>NZ_KE161030.1:0-4508 GCF_000412335.2 Cedecea davisae DSM 4568
CGGCTGGGGTTTTTTGTTTTCTGCTATCTGGCAGACTCTGCTCTCAGAGAGTAGGACAAATCCGTAGGGAACGGATTTGCACAGCCGGAGGCTGCCCGCAGGGTGACGGGCAGGACAGCCCGGCATACAACTGCCAGGCATCAAATTAGCAATAACCCCGACCGAAAGGCCGGGGTTTTTTGCTTTCTAAGAAATATTCAAATCAGGTGAAAGGGCTCAGTCAAAAGACTGGGCCCTTTTGCTATGCGCGTTATACGGAGACAGGCAAGCCAATCCCGGCAGGATCGGGTAAACTACTTCGGTTTATATTCCGGAAAATGGCTGACATGAACTCCTCTCTTAAAACCTTCAATACCTTCGGTATTCAGGCAAATGCAGCGCAGATAGTCGTTGCTGAATCTGCACAACAACTTACTGAATCATGGGCGAAAGCCGCTCGTGCTGGGCAGCCGGTACTTATTCTGGGTGAAGGAAGCAATGTTCTTTTCCTGAAGGATTTTGAGGGAACGGTAATTGTGAATCGTATTAAAGGTATTCAGGTTACTGAATCTGACGATGCATGGTTACTTCATGTCGGCGCAGGCGAAAACTGGCATCAGCTGGTTGAATATACGTTACAGCAGGAGATGCCGGGCCTGGAAAACCTTGCTCTTATACCCGGCTGCGCAGGGTCTTCGCCAATTCAAAACATTGGCGCTTATGGCGTGGAGATCAAAAAGGTCTGCAATTATGTGGACTGTATTGAGTTGAGTACCGGTCAGGCTCTGCGTTTGAGTAATGAAGAGTGTCGGTTTGCTTATCGTGACAGTATCTTCAAACATGAATATCAGGACCGTTTTGCCATTGTGGCCGTTGGTTTCCGTCTTCCTAAAGTATGGCAGCCAATACTGAGCTACGGCGATCTGACCAGGCTTGATCCTGCCAGCGTAACCCCACGACAAATATTTGATAGTGTTTGCCACATGAGAATGTCGAAGCTTCCCGATCCTAAAGTAAATGGCAACGCGGGTAGCTTCTTTAAAAACCCGGTTATTACCGCCGAGCAGTCTGAAAAGTTATTATCCAGCTTTTCTAACGTACCACATTATCCTCAGCTGGACGGCAGCGTGAAACTTGCTGCCGGCTGGCTTATCGATCAATGTCAGCTAAAAGGTCATCGCATAGGTGGGGCAGCCGTTCATCGCCACCAGGCATTGGTGATAATTAATGAAGATGGCGCAAGCAGCGCCGATGTTATTGCTTTGGCACACTACGTCCGCCAACAGGTCGGGGCGAAATTTGATGTCTGGCTTGAGCCTGAAGTTCGCTTTATTGGCAGCACGGGTGAAGTCAGCGCTGTGGAGACGATTGCGTGAAAGATAATAAAGTCCCTCTGACGCTAATTAGCATTCTGGCCGACGGTGAGTTTCACTCTGGTGAACAGTTGGGTGAGCAGCTTGGCATGAGCCGGGCCGCAATCAATAAGCATGTTCAAACTCTGCGGGACTGGGGCATTGATGTCTTTACCGTACCGGGTAAGGGCTACAGCCTGCCGGAGCCTATTCAACTCCTGGATGAATCATTTATTAAATCTCAGGTTGCTGCAGGAACAGTTGCCGTATTACCGGTGATTGATTCAACCAACCAATATTTGCTTAACCGGATCGATACGCTCCAGTCTGGTGATGCTTGTATAGCCGAATATCAACAAGCCGGGCGCGGTAGAAGAGGGCGCCAGTGGTTTTCCCCCTTCGGCGCCAATCTCTATCTTTCTATGTACTGGCGTCTTGAGCAGGGGCCAGCGGCGGCTATTGGTCTGAGTTTAGTCATCGGCATCGTTATGGCAGAAGTGTTGCAACGGCTTGGGGCCGAAGATGTCAGAGTTAAATGGCCAAACGATCTCTATCTCAACGACCGCAAACTTGCCGGGATCCTGGTAGAGTTGACCGGTAAAACCGGCGATGCCGCGCAGATTGTCATTGGCGCAGGAATTAATCTCGCCATGAGAAATGTAGCGGCCGATGTCATTAATCAGGGCTGGATCAACCTGCAGGAAGCCGGGATAAGCATTAATAGAAATACGCTGGCAGTGACCCTGATCCAGGAGCTGCGTACAGCGCTTCAGCTGTTTGAGCAGGAAAGTCTGGTTCCATTCCTTCCTCGCTGGGAAAAACTGGATAATTTCATTAATCGACCGGTTAAATTGATTATCGGGGAACGAGAAGTTCTTGGTATTTCCCGCGGTATTAATGAGCAGGGTGGGTTATTGCTGGAACAGGACGGAATAATAAAGGCCTGGGTTGGCGGCGAGATCTCGTTGAGAGGCGCAAATTAATAAAGGGGGGTATTCCCCCTTTATTTTCTATTTACGCAATTTAACGCAGTCCACGGCGTGATTGGCGCTCTTTGTCATAATCAGGCTAGCACGATCGCGTGTTGGGAGTATGTTCTGATTTAAATTCAGAAGGTTAATTTCTTTCCAGAGCTGAGTCGCAATATTAATTGCCTCATCTTCTGAGAGTTTTGCGTAGCTATGGAAATAAGAGTTAGGATCGGTAAACGCACCTTCACGGAATTTCAGGAAACGATTGATATACCAATTCTGTAATAATTCTTCAGGCGCATCCACATAAATAGAGAAGTCCACAAAATCCGAAACAAATACATGGTGAGGATCGTGTGGATAGTCCATGCCGCTTTGCAGAACGTTTAACCCTTCAAGAATTAGGATATCCGGCTGAGCGACGATTTTATCTCCATCCGGGATAACATCGTATACCAGGTGCGAATAGACCGGAGCGGTGACGTTGGTTGCGCCGGATTTAATATCAGACACAAACTTCACCAGACGATGCATATCGTAGGACTGAGGGAAGCCTTTCTTCTTCATCAGATTGCGCTCTTTAAGCACTTTGTTCGGATGAAGGAAGCCATCGGTGGTAATCAGCTCAACCCGTCTATGCTCAGGCCAGCGGCTTAACAGGGCCTGTAAGACACGAGCTGTCGTACTTTTCCCCACGGCAACGCTTCCGGCGATGCTGATAACATACGGAATACGCTGCCCATTAGTGCCGAGGAACTGCTCAAGCACTGCCTGGCGGCGCAGATTCGAACTGATATAAAAATTAAGCAGACGAGACAGCGGCAGGTAAATCTCCGCCACTTCCTCAAGGGAAAGGTCTTCGTTAATGCCTTTTAACCGTGCGATTTCCCCTTCTGTCAGGGTCATGGGGACCGAGTCGCGCAAAGCTGCCCACTGGCTCCGGTTAAATTCTAAATAAGGGGTCGTTGCTAACATTTGCTCTTTATTACTCATAAGCATGCTTCTGCCTGTAATTCAGGACAAAATTTACGCACTACATCCACTAACGAATGCAATCAAACGCCGTGGATTAAAGGTATGTAGCGTATTTAACTTTTCAATAGTGGCAGGAGGGTAACACCGGAAGGGAGAGATCGATAAGAAAAAATCGACGGCAGTGATGTATTACGATGGATACATCACGTTGTCAGTTAGGCCAGAACATCAGTCTTATGAGTCCGTTTGCGCTGATTCCCTCTTTGATCGGGAAAAAGCCGGCGATTATTGCGCGGTTAAAAGCCGAGGTATGAAAAAACGTATTCGAAGTGGGTTAAATTTGCTCCGGGTTGCTTCTTTAGTCGCCAGATTTTCGAGATCTCGCGCAAAATGTGAGCGGTAGTGCATTTTATGCGATTTTTTTGTTGCATGAGCGGCTCTGTCTTCCTAGAATGCGCGCTACTTGATGCCGGCTTAGCTCAGTAGGTAGAGCAACTGACTTGTAATCAGTAGGTCACCAGTTCGATTCCGGTAGCCGGCACCATCAAGTACCCCAGGTGGGGTTCCCGAGCGGCCAAAGGGAGCAGACTGTAAATCTGCCGTCATCGACTTCGAAGGTTCGAATCCTTCCCCCACCACCATATTCGGCAACGCATTGCGTGGCCCGAGACGATAAGCACTTAGTTTGTCGGCTCGAATACTGAGAGGCTTCCTCTCATATTCACTACAGAAAGATTCAGGTAGCCGAGTTCCAGGATGCGGGCATCGTATAATGGCTATTACCTCAGCCTTCCAAGCTGATGATGTGGGTTCGATTCCCACTGCCCGCTCCAACAAGATGTGCTGATATAGCTCAGTTGGTAGAGCGCACCCTTGGTAAGGGTGAGGTCGGCAGTTCGAATCTGCCTATCAGCACCACTTCTTTATCTCCTCCCTGTTTCTCTTCTGTTAATGCATTCAGCTAATTCAGGCATATGCCTGGTTGATGTGGTGATACCACCGATTTATCCGTGTCTTAGAGGGACAATCGATGTCTAAAGAAAAGTTTGAACGTAAAAAACCGCACGTTAACGTCGGTACTATCGGCCACGTTGACCATGGTAAAACAACGCTGACCGCTGCAATCACTACCGTTCTGGCTAAAACCTACGGTGGTTCTGCTCGTGCATTCGACCAGATCGATAACGCACCGGAAGAAAAAGCTCGTGGTATCACCATCAACACTTCCCAC
>NZ_KE161030.1:5508-31526 GCF_000412335.2 Cedecea davisae DSM 4568
AGAGCCAGAGCGTGCTATCGATAAGCCGTTCCTGCTGCCAATCGAAGACGTATTCTCCATCTCCGGCCGTGGTACCGTTGTTACCGGTCGTGTAGAGCGCGGTATCATCAAAGTTGGTGAAGAAGTTGAAATCGTTGGTATCAAAGATACTGCGAAATCTACCTGTACCGGCGTTGAAATGTTCCGCAAACTGCTGGACGAAGGCCGTGCTGGTGAGAACGTTGGTGTTCTGCTGCGTGGTATCAAACGCGAAGAAATCGAACGTGGTCAGGTACTGGCTAAGCCAGGCTCTATCAAGCCACACACCAAGTTCGAATCTGAAGTGTACATCCTGTCCAAAGACGAAGGCGGCCGTCATACTCCGTTCTTCAAAGGCTACCGTCCACAGTTCTACTTCCGTACAACTGACGTGACCGGTACCATCGAACTGCCAGAAGGCGTTGAGATGGTAATGCCTGGCGACAACATCAAAATGGTTGTTACCCTGATCCACCCAATCGCGATGGATGACGGTCTGCGTTTCGCAATCCGTGAAGGCGGTCGTACCGTTGGCGCGGGCGTTGTTGCCAAAGTTATCGCTTAATCGCGGATAATATTTGACGCAATGTGCAAGAAAAGGGCATCATTTGATGCCCTTTTTGTACGCTTTCGAACCAGAACCTGGCTCATCAGTGATTTTTTATCGATAATCATTGCTGAGACAGGCTCTGAAGATGGCGTTTATGCCGGATTGCGCCTGAAAAGAGCCATTCGGTTTGGTTTGCCTCGCCTGCGCGGGGCAAAAATGTTTGTCTGATTTATTGTGACAGGTTGGTTTATGAGTGCGAATACCGAAGCTCAAGGGAGCGGGCGTGGCCTCGAAGCGATGAAGTGGCTGGCAGTAGTCGTTTTGCTGCTCGTGGCAATCGTGGGCAACTACATTTATCGTGATATCACTCTGCCTCTGCGTGCGCTGGCTGTGGTAATTCTGATTGCAGCGGCGGGCGGTGTTGCTCTGCTGACCACGAAAGGCAAGGCGACCGTTTCCTTTGCCCGTGAAGCGAGAACTGAAGTACGCAAGGTTATTTGGCCTACCCGCCAGGAAACTCTGCACACCACTTTAATCGTGGCAGCCGTTACCGCTGTGATGTCACTGATTTTGTGGGGGCTGGATGGTATTCTGGTCCGCCTGGTATCTTTTATTACTGGCCTGAGGTTCTGAGATGTCTGAAGCCCCTAAAAAGCGTTGGTACGTCGTTCAGGCGTTTTCCGGTTTTGAAGGCCGTGTAGCGACCTCGCTGCGTGAGCATATCAAATTACATAACATGGAAGAGCTGTTTGGCGAAGTCATGGTTCCGACCGAAGAGGTTGTTGAAATCCGTGGTGGCCAGCGTCGTAAAAGCGAGCGTAAATTCTTCCCAGGTTACGTTCTGGTTCAGATGGTGATGAACGATGCAAGCTGGCACCTGGTGCGCAGCGTTCCACGCGTGATGGGTTTCATCGGTGGAACCTCTGACCGTCCAGCGCCTATCAGCGACAAAGAAGTTGATGCGATCATGAACCGTCTGCAGCAGGTTGGTGACAAACCGCGTCCGAAAACGCTGTTTGAGCCGGGCGAAATGGTTCGTGTTAACGATGGTCCGTTTGCTGACTTTAACGGTGTGGTCGAAGAAGTGGATTACGAGAAGAGCCGCCTGAAGGTCTCCGTATCGATCTTTGGTCGTGCAACGCCTGTTGAACTGGACTTTGCTCAGGTCGAAAAAGCCTGATAATTTGATCGTTAATGCAGCGATTTTTCGTTGCGAAGGGCGCGAAATTGACATACAATTTCGCGCCTTTTGTTTTTATGTGTCTCGTACACATAGAACGATTTATTCACGGGGAGCCTTGTAAGAGGCGCTATAACCCACTAGAGGAAATTTAGATGGCTAAGAAAGTACAAGCCTACGTCAAGCTGCAGGTTGCAGCTGGTATGGCGAACCCAAGTCCACCAGTTGGTCCAGCTCTGGGTCAGCAGGGTGTTAACATCATGGAATTCTGTAAAGCGTTTAACGCCAAAACTGATTCCATCGAGAAAGGTCTGCCAATTCCGGTTGTTATTACCGTTTACGCTGACCGTTCTTTCACTTTCGTTACTAAAACCCCACCGGCTGCTGTTCTGCTGAAGAAAGCTGCTGGCATCAAGTCTGGTTCCGGCAAGCCGAACAAAGACAAAGTGGGTAAAGTAACCCGTGCTCAGGTACGCGAAATCGCAGAAACCAAAGCTGCGGACATGACTGGTTCCGACATTGAAGCGATGACTCGCTCCATTGAAGGTACTGCTCGTTCCATGGGCCTGGTAGTGGAGGATTAAGAAATGGCTAAACTGACCAAGCGCATGCGCGTGATCCGTGACAAAGTTGATGCGACCAAACAGTACGACATCAACGAAGCCATTGCTCTGCTGAAAGAGCTGGCCACTGCTAAATTCGTTGAAAGCGTAGACGTTGCCGTTAACCTCGGCATCGACGCTCGTAAATCTGACCAGAACGTACGTGGTGCAACTGTACTGCCGCACGGTACTGGCCGTTCAGTTCGCGTAGCCGTATTTGCCCAGGGCCCTAACGCTGAAGCAGCTAAAGCTGCTGGCGCAGAGCTGGTAGGTATGGAAGATCTGGCTGACCAGATCAAGAAAGGCGAAATGAACTTTGACGTTGTTATTGCTTCCCCGGATGCAATGCGCGTTGTTGGCCAACTGGGCCAGGTTCTGGGTCCACGCGGCCTGATGCCAAACCCGAAAGTTGGTACCGTAACCCCTAACGTTGCTGAAGCAGTTAAGAATGCTAAAGCGGGTCAGGTTCGTTATCGTAACGACAAAAACGGCATCATCCACACCACCATCGGTAAAGTGGACTTTGACACTGACAAACTGAAAGAAAACCTGGAATCTCTGCTGGTTGCGCTGAAAAAAGCAAAACCATCTCAGGCGAAAGGCGTGTACATCAAGAAAGTTAGCCTGTCTACCACCATGGGTGCAGGTGTTGCGGTTGACCAGGCTGGTCTGAACGCAGTGGCGAACTAATAATCGCCTTTACGCGGGCGAAAGATTAGTCTAATATCTTACGCCCGTTGTTCTGCTTATGCAGAGCACAAGAATTTTCGGTTGGAGCCTGGCCTTATCCAGGCCTCCGTCCAAGACCGCAGGTGTTTCGCAAGAAACTTAATTGCCTGCGTAGACGGTGACAGAACCTGAAGAATATTTTTAGATAGTCTTTAGCTTGTTTCTGCTCACCGTATGTAGACGCGTTTTTCCATTGTGGATAAACGCGAAGTGAGTTTCGGGACGTAATGTCCCGGCTAAAACCCAGGAGCAAAAGCTAATGGCTTTAAATCTTCAAGACAAACAAGCGATTGTTGCTGAAGTCAGCGAAGTAGCCAAAGGCGCGCTGTCTGCAGTAGTTGCGGATTCCCGTGGCGTTACTGTAGACAAAATGACCGAACTGCGTAAAGCAGGTCGCGAAGCCGGCGTTTACATGCGTGTTGTTCGCAACACCTTGCTGCGCCGTGTTGTTGAAGGTACTCAGTTTGAGTGCCTGAAAGACGCGTTCGTTGGTCCGACCCTGATTGCATATTCTATGGAACACCCGGGCGCTGCTGCTCGTCTGTTCAAAGATTTCGCGAAAGCGAATGCAAAATTTGAGGTCAAAGCCGCTGCCTTTGAAGGTGAGCTGATCCCGGCGTCTCAGATCGACCGCCTGGCAACTCTGCCGACCTACGAAGAAGCAATTGCACGCCTGATGGCAACCATGAAAGAAGCTTCGGCTGGCAAACTGGTTCGTACTCTGGCTGCTGTTCGCGATGCAAAAGAAGCTGCTTAATTGCCGCTTTCTTTATCAAGCATCTGCTTACGTATAAACTTATTCTGATATTCAGGAACAATTTAAATGTCTATCACTAAAGATCAAATCATTGAAGCAGTATCCGCTATGTCCGTAATGGACGTTGTAGAACTGATCTCTGCAATGGAAGAAAAATTCGGTGTTTCTGCTGCTGCTGCTGTAGCTGTTGCTGCTGGCCCAGCTGAAGCTGCTGAAGAGAAAACTGAGTTCGACGTTATTCTGAAAGCTGCTGGCGCTAACAAAGTTGCCGTAATCAAAGCAGTTCGCGGCGCAACTGGCCTGGGTCTGAAAGAAGCTAAAGACCTGGTTGAGTCTGCACCAGCTGCACTGAAAGAAGGCGTGAGCAAAGATGACGCTGAAGCACTGAAAAAATCTCTGGAAGAAGCTGGCGCTGAAGTTGAAGTTAAATAAGCCAACCCTTCCGGTTGCAGCCTGAGAAATTAGGCTGATGGCTGGTGACTTTTTAGTCACCAGCCTTTTTGCGCTGTAGGGTATCAGTAGCGTTTCACGCTGTTTGACTGCTGATTACCTCCCAATGTTTGTTCCTATCGACGCCTTAATATATTGCGACTTTCTGCGCCGGGAGTTCCGGGGCAAAGCGTAACGAAATGGTTTAAGAGTGATAGAAACAAGTATTGCGGGAAGTGTTCCACTTTCCGGTCCACAAAATAGTGTTGCATAAACTGCCCCTTTCGACGGGCAGATGGGTCGACTTGTCAGCGAGCTGAGGAACCCTAATGGTTTACTCCTATACCGAGAAAAAACGTATTCGTAAGGATTTTGGAAAACGTCCGCAAGTGCTGGACATTCCTTATCTCCTTTCTATCCAGCTTGACTCGTTCCAGAAGTTCATCGAGCAAGATCCCGAAGGTCAATACGGCCTGGAAGCGGCATTCCGCTCCGTATTCCCGATCGCAAGCTACAGCGGCAATTCTGAGCTGCAGTATGTTAGCTATCGCCTGGGCGAACCTGTATTTGACGTTAAAGAATGTCAGATCCGTGGCGTGACGTATTCTGCTCCGCTGCGTGTAAAACTGCGTCTGGTGATCTACGAGCGCGAAGCGCCGGAAGGCACCGTTAAAGACATCAAAGAACAAGAAGTTTACATGGGCGAAATTCCGCTCATGACCGACAACGGGACTTTTGTTATCAACGGTACTGAGCGCGTTATCGTTTCTCAGTTGCACCGTAGCCCGGGCGTGTTCTTTGACAGTGACAAAGGTAAAACCCACTCCTCAGGGAAGGTACTGTATAACGCACGTATCATTCCTTACCGTGGTTCCTGGCTGGACTTCGAATTCGACCCGAAAGATAACCTGTTCGTGCGTATCGACCGTCGCCGCAAACTGCCTGCGACCATCATCCTGCGCGCGCTGAACTTCACCACTGAGCAGATCCTTGACCTGTTCTTTGAGAAAGTTAATTTCGAAATCCGTGACAACAAGCTGCAGATGGAGCTGGTGCCGGAACGCCTGCGTGGCGAAACCGCATCCTTCGACATCGAAGCTGACGGCAAAGTGTACGTTGAAAAAGGCCGCCGCATCACCGCGCGCCACATTCGCCAGCTGGAAAAAGACGATATCAAACATATCGAAGTTCCAGTTGAGTACATTGCCGGTAAAGTTGCGGCTAAAGACTACGTTGACACTTCTACCGGCGAGCTGATTTGCCCGGCGAACATGGAGCTGTCACTGGACCTGCTGGCTAAGCTGAGCCAGTCTGGCCACAAACGTATCGAAACGCTGTTCACCAACGATCTTGATCACGGTGCTTACATTTCCGAGACCATCCGCGTCGACCCAACCAATGACCGCCTGAGCGCGCTGGTTGAGATCTACCGCATGATGCGTCCTGGCGAGCCACCAACGCGTGAAGCAGCTGAAAGCCTGTTCGAGAACCTGTTCTTCTCAGAAGACCGCTATGACCTGTCTGCGGTTGGTCGTATGAAGTTCAACCGTTCTCTGCTGCGTGATGAAATCGAAGGCTCCGGCATCCTGAGCAAAGACGACATCATCGAAGTGATGAGAAAACTGATCGGTATTCGTAACGGTCAGGGCGAAGTGGATGACATCGACCACCTCGGCAACCGTCGTATCCGTTCCGTAGGCGAAATGGCGGAAAACCAATTCCGCGTTGGCCTGGTGCGTGTTGAGCGTGCGGTGAAAGAGCGTCTGTCTCTGGGCGATCTGGATACCCTGATGCCTCAGGATATGATCAACGCCAAGCCAATCTCTGCGGCAGTGAAAGAGTTCTTCGGCTCCAGCCAGCTGTCTCAGTTCATGGACCAGAACAACCCGTTGTCCGAGATTACGCACAAGCGTCGTATCTCTGCACTCGGCCCGGGCGGTCTGACCCGTGAGCGTGCGGGCTTCGAAGTACGTGACGTACACCCAACCCACTACGGTCGTGTGTGTCCAATCGAAACCCCTGAAGGTCCGAACATCGGCCTGATCAACTCCCTGTCTGTTTATGCGCAGACTAACGAATACGGCTTCTTAGAAACCCCGTATCGTCGCGTAGTTGACGGCATCGTGACCGACGAAATTCATTACCTGTCTGCTATCGAAGAAGGTAACTACGTTATCGCTCAGGCGAACACCAACCTGGACGAAGAAGGCCGTTTCGTAGACGACCTGGTTACCTGCCGTAGCAAAGGCGAATCCAGCTTGTTCAGCAACGACCAGGTTGACTACATGGACGTTTCCACCCAGCAGGTGGTTTCCGTCGGTGCGTCCCTGATCCCGTTCCTGGAACACGATGACGCCAACCGTGCCCTGATGGGTGCGAACATGCAACGTCAGGCGGTTCCAACTCTGCGTGCTGATAAGCCGCTGGTTGGTACCGGTATGGAACGTGCTGTAGCCGTTGACTCCGGTGTTACTGCCGTAGCCAAACGTGGCGGTACCGTTCAGTACGTGGATGCTTCCCGTATCGTTATCAAAGTTAACGAAGACGAGATGTACCCGGGCGAAGCCGGCATCGACATTTACAACCTGACCAAATACACGCGTTCTAACCAGAACACCTGTATTAACCAGATGCCATGTGTGTCTCTGGGTGAGCCAATCGAGCGCGGCGACGTGCTGGCAGATGGCCCGTCTACCGACCTGGGTGAGCTGGCGCTGGGTCAGAACATGCGCGTAGCCTTCATGCCGTGGAACGGTTACAACTTCGAAGACTCCATCCTCGTTTCCGAGCGTGTTGTTCAGGAAGACCGCTTCACTACCATCCACATTCAGGAACTGGCTTGTGTGTCCCGTGACACCAAACTGGGGCCAGAAGAGATAACGGCTGACATCCCTAACGTGGGTGAAGCCGCGCTCTCCAAACTGGATGAGTCCGGTATCGTGTATATCGGTGCTGAAGTGACCGGTGGCGATATTCTGGTTGGTAAGGTAACGCCGAAAGGTGAAACCCAGCTGACGCCAGAAGAGAAGCTGCTGCGTGCAATCTTCGGTGAGAAAGCGTCTGACGTTAAAGACTCTTCCCTGCGTGTACCAAACGGCGTTTCCGGTACCGTAATCGACGTTCAGGTCTTCACCCGCGATGGCGTGGAAAAAGACAAACGTGCGCTGGAAATTGAAGAGATGCAGCTGAAGCAGGCTAAGAAAGACCTGTCTGAAGAACTGCAAATCTTCGAAGCTGGCCTGTTTAGCCGTATCTATGCCGTGCTGGTTTCCGGTGGTGTTGAAGCTGACAAGCTCGACAAACTGCCGCGCGACCGCTGGCTGGAACTGGGCCTGACCGACGAAGAAAAACAAAACCAGCTCGAGCAGCTGGCCGAGCAGTACGACGAGCTGAAGCACGAGTTTGAGAAGAAACTCGAAGCTAAGCGCCGCAAAATCACTCAGGGCGATGACCTGGCACCTGGCGTGCTGAAAATCGTTAAAGTGTATCTGGCCGTTAAACGTCAGATTCAGCCTGGTGACAAGATGGCAGGTCGTCACGGGAACAAAGGTGTTATCTCCAAGATCAACCCGATCGAAGATATGCCTTACGATGAAAACGGCACACCGGTAGACATCGTACTGAACCCGCTGGGCGTACCATCTCGTATGAACATCGGTCAGATTCTGGAAACCCACCTGGGTATGGCTGCTAAAGGTATCGGCGAGAAAATCAATGCCATGCTGAAACAGCAGCAGGAAGTCGCCAAACTGCGCGAATTCATCCAGAAAGCGTATGACCTGGGCACAGACGTTCGTCAGAAAGTCGACTTGAACACCTTCACTGATGAAGAAGTTCTGCGCCTTGCTGAAAACCTGAAAAAAGGTATGCCGATTGCTACTCCGGTATTCGACGGTGCAAAAGAGTCTGAAATCAAAGAACTGCTGCAACTCGGCGGTCTGCCATCTTCTGGCCAGATCACCCTGTTCGACGGCCGTACCGGTGAACAGTTCGAACGTCAGGTAACCGTAGGTTACATGTACATGCTGAAACTGAACCACCTGGTTGATGACAAGATGCACGCGCGTTCTACCGGTTCTTACAGCCTCGTTACTCAGCAGCCGCTGGGTGGTAAGGCTCAGTTCGGTGGTCAGCGCTTCGGTGAGATGGAAGTGTGGGCGCTGGAAGCATACGGCGCCGCGTATACCCTGCAGGAAATGCTGACCGTTAAGTCTGATGACGTGAACGGCCGTACTAAGATGTATAAAAACATCGTGGACGGCAACCATCAGATGGAACCGGGCATGCCGGAATCCTTCAACGTTCTGTTGAAAGAGATCCGTTCGCTGGGTATCAACATCGAGCTGGAAGACGAGTAATCGTTGCTCAAAAGGTCCAGGGTGCCCGGCTAACGCCGGGCATCACAGAGTGCTAACTCCGACGGGAGCAAATCCGTGAAAGACTTATTAAAGTTTCTGAAAGCGCAAACTAAAACCGAAGAGTTTGATGCGATCAAAATTGCTCTGGCTTCGCCAGACATGATCCGTTCATGGTCTTTCGGTGAAGTTAAAAAGCCGGAAACCATTAACTACCGTACGTTCAAACCTGAACGTGACGGCCTGTTCTGCGCCCGTATTTTTGGGCCAGTAAAAGACTACGAGTGCCTGTGCGGTAAGTACAAGCGCCTGAAACACCGTGGTGTTATTTGTGAGAAGTGTGGCGTAGAAGTTACCCAGACTAAAGTTCGTCGTGAGCGTATGGGTCACATCGAACTGGCATCTCCAACTGCCCACATTTGGTTCCTGAAATCTCTGCCATCTCGTATCGGCCTGCTGCTGGATATGCCGCTGCGTGATATCGAACGCGTACTGTACTTCGAATCCTATGTGGTTATCGAAGGCGGGATGACCAACCTCGAGCGTCGTCAGATCCTGACTGAAGAGCAGTATCTGGACGCGCTGGAAGAGTTCGGTGACGAGTTCGATGCGAAGATGGGTGCGGAAGCTATTCAGGCCCTGCTGAAAAGCATGGATCTGGAGCAAGAGTGTGAAACTCTGCGTGAAGAGCTGAACGAAACCAACTCTGAAACCAAGCGTAAAAAGCTGACCAAGCGTATCAAGCTGCTGGAAGCGTTCGTTCAGTCTGGTAACAAGCCAGAGTGGATGATCCTGACCGTTCTGCCGGTTCTGCCGCCAGACCTGCGTCCGCTGGTTCCGCTGGATGGTGGTCGTTTCGCGACTTCAGATCTGAACGATCTGTACCGTCGTGTTATCAACCGTAACAACCGTCTGAAGCGTCTGCTGGATCTGGCTGCGCCAGATATCATCGTACGCAACGAAAAACGTATGCTGCAGGAAGCGGTAGATGCCCTGCTGGACAACGGCCGTCGCGGTCGTGCCATCACCGGCTCTAACAAACGTCCTCTGAAATCTTTGGCCGATATGATCAAAGGTAAGCAGGGTCGTTTCCGTCAGAACCTGCTGGGTAAACGTGTTGACTACTCCGGTCGTTCTGTAATCACCGTAGGTCCATACCTGCGTCTGCATCAGTGCGGTCTGCCTAAGAAAATGGCGCTGGAGCTGTTCAAACCGTTTATCTACGGCAAGCTGGAACTGCGTGGCCTCGCGACCACCATCAAAGCTGCTAAGAAAATGGTTGAGCGCGAAGAAGCTGTCGTTTGGGATATCCTGGACGAAGTTATCCGCGAACACCCGGTACTGCTGAACCGTGCACCAACCCTGCACCGTTTGGGTATCCAGGCATTTGAACCTGTTCTGATCGAAGGTAAAGCTATCCAGCTGCACCCGCTGGTTTGTGCGGCATATAACGCCGACTTCGATGGTGACCAGATGGCAGTACACGTTCCGCTGACGCTTGAAGCTCAGCTGGAAGCGCGTGCGCTGATGATGTCTACCAACAACATCTTGTCACCAGCGAACGGCGAACCAATCATCGTTCCTTCTCAGGACGTTGTATTGGGTCTGTACTACATGACCCGTGACTGTGTTAACGCCAAAGGCGAAGGCATGGTGCTGACTGGCCCGAAAGAAGCTGAGCGTATTTATCGCGCTGGCCTGGCCTCTCTGCATGCGCGCGTTAAAGTGCGTATCACCGAATACGAAAAAGATGCTCAGGGCACATTCGTTGCGAAAACCAGCCTTATCGACACCACCGTTGGTCGTGCGATTCTCTGGATGATCGTGCCGAAAGGCCTGCCTTTCTCCATCGTCAACCAGGCGCTGGGTAAAAAGGCAATCTCCAAGATGCTGAACACCTGTTACCGTATTCTGGGCCTGAAACCGACCGTTATTTTTGCGGACCAGACGATGTACACCGGCTTTGCTTATGCAGCGCGTTCAGGTGCATCCGTTGGTATTGATGACATGGTCATCCCGGAGAAAAAATACGAAATCATCAGCGAAGCAGAAGCTGAAGTTGCTGAGATTCAGGAACAGTTCCAGTCCGGTCTGGTTACCGCTGGCGAACGCTACAACAAAGTTATCGATATTTGGGCAGCAGCGAACGACCGCGTATCCAAGGCGATGATGGACAACCTGCAAACTGAAACCGTTATTAACCGTAACGGCGAAGAAGAGCAGCAGGTTTCCTTCAACAGCATCTATATGATGGCCGACTCCGGTGCTCGTGGTTCCGCGGCACAGATTCGTCAGCTGGCTGGTATGCGTGGTCTGATGGCTAAGCCAGATGGCTCCATCATCGAAACGCCAATCACCGCGAACTTCCGTGAAGGTCTGAACGTACTCCAGTACTTCATCTCTACTCACGGTGCTCGTAAAGGTCTGGCGGATACTGCACTGAAAACGGCTAACTCCGGTTACCTGACTCGTCGTCTGGTAGACGTTGCGCAGGACCTGGTTGTTACCGAAGACGACTGTGGCACCCTGGAAGGCATCACGATGACTCCGGTTATCGAAGGTGGCGACGTTAAAGAACCTCTGCGTGACCGCGTTCTGGGTCGTGTAACGGCAGAAGACATTCTGAAGCCGGGTACTGCGGATATTCTGGTTCCACGCAACACTCTGCTGCACGAGCAGTGGTGTGACCTGCTGGAAGCTAACTCTGTTGACAGCGTAAAAGTTCGTTCCGTAGTAGGTTGCGAAACTGACTTTGGCGTATGTGCGCACTGCTATGGTCGTGACCTGGCTCGTGGCCACATCATCAACAAAGGTGAAGCTATCGGGGTTATCGCGGCACAGTCCATCGGTGAACCTGGTACACAGCTGACGATGCGTACGTTCCACATCGGTGGTGCGGCATCTCGTTCTGCTGCTGAGTCCAGCATTCAGGTTAAGAACAAAGGTAGCATCAAGCTCAGCAATGCGAAGTCGGTTGTTAACTCTACCGGCAAGCTGGTTGTGACTTCTCGTAACACCGAGCTGAAGCTGATCGACGAATTCGGTCGTACCAAAGAGAGCTATAAAGTGCCTTACGGTGCTGTTATGGCCAAGGGTGATGGCGAGCAGGTTGCCGGCGGTGAAACCGTTGCAAACTGGGATCCACACACCATGCCGGTTATCTCCGAAGTCAGTGGTTTCATCCGCTTTACTGACATGATTGACGGCCAGACCATTACCCGTCAGACCGATGAATTAACCGGCCTGTCATCCTTGGTTGTTCTGGATTCTGCAGAACGTACCGCGGGCGGTAAAGACCTGCGTCCGGCGCTGAAAATTGTTGATGCACAGGGCAACGACGTTCTGATCCCAGGCACCGATATGCCTGCTCAGTACTTCCTGCCGGGCAAAGCAATTGTACAGCTGGAAGATGGGATCCAGATCAGTGCGGGTGACGCGCTGGCACGTATTCCTCAGGAATCCAGCGGTACCAAGGATATCACCGGTGGTCTGCCGCGCGTTGCTGACCTGTTCGAAGCGCGTCGTCCGAAAGAGCCTGCTATCCTGGCTGAAATCAGCGGTATCATTTCGTTTGGTAAAGAAACCAAAGGCAAACGCCGTCTGGTTATCTCCCCAATCGACGGCAGCGATGCTTACGAAGAGATGATTCCAAAATGGCGTCAGCTGAACGTGTTCGAAGGTGAACGCGTAGAACGTGGTGACGTTGTTTCCGATGGTCCAGAGTCTCCGCACGACATTCTGCGTCTGCGTGGCGTGTATGCTGTAACTCGTTACATCACCAACGAAGTGCAGGACGTTTACCGTCTGCAAGGCGTTAAGATTAACGATAAACACATCGAAGTCATCGTGCGTCAGATGCTGCGTAAAGCAACCATCGTTAACGCCGGCAGCTCCGACTTCCTGGAAGGCGAGCAGGCTGAATACTCTCGCATCAAGATCGCTAACCGCGAAATTGAAGCGAACGGTAAGATCAACGTGACTTTTGCACGCGATCTGCTGGGTATCACCAAAGCCTCTCTGGCAACCGAGTCCTTCATCTCCGCGGCATCGTTCCAGGAGACTACTCGAGTGCTGACCGAAGCAGCCGTTGCGGGTAAACGTGACGAACTGCGCGGCCTGAAAGAGAACGTTATCGTGGGTCGTCTGATCCCGGCCGGTACCGGTTATGCGTACCACCAGGATCGTATGCGCCGTCGCGCAGCGGGTGAAGTTCCTGCTGCACCGCAGGTCACTGCTGAAGATGCAACTGCCAGCCTGGCAGAGCTGCTGAACGCAGGAAACCTCGGCGGTAACGACGAGTAATCGTGCGAAACGCCTGAAATAAAAAACCCGCCTCGGCGGGTTTTTTTTCGTCTGTATAAATGAAAAATTATTTAATCAGCGGCAGACGACGATAAAGCTCAATCATGTCACCGGCAAGGTCCTGAATAACCATGGCATTCATCAGGTGATCCTGGGAGTGAACGGTAATCAGGTTTACCGGCAGCTTGCCGGTGCCTTCATCCAGACCGATAAGCTGGGTCTGAATTTTATGAGCGTGTTTCACGAATTCGTGTGACTCTTCCATCGCCTTTTCGGCACCGTCAAAATCACCTTTACGTGCCAGCTGCAAAGCAGTCAGGGCCTGGCTACGCGCGCTGCCGGCGTTAACCAGCAGTTCCATAATAATCGACTCTAAATCTTCCACATCTTACTCCATCATTTTCAGGGCTTTCTCAAGCACCACGTCGCCCTTCATCAGGCCGTAATCCATCATGTCGATAACGACGACTTTCTTACCCAGAGGATCGGCGATGGCCTGCAACTTGGCCTGCTCGTATTTTACCTGCGGACCGAGCAATACGATGTCAGCGCGCTCGATGTTCTCTTTAAACTCGGCAACGGGAACGGCCTTAATAGCGACCTCGATGCCTTTCTTTTGTGCGGCATCCACCATACGTTGAACCAGGATGCTGGTAGACATACCAGCAGCACAACACAACACGATATTTTTCATATTCCGCTCTCAATGTCCGAAGGATACAGTGATATTTATCCGTCGAGGGGGGCGGCAACAACCGCTTTAACCTGATTGTGTGTCAGGTATCACAAAAGAAACTGCAGAAAACTGAAACCGGTTACATTTTTGCTTTTCCCTGAGGAATCAAGACGACGAGCGGGGAGGCGGAGCGGCACAGAGAAGAGGAAGGTGCCGCTCCGGTCAGGTGTTCATTCCGACCGGAGGACACTATTTTATCGACCGGAGGTCAGCAATCATCCTCCTGCCTTCTTTCGGAAAGGGCCGTAAATAATCGTCGCCCTTGCGGTGTGTTACATCAGGGTTGTGTGCCTCTCCCCAAAAAGCTGTCCCAGTCTTTCCATACCGGCTGCAGGCCTGAATCACGAAGCGCGGCCGCAACTTCCTGCGGCGTTCGGCCATCATGCGGGGAAAACTGCTCCAGCTCAGGATGGTTGTCGGCATAGCCGCCGGGCTGCGTCTTCGAAAATGCGCTGACATTGTTAATCGCCAGCGGAATAACGTGGTCGCGAAACCATGGCGATTCGCGCGTTGAAAGCGACAGCTCCACGTCCGGAGCCAGCAGGCGGAAGGCGCAAATCACCTGAACCAGCTGCTGCTCGGTCATGATGGATGCCGGTTCCACGCCGCCGGTACACGGGCGTAAACGTGGGAAGGAGATGGAATAGCGGGTTTGCCAGTAGCGCTGCTGGAGCCACAGCAAATGCTCCGCCACCATAAAGCAGTCGGTTCGCCAGCTATCCGACAGCCCAATCAGCGCTCCGAGCCCTATCTTGTCTATCCCGGCGCGGCCCAGCCGGTCAGGCGTTTCCAGCCGCCAGAAGAAATCTTGTTTATTGCCGCGCAGGTGATGTTGCGCGTAGGTCGCGGGGTGATAGGTTTCCTGATACACCATCACGCCGTCCAGACCGAGCGTTTTCAGTTCGGCATACTCGTGCTCGTCCAGCGGCTGGACTTCCATTTGCAGCGAACTGAACCTGCTGCGGATTGCGGGAAGGTGCTGGCGGAAATAGTTCATCCCAACTTTGGTTTGATGCTCACCCGTGACCAGCAGCAAGTGCTCAAAACCCAGCGCCCGAATAGCCGCACATTCGCGCTCAATCTCCGCCTCGTCGAGCGTTTTGCGCTTGAGCTTGTTGCTCATGGAAAAGCCGCAATAAGTACAGTCGTTGGCGCAGAGATTAGAAAGATAAAGCGGAACATAGAAGCTAACGGTGTTACCAAAACGCTGGCGGGTAAGCTGCTGTGCCCGCCGGGCCAGCGGTTCAAGATAGCGGCTGGCGGCCGGAGAGAGCAGGGCCATAAGATTATCCTGCGTCAGGCGCGGGGCGGCCAGCGCCCGCTCTACATCCGCAGAAGTTTTGCTGTTGATACGCAGGTTGATGTCATCCCAGTCGAGCTGCCGCCAGCGATCGCTAAAAGTTTCCGTCATTAGCCGTTGTCCTCGCTGAATTGCAGGAAGCTGGTCAGCGGGCTGGATGCCTGCGCCTGCTGGTGGCGCGGGCCTAAGCCTGCCCCGGCGGCAAAGCTTCCTGCTTCCACGGCCAGGCGGAAGGCATTTGCCATCTGCACCGGATCGCGTGCAACGGCTATCGCCGTATTGACCAGTACCGCAGAAGCCCCCATTTCCAGCGCTTCTGCGGCGTGGCTTGGCGCACCAATTCCGGCATCCACAACTACCGGCACTCTGGCCTGCTCGATGATTATTTCAAGCAGGGCACGAGTTTGTAGCCCCTGATTCGAACCGATGGGTGCCCCAAGAGGCATCACTGCCGCGCAGCCAACCTCTTCCAGACGTTTACACAAAACCGGATCTGCGCCGCAGTAAGGCAGCACCACAAAACCCTGTTTGACCAGCGCTTCGGCTGCCTTTAGCGTCTCGATAGGGTCGGGAAGCAGGTAGCGAACATCAGGATGGATCTCAAGCTTCACCCAGTGGGTGCCCAGCGCCTCGCGAGCAAGTTTAGCTGCAAATATGGCCTCTTCTGCCGTTTTTGCTCCGGAGGTATTAGGCAGCAGCTGAATACCCGCCTCCAGAAGCGGCTGCAGGATTTCATCGCTGCGGGTGCGCAGGTCAACGCGTTTCATCGCCATAGTGACAAGCTGGGAGCCGGAAGCTTGGATCGCCGCGATCATCAACTGACTGGAGGCGAATTTTCCGGTGCCGGTGAACAGGCGGGAAGAAAAGGTTTTATCGGCAATTTTTAACATATCAGCCTCCGGCAATCGCCTGAAACAGCAAAATAGAGTCGCCCTCACGCAGCAAATGGTCGCTCCATTGCTCACGCGGCACGATAATGTGGTTCACCGCCAGCGCGACGCCCGTTTTACCCTGCTCAAGCTGAGCGAGCAGGGCGGCGAGCGTCAGGCCAGCGGCACATTCCAGAGGTTCATCATTAAATTGAATGCGCATTTCGCCCTCCGCAAACCGGGCAATTTGCCGACTTCTGCATCTTCAGCGTCTGCCAGCCATGCTGGCGGGCGTCAAACAGGCGCAATAAGCCGGTAGCCGGAGCCATGCCGGTAAGTAATTTGATTGCTTCCAGCGCCTGGAGTGTTCCCATCACGCCAACGACCGGGCCTATAATTCCGGCGTTACGGCAGTTGAGTTCCGGCTCGCTTTCATCCGGCCAGACGCAGCGATAGCAGCCATGCTCCCAGGGCGGGGCGAGAACCATCATTTGGCCGCTAAAACCGACCGCGCTGGCGGTAACGAGCGGCGTACCGGTTGCCACGCAGGCTGCGTTCACCGCCTGGCGGGTGGGCATATTGTCGCTACAGTCCAGCACCACATCGGCTTCATTTACCGCGTTATGCAGCGTTTCGCCGGTTAATCTCTCCTGCAAGGGCACAACTGTTACGCCCGGGTTCAGGCGCTGCAAATGCTGGTGGGCTACGGCAGACTTTGGCTGATTGATATCTTCGGAAGTAAACAGGATCTGGCGTTGCAGGTTGCTGATATGCACTTTGTCATCGTCCGCCACGGTCAGCGTGCCAACGCCCGCAGCGGCCAGGTACAGCGCCGCCGGAGAGCCCAGACCGCCAAGCCCGATAAGCAAAACCCGGCTGGCGAGCAGTTTTTCCTGCCCTTTGATAGCCACATCCTCCAGCAGCAGCTGACGGCCGTAGCGCATAAAGTCCGCGTCATTCATCGCCGGTTCCCACCAGTTCAAGCAGCGTGGCGGTGGCGGCACGCCAGTCTGCGGCCTGAGTGATCGCGCTGACCACGGCAACGCTGCCGACGCCGGTCGCCAGAACGGCGGGTACTCTGTCAATGCTGATGCCGCCGATGGCGACGGTGGAATACTCGCCGAGCGTTTGAATATGCTCTGCCAGCTTAGTCAGACCCTGCGGAGAGGATGGCATCTGTTTAGTTTGCGTCGGGAAAACGTGGCCGAGTGCGATGTAGGAAGGACTGGCGCTCAGGGCGCGATCCATTTCCATATTGTCGTGCGTGGAAAGACCAAGACGTAATCCGGCCTCGCTAATGGCGACGAGGTTGGCTACGTCCATATCTTCCTGGCCGAGATGGACACCGTAAGCGCCGTGTTTAATGGCAAGCTTCCAGTAGTCGTTAATAAATAAGCGAGCGTTATAGCGTTTGCCGAGGGCTATAGCTGCGGCAACATCTGCTTCAACCTCTTCATCTCGCTTGTCTTTTATTCGCAGCTGGAGGGTGCGTACACCGGCGTCTAACAGACGCTCAATCCACTCAACGCTATCAACAACCGGGTACAGGCCGAGCCTCTTTGAGGTGGCGGGGTAGGGTTTTATCGTAGCAAGGGCGCGCGATTCGCGGCGACCAGAATTTTTCTCAGATGCAGACATAGCGCATTCCAGTATTTATCAGGAAGTGGCTTGCCGGGAGGACGGAGGGAGTACTGGATATGGGCCGCCCGAACCGGGGGTACCCAAAATCAGAATTACTCTTGTTCCCTTCGCAGGTTTTAACCTGATCAGGTTCCGCGGATCCCGAATTAACGGTCTCAGCCGGTGCATAACACACTCGGCACTCCGACAAGAATGCTTCCCGCCTTGCGGCGGGGAAGTTGTAAATTACTCGTTAATAGCTAACAACTCAAGCGGGACTTGCCACCCCGGCAGGATCGCTGGCGCTGCTATCCAGATTGTTATCGATAGCCAGTAAAACCAGCCTGTCTTCCAGCGAGAAGCGGGATTCCAGGCATTCGCCTATCTCGGAAAGCGCCTGCTGAAACTCGACCCAGCTGTCGCGGTCGATGGCGTTTTCGAGGTGCGAATCATAAAGATCCATGATCTGCTGGGTATTGGCTTCCAGCTGGGGGTAAAGTTGGGCGGCGCTCAGCAGCGGGCTGCTCCCTTCCAGGTTGCTGATAATTCGCTCGTAAATACTAAAATGACCGGAAGAGAGGTAATCCACCAGGCCATGGCAGAAATTATCTAACGCTTTTTCGTCGAGCGCGGTGTGCGATTCCTTGTTAGGCTTGATCCCGACCATGTTGTAATAGGCAACCAACAGGTGTTTACGGGCCTGGAGCCAATGGTCAACTAACTCATTACTACCACCAACGCGCTCAGTCAGATTGGCTAACTGGTTAAGCATGATCGAGACTCCGTGAGTTAAAAGATTGAACGCAAACTAACCCAAAATGTATTAACTAATTGTTTATATCAGTGAACTCGGGGATGTGCACCAGGTTATGGAACGTGTTATTCAAAACTTAGATCATGGTTGGTGGATAGTCAGCCATGAGCAAAAAATATGGCTGCCACAAGGTGATTTACCTCACGGTAACGCCGCCGAGTTCCAGCTTATTGGCACCAGCGGCAGGCAGATTGGCGAATGGGAAGGCGAGCCGGTCTGGCTGGTGCGTGAAAATCGCCGGGCAGATATGGGCTCTTTACGGCAGTTACTGGACCAGGATGTCGGTCTTTTCCAGCTTGCCGGGCGCGGCGTTCAGCTAACGGAATTCTTCCGTTCGCACAAGTTTTGCGGCTACTGTGGCCATGAAATGCACCCCAGCAAAAGCGAATGGGCTATGCTTTGCGGCCACTGCCGCGAGCGTTATTACCCGCAAATTGCGCCATGTATCATCGTGGCCATCCGCCGAGATGATCATATCTTGCTGGCGCAACACACCCGGCATCGAGGCGGCGTGTATACCGTTCTGGCCGGGTTTGTCGAGGTAGGAGAAACGCTGGAGCAGGCCGTCGCCCGGGAAGTGATGGAAGAGAGCAGTATCCAGGTGAAAAACCTGAAGTATGTTACTTCTCAGCCCTGGCCTTTCCCGCAGTCGCTGATGACCGCTTTTACGGCGGACTACCACAGCGGTGAGATAAAAATCGATCCGAAAGAGCTGCTGGATGCGGGCTGGTATCGCTACGACCAGTTGCCTTTGCTTCCGCCGCCGGGAACCGTTGCGCGTCGATTGATTGAAGATACCGTCGCCCTGTGTCGGGCAGAGTATGAGTGATAAACTGCCCGCATACAGCCAAAGGAAATTCTAAAAATGACTGAACTGAAGAACGATCGTTACCTGCGCGCCCTGCAGCGCCTGCCCGTTGATATTACCCCGGTGTGGATGATGCGCCAGGCGGGCCGCTATTTGCCGGAATACAAGGCAACCCGCGCCCAGGCCGGCGATTTTATGTCGCTGTGCAAAAATGCGGAACTGGCCTGCGAAGTCACATTGCAACCTCTGCGCCGCTATGCGCTGGACGCCGCGATCCTCTTCTCCGATATCCTGACTATTCCTGACGCGATGGGGCTTGGGCTCTACTTTGAAGCCGGTGAAGGCCCGCGCTTCAGCTCGCCGATTAAGAACATGGCCGACATTCAAAAGTTGCCGATCCCCGATCCGGAAGGCGAACTGGGCTACGTGATGAACGCGGTGCGCACTATCCGCCGCGAGCTGAAGGGCGAAGTCCCGCTGATTGGCTTCTCCGGCAGCCCGTGGACGCTGGCGACCTATATGGTTGAAGGTGGCAGCAGCAAAGCCTTTACCGTGATTAAAAAGATGATGTTTGCGGATCCAAAAGCGCTGCATCTGCTGCTGGACAAGCTGGCTCAGAGCGTGACGCTCTACCTGAATGCGCAAATCCGTGCGGGTGCGCAGTCGGTGATGATTTTCGATACATGGGGCGGGGCGCTCAGCGGGCGTGACTATAAAGAGTTCTCGCTTTACTACATGCATAAAATTGTCGACGGCCTGCTGCGTGAAAACGAAGGCCGCCGCGTGCCGGTGACTTTGTTCACCAAAGGCGGCGGGCAGTGGCTGGAAGCGATGGCGGAAACCGGCTGTGATGCCCTGGGCCTGGACTGGACTACGGACATCGCCGACGCTCGCCGTCGCGTAGGCCACAAAGTGGCTCTGCAGGGTAATATGGACCCGTCGATGCTTTACGCTCAGCCGGCGCGTATCGAAGAAGAAGTTGCTACCATTCTGGCCGGTTTCGGGCAGGGAGAAGGCCACGTCTTCAACCTTGGGCACGGCATTCATCAGGATGTGCCGCCTGAACATGCTGGCGTCTTCGTTGAAGCCGTTCACCGCCTATCAGCGCAATATCATCGTTCCTGACGGGGAGGGAAGAGATGGATCTCGCCGCATTACGAGAGCAGCAGCTTGAACTGGCCTCAAAGGTCATCCGCGAGGACGAGCTTGAACAGTCTCCTCCGGGGCTGATAGCCGGGGCCGATGTTGGCTTTGAGCAGGGCGGGGAAGTGACCCGGGCCGCTATTGTTTTGCTGAAATATCCCTCCCTCGAGCTGGTTGAGCACCGGGTGGCCCGCATTGCCACCACCATGCCCTATATTCCCGGCTTTTTGTCTTTCCGCGAATATCCGGCGCTGCTGGAGGCGTGGGGAATGCTGTCTCAGAAACCGGATCTGGTATTCGTCGATGGCCACGGCATTTCTCATCCTCGCCGCCTTGGCGTCGCCAGTCATTTTGGCCTGCTGGTGGATGTTCCTACTATCGGCGTGGCCAAAAAGCGGCTGTGCGGCAAGTTTGAGCCGCTCAGCGACGAGCCGGGTGCCTGCGCGCCGCTGATGGATAAAGGCGAGCAGCTGGCGTGGGTCTGGCGCAGCAAAAAACGCTGTAATCCGTTATTTATCTCTACCGGGCATCGCGTTAGCCTGGATAGCGCTCTGTTTTGGGTACAGCGCTGTATGGCGGGTTATCGCCTGCCGGAGCCTACCCGCTGGGCTGATGCCGTTGCCTCCGGACGCCCGGCCTTTAAGCGCCTGCAAGCAATTGGCAGGTGATTCAGGTAAACTGCCGCTAATTTTCCGTCTTTGAGACATCGTCATGTTACAGAACCCAATTCATTTACGCCTGGAGAAGCTGGAAAGCTGGCAGCACGTCACTTTTATGGCTTCTTTGTGCGAGCGTATGTATCCGAACTACGCCATGTTTTGCCAGCAAACTGGCTTTGGCGATGCCCAGCTGTATCGCAAAATTCTTGACCTCATTTGGGAAACCCAAACGGTAAAAGATGCCAAAGTAAACTTTGATAGCCAGCTTGAGAAACTTGAAGAGGCAATTCCCGCCGCTGACGACTATGATATTTACGGTGTCTATCCGGCGATTGACGCCTGCGTGGCGCTGAGTGAATTGATTCACTCTCGTCTCTCAGGCGAAACGCTGGAGCACGCGATCGAAGTCAGTAAATGTTCAATCACTTCGGTGGCGATGCTGGAAATGACTCAGGCTGGTCGTGAAATGACCGATGAGGAGTTGAGAGCAAACCCGGCGGTAGAAGAAGAATGGGACATTCAGTGGGAGATTTTCCGGCTGCTGGCGGACTGCGAAGAACGCGATATTGAGCTCATCAAAGGGCTACGTGCCGACCTCCGTGAGGCGGGTATCAGCAATATCGGTATAAATTTGCAGCAATAAGACAGTAAAACGTGACATACAGTCTGATTTGTCCTCCCTGGAGGCTTCCAATTAACCCCCCGTCTGGTCTACATTTGTGGGGCGAATAAAAGTGGCTATCGGTGCGTGTATGCAGGAGAGTGCTTTTCAGCCATTTCCGTCGCACTCGATGCTTAGCAAGCGATAAACACATTGTAAGGATAACTTATGAACAAGACTCAACTGATTGATGTAATTGCTGACAAGGCTGACCTGTCTAAAGCACAGGCTAAAGCTGCTCTGGAATCCACTCTGGCTGCAATTACTGAGTCTCTGAAAGAAGGTGATGCTGTACAACTGGTTGGTTTCGGTACCTTCAAGGTGAACCACCGTGCTGAGCGCACAGGCCGCAACCCACAGACCGGTAAAGAAATCAAAATCGCTGCTGCTAACGTGCCGGCATTTGTTTCTGGTAAAGCACTGAAAGACGCGGTTAAGTAAGTTAACGCGTGTCGGTGAACAGTTTTAACAGAGGGGCGTTTACGCCCCTTTTGTCCGTCTGGCGTCCGCTGCTGGCGCTGGTGGGTGCCGTGGCGCTTACCGCATGCAGCAGTAACAAACTCCCTCCCTTTACCGCGACTGGTTATGTAGCTGACCAGGGCGTGGTGCGCATCTGGCGCAAAGATAATACCGATGAATCCACCCATATGCTTACGGCGTTTAGCCCGTGGCAGCACGGTGCAACCACCACCGGCGAATACCGCTGGCAGGGCGACAAACTTATCTTTATCGAGCTGAATATTCAGGGCAAGCAGCCGGAGCATGTCAAAGTTCGCTTTGATGACCGCGGCGAGCTGAGCTTTATGCAGCGAGAAGTGAATAACCAGAAGCAGCAGCTCTCAAACGACCAAATCGCGCTCTATCAGTACAACGCGGACAGGATAAGAGCGACCAGCGAAGCTTTGCGCATTGGCCATGTGGTTTTGCGACAGGGGCGTTGGCATCGGAACGGCACGGTAACCACCTGCGAAGGTGAAACTCTTAGCCCTAAACTCGACGCCGCCTCGCTCAGCCATATTGAGCGTCGGCAGAATAACTCCTCGCTTGAGGTCAGCATTGCATGGCTGGAAGCGCCGGAAGGCTCACAGCTGTTGCTGGTGGCTAACCAGGACTTCTGTAGCTGGCAGCCCAAACCCGGCGATTTCTGAGTTAAAAAAACCGCCTCGGGGGCGGTTTCGTTTTACTTAGCGTTTTCACGCTCTATGGCGCGATAGCCGATATCCGAGCGGCTGAAGCTGCCGTCCCAGTGAATCGTCTTTTTCAGCTCCAGAGCACGCTGCTGGGCTTTTGCGACGGTATCGCCTAAAGCGGTCACGCACAGCACTCGTCCGCCGTTTGTGAGCACCTGCTCGTCATCGCTCAGCTTTGTTCCGGCATGGAAGACTTTACCGTCGGCGACCTCTTCCAGCGGCAGGCCGTGGATAACGTCGCCGTTGCGGTAATCGGCAGGATATCCGCCAGCGGCTATAACGATCCCCAGCGCAGGACGTTCGTCCCATTCAGAGGTTTTCTCATCAAGTTTGCCGTCACAGGCGGCGAGACACAGCTCAACCAGGTCAGACTGCATGCGCAGCATAATCGGCTGAGTTTCCGGATCGCCAAAGCGGCAGTTGAACTCAATGACCTTCGGGTTGCCCTGCTTGTCGATCATCAGCCCGGCATAAAGGAAACCGGTGTAGGTATTACCTTCTGCCGCCATACCGCGAACCGTAGGCCAGATAACGCGCTCCATCGTGCGCTGGTGCACTTCATCCGTGACAACCGGAGCAGGGGAGTAAGCGCCCATACCGCCGGTGTTCGGGCCGGTGTCGCCGTCGCCAACGCGCTTATGATCCTGGCTGGTCGCCATCGGCAGAACGTTTTCGCCGTCTACCATTACGATAAAGCTGGCTTCTTCGCCGTCGAGGAACTCTTCAATAACAATGCGGTGGCCCGCATCGCCAAAAGCGTTGCCCGCCAGCATGTCATTAACCGCAGCCTCGGCTTCTTCCAACGTCATCGCGACGATAACGCCTTTACCCGCCGCCAGGCCGTCGGCCTTAATCACGATTGGCGCACCTTTCTCACGCAGGTAAGCCAGGGCAGGCTCAACCTCGGTAAAGTTTTGGTATTCCGCCGTCGGGATATTATGGCGAGCGAGAAAATCTTTGGTAAATGCTTTAGAGCCTTCCAGCTGCGCGGCACCTTCGGTTGGCCCGAAGATCTTCAGTCCAGCGGCGCGGAACGCATCCACCACGCCAATCACCAGCGGGGCTTCCGGGCCGACAATTGTCAGGTCAATTTTTTCGTTCTGCGCAAAGCTCAGCAGAGCCGGAATATCCGTGGCGCTAATAGCCACGTTTTGCAGCGCTGGCTCCAGTGCCGTACCGGCGTTGCCCGGAGCAACAAATACCGTGCGAACTAAAGGAGACTGGGCGGCTTTCCAGGCCAGCGCATGTTCGCGCCCGCCGTTACCAATAATTAAAACTTTCATCTATAAACGCTCCGGGGATTAATGGCGGAAATGGCGCATATCGGTGAAGATCATCGCGATCCCGTGCTCGTCGGCGGCCGCGATCACTTCATCATCACGGATTGAGCCACCCGGCTGGATAACGCAGCTAATGCCAACGGCCGCTGCGGCATCAATACCGTCGCGGAACGGGAAGAAGGCGTCGGAAGCCATGGCTGAGCCTTTCACTTCCAGACCTTCATCGGCTGCTTTAATCCCGGCAATTTTGGCAGAGTAAACGCGGCTCATCTGGCCCGCCCCTATTCCGATGGTCATATTGTCACGGGCATAAACAATGGCGTTGGATTTCACGAACTTCGCTACCTTCCAGCAGAACAGCGCATCGCGCAGCTCTTGTTCCGTCGGCTGGCGTTTGCTCACTACACGCAGATCGGCCGCGGTAACCATCCCCAGATCGCGATCTTGTACCAGCAGGCCGCCATTTACGCGTTTGAAGTCGAGGCCTGAAGTGCGCTGCTGCCACTGGCCGCAAACCAGTACACGCACATTCTGTTTGGCCGCGGTAATCTTCAATGCTTCTTCACTGGCGGATGGCGCGATGATCACTTCCACAAACTGGCGAGAAATGATGGCTTGTGCAGTTTCAGCATCCAGTTCGCGGTTGAAGGCGATGATGCCGCCGAATGCGGAGGTTGGGTCGGTTTTATAAGCCTGGTTGTACGCATTAAGGATAGAGCCGCTGACGGCAACGCCGCATGGGTTAGCGTGTTTGACGATAACGCAGGCCGGCTCGTCGAATTCCTTCACGCATTCCAGCGCGGCATCGGTATCGGCGATGTTGTTATAGGAGAGCGCTTTGCCCTGAACCTGGGTGGCGGTCGCGACGGACGCTTCTTTAATTTCTTCTTCTATATAGAAGGCGGCCTGCTGGTGGCTGTTTTCACCGTAGCGCATATCCTGCTTCTTAATGAAGTTAAGATTCAGCGTGCGCGGGAAGCGACCGGCAGGTTCTTTGCTCTCACCGTGATAAGCAGGAACCAGGCTGCCAAAGTAGTTGGCAATCATGCTGTCGTAAGCCGCGGTATGTTCGAAAGCTTTAATTGCCAGATCGAATCGGGTTTCGAGCGTCAGGGATCCTTCATTAGCATCCAGCTCGGCTACGATCGTCTGGTAGTCGCTGCTCTTCACAACGATCGCGACATCTTTATGGTTCTTGGCGGCGGAGCGCACCATGGTCGGGCCGCCGATATCGATATTCTCAACCGCGTCTTCCAGAGAGCAGCCTTCGCGAGCAACGGTCTGGGCAAACGGATAAAGGTTAACAACAACCATGTCGATAGGCGCGATGGCGTGTTCCGCCATGATTGCATCATCTTGTCCGCGACGGCCAAGAATACCGCCATGAACTTTTGGGTGCAGCGTCTTGACGCGTCCGTCCATCATCTCCGGGAAACCGGTGTAGTCAGAGACTTCGGTAACCGGCAGGTTTGCTTCGGCCAGCAGGCGAGCGGTGCCGCCGGTGGACAGCAGCTCTACTCCGCGCTGGGAGAGTGCCTGAGCGAATTCGACGATACCGGCTTTATCAGAAACACTGAGCAGAGCGCGGCGTACAGGACGACGTTGTTGCATGGTTTTATCCCTTGGCTTTGGTTCGCATATAGAAGAGCGTTAGCTGAATTTTAGTCTTCACCTTCGCTCTGGCGGTGCAGGAAAGGGAATTTATGTATAAGAAGAGACGAAAACTCAGCTAACGCCCCCAACGGGGGTGTCCTTTTTATCGCGGTGCATTGTAGCGAAAACGTTTGCGTCACGCTCGCGAATTTTCAGTTCAAATCCGGATTGTGGATAAGTCTGTGTGCAAAAGGGTATAAGGCGGGGTTTTGCTGTGGAATGCAGCAGTCAGTCATTTTTCTGTCATTTTAGTGTTGCAGCGCCGGGAGAACTCCCTATAATGCGCCTCCATCGACACGGAACATGTGAACAACATCACAGAGTAACGGCGGCGATGAGAGTTAAAAATCCTGAAATTAAGGG
>NZ_KE161030.1:34013-640952 GCF_000412335.2 Cedecea davisae DSM 4568
TTTTTATCAGAACCCTGGAAATTTTCTACACGAGCATGGTCATGCGACAAACGTGTCGGGAACACGTTTGAACGCCGCGTGCGGCGGCCCCGGAGGGGCGAGTATCAGGATGATACGAGTAGTGTGGGAACTGCCAGGCATCAAATAAAACAAAAGACCTCAGCCTGACGGCTGGGGTTTTTTGTTTTCTGCTATCTTAAAAAGCATCAAAAAAAACGGCCTTCCAAAACAATCAAATCTGCTGCCTTTAAGCCAGAAAACCAGCATAACCCTCTGTTTATCATTGCCGTCTCTAAATGAAACATTTTCACCTTTTCGCTTCCGGCTCGACATTATTCACTAATTTCGGTATCTTCAGCTGTCTGGATGTCTAAACGTTTAAACGTATGCTTTGAGGATATAAGGTTATGCCTATTCGGGTGCAGGACGAGCTACCAGCCGTCAATTTCCTGCGTGAGGAAAACGTCTTTGTGATGACATCTTCGCGCGCCAGCAATCAGGAAATCCGTCCGCTAAAGGTGCTGATCCTGAATCTGATGCCAAAGAAGATTGAGACGGAAAATCAGTTCCTGCGTTTGCTCTCCAACTCGCCGCTGCAGGTAGACGTTCAGTTGCTGCGTATCGATAGTCGTGAATCGCGGAATACGCCCAGCGAACATCTCAATAACTTCTACTGTAATTTTGAAGATATCCAGCACGATAATTATGATGGCCTGATAGTCACCGGTGCGCCGCTTGGGCTGGTCGAATTTAACGATGTTGCCTACTGGCCGCAGATCCAGCAGGTGCTGGAATGGGCAAAAGATCACGTCACCTCAACGCTGTTTGTCTGTTGGGCCGTACAGGCCGCTCTGAATATTTTGTATGGCATTCCGAAGCAGACCCGCAATGAAAAACTCTCCGGCGTTTATGAGCATCACATTACACATCCCCACGCTCTGCTGACTCGCGGATTCGACGATTCATTCCTGGCGCCTCATTCCCGCTATGCCGACTTCCCGGCCCAGCTGATCCGTGACTATACCGATCTGGAGATTCTGGCCGAAACGGAACAGGGCGATGCTTACCTGTTTGGCAGTAAGGACAAGCGCATCGCGTTTGTGACCGGCCACCCGGAATACGATGCTCTGACACTCTCCGGGGAATACTTCCGGGACATTGAAGCCGGGCTTGAGACTGAAGTGCCTTATAACTACTTCCCGGACAACGATCCGGGTAAAACACCCCACGCCACCTGGCGCAGCCACGGTAATTTGCTGTTCACAAACTGGCTAAACTACTACGTCTACCAGATCACACCGTTCGATCTGCGCCATATGAATCCTACGCTGGATTAAGCGTTTCAGCCTCCCACCACAAGCGCCTTCGGGCGCTTTTTTTGTACTCTGAAAACCACTTCCCTCTACGATCAAACTTTAATCATATAAATATCAATATGATAAATGATTTTTAATTTCAAAATGGAAATTGTTTTTGATTTTAAAAAATCATGAAGTAGTCTTAATTCTGTTGCATGAAAACTGCACAGCCGTGCCTGATCCACTTTTGGCCGTATCGACGGGATAAGACGAAGGAGTAACCGAATGACACAACAGACAGTTAGCGAAGAGTTGGCCTTTAGCCAGCCGTTTGGCGAGCAAGAGAGACAAATCCTGACGCCGGAAGCCGTAGAATTCATCGGCGAACTGGTGGCTCGCTTCACCCCGCAGCGTAACAAGCTGCTGGCGTCTCGGATTGCTGAACAGCAGGCTATTGATGCCGGCAAACTCCCTGACTTCAATTCGGAAACTGCTTCCATTCGTAATGGTGACTGGACAATTCGTGGCATCCCGCAGGACTTACTCGACCGCCGCGTGGAAATCACCGGGCCGGTTGAGCGCAAAATGGTAATCAACGCCCTGAACGCTAACGTGAAAGTGTTTATGGCCGACTTTGAAGATTCTCTTGCGCCGAGCTGGAGCAAAGTGATCGACGGCCAAATCAACCTGCGCGATGCGGTTAATGGCACCATTAGCTGGACCAACGAAGCCGGTAAAATCTATCAGTTAAAGCCCAATCCTGCGGTGCTGGTTTGCCGCGTTCGCGGTCTGCATCTGCCTGAAAAACATGTGACCTGGCGCGGGGAAGCTATCCCGGGAAGTCTGTTCGACTTCGGGCTTTATTTCTTCCATAACGTTGATGCGCTGCTTGCCAAGGGCAGCGGCCCATACTTCTACCTGCCAAAAACGCAGTCCTGGCAGGAAGCCGCCTGGTGGAGTGAGGTGTTCAGCTTTACGGAGGATCATTTCTCCCTGCCTCGCGGCACGATTAAAGCCACGCTGCTTATCGAAACGCTGCCGGCGGTATTCCAGATGGACGAGATCCTCCACGCTCTGAAAGATCACATCGTTGGCCTGAACTGCGGCCGCTGGGATTACATCTTCAGCTATATCAAAACGTTGAAGAATCACCCGGATCGTGTCCTGCCCGACCGTCAATCGGTCACGATGGATAAGCCATTCCTCAACGCCTACTCGCGCCTGTTAATTAAAACCTGTCATCGCCGTGGCGCTTTTGCCATGGGCGGTATGGCGGCATTTATTCCAAGCAAAGACAGCGCCCGCAATGAGTGGGTACTGAACAAGGTTAAAGCGGACAAAGAAATGGAGGCCAGCAATGGCCACGACGGCACCTGGATTGCTCACCCGGGGCTTGCTGACACGGTAATGGAAGTGTTTGGCAAGAAACTGGGTTCAGGCCATAACCAGCTGGATGTTAAGCGCTACGAAGACGCGCCGATTACCGCGGCTCAACTGCTTGAGCCTTGCCCCGGAGAGCGCACCGAAGAAGGGATGCGCGCCAATATTCGCGTTGCCGTTCAGTACATCGAAGCGTGGATCTCCGGCAACGGCTGCGTGCCTATCTACGGTCTGATGGAAGATGCCGCGACCGCTGAAATTTCCCGTACTTCAATCTGGCAGTGGATACATCACCAAAAGACGCTGAGTAACGGCCAGACCGTGACCAAAGCGCTGTTCCGCCAGATGCTTGCCGAAGAGATGTTGGTGATTCAGGAAGAGCTGGGCGACCAGCGTTTTAGCCAGGGACGCTTCGACGAAGCTGCGCGGCTGATGGAACAAATTACCACCTCAGAAGAATTAATCGACTTCCTGACGCTGCCGGGCTACCGCCTGCTTGCCTGAACCTAACCCTACAAATATGGAGCATCTGAAATGAAAACCTCACGTAGCCAACAGATTCAACAATTACAGCAAGAATGGACGCAGCCTCGTTGGGAAGGCATTCAGCGTACCTATAGCGCCGAAGACGTGGTGAAACTCCGCGGGTCGCTGAACCCGGAATGCACGCTGGCGCAGCACGGAGCGGCTAAGCTCTGGCGCCTGCTGCACGGAGAGTCGAAAAAAGGTTACGTCAACAGCCTCGGGGCATTAACCGGTGGCCAGGCTTTACAGCAGGCAAAAGCGGGTATTGAGGCTATCTACCTTTCCGGCTGGCAGGTCGCGGCGGACGCAAACCTCGCCTCCAGCATGTACCCGGATCAATCGCTCTACCCGGCGAACTCGGTTCCGTCCGTGGTCGATCGGATCAACAACAGCTTCCAGCGTGCGGATCAGATCCAGTGGGCTTCAAACATCGAGCCGGGCGATCCGCGCCATGTCGACTACTTCCTGCCGATCGTTGCCGATGCGGAAGCCGGTTTTGGCGGCGTACTTAATGCTTTCGAACTAATGAAATCGATGATTCAGGCCGGTGCTGCCGGGGTTCACTTTGAAGACCAGCTGGCCTCGGTGAAGAAATGCGGGCATATGGGTGGCAAAGTGCTGGTACCGACCCAGGAAGCCATTCAGAAGCTGATTGCCGCTCGTCTGGCGGCTGACGTAATGGGCGTTCCGACGCTGCTGATTGCCCGTACCGACGCCGATGCGGCCGACCTGATCACTTCCGACTGCGATGAATACGACCGCGAATTTGTGACCGGCGAGCGTACTCAGGAAGGCTTCTATCGCACCCGCGCCGGTATTGAGCAGGCTATCAGCCGCGGCCTGGCCTACGCGCCTTATGCCGACCTCGTCTGGTGTGAAACCTCTAAACCGGATCTGGATCAGGCTAAGCGCTTTGCGGATGCTATTCATGCTCGCTTCCCGGGTAAACTGCTGGCCTACAACTGTTCGCCGTCGTTTAACTGGAAGAAAAATCTTGATGACAAAACCATCGCGGCCTTCCAGCAGGAACTGTCGAATATGGGCTACAAATACCAGTTCATTACCCTGGCCGGTATTCATAGCATGTGGTTCAACATGTTCGACCTTGCCCATGCCTACGCTCAGGGCGAGGGGATGAGGCACTACGTCGAGAAAGTGCAGCAGCCAGAATTTGCCGCGGCTTCTGAAGGCTACACCTTCGTTTCCCATCAGCAGGAAGTTGGCACCGGCTACTTTGACCGGGTGACCACCATCATCCAGGGCGGCGCTTCCTCTGTCACCGCGCTCACCGGCTCCACTGAAGAAGAGCAGTTCTGATCCTAAAATCCCTCTCTCTACGGGGAGAGGGAGCAATCTGGCGGAGAAGCCTATGACGCGCGGCCTGGAACTTCTGATTGCCCACACTATCCTGCAGGGGTTCGACGCGCAATATGGTCGATTCCTTGAAGTGACCGCCGGCGCTCAGCAGCGCTTTGAGCAGGCCGACTGGCACGCCGTCCAGCAGGCGATGAAAAGCCGTATCAATCTTTATGACCATCACGTTGGCCTGGTGGTGGAGCAACTTCGCTGCATCACCGGCGGGCAGAACACCGACGTGGCCTTTTTGCTGCGTGTGAAAGAGCAGTACACCGGACTATTGCCGGATTATCCGCGTTTTGAAATTGCCGAGAGTTTCTTCAACTCTGTCTATTGTCGGCTGTTCGACCACCGCTCGCTTACTCCCGAGCGGCTTTTTATTTTTAGCTCGCAGGCAGGAAAGCAGCTCCGGCCGCTGCCTCGTCCGCTGGCGAAAATCTTCTTCCCCGAGCAGGGATGGAACAAATTGCTGACAACCCTGCTTGCCGACCTCCCGCTGCGCCTTCCGTGGCAGGACCTGGCTCGTGACGTTAGTTATATTACTGCCCATCTTACTGAAACCGTTGATGCCCAGGCGCTGAGTCATGCGTCTCTGGAAGTGGCTAATGAACTGTTTTATCGCAATAAGGCGGCGTGGTTGGTCGGCAAACTGGTGCTGCCGGAGGGCAAAATCCCTTTCTTATTGCCCATCCACCGTACCGACGACGGACAGCTGATGGTCGATACCTGCCTGACCAGTTCCGCGGAGGCGAGTATCGTCTTCGGCTTCGCTCGTTCGTATTTTATGGTGTACGCCCCATTCCCTGCCGCACTGGTGGAGTGGCTGCGCGAGCTGCTGCCGGGTAAAACCACCGCCGAGCTGTATATGGCGATTGGCTGCCAGAAGCACGGCAAAACGGAAAGCTACCGCGAATACCTGACTTATATTACGGGGACGGACGAGCAGTTTATCGAGGCGCCGGGCATTCGCGGCATGGTGATGCTGGTGTTCACCCTGCCGGGCTTTGACCGCGTTTTTAAGGTGATTAAAGATAAATTTGCGCCGCAGAAGGAGGTCAGCGCTGAGAGAGTGCGGGCCTGCTATCAGCTGGTTAAAGAGCACGATCGCGTCGGGCGCATGGCGGACACCCAGGAGTTTGAAAACTTTGTGCTGGATAAACGTCAGATAGGCCCCGAGCTAATGGCCCTGCTACGCCAGGAAGTGCCGGAGAAACTCACTGATTTGGGTGAACGCATCGCCATCAGCCATCTCTACATTGAGAGGCGTATGGTGCCGCTTAACCTGTGGCTGGAGCAGGTTGAAGGCCAGCAGCTGCGTGATGCGGTAGAAGAGTATGGCAACGCCATTCGCCAGCTCGCGGCGGCTAATATCTTTCCGGGCGATATGCTGTTTAAGAACTTTGGCGTTACGCGCCACGGGCGGGTGGTGTTCTACGACTACGATGAGATTTGTTATATGACGGAGGTGAATTTTCGCGATATCCCGCCGCCGCGCTACCCGGAAGACGAGCTTTCGGCTGAGCCGTGGTACAGCATCTCACCGGGCGACGTTTTCCCCGAAGAGTTTCGCCACTATCTCTGCGCTGACCCGCGCATTCGTCCGCTATTTGATGAAATGCACGGCGACCTTTTCCGCGCTGAGTTCTGGCGTGCCCTGCAAACCCGCATTCGTAATGGCCACGTCGAAGATGTCTTTGCCTATCGCCGCCGCCAGCGTTTCAGCCTGCGATTTGGCGAGGTAAAACGGGCGGGTTAGCGCCCGCCGCCGTAAGCCTGAGTAATTTCTTTCGCCGCCTTAATCACCAGCGCGCCCAGCTCCGTAACCCGGTCGTCAGTCACGCGGGAAATCGGGCCGGAAATAGAAATAGCGGCAAACGCTTCACGATGCTCATCATAAATACATGAGGCCACGCAGCGCAGGCCCAGGGCGTGTTCTTCATCATCAAACGAATAGCCGCGCTTGCGCGTCTGGGCTAAATCTTCTTTCAGATGCAGGGGCGAGGTGAGGGTGGCTGGGGTGTAGCTGTGCAGCCCTTTGCGGTGCAGCAGCCCGGCAACTTCATCGTCGCTAAGGTGCGCCAGAAACGCTTTCCCGGCTCCGGAAGCATGCATCGGCAGCTTGCCGCCAATGGGAGCCGACATGCGCATCAATTGGGTACACTGAACCTGGTCGATAATAATCGCCTGATGGTCGCTGCTGTCGAGCACGGCAAGGTTAACCGTTTCGCCGGAATCTTCCATCAGCTTGCGCAGGATCGGGTGAACAATCGCCAGCAGATTACGGCTTTGCAGGAAGCTGCTGCCAACCACAAAAGCGTGGGCGCCAATCGTCCAGTGGCCAAGGTCGCCAATCTGGCGAACAAAGCCCAGCTGCTGCATAGTGGTCAGCAGGCGGTGCGTGGTGGAGTTCGGTAAACCAGCCTGCTGAGCCAGCTCGGTGAGCGCCACGCTGCCGTGAGACTCGGCAATCCATTCCAGCAGTTTTAGCCCGCGGGTGAGGGATTGAACCTGCCCGGTAGCCGGTGGGGCCGCAGCGGCGGCGGCACGCGGTTTTTTACCTCGTTTAGCGGGAACGGTGGCAACCATAGCGGACTCCTTTTTCGTATCGTGGAAATCATTTTCGTTTTATTTGGCGATTTTGCAACCGCTAAGCAGACTGATCGGAGGAGTGATGCTGAACATCTCTCATGTTACCGACTAGCGACTTTTCCGCCCCTGCAGTTTGTGCAAGTATGGGTCTGCAGGTCTGTCTGGCCCGGGAAAACAGGTGGGAGTGAGAGTGAGCAACAACGTAGAACGGCTTCATCAGCAATTAAGCGAACGCATTCTGGTACTGGACGGCGGCATGGGCACTATGATCCAGAGCTATCGTCTTGATGAAAGTGATTTCAGAGGAGAGCGCTTTGCCGACTGGCCGTGCGACCTGAAAGGCAACAACGACCTGCTGGTGCTAAGCAAGCCCGAGGTTATCGCCGCGATCCACTACGCCTACTTCGAGGCCGGGGCGGATATCGTTGAAACCAACACCTTCAACTCCACCACCATCGCCATGGCCGACTACCAGATGGAATCCCTGTCGGCAGAAATTAACTACGAAGCGGCGAAGTTGGCACGAGCCTGCGCCGATGAATGGACGGCGAGAACGCCGGAAAAACCGCGCTATGTTGCCGGGGTGCTTGGCCCCACAAACCGTACCGCATCAATTTCTCCTAACGTTAACGATCCCGCATTCCGTAACATCACTTTCGATCAACTGGTAGAAGCTTACCGCGAATCCACCCGAGCGCTGGTGGAAGGCGGGGCTGACCTGATTATGATCGAAACGGTGTTCGACACCCTGAACGCAAAAGCGGCGATATTCGCCGTTAAAACAGAATTTGAAGCGCTTGGCGTCGAGTTGCCCATCATGATTTCCGGCACCATTACCGACGCTTCAGGCCGTACGCTTTCCGGGCAGACGACCGAGGCATTCTACAACTCGCTGCGCCATGCGGATGCGCTCAGCTTTGGCCTTAACTGTGCTTTGGGGCCGGACGAGCTGCGCCAGTACGTTGCCGAGCTGTCACGCATTGCCGAATGCTACGTTACCGCACACCCTAACGCCGGGCTGCCAAATGCCTTCGGCGAGTACGATCTCGACGCTGACGTAATGGCCCTGCAGATTGGCGAATGGGCGCAGGCGGGTTTCCTGAATATCGTCGGCGGCTGCTGCGGCACTACGCCAGCGCACATTGCCGCGATGAGCAAAGCGGTGGAAGGCGTTGCCCCACGCAAGCTTCCCGAGCTGCCGGTTGCCTGCCGTCTTGCCGGGCTGGAGCCGCTTAATATCGGCGCGGAAAGCTTGTTTGTAAACGTCGGGGAGCGTACCAACGTGACCGGCTCTGCAAAATTTAAGCGGCTGATTAAAGAAGAAAAATATAACGAAGCGCTGGACGTGGCCCTGCAACAGGTCGCCAGCGGGGCACAAATCATCGACATCAACATGGATGAAGGAATGCTCGATGCCGAAGCGGCAATGGTGCGTTTCCTGAATCTGATTGCCGGTGAGCCGGACATTGCCCGGGTGCCGATTATGATCGACTCCTCAAAATGGGAGGTCATCGAAAAAGGGCTGAAATGCATCCAGGGCAAAGGCATCGTCAACTCTATTTCCATGAAGGAAGGGATTGAGCCGTTTATCCACCATGCCCGGCTGGTACGGCGCTACGGCGCGGCCATGGTAGTCATGGCGTTTGATGAAGTCGGCCAGGCGGATACCCGCGAGCGCAAAATTGATATTTGCCGCCGCGCCTACAAGATCCTTACCGAAGAGGTCGGTTTCCCGCCCGAAGATATTATTTTTGACCCAAATATCTTCGCCGTGGCGACCGGCATCGAAGAACACAACAACTACGCTCAGGACTTTATCGGCGCCTGCGAAGACATTAAGCGTGAGCTGCCGCATGCGATGATTTCCGGCGGCGTTTCCAACGTTTCCTTCTCGTTCCGCGGCAATGAGCCGGTGCGTGAAGCCATCCACGCGGTCTTCCTCTACTACGCTATCCGCAACGGTATGGATATGGGGATTGTTAACGCCGGGCAGCTGGCGATTTACGACGATCTGCCTGCCGAGCTGCGGGACGCGGTGGAGGACGTTGTTCTCAACCGTCGCGACGACAGTACCGAGCGACTGCTGGATCTGGCCGAGAAATATCGCGGCAGCAAAAGCGATGAAGCCGCCAACGCGCAGCAGGCTGAATGGCGCAGCTGGGACGTTGTTAAGCGCCTGGAGTATTCGCTGGTGAAAGGTATCACCGAATTTATCGAAGCGGACACAGAAGAAGCGCGCCAGCAGTCCACGCGCCCGATAGAGGTTATCGAAGGCCCGCTGATGGCGGGAATGAACGTGGTTGGCGACTTGTTCGGCGAAGGGAAAATGTTCCTGCCGCAGGTGGTGAAGTCGGCCCGCGTGATGAAGCAGGCGGTGGCTTATCTGGAGCCTTACATTGAAGCCAGCAAGGAAAAAGGCTCGACGAATGGCAAAATCGTGCTTGCCACGGTAAAAGGCGACGTACACGACATCGGGAAAAACATCGTTGGCGTGGTGCTGCAATGTAACAACTACGAAATTATCGACCTCGGCGTGATGGTGCCGGGGGAGAAGATTTTGAAGACCGCCCGTGAAGTCGGCGCGGATATTATCGGCCTCTCCGGGCTGATTACGCCGTCGCTGGACGAGATGGTTAACGTCGCCAAAGAGATGGAGCGTCAGGGCTTTAAGCTGCCGCTGTTGATTGGCGGGGCGACGACTTCCAAAGCCCACACGGCGGTGAAAATCGAGCAAAACTACAGCGGTCCGACGGTGTATGTGCAGAATGCCTCCCGCACCGTCGGCGTGGTCTCCTCCCTGCTTTCAGAAACTCAGCACGATGATTTTGTCGCCCGCACGCGCAAAGAGTATGAGGTCGTGCGTACTCAGCATGCCCGCAAAAAACCGCGCACGCCGCCGGTAACGCTCCAGGCCGCGCGTGAGAACGACCTCGCCTTCGACTGGGATAGCTACACTCCGCCGGTTGCCCATCGCCTGGGCGTGCAGGAAGTCACCGCCAGTATCGAAACGCTGCGTAACTACATCGACTGGACGCCGTTCTTTATGACCTGGTCTCTGGCCGGTAAATATCCGCGCATCCTGGAAGATGAAGTGGTGGGGGAAGAGGCGAAGCGGCTGTTTAAAGACGCCAACGAAATGCTCGACATGCTTCATAACACTAAGGCAATGACGCCGCGTGGCGTAGTGGGCCTGTTCCCGGCAAACCGGGTGGGCGATGACGTGGAAGTTTACGCCGACGAGACGCGCACCCAGGTGAAGGCCGTGAGCCGTCATCTGCGCCAGCAAACTGAAAAAACCGGTTTTCCAAATTACTGCATCGCCGACTTCGTTGCGCCTAAACATAGCGGCAAAGCGGACTACATCGGCGCGTTTGCGGTTACCGGCGGCATCGAGGAAGACGCGCTGGCGGAGGCTTATGATGCCCAACATGATGATTACAACAAAATCATGGTGAAAGCGGTGGCGGACCGCCTGGCTGAAGCATTTGCAGAATATCTTCATGAGCGCGTGCGTAAGGTTTACTGGGGCTATGCGGCAACGGAGAATCTCAGCAACGAGGAGCTTATTCGCGAAAATTACCAGGGCATTCGCCCCGCGCCCGGCTATCCGGCCTGCCCCGAACATACCGAGAAAGCGGCTATCTGGGCGCTGCTCGACGTGGAAAACGTTATCGGCATGAAGCTGACCGAGTCCTACGCCATGTGGCCAGGCGCGTCGGTTTCCGGCTGGTACTTCAGCCACCCTGATAGCAAATACTTCGCCGTGGCGCAGATCCAGCGTGACCAGGTAGAAGACTATGCGCGGCGCAAAGGGATGCCGGTTAGCGAAGTCGAACGCTGGCTGGCGCCTAACCTGGGCTACGACGCAGACTAGTCGCCAAAAATAACCTTTCCTTACAACTTACAAGGCGCTCTGTGAGCGCCTTGTCTCTTTATTGAAGTTAAACCCTTATACTGAAGGATGGTGGCTATTTTTGCCTCAGGAACCCTAAAAACTATAAGGAGAACAAGAATCCGTGCTGACATTGTTACACCTGCTGTCCGCCGTCTCGCTGCTGGTTTGGGGCACGCATATCGTGCGTACCGGCATCATGCGGGTATACGGTGCCAACCTGCGCAGCGTGCTTAGCCGCAGCGTAGAAAAGAAACCGCTCGCCTTCTGCGCCGGTATCGGCGTTACCGCTCTGGTGCAGAGCAGCAATGCAACCACTATGCTGGTCACGTCCTTCGTGGCTCAGGATCTGGTGGCGCTGACGCCTGCGCTGGTAATTGTGCTGGGGGCCGACGTAGGGACCGCGCTGATGGCGAGGGTCCTGACCTTCGATCTCTCGTGGCTTTCGCCGCTGCTGATATTTATCGGCGTCATTTTCTTCCTCAGCCGCAAGCAAACCCGTGCCGGGCAGCTTGGCCGCGTGGGGATTGGCCTTGGCCTGATCCTGCTGGCGCTGGAGCTGATTGTTTCGGCCGTCACGCCGATGACCCAGGCCAACGGCGTGCAGGTGATTTTCGCCTCTTTGACCGGCGACATCATGCTGGATGCGCTTATCGGCGCTATGTTCGCGATTATCAGTTACTCAAGCCTTGCTGCCGTGCTGTTAACCGCCACGCTGACCTCAACCGGCGTTATCTCGTTTGACGTCGCGCTGTGCCTGGTCATTGGCGCGAACCTCGGCTCCGGCCTGCTGGCGATGATCAATAACAGCGCGGCTAACGCTGCCGCTCGTCGCGTGGCGCTCGGCAGCCTGCTGTTTAAGCTGGTGGGGAGCCTGCTGGTGCTGCCGTTTGTGCACATCCTTGCCCGGCTGATGCACCACCTGCCGCTGCCTGAGTCCGAGCTGGTTATCTACTTCCACGTCTTCTACAACCTGATCCGCTGCCTGGTGATGGTGCCCTTTGCCGAGCCCATGGCGCGTTTCTGCCGCCGGGTTATTAGCGAGGAGCCGGAAGTGGATGCGCGCATGAAGCCGAAGCACCTTGACCCAACCGCGCTGGATACTCCGGCGCTCGGTTTGTCTAACGCCGCGCGTGAAACCCTCAGAATGGGAGACGTACTGGAGCAGATGCTGGAGACCTGGAGCAAGGTGATGCACGGCGAGCCGCGCCAGGAAAAAGAGCTGCGCAAGCTGGCCGACGACGTAGACGTGCTTTATACCGCCATCAAGCTCTACCTTGCTCAAATGCCGAAGGAAGATTTGGCGGAAATGGAATCGCGCCGCTGGGCGGAAATTATTGAGATGTCGCTTAACCTTGAGCAGGCGGCGGATATCATTGAGCGTATGGGTAGCGAAGTTGCGGATAAATCCCTTGCCGCCCGTCGCGCCTTCTCGCCGGATGGCCTGACCGAGCTGGATAACCTGCTCCAGCAGTTGATCAGCAACCTGCAGCTTAGCCTGTCGGTATTTTTCTCAAGCGACCTGGGCAGCGCCCGCCGCCTGCGCCGCAACAAGCATCGCTTCCGTATTATGAACCGCCGCTTCTCCCACGCGCACGTTGACCGCCTGCATCAGCAAAACGTGCAGAGCATCGAAACCAGCTCGCTGCACCTTGGGCTGCTGGGCGATATGAAACGCCTGAACTCCTTGTTCTGTTCGGTGGCCTATAGCGTGCTGGACCAGCCGGACGACGACGATGAGCGGGACGAGTATTGATTAAGCCGCGCCTTCATGACGAAGGCGCTTAAAGCGCATGCCGGGCTAAGATCGCGGGGCAATCACAGAAAGGCTGTTCGCAACGCCCTGCGGGTAAGGTATAGTCCTGGGTTTTCGGAGGAGCCATGCTGACTAATTCATCTATTCGTCTTAACAAATACATCAGCGAGAGCGGTATCTGCTCGCGCCGTGACGCCGATCGCTACATCGAACAGGGCAACGTTTTTATCAACGGCAAACGCGCCAAAGTGGGCGATCAGGTTTTTGCCGGCGATAGCGTGAAGGTGAATGGTCAGTTAATCGAGCCTCGCGACGAAGAAGACCTGGTGCTGATTGCGCTGAATAAGCCGGTGGGCATCGTGAGTACCACCGAAGACGGTGAGAAAGACAACATCGTGGATTACGTGAACCACAGCAAGCGCGTGTTTCCAATTGGCCGTCTCGACAAAGATTCCCAGGGGCTGATTTTCCTCACTAATCACGGCGACCTGGTAAACAAGATCCTGCGCGCCGGTAATGACCACGAAAAAGAGTACGTGGTAACGGTGAATAAGCCTGTGACCGACGAGTTTATTCGCGGCATGGGCGCGGGCGTGCCGATCCTCGGCACCGTGACCAAAAAATGCAAAGTGAAAAAAGAAGCGCCGTTTGCGTTTCGCATCACGCTGGTTCAGGGATTAAATCGCCAGATCCGCCGCATGTGCGAGCATTTTGGTTATGAAGTGACGAAGCTTGAGCGCACGCGCATCATGAACGTCAGCCTTTCCGGGATACCGCTGGGTGAATGGCGTGACCTGACTGATGATGAACTGATTGAGCTGTTTAAGCTGATTGAGAATTCTTCTTCTGAAGCCAAACCGGCTCAAAAAAAGGCGAAACCAAAAGCCACCACGGCCGCGGTGAAAAAGCCGCAGGTCAGCGGGCCGAAAAGCTCAGCCAAAACGCCTGCTGAGCTTGCTTCCCGTAAACGCTTTGCCGCCCCGGGCCGTAAGAAAAAAGGCCGTTAAACTAGCGCTTACCGCGCGTGTGGGTGTTGGCCGACCATGAAAAGGTCGCCGAAGTATCCGGCTTTAAAGCATTTTTCTTCTTCAGCTGGCGCGCTTTTTTAGCCGCCAGCTCTCGCTCCGCCATCAGCTTGTCGATGTACTCTTTTTTTACCTGATTGGTTTCTGAGTTGGTCAACGTACGACCGTGTGCAATGCGGGCGCGATCCAGCAGCGTCTTTAACTCGCGCTGCTCGCTTTCCGTCATGTCCTGCTGTGTCAGTCTGGCTGTGGCCATCGTTGCAACCTCCTGGGAAAGGACTTTCAGTGTAAAGCAAACCTTCTGATTTACTGAAACAAAAAAGCCCGCATCGGCGGGCTTTTATCGGAATCTCTGGCGCGGTGGATTATTCAAACAGGTTGTGATGAAGCTTTTTCACCACCTGTTCTGCGTCATCGCCCGGCACCAGGAAGCAGAGGTTATAGCTGGAAGCCCCGTAGCAAATCATGCGGATATTGAACGGGTCGAGCACGCCAAACACCTCTTTACCCACGCCGCAGGCCTGGGACAGCTTGTTGCCGATGATGGCGACCAGAGCCAGATTCTCTTCCACTTCTACGCGGCACAGCGATGAAAGCTCGGTCAGCAGGGCGCTGGTCAGCAGGCTGTCGCCGGTTGAGGTGGAGCCGGTGGTATCCAGCGTCAGGGCGATGCTCACTTCTGAAGTGGTTATCAGGTCTACCGAAATATTATGGCGCGCCAGAATACTGAACACTTCAGCCAGGAAGCCCTGGGAGTGCAGCATGGTCAGGCTGTGCAGGGTTAACAGCGTTTGTTTGCGGCGTAATGCCAGGGCGCGAAACAGCGGTGGATTTTCGGTTTTTTTGCACACCAGCGTGCCGCCGGCCGCCGGGTCTTTGCTGGAACCAACAAACACCGGAATATCACAGCGCACGGCGGGCAGCAATGTAGCTGGGTGCAGCACCTTCGCGCCAAAGGTTGCCATCTCGGCGGCCTCTTCAAACGCAATGCGGTCGATTCGTTTTGCCGCCGGAACAACGCGCGGGTCGGTAGTGTAAATCCCCGGAACGTCGGTCCAGATATCGACGCGAGCGGCATGCAGCGCTTCACCAAGCAGGGCGGCGGTATAGTCGCTGCCGCCGCGGCCAAGCGTGGTGGTACGGCCTTTTTCTTCGCTGCCGATAAAGCCCTGAGTAATCACCAGCGCGTCGTTAAGGCGCGGGAGCAACTGTTGCCCGGCTAATTCAGCCAGAGCCGCAATATCAGGCTCGGCGCGGCCAAAGCGGTCGCTGGTGCGCATGATTTTACGGATGTCGAACCACTGGGCCTCAACGCTGCGCTCGCGCAGGATCTCAACAAACAGCAGGGTAGACATCAGTTCGCCGTGGCTAACCAGCTCGTCGGTCAGCGCGGTAGAGGTGGCAAGGGATGCGGCTTCCGCGAGCGTGGTGATGTTCTCAAGCAGGCGCTCAATCTCTTCACGAATAACGTGCGGGTTAGCCAGACGCTCGACGATGTCGTACTGAATTTTACGGATAGCATCGAGCTTGACGAAGCGTTCGGTAGCCTCAAGTCCCTCAGCAAGAGCGACCAGCAGGTTGGTCACGCCAGCGGAAGCGGAAAGCACCACTACGCGGACATTATTATCGGCAAGCACAACGTCGGCGCTGCGGTTCATCGCGTCGAAGTCGGCAACGCTGGTACCGCCAAATTTGGCTACTACGGTTTGGGACATAACTACCTCGTGTCAGGGGCCATTCAACTGGCAATAAAATATTCAGCCTTGGCACAAGGGAAGAGCGATAAACGGGTGGGCGCAGAGCAGGAGAACTACGAGATCACCCAGAAGTGCTCCACCTTGTCTATCCGGCTGACTGCGCCGAATATGAAACGCTCGACTGCGAACGTTCCTGGTGACAACCCAGAGGATTCAGCCCCTGCAGCCGACAATAAGCGTGACCAGACGCTCCATCATCTCGGCGTTGCTCCCCCTCACGTATCTTCACAGTACTGGTTCCTCGGATACGATTATCTGGGCAACGCGCCTCTTCTGGCCTGCGCATGCGCAGGTAGCGCCTAATAAATAAAGCTTCGGCGATGGCATGTCAACGTCGGGGTTATGCGGATTTTTCATGTTCAATCGATAACCAGGAATTTAACTTATAACAGGCGCTTTTTTGGCGCTTTTTAGAGGGTTACGGTAAAGCGCCGGTTAATGGCATAAAAACCATCACAATTTTCGCCTGCAGGCGCTACAATCGACCGAAGTCACAATTCTCAAATCAGAAGAGTATTGCTATGAAAAACATCAACCCGAAGCAGACCTCTGCCTGGCAGGCGCTCCAGAAACACTACGATGAGATGAAAGACGTTACTCTCTCCGAGCTTTTCGCGAAAGATAACGACCGCTTCACCAAATTCTCCGCCACCTTCGATGATTTAATGCTGGTGGACTTCTCCAAAAACCGCATCACGACCGAAACCCTCGAAAAACTGCAGGCTCTTGCAAAAGAGACCGACCTGCAGAGCGCCATCAAATCCATGTTCGCCGGTGAAAAAATCAACCGCACCGAAGACCGTGCGGTGCTGCACGTTGCCCTGCGTAACCGCAGCAATACGCCGATTGTGGTAGACGGCAAAGACGTGATGCCGGAAGTGAACGCGGTGCTGGAGAAGATGAAAGCCTTCTCTGAAAGCATTATCAGCGGCAGCTGGAAAGGTTACACCGGCAAAGCAATTACCGACGTAGTTAACATCGGTATCGGCGGCTCCGACCTCGGCCCATTCATGGTGACCGAAGCGCTGCGTCCGTACAAAAACCACCTCAATATGCACTTTGTTTCCAACGTCGATGGCACCCACATCGCCGAAGTGCTGAAAAAGGTTAACCCGGAAACAACGCTGTTCCTGGTGGCTTCAAAAACCTTTACCACTCAAGAAACCATGACCAACGCCCACAGCGCGCGTGACTGGTTCCTGCGTGCCGCCGGTGATGAAAAACACGTAGCGAAACACTTCGCCGCGCTGTCTACCAACGGTAAAGCCGTAGGCGAGTTCGGTATCGACACTGCCAACATGTTCGAGTTCTGGGACTGGGTGGGCGGTCGTTATTCCCTGTGGTCCGCGATTGGCCTGTCCATCATCCTGTCCGTTGGCTTCGACAACTTTGTTGAACTGCTTTCCGGCGCGCATGCCATGGACAAGCACTTCAGCACCACGCCAGCCGAGCAGAACCTGCCGGTGCTGCTGGCGCTGATTGGTATCTGGTACAACAATTTCTTCGGCGCTGAAACCGAAGCGATTCTGCCGTACGACCAATACATGCACCGCTTTGCTGCTTATTTCCAGCAGGGCAACATGGAGTCTAACGGCAAGTACGTTGACCGTAATGGCAACGCGGTTGATTACCAGACTGGCCCAATCATCTGGGGCGAGCCGGGCACTAACGGCCAGCACGCGTTCTATCAGCTGATTCACCAGGGCACCAAAATGGTTCCTTGCGACTTTATCGCACCGGCCATTAGCCACAACGCGCTGTCCGACCATCATCCTAAGCTGCTGTCTAACTTCTTCGCGCAGACCGAAGCGCTGGCGTTCGGCAAATCTCGCGAAGTGGTTGAGCAGGAATATCGCGACCAGGGTAAAGATCCTGCAACCCTGGATCACGTTGTGCCGTTCAAGGTGTTTGAAGGCAACCGCCCGACCAACTCCATCCTGCTTCGTGAAATCACTCCGTTCAGCCTTGGCGCGCTGATTGCGCTGTATGAGCACAAGATCTTCACCCAGGGCGCAATCCTGAACATCTTCACCTTTGACCAGTGGGGCGTAGAGCTTGGCAAGCAGCTGGCTAACCGCATCCTGCCGGAGCTGGGCGACGATAAGCAAATCGAGAGCCATGACAGCTCTACCAACGGCCTGATTAACCGCTATAAGTCCTGGCGTGATTAATTAAACCGTGAGTGTGAAATATGCCAGCCTCGTGCTGGCATATTTTTTATAAGAGTTATCCCCTTGCCGTCATAATTTATGATTTTTCCAACCTGAGGTTAATCCTAAAATTAGATTGTCATCAATAAACACAGGCCTTAAATTTAAGAGTAATTGGAATTATGTTTCCGCATTAAATAATCGTAATGATATGTTTTATATTGTTTTATTCTTAATTAAATAACTCTTCCTTTTTGATTTTTACTCTTTTTCTTAAAGTTCACTCCTTATTTCCCGCAAGCCGGATCATCACATTGCGTTGTGTATACTCGATGGCGCCTGAAAGCCTTTCGGGCAAATCTCCATTCATTCAATGAAGGGAAATTGTGATGAGAAAAACCCTTTATGGCGCTTTAGCCATATTTACGCTGGCAGCCGCCGGCGCGGCGAATGCTGATCCCGTAGCAGTGGGTGATGCGGCCGGCGCGCAGGCGACCTCTGTGTCTGCAGGCAGTTCCGCTGCAACCAGCGCCAGCACTGTTGGGTCGGCGGTCGGTGTGGCGTTAGCCGCAACCGGTGGCGGCGACGGTTCTAACACCGGGACCACCACAACCACCACCACCAGCACCACCACCCGCTAACGCTGCGGGTGTTTTTAACCATAACCACACTTCGGTGTGGTTATTTTAAACCGGGGAATCATCGTGTCGCGACTCGCAATACTTTTTGTCTGCCTGTTACTTCAGGGCTGCTCAGCTACAACCCGGGGGCTTGGTGCCTCGCTCTGGCACAGCGTTGCCGGAGGGGGTGGCGTGCAGCTCACCGATGATGAAATCGCCGGGATGCGCTACGCCAGCCAGTACATGAGTATTAACAACGGTCCGCAGCTTTTTGTGGTGCTGGCCTACAACGAAAATGACCAGCAGAAATGGGTCACCCAGGACCGGGCGGTTATCGTCACGCAGAATGGACGCATCGTGAAAACCAGCGGGCTTGGCGACAACCTGACCGAGACAACGAACCTGGGTAATGACCCTCTGGCGAAGGTAAAACAGATAACCGAAGGCGCCGGCTGGACGCGGCAGATTGCATGGACCGAGCATCAGCAGGTGCGCTACGCCACCGCCAGCTCGACCTTCAGCTATGACGGCACCGATACGATAAAAGTCGGTAGCAGCGTCACCAAAGTTCGGGTGCTGGAAGAAGAAGTCACCGCGTTGGGTAAAAGCTGGACTAACCGCTATTGGGTCGATGATGACGGGCAAATCCGTAAATCAAAACAGTACCTTGGCCCGGGCTACTGGCCGATTACCACGCTTCTTGTGAAGGCGGCAAAGCAATGAAAAAAATCTTCCTCGCGCTGGCCTTCGTAAGCCCGTTTGGCTATGCCGAAAGCACCGTCACCGTTTATGCCACCCCGCAGGCCCAGCCTGTAGTCATCAACGATGCCGGGCGGCTTGCCGATTTAGTCACACGCCCCGATCTCAGCCGCAGCTGGTGGCCCGCGGCGGTAATTAGCGAGCATCAGGCAACTGCCGTTCAGGAGCAAAAACACCAGCAGCTGCTGACCCGCCTTGGCGAGCTGGCCGCTGATGAAGGCGGCGATGGCGGGGCGGCCATTAACGGGCTGCGCCAGCAGCTGAGCGCAATTCATGTCACCGGGCGGCAGTTTGTGAACCTTGACCCTGACTGGGTTCGTCTGCGCCCGCAGGCCAACGTGCCGCTGCAGGGGGAATACAGCCTGTGGACCGGCCCTCAACCGACGACGATTACGCTGGTGGGGCTGGTCAGCGCGCCGGGCGTTAAGCCGTTCAAGCCGGGGCGCAGCGTCGATGAATACCTTGACGAGACCAGCCTCCTCAGCGGGGCGGATAACAGTTATGCCTGGGTTATTTATCCCGACGGCAAAACGGAAAAAGCGCCGGTGGCTTACTGGAACAGGCGCCATATCGAACCCTCTCCCGGCAGCATTATTTTTGTTGGTTTCTCCAGCCATCTTTTCAGCTCCACTTTTGACGAGCTGAACCAGCAAGTTCTTAATTCCCTGACCCATCGGATACCGGATTAATGAAAAAACGTTACCTGTATAGTCTGATTGCGCTGGCCGTGACTACCGCCTGCCGCGCCGAAACGTATCCGGCACCCGTTGGTCCCTCTCAGGCTGACTTTGGCGGCGTTGGGCTGCTGCAAACGCCTACCGCCCGCATGGCACCGGAAGGGGAGTTAAACCTCAACTATCGCGATAACGATCAGTACCGCTTCTATTCGGCCTCGATGCAGCTGTTCCCGTGGCTGGAAACCACGCTGCGTTATACCGACGTGCGTACTCGCCGCTACAGCAGCGTGCAGGCATTCTCGGGCGACCAGACCTATAAAGATAAGGCCTTCGACGTCAAGCTGCGGCTTTGGGAAGAGAGTTACTGGCTGCCGCAGGTTTCTGCCGGGATACGCGATTTAGGCGGCACCGGCCTGTTTGACGGCGAATATGTGGTGGCAAGCAAAGGCTGGGGCCCGTTCGATTTCAGCCTGGGCATGGGCTGGGGCTATTTAGGCACCAGCGGCAACATCAAGAACCCGCTGTGCGAATACAGCAATAAATATTGCTACCGCGATAACAGCTATAACATGGCCGGCTCGTTTGACTTCAGCAACATGTTCCACGGCCCAACCTCGCTGTTTGGCGGCGTGGAATATCAGACACCCTGGCAGCCGCTGCGCCTTAAAGTGGAGTATGAAGGCAACAACTACAGCCATGAATTTGCGGGGAAAATAGAACAGCGCAGCAGCGTCAACGTGGGCGCTATCTACCGCGTGACCGACTGGGCCGATGTGAACATGAGCTATGAACGCGGCAATACCTTTATGTTTGGCGTCACGCTGCGGACCAATTTCAACAAGCTGAAACCAGGCTATAACGACGCTCGTCGCCCTGAATACCAGCCTCACCCGCAGGATGAAATCCTGCAACATAGCGTGGTGGCGAACCAGCTTACGGACCTGAAATACAACGCCGGGCTGGTTAATCCAAATATTCAGATCAAAGGTGACACGCTGTATGTCACGGGAGAGCAGGTGAAATACCGCAACTCCCGGGAAGGTATCGAACGTGCAAACCGCATCGTGATGAATAATCTGCCGGACAATATTCGCACCATTCGCATTACCGAAAGCCGCATCAATATGCCGCAGGTGACAACCGAAACCGACGTTACCAGCCTGCGCAATCACCTTGCTGGTGAGCCGCTCGGGCATGAAACAGAGTTGGTGCAAAAACGCGTTGAGCCGATTGTGCCGGACAGCACCGAACAGGGCTACTACATTGAGAAATCACGCTTCAACTATTCGATAGACCCGATTCTCAACCAATCTATCGGCGGCCCGGAAAGCTTCTACATGTACCAGGTTGGGATAATGGGCAATGCTGATTTCTGGCTGACGGATCATCTGTTAACCAGCGGCAGCATCTTTGCTAACGTGGCGAATAACTACGACAAGTTCAATTACACCAACCCGCCAAATGACTCTTCGCTGCCGCGCGTGCGTACGCATGTGCGTGAGTATGTAGAGAATGACGTCTATATCAATAATCTACAGGCTAACTACTTCCAGTACTTCGGCCATGGCGTTTACGGACAGGTTTATGCGGGCTATCTGGAAACCATGTACGGCGGCGCGGGGGCCGAACTGCTTTATCGCCCGGTGGACAGCAACTGGGCAATTGGCGTGAACGGCAACTATGTGAAGCAGCGCGACTGGCGCAGCTCGCAGGATATGATGAAATTTACCGACTACAGCGCCAAAACCGGGCATATCACCGGCTACTGGACGCCGCCATTTGCTCAGGATGTTTTAGTGAAACTCAGCATCGGCCAATATCTGGCGCAGGATAAGGGCGGCACGCTGGAGATCTCCAAACACTTCGACAGCGGCGTGGTAGTTGGCACTTATGCCACCATCACCAACGTATCGAAGAAAGAGTACGGGGAAGGGGACTTTACTAAAGGCTTCTACATCAACGTCCCGCTGGATATCTTCTCCGCCTACCCAACCCGCAGCCGCGCGCAGGTGACCTGGACGCCGCTGACGCGTGACGGCGGGCAAATGCTGGGCCGTAAGTTCGATCTCTACGGCGTCACCAGCGATCGCAGCGAGAATTTCCGTTAGTGAGGATAAGTAAATAAGCTAGATCCAGATCACACTTTCAACGTATAACAGCCTCCTGATACCACAATAATAATGAGAGGCTGTTATGCCTGCGACACCGCGTTTTGCCTGGATCTCTACCGTCATGCAGACGGTACTTAACCTTGGCCTGCTTGCGCTGGGCCTGATCCTGATTATCTTCCTCGGCAAAGAGACTATTCACCTTGCCACTGTGCTGTTTACGCCGGGCGATGAGGCCAGCTCCTATCTGTTTATCGAAGGGCTGGTGGTCTATTTCCTCTATTTTGAATTTATCGCCTTGATAGTGAAGTATTTTCAGTCGGGCTATCACTTCCCGCTGCGTTACTTCATCTATATCGGCATTACCGCGATTGTGCGGCTGATCATCATCGATCATAAGTCGCCGAGCGATGTTCTTATCTACTCCGGTGCGATCCTGCTGCTGGTGATAACCCTCTGGCTTTGCAACAGCCAGCGCCTGAAACGCGAATAAAAAAGGGCGGCCCGTAGGCCGCCTGAAGTATTACGAAGGTCAAAGTGAGGGTTGCAGTGGTATGGCATAAAGATGAAGCAAGTGACTTTCAGGGATAAACTTTAACCTTTCACCCCGCCAGCGGTCAGGCCGCTAACCAGCCAGCGCTGCGCCAGCAGGAACACAAGGGTAATCGGAATAGCGGAGAGTACCGCCGCGGCGGCAAAGTCGCCCCACAGGTAGTTTTGCGGATTGAGGTATTGCTGCATACCTACGGCCAGCGTATAGCTGTCCACGTCGCGCAGCAGTAAAGAAGCCACCGGCACTTCGGTAATCGCGCCGATAAACGAAAGAATAAACACCACCGCCAGAATCGGCACCGACAGCGGCAGCAGCACCAGTCGGAACGCCTGCCACGGCGTTGCTCCGTCCAGCGCAGCGGCTTCTTCCAGCGAACCGTCGATGGTTTCGAAGTAGCCTTTAATCGTCCAGACGTGCAGCGCAATCCCGCCCAGATAAGCAAAGATAACCCCGCCGTGGGTATTCAGGCCGATAAACGGAATGTACTGACCCAGGCGGTCAAACAGGGCATACAGCGCCACCAGCGACAGCACCGCAGGGAACATCTGGAAAATGAGCATGCCTTTCAGCAGCGTCGCTTTCCCCGGGAACCGCATGCGGGCGAAGGCGTAAGCGCAGGTGGTGGAAAGGGCGACGATGCTAATCGCCGTAATGCCGGCAATTTTTACCGAGTTCCACAGCCACAGCAGGACCGGGAACGGCGGCGGAGTCACGCGGCCATCTGCATGCTCGACGCTAAAGCCAAGCGCCAGCTTCCAGTGCTCCCACGAAACCTGATCGGGGATCAGGCTGCCGGTGGCGAAGTTGCCGGGCCGCAGCGAAATGGCAATCACCATCAGCAGCGGGAACATGATTGCCGCAATAAATAACAGCAGCAGCAGATGAGTGATAAACAGACGCAGCTTTTGAGATTTGGGTTGCACCATAGCCATAGGTCAGGTTCCTTAGTCAAACTTCATGCGGGTGGCTTTCAGGTTCACAATGGCCAGCGCCCCAACCAGCAGGAAGATAAGCGTAGCGATAGCCGCGGCGAGGCCGAAGTCCTGGCCGCCGCCGCCCTCAAAGGCGATGCGGTAGGTGTAGCTCACCAGCAGGTCGGTATAGCCGGCTGGCGTGGTGGTGCCAAGTCTGTCCGGCCCGCCGTTGGTCAACAGCTGGATAAGCACAAAGTTGTTAAAGTTAAACGCAAAGCTTGCAATCATCAGCGGCGTTAGCGGCTTGATAAGCAACGGCAAAGTAATTTTAAAGAAGTTCTGGAACGGCCCCGCGCCGTCCATGGCCGAGGCCTCATAGAGGTCATCGGGAATGGCCTTCAGCAGCCCCATGCACAAAATCATCATGTACGGATAGCCAAGCCAGGTATTGACGATGATTATCATCGAGCGGGCGGTTATCGGGTCGGTAAACCATGCCGGTTTAATGCCAAACAGCGCGCTCAGCATCATGTTGATTTCGCCGAAGCTTTGGTTGAACAAGCCTTTGAAAATCAAAATCGAAATAAACGAAGGCACCGCATACGGCAGGATCAACAGCAGGCGGTAAGCGGCTTTGCCTTTCAGCGATTCCCACTGCACCACGCAGGCCAGCACCATGCCGACCGCAACGGTCAGAATCACTGTTAGTACAGAGAAGATAACCGTCCAGACGAAGATGGCGAGGAACGGTTTCTGGATGCCGTCGTCGTGGAACACCCGCAGGAAGTTTTTCCAGCCGATGGTAACGGTGTAGCCGGGGCTTAGCTGTTCACCGGCCCAGCTGCCGTCGGCGTTAATCGCCTGGTAATAGCCGATGTGCTCATTTGGCGCGTATTTTACGCCGCTTTGGTTATTGGTGAGTTCACCATTGTCCGCCAGGGTATAGAGCGGACGCGTGCCGGAGAACTGGCGTAATGAACTCATCACTACTTTGCTTTCATCCGGCAGGACGGCGGTTATCTGGCCGAGCGCCTGGCGGTTTTGGGTAATCACACGCAGGTTACCGCGCTCGCCTTCCGGCAGAGCGTCAACCTGTTTTAGCTGAATTTTTTGCTCGCCGCCAAAAGCAAATTTATCGGAGACATAATGAGTGCCGGTTTCTCCGTCAGTAAGCGCTAACTTCCACTCGCTTCCGTCCGGGTAAAGGCCGAAATTGAAGGTTTTGCCTGCCTGATACTGGCGGTCCAACAGCACCTGCTGGGCGCGTTCAAACGTCAGCTGGTTGGTGCTGCTGTAGTTGGTGAAGGCGATGGCGATGGTGCAAATAAGCGGAAACAGGACGAACAGCCCCATACCGGCCATACCGGGGTAAACATAGCGCCACGCGTAGGTCTTACGGTTGGCGAAAATATAGAGGCCAAGTGAGCTTAATATCAGCGTCATAATGGCGAACAGGTACTCCCCCTGGGCGTACATTAAAACCACAAGATAGCCCACCAGCAGGGCTAACGCGCCGATGACTGACCACTTCAGTCCCTCGCTTTGCCACCAGCGACTCTTTTTAACTGCATCCATGGGGTCTTCCTCTACAGCGTATTGTTTCCCCTCACCCTAACCCTCTCCCCACGGGGGAGAGGGAATAGAAAGGGCCTGACTTTTCATTTCCGCCTTCCCCTGCGGGAGAGAGCTGAAACCCAACCGAATTCCGCCTCTCCCCTGTGGGGAGAGGGCCGGGGTGAGGGGCAAGGCTTACTTAGTGATACGTCCCTGAGCATCCTTCAGCGCAGCATCAACGGTCTGGCGGCCGCTAACGGCGTTGATTACAGCGGTACGAACCGCATACCAGAAGGCAGACATCTGAGGAATATTCGGCATGATTTCGCCTTTCTGGGCGTTATTCATGGTGGCGGCAATACGAGGATCTTTTGCCAGTTGTTCCTGGAAGGATTTCAACGCCACCGCGCCGAGCGGTTTGTCCTTGTTCACATCGGCCAGACCCTGGTCGGTGAGCAGGTAGTTTTCAAGGAACTCTTTCGCCAGTTCTTTATTCGGGCTGGCGGCGTTAATCCCCGCGCTGAGTACGCCAACAAACGGTTTAGACGGTTTGCCTTTAAAGGTTGGCAGCAGCGTGACGCCGTAGTTGATTTTGCTCTTGTCGATGTTGGACCAGGCCCACGGGCCGTTGATGGTCATTGCGGTTTCGCCTTTGTTAAAGGCCGCCTCGGCGATGGAGTAGTCGGTGTCGGCATTCATCTCTTTGTTCTTGATCATATCAACCAGGAAGCCGAGACCCGCTTTTGCGCCCGCGCTATCTACGCCGACATCTTTCACGTCGTACTTGCCGTTTTCAAACTTGAAGGCGTAACCGCCGTCCGCGGCAATCAGCGGCCAGGTGAAGTACGGTTCTTGCAGGTTGAACATCAGGGCGCTCTTGCCTTTTGCCTTCAGCGCCTTATCCAGCGCCGGGATTTCTTCCCAGGTTTTCGGCGGGTTTGGCACCAGGTCTTTGTTATAAATCAGCGACAGGGCTTCTACCGCAACCGGGTAAGCGATGAATTTGCCGTTGTAGCGAACCGCGTCCCAGGTGAACGGGTAGAGTTTGTCCTGGAAGGCTTTATCAGGGGTAATTTCGGCCAGCAGGCCAGACTGCGCATACCCGCCAAAGCGGTCGTGTGCCCAGAAGATGATATCCGGACCGTCACCCGTTGCTGCCACCTGTGGGAATTTTTCTTCAAGTTTATCAGGATGTTCGATGGTGACTTTAATACCGGTATCTTTCTCAAATTTCTTACCGACCTCGGCCAGACCGTTGTAGCCTTTATCGCCGTTAATCCAGATGACCAGTTTGCCTTCTTCGATTTTTGCCAGTGCAGAGGCGGATAGCATCATCGTTGTCAGAGCTGACAGGGCGAGAATGCGGGCGCCGGTTTTAATTTTCATGTTCCCATCCTTTGAGTGGTGGTTTGCGCTTTATAGGGTAGTGCAGATTAACGTTGTTAAGTCTGCGGAGATGGCAAGCGCTTCTCATCCTCCTTTGCTCTACGCCCCTGGGTGGTTATCTGTGATCTGCTTTGCATAACTGGCCGTTATGTGTCCTGGAGCACATAAAAACGCGCTGAAAACTGACGCCACGATCACGAAAATCCCTTGCCGTGCCTGTAACCGGTTGCAGATACCCCTCTCTCATCCTCCCGCCTCCTCCCCCACAAAAAAGCCGAAGGGTGGAGGATTTACCAAATGTAGCCATCCCTCATAGTCGGACACATCTTGAATCACCTGCCCGGCGGCAGGCGGCAGTAATAAGGGAGTGGTAATGGCAAGCGTACAGCTGCGGAACGTAACAAAAGCCTGGGGTGACGTGGTGGTATCGAAAGATATTAATCTCGACATCAATGAAGGAGAGTTCGTGGTTTTTGTCGGACCTTCTGGCTGCGGTAAGTCAACTCTGCTGCGTATGATTGCGGGCCTGGAAACCATCACCAGCGGCGAACTGCTGATTGGTGAAAAACGCATGAATGACATTCCTCCCGCCGAGCGTGGCGTCGGGATGGTGTTCCAGTCCTATGCCCTCTACCCCCATCTTTCTGTCGCGGAAAACATGTCCTTTGGCCTGAAGCTTGCCGGGGCAAAAAAAGACGATATCAACCAGCGCGTCACTCAGGTTTCCGAAACCTTACAGCTCGCACACCTGCTGGAGCGCCGCCCGAAGGCACTTTCCGGCGGGCAGCGTCAGCGCGTGGCGATTGGCCGTACCCTGGTGGCCGAGCCGCGAGTCTTCCTGCTGGATGAGCCGCTTTCAAACCTTGATGCGGCGCTGCGCGTACAGATGCGCATTGAGATTTCCCGTCTGCACAAGCGGCTGGGCCGCACGATGATTTACGTGACCCATGACCAGGTGGAAGCGATGACCCTGGCCGACAAAATTGTGGTGCTGGATGCCGGGCGCGTAGCGCAGGTCGGCAAACCGTTAGAGCTGTACCACTACCCGGCAGACCGCTTCGTGGCGGGCTTTATCGGGTCACCGAAGATGAACTTCCTGCCGGTAAAAGTGACCGCTACGGCCATTGACCAGGTGCAGGTGGAATTGCCGAACCGCCAGCACGTATGGCTGCCGGTGGAAAGCCGCGATGTTCAGGTGGGGGCCAATATGTCACTTGGCATCCGCCCGGAACACCTGCTGCCGAGCGACATTGCTGATGTCACCCTGGAAGGGGAAGTGCAGGTCGTTGAGCAGTTGGGACATGAGACTCAGATCCACATCCAAATCCCCGCCATTCGTCAGAACCTGGTCTACCGCCAGAATGACGTGGTGTTGGTAAAAGAGGGTGCCACATTCGCTATTGGCCTGCCGCCAGAGCGTTGCCATCTGTTCCGAGAAGATGGCACCGCATGTCGTCGGTTGCATCAAGAGCCCGGCGTTTAAGCATTCCCATAAAAAAGAAAAGCAATGATCTCAGGAGATAGAATGATGATTACTCTGCGCAAACTCCCACTGGCGGTTGCCGTTATTGCAGGCATCGTGTCTGCACAGGCCGGCGCCGTTGATTTCAAGGGTTATGCACGTTCTGGTATTGGCTGGACAGGTAGCGGCGGCGAGCAGCAGTGTTTTAAAGCGACAGGCGCGGGTTCTAAATACCGTCTGGGTAACGAATGCGAAACTTATGCTGAAGTTGAATTAGGTCAGCAAGTTTGGCAAGAAGGTGAAAAAAGCTTCTACGTTGACACCATGATCGGTTACGCCACCAGCCAGCTGAACGACGTTGAAGACACCGACGGCGGCCCACGCGTGCGCCAGATGAACGTTGTGGGTAAAAACCTGATCGACGCGCTGCCGGGTGCGAATATTTGGGCAGGTAAACGTTACTACAAACGTCATGACGTCCACATGATTGACTTCTACTACTGGGATATTTCAGGCCCTGGCGGCGGTATCGAAGATATCGACCTGGGCTTCGGTAAAATCTCCCTGGCTGCAACCCGTAATGGTGAAGCCGGTGGTTCAGAGGCCTTTATCAACGGCCAAACCAAAAACAAAGATCTGGCGAACGATATCTTCGACGTGCGTTTAGGCCAGATGCAAGTTAACCCAGGTGGTTCTCTGGAAGTTGGTTTTGACTACGGTCGCGCCAACACCACCAAGCACTACGATTTTGGCGTGCAGGATGCGACTAAAAACGGTTGGTTGGGTACTGTGGAACATACCCAGACCTTCCTTGGTACCAGCCTGAACAAATTTGTGGTGCAGTACGGTACTAACGCGATGGCGCAAACCAACGGTACCGGCCGCCCTGATACTTCCAGAAACAACGACGGCAAAATGTTGCGCGTGATCGACCACGGTGCTATCGACTTCAACGATACCTGGGGCCTGATGTACGTAGGTATGTACCAGGATCTCAACCGTGATGATAACAACGGCACCAAATGGTGGACCGTTGGCGTGCGCCCAATGTACAAATGGACGCCAATCATGAGCACCCTGCTGGAAGCGGGCTACGACAACGTGAAGTCTCAGCTGACCGACAAGAGCAACAACCAGTACAAAATTACCCTGGCACAGCAGTGGCAGGCGGGCAACAGCATCTGGTCTCGTCCGGCTATCCGCGTCTTCGCGACCTATGCCAAGTGGGATGAGAAGTGGGGTTATTCCTCCAGCAATGCCAGCGATGCTAACTACGTCGCGAATACGCCATCCGGTATTGCTTTCAGCGATACCAGCGCCCGTACCTTTAGCCGCGGCAACGATAGCGAAGTGACCTTCGGGATCCAGATGGAAGCCTGGTGGTAAGTTAACCCGCTGCGCGGGTGCTTAGCACCCGCCAGTTTCACATGCCTGACCCGTCTCTTTTTTGCCTGAAGGAGGCGGGTTCGCTTCGAGGATAAAACAATGAAAAAACATCTTCTTGCGCTTTGCCTGCTTCCTGTTCTGGGCTTATCGTCCGTGCCGGCTGCTTTTGCTGCGAACACCGCGATTAACCCACAAAACGTCTCAACCGCACCGGCTATTCCTGCGGAAAAATTACAGAGTCTGCCGTGGATACCTCTGATGCCGCCAGTCAGCCAGAATGTTGTTCTGGATGCGTCATCTGCCGGTATTAACGCGGGTGACCTTACCGGGGGCGTAGCCGCCTTCGTGCTGCCAGCCGATCAGGGCTCGCTCGAAATTACGCTCTCCAGCGTGGTGAAAGACTTAAGCGTTTACGCACCAAACGTATTGATTCTTGACGCTCAAATGCAGCCTTCTGCTTTCTTCCCGAGCAGCTATTTCCAGTATCAAAAACCGGGAATGACCTCCGGCAACCGTCTGGAAAACGTCATGAAACTGACCCCGATGATGGGCCAGAAACAGATCTATATGCTGGTGTACACCACCAAACGCGATCTGACCGAAACTACCCGTATGATTAACCCGGCGAAGCTCTACGCTGAGGGAGCAAGCAACGCCATTCCTGATGTTGCTGACCCGGTTGCCCGCCACGCCGGGCAGGGCGCGCTGACGGTACAAGTCAAAACTGAACAAAACAGCGGCAACATCATGATTGGCAAGATCTTCGGCGGGTCCGATGCCAAACCTGTTGTGGTAGGCAACGTCGCTCCTCCGACGGCTTACTCCGCACCGACCGCCGCTTCTGCACCTGTGGCAGCACCTGCTCCGGCACCTGCCGCGAAGAGTGAGCCGGTGCTCAACGATACTGAAAGCTATTTTAACCACGCGATTAAACAGGCTGTGGATAAAGGCGACATCGATAAAGCCCTGAAACTGCTGAATGAAGCCGAGCGCCTGGGTTCCACCTCCGCCCGTAAAACTTTTATCAGCAGTGTAAAAGGCAAGGGGTAACCATCTCCCCACGTTGCTGATGCTTGAAGTATTGGTGCGCTCCGGCGCACCTTTTTTTTCTCCGTAGCCCGACGGGCTTTGAGCTGCTGTTGCTCAATTGTTGCGATATTTACGGCCAGTGTTGCCATTGCCTGCCGCACGGCGGCGTTCTGCGTTACAATGCCTTCAGGTTATGTATCGGAGAGCATCCCCATGTCCGACGCGCTGTCGCCTTTGCGCGCTCTGAATTTCTTTACGGAGGTCCCGCAAGGGCTTAGCTCCGCTTATCTCGACTGGCTGCTGCTGGAAGATTCGATGACGAAGCGCTTCGAACAGCACTGCTCAAAAGTTACCGTACGCATTGTGCGTGAAGGTTTTATCGACCCGAATAGCGATGATGTGCCCGAGGCTGAACTGCTGCCCCATACCGGGCGCTACTGGCTGCGGGAAATCATTCTCTGCGGGGATGAGGTGCCATGGCTGCTTGGTCGCACCGTCGTGCCAGAAACCACGCTCGACGGGCCGGAACTCGCGTTGCAGAAGCTGGGTAGCACGCCGCTGGGCCGCTACTTGTTTAGCTCATCGACCCTGACGCGAGATTATATCCAGGTTGGCCGCAGCGCCGAACTGTGGGGGCGTCGCTCCCGCCTGAGGCTCTCCGGCAAGCCACTGCTGCTTACCGAACTGTTCCTGCCAGCGTCTCCGCTGTATGAGGAGGAAAAATAATGGAATGGAGTTTGAGCCAGGAAAAACTTCTGGCTTACCACCGGCTGATGCGTACCGATAAGCCGATAGGCGCGCTGCTGCTGCTGTGGCCGACGTTGTGGGCGCTGTGGGTCGCTTCGCCGGGCATGCCGCCGCTGACAATTCTGGCGGTATTTATTGCCGGAGTCTGGCTGATGCGCGCCGCGGGCTGCGTGATTAATGATTATGCGGATCGCAAATTTGACGGTCACGTTAAGCGTACGGCTCAGCGCCCAATACCCAGCGGAGCGGTAAGCGAGAAAGAAGCCCGCACGCTATTTGTGGTGCTGGTGGCGCTGGCTTTTGTGCTGGTGCTGACGCTGAACACGATGACGATTTTGCTGTCCGTTGCGGCACTGGCGCTGGCCTGGATTTATCCGTTTATGAAACGCTACACCCATCTGCCTCAGGTGGTGTTGGGAGCGGCGTTTGGCTGGTCCATTCCCATGGCGTTTGCCGCGGTTAGTGAGTCCGTGCCGCTGAGCTGCTGGCTGATGTTCCTGGCGAATATTTGCTGGGCGGTAGCTTACGATACGCAATACGCGATGGTTGACCGCGATGATGACCTGAAAATTGGCATTAAATCGACGGCAATTTTGTTTGGCCGTAATGACAAACTGATTATCGGGATTTTACAGGTTGCCACGATGGTGCTGATGGCGATGGTTGGCTGGCTAAACGGTCTGGGCGGCACATTTTACTGGTCAATTCTACTGGCTGGCGGACTGTTTGTTCACCAGCAGAAGCTGATTGCCAAACGTGAACGTGAAGGCTGCTTTAAAGCGTTTATGAATAATAACTATGTGGGTCTGGTGCTGTTTATCGGGCTGGTGCTCAGCTACCTGCACTTCTGATTCGGGCCAACAATAAAAAAGGCGGGTTTCTCACCCGCCTTTTTGCATTTTAAGAAACCGCGTCCTGGGACGCCGCGCTCTCAATGGTCAGGCGCACGTCCGAGGTAACGAGATCTGCCAGCATCTGGTAAACCTTCATGGTTTCGGCCGCATCCGCGTCGCCGGTATCGCTGATGTAGCCTTCATCGCGCAGGGTCAGTACCAGCGAGGTGAAGACGGCTTTATCAAAGAATTCCGGGGCGTTAATGCCGTGCAGGACCGACAAACGCTGCGCCACGGTGCGGCTTTCGCGCTCCAGGGTGCCGCGGTTAATCGCCGGGTTGGCGCTCAACTGCCAGAAGGTAATGGCATAACGCTGGATAGTCTCGCGCACGCCCGCCGCCAGAAGCTGCAAGGTGCGTGAGCGGTTCGGATTGATCTGCACTTCATCATCGGCAACGACAACCAGCCCCTGACGCTCCATCTCCGCAATCATTGCATCGATTTCAGCGCCCAGCTCGCTCTTCTCCCAGCGCAGGAACAGTTCGGCCTTAAGCATCGGATAAATAACTTCTATCTGACGCAGCAGCTCGGCACGCGAGATATGACGATGCTGGGTGATAATAGAGGCCATCAGCGAAGGCAGCACCAGCATGTGCATGATGTTGTTGCGGTAATAGGTCATCAGCACTGCCTGCTCGCGCGGCAGAATGATGATGTCGCCGATGGTGTCTTTCTCAACTTCGAACTTGTTCATCTGCAACGCGTGGTCGATAAGCGCATCGGCCGTGACCGTTGGCGCCGTCGCGTCCGGAGAATAAGGCACGTTACGCAGCAGATTCAGGTAGCAGTCCAGCTGTTCGGTCAGCTGTTCGCGGGTAAGAGAACGCTGGCGCGAAGCGAGCAGCGCGGTACAGCACAGGTTCATGGCATTTGCCGCGCCTGCGTTGTTGATGCGCACCATCAGGTCAGCCGCAATTTCATTAACCGTCGGCGTCAGCCAGGCCGGGCGAATCGATTCGATTGGGTCGATAGAGTCGCGCCACTCAGGAACGTGCTGATTCAGATAGGTCATCAGCGGCAGCGGTTCACCGAAGTTCACATAGCCCTGACCCAGATTACGCAGCTTGCTCAGGCCGCGGACCATTTGCATAAAGCCTTCTTTCTCTTTGGTCGCGCCGCGCAGCTCTTTGGCGTAGGTTCCGACCTCCATCACATGCTCGTAGCCGATATAAATCGGCACCAGCGTAATAGGGCGGGTGCCGCCGCGCAGCATGGCCTGAATGGTCATCGACAGGGTGCCGGTTTTCGGGTCAAGCAGGCGGCCGGTACGTGAACGCCCCCCCTCCACGAAATACTCAACCGAATAGCCGCGGCTGAATAGCTCGCCGAGGTACTCGCGGAATACCGTAGAGTAGAGCTTGTTGCCCTTAAAGGTTCGGCGAATAAAGAACGCACCCAGGCGGCGGAATATCGGGCCTGCTGGCCAGAAGTTCAGGTTAATACCGGCGGCAATATGCGGCGGCACCAGCCCCTGGTGGTAAAGCACGTAAGAGAGCAGCAGGTAGTCCATGTGGCTGCGGTGGCACGGCACATAGACGATTTCGTGGCCGTCGTGAGCAAGCTGGCGCACGCGTTCGGCATTGTGCACGTTAATGCCCTGATAGAGACGGTTCCAGGTCAGCCCCAGTACGCGGTCCGTCAGGCGAACGGCCTCATAGGAGAAGTTAGCCGCAATCTCTTCCATCAGCGCGACGGCATTCTGCTGTGCCTTCTCGTGAGAAATTTTCTTGCTGCGCGCTTCATCTTCTACCGCACGTGCAATCGCTTTCGATGCCAGCAGCTTGTTAAACAAGTCCTGACGTACCGGCAAACGCGGCCCAACGGCAGCTAAGCGCTGGCGAGCGAAGTGGGTACGCGCGACGCGAGCCAGCTTCTGGGCGATGATTTTGTCGGTGCCGTGTTCGGTTGCCATACGGCGCAGCGAAACAGGGGGAGAGAAGCGCACAAAGCTGTCGCGACCCAGCCACGAAACGGCAAAGAATTTTTGTACGCCGTTTAGCGTGCGCAGAGGAGGATTAACTTCCCCCTTCTCGCGGCCGGGTGAGCGGCCAAACATCACGGAAACCGGCACCATCTGTACATCGAGATCGGGATTGCTGCGGTGCAGGTCCAGATAATCGTGGAACAGTTTTACCGACTCTTCTTTTGGCGTGTAGTAAGTAAAGACGCGCGGCCCGCCGTGAATAAACACGTAGCGCGGCAGCAGTGCGCCGTCAATTTCCAGAGGTTCCAGCGGATCGGGCAGGTCATGCTCCAGGCATTGGGCGCGCAGGGTCAGTAGGTCTGCCTTCGAGTTATAAGGCAGGACGTACATAATTGGGCGCGAGGGATCCAGACCGAGTTCGGTTTGTGGGTCCGCCGGGATAGACTTGCTTTTTACCAGAACACTTAATGGTAAATTCAGTAATTTGTAGTAAATTCTTGGCCAGCCTGACATAGATGATGTAAAGCCTCAGGTTAATAATGCAAATGCGCCGCAAGGATATCAGAAACTCCGGGGAATTTCTGTGGCGCTGCGATTTAGACTCAATGAGCATTGACGCTCAATATTTAAAAAGGTTTCCTTGAATGGCGAATAATACCACCGGCATCACCCGCATTATTAAGGCTGCAGGCTACTCGTGGAAGGGGCTGCGTGCGGCCTGGATAAACGAAGCTGCATTTCGTCAGGAGGGCGTGGCCGCGGTAATTGCTATTATAATCGCCTGCTGGCTGGACGTTGACCCGATCACCCGCATTTTGCTGATTGGCTCCGTGGTGCTGGTGATGATTGTTGAAATTCTGAATAGCGCCATCGAGGCATTGGTCGACCGCGTAGGCACCGACTACCACGAACTTTCCGGGCGCGCCAAAGATATGGGGTCTGCCGCCGTACTGATTGCGATTATTCTGGCGGTTGTCACCTGGGTCACGCTGCTTTGGTCACATTTGCGATAGGCTTTCCATAATCGGTTAAGTGGCTGGTTTTTGCTTAATTTGTGGTTTCAAATTCACCCGGGGCTGTATATACTCACAGCATAACTGTATAAACACCCAGGGGGCGGAATGAAAGCACTAACTACCAGGCAGCAAGAGGTGTTTGATCTCATTCGGGATCATATCAACCAAACCGGCATGCCACCTACGCGCGCCGAGATTGCACAACGTCTGGGGTTCCGTTCTCCAAACGCCGCTGAGGAACATCTCAAAGCGCTGGCCCGCAAAGGGGTCATTGAGATTGTTTCCGGCGCGTCGCGCGGCATTCGCCTGCTGGTTGAAGAAGAAACCGGCCTGCCGCTGGTCGGGCGTGTTGCCGCCGGTGAGCCGCTTCTGGCGCAGCAGCATATCGAAGGCCATTATCAGGTCGATCCGTCGTTGTTTAAACCTAATGCCGACTTCCTGCTGCGCGTGAGCGGCATGTCGATGAAAGACATCGGCATTATGGATGGTGACCTGCTGGCGGTGCATAAAACGCAGGACGTACGTAATGGCCAGGTTGTGGTGGCGCGTATTGACGACGAAGTGACGGTTAAACGTCTGAAAAAACAGGGCAACACCGTTCAGCTACTGCCTGAAAACAGCGAGTTTCAGCCTATCGTTGTCGATCTGCGCGAGCAAAACTTTAGCATTGAAGGTCTGGCCGTAGGCGTAATCCGCAACGGCGAATGGCTGTAACACGTCTTTCGGTGGTGCGGTAACACGCCGTACCACCCGCTCTATTCCCCCTCATTATTTTCCTGGGTCACTCTCATGCGATTTTTTTCGTCGACGGATAGTGCGCTGTGGCGTCTTGCGCTTCCCATGATTTTCTCCAATATCACGGTGCCGCTGCTGGGGCTGGTTGATACCGCCGTTATTGGTCATCTCGACAGCCCGACCTATCTGGGCGGCGTGGCGATAGGCGCAACCGCGACCAGTTTCCTGTTTATGCTGCTGCTGTTTCTGCGTATGAGCACTACCGGGCTTGCGGCTCAGGCGTTTGGCGCTAACGATCCGCTGCGTCTCGCCCGCGCTTTGCTTCAGCCGCTGATACTGGCGCTGGCCGCCGGTTTGGCCATTATGGTGCTGCGCGGGCCGCTAATCGGTCTTGCTTTGCATATTGTCGGCGGCAGCGAAGAGGTGCTTTATCAGGCCCGGCGTTTTCTTGAAATTCGTTGGTTAAGCGCTCCGGCGTCGCTGGCTAATCTGGTGCTGCTGGGCTGGCTGCTCGGCGTGCAGTACGCTCGCGCCCCGGTTATTTTGCTGGTGGTGGGTAACCTGCTGAATATCGTGCTCGACCTTTGGCTTGTCATGGGCCTGCATATGAACGTGCAGGGGGCCGCATTGGCGACCGTTATTGCCGAGTATGCGACGTTTATCATCGGCTTAGCCATGGTACACAGGGTGTTAAAGCTGCGCGGTATTGATTGGTCATGCCTGAAGATGGCATGGCGAGGAGATCTGCGAAGGCTGCTGGCCCTCAACCGTGACATCATGCTGCGCTCGCTTCTGCTGCAAGTTTGCTTTGCCTCAATGACCATTTTTGGTGCTCGGCTGGGGGGCGAAATTATCGCGCTGAATGCGGTTTTGATGACGCTGCTGACCTTTACCGCCTACGCGCTGGACGGATTTGCTTATGCCGTTGAGGCGCATTCCGGGCAGGCGTATGGCGCCCGTAATCGCGGGCAGCTTCTCGAGGTCTGGGGGGCTGCATGCAGGCAGGCCGGGCTGGTTGCATTGGCTTTCGCCGCTGTTTATGCCGTGGCGGGCGAGCAGATAGTCTCGATGCTGACTTCGCTGCCAGAGCTACGCCAGCTGGCGAATAGCTATCTGCCATGGCAAATCATACTGCCGGTTGTTGGCGTCTGGTGTTACCTGCTGGACGGAATGTTTATCGGCGCTACGCGTGGGGCTGAAATGCGTAACAGCATGGCCGTTGCGGCGCTGGGGTTTGGTCTAACCTTGCTGACACTGCCTCTCTTTGGCAACCATGCGCTGTGGCTGGCTTTGGCGGTGTTTCTGGCGCTGCGCGGTCTTTCGCTCGGTTTTATCTGGCGTCGCCACTGGCGTAACAACAGCTGGTTTCCCGCCGACGCCAGGCAGTAGTGATTTCTCTCTGAATGGTTAAAGATTCTTAGTTTTTCCCAGAGGTCGAAATCATTAACTACAATTAATCTCACGTTCAGCAGATAGTGGGTAGCTGTTCAAAGGAAAGCACCCAACGGCTGATATGTTCAGACCCTAAACCGAACGATGAGGAGACGACTATGAATAAGGACGAACTCGGCGGTAACTGGAAACAGTTCAAAGGTACGGTTAAAGAGAAATGGGGCAAGCTGACCGATGACGATATGACCGTTATCGAAGGTAAGCGTGACCAGCTGGTGGGTAAAATCCAGGAACGCTACGGCTATGCCAAAGACCAGGCAGAGAAAGAAGTGAAGGACTGGGAGTCCAGGAATGACTATCGCTGGTAGCCTGCCAGCCTCTCAAATGTGCTAATGCTCACAGGCTATCCTACCCGGGTACAAGGATGTACCAACCCTTCTAACGTTTTTTCTTCGATTGCACCGTGTGGTCGTGGCCGCAGGCATCGTGATGCCGACAGGCTTCAACTTCTGCGCAGTCACAGCACAAACCATGCGCTTCAATCACGTTGTGGCGCAGCGCAAATCCCATCTTTGACGCAAGATTTTGCATAATATCTTCCACACCCTCAGCCGCCTGCTCTTTCACTGAGCCACATCTGTCGCAGATAAACATGGCCGAAGAGTGGGTAGGGCTTTCGATGAAATTACACAGCACATAGCTGTTATTGGATTCCACGCGATGCACAAAGCCCTGCTCCAGCAGAAAGTCCAGCGCACGATAAACGGTCGGAGGCTTCGCCTGAGGCTCACTGACGCGCAGGAGATCGAGCAGGTCATAGGCGCTGATGGCTCCGGTTTGCTCGGACATCAGGCGCAGCACCTCAAGACGCTGTGGCGTCAGGCGTACATTGCGTTGCAGGCACAGCTTTTCTGCCTGTGCTAACACGTTTTGCGTTGTGGTGGTATCCATCAGCCTCTCCCGGTCATTGACCTGATACTTTACCATAATGCGGATAAAACGCCGAATCCTGGTACATAATGACCCTATCTACCCCGGAGGATGTTATGCAAAAACCAGATTGTATTCGCCACTGGCGCGAACTTGAAGGCGCAGATGACTCAAGCTACCCGGACAGCCCGGAACGCTTTTCCGTTGGCGCTCCGCTGGCCCGGAATTTAGGACTGACGCGACTCGGCATTCACCATGAGCGTATTCCCCCCGGCAGACGAACCTCTTACCCTCATGCAGAAAGCAGCGAAGAGGAGTTTGCCTATGTGCTCGAAGGGCACCCTGAAGTGTGGATTAACGGCCACCTGTGGCGGCTTGAACCGGGTGATAGCGTCGGTTTCCCCGCCGGAACCGGTATTTGCCATACCTTCATTAATAATACTGAGCAGGATGTTCGACTGTTAGTCGTGGGGGAAGCGAATAAGGCTGAAAATAAAATTTATTACCCTCTAAATCAGTCTTATGCCATGCAGCGTAAGGATCGCTGGATCGACCACCCGCCACAATTCTTTGGGCCGCATAACGGTCTTCCTTCACGAAAGCCCAAGGGTAAACTATAAATTAATTAGCAAGGAAACAATAAGACTCGAACCCTAAGGATATATTGGGGATGCTGATGGCTTAAATATCCATCCTTTTATCGCGCTATTCACAGCAATAGTCCGCCTCTGTTCAGTCATAACTGTCAGGGGTGAATTACTTAATCTGACAATCAGACAGGCGTGCTGTGAATGAATAAAATAAAATCTTCGGTGGCGACACTCGCCGCAACGTTATTTATTGCTAATCAGGCCGGGGCGGCAGGAACCTGGTCCGAAGCGCGTAACGATGCGATGGGCGGAACAGGGGTGGCCTCTGCCAACTATGGTAGCGGAGTGTTAATCAACCCGGCGTTATTAGCAAACTCTCAACCTGATGACAATATTACGGTTATTCTCCCGACGGTGGGGGCGCAAATAACCGATAAAGACAATCTCCAGGACAAAATTGATGATATCAGCGACAAAGTTGATAACTATAAACTCGCCATCGGGTCGTTAACGCCGCGAGATATAATTTTAAATCCCGGCGGAACATTAAATCAGTTCCGCAGCGCGGCGGGCGATTTAGCCGGTGAACTGGAAGATTTACGCGGTGAAACGGCAAACGCTAAAGCTGCCGCAGGTATCGCTGTCAGCATTCCCAATGACACACTGTCCGTCGCCTTCGTCACTAAAGCCTACGCGCGGGCCAGAGTCAGCTCTTCTATCGACCAGAACGACATCGACTATTTGCGCAGTATTCAGAACTCCAGCCTGGTTGCCGGAAGCGTGGCGATTGATGCCGCGCTTAATGGTTCTAACCGTATCACCAGTAATCTGAATTCTACTGCCTCCGGGCGGGCTGCAATTGTTTCCGATTACGGGATCGCTCTGGCGCATAAATTCGATGTTGGCGGCGTGCCGGTTTCGGTTGGCGTGACGCCAAAACTGCAGAAAACCTGGCTGTATAATTACACGACTTCGATTTACTCCTATGACAGCGGTGACTGGAAAAAAGGGCAATATCGCAACGACGATACCGGCTTTAACCTTGATGCGGGCGTTGCCGCAGACTTAGGGCAAAACTGGACCGTAGGTCTGAGCGGTCAGAACCTGGTTTCACGCGATATCGACACCAAAGATATTCGCATCACCAACGGGCGCACCGGTGAAACCCGCAGCTACAAAGATACTTTCCAGATTAGCCCTCTGGTGACTGCTGGCGTAGCCTGGCATAACGAACTTGTTACGCTCAGCGCCGACGGCGACCTTACCGAAACGAAAGGTTTCAAGAGCGAAGCTAATTCCCAATATGTTGGTGTGGGTGCAGAAGTCAGGCCGCTTTCCTGGCTGGCGCTGCGGGCAGGTTATCGTGCGGATATGAAAAACAACGACAGCAATGTCTTCACCGGCGGCGTTGGCTTCGCGCCAGGCAAACGCGTACATGTCGATCTGATGGGATTGTACGGCGAAGAAAAGACCTGGGGCGCAGGCGCACAGCTGAGCGTGACTTTCTAATGAGGCTCACCGGGGCAGGCAGATGCTCCGGTGCTGCTTTATGCTATAGTAGCGACCCTTTTTAAACCGTAGCCCGCGTAAACGTATGTCCTCACAAAGCAACCAGACTCCTTTCCAGCCGCATCGTTTCTCTATTGCTCCGATGCTGGACTGGACCGACCGCCACTGCCGCTATTTCCTGCGTCAGCTGTCTCGCCACACGCTGCTGTACACCGAAATGGTGACTACCGGGGCGATCATTCACGGCAAAGGGGACTATCTGGCCTATAGCGAAGAGGAGCATCCCGTCGCGTTGCAGCTGGGCGGTAGCGATCCACAGGCGCTGGCTCAGTGCGCAAAACTTGCTGAAGCCAGGGGATACGATGAAATCAACCTCAACGTTGGCTGCCCTTCAGACCGCGTGCAAAATGGCCGCTTTGGTGCCTGCCTGATGGGCGACGCGCAGCTGGTTGCCGACTGCGTAAAAGCGATGCGCGATGTGGTTTCGATTCCGGTTACGGTAAAAACCCGTATCGGTATTGATGACCAGGACAGTTACGAGTTCTTGTGTGACTTTATCGGCACCGTAGCCGGTAAGGGCGAGTGCGAGATGTTTATCATCCACGCGCGTAAAGCCTGGCTTTCTGGCCTTAGCCCGAAAGAGAACCGCGAAATACCGCCGCTGGACTATCCTCGCGTTTATCAGCTTAAGCGCGACTTCCCGCACCTGACGATGGCTATCAACGGCGGGGTAAAAACGCTGGAAGAAGCCAAAACGCACCTCCAGCATCTGGATGGCGTAATGGTCGGGCGTGAGGCTTATCAAAATCCTGGCCTGCTAACCACCGTCGATCGTGAGATTTTTGGCGCGGACGTAGAAGACCGCGATCCGGTTGCCGTTGTGCGTGCGATGTATCCTTATATTGAGCGCGAACTGGCAAACGGCACTTATCTTGGCCACGTCACCCGGCATATGCTCGGTCTGTTCCAGGGCATTCCGGGAGCGCGCCAGTGGCGGCGCTATTTAAGTGAAAATGCCCACAAAGCCGGAGCAGGGATCGATGTTGTGGAACACGCGCTGTCTCTGGTAGCCGACAAACGGTAGCCGTAGAGACGGAATAAGCCGGGTTAATTTGGGTATTGCGGAGCCGATCACAAGCCTGCACTTAATCCCGGCAGGGCCGTTTCAATTAGCCATCAAATCTGAGAATATCTTTTCGCAGTAACAGAATTCATCGCGCTGTACCCTACATACGGCACGAACAAAAAAGAAAGGGCTTCCTGCGGGAAGCCCTAATTCTTTCTAAGGGATCAACAAACTTGAGCCTTGAGTTGCACGGCTTTCCAGCGTTCGGTGAGCAAGCACCGCATCCTTCAGCGCAAATTTCTGGTTTTCAGCCACATCCACCTTGATTGCTCCGCTGGCAATTAGCGAAAACAGCTCGTTACAGGCTTCGTCAAATTCTGCTCGGGTAGTCAAATAGCCGTTCAGAGACGGGCGAGTGACGTACAGCGACCCTTTCTGATTCAGAATGCCGAGGTTGACGCCGGTCACCGGGCCAGATGAATTGCCGAAGCTGACCATCAGCCCGCGGCGCTGCAGGCAGTCGAGCGAAGCTTCCCAGGTCTCTTTACCCACCGAATCGTAAACCACCGCTACCTTTTTCCCGCCGGTCAGCTCTTTCACGCGTTCAGAGATATTTTCGTGCTGGTAATTAATTGTCTGCCAGGCCCCGGCCTGCTGAGCACGTTCGGCTTTTTGCGCGGAACCCACCGTACCAATCAGCTTCGCGCCGAGCGCTTTCGCCCACTGGCAGGCAATCAGCCCCACGCCGCCGGCCGCCGCGTGAAACAGGAAGGTTTCGTTGGCTTTGATTTCATAGGTTTTGCGCAGCAGATAAAACACCGTCAAGCCTTTCAGAAACGAAGCCGCGGCCTGTTCGAATGAGATAGCATCTGGAATTTTAGCGACCTTGTCGGCCGGAGCATTATGCACGCTACTGTAGGCTCCCAGCCCTGACTGGGCGTAAACAACGCGATCGCCGACTTTCAGGTGCGTGACCTGGCTGCCGACCTTACTGACAACGCCTGCGGCTTCGGTTCCAAGCCCGCTGGGCAGCGATGGAGGCGGGTAAAGTCCGCTGCGAATATAGGTATCGATATAGTTGATGCCTATCGCCTTATTCTCCACCTGAACTTCGTTTTCTGTAGGATCTTTCGGTGTAAATTCAACCGACTTCAGCACTTCAGGCCCGCCGTGCTGGCTAAATTCTATGCGCGTTGCCATGGAAACTCCTTGTGTCGAAGAGTGACAAGAATGGTTATACTTCCGGGTCTCTCACTATGAATTTGGTAACTCCCTCACTATGGCAGGAAATAAACCCTTCAACAAACCGAACGAACCCCGCGACCGCCAGGTGGAAGGGCTGAAAATGCCGCCGCACTCGCTTGAGGCGGAGCAGTCGGTGTTGGGCGGTTTAATGCTGGATAACGAACGCTGGGACAACGTCGCCGAGCGCGTCGTCGCCAACGACTTCTTCAGCCGACCGCACCGCATGATCTTTACCGAAATGCAGCGCCTGCTCGAAATGAGCAAACCCATCGACCTGATTACGCTTTCCGAATCCCTTGAGCTACAGGGAAATCTGGAGAGCGTCGGCGGTTTTGCTTATCTCGCTGAATTGTCAAAAAATACACCAAGTGCGGCGAACATCAGCGCTTATGCAGACATCGTTCGTGAACGTGCGGTTGTGCGTGAAATGATCGCGGTAGCTAACGAAATTGCCGATGCCGGTTATGACCCGCAGGGGCGCAGCAGCGAAGACCTGCTGGACCTCGCCGAATCCCGCGTGTTCCAGATTGCCGAAAACCGGGCTAATAAAGATGAAGGCCCGAAAAGCATCGACCAGATCCTCGAGGCCACGGTTTCGCGTATTGAATCGCTGTATCAGACGCCGCACGATGGCGTAACCGGCGTGGATACCGGCTACCAGGATCTCAACAAGAAAACCGCCGGCCTGCAGCGCTCTGACCTGATTATCGTTGCGGCCCGTCCGTCGATGGGTAAAACCACTTTCGCGATGAACCTGTGTGAAAACGCCGCGATGACGCAGGACAAGCCGGTACTGATTTTCAGCCTTGAGATGCCCGGCGAGCAGATCATGATGCGTATACTGGCGTCGATGTCGCGTGTGGATCAGACCAAAATTCGTACCGGCCAGCTGGATGACGAGGACTGGGCGCGTATTTCCAGCACCATGGGCATCCTGCTGGAGAAGCGCAATATGTATATTGATGACTCCTCCGGCCTGACGCCGACCGAAGTCCGCTCCCGCGCACGCCGTATTTACCGCGAGCATGAAGGCTTGAGCCTGATAATGATCGACTACCTTCAGCTGATGCGTGTGCCTTCGCTGTCTGATAACCGTACGCTGGAAATTGCCGAAATTTCACGCTCCCTCAAGGCGCTGGCGAAAGAGCTTCAGGTGCCGGTTGTTGCGCTTTCTCAGCTTAACCGCTCTCTGGAGCAGCGCGCCGAAAAACGCCCGGTCAACTCCGACCTGCGTGAATCTGGGTCCATCGAGCAGGATGCTGACTTGATTATGTTCATCTACCGCGACGAGGTTTACCACGAAAACAGCGACCTGAAAGGCATCGCCGAAATCATCATCGGTAAACAGCGTAACGGCCCAATCGGCACCGTGCGCCTGACCTTTAACGGCCAGTGGTCGCGCTTCGATAACTACACCGGGCCGCAGTACGACGAAGAATAAAAATCCTCGTCATCCCTCAAGCCACAACTGCGTTGGCTGCACTCACTCACCCGAATCACTTACTTTAGTAAGCTCATCGGGCTGAGTTCTCTTGCCGCCTTGCTGTGACCTGAAAGATTTAGAGGATTTGCACAAATTAATCCAAACACTGAGCAAGGAACGAACATGCAAGCGGCAACCGTCGTAATTAACCGCCGCGCTCTGCGACACAACCTGCAACGCCTGCGCGAACTGGCCCCGACCAGTCGTATGGTGGCGGTAGTGAAAGCAAACGCCTATGGGCATGGTCTGCTGGAGACCGCCCGCACTTTAGATGACGCCGATGCCTTCGGCGTTGCCCGCCTTGAAGAAGCGCTGCGCCTCCGGGCTGGCGGAATAGAAAAACCGATTCTGCTGCTGGAGGGGTTTTTTAACGACGGCGATTTGCCGACGATTGCCGCGCAAAATTTTCATACCGCAGTGCACAGCATCCAGCAGCTTGAAGCGCTGGAGCAGGCCGAACTCAGCCAGCCGATTACCGTCTGGATGAAGCTGGATACAGGCATGCACCGCCTTGGCGTGCGCCCGGAAGACGCCGAAGCTTTCTACCAGCGCCTCACGCATTGCAAAAACGTCCGTCAGCCGGTCAATATAGTCAGCCATTTTGCCCGCGCAGATGAGCCGGACTCGGATGCCACGCCGCGCCAGCTCGATATCTTTAATAGTTTTAGCGCAGGCAAACCCGGCCAGCGTTCGATAGCTGCATCCGGTGGTATTTTGCTTTGGCCGGAATCGCATATGGACTGGGTCCGCCCGGGTATTATCCTGTACGGCGTTTCTCCGCTGGAGCAGAAGCCGTGGGGCGAAGATTTTGGGTTCCAGCCAGCAATGTCGCTCACTTCCAGCCTGATAGCCGTTCGCCAGCATAAAGCAGGCGAACCGGTGGGCTACGGCGGTACCTGGATTGCCGGGCGTGATACCTGCCTCGGCGTTGTCGCTATGGGTTACGGAGACGGTTATCCTCGTAGCGCGCCTTCGGGTACGCCGGTGCTGGTGAACGGCAGGGAAGTTCCTCTGGTTGGCCGTGTGGCGATGGATATGATTTGCGTCGATCTTGGCCCGGATGCAGCCGAAAAACCGGGTGATAACGTGGTGCTGTGGGGCGAAGGATTACCGGCCGAGCGCATCGCAGAATATACGAATGTAAGTGCTTACGAACTTATAACCCGCCTGACCTCAAGGGTGACGATGAAGTATCTGGACTGATTGTCCTCGCCTGGTTTACAGTGGAAATCCGCGAACTGTAAACCAGGAGAACCTCACCGTGTTTCAAAAAGTTGACGCCTATGCTGGCGACCCCATCCTTTCCCTCATGGAACGCTTCAAAGTCGATCCTCGCAGCGACAAGGTCAACCTCAGCATCGGCCTCTATTACAATGAAGACGGGGTTATCCCGCAGCTGCAGGCTGTCGCGGAAGCTGAAGCTCGCCTGAATGCGCAGCCTCACGGCGCTTCTCTCTATTTACCGATGGAAGGGCTTAACGGCTACCGCAGCGCCATCGCACCGCTGCTGTTTGGTGCCGAACACCCGGCTCTGATCGAAGGCCGCATTGCCACCATTCAGACTCTCGGCGGCTCGGGCGCCCTGAAAGTGGGTGCCGATTTCCTGAAATCTTATTTCCCTGATTCTCAGGTTTGGGTCAGCGATCCGACCTGGGAAAACCACGTAGCCATCTTTGAAGGCGCGGGTTTCACCGTTAATACCTACCCTTGGTTTGATAGCGAAACCAACGGCGTGCGCTTCGAAGCACTGCTGGAAAAACTGAACACGCTGCCGGAAAAAAGCATTGTTCTGCTGCATCCGTGCTGCCATAACCCAACCGGCTCCGACCTGAACAACGGCCAGTGGGACGCGGTAGTTGAAATCCTCAAAGCACGTAATCTGATCCCGTTCCTCGACATCGCCTATCAGGGCTTTGGTGCCGGGATTGAAGAGGACGCTTACGCTATCCGCGCCATTGCATTGGCCGGGCTGCCGATGCTGGTCAGCAACTCGTTCTCTAAAATCTTCTCCCTTTACGGCGAGCGCGTAGGCGGCCTTTCCGTAGTCTGCGAAGATAGCGATGCCGCGGGCCGCGTGCTGGGGCAGCTGAAAGCCACCGTGCGCCGCAACTACTCCAGCCCGCCAAACTTTGGTGCGCAGCTTGTCGCTACCGTCCTGAATGACGAGAAGCTGAAAGCCAGCTGGATTGCCGAAGTGGAAAGCATGCGTGTGCGTATTCTGGAAATGCGCCAGGTGCTGGTTGAAGTGCTGACGAAAGCGGTGCCGGGGCGTAATTTTGACTATCTGGTGAAACAGCGCGGTATGTTCAGCTACACCGGGCTCAGCGCTGCTCAGGCAGATCGCCTGCGCGAAGAGTTTGGCATCTATCTGCTCGCCAGCGGCCGTATCTGCGTGGCTGGCCTGAACCACGGCAACGTGCAGCGCGTGGCGCAGGCGTTCGCCGCTGTAATGTAAGTACTTGCTAACTATCTCTTCTTGCCCCTCTTCTTTAGAGAGGGGCATTATTTCCCAGGTTCTGTGATCTCTTCTGTCTTCTCCGATATAAAACAAATAAAACCTTTATATATCAGGCTCCGGCAGGTATGGTCGGGATGCTTTATTATCCGTTTGCGCAATTTAACAACGATTAAAACCAATAAAATAGAAAGGGAAAACAATGCGTAAGATTGCTTTGGCACTGAGTGCCGTCTGCCTGCTGGTCGGCCTTAATCATTCCGTGATGGCGAAGGAATCCGTTCCCGCCCCGCTTAACCCTGGCGTAACCGTGGCTCAACTGGCACAGCAGGTGCCGGTGCATTGGGTTTCCGTGGCGCAAATAGAAAATAGCCTGCTGGGGCGCGCGCCTATGGCAGTTGGCTTTGATATTGATGACACCGTCCTGTTTTCTAGCCCCGGCTTTTATCGCGGGCAGAAAGAGTATTCTCCCGGCAAGCAGGATTACCTGAAGAACCCTGAGTTTTGGGAAAAAATGAACAACGGCTGGGATGAATTCAGCATGCCGAAAGAGGTGGCGAAAAGCCTGATAACCATGCACCTCAAGCGTGGCGACAGCGTTTACTTTGTTACCGGACGCAGCCAGACCAAAACTGAAACCGTGACCAAAACGCTGCAAAATGACTTCCTGATCCCGGAACCAAACGTTAATCCGGTTATTTTTGCCGGAGATAAAGAAGGCCAGAACACCAAGACTCAGTGGCTGAAAGATAAGAAAATCAAGATCTTCTACGGTGACTCGGATAACGACATCACGGCAGCGCAGGAAGTCGGCGCTCGCGGTATTCGTATCCTGCGAGCTTCTAATTCCAGCTATCAGCCGCTGCCAAAAGCTGGCTCATTTGGTGAAGAAGTCATCGTTAACTCCGAGTATTAACTCTGCTTCGGAAAACGGCAGCTAAAATAAATCATCTGCCGTTTTTTTAATCAATATCCTCGTCGGTTGTGCGCTTTTGGCACACAATTAGTTTTGCCGCGGGCTTTTCCGGGCAAAGGCTATTCAGGACGAGGAAATCAAGATGACGAATTCGGATCTTTTAGAATATTGCATGAATAAACCCGGTGCCGCGCAAAGCGTGCACAGCGACTGGAAAGCGACTCAAATTAAGGTCGCCGATGTGCTGTTTGCGATGGTGCACGCCGATGGGCAGCGCCCGGCCGTGTCGCTTAAGGCAACGCCGGAGCTGGCTGATTTACTGCGGCAGAAACATCAGGATGTTTTTCCCAGCGCTCATCTGAATAAAACCCACTGGAGCACGCTATATCTGGACGGTTCTCTGCCGGGATCGCAAATTTACTATCTGGTGGATGCTTCGTATCAGCAGGCGCTGACATTGCTGCCTGAACAGGTCAGGCAGCAACTCTCGGAGTGACTACTTCAGCAAAGGTTTGAGGAAGCGCGCGGTATGAGAAGCTTTACAGGTGGCGACGGTTTCCGGCGTGCCGGAGACCAGAATCTCGCCGCCGCCGCTGCCGCCTTCCGGCCCCAGGTCCACAATCCAGTCAGCGGTTTTAATCACGTCGAGATTATGCTCAATCACCACGATGGTGTTGCCCTGATCCCTGAGCTGATGCAGGACTTCCAGCAACTGCTGGATATCCGCGAAGTGCAGGCCGGTCGTCGGTTCATCGAGGATATACAGCGTTTGCCCTGTGCCGCGTTTGGACAGCTCTCGCGCCAGCTTAACGCGCTGTGCTTCACCGCCTGAAAGCGTGGTTGCCGACTGGCCAAGTCGAATATAGGACAGGCCAACGTCAATCAGCGTTTGCAGCTTTCGCGCCAGCGCCGGAACCGCATCAAAGAACGCGCGCGCGTCTTCAATCGTCATATCCAGCACTTCGTGAATGCTCTTGCCCTTGTACTTAATTTCCAGCGTTTCGCGGTTATAACGTTTGCCTTTGCACTGGTCGCACGGCACGTAAATATCCGGCAGGAAGTGCATCTCGACTTTGATTACGCCGTCACCCTGGCAGGCTTCGCAGCGCCCACCGCGTACGTTAAAGCTGAAGCGCCCCGGCGTATAGCCACGAGAACGTGCTTCCGGCACGCCAGCAAATAGCTCGCGCACGGGCGTGAAAACGCCGGTGTAGGTCGCCGGGTTGGAGCGCGGAGTACGGCCTATAGGGCTCTGGTCGATGTCGATAACTTTGTCGAAATGCTCCAGGCCGTGAACTTCACGGTAGGGGGCCGGTTCGACAATCGTTGCGCCATTCAGCTGGCGCTGGGCAATCGGGAACAACGTATCGTTGATAAGCGTCGATTTACCCGAGCCGGAAACGCCGGTGATGCAGGTAAATAGCCCAACCGGCAGCGTCAGTGTGACATCTTTCAGGTTGTTGCCCTTCGCGCCGACCAGCTTGAGCACCTTTTCCGGATCTGCGGCAACGCGTTTTTTTGGAACAGCTATCTCGCGTTTACCGCTGAGGAACTGCCCCGTCAGAGATTCCGGCACCGCGATAATATCCTTCATGGTGCCTTCAGCGACCACCTGGCCGCCGTGCACGCCTGCGCCAGGGCCAATATCGATAATATGGTCGGCGGCGCGAATCGCATCTTCATCGTGCTCAACCACAATCACCGTGTTGCCGAGGTTACGCAGGTGGATAAGCGTTTCCAGCAGGCGCTCGTTATCGCGCTGGTGCAGGCCGATAGACGGTTCATCCAGCACATACATGACGCCAACCAGTCCGGCGCCAATCTGGCTCGCCAGACGAATACGCTGAGCCTCGCCGCCGGAGAGCGTTTCCGCCGAACGGGAGAGAGAAAGATAGTTCAGGCCGACGTTCACCAGGAACTTCAGGCGGTCGCCTATCTCTTTCAGCACTTTTTCTGCGATCTGCGCGCGCTGGCCGCTGAGCTTCATGTTCTGGAAGAATTCCATCGCATGGCCGATGCTCATATCGGAAATTGTCGGCAGCGCGGTATTTTCAACGAAGACGTGGCGAGCTTCGCGACGCAGGCGAGTGCCTTCGCAGCTGGCACAAGGACGGTTGCTGATAAACTTCGCCAGCTCTTCACGCACGGCGGAGGATTCCGTCTCTTTATAACGGCGCTCCATATTGTGCAGCACGCCTTCAAACGGATGACGGCGCACGGAGGTATCGCCGCGGTCGTTCATATATTTGAATTCAATCGTTTCTTTACCTGAACCGTGCAGCACGACTTTTTTCACCGTGTCGCTCAGCTCGTTCCACGGTGCTTCAACGTCAAACTTATAGTGCTCGGCCAGAGAACGCAGCATGGTGAAGTAGTAGAAATTACGGCGATCCCAGCCGCGGATGGCTCCGCCAGCCAGAGAGAGTTCACCGTTCTGCACTACGCGGTCCGGGTCAAAATATTGTTGTACGCCCAGGCCGTCGCAGGTCGGGCAAGCCCCGGCCGGGTTATTGAAGGAGAACAGGCGCGGTTCAAGCTCGCGCATGCTGTAGCCGCAAATAGGGCAGGCGAAGTTGGCGGAGAACAGCAGTTCTTCGGCTTTTTCGTCGTCCATATCGGCCACTACCGCAGAGCCGCCGGACAGTTCCAGCGCGGTTTCAAATGACTCGGCCAGGCGCTGGGCAATGTCTTCGCGCACCTTAAAGCGGTCAACAACGACTTCGATGGTGTGCTTCTTCTGAAGCTCCAGCTTTGGCGGGTCGGAAAGGTCGCACACCTCGCCGTCGATACGCGCGCGGATATAGCCCTGGCTTGCCAGGTTTTCCAGCGTTTTGGCGTGCTCGCCTTTGCGGTCTTTAATGATGGGAGCCAGCAGCATCAGGCGCTTGCCTTCCGGCTGCGCCAGCACGTTGTCGACCATCTGGCTCACGGTTTGTGCCGCCAGCGGGATATCGTGATCCGGGCATCGTGGCTCGCCTACTCGGGCGTACAGCAGACGCAGGTAGTCATGGATTTCAGTGATAGTGCCGACGGTTGAACGCGGGTTATGGGACGTGGATTTCTGTTCAATAGAAATCGCAGGCGACAACCCTTCGATATGGTCGACATCCGGCTTCTCCATCAGCGACAGGAACTGACGCGCATAGGCGGAGAGAGACTCGACGTAGCGGCGCTGCCCCTCTGCGTACAGGGTATCAAATGCCAGTGAGGATTTGCCTGAACCCGACAGCCCGGTGACAACGATCAGCTTGTCGCGCGGGATGACGAGGTTGATATTTTTGAGATTGTGGGTGCGGGCGCCCCGAACTTCGATCTTATCCATTCACCTTTCCCGGAATGATGACTACATGCGCCTGGTATATAAAGGAACAACCGACGGCCAGAAACGGCTAATTATGACACAATAAAACCTGAATGGATATCCAGTGCTTTAATGAAACGAGCTATACTTACCCGACATTCTGGAATGTCCCTCGCAGCTATAAACATTGTGGGTGGCATAGTGTAGAATCCCCGGTTTAGACTATCTATAAACGTTTCAGGAGACACGAACATGGCCAGCAGAGGCGTAAACAAGGTGATTCTCGTTGGGAATCTGGGTCAGGACCCGGAAGTACGCTATATGCCAAATGGTGGCGCAGTTGCCAACATTACACTGGCCACGTCAGAGTCCTGGCGTGATAAGCAAACCGGCGAAACCAAAGAAAAAACCGAATGGCACCGCGTTGTGCTGTTCGGCAAACTGGCAGAAGTGGCCGGTGAATACCTGCGTAAAGGCTCTCAGGTTTACATCGAAGGCGCACTGCAAACCCGTAAATGGACCGACCAGGCTGGCGTAGAAAAATACACCACCGAAGTCGTGGTTAACGTTGGTGGCACCATGCAGATGCTCGGCGGCCGTCAGGGCGGCGGTGCACCGGCAGGCGGCAACGGCGGCGGCCAGCCGCAGGGCGGGTGGGGTCAGCCTCAGCAGCCACAGGGCGGCAACCAGTTCAGCGGCGGCGCGCAGTCTCGCCCGCAGCAGCAGAGCGCACCAGCTCCGTCTAACGAACCGCCAATGGACTTCGACGACGATATCCCGTTCTGATGAATTCAGGTTCCAGACCTGTATATTAAGAACAGACAAACCCTGCTTCGGCAGGGTTTTTTGTATTCTGGCGGCTGGATCAGGTGGCGCACGCTACTTTCCGTTAATCACAGGTCGCTTCTCATCGCTAAAACTTGACTAAACTTGACTTCTGTCTATAATTTGCGCATGCAAAAGAAATTGAATACTGATAAAGCGCAATTGGCAATCGATAAAGCCGGTTTGACTCAGACTGCCGTTGCTGAGGCGCTGGGCGTTACTAAAGAAGCCGTTTCCCAGTGGCTTTTACACAAATCTTTTCCTCGTCCAAATAAGCTGCTTCAATTAGGTAAGTTACTGAATCTTTCTTTCGAGGATTTAGTTATTAAGGAAGATCCATATACTCCAAAAGTCGCTTTCCGTAAAATGCGTGGAACCAGGACAAAGAACCATCATATTGAAAAAGCACAGGAAGTTGGCCGCTTCTTACGATATCTTGTGCCTTATTTGCCATTCAATACCTTTGAAATGCCGCCGGTACTCAAGTCCCCAAACTGTGATTACGATTATCTCCGTGCCGTCACTGCGAAAGTCAGGGCGGATATTAATCTCGGGCTTGTAGAGTGTGTCGATTTTACACACCTCATACGGCGTTTTAACGAATTGCAGGCGGTAGTTATCCCGGTAATATGGGGCGCTAAAAAACGCCATGAAAATGCGCTACATATCTACCTTCCTGATTCTGGAAGTACCTGGGTATATTTGAATCTGGATACTAATATTCACGATTTCAAATTCTGGATGGCTCATGAACTGGGGCATTGTTTATCTCCTGGCCTGGAAGGTGATGAGGCTGAAGATTTTGCGGATGCTTTTGCTGCAAGCCTGCTCTACCCGCATGAACTGGCGGAACGAGCATATGACTCTATTCAGTTGCAAGCTACTCCAGCGGCTCAAATTTCTCATGTTATCGACCTGGCTAATCAATTAACAATCTCGCCCTGGACAGTAATAGGCCAAGTCAACAAATATGCTAAATCGACTGGAAAACCTGAAATACTGCTCAGTAAGGTGATTTTTCCCGGGGCGGTTACCAATTTTAATAAGGGATATAAGAATCTTAGTGAAGCGTTGTTCGGTGATGCAGAACTAGATCTACAAGGTAAGCCGAGCGCTCGTGATTATATTAAAAAGGTCGAGGCGGCTTTCGATACGTCATTTTTTGATCTGCTTCGAAAGTATTTAAAAGAACACAACAAGGGACCGGGTTATGTTCAAACCGTGCTGGATTTGCCGCTACTTGATGCACAGAGTATTTATGCCGAGTTGACCTGATGCCTCAATCGAAAATCCTCGTTGATACCAATGCATATTTAAGATTGGCTAAAACCATACGTCCCCTTCTGTTCGTACCCTTTGGTGACAATGAGTATTGCCTGTACATCTTACCTGAACTCAATGAAGAGTTGGCTGGCAGGAGGCTGCAAAGCAAATTTCCCTGGGTAGATGAGGAGGAATTCGCGGAGAATCGTAAACATTTTCCTGTGATAGCCAAAAAACAGAAACTGTCTATTCAACAAACCTTCGAATATATTTGGGATCATGTGCAAACCGAGTTACCTGGGCCATCCAGAGTTGATGCCTGGTATATCGCTTATGCGCTTGAACTTGGCGTTCCGGTCGTCACCGACGACCAGGATATGACCGAGCTAGCCAAAGTCTTTGATGCGCGGGTGATGTCGACGATGGCGTTGCTTAAAATAATGTTGGACTGCGGCCATACCGATATGAGAACTATCGACGGTTTGATTGATTACTGGCGATACTTCTCAGATATTCCTGCCAATCTAAGGGCTGATTACTCGCACCTATTTGGCAAGTCTTAAGGTTGCTTTCCCGCAAGCAGTAAGAACAATATTGGATGACAATCGATACGTCGATTATGAATAACGGTACGTAATAAGCAATTCTCTATGCTGCGTTTTTCATTGAAAATCTCCCGCCAAAATTAACCAGTAGCTCCGCCAATCTGCATGCCCAACATCATCTTGCTCCAGTCGTAAAAAGCCCGAATAGCCGGGGAAACGTGGCGGCTTTGCGGGTAAACCAGAAACAGAGGCATATCGACGGCGTGTTCTTCCAGGCAGGGGTGCAGCTCACCGGCCTTAACGTAATGTTTCACTAAATAGCTGGCAACGCGAATCAGGCCGATGCCCTGAAGACCGGCCTGGATATAGGCGTCGGTGTCATCAACAGTTAGCGTTTCATTCATCCGTACCGGCACTACGCCGCTTTTATCAATAAAGCTCCACTCCGTTGTGCGCCCCGTGCTGTGGATGAGGTAGCCAACGGCGTGGTGATTTTTGAGGTCTTCTAGGCGGGCAGGCTTACCGTGCCGGGCAATGTACTGCGGGGAGGCCAGCACCGACCATTTGAACTGGGCGAGCTGGCGGGCAACCAGCGTGGTGGAATCTTCCACGCTGCCCGTCCTGATAACACAGTCGAATCCTTCCTGAATCAGGTCTACCACCCGATCGCTGGAGCAGAGAATTAGCTCAAGCTCAGGGTAGCGCTCAAGAAATTCCGCGACGCCCGGTAAAATACAGTGCCTGGCAAGAGACTGCGGCATACCAATCTTAAAGCGCCCTCGTGGCTGCCCGGCTTTTCCGGGGAAGGAGGATTCAAGGGCGGCAATATCACCGAGAATTTTTTTACACTCAGCGTAATAGTTCTGGCCGTCGCTCGTGACGCTCAGTTTTCTCGTCGTACGCTGAAGAAGCTGCACCGCCAGAGAGTTCTCAAGGTCTTTAATCATGCGGGAGACGGTTGATCTCGGTAGCCCAAGCAGCTCCGAGGCTCGGGAGAAACTTTGCGTTTCAACCACGTGGCGGTAGACCCGCATGGCTTCCAGTTTATCCATTGAATCCTCCATCAGTTCAGCACAATTGTGCCATTTTTATGAACAGTCTAACCCAATCAGGACGGCTTATCGCTCGCTAAACACGTCGGTAGACTCTCCAGTGATGTAGCAATTCAGCTGCAAATAAAGGGTGAGGAGAGTGATATGACCATCAATGCTGAGAAGGCGGGTGAGAAAATATTGGTGCTTGGTGTGGGACAACTGGGTGCCGCAGTTCTGGACGCATTGCTTCCGGCGGCGGCTTCTCACGGGCACATTGTTACGGCAGGCGTTTCGCCAGGTTCGCTCGACGAAAACGGGCAGCTTCTTTCGCAAAAATATAAGAAATACGCGGCCGCGGGCGCTGATTTTGTTGCGCTGGATATTTCCGCCAGCGGCATCGAGCCGTTGGCTTCGCTGTTCCAGCAATTCGACACTGTCATCAACTGCATGGGGTTTGTTGCCGGGGCGGGAACACAGCTGAAAATCACCACGGCGGTGATTCAGGCGGGCGTTAAACGCTATTTCCCGTGGCAGTTTGGCGTTGATTACGATGTGGTTGGCAAAGGCAGCGGCCAGCCGGTGTGGGATGAACAGCATGATGTCAGGACATTGTTGCGCAGCCAGTCTTCTACCGAGTGGGTGATTGTTTCTACCGGCATGTTTACCAGTTTCTTGTTTGAGCCCGCGTTCGACGTGGTGAACTTGCAGGCCCGGACAATCAACGCTCTGGGCAGCTGGCAGACCCAAGTAACTATCACTTCTCCGGAAGATATTGGGCGTTTAACGACGGCCATTTATCTCGAGCAGCCGCGCATCGTTAATCAGGTGGTTTTTATCGCGGGCGAAACGCTTAGCTACGGCAAACTGGCAGAGATTGTCGAAAGCGTTAGCGGAACGGGCTTTAGCAAAGCGGTGCTCGGCCTGCCGGATTTGCGAAGCGAACTGGGGCGTCAGCCGGATGAGCAGATGCTGCGTTATCGCACCGCCTTCGCGCGCGGAGAAGGTGTCTGGTGGCCGATGGAGAAAACGTATAATTTCGGGAAAAATATTCCCACTCAGAAGGTTGAGGATTGGCTGCGGGCGTTACTGGCTGAATAAAATAAAAAGCCGATGGCGATTGCTCACCATCGGCTTTTCTCTGAGTACAAACGCTTAGGCGTTCAGCAGCGGCTCTGCGGTTTTCTCAACCAGCGCCAGCAGGACTTTTACGTCTTCCAGCGTCACGGTTGGGTTCAGCAGGGTCAGCTTCAGGCAGGTAACGCCCCGGTGCTCGGTCACGCCGACATTGGCGCGGCCGGACTCCAGCAATGCATCGCCGATTTTCTGGTTCAGCAGCGCCACTTCGGCGTCGCTGTAGCCAGCAAGGCTTGCAGGGCGGAAGCGGAACAGCACGCTTGCCAGCTGCGGCTGCATCACCAGCTCCAGAGAAGCATGGTCAGCCACATAGGCCGCTACGTTCTGCGCCATGGTCACGCCGTGATCGATGATTTCGGCATACTGTTTCTGGCCCAGGGCTTCCAGACCCATCCACAGCTTCAATGCATCAAAGCGGCGGGTTGTTTGCAGAGATTTGGAGACCAGGTTTGGCACGCCTTGCTCTTCGTCGAACTCGGAGTTCAGGTATGCAGCCTGGTAGCGCATCAGCTCGTAATGGCGTTCATCCTTGAGCAGGAACGCGCCGCAGCTGATGGTCTGGAAGAACTGTTTGTGGAAGTCCAGAGTCACGGAATCCACCAGCTCCAGGCCGTCCAGGTAATCGCGATACTTTTCGGAAAGCAGCAGTGCGCCGCCCCAGGCCGCATCAACGTGTACCCAGATTTTGTGTTCGGCAGCCAGCTTAGCAATCTCGCGCAGCGGGTCGATAGCACCGGCGTCGGTTGTCCCGGCGGTAGCGACAATCGCCATAATCTGCTCGCCGTTCGCTTTTGCCTGAGCGATTTTGTTCGCTAGGTCGCTAACGTCCATGCGGGCAAACTCGTCGGTTTTCACCAACGTGACGGACTGGTAGCCCATGCCCATCAGCGCCATGTTTTTCTGCACGGAGAAGTGGGCATTTTCAGAGCACAGCACCCGAATTTTGCGGATGTCGCCGGTCAGACCGTCCTGCTGGACGGAGTGACCCTGACGTGCAAAGTAAGCGTCACGCGCCAGCATCAGACCCATCAGGTTGCTCTGAGTGCCGCCGCTGGTGAACACGCCCGCGTCGCCAGCCGGGTAGCCAACTTGTGCGCGCAGCCATTCAATCAGCTTCATCTCAATGATGGTGGCCGACGGGCTTTGGTCCCAGGAGTCCATGCTCTGGTTGGTGGCGTTAATCAGCACTTCCGCGGCCTGGCTTACCACCAGGCTAGGGCAGTGCAGGTGCGCCACGCACTGCGGATGGTGCACCAGCAGGCTGTCTTTCAGGAAATACTCAATCGCGCGTTCAATCGCGACCTGGTTGCCCAGGCCCTGAGGATTGAAGTCGAGCTGAATACGTTCTTTCAGCTCGGCGACGGTTTTGCCCTGGTACATCTGAGGCTGCTGCAACCATTCCACTACGGCCTGGCTGGTCTGGGCGATCGCCTGCTGGTATTCCTCAATGCTCTGCGCTGAGGAGGCCAGAATCGGGTTAGATCGGGACATATTATTCACTCCGGTCAGACAGCTTTGGCGCCAGCGGCTAACAAGGCTTGTTCAAATTTGCTCAGGAAAATTTCCAGCTCATCGTCAGTGATCAACAGAGATGGCAGCAGGCGCAGCACGCAGCCGTTACGGCCACCGCGCTCCAGAATCAGGCCCGCTTCGAAGCATTTCTTCTGAATAAGAGCAGACAGCGCGCCGTCGGCCGGGTAGCAACCCATATGATCCTGGGCTTCTTCAGGCTTAACGATTTCAATCCCGAGCATCAGGCCCAGGCCGCGAACGTGGCCGATAACCGGGTAGCGCTTTTGCAGCTCAACCAGTTTGCCTTTCAGCCATTCGCCCTGAGCGGCAACTTTGTCTGCAACTTTGTTGTTTTTCAGGTATTTCAGCGTGGTCAGGCCGGTCGCCATTGCCAACTGGTTGCCGCGGAAGGTGCCGGTGTGGTGGCCAGGCTCCCAGGCATCGATCTCTTTTCTCAGGCCCAGCACGGCCAGCGGCAGACCGCCGCCAACGGCTTTGGACATCACGATGATGTCTGGCTCAATACCGGCGTGTTCGTAGGCGAACAGCTTGCCGGTACGGGCAAAGCCAGCCTGAACTTCGTCGATAATCAGCACGATGCCGTGCTCTTTGGTCACTTTACGAATGCGTTGCAGCCACTCGGCCGGAGCCGGGTTCACGCCGCCTTCGCCCTGAACCGCTTCGAGAATAACGGCCGCAGGTTTGCGCACGCCGCTTTCAACGTCGTTGATCAAGTTGTCGAAGTAGTAGGTCAGCGCTTTCACGCCGGCGTCACCGCCAATGCCCAGCGGGCAGCGGTACTGGTGCGGGTACGGCAGGAACTGGACTTCCGGCATCAGGCCATTGATGGCCTCTTTCGGAGACAGGTTGCCGGTTACCGACAGCGCACCGTGGGTCATGCCGTGATAGCCGCCGGAGAAGCTGATAACGCCGCTGCGGCCGGTGTGCTTTTTAGCCAGCTTAATCGCCGCTTCTACTGCGTCAGCGCCGGAAGGGCCGCAGAACTGCAGGCAAAATTCTTTACCCTGGCCCGGCAGCAAGGACAGCAGGTATTCGGAGAACTCGTCTTTTAACGGGGTCGTCAGGTCGAGTGTATGTAACGGCAAGCCGCTGGTAATGACATTTTGGATGCTTTGCAGGATATCAGGATGGTTATGGCCAAGCGCCAACGTTCCCGCACCGGCCAGACAGTCGAGATAACGATTATTCTCAACGTCAATTATCCAGGCGCCCTGGGCTTTGGCTATAGCGAACGGTAATTTGCGCGGGTAACTTCTGACATTCGATTCGAATTCAGCCTGTCTTGCCAAATAGGTTTCGTTGGTAGCGTTTGCAGATTGTGCATCTAAAGTATCAATACGGACTTTATCCGTCATCATATCTCTCCTACAACCGTCGGCAGAAGCGCAACGGCTGAATTAAGTAAACTAAATGTTATTCAGGGTGCGTAAAACGCGGCCAATATATGGCTTTTTACCCCCCCGCTCAATCATTTATTTTCCTCGATATTTTTAATTTAAAATCAAATGGTTGATGACGCGTTTCGCAGATATCCAGACATCGGATCTGCCAACTATTGGCAATTGCAGGGAAAAAAGCCGCCGTAAGGCCTCTATTTTTCTCATTGCTTCAATCTGGCCAGACCAGATCAGGAGCTATCTGGAAACAATTGAGCACAAAAAGTTACCGGGGGAAATTCATCGGCAACAGAGGTTTTATTTTTGGCGTGCAGCGGGAAGCTATGGCGGCGTTTAGCGGTAAAAAATGGCTATACGTTCTTCGATAAGTTTGGTCAAAAAATCCAGCGTGGGCTTGTCACCGGACGAGCCATGTTGCAGGCAGAGGCCCAGAGCAGGGAGGCGGGGAAGGGTGTGGAGAACCGCTAAATCGTCAGGTTTACCCACCAGCGTACGTGCGGTAATCCCTAACCCGGCACGGGCTGCCGACCAGAGGCCATTAAGACTGCTGCTTGTGAATGCAATCCGCCAGCTAATACCGGCTGCATCCAGGGCTTCGAGGGCGCGGGTACGAAGTATGCAGGGGGCGTCAAAGAGCGCAAGGGGAAGCGGTTGTCCGGCGGCAAGGCACTCTGCTACTCGTTCGGCGGAACCTATCCAGTGCAGAGGGATTTTTCCCAACTCGTTCTGAAGGGAGCCGGTATTCGTTTGCCAAAGTAAAGCCATATCCAGCTGTGAACGCTGAACGGCCGATTCCAGCTCCGCATTGCGCGCAATTCTGGCTTCAACAATCACGGCGCTGTGAGCCCGGGTAAAGTCGCCCAGTATGTCGGTTAAAACACCTTCGCCAAAATCCTCCTGAAAACCCACCCGCACTTTGCCGCCCAGCCGTGCGCCGCTGGCGGCGACTATTGCGGCATCGTTGAGCGCCAGAAGGCGTTTTGCATAGCTAAAAACGATTTCACCTGTCGGCGTCAGCGTCAGGCCGCGGCCCGCCTTTTTAACAACCGGGGCACCAACCTGCTCCTCCAGTTTTTTGAGCTGGGCGCTGACCGCAGAGGTGGAGCGCCCGTGCCTGTCCGCTGCCCGCGAAAACGAGCCCAGTTCAATGCCGGAGACAAAGGTTCGCAGAACATCGAGATCTAAATGAGTCATCGCCATTGTTCCAAAAAACGGGATTGTTAGTAAAAAATTATCTGATTTTTGGAATGATAGTTGATGAGTATGCTCAGTTTGTCAACGCCAATAAGGAGACATCATGAGCGAGGAAATACAAGAGATTCAGAGGGTTTTGAGCAGGGCTCCTAAGCTTGCCAGCCTGAGTACCGAGTTGTTATTTAAAGATATATGGGAGCGACCGGAGCTTAACAAACGCGACCGCAGCTTGATAACCGTGGCGGCATTGCTGGCGCTTTACCGGCCTGAACAGCTTCCTTTTCATCTGAGCCTGGCACGTCAAAATGGTGTTCGTGACGAGGAAATCAGCGAGCTGATTACCCACCTCGCCTTTTATGCAGGCTGGCCCGCAGCGCACAGTGCATTACTAGCTTTTGATCGGCTGATTATCGCCGGTAGCAACGAGGAGAAATAATATGCCGATTATTCATCTCAGCTTACTTAAAGGGAAAACGACAGCACATCTGGATGCGGTTTCGGCCAGCGTGCAGCAGGCTTTGGTCGAGGCTTTTGACGTGCCTGCTGATGACCTGTTCCAGGTTGTCCATCAACTGGCTGAAACGGAACTGCGTTTTGACCGTCATTATATGGCTGGCCCGCGCAGTAATGCATGGTTGCTGGTTGAGATTACGGCGGGAAAGCCGCGCAATATCGAAACTAAAAAACGCTTCTATCAGGTGCTTACGGAGAGGCTGGCCGCCAAACCAGGGATCCATCCCAATGACGTTATGGTGGTTATCCGGCATAACAATCCGGAGGACTGGTCTTTTGGCGGCGGAACGGCAAGCCTGGTTCCGGCGTAGCCTCTACCCCTTAAAATCGCTGGGCGCGGGGGAGTCATCGCTGTATATTTCAATGCACAACGATTATCAGGACTCCCGCCGTGAACTTATTGACTCGCCGCCTGACTATAGGCGCTCTGTTACTGCTTTCCCCGCTCGCCGCGCTGGCGAACCGCACCATAACCGATCAACTTGGCCGCCAGGTGACTATTCCCGATGAGGTTGACCGCGTGGTGGTGTTGCAGCATCAAACCCTGAACCTGCTGGTGCAGATGAACGCTACCGACAAAGTGGTCGGCATTCTGGCTAACTGGAAGCAGCAACTGGGCGACGGCTATGCCCGGCTGGCTCCGGAGCTTGAGCATAAGGCTCAGCTTGGTGATTTGACCCACGTTGACGCGGAAAAACTGGTGGCGCTACATCCGCAGGCGGTCTTTGTCACCAACTACGCGCCGCAGGAGATGATCGACAGCATCAGCAAGCTCGGTATTCCGGTGATAGCGATCTCCCTACGGCACGACAAGCCGGGCGAGCAGGACAAGCTGAATCCTTCTATGGGCGATGAAGAGCAGGCCTATAACCTGGGTCTTAAAGAGGGCATCACGCTGATTGGCGAAGTGGTCAACAAACAGCAGCAGGCTAAAGAGCTTGTGGAGGCCACTTTCGCCGAGCGTAAGCTTGTCAGCGAGCGGCTGAAAGACATCCCTGAAAGCCAGCGCGTTCGGGCCTATATGGCTAACCCTGACCTGACGACCTACGGTTCCGGTAAATACACGGGCTTGATGATGGCTCATGCGGGGGCGCTAAACGTTGCGGCAGCCACCGTTAAAGGGTTCAAACAGGTTTCAATGGAGCAGGTGATCGCCTGGGATCCACAGACGATCTTCGTGCAGGATCGCTACCCGAAAGTAGTGAATGAAATCAAAAACGATCCGCAGTGGCAGACTATTGATGCGGTGAAGAACCACCGCGTCTGGCTTATGCCGGAGTACGCCAAGGCCTGGGGCTACCCGATGCCGGAGGCGATGGCTATAGGCGAGCTATGGATGGCGAAAAAACTCTACCCGGAAAAATTTCGCGACATTGATATGAAGAAAATCGCCGACAGCTGGTATCAGCGTTTTTATCGTACGCATTATGAGGGCGTTGAGTGATGGATTTGCAGGTGCTGGCGGCGGGAAGCCTGCGCCTTGCCTGGCAGCCGCTGATGGCGCAGTTCTGCCGTGAAACCGGCATCCATGTTGATACCCGGTTTGCTCCGGCAGGTATGCTGAGGGAACGTATTGAGGCTGGTGAATATTGCAGCCTGTTTGCCTCGGCGAATATGGCTCATCCTCAGGCGCTGCTGGAGCAGGGGATAGCTTCTGCGGTTCAGCGTTTTGCCGGGAACACGCTCTGTGTGACGGCGGCGGCGCAAGTGGTGGAGGAGAAGAGCGACTGGCTAAGCCTGCTGGCTAATCCCGCGCTTCGCATTGCCACTTCCACGCCCGGCAGCGACCCTTCAGGTGATTACACCTGGCAGCTATTTGCCGGGTTGCAGTCGCGATTTGGCGTTGAGCTACACCACCGGGCCATACCGCTGGTTGGCGGGCCGGACAGCAAACCGGTTCCGCAGGGAGAGCTTGCCGCCGCGTGGTTAATCGGCAGCGGCCAGGCCGATCTCTTTATTGGCTATCGTAGCTATGCCGGTGTTTTAAAACAGCATAAGGAGCTGAGAGTGTTTGAAATTCCTCAGCCTTATAATATTGAAGCGAATTACGGCGTGGCGCTGTGCGATGAACGGGCAAGGCCGCTGTGGGCATTTCTCGGCTCCGATAGCGCCCGGGGAATATTATTGCAGAGTGGTTTTAGCGCCTGAATAATAAAAAACCGCTGGCAGCAGCGGCTTTTATGGGTTCCCGTCAGGGCATCATGGTTGGCCATTCCGCCGGCATGCGTGAGATTACGTTCACCAGCAGCTGCTTAAAGGATGCCCAGATAAGCGGGAAATCCTCCAGCGTCAGGCCCAATAAACCCATAGCAAACCAGCATGACGCGGCGATGCCCAGCCCGCTGCAGGCAAATGCCAGTATCCGGTAGTCGGAGCGGCGAAACTGGATATTGAGGCTACTTGCCAGAAACATCAAAACGGCACTGACCAGCGGCCAGCGCAGCAAAAAAACGCCGGTAGTAATTGTTGCCATTCACCTTATTCCTCGAAAGCTGCAACTCTTCTGTTTGTTGCATCAATAATGTGAAGTCTATCACTATTGGGCATTTAATCACCAGTTTTGAGCGTGTTTTTCGTCGTTTTTATCGCCGGAAAGGCGTCTTTTTAGGCTGGAATTAGCCGCGCAGCGGTGAACATTTTGTTTATCTGACGTTTACCGCAATTTCGTTTAAATAATCATTCCCTGCTGCTTTAACCCCAGAAAAAATCATATTCACTCGGCAGGTCAAATCTTAAGCTAAACAGTCTCCCGATTTAACTTATCTTATTGTTGCGCAAATTAATTTTCGCTGAGTTAACGCCTGAATCCTATTGCTAAAACAGGCTTTATGATGCAACGTAATCGGCGGTCATCAGGTGGTTCCGGTAAGACATAAAAAATGAGCGGTTAATAGCAGGGACATGTGGGCATCATGGTGAAACGAGTCTATTTAAAGGTGTTGCGCACATCAGGATTTGTCCTGATGGTTTGCCTGCCGGTTATGCTGGCTATCTATTTTGCGCATATGCGCGCAACCAGCGACACCCAGCAGCATCTGCACTCTTTTGGCAAGCTGGTGATGGAAAAGACGGAAATTGTCATCAGCCACGTTAATGACGCCCGCAGCGAAGCCGAGAATTTTTCCGGAGATATATGTAGCCCGGAACATATGGCTAACATGCTGGATATTGTGCGCAGTAAACTTTTTGTCGCCGACTTAATTTACGCTAAAGGCAATCAGCTGCTTTGTTCTACCAGCTATAAACCGTTAAAACCCATTCCTGCCCCTCCGCCGACCTATACCCGCAAGCCGGATGTGGCAATTAACTATTATCTGGATACGCCTTTTTACGCCGGTCATAAAATGACTTATATGCGGCGTGGTAATTATATCGCGGTAATTAATCCGCTCACCTGGTCGGAAGTTTTGTCTGAGGACGATTCTTTGGTCTACGGCGTGTTTGATACCGTCACCAGGAGTTTCTTTTCTTTAAGCTCCGGCGCCGATAGCGATCTGCTGCACGGCTTTATTCTGCGTGGAGAGAAAACCTTTACCCACGATAACCGCTTTTACACCATTAACTATTCGGCAAAAAGACCGATAGCGGTCATTGTTTCGACTTCAGAAACGCTATTTAACCGCCAGTGGTATCACCAGCTGACGCTGACTTTGCCGCTGGGTGTTATTTGCAGTCTTATAATTCTTATGATGTGGTCACGAACCCGACAGCAGCTTAATTCACCACGTCGTATGCTGCAAAGAGCGCTGGCCAGAAAACAGCTTAAGCTTCATTACCAGCCGATAATTGATATTCAGAACGGCCACTGCGTTGGGGCAGAGGCGCTGCTGCGCTGGGTTAATTTTAACGGGCAGACCATCAGCCCCGGCACATTTATTCCGCTGGCTGAATCTGAAGGCTTGATTCAAAAAATATCAGACTATGTGGTGGATGCGGTATTTAAAGACTTTGGTGAGTTCCTCGCGGACCATCCGGGGCTGTACGTTTCGATAAATCTTTCGGCGGCGGATTTTCATTCTTCACGCCTGATTAATGTTCTCTCCGAACGCATTAAGACCTATAACATCAGGCCCGGGCAGATAAAAATTGAAGTTACCGAGCGTGGATTTATTGATGTTGAAAAAACCAGGCCGGTTATTCAGGAGTTTCGTAATGCCGGGTTTAAAGTGGCGATTGATGATTTTGGCACCGGTTATTCGAACCTGCACAACCTGCAATATTTAAACGTCGATATCTTAAAAATCGATAAAAGCTTTATTGATTCGGTCACCAGCGAGCGCGCCAGCCACTTACTGGTAGAACATATTATTGAAATAGCCCACAGCCTTAACCTGACGACTATCGCCGAAGGCGTGGAAACCGAAGCACAGCTTGCGTGGCTGGTGGAGCACGGCGTGGAGTTCTGCCAGGGCTGGTATTTTGCGAAGGCGCTTCCACCTCAGGAATTTATTGCCTGGCTGTATACGCCAGGCGGCATCAACCTTGCTTCCGGGCGAGCCACTCAGGCCTGATGGCGGTAGTCCGTTGGCGTGCGGTCGAATTCACGGCGAAACACGCGGGAGAAGGTTTGCTGCGAGACGTAGCCGTAGTCCATAGCGATATCAAAAATTGGCCGCTGAGTGGTTCTTAGCTCGGTAGCCGCCATCAGCAGGCGGCGCTGGCGAATATAGTCGCCCAGCGTTTGATGCATCACGGTGCGGAACATCCGCTGCAAATACCACTTTGAATAACCGGATTTTTTTGCCACCACGTCGATGTTAAGCGGCTGGTCAATATGTTCATCAATCCATTCAGTCAGCGTATAAATGATGTCCTGGTGAGCCATGAGTCGTCCTCATTTACGGGTTAGCAAGTTTCGTTGAGCCGGAGTATAATTCCTCAAGTTAACTTGAGGTAAAGAGCATTGTGGAAAAGAAAATCTCTCGACTAAAAACGTTGTTAACGCCGGGCGAAGTCGCAAAGCGCAGCGGCGTGGCGGTTTCCGCGCTGCATTTTTACGAAAGCAAAGGGTTGATTAAAAGTACGCGGAACGCGGGCAATCAGCGGCGCTACCAGCGCGATGTGCTGCGAACGGTGGCGATAATCAAAATAGCCCAGCGCATCGGCATTCCGCTCAGCACCGTAGGTGACGCCTTTGGCGTGCTGCCTGACGGGCATTCGATCAACAAAAACGACTGGAAGAAGCTCTCTTCGCAATGGCGTGAGGAGCTGAATCACCGCATTGCCACGCTGACCGCGCTGCGTGATGAGCTAAACGGCTGCATCGGGTGCGGCTGTCTGTCCGGGGTGGACTGCCCGCTGCGTAACCCTGGCGACAAACTCGGCGAGCAGGGCACCGGCGCCCGCCTGCTGGAAGACTAAATCTCTCACTGCATAAAAAACTAAAGCGCCACAAGGGCGCTTTAGTTTTATTCCCGGTCTTTGTCTTTCGCTCTATCCCGCTCTGGCAGGAGGGTTTCCCCCGACATCAACGCCCCTCAATTACGCTTTCTCAGGAGGTTCCGGTCTGCGTTGATAATTAAAGTGTAGGCCCCACCCCGAACTTCGCAAGGTCAATTTGCTCTTTTTTTGTACATTTTTTGACGGGCTTTTCGGGAGCGTGTTTCCTATAGTTACTCCATCAGGCTAAACAAAAGGTTACCGAATGCTGACGGTTCATCATCTCAATAACTCTCGCTCACAACGCGTTCTCTGGATGCTGGAAGAGCTGGAGCTGCCTTATCAAATCATTCGCTATCAGCGTGAACCGACCATGCTGGCGCCGGAGGCGTTAAAGAAAATTCACCCGCTGGGTAAATCGCCGGTGGTGGAAGATAACGGCCACATCCTCGCGGAGTCAGGCGCAATCCTCGAATACCTGCAGGAGAGTTACGACCAAGAGGGCCGCCTTAAGCCCGCAGAGATAAACGACAAGCTGCAATATCGATTCTGGCTGCATTATGCCGAAGGGTCGCTCATGCCGCTGTTGCTGCTGAAACTGGTCTTTAGTCGCCTGGGTAAAGCGCCGGTTCCCTGGCCGCTGCGTCCGGTCGGCAAAGCGCTGGGGCAGGGAGTGCAAAAGGCGTATCTCAATAAGCAAATTGCCACCCATGCTCGCTACATTGAAGGGCACCTGAGCCAGTTCCCGTGGTTTGCCGGGCAGCAGTTCAGCGCGGCGGACATCCAGATGAGCTTCCCGGTTGCCGCGCTCCTTGCTCGCGGGGAGGTGAATGATATGCCGCATACCCAGGCATGGATGAAAAACGTGCAAATGCGGCCTGCGTGGCAGCGGGCGCTGAACCAGGGTGGGCCGTTTGAGATCCCCGGCGACTAATTTTTGAATCGGGTGAAAACTGCGCCAACAGTTTGCTGTTTTGTTGCGAAATTGCGCATCGACGATAACGTTTGCGCATGATGCGGTGATTTATTCATCAGCTGGGCATATTTTCCACGAAAAGCGCAAAAGTTAGGTTGAAAATCCCGTAAGGAAGGCTGGATAATCGTTTGCCTTAATTCTGATACACCGATTTGTCTGTGCGGAGTTAAACGTTTGCTTTTTTGTGACACCCCTTTTGTCACAATCGTAGCGCAGGGAGACAACGTTTAACTGGCAGCGGGTTGTCCACCGCCCGGGCAAACGTCATTCTAAAAATCTCAGGGGATTTTTCACTATGTCTACACCTTCTCCGCGTGCCGGCGGCTCACTCGACGCCTGGTTCAAAGTTTCTGCACGTGGCAGTACCGTGCGCCAGGAAGTTGTCGCCGGTCTGACAACCTTCCTCGCCATGGTTTACTCCGTGATAGTGGTCCCGGGCATGCTCGGCAAAGCCGGTTTCCCTCCGGCGGCGGTCTTCGTCTCCACCTGTCTGGTTGCGGGCGTTGGCTCCATCGTGATGGGGCTGTGGGCAAACCTGCCGCTGGCCATCGGCTGCGCCATCTCGTTGACCGCATTCACCGCTTTCAGCCTGGTGCTCGGCCAGCACATCAGCGTGCCGGTTGCACTCGGTGCGGTATTCCTGATGGGCGTGCTGTTTACCATTATCTCCGCCACCGGCATTCGTAGCTGGATTTTACGCAACCTGCCAATGGGCGTTGCCCACGGCACCGGGATTGGCATCGGCCTGTTCCTGCTGTTGATTGCCGCTAACGGCGTGGGCCTGGTTATCAAGAACCCGCTGGACGGTCTGCCGGTTGCGCTGGGCCACTTTGCCAGCTTCCCGGTAATCATGTCGCTGATTGGCCTGGCGGTGATTATCGGCCTGGAAAAACTGAAAGTACCGGGCGGTATTCTGCTGACCATTATCGGGGTTTCGATCATCGGCCTGATTTTTGACCCGAATGTTCACTTCTCCGGTATCTTCGCTATGCCTTCCCTTAGCGATGATAAAGGCAATTCGCTGATTGGCAGCCTCGACATCATGGGCGCGCTGAACCCGATTGTGCTGCCAAGCGTGCTGGCGCTGGTCATGACCGCGGTATTTGACGCAACCGGCACTATCCGCGCGGTTGCCGGTCAGGCAAACCTGCTGGATAAAGACGGCCAGATTATCGACGGCGGCAAAGCGCTGACAACCGACTCCCTGAGCAGCGTGTTCTCAGGCCTGGTGGGTGCGGCTCCGGCGGCGGTTTACATCGAGTCAGCAGCGGGTACGGCGGCGGGCGGTAAAACCGGCCTGACAGCCATCACCGTTGGCGTGCTGTTCCTGCTTATCCTGTTCCTCTCCCCGCTCTCCTATCTGGTTCCTGCCTACGCAACCGCTCCGGCGCTGATGTATGTTGGCCTGCTGATGCTGAGCAACGTGGCAAAAATCGACTTTGCCGACTTCGTAGATGCGATGGCTGGCCTGATAACTGCGGTCTTCATCGTGCTGACCTGTAATATCGTTACCGGCATCATGATCGGCTTTGCTTCTCTGGTTATCGGCCGCGTAGTGTCCGGCGAATGGCGCAAGCTGAATATCGGCACCGTGGTTATTGCCGTGGCGCTGGTGGCGTTCTACGCCGGTGGCTGGGCAATCTGATTTTCAATTCGTGCGGGTTGCGTTCTGTAACCCGCCGCTTTTCCTCTCTTCGGGCATTTCCGGTTCCAATGTGGTGCAAAAAGTTGTTTTATTATTAAAACAACCTTCAAAGGTGGCACTTCACACATCGCTTACAAGGAAAACATGGAAATTTTCTTTACCATCCTCATTATGACCCTCGTGGTTTCGCTCTCCGGAGTGGCAACACGCATGTTGCCCTTCCAGATCCCGCTCCCTCTGATGCAAATCGCCATTGGCGCGCTGCTGGCGTGGCCGCATTTTGGCCTGCACGTTGAATTTGACCCGGAACTGTTCCTGGTGCTGTTTATCCCGCCGCTGCTGTTTGCCGACGGCTGGAAAACGCCGACCCATGAGTTTCTTAACCATGGGCGGGAGATTATCGGCCTTGCGCTGGTGCTGGTGCTGGTCACCGTGGTCGGGATCGGCTTCCTGATTTACTTCCTGGTGCCGGGTATTCCGCTAATTCCTGCTTTTGCGCTGGCGGCGGTGCTGTCGCCGACGGATGCCGTGGCGCTGTCTGGGATTGTTGGCGAAGGGCGCATCCCGAAAAAAATCATGGGGATTTTGCAGGGCGAGGCGCTGATGAACGACGCCTCTGGCCTGGTATCGCTGAAGATGGCGGTCGCCGTTGCCGTGGGTACAATGGTGTTCACCGTTGGCGGAGCATCGCTTGAGTTCTTTAAGGTAGCGATTGGCGGCCTGCTGGCGGGGATTGCCGTCAGCCTGCTGTACGGTAAGTCGCTGCGCCTGATGAGCCGCTGGAGCGGCGATGAACCGGCAACTCAAATTCTGCTGCTGCTGCTGTTACCGTTCGCCTCTTATCTGATTGCCGAACATATTGGCGTTTCGGGCATCCTGGCTGCGGTTGCCGCGGGGATGACCATTACCCGGTCCGGCGTATTACGCAGCGCACCGCTCGCTATGCGCCTGCGTGCAAACAGCGTCTGGGCGATGCTGGAATTTGTCTTCAACGGCATGGTGTTCCTGCTGTTGGGCCTGCAACTGCCCGGCATTCTTGAGACCTCCGTAGCGGCGGCAAATGCCGACCCGAACGTAGAGTTGTGGATGCTGTTCCTCGACGTGGGCATGATTTATTTCGCGTTGATTGCCGTGCGTTTCCTGTGGCTGTGGTCGATGAAGCGCATTAGCCTTCGCTTTATGAAAAAGCGCCCGCTGGAGTTTGGCTCGTTTACCACGCGTGAGCTGTGCATCGCCTCTTTCGCCGGGGTACGCGGAGCAATTACTCTCGCCGGTGTGCTCTCTATTCCGCTGTTCCTGGGAGACGGTACGCCGTTCCCGGCTCGCTATGAGCTTATCTTCCTCTCCGCTGGCGTTATCCTGTTCTCGCTGTTTGCCGGGGTCATTATGCTGCCTATCCTGCTGAGAAACGTCGAAGTGGGGGACAAAACGGTAGCGCGTAAGGAAGAGCGGCTGGCGCGTTCGGCAACGGCTGAAGTCGCGATCGTTGCCATTCAGAAAATGGAAGAACGCCTTGCAGCGGATAGCGAAGAGAACATAGATGACCAGCTTTTGAAAGAGGTCAGTTCAAGGGTTATCGGCAACTTACGCCGCCGCGCCGACGGGCGTAATGATGTTGAAAGCAGCGAGCTGGAAGAGAATCTTGAACGCCGCTTCCGCCTCACCGCGCTGCGTTCGGAGCGCGCGGAGCTTTACCATCTGCGTGCTACCCAGCAAATCAGCAACGAGACCCTGCAAAAGCTGCTGCACGATCTCGACCTGCTTGAAGCGCTGCTGATCGAACGTCAGTAAACCGCTTAGTTCTGGCCTGCCTCAAGCGCGGGCCAGAACTCTCTGCAACAATCTATCCACGCCTGCGCGCTCTGCGAAATATAAACCCCTTCGCGCCAAATCATGCCCAGTTGCCAACTTAAATCGCTGTTCAGCGGGAGCCACATCAGCGTGGTGTGATCCAGCTTCTGGCAAATTGGCTCGGGAAGGATGGCGATGCCCACGCCGCCCTGGACCATTGCGGCCAGGAAATCCCACTGCCCGCTGCGTACCGCGATGCGCGGCGTAAACCCGTGGGACTCAAAAAGCTGCATCAGCTGGCGGCTAAGGGAAAAATCTTCGTTGTAGATAAGCAGCGGGTGTTCGGCAAGTTCCGCCGGGTCAACGCTGGTGCGGCCCAGCCACGGGCCTGAGCGGGGCACCAGCACGCAAAGCGGGTGGCGAAACAGCGGCAGCACGGTGAAGACGCTTTCGTCCTCAACCGGCATGGCGGTGACCGCTAAATCCAGCTCGCCGTTAAGTACAGCCTGCTGGACAGTCAGGCCGCCAAATTCGGAGATTTTAAATTCAACGCCGGGATAACGATGCTGATAAACGCCAATCGGGCCGGTCATCAGGGTGCCGACCATCGGCGGAATACCCAGCCGTAATACGCCGTTGGTGAGCTGCTTGATGTCGTTAAGCTCGGCTTCCAGCTGGCGGAACTCGGCCAGAATAGCCAGCCCGCGCTGGAAGACCACCTGCCCGGTATCGGTAAGCAACAGGCGGCGGCCGTCGCGGATCAGCAGCGTGCAGTTCAGCTCATCTTCGAGATTACGCAGCATCTTGCTGATGGTCGGCTGCGTGACGAACATCTTCTCCGCCGCGCGAGTGAAGCTCTGCTGGCGTACCACTTCAACGAAGTAACGCAGCGTTCTGATGTCCATAACTATTCCTGTTGACTATGCATGCAATGATTTTAATTCATTTCAGTAGCGATTAACCGCTATCTATAATCGTGGCTGGTATTTTTGGAGAATGCATATCATGGCTCTGGCGTTAGGTCGTTTTACGCCTGCTGTAATTCATAGCCTGCGGGTTCCCGTCCAGGTCGCGCTGTACGCCGGGCTTTTTGTTTTTGCCGAACAGCTTGTGGCCTGGGGGCACTTGCCGCTTCCCGCCAACCTGGTTGGCATGCTGTTGTTACTGGCGTTGATTATTTTCCGCATCGTGCCGCTGAAATGGGTACGAGAAGGCTCAAAGTGGCTGCTGGCGGAAATGCTGCTGTTCTTTGTACCGGCGGTCGTCGCGGTAGTTAACTACGCCCAACTGCTTATGGTGGACGGCTGGCGCATCTTCGTGGTGATTGCGGTCAGCACGCTGCTGGTGCTCGGTAGCACGGCGTGGGTGGTGGAAAAAGTTTACCGCTTTGAACTGGCGCGCGAAGCCCGCAGGCAGACTAAACATGACTAATTTCCAGCTTAGCCTGCTGTGCCTGGCGGTGACGCTCATTTTCTATTTTGCCAACAAACGCCTTTACCGCCGTTTTCGCAAATTGCCGCTGATGCCGCTGGTTTTTACCCCGCTGCTGCTGGTGGCGATGCTGATTTTTGGGCATATCTCCTACAGCAATTATATGGGGGAGGCGCACTGGCTGCTGTGGCTGCTGGGGCCTGCCACTATTGCCTTCGCGGTGCCGGTCTATGACAACCTCAGGGTGATTAAACGCCACTGGATGTCGCTCACCGCAGGGGTGATGACTGCGATGGTTGTGGCGGTAACCAGCTCAATCTGGCTGGCGAGGCTGCTGACATTGCCGGACGACATTCAGCGCAGTCTTGCTGTGCGCTCTATTACCACGCCTTTTGCCCTTGCGGCGGCAAAACCCATTGGCGGAGAGCCAGAGCTGGTGGCGCTGTTTGTGGTCATCACCGGCGTATTTGGCATGGCGGTGGGAGACGTACTGTTTTTGCGCTTGTCGATTCGGGAAGGGATTGCTAAAGGTGCCGGGTTTGGCGCGGCCTCTCACGGGGCGGGAACCGCACGCTCTTACGAGCTTGGCCCTCAGGAAGGGGTGATTGCCAGCCTGGTGATGATGCTTTCCGGCGTGGTGACGGTGCTGGTTGCGCCGCTCGTTAGCCTGCTGATGTTTTAACCTACCGGGGCGAGTTGCCCCGGTAAGCGCTTACTTACTAATGGGCACGGCCCTGATCGATGCCGATGCCGGTCTGGGAACGAATAAACTGCGCACGGAATTTCTCGCGCTCAAGCTTACCTGCCGCCGTATTGTCGGTGATTGAGAACAGCCAGATCCCGACGAAGGCCACCAGAATAGAGAACAGAGCCGGGTATTCATACGGGAACAGCGCTTTCTCATGGCCGAGGATTTGCACCCAAATTGTCGGGCCGAGAATCATCAGCACCACCGCGGTCAGAAGACCCAGCCAGCCACCAATCATCGCGCCACGCGTGGTCAGCTTTGACCAGTACATCGACAGCAGGATAATCGGGAAGTTACAGCTTGCGGCAATCGAGAATGCCAGCCCGACCATAAAGGCGATGTTCTGATTTTCAAACAAAATGCCCAGCAGAATGGCGACCACGCCGAGCACCAGCACGGTAATTTTCGACACCTTCAGCTCGTCGCGCTCTGAAGCACCTTTGCGGAACACGTTGGCGTAAAGATCGTGTGAAACCGCAGAAGCACCGGCAAGCGTCAGACCCGCAACGACCGCCAGAATAGTGGCGAAGGCAACGGCAGAAATAAAGCCGAGGAACAGATTGCCGCCAACCGCATCGGCGAGGTGAACCGCCGCCATATTGTTACCGCCAATCAGCGCGCCAGCGGCGTCTTTGAACGCCGGGTTTGCGCCCACTAACATAATGGCGCCAAAACCGATAATAAAGGTCAGGATGTAGAAGTAACCCATAAAGCCTGTGGCATAAAACACGCTTTTACGCGCTTCACGAGCGTCGCTCACGGTAAAGAAGCGCATCAGGATATGCGGCAAACCGGCGGTGCCGAACATCAGGCCAAGGCCAAGAGACAGGGCGGATATCGGGTCTTTCACCAGCCCGCCGGGGCTCATGATGGCCGCACCTTTAGGGTGAACCGCCATGGCTTCGTTGAACAGGTTATTAAAGCTAAAGCCGACATGCTTCATCACCATAAAGGCCATAAAACTTGCGCCGAACAGCAGCAGCACCGCCTTGATAATCTGTACCCATGTGGTGGCCAGCATGCCGCCGAACAGGACATACATCACCATCAGGACGCCAACCAGCACTACCGCAATGTGGTAGTTGAGGCCGAACAGCAACTGAATGAGCTTACCGGCGCCGACCATCTGGGCAATGAGATAAAGCGCCACGACCACCAGCGAACCACAGGCGGAAAGCGTGCGGATAGGCCCCTGTTTGAGGCGGTACGAGGCAACATCGGCGAAGGTATAGCGCCCGAGGTTGCGCAGGCGTTCGGCAATCAAAAATAGAATAATGGGCCAGCCGACCAGGAAACCAAGCGAGTAAATCAGCCCGTCGTAGCCGGAGGTATAAACCAGCGCTGAAATCCCGAGGAACGAGGCCGCAGACATAAAGTCGCCGGCAATCGCCAGCCCGTTCTGGAAGCCGGTGATGTTCCCGCCAGCGGTGTAATAATCGCTGCGCGAGCGAACGCGTTTAGAAGCCCAGTAGGTAATGTACAGCGTGAAAGCGACGAATATCAGGAACATGATAATCGCCTGCCAGTTAGTTGGCTGGCGCTGAACGGCACCGGTTATGGCGTCGGCGGCTAAAGCGCCGGTGGGCAGCAGGGCAGTAGAAACCGCAAGTAAACGCTTCATTTAACCCCCGCTTCGCGCAGCACTTCTTTGTTCAGGCGGTCAAATTCGCCGTTAGCGCGCCAGACGTAAATACCGGTGAGCAGGAAAGAGATGACAATAACGCCTATCCCGATAGGGATGCCGCGCGTCACGCTGGTGCCCGGATGCAAGGGCGTACCGAGCCACGCTGGCGCAAAAGCGATCAGCAGAATAAAACCAACGTAAATCACTAACATAATTAGTGACAGGATGGCGGCAAACCGTTGCCTTTTAGTGACCAGCTCCCTGAAATGCGCACTGCTTTCTATCCGCTGATAAATGGTGTCATTCATCACAGAGTCTCCAGAGGTAAGGTAGGTAATTATTATTCCCTCTCCCTGAGCGGGAGAGGGTTAGGGTGGGGCGTTATGAAGGCATGGTTAAAGCCTGTTTTTCTTCCAGCAGTTTCTCGACCACGCCAGGATCGGCGAGGGTTGAGGTGTCTCCCAAATTGCTGGTATCGCCGGAGGCAATTTTGCGCAGAATGCGGCGCATTATCTTGCCGGAGCGGGTTTTCGGCAGCGAGTCGGTCCAGTGCAGTACGTCCGGCGTGGCAAGCGGGCCAATCTCTTTGCGAACCCAGTTGCGTACTTCGGTATACAGCTCCGGCGTCGGCTCCTCACCGTGGTTTAGCGTGACGTAGGCGTAAATCGCCTGGCCTTTAATGTTATGCGGGATGCCAACAACGGCGGCTTCAGCAATTTTAGGGTGCGAAACCAGGGCAGATTCGATTTCTGCAGTGCCCAGGCGATGCCCCGAAACGTTGAGCACGTCATCCACGCGGCCGGTTATCCAGTAATAACCGTCTTCGTCGCGGCGTGCGCCATCTCCGCTGAAATACATATTTTTGAAGGTGGAGAAGTAGGTCTGCTCGAAGCGCTCATGATCGCCAAACAGCGTGCGGGCCTGGCCCGGCCAGGAGTCGGTAATCGCCAGGTTGCCTTCGGTCGCACCCGGCAGCGGGTTGCCTTCGTTATCCACCAGAGCAGGTTGAACGCCAAAGAATGGCTGGGTCGCGGAACCGGCTTTCAGCTCGGTCGCGCCCGGCAGCGGGGTAATCATGAAGCCGCCGGTTTCCGTCTGCCACCAGGTGTCCATCACCGGGCATTTTTCATTGCCGATATGCTTCCAGTACCACTCCCAGGCTTCCGGGTTAATCGGCTCGCCTACCGAGCCAAGAATGCGCAGCGAGGAACGGTCGGTGCCTTCGGTTGCTTTATCACCCTCGGCCATCAGGGCACGGATAGCCGTTGGCGCGGTGTAGAGAATATTCACTTTGTGTTTGTCTACCACCTGGGCCATGCGGTTTGGCTTCGGCCAGTTTGGCACGCCTTCAAACATCAGCGTAATTGCGCCGCAGGCCAGCGGGCCATAAAGCAGGTAGCTGTGCCCGGTGACCCAGCCCACGTCGGCGGTACACCAGTAAACATCGCCCGGATGGTAGTCAAAAACGTATTTGAAGGTGGTTGCGGCGTAAACCAGATAGCCGCCGGTGGTGTGCAGTACGCCTTTTGGTTTACCTGTGGAGCCGGAGGTGTAGAGAATGAACAGCGGATCTTCGGCATTCATCTCCACCGGCTGATGCTGGTCGCTGGCGTTGGCGACCAGGTCGCTCCACCACAGGTCGCGATCCTGGTGCCAGTCAACTTTGCCGCCGGTACGTTTCAGGACCACAACGTGCTCAACGGTTTTGACGTTTGGATTTTTCAGCGCGTCGTCGACGTTCTTTTTCAGCGGGATGGAACGCCCCGCGCGAACACCTTCGTCGGCGGTGATAACCAGCTTCGAGCTTGAGTCGATAATACGCCCGGCAACCGCTTCAGGTGAGAAACCGCCGAAGATAACGGAATGCACCGCACCAATACGCGCGCAGGCCAGCATTGCTACGGCTGCCTCAGGCACCATTGGCATGTAGATAGCAACGACGTCACCCTTTTTAATCCCCAGATCTACCAAAGTGTTGGCAAAACGGCAGACATCGCGATGTAGCTCGCGATAGGTGATGTTTTTACTCTGAGTTGCGTCATCACCTTCCCAGATAATTGCAGTTTGATCGCCTCGTTCTTCCAGGTGTCTGTCGAGGCAGTTCGCCGCTAAATTGAGCGAACCATCCTCATACCACTTGATAGAGATGTTTCCCGGCGCGAAAGAGGTGTTTTTCACCTTTTTGTAGGGCTTTATCCAGTCGAGTATTTTGCCCTGCTGGCCCCAGAATTCATCAGGCTCCTGTATCGACTGCTGATACAGCTTTTTGTACTGCTCCGGATTTATCAGGCAACGGTCCGCAATGTTTGCGGGAATAGCATGTTTGTGTACTTGGCTCATGGCTTTTTTTCTCCTTTATGATGTTAATAATATGTCACACAAACGTTAATTGTAGGGGTATTGGCAGCTTTGTTTACTTTTTGGGCGGCAGATCACGCATTAAAATTATTGCGTAAAAAATGTTCAAACGGATGAATCGTAAGAAATAATTGCTTTTGATGATTATTGCGAAAATTGATAGTAAAACTTTTTCCATAACAATAAGTTATGACAATAAGCTCGATGAAAATCCTGTTTGTGTAAAGAATGTTAGTGTATAGCTCTGAAAATGAATGGTTGCATAGCATGCTATCGGGATGATACTGATACCGAGCTTTAAAAAACCCCACGTAACACCTGACGTTTGTCATACCCCCTTTCAGTTTGTGACGTTCTCCTTGGTCAACAGCATGGGAATGGCGCTTTTTTGAGGAACTGTAGTCGTTATGAAAAACTTTAAAATCAGCCTGGCCTGGCAAATTTTGCTCGCGCTGGTGTTGGGCATTATTCTAGGAAGTTTTCTTCATTATCAAAGTGATAGCCGAGAGTGGCTGGTTGCTAACCTGCTGTCACCGGCGGGTGATATCTTCATTCACCTGATCAAAATGATCGTCGTGCCGATTGTTATTTCTACCCTGGTGGTAGGTATCGCAGGCGTTGGCGACGCAAAACAGCTTGGCCGAATTGGGGCGAAGACCATCATTTATTTCGAAGTGATCACGACGGTTGCCATCATTCTGGGCATTACGCTTGCGAATGTGTTCCAGCCGGGTCACGGCATTGATATGTCGCAGCTTGCTACCGTGGATATTTCGAAATACCAGAGCACCGCCCAGGATGTTCAAAGCCACGCTCACGGCCTGATGGGCACCATTTTGTCTCTGGTGCCGACCAATATCATCGCCTCGATGGCGAAGGGTGAAATGCTGCCGATAATCTTCTTCTCGGTGCTGTTTGGTCTGGGGCTGTCATCGCTACCGGCGACCCACCGCGAACCGCTGGTCACGGTGTTCCGCTCTATTTCCGAAACCATGTTTAAAGTCACGCATATGGTGATGCGCTATGCGCCGGTCGGCGTTTTTGCGCTGATTTCCGTTACCGTGGCGAACTTTGGGTTCGCTTCGCTCTGGCCTCTGCTGAAGCTGGTGGTGCTGGTTTATGTCGCCATCATCTTCTTCGCGTTTGTGATACTGGGTGCGGTGGCGCGTCTCTGCGGGCTGAAAATTACTATCCTGATGCGCATTCTGAAGGATGAGTTGATTCTGGCTTACTCAACCGCCAGCTCGGAAAGCGTACTGCCTCGCATTATTGAGAAGATGGAAGCCTATGGCGCTCCGGCGTCGATAACGAGTTTTGTGGTGCCAACCGGCTATTCGTTTAACCTCGACGGCTCAACGCTTTATCAGAGCATCGCGGCTATCTTTATCGCCCAGCTGTACGGCATTGAACTGTCGCTGTGGCAGGAGATAATCCTGGTGCTGACGCTGATGGTGACTTCGAAAGGGATTGCTGGCGTACCGGGCGTTTCTTTTGTCGTGCTGCTGGCAACGCTTGGGAGCGTAGGTATTCCATTGGAAGGGCTGGCGTTTATTGCCGGTGTTGACCGAATTCTCGACATGGCGCGTACCGCGCTGAACGTGGTCGGGAATGCGCTGGCGGTGCTGGTTATTGCTAAATGGGAACACAAGTTCGACAGTAAAAAAGCCCGGGCCTATGAGCGCGAGCTTTTTGGTAAGTTTGACAGTAAAGCGAGCAGTTAAGTAAAACCCCTCACCCCGGCCCTCTCCCCAAAGGGGCGAGGGAGGAAAACATGTTCTTTATCCCCTCTCCCCTATGGGGAGAGGGTTAGGGTGAGGGGATGTATTATCCCCTCGCGCTCTCGCGCAGACGGGCCTTCAGTTTGCTGTACTCATCTATCACGTACTGCTCGGCGGCCTGCTGATCGGCAATCGGCTCAACGCGCACGGCGCAGTACTTGTACTCCGGCGTTTTGGTTATCGGGCTAAGGTTTTCCGCCACCAGTTCGTTACAGGCGCCAATCCACCATTGATAGGTCATATAAACGGCCCCTTTATTAGGGCGTTCACTGACCTCTGCACGGGTGATAACCCGACCTTTGCGCGAACTCACCCACACCAGCGCCTGATCCTCAATGCCCAGTCTTGCGGCATCTTCAGCGTGGATTTGGGCGTATCCCGGTTCGTCCGCCAGCGCCGCCAGAGCCGCGCAGTTGCCGGTCATCGAACGGCAGGAGTAGTGGCCGACTTCGCGCACCGTAGAGAGCACCATCGGATATTCTTCGCTAACGCGATCGATAGGCGGAGCCCAGTCGCAGGTGAAGAACTGGCCCAGGCCGTTAGGGCGCTCGAATTTGCTCTCATACAGATAAGAGGTTCCCTGATCCGCTTCGGACGTATCGCGGCACGGCCACTGGATGTAGCCCAGTTCGCCCATTTTCTCGTAGGTTGCGCCGTAGAAGTCCGGGCACAGGTGGCGCAGCTCATCCCAGATTTCCTGGGTGTTGCTATAGCTCATCGGGTAACCCATGCGGGTAGCGATTTCGCTGATAATCTGCCAGTCCGTTTTCAGATCCCACTTCGGTTCAACCGCTTTGAAGAAGCGCTGGAAGCCGCGGTCGGCTGCGGTAAACACGCCTTCATGCTCGCCCCATGAGGTTGACGGTAAAATAACGTCGGCCTCGGAGGCGGTTTTGGTCATGAAGATATCCTGCACAATCACCAGTTCCATGTCGGCAAAAGCCTGGCGCACGGCGGAAAGCTCGGCATCCGTTTGCAGCGGATCTTCGCCCATAATATAGGCGGCGCGAACTTCGCCGTGGGCGACCCTGTGCGGCATCTCGCTGATGCGGTAACCGTTCTGTTCCGGCAGAGCATCCACTCCCCAGGCGGCGGCAAATTTGCTGCGCGTTTCCGGGTCTCTGACGTACTGGTTGCCGGGGTACATGTCCGGCAGTGCGCCCATGTCGCATGCGCCCTGAACGTTGTTCTGGCCGCGAACCGGGTTAACGCCAACGTTAGGCTTGCCGAGGTTACCGGTCATTAATGCCAGGCTTGTCAGCGAGCGGACGGTTTCCACGCCCTGGTAGAACTGGGTTACGCCCATGCCCCAAAGGATGGTGGCCGTTTTAGCTTTGGCGTACATACGCGCGGCAGCGCGAATGTCTGCGGCGCTGATGCCGGTTATCTCTTCTACCGACTCAGGCGTATAGCCTTCGACGATTTTGCAATACTCATCAAAACCTTCGGTACGTGAAGCGATAAAGGCGCTGTCGTAGAGCTTCTCTTCAATAATGACGTGGCCCATCGCGTTGAGCAGCGCAATATTAGAGCCGTTCCGCAAGCGTAAATGCATATCGGCGATGCGCGAAGTTTCGATTTTTCGCGGATCGACAACGATAATCTGCGCCCCTTTCTGCTTCGCCTTAATCACACGATTGGCGACGATAGGGTGTGAAACTGCCGGGTTATACCCGAATACAAAGACTAAATCCGTATCCTCAATCTCGACGATTGAGTTACTCATCGCGCCATTTCCGACCGACTGGTGCAGACCTGCAACCGAAGGGCCGTGTCAGACACGTGCGCAGCAATCGACGTTATTGGTTCCAATAACGGCGCGCGCAAATTTTTGCATTACATAGTTGGTTTCATTCCCGGTGCCGCGTGACGAACCGGTCGTCTGGATGGCATTTGGGCCGTATTTTGCTTTGATTGCGCTCAGGCGTGAGCTGACGTAATCCAGGGCTTCATCCCAGGAAACGGCTTCCAGCTTGCCGCCGCGCTCGCGGCGAATCATAGGTGTTTTAAGGCGCGGAGTAAGAATTTTGGTGTCAGTGATAAAATCCCAACCGTAATAGCCTTTCAGGCACAGGTCTCCCCGGTTAGTTTTTCCCTGAGCGCCTTCCGCCCTGACGATTTTGCCGTTATCCACCACCAGGTTTATTTTGCAACCCGAGGCGCAATAGGGGCAAACCGTGACGACTTTTTCCATCATGTTGCTCCAGTCAGTGCTGTAATTTGAGTACGACGACGGGAACGCCGTCGCATCCGTGCACCTCTGAATGCATTATCTATGCCACAACAAGTAAAGGGCTATTGGGCGGCTGTTTCGGGGCCGATGGGTTAAAAATATGACGAAAGCAGGCTCGTCGTCAGAAATGACGTGTCGAAACCCCCGGCATTTGTGACAGTGATAGAAATTTCCACATGCGTCTGTGTTATTTCTCCGGCGCGCAATCAACAATCGCTCACACTTAGAAGAACGCTCACCTCCGGAGAAAATAATGAAACCTGCAATCCTGGTGGTGGATGACGATACGGCCATCTGCGACGTACTGCGCGACGTGCTTAATGAGCACGTTTTTGATGTGCTGGTGTGCCACACCGGAAACGAGGCCGTGGAAGCCGTTGCCGGGCAGCCTGCCATCGCGCTTATCCTGCTGGATATGATGCTGCCGGACACCAACGGTCTGCTGGTGCTCCAGCAGGTACAAAAACTGCGTCCGGCGCTGCCGGTCGTGATGCTTACCGGTATGGGAAGCGAGTCGGATGTGGTGGTAGGGCTGGAAATGGGCGCGGACGACTACATCGCAAAACCGTTTAATGCCCGCGTGGTGGTTGCCCGTGTAAAAGCGGTGCTCAGGCGCAGCGGGGCGCTGGCGCTGGAAAGCAGCGGCGCTAAAACCAGCGGCCTGCAATTTAACGGGTGGCGGCTGGACACCGGGCGCTGCCAGCTAATGAATGCTCAACAGCAGCAGGTTGATCTCACCCAGGGCGAATATGGGCTACTGCTGTCGCTGGTGCAGAACGCCCGCAAGGTACTTTCCAGGGAAAAACTGCTTGAGCTAACCCATAGCGAAAGCCTTGAGGTGTTCGACCGAACCATTGATGTGTTGATTATGCGGCTGCGGCGCAAAATAGAGGTGAATCCTCACCAGCCCACGTTAATCCGCACAATACGCGGAGTCGGATATGTTTTTGCCGCCGACATTATTCATACAGAAAATAACTTAGCGTAATAAGATGGGTGCTTAAGGCGTTCCCGTATTCCCGGCAGGTCGGGCGGAGAAAATAACTCCGCCCGGTTAGTCTTACCGAATAGAGCAGGCAAGCTTGGCTATTATTTCCTGGTTGTCGTTTTTCATTTTCACTTCACAAAGATCGCTACGTGATAATAAAGTTAGCGCTATTAACGTTATACAAATAATTAACAGGCAGCCGAAAACCAGTTCTCTGTGCTTCATGCCTTTTACTCCTTGCTTTGCAGCGGGTAAGAGGCTAACCTCAACTTGCTGGGTTGAGGGGTAGCCTCGGGTTAACGAAAGTTGCCCGGGGCTTTCTTTTATTCCCTCACTGATATTACTTTGCTCAGGACCGAAAGCCCTAAGCACCCGCCTGCTAGTTTACTGTTATTCTTATTTAAATCGCAGATGTAATTTGTTTTGGTGAAATTACATTTTTATGGAACAGAATTCGCAAAAAATAATTAACAGATAATTTAAATTAATCTATTTGCCAGTTTAACTCGCGACTTATTTAATTTCGTTAAATAAAGTGGCGATATTCATTGCAGAGTAATATTTCCGGCGGCTGGTCTTCGCTAAGTGAATTAAAGCGTTCGAGAGGCTCCAGAAAGCGGTTGTCGTGCTCGTCGTCGTTAACCATCGAAACCTCGCCGACCAGCACATCACCGTAGCCTGCCTCGCCCCAGAAACTGTGGTAAATCCCCGGCGGCAGGCTGATGCTTTCCCCCGGAGACAGGCGTAGCCGGCTGCCCGCGGCGTGCGTTTGGCTGCAACCGTCAATCACTACCGTGATATCCGACTCTTCGGGTTGTTCAAACGGGTCAGAATTCCACAGTTCGACGATAAGATTTCCGCCGCCGCGGTTGATGATGTCTTCCTGCTTGCACCAGTGGAAATGCATCGGCGTAAGCTGATTCTCACGGACGTGCATCACCTTTTCGGCGTAGGGTTTGGCATAAGGAGATCCTTCAGGCGAGCCGTTGCGCAGGGTAAAAAGCGTGAGTCCCATGGTGAGAAAGTCGCTGCCGCCGAAGGCGGTGATGTCCCATCCCAGTTTCAGGTCGAAAACTTCCTGCCAGCAGAGAGGGTCGAGCTGTTGCCACTTTTGCGGCGTGAAGCTGGCAAACGGAGGGAGCTGGATGTCGTGGCGCGCAAAAAATTGGCGGGTTTGAGTAAGAAACTGATTAACCTCGGAGCGTTTCATCTGGCCTCCCTTTGATATGGCCCTCACCGCAAGCCTGGAATGGTTACGGTGAGGGCAGGGGTGAGGGGAAAATTATTTCACCGTCCATCCTTTGTAAGTGCCGATGTTGTTCTTATCAATCATCGTCACCGGGATCAGCACCGGGCCTTTCGGCGCGGATTTGCCCTGCAGAATGTCGTAACCAATCTCTACTGCTTTTGCCGCCATCACCTGTGGATCCTGAGCCGGTGTGGCAACAAACAGCGAGCCGCCGCCGCGTTTCAGCGCTTCTTCGCCGTCCGGGCTGCCGTCCACGCCGACGATGAAGAATTCATTACGCTGCGCCTGCTTAGCCGCCAGATCGGCACCGATCGCCGTCGGATCGTTAATCGCAAATACACCGTCGATCTTCGGATTCGCCGCCAGCAGAGAAGTCATCACTTCGAGGCCGCCTTCACGGCTGCCCTTAGCATTCTGGTTGGAGGAAAGGATCTTAATGTCCGGGTGTTTTTTGAACTCGGTTTCACAGCCTTCAACGCGGTTCTGCACGGCGGAAACCGGCGGCCCGTTGATGATGACCACGTTGCCTTTGTCTTTCAGGCGGTCGGCTATGTATTTACAGGCCATTTGCCCCGCTTGGGTGTTATCCGAGGTGATCGTCGCATCGGCACCGTCTGCCGCTACGTCAACCGCCACAACCACGATCCCGGCTTCTTTCGCCCGCTTCACTGCCGGGCCGATGCCTTTAGAATCCGCGGCGTTCAGGATAATCATGTCCACCTTCGCGGCGATAAAGTTATCGATCTGTGCCACCTGCTGACCAAGATCGTAGCCGCTGGATACCAGCGTCACTTTAACGTTATCACCCGCCAGTTTTCGGGCTTCCAGTTCGGCACCTTTGGTTATCTGCACGAAGAACGGGTTGGCCAGATCGCCGACCGTCACGCCGATCGACTTTAACTCTTTCGCCTGAGCGAACGGTGCGCCAGCGATCATCGCACCAGCCAGTAACGCGGTAACTATCGGTTTCAAACGCATGCTGTTTTCCTCACTCGTAGGGTTTTGTTGTTATGCACTTTGATGGTGACGGGTACGGTATTTATCGATCAGCACCGCTATGATGATCACCGCCCCTTTGATCACCAATTGCCAGAAGTAGGAGACGCCCATCAGCGTCATACCGTTATTGAGAGTGGCGATGATCAGCGCGCCCACCAGCGTGCCGGTGATGGTGCCGATGCCGCCCACAAAGCTGGTGCCGCCGAGGATAACCGCGGCAATCGCGTCCAACTCATAACCCATACCGAGGTTGCCGTTGGCGCTATAGAGGCGCGAGGCGCTCATCACGCCGCCGAGGCCCGACAGTAGCCCGCTCATGCCGTAAACAAACAGCAGCACCAGCCAGACCTTGATGCCGGTCAGGCGGGCCGCCTGCATATTGCCGCCCACCGCGTAAATATGAACCCCGAGCGTGGTGCGGCGCAGAATGAACCAGCACACCGCAATAACCAGCAAGGCGATGACCACCAGCCAAGGGATGGGGCCAAGATAGGCGTTGCCGATCCACTCGAAGTTAATATTGGAGTTGATAACCGTTGTGCCGTCCGCCAGCAGGTAAGCGGCGCCTCGTAGCGCGGTATAAGTGCCCAGCGTGACGATGAACGGCGGCAGCCCGGCCCAGGCCACCAGCATGCCGTTAAACAGGCCAAGCCCGGTTCCCATCAGCAGCGCGGCCGGAATAGAAAGCCCTTCCCAGCCCGGCATCAGCGAAACCACCATCGCGGTGACCGCCGTGGTGCCCAGAATCGACCCCACGGAAAGGTCGATGCCGCCGGTGAGAATAATGAACGTCATCCCTGCGGCCAGCACGATGTTGATTGACGACTGCCGGGCGATGTTGAGCAGGTTAGACTCGGTAAAGAAGTTTGGCGCGATAAACCCAAAAACGGCGATGATCAGCACAAGAATTGGCAAAATGCCGACGGTTTGCAGCAAATCGCCAAACAGCGCCTTCTTCAGCGAGGCGGACTTAGCCGCCGGTTGGGTGCCTGAGTTAGTCATGATGAACCTCTTTCTTATGGGCCTCGGTCACGCCGGTAGCCAGCGTCATAATATTTTCCTGAGTAATGTCGTGGCGCAGCAGCTCTCCGGCGATGCTGCCTTCCCGCATGACGTATACCCGGTCGCTCATGCCGACCACTTCGGGCAGCTCGCTGGAAATCATCAGAATGGCAACGCCCTGGCGTGCCAGCTGGTTCATGATGCGGTAAATCTCGCTTTTGGCGCCGACGTCAACGCCGCGCGTTGGCTCATCGAGGATCAGGATTCGCGGGCCGATGGCGACCCAGCGCGAAATTAATAGCTTCTGCTGGTTCCCGCCGGAAAGGCCGCCGGCCCGTACCTGAGCATGCGGCACGCGGATGTTGAGCAGGCTGATGGCGTCATCGGAAATGGTTTGTGCTTTTTTACGGTCGAGCATGCCGTAGTGCGCGTCGCGCTCCAGCGTTGCCATGGTGATGTTGTCCTGCGCGGCGAGTTCGAGGAACAGGCCTTGCTCTTTACGGTTTTCGGTCAAAAAACCGATGCCGTGGCGAATCGCCTCGCGTGGAGAGTGAAGGTTGACCGGTTCGCCGTCGATCTCAATCGATCCGCCCGTTGCTTTGCGTACCCCAAAGATCAGCTGCGCCAGTTCCGAACGGCCTGCACCGACCAGCCCCGCCAGCCCGACGATTTCCCCCGAGCGTACATGCAGGCTGACGGGCTGGATCTTCCCGTTGTCCGTCAGGTGATGGACGTTAAGGCGCGGGCTGCCAAGCGGAATATTGTGTTCTTTATTAAACAAGTCGCTAAGCGGGCGGCCAACCATCATGCGCACCAGCTCGCTGGCATTGAGATTTTCACGCGTCAGGCTGCCGACATATTGCCCGTCGCGCAGCACGCTAACCCGGTCGGACAGCTCGTAGATTTCGGCCATGCGGTGGCTGATATAGATAATCGCCATGCCCTCATCGCGCAGCCGCAAAATAAGCTCAAACAGGCGGTGCGTTTCCCGGGAAGAGAGCGCCGCGGTGGGTTCATCCATCACCAGAATACGGCTGTTGCGGTGCAGCGCCCGGGCGATTTCGACCTGCTGCTGTTCGGCAATGGTCAACTTCATTACCAGGTCGCTGGCTTTGAACTGCGCGCCAAGGCGGTCGATAACAGCCTGAGCCTGGGTCAGCATCTCTTTACGCTGCACCAGCCCGCCTCGCGCCAGCTCGCTGCCGAGGAAAATGTTCTGTGCAACGGTCAGATTTGGGGCCAGCTGCATCTCCTGGTAAATAAGGGTGATACCGGCCTTCAGCGCGTCTTTTGGGCCTTTGATGGCATAGGGCTGGCCGTCAATCAGCACCTCGCCGCTGGTGGCGATATAGGCCCCGGCGAGGATTTTCATCAGAGTGCTTTTTCCTGCGCCGTTCTCGCCCATCAGAGCGTGGATTTCGCCGGGAAAGACCGTTAAGTCGACGCCTTTTAGCGCATAAAATTTGCCAAAAGATTTGGCAATATTGCGCATTTCCAGAATGGGGACTCTGCTCATAGCGCGCCGCCTGTTTTGATTATCGGGAGTTGCCAGTCAACCACACGTCGGTAAACACAAAATGTCAGCGGCCGTTCATAATTGTCATAGAGTTGAATAGTTAACCTGGATCACATTACCGTTGCGGAAATATTTATCAAAATCCGTGCAATGCTTAACTGGAGTGAATGCTTGACCCTCATCCCGGCCCTATCCCTGAAAGGGAGGGGGGAAAAGCGGCGCGCTAATCTTTCTCCACTTCGCCAGGGGAGAGGCAACCTCTTTTTTCCCCTCTCCCCCGGGGGAGAGGGTTAGGGTGAGGGGGCATAAACAACCACGGAGCCTCTATGACCCAAGCCCGCACCGCCTTTTTCGCCAGCGCCCGTGGCCGCCTGCTGTTTTTCAATTTGCTGGTGGTGGCGGTGACGCTAATGGTATGTGCGATGGCGGTTCTCGGCTTTGAGCACGCCAGCCGTATTCAGGAACAGGTGCAGGGGCAAACGCTGAGCGATATGTCGGGCAGCATGGAGCTGGCGCGTGATACGGCAAACGTGGCGACGGCGGCGGTACGGCTGTCTCAGGTTGTGGGCGCGCTGGAATACCAAAGCGAGGCCGCAAGCCTGAAGCAAACCCAGCTGGCGCTGCAAAACTCGCTCTCTCAGTTAGCCAACGCGCCGCTGGCCGCCCGCGAGCCGCAGCTGGTTAGCCGCATTATCGAACGCAGCAACGAGCTGGAAAGCAGCGTCACCAATATGCTGGTGATGGGCCATCGCCGCCATTTGCAGCGCAACCTGCTGCTGAGTGCGCTGTATCAAAATCAGAGCTACCTTGAGCATCTTCAGGAAGTTAACGAGCGTGAGGGGCTGAACGTGCCCGACGCCGACCTGCTGAAACAGATGGATCGCCTGCTGGTGGTAGCCATTCAATCTTCATCCCCGAGGCCCGCCGTGCGGCAGCTCAGCGAGGTCATGCGGCAACTGCCCGAACAGGCGTCGTTCCCGCTGGCGGACAAAATTCTTCAGCAGTTCAGCGCCGGTCTGCGCGAGCTGCCGCCGCTTTCGGTCCAGCTTGAGGAGAGCGACTTAGGCATCGCCTGGCATATGTACCACATCAAGGCGCTGGTGGCGTTTCTAAATCAGGACATCAACCTGTACGTGCAAAAAGTCGGGGAGGAGTCGCAGCAGCGCAGCCAGCAGAGCCATAAAGATTTGCAGTCTATTATCGCCTTTATCGGCCTGTTTGCCCTGCTGGCGCTGGTGATAACCGGGTTTGCAGGCTGGTATATCTACCGCAACCTTGGTTCTAACTTAACGGCGATTTCCCAGGCCATGACGCGGCTGGCAAAAGGCGAGAAAGAGGTGAGCGTGCCCGCCCAGCAGCGCCGCGACGAGCTGGGCGAGTTGGCCAGGGCGTTTAACGTTTTTGCCCGCAACACGGCTTCGCTGGAGCACACATCCCGGCTGTTAAAAGAGAAAAGCACCCTGCTGGAAACCACGTTCCACGCCATGCGTGACGGTTTTGCCCTGTTCGACAGCGAGGGTTTTTTAGTGGTCTGGAATCAGCAATATCCGCTGTTGCTGGGGCTTGAACCCCATCGCCTGCAGCGCGGGCAGCATTATCTTGGCTTGCTCAAACAGGTGAGACCGCTTCAGGAGCATATTCTGGGGAATCTCTCGCGGCCGCTGCCAAAACCGCAGGAGTTAAGGCTGGAGGATGGCCGCACTATTGAGCTGCGCTTCAGCCCGGTACCGGGGCGGGGTATGGTCAATGTGGTGCTTGAGCGCAGCGAACGCAAAGCGCTGGAAGAGGCGCTGGTTCATAGCCAAAAAATGAAGGCCGTGGGGCAGCTTACCGGCGGGCTGGCGCACGATTTTAATAACCTGCTGGCGGTCATTATCGGCAGCCTGGAGCTGACCGCTACCGATTCACCTGATGCGGTGCGCATTTCACGGGCGCTCAAAGCCGCCGAGCGCGGCGCACAGCTCACCCAAAGGCTGCTGGCCTTCTCCCGCAAACAGTCGCTTCACCCGCGGGCCGTGGCGATGAAAAGCCTGCTCGATAATCTCGACCCGCTAATGCGCCACTCGCTGCCCTCTCAGTTAACGCTAACGATTGAAGCCCAGCAGCCCGCCTGGCCCGCGTGGATAGACGTTAACCAGCTGGAAAACGCGATTATTAATCTGGTGATGAACGCCCGAGACGCGATGGAAGGGCGCAGCGGCGAAATTAAAATTCGCACCTGGAACCAGCGTGTGGTGCGGGGAGAAGGGCGCAAGCAGGACATGGTTGTGCTGGAGGTCGCAGACAGCGGCCATGGCATGACCGCGGAGGTAAAGGCTCAGGTATTTGAACCGTTCTTTACCACCAAGCAAACCGGGAGCGGAAGCGGGCTGGGGCTGTCGATGGTTTACGGCTTCGTGCGTCAGTCCGGCGGGCGGGTGCAAATAGATAGCGAACCGGGCAAAGGCACACAGGTTCGGCTGCAACTGCCGCGTGCGCCTTCTCTTGAGCTGGCGGAAGCGTTGCCCGCGCCGGGCAGGCTGGACGATATTTCTGACCAACTTGTGATGGTGCTGGAAGACGAGCCCGACGTGCGCCAGACCCTCTGCGAGCAGCTGCACCAGCTCGGCTACCTGACGCTGGAAGCGGGCGATAGCCAGCAGGCGCTGCGGCTGATGGCAGAAGTGCCGGACATCAGCATTGTTATCAGCGATTTAATGTTGCCCGGCGAGCTGAGCGGGGCCGATGTGCTCCACTCGGCCCGCGTCGCTCATCCCCACCTGAGCCTGTTGTTGATAAGCGGCCAGGATCTACGGCGCAGCGAGAAGCGGCTGCCCGACGTGGAACTCTTGCGTAAGCCCTTTACCCGAGCGCAGCTTGCTGAGGCGCTACATAAAGCGCGGGCAGGAAGCAGGAGCGGGCAAGCGTAGCCGCGCCCTGAGCGCCGTTAAACGACGACGATGAAGCATCAATAAAACACACGGAGTCGTGAGGCAGCGGGCGGCGCAGATGTTGTTTGATTTGCGCGACCAGCACTTCGCGAGGGAAAGCGGGCATATCCATTACGCCGCCGCCGAGGATAACCGCGTCCGGGTCAAACAAGTTGACGCTGGTGGCGATAGCGCGTGCGGCGTGGGCCAGCAGGGCAATGACAAAAGGCTCCTGCTGCGCGTGGCTAAACAGCTCGCCAATTTCATAGCCGCGCGGGCTGGCATCGTACCAGCGCTTCAGGGCAATCCCGGAGCAAACCGTCTCCAGGCAGCCTGCATTACCGCAGCCGCAGGTTAACTGCATATCGCCCTGCGGAATATGCCCCAGCTCCCCGGCCACGCCGTGCGCTCCGGTCCAGGGCGCGCCGTTAAGCCAGATGGCAAAACCCATGCCGGTGCCGAGGTAAGCGCCAAGTACCTGCTGGTGCTGAAGGCCATTCTGCGCGACGTCAAACGAGAGCTGCAGGTTCACATCACGTGAAAATTCAACCGGACAGTCGAGGGCATCCTCAAGCTTACCGGCCAGCTCGCCAAGTTCTGCGGGGCTAAGCGGCAGGTTGGGCGTGGAAATAATCGTGCGCCTGTCTTTGCCAACCAGCGCCGGAAACCCCATCACCATTCCCCGGCAGCGGGCGTTCAGCCTGTCGAGCTGAGCCCCCAACAGTTTAGCTATTCCGCACACCACGCCGCCCGCGATCACTTCTGCGGTACGCAGCTTTTCGCAGTGCAGCACCTCTCCGGCTTCATCTTGCAGGCAGAGCCGGATATGGGTGGCGCCCATATCCACTCCGGCCACCACATTAAGCGGTTTTGGCATGGGGCATAACCTCGTTTTTGGCCGTCAGGATTTGCTCGCTCATCACCTGCCAGGCCTCGTCGATATCCCGGGCGTGATTAAACAATCCGGAGGTGCCAACGATAAACACATCTGCCCCGGCGGCCATGAGTCGTTCATAGGTTGCCGCGTTGCAGGAGCCGTCAATCTCAATCTCGTAGCTCAGCCCTTCGCGCTCGCGCCAGGCCTTTAGCTCGGCCACCTTTTCCAGCATTTCAGGAATAAACGGCTGGCCTGCAAATCCCGGATCAACGGTCATCACCGTCACCTTGTCTGCCTTATGAATATAGTATTTCATCGCCTCGACAGGGGTTTCCGGGTTCAAAATAAGGCCGACTTTCATGCCGTGGCGGCGGATCTCTTCGATCAGGCGGAAGGCCTGGCCGTTAATGGTTTCCGGGTGCAGGGTAATAATGTCCGCCCCGGCCTGCGCCAGCTGGCTGATGTAATCCTGCGGGCGGGTCACCATTAAATGGCAGTCCAGCGGTTTGCTGGCAAGTTTCTTAACCTGACCGACGAAGAACGGGGACAGCGTCAGATTAGGCACAAAGTGGCCGTCCATAATGTCGATATGAAAGTAGTCCGCGTGCTGGTCGATAAAAGCTATCTGTTCCTGGAATTTCGCCAGATCCATGCACATCAAAGAGGGGGAAATTTTCACTATAAGCTCCTGTAATTCTATGGATTTCGGACGACAGAAAGGCGGCCAGGCTGCGAGTCCCCAGGAGCATAGCTAACTATGTGACTGGGGTGAGCTGATGCAGCCAACGCATCTGCCGTTCGAAAGACGACGAATTTACTTGCTGATTAACCGATCCAGGGCCACCGCGGCGATGATCAGCCCCCCCATCACCACCAGCTGGTAATAGGTTTGTACCTGGAGAATATTGAGGCCGTTGTTGATGGTGCCGATGATCAGGCCGCCTATCACCACCGAGAAGATGCGCCCTTTGCCGCCGAAGAAGCTGGTGCCGCCGATTATCGCGCTGGCGATGGCATAGGTTTCAAAGCCCATGCCTGCCAACGGCTCTGCGGCACCAAGACGCGCGGTAGAGACCACGCCAGCCAGCCCGGCGCAGATGCCGGAGATGATAAACACCACCAGCATGTGAAATTTCACGTCGATGCCGGAGTAGAATGCCGAGTTTTTATTGCCGCCGAGGGCGTAAATATTGCGGCCCAGGCGCGTTCGGGTGGTCAGGAACCACAGTATCCCGGCGACAATCAGCGAGAATATCACCGGCACCGGAATGCCTAACGGCGTGGCGGCGAAGAAGTTCACGAAGTCAAACGAGAAGCCGTAAACCGAGTTGGCATCTGAGATTACCAGCGTAATACCGCGGAAGATGGCGTTGGTGCCGAGTGTGATGATGAACGGATGCAGCCCCGTCCAGTTTACCAGGCAGCCGTTAATCGCCCCCAGCAGCCCGCCAACCAGCACGCCGCCGATCAGCGCCGCGAGAAACGGATCCACGCCGGCCAGCATCAGTTTGGCCGTCACCATGCCGGACAGCGCCAGAATCGCGCCCACCGACAGGTCGATACCCGCCACTAAAATTGCAAAAAACTCACCCATGCCAATCAGCACCGTGACCGAGCTTTGCACGAAGATGGCGCTGATATTGCTGGCCGTCAGGAAATATTCCGCCGACAGCGTGCCGAAGATACTGACGATGATCGCGAGGATGAAAAAGGTGCCGTACTTGTCCCAGAACTGCGCGAAATTAAACGGCTTTTTCTCGCTTTCGTCGCGCTTCATTCTTGTGGTAATGCCCATGCCATAATCTCCTCTTCGCTGATATCGTCGCGATTGCTCAGGATTTGCGTCAGTCGCCCTTCGCAGAACACGGCAATGCGGTCGCAGACGGCGATAATTTCGGGAAGTTCGGATGACACCATCAGGATGACTTTTCCGTCATCGGCCAGCTGGCGCATCACTTTGTAAATTTCAGCCTTAGCGCCCACGTCGATGCCGCGCGTTGGCTCATCGAAAATGAGAACCTCCGGGTTGCAGCATAACCATTTGGAAATCAGCACCTTTTGCTGGTTACCGCCGGAAAGTTCGGTGATATTTTGCTCTACGCTGTGGCACTTCAGCGCCAGCAGCTGCCGCTGTGCTTCGGCGGTTTTACGCTCCTCGGCTTCACTGAATAGCCCCATCGCGCCTTTGTAGCCGCCGTGCTTGAGGCTGCGGCTGATAGCCATATTTTGGGCTATCGAAAAGTTGGCGAAGAAACCGTTGTCGCGTCGGCTTTCGGTGATGTAGCCCATACCTTTTTTCAGGGCGTCCATTGGTGAACGCGGAGAAATGTTTTTGCCGTTAAGCAGAATTTCACCGCTGGCGCGTTTATCCACGCCAAACAGGCAGTCCATCAGCTCGGTACGCCCGGAACCTACCAGCCCGGAAAAACCGAGGATCTCGCCGCGATTCACGCTGAACGAAATGTCTTTCACCTTTTTACGGTCGCGGCTGGTGACGTTTTTCACCTCAAACACCGTGTCGCGCTCAACGTTTCCGGCGCTTTCTTTCATGGCGTTGAAGCGGTTTTGCAGCTCGCGTCCCACCATCAGACGTACGATATCGTCGTTAGAGACGTCGCTGACCATGCCGCTGCACACGCTGCTGCCGTCTTTCATTACCGTGTAGCGGTCGCAGATGCGGCGGATCTCTCCCAGCTTGTGGGAGATATAAACAATCGCCGTTCCCTCTTTGCGCAGCTGGTTCATTATCAGGAAGAGATAATCCACCTCTTTATTTGTTAAAGACGAAGTGGGTTCATCCATAATAATGACTTTGGCATCAAGCATTAAGGTCTTGGCTATTTCCAGCATCTGCTTATGGCTAATGGATAAATTTGCTACCTTTTCATCAAGGCTGACTTTTAACCCCACGCGCAATAACATCATTGCGGCGCGAATACGCATTTCATTCCAGTCCACAACATTGATGCCAAAAAATTTTTTAGTCGCGTGGCGGCCAATATAAAGATTTTCCAGCACGGTTAATTCATCAATAACGCTGAGTTCCTGATAAATAATGCCAATGCCGAGTTTTGCTGCCAGCTTATGGTCGAGTTTATCGTAATTAATTTCATTAATAACAATAGTGCCTTTGCTCGGCTCATGAATACCCGACAGGACTTTCATTAAGGTTGATTTACCTGCACCATTTTCCCCGAGTAAAGCATGGATCTCGCCGGGGAATATTGTTAAATCAACCGATTTTAATGCGTGAACCGGACCAAAGGATTTGCCGATCCCCGCCATTGAAATATATGGCGTGACCATGACGAGCCTCAATCATTTTTAGCGAAGGTTTCCCCTCACCCTAGCCTTCTCCTCATAAGAAGAGGGCTACCTTTTTTCCCCTCTCCCTGTGGGAGAGGGCCGGGGTGAGGGCACCAGACGACTCGGGTTTAAAACTATTTCGTCACCAGAACCGAGTCCACGAGGCTAAACTGAGGCGCTTTATCCTCGGCAATAACCTTCCCGGTCTTCGCCGCATCCACCAGAAGTTTCAGGCCCGTGGCACCAATATCCGCCGGGTTCTGGGCGACGGTGGCGGTCATCTGCCCGGCATCAATCATTTTGCGTGCTTCCGGGATGCCGTCGGTGCCGACTACCAGCACTTTCCCGGCTTTTCCGGCATTGGCAACCGCCTGGGCAACGCCCATTGCCATGGTGTCATTCGCGCAGTAGAAGGCTTTCAGGTTCGGGTTGCGTTGCAAAACGTTAGTGGCAACGTCGAGCGCTTTGATACGGTCCCAGTCGGCAGGCTGGCTGGCGACCAGCTTTATCTGACCCGCTTTTTTGAAGGCGTCGCTGGCACCTGTGCGGCGCGCTTCACCGGACGCGTTGCCCGCTTTACCTTCGATAATCGCCACTTCGCCGCCCTGGGCGCCGAGCTTGTCGATGATAAAGCCTGCACCTTTTGCCCCGACCGCGACGTTATCGGTGGTAACAAATGCTTCCACATTGCCGCCGGCTTTTTTCAGGTTATCCATATCGATTTTTTCATCGAGGTTGACCAGATAAATCCCTTTTTTCCAGGCGTTGGCAACCGGCACTACCAGGTTAACGGAAGAGAGCGGTGCAAAGGCGATGCCTTTATATTTTTTATTACTGAGATCTTCGAAAAGCTGTAGCTGGGACTGAAAATCACCTTCCGAAGGTGAAGCAAAAATATCGACGCTGACGCCCAGCGTTTTTGCTTCATTTTCTATCCCTTTTTTCATATCGACCCAGTAAGGGTTGGATAATGTTTTTAATATCACCGCATAATCGGCCGCTGCAAAAGCGCTGGTGGATAACATCAGGCCCATAGCAGCGCCGCTGAATATTTTCAGATATTTATTCATAATAATATTCTCAGTGTAGGGTACAGTCAGATCCCGCGATAACGGGATCTGTTATTTTTACTTCAGTGCGCCAGGTGAAAAGAAATCCACAATAGCGCCGGTCTTTTGCATATTTAAAGTTGCCTGCTCAATGTTTTGCTGGGCTACAGAAACAAAAAGTGCATCTAATAATGTTAGTTGTAATATACGCGCGGAAGCGTTTCTGCCCAGTAAAGGCGTCTCTGGTGCTGGCGAACAAATAATAAAATCAGCCAGGCGTGCAATCGGTGAATGGTAGCTGTGGGTAATACAAATAATTTTGGCCCCATTCTTTTTCGCCAGTTCCACCGCCGCTTTTAAATCGCTGGTGCGCCCGGAATGGGAAACCACTAGCACCACATCACCTTCTTTTAGCAACGACGCCGACATCATCATGATGTGCGCGTCCTGGTAGGCCTGGCAGCGCACGCCGATGCGCAGAAATTTGTGCTGAATATCGTCGCAGATGGCGTTTGAACCACCGACGCCGTACAAATCACGCTGTTTTGCCTTCGCGAAGTAGCGAGCCGCGCGGTGGATCTCGTCCACGTTAACGATCGACTGCCCTTCCATAATGGTACGCAGCGTGATGTTAAACACTTTGTTGACCACATCCTGCGGCGCTTCATCAAATGCCAGTTCGGTTGGCAGTACCTGCTCCGACTCGGAAAAATAGGCCACCAGCGCGCTGCGAAGATTACGAAACCCGCTGAACCCCAGCAGTTTTGAAACCTTAACGATCATTGCTTCCGACACGGAAAGCGCTTCGGCAACGTCTTTTATTGCCGGGGCATCACTCAGGTTGCCGGGCTTCAGCAGCCAGTCGACGATGCGGCTTTCGTTGTCCGTCATCCCTTCCTGCTTCATGCGCAGCCAGGGGGCGAGGCCGATGCCGTTCGGCAACTGTGAATCAATTTCAGACTGACTCATCATGTTCTCTTGATGTCCATAAAGTGAAGGCACAACTATAACATCACAGCGTGGACAGAAAATATGCTATCAACTTCACAAAAACAATTAATTCATAAAGTTTAATTTTTTGTGAAGTTTTACCTATCAAATAAATTGAAGTAACTACATGAAAATAAATAAGTTAATTTTATTTTGATGATGATTGCAACGCTGAGTGAATCACGTTTACTGGCAAAAATACCATTGCGCTGTAAAGCTCATCGGTGTAGAAATGTCCACGAACCCGGCGATTTTGCCGATAAATTGGGCAGTGAACCGGTCTTAAATCACAGAAGTTGCCGGGTTCGTAAAGTTACCCTAACTGTGAGGCTGACGATGAAAAAAATTGCGTTTGGGTGCGACCACGTAGGTTTCCTGCTGAAAGAGGAGATAGTCGCGCACCTGCTGGAGAAGGGGATTGAAGTGGTGGACAAAGGAACCTGGTCCGGGGAGCGCACCGACTATCCGCAGTACGCCAGCGCGGTGGCCGGGGCCGTTGTGAGCGGTGAGGTGGAAGGCGGAATTTTGATTTGTGGCACCGGCGTGGGTATTTCCATTACCGCTAACAAATTCCCCGGCATTCGCGCGGTGGTATGCAGCGAGCCTTACTCGGCGCAGCTTTCTCGCCAGCACAATAACACGAATATTCTGGCCTTTGGCTCAAGAGTGGTGGGCCTGGAGCTGGCAAAAATGATTGTGGATAGCTGGCTTGCCGGGCAGTTCGAGGGCGGTCGTCATCAGGCCAGGGTGGAGGCGATTAGCGCCCTTGAGCAGCCGCGAATTTGAGATTCCTCCGCTACTTCCCCCTGCGGCCGCTGTCTAACCTGAGGCCAGTCCAACCCAGAGACTGACCTCATGAAAAAATATACAACGGCGCTGCTGTTCGGCGTGCTTTATCTGGCGGCGCCTTTCGCTCAGGCGGATGCTATCGATGATGCTATCGGCAATATTCAGCAGGCGTTTAGCGACGCGTACAAACCAGGCGATGACCGCGTTTACCACGACGATCGCGATGACGGCGATCGGCAGGATCGTGCGCTAAGCCGTCAGAATGAAGAACGTTATCGGCAGCTGGAATCCCGCCGCCGTCAGCTTGACGACCGTCAGAACCAGCTCGATCGCGAACGCCAGCAGTTGGACGATGAAGAGCGGCGGCTTCAGGATGACGAAGACCGCTAATCCAGCACTATCTCCAGGCCGTCAAACCCCGCTTCAAAGCCCGCAGGCAGGTTATTGTGCATCAGCCATTCGTCGAACTGGTGGCTGATGTGTGTCAACACCACCCTCGGGCTGCCTATTTGCTCATTCAGCGCTATCACCGTCGATAAATCGCAGTGATTTTTTGGCGTTTCCGGCCTCGGTTCACGGCTGCAATCAATTACCACGACTTCCGGGCGGTTGGCGGCAAGAAACTTGAGCGTTTTCTCCGGCAGCCCGGCGGTATCGCTGAGCCACGCCAGCCTGCTGTAGGCCGTTTCAAAGAGGTAGCCGAAGGTCAGCTTGGAGTGGATAAGCGGCAGCGGCGTTACGCGCAAAGCCTGGAGAGTAAAGGCGACAAACGGCTCGACGGTGTGGCTGAAGTCCAGCATACCGGGGTGCTTAAACAGATCGTCGCACCCCTGCTCGTCGGGTGGGCCATAGACGGGGATTTTATCGCCCACGCCCCAGCGCAGCGGAAATAGCCCCTGCACATGGTCCATATGGTAGTGGGTAAGTAAAAACTGCTGAAATTCACCCGGCTGCCAGCTGTCCATCAGGCCGGGCAGCCCGGCGTCCAGCAGCGTGACGGCTTCGTTATATTTCACCACCGCGCTGCACGGGCGGCGGCGGTGAGCGGGAGTGTGGCGCGCGCGTGAACAGGCCGCGCAGCCGCAGCCCCAGGCGGGGACGAGCTGCGCTCCGCCGGTGCCGCTAAGCGTTAACTTCAGCGTCATTGGGGGTCTCCACCGGTTTGGTAAACCGCAGATGAGTTGCGCGGTAGCCTTCCCGTTCGTAGAAGCGGTGCGCGTCTTTACGACCGGTGCTGGTAGAAAGCTCGGTCAGCTCCGCATCGGCTTTTCGAGCCTGCGCTTCGGCCCAGGCTAGCAGCTGTTTGCCCACGCCGTGCCCGCGAGCCTCCTCCATGACAACCAGTTCCTGAATCTCGCCGATGCGGCGGCCATGATGCAGATGATATTGCAGATGCAGGCTAATCATGCCCAGCGCTTTATCGCCCAGCCATGCCAGCTGATAATAAATGTTTGGGTCGCGCAGGTTCTCGGCGAAGCAGGCGTTAAAGCCAGGGCGGTCGGCTTTGGCCTGCTTTAACTCGCAGATCATGCGGTAAACGGTATCACTGTCTTCGATAGCGGCGGCTTTTAACTTAACAACATCAGACATGGCGAGGCTCCTTGCGGTGGAGAGGGATGACGTTCGAGCGGTGCCGGGCCAGCAGCCGCATAAATAATTCGGCTGACTGTAGCAGACTCCCGTCGTTGTTGAGTACCAGACAATCATCCCCCTCCGGCGCGTAAAGTGCCGCCCGTTGCAGCCGCTGCTCGATTTGCTCCGCATTTTCCCGCCCACGCTGTTCCAGGCGATAGCGCAGAACGTCGGTAGAAACTTGCAGGCAAATCGGCACCAGCGCTTCCGCATAGCGCTCCCGAGCCTGTTGTAAATGCTGCCGGGAGCCGTTAACCACCACATCAAATCCGGCTTCGAGCCATATATCCATCTCCACGCCGACGCCGTATGACTGGTGATGCGCCTGCCAGCTCAGGGCAAACAGACCCTGCTGCTGGCGCTGGTCAAACTCTTTCGCGCTTAGCGCGACGTGGTTTTCGCAACCTGCGTCGGCGGCGCGCGTGATGTAGCGATGCGCCACCAACAGTCTTTCGTGCTCCTGCTGGCGCAGAGCGCTCAGCAGGCTGTCTTTGCCGGAGCCGGACGGGCCCATCAGCCAGATTAGTTTACTCATCAGAACACCCGAATTCCCTGGCGCCAGACGTGATCGACGTGGATGTGGTCGCCGTGCATATGCGCCAGCACCAAATCCGCCCGCTTCCCTTCCGCCAGCGTGCCGCGGTCCTTCAGATTCAGCGCCCGTGCCGGGTTGCGCGTCACCAGGTTCACCGCCTGAGCTAACGTGAAGCTATTGCCGTCGTCGTGTGCCACGCGGAATGCCGCATCCAGCAGGCTTGCCGGATAGTAATCTGAGGAGAGGATGTCCAGCAGCCCGGCCTGCGCCAAATGGCTGGCCGCCACGTTGCCGGAGTGGGAGCCGCCGCGCACGATGTTGGGTGCGCCCATTAATACGCTCATGCCGTGGCGGCGTGAGGCTTCGGCTGCTTCCAGCGTGGTCGGGAATTCAGCAATGACGCTGCCAATTTCATGCGACTCAACAACGTGTGCCGAGGTGGCGTCGTCGTGGCTGGCAAGCGCGATATTGCGGTCACGGCAGCGGGCGGCAATGGCCTGACGGTTTGGCTGCGACCAGCGTGCCGCCAGCGTCAGTTGCTCTTCCTCGAAGCGGTCCATCTGCTCGTTCGTCAGGTGATATTTGCCCTGGTAGTAATCGCGGTATTTCGACAGTTCGGCGTACTGGCGCTGGCCCGGCGAGTGGTCCATCAGCGACACCAGGGAAACCAGTTCGCGGTCGACCAGCTTGTCGAACAGCGGCAGCGTGGTGTGGTGCGGCAGCTCGCAGCGCAGGTGCAGGCGGTGCTCGGCGCGGTTGAGGCCGCGTTTTTGCGTGTCCTCCACGGCGTTGATCATTTTTTCGAGGTTTTCCAGCCTGTCGCCGCCGTCGCGCACGTCGCCAATGGCTACCGCGTCCAGCACGGTGGTGATGCCGCTGGCGACCATCAATGCGTCATGACTGCTCATTGCCGAGTGTGCCGGCCAGTCAACTTTTGGACGCGGGGTAAAGAATTTATCCAGATTATCTGTGTGCAGCTCAATCAGCCCCGGCAGCAGCCAGCCGCCGCCGCCGTCGTGTGCGCCCGGCAGCTGGCTCTGGGTTTCGGCAAAGTTGCGAATCACACCGTCGGCCACTTCCAGCGAGCCACTGACCACTTCATCTTCCAGTACCAGGCGAACGTTATTGACTATCATGTTGAGGCTCCATCGCTGTCATCTCATGCAGGCGGTCGGCCACCTGTTCACGCACTGCTTCGTCGTGGAAGATGCCGACGATGGCCGCTCCACGCGCTTTTGCCTGCTGAATTAAAGCCACCACGGCGGCGCTGTTTTTGGCGTCCAGCGAGGCGGTTGGCTCATCCAGCAATAAAATGGGGTAATCGACGATAAAGCCGCGAGCGATGTTGACGCGCTGCTGCTCGCCGCCGGAAAAGGTGGACGGTGCAAGGTGCCACAGGCGCTCGGGCACGTTCAGCCGGGTCAGCAGTTTGGCGGCTTTTGCCTCGCATTCTTCACGCGGTACGCCCAGATCCAGCAGCGGCTGCATCACCACTTCGAGCGCCGAAATACGCGGGATCACTCGCAGAAACTGGCTTACCCAGCCGATGGTCTGGCGGCGTACCGCCAGCACTTCCCGCGCCGGAGCCTGCACAATATCCAGCCATTCGCCGTCGTGCTTCACCCAGATGTGTCCTTCATCCGGCAGATAGTTGGCGTACAGCGAGCGCAGCAGAGTGGACTTGCCGCTGCCCGAGTGGCCGTGCAGCACCACGCATTCTCCGCCTTCAACTTCCAGCGAGGCGTTTGCCAGCACCGGCAGGCGAATGCCGTGCTGATGGTGCAGGACAAATGTTTTGCTCAGGTTTTGAACCCGTATTCTGGTCATAGTGAGTACCTAATTCTGAAGGACGGAGGACACCAAAAGCTGGGTATACGGATGATGCGGATCGTCCAGCACGCGGTCGGTCAGCCCACTTTCCACCACTTTGCCCTGCTTCATGACCAGCAGGCGGTCGGCCAGCAGGCGGGCAACGCCCAGGTCATGGGTGACAATCACCACGGCCAGGTTCAGCTCCATCACCAGGCCGCGCAGCAAATCGAGCAGGCGGGCCTGCACCGACACATCCAGCCCGCCGGTTGGCTCATCCATAAATACCAGCTTCGGGTGGGTGACCAGGTTGCGGGCGATTTGCAGGCGCTGCTGCATGCCGCCGGAGAAGGTAGTTGGCAGATCGTCGATGCGTGAGGCCGGGATTTCTACCTCTTCAAGCCAGCGCTGGGCGGTTGCACGGATATCGCCGTAGTGGCGCGCGCCGGTTGCCATTAAGCGTTCACCGATATTGCCGCCGGCAGAAACGTGGCGACGCAGGCCGTCCATCGGGTGCTGGTGTACCACGCCCCATTCGGTGCGCAGCAGGCGGCGGCGGTCGCCTTCCGACATCTCATACAGCGAGCGGTCGAGGTAAATCACTTCCCCTTCCTGCGGCGCGAGGCGGGCGGAGATGGCTTTTAGCAGCGTGGTCTTGCCGGAGCCGGACTCGCCGACGATACCCAGCACCTCGCCGGGCCACAGGTCAAACGACACATCCATAAAGCCTTTGCCGGGCGCATAGAGGTGGGTCAGGTTATTCACCGAAAGTAACGGGCTGGTCATGACTGAGAGGCCTCACTGTTCTGGCGGCAGTAGTCGGTATCGGAGCAAACGAACATGCGGTTGCCCGCGTCGTCGAGCACCACTTCATCAAGGTAGCTGTGGCGTGAACCGCAGATGGCGCACGGCTCTTCCCACTCCTGGACCTGGAAGGGATGATCGTCAAAGTCGAGGCTTTCTACGCGGGTAAACGGCGGCACGGCGTAAATACGTTTTTCGCGGCCTGCGCCAAACAATTGCAGCGCGGGAGACATATTCATTTTCGGGTTATCAAATTTTGGGATTGGCGACGGATCCATCACGTAGCGATGGTTTACCTTCACCGGGTAGGCGTAAGTGGTGGAGATATGGCCAAAGCGGGCGATATCCTCATACAGCTTCACCTGCATCACGCCGTACTCTTCCAGGGCGTGCATGGTGCGGGTTTCCGTCTCACGCGGTTCGATAAAGCGCAGCGGTTCGGGGATAGGAACCTGGTAAATCAGGATCTGGTCTTCCGTCAGCGGCGTTTCCGGGATGCGGTGGCGGGTTTGCACCAGCGTCGCGTCTTCCGTGCGTTCGGTGGTGTTTACGCCGGTTACGCGTTTGAAGAAATTGCGGATAGAGACGGCGTTGGTGGTGTCGTCCGCGCCCTGGTCAATGACCTTCAGCACGTCGGCTTCGCCAATCAGGCTGGCGGTCAGCTGGATGCCACCGGTGCCCCAGCCGTAAGGCATCGGCATTTCGCGGCCGCCAAACGGCACCTGGTAACCCGGGATCGCCACCGCCTTAAGGATGGCGCGGCGGATCATGCGTTTGGTTTGCTCGTCCAGATAGGCAAAGTTATAGCCGCTCAGGTTAGCCATTTGCTCGCTCCTTTATCAGGCGGTTAAGCAGCTCCAGTTCGGCCTGGAAATCCACGTAGTGAGGCAGCTTGAGGTGGGAAACAAAGCCTGCCGCTTCGACGTTATCCGCGTGGGATAACACAAATTCTTCGTCCTGGGCCGGGCCTGCGACGGTTTCGTCGTAGTCGGGAGCCTGGAGCGCGCGATCAACCAGCGCCATCGCCATGGTTTTGCGCTCGCTCATGCCGAATGCCAGACCGTAGCCGCGGGTAAAGTGCGGGGCTTCATCTTCGGGAGCGACAAAACCGTTCACCATTTCGCATTCGGTCATCAGCAGTTCGCCGATGTTCACCGCAAAACCCAGCTCTTCCGGCACAATTTCGAGATCTACATAGCCGCTGCGGATCTCAGCGGCAAACGGGTGGTTACGGCCATAGCCGCGTTGGGTCGAGTAGGCCAGCGCCAGCAGATAACCTTCGTCGCCGCGCACCAATTGTTGCAGGCGTGAAGAGCGCGAGCAGGGGTAAACCGGTGGATCACGGGTAATATCGTCCGGCTGCGCGCCGTTATCTTCTTCGGCTTTCGCCAGCCCCTGTTTAGCCAGCATGCTGAAAACATGCGGTGAGGGAGCGCTTTGCTCATCTGCGGTATCCAGCTCGGGCGCTTCGCCGTTCGCCAGCAGCGTGAAGTCCAGCAGCCGGTGGGTATAGTCGTAAGTCGGGCCGAGTAACTGGCCGCCCGGAACATCTTTATAGACGGCGGAAATACGGCGTTCGAGGCGCATTTCCGCCGTATTCAGCGGCTCGCTAACCGCAAGGCGCGGCAGAGTGGTGCGGTAGGCGCGCAGCAGGAAAATCGCCTCAATCATATCGCCGCTGGCCTGCTTGATAGCCAGCGCCGCCAGTTCGCGGTCGGCGATACCGCCTTCGGTCATCACGCGGTCAACGGCCAGGCCAAGCTGCTGCTCAATTTGCGCGACGCTGAGTTCTTTTAGCGTTTCATCGCCGCGTCGATTCTGCTCCTGCAGGGCATGGGCGGCGGAGATTGCCTTCTCGCCCCCTTTGACGGCAACGTACATCAGCACACCTCCACATGGGTGGTCCGTGGGATCGCCAGCAGACGATCGCCGCAGGTTAAAATCAGGTCGATGCCCAGCGGGAACGGGTGCGGGCGCTCGGTCAGCTCGTGCAGCACGCATTCAGGAAGCTGGGGGGCAATCATCCGCTCCTCGTTGATCCCGGCTCCGGTCAGGCGCAGCATGCGGCCTCCGCTGAGGCTGGAAACCTGCAGGACAAGCGTGGCGCTGGTGTCGGGAGCAATATCGCAGCCCTGAGCCAGCAGGTTCAACTGACTGGAAGAGATGGCCTCGCTCGCCACGGCAAATTGCGCCTGCTCGGGCTGCTCGCACAGCGGGGCGTTGGTATGGAAGCGAATATTCTGGATGGCAGATTCGTTGCTCAGCGCGTCGTCTATCCACACCGGCGTGTCGTTGTCGGCAAGGGTTAACAGCACGCTGGTGGTGGCAACGTTCAGAGGCTGCCAGCCCTGCTGTAGCGAGGTTAGCGCAACAATCACACCCGGCTCGCTCATCGCTTTTAGCAGGCGACGAAAACTCTGCTGGGCATCCTGCACCGGGAGGGTAAAAGCGGTCATTAGTGTCATGCGTTATCTCCGCGAACCAGCGTGAAGAAGTCCACGCGGCTGCTGTTAACTTCGGCGCGGCGGGCGGCAAGGCGTTGTTCACGATTGGCCGCCAGCGGTGCGATGAGGGTTTCTTGTAACGTCTGAAAGTGAGCGGATTCCTGCATCAGGGCGTCGATAACCGCGCAGCATTCGGCGTGTTTCTTGTCGCGGCCCAGCAGGTAGCTGTAGCCGTAGGTGCCGCTTGCCAGCTTCACCACCGTGCGGGTCAGCGTGGCGTCGCCGGTAAAAAAGCGCTGGCCGGTGCCGCCCATACGAGCCTGAACCTGCACCAGGCCGATTTCCGGGGCGCGAATAAGCGTGTACTCCGGGGCAATGTTCAGGCTATCCCAGCGCGCCTGTAGCTCGCTGGCCTGGCTGTGGGACAACACCGCCATCCACGCGCGGCGCTGTTCGGTGTTGAAATGGCTGGCGTCCATCTAGTGCTCCATTGTGAGTTCAATCATGTCGGCGCGGGTCAGGCTGACGGAGTATTCCGCCGGGCTGGCTTCGCCTTCACGATGGTTAAGGGTGCGTACGCAAAGCAGCGGAGCCATGTTGGGGATTTCCAGCAGGCGGCTCTCTTTAGCCTGGGAACGGCGGGCGCTGATGCGGGTTTGGGCGCGGGTTAAAGGCGTGCCCAGCTGGTCGTGAATAAAGTCATGCAGCGAACCGCTGTGGAAGCTTTGTAGAGCGGGCCACCAGTTCAGCTCGGAAAAATAGTGGTCGATGATGCACACCGCGATGCCGTTGACCCGGCGCAGGGTGCGCAGGTGGATAACGTTATTGCCCTCTGCAAGGCCAAGCGCGTCGGCTACGTCCTGAGATGCCGGGCGCAGTACCGCCAGCAGACGCTCGCTGGTCGGGTGGCTGCCCTGGTCAAGCAGGTTTTGGCTAAAGCGGGCCTGGGCGTTTAGCGGGTAGTCGAACGGGCGCATCAGCACCAGGACGCCAACGCCCTGGCGACGCTGAACCCAGCCCTTGTTCACCAGCTCATCGATGGCGCGGCGCAGCGTGTGGCGGTTGACTTCGTAGTGCGCGGCAAGCTGGCTTTCTGCCGGCAGATAGTCGCCGCAGCGGTAGTTGTTACGCAGCTCTTGCTCGAGCCGGGCGGCAATTTCTTGATAGCGGGTTGGGTAACTGGTCGGATGTCTGGACAAGTGCATCGCGGGCCTCCTTCAAAAGTTGCCTTATGGTGCAGGGGGAAAGTGACGGTTTTGTTAACGATTAGTTTCTGTCCGATGAAGAGTTAAAGTCAGCCGCCGCGGGCTTGAGTAATCAATCAGTTATCTGAATCACCGGAGAATGGAGGGAAAAAATGGAATGATGGAATAATAAATAGAGCATTTCTTGCATGATATATTCTATATCCTGGCGAATCGTAGTGCTTTCATTAAATAAATTTCACTATCACTTAAATAATAATTCCTCTGCTTAATACGCTAATAAAAATGTGCAGGTTGAGAATCATCCTGGCACCTTTTCATTGTTGCGGAATAAATGTGCAAGAAAGGAATAAATAAATTAACATCAAAAAAATGAATAAATAATGGCTGTTGATTTGCCTGGTTTTTTAATCCTGAAGAGAAAGAAAAGGCCCGGAGTTTCGGGCCTGAGATGAATAACAGAATAAACTATCTTTCTCTTTCGACATTGACCATCCACGGAATGCCGAACTTATCCGTCAGCGAGCCGTAGCCCTTCGCCCAGAAGGTTTCGCTCCACGGCATTGTTACCTTGCCGCCCACGGCCAGATTCTCGAACCAGCGCTTTCCTTCATCAACATCATGCGTGGCCAGGCACAACGCATAGCCGCTGTGGCGGGACTTTTCGCCGCCCATATTACCGTCGCTCATCATCAATTCGTTGCCGGCAATCCGTAAATTGGCGTGCATGATACTGTCGGCTGAATACTCGGCCGCGCCGCTGCACTCTTCCGGGTTACCCGCTTCTTTGGGCATTTCTCCAAAGGTGATTTTGAACGTCAATTCGGCGTTCAGGGCCTGCTGGTAGAAGGCAATAGCCTCGTTACAGCGGCCTTCTAATGAGATGTAGGGTGCTAAAGACATCGCTAAATCCTCTGCGTTGAGAGTACAGAAGAAGTGTAGGTGGTGCGGGAAAGGTAAGCCAGGCGGGGGCAGGCAGCAAAACGCTGCCTGCGGTGCAGAAATTAATTCTTCTTCACAAACTCGGATTTCAGCTTCATCGGGCCAAAACCGTCAATTTTACAATCAATGTTGTGATCGCCTTCTACCAGGCGGATGTTCTTCACTTTGGTGCCAATTTTCAACATCGAAGAGCTGCCTTTGACCTTCAGATCTTTGACTACCGTGACGCTGTCGCCATCGGCCAGCAGATTGCCGTTGGCATCTTTAACCACCAGCTGGTCGCTCTCTTCGCCAGCGGCGTTCGGGTTCCACTCATGAGCGCACTCCGGGCAGATAAGCATACTGTTGTCTTCATAGGTGTATTCGGAATTGCACTTCGGGCAATGAGGGAGCTGCATTATCTGATCCTCAAGGTAAGATAAATTAATGATAAATAGCGATTTGACGACGAAAGCGTACTGAATCGCGAAAAAGTGCCGGGATTATACATCAAAACCCTACATTTGCAGGGATTATTGCGACCCTTTCAGGCCCGCTGAGCCACCATCCTGCTGTTAATACGCAAAAATCATGTCATTCAAGAAAATAAGCGCCAAATTTAACTTAAAGTTCGGGCTTTAATTGCCGTTAAATAAGGCTAATTTAACTTAGTTTCATTCAGCTACGGGCCGCTATGCCAGCGTGGGCTGCTGCGCTATACCTGTTTGAAAAAATAAAAAAAAGCGTATTGCGCTGACACCTCCTGTCACTTGACAGGGGTATGGTTGGGCCTATGGATGTACCGATACAGAGGCAGGAACCGATGAGAATGAAAGGCGCAAAAGTAAAAGTTGCAGATCGACTGGCCGAAATCGTCTTAAGTCTTTATCAGGGGGAAACCCTTTCCGCTGATATTATCCGCCAGCGTTTTGATGTAGATATGCGAACTGCGTATCGTGATTTGAACCGGCTTGGTGCTATTCTGGAGGACGTCGGCGAGGGGAAAAAGCGTCTCTCTTCGCATTTAAAAGGACAGTTTAACGTAAACGACCTGTTACGCATTACCAAGCGCGTAGGGCTTGCTGCGTTTTATCCGTGGTACGACATAAAAAGCCATAATCACTTTATTACTCTGCGGGCTATTCCAGATTTATTGGTTGTAGGGTATGAATATGAAAATAGTCCTCAGCGAAAAGCTATTTTTTATCCATTAATTGATAACCAGGATGACCCTGGGGGCGAAAGGGTAAAAACTGAAGTATTGTTACAAGTTTCGGCTCAGGCAGCCGAACATTTCAAACAACGCAAGTTATTACCGTTTCAAAAGACCATCAGGGAACTCGATAACGGAGAGTTGCTTCTTGCAAGCCATATTGCTTCGCCCGAGCAATTGTTTCCGCTGGTGCAGTATTGGATACCGCATCTCACCATTATTTCTCCGCAGGTCTGGCAAAGTGACTTAAAAGCCAGGATCGCGGCATGGTGTAATGTTAATTAATAAATTATTTTCCTCACGTAATTATAAAAACCGGTATTGCCAGGATTACAAAAAAAGTTTGGCAGAGATAAACCGGGTAATTTGAGTTAAGGAAACATTTTTTATGCACACACAAACTGTTTTTGAATTGAGTCAGGAAGCCGAGCGGCTATTGCAATTAGCGCTGCAAAATCTTAACGCGCTCAAAGTCGCTCCGCTGGCTTTACAGAATGAAAAAAACAACTCTGTGGCGAACCCTGTGGCCAGCGTACATCCATTGAAGTTTAGCCCACGCGGTATCGAATTACAGAAAGATATGCTGCAAAACGAAAGGCGCAAAATAACCCAGCATGAAATGGTGCTGGCTATTGTGGGCACCATGAAGGCAGGGAAGTCGACCACCATTAATGCCATCGTTGGTACCGAGGTATTGCCCAACCGTAATCGGCCGATGACCGCGCTGCCAACGCTGATTCGCCATACGCCGGGCCAGCGCGAACCGGTGCTGCATTTTCCGCACGTTAAGCCGATTGAAAGCCTGATGGCGGAACTACAGGAAAAGCTGCTGACGACCGACCGCGAAATGCTGGCGGGCAAGCTGGAAATAGACCGTGATATGGATGCGCTAATCGCCCGTATTGCCAACGGCACCGGATTTGAACGCCACTATCTTGGCGCTCAGCCGATTTTTCACTGCCTGAAAAGCCTGAACGATCTGGTGCGGCTTTCCCGGGTGCTGGACGTTGCGTTCCCGTTTAAAGCTTACGCCGCGATTGAGCATGTGCCGGTTATCGAGGTGGAATTTGTGCATCTGGCCGGGCTGAAGAATGGCCACGGGCAGCTGACCCTGCTGGACACGCCGGGGCCAAACGAAGCCGGGCAGCCGCATTTGCAAAAAATGCTCAGGGAGCAGCTGGCGCAGGCCTCTGCTGTACTGGCGGTAATGGATTACACCCAGTTGAAGTCCATCTCTGATGAAGAGGTACGCCAGGCGGTGCTGGGCGTCAGCAAGTCGGTGCCGCTGTACGCTCTGGTGAATAAATTCGATCAAAAAGACAGAAATAGCGACGATGAAACTCAGGTCAAGGCGATGATTGCCGGGACGCTGATGAAGGGCAGCATCGACCCGGACAGAGTATTTCCGGTTTCCAGTATGTGGGGCTATCTTGCCAATCGCGCTCGTTACGAACTGGCTACCCATGGCCGCCTGCCGGACCCGGAACAGCAGCGCTGGGTACAGGACTTTGCCGAAGCGGCGCTGGGCCGACGCTGGCGCAGCGCGGATTTAGCCGATATAGAACACCTTCGCCATGCGGCCGATCTGCTGTGGGAAGACTCTATGTTTGAGTCGCCAATAGAAACTATTTTGCATGCCGCGCATGCCAATGCCTCGCTGTATACATTGCGCGCCGCATGCCACAAGCTGCTTGATTACGCCGACGGAGCAGAAAGCTATCTGAACTTCCGTTGCCAGGGATTGCAGGTAACCAACGATAGCCTGCATGAGAACATTCGGCAGCTTGAAGAGGATATGCAGCTGCTGCAAAGCACGCAGCAGTCGGTAAGCCTGGTGATTCAGGGGCAGGTATCCGGGGCGCTCGCCAGCATCGCGTCGTTCGTGCAGCGCTTTGAAACCCAGATCCATGCCGATCTGGATGAATACTTCCAGACCGGGCGGATCGGGGAGGGAAGGCTGCACCCGTTTTATTCACTGTCGCTTACCCGTAACGCGGATTTTGCGCCGGGTAGCGAAAAGTTAATGGGCGAGGATGAAAGCTCTGCTCGCCTGCTGTTGCATAAAGTTCGCGCCTCCAGCGAGAGTATTTTGCTGGCCGCCCAGGAGACCTTAACCGGGGAACTTAGCACCCTGCTCAGCAACCTGGAGGCGGGCTTGTGCCATACGTTGCGGGAAGCCCTGAAACCTGTAGAGCAGCGGGTGAGCGACGGGCTTTCGGTGGCGGGATTCCGTGCGCAAATAAGCCTTCCTGCGTTTAATGCCAACCAGCTCAGCTTTGATGCCCGGCAGGCTTTTAGCAATGTTATCGACCATCAGGAAGTGCTGATGTCGGAAATGCAGCCGCAAAGTGGGATGCGTGGCGTGCTTGCTCGCTGGCTGAACGGAGTGGACTGGGGCTGGGAAGATTATGCTGCCACCCACAGCCGCTATGTTATCGATCTGACCCGGCTTCAGCAGAAGCTTCACGCTCACGTTTCAACCATTCTGGCGCAAATTAACCAGGCGATTACGGCGCAAATCGACATTTCCGTAACCGCCGGTATGGCGACCTTTTTTGCCGACTTTTCCCAGGCACTGGATGCTATTCGCAGCAATTTGCAGCAAAGTCTTGCGGCGAGGCAGCAGAATGATACGGTGCTGATTTCCCTGCAGAGCCAGCTCGAACAAAGCGTCAGAACGGCTCGCTATATTCACGAGGATACCCGCCTGCTGCGGGACGATATCCAGACGCTTTTCACGGCGGAGCAATAATGAGCAGTCTATTAATGGAAGGGCCGGTAAGAACCCTCGGATGTATTAGCGAAAAATTTGCCGTCGATTTTGCACTGAGTATTGATGTGGCGCGGCAGCCGTGGCAAAGCCAGCAAAGCAAAGATTTTTATCAGCAGCTTACGGAGCTGTTCATGGGCGGCGAGCGCCTGCGCTCCGGGCTGGCGGGCATGCCGCCGCAGGATGAGCTGGAGGCCTCGCTGGCAAGGCTCGGAGTATTGACCGCCGATCGGGCAAAGAGCTATCTCGCCAACAGCCAAATTAGCGAGAGGATTGGGCAGCTGGAGCCGGTTTCTGCCCGCACGGCCCATCATTCTGCTGCGGCGCGTGAGCGACTGCTGGCTTTACGCCAGCAGCTTTCTTTGCAGCTAAGCAAAATGGAAGCGGAATTCCGGCAAACGGATCTGGTGCGCCAGGGTAAGGTTCACTGCGAGCAGATATTTACCCGCTGGCGCAGCGGGCATTATTTCTCGTTCTCCCCGGCCGCACGCTGCTACGTTGCGCTTGAAGAACTGCGCTGGGGAACCTTCGGCGATGCCGTGAGCCACGGAAGTTTGCCGCAGAAAGAAGAGCTGATTGAGCACCTGCGCAGCCTGGCGATTGGCCGTCTTGCCGAGGATGTTAACGCCTCGGCACGTACCCGCCATTATTATCATGACTGGCTGGCAGCCCCCACTTCACCGGGCCTGCTGGAGCATAAAGACGCTCTAATCTGGCTCGGCGATGGGTGCGATACGCAGCGGCAGCCGGTGAGTTATTCCATCACGCAAAGCTGGCAGGGCGTGGCGCTGGGTATGCCGCGTATCTGCTCGGCTATGCGCCTTGCCAGCGCGCTGGTCGACGAAGTGTTCGGCTAGTTCATTTCACATTCTCAGGGACGAGATTGTTCCATTTCCCCGGCGTTTTCCGTCATCCATTCGGCAAGTGAATCGAGCGTAGGGCGCAGAGATTTTCCCAGCGCCGTAATCTGGTATTCCACGCGCGGCGGGACTTCGGCGAAGACCTGCCTGACTACTAATCCCCGTGCTTCAAACTGGCGCAGCTGGCGCGTCAGCTCTTTCTGGGTGATGGGGTGAACCGCTCGCTGTAAGTCGCTAAAGCGCACCGCCTCGTCTATCACGATCAGGCGATAAAGGATCGGGATTGCCCATTTCCCCGAAACGAGATTCACGAAGCTCACCATCGGGCAACTGCTGCCTGCCTGAGGCAGGGGCGAAATATTTTTTGTCATGCTCACTCCCGTCGCGCGTTAATGCGCTCAACTTGGTGCTTTAGTATCCATTTGGTGCCTACTACCCAAAGGATACTATAGCGGAAATAATGGCTTCACCAATGATTAAAGAGGTGAAGATGATGGGCAGACTAAACGGCAAATACGCTTTAATTACCGGCGGTACCAGCGGCATTGGCCTTGAGACGGCGCGGCAGTTTATTGCCGAAGGCGCAACGGTGGCGATAACCGGGCGCAGCGAGCGGGGCCTGGCCGATGCCAAAGCGCTGCTGGGCAATGTGCATATCATCAAAAGCGACGCTGGCGATGTTGCCGGGCAGCAGAAGGTGGCCGACGAGCTAAAGCAGCTTTGGCCGCAGATTGACGTGCTGTATATCAACGCCGGAGATGTGACCCATCATCCTCTGGAAGAGTGGGACGAAGACGCCTATGACCGGCTGATGAATACCAATCTCAAAGGCCCGTTTTTCCTGCTTCAGGCGCTTCTTGCGCAGCTTGCCAACCCTTCGTCGGTGATTGTTTGTGGCTCGGTTAGCGCCCGTATTGGCCTGCCGCAAACCAATGCTTATGCGGCGAGTAAAGCGGGTCTTCTCTCCCTGGCGCGTACGCTCTCAGGGGAGCTGCATCCGCGAGGCATCCGCGTTAACGGGCTTAGCCCCGGCCCGACCGAAACGCCCGCTCTGGGCAAGTTAGGAAACGGCCTGGGAGCAGATGCCCTGAGAGACGAGATCCGCGCTCTGGTGCCGATTGGCCGCCTGGGCACCGCGCTGGAACTGGCGAAAGCGGCGGTATTCCTGGCTTCCGATGAGTCGGCCTTTGTGGTGGGCACGGATTTGCTGGTCGATGGCGGCGTGGGGAATTTATAACCCCTCACCCTGTCCCTTTCCCGCTGGGGAGAGGGACATTGATGGATTGAAAACATGGAGGAGTAAAAGCACAGGGCAGTTTATTACCGCAGCCATCAAAACTGAGATACAGCAATACCAGCAAGAAAAAAGACTGATGGTAAAAGCTAAACATCATCCCTCTGGCATCGACACATCAAGGCAACATGTACATTTTTCCCCATTTTTTAAACATGTCATCGAAATATGTCGATGGCATCGACATGTTTTGGCGATATGTACATATTTTCAATTTTTTTAAACATATCGAGAGAAACGCGTCGTGCGGTTTTCTATCTGTGACGACACCGCCATTCTTGCCAATAAAAGTGGCCTGGTGGGCGCGTAAAAGCTGAAAAGTAACAGCCTTATTTCTTTGTTTATTAAATACAATTCTCTTTAAATCACACATTCCCGCCAAAAGTACCAGCCGTTAAAAACGAATCTGTGTTGCCCCTCTCTTGTGGCTTTTTTAGCCACTACCCAGAATATATTTTGCCGCGTGTTGCGGACACCGCGTTGATTCTCTGAGGGAAAAGTGATGAAAAAAATCTTCTTATGCTGTGCCGCCGGTATGTCTACCAGCATGTTAGTGGAAAGAATGAAGCAGTCTGCGAGCAGTCGCGATATTGAGGTGGAAATAACCGCCGTGCCTGTTTCGGACTTTGAGCAGATAGTCGGCGAGGCGGACGTCATCCTGCTGGGGCCGCAGGTCAAATTCCAGCTGCAAAGCCTGAGCGCCGCTGCTGCGCCTCACGGCGTGCCGGTTGCCGCCATCGATATGATGCAGTACGGCGCGATGCAGGGCGACAAAGTGCTCGACCATGCGATTTCGCTGCTGAAAAGCGCATAACGGGAGGTCTGATGGATTACCGATTTCCTGAAAATTTCTGGTGGGGCACCGCGACCAGCGCCACGCAGTCTGAGGGCCGGGTCGAGGGTGACGGCAAGGGCGATAACATCTGGGATCACGCCTCGCACCAGTTTAATGAGCGCTTTTATAACGGCGTGACCTCCGACGATACTTCAACGTTTTATCAGCGCTGGAAGGAAGATATCCAGCTGGCGAAAAATATCGGCCTTAACTCGTTCCGCACCTCGATTTCGTGGTCACGCCTGATCCCGGACGGCGACGGAGAAGTAAACCCGCAGGCGGTACAGTTTTATAACGATGTGATTAACGAGCTTACCCGTCAGGGGATCGAACCGTTTATCAACCTCTACCATTTCGATATGCCGATGGCCTTGCAGGAAAAGGGCGGCTTTGAAAACCGCGAAGTGGTGGATGCTTTTGCCCGTTATGCCGGTATTTGTTATCGGCTGTTTGGCGACCGCGTGCGCTACTGGTTTACCTTCAACGAGCCGCTTATACCTGCGGAAGCGGGCTATCTGCATCCCCGCCATTATCCCTATGTCACCGATTTCCGCCGGGCGACTCAGGTGCTGCACCATATCGTTATGGCTCACTGCAAAGCGGTTGCCGCCTGGCGAGAACAAAATCTTGATGGCCAGATAGGCATCATTATGGACGTGATCCCGGTTTACCCGCGCAGCGATAGCGAGGAAGACCGGCATGCGGCGGAGATGGCCGACCTGTTCTATACGCGCAGCATAAACGAGCCGATGCTGCTCGGGCGCTACCCGGACGAACTGATTGCCCTGCTGAAAGAGCATGATTTGATGCTGGAGTTCCTGCCGGGCGACTGCGAGCTTATTGCCGCAACGCGCGTCGATCTATTGGGGATTAATTACTATCGCCCGCGGCGAGTTAAAGCGCGTGAAACGCTGCTTGAGGAACCGCACGGCTTTGTGCCAGAGCGTTTCTTTGAAGAATACGTGATGCCGGGGCGGCGCATGAATACCTCGCGCGGCATAGAGATTTATCCTCCGGCGCTCTACGACATTGCGATGCTGGTAAAAGAACGTTACGGCAACCTGCCGTGGTTTGTCTCTGAAAACGGCATCGGCATTATGGACGAAGAGCAGTTTATGGTGGACGGCGAAGTACAGGACGATTACCGGATTGAGTTTCTGCAGGAGCACCTGAGCTGGCTGCACCGCGCCATCGCGGACGGGAGCCATTGCCTCGGGTATCAGATGTGGACCTTTATCGACTGCTGGTCCTGGCAGAACGCTTATAAAAATCGCTATGGTTTCTACCGTCTCGAGCTGGCAACGCAGCAGCGTTCGCTGAAAAAATCCGGGCGCTGGTTCCGCGGTGTCATTGAGAATAATGGGTTTGAGGGGGCTGACCATGTCTAGCTTTGACAGGCTGGCCGAAAAGCTGATGCCGGTGGCTAACGCTATCGGCAACCAGCGGCATATGCAGGCGATCCGCAACGGGCTTATCTCTATTTTGCCGCTAACCATCGTCGGATCTTTCTTCGTTATTTTGCTGAATATCCCAATCAAGGGCTACATGGACTTTATCGCGCCGTGGCGCGATATGCTGGATGTGCCGTTCCGTTTCACGGTTGGGCTGATGTCGCTGTACGCGGCCTTTACCATCGGATCTTTCCTCGGTAAGAGCTACAAGCTGAACGATATTACCAGCGGCCTGCTGGCGATGCTGGCGACCCTGCTGATGATTGTGCCGGTGAATATTAAACAAGGCGTGACGGTCGCCGGGGAGGCCGTTGCCGGGCGCTATATTCCTATCACTTCCCTTAGCTCACAGGGGCTGTTTGGGGCGATCATTTCTTCTCTGATTGCGATTGAGATCTATCGCTTTATTAAAGTACGCAATATAGAAATCAAAATGCCCGCTGGCGTACCGCCGGTGGTTGCCAGCTCGTTCTCAGCGCTGTTCCCGACGCTTGCCGTGGTGCTGATTTTCTGGATACCCCGCCATTTTCTGAATGTCGATATTAACGCCATCATCAGCTACATCATCATGCCGCTGAAGGGCTTTATGACCGGCACAAACCTGTTTGGCGGCATCGTAACTCAGCTGTTTATTGATGTGTTCTGGGTGCTGGGGATCCACGGCCACGCGGTGATGGGGCCGCTGATCCGTCCGCTGTGGGATCAGGCGATTGTCCAGAATATGGAGTTGTTCCAGTCCGGCGTTAGCGCTTACGACTTGCCGAACATCTTTACCGAGCAGTTCTTCCAGTGGTATGCGCAAATGGGCGGCACCGGCTCAACGCTGGCGCTGGTGGTGTTGTTTATTCGTTCGCGGGTGATTTACCTGAAACAGCTGGGAAAACTGTCGTTTATTCCCGGCCTGTTTAACATCAACGAGCCGATGATTTTCGGCGCGCCGATTGTGATGAACCCGATCCTTGCTATCCCGTTTATCCTCGCGCCGATGGTGAATACCGTGGTGGTGTATCTGTTTACTATCAGCGGGTTAATTCCGCGCATGATGGTGAAACCACCGTTTACCGTCCCGGCTCCGCTGGGGGCATTAATAACCACTAACTGGAACCTCATCGCCTGCGGGCTGGTGTTTATCTGCTTCTTTATCTCGCTGGCCATCTACTACCCGTTCTTTAAGGTTTACGAGAAGAAGATGCTGGAGACCGAGCTTCAGCAGCAGGAAGAGGAGAAGGCTAAGGCGCTGGCCGAAGCGAAGTAAATTTGCTGCTGCCCCTCTCCCCTCAGGACTGAGTGCTCTTTCATCTTCTCTCCCCAGAGTGGGAGTTCAGGACAGCATGGTTTTTTTATCCCCTCTCCCTTCAGGGAGAGGGTTAGGGTGAGGGTAAAAATTAGAATGCCGTCTCCAGCTCATCCAGCACGTTATACTCGTCGTCTACCAGCAGCAGCGCCTTCCATTTATCAAACGTCAGGCAAGGGTGGGAGGTGCTGAACACCAGAATATCGCCAACCTGCACATCCACCCCCGGCTTAAGTTTCAGCATCGCGTGCTGATCCATAATGCCGGTTGTTTCGATTGTTTCTGCCGGGGAGGCCAGCGCTTTGCCCTCGCGGTAATGGGCGACAGGCTGCGGCAGGCCGGCATCGAAGGCGCTGTCTCGCTTGCCAAAGTTCACAATCGCACGGTCGCTTTCCGGAACCGACTGCACCATCGCTACCAGTTCCAGAGCTGAAGTTAAGTCCCCGCCGAGATCGCAGGCAACCTGGTCCCGAGCCATTAACTGTTCCTGCGCTTCCTGATAAATACCGGCGTCGTGGGTGATGTAGCAGCCAGGGCGAATTGCGATGCGGCAGTTGGCCGGTTTTTCTGCGGCCAGCCAGATGTTGCACACAACGTCATACCAGACCGAGCCTGCGCCGGTTAGCAGGAATTCACCTTCTACATAGCGTTCCAGATTACAGGCCAGCGCGGCGGCATCACGCAGCAGTGCTTCGATTTTCGGCTGAGGATTTTCGCCGTGCAGCACGCCTTCGTACATCTCGAGGCCCCGCAGGCGCAGACCCGGCAGATCGGCTAATTGCCCGGCCAGGGCCAAAGCTTGTTCCGGGCTACGGCAGCCACAGCGGCCGCCGGGAACGCCAAGCTCAATCAGTACGTCCAGCGTTTGTCCCTGCTGGCTAAAGAAGGCCGACAGCGCGCGGGCGTTAGCCTCGCTGTCCACACAGCACAGGTAGTCAACGTCGGGGTACTTCTTCTTCAGCTGTGAAATCAACGCCATATTCGCTTTGCCAACCAGCTGGTTCACCATCAGAACGCGGTGGATGCCGCTAACCATGGCAATGCTCGCCTGCCAGGCGCTGCCGACGCCAATTGCCCAGGCTCCGGCTTTTTGCTGCTGCTGGAAAATCCACGGCGTCATGGTGGTTTTACCGTGTGGGGCGAGCGAAACGCCGCGTGCATCCGCATAGCTTTGCATCCAGCGGATATTGCTTTTCAGGGCTGATTTTTTGATGACGGCTGCGGGCAGGCAGACGTCTTCATTCAGGATATTGGCGGGGGGGTTAATGAGGGCTGACTTATGGGGTACAAGGTTAATTTCCTGGTATTTCATAACGCACTTCCTCCGGGGTTATTCTTTCTTTCAGATTAAGTATCAATTTTAATATGTTGTTAAATATATTGTTTTTAATTTTTACCATTGATAAATGAATAAAAGTATCATTGATTTGTCGGTGTTTTGTTTAGTTTTTCACTGTTTTTCCGGCTTGTAAATGGTTAACTTGCACGCAGATTATTATTGGCGTGAGGCGCAGATGAAGTTTGATTATCTCTTCAGGAATGTCACCGTTATTGACGGCTCGGGCGGGGCGGAATATCGCGCCGACGTTGCGATATTGGGCGACCGTATTGTCGATATTGCCCCGTCCATTACCGGCGAAGCCGAATGTGAAATTGACGGCGGCGGGCGCGTGCTGGCTCCCGGCTTTATTGACGTTCACACACATGACGACATCAACGTTATTCGTTTCCCTGAATATCTGCCCAAAATTAGCCAGGGCGTGACCACGGTGATTGTCGGCAACTGCGGTATCAGCGCGGCTGGAGCGACTATCAAAACGCAGGTCCCGGACCCGATGAACCTGCTCGGTGAAGCGGAGCAGTTTATTTACCCGACCGTTGAGGCTTACTCCCACGCGGTTGAGCAGGCGCGCCCGGCAATCAACGTTGGCACGCTCGTCGGCCATACCGCATTGCGTAACAACCAGATGGATGACCTGTTCCGCACGGCTTCGGCGGATGAAATCAGCGCCATGCGCAAGCAGTTAAAGCTGGCCTTGCAGCAGGGCGCTTTGGGGCTTAGCACCGGCCTGGCGTACGCCAGTGCGTTTCAGTCCTCTACTGAAGAAGTGATGGCGCTGGTGGAAGAATTGGCGGCAGAAAAGGGTATTTACACCACTCACCTGCGTTCTGAGTTCGAACCTATCCTTGATGCGCTGGATGAGGCCTTCCGTATTGGCCGCCACGGCAACGTGCCGGTGGTGGTGTCGCACCACAAATGTGCCGGAGCAAAAAACTGGGGGCGCACGGTTGAGACCCTGAAGCTGTTCGATAAGGTACGCCAGCAGCAGGATGTTTCCTGTGACTGCTACCCGTATTCGGCGAGTTCTTCGACGCTGGATATGAAACAGATAACCGACGAGTTCGACATCATCATTACCTGGTCCGGGCCTCACCCTGAAGTGGCGGGGCAGACCCTGAAGCAGATTGCGCAGAGCTGGTCGATGTCGCTTCACGAAGTGGGAAAATTACTGATGCCCGCCGGAGCAATTTATTACAACATGGACGAACAAGACGTGCGTCGCGTGCTGAGATACCCGGTAACGATGGTTGGCTCCGACGGGCTGCCCAACGACCCGATGCCGCATCCTCGCCTGTGGGGCGCGTTCCCGCGGGTGCTCGGGCACTACAGCCGCGATGAGAAATTGTTCCCGCTCACCGAAGCAGTCCATAAGATGACGGGCATGTCGGCGGCGCGTTTTCAACTGCCCGAGCGCGGGCTGGTGAAGCGCGGTTATTATGCGGATCTGGTTTTGTTTGACCCGGCTACGGTCCGTGATGTGGCGAGCTTTAGTCATCCGAAGCAGCCTGCGGCAGGTATTGAAGCCGTCATGGTTAACGGCGTGATGAGCTATGGCGCCGGGCAACAGGTAACTGGCCGCGCGGGAAGGTTCCTGCGTCGGCAGGCATAATTCATGAACAAGGAGCAATGATGAGCATTAAACGTTATGGCGTTGGCGGCAGTACCGGAACTGGCGGGCAGAGCCTGCCGTTTGCAAAAGCCGTTGAAGCGGCAGGCTGGCTATATGTTTCAGGCCAGACGCCGATGAAAGACGGAGAAGTGGTTGAAGGCGGTATTGTCGAACAGTCACAGCTGGCGATTCAGAACTGCGTGGATATCATGACCGAAGCGGGCTACACCCTGGCTGACGTGGTACATGTGAAGGTTTACCTGACCGATGCCCGCTATTTTCAGTCATTTAATAAGGTGTTTCGCGACTTCTTTGGCGGCCACCCGCCGGCCCGCGTTTGCTGCGTAGCGGACCTGGTGGTGGACTGTAAAGTTGAAGTGGATGTGACCTGCTACCGGGCTGACCGGGGCTAAGGTTCTAATCCCCAAGCGGCTGGCGATCCACGCCGCCGCGATGGCTGTCCAGCGCCAGCTTGATGCGGCGCAGCCGGTCTTTAGCCTGGCTTTTGTTGGCCATCGCCAGTTCGGTGGCCAGCACATCAACCATCGCCAGCATCGCATAGCGCGAGGTGCTGGGCTTAAAGATGTAGTCGTTTTCTCTGACAACCAGCGGCAGCACGATATCTGCCTGCTGCGCCAGCGGGGTTTCCTGCGGCGTAATCGCGATGACCTTAGCGCCATACTGGCGGGCAATCGCGGCGCTTTCCACCACTTCCGGCGTGTAGCCGCCCAGCGATAACGCCACCACCACGTCGTTAGATGACACCGAAGCTGCCATCATTCTGACCAGCAGTCCGTCGCTCTGGCTGACGACCGGCAGGCCAAGACGGAACAGGCGAAACTGTAACTCCTGGGCGCAAATCGTTGAGCCCCCGCCCATCCCCAGCGCCAGTATTTGGCGGGCATCGCTAAGATACGCCACCGCTTTTTTCAGCGACTGAGGGTCAAGCACCCGGCGGTTAATCTCCAGCACGTTGATGATGGTTTCATAAATTCCCTGTACGCCTTCGAGATCCGGCACGTCGAGTATAAAACGCTGCCCGACCGCCAGCGACTGAGCCAGTTTTACCTTCAGCTCGCGCACGTCTTTACAGCCAATGGCGCGGGCAAAGCGGGTTATCGAGGCCTGGCTGGTTTCCGTCAGGCGGGCGAGCTCGGCAATCGGCAGCGTCGCGGCGGACTGCACATCGTCCAGAATAAACTGGGCGATGCGCTTTTCGGTGGCCGTCAGTTCGACAAAACGGTCGGTGATGCAGGAAATGATGTCGATGGTGTAGCTCATGGCGCAACCTTGATACTGGCGAAAAGAGAGAAGATACTTTGTACCATAAAAGTGCCGTCAGGGTTGCTGCGTGATGGCCTCCATCCGCCGCTGTTTCATGGTGGCCCGAATAAAAGCGGCGATAAATACCAGCGCGGAGAGCACTACGATGGTAGGGGCGGGCGCACTGTCGATAAAGAACGAGAGATAAACACCGGCGAAAGAAATCACGATAGCCAGCGTCACGGCGACCAGCATCATCGACAGGAAAGTGCGCGTCAGCAGCGAAGCAATAGCGCCGGGCGCGATAAGCAGCGAAATAGCGAGAATTATCCCCACGGCTTTCAGCGCCGCAACAATTGTCAGCGAAACCAGGCACAGCAGGCCATAGTTGAGCAGCTTGACGTTGAGGCCGGAAACCTGGGCCTGGATAGGATCGAAGGCGTGCAGCAGCAGGTCTCGCCATTTCAGGGCTACAACCAGCGCGGTAAGCAGCACAATGGCGCCGGTTTGCAGGATATCGCTGTAGCTTACGCCGAGCATATCGCCGAACAGAATATGGTCGAGGTGGATGTCCGGCTTGAGGTAGACGTAGAGCACCAGCCCCGCGCCGAACATGCCGGAGAAGACGATGCCCATAACCGTATCGCGTTTGATGCGGCTGTTATCCTGCAAATAGCCGGTGGCAAAGGCGCAAAACAGCCCGGCAACAAACGCCCCGACGCCGAGCGGCAGGCCCACCATCCAGGCGATAACCACGCCGGGGAACACCGCGTGGCTCATGGCGTCGCCCATCAGTGCCCACCCTTTGAGCACCAGGAAGCAGGAGAGCAGCGCACACGGGATAGCGACCAGCGTGGTCATCACCAGGGCATTGATCATAAAGCCGAATTCAAAAGGAGAAAGCAGGGTGTCTAACAGGCTCATGGCGTTTGCTCCAGGCTCAGGCGCGCGCGGCGGCGGTTAGCCAGCAGGCCGTGTTTAGGGGCGAACACGAAGGTCAGCAGGAACAGCAGGGTTTGCAGAACCACGATAATGCCCCCCGTTGCGCCGTCAAGGAAGTAGCTTATCCAGGTGCCGAAGGCGCTGGTCAGGGTTCCCAGCGTGACGGAAATCACCAGCAGCTTAGGAAAGCGGTCGGTCAGCAGGTAAGCCGTCGCGCCGGGCGTGACCACCATGCAAATCACCAGGAATGCGCCAACGGTTTGCAGCGCGGCTACGGTTGTTGCCGAGAGCAGAGTAAAGAACAAGCCCTTCAGCCACAGCGGGTTAAGGCCTATGGAGCGCGCGTGGTTCTCGTCGAAGAAGGTGACCATCAGGTCTTTCCATTTCAGCAGCAGAATAGCCAGCGAGACGAAACCGATAATCGCCAGCTGCACGATGTCGGACGGGGCAATGGCGAGAATATTCCCCAGCACAATGGTCTGAATATTTACCGAAGTGGGGTTGAGCGACACCATAAACAGCCCGAGGCCGAAGAACGACGAGAAGATAAGGCCGATGATGGTGTCTTCCCGCAGGTGCGTGCGCTGGTTCAAAAACAACATGGTGCCTGCCGCCAGGCCGCCGGAGAAAAACGCGCCGATAGAAAACGGCAGGCCCAGCATGTAGGCCCCGGCCACGCCCGGAACGATGGAGTGGGAAAGGGCATCGCCGATAAGCGACCAGCCTTTCAACATCAGGTAGCAGGAGAGAAAAGCGCAGACGCCGCCAACCAGCGCCGAAACCCAGATGGCGTTGAACATGTAGCCATAGCTGAACGGCTCAAGCAGAACTGACATTACGGCTCCCCTTTTAGCGCCGCGCCGCGGATAAATGGCCGCTCGTCGTCGGTTACCACGCTGGTTTCTTTCCCGGTCAGCGTGACGTGGCGCAGCACGCCGCTGAATGCCAGTTCAAGATTTTCCTGAGTAAAGGTTTCTGCCGTTGGGCCGCAGGCCAGCACGGTGCCTTTAACCAGCACGGTATAGTCGCAATAGTCGGTTACCGCGCCGAGATTATGGGTGGAGACCAGCATGGTGCGGCCTTCATCACGCAGTTCGCGCAGCAGGCTGATGATTTGCTCTTCGGTTTTCACGTCCACGCCGGTGAACGGCTCATCGAGCAGAATTACCTGGCCGTCCTGGGCGATGGCGCGTGCCAGGAATACGCGTTTTTTCTGGCCGCCGGAAAGCTCGCCTATCTGGCGTTTACGGAACTCGCTCATCCCGACCCGAGCCAGCGCGTTTTCTACCGCCAGCTTGTCTGTTTTGCCGGGAATACGCAGCATCCCCATATGGCCGAAGCGGCCCATCATTACAACGTCCTCAACCAGCACAGGGAATGTCCAGTCAACGTCCTCGGACTGAGGTACATAGGCAACGAGGTTATTTCGCAGCGCCTGGCGAGTGGGCAGACTCAGTATCGAGATGCTGCCGCTGGCGAGGCGCACGAACCCCATAATCGCTTTAAACAGCGTGGACTTCCCGGAGCCATTAACCCCGACCAGCGCGGCAATGGTGCCGGTCGGAATTTCAAAGCTCGCCGCCCTCAGCGCCGTGTGGCCGTTACGGTAGGTGACGCTGGCGTCCTGGACGACAATTCCTGCCCGGCGACTCATTTTTTTAGCCCTTCATTAATGCCATTGACGATGGTGCTGGTGGTCACGCGAAGCAGGTCAATATAGGTCGGTACCGGGCCATCTGCGGCGCTCAGAGAGTCGACATACAGCACTCCGCCGTATTGAGCGCCCGACTCTCTTGCTGCCTGGCGAGCGGGCTTATCTGAGATGGTGCTTTCGCTGAAAATTGCCGGAATGTGGTATTTGCGAATGCTGTCGATGACTTTGCGCACCTGCTGCGGCGTGCCCTGCTGGTCGGCGTTGATGGGCCAGAGGTAAAGCTCTTTCAGGTCAAAGTCGCGGGCCAGATAAGAGAATGCGCCTTCGCTGGTCACCAGCCAGCGCTTGTCGGCGGGAATTTTTGCCAGCTCTGCGCGCAGCGGTTCGATAGTTTGTTTGATTTTCTGCTTATAAATCTCTGCATTGCGTGTATACACCGCGGCATTATCCGGGTCGTATTTGACGAAGGCATCGCGGATATTATCGACGTAGATCAGCGCATTTTGCGGCGACATCCACGCGTGCGGGTTAGGTTTACCGTTATAAGGCCCTTCGGTAATGCCGGTTGGCTGGATGCCGGTGGTTACCACAACTTCGGGAACGCCTTTCAGGTGCTGGTAAAACTTCTCAAACCACAGCTCAAGGTTGAGGCCGTTAGTCAGGATCAACTGCGCGCCCTGCGCCCGGCGAATATCTCCCGGCGTGGGCTGGTATTCGTGGATTTCAGCGCCCGGCTTGGTTATCGACTCGACCTCGGCGGCGTCTCCGGCGACGTTTTTTGCCATGTCGGCAATAATGGTAAACGTGGTCACCGCTTTAAATTTTGCCTGCGCCAGCGCGGAGCCAGAAAGCATCATCAGCGCCGTGCCGGCCGCCAGTATTATCTGTGTAAGTCTCAATTTCCCGGGCATCGTCTTCCCTCACGAGTGATTATTGATTCAGCGTTTATAGCACATGCTATAAAACATAGCTGTTGCTATAACTAAATGCAAATAATTATCATTTGTGTGATTTGAGTAAGCGGGTGCTGCGGGAAAAATACCCTCTCCCTTTCGGGAAGAGGGCTGGAGGAGGGGCTTATAAACCTAAGGTGTCAAAATCAGAAGCGTCATGGCGCTCGGCCAGTTGAACATCGCCCCAGGTGCGGTTAACCACGCGGCCACGTTTTACCGCAGGGCGGTTGGCGACTTCATCGGCCCAGCGGCCAAAGTGCTTGTAAGACGCCACGTCGAGGAATTCGGCGGATTCGTACAGGCCACCCTTCGCCAGCGAACCATACCAGGTAAAGATGGCAATGTCGGCGATGCTGTATTCATCTCCGGCGATAAAGCGGTGTTTTTCGAGCTGCTTGTCGAGCACGTCCAGCTGGCGCTTGGCTTCCATCGCAAAGCGGTTGATGGCGTATTCAATTTTTACCGGTGCATAGTGGTAGAAGTGGCCGAAACCGCCGCCCAGGTACGGAGCGGAGCCTTGCAGCCAGAACAGCCAGTTCAGCGCTTCGGTGCGCCCTGCGATATCTTTCGGCAGGAAGTGGCCGAATTTATCTGCGAGGTAAAGCAGGATGTTGCCGGACTCAAAGACGCGCAGCGGCGGCGTGACCGAGTGGTCAAACAGCGCCGGGATTTTTGAGTTTGGGTTCACTTCCACAAAGCCGCTGGAGAACTGGTCGCCTTCGCCGATGCGGATCAGGTGTGCGTCGTATTCTGCGCCGCTAACGCCCAGCGCCAGCAGCTCTTCCAGCAGGATAGTGACCTTCTGGCCGTTTGGCGTGCCGAGCGAGTAGAGTTGCAGCGGGTGCTTGCCTACCGGCAGCGTTTTTTCGTGGGTCGGGCCGGAAACAGGGCGGTTGATGCTGGAGAACTGACCGGCGTCGGTCTTGTTCCAGGTCCAGACTTTTGGTGGCTGATAGTTGTGTTCGGACATGTGGTTTTCTGCCTTCTTCTCAGGTTAGTTATCCTTCGATAATTACCTGGAAGTGTAGCAGGAGGGAAGAGCAGGCCGGGCAATACAGCCAGAAAAGCGAAAGCCCGGCGCTGTATCAGGCGGGTTTTAACCCCGGTTCAACAAGACCGTAAACCTGACCGTTAAGGCTGGGTGAACGAGCCAGTTCCGCGGCGTGGGCGGCAACATCTGCACGCATAACAAGGCCGTGGATTTCGGTGTGCTGGCTGCGAATGGCTTTGCCCGTTGGTTCACCATGAAGCAGGCCGCCGGGGCGCAGAATGGCGAAGTCCAGCGTGCTGGTTTGCAGCCAGCTTTCTGCGAGGGATTTTTCCCGTACGGCCTGGCCAAATGCTGCTTTTGCGCGATCGGATAACCAGGGCCAGCTTTCACCGCAGCCAAGCGAGGTGACCAGCACCATACGCGAAATACCCGCTTTTTCGGCGCAGTCGATAACCGTGCGGTGAGCAAGATAATCCTGCGAGCCGCCCATGGTTGAAATCACTGTGGCTTCCGTTCCCGCCAGGCGGCATGCCTCTTCCACGCGCGCTTCATCGCAGGCGTCGCCGACGACAACTTCAGCTCCGGCATTACGCAAGTTTTGCGCGGCTTCTTCATTGCGCACGAGTGCAATGACTCTGCGCCCTTCGCTAAGCGCCAGCATCGCGGTTAAAGCCCCAACCCCTTTTCCACCTGCTCCAAAAATTAACCACGGCGTCATGCAGTACTTTCCTTTAGTTTTTGAGCCAGCATGCGGAAGGCTGCAAGCTGGCTGGTTAACAACTGGCGATGTTCGTCGCGGCCAATAAATATTTTCAGCATCGCGCTCTGCGCCTGATTGAAGAACAGAATCGAAGCGGTGTCCATCCCCATGAACTGGCGTTCGACCAGCGCGATGTGGGTGCAGTTTTCCGCTTTGATATGCCCCGTCATGCCTTTCTTCCCGCGAAGGTTAAAGTAACCGTGGCGGTGGAAGCCAGAAGGAAGCTCTCCGGAGAATTCAAGAATAACATCTGCGGTGTGAACCAGCGTGGTGACGCTGCCCCATTCGCCCACCGCATCCCAAACGGTATCAAAATATTCGCCGCCCACCAGAGCCAGCGGAGGCAACTGCTTGACTACATCCAGCAGCGTGGTGCTGTATTGGGCGGCGATGGATTCCAGGGTGCCGTCCGGCTGCGTTTTTAAATATTCTTCGAGAGAAACGGGATTCATTGGGTAACTCCTTGAGGTTTTTGGTCCATATTTTCAGGCGTATTGAGCGCGGGGAGCAGTATTTGCAGAGACTGAAAAATATTGCTGGCCCAGAAGCGGCCTTCGTCCGTCAGGCGCAGGCAGGTGGAGCTGTCGCGCGTTAAGCCCGCCGCGTGCCATTGGGTTAACAGCGGCTGAAGCTCGCCGGCGTGAGCGGTCAGTTCATCAAGCGGCACGCGGGCGGTTTCGATGCCGGACTGTAGCCGGTGCCGCCAGCGATAGCCCGGGTCCGTTGTGTGGGTCATCATCATGAGTGGTTTTTTGCCAGCGGCAACGGAGGCGTGCCAGGCTTCCAGATTGCGTTCGACCATCCACGAGTAGCCGTTTACCGAGCCACCTGCACCGGAGCCAAATGCCAGGCAGTCCGCACCCTGTTTGATCAACAGGTTGTAGAGATTCCGTTCGCGCGTGGTGCGTGCCCAGTGGCTGTTGCTGATGCAGCGCCAGCCCGCATCATCCATAAATTCGCAGCCCTGAAGATAGAGGTCGCGGCGTTCAGAAGGTGAGGGAAGCGCAACCCGGCCGTTCTCCACCGCTTTGCCAAGCGGCGTTTGAGGCAGCAGGTTGAGAGCATAGAGATCGACGCCGTCGAGGCCGATGTCTCCCGCAATAGCCAGATCCTCTGCCCACAGTTTTTGATCCTGCCCCGGCAGGCCAAACAGCAGATCGCAAACTACCGCGGCGCGATCGCGCTTGCAGAGGTTTTCCATAAAACGCCTGGCGGTTGGGCCGTCTGACGTGCGTGCCATTTTTTTACGTATTTTGCTATTAAACGACTGAATGCCAATAGAAAAGCGGTTGGCCCCTGCGTCCAGGCAGGCATCTATCCGCTCATCGTCAAAGTTCAGCACCCGGCCTTCAATGGTAATTTCGCAGTCAGGGGCAAGCGGCAGGCTGCGGCGTAGGGCGGTGATAATGCGGGCCAGATCTTTGGCTGACAGAGCGGAAGGCGTACCGCCACCAAAATAGATTGCGTGGATCGGCGCGGACTGATGCAGGGGGCTGCTGGCCTCCAGTTCTATTTCTCGCAGCAGGGCATCCGTGTAGCGGGCACAATGATCTTCTTCGTAACGGTTCTGATAAAAACCGCAGAAAGTACAGTGCGTTGCGCAGAAGGGGATATGCAGGTATACCAGCCGTTTTCCTGCGGGCGCGGGAGTATTGATAACGTTCTGCCAGGCCTGCTCAAGCTGTTCTTTGGCTATGGGCATTGCACCGCGCCACGGCATGGTGGCGTGACGATCTTTAAAAGGCTGGCCGCCGGGCAATGCGAAGTGGGATTTGAGATCCAGTTCAGGTTTCATTATTAACATCGCTCATATTTTCAAAAAATAACTCACCGTTCTGGCTGGGCTCCGGCCAAAACTGGTGATGCAGCTGTTCCACGGCTTCTGCGATTCGCGGCCCCATCCCTAAAATCAACGCCTGGTCGATAATGACTATGCGCTTATTTTTCCAGGCGGAGGTGAGCGTGATCCCGGGGATGGCTTTCAGCGCGTTGGGGTCGCCTTGCGTCATTTGAGTGGTAGCCACAATCACGTCCGGGTTCGCGGCGATCATCGCTTCGGTGCTGTAGCTCTGGTATTGGCGATGCCGGGCAATATTATTGGCGCCCGCCATCTTCAGGATGGTATCCGCGACGCTGCCTGCACCCGCCACTTGGGGAAGGCTGCCTCCGGCGGAGAGAATGAACATGGCTCTTACGGGGTGACTTTTTTGCGCGCTACTTTTTGCAATGGCATCAAGCCGGTTCTGTAGATTAGCGATCAATGCCTCGCCCTGCTGAGGGCGCGCCAGGGCATTGGCAAGTGTCTGAATGTTGGCGTACATCTGGTCAACCGTGGCCGGAATACGCGGAAGAGTCAGAACATTTAGCTTCAGCTTTCGGAGCTGCTCAAAGACGATTTGCGGCTTCGCATCCTGCCAGGTAATAAACGTGGTGGGGCGCAACGAGAGGATAGATTCGCTGCTTAACTGCATCCATGTTCCGATATGCGGCAATTTTTCGCTTTCCGGCGGCCAGGCGGTTGTTTCGTCCACGCCGACGACATGCTGGCCTGCACCCAGGGCGAAGATCAGCTCGGTTAGTGACCCCCCGGCGACAACCAGTCGTTCGCTGGCGCCGGCAGAAACCGAAACGGCAAGCGCTAACAGCAGGGCAGCGATGTTTTTGCTCATCAGAACTTCCACCCAAAGCCGGCTGCCGCATTAAAGCCTGCCGCCGGGATCGCTTCCTGAGCGGTCTGATAGCGTTTATTTGTCAGGTTATTTAGCGCAAGGTTAACTTGATACTGGTCGTTCGAACCAAATTCCGCGTTGAATGCCAGGTTTAGCGTTGCCCAGCCTGGATAACGTTTTTCGGCATCGCTGGTGCTGTCTCGTGCGCTGGAGGCTACGCGAATAAACGCGTCCGACGTTAAGTTAAAGGCATTGAGCAGCAGCGTATGCTTCACTCCGACACGGCCATTGAGGCCTGGCTCGCCGGTGTTCCATGTTTTTAACGAGCTGCCTTCATACTGGCGACGCAAGATATTGCCACTCACGTAAGGAGACACTGCCCAGCCGTTGTATTCCGCACTCAGCTCCATGCCATACGTTTTGGCCCGATTTATATTGTCGTAATAGCGATAATTGCTGCGAGAACCGCTGGTATTGCCCTGGCAGACTGCCTGCCCGTTGCAGGCCAGAGAGGCAATGTAGTCTTTTGCTTCTGAGTAATAGACGGCGCTGTCTATCATCCACATATTGCCTTTATAGCGGGCGCCCATTTCGTAGTTATTGGAGTGTTCGGCGTTGAGGCCCGGATTGCCGTAAGTTACGCCGCCGCCTGCTGAGGTCTGCATAAACTGCTGCGTCAGGGTCGGGAAGACATAGCCCTGAGCAAAGGCTGCACGCAGTTCAATATCTTTAAATCCTGAATAATTCAGGCTGGTGGAGGTGACAAACTGGTTATCGCTGGTGGTCTGGCCGTTTGCAATCCTGCTGGTTGCTACGCCATTTTCAACCTTCTGAGAGTGGCTTTTCACCAGTTTTGACGACAGCCAGTACTGGCGGGCACCAAGGGTCCAGGTCCAGTCGTCCGCAAATTGCCAGGCATTTTGGGCGAACAATGACGTGTTGCTTTGCTCCGACTCATCCTGGGATTGGGTGCGGGTTTCGATATCAAAGAATCCCGTTTTTGCCGTCTGGCGCGTGTAGCCCTGTGAGGTTTGGGTAAGCTTATCGTGTTGATATTGTGTGCCTATCACCAGATCATTATTCGCCGGTAGCGAGAAGTTGCTTTGCAGCGTGACCCCCTGGGTGTACTGCTTGTCGTTGGTATGCGTCTGGTTTCTGACCGTCAGCGCTTTAATCATCGGCGACGGGATCGTCTGCGTAGTGGCGACTTCGTTTTCAAACGTGCGGGCGATAGTCTGGCTATACGCATCGAGATGGATTTTTTTCAGGTAGTCGCCGTCGGCATCAAAATCGTAAAACAGCCCTATTTTTTCACGCGTCATATCGGGGATCTTGACGCTGAAGGCATCAAACTGGTTGTCGGTATCGCTGTACCAGGTTTGGGTAGAGAGGCGGTAGCGATCGAGCGAGAGGCCAATTTTATGACGATCGAAGTTGTAGCCCAGCCAGATGCCCTGGCCGTTGTTGCGGAAGTTGGTATTGTTCAGGCGGCCATCCGGCGTGTCGCGGTTGCCTTGATCTGAATAGCTTCCGTTGATTCGATAATCGAAACGCCCGATACTTCCCCATGCCGCAGCGGACTCCTGCCAGCCAGCTGTCGACGAGTTGTAAGTCGCTTTTACTATCCCGCCCAGCGGCTTGTCTCCGCCTTTTTTGGTGATGAAATTCACCACTCCGCCGATGGCCTGGGAACCATAGAGTACGGAGTAAGGGCCTTTAACGACCTCAATGCGTTCAAGTGCCGACTCATCAATCAGTAAGCCTGCGCCATAGTCCTGCCCGGCTCGCTGGTAGGTCACCTGCTGGCCGTCAATGAGGATTAGCACGCGCGATGAGGCTTCGCCGCGGATGCGTATTTGCTTGCGTCCCGCGAGGGCGTTATCGGTTATTTCCACGCCGGGAATATCCCGCAGATCGTCGGCAACCGAAACGCTGGTTGAGTTTTCCAGCGCCTTGCTGCCAATCACCTGAATGGTTGCCGGGCTGTTCCACAGGTTGAGATCCGAGCGGCTGGTGCTGACAATCATCGTTTCTTCAGATGGGGCGTTCACGTGAGCCGGTGTCGCTACCGTTGCCGAAACAGAGGTGACGACAAACAGCGGTAAGGTAGAGAAAGCGAGCCTGTCTTTACGTGTCCCTGGCATAATTATCCATCCATATAAATGTTAATGATAGTTATTATCGTTCGTGTTTATATCCAGGAGTGAAGACGATATCCACCGTTTAACGTGCAAACCATATACAACTTTGATTTTGGTCAAAATTGCCCCCCGGCCCGGCGGTTTCTGGTTCAAAATCAATTGAAAATACAGGGATTAAATACGGGGTTAAGGGAGAGAGGAGGAGTGAGTTGCTTTTGAGACTACGTTTATAGCTATCGTTATATGTTACTTAGGACCTCGCCTATTATTTTTTCCTTTTATAACAATTAGTTAATGATCAATGGCGAAATTCTCGATCAGTGAAGCGGCCGGGTTTGGCAATGTCAGTTATGCCACTTACACCTCTGCTGTAAAGTCCGGGAAATCTGTAAAAGCCAATTATGCATCTAAGCTTATTCAATTTTTAAGTACGTTATAAGATGCAAAAAGCGGACGATATAAGATATATATATTGATGCTAGCACTACGTCGGTTAACCGTTATTTTTGCAGGATTTGCAGCACATAATTGCCTGATACCATTTGAAAATTAAGGGCTGAAAGGAGTCGTAAATGCCCTTGAAAGATATTTTGCTTGATGCAGTCTGTGAAGTACAAGCTGGAACACTCATCGCTACAACCATAGTATTTCCCACTATGGAGAAAGTTCTGAAATCGTAAATGCATTATTACCCTATAAATACCACATCCCTTAGAATGCAACGTCCGCACTGGCGTACAGCTGTCCTAGCATAGTGAACCGTTTTATTAGGATCTGATTTTTCCATAAGGCATTACTAATATGAACATGCGTTGTACCGATTCATTCTTCTTTATTTTATATATCCCAGAACACCTAATTATGTCGTCTACTAATCTCGTCGAATAGATTGCTCTTACATTCTGGCAACCGAAATTTTTGCTGTCTTTATTTGTAAGCGACGACAGGAATCACTTTCTGAAATATATGTACGGTGGTGATGTATACGCGAGGGAAATCAACCGTTACACATTTGTGCGCCAAAGGATATTTCTTTGAAACTAGGTCTGATTCTACGAAGCTGAAAAATAAATGCATAAAGAGAGAAAGAATTGGGGTAAATTTTGTTGAGCCGCTAGGTTGATAACGATAACAAAAAAAAACTAGCCACCCTACATCCCGATACTCAATTAGTCGCACCCGGTTTTGCACATGCGTAAGTTTTATCAACTATTTTTCCACTAATACATAGGTGAAAACCTGGAAAAATACGTTACGCTGTTTATTTATCGCCTTTTTTCGCTAGATAGTGCTGTTAATAGCATGCAAGTACACCAATTTATCTAGTGTGATTTGGTTTTTTCAGTCCAGGAATAAAGTAGTCTTTTGCCGCAGAACAGCGCTGGAGGTATCTCAGCAATACGTGAAATGAGGTGTTATGATGAATATTGATTTTACGTAGTCCTTTACTTCTCACTTTTGATTTTTTGGATCATAATATATGCCATGATCAATTATAATAACTAAATGTTCTAGGTTTTTTTTCATTTTAATGATGTATTTTTGTTAATTTTACATACTTCATTTTACTGTTTTTTATTTTTCATTTATAATGGATGAGTTAAGTTCAAATATTGTAGGTTGAGGGTGTTATGATAAAAAAATTGTTAGAAGAAAACTCTAAGAACACAAACGTTGAAATAATAAAAGATGAATGTGTTGATGGTGATGAGAAAATGCGAAGAATTGTCGGTAAATTCATTAGGGATGGTATGATTTATTCCTTCATGAATGTAAGCGGGGGGGCGTGGAGTTATATATCTATAAGATTTCAATTCATATATACTGCGAAAATAAAAAAAATAATTCGTAGTGATATTCTTGAGATTGTTAATTCATCAAATAAGATGATACCGTCGATAAAAATTTGTCTGAATGATGTAAAAGGTAAGGATATAATGATTAATTTCAGTTTTGAGATGCCTTATCTTAAAGGGGATGTATTAGATGATGTGATCAATCCAGCTATTGATATGATTTCTTTTGCGCCAGACTTGTTCTCAACGAGGATGACTGAAAAGGGTATTCTTCACAAGACTATATCATAATTCGAGGTGTTTATGATGTCGGTTGGTGATTTTTTAAAAATGAAGTATACAGGGAAGATCCTTACTCTTTTTTATGCGGTTATTCAGGCTGGTATATCCTTCGTGGTGATAAAAATTTCTACTGAGACTGTTAATCAGGGGAAGTTAAGTCTATCTATTACATACGCAGTCCTTGCTCTTATTTTGGGTTTAGTATCCATAGGTCGTGATCATATAATTATATATATGGATTCGTCTAGTCCATATAATAAAGAAAAAAATGAACATGATATAACAAAAATACTCCTTGAAGCAGCAAGAGAAGAGATTGAAGAGAAGAAGGACTTAATTCACACGATAACATCCAATTTAAACAATACATTTATTAATTGTAAGACATCAGTGAATAGAATTAAAGAAATAGAAGTTCTGTTAACATCCTTAAATAGAAGCGCAAAAATATCTAACTGTGGCAACTCAAAGCTATCTAAAACAAGTGGTGGAAATCTTCTTAAATCCATTATGGATGCAGGGCAGAATAGTTGAGATGTGTATGATCTTGGCTTGAGTGCATGATCGATGTAATTTTTGTCATGTAAACAAAAAACGACCCTTCGGGTATAATCCCAGTCAGTTAAGCAACTGACTGGCTTTTTTTCGCTTTTTTGTACTTATAGGGTTCTTCCCTAACCACTTTCGGAAACACCCTTTCTCTTCGTGCTGATAGCCTTACCATATACGCTATCCTCTCCAGACTCCGTAGCAACTCCGGGATACGCCTAGGCGACGCTCCCTGTAATGTCATCAGTTTTCGTGTTACCAAACTACGAGACTCTGAGAAGATCAACTGATTTGGCCAGTAACCTTTCGATCTACCCGCCATTTTTATCATCTGATAACGCACAAGATTGTCTGGCAGCAACGCTTCCCCGCAGCTACTGCTCCACAATCTCCGGTTTTACTCTGCAGAGAGAGTCTGCTCTGCATCATCGTCTGTTTGATTTCCCTGTATTCCAGCTCTATTTCGCAGGGGAGTGTACACGGCTCTGTTATCTCCCTGCCCGGATAACGCATCGCGTCTATCATTGAGGTCAACAGATGGCAGATTTTTCCTTTGCGGGTGAACGTCATCAATTGGGGCGTTATTTTCTTGCCCAACTCCGGCCACTTCTTCTTCGCCCCGTGGCGTGGTGTTCAGTTTCACCAGATGGTCACCTTTGCCCAGCTTACTGACTTCTTCATACTTCGCTCCTTTTTTCAGGGGCGCTGTTCACCCGCTTAGTTCCATGCATTCAGAAGCCCCAGAGAATAGAATACTTTATCAATTTATGTCACTGTGTTATCCCCGATCAGCTCTATCAACTGCTCTGCTGGCATATATTCACTTTCCTTGGTGGTGCCAAAGGCCGCAGTCGTTAACAGGTGACTGGTTGGCTCCATCAGGCAGACTGCAGATAAGGGCAGGGGCGACTGGCGTATCCTGTGTCCACTGGGCTATGCCATCTACGTTCAGCAGTGTCAGTCCGCACCAGTTGGGAAACGTCTTAACCGTGATAACGGGCTTTCGCAGAGCATAGAAACTTAATTCGTTAACCCAGAATAGCCGTTGCCAGTCATACTTTTTAATATATCTTTTTTCTATGGATCTCTTCTCAGCGGATAGTGCTAGTGCCAATTCGCCATATCGTTCCGGTTTTGATCCTAGTGGACACTTAGCGGTGCAGATGTAAGAGGGATTTTTTGCAGGCTTGTATGGCAGAGTGATAAATGATTTTGTTACTTGAGAGTACGGCTAAAAGCGATGCCATTCTTTGTTGTACATTTCATTACACGCCGATACCAATCACTCACTGAAGAGTTTTGTCGGCAGGCCTATAGTTCATTTCAACGGCCCCGCAGTGGGGTTAACACTCAAATAAATTCGAGGATGTCGAAATGAAAAAAGTATTAGCTCTGGTTGTTGCCGCTGCTATGGGTCTGTCTTCTGCCGCTTTCGCTGCTGACACTACTGCTACCGCTCCGGCTGCTGCTCCGGCAACTACCGCCGCTGCGCCAGCTGCCGCTAAAGCACCTGCTGCAAAAGTAACGCACCATAAGAAACACAAAAAAGCTGCCGCTCAGAAAGCCCAGGCTGCTAAAAAGCACCATAAAAAAGCCGCTAAGCCAGCGACCGAGCAGAAAGCTCAGGCTGCCAAAAAGCACCACAAAAAAGCAGTAAAACCGGCTGCCGCTCAGAAGGCTCAGGCTGCTAAAAAACACGTTAAGAAACACCATAAAGCTGCTGTGAAACCAGCTGCTCAGCCAGCAGCATAAGTTTAACGGGGCAACCCCGGTAGCTTAAAGCGTTAACACGAACACCCGGCTTGCCGGGTGTTTTATTAGGGATAAATAACGACGTTTGGAACGTATTTATCGCCTGCGGAAAAACGCAAAGAAGGGTGTCTTCTGCTTTACCCCAAACAGGTAAAAATCCCGTTTTTTACCTGTTTGCCACCGAGCCAGACACCCGGCTTGCCGGATGTTTCTTTCTGGAGTGCAGATAATGTTGCGACGCTACAGTTTCGAGTTAATCCTCTCCCTGCTGATAACCTGCGGCGTTATCGCGCTGAATTTTTGGCTTAGTTAGTTCCATCCGCCGTTTCTGTTCTCGCCTTTGGCCTTTTTGGCCGTCAAAAAGAATGTTAACCCATGCTCTCTTCCGACGATCGTGCGAAAAAATGTCTGACCGCCTTTAGCGTGGACCTGTGTTTATTTGGCCTCGCAAGATAAATCAGATAAGTGGGCTGGAAGGATTTGATATAATGTGGAATTACAAAAAATCTAATTCATAGATTATATTGAGATTTTTGCTAAACTTTTGAGATGTTGCTATAAGCAAGTTGAGATGGTTAAACATCATGGCTCAATTTAATCACTTTGAACTCTCGCTTCTGAACCCTAGTTTTGACTCCCCTTTGGTCGATGCGCTGACGGAACTGGAGTTACTACGGCATCTGAGGCTGGAAACGGATGTCCACCCTATTCTGTTTGCGCAGTTGAAAGCCGTTTTCCACATGCTGGAGAGCTTGGGTTCTGCGAGGATCGAGGGGAATCACACGACACTTGCCGACTATGTTGAAAGCAAGGTTGAAGGAACACAGAGTTCCACAGACCAGCTCAAAGAAATCAACAATATTGAAGCCGCGATGGAGTTCATTGACGAATACCTGAGCAATGGCGATGAGATAACGGAATATTTTATCCGCGAGTTACATAGCCTGGCAGTTGTGGGGCTGCAACAGGAGGGCGATAAAACGCCCGGTGCATATCGACAACATAACGTTAGTATCGCCCAGTCCGATCATTTTCCTCCGGATCACATCCGTGTTCCTGATTATATGATGGAACTGACCGCTTTTATTAATCGTGCCGACAAGCCAAAGTATGATCTGATGAAGATTGCGCTGGTACATCACCGTTTTGGCTGGATACATCCATTTGGTAATGGCAATGGCCGCACGGTCAGATTGCTGACGTATGCGTTACTGATCAAATATGGTTTTAATGTTCAGGCGGGTGGCAGGGTACTTAATCCGACAGTGGTATTCTGTAACGATCGCGAACGTTATTACGCCATGCTTTCGTTAGCCGATAAGGGAACCGATCGGGGGCTGGAGGAATGGTGCTTATATGTCCTTTCGGGGATCTCATCTGAGCTGAAGAAAGTCGATCAACTGACAAATAATGCTTTCCTGAGCAAAAAAATCCTGTACCCGGCTATCGACTTTTCGCTGGAGAGAGGACTGATAAATTTGCTGGAATCGAAAGTTCTGAAACGTGCAGTTGAGCTGGGGACGATAAAAGCAGGCGATCTCCGCACCGTTTTACCTGACCTTAAACCGACGCAGGTGACCTATCAGCTAGGTAAGCTGATTGAGCGGGGATTACTCCAGCCTGTAGAAGAAGGTGCTCGCATCTATACGGCGAAGTTTTCGAACTCATATCTGATTCGTGGGGTGATTAAGGTACTGAGGGAAGAAGGTTTTATTCCTGATTTGTGAGATCAGGGGATATCTGACTGATAATTTCTGTTTAAGTCTTCTTGGCCAGATAACGTAAATTTTAGATAAAAATCTAAAAACAAAAAACCAGCCCGTAGGCTGGTTTCTCTAAATAATGCTGCCCGGACTCGGACAAAAACGTCGGGAACGTTTTTGAACAGCGCTTGCGCTGACCCAAAGGGCGAGTATCAGGATGAGATGAGTACAAAAACGTCGGGAACGTTTTTGAACAGTGCTTGCGCGGGCCCGAAGGGCGAGTATCAGGATGAGATGAGTACAAAAACGTCGGGAACGTTTTTGAACAGTGCTTGCGCTGGCCCGAAGGGCGAGTATCAGGATGATACGAGTAACCGAACTTTAGTTCGATGAAGAGGCCAGACGCCAGAAAGCAAAAAACCAGCCCGTAGGCTGGTTTCTTTAAATAGTGGTGCCCGGACTCGGAATCGAACCAAGGACACGGGGATTTTCAATCCCCTGCTCTACCGACTGAGCTATCCGGGCAACGGGCGGCATTAAACCGTAAAGGCCGTTAGGCGTCAACGGCTTTGTCATAAAAAATAGCTGAAACCATGCTGATTGGCTGCTTTTCATTCAGAGCGGCTAAAAAGTGCAGCTTCAGGTTAAGGCACCGCCCTGGCGGCACAGCGCAAAGCGCAGAATGTCTTCTGCCAGCGTGCGGGCCGTGTCGATGTCTGCCTGGCTACGTTTGACCAATAGCTTGCTCAGGCAGCCTTCTAATACTAACTCCATCTGGTGCGCAACCATGGTCGGGTCGTCCACTTCCATCTGGGTTAGCAGCTCGTGAGTGTACTCCCAGGCCGCCTTTTTCTGCTGATCCGCGAGCTGATGGATCGGATGCGTTGGGTCAGGGTAGAAAGTGCAGGCGGCAATAAACAGACAGCCGGGGTAGCGCTGGTTATTGACGCATTCGGCCAGCGCCTGGTAGCGCCTCAGCAACTTCTGCTCAGGAGACATTTCCTCATCCAACATCAGCTGGCGGCGCCAGACATCCACCTGCGAGCTGAGATAACGCAGGGCGTCGTACAGCATGGCTTCGCCGTCCGGCCAGAACTGACGGATCTTGTCGACAGGATAATCGGCCTCGGCGGCCACCATCTCCAGCGTCGTGCTGGCTATGCCTTCTCGTTCAAGGACATGCAGGGCGTGCTCTAAAACTTCTTCGCGTTGCACGGTCTTCTCCTTACGTTTCCCAACGGGTTAAGTGTTGTTTACTGCCTGCGATTGTGCAAATGCTCGCTAAACACCTTTGCATCCATAAAGCCGGTTACGCGGTCCGCCGGTTGCTCCTTGCCGTTGGCGTCAAAGAACAAAATTGTCGGCAGGCCAAGCACCTGTAGATGCTTCAACAAAGCCTTATCGGCGGCGTTGTTTGCCGTCACGTTGGCCTGAAGTAAAACGGTGCCAGATAGCGCGCTTTGCACCTGAGGATCGCTAAAGGTGTATTTTTCGAACTCTTTACAGGCCACGCACCAGTCTGCATAAAGGTCGAGCATTACCGGCTTGCCTTTAGCGTTCGCCAGTGCCTGGTCCAGCTGTTCAACGGTGGCTATCTGATTAAAGCTAAGGTGCGGAGTATTCTGCGTGGCCGCAGGTGCACCAAACGCCCAGTCCTGTAGCGGGCGAACGCAAACCAGCGCGGCGCCAAGTAGGGCGATTTGCAGTACACGTAGCCACGATTTTTTCGCACCCAGGCTGGTAATAAAGGCCCAACTAAAGAATGCCACGCCGAGCAGGCTCCAGAGGCGCAGGCCCCAAATGTCGCCCAGTACACGCTCCAGAAGGAAGACCGGCAGGGCGAGGATCACGAAGCCAAACGCGGTTTTAACGCTTTCCATCCACGGGCCGCTTTTCGGCAGCAGCCGGTTGCCAAAGACGGTGATGAGGATCAGCGGCAGGCCCATGCCGAGGGCATAGAGGTAAAGCGTGCCGCCGCCGAGCCACATGTTCCCGCTCTGGGCGATGTACAGCAGGATGGCGCTGAGTGGCGCAGTCGTGCACGGCGAGCAGATAAGCCCGGCCAGCGCGCCCATGGCAAAGACGCCGCCTGCCGAACCGCCCTGTTGACGGTTGCTGATAAGCGCAAGGCGGGTCTGAAGCGAGGAGGGCAGTTGCAGAGTAAACAGGCCGAACATCGAGGCGGCCAGCAGGATAAACAGCGCCGACAGGCCGATAAGCACGTAAGGATGCTGTAGCGCGGCCTGGAATTGTAGCCCGGCAGCGGCAACGACCAGGCCGAGGGCGGTATACGTCAACGCCATGCCCTGCACATAGACAAAGGCCAGCAGCAGCGCTCTGGCGGTTGAAAGCCGCTGTTTACCTCCCAGCACGATGCCGGAGATAAGCGGGTACATCGGCAGCACGCAGGGAGTAAAGGCGATGCCGATCCCTATCAGGAATGCCCATAGCGAAGAGAAGGGGAGCGATGAGGGGGCGGAGTTGTCTGTGCCCCTCACCCCGGCCCTCTCCCCAGGAGGGGAGAGGGGGGAAGAAATATTGGCCTCATCTCCCGGAGGGGAGATACGGGAAGAATTTGCAGAGTCAGATTGAGCCAGGGGAGCTACCGCACTCAGCGGCACAACGCGAGTTTCCGGTGGATAGCAGAACCCTGCTTCGGCGCAGCCCTGGTAGGTCACGCTTAGCGTTGAACCTTTGCTGGCGGAATTTATCGTTACCGGCAGGGAAAGCTGGTCGGTAAAGATCTCCGTTTTGCCGTAGAACTCGTCTTCATGCCAGCTGCCTTTGGGGACGCTAAGCGGCGCAATGTCGGCGCTGGCGGGCTGGACTTTGATCTGCTGGCGATAAAGGTAATAGCCGGGTTTTATCTGCCAGTTAAGGGTGAGCTGGTGTTCGGACTGCTGGAAATCAAAGGCAAAGGCCTGATCCACCGGCACAAACTGGGTTTTATTCTGGCCGTCAAAAAGCCCGGCGAAGGCCTGCGAGCTACAAAGCAGCAGGACTAGCGTAAGGATGCGTAAAGCCATGAGAGATATTCACTGTTTCCATGTGCAACTGGCAGAACCAGTAATTCTGGAGTTTGATAAGGGTGGTGGGATTTCAGGCAGGCAAGCAGCGCTTCCTGGTGCTCCACGTCGCTTTTCAGCAGCATTTGTACTTCGTACTCCTGCTCCAGTTTCCCTTCCCAATAATAGAGCGAGGTTGCGCCCGGCAGCAGCGTAACGCATGCCGCAAGCTTCTCGGCCAAAACTTTAGCCGCCAGGTCCTGAGCGCTGGCTTCATCCGGTGCGGTACAGAGTACAACTACAGCCTGAGTCATCGACATCACAAACCTCATTACGGGAGGAAATGGCATCGACTATAGCATGAGGAGGAGAAGACGGGCCGAATTACGACCCGTCTTTGAGGAGATTTACAGCAGCACGCTACCTATCAGGAAGCCGAAGCATACCGCCAGCACTACGCCCATCGTGCCGGGAATAAAGAACGGGTGGTTGAAGACAAATTTGCCGATGCGGGTCGTGCCGGTATCGTCCATCTGCACCGCCGCAACCAGGGTTGGGTAGGTTGGCAGGATAAACAGGCCGGAGACGGCGGCAAAAGAGGCCACTGCGGTTAAAGGCGATACGTTAAGAGCCAGCGCCATCGGCATCAGTGCCTTCGCGGTGGCGGCCTGGGAGTAAAGCAGGGCCGAGGCAAAGAAGAAGATTATCGCCAGCAGCCACGGATGCCCCTGGATAACGCTGCCCGCCGTCTCTTTGATCCAGTCGATGTTAGCGGCAACAAAAGTATCGCCCAGCCACGCAACGCCGAGGATACAAATACAGGCGCTCATACCGGCCTTGAAGGTGCTGGAATTCAGGATGCTTTCCGTTTCCACGCCGCAGATGACCGTTGTCAGCGTGGCGACGGCCAGCATAATAATCAGAATCGCGTTGGTGGTGTTCATTAGCGGCGTTGCCACCAGGCCCAGGCTCGGGCTGTTGACGATGGCATAGATAACCACGCCAACCACGCCCAACAGGAAGAGGAGGACGGAGGTTTTGGCGCGTGGTTTAATTTCAATCTGCTTGTCGCCGCGCAGCTCAATCAGGCCTTCTTCCAGGCGTTTCAGATAAACCGGGTCGTCAGAGAGTTTGGAGTTGAACAGAATAGACACCAGGAATGACATCACCAGCACCGCCAGCAGCGTGGACGGAATCACGACCGACAGCAGATGAATATAGCTGACGCCGTGGCCTTCCATCACCGAAGACATGTAAACCACCGCGGCGGAAATTGGTGAGGCGGTAATGGCTATCTGGGCAGAGACCACGGCCGTCGAGAGCGGGCGGCAGGGTTTAATGCCCTGTTCTTTGGCGACTTCGGCAATCACCGGCAGCGTGGCCAGTGAGATATTGCCGGTGCCGGCGAAGATAGTCAGGAAGTAAGTCACAATAGGCGCAAGAATGGTGATGTACTTAGGGTTCTTGCGTAACAGCTTCTCGGTTTGGTGAACCAGGTAGTCGAGGCCGCCCGCAATTTGCATCGCGGAGATGGCTGCGATAACCGCCATGATGATAGAGATAACGTCGAAGGGAATGCTGCCAGGTTTCACGCCGATGGCCGCGAGAACCAGTACCCCAAGCCCTCCCGCGTAGCCAATGCCTATCCCGCCAAGCCTTGCCCCCAGAAAAATCGCTGCTAACACGATGATGAGTTCGATGACTATCATGGTTGCTTCCTTGATGTTTTAATGAGATGAAAATGAGTTGTTATGTTTTCGTATACCGTTGAAATGAAAAAGGCACGTCCGGTTGGACGTGCCTTTTGGCGTTTATGCTGATGAATTATTGTTCGTTTTCATCGGTATAGCGCTTAGCTTTGTAAGCCGGGTGCATCAGGTTATGGACGGAGAAGATATCGTCCAGCTCGGCTTCGGTCAGCAGGCCACGCTCCAGTACGACTTCGCGCACGCTCTTGCCGGTTTCCGCACAAATCTTGCCGACGATATCGCCGTTGTGGTGACCAATGAACGGGTTCAGGTAAGTCACGATGCCGATGGAGTTATACACGTAGCTTTCACACACTTCTTTATTAGCGGTGATGCCGTTGATGCATTTTTCCAGCAGGTTGTAGCAGGCGTTGGTCAGGATGTGGATAGACTCGAACATCGCCTGGCCAATAACCGGCTCCATCACGTTCAGCTGTAGCTGACCGGCTTCGGAAGCCATGGTCACAGTGGTGTCATTGCCGATAACTTTGAAGCAGACCTGGTTAACCACTTCTGGCACTACCGGGTTCACTTTGGCTGGCATGATGGATGAACCCGCCTGCAGTTCCGGCAGGTTAATTTCGTTCAGGCCGGAACGCGGGCCGGAAGAGAGTAGGCGCAGGTCGTTACAGATTTTCGACATCTTCACGGCCAGGCGTTTCAGCGAGCTGTGTACCATGACATAAGCGCCGCAGTCGGAGGTTGCTTCAATCAGGTCTTCCGCCGGTACGCAAGCCAGGCCGCTCACTTCAGCCAGCTTCTGAACCGCCAGCTGCTGGTAACCATCCGGGGTATTCAGGCGAGTACCGATGGCGGTTGCGCCGAGGTTAACTTCAAGCAGCAGTTCCGCGGTGCGCAGCAGGTTACGAGTCTCTTCGGTCAGCAGCACGTTGAACGCGTGGAATTCCTGGCCGAGGGTCATTGGGACGGCATCCTGCAGCTGGGTACGGCCCATTTTCAGAATTTCTGCGAACTCAACCGCTTTACGCTGGAAGCCTTCGCCCAGCTGGTTGATAGCGTCGATAAGTTTGATGATTGAGGCGTAAACCGCAATACGGAAGCCGGTTGGGTAGGCGTCGTTGGTGGACTGGCATTTATTGACGTGGTCGTTCGGGTTCAGGAACTGGTATTCACCTTTCTGGTGGCCCATCAGTTCGAGGCCGATATTGGCGAGCACTTCGTTGGTGTTCATGTTGACGGAAGTACCGGCGCCGCCCTGGTAAACGTCTACCGGGAACTGATCCATGCATTTGCCGTTGTTCAGAACTTCATCACAGGCCTGGATAATGGTATTAGCGATGCTCTTCGGAATGGTTTGCAGTTCCTTGTTCGCCATTGCCGCCGCTTTTTTTACCATTACCATACCGCGTACAAATTCCGGTATGTCGCTGATTTTACTGTTGCTAATGTAGAAGTTTTCAATCGCACGCAGAGTGTGAACACCATAATAGGCATCCGCTGGCACTTCCCTGGTACCTAACAAATCTTCTTCGATACGAATGTTATTTAACATGTGAACCTTCTTAGTAAAGCTGCAGATAAATGCGCTGTATTATTCACACACACGAAATGTGGTTGTGAGTTTAATTGACCGATGATTATGTCCATATTCGGCCGCGTTTTCGTGATCATATGCTGATGATAGCGAAAAGCAGTAACCTGGATCACTTATTAAAAGCCGCGTTGCATAACAATTATTAATATGTGATATAGGTCAACAGTTGAAAATTTCCAGAAAAATTTCACCGCTCAAGCATTGATCTTTTCCGCTCTCGTCGCCATTTCACCTCTACGCGTGATTGCTAACCCATTTTTGCGAGGCCACTTCAGGACTCGCCCGATTACAGGAGCGTACGGTGCGCTGGATCCCGTTTATCGCCATTTTCCTTTATGTGTACATCGAGATTTCGCTGTTCATACAGGTGGCACATGTTATGGGGGTCTTTATGACCCTGATTCTGGTTATCTTCACTTCGGTGATTGGCCTGTCGCTGGTGCGTAACCAGGGCTTTAAAAACCTGATGCTGATGCAGCAGAAGATGGCGGCGGGCGAAAGTCCGGCGGCCGAGATGATTAAAAGCGTTTCGCTGATCATCGCCGGTATCCTGCTGCTGCTGCCGGGTTTCTTTACCGACTTCCTCGGCCTGCTGCTGTTGCTGCCGCCGGTGCAAAAGCACCTGACGCTGAAATTGATGCCGCATTTACGTTTTTCCCGTATGCCGGGCGGCGGCTTTAGCGCCGGTAGCGAAGGGGGTAACACTTTCGACGGCGAGTTTCAGCGTAAAGACGACGGACCAAAGCGTCTCGATGACCAGCATCGCGACGATCGTTAAATTTTAGTTTTTTTTGTTTTCCCCCCTTGAAGGGGGGAGAGCCCATCCCCATTTCTCAGGTCACCAGCCGATAACCCGTTTGGGCCGGCGTTACCTAAATATCTGATACTGACTTTCTCAAAGGAGAGCTATCAATGAGCATTCGTCCATTACATGATCGTGTCATCGTCAAGCGTAAAGAAGTTGAGTCCAAATCTGCGGGCGGCATCGTTCTGACTGGCTCAGCAGCAGGCAAATCAACTCGTGGCGAGATCATCGCTGTCGGTAAAGGCCGCATCCTGGAAAACGGTAGCGTGCAGCCGCTGGACGTTAAAGTAGGTGACATCGTTATCTTCAACGATGGCTACGGCGTGAAGTCCGAGAAAATCGACAACGAAGAAGTGCTGATCATGTCCGAAAGCGACATCCTGGCAATTGTTGAAGCGTAATTTGACGCACGAACCTGAACGAATTTGAGGAATAGAAGAAATGGCAGCTAAAGACGTAAAATTCGGTAACGACGCTCGTGTAAAAATGCTGCGTGGCGTTAACGTACTGGCAGATGCAGTGAAAGTTACCCTCGGTCCTAAAGGCCGTAACGTGGTTCTGGATAAATCTTTCGGTGCACCGACCATCACCAAAGATGGTGTTTCCGTAGCGCGTGAAATCGAGCTGGAAGACAAGTTCGAAAACATGGGCGCGCAGATGGTGAAAGAAGTTGCCTCTAAAGCGAACGACGCTGCAGGCGACGGTACCACCACCGCAACCGTACTGGCTCAGGCTATCATCACCGAAGGTCTGAAAGCCGTTGCTGCTGGCATGAACCCAATGGATCTGAAACGCGGCATCGATAAAGCCGTTGTTGCCGCTGTTGAAGAGCTGAAAACGCTGTCCGTTCCGTGCTCCGACTCTAAAGCAATTGCTCAGGTTGGTACTATCTCCGCTAACTCCGACGAAACCGTAGGTAAACTGATCGCTGAAGCGATGGATAAAGTCGGTAAAGAAGGCGTTATCACCGTTGAAGACGGTACTGGCCTGGAAGACGAACTGGACGTAGTTGAAGGTATGCAGTTCGACCGCGGCTACCTGTCTCCTTACTTCATCAACAAGCCGGAAACCGGTGCTGTTGAGCTGGAAAGCCCGTTCATCCTGCTGGCTGACAAAAAAATCTCCAACATCCGCGAAATGCTGCCGGTGCTGGAAGCCGTTGCTAAAGCAGGCAAACCGCTGCTGATCATCGCTGAAGATGTTGAAGGCGAAGCGCTGGCGACCCTGGTGGTTAACACCATGCGCGGCATCGTGAAAGTGGCTGCGGTTAAAGCGCCTGGCTTCGGCGACCGTCGTAAAGCTATGCTGCAGGACATCGCAACTCTGACCGGCGGTACCGTTATCTCTGAAGAGATCGGTATGGAGCTGGAAAAAGCGACTCTGGAAGATATGGGTCAGGCTAAACGCGTTGTTATCAACAAAGACACCACCACCATCATCGATGGCGTGGGTGAAGAGGCCGCTATTCAGGGCCGCGTTGGTCAGATTCGTAAGCAAATCGAAGAAGCAACCTCTGATTACGACCGTGAAAAACTGCAGGAGCGCGTAGCGAAACTGGCAGGCGGCGTTGCGGTAATCAAAGTCGGTGCTGCTACCGAAGTTGAAATGAAAGAGAAAAAAGCACGCGTTGACGATGCCCTGCACGCGACTCGTGCTGCGGTAGAAGAAGGCGTGGTTGCCGGTGGTGGTGTTGCGCTGATTCGCGTAGCGTCTAAACTGAGCGCGCTGCGTGGCCAGAACGAAGATCAGAACGTGGGTATCAAAGTTGCGCTGCGCGCAATGGAAGCACCTCTGCGTCAGATCGTTCTGAACTGCGGCGAAGAGCCTTCTGTAGTGGCTAACACCGTGAAAGCGGGCGACGGCAACTATGGCTACAATGCTGCAACTGAAGAATACGGCAACATGATCGACATGGGTATTCTGGATCCAACCAAAGTAACCCGTTCTGCTCTGCAGTACGCGGCTTCCGTTGCGGGTCTGATGATCACCACCGAATGCATGGTTACCGACCTGCCTAAAGGCGACGCGCCTGATTTAGGTGCTGCTGGTATGGGCGGCATGGGTGGCATGGGCGGCATGATGTAATTCGCCTTAGCACCTTGTGTTAAAGAAACCCTCAGTCAGAAATGTCTGAGGGTTTTTTCTTTTGTCCACAGTCTGGTATAAGGTCTTACCGGGCGATAACGGCTCAATACCTTGATTACGGGGAATAACATGCGCATGAAAGTCTCATCAGGAGTGGTTGTGGCAGCGCTGCTGCTGGCAGGATGTAGCACGGGCAACTCGCTGACAGCCAGCGGCCAGAGCGTTCGTTTCGTGGAAGATAAGCCGGGGAGCGAATGCCGTCTGTTAGGCACGGCGACCGGCGAGCAGAGCAACTGGCTGTCCGGCCAGCACGGCGATGAAGGCGGCTCTATGCGCGGCGCGGCGAATGCACTGCGTAATAATGCGGCCGAGATGGGCGGTAACGTTCTGTACGGCGTGAGCAGCCCGAGCCAGACGCTGCTTTCAAGCTTTGCCCCGACCGCCAGCAAAATGACCGGCCAGGTTTATAAATGCCCGAACTGATTTAGCCTGTACCCTCTCCTTCGGGAGAGGGTAGCTTGCCTCACTTTTGCCGCAGCTGTAAATCCAGCGGCGTCTTGCTCGGCTCTCCGCCAATCTCTCTTGCCAGTTTCGGCACCATATAACCAGACACCAGCGTCAGCAGCTCGCGCATAATCGCCCGTGCTTCTTCGTCTTCCACCATGAAATGCGCCGCCCCCTGTACTTTGTCGAGTACGTGCAGGTAATAGGGCATCACGCCCGCATCAAACAGCGCATTGCTCAGGTCGGCCAGAGTCCGGGCATTATCGTTCACGCCGCGCAGTAATACGCTTTGGTTGAGCAGCGTCACGCCAGCCTGGCGCAGTTTTGCCATCCCGCTGCGGAACTCGTCGCCAAGCTCTTGCGCATGGTTGATGTGGTTTACCAGCAGAATTTGTAAGGTGGAACGGGCAAATCTTTCTGCCAGGGCATCGGTAATGCGGGCCGGAATGACAATCGGCAATCGGCTGTGAATGCGCAGACGCTTGATGTGTGGAATGGCCTCCAGTTCGTTGATAAGCCAGTCCAGTTCGCTATCTTTTGCCATCAGCGGATCGCCGCCGGAGAAGATGATTTCATCCAGTTCCGGGTGTTCGCTGATATAGCCCATCGCCGTTTGCCAGTTGCGCTTATTGCCCTGGTTGTCGGCATACGGGAAATGGCGGCGGAAGCAGTAGCGGCAGTTAACGGCGCAGCCGCCTTTAACCAGCAGCAGGGCACGGTTGCGGTACTTATGCAGCAGGCCTGGCACTACGCTATGCTGCTCTTCCAGCGGGTCGGTAGTGAAGCCTGGCGCGGCAACGAACTCCTGCTTTGCGGTCAATACCTGGCGCAGTAAAGGATCGTTCGGGTTGCCTTTTTCCATGCGCGCGACGAATGCACGCGGCACACGCAGCGCGAAAAGTCGCCTTGCTTCGCGCCCGGCAAGCAGTTCTTCATCGTCCGCTACATTTAAAATGTGCAGCAGTTCATCAGGATCGGTTATAACATCGGCAAGTTGCGTTAACCAATCTTCTCTGTGAGGGGGATTTAGGGTTACAATGTGTGCCATTTTTTTGGCTAAGCTACCAGTTAACAATTTCAGAGGGCCTTATGGCGACTTATTCTAGCAACGATTTCCGTGCCGGTCTTAAAATCATGATGGATGGCGAACCGTACGCGGTTGAAGCCAGCGAATTCGTAAAACCGGGCAAAGGCCAGGCATTCGCGCGCGTTAAGCTGCGTCGTCTGCTGACCGGTACCCGCGTTGAGAAAACCTTCAAGTCTACCGACTCTGCTGAAGGCGCTGACGTTGTCGATATGAACCTGACTTACCTGTACAACGACGGTGAGTTCTATCACTTCATGAACAACCAGACCTTTGAGCAGCTGGCCGCGGACGAAAAAGCCGTTGGCGAAAATGCTAAATGGCTGCTGGACCAGGCCGAGTGCATCGTGACCCTGTGGAACGGCCAGCCTATTTCCGTGACTCCGCCAAACTTCGTGGAGCTGGAAATCATTGAAACTGATCCAGGCCTGAAAGGCGATACCGCAGGTACCGGCGGTAAACCAGCTACCCTGAGCACCGGCGCTGTAGTTAAAGTTCCGTTGTTCGTACAGATCGGCGAAGTCATCAAAGTTGACACCCGCTCTGGTGAATACGTTTCTCGCGTGAAGTAATTCGCGAAGGTTCGCGGCGCGGTGCATTCAGGCTCGCGCCGCCGCTTTGTGAGGCAGGGAAGATGAACCGTTTACTGAAACAAATGCTTTTTCTCTCACTGTTAGCCACTGCGCTGTCGGGCTGTCATACGACCCGTGGATTCGGCGAAGACTTGCAGCATCTCGGCGGCGCTATCGAGCGCGCGGCCAACAAATAATTTCCTCTGTTCCGAAAACGCTTCACTTTTCCTTCATCGCTCCGTTTTTTGTCTATGCTTAACAAGCTATACACAAACAACATTGGTAAAAGGAAAAGCTCATGATTAAGAAAACCATTGCTGCGTTTTTCTCTCTCGTCGTTCTTTCATCCTTGTTGACCGCCTGCAATACCACGCGCGGCGTAGGTGAGGATATCCAAAGCGGCGGACATGCAATTTCTGGAGCAGCAACTAAAGCCCAGCAATAACGATTTGCGGTACGGTAATATAACCGTGCCGCTATTCTAAAACGGCCTCAGGAATATTCAGGAATAGCGCCAGTCGATTATCCGCGCCCAGTTTTAAACGAATATTACGCTTGTAGGTGTAAACTGTTTTTATACTTATATCCATTACCCGCGCGATATATTCATTATTCGCCTCTTCCTTCCAGAGTTTTAATATTCTCTCTTCGCGTAAAGTCAGTAGCGGAGTTATATGACGTTTTGTTTCACGAAACGGCGGTCGTTGTGCAATGGTCTGCTGAATAATTGCGGTTAAGTCCGGTAAAGATAGCGACTTATCCCAAATGTCATGGCTGCCCTGGGTTGCGCAGTATTCGGCAATCAGGGAGTGCTGGCCGCTTTGCAGCAGAAGAAGGCGGGTGGTGTCGCCGCAGGCGGAGTAAATGGTCGAAAGTTGCTGGATATTATGTAATGAGGTTGAAAAGCTATTAAAGTCGGCAATAACCATATTGGGCTGCCATTTTATAATTTTCTCCCGGGCGAGAAGTAAATTGTCTGTCTCTGAAATACTCACTGCCGTAGCCAGATTATTTTTCTGATTGAGCAAGTGCGTCAGTCCCTGACGGCTGAAGTAACACCTATCAACCAACAATATTTTATACATTTTCACGTTTCACGTTAATCATTACTACGGCGTTTGCAGGCTGGCAAACCACGTTTAATCATATGTACAAAAGTAGTCAAATGAATCAGGGAAATACGAGCTAATTCGCGGTCAATTCCAGGCTTAGCAAGGCCTGTCGATTGAAACGATTATTTCATTGTGGGGCGTGTAGGCGCGGTTTTCCAGAGCACTAAAGCGGTGCTAAGATAGTGTTCTCACCTAAGCCTTGCGGGACGACCCGCAAGCGCATCTTACAGCGGGGACGGCCCCATTTTTACTGGAGCTGTTATGGCCTGGATTATTCTTTTCATTGCCGGATTACTGGAAGTTGTTTGGGCAGTAGGGCTTAAATATACCCACGGTTTTAGCCGCCTGTGGCCAAGCGTTATCACGATTATTGCTATGGTGGTTAGCATGGCGCTGCTCTCCTGGGCGATGAAGACGTTGCCCACCGGCACGGCCTACGCGGTATGGACCGGTATTGGTGCCGTTGGGGCCGCGATTACCGGTATCTTGCTGCTCGGAGAGTCGGCTAACCCGGCACGCCTGATTAGCCTGGCTCTGATCGTATTGGGCATTATTGGGCTGAAACTTTCCACTCATTAAGAGCCGGGTTGTTTCACCCAGATGAGTTTATCCACCGCGAATCCCTGCCGGGTGGCGGCGGCTAGCATTTGCTGTTTAATCTCGTTGCTAATGGTTGGCGTGCGGGAAAGTATCCACAGATAGTTGAGATCCGGCCCGCAGACCAGCGCATGGCGATAATCTTTATCCAGCGCAATCACGTTGTAGCCGCCATAGAAGGGGCCAAAGAACGAAACCTTCAGCGCGGCTACGCTCGGGTCTCCGGTAAAGTAAGCTTTGCCCTCGCTTTGCTGCCACATCTGCCTGTCGGGGTTGAAGCCGCGGTTAATCACGCGCAGGCCGCCGTCATCCATAAAGCTATAAGTTGCCGTAACCTGATTCAGGCCGCTTTCAAAACTATGATCCAGCCTGGCAATTTCGTACCAGGTGCCGATAAAGCGTTTTGCTTCGAAGTTTTTAACCACCGTGACGCTGGCGGGAGGGGTTGGGGCGCTACAGGAGACAACGAAAAATGCAACCGCAAGCGCGGTGACAGCGGGCCAAATGCGCATAGCAGATTCCTTCCAGGGTTTTTAGCTAAGTGTAGATGGCGGCAGGGAAAAAAGTGTGAGCGAAGCCGGAAATAATACGGCCCGTGGTGAACAGGCCGTGAAGGAGGTTATTGCAGCGCTTCAAGAATAGCGTAGGCGGCTTTTACCCGCTCAGGATTCGGGTAGCTTTTGTTCGCCAGCATCACGATGCCCAACTGCTTTTCAGGAATAAAGGCCACATAGCTACCGAAGCCGCCGGTTGAGCCGGTTTTGTGTACCCAGGATGCCTTCACTACCGGGGCCGGTGGGTTAATAGCCACCGCGGTCTGCGGGGCAAGGGCGACTTTATTATCGCTGCCGTCGATAACCACTTTGCCCTTCAGCGGCCAGTTCAGCATTTCCCAGCCCAGACCCTGATACATGCTGCCAATCCGCCAGTAGCGAGACTGTGCAAGCTTGATCCCTTGTTGCAGATTTTTCTGTTCAACCCGCTCCGGCGCCATATTCGCCTGCACCCAGTGCGCCATATCTTCGATACTGGACTTAACGCCGTAGGCTTCTGCATCCAGCATACCCGGTGAAACACGTACTGCTTTGTCGTTGCGGTAGCCCCAGGCGTAATGGCTCTCTTCAGTGGGAGGAACGGTTATCCAGGTATGGGTCAGCTTTAATGGCTCCAGTACTCGCGTTGTCATCGCCTGCTCGAAGCCCATTCCTGAAGGCTTAACCATCAGCGCCCCAAACAGCCCAATGCTGGCGTTGGCATAGAGCCTTTTGCTGCCTGGTGCCCACTGCGGCTGCCACGACTGGTAAAAGTTGAGCAGCGAGGCGCTGTCGGTAACTTCATCAGGCACCTGTAGCGGCAAGCCACCTGCTGTATAGGTTGCCAGCTGTAATAGCGTTATTCCTTTCCACTGGCTGCCGGTTAGCTCTGGCCAATATTTTTGTGCCGGATCGCTCAGGCTTATCTCGCCGCGAGCCAGCGTATCCCCGCCCAGCACGCCGGTAAATGTTTTACTGACCGAACCAAGTTCGAACAGCGTTTGCCGGGTTACCGGCTCGTTATGCTGCACGTCGGCTTTGCCCCAGGTGAAATACAGCGGGTAGCCTTTATAGATAACGGCGACTGCCATGCCCGGGATCGCCTGCTCTTTCAGCAGCGGCGAAATCGTGCGATTAACGATTTTTTCGATCTGCTGCGCGGTGAGCTGCTTTGGCGCGGCAAAAGTAGAGCATGGGGCGGCGAGCAGCAGCGTCAGGCAGAGGGATTTTTTCATGATTGATAACCTTCCATAGAGAGATGATAGCTGTCCGGGCCCATCAGACGAGGCAAGTTTGTTGGATTTGACTCTGGATGACAAACGATTAAATTTGGCATTAGCCTTAAGATTTTCTAACGGAAAAAGCCATGACACGCAGCTATATTCCCCTTAACTCGCTACGCGCCTTCGAAGCCGCCGCCAGGCATCTAAGTTTTACTAATGCCGCTATCGAGCTAAACGTCACCCATTCGGCGATTAGCCAGCAGGTGAAATCCCTTGAAGAGCATCTGCACTGCCAGCTTTTTGTTCGTGTTTCCCGCGGCTTAATGCTCACTACGGAAGGGGAGAACCTGTTACCTGTGCTAAACGACTCGTTCGACCGCATAGCGGGAATGCTGGACCGTTTTTCCGGCGCTCAGGCGAGGGAGAAACTGAAGGTAGGCGTTGTGGGGACGTTTGCTACGGGTTTTTTGTTGCCGAGGCTCGAGCATTTTCGCAGGCGTTATCCGCATATCGATTTACAACTCTCGACCCACAACAACCGGGTTGACCCGGCGGCAGAAGGGCTGGATTACACGGTGCGGTTCGGCAGCGGAGCCTGGCATGGCACCGAAGCTACATTCCTGTGCGATGCCCCGCTGGCTCCTCTGTGCTCTGCCGCGCTGGCATCAGAGCTAAAAAAGCCTTCGGATGTCCTGAAGTTCACCCTGCTGCGTTCCTATCGGCGCGACGAGTGGGCCGCCTGGCTGCACGCCGCGGGTGAACAGCCGCCCTCGCCAACGCATCTGGTGATGGTATTTGACTCCTCCGTGACGATGCTGGAGGCCGCGCAGGCGGGTGCCGGGGTCGCCATCGCCCCGGTGAATATGTTTACTCACTTGCTGAACAGCGAGCGAATTGTCTGCCCCTTTGACACCCGTATAAGCCTGGGAAGTTATTGGTTAACGAGGCTGCAATCCCGGGTGGAAACCCCGGCTATGCTGGATTTTTCGAGCTGGCTTGCCGGGCAATGTGCAAACTAAAAAGGCCTGCACGGTGGCAGGCCTTGTCGTGTACTGAGCGGTTAAAGCGTCAGCAAACCGATGACGGTTACCACGGTTAAAATAGCGGCAAGCCCATAGAACACCCATTTCCCGGCCGGAACGTGGATTTTCAGGTCGTGCATCGCGTGGTGAATGCGGTGCAGGCCACACCACAGCGGCAGGACTATCATCAGCAGCAGGAACAGGCGGCCAATCCAGCTGTGGGAGAAGGCATACACGCGTTCAAAGCTCAGGGCATCGCCTGGGAACAGGCCAAGCGGCAGCATGATGCCGACCAGCAGCACGATAACCGGGGCGAAAATCGCGCCCCACATCCCGCCTGCGCCAAACAGACCCCAGAATACCGGCTCGTCGGAGCGTTTTGGATTTTGATTGATCACGACATCCTCCTTACCAGAACAGTGCCACAAGCAGCACAACGATAGTCACCAACGCGGTGACGGCCCACAGCCCTTTAATCACCGGCTCTGGCCCCATTTTTTCATCCTTAACGATGATGTTAGCGGCCTTAGGGGCCAGCTCAAACCAGGTTTTGGTATGCAGCAAGGCGGCGGCCAGGGTGATGAGGTTGAGAATAATCACTATCGGGTTTTGCAGAAAACCAACAAAACCAGCCCAGCTTTCCGCGCCGTGCTTCAGGGCGAAAATCCCGTAAATCAGCACGATGCTGAACCAAACGGTGGGAACCGAGGTGCCTTCCCTCAGCATATAGAAACGGTAGAAGCCAAGCTGCCGCCACCACGTCGGTGCCATGGGGCGAACATAAGGCTTACGTTTAGTCGTCATGGTGCACTCCTTAGCGTGGTTTCAGGGTGGCAATCAAAAAGTCTTTCGAACTTTCGACTTTGCCCTGCTGGATGGCGGCTGCCGGGTCAACGTGTTTCGGACACACTTCGGAGCAGAAGCCCACGAAGGTGCAGCTCCACACGCCGTTCGGCCCGTTAAGCTGCGGCATACGCTGCTTCTTGCCGTGGTCACGGCTGTCCAGGTTGTAACGATGGGCGAGGGTAATCGCCGCCGGGCCAATAAACTCAGGGTTGAGGCCAAACTGTGGGCAGGCGGCATAACACAGCCCGCAGTTGATGCAGCCGGAGAACTGGTGGTATTTCGCCATTTGGGCAGGCGTTTGCTTGCTCGGCCCCTGCTCCGGCGTACGAGCGTTGCCGATGATGTACGGCTTAATCGCTTCCAGGCTCTCGATGAAGTGGGTCATATCGACCACCAAATCACGCTCAATCGGGAAGTTGGCCAGCGCCTCCACCTTGATGCCGTTGGTGTATTCACGCAGGAAGGTTTTACAGGCAAGCTTCGGCACTTTGTTGACCATCATGCCGCAGGAGCCGCAGATAGCCATGCGGCAGGACCAGCGGTAGCTGAGATCCGGCGCGAGGTTATCTTTGATATAGCCCAGAGCATCCAGCAATGAGGTTTGCTCGTCAAAAGGCACTTCGTAGATTGCGCTATGCGGTTCGCTGTCCGTTTCCGGGTTGTAGCGCACAATCTCAATCTTCAGATTCTGCATCTCAGCCATTTGCCTTCTCCTTTTTGTCGGCGGATTCCGCTTCCGCGCCGTACACGCGTTTTGCCGGAGGCAGCGTTGTAATCTTCACGTCGCTATAGTCGAGGCGCGTGGTGCCGTCGGCGTCGCGGAAGGCCAGCGTATGTTTCAGGAAGTTGACGTCATCACGTTCGGTACAGCCTTCGTCGAGGCGCTGGTGGGCGCCGCGTGACTCTTTACGCGCCAGCGCCGAGTGCGCCATACATTCGGCAACGTTCAGGCCGTGGCCCAGCTCGATGGTGTAAAGCAGGTCGGTGTTGAAGACGCTGGAGGTGTCGGTAATGCGCACGCGCTTGAAGCGCTCCTGGAGTTCGGCCAGCTTATCGACGGTTTTCTGCATCAACTCAGGCGTGCGGTAAATCCCGCAGCCTTCTTCCATAGAAAGCCCCATCTCGTCGCGTATTTTCGACCAGTTTTCATTGCCTTCCTGGTTCACCAACTGCTTCAGGCGCGCTTCAACGTCGGTTGCCTGAGCGTTCAGCGCAGCGTCGTTGGCTGGCTGTGCCTGAGCGGCACGCTCGACGGCTTTTTCACCCGCCAGGCGGCCAAACACCACCAGCTCTGCCAGCGAGTTAGAGCCCAGACGGTTGGCGCCATGCAGGCCGACGGAGGAACATTCGCCTACCGCAAACAGCCCCTTGATGCGGCTTTCACACTGGGCGTCGGTTTCAATGCCGCCCATGGTGTAGTGTGCGGTTGGGCGCACCGGAATCGGTTCTTTAATCGGGTCAACGCCGACATAAGCCTTCGCCAGCTCGCAGATAAACGGCAGGCGCTCGAGCAGTTTTTTCTCGCCGAGATGGCGCAGGTCGAGGTAAACCACGTCCCCGCGTGGGGTGGAGATGGTGTTGCCTTTGCGCCACTCGTGCCAGAAAGCCTGAGATACTTTATCGCGCGGGCCAAGCTCCATATATTTGTTCTTCGGTTCGCCGAGCGGGGTTTCTGGCCCCATGCCGTAATCCTGCAAATAGCGATAGCCGTCTTTATTTACCAGGATACCGCCTTCGCCGCGGCAGCCTTCGGTCATCAGGATGCCGGAGCCCGGCAGCCCGGTTGGGTGATATTGCACAAACTCCATGTCGCGCAGCGGTACGCCGTGGCTGAGCGCCATGCCCATGCCGTCGCCGGTGACGATGCCGCCGTTGGTGTTATAGCGATAAACGCGCCCCGCACCGCCCGTTGCCATGACGACCGCATTGGCGCGGATTTGCACCAGCTCGCCTTCCATCATGTTCATGGCAACCAGGCCGCGAGCCTGGCCGTCATCCACCAGGATGTCGAGGACAAAATGTTCGTCAAAGCGTTGGATTTGTGGGAACTGGAGTGAAGTCTGGAACAGGGTGTGGAGCATGTGGAAGCCGGTTTTATCGGCGGCGAACCAGGTACGTTCTATCTTCATGCCGCCGAAGCGCCGCACGTTGACGCTGCCGTCAGGGCGGCGACTCCACGGGCATCCCCACTGCTCAAGCTGGGTCATCTCGGTTGGGCAGTGGTGGACAAAGTAGTCGACCACGTCCTGCTCACAAAGCCAATCCCCCCCGGCTACGGTGTCGTGGAAGTGGTATTCAAAGCTGTCGTTATCCTGCGCGACGGCGGCGGAACCCCCTTCGGCGGCAACCGTGTGGCTGCGCATTGGGTAGACTTTGGAAATCAGAGCGATTTTTGCCTGTGGGTTGGCCTGGGCTGCCGCAATGGCTGTCCGTAGGCCTGCTCCACCGGCGCCTATAATGGCGAGATCGGCTTGAAAGGTTTGCACGACATTCCTCCAGATTTTAGTGATTCGCAAAGCTACACGACCAATGGGTTGTTCACCGTCGATACGGCGGCGGCTGCGAAAGGGATTTCCCTGCTCCTTTGTAGGTAGATTGAGTATAACCGGAGGGATTTTAGGGAAATTTGATTTGTTCGATTTTTTTGCCGTTCTGTGAGCTGATTAATTACTTCTGTTAATGAATCAGGTCACATAATTGACTTTGAAAATGGTGTAAAAGCGGCAAAAAAACGGCGCGCCGAATCTAAAGGAAAGCCAGCGATTTCCCGGCTGCTCTGCGCCATAAGCAAAATTTTCTGCGCAAAATTTGTCTCCTTTCTGTGATGCGGGTAGACTTCTCGGCCTTGTATAAATACGGAGAATTACCCATGAGCGAAACGGCCACCTGGCAGCCGAGCGCGTCCATCCCCAATCTATTAAAACGCGCCGCCATTATGGCGGAGATCCGGCGCTTCTTTGCCGATCGCGGCGTTCTGGAGGTGGAAACACCCTGCATGAGTCAGGCGACGGTCACCGACATCCATATGGTGCCGTTTGAAACCCGTTTCGTTGGTCCAGGCCACTCTCAGGGCCTCAATCTGTACCTGATGACCAGCCCGGAATACCACATGAAGCGCCTGCTGGCGGCGGGCTGTGGCCCGGTTTTCCAGCTATGCCGCAGTTTCCGTAATGAAGAGATGGGGCGTCATCACAACCCTGAATTCACCATGCTGGAGTGGTATCGCCCGCACTACGATATGTACCGTCTGATGAACGAGGTCGACGACCTGCTACAGCAGGTGCTGGAGTGCGGTGCGGCGGAGAGCCTCTCTTATCAGCAGGCTTTCCAGCGCCATCTGGAAATAGACCCGCTCTCTGCCGACAAAGCGCAGCTGCGCGAAGCTGCGGCGAAGCTCGACCTGAGCAACATTGCCGACCAGGAAGAAGACCGCGACACGCTGCTGCAATTGCTGTTTGCCATGGGCGTTGAGCCGCAGATTGGTAAAGATAAGCCGACTTTCGTTTACCACTTCCCGGCAAGCCAGGCTTCGCTGGCGCAAATCAGCACCGAAGATCACCGCGTGGCCGAGCGCTTTGAGGTTTACTTCAAAGGTCTTGAACTGGCGAATGGTTTCCACGAGCTGACCGACGCGCGTGAACAGCAGCAGCGTTTTGAGCAAGATAACCGCAAACGCGCGGCGCGCGGCCTGCCGCAACAGCCGGTAGATGTTAACCTGCTGGCGGCTTTAGAAGCAGGCATGCCGGACAGTTCCGGCGTGGCGCTGGGCGTTGATCGCCTGATTATGCTGGCGCTGGGGGCAGAAAAACTGGCTGACGTGCTGGCCTTTACGGTCGACCGCGCTTAATCCCCAACTGCGTATCGCGCTGTCGGCGGAGAGTTTCGGCGGCAGCGCAGGCTTTATGGACGATAACTATGCTGACGATAAAAAGGATAACCGACCGCAGTTCACGCTATTTTGATGTCGTGGACGAGCTGTATGAAAGCGCCTTCCCGCGCCATGAAAAACGCCAGCCTGCGGCGAAGGTGAGCGCCCTGGCTAACCCGAATTACAGTCTCCAGGCCTGGTTCGACGGCGAGGAGTTTATCGGCATGATTGGCGCGTGGGACTTCGGCGACTATAGCTATATTGAGCATCTGGCGGTCAACGGCCAGCTGCGCGCCCAGGGCTACGGCAAAAGAATGCTCAGCCAGTTTTTACAGCTTTACCCGCAAACCATTCTTGAAATCGATCCGCTGACGACCGAGGTTGCCTGCAAAAGGCTGCGTTTTTATCAAAGCCTCGGTTTCTGCGAAAACAGTTATCAGCATCACCACCCGACTTATCACCCGGAAATCCCCGATCACGAACTGATCGTGCTGAGCTATCCGCAGAAAATCAGCGAGCCTCAGTATCTGCGATTTTTTGATGATTTATGCCGCGTGGTTATGGCGCGTCGGCCTTAAATTTTCTCTTCGTCCGGCGGCAAGTTTTCGCCGGGCATTGATGTGCTTTCACCAGGATCTTGTTGATGGATATCACCACTCTGTTTTTCTACGTCATTGCCGTCAGTGCGGTAATGGTCACGCCCGGCCCGTCTATGCTGCTGGCTTTAAATAACGGCGCCACCTACGGGATGCGCATCGCAGGCTATGGTTTTCTTGGTGCGGTGCTGGCTGACCTGCTGCTTATTGGCGCTGTCGGCTGCGGGCTTGGCGCGCTGTTACAGGCTTCCGAGCAGCTGTTTGCGGTGGTGAAGTGGGGCGGAGCTCTCTATTTGGTCTATCTGGCCTGCGTGCTGTGGCGCGCCCCGGCTAAAGCTTTAACGGTTAGCGCCTCGGCGGCGGTAGCGACGGGGAAAACGGCGTTTCTGCGCTCGCTGATGGTTGGCCTGTCTAACCCAAAAGGGCTGCTGTTCTTCTCGGCATTTTTACCGCAGTTCATTCGCCCGCAGGAGCCGGTGGCAACCCAGTATCTGATTCTGGCGCTGGTCAGCGCGGTAATCGACTGCATTATGATGACGATTTATGCCTGGGGTGGCCGCCACGCGATGCGTAAATTTTCCGCTAATGTTATGCGCTGGGTAAACCGTAGCTGTGCGGGGATGCTCGCCGTGCTGGCGGTTGGGGTGGCGCTCTATCGCCGCAGTAATTTGACCTGAGAAACGGGCAGGGAAGTTTTGCGCTGGCCCGGCGAAAAGCCTTCGGCCAGCGCTAACTTTTAGCGCTCTTGCTCTTCTGCGAGTTCGCGCAGATAAGAGAAGATCTGACGGTATGACTTAGGCGGCTTATTGGCCGCTTTTTCTTTTTGCGCGTTACGGATAAGCACGCGCAGCTGCTGGCGGTCAGCCTGCGGGTATAGTCTCAGCACTTCGGTCATCGCTTCGTCGCCTTCTTCTACCAGGCGGTCACGTAGCGCTTCCAGCTTGTGGAACAGCGAAACCTGCTGGTTATGGCGGTTTTTCAGCTTGTCGAGCGCCTGACGAATCGGGTCAACATCGCGGGATCGCATCATTTTGCCGATCAGCTGCACCTGGCGTCGGCGGCCTTCTTTTTTAATGCGCTGCGCCAGCTCAATGGCGGCACGTAAATCGTCGTCGAGCGGGATTTTATCGAGGGCGTTTTTACCCAGCTCCATCAGCTCCATACCCAGGCGTTTTAGCTCTTCGGCATCGCGCTTAATTTCGCTTTTACTGACCCAGATAATTTCATCATCTTCGTCTTCATTTTCATTATCGGGCACATCGTCGAGCCAGTCTTCGGGCTGCTTGGTCATATTAGGCTCCTTAAAAAAGTTGACGCGGATATTACCAGCAAAGGGGCTGCACTGCGAAATTGTTCTGATCCTGTTAGACTTGAACGACTCACCTTACATTATGGCAGTCGCGATGAAAGTAAACACGCAAGTAGCACAACAACGTCAGGTTCTGGAGCAGGCGGTTTCACAGGCGCTGGAGCTGGCGAAAGGCAAATCGGACGGCGCAGAAGTCGCGGTCAGCAAAACCACCGGTATCAGCGTCAGCACCCGCTACGGTGAGGTGGAGAACGTCGAATTTAACAGCGATGGTGCGCTGGGCATCACCGTTTATCATCAAAATCGCAAAGGCAGCGCCTCCTCTACCGACCTCAGCCCGGACGCGATTGCCCGCACCGTGCAGGCGGCGCTGGATATCGCTCGCTTTACTTCCCCCGACCCTTATGCGGGCGTGGCGGACAAAGAGCTGCTGGCCTTTGACGCGCCGGACTTAGACTTGTTCCACCCGACAGAAATCGATCCCGACAAGGCCATTGAGCTGGCGGCCAGGGCAGAGCAGGCCTCTCTGAACGTGGATAAACGCATTACCAACACCGAAGGCGGCAGCTTCAATAGCCATTACGGCATTAAAGTGTTCGGCAACAGCCACGGCATGCTGCAAAGCTACTGCTCCACGCGCCACTCGCTCTCCAGCTGCGTGATTGCCGAAGAGAACGGCGATATGGAGCGTGATTATGCCTACACCATTGGCCGTGCGATGGAAGACCTGAAAACGCCTGAATGGGTAGGTGCCGATTGCGCCCGCCGCACGCTTTCTCGCCTTTCCCCGCGCAAGCTGTCGACCATGAAAGCGCCGGTCATTTTTGCCAATGAAGTGGCGACCGGGCTGTTTGGCCACCTGGTTGGCGCGATTGCAGGCGGCTCCGTTTACCGTAAATCCACCTTCCTGCTGGACGCACTCGGCACGCAAATCCTGCCGGAATGGCTGACCATTGAAGAGCATCCGCACTTGCTGAAAGGGCTGGCTTCCACGCCGTTCGACAGCGAAGGCGTCGTGACCTCTCGCCGCGATATCGTTAAAGACGGCGTGCTGCAACAGTGGCTGCTGACCAACTATTCTGCGCGCAAGCTGGGCCTGAAAAGTACCGGCCATGCCGGCGGCATTCATAACTGGCGCATTGCCGGTCAGGGCCTCGGTTTTGAGGAAATGCTGAAAGAAATGGGCACCGGGCTGGTGGTGACCGAGCTGATGGGGCAGGGCGTAAGCGGCATTACCGGGGATTATTCTCGCGGTGCGGCGGGCTTCTGGGTTGAGAACGGCGAAATACAATATCCGGTGAGCGAAATCACCATCGCCGGTAACCTGAAGGACATGTGGCGCAACATTGTTACCGTTGGCAACGATATAGAAACACGTAGCAATATTCAGTGTGGTTCAGTCTTACTTCCGGAGATGAAGATAGCCGGTCAGTAAAGCAATGTGGCGCGTCGTTCCGCGCCCGTTTCTCATATAAAAAAGATAAGGTGAGTAAATGCGTAAGCAACTGATTGCAATGTTAGCAGTATCATCCGTTTTGTTGTCCGGCGCCGCTTTTGCTAAAGACGTTGGCGACGACATGGACATCATCGCGAAGAACTACAAAACCGTGCTTAGCACCAAAGATGCAGCCGAGCTGAAAACCTCGCTGAGCAATATGCGTGAAGCGGCGCTGGACGCGCAAAAAGGCACGCCGCCAAAGCTGGAAAACGAAGCAGCCGACAGCGCCAACATGAAAGAGTACCGCCACGGATTTGATATTCTCGTGGGCCAGATTGACGGCGCTCTGAAGCTGGCAAACGAAGGCAAAGTGCAGGAAGCTCAGGCCGCGGCCGGAGAATTTAAGGCCACTCGCGATACTTACCACAAGAAATTCCGCTAAGTTTTAAAACGGGCGGGTTTAACCCGCCCGCTGTCATTACGCCAGACTCCTCACGGCAAGCTCCAGCGCGTCAATATCGTTATTGCTCAACAACGGCCTGATGGTCTCGAACTGCTCGTCGCTAAGCCGGTACACATTCAGCTTCAGCAGCCGCTCTATGGTCGATGGATCAAAGCGCCAGGCAATAACCCTGGCCGGATTGCCGCCAACTACGCTATAGGGGCTAACGTCTTTGGTGACTACGCTCCCTGCGGCAACAATCGCCCCTTCACCAAGGGTTATTCCCGGCATAATCATCGCCCGCATGCCAATCCAACTGCCGTCGCCTATATGGGTATCCCCTTTGGGTCGATACGATCCCTTGAGGGTTTCCATAAACGGATACAGCGAAAACCAGTCGCTGCGATGCGTATTATTGCCGCCCATTAAAATAACCGCTTCCGCGGCGATGCAGACGTAATCGCCAATCCAAAGCCGATCAAGGTGGCCGATTGGTTCCCAGCTTTGGCTGAGCGCATCGCCCTGGAGATAGCGAACAACGCTGTTTTCAAAACCGTTATCCCAGCAGTCGCTGTAATAGCTGTGGCGGCCTTTAATATGAATATTGGGGTTGGTCACCGTTTCGTGCAGGTACTCCACACGAGACCAGTGTTTATCTGTCTCTGACATGATTTATTTCTCACAATAGTGTGCCCACGGAACAGGGTTCCGCCTCGGTTTACAGAAAGGAAAGCATGAAGGGCGCTAAGCGATGCGCGGCTGCTTTAACAGAGGATTAATGAGCATTGTGATGACCTTTTAGGCTTTAACATCAAGAGAGAGAACGGGGTAATTTTATCATTACCGGTGCCGGAGTAAACCTTTTACCCGCCAAAACCCCACAGGCTAGCTGAAGCCCGCCCGCTTTTCACTTTAAGTCTGTCACAAAACGAAATATCCATTATTACTCTAAGGCTAATGATTGATCCCTGAGCTTAATTGATAGCCTCTCCCGCGCGGCGCACACTTTATCCAGACTAAAGCAAATCAAAATGATTAGCTGAATCAGGAGGTTAATAATGAGTGCTAGCCAAACGCCTGCCCGCGTCTGGAACACCCGCCGCAGCGAGAAACAGCGGCGTATGGCGTCCAGCAACGTGCAGGGGAAGGTCATTCCCACCGGCAATCTTGTCGAGGTGATGGAAAAGCTGATTGCTCCGGGCGACCGGGTGGTGCTGGAAGGGAATAACCAAAAACAGGCGGATTTCCTTTCCCGCATGCTGGCCGAAGTCAGCCCGGCAAAAGTTCACGACCTGCACATGATTATGCCGAGCGTCGGACGTAGCGAACATCTCGATATTTTTGAGAAAGGCATCGCCCGCAAGCTCGACTTCTCATTCTCAGGAACCCAAAGTCTGCGTATCTCCCAACTGCTGGAAGACGGCCAGTTAGAGATAGGCTCTATTCATACCTACATTGAGCTTTATGCCCGCTTGTACGTCGATCTTGCGCCGAACGTAGCGCTGATTGCCGGGTATAAAGCCGACCGCAAAGGCAACCTGTACACCGGGCCGAGTACCGAAGATACGCCAGCACTGGTCGAAGCCGCCGCCTTCCACGACGGGATTGTTATCGCCCAGGTCAATGAGCTGGTCGACGATGATTGCGATTTGCCGCGCGTTGATATTCCCGGTTCGTGGATTGACTACGTGGTGGTTGCCGATAAGCCGTTCTTTATCGAACCGCTGTTCACCCGCGACCCGCGATTGATCAAACAGGAACACATCCTGATGGCGATGATGGCCATCAAAGGTATCTACGCCGAGCATCAGGTGCAGTCCCTAAACCACGGTATCGGCTTCAACACCGCCGCCATCGAACTGCTGCTCCCGACTTACGGCGAACAGCTTGGGCTGAAAGGCAAAATCTGTAAGCACTGGACCCTGAACCCGCATCCGACGCTGATCCCGGCGATTGAAAGCGGCTGGGTGGAGAGCGTTCACTGCTTCGGCGGCGAGCTGGGAATGGAAGAGTACATTCGCGCTCGCCCGGACGTGTTCTTTACCGGTGCGGACGGCTCCATGCGTTCCAACCGCGCGATGTGCCAGCTTGCGGGCCAGTACGCGGTGGATATGTTCATCGGCTCAACCCTTCAGGTTGACGGCCTTGCCAACTCTTCAACCGTCACTCGTGGCCGCCTTTCCGGTTTTGGCGGTGCGCCAAATATGGGCCATGACCCGCACGGCCGCCGCCATGCAACGCCAGCCTGGCTGAACATGATTACCGAACCAGACCCGATGCAGCGCGGCAAAAAGCTTGTTGTGCAGATGGTCGAAACCTTCCAGGCGGGCGTGAAACCGACCTTCGTAGAAACCCTGGACGCGGTGGAAGTTGCCAAAACTTCCGGGATGCCGCTGGCTCCGGTGATGATTTATGGCGATGACGTTACCCACGTCCTGACCGAAGAAGGCATTGCTTACCTGTACCGTGCGGAGAGCCTTGAAGAGCGCCGCGCAATGGTTGCGGCCGTAGCAGGCATTACCGACATCGGCCTGGGCGTGGATGCGAAGCGCGTGGCGGCTCTGCGCCAAAGCGGCAAAGTCGTTTACCCGGAAGATATGGGTATTCGCCGCAGCGATGCTACGCGTTCTCTGCTGGCTGCCAGCAGCGTGGCGGACCTGGTTGAATGGTCCGGCGGTCTTTATAACCCGCCTGCGAAATTCCGGAGCTGGTAATGAAATTACATCCACAGAAAGGCGTTGAGGAAAGTGTGAGCGAGCTGGCAAGGGCGGCGACCCAAAGCCTTCTTGAAGAAGCGCGTTTAAGCCCGAAACCCGGTCTGGTGGACAGTCGGGGAAACGGCGCGCATCACGACCTTAGTCTGGCGCTGATGGAGCGCTCGGCGCACAGCCTGACCCCGACATTTCATGCTCTGGCATTACAAAGCTGGGAACGTCCGGCAGACATCGCGCTGCGCCAGTTGGTGGGGCGTCTTGGCCGCGAAGGTGAGCAGCAGATGATGGCCGCTACCGGCGGCGTTAACACCCATCGCGGAGCCATTTGGGCGCTTGGCCTGCTGGTTTCGGCTGCCGCGATGCACGGCATGGCGGGCAGCAGCAAAGCTATTGCCGCTACCGCCGCCCAACTAGCGGCCCTGCCGGACGATGCCGCGCCAAAAATCTTCAGCAAGGGCTTAAGGGCGACGCGGCGTTATCGCGTACCGGGCGCCAGAGAGGAGGCTGAGCAAGGTTTCCCTCACGTCATGCATCTTGCGCTGCCGCAGCTGCGACGTAGCCGTCAGTTCGGGGCTTTGGAAAGCGAGGCGCGGGTTGATGCCCTGATGGCGATTATGACCTCGCTTTCGGATACCTGTGTGCTCTCCCGTGCCGGATTAACCGGCCTGGAAACCATGCAGAACGGCGCGCGTAGCGTGCTGGTAGCCGGAGGCAGCGCAACGGCGGAAGGCCGCAGCGCGCTGGCGGTGCTTGACCAGCAAATGCTGGCGCTCAATGCCTCTCCGGGCGGCGCGGCAGATTTACTCGCCGCAACCTTGCTGCTGGACGGTATCGCCAACGATGCCGCCCCGCTTCACACACTTATTTAACGAGGGCGTTATGGAACACATTACGTTGTCATTTCCGGCAACCCGCACGGCCAAAGGCAAGGCCCTGGCTGGCGTGGTTGGCTCCGGCGATATGGAAGTCCTGTTTACCGCAGACCAGGGGCAGGCGCTGACCATCGACATCACCACTTCCGTCGATAACAGCGAGCAACGCTGGAAAGCATTATTTACCCGTCTCAGCGCGCTGAGCAGCCTGCCTGCCGGGCAGATGCAGATCCACGACTTCGGCGCGACGCCGGGCGTGGCGCGTATTCGTATTGAACAGGTTTTTGAGGAGGTGGCTCATGCGTGACGACAGCAGCTTTATTGAACTGAGAGCGCGTGACCGTGCGCGCCTGCTGTTAGACGAAGGCAGCTACCGTGAACTGCTTGACCCGTTCGACGGCATCATCTCGCCGTGGTTAGGGCCGCAGGGCATTGTGCCGCAGTCTGACGACGGCATGGTGGTCGCTAAAGGCACCATTAACGGCGGGCCAGCGGTGGTGATTGCCATCGAAGGTGCGTTCCAGGGCGGCAGCATGGGCGAAGTCTCCGGTGCGAAAATGGCCGCGGCGCTTGAGCTGGCGGCGGAAGATAACCGCAACGGAATTCCTACTCAGGCCGTGCTGTGTCTTGAAACCGGCGGCGTGCGCTTGCAGGAGGCTAACCTTGGCCTGGCGGCGATTGCAGATATCCATGCGGCGATAGTTGACCTGCGCCGTTATACCCCGGTCATCGGCGTGGTTGCCGGTACCGTGGGCTGCTTCGGCGGGATGTCGATTGCCGCGGCGCTTTGCAGCTACCTGATTGTAACCCGCGAAGCGCGCCTCGGCCTGAACGGCCCGCAGGTTATCGAGCAGGAAGCGGGGATTGATGAATACGACTCCCGCGACCGTCCGTTTATCTGGAGCATGACCGGGGGCGAGGTTCGCTTCCAGAGCGGGCTGGTTGATGCCCTGGTGGGCGACGGCGTTCATGCCGTGAAGCAGGCGGTGAACGACGCTATTGCCAAAGGCGTACCGGCGAAGCACCGCACCGATAACTACGCGTGGTATCTGGAGCGCCTGACCCACTTCGACACCAACAAACAGGCCGATGCCGAACAGATCAAACAGCTTTTTGGGGAGAAACACTAATGAGCCAGAAACTGAATCGTGCCGCCGTTTGGCTGGACACTTTAGCCCCGAACGCGCCGCGCATGGCAGGCCTGTGCGCCTCCGTGCAGGTGGCTGACGGCAACGTTGACGGGAAACCGGCGCGCTTTATCGCCGTCGTGCCGGACGCCAATAATCATTATCCCCGCGCCGCAGGCGGCGAAGTTGGCCTGCTCGAGGGCTGGACGCTGGCAAAAGTCGTCAGCGAAACCGTTGCCGAAGACGCCGATAAGGCCGAAAAGCGCGCCATTGTGGCGGTGATTGATGTTCCAAGTCAGGCTTATGGCCGCCGTGAGGAAGCATTTGGTATTCACCAGGCGCTGGCCGGTGCGGCCGGAGCTTATGCTAACGCTCGTCTTGCCGGTCACCCGGTTGTTGGGCTGATCGTGGGTAAAGCTATGTCCGGGGCGTTTCTGGCGCACGGTTATCAGGCAAACCGCCTGGTGGCCTTTAACGACCAGGGCGTAATGATCCACGCGATGGGTAAAGAGTCGGCCGCCCGCATTACGCTGCGCACCGTAGAGGCGCTGGAAAAACTGGCCGCCACCATCCCGCCAATGGCCTACGACATTAGCAATTATGAAACGCTGGGGCTGCTTTCCGCCCTGCTGGACATCAACAACCCGGATGCGCCGCAAAGTGAAGATGTGGCAAAAGTAAATGCTGCATTAGTGGCTGCCGTTGATGAAGCTCGCACAGATAACACGTTGAAAAACAGACTCAATGCTAAGAACCGTCATAGCTCGGCGCTGGTTCGCGAACGCATGCGCGCCAGCTGGTAGTAAGCGCTGGTAATAAGACAGACCTGCCAGACGATAAAGCCAGGCGCGTACTGCGCGCCTGAGTAAAAAAAACGTCTGAAAAAATAATAACCATCGCGACCGTGCTGACTCTCTTTTTTAACCAAGGTGAAGTTATGACTTACGTGATTGTTCATGCTCTGGCTCCTATTTTTGTCATCATGCTACTGGGCTTTTTCGCCGGCAAAGCGAAGATGGTCGATAACAAAAATGTCTCGCTGTTAAACATTTTTGTCATGGATTTTGCGCTACCTGCGGCACTGTTCAGCGCTACCGTGCAAACTCCGTGGCTTGGGATCGTTCAGCAGTCACCGCTGATTGTGGTGCTGGTGCTGGCGATGTGGATAACCTATGCGGCGATTTATTTCCTGGCGACCAGCGTGTTTAAAAAGTCTCCGCAGGATGCGGCCGTACTGACTTTGACCGTAGCCTTACCTAACTACGCGGCGCTGGGTCTGCCAATCCTGGGCAGCGTGCTGGGCGAAGGCCCGTCGACTTCGCTGTCGGTGGCGGTCTCAATTGCCTGCGGTTCCGTTCTGATGACGCCGTTCTGCCTGCTGATTCTGGAACGCGAAAAAGCGCGCGCTGCCGGTGAAGCCAGTGGTTCTACGCTGGCAATGCTGCCGGTGCTGATGTGGCGTTCGGTGAAAAAACCTATCGTCTGGGGGCCGCTGCTGGGGGTTGTGCTGTCGGCACTCGGTATTCGCATGCCGGAGCTGCTGTTGGCTTCAATTAAGCCGCTGGGCCTGGCCGCAACTGCTGCTGCGCTGTTCCTGACCGGGGTTATCCTTTCTGCCCGTAAGCTGCAAATCAACACCGTGGTGATAACGGCGACCATTACCAAACTGCTGATTCAGCCGTTTATCGCCTGGGGCATCGTGCTGGCGCTGGGCCTGACCGGGCCGGTAGCCATCACCTCTATCCTGATGATTGCGCTGGCGGCAGGTTTCTTCGGCGTGGTATTTGGAAACCGCTTTGGCGTGCAGTCTCCGGATGCGGAAGCCGTGTTGTTGCTAAGCTCGGTACTCTCTATCCTGTCGCTACCGCTGTTTATCTCACTGACTTCAGGACTTTAACTTATGTCGACATTCCGCCCCCACGATCTCCTTTGGCTGGCTGACCGCAGCGCTCTTGAAGGCGCTGGCGAGGAGTGGGTCGCAGGCCAGTGGCGCCCCGCGCTGCCGGTGGTGGTGCGGCGGGATGTTGAACGTGAAGGGTGCATTCCGGTGGGTATCCGCGGGATGCGTCGGGAGCAACGTGCTGCCGGGTGGGCGAATGCCGCAGGCGTTAAGCGTGTTGTCAGCCCGGAAGCATTAGCTAGCCGCGAGGCACTTCTTCATTCTCCTTTTGTCTCTATGCCGCCGGTTCAGAGCGCAATTCAACTGGCAGGTCGCCAGTGGCCGTGGGTCTGGGGCATAACCGGAAGCGTTGGCTATGCGCTGGCGACGGAAGTGCCGGTGCTGCACGCTGAGAGCGATCTCGACTTGCTGATTCGCTGCCCTGAACCACAGGAGATGGAGGCGCTGGTGGAATGGCAGGCATTGACCGCCAGGCTGCTGTGCCGCGCCGATACGCAAATTGAAACGCCTTACGGCGGATTTGCGCTGGCGGAATGGCTGAGGGCAGGGCGAGTGCTGCTGAAAACCAGCCGTGGCCCGGTGCTGACCAGCAATCCATGGATGCCGGAGGACGATGTATGAAAATACTCTTTACTTTTCCCGGACAGGGTACGCAGCGGCCAGGTATGCTGCAAAATCTGCCCGAACGCGACGCCATAATGGCGCAGGTGCGTAGCGTTCTGGGGGATGAAACCGACCTGCTTGATACTCATTCTGCTCTCAGACATACCCGCGCCGTGCAGCTTTGCCTGTTGATAGCCGGGGTGGCCTGGGCGCGAGACCTTGAGCGCAACGGCGTTGAGCCGGATATGGTCAGCGGTCTGTCAATCGGCGCTTTTCCGGCGGCGGTCATTGCCGGAGTATTAAGCTTTGAGGATGCTTTAAAACTGGTTGCGCTGCGCGGCGATCTTATGGAACAGGCTTATCCTGAAGGCTACGGCTTAACCGCCATCGTTGGGCTGCTTTTAGGCCAGGTGGAAGCCCTGGTCGAGGGCAGCGGAACCTATATCGCCAATATCAACGCCGAGCAGCAAATTGTTATTGCCGGGCGCGAAGACGATATGGCGCAGGTGGCGCAAAAAGCGCTGGCAAAAGGGGCGCAAAAAGCACGGCAGCTCGCGGTTAGCGTTCCTTCTCACTGCGCATTGCTGAATGAACCGGCCCAGAAACTCAAACAGGCTTTTGACGGCGTGAGCGTAAACCGGCCGCGCCGTGCTTACCTCAGCGGCAGCACGGGCCGCGTGCTATGGCAACCGGAGCAAATAGCCGAAGATTTGGCGCTTAATATGGCGCGTACGGTGCGCTGGCGTGATGCGATGGTGGCGGCCAATGAGAGAGATGTGCGCCTGGCAATAGAAATGCCGCCGGGAAGCGTATTGTCAGGGCTGACCCGGCAGGCGTTCCGTGAAGGGGTGACAGTTTGCCGCGAGCAAAATAGCGTGGCGGTGATTTCACGCCTTGCCGAACGAACTAGAGCGGCGCGTTAGGCGTATCGACAAACGAGCGGGCGTACATACGCCCTTCGGCCGCCAGCGCCAGCAGGTTCGGGTCAAGCTCGCGGGCACGAGGGAAGACAATAGCGATAGTCTGCTTCATCTGATATTGCTCGGCGAGCCTCAGCAGTTGCACTGAATTTTCATAAACCTTTTTCATTCTTCCCGGTATCAGCGTTAGCCCGACACCCGCCTGCACCAGACTCACCATCGAGAAAATATCGTTTACGCGAGTGACGATTTCCGGCTCAAAACCGGCGATATGGAAGGCTTCCTGAAAACCTGCATAGGTGGCAAAACCTTCGGCCAGGGAAACAAACTTCTCGCCGTCAAACTCACGTAAATCCGCTGGATGGCTGGTATCCAGGGGGTAATTTCCCGGTGTGGCGAGAAAAATATCGTCCTTGAACAGCGGCAGAACTTCGAGCCGCGAGCGGTCTACTTCGCCTTCGGAGAGGGATATCAGAATGGCATCCAGTACGCCGTCTTCCAGCATATTGAGCAGCACCTGGTTGGAACCCATGGTGAGATCCATTTCTAAATCCGGGCGGCGAAGCTTCATGCCCATAATCAGTTTCGGCACGGTTTCCAGCGTCAGCGAATAGAGCGTGCCGATGCGTAACCGCCCCTGGCCAACGCCCGCCGTCTGGCGAGCCTCAATAAGCCCCCGCGACATTACCGCCACCGCTTCTTTACTGTGCTCCAGCAGGGTAAAAGCCGACTCCAGCGGCACCAGATTGCGCCCTTTATGAATAAACAACGGGCAGCGCACGCCTTCTTCCAGCGTATGCAGGGCGCGATGCACGCTAACCCCGCTGATACCCAGCGCTTCGGCGGTGCGGGCAATGTTGCCCTTTTCCATAAACTCCATAAATATCTCAAGCTTACGGAAGGTGATTTCGGCGTCGATTTTCATGCGGGGGATTGGGCTTCCTGGTCCAGAGGCAGGTTTAAACCTGCTGAAGTCTGAAGTTTACGCCACAGGCGCGTGCATAGCGCATCAGGGTTTCGTAGCTCATTTTAGTGGCATTTCTTTCCATTCTTGAAACGGTTGGAGGTTTAACGCCCATTTTTTCCGCTACCTGAGCGGAGGTGAGTCCTGCTTCAGCACGCCACTTCTGTAATGTTTCCTGAAGGCATTCTAATGCCTCTTCTGCTTCCCAGGCGGCACGATACTCAGGGTTGTGCATGGATTGTTCATGAATCTGGTCGAGTGTTTTATATTTCATGCTTCATTTCCTCCAGCCTACGGAAGGCTAACACAATTTCTCCAGGTGGGATCTTCGGGGATTTTTTGATGAAAATGCGCAGCAGAAAAATACGTTCACCGCTCTGATAGAACCATAATCCTCGTGCTATGTCCGTGCCCATCGTCCGTATTTCAAACAAGCCTTTTCCGAGATGTCTGGTGTCAGGTTCTCTGAGTAAACGGGGATTAGCTTCCAGTTTCTTTAATAACCTGGTCATTTTCACCTGAAGGATGGCGGGGAGCTCGGTGAATTCCGTTTCCGCTTCATTGTGAAAAACCACAGTGAACATACTCTCCTCCTGAGAAAATATTAGCTTATAGGCTATGTTAGCTCAAGAGCTAACCAGATTTTAAACCCGCGAGGGACTTAATCCGGATTCGATTCTACAATTATTTTTTCTTAACGCTGCGCTCCTCTCCTGGCTTTGCGCAGCTCCTCGCAGGCCGTTTCCACTTGGTCATAAGCAACGCCAATGATGGCGACAAAACCTTCCTCTCATCACAGTTTCGAACAAAAAGGGCCGCTGGATATTTCCCGTTTCATTGCCCGGTTATGTGACCTAACGCACGTCATGGCAGTGAAAAACCTTCATTCCCGCCCTTTATGTGGAACAGATCACTATTGCCGCCCCGATTTCCACTTCGAAGTGGAAAACAACTCGCTACAAACCTTTCTCCCCGCCGGATAGCTTAAAAACAGATTAGTTAACGAGGTACCCAGGGTGAACAACGGAGCGGTAATGGTTAATGAAGCCGAGGAATTAACGGCGCGCGTACAGGGTTTTATCCACGCGCTGTTTAAGAGCAAGAACATCACGCCCAACGCGGTACAGGAGCAGATGCTGGCCTCCCATGTGAAAGCGATGGCACATCGGTCGCTTACCGGAGAGCCGCTGCCGGAAGTGGATGAGAGCCTGTTCGAAGAAATATCTTCAGAGTCGATGGCGATGGCTCAGGCGGTAGTGGATCAGTTTGGCAACCTGCCGGTGGAAGAGGCGTGGTTACTGTCAGTGCATTTCGAAGTGGCGAAAGACAATCTTTGAATAATCAGGAGAGAACGATGGAACAAATTACCGTAGTGATCGGCGACCGTTTGGGTAAAGGCCAGAAAGTTGCCGCAGGGATCGAAAAAGCGGGCGGTCGCGCCGTGGTTATTCCGGGCGTCGCCGCCGACATGAAACTGGGTGACGTGATGAAGGCCGAGAACGCCACTTTTGGTATCTCCTTCTGCGGCAGCGGCGGTGCAGGTGCTATCACCGCGCAAACCAAACATGGCTACAAAGCGAAATACGGCATGCGCTCTGTGGAAGAAGGCGTCACCGCGATTAACGAAGGCAATAACGTTCTTGGCTTTGGTTTTATGGATAAAGAAGAGCTGGGTGAACGCCTGGTCCTGGCCTGGAACAAGAAGTACGGCAGCTAAGTATGAAAGAGAAATTCGCAACTACGGTGCGAGTCAGCGGGCGCGGCGATACTAAAGCCAAAGCCTTCTCCGATGCCCTGAACCAGGTTCAGGGTACGGTGCTCAAGTCCACCAACAAAATTCTGCTGCGCATTGAGCCACAGGACGTGCAGGTTGTTCAGGCGCAGGTCAGGGTGCGCAAAGAAGCTTTTCTGTTCTTCTTTCTGCGCCGGGAAAGGCGGAGCTACAGCGTGGAGCTGGATGTTTCCGTCAACGTGACGGCTCTTAACCTCGATGAGGTGGATTTCGTCGCGCACTAAAACAACTCCAACAAGGGCAGATACATGTTCCTCATTATCTTATTTAAATCACTCATTATCGGCGGGCTCGTCGGTGTGGGCGTTGGCGCCGGGGCCGCGCGTATGTTCCACGCGCCAACCTCTCAGGGAATGGGCGCATTTCGTACACTCGGCGAGCTGAACTCCTGCGAAGGCGATCCGGCTTCTCACTTCTCCTTTGGTCTCGGCTTCTTCTTCAACGCCTGGGCATCCTCGGTGGCTGCGGGGGCCTTCACCCAGGATGTTGACCATCGCATTATCCCTAACTGGGGTGCCGCGGCATTGATGGTGAAAAACCGTAACGTGGCAGAAACCCTGCATGACCCGAAAAAAATGGCCATCGCCTGCGGCATTATTGGCATGGTTGTGGTGGCCTTTCTCAACAGCACCGCCTCTGCGGTTCCTGCCGCGCTACAGGTGACGGCGGTTAAGGTTCTGGTGCCTGCGGCTAACCTGCTGGTTAACACCGTGATGCCGGTTATCTTCTGGCTGGCGGCAATTGATGCCGGTAAAAAATCGGGCTTCTGGGCAACCATTTTCGGCGGCGCAGCGCAGCTGATTATGGGCAACGCCGTACCGGGCCTGGTGCTGGGTATTCTTATCGGTAAAGGTGTTGAAGAGAGCGGCTGGCATCGCGTCACTAAAGTGATGATGGGGGCTATCGTTGCTCTGTTTGTGCTGAGCGCCTTCTTCCGCGGCTTCGATATGAAAATGATCGAATCCTTCCATCTGACCACGCCGGACTGGCTGAGTCTTATCCATAACGCCGTCAGCGGAAAATAAGAGGCCACCATGGAACAGAATAAAGGTTTTTGGTATGCCGACTGGTCGTTCCCGATCTTCGTTGGCCTGCTCTCTTCCGGCGTCTTTGCCGGGACGCATATGTACTACCTGTACGGTATCGGTGCCTTCAACGAAGTCGCTTTTGTGGCGATGCTGAAGTCGGGGATTGATACCGGCGTATACGGCGCGGTAGCCGCGTTCGGCGCCAGTTTCCTGTTTGCCCGCATCATTGAAGGTTCGCTGGTGGGGATTCTGGATATCGGCGGAGCCATTCAGACCGGCGTTGGTCTTGGCGTTCCGGCGCTATTGCTGGGCGCGGGCTTTGTCTTCCCGGTAGCCAACTTCGGCGCATCGCTGGTGACTGGCCTGGTGATTGGTCTGGCGATTGGCTACATCATCATTCTCGCCCGTAAATTTACCATCAACCAGAGCGACTCCACCTACGGCGCAGACGTAATGATGGGCGCGGGTAATGCCTCCGGTCGCTTCCTGGGGCCGTTGATTATTCTCAGCGCCATGACGGCGTCGATTCCTATTGGTATCGGTTCATTAATTGGCTCTTTGCTGTTTTACCTCTGGGGCAAACCGATTACCGGCGGTGCGATCCTCGGTGCCATGATCTTAGGCTCCATCTTCCCGGTAGCGTTGTAAGCAGTATTTCCAGGGCGGACGGGCTGCGGCTCGCCGCCAGTTAAGGAGAAAAACATGTTTGACCTGATCCTGCGCCAGGCGCGGCTGGTGGACGATACCGTTATCGATATCGCCCTGAAGGACGGCAAAATTGCCGCTTTGGGTAAGATTGCGGGCGCAGCAAGTGAAGAGCGCCAGCTGAACGGAGAATACTACGTCAGCGCCGGCTGGATTGACTCCCACGTCCACTGTTATCCCAAATCCCCTATCTACCACGATGAACCTGACAGCGTGGGCATTCACACCGGCGTGACGACCGTAATCGATGCGGGCAGCACCGGGGCTGATGACGTAGACGACTTCTATCAAATCACCCGCAGTGCCGCGACCGAAGTCTACGCCTTGCTGAATATTTCCCGCGTCGGGCTGATAGCCCAGAACGAGCTGTCGAATATGAACAATATCGACGGCGACGCGGTACGCGAGGCGGTGAAGCGCCTCCCTGATTTTATCGTCGGCCTGAAAGCGCGAATGAGCAGCAGCGTAGTCGGCGAAAACGGCATTGCGCCATTGGTGAGAGCGAAAGAAATTCAGAAAGAGAATGGCGATTTGCCGCTGATGGTTCACATCGGCAATAACCCGCCGGATCTTGACGAAGTGGCCGAGCTGCTCACCAGCGGCGACATTATCACCCACTGCTATAACGGCAAACCTAACCGCATTCTGAACCCGGCAGGCCAGCTTCGTGCTTGCGTTTCCCGGGCGATTCAGCGCGGCGTGCGGCTGGATGTTGGCCACGGTACTGCCAGCTTCAGTTTTGAAGTGGCGCGAGTAGCTATCCAGCAGGGCATTTTGCCGCACAGCATCAGCTCGGATATCTACTGCCGCAACCGCATTAGCGGCCCGGTACATTCCCTGGGGGCGGTGATGTCGAAATTCCTCTCCATCGGCCTGTCGCTACCGCAGGTTATTGACTGCGTGACTTCCCACGCTGCCGACGGGCTGAGGTTGAAAAACAAAGGCCGCCTGGCCGTTGGGCTGGACGGCGACCTGACCCTCTTTGAACTGCGCCGCGAGCCAACCGTCTTTACCGATGCCGAACAGCAGACGCTGACGGGCGATCGGGCGCTGGTGGCGCTTGCCGTGGTGCGCGCCGGGAAGTGGTTTGACTGTGAATAAGGGAGAGCAGAACATGTCTTCGATTTATGAGAAATACAATTTAAAACAAGTGATTAATGCTTCAGGCCGCATGACCGCATTGGGCGTTTCTACCCCACGCCCGGAAGTGGTTGAAGCGGTGACCACCGGCATGAATCATTATTTCGAAATGAAGGATCTGGTGAATAAAACCGGAGCCTACATTGCCGGGTTGCTCGACGTTGAAGCGGCGACCGTGGTTTCCTGCGCTTCTGCGGGTATCGCCCAGTCCGTGGCGGCGGTGCTGGTGAAAGATAATCAGTGGCTGATTGAGAACCTGCACGCGGCTCCTCTGGAGAATAACGAAATCGTGCTGCCAAAAGGGCACAACGTTAACTTTGGCGCACCGGTCGGCACGATGGTCAACCTCGGCGGCGGCAAAATTGTTGAAGCGGGTTACGCCAACGAATGTTCAGCCGACCAGCTTGCAGCGGCCATCTCTCCGCGCACGGCGGCGATTCTGTATATCAAATCCCACCATTCGGTGCAGAAAAGCATGCTCAGCGTTGAGCAGGCCGTGGTCGTCGCGCGTAAACACAATCTGCCGCTGATCGTTGATGCTGCGGCGGAAGAAGACCTGGCATGCTATTACCGTGCCGGTGCCGACCTGGTTATCTACAGCGGCGCGAAAGCCATTGAAGGGCCAACCAGCGGGTTGGTCATCGGTAAAGAGCAGTACGTTGAATGGGTAAAACTGCAAACCGGCGGTATTGGCCGTGCGATGAAGGTCGGCAAAGAAGGCATTCTCGGCCTGACCTGCGCCATTGAGCATTACCTTAGCGCGGCGAAAGAGAGCGGTGCGGAAATGGTCGCGAAGATGACGCCCTTTATCGAGAACCTGAATACGATTAACGGCGTAACCGCTCGTGTTGTCTGGGATTCCGCTGGCCGTGATATCGCACGCAGTGAAATTAAATTCGATGAAGCGACCGTCGGCATCAGCACCGGCGAGCTGGTGGGCGCGTTGAAGCAGGGCGAATACGCCATCTACTTCCGCGGCTACAAAGCTAACGAAGGCATTATCGAAGCGGATGTGCGCAGCGTGAGCGCGGCACAGCTGGAGATTATTTACCGCTGCATTAAAGCGCTGGTAAGCAAGGAGAAATAAGCATGAAACTGACCCCAAATTTTTATCGTGACCGCGTCTGTCTCAACGTGCTGGCAGGCTCTAAAGAGAATGCTAAAGACATTTATCAGGCGGCGGAAGGCCATGTGCTGGTCGGCGTGCTTTCTAAAAACTACCCGGATGTACCAAGCGCGGTTGCCGATATGCGCGACTACGCGGCGCTGATTGATAACGCGCTGTCCGTCGGGCTGGGCGCGGGCGATCCGAATCAGTCGGCAATGGTGAGCGAGATTTCCGGCCAGATCCAGCCGCAGCACGTCAACCAGGTGTTTACCGGCGTAGGCACCAGCCGCGCGCTGCTGGGCCAGAACGAAAGCGTGGTCAACGGCCTGGTTTCACCGACCGGCACCGTCGGCATGGTAAAAATCTCCACCGGGCCGTTAAGCTCGGGTGCGGCGGACGGCATCGTGCCGGTAGAAACTGCCATTGCGCTGCTGAAAGATATGGGCGGTAGCTCAATCAAATACTTCCCGATGGGCGGGCTGGAATGCCGCGCTGAATATCAGGCCGTAGCAGAAGCCTGCGCGAAGCATGACTTCTGGCTGGAGCCAACTGGCGGTATCGATCTGGAAAACTTTGAGGAGATCCTGAAGATTGCGCTGGACGCGGGCGTGAGCAAAGTGATCCCACATATCTACAGCTCGATTATCGACAAAGCCAGCGGTAATACTCGCCCGGCTGACGTGGCGACGCTGCTGGCGATGACGAAGAAGCTGGTGGGGTAAAGCACTGTTTCCCCTCACCCCGACCCTCTCCCCAAAGGGGTGAGGGGGAAAAGAAAGATCCCCTTTTCTCATAGGAGATAGGGGAAAAGTAGGTTGATGTGAAATAGAAAGATCCCCTCTCCCTTTTAGGGAGAGGGTTAGGGTGAGGGTATAATCCTCATCAACCACATTTCGAGGATCAACGCATGTCTGCACGCACTCTGCTTGTTGCTTCATTTGCCTTACTTGCCGCTGGAAACAGCGCGGCGCAAAGCCATTATGCCTGGGTCGGCACCTACAACCCAAACGGCGAAGGGCTTTATCGCTTCCTGGTTGACGCTAAGACCGGCGCGCTGAGCGATAAAACGCTGGTCAGCTCGCTGCCTAACGCCGCGCAGCTTACGGCGTCGCAGGACGGCAAAACGCTTTATGTTGCCAGCGAAGCGGAGAAAGGCGTGATAGCGGCATTGCGCGTTGGCGATGACGGCAGCGTGACCGAGCTGAACCAGGTCTCCTCCGGCGGTGCGGGACCGGTGTATCTCTCGCTAACGCCTCAGGGCAAGCACCTGCTGGTGGCAAACTATATTAGCGGCTCTATCGCCGTGCTGCCGGTGAATGCCGACGGCAGCCTGCAAGAAGCCAGCGATAAGCATCAGGACAGCGGCGAGCCGGGGGAGGCAAAACCGGAGGCTGCGGCAGAAGGCAGCTTTGCGGCCAGCGATCATAACGGGGCGCATGCGCACATGATTGCCGCCGATCCGAGCGGGAAGTTCGTCTTCTCAACCGATCTGGGTCTGGATCGAGTCTATCAATATCGTTTCGATCAGAGCAAAGGCTCGCTGGAGCCGAACGATCCGCCGTTTATTGCCGCGTCATCCAAAGGCGCTGGGCCACGTCATTTTGTCTTTTCTGCCGACGGTTCAGGCCTGTGGCTGATTAACGAAGAGGCCTCTACGCTTACTCACTACAAGCTGGATGGTGGCAAGGGTACGCTGAGCGAAGGCAAAACAATTTCGGCGCTGCCGAAGGGGTATAAGGGCACGAGTTTCGCGGCAGGCCTGGTGCTTAGCCGGGACGGCAAGCAGCTGTATGTTGCCAACCGGCTGCATAACAGCATCGCCCATTTTAGCGTGGCGGCGAACGGCGAGTTAACGCATCAGGATGATGTCTGGACGCGGGGCGATTACCCGCGCGGATTGACGCTGGACGGCAGCGGTAAGCATCTCTACGCCCTGAATCAGCGCAGTGACAATATCACCCGCTTTAGCGTGGCGCCGGGGAGCGGTAAATTGACCTTTATCGAGGATTATACGGCGGTGGGAAGTCCGTCGCAGATGGTCTTCACCCCGTTTAAGTAGAGCAGGACGGAGCGCCAGCGCGCTCCGCTAACCAAAGGAAACGGTTGTGAGATTTCCCAATCAACGTCTGGCTCAACTCTTTGAGATGCTGCAAAACGAAACGCTGCCCCAGGATGAACTGGCGCGGCGTTTGTCGGTTTCTACCCGCACGGTACGGGCCGATATTACGGCGCTCAATGCCCTGATGGCAGGCTTTGGCGCGCAGTTTACGCTGACCCGCGGCGCGGGTTATCAGCTGAATATTGAGGATGCCGAACGTTACGGAGAACTGGTTCAGCACCGGCCGCGCCAGCTTCGCATCCCGCGCACTTCGCCGGAACGTGTGCATTATCTGGTGGTACGTTTTCTGACGGCGGCATTTTCGCTCAAGCTGGAAGATTTGGCCGAGGAGTGGTTCGTCAGCCGGGCGACGTTACAAAGCGATATGGCCGAAGTCCGCGAGTGGTTTACGCGCTACCATTTGACCATAGAAACTCGCCCGCGCCACGGCATGAAGCTGTTTGGCAGCGAGATGTCGATTCGCGCCTGCCTGACGGACTTGCTCTGGCAGCTGACGCTGGAAGACAGCGAAAATCCTTTGCTGACGGAAGAAGCACTCAACGCAGGCGTTCCTGAGCTGCTAGCCGGGCCGCTGCATGACTGTTTTACCCGCTGCCGGATTCGCTTAACCGACGAGGGCGAGCAGTTTATTCGTCTCTATTGCTCGGTGGCGGTACGCCGCATTAGCGAAGGTTATCCGCTGCCGGAATTCACCGCTGATAACGTGGATGTCCAGGTAAAAGAGGCCGCTCGCCAGATAGCCGCATTGCTACAAAAGCTGGCGGGTAAACCGCTCTCCGAAGCAGAAGAGCAGTGGCTACAGGTGCACATCGCCGCGCGCCAGGTGCAGGAAGTTGCGCCCAGCGCTATCAGCGCCGACGACGATGAGGCGCTGGTAAACTACATCCTGCGCTACATCAACACCCACTATAACTACAATCTGCTGGGCGACGAGCAGCTGCACGCCGACCTGCTCACCCATATCAAAACCATGATTACCCGGGTGCGCTACCAGATAAATATTCCTAACCCGCTGTTGGCCAATATTAAGCAGCACTACCCGCTGGCCTATGACATGACGCTGGCGGCGGTATCGAGCTGGGGCAAATACACCCCGTATGCGATAAGTGAAAACGAAATTGGTTTTCTGGTGCTGCATATCGGCGTCGGGCTGGAGCGCCATTACAACATTGGCTACCAGCGCCACCCGCGCGTACTGCTGGTTTGCGATACCGGCAACTCCACGGTGCGCATGCTCCAGGCCATGCTGATGCGTAAATATCCGCAGGTAGAAATCACCAGTATCATCTCGTTGCGCGACTATGAGCAGTTGGAAAGCGTGGAGGCGGATTTTGTTATCAGCACCGCGCGCATAGCCGAAAAGGAAAAGCCGGTAGTGCTGATGGCTCCGTTCCCGACCGATTATCAGCTCGAGCAGCTCGGCAAGCTGGTGCTGGTGGACAGAACGCGGCCTTACATGCTGGAGAAATTTTTTGATGCCAGCCATTTCCGCATCATCGACGGCCCAATGACCCAGCAGCAGCTCTTTATGACGCTCTGTGAACAGCTGGAGCGTGAGGGCGTTGTGGATGCCGATTTCCATCCTTCCGTGGTGGAGCGCGAGGCGATTGTTAGCACCATGCTCGGAGAAGGCATTGCTCTGCCGCACTCCCTGGGGCTGCTGGCGAAGAAAACGGTGGTCTACACCGTGCTGGCGCCGGAGGGGATTAGCTGGGGCGACGAGACGGCGCACGTTATCTTCCTGCTGGCTATCAGCAAGAGCGAGTATGAAGAGGCGATGGCAATTTACGATTTATTTGTGACGTTCTTGCGGGAGCGGGCGATGGTTCGACTGCGTGACAGCAAGGATTTTGCCAGCTTTAAGGCGGTGGCGATGGAGTGCCTGAGTAAGCTGTAAATGTAGTTGGCCCTCACCCCGGGGAAAGTATAGAGGCAATTCAATCTGATAGCTGGTGTTATCCCCTCTCCCCTGTGGGGAGAGGGTTAGGGTGAGGGGCAGTTATTTCAGGATAGTGAACGCGGTAGTTACGTGCTTCACGCCGCTCACGCGGCTGGCAATATCGGCCGCAGCCTTGCCTTCACGCTCCGTCACCAGGCCAAGCAGGAACACTTCGCCGTTTTCGGTGGTGACCTTCACGTTAGACGATTTAACCTGATCGCTGGTCAACAGCTGCGAGCGCACTTTGGTGGTTATCCATGTGTCGCTTGAAGCCGTGCCCAGGCCTACCGGAGCCATGATGCGAATTTCGTTATACACTTCGGTGGCGCCGTCTACGCCCAACGCGATTTGCTTGGCGCGGGAAGCCAGTTCAGGGTTCGGAGACTGGCCAGCCAGCAACACTTTGCCCTGGTAAGCCGTGACGTTAATACGTGCTTCTTTCTTGATTTGCTCATCCTTGCTGAGCGCGCTGTTCACGCGTAGCTCCAGCGTGCCGTCATCAACCTGAGTACCTACGGTACGCGGGTCGGTTGCGGTTTTGGTCGCCACGGCGGCGCTTCCCACAACAACGGCACCGACGCAGCCCTGTAGCAGCAGCGCGGAAATAAGAACAGCAATTGGCGTAAAGGCCTTCATGTTCATTCCTTCTCCTTTCTCAAAGATTGCTATTAACCATCCTGGTGGGGAAATAGCGTATTGTCGATCAGATCGCATAAACAGTTCACCGTCAGCATGTGCATTTCCTGAATGCGTGCGCTGCGGTGAGAAGGGATGCGGATTTCTACATCCTGCGGCCCTAACAGCCCTGCCAGTTCACCCCCGTCATAGCCCGTTAGCGCGACGATTGTCATGTCGCGGGTGACGGCTGCCTCTACCGCTTTGACGATATCACGGCTGTTACCTCGGGTGGAAATTGCCAGCAGGACATCTCCGGCATGGCCCAGAGCACGCACCTGTTTGGCGTACACTTCCTCATGCAGGCGATCGTTAGCGATCGCGGTTAAGACCACATTATCTGCATTAAGTGCAATGGCCGGTAAACTGGGGCGCTCTGTTTCGAAGCGATTGATCATGCTGGCAGCAAAATGCTGTGCGTTGGCGGCGGAGGTGCCGTTGCCACAACAGAGGATTTTGTTGCCGTTCAACAGAGACTGAACCAGCGTCATTGCGGCACGGGAAATGGCGTCCGGCAGGGCTTCCGCTGCGGCAATCTGAGTTTGAATACTTTCCGTGAAGCAGACTTTGATTCTTTCGAGCACGTTGATTCTACCTGGAGTTTTTTAGATATCGGCGGCAAACGCGTTGGTCAGCCACTCTATTTCATTGCCGGTGAAGGCTAACACATCGAAACGGCAATCCACAGTATCAAAACTTTTCCCGCTGCTGCTCAGCCAAACCTGTGCGGCGTGCAGCAGGCGTTGTTGCTTAGAGCGGGTAACGCTGGCGGCAGCGCCGCCGAACTTATCGTTACGCCGAAAGCGAACTTCAACGAAAACGATAATCTGTTGCTGTTTCATTATGAGGTCGAGTTCACCGCCGCGTATGCGCACATTCGAAGCGATAAAGCGCAATCCCTTGCGCTCGAGATAGCGGCGCGCCTGCTGCTCATAGTGCGCGCCGCTTTGTTGGCGGTTCAGGAAACCGGGACGATCTGGCCCTGACTGAATTGCAGCCAATTTAACTTCCTGTTAATTACGCAATCCTGGTTGGCGGTCAGCTGCCCGGTATTCCCGTTAAGCTGGTAGCCCGGCACCTGGCGCATCTGGGAGAAATGGTTGGCCAGGGACCAGGCATCGACGCCCATGGCATACAGGCGAGCCAGCGAATAGTCGTTATTAACGCGGCTCAGCGCCTGCTGCATCAACTGCGGGTTGCCGCCGGAAAGCATCGGGATTTCGCTGAACTGCAGGCCTTCCATTTCCAGGCGGTAGTCCGGGCCGTTAACGCCCTGAGAGCTGCGGGAGCTGGCATACAGCTGCGCGGCGCTGCGGCTGCCGGTGCGCATGGCGATCATCGGTTTAATCAAAGCGACTTCATCGGAAGTGGCAACGATATACACCGAATCGACGCTGCCGCTGCTGCTGGCGGTGATTTGTGCATCCGTTGGTGCCGCCGGAATGGTCAGGCCGCCGATGGTTACGCCCGGCGCCGTGTTGGACGGTGTGCTGACCGGCGTACCGGTTAACGCTATGCCGGAGCCGCTGTTAATGCCGCGTTTGAGGTCGTTTACGGAGCCAAATTTCTGCTGTAGCACCAGGCCGCCGCCAATCTTCTGCCATTCGGTGGCAAAGGCTTTGGCCACGCGGTCGCCAAAGGCATTAGAAGGCAGCAACAGCAGCGGGCTGCGGTGATTTTGCTGCCAGATATGATGGGCCGCATCGCGGGCTTCGTCTTCCGGAGAAAGGGCGAAATAGCAGATATTTGGGCGATTCTGCACGGTTTCCGGCTGGTTAAGCGCCAGGATATTCAGCGGGCTGTTGGTACTGGCAAGCTCATCGACGTTATTTTTCAATAACGGCCCGACCACCAGGGTCGCGCCATCCTGCTGTGCCTGGGCCAGCACCTGAGACAGCGGCTGAGAGCTGGTATCGTAGACTTTGATTTCCGCCGATGGGTTGGCAGGGGCAGAGCTTGAGGCCTCTCCGGCAGGTTGTGCCGCCGGTGCCGCTGGCGCATCAGTCGCTGGCTGGATTGAGGCCGACTGTGCTTTTTGGTCGGTCAGATCGCTAACGGAAGCGCTGGCCGGGCTGACGGCGGCATTGGGGTCTACGGGTGCCTGAGCGGCCTGCGGTTGCTGCACCTGAGGCTGCGGAGCTGGCTGTTGCTGAGTATTAGGGTCTGTTGGCTGAACCTGTGGCTGCACGGCGGCAACCGGGGCAGAACCGCTGTTTTTAGCGGCCTCAAAACCCTGTTCGATAGCGCGGCCAAATACCGCGGCCTGGCCGTTTAGCGGCAGCAACAGGGCAATTTTCCCGGTCGAAGCAGGCTTGAAGTTCTGGACATTAACCAACTGGGTTGGGAGCGTCTTTGCGCCCGGATTGTTCGGGTAGCGCGTTTGCCAGTCCTGGATGCCCGCTTTTAGCATCTTCGGATCGTTGCGGTTATCGCTCCAGACGCGCTGTAAGTCCAGCCAGCCCTGCAGAGTATTCTCATCGGCGTTGATGACCATGCTGTTCATCTGCTCCGCGGAGAGCTGTGACAGCGCCTGCCAAATCCCGTCAATGTTCTTCTGGTGTGCATCGCCCTTGAGCAGCGGCTCCTGGGTAATATAAGCGCGCAGCAGTGCCAGAGAAGGACGCCCCTGAGAAGAGTCAATCACCGCCTGGTAATAACGGCTTTGCTGGCTCTTATCGAGCGTGGATGGATCTATCTTTTCCAGCAGGGCCGAGGCCGCGTTGAAATCTTTCTGCGCAATCTTCACTTCCGGCACCAGAAGCTGCTGTTCGCGGGCCTGGGCAGCGGTCAATTCCTGCGGCAGTTGGTTATACAGCTGTACGGCCTCCTGAGGTTTCCCCTCTTTCAGCAGGGCACGAATGGCGAGTAATTGCCAGTTGGTCTTGCTATCATCTGCGTTTTGCTGCATTTGCTGCAGATAGTACGCTGACCCGGCGGTGGTTTCGCCCTGCAGCAGCGCGGCGGATTGATCCGGCGCCTGAGTAGAACAGCCAGCAAAAATTAGCGCAGCGAGCAAAACAGGCAGGCAGCGCCCGGCTTTTGAACGATTCAAGGTTGAGGGTAGCATTCTGTATCCAGTGGTTTTTAAATCCCAATGTACAATATTAAATCGGCAATACGGATGAAACAATGAAACAACACGAAACGGCGGCGATTTTAGCCAATACGCTCTATATCGTCCCGACGCCTATCGGCAATCTCGGGGACATCACCCAGCGGGCCCTCTCGGTGTTGCAAAGTGTTGATCTGATTGCCGCAGAAGATACTCGCCATACCGGCCTTTTGCTGCAGCATTTTGCGATTAATGCGCGACTGTTCGCACTTCACGATCACAACGAGCAACAAAAAGCCGAAACCCTGCTGGCTAAGCTGAAAGAAGGCCAAAGCATTGCGCTGGTTTCTGATGCCGGTACGCCGCTGATTAATGACCCCGGCTATCATCTGGTGCGTACCTGCCGTGAAGCCGGGATCCGCGTTGTGCCGCTGCCCGGCCCGTGCGCCGCTATTGCCGCCTTGAGCGCCGCAGGTTTACCGTCCGACCGCTTCTGTTATGAAGGCTTCCTGCCCGCAAAATCCAAAGGCCGCCGCGACGCGCTGAAGGCGGTAGAGCAGGAGCCACGCACGCTGATTTTCTACGAGTCCACCCACCGCCTGCTGGATAGCATGGAAGATATCTGCGCGGTGCTCGGTGAGTCCCGCTATGTGGTACTGGCGCGCGAGCTGACCAAAACCTGGGAGTCTATCCAGGGCGCGCCGATTGGCGAGCTGCTGGCCTGGGTGAAAGAAGATGAGAATCGCCGCAAGGGCGAAATGGTGCTGATAGTCGAAGGTTTTAAGGCACAAAGCGATGATGAGCTACCGGCCGATGCCCTGCGCACGCTCGCATTGTTGCAGGCTGAACTTCCGCTGAAGAAAGCCGCCGCGCTTGCCGCCGAAATTCACGGCGTGAAGAAGAACGCGCTGTATAAATATGCTTTAGAAAACAATAAGGGATAACTTTCTCGAGACCCCTCGCAGTTTTTGAAGCATAAACGCTTTATTGTATAAATAATGAACTCCCTGGTGTTATTTTGCACTTCACTGAATAACTTTAAGGGAGTTAAAGTTTATGCCGGTATTGATACCAGGGGAGTCGAAAATGGCCGTTTATCCCATTAGCTATAGTCCTGCTGCACTGGAAAGAGCCTTCGATGTGTCAGGTACTACGGATATTCTTGGCCCACCTGCGCTTATCGTTTTACGCAAGGATAAAAGCGCTGCGGCCATTATTTATGCAGAACCCGTGCTGGATGAGAACGATGAGCTTCGCCATCCTGTTGTTGCCAAACTCGATTTAATTCCGCGTAAGAGTGCCAGGCAGAATGAATCGATTGTTGCCGTTAAGCGCTATTGGGAATCAAAAGCCGTTTCTCAGGTTGAGGGGATTGTTGTAGATAACCCCGCCCGGGATACCCGGGTTGCCACTACGCTTTATGAACACCTCATCGTTGAGCAGGATCTTATCCTGATGAGCGATCACGAGCAGTATATTGGCGGTCAGGCGATATGGAAACGCATTGCCCGTTCATCAAAGGATATAAGCGTTTTCATTCTGGATACCGAAAGCGGGTGCTTCTATCCCTATGATGGGGAAAGAGTATGCTATGACAGCGAATGTATTCCTGAGTCTGAAATCTGGAGCCTGTCGCCTGACGAGTCCCAGCATGGCATTGTGCTGGTGGCGGAAAAACGCACGAGTTTCTCTGTGGATGAAGGCCTGGTTTCCCAGGCCTGAAGTGAGCTCTACCTTACCGGCGTAGCCTCAACCACCAGCGTTTCCAGCGGCTTCAGCGTCACAATCAGCGGTTTACTGTAATCTCCCGTAAGCGTTGCGTTATCGCCATAAACGGCTTTTAGCGTAAAGCGTGTGGCCTCGCCGTCCGGTACTTCAAAGCTTTTACTCAAGTCCAGATAGTAGCTCTGCGGCTTATCGGATGGGTTACGCAGCCCAAAAATCGCTTTCTCCTTGCTCCAGGACGCCCAGCCATAAACCTCAAGCTGCGTTGGGTCGCCGCCTATCCAGTGGCTGTCTACCAGCACGTTGCTATTTTCCCGCGACCATTTAGCCGCTTTAGCCAGCGTGTCCCATTTGGCGCTGTTCAGCATCGACGGCGTAATATACAGCTCTTGCAGCTGGGTGCCGGTAGCAAAATAGCTCCAGGTCTGGTCGGCGAAGTCGCCGTCTGTCTGGATCTTCTCAAGCCCAAAGTAGGCATGCTCGGCGCTGACAATACCGTGATACATCAATGAGTTTATCGGGAACAGCGGGCCTTTTCGCACGATAGAGCGATAAGTTTCAGCGTCGCGGTAGGTTACCCATTGCTGTACCGGAGAGCCTTTGCCGTAGACGTTAATATCGTCGCCCTGTCGCCAGATGGAGTCGGCATAAAATAGCCAGGACGGGCTGGCGTTGGTGCCGGTCGTCAGGTTGATAAACAGGTCTTTATTGGCCGCGCGCATGTTTTTAATCAGTTCGATAGACGCATCGAAGTCGGAGGCAAAGGGGCTGCCTTTGATATAAGAGTTGGCGTTGCCCATGCCGTCGAGCTTGAACGAGGTAATGTGCTCGTTTTTGATTAACCCAATTATCTTCTCGTTAAAGTTGCGGAAGTAGTTGGGGCCGGAAAGGGCGAATTTTCCGTCTACCGTCTCAAAACCATTCTCTTTGGCGTGGGATACACGTTCATCGCGGGGTTTGTTATAACCGCCCCACGGCGAGAGCCACAGGCCGATTGAGGTATGCAGGCTGTCTGCCTTTTCTTTAACGGCGCTGAAGCCGTGTTTAAATGCCGGACCAAACAGCCATTTACCGGTGAGATCGTCCCAGCCATCGTCGAGCAGGAAGCCGTCCAGCTTAACGCCCCGTTTATTAATCAGCTCACGGGCGTATTCATCCATACGGGTGAGAACATCTTTCTCGCTGTAGGGCGTAAAGAAGCCGATGTCCATCCAGCTGTTGTAATGCAGATAGGGCTGGTAAGGCCGCGGACGCATAACGTTAATGAACTGATTAAAGCTGCGGCGAAGCTGGTCAGTGGCCTCAAAGGTTCCGAAATACGTGGTATAGGTAACGGGCGCGTCGGTTTTAATCGGCGTTTTTAGCTCGACGTTAAGGTTAGTGGTGGTTTCGTAGGCGTAAGTATTCACGATGGGCTTTTGCGGCAGCATAAAGAAGCTGTCGGCCACAATCGGCGAGCTGTTGACTGCGCCGTTGACGTAAGGTGCCTGAGCCTGCCCCTTGGTTGGGAAGAAGGTTATTTTAGCGACGTCGCGCGGCTGGCCCTTTGCCTGCAAGGTATAGTCGATAGCGGCGTATTTTCCTTTTAATACCTTGAACACTACGCTGACGGCAAAATCGTCACGCTCGTAATCTATCTGAATGGCATCGTCTTTTTTGCTGACATTTTTGATTTTAAAGTCAGCGGTATGAATGACCTTTTCATCGGGCAGCGTCAGAAAAAACAGCTCAACGGGCGCGAGTTTATGCCCGGACAGCTTGTCTTTCACTACCGCCGCAGAGTTTGCATCATCAAACGTTATCGCCAGATTGTTGTTATCCAGCTGGTATTGCGCCGCCAGCGCGGCATTGCTCATCAGCATGAGGAGTAGAGAGCTTTTTATTATTGTCTTCATCAGAGGTCCTTAGCGTTGCGAGGTTACAGAGCGGCTTCTGGTTCCGGCAGCAATTTATTGGCTGAGCCGCAAACCGCGACTTTGCTGCGCACCACTTCTTTCATTGCGTCCATGCCGACGCGCATGTAGTAGCGCGGGTCATTGCCTTCCGGGTTATCGGCAAACCATTTTTTGACCGCGGCGGCGAAGGCGATTTTGAGTTCCGTTGCCACATTCACTTTGCAGACGCCCAGCTCAATGGTGCGGCGAACAAATTCATCCGGAACATCGCTGGCGCCGTGTAAAACCAGCGGCACGGAGACCACTTCCCGGATTTCCCCCAGCCGCTTAAAGTCGATTTTTGGGCGTTTGGTATACAAGCCATGGGCGGTACCAATGGCGACGGCCAGGCTATCTACACCGGTAAGTTCAACAAAGCGCCGGGCTTCCTGCGGATCGGTCAGGAAGGCGCTCTCCTCATCGACATCCATATCGTCTTCAACGCCGCCAAGCCGGCCGAGTTCGGCCTCTACGCTACAGTCGAAGCGGTGGCAAAAATCCACTACCGATTTCACCAGCTTCACGTTTTCGGCAAACGGGAAGTGGCTGCCGTCGATCATGGCGCTGCGTACGCCCGCGTTAACCTTGCGGGTGATATCCGCCAGCGTTTCATGATGATCAAGATGCAGCGCCAGCGGAATGCCGTAGCTCTCGGAATAGGCCTCGCAAAGCGCATAAATTTCTTCGAAAGCGATATGTTTAAAAGTGCCCGGCGTACCGGCAAGGATAACCGGCGAGTTCAGCTCTTTGCAGACTTCTAAAATCGCCTGAATAGTCTCGGCATTGTGGATATTAAAAGCCGGTACCGCGTAGCCCCTGGCCTGTGCGTCCTGAAGCAGATATTTAGTGGAGATAATGCTCATGGGTAACCTCTCAGCCTTTCCAGGGATGAATCACTACGCCTTTCACCACGCGGTTTACGGTGCCGCTGGCGGAAGGTGTATCCGGGGTAATACCTGCTTTAACCGATGCGGTCAGGGCAAAAATTTGTGCATACATCAGGAAGCAGAACGCTTGTTCGATATCCAGAAACTCCCTGGCGGCGGGAAGCAGGATATGCGGCCCTGCTTCGATCTCCGGGCTGCTGACGGCTGAAATCGCGATGGTCTGCATTGCCAGTCGATCCCTGCGCAGTTCGGCCAGCAGATCCAGGTCGTACAGCCTTGTATATGGGTCACTTGAAATCAGCACGACTGCCAGAGTTGCGTTATTTACCAGCGATTTAGGGCCATGGCGGAAGCCGGTTGGCGAGTCGTAAAACGCGGCCAGTTTGCCTGCCGTAAGTTCCAGAACTTTCAGCGCGGCTTCGCGGGCTACGCCTTGTAAACCGCCGCTGCCGAGATAAACCACGCGCTGATATGGCTGGTCGCCAAACGGCATTTCGCTGAAGTCCCCCTGCGATTCGATTATCTGAGCGCAGCGGTGCGCCACGTCCTGGAATGAAGAGGAGTTGATAATATCCGGGGCAAATACCGCGAGGCAGCTGGCCATCATGGTGGTGATGCTGCTGGTCATTGCAAACCCGCGGTCGTGGGTTTCGGCCGGCATCAACAGCGGCAGAGATCGCTCGTCGTGTAAGGCATTACGGTAAAGGCTGCCGGCTTCATTGCAGGTAATCATCAGATGATGGCGGGGCTGCACCAGCTGATTCACCAGGTCAACCGCCGCCATACTTTCCGGGCTATTGCCGGAGCGGGCAAAAGAGACCAGCAGCGTGTTCTGCCCGGGCGAGAGGTAATCCAGCGGGTTGGTGACTAAATCCGTGGTGGGAATAGCGACAAAGTTCTTTCCGGTATGGCGAGACAGCCAGGGAGCAATAATATCGCCAATAAAAGCGGAGGTTCCCGCGCCGGTAAGCACAATTTTTAGATCTTCTTTTACCAGCAGCGGCGCAAGGAAAGCGTCGATTTGTTCGCGTAAGCGAGCGATCTGCTGTAGCGATCTGATCCAACTGGCGGGCTGCTGGCGGATCTCTCTTTCTGTCCAGGTGGTGCTGCCGCTGACGGCGGCTGCCGGGGTTTCGCTCATGACGTGGTCCTTAGTATTGCGTGGTCAGGTGTCAGCTCATGTGCGCATGACTACCTTTCGTTTCATTTCACTTAATGAGTTGCCTGCTTAAAAGGAAATGTATAGAAAGGAAAGTGTAAGATCAACATCAAAAAAGAAATAAAACGAAAATCGTGATCTATATTGAGAATTTTGTTTATCTCTTTAATTAATAATGGTTTTTATTGGAGTGATGGATTTTGGAAAGGAAAGAAAAGGTCTGCGACGGAGCAGGCCGCAGACCAAAGTGGTACACATTGAAAGCGCTATAGGGGGACGCTTTTATTAATCGAAATCGGCTTATGGCAGATCAATACTGCCCTGTCATATGCCTTCTCCAGCGGCCTCAACCGAGCGGTGGCGTGCCATCTCATCAACCAGGCTGGTTAAGCCGCGGTGGCCGCACTCGAGCGCCATCTGGCGAAATTCGCTGCTGTTCAGGCCTTCTCGCTCCAGCACCATTTCCAGAAGCAATTGAAGATTAATGCCGGTAATGACTTCGCGCCCGGGCCTTTCAAGCGCCAGGGTGGAGGCCACACGAAACGGTGTGCCGCCGAGCAAATCAGTCAGAAAAATTAGCCCCTCGCGCTCGTCAAGGCGGTTAATGGCTTCTTCAAACTGGCCGGTAAGCCGCGCGGTGGATGACGTTTCCGGGAAGTCGATGGCGATAATTTGCGGCTGTTCGCCCAGGATCTGTTTCATTGCCTGCTCCAGACCGCTGGCAAAACCTCCGTGCCCGCTGACAATTATGCTTAGCATGTGCTTTCCTCTCTTTTACAGGAAGTGAAGGAATTTCCCGACGACCGCCAGAACGACGGTGATGCAAATAAGCCGCAAAGGACTCCAGCCGCGGCGAACCAGGGCATACATCACCAGGGTGTAAACCAGCGGAAGAAACGCGGGCATCAGCTTGTCGATAACGTCCGTCTGAAGCTTGACGACGGCATCCCCGGCGGTAATTTCCAGCGTGGTGGACAGGCGAACATAGGTGGCAACCAGGGCGCCAATTACCGTCATCCCGACAATGGAAGCGGCATGGCCTACCTTGCGGGTATTGGCCTTGATAAGCGGAATGGCCGCAACACCCATGCGGTAAGCATAGTGCGCCAGCCCAAAGCGCAGGCCGAGGTGAACCACGTTAAACAGCACGATAAATATCACGGCGCCAAGAATAGATCCTTGTAAGGCCAGGCTGGCACCGATGCCGCCGCATATTGGCAGCAGCGTTAACCAAAACATGGCGTCGCCTATCCCGCCGAGCGGTGCGCCAACGGCAATTTTAGTGCTCTGAATACTGTTTACATCCTGCTTTGAACGCTCCATAGCCAGGATAATGCCGATAACGAAGGTCACGAGGAATGGATGAGTGTTAAAGAACCCCATGTGTCCTTTCATGGCTCGAGCGAGATCTTGCTTGTTAGTATGGATTTTTTTCAGGGCAGGCAGCAGGCCGTACAGCCAGCCGCAGGCCTGCATACGTTCGTAGTTAAACGAAGCCTGAAGCAGCATGGAGCGCCACGCTACGCGGTTAATGTCTTTCTTCGTCAGTTCAGCGCCAATGGTCTGATCCTGATAAATATTATCGTTGCCGCCGGTGATGACGGTTTCTGTTTCAGTGGCCTGAGGCAGAGTTTGGGTATCAGATGCCATCTTCAAATTCCTCTTGCTGGGCGCGGGAAGGCTGCGGGGGAGTCGGGTCTTTACGCATCAGGTCCATTAAAGCCATCGCCAGCGCTGCCGCAGCAATCGCCAGAACCGGCAGTTTGAGCCAGGCTGCGCAGACAAAGCCGATAATGAAGTAGGGGATGTAGACGTTTTTCATCATGATTTTTAGCAGCACGGCGAAGCCGATAGCGGGCATTATCCCGCCGGCAACGCCGAGGCCGTCAATCAAGCGGGCCGGCAGCATGTCAATGGCCGCTTTGGCGTGTTCTGCGCCAAAGTTGATCGGTAAAAATGCGCACAGGAAATAGAAGATGCCCAGAGCCAGCATGGCCAGGTAGTTGATTCGCTCTATGCCTCTGGTATCCGCGTTTGCCGCCATGCGGTCGGCGCGAGCCATTACCCCGGACATGATAGAGAACAGGAACGTTATCCCCATTTGCACCGCCACCGCAAACGGCACGGCAACGCCGACGGCAACTTCGGGCTTCACGCCGGTAGTGATGGCGAAAGTGGTGCCGACAATCGTCCCGATAATGACGTTAGGCGGCTGGGCACCGGCAAGCGGAGCCAGCCCCATCCAGACCAGCTCAAGGGTGCCGCCGGTGAGAATACCGGTGTGTAAATCCCCCAGAATCAGGCCAACCAGCGGGCCAAGCACAACCGGGCGGTGCATGTGCGTCAGGCCGTTGAACATATCCAGCCCGGCAATAAAGGCCAGGACACCTAACGCTATCGCTTGTAGTAAGCTGATTTCCATAGCAAATACCTCAGAGAAGTTTATAGAGATCCTGAGCCGATTCTGTGGGAACGCCCTGAACGAAACACTCCACCCCGGCCTGCTTAAGGCCGGAGAAAGCGGCAATGTCCTGTTCATCCACCGAGACGGTTTTGGCGACCTGTTTCTTACCTTCGACGTAATGCATGTTGCCGACATTGATGCGTTGGACCGGAACGCCGCCCTGGACCAGGGCTAAAAAGTCCTGCGGGCTTTTGCAGACCAGCAGAATTTTCTGGCGGTCTGCGGCTTTGTGAATGTTGTCGATAACTTTTTGCAGCGGCCAAAAACGTACCGCAATGCCTTCGGCCAGCACCATTTCCATCAGGTTTTGCTGGATGGGGTCTTCGGCGACTTCATCATTGGCTACCAGCACCAGGTTAGCGCCGGAAAACCCAACCCACTGCACGCCAACCTGGCCGTGGATCAGTCGCTCATCAATGCGGCTTAAAACAATGTTTGGCATGTTATTTTCCTTATTATCATTGTGTTAATCAGAAGACATTTCGCCATGACAGGCCGCATGGTACTGGCGCAGCACATCCTGAATATGATCGATTATCAGCTCGTGAGGTGTGGCTGATAGCTGGCTCTCACGCACTTTTGCGTACTGAAGAGGCAGGTACTGGCTGATCAGCGGCAGCGGGATAGGTTCATTCGCGAGATTTTTTACCAACGTGTCGTAGGCTTCATCGATATCACGATCCGGCCAGTAGTAGCGCACCCGGTCAGAATAGCTGTAGCCGCGAGCGAGCCGCAGGGCATCGCCTTTACCGTGATAGTGCTGCTGCCAGTGCGCCGGGTTGTCCAGCATAACCGTCTCCAGTACGTCCCTTAGGCCCGAGCATCTGTGGGCAGGAAGCAGCTCACGCTCGATGGCCGAGAGGGAGAACAGGGCTTCACGCAGTGCAAAGGTGAGCGCAGGGCCGACTTTCAGTATTGCGAAGTGGTTCTCAACCAGCCGGGACAGGGCCTGCGGCGTCTGGTAATCGGTCGAGTGGGCTTCAAAAACCATGGTTTCCGAGGCTTCAATCATCTTGCTTAGCGGCTGGGATTTCTCCGGGCAATAGTCAATGACCTGGGTGTGGTCGAACTCAACGCCGGGCTGGACTACCAGGCCGATGATGCGTGGCCACAGGCCGCTAAGCCCGCTTTGTTCGAAAGCATGTCGGTGGGCTTCCAGGGTCTTTTTTGCCGCCTGTGGCGAGGTTACGGCCAGTTCAGCCAGGGTTTCATGAGCGCCGCCGGGAACCGGGACTTCGGTGCCTATGACGTACACCAGGTCCGACATTCCAAAGTGCTCAATGCAGGTTTGCTCGGCTATCACCGCCAGCCTGGCCGCACGCCCTGCGACGAGTTCGTCGGTTAGCGGAACGGGGTCATCGGCACAGGACATGCTGCAATCGAGGTGAATTTTTTTAAATCCCGCGGCCACGTAGGTGCGAATCAACTCTTCGGCGTGAGCCATTGCCTCTTCGGCCGGGCGGGTTTGCCAGCGATTCGGGCCAAGGTGGTCTCCGCCAGGGATAATCCTGGCGTGGGGGAAGTTATGTTGCTCAGCCAGGCGGTAAACAAACCCGCAGAAGTCTGCTGGCGTCATTCCCGTGTAGCCGCCGTATTGATCAACCTGATTTGAAGTCGCTTCAATCAGCAAGTCTGCGTCCGCTTCGCGGGCATGACGCATCGCCGCCTCGAGAACGAGCGGATGGGCGGAACAAATCGCGAAAACTCCGCAATGCTTGTTCTTTTTGTGGTTAGCTACAAACTCGGTTAACTGTTTCACTTTCCTCTCCGCAGCGATTGATTAAAACAACTTCTTTCGATTCATTTCATTTAATCGTGCCTTATTGTGGTTTGAGAATAAAAAGAAAGATAATGGAATTGAGATCTGTTTCGCAAAAGAAACATAATGAAAGGGTGGGGTTGCAGTAAAAATGGCAGATGGTGCCGATTCCAGGGACTTGCTTTCCGCTAAAAGAAAGGTGTTAATAGGCAAAGAGAAATGAAACGAAAGATATATAGAAAGGATCTCCTATGAGCAACAGCGATTCGGCGACGGATAAACGTATCCCCGGCACCAGCGAACGGCGCGAGCAGATTATTCAGCGTCTCCGCCAGCAGGGAAGCGTACAGGTTAATGATTTGTCGTCATTTTTCGGCGTGTCTACCGTGACTATCCGTAACGATCTGGCCTTTCTGGAGAAGCAGGGCATCGCAATGCGTGCCTATGGCGGAGCGCTCATTTGCGAGCCTGGCAGCATGGCAGCAGAGCCTTCTGTGGAAGACAAAAGCTCGCTCAATACCTCCCTCAAGCGCAGCATTGCCAGAGTGGCGGCAGATCTGATTACGCCAGGATCTCGGGTGATTCTTGATTCAGGTACAACGACTTATGAAATAGCGCGCCTGATGCGCCAGCATAAAGATGTCATTGCGATGACCAACGGCATCAACGTAGCTAATGCGCTGCTCGAAGCGGAAGGTGTTGAGCTGTTAATGACCGGCGGGCATCTGCGGCGCCAGTCCCAGTCGTTTTACGGCGACTGTGCGGAGCAATCATTGCAGAACTACCATTTCGATATGCTGTTTCTCGGGGTGGATGCTATCGATCCGGAGCGCGGCGTGAGCACCCACAACGAAGATGAAGCAAGACTTAACCGTAAAATGTGCGAAGTGGCTGAGCGTATTATTGTGGTAACGGACTCCAGCAAATTTAACCGCTCCAGCCTGCATAAAATCATTGATACCCAGCGTATTCATCGGGTGATAACCGATAAAGGTATTCCGGCCGAAAGCCTTAACGCTTTGCGTAAAGGCGGCATTGATGTGGTGCTGGTTGGCGAGTAACCCTCACCCGTAGTCAGGCCGCGTGACAGGGGGGGCGAAACCCTCTATACTGCGCGCCGAAGCTGACCAGACAGTCGCCGCTTCGTCGTCGTCCTCCTTCGGGGGGAGACGGGCGGAGGGGAGGAAAGTCCGGGCTCCATAGGGCAGGGTGCCAGGTAACGCCTGGGGGGGAAACCCACGACCAGTGCAACAGAGAGCAAACCGCCGATGGCCCGCGCAAGCGGGATCAGGTAAGGGTGAAAGGGTGCGGTAAGAGCGCACCGCGCGACTGGTAACAGCTCGCGGCACGGTAAACTCCACCCGGAGCAAGGCCAAATAGGGGTTCACAAGGTACGGCCCGTACTGAACCCGGGTAGGCTGCTTGAGCCAGTGAGCGATTGCTGGCCTAGATGAATGACTGTCCACGACAGAACCCGGCTTATCGGTCAGCTTCAACCATTCAGAGACGCCCCACCAGTGAAAGCTGGCGGGGCGTTTTGCATTTACGGGACGGGAAGATGAATGACTGTCCACGACGTTCTTCATGGAAAGAAAGCGGCTTATCGCTCAGCTTCAACTTCTTAATAAACGCCCCGCAGGTGCAAGTTTGCGGGGCGTTTTGCTTTGTGATCTTCGAAACTGATGCGCTTCGTCAGGCATTTGTCATAATACCGCTCTGAGCCCACTACGCAGGCAGAGCCATGATCAAATCCTTGTATATCGACAACTACCGTTCCGTGCGCAAGCTTTCCATCGATCTGGAGCGCCTGAACGTGGTGTTTGGCCCCAACGGCTGCGGCAAGTCGAATATTTATAAGGCGATCCATTTGATCCACGGCGCGGGCACCGGGCAGCTTTCTCATTGGCTATCCGATGAGGGAGGGATCCAGAAAGTGATGTGGGCCGGTGAGCGGGCGCGTGGCTATGCCAGCGCTCCACGCAGGATGACATTGGCGGTAGAAACCGACTCTTTTGAGTATGAACTACAGGTTGGCTTCCCCGACAAGCTGCCTTACCCCACGATGTTCGATCTTGATCCTATTGTTAAAGAAGAACAAATCTGGCTTAGCGGCTACCGACGTCGCCCTTCCGCATCGATTATGCATCGTCGAAATCAGTCAGTTTTTCTCAATGATGTTAATAGCGAAAAGGTCACGCACGCCGCCTCTTTGTACGAAAATGAGTCGCTTTTTGGCCAGCTTGGCGAGCCGCATTTGTACCCTGAAGTCTCCAGCGCACGCGAAACGCTGCGCAACTGGCGTTTCTACCATGAGTTCGATATTTCGAAGGGGGCGGGACTGCGGCTCCCACAGGTTGGATACCGTTCGCCCGTACTTGCAGGCGATGGCTTAAACCTTGCCGCAGCGTTCCAGACGATCGTTGAGATTGGCGATAGCGAACTGCTGTTTACCGTGCTGGGTGAGGCATTCCCGGAGTGCGCATTTTTCTGCGACAACGCCGGCGGCCGCTTCCAGATGATGATGAACCGCCACGGCATTAACCGTCCGCTGGAATCCGCAGAATTCTCCGACGGGACGCTGCGTTTTCTGTGCCTGACGGTGGCCTTGCTTAGCCCGCGCCCGCCTCAGTTTATTGCCCTCAACGAACCGGAAAACAGCCTTCACCCGCAAATGCTTCCGGCCCTGGCGCGGCTAATAGCCGAGGCGAGCCGCTACACGCAAATCTGGCTCACCAGCCACTCGCCGGAACTGGCAAAGCTCATTGAGAAGCATACTTCGTTTACGCTGTATGAACTGGGGATTGAGCGGGGCGAGACGAGGGTTAATCGGCTTTCGTAATCCGATATCCTTCCACGCTAACCCCCTCTCCGAAACGGGCGTGGAGAGAGGGGCGGAGTGGATTAAATCTAGACTGGTAAGTCAATCAGCAACGCTCGCAGCGGCGTATCTGCCACCAAAGTAATATTCGCCTCATCCCGAATAAATGCCCCGTCGCCGCAGGTTAAGCCTTCCTTTTCTTCCGCAGGCGTAACGGCGTGTACCGTGCCGTGAATCGACTGCAGGTAGGCGCGCGGGCCGTGCAGCTGGAAGCTTAGCTGCTCACCTTTCTGCATTTCGATGTGATGCACCCACACCTGCTGGCGCAGCTGAAGGCTGTTATTGTCCCCGTCCGGGGAGGCGATAAGCTGGTGTGATGTGCCGCTGAGCGGGATCTTCTGCACCAGTGGATTTTCGCGTTCTGGGCAGGCGTCCAGCCAGAGCTGCATGCGGGTCAGCGACTTATCTTTGCTGATATTATGCTCGCTATAGCTGATGCCGGGCTGGGTTGAAAGCAACAAGGCTTCCCCCGCACTTGCCTGCACATGGTTACCTTCGCTGTCGCGGTACTCCGCTTCCCCTTCCAGGATCAGATTGAGGATGTCTACCTTAGGGTAGCTGCGCGGCTGAAACGACGCGCCGGGAGCCAGAACTTCCTGGTTGAGCACGCGCAGGGAGGCGTAGCCCAGCAGTTTCGGGTCGAAATAATGTCCAAAAGAAAAGGTGTAGCGAGCCTGCAGCCATCCGTAGTCAGCTTTACCACACTGTTTGGCTGTTCTTGTCGTAATCATAATTCTTGACCTCTCTTTACACTAAACCCATGGTAAGGGTCTGGACGCTTCATTGTTAGCCAGTTAATCTGCTCGGTATGTTCAAATTTCCTGAATGAGAACGAGATGGCAAAAGAAAGGGCGTTGACGCTGGAAGCGTTAAGAGTCATGGATGCAATTGACAGACGGGGCAGTTTTGCCGCCGCGGCCGACGAGCTGGGGCGCGTTCCGTCAGCCCTGAGCTACACCATGCAAAAGCTGGAAGAAGAGTTGGATGTGGTGCTATTTGACCGTTCCGGCCACCGCACTAAATTCACCAACGTCGGGCGTATGCTGCTTGAACGTGGTCGGGTTCTGCTGGAGGCGGCTGACAAGCTAACGACGGACGCTGAGGCGCTGGCGCGAGGCTGGGAGGCGAATCTGACAATTGTCACCGAGGCGCTGGTGCCAACCGAGAAGCTGTTCCCGCTGGTGAGTAAATTGGCGGAGAAAGCCGATACTCAGCTGTCTATCTTTACCGAGGTACTGGCCGGTGCCTGGGAGCGGCTGGAGCAGGGGCGTGCGGATATCGTGATCGCCCCGGATATGCACTTCCGCAGCTCGTCGGAGATAAACTCCCGTAAGCTCTATAAGGTGATGAGCGTGTATGTTGCCGCGCCGGATCACCCGATTCACCAGGAGCCGGAGCCGCTCTCTGACGTTACGCGGGTGAAGTATCGCGGCGTTGCGGTGGCGGATACCGCCCGTGAAAGGCCGGTGCTGACGGTACGCCTGCTGGATAAACAGCCGCGCCTGACTGTCAGCTCGATAGAGGAAAAAAGGCTGGCGCTGCTGGCCGGGCTGGGCGTAGCAACCATGCCTTATCCGCTGGTTGAGCAGGATATTGCCGAGGGGCGTCTGCGGGTGGTTAGCCCGGAATACAGCAACGAAATTGATATCATCATGGCCTGGCGGCGTGACAGCATGGGTGAGGCAAAAGCCTGGTGCCTGCGCGAACTGCCTAAGCTGCTGAAATAAAAAAACGCGTTGGTTTTGCCAACGCGTTTTCTCTTCTGTTACAGGCTGCCCGGCGTTCTGCCGGCTCTTCCCGCGGACTTAATTGCTTTGGTGCTACGCTGCCCGCCGAGGCTCTCCAGACGCATCTGGAACGGTGGGAACGGCATCTCGATATTATGCTCGCGGAAGCCCTGCAGAATCAGCTGGTGGATCTCGTGGCGCAGCGGCATACGGTGGCCCATTTCAGCGGCATGTATACGCAGCTCAAATACCTGAATGCCCTGCTGGAGATCGACCAGGAAGGCTTCAGGCTGCGGCGTCTCCAGCACCAGAGAGCAGCGGTGTGCGGCCTGCAATAAGATCTCCGTAACCTCTTCAGTGTCGGCCTCAGAAGGCGCTGGCACGGTTAATACCACACGCGTTACCGAGTCCGAAAGCGACCAGTTGATAAACTGCTCGGTAATAAACGCCTGATTCGGCACGATGATTTCTTTGCGGTCCCAGTCGCTGATGGTGGTGGCGCGCGTATTAATACGCGTGATGGTTCCCGTCAGGTCGCGAATAGTGACCGTATCGCCAATACGGATCGGCTTCTCAAACAGGATAATCAGGCCGGAGACGAAGTTGGCGAAGATTTGCTGTAAGCCAAAACCGAGGCCGACACCGAGTGCGGCAACCAGCCATTGCAGTTTCGACCACTCGATACCGATCATTGAGAAGCCCACCAGGCCGCCTATCAGCAGCAGCAGATATTTGGTGATGGTGGTTATCGCGTAGCCGGTGCCCGGCGTTAAATCCAGGTGCTGCAGGATAGCCAGTTCCAGCAGGGCAGGCATATTACGCACCAGCTGAGTGGTAATAATCAGCACCAGGATGGCAATCAGCAGCGCACCAAGCGTAATTGGCTCAATGCTTTCCACTCCCTGCACCGTGGAAGTGACGTCCCACAGCGTGATGTTGCCGAGGAAGCCAAAAGCAGAATGGATTTCCGACCACAGAACAATCACCGACAGCAGCGCTATCAGCGTCAGAATCGAACGCACCAGGCGCAGCGATTGGGCGCTGATGGTATCAAGATCGACCTCCGGCTCGTCCACTGTTTCCACTGAACCTTCGGTGCTGTTGGCGTGCGCCGTCTCTTCTTCACCTCGTGCGCGCTGGGCAAGAATTTCGGCCCGGCGATGTTTGGCGCGGTCGAACGCCAGACGGCGGCGCTGAATCAGCATCCAGCGGCGGATGATGTGGTAAATCACCAGCAGCAGGAACCAAATAGCCACCGAGGTTTCCAGGCGGGCCAGCAGCGCCTGCGCCGTAGCCAGGTAGCCGACAGCGGCCGCCAGAATGCCAAACAGCGGAGCGCTTATCAGCAGGTTCCACAGGATGGTGTTGACGATGTTTTCGCCGTTGCCCTGTTTGTCGAGGTAGAGCGGCAGCCCGGCCCGCTTCAGGCTCAGGGTGACAATAGCCAGCGCCCCGCAAATCATGATGAAGCACAGCCTGCCCAGCGAGCCGGAGAACTCCCGGTCATTGAGGTTATCGAACATAATCAGCGCCATGATCAGCGGTACAATCAGCCCGATACTCAGAATGTAATAGCGCATTGCCCGGCCGACACGCTCGCGCGGCCAGCCAAAATGCACCACAAACAAACCGGTGGGGCGGGCAAAGGTGGCACAAATCATCACGCCCCAAAGTAGCGGCACGGTGGCGGTCACGCCGTCGCCAATTGCCACCGCAATCGGGTACGGCCAGGCCTCCTGGAGGCCATAACCCAGGGTGGCCCACAACACCGGCAGCGGGGAGGCGACCAGAATCGACCAGAACACCGTTCGCAGCGTCAAATAGAAGTGATCCTGGGTAACTTTGCCGACTTTTGCGCTGGAACGTTCAAGAAATGCGGTGAAGTGACGGCGAGAGCTGATGCTGAAGCCCACCAGGATTAATGCGCCAAACAGCGGCAGCAGCGTCTCTTTGCTGGTGACCATCATCACCGCCGCTTTACCCAACTGGCTGAAGGTATCCAGCGAAATCAGACGGCGCAGATCCTGCACCAGAACAAGCGGCCAGCTAATGCCCATAGGGCTGACGTCTGATGTCCAGAACAGATAGCGGTGGGTCGCTTCGTTAACTTCTTTCAGCGCGTCTTCCAGCTGGCTGTTCGCGACTTTGAGCTTGGTTAGCTCGAGGATCAGGGTATCGCCACCTTGCAAAAGAGAGTTGAGCAATTCGCGCTGGGTGCGTAGCTGAGCCTGCAAAATTTTGTTTTGCTCTGCCGTCAGCGGGCTGCCGTCCGCCTGGCGGACCTGGCGCAGCTGGGCGTGCTTGTTCAGCAGATCTTCAAAATGCAGGCGTTCGACGCGCAGCTGAGCCAGTTCGGTATCTAACTGCTGCGGTTTTGGCATATCCGGCAGGCGCGAAACCTGGGCGCGTAGCGCTTCACCCAGCACGTTTGAAACCCCCAGCCACTGGGACTGCTCGCGCAGCGTGTTAAGCGCCTGGCGTACCTGCAGGGTTTGATTGTTGGCCTGCCGCTGCTGGGAGGCAACGAGATCCATCCGCTGGGCCTGTTGGTTCAGGGCCTGGGAGAGTTCACGGTTGTTTTTGAACTGCTCGACGATTTCCGGCGGCAGGTTAGCGCTGGTTTCTGCCAGCAGCTCGGTGCTTTCAAGCGCCTGCTCGGCTTCACGCTGGCGCTGGCTGTTCAGCTGATTACGCAGCGCCTGAAGATAAGCGTCCAACTGCGTGCTTTGCTTTTGCGCCAGTTCGGCGCGCATGCGCGAAAGCTCCTGGCGATTGTTAGCGGAAAGCTGCGCCAGCTCCAGTTCATCGACCAGCGCCTTCAGGCGTGCGGACTCAGCCTGCTGGAAGAAATGCTGTGCCTGAGAGAGCGGCGAGCCGCCGCCTGTCTGAGTGCCTGCCCGGCGTTCAATATCGTTAAGCTGGCGTCGCGCCTCGGTTTGCTGCTGCGGCAGCTGGCTTAAAGAGTCGCTAATGTCGCGGGTGCGTTCTTGTTCCTGCTGCGCCAGACGGCTTTTATCCAGAAGCTGGCTGCTGACCTGCAGGATCTCCTGGTTGAGCGCGTCGCTGGACATTCCGGGCTGCACTTCATCGGGTTCATCCCGCAGGTTGGTCAGCTGCTTGCGCAGGTTTTGCGACAGTTTGGGGAAGTTATCAATGACCTGCTGATACTGTTCGGCGCGCTCGAGCGAACCTTTGCGTTCGTCCAGCGCGTTGAGAGCAGACTGGAGAGCCTCGACGATTTCCGCCTGGTTTGGCGTATTCTTGGCGGCCTTAGCCTGCTCCAGTTCCTGAGAGATTTGTTTTGCGTCGGGGGCGGTAGCTGCGTACGCCCCCAGGCTGAGGCACCAGGCCATCAGAATAGTGATAATCAGGCGCACGTCAGTTACCTTGCTAAAACTCGAAATAGAGAGCGGTTAGTCTTTGCGGCTATCTTCTTCCTGAACGTTGGGCGCTTCATCAGAGGCGACAACGTCGGCAGGAATTTCGCTTACCGGCACTTCAGGCTCGACAACCGGTGCGGTAGAAACGGCCAGCGCTTCGCCGATTTTAGTCGCGGAGAGGTTCTTCAACTGTTCGACCAGGTTTACCTTGCCCGGCGCAAACAGGTTAATCACCGTAGAGCCTAACTTAAAGCGGCCCATTTCCTGGCCCTTAAGCAGCGCAACGGAGCCTTCGCTTTCACCCGCAGGCCAGGTCCAGCGCTTGATAACGCCTTCGCGCGGCGGCGTAATGGTGCCGGCCCAAACGGTTTCGATGCTGCCAACAATGGTAGCACCTACCAGAATTTGCGCCATTGGACCGAATTCTGTGTCGAACAGGCAGATTACGCGTTCGTTACGGGCAAACAGGTTCGGAACGTTTTGCGCGGTCAGATGGTTTACGGAGAACAGGTCGCCGGGAACGTAGATCATTTCACGCAGGATGCCGTTGCACGGCATATGCACGCGGTGGTAATCGCGAGGAGACAGGTAAGTGGTGACAAAGCTACCGTTGCGGAACAGGTCTGCCATCAGGTAGTTGCCTGCAAGCAAAGCTTCCAGGCTGTAGTTATGGCCTTTTGCCTGCAGGATTTTGTCTTCTTCAATGTTGCCAAGCTGGCTGATTACGCCGTCGGCAGGCATCACCAGCACATTCGGGTCGGTATTCAGCGGGCGAGCGTCATCTCGCAGCGGGCGTACGAAGAAGTCGTTAAAGGTGCGGTAAGCGGCGGTATCCGGCTTCTGCGCCTCTTTCATGTCAACTTTGTAGTATTTCACAAACAGGTCGATGACCAGCTTGGTCAGCCAGCCAGCACGTTTGCTTGCGCCCCAGCCTGCCAGGCGAGTCAGCCACAGTTTTGGCAGAATGTATTGAAGCGAAAGTTTAATGTTGTCTAACAAAATAGCCTCCTGGCTAAATGCCCTGATGGTCGGGCTGATACAGAAAAGGGGGCGATTCTAGCGATGCCCAGCTTAATTGTCAGTCGTCAGTTTCAGAAAAGCTTTTACGCGTTTTTACCTGCGCCATACTTTCCAGAATGCGGTGGTAGTTTTCAAAGCGTGTTTCCGCTATCTCGCCGCGCTCGACGGCTTCACGCAGGGCACAGCCCGGATCGTTATCATGGCGGCAGTCGCGGTATTTGCAGCGGCCTAAATAATCATTGAATTCGACAAATCCGTGGGTGATTTGTTCAGGCTCAAGGTGCCACAGGCCAAATTCACGCACGCCCGGCGAGTCGATAACGTCGCCGCCGCCCGGGAAATGGTACAGGCGTGATGCGGTGGTGGTGTGCTGCCCGAGGCCGGAGACGTCGGAAACATCATTTACCAGAATTTGCTTGTCGATGAAGCCCAGCAGGTTATTAAGCAGGCTGGATTTGCCGACGCCAGACTGACCGGCAAAGATGCTGATGCGGCCAACCAGCTCGCCTTCCAGCTCTTTAAGGCCTTCCGCTTTGTAGCTGGACACCATCAGTACGCGATAGCCAATCTTGCGATAGATATCCATTTGCTGGTTGACCCACTTCAGGCCGTCTTCGTCCAGCAGGTCTGTTTTATTCAGGACCAGCAGAGGCTCAACGTCGAGGGTTTCGCAGGCGACGAGGTAGCGGTCGATAATGTTCAACGAGAGTTCCGGCAAAATAGCCGAAACAATAATGATTTGGTTGATATTTGCCGCGATGGGTTTTACGCCATCGTAAAAGTCAGGGCGCGTCAGAACCGAGGTTCGTTCATGAACCGCTTCGACAATGCCTTTTTTCGAGACGCCTTCTGCCGCCTCTTTCGCTAAGCGCCAGACCACCTTGTCGCCGGTAACCAGCGAACGAATGGTGCGACGAATGTTGCAGCGGTGGACCGTGCCTTCATGGGACTCTACGTCCGCGTGTTGGCCAAAGCGGCTGATAACCGTGCCTTCGCGCGGCTCACCAAACTGGGCGTCGTCGTAATCGGCTTTCTCCACGGTTTTTGTCAGACGACGCTGATGGTTCGCGTTAACGCGGCGCTGCTGGCCTTTGGAGAGTTTATTTTTGCTCAAGCGTACTGGCTCCTGGTCGCCCCTGGTGGGCAAAACCTCTATGATACACACTATTTTATACGAATTAACCCATCGTCAAGGGTGGGCGACGCACAAGAAGGGTGGAAAATAGCATGAGTGGAAACGAAAACAATCTGATTTGGATTGATTTAGAAATGACCGGTCTGGACCCCGAGCGGGATCGCATAATTGAGATTGCTACCCTGGTGACCGATGCCAACCTGAATATTCTGGCGGAGGGGCCGACCATCGCGGTACACCAGTCCGACGAGCAGCTTGCGTTGATGGACGACTGGAACGTTCGTACCCACACCGCCAGCGGCCTGGTGGAGCGCGTGAAGGCCAGCTCGTTTGACGACCATGCGGCTGAACTGGCGACGCTGGAGTTTCTTAAACAATGGGTGCCTGCGAATACCTCGCCTATCTGCGGTAACAGTATCGGCCAGGATCGCCGCTTCCTGTTCAAATACATGCCGGAGCTGGAGGCATATTTCCACTACCGTTACCTCGATGTCAGCACGCTGAAAGAACTGGCTCGCCGCTGGAAGCCAGAAATTTTGCCGGGCTTTAAAAAACAGGGTACGCACCAGGCGATGGATGATATTCGCGAGTCGGTGGCGGAACTTGCTTATTATCGCGAGAATTTTATTAAGCTTTAAAAACAGTCCCCTTGCCGAAAGGTGAGGGGAAAATAGCCACATGAGATGATAAAATAATCATCCTGGCGATTTAATCGGCAGTCAGATAAAAAACGAGAAAAAAAACGTTTCAGGGCTTGCGACAAAAACGAATTCTCGTATAATGCGCCTCCCGTACCGATGCAGAAATTGCAGAGATACACAGAGCGGGAATAGCTCAGTTGGTAGAGCACGACCTTGCCAAGGTCGGGGTCGCGAGTTCGAGTCTCGTTTCCCGCTCCAAAATTTGATTTGGCTTTCACAGCCAGCACCACCCAAGCGGGAATAGCTCAGTTGGTAGAGCACGACCTTGCCAAGGTCGGGGTCGCGAGTTCGAGTCTCGTTTCCCGCTCCAAAATTTGATTGGCTTTTACAGCCACGCACCACCCAAGCGGGAATAGCTCAGTTGGTAGAGCACGACCTTGCCAAGGTCGGGGTCGCGAGTTCGAGTCTCGTTTCCCGCTCCAAATTTTTCCTTTCAAGTACAAATTATCCACAGCGCCCAGCAGGCGTCGGGGATGGCATTTTGTGACTCTGCAATATTATTGTGAACAGACTTATCCACAGGATTGTCTGCGCCTTTCGCTATGCTACGAATGTAATATTTTTTACACTAATATTTTAATTCGTTGATTTTTATAGAAATAATTTAATTTCGAAATATTAATGTAATACTTGCGGAAATTTTGACGCTTGAATGACAAAGCGTTTTTGAATGTTATGCACACGCTGTGGACATATCACGCGTCGCGCACCAGCCCCTTTTCGATGACCCTGACCAGCCTCTGTTTCTTCGGCAACTGAACTTCCACTGCCTGCTCGCTTCGCCTGGCTATTTGTTGCGCAATCGCCCATTCAATATGCTCATCCAGAAGTGGGTGCTCACCTTTTCTCTGTTCAAGTGCGGCAAGATTAGCCTCATCCCAGGGGGCATTGCCGAGCGCAACCGCAATATTTCTCGACCAGCGTAAATGACCAATGCGGCGAATGGCCGATCCCTCTGTCACCCGCAGGAAGTGCTGCTCGCTCCAGGCGAACAGTTCGGTTAGCTGTGGGGCGTGCAGGGCGCGACGCGGGCTGAAATCGTCCTCATCGCTAAGCTGCGAGTAGCGGTTCCACGGGCAGATAAGCTGGCAGTCATCGCAGCCGTAAATGCGGTTGCCGATAAGCGACCTGAATTCCTCCGGGATAGCACCTTCAAGTTCAATCGTCAGGTAGGAGATGCAGCGGCGGGCATCCACCGTGTAGGGTTCAACGATGGCCCCCGTCGGGCAAATCGTCATGCATGCCACGCAGCGGCCGCAGGCTTCTTCCACCGGTTTATCGATCGGGAGCGGGATATCAACCAGCAGCTCGCCGAGGAAAAAGAACGATCCTGCCTCGCGGTTGAGGATAAGTGAGTGCTTACCTGTCCAACCCAGCCCGGCTTTTTCAGCCAGCGGGCGCTCAAGAAGCGGCGCTGAGTCAACAAAAGGTCTAAAATTCAGCGTGGAACAGTGGGTCTGGATCATTTCCCCAAGCTTTTTTAAGCGGTTACGCAAAACTTTATGGTAGTCACGGCCCAGCGCGTAGCGGCTGACGTAACCTAACTGCGGGTTTTTTAGCGTAGAGGCGAAAGCCGCGTTGGCGGGAAGGTAATTCATGCGCACGCTAATCACCCGCAGCGTGCCGGGCACCAGTTCGTGCGGGCGGGCGCGCATCATGCCGTGGCGGGCCATCCAGTCCATTTCGCCGTGGTATTGCTTGTCCAGCCATGCCTGCAGCTCCGGCTCGCTGGCGGAGAGGTCGGTATCGGTAATACCAACCTGCTGGAAGCCAAGCTCTTCGCCCCACAGTTTGATGTTTTGCGCTAATTGATTGTAATCGAGGGGCTGTGACATGACGGACCATAACCTGAAAAAGTACGCTAAAAGTATACCACATTCAGTCTGGCCAGCGGACTGGCTGCGTAACGCCGAGCCGGAGGCTGCCGACAGCCTCGGCCTGACGCTGTATGAACTGATGCAGCGGGCGGGTGAGGCGGCGTTTCAAATCGCACGGGAGCATTACCCGGAGACGCGCAGCTGGCTGGTTGTATGCGGCAAGGGCAATAACGGCGGCGACGGCTATGTTGTGGCTCGTCTGGCTCAGGCCGCTGGCATTCATGTCACCTTGCTGGCGGTAGAAAGTGACAAGCCTCTGCCGGAAGAGGCGCACCAGGCTCGCGCGGCCTGGCTAAACGCCGGTGGCGTTCCTCACGACCCGCAGCAGGCATGGCCTTCTGATACTGATTTGATTGTTGATGCGCTGCTCGGCTCCGGGCTGGCCAGCGCCCCGCGCGAAAACATATCGCGGCTTATCGAGCGTATTAATCAGCATCCTGCTCCGGTTATTGCCCTGGATATTCCTTCTGGCCTGCTGGCTGAGACCGGCGCAACGCCGGGGGCCGTTGTCCAGGCTAAGGATACCGTGACCTTTATCGCCCTGAAGCCGGGGTTGCTGACCGGTAAAGCGCGTGATGTGGTGGGCCGGCTGCATTATTCGGCTCTGGGGCTTGAGCCGTGGTTGCTCGGGCAGGAGCCTCCAATTGCGCGCTTCGATACACAGCAACTTGCCGACTGGATCAACCCGAGGCGCCCAACCTCGCACAAAGGCGATAACGGGCGGCTGGTGATTATCGGCGGCGACCACGGCACGGCGGGCGCTATCCGCATGGCCGGGGAGGCCGCGCTGCGTGCCGGGGCAGGACTGGTTCGGGTGCTTACCCGTCGGGAGAATATCGCGCCGTTGCTGACTGCTCGCCCGGAATTAATGGTTCATGAGCTGACGCCGGAATCGCTGGATGAGGCGTTGGAATGGGCCGACGTGGTTGCCATTGGCCCCGGCTTAGGCCAGCAGGAGTGGGGCAAAAAGGCCCTACAAAAAGTGGAGAACAGCCGTAAACCGATGCTTTGGGATGCGGATGCGCTCAACCTTCTGGCAATCAATCCGGATAAACGTCAGAATCGCGTGATAACTCCCCATCCTGGCGAGGCCGCACGGCTGCTTAATTGCGCTGTGTCACAAATTGAGAGTGACCGCTTACTTGCCGCCAGGCGTCTGGTAAAACGTTATGGTGGAACGGTGGTCTTAAAAGGAGCCGGTACGCTGGTTGCTCATCAAGATAGCCTGGCGATTATAGACGTGGGTAATGCCGGGATGGGCGGCGGCGGTATGGGGGATGTGCTATCTGGCATCATTGCCGCATTGCTGGCACAGAAGCTTACCCCGTATGATGCTGCCTGCGCGGGCTGCGTCGCTCACGGCGCGGCCGCAGATGTACTGGCCCGCCAGAGCGGAATGCGTGGCATGCTGGCGAGCGACCTGCTATCGACGCTTTACCTGTTTGTTAACCCGGATTTGAATACCTGAAGCCATGATGAATCGTGTTATTGAATTACCTGACGAAGCGGCAACATTACAACTGGGCGATAGCCTGGCGCGAGCCTGCGAAGGCGCAACGGTTATTTACCTGTATGGCGATCTTGGGGCGGGGAAAACCACCTTTAGCCGCGGTTTTTTGCAGGCGCTGGGTCATAAGGGCAACGTTAAAAGCCCGACTTATACGCTCGTTGAGCCGTATCAGCTTGATGACCTGATGGTCTATCACTTTGATTTATATCGACTGGCTGACCCGGAAGAGCTGGAGTTTATGGGAATTCGCGATTACTTCACCAACGACGCTATTTGCCTGGTTGAGTGGCCGCAGCAGGGGAAAGGTGTGCTCCCGGAACCGGATGTCGAACTTCACCTAAGCTACCAGGCGCAAGGGCGTGAGGCACGCATTGCAGCTGTTTCCTCATCTGGTGAGTCGTTACTGGCGCGGTTAGCCAAATAACAAGGATGACGGGATGATCTATCGCGTGAAAGGTTGGTTGATGGCCGGTTTCCTGCTGATGTGCTGCGCACAGGCTGGAGCGGCAACGCTTTCGGATATTCAGGTTTCTAACGGTGATAACCAGGCGCGTATCACCTTCAGTTTTATGGGTGACCCGGAATATACTTTTTCGCAGGACGATAAACGAAGCGTCGCGCTGGATATTAAGCAAACCGGCGTGATTCGCGGGCTTCCGCTACAGTTTAGCGGCAGTAATCTGGTGAAAAGCATTCGTTCCGGGCAGCCTAAAGACGAACAGTCGCTGCGTCTGGTGGTCGATTTAACCCAGCCGGGTAAAACGCGCGCCGTTAAGCAGCAGAACGGCGCCAATTATACCGTCATCTTTACCATTAATGCAGATGCACCGCCGCCTCCACCGCCGCCAGTAGTGGCTAAGCGCGCTGAGCCTGCGGCTCCCGTTCGCTCGCCCGATCCGGCCCGTAACCCCTTTAAACCGCAGCAGGTAACCGGCGTAATCGGCTCTAATACCGTTACCCGCCCGGCTGCCAGGGTTAAAAACAACGGCCAGTCGGACACCGTTGTGGTGGCGATTGATGCCGGGCACGGCGGCCAGGATCCCGGTGCCATTGGCCCCGGCGGCACTCAGGAGAAGAACGTCACTATCTCCATAGCCCGCAAGCTCAAGGTGTTGCTGAACGACGACCCAATGTTCCGCGGCGTGTTGACCCGCGATGGCGATTATTTTATTTCGGTTATGGGCCGCTCCGACGTGGCGCGTAAGCAAAATGCCAACCTGCTGGTTTCTATTCATGCTGACGCCGCGCCTAACCGCGATGCAACCGGGGCTTCGGTTTGGGTTCTCTCCAACCGCAGGGCTAATAGCGAGATGGCGGGCTGGCTGGAACAGCACGAGAAGCAGTCTGAGTTACTGGGCGGCGCGGGTGACGTGCTGGCTAACAGCCAGGCGGACCCTTACCTCAGCCAGGCGGTGCTTGATTTGCAGTTCGGTCATTCACAGCGCGTCGGGTATGATGTGGCGACAAAAGTGCTGGCCCAATTGCAGCGCGTAGGTTCGCTGCACAAACGCCGCCCCGAGCATGCCAGCCTGGGCGTGCTGCGCTCGCCGGATATCCCTTCTCTGCTGGTCGAAACCGGGTTTATCAGCAACAGCTCCGAAGAGCGCCAGTTAGGCAGCGACAGCTATCAGCAGCAAATTGCCCAGGCGATTTATGAAGGGCTGCGAAACTACTTCCGGGAGCATCCTTTGCAATCGGCTCCGGGGAGTGAGCAGACCGCCCGCACGCAGGCCGGTTCGCCGCAGCAGGTCGCGATTACTAACTAAGGAGATAACATGCCGATTCAGGTTCTGCCGCCGCAGCTTGCGAACCAGATCGCCGCTGGCGAGGTTGTAGAGCGCCCTGCGTCGGTAGTGAAAGAGCTGGTCGAGAACAGCCTCGATGCCGGTGCCACGCGCATCGACATTGATATTGAACGTGGGGGCGCGAAACTTATCCGCATCCGCGATAACGGCTGCGGCATTAAACAGGAGGAGCTGGCGCTGGCGCTGGCCCGCCACGCGACCAGTAAAATCGCTTCGCTTGACGATCTGGAAGCGATTATTAGTCTGGGATTTCGCGGAGAAGCGCTGGCCAGTATCAGCTCTGTGTCCCGTCTGATGCTGACCTCGCGTACCGCAGAGCAAAGCGAAGCCTGGCAGGCATATGCGGAAGGGCGCGACCAGGATGTTACGGTGAAACCCGCCGCACATCCGGTAGGGACGACGCTTGAAGTTCTCGACCTGTTTTACAACACTCCGGCACGCCGCAAGTTTATGCGTACCGAAAAGACCGAGTTTAATCATATCGATGAAGTGGTGCGCCGCATTGCGCTGGCGCGCTTCGACGTCTCCATCACGCTCAATCACAACGGTAAGATGATCCGCCAGTATCGTGCGGTTCAGGACGGAGCGCCTCGTGAAAGGCGGCTCGGCGCTATTTGCGGCACGCCGTTTCTTGAGCAAGCGCTGGCCATTGAGTGGCAGCACGGTGATTTGGCACTGCGCGGTTGGGTTGCCGAACCGCGCGCCACAACGTCTGCGCTGGCGGAAATTCAGTATTGCTATGTTAATGGCCGCATGATGCGCGACAGGCTAATTAACCACGCCATCCGCCAGGCCTGTGAGGATAAACTCGGGGTCGATCAGCAGCCGGCTTTCGTGCTGTATCTGGAGATAGATCCTCATCAGGTGGACGTTAACGTTCATCCCGCCAAGCATGAAGTGCGCTTTCATCAGTCGCGGCTGGTGCATGATTTTATTTATCAGGGCGTGCTTAGCGTGCTGCAACAGCAAAGCGAAAATGCGCTGGCGCTGGAAGAGACAACGGAGCTGCCCGCCGAACGCTGGCAGCCTGAAAACCGGGTTGCCGCCGGGCGTAACCAGTTTGCCACTCCGGCCGTAGAAAGCGAGCCTCGGGAGCCTTCGCCGCGCCCGGTTTCATCGTCTTCTTCGGCAGGCGGTGGGCGCTCTGGTGCGGGCGGTAGTACGCCGCTTTGGCCGCATGCTTCGCCGGGCTACCAGAAGCAGCAGGGCGCGTTATACCGCCAACTGCTGGACACGCCGGAAGTCAGCCAGCCGCCGGTAGCACGTGCAGAAGAGCCGGCCGCGCTGGAAGGCCACTCGCAAAGCTTTGGCCGGGTGCTGACGGTTTTACCTCCCGATACCGCTCTGCTTGAGCGCCAGGGTAAGCTTGCGCTGCTCTCGCTGGCGGTTGCCGAGCGCTGGTTAAAACAGGCGCAGCTCTCGCCCGGCAGCGAGGGGCTGCGCGCTCAGCCGCTGTTGATCCCTCTGCGGCTTAAAGTCAGCCGTGAAGAACATGATGTATTGGTTAAATATCAAGCGCTTTTGAAAGAAATGGGCATCGAATTTGATACTGACGCCCGTCAAATAACAATTCGCACAGTACCTTTACCTTTACGGAAACAAAATTTACAAATCTTGATTCACGAACTGCCAGGATACCTGGCGCAACAGGCAGAAGTCTCGCAGAGCCAGCTTGCTATGTGGATTGCTCGTCATCTTGCGAGCTATAACGAGCACTGGAGCCAGGCTCAGGCTATCGCCCTGCTGGCTGAAGTCGAACGTCTTTGCCCGCAGCTGGTGAAATCACCGCCCGGCGGCTTACTGCAACCTGTTGATTTACAATCGGCGATGAACGCCCTGAAACATGACTGAAGATAAAAAACTGCCTCAGGCGATTTTTTTAATGGGGCCAACGGCCTCCGGCAAGACCGCTCTTGCTATTAATTTGCGTAAAACTTTACCAGTAGAGTTGATAAGCGTGGATTCGGCCCTCATCTATCGTGGAATGGATGTCGGCACCGCTAAGCCAACGGAGCAGGAACTGGCCCAGGCGCCGCACAGGCTGCTGGACATTCTTGACCCGGCTCAGGCGTACTCCGCAGCGGATTTTCGCCGCGATGCGCTGGCCGAGATGGCAGAGATTACCGCCGCCGGGCGTATCCCGCTGCTGGTGGGCGGAACAATGCTTTACTTTAAGGCGCTGCTGGAAGGGCTTTCGCCGCTGCCGTCAGCCGACCCTGAAGTGAGAGCGAAGATAGAGAAACAGGCAGCAGAGCTGGGATGGGACGCGTTGCATCGCCAACTGGAACAGATTGATCCCGTTGCGGGCGCCCGGATTCATCCAAATGATCCGCAAAGGCTTTCCCGGGCACTGGAAGTTTTTTTCATTTCGGGTAAAACTTTAACGGAACTGACGCAAACGTCAGGAGAAGCTCTGCCGTATCAGGTGCATCAGTTCGCCATCGCCCCGGCGAGCCGTGAACTGCTCCATCAGCGAATTGAGCAGCGTTATCATCAGATGTTAGCTTCAGGTTTTGAAGCAGAAGTGCGGGCGCTTTTTGCTCGCGGAGATTTGCATACGGAGATGCCTTCCATTCGTTGTGTGGGTTACCGGCAGATGTGGTCTTATCTGGCGGGTGAAACCTCCTATGACGAGATGGTTTATCGAGGTATTTGCGCGACGCGTCAATTGGCTAAGCGCCAGATGACCTGGCTGCGTGGTTGGGAAGGTGTTCACTGGTTAGACAGTGAAAATCCTGAACAGGCATACAGCGAAGTGCTACAGGTTGTTAGTGCGAAGCATGGGTGAATGTGTACAATTGAAACGTCAGCGTGCGCAAATTTTTACGCAGTTTTTCAGAGCTAATCGCTCTTGAGTGACAAACAACAAACATATAAGGAAAAGATAGAATGGCTAAGGGGCAATCTTTACAAGATCCGTTCTTGAACGCACTGCGTCGTGAACGTGTTCCAGTTTCTATTTATTTGGTGAATGGTATTAAGCTGCAAGGGCAAATTGAGTCTTTCGATCAGTTCGTGATCCTGTTGAAAAACACGGTCAGCCAGATGGTCTATAAGCACGCGATTTCTACCGTTGTTCCGTCTCGTCCGGTTTCTCATCATAGCAATAACACCGGCACCGGCGGTTCTGGCGGCTACCATCACGGCGGCAGCGCGCAGGCTGGTTCTGCGACGCAACAAGACGGCGAAGAGACCGAATAAGGTCGAAGGCTGTTTTCCCGGTCGGGGGACCAGTTCAGCTGCGTTCCCCGCTGGTCTTTTTGAGAGGTTATACGCTTGTTTGACCGTTATGATGCCGGTGAGCAGGCGGTGCTGGTACACATCTATTTTTCGCAAGACAAAGATATGGAAGACCTGGTGGAGTTTGAATCCCTGGTCTCTTCAGCCGGCGTCGAAGCATTGCAGGTGGTGACCGGTAGCCGCAAGTCCCCGCACCCAAAGTATTTCGTTGGTGAAGGCAAAGCCGTTGAAATTGCCGAAGCTGTAAAAGCTACTGGGGCGTCGGTTGTGCTGTTTGATCACGCGTTATCCCCCGCCCAGGAACGTAACCTTGAAGCTCTGTGCGAGTGTCGTGTCATCGACCGCACCGGGTTAATTTTAGATATTTTCGCCCAACGTGCACGTACCCATGAAGGTAAATTGCAGGTTGAGCTGGCTCAGCTTCGCCATCTGGCTACTCGCCTGGTGCGCGGCTGGACCCACCTTGAACGTCAGAAAGGCGGGATTGGTTTACGCGGCCCGGGTGAAACCCAGCTCGAAACCGACCGTCGCTTACTGCGTAACCGAATTATGCTGATCCTCTCGCGCTTAGAACGAGTTGAAAAACAGCGCGAGCAGGGGCGCCGTTCACGCAATAAAGCAGATGTGCCGACGGTTTCATTGGTGGGCTATACCAACGCCGGTAAATCCACGCTGTTTAACAGAATTACCGCGGCAGATGTTTACGCCGCGGATCAGCTATTTGCCACACTCGATCCTACGCTGCGCCGCATTGACGTCGCAGATGTGGGCGAAACCGTGCTGGCAGATACTGTAGGTTTTATTCGCCATCTGCCGCATGACCTGGTAGCGGCGTTTAAAGCCACTTTGCAGGAGACACGTCAGGCCACGCTGTTGTTACACGTCATTGACGCGGCTGACTTCCGGATGCAGGAAAACATTGCAGCAGTCGATACCGTACTGGAAGAGATTGAAGCAGATGAAATCCCGTCTCTGTTGGTCATGAATAAAATCGATGCGCTGGACGAGTTCGAACCGCGCATCGACAGGAACGACGAGAATGTGCCGATCCGGGTCTGGCTTTCCGCTCAGACCGGGGCCGGTGTCCCACTGCTTTTCCAGGCTCTGACCGAGCGTTTGTCTGGTGAAATTGCGCAGCACACGCTGCGTTTACCTCCTCAGGAAGGCCGCTTGCGGAGCCGTTTTTATCAGCTTCAGGCAATAGAAAAAGAGTGGACAGAGGAAGACGGTTCCTTTGGGTTAGAAGTACGTATGCCCATCGTGGACTGGCGCCGCCTCTGTAAACAAGAACCGGCACTGGCGGATTACATCGTTTAGACGCAATCAAGCCGGCTCACAAATGTCCTGAAGACTATTTCCCCCTCGGGGGATATCACCGCACAACAAATATGGAGCATAAACATGGCGTGGAATCAGCCCGGTAATAACGGACAGGACCGCGACCCGTGGGGAAGCAGCAAGCCTGGCGGCGACTCTGGGGGTAACAAAGGAGGGCGCGATCAGGGGCCACCTGATCTGGATGATATCTTCCGTAAGCTGAGCAAAAAGCTCGGTGGCCTTGGGGGCGGAAAAAGTGGCGGCAGCGGCGGTGCTTCATCGCAGGGGCCGGGTAATCCCATTGGCGGTCGTATCGTCGGTATCGTTGCCGTCGCGGTCGTAATTATCTGGGCCGCAACCGGGTTCTATACCATTAAAGAAGCCGAACGCGGTGTTGTGACCCGCTTTGGTAAGTTCAGCCATCTGGTTGAGCCGGGTCTGAACTGGAAGCCGACCTTTATCGACAGCGTTCAGGCCGTTAACGTTGAGTCGGTCCGTGAACTGGCCGCCTCAGGCGTGATGCTGACTTCTGATGAAAACGTGGTGCGCGTTGAAATGAACGTGCAGTACCGCGTGACCGATCCGCAGCGTTACCTGTTTAGCGTAACCAGCGCGGACGACAGCCTGCGCCAGGCAACCGACAGCGCGCTGCGCGGCGTTATCGGCAAATACACCATGGATAAGATCCTCACCGAGGGTCGTACCATTATTCGTAGCGACACCCAGCGCGAGCTGGAAGAGACGATTCGCCCGTACAACATGGGGATAACCCTGCTGGACGTCAACTTCCAGACGGCGCGTCCGCCGGAAGAAGTGAAGGCGGCGTTTGATGATGCTATCTCTGCTCGTGAAAACGAACAGCAGTACATCCGTGAAGCGGAAGCTTACACCAACGAAGTCCAGCCGCGTGCTAACGGCCAGGCTCAGCGTATTCTGGAAGAGGCCCGTGCTTATAAAGTGCAGACCGTTCTGGAAGCGCAGGGTGAAGTTTCTCGCTTTGCCAGGTTGCTGCCTGAATATAAAGCCGCGCCGGAAATTACCCGCGAGCGTCTGTATATCGAAACCATGGAAAAAGTGCTTAGCCACACCCGTAAAGTGCTGGTTAACGACAAAGGTGGCAACCTGATGGTGCTTCCGCTGGATCAGATGTTGAAGGGTGGCGCTCAGCAGCCAGCTGCAAAGAGCGATAACAGCGCGGCGAGCAATCTGCTGCGTCTGCCGCCAGCGTCCAGCTCCGGCAGCAGTGCCAGCACCTCTTCGTCCTCCTCGAGTGGCGATGTCATGGATAGCCGTCGCGCTAACGCGCAGCGCAACGATACCCAGCGCGTAGGGAGTGAATAACGATGCGTAAGTCTTTAATTGCAGTAATTATCATCGTGCTGGTCGTGATTTACACCTCGCTGTTTGTGGTGCATGAGGGTGAGCGCGGCATTACATTACGCTTCGGTAAAGTCCTGCGTGATGACGAAAACAAACCGCTGGTTTATGAGCCGGGTCTGCACTTCAAGATCCCATTCATTGAAACCGTGAAAACCCTGGATGCTCGTATCCAGACCATGGACAACCAGGCCGATCGCTTCGTTACCAAAGAGAAGAAAGACCTGATCGTTGACTCCTATATCAAGTGGCGTATCAGCGACTTTAGCCGTTACTACCTGGCGACAGGCGGCGGCGATGTTTCTCAGGCAGAAGTCTTGCTGAAACGTAAGTTCAGCGACCGTCTGCGTTCTGAAATTGGTCGTCTGGATGTGAAAGACATCGTAACCGACTCTCGTGGCCGCCTGACGCTGGACGTGCGCGATGCGCTGAACTCCGGTTCTGCGGGTACGGATGACGAAGTCGCCACGCCGGCCGCGGACGATGCAATTGCATCGGCAGCAGCGCGTGTGACTCAGGAAACCAACGGCAAAGTGCCGGTGATTAACCCGAACAGTATGGCTGCGCTGGGTATTGAAGTGGTGGATGTGCGTATCAAGCAGATCAACCTGCCGACCGAAGTGTCCGAGGCTATCTATAACCGTATGCGCGCCGAGCGTGAAGCGGTTGCACGTCGCCACCGTTCACAGGGTCAGGAAGAGGCTGAGAAGCTGCGCGCTACCGCTGACTACGAGGTGACTCGTACGCTGGCAGAAGCCGAGCGTCAGGGCCGCATGACCCGCGGTGAAGGCGATGCTGAAGCAGCGAAGCTGTTTGCCGACGCGTTTAGCCAGGACCCGGACTTCTATGCCTTTATTCGTAGCCTGCGTGCTTATGAAGCGAGCTTCCAGTCCAACCAGGACATTATGGTCATGAGCCCGGACAGCGACTTCTTCCGCTACATGAAGACGCCAACTACCAGCTCACGCTAATCTTTAATGTGATGAAAGAGCCGGTTTACCGGCTCTTTTTTTATGCCCGTAAAGGATGATTATGAATTCAACAATCTGGCTGGCTCTTGCGCTGGTTTTAGTGCTTGAGGGGCTTGGGCCGATGCTTTACCCACGCATCTGGCGGCGTATGATCCTCGCAATGGCACAATTACCTGACACGCTGCTGCGCCGTTTTGGCGGAGGTCTTGTGGTTGCTGGCATCGTTATCTACTACATGTTGAGTCGCGGCGGCAACTGAGCAAAATTTATTCGGCAGAATACTATTTTGTGTACTAAAAGGGCTGTTCATCTGGGAAACCGATGGTAGAATCCTTTTTTAAGCAAACGGTGATTTTGAAAAATGGGTAACAACGTCGTCGTACTGGGCACCCAATGGGGTGACGAAGGTAAAGGAAAGATCGTAGATCTTCTGACTGAACGGGCTAAATATGTTGTACGCTACCAGGGCGGTCACAACGCAGGCCACACTCTCGTAATCAACGGTGAAAAAACCGTTCTCCATCTTATTCCATCAGGTATTCTCCGCGAAAACGTCACCAGCATCATCGGTAACGGCGTTGTGCTGTCTCCTGCGGCGCTGATGAAAGAGATGAAAGGGCTGGAAGACCGCGGGATTCCGGTACGTGAGCGTCTGCTGCTGTCTGAAGCTTGCCCGCTTATCCTTGACTACCACGTTGCGCTGGACGTTGCGCGTGAAAAAGCTCGCGGCGCTAAAGCTATCGGTACGACCGGTCGCGGCATCGGCCCGGCTTACGAAGACAAAGTGGCCCGTCGTGGCCTGCGCGTTGGCGACCTGTTTGACAAAGCCACCTTTGCAGACAAGCTGAAAGAAGTGATGGAATACCATAACTTCCAGCTGGTGAACTTCTACAAAGTTGAAGCGGTTGACTACCAGAAAGTGCTGGATGATGCGATGGCGGTTGCCGACATCCTGACCTCCATGGTGGTGGACGTGTCTGACCTGCTGGATCAGGCGCGCAAACGCGGCGATTTCATCATGTTTGAAGGTGCTCAGGGTACGCTGCTGGACATCGACCACGGTACCTATCCGTACGTAACTTCCTCTAACACCACCGCGGGTGGCGTTGCGACTGGCTCCGGCATTGGTCCACGTTATGTGGATTACGTTCTGGGTATCATCAAAGCCTACTCCACCCGCGTGGGTGCAGGTCCGTTCCCAACCGAACTGTTCGATGACATCGGCGAATTCCTGTGCAAACAGGGTAACGAATTCGGTGCCACCACCGGTCGTCGTCGTCGTACCGGCTGGCTGGATGCGGTTGCCGTGCGTCGTGCGGTGCAGATCAACTCCCTGTCCGGCTTCTGCCTGACCAAGCTGGACGTACTGGACGGCCTGAAAGAAGTTAAAATCTGCGTAGCCTACCGTCTGCCGGACGGCCGTGAAGTCACCACCACCCCAATGGCGGCGGATGACTGGGAAGGTATCGAGCCGATTTACGAAGTCATGCCGGGCTGGTCCGAAACCACCTTTGGCGTGAAAGAGCGTAGCGGTCTGCCGCAGGCAGCGTTGAACTACATCAAACGCATTGAAGAAGTCACCGGCGTGCCGATTGATATCATTTCTACCGGCCCAGACCGTACTGAAACCATGATTCTGCGCGATCCGTTCGACGCATAATGATGTGGCGGGGTGTGGCTCCACACCCCGTATTGCTCGTTTCCCGCCGCTTTATTCGCTATTCTCGCCAAATAAATTAGCTGGCAGCCTTATGGCTGGTTTATCATCAATATGTGCCTGGTTTAAGGTACACCTTGCCTTGTGCAAAGCGTTTCCCCTCCCACCCATGAGGTTGATGTGCAGTTAACGAGTTTTACTGATTACGGTTTACGTGCTTTGATTTATATGGCTTCTCTCCCCGAAGGGAGAATGACCAACATTTCTGAGGTGACAGAGGTGTACGGCGTGTCCCGAAATCATATGGTGAAAATCATCAATCAACTCAGCCGCGCGGGTTATGTAATGGCCGTGCGAGGAAAAAACGGCGGCATCCGCCTTGGTAAGCCTGCGGAGACTATCCGCATAGGCGACGTGGTGCGTGAGCTGGAGCCGCTCTCATTGGTGAACTGTAGCAGTGAGTTTTGTCATATCACCCCGGCTTGTCGACTCAAGCAGGCTTTGGCCGAAGCGGTGCAAAGTTTCCTGAAGGAGCTTGATAAGCACACGCTGGCCGATCTGGTGGACCAAAACCAACCGCTCTACAAATTACTGCTGGTGGACTAATCACACTCCATCTGTGGATGACAACGGAGGACCCGAAATGTCAAAAGATCCTTTTAAGGAACGAGAAGCCGAAAAATACGAAAACCCGATCCCAAGCCGGGAGTTTATTCTCGATCATCTCTCAAAACGTGAAAAACCTGCCAATCGTGAAGAACTGGCAGACGAACTAAAAATTTCCGGTGAAGAACAGATTGAAGCCCTGCGCCGTCGCCTGCGTGCGATGGAACGTGACGGGCAGTTGGTCTTTACCCGCCGTCAGTGCTATGCGCTGCCGGAGCGCCTTGATTTACTCAAAGGCAAAGTGATTGGCCACCGCGATGGCTTCGGCTTTCTGCGCGTGGAAGGGCGTAAAGACGACCTCTATCTTTCATCTGAACAGATGAAGATGTGCATGCACGGTGACCTGGTGCTGGCGCAGCCGCTGGGTGCCGACCGCAAAGGCCGTCGCGAAGCGCGTATTGTCCGCGTGCTGGAGCCAAGAACCGGTCAAATCGTTGGCCGCTACTTTACCGATGCTGGTATTGGTTTTGTGGTGCCTGACGACAGCCGCCTCAGCTTCGATATCCTGATCCCGCCTGAAGAGCTGATGGGTGCCCGTATGGGCTTTGTGGTGGTGGTTGAGCTGACCCAGCGCCCGACCCGCCGCACCAAAGCTATCGGCAAGATTGTTGAAGTGCTCGGCGACAATATGGGCACCGGCATGGCCGTGGATATGGCGCTGCGTACTCATGAAATTCCATACGTCTGGCCTAAAGAGGTTGAAGCGCAGGTTTCGACTCTGAAGGAAGAAGTGCCGGAAGAAGCTAAAATTGGCCGCGTTGACCTGCGTGACTTGCCGCTGGTGACCATCGATGGCGAAGATGCCCGAGACTTCGATGATGCCGTATTCTGTGAGAAAAAACGCGGCGGCGGCTGGCGCCTCTGGGTCGCTATTGCCGACGTGAGCTACTACGTGCGTCCGCCAACCGCGCTGGATAACGAAGCGCGCAATCGTGGCACTTCGGTCTACTTCCCGTCGCAGGTTGTTCCTATGCTGCCGGAAGTGCTGTCCAACGGTCTGTGCTCGCTCAACCCGCAGGTTGACCGCCTGTGTATGGTCTGCGAAATGACTATTTCAGCCGCAGGCCGCCTGACCGGCTACAAATTCTATGAAGCGGTGATGAGCTCCCACGCGCGCCTGACTTACACCAAAGTCTGGCATATGCTGCAAGGCGACCAGGAGTTGCGCGAGCAGTACGCGCCGTTGGTGAAGCACATCGAAGAGCTGCATAACCTTTATAAAGTGCTGGAAGTCTCCCGCGCCCAGCGCGGCGGCATCTCGTTTGAAAGCGAAGAGGCGAAGTTTATCTTCAACGCTGAACGTCGTATCGAACGCGTAGAGCAAACCGTGCGTAACGACGCGCATAAGCTTATCGAAGAGTGCATGATCCTCGCGAATATCTCGGCGGCGCGTTTCGTTGAGAAAAATAACGAGCCTGCGCTATTCCGCGACCACGATCGTCCGAGCAATGACGCCATCACCGCGTTCCGCTCGGTACTGGCGGAGTTGGGTCTTGAGCTGCCGGGCGGGCAGAAACCAGAGCCGCGTGATTACGCTGATCTTCTGGCCTCCATCGCCGATCGTCCTGACCATGAAATGCTGCAAACCATGCTGCTGCGCTCCATGAAACAGGCAATTTACGATCCGGAAAACCGCGGCCACTTCGGTCTGGCGCTGCAATCGTACGCGCACTTTACTTCGCCTATCCGCCGTTACCCGGACCTGTCGCTGCACCGTGCCATCAAATATCTGCTGGCAAAAGAGCAGGGCCATAAAGGCAACAGCACCGAGTCCGGCGGCTGGCACTACAGCATGGAAGAGATGCTCCAGCTTGGTCAGCATTGCTCGATGACGGAACGCCGCGCCGACGAAGCAACCCGCGACGTAGCGGACTGGCTGAAATGCGACTTTATGCAGGATCAGGTGGGCCAGGTCTTCAACGGCATCATCGCCAGCGTAACCGGGTTTGGTTTCTTCGTTCGCCTGGACGATCTGTTTATCGACGGGCTGGTTCACGTCTCGACGCTGGATAACGATTACTATCGCTTCGACCAGATTGGCCAGCGCCTGATTGGCGAGTCCGGCGGTCAGACTTACCGCCTGGGTGACCGCGTTGAAGTTCGGGTTGAAGCCGTTCACATGGACGAGCGTAAAATCGACTTCGCGCTTATCTCAAGCCAGCGTGCGCCGCGTGGCGTAGGTAAAACGGCGAAGGATAAAGCGAAGAAAGGAACCGGCGGAGCGCCTTCCAAACGCCGTCAGGCCGGTAAGCGCGTAAACTTCGAGCCTGACAACGCCTTCCGTAAAGAGAAGGATGGTGCCAAAGCGAAGAAAGAGAAGGCCGGAAAGAAACCGAAGAAAGCGAAAGCGCCTTCGGACAAAACCCGTAAAATAGCGGCTGCGACCAAGGCGAAGCGCGCGGCTAAAAAGCCGGTAAGCTGATATTACCCTCACCCTAATCCTCTCCCTGAAAGGGAGAGGGGACAAACAGAATGATGATGTACTCCCTCGTGTAAACGGAGAAGGCTTTATCGTTTTTCTCCCTCGTCCCTTTGGGGAGAGGGTCGGGGTGAGGGGCTAAACATAGACATGAATAAACCAACACGGGCGATCTCTCGTCCGCAATGAGTGACATCAATGAGTGAAATTATTTACGGCATTCACGCCGTCCAGGCCCTGCTTGAACGTGCTCCGCAGCGTTTTCAGGAAGTTTTTATCCTGAAAGGTCGCGAAGACAAGCGCCTGATGCCGCTGATCCACGCTGTTGAAGCGCAGGGCATTCCGGTTCAGGTGGCAAACCGCCAGTGGCTGGACGAGAAAGCCGAAGGCGCGGTTCACCAGGGGATTATTGCCCGCGTGAAGCCGGGCCGTCAGTACCAGGAAAACGATCTGCCGGACTTGATTGCCGAGCATGAACGTCCGTTCCTGCTGATCCTTGATGGCGTAACCGACCCGCACAACCTCGGGGCATGCCTGCGTAGCGCAGATGCTGCGGGCGTTCACGCGGTTATCGTTCCTAAGGATCGTTCCGCCCAGCTTAACGCGACGGCGAAAAAAGTTGCCTGCGGTGCGGCGGAAAATGTTCCGTTGATCCGCGTAACCAACCTGGCCCGCACCATGCGTCTGTTGCAGGAAGAGAACGTCTGGATTGTGGGGACTGCGGGTGAGGCTGACCATACGCTGTTCCAGAGCAAATTTACCGGCCCGATGGCGCTGGTGATGGGTGCGGAAGGCGAAGGTATGCGCCGCCTGACTCGCGAGCACTGCGACGAACTGGTCAGCATCCCGATGGCCGGGACCGTTTCTTCTCTGAACGTCTCCGTGGCAACCGGCGTTTGCCTGTTTGAAATCGTGCGTCAGCGCGGTTAATTAGCATTAACGCAAACGGGGTGTAAACCGCCCCGTTTGTGATCCCCCTCCGCGCAGAAGCGCCATCTCCGTCCATACTTAAAGGCATTGCCAAAGATGGAGGGAACAGGATGCGCTGGCAAACTCACACCGTTTTTAACCAACCGTTGCCCCTCAGCAACAGTAATCTCTTTCTTTCCGATATCTCCCTGCGAGAGGCGTTAGTTCGCGAAGGCGCAGGCTGGGATGCGGAGCTTCAGGCCAGTATTGGCCAGCAGCTGGGGTCTGCGGAATCTCTCGAACTGGGTCGTTTGGCTAACGCTAACCCGCCGGAGCTGCTGCGATACGATAGCAGCGGAGAGCGGCTGGACGATATCCGCTTTCACCCCGCCTGGCACCTGCTGATGCAGGGCTTGTTTGCTAACAGAGTGCATAACCTTGCGTGGCAGGAAGATGCCAGGCAAGGCTCGTTCGTCGCCCGTGCGGCACGCTTTATTCAGCATGCTCAGGTCGAAGCTGGCACGCTGTGCCCGATAACCATGACTTTCGGCGCCACGCCGCTGCTGCTTCAACATCTGCCGAAGGCGTTTGAAAGCTGGCGCAGGCCGCTGCTGGGTGACCGCTATGACGCGCATTTTCAGCCCGGCGAGCAAAAGCGCGGTTTGCTGATTGGCATGGGCATGACGGAGAAGCAGGGCGGATCGGATGTACTGAGCAATACTACTAAGGCGGAGCCGCTGGGCAGCCGGGGGACCGGTGAGCCTTATCGACTGGTCGGCCACAAATGGTTTTTCTCAGTACCGCAAAGCGATGCGCACCTGGTGCTGGCTCAGGCAAAAGGGGGCTTATCCTGCTATTTTCTGCCGCGCATTCTGCCCGATGGCCAGCGCAATGCGGTGCGCCTCGAAAGGCTCAAAGATAAGCTCGGAAATCGCTCTAATGCCAGCGCCGAAGCAGAATTCTGCGATGCGACCGGGTGGCTTATCGGCGAAGAAGGCGAGGGCGTGCGCCATATCCTTAAAATGGGCGGTTTTACCCGCTTCGATTGCGCGCTTGGCAGCCATGGCCTGATGCGACGCGCGCTGTCGGTCGCCCTGTATCATGCGCTCCAGCGGCAGGCCTTCGGTAAAAGCCTTATCGAGCAGCCGATCATGCGCCAGCTACTGGGGAAAATGGCATTGCATCTTGAAGGGCAAACCGCGTTTCTGTTCCGCCTGGCGCGGGCCTGGGAATCCCCGGGGGATGCTCAACAACTCGCCTATAGCCGCCTGTTCACGCCCGCCGCCAAGTTTAGTGTCTGTAAGGCCGGCATTGGGTTTGTGGCAGAGGCAATGGAGGTGCTGGGGGGGATCGGCTATTGCGAAGATAGCGAGCTGCCTCGCCTGTACCGCGAAATGCCGGTAAATAGTATCTGGGAAGGCTCAGGCAACATTATGAGCCTCGACGTGCTGCGCGTGCTGGCTAAACAGCCTGCGGTCATGGAGATGCTGCATAGCGAGTTTGACGAAGTAAAAGGGCAAAACCGGCATTTTGACCGCAGCTGGCGGCAGCTTCAGCAAAGGTTGCGTAAACCGCAGGAGGAGAGAGGGAGGGAGATTATCCGCCAGCTGGCAGATCTTGCCTGTGGAGCACAGTTGCTGCGATTTCTTTCTCCACCGGCCGCTGAAGCGTGGTGCCGCATGAAGCTTGATGACCGAGGCGAAACGCTTTTGCCCGAGCAGGTCATCAGCGATGTGCTGCTGCGGGCAACGGGAGGCATGGCCTGATGATTTCTCCGGCGGGTAATCAGGCGTAAATAATCGCCTGTGCTCGCCAGTTGTCGGCCTGGAGGTTTTCCTGCATTTGAATAATGCGGTACCAGGAAGCACCCTGCTCGTCAGCTTTCAGCGCAATCATGCGCTCGACGTCCTGCGGGCTGCCGAAAATATCATTCACCGAAATTAATCCGATTTCGTTAAGGCCCGTCACGCAATCCGCGCTGGCAAACTCGGCTGACTGAGCCAGAGTCGGAATCAGGCCAACAGATAACAGCAGTGTAGTTAAGGCAAGAGATCGTTTCATTGTCAGTTCCTTATTAATTTACCCCGAAGTCACAGGGCAATCCTTCGCTTACTCAAAGCAGACCCCGCTTCCTGAGGGCGGGGTTAATTGTGCACAAGAAACCATCAAGCGGCGAAAAGCTGTGTAAATATCAATAAATAACGCGTGTCCGCTACGTTATTTTCGATACAAAATAGCCTGTATGTACCACTGACCCGGTATTACGGTCTCATCATTCATAATGATGAGGTAATAATCGGCTTTCGCTGCTGCGGCTTTCTTCTTAATAATGGCTTCTGAGTCCATTGGAGAGCCGCGTACTACGGCTGAAACCGTGCCGATTTTGGTTAGCTCCGCAGTTTGAGGTCGCTGTATTTCCTGCGGATAATCGCGGAGCGGTGGAGCTGGCTGCGGCGAACCCTGAAGCACGCTGCAGGCGCTCAATAACGCCGCTGTAATTAGCACGGATAGCCGAAGCATGATGGTTTCTCGTTTCTTGACTGTCATAGTGTAGTTCCGGGTTTGGCGCTGAAAAGGGGGAATGTTCCCGATCTGTTATCTGAGGCGCGCTTTTAACTCACTTTCGAATGAAAATCGCTAACTGGATCTCACCGTTACAATAATCCCTAATAGCGGCTACTTTCCCTGATATTTCGCCGGAGGAGAAGAGAAGATGATTGAAATTTATAATGAGCCGTTTGCAGGCGTTGAAGTCCTGCATGCCGTACCCGCCGGAATGAAAGAAGCCCCGCTGCCAACGGTCATTTTCTACCACGGATTTACCTCCTCTAAACTGGTTTACAGCTACTTCGCCGTGGCGCTTGCCCAGGCCGGGTTCCGCGTAGTGATGCCGGATGCGCGCGACCACGGCGCTCGCTACGACGGCAACGCAAGCGCCCGGCTATTACAGCTCTGGCCGATTTTAAAAACCAGTATTGATGAATTTCCTGAACTTTATCAGGCGCTTCTGGACAAAAAATTGATTGCAAAGGGAAGAGTGGCGGTGGCCGGAGCTTCCATGGGGGGAATGACGGCGCTGGGCATCATGGCTCGCCACCCGGAGGTTCGCTGCGTTGCCTGCCTGATGGGATCGGGTTATTTCACTACTTTGGCGCAAACCCTTTATCCACCAGCGGCTGAAGAGAGAGAGGGAATTATTGCCGGACTGGTGGGCTATGATATCGGCCAGCAACTTGAACGCCTTGCCGACAGGCCGCTGCTGCTCTGGCACGGTGAGGCCGATGACGTAGTCCCCGCCGTAGAGACCCTGAGGCTCCAGCAGGCGTTAATCGCCAGCAAGCAGGACAAAAACCTCACCTGCCTGTGGGAAGCCGGTGTGAAACACCGCATTACACCCGAGGCGCTGGAAGCCACAAGCCAGTTTTTTGCCCGCCATCTGTAAACCTAAACCAGCATCACTTTAACACCGCGATCCTGAAGTTTTTTTACTACTTCAGGATCGGCGTGTTTGCCGGTTATCACTAAATCTATCTGGTCTGCGCGGCTAAAGAGCATACCGGCCCGCTGCCCAACTTTACTGCTGTCCACTAACACGGCCAGTTTCCCGACTACGCTCAACATCTTCTGCTCCGCCATCGCGGTGAGCATATCGGTTTTGTACAGCCCTTCGGCGGTAAGCCCTTTGCCGCTGGTAAACATCCAGTGTCCGGCATACAGAGACGTTTCGCTCTCCTGCGGGCCGAGCGTAATCGAGTGGCTCTTATTGTACTGGCCGCCCATGATGACCACGCTGTCGTGCTCCTGCTCGATAAGATAATTTGCCAGCGGCAAGTAATTAGTGATGATTTGTACCGGTTTGCCGCAAATCTGCTGGCCGAGTAAGAACGCGGTGGAACCGCAGTTAATGACTACGCTTTCGCCGGGGTTCACCAACTGCGAGGCGGCATTGGCGATGCGGCTTTTTTCATCGTGATTCTGCGCCAGATGGATATTCATCGGCGTCCAGCGCGGGCGCTGTTGGGTAATCGCCTCTGCGCCGTTGCGTACTTTCTTCAGTTTGCCGCTCTCATCGAGCTTGTTAATGTCCCTCCTCGCGGTTGCGGGAGAAATACCCAGACGTTCAATCGCCTGTTCAACCGTAATAAATCCGGATTGTTGCAGTAGATCGAGCAAAATCTGGTGGCGCTGTGCTTCCGTCATGCGTAGTTCCGATGAGAGATGATAGAGAAAGATGATATTTGAAAATGTTTGAAATACCTATGGATAAACAAAAAAGCCGGGCCGATGCCCGGCATGACATCACAGGAATGATTTAAACGGCAAATCGGGTTCAAGGGTAAAACAGTCGTCAAACCCGCGCGGGTAGTGGTATTCAAAACTATCTTTATCCTCAGGCCAGGTGAATTTGCCGCCAACCTGCCAGATGAACGGCTTAAAACCATATTTCAAACGATCTTTTTTCATTTCCCACAGCACGCGGATCTCCTGCGGGTCGGCCTGGAAATTTGACCAGATATCATGATGGAAAGGGATAACGACTTTTGTATTAAGGGATTCGGCCATACGCAGGATATCGGCGCTGGTCATTTTATCCGTAATACCGCGTGGGTTCTCGCCGTAGGAACCTAACGCCACATCAATTTTGTGCTCGTTTCCGTGTTTCGCATAATAGTTAGAGTAGTGGGAGTCTCCGCTGTGGTAGAGCGTTCCTCCGGGGGTTTTAAACAGGTAGTTTACCGCGCGGTTATCCATGCCGTCGGGCAACACTCCCGCCGCCTTTTGCCCGGCCGGTAGCGTAATCAGCGCGGTACGGTCAAAAGCATCGAGCGCGTGTATTTCAGTATCTTTAACTGTTACCACGTCACCCGGCTTCACTACGATGCAGCGTTCGCGTGGGACGCCCCAGCTAATCCAGATATCCACGCAGGTTTGTGGCCCGATAAACGGCACATCTTTGGCGCAGTTTTGCATGACGGCGGCGGCAACGTTCACATCAATATGATCGTTGTGATCGTGCGTAGCCAGCACGGCGTCAATCTCGCGAATTGCGAAAGGATCGAGGACAAAAGGGGTGGTGCGGAGATTCGGCTGGAGCTTCTTAACGCCCGCCATACGCTGCATCTGATGACCCGTTTTCATTAACGGGTTGCCGTGGCTCTGCTTCCCAACTCCGCACCAAAAATCCACACAGATATTTGCCCCACCCTGAGATTTCAACCAGATCCCCGTACAGCCAAGCCACCACATCGCAAAGGTGCCGGGGGCGACCACCTCCTGCTCAATCTCTTCATTAAGCCAGCTTCCCCACTCAGGAAAAGTATTCAGGATCCAGGATTCTCGGGTAATCGAAGCAATTTTACTCATCGGATAACTCCTTTTTTGTCGCCATTTAATCATTTTATGATTCAATTTGATTTATATTGACAGGAATAATCAGCGTGTAAAAGCATTTTTTTAACCTGGTGACTATGTGTATGGAGCGGATAAGCAGCTTGATTATAAAGGTTAAAATGTTTTTTTATTTATTATGGTTTTGATTATAAAGAATTATTTTGAGCGCTTATTGAATGAAAATAAGCCCTTTAAGGGGTAGGGTAAATAAAATGCGGGGCATCTCACAAATAATCATTTTCGATCTTCTTGTGATTACTTTTGAAAGATAGAGTGTGGCTGAGTTTTCAATCCGCCTGTTTGTCAGCAAGCAGGGAGCGACCATCCTACGGAGAGCTTTATGGAGATCCTTTATCACGTCTTTACCCTGTTTTTTGATCAGGTAATGACTAATGCCCCGTTGCTGCTGGGGATCGTTACCTGCCTCGGCTACCTGTTGCTGCGTAAAAGCGCCAGCGTGATTATCAAAGGTACGATCAAAACTATTATCGGCTTTATGTTGCTCCAGGCGGGTTCCGGCATCCTGACCGGTACCTTTAAACCGGTAGTGGCAAAAATGTCGGAGGTGTACGGGATTAACGGCGCTATATCAGATACTTATGCGTCTATGATGGCTGCGATTGAAAAAATGGGCGACGCCTACAGCTGGGTGGGGTACGCGGTTCTGCTCGCGCTGGCGCTGAACATTTGCTACGTGCTGCTGCGCCGTATTACCGGCATCCGCACCATCATGCTGACGGGCCATATCATGTTCCAGCAGGCCGGGCTTATTGCCGTATTTTTCTACATCCTCGGTTACCCGATGTGGACCACGATTATTTGTACCGCGGTGCTGGTATCGCTTTATTGGGGCATCACCTCAAACATGATGTTCAAGCCGACGCAGGAGATAACGGAAAACAGCGGTTTCTCCATCGGCCATCAGCAGCAGTTTGCTTCGTGGATTGCTTACAAAATTGCGCCGAGGCTGGGTAAAAAAGAGGAGAGCGTTGAAGATCTTAAGCTGCCCGGCTGGCTGAATATTTTCCATGACAATATCGTTTCCACCGCCATTGTGATGACGCTTTTCTTCGGCGTAATCCTTTGTTCGTTCGGCCTTGATACCGTTCAGGCCATGGCCGGAAAAACGCACTGGACTCTCTATATCCTGCAAACCGGCTTCCAGTTTGCGGTGGCAATTTTCATCATTGTGCAGGGTGTTCGCATGTTTGTTGCCGAACTCTCTGAAGCTTTCAACGGTATTTCACAACGCTTAATACCCGGCGCGGTATTAGCCATCGACTGCGCGGCCATTTATAGCTTTGCGCCAAACGCCGTGGTGTGGGGCTTCCTTTGGGGCACCGTAGGCCAGCTAATCGCGGTTGGGGTCCTTATCGCCTGCGGCTCATCCATCATGATTATCCCGGGCTTTATTCCAATGTTCTTCTCTAACGCCACCATCGGCGTCTTTGCTAACCATTTCGGCGGCTGGCGCGCAGCGCTCAAGATTTGCCTGGTGATGGGCATGATCGAAATCTTTGGTTGCGTCTGGGCGGTTCATCTCACCGGGCTTAGCGCGTGGATGGGCATGGCCGACTGGTCGATTCTTGCACCGCCGCTGATGCAGGGGCTGACGCTTGGTCTGTGGTTTATGGGCGTCGTTATTGTTATCGCCCTGATTTACATGTTCTTCGCCGGGCGCACGCTGCGAAAGGAAGAGGACATGGCTCTCAGTGAAACTTCAGTTAACTAAAGGGATTGAGATTATGACCGTACGCATTCTTGCCGTTTGTGGCTGTGGGCAGGGCAGCTCCATGATTATGAAAATGAAAGTGGATCAATTTCTTACTCAGCAAGGCATTAACCACACCGTCAACAGCTGTGCCGTGGGTGAATACAAAAGTGAGCTGAGCGGAGCGGACATCATCATTGCTTCGACTCACGTTGCCGGTGAAATCACGGTCACGGGCAATAAGTACGTTATCGGCGTTCGCAACATGCTTTCCGCTGCCGACTTCGGCCCCAAGCTGATGGCGGTAATTGGCGAGCATTTTGCGCAGGACATGATTTAAGGAGGGCATATGAAGCTACGTGATTCCCTGGCTCAAAACCACTCTGTGCGCCTGCAGGCGGAGGCCGCAACCTGGCAGGAGGCGGTCAGGATTGGCGTTGATTTACTGGTGGAAGCAGGCGTTGTAGAGCCACGCTACTACCAGGCCATTCTCGATGGCGTGGCGCAGTTCGGCCCTTATTTTGTTATCGCCCCGGGTCTGGCTATGCCACATGGCCGCCCGGAAGAAGGCGTTAAACGCACCGGTTTTGCGTTGGTGACGCTGAAAACGCCGCTGATGTTTAACCACGAGGACAACGACCCGGTGGACATCCTGATTACGATGGCGGCGGTGGATGCCAATGCTCATCAGGAAGTTGGCATCATGCAAATTGTGAACCTGTTTGAAGATGAAGAAAACTTTGACCGTTTACGCGCCTGCCGCTCAGAGCAAGAGGTGCTTGATTTAATCGACCGTGCAGCGGCGGCTGCATAAGGACCAGTAAATGACTCATTCATTACCTATGTTACAAGTGGCGCTGGACAACCAGACTCTGGCAGATGCTTACCGGACAACGAGCCTGATAGCCGAGGAGGTCGACATTATTGAAGTGGGCACCATTCTTTGCGTGGGGGAGGGCGTGCGTGCGGTTCGTGACCTTAAGGCACTCTATCCGCACAAGATTGTGCTGGCGGATGCCAAAATTGCCGATGCCGGGAAAATCCTCTCGCGCATGTGTTTTGAAGCGAATGCAGATTGGGTAACGGTTATTTGCTGCGCCGATATCAACACCGCCAAAGGCGCGCTCGACGTTGCCGGTGAGTTTAACGGCGATGTGCAAATCGAGCTGACCGGCTTCTGGACGTGGGAGCAGGCTCAGGCGTGGCGTGATGTCGGTATCCAGCAGGTGGTTTATCACCGCAGCCGGGACGCTCAGGCCGCTGGCATTAACTGGAGTGATGAGGATATCAGCGCGATAAAACGCCTTGCGGATATGGGCTTCAAAGTGACGGTAACCGGTGGCCTGGCGCTGGAAGATCTGCCGCTGTTTAAAGGCATTCCCATCCATGTCTTTATTGCCGGGCGCAGCATACGTGATGCGGCAAGCCCGGTCGAAGCCGCCCGCCAGTTTAAGCACACCATTGCCCACCTGTGGGGCTAAAGGGGAGCCTATGTTAGACAAGCGGGTTCCACTTGGTATTTATGAAAAAGCGCTTCCGGCAGGAGAGTGCTGGCGGGAGCGCTTAACTCTTGCCGCCGGGCTTCATTTTGATTTTGTCGAAATGTCGGTGGATGAAACCGACGAGCGTCTGGCAAGGCTGGACTGGAGCCGTGAGCAGCGAATGGCGCTGGTAGAGGCCGTGGCCGAAACGGGCGTGCGCGTGCCGTCGATGTGCCTGAGCGCCCATCGTCGCTATCCGCTGGGGAGCGAAGATGACGAGGTGCGCAATCGGGGGCTGGAGATTATGCGCAAAGCAATAGCGCTGGCGCAGGATGTCGGCATACGCGTTATTCAACTGGCGGGCTACGACGTTTATTACCAGCAGGCAAATAATGAAACCCGCTGCCGTTTCCGGGACGGTTTGCAGCAGGCGGTGGAAATGGCCGCCCGCGCTCAGGTCACGCTGGCAATGGAAATCATGGACTATCCGCTGATGAACTCCATCAGCAAGGCGCTGGGCTATGCCCACTATCTGAATAACCCGTGGTTCCAGCTTTACCCTGATATTGGCAATCTCTCGGCCTGGGATAACGACGTGCAGATGGAGCTGCAGGCGGGCAGCGGGCATATCGTCGCTGTTCACGTAAAAGATACCCTGCCCGGGGTATTTAAGAATGTACAGTTTGGCACGGGCGTTGTTGAGTTTGAGCGCTGCTTCAGGACGCTACGGCAAAGCGGCTACCGTGGGCCATATCTGATTGAGATGTGGAGTGAATCGGCCGAAGACTCGGTCGCCGAGGTTAGAGCCGCGCGGGACTGGGTGCTGGCCCGAATGAAAAATGCCGGACTCCCGGTGGAGGTAAAGCATGCGGCAGCTTAAGCAACAGGTATTCGAAGCGAATATGGCTCTCCCGTGTCACGGGCTGGTTACCTTTACCTGGGGAAACGTCAGCGCTATCGACAGGGATCGCCGCTGTATCGTCATTAAGCCAAGCGGCGTAGCGTATGAGCAGATGACGGTGGATGACATGGTGGTTGTCAGCCTGACCGGCGAGCATCTGGAAGGGCGATATCGCCCATCATCGGATACCGCGACACATCTGGCTCTTTATCAACGTTATCCGGAAATCGGTGGTGTGGTTCACACCCACTCAACCCACGCTACGGCCTGGGCTCAGGCGGGGCGAGCGATTCCGGCACTGGGGACAACGCATGCAGATTATTTCTCCGGGGATATTCCCTGCACGCGCCCGTTAACCAGCGCTGAAGTCGCCGAGGAATATGAACTCAATACCGGAAGGGTCATTATTGAAACCATAGGGCAGGTTAATCCTCTGCACACGCCCGGCGTCGTGGTTTATCAGCATGGCCCATTCGCCTGGGGGAAAGATGCGGACGAGGCTCTGCATAATGCGGTGGTGATGGAGGAGGTCGCACGTATGGCCTGGATAACCGGGGGAATCAACCCGCAGCGAGAGGCGATTGATAGTTATCTGATGAATAAGCACTTTCAGCGCAAGCACGGGCCGGGCGCTTATTACGGGCAGCCCAAATAACAGCGCAGCAATAAAAAGCCCCCGCAAGCGGGGGCAAAGTCAAACATGGGTATTATCGATCGTGGTGTTTCTCTGGTGTTTACGCTTACTGCTGGGCTACCGGTAGATATCCGCACTGACGTGCATATTTCCGTTACTGCCGGGTTCTCTCATAATAATAGTGTGATAAAACTTCGCGCCGTGCTGGTCGGCGTCCTGGTTGATGGCGGCTTCAGCTTCCGGAACGGTGGCGAAATTATGGTTGATGTAAATTACGCCCAGGCTCTGAACATCGTCCATATTTCTGGCCTGGCGGCTGTCGATTTTGATGGCAGCCGTCGCGTTTGCACATAACAGCAGCGCTGCGGCAAGGGCAATTGCGATATTTTTCATGATGCGCTCCACTACAACAAGTGTGTAACCAGTGGTCGTCGCTCCTGTTAATGGCTGGTGGCGGCCTGTTATCAATAAGTGTAATCCCTGCCGGGTGAATAAAAAGTGACCATTTCTGATGGTCTCTTTCAAAATATTTAGCCTATCCAGCTGTTTGTTTTGTAATTCACACGCTTAGCGAAATCCCCTGCAATGAAGATAATTAATTTGCACGCGCCCTTGAGTTTAGAGGCCCGGGTAAGTATGATTACGCGTCAATTTTTCAGCCGCAATTCAAACACGTTCCTTGCTTCCATGGGCCGCGGCTGACCCTGACAGGAGGCTGAATAATCCGTAAGGAGCAATTCGATGCGTCATTACGAAATCGTTTTTATGGTCCATCCTGACCAGAGCGAACAGGTTCCGGGTATGATCGAACGTTACACTGGTGCAATTACTGCAGCAGAAGGTACGATCCACCGTCTGGAAGACTGGGGCCGCCGTCAGCTGGCTTATCCGATCAACAAACTGCACAAAGCTCACTACGTTCTGCTGAACGTTGAAGCTCCGCAGGAAGCGATCGATGAGCTGGAAACTAACTTCCGCTTCAACGACGCCGTTATCCGCAGCATGGTTATGCGCGTTAAGCACGCGGTTACCGAAGCATCTCCAATGGTTAAAGCGAAAGACGAACGCCGTGAGCGTCGCGATGATTTCGCTAGCGAAACCGCTGACGATGCAGATGCTGGGGATTCTGAAGAGTAATTCTGATGACGGCCAACCGCCTGGCGTTGTCTGGCACCGTGTGCAAGACGCCCCTTCGCAAGGTCAGCCCCTCAGGAATTCCTCACTGCCAGTTCGTGCTTGAGCATCGTTCTGTGCAGCAGGAAGCCGGTCTTAACCGGCAGGCATGGTGCCGAATGCCAGTTATTGTTAGCGGGCACGCGAACCAGGCCATTACTCACAGTATAACGGTCGGTACGCAAATCACGGTTCACGGGTTCATTACTTGTCATCAGATGAAGAATGGGCTGAACAAAGTGGTATTGCATGCCGAGCAGATTGAATTGATAGATTCTGGAGACTAGCCATATGGCACGTTATTTCCGTCGTCGCAAGTTCTGCCGTTTCACCGCGGAAGGCGTTCAAGAGATCGACTATAAAGACATCGCTACGCTGAAAAACTACATCACCGAAAGCGGTAAGATTGTCCCAAGCCGTATCACCGGTACCCGTGCAAAATACCAGCGTCAGCTGGCTCGCGCTATCAAACGCGCTCGCTACCTGTCTCTGCTGCCGTACACTGATCGTCATCAGTAATCGGTCACGGTCCATTAATACGACTTTGAGAGGATAAGGTAATGCAAGTTATTCTGCTTGATAAAGTAGCAAACCTGGGTAGCCTGGGTGATCAGGTTAACGTTAAAGCGGGTTATGCTCGTAACTTCCTGGTACCACAGGGTAAAGCTGTTCCTGCTACCAAGAAAAACGTTGAGTTCTTCGAAGCACGCCGTGCAGAACTGGAAGCTAAACTGGCTGACGTTCTGGCTGCAGCTGCAGCTCGCGCTGAGAAAATCAACGCACTGGAAACCGTAACCATCGCGTCTAAAGCTGGCGACGAAGGTAAACTGTTCGGTTCCATCGGTACTCGCGACATCGCTGACGCTGTTACTGCAGCTGGCGTTGCTGTTGCCAAGAGCGAAGTTCGCCTGCCGAACGGCGTTCTGCGCACCACCGGTGAGCACGAAGTGGACTTCCAGGTTCACAGCGAAGTATTCGCTAAACTGACTGTAAACGTTGTAGCTGAATAATTTATTATTCACTGCTCGTAAAAACGCCAGCCTCGTGCTGGCGTTTTGCTTTTATGGGATTGGTAGCAAGGTTCATCTCGATTCAACGTTCTGAACACCGGCTAAAGTAAGAAGACAAATAATATCTTCTGATTTACCCCAAACACCCGAAAACCACGTTTTTTGGGTGTTTGCCACCAGTCTAAAAACGCCAGCCTCGTGCTGGCGTTTTGCTTTTCTGAGGCCGCAACTTTTACTGCGCGCGGATAAAACTGCCGTTCGGCTGGCGGGTAAACAGCACCTGCTGATCGTTACCGATATCAATCGTTAAGCCCGTCACCACGCCGTTTGCATTCTGGCGTACCTGCACCATCTGCCCGCTTTGCAAATTACTCAGAGGCTTGTTTGCGCCTTCAACCTGGGCCATCGAATACACATCCGCAGGCGGCAGATTATGGTCGCGGAACAGCTGCGCCATGGTCTGGCCCGACTCTACGCGATAGGAGCGCCACTGCTGCTCGATATCATTATTATCGTGCGGCACCGGGGCCTGAGTTTGTTCTTCTATTCTTGCTGGCTCAACGGGCGTAGCGGGAGCGCTGGTATTATTCGAAGGAGGAACCAGTTCGGCCTGCATAGGTGACTGGGACTGAACGGAGAGCTGGGCATCGCGCGTGACCGGGCGGCCGGCGTCGTCAGCGGTGGGCAGCAGGAAGCCGATAACAATGCATGCTGCGCCAAGAATAATGCCCCGGCGGTGCAGGGGAGGCAACGGATCCATCAGGCGGAAATGCTCAGGTGCATGCCAAATCCGCGTAAGCCATGGTTTAACAGCGAATTGCATCGGCAACCCTCCTCGAAATAATACTTATCCAGTATAGAACGCTAACTGTTTGATGCGCTAAGCAATCCGGGTTTCCGTGACGGTAAACCGCAATTCTGCGCCCGCTTAAGCTATTGTTCCCGTTTCGTTTGCATTTGTCACCTTTCCTCCATTTGCATTTTACCCTGCTGTTTGACGCTGTTATGCTGCGGGCTTGCTTTTAAACACCATGAAAGGAAAATCCATGACAACCCCTTCTTTTGACAGCGTCGAAGCGCAAGCAAGTTACGGTATTGGTTTACAGGTAGGTCAGCAACTGAGCGAATCCGGCCTGCAGGGTTTACTGCCAGAAGCGCTGGTCGCTGGCCTGCGCGATGCGCTGGAAGGGAATGCCCCGGCGGTTCCTGTTGACGTTGTTCACCGTGCGCTGCGCGAAGTTCACGAACGTGCTGATGAAGTGCGCCGTGAGCGTCAGAAAGAAATGGCTGTAGAAGGTCAAAAATATCTCGAGCAGAACGCAGAAAAAGAAGGCGTGAGCAGCACCGAGTCCGGCCTGCAGTTCCGCGTTCTGACCCAGGGCACTGGCCCAATCCCGGCGCGTAAAGATCACGTTCGCGTTCACTACACCGGCAAACTGATCGACGGCACCGTATTCGACAGCTCCGTACAGCGTGGCGAACCTGCTGAATTCCCGGTTAGCGGCGTTATTGCTGGCTGGATTGAAGCGCTGACCCTGATGCCGGTTGGCTCTAAGTGGGAACTGACTATTCCTCACAACCTCGCCTACGGCGAGCGCGGCGCCGGTGCTTCTATCCCGCCGTTCAGCACCCTGGTATTTGAAGTGGAATTGCTGGAAATTCTGTAATCCAGCCTTCAGCCCCGTCTCTGGCGGGGTTTTAAATTGACTAATAATAAATAAGCGTGATTTTATCTTGCATTAACCCTCGTTCCGGGTATTTTTGTGAGCTGTATCCCGCTGTGAATGCGATTTCACACTCAAATTAAACAAAAAATTAACAATAACCTTGTGCTTACTATTTATCCCGCCGATTCTTACCTCGTATCACGCAAACAACATCATTTAAAAACAGTTCACGGGCCAGTAGAGCCTGAAAAAACAGACAGGTACAGGAAAATACAAACATGGTAGATCAGGTCAAAGTTACAGACGAAGCTCAGGCTCCGACTGAGCAGTCGCTACGGCGTAATTTAACAAACCGCCATATTCAGCTTATTGCCATTGGGGGTGCAATTGGCACCGGCTTGTTTATGGGGTCAGGAAAGACCATCAGCCTCGCGGGGCCGTCCATTATTTTCGTCTACATGATAATCGGCTTTATGCTGTTCTTCGTGATGCGGGCGATGGGTGAGCTGTTGCTGTCCAATCTTGAATATAAATCCTTCAGCGACTTTGCCGCCGACCTGCTGGGGCCCTGGGCCGGGTATTTTACCGGCTGGACTTACTGGTTCTGCTGGGTGGTCACCGGTATGGCGGACGTGGTGGCGATAACCGCCTACGCGCAGTTCTGGTTCCCCGGCCTGTCGGACTGGGTCGCGTCCCTGGCCGTGGTGATCGTGCTCCTGAGCCTCAACCTGGCTACGGTCAAAATGTTCGGTGAAATGGAATTCTGGTTTGCGATGATCAAAATCGTCGCCATCGTTGCGCTGATCGTTATCGGCCTGGTGATGGTGCTGACCAGCTTCCATTCTCCGTCGGGCGTTGAGGCCTCTTTCAACAACCTGTGGAACGACGGTGGCTGGTTCCCGAAAGGGCTGAGCGGCTTCTTTGCCGGCTTCCAGATAGCGGTGTTTGCTTTTGTGGGCATTGAGCTGGTGGGCACAACCGCCGCTGAGACAAAAGACCCTGAGAAATCCCTGCCGCGCGCGATCAACTCAATTCCTCTGCGCATCATCATGTTCTACGTGTTCTCGCTGATTATCATCATGTCGGTGACTCCGTGGAGCTCTGTCGTGCCGGATAAGAGCCCGTTCGTTGAGCTGTTTGTGCTGGTCGGCCTGCCTGCGGCGGCGAGCATCATTAACTTCGTGGTGCTGACTTCTGCCGCTTCGTCTGCCAATAGCGGCGTATTCTCAACCAGCCGTATGTTGTTTGGCCTGGCGCAGGACGGCATGGCGCCGAAAGCATTCGCTAAGCTTTCCAAACGTGCAGTCCCGGCTAAAGGGCTAACGTTCTCCTGTATCTGCCTGCTTGGCGGCGTGGTGATGCTTTACGTAAACCCGAACGTTATCGCCGCATTTACCATGATAACGACCGTGTCAGCGATCCTGTTTATGTTTGTCTGGACCATCATTCTTTGCTCGTACTTGGTGTACCGCAAGCAGCGTCCTCAACTGCATGAAAAATCCATCTACAAGATGCCGCTTGGCAAACTGATGTGCTGGGTTTGTATGGCCTTCTTTGTGTTTGTAATTGTGCTGCTGACGCTTGAAGACGATACCCGCCAGGCGCTGATCGTTACGCCGCTGTGGTTCATTGTACTGGGTGCTGGCTGGCTGCTCATCGGCAAGAAACGCCTGACAAATATCGGCAAATAGCCGGATTGGGATAGACAGTAAAAATACCCTCTTCCTTCCCGGGAGAGGGTTTGAGTGACGGGGAGAGCTTGTTTATTCCCCGCCTAACGCCCGCGGAAACAGGACGTTATTCTCCAGACTGATGTGATTCATCAGGTCGTCAATCAGTTCGTTAATCCCGTTATACATCGCTTTCCACGTCGTGCAGGCTTCCGGCGGCGGCGTCACGTTATTGGTGGTGTGCTTGATAACTTCCAGCAGCTCACCGGCTTCATCATGCTCGCTCTCCATCACGCTAATGGGCCCACCGGCCTGAGCGCCCATGCCCTGTTTAATCATCGGGAACAGGATCTGCTCTTCTTTCATCATGTGGCTGCTAAGTTCCTGGTGCAGCATGGTCAGGTATTTTGCTAACCCTTTTGGTACGTTTGGCTTATCGGCATGCACGCGTTCAACTTTGGTGGCCTGCAAAATCAGTTCCGGCAGCTGTTCGCGGTGGCGGTCGTGGAAGCGAACAATAATGTGGTCGATGATTTCCGTCAGCGGGGCGCTGCGCCAGTCTTTCTCCACCGGCTCGTCGGCCAGGGCGGCAAGCTGGGCTTCAATCTCTTCCAGATTTAACTCTTTACGACCGGCGGCCCGCAGCAGCGTTTGTTTGCCGCCACAGCAAAAATCCAGGTCCAGTTTACGGAACAGCGCGGAGGCGCGTGGAATCGTTAACGCCAGTTCGCCTAAAGGTTGATCGCGGTACGCCATAGCAAGATCCTCATAGTGAATTATAAGGTGCATTTTAAATGCATCTTTATCAGGGCACTATAACCCTTTCGGGGCACTGATTACAGTGAGACTTGCATCACAAAAAAAGTTTTCGCTTTAACATACTGAATGCTTACAAAAAATCCCCATAAATGGTGGTTCGCATTGCACAGCGGCATAAATAACCAGGGCAAGCTGCCGATAGTTAGACGTCGGACAATACCTGTATAAGAAAAGGCAATACATGTTTAAACGAATGAAAGTCATCACCTTGCTAATTACCGTTCTGATTGCGCTGGGCTTAATGCAGCTCCTCTCGGCCACGGTTTTCATCAATGCCCTCAATAACGATAAAAATAACTTCACCGTTTCCCAGCTTTCCAGCCAAAACGTGGCGGAATTTACCGATGCGTGGATAGCCCTGAACCAGGCTCGCGTAACGCTGAACCGCGGGATGCTGCGCATTCAGAGCAGCCTGGCTAACCAGATTAACGGCGGTCAGCTTCAGGAGCTGGTTACCACGACCAACACTCTGTTAGCCGAAGCCCAGAACCACTATGAAAAATATCAGGCTCTGCCCGATACGCCGGGCCTGCGCCCGCATCTGAGCGAAGAGCTGGAAGAGCAATATCGCAACTACTCTTCCACGCTGGCAAAAATGAACACCTTCCTGGGTCAAAGTAATCTGGAGCAGATGTTCAAACAGAATGCGGAGCAGAAGCAGGTCGCTATGCAGAAGGTTTACCGTGAATGGCGAGCCGAGCAATCTGAACTTTCGAGCGAGGGAGTTCGTGATAATCAGAACGACTATCAGCGCATTCTGTGGATCCTCAGCGCCGTAATGCTGTGCGTGATTTTTGTGATTGTGATGAGCTGGGTAGCGATGCGCCGCGTTCTGCTGCTGCCACTGAATGAGGTTATGGGGCATATCCGCGCTATTGCCGCAGGTGACCTCACTCAGTCCATTGATGTTCAGGGCAAAAACGAAATGGCCCTGCTGGCAAACAGCGTAGACGAGATGCAAAAATCGCTGGCCAATACCGTGGGCGTGGTGCGTGACGGTGCCGACACCATTTATACCGGCGCGGGTGAAATCTCTGCTGGCAGCAACGATCTTTCTTCTCGTACCGAGCAGCAGGCCGCTTCTCTTGAAGAGACCGCGGCCAGCATGGAACAGTTGACGGCAACGGTGAAACAGAACGCCGACAACGCTCGTCAGGCTTCCCGCCTGGCTCTGGATGCATCAACTACCGCGAAAAAGGGCGGCAGCGTGGTTGAGGGCGTCGTGCGGACAATGGACGAAATCGCGACCAGCTCCAGCAAGATCGCTCAAATTACCAACGTTATCGACGGTATTGCCTTCCAGACCAATATTCTGGCGCTTAACGCGGCGGTAGAAGCCGCTCGCGCCGGTGAGCAGGGGCGTGGTTTTGCCGTAGTTGCCGGGGAAGTTCGCACTCTGGCCCAGCGCAGCGCCCAGGCTGCCAAAGAAATTAAAGCGCTGATTGATGATTCCGGCGAGCGCGTGAATGCAGGATCTGAGCTGGTGAACGAAGCAGGAAAAACCATGGCTGAGATTGTCGGGGCGGTCACTCGCGTAACCGATATTATGGGTGAAATCGCCTCTGCCTCAGATGAGCAAAGCCGAGGTATCGACCAGGTAGGCCAGGCCGTTGCCGAGATGGACCGCGTGACTCAGCAGAATGCTTCTTTGGTGGAAGAGTCTGCCGCAGCGGCTGCGGCGCTTGAAGAGCAGGCTTCGCGCCTTAATGAGGCGGTTGCGGTGTTTAAAGTTAGCCGTCGCCAACCGGCTCAGGTAAAAGCGGCTTCGGTAAAAACGCCGCTGCTGAAGGCAAAGCAGGCGCTTCCGGTATCCGATGCGAACTGGGAAACCTTCTAAAAAATCCCGCTAGCCAATGGCCTGGCGGGATTATTTGACTTCTGGCCGGGCGCAGTAAGCCCGGCTTTTTTACACCCCGGAAACCTGCACCACGGTCGGTTTTTCCGGCTTTGAGCGCACGGCGAGCACCACGCCAATGGCAAGGCTGAGTACGCCGCACAGCGTTAACAGCGGCGGCCAACTGTGGCGAATCATAAAGGTGTACGCAAGGCCTGCTAAGGTTTCAAAAACAATCAGCGGGCCGACAATCACCGTCGGCAGGCGCTGGCAGGCAATATTCCAGCACAGATTTCCCAGCCACGAGCAGAGTACGGCGATTGCCAGCATCAGAGGGATAAACACCTCCGGGCGCGGGCCAAACGGCAGGGCGAAACTGGCCTCGCTACTGCTCATCCACCAGCACACCGCCACATAGCCGATAAGCGAGAAGGGTAGAGTCGAAAGCCCCTGGACGGTTGCCCACATCATCGGATTTTTGTCCGGGTTTTCACGCAGCCAGCGGGCGTTTCGCAGCGCATACCACGCCCAGCAGGCCACCGAAATAAAGGCCAGCAGAATACCGCTGGCGTAGCGCCACCAGCTAAAGTCGGCCTGTTTTCCACTGAGTTCGGCGGTGTTAACCATTATCAGCCCGGCGGCAATAATCACCAGCGCGGGAGCAAGCCGCCGCCACGGAAGTTTACCGTCGCGTTTGCTGTACAGCAGGTTAGCGAAAATTGGGATAACCACCGGCAGCGTGCCGATAATCATGGTTGCGATAGGCGCGCCGGTACGCTGGATGGCGCTAGCCAGGCAGACGTAATAAATCAGGTTACCGACGCTGGAAAGCTTCAGGGCGGTAAACCAGTCCTGGCGGCTCAGCTCAAGCAAACGCCTGCGCCCCAGCCAGGCAATCGGGATGGCAATCAGGCCCAACGCCAGGTAGCGCCCGGTGGATTGCAGGGCCGCCGGGTAGTCCGGTACGATAATTGGCCCGACAAAGATTAATCCCCACATCAGCCCCGCCAGCAAAGCATACAGCACACCACTCAACATCTTCTTTTCCTGCAAAGTCACAATTTGAGGCAAGTGTAGGGGGGCAGAAGAGAGGCGTATTGTACCAGCTTGCTGTCCTGCTAACGGGAGACCTGCTTTTGGTAGCGCACGGGCGTGATGCCGTAGCGCCGGGCAAACGCGCGCGTGAGGTGAGCCTGGTCCGTCAGGCCGCTGGCGGCGGCAACCTGGGCGGCGGGCATTCCGGCGGTGAGAAACTGCTTGGCGTGCCACAGGCGAATTGCCATCAGCATCTGGTGGGGCGTAACGTGGTAATGGGCCTTAAACTGACGCTGGAAATGGTACGGGCTGAGTGACACCAGCGCCGCTAAATCATCAAGCGTGATGGTGTGCATATAGTTGTCATAAAGGTATTCGCGTACCAGCGTGAAGCGATTTGCTCCCTCCCGAAGCCCCGGAAGATGGCGGGCGTAGGGGCGAAAAGCTTCGACCAGATTCAGCAATAAACCCTGCTGAGTCAGCGTATCTTCGGCCTGCCAGAGGCCGCCAATAAACTGTGAAACCTGGCGAGCGCGGGCGGGATCATGGTTCACTGCCGCGTTAAACCACCAGCTCCGCTCCCCGGTTACCGACTCCAGCAGATCCGGGTCCAGATAAATCATGCGGTACTGCCAGCCGTCTTCGCTGGCGGCTTCGCCGGTATGCAGCTCGTCCGGGTTCATCAGAACCAGCGAATCGGTTGGCGCAACCAGCTGTTCCCCGCGGTAACGAAAGCGCTCCGCTCCCCAGGTGATTGCTCCGATGCCGAAGGCTTCATGGGTATGCGGCTCGAAGGCGTACTTCGCAATATGGGCGTGATAAAGCTCTACGCCCGGCAGCTGCGGCAAATGCCGGAACTGGGCGCTGTCTCTCTCATCGCTAAACTGCTCGGGTACACCCTGCACGCTTTCTCTCCACGCTGAATCTCCCGTTATTATAGAGATGCCAGCGTGGAGGGCTAGTTATTAACCAGGTTTTAACAATTACAGCGCGGTTTTTACGCTGTCGCTGAGGGAGGTGGTCGGGCGGCCAATCAGCTTGCTGAGCTGGTGCCCGTCGTCGAACAGGCCGCCTTTTTCTGCTCCGCTATCGGAATTTGCCAGCAGGTCAGCAAAGCCTTCCGGCAGGCCAGCGCCCTGAAGTGCGGCTTTAAAGTCGGCTTCGCTCAGGTTCTGATAAACCACCGGTTTGCCGCTTTGCTTGCTGACTTCCGCCGCCAGCTCTGCAAGCGTCCAGGCCTGGTCACCGGCCAGCTCGTAAACTTTGCCTGCCTGGTTATCCAGCGTCAGCACTTTTGCCGCAGCGGCTGCGTAATCAGCGCGGATGGCGGAGGCGATTTTGCCTTCTCCGGCGCTGCCGATAAACACGCCGTGCTGAACCGCAGGCGGCACGCTGGCAAGATAGTTTTCGGTGTACCAGCCGTTACGCAGCAGCACAAAGGGTACGCCCGATGCCTGAAGCAGTTGCTCGGTGGCTACATGTTCATCCGCCAGCGCCAGAGGCGAGCGGTCGGCATGCAGCAGGCTGGTGTAGGCGATAAGTTTTACGCCCGCCTGTTTCGCGGCCTCGATAATATTTTTGTGCTGAACGGTACGCTGACCGACTTCGCTGGAGGAGATCAGCAGCACTTTTTCTACCCCGGAAAACGCTTTTGCCAGGGCAGAAACATCGCCGTAGTCTGCCGCCCGCACCTGCACGCCGCGGCTGGCAAAATCTTCAACTTTTGCCGGGTTTCTTACTACGGTAACGACCTCTGCGGCATCAACGGTTTTCAGTAAATCTTCAACCACAAGGCGGCCCAGCTGGCCGGAAGCTCCGGTAATCGCAATCATGATGAATCTCCTGAGTGATGTTTCATACGAGTTGTGTCACACTAGCACCTTAGCTAACTTTTAGTAAGTACGCACAAAAAGGTAAGTATCAAATGAGTGAAACCACCGAAGCACCTCCTTCTTTGGGCGAACAGCTGCGCAGCGGAAATCTGTTCTGCGACAAATGCCCGTCGCGCGATGTTCTGAAGCACGTAACCAGCCGCTGGGGCGTACTTATCCTGATGGCTTTGCAGGACGGCACTCATCGCTTCAGCGATTTAAGACGCAAGATGGGCGGCGTAAGCGAAAAAATGCTGGCACAAACGCTGCAATGGCTCGAGGCCGACGGATTTGTCGACAGGAAATCTTATCCGGTAGTGCCGCCGCATGTGGAATACACCCTGACGCCAATGGGGCATGAAATATCCGGCAAGGTCGCCGCGCTGGCGGACTGGATTGAGGGGAATCTGCCGCAGGTGATGGCGTCCCGCGAGAAACGGGACGCCTGAGAGCCTTACTTAGTTAAATCAAGCTGATAAACGGCGAACCCGATCTCGTCGTTGCCGACGTTTTTCATCGGATACTGCGCTTTTTCTTTGATAAACGCGGCGGCTTTTTCGGTTGGCGACGTTTCGAAGCGGATATCCAGCGGCTGCTTGCTGGCAATTTTCGCCAGGCGCCAGTTATTGTCCGCTGCCGGGTGAATTTCGCCCTGAGCGCTAATCCAGCTGGCAAGCACCGAGCGGTTCTCGTCCGGGGAAGCAAACGCGATATGGCTGTCGCCGGTTCCGGCAAACTTGCCGCCGTAGGCACGGTAGTTATTGGTTGCCACCAGGAATACGGCGTTCGGATCGATTGGCTTGCCTTTGAAGGTCAGCTGTTTGATACGCTCGGCTTTCGGGTTAACCATCTGGCATTCGCCGTCGTAGCGAGCCGGCTGGGAAACATCAACCTGATAATTTACGCCGTCAATAACGTCGAAGTTATAGGTGCGGAACCCGTCCCAGTTGATAAGTTCCTGCGGTTTAGCGCTGTTTACGTCAATCTGGTTGAACTGCCCGGCGGAGCATTCCAGCCACTCTTTCACTTCTTTCCCCGTCGCTTTCACAACAACCAGGGTATTCGGATAAAGGTAGAGATCGGCGGCGTTGCGGAAGGTCAGCTGGCCTTTTTCCACTTCAACAAAGCTTGCCGGATCGTTTTTACGGCCACCGACTTTGAAAGGCGCGGCGGCGGAGAGTACCGGCAGGTTAGCCAGATCCGGGTCGCCCTGAATGTATTTTTCAACATAGGCACGCTGCGCGTTATTCACCACCTGCACGGTTGGGTCGTCCTGCACCAGCGCGAGGTAGCTATACATGTTGTCCGATGATTTGCCGACAGGCTTGCTGACAAATTCGCGGGTGGCGTCGTGATCGTGTTCCAGCACTTTCACCAGCTTCGCATCTTCAGGCGCCAGTGATTTTTTGGCAACGGTATCGTAAATCGGGCGTGCTTCGGCTTTGCTGCCGGTGACTTTCCAGCTACCGGAGTCGTTGTTCAGCACCAGATCCACCACGCCTAGATGGTCGCCCCACATGCCCGGCATTACCGCCGGGACGCCGTTCAGGGTGCCTTTCTCAATATCGGCCCCTTTAATACTGGCAAAATCCTTGCCCGGAAAAACGGCATGGGCATGACCGAACATAATCGCATCCACGCCCGGGACTTCGCTGAGGTAGTAAACGGAGTTTTCCGCCATCGCCTGGTAAGGCTCGCTGGAAAGGCCCGAGTGCGCGATGACCACCACCACATCCGCACCCTGCTTGCGCATTTCAGGCACGTACTTGCGGGCGGTTTCGGTGATGTCGTTCACCGTCACTTTGCCGCTGAGGTTTGCTTTATCCCAGGTCATTATCTGTGGCGGAACGAAGCCGATATAACCGATGCGTAAAGTCTGAGATTTGCCGTCTTTATCTTTAACCTCAGTCTCTTTAATCAGATAAGGCGTAAACAGCGGCTTATTGGTTTTGGCATCAATAATATTGGCGTTAACGTACGGGAACTTTGCGCCAGCGAGGGCTTTATGCAGGAAGTCGAGGCCGTAGTTGAATTCGTGATTGCCAAGGTTGCCCACGGTATAGTCCAGCGTATTCAGCGCTTTATAGACCGGGTGGATTTCTCCCGCCTTGAGGCCTTTTGCCGCCGCGTAATCGCCCAGCGGGCTACCCTGAATAATATCGCCATTATCCACCAGCACGCTGTTGATGACTTCACCGCGGGCGGCATTGATTAAACTTGCGGTGCGTACCAGCCCGAACTTCTCAGTAGGCGTATCTTTGTAGTAATCGAAGTCCATCATATTACTGTGCAGATCGGTTGTTTCCATGATCCGCAGATCGACGGTTGCCGCATTGACGCTGGCCGCTATCAGCGTGGCCAGAAGCGTTGCGCTAAACTTAATCATGTTCAATGTCCTTTTTAGAGGTACGCCACAAAGGGCAATGTATATACATACTGTTGCTTACAATTTTGTGAAGTCTGCCAGAAATTTTCGGCACTAAACCAGAAATGCTTCACAGATAGCGCATCGCGGTGCAATGAGATATAAGTAAAACAATAAGTTATTCGCTCGGTGCAGCGCGCAGCGACACAACACGAGGTGGAGAATGTTAGAACAAATTTGCCAACTGGCGCGGGAAGCGGGCGTCGCCATCATGCAGGTCTATGAAGGTGAAAAGCCGCTTGAAGCAACCCACAAGTCAGACGACTCGCCGGTGACGGCGGCAGATCTAGCCGCACACGCAATTATTCTCGAAGGCTTACGGACGTTAACGCCGGACATACCGGTGCTGTCGGAAGAAGATCCCCAGTCGTGGGAAACTCGTCAAAACTGGCAGCGCTACTGGCTGGTTGACCCGCTGGACGGCACGAAAGAGTTTCTCAAGCGCAACGGCGAGTTCACCGTTAACATCGCGCTTATCGAGCAAGGTAAAGCGGTGATGGGCGTGGTCTATGCCCCGGTGCTGAAAATCATGTACAGCGCAGCGGAAGGGAAGGCGTGGAAGGAAGAGTGCGGCGTGCGTAACCAAATTCACGTTCGGGATGCCCGCCCGCCGCGTGTGGTAGTGAGCCGCTCACATGCCGCCAGCGATGACGAACTGAAAGAATATTTGCAGCAGATGGGAGAGCACCAGACCACGGCTATTGGTTCATCGCTCAAGTTTTGCCTGGTGGCCGATGGCCAGGCGCAGCTTTATCCGCGCTTTGGGCCAACCAATATCTGGGATACCGCAGCGGGGCATGCCGTGGCGGTGGCCGCCGGGGCGCATGTGCACGACTGGCAGGGTAAAACGCTGGATTACACCCCGCGCGAGTCGTTCCTTAACCCCGGCTTCCGGGTTTCTATTTACTGAGTAGCCCCTGTAGCAGGCTAATCACCTGCTGTACTTCCTGCTGGGTTAGCGGGCCGTCTTTGGCGAACTGAATACGGCCTTCTTTATCCAGCACCACGATTGCCGATCCACCCTGCTCAAGTTTCCAGGCTTTGGCCGCCACGCCGTTGCCGTCGACAACAAACTGCGACCACGGAAACTCCTTCTTATTACTCTCTATACTGCTGCGAACGAACATCGAGGTGCCGACTATAGCGTCATCGGTATTTACGATGGTGGTTGTCTGGTATTTGTCGTGCGGGAATTTCGCCGCTTTGATGGCTTCGACAACCGCAGCATTTTCCTCTTTAGCGCTGGAGCGGCCGGCAATATGCTGGAGCACCCGCACTTTTCCCGGCAGCTGCGCGCTATTCCAGTTTTTGTAGCTAAACTTACCGTTATCGAGCACTAACTCTCCCTTATCGGTTATCCCAATCGGTGAGACTCGCTGGTTATTCTCGAAGTTGTGCGCCGAGGCCATAAGCGGCAGCAGCAGAAGGGAAAGCGCCAGAGTTCCGCGCAGGGTCATAGTGAGCTCCTTATTGTTGTTGGCAGGTGATCCGACCACTTGAGTCGACGTTTTAAGCATATGTGCTGAATAACCATCTGTCCCGCAATGACAATGCCAGTTTGCGGGGCGGCGCACATATCCCTGAATTTTGAAGGCTTACGCTATTATTTTTTTACAAATTAAAAGATTGTTCTGAAAGTTTGTAATCTTTTAGTAAAAAAACTGCTACATACTAGGTCCCCTCGGATATCTGGACTATAGTTTTTGAGCACCAAAATTTTTCGCCTCATTTTGTTGAGCCAAATGTGGCTCGCAGGGGCGTAAACACTGCAGGAGTGAAACAACAATGAAAATTTTCCAACGTTACAACCCCCTTCAGGTGGCGAAGTACGTGAAGATCCTGTTCCGTGGACGGTTGTATATCAAGGACGTTGGCGCTTTCGAATTTGATAAGGGCAAAATCCTTGTCCCGAAGGTTAAAGACAAGCAGCACTACTCGGTGATGTCCGAGGTTAACCGCCAGGTCCTGCGTTTGCAGGCGGACATGGGCTAGGCCCAAAGGTTGTAAAAAAAACGGCCCTCGCAAGGGCCGTTCGTGTTTCTGAGGAGCTTACTGCTCCTGATTCTCTTCAGCATCGGGCAGCTTTGGCGTCAGCGCCGTTGGCTTGTTATCAATGCGCGTCACCAGCAACTGGTCGATGCGGTAGTTATCGATATCCACTACCTCGAACTTGTAGCCGGAGAATTTCACCGCGTCTGTGCGTTTTGGGATCTTACGCAGCATAAACATCATGAATCCGCCGATGGTTTCGTAGTTGCCGGACTGCGGGAATTCGTCGATATCCAGCACGCGCATCACGTCATCGATAGGCGTCCCGCCTTCAACCAGCCACGAGTTCTCGTCGCGGGCCACAATCTGCTCTTCCATCCCCTGGCCGACCAGGTCGCCCATCAGGGTGGTCATCACGTCGTTCAGGGTGATAATGCCTACCACCAGCGCGTATTCGTTCATGATAACCGCGAAGTCTTCACCGGCGGTTTTGAAGCTTTCCAGCGCCTCGGACAGCGTCAGCGTATCCGGCACAATCAGCGCATTACGCAGATGCACGCCGCTGTTAAGCGCCATGCTTTGGTTGCCCAGCACGCGGTTCAGCAGCTCTTTAGAGTCAACGTAGCCGACAACGTGATCGATATCGCCGTTACACACCAGGAACTTGGAGTGAGGATGCTCGGCGATGGTGGACTTCAGGCTCTGCTCGTCGGCGTGTAAATCGAACCAGATAACGTTTTCGCGTGAGGTCATGGAGGACGGGACGGTACGTGATTCAAGTTCGAACACGTTTTCGATCAATTCGTGCTCCTGCTTACGCAGCACGCCCGCCAGCGCACCGGCTTCAAATACTGCATAAACGTCGTCGGAGGTAATGTCGTCTTTACGCACCATCGGCAGTTTGAAGATGCGGAAGATAACGTTCGCCAGGCCGTTGAAGAACCAGACCAGAGGTCTGAAGATAAACAGACAGAAGCGCATCGGGTTGATGATTCGCAAAGCGACCGTTTCAGGCGAAATCATACCGATGCGTTTCGGGGTAAGGTCTGCAAACAGGATGAACAGGCTGGTGACGAGGGTGAACGAGATAATAAAGCTGAGCTGATCGGCAAGTTCCGGAGACAGGAAGCGTTCCAGCAGCATTTTAAAGGCCGGTGAAAAGGCCGCATCGCCGACGATACCGCCGAGAATAGCTACGGCATTCAGGCCAATTTGCACCACCGTAAAGAACATGCCCGGCGTTTCCTGCATCTTCAGCACGCGCTGCGCGTTCACATTGCCTTCATCGGCCAGCAGCTTAAGTTTGATTTTACGAGAGGCGGCAAGCGAGATCTCAGAGATTGAGAAGAAGGCACTGATAGCAATAAGAATAAGTATTATCAAAATACTGTTTAACATAATTTATCCGGCTGTTGTGGCCAGATCCTCGGAAGGGAAAAGTTGAAAAATCCAGGGGTCAAACACAAGAAAAGCTGGCCGATTTTGTGAGCGGGCCAGCAATTTCAACGACTAGTATAGCGTAAGCGGGGGAGGTGTCGCTACTGGCTATAAAAGAGGCACGGCGGAATGGGTCAGTCTGCATGGCTGCAATCCAGCATTATTTTCATTGTGGAATGCAGCCGGGCGGTAAGTTTAGATCGAAAGGCGTAAATATTACGCCTGAGGCGGCAGGCAAACCCCAATACCGCCGATGCCGCAATAGCCCTGCGGATTTTTGTACAAATACTGCTGGTGGTCGTCTTCCGCGTAATAGAACGGGCCTGCATTAGCAATCTCGGTGGTGACCTGGCGTTTGTCACCGGCGGCGGTCATCGCGGCCTGAAAGCGTTCAAGGCTGGCGCGGGCCGCTTTGTCCTGCTCCGGCGTCAGGGGATAAATAGCGGAGCGATATTGAGTCCCTACGTCGCCGCCCTGGCGCATGCCCTGAGCCGGATCGTGGTTTTCCCAGAACACCTGTAGCAGTTGCTCATAGCTGACGACTTTCGGGTCATACACCACACGCACCGCTTCCGCATGGCCGGTCTGGCCGCTACAGACTTCACGGTAGGTTGGGTTTGGGGTATAGCCGCCGCTGTAGCCCGCAGCCGTGCTGTAAACGCCGGGAATCTCCCAATACAAACGCTCGACGCCCCAAAAACATCCCATCGCAAACAGGGCGATTTCCATCCCATCTGGTACATTTGTCATAGAGTGTTCATTAACCGCATGAAGCGTGGCGACCGGCATTGGCGTGTTTCGCCCCGGCAGGGCTTCGGACTGAGCAACAGGGTGAGTTTTTTCGAACAAATGCATGGTGTTTTTCTCCGGGAAATCGATAAAAAAGCGAGCGGTTGTCATCAGTCCTGCAATTTCAGACAATACACACAACTTAAAGACTACATTACATATAAGAAAGATTTAGGCTAGTGAGTTATTTTCAACCCTTAATGTTAGGGTTTTGTTAATCCGCGGAGCGGTAATGACGTTTCCTTCCAGGGGTGGGAACAAGGATATTCAGGAGAAAACGTGCCAGCAATCCGTACTTTATGTATTACCAGCCTGTGTGTGGCGAGCACATGGGCCAGCGCAGCGAACGTGCGTTTGCAGGTTGAGGGACTCAGCGGCGAGCTGCAAAAAAACGTACGTGCCCAGCTTTCAACTATCGAAAGTGATGAAGTCACGCCGGATCGCCGTTTCCAGGCGCGCGTGGACGACGCTATTCGTGAAGGGCTAAAAGCCCTGGGCTATTACGAGCCGACAATTGATTTTACCCTTCGTCCGCCTCCTGCAAACGGCGGCAGACAGGTACTGCTCGCGAAAGTAGACGCAGGCCCGCCGGTGTTAATTGGCGGCACTGATGTTATTTTGCGCGGCGGCGCACGTACCGACAAAGACTATCTCGAGCTGCTCACCAAGCGGCCAAAAATCGGCACCGTTCTCGATCACGCCGATTACGACAACTTCAAAAAAGGGCTTTCCAGCGTTGCGCTGCGTAAAGGCTACTTCGACAGTGATTTCCGCAAAAGCCAGCTAGGCGTTTCGCTGGACAGGCACCAGGCGTTCTGGGATATCGACTACGACAGCGGCGAGCGCTACCGCTTTGGCGACGTCACTTTCGAAGGCTCGCAAATTCGCGAAGAGTACCTGCAAAATCTGATCCCGTTTAAGCCGGGTGACTACTACAAGTCGAGCGATCTGGCCGAGCTTAACCGCCGCCTGTCGGCAACCGGCTGGTTTAACTCTGTGGTTGTGGCGCCAGAATTTGAAAAGTCCCGGCAGACCAAAGTGCTGCCTCTGCACGGCGTAGTTTCTCCCCGTACCGAGAACACGATAGAAACCGGTGTGGGTTATTCAACCGACGTAGGCCCACGCCTGAAAGCCAGCTGGAAAAAGCCGTGGATGAACTCGTACGGCCACAGCCTGACGACCAGCACCAGCCTCTCCGGCCCGGAGCAGACGCTGGACTTCAGCTATAAAGTGCCGCTGCTCAAAAGCCCGCTGGAGCAATACTACCTGGTGCAGGGCGGCTTCAAACGCACCGATCTGAACGATACAAAATCTGACTCAACAACCGTGGCGCTTTCCCGCTACTGGGATATGTCGAGCGGCTGGCAGCGCGCGGTTAACCTGCGCTGGAGCCTCGACCACTTTACCCAGGCGGACGTCACCAACACCACGATGCTGCTCTACCCGGGCGTTAGCCTGAACCGTACGCGTTCGCGCGGCGGCCTGATGCCTACGTGGGGTGATTCACAGCGGTATTCGATTGATGTTTCCAACACGACATGGGGTTCAGACGTCGACTTTGGCGTTTTCCAGGCGCAAAACGTCTGGATCCGCTCGCTGTATGAAAAACACCGCTTTGTGGTGCGCGGCAACCTTGGCTGGATAGAAACCAACAACTTCAAGAAAGTCCCGCCGGACCTGCGTTTCTTCGCCGGTGGCGACCGCAGCATTCGCGGCTACAAATACAAATCTATCTCGCCTGAGGACAGCAACGGCAAGCTGACCGGTGCATCCAAGCTGGCAACCGGCTCGCTGGAATACCAGTACAACGTAACCGGAAAATGGTGGGGCGCGGCGTTTGTTGACTCCGGCGAAGCGGTTAACGACATCAAGCGCAGTAATTTCAAAACCGGCGCGGGCGTCGGGGTTCGCTGGCAGTCTCCCGTTGGCCCAATCAAGCTCGATTTTGCGGTGCCGGTTGGCGATAAAGAAGAGCACGGTTTACAGTTTTACATCGGTTTGGGGCCTGAATTATGAGTCGTTGGAAGAAAATAAGCCTCGCGGTGTTGGCTGTTATTGTCTTGTTGGTTGCGGCGGTAGGTTTCCTGGTCGGCACTACACCGGGCCTGCATTTGCTATTTAAAGGGGCTAACCGCTGGGTGCCGGGGCTTCACATCGCCCAGGTCGATGGCGGCTGGCGCAACCTGACGCTGAAGAACCTGAGCTACGAGCAGCCGGGTGTTGCGGTGCGAGCGGGCGAAGTGCATCTTGCGGTTAAGCTCAACTGCCTGTGGCACAGCAGCCTGTGCGTGAATGACTTCTCGCTAAAAGATGTCGATGTCGCTATCGACAGTAAAAAAATGCCGCCGTCTGCTCCAGTCGAAGAGCAGGACAGCGGCCCACTCAACCTCTCCACGCCATATCCCATCACCCTCAGCCGCGTGGCGCTGAATAACGTCAACGTTAAAATCGACGACACCACCGTTTCGGTGATGGATTTCTCCAGCGGCCTGAGCTGGGAGCAGCGAAATCTCACGCTGACGCCAACCAGCCTTGAAGGCTTGCTTATTGCCCTGCCGAAAGCCGCGCAGGTGGCAAAAGAAGAAGTGGTGGAGCCGAAGATCCAGAACCCGCAGCCTGGCGAAGCTCCGCTTGGGGAAACGCTCCAGAAGCTCTTCGAGAAGCCGCTGCTGCCGGAAATGGCAGACGTAAACCTGCCGGTGAATCTGAATATTCAGGAATTCCGCGGCGCGCGCCTGCGCCTGACGGGCGACACCGATTTGATGATTAATTCGCTGTTGCTCAAAGTCAGCAGCATCGACGGCAACCTGAAGCTGGATGCGCTGGACGTGGACTCGTCCCAGGGGCTGGTGAACGCCACCGGCAGCGCCCAGCTGCGGGATAACTGGCCGGTAGACCTGACCCTTAACAGCACGCTTAACATTGACCCGCTGAAAGGCGAAAAGGTGAAGATGAAAGTCGGCGGCGCGCTGCGCGACGAGCTGAAAGTCGGCGTTAACCTTTCAGGGCCGGTGGGCATGCAGCTGAATGCTCAGGCGAAGCTTGCGGAGGCCGGACTGCCGCTGAATATCGCGCTGGACAGCAAGCAGCTTGCCTGGCCGCTGAGCGGTGAAAAACAGTACCAGGCGGATGACATCAAGCTGCGCCTGACCGGCAAGATGACCGACTACAAGCTTTCGTTCAGCACCGCCGTGAAGGGCGACCAGGTTCCACCCGCCACGATAACGCTCGATGGCAAAGGTAACGAGCAGCAGTTTAGCCTCGACAAACTGCGGGTGGCTGCGCTTCAGGGCAATACCGATCTGAAGGCGCTGGTGGACTGGAGCAAAGCGATTAGCTGGCGCGGCGAACTTACCCTCGCAGGAATCAATACCGCGAAGCAGTTCCCGGACTGGCCCGCGAAGCTGGACGGCAATATCAAAACCCGCGGCAGCCTGTACGGCGGCAGCTGGCAGATGGATATTCCCGAGCTGAAGCTCAGCGGAAACGTGAAACAGAACAAAGTTAACGTTCAGGGCGCACTCCAGGGCAACAACTACATGCAGTGGAAAGTGCCAGGCCTGCACATTGAGCTGGGGCGCAACACGGTTGATGTGAAGGGCGAGCTGGGCGAGAAAGATCTCAACCTGGACGCCAACATTAATGCGCCAAACCTGGATAATGCGCTGCCGGGCCTCGGCGGCACGGCGAAAGGCATCATCAAGGTGCGTGGCGATGTGAAAGCGCCGCAGTTGCTGGCTGACCTCACGGCAAATAGCCTGCGCTGGCAGGAACTGACCGTTGCCCGCGTGCTGCTCAAAGGTGACGTGAAGTCGAGTGAGCAAATCGGCGGCAACCTCAACCTGCGCGTAGAGCGCGTTGTTCAGCCCGGCGTGAAGGTCGATTTGGTTACGCTGGATGCGAAAGGCGATGAAAAGCAGCACCAGCTTCAGCTGCGTATTCAGGGCGAACCCGTTTCCGGGCGGCTGAACCTCAGCGGCAGTTTTGACCGCAATGAAGAGCGCTGGCGCGGCAAGCTGACCGATACGCGCTTCGACACGCCGGTTGGCCCGTGGGCGCTGAACCGCGAGCTAACGCTGGACTTCCGAAATAAAGAACAGAAGATTGCGATTGGCCCACACTGCTGGGTTAACCCGAACGCTGAGCTTTGCGTACCGCAAACCATTGACGCCGGAGCTAAAGGCCGCGCGGTGGTGAACCTTAACCGCTTCGACCTGGCGATGCTAAAACCGGTGATGCCGGAAGAGACTCAGGCCAGCGGCGTGTTTACCGGTAAAGCGGATGTGAGCTGGGACAGCGAGTCCGGCGGCCTGCCTCAGGGCCAGGTCACGCTTAGCGGGCGCGGCGTGAAGGTCGCGCAGGTGGTTAACGGAAATACGCTGCCGGTCGCCTTCGATACGCTAAACCTGAACGCGGAACTGAAGAACAATCGCGCCCAACTGGGCTGGTTGGTCAAAGTGGCGAACAACGGGCAGTTCGACGGCCAGGTGCAAATAACCGACCCGCAGGGGCGACGTAACCTGGGCGGCAACGTCAATATTCGTAACTTCTCGCTGGCTATCGCCAACGCTATCTTCTCGCGCGGCGAGAAAGCAGACGGCACGCTGAATGCTAACCTGCGTCTTGGCGGCAACCTTGAACGTCCGCAGATGTTCGGCCAGATGCAGCTCAACGGCGTTGATGTTGAAGGCAACTTTATGCCGTTCGAAATGCAGCCGAGCCAGATTGCAATGAACTTCAACGGCATGAATTCAACGCTGCAAGGCGTGGTGCGAACCAAACAGGGGCAAATAGTCCTCAGCGGCGACGCAGACTGGACGCAAATCGACAACTGGCGGGCGCGTATTGCCGCGAAGGGCAGCAAGGTGCGTATCACCGTGCCGCCGATGGTGCGGCTGGACGTTTCCCCGGATATCGAGTTTGTGGCAACCCCGAGCCTGTTCACCCTTAACGGCAATGTTGACGTGCCGTGGGCGCGTATCGTGGTCCACGATGTGCCGGGCAGCGCGGTGGGCGTCTCCAGCGATGAAGTGATGCTGGATAAAGATCTGAAACCGGTGAATCCGAAGTCGGCAAGTATTCCAATCAACAGCAATCTGACGATTCACGTTGGCAATAATGTCCGGCTGGATGCCTTCGGCCTGAAAGCCCGCCTCACCGGCGACCTGAAAATGGTGCAGGATAAGCAGGGGCTGGGTCTGAACGGCCAAATCAGCATTCCGCAGGGGCGCTTCCATGCTTATGGGCAGGATCTTATCGTGCGCAAAGGCGAGCTGCTGTTCTCCGGCCCGCCGGATAACCCGTATCTCAACATTGAGGCAGTGCGTAACCCGGAAGCGACGGAAAACGACGTCACGGCGGGCGTTCGGGTTACCGGGCCTGCCGACGAACCGAAAGCTGAAATCTTCTCTGACCCGGCGATGTCACAGCAGGAAGCCTTGTCCTACCTGCTTCGCGGCCAGGGATTAGACACTTCCGGCAACGATGGCGACGCGATGACTTCAATGCTTGTGGGTCTGGGGGTTGCACAAAGTGGTCAGGTTGTGGGTAAAATCGGCGAGACGTTTGGCGTAAGCAACCTGGCGCTCGACACCGCAGGGGTAGGAGACTCTTCCCAGGTGGTCGTCAGCGGCTATGTACTGCCGGGTCTTCAGGTTAAATATGGCGTAGGTATTTTTGACTCTCTGGCGACGTTAACGCTGCGTTATCGTCTGATGCCTAAGCTATATCTGGAAGCGGTGTCTGGCGTAGATCAGGCACTAGATCTGCTCTATCAGTTTGAGTTTTAGCAATGCGAATATTTGTTTACGGCAGTTTACGACGCAAACAAGGTAACAGCCACTGGATGACCAACGCCCAGTGGCTGGGCGACCACACGCAGGAAAACTACGTGTTGTATAGCCTTGGACATTATCCAGGCGCCGTGCCGGGCGATGGCATAGTATCGGGTGAAGTTTACCGGATAGACGCCTCCACACTTTCCGAGCTTGATGCACTGCGCACCAAAGGGGGCGAGTACCGACGCCAGCTGATTCAGACACCTTACGGCGGAGCCTGGATGTACGTTTACCAGCGCCCGGTGGACGGGCTAACGCGCATCGACAGCGGGAACTGGCTGGATCGAGAAAAGTATTAAGCACATCTAAAGCGGCTACCCCAACAGGTAGCCGTTTTTTTATCCCTGCGGCCTTCCATTATTTTGTCATCTTCCTCCGCCGTACATTTTTCCGTGGGAAGCCCATTCCAAAATTAAACTCTGCTCACATTTTGTTCTGTTCATGCGTCTGAATCAGTTTTATAACTGGCGCAGTTTCATGTCGTTGTGTTTATACTTTGTATAACACACCCGACAGGAGAGAGAGATGCGCATCACCATCAAAAAATGGGGGAACAGTGCTGGTATGGTCATTCCCGGTGCATTAATGGATGAGCTAGGGCTCAAGATTGGGCAAAGTATGGAGGCGGAAGTGTTTAACAATCAGTTGATTATGAAACCCGTAAGGAAAAAGTACACTCTGGACGAACTGCTGGCTCTGGGTGACCCATCGGCGCCAAAAGTGTCTGAAGAAGAGATTTGGGGCAAGGATAACCCGGTCGGGAAAGAAGTATGGTAAGACGTGGGGGGTTTGAAAGGGGCGATATCGTTCTCGTGGGGTTCAATCCCGCCGTTGGCCGGGAGCAGCAGGGGGAAGGCCGTCCTGCTCTGGTGCTTTCAACCCGGGCATTTAACCAGACGGGCACGGTGCTGGTGGCACCCATCACTCAGGGCGGAAATTACGCAAGGGACGCAGGTTTTGCCGTTTCCCTGAGCGGATGCGGGACGGAGACCTGCGGCGTGGTGCTGGTTAACCAGGCCAGAATGGTCGATCTTGAATGCCGCGGGGCACAAAAACTTGAGGCCGCTCCGCTAGATGTTGTTGAGGAAGTTTTAGCCAGGCTTCAGGCCATCCTCGAATAAACAAAAACACCGCCCGGAGGCGGTGTTTGCTCTTTACTCGCAGGCTGAGAATTACTTCTTAGCGGCGCGTTCGAAAGAGGCGATGATTTCTGCTTTAGCAGCTTCGGCATTGTCCCAGCCGTCAACTTTCACCCATTTGCCTTTTTCGAGGTCTTTGTAGTGCTCGAAGAAGTGAGTGATCTGCGCTTTCAGCAGTTCTGGCAGGTCGTTCACATCTTTAATGTGATCGTACTCTTTGCTCAGTTTGGTGTGCGGAACAGCAACCAGTTTAGCGTCTTCACCAGACTCGTCGGTCATTTTCAGCACGCCAACAGGGCGGCAACGAATCACGCTGCCTGGCTCCAGCGGGTATGGAGTTGGGACCAGAACGTCTACCGGGTCACCGTCCAGAGACAGGGTGTGGTTGATGTAACCGTAGTTGCACGGGTAGAACATCGCGGTAGACATGAAGCGGTCAACAAACAGCGCGCCGCTATCCTTGTCTACTTCGTATTTGATTGGGTCAGCGTTAGCCGGGATTTCAATAACAACGTAGATATCTTCCGGCAGATCTTTACCCGCTGGAACGTTGAGTAAGCTCATGTCTCTTTCCTTTAAACTGGTGTATTTCAAGTGCCCGATATTATAGCCAACTGCGGTTAAATGTCTTTTGCTGTTTTTCCCCAACGGCCTAAGACGCTAAGCTAAACGGCCCTCCGGCGCGGCCGCCTGCCCGGATAACCGTGCGAACCTGCCTGCGCTAAACGTCATGGCAACAAGCACTTAACGTATGCAAATAACGCAAATTGATTAAACATTTTCCTAAAATTGCCGATAACACGCTCACTACTTTATTCATGAGCCATCGTTAAACCGGGAATTAAGCATGTTGAGAAATTTGTCGATTCGCACGGGGCTGCTGACGCTGTTGGCAGTTATGACGTTCCTGCTGTTGGTTGTTAGCGGCATCGGCATTTATGCCCTGCAGCAAAGTTCCGCTTCTCTTGAGCGCATTAATCGCCTGCAGGGTGAGCAAATGGTGCGCGTTAGCGATGGCTATATTCTGCTGCTGCGCGCCCGTAATGAGGCCGGTCAGTCGGTACGGCAGATGGAAATCGGCATGCTGGATGATGCGACGAAGTCGGCTAAAAATGTGACCGCCGAAGTAGACCAGGCGCAGAAAAATCTAAAATCTGTTATCGACAGCGGCGTGAGCGACGAGCAGGGCGATGCTCTTCTGGCAAGTCTGGGCAAAAGCTATGCAGCCTATCAGGCTCAGGGGATTGCTCCGATGCTGGCGGCGCTGCAAAAGCAAAGCCCGGACGACTATTACGATCTGCTGGAAAAAAGCCTGATCCCGCTTGGGCAGAAATTTGATACCGACGTGCAGGCGTTTCAGCGCTGGGGTGAAGCCCGCGGCAACAGCGAAGTGGCTGGCGTCCAGCTGCATAAGAAAATCGTGCTTGGCTTTATTATCCTTGCCGCGCTGCTGACTGCCGCCATCATTGTGCTGGTGTGGCTGGCGCTGCGCCATCTGCTGCTTAAGCCGCTGGATGAAGCCATTCACCAGCTGGAGTTTGTCGCCGAAGGTGATTTAACCCAGCCGCTGCCGCAAACCGGCAACAACGAATTTGGCCGCCTTGCCGGAGCGATTGTGGCGATGCGGACCTCTCTGGTGGACTCGGTAAGCCGCGTGCGCGACGCATCATCGCAGATTGATACCGGCAGCCGCGAGCTGGCTGCGGGCAACCTCAACCTCTCCCAGCGTACTGAATCCACTGCAACCTCGCTGGAAGAAACCGCAGCCAGCATGGAGCAAATCACCGCCACCGTGAAGCAAAACGCCGATAACGCCGAGCAGGCCCATAAGCTGGCGAAAGTGGTTTCCGACACGGCCGACCGCGGCAGCGAAATGGTTTGCTACGTGATTGAAAAAATGCGTGATATTTCAGGAAGCGCCGGCCGTATCGCAGATATTCTTAGCGTTATCGACGGCATTGCTTTCCAGACCAATATCCTGGCGCTCAACGCCTCGGTGGAAGCGGCTCGTGCCGGGGAGCAGGGGCGTGGTTTTGCCGTGGTAGCCGGTGAAGTTCGCACTCTGGCAAGCCGTAGCGCCGAAGCGGCCAAAGAGATCCGCACCCTGATTTCTGACTCTCAGACACATGTAGGCGAGGGCAGCGACCTCGCCCAGCAGGCCGGTGAAACAATGGATGAAATCGCCGAAGAAATTATGCGTATGACCAGGCTGGTACGTGAAATTGCCAACGCTTCTAACGAGCAAAGCCACGGAATTGAGCAGGTGAATATTGCCGTGAGCCAGATGGATGAAGCGGCTCAGCAGAACGCGGCGTTAGTGGAAGAGTCTACGGCGGCAACCCGTTCGCTGGAAGAGCAGTCTCAGCAGTTGGTTACGGCGATGGCGTCATTTCGCTATTAAGTGAAGCGCTAAAAACCCTCTCCCCGATGGGAGAGGGTGATAAGAAAGAAATCAGGCGTCCGGGTATTCGCGAATAAAGCGCTCGACGTCTTCAACCATGTGCTGAGTGCCGACAAAGAACGGGCGGCGCTGGTGCAGGGTGGTTGGGATGATGTCCAGAATACGCTCTTTACCGTCGCTGGCTTTACCGCCTGCCTGTTCCGCAAGGAACGCCATCGGGTTGCCTTCATACAGCAAACGCAGTTTGCCTTCAGGGTGGCTGGCGGTGCTTGGATAAAGGTAAATCCCGCCTTTCAGCAGGTTACGGTGGAAGTCCGCAACCAGAGAGCCAATGTAGCGCGAGGTGTAAGGGCGCTTGCTGGCCGCATCTTCTTCCTGGCAGAATTTGATGTACTTCTTCACGCCGTTCGGGAATTTAATGTAGTTGCCTTCGTTAATGGAGTAGGTGTTGCCTCTCTCCGGGAAGCGCATACGTTCCTGGCTCAGGCAGAATACGCCGAGTGAAGGATCGTAGGTGAAGGCGTGAACGCCGCAGCCGGTGGTGTAAACCAGCATCGTCGAGGAGCCATAAACCACATATCCCGCTGCAACCTGCTTGTTGCCGGGCTGCAGGAAGTCCTCTTCGGTTACCGGAGTGCCTACGGGAGTGATACGGCGGTAGATAGAAAATATGGTGCCAACCGAGACGTTGACATCAATGTTAGAAGAGCCGTCAAGCGGGTCCATCAGCACCACGTATTTGGCCTGCTCCGCGCCCTCGAAGACGACAATGTCATCCTCTTCTTCGGAGGCAATACCTGCCACAATGCCGCGTGCCTTCAGCGCTGCCTTGAGTTTTTCATTCGCAAACAGGTCGAGTTTTTGCTGCTCCTCGCCCTGCACGTTTTCGGCACCGCTCGCACCCAGGATATCGACCAGACCGGCCTTATTGATATCGCGGTGGATGATTTTAGCGCCCAGCTTTATCGCCGACAGTAAAGCCGTAAGCTCACCGGTAGCATGAGAAAACTCGTGCTGCTTTTCGACAATAAATTCACCTAACGTTTTCATAACACTTTCCCTGCATCATTATGTTGGATAAAGCGATCGCAACAATCTTAACAAATATTCAAAACATCGCGCACAGGTGAATCGCGCCAGCAAGTTAAGGAATATCCTGAAATGCGTTTCGCCCCGGAGGCCATACGGTTAGAATGTGCGCCAAACAAAGAAAGGATAGTTTCGTATGCGCATTCATATTCTAGGGATCTGTGGCACCTTTATGGGCGGCCTGGCGATGCTGGCTCGCTCTTTAGGGCATGAAGTGACTGGCTCGGACGCCAATGTTTACCCGCCGATGAGTACGCTGCTTGAACAGCAGGGGATCTCGTTAATCGAAGGTTATGACGCCAGCCAGCTCGACCCGCATCCTGACCTGGTGATTATCGGCAACGCGATGACGCGCGGTAATCCTTGTGTTGAAGCGGTGCTGGAGCAGGGCATTCCTTATATGTCCGGCCCGCAGTGGCTGCATGACTTTGTGCTGCGCGACCGCTGGGTGATTGCGGTTGCCGGTACTCACGGTAAAACCACGACGGCCGGAATGGCGACCTGGATTCTGGAAGCCTGCGGTTATAAGCCGGGCTTTGTCATCGGCGGCGTGCCGGGGAACTTCGAGGTTTCTGCTCGCCTGGGCGACAGCTCATTCTTCGTGATTGAAGCCGACGAATATGACTGCGCGTTCTTCGACAAGCGTTCCAAATTCGTGCATTACTGCCCGCGCACGCTGATCCTCAATAACCTTGAGTTCGACCACGCGGATATCTTCGACGATCTGAAAGCCATCCAGAAGCAGTTCCACCATCTGGTGCGCATCGTGCCGGGCCAGGGGAAAATTATCTGGCCGGAAAACGACGCAAACCTGAAGCAAACCCTGGCGATGGGCTGCTGGAGCGAGCAGGAACTGGTTGGCGAGCAGGGCCACTGGCAGGCTAAAAAGCTGACGACCGATGCCTCCCAGTGGGAAGTCTATCTGGACGGCGAGTGCGTAGGCACCGTGAACTGGCAGCTTGTGGGCGAACACAACATGCATAACGGCCTGATGGCGATTGCCGCCGCCCGGCATGTTGGCGTCACGCCGGCAGATGCCGCTCAGGCACTGGGCGGTTTCGTTAACGCACGCCGTCGCCTTGAGCTGCGCGGTGAAGCTAATGGCGTAACCGTTTATGATGATTTTGCTCATCATCCGACGGCAATTCTGGCAACCCTGGCTGCTTTACGCGGCAAAGTTGGCGGAACGGCGCGCATTCTGGCGGTGCTGGAGCCTCGTTCAAACACCATGAAAATGGGCGTCTGCAAAGACGATCTGGCGCCATCTTTGGGGCGTGCAGATGAAGTCTTCCTGCTGCAACCGCAGCATATTCCATGGCAGGTTGCGGAAGTGGCTGAGGCCTGCGTGCAGCCAGCGCACTGGAGTGCGGACGTGGATACGCTGGCCGATATGATTGTGAAAACAGCGCAGCCCGGCGACCATATTCTGGTGATGAGCAATGGCGGCTTCGGCGGCATTCATCAGAAGCTGCTGAACGGTCTGGCTAAAAAAGCGGAACTTGCGGACGAGCAGGCTATTTAAGCCAAGCCCGTGTAGCATGCGGTCAAGGGCGTACTTCGGGTACGCCCTTTTTGTTTAAAGCGAGCCAGCCACTTTAAATGTGTCTGTTACCTTAGGATCCACACCGAAGCGGTTAACGCCTGGCGTCCCGTTCTGGCAGTTGAACGCCAGAATAATCAGCCAGCCAACGACAGGGATCAGCAGCAGCAGAAGCCACCATGCGGAACGATCGGTATCGTGCAGGCGGCGGAACTGTACTGCCCAGAGCGGCAGGAAAACCAGGATGCTGTAAATTGTGGTGAGCGCTCCTTCATCTTTATAGATATGAAGTCCAAGCATTCTGTCCAGCACGCTGAGTACGCCAGCCAGAATGAAGTTCACCAGATGGAACATCCAGTACTCTTTGCGGCGTGCACGGCCGCTAAAACCAAGATAATTTCTTAATGCTTTGAAATACCAATCCATTTACGGCCCGCCTTGATTATCCGAAAATCACCCGATAGATAAGCGATCGTTTCAAGAATAGTCGTGAAAATCTGGGCCGTAAATCATTGTTGTGGTGAATATTCTTAACCCCGGCTAAACCGGACATCGCGCCCGTGCGGCTGGTCTAAATCCTGCGCAGGGCCGACGGAAATAACGCCGGTTGGGTTAATCGTTTTATGGCTGCGATAGTAGTGGTTGCGAATATGCGGGAAGCTCACCGTTTCGCTTATCCCCGGCAACTGATAGATGTCGCGCAGGAAGCCGTAAAGATTGGGGTAGTCGCTGATGCGGCGTTTGTCGCACTTGAAGTGGGTGACATACACCGGATCAAAGCGTACCAGCGTCGTCCACAGGCGAATATCCGCCTCGGTCAGCTGGTTACCGGTTAAATAGCGGTGCTGGCCGAGGATTTGCTCAAGGCGTTCCAGAGAGATGAAAAGCTTGTCGACGGCTTCGTCATAGGCTTCCTGCGAAGTGGCGAATCCTGCCTTATACACGCCGTTATTCACCGAGTCGTAGATCCAGCCGTTTAGCTCATCTATCTCACTTCTCAGCGCTTCGGGGTAGTAGTCTCCTGCTCGCGCACCAAGCGCATCAAACGCCGTGTTGAACATGCGGATGATTTCAGCCGACTCGTTGCTGACGATGGTTTGATTTTTCTTATCCCACAGCACCGGCACCGTAACGCGCCCGGTATAGTTCGGGTCTGCCTGAAGATAGAGCTGATAGAGAAAATCGTGCTGATAAAGAGTGTCGCCGGTTGCGTCCGGAAAGTCTGTGCCAAACGTCCAGCCATTTTGCAGCATCAGCGGGTGTATTACGGAAACAGAGATAAAGGGCTCGAGACCTTTCAGCTTGCGAACCATCAGGGTGCGGTGCGCCCACGGGCACGCCAGGGAGACATACAGATGATAGCGATCTTTTTCGGCTGCAAAGCCTTTGCTACCGTCTGGACCGGCGGTGCCGTCTGCGGTCAGCCAGTTGCGGAAGGCGGATTCGGTGCGCTTGAAGCGGCCGCCGGTCGATTTGGTGTCGTACCAGACGTCATGCCAGACGCCGTCGATGAGTTGCCCCATTTTTTTCTCCTCCTCAATAGCAAAAAAGCGAAGACAATGTCTTCGCTTTCTCAGTGTTCATCAGTATAGAACGCTTACCACTTTTTATTCAGTACGCGGTCGAGGCTGATTGCGCCCGGGCCGAAGACGGCCAGCAGCAGGTAACCACCCGCGATGGTGAAGTTCTTCATAAACATGATGGAGTTCGCGCCTTCAGCAAAGTTGCTGTGGAACAGGAACGCCGTCAGCAGAGTAAACAGCGCGGTGATAAGCGCGGTGGTACGGGTCAGGAAACCGAACAGGATAGCCAGACCGCCGCCGAACTCCAGCAGGATAGTCAGCGGCAGCAGTGCGCCCGGCACGCCCATCGCTTCCATGTATTGCTGAGTGCCAGCATAACCGGTGATTTTGCCCCAGCCAGCGGTAATAAACAGGATTGGCATTAAAATACGAGCAACCAGGACGCCAACATCTTCTAATTTTTTCATTTTACTCTCCAGCGGTTCTTTTTTCCGGCGTTCATTGCCAGGACTTAAAGGGGGCGCAAACTCCAGTGATTACCGGTGCTTGCCGTCGATGGAGAGGATAATAGACGGGGTGAAAAAGGATTGTTAGCAAGGAAAACTGTCTAAGTCCTTCAAATATCCTGAGTGAACTAAGCGGCAAAAGTAAAAACACCGCCATCGAGGCGGTGTTTGTGGGGTCTAGCGTGGGTTTTGATTCAGCGCGTTGCGGATCATTCGCCAGGCGCTCCAGGCGCCAAAACCTCGCTTCGCCCAGCGCATCAGCAGGCTTGGGTGCCGTACCGACCAGATAGCCAGCACGCTACTGGCTATCATGGCGTAGCTGCGCAGGCTTAGCAGAGTATTCCAGCCGCGATCGTAAGGGCCGGTCACCTGCAACCAATCCCGCCTTGTGGCGCTGAGGTCGAGACGCTGTTGCTGGATTTGGCTGAGCAGATGCGCCTTACGCTTAGTGCGTTCTGCATCGCTCATTACTTATCCTCTTCCAGCAGGGTCCGGTCGTTTTCCAGCTCGCGCCGGGTATGGCGCAGCAAAGTCGACTGCCGGGATTTTCTCAGCGTCCAGATACCGCCGATCAGCGCCAGGGAGAGCAGCACCACGGTGGTCGCAATCATGGCGTTGAGGCGATACTGCGGATCAACGGCCCAGATAACCAGCACCATCAGGCTCATCAGGCCAAAAGCGGCAAACAGCATCGTCAGGCCGAGCATCAGCAGCAGCTGAACGAGATGCGCTTTTTCCTCTTCCAGCTCAACCACGGCAAGGCGCAGGCGTGTTTCAACCATTCCAACCAGAATGGTGACCAGACGCTGACCAATGCCGAGCACGCTCTTGCCCGGCCCCTGGCTTTGATGAGAATCAGCCATCTTAGCGGCGAGCCAGCAGCACACCCAGTACGACGCCTACCGCCGCACCAATCCCAACGCCTGTCCACGGGTTCTCGCGAACATAATCGTCAGCTTTTGCCGCGGCTTCACGGGTTTGCTGGGCGATGGCTTCGCTGGTTTCGCCGAGACGAGAGCGGCTCTCTTTCAGCGCTTTTTCAGCTTTGGTGCGCAGCTTATCCAGTTCGGTTTTCGACTTGTCCGTGGAAGCACTCAGGACTTCTTCAAGCGTATCTGCCAGGGATTTCAACTCAGCGCGCAAATGTTCTGACGTAGTATCTTTTGACATAATTCTCTCCGAGTGTTTGAGGTGGATCCTTAAAGTCTGCGACTACCTGTCTCAGTAATCACGCTTCTCTAAAGCTTTCAATTCGTCTTCAGCTTCTGCCAGTTTTTTCTCGCGTTTAGCAATTTTTTCCGGGTCACCCTTCTGGCGGGCTTCATTGAGATCGGCTCTACGTTCTTCAATTTCTTCTTTTTGATGGGTGATTTTTTTCTGGTGTTCGGCGCGCAGGCTGCTGTCGCTGCAATTTGCGCGCACTTCGCTCAACGCTTTTTTCAGGCCATCAATACGATGCTGGTTATTGTGTTTTTCCGCATAGCCAATCTCGCGTTGAATATCCTGCTCTTTTTCACCGCAAAGCGAAGCGGCCTGAGCGGCAGAAGTCAGGGTGAGTAAAGCAAGAGCCAGTACGGTGCGGTATTTCATGATTTGACCTTCCATTGTAAGACGATGCACAAATTATCGGGTGATAATACCCTATGCGTCGTTCCAGAGTTTCGTTTAAAAGCGCTGATAATGAGCGGTAAAAACAGATAAAGCATAGTCATGAATCAACTAAAAACCCAGAGGGTAATAACAAATTCAGACTCAGAGAAGGGTAGTTAACCGAGATGATTGTGGTCAGGACGCAGGATGGAGAGCCATGCCAGCGCGTCGCTATCGCCGTCCTGCTGGGCCACAACATAGCCCTGCGGCAACGTACGGTTCAGCACTTCCTTTGCGGCTTCACTCTGTGCGCTGGAATCAAAAGTAACCAGCAGTGTGTTATTCAGCGGCGTAATACTTTTGAAGCGGATGCCGTTGGCGTCGAGATGATGCCAGACGTAAAAACCGTCAGGTATGCTCCCGCCCTGCCGCGAGGCACGTATCTCAAGAGTGGAATCTTTATTCTGCATGCCGGACCACATAACCAGCGCGACCAGCGCCAGCGCACCCACAAGCAGCGCCGCCCGAAGGCGGCCTGTGAAAGCTAATTTCATCGAATCTCTCTAACTGCTTTGACCGCGTTTTTTACGCCAGAGCACAATTAATGAACCTACGAGGCCGATGACAAGGAGCACCACCGGGATAAGCATCAGGCACGACATTAATGCGTCTTCGTATTTCTGGAACACAGGGGTTTTGCCCAGCAAATAGCCCAGCGTGGTGAGAATCAATATCCACAACAGGCCGCTCATCCAGTTAAAGAACTGGAAGCGTGTGCTGCTAAGACCCGATAACCCGGCAATAGTTGGCAGCAGGGTACGAACAAATGCGATAAAACGGCCCACCAGCAGCGCCGACAGGCCGTGCTTATGGAATAACTGGTGTGAACGCTGGTGGTAGTGCGCAGGCAGATGAGAAAGCCAGTTTTGTACCAGCCTCGTATTTCCCAGCCAGCGCCCCTGAATGTAGCCCAGCCAGCTGCCGAGGCTTGCCGCTATGGTGAGCAGAGCGATAGTTTCCGCAAAGCCCAGAGACCCTTTCGCTATCAGAACGCCAACCAGAACCAGCAGGCTGTCACCGGGCAAAAATGCCGCCGGAAGCAGGCCGTTTTCGAGAAATAAAATCATGAACAGCACAAAGTAGAGCATGCCAACCATCGAGGGGTTAGCGAGCGTTTCAAAATCCTGGCTCCAGAGAGCGGAGAGCAGTTGCGTCAGTAGTTCCATTCAGTGTTCCTGGCACTTCGTTTAGGCCGCCGGTGTAAACGGATGAGCAGAATGCAGCATGGTTTTTATAGTTAGTTGCTGGCTACAATCCACTGCCCCTACTGTGGTGTCGGAATAACATCGTGTGAAACGACAGCCAGAAGGACGGAAACCCGTACAGACGGTGAAATTGCATCTAATTGTAACAAAACTACGCGTTATACGTCACAGTATTTGCAGTTTGTTGAGGAATGATTTTGCTTACTGGCGGGGAGGCTGGCGAGGGTATTTACAAACGCTGACACTATTTATGGTTTGCTTACCCTCGGGCGGAAAAATGACTATTTTTGACCGTTTGCCGCTTTATCAAGATGAACTACCGGATTTTCAGCAAACAAATAGCGGTCTGCGTTGAACTCGAAATCATCGCTGGTGGCGTTAAACAGCACCTGGCGAGTATTTTCCAGATGCTGCCACATGGCCAGTTTAGCCGCAGAAGGGTCTTTGCGAATCAATGCCTTAAGGATTTGGTCATGATCGTCGCACCAGTTATCAACCGGGCGCATATCCATGTGTTCGTGTAATTTTTTCCAGTACGGGTTGTAAATGCGGTGGCTCCACATTTTTTCCACGATAGTGGCCAACGCGCCGTTTTGCGTAGCCAGCGCCACCTGCACATGGAACTGAAGATCCCATTCTGAATCACGGAAGGTTTGCTCTTTTCTCGCTTTTTCCTGAATCTCCATCAGCTTAACAATGTCCTGCTTGGTCACCTGAGTGGCGGCAAACTCGGCAATATTGCTCTCAATCAGCTGGCGGGCCTGCAAAAGCTCGAAAGGACCATAATTGGCAAATTCAAAGCGCTCGTCCGGCACCGTCATATATTTTGCCTGGCTGGAAATGACGTGGATCCCGGAACCCTTGCGGACTTCAACGTAACCTTCAACCTCCAGCATGATTATCGCCTCGCGCACGACTGTACGGCTGACGTTTTTCTCTTCCGCGATATAGCGCTCCGCAGGCAGTTTTTCTCCGACCTGGTAAACCCCGGACTCGATACGATGTTTAAGTTCAGCGGCCAGCTGCTGATACAGGCGGCGGGGTTCTATGGCGTCCATAAGTTGCTCCAAAAAAGGGCTGCGGCGTGAGTAAATTTGTTATACCACTTTTTCAGATAACGCTCTAGCAAGCATCGGGATTAAAGCCGCCCGAAGGCGGCTAAGTTTAAGACTGCACGACGGCTTTTGCCGGAACGATTTCGGGCGTCAGCTCACTGGCGGGCTGATTTTTCAGTACCGTCCAGATAACGATAGCGCCCAGCAGGTCGAATACCGCCAGCGCGGCAAACAGCGGGCTAAAGCCCATGGTGTCAGCCAGCGCGCCGACGACCAGGGCAAACAGCGTGCTGGCGGTCCAGGCTGCCATCCCCGTCAGGCCGTTTGCTGTCGCCACCTCGTTGCGCCCGAAAACGTCGGAAGAGAGCGTGATCAATGCGCCGGATAGCGCCTGGTGAGCAAAGCCGCCCACGCACAGCAGGGCAATGGCGACGTAAGGGCTGGTAAACAGGCCGATGGTGCCGGGGCCAATCATCAGCACCGCGCCCATGGTAACCACCAGCTTGCGGGAAACAATCAGGTTAACGCCAAACCAGCGCTGGAACAGCGGGGGCAGGTAACCGCCAAGAATGCAGCCGAAGTCGGCAAACAGCATCGGCATCCAGGCGAACATCGCGATTTCTTTCAGGTTAAAGCCGTAGGCCTTGAACATAAACAGCGGGATCCATGCGTTAAAGGTGCCCCAGGCCGGTTCCGCAAGAAAGCGCGGCAGGGCAATGCCCCAGAACTGGCGGTTACGCAGGATCTTCCAGGCCGACATTTTTTTGGTGTTATCGGTCTGATGATGAGCTTCCTGGCCGCTGATAATGTATTCGCGCTCTTCGCTGCTGAGTTTCTTCTGGTCGCGGGGGTTTTTATAGAACCAGAGCCAAACCATCGCCCAGATAAAACTCAGGACGCCCGTCACGATAAACGCCATCTGCCAGCTGTGCATGACGATTGCCCAGACCACCAGCGGCGGAGCTATCATCGCGCCGATTGAGGAGCCAACGTTGAAATAGCCCACCGCAATGGAACGCTCTTTTGCCGGGAACCATTCGCTGCTGGCCTTAAGCCCCGCCGGGATCATCGCCGCTTCGGCCGCACCAACCGCGCCGCGGGCAAGCGCCAGCCCGCCCCAGCTGCCCGCCAGCGCGGTGGCGGCACAGAAAACGGCCCATACAACGGCGAAGACCGCGTAGCCTATTTTAGTACCCAACACGTCCAGCACATAGCCCGCAACCGGCTGCATCACGGTGTAGCAGGCGGAATAGGCGGCAATTATCCACGAATATTGCTGGGTGGTGATATGCAGCTCGCTCATCAGCGTGGGTGCCGCAACGGCGACCGTATTGCGGGTCAGATAGCCCAGCACGGTGCCCAGGGTCACCAGCGCTATCATGTACCAGCGTAAACCTTTTATCTTTCGCATTTCTAACCCCATCCCGTCTTCATTTGAACGTTTTCAGGTAAACCGGCATCCATCGTTATTTTTGTCACCCAGGCCTGCGGCTGGCTTTCCATAGCAAGAAGGACATCGACGGCTGAAAGATAACTTGTCATACATCTTTATAAGTTGAGTGATATCACAAAAGCTTTTTCCGGAAGAACGGCGTGATAAAGCGCCTTTGCGGCCAGATCTGATGCGGGTTGTAGCGGGGTTTGGGGCCGTTTGTGGCGAATTAATCTGCTATTTTTGTGAGCTTATACGCAAAAATCAGGTCGTTGCTGAAAAATTGGTGTGATAACTTTGTTCCATCATGCACAAGCATAGAATAGTTATTTGCAGAGGACGCCCGACCATGGCCCAGTTTATGACTGAAGATTTTCTTCTTGATACCGAATTCGCCCGCCGTCTTTATCACGACTACGCAAAACAGCAGCCGATTTTTGATTACCATTGCCACCTGCCGCCGCAGCAAATCGCCGACAACTATCGCTTTAAAAACCTGTATGACATCTGGCTGAAGGGCGATCACTACAAATGGCGCGCGATGCGTACCAACGGCGTTGCGGAAAGGCTGTGTACCGGGGATGCGAGCGACCGCGAAAAGTTTGACGCCTGGGCCGCCACCGTACCGCATACTCTCGGCAACCCGCTCTATCACTGGACGCACCTCGAGCTGCGCCGCCCGTTCGGCATCACCGGGAAGCTATTCTCCCCGGCAACGGCGGATGAAATCTGGCACCAGGGCAACGACCTGCTGGCGCAGGACTCCTTCAGCGCTCGCGGCATCATGAAGCAGATGAACGTGAAAATGGTCGGCACCACTGACGATCCGGTTGATTCTCTCGAGCACCATGCCGCCGTGGCAAAAGATGCCGATTTTGACGTCAAAGTGCTGCCGAGCTGGCGTCCGGACCGGGCATTTAACATTGAACAGGCGACCTTTGCGGAATACATCTCAAAACTGGCCGCCGTTTCTGATACCGATATTCGCCGCTTCGGCGATCTTCAGGCTGCCTTAAGCAAGCGGCTGGATCACTTTGCCGCGCACGGCTGTAAAGTTGCCGACCATGCCCTGGACGTCGTGCTGTTCGCCGAGGCCGATGAAGCCACGCTGGACGCTATTCTGGCCCGTCGCCTGGCGGGCGCTCTGCTCAATGAAACCGAAGTTGCACAGTTTAAAACCGCCGTGCTGTCCTGGCTGGGAACCGAGTACGCGCGCCGTGGCTGGGTGCAGCAGTACCACATCGGTGCGCTGCGCAATAATAACCAGCGCCAGTTCAAGCTGCTGGGGGCGGACGTGGGCTTCGACTCAATCAACGACAGGCCGCTGGCCGAGCCGCTGTCAAAACTGTTGAGTAAGCAAAACGAAGAGAACCTGCTGCCGAAAACCATTCTCTACTGCCTGAACCCGCGCGATAACGAAGTGCTGGGCACGATGATCGGTAATTTCCAGGGCGAAGGGATGCCGGGCAAGATGCAGTTTGGCTCAGGCTGGTGGTTTAACGATCAAAAAGACGGCATGGAGCGGCAGATGACCCAGCTTGCCCAGCTCGGCCTGCTCAGCCGCTTCGTTGGTATGCTCACCGACAGCCGCAGCTTCCTCTCCTACACCCGCCATGAATATTTCCGCCGGATTTTATGCCGCATGCTTGGCCACTGGGTGCAGGCGGGCGAAGTGCCGCAAGATCTACCGCTGCTGGGCGAGATGGTAAAAAACATCTGCTTTAACAACGCCCGTGACTACTTTGCCATTGAGCTGAATTAACCCGCGACCGAGGCCGATATGCGATACATCCAGATCCACCCCCGGGACAATGTTGCCGTCGCGCTGGTAGACCTGCCGGAGGGAGAGACGATAACGTTCGGGCAAAGTGAATTTTCGCTGCCCCAGCCGGTAGCTCGTGGGCACAAATTTGCCCTTCGTGCGCTCGCCGCCGATGAAAATGTTGTGAAGTATGGCCTGCCGATAGGCCATACGCTGTCTACGATCGCCGTCGGCGAGCATCTGCATTCGCATAACCTGCGCACCAACCTTAACGACGTTGATGAGTATCGCTATCAGCCTGAATTTCTCTCTGCGTGCAAACGGACGAGCGATCGCGAAGTTAATCTTTATCGCCGGGACAACGGCGCGGTGGGCGTGCGCAATGAGCTATGGATCCTGCCAACCGTCGGCTGCGTAAACGCCATAGCGCGCCAGATGCTGAACCGCTTTTTGAAGCAGACCAACGACGCGGAAGGCATTGACGGAGCGTATCTGTTCAGCCACCAGTTCGGCTGTTCCCAGCTGGGAGACGATCACCTCAACACCCGTACCATGCTGCAAAATATGGTGCATCATCCTAATGCCGGAGCGGTGCTGGTGGTGGGGCTTGGGTGTGAAAACAATCAGATAGCCGCCTTTTGCGAAACGCTGGGCGAGTATGACCCGAGCCGCGTGCGTTTTATGGCTTTGCAGCAGCAGGATGATGAAGTTGAGGCGGGGCTGGAGCACCTTCACGCCCTGTATCAGGTTATGCGCCACGACACCCGCCAGCCGGGCCGGCTCAGCGAGTTGAAGTTCGGCCTTGAATGCGGCGGCTCCGATGGTCTTTCCGGCATTACGGCCAACCCAATGCTGGGCCTCTTTTCCGACTATGTGGTGGCGAACGGCGGCACCACGGTGCTGACGGAAGTGCCGGAAATGTTTGGCGCAGAACGCATTCTGATGAGCCACTGTCGCGATGAAGAAACGTTTGAGAAAACTGTCGCCATGGTTAACGACTTCAAACGCTATTTTATCGAGCATCACCAGCCGATTTACGAAAACCCTTCTCCGGGAAACAAGGCGGGCGGCATCACCACGCTGGAAGAGAAATCCCTCGGCTGCACGCAGAAAGCCGGAGGCAGCCAGGTTGTTGACGTGCTGCGCTACGGAGAGCGGCTAAAAGAGGCCGGGCTGAACTTGCTTAGCGCGCCCGGAAATGATGCGGTAGCGACCAGCGCGCTGGCCGCAGCGGGCTGCCATATGGTGCTGTTCAGCACCGGGCGCGGCACGCCTTATGGCGGCTTTGTGCCCACGTTGAAAATCGCCACTAACAGCGAGCTGGCGGAGAAAAAACCGCACTGGATTGATTTTGACGCCGGGCGCCTGCTGCACGGCAGCACCATGCCAGAGCTGCTGGAGCAGTTTATTGATGTAATTGTTCGCACGGTAAACGGGGAAAGCACCTGCAACGAGAAAAACGACTTCCGCGAGCTGGCGCTGTTTAAGAGTGGCGTAACGCTTTAGCTCCCCGCCGGTGGCGGGGAGGAAAAAACTATCCTCGCAGCGGATCGCTCTTCGCAAGACGAGCATCCTCCGCCTGGCAAACGGCGGCGGTAAAGATAACGTCGGTCGAAGAGTTAAGCGCGGTTTCGCAAGAATCCTGAAGCACGCCGATAATAAAGCCCACGGCAACCACCTGCATGGCAATCTCATTCGGGATGCCAAACATGCCGCAGGCCAGAGGGATCAGCAGCAGCGATCCACCCGCCACGCCAGAAGCTCCGCAGGCGCACAGCGAAGCCACTACGCTTAGCAGTAGCGCGGTAGGTAAATCGACCGGTACGCCCAGGGTATGCACCGCCGCCAGCGTCAGCACGGTGATGGTGATAGCCGCCCCGGCCATATTGATGGTTGCCCCCAGAGGAATCGAAACCGAGTAGGTATCGCGGTCGAGATTCATTTTCTGGCACATGCTCATATTCACCGGAATATTCGCCGCCGAGCTGCGGGTAAAGAATGCGGTAACGCCGCTCTCGCGCAGGCAGGCCAGTACCAGCGGGTAAGGATTGCGGCGGGTGGTGATAAATACCAGCAGCGGGTTAATTATCAGCGCCACGCCGAACATACAGCCGAGCAGTACCAGCAGCAATTGCGCATAACTCCACAGCGTGGAAAAGCCGGTTGTCGCGAGCGTTGAAGCCACTAGCCCAAAGATCCCAATCGGCGCAAAGCGGATAACCACCTTTACGATGAAGGTCACCGCGTCGGAAAGATCGTTAACCAGATTTTTGGTGGTTTCATTACCGTGGCGCAGGGCAAAGCCCAGCCCGACGGCCCAAACCAGAATGCCGATGTAGTTGGCGTTTAACAGAGCGTCTATCGGGTTAGAAATAATGCTCATCAGCAGGCCATGAATAACCGCCACAATACCGGAAGGCGGCGTAATATCGGTCGCGCCGGTGGTCAGATGCAGCGTGGAAGGGAACATAAAACTGACCACAACCGCCGTTAACGCAGCGGAAAAAGTCCCCAGTAAATAGAGCACCAGAATCGGGCGAATATTGGTCTTCTGGCCGTGCTGATGGTTGGCAATAGAAGCGATGACCAGCGTCAGTACCAGCACCGGCGCTACCGCTTTAAGTGCGCCAACAAACAGCGTGCCGAGCAGGCCGGTGGCGGTAGCCGCCGGCTCAGAGATAAGCGCCAGCGCGATGCCGAGCACCAGGCCTATCAGAATTTGTTTAACCAGGCTGCCGCGCGCAATGCGCTGCAATAATCCAGAAGCTTGCGGATCCATGAATACCTTCCTGTATATCAGTGATGTCGTTGCGTACCGCGTGCGTAGTGGGCTACGTCTGAGCGGATGTAAGAAAATGTGTTTGCCCGCTGAGTATAAGGAAAATGTCCGAAGGACAAAGCAATTCGCGCTGGAATTGCGCTCAGCGTTAGATTTTGCAACTGATCATTAACATCTGTGTGACATAAACGGCAGTTCAGGCTTTTAGCGATTTGCCAGAATGACAAAGGGGCATTACGCCCCTTTAAAGTGAATTGAGCCCGGCTTATTGAGCCGAGTTTTTACGGTCGTTACGGTGGTTAACCCAGGCGTTGATTATCAATGTTCCCGCCAGAATACCGCCCACTACGCCCAGAGAAACGGCAATCGGGATATGGTAGAAGTCGACAATCAGCATCTTCACGCCGATAAACACCAGGATAACCGACAGGCCGTACTTCAGCATTGAGAAGCGCTCCGCAACGCCTGCCAGCAGGAAGTACATAGCGCGCAGGCCGAGGATAGCGAACAGGTTCGAGGTCAGCACGATGAACGGGTCGGTGGTGACGGCGAAAATTGCCGGAATGCTGTCTACCGCGAAGATGACGTCGCTCAGCTCAACCAGAATCAGCACCAGCAGCAGCGGAGTGGCGTACAGCAGCCCGTTATGGCGAACGAAGAAACGCTCGTTCTCGATTTTATCCGTCATGCGCAGATGGCCGCGCAGCCAGCGAACCAGCGGCTTCTCGCCGATGCCGGTATCGTCTTCCTTCGCCAGCGCCATTTTGACCCCGGTGAACAGCAGGAACGCGCCGAACACGTACAGCAGCCACTCAAACTGAGTAATCAGCCAGCTACCGCCGAAGATCATAATAGTTCTCAGCACAATCGCGCCCAGCACGCCGTAAACCAGCACCCGACGCTGCAACGCAGCGGGCACGGCAAAGTAGCTGAACAGCATCAGCCAGACGAAGACGTTATCGACCGCCAGCGCTTTTTCAATCAGGTAACCGGTGAGGAAGGCCAGCGCCTGGGTGTCCGCCACTTCGCGGCCAGCGGTGCCGCTGAGATACCACCAGAAGGCGAGGTTAAACAGCAGGGAAAGAGAGACCCAGACCAGCGACCAGATGGCCGCCTGTTTCATGGACATGGTTTGCGAGCCGCGACGGCCCTGAACCAGCAGATCGATAGCCAACATGATGGCGACCACGACCGCAAAGCTGCCCCAGAGGAGGGGGGTACCGACAGTATGCATAATGAGATTCCTTAAAAACAAAAAACGGCTAACGTCAGAAGACGCCAGCCGCTTTCGCTTGCAACAGGGATCTCGCCTTCCGGCAAGGTCTCACTTACAACGTCTGCGACGTTGCCCGGCAACCGGATGCTTGCGCATCGTAATGACGATTAACCGGCAATGAAGTTACTCCCCTTTGCGGGTAACAAAATATGACAGGCCGCCGTCGGCGTCAATATCCCGTTACGCTTTTTTGCCGCTCATCATGCCGGAAGCTGCTCTGGTACGTCATCCGCCGGGAACTTCACGCCCGTCTGGCGGCGAATTTCGGTGGCAAGCGCCGAAGTGCCGCGCGAGGTCGCAAGGCCCGGATGATTCACTTCGTTCTCTTCAACCAGCCGCGCAAAGGTCTCCGCTTCATACAGCATAGTGTTGATATGCTGCGGCAGCGTAAGATCCTGCGGTTTTCCGCCGCGCGGGATAAAGGTCAGGCGCTGGCATTCCGAGATTTTCTCGATAAGCAGCGAACCGGCTTCACCCTGGATCTCGCTCGGAATAGCGGAGTCGCTCACTTTAGAGTGCAGCAGGGTGACGTCGAAATCGCCGTAGTTCATCTGCACGCTGCCGTGGGCATCCACGCCGCTGTCGAGCAGCGAGGCTGTGGCCTGAACGGAATGAGGCTCGCCCCACAGCGCCACCGCAGAGGCCAGCACGTAGAAGCCGATGTCCATAATTGAGCCGTTAGAAAACGCCGGGTTGAAGGTATTCGGGTTTTCGCCGTCCAGATAGCGCTGGTAGCGCGAAGAATACTGGCAGTAGCTGAGCAGCGCTTTGCGGATCTTCCCGATCTTCGGCAGCGCCTGCTGTAAGGCAATAAAGTTCGGCAGGCTGGCGGTTTTAAACGCCTCGAACAGCACGACCTGATTCTCGCGGGCGCAGGCGATAGACGCTTCCACTTCGCGCAGGTTCGAAGCCAATGGCTTTTCGCAAATCACATGTTTTTTGTGGCTGAGGAACAGCAGGCTTTGCGGGCCGTGCAGCGAGTTAGGGCTGGCAATATATACCGCGTCGATGGCGTCGCTTTGGGCCATTGCTTCAAGCGATGTGAACAAGTGCTCCACCGGGTAATCATTGGCGAAAGCCTGAGCCTGCTCAAGGCTGCGCGAGTAAACCGCAGTGAGCTTATATTTGCCGCTTTCATGAGCGGCATCCACGAACTGACGGGTTATCCAGTTGGTGCCAACCACAGCGAAACGTATCATAGACAGGGGCGTTCTCCGGAAGGTTGATAAAGGGGCACGGGTTTAATCAGGCCGTGCCGCTGAGCGACAGCTGCGTCAGCCAAAGCCGCGTGTCGAATTCTAACTGGTGATACTGCGGTTCCATATGACAGCACAAGGAGTAGAACGCTTTGTTGTGATCTTTCTCCTTAAGATGCGCGAGCTCATGCACTACGATCATGCGTAAAAACGCTTCAGGAGCGCCGCGAAAAACGGTCGCCACGCGGATTTCCGCTTTAGCTTTCAGCTTGTTGCCCTGCACGCGCGAAATAGCGGTATGCAGCCCAAGCGCGTTATTCAGAACGTGGATTTTGCTGTCATAAGCGACTTTATTTATCGGCGGAGCATTACGCAGAAACTGGCTTTTCAACTCCTGAGTGTAAGCGTAAAGCGCTTTATCTGTAGCGATATTGTGGCTCTGCGGGTAGCGCTTCTCCAGCACTTCGCCCAGGCGCTGCTCGGCAATCAGGATACGAACCTGGGAGAGCAAATGCTCGGGATAGCCGCTTAAATAAATCAGTTCGCTCATGCTTGTCTCAGGTTGAAGGAAAAAAAGGTATACTCTCGCCCCCGCTATGGGGATATCACCAAATTTTACCATCCAGGAGGGCCGATGAGCCAATTAGACAACGGTTTTCGTTCACTGACGCTGAAACGTTTTCCAGAAACGGACGACGTTAACCCGCTGCAGGCGTGGGAAGCGGCAGATGACTACCTGTTGCAACAGGTGGACGAACTTGAGCCAGTCGGCCCCGTTCTTGTATTCAACGATACTTTTGGCACGCTCGCCTGCGTGCTGGCGGAGCACAAGCCTTACAGCATCAGCGACTCATACCTGAGCGAACTGGCGACGCGTGAAAACCTGCGCGAGAACGGCATCGCGGAAAACAGCGTAACCTTCCTCGACAGCACCGCTGAGTATCCGCAGGCGCCGGGCCTGGTGCTGATTAAAGTGCCTAAAACCCTGGCGCTGCTTGAGCAACAGCTGCGCGCCCTGCGTAAAGTTGTAACCCCGGAAACCCGCATCATCGCGGGTGCTAAAGCGCGCGACGTTCATAACTCGACCCTTGAGCTGTTTGAAAAAATTCTTGGGCCAACCACCACCTCGCTGGCGTGGAAAAAGGCGCGTTTGATTAACCCAACCGTGACTAAGCCGCAGCTGGCCGATGCGCCGGAAACGCTGAGCTGGAAGCTGGAAGGTACGCCGTGGACCATTCACAACCATGCGAACGTCTTCTCCCGCACCGGGCTGGACATTGGCGCACGTTTCTTTATTGAGCATCTGCCGTCCGATCTGGAAGGCGAGATTGTGGACCTGGGCTGCGGCAACGGGGTAATTGGCCTGACGCTGCTGGAAAGAAATCCGCAGGCGCAGGTGGTGTTTGTGGACGAATCGCCGATGGCGGTCGCGTCCAGTCGTCTGAACGTTGAAACCAACCTGCCGGGCGATATCGACCGCTGCGAGTTTATGATTAACAACGGGCTGTCCGGCGTGGAACCATTCCGCTTCAACGCGGTGCTGTGTAACCCTCCGTTCCACCAGCAGCACGCGCTGACCGACCAGATTGCGTGGGAGATGTTCCACCACGCCCGCCGCTGCCTGAAAATCAACGGCGAGCTGTATATCGTGGCTAACCGCCACCTCGACTACTTCCGCAAGCTGAAGAAGATCTTCGGTAACTGCACCACGGTCGCCACCAACAGCAAGTTCGTGGTGCTCAAAGCGGTTAAGTTAGGCCGCCGCAGCTAAATCTCCAGCGCCAGACGGGTGCCCTGCGCGATAGCGCGTCGGGCATCCAGCTCCATCGCCACATCGGCACCGCCAATCAAATGCACGGTTTTTCCCATCTCCCTTAGCGGCTGCTCCAGCTCGCGGCGCGGGTTTTGCCCGGCGCAAATAATCACGTTATCCACTTCCAGCAGCTGCGGCTCGCCGCCGACGGTGATATGCAGCCCGGCATCATCAATACGATCGTAGCTCACGCCCGCCATCATCTTCACGCCGCGAGCCAGCAGCGTGGTGCGATGTATCCAGCCGGTCGTTTTCCCCAGGCCTTCTCCCGGTTTGCTGGTTTTGCGCTGTAGCAGATAGATTTCACGCGGGCTTTTGGGCAGGTGAGCGCCTTCCGGGCGCAGCCCTCCGGCATTTTGCAGGCTGGTATCAATGCCCCATTCCACGCAGAATTCGGCGATGCTCTGGCTGGTGGACTCGCCCTGCTGGCTCAGGTACATCGAAGTATCAAAGCCGATGCCGCCCGCGCCAATCACCGCCACGCGATTGCCGACCGGTGCTTTCTCACGCAGCACGTCGATGTAACTCAGCACTTTAGAATGACTAATGCCTTCGATGTCCGGCATGCGCGGTTCAATACCGCAGGCGAGAATCACTTCATCGTAGCCGCCGAGCATGGCAGCGTTAACATATTGGTTGAGGCGCACTTCAACGCCGTTCAGCTTCAGCATCTGGCGGTAATAGCGCAGCGTTTCGAAGAACTCTTCTTTGCCGGGGATCTGTTTGGCGATATTAAACTGCCCGCCAATTTCTGCTGCGGCGTCAAATAACGTGACTTTATGGCCGCGTCCGGCGGCGTTTACCGCAAAGGCAAGACCCGCCGGGCCTGCGCCCACAACGGCAATATTTTTGAGCGCTGCGGCGGGCAGAATCGGCATTTTGGTTTCGTGGCAGGCACGGGGGTTCACCAGGCAGGAAGTGACCTTCCCGGCAAAAATCTGATCTAGGCAGGCCTGGTTACAGCCGATGCAGGTATTGATTTCATCTGCCCGGTTTGCGGCGGCCTTGGAGACAAATTCCGGGTCGGCAAGGAAAGGCCGAGCCATCGACACCATATCCGCATCGCCGTCGGCCAGAATTTGCTCGGCGGTTTCCGGGGTATTGATGCGGTTGGTCGTGACCAGCGGCAGCGCGACGTGGCTTTTGAGCTTTTTCGTCACCCAGCTGAACGCCCCGCGCGGCACCGAAGTAGCGATGGTCGGAATACGCGCCTCGTGCCAGCCAATGCCGGTATTTATAAGCGTCGCGCCCGCTTTTTCTATCGCTTTAGCCAGGGTAACGGCTTGCTCAAAGTTGCCGCCGCCTTCGACCAGGTCGAGCAGCGACAGGCGATAGATAATAATGAATTCTTTGCCAACCCTTTCCCGAGCCGAGCGCACCACTTCTACCGCAAAGCGCATTCTGCGCGAGTAGTCGCCGCCCCATTCATCGTCGCGCTGGTTGGTGCGCGCCGCTAAAAACTGGTTAATCAGGTAGCCTTCGGAGCCCATTATTTCCACGCCATCATAGCCCGCCTCGCGAGCCAGGCTGGCGCAGTTGGCGAAATCTTCGATGAGGGTAAGGATCTCTTCATGGCTAAGGGCGTGGGGTTTAAACGGGTTAATCGGAGCCTGAATGGCCGACGGAGCGACCAGCTTTGACTGATAGCTGTAGCGGCCGGTATGCAGAATTTGCAGCGCAATTTTCCCGCCTTCGCGGTGAACGGCATCGGTTACCACGCGGTGGTGGGCAAGCTGGCTTTTATCGTTCAACACCGCGCCGTGGGCAATTGTTACCCCGGAAGATGAGGGCGCAATGCCGCCGGTCACAATCAGGGCTACGCCGTGGCGTGCGCGCTCTGCATAAAAGGCAGCCAGGCGCTCAGCGCCGTCCGGCAACTCTTCCAGGCCGGTATGCATCGACCCCATAAGCACGCGGTTTTTCAGGGTGGTGAAGCCAAGATCCAAAGGGGCAAGCAGCGACGAGTAGCTCATAGACGATTCCAATATGTAAAATTATTGTTATGTGGTCGGATGAGTTCTAATTTAGCCGTCGCGGCGTAAAAGGGAAAAGGGGAGTGCGGCGAATGTGATGTGATTCAAATTCCCACCTCCCCGGAGGCGAAAAATCAGGTATGCGCTTCCTGCAACAGCTTCTGTATTACCTGCTCTTGCTGCTCATAGTTGCCTTCGCCGAACGAGACATTGCGTAGCTGGCCGCGGGCGTCAAAGTAATAGTGAGCGGGCCAGTATTGGTTGCCGAACGCATTCCAGATTTGGTAGTTGTTGTCGGTGACCACCGGGTACGGCAACTGCCACTTAGCCACCGCTTTTTTCACCGAATCGAGATCTTTTTCCCACGGATATTCCGGCGTATGAACGCCAATCACCACCAGTCCCCGATCTTTGTACTTATTCGCCCACTCGCGGACGTGCGGCAGAGAATGCTGGCAGTTAATGCAGTCGAAGGTCCAGAAGTCGATAAGCACCACCTTGCCCTTCAGCGCTTCGGGCGTTAGCGCCGGGCTGTTTATCCAGGCCGTTCCTCCCGCCAGCGAAGGCATGGCGCTGCTCGGGGCTGTATCGACGATGGGCTGTAGCTTTGGTGCTGTCGTCGTTACGGGGGAAAGCGCTAATAAACGTTGCTCCAGCTTCGCACCCGCGCCGTTAGCATTTTGTAGTGCCGAAGTGGTGCCGGAGGCGATAAGGACTACCGTTGCCAGCATCGCAACCCCGGCCACGCGGCGCAGCTGCTCCATCAGCGCCATTTTTTCACGCAGGCGAGCCAAAATCCGGTAGCCGCAAAACCACAACAGAGCCAGCATCAGCGCGCAGCCTGAACCATAGGCGGCAAGCAACAAACCGGCGGCCACCGTCGAGGAGCCGGACAGGCCGATGCCGAGGATGGCACCCAGGATTGGCCCCGCGCAGGGGGACCAGAGCAGGCCGACGGCCAGCCCGGCCAGAAATGCCGACAGCGTGCCGCGAGTGCGATTGCTTTTGTCGTTGATGGCGTTACCCAACTGCACGGCGGGGCGCGTAATCCGCCCGGCGAGGTGAGGGAAGATTAGCGTCAGGGCGGCAAGCGCCAGCATTGCCAGGGCGACCCAGCGGCCAACCAGCGTAGCCTTAACAATCCACTCTCCGGCGGCAGTCACCAGCAGGGCAACGGCGGTAAACATGCTTACCATCCCGAGAAAAAGAGCGGCAATTTGCTGCTTCTTGCCCCTAAATGCGGCGAAAAGTAACGGAATGACGGGCAGGGTACAGGGGCTTAATAAACTCAGTATGCCGCCAAGAAAGGCAATCAGAACGGTCATAACACACCTCACGGTTAAAGGATGATTGAATGGCTCGGGCCATTAAAACGTCCTGATGTGTTCGCGGTATGTGGGGAAACCGGCCTGATTGTCAGTTTGTTTGTCGCCGTCGTGCAGGCATACAGAGCGATACAATCACGCGATCGGCAGGGTAATGCTGGCCTTCAGCCCGCCCTGCGGCAGGTTAGCGAGGGTTAACGAGCCGCCCAGTTGGCCGACGAGTTGAGCGGCAATAGCCAGCCCCAGCCCGGTGCCGCCGGTATCGCGGTTTCTTGAATTTTCGATGCGGTAAAACGGCTGTAACACCGCGCTAAGCTCTTCATCGGGGATGCCGGGACCGTTATCGGTAATCGTCAGCGTGACCTGATTTTCACCCTGGCGTTCCAGGCTCAGTTCAGCGGCAGTGCCGAATTTCAATGCGTTATCCAGCAGGTTGGTCAGGATACGGCGCAGCGCCTGCGGGCGGGTCGAGAGCGCAAGCGCTGCCTGAGGTGCGGCAAACTGCACCGGCTTACCCACGTCCTGGTAGTCGCAGGCCAGGCTGTCGACAAAGGCTCTCAGTTCGATACGTTGCTGCGGTTCTTCAAGCGTTTCTGAGGATCTCGCATAGGCGATGCCTTCGCGCACCAGATGGGTCATGTTGTCGAGATCCTGCATTAGCTTGTCGCGTAGCTCCGGCTCGTCGCTCATTTCCAGGCGCAGCTTCATGCGGGTGATCGGCGTTTGCAGATCGTGAGAGATCGACGCCAGAATTTGCGTACGTTCTTTCAGGTGCATCTGGATCCGCGCCTGCATGGCATTAAACGCTTTGGCGGCATGTTGTACTTCAACCGGGCCGCTCTCCGGCATGGCGGAAGGGGCCGATGCCGCAGGCTCCAGCGCCTCTACTGCATGGGTAAAGCGGGTAAACGGCAGGACAACCTGGCGCACCGCAAACCACGCACACAGCGCTAATAGCAGGAGCTGAATAACAATTACCACCGGCAGCCAGCTCTCAATCGGCGGCATTCTCGGCGTGATATCAATCGTGAGCGGAGAGCCGTCGGCCAGGGTCAAATGAGCCTGAACGTGCGATGCCGCACCGGGCAGGGCGGTAAAATTCAGCGCGTAGCTGCCGCCGAGCGCTTCTTTTAGCGAGTTAATTGCATCTTTTGAACGCTCGTCGACGGGCGTTTTCCCCGGCGTGCCCGGCCCGAGAATATAGTGATAATTTTCGCGCGCCAGGCGCTCAAGCCATCCCGGGCGTTCGTCTGCCGGAAGCTTGTCGAGAATTGCCACGCTGGTGGCAACGTTGTTTTGCAGATTATCCAGCATGACGTTTCGGGCGCTGCTCATGCGCTCGGCGGTCGTCAGCGAGAGCGTCAGCGCGTTTGCGAGCACCAGTCCCAGCAAAACGATGAGAAACAGGCGGTAGAGCAGGGAGCGTGGCCAGAGCCTCATTCTCGCGCCTCGACAATCACCACCGGGACGGAGAGCACGTAGCCTTCGCTGCGCACGGTTTTGATATAGGCCGGCGTTCGCGCGTCTTCATTCAGGCGCTGACGCACGCGGCTTACCAGCAGATCGATAGAACGCTCGAATAGCTCGGCGTCGCGGCCCTGCGTCAGGTTTAAAAGCTGATCCCGGGACAGCACGCGCTGAGGGTGATCCAGAAATACGCGCAGCAGGCGATATTCCGCGCCGCTAAGCGCGACAATGGTGCCCTGATGGTCAATCAGGTGGCGGGCTGAAGTATCAAGCTGCCATTCGCCGAAAGCGATGATCCGCCCGGCTTCGGTAACCTGCAAATTAGGCGGCAGGGCGCGGAAACGGCGCAGGATCGCCTTGATCCGTGCCAGCAGCTCGCGGGCGACAAAGGGTTTGACCACGTAGTCGTCGGCACCCATTTCCAGGCCGAGGATCCTGTCCGTATCTTCGTTTCTTGCGGTCAGCATCAGGATCGGCAGGTCTTTATGTTTGTCGCTGCGCAGCTGGCGGCACAGCGTCAGCCCGTCGTCGCCCGGCATCATGACGTCCAGCACCACTAAATCGACGTGCTGCTTATCCAGCGTCGCCCGCATCTCTTTACCGTTGGCCGCACCGCTAGCGCGGTAGCCGGACTTCTCCAGATAGCTGACAATGAGTTCGCGAATGTCGCGGTCATCGTCCACAACGAGAATATGATCAATGTGTTCCACCTGGGGCTCCTGGCGCTAAAAAATGGGGGGCTGAAACCAGCATAGCCGCTCGCTGCGGAACGGCCGTGCTTCTTTTTGTACTACAGCTTGCTGGCATCCACCACTGCCTTAACAAAGGCCTCCGGTGCTTCCTGCGGCGGGTTATGACCGATATTGCCGCTGAAGGTGCGGTGCTCGTACTTGCCGGTAAACTTTGCGGCATAGGCTTGCGGTGCAGGATGCGGCGCGCCGTTGTTATCCCCTTCGATGGTGATAGTCGGCACGCTGATGTTCGGCAGCGCCGCCAGCTTTTCCTCGTCTGCCGCGTATTTCTGCTCACCGTTTTCCAGCCCCTGACGCCAGCGATAATTACTTAACGTAATGGCGACGTGGTCCGGGTTATCCAGCGATTTGGCGCTGGTGTTAAACGTCTCGTCGCTGAACTTCCAGCCCGGAGAAGCCTGCTGCCAGATAAGTTTGGCGAAGTCGTGAGTATTCTGCGCATAGCCCGCCGCGCCGCGCGGAGTCGCGAAATAGAACTGATACCACCATTGCAGCTCGGCCTTCGGCGGCAGCGGTTTTTTGCCCGCCTGTTGGCTACTAATCAGATAGCCGCTGACCGAGACCAACGCTTTAACTCGCTCAGGGTGCAGCGCCGCGACGATATCTGCGGTGCGTGCGCCCCAGTCATAACCGGCGAATACCGCCTGCCTGATATGCAGCGCGTCCATTAGCGCCAGGGTGTCGTCTGCAATCGCGACCGGCTCGCCGTTACGTGGCGTGGTGGCCGAAAGGAAGCGAGTGCTGCCGAAGCCGCGCAGGTCAGGGACGATAACCCGGTAGCCCTGCTTCGCCAGCTCCGGCGCTACCGTGGCGAAGCTGTTGATGTCGTAGGGCCAGCCGTGCAGGAGAATAACCGGCTGGCCGTCTTTCGGGCCGAGGTCGACATAGCCGACGCTCAGCACGCCCGCATCGATCTGTTTTATCTGCTTTGAGTCAAAACCAGCAGCTTCCGCCTGGCAGGCGAAAACCACCGAGAGGAAAAGTGGAGCAATCAGTGCAGACAGGGTGAGTTTGTTGAACATGATGTTTTCTCCGAAGCCGTAACAAAGTGTTTGGCTATCACATCATGGGATTGTAGGCGGCGTGTTTTCCAAACCACCCTTTTTGCATGGCGGCGTATCTGGCCGGGTTCTGGATACAGTGTGATACAAAGCGGTTTGTTTTCCCCCTCGCCCCTTTGGGGAGAGGGCCGGGGTGAGGGGAAAGATTACACCGGCGTTCTTGGCGCAAGCCCCGGAGCCTGCCACATCGAGGTCGTTAAGCCGCTGTCCACCAACGTCAACTGGTCGGCATAAACCTTCTGCCATTTGTGTTTCATTTCGTTGTACAGTTCGCGGTGCTCCGGATTTGGCGTGAATTCGCGCTGCCACTGCACCAGGCTTTCTCCCGTAGCGGCCAGCGAGTCAAACAGCCCGGCCCCCACGCCCGCCGCAATGGCGCAGCCTAATGCCGTTGCCTCTTTAACCACCGGAACGCGAACCGGCAGCCCGGTTACGTCGCTAAGGATCTGGCTCCAGAGCGCACCTTTTGAGCCGCCTCCGGCAAACACCAGCGAATCAAATTTTACCCCTGAAAATCCGGATATTTGTTCGAGATTGCAGGCCGAAACAATTGCCGCATTCTCTTCAAGCGCGCGGAACAGCGTCGCCTTGTTGCATTTCTCAGGGTCAATGGAGAGGTTAATAAACGACGGCGCGGCGTGATACCACTGCTTGAAATGCATCGCGTCGGAGAAAATCGGCATCACGCCGTGGGAGCCTGCCGGAACGCGGCTGGCCATCTCTTCCATCAGGGCGTAAGTGTCTACGCCCAGCCGCTCGGCCAGCAGCTTTTCTTCCGCGCAGAAGGCGTCCCGGAACCAGCGCATCGTCAGGCCGGTAAAGAAGCTGATGGACTCCGCCTGCACCATATTTTGGATGACGTGCGGGTTAATGCGGATGTTCATTTCCGGATCGGTTTTGATCGCCGGAAGGTTAACCACCTGCTGCCAAAAAGTCCCGCCCAGCACCGCGGTTTGCCCCGCTCTGACAATGCCCAGCCCGAGGCACCCAAGCTGCACGTCGCCGCCGCCCATCACTACCGGCGTGCCTTTCAGCAGGCCGCTTTCCTCTGCCGCCTGTTGCGTCACGCCGCCAAGCACCGTCCCGGTTTCTTTCACCGGGGAAAGAATATCTGCCCGCAGCCCGGCCATATCCAGCAGCGCGGGGCGCCAGTCTCTGGTCGCCAGATCAAGCATGCCGGTGGTGCCAGCATTAGAAGGATCAACGGCCAGCTCGCCGGAGAGTCTGGCCGCCAGCCAGTCGCTGATCATCGTGACGGTTGCGGCGTTGCGATAAATATCCGGGCGATGATGAGCCAGCCACAGCAGGCGCGGCATGGCGCTCAGGGCAAGCGTCTGGCCGGAAACGTGATACACCTCGGACTCAAACCGGAAGTCGTGGATCTCTTTAAGCTCGCTGACCTCGCGGCTGGCGCGGGCATCAACGTTGGCGCAGGCCCAGATAGGTTCACCGCCGCTGTCGTACAGCACGATCCCTTCGCGCATGGAACAGCAGGAAACCGCGCTAATCGCGGCGGAGGAAAGATTGGCTTTATGCAACGCTTCGCGAATGCAGCGGCAGGTTAGCTGCCAGTTGACGGCAAGATCGAACTCCATAGAGCCCGGCACATTATCCACGCTGAGATGCTTCCACTCTGCCTGGCCGACGGCAATCTGCTGGCCTGCGGTATCGAAGATAACGGCGCGAATGCTGCCCGTCCCGGCGTCCAGTGCAAGTAAATAACTCATTAGCATGCCTCTTGCGTCATCCGTTCAATAGATAAACTCTTAGCCATAGCGAGCGATCTGACCGATCTATTTGAATGTTTTGTGATCGCTGCACGGTTGCAATCGCCGATCCATGACTAAGTTTTTGAACACTATCTGTTATTCAAAGACGAATTCCGGGAGAGGACATCATGGCAGATCTGGATGACATCAAAGACGGAAAAGACTTCGGCATTGGCCGTCCGCAGGAGAACCGGGCCTTTTACCTGAAGGGTAGCGGCGCGCTGGACTGGGGCATGCAGTCGCGGCTGGCGCGCATTTTCAATCCGGACACCGGGCGCACCGTGATGCTGGCTTTTGACCACGGCTATTTTCAGGGGCCGACCACCGGGCTGGAACGTATCGACCTGTCCATCGCCCCGCTGTTTCCTGAAACCGATGTGCTGATGTGTACCCGCGGCATCCTGCGCAGCGTAGTGCCTCCGGCCACCAACAAACCCGTGGTGCTTAGGGCTTCCGGCGGGAACTCAATTCTTAGCGAGCTCTCTCGCGAGAGCGTGGCCGTCACTATGGAAGATGCGCTGCGCCTGAACGCCTGCGCGGTGGCGGCGCAAATTTATATTGGCAGCGAATATGAGCACCAGTCGATCAACAACATCATCAAGCTGGTGGATGAAGGAACCCGCTACGGCATTCCTACGCTGGCGGTTACCGGCGTAGGCAAAGAGATGACGCGTGACGCCCGCTATTTTTCGCTGGCGAGCCGCATTGCGGCTGAGCTTGGCGCGCAGTTCGTGAAAACCTACTTTGTAGAAGAAGGCTTTGAGAAAGTAGCGGCCAGTTGCCCGGTGCCGATAGTCATCGCCGGAGGCAAAAAGCTGCCGGAGCTGGAAGCGCTGGAGATGTGCTTTAAGGCGATAGACCAGGGCGCGTCCGGCGTGGATATGGGGCGCAATATCTTCCAGTCAGAAGCCCCGCTCGCCATGCTACAGGCGGTGAAAAAGGTGGTTCACGAAAACTTTTCCGCCCGGGAGGCTTATCAGCTATGGCTTGAAGCAAAACATCAGGGAGTGAAAGCATGAACGTGACGCTGGTAGAGATAAACATTAAGCCCGAACGCGTGGACGAGTTTCTGGAAGTGTTCCGCGCCAATCACGAAGGGGCGATTAAAGAGCCGGGAAACCTGCGTTTTGACGTGTTGCAGGACCCGGAAGTTGCCACGAGGTTTTTTATTTACGAAGCTTATCAGGATGACGACGCGGTGCTGGCGCATAAGAAAACCCCGCACTATCTGGCCTGCGTTGAGAAGCTGGATGAGATGATGTCGGAGCCGCGTAAGAAGCGGAGTTTTATCGGACTGCTGCCTTAAGGGCTGCCCCTCACCCTGGCCCTCTCCCCGGAGGGGAGAGGGGATAAACAAAGAGGACACTGAATACGCCCTCTCCCCGGAGGGGAGAGGGGATAAAGCAAAGTGGGAGCTGAAAACTCCCTCTCCCTTTCAGGGAGAGGGTTGGGGTGAGGGTCAATCAGCTTTCCTGCGCTTCAGCCGTTTCATCCTGCGTCACGCGCAACGTCACAAGCGCACGCTTAGCGCAGCCCAACACCTGTTCGCACTGCTCAAGCGTCAGGGTCAGAGGCGGCTCCACGCGGATGGTTTTTGAGTTATTCAACGTGCCCGCAACCAGCACCTGCTGGCGGAACATCTGGCTGGCAAAGTTATAGCCGATATCGTTATCGCGGAACTCAATTGCCATCAGCATCCCCTGGCCGCGAGCCTCAACCACCAGATCCGGGAACTCACGGGCCAACGCGCGGAAGCCATCCAGCAAGAATCTCCCTTTCTGGGCGGCCTGAGCGGGCAGATTCTCTTCCAGCAAGTAGTGAATGGTCGCCAGCGCCGCGGCACAGGCCAGCGGGTTGCCGCCAAACGTGGTGGTGTGCAGGAACGGGTTGTCGAACAAAACAGAGAACACCTCTTCTGTCGCAACCGTTGCGCCAATCGGCATCACGCCGCCGCCAAGCGCTTTAGCCAGGCAGAGAATATCCGGCTGCACGTTTTCGTGCTCGCAGGCGAACATTTTGCCGGTGCGCCCCATCCCGGTTTGTACTTCATCCAGAATAAGCAATACGCCAAACTCGTCGCAAAGCTGGCGTACGGCGGGCAGGTAGCCCTGTGGCGGCAGAATAACGCCGCCCTCGCCCTGAATAGGTTCCAGAATAAGCGCGGCTACGTCATCCCCGGTTTTACGGCATTCGCTGAACTGGCTGCGTAACGCGTCGATATTGCCAAAGGGTACGTGGCGGAAGCCAGGCAGCAGAGGCATGAAAGGTTTGCGGAATGTGGATTTTGCGGTGGCGGATAAAGCCCCAAGAGATTTACCGTGGAACGCACCGCTGGTAGCGATGAAGGTAAATTTACCGCGTGGCGACTGATAGGCTTTAGCGAGTTTTATTGCCGCTTCAACCGATTCCGTCCCGCTATTGCTAAAGAAGCTGTATTTAAGTTTACCCGGGGTCAGCGTCGCAAGCGTTTTAGCAAGCATTGCCCTCAGGGGGTCGAGCAGTTCCTGGCTGTGCAGCGGCTGCTTTTCAAGCTGGTGCTGTACGGCGGAAACAACGGCTGGATTACGGTGCCCCACGTTAAAAATGCCGAACCCGCCCAGGCAGTCGATGTACTCTTTGCCCTGGGTGTCGACAAGCGTATTTAAACTGTTCGCCTGCCACTCTACGGCTCCGTAATCCCCACCGGCGGTAACGGACTTGCGATACTCAAGAAAACCCGGATTAACATGCTGCTGGAAGCTGTCGATAACTTCCCGGTTTAGCGCCTTCATCTCCTCATGGCTGAGTGACTTCTTTTCGATAATGCTCAATGCGTGCGCCGTACAGGCAAGGGCCGAGGCGCTGGAAGGTAACCTGTTCAAAATGTGCTCCTGGATGTGGCGTATCACGCGATACACAGGATAAGTATTGCAGGGATTGCGCCAGGTAGCGTTCCGTAAGCTAAATCGGGATAAACCTCCTTAAATATCATGCTGTGCAATAATTAATCACATCGGATTACATTTTGCGTGCTTTCCTGCTGTCGGAATTTGCAGCAGGAAGCGCTGAAGTTCACCTCTATGCACTGTTAAGGTGCAGAGTTTTCCATCCGGTGCTCACCGGCAACCAGCGCAGCGCGGTCGAAGCTGCGCTCAATGACGCCGTTTGCCATAAACGCCGCGCGGTCGGACATGTGGGCAATCACATCCGCATCGTGGCTGACCAGCAAATAGGTCATGCCGTGCTGCTGTTTCAGGCGGTTTAGCAGGTTAAGAATTTCGGCCTGTACCGACATATCCAGCGCCGATGTTGGCTCGTCCAGTAGCAGAATTTTTGGGCGCAACAGCAGCGCTCTGGCAATCGCCACACGCTGGCGCTGGCCGCCGGAAAGCTGATGCGGGTAGCGTTTAGCCGCGTCCGCCGGGAGGCCCACCTGGCTTAATGCTTCTTCCACCCGCGCCTCAATATTGCTCTCCCCGTGGATCTTCAGCGGCTCGGCCAGCGTGCGCCAGAGCGTGTGATTCGGGTGCAGCGAGGCATAAGGGTCCTGAAAAACCATCTGTACATCCCGGCGCAGCGCACCTTGAAAACGTTTGCCGGGAGCGATGTTGTTACCCAGCAGCGCCACGGAACCGTGCCACTCGCGCTGTAGACCGGCAAGCACGCGCAGAATAGTCGATTTTCCGCAGCCGGAAGCGCCTATCAGGCTAAAGGTTTCCCCTTGCTCAACCTCAAAACTGGCACCGGCCACGGCGGTTTTTACGCCGCCTTTTGCCGCAAACTGTACGTTCAGGACGCTGACATTAACGAGTGCCATTCGTTTCTCCTTGCTGGAATTCACCGCGGTTTAGCGTCGGCAGCATATGCCCATAAGTGTCCGCATTCGGGCGGCAGGTCCAGAGCGTTCTGGTGTAAGGATGCTCTGCCTGCGGTAGCTTGCCGGCGGCCATTTCATCCACCTTCTGGCCCTGATACATCACCAGAACGCGCTGGCAATGTTCAGCCACCAGAGGCAGGTCATGGCTGATTAGCAGGAGTGCCATCTGCCGCTGCTCGCACTGTGCTACGAGTAACTCAAGGATCTGGTTACGCAGGCGCGCGTCCAGCGCCGAGGTGGGTTCGTCGGCAATCAGCACTTTAGGGTTGTTAGCAAGCGCGATGGCAATCATCACGCGCTGACCCATGCCGCCGGACAGCTCACCAGGGTAGCGCGCGAGTACCGCATCCGGCAGGCCAACGGAGCGCACCAGCTCGTGGCAACGCTCGCGGCGCTCTGCGGAAGACAATTTCTGATGCAGGCGCAGCGCTTCGTCGATTTGCTGCGCCACGTTTTTCACCGGGTTCAGCGCATAGCGCGGGTCTTGCAGCACCATCGAAATCTCGCTCCCGCGCAGTTGGTTCCAGGCGCGGGCATTCATATCCAGCAGATCATGCCCCAGCAGGTTTAATTGCTCCGCACTCACCTTGCCGGGCTTACGCACCAGGCCCATTAGCGCTCTGGCGGTCATTGATTTGCCGGAGCCAGATTCGCCCACCAGCGCCAGGCGTTCGTTGCCCAGCGTAAAAGAGAGGTTGCTGACCACACGGCTGCCCGGATAGTCGATATTCAGCCCCGAAACGCTAATTCTGTTAGTCATGTTGCGGCTCCAGTACATCACGCAGGCCGTCGCCCAGCAGATTAAAGGCCAGGCTGCTCAGCAGAATGGCGGTGCCCGGGATTGCGGCAATCCACCACTGGTCGAAAATGACCTGCATGCCGTCGGCAATCATCGCGCCCCATTCCGACATCGGCGGGCGAGCGCCCAGGCCGAGGAAGCCAAGCCCGGCGGCTGCCAGAATAATTCCCGCCAGATCCAGCGCCAGGCGCACGATGGCCGACGGCAGGCAAAGCGGCAGAATATGGCCGCCCAGCAGGCGTAATCCTTTAATGCCCATCATCTCGGCGGCGGCGAGATAGTCGCTATGGCGCAGCCGCTGAATTTCGCTTCGGGCCTGACGTGCGTAGGCAGGCAAGGTGGTCAAAGCCAGCGCCAGCGCGCCGTTAACCAGCCCTGGCCCGAGCATCGCCACGAAAGCAAAAGCCAGAATCAGGCGCGGCATCGACATCACCACGTCGGTAAAGCGCATCAGGATCCGCTCAAGCCAGCCGCCGTAATAGCCGGAAAGAATACCGATAAGCAGGCCCACCGGCAGGGTAATGACCGTGACCAGCAGCACCAGGCCAAGCGCCGGACGGGTGCCGTACAGCAGGCGAGAAAGCAGGTCGCGGCCGTAGCTGTCCGTGCCCAGCAAATGATGGGCGTTCGGGGCCTGAAGGCGAGCCGCAGCGTCCTGCCAGTTGGGATCAAACGGGGCCAGCAGCGGGGCAAAAATCGCGATAAGCACCAGCACGGCGATAATCAGCAGCCCGCTGAGGGCGGCCGGGGAGCGCAGCATGCGTCGCAGAAAAAGAGAAGACGGCATTAGCGGATCCTCGGGTCGGTGGCACGCACCAGAATGTCGGTCAGGTTATTGATAATCACAAACGACACGCCAATCACCAGCGTACCGCCCATGATGGCGGTAGTATCACCGGCAAACAGCGCGGTAGTGAGATAGCGGCCAATGCCCGGCCAGGAGAAGACGGTTTCCGTCAGCACCGCGCCTTCGAGCATGCTGGTATAGGCGAGGGCGATAACGGTAAGCAGCGTGCCGCGAATATTCGGCAGCACGTGGCGGAACAGGATGGCCATATCACCGGCGCCCTTGGCGCGTGCCAGGGTGATGTACTCTTTGTTCATTTCGCTCAGGCAGGCGGTGCGCGTCAGGCGCGTAATGCTGGCAAGCGAGTAATAGGCCAGCAGCAGCACCGGCAAAATCATGTGGCTGACGGCGTTGATAAGCGCGCCTTTGTCGCCGGAAAGCCAGGTATCGATCAGCACGAAGCCGGTTTTGGCTTCGACGCTGTACTGGTAAATATCGTCCAGCCTGCCGGGGCCAGAGCTCCATTGCAGGCGGGCATAAAATAACGCCAGCATCAGCAACCCTAACCAGAAAATGGGCACCGAGTTGCCGAGCAGGGTAAAGGTGCGAACCGCCAAATCCCACGGTGAACCGGCAAAGCGCGCGCAGAGCACGCCAAACAGCACGCCGAGTACGCTACCGATAATCAGCGCCAGAGTAGCCAGCTCCAGGGTCGCGGGGAAGGCGGCAAGCAGGTCATGCAGCACCGGCTGGCCGGTGGAGCTTGCCGTGCCTAAATCACCATGGGCGAGGTTCACCAGATAGTGCCAGAACTGGACGGGAAGCGATTGATCCAGCCCGAGCTGGTGGCGAACCTGATCGTAAGTGGACTGGCTGGCGTGATCGCCGACAATTTGCAGCACCCGGTCGACCGGTGAAAGGGCGGACAAAGCGAAGGTGATGAGCAGCAGGCCGAGCAGGGTAAGAGCGAGGGTAAATATTCCCTGCAACAGGGTTAGCAGCGGTCGCCGCAGGCGGTGCGACGAAGGCGAAACTTCGGACATGGGGTACTCTTTTTATGCGCTGAGGGTAATAAAACCCTCACCCCGCCCTCTCCCGGTCAGGAAGAGGGGAACAATCTGGGTAGAGTGAGGGTTGTCTGATTACTTAGTGACGTTGTCGTAATACACCATATCCGCATTCAGACCTTGCTGGTAGCCTTTAATGTTATCGCGGACCACCACCTGGGTTTTACCCTGGTCAACAAACACATACGGGGAGCTACGCTGCAATTCTTCCTGCAGTTTGGTGTAGAGCGTTTTGCGTTTGGCCGGGTCAGCTTCGGCAACTGCCGCCAGCGTTTGCTTGCTCAGCTCTGGTATCTGCCAACCGTTCAGTCCGGCAACGGTGCTGGCCTTGCCGTCGTTATAGGCGAAGGCGCTGGCGTTGGAGTGGGCGTCGAAATAGTCAGGGATCCACAGGCGAATCGCCGCCTGGTGCTGTTTGGCGCGAACGCGGGCGTAAACCTGGCTACCGGCGGCAGGCAGTAAATCAACCTTCACGCCGCCCTGGGCGAAGCTCGCCTGCATGGACTGGGCAATGGTGATAAACGGCGGCTTGTTTTCCACGTCCAGAGAGAAGTGAGCGTCTTTAATTCCCGCTTTGGCGAGGATCTCTTTGGCTTTAGCCGGGTCAAATTTAAACGGTGAGTTCTCCAGCGCGCCCGGGAAACCGACCGGCAGGAAGCTCTGATGCACGAAATACTGGCCTTTCAGCAGATCTTTAGTAATCCCCTGGTAGTCCACGAGGTAGCGAGCCGCTTCCCACAGCGCCGGGTTTTTCAGCAGTGGGTTAGCGTTATTGCCGACGTTAAATACCAGATAGTTTTGCTCGGCGCTCGGAATGCTCAGCACTTTCACGCCCGGTTTACCTTCCAGAGCGCTGGTCTGGTCAGAGCCTAAATCACGGGCGATGTCGGCGTCACCTTGCTGGATAAGCAGGCGGCGAGCGGCCGGATCGGGCACGTTTTTAATGATGATGTTTTTAACTTTTGGCGCGTCGCCAGGCGAGGTTGGGTTGGCGTCCAGCACGATGGCCTGGTGCGGCTGATAGACGCGCATTTTGAACGGGCCGCTACCGGCGGAGTGCATTTTCAGCCACTCGTTACCGAAGTCGCCAGCTTTAACATTAGGCTCTACCGCCTTTTCATCGACGATGGAGGCGATTGGCGTGGAGAGAATATTCAGCGCTACCGCCGGGCTGACGTCCGCCGTCCAGTGTACTTCCAGCGTGTGCTCATCGACCTTTTTCAGCTGGCTTGCGATGTTATCCGGCTGCCAGCCGAGCACGTTGAGAATAAAGGCCGGGGACTTGTTCAGCGTCACCGCGCGGGTGTAAGAGAAAATAACGTCTTCCGGGCGCAGCGGGTTGCCGGAGGCAAATTTGGCATCCGGACGCAGCTTAATAGTCAGCTTTTTATGGGCGGCATCGCCTTCCCAGCTGGCGGCCAGAATTGGCACAACTTTAGCCGGGTCGGTACGGTCGGCCTGCACCAGGCGCTGGTAAAGGCTTGGCACGGTCTGAATGCTGGAAAGCTCGTTGGCTTCGGCCGGGTCGAGACTGACGATATCGTCCAGTCCCTGAGCGACAACCAGGGTATCCGGCGGCGTGGCGGCATGAGAAGCCGCGGACAGCGCGGCAAGCAGCAGTAATGGCAGAACTTTTCTTTGCATGTGTGCACCCTGTAAATTGTGTTTTTTATCGGCTTTTTCTAAGTGTATTTACGTTAGGTGAGTTATCGCAATTCACAAAGTCAAAATTGCGCTTTGCATATAAATATACGATATATCCAATGCCATAAAGTGCTGAGAATCCTCATTCCTTCAGTTTTCCTCGCAGGGAAAAGGCGCAAAAAAAAGCCTCCACGCAAAGGCGGAGGCTTTCTCATTCTTTCCCTGTACCCCTTAGTCAGGAGGGAAAAACTACTCGTTTATGCGCGGGTGCTGCTGCACCAGCAGGGTACGTTTCGCCTGTAAGTCTTCGATTTCCTTATCCAGGTCCTCGATCTTCTGCTCGATATTATCGTGATGCTCCTGAACAATCTCACGAGCTTCGGCAATATCAGAGGCCGCCGGCGTTGCGCCTTTCAGCGGTTTATTCGCCGTCTCTCTCATGGTGATGGCGGTGATAAAGCCGATAATCGCCACGACCATCAGGTAGTAAGCAGGCATCATCAGGTTCTGGGTAGTTTCTACCAGCCAGGCCGCAAGCGTAGGCGTCACGCCCGCAATCAGCACCGAGATGTTAAAGGCGCTGGCAAGGGCGCTATAACGAATATGGGTCGGGAACATCGCCGGCAGAGTGGATGCCATTACGCCGATAAAGAAGTTCAGCACCACCGCCAGTATCAGCAGACCGGCAAAAATCAGCCCAATTTCGTTGCTGTTAATCAGCATAAACGCCGGAATAGACAGCAGGAACAGGCCGAGACTGCCGAGGAAGATAAACGGACGGCGGCCAAAACGGTCGCTCAGCAGGCCAATCATCGGCTGTACGAACAGCATCCCCACCATAATGGCGATGATTATCAGCACCCCATGCTCTTCCGAATAATGCAGGTTATGGGAGAGGTAGCTCGGCATGTAGGTCAGCAGCATGTAGTAGGTTACGTTGGTGGAAATCACCAGACCGACACACACCAGCAGGCTGCGCCAGTGTTTGGTGGCAATCTCTTTAAACGATACCTTCGGCCCTTCAGCCAGGCCTTCGCGGTCGCCCTGTTCCATTTTCTCAACGTGCTGCTGGAACGCCGGAGTCTCTTCCAGCGCGTGGCGCAGGTAGAGGCCGATGATGCCCAGCGGCAGCGCCAGGAAGAACGGAATACGCCAGCCCCATTCGAGGAAGCTTTCCTCGCCGACAATCGCGGTAATCAGCACCACGACGCCCGCGCCGCAGACAAATCCGGCTATTGAACCGAAGTCCAGCCAGCTGCCCATAAAGCCGCGTTTTCGGTCGGGTGAGTATTCGGCCACAAAGATAGACGCCCCGGTATATTCGCCGCCTACCGAGAAGCCCTGGGCCATTTTGGCCAGCAGCAGCAGGATAGGTGCCCAGATGCCGATGGTGGCATAAGACGGGATAAGCCCGATGGCGAAGGTACTGAGCGACATGATGACGATGGTGATAGCCAGAATTTTCTGACGACCGTATTTATCCCCTAGCATCCCAAAGAACAGGCCGCCCAGCGGGCGAATCAGGAAAGGAACAGAGAAGGTCCCCAGCGCGGCAATCATCTGCACGCTTGGGCTGGCATCCGGGAAGAAGACTTTACCCAGGGCGTAAGCAACAAAACCATAAACACCAAAATCAAACCATTCCATCGCGTTACCGAGTGAGGCGGCAGTGATGGCTTTTTTCAGGCGCGCATCGTCAATGATAGTGACATCACTGACCTTAATCGGCCTGACTTTTTCCTTTTTAACATTTTTTATCCTCGAGTTTTCCTTGCGGGGGTAAAAATTCCCTCTGTAAGTGTAGTGTGCCGATGAACAAACGCTGGCGAAAACAGCAGCACTCAGTTCAGGTGCCAGCAAAGAGAGGTGAACAAGTAATAACACATTGAAACTATTTAAAATGCAATGCTTAAGCTAGTCTCATTAATATTGTGGCTAATACTTGGAAGTGTGATCAATATCAAATTTTTTAACTAAAGTAAAATTTCACTGCGCCGACATAACATAGATACCACTAAAGCATTAACATCTGGATAACCTCTCAAAGGGAGTTGCTATGTCCGCCCATGTGCCGGTCACCCAGCGCGAATACACGCTCGATGACGATACGACCCTGATGTCCACCACCGATCTGCAAAGTTACATTACCCACGCTAACGATACCTTCGTGCAGGTCAGCGGTTACCAGCTTCATGAACTGAGCGGCGCTGCACACAACGTCGTGCGGCATCCCGATATGCCGAAAGCGGCATTTGCCGACATGTGGTTTACCCTGCAACAGGGCGAGCCGTGGACCGGCATCGTGAAGAATCGCCGTAAAAATGGCGACCATTATTGGGTGCGGGCCAATGCCGTACCGGTGGTGCGCAACGGCAAAACGACCGGCTATATGTCGATTCGCACCAAGGCCACGCCGGAAGAAATTGCCGCCGCCGAGCCGCTGTATAAGGCCCTGAACGAAGGGCGCAGCAACAAGACCGTTTACAAAGGCCTGGTACTGCGCAAAGGCCTGTTTGGCAAGCTGCCGACGCTTTCCCTGCGCTGGCGTATTCGCGGGCTGATGGGCGGGCTGTTTGTGCTACTGATGGCCGCCGCTTTTGCGTTCGGCGAGAACCCGCTGCAAATGCTGGCCATTACGGCGTTTACCGCACTTGCCTGTATCCTGCTGGAGTGGCAAATCGCACGTCCCCTGGAAAACGTTAAACGCCAGGCGCTGGAAGTAGCGACCGGCAACAGCCACCGCGTTAAGCACCTACAGCGTAGCGACGAAATTGGCACCATTTTGCGCTCTATCGGCCAGCTTGGCCTGATGTGCCGCTGGCTGATTAATGATGTCAGCAGCCAGGTGGCAAACGTGCGTACCGGCAGCGAAGCCATGGCCAAGGGTAATGACGATCTTAACGAGCGTACCCGTCAGACGGTGGTCAACGTGCAGCAAACCGTGGCGACCATGAACCAAATGGCGGCTTCGGTACAAACCAACTCGGAAACCGCGGCGGCGGCAGACAAACTTTCCAGCTCCGCCAGCGATGCAGCCACCCAGGGCGGCCACGCGATGGAAACCGTGGTGACCACCATGGACGATATCGCAGACAGCACGCAGCGCATCGGCTCTATCACTACCCTTATCAACGACATCGCCTTCCAGACCAATATTCTGGCGCTTAACGCGGCGGTAGAAGCGGCCCGCGCCGGTGAGCAGGGTAAAGGCTTTGCGGTGGTTGCCGGTGAGGTTCGCAATTTGGCTCAGCGCAGCGCCAGTGCGGCCAACGATATCCGTAAGCTTATCGACGCCAGCGCCAGCAAGGTACAGTCGGGCACGGTACAGGTTCACGAGGCGGGCCGAACCATGCAGGACATCGTGGCTCAGGTACAAAACGTGACCCAGCTTCTCGGCCAGATTAGCCATGCCACTTCGGAACAGGCCGATGGCCTGGCGGATATCACCCGCGCGGTGGCGGAATTAAATTCCATCACTCAGAAAAACGCCGCGCTGGTGGAAGAAGGTGCGCAGGTTTCAGCGATGGTTAAACACCGCGCTACCCGCCTGCAGGATGCGGTAACCGTGCTGGGATAACGACGTAGAGCGGATAAATTATCCGCTCAGCTGCGCTTATATAAACGGCGGGGGTGACCAATTTTGCCGTACAGCATCTCTACGCTGAGAAAACCTTTTTCGACGCAGTGCTCCAGGTAGCGGCGGGCGGTGGTTTTACTCAGTTTGGTTTCGCTTACCACGTCGTCCACTGAAAAACAGCGCTGCGCTTCGCCCTCGCGAAACAGGCGCTGCACCAGCTCTAAGGTATTTTCCTCAATCCCCTTGCTGCCCGCGTCGAGCGGGGCGTTTCTTGCCTGTAGTTCATAAAGCTTATCGACGTTTTGCTGATCGACCACTTTCCATTCGCGCTGCTGCTGGCTGAACTGTACGAAGCGCTCCAGAGAGTGGCTCAGACGCTTCCACGAAACGGGCTTCAGGATGTAGTCAAACGCGCCGCTGCGGATGGCCTGGCTACAGGTATCCATATCGCTGGCGGCGGTAATGAAAATGACCGAGCACGGATACTGCTTGAGCAGGTCGCTGCCGAACAGCGTGATGCCTTTGCCGTCGGGCAAATAGTTGTCCAGCAGCAGCAACTGAGGCTGCTTTTCGCGCATCAGGCGCTGGGCGGCGGCCAGGCTGCTGGCAATGCCAACCAGATGGAGGTGAGGGTGCTTATCGATAAGCTCCGCATGGAGGGCGGCAAGTTCGCTCTCATCCTCCACGATCAGCACATTAATCATTTCATTCTGCATACTAAAAGCCTTACGTTGGGTTGAGGTTGCTGCCCGGAACGACAACGTCTGGAATAAAGACCGAGAAAACGGTTCCGCTCGGCAGGTTGTCGGAAACCTCCACGCTGCCTTTTGCCAGCGCAACATAACTGGCGATAAGGTGCAGCCCCAGCCCGTGATCGCCGTGGGTTTTGGTGGTGACGCCGGGGGTGAAAATATGCTCACGCAGCTCCGGGGCAATGCCTACGCCGTGATCGGCCACTTCAATCACCAGTTCTCGTTCGTTGAGCACGATATACACTTCAACCGGCTGGTGTTCGCCTTCGGCGCGCTGCGTGGCTTCAATTGCGTTATCCAGCAGGTTGCCAATTATCGAAATCAGCTCTGACTCCGGCACGTTAGCGGGCATGCGGGTCATGCTGCAGGCCGGGTCGAACGCCAGCACCACCCCTTTTTCTCTCGCTCTGGCATATTTCCCGAGCAGCAGCCCGCAAAGCGTGGCGGAGCAGAAACGTGCTGAGACAAAATCCAGCACTTCCTGAGCATGTTCAGACTGGGCTTTGATGTAGCGTTTTGCCTCGTCGTAGCGTGCCATATGCAGCAGCCCGGCAAGCGTTGCCATACGATTTAACTGCTCATGACGCATGATGCGCAGGTTATCGACATAACGCTTTACCTGGCTTAGCTGGAAGCTCAGGCTGTCGATATCCTTGCGGTCGCGGAAGGTGATAACCCATCCCTGCAACTTGCCCTCCAGTTCGATGCGCACCCGGCTTGCCACCACGCTGAGATCGTTGAAGGCGCAAATTTCGTCGTGGGTATCGCGAGCCAGCATCACTTCGGGGTTGAAGAACGCGACCGGGTTAATCACCTCGGCAAGCTGCCTGCCTCTGATCTCGCGCGAAGGCTGGTTCAGTCCGAGCAGTTTTTTCGCCGCCTTATTGATAACCTCAATATGCGACTGGCTATCAATGGCTATCACCCCTTCATAAATCGACTCCATCATCGCCTTCTGCTGGCGCACCAGCAGGCTTATCTGCCTGGGCTCCAGGGAAAACATCTGCTTTTTAATGCTGCGGGTGAAGTACCAGGAAAAAACGAATAAGGCGACCAGCAGAAAAGCGGCGGCCAGCAGAATATTAATCACTTTGCCGGAGGTGACATCGTCGAGATAGCTTTTCAGGTAGCCGACGGAAACGATGCCGATGACTTTGCCGTGTTGGTCAAAAATCGGCGCTTTGCTGCGTAATGAAAGACCAAGGCCGCCCTGGCGCAAAGTGGTAATGCTTTTGCCCTGTAAAACCTCTTCGTTATCGCCGCCGACCAGGGTTTTGCCCACCCGGTCTGCGTAGGCCGAGTGGTAGAGATGGATGCCGTGGTCATCGCCAATAACGATAAAGCTGGCGTCGCTGTGGCTAACCAGTTTTTGCATAAAGCTATGGATTGCCGGAATATCCTTTCTGGCTACAGAATCCTCTAATGTGGGAATTAAGGCAATATCTTCTGCCTGAATTCTGGCGCGGGTGCTCATTTCCTGATAAAGCTGGCGGCCAACGTCGAAATAGTAATAGGTGCCGAGCATGCAAAATAGCACCGAAAAAAAGGCGACGAGGTAGATAAATAAGCGTATTTGAAAAGAGACTTTCATAATCCAGCGTGTATTCAGCAGAGCAAGACGCCAGCTTAACACTGATGAGCCGCAGTCTACGTGGCTTTGAGTGAAAGTTTGAACAACCTCACGCAACGGCGTTTTTCATCCTCTATCTGCTGTTTTTTAGGCCAGCTTAAGGTTTCTCTAAGCCTATTAATAAAAACCATAAAAACCACGCCAACAATTAAAACCATTAACGCCATAGATGCCTTTAAATTAACGGTTTTAATCTGCTTGCCCTCACATTACATGGGTATTTAATCTTTTAGTCTGCTCCGACAAATTAAAATAAGGAGCTTGATTATGAGCACGACCGATGATTCCTACAACATCATTCCAGAACCTATTGATATTAATAAGCCGTCGATGAAGGAGCGCTGGTGGCATATTCTCGACAGCTGGAAAGTGGGCATTATCCCGCTGCCGCTGTTTGTTCTGGCCGGTGCGCTGATAGCCATTGACTGCCTGGGCGGCAAGCTGCCGAGCGACATCGTGGTGATGGTGGCCACTCTGGCTTTCTTCGGCTTCGCCTGCGGCGAGTTTGGTAAGCGCCTGCCGGTTATCGGCAAAATGGGCGCCGCCGCCATCTGCGCCACCTTTATCCCTTCCGCGCTAGTCTATTACGGGCTGCTGCCGGATGTCGTGGTAGAGTCCACCACCAAATTCTACAAATCCACCAACATTCTCTATCTCTACATCTGCTGCATTATCGTCGGCAGCATCATGAGCATGAACCGCACCGCGCTGATTCAGGGCTTCCTGCGCATTTTCTTCCCGATGCTGTGCGGTGAAGTGGTCGGCATGGTTGTTGGCATGGGCGTTGGGCTGGCGTTAGGCCTTGAACCCTTCCAGATCTTCTTCTTCCTGATTTTGCCTATTATGGCCGGCGGCGTGGGCGAAGGGGCTATTCCGCTTTCCATCGGCTATGCCACCCTGCTGCATATGGACCAGGGCGTGGCGCTGGGCCGCATTCTGCCTATCGTGATGCTGGGTAGCCTGACGGCGATTGTTATCTCCGGCTGCCTGAACCAACTGGGTAAGCGCTTCCCGCATCTGACCGGGGAAGGGGAGCTGATGCCGGGCAAAAAAGCCAACGGTGAGAAAGAGCCCTCCACGTCGATGTTCAGCGGTAAAGCGGATGTTACTACTATCGCTTCCGGCGCGCTGCTGGCGGTGCTGCTCTACATGGTCGGCATGCTGCTGCACAAACTGATTGGCCTGCCTGCACCGGTCGGCATGTTGTTTGTTGCCGTTCTTATCAAGCTTTGCCACGGCGTTTCTCCGCGCATGCTTGCCGGTTCGCAGGTGGTTTATAAATTCTTCCAGACCGCCGTCACCTACCCAATCCTCTTCGCCGTGGGCGTGGCGATTACGCCGTGGAACGAGCTGGTTGACGCTTTCACCATCAACAACCTGCTGGTCATCGTCAGCACCGTCAGCGCGCTGGTGGCGACCGGCTTCTTCGTCGGTAAAAAAATCGGTATGCATCCTATCGACGTGGCGATTGTCTCCTGCTGCCAGAGCGGGCAGGGCGGCACCGGCGACGTTGCGATTCTTACCGCAGGCAACCGCATGTCGCTGATGCCGTTCGCACAAATTGCCACCCGCATCGGCGGCGCAATTAACGTTTCGGTGGCGCTGCTGGTGCTTGGCAACTTTCTTGTCTGATTTTTGATTAACCAGGAACTGTTATGAAACTCGCGAGTTATTTACTGCAGGGTCAGCGTAGCTACGGCATCGTTACGCCGGAAGGCATTGTTGATCTTGGCCGTCGCTTAGGCACCCGCTTTGCGGATCTTAAGGCCCTGTTGGCGGCGGATGCCGTACACGAAGCTCTGCCGTTTGCCGGGCAGGCCGCCGACTTCTCTCCCGCCGATGTCAGCTGGCTGCCGGTGATTGAGCGCCCGGAAAAGATCCTCTGCGTTGGCATGAACTACGCCGACAAGCGCAAAGAGTTTGACCAGCACAACCCGGCTCCCACGCTGTTCGTGCGCTTTGCTGATTCCCAGACCGGACATAACGGCCCGGTGGTTAAACCGCACCACTCCAGCGAATTTGATTACGAAGGCGAGCTGGCGGTGATCATCGGCAAAGGCGGAGTGAATATCGCCGCCGCAGATGCTCTGAGCCACGTTGCCGGTTACAGCTGCTACATGGACGGTTCGGCACGGGACTGGCAGCACAGCTGGTTTACCGCCGGAAAAAACTGGCCACAGACCGGTTCCTTTGGGCCGTGGATGACTACCGCCGACGAAATTACCGATCCTCACGATCTGGCGATCCGCACCTGGCTTAACGGCCGCATGGTGCAGGAAGACAACACGAGCAGCATGATCCACAAAGTGGCGGAGCTTATCGAATACATCAGCACCTTCACTTCGCTCGGCGCTGGCGATGTGATCATTACCGGATCTCCGGGCGGGGTAGGTAAAAAACGCACGCCGCCGCTGTTTATGAAACCGGGCGATTGTATTGAAGTTGAAATTGAACGCATCGGCCATCTCAGCAACGTGATCGTTGAAGCGCGTGCGCCGCAGGCCGCCGTGGCGGTGGCTCACTAACGCCATGTACCACTCCACACCCATTGAGTTCAGAACCGTCGATCCTCTAAGACAGCCGCAGGAGCTGGCGGCGATCCGTGAGCTACTGGAATGCAATCAGCTCGGCCTCGACGGCGATATTCAGCTGTTTGTGGTTGCCGCTGCGGGACGCCGGATCGTGGGCTGTGCGGGGCTGGCGTGGCGCACCATCAAATGCGTGGCGGTGGATGAGGCCTGGCGCGGCGATAACCTCAGCGTTCGTTTGCTGGGCGAGATACAGCACATGGCGATGGAGCGCGGCAATGCGCATCTGTTTCTGTTTACTCGCCCGCACAATCTTGAGCGCTTTCGCCAGGGCGGCTTCTGGCCGCTGGTGCAGGTGGAAGAGACGGCGGTGCTGATGGAAAACACGCCCGTCGGCATTAGCCGCTACTGCGCCGGGCTGGAAAAAAAGCGCAAGCCCGGGAGCCGCATCGGCTCGATTGTGATGAACGCCAACCCGTTCACCCTGGGCCACCGCTATTTAGCGGAGCAGGCGGCGGCGCGCTGCGACTGGCTGCATCTGTTCGTGGTACGTGAAGACGCCTCCTTTTTCCCGTTTGAAGAGCGCTGGGAGATGGTTTGCCGGGGCGTGGCGCATTTGCCGAACGTCATCGTGCATCGGGGTTCCGACTACCTGATTTCCCGCGCCACTTTTCCGGGCTATTTCCTGAAGGAGAGCGGCCTTATCGACAAAACCTGGAGCGCGATGGACTTGATGATTTTCCGCGACTACATCGCTCCCGCGCTCGGAATCACCCACCGTTTTGTTGGCAACGAACCGTTTTGCGCCGTCACGCGTGAGTACAACCAGGCCATGCGCTACTGGCTTGAGGTACACCGCAACCATAGCGCGGCCTCGCTTCAGGTGGTGGAGCTGCCGCGTAAATGCCATGCCGCCGGGCGGGCGATATCCGCCTCGGAAGTCCGTGCCTTACTCAAGAGCCAGCAAATGGCCCGCATCCGGGAAATAGTCCCGGAAACAACCTTTAGCCATCTCCAGCGTTATTACGCTCTGGATGTGGCCTGATTTTTTAACCAGGACAAAGCCTTATGAAAATAGTTAAGGAAGCTTTAGCCGGCACGCTCGAGTCCAGCGATCTGCTGGTGCGGGTGGCTCCCGCCGAAGGGGAATTCAGCCTGATTACCCACAGCGAAGTGCAAAAGCAGTTTGGCGAGCAGATTCGCAAAGTAGCGGAGCAGACCCTGCAACAGCTCGGGGTGAAAGAGGGCATTTTTATTCTTGAAGACAAAGGCGCGCTGGACTGCGTGATCCGCGCCCGGCTGCAAAGCGCGGTGCTGCGTGCGGCCAACGTCGAACAAATTGACTGGGAAAAATTACAATGAAAAAACTCCGTCGCAGCATGCTATTTCTCCCCGGCGCCAATGCCGCCATGCTTTCAACCGCTTTTATCTACCGCCCGGACTCGATCATGTTCGATCTGGAAGATGCGGTTGCCCTGCGCGAGAAAGATACCGCCCGCGTGCTGGTATTCCACGCGCTCCAGCATCCGATGTACCGCGATATTGAAACCGTGGTACGCATCAATCCGTTGAATACGCCTTTTGGTCTTGCCGATCTTGAAGCTGTAGTTCGCGCCGGTGTGGACGTAGTGCGCCTGCCGAAAACCGATACGCAGGAAGATATCTTCCTGCTTGAATCGCACCTTGAACGCATTGAAAAAGCGTGCGGGCGCGAGCCGGGTTCCACCAAATTAATGGCGGCGATTGAGTCCGCCGTGGGCGTGATAAACGCCGTGGCTATTGCTCGTTCCTCCCCGCGCCTTATCGGTATTGCGCTGGCGGCGTTTGACTACGTGATGGATATGCAGACCGAACGCGGCGACGGCACGGAGCTTTTCTATGCTCGCTGTGCGGTGCTGCATGCCGCTCGTGCCGCAGGAATTGATGCCTTCGATGTGGTTTGGTCGGACGTGAATAACGAAGCGGGATTCCTGCGCGAAGTCGAGCTGATCCGCAAGATGGGCTTCAACGGGAAATCGCTGATTAACCCACGGCAGATTGAGCTGCTGCATAACGCCTACGCGCCGACTCAGGAAGAGGTTGATTATGCTCGCCGGGTGATTGCCGCGGCGGATGAAGGCGAGCGTAACGGGCTGGGCGTGGTGTCGCTCAACGGCAAGATGATTGATGCGCCAATTATCAATCACGCGCAGGTGGTGCTGGAACGCGCTTCTGCTTCCGGCGTGCGTCGCTAAGGATAAAACAATGAGCAATATGACTGAACTTTTGCACCTCGATTACCCGCATCTTTCGCATCTCACTGATTTTGAAGGTGCGCACCAGATTACCCCGTGGCTTAAGGACGCTGAGGCGAAGAAAAACCGCAAACTCTGCGGCACGCTGGAGCAGGCGATTGCCCAAAGCGGGCTGAAAGACGGCATGACCATTTCCTTCCATCACGCGTTTCGCGAGGGAGACCGCGTGATTAACCACGTAGTCGCCACGCTCGCTCGCCTCGGCTTTAAAAACCTCACTCTGGCCTCCAGTTCGTTGATGACCTGCAATGAAGCGCTTATCGAGCACATCCGCTCCGGCGTTATCACCCGTATTTACACCTCGGGCATGCGCGGCAAGCTGGCGGAGGCTATTTCTCACGGCCTGATGGACGAGCCGGTGCAAATTCACTCCCACGGCGGCCGCGTGAAGCTGTTGCAGGACGGCGAGCTGAACATCGACGTGGCGTTTCTGGGCGTGCCGTGTAGCGATGAGTTCGGCAATGCCAACGGCACTCACGGTAAATCCTGCTGCGGCTCGCTTGGCTATGCCAAAGTGGACGCCCACTTTGCCCGCAAAGTTGTGCTACTGGCCGAAGAACTGGTGCCGTTTCCCAATATGCCCGCCAGCCTGATACAGGACGAAGTGGATTACATCGTCAAGGTCGATACCGTCGGCGATCCGGCCAAAATTAGCGTGGGCGCGGCCCGCGTCACCAGCAACCCGCGCGAGCTGATGATTGCCCGTGCGGCCGCCGAAGTCATCGAGCACTCGGGGTATTTTCGTAACGGTTTCTCAATGCAAACCGGCTCCGGCGCGGCGGCTACCGCCTGCACGCGCTTTATGGAAGAGAAAATGGAACGCAACGGCGTGGTGGCTCGCTTCGCGCTGGGCGGGATCACCGGGAGCCTGGTTGATCTGCATGAGAAAGGCCTGATCGAAAAGCTGCTCGATACTCAATGCTTTGACGGACAGGCAGCGGCCTCGCTGGCGCGTAACCCGAACCACGTTGAGATCTCCACCAACGTCTACGCCAACCCGACGGCAAAAGCCGCCAGCTGCGACCAGCTGGACGTGGTTATTCTCAGCGCCTTAGAGATAGATATCGATTTTAACGTCAATGTAATAACCGGCTCCGACGGCGTCATGCGCGGCGCTTCCGGCGGCCACTGCGACGTAGCCAGCGCCGCAAACCTGACGATTGTGGTCGCGCCGCTGCTGCGCACCCGCATTCCGACCGTAGTCAAACGCGTCACCACGCGGGTAACGCCGGGTGAAAGTATCGACGTCCTGGTTACCGACCACGGCATTGCCGTGAATCCGGCGCGCCCGGAGATCCGCGAACGGCTGCTGGCCGCGGGCGTGAAAGTTGTGGATATCGCAGATCTCTACAAACGCGCCATTTCCCTGACCGGGGAGCCAAGGCCTATCGAGTTCACCCGGCGTATTGTCGGCGTGATCCGCTACCGTGACGGCAGCGTGATCGACGTGGTGCGCCAGGTCAAAGAGGAGTAAACACCATGAGCGAAGCCCTGCTGGAGCATGAAGGCATTACCCTTGAAGCGCTGCTGGAGGCCAAAGAGAAGCGCGCCCGCAGGCAGCATGACTGGCTGGTGCGCCACCGGCAGCCGGTGCTTTCCCTGACGCTGGTGACGCCCGGTCCGGTTAAAGACAGCATTCGCTACCGCAACTGCATGGCGGTGGCTTTGCAGGCGTGCGATCAGCTGCTGTGGCAGCGTCACTGGCCGGTGCTGGAGAGGCAGGTATTTTGGCTGCCAACCGGGGCGGAAGCGATGTGGAGCGTGGCACATGCGGCTAGCGAGCTGAAAGCGGCAACGGTAGAGCTGGAGCAAACTCACCCGCTCGGCAGGCTGTGGGACGCAGATGTTATCTGCCCGGAGAACGGCCCGGTGGGGCGAAGCTCGTTGGATATGGCGGGGCGACGTTGCCTGGTATGTAACGAACCGGCTCATGCCTGCGCCCGTTCCCGCCGCCATCCGCTGGATGAGGTGACTCAACGCGTAGAGAGGCTAATAGATGGCTGGTTTGCCAGAGATTAATCCCGTCGCCGCGTCGCTGCCGGACGTTCCGGGGCTGGTGCGGCAGGCCCTGCTGGATGAAGTCTGGCTGACGCCAAAGCCTGGGCTGGTGGATAGCGCAAATAACGGCTCGCATCGGGATATGGACTTGCCGATGTTTCTTCGCAGTATCGCCGCTATATCGCCGTGGTTCGGCACTTTTCACGCGCTTGGGCTTGAGCACGCCGGGCGCGGGAGCGGTGAAATGCTGCGGCTGATCCGCCCGGCCGGAATAGCCTGCGAGCAGGCGATGTATCAGGCCACCGGCGGGGTGAACACGCATAAAGGCGGCGTGTTCTCTCTCGGGCTGCTGTCTACCGCCGCAGGCCGCCTGCTGGGGCAGGGGGAAAAATTGACCGCCGCGAAGCTGTGCGCCACGGTGGGTGAGATGTGCAGCGGCCTGGTGGAAAGAGAGCTGGTTATGGCGCGTAAGGCGGCAACCGTTGGTGAAAGGCTGTATCAGCAGTTTGGTTTGACCGGGGCGCGTGGCGAAGCCGAAAGCGGATTTTTGACGGTACGCCAACATGTGCTGCCTTACTGGCATCAGGAAGCCGACCCGCAGCGCCGTCTTTTGAATGCGATGCTGCGCCTGATGGCGGTTAATCCTGATACCAATCTGGCGTCGCGAGGCGGGCTGACCGGCCTGCGCTACGTGCAGCGCTATGCCGCTCGCCTGCTGAAACAGGGCTGGACGACAGAAGATTTACAGCAGATGGACTCGGAGCTGATGGCCCGTAATCTCAGCCCCGGCGGCAGCGCCGATCTGCTGGCCGTAAGTATCGTTTTAGCGGAAGTTGCGGCATAAATCCTATGCCGCACGAATTTCATGCTGCCCCAGCCCGATTTTGACTAGTCTGAAGTTTTCACTCTGGAAAACTAAGGAGCTCCTGATGGCCCAGTCTGCTGATAAAAACCGTCGCTTCGTCCTGGCACAGCGCCCGCAGGGCATGCCAACTCGCGAAGATATTCATCTGGAAGAGATCGCCGTGCCCGCGCCCGGTAAAGGCGAGGTGCTGCTGCGCACTCTTTATCTTTCACTCGACCCGTATATGCGTGGGCGCATGAGTGACGCCAAATCTTACTCTGCACCCATTGGTATCGGCGAAGTGATTGTTGGCGGGACCGTTAGCCGCGTGGAAAGCTCTCAGCATCCCGATTATCAGCCCGGCGACCTGGTGCTGTCCTATGCTGGCTGGCAGGACTACGCTATTTCGAACGGCGAAGGGCTCCGCAAGCTGGATAAAAATATGGCGCATCCTTCCTGGGCGCTGGGGCTGCTTGGGATGCCGGGCTTTACCGGCTATATGGGGCTGACCGATATCGGCAATCCGCAGCCGGGTGAAACGGTGGTGGTAGCGGCGGCCAGCGGAGCCGTGGGTTCCGTTGTCGGGCAAACCGCTCGCCTGCGTGGCGCGAAGGTCGTTGGTATTGCAGGCGGGGAAGAGAAATGCCGCTATGTAAAAGAGACGCTGAAGTTTGATGTTTGTCTCGATCACCGCGCCAGCGGCTTTGCCGAACAGCTGGCAAAAGCCTGCCCGAACGGCATCGATGTCTATTTTGAAAACGTCGGTGGCGCGGTGTTTGACGCGGTGCTCCCGCTGCTTAACACCAAAGCGCGCATCCCTGTTTGCGGCATGATAAGCCAGTACAACGGTGAAAATAGCGCCTTTGAACAAGACCGTTTGCCGCTGCTGATGTCGACCATTCTGAAAAAACGCATGCGCGTGGAAGGTTTTATCATCAGCCTGGATTACGGCCATCGTTACGAAGAATTCTTTAAACAGATGAGCGAATGGATTGCTGCCGGTGAGATTGAGTTCCGCGAAGATATTGTGGACGGCCTGGAGAAAAGCGTCGAGGCGTTCCAGGGCCTGCTTTCCGGGAAGAACTTCGGCAAGTTGATTGTTAAGGTGGCTGAGTAATACAACCCCCTCTCCTCCGCGGAAGAGAGGGCCCATTTCCCGGGAAATTAAATGAGAATATTTTTTATTTGAAAGTTGTTCTTGATAAATGAGTAAGGACGTGAGAGATTAGCTCTCGGTTTGGAACACAGACCTTATGAAAGCAGTTTTAGTAAAGCAGTCCTCAGTTCAAGCGCTATCTTAGATATCCCTTCTTCTCGAGTCTCCTCCTAAGTGCCCGAATAAGTCCAACTCTGCTGAACAGACCATGTTCGCCGCGTTTAGTGGCTCAAGATAATGAAAAAGGTAATATCTATGTCTAACAAAATGACTGGTTTAGTAAAATGGTTCAACGCTGAGAAAGGTTTCGGTTTTATCTCTCCTGCTGACGGCAGCAAAGACGTGTTCGTACACTTCTCTGCAATCCAGAGCGATAACTTCAAGACTCTCGACGAAGGCCAGAAAGTTGAGTTCTCTATCGAGAACGGCGCTAAAGGCCCAGCTGCTGCTAACGTTGTTGCGCTGTAATCCAGCCTGACGTTTCAGTAGTTAAAAAACCCGCTTAGGCGGGTTTTTTTGTGCCCGCAGTTTATAGATGTCCTATAGCTTTTCGCGATTTATCCTCAATGTTGTGTGCTAAATTGTGATTTTGGTTAACCAATTATTCTTCTCTGATTGACAGCCTGGCTAAATTAGCCGAATTTGTTCGTCATAGAGTGGATGAATCATGGTGCTCAGTCGCGAGATTGGGTGGTCAACCAATTAAAAGCTATCGAGGATGCTACATGAAACAAACCTGGCGTTGGTATGGTCCGAACGATCCGGTAACGCTGGCCGATGTGCGCCAGGCCGGTGCCACAGGCGTTGTCACCGCACTGCATCACATTCCAAACGGCGAAGTCTGGCCGGTGGACGAGATCCTCAAGCGTAAAGCGATGATTGAGACGGCTGGGCTGGAGTGGTCGGTGGTTGAAAGCGTGCCAATCCACGAAGAGATCAAAACCCACAGCGGGCAGTACGACCTGTGGATTGAAAACTACCGCCAGAGCCTGCGCAACCTGGCGCAGTGCGGCATATATACCGTGTGCTACAACTTTATGCCGGTGCTGGACTGGACGCGAACCGACCTCGAATATCAGCTGCCGGACGGCTCCAAAGCGCTGCGCTTTGACCAAATCGAATTTGCCGCCTTTGAGCTGCACATCCTGCAACGCAAAGGTGCGCAGGCGGACTACAGCGCCGAAGAAATTGAGCAGGCGAACCGGCGTTTTGCCGAAATGAGCGATGAAGAAAAAGCCCGTCTGACGCGCAACATCATTGCTGGCCTGCCCGGAGCGGAAGAAGGCTACACGCTGGATCAGTTCCGCGCCCGGCTTGATACCTACAAAGATATCGACAAAACAAAGCTGCGCGAGAACTTCGCTTACTTCCTGCGCGGTATTATTCCTGTTGCCGAACAAGTGGGGCTTCGCATGGCGGTGCACCCGGACGATCCTCCGCGCCCAATTCTCGGCCTGCCGCGCATTGTTTCTACCGTGGAAGATATGCAGTGGATGGTCGAGGCGGTTAGCAGCGAGGCGAACGGTTTCACTATGTGTACCGGCTCTTACGGCGTGCGCGCCGACAACGATCTGGTCGGGATGATTAAACGCTTCGGCCCGCGCATCTACTTCACCCATTTACGCTCCACGCTGCGGGAAGATAACCCGAAGACCTTCCATGAGGCGGCTCATCTGTATGGCGATGTGGATATGTATGAAGTGGTGAAGGCTATCGCAGAAGAAGAGCAGCGCCGCAAGGCTGCCGGGCGGGAAGACCTGATCCCCATGCGCCCGGATCACGGCCACCAGATGCTCGACGATCTGAAAAAGAAAGTGAATCCGGGTTATTCGGCGATTGGCCGCCTGAAAGGGCTGGCGGAGGTTCGTGGGGTTGAGCTGGCTATCCAGCGGGCCTTCTTCCCGAAATAAAGCCTGCACACGTTCACCGGGGCAAGGGAATGGGTCAACCAATTATGCTATAGTCTGGCGCATTCCCGGCCTGTTGTGAGCAATGATGAAACCTCAAACCCACGAAAAATCCGCCGTCCCGCCGCAGCGCCCTTACCAGGAAGTGGGCGTGATGCTGCGCGAGATGATAGCCGGGCAGCAGTATGCCCTGGGCGACAGGCTGCCGCCGGAGCGGGAGATTGCCTCTTTACTGGCGGTTAGCCGCACCGTAGTGCGTGAAGCGCTGATCATGCTGGAAATCGAGGGGCTAATTGAAGTCCGGCGCGGTGCGGGTATTTTTGTTATTGCTATGCCCCGCCAGGCGATTGCCGGAGAGACGGTTTCCGCCACGCAGTGCAACGATGCCGGGCCGTTTGAGCTATTGCAGGCTCGCCAACTGCTGGAGAGCAATATCGCCGAGTTCGCCGCGCAGCAGGCCACCCGCGAAGACATCATGAAAATGCGCCGTGCTTTGCAGGTTGAAGAGCAGGAGCTGGCGTCGGAAGAGGGGGAAAGCGGCGACAGGCAGTTTCACCTGGCGATTGCCGAGGCGACCCATAACAGCATGCTGGTGGAGCTGTTCAGGCAATCCTGGCAGTGGCGCGAGAACAACCCGATGTGGGTTCAGCTGCACAGCCATCTGGAAAATAATCACTATCGCAGCGAGTGGCTTAGCGACCATAAGCTTATCCTGGCTGCGCTTATCAAAAAAGACGCCAAAGCCGCCAAACATGCCATGTGGCAGCATCTGGAAAATGTAAAAAACCGGCTGCTGGCACTGTCCGACGTCGATGATATTAATTTCGACGGCTATCTGTTCGAGTCCTGGCCGCTAAACGAAACGGAACGTTAAGCGCCCGTGAGGCCAGCCGATGAGCTGGCCTTTTTTAGATCTGCTGTTGCAACAGTTCGCCGCTATTTTGCAAGTCCTGCTGCGGGTTACGGCCAATCAGCACGTATTCAAAACCTTTCTCGCGCCACCAGACCAGGTTCAGGCCTCTGCGTACCTCATGTTTCAGCCCGCCCGATCCGGCGGTTTTAGCCCGCGAAATACAAAGCGCCATCGGCCCATAGCTGGCATGCAGCCAGGCGATTTGCGCGATGGATGTGCTGTCATAACGCAACATGCGCACGCTTTTTAGCTCGGCTTCCGGTAGCTGGATTTCGTCCTGAGCAAGCGTCAGCCCGATGTCCTGCTGCATTCGGTTTAGCCCCTGCTGTAGCGCCTGCGGAGTGACGTTGATATCCGCCAGCGTTTCGGCGCTGTACAGCGACATGTACTGGGCTATCAGGTCACGGATTTCCGGCTCACCGCTAAGCTCTTTCTCCTCAGGATGAATAAAGCGCCCGGCCAGCACGCCTACGGCAAGGAAGCTGAGCGAGGCGGCAATCAGGCTGCGGCGGCTGACCCCTTCAGGCTGCGGTTTTACCTTCACCGGCTGGTGAAGCAATATCTGGAGTTTGGCCTGCATTTTTTCCAGCGGCGCATCCTGTAGCAGCGGGGCAAAAGCCTGCTCCCACGGCTGGTTGCTTTGCATCAGCTGTTCCACGCGAGCGGCAAGCCCGGCGTCTTCGTTCAACTGTTGGTCAAAGGTGCTGCGCTCTGCTTCGTTCATCTCGCCGTCCAGCCAGGCAACGATGGCCTCATCGCTCCACGGAGCGGAGAAGGATTGACGTGTCATTTAAGCTCCTTCTTCATCGTCGGCATCAGCTGTTTTGCCAGCGTCAGGCGCGCGGCGGCCAGGCGGCTCATCACGGTGCCGATGGGAATAGCCAGCGTGTTGGCGGCTTCCTGATAACTAAAACCTTCTACATAAACCAAAAATACCGTGTTGCGCTGCGCTTCGGGAAGCTCGCTGACCTGCTGTAGCAGGGCGTGATACTGGTGGCGATCCTCGGTGCTTTCCACGTCGGCCAGGGCGCTGAGTTCGTCGCCGTCGACAAAGCCCTGGCCCTGGCGAACGCGCAGGGCGCGGATTTCGTTGATCCAGATAGAGTACAAAATCGCAAACAGCCAGCGGTCGATTCGGGTGCCGGACTGAAACTGGTCGCCGCGCTCAAGGGCGCGCACGCAGGTAGACTGAACCAAATCCTCAGCCACATCGCGATTGCGGGACAGCACCATGCCGTAGCGCCAGAGGCGGGCAAGATGCAGTCCCAGCTGTAAACGAACTTCGTTGACGGTGATTTTTATGCCCTCAAGCTTATGACTCCGGGTGCCCGTCAATGGCGGCTTTCAAATCGCGATACTCCTCGCAGCCGGTTCCGCAGAGCGTTTTAATCGTCGCCAGCTGGGCTTTAGCCAGGTCCGGGCGACCTTTGATTACCCACGCCTCGCCGAGGTATTCACGCACTTTGGCGTAATGCGGATCGAGGGCGATGGAACGCTGATAATAGCCGATCCCTTCGTCAGTTCGCCCCAATTTACGCGTGGCATAGCCGCGGTAGTTCCAGGCTTCGCGAGTATTGGGCTGCTGCAAAGTATCCAGCAGGTTTAACGCCTCCTGATAGCGGCCAGATTTTGCCAAATGGTAAGCATATTGAGTTTTGTCCTGGTCATCGATCATGCTGCTCTTCTCGACCAGACAGGTTTTGGTTTTACTGTCGTAAACCTGGCCTTTTGGGCAGTCCGGCGTTTTGGAATCGTCATCGCCCATTGCGCTGGCGGCGGCGGAGTAAAGCAGGCCGCTGGCGACCAGGCACAGCAAAGGCAGCAGGTTAGCGGTTGAATGCGTTTTCATGATGTTGTCCTGTGGGTTAGCGAGAGTGGCCTTTGCAGGCGGGGAGCATGCGGCGTAGCGTGCCGTCACGTAGAACATAGTGGTGAAGCAGCGCGGCGGCGGCGTGTGCGCCGGCCAGAATAACCAGCGCCCACGCCACGTTGTTGTGCAGCATGCCGAAGGTACGGCGCAGCATCGGGTCAATGTTAAACAGGTCGGGAATTTCAATGATGTTGAAGAACCAGAACGGCTCTCCCTGCGCCCAGCGAAACAGAAAGCCGAGCGTGGCCTGAGCTATCAGCAGCAGATACAGCACGCCGTGGGTGACGTGGGCGGCGATGCGAAATGCTTCCGGCATCGGCACTTTCTCCATCTTTCTTGATGGCGAGAACGCGGCGCTAATGCGCCAGCCCAGCCTTGCCAGGATGATGGCGCTCAGCAGAATGCCAAAAGAGATATGCAGGGACTGTAATCCTTTGCGCAGCGGCGTTCCGCGCTCGAGGGCTTCCCAGATATGGGCGCTGGCGAACAGGAAAATAACGCATCCGGCGGTTAACCAGTGCAGGGTGATGCTCAAGGCGTCGTAGCGTTTACGCCCGGCTCGGGCTTCAGGGGGCTGGTGGCTCATGATTATTTGTTCCTCAGGTTCTGGTAAGGAGTAAACAATCGGGCGGGGGAGTTTATTCGGAGGCATTTGAAAAAAATTAAGGAGCCGGGTGGCTCCTTACATAATCGGTATGCAAAGCGTGCTTACAGCGCCTTTTGCCATACGGACTGCGGCAGCAGATAGACGGCTTTTTCTGCCTGCTGGCCGTCGGTCACGATGTGTTTGATGCCGCTCGCCATCACCGCCAGGGTCACGTCAAATGCGTTGAGGCTGTCGCCGAATCCGGCGGTCAGGTTCAGCATCGAGCCGTTCGCCATCAGGTACAGCGTTTTGCCGTTCAGCTGATAGGCGTTGATAAACGGCATCACTTCTTCGTTCGGGAATTGTTGCAGGTAGCCGCAGTCGATCTCTTCGGCAACGTGGCCGACGTTGAGGATGAATACGCCGTCTTTTGCCTTATCCAGCACCGCAGCGCTAACCACTTTCTTCGCGCCTGTAGCGGTTGCCACTACGTCAGTTGTGGAAATAACATCTTGAATATCAACTACGTGCCAGCCATCGTAAGCGGCCTGCAGGCGGCGAGCCGGATCGAGTTCTGCCACCATGACCTGGCCACCGTAGGCTTTGGCAGCCGCGGCAACGCCCTGGCCCACCAGGCCATAACCGATAACCAGAACGCGTTTTTCATGCAGCGTCAGGTGAGTGGTCTGGAAGAAGGTTTGCCATGCGGTGAGGCCAACCATGTGGCGGTTGTGCAGGCCTTCTTTAACCGGGAGATCGTCCCAGTTGAAGATTGGGTAGCCCGGGCGCAGGTCGGCAAGGCGGTTAACCCCGGAGCCGGTGGCTTCCAGGCAGGCCACAACATCGCCAAATTCGCCGCGCTGGTGCAGCAAAGTGGTGATGTCGGCACCCATTTCGCAAAGATGCGTCGGGCGCCAGGCGATGGCTTTTTCCCAGGAATCGCGCCAGTCGGCATCGCTCATATTACGCCACGCGCTGGCTTCGGCTCCGGCGGCGACCAGATAAGCCACCACGTCATCCTGCACGGTGGTTGGGTTGCAGGTGGTGAGGAATATTTTGGCGTTTTTCTTCAGCAGGCCTTCCACCAGAGGGATCATCTTCAGGTCGAGATGCATATTGCAGGCGAGGCGGACGTGGCTTAAGTCAGGCAGCGCTTCAACCTGCTTCAGGGTGCGAACCATATGGCGACGGGACCACTCAATCTCTTTGATAAACATCTCGTTCTGGGCGTTCACGGAGGTTCCTTATTAATTGTTTTTAATGATTTTTATAGAATATATCATCACGATATCGGGCATGAGGATAGCAAAATGCAGGCGGCTTGTTAACCGGATGCGCGGGCGAGAGTGGTGTGACTTCTGGTTACCAAAGTTTTGTTTTATTGGCTGATTTATTCTCTATATTAATGTTTCTTTCCCCCAGTTGAACGTGAGAAAAATGATTAAAAAAGCGCTAGTCGTATTACTTGGTTCCGCGTTACTTGCCCCGATGATAGCCAGTGCGGACAGCACGATTGTGTTCTTACGTCACGGAGAAAAGCCGGACAACAACAGCGGGCAACTGACCTGTAAAGGGCTAAACCGCGCGCTGCAATTGCCTTCGGTATTACTTAGCCAGTACGGTAAACCTGACGCGATTTATGCCTCTGCGCCGAAAGAGAATAAAACCGGTAGCTCCCTGCGCCCGCTGACGACAATTACGCCGACCGCCATTCGACTTTCACAGGCTATCGACCTGCATTACCACGCCGAGCAAACGGATGGCCTGGTTGATGCTCTGCTGAAAAGTCAGGGCAGCAATCACCTGACGTTTGTCTCCTGGGAGCATAAAAATCTGGTCGTGGCGGCGCAGAAGCTGGTGAAAAAAACCGGCGGCGATCCGGCGGTGGTGCCTAAGTGGCCGGGTTCTGATTTTGACTCGCTCTACATCATCAAGCTGGATGATCAACAGCGTTTCAAGTCTTTTACTCGCGGAGCGGAAGGCTTGAATAACGTGCCGGACAGCTGCGCGGCCGCAAGCTGACTGGAAAAGAAAAACCCGTCTGAGCAGACGGGTTTTTTATGTGTTTAACCGAAGATTACCACCACACTTCAGCCTGAACGCCCGCCATAAACTCGTTTTTGCTGTTCTCGTTGAAGCGGAACTGCGACAGCTCGTTATCCAGGATATTCAGATAGGTGCCGTAGAAACGAATTTCAGGACGCGAGCCGAGCAGGCTCGGACCGACTTTTAGAGCATGGTACAGCGTAGTTTTGTAGCCGGACTCTTTCAGGTTCACGCCCTGCTCGGTTTTGTTTTTCTGGGCAAACCAGCTCAGCTCGAGGCCGGTCTGGTTCCAGGTATCCCAGATCCATGCCGGGCGGATAACCGCGCGAATGCTGTTGAAGTCGCTGTGGGCACCGCTTTCATAGCTGTAGACATCTTCCCCGTGGGAGTAAACCAGCGCGTTTGCCATGATGATACGGTCGGCAAGGTAGGTTTCGCCCTGGGAAATCAGTCGCCATGCCACGCCGTCGGTCTGGTCGCCATAGTAGTATCGGCCCGGTGCCATTGAGTTGCTGGCACCCGAGAAGTTGGCGAAGCTGCTGGCGTAGGAGTTATTGGCAACCTGCAACGTAAACTCGTTAAAGGTATCGCGCGGCAGATCCTGGCGTACGATGGCCGTTGCCATCCAGGTGTCCTTCAGCTTGAAGAACGAGCCATTATCTTCATTGGTTTTCTGGTCGTCGGTTTTGTTGGCGAAGGCGTATTTACCCATCAACGACAGCGAACCGTTCTCCCACAGCGGGATGTTGCGGTAGCGCAAATCAACCGAGTTGGTGTTCATTTGCGTAGTATGGCTAAAGTCGCGGGAGTAAACGTCGACGTCGTTACGGCTGACGGAGGCGTCAAGCTGGCCCACGCCAAGGTTCCAGTTCTGGATCCCCACGGCGGCGGCAACCTGCGTGGTCAATGACTTCCAGTCGAGCATCTGGATTTCGTATTCCGGCAACTTGTGTTTACCCACCCAGAAGTCGGCTTCCGGCGCAAACGGCAGGAAACCCCGCGTGGTCAGGAAGATATCGCTGAACTGCATGATATTTTCATTGCCGTTGTTGTCGCCGAACCAGGCATCGTTGTACTGCTCGCCCACGTTACCGTCATAGGTGACGATGGCGTTGGCGGTTTTGCCGTCCTGATTATAGACGCGCTGGTTGAGCGTTAAGTCGAACCAGCCGCTCATTTCGTTACCAAAACGACCCAGAGACCCGGCGGCATAGGTTTGCGCCGAACCACGGTTCCCGGCGGCCCAGCCGGAACGGAAATAGCCTTCGTAGCTGAAGCCGATATCGTCTTTAATAAATTTACTGATGTCTTTCAGCGTCACGCTTTCAACGCTGGTTTTACCGTCTTTTTTATTGGCGACGGCAATTCTCTGGTCGCCTTTAACCGGCGTTGGCGCAGGCTTAGTGCCAAAATGATTATTTTCATTTTCGATGTTATCTGCAACCGGAGAATATACCGTAGGGTTAACATTCGCCGTGCTGGATTGATTATTGCTGCCTGCGGTTTGTAGCTGAACAACCTTGTCTTTATAAACAGCTAACTCTTTCTGTGTTTTATTTAGTTCGGATTTGTTTTCTGATAATTGTCTTTCCAGCAGCTCCAGACGTTGCTCAACCGTTAATTTTGCCGCTACTGCGCTGGTTGAGGATAACGCTAACAGGATAGCTGAAGACAATAGACTGACCTTCAATAAATTTGAATTCATAGAATACCCCAGAAGTATAATTATTATTTGCCTCCGACATTAATTGCCGGAGGCAGGTGAAAATTAAATCGCTATCATCGGTGTACTTTCTATTGCGCCGCCTGAACTGCATTTACCTTATTAGCGGCAATAACGAACGGTAAATAAATTAAAGTGGAGATGGCCAGGCACAGCAGCCCTACAATTAGCGCAAGCCAGTTTCCTCCGGTACCAAAGAAGGCTATCAGCGGCCCCGGTGTGGTCCACGGCACCGCGTAGGCAATTGGCGGAATAATCTCCATGCTGACAAAGAAATAACCTACCAGCGAGTTGACGAATGGCACGGTGATAAAAGGAATAATCAGGATAGGGTTCAGCACCACCGGCAGGCCAAAAATAACCGGCTCGTTGATGTTAAACAGGCCGGGAACAAAGGCCATTTTTGCCATATCGCGATAGTCGGCGCGGCGTGAGGCAATAAATATTGCCAGCAGCAGGCCAAGCGTCATCCCGGAGCCGCCGTAGTTGGCGAAGGCGTCGTTGATGCCGCCCCAGGTTATCGGGTAAGGCGCACCCCAGGTTGTACCGTTGGAGGCCGCAAATGAGAGGTTCTCGAGGTTGGCTTCGGAGAAGATAGTCTCGCGGATAGCGGCCACGGTGTTCGGCCCGTGAATACCCAGAACCCAAAGGAAGTTAGCCACTACGCCCAGTACCAGCACCGCAACAATGTTGGTGCCCATGTTTTTCAGCGGCGCCTGGATAAGGGTATAAATCAGTTCGTTCAGGCCGTTAGGTGAGATTTTAGTCAGGCAGTAATTCAGCACCGAGAAGAAAATCATCACGAAGAAAATAGGGATCAGCACCTTGAAAGAGCGGGCAACCGCAGGTGGAACGGCCGCTGGCATAGTAATGGTGATTTTCGGATTACGCGCCAGGCGGCAGAAAATTTCGCCGGTAATAAGCGCCACGATGATAGCGACGAACAGCCCCTGCGGACCGAGATACTGGGTCGTCAGGTAAGCCGAGCCGTCTATCATCTGGTAAGGCGTGTAGACCACGAAGAACGCGCCGATTGCCGTCAGGCCGCACAGCAGGTCGTCCTGCTGGTAGCTAATGGCGATATTACGCGCCACCAGGAAGGCAATCATTATCGACATGATATTGACCGAACCGTTCATCACCGGCGAGAAGATCTTCTGCGCTTCGGCTAAATTCGGGAATAACGTGCCTAAATGCAAAAGCGAGGCAATAAAGCCATCCGGAGACAAAATAGCAAAGTTGATCAGCACGATCAGAGAACTGGCCATGACAATCGGGAATGACAATATAAAAGCATCGCGGATGGCCGAGATGTGTATCTGAGAGTTTAATTTAATCGCAATAGGAACAAGAAGTTTTTCCATACCGCGTTCAAAGGCATTCATTATACTCATGATGAGCCCTTTATCATAAGAGAGATATTGAACAATTATTTGAATTTATCGACGAAATACGAGATGGAACTCGAGAGAAGTGACGATAAATTCAATGAATTATTTATGTTATACGCGGCGCTAATTAATGACTGGCCAAAAGATTTAATGCGGTATCTAAAACGGATTTTCCATCCATTTGCCCATAGTGTTTCATGTCAATAACTGAAACAGGGATTTTACCCTGAGCAACATCCTCTATTTCACTTTTCTGGAAGCGAACCTGCGGGCCAAGCAAAACAACATCGGCTCCATTTTTCTTGATTATTTCTTTGGCTTCTGAGATTGCCAGTGCGTTGATATTTACCTCAATATTTCCCGCCTCGGCGTGTTCTTTCATTCTTTTAACCAGCATGCTGGTGGACATCCCTGCGGCGCAAACCAATAAAATATTCTTCATTTTTACCCTTAACTCTTTGTTGGTAATCAGACAGCGGCTAACTTAATGAATATCAATTTCTTCATCTGCCATTTCGATCACAGTTAGTAACCACAGAGTGGTGCAATAAATAAGATAAAAATGAACATGTGTTGAATTTCAAATGCGATTAAGATAGTAATTAATTGTTTTTTAATGAAATAGGGAGGTTCAAAAGTGGTTTACAAAGATGTTGTTAACTTACTAAAAAGCAGGATCAGCAGCCCGACCTACAATATCGGCGACAGCCTCCCGCCGGAAAAAGAGCTTGCTGAGTTCTACAATGTCTCGCGCAATACGCTGCGTAAAGCGTTGCGGGTGCTGGAAGATGAGGCCCTGATTGAGCGCAGGCACGGGTCCGGCACCTATGTGCGAAACAAACATTTCCAGGCCTCGGTGACCCACCTGGACAGCTTTACGGAAATCGCTAAAAGCGAAGGGAAAAAACCTTCAAGCCAGGTGCTGAGGTTTGAGCTACAGCAGGCCTCCGAAGAGATAGCCAGCCGCCTGCAGCTGGCGATTGGCGAACCGGTTTACTACGCTAAGCGGCTGCGCCACATCGACAACGTGCCGATGCAGGTGGAGGAGACCTGGCTGTCGGTTAACCGCTTCCCTGACCTGACGGTGAACCATATGAAACGATCGAAATTTTCCTACATTGAAGATGAGTGCGGCGTTAAAATTCACGGCTGCTACGAGTCATTTCAGCCGCTTTTACCGCCGAGCGACATCGCCAAATTGCTGCACATCAGCGTACGTGATCCGATTATTCGCATGGAAACTCAATCAGTTGATGAAAGTCACGGCCCGATTGACTATTCGATTCTCTATACCAACGTGTTTGAGTTTCAGGTGAAATATTTTCTGCCGCGCAAAGTGGGTTAACGTCCGGGGGCCCGTATTCGCAATGGCTGTCACAGTTCTGTTCGAAAAAGAGGTTCATTACTCAGCTAATAAATGAACCTATTCTGTAAGCGCTGTTAAAAGCATGGTTAACTATCTGTAAATAATGCATTTTAACAGGTTCATAAGTTGTTCATTTTGTAATTTCTCCACGCTTGCCGGATAGGCTTTCGATTGATTAAGCTTTTCTCCATTGCAGGCGGGGAATATGCCGCTGCGGGTATATCCGGGAGAAATTAACGTATGAAAATTGCCGCGTTTGATATCGGTGGCACAGCGCTGAAAATGGGCATTATCACCTCGCAGGGTGAGATGCTGGAAAAAGACAAAGAGACAATCAACGACAGCGACGGCGAACAAATCCTGCGGGCCATGCTGAACTGGATTGCCGCACATCCCGAATGTGAAGGGATTGCGATTAGCGCACCGGGCTACGTTAATCCCCACACCGGTTTCATCGAAATGGGCGGTGCGATTCGCCGCTTCGACAACTTCGCCATCAAAGCCTGGCTTGAAGAGCAAACCCAACTTCCTGTTGCCATTGAAAACGACGCCAACTGCGTGCTGCTGGCCGAACGCTGGCAGGGCAAAGCGAGTGAAATGAGCAACTTCCTGGTGCTGACCATAGGCACCGGCATCGGCGGCGCAATCTTCTGTAATAACCAACTGGTTCATGGCGCACGTTTTCGTGCCGGAGAGTTTGGCTACATGCTGACGGAGCGGCCTGGCCCGCGCGATGTTCGCCGCTACACCATGAACGACAACTGCACGCTGCGTACGCTGCGTAAACACTATGCCGACTATGCCGGCCGCCCCCTCGAAGAGGTCAGCGGCGAAGAGATTTTTGACCGTTTTGACGCAGGCGACGTGGTCTGCCAGCGCCTGGTAACGGAATTCTTTAACGATCTGGGAACCGGCCTCTATAACCTGGTCAATCTGTTCGACCCGCAAAAAATTCTGCTGGGCGGCGGCATCGTCGAGCGCCCCGGTTTCCTGGCCCTGCTGCGCGAGCATCTCGCCTGGTTCACTATTGACGAATACATCGACACCGTCAGCCACGGCAATGACGCCGGATTAATCGGCGCGGTCTACCATTTTAATCAGCACTATCGGTCGCATCCTGCGATCTCTAATTGAGGGAGAGAATATGTCCGGATTTAAAGAAGGCTTTCTGTGGGGTGGGGCGGTAGCGGCGCATCAGCTGGAAGGCGGCTGGAAAGAAGGCGGGAAGGGAATTAGCGTGGCCGATGTGATGACGGCGGGTGCCCATGGCGTACCGCGAGAAATTACCGACGGCGTGTTGCAGGGTAAAAACTACCCGAACCACGAGGCAATCGACTTCTATCATCGCTACAAAGAAGACATCCAGCTGTTTGCCGAAATGGGCTTCAAATGCTTCCGTACCTCGATTGCCTGGACGCGTATTTTCCCGTTGGGCGACGAGCAGGAGCCAAACGAAGCTGGCCTGAAATTCTATGATGACCTGTTTGACGAGTGCCTGAAGCACGGCATCGAACCGGTTATTACCCTGTCGCATTTCGAAATGCCTTATCACCTGGTGACCGAGTACGGCGGCTGGCGTAACCGCAAGCTTATCGACTTTTTCGTGCGCTTCTCCAAAGTGGTCTTCACCCGCTATCAGCACAAAGTGAAGTACTGGATGACCTTCAACGAGATCAACAACCAGGCCAACTTCCACGAAGACTTCGCGCCGTTCACCAACTCCGGCCTTAAATATCAGCCGGGCGAAGATCGCGAGCCGGTGATGTATCAGGCCTCCCATTATGAACTGGTTGCCAGCGCGCTGGCCGTACGCGCCGCCCGCGAAATCAACCCTGAGCTGCAGGTCGGCTGCATGATTGCCATGTGCCCAATCTATCCGCTGACCTGCGCACCGGGCGATATGATGATGGCGATGAACGCCATGCACCGCCGCTACTGGTTCACCGACGTGCACGTTCGCGGTAAATATCCGCAGCACCTGCTGAACTACTTCGAGCGCCGTGGCTTTGAGCTGGATATCACCAGCGAAGATCTGGCTGCCCTGGCCGAAGGCTGCGTGGATTACATCGGGTTCAGCTATTACATGTCGTTTGCTACCAAAGCGAGCGCCGATAACCCGCAGTTCGATTACGACGAAAGCAAAAGCCTGGTCTCCAACCCTTACGTGCAGAAATCTGACTGGGGCTGGCAGATTGACCCGGTTGGCCTGCGCTATTCGCTGAACTGGTTCTGGGATCACTACCAGCTGCCGCTGTTTATTGTTGAAAACGGCTTCGGCGCGATTGATGTGGCTCAGGAAGACGGCTACGTGGATGACCAGTACCGCATCGATTACCTGTCTGCCCACGTTGCCGAAATGAAGAAAGCGGTAGTTGAAGATGGCGTTGACCTGATGGGCTACACCCCGTGGGGCTGCATCGATCTGGTTTCCGCCGGGACGGGCGAGATGAAAAAACGCTACGGCTTTATCTATGTTGATAAAGACAACGAAGGCAACGGCAGCCTGAGCCGCAGCCGCAAGAAATCCTTCAAATGGTATCAGGACGTTATCGCGACTAACGGCGAAAAACTCTGATAGCGCTTTGTTAGCCCCCTCCAAACGCTGATTGCCGGTCAATCAGCGTTTTTTATTGCCAGCTGGTTCAGTAAATCAGGCGAAAGCGTGGCGCTTCGATATCCCGGCAGCATCTGGCTCATGCATGCAATCTTCATCTTCTCCTTATTACAGCCGCCACGGCTAGTTATTTAACTTATGATGGAATGAATATCTGTTATTTCCAGTGCGGTGAATTTCTTTATGTATATTTAATTTTTTAATTAAAAAAACATGAATGATGCGATATTGACGAAGCTATGTACCTCTGATGTACTACGACGGTATTTTATTCAGTTCGTTGGTGATTGATTCACCTGAAGACAATAAGCTGAACTTAACTCTGGAAATAAGCATGAAAAAAATAACACGGCTTCTGCTGGCGACCGCCGGTTTGCTTTTTGCTATGGCGGGACAGGCTGAATCAGTAAAAAGTGTAAATGCTGAACACCGTATTCCGGCAGTGAAGTTAATTAATACGGCAGATAATCACTCCGCCTTTGTTAAGGGCTCCATTCCCTCTCTGGCAAAGCTCTCCTCCGAGGATCTCTATTTCAGCAACACCTTTGAAGAGTGGCAAAAAGGCGTTCATCCGGCACCGAAAAAACAGTATGTGGTGACCCTGAAGGGCAAGCTGAAGTTTAAGGTCAGCGATGGCTCCACCTTCATTATCGAGCCTGGAACGGTACTACTTGCGGCGGACACAGCAGGAGAAGGCCACAGCTGGGATATTGTTGACGGTAAGGAGTGGGTGCGTGTCTACATCCCGGTAGGCGAAGACGACCACTTCATTGCCGATAAATAATCATCAATGATTTTTTAATTTAATTAAAACCCCGTTAACCACAAAAAGGTGCGGGGCTGCTATCCCTAAATATAGTAGTTTTATTCCTTTCTGATTATATAAATTACGCCTGCGTTAGCCGTAATGTTTTTGTCATTATTTTGCTGTTGTTAAAAATTCATAAATATCGCTAAAGAATTCATTTTCGTTGCCGATGTTTTTTTTGATAATTTAAAAACTATAGTCGCAACCGTTGATGTGATTTCTACCGATTACCTCCTCTTCTTGCCTGCGATATAACCATAAAAGCTCAGAGGGATTTATGAACAAACTGAAAAATATGCGACTCAGCACCATGCTGGGTGCCGGCTTTGCGCTGGTCATCGCCATTGGATTTTTTGTCGCATTATTTGCCAGAATGCAGTTGGTTTCAGTCGGAAATAATCTTAATTACGCCGCGAATGTTCGCCTGGTGAATTTACTGACTATCGTAAAAATTAAAGACAACATTACCGATAACGCCCACGATATTCGCGATATGGCGCTGTACACCACGCTGCCGCATACCGAAGAAGAGAGCCGGGAATACATCCAAAAAACCAACCTGGTGCTCGAAAAGCGCATCGCCGATAACAACGTCCTGTTACAGCAGCTGGATAAGGCGCTGAAGCTCAAGCGTTCCCGCGAGCTGTTCGACAATCTGAATAACGTTCGCCCCGCCTATTCACAGGCGCTGCGCAAAGTGATGGGAGTGAGCGCTGCCGGGCAGTACGACGCTGCCCGTGCGCTGGTGATTAATGAAGTTATCGGCCCTCAGGCTCGGGTGCTGGATGCGCTTAGCGACATGATTTCCGATCACTCCGGTTCTACGGTTAGTATGTCCCGTCATTATGTTGAAGAAGCTCATTATGCCGGTAACCTTTTGCTTATTATTACTATTATCAGTGCCCTGATTGGCGCGCTGATAGCCTGGGGAATTAGCCGCGCGGTTAAAGGGCAGCTTGGCGGTGAGCCAACTTATGCCGCTTTAGTGGCTAAACAAGTTTCTGAAGGGCAGCTCAATACTGGCGTCGAGCTGAAGGCTGGCGATACCCGCAGCCTGCTTGCCGCGATGGATGCGATGCGCACCCGCCTGCTGGGTGTTGTCCGCGAGGTACGCGACAGCAGCCACTCCATTTCAATCGGTGCCAGTGAGATTGCTGCCGGCAGTACCGACCTGAGTCAGCGCACCGAGGAGCAGGCCGCCAGCCTGCAAGAAACCGCGGCCTCAATGGAGCAAATGAGCCAGACCATTCAGCAGAACGCCGAGACGGTTCGGGCGGCTACTCGCCTGGCAAACTCCGCCAGCGAGACCGCGACCAAAAGCGGCAACGCGGTGAATAACCTTGTGTTGACCATGCAGGAAATTAGCAACAGCTCGCAGAAGATTGGCGACATTATTAGCGTTATCGACGGTATTGCTTTCCAGACCAATATCCTGGCGCTGAATGCCGCGGTTGAAGCGGCCCGTGCCGGCGAGTCCGGGCGTGGCTTTGCGGTCGTAGCCGGAGAGGTTCGTTCCCTGGCACAGCGATCTGCTTCAGCGGCTAACGAAATTAAGGCACTGATTGAGGACAGCATGCGTACGGTGACAAAAGGATCGGATATGGTGAGTTCGGCGGGCGTTACGATCGATGACCTGGTTCAACAGTCTCACCGCGTTGCGGGCCTGATCTCCGAGATAGGCGTGACTACCGAAGAGCAGGGGCAGGGCATTAATCAGATTAACGTGGCGATTACCCAGCTTGATCAGGTGACCCAGCAGAATGCCGCCCTGGTTGAGGAATCTGCCAGCGCCGCAGATAGCCTGAGCGACCAGGCCGCCAAATTAGTGCAGCTAATGAGCATCTTTAATACCGGGCAGTCACTTGCTGCCGCGAACGCTCGCCCGTCTCCTGCTGTACCAAAGGCTATCAAACGCCAGCCCGCAGCGGTGGCAACCGGGTCTGAAAACTGGGAAAAGTTCTAAAGGGTTACCGCTCGCTGATTTAAAAAGGAGGCTCGAGTTTTGCTCGAGTCTTTATTTTTGTGTGAAATTTAATCAGTTTGTCGTTGACGTGAAACGGACGTCTGCTTAACTCAATGTGATATTCGTCACGTTATCGAGGGTTCTGGCATGACTCAAACGCGTAACAAATTGCTCCGTTTTAACCCAGCCTCTCCCGACTTCCACGCTAATCTCTACGCAGTGTACAGCAATATGCGTGGCGAGCAGCCGCTGGTTCGCCTCGGCAGGACGTGGATACTTACGCGTTATCATGACATTGCTAACGTTTTAAAGAATCGATCTTTTATTAGCTCAGGCATTCCGGAACAACTGCATAACGAACTGCGTCGTCTGGGTTTTGAGCTTTCTCCCGCCTTGCGCGCTTTTCTCTTCGGGATTGTACTTTTTGAGGATGGCGAACGACATGCCTCTCACCGTTTGGCGCTGCAGGCATTATTCAAGGGCGAAGCCTGGAATGAAGTGAGTGAGATGATTACCCGGCAGGCTCAAAAGCTGGCAACTCACGCCGCCGCTGGGCGGCATTTTGATGGCATCCGCGATTTTGCTGCACCGCTCTGGAGGCAGGTATTTACCCGTTGGCTTAATCTACCGCCGGAGCTGCAGGAGATTGTTGAGCGGGAAAATACCTCGATTCGTTTATTGCTCGATCCCAGCGCAATTGATGACGCTGGACTGAAACAGCTTATGCAGGCGATGAGCCAACTGGATAAAGGTTTTAATCAGCTGCTGGAGGCCCATTTAGCGGGTTATGACTCGTTGTTTTTCCGCTCGCTGGTGAAAGGCTATGATGGCGACCTGGCAACGTTGCAACAGAGATTCAGTACGGACTGTATCACTATGCTGATAGGTGGCAGTGAAACCAGCGAGGCATTGACGGGAAACCTGCTATTGATGCTGGCGCAGCGCACTGAGCTACAGAAAGGGGTGCAAAGTGGCTCGCTACGAATGCGCGACATTGTGACCGAAACAATGCGCTTTGAATCTCCGCTGCAAATGGTGCGCCGCAAAGTTCAGTCTCCGACAGAGATCCACGGCAGGGAATTGCGACCGGGCGATAATTTACTGTTGTGCCTGGGCTCAGCTAACCGCGATGAGTCCGTTTTTGAAGATGCTGCCAGTTTCAACCCCGGCAGGAAAAACGCTCAGCGTCAGCTTGGATTTGGCATCGGTATGCATCAGTGCATAGGCCAACTCCTGGCGCAGTTTCAGGCTGAGCAAATGGCCACGGCATTGTTTACTCAGGGCAGATTGGCGCAGTCGGGTGAGGCTAACTGGTCGCAGCGAAGTCTTATCCTTCGTTCTCTCGACGAGCTTCCCCTGCATTTTGTTAGCTTCAACGAATAGGTCTGCACACCACCTCAAGGGATTTACACTGCTCTCAAACGTGACTGACCCTGAAAAAATGAATCAGGATTAGTGATATCTTTAATCTTGCGAACTATAGTCTTATTGATTAAGTGGTTAATTTTAAGGATAAAAATATGCCAGAGGTAATTGATAAAGCATTAGACTTCATTGGTGGTATGAATACATCCGCATCTGCACCACATCCGATGGACGAAAGCACAGCGAAGGAAATGCTCAAGTATTTGAAGCAGTTAGGAGTGCCGGCCAGCGCAGCTGAAATTACAGCGCGAGGCACTCAGGAAGGCTGGAACGCCGAGTTCACGAAAAAACTGGCCAGTTGGGCCGATAAAATTGAGGCTGGCGATCGTGTTATCGCCAAACACCCGGAATACTTTTCTTCTTATATGAAAGAAGAACTCCGCGCGCTGGTATGAGTTAAGTATCAGCTCTCCTGAAAAACTAAGGGCCGACGATAGCGTCAGCCCTTTTTGTTTGTTGCTCCTGAAGGCATAATTCCGGGCTCGCCTCAGTCCATCAGCGATGCAGGCGCAGCATACTGGCAAGAGACGATATTGCCGCTATGGCGCAGGCCATCCCAAACACATATACGGCAAATTGAACGCCCGCGTCCCCCGTTAAGCCATTCAACAACGCAATGATCATCGCAACCAGCGCGGCACCAATAGATTGCCCTGCCGTTCTGGCCGTTGACAGTACTCCGGAGGCCGTTACCGTCCGATTTGCTGTGACATTTAAAAACATTTCTTTATTGTTTGGCGGCAGGAAGAGACCATAGCCAATCCCGCAAACCGCCACGCGCCACAGAAAATCATTCACCGTCGCGGCATCCGGCAATAGCGTCAGTGAGCCCAGGCCGAGGCTAAATATCACCACGCCAACGGTGGATATCTGGGTCGGATTGAAACGGTTCGACAACTTCCCTGCAAGCGGCGCGCAGAACGCCACAGCTAGCGGCCATGGGGTAAAGATGAATGCTGATTCCAGCACAGAGTAGTGATAAGTATGCTGTAGCACAAAGGGTAACCCCACCAGCGCCATCCCCTGTGCAACGAACATAGAGACAGAAGAGAGCACCGCGAAGGTATATTGCCTGGAACGAAATATATCCAGCGGCAACAGAGGGTTATTCGAACTCATCTGGGCTTTTATAAAGACGGCGAAGAGCACCACAGACGCAACGCCGCAAAATAGTAGAGTACGACTTTCCCAGCGCCCGATTTGATCGACGGCAATAACCATCAGACCTAATGCAGCAGCGGAACAAATCGCCCCTCCCCAGTCGAATCCCTTCTCTTTTTCGGTATCCATACCCAATGAGATCAGCGAAAAGACAATGGCCAGCCCTCCCAGCGGAATGTTGATATAAAACAGCCAGGGCCAGGACAGGTAAGAAATTATCAGGCCGCCCAGCGCAGGGCCTATGGCCGTGCCTACCGCAAATGCCAGCGCATTCAGTCCAAATATCGTCCCCAGCGCGGCGGGGGGAAAGATAACCCGGTAAAGCCCCAGCCCAACGCTTATCATGACCGCATAGCTCACCCCCTGAAGTACCCTCATGAAAACCAGTACGCCAAAGGTCGGAGAGAGGCTACAGCCCAGAGAAGACAGCGTAAACAGCACCATCCCTATCGTGTAAAAGCGCCGCTCCCCTATCCTGGTGCCGAGCGAAGCACAAATCAGCATTGTTGCTGCGCTCGCCACCTGATAGCCGTTGGTCACCCAGATACTGGAGGCCGAATCTACCTGTAATGCATTAGCAATGGAGGGTAAGGCGATATTGACAATAGAGCTGTCCAGCGCTGCCATCAAAACGCCTATCAAGATGGCCGCCGCTGCCAGATAGCGCCTCGGCGTTTCAAAGCCTTGTTCTAAGGTGTGACTACTGCTTACCAACGACATATCCTCAGGTCCTTTATTGGGATGAAATTATGCGCAAAGACTTTCGCTCTCAACGCCCGCGCCTTCGAGATAAGCCAGCATGCCCAGCATCAGCACCTCTTCAGGCCGTGCTATCACAGGAGAACGCGGTGCTTTCCAGTCCTGTTTGCTCCCGTTGATACGAATACTTCTCAGGAAACAGTAGGTTGTGAGAACATAAAATCGATTACGCATATCTTCGCCCATCAGCGGCAGCAGGCCGGAAATGCCTCCTATTTCCGGGATTTCATTCAGGATATTGCCGTAGTCTTGTTTCGCCAGAACGAACATAAGCGCGTCTGACATCGGTACGATTTTTACCGAGTCTTCAACTTCGGCTGCCAGTTCATGCCAAAACGAAAAGGCAAACCGGGAGAATCCAAAAAGCGGATCGAGGCCTCGTACAGAAAAATCGGGATCAATGAAGCTGGTCTGGGATCGCTCCTCGTTATAGAGCACGTTGCCAAAATGGAAATTGAAGTGAGCTTTTTCCACCGAACGGAATTTCTCGCTACGGGCCATTTCCATTGATTTTTCAAAGACCTCCATGGCCGTGATGCCGAAGCGAGCGCCGTTAAGCAAAACCGGTTTATCAAACAGTTCGTGGGCAAAACGCGTGCCTTCCCATTCCTCCAGTAATCTGGCCGGCATATCGTTCGCCAGCGGACACTGGCTGCTTATCTCCAGGCTGACTGCTTTTTGGATGTTTTCCAGCGCATGCAGGATAATTTCTCTTCTCTCACCCAGAGACCGCCGTTCATCAAACACAATGCTGGAGAGCGGAAGGGCGTTTTTCTTTTCAAGAACGTAGAACTGCCGACCGGCGGCCAGGCCATCGTGCAGAACCGGAACCATCAGCTCCGGGTAGATTTCGTGTAAGGTGCGTATCTGCTCGACCTCAGCCTTCAGCTTTGCATTAAACGCTGCCGAAGTGGCCGTCTTCACGACAAAGCCAGAACTCAAAAAATCAACGGTATGTGAATGGGTCATTTTTCAATCCCCGGGAAAGTGGCAACGGGCTGTCCCAGCGCGATATTGCGCGCTACGGAACGGACAACAGCGGTGTAACCCACCGTATTATTAACAAACGACTGGATGATAACTTCGCTGAGATTCTGGTTTGCCAGATACGCCGGGCGAAGGATCAACAAATGGTTAGTGTCCGAGAGAATGGTTGAGCATCGCTGTTCGTAAGCATAAGCACGCCCGCCTAACGGCGTCCGTGAGGCCTGGACAATATAAGGATGTGCTTTGTTCACCCGCTCAATTGCCGCCTCAATAAGATTGGTGCTTAACGCACCATTATCTTTAACGATAAAGCGATTTATCTGATAACCCGGGGCATGAACCGGTGCACGTAACGATACGGTATTCACCAGTGATGCCCAGGGCATTACTTTTTTCTGGCTCATGGCAATTTGGGAAAAGCTGGGACGGAGATTGTCGCGGGCGTCCTGCATTCGCCCTTCAAACGAGCGTGTGCCCAGCACGCCGTTGGGGGTGTCGGGATGCACAATATCGGTTTCAACCGCCACAATATGTGAAGCGTTACAATTAATAGCGCTCAGCGCGTCGCTTAAGACTCGCAATGAAGCATGCATACCATTCGTCTGGCAGGAGCCCAGGCAGAACATGCCAGAGTTAACGACCTGGCGCTGTATCGTACTGATATCGCCTTCAGTCAGGCTGCCCAGACAGCCGTAAATAGCAGGCAGGCTATCGGCCTCCGCAACGCCCAGGACTACGTCTGCCAGCTCTAACATATTGCGTGCTACAGGGCTGTTGAGATCCATATCCTGCTTGCTGGTCGCTATAAAACCAATATCGAATCGTCCCTCGACTGGTGGGCACTCTTTGGCTAAATCGCCAAAGAAAAAGCCAATTTCACGACCATTAATTTGCAGGGCGTTGCTGCTGATAATGTTGATCCGGGATTGTATGCCGGGCTGAGCCATCGCCAGACGTGCAACAATGCCGTCTATTGGGCGGAGTTCAGGATAGTGTTTATCTACAGCAGGGGGATTCGTCACGACCATCTGGATCGCGAAACCATCCTGCTGCGGATCATTCTGAATCAACAGGTTTGCGCCAATCTCTGCACCACAGCCTACCAGTATTGCCTTTTTCATTTTAATTACCTCTAATGATATGAATTATTTAAATTTTTTATAATTCTTAATCTAAGGAAAGCATTTTCAGGAAGTCAGTAACGGGCATAGCATCCAGCTTCGTGCCTGAAGTCAGGATGTCGGCCAGGCTCTGTGCCCTGTCTCGTAGCGGGCTATCGGAAAGATTCAGATGGAATTTCGTCAGAAGTGCGTCGAAACATTCTTCACGGCGGCTAACATGACCGAGCGGATACTCGATGAGTGCCGAGATCTCCTCCGCCATCCCATGACACTTTATGTAGAGTGCGTTAGGGATCGCGCGCTTTTCCGGGTCGTAGTAGCTTTCGGTAAATGAAGGACGTTCAGTACAGGTAATTTTCTGGCGTAGTGCTTCCAGTTGGGGATCAGAGGCGAGAGGTTCGTGAAAATCTTTAATGGTCAGATTTCCGGTTTGAAGCCCTACTGCAATCATGTATTGAAGGCAGTGATCGCGATCCGCAGAGTTAGTCAGCACGCCAGACTTATCAATGATTTGAATCGCAGGTCGCGTCGTTTCTACGCGCACATATTCAATGCTTTCAGGGGAGAACCCATCAGATAGCATCCGCTCACGAAGGCAAATAGCCGCCTCCACTGCCGTTTGAGCATGATATTCAGCCGGATTGGGGACTTTAAACAGGATGTTCCTGATGACAAAGTCAGACAGGTTACGCGTCAGGTTGAGCGGCTGGCCTCTAAGCACGGCATCATCAAACCCCCAGCGACTGGCCGTGAGCGCCGTTGGGTATCCCATCTCACCGGTTTGTGCAAAAAGAGCCAGCTGCAGGCCGCGTGCCGTTGCGTCACCGGCGGCCCATGATTTACGTGTTCCCGCATTTGGTGCATGTCGGTAGGTTCTGAGAGAATGGCCATCGATAATGGCATTGGACAGCGCGCTGAGCGCCTGGTCTTTTGATAATCCCAGAATTTGGGCGGCAGCGATGGCAGAGGCCACTTTAACCAGCACGACGTGGTCAATGCCCAGAGCATTAAAGCAGTTCGACAGGCACAGCACGCCATGAATTTCATAAGCGCGAATCATCGTGTTCAGTACGGCTGACATACTGACAGCTGACTGAGTGCTATCGGAGAGGCTACGCCATGCCGCAGCCGCCAGAATCGCCCCCAGGTTATCGGATGGATGCCCCCATTCTTGCGCAAGCCATGTATCGTTGAACTCAAGCCAGCGGATCATCGAACCCATCTGAAAAGCTGCTTCAATCGGGCCTAAACGTAGTGGGGTGCCCACTACAGGTACACCCTCGCTGTTTTTACTGAATTGCACACTGCGCATGAGCCTGGAGCAGTCGTCGTCAGTGGAGGCAGCGATCGCACAGCCTATCGAATCCAGCAGGCAAAAACGTGCCAGGTGGAGTGTCTCATTGTCAAAGGTTGCTTGCTGATAAGCATAGTCAACCAGCTCGATCATTATTTTATCAAACTCAGCGTGCGCCATGTTTTATCCCATAAACGAAAAGAAGTTTTCACCAATACAAGTTATGAAGGCCCGGGAAGGTATACATTTGCATATAGTTAAATAACCAATTGATTTTTAAGATAATGAACGAGCCCTGCCGATAAAATCGTAATGGGCATGAGAATGAAAAACCAGCGAATAAAATCGAGGTACTCATCGAAAAGATTGATACCTGTGCCATATCAGGCGAGCACGACGGGTTAGAATGAAGCATAAAGGAGGGCGGGTTGTTACTGAGGAGGGTCTGGAGGATGCCTTGCAGCCATTAGCCTGGCTTATGTTAATGGTCATAAACAGAGTGACAAATGGTTTTTAACAAATTATAAATATTGTTGAAACATTGAACTAACTTTTAGCATGAGGTCTCAAATGAAGCTAAGTGAACTTCTTGCGTTCGTGACAGTCGTGGAGACAGGGAACATAACCCAAGCCGCAGAGCGCCTGAATCGAGTGCAATCCAGTATTTCCCATCGAATACGAAGCCTGGAAGATAACCTTGATGTAATCTTGTTTGATAGAAAAAATGATGGATGCTCACCCACAGCGCAAGGCCAGATACTTTATGATTACGCACTTAAAATTCTGAATCTTGCGGATGATTGCAAAAACAATATTTCCTACTCTAAAACTAATCAGATAACCATCAGGGTGGGAATAATTGAATGCTTACCCCCTTATATTATTAGTTCGTTGATTGATTTAGGGCAGGATCTGGGCTGGAATATCGATATATCCATCGGGAATACAATCAGCTTGCTGAGCGCCTTTGATAAAAATGAGTTTGATGCGGTCATCATTGGCGCTGGATTTTCCAACGCACAACATACACGTTCCATATTACTTTCCAGCGAGCTGGTGATTATTACTGAGAAAAATCGCCCCTCTATTACCGATATATCCAGCCTGGATGGTGAGGTTTTTTTGCTCAGCAGTAAAAAATGTGCAACCTCAACCCGCAATTTCAATGTGCTCTTCAGCGAAGGCAATATCACACCCAAACGTGTAGTGGAGTGTGGTTCCTACCCTGTGCTGTTTTCAAGTATTGCCGCCGGTAAAGGCGTCTCGCTGGTGTTACGTTGTTCGATCAGTAGCGAAGTAAAGAGCAAGATAGAAATCCATCCGCTATCCGGTCAGTTCAATGATTTCAACATAGAACTGGTATATCGCCCGGATTGCCCCTATCTGGATTGTGCAAAGTTTGCCGGTATGATGACTTCCGTCTTCCAGGATCCGCGCCTGCGCGACATCGGCTATTAACAGACTTTCCTTACTGCACACGTAATGCCTTTATCAGGATAAAAAAGACATAAACCATTCAAGCACGATCGGTAAAGTGGCTAACAGGAATATATTTCCGTTCACGGAAGAGACTGGCAAAAGGCTTAGGGTTTCTTGCTGATTAAGACATAAAGAGAGTGGGAGAGTAACCCCTTAGCGTCTGCTCTCCTGGCTTATGAGTGGGAACCATCCCGAAACTTAACGAGATGATTCCCCTATAAGGCTACGATTTATTGTTACGAAGACTCACGCAGAGCGACCAGCGTTTTTGCTCTGAACTTCGCCATAATTATTTTCATCATTGGGACTTCAAAATACTTGTATAAAAAAGAAGCACAAGAGATTGTCAGAATGAGCGCTACGACGATAAGCCCGACTCCCTCCATTAAGTCGAACTTCTTTCCTGCGGTTAAATTCAAAAAATAAAAAAGCACTAAAAAATGTATCATATAGAATGCATAGGATATCTCGCCTAACCAAACCGATGTTTTATGGTTTAAAACGGTTTTTTTGTTACCTAAGTCGTCACCGGCAAAGGCGGTAATTAATAAACAAACGGGAATGATAAATACGACACTCATACTGAATTGGTATGGAACATACATGGCTCCAACATACGTTGCGGCAAGTAAGGTAAACGCCGCTGGTTTCGTGAGCATGATTGCTCGCCCATTTATCAGCAAGCGTGCAGCAAACATACCTGCGAGGAATTCAAATATGCGCGCTGGCGGGAAAATATACGAAATCCAAAAGTGATGCTGAGAGATAGGAAATGCTCCCATCATTTTGTTTGGCTCAACCCACAGATAAATAAACATTTGAACCAGAAAGGATGCTACGGTGACGGTAAATAATCCCGCTAAGTCGTATTTTTCAGGTATGGATTTCATCACTTTAAAAAGAAGCGGGAAAGAGAGATAAAACATCGCTTCTATACACAGAGACCAGCTGGGTCTGTTCGCTACGAAAAAGTAGCGAACATCATCAAACCAGGTATTCACCAGCAGAAGGTTTGACGACCACAGCTTGTACTGATAAATACTCACTGCGCCAACAACGAATGCTATCGCCCAGGTCAGAAAATGAGTGGGGTATATCTTAGCAAAGCGCCGCAGGTAAAAATCACCCACGCTATCGCTATCCTTTGCAGACCACACCATTATAAAACCACTTAAGATAAAGAAGTATGAAACCCCTAACCATCCAGCCTTACCCACAATAACCGTATAAACATGCTGGATTGTAGGGTCTGAAAATGGAGCAAGATCGCTGGGCAGCGAAGCATGAAATAAAAAAACTAAAAAGGCGGCCCAGAATCTACTTCCGGTAATCGAAGGTAGTTTGGGCCGTACCGTTAATTTCCCTTCCGCCATTGGTTGTCTCACTAATGTTTCATTAACTTCGCCATAAATAGCATCAGCATTTACTTTGTTGGTCATTGAAGAATTCATCACACACCCCATATATGGTATTTTTATATCAATAATTTATTCTGAAATAGAATCATAGTTACAGACAGAAAAATTAATAATGGCAAAGCAATGTAATCCAGGATTCACATGGATCCTGTTTATTAAAATAATAATGACGGCCAGGGAAATTACTTTGTGGAATGGCACATTTACCTTATCGTTTTTGATTAGTCAGCATCGACGATTTCATATCCTGATTTCTGTTTTTCTATATAGCCAAATCCTTGTGATCCAAAATGCATCCCGCCGACAAGAATCCGGTCAGAACTGACCATCGCAAGGATGCGTGTTCGTGTCTCCGCCGCTGCCTGCGGGTCATGATCGAAGGCTATCGATACTTCTGGTTTTAACAATTGGATATGTGGAAAATGAACAATATCTCCCCAAATCAACAAACTTCCTTTGCTGCCTTCAACTCTATATCCCATATGGCCCGGGGTATGGCCTTTTAATGGGATAGCAAATATGCCGGGGAAAATCTCACCTTCATCAATTAACCGGAGATTGCCCTGATACTCTTTAAAGGCACTCCGCGCTAAAAGAAAGTTACCTTTTACGCGGTCGGTGACGGCAGCAAAATTTTTATCGTCTTGTATATAATTAAACTCATCAGCGCTTATGACTAACTCCGCGTGAGGAAATGCAGCTTTTCCCTGTGAATTTATTAGCCCACCAATATGGTCAGGGTGAGTGTGTGTAAGAAGAACTGCATTAATATCTCCTGGTTTTAGCCCAAGTTTTGCAAGATTATCAACCAGAGCGCCACCCCAACCTTTAATACCGCCTGCGCCACTATCGATTAGAATGTTTTTTCCCTTCTTCTGTACCAGGAAGGTATTAATATGAACGGCGTTATGTTCACTTATGCAGGCATTCTCCTGGATTTTTTTGCACTCGGCTTCATCAACATTAGCAAGCAGCCCGAAATCAACCTGGAGGTAGCCATCGCTTAATGCGGTAACAGAGATATCACCAAGATCTTTCAATGGAAGTTGTTCACTCATAATCTATCCTTCAATTTATTGCGTAAATATCATTGGCTTCATAAAGAAAACAGCGAACTCTCGCTACAACGCCGATCTTCTCTTTAATTAACAAATCAACCTGATGCAAAAACTCATTCATCACCGGCCCGGTACGGAAAATCTCTTGCCTGAGTTTTGCCTCTAAATAAACGGGTGTTCCAAAACTTATGTCGCATGTCACATAGCTGATATGAATATTATTTTCTTTTGCTTTTAGTATACCCATGGCCAGGTTTGCTAAAGAGTCAGAGAATTCAGACAAAGAAACCGCATCCATACGATGTTTTGCGGAGGTATATACGGTAATGCTTGGCATTTGATATTAGCTCCTGCGAGTGGTTATTTTAAATATAGTGATTACACAACCCCGGCTGTGACTAATCGCATTCTTTTTATGACGTCTGGATTCACGACAGTCCCCATCTCAGCATCACCCCGACTGAGCTGCTCAATGAGCTCCATACCTGCTGTTACTTTGCCGAACGCGGTATAATTCTGATCTAAAAAGTGTGTTCTGGCGGAAGTGATAAAAAATTGGTGACAGGCGCTATGCGGATTTCTCGATCTCGCCATCCCGATGGTGCCTCGTTCAAACGGCATGTGATTAAATTCCGCGGCCAGTTTAGGCAATGTTAAGCTATCCAATCTCGTATTTTTTACCGGATCCCCGGTTTGTGCCATAAAACCATCAATAACGCGGGAGAAAGGTACGCCATCATAAAACTTCGACTGCACCAGCATTTTTATACGCGCAACATGATTGGGGGCCAGGTCTGAAAATAACTGGATAGTGGCAGTCCCACTCCCCAGCTCCATTTCAATAATATCTCCCTGAACGTTTAACCATCTTAACGCGGCGGGAACCGCGACAGCACTTGCACATAAGCCCAGGCACCCGCCTATAAATAACCGACGATTCATATCATGACTCCATTCCCACAATTAGGTTCACCACCTATTTGCTCATTAATAACGCCCATGCGTACCCTGTTGGTATCGGCGGGCATTAATGTGTATTGGCCTTATCGATAAACGATATGATTTCATCTGTGAGCGCATCTGGTCGCTCAAAATTCGGCAAATGAGAAGCACCGGGTATGATATGCAGTTCTGCATTGCGTTTTTTCGCCAGGCGTTGGGCGTAGTCTTGCGGCGTCAGCTTGTCTTCCGCTCCCCGGACGACAACCGCTTTGACGCCGGGGATCTGCATATCTGTCAAATCCGTATCGGCAATCGCTAAAGAGCAGCCCGCGAAAGCTTCGACCGTGGTACGGCGCAGCATCTGCCTGAGACCATCCGCCTCGGGCGAGTCGATAAATGCCGGCGTAACCCAGTTGCTGATAATCCCCCTCTCAAGGTGCTCAAGACCATGCTGGAAGACATCTTCCGCCCTGGCCCGCCACAGGGAAGGAGGGGCGGCATTCACCAGTGAGGTATCGATGATAACCATGCCCTGGACTCGTTCAGGTAACTTGAATCCAATCCATTGCGCTATCGTGCCGCCTATCGAAACGCCGGCAACATAAAATTTATCGATTTTCAGGTGATCCACTACGGCGATAACATCATCGGCCAGGTCAGACATTGAAAACGGCTGCGCATCAACCGCGCTTAGCCCATGCCCTCGAATATCCAGCCTGACCACACGATAGCGCTCGGTTAATCGTGGAATTTGCAAATCCCACAAATGCAAATCTGTTCCCAAAGAATGAAGAAGTATCAATGTCGTAGCCTCTTCAGGCCCCTCTACATCGACATGCTGAGTTAACTTAAGCGGTCGGATAAACATTTCATACTCCGTATTTTTATTCTTAGTGTTACCCCGGGTTCCACAGAACGTAATGCAGGCTCATTCACCCTGACTTGTTGGTGAAAAAGTGAAACATCTCCATGCCCCAGCCAGTATTATTAGAGTAATTACCGCGCTGGCTCTAATGGATAATTTCGATATCTCTATCGAAATTGTTGATGCATGAAGGAGATAATGGACAGAAACATCCTCTATTGACCGCTTACAATTCAACGGTGTACCTGAATGGGTTTGAGGAAGTTAACTGTCAGAATGTGCTGTGGCAGGAAAACCAAAATGGGGAAATGTTATCGTCAAGCCTTAGACCAGGCAGATAAACAAGTGGGCAAACGAACCAGGATGAGGTCAGTGAGCTCATTTTTGGAGATTTCCTTAAAGCCGGATGTGCTGCCAAAAATATTTATGGAGTACGGATCATATCCGTAATGAATGATTTAGCGCCTGAAGGACACGACAGACAATCTATTTGAGCTGCCGGGTTTGGGGATGCGCACCTTACCTCAATTATAGAAATATAACAGTGAATGGCCTCATAAATACTGGGTAACCTGACTCTGAATAAATACCGGCATAGTAGTAAATCAGCTGAATTGTGTTGTCGCGTTAAATAAATCGCCTATCATTTTATGCCATAAATAAATATGGATATGGTGGTTTATGGCTTTACAAGGAAAGTTCATCCTGAATGGTGCCGATTACGCCCCATTTAGTCTATGTGGCGTAGGTACTTTTTTAGCTTTTTCTGGTAATGGAGCCTACCGCAATAAGGGAGCATGCGGCGGTATAAAAGGTGATGGCCCGCTTCCCCCTGGTAAATATTGGATTGTTGAACGAGGTAATGGCGGTTTCTTCTCTGGCGTTAAAGCTGGAGTACAGGATTCATGGAACAAGCTCCGATGGGGCGCTACCTTTGGACGGGACGAATGGTTCGCTCTGTACAGGGATGACTGGGGGATTGATGATGGTACTTGGATCAACAATGTGCACAGGGGGTTATTCAGGCTTCACCCAGGACACATTTCGGAAGGTTGCATAACGATTCCGCATAACTCTGATTACGCTCTTATCCACAATGCGTTGATGAATTCACCCCGAATGCAGGTTCCTTGCATGAAATCTCTTATGGCCCGTGGTTGGGTGGAGGTGGTCGCTAATGGCATTACCAACACTTGCCCGTAAGGTGGCCAAAGTTATTTTTTTCGCTCTTATTTTGCTTTCCGTTATTTACTCCCTGGGAAACCCAGAATTTTACGTTAATCACGCTCTTGCCAGTCGGGTTGCTCAATGGGTTGATGGTGATGTAAATGCGGAATCAATATATGACGCTTACTTTTATATCGATATTATATCGGTAATGACGTTATCAGTGATTATCTATTTAATAACTATGAAGTTAATTAAAAAAATAAGGAGTTAAAGTTATGCCTATTCCAGCTTATATGTGGCTTAAAGACGATGGCGGCGCGGATATTAAAGGTTCTGTAGATGTTCAGGATCGGGAAGGCAGTATTGAAGTTGTTGGATTTAGTCACGGGTTGAATACCCCTGTTGATAGCTCTGGCGGCAAAATAACCGGCAAACGCTCGCACTCCCCGATGATGCTCGAAAAGGAGTTTGATAGTTCCAGCCCTTATCTCTACAAAGCCGTAGCGACAGGTCAGACACTGAAAAGCGCCGAAATCCGTTGGTATCGCATTAATTATGCAGGGCAGGAGGAATGTTATTTTGTAATGACTATTGAAGGAGTGAAGATAACGGGGGTTAACCCGGGTATGCCAAACGCTAAGATGTCAGGCAATGCGCAGATCAACCATATGGAGTCTGTATCTTTGATGTACGACAAAATTACATGGCGATACGTTGATGGCAATGTGCAGTATACGGACGACTGGAATGTCAGAACTTAAGTTCACAAGGGAGATTTTGCCCTGTACTTATAGGGGGATTTCGGTTGGAAGTACCTCTATCAAAACAAAAAGGAGTCAGACGATTTCTCATCTAACTCCTTGTTTTATTTGGTGGCCCCTGCTGGACTTGAACCAGCGACCAAGCGATTATGAGTCGCCTGCTCTAACCACTGAGCTAAGGGGCCGTGGCGCTGAATTATAATGTAACTGTAAGCTGCAATCCAGCGCTTATATGGCGTCTGCTGTTTTTATAAACAATTGTGAATCAAACCCTTATACTTATCGCTCATTCATAACTTCAGGTACCAGGCATGATCCACGATATTCTGGCTCCGGGGCTGCGTGTGGTGTTCTGCGGCATTAATCCCGGCAAGTCCTCGGCACATACCGGTTTTCATTTTGCTCATCCGGGGAATCGCTTCTGGAAGGTGATTCATCAGGCCGGGTTTACCGAGAAGCTGCTCAAGCCCGAAGAAGAACAGCAGCTGCTGGATACCCGCTGCGGCATTACCATGCTGGTAGAAAGGCCCACGGTGCAGGCCAGCGAGGTGAAGCTCCAGGAGCTGCGTGACGGCGGCAGAGCGCTGGTACATAAGATGCTGGACTACCAGCCGGGCGTGCTGGCTATTCTCGGGAAGCAGGCGTTTGAGCAGGCCTTTAACCAGCGTGGCGCAAAGTGGGGCAGGCAGGATATTACGATTGGTGAGACCGAGGTGTGGATTTTGCCGAATCCCAGCGGGTTGAATCGGGCGACGCTGGAGAAGCTGGTCGAGTCTTATAAGGAGCTTGATGAGTCGCTGGCGGCGCGCGGCCGGTAGTTAAATTTAAGGCAAAAAAAAGCTCCCGGACGGGAGCTTTTTGTTTTTGGAACAGATTAATTTTCGGAACCGATTAATCGTCCAGGAAGCTACGCAGCACTTCAGAGCGGCTCGGGTGGCGCAGTTTGCGCAGCGCCTTCGCTTCGATCTGACGGATACGTTCGCGGGTAACGTCGAACTGTTTACCCACTTCTTCCAGCGTGTGGTCGGTATTCATATCGATACCGAAGCGCATACGCAGAACTTTCGCTTCACGCGCGGTCAGGCCAGCCAGCACGTCGTGAGTTGCGGAACGCAGGCTTTCGGAGGTGGCAGAATCCAGCGGCAGCTCGAGGGTGGTATCCTCGATGAAGTCACCCAGATGCGAATCTTCATCGTCGCCGATTGGCGTTTCCATGGAGATAGGCTCTTTAGCAATCTTCAGCACTTTACGGATTTTGTCTTCCGGCATCAGCATACGTTCAGCCAGCTCTTCCGGCGTCGGCTCGCGGCCCATCTCCTGCAACATCTGGCGCGAAATACGGTTGAGCTTGTTGATGGTCTCAATCATATGCACCGGAATACGGATGGTACGCGCCTGGTCGGCGATGGAGCGAGTGATAGCCTGACGGATCCACCAGGTGGCGTAAGTTGAGAACTTATAACCACGACGGTATTCAAACTTATCAACCGCTTTCATCAGGCCGATGTTGCCTTCCTGAATCAGGTCGAGGAACTGCAGGCCACGGTTGGTATATTTCTTGGCGATAGAAATAACCAGACGCAAGTTGGCTTCAACCATCTCTTTCTTCGCGCGGCGGGCTTTCGCTTCACCGATGGACATGCGACGGTTGATGTCTTTTACCTGCTCGATGGTCAGGCCGGTCTCTTCTTCAATCTGCTGCAATTTCTGCAGGCTGCGGTGAACGTCATCCGAAACATCGTGCAGCTTTTCAGACCACGGCTTGTTCATTGCGATTGCAGCGTTGAACCAGGTTTCGCTGGTTTCGTTGCCGGTGAACAGGGTGATGAAGTTTTTCTTCGGCATTTTGCACTGCTCAACGCAGAGTTTCATGATGATACGTTCTTGAGTACGAACGCGATCCATCATGACGCGCATGCTGTTGACCAGGTAGTCGAACTGCTTCGGCACCAGGCGGAACTGCTTGAAGACTTCAGACAGCTGCTGGATCTCGGCGGCGGCGTCAGCATGGCTGCGGCCTTTCGCTTTGATGGTGTCACGAGCCAGCTCGTACTGCTTACGCAGTTCGCCAAATTTCTCGCGAGCCAGTTCCGGGTCGATGCTGTTGTCGTCGTCGGAGCTGTCGTCGTCGGACTCTTCGTCTTCGTCCTCATCGTCGTCCAACTCTTCCTGAGAGAGTTCAGAACCAACGTGAGTGGCGGTCGGCGCGAGGTCTTCTTCGGCATTCGGATCGACAAAGCCGGTAATCAGGTCAGACAGGCGAGCTTCTTCGGCCTCAACGCGATCGTACTGCTCCAGCAGATAGGTGATCGCTTCCGGGTACTCGGCAACCGAGCACTGTACCTGGTTGATACCGTCTTCGATACGCTTAGCGATATCGATCTCACCCTCGCGGGTTAACAGCTCAACGGTACCCATTTCGCGCATGTACATGCGCACCGGGTCGGTGGTACGTCCGATTTCGGACTCCACGCTGGACAGCACCTGAGCGGCAGCTTCTTCCGCATCTTCGTCGGTGCTGTTAGAGTTTTCAGCAAGCAAAAGATCATCGGCATCAGGGGCTTCTTCCATCACCTGAATGCCCATGTCGTTGATCATTTGGATGATGTCTTCGATCTGATCGGAGTCGACGATATCTTCCGGCAGATGGTCATTGACCTCGGCATAGGTCAGATAGCCTTGCTCCTTACCACGTTGGACAAGAAGCTTGAGCTGTGACTGCGGGTTTTGCTCCATAAGACGGTATCCACACTTCAGTATTAGGGTTGTGTCGGTAGGCGTTGCCGCCAACAATAACGTTACGAGGGCCAATTTATTTTTATGCCGCAGCCCGTCCGTGCGGCGTTCGGGGGTGACCCGATCAATGTTCGGCAGTTAAGCCGCGAATCTACTTTTTGGCGCGTGACTCAGTTATCACACGAACTTCTTCACGCTCCGCCGGGGTTAGCCCCTCGGTCCTGGAACGTGCCATTAATTCTTCAAACCTCAGCTCGAGCGCGGAATCGAACAGATGATCCAGCGAGTCGGTGAACGTTTTTTCAGCAATCTCTCTATCTGCTATATCGTCCCACGCAGAGAGTTTTTCAAGGGTGGCGGCTTCATTTGTTCCGCGATATTGTTCCAAAAGCTGCCCGGTTGTTAACCCAGGTTGGGCCAGGCAGGCATTTACCAGGTCGCTAAACAGCGTTAACCCCGGCAGTTTTGCCGCGTCCAGCCCGCTAAGTGGGGGGACCAGAGGAGCCAGTTCCGGGTTTTGTACCAATAACCCTATTAGTATACGCATGGTTGTGCGTTTTAGCTGAGGCGCGGGGCGAGGCGTTACGCCATCGACCTGTTTGGGCATCAGCTTTTCAAGCTGGCTGTCGTCCAGAATGCCGAGCTTGTTGCCCAGCTGCTGGCGCAGATAGATGCGCAGCGTTTCGCCGGGGACCTGGCTAATCAGCGGCAGCGCGAGGGTACTTAAACGCGCCCGGCCGTCCGGAGTGCTCAGATCAACCTGCGGCATCAGGCTGTTAAACAGGAAAGTGGAGAGCGGCTGAGCCTGCTCCATCCGCGTTTCAAACGCTTCTTTCCCTTCTTTACGAACCAGCGTATCCGGGTCTTCACCGTCGGGCAGGAACATGAAACGCAGCTGACGACCGTCCGTCATATAAGGTAGCGCAGTTTCCAGCGCTCGCCATGCCGCATCCCGCCCGGCGCGATCGCCGTCATAGCAACAAACCACGTTATCCGTTACCCGGAACAGGAGCTGGATGTGGTCTGCGGTTGTGGAGGTGCCAAGGGAGGCGACGGCGTAAGAAATGCCGTACTGTGCCAGGGCCACCACATCCATATACCCTTCGACTACCAGCAGGCGCGCAGGTTCCGGCTGGCTTTGCTGGGCTTCATACAGGCCATACAGCTGGCGGCCCTTATGGAAAATATCGGTTTCCGGGGAGTTCAGGTACTTCGGCATGCCGTCGCCCAGCACGCGCCCACCAAATCCGATTACCCGGCCACGTTTATCACGAATCGGGAACATCACCCGCTCGCGGAAGCGGTCGTAGCTGCGGCCTTTATCGTTAGTGACCAGCATGCCTGCGTCCGTCAGCGCCTGACGGTTTTCGCTGTTGCCGCCGAAGCGTTTTAGCGCGTTGTCCCAGCCCGGGGGCGCGTAACCAATAGCAAAGTGGGCAATAACCTCGTCGCTCAGGCCGCGTTTTCCCAGGTACTGGCGAGCCGGTTCGGCAGCGGGCAGCTTCAGGGATTGCTGATAAAAGGCGTTAAGGCCGTCCATCAGTTGATACAGGCTCTGGCGCTGGTGGCGTTCTATCTGGCTTGGGCCGTTGCCAGCTTCGTACGGCACTTCAAGGTTGTGCATGGTCGCCAGCTCTTCAACGCTTTCTACAAACTCGAGCTTGTCGTAGTTCATCAGGAAGTCGAGGGCGTTACCGTGTGCGCCACAGCCGAAGCAGTGGTAAAACTGTTTATCACCGTTCACGGTGAAAGAGGGGGTTTTCTCGTTATGGAATGGACAACACGCGTGGTAGTTTTTGCCCTGTTTTTTCAGCTTCACGCGAGCATCGATCAGGTCGACGATGTCGGTGCGAGCGATCAGGTCATTGATAAAGACACGCGGGATTCGTCCAGCCATAGGCCCCATGCTATATCCGTCATCTCTCAGGCGGTGGCCTAAAAGCTCAGGGATATGTCAGTTTATAAACGAGAATAAGCCGCGCATTCCTTTCGGAAGCACGGCCTTATAACTACTACTCGGTCTGATTTGAGGAGTGAATCCTCAGAAGATTAGTACAGACGAGTGCGGCGTGCGTTTTCGCGAGCCAGTTTCTTCGCGTGGCGTTTCACAGCAGAAGCTTTAGCGCGTTTACGTTCGGTAGTCGGTTTTTCATAGAACTCACGACGACGAACTTCCGCCAGAACGCCTGCTTTTTCACAGGAACGTTTGAAGCGACGCAGTGCTACGTCGAACGGCTCGTTTTCACGTACTTTAATTACCGGCATGTAACTCTCACCTTTAATAATTCGGTTTGCCGCTGGCCTATGTGCCAGCTTAATTCAAAATGGTGCGGAATTTTACTGCAACTCTTGCTGCTTTGTAAAGCACCGAACGACCAGAAACCTGGCTTTTAGGGCCGGTATCTTCCAGGACCGAGGATTATACACGATTAGCAGCGGCCTGGGGCAGCAAAGTTTTACAAAGGAGGGCGGCGGGATTAAACTTCGCGCCGGGTCAAAGAGGTAAAACTAGCCATGCGTGTACTGGGAATCGAGACATCCTGTGATGAAACCGGCATCGCCATTTATGACGATGAGAAAGGGTTATTAGCCAACCAATTGTATAGTCAGGTGAAACTTCACGCTGACTACGGCGGCGTGGTGCCGGAGCTTGCCTCCCGCGATCACGTACGCAAAACCGTGCCGCTGATTCAGGCTGCGTTAAAAGAGGCGGGCTTAACCGCAAAAGATATTGACGGCGTGGCCTATACCGCCGGGCCGGGCCTGGTTGGCGCTCTGCTGGTTGGTGCAACCGTCGGCCGCGCGCTGGCGTTTGCCTGGGATGTTCCTGCCGTACCGGTACACCATATGGAAGGGCACCTTCTTGCGCCGATGCTGGAAGATAATCCTCCTGAGTTCCCGTTTGTGGCGCTGCTGGTTTCCGGCGGCCACACGCAGCTGATTAGCGTGACCGGCATCGGTAAATATGAGCTGCTGGGCGAGTCTGTTGACGATGCGGCTGGTGAAGCCTTCGATAAAACCGCCAAGCTGTTGGGGCTGGACTATCCAGGCGGACCGCTGCTGTCGAAAATGGCCGCGCAGGGCACCGAAGGGCGCTTTACCTTCCCGCGCCCGATGACCGACCGCCCGGGGCTGGACTTCAGCTTCTCCGGCCTGAAGACCTTCGCCGCGAATACCATCCGTGGGAACGAAGACGACGACCAGACTCGAGCCGACATCGCCCGCGCTTTTGAAGATGCAGTGGTTGATACGCTGGCGATTAAATGCAAACGAGCCCTCGACCAAACCGGCTTTAAGCGCCTGGTGATGGCCGGAGGCGTGAGCGCCAACCGCACGCTGCGGGCAAAGCTGGCAGAGATGATGGCAAAACGCCGCGGCGAAGTGTTCTACGCCCGCCCTGAGTTTTGCACCGATAACGGCGCGATGATTGCCTATGCCGGCATGATCCGCCTTAAGGCCGGAACATCGGGTGAGCTGAGCGTCAGCGTCAGGCCGCGCTGGCCGCTGGCAGAATTACCCGCCGCCTGATAAGCGTTGAAAAGAGGAGTGAGAAATCACTCCTTTTTTGTTGCTTCTTTTTTTATTTCTTCCGGCGCTGCTGCTTTTTTCTTGCGGCGCAGCTTCGACCAAATTTTTGATTCCTGCCCGCGCCACAGGCGCTGGATATTATCGTGATGACGCATCAGGATAAGGCAAGAGAGCATCGCTACCGGGAAGGTAAACTGCGGTTTGAACCACCACACGTAGAACGGGGCGATCAGCGCGCTGATAATTGCGCCGAGAGAAGAATAGCCGCTCAACAGCACGCTTAGCAGCCAGGTTCCGGCCATCACGCCGGTTAAGTCCCAGCCGATGGGCGCGATGGCGCCAAATGCCGTCGCCACGCCTTTACCGCCGCGGAATTTAAAGAAGACTGGCCAGATATGGCCCAGGCAGGCGGCAATGGCTATCAGCCCGAGCCAGAAGGGCGTGACGCCTAATGCATAGGCGGCCCATACCGGCAACATGCCTTTCAGCACATCAAAAATTAGTACCGCTGCGGCTGCGCCTTTACCACCAATACGTAATACATTGGTTGCTCCTGGGTTACCGGAGCCGCTCTCGCGTGGATCGGGGAGACCGGCAATGCGGCAAACCAGAATGGCGCTAGAAATGGAGCCGCAAAGATACGCGAGGAGGATCATACCAGGCGCGATTGCACTCATAACGCTGTTCCATGTTGAAAGTGTCGAAGTCTTCTTTGCATCTGTGGATAATACGCATATTTCGCCGGAAGTGGTATCCGGCATGACTAAAAACCGGGCAGGGCGTGATGGACATTGTATTTATAGAGCAACTTACCGTAATCACTACCATTGGTGTTTACGACTGGGAACAGACCATTGAGCAGAAGCTGGTGTTCGATATCGAAATGGCCTGGGATAATCGTAAGGCGGCAGGGAGCGATGACGTGAGCGACTGTCTCAGCTATGCGGATGTCAGCGAGGCGGTCATTAAGCACGTCAGCGGCGGCCGTTTTGCGCTGGTTGAACGCGTAGCTGAAGAAGTTGCTCAACTGCTACTTGCCCGCTTTAATTCGCCCTGGGTGCGTCTCAAAGTCAGTAAACCCGGCGCGGTTGCTCAGGCGGCTAACGTTGGGGTGGTGATTGAACGTGGCAATAATCTGAAACAAAGCAAATAATTACTGCGGCCATAAAACCAAACCACGGTAGCCTGGTCTTATCAACGTATCTTTTGCGGCAGACGCACAGCGTAGGCCGTTTTTTTGTGTCTATTTTGGGGATGAGGGTTAAGTAATGAGCGATCTACCAACTCTGGCGATTGCCGCCATTCTTGGCGTAGTTGAGGGGTTAACCGAGTTTTTGCCGGTATCATCTACCGGGCACATGATTATCGTTGGTCACCTTCTGGGCTTTGAAGGCAAGACCGCCGAAACCTTCGAAGTGGTCATTCAGCTTGGTTCTATTCTCGCGGTTGTGGTGATGTTCTGGCGTCGTCTGTTTGGTTTGATTGGCATTCATTTTGGCCGTCCGCCTCAGCATGAAGGCACCGGAACCGGGCGTCTTTCGTTGATTCATATCCTGTTGGGTATGGTGCCGGCGGTGGTGCTTGGGCTTATTTTCCACGACATGATTAAGTCGTTGTTTAACCCGATTAACGTGATGTATGCCCTGGTCGTTGGCGGCGTGCTGCTGATTGCGGCGGAATGCCTGAAGCCGAAAAAGCCGCGTGCGGAAGGGGTGGACGATATTACTTATCGTCAGGCCTTTATGATTGGCTGCTTCCAGTGTCTGGCGCTGTGGCCCGGTTTCTCCCGCTCGGGCGCAACCATCTCCGGTGGGATGCTGATGGGCGTTAGCCGCTATGCGGCTTCCGAGTTTTCCTTCCTGCTGGCGGTGCCGATGATGATGGGCGCAACGGTGCTTGATCTCTACAAGAGCATCGGTTTCCTGACGATGGGCGACCTGCCTATGTTTGCCGTCGGTTTTGTCACCGCCTTTATCGTTGCGCTTATCGCCATCAAAACCTTCCTGCAGCTGATTAAACGTATTTCGTTTATCCCGTTTGCGATTTATCGCTTCGTGGTGGCCGCAGTGGTGTTCTTCATCTTTACCTAGTGTTTATGTTGCCCTTAGCCTTGAGGCTGAGGGCAATGCTGTTCCTTCCAGGCCGCAACCGCTTTTATTCTTCGCTTAGTCAGCTCTTCACGAATAGCCGGGCCGCTGAATCCTGCCTCGATAACCTCTTTATTACTCACGCTCTGAGCGGCAGCCCAGGCGGCTCGCAGCATTCTTCCCTGCGGGTAATCGCTGGCTTCAAAGCCTGTTCTTCCGCGCGCGTCGGCTTCGCTGGTTAAGGCGATTTGCTCTACCCGCTGCGGTTTACGCCATGCGTCAATGGCGTCAAACAGCTTGACCACCGTCTTTGGCTGTAAAATGGGGAAGGTATGGATCAGATCGTGGAATTCGGCCACCAGCTTCGCCAGGTCGCGGATTTCATTCGGCACGCGCAGGCGAGCGCAGAGCTGTTCCACCAGCTTGACGCCAGCCGGGCCGTGGCCGTGGTGACTTGGCCATTTTTCCTTCGGCGTCAGCCCTTTGCCCAGGTCGTGGCAGAGAGTGGCAAAGCGAACATCAATTTCCGGACTGAGCTGGGCCGCCATCGACAGGGTCATCAGCGTGTGGATCCCCGTGTCGATTTCCGGGTGCCATTTGGCCGGAGCCGGTACGCCATAAAGAGCGTCGATTTCCGGGAACAGAACTTTCAGCGCGCCACACTCGCGCAGCACCGAGAAATAAACCTGTGGGTTACGGCTGCTAAGGGCATTTTCCGTCTCTTTCCAGACCCGCTCGGCGGTGAGATGGGCCAGCTCGCCGTTATCGGCCATTTCGCGCATCAGGGCCAGCGTTTCGGGAGCGATAAGGAAATTCAGATGGGCGTAACGTGCGGCAAAACGCGCCACGCGCAGAACGCGGAGCGGATCTTCATTAAAGGCCGGGGAAACGTGGCGTAATAAACGACGCTCAATATCCGAACGCCCGTTATAAGGGTCGATTAGCTCGCCGGTTTCATCCTGGGCAATGGCGTTGATGGTGAGGTCACGGCGCAGTAAATCCTGCTCCAGCGTGACGTCCGGTGCGGCATAACAGGTAAAACCGGTATAACCCTGGCCCGACTTCCGCTCGGTACGCGCCAGGGCGTACTCTTCGCGGGACTGCGGATGCAGAAACACCGGAAAATCTTTGCCAACCTGCTGGTAGCCAGCGTCCAGCATTTGCTGCGGCGTCGCGCCGACCACAACCCAGTCTTTATCCTTAACCGGCAGTTTTAATAACCCGTCACGTACTGCACCACCGACCAGATAAATCTTCACCCTTTGCACCCCAAGCGCCATTTTTGAACCACGAATGGTAAGTGTAGATGCGAGGGGGAAGCAACGGCTAATGTATCGCCTTTAGTTCATCCAGCGGTCTTTCTTTTTACGGCTTGGGATCATATGCGGGAGCAGCAGGCCAATCAGCAGGCCAAAGCCAGCCACGCCGCCGCCGTACATAAACCACTGCATAATGATGGCGCGCTGCTTATCATCCAGCTGCACGTTGGCGGCATTTACCTTTTTCTGGGCGACGATAAGCTGGTTCTTAAGCTGCTGATTTTCTTCTTTCAGGCCGTTAATTACCGTGTCGCTCTGGGCAACTTTCTGCTGCATTTCTGCGGTGCGCTGGTTCCAGGTGGTGTCGATGTTATTCAGCTTGTCGGTCAGGGTTTTAACCTGATTTTCCAGATCCGGCACGCGGGTACGCAGGCTTGGATTGGTGCTGAGCTGCGCCAGCGGTATCCAGGATGTTTTGCCGCTGCTGTCGCGCACCTGGCCGTATTTGGTTTCTTCATTGCTTTGCAGCAGCGTGACTTGTTCCCCTGCGTTGACTGTGCCAACCAGGCGGTAGTTATCGCCCGGGCCGCTACGGACCCAGGTGTTTAATTCATCAGAGACATAACGTTTTTCTTCGGCATGGGCCACTACGGAAACGCTAAGAGAGAGCAAAGTAAGGCAAATCAGGCGTAATTTGTGCATTAGTTCGTCGTTATTTTCATTAAGTGTGGAACGATAGTAGTGGCAACAGTCTGAAGGCGCAATCCGGAAACCTGAATGAGAATCATCCTGATGTCATTTTAACCACTGGCGCTGCTGCACTACCGCAAATTCGCTACCCGAGAGGGTATTTTGTCGTACTATCTACAGACCTAATCGACGCTATTTAGTTCGCCGGGAAATTGCCCGGCGTGACGTAAACGAAAGTAAATAAGACATGGCTCAGGAAATCGAACTTAAATTTATCGTTAACCCTGCGGCGCTTGATGCGCTGCGTGACAAGCTGAATGCCCTGCCGGGCGAACACAGCGACCCTCGTCAGCTTCTGAATATCTATTACGAAACCGCAGATAAACTGCTGCGTCGTCACGATATGGGGCTGCGCATTCGAGGTGATGCCGGGCGCTACGAAATGACGATGAAAATCGCCGGGCGCGTCACTGGCGGCCTGCATCAGCGCCCTGAATACAATGTAGAGCTGAGCAAGCCCGAGCTGGATCTCGCTCTGCTGCCCGCTGAAGTGTGGCCTGAAGGGCTGGACGTTGCCGCTTTGCAGACGGAAGTTCAGCCGCTATTCAGCACCGATTTTGAGCGTGAAAAGTGGGTAGTTACTCAGGGTACAAGCCGCATCGAACTTGCTCTGGACCGCGGTGAAGTCAAAGCCGGGGAGCACCGGGAGCCTATTTGCGAGCTGGAGCTTGAGCTGCTGTCGGGTGAAACCGCGGATTTACTGGCGCTGGCGGAAAGCCTGGTGACCGAGCCGGGGCTGCGTCAGGGGAGCCTGAGCAAGGCGGCACGCGGGTATCATCTCGCTCAGGGTAATGCGGCAAGAGAGATTAAACCGCTTAGTGTGCTGCATCCGGCGGCTAAGGCCACGGTTGAGCAGGGCCTGGAAGGTTCTCTGGAGCTTGCCCTGGGCCACTGGCTTTATCATGAGGAGCTGTGGCTCTCCGGCAGCAAAGCGGCTAAGCAGCAGGTGATTGATGCCGTAGGCCTGGTGCGCCATGCCCTGGCGCTGTTTGGCGGCATTATCCCTCGTAAAGCGAGCACTCACTTACGTGACCAGCTGATCGCTTTTGAAACCCGCCTTGCCGGGAGTGAGAAAGCCGAGGCCGTGGTTTACAGCGCCCAGGCAAGCGCGACCAAACTGGCGCTGACCCGCTGGCTGGTGGAGCGCCAGTGGCAGCCGTATATCGATGAGAAAAGCCGCAACAAGCTGGACGGTTCGTTCAAACGCTTTGCCGACGTAAACCTCTCCCGTCATGCAGCGGAGCTGAAAGGTGCCTTCCAGCGCCCGCTCGGCGACAGCTACGGTGACCAGCTGCCGCGCCTGACGCGTGAAACTGACGCCATTCGATTGCTTGCCGGCGTTTACCCCGATGAGCAATCTCAGCCCTGGCTGGAAAACTGGCAGGGCCTGCGCCACGCCATTATGACGCGCCAGCACATCGAAATTGAGCATTACAGAAACGAAGCGATCTCGCAGGCACCTTTCTGGCTGCATAGCGGGAAATAACTGACTGGCAACGGATACCCACCATGATGCCGCTTACTCCTTTATTACAGCAGCACCTGCAGGCGTTTTTACCGCGCCTGCCGCAAGAGATTGACTCCCGGACACTCAGCGACGAAGCTCGCGCGGTGCTGGCTATTAGTGATTTTGTTGGTGATAGCGTGGTGGCGCATCCGGCCTGGCTGCAGGAATTGCAGCAGGCCGCGCCGCAGGCGGACGAATGGCAGCACTACGCCGCCTGGTTGCAGCATGATTTACGGGAAGTGTATGACGAAGCGGCGCTGATGAAGGCGCTGCGGCTTTTTCGTCGTCGAATTATGGTGCGTATCGCCTGGTCGCAGGCGCTGGAGCAGGTGGCGACCGAAAGCACCCTGCAACAGCTGAGTGTGCTGGCGGAGACGCTGATTGTTGCCGCTCGCGACTGGCTTTATGACGCCTGCTGCCGCGAATGGGGCACTCCGGGCAATGCGGAGGGAGAGGCGCAGCCGCTGCTGATCCTCGGTATGGGCAAACTGGGCGGCGGGGAGCTGAATTTCTCCTCGGATATCGACCTGATTTTTGCCTGGCCGGAAAACGGCTCCACCCGCGGCGGGCGGCGCGAGCTGGATAATGCCCAGTTTTTTACCCGCATGGGGCAGCGCCTGATTAAGGTGCTCGACCAGCCGACTCAGGACGGCTTTGTTTACCGCGTGGATATGCGCCTGCGTCCGTTTGGCGAGAGCGGCCCGCTGGTGCTGAGTTTTGCCGCGCTGGAGGATTATTACCAGGAGCAGGGGCGCGACTGGGAACGCTACGCGATGGTGAAAGCGCGGATAATGGGCGATAACGGCGATGTCTGGAGCCAGGAGCTGCGCAACATGCTGCGGCCGTTTGTGTTCCGCCGCTACATCGACTTCAGCGTCATTCAGTCCCTGCGAAACATGAAAGGCATGATTGCGCGTGAAGTGCGACGTCGGGGGCTAACGGACAATATTAAACTTGGCGCGGGCGGTATCCGCGAAACCGAGTTTATCGTTCAGGTCTTCCAGCTGATTCGCGGCGGGCGTGAGCCTTCGTTGCAATCCCGTTCGTTGCTGCCCACGCTGGAAGCTATCCAGCAGCTTCATCTGCTGCCCGAAGAGGACGCGCAAAAGCTGCGTGCGGCCTATCTCTACCTGCGGCGGTTGGAAAACCTGCTGCAAAGCATCAACGACGAGCAGACGCAAACTCTGCCCGGCGACGAGTTAAATCGCGCCCGGCTGGCGTGGGGCATGCAGGCCGCCGGCTGGGATGCACTCCAGGGCACGCTGCAACAACACATGAGCGACGTGCGCCAGGTCTTTAACGACCTGATTGGCGACGACGAGCCGGAAGCCGGTGAGGACAAAGTTTCCGAAGCGTGGCGTGAGCTGTGGATTGACGCCCTGGACGCCGATGAAAACACACCTGTGCTCGCTCATCTGACGGCGCAGGAGCGGGATGAAGTCCTGAAGCAGCTCGGCGATTTCCGCCGGGATATTGATAAGCGAACCCTTGGCCCGCGTGGCCGCCAGGTGCTGGATCATCTGATGCCGCGCCTGCTGAGCGAAGCTTGCTCCCGGGGTGACGCACCGCTGGCGTTTTCCCGCCTTATCCCGCTGCTGCTCGGTATTCTTACTCGTACCACTTATCTGGAACTGCTGAGCGAATTCCCCGGTGCGCTGAAGCATTTAATTTCCCTTTGCGCCGCATCGCCAATGATTGCCGCGCAGCTGGCCAGCTATCCGCTGCTGCTCGACGAGCTGCTCGACCCGAGTACGCTCTACCAGCCAACGGCGATGGATGCCTACCGCGACGAGCTGCGCCAGTACCTGCTGCGGGTGCCGGACGAAGACGAAGAGCAACAGCTCGAGGCGTTACGCCAGTTTAAGCAGGCGCAGATGCTGCGCGTGGCGGCGGCGGATATCGCCGGAACGCTGCCGGTGATGAAGGTCAGCGACCACCTTACCTGGCTGGCGGAGGCGATTCTCGACTCGGTCGTGCAGCGAGCCTGGACGCAAATAGTGGCGCGCTATGGCCAGCCGAAGCATTTGCAGGACAGAGAAGGCCGCGGTTTTGCCGTGCTGGGCTACGGCAAGCTCGGCGGCTGGGAGCTGGGCTACAGCTCTGATTTGGATCTGGTGTTCCTGCACGACTGCCCGATGGAAGTGATGACCGACGGCGAGCGTGAAATCGACGGCCGTCAGTTCTACCTGCGCCTGGCGCAGCGAATCATGCATCTGTTCAGCACGCGCACCTCGACGGGGATTTTGTATGAAGTCGATGCTCGCCTCAGGCCGTCGGGCGCGGCGGGCATGTTGGTCACCACCGCTGAAGCTTTCGCCGATTACCAGAAAAACGAGGCCTGGACGTGGGAACATCAGGCCCTGGTGCGCGCCCGCGTTGTCTACGGCGACCCGGCGCTTAACCGCCAGTTTGAGGCGATCCGCCGCGATATTCTCTGTACCGCGCGTGAAGGTGAAAAGTTGCAGGTTGAAGTGCGCGAAATGCGTGAAAAAATGCGCGCCCACCTCGGCAATAAACACCGCGATCGCTTTGATATTAAAGCCGATGAAGGCGGGATAACCGACATCGAGTTTATCACTCAGTATCTGGTGCTGCGTTACGCCAGCGAAGCGCCGAAGTTAACCCGCTGGTCGGATAACGTGCGTATTCTGGAACTGATGGCGCAAAACGACATTATGAGCGAGGAAGAGGCCAAAGCCCTGACCCACGCTTACGTCACGCTGCGCGATGAGCTTCACCATCTGGCGCTACAGGAGCTTCCGGGTAACGTTGCCCTGGACTTGTTTGTTGAAGAGCGCGAACAGGTGCGGCACAGCTGGAATACGTGGCTTGGCGAGCCGCAAACGCGCGTGGAGGTGTAAATATGTTATTATCCCGCGCAAAAATAATCCCCTCTCTGGAGAGTCAGGAATGAAAGTAACGCTGCCCGAATACAGCCGTGCAGGCGTCATGGTAGTTGGTGATGTGATGCTGGATCGCTACTGGTACGGTCCAACCAGCCGTATTTCCCCGGAAGCCCCGGTGCCGGTGGTAAAAGTGGACACCATCGAAGAGCGCCCCGGCGGCGCGGCTAACGTGGCGATGAACATCGCTTCGCTGGGTGCGGCTTCTCGCCTGGCTGGCCTGACCGGTATCGACGACGCGGCTCGTGCGCTAAGCCAGAGCCTGGCCGGCGTAAACGTGAAGTGTGACTTCGTTTCCGTTCCGACCCATCCGACCATTACCAAACTGCGCGTGCTTTCGCGCAACCAGCAGCTGATCCGCCTCGACTTCGAAGAAGGTTTTGAGGGTGTAGATCCTGAGCCGCTGCACGAACGTATTAGCCAGGCGCTGCCGCATATTGGTGCCCTGGTGCTCTCTGACTACGCTAAAGGCGCGCTGGCTAGCGTGCAGCAGATGATTCGCCTGGCGCGTGAAGCTAAAGTGCCGGTGCTAATCGACCCGAAAGGCAGCGATTTTGAGCGCTACCGCGGCGCGACGCTGCTGACGCCGAACTTGTCCGAGTTTGAGGCGGTTGTCGGCAAGTGCAAAACCGAGGCCGAGCTGGTGGATCGCGGCATGAAGCTGATTGCCGACTTCGAGCTTTCTGCGCTGCTGGTGACCCGCTCCGAGCAGGGCATGACGCTGCTTCAACCCGGTATTGAGCCGTTCCACCTGCCGACCCAGGCGCAGGAGGTTTACGACGTGACCGGTGCCGGTGACACGGTGATTGGCGTGCTGGCGGCCACGCTTGCGGCGGGCAATTCTCTGGAAGAAGCCTGTTACTTTGCCAATGCGGCGGCGGGCGTTGTAGTCGGCAAGCTCGGGACTTCTACCGTTTCTCCGGTTGAGCTGGAGAATGCGGTGCGCGGTCGTTCAGAAACCGGCTTTGGCGTGATGACCGAGGCCGAATTGAAAGTGGCTGTTGCGGCAGCACGCAAGCGCGGCGAGCGCGTGGTGATGACCAACGGCGTGTTCGACATTCTGCACGCGGGCCACGTTTCCTACCTCGCCAATGCCCGCAAGCTGGGCGATCGCCTGATTGTGGCGGTGAACAGCGATGCTTCTACTAAACGCCTGAAAGGTGAAACCCGCCCGGTTAACCCGCAGGATCAGCGTATGATCGTGCTGGCGGCGCTGGAAGCGGTGGACTGGGTGGTGCTGTTCGAAGAAGACACTCCGCAGCGCCTGATTGGCGAGATCCTGCCGGATCGCCTGGTAAAGGGCGGTGACTACAAGCCTGAGCAGATTGCCGGGAGCAAAGAGGTCTGGGCCAACGGCGGTGAAGTGATGGTGCTGAACTTCGAAGACGGTTGCTCCACCACCAATATCATCAAGAAGATCCAGAACAACGGCTGATCCAGCCGGTAGAAAAAAGCCCTCGAAAGAGGGCTTTGTTGTTTCTAGTGCTTCACCAGCGTCGCGAAGTAATAAACCAGAGGAATAGCCAGCAGATACAGCCCCACCGGAATTTCACGCCATTTACCCGCAATCACTTTGATTACCACATAGAACAACAGGCCGCCTGCGATACCGGTCCCGAAGCTGTTGGCGATGAGCGTTATCATTACCATCATCAGCACCGGCAGGCCGTCGGTAAAATTCCCCAGATCCACTTTACGCAGCCCGCTGAACATATTCAGGCCGATAAGGATCAGCGCAGGCGCGGTGGCTTCTTTTGGGATCATCAGCGCAACCGGCGTGAACAGCAGCATCAGCAGAAACATAACCGCAGCGGCCAGTGCCGTAAGGCCCGTTTTGCCGCCCGCTTCGGCAGCGGCTGAAGACTCGATCAGCGCCGTTGCCGCAGGAATGCCGACCCACGGGCCAAGCGCGGCGGCGATGGAGTCCACCATAAACGGCCGGTTGATGTGCTGCATATTGCCGTGCTCGTCCAGCAGACCTGCTTCGCCGCCTACCGCCAGCGTAGTGCCCATGGTGGAGAAAAACTCCGAGGCAAAGAACACAAACAGGAACGGCAGGAAGGCGATGTTCAGCGCGCCCAGCATATCGACATGGCCCAGCACCGGAGCCAGAGAATGCGGCATGGCGATAAAGCTTTGCGGCAGGTGGGTGACGCCAAATGGAATGCCGACCAGCGTAGCAAACAGAATGGCCCACAGAATGGCGCCCGGTACGCGGCGAGCCTGAAGCGCAATCGCCAGGAACAGCCCGCACAGAGCAACCAGCGCGCCGGGTGCGGTAAAGTCACCCATTGCCAGAGCATTGGTTTTGGCGTTAGCCAGCACCAGCCCGGCATTGCGGAAGCCAAGGATAGCGACGAACAGGCCAATGGACGCCGTGAGGCCGAGCTTTATCGACTGCGGCACCGAGCGGGTGACGACTTCACGCAGGCCCAGGCGAGTCAGAGCGAAGAACAAAATACCCGACCAGCAGGCGATACCTAGCCCAATCTGCCAGCCAATATGTTCGCTGCCCGCAAGCGTTACGCCCACCAGCACCGAACCGCCGATCCCCGGCCCGACGATAAACGGCAGGTTGCCATAAAATGCCATTAGCAGCGTGCCGAGCACGAACACGATAATCGTGCCGGTGGTGGCCGCGCCTTTGTCCATCCCGCCAACGGCCAGCAGGCCAGGAATGACTACCAGCAGGTAGGCGGCAGCGAGAAAACCGGTGACGCCTGCGAGGCATTCGGTTTTAACTTTAGTCTGGCGACCGCGGAGCTGGAACCGCCGCTCCAGCCAGCTTTCGCCGGCTGCCTGTGACACTGAATTTTCGGCCATTATTTGGCTCTCCTGGACTAGTGTGTTGTGTGTGTGTCTGCCGGGTATTCATGGCATTCAATAAGCGGGTCGACGATTTGACGCGTACTGCCGTCGGTCAGCCCGAGATCTGTCAGGTGCGGCCCGGCGTTGCAGGCGAGGCAGGTGCCTTCAATTGCCTTGAAAACGCGGTACGGCGGTTCCCAGTCGGCAACTTTATTGCTCAGCTCGCGTAGCTGTGCAAACTGCTGCGCCAGCTCGCTGGCCGGGAGATCGGAAAGCATCCCGGCGATGGGCATTTCAACTTTCGCCAGCATTTTGCCATTCTGGCTTAGCGCCATGCCGCCGCCGCAGGCGATAAGCTGATTGGCCGCCAGCGCCATATCCTGCGGGTTGCGGCCCAGCACGACGAGGTTGTGGGAGTCATGCGAGTAGGTGGTGGCAATCGCGCCTCTGAGTTCTCCCCAACCTTCGAGTAGCGCCAGCTGTGGCTTCGCTTCGTGACGGCCATGGCGGTGCTGAACCCAAATCAGGCTAAAGCCTTCCGGGAGCTGAACTTCGCCGCCGCGGACCTCAACCTCGACTTCGCTCCACTGGGTAAAACGCGCCCCTTTTATGTGACGCAGGCGAGCGCGACCATTGTTTACCGGCACTTTCAGCACAAAATCATTTGGGCTAAGCGGCTGTAAACGCACGGTATCACGAGGTGGAACAATGGACGGTGCGGTAACGGGTTCGAGCATTTTGCCCCGTTCGGCCATTAGCTTACCGGCAACGAAGACCGTGCGGGCGCTGAGTTTCTCCAGCGAATCAAACACCACCAGGTCGGCGGTGCGGCCTGCGGCAATCAGCCCGAGATCGGGGCGCTGTAAACGCAGAGAGGCGTTCAGCGTGGCGAGGCGCAGGGCGTCCGTCGCCTTCATGCCGTGCTCAATCAGCAGGTTCAGCAGGGCGACAATACCGCCTCTTTCCAGCAGCATGTCCGGCGGCACGTCGTCGGTGCAGACCGTAACCTGGGATGACAGGTGCGGTAACCCGTTGAGCGCTTCAACAATTTCCGGCAGCAGGTAAGGATGAGAGCCGCGAATTTCCAGCGTCAGGCCGGCACGCAGTTTTTCCAGCGCGTCCGCGGCGGAAGTAAGTTCGTGGTCGGAAGTGACGCCTGCGGCAAGATAAGCCTGCAAACCGGCACCGCTAAGACCGCGAGCGTGCCCTTCGATAAGCTTGCCGCTGTTTAGCCCGGCGTTGAGGATCTCCAGCATTCTTTCGCTGCCGTTGAGTACGCCGTGCATGTCCATGACTTCGGCCACGCCCGCCACTTCAGGCCAGGAGAGCAGGGTTTCCATCTCTTTTCCGGCGAAATCCGCACCGGACATCTCAAGCCCCGGCGTGGAAGGCACGCTGGAAGGCGCGGCGCAAATCACGCGCAGCGGCAGGTTACGGCTGGCGTCAACGGCGTAGCGCACGCCTTCAATGCCTAGCACATTTGCCAGCTCGTGCGGGTCCCAGAAAATGGTGGTCGTCCCCTGCGCGACGACGATTTCGGCGTAACGTGCAGGCGGCAGGTGCGAGCTTTCGACGTGGACGTGAGTGTCCATCAGGCCCGGGCTAAGATAGCTTCCGGCAAGATCGTGAATTTTGACGGCATCTTCGCGGCTTCCGCGCGGATGCACGCTGGCGATAAGCGTGCCGACAATGCCGACATCGGCCTGGCGGATTTCGCCGGTTGCCATATCGATAAGCTGGCCGTTGGTCAGCAGCAGGTCGAAGGGAACTTCACCGAGGGCGGCTTTTACCGCGCGGCGGCGTAAATCAGCAGGTGTCATGGCTGGGGTCCAAAAAATGTGCTCTGGCGGCTACTCTAGGCAGGTGCGTGAACTTTGCCCAGATGATTTAATTTATCAGCCGATAAGAAACGTTTATCCTGTAGCAAACGTTTACCTGGTAACCCTGATACTCCAATGGCTGAACCCTGGCAGCGCCTTCCCGCTCTCTCGTTAAAACAGATCCAGTATTTTGTGACGCTGGCGAAACTTCGTCATTTTACCGATACCGCCAGCAGGCTGGCTATCAGTCAGCCCGCGCTAAGCAGCGCATTACGACAAATTGAGTCGGTGCTGGGAGGCAAGCTGGTTAACCGCACCGCTTCTGCCGTAACGTTGACGGAGCTGGGGGCTGCGCTGCTGCCCCACGCCGAGCGCATGCTCAACGTTGCCCAGCGAGCCTTTGACGATATGCAGCGCATTGTGCAGGACGGCGGGGACGGCACGTTGCGTATCGGTCTGGTGCCGTCCGTTGGCAGCCTGCTGTTTCCTCATATCCCGCAACTGCTGGCCGACGCTTTTCCTCGCCTGCGGGTGGAGTTTCACGATCGCACTAATGATGCGCTGATAGCCCAGTTGGAAAACGGCCAGCTCGATTTCGGGTTTGGCGGACTGGACAGTTCGGTGCCCGCCACGCTTGAGATCAATCCGTTACAAGAAGATCCCTTCGTGGCGGTAGTCAATCGTCACGATCCTCTGGCAGAATCCAGCCATGCTCCGTGGCGTAGCCTGGTCAAACGGGATATTGCGGTGTTTTCAAAAGGAAATATCAGCCGGCTGGTGGCGGCGATGGCGGAAAGCCAGCGCCTGAAGCTTAACACCCGCTATCAGGTTGATTTTATTGAAACACTTTACGGACTGGTGCGCTCGCAGCTGGCGGTAGCAATCCTGCCGCAGCTTTACACGACCTATTTGCAGGACCCGGAGCTGAAGGTTATCCACCTGCAGCAACCTTCCCTGAGCCGCACCGTGGCGCTGATGCGCAGTACCGAGCCGTTTGCGCCGCAGATTGAAGCCTGCTTCCAACTGATTGTCCGAGTATTACAACAACGAAAAATGCCCTGATTTAACAAGGAAAACCCGAGATGAAGAAGATCCTGCGTGTGGTGGTTGTGCTGCTGATTTTACTGGTAGCCGCCGTCGCCATTCGCCTGTGGCTTTTGCACCGCCATAGCGATGCGCTGTGGAACATCATTAGCCAGCAGTGCATACCGAACCAGCAGCAGCACAATTCGCCGGAGCCGTGCCTGAAGGTTGATTTACAGCAGCGCTACCTGGTGTTCAAAGATGCGAAAGGCCCGCTCCATACTTTGCTGATGCCAACAGATAAAATTACCGGCATTGAAAGCCCGAAGATTCTGGAAAACGGGGCGCCGAACTACTTCCAGGATGCGTGGGATAACCGCCATTATCTGCTGGATGAAACCACTAAGCCGGTGAAGGATGACGATTTAGTGCTGGCGATTAACTCTCGCTACGGGCGTTCTCAGAACCAGCTTCATATTCATCTTTCATGCCTGCGACCCGAGGTTTATCAGTCGATTAACCAGCTTGCGGATAAAGTTACCGACCAATGGCAGCCGTTTGGCGAGGAGATCCTTGGCCATAAATATCTGGCGATAAAAGTTTCTGCTCAGGCAAACCCGTTTAGCGTCCTGGCGGCTTATGTGAAGGCTCAGGGCGATGAAATGGAAAACTTTGGTCTGGCGCGGGTAGTGACCGCGAAAGGCGATGTGATGTTGTTAGCCAACCCTCGCCAGCTGCTGGGCGGTAACCAGGGGTCCGCTGAGGAGATGCTGGACTACAGCTGTTCTTTGGCTCAGTAATTACCGTAGCCCGCATTATGCGGGCTTATCTTCGGCAATCAGGCTACGGCTTTTACGATGCTGGAAAGAGGATATCCGGTTGCAGATGCGAGAATTCTGATACTTTTGAAAGAGGGATTACCCGTTGGAGAAAGTGTTTTATACAGCGACTCTCTCGAAACTCCGGCCCGTTTTGCCACCGCGGACATACCGCCACTGGCTTCAATAACGTGGCGCAGTGCCATCATAAAAGCTTCGTAGCCGCCTTCCTCATCAATTTCTATCAGCGCCTGGTGCAAATAGACTTGAGCAAAGGCCGGATCGTCCTTGATTAGCTGCACCATCGCATCATCATGTAATACCGACTTAGCCATATTATTTCCTCTCTTTGTAATCTTTCAGATAGCGTATTGATTTCTCAATATCCTGATTTTGCTTCTTTTTGGTACCGCCGAGCAGCAGCAAAACAATATCGCCGGTAAAGGAGCCAGGAACCGGCGAGTAATAAACACGGTAGCCCGGACCCCGATCAATTCTTAATTCCGATACGCCTTCCCTGCATGGCTTGCAGTCTCCATAGTTCCCTCACCCATCCTGGCGACACGAACAGCAATCATTGCTTTTGCTATCGGGTCTTTGACGTCCATTAAAAAAGCATTGAAAGGATCCCGGCCATCCTGCGTCAGGTAGTGACGAAGTATTGGCATGGGTAATTGTAGCCTGTAGTTATCAATGATACATCAAGACTGTATCCTGTGGGGTACGATCTGACAAAGGCAAAACGGGGATTCTGAGAGGTAGGCGGTAAGTTAAATTCCCGAAGGTGTAGTGCCTTCGGGCAAGATACGATCAGGACAGGTAATTCATACCCTGTTTCAGCACCAGGTCGCAGGCTTTGGTTTTCACCTTTTCAGCCAGAGGTGAGTTGCCGATAGTGTTCAGGTCAAGCTTCTGGCCGTTAGCGGTATTCAGCAGCCCCATCAGGCCCTGGTTGTAATCCTGCTTATCCGCGGGCTTGGTGCTGTTCTCCAGGCCAAGTTTGGTCATCAGCTGATTTTTGATATTTTCCGTATTGGTGACGGAAGCAAGCTTGTTCTTCGCACAATATTCCATCACGCCTGCGGCGTTGGTCATGGTGCTGGAGGTGAGCGATTTACCGTTGCCGTTAAGCAGGCTGGTCAGGGAAGAGAGAGAAAGGCCGCCGTTCTGAGCGCCTGCGCCGGTGGTGGTTGAGCCGCTTTTGCTCAGCTCGTTTGCCGCGCTTGAAAGCTGATCCTGCCAGCTTGCCGCACTTGCCTGGCCCGCAAAAAAGGCCGTTGCCAGCGCCATTGCGCAGAGAGTTTTAATGCTTACTTTCATCTGTTGATACTCGCTTTGTTTACCTGCCGGGCAGGAGAATTCAGCGCTGAGTATAACGCTTTGCCGGGAAAGAGGGGGATTGAGAGTTTTCCTAAACGGCGGGCATGAGAGTAAAAAGCCGGGTTTCCCCGGCTTGCGACATCAGTTGATGATATTCAGCGTGACGTCGATGTTGCCGCGAGTGGCGTTGGAATACGGGCAAACGATGTGCGCCGCATCGACCAGTTTTTTCGCTTCAGCAGCGTCCATACCCGGCAGGTGGATGTTCAGTTTAGCTTCGATGCCGAAGCCGGTAGGCAGCGGCCCAATACCCACTTCACCTTCGATAAAGGCTTCAGCAGGCATGGAGATTTTGTCGCGGCCGGAAACAAACTTCATCGCGCCCAGGAAGCAGGCCGAGTAGCCAGCGGCGAACAGCTGTTCCGGGTTAGTCACTTCACCACCGGCACCGCCCATCTCTTTTGGCAGGCCCAGTTTGACGTCCAGAACGCCGTCAGAAGAGGTTGCACGACCTTCACGGCCGCCGGTTGCTTTTGCTTTTGCGGTATAAACGACTTTTTCTAAAGACATGGCAGGTTCCTCATCTTACTTTGTGTTTGCGCTATAAAATAGCACGCGATTTATATGGTTTTTTAAAAATCGCCGGCAGTGCCGACGGGTGTTAATTAGGTATTCAGGTTGCCGCGCAGCGTTTCCAGCTGATCCTTAAGCGCCAGCATGCTGTCTACGCTACAGGCCGAAGCACAGAGTACCGACTCAGGAATGCTGTGAGCTTTTTCCTGCAGCGCTTTGCCTTCACCGGTCAGGGTAACGACGACCTGACGTTCGTCTTCACGGGAGCGCTGACGCAGCAGCAGACCCGCGCTTTCAAGACGCTTTAACAGCGGCGTTAAGGTGGCGGAGTCTAAAAACAGACGCTCGCCGATTTGCGACACCGTGACATCGTCCCGCTCCCACAGCACCAGCATCACCAGATATTGCGGATAGGTGAGCTGCAGCGGCGCAAGCAGCTGGCGGTAGAGTTTATTGACCGCCAGATTGGCGGAATAGAGCGCGAAGCAAAGCTGGTTGTCCAGCAGCAGCGCGTTCGTTTCGGTCGATGTCTTGTTCATGGATTTGAATATAGATAGCGCGCGATTAAATAGCAAATAATTTTACGTGAATTTTGTCTGACGCAGCGTTTGGGCTAGACCCTGGGTTTTTTACGGTACAGCCACAGCCCCGGTAGAGAAAGGCCAATCGACAACGCGCCCACGATAAATGAGGCCTTCAGGAAGTTTGTCACCAGCTGGATCATCATCGGTTCGGTGTAGCCGAAGTGGGTCAACTTTACCGCAGAGATCATCGCCGTATAGGCATAGATCCCCGGAAACATTGGGATCACTGCCGCAACGGTAAACACTTTGGGATGAGCCAGATACCAGCGCGACCACTGGATTCCGATAATACCGACCAGGATTGAGGCCAAAAAAGTGCTCCATTCAATATTCAGGCCTGCGGTCATCATCGCCATTCGCGAGCCGTGACCGACGGCACCGAGCAGGGCGCAGTAGGGCAGCGCTCGCTGTGGAACGTTAAAGACCAGCGCAAAACCTACCGCCGGAATCGCCGAAAGCGCCATATCCTGCATCAGTGCCAGAACAAACTCGATTATGCCCATCCCCGAAGCCCCCATACCGACATCGCCATCACCACGCCAATACAGGTGGCGAGGGTTAGCAGGCTGGCCATGGCCCAGCGTGCCAGGCCGGTGTTGACGTGGCCTTTGAACATATCGGCAACGGCATTAATCAGCGGGAACCCCGGCACCAGCAGCAGCACGCTCGCCGCCATGGCGATATTTGAGGTGCTGGCAAACGGGCCTTTGGCGATTAATAGCCCGGAGACGCTGGTGGCAACGAAGGCGGTGAGGCAAAAATTAATTTGAGGATGCATCTGCCGATGGGTGAGAAGCTGGCGCACGTACATCGCCAGAGAGCTGGCAATAAAGGCCACCAATGACCCATCCCAGCCGCCGTTGTTGAGTTTACAGAAGCAGCCGCAGGAGAGGCCGACCATCAGCACGACCAGCCAGCGTGGGTAACGAAGCGGCTTGATATGTTCGAAACGTTTGAGCACGTCTCTGGCATCGATAAGCCGGTGTTCAGCGAGGATAACGATGTGCTGAATTTCGGTAACCATATGCATATTGATCCCGCGGTCGACATTTTTGCGGGTGGTGGTCAGGCACTGATTATCTTTAATGGTGCTCAGCACAATGGCGTTGGCGGAGATTGAGCTTTCTACGCTGTCCATACCGAGCGCTTTTCCAAGCCGGGTGGAAAGCTCCTCAACCAGCGCGCTCTCAGCCCCGTGTTGCAGCAAAAAAAGCGCACATTGAATGCATAAACGGGTGACACCACGCTGTGAGGCAACATCGGTCTGCATGCTTATCCCGAAAAAAGAGAGTGAACAAAGGGTAACGTTCACTTATTAAACATGAGCGCTTCACTCTCTTAAGCGTGCCAGATCAACCTTTGAGCAACTAGTCCGGTCGCGTGACCTTTGGATGGCGTCCTTTAGCCACGCTTCAAATAACCCTCACTGGCAGACATCGACCCACTTGGCCTGAGTTAAGTCGGCCATTCTCTCGGGTGAGATTCGCACCGCGCTGTGGATAGCGCCTGCGGCCGGGAGAACTTCCTGGTACTGGCGGAGCGAAATATCGCAGTAGACCGCCAGCGGATTTTCCAGCCCAAAAGGGCAAACGCCGCCGACCGGATGCCCGGTCCAGTTCACCACCTCATCGCTGCTCAACATACGCGCTTTAGCGCCGAATGTTTCCTTAAGCTTTTTATTATCCAGGCGGGCATCGCCCTTCGCGACAATCAGTATGATGTCGTTTTTAACCTTGAGCGACAGGGTCTTGGCGATTTGCCCGGCTTCAACATTATGGGCAGCGGCGGCAAGTGCGACGGTAGCGGTGCTTTGATTTAGTTCGATAATATTAATATCGGGGGCATGGTCGGCGAAGAATTGCCGCACGGACTGCAAACTCATGATTTTCTCCTGATCCAGGTGGCAAATAATTTCGCATAAGCTTGTACTTTCTGTAAACCGCTTATACTTATCTCACACCCTCCTTGTCAGAAATTTCTGGATCTCCTTCACAATCACTGAAACCGGTTGCAGTAACCGGTTGCAGTAATGATTGGCGCGAGGAATACTGATTTCGTAACCCCCCTGTACCTAATAATTAGAGTCGTCTATGAAACGTATCCTCTTATGCTGTGCCGCTGGTATGTCTACCAGTATGGTCGTGAACAGGATGAAACAAGCCGCCATGGAGCAACGGATTGACGTTGAGATAAAAGCGGTGGGTATCGAAGAGTTCACGGATGTTATGCCTGAATTTGATTGCTGTTTACTCGGTCCGCAGATCAAATATCGTCTGGAAGATTTTAAGGCTCAGGCCGCTCCCAAACGTATCCCGGTCACGGTCATTAACTCTATGGATTACGGAATGATGCGCGGCGACAGAATTCTCGCCGATGCACTCGCGTTGATAGCCTGACAGGAGAGCCACCATGTCTTCCAACCATGCTGCATTTAATTTAATTTTTCGTTTTGTTGAAAACTACGTTAGCCCGGTCGCTGGCCGCATTTCTTCCCAGCGCCACGTGATGGCTATCCGCGACGGTTTCATTTCGGCGATGCCGTTTATGATTGTCGGCTCGTTCCTGCTGGTGTTCGCTTACCCGCCGTTCTCTCCAACCACTACGTGGGGATTTGCCCGTGCATGGCTGGATCTGGCGAAGCAGTTTGAAGGCCAGATCCTGACGCCGTTTGATATGACGATGGGCATCATGTCTATCTATATTTGCGCGGCCATTGCCTACAACCTCGGCAAGCATTATGTGAAGTCTCACGGTCTCGATCCGTTTATGTGCGCCATGCTGTCCCTGATGGCTTTCCTGGTGGTGGCTGCGCCGAAAACTAAAGGCACGCTGCCGGTGGATAGCCTGGGCGGGACCGGGATTTTCACCGCCATTCTGGTGGCAATTTACTGCGTAGAGATGATGCGCTTCCTGAAGGCACACAACATCGGTATTAAACTGCCGGACCAGGTGCCGCCGATGATCAAAAACTCCTTTGACCTGCTGATCCCGGTGCTGGTTGTCGTGCTCACGCTGTATCCGCTGAGCCTGTTTATTCAGTCTCAGTTCGATATGCTGATCCCTCAGGCTATTATGGCGCTGTTCAAACCTCTGGTTTCCGCCGCGGACTCGCTGCCTGCGATTTTACTGGCGGTGTTGATTGCTCACCTGCTTTGGTTCGCTGGCATCCACGGAGCGGCTATCGTTTCCGGCATGCTGCAAATGTTCTGGCTGACCAACCTCGGCCTGAACCAGGGCGCGCTGGCCGCCGGTGCGCCGCTGCCGCACATTTTCATGGAGGCCTTCTGGACCTTCTTTATCGTGGTTGGCGGTTCCGGCGCGACGATGGGGCTGGTTATTTGCTACCTGCGCAGCAAATCTGCCCACCTGCGTTCTATCGGCCGTCTGAGCATTGTTCCGACCTGCTTTAACATTAACGAACCGGTTATCTTCGGGACGCCTATCGTGATGAACCCGGTGTTCTTCATTCCGTTCCTGCTGGCGCCGATGGTTAACGCCGTGCTGGCGTGGGGAGCGATGAAGCTTGACCTGATTGGCCGCGTGATTTCCGTCGTGCCGTGGACTGCACCGGCTCCAATTGGCGCAGCCTGGGCGCTGGGCTGGGACTTCCGTGCTGCGATTCTGGTTATTCTGCTGGCCTGCGTGTCGTCCATCATCTACTTCCCGTTCTTCAAAGTGTACGAGAAGCAGCTGCTGGAGCAGGAAAAAGAAGAAGCACAAAGAGCGAGCGAGGAAGGAAACCAACAGCTGGCTTAATCGATAAAACAGAGTCAAAACGGCGGGGAAACCCGCCGTTTTCTATTTTAAGGTACAGTCGCCGCAGCTTTGTACATCGGGCAGCTTGTAGCGCTGGCAGCAGGTGCGGCGAACCAGAACCCCTTCGCGCGGGATTACCGTGCGGTATAACGGGTTATTCTGGCCGCAGGAGAGCTGTTTTTCAAAAAAGCAGGCGTTAACCAGCAGGGCGTGAGTTTCATCCTTGAGGAGCGGCTTGAGTTCTCCTAAGAACCAGTTCACCAGATAGCCTGTATTACTCCAGATAAGCTTACCGTTGATATCTCCGCTGGCTTCCAGCGCATCCACAACCGGGATTAAAACATCGGCGATTAGTTTTTCCACGCGCTGGCGCGGAGCAAGGGAGCTTAGCTGCACATCTTCTTCAGCGTTTATCCAGAAACTTGCGGCGCGGCCCGTTTCATGGAAATCGACGTATATCCGTTCCGGGGCCAGGCTGAGCGCTTTGCGCTGGGCCAGGAGCGCCATCATTAGCGGCGGCACCAGCAGGCCAATATACCACTGCGCCCAGAGCGATTTCAGCGGCTTATGTTCACGCGATTGATGCGGCTGATTGCGGTAGATATGGTCGCCATAGGCTGCTATCAGAGAAGCCAGTATTGCCGGTTGACGCCATCGGCTCAGCGGCATGGCACTGGCCGGAGCAGGTTCATTTAGCTTAATGATGTCGTTGAAGTAAGAACGATGGGTGGCGAAATAGTCGCGCAAAGCTTCCGCCAGCGGTGGGGGCGCCGGAGGCCACGGGAGAATAAAACACCCGCCGTCATCGCTAAGCTGAAGGGATTGAAGCGCCATGTTCTCGTCAGAAGCCAATCTAAATGATAATGATTAGCAATCCTAACCATGGGGCAAATCATTGGCAAGATGATTTCGCTGCTGTTGCTTCAATCGCCGGGTTCAGGCTCAGATTATTTCGCGGCGAACTTGTATGCCGTTTTGCCGTCAGGGAAGAAAGAGTAGGTGACATACATCGGAATAGCGCGGCCGCAGGCATCAAAATTCCACGCTTCCCTGGCTGAGCCCGAGATAAGCGCCGTTCCGGCAGCGTTGGTACGAATATCATCAGATTTACTGACCAGCGCTACGCTAACGGATTTGGGCTTTTCCCGGCAGCCGCTGGTGATGGGCAGCATGGGTATAAGATGTTGTAACACGTAAGCCGGATCGCTGGTGAGCGGCTGGCCTTTTACCTGGAGTTTGCCGGGGCTGCTGGTGGAGCAGGCGGTGAGCAGAAGAGCGGGAAGAACGATAGCCGCAGGAAAAATTTTATTCATTATTATTCCTCAGAGATACGGTGTATTGCCGCTGGCGGCATATTGTTATTGTTTGAAATATGAACAATAAGCCGCCGGGATGCAACCCCGCAATTTCTGAGGAAAGCGGTTAACTCACGCTTGCCATTTGGCTGGTGAGAATACTGTTGCGGCCCTGGTTTTTGGCCTGATAGAGCGCTTTGTCCGCCAGGCTCAGGGCGTTTTCGATATCCTCGTCCGGCAGTGGCGCAAGGCCAATGCTCACGGTCACGTTGGTGGCGACTTCGTTATTGAACATGTGGGGAATATCGAGATCGTTAACGCGCTGGCGGATCCTCTCCGCGGCCTGGAGCGCCCGCTCGCCGTCAATATGGGCCAACATCACCATAAATTCTTCGCCGCCGTAGCGGGTAACGATGTCCCTCGAACGTACCGCATCGCGAATAGCGGCCGAAACGCGGATCAAAGCCTGATCGCCCATCGCGTGGCCGTAATGATCGTTGTAGGACTTGAAGTAGTCGATATCCAGCAGCAACACATAATGGTTGCCGGGGCCGGAAGCCCGAAGGTGTTCCAGCCGGTTCTGGAAACCACGGCGGTTGTACAGGCCGGTTAACGGGTCGAGCATACTGAGGCCGTTGAGCGTCTCTTTTTCTTCCACCAGCTTATTCATCAGACGCTGCGTGAAGCGGTCGTTACGCTTTTGAATAATATGCTGAATGGTAATGCCGATAGCCGGTAGGGCGATGGAGTAAAGCACCCGCAGCCAGTGATCGACGCTGTCCAGCCACAGCACCGTCAGCGCGACCGGCAGGCTATGCAGCAGAAAGGCGACGATGTTGTTGATAAAGGAAATAGCGCCGATAAACAGCACCGACATCAGGCTTATCACCAGGAATGAGGCATCAACATCGCCGAGAGCGTTGTTTTTAACGAATATATGCAACGCCCAGAGCAGGCCAATTAGCAACGAGACCATATTCAGGTTAATCAGCAGCTTTTTATTCAGCAACTGCCAGCCGAGCAGCGTCACGCTAAGCAGCAGGATAATCACCACCGGCGGCGTTACGCGCATTACCGGGTTCACCGGAAATAACATCGAGAAGGCTGCTGATATGGCATTGAGTAGCAAAAATAAACGTAATGAAAGCAGATGCTTTGCTTTGAGTAGTGCTCGCCAGGTCTGGGCTGTCATAGGGATGGTTATGTCTTGGGTAAGAACGTCTGGTGTTGTGTGTGTTGTCTAAAAAAAAGCGGGTAGTTTGCTTTTTTGGTAACTATTGGAATTTTTATGTGGCGTATTAACGCCGGCGCTCAATCTATCACCTTACTGAAAATCTGTCATTAAATGCCGGGTAAACTCCGGCTATTTCAGCGATAGCCCTGATACGTTTTCTCGCTGACAGTTGAGAATTTTTATCATATGATATTGGTTATCATTATCATGATTGGGATGCTGAAATGCTGCAACGACGACTCGAAGGTGGCTGGAGCGTAATGGTGGCGGGTATGGCGGTGGCGCTGCTCGCCTGGCTGGATCTTTCTTTCAGCGAGTGGCGGGTGCTGGTTGTCGCGGGGCTGCTGGCGACGGCACTGATGCTGTATCACAAGAAATTGCGGCATTTTGTTTTGCTGCCGTCGTGCGTGGCATTTGCCAGCGGGCTACTGCTTATCGTGATGAATCTGGGGAAATCGGGATGAAAAATGGGGTCTTACCGGGGGAACTTCATTTAAGAAGTGGTGCGAAGAGAGGGACTTGAACCCTCACGTCCGTAAGGACACTAACACCTGAAGCTAGCGCGTCTACCAATTCCGCCACCTTCGCACAGGTTTCAGGCTTGCGCCTGAGAGTTTTGATATCGTCTTCGCATTGGTGCGAAGAGAGGGACTTGAACCCTCACGTCCGTAAGAACACTAACACCTGAAGCTAGCGCGTCTACCAATTCCGCCACCTTCGCGCAGTGCGAACGATATCTTGCGTGGTTGTTGGTGCGAAGAGAGGGACTTGAACCCTCACGTCCGTAAGAACACTAACACCTGAAGCTAGCGCGTCTACCAATTCCGCCACCTTCGCATACCTGTAATACCGAAGTATCACAACCACGGAGGCGCATTCTAGATGTTTTCTGAACTTCGTCAACAGTTAATTTGGTGCCGCTTCCCTGACTGCTGGAAAAAGCGGCACCAAAGGCGGGTTAGCGCTTTTTAGCCGCTCGCGACAGAACCGCACGGTAGACTTTAAAACGCCCGGTTTGGGCGATAACTTCATGACTCCCAAACACTTCATCCAGCACGTTAGGGTACGCGAGGAAGGCGTTAGCAACGATGCGCAGCTCGCCGCCCATGTTCAGATGGCGGGCAGCACCGCGAATCAGCTGGTGAGCCGCGTCAAGGCTGGTTTGCATCCCGTCGTGGAACGGCGGGTTAGAGATAATCATGTCGAAACGGCCGTTTATCCCGGAGTAGACGTTGCTGGCAATGACCTCGCCTTCGATGCCGTTAGCGGCAAGCGTGGCGCGGCTGGCTTCTACAGCCGGTGCGCTGACGTCACACAGGATCAGGCGGACTTTCGGTGAGTGGCTGGCAAGAGTAATTGCCAGTACGCCCGCACCGCAGCCCACGTCCAGCACTTTGCCCTTGGTGTGCGGGGTGAGGGTTGAAAGCAGCAGTTTGCTGCCGGTGTCCAGACCGTCACGGCTGAACACGCCCGGTAAGGTTTTGACCGTCATCTCGCCGTGCGGGTACTCGCCCCACCAGCTGTTTTCATCGAACTCAGGCTGTTTCTCGAGGCGGCCATGGTAGAGGCCACAGCGGCGGGCGCTGTCGATTTTGCTCAGCGGGCAGATATCGGCCAGTATCTGTTCGGCGCTGCGAACGCCGCTGCGGTTTTCACCGACCACGAAGACGTCAGTGCCAACCGGCATCAGCGACAGGATGTTCATCAGCTGGAATTGGGCTTCCGGCTTGTTCTTCGGCCAGTAATAAATCAGCGTATTGCTGTCTGCAACGACGTCGGCACCGGCCACCAGGCCATACTGTGCGTTTTCGCCCATCTGCGCGCTTAGTACCTGCCAGTGGTGAAATTGCTGGGTGTGGGCGCGGCTGGCGGCGGTGTCAAAACGCGCCGGCAGATCGTCTTGCATGTCACCGGCAAACAACACGCGGCTCTCGGTAAAATCATCGCTGTGGCGCAGCAGTACTTCACTCGCCGGGGTTAACGCACTCATCAAATTGCTCCTGGAAAATCAGAGCGTGGATTATAGAGCTTTAATGGCGTGGATTCGATGAATTTGCTATATTTGCGCCCCTTATTACGCTCCAGACAGGTTTCGCTATGACTTCCCCTTCCCGACGTGACTGGCAGTTACAGCAACTGGGTATTACTCAGTGGGTGCTGCGCCGTCCGACGGCTTTACAGGGAGAGATAGCGGTATCGCTACCGGCAGGCGTGCGTCTGGTGATGGTGGCTGAAGAGCTGCCCGCCTTAAGCGACCCGCTGGTGCTGGATGTTTTACGCAGTCTTGAGCTGAGTGCCGGGCAGGTTATGCAACTGACGCCGGACCGTGTGGCAATGATGCCGCAGGACAGCCGCTGCAATAGCTGGCGGCTCGGCGTTGAGCAGCCTTTGAGCCTTGACGGCGCCCAGCTTGCTTCTCCGGCGCTTGACGAGCTTTATCACAATGGCAATGCGCGACAGGCGCTGTGGCAACAAATTTGCGAACATGAACAAGATTTCTTCCCTGACGCCGAATGATTTAGCGGCGGCGTACGCCATCGAGCAACGCAGCCACGCTTTCCCCTGGAGTGAAAAGACTTTCGCCAGTAACCAGGGCGAACGCTATTTCAATTTACGGCTGGACGTAGACGGTAAAATGGCGGCCTTCGCGGTGACCCAGGTGGTGCTCGACGAAGCCACGCTTTTTAACATCGCGGTTGATCCGGCTTATCAGCGCCAGGGGCTGGGCAGAGCGCTGCTCGAGCACTTAATTCAGGAGCTTGAGAAGCGCGATGTCTTCACGCTGTGGCTTGAAGTGCGTGCCTCCAACCTCGCCGCCAGAGCGTTATACGAAAGCCTCGGCTTTAACGAAGCGACCGTACGTCGCAACTATTACCCGGCAAAAGAGGGCCGGGAAGACGCGATTATTATGGCGTTACCCCTCGGTTAATATTTAAAAGGTGTGTGGATGAACTGGGACTGGATTTTATTTGATGCGGACGAAACGCTGTTTACCTTTGACGCATTCGGCGGGCTACAGCGGATGTTTCTCGACTACAGCGTGACCTTTACCGCAGATGACTTCCAGGACTACCAGGCGGTGAACAAGCCGCTGTGGGTGGACTACCAGAACGGCGCCATCACCGCATTGCAATTACAGCTCCGGCGTTTTGAAGGCTGGGCGGAGCGTCTAAGCGTGCCGTCTGCCGAACTGAATAATGCTTTCTTGTCGGCGATGGCCGAGATTTGCGCCCCGCTGCCGGGCGCGGTTTCGCTGCTCAACGCCCTGAAGGGGAAAACGAAACTCGGCATCATCACCAACGGGTTTACCGCGCTACAGCAGATTCGCCTCGAGCGCACCGGCCTGCGGGACTATTTCGATCTGCTGGTTATCTCCGAGCAGGTCGGCATTGCAAAGCCCGATCGCCGCATTTTCGACTATACCTTTGAGCAAATGGGCCAGCCGCCGCGCGACCGCGTTTTGATGGTTGGCGACACGGCGGAGTCCGATATTCTGGGCGGCATCAACGCCGGGATAGCAACCTGCTGGCTAAACGCCCACGGCCGCACCGCGCCGGAAGGGATTGAGCCAACCTGGCAGGTCACTTCGTTAAGTGAACTGGAGCAACTGCTGTGTAAGCCATGATTGTTGATTGTTAAACCCACAATGGCGGGTAAAATAGCCGCCAAATAACGTTCACTCAACGCGTGGCTCAAAGCCGTGCGCATTTACAGAAGATGTAATTATGACTTTGTCTCCTTATTTGCAAGAGGTGGCGAAACGCCGCACTTTTGCCATCATTTCTCACCCGGATGCCGGTAAAACGACCATCACTGAAAAGGTGCTGCTGTTCGGACAGGCTATCCAGACCGCCGGTACGGTAAAAGGGCGTGGCTCAAGCCAGCACGCTAAATCCGACTGGATGGAAATGGAAAAACAGCGTGGGATCTCAATCACCACTTCGGTGATGCAATTCCCGTATCGCGATAGCCTGGTTAACCTGCTGGACACCCCGGGGCACGAAGACTTCTCCGAAGATACCTATCGTACTCTGACGGCGGTGGACTGTTGCCTGATGGTTATCGACGCCGCAAAAGGGGTTGAAGATCGTACCCGCAAGCTGATGGAAGTTACCCGCCTGCGCGACACGCCGATCATCACTTTTATGAACAAGCTGGACCGCGATATCCGCGATCCGATGGAAGTGCTGGATGAAGTTGAACGCGAGCTGAAGATTGGCTGCGCGCCAATCACCTGGCCTATCGGTTGCGGCAAGTTGTTCAAAGGTGTTTACCACCTTTATAAAGATGAAACCTACCTTTACCAGACCGGTAAAGGCCACACCATCCAGGAAGTCCGCATCGTTAAAGGGTTGAACAACCCGGATCTCGATGCCGCAGTGGGCGACGATCTGGCCCAGCAGCTGCGCGACGAGCTGGAACTGGTGCAGGGAGCTTCTAACGAGTTCGATCACGAACTGTTCCTGGCGGGTGAAATCACGCCGGTGTTCTTCGGTACTGCGTTGGGTAACTTCGGCGTTGACCACATGCTGGATGGCCTGGTGGAATGGGCGCCTGCGCCGATGCCGCGTAAAACCGACACCCGTGTTGTGGAAGCGGCGGACGAGAAGTTCACCGGCTTTGTGTTTAAGATCCAGGCGAATATGGATCCAAAACACCGCGACCGTGTAGCCTTTATGCGCGTGGTTTCCGGTAAGTATGAGAAGGGTATGAAGCTGCGCCAGGTGCGTATTGGTAAAGACGTCGTTATCTCTGACGCTCTGACCTTTATGGCCGGTGACCGCTCTCACGTTGAGGAAGCCTACCCTGGCGACATCATCGGGCTGCATAACCACGGCACTATTCAGATAGGCGACACCTTTACCCAGGGTGAAATGATGAAGTTCACCGGTATTCCGAACTTCGCGCCGGAACTGTTCCGCCGTATCCGCCTGCGTGACCCGCTTAAGCAGAAACAGCTGCTGAAAGGCCTGGTTCAGCTTTCAGAAGAGGGTGCGGTGCAGGTGTTCCGTCCTATTGCGAATAACGATCTTATCGTTGGCGCGGTTGGGGTGCTGCAGTTTGATGTGGTTGTTGCCCGCCTGAAAAGTGAGTACAACGTGGAAGCGATTTACGAGTCGGTTAACGTTGCTACCGCGCGCTGGGTTGAAGGGACAGACGTTAAGAAGTTTGAGGAATTCAAACGTAAAAACGAAATCCAGCTGGCGCTGGATGGCGGGGATAACCTGACCTACATTGCGCCAACGATGGTTAACCTGAACATTACCCAGGAACGCTACCCGGACGTCACTTTCCGCAAAACTCGCGAGCACTAATCGCCTTCAGGAACGCGGCGCCCGTCGCGTTCCTGCCACTTTCCTTGTCTTTTGAATCCCTTGCGGAATCTTCTTAATTTCCTGCCGATTCGGCGTTATTGCTGCTTTTTCCACCACTCCGCCATGCACTTTTATGATTGTGATCTATATTTAACAAAGCGATGACCACTTTATTGGATGAAAGCACCGGGAAATTATTGTTTCCTGGCTTGTTATTAACGTTTCTCCGGTTGTTGCGATATTAATTGCTGATCCTTTTCGGCGCGGTGGGAAACGAAAAAGCTCAAATGATGAGCAAACCTACAGGAATTAATCGATGACTACGACTAAGATTTCAAAAACTCTGCTGGCTGTTGTTCTGGGTTCTGTTCTGGCAAGCGGTAGCGCTTTCGCCGAAGAGACGCTGGCCAACAAAACGGAAGCTACGGCTGATTCCGCAGGGAAAAAAATCGATAGCTCTATGAGTAAAGTCGGCGACTTCATGGATGACAGCGGTATCACAGCGAAAGTTAAGGCCGCTCTGGTGGATGACAAAAACATCAAGAGCACCGATATCTCGGTAAAAACCGAGAAAAAAGTGGTTACCCTGAGCGGCTTCGTAGAGAGCCAGGCCCAGGCGGAACACGCCGTTGCCACGGCTAAAAAAGTGGAAGGCGTTAGCTCCGTGAGCGACAAGCTCCACGTCCGTGACGCTAAATCCCAGTCGGTGAAGGGCTACGCGGGTGATGCGGCAACCACCAGTGAAATTAAAGGCAAATTACTGGCAGATGACAGCGTACCTTCCCGTCATGTGAAAGTAGAAACCACCGATGGCGTAGTTCAGCTTTCCGGTGAGGTGAAAACCAGCGCACAGTCCGAGCGCGCTGAAAGCATCGCCAAGGCAGTTGAAGGCGTGAAAAGCGTTAAAAACGATCTGAAAGTGAAGTAACGGCAGCACCCGAAACTTTCTTCCGGGCCCGGCCCGGAAGGCGGTAAGCACCACCATTATTAATTATCGCCAGTGGGTTAGCCATCCGGTGCCCATTAAGAAGCGATAAGGTTCACTATGGTTAAGGAGAGTCTATGTTTCGTTGGGGCATTATTTTTCTTGTTATCGCGTTGATAGCTGCGGCTCTGGGCTTTGGTGGCCTGGCAGGTACTGCCGCAGGTGCTGCAAAAATTGTCTTTGTAGTAGGTATCATCCTGTTCCTGGTCAGTCTGTTTATGGGACGCAGGCGCCCTTAGCCACGCTAAGCCAGTAACATACCGATACAAAAGCCAGTCCTTGTGACTGGCTTTCTCGGTTTTACATAGCAGCCTAAGGGTATAGGGTAGAAATACACAACAACAGATTTCAGGGAAGCAGGGTGGGACATCGTATACCCGTTACGCTCGGCAATATTGCGCCGCTAGCGCTCAAGCCTTTTCGTCCTGGAAAGCTCGCTCTTATTTGTGAAGGAGGGGGCCAGCGGGGAATTTTTACGGCCGGGGTGCTGGACGAATTTATGCGCGCCGAATTTAATCCCTTCGATCTGTTTCTTGGCACTTCCGCCGGGGCGCAAAACCTCTCTGCCTACGTTTGCAACCAGCCGGGTTACGCCCGCCGCGTGATCACTCGTTTCACCACTACCAGCGAATTCTTTAACCCGCTGCGCTTTGTGCGTGGTGGAAACCTGATAGACCTTGACTGGCTGATTGAGTCGACGGCTGCCAGGCTGCCGCTTTCTATGTCCAGCGCCGATGGCCTGTTCGAGAAGGGAAAAGAGTTCTACATGTGCGCCTGCCGCAGCGACGATTATGCGGCAAACTATTTCTCACCGACCCAGGACACATGGCTGAATTTATTGAAGGCCTCGAGCGCCATTCCGGGATTTTACCGCACCGGGGTAGACATTGACGGAATAAGCTATCAGGACGGCGGCATCAGCGACGCGGTGCCGGTGCGTGAAGCCGCAAGCCGGGGTGCCGATACGCTGGTGGTGATTCGCACCGTGCCTTCACAGATGTATTACACCCCCCAGTGGTTCAAACGCATGGAGCGCTGGCTGGGTGACAGCAGCCTCCAGCCGCTGCTGAACCTGGTGCAGCATCACGAAGAGAGCTACCGCGAGATCCAAAGTTTTATTGAGAAACCGCCCGGCAAGCTGAGGATCTTTGAAATTTATCCGCCGAAACCGCTGCTGAGCAATGCGCTCGGCAGCCGCCTGCCGTCGCTCACGGCCGACTACCAGACCGGCCGCCTGTGCGGGCGTTATTTCCTGGCGGCCGTGGGCAAGCTGCTGGTGCCCAAGCCCCCGTTGATGCGCCATACTCCACGTATTAAGATGCCTGGCCCGCTGGTCATTCCGCCGGCTGCGGCGGCAAATCAAGCTCTGGTTAAGCCGATAACTCCGGCTCCGCAGGCTAATGATTCGGCTTTTGATAACGAGGATCTTGCGTGAGCTTTACGTTCTACGACACCCATTGCCACTTTGATTTTCCGCCGTTTGCCGGAGATGAAGCTAACAGCATCAGGCTGGCCGTGCAGGCCGGCGTGACTAAAATCATCGTGCCCGCGGTAGAGGCGGGGCGTTTTGAACGCGTGCTGGCGCTGGCGGAGAACTTCCCTGAACTGTATGCCGCAATCGGTCTGCATCCCATTGTTATAGAAAAACATGATGAAGCCGGGCTTGCTCTGCTTGAAACGCTGCTGCGAAAAAAACCGCGCAAACTTGTCGCTCTCGGAGAGATCGGACTGGATCTTTATAGGGAGGATCCGCAGTTTGATCGTCAGGAGTTTATGCTGGGTGAACAGCTAAAGCTGGCTAAGCGTTACGATTTGCCGGTGCTGCTGCATTCCAGGCGGACGCACGACAAGCTGGCGCTGCATTTGAAGCGCCATAATTTACCGCGCACCGGCGTTATACACGGTTTTGCAGGCAGCCAGCAGCAGGCGGAACGCTTTATTGCGCTGGGCTACCGAATAGGCGTCGGCGGCACGATTACTTACCCCAGGGCCAGCAAAACTCGCCATGTTATGGCCCGGCTACCGCTCTCCTCGCTGCTGCTGGAAACCGATGCTCCCGATATGCCTCTTAACGGCTGGCAGGGCGAGCCTAACCGCCCGGAACGTGCGGCGCTGGTCTTTGACACGCTATGCGAATTACGCCCTGAATCTCCCGAAACCATCGCTAACGCTTTGAAAAACAACGCAGACGAATTATTTGCTTTCTAATCACTCCGCACCTTGATGTGACGGATGTCACTCTTTTGCGTAAATGTTTCTATATATTTCCGTGAATACGTGATTGCTCCGGCACTTTTCACCCCCCTGTGGTTATAATCCGCGCGCTTAAAAGCGGGCTGGCAAGGCCCGAATCTTCCAATTAATACACAGGGAATCTGTATGCAAATCCTCATGGGGCTGGTCGGCATGGTCGTTTTATTGCTGATCGCCGTTTTACTCTCCAGCAACCGCAAAGCGATAAACCTGCGTACCGTTATCGGCGCGTGGCTTATCCAGATAGGCATCGGCGCGCTGATCCTTTATGTGCCAGTTGGCCGTAAAGTGCTGCTCGCTATGTCAGAAGGGGTGGCTAACGTTATCGCCTACGGCAACTCAGGGATCTCTTTCCTGTTTGGCGGCCTGGTTTCCGATAAAATGTTCGAACTCTTCGGCGGCGGCGGTTTTATTTTTGCGCTGCGCGTTCTGCCGGTTATCGTCTTCTTCTCCTCGCTGATTGCCGTGCTTTACTACCTGGGCATTATGCAGCTGGTTATCCGCCTGCTCGGCGGCGGCCTGCGTAAGCTGCTGAAAACCTCCCGCACCGAATCTCTTTCGGCAACGGCGAATATTTTCGTTGGGCAGACCGAAGCGCCGCTGGTGGTACGCCCTTACATTGCCACCATGACCCGCTCGGAGCTGTTCGCGGTAATGTGCGGCGGGCTGGCGTCCGTGGCAGGCTCCGTACTGGCCGGTTATGCCCAGATGGGCGTGCCGCTGGAATACCTGATTGCGGCTTCCTTTATGGCGGCACCGGGCGGCCTGCTGTTTGCTAAACTGATGCTGCCGGAGACGGAAACGCCTAACGATGCGCCGCATCTTGAATCAATGGAAAACGATCCCGACCGTCCGGCCAACGTGCTGGATGCAGCCGCTTCCGGTGCCGCTTCCGGGATGCAGCTGGCGTTGAACGTGGGCGCAATGTTGCTGGCTTTTGTTGCGCTGATTGCCCTGCTGAACGGCATGCTTTCCGGGATTGGCGGCTGGTTTAATTTCCCGCAGCTGTCGCTGGAGCTGATGCTCGGCTGGGTGTTTGCCCCGGTAGCCTGGCTGATTGGCGTGCCGTGGAGTGAAGCGAACGTGGCGGGATCGTTTATCGGCCAGAAGCTGATTATCAACGAATTCGTCGCCTACCTGAACTTTGGCGCTTACCTGAAAGACGATGCGGAAGTTGCCGCCGCCGGGTTACAGGTGCTTTCCGGGCATACTAAAGCGATTATCTCCTTCGCGCTGTGTGGGTTTGCTAACCTTTCATCTATTGCGATCCTGATTGGTGGCCTGGGCAGTATGGCACCGACGCGTCGGCATGAAGTTGCGCAGCTTGGCCTGAAGGCCGTGGCAGCGGGGACGCTCTCTAACCTGATGAGCGCGACCATTGCCGGGATATTCCTGGCGCTGTAGTTCTCACCAGAAATGTTATAATTATAACATTGTGATAAGGCCGATGGCTGGCGCATTGCCGGCCATTTTCTTGCGGTCTGATGCAATTTAGCGCGTTATTTTGTTTCTTTAATCACATATAATGGATGAAAGCTTGCAATTCACTCTTTGGCTTTTGTGAGACGAGACACAAAATTGATTCGGCGGTGAGTGTTAGAATTCTAACATTGCTACCGGCAATGTGCGGTGAGAAGGATCTCAACGTGATGGTGACTCCGGTGACCACTCATCTTCAAGGAACCAAGTCCGCTCCAACGTGTTGAGTTTCCCGTTTCAGGCCGGAGACTTTTATATCTTTTGTTGGAGAGCGTTATGACCGATTTAACCAAAAGCAGCCTGCGTGCGCTGAAACTGATGGATTTGACCACCCTGAACGACGATGACACCAATGAGAAAGTCATCGCCCTCTGCCATCAGGCGAAAACCCCGGTGGGCAACACCGCCGCAATCTGTATCTACCCACGCTTTATCCCAATTGCCCGTAAAACCCTGAAAGAGCAGGGCACGCCGGATATCCGTATTGCCACCGTGACCAACTTCCCGCACGGCAACGATGATATTGATATCGCACTGGCTGAAACTCGTGCGGCCATCGCTTATGGCGCGGATGAAGTTGACGTTGTATTCCCATACCGCGCGCTGATCGCCGGTAACGAGCAGATTGGTTTCGATCTGGTGAAAGCTTGTAAAGAGGCTTGTGCCAGCGCGAACGTGCTGCTGAAAGTGATAATCGAAACCGGCGAGCTGAAAACCGAAGAGCTGATCCGTAAGGCTTCTGCCATCGCTATTAAAGCTGGCGCAGACTTTATCAAAACTTCTACCGGTAAAGTGCCGGTTAACGCCACGCCGGAAAGCGCCCGCATCATGATGGAAGTTATCCGCGATATGGGCGTGGAGAAATCCGTAGGCTTCAAACCGGCCGGCGGCGTTCGCTCTGCTGAAGATGCCGCGCAGTTCCTTGCTATTGCCGACGATTTGTTTGGTGCTGACTGGGCCGACTCTCGCCACTACCGCTTCGGTGCTTCCAGCCTGCTAGCCAGCCTGTTGAAAGCGCTGGGCCACGGCGACGGTAAAAGCGCCAGTAGCTACTAATTACTCGTCATACTTCAAGCCGCAGGTGCGTAAGCTGCACTCCCTCACCCCAATCACTTACTTCAGTAAGCTCCTGGGGATGAGCTCTTTTGCCTTCTGCCTGCGACTCGAATTATCTAGAGTAATCTTTAATTGCGGCGGGTTTTCCGCCGCTTTTTACCCGCATTCCCAGGGGGTTGCCGTGTTTCTCGCACAAGAAATTATTCGTAAAAAACGTGATGGCCTGGTACTGAGTGACGAAGAGATTCGTTTCTTTATCAACGGTATTCGCGACAACACCGTCTCTGAAGGGCAGATTGCTGCTCTGGCGATGACCATCTTCTTCCACGACATGACGATGCCGGAAAGGGTGTCGCTGACTATGGCGATGCGGGATTCCGGAACCGTGCTGGACTGGAAAAGCCTCAATCTCAACGGCCCGATTGTTGATAAACACTCCACCGGCGGCGTGGGCGATGTGACTTCGCTGATGCTTGGCCCAATGGTGGCGGCGTGCGGCGGCTATGTGCCAATGATCTCCGGCCGTGGCCTCGGTCATACCGGCGGCACGCTCGATAAACTGGAAGCCATTCCTGGCTTCGATATTTTCCCGGATGATAACCGCTTCCGCGACATTATTAAGGACGTCGGCGTGGCCATTATCGGCCAGACCAGCTCTCTGGCACCGGCGGACAAACGTTTTTATGCCACCCGCGATATTACCGCGACGGTGGACTCTATCCCGCTTATTACCGCTTCTATTCTGGCGAAGAAACTGGCCGAAGGGCTGGATGCGCTGGTCATGGATGTGAAAGTTGGCAGCGGCGCATTTATGCCGACTTATCAGCTCTCTGAACAGCTGGCCGAAGCAATTGTTGGCGTGGCTAACGGCGCGGGCGTGAAGACGACCGCCCTGCTGACCGATATGAATCAGGTTCTGGCTTCCAGCGCCGGTAACGCAGTGGAAGTTCGCGAGGCGGTGCAGTTCCTTACGGGCGAATACCGTAACCCGCGTCTGTTTGAGGTAACGATGGCGCTGTGCGTGGAAATGCTGATTTCCGGCAGGCTCGCCAAAGACGAAACAGAAGCGCGCGCGAAGCTTCAGGCGGTGCTGGATAACGGCAAAGCGGCCGAAGTGTTTGGCCGCATGGTGGCCGCGCAGAAAGGCCCAAGCGACTTTGTTGAAAACTATGCGAAATACCTGCCTACAGCGATGCTGAGCAAAGCCGTTTACGCCGACGCCTCCGGCTTTGTTTCCGCGATGGATACCCGTGCGCTGGGCATGGCCGTGGTTTCTATGGGCGGCGGTCGCCGTCAGGCTTCCGATACTATCGACTACAGCGTTGGCTTTACCGATATGGCTCGTCTGGGCGAGGCTATCGACGCCGAACGTCCGCTGGCGGTTATTCACGCTAAAGATGAAGCCAGCTGGCAGGATGCGGCGAAGGCGGTGAAAGCGGCAATCATAATTGACGAAAAAGCGCCGCAGGAAACACCAACGGTCTATCGTCGAATCACCGAATAACGGTATACTGATCTGATCCCTATTTTATAGAGCACAAGGTACGGAGAATAATATGAAACGTGCGTTTATTATGGTGCTGGACTCGTTCGGCATCGGTGCTACCGAAGACGCTGAGCGCTTCGGAGATGTCGGCTCTGATACTTTCGGTCACATCGCGGAAGCTTGCGCCAAAGGCGAAGCTGACAAAGGCCGTAAAGGGCCTCTGAACCTGCCTAACCTCACTCGTCTTGGCCTGGTTAAAGCCCACGAAGGCTCTACCGGGAAAGTTGCCGCGGGCATGGACCCTAACGCAGAAGTTATCGGGGCGTACGCCTGGGCACACGAACTTTCCTCCGGCAAAGACACTCCGTCTGGCCACTGGGAAATCGCCGGCGTGCCGGTTCTGTTCGACTGGGGCTACTTCAGCGATCACGAAAACAGCTTCCCGCAGGAGCTGCTGGAAAAACTGGTTAAGCGTGCCAATCTGCCGGGCTACCTCGGTAACTGCCACTCTTCCGGTACCGTCATTCTCGACCAGCTTGGCGAAGAGCACATGAAAACCGGCAAGCCGATTTTCTATACCTCCGCTGACTCCGTGTTCCAGATTGCCTGCCATGAAGAAACCTACGGCCTGGATAAACTTTACGAGCTGTGCGAAATCGCCCGTGAAGAACTGACCGAAGGCGGCTACAACATTGGCCGCGTTATTGCCCGTCCGTTCATCGGCGATAAAGCGGGTAACTTCCAGCGTACCGGTAACCGTCACGATCTGGCGGTTGAGCCACCTGCGGCAACCGTGCTGCAAAAACTGGTGGATGAGAAAAACGGCCAGGTAGTTTCAGTGGGTAAAATTGCTGATATCTACGCCAACTGCGGCATCACCAAAAAAGTGAAAGCGACAGGTCTGGATGCGCTGTTTGATGCCACCATCAAAGAGATGAAAGAAGCAGGCGACGAGACTATCGTCTTCACCAACTTCGTTGACTTCGACTCCTCCTGGGGCCACCGCCGCGATGTGGCCGGTTATGCCGCTGGTCTTGAGCTGTTCGACCGCCGTCTGCCTGAGCTGATGGAACTGCTGAAAGAGGACGATATTCTGATCCTCACCGCGGACCACGGCTGCGACCCAACCTGGCAGGGCACCGACCATACCCGCGAACACATTCCGGTGCTTATCTATGGCCCGAAAGTTAAAGCCGGTTCGCTTGGCCACCGTGAAACCTTCGCGGACATCGGCCAGACCGTGGCGAAATACTTTGGTGTTTCCGACATGGACTACGGCAAAAACATGCTGTGATCCCTTTGGGCAGGCGTTGCCTGCCCGATTGTTAACTTTTTAAATCAAGGAATAAACAATGGCTACGCCACACATTAACGCAGAAATGGGTGATTTCGCTGACGTAGTGCTGATGCCGGGCGACCCGCTGCGCGCTAAGCACATCGCGGAAACCTTCCTGGAAGATGTGCGTGAAGTGAACAACGTGCGCGGCATGCTGGGCTTCACCGGGACTTACAAAGGCCGTAAGATTTCCGTTATGGGCCACGGCATGGGCATCCCATCCTGCTCTATCTATGCTAAAGAGCTGATCACCGATTTTGGCGTGAAAAAAATCATTCGTGTTGGCTCCTGCGGCGCAGTTCGCCAGGATGTGAAACTGCGCGATGTGGTTATCGGTATGGGCGCCTGCACCGACTCTAAAGTGAACCGTCTGCGCTTTAAAGATCACGACTTCGCGGCTATCGCGGACTTCGACATGGTTCGCAACGCGGTGGATGCGGCTAAAGCGCTGGGCGTTGACGCTCGCGTAGGTAACATCTTCTCTGCCGACCTGTTCTACACGCCGGACCCGTCCATGTTCGACGTGATGGAAAAATACGGCATCCTCGGCGTGGAAATGGAAGCGGCCGGTATCTACGGCGTAGCGGCAGAGTTTGGTGCCAAAGCGCTGACCATCTGCACCGTGTCTGACCATATTCGCACCCACGAGCAGACCAGTGCCGCTGAGCGCCAGACCACGTTCAACGACATGATCAAAATTGCTCTGGAATCCGTCCTGCTGGGCGATAAAGAGTAAATTTTTAGCTTGTTAAAAAGACGCCCACGGGCGTCTTTTTTATTGAAAGTATCTATTCATTCCTCTCTTCATAAAATCCCCTGATTCCTTTACTCACAAAAGTTTTTTGGCTATATATCTATTCAATTATCTATTCAAGAATCTATTCATATGAGCGAGATAACGGACCTACTTTTGCAGGGGCCACGCCCGGCAAGGGAGCTGATCCAGCGCCTGGGAATAAGCCAGGCGACCTTCTCGCGCCGCGTACTCACCGAGAAAGACATCATCAAATTTGGTCAGGCCAGGGCAACGCAGTATGGCCTGAAACACCCCGTACGCCAGAAGGATGCGTTTCAGCTTTGGCAGATTGATGACCAGGGAAAAGCCTGGTCGTTTGGCGTGCTCTACCCGATGTGGCCCAGGGGAAGCTGCCTGGTTATCCACGATAACGGTGAAAGCAGCTGGTTTGATGGGTTGCCGTGGTATCTAAGGGATCTCAGGCCTCAGGGATTCCTCGGCCGCGCATGGGGCCGTGAGCTGGCCCGAAAAAGTGATTTACCCGAAGACATTCGCCTGTGGCAGGAAGAGGACGTGCTGTTTGCGCTTTCCGTGCAGGAGCCGGAACATCTGGGCGGATGGCTGGTGGGGGAGGAGAGTTACCGCCGATGGGCGACGGCACAAGCGGCGCTGCCTGTCCCCTGTGGTGAGCGGTTACGCACATATTCAGAGCTTGCGCATCGCGCGATGGACGGCGAAATTGTCGGATCGTCTGCGGGAGGAGAGCAGCCGAAATTCTCCAGCTACAGCGAGACAAGTCGCGGAGCCCGGCAGGTTATCGTTAAATTTACTCCCGCTGTTCACAACGCCAACCAGCGGCGCTGGGCTGATTTATTGACGGCGGAGGCTGCCGCCCTGGCATTGCTGAACGACAGCGGTATTTCTGCCGCTCAATGCGAACTGCTGCGGGCGGAAACGGGGCAGGTATTTCTTGAGGTTGAGCGTTTTGATTGCGTTGGCGCTCACGGGCGGCTTGGAATAGTTTCCCTCGAGAGCGTGCAGAGCGAGTTTGCGTCAGGCGTACTTAACTGGCCAAAAGCCGTCGCACGTTTAAAAGAGGCGGGCATTGTTGATGCCGCAACTTTGCGGCAGGTTCAGAAGGTTTGGGCCTTCGGCAGGCTGATTGCCAACAGCGATATGCATGCCGGTAATCTCTCCTTTTTCCTTTCCGACCGCCCGCTCGCGCTGGCTCCGGTATACGACATGCTGCCGATGGCCTACGCGCCCGGCAGCACGGGCAGCATGCTGAGTCAGGTTTATGATATCAGCCTTGATGCGGCGATTCCGGGCGCTGTATGGCTGGAGATGCAATCTCTGGCACGGCGTTTCTGGCTGGCGCTCAGCCAGAATGAGCAGGTGAGCGAGCCATTCCGGCTTATCGCAGCTGAAATGGCCGAGCGGGTTGAGAGCCTTCGCGAGTCGCTCCGGCGGCTGGCTTAGCGTACCGCCTGGGCAATCCACGCGGAGAGTTCCCGCAGTTCCTTTTCCTGCTCCGGGAAAGTATAAATCAGCGTTTCACACTCCTGCTGTAGCAGGATGCTGCGATACAGACAGCCCTTCAGCCGGTCGGCCAGCGCTTCAAGCGGCGCCGGGTTCAGGCTGTCGGTGAACATCTGCGTGCGCGTAATATGGCCTTTCTCGACGTCAAAATGCAGTTCGACGCCGCCCCAGCTGAAGCGGTTGTCCAGCAGGTGGCTGAAAGCCGGAGCCTGACCAAAATTCCACTCCCAGCTGCTCTGGCGGGCAAAGGTTTCGGCAAAGCCCGGTAAGTCCGGCAGCGCTTCGGGTGAGATGTGCTCGGCTTCTACCCGCTCGCCGAAATGGTCGAAAAAGGCTTCACGAATGGCGTCGCTGATTTGCTCGTGAGTGACTCCCGGTTTCAAATCACAAAGGTTGGCCACCCGGCCTCGCACAGAGGTGATGCCTTTCGCCTGTAGTTTTTTCGGGTCCGGGTTCAGGTAGTTTGCCAGTCGGCTGAGGTCGGCATTTAATAACAGCGTGCCGTGGTGGAAGCCGCGATCCAGGGTTTCGCGGTAGGCCGATCCGGAGATTTTCCTCGTCCCTTCGGCCGTTTCTACTTCCAGATCGTTACGCCCGGAAGCGCTTGCCTGGAAGCCCAGGTTGCTCAGCGCCTTGAGCACAATGGCGGTGGAGATGCTTTTGTCGTACTCAGGCTTGCCGGCCATAAAGGTAAAGCAGGTGTTGCCGAGGTCGTGGAATACCGCGCCGCCGCCGCTGCTACGGCGTGCCAGCCGCACATTATCCTGCTCCATTCGCCCGGTATTGCACTCTTTCCACGGGTTCTGCGCCCGGCCAATAACGACCGTATCCGCATTGCGCCACAGAAACAGCACGCGTTGGGTGGCGGGCATCTGACGAAAGATTGTCTCTTCAACAGCCAGGTTAAACCACGGGTCGTAAGAGTCAGAAATAAGTAAACGCAACGTCGGCATAGCAGAGATCCTTTTCCCAGAAGAATAGCGCCATCTTAGCATGCAGGCGCTGCGGTAGAGTTAGCGCCCGGAGCCCTGGTTCGTTTCGTCATCCTCTTCCTTAACCTTGCTGTTAGCGGTGAGCAGGAAGGGGGATTGCTGCCAGCGCGTGCGCTTGCCGTGCAGCAGCGTGCGCGTCAGGACGATGCCGATAGCGACGGCCAGCAGCAGCATTAGCCGCAAAATATTGGTGGTGTTGTCCACCTGCTTTGCCTCGGTGGCGAGGGTATGGGTATCAAGCGTGATGCGCAGGTAGCCAATAGGGCCGTTTTTATCCTCGATGGGCTGAACGATTTGGCGGTTAAAATAGCTGCCGGCTTTTTGCCCATCCAGCGCCAGGCGGTCGCGGACTTCAATGTTTTCCCCCGCCCTGGCAATCTGATCGCCTTCGCTGTCGTAGACGGCAGCATCAAGAATGCGGCTATCTTTCGTCAGGAGATTAAGTGAGGCAGAGATACGCTTCTCGTCGGGATTTTCGGTTTTCATCACCGGTACAAGATTAAAAGCAACCTGACGCGCCAGCGTGCGGGCCAACTCTTCAAGCTGGACGTTACGCGCCTGCTGGCTGCCCCGGCTGAACCAGGATGCGCCCTGCATTAAAGCGACCAAAAGCGCCAGGCAGAACAGCACAATCACCGCGCGATGGAGCCGAAATTTAAATTTTACCCGAACCATGATGCACCTTTGGAAAATTGCTTACATTAATGTTGCCAGAAGCAAGGCGGACAAGGTAGCCTCATGCGTTGTTTTATCCTGGATACCCTTCATCCTTCGAATCGCAGGTGTGGGCTGCACTCGCTTACCGCCTTCCCGCAATTCGAATGCTAAAGAGTATCTTAAATTGAACCTGGAGCCGTAATGCCAAACAGTTTGACCTGGTGCGACTTGCCTAATGATGTTTCACTTTGGCCTGGATTGCCGCTTTCTTTGAGCGGTGATGAAGTGATGCCGCTGGATTACCGCGCCGGGCGCAGCGGTTGGCTCCTGTATGGGCGTAATCTCGATAAACAGTGCCTGACCAAATACCAGCGCAAGCTCGGGGCGGCGATGGTTATCGTGACCGCCTGGTGCGTGGAAGATTATCAGGTCATCCGCCTTGCCGGGTCGTTGACCCCGCGCGCGACCCGTCTTGCTCATGAAGCCGGGCTGGACGTTGCGCCGCTGGGCAAAATTCCGCACTTAAAAACGCCGGGTCTGCTGGTCATGGACATGGACTCAACCGCTATTCAGGTTGAGTGCATCGACGAAATCGCCAGGCTGGCGGGAACCGGTGAAATGGTGTCCGAAGTGACCGAGCGTGCAATGCGTGGTGAGCTGGACTTTACCGCCAGCCTGCGCCAGCGCGTGGCTACTCTTAAAGGTGCCGATGCCAATATTCTGCGCCAGGTGCGCGATGAGCTGCCGCTGATGCCGGGGCTGACTTCGCTGGTTCAGAACCTTGAAACGCTGGGCTGGAAAGTCGCTATTGCCTCCGGGGGCTTTACCTTCTTCGCCGAGTACCTGCGCGACAAGCTGAACCTGACGACCGTTGTGGCAAATGAACTCGAAATTTGTGACGGCAAACTTACCGGCGAAGTGCTCGGGCAAATTGTGGATGCCAAATTCAAGGCTGAAACCCTGACGCGCCTGGCCGAAAAATATGAAATTCCCGCCGCCCAGACCGTAGCGATTGGCGACGGGGCGAATGATTTACCGATGATCCATACCGCTGGTCTGGGCATCGCCTATCACGCTAAGCCGAAGGTGAATGAGAAGAGCGAAGTCAGCATCCGCCATGCGGATCTGATGGGCGTATTCTGCATTCTTTCCGGCAGCCTGATTCAGGAAGAACGTTAAGAGGAAATAAGGTGGCGAAAGCTCCAAAACGCGCATTTGTTTGTAACGAGTGTGGTGCGGATTACCCGCGCTGGCAGGGGCAGTGCAGCGCCTGTCACGCGTGGAATACCATTACCGAAGTGCGCATCGCCGCTTCTCCTCAGGTTGCCCGCAACGAGCGTCTGTCCGGCTATGCCGGCAGCGCTGGCGTCAGCCGGGTGCAAAAGCTCTCCGATATCAGTCTTGAAGAGCTGCCGCGTTTCTCAACCGGCTTTAAAGAATTTGACCGCGTGCTCGGCGGCGGCGTAGTACCCGGAAGCGCGATTTTAATTGGCGGTAACCCAGGTGCGGGTAAATCAACGCTGCTGCTGCAAACGCTTTGCAAGCTGAGCGAGCAGATGAAAACCCTGTATGTCACCGGGGAAGAGTCGCTTCAGCAGGTGGCGATGCGCGCCCATCGTCTTGGTCTGCCGACCCAGAACCTCAATATGTTGTCCGAAACTAGCATCGAGCAAATCTGCATGATTGCCGATGAAGAGCAGCCGAAGCTGATGGTTATCGACTCCATTCAGGTTATGCATATGGCCGATGTGCAGTCCTCTCCGGGCAGCGTGGCTCAGGTTCGCGAGACGGCGGCTTATCTCACCCGTTTTGCCAAGACGAAAGGCGTGGCTATCGTGATGGTCGGCCATGTGACTAAAGACGGCTCGCTGGCCGGGCCAAAAGTGCTCGAGCACTGTATCGACTGCTCCGTGATGCTGGACGGCGATGCTGATTCCCGCTTCCGCACTCTGCGCAGCCATAAAAACCGTTTTGGTGCGGTAAACGAGCTGGGCGTATTTGCGATGACGGAACAGGGGCTGCGCGAAGTGAGCAACCCGTCAGCCATATTCCTGAGCCGCGGCGATGAAGTCACGCCGGGCAGCTCGGTGATGGTGGTCTGGGAAGGTACGCGCCCGCTGTTAGTTGAAATCCAGGCCCTGGTAGATCAGTCGATGATGTCCAACCCAAGGCGCGTGGCCGTGGGGCTGGAGCAAAACCGCCTCGCTATCTTACTGGCCGTACTGCATCGCCATGGTGGCCTGCAAATGGCGGATCAGGATGTATTCGTTAACGTTGTCGGGGGCGTAAAAGTCACCGAAACCAGCGCCGATTTAGCGCTTCTGCTGGCCATGGTTTCCAGCCTGCGTAACAGAGCGCTGCCGCAGGATTTGGTGGTGTTTGGGGAAGTCGGCCTGGCCGGTGAGATTCGCCCGGTGCCGAGCGGCCAGGAGCGGATCGCGGAAGCGGCCAAGCACGGCTTTAAACGCGCGATTGTGCCGCAGGCCAACGTGCCGAAAAAAATCCCCGAAGGCATGCAGGTCTTTGGCGTCAAGAAACTTGCTGATGCGCTTTCCGTCTTTGACGACTTATAATTGAGTAACTTGCGGGAATCGTTCCCGCTTTGTGCAGGAGGCAGCGCGTGTCGTCATTCGACTATATCAAAACGGCTATTCGCCAGCAGGGCTGTACTTTACAGCAGGTGGCGGACGCCAGCGGCATGACTAAAGGCTACCTGAGCCAGTTACTGAACGCGAAAATTAAAAGCCCCAGCGCTCAGAAACTGGAGGCGCTGCATCGTTTCCTTGGGCTGGAATTCCCGCGGCGCGAAAAGAAAGTCGGCGTGGTGTTCGGCAAATTCTACCCGCTGCATACCGGCCATATTTATCTGATCCAGCGCGCCTGTAGCCAGGTGGACGAGCTGCACATCATCATGGGCTATGACGAACCGCGCGACCGTGCGCTGTTCGATGACAGCGCGATGTCCCAGCAGCCTACCACCGGCGACCGCCTGCGCTGGCTGCTACAAACCTTCAAATATCAGAAAAATATCCGCATTCACTCTTTTAACGAAGAGGGGATGGAGCCTTATCCGCACGGCTGGGACGTCTGGAGCCGCGGTATTAAGGCGTTTATGGACAGCAAAGGCATTTCTCCCGACAGGATCTACACCTCGGAAGAAGGCGATGCCGCTAAATTTACCGAGCATCTGGGAATTGAAACGGTTGTTGTTGACCCTAAACGCACCTTTATGAACATCAGCGGCACGCAAATCCGTGAAAACCCGTTCCGCTATTGGGAATACATTCCTACCGAAGTGAAGCCATTCTTTGTGCGTACCGTGGCTATCCTCGGCGGCGAGTCGAGCGGCAAATCGTGGATGGTGAACAAGCTCGCCAACATTTTTAACACCACCAGCGCATGGGAATACGGGCGAGATTATGTTTTCTCTCATCTCGGCGGTGACGAAATGGCGCTGCAATACTCTGACTACGATAAAATAGCCATCGGCCACGCGCAGTACGTTGATTTTGCGGTTAAGTACGCCAATAAAGTGGCGTTTATCGACACCGATTTCGTGACGACTCAAGCGTTCTGTAAAAAGTATGAAGGCCGGGAGCACCCGTTTGTTCAGGCGCTGATCGACGAATACCGCTTCGACCTGGTTATCCTACTGGAGAACAATACGCCGTGGGTTGCCGACGGGCTGCGCAGTCTGGGCAGCGATGCGGACAGAAAATCCTTCCAGAATCTGCTGGTGGATATGTTGAAAGAGAATGGTATCAGTTTCGTACACGTTGAAGAGTCTGACTATGACTCGCGCTTCCTGCGCTGCGTGGATCTGGTTAAAGAGATGATGGGCGAGCAGCGATAAATAATGGGCTGTGGGACTTGATGCCCGACCCTTCCCGCAGGGCGAGAGCAAACATAAAAAAGGCACCGTGAAGGTGCCTTTTGCTTTTACTTGGTTACGCGTTTGTACTTGATGCGTTTTGGTTCCAGGGCATCTGCGCCGAGGGTACGCTTCTTGTACTCTTCGTATTCGGTAAAGTTACCTTCGAAGAACTCCACCTTGCCTTCATCCTGGTAGTCCAGAATGTGGGTGGCGATACGGTCGAGGAACCAACGGTCGTGGGAGATAACCATCGCGCAGCCCGGGAATTCCAGCAGGGCGTTTTCCAGCGCGCGCAGGGTTTCGATATCCAGGTCGTTGGTCGGTTCATCGAGCAGCAGCACGTTACCGCCAACCTGCAGCAGCTTCGCCAGATGCAGACGACCGCGCTCACCGCCGGACAGCTCGCCCACGCGTTTGCCCTGGTCGACGCCCTTGAAGTTAAAGCGGCCAACGTAGGCACGGCTTGGCATCTCGGTGTTACCGATACGCATAATATCCTGGCCGCCGGAGACTTCTTCCCACACGGTTTTGCTGTTGTCCATGGCGTCACGGAACTGGTCAACGGAGGCCAGCTTCACGGTCTCACCCAGGGTGATAGAGCCGCTGTCAGGCTGTTCCTGACCGGACATCATGCGGAACAGGGTGGATTTACCCGCGCCGTTCGGACCGATGATGCCCACGATGGCGCCCTTCGGTACGGAGAAGCTCAGGTCGTCAATCAGCAGGCGGTCGCCGTAGGATTTACGCAGATTGTTAACTTCCACCACTTTATCCCCCAGGCGTGCACCAGGCGGGATAAACAGTTCGTTGGTTTCGTTACGTTTTTGGTATTCGGTGCTGTTCAGCTCTTCAAAGCGTGCCAGACGAGCCTTGCCTTTAGACTGGCGGCCTTTAGCGCCCTGACGAACCCACTCCAGCTCTTTCTCAATGGATTTACGGCGAGCGGCTTCCGTGGAGGCTTCCTGCGCCAGGCGCTGATCTTTCTGCTCCAGCCAGGAGGAGTAGTTACCTTCCCATGGAATACCTTCCCCACGGTCAAGCTCCAGGATCCAGCCGGCGACGTTGTCGAGGAAGTAACGGTCGTGGGTAATCGCCACAACGGTGCCTTCGAAGTCGTGCAGGAAGCGTTCCAGCCATGCCACGGATTCTGCATCCAGGTGGTTGGTTGGTTCGTCGAGCAGCAGCATGTCTGGTTTTTCCAGCAGCAGGCGGCACAGCGCTACGCGGCGGCGTTCACCCCCGGACAGCTTCTCAATTTTTGCATCCCAGTCCGGCAGGCGCAGCGCATCAGCGGCGCGCTCCAGCTGCACGTTCAGGTTATGACCGTCATGCGCCTGGATAATTTCTTCATACTTGCCTTGCTGCGCGGCCAGCTTATCGAAGTCCGCGTCCGGCTCGGCGTATTTGGCGTAGACTTCGTCCAGGCCTTTCAGGGCGTTAACCACTTCGGAAACGGCTTCTTCTACGGACTCACGGACGGTGTGCTCCGGGTTCAGCTTAGGTTCCTGCGGCAGGTAACCTATCTTAAGGCCAGGCTGAGGGCGGGCTTCACCTTCGATATCGGTATCGATGCCGGCCATGATGCGCAGCAGGGTGGATTTACCGGCACCGTTCAGACCCAGCACGCCGATTTTGGCGCCAGGGAAGAAGCTGAGCGAAATATTTTTCAGAATATGTCGTTTCGGCGGGACAACTTTGCCGACACGATGCATGGTATAAACGAATTGAGCCACAGTGCGACTTTGCCTCTTTTATCGTGATGTAAGATGGTCCATAACAAAGGCGAAGTGTAGCCGTTTTCCCGGTCTAATCCCAGCGGGGTATCGTGGTTCTGACGCTGGTTTCCCCTTTATACGTTTAATGACCAAAATATACCTTTCGGACATGGCGTAATGGGCGCCCCCTGGTTAGCATGAATTCATTCGCTTATTGCAGCGCTGGCATGATGCCGTCAGGAAAATAGTGAGGAGAAGTTGTGGTAAAAGCCAAACAAGTCGTATGGCAGTTGCTTGTCGCGGGCGTCAGCCTGGTGATGTTAAACAGCGCGGTGCGTGCTGACTCGCTGGATGAGCAACGCGGCCGCTACGCGCAAATCAAACAGGCGTGGGATAACAAGCAAATGGATGTGGTGGCGCAGCTGATGCCCACGCTACAAACTTATCCTCTTTACCCTTATCTCGAATATCGCCAGCTAACCGATGACCTGATGAATGAGCCCGCCATGTCGGTGGCCCAGTTTATTCAGGCTAACCCCACGCTGCCGCCCGCGCGCTCGTTAAGCTCACGCTTTGTTAATGAACTGGCAAGACGCCAGGACTGGCGCGGCCTGCTGGCGTTTAGCCCCGAGCCGCCGGCCACCAATGAAGCAAAATGTAATTACTACTTTGCGAAGTGGAGCACCGGGCAGATGGACGCTGCCTGGGCCGGAGCCAAAGAGCTGTGGCTGACGGGCAAAAGCCAGCCTTCGAGCTGCGATGCGCTGTTCTCGGCGTGGCGCGCCTCGGGCACTCAGGACCCGCTCGCTTATCTGGAACGTATTCGCCTGGCGATGAAAGAGGGCAATACCTCGCTGGTGAACGCTCTTGCAAACCAAATGCCTGCGGATTATCAGACCATCGCCAGCGCGCTGATTAGCCTGCAAAACAACCCCAGCACGGTGCTGACTTTCGCCAATAGCGTTGGGGCGACGGATTTCACGCGCCAGGCGGCGGCCATCGCCTTTGCGAGCGTTGCTCGCCAGGACGTTGAGAATGCTCGTTTGATGATCCCGTCCCTGGTTCAGGCGCAAAAGCTGAACGATGAGCAGGCGCAGGAACTGAGGGACACCGTGGCGTGGCGGCTGATGGGCAACGACGTTACCGACGAGCAGGCCAAATGGCGTGATGATGCGATCATGCGCTCCCAGTCTACTTCGCTGATTGAGCGCCGGGTGCGCATGGCTCTGGGTAGCGGAGACCGTTCCGGCCTGAACACCTGGCTTGCGCGTCTGCCGATGGAATCGAAGGAAAAAGATGAATGGCGCTACTGGCAGGCGGACCTGTTACTGGAGCGCGGGCGCGATGATGAAGCAAAAGAGATTCTGCATGCGCTGATGAAAGAGCGCGGTTTCTATCCGATGGTCGCCGCCCAGCGCCTTGGGGAAGAGTATCCGCTGCGCGTAGAGAAGGCCGAAAGCGTGAACCCGGCGCTGGTGCAGGGGCCGGAGATGGCGCGCGTGCGCGAGCTGATGTACTGGAATATGGATAACACCGCGCGCAGCGAGTGGGCTAACCTGGTCACCAGCCGAACCAAACAGGAACAGGGCGGGCTGGCGCGTTATGCCTTTGAGCAGGACTGGTGGGATCTCAGCGTGCAGGCAACCATTGCCGGTAAGCTGTGGGATAACCTCGAGGAGCGCTTCCCGCTGGCTTACAAGGAGACGTTTGCCCGCTACGTTAGCGGCAAAACCGTGCCGCAAAGCTATGCCATGGCGATTGCCCGCCAGGAGAGCGCATGGAACCCGAAAGTTCGTTCTCCGGTAGGCGCCAGCGGCCTGATGCAAATCATGCCGGGAACCGCCACCCATACCGTGAAGATGTTCAGCATCCCAGGCTACAGCAGCCCGGTGCAGCTGCTCGACCCGGAGACCAATATCAATATTGGCACCAGCTATCTGCAATACGTGTTCCAGCAGTTTGAGAGCAACCGTATCTTTGCCTCCGCCGCCTACAACGCCGGGCCGGGGCGGGTCAGAACCTGGCTTGGCAATAGCGGGGGGCGCATCGACGCTATCGCCTTTGTGGAGAGTATTCCGTTCTCGGAAACTCGGGGTTACGTGAAAAACGTGCTGGCTTACGACGCCTACTATCGCTATTTCATGGGGCAGCCCGACAAAATTCTGTCGGATAGCGAGTGGCAGCGGCGTTACTGATTGCGCTGAGAGTATGTTATGCTGCCGTACTAGTTAAAGAGTATGGTGGCCTGACATGACTCAGCTCTCTCAATATTCGGCGGAACAGGCCGAGCAAAGTAACAAAGAGTGGCTCCGCTTTGTGGGGCTGTTGCAGCAGGCGTTTGGGCAGGAGCTTCATTTGCCCCTGCTGACGCTGCTGCTAACCCCGGATGAGCGCACGGCGCTCGGCACCCGGGTGCGGATTATCGAAGAGCTACTGCGCGGTGAACTGAGCCAGCGCGAGCTGAAGAATGAACTGGGCGCGGGGATAGCAACAATTACTCGCGGCTCTAACAGCCTGAAGGCCGCGCCTCCCGAGCTGCGGGCATGGCTGGAACAGCAGTTGCTTCAGGGCGGCAAGCCCGCCGAATAAAGTCTCTAGCGGCGATAAATCTCGTTATGAAACGGGCTTAGCGCCAGAATCACCGCCTGATGGTAAACGCTGCTGCGCGTGAGCTTTCCGGCGGTGAAAACCCCGATTGCCCCCTCTTTACGCCCAATTTTATCGATACCGGTGTATTCCGACATAACCGGCCCGAGCGCGTTCCCGGCGGTCACTTTTTCAAGAATAACGTCCGGCAGCGGCAGGGTGGCGGAGCGCGCTTCACCGCGCTGATTACCCGCTTCTATCACCACCCAACTGAAGGTACTGCCTTCGTCAATTCCGGCCTCAATGGCGACCCAGAAGTCGGCTTCTGGTCTGACTTCCCGGGCATTTAGCACCCGGCTTCGTGCGCCAGTTCGCGTTTCGCTGCTGCCGAAGGGTTGTTCAGGCACGCCGCTATCGACGACAACCGACTCAATATGGCAGGATCCTTCACCATAGATTTGGTTAAAAGCCTGCAGAATCGCCTGAATTTTGGCGGGATTAGTTGTTGCAGCAACGACATGGTTCATAATAAGTCAGAACTCTCGATATTTCGTGACCGCAGTATAACGGATAAAACGCATGTTACAGGTATACCTTGTTCGTCATGGCGAAACGCAGTGGAACGCGGAACGCCGCATTCAGGGCCAGTCAGACAGCGCGCTGACTGAAAACGGAGAACGTCAGGCCTGGCAAGTTGCCGAGCGGGCCAGAGCCCTTGGAGTCACCCACATTATCAGCAGCGATTTAGGCCGCACGCGCCGCACCGCAGAGATTATCGCCGAGGCTTGCGGCTGCGATATTATTTTTGATGAGCGCCTGCGTGAGCTGAACATGGGCGTGCTTGAATGCCGCAAAATGGATACGCTGACCGAGGAAGAAGAGGGCTGGCGCCGTCGCCTGGTGGACGGTACGCCGGACGGGCGTATTCCCGAGGGCGAAAGCATGCAGGAGCTGAGCAATCGCATGCATGAGGCGCTTAACGCCTGCCGCGAACTGCCGGAAGGAAGCCGACCGCTGCTGGTGAGCCACGGCATGGCGCTGGGTGGGTTGGTGAGCACTATTCTGGGGTTGCCCGCATCGGCTGAACGCCGTCTGCGCCTGCGTAACTGCTCAATCTCCCGGGTGGATTATCAGCACAGCCCGTGGCTGGCGTCCGGGTGGGTAGTTGAAACGGCAGGAGACATCTCGCATCTCGACGCTCCTGCCCTGGATGAACTCCAGCGTTAACGGCGTACCGGGATCAGGTATTCGCAGCGGATTTGCATCGGCACGTCCTGTTCCCGCGTTTCATCCTGCGGATAGAAAAGCTCAATGTCCTGACCCTGGCGGCGCGTAAGGTTCAGGGAAGGCATGCAGGTGCCGTAAACCGTCAGGATAAAGTCCTGTAGCCCGGTGCCCAGCCCTTCATAGTTAAACTGCACGTAATCCCCGCCTTCCAGCACCACCGGGTGCGAGTCCGGCAGGAACCCGTTGGCCAGTTCCGGCGTCAGCGCGGTGGTGTAGAACACTTCCTGCTCGTCATCTTTTTCCGAGCTTGGGCGCGGTTCATGCAGGCCATACAGTACTCGCGGAATGGTTGGCGAATTGCCCAGGAACTGCGTCCAGAACTGAATACGCATTTCATTACGGAAGTCTGATATCTGCTCCAGCGTGCAGCTGTAGCTTTGCGTCACCCCGACCAGATGGGTTTCCGGCAACGTAATGAAATGGGCCTGAGGCAGCGTGAACTCGCCCAGGCGCAGCGGCGGACGCATACCGAATGCGCTCCAGTCCGGGGAACGGCGGTACAGGGCCGGCGTTTGAGCGAACTGTTTCTTAAAGGCGCGGGTAAACGTCTGCTGTGAGTCAAAACGATATTGCAGCGCAATATCAAGAATTGGGCGCGCCGTTAAACGCAGGGCAACGGCAGATTTGGAGAGTCGGCGGGCGCGAATATAGGCACCTATGGCGTGCCCGGTAACCTCTTTGAACATCCGTTGTAAATGCCACTTGGAATACCCTGCTTTTGCCGCCACATTATCAAGGGCGAGGGGCTGATCGAGGTGGCCCTCCAGCCAGCTAAGCAGATCGCGAATGATCGCAGCCTGATCCATAAAATATCCTCATCCATACAAGCGAATGCCTGTTTACTAAGGTAGCGGATGATAGCATTTTTGTACTTTATGCATTCAGCGTTTTTTTTTAACAAGTTGTGCCAAATCTGCGCATTATGGAGACAGGTTTTGCTAATAATGTGATATTCAACGGTTTTTTACGCAACTATTGAATAATCGCGTAGTGTAATTTTTATACAATGGTAACAATATGAAATATAAAGCTTTAGCACTTTGCAGTGCGCTTCTGGCTCTGAGCTACGGCGCTCACGCGGAGCAGATCGGATCGGTCGATACGGTGTTTAAAGTCTTTGGCCCGGATCACAAGATCGTAGTAGAAGCGTTTGACGATCCCGACGTTAAGAACGTGACCTGCTACATCAGCCGCGCCAAAACCGGCGGTATCAAAGGCGGGCTTGGGTTGGCGGAAGATACTTCCGACGCAGCAATTTCCTGCCAGCAGGTCGGGCCTGTTGAGCTAAGCGACAAGATCAAAGCGGGTAAAGCTCAGGGCGATGTCGTATTCCAGAAGCGTACCTCGCTGGTGTTCAAGAAGCTTCAGGTTGTGCGTTTTTACGATTCAAAACGCAACACGCTCGCCTATCTGGCCTACTCCGACAGAGTGGTAGAAGGCTCGCCGAAAAACGCCATCAGCGCGGTGCCGATTATTCCGTGGAGTAAATAATCACCCGGCCGGCGCTGAACGGATGCGCTTGCGCGTCATCAGCATGAGAAGCCTGATGTATTTCTGACTCATCAGGCTTGTCAGCCCCGGCCTTCCTTATTAGTGTGTGCTCACGACTCCGCCGCCGATTAAGGCATCGATTGATGCAGATTGAACCTCTACCGCCCCTCAATACCCTTATCGCTTTCGAATGTGTTGCCCGCTACGGCAATATCTCTCGCGCCGCGGAAGAGCTAAACCTCACGCAAAGTGCCATCAGCCGCCAGATTTTACAGCTGGAAGAGATGCTGGGGTGCAAGCTGTTTACCCGCACCCAGAGACGAGTTTTACTTACGCCGCGCGGTGAATCCTACGCAACCAGGGTACGCCAGCAGCTGGCCGCATTGTCTCACGCGACTGCCGAAGTTATGGGCTGGACCGGACTGCCGCAGGTGACCATTGCCTGTACCAGCGCCATGAGTTCGCTCTGGTTGTCATCGCGTTTATCTGCGCTGCACCGCGAACTTCCGGATTTACAGGTGCGGATGAAAATTACCGACAACTTCACCGAACTTCGCTCATCTGAATTCGATCTGGCTATCTTTTATCTGCGTGAGGCACCGCCGGGGTTTCATGCTGAGCCACTGTTTGATGAAGTCTGCTACCCGATGTGTTCCCCGGCGTTCTTGTCGCGTATCGATACCGCTGCACCCGCAGAAGCGCTGCTACAGCACACATTGCTGATTCAGGACGATCCGCAGCGGGAATGGACGGGCTGGAGCGACTGGTTTGCCTCGCAGAATGTTCTCAGCTTTGTGCCTCGCCAGACCTGGCGGGCAAATAATTATCCGTTTTTAGTCGAGACGGCGGCGCGCGGAGACGGGATATTACTCGGCTGGGAAGGGCTGGTGCAGGATTATCTTAATCGCGGCGATCTGGTGGCGGCGCACCCGGGAAAACTGGCGGCGGGCAGTAAGTGCTTCTTGCTGGTTCCTGAAGATCGTTATATCAAGCCGGTTGTTCGCCATGTGATGAGCTGGCTGCAGCGGCCGCAGCCAGTTGAATCGGGTATTCCTGGCGTGTAGTCGCCACGGAATATTATTTTACTATGGAATGTATCACTAAATTATTTATCTGAAATCTTTGCCATAACATTTTCTTATATATATTCCGTGAACTGACAGGAATAAATAAGTATTAAGCCACTGGTTTATTTGTGGGTGTCTAAATCTAAAGGCGGTAATTTATTTCTTAAGGCTCCACGTCGGCGATAAGAAGTATGCATACCTACAAGGGTGAAAACCAGCCACATTGATTGCGATATTACCGATGCCAAATTAAAATCATGGCTTAAGGAATACAGCCCGCCCACGCAGCCTGCGATATTAAGACAGGCATAACTGTTTGAATCTATTGATACCCTGCGCATCTGAACCAGCGCGTATGCCAGCAGGTAGCAAAACACGCCCACTAATCCTACAAAGGTATGCAGTTCCACTTTTTTTTCCTGAGATGACTCCGTGATCGGCAAATTATCTTTTTTGCTGAAGCTCTGCTGTGCATTTTTTTCATAGTCTGATACGAAAAACTCATGCATCAGAATTAAGCGCTTTTGATATAAATCATAAATAGATGTGCTATGGCATCAGACCCGTGGTCAGACAGACAAATAATAACGGAGAAAAATAAATGAAAGACGAGCGTTCAGATTTGAATAAATACATGCAGGGCGTAAACATCAGCCGCCGTTCATTTATCAACACTGCCGCCCTTATCGGGGCGGGCACCGCGTTGTCGCTCTCGCCGCTGGCCGGTTTCGCCGCAGAGGCTGCGCCAAAAAAAGGGGGCGTGCTAAAGCTTGGGATGTCGGGCGGCAATACCAGCGACTCGCTCGACCCTACGTTGTTTAGCGACTGGGTACCGCTTAACCAGGCCTATATGCTGATGAACGGCCTGGTGGAGATTGATGAAAATAACCAGGCTATACCCGAGCTGCTCGAAAGCTGGGAGGCGAAGCCGGGAGCGCAGGAGTGGACGTTTAAGGTTCGCTCCGGCGTCACCTTCCATAACGGCAAGATCCTGAGCGTGGAAGACATTCTCTATTCTATCAACCTGCACCGCGGCGACCAGTCGCGCAGCGCCATTAAGACCCAGCTCGCCAGCATCAAAGAGCTGAAAAAGAGCGGCGATAACGAAATCAGTATCGTGCTGGACGGCGGCAACGCGGACCTGCCGTTCCTGCTGGCGGACTACCACCTCGTCGTGGTGCCGGACGGCTTTACCGACTGGAAGCATCCGATTGGGACAGGTGGCTTTGTCTTCGACCAATATCAGCCGGGCGTACGCTCCTTCTTCAAGCGTAATCCTGATTACTGGAAACCGAATCGTGCGTTCGTGGATGCGGTGGAAGTGCTGGTCATCAACGATGCCACGGCACGAACCAACGCCCTGATTTCCGGCCAGGTACACGCTATCAACCGCGTTGACTTCAAAACCGTCGATTTCCTCAAACGCAGCCCGGCGCTGAATATCGTGCGTTCTTCGGGCGGCCAACACTTCACTTTCCTGATGGATTGCCGCGTTGCGCCGTTTAACAACAACGATGTGCGCATGGCGATTAAGTACGGCATCGATCGCGAAAAGCTGCTGGCCACCGTGCTGCGTGGCTATGGCGCGCTGGGCAACGATCATCCGATCCCGAAAACCGATCGCTTCTTTAATAAGAGCCTCGCGCAGCGCGCCTACGATCCGGATAAAGCGAAGTTCTATCTGCAAAAAGCCGGGCTTAGCACCTTGCCGCTGGAGCTTTCTTCCTCGGACGCCGCCTTTGCCGGAGCGCTGGATGCCGCGGCCCTGTTCCAGAGCGAGGCCTCTGCCGCCGGGATCCAGGTGAACATCAAACGGCAGCCCGCCGACAGCTACTGGGATGATGTCTGGATGAAAGCGCCGTTCAGCATGGGCTATTGGGGAGGCCGCCCGACGGCGGACCAGATGTTCTCCACCGCCTGGCAGTCCACGGCGAAATGGAATGACTCCCACTGGAAGAATGAGAAATTCGACAGCCTGCTGCTCCAGGCTCGTTCGCTGCTCGATGACCAGAAACGAGCGGAAATCTATGGCGAATTGCAGACTATTGCCCACGACGACGGTGGCGCAATGATCCCGCTATTTGGCGACTATCTGGACGCCGCCAGCAAGAAAGTCGGCGGGGTGAAGCCGCACCCGCTGTTCAACTTTATGGGTGGCCGTCTGGCTGAACGCGTCTGGCTGGAGTCGTAATGAAAAAACAGATCCTTCATCGCCTGCTGCTGGGCATTCTTACGCTGTGGCTGGTCTCGGTACTGATTTTTGTTGGCACCGAGCTGCTGCCGGGAGACGTGGCCAGCGCGATCCTTGGTCAAAACGGCACGCCTGAAACCATTGCCGCGCTGCGCCTGCAGCTCGGGCTCGATCAGCCAGCCGTCTACCGCTACCTGCACTGGTTTTCCGGCGTGCTGCACGGGGATTTGGGCAATTCGCTTACCAATAATCAACCGATTGGCGCCGAGCTGCTGCCCCGGCTGGCAAATACGCTGTTCCTTGCCGCCTATGCCGCGCTGATTGCTATTCCGCTGGCCGTAATGCTGGGCATTGCTTCTGCGGTATGGCGTGGCTCCTGGTTTGACCGCCTGGCAAACACGCTGACGCTGCTGAGTATATCGGTGCCGGAGTTTTTCGTCGGCTACGTGCTGGTTATCTTCTTTGCTATTCGCCTCGCCTGGTTTCCGAGCCTCGCGCTGGTCGACCCCGATGCCAGCCTGGGGGATCGTCTCTATGCCTGCACTTTGCCGATGCTGACGCTGGTGCTGGTCGTGCTGGCGCATATGCTGCGCATGACCCGGGCCTCGGTAGGAGCAGTGATGTCCAGCAGCTATATCGAAACGGCGCTGCTGAAAGGGCTATCCCGCTGGCGCATCGTGCTGGGTCACGCGCTGCCCAACGCGCTGGCGCCGATCATCAACGTTATCGCCTTTAACCTCGCCTACCTGGTGGTGGGCGTGATTCTGGTGGAAGTGGTGTTTGTCTATCCGGGCATTGGTCAACTGATGGTGGACGCGGTGACTAAACGTGATTTGCCGGTGGTGCAGGCGTGCGGGCTGCTGTTTGGTGGAACCTACATCCTGCTGAATACCACCGCAGATTTGCTGGCTATTTGGTTTAACCCACGACTGCGGCATGCGAGGTAAGTCATGAACAAGATAAAAATTCGCACGGTGCCGCTGTCGGCGATGCTGGGGATGGCAATTATTGCCGTCAATCTGATAGCCGCGCTTTTTGCGCCCTGGCTTGCTCCACACAGCGAAACCGCACAGGTTGGCGATATCTGGATGCTGCCATCCGGTGCGCTGCCGTTCGGCACCGACAGCCTCGGGCGCGATATGCTTTCGCGTATTTTGTATGGCGCTCGCACCACTATCGCTATTGCGCTGTCGATTACCGCCATCTCCTTTGTACTCGGGATTATCACCGGGTTTACCGCCGCTATTTATGGCCGCTGGGTGGATGTGGTCCTGACGCGCATTGTCGATACGCTGATGTCGATTCCGGTTCTGATCCTGGCCTTGATTGTGCTGTCGGTACTTGGAACCTCAATCCCTGTTTTGGTCGGCACTATTGCTTTGCTGGACGCCACGCGTGTGTTCCGGCTTGCGCGCCTCGTCGCTCAGGGGATTGTTTGCCTTGAGTATGTTGAGGCCGCTCGTCTGCGCGGGGAAGGTCTTTGGTGGATCGTGCGTAAAGAGTTTTTACCTAACGCTATGCCGCCGTTGCTGGCGGAGTTTGGCATGCGTTTTTGCTTCACCTTCCTGTTTATTGCCGGACTGAGCTTCCTTGGGCTGGGCATTCAGCCGCCGTGGGCGGACTGGGGCAGCATGGTGCGCGACAACGCCCAGGCGATTAACTTCGGGCAGCTGGCACCGCTTTACCCGGCTGCGGCCATCGCCCTTCTGACGATTGGCGTCAATCTGGTGGTCGACTGGCTGCTGGCGCGTAATAACCTTTCGCTGGGGGAAGAGAGATGACACAACCGATTTTACAGATGCGCGATTTACGCATCGACACTGAACAGGGGCTGCCGCTGGTTAAAGGCATTTCTCTTACCCTGATGCCGGGCGAAGTGCTGGGGCTGATTGGCGAGTCCGGCGCGGGCAAATCGACCATCGGGCTTGCGGCTCTTGGCTATGCTCGTCCGGGCTGCCGTATTGCAGGCGGCGAAGTGCTGATTGCCGGGCAGGATATTGTGCGCCTCTCGGGCAAGGAGAAGCGTGAAATTCGCGGCAGGCGCGTGGCCTATGTTGCCCAGAGCGCGGCGGCGGCCTTTAACCCGGCGCTGACTATCGGCAAGCAGGTTTGCGAGGGGCCGATTCGCCACGGGCTGATGAGCAGTGAGGAGGCGCAGGCGTGGGCGGTAACCTTGTTTCGGGCGCTGGACTTGCCCGAGCCTGAAACTATCGGCCAGCGCTACCCGCACCAGCTTTCCGGCGGCCAGCTTCAGCGTGCAATGGCGGCGATGGCAATGTCCTGCAGGCCGGACGTGCTGGTGCTGGATGAGCCAACAACGGCGCTGGACGTGACCACTCAAATAGAAGTGCTGGTGATGCTGCGCAAGCTGGTCAGAGAGTTTAATACCGCCGCGCTGTATATCACCCACGACCTCGCCGTTGTGGCGCAGATTGCCGACCGCATTATGGTGCTGAGGCAGGGGAGCGAAGTGGAAAGCGGCAGCACTGCCGATATTCTTCAACATCCCAAAGAAAGCTATACCCAGCGGCTGGTGTCCGAGCGGGCGCATGCGCTAACGCCGGTACACGCTGAGAATCGGCCCCAGGGTAAATTGCTAAGCATTGATAACCTGTCCACCGGCTATAACGGAAAAACCGTAGTGCGCGGCGTTTCGTTGACTATTTCTAAAGGGGAGACGCTGGCCATTATCGGCGAGTCCGGCAGCGGAAAGAGCACGCTGGCTCGCGCTTTATGCGGCCTGCTGACCGATACGCAAGGAGCGGTGACTTTTGCCGACAAGGCGCTGGCCAACCGCTATCAGCAGCGTGATAAAGAGACGCTGCGGCGGATCCAGATGATCTATCAACTGCCCGATGTCGCGCTTAACCCACGCCAGACGGTGCTTGAGGCAATTGGTCGGCCGGTCGCTTTCTATTTTGGCCTGGATAAGCAGCAGGTTCGCGCCCGCGTTGCAGAGCTGCTGAAGTTGACCGAGCTGCCTGATTACCTGATCGATCGTTACCCCGGCTCGCTTTCCGGCGGGCAAAAGCAGCGCGTCTGCATTGCGCGAGCGCTGGCCGCACAGCCTGATTTGATTATTTGCGATGAAGCCACTTCGGCGCTCGATCCTTTAGTGGCGGAAGAGGTGCTCAAGCTATTGCGCCATTTGCAGGAACAACTTGGGCTGTCGTATCTGTTTATCACCCACGATCTCAGCACCGTAAAACGCATCGCCCAGCAGGTGGCGGTGATGTACCAGGGCAACGTTGTTGCGCAGGGGCCGACCGAACAGGTATTCAGCGCGCCGATGCACAGCTATACCGAAAAACTGCTGACTTCCGTTCCGGAAATGCGCCCGTCCTGGCTGGATGAGGTGCTGGGTCAGCGCCAGTTAAATGCGATGGCAGGAGCCTCATGAAAACACTCATCACGCAATTTCCCCACAGCGTCAGCGTGACCGAACACCTGTGGATCGTCCTGAAAGACGGCACTCGCCTGGCGGCCCGAATGTGGCTGCCCTTGTCGGCTGCGCAGCACCCTGTTCCCGCAATTCTTGAATACATTCCCTACCGTAAGCGGGACGGTACGCGCACCCGAGACGAACCGATGCACGGCTATTTTGCCGGTCACGGTTATGCCGTTCTGCGCGTGGACATGCGCGGGAGCGGAGATTCCGACGGGCTGCTCGCCGACGAATATCTGCTACAGGAACATGAAGATGCGCTGGAGGTCATTGACTGGATCAGCCGTCAGGGCTGGTGCAACGGTTCGGTCGGCATGATGGGCAAATCCTGGGGGGGCTTTAACTGCCTGCAGCTGGCGGCCCGGCGTCCACCGGCGCTGAAAGCGATTATTACCGTCTGCTCGACGGACGACCGTTACAACGACGATATTCACTATAAAGGCGGCTGCCTGCTGAACGACAATCTGTGGTGGGGCGGGATTATGCTGGCCTATCAGAGTCGCCCGCAGGATCCGCAGCTGGTGGGGGATGGCTGGTACAAAGAGTGGCTGAATCGCCTGGAGAATATGCCCTTTTTCCCGGCGCTGTGGATGGAGCATCCGCTGAAAGATGCCTACTGGGAGCACGGCTCCGTGGGTGAAGACTGGCAGGCTATTACCTGCCCGGTTATGGCGGTGGGCGGCTGGGCGGACTCTTATAGCAACGCCGTCTTCCGCCTGATGGATAATCTCGACGTACCGCGTAAGGCAATCCTCGGCCCATGGGCGCACATCTACCCGCAGGACGGCACGCCGGAACCGGCGATAGGCTTTCTGCAGGAGGCGGTGAGCTGGTGGGATCGCTGGCTGAAGCAGGTGGACAATGACGCTCTCGAAGGGCCGCGCGTGCAGGCGTGGCTGAACGATAGCCAGCGTCCAGACTCTCAGCGTCCAAAAGCCTTTGGCGAGTGGATCGCTATCGACGGCGATACCGATGAAGTCACGCAGCCTCAGAGCTGGCATTTGCATCCCGGCGGGCTGGAGACGGAGCCATTAGCCGGGGAATACCTGCGGTCTGTCTGTAGCGTGCAAAACCACGGCCTGCTGGCGGGGGAGTGGATGGGCGCTGGTGTGTTAGGGGAAAGCCCGAGCGATCAGCGGATGGACGAAGGCATGGCCGAATGCTTCGACAGCGAGCCGCTGGGCGAGAGCCTGACGATTTACGGCTTCCCGCAGTTCAGCATTACGCTTTCCAGCGATAAACCCGCGGCCATGCTCTACGTGCGGCTTTCTGACGTAGCGCCGGACGGGGCATCGACACGCGTAAGCCACGGCTGGGTGAATCTCAGCCACCTCCAGGGGCAGCATCAGAATGTGCCGTTGACGCCGGGGGAAAAAGTTAGCGTACCGGTGCAGTTGGACGGCATTGCGTGGCGCTTTGCGGCCGGGCATCGGCTGCGCGTTTCGCTGGCGACAACCTTCTGGCCTATGATCTGGCCGATGGCGGAGGTTGCTACGCTCGATGTTGATTTGGCAAGCAGCAGGCTGCTGCTGCCGGTATGTCGGCAGGTCGTGCCCTGCGCCGGGCCGAACCCGCAGCCTGAAACTGCCGCCAATACGCCTTTAACGATTCTATCGCCGGGGAGGGTCGAGCGGGGACTGCGTTATGACGTGGTCAACGATAGCTGGCAAAGTATTACCGAGGGCGTGGGCGGCGTGTTCGGGGAAGGGGTTTACCGCTTTGACGATATTGATACCACCGTCGATCATAGCCTGCGCCGCCAGTTGACCGTTAATAATCAGGACCCGCTGTCAGCCCATTATTTGTTGACGCAAAGCATGAAGATTGGCCGGGAAGGCTGGTGGACGGAGACGGATATCGTGCTGGAGATGCGCAGTGACCTGACGCATTTTATCGTCAGCGGAGAGATGACGGTGCGGCATAACGGCGAGAAAGTATTTACCCGAGACTGGGCGCAGCGTATCGCGCGCTAGGATTTCGGGCATAAAAAAGGGCCGGCGAATGCCGGCCCTTTTCCGTGATTTTTACTGCTTATTCCTGCAGATCGCCGCAGAAACGGTAACCTTCGCCGTGGATAGTGGCGATGATTTCCGGCGTATCCGGCGTGGATTCGAAGTGCTTACGAATACGGCGGATAGTCACGTCTACGGTACGGTCATGCGGCTTCAGCTCGCGACCGGTCATTTTCTTCAGCAGTTCAGCACGAGACTGAATTTTGCCCGGGTTTTCGCAGAAGTGCAGCATCGCGCGGAATTCACTGCGCGGCAGCTTGTACTGCTCGCCGTTAGGGCTAACCAGAGAGCGGCTGTTGATGTCCAGCTCCCAGCCGTTGAATTTATAGCTTTCAACGGAGCGACGCTCTTCGCTGATGGCCCCTAAATTCATAGTGCGTGACAGCAGGTTGCGTGCACGAATGGTCAGCTCACGCGGGTTGAACGGCTTGGTGATGTAATCATCCGCGCCAATTTCAAGACCGAGGATCTTGTCCACTTCGTTATCACGGCCCGTCAGGAACATCAGCGCCACGTTGGCTTGCTCGCGGAGTTCACGCGCCAGCAGCAGGCCGTTTTTACCCGGCAGGTTGATGTCCATAATCACGAGGTTAATGTCATTATCCGCGAGGATTTGATGCATCTCGGCGCCATCGGTCGCTTCAAAGACATCATAGCCTTCCGCTTCAAAAATGCTTTTTAACGTGTTGCGTGTTACTAATTCGTCTTCGACGATAAGAATGTGCGGGGTCTGCATGTTTGCTACCTAAAATTGCCAACTAAATCGAAACAGGAAGTACAAAAGTCCCTGACCTGCCTGTTACATGCCATAAATTAACATGCCGGGCTTAACATGACTAAAGTACGTAATTGCGTTCTTGATGCACTTTCCATCAACGTCAACAACATCATTAGCTTGGTCGTGGGTACGCTCCCTTTGGACCCGACGGTGTCAAAAACGGTTGTTATCCTAACCATTTTAACAGCAACATAACAGGCTGGAGCGCCTTAGACACCTGATAAAACTGCGCTTCGTTGACATATATCAATTTCAATTGTAGCACGTTAACAGTTTCATTAAATCATCGTAGCTCAATGCTAGCTTTTGTCACAACTTTTTAATAATCAAGATCGTAAAGGGTTAAAAAAAGTAGCGCAAATCATTCACCGCACTTTATCCTTCACGGAATGAAATAAACCATGCCAAACAAGTGGATATAGTGCGTTGCAGAGACGATTTTTAGCCATATAACTGAATAAAAGCATAAGTTTAAGTTATAAATCTAGCGAGCCTGTATTGATAATATATGTTGCAACAAAGTAAATTTGCGATGCGTATTATCAAATTTTGTGCATCACTTCTCACGTTTTTGCGGATTTTAGAAGAGAGTTCCTATGCGTTTGCCAATTATCCTGGTTTCACCGGCCAGACCTGAGAACGTCGGGGCCGCCGCCCGGGCCATGAAAACTATGGGGTTTACCGAGTTGCGCATCGTTGCAAGCGATGCCCACCTGCAACCTGCGGCGCGTTGGGTTGCACACGGGGCGGGCGATATTCTTGACGGCGTGCAGCATTTTGCCACGCTGGCCGAAGCGCTGAGCGATGTTGATTTTACCGTTGCCACAACCGCCAGAAGCCGCGCGAAGTTTCATTATTACGCGACTCCGCAACAGCTGCTGCCGCTGCTGGAGGAGAAGCGCCAGTGGGTGCAAACCACCGCACTGGTGTTTGGGCGCGAAGACTCAGGCCTGACCAACGAAGAACTGGAGTTGGCCGATGTATTAACCGGCGTGCCGATGGTGGCCGACTATCCTTCGCTTAATCTGGGCCAGGCCGTAATGGTCTACTGCTATCAGCTTTCAGCATTAATGCAGCTGCCCGCGGTGGAAACTGCCGGGATGGACGGTCAACAATTGAACGCTCTGCGCTTGCGTATTAGCGCGCTTTTGACTCGCCTTGATGTGGCCGATGACCAAAAATTAGCCGACTGGGTTCAACAGCGCCTGGGACTGCTTGAGCAGCGCGACACCGCAATGTTGCATCGTTTGCTGCATGATATCGAAAAAAACATGACAGAATAAATGACTGCAAAATGGATCAGTCTCAGAATAATAAATCAATAAATGGCCGCGTGAGTTTGCCTTTTCTACCCTTTCTGGTGGATTTTCCAGCGTGAGTGAGCGTGGCCGATTAATGTGATGGATGTAAAAAAAATTGACTTAGCAGAGCGATTACTTTAACCAATAGAGCTAATTCAAATTTAGAGCACACAACATCCATGTTCCGCTTCAGCCTGATTACCACAATTATCACAACCACCATTACCACAGGTAACGGTGCGGGCTGACGCATACAGGTAAAAATGAAAAAAGCCCGCACCTAAACAGTGCGGGCTTTTTTTTCGGGAAAAAATCAAGGGGTCACAACAATGCGAGTGTTGAAATTCGGCGGTACATCAGTGGCAAATGCGGAGCGTTTCCTCCGCGTTGCCGATATCCTGGAAAGTAATGCCAAACAGGGGCAGGTAGCGACCGTGCTGTCTGCTCCGGCAAAAATTACCAACCACCTTGTGGCGATGATTGAGAAAACCATCGGTGGCCAGGATGCTGTGCCGAATATCAGCGATGCCGAACGTATCTTCTCAGAGCTGCTTAATGGCCTGGCCGAAGCGCAGCCCGGCTTCCCGCTTGCCGAGCTGAAGGCGGTGGTTGATCGGGAATTTGCCCAGCTTAAGCATGTCCTGCACGGTATTAGCCTGTTAGGGCAGTGCCCGGACAGCATCAATGCGGCAATCATCTGCCGCGGTGAGAAGCTTTCCATCGCCATCATGTCGGCGGTATTGCAGGCTCGCGGTTACCCGGTGACGGTCATCGATCCGGTTGAGAAGCTGCTCGCGGTGGGTCATTACCTTGATTCCAGCGTTGATATTGCCGAGTCCACCCGCCGTATTGCCGCCAGCCGTATTCCTGAAGACCACATGATCCTGATGGCTGGTTTTACCGCCGGTAACGACAAAGGTGAACTGGTAGTGCTGGGGCGCAATGGCTCCGACTATTCCGCTGCCGTGCTGGCCGCCTGCCTGCGGGCCGACTGTTGTGAGATCTGGACCGACGTTGACGGGGTGTATACCTGCGACCCGCGCCAGGTTCCGGATGCCCGGCTGCTGAAGTCGATGTCTTACCAGGAAGCGATGGAGCTTTCCTACTTCGGCGCCAAAGTTCTTCATCCCCGCACTATTACCCCGATAGCCCAGTTCCAGATCCCTTGTCTGATTAAAAATACCGGCAATCCGCAGGCGCCAGGCACGCTTATTGGCGACAGAAGCGACGATGAAGGCCTGCCGGTTAAAGGCATTACTAATCTGAATAACATGGCGATGTTCAGCGTCTCCGGCCCCGGCATGAAGGGCATGGTCGGCATGGCCGCGCGCGTGTTTGCCGCTATGTCCCGTGCCGGCATCTCCGTGGTGCTGATTACCCAGTCTTCTTCTGAATACAGCATTAGCTTCTGTGTGCCGCAGGCGGACTGCGGGCGCGCCCGTAAGGCAATGGAAGATGAATTCTATCTTGAGCTGAAAGAAGAGCTGCTGGAGCCGCTGGCGGTCACCGAACGTCTGGCCGTTATCTCGGTCGTGGGCGACGGTATGAAAACGCTGCGTGGTATTTCGGCGAAGTTCTTTGCCGCGTTGGCCCGCGCCAATATCAACATCGTGGCGATTGCTCAGGGTTCTTCCGAGCGCTCTATCTCGGTTGTCGTCGATAACGACGATGCGACGACCGGCGTGCGTGTTACTCACCAGATGTTGTTTAACACCGACCAGGTTATCGAGCTGTTCCTGGTGGGCGTAGGTGGAGTGGGTGCCGCGCTGCTGGAACAAGTTAAGCGCCAGCAGGCATGGCTGAAAGCGAAGCATATCGACCTGCGTGTGTGCGGCATAGCGAACTCAAAAGCCTTGTTGACCAACGTACACGGTCTGGACCTGGAAAACTGGCAGCAGGCGCTTGAGCAGGCTAAAGAGCCGTTTAATCTTGGCCGCCTGATTCGTCTGGTGAAAGAGTATCACCTGCTGAACCCGGTGATTGTCGACTGTACTTCCAGCCAGGCGGTGGCAGACCAGTACGCCGACTTCCTGAGCGAAGGTTTCCACGTGGTGACGCCGAATAAAAAGGCCAACACCTCCAGCATGAATTATTACCACCAGATGCGTAATGCGGCTGAGCATTCTCGCCATAAGTTCCTGTACGACACCAACGTAGGTGCCGGACTGCCGGTGATTGAAAACCTGCAAAACCTGCTCAACGCCGGGGATGATTTGCAGCGCTTCTCCGGCATTCTCTCTGGCTCGCTTTCGTTTATTTTTGGCAAGCTTGATGAGGGCATGAGCTTCTCGCTGGCGACCAGCACCGCCCGCGAAATGGGTTACACCGAACCGGATCCGCGCGACGATCTTTCCGGCATGGACGTTGCGCGTAAGCTGCTTATCCTGGCGCGCGAAACCGGCAGCGAACTCGAACTTTCCGATATTGCTATTGAGTCGGTGCTGCCGGAGAGCTTTGACGCCAGCGGAGACGTGGAGTCTTTTATGGCACGCCTTCCTCAGTTGGATGATGAGTTTGCGGCTCGTGTGAGGAAGGCGCGTGACGATGGGAAAGTGCTACGTTACGTCGGTATTATTGAAGAAGACGGCAGCTGTAAAGTGAAGATCGATGCCGTAGACGGCAACGATCCGCTGTATAAAGTGAAAAACGGCGAGAACGCGCTGGCCTTCTACAGCCACTATTATCAGCCGCTGCCTCTGGTATTGCGCGGTTACGGTGCCGGTAACGATGTTACTGCCGCGGGCGTGTTCGCGGATCTGTTGCGCACCCTGTCATGGAAGTTAGGAGTTTAAGATGGTTAAAGTATATGCACCGGCTTCCAGCGCCAATATGAGCGTGGGTTTTGACGTTCTGGGGGCTGCGGTGTCGCCGACTGACGGTTCGCACCTCGGCGATTACGTGACGGTGGAGGCGGCGGAAAGCTTCAGCCTCACCAACCTCGGGCGTTTTGCCAGCAAGCTGCCGGATGAACCTCGCGAGAATATTGTTTACCAGTGCTGGGAGCGCTTCTGCCAGGAGATTGGCAAAACCATTCCGGTGGCGATGACGCTTGAGAAAAATATGCCTATCGGCTCCGGGCTGGGCTCCAGCGCCTGTTCGGTGGTTGCCGGGCTGATGGCAATGAATGAGTTCTGCGGTAAACCGCTGAGCGACACGCGCCTGCTTGGCCTGATGGGCGAGCTGGAAGGGCGCATCTCCGGCAGCATTCATTACGACAACGTTGCGCCGTGTTTCCTCGGCGGCATGCAGTTGATGATTGAAGAAAGCGGCATCATCAGCCAGCAGGTGCCAGGCTTTGATGAGTGGCTGTGGGTGCTGGCTTATCCCGGCATCAAAGTTTCTACCGCCGAAGCGCGGGCTATTCTGCCGGCGCAGTATCGCCGCCAGGACTGCATCAGCCACGGGCGCCATCTGGCCGGTTTTATTCATGCCTGCCATACCCGCCAGCCTGCGCTTGCGGCCAAACTGATGCAGGACGTAATAGCCGAGCCTTACCGCGCTAAACTGCTGCCGAAGTTCGATGAGTCTCGTAAAGCGGTGGCCGATATTGGCGCGCTGGCGAGCGGTATTTCGGGCTCCGGCCCAACCTTATTTGCGCTGTGCGATAACAACGATACCGCGCAGCGTGTGGCTGACTGGCTAAGCCAACACTATTTGCAAAACCAGGAAGGTTTTGTACATATTTGCCGTCTGGATACGGCTGGCGCACGAGTTTTGGGATAACGCATGAAACTGTACAACCTTAAAGATCACAACGAGCAGGTCAGCTTTGCGCAGGCCGTCACCCAGGGGCTGGGCAAACAGCAGGGTCTGTTCTTCCCGCACGATCTGCCGGAATTTGAGCTGACTGAAATCGACGCCATGCTGAACCAGGATTTTGTCAGCCGCAGCAGCAAAATCCTCTCGGCGTTTATCGGCGATGAGATCCCTCAGGAGATTCTGGAAGAGCGCGTTCGCGCGGCCTTCGCTTTCCCCGCGCCGGTGAAGATGGTCGAGCCTGATGTCGGCTGCCTTGAGCTGTTCCACGGCCCGACGCTGGCGTTTAAAGACTTCGGCGGCCGGTTTATGGCGCAAATGCTGACTCATATCAGCGGTGACAAACCGGTCACTATTCTGACCGCGACTTCCGGCGATACCGGGGCTGCCGTTGCCCACGCTTTCTACGGTATTGAGAACGTTCGTGTCGTCATCCTGTACCCGCGTGGCAAAATCAGCCCGCTGCAGGAAAAACTGTTCTGCACCCTGGGCGGCAATATCGAAACTGTCGCTATCGATGGCGATTTCGACGCCTGCCAGGCGCTGGTGAAACAGGCATTTGACGACGAAGAGCTGAAAGCCGCTCTGGGGTTAAACTCGGCCAACTCCATTAATATCAGCCGCCTGCTGGCGCAGATTTGCTACTACTTTGAAGCGGTTGCTCAACTCCCTCAGGAAGCGCGTAACCAGCTGGTGGTCTCCGTGCCAAGCGGTAACTTCGGTGACCTGACTGCTGGCCTGCTGGCGAAATCCCTTGGCCTGCCGATTAAGCGTTTTATTGCCGCCACCAACGCCAACGACACGGTTCCTCGCTTCCTGGCTGAAGGGCAGTGGGCGCCGAAAACGACGGTTGCCACCCTTTCCAACGCCATGGACGTGAGCCAGCCAAACAACTGGCCGCGTGTAGAAGAGCTGTTCCGCCGTAAAATCTGGCGTCTTACCGATCTCGGCTATGCCGCCGTGACCGACGAAACGACCAAAGAGACGATGCGCGAGCTGAAAACTATCGGCTATGTTTCTGAGCCGCACGCGGCCATTGCCTATCGTGCGCTGCGCGACCACCTACAGCCCGGAGAATTTGGCCTGTTCCTGGGCACTGCGCATCCGGCGAAGTTTAAAGAGAGCGTGGAAGAGATTCTGGGCGAAGCGCTGCCGCTGCCGCAGGAGCTGGCGTCCCGCGCCGACCTGCCGCTACTGTCCCATAACCTTCCGGCTGACTTTGCAGAGCTGCGTAAGCTGATGATGGCGAGAGCTTAATATCATTCTGTGAATAAAAAACGCCAGCATTAAGCTGGCGTTTTTTTTACTGCTCGTGGCGCTTAAACACCAGCTCGTTTTTCTGCGAGGCTTCTTCATCGAAGAAGTAACCGTCGGTATTAAACGCCTTCAGTTGTTCCGGCTTGCTGAGGCGGTTTTCAATGATGTAGCGGCTCATCAGGCCGCGCGCTTTTTTAGCGTAGAAGCTGATGACCTTAAACTTGCCGTTCTTCTCGTCCAGGAACACCGGCTTGATGATTTCTGCATCGAGCTTTTTCGGTTTAACCGCTTTGAAATACTCGTCTGACGCCAGGTTTATAACGATCTTGTCGCCCTGGGCGGCCAGCACCTGGTTCAGCTTTTCGGTTATCGTATCGCCCCAGAAATGATACAGGTCTTTGCCTTTCGGGTTCTCAAGGCGGATACCCATCTCCAGGCGGTAAGGCTGCATCAGATCCAGCGGGCGCAGCACGCCGTACAGACCGGAGAGCATGCGCAAATGCTGTTGGGCAAAATCGAAGTCTGCTTCGCTAAATTCCTCAGCCTGTAAGCCGGTATAAACATCGCCTTTGAAAGCGAGGATAGCCGGGCGGGCATTCTGCGGGCTGAATTCCGGGTGCCACTCGTGGAAGCGGGTTTCGTTCAGGGAAGCCAGCTTATCGCTGATGCTCATCAGCGACGCAATTTGCGGCGCGCTAAGTTTGCGGGCAACGCTGATCAACTGCTGAGAGTATTCCAGCAGTTCCGGCTGCGTGTAGCGGTTAGTGGCTAACTCGCTCTGGTAGTCCAGCGTCTTGGCAGGTGAAATAAGAATTAGCATGTCCACTCCTTGCAGGTTTTGGCGGTTACTTTAGCAAATTTCCGGAACGTAGCGGCCTATGGCTGCAATTAGCGATCGGTTTTTTTTTCAGGATCCGTGCCCCAGACGCCGGGAGCCAGCTGGTTCTTTATCTCGGGGAAACGGTTGGGATTGAAGGTCGGCGTAATGCCCAGCTTTTGCTGGCGTAGATAGTCCGCAGCAAGATCCCGAACCACCGGCGAGAGCAATAAAATCGCCGTAATGTTAGTGATAGCCATAATGGCCATCGCCACATCTGCCAACTGCCAGACCAGCGGCAGCGCCGCCTGGGTGCCAAACATCACCATCGCCAGCACAAAGCAGCGCAGCAATAGCTTTGACACGCGGCTGTTTGGGTTAAGAAACAGAAGGTTATTTTCCGCATAGCTGTAGTTGGCGACTATCGAAGTGAAGGCGAACAGAAAAACGATAACGACGATGAAACCGCTGCCCCAGCTGCCGACAGCCGAGCTAAGCGCCTGCTGAACCAGAATAATTCCGCCGCGTGAGGTTACGGCTCCGTCGAGCATGCCGGACATTAATACGATGGCGGCGGTGGCGGTGCAGATAATAACCGTATCAATTAATACCCCAAACATCTGGACCACGCCCTGGGTAGCCGGGTGCGGAGGCCAGGCCGCTGCCGCTGCGGCCGCGTTGGGCGTTGAACCCATCCCCGCTTCGTTGGAAAACATGCCGCGCTGAAAACCGTTGGTGATAGCCTGGCTGACGGTGTAGCCGAGTGCGCCCGACGCGGCTTCATGCCAGCCAAACGCCTGGCTGAAAATTAGCCTGACCACCTCCGGGAAGCGCTCAATATGCAGCGCAACCACGTACAGGCTCATAAATACCCACAGCAGCGCCATCAGCGGCACCAGCCACTGGGACAGGCGGGCTATCACCCTCATCCCGCGCCAGATGACCAGCGCGGTGACGATGACCAGCGCAATGCCGACCCAGAGTTTCGGCACGTCGAACGCATAATGGGTGGCAATGGCAATAGAGTTTGCCTGAACGGCATTGAACACCATCCCAAAAGCGACGATTAAAAAGAGTGAGAACAGTACGCCCATCCAGCGCATACCCAGCCCGCGTTCCATATACCAGGCCGGGCCACCGCGATAATTTCCGTCTTTGTCGCGGCTTTTATAAAGCTGCGCCAGCGAGCATTCAGCAAAGGCGGTTGCCATGCTAAGCACGGCTGCAACCCACATCCAGAAAACGGCACCGGGGCCACCGGCCGAGATGGCGAGCGCAATACCGGCAAGATTGCCGCTGCCTACGCGTGCGGCGAGGCTGGTGCAGAGCGCCTGAAATGAGGATATTCCGGAAGGATCTGACGAGGTGCTGTTACGCAGGAAAAGGCGAAGCCGGGTGAAATAGCGAAACTGCACGAAGCCGCAGCGCCAGGTGAACCAGACTCCGGCCCCAATCAGCAGCCAGAGTAGAACGGACCCCCAAAGCACCTCGTTGATAAATAATAAAAAATCTGTCATTAACGTCCCTCTTGTTAATGCGTGATGGCGGCGAGGTTGACGGGCCCGTGCCATGCAGTCCATTACGTTACAGATAAAGATCGGGCGGAGTTTATCATATTCTCAGCCACTGGACGGACAGCACTTGTCGCGGTTGCACCTGATGGGCGGCGTGATATCATCAAGCCAGACCGGTTACATCTCCCTAACAAGCTACACCTGAAGAGAAACACTCATTATGACGGATAAATTGACTTCTTTGCGTCAACTGACCACCGTGGTTGCTGACACCGGAGATATCGCGGCGATGAAGCTGTATCAGCCGCAGGATGCTACTACTAACCCTTCTCTGATCCTTAACGCAGCGCAGATCCCTGAGTATCGCAAACTGATTGATGAAGCGATTACCTGGGCTCGCGGCCAGAGCAACGACCGCGCTCAGCAGGTTGTTGACGCTACCGACAAGCTGGCTGTGAACATCGGCCTGGAAATTCTGAAACTGATCCCGGGTCGTATCTCTACCGAGGTTGATGCTCGCCTGTCTTATGACACCGAAGCCAGCATCGCCAAAGCGAAGCACCTGATTAAACTCTATAACGATGCGGGCATCAGCAACGATCGCATTCTGATTAAACTGGCTTCTACCTGGCAGGGCATCCGCGCTGCCGAGCAGCTGGAAAAAGAAGGCATCAACTGTAACCTGACCCTGCTGTTCTCCTTCGCTCAGGCACGCGCCTGTGCGGAAGCTGGCGTGTTCCTGATTTCTCCGTTTGTTGGCCGTATCCTCGACTGGTACAAAGCTAACACCGACAAGAAAGAATACGCGCCGCAGGAAGATCCTGGCGTGGTTTCCGTTACTGAAATCTACCAGTATTACAAACAGCACGGCTATGAAACCGTAGTGATGGGCGCAAGCTTCCGTAACGTCGGTGAAATCATCGAGCTGGCTGGCTGTGACCGCCTGACCATCGCACCTGCTCTGCTCAAAGAGCTGGCGGAAAGCGAAGGGGCGCTCGAGCGTAAGCTGAGCTACACCGGTGAAGTGAAAGCGCGTCCAGAGCGCATCACTGAATCCCAGTTCCTGTGGCAGCACAACCAGGATCCAATGGCGGTAGATAAACTGGCGGACGGTATCCGTAAGTTTGCTATCGACCAGGAAAAACTGGAAAAAATGATCGGCGACCTGCTGTAATCATTATCGTGGCCGGCGCTCGTCGGCCACGCTTTTAGCGTCTTCCCCTGTCTGCAACGCCTTTCGCCGTGTATCATTTCGCCCAGACTTGCTCATTTCCGGGAATGATATGAATACCTTTCGCATTGGATTAGTTTCCATTTCAGACCGCGCCTCCAGCGGCATCTATCAGGACAAAGGCATCCCTGCGCTACAGGCGTGGCTGGAGCAAACCCTGACAACACCTTTTGAAGTCGAAACCCGCCTGATCCCCGATGAACAGCCGATCATTGAGCAAACGCTTTGCGAGCTGGTGGATGAGATGGGTTGCCACCTGGTGCTGACGACCGGCGGTACCGGCCCGGCGCGGCGCGACGTGACCCCGGATGCTACGCTGGCGATTGCCGACCGCGTGATGCCGGGCTTTGGCGAACAGATGCGCCAGATCAGCCTGCATTTTGTGCCGACGGCCATTCTCTCGCGCCAGGTCGGCGTTATTCGCAAGCAGGCGCTGATCCTTAACCTGCCGGGCCAGCCGAAGTCTATTCAGGAAACGCTCGAAGGCGTGAAAAACGAGAGCGGCAAGGTGGTGGTGCCCGGGATCTTCGCAAGCGTACCGTATTGTGTACAGCTCCTCGACGGCCCTTATGTTGAAACTAATGACGATGTGGTAGCAGCATTTCGCCCTAAGAGCGCGCGACGCGAAACAAAATCCTAAATAAATGCCTTTCTTGACATAAGATCGAGTTGATGTGGAGTGTTGGTTTTTAACCGTTATAGTAATCCTGGCTTTACAGCTAAACGGAAATAATAATTAACACTCCTCTTTACAAGCGGTTTCCTATGTCAATACAGCGCGTCAGACCTCTGAATGGTCAGGACTATAAAACCCTGACACTTGCCGCCCTCGGCGGCGCTCTCGAATTTTACGACTTCATTATCTTCGTATTTTTCGCCGCGGTAGTGGGGGAGTTGTTCTTCCCGGCCGATATTCCCGAGTGGCTCCGTCAGGTTCAGACTTTCGGGATATTTGCCGCTGGCTATCTTGCACGCCCGCTTGGCGGCATCGTGATGGCGCACTTTGGCGACCTGGTTGGCCGCAAAAAAATGTTTACCCTCAGCATTTTGCTGATGGCGCTGCCGACTCTGGCTATTGGTCTGCTGCCTACTTATGCCACGTTGGGCATTGCGGCTCCGCTGTTGTTACTGCTGATGCGTATCTTGCAGGGCGCAGCGATAGGCGGTGAAGTGCCGGGCGCGTGGGTCTTTGTTGCCGAGCACGTTCCGGCCAGGCGCATCGGTATCGCCTGCGGAACCCTGACGATGGGGCTGACCGTCGGTATTCTTCTTGGCTCGGTTGTTGCGACCATCATTAATACTTCGCTGACCCAGCAGACTATTCACGACGGCGGCTGGCGTATTCCTTTCTTACTCGGCGGCATTTTCGGCCTGGTGGCGATGTATTTACGCCGCTGGCTGCGTGAGACGCCGATATTCCTTGAGATGCAGCAACGTAAAGCGCTGGCCGCAGAGCTGCCGCTAAAAGCCGTTGTGGCTAAGCATAAGAAAGCGGTGGTGATTTCCATGCTGCTGACCTGGCTGCTTTCGGCCTGTATCGTCGTGGTCATTCTGATGTCGCCGATTTGGCTGCAAAAGCAGTACGGCATGGCACCGGCTTTGACGTTGAAGGCCAACAGCATCGCAACCATCATGCTGTGTATTGGCTGCCTGCTGGCCGGGCTGGCGGCGGACCGGTTCGGGGCAGGTAAAACCTTTACCGTAGGCAGTATTCTGCTGGCGATTTGCAGCTGGATGTTTTACCACCTGACGGCCACTCATCCCGAGCAGCTGTTCCTGCTATATGGCCTTGTGGGGCTAAGCGTTGGCGTTGTTGGCGCGGTGCCGTTTGTGATGGTACGGGCGTTCCCGGCGGAAGTGCGCTTCACCGGTATCTCTTTCTCTTATAACCTTTCTTATGCGATTTTCGGCGGACTGACGCCGGTGGCCGTCACGATGCTGATGGGCGTTTCGCCTATGGCTCCGGCGTGGTACGTGCTGGCGCTGGCGCTAGTTGGGCTGGGATTGGGACTCTGGCTCAGGCGCGACATCCACCATGAGGATGAAGCAAAGGAAAGGACGTTGGTGCAGTCATAAATAAAAAACGCGGAGCCGGGCTCCGCGTTTTTTATTGCTAAGCGAAAGAAATTAGTGCTTTTCGCCAATCGGCAGTACGGTGCGGCCAAACTGTTCGTTCAGCACTTCACCCATTGCCAGGTAGATAGCGCTCGCGCCACACACCAGGCCAATCCAGCCGGCAACTTTAACGATGCCTTCGTTATCGGTCAGATGGCCAACGGCCAGCAGGGCAAACAGCACGGTCAGGCTGGCAAACACGAATTGCAGCATGCGCGGCGCTTTCAGGGTGCCGAAGAACATGAACAGCGTGAACACGCCCCACAGGCCCAGGTACGCGCCGAGGAAGTGCCCGTTGGTTGCATCGCCAAGACCCATCTTAGGCAGCAGCAGGATAGCGACCAGCGTCAGCCAGAACGAGCCGTAAGAAGTGAAGGCGGTTAAACCGAAAGTGTTCCCTTTTTTAAACTCCAGCAGGCCCGCGAAGATTTGCGCGATACCGCCGTAGAAAATCCCCATAGCGAGGATAATAACGTCAAAACCAAAAATGCCTGCGTTGTGCAGATTGAGCAAAATGGTGGTCATGCCGAAGCCCATTAAGCCCAGGGGAGCTGGATTAGCCAACTTAGTGTTGCCCATAGTTCCTCTGAAAAATTCATCTGAAAAAAAGTATCAAGTAAGCCCACACCGCCGGGACTCCGGCAGCGGGCGCGGCATAATAATCAGGCGGCAGGCCGCCGTCTATGATCTGAGCGGGTGGAAAGCAGAAAATTTTTTTTCATCTGCCCCTTGATGGCGGGTGTTGCGACCCCATCTTGTATGCAACCGCAGTTGGCGGACCTGAAAAAAACGCGACGGGCAATTGAAACAGACGCCTTTGCCCATATAACAGGTTCACAACCACATGATGACGAATTTTTAGTGGAGACGTTTAGATGGGTAAAATTATTGGTATCGACCTGGGGACAACCAACTCTTGTGTCGCGATTATGGATGGTACTACTGCTCGTGTGCTGGAGAACGCCGAGGGCGACCGCACCACGCCTTCTATCATTGCTTACACTCAGGACGGCGAAATCCTGGTAGGTCAGCCGGCTAAACGTCAGGCAGTGACTAACCCGCAAAACACTCTGTTTGCGATCAAACGCCTGATTGGCCGTCGCTTCCAGGACGAAGAAGTGCAGCGTGATGAAGCCATCATGCCTTACAAAATCATCGGCGCCGACAACGGCGACGCATGGATTGATGTAAAAGGTCAGAAAATGGCACCGCCGCAGATCTCTGCTGAAGTGCTGAAAAAAATGAAGAAAACCGCTGAAGATTACCTGGGTGAGCCGGTAACTGAAGCTGTTATCACCGTACCTGCATACTTCAACGATGCTCAGCGTCAGGCAACGAAAGACGCCGGCCGTATCGCGGGTCTGGAAGTTAAGCGTATCATCAACGAACCAACCGCAGCGGCTCTGGCCTACGGTCTGGACAAAGAAGTTGGCAACCGTACTATCGCGGTTTACGACCTGGGTGGTGGTACTTTCGATATCTCTATTATCGAAATCGACGAAGTTGACGGCGAAAAAACCTTCGAAGTTCTGGCGACCAACGGTGATACCCACCTCGGTGGTGAAGACTTCGACAGCCGTATGATCAACTACCTCGTTGACGAGTTTAAGAAAGATCAGGGCATTGACCTGCGTAACGATCCGCTGGCCATGCAGCGCCTGAAAGAAGCGGCAGAGAAAGCGAAAATCGAACTTTCTTCTGCACAGCAGACCGACGTGAACCTGCCGTACATCACCGCAGACGCGACCGGTCCGAAACACATGAACATCAAAGTGACTCGTGCGAAACTGGAATCCCTGGTCGAAGACCTGGTAAACCGTTCAATCGATCCGCTGAAAGTTGCGCTGCAGGATGCTGGCCTGTCCGTTTCCGATATCCAGGACGTTATTCTGGTCGGCGGTCAGACTCGTATGCCAATGGTGCAGAAAAAAGTTGCTGAGTTCTTCGGTAAAGAGCCGCGTAAAGACGTTAACCCGGACGAAGCTGTTGCCATCGGTGCAGCGGTTCAGGGTGGTGTTCTGACCGGCGAAGTGAAAGACGTACTGCTGCTGGACGTTACCCCGCTGTCTCTGGGTATCGAAACCATGGGTGGCGTGATGACCGCGCTTATCGCGAAAAACACCACTATCCCAACCAAGCACAGCCAGGTGTTCTCTACCGCTGAAGACAACCAGTCTGCGGTAACCATCCACGTGATTCAGGGTGAGCGTAAACGCGCATCCGATAACAAATCACTGGGTCAGTTCAACCTGGATGGGATCAGCCCGGCACCGCGCGGCATGCCGCAGATCGAAGTCACCTTCGATATCGATGCTGACGGTATTCTGCACGTTTCCGCTAAAGACAAAAACAGCGGTAAAGAGCAGAAGATCACCATTAAAGCTTCTTCCGGCCTGAACGAAGAAGAGATCCAGAAAATGGTGCGCGAAGCCGAAGCTAACGCCGAGTCTGACCGTAAGTTCGAAGAGCTGGTTCAGACCCGTAACCAGGGCGATCACCTGCTGCACAGCACCCGTAAGCAGGTTGAAGAAGCAGGCGACAAGCTGCCGGCTGACGACAAAACGGCTATCGAGTCCGCTCTGAGTGCGCTGGAAGGTTCTCTGAAAGGCGAAGACAAAGCTGACATCGAAGCGAAAATGCAGGCTCTGGCTCAGGTTTCCCAGAAACTGATGGAGCTGGCTCAGCAGCAGCACGCCGAGCAGCAGGCAGGTAATGCCGCCGATGCTGGCAACGCTAACGCAGGCAAAGACGACGATGTTGTTGATGCTGAGTTCGAAGAAGTGAAAGATAAAAAATAATCGCCCTGATGCAGGGTAATTAACCGGCACGGGCGCGGAGTTTACTCCACGCCCGTGCTCGTATGTTAAGGGCAGAAAAAAGAGATGGCGAAGAGAGACTATTACGAGGTTTTAGGCGTTCCGAAATCAGCGGAAGAGCGTGAAATCAAAAAATCCTATAAGCGCCTGGCGATGAAGTTCCATCCGGACCGTAACCAGGGCGATAAAGAGGCCGAGGGTAAGTTCAAAGAGATCAAAGAAGCCTACGAGATCCTTACCGATTCTCAGAAACGTGCGGCCTACGATCAATATGGTCATGCTGCGTTTGAGCAGGGCGGTATGGGCGGCGGTGGCGGCTTTGGCGGCGGCGGTGCGGACTTCAACGATATCTTTGGCGACGTGTTTGGCGATATCTTTGGCGGCGGACGCCGTCAACGTGCGTCTCGTGGCGCGGACCTGCGCTACAACATGGACTTAACGCTTGAAGAAGCGGTTCGTGGCGTTACCAAAGAGATCCGTATCCCGACGCTGGAAGAGTGTGACGTTTGCCACGGCAGCGGTGCGAAAAAAGGCTCATCTCCGCAAACCTGTCCAACCTGTCACGGGCAGGGCCAGGTGCAGATGCGTCAGGGCTTCTTTACCGTGCAGCAGAGCTGCCCTCATTGCCAGGGCCGCGGCACCATCATTAAAGATCCGTGCAACAGCTGCCACGGCCATGGCCGGGTAGAGAAAACCAAAACCCTGTCGGTGAAAATTCCTGCGGGTGTTGATACCGGAGATCGTATTCGCCTGTCCGGCGAAGGTGAAGCCGGTGAGCATGGTGCGCCGTCCGGCGACCTGTATGTTCAGGTTCAGGTGAAACAGCACCCAATCTTTGAGCGCGAAGGTAACAACCTGTACTGCGAAGTGCCTATCAACTTCGCTATGGCCGCTCTGGGCGGGGAAATTGAAGTCCCAACCCTCGACGGTCGCGTAAAACTGAAGGTGCCGAGCGAAACGCAGACCGGCAAGCTGTTCAGAATGCGCGGTAAAGGCGTTAAGTCCGTACGCGGTGGTGCTCAGGGTGACCTGCTGTGCCGCGTGGTTGTCGAAACGCCTGTCAGCCTGAACGAAAAACAGAAAAAGCTGCTTCGTGATTTAGAAGAGAGCTTTGGTGGGCCAGCGGGTGAGCAAAACAGCCCGCGTTCGAAGAGCTTCTTCGACGGCGTGAAGAAATTCTTTGACGATTTGACCCGCTAATTTCTTCCGGCTTTAGCCACGCAAAAACCTGAACTGCTTCATTCGGTTCAGGTTTTTTTATGTCTCAGAAAACAGTTCGGTTTTTGCGATCTATATTTGCCATATAAGCTGATTTTATCGATGTGTCATTGTCGCTATGCTGACTACCATAATAGTGTTTGGGATGAACACGCTGTTTGGATAACTGGGTGAAATAATGACTAAAAATCTGCAACGCTTTTTTCAAAATGACGCCGCGGGCGGTATTTTTTTGATAGTTGCCGCCGCTCTGGCGATGCTGCTGGCAAACCTGAGTGCAACCAGCGCGGGCTACGAGGCATTTCTTGCCACGCCGGTTGAGGTACGCATTGGGCCGCTGGATATCAGCAAAAACCTGCTGCTGTGGGTCAACGACGCGTTGATGGCTATCTTCTTCCTGATGATTGGCCTGGAAGTGAAGCGGGAAATGGTGCTCGGCTCGCTTGCCGATCGCCGTCAGGCGGCGTTTCCGGTGATTGCCGCGCTCGGCGGGATGGTTGTTCCGGCGCTGCTCTATCTGGCCTTTAACTATTCTGACCCGGTAACCCGCGAAGGCTGGGCTATCCCGGCGGCGACCGATATCGCCTTTGCTTTGGGAATTCTGGCGCTGCTGGGCAACCGGGTGCCGCTGGCGCTGAAGGTTTTCCTGATGGCGCTGGCAATCATCGATGACCTGGGCGCCATCATCATTATCGCGCTGTTCTATACTCATGACTTATCCATGATGTCGTTGGGGATTGCGGCTGCGGCTATCGTTGCGCTGGCGCTGCTGAACCTGTTCAACGTGCGCCGCACGGGCGTTTACATCCTGGTGGGCGTGATTCTGTGGACTGCTGTTTTAAAATCCGGGGTTCATGCGACGCTAGCGGGGGTCATCATCGGCTTCTTTATTCCGCTAAAAGAGCAGAACGGGCGTTCGCCTGCTCAGGAGCTTGAGCATGTGCTGCATCCGTGGGTGGCGTTCCTGATCCTGCCGCTGTTCGCTTTTGCCAATGCTGGCGTGTCGCTCTCTGGCGTGACCATGGAAGGCCTGACCTCGCTGCTGCCGCTCGGCATCATTGCCGGTTTGTTTATCGGCAAGCCGCTGGGGATAAGCCTGTTCTGCTGGCTGGCGCTTAAGCTTAAGCTCGCCACGCTGCCAAAGGGGACGCGGTTCAGCGACATCATGGCGGTAGGCGTGCTGTGCGGCATCGGCTTTACTATGTCGATTTTCATCGCTTCGTTGGCCTTCGGCGACGTGGATGCGGAGCTGATTACCTGGGCGAAACTCGGCATTCTTCTTGGGTCGCTGCTTTCAGCCGTGGTGGGCTTTAGCATGCTGAGAGCGCGCCTTTCTGAGGCCAAAGCATGATACTTGTGTTAACCGGGCCATCGGCAGGATGGCCCGATAACGGAATAACTTTCAGGGAGTGAAGGGCGATGTCCCATATTAATTACAACCATCTTTATTACTTCTGGCACGTCTGCAAAGAAGGTTCGGTGGTCGGCGCTGCCGAAGCGTTGTTTCTGACGCCGCAGACCATCACCGGGCAAATTAAAGCGCTCGAAGAGCGGCTGCAGGGAAAATTGTTTCGCCGTCAGGGCAGGGGGCTGGTGCCTTCGGAGCTGGGCCAGCTGGTGTTTCGCTATGCCGACCGCATGTTCACCCTGAGCCAGGAAATGCTGGATATCGTTAACTATCGCAAAGAGGCCAATATTCTTTTCGACGTTGGCGTAGCGGATGCGCTTTCCAAGCGGCTGGTCAGCGGGGTGCTGGACGCTGCGGTGGTTGATGATGAGCAAATCCACCTGCGCTGCTTCGAGTCGACTCACGAAATGCTGCTGGAACAGCTGAGCCAGCATAAGCTGGACATGATTATTTCAGACTGCCCGATAGACTCGACCCAGCAGGAAGGGCTGTTTTCCGTCAGACTTGGCGAATGCGGGATTAGCTTCTGGTGCAAGGGGCCTGCTCCTGAACTGCCTTTCCCGGCCTGCCTTGAAACCCGGCGCCTGCTTATTCCGGGGCGTCGCTCGATGCTGGGACGTAAGCTGCTGAACTGGATTAACATCCAGGGCCTGAAGATTGAGATCCTCGGCGAATTTGACGATGCCGCGCTGATGAAGGCATTTGGGGCGACCCATAACGCTATTTTTGTTGCGCCAACGCTCTACGCGCAGGACATCTATAGCGACGACGATATCATCGAGGTTGGGCGGATTGATAATGTGCTGGAGGAGTATCACGCGATTTTTGCCGAACGAATGATTCAGCATCCTGCGGTGCAGCGAATTTGCAGCAAGGATTACTCGGCGTTGTTTAAGGTGGAGTGATTTGCGGATATAAAAAAACCGGCGTTAGCCGGTTTTTTTATCAAAGCGACAGCAAACGAGCGATTAAGCCAGTTTGTTGATTTGCGCAGTCAGATTTGCTTTATGACGCGCAGCTTTGTTTTTGTGGATCAGACCTTTGCTAGCCTGACGATCCACGATTGGTTGCATTTCGTTAAATGCTTTCTGTGCAGCAGCTTTGTCGCCAGTTTCAATCGCTGCGTATACTTTCTTGATGAAAGTACGCATCATAGAGCGACGGCTTGCGTTGTGCTTACGAGCCTTTTCAGACTGTACAGCACGTTTCTTAGCTGATTTGATATTAGCCAAGGTCCAACTCCCAAATATGATCTATGTGGACAATTCAAAGGCCGAGGAATATGCCCCGCTAGCCTTCTTTTGTCAATGGATTTGTGCAAATAAGCGCCGTTAAATTTTCGGCACCTCTTACGTTGTGATGGCGCGGATTCTACCAGCATCAGGGCCGGGAATACAGTCTTTCGCATCAAAAATCGTCGAGACAAAGCCTAAGCCTGCTCAAAGAGCGGCTCAGCGTAATGAATTCATTAAAGCTTTATGCCAAAGGCGGCAATCGCCGGTTAACCTTAATCGCTGTCCTTGATATAATCCGCCAATTTCCACTGTTTTGAGCCAGCCATGAAGCTGATACGCGGTATACATAACCTGCGCCAGAACCACCACGGGTGTGTCCTCACCATTGGTAATTTCGACGGCGTACATCGTGGCCATCAGGCGCTGTTAAAGGGCCTGTGTGAAGAGGGGCGTGCGCGCAACCTCCCGGTCATGGTGATGATTTTTGAGCCTCAACCGCTTGAACTGTTCGCCCCGGAAAAGGCCCCAGCCCGCCTGACTCGCCTGCGTGAAAAACTGCGCTATCTCGCTGGGTGCGGCGTGGACTACGTGCTGTGCGTGCGCTTCGATCGCCGTTTTGCCGCCTTGAGCGCGCAGAACTTCGTCAGCAATCTGCTGGTGGACCGTCTGGGGGTTAAATTCCTCGCGGTAGGCGATGATTTCCGCTTTGGCGCTGGTCGTCAGGGGGATTTCTTGTTATTACAGAAGGCTGGTCAGGAATACGGCTTCGACATCGCAAGTACTCAAACATTTTGCGAAGACGGGGTGCGTATTAGCAGTACCGCCGTGCGTCAGGCGCTGGCGGATGACGATTTGCAACAGGCTGAAAGCCTGCTGGGGCATCCGTTTATGATCTCCGGGCGTGTGGTACACGGCGATGAGCTGGGTCGCACTATTGGTTTCCCTACGGCGAATTTACCGCTGCGTCGTCAGGTTTCCCCGGTAAAAGGGGTGTATGCGGTTGAAGTCTCAGGCCTCGGTGATAAGCCGATAGCTGGCGTGGCTAATATTGGCACTCGCCCTACGGTGGCGGGTGTCCGCCAGCAGCTTGAAGTCCACTTATTGGACGTTGTAATGGACCTTTATGGTCGCCATATAGAAGTAGTGCTGCGTAAAAAGATACGTAATGAGCAGCGGTTTGCTTCACTCGATGAGCTGAAAGCGCAAATCGCCAGAGATGTGGTATCAGCCCGCGAATTTTTTGAGTCAAATGCCTGAAAGGCTAACCGAAATACGGAACCGAGAATCTAATGAGTGACTTTAAATCTACCCTAAATTTGCCTGAAACAGGGTTCCCGATGCGCGGCGACTTAGCCAAGCGCGAACCGGGCATGCTGGCGCGTTGGAACGATGATGACCTGTACGGCATCATTCGTAATGCGAAAAAGGGCAAAAAAACCTTCATTTTGCATGATGGCCCTCCTTATGCGAACGGTAGCATTCACATTGGTCACTCAGTTAACAAGATTCTGAAAGATATTATTATCAAGTCCAAAGGGCTGTCCGGCTTCGACTCGCCGTACGTGCCGGGCTGGGACTGCCACGGTCTGCCGATTGAACTGAAAGTAGAACAGCTGATCGGTAAGCCGGGTGAGAAGGTCTCTGCCGCTGAGTTCCGTGCAGCATGCCGTAAATATGCCGCAGAGCAGGTTGATGGCCAGCGCGCTGACTTTATCCGTCTTGGCGTGCTGGGCGACTGGTCTCGCCCGTACCTGACTATGGACTTCAACACCGAAGCTAACATCATTCGTGCGCTGGGCAAAATCATCGGCAACGGCCATCTGCATAAAGGCGCCAAGCCGGTGCATTGGTGCGTTGATTGCCGTTCCGCACTGGCGGAAGCGGAAGTTGAGTATTACGACAAAACCTCGCCATCTATCGACGTGACGTTTAACGCCGTCGATAGCGATGCGGTGAAAGCGAAGTTTGGCGCGGCTGAAGTTAAAGGCCCAATCTCTCTGCTTATCTGGACCACCACGCCGTGGACCCTGCCGGCTAACCGCGCTATTTCTCTGGGCGCCGAGTTCGAATATGTGCTGGTACAGGTTGAAGGCCAGGCGCTGATCCTCGCAAAAGACCTGCTGGAAAGCGTGCTGAAACGCGCTGGCATCACTGATTATCAAATCCTCGGCACAGTCAAAGGTTCCGAGCTGGAACTGCTGCGCTTCAGGCATCCGTTTATGGGCTTCGACGTGCCTGCAATCCTCGGCGATCACGTTACGCTGGACGCGGGTACCGGTGCTGTACATACGGCGCCAGGCCACGGCCCGGACGACTACGTTATCGGCCAGAAATACGGTCTGGAAGTTGCTAACCCGGTTGGCCCGGACGGCAGCTATCTGCCGGGCACTTATGAAGGCCTCGACGGCGTTCAGGTGTTTAAAGCCAACGATCTGGTGGTTAACATCCTGCGTGATAAAGGCGCTCTGCTGCACATTGAAAAACTGCTGCACAGCTACCCGCACTGCTGGCGCCATAAAACGCCAATCATCTTCCGTGCGACCCCGCAGTGGTTCATCAGCATGGATCAGAAAGGTCTGCGCGCTCAGTCTCTGAAAGAGATCAAAGGCGTGCAGTGGATCCCGGACTGGGGCCAGGCGCGTATCGAGTCCATGGTGGCAAACCGCCCTGACTGGTGTATTTCGCGTCAGCGTACCTGGGGCGTGCCGATGTCCCTGTTTGTGCATAAAGAGACCGAAGAGCTGCACCCGCGCTCTCTGGAGCTGATGGAAGAAGTTGCTAAGCGCGTAGAGCAGGACGGCATTCAGGCGTGGTGGGATCTCGACCCGCGCGACATCATGGGCGATGACGCCGATAACTACGTCAAAGTGCCGGATACGCTGGACGTTTGGTTCGACTCCGGGTCAACCAACTCCTCCGTTGTGGATGTTCGCCCTGAATTTAACGGCCATTCTGCGGATATCTATCTGGAAGGTTCGGATCAGCATCGCGGCTGGTTCATGTCCTCTCTGATGATCTCCACGGCGATGAAAGGCAAAGCGCCTTACCGCCAGGTGCTGACCCACGGTTTCACCGTTGATGGTCAGGGCCGCAAAATGTCCAAGTCCATCGGCAACACCGTTAGCCCGCAGGACGTAATGAACAAACTCGGCGCGGATATCCTGCGCCTGTGGGTGGCGTCTACCGACTACACCGGCGAAATGGCGGTTTCTGATGAAATTCTGAAACGCTCCGCCGACGCTTATCGTCGTATCCGTAACACCGCACGTTTCCTGCTGGCTAACCTGAACGGCTTTAATCCGGAAACCGACATGGTGAAACCGGAAGATATGGTGGTGCTGGATCGCTGGGCAGTAGGCTGCGCCCAGGAAGCCCAGGCTGATATTCTGGCTTCCTACGAAAACTACGATTTCCACGAAGTGGTTCAGCGCCTGATGCGCTTCTGCTCCGTTGAGATGGGCTCGTTCTACCTCGACATCATTAAAGACCGCCAGTACACCGCGAAGTCCGACAGCGTGGCTCGCCGCAGCTGCCAGACCGCGCTGTACCACATCTGTGAAGCGCTGGTGCGCTGGATGGCACCTATCATGTCCTTCACCGCGGATGAAATCTGGGGCTACCTGCCGGGTTCTCGCGAGAAGTACGTGTTTACCGGCGAGTGGTACGAAGGTCTGTTCGGCCTGGCGGAAAGCGAAGCGATGAACGGTGAGTTCTGGGATACGCTGCTGACCGTGCGCGGTGAAGTTAACAAGGTTATCGAGCAGGCGCGTGCCGATAAACGCATCGGCGGTTCTCTGGAAGCGGCAGTCACTCTGTTTGCCGACAGCGAGCTGGCGGCGAAGCTAAATAGCCTGAGTGATGAATTGCGATTTGTCCTGTTGACCTCCGGGGCTGCGGTTGCCGATTATGCACAGGCGGGTGAAGACGCTCAGCAGAGCGAAATCCTCAAAGGGCTGAAAGTTGCCCTGCGTAAAGCCGATGGTGAGAAGTGCCCGCGCTGCTGGCATTACACCACCGACATCGGTCAGGTTGCGGAACACGCAGAAATTTGCGGCCGCTGTGTTACCAACGTAGCCGGTGACGGCGAACAACGTAAGTTTGCCTGATGAAACCATTACTCTCTACCGGGTTGCGCTGGCTTTGGCTGGTGGTCGTGGTACTGATTGTGGATCTGGGCAGTAAATACCTGATCCTCCAGCATTTTATGCTGGGGGACACGGTGTCTCTGTTCCCGTCCCTGAATCTGCACTACGCTCGTAACTACGGGGCGGCGTTCAGCTTCCTCGCGGATAAAGGCGGCTGGCAGCGCTGGTTCTTCGCCGGTATCGCAATCGGTATCTGCGTAGCGCTGGTGTGGATGATGTACCGCGCTAAAGCGAGCCAAAAGCTGAATAACATCGCCTATGCTCTGATTATCGGCGGTGCGCTCGGCAACCTGTTTGACCGCTTATGGCACGGCTTTGTGGTCGACATGATCGATTTCTACGTTGGCGACTGGCACTTTGCCACCTTCAATCTGGCCGATACGGCAATCTGTATCGGCGCGGCGCTGATTGTGCTGGAGGGCTTCTTTGTCTCCTCCGACAAGCCCGCGAAGCAAAAAGGGTAACCCATGGCTGAGTCTGTACAGAGCAACAGCGCGGTGCTGGTGCATTTCACGCTGAAGCTTGAAGATGGCTCCACCGCGGAGTCCACCCGCGCTAACGGTAAGCCTGCGCTGTTTCGCCTTGGGGATGAAACGCTGTCTCCGGGCCTCGAAAGCGAGCTGATTGGCCTGAAAGCCGGAGAGAAAAAAGCATTCTCTCTGGCCCCGGAAGCGGCGTTTGGCATTCCAAGCCCGGATATGATCCAGTATTTCTCGCGTCGTGAATTCGTTGACGCGGGCGAGCCGGAGCCGGGCGCTATAATGTTGTTTACCGCAATGGATGGCAGCGAAATGCCTGGCGTCGTGCGCGAAGTTAACGGTGACTCGATTACCGTCGACTTCAACCATCCGCTGGCCGGGCGAACCGTTCATTTTGATATTGAAGTGCTGGAAGTCGATCCGGTGCTGGAGGCGTTGAATGCAGATCCTGTTGGCTAATCCCAGAGGCTTTTGTGCTGGGGTCGACCGCGCTATCAGCATTGTCGAAAACGCGCTGCAAATTTACGGCGCGCCAATCTATGTTCGTCACGAAGTAGTGCACAACCGCTACGTGGTGGACAGCCTGCGCGAGCGCGGCGCTATTTTCATCGAGCAAATCAGCGAAGTGCCGGACGGTGCGATCCTGATTTTCTCGGCGCACGGCGTTTCTCAGGCGGTGCGTAACGAAGCCAAATGCCGCGAGCTGACGGTGTTCGATGCGACCTGCCCGTTGGTCACCAAAGTGCATATGGAAGTTGCCCGAGCCAGCCGCCGTGGCGAAGAGTCGATTTTAATCGGCCACGCAGGCCACCCGGAAGTGGAAGGCACCATGGGCCAGTACAGCAATCCGAAGGGCGGGATGTACCTGGTTGAGTCGCCGGACGATGTGCTGACGCTTGAAGTTAAAGACGAAAGCAATTTGTCGTTTATGACCCAGACTACGCTCTCGGTGGACGACACTTCTGAGGTTATCGACGCGCTGCGTAAACGCTTCCCGAAAATCATCGGCCCGCGTAAAGACGATATCTGCTATGCCACCACTAACCGCCAGGAAGCGGTGCGTGCGCTGGCTAATGAAGCGGATGTGGTGCTGGTTGTGGGGTCAAAAAACTCCTCCAACTCCAACCGTCTTGCCGAACTGGCTCAGCGTATGGGAAAAGCCGCTTATCTTATCGATGACGCAGCCGATATCCAGGAAGCGTGGGTAAAAGAGGCAAACTGCGTGGGCGTAACGGCCGGGGCTTCTGCGCCGGATGTGCTGGTTCAAAACGTCATTTCACGCCTGCGTGAAATGGGCGGTAGCGAAGCCCGCGAACTCACCGGCCGCGAAGAGAATATTGTCTTTGAAGTGCCGCGAGAGCTGCGGGTTGACGTGCGTGAAGTAGAGTAACGTCGTCGATTTTTGCCAGCCTGAAAATGCCAGCCGGTGTAAACCCGCTGGTATTTTTTTTGCATATCTAGGTCATGATGTGGTTCAAACAAGATTTACCGCCGTATCGGCAGCACGAGCGGCAAGCTCCTCGCTTAAATAGTCAATCATCGCCCGCATCGGGCCTGGCATATGCTGATTGCGAGTCCACAATAGCCACAGTTCGCCAGTATAGGCGCTGATAAACTCCCATTCCGGCAGCACTTGCACTATTTCGCCATGCGCCAGCGCGTCGCGTGCGGTAAACAGCGGCAGGCTGCCGATCCCCAGATTACGTTTAACAGCATCCAGCCTCACTCCCGTATGGTTTGCCGCATAGCGCCCGTGGGTTTGAACCGTCTCCGTCTTGCCGGGGCGGTGAAACTTCCAGCGTGAATCTGCCGGAGTCTCTCCAAGGCTGATACAGCTATGCTGGCGAAGCTCCGCGGGGGTTTCAGGCGTGCCGTGCAGACGCAGGTATTCCGGGGTTGCACAAATGATGTGTGCGATGGGCATCAGCGGTTTGCCGTAAAGTCCCGGAGAGGGCGTGCCGGTAATACGCAGTGCGAGATCGACTCCGTCATCAATGAGATCCATGTAGCGGTCTTCCAGGCGCAGGCTGACATCCACCTGCGGGTAGCGGGCGAGAAATTCGGGGATCAAAGGATGAATAACAAAGTGGCCAACGGCCTTCGGCACGCTAAGGGTCAGCCTGCCCTGGACTACCGTTTGTAAGCTGCGCCCTTTATCCATAGCCTGCCGGGCCGCATCCAGCATCTCCAGGGCATGCTGATGCACCGTTTTTCCCGTATCGCTCAGCGCCAGCTTGCGCGTTGTGCGGTGCAGCAATTTACAGCCCATTTCGCGTTCAAGGCGTGAGACGCTGCGGCTGATGGCGGAGGGGGTTGCCCCCGTTACTCTTGCGGCGGCGGAAAAGCTGCCCTGCTCAACAATAACAACGAAAGTCGCCAGATCGGGAAGTAAAGTTAAATTCATTTGTGCATACCAGGCAAAGGTGCATTGTTCTGCGAGAAGATTATCCGCATTGATAAACGCAATATACTCTTCTGACAATGAGGAGAACACGATGACTGAACGACTTTATTATACGAGTGATGTAACCGAGGGGCGCGCAAGGGTTGTTAGCTGCACGGCTGATGCCGACGGGCGTTATGTTGTTGAACTGGATAAAACGCTGTTCCATCCGCAGGGCGGCGGGCAGCCTGCGGACAAAGGCTGGATCGCTGACATCCCGGTTGAGGAGGTGGTGCAGCGCGGCGACAATGTGGCGCATATCCTTTCCCAGCCGCTGGAACCCGGCGAGGTAGAAGTCCGCGTTGATGCGGCAATTCGGCAGCAGCATTCGCGCTGGCACTCCGCGGGGCATCTGGTGGGCTATGCTGGTGAAATCTCTGGCTGGCAGCCCGTTAAAGCTCATCACTGGCCAGGGGAGGGACGCATTACCTTTGCAGCTAAAGATAATGTCTCCCAACCCACGGGCGCGGAGCTTCTCGAAATAATCCAGCCGTGGCTGGAAGATGGGTTAAGCCGCTTTGTTGCATTTGAAGAAGGGCGGCGCAAAGTGTGGTTTGGCGACCTGCCTGCCTACCTTTGCGGCGGAACCCACGTTAAGACGCTGGCCGAGATTAATGGCCTCGCTATTACGGCTGTCAAAATCAAAAAAGGGCAGCTTATCGTGAATTACACGCTCGCATAAACGCCATGAGTGCACCTTTTTAGCGCGAATTCTATTACTCTTGGGGAAATAACCGGGGCAGCGGGAGCCGTTTTGCCGGGCTTGATTTAAGCCTGGTAAAAGAAGGGTTTTTATGGCTGATATTGATAACTGCCGCGTCATGACAGTAAATTCTAATTATCGCTGTTTTCGGCTGGCGGCCCGACACCGGGCTGGTTAACCTGAGAACGTTTTCTACGAATTATTTAACCAAAGAGTAAAGATATGCATGATGCACAAATTCGCGTAGCCATTGCGGGAGCTGGTGGGCGCATGGGACGCCAGCTTATTCAGGCCACTTTGCAGCTGGACGGCGTGGAGCTTGGTGCCGCCCTGGAACGTCCTGGCTCTTCTCTGCTCGGCAGCGATGCGGGTGAACTGGCCGGAGTGGCAAAAACGGGCGTGCTGGTCAGCGATAGTCTGGACGCGGTAGTGAACGATTTTGATGTCTTTATCGACTTCACCCGCCCGGAAGGCACGCTTGCCCATCTGGCGTTCTGCCTCAAACACGGCAAAGGCATGGTTATCGGGACTACCGGTTTTGATGAGGCCGGTAAGCAGGCAATCCACGATGCTTCTCGCGAGATCCCTATCGTCTTCGCGGCCAATTTCAGCGTTGGCGTAAATGTGATGCTGAAGCTGCTGGAGAAGGCGGCCAAAGTGATGGGCGATTATACCGACATCGAAATTATTGAGGCCCACCACCGCCACAAAGTTGATGCTCCATCCGGCACGGCGCTGGCAATGGGCGAAGCTATTGCTCAGGCGATGGACAAAGATCTGAAGCAGTGCGCGGTTTATTCTCGCGAAGGCTATACAGGCGAACGTGTGCCTGGAACCATTGGCTTTGCTACGGTACGTGCGGGTGACATTGTGGGTGAGCATACCGCGATGTTCGCCGATATCGGAGAGCGTATTGAAATTACCCATAAGGCGTCCAGCCGGATGACTTTTGCTAATGGTGCAGTTCGTTCTGCATTATGGTTAAAGTCCAGAAAAAATGGTCTTTTTGATATGAGAGATGTGCTCGATCTCAACAGTTTGTAATTTAACTTATCCTTAGTGATGTGGTTGTTTCAATCGTAATCTATTGATTGTCAGGGCAATATGTTATTGCCCTTTTTTATTGTCTTGATTTAATGGGTTTGATTTTAATTTTCACTTTAGAACCTTATAAAAACAACTTATCGTTCATTTTTGTGTTGTGGTGTTGTTAATTTTGACCATTTGGTCTACTTTTTTACGCTGTTACGACCACTTTCCCACTATTCATGGTCAGCAACCGATTACTTTTCCTTTGTTAGCTGGCTATTTTGACCTTCAAATCAGATCTTTTTGCTCTGAGCGCTAAAATACACAGAAAAACTTCGCGATAAGGTAGACTTTTGCCCAGCCAGTCCCTAGAATGCCGCCGTTTGCCAAAAATCCGAAAGGCAGACGCTTTTGCATTTGATTCAGGAACTGGTTTTGAATTAATATGCGAATAAATTGAATGTTTATTCCCTGGAGGACGTTTTGATTAAGTCAGCGCTGTTGGTTCTGGAAGACGGAACCCAATTCCACGGTCGGGCCATTGGGGCATCGGGTACGGCAGTGGGTGAAGTCGTTTTCAATACCTCATTGACCGGTTATCAAGAAATCCTCACTGATCCTTCTTACTCCCGCCAGATAGTCACTCTTACTTATCCTCATATCGGTAATGTCGGCACCAATGAAGCCGATGAAGAATCCTCCCAGGTACATGCGCAAGGCCTCGTCATCCGTGACCTGCCGCTGATTGCCAGCAACTTCCGCAGCACCGAAGACCTTTCTTCTTACCTTAAGCGCCATAACATCGTGGCGATTGCCGATATTGATACCCGCAAACTGACCCGCCTGCTGCGTGAGAAAGGCGCACAGAATGGCTGCATTATTGCTGGTGATAACGTTGATGCGGCGCTGGCGCTGGAAAAGGCAAAAGCCTTCCCGGGCCTGAACGGTATGGATCTGGCAAAAGAAGTCACGACTAAAGAAGCTTACGCCTGGCAGCAGGGGAGCTGGACGCTGGAGCACGACCTGCCGGAAGCCGCAAAAGCAGAAGATTTGCCGTTCCACGTTGTGGCTTACGATTACGGCGCAAAGCGCAATATCCTGCGCATGCTGGTAGACAGAGGCTGCCGCCTGACTGTTGTTCCTGCGCAAACGCCAGCTGAAGAAGTGCTGAAGATGAATCCTGACGGTATCTTCCTTTCCAACGGTCCCGGCGACCCGGCACCGTGTGATTACGCTATCAGCGCGATTAAATCTTTCCTGGAAACCGATATTCCTGTGTTCGGCATCTGCCTCGGTCACCAACTGCTGGCGCTGGCGAGCGGCGCAAACACCGTGAAAATGAAGTTTGGTCACCACGGCGGCAACCATCCGGTAAAAGACCTGGATAAAGACTGCGTGATGATAACCGCTCAAAACCACGGTTTTGCGGTTGACGAAACCACGCTGCCTGCCAACCTGCGTGTGACCCATAAATCGCTGTTCGACGGCACCCTGCAGGGCATCCATCGCACCGATAAAGCCGCGTTTAGCTTCCAGGGGCACCCTGAAGCAAGCCCGGGGCCGCACGATGCCGCGCCGCTGTTTGACCACTTTATCGATTTGATTAAGCAATACCGTTCGACCGCCAAATAAAATCAGGAGCTAAAGAAAATGCCAAAACGTACAGATATAAAAAGCATCCTGATCCTCGGCGCTGGCCCGATTGTTATCGGCCAGGCGTGTGAGTTCGACTACTCCGGTGCTCAGGCGTGTAAAGCGCTGCGTGAAGAGGGCTACCGCGTTATCCTGGTGAACTCTAACCCGGCCACCATCATGACTGACCCTGAAATGGCCGATGCGACCTATATCGAGCCGATTCATTGGGAAGTGGTTCGCAAAATCATTGAGAAAGAGCGCCCGGACGCGGTGCTGCCTACGATGGGCGGCCAGACTGCGCTGAACTGCGCGCTGGAACTCGAGCGTCAGGGCGTGCTGGAAGAATTTGGCGTCACCATGATTGGCGCCACAGCTGATGCTATCGATAAAGCCGAAGACCGCCGTCGTTTCGACATCGCGATGAAAAAAATCGGCCTCGACACCGCTCGCTCCGGTATTGCGCACAATATGGAAGAAGCGCTGGCGGTTGCCGCCGACGTGGGCTATCCGTGCATCATCCGTCCTTCCTTTACCATGGGCGGCACCGGCGGCGGTATCGCCTATAACCGCGAAGAGTTCGAAGAGATTTGCGAACGCGGTCTGGATCTTTCCCCAACCAAAGAGCTGCTGATTGACGAGTCGCTGATTGGCTGGAAAGAGTACGAGATGGAAGTGGTTCGCGATAAAAACGACAACTGCATCATCGTCTGCTCTATCGAAAACTTAGACCCGATGGGCATCCACACCGGCGACTCCATCACCGTTGCTCCGGCTCAGACCCTGACCGACAAAGAATACCAAATCATGCGTAACGCCTCGATGGCGGTCCTGCGTGAAATCGGTGTGGAAACCGGCGGCTCCAACGTGCAGTTCTCGGTTAACCCAAAAACTGGCCGCCTGATTATCATCGAGATGAACCCGCGCGTATCCCGCTCCTCGGCGCTGGCTTCTAAAGCAACCGGTTTCCCGATTGCTAAAGTGGCGGCGAAACTGGCGGTGGGTTACACCCTCGATGAGCTGATGAATGACATCACCGGCGGCCGCACTCCGGCTTCGTTCGAGCCGTCCATCGACTACGTTGTGACTAAAATTCCTCGCTTTAACTTCGAGAAATTCGCCGGTGCTAACGACCGTCTGACCACCCAGATGAAATCCGTGGGTGAAGTCATGGCGATTGGCCGGACCCAGCAGGAGTCGCTGCAGAAAGCGCTGCGCGGTCTGGAAGTGGGCGCTACCGGTTTTGACCCGAAAGTTAACCTTGATGACCCGGAAGCGCTGACCAAAATCCGCCGCGAGCTGAAAGATGCTGGCGCGGAGCGTATCTGGTACGTGGCTGACGCCTTCCGCGCGGGTCTCTCCGTTGACGGCGTGTTCAACCTGACCAACATCGACCGCTGGTTCCTGGTGCAGATTGAAGAGCTGGTTCGCCTGGAAGAGCAGGTAGCGGAAATCGGTATTACCGGCCTGAACCACGACTTCCTGCGTATGCTGAAGCGTAAAGGCTTTGCCGATGCGCGCCTGGCTAAACTGGCCGGCGTGCGTGAAGCGGAAATCCGTAAACTGCGCGAGCAATATGGCCTCCACCCGGTCTACAAGCGCGTAGATACCTGCGCCGCTGAATTTGCTACCGACACCGCTTATATGTACTCCACATATGAAGATGAGTGCGAAGCAAACCCGAACAACGACCGTGACAAAATCATGGTGCTGGGCGGCGGGCCGAACCGTATCGGCCAGGGCATTGAGTTTGACTACTGCTGCGTACACGCCTCGCTGGCGCTGCGCGAAGATGGTTACGAAACCATCATGGTTAACTGCAACCCGGAAACCGTCTCCACCGACTACGACACTTCCGACCGTCTCTACTTCGAGCCGGTTACCTTCGAAGACGTGCTGGAAATCGTCCGCGTTGAGAAGCCAAAAGGCGTTATCGTCCAGTACGGCGGCCAGACTCCGCTGAAACTTGCGCGTGCGCTGGAAGCCGCCGGCGTACCGGTTATAGGTACCAGCCCGGATGCTATCGACCGTGCCGAAGACCGCGAGCGCTTCCAGCATGCGGTTGAGCGCCTGAAGCTGAAACAGCCGGCTAACGCCACCGTGACCGCTATTGAGCAGGCCGTTGAGAAAGCGGTTCAGATTGGTTACCCGCTGGTGGTTCGCCCTTCTTATGTCCTTGGTGGCCGCGCAATGGAAATCGTCTATGACGAGGTGGATTTACGCCGCTACTTCCAGACCGCGGTTAGCGTCTCCAACGACGCGCCGGTGCTTCTTGACCGCTTCCTTGACGATGCGGTTGAAGTGGATGTTGATGCAATCTGCGACGGCGAGACCGTGCTGATTGGCGGCATCATGGAGCATATCGAGCAGGCAGGCGTTCACTCCGGCGACTCCGCCTGTTCTCTGCCAGCCTATACGCTGAGCCAGGAAATTCAGGATGTGATGCGTCAGCAGGTACAGAAGTTAGCCTTCGAACTACAGGTGCGCGGCCTGATGAACGTGCAGTTTGCGGTGAAGGACAACGAAGTTTATCTGATTGAGGTGAACCCACGTGCGGCACGTACCGTACCGTTTGTCTCCAAGGCGACCGGCGTACCGCTGGCGAAAGTGGCCGCCCGCGTAATGACCGGCAAAACGCTGGTCGAGCAGGGTATGACCAAAGAAACGATTCCGCCGTACTACTCGGTGAAAGAAGTGGTGCTGCCGTTCAACAAATTCCCGGGCGTTGACCCGCTGTTAGGGCCTGAAATGCGCTCTACCGGGGAAGTGATGGGCGTGGGCCGTACTTTCGCAGAGGCGTTCTCTAAAGCAATGCTGGGTAGCCAGTCCACGATGCGTAAACCAGGACGCGCGCTGCTTTCGGTACGCGAAGGGGATAAAGAGCGCGTGGTAGACCTGGCCGCTAAGCTGCTTAAACAGGGCTTTGAGCTGGATGCAACCCACGGCACGGCCATCGTTCTGGGCGAAGCCGGGATCAACCCGCGCCTGGTGAACAAGGTGCATGAAGGTCGCCCTCACATTCAGGACCGTATCAAGAATGGCGAGTACACCTACATCATCAACACCACCGCTGGCCGCCAGGCGATTGAGGATTCCAAACTCATCCGCCGCAGTGCTCTGCAATACAAGGTGCATTACGACACCACCCTGAACGGCGGCTTTGCCACCGCAATGGCGCTGAATGCCGATGCGACCGAAAAAGTAATTTCGGTACAGGAAATGCACGCTCAGATTAAGAAGTAACTTGTTAACCGGGAGGGAGCCTTCTGTGCTCCCTCTCACACTAATTAATACCCCACTCGCATACCATCTCCCTTATATCCAATTTTAATATAGCCTGACTTTGTCTATTTCTGACAGAGTGCGGCAGAACTTTTAATTTATAAGAGGTGAACTTATGTGTGACGAATATGTTGAAAAGCCGCTTTATTTGTTAATTTCAGAATGGGTGATGGCGGAAAACCGTTGGGTAAGCGCTAAAGAGATCGCAAAGCAATTTAATATGGATTACTGCAAGGCGATTAATACAGTCTCTTATATCCTCGCGCAAGTGAAAGAAATAAGCTGTGAAACCAGAATCATTCCTAACAAAATTGAGGGGCGAGGATGCCAGTGCCATCGGCTGGTAAGAGTGACGCATATTGACGAAAGAATTTATCTGCGTGCCGGATACAGTATCCAGGATAAAATGTTCAAAACTAAAAAAGCACCGCCTGTAGCCGCGGTGCCTCCCGAGGAACTTAATCGCGAGCAGAAATGGAAGATAATGCTGTCAAAAAGCATGCGCCGTTAAGCGCTGTTAGCGGCCTTTCCATACCGGCTCTCGTTTTTCAGCAAACGCCTGAGGTCCTTCGATAGCATCTTCAGAATGCAGCACGGCGGGATAATGTTTTAACGCGCCGCTGCGGATGTAACGATAACCTTCCTCAACCGTCATCTCGCCGGTAGTGCGGCAAATCTCTTTGAGTGCGGCGATAGCCAGCGGCGCGCTGTGTATCAGTTGCTGTGCCAGTTCACGGGCGCTGTTCAGCAGTTCCTCCCCGGCGACAACGCGATTGATAATGCCCCAACGTAGCGCTTCTTCTGCATCCATGCGCCTGCCGGTCATAATCAGTTCATTGACGACGGCCCTGGGCAGCAGTTTGGGCAGGCGGAGTACGCCGCCGCTGTCCGGCACTATCCCGAGCAGGGCTTCCGGCAGCGCAAAGCAGGCATTTTCTGCACAGATGATAAAATCAGCCGCCAGCGCCAGCTCGAACCCGCCGCCAAAGGCGTAGCCGTTGACCGCCGCAATCACCGGTTTATCGAGGTCAAACATTTCGGTTAGCCCGGCGAACCCTCCGGGGCCAAAATCAGCATCTGGCGCTTCACCTTCCGCCGCGGCTTTTAAGTCCCATCCGGCGGAAAAAAATTTCTCCCCGGCACCGGTAATTATCGCCACGCGCAGCTGCGGATCATCGCGGAAATTAACAAAAACCTCACCCATTTCAAAGCTGGTACAGGCGTCTATGGCATTGGCCTTGGGTCTGTCTAAGGTGATTTCAAGAATCGGGCCGTTGCGGATCAGATGTAATGATGTGCTCATATCTTTTCTCCGGTGTTATAAATATTCTTCACGGTATGGCTATTTGGCGGGAAACATTTGCCCGCCGTATGTTTTATTTCAGATGTTTTTTAATGATCTTCCCCGAGCAGTTGCGGGGGAGGTCTGATGTTATCTCCAGAAATGAAGGAACCTTGAATTTCGCCATATTCCTTTCGCAGAAACTAAAAAACTCATTTTCGCCCAGCGTTTCCCCTTCATTTAGCACGACAAAGGCTTTAATTGCCTCGTCACGAATAGAGTCTTTGGTTCCAATAACGACCACTTCCTGAATTTTTGGATGAAGAGCAATAATATTTTCCAGCTCTACGCAGGAGACGTTTTCCCCGCCGCGTTTGATCATATTGCAGCGCCGGTCGACAAAATAAAAAAAACCGTCTTTGTCACGGTAGCCGGAGTCACCGGTGTGAAGCCAGCCGCCGGGGTCGAACGCTTTGGCCGTGGCATCCGGACGGGCGTAATACTCCTTGAAAATGGTTTTGCCCGGCACGCCCTTAATGCAAATTTCGCCGGTTTTGCCCGCCGCTAAAGAGCGGTTTTGATCGTCCCGAATATCGGCTTCATAGCAAAATCCCGGGCGGCCAATAGACGGCCAGCGCCGCTTATCGCCCGGGCGATCGCCAATAACGCCGACAATTGTCTCCGTCATTCCGTATGAGGTCAGCAACCTGACGCCGAACCGCTCAACAAATGCGTCTTTTCCCTGCTCGGGTAGATTGAGGTAGAACATCACTTCGCGCAGGCTGTGCTGGCTGTCTTGCGGGGTCGGGGGCTGAGCCATCAACGTTTTTATCATCATCGGGATGCATTCTGTCACCGTAGCCTGGTAACGACGTACCTGGCTCCAGAAGGCTCGAGCGCTGTATTTCTCCAGCAGCACGAAGGTGGCTCCGGCCGAGAATGCCGCTATTGCCGCCGTGCACTGGCAGTCAATGTGGAAAGCGGGCATGGTGGTCAGATAGATGTCATCTTCCCGCAGGCCGCACTGCCAGGAGGAGTAATACCCCGCGAAGCGCAGGTTGTAATGGGTAATGACCACGCCCTTTGGTCTCGAGGTGGTGCCGGAGGTAAACAGAATTTCCGCCGGATCGTCCGAGCACAACCAGGGCGTATACTCAGGCACCGCCGACTGGCGGTTTTTTAATGCCGTAAACAGGCTAACGTCTTCACTCGCCGTTGCCTGTTCGCCGATCAGGCAAATATGATCCAGCGGTGAAGCCTCGTCCCGTAGGGTCTGGCGGTATATAGAATAAAATTGTGGGGCGGTAACCAGCAGGCTCGCGCCGCTGTTTTGCAGGATCCACGCGCTTTCTTCACGCAGCAGGCGAGCGTTAATCGGCACCATAATGGCCCCCATTTTTGCCAGTCCAAACCAGCAAAAAATAAACTCCGGGCAGTTGTCCAGGTGCAGAGCAACCTTATCGCCTTTACGAATACCCAGGGCGTGAAACAGGTTTGCCGTACGATTGATCTCAGCATTCAGGCTGGCATAGCTATACTGCCGAACCTCGCCCGCAGAGGATTCAAAAATGAGCGCCGTTTTATTCCCGTAAACCTCGGCCAGGTCATCCCACATCTGGCCCAGGTTTTGTTCGCCAACGATATCCATTACGTTCCGTCCGTGTTTTCTTTCGAGCGCGTCAGGCGAATGAACCGCTTTGCTCATCCTCAATTTTGGCCAGCCCCTTGCTGACCAGCGCTTCGATATCTGCCGTGCTGTAGCCGATGTTTTTAAGGATGGCGGCGGTGTCCATACCCTGGGAAGGCATACCGCGCCAGATTTTTCCCGGGTGATTTTTGAATTTTGGCATGACGTTAGGGCCTTTGTATGTGCGGCCGTCCAGCGTTTGCCACTGCGTAATAGATTCGCGAGCGAGATACTGCGGATTGCCTTCGAGCTCGGGAACAGTCAGCACTTTTGCGCAGGCAATTTTCAGTTCGGCAAAGCGTGCCTGGACCTCGTTGATGGTGCGGGCCGCCAGCCATTTATCTAATTTTTCTTCCACTAGTGGCCCATAAGGGCACTCGACGCGGTGAATCAGCTGCGTGCCCTCCGGCACTTCCGGCGTGCCGATAAGGTGAGCCAGGCCGATATCTTTAAAGTTTTCGGTAATTTGACCAGCACCGACCAGCTCCATCACGATATAGCCGTCGGCACACTTATAAAGTCCGCAGCCTGCGTAGTAGGGATCTTTGCCCCTGGTCATGCGCGGGCAAATTTCGCCGCCGTTGAAGTAGTCCATCATGAAGTATTGACCCATGCGCAGCATCACTTCATACATTGCAACATCAATGCTTTCGCCTTTGCCGGTTTCGCGCACCTTATAAAGCGCGGCCAGCGCGGCACTGGTGGCAGTCATGCCGGAAAAATAGTCTGCGGTGTAGGGAAAGGCGGGCATGGGCTGGTCAACATCGCCGTTCTGAATAAGGTAACCGCTGAAGGCCTGAGCGATGGTGTTATAGGCCGCGAGGTTGGTGTATTCCTCACTGCCGTACTGGCCAAAGCCCGAAAGATGGGCAATCACCAGCTTCGGGTTATGCTGCCAGAGCAACTGGTCAGTTATACCGCGGCGAGCAAACGCCGGACCTTTGCTGGCTTCGATAAAAATATCGGTGGTTTCCATCAACTTCAGAAAAGCTTCACGGCCTTCTTCTTTAAAAATATTCAGGGAGAGGGCGTGCAGATTACGGCGCGAGAGCTGCGGATAGTTGGGCTGGACGCGAATAGTATCGCCGCTGGCTACATTTTCGATCCAGATAACTTCTGCGCCCCATTCAGCAAACATCTGCCCGGCAAACGGCCCGGCAATTTCGATACCTGAGAACACTACTCGTAGCCCGGAAAGTGGCCCAAAGGCGGGCATAGATAGACGATCGTTCATTGAAGATCTCCTGTTGTGCGTGTCAGTAGCCGCATCAACGGCGATAAAGCTACATTCGGCGGCTTAGCGATACTGCTTCAGCACGGCGCGACCCAGAGTCAGGATCTGCATTTCATCGGAGCCTCCTGAAATGCGGTCAACGCGCAGGTCGCGCCAGAAGCGTGTGATGCGATGGTTGCCCGCAATACCCGCCCCGCCGAGCACCTGCATGGCGCTGTCCACCACCGCAAACGCAGCATTGGCGCAGAAATATTTGCACATTGCGGCATCGCCAGAGGTAATCGTACCGTTATCGCTTTTCCACGCAGTTTCCAGCAGCATGTTTTTCATCGAGCTTAGTTTGATGGCCATATGTGCGAATTTTTCCTGAATTAGCTGGAAGCGGCCGATCGTTTCACCAAACTGCACGCGCTGGTTGGCATAGCGGGCGGCATCTTCAAATGCGCACATCGCGGTACCGTAGTTAGTCAACGCGACCAGGAAGCGCTCGTGGTCAAATTCTTCTTTAACGCGGTTAAATCCGTTTCCCTCGCGGCCAAACATGTCTTTTTCGTCCAGTTCGAGGTCATCAAAGTTAATCTCGCAGCAGCTGTCCATGCGCAGGCCGAGTTTTTCCAGCTTGTTGACCTGGATACCGGTTTTGTTCATATCAACAAACCATTCGGTATAGACGGGGGCGTCCGGAGAGGAGGCGTCTCTCGCCATCACTACGATATAGGGAACGTGGGCGCTGCTGGTGATGAAGCACTTGCTGCCGTTAAGGTAAACCTTGTTATTTTTGCGGGTATAGGTGGTTTTCAGACTACCGACATCTGACCCGGCGCCCGGTTCGATAATGGCAGAGTTCCACATCTGCTTGCCGGTGCCCCGAAATGCCATAATCTTGTCGATTTGCTCCGGCGAACCTTCGCGAAGCACGGTATTAAAGCCGCCCGGTAGCTGATACAGCACGTAGGTTGGCGCGCCCAGGCGCCCCAGTTCCATCCAGATGGCGGCAAGGGTGACGAACCCTGCATCAAGGCCGCCGTGCTTCTCCGGAAGCAGCAGGCCGTCTATGCCCATATCTGCCAATGTTTTGACAAAACGTTCAGGGTAGACGCTGTCGCGATCGCATTCGGCAAAATAAGCCTCCCAGTTCTCGCTGGCCATCAGTTCGCGAATGCCGGCGACAAACAGTTCCTGTTCGTCATTTAAGTGAAAGTCCATCTTTCAGCCTCTTGATATATTGGGTTTAAATTGATTTATCTTGCCAGTGCACTTTGGCATCTTTGATAAAGGACAGCGTTACCATGATATTGACGAAGAACAGCGGACAACCTCCGGCAATGATTGCGGTTTGAATCGGCTTCAGCCCGCCGAGCGCCAGCAAAACGATGCCGATAACGCCCACCAGAACCGACCAGCCGATGCGCACCAGCAAGGGGGGCTCTTCGCCATCGCGTATTTCGCGGCAGGTAGACATTGCCAGGGTGTAAGAGCAGGCGTTAATCAGCGTGACGGTGGCGATAAAACAGAGAATAAAGAAGCCCCACATCGTGGCGGTGCTCAGCGGCAGCGCGGCCCAGGTTTCGATAATTGCGCGCGCCAGGCCATATTGCTCGACCAGGTGTGGGATATTGAGGACGTTTTTATCCATCAGCAGCAGGGTGTTACTGCCGAGGATGGTCCAGAGGATCCAGGTTGAGGCGGTCAGGCCAAGCACCATCCCAAAACACAATTCACGCACGGTACGGCCGCGGGAGATGCGCGCGAGGAAGATACTCATCTGGATGGCGTAAATTACCCACCACGCCCAGTAGAAGACGGTCCAGCCCTGCGGGAAACCGCCTTTGGCGATAGAGTCGGTGTAGAACAGCATACGCGGCAGGTGCATCAGCAGCGCGCCGACGGAGTCGGTAAAGTAATTCATGATGAAGCTGGCGCCGCTGACGATAAACACCCAGGCCAGGATCAGAAAGCTCAGGTAGCTGCGCACATCGCTGGCGATCCTCACCCCTTTTTGCAGGCCGCAGGCCACGCAGATAGCGTTGAGAATTATCCAGCAGGTAATAATGATGGCGTCGAGCATCAGGGTATGCGGAATACCGAACAGATATTGCATGCACTCTGTCACCAGCGGCGTTGCCAGGCCAAGGCTGGTACCCATCGCAAAGATTAGCGCCACCAAATAGAAATTGTCGATAATGGTGCCGAAAAGGCCTTTAGCGTGTTTTTCGCCGACTAACGGCGCCAGCGTTGAACTTGGGCGAATCACATTCATCTTGCGAACAAAGAAGAAGTAGCCGAAGGCGACGGAAAGAAAGCTGTAAGTAGCCCACGGCAGTGGCCCCCAGTGGAACAGGCTGTAGGCGAGGGCTATCTCTTTTGCGCCGTTAGAATAAGGCTCCAGGGCAAACGGAGGTGTGGAGATATAGTAGAAGATCTCAATCGAGCCCCAGTACAATACGGCGGCAGAGGTGCAGGATGCGAAGATCATAAATATCCAACTGACGGTACTGAACTCCGGCGGATCGTCACCTAATCTCTTTTTGGCGTAGGGACCAAAGACCAGCCAGAACCAACCGAAAAGCATCACCACCATATACCACTCGAATGCCCACCCCCAGACGTTGGTGACATAGCTGAATACCGCATTAATGACGATGTTTGCAGCATCAAGATCGCGAACGGTTAACCAGCAGAGTAGGGCGACGATGATAAGCGGAGGGAAAAAAACCTTTGGTTCAATTCCTGTCTTTCTCTCTTTGTTTTTCATATTTTCATTCCAGAATAAAAAGTAAATTTATTTTTGTTCCCGGACAATGTTTTTTGTTAGTTATTTATTGTGAGCAATATAGTTTCTTAGTGTCTCAGTCATTAATTCATAATGGTGATTCGCTTTTTCTTATTCTGTTATCTTGCCCACAGTTCTATTGTGTTTTTGTATTTTATTTATTACTTCAATGTAATCATCTATTTGGGTTTTTTTTGTCATTATTTTCAGTATTGGTGATCCTGAAAGCAATATTGGATATTTATAATTTCTCGGGTGTTGTTTTCAATATTGGTGATTGTTATTTTATTTTTTAATTAAATCTCATGCTATTTCTTTAAACGCTGTCAATAACGGTAACGTTTTCGCATGGTTTCTGGAGATGCAATGAAGATAATTACTTGCTACAAATGCGTGCCTGACGAACAGGATATTGCTGTCGATAATGCCGATGGCTCATTAGATATTAGCGAAGCTAAGACCATCATTAGCCAGTACTGCCTGAACGCTATTGAAGAGGCCTGTCGGTTAAAGCTGCAGGCGGAAGAGAGTCAAGTCATTGCTATGAGCGTGGGCGGCAGGGCGTTGGCTAACGTTAAAGGGCGGAAAGATGTTCTCTCTCGCGGCCCGGATGAGCTTGTGCTGGTGATTGATGAGCAGTTTGAACAGGCGCTTCCTGCCCATACCGCAGGTGCTCTTGCCGCCGCGGCACAACAAGTTGGTTTCAATTTAATTATCTGCGGGGACGGCTCCTCCGATCTCTGCGCGCAACAGGTCGGCCTGTTGATGGGAGAAGCGCTGCATATTCCGGCCATTAACGGCGTCAGCAAAATCCTTTCTCTGACGCAGGATGCGCTGATTGTTGAACGTGAGCTGGAGGAGGAGGTTGAGACTCTGCGTATTCCTCTTCCTGCGGTTGTGGCGGTAACCAGCGATATTAATCTCCCGCCAATCCCCTCCATGAAAGCCATCCTCGGTGCGGCGAAAAAACCGGTTCAGGTACTGACTGCGGCGGATATTGGCTTCAGCGCCACGGATGTTTATTCCGTGCAGCGGGTTGCCGCTCCAAAACAGCGCCAGCGTCGGGGCATCGTTATTGATGGCGATGATGAAGAACAGATTGCCGCATTTGCCGATAGCCTGCGCAAAATCATTAATTAAGAGGGGATGTTATGAGCAAGTTTTCCAGCGTTTGGGTATTTAGCGATACGCCTTCCCGCCTTCCGGAACTGATGAGCGGCGCACGCGGCTTAGGCGAGGAAATTAATGCCTTTGTGCTAGATGAGACTGATGCGGCAACCGCGTTGAGTGCGGGAGCCCACCACGTCTGGTATCTGAGCGGCAAGCCGGACGATCGCATGATGGAGGATTATGCCGACGTCATGGTTGCCACCCTGTGTCGACAGGATGCTGGTGGTTTGGTGCTGCTGTCCAATACTCGCCGCGGAAAGCTGCTGGCGGCTCGACTCGGTTTTCGCCTTGGGGCTGCGGTATCCAACGATGTCATCTCTGTTGCCCGGCAGGATGATAAAGCGGTGCTACAGCACAGGGTCTACGGCGGACTGGCGATTGGCGAAGAGACGGTTTTCTCGTCCTTTGCCGTGGTAACAATGAGTAGCGGTGCGTTTGAGGTGCTGCCGCCGGATGATTCTCTCTACGGTGAAACGCACACAGTTGAGTGGCGGGAACAAGCGGCAGTCGTGACACTTAGCAAAACACAGGTTCGCCGGAAAAGCAGCGTAAATCTCGATAAGGCTCGACTGGTGGTTAGCGTGGGGCGCGGTATTGGCGGTCAAGAGAATATTCCGCTGGCAGAGGCGTTGTGCCGGGCAATAGGGGCAGAGCTTGCCTGCTCTCGCCCGGTGGCGGAAAACGAAAAGTGGATGGAGCACGAGCGCTATGTCGGCATCTCAAATTTGATTATCAAACCCCATTTGTATCTGGCGGTAGGGATCTCAGGCCAGATCCAACACATGGTAGGCGCTAATGGGGCGCAGGCAATTTATGCCATCAACAAAGATAAAAACGCGCCGATCTTCCAGCATGCGGACTGCGGCATCGTTGGCGATGCGGTGAAAATTCTTCCCGCCCTTACCGCCGCACTATCACGCTGATCTTTCTGCCGGGAGTTGTTATGTCTGAAGATATCTTTGATGCCATCATCGTGGGGGCGGGGCCTGCCGGTTCTGCTGCTGCGCTGGTACTTGCCCGGCAGGGAGCACAGGTGCTGGTGATTGAGCGCGCGAATTCTGTTGGAGAGAAAAATGTCACCGGCGGGCGCATTTACGCCCACAGCCTGGAGCGCATTATACCGGGCTTTGCCAGCCGTGCTCCGCTTGAGCGCAGGATAAGCCGTGAAAGACTCACCTTTATGACTGAAAAAGGTGCGATGGCGATGGACTACCTCAATGCCGAAGAGGGCGTGCCTTCGCAACTCTCTTACTCCGTTCTGCGCGCCAAATTTGACCCCTGGCTGATGGAGCAGGCTGAAGAGGCGGGTGCTCAGCTTATTACCGGTATCTGCGTGGAGAGCGTTGTCCAGCGAGATGGCAAAGCGGTCGGCGTGGAGGCCGGGGGCGAGATTATCGAAGCAAAGGTTGTGATCCTTGCAGACGGGGTTAACTCGCTGCTGGCAGAAAAGCTGGGCATGGCAAAGCGCATTGAAGCCAGGCAGGTTGCTGTCGGTCTTAAAGAACTTATCGAGCTGCCTCGCCCGGTAATTGAAGACCGTTTCCAGCTGTTGCCGGGCGAAGGTGCTGCCTGTTTATTCGCCGGTTCGGCAACCGCAGGGCTGGTGGGGGGAGGCTTTCTTTATACTAACAAAAATACCCTCTCTCTCGGCCTGGTCTGCGGCCTGCATGCTCTAAAAGGGGCTGAGAATTCGCTACCGCAAATGCTGGAGCATTTTAAGCTTCATCCCGCCGTCGCTCCGCTGATTGCCGGAGGAAAATTGCTGGAGTATGCGGCGCATCTGGTGCCTGAAGGCGGGATAAACATGCTGCCTGAACTGGTAGGTAACGGGGTGCTGGTAGCCGGTGATGCAGCAGGAATGTGTATGAATTTAGGTTTTACCCTTCGCGGTATGGATCTCGCCATCGCGGCCGGTGAGGCGGCGGCTAAAACAGTGCTTTCCGCCATGCAGAGCAACGATTTTAGCCGTGAGAGGCTGGAGGAATATCGCCGTCATCTGGAAAGCGGTCCGCTGCGCGATATGCGCATGTATCGGCGTCTTCCGGCTTTTCTCGATAATCCACGAATGTTTAGCGCCTGGCCGGAGATGGTGGTTGGTATTGCTCATGACGTATTTACCGTCAACGGCGGTGAGCCGGTGCCGATACGCAAAAAAATTCTACGCCACTGCAAGAAAGTCGGGTTTATCAATCTGATAAAGGACGGCATGAAAGGAGTGACCGTATTATGACTTCCTCCGTTAACGTGGATCTCAAGCTGGGCGTCAATAAATTCAATGTTGATGAAGAAAACCCACACATCATTCTGAAAAAGAACCCTGATAAGCACGCTCTGGAGAGGCTAATTGCTGCCTGCCCGGCCGGGCTATACAAAAAACAGGAGGATGGTAGCGTGCGTTTCGATTATGCCGGATGCCTGGAGTGCGGCACCTGCCGGGTCCTTGGGCTGGGCACGGTGCTGGATAAGTGGGAATACCCGCGCGGTACCTTTGGCGTGATGTTCCGTTATGGCTGACTATGCCGCGCTCTCACCGTTAGCTATCGAGAGTGCGGCACTCTGCCTTACCTGGGGAAACAGGAAACCGCCATGCAGCAGCCCAGAAACTTCGATGACATTAAATTTTCCTCCATCCACCGCCGCATTATGTTGTGGGGAAGCGGCGGGCCGTTTCTTGATGGCTATGTGCTGGTTATCATCGGCGTGGCGCTGCAGCAGTTGACGCCTTTGTTGCATCTTGATGCCGAATGGATTGGGCTGCTTGGCGCAGCAACCCTTGCCGGACTGTTTATTGGCACCACGCTGTTTGGCTATATTTCAGATAGGGTCGGGCGGCGCAAAATGTTCCTGATTGATATCGTCGCCATTGGGTTGATATCGATAGCAACAATGTTTGTCTCCACGCCGTTCGAGTTGTTAATTATGCGAGTACTTATTGGGATTGTTATTGGCGCGGATTACCCGATTGCGACCTCAATGATTGCCGAATTTTCCAACACTCGCCAGCGCGCGTTTTCGATCGGTTTCATCGCCGCCATGTGGTACGTAGGGGCAACCTGCGCCAATCTTGTGGGCTACTGCCTTTACGATATAGAGGGCGGCTGGCGCTGGATGCTCGGGAGCGCCTTCATTCCCTGCCTGATGATTTTGATAGGCCGTTTCGATCTGCCCGAGTCTCCGCGCTGGCTGCTGCGTAAAGGGCGAGTGGCAGAGTGCAACGAGATGATGATTAAACTGTTTGGTGAGCCGGTCTGCTTTGAGGCCGAGCCGCCGCAGCAGACTCGTTTTTTGCAGCTGTTTAATCGTCGCCACTTCCCTTTTGTGCTGTTTGTCGCGGCTATCTGGACCTGTCAGGTGATCCCAATGTTCGCTATTTATACTTTTGGCCCGCAAATTGTCGGGCTGCTCGGCTGGGAACAAGGGAGGAGTGCCGCACTCGGAAACGTGGCTATTAGCCTCTTTTTCATGCTGGGGTGTGTTCCGGCGATGTTCTGGCTAAACGGCATTGGCCGCCGCCCTTTGCTGATCGGCAGTTTTGCGATGATGACGATGGCGCTGGCGTTGCTCGGGCTGGCGCCAGGTTTGGGCATTGGCCTGGTGGTGGCGGCATTTGCTGTTTACGCTTTTTTCTCCGGCGGACCGGGGATATTGCAATGGCTTTACCCTAACGAACTGTTTCCCACCGATATTCGTGCTTCGGCGGTGGGGGTCATTATGTCGATTAGCCGCATCGGGACGATTGTCTCGACCTGGGCACTGCCGATTTTTATCATCCGCTATGGCATCAACAACGTCGTGTTAATGGGGGCCACTATTTCGTTTTTAGGACTGATGATCTCGATTGCGTTTGCCCCTGAAACCCGCGGCCTGACGCTGGTGCAGGCGGGTAAGATAACGATGAGACGTAAACCCGCTGAATGACCCCCGCTTCGGAGTGTTCTGTATTTGCTTTTAGAGTCAGCCAGTTAGTCTATAGTTAATTGGCACACAATTGAAAATGACTAACATGCTGGGAGAACACCATGCAAAAACATATGCTATTTGCCTCACTCTTTGCCGCCGCTACTCTGATGACCGTGGCCGGCTGTTCGTCCAATCAGTCGGTTAAAACCAGCGATGGCAAAACCATCGTTACCGACGGGAAACCGCAGGTAGATAAAGATACTGGCCTGGTCTCTTACAAAAACGCTGAAACCGGTAAAACCGAGCAGATCAACCGGGATCAGGTGAAAGAGATGAGCGAGCTGGACAATTAATTCAGAAATCTCCCGCTGAACGCTCAGCAATATTGACTGTTAGCCTGTCGATTATGTGACTAAACTCACTGTCATTAAATGCAGTAGTGAAGACAGGCTAACAATGATCCTTATTATTTATGCGCATCCCTATCCCCAGCATTCACACGCCAATCGGCAAATGATTGAGCGAGCGAAAACGCTGCCGGGGGTAGAGGTTCGCTCCCTCTACGACCTTTATCCCGATTTTAATATTGATATTGCCGCCGAACAGCAGGCGCTTAGCCGTGCCGAGTTGATTATCTGGCAGCATCCGATGCAGTGGTACAGCACGCCGCCGCTGATGAAATTGTGGATAGATAAAGTTCTGGCACATGGCTGGGCCTACGGCAAGGGTGGCAAAGCGCTACACGGTAAAGACGTGATGTGGGCCGTGACCACCGGCGGCAGCGAGAAGCATTTTGAGCTTGGGGATCACCCCGGTTTTGACGTGCTTGCTCAGCCACTACAGGCTACCGCGCTCTATTGCGGCATGAACTGGCTGCCAAATTTCGCTATTCACTTCACCTTTGTTTGCGATGAGTTCACCCTCGCTCGCCAGGCGGATGAATATAAGCAGCGCCTGATGGACTGGCAGGAGGCTCGCCGTGGATAGCCATAGCATGATTCAGGCGCTGATTTATCTGGGGTCAGCGGCGCTTATTGTTCCGATTGCGGTTCGCCTCGGTCTTGGCTCCGTGCTCGGGTATCTGATCGCCGGTTGTATTATCGGCCCCTGGGGATTACGGCTGGTAACGGATGCGGAAAGCATTCTGCATTTTGCCGAAATTGGCGTCGTGCTGATGCTGTTTGTCATTGGCCTGGAGCTGGATCCTCAACGATTGTGGACGCTACGTGCTTCGGTGTTTGGCGGCGGCTTTTTACAAATGGCGGCCTGCGGTCTGGCACTTGGCGCATTCTGTATAGTGATGGGGCTGGACTGGAAGATTGCGGTATTGATAGGCCTGACGCTTGCGCTCTCTTCCACCGCTATTGCCATGCAGGCGATGAACGAACGTAACCTGACCGTTACGCCGATGGGGCGTAGCGCGTTTGCGGTGCTGTTGTTCCAGGATATCGCCGCGATCCCGCTGGTAGCGATGATCCCGCTGCTGGCCAGCAGCGGCGGCACGATGACCTTCGCCGCTTTTTCTATTTCTGCCCTTAAGGTTGTGGCCGCGCTGGCGCTGGTGGTGCTTTTGGGCCGCTACGTCACTCGTCCGGCGCTGCGTTTTGTCGCTCGATCCGGGCTACGTGAAGTGTTCAGTGCCGTTGCGCTATTCCTGGTCTTCGGCTTCGGCCTGCTGCTTGAAGAAGCCGGGTTGTCGATGGCGATGGGGGCGTTTCTTGCGGGTGTCCTGCTGGCCAGCTCCGAATATCGTCACGCGCTTGAAAGCGATATCGAACCGTTTAAGGGTCTGCTGCTTGGGCTGTTCTTTATCGGCGTAGGGATGTCTATCGACTTCGGCACTTTGCTGGAAGATCCGTTGCGCATTCTGGCTCTGCTGGTCGGTTTCCTGGCGATTAAAATGCTGATGCTTTGGCTGGTGGCTAAGCCGCTGAAGGTTCCACGCAGGCAGCGCCGCTGGTTTGCCGTACTGCTCGGGCAGGGAAGTGAGTTCGCCTTTGTTATCTTCGGTGCGGCGCATATGGCGCAGGTGCTGGACGACAGCTGGGCGAAGTCGCTCACTCTTGCGGTTGCCCTGTCGATGGCGGCAACGCCTCTGCTGCTGGTTTTGCTGAACCGGCTTGAGAAGACGGGAAGCGAGCAGGCGGGAGAGGCCGACGAAATTGATGAAGAGCAGCCGAGGGTGATTATTGCCGGTTTCGGCCGCTTCGGGCAGATAGCCGGCCGTTTATTACTGACCAGTGGGGTTAATGTCGTCATCCTGGATCACGATCCCGACCACATTGAAACGCTGCGTAAATTTGGCACTAAAGTGTTTTATGGCGATGCCACTCGTGTTGATTTACTGGAGTCTGCCGGAGCGGCTGGAGCCGAGGTGCTGATTAACGCCATCGACGATCCTGAGGCGAATATGCAGCTTACCGAGTTGGCGAAGGAACATTTTCCACACCTGCAAATCCTTGCTCGTGCTCGCGACATTAATCACTACATCCGCCTGCGTCAGGCTGGCGTTGAGCAGCCGGAACGTGAAACGTTTGAAAGCTCTCTGAAGATTGGGCGACGCGCACTGGAAGGTTTAGGCGTAGGAAAGTACGAGGCAAGAGAAAGGGCCGATCACTTCCGTCGCTTCAACCTGCAAATGCTGGAAGAAATGGTGCCGACTGACGATATGTCGGCCGACAGGGCCGACGTGTTCAAACGCAATAGCGCCATGCTTACCGAGGTCATCAACGAAGATCGGGCGCATTTGAATGTGATCCAGCGCCACGGCTGGCAGGGGACGGAAGAGGGGCTGCATAGCGGCAAACTGGCGGATGAACCCCCGGCCAAACCGGCAGAGTAATATTGCTGAAAAATATTTACTTTCCCTGTAAAGAAAGGGGGTTCATGCTAACCCCTTGTTCCATATCCTGCTGTTGAAAACGACGGCGTGTCTGGCCCAGCAGAATAAAAAAAATTCTCGTTACCGGCCACGCCCCCTGTCGACGAAAGATTGCGCTTTCCGTATAGTGGCGGCAATTTTTTTGCTTACCCTTAGGTTATATAAATGATCAGTCTGATTGCTGCTTTAGCGGTAGATCGTGTTATCGGCATGGAAAACGCCATGCCCTGGGATTTACCTGCCGACCTGGCCTGGTTTAAACGCAATACGTTAAACAAGCCGGTTGTTATGGGGCGCCTGACCTGGGAGTCTATCGGTCGTCCACTTCCTGGCCGTAAAAACATTGTTATCAGCAGCAAGCCGGGTAACGATGAGCGCGTTGAGTGGGTGACTTCGATAGAAGAGGCGATTAAAGCCTGCGGTGACGCTGAAGAGATTATGGTGATTGGCGGCGGGCGCGTTTACGAACAATTCCTGCCAAAAGCACAGCGCCTGTATCTGACCCATATTGATGCAGAAGTTGAAGGCGATACTCACTTCCCGGACTACAGCCCGGACGAGTGGCAGTCTACCTTTAGCGAGTTCAACGATGCCGATGAAAATAACTCGCACGGCTACTGCTTCGAAATTCTGGAACGCCGCTAGAACTTAGCCCTCTCCCACTGGGGGAGGGCTGATTATTAAGAGGCGACGGCCGCCTGGCCTTCATCCCCTTCCTGCTGGCGGTTTGAAGGCTGCACGAACCAGGCTTTATCTTCCCAGCGCAGGCAGGTGAGATCCCCTCCCCAGCAGCAGCCCGTATCCAGGGCATAAATCCCTTCCGGTGTGCCTTTACCTTCCAGCGATGCCCAGTGGCCAAACGCAACGGAATATTCAGCCGTAACAGGACCCGGGATAGCAAACCAGGGTTTCAGCGGAGAAGGTGCTTTCTCCGGCGTATCTTTGCAGTACATATCCAACTGCCCGTTCGGGAAGCAGTAGCGCATGCGGGTGAGCGAGTTGGTGATAAAACGCAGACGAGCGAGACCGGTAAGTGAGTCGGACCAGTTATTTGGCATATCGCCATACATGGCGTCGAGGAACAGCGGATAGCTGTCGCTCGAGAGCACGGCCTCCACGTCGCGAGCACAGGCCAAAGCGGTGCTGATGTCCCATTGCGGCGTAATACCCGCGTGGGCCATCACCAGCTTTTTGTCTTCATCCACCTGGATTAGCGGCTGGCGACGCAGCCAGTTGAGCAGCTCGTCCGCATCCGGCGCTTCCAGTAACGGAGTCACGCGATCTTTGGGTTTATTACGGCTGATGCCGGCAAAAACCGCCAGCAGATGGAGATCGTGATTGCCCAGCACCAGGCGCACGCTGTCGCCGAGGCTGCGGACATAGCGCAGGACTTCCAGCGAGGCAGGGCCACGTGCGACCAGGTCCCCGGTCAGCCATAACGTATCTTCTTCAGGTTTGAAATTAACCTGCTGTAGCAATGCGACCAGTTCATCGTAGCAGCCGTGAACGTCGCCTATCAGATATGTAGACATTGTATCAGTGAATGAATGTTGGGATGGCTAAACGGAAAACGGGAATTTCGACCCGGAAGGCCTCACCCTGAGCATCAACCATTTCATAATGGCCCTGCATGGTGCCGAGCGGCGTTTCGATAACCGCTCCGCTGGTGTACTGGTAGTCATTGCCCGGCTCAATCAGCGGTTGCTCGCCGACCACGCCTTCGCCCTGTACTTCGGTTTCCCGACCGTTACCGTTGGTGATAAGCCAGTAACGGCCGAGTAGCTGAACCGGCGTTCGCCCCACATTACGAATAGTGACGGTATAGGCAAACACGAAACGCTCGTCTTCCGGAGAAGACTGCGACTCAATATAAATGCTTTGTACCTGAACACATACGCGGGGCGAATCAAGCATGGTTTAGCTCTCCGACGGCTGCTGAGGGTTGTCAGCCAGATAGTTTGCAAGCTTGCAATATTGAGCAACGGAAATATTTTCCGCACGCAGCGTCGCATCAATTCCCAACTCCGCCATGACCTCCGGGCTAAACAGATGGCCCAGGCTGTTGCGAATGGTTTTACGACGCTTGTTAAACGCCTCTGTCGTGATGCGGCTCAGAACACGCAGCTCTTTTACCGGGTGCGGTAAAGTTGCATGAGGGACCAGGCGCACTACGGCTGAGTCTACTTTTGGCGCCGGGGTGAACGCCGTAGGCGGCACTTCCAGCACCGGGATAACGTTGCAGTAATACTGCGCCATCACCGACAGGCGGCCATACGCTTTGCTGTTTGGCCCGGCGACCAGGCGGTTAACCACCTCTTTTTGCAGCATGAAGTGCATGTCTGCAATAGCATCAGTATAGGTAAAGAGATGGAACATCAGCGGCGTAGAGATGTTATACGGCAGGTTGCCGAAGACGCGCAACGGCTGGCCGATTTCCTGCGAAAGCGCACCGAAGTCCATTGTCATCGCATCCTGCTGATAAATCGTCAGCTTAGGGGCAAGGAACGGATGCGTCTGCAAACGGGCGGCGAGATCGCGGTCCAGTTCGATAACGGTCATTTTATCCATGCGCTCACCCACCGGCTCGGTTAATGCACCGAGGCCTGGCCCGATTTCGACCATTGCCTGGCCGGGCTGTGGGTTGATAGCGGAGACAATACTGTCGATAACGAACTGATCATTAAGGAAGTTTTGTCCAAAACGTTTGCGGGCAAGGTGGCCCTGGTGGACTCGAGTATTCATTGACTATTAGTAATCATTTTGATGGCGAGATTAAGCGCCGTAATAAAACTGCCGACTTCGGCTTTACCCTGGCCTGCAAGTTCAAGCGCAGTGCCGTGGTCAACCGAAGTGCGGATAAAAGGTAATCCCAGCGTGATATTTACCGCTCGGCCGAAGCCCTGGTATTTCAACACCGGCAGCCCCTGATCGTGGTACATCGCCAGCACAGCATCGGCGTGGTCGAGGTATTTGGGCTGGAATAGCGTATCTGCCGGTAACGGGCCAGAAAGGTGCATTCCCAAAGCTCGCATCTCATTTAACACCGGAATAATGGTGTCTATCTCTTCGGTGCCCATATGGCCACCTTCCCCGGCGTGCGGGTTGAGACCACAGACCAGAACGTGCGGCTGCGGGATACCAAATTTGGTTTGCAGGTCATGATACAGGATGGTGACTATCTGGCGTAGTAAATCTGGCGTAATGGCGTCAGAAATCGCTTTCAGCGGCAGGTGGGTGGTGGCCAGCGCAACGCGCAGCTCCTCCGTTGCCAGCATCATCACGACTTTTTCGCTATGGGAGCGTTCTTCAAAGAATTCGGTATGGCCGATAAAAGGAATACCGGCATCGTTGATTATACCTTTGTGTACCGGGCCGGTTATCAGCGCGGCAAACTCCCCGCTCATACAGCCGTCGCAGGCGCGAGCCAGCGTCTCGACCACATAGGCGCTGTTACGCACGTCGAGCTGCCCTGGAACCACCGGCGCACGGAGTTCAACGGGTAACACGGTGAGCGTACCGGCAGCCTGGGGTATAGCGGGTGCACCGGCTTGCACAGGCATTAAGGTAAGGGGAAGGCCGAGCAGAGCGGCGCGATCGAGTAAAAGATCCGGGGAAGCGCAGACGACCAGTTCAACGGGCCAGTCGCGTTGCGCCAACGCGACGACCAGGTCGGGACCAATCCCGGCGGGTTCGCCGGGAGTGATGGTCACACGAGAAATGTTAGCCATTGCTGCCTATGATTTTCACGTAAGCGCTGGCACGCTGTTCCTGCATCCAGGTTTGCGCTTCTTCAGAGAACTTGCGGTTGAACAGCATGCGGTAAGCACGGTCTTTCTGTGCGGCATCGGTTCTGTCCACTTTGCGGGTATCCAGCAGTTCAATCAGGTGCCAGCCAAAGGAAGAGTGCACCGGAGCGCTCATCTGGCCTTTATTCAGCTTCTGCAGGGCATCGCGGAAGGCAGGATCGTAGATATCCGTTGCCGCCCAGCCCAGGTCACCGCCCTGGTTCGCAGAGCCAGGATCGTCGGAGAACTCTTTTGCCGCAGCGGCAAAAGTGGTTTTTCCGCTCTTAATATCGGCGGCAATCTGCTCCAGCTTCTGACGCGCCTGGGCATCGTTCATGATAGGCGAGGTTTTCAGCAGGATATGGCGAGCATGAACTTCCGTAACCGAAATATTCTGGCTCTGGCCGCGCAGATCGTTAACTTTCAGGATGTGGAAGCCAACGCCGGAACGAATTGGGCCGATGATATCGCCTTTTTTCGCGGTGCTTAATGCCTGCGCGAAGATAGAAGGCAGCTCCTGGATACGGCCCCAGCCCATCTGGCCGCCTTTCAGCGCCTGCTGATCGGCAGAATAGCTGATGGCAAGCTTGCCGAAGTCGGCGCCGCCGCGAGCCTGTTCAACTACGTTACGCGCCTGTTTTTCCGCATCGTCAACCTGAGCAGAGCTTGGGTTTTCCGGCAGAGCAATCAGGATGTGGCTGAGGTTCAGCTCGGTGCTGCTGTCGTTCTGGTTGCCAACCTGCTGGGAAAGAGAGTCCACTTCCTGAGGCAGGATAGTTACGCGGCGGCGAACTTCGTTATTACGCACTTCCGAAATCGTCATCTCTTTACGAATCTGGCTGCGATAAGTGTTGTAGTTCACGCCGTCATAGGCCAGACGACTGCGCATCTGATCCATGGTCATATTGTTCTGTTTGGCGATGTTGGCGATAGCCTGATCGAGCTCATCGTCGGTAATCTTGACGCCCATTTTCTGGCCCATCTGCAGGATGATTTGGTCCATAATCAGGCGTTCAAGAATTTGGTGACGCAGGGTAGCATCGTCAGGAAGCTGCTGGCCCGCATCCCGTGAATTCATTTTCACCGACTGCATTAAGCCATCAACATCACTTTCAAGGACTACGCCGTTATTGACTACGGCGGCTACTTTGTCGACAACCTGTGGGGCAGCAAAAGCCGTGTTTGCCACCAGTGCGACACCAAGAAGCAGCGTTCTCCAGTTCTTCATACTTTTTCCATTTTACTTAGCCGCAAAGCGGATTATTTAGAGTATTCGTCAAAGTGAATTACATCGAGCTTTGGTACGGCAGAATGTTAGAACGCAGCATCTGCGGGATACCCAGGCCATAGTTGGAGCTAAGGCCGCGTAGCTCGATGTTAAAGCCGATTACGTTATCGTATTTGCTTTGGTTATTTTCCCAGCCGTTGATTTTACGTTCGACACCAACACGAATTGCATAGCAACAAGAGCTGTATTGGACGGCAAACATAGAGTCAGCGGACTGTCTGGCATTGGTATCATAGTAGTAAGCCCCGACTACCGACCAGCGATCGACTATCGGCCAGCTGGCTACCATACCTACCTGCGAGATCCCTTCTTTATATTGCTCATAAGAAGAGTAAGTAGGCAATGTTGCCTGAATATACTCCGGACTGGCATAACGGTAGGTTAACTGCGCTATACGATCCGTGTCTCGGCGGTACTCAATGGCACCACTGCCATTTGCAACATTGCCCAGGCGCGCGTCATACTGCACGCCGCCGCGCAGACCCCAGCGATCGGTCATACGCCAGTAAGTATCACCGGCCCAGAGCATAGAGCCCGTTTTCTTATCTTTCTCCCAGTTGATGTTGTCATCTCCGGTACGGGACTGGGTGAAATAGTAGATTTGACCAGCGGAGATATTAAAACGTTCAACCGAAGCATCATCATAAACGCGAGAAGTGACGCCGGTAGTCATTTGGTTGGCGGAAGCAATGCGGTCCAGGCCGCCGTAGGTACGGTCCCTGAACAGCCCGCTGTAGTCCGACTGTAAGAGCGAGGAGTCGTAGTTATTGATGTTGCTCTGGTTGCGGTAAGGCACGTACAGATACTGGGCGCGCGGCTCCAGGGTCTGAGTCCAGCCGGCTACGGAGTCCATATCGCGGTCGAAGATCAGCTTGCCGTCCATTTTAAACTGCGGCAGCGTGCGGTTGACCGTTGATTCTAAGCTGTTTGCAGAGTCTCGAGCCTGTTGATAAGGCCCGTAGGTTGGGACTGAATTATATTGAGCAGTGGTATAGGTTTTATATTTCTCGATATTGTCCTGCTGATAATGGGTCATCATCAGCTTAGCTTCGGTATTCAGGCTGGCCCAGCCGTTCGACAGCGGCAGGTTGATAACCGGTTCCAGGTGCAGACGTGTGGCTTCCGGCATATTGTCATTCACGTTGGTGAATTTAACCGCCTGGCCATAAATACGGGTATCAAATGGGCCAACATCGTTCTGGTAGAAGTTAACGTCCAGCTGCGGCTCTGCACGGTAAGAGCTGGTGCTTCCGCCAAGCTGATTAGCAAAGACCTGGAACTGTTTAGCGGACAATGTCGCGTCGAAGTTCTGGTTAGCGTAACCGACGCTGAATTTTTGCGTCGCGTAGCCGTCGGTGCTGGATCCGTACTTAGAGGTAAAGTCGTTAAAGTAGCGGGAGTCGCTAACCTTGGTGTAATCGACGTTAAAGCGCCATACCTGATCCATCACCCCGCTGTGGTTCCAGTAGAACAGCCAGCGGCGGTCTTTTGCTCCTGAATCGACGCCAGGTTCGTTCTTGTACTCATCGTCTGACGGCAGGTAATCAAACTCCATCAAGCCTGTACCCGCCTGGGTCAGATAGCGGAACTCGTTCTGCCATTGAATGCCGCCGCGCTTGCCTATGTAGTGCGGCGTAATGGTGGCATCGAAGTTCGGCGCAATGTTCCAGTAGTACGGCAGCGTGAACTCAAGGCCGTTGTTGGTGCTGTATTTAGCGCTTGGGATCAGGAAGCCTGAGCGACGTTTGTCACCAATCGGCAACTGCAGATAAGGGCTATAAAAGACCGGCACCGGGCCGAGCTTAAAGCGGGCGTTCCAGATCTCGGCGACTTCTTCCTGACGGTCCTGAATAACTTCGCTTCCTACCACGCTCCAGGTATTGGAGCCGGGCAGGCAGGAGGTAAACGTCCCGTTCTCGAGGATGGTGTAGCGGTTATCGCCGCGCTGCTTCATCAGGTCCGCAGTTCCGCGACCCTGGCGGCCTACCATCTGGTAATCACCGCTCCAGACGTTAGTATCTTTGGTATTTAAATTCGACCACGCTTTCGGACCTTTCAGGATGACCTGATTATCGTCGTAATGCACATTACCTAAGGCATCGACGGTGCGTACCGGTTCCGGCTGGCCTTCAACCTGCTTCTGATGCAGTTGGACTTCGTCAGACTGCAGACGGCTATTCCCCTGCTGAATGTCAACATTGCCGGTAAATACGGCATTATCCGGGTAATTTCCTTTGGCATGATCGGCCTGGATAGTTACCGGAAGGCTGTTGCCATCGTCCTGAACCAAAGGACGGTTGTAGCTTGGGATACCCAGCATACATTGCGAGGCAAGGTCGGCAGCCATACCTTGTTGGCTATAAAGCGCTGAGCCAATCAGGGTGGCCAGCAAGGTGGGAATACGTTTTTTCATACGTGTTATTTGTTGTTCCGTCATCAGGGTATAGCGAAGGCAAACGGTCAGAGACTAACGTACTCATCACCACAGCGCTAGTGTTAATCCAGCCCGTTCAGCAGGATGCCGTTAGGCACCGCTATCAATGGCGGGTATGATAAAGCAAATTCTAGACGACGGCATGACGATTTGGGGAGTATATGCGGTATTGGGGAAAAGTAGTGGGTGTTGCTTTGGGGTTAATCTCGGGCGGCGGCTTCTGGGGTGTGGTGATTGGTTTTCTTATCGGCCATATGTTCGATAAGGCGCGCAGCCGCCGTGGCGCCTGGTTTGCCAACCAGCAGCAGCGTCAGGCGCTGTTTTTTTCTACCACTTTTGAAGTGATGGGGCATCTCACCAAATCGAAAGGCAGAGTAACCGAGGCGGATATCCAAATCGCTTCTTTACTTATGGACCGCATGCAGCTCCACGGTGAAGCGCGCGCTGCGGCGCAAAGAGCCTTCCGGGACGGTAAAGAGAATGGCTACCCGCTGCGTGAAAAAATGCGTCAGATGCGCACCGTGTGCTTTGGCCGCTCCGATCTTATTCGGATGTTTCTGGAAATCCAAATCCAGGCGGCGTTCGCCGACGGTTCATTGCATCCGAATGAGCGGCAGGTGCTGTATGTCATTGCCGAAGAGTTGGGGATTTCTCGCGGCCAGTTTGACCAGTTCCTGCGCATGATGGAGGGCGGCCAGCAGTTTGGCGGCGGGCAGTATCAGCAGCAGTCACAGGGCGGCTTCTCTCAGCAGCAGCGGGGGCCAACGCTTGAGGACGCCTGCAATGTACTAGGGGTGAAAAGCTCCGATGAGCCGACGGTTATCAAGCGTGCCTACCGTAAGCTGATGAGCGAGCATCATCCGGATAAATTGGTGGCAAAAGGGTTACCGCCGGAAATGATGCAGATGGCGAAGCAGAAAGCGCAGGAAATTCAGGGTGCTTACGATCTGATTAAAACGACGAAAGGGTTCAAGTAGAAAAAAGCCTCCATTCGGAGGCTTTTAGTCAAAAGTCAGCAGGTGTTTTAAACGTCATTGGCGTACCGAAGCTTGGGTGGCTTATGGTAAGCATTTCGGCATGCAGTTGCAGACGAGGTGCCATTGCCAGCGCCTCAGGCGTGGCGTAGAAGCGGTCACCAAGGATCGGGTGCCCGAGCGCCTGCATATGGACACGCAGCTGGTGCGAGCGCCCGGTAATCGGCTTTAGCTGTACGCGGGCGGAATTATCCGCCGCGTATTCCAGCACCTGATATTCCGTCTGAGCCGCTTTCCCTGTTTCGTAGCACACCTTCTGCTTAGGCCTATTTGGCCAATCGCAAATCAGCGGCAAATCCACCATGCCTTTCTCCGGCTGCGGATGGCCCCAAACGCGAGCCACGTACTGCTTCTTCGGCTCGCGCTCGCGAAACTGGCGTTTGAGTTCACGCTCGGCCGCTTTGGTCAACGCCACTACAATAACGCCGCTGGTCGCCATATCAAGCCGATGGACCGATTCTGCCAGCGGATAGTCGCGCTGGACGCGCGTCATTACGCTGTCTTTATGCTCTTCAAGACGCCCGGGAACCGACAACAGGCCGCTGGGCTTGTTGACCACCATGATGTGCTCATCCTGGTAAAGGATGTGCAGCCACGGTTCAGTTGGCGGGTTGTACGGTTCCATCAACATTTACTCTGCATCCTTCAAGTCACAGCTGCGTTTGCTGCTCTTGTTTATCCCGGTCACTGGCTCAAGTCAGCGACCGGGAATGCTTTCTTTTGCCGCTTTGCTACAACTCGAATGGTTTGAGTAAAGCGACGTCTATTTACTGATGGGTAACGACAATCAGGCGAAGCGCATCCAGGCGCCAGTTAGCCTGGCTCAGGGCTTCCATCACCTGCTGACGGTTGCTTTCAATTGCCGCAAGTTCGTCATCACGGATGTTAGGGTTGACCGCCTTCAGCGCTTCCAGACGTGACAGTTCCGCACTCAGTTTCTCATCGGCTTCTTCGCGAGCAGAGTCGATCAGCTCCCGTGCAGCGCTGGCGACTTTCTCTTCGGCCAGTTGCAGAATCGCGTGAACGTCGGGCTGTACCGCATTGACCAGTTTGCTGCCGGTGTGGCGGTTAACCGCACTCAACTGGCGGTTGAAGCTTTCAAACTCCACCTGTGCCGCAAGGTTGGTGCCATTTTTATCAACCAGCATACGCACCGGCGTTGGCGGCAGGAAGCGGTTAAGCTGTAGCTGTTTAGGCGCTTTCGCTTCAACAACGTAGACCAGCTCAAGCAGCAGCGTGCCTACCGGCAGCGCCTTGTTCTTCAGCAGAGACAGGGCACAGCTCCCGGTATCGCCGGAAAGGATCAGATCCAGGCCGTTACGGATGATCGGGTGTTCCCAGGTAACAAACTGCGCGTCTTCGCGCGAAAGCGCCACATCACGTTCGAAGGTAATGGTGCAGCCATCTTCCGGCAGGCCCGGGAAGTCCGGCACCAGCATATGGTCGGACGGCGTCAGTACAACCATGTTGTCGCCACGATCGTCCTGGTTGATACCGACGATGTCGAACAGGTTCATCGCAAAGCTTACGAGGTTGGTATCGTTATCCTGCTCGGAAATTGCCTGCGCCAGCGCCTGGGCTTTTTCGCCGCCGTTGGAGTGGATCTCCAGCAGGCGGTCACGGCCCTGTTCAAGCTGAGTTTTCAGCGCATCGTGCTGCTCGCGGCACTGTTTAATCAGGCCATCAAAGCCTTCGGTGTTTTCCGGGGCGGCAAGGTACTCGATAAGCTGCGGGTAGACGCTATCGTAAATGGTGCGGCCGGTCGGGCAGGTATGCTCGAAGGCATCCAGGCCCGCGTGATACCAGTCTACCAGTACCGACTGCGCGGTTTTTTCCAGATAAGGAACGTGGATCTGGATATCGTGCGCCTGGCCGATACGGTCGAGGCGGCCAATACGTTGTTCCAGCAGATCCGGGTTAAACGGCAGGTCAAACATCACCAGCTGGCTGGCAAACTGGAAGTTACGCCCTTCAGAGCCGATTTCGGAGCACAGCAGGACCTGAGCGCCGGTGTCTTCTTCCGCAAACCAGGCGGCTGCGCGGTCGCGTTCGATAATTGACATGCCTTCATGGAACACGGCGGCACGAATGCCTTCGCGCTCGCGCAGAACCTGCTCAAGCTGTAGCGCGGTGGCGGCTTTGGCACAGATAACCAGCACTTTTTGCGAGCGGTGGCTGGTCAGGTAGCCCATCAGCCATTCGACGCGCGGATCGAAGTTCCACCAGGTGCCGGTATCGCCTTCGAATTCCTGATAAATCTGCTCCGGATAAAGCATATCGCGGGCGCGTTCCTCAACGGACTTGCGCGCCGCCATGATGCCGGAAACTTTAATCGCCGTTTGATACTGCGTTGGCAGCGGCAGGCGAATGGTATGAAGTTCGCGTTTCGGGAAGCCTTTCACGCCGTTACGGGTATTACGGAACAGCACGCGGCTGGTGCCGTGGCGGTCCATCAGCATAGAGATCAGCTCCTGACGAGCGGCCTCGCTGCCTTCGCGATCGCTATTGGCGGTTTGCAGCAGCGGCTCGATATCCTGCTCGCCGATAAGCTCGCCCATGGTGTTGAGCTGCTCGTCAGTCAGGCGATCGCCCGCCAGCAGCAGAGCAACGGCGTCCGCAACCGGACGGTAATGCTGCTGCTCTTCAACGAACATCTCGAAGTCATGGAAGCGGTTAGGATCAAGCAGGCGCAGACGCGCAAAGTGGCTTTCCATTCCCAGCTGTTCCGGCGTTGCCGTCAGCAGCAGCACGCCGGGTACGTGTTCGGCCAGTTGTTCGATGGCCTGGTATTCGCGGCTCGGTGCGTCTTCGCTCCACACCAGATGGTGGGCTTCATCGACAACCAGCAGATCCCATTCCGCTTCGCACAGGTTTTCAAGGCGCTGTTTGCTGCGGCGCACAAAGTCGAGCGAACAGATGACCAGCTGTTCGGTGTCAAACGGGTTGCTGCTGTCGTGCTGGGCTTCGGCATAGCGTTCGTCATCAAACAGGGCGAAACGCAGGTTGAAGCGGCGCAGCATTTCAACCAGCCACTGGTGTTGCAGGGTTTCCGGCACCACAATAATTACGCGCTCGGCGCTGCCTGCCAGAAGCTGCTGGTGGATTATCATCCCGGCTTCGATGGTTTTGCCCAGGCCAACTTCATCGGCGAGCAGGACGCGCGGCGCATGGCGGCGGCCTACATCATGGGCAATATTCAGCTGATGCGGGATAAGACTGGTGCGCATGCCGCGCAGTCCGCTCCAGATCTGGCGAGATTGTTCGCTCTGATATTTGCGCGCGCGAAAACGTAGCGCAAAACGGTCCATGCGGTCGATTTGCCCGGCAAACAGGCGATCCTGAGGCTTGCTGAACACCAGCTTGCTGTCGAGAAACACTTCGCGCAGCAGAACGCTTTGTTCTTCGGTGTCGAGGCGGGTACCAAGGTAGGCGAGTAAACCCTTTTCTTCCTTAACTTCATCAACTTTTAGCTGCCAGCCTTCATGGCTGGTAATGATGTCGCCCGGGTTAAACATCACGCGGGTGATAGGCGAGTCATTTCTGGCATACAGACGATTTTCACCCGTTGCCGGGAATAGCAGAGTAACCATGCGCGTATCGAGCGCCACAACGGTTCCCAGTCCCAGTTCGCTTTCGGTATCGCTGATCCAACGTTGACCAAGTATAAAAGGCATAAGTTTTCGGCTCTATTTCAGTGACTTAAATTTGCAGGCAATAGCATGACTACCGCGCACAAGGGGCGCAGTCGTTTAAAATTGGGTCTATGGATTCGGAGAAGGGCGCTATGGTACTGGATGGCAACGGATTCGTCACCTGCTTGTCACACCCCGAGTCTATTAAAATAGCCCCATTTGCCCCGTCATCAGTGTAGCAAAGTCATCCTCAAGGAAGGGCAAAATCCCTTCGGCCACCGGCTGTAGCTGGCGCGTCAGGTAATGATCGTAATCCAGAGGGGCCTGCTGGTAATCCACAGGTTCGGGGCCGTTTAGCGTCATCACATATTTTATTGTACCGCGGTTTTGGTACTGCGTCGGGCGCCCAAGCCGCTGGTTATGCTCGTCGGCAAGTCGGGCGGCGCGGACGTGAGGCGGGACATTTTTCTGGTATTCACTTAGCGGGCGGCGCAGCCTTTTGCGATAAATCAGCTGGGTGTCCAGCTCGCCCGCCATCAGGCTGGCAATCGTCTCACGAATATAATCCTGATAGGGCTCGTTGCGGAAAATCCGCAGGTACAGCGTTTGCTGGAACTGTTGGGCGAGGGGCGTCCAGTCCGTGCGCACCGTTTCCAGCCCCTTGAACACCATGCGCTGAGCGTCGCCCTCCTGAATCATCCCGGCATAGCGTTTTTTACTGCCTTGATCCGTTCCTCTGATGGTCGGCATCAGGAAACGGCTGAAATGGGTTTCGTACTCCAGCTCCAGCGCACAGCTGAGGTTTTGTGTGTTCTTCAGGTGCTCGCGCCACCAGTTATTAACGTGCTCAACCAGTTGGTTACCGATGCGCGCGGCATCCTGCTCGGTGTGTGCCTTTTTAAGCCAGATAAAGGTTGAATCCGTATCGCCATAAATCACGTCATACCCGCAGGCTTCTATTAATTCCCTGGTCTGGCGCATGATCTCATGTCCACGCATGGTGATCGATGAGGCAAGACGGGGATCGAAAAAGCGGCAGGCGCTGGTGCCCAGCACGCCATAAAAGGCGTTCATGATTATTTTCAACGCCTGGGACAGAGGTTTATTGCCCCGGCGTTTTGCTTCGTCTCGGCCGTGCCATATTTGGCCGACTATTTCCGGCAGGCAGTGTTTTTCGCGGGAGAACCACCCGCCAATAAAACCTTCAACAGCGTGCGCGGAGTCCGGCTGCGCTGTGCCTTCGACCAGCCCGACAGGATCGATTAAAAAGGTGCGAATGATAGATGGGTACAGGCTTTTATAATCCAGCACCAGCACCGAGTCGTACAGCCCGGGGCGGGAATCCATAACGTAGCCGCCGGGGCTTGCCTGCGGCGGCACTTCACCAAGGTTAGGTGCGACATAACCGGCGCGGTGCATACGCGGGAAATAGAGATGACTGAATGCCGCTACCGAGCCGCCGTGTTTGTCCAGCGGCAGTCCGTTCACCGAAGCGCGCTCCAGCAGGAACGGCATCAGCTCGGTTTTATGGAAAATCCGCGTAACCAGCTCGCAGTCTTTGAGGTTATAGGTTGCCAGGGCGGGCTTATCTTCGGCAAAGCGGCGATCGATCTCATCCATTCGATCCCATGGGTTATCGATAGATTTGCCTTCTCCCAGCAGCTCGCGTGAGACGGTTTCCAGAGAAAAAGAGGAAAAATTCCAGAATGCGGATTTCAGGGCTTCAATACCGTCGATGATCACTCGCCCGGCAATCTGGGCGAAGAATACGCCCTGCTTGAAACCGTGCTCGCGCCACTCCAGCAGGCTGTTGCCACGGCCCAGCCGCAGCGGTACCTGATAGCGTTCTGCCATTTTTTGCAGCACCCGCAGGTCGAACTGCACCACGTTCCAGCCTATCAGGACGTCGGGATCGTGTTCGGCAAACCAGGCGTTGAGCTTTTCAAGCAGCAGAGGGCGGCTGGCAACATATTCCAGCGTGAAATCCAAACTGGAGGCCTCGCCGTTCTCCGGCCCCAGCATGTAGACGTGGCGCTGGCCGCAGCCCTCAAGGCCGATGCAGTAAAGCTCGCCGTGGCGGTTGGTTTCGATATCCAGCGATACCCATTTCAGCGGCGGGCGATATTCCGGGGCCGGCTTCAGGCGCGTGTCGAGCAGCACTTCGCCCTGAGGCTGGCCGCTGAACCAGACCGGGGCGGTGATAAAGCGCTCCATCAGGAAACGCTCCGGCGGGCGGATGTCCGCTTCGTAAACCGTTACGCCGCCGTCCCGCAGCAGTTTCTCAAGCCTGATGAGCTGGCGGTGCTGGTGGCAATAAAGACCGGCCACCGGCTGACGGTGGAAATCTTTTAGCTCAAGCGGAGTGAGGCGGAACTGGCTTTCGCCTGCCAGCAAACGCTGCGCCTGCGCCAGCTGTGCCTGCGGAATAAAAGCCACGGACTCCTGCGGCGGCAGGCGCACTTTTTGCGGGCCAGCATCGGTGGCCAGCCAGAAATCAACTTCGGTTCCGCGTGGAGTATCCCGCCAGTGTCTGGTCAGCAGAAACCCCTGACGAGCTTGAGACACGCTGCATTCTCTCTCAGGAAAAGTGATTCGATTATAGTCCATTTTGCGGCTGATTACTGCATTTATATACAGTGTTGTCGAGCGGTGCCGCAAACCATCCGGAACTTTCCCGGCTATTATTTATTCATATAAATGATACCTTGACGGCCATCACGTTAATTCTGGAGAATCCCCCGCTCGTTTATCGACGGAAAGCCTATGGAAGCCTTACTGGAACACTTTATTACGCAGTCAGTAGCATATTCGCTTTTCGCGGTGATGCTGGTGGCCTTCTTTGAGTCGCTGGCGCTGGTGGGGCTTATCCTGCCGGGCACGGTGATGATGGCGGGGCTTGGCGCGCTTATCGGCAGCGGGCAGGTCAATTTTTACTATGCATGGGGCGCCGGAATTGTAGGCTGCCTGCTGGGCGACTGGATTTCATTCTGGCTGGGGCAGCGTTTTAAAGGGCCGCTGCACCGCTGGTCGTTTATGAAGAAGAACAAGGCGCTGCTGGATAAAACCGAGCACGCCCTGCATCAGCACAGCATGTTTACCATTCTGGTTGGGCGGTTTGTTGGCCCGACGCGGCCGCTGGTGCCGATGGTTGCCGGAATGCTGGACTTGCCGCTGGCTAAGTTTCTGCCGCCGAATATCATTGGCTGCCTGCTCTGGCCTCCGCTCTATTTTATGCCCGGTATTTTGGCCGGCGCGGCGATAGACATTCCGGCAGATATGAAGAGCGCCAGCTTTAAGTGGCTGCTGCTGGCGGTGGCGCTGCTGTTATGGCTGGCCGCCTGGCTGTGCTGGCGTTGGTATCGTAGCGATAAGAGCGGCTCAGACAGGCTTACCCGCTTTCTGCCTCGATCGCGTTTACACTGGCTGGCGCCGTTGATGCTGGTGGCCGGAATCGGCAGCCTGGTGGCGCTGCTTCAGCATCCGCTGATGCCGGTTTACTGGGATATTTTGTGGAAGGTTTTATCCCACTAGCGGCCGATACCCAACAGCGTCGAGGCGCTTGCCTCGCCGCTTAGCAGCGTTTTTGTTTCCCCATCCCAGGCTATACGTCCGTCCATAACGACAAGGCTGCGTTCGGCAATGCGCGCCGCATCTTCAGTGCTATGAGAGACCATCAGCAGCGTCAGCCGCTGCTCCCGACACAGTTCATCAAGCAGCTGTAGCATCTCCTGGCGCAGCGCCGGGTCGAGCGCCGAAAAGGGTTCATCCAGCAATAAAATAGGCTGCTGACGCACCAGACAACGGGCCAGCGCCACACGCTGGCGCTGGCCGCCGGAAAGCTGGGACGGCAGACGATCGAGCATCTTCTGCAACCCCATGCGCTCTGCCATTGCCACCAGCCTGCTCTGCTGCTGCGCATTTAGCTTCATACCGGGGTGCATACCGAGGGCGATGTTCTGCCGGACGTTAAGGTGGCTGAACAGGTTGTTTTCCTGAAATAGCATGGACACAGGGCGAGCCGAAGGCGGCGTTCGGGTATGTTCTTTTCCGTCCAGCTTGATGCTGCCGCTGGCCGGTTCAAGGAAACCGGCAACCAGGCTCAGCAGCGTGCTTTTCCCCGCGCCGCTTGGCCCAAGGATTGCCACGCGTTCACCGGCGGTAACGCGGAGAGAAAAGCGCATGGGTAAATGCTGATACAGCCAGGTTACATCAGTCAGAGTTAGCATCGCGTCCCGGTAATTTTTCAATCAAAGTGAACAGCATAAAGCACAGAAGTAATAGCAACAGCGCCGTCACCGCGCCATCCTGGCTGCGGTAAGAGCCGATTTGCTGGTACAGCCAAAACGGCAGCGTGCGGAAATCTTCATTGCCAAACAACGCAACCACGCCAAAATCGCCGATAGAGAGCACGCAGGCAAACGCCAGCGCCTGAGAAATTGGGATTTTGAGCGCCCTGAGTTCAATAAACCGCAGGCGATTCAAACCGCTAATATTCAGCGACTGGCAGAGCTGCGTATAGCGTTCCGCTACGTCACGCATGGGGTTTTCCAGCACTTTCAGCGCATAGGGAATGGCCATCAGCGCATTGGTAAAAATGACAATTGCATCGGCAGACTGGGGCAGGCCGACGGTATTATTGAGCAGCAGGAAGAAGCCGGTAGCCAGTACGATACCCGGCATTGCCAGAATCAACATACCGCTTAGTTCTATAGCCTGCCCGGCAAACACTCGCTTGCGCAGCCGCAGTTCACGCGAGCTCCACAGCAGCATCATGGTTAACACAACGCAGATAATTCCGGCGGCAACCGCAATGCGCAGCGAAGTCCAGAGCGCCTGCCAGAGCGCGGCCTGCCGGAGCACGCTGCTCATGCTGCTATTGATTCCGTCGAACATCACCGCCAGCAAAGGCGGGAGCAATAGCAGCAATGCTAGCCCGATGAGCAGGCCATCGCACAGTTTACGGCGCAGAGAATCCTGCGGATCTCGCCAGCCTTGTAGCTGGCTTGAACCCACGGGGATAGCCTTGCTTAGTCTTTGGCTGAGCAGCACCAGCCCAAGGCAGCAAGCCATTTGCAGCAGCGCAAGCAGCGCGGCTCTGGCAGGATCGTAGTCGTAGCTCAGGGCCTGGAAGATAGCCAGTTCGATGGTTGTTGCCTGAGGTCCTCCGCCCAGCGAGAGCACGGTCGCGAAACTGGCAAAGCAGAGCATAAAGATAAGCGCCCCGGCCGGCAGAATTTGCCGCCGCAGCCACGGCCATTCGACGAAGTGAAAGAAATTCCAGCCCTGCATACCCAGCTGCGCGGCCAGCTGGCGCTGCTCTGATGGAATATTATTCAGCGCCTGGAGCAGCAGGCGGGTGGCCATCGGCATGTTGAAAAAAACATGCGCCAGAAGGATGCCCTGTAAGCCGTAAGGCGAGAAATGCCACTCGAGGCCAAGCCAGCCGCAAAGCGTTGCCAGCCAGCCTTCGCGCCCGTAAACCGAGAGAATGCCGAATACCGCGACAAGCACCGGCAGCACCAGCGTCATGGCGCACAGCCGCAACAGCGCCATACGGCCTGGAAAACGCCGTCGATAAAGCGCCCGAGCTAAAAAGATAGCCGGGAAAACGGAGAGTGCGGCGGAAAGAAAGGCCTGCCAGAAAGAGAAGCGCAGAACATGCCAGATATAGCTGTCCTGCAGCAGCGCGGAGACGTCCGTTTGCGGAGCGTTAAACCACAGCGCAAGGAAAGCCGCCAGGGCTACCGCCACCACCAGCGTGGCGGCAAATAGCCCTGGATAGAGCCAGCCGGGGATCAGCGGCTGACGGCGCGTTGCCATTCACTAATCCAGGTAGTCCGCTGGGCCGCGACCTGCTGAGGCGTAAACTCCAGCGTGGTTTGCGGTTTCACCAGCCCGTCAAAACCGGCGGGTAATTTCACGTCGGTTACCGGGTACATCCAGTTGCCGGTAGCGATAGTGTTCTGGAACCCAGGGGTGGTAATGAATTTGATAAATTTCTCCGCCAGCTCGGGCTGTTTGCTGCTGGCAAGACGCCCGGCAACTTCAACCTGCAGGTAGTGGCCTTCACTGAAGTCCGCTGCTGCGTAGTTGTCTTTCTTCTCTTCAATGATGTGGTAAGCCGGGGAGGTGGTGTAGCTCATGACCAGGTCGGCTTCACCTTTGAGGAACAGGCCATAAGCTTCGCTCCAGCCTTTGGTAACGGTGACGGTTTTTTTCGCCAGCTTCTGCCAGGCTTCTGGCGCTTCGTCGCCATACACTTTCTGCATCCAGAGCAGCAAACCCAGCCCCGGCGTGCTGGTACGTGGGTCCTGATAAATCACTTTCCATTTCTGGTCGCTTTCGACCAGCTCTTTCAGGCTTTTCGGCGGGTTTTTCAGCTTGTTTTTGTCATAAACAAAAGCGAAGTAGCCGTAATCATAAGGAACAAACGTGCTGTTTTTCCAGCCGCCGGGCACTTTCAGGCTAGCGGTATCGATATTGGATGGCGCAAACAGTTTAGTTTGTGAAGCCGCGTCCAGCAGGTTGTTGTCCAGCCCCAGCACCACGTCAGCCTTGCTGTTTTTACCTTCCATGCGCACGCGGTTGAGCAGCGACACGCCGTCTTCCAGCGCGACAAATTTCAGTTCGCAGTTACACTCGGCCTCAAACGCTTTTTTAACCGCCGGGCCAGGGCCCCAGTCGGCGGAAAATGAGTCGTAGGTGTAAACGGTTAATACGGGCTTAGCAAAAACGGGAGCGGCGACCAGCGCCAGCAGCGGCAGTAATTTTTTGAACACTTCGCACCTCTTATAAAAGGGGGCAAAGGAATTGAGCGGACTGTCTCAAATCCCTTCGCCGGCGTTATCCGGATCAGGTTCGACGGGTATTATCTCAGCGCGGACAATTTGTCCTGGCACCCCGTTGAGCAGGGAGGATTCTACTGATTTCCTCTGTGTTACGAAAGCGTTATGGGCCGGGTGGCGCAAACCAGGCTGATTTAAAATCAAACCAGCCGAGGGTGTTCATTCTTACCCCGCGCATACTGCGCTGACCTTCGATGCGCAACCAGTGGTGAATCAAGGGCATAACGTCGTTTCGCTCCAGCATTTGCTTGCACCATTCCGGCAGAGGAAGGGTTTTTCCGTGCCAGCGGCGTGCGTCGCCCTGCCAGTCCAGCGGCATGCATTTTTGGATAAGCGGCACTTCATACAGCTGGGCGAACAGGGAATATTCCAGCGGCATCGTAAAGTTAACGCTGTTCAGCCAGATATCGCTTTGTGCATCGCCCTGGTGCCACTCGGCGTAATCGACTTCCTGGATAATCAGCTTCACGCCCTGCTCGGCCAGCAGTTCGGTCATGATATTGCTGATAACGCGGTGTTCTACATGGTCGCGGTAGTAGGTGAGGGTAATGCTTTCGAGGCCAGCAGGCCTGGCGGGCAGCGGGCCGGGGCGCGAATGATGCCAGCGCGGCAGCAGGCCGTAGGCAGGGAACCAGTATTGCTGATACTGCTCGGCCGCACGGTAAATGAGATTGACCGGCGAAAGGATGTGGCCAATCCACTGGCGTACGCCTTCGTGAACGCCGAGCGTGGAGCGGCTGTCGAACAGCAGGTAGTAGCAGCCTTCTTCGGGGCGGCTTTCAACGGCTTTTTCGCTGTCCGGCATGCCCTGGAGCTGCACGCCGCAGCTCGACTCTTCCCCCACTTCCGGCAGTACCCAGAAGTTAACTTCATCAATCAGCGCCCGGAAGCCGAAGTAATCATCAAATGCATGGATCTTCAGCTGGTTGCGATTATTACGGGCGACGGAATAAGGCCCTGTGCCAACGGGTTGGCTGGCAAAATCCGGCATCGTCGTCCATTCGCGCGGCAGGATCATGGCGTTAACGCTGCCCAGCAGCCACGGCAGCCAGTCATCCGGCTGGCTGAGATGAATATCCAGTGTCCAGGTGGTCGGGGAGGTTATCTGCGTGATGTGGGCAAACAGCGGCAGGGTATTGATGCGCTGTAGCGAGGTAATGATATCCAGCATGTCCAACTCCCGGCCATGATGGAAATGAATGCCGGGGCGGAGAAAGAAGCGCCAGCGTAAAGGGGATATTTGCTGCCAGTGATGGGCAATATCCGCTTCCAGTTCCCCATTTTCCTCATTTATACGCGTCAGGCCGCTAAAAATTTGCCTTGCGATATGGGTTTCGGAGCGCCGCAGCGCCGAGCCGGGCAGCAGGTTAAGCAGCGGGCGGTAGTAAAGCACACGCAAAATATGGCGCCCCTGGCGGAAGCTGCGTCCCAAATGGGAAATAAGCATCTGGCGCACAGCCGCCTTATCGCCAACGATTTGCACCAGCTGATCGATGCGATCCTGCTCGAGCAAATCTTCGGCTCGCTGTTGCTGAAGCGCCAGCCCGGTATAGAGAAAGGTGAGCTGCGAGCGTTTGCCGCGGCCCGCTTCGGCCTGCCAGCTTAGCCAGCCTTTTTCCTGCATGGCGTTCAGCAATGTGCGCATATGGCGACGTGAACAGCTCAGCAGCTCGGCCAGATCATTAAGCGTAGTTTCCTGTGGTTTGCCCTCGCAGCACTGCCACAGGCGGATGAATTGTTGTTGCAGACGTGACGAAGACATAAAAGAGGAACTCCCGCTGGAAACTCATCAATTTAACTATCCCTATATTACGTCAATAATCATCGGCGATGAAGCGAGGAGGTGTTTATGATGCGGTCATCACCTGTGAAGTTTTTCCAACAGTACTTTGCTGCGACACAATCTGTTCGTTCTGGATGGCTGGCTCGCCTGACGGTAGAGCAAAGACTAAGGATGCTCGAAGACTTGATGCAGTGGGAGGTTACAACCCCGATGCCCGAAAATACCCCCGCGCCGACTCATGTGTGACTGAGTATTGGTGCTTTTCACCGGCCAGCAGCTGTTTACTGCTGGCTTTTTTCGTTTAAAATTTACGCGCTTAGCCTCTGCCTTCGACTCCCTGGCCTTTTAAGGACTTTCCATGCTCTGGTTTTTGACCCGCGCACGTCGTTTTAACCCGGTATATGCCGCTTTTATGGCTGTCGCTTTTATGATGGGGATAGCGGGTGCGCTACAGGCCCCAACGCTTAGCCTCTTTTTAACACGAGAAGTTGAGGTGCGCCCGTTCTGGGTCGGGCTGTTCTACACCGTCAACGCCATCGCCGGGATAGGCGTCAGCCTGCTGCTCGCAAAGAGATCGGACAGCCAGGGCGACAGGCGCAAGCTGATTATGGTGTGCTGTGTGATGGCGGTTGCGAACTGCATTTTGTTTGCTTTTAACCGCCACTATCTGACGTTGATTACCGTTGGTGTGATGTTCGCCTCCATTGCTAACACCGCTATGCCGCAAATCTTTGCCCTGGCGCGCGAATATGCCGACCGCTCCGCGCGGGAAGTGGTGATGTTCAGCTCGGTGATGCGCGCCCAGCTCTCGCTTGCCTGGGTGATTGGCCCGCCGCTCTCTTTTATGCTGGCGCTGAAATACGGCTTTACCACCATGTTTCTTATTGCCGCCGGGATTTTTGTTATCTCGCTGGCGCTGATTGTTTTTGCTTTGCCTTCGGTTGCCAGGGTGGAGCAACCCGCCGAAGTCGCCATAACCCAGGTCAGCGGCTGGAAGGACAGCAATGTCCGCATGCTGTTTATTGCCTCAATGCTGATGTGGACCTGCAACACCATGTACATCATCGATATGCCGCTGTGGATAAGCCAGGATCTCGGCCTGCCGGACGAGCTGGCGGGCCTATTAATGGGCACCGCCGCCGGGCTGGAAATCCCGGCGATGATTCTGGCGGGCTACTACGTGAAGCGCTTCGGTAAGCGAAACATGATGGTGGTCGCGGTGGCGGCCGGCGTGCTGTTTTACCTCGGGCTGATTTTCTTTCACGGTAAGGCGGCGCTGCTGGCCTTGCAGCTGTTTAACGCAGTGTTTATCGGCATTATTGCCGGGATCGGGATGTTGTGGTTCCAGGACTTAATGCCCGGCAGGCCGGGGTCTGCTACTACGTTATTTACCAACAGTATTTCAACGGGCGTCATTCTGGCGGGGATTTTACAGGGCGCGCTGGCGGAGAGTTTTGGTCACTATTCGGTGTACTGGCTGATGGCGGGGCTGGCTGTTGTTGCGCTTTACCTCACCAGCCGGGTTAAGAATGTTTGATAATTTTAGCCCTCTCCCGGAAAAGGAGAGGGCTAAGCGTTACTGCATAAAGGCCGGTAATTTTTGCTCGTAGCCGGAAATCGCGGCTTCGTGCTGCAATGTCAGGCCGATGCTGTCCAGACCGTTTAACATGCAGTGACGGCGGAAGCTGTCGAGCTCGAACGAGTAGCTTTTCTCGCCTGCCTGAACGGTTTTCGCCTCCAGATCTACCACAAACTTAATCCCCGGCTGGGCGGCGACAAGCTTAAACAGCTCGTCCACCTGCTCGTCGCTTAACGTTACCGGCAGCAGCTGATTGTTAAACGAGTTGCCGTAGAAGATATCGGCAAAGCTCGGGGCGATAACCACTTTAAAACCGTAGTCGGTCAACGCCCAGGGCGCATGCTCGCGGGAAGAGCCGCAGCCAAAGTTTTCACGCGCCAGAAGAATAGAAGCGCCTTTAAACTCAGGGTAGTTCAGCACGAACTCTGGGTTCGGCTGCTGGCCCGCATCATCCAGAAAACGCCAGTCGTTAAACAGGTGAGCGCCAAAACCGGTGCGGGTAACCTTCTGCAAAAACTGCTTCGGTATAATGGCATCGGTATCGACGTTCGCCGCGTCCAGCGGAACGACCAGGCCGGTATGTTGGATAAATTTCTCTGCCATGGTAGTTCCTCTTATTTCAATGTACGAATATCAGCAAAATGACCGGCAACCGCGGCGGCGGCGGCCATTGCAGGGCTGACCAGATGAGTACGCCCACCGCGGCCCTGGCGACCTTCAAAGTTACGGTTGCTGGTGGAGGCGCAGCGCTCGCCTGGGTTCAGGCGGTCGTTGTTCATAGCCAGGCACATGGAGCAGCCCGGCAGGCGCCATTCAAAACCGGCTTCAATGAAAATTTTGTCCAGACCTTCGGCTTCGGCCTGAGCTTTAACCGGGCCGGAGCCTGGAACGACCATCGCCAGTACGCCGGGAGCAACTTTGCGCCCTTTTGCGATTTCGGCCGCCGCACGCAGGTCTTCGATACGCGAGTTGGTACAGGAGCCGATAAACACTTTATCGATAGCCACTTCGGTCAGCGGGATACCCGGCTTCAGGCCCATATAGGCCAACGCTTTCTCGGCAGAGGCGCGCTCGACCGGATCGCTGAACGAGTCAGGGTTAGGGATATTGTCGGTCACCGAGATGACCTGGCCTGGGTTGGTTCCCCAGGTTACCTGCGGTGCGATTTCAGCGGCATCTAACGTTACGGTGGTGTCGAAGTTAGCGCCTTCATCGGTGCTGAAGGTTTTCCAGTAAGCAACCGCATCGTCCCAGTCAGCGCCTTTTGGTGCGTGCAGGCGGCCATTAACATAGTTGAAGGTGGTTTCGTCCGGCGCGACCAGACCCGCCTTAGCACCCATTTCAATCGCCATGTTGCACAGCGTCATGCGGCCTTCCATGCTCAGGGCACGGATAGCTTCCCCGCAGAACTCAACGACGTGGCCGGTACCGCCCGCGCTGCCGGTTTTACCGATGATCGCCAGCACGATATCTTTGGCCGTGATGCCGGGTGCTGCGGTGCCTTTGACCTCGATCTTCATAGTCTTAGCGCGTCCCTGTTTCAGGGTCTGTGTTGCCAGCACGTGTTCAACTTCGGAAGTACCGATGCCGAACGCCAGCGCGCCAAACGCGCCGTGGGTGGCGGTGTGGGAGTCGCCGCAGACGATGGTCATACCCGGCAGAGTAATGCCCTGTTCCGGCCCCATCACGTGGACGATGCCCTGGTAAGGGTGGTTCAAATCGTAGAGTTCAACGCCAAACTCTTTGCAGTTCTTCATCAACTCTTGCATCTGAATGCGGGCCATCTCGCCGGAAGCGTTGATGTCTTTGGTCTGGGTTGAAACGTTGTGATCCATGGTGGCGAAAGTCTTCCCCGGCTGGCGCACAGGGCGGCCGTGGGCGCGCAGGCCGTCGAATGCCTGTGGAGAGGTCACTTCATGCACCAGATGGCGGTCGATGTACAGCAGCGGCGTCTCTTCCGGGGCTTCAAAGACCACATGGGCGTCGTACAATTTCTGATATAAGGTCTTAGCCATGATTACTTCCCCTGAGCCACGTAGCGGGCAATGATATCGCCCATTTCGTCGGTGCTGATTGCTTTACCATCACGGGCTAAGTCGCCGGTGCGGTGGCCTTCTTCTAACGCGCGGTTAATTGCGCCTTCGATAGCCTGAGCGGCCTGTTCCGCATCCAGGCTGTAGCGCAGCAGCAGCGCCAGAGACAGGATTTGCGCGATAGGGTTGGCGATGTTCTTGCCTGCGATGTCCGGCGCGGAACCGCCCGCAGGTTCGTACAGGCCAAAGCCCAGCTCGTTCAGGCTGGCGGACGGCAGCATCCCCATGGAACCGGTTATCATCGCGCACTCGTCGGACAAAATATCGCCAAACAGGTTGGAGCACAGCAGCACGTCAAACTGAGAAGGATCTTTAATTAACTGCATGGTGGCGTTGTCGATATACATATGGGACAGCGACACGTCAGGGTATTCTTTGCCGATTTCGTTGACGATTTCCCGCCACAACAGCGAAGTTTGCAGCACGTTCGCTTTATCGATAGAGGTCACTTTACCGCGGCGTTTACGAGCGGATTCAAAAGCGATACGGGCGATTCGCTCGATCTCAAAGCGGTGGTAAACCTCAGTATCGTAGGCTTTTTCGTGCATGCCGCTGCCTTCGCGGCCCTTAGGCTGGCCGAAGTAAATCCCGCCGGTCAGTTCGCGAACGCACAGAATGTCGAAGCCGTTTGCCGCGATATCGGCGCGCAGCGGGCAAAACTCTTCCAGCCCCTGATACAGACGCGCCGGACGCAGGTTGCTGAACAGTTTGAAATGTTTGCGCAGCGGCAGCAGGGCACCGCGCTCGGGCTGCTCTGCCGGCGGTAAATGTTCCCATTTAGGGCCGCCCACGGAGCCGAATAAAATCGCATCGGCCTGCTCGCAGCCTTCAACCGTTGCCTGCGGCAGAGGGCTGCCGTGACGATCGATAGCCGCACCGCCTACGTCATGCGTGCTGGTGGTGATGCGGATATCAAAGCGGTTACGAACTGCATCCAGTACTTTCAGGGCCTGAGCCATCACTTCCGGGCCAATACCGTCGCCCGGCAAAACTGCAATATGATAATTTTTCGACATTACACGGTTTCCTGATTTTGTTCTTTATTCTGATGTTGAGCTTTGCGTTGCAATTCTTTTTCGACTTCACCGGCGCGCCAGATGTTGTTCAGCACATGCACCATCGCTTTGGCGGATGACTCGACGATGTCGGTAGTCAGGCCGACGCCGTGGAAGCGGCGGCCGTTGTAGTTGGCGACGATATCAACCTGGCCCAGCGCGTCTTTACCCTGGCCTTTGGCGCTCAAGCTGTATTTCACCAGCTCAATATCGTATTCGGTGATGCGGTTAATAGCCTGGTACACGGCATCTACAGGGCCGTTGCCGTTTGCCGCTTCGGCCTTAATTTCTTCCCCACAGGCCAGCTTCACGGAGGCGGTGGCGATGCCGTTGGAGCCTGACTGCACGCTGAAGTAGTCCAGGCGGAAGTGTTCGGGCTCTTCCTGCTGTTTGTTGATGAAGGCCAATGCTTCCAGATCGTAGTCAAAGACCTGGCCTTTTTTATCTGCCAGTTTCAGGAAGGCGTCGTACAGATTATCCAGGCTGTAGTCGTTTTCTTTGTAACCCATTTCATCCATGCGGTGCTTCACGGCCGCACGACCGGAGCGAGAGGTCAGGTTTAACTGCACCTGGTTCAGGCCAATGGATTCCGGGGTCATGATTTCGTAGTTTTCGCGGTTCTTCAGCACGCCGTCCTGGTGAATGCCGGAGGAGTGGGCGAAAGCGCCGGTGCCGACGATGGCTTTGTTAGCCGGGACCGGCATATTGCAGATTTGGCTGACCATCTGGCTGGTGCGCCAGATTTCCTGATGATTGATGCGGGTGTGCAGGTTCATGATGTCCTTGCGCACCTTGATAGCCATGATGACTTCCTCCAGCGAGCAGTTACCCGCGCGCTCGCCGATGCCGTTCATCGCGCCTTCAACCTGGCGAGCACCCGCGTGCACCGCAGCGATGGCGTTGCCGACGGCCAGGCCCAGGTCGTCATGGGTGTGAACGGAGATAATCGCTTTGTCGATATTTGGCACACGCTCATACAGGCCGGTGATGATGTTGGAGAACTCAAACGGCATGGTATAGCCGACGGTGTCCGGGATGTTGATGGTGGTAGCGCCGGCGTTAATCGCGGCTTCTACTACGCGAGCCAGATCGGCGATTGGCGTACGGCCAGCATCTTCACAGGAAAACTCAACATCATCGGTGTAGTTGCGGGCGCGTTTTACCATGTAAACGGCACGCTCGATAACTTCGTCCAGCGTACTGCGCAGCTTGGTGGCAATATGCATCGGCGAAGTGGCGATAAAGGTATGAATTCGGAAAGCTTCGGCAACTTTCAGCGACTCGGCGGCGACATCAATATCTTTCTCTACGCAGCGGGCCAAAGCACAAACACGGCTGTTTTTGATATTACGGGCGATGGTCTGAACGGACTCGAAATCACCCGGAGAGGAGACCGGGAAGCCGACTTCCATTACATCTACGCCCATACGTTCCAGCGCCATGGCTATCTGCAGTTTCTCTTTCACGCTCAGGCTGGCCTGTAATGCCTGCTCACCGTCACGCAATGTAGTATCAAAAATAATAACTTGCTGGCTCATGGTTAGGTCCTTTATCTGTCCTGGGCGCCTTCGCTACGAGCATAAAAAAACCCGCGCATTGGCGCGGGTTTTATTTGTCTGAAGGCTTGAATCAACGCTGATTGTCGCCCACCAGTCTACCGCGCAAATAAGATGCGTTTAGTAGTAGACCAAGTAGGCGGATGCTGTGATTCATGTTCAAGCCCTGAGTAATTTCGTGATGTATTAATTGGTACTTGATCTGCTGGCGGCTGTCAACACTTATCCAGACAGGCGCAGCGGGTATGTCGCTTTTCACGGTTTCTCATTCAGAGGAAAACACCACTAAAGAATTTTTTACGAATATATATGAAAGCATCACAGTTAAATTAATCAATTTTCGATTATGGTCGTTTTTTGATAGTACCTTGTATGAATATTATAAAAATCATGTATTGTTTTCCCGCTGGCAAAAACGATATTAAATACGGGTAAGTTTTAATGCTTCTTGTTAATTGTTAATGGTTGCTTATAAATGGGGTGAGCTTAATATTTAAAGGTGCATGCTTTCGAAAGGACCATCAGCCCAGTTTGCCAGTCGAGTAAATATTGATGACGGAGTTTTCAGGTTCTTGAACCGTGGAAGGGAACCCAATTTGCTGCTGGAGTAATAAAATGACTGATGAACTCATTGAATGTCCGAATGTTCAGGAAATAATAAAATCACAATTGCGAGAAGTTGACCTGAATTTGCTCACGGTTTTTGACGCCGTGATGCAGGCTGAAAGTATTACCGGGGCCGCCAGACTGCTGGGGATGTCTCAGCCAGCGGTCAGCAATGCGGTTTCCCGGCTGAAGATAATGTTTAACGATGAGCTTTTCGTCCGCTATGGGCGAGGTATACAGCCAACCGGAAGGGCGTTTCAGCTGTTCAGTATTGTGCGCCACGTCCTGCAACTGGTTCAGAATGAGCTACCGGGTGCCGGGTTTGATCCTCTTGGAAGTGAGCGAGTTTTTAATATTTGCATTTCCAGCCCGCTGGATAACCGAATAATACCGATTTTTTATGATGCGGTTAAATATTCCGCACCCTATATTAAGTTGGGTTTTAAATCATGTTTTGGCCCTGATATTGAGCATCAGATGCGGCATCAGAAAGTCGACTTTGTGATTAGTTACGAAGAATTTGTTCGGCCCGAATTTAAGCGCATGGCGCTGTTTAAGGACGAAATGGTATTAGTTACCGGGCCGCAACATCCAGGCTTTTGTGACTCGTTCAGCATCACCGATTTTTATAATGAGCGCCATGCTACCGCTTCTCTGGATAACTACGGCTCATTCAGTTTTCTTTGGTATGATACGGCTGAAAAACAAAATTCTATTGCCTGGCAGGGCGTAGCGATTACCAGCGTTTTGAATGTGGTTTCGCAGACGAAACTGGTCGGCGTAGCGCCGCGTTGGCTGGCTGAGAAGTTCGCTAATGAACTGAAAATAAATATTTTTCCGCTTCCTTTTGCGCAAAAAACTCGAACCTGTTATCTGTCGTGGCATGAATCAGCCGGGCAGGACAGAGGGCATTTGTGGATGCAGACTCTAATAAAGACAATTTGCTGTCAGTGAAAAAGGTAAATTGGCCAGCAATCGCGGAAGGTCACCGTTCTTTTTTCTCCCTTTTGTTTAAAATGCAGCATTTTATACTTTAGCACTTTCTGACTGCCGCTCTGCGGCGGTTATGAATCTCTAAATTAATGTATAACGCACTGCATTTACCTCCATCTCTGACATATTCGTTAACAAGCCTCCCCGCTGTTCAGTTGATAGCTCCGCTATGTTCAGGTTTTGTAGCGATGAGGCCAAATTCGCTGCCCCGGATTGCGTAGGTGGATAATTGCCTGAGCGATTTTGAGCGGTTATGTTAATAAGCTAAACCTATAAAAACAAAACAGGCAGAGACACAACCTGTCGCAACGACGGCGCGGAAATGAGTTCTGCGTGCGGTCAAAAACGTGAGCCTGGAGGCAAAACCATGGAGATGTTGTCAGGAGCCGAGATGGTCGTCCGGTCGTTAATCGATCAGGGCGTTAAGCAGGTATTCGGCTACCCGGGAGGCGCGGTCCTCGATATTTACGACGCGCTTCATACTATGGGCGGAATCGATCATGTGCTGGTGCGCCATGAACAGGCGGCGGTGCATATGGCCGACGGCCTGGCGCGTGCGACCGGCGAAACGGGCGTGGTGCTGGTGACTTCTGGTCCCGGTGCAACCAATGCCATCACCGGTATCGCAACCGCCTATATGGATTCTATTCCAATGGTGGTGCTGTCAGGGCAGGTTGCAACTTCTCTGATTGGTTATGACGCTTTTCAGGAGTGCGATATGGTCGGCATTTCCCGGCCGGTGGTAAAGCACAGCTTCCTGGTAAAACAGGTCGAAGACATTCCCGCCACCATCAAAAAAGCATTCTGGCTGGCTTCGAGCGGCCGGCCTGGCCCGGTTGTAGTCGACCTGCCAAAAGATATTATGAGTCCGGCGAATAAGCTGCCGTACGCCTGGCCCGAATCCGTCAGTATGCGCTCCTATAACCCGACGACGCAGGGACATAAAGGGCAGATTAAACGTGCTCTGCAAACCCTGATTGCGGCTAAAAAGCCGGTTATGTACGTCGGCGGGGGCGCTATTAATTCGGCATGTCATGAACAACTGCTGACGCTCGCTGAAAAGCTAAATATTCCGGTGGTTTCTTCTTTGATGGGGCTGGGAGCCTTCCCGGCAACGCACCGTCAGGCACTGGGCATGCTCGGTATGCACGGCACTTATGAAGCCAACATGACGATGCACCATTCCGATGTTATTTTTGCGGTTGGCGTGCGCTTTGACGATCGCACCACCAATAATCTCGCAAAATATTGCCCGAATGCCACCGTACTGCATATCGACATCGATCCGACTTCTATTTCCAAAACCGTGGCTGCGGATGTGCCAATCGTGGGCGACGCTCATCAGGTTCTGACCCAGATGCTGGACCTGTTGGCTCATGAAGAGACGCAGCAGTCCGGCGATGAGATTCGTGACTGGTGGCAGCACATTGAACAATGGCGCGCTCGACACTGCCTCGAATTCGACCGTAGCAGCGCAGCGATTAAGCCACAGGCGGTGATAGAGACGGCATACCGTCTGACGAAAGGAGAGGCATATGTCACTTCCGACGTGGGCCAGCATCAGATGTTTGCCGCGCTTTATTATCCGTTCGATAAGCCTCGCCGTTGGATTAACTCGGGCGGGCTTGGCACTATGGGCTTTGGCCTGCCTGCCGCGCTTGGCGTGAAAATGGCATTGCCGGATGAAACCGTCATCTGTGTGACCGGTGATGGCAGTATCCAGATGAATATTCAGGAGCTTTCTACTGCCCTGCAGTATGGCCTGTCGGTGCTGGTACTGAACCTGAACAACCGCTATCTAGGGATGGTAAAACAGTGGCAGGACATGATCTATTCGGGCCGCCATTCTCAGTCTTATATGGAGTCGCTGCCTGACTTTGCGAAGCTGGCGGAGGCTTACGGCCACGTTGGCATCACCATTACTAAGCCCGAAGAGCTTGAAAGCCAGCTGGCACAAGCCCTGGAAACCGTACGCGGCGGGCGCCTGGTATTTGTGGATGTCATGGTCGATGGAACAGAACACGTTTATCCGATGCAGATCCGCGGCGGCGGAATGGATGAAATGTGGTTAAGCAAAACGGAGAGAACCTGATTATGCGCCGGATATTATCTGTATTACTGGAGAATGAATCAGGAGCGTTATCTCGCGTTATTGGCCTGTTCTCCCAGCGTGGCTACAACATTGAAAGCCTGACCGTGGCACCCACCGACGATCCTACGCTCTCCCGGATGACTATTCAGACGGTGGGCGATGAAAAAGTGCTGGAGCAGATCGAAAAGCAGCTGCACAAGCTGGTGGATGTGCTGCGGGTAAGCGAACTGGGGCAGGGCGCGTATGTTGAGCGCGAAATCATGCTGGTTAAAGTTCAGGCCAGCGGGTACGGGCGCGAAGAGGTGAAACGCAGCGCGGAGATTTTCCGCGGGCAAATCATCGACGTGACGCCGACGCTCTATACGGTACAGCTTGCCGGCACCAGCGATAAGCTGAATGCTTTTCTCGATGCGATTCGCGATGTGGCGAAAATCGTTGAGATTGCCCGCTCGGGCGTCGTCGGCGTTTCGCGCGGCGATAAGATTATGCGCTAGTCACTAATGTGATCTAACTCACAGGCCCGGTAATCACTGCCGGGCTTTTTTTTGCAAACCAGAAAACAACACCCTGCAAAAGCGGTTGCCGGAGTTATTATTCTGCGCTTAGATGTAAATGTTGTTAACCATAGCCAGGGTATGGTTATGGGTCACCTGGAGAGTAAGGGGCTACAGTGAAATTGGATGAAATCGCGCGCCTGGCAGGAGTGTCACGCACTACGGCGAGCTACGTCATCAACGGGAAGGCGAAGCAGTATCGCGTTAGCGATAAAACCGTTGAGAAAGTTATGGCGGTGGTACGGGAGCATAACTACCACCCGAATGCGGTGGCCGCAGGTTTGCGCGCCGGGCGCACGCGTTCTATCGGTTTGGTTATCCCTGACCTGGAGAACACCAGCTACACCCGTATTGCTAACTATCTTGAGCGCCAGGCTCGCCAGCGCGGCTATCAGTTGCTGATCGCCTGTTCGGAAGATCAGCCGGACAACGAAATGCGCTGCATCGAGCATCTTTTACAGCGCCAGGTTGATGCGATCATTGTTTCGACATCGCTGCCTCCGGAGCACCCTTTCTATCAGCGCTGGGCGAACGATTCGTTTCCTATTATCGCGCTTGACAGGGCATTAGATCGCGAGCATTTCACCAGCGTCGTCGGTGCCGATCAGGACGATGCGGAAATGCTGGCCGAAGAGCTGCGCAAATTCCCCGGCGATAATATTCTTTACCTCGGTGCGCTGCCCGAGCTTTCGGTCAGTTTCCTGCGTGAACAGGGTTTCCGTACCGCCTGGAAAGACGACCCGCGTACCGTCAACTACCTCTATGCCAACAGCTATGAGCGCGAGGCAGCGGCCCAGCTTTTTGAAAAATGGCTGGAAACCCACGAAATGCCGGACGCGCTTTATACCACCTCGTTTGCGCTGCTGCAGGGCGTAATGGACGTCACGCTGCGCCGCCAGGGCCGCCTTCCTTCTGAGCTGGCGATCGCTACATTTGGCGACAACGAGCTGCTGGACTTCCTGCAATGCCCGGTGCTTGCGGTTGCTCAACGCCATCGAGATGTTGCCGAAAGGGTGCTTGAATTGGTGCTGGCAAGCCTCGACGAACCGCGTAAGCCGAAGCCTGGGTTAACCCGAATTCGCAGAAATCTTTATCGTCGCGGTAGCCTGAGTCGCTACTAATCTTGAGGGCAGTTTCGGCTGCCCTAAAGTTAATTAAGAACTTTCCGGTATATTTACCCTTATTTTTTAAGGCAATTAATTAGCCGGGAAAAATGTGATAAAAAATCCCCATCGGCTAAATAAATCTCTTCTTTGTATTATTTTGTTACACACCCACAGATAAGAAATGTTGGATTATTAATCATTAGCCGCCTCGCTTTCTTTACTCTTTACGCTCAGCCTGCGCCGGGCGGGCATCTGGCGCTGTTATCCAGCCCCGAAATACCTTAAAATGCCGACCGCGTCGCAAACTGCGCACTTAATATTTCCCAAAACAAGTATTTAGTCGTTTTAACGCTGTTGATGTTTATTGGTCTTTTTCTTTCAAATATTCATGACGTTAATTTTGCCTCGCTAATGCGGCCCTTTTCACGCCAGCCATTTATCAATCGCTTAGGCGCGGGAATTTATTCCCGTAAGCGGCCTGGCTGGCTTGACAAGGTTTTCCTCCGCTCCGTAAACTCCTTTATGTGGGAATTTGTGGGGTAAAGTGGTGGAATGGGTCATTATAGGGTGAGGCTGGCATGTTCCGTGGAGCAACGTTAGTCAATCTCGACAGCAAGGGGCGGCTTGCCGTACCTACCCGTTATCGGGAAAAGCTAGTCGAAATCTCTGAAGGTCAGATGGTTTGCACCATCGACATCCATCACCCCTGCCTGCTGCTTTATACCGTTCCTGAATGGGAAATTATTGAACAAAAGCTTGCCCGTCTGTCGAGCATGAACCCCGCAGAACGCCGCGTACAGCGGTTGTTACTGGGTCATGCCAGTGAATGTCAGATGGATAGCGCCGGGCGATTGCTGCTGGCGCCAGTTTTACGCCAGCACGCCGGGCTTACCAAAGAAGTAATGCTGGTCGGGCAGTTCAATAAGTTTGAGCTGTGGGATGAAACGACCTGGCATCAACAGGTCAGGGAAGATATCGACGCTGAGCAGGCTTCGACCAATACCTTGTCGGAACGTCTGCAGGACTTGTCACTTTAAGAAATGATGGAAAATTTTAAACATACTACGGTGCTGCTGGACGAGGCCGTGAACGGCCTTAATATTCGTCCTGAAGGCATCTACATTGATGGCACTTTTGGTCGCGGTGGCCACTCACGCCTGATCCTGTCCCAGCTTGGTGAACAGGGTCGTCTGCTGGCGATTGACCGCGATCCGCAGGCGATCGCCGCGGCAGCCGCTATTGATGACCCACGCTTCTCCATCATTCATGGCCCATTCTCTGCGCTGGCAGATTACGCCCGCGAGCGCGAACTGGAAGGCAAGATCGACGGCATTTTGCTGGATCTTGGCGTTTCGTCCCCTCAACTGGATGACGCTGAACGTGGTTTCTCCTTTATGCGAGATGGCCCGCTGGATATGCGTATGGATCCAACACGTGGCCAGTCTGCCGCCCAGTGGCTGATGACAGCAGAAGAAGCTGATATTGCCTGGGTTATTAAAACTTTCGGTGAAGAACGCTTTGGTAAGCGTATCGCGCGCGCCATTGTGGAGCGCAATCGTGAAGAGCCGATGACGCGTACCAAAGAGCTGGCGGCCGTTGTAGCCGCCGCGATGCCGGTAAAAGACAAGTTCAAACATCCGGCCACCCGCACTTTCCAGGCTATTCGTATCTGGATCAACAGCGAGCTGGACGAAATTGAAAAGGCGCTAAACGGATCGCTGGCCGCGCTGGCAACCGGAGGGCGTCTGTCGATTATCAGTTTTCACTCTCTGGAAGACCGTATCGTCAAACGCTTTATGCGTGAAAACAGCCGTGGTCCGCAGGTTCCGGCGGGTCTGCCGATGACGGAGGCACAGCTGAATAAACTGGGCGGCCGCTATCTGAAGGCGCTCGGCAAAATGATGCCGGGCGAGGAAGAAGTTGCGGAGAATCCGCGCGCGCGCAGTTCCGTTTTGCGTATCGCCGAGAGGACTAACGCATGATCAACCGAGTGACAGAAACCCTCAGCAAGGTCACGCAGCTCGGCAGCAATGAGCGCCACGCCTTGCCGACGGTGATCGGCGGCGATCTGCTGCGACACGGGAAACTGCCACTCTGTTTGTTCATCGCCAGCATTATCACCGCCGTTTCAGTGGTGACCACGGCGCACCATACCCGCCTGCTGACAGCACAGCGTGAGCAGATGGTTTTGGAGCGCGACGCGCTGGATATTGAGTGGCGCAACCTGATTCTTGAAGAAAATGCGCTCGGCGATCATAGCCGGGTGGAGCGGATCGCGACGGAAAAGCTGCAATTGCAGCATGTCGATCCTTCGCAGGAAAACATCGTAGTTCAGCAATAAGGAATAGCGCGACAGATGAGAGCAGCGGCAAAAACGCTTAAACCAAAACGCCAGGAAGAACAGGCCAACTTTATCGGTTGGCGTTTTGCGTTGCTTTGCGGTTGCATTCTGCTCGCACTGACTTTCCTGCTCGGTCGCGTGGCGTGGCTGCAAATCATCAGTCCGGATATGCTGGTGCGCCAGGGTGATATGCGCTCTCTTCGCGTGCAGGAAGTTTCAACTTCACGCGGCATGATTAGCGACCGCGCGGGGCGTCCGCTGGCGGTGAGCGTGCCGGTTAATGCGATTTGGGCCGACCCTAAAGAGCTGCACGAGGCGGGCGGCGTAACGCTGGATAACCGCTGGAAAGCGCTGGCCGATGCGCTAAAAATCCCGCTCGACCAGCTGGCTACCCGGGTTAACAGCAATCCAAGTGGCCGCTTTATCTATCTTGCCCGTCAGGTCAACCCGGACATCGGCGACTACATCAAGAAGCTTAAGCTCCCCGGTATTCATCTGCGGCAGGAATCTCGCCGCTACTATCCTTCAGGCGAAGTGACTGCTCACCTCATCGGCTTTACCAACGTCGATAGCGAAGGGATCGAGGGGGTGGAAAAAAGCTTTGATAAATGGCTCACCGGTCAGCCCGGCGAGCGCGTTGTGCGTAAAGACCGCTACGGGCGCGTTATCGAAGACATTTCCTCAACCGACAGCCAGGCCGCCCATAACCTGGCTTTGAGCATTGATGAACGCCTGCAGGCCCTGGTCTACCGCGAGCTGAATAACGCCGTCGCCTTTAACAAGGCCGAGTCCGGCACCGCCGTACTGGTGGATGTGAATACCGGCGAAGTGCTGGCGATGGCCAATAGCCCGTCCTACAACCCGAATAACCTGACCGGTACCGCAAAAGATGTGATGCGTAACCGCTCTATTACCGACATCTTTGAACCGGGTTCCACCGTTAAGCCAATGGTGGTGATGACCGCGCTGCAGCGTGGCGTGGTACAGGAAAATACCGTGCTGAATACGGTGCCGTTCCGCATCAATGGTCATGAGATCAAAGATGTTGGGCGCTACAACGAATTGACTCTTACCGGAGTCCTACAGAAGTCGAGTAACGTCGGGGTTTCAAAACTGGCGTTAGCGATGCCCTCCTCAGCGTTAGTAGATACTTACTCTCGTTTTGGACTGGGAAAAGCGACCAATTTGGGGTTGGTCGGGGAACGCAGTGGCTTATATCCTCAAAAACAACGGTGGTCTGACATAGAGAGGGCCACCTTCTCTTTCGGCTATGGGCTAATGGTAACGCCGTTACAGTTAGCGCGAGTCTACGCAACAATCGGCAGCTACGGAATTTACCGTCCGCTGTCTATCACCAAAGTTGACCCGCCGGTTCCCGGCGAACGTGTCTTTCCAGAATCCACAGTTCGCACAGTGCTACACATGATGGAAAGCGTGGCACTGCCCGGCGGCGGCGGGGTTAAGGCAGCGATTAAAGGTTATCGTATTGCCATTAAAACCGGTACCGCGAAGAAAGTTGGGCCGGACGGAAAATATATCAATAAATACATTGCCTATACCGCAGGTGTAGCGCCAGCCAGCAATCCGCGCTTCGCGCTGGTGGTAGTGATTAACGATCCGCAGGCCGGTAAATATTACGGCGGTGCCATCTCTGCACCCGTGTTCGGTGCAATTATGGGTGGCGTGCTGCGCACCATGAACATTGAACCGGATGCCCTGGCAGTCGGTGAGAAAAGCGAATTTGTAATTAATCAGAAAGAGGCATCAGGTGGCAGATCGTAATTTGAGTGACCTTCTTGCTCCGTGGGTAGCCGGACTGCCTGCGAGAGCGCTGCGAGAGATGACACTCGATAGTCGCGTGGCGGCTGCGGGCGATCTTTTTGTGGCCGTGGTCGGTCATCAGGCGGACGGGCGTCGTTATATCCCGCAGGCGATAGCACAGGGTGTAGCTGCCGTGATCGCAGAGGCGGACGGCGAAGCTGCGGATGGCGAAGTGCGTGAAATGCACGGCGTGCCTGTCATCTATCTTAGCCAGCTGCATCAGCGCCTCTCTGCGCTGGCCGGGCGCTTCTATCATCAGCCTTCCGGGGCGTTACGCCTGGTCGGCGTGACCGGTACCAACGGTAAGACCACAACGACCCAGTTGCTTGCGCAATGGGCCCAGCTACTGGGCGAAACCAGCGCCGTAATGGGCACCGTAGGCAATGGGCTGCTCGGGCAGGTGGTTCCGACCGAGAACACCACGGGCTCTGCGGTTGATGTTCAGCATGTATTAGCGAGCCTGAGCGCGCAGGGCGCAACCTTTGGCGCGATGGAAGTCTCTTCCCATGGCCTGGTTCAGCACCGCGTAGCGGCATTGAAATTTGCCGCCTCTGTCTTTACCAATTTAAGCCGCGATCATCTTGATTATCATGGTGATATGGCAAATTACGAAGCCGCAAAATGGCTGCTGTTCTCCGAACATGACTGCGGTCAGGCGATCATCAATGCCGACGATGAAGTCGGCCGCCGCTGGCTGGCTCGCCTGCCGGATGCCGTTGCGGTCAGCATGGAAAACAATTTACAGCCGGGCGGCCACGGTCGCTGGCTGAAAACCAATGAAGTGGTTTATCACGACAGCGGGGCAACGATTCGCTTTAGCTCCTCCTGGGGCGACGGTGAAATTGAAAGCCGCCTGATGGGGGCGTTTAACGTCAGTAACCTGCTGCTGGCTCTGGCAACGCTGCTGGCGCTCGGCTATCCGCTTAACGAATTGGTTGAGTCAGGGTCTCGCCTGCAGCCGGTTTGCGGGCGTATGGAAGTCTTCAGCGCGGCGGGTAAACCTACCGTAGTCGTTGATTACGCTCACACCCCGGACGCGCTGGAAAAAGCATTACAGGCGGCTCGCCTGCACTGCGCCGGCAAACTGTGGTGCGTGTTTGGCTGCGGTGGCGATCGTGACAAGGGCAAACGCCCTCTTATGGGCGGTATCGCCGAGCAATACGCCGATGTGGTTGTGGTGACTGACGACAACCCGCGTACCGAGGAGCCAAAGGCTATCGTCGACGATATCCTGACCGGCATGCTTGATGCGGGCCGCGCTCACGTCGTATTAGGGCGTGCGGAAGCGGTGACCAATGCCATTATGCAGGCTAAAGAAAACGACGTCGTGCTGCTGGCCGGTAAAGGCCACGAAGATTATCAAATTGTTGGCAACCGCCGTCTGGATTACTCCGACCGCGTAACTGCCGCTCGTCTGCTGGGAGTTGTGGCATGATTCGCGTCTCCCTGAAGCAACTTGAAACCATCCTGAAGGGTGAGCTGTTCGGCGCTGACGCGGACATTATCGATGTCACTACCGACACCCGTAAGCTCACCGATGGCTGCCTGTTTGTGGCGCTAAAAGGCGAACGTTTTGATGCTCACGACTTTGCCGCAGATGCGGTGAAAGGTGGAGCAGGAGCGCTGCTGGTAAGCCGCAAGCTGGATATAGATGTACCGCAGCTGGTTGTCGCGGATACTCGCCTCGCTTTTGGCGAGCTGGGCGCGTGGGTTCGCCAGCAGGTTCCGACGCGCGTTGTGGCGCTCACCGGCTCCTCCGGCAAAACCTCGGTAAAAGAGATGGCGGCTTCAATCCTGCGCCAGTGTGGCAATACGCTTTACACCGCAGGCAACCTGAATAACGACATCGGCGTACCGATGACGCTGCTGCGCCTGACCCCGGAATATGACTTTGCCGTTATCGAACTGGGTGCTAATCACCAGGGCGAAATTGCCTGGACCGTGGGGCTGACCCGCCCGGAAGCCGCGCTGGTTAATAACCTGGCCGCCGCGCACCTTGAGGGCTTTGGCTCTCTGGCTGGCGTTGCAAAAGCGAAGGGTGAGATCTTTACCGGCCTGCCTGCCAACGGCACCGCAATCCTGAACGCCGATAATAACGACTGGCTGAACTGGCAGGCGATCATCGGCGATCGCAAAACCTGGCGTTTTTCCCCTAACGCGGAAGGGAGCGATTTTACCGCGACCAACATCCATATCACTTCGCACGGCACCGAGTTCACTCTGCGCACCCCGCAGGGTGATATTAACGTCGTGCTGCCGCTGCCTGGCCGCCACAATATTGCTAACTCGCTGGCCGCTACGGCGCTGGCGATGGCCGTTGGCGCTCCTCTGGAAGCGGTAAAAGCTGGCCTGGCCGGGCTGAAAGCCGTTCCGGGCCGCCTGTTCCCCATTCAGCTTGCTGAAAATCAGCTGCTATTGGATGACAGCTACAACGCCAACGTGGGTTCTATGACCGCCGCAGCGCAGGTGCTGTCGGAAATGCCCGGCTACCGCGTGATGGTTGTGGGCGATATGGCCGAACTGGGTGATGAAGCTGAAGCCTGCCATCGTCAGGTAGGCGAGGCGGCAAAATCCGCAGGCATCGACCGGGTATTAAGCGTGGGCGTGTTAAGTAAAACGCTGAGCGCTGCATCAGAAGTTGGTGAGCATTTTACCGATAAGCAGGCCGTGATTGAGCGTTTAAAAGCGCTGATTGCGGAACATTCAATTTTAACCATTTTGGTGAAAGGTTCACGTAGTGCGGCCATGGAAGAGGTGGTTCGCGCATTACAGGAGAAACAAGCATGCTAGTTTGGCTGGCCGAACATTTGGTCAAATATTATTCCGGCTTTAACGTCTTTTCCTACCTGACGTTTCGCGCCATTGTCAGCCTGCTGACCGCTCTGTTTATCTCCCTGTGGATGGGGCCGCGGATGATCGCGCGTTTACAACAACTCTCCTTCGGGCAGGTTGTGCGCAACGACGGCCCTGAGTCGCATTTCAGCAAACGTGGTACGCCGACGATGGGCGGCCTGATGATCCTGACCGCTATTGTGGTCTCGGTTCTGATGTGGGCTTACCCGTCTAACCCTTACGTCTGGTGCGTGCTGTTCGTGCTGGTCGGCTTCGGTATTGTCGGCTTTGTTGATGACTACCGCAAAGTGGTTCGCAAAGATACCAGGGGGCTGATTGCTCGCTGGAAATACTTCTGGATGTCGGCCATTGCTCTGGTGGTTGCCTTCACGATGTATGCCGTGGGCAAAGGGACTCCGGCCACCGAACTGGTGGTGCCGTTCTTTAAAGACGTGATGCCGCAGCTGGGCCTGTTCTATGTCCTGCTGGCGTACTTCGTCATCGTTGGCACCGGCAATGCGGTAAACCTGACGGACGGCCTGGACGGCCTGGCGATTATGCCAACCGTGTTTGTCGCCGCGGGCTTTGCGCTGGTGGCATGGGCAACGGGCAACATGAACTTCGCCGGTTATCTGCATATCCCTTACCTGCGTCACGCGGGCGAGCTGGTTATCGTTTGTACCGCCATCGTTGGGGCGGGGCTGGGTTTCCTGTGGTTCAACACTTATCCGGCCCAGGTCTTTATGGGCGATGTAGGCTCTCTGGCTCTGGGCGGCGCGCTCGGGACGATTGCCGTGCTGCTGCGCCAGGAGTTCCTGCTGGTGATTATGGGCGGCGTGTTTGTGGTTGAAACCCTGTCGGTTATCTTGCAGGTCGGCTCGTTCAAGCTGCGCGGACAGCGCATCTTCCGTATGGCGCCGATTCACCACCACTATGAATTAAAAGGCTGGCCGGAGCCGCGCGTTATTGTGCGCTTCTGGATTATCTCGCTGATGCTGGTGCTGATTGGCCTGGCAACGCTGAAGGTTCGCTAAACATGGCAGATTACCAGGGTAAAAAAGTCGTTATCATCGGGTTGGGCCTTACCGGCCTGTCATGCGTGGATTTCTTCCTGGCACGCGGCGTTACACCGCGCGTAATCGACACCCGCATTTCCCCTCCTGGTCTTGATAAGCTGCCTGAAACCGTCGAGCGCCATACCGGATCGATGAACGAAGACTGGCTGCTGGCGGCGGATCTGATTGTCGCGAGCCCTGGCATCGCGCTGGCAACACCCGCGCTTAGCGCCGCAGCGGATGCTGGTGTTGAAATTGTTGGCGATATCGAACTCTTTTGCCGTGAAGCTCAGGCGCCGATAATCGCTATCACCGGTTCTAACGGGAAAAGCACCGTCACCACCCTGGTGGGCGAGATGGCGAAGGCGGCGGGCGTTAACGTCGGCGTAGGCGGCAATATCGGCCTGCCTGCTTTGATGCTGCTGGGCAAAGATTGCGAGCTGTATGTGCTTGAGCTTTCCAGCTTCCAGCTGGAAACGACGTACAGCCTGAAAGCCGCCGCGGCTACCGTGCTGAACGTGACTGAAGATCATATGGATCGCTATCCGTTTGGCATGCAGCAGTACCGTGCGGCCAAGCTGCGCGTCTACGAAAACGCAAAAGTCTGCGTGGTGAACGCCGACGACGCGCTGACCATGCCGGTGCGCGGCGCGGATGAACGCTGTGTCAGCTTTGGCGTTGATGTGGGGGATTATCATCTTAACCGCCAGCAGGGCGATACCTGGCTGCGGGTGAAGGGTGAGAAGATCCTCAATACCAAAGAGATGAGCCTGGTTGGGCAGCATAACTATACCAACGCCCTGGCGGCGCTGGCGCTGGCCGATGCGGTGAAATTGCCCCGGGCAACCAGCCTGAAAGCGCTGACCACCTTTACCGGCCTGGCGCACCGTTTCCAGATGGCGTGGGAGCGTAACGGCGTTCGCTGGATCAATGATTCCAAAGCGACCAACGTCGGCAGCACCGAAGCGGCGCTGAACGGGCTGCATCTTGAAGGGACTTTGCATCTGCTGCTGGGTGGCGACGGTAAATCTGCGGATTTCTCGTCCCTGACTCGTTACCTGCAGGGCGACCGCGTTCGCCTCTATTGCTTTGGCCGCGATGGCGCTGAACTCGCCGGACTGCGTCCGGAAGTCGCCGAGCAAACCGAAACGATGGAGCAGGCGATGAAACTGGCCGCCGCACGCGTTCAGCCGGGCGATATGGTACTGCTTTCGCCGGCCTGCGCCAGCTTGGACCAGTTTAAAAACTTTGAACAGCGCGGCGACGTGTTTACTCAATTTGCGAAGGAGCTGGGCTGATGCGTTTATCTCTCCCTCGCCTGCGCGTGCCTCGTGTTCCGGGATTCGGTGTCCTGGCGTGGCTCGCTTCGGCCGTAAAAGGGTGGGTAATGGGCTCCCGCGAAGCCGACGCCAACAGCATGGTGCTGTACGACCGCACGCTGCTGTGGCTGACGTTCGGCCTGGCCGCGATCGGTTTTATTATGGTGACTTCGGCCTCAATGCCGGTAGGGCAGCGCCTGGCGGACGATCCGTTCCTGTTTGCCAAACGTGACGGTCTTTACATCCTCGTGGCGTTTGCCATGGCGATGGTCACCCTGCGCCTGCCGATGGACTTCTGGCAGCGCCACAGTACCGCGATGCTGCTGGCTTCGATTGTCATGCTGCTGATTGTGCTGGTGGTGGGGAGTTCCGTTAACGGTGCATCACGCTGGATTGCCTTCGGCCCGCTGCGTATTCAGCCCGCCGAGTTTTCAAAGCTGTCGCTGTTCTGCTACCTGGCAAACTACCTGGTGCGCAAAGTTGACGAGGTGCGTAATAACCTGCGCGGCTTCCTTAAACCAATGGGCGTTATCCTGGTGATGGCGGTTCTGCTGCTGGCGCAGCCGGACCTGGGGACGGTGGTTGTGCTGTTTGTGACAACCCTGGCAATGTTGTTCCTGGCCGGTGCAAAACTGTGGCAGTTCATCGCCATTATCGGCATGGGGATCTCGGCGGTTATCCTGCTTATCCTTGCCGAGCCTTACCGTATTCGCCGCGTAACCTCTTTCTGGAACCCGTGGGAAGATCCGTTCGGCAGCGGCTACCAGCTGACCCAATCTCTGATGGCTTTTGGACGCGGAGAATTGTGGGGGCAGGGGCTGGGGAATTCGGTTCAAAAACTGGAATATTTGCCCGAAGCACATACCGACTTTATCTTCTCGATTATCGGCGAGGAGCTGGGATATATCGGTGTGGTACTGGCTCTTTTGATGGTATTCTTCGTCGCTTTTCGCGCGATGTCCATCGGCAAACGCGCGCTGGAATTAGATCAGCGTTTTTCCGGTTTTCTGGCCTGCTCCATCGGTATTTGGTTTAGCTTCCAGGCGCTGGTTAACGTTGGTGCGGCTGCGGGTATGCTGCCGACCAAAGGTCTGACGCTGCCGCTTATCAGTTACGGTGGTTCCAGCCTGATAATTATGTCTACGGCAATCATGTTGTTGCTGCGAATAGATTATGAAACTCGCCTGGCCAAGGCTCAGGCGTTTACACGGAGTGCCAAATGACAGGCAAAGCGAAGCGGTTGATGGTGATGGCGGGCGGGACCGGCGGACATGTGTTCCCGGGGCTGGCGGTTGCTCATCATCTTCAGGCCGAAGGATGGGAAATTCGCTGGCTCGGCACCGCGGACCGTATGGAAGCCGACTTAGTGCCGAAACACGGTATTGGCATCGACTTCATTCGTATCTCCGGCCTGCGCGGAAAAGGGTTAAAAGCCCTGGCGCTGGCTCCGCTGCGTATCTTTAACGCCTGGCGTCAGGCGCGGGCGATTATGAAAGCCTGGCAGCCGGACGTGGTTCTGGGGATGGGCGGCTATGTTTCCGGCCCGGGTGGCCTGGCGGCCTGGTCGCTCGGTATTCCCGTGGTACTGCACGAGCAGAACGGCATCGCCGGGCTGACGAATAAGTGGCTGGCAAAGATTGCCACCAAAGTGATGCAGGCTTTCCCGGGTGCTTTCCCCAAAGCTGACGTGGTCGGCAACCCGGTGCGTACCGACGTGCTGGCGCTCCCGCTGCCGCAGGTTCGCTTTGCCGGACGTGAAGGGCCGATTCGTGTGCTGGTCGTTGGGGGGTCACAGGGCGCTCGCGTTCTGAACCAAACCCTGCCGCAGGTGGCCGCTCGTCTGGCCGATGCGGTGACCATCTGGCACCAAACCGGCAAAGGTGGCCAGGCCGTGGTGCAGCAGGCATATGCCGAAGCCGGGCAGCCGCAGCATAAAGTGACCGAATTTATTGACGATATGGCAGCCGCCTATGAATGGGCTGACGTAGTGGTTTGCCGCTCAGGTGCATTAACCGTGAGCGAAATCGCAGCGGCGGGTTTGCCCGCGCTGTTTGTTCCGTTCCAGCATAAAGACCGGCAGCAATACTGGAATGCGCTGCCGCTGGAAAAGGCAGGAGCCGCAACAATACTGGAGCAGCCGCAGTTTACCGTGGATGCCGTTACCCGCACCCTGGCCGGATGGGACAGAGCAACGCTGCTGGCAATGGCCGAGCGTGCGCGAGCTGCCTCCATTCCTGATGCGACAGAGCGGGTAGCAAATGAAGTCAGCGCCGCAGCGCGTGCGTAACTCTTGTGGGTGGCGAGTTGCCGCCCGTAAATTTGATGTAATGGCGGCATGCCGCCTGCAGGTTTAGAGAATGAATACACAACAACTGGCGAAACTGCGTTCAATCGTGCCCGAGATGCGTCGCGTCCGGCACATTCACTTTGTTGGCATCGGCGGCGCCGGTATGGGCGGTATTGCCGAAGTTTTGGCTAACGAAGGCTACCAGATCAGCGGTTCCGATCTGGCTCCGAACCCGGTCACGCAGCAGTTGTCGGCCCTGGGCGCCACTATTTATTTCAACCATCGCCCGGAGAACGTGCGTGATGCCAGCGTTGTAGTTGTGTCCACGGCTATTTCTGCGGATAACCCGGAAATTGTTGCCGCCCACGAAGCGCGTATCCCGGTTATCCGCCGCGCGGAGATGCTGGCCGAACTGATGCGCTTCCGCCACGGTATTGCCGTTGCCGGGACGCACGGTAAAACAACCACCACGGCGATGGTCTCCAGCATTTACGCAGAAGCGGGGCTGGACCCGACTTTCGTTAACGGCGGTTTGGTGAAGGCCGCGGGCGTTCATGCTCGTTTGGGGCACAGCCGCTACCTGATTGCAGAAGCCGATGAAAGTGACGCATCGTTCCTGCATTTGCAGCCAATGGTGTCGATTGTCACCAATATTGAAGCCGACCACATGGATACCTACCAGGGCGACTTCGAAAATTTAAAACAGACATTTATTAATTTCCTGCACAATTTGCCGTTTTATGGTCGTGCAGTGATGTGCGTGGACGATCCGGTGATTCGCGAGCTGCTGCCGCGAGTGGGCCGCCAAACCACCACCTATGGTTTCAGTGAAGACGCGGATGTTCGCGTTGAAAACTATCAGCAGAAAGGCGCTCAGGGGTTTTTCACTATTGTGCGTCAGGACAAGCCTGAGCTTCACGTAGTGCTGAATGCGCCGGGCCGTCATAACGCGCTGAACGCCGCGGCGGCTGTTGCCGTTGCGACGGAGGAAGGCATCGAGGACGAGGCGATTTTACGCGCGCTGGAAAGCTTCCAGGGAACCGGGCGTCGCTTCGATTTCCTGGGTGAGTATCCCCTGGCACCGGTTAACGGCAAGACGGGAACGGCGATGCTGGTAGACGATTATGGTCACCACCCAACGGAAGTGGATGCCACGATTAAGGCGGCTCGTGCGGGCTGGCCGGATAAAAATCTGGTGATGATTTTCCAGCCGCACCGCTACACCCGCACCCGTGACCTGTACGACGATTTCGCAGGCGTGCTGTCGCAGGTGGACTCTCTGGTGATGCTGGAGGTTTACCCAGCCGGTGAAGCCCCGATCCCGGGGGCCGACAGCCGTTCTCTATGCCGTACCATTCGAGGTCGCGGTAAGGTTGACCCGATCCTGGTTTCCGATCACGGTGAAGTGGCGGACATTCTGGCCCCTGTTCTGACGGGAAATGATCTGATCCTCGTCCAGGGTGCCGGGAACATCGGCAAAATTGCGAGAAACCTGGCTGAAATCAAGTTACAGCCTCAAACTAAAGAGGAAGGGCACCATGGCTGATAAAGTAGCCGTCCTGCTGGGGGGCACTTCCGCTGAACGTGAGGTTTCGCTGCAATCCGGTAGTGCGGTTCTGGCGGGATTAAGAGAGGGTGGCGTTGATGCCCATCCTTTCGATCCACAAAGCCAGTCGGTGCTGGAGCTGAAGTCGCAGGGGTTCGATAAAGTCTTTATCGCGCTGCACGGCCGCGGCGGCGAAGACGGCACTCTGCAAGGTTTGCTGGAGTTCCTTGAACTGCCGTATACCGGCAGCGGCGTAATGGCATCGGCAATAACCATGGATAAGCTGCGCAGCAAATTGCTGTGGCAGGGCGCGGGTTTACCGGTCGCCCCTTGGGTATACCTCAACCGTCGCGACGTAGAAGCAGGTATAACGGGAGCGCTGGAAGAGCGCATTTCCGCGCTGGGAATGCCGGTTATCGTTAAGCCGAGCCGTGAAGGCTCAAGCGTTGGTATGTCAAAGGTTGATAGCGTGGATGCGCTGCCTGCGGCTCTGGCGCTGGCGTTCGAACATGATGAAGATGTGCTGATTGAGAAATGGTTAAGCGGCCCGGAGTACACGGTGGCGATTTTAGGCGACGAAATTTTACCGTCTATCCGCATCCAACCCGCCGGAACCTTCTATGATTATGAGGCGAAGTATCTCTCTGATGAAACTCAATATTTCTGCCCGGCTGGATTAATTGAGCAAAGAGAGCAGGAATTGCAGGCATTAGTTCTACAGGCGTGGCAGGCTCTGGGCTGTAGCGGCTGGGGACGAGTGGATGTTATGCAGGATAACGACGGGCAGTTTTATCTGCTGGAAGTGAACACGTCGCCGGGCATGACAAGCCATAGCCTGGTGCCGATGGCGGCTCGCCAGGCGGGGATGAGCTTCTCGCAGCTGGTAGTACGAATTCTGGAACTGGCGGACTGATATGTCGCAGGCTGCACTGAATGCGCGTAACCGGGCAGAGGAAAATACCAGCTCGCGACGCAGTAACGGGTCCCGTCTGGCAGGAGTTATCTTCCTGTGCGTGGTCTTGTTTAGCGTGTTTATCGGCGGCTGGATAGTCGTTGGCTGGATGGAAGATGCCCAGCGCCTGCCGCTTTCGAAGCTGGTGGTTACCGGCGAGCGGCACTACACGCGCAATGATGATATTCGTCAGTCTATTTTGGCTCTGGGCGCGCCCGGAACCTTTATGACTCAGGATGTGAATATCATCCAACAACAGATAGAGCGTTTGCCGTGGATCAAGCAAGCAAGCGTTAGAAAGCAGTGGCCGGACGAATTGAAGATTCATCTGGTTGAATATGTGCCGATAGCACGCTGGAATGACCAGCATATGGTTGACGCGGAGGGGAACTCCTTCAGCGTACCGGCAGAGCGCACCAGCAAGCAGACGTTACCGATGCTCTCCGGCCCGGAAGGCAGCGAAAACGAAGTGCTGCAAGGTTACCGTGACATGGGTGTGGTGCTGGCAAAGGATAAGTTTACCTTGAAAGAGGCGGCGATGACCGCCCGCCGCTCCTGGCAGTTGACGCTGAATAACGGCATTAAGCTCAACCTTGGCCGGGGCGATACGATGAAACGTCTGGATCGTTTTGTAGAACTGTATCCGGTTCTGCAACAGCAGGCGCAGGCCGATAACAAACGGATCGGTTATGTCGACCTGCGATACGACTCAGGCGCCGCGGTAGGCTGGGAGGCACTTCCTCCTCCTGCACCTAATCCGAATCAGCAACAGAATCAGGCACAGGCAGAACAACAATGATCAAGGCGACGGACAGAAAACTGGTAGTTGGACTGGAGATTGGCACCGCTAAGGTCGCCGCTTTAGTAGGGGAAGTTCTGCCCGACGGTATGGTCAATATTATTGGCGTGGGCAGTTGCCCTTCGCGTGGTATGGACAAAGGTGGGGTAAACGACCTCGAGTCAGTAGTTAAGTGCGTTCAGCGGGCGATTGACCAGGCTGAACTGATGGCAGATTGCCAGATTTCTTCCGTCTACCTGGCGCTGTCCGGGAAGCACATTAGCTGCCAGAACGAAATTGGCATGGTGCCTATTTCGGAAGAGGAAGTGACTCAGGAAGATGTGGAAAATGTGGTGCATACGGCAAAATCTGTGCGCGTTCGTGATGAACACCGGGTTCTGCATGTGATTCCACAGGAATACGCTATTGATTACCAGGAAGGGATCAAAAATCCGGTTGGCCTGTCCGGCGTCCGTATGCAGGCCAAGGTGCACTTGATCACCTGTCACAACGACATGGCGAAAAACATTGTTAAAGCCGTTGAACGTTGTGGCCTGAAAGTTGACCAATTAATTTTTGCCGGTCTGGCCGCAAGCTATGCGGTATTGACCGAAGACGAACGTGAACTTGGCGTCTGTGTCGTGGATATCGGCGGTGGTACTATGGATATGGCGGTTTATACCGGCGGTGCGCTGCGCCATACCAAAGTTATCCCTTATGCTGGAAACGTGGTGACCAGCGATATCGCCTACGCGTTCGGTACGCCGCCGAGCGACGCCGAAGCGATTAAAGTGCGTCATGGCTGCGCGCTTGGCTCCATCGTCGGGAAAGACGAAAACGTTGAAGTCCCGAGCGTAGGCGGGCGTCCACCGCGCAGCCTGCAGCGCCAGACGCTGGCGGAAGTGATTGAACCTCGTTATACCGAGTTGCTTAACCTGGTAAACGAAGAGATTCTGCAGTTACAGGAACAGCTTCGCCAGCAGGGCGTGAAACATCACCTCGCGGCGGGGATTGTGTTAACCGGCGGCGCAGCACAAATTGAAGGCCTGGCAGCCTGTGCTCAGCGCGTGTTCCATACGCAGGTGCGTATCGGTCAGCCGTTGAATATTACTGGCCTTACTGACTATGCCCAGGAGTCTTATTACTCCACCGCAGTAGGGTTGCTGCACTATGGGAAGGAATCGCATCTCAGTGGTGAAGCGGAAGTGGAAAAAAGGACCTCGGTCGGCTCGTGGTTTAAGCGACTCAACGGCTGGCTGAGAAAAGAATTTTAAATTTTATAAGAGACCGGAGACAATTAGCGGTCTCAGGCGACAGGCACAAAACGGAGAGAAACTATGTTTGAACCTATGGAACTGACCAACGACGCGGTGATTAAAGTCATCGGCGTCGGTGGCGGCGGCGGTAATGCCGTTGAACACATGGTGCGCGAGCGCATCGAAGGCGTTGAATTCTTCGCGGTGAACACCGACGCTCAGGCGTTGCGTAAAACTGCGGTAGGCCAGACGATTCAGATTGGTAACGGTATTACCAAAGGTCTGGGCGCTGGAGCAAATCCTGAAGTGGGCCGTAACGCCGCGGAAGAAGACCGCGAAGCTTTACGCGCAGCGCTGGATGGCGCAGACATGGTGTTTATCGCAGCAGGCATGGGCGGCGGCACCGGTACCGGTGCGGCTCCGGTCGTGGCTGAAGTTGCCAAAGATTTGGGTATTCTGACGGTTGCCGTCGTGACCAAGCCTTTCAACTTCGAAGGCAAGAAGCGTATGGCATTTGCCGAGCAGGGTATCGCCGAGCTGTCCAAACACGTTGACTCTCTGATTACTATTCCGAACGACAAGCTGCTGAAAGTGCTGGGTCGCGGTATCTCTCTGCTGGACGCTTTCGGCGCGGCAAACGACGTGCTGAAAGGCGCGGTACAGGGTATCGCAGAGCTTATCACTCGCCCTGGCCTGATGAACGTTGACTTTGCAGACGTTCGCACCGTGATGTCCGAAATGGGCTACGCGATGATGGGCTCTGGCGTTGCCAGCGGTGAAGACCGTGCAGAAGAAGCCGCAGAAATGGCTATCTCCAGCCCGCTGCTGGAAGATATCGACCTGTCAGGCGCTCGCGGCGTGCTGGTTAACATCACCGCCGGCTTCGACCTGCGTCTGGACGAGTTTGAAACCGTGGGTAACACTATCCGCGCCTTCGCCTCCGACAACGCTACCGTGGTTATCGGTACTTCTCTGGATCCAGAGATGAACGACGAACTGCGCGTAACCGTGGTTGCTACCGGTATCGGCATGGACAAACGTCCGGAAATCACGCTGGTGACCAACAAACAGCAACAGCAGCCGGTTATGGATCGCTACCAGCAGCACGGTATGGCTCCGCTGACTCAAGAGCAGAAGCCTGCGGCTAAAGTGGCTAACGACAATACTCCACAGACGGCGAAAGAGCCTGACTATCTGGATATTCCAGCGTTCCTGCGTAAGCAAGCTGATTAAGAATAAACCGGAAGTTGGGAATATCCGCTCTTTGTGCTAAACTGGCCTGCCGAACGTGATATACACTTTCGGCTGGATCAGCAATTTGGCGAGATTATACGATGATCAAACAAAGGACACTTAAACGTATCGTTCAGGCGACTGGCGTCGGTTTACATACCGGCAAAAAGGTCACACTGACGCTGCGCCCTGCGCCGGCCAATACCGGGGTCATCTATCGTCGCACCGACTTGAATCCTCCGGTAGATTTCCCGGCAGATGCCAAATCCGTGCGTGATACCATGCTCTGTACTTGTCTGGTGAACGAGCATGATGTGCGGATTTCTACCGTAGAGCACCTCAACGCTGCCCTGGCAGGGCTGGGTATCGACAACATCGTTATTGAAGTCGATGCGCCAGAAATCCCTATCATGGACGGCAGTGCGGCGCCGTTCGTTTACCTGCTGCTTGATGCAGGTATCGACGAGCTGAACTCGGCCAAGAAATTTGTACGTCTGAAAGAGACGGTTCGTGTAGAAGACGGCGATAAATGGGCTGAACTCTCACCGTTCAATGGTTTCTCGTTGGATTTCACCATCGACTTTAACCATCCGGCGATTGACGCAAGCACCCAGCGCTACACCATGAACTTCTCTGCTGAAGCCTTTATGCGCCAGATCAGTCGCGCCCGTACCTTCGGCTTTATGCGTGATATCGAATATCTGCAGTCCCGCGGTTTGTGCCTGGGCGGCAGCTTCGATTGTGCCATCGTTGTTGACGATTATCGCGTATTAAACGAAGACGGCCTGCGTTTTGAAGATGAATTCGTTCGTCACAAAATGCTGGATGCCATTGGCGACCTGTTCATGTGCGGCCACAATGTTATCGGCGCGTTTACCGCCTTTAAATCTGGCCATGCGCTGAACAACAAGCTGCTGCAGGCCGTGTTGGCTAAGCAAGAAGCCTGGGAATGGGCGACCTTCGAAGACGAAGCCGAACTTCCACTGGCCTTCAAAGCACCTAACCTGGTGCTGGCGTAACGCTTAAGCTATCTATTACGACTGGTTTTGCTGGTAACCTCTCCGGCCAGTGAAGCCAGTCGTTCTATTGTTGCTCTCAATTTCTCCGGGCTACGTTTAGCCACCTCCCTTAACGCTTCCGCACTCTGCTCGCTGAGCTGACGATTAACTTCGTATTTCTCCGCACCCGTCTGAGTGGTGTTTTGTTGTACGATTTCCTGCCCTTTTACCGCCAGCAATGGATTAATCCTGATGTCGATTGATGTCAATGATGGTAAGATTTGGGCGCGTAATGCACTCAGCAGCGTGGCTTGTTCATAGCGTAAGCGCATCAGCCAGCTGGCATTTGCGGTTTCAAGTACGAGGATACCCTGACGAAAGTTGGCAACCCGACACCAGGGATGCAGTGGCGCAGGCAAAATGCCTTTCACTGCCCGGTTCAGTCGCAGCAGAGCAACAGCACGTTGTTGAACGTTTTGCAGCATGCTTTCCTGACCGGCATCGTCAAACAGATTCTCTAAAGATTGCGGGCGACTGTCGCGCATAGATTAAGCTCCGGCGGAAAAAGTGATTGGTATTCTAAATCGTTGGCGACAATTTGGCAGACGTTATTTCTGGCCGCATCTCCTGTTGGGGATGGTCGCGGCGAGTTTTGGCATGCCCGCGCTCAACGGTAACACAGAAACCGGCATTCCCGCAGAAGCCTCGGCCAGCCGCCATGACCCGGCTCGTCAGCTACGGTTTGATAGCCTCGTTCAGCTCCAGGAAAGCACGCGCCGTCCCTCTTTTAGTGTGGACTATTGGCACCAGCATGCAATCCGCACCGTTATTCGTCATCTTTCCTTTGCCATGGCGCCTCAGGCTTTGCCGGTGGCCCAGGAAAGCGTGCCGCTTCAGGCACAGCACCTTGCTTTACTGGATACGCTCAGCGCTCTGCTGACTCAGGAAAGTAAACCTCCCGTTATTGTACGCGGCAGTGCCTTCCAGGCGTCTCCCCCGGCTGAAGTTTTTAATGCCGTTGCGTGGATCCGTCAGGCACAGGGCATCCGCGCCGGTCCGCTTCGCCTCAGCTAATTAATCTTCCTGACTAACAACAATTTATTGACCGCACTGACGGCAGGCGTTTGAGAATTTATTATGCTAATCAAATTATTAACCAAAGTTTTCGGTAGTCGTAACGATCGTACCCTGCGCCGTATGCGCAAAGTGGTGACCATGATTAACGCCATGGAACCGCAGATGGAGAAGCTCACGGATGATGAGCTGAAGGCTAAAACCGACGAGTTCCGCGCACGTCTGAAAAAAGGCGAAGTGCTTGAAAACCTGATCCCTGAAGCCTTTGCCGTGGTTCGCGAGGCGAGTAAACGCGTATTCGGCATGCGTCACTTCGACGTGCAGCTGCTGGGCGGTATGGTGTTGAACGACCGCTGCATCGCAGAAATGCGTACCGGTGAAGGTAAAACCCTGACAGCGACCCTGCCAGCGTACCTGAACGCGCTGAGCGGCAAAGGCGTTCACGTTGTAACCGTGAACGACTACCTGGCCCAGCGTGACGCCGAAAACAACCGTCCGCTGTTTGAATACCTTGGCCTGAGCGTGGGTATCAACCTGCCGGGCATGCCGGCTCCCGCTAAGCGTGAAGCTTATGCCGCGGATATTACCTACGGCACCAACAACGAATACGGCTTTGACTACCTGCGTGATAACATGGCTTTCAGCCCGGAAGAACGCGTGCAGCGTAAACTTCATTACGCGCTGGTGGATGAGGTTGACTCAATCCTTATCGATGAAGCCCGTACCCCGCTGATAATCTCAGGCCCTGCCGAAGACAGTTCTGAGCTGTACAAGCGCGTGAACAAAATCATTCCTCGCCTGCTGCGTCAGGAAAAAGAAGACTCCGACACCTTCCAGGGTGAAGGCCACTTCTCCGTGGATGAGAAATCTCGCCAGGTTAACCTGACCGAACGCGGTCTGGTGCTGATTGAAGAGCTGCTGGTAGAAGAAGGCATGATGGACGAAGGCGAGTCTCTGTACTCCCCGGCCAACATTATGCTGATGCACCACGTTACCGCCGCGCTGCGTGCTCACGCGCTGTTCACCCGCGACGTTGACTACATTGTTAAAGACGGTGAAGTTATCATCGTTGACGAACATACCGGCCGTACCATGCAGGGCCGCCGCTGGTCAGACGGCCTGCATCAGGCAGTGGAAGCAAAAGAAGGCGTTGATATCCAGAACGAGAACCAGACTCTGGCTTCCATCACCTTCCAGAACTACTTCCGCCTGTATGAAAAGCTGGCCGGGATGACCGGTACCGCGGACACTGAAGCGTTTGAGTTCAGCTCCATTTATAAGCTCGACACCATTGTGGTGCCAACCAACCGTCCGATGATCCGTAAAGATATGCCGGATCTGGTCTATATGACCGAGTTAGACAAAATTGGCGCCATCATCGAAGACATTAAAGAGCGCACCGCCAACGGCCAGCCTGTGCTGGTGGGGACCATCTCCATCGAGAAATCCGAAGTGGTTTCTCAGGAGCTGACCAAAGCGGGCATCAAACATAATGTTCTGAACGCCAAATTCCACGCGAACGAAGCAGGAATTGTTGCTCAGGCGGGTTACCCGGCTGCTGTGACCATTGCTACCAACATGGCCGGTCGTGGTACCGACATCGTGCTGGGCGGCAGTTGGCAGGAAGAAATTGCCGCGCTGGAAGACCCAACGCCGGAACAAATCGCCCAAATTAAAGCGGACTGGAAAGTTCGTCATGATGCGGTGCTGGCATCCGGTGGTCTGCATATCATCGGTACCGAGCGCCATGAATCACGCCGTATCGATAACCAGCTGCGTGGCCGTTCCGGTCGTCAGGGCGATGCAGGTTCTTCCCGCTTCTATCTCTCGATGGAAGATGCGCTGATGCGTATTTTCGCCTCCGATCGCGTCTCCAATATGATGCGTAAACTGGGCATGAAGCCGGGCGAAGCTATTGAGCACCCGTGGGTGACCAAGGCTATTGCCAACGCGCAGCGTAAAGTCGAAAGCCGTAACTTTGATATTCGTAAACAGCTGCTGGAATACGATGACGTAGCGAACGACCAGCGTCGCGCTATCTATACCCAGCGTAACGAGCTGCTGGACGTGAGCGACGTTAGCGAAACCATCGCCAGCATCCGCGAAGACGTGTTTAAAGTGACTATTGATGCGCATATTCCGCCGCAGTCTCTGGAAGAGATGTGGGATGTTGAAGGTCTGGAAGAGCGTCTGAAAAACGACTTCGACCTCGAAATGCCAATCAAAGAGTGGCTGGATAAAGAACCTGAGCTGCACGAAGAGACCCTGCGCGAGCGCATCCTGGCTAACGCGATTGAAGTTTATCAGCGTAAAGAGGAAGTGGTCGGCGCCGAGATGATGCGCCACTTCGAAAAAGGCGTGATGCTGCAAACGCTGGACTCTCTGTGGAAAGAGCACCTTGCTGCGATGGATTACCTGCGTCAGGGTATCCACCTGCGTGGTTATGCGCAGAAAGATCCTAAGCAGGAGTACAAACGTGAATCCTTCTCTATGTTTGCCGCTATGCTTGAGTCACTGAAGTATGAAGTGGTCAGCACGCTGAGCAAGGTTCAGGTTCGTATGCCGGAAGAAGTTGAAGCGATGGAACAGCAGCGCCGCGAAGAAGCCGAGCGTCTGGCGAGCATGCAGCAGCTGAGCCACGTAGATGATGAGACTCAGGCAGCTCAAGCGCTGGCGGCTGAGACCGGCGACCGTAAAGTCGGGCGCAACGATCCTTGCCCTTGCGGTTCCGGTAAAAAATACAAACAGTGCCATGGCCGTCTGAGCTAAGGTCTGGAAAAACCAAAAGGCGCAGCTTGCTGCGCCTTTTTTCTATTCGGAGTTTGAGAATATGAAGCAGCTGCAAATCGCCGTCGGTATTATCCGCAACCCGCAGGGAGAAATCTTTATCACCCAGCGCGCGGCCGACGCGCATATGGCCAATAAATGGGAGTTCCCGGGCGGAAAAATTGAGGCCGGTGAATCACCGGAACAGGCTCTGATTCGTGAACTACAGGAAGAGACGGGGATTGCGGCCCAGAAAGCCGAGCTTTTTGAAACCCTGGAGTATCAGTTTCCCGATCGCCATATCTCGTTATGGTTTTACCTGGTTGAACAGTGGGAAGGTGAGCCGTGGGGGAAAGAGGGGCAGCCGGGACGCTGGGTCGCTCAGCATCAGCTTATAGCCGACGAATTCCCGCCGGCTAATGAGCCTGTTATTCAGAAGTTGCTGAACGCCTAACGCTCAAGCTCTTCACTCCAGTCATCGCTTTCGGAAAGGTCGCCGCTGCTGGGAATACGTTTCTCTTCAGCGGCCCATTCGCCTAAATCAATAAGCTGGCAGCGCTTGCTGCAGAAAGGACGGTAAGGGCTGGCCTCGCTCCAGATAACGGCCTTGCCGCAGCCCGGGCAGTTCACAATAGTTTCTTCACTCATTTTCATTCCTTAGCAGCAGGCCAGTTCAAAATCGAGGCGCTCTGGCACCAGGCCATGTTCTGAGTCCAGCGGCAGAAAACGAATCGCAAAGCGACTTTTATGGCCAGAAACCTGAGGGTAAAGCTGGTCGTTCAGGGCGAGATGAAGGCGCAGTAAATCGGCGTCATCACCGTTATCCTGGTAGAAACCGTTGAGGCTGGTTTGCTTCCTGAACGGCGCTGAATTGCGGATGATATCCAGCAGCAGGTCGAGTGATTGCTTCACCGGCTCAAGGCTGTTGAGCCAGAGGCTAACCTGAGCATCACGCTGCTCCTGCGGCAGGTAAAGCCAGATATGCAGCGTCGGTAAATCAAAACTACAGCAGCCGCCGGGGATGCTCAAACGCTGGCGTACCAGCGCTATCAGCCTGTCTTCTCTCAAAAGCTGGCCGAGGCGCGGGGCAGCCATCAGAACGCTACCGCAGGTTTCCAACTGGGCACGCAGCGAGTCGATGCGTTGCATATCTACGCCCGGCACTTCTGACCAGCTCAATAGCTTGCGCTGCTGTCTGCCCAATTCTTTCAGGATCTCGGTGCGGACTTCGCCCCTTTCAAACACATCCAGCAGGTCACCGATGTTACGAAAAAAATGCAGCGCTTTAGCGCTTTCATCAATGGGTAAGGCAGCCTGTAGCTGCTGGATCAAAAACTCAATGCGTAGCCAGGTACGCATCTTTTCATTCAGCGGGTGCTCAAAAAGAACCTGAGTGCTCATTATTCTGTTTCCTGTTGTGCGGCCTGGGAAGCCAGTTTTAGATACTGGCGATGCAGGCGATCAACATGCACGGCAGCGTCTTGCGGGCTGCCGTCATTATTAATTATGTCATCTGCAACGGCGAGGCGGGCTTCCCGCGTTGCCTGGGCGGCCAGGATCTGCTGCGCATGTTCACGAGAGACATTATCCCGCTTCATGGTACGCGCAATCTGAGTTTCGGGGGAAACGTCGACCACCAGAACCCGGTTCGCTTTATTTTGCAGGTTATTTTCCACCAGCAGCGGGACAACCCACAACACATACGGCGAGGCGGCACGCGCAATTTCATCGCGAGTTCGCTGCTGGATTAAAGGATGAAGCAGGTTGTTTACCCATTGCTTTTGCTGAGGTGAGCTAAAGATCTCTTCGCGCAGGGCACGACGATTTAAAGAGCCATCTTCCAGAAGGATCTTTAAACCAAAATGTTGCGAAATGAGAGCCAGCGCACGTTGGCCAGGCTCAACAACCTGACGGGCAATGATATCAGCATCCACTACGGTGACTCCTGAGCGGGAAAATGCTTCGGCGATGGTACTTTTACCACTGCCAATACCGCCCGTAAGTGCTACCGTGTAAACCATAGAAAACCGATCCTGATGCTATTATTTATCAATGAGATAAGAGGGGCTCTGGGTAAGGTTTTTCAGGTGATTTTTGCTTATGTAACAAGCGAAAATTACCCTTATCGGCCAGCGCTGCCCTTTATAAGGTAAATTTGAACGATTGTAGCGTAAAAAAGTCGGTTTTCGCAGTCTTGCGGAGCCATTATTACTGCGTATGATAGCGTCACTGGGGTTGGCCGTTGTTTCGCCGATCGTATTTATGTGTTCACCGCCATTCGACCCAGGGATCCGCAACATGCGTATTGAAGAAGATTTGAAGTTAGGTTTTAAAGACGTTTTAATCCGCCCGAAACGCTCCACCCTCAAGAGCCGTTCTGACGTTGAGCTTGAGCGTCAATTCACATTCAAACATTCCGGTATTGCGTGGTCTGGTGTGCCGATCATTGCGGCAAACATGGATACAGTCGGTACTTTCGCCATGGCGCAGGCGCTGGCCTCGTTCGATATTCTCACCGCCGTTCATAAGCATTACTCCGTTGAAGAATGGAGCAACTTCGTCAAGTCCGCGCCGGAAAACCTGCTGCGCTTTGTGATGGTTTCTACCGGCACTTCGGATGCCGATTTCGCTAAAACCAAGCAAATTCTGGCCCTGAATCCGGCGCTGAAATTTATCTGCATCGATGTCGCCAACGGCTACTCTGAGCACTTCACCCAGTTCGTAAGCAAAGCGCGCGAAGCCTGGCCGGATAAAGTGATTTGTGCGGGCAACGTGGTGACCGGTGAAATGTGTGAAGAGCTGATCCTCTCCGGCGCCGATATCGTCAAAGTCGGTATCGGCCCTGGCTCCGTGTGTACTACTCGCGTGAAAACTGGCGTGGGTTATCCTCAGCTTTCAGCGGTTATCGAGTGCGCCGATGCGGCTCACGGCCTTGGCGGCCAGATTGTCAGCGACGGCGGCTGTACCGTTCCGGGTGATGTGGCAAAAGCCTTCGGCGGCGGGGCAGACTTTGTGATGCTAGGCGGTATGCTTGCCGGTCACGAAGAGAGCGGCGGCACTGTTGTTGAGGAAGACGGCGAGAAGTTTATGCTGTTCTACGGCATGAGCTCTGAGTCCGCGATGACTCGCCACGTTGGCGGCGTAGCACAATACCGCGCCGCGGAAGGCAAAACCGTTAAGCTGCCGCTGCGTGGCCCGGTTGAAAATACCGCTCGTGATATCCTTGGTGGCCTGCGCTCCGCATGTACTTATGTTGGCGCGTCACGCCTTAAAGAGCTGACCAAACGCACCACCTTTATCCGCGTGGCGGAGCAGGAAAACCGCGTTTTCAACAGCCTCTAAAGTTATTAATGGCGTAGCGTCTGCTGCGCCATTACCCCCCGCTCATTGCATCCCCCAGCTGAAATATAGGCAGATACATCGCTACCACCAGCGTGCCAATAATTAGCCCAATCACAACCATCATTAGCGGTTCAAGCATTGCTGCAAGACCGTCGGCCAGCTCGTAGGTTTTGTCATAATGCCAGCGGGCTAACCGCCCAAGCATCAGATCCAGTGAACCGGACTCCTCCCCTATGCGAACCAGCTGCTGGCAGAGTGGCGTAAAGTAGCCGGAACCTGCGAGGGCTTGCCAAAGCGGCTGGCCTTCAGCAATTTTTTTGCTCACCCCGGAAATCTGCCGCTGCCATAGTCGCTGAGTCAGCGTTTTTTCCACCGCCTCAAGCCCCTGTAATAGAGGGATGCCTGCGTGTTGGGAGAGAGTTAATACGGTAAATATCTGGCTAAGCAACTGACCCCGTCGCAGCGGGGCAATGAGCGGTATTTTTAGTAAGAGTTGTTGCTCTTTTTCCCGTAAAGCGGGTTGAGTGCGGCGCAGCATCATCCAGCCAATACACAAAATAATCACCGCCAGCGCCCACCATCCCCCTTGCTCTGTTACCCATGAAGATATGCCCATAACGGCCTGGGTAACGGCAGGCAGTGGCGCATTGAATGAGCGATAGATATTGGCAAATTCGGGGAGAACAAAGCCCATCATCCCGGCCGTGACGAATAGCGCGACCAGCAGAATAAAAAGCGGATAGCGCAGGGCTTTAACCACTTTCCGGGTCAGTTGATATTGCTGTTCCTGCTGCTCGGCCAGCTGCTGGCAGCACTCTGCAAGCTTGCCTGTTAGCTCCCCCGTATGCAGCAGTGCAATAAACAGCGGAGGGAAAATGCGCGGCCATTGCTGAAGTGCCCCGGAAAGAGGCACCCCCTGAGACACTTGCCCCTCAATATGCTGTAGCAAAGCTGACCAGGACGGTTTCGGATGCTGGCGGGCGATTAACAATAGGGCATCCGTCAGAGCTATGCCTGCATGGAGCAGGGCAGCAAGCTGGCGGATCACGTCAATCTTTTGCTGGGTATGCCAGCAAGAGCCGCTGTTTATCGACGAACTTCTGGCCGAGAGTAACTGTAGCTGCTGCTTACCTAGCTCTTCCTCGAGCACCAGCCTCTCTGCTGCCAGAGTCGAACCTGTTTTCAATTGCCCCAGGTTATCTATTGCCTTCCAGCGCCAGATCCGCATTTTAGTCATGCGGCATGCCTAATACCCGATACAGCTCTTCCAGGGTAGTGTGCCCCCGCTCTACGGCGCGGCAGCCGCTTTCAAACAGGGTTGCCATTCCCTGCCTGCGTGCCAGGGATTCAATATTTTCCGCCGGTTCCCCGCCGGTTATAGCCGAGCGCAGGGCGGGAGAGAGCGGCAGCATTTCAAACAGCGCCGTTCGCCCATAATAGCCTCTGTAGCACCGCTCGCAGCCAGTAGCGCGCCAGTGAGGCAGGGCAGTGGGCCAGATATGAACCGGGAGTTCGAGCGGGGTATCACCCAGGGTTTTACAGTGCGGGCAGAGCTTCCTGACCAGCCGCTGTGCGACGATGAGATTTACCGCTGAGGCAAGCATCCAGCGCGGAATAGACATTTGCTCAAGGCGGGTCAGCGTTTCCACCGTCGAATTGGTATGAAGCGTGGAGAGTACCAGGTGCCCGGTTTGGGCCGCTTTTATCGCTATCTCTGCCGTTTCGCTGTCCCTGATTTCACCGACCATAATCACGTCCGGATCCTGGCGTAGCAGGGCACGCAGGATATTCTGAAAGGTGATCCCCGCTTTGGGGTTTACCTGAGTTTGATTCAGGCCGTCCTGAGGGATTTCTACGGGATCTTCGACGCTACACACGTTAATCCCCGGCTGGTTGAGCACATCCAGGGCGCTATAAAGGGTGATTGTTTTTCCACTGCCCGTGGGGCCGGTAACCAGAATCATGCCCTGAGGTACAGAAAGCGATTGGCGAAACTGTTCGGTTTCTGCCGGCGGCATGCCCAGCAGGCTCATATCCAGGTTATTCCTGCCCTGCTGAAGCAGCCTTAACACCACTTTTTCGCCGTAGCGGCATGGAAGAGTGGAGACCCGAAATGAGGCCTTCACTTCCCCGACGTGATAGTCCATCTGCCCGTCCTGCGGTAAGCGCCTCTCCGCAATATCCAGGTTAGCCAGAACTTTCAACCTCGCGGTCATCGGCGCGGCAACCGAAGGAGGAAGCAGCGGCTGGCATTGCAGCACGCCGTCTATGCGCAGCCGAATCCGATAGACTTCTTCGCACGGCTCAAAATGGATATCGGAAGCTCGCTGTTGAACGGCCGCCGCCAGCGTACTCTCCAGCAGCGCAACGATGGAGCCATCCCCCTCTTGCTCTGGCTGCCGGAGAGTCTGGCCAGTTTGCCATTTCTCAAGGCGCTCCACGGGCCAGAGCTCGACATCGATATGCTTGTTACAGAGAAAGCGCAGCGCCTGGTACATTTGCTCATCCGGTTTATCCCGGGCCGCAATGCGTAGCGTGTCTTCCGTTTCCTCTATCAGGATAAGGTTGTAATGCTGACAGAGCGATAGGAGCTGTTGTTGGGTTTTCATGCTTTAGCTCCTGCTTTGCCGTCGGGAAAACGGAATATCTCTTCACAGGCCTGTTTCAGGGCGGTGTTATTTGCCGTATTGCAGCTTCGCGTCCAGCCTGTTACCCCGCTATCGTCAAGCCACTGCGGCGTAAAGGTTGCCGTCAGCCCGCTAAGTGATTCTTTACCCGTTAAGGTCACAATGCCGCTGGTTATGCTCATCGTGCTGACGTAGCGGGTCGTTTTGACCTCAGGAATTCCGCTGCTGTTGGCATTACAGCCGGTGATGCCGCCTTGCTCGATGGCGCATAACTCTATGGCTGTGCGGTAAGGCACGAAGGTTTGCAGCATGTCGGTTAGCGCCGCTTTGCGGAGATAGTTTTGGTAGGCGGGAATGCCGATGGCGCTAAGAATTGCGATGATGCCGATTACCACCATCAGTTCGATTAAGGTGAATCCTTGTTGTCTTTTCATCTGTCGCTCCTGTTTGTCAGAAAGCGGCACTGTGCGGGGAGAGCAAGGTTATTACGAGGAAGGACATTCGGTTTCGGGAGGTGGTTTCAGCGCTAATTAAAGGCGTTGCGCACATCGACAAATTGAATGGAACCTGGCACGCAAAAAAACGCGGACGGAGCAAATTCCCTCCGCGTTTTGTGATTAGCGGAAGCGCATCGAAAGGTCGAGGGCGCGAACGTGTTTGGTCAGAGCACCTACGGAGATGTAATCCACGCCGGTTTCGGCAAAGGTGCGCAACGTTTCTTTGGTCACATTGCCTGAAACCTCAAGGCGGGCTTTGCCCCGGGTCAACGCCACGGCCTGGCGCATTTGCTCGACGGTGAAGTTGTCGAGCATGATGATGTCGGCTCCTGCTTTCAGCGCCTGCTCCAGCTCATCCAGCGATTCAACTTCTACTTCAACCGGTACGTCCGGATGCAGCCAGAACGCTTTCTCTACCGCCTGGCGTACGGAGCCGGAAGCAATAATGTGGTTCTCTTTAATCAGAAAAGCGTCAGAAAGGCCGAGACGATGATTACCGCCGCCGCCGCAAAGTACGGCGTATTTCAGGGCGGTGCGCAGGCCCGGCAGCGTCTTGCGGGTATCCAGAAGCTGGGTTTTGGTGCCTGCGAGAAGATCAACATAGCTGCGAACTTCGCTGGCAACGCCGGACAGCGTCTGCACAAAATTAAGCGCCGTTCTCTCCCCGGTCAGCAGTACGCGTGCGGGACCGTTAAGCTCAAACAGCGGCTGGTTGACGGTGACTTCGGTGCCGTCTTCAACATGCCACGTGACGTTGACGTCGCCGCCCAGTTGAATAAAGACTTCCTCGACCCAGCGCTTACCGCAAAAAACGCCGTTCTCACGGGTAATGACTACCGCGTGAGCCATGTTTTCCGGCGGCAGCAACTGAGCGGTAATATCGTTGTCAGGATCAACTTCGCCGCCAAGATCCTCACGCAGCGCCTGAGAAACGGCGAGGGGGATATCAAGGGTAATTCGTTCGAGTAGCTCGTCACGTCGGCGGTCTGGGTTATAACGGCGGGGCGGCATGATAAAACTCCGGAATGAATAAGTTAATATGGATTCATGCTACTCTGAAGCGACTTCAAGTACCACTCTAAGGAGAAGCTCGAATGCAGCTTAAAGACGGCTGGCTGGTGGGGGTAAAACATCTGCCATCCCCGCATTTTGACGGCCGACCGGAAGAGGAAAACCCCTCGTTGCTGGTGGTGCACAATATCAGTTTGCCGCCGGGTGAATTTGGTGGCCCCTGGATTGATGCCCTGTTCGCCGGCACGCTTGACCCGCAGGCGCACCCTTATTTTGCCGGCATCTCCCATCTGCGCGTGTCCGCGCACTGTCTTATTCGCCGTGATGGCGAAATTGTTCAATACGTCCCTTTTGATAAGCGAGCCTGGCATGCGGGTGTTTCCAGCTATCAGGGGCGTGAAAAGTGCAACGACTTCTCCATTGGTATTGAGCTGGAAGGCACCGATTCGCTGCCTTATACCGAGGCGCAGTATCAGCAACTAACGGCTTTAGCTAAGTTACTGATTCAGCACTATCCTGATATAGAGAAACATATGACGGGCCACAGCGATATTGCCCCGGGGCGTAAGACCGATCCCGGCCCGGCGTTTGAGTGGCCGCGTTTTTTAGGGGCGATTAAAGAGACTACAGACAAGGAGAGCGCATGACTCTGTTTACCCTGTTGCTGGTGCTGATGAGCGAGCGGCTGTTCAAGATAGGCGAGCACTGGCAGTTGGATCATCGTCTCGAAGTCTTGTTTGGCCGGGTTAAGCATTTCTCCCTGCTGCGAACGCTGCTGATGACAGCGCTGTTTATGGGGCTGGTCTTCCTGATAGAGCGTGCGCTACACGGGCTGCTGTTTAATCTTCCCCTTCTGGTCTTCTGGATTGCGTTGGGCGTGCTCTGCATCGGCGCGGGGCAGGTGCGGTTGCATTACCATGCTTACCTCAAAGCTGCCAGCCGGGACGACGAACACGCCCGCGATGAGATGGCAAGCGAGTTAACGCTGATCCATGGTGTGCCGCCTGAATGCAGCGAGAGAGAGTATCTGCGCGAGCTGCAAAATGCGCTGCTGTGGATTAACTTCCGCTTCTATTTAGCGCCCTTGTTCTGGTTTGTGGTTGGAGGAGTGTGGGGGCCGGTTACGCTGGCGGGTTATGCATTCCTGCGCGCCTGGCAGACCTGGCTCGCTCGCCACCATACGCCGCACGAGCGTTTGCTGTCGGGTATTGATGCCGTTCTGCACGTTCTTGACTGGATCCCGGTTCGCCTGGTCGGCGTGGCCTATGCGTTGCTGGGGCATGGAGAAAAAGCGCTTCCGGCCTGGTTTGCCTCGCTTGCCGACAGGCATACGTCCCAGTATCAGGTGTTGACGCAACTGGCGCAGTATTCTCTGGCGCGGGAACCGCATCAGGACAAGATGAAAACGCCGAAGGCTGCGGTTTCAATGGCGAAGAAGGTTTCTCTGGTGATTGTTGCTGTGGTGGCTTTGCTGACTATTTACGGCACGCTGGTTTAGTCTCAATCGATTTAAAGCAAAACGCCCCGCAATATACGGGGCGTTTTAGTTATCAGGCTTTAACGGTTTTCAGGTTCTTCTGCTTAAGGAAGTAGCCCACGCCCAGAATCACAATCCATACCGGGATCAGATAAACCGAAATGGCCATGCCCGGCGTCATCAGCATGATGACCAGCACCGCGACCATAAACAGCAGGCAGACCCAGTTACCCAGCGGGTAGAACAGCGCCGGGAAGCGGGTTTTCACGCCCTGCAATTGCTTCGCGCGGCGGAACTTGATGTGCGCCAGGCTGATCATCGCCCAGTTGATCACCAGGGCGGACACTACCAGCGCCATCAGCAGGCCAAAGGCCGATTCCGGTGCCAGATAGTTAATCAGCACGCAGAGAGCGGTAAAGCCCGCAGAGACCAGAATGGTGTTTACCGGCACGCCGCGCTTATCGACATTTTTCAGCATTTTCGGGGCGTTGCCCTGCTGTGCCAGGCCGAACAGCATACGGCTGTTGCAGTATACGCAGCTGTTGTAAACCGACAGCGCTGCGGTCAGCACCACCACGTTAAGCGCGTTGGCCACGAAGGTATCACCCAGCTCGTGGAAGATCAGCACAAACGGGCTGGTGTCGGCGGTGACGCGCGTCCACGGCAGCAGGGACAGCAGGATCGCGAGCGAGCCCACGTAGAAGATAAGGATGCGGTAGATAACCTGGTTAGTGGCTTTTGGAATGCTCACTTCCGGGTTGTCGGCTTCGGCGGCGGTAATGCCGACCAGCTCAAGCCCGCCGAAGGAGAACATGATAATCGCCATCATCATCACCAGCCCCATGACGCCGTGCGGCATAAAGCCACCCTGATCCCAGAGGTTGCTGACGGATGCCTGCGGGCCGCCGTTGCCGCTGAACAGCAGCCAGCCGCCGAATATAATCATGGCGATAACGGCCACGACTTTAATAATGGCAAACCAGAACTCCATCTCGCCGAACACTTTCACGTTGGTCAGGTTGATGGCGTTGATAATCACGAAGAAGGCCGCCGCCGTTGCCCAGGTTGGGATCTCCGGCCACCAGAACTGAATATACTTCCCGACCGCCGTAAGCTCTGCCATGGCAACCAGGACGTACAGCACCCAGTAGTTCCAGCCTGAAGCAAAGCCCGCGAAGCCGCCCCAGTATTTATAGGCAAAATGGCTGAATGACCCGGCAACCGGCTCCTCAACGACCATTTCTCCCAGCTGGCGCATAATTAAAAAAGCGATAAACCCGGCGATGGCGTAGCCGAGAATAATTGCCGGACCCGCGGACTGGATGACGGATGCGCTGCCCAGAAACAGGCCCGTCCCGATAGCTCCACCCAGCGCAATCAGCTGAATATGGCGGTTTTTAAGGCCGCGTTTCAGCGTGTCGCCTTGCTGTTGACCTTCCATCATGTAACCTCATTGTGGTTAATGTCTGCGCTACACTGGCGCATTTGTAATTGTGTTGTTCCGTAAGGTGTAGTCTTTTTTTTACGGTTGTTAAATATTGAATTTGCGGATAGGGCTACCGCATCGCAAAGAATAGTGGTAAGCGCTCGCGTTTGCACCTGCTTTCTGCCACTGCTCTGACGAGTTGAATAAAAAGAAACCATTTGTAAAAAAGGGGGAAGGAAAAAGTGGGATTGTGCAGCCTTTGTCCAGGCAGTTTTACTGCATGAATATGTCATTTTTTAGGCGATGTTTTCGGTTGCGATTGAAAAATATATCGTTTCATAAACGTTAACATTGCCACTTAGGGAGTAAACGGAGCTTGTGCGCCAGGTTACAGGTTTGAAAAGCCATTCCTTTAGTGTTGTTAAAATGTGCCTGCTTTCATGATTTCAATCAAAACCAATATGGACAGAAGGTGAATACTTTGTTACTTTTAGCCTCACGAACGTGAAATTGGTCTTACCAATTGACTCCGGGTTAATGGCAGGGATAGGGAACGATGGCCTACAACAAAATCCGCCAACCAAAATTATCCGATGTGATTGAGCAACAGCTGGAGTTTCTCATCCTTGAGGGGACCCTGCGCCCCGGCGAAAAACTTCCACCTGAACGCGAACTGGCGAAACAATTTGATGTTTCCCGTCCTTCACTACGCGAGGCCATTCAGCGTCTCGAAGCGAAGGGTTTGCTGCTCCGTCGTCAGGGCGGTGGCACTTTTGTCCAGAACAGCCTCTGGCAGAGCCTGAGCGACCCGCTGGTCGAGCTTCTCTCGGACCATCCCGAATCCCAGTTTGATCTGCTCGAAACCCGTCATGCCCTTGAAGGAATTGCTGCGTACTATGCGGCGCTACGCGGGACAGATGAAGATCTTAAACGCATTGGCGACTGCCATATAGCGATTCAGCAGGCTCAGGAGTCGGGCGATTTAGACGCCGAAGCCGATGCCGTCATGCAGTATCAAATTGCGGTAACCGAAGCGGCCCATAATGTGGTGCTTCTGCATTTACTGCGCTGCATGGAGCCGATGCTCGAACAAAACGTTCGCCAGAATTTTGAATTGCTCTACGCGCGCCGCGAGATGTTGGCGCAAGTGAGCAGCCATCGCGCCAGCATTTTTGCGGCGATTATGGCTCGCCAGCCGGAGCAGGCGCGAGAAGCGTCGCATCGTCACCTGGCGTTTATTGAGGAAATATTGCTGGACCGCAGCCGTGAGCAGAGTCGTCGCGAACGCTCTCTCCGTCTTCTTCAGCAACGTAAGGATTAAGCGCCCAACTTTAGAGCGCGGCAACTAAACGCAGAACCTGTCTTATTGTGTTTTTTACCAAGAGCACAATGGGACAGGTTCCAGATAATCAACGTATTAGACAGATAAGGAATACCCCCATGTCAGAACGTTTCCCAAATGACGTGGATCCGATTGAAACTCGCGACTGGTTACAGGCGATCGAATCGGTTATCCGTGAAGAAGGTGTTGAGCGCGCTCAGTATCTGATTGATCAGTTACTGGCCGAAGCCGGCAAAGGCGGCGTGAAAGTAGCTGCTTCCGCAGGTGCTCGCAACTATGTAAACACCATTGCCGTTGAAGATGAGCCGGAATACCCGGGCAATCTGGACCTGGAGCGCCGCATTCGTTCTGCTATCCGCTGGAACGCAATCATGACCGTTCTGCGCGCATCCAAGAAAGACCTGGAGCTGGGTGGCCACATGGCTTCCTTCCAGTCTTCCGCAACTGTTTATGAAGTGTGCTTTAACCACTTCTTCCGTGCAGCTAACGAGAAAGACGGCGGCGATCTGGTGTACTTCCAGGGCCACATCTCTCCGGGCATCTATGCGCGTGCATTCCTGGAAGGGCGTCTGACCGAAGAGCAGATGAACAACTTCCGTCAGGAAGTGCATGGTAAAGGTCTGTCTTCTTACCCGCACCCGAAACTGATGCCAGAATTCTGGCAGTTCCCGACCGTTTCTATGGGTCTGGGCCCAATCGGCGCTATCTACCAGGCTAAATTCCTGAAATATCTGGAACACCGCGGCCTGAAAGACACCTCCGAGCAAACCGTTTACGCCTTCCTGGGCGACGGCGAGATGGATGAGCCAGAATCTAAAGGTGCGATCACTATCGCAACCCGTGAGAAACTGGACAACCTGTGCTTCATCATCAACTGTAACCTGCAGCGTCTGGATGGTCCGGTCACCGGTAACGGTAAGATCATCAACGAACTGGAAGGCATCTTCAGCGGTGCTGGCTGGAACGTTATCAAAGTGATGTGGGGCGGTCGTTGGGATGAGCTGCTGCGTAAAGACACCAGCGGTAAGCTTATCCAGCTGATGAACGAAACCGTTGACGGCGACTACCAGACCTTCAAATCCAAAGACGGCGCCTACGTGCGTGAGCACTTCTTCGGTAAATATCCTGAAACCGCCGCACTGGTTGCAGACTGGACTGATGAGCAGATCTGGGCGCTGAACCGTGGTGGTCACGATCCGAAGAAAGTTTACGCTGCACTGAAAAAAGCGCAGGACACCAAAGGTAAAGCGACCGTTATCCTGGCCCACACCATCAAAGGTTACGGCATGGGCGATACCGCAGAAGGTAAAAACATCGCTCACCAGGTGAAGAAAATGAACATGGACGGCGTGCGTTATATCCGCGACCGTTTCAACGTTCCGGTGACCGATGAGCAGGTAGAAAGCCTGTCTTACATCACCTTCCCTGAAGGTTCTGAAGAGCACAAGTACCTGCACGAACGCCGTCAGGCGCTGAAAGGCTACCTGCCCGCTCGTCAGCCAAACTTCTCCGAGAAACTGGCACTGCCTGCGCTGGAAGACTTCTCTCAGCTGCTGGAAGAGCAGAACAAAGAGATCTCCACCACCATCGCCTTCGTTCGTGCCCTGAACGTGATGCTGAAGAACCCGTCTATCAAAGACCGTCTGGTTCCAATCATCGCCGATGAAGCTCGTACCTTTGGTATGGAAGGTCTGTTCCGTCAGATCGGTATTTACAGCCCGAACGGCCAGCAGTACACCCCGCAGGACCGTGAGCAGGTTGCTTACTATAAAGAAGACGAGAAAGGTCAGATCCTGCAGGAAGGTATCAACGAACTGGGTGCTGGCGCGTCCTGGCTGGCTGCTGCGACTTCATACAGCACCAACAACCTGCCGATGATCCCGTTCTACATCTACTACTCCATGTTCGGTTTCCAGCGTATCGGTGACCTGTGCTGGCAGGCTGGCGACCAACAGGCTCGCGGCTTCCTGGTCGGTGGTACTTCCGGTCGTACAACGCTGAACGGTGAAGGTCTGCAGCACGAAGATGGTCACAGCCACATTCAGTCTCTGACTATCCCTAACTGTATCTCTTACGATCCTTCTTACGCGTACGAAGTGGCTGTCATCATGCACGACGGTCTGACTCGTATGTACGGTGAAGCACAAGAGAACATTTACTACTACATCACCACCCTGAACGAAAACTACCACATGCCGGCTATGCCAGCAGGTGCCGAGGAAGGTATCCGTAAAGGTATCTACAAACTCGAAACCGTTGCGGGTAGCAAAGGTAAAGTTCAGCTGCTGGGCTCCGGTTCTATCCTGCGTCACGTACGTGAAGCAGCACAGATTCTGGCTAACGACTACGGCGTGGGCTCTGACGTGTACAGCGTAACTTCCTTCACTGAACTGGCTCGTGATGGCCAGGATTGTGAGCGCTGGAACATGCTGCACCCAATGGAAACTCCGCGCGTTCCGTACATCGCTCAGGTGATGAACGACGCTCCAGCGGTAGCTTCTACTGACTATATGAAACTGTTCGCCGAGCAGGTCCGTACTTACGTACCAGCTGATGATTATCGCGTACTGGGTACCGACGGCTTCGGTCGTTCTGACAGCCGCGAAAATCTGCGTCACCACTTCGAAGTTGATGCTTCTTATGTGGTTGTAGCGGCCCTGGGCGAACTGGCTAAACGTGGCGAAATCGATAAGAAAGTGGTTGCGGAAGCCATCACTAAATTCAACATCGATGCAGATAAAGTTAACCCGCGTCTGGCGTAAGAGGTAAAGAGACAATGGCTATCGAAATCAAAGTACCAGACATCGGCGCTGATGAAGTAGAAATCACCGAGATTCTGGTCAAAGTTGGCGACAAAGTTGAAGCTGAACAGTCGCTGATCGTCGTAGAAGGCGACAAAGCCTCTATGGAAGTTCCGTCTCCTCAGGCTGGCGTCGTAAAAGAGATTAAAGTCTCCGTCGGCGACAAAACCGAGACCGGCAAACTGATCATGATTTTCGATTCCGCCGAAGGTGCAGCAGCCGCTGCACCTGCTAAGGCAGAAGAGAAGAAAGAAGCCGCTCCGGCTGCAGCACCTGCTGCCGCGGCTGCAAAAGAAGTTAACGTGCCGGACATCGGCGGTGACGAAGTAGAAGTTACCGAGATCATGGTTAAAGTTGGCGACACCGTTGCCGCTGAGCAGTCTCTGCTGACCGTAGAAGGCGACAAAGCCTCTATGGAAGTCCCTGCTCCGTTCGCGGGCGTGGTTAAAGAGATCAAAATCAGCACCGGCGACAAAGTGTCCACCGGCTCCCTGATCATGGTGTTCGAAGTGGCGGGTGCTGCACCTGCTGCGGCCCCGGCACAGGCTGCTGCTCCTGCCGCCGCCGCGCCAGCTGCTTCCGGCTCTAAAGAAGTAAACGTACCGGACATCGGCGGTGACGAAGTTGAAGTCACTGAAGTGATGGTGAAAGTGGGCGATAAAGTTGCCGCTGAACAGTCACTGATCACCGTAGAAGGCGACAAAGCTTCTATGGAAGTCCCTGCGCCATTCGCCGGTACTGTTAAAGAAATCAAAATCAGCACCGGCGACAAAGTGTCTACCGGCTCCCTGATCATGGTATTCGAAGTGGAAGGCGCTGCGCCTGCCGCGGCTCCGGCTGCTGCACCAGCTCCAGCCGCTGCGGCTCCTGCACCGGCTGCCAAAGCTGCTGCACCTGCTGCACCTGCTGCTAAAGCGGAAGGCAAATCTGAATTCGCTGAAAACGACGCTTACGTCCACGCTACTCCGCTGATCCGCCGTCTGGCTCGCGAGTTCGGCGTAAACCTGGCGAAAGTGAAAGGCACCGGCCGTAAAGGTCGCATCCTGCGCGAAGACGTTCAGACCTACGTGAAAGACGCTGTTAAGCGCGCTGAAGCGGCTCCGGCTGCTACCGGCGGCGGTCTGCCGGGCATGCTGCCATGGCCGAAAGTAGACTTCAGCAAGTTCGGCGAAATCGAAGAAGTGGAAATGGGCCGTATCCAGAAAATCTCTGGTGCTAACCTGAGCCGTAACTGGGTGATGATCCCGCACGTTACCCACTTCGACAAAACCGATATCACCGATCTGGAAGCGTTCCGTAAGCAGCAGAATGACGAAGCCGCTAAGCGTAAGCTGGACGTGAAGTTCACCCCTGTGGTGTTCATCATGAAAGCCGTTGCTGCCGCGCTTGAGCAGATGCCACGCTTCAACAGCTCCCTGTCCGAAGATGGCCAGAAGCTGACGCTGAAGAAATACATCAACGTGGGTGTTGCGGTTGATACTCCGAACGGCCTGGTCGTTCCGGTATTCAAAGATGTGAACAAGAAGAGCATCACCGAACTGTCCCGCGAACTGATGGCTATCTCCAAAAAAGCTCGCGACGGCAAGCTGACCGCTGGCGAAATGCAGGGCGGCTGCTTCACCATCTCCAGCCTGGGCGGTATCGGGACGACTCACTTCGCGCCAATCGTTAATGCGCCTGAAGTGGCTATCCTCGGTGTGTCCAAGTCGGCAATCGAGCCGGTCTGGAACGGTAAAGAGTTCACGCCGCGTCTGATGATGCCAATGTCTCTTTCCTTCGACCACCGCGTAATCGACGGCGCTGATGGTGCTCGCTTTATCACCATCATCAACAATATGCTGTCCGATATTCGCCGCCTGGTGATGTAATTGAAAAGCCGGCCAATCGGCCGGCTTTTTTCTGATAATCTCATGTGGTTTGTGAGGTTATTGGCGAAAGCGACAATTCGTGAGCCGTTTGTTGTTTCAAAATTGTTAACAATTTTGTAAACTGCGGGCGGATAGAACGACCCGGTGGACGACGGGTATAAATTAAGAGGTCATGATGAGCACAGAAATCAAAACTCAGGTCGTAGTACTTGGGGCAGGCCCGGCAGGTTACTCCGCAGCATTCCGCGCGGCGGATTTAGGTCTGGAAACCGTCATCGTAGAGCGTTACAGCACCCTCGGCGGTGTTTGTCTGAACGTCGGCTGTATCCCTTCTAAAGCGCTGCTGCACGTTGCTAAAGTTATTGAAGAAGCAAAAGCACTGGCCGAGCACGGCATCGTTTTCGGTGAGCCGAAAACCGATATCGACAAAATTCGTACCTGGAAAGAGAAAGTTATCACTCAGCTGACTGGCGGTCTGGCCGGTATGGCAAAAGGCCGTAAGGTCAAAGTGGTAAACGGTCTGGGTAAATTCACCGGGGCTAACACCCTGGAAGTTGAAGGCGAGAACGGCAAAACCGTGATCAACTTCGACAACGCTATCATCGCGGCGGGTTCCCGTCCGATCGAGCTGCCGTTCATTCCTCATGAAGACCCGCGCGTGTGGGACTCCACCGATGCGCTGGAGCTGAAAACCGTACCGAAACGCCTGCTGGTTATGGGCGGCGGTATCATCGGTCTGGAAATGGGCACCGTATACCATGCGCTGGGTTCAGATATTGACGTGGTTGAAATGTTCGACCAGGTTATCCCGGCTGCTGACAAAGACATCGTTAAAGTCTTCACCAAACGCATCAGCAAGAAATTCAACCTGATGCTGGAAACCAAAGTGACCGCCGTTGAAGCAAAAGAAGACGGTATCTACGTTTCCATGGAAGGCAAAAAAGCGCCTGCTGAACCACAGCGTTACGACGCCGTGCTGGTGGCTATCGGCCGCGTGCCGAACGGTAAAAACCTCGATGCTGGCAAAGCTGGCGTGGAAGTTGATGACCGTGGCTTCATCCACGTTGACAAGCAGCTGCGCACCAACGTGCCGCACATCTTTGCTATCGGCGATATCGTCGGTCAGCCGATGCTGGCGCACAAAGGTGTTCATGAAGGCCACGTTGCCGCTGAAGTTATCGCCGGAATGAAGCATTACTTCGACCCGAAAGTTATCCCATCCATCGCTTATACCGAGCCGGAAGTTGCATGGGTTGGCCTGACCGAGAAAGAAGCGAAAGAGAAAGGCATCAGCTATGAAACCGCCACCTTCCCGTGGGCTGCTTCTGGCCGTGCTATCGCTTCCGACTGTGCGGACGGCGTGACCAAGCTTATCTTCGACAAAGAAACTCACCGCGTTATCGGTGGTGCGATTGTTGGCACCAACGGCGGCGAGCTGCTGGGTGAAATCGGCCTGGCTATCGAAATGGGCTGTGATGCGGAAGACATCGCGCTGACCATCCACGCTCACCCGACTCTGCACGAGTCCGTTGGCCTGGCTGCTGAAGTGTTCGAAGGTAGCATCACCGACCTGCCAAACCCGAAAGCGAAGAAAAAGTAACTTTCCGAGTTTGATAAAGCGGCCCTCCGGGGCCGTTTTTTTTTGCCTGAACGTCATATCAAAAAGTAATCTATTCCCCCTTAACGATTCAGCAAGGTTTTAATGTTGCTTTTTTGTAAACGGATTAACACCCCCTGAAAATCCTGCTATGCTGCCCGACGCGGTACCGGGCATTTACCCTACAAACTGCTGTCTCACAGGAGCGTGAAGAGAGAGAGATCCGGTAGCGCCAAATGACAATGAGAGCGAGGAGAACCGTCGTGCTAGAAGAATACCGTAAGCACGTAGCTGAACGTGCCGCAGAAGGGATTGTTCCGAAACCCTTAGATGCCACCCAAATGGCCGCACTGGTTGAGCTGCTGAAAACCCCACCAGCGGGTGAAGAAGAATTCCTGTTAGATCTGATTACTAACCGCGTACCGCCGGGCGTTGATGAAGCCGCCTACGTGAAAGCGGGTTTCCTTGCCGCGATTGCCAAAGGCGATGCCACCTCTCCGCTTATCTCCCCTGAAAAAGCCGTTGAACTGCTGGGCACCATGCAGGGTGGCTACAACATTCACCCGCTGATTGACGCGCTGGATAACGAAAAGCTGGCACCGATCGCCGCTAAAGCGCTGTCCCATACGCTGCTGATGTTTGACAACTTCTACGACGTGGAAGAGAAAGCAAAAGCCGGTAATCAGTACGCGCAGCAGGTTATCAAGTCGTGGGCCGAAGCCGAATGGTTCCTGTCACGTCCTAAGCTGGCGGAAAAAATCACCGTAACCGTATTTAAAGTCACCGGCGAAACCAATACCGATGACCTGTCTCCGGCGCCGGATGCCTGGTCACGCCCTGACATCCCTCTGCACGCCCTGGCGATGCTGAAAAACGCCCGCGAAGGCATTGAGCCGGATCAGGCCGGTGCCGTTGGCCCAATCAAACAGATTGAAGCCCTGAATAAAAAAGGGTTCCCGCTGGCCTATGTTGGCGACGTAGTGGGCACCGGCTCTTCCCGTAAGTCCGCCACCAACTCGGTGCTGTGGTTCATGGGCGACGACATCCCGAACGTGCCGAACAAACGCGGCGGCGGCGTGGTGCTGGGCGGTAAAATTGCGCCAATCTTCTTTAACACCATGGAAGATGCCGGTGCGCTGCCAATCGAAGTTGACGTAAATAACCTGAATATGGGCGATGTTATCGACATTTACCCGTACAAAGGCGAAGTGCGCAACCACGAGACTAACGCCGTTATTGCTAACTTCGAGCTGAAAACCGAAGTGCTGCTGGATGAAGTACGCGCCGGCGGCCGTATTCCGCTGATCATCGGCCGTGGCCTGACAACCAAGGCCCGCGAAGCGCTGAATCTGCCGCACAGCGAAGTCTTTGTTCAGGCGAAAGATGTGGCTGAAAGCAGCCGTGGCTACTCTCTGGCGCAGAAAATGGTTGGCCGCGCCTGCGGCGTAGAAGGTATTCGTCCGGGCGCCTACTGCGAGCCTAAGATGACCTCCGTTGGCTCTCAGGACACCACCGGCCCAATGACGCGTGATGAGCTGAAAGACCTGGCGTGCCTCGGCTTCTCCGCCGACCTGGTCATGCAGTCCTTCTGCCACACTGCGGCCTATCCGAAGCCGGTGGACGTGACCACGCACCACACGCTGCCTGACTTCATCATGAACCGCGGCGGCGTTTCGCTGCGTCCGGGCGATGGCGTCATTCACTCCTGGCTGAACCGTATGCTGCTGCCGGATACCGTTGGCACCGGCGGCGACTCCCATACCCGTTTCCCAATCGGCATTTCTTTCCCTGCGGGCTCTGGTCTGGTGGCCTTTGCCGCTGCGACCGGCGTTATGCCGCTGGATATGCCTGAGTCGGTGCTGGTTCGCTTCAAAGGCAAAATGCAGCCGGGCATTACCCTGCGTGATTTAGTTCACGCCATCCCGCTGTATGCGATTAAACAGGGTCTGCTGACCGTTGAGAAGAAAGGTAAGAAAAACATCTTCTCCGGCCGCATCCTGGAAATCGAAGGCCTGCCAACGCTGAAAGTAGAGCAGGCGTTTGAGTTGACCGATGCTTCCGCAGAGCGTTCCGCTGCGGGCTGTACCATCAAGCTGGATCGTGAGCCAATTGAAGAGTACCTGAACTCCAACATCGTGCTGCTGAAGTGGATGATTGCCGAAGGCTACGGCGACCGCCGCACGCTGGAGCGCCGTATCCAGGGCATGGAAAAATGGCTGGCCGATCCGCAACTGATGGAAGCGGATGCTGACGCAGAATATGCCGCGGTTATCGAAATCGATCTTCAGGACATCAAAGAGCCGATCCTTTGTGCGCCAAACGATCCGGACGATGCCCGCCTGCTGTCCGACGTTGCCGGTGAGAAGATCGATGAAGTGTTTATCGGCTCCTGCATGACCAACATCGGTCACTTCCGTGCTGCCGGTAAGCTGCTGGATAGCCACAAAGGCCAGCTGCCAACCCGCCTGTGGGTGGCTCCGCCAACCCGTATGGATGCGGCGCAGCTGACCGAAGAAGGTTATTACAGCGTGTTTGGTAAGAGCGGGGCGCGTATCGAAATCCCTGGGTGTTCCCTGTGTATGGGCAACCAGGCGCGCGTAGCCGATGGGGCAACGGTAGTTTCTACCTCAACCCGTAACTTCCCGAACCGTCTGGGCACCGGGGCGAACGTCTTCCTGGCGTCCGCGGAGCTGGCGGCGGTTGCTTCCCTGCTGGGCAAACTGCCGACGCCGGATGAATATCAAACCTTCATGGCTCAGGTTGATAAAACCGCGGTAGATACTTATCGCTACCTGAACTTTGACCAGCTCAGCCAGTACACCGAGAAAGCCGACGGCGTTATCTTCCAGACCGCCGTATAAACTGCAAAACCGTCTCTGAAGAGACGGTTTTTAGTGTTTGCCCCCTCTCCTGTGGGAGAGGGACGGGGTGAGGGCACCAGACCGCAGGGTCCCGCTCTCTCCTTTTTATTTCTCCTCCTTCTACTCTTCACGCTGTTTTCCCCCGACATTGCTGCGATAATTGAACCTATAAGCGTGGGTGAGGATTTCCCCCGCGATGTAGAGGAAACAATCATGGATTACGAATTTCTGCGGGATGTTACCGGGCTGGTTAAGGTACGCATGTCGATGGGCCACGAAGTCGTCGGCCACTGGTTTAACGAGGAAGTGAAAGGCGACCTGACGATACTCGATGAGGTCGAACAGGCTTTGCTTTCGGTCAAGGGCAGCGAGCGCCAGTGGCAGCGTGCGGGGCATGAATATACCCTGTGGCTGGACGAAGAAGAGGTGATTATTCGCGCCAATCAGCTGGAAATATCCGGTGATGAGATAGAAGAAGGCATGAGCTACTACGACGAAGAGAGCCTCTCTTTCTGCGGCGTGGAGGATTTTCTACAGGTGGCGAATGCCTACCGGGAATTTTTGCAGCAGCGCTGAGTAAAGTCGGCATTGACCGTGGCGGCACGGTCAATGTTCAGCAAAGCGAGGTACGGGCTACTTCACGTAGGCGAGGAGGCTGAGAGAGTCCCGCGCCAGTGATTTGCATTTTGTTGCGGTAGGGAGGGCAATTCCGCTCAGGTCTTTATAACTATCTTCGCCGAGCGCTTTCATGTTCCAGCTATCGTAATTGGTTAAATCCCATTGATTTTGCTGGGCAAAAAATACCAGAGCACGACGTATCTGGCCGTTAGGGAGATTCTGGTAGCCACAATCATTTTTCAGAAACACAAATACCGCAGTCAGATCGGCCATATCTTCTGCTTCAGACTCGCTTAGCGCCAGGCTGCTGGTAGAAAAAGCCAGCAATACGCCCAGTAATAACGCCCTAACTCCCATCTTCATCACGTCTACCACTTTTTCTCAGATACGAAACGTTAACACAGTTAAATGGATGCCGACGAGATTTATTATGAGCTTAAAACTTGACCTTACCGTTGGGGAAAGGTTTATGCTCGCGCCTATGTATGCCCACTCAAGGAACTGATTATGCATCGCCGTAATTTTCTCAAATATTCCGCGGCCCTGGGGGCTTTCAGCGCGCTGCCTTTGTGGAGCCGGGCTGCATTTGCGGCCGATCGTCCGGCACTGCCGATCCCTCCTTTGCTCGCCCCTGATGCCAAAAATAGCATCCGCTTGACGGTAAATGCAGGGCAGACCACGTTTGGCAGCAAAATCGCCACCACATGGGGTTACAACGGCTCGCTGCTCGGCCCGGCATTAAAGCTGAAGCAGGGTGACGCGGTGACGGTGGAGATTAATAATCGCCTGGCGGAAGAAACTACCGTTCACTGGCACGGGCTGGAAGTTCCTGGTGATGTTGATGGCGGCCCGCAGGGCGTTATTGCCGCCGGTGGGAAGCGCAGCGTGACTTTTGCTCCTCAGCAGCGCGCGGCAACCTGCTGGTTCCATCCTCATCAACATGGCAAAACCGGGTATCAGGTGGCGATGGGCCTGGCGGGGCTGGTATTGATAGAAGACAGCGAAAGCGGCCAGTTAATGCTGCCTAAGCAATGGGGCATCGACGATGTGCCATTAGTCATTCAGGACAAACGCTTTGGCGCAGACGGGCAAATCGACTACCAACTGGACATGATGAGCGCCGCCGTAGGCTGGTTTGGCGATACGCTGCTGTGTAACGGTGCGGTTTACCCTCAGCACACCAATCCGAAAGGGTGGCTGCGCCTGCGTTTACTTAACGGCTGTAACGCTCGCTCGCTGAATATTGCCGCCAGCGATAATCGCCCGCTTTATGTCATCGCCAGCGACGGCGGGCTGCTTGCCGAACCGGTAAAAGTCACCGAGCTTGAACTGCTGATGGGCGAGCGTTTTGAAGTGCTGGTGGATACCAGTGACGGTAAAGCTTTTGATATCCTCACCCTGCCGGTTAAGCAAATGGGCATGACGGTTGCGCCGTTTGATAAACCTGTTCCGGTGGTGCGCATTCAGCCGTTGATTATCGCGGCATCCGGCGAGCTGCCGGATAAATTAGTCAGCGTGCCTGCTCTGCCGTCGCTGGAAGGCCTCACCGAGCGCTGGCTGCAACTGATGATGGACCCGATGCTGGACATGATGGGCATGCAGGCGTTAATGGACAAATACGGCATGCAGGCGATGGCCGGAATGGAAATGGGCGGCCATGGTAATATGGGTCATATGGGCCACGGCAACATGGGGAACATGAAGCACGGTTTTGACTTCCATAACGCCAACAAGATTAACGGCAAGGCTTTTGATATGAACACCCCGGCATTTGCGGCGCAAAAGGGCAAATACGAGAAGTGGACCATCTCAGGTGAAGGCGACATGATGCTGCACCCGTTCCACATCCACGGTACGCAGTTCCGCATTCTGTCGGAAAACGGCAAGCCGGTGGCGGCACATCGTCAGGGCTGGAAGGATACAGTGAGGGTAGAAGGCGCTCGCAGCGAAGTACTGGTGAAGTTCGATCACGAAGCGTCCAGAGAGGCGGCTTATATGGCGCACTGCCATCTGCTGGAGCATGAAGATACCGGAATGATGCTCGGCTTTACCGTAGCGTAAAAGAAGAGCGGGTGGCTATTGCCACCCGCATTGATATTACTTCGCGTCGTCCGGCAGAGCGTACGCCACAATGTAATCACCCATCTTTGTTCCGAAGGAGCCATGGCCCCCGGCGGAAATCACCACATACTGCTTACCGTTCACTTCATAAGTCATCGGCGTTGCCTGGCCACCGGCAGGCAGGCGGGCTTCCCACAGTTGTTTACCATCGCGCATATCAAACGCACGTAGGTAGTTGTCTGCGGTTGCGCCAATAAACATGACGTTACCGGCGGTGGAGATAGGGCCACCCAGCATTGGCATCCCCATACGGAACTTCATCGGGATCCCGGTCGGGAACGGCATGCTGTCCTCAACGGTGCCGATGCGTTTTTTCCACACGATTTCGTTGGTTTTCAGATCAACGCCCGAGATGTAGCCCCAGGCCGGTTGCTTACACGGCAGGCCCAGCGGAGACAAGAACGGGTTCAGGGTTACGCCATACGGCACGCCGTACTGAGGCTGAACGCCGGACTCTGTGCCAGACCCTTTCGCGTCTTTTGGCGGCTCCATCGGGTTGCCCGGTCCGCGAGGGATCAGTTTGGAAACGAACGGCAGCGCCATCGGGTTGGTCATTGCCACCTGGTTATTCGGGTCGACCGAAATACCGCCCCATTCGAACATCCCAAGGTTGCCCGGGAACACCAGCGTCCCTTTTTCAGAAGGCGGCGTGAAGATGCCCTCATAGCGCATGCTGTGGAACATCACGCGGCAAACCAGCTGGTCGAACATGGTTGCGCCCCACATATCCGCGCCGCTCAAATCTTTCTTCGGCCGGAAGGTCAGCTCGGAGAACGGTTGAGTAGGGGAAACATGGTCGCCTTTGGCTGCGCCCTGCGGCACCGGTTTTTCCGGAGCAGGTACAACCAGCTTGCCGTCACGTCTGTCCAGCACAAAGATATTGCCGGTTTTAGCCGGAGCGTAGATAACCGGAACCCGGTTGCCGCTCTTGTCGGTAATGTCCGCAAGCGTCGGCTGGGCTGGCATATCCATATCCCAAAGATCATGATGCACGGTCTGATAGGACCAGGCCAGCTTGCCGGTTGTCGCGTTCAGGGCAACGATGCTGCTGGCATAGCGTTCCTGCTCAGGCGTGCGGTTGCCGCCCCAGATATCCGGAGTGGTTACGCCCATCGGGAGATAAACCAGATCCAGCTTTGCATCATAAGCCGCAGGCGCCCACGAGTTCGGGGAGTTCAGGGTGTAATGATGTCCATCATCAGGAATTGCGTTCGGATCTTTAGCGCCCGGATCGAACGCCCACAGCAGCTTGCCGCTGTTAACGTCGAAACCGCGGATCACGCCAGAAGGTTCACGGGTGGAGAAGTTGTCCGTTACCGCCCCGGCAATCACAATCACTTTATCGGTGATGATTGGCGGTGAAGTTGGCTCATACATCCCCGGGGTGGTGACCGGCTGGTTGGTTTGCAGATTCAGAATGCCTTTATTGGCGAAGCTTTCACAAAGCTTGCCGTTATCGGCGTTGATGGCAAACAGACGGCCATCGTTAACCGGCAGGATGATACGACGCGGACAGTCGGATACCACGTCCGGGCTGGCGTTATCGGCCGTTGCCTCGTGGTAGGAAACCCCACGGCAGGTCACGTGCTGGAACGACGGGTCGGTATTCAGCTGAGGGTCAAATTTCCACTTCTCTTTCCCCGTGGCAGCATCCAGCGCGAACAGCTGCTGGTGCGCGGTACACAGGTAAAGCATGTCGCGAACTTTGATCGGGGTGACTTCGTTGGTGATTTCACCCGGGTCAGTAGCGCGCTTCACGTCGCCGGTCTGGAAGCGCCAGGCTTCCTTCAGCTGGCCGACGTTTTTGTCGTTAATCTGCTTAAGAGGCGAGAAGCGCTGGCCTTCCTGGTTACGCCCGTAGGCAGGCCAGTCGGCATCAGGAATCGTCGAGGTGGCGGCCGCCGGTGTGTTATCCAGCTGCAGCGTGCCGTTGATTTCCTGAGGATCGTTAAAGCCCGCCCAGACCAGCACCACGGCGCTGATCAGCAGGGCCACAACCAGCGATGCTGCCGCACCGGCAGCCGGAACGGCCAGGCGACGGTAGACGAACGGCAACAGCAGCCAGACGCCAAAGAACACCAGGACGTCACAGCGGGGGGTCAAGGCCCAGAAGTCGAAGCCGACTTCCCACACGCCCCATGCCATGGTGCACAACAGCAGCGCGGCATAAAGCCACAGGGCGGCAGCCTTGCTTTTCCACAGGAGCCAGGCAACGCCAAGCATTACCAGTCCGGCAATCGGGTAGTACCAGGACCCACCGATAGCCACTAACCATATTCCGCCAAAGAGTAAATATAGCCCGCACAGTACGGCAAAAAGGGCTGAGAGGGTCACAAATAGTTGCGATCCGGTTTTATTTATTTTCACAATTATCACACTCATAAAGGTTTGATAGCATTTAATTATAGTTATTAACAAGTGTGATGGTCGTCACATTTATGGCTTTTTTGCTCTGTGGAAGAGAAAAGAGTGGAGGGGTATCCGGGTTATCTCGATATTTACTGCCGCTATAAGAAGCGAAAGTATTTTTTTATTCTTTTTGAATCAGATTGTTACCTCTCACGGTGGTCTCTTTGAAGCTGGCGAGCCCTGTGCTTTTCGATCCTCTTCTTTTTTACCTCTACAATCGAATAGATTGGCTCCCTGAAACGTTAACTCTTTACCTGTGTTAAGGAGTTGCCATTATGTCCAGGCTCGGTCCTCTCTTATCTGCTCTGCTGCTCATAAGCCCGCTGGCGAGCGCCCGGCCGGTCGATTACAAAATCGTTGCGCAAGACACCGATATTAATATGTCCTGGCGTGCCTTCGGCGGTATGCAGTCCTCGGCGGATATCAAGGGTGTAACCGGCCAGATAAAATTGGACCAGAACAACGAATTCAACGACAAGATTAACGTCAGCATTCCCGTTTCCCCTCTTATAGCCTCTAATTCTCTTCTCACATGGCAGCTTAAAAGCGATATGTTTTTTGATGCGGCGCGCTACCCCACGATGGTCTTTATCAGTGACAGAGTGGTCGGCCTGGGAAATCATCACTACAGGATCTTTGGTTCTTTGACGGTTAAAAATATCCGGCAGCCGGTGATTCTTGAAGCCGTGCTGGAAGCCCCGCAAGAGAATGAATGGGTACTGCATGCCACGACCGCGATTTCGCGCTCTGCGTTTAATATGACGAGCTTTGCGGCGGTAGTGGATGACCGAATTGCCATCGCCATAACGCTTCAGGCTGTCCCGTTATAATGTCGAATTAAAAGGCCTGGCGTTATAGGGGTGCCGTGAAGATAGCTGGCTGATATACTAGCGCCCTCGATGTGGTACTGCGCGTTTGTACAAACTAATGTGTATCAGCGGGTGCAGCAGGCTTTATTCGCCCTGCACCGTTTAATTGGTCTTTGTTGTTTTAAAACGGTTGGTTGTATTTTTTATGAAACATACTGTTGAAGTGATGATCCCGGAAGCGGAGATCAAAGCCCGTGTCGCCGAGCTGGGTCGTCAGATTACCGAACACTATCGCGACAGCGGCAGTGATATGGTGCTGGTCGGGCTGCTGCGCGGTTCATTTATGTTTATGGCAGACCTGTGCCGTGAAGTTCAGGTGTCCCATGAAGTCGATTTTATGACTGCTTCCAGCTACGGCAGCGGCATGTCCACCACGCGCGATGTGAAAATCCTCAAAGATCTCGATGAAGACATTCGCGGTAAAGATGTGCTTATCGTGGAAGACATCATCGACTCCGGCAACACGCTGAGCAAAGTGCGTGAAATCCTCAGCCTGCGTGAGCCAAAATCTCTGGCCATTTGTACGCTGCTGGACAAACCAACCCGCCGTGAAGTGAACGTTACCGTTGAGTACGTTGGTTTCTCTATTCCGGATGAATTCGTGGTCGGCTACGGCATCGACTACGCGCAGCGCTATCGCCACCTGCCGTACGTTGGCAAAGTCGTGCCGCTGGGTGAGTAATCTCCACTGAATAATGAAAAGGGCCTTTAAAGGCCCTTTTTGCTATCCACTTTTTGCGTAATTACTGCAAAGCTGAGCGATTGCGGTGGCTATGGTGGGTATTTTTTAGATTGGATATCCCGCTGCGGTAACCCTGCTCCAGCGACTCGCGGCTGGTGGCCGTGACTTCGAGGTCACGCAGGCGGCCGTCGTGGATACCGTAAACCCAGCCGTGAACCGTGACCTTCTGGCCTCGTTTCCACGCGGATTGCATGATGGTTGAGTGGCCGATGTTGTACACCTGCTCCATGACGTTCAGTTCACAGAGCGTATCCATACGCTGTTCCGGTGCCAGTTCCCCCAGTAGCGAACTATGCTTGAACCACAGATCGCGAATGTGCAGCAGCCAGTTGTTGATCAGGCCAAGCTCCGGGTTTTCTACCGCAGCCTGTACGCCGCCGCAGCCGTAATGGCCGCAAATAATGATGTGCTCAACCTCAAGGACGTCTACCGCGTACTGAACAACCGAGAGGCAGTTCAGATCGGTATGGACCACCAGGTTGGCGACATTACGATGTACAAACAGCTCGCCCGGTTCGAGGCCGGTAAGGCGTTCCGCCGGGACGCGGCTATCGGAGCAGCCGATCCAGAGGAAACGGGGTTTTTGTGCCTGGGAGAGTCTTTCGAAGAAACCCGGGTCTTCCTCAACCAGCATTTTGGACCAAAGTTCATTATTGCTGATAAGGGAATCAATATCTTTCATGTGCGGTTAACGCCTGTAACCCGAGAAGTGCGTTGAGGTAATATAGGGTAACTCAACGACTTTTTAAACAAGTACCGAATAAAGGTAAGTGAATATCCATGACAATTGCATTGGAACTGGAACAGTTAACGAAAACTTATCCCGGCGGCGTTCAGGCGCTGCGCGGCATAGATCTTCGTGTTGAGGCCGGAGACTTTTATGCGTTACTCGGCCCAAACGGCGCCGGTAAATCTACCACCATCGGCATTATTAGTTCTCTGGTGAATAAAACCTCCGGTCGGGTTCGCGTATTTGGCTATGACCTGCAAAAGGACGTGGTCAACGCCAAGCGCCAGCTCGGGCTGGTGCCGCAGGAATTTAACTTTAACCCGTTTGAGACGGTACAGCAGATAGTTGTACATCAGGCTGGCTACTACGGCGTTGAGCGTAATGAAGCTATCGCTCGCAGCGAAAAGTATTTAAAACAGCTCGATCTGTGGGAAAAACGCAACGAACGCGCGCGCATGTTATCCGGCGGGATGAAGCGTCGCCTGATGATAGCCCGTGCGCTGATGCACGAGCCGAAGCTGCTGATCCTTGATGAACCAACAGCCGGCGTGGATATTGAACTGCGCCGTTCAATGTGGGGCTTCCTCAAAGATCTCAACGACAAGGGCACCACGATTATCCTCACCACGCATTATCTGGAAGAAGCCGAAATGCTGTGCCGCAACATCGGCATTATCCAGCGCGGCGAGCTGGTGGAAAATACCTCCATGAAGTCGCTGCTTTCCAAGCTGAAGTCGGAAACCTTTATCCTCGACCTGGCGCCAAAAAGCCCGCTGCCGAAGCTGGACGGCTACCAGTACCGCCTGGTGGATACCTCAACGCTCGAAGTCGAAGTCCTGCGTGAGCAGGGCATTAATAGCGTCTTCAGCCAGCTTAGCGCTCAGGGAATACAGGTACAAAGTATGCGTAACAAGGCCAACCGTCTCGAAGAACTCTTTGTGACGCTGGTAAACGGTAAACAAGGGGATGCGTCATGATGCAGCTTTACTGGGTGGCGCTGAAAAGCATCTGGACCAAAGAAGTCCATCGCTTTGCCCGAATTTGGATCCAGACCCTGGTTCCGCCGGTCATCACCATGACTCTGTACTTCATTATCTTCGGTAACCTGATTGGCTCCCGCATCGGCGAAATGCACGGCTTCACCTATATGCAGTTTATCGTTCCGGGCCTGATTATGATGGCGGTTATCACCAATGCCTACGCTAACGTGGCCTCTTCGTTCTTTAGCGCTAAGTTCCAGCGCAATATCGAAGAACTGCTGGTTGCGCCGGTGCCGACGCATGTCATCATCGCGGGCTATGTCGGCGGCGGCGTTGCCCGCGGCCTGTGCGTGGGCATTCTGGTCACGGCGGTTTCGCTGTTCTTCGTTCCGTTCCAGGTCCATTCGTGGCTGTTCGTGGCGCTGACGCTGGTACTGACGGCGGTGCTGTTCTCGCTGGCTGGCTTGCTGAACGCGGTATTTGCCAAAACCTTTGATGACATCAGCCTGATCCCAACCTTCGTGCTGACGCCGCTCACTTATCTGGGCGGAGTGTTCTACTCCCTGACGCTGCTGCCGCCGTTCTGGCAGGGGTTGTCGCACCTGAACCCGATTGTCTACATGATTAGCGGCTTCCGCTTTGGTTTCCTCGGGATTAGCGACGTACCTCTGGCGACCACCGTTGGCGTGCTGGTCATCTTCATCGCGGCGTTTTATCTGCTGTGCTGGTATCTCATCCAGCGCGGACGCGGCCTGCGTACCTAATACCAGGCTCCTCAACCCTCCCCAAAAGGGGAGGGGTTTCTCACCCCAAATTGATACGCATCAGGCTATTTTTTCAGCTTTCTGGCACACTATCGCCCGGTTAACAGGAGACGCCTTATGCTGGGTTGGGTGATTGCCGGGCACGACGATTATGCCCAGAAGATGCTGGATGCAATGGAAAAGCGCTTTGGCCCGCAGCCGCAGTGCTGCGCGGTAAATTTCTGGAAAGGGATGAGCACCAATATGCTGAGCCGCATGATGTGCGATGCGCTTTATCATTGCGACTCAGGAGACGGTGTTATCTTCCTTACGGATATTACCGGCGAAGCGCCTTACCGCACCGCCGCCTTGCTCAGCCATAAGCATGAGCACTGCGAGGTGATCTCCGGCGTAAATCTGCCGCTGCTGTGCGCCATGCGTGAACAGCGGGAGTCCCTGTCCAGCGAGGCGTTTCGCCTGCTGATAGTTGAGCGGGGCGAGGAGGCGATTACCAGCCTCTGGCACCAGCAGCAAAAGAACCCGCCGTTTGTATTGCTCCACCCGTTTTAAGGGGATTGGCTTATTCCGGTTGGTATTCACGCATCTTTTGCTAAAATAACGCCTTCCTTCCGTCTTCACGACACAAAGACTAATAAATTCGCCATGTTAACTCGCCTCGTTTATTGCGTGATGCTGGTCATCAGCATCTCTACCGCCCGGGCCAGCCTGCTTAGCAGCCATGCTACGCCTGCCCAATATATGCAAACCACCGAAGGGGCCGATATCTGGGCACAGGTTGGCGACAGCGTTATTTCAGTCGGCCGGATTGAGGAAGGGCAGATTCTGGCCGTGGTGCCCACGGTGGCGGATTACTACGAATTTAATTTTGGCTTTGGCACAGGGTTTATCGACAAAGCGCATCTCGCGCCGGTCAAAGGCAAGCAGCGGGTGGAAGACCGGCTGGGCGACCTGAATAAGCCGCTCAGTAATCAGAACCTGATTACCTTCCGTGATGTGGTGGTTTACAGCGAGCCATCCACTTCCAGCACGCCATTTGGCACCCTTGCGGATAACCTCCGCTACCCGGTGCTCAGCAAGTTAAAAGACCGATTAAACCAGACCTGGTTCCAGATCCGCATCGGCAACCGGCTGGGCTATATCAGCAGCCTGGATGCTCAGCCGGACAACGGTATTCCGGTGCTGACTTATCATCATATTCTGCGTGACGAAGAAAATACCCGCTTCCGCCATACGTCTACCACGACTTCGGTGGTTGCTTTCAGTAATCAGATGACCTGGCTGCGTGATATGGGCTACACCACGCTGACGATGTATCAGCTGGAAGGCTATGTGCGTAACCGAATGAACCTTCCTGCTCGCGCCGTGGTTATTACCTTCGATGACGGGCTGAAGTCGGTTTATCGCTACGCGTATCCTATCCTGAAGCAGTATGGCTTTAAGGCTACGGCTTACATCATCTCGTCGCGTATTAAGCGCCACCCGCAGCCGTGGAACGCTAAATCTCTGCAATTTATGAGTATCTCAGAGCTGGAAGCGATTCAAAGCGTGTTTGATATCCAGTCGCACACCCACTTCCTGCACCGGGTGGATAACTACCGCCGCCCAATCCTGCTAAGCCGCAGCTACCACAACATCCTGTTTGATTTTGAGCACTCGCGCCGCGCGCTCTCGCAATTTAATCCGCATGTGCTTTATCTCTCGTACCCGTTTGGCGGCTATAACGATACCGCGGTCAAAGCGGCTAATGACGCTGGTTTCCATATGGCGGTGACGACGGTGCGCGGCAAGGTGAAGCCGGGAGATAATCCGTTCCTGTTGAAGCGGCTTTATATTATGAGGACGGATTCGCTGGAGACGATGTCGAGGACGATTACCAATCAGCCTGAGTCGTAAGCGGACCCTGGTTTTGTAACGCGTTATCTAAGGTGGGTTTGTTCGATCCCCTCTCCCACGCGGGGAGAGGGTTAGGGTGAGAGGTAGTTGTTACGCTACCTGCACCGGTACGGCTTTCGCGAGACGTTTCATCTCATTATCACCGTCAAAATAGGCTACCTTCGGCTGCCAGCTACGAGCCTGCTCGTCCGGCATCGTCACGTAGCTTGCGATAATTAAAATATCGCCAACGTCCGCGCAGTGTGCCGCAGCGCCGTTAACGGAGATGATTTTAGACCCGCGCTCACCGGCAATAGCGTAGGTAGAAAAGCGCTTACCGTTGGTGACGTTGTAAATATCGATGGCTTCGTATTCCAGAATGCCTGCCGCCTCAAGGAAGTCCTGATCGATGGCGCAGGAGCCTTCGTAGTGCAAGTCCGCCTGAGTCACTTTGACGCGGTGTAACTTGCCTTGCAGCATAGTGCGAATCATAGCTTGAACCTTTGTCTCTGGGCTAAAAAAGCGCCGAATTCATCGACGCTGTGAATATTCGAGGCAGTATTGCCCTTTTTATTTGGGCTGTCTACTGCGCCAAATCAACGGTAACGTTATCAATCAGTCGCGCCTGGCCGAGCCACGCCGCCATCAGGATAACCGCGCGTTTGCTCTCTTCAGACAGCTCCAGCAGCGTGTCCGCATCGCGGATTTGCAGGTCGTCCGAGCGGAAGCCTTTTTCATTTAGCTCGGCCGCCGCGAGGATAAGCATCTCTTCGCAATCCCGTTCGCCGCTGCGCAGCTTGTCGGCCAGGCCGTTCATCACTTTGCACAACCCCGGCGCAATTTTGCGCTGCTCCGCGCTCAGATAGCCATTGCGGGAGCTAAGGGCCAGCCCGTCTTTCGCCCGCACCGTTGGCACGCCGATAATCTCGATGTCGTAGCCCATATCGGCCACCATTTTGCGGATAAGCGCCAGCTGCTGGTAATCCTTCTGGCCAAAGCAGGCAACATCCGGCTGCACCAGGTTAAACAGCTTGCTGACGATGGTAGATACGCCGCGGAAGTGACCCGGACGGCTGGCGCCTTCCAGCATGGTGGAAATGCCCGGCACGTCAACGAAGGTTTGGCTATCAAGTCCCTGCGGATAAACATCCGCCGGAGCCGGAGCGAACACCATATCGACCTTGCGGCGGTTGAGCTTCTCGCAGTCTTCCTGCAGGGTGCGCGGGTAGCGAGCTAAATCGTCGGGCCTGTCAAACTGCATCGGGTTGACGAAAATGCTCACAACCACCACATCGGCAGCGGCTTTTGCTTCTTCAACCAGCGTCATATGCCCATCGTGCAGATTGCCCATGGTGGGCACCAGCGCAATGCGCTTTCCTTCCTGGCGCCAGCGGCGAATCTGCTGACGCAGCAGCGGTACGGTTTCGATAATCAGCACAACCCTTCTCCTGTCAGTAAAAACTGTGTTCGTTGCCCGGATAGCTGCCGGACTCGACTTCGCTAATGTACTGGCGCACTGCGGCGCGGATATCACCCGTCCCGGCCAGGAAGTTTTTCGCAAATTTAGGAATATGGCCGCCGGTGATTCCGAAGGCATCATGCATGACCAGAATTTGCCCGTCCGTGACGTTGCCCGCGCCGATACCGATGACCGGAATGCCAAGCGCTTCGGTAACGCGTTTTGCCAGTTCGACCGGCACGCACTCCAGAACCAGCAGCTGCGCGCCGGCGGCTTCCAGCGCCAGGGCATCGTCCAGCAGCGTCGTCGCTGCCTGCTCGTCTCGCCCCTGAACCTTATAGCCGCCAAAGATATTCACCGACTGCGGCGTCAGGCCCAGGTGCCCGCAAACCGGCACCGCTCGTTCGGTCAGCATTTTCACCGTCTCAGCAAGCCAGCGTCCGCCTTCGATTTTTACCATATTAGCACCGGCGCGCATCACTTCAGCCGAGTTGGCAAAGGCCTGTTCAGGCGTGGCATAAGCCATGAAAGGCAGGTCTGCCAGCAGCAGGCAATTTGGCGCACCGCGGCGAACCGCGCGGGTGTGGTAGGCAATCTCTTCGACCGTGACCGGCAGCGTGGAATCATTTCCCTGTACCGTCATGCCCAGCGAGTCGCCCACCAGCAGCACGACGACGCCTTCGTCAGCAAACAGTTTGGCAAAGCTAAAGTCATAGGCGGTAAGGGTGGCGAATTTCTTTTTGTCCTGCTTGAGCTTGCGCAGGGTGGAGGTGGTAGTGGGTTTCATCATCATCCCCGGAGAAAGGTTTGAACAGGATACGGGCGCGCCGGTTACCAGCGGGTAATACCCTCCCGGGAGAGGTTAGCCAGTATCTCAGCAACAGCCTGGCCGTCAGGAAAACGGCAGTCTGGCGCTATTTCCAGTAAAGGAACCAGCATAAATGCGCGGTTCTTCATATCGTAGTGTGGCACGGTCAGGCGCTCGGTATGAATCACTTCGCTGCCGAACAGCATAATATCGAGATCTAAAGTACGCGGCCCCCAGCGTTCCTCTTTGCGCACGCGCCCGTGCTCCAGCTCAATGCGCTGAGTCTGGTCGAGTAAAGCTTCGGCCGGCAAATCGGTTTCCAGCACCACGGCAGCGTTCAGATAATCCGGCTGATCCTGTGGGCCCAGAGGCGGGGTGCGATAAAACGAAGAGGTCGCCACCACCCGGCTGTGCGGAATGGCGGCGAGGGCGTCGAGCGCGGAAGAGACTTGCTCCAGCGGCGACGCCTGATTACTGCCCAGAGCGATATACGCGAGGGTCATGCACTGCCTTCGCGGCGCGGCGCACGCTTGCGCGGACGGCGGGTGCGGCGGCGGGCGGCTGGCTCATCGCCAAGATCGTTGAGCATATCTTTCTGCATCGGCGGAGCGGCAACCTGGAACTCGCCCCACCATTTGGTCAGGCGCTGGAGTTCGTGGTTGTTTTCCACTTCGGCGCGCAGGGCCAGCAGGTCGTAAGAGGCGCGGAACTTAGGATGCTCCATCAGCTTCCAGGCGCGTTTACCCTGGCGGCGCGACAGGCGCAGCTGTAGGCCCCAGATATCACGCACCAGGGTAGTGATGCGTTTCGGAATCGCCAGCGCACGGCAGGCTTCATCCAGCACGTCATTCATCGCCAGCGCGAAGGCATCGTAATAGGCGAGGCCGCTTTCCTGGGCAATCTTTTGCGCCATCTCCAGCTGCGGATACCAGAACATCGCCGCGAACAGGAACGCCGGATTCACGCGCATATCGTTATGAATGCGGTTGTCGGTGTTCTTCAGTACCTGAGCGATGATCAGTTCCATCGGGCTGTCGCCCTGCTCGGTAAAGTAGCGGGTGATAATCGGGAACAGCGGCTGGAACAGCTGATATTCACGCAGCAGACGGTAGGTTTCAAACCCATAGCCCGCCTGCAACAATTTGAGTGATTCTTCGAACAGACGCGCCGGAGGCACATCGTTAAGCAGGGTCGCCAGGCGTGGAATAGGCTCGCCGGTCTCCGGGCTAATCGACATGTTCAGTTTGGCGGCAAAGCGCACCGCGCGCAGCATACGAACCGGATCTTCGCGGTAACGCGTTTCCGGGTCGCCAATCAGGCGGATGATGCCGTTATTCAGATCGTTCAGGCCGCCAACATAATCTCGTACCGAGAAGTCGGCCACGCTGTAGTAAAGGCTGTTGATGGTAAAGTCACGGCGCTGGGCATCTTCTTCGATGGAACCAAAGATGTTGTCGCGAAGCAGCATGCCGTTCTGGCCGCGCTGGGAAGTCTGGCGGTCGGAGGACGCCTGTTCTTCGTGGTGACCACGGAAGGTCGCGACTTCGATGATTTCCGGCCCAAACATAACGTGAGCAAGACGGAAGCGGCGGCCAACCAGGCGGCAGTTGCGGAACAGTTTACGAACCTGATCCGGCGTAGCGCTGGTGGTGACGTCAAAATCTTTTGGTTTTTTGCCCAGCAGCAGGTCGCGGACGCCGCCGCCAACGAGATAGGCCTCGTAGCCTGCTTTGTTCAAACGGTAGAGCACCTTGAGGGCATTTTCACTGATATCTTTGCGGGAAATAGCGTGCTGATCGCGCGGAATAACAGTAATGTGCGGGAGAGCTTCACTCTCCTCGACCACGACGTCATCGCGGTTAAGCACCTTGCGGCAAAAATTAGCGACTCGGGTAAAAATAGTCCACCTCGGCAGTGTCAATCATAGGGACAAAAAAAACAGCGGCTAATCATAGCTCAGTGCGGCGCATTTGAGAATAATGTATTCATCGGCACGCTATCGAGTGACCAGTTAACCACGGCCTGTTCAAGCAGCGCTTCCAGCTTAAGGCTCTGCCAGTCGGCCGCTACTTGTTGATTTAAAAAACGCAATGCTTCAACCAGCACCGGGCGCGGATCGCCCTGCGGTAAAGCCGGAGCATGATTCTGCTTCGACAGCTTGGCACCTTGCTGATTAAGCGCCAGCGGCAGGTGAATATAGTGCGGCACCGGCCAGCCAAGCTGTTGATACAGCGATATTTGTCTTACCGTCGGCTCAATTAAGTCCGCCCCGCGTACAATCTCCGTCACGCCCTGAAAATGGTCATCCACCACTACAGCAAGATTATAGGCGAACAGGCCGTCGCGGCGATGAATGATAAAATCTTCGCGGGCCAAAGCGGCGTCGGCGGTCAGTAATCCTCTCAGCCCGTCCTGGAAGCTCAGCACCGGATTTTGCTGTACCAGTCGCATTGCGGCGTTTTGCGGACCGTTATTCAAAGTACGGCAGTGGCCGTCGTAATAGCCGCCAATGTGCTGAATTCGGCTGCGGGTGCAGGTGCAGTAATAGCTCAGGCCGCGCTGTTTTAACCACGCCAGCGCTTCGCGGTAGGCCTCGTGGCGCTGAGACTGCCACAACACTTCGCCGTCCCAGTGCAGGCCGTAATGCTCAAGCTGTTTCAGGATCGTGGTGGCTGCGCCCGGGACTTCACGAGGCGGATCGATATCTTCAATGCGAACCAGCCAGAGGCCCTGCTTAGCGCGTGCCTGAAGGTAGCTGCCGAGAGCGGCAATCAGCGAACCAAAATGCAGCTCCCCGGAAGGTGAGGGGGCAAAGCGGCCAATGTAGTGTTGAGAAGGCATGTTTTCGGGGGGCTATAAAGTAATATGGCGGGAGAAAGCTCCCGCCATAGAGTCCTGGCGTTTACGCGAGCCGTTAGCCGGCCATTTGTTTTTCGCGGATTTCTGCCAGCGTTTTGCAGTCGATACACAAATCAGCTGTCGGACGAGCTTCAAGGCGACGAATGCCGATTTCCACACCGCAGGATTCGCAGTAGCCGAAATCTTCGTCTTCCACTTTCTTGAGCGTTTTCTCGATCTTTTTGATCAGTTTACGTTCGCGATCGCGGTTACGCAGTTCGAGGCTGAACTCTTCTTCCTGGGCAGCACGGTCTACCGGGTCCGGGAAGTTAGCAGCTTCATCCTGCATATGTGTAACGGTGCGATCGACCTCGTCCATGAGCTGATTACGCCATGCTTCAAGAATGCGCTTGAAGTGCGACAGCTGGGCTTCGTTCATATACTCTTCGCCCGGTTTCTCCTGGTACGGCTCCACCCCAGCGATGGCGAGAATACTCAGGGACGATGTTTTACGCTTTTGCCCTTCTTGCATGTTGTTTCTCCTTAACACGCACTTATCGGTCCCCTGTCGGGGTAAAATCAGGCCGCTATAAATAGCAGATGCTTTTCAGGATGGCAATTATATAAACTCCTCTCTTGACAACCGTGTGAAGAAAAGCTTATTTGCGAAACGACCCGACTATAAAAAAGACAATACGTTATCTGTCCTTAACCAGATGTGATTCATAACTGGACAGGCAACGGCGTAGTTAGAGTCATCCCTGTGGCAGAAAGTTCTGCCTTCCAGGCGATAATTTCAACCCCACGCTGCTGCGCCTCACTCAACAGCTGCGCATATTTTGCATCAATGTGGCGGGCCGGGGAGACGCTATTTATAGCAGAATGCAATACCGCAAACAGTAGCACCGCGCGCTCTCCTTGCTGAACCACATTCATTAACTCTCTTAAATGCTTTTGGCCACGCAGGCTAACGGCATCCGGGAAAAATCCCATTTTGTTGTCAAACAGCGTGACCGATTTCACTTCAATATAGCAGTTAACCTTGTTACACGCCTGTAACATAAAATCAATTCTGCTGCGTTCTTCGCCGTATTTTACCTCGGCCTGAACGCTGCTGTAGCCCGCTAATTCTGCCGGAGGATTCGCCTCCAGCATCTCTTTAACCAACATGTTGGCGCGTAACGTATTGACGCAAATTATCTCACCATTTTGCGTTTGGGTAAGCTCCCAGGTATTAGGGTATTTTCGCGTTGGGCTGGCGGACGTGGAGTACCAGACGGTGTCTCCCGGCGTGGCGCAGCCCGTCATCGCCCCGGTATTCGGGCAATGAAGGGTCAGGGTTTCGCCATCGGCTGTCATCACATCGGCGAGAAAACGTTTATAGCGCTTGATGAGCGTTGCGGACTGTAGCGCGGGGGAAAACTCCATTTACTCTTCCTTATTTGTCAGCGGCCAGCGTTCAAGCGTCTGGTAGCGGGTTCTGCCTTGCTCAAAAATGGACTGGTACAGGCTAAACTCTTCCACCCTGAACTGCCAGCTAAAGCCCGGCGCGGGTAAAGCTACGGGGCGAATAGCGTTGCGGTACAGCGTGATATGAGGGTGAAACGGTAGCGGAGACTGGTAGCAGCCGCTTCGGGCCGCCTGAGATCGCAGCATATTTGCCAGCTGAAGCAGGCCGCGCGGTGCCTGACGCGGCCCCATCCAGACCACGCTTGAGCGCAGCCACTGCCCGGCATCGTCCAGCTTCAGGTTGAAACCGGGCTGGCGAATACGCCCGGCAAGGCGGCTTAGCGCCCGGCATTTTTCTTCAGAGATGTCTCCCAGAAATGCCAGCGTCAGGTGCAGGTTAGCTGCCGCGACCGGCCGCCCCGCGTCGGCAGGAAATTCGGCGGCGCGCCAGTGGATAATCTGCTGTTGCACTTCGGACGGTAAGGTCAGGGCAAAAAACAGGCGGCGACTCTCGGCCATGGTTGTCTCTCGGTTATGGTTTGGCGGGATGCTACAATGCGCGACCGCCGATGTTAACCCTTTGGAGCCGTTTGTGTCGTCATTACCGGTCGCCGCCGTGTTGCCTGAAGTGCTTGAAGCACTCGCGCACGCCCCACAAGTTTTGCTTAATGCCCCTACCGGCGCAGGTAAATCCACCTGGCTGCCGCTGCAAATTCTCCAGCATAGCGGGCTGGAAGGGCGCATTTTGCTGCTTGAACCCCGCCGCCTTGCCGCCCGTAATGTTGCCCAGAGGCTGGCAGAGCTGCTGGGAGAGAAGCCGGGTGAAACGGTGGGTTACAGAATGCGCGCCGATAGCTGCGTCGGGCCAGATACCCGGCTGGAAGTGGTGACCGAGGGGATATTAACCCGCATGATCCAGCAAGACCCCGAACTTAGCGGCATCGGGTTGGTTATCCTCGATGAATTCCATGAGCGCAGCCTGCAGGCGGATCTTGCCCTGGCGCTGCTGCTCGACGTGCAGGCCGGGCTGCGCGATGACCTGAAAATTCTGATTATGTCCGCAACCCTGGATAACCAGCGTCTGCGGCAGTGCCTGCCCGACGCGCCGGTGATTACTTCTGAGGGGCGAGCTTTCCCTGTTGAGCGCCGTTTTAGTCCCTTGCCCGCTCATCAACGCTTTGACGAAGCGGTGGCGATAGCCGTGGCGGGTTTGCTGCGCGAAGAAAAAGGCTCCCTGCTGCTGTTTTTACCGGGCGTTGGCGAAATCCAGCGCGTGCAGGAGCAGTTGAAAGAGCGAGTGGCGGGCGACGTTCAGCTCTGCCCTTTGTATGGCGCTCTGCCGCTCAGCGAGCAGCGTAAGGCCATTCTCCCCGCCGTAGCGGGAACCCGCAAGGTTGTGCTGGCGACTAATATCGCGGAAACCAGCCTGACCATCGAAGGTATTCGGCTGGTGGTGGACGGCTCGCTTGAGCGCGTCGCCCGCTTTGATGTCCGCACCGGCCTGACTCGCCTTGTAACACAGCGCGTAAGCCAGGCTTCTATGATCCAGCGCGCAGGGCGTGCCGGGCGACTGGAGCCAGGGATTTGCCTGCACCTGACCAGCGCCGAGCAGGCTGAGCGGGCCAGCGCTCAGGGCGAACCGGAAATCCTGCAAAGCGATCTTTCTGGCCTACAGCTTGAGCTGCTGCAATGGGGCTGCCGGGACGTGAGCCAGCTGACCTGGCTTGATACTCCGCCTGAAGCGAACCTTGCGGCGGCCCGCAGGCTTTTGCGCCAGCTGGGGGCGATGGATGAGCAGCAAAGGCTCAGCGCAAACGGGCAAAAGATGGCGCAGTTGGGCAACGATCCGCGTCTGGCTGCGATGCTGGTTGCCGCAAAAACGGCGGATGAGCAGGCTACGGCGGCGCTGCTGGCCGCGATTCTGGAAGAGCCACCGCGTACTCACGGCGGCGGCGATTTACGCGTAATGTTTGACGGCAAAAACGCTAACTGGCGGCAGCGTGCGGCTCAACTGCTGAAAAGAATAAACTCGCGCGGCGGCACGGCGGATATCTCCCTGGCTATGCCGCTGCTGGCCACCGCCTTTGCAGACCGCATTGCCCGGCGACGCGGTGCGGAAGGGCGCTATCAGCTGGCCAACGGCATGGGCGCGATGCTGGAGCAGGATGATGCCATGACGCGCCACGAATGGCTGATTGCTCCGCTGCTGTTGCAGGGAAGCCAGTCGCCGGATGCGAGAATTTTGCTGGCGCTGCCGCTGGATATTGAAGAGCTGGTGGCCCGCGTGCCGCAGCTGCTGACGGAAAGCGACTCCGTGGAGTGGGACGAAGAGCGCGGCTCGCTGAAGGCATATCGCCGCAGGCAAATCGGCAGGCTGGTGGTTAAAGTCCAGCTGCTGGCGAAACCTTCGGAAGAAGAGATGCAGTTGGCGATTTTAAACGGCATACGCGAGCGCGGGCTCGATCTGCTGGAGTGGTCAATCCCGGCGCAGCAGCTGCGTTTACGCCTCGCCTGCGCCGCCCGCTGGCTGCCGGAACAGAAATGGCCCGCGGTTGACGATGAATCGCTGCTGGCAACGCTGGAAGAGTGGCTGCTGCCTGAAATGCGCGGCGTTCATTCGCTGCGGGCGCTGAAAAATATCGATCTCAGCAGGGCGCTGGGCAACCTGCTCGACTGGCCGATGCGTCAACGGCTGGATAGTGCCCTGCCAACTCATTACACTGTGCCGACCGGAAGCCAGATTGCGATTCGCTATCACAGCGATAATCCTCCTGCGCTGGCGGTACGCATGCAGGAGATGTTTGGCGAAGCGCAAACTCCCGCTATTGCCGGGGGGCGCGTTCCGCTGGTGCTTGAGCTATTATCTCCGGCGCAGCGTCCGCTGCAAATAACCCGCGATTTAACCGCCTTCTGGAACGGCGCTTATCGCGAAGTGCAGAAAGAGATGAAGGGGCGCTACCCGAAACACGTGTGGCCGGACGATCCGGCGAATACCGCGCCGACGCGCCGCACGAAAAAGTATTCCTGAGGGCGCCAACCCTCTCCCAAAGGGAGAGGGAGCAAACATGAAAAGACATTCTTGATAAGAATGTCTGGCTGTTTTTTTGAGAGATTTCTTCTTTCGTATTGCGCGGAAGAACGGAGAATCGGGCCCTTGCGCCTGAACTTTTGTGGAGAAGATGCATGGCGGGGAATGACCGCGAGCCGATTGGACGTAAAGGAAAAGCAACACGTCCGGCAAAAGAGAAGGTGAGCCGTCGTCAGGTCAGGGATGAGGATTATGACGACGATTACGAAGATGACGACTACGAAGACGAGGAGCCAATGCCGCCGCGTAAAGGAAAAGGTAAGGGTAAGGGATCGGGCCGCCCGTCGAAAAAACGCCGCTTCTTCTGGCTGCTGGTGAAGCTGGCTATCATCTTCACAATTGCGTTTGCCATCTACGGGGTTTATCTCGACCAGCAAATCCGCAGCCGCATTGACGGCAAAGTCTGGCAACTGCCGGCGGCGGTATACGGCCGCATGGTCAACCTTGAACCGGATATGCCGTATAACAAGGCGGAGATGGTCAAGCTGCTGGAAGCGACCCAGTACCGCCAGGTTTCGAGCATGACTCGCCCGGGCGAGTTTACCGTGCAGGGCAACAGCATCGAGCTCATCCGTCGTCCGTTTGACTTCCCGGACGGGAAAGAAGGGCAGATCCGCGCTCGCCTGGTGTTTGACGGCGGGCGTCTGGAATCTATCCAGAATATGGACAATAACCGCAGCTTCGGGATTTTCCGCCTCGACCCGCGCCTGATAACCATGCTCTCTTCGCCAAACGGCGAGCAGCGCCTGTTTGTGCCGCGCTCTGGCTTCCCGGACCTGCTGGTAGATACGCTTATCGCTACCGAAGACCGCCATTTCTATGAACATGACGGGATTAGCATTTATTCCATCGGCCGTGCGGTGCTGGCTAACCTGACGGCGGGGCGTGCGGTGCAGGGCGGCAGTACGCTGACCCAACAGCTGGTAAAAAACCTGTTCCTGACCAACCAGCGTACGCTGTGGCGTAAAGCCAACGAAGCGTACATGGCGATTATCATGGACGCCCGCTATGACAAAGACCGCATTCTGGAGCTGTACCTGAACGAGGTTTACCTCGGCCAGAGCGGTGACGATCAGATTCGCGGCTTCCCGCTGGCGAGTCTTTACTACTTCGGCCGCCCGGTTGACGAGCTGAGCCTCGATCAGCAGGCGCTGCTGGTGGGCATGGTCAAAGGCGCGTCGCTATATAACCCGTGGCGTAATCCGAAGCTGGCGCTGGAGCGTCGTAACCTGGTGCTGCGCCTGCTGCAAGAGCAGAAGGTTATCGACCAGGAGCTGTACGACATGCTGAGCGCCCGTCCTCTGGGCGTGCAGCCGCGCGGCGGCGTTATTTCCCCGCAGCCTGCCTTTATGCAGATGGTGCGTCAGGAGTTGCAGGACAAGCTGGGCGATAAAGTGAAAGATCTCTCCGGCGTGAAGATCTTTACCACCTTTGACTCCGTTTCTCAGGATGCGGCTGAAAAAGCCGTAACCGAAGGCGTTCCGGTACTGCGCGCTTCGCGCAAGCTGAACGATCTGGAAGCGGCGATGGTGATTGTTGACCGCTTTACCGGTGAAGTTCGTGCCGTGGTCGGCGGGGCGGAGCCTCAGTTTGCGGGCTTCAACCGCGCATTGCAGGCTCGTCGTTCTATCGGCTCGCTGGCAAAACCGGCGACCTATCTGACGGCGCTAAGCCAGCCGGACACATTCCGCCTGAATACCTGGCTTGCCGATGCCCCAATTGGCATCAAGTTGTCGAATGGGCAGGTATGGTCGCCGCAAAACGATAACCACCAATATAGTGGGCAGGTGATGTTGGTTGACGCCCTGACGCGCTCTATGAACGTGCCGACCGTCAACCTCGGGATGACGCTGGGTCTACCGGCTATTACCGATACCTGGACTAAGCTCGGTGTGCCAAAAGACCAGCTGAATCCGGTTCCGTCGATGATCCTGGGGGCGCTGAACCTGACGCCGATTCAGGTCGCGCAGGCGTTCCAGACCATTGCCAGCGGCGGTAACCGCGCAACGCTGTCTGCGCTGCGTTCCGTTATTGCCGAAGACGGCACGGTGTTGTACCAGAGCTTCCCGCAGGCCGAACAGGCCGTTCCGGCTCAAGCCGCTTACCTGACGCTGTTTGGTATGCAGCAGGTTGTGGCTCGCGGTACGGGTCGTGCGCTGGGCGGTAAATACCCGAACCTGCATTTGGCGGGTAAAACGGGGACCACCAACAACAATGTGGATACGTGGTTTGCCGGTATTGATGGCCGGGAAGTTACCATTACGTGGGTTGGCCGCGATAATAACCAGCCGACCAAACTGTACGGTGCCAGCGGCGCGATGTCCCTGTATCAGCGCTATCTGTCGAACCAGTCGCCGATCCCTCTGGATCTGACCGAGCCGGAAGATATCGTCGATATGGGCGTCAACAGCGCGGGCTACTTCCAGTGCGGAGGCGGGGGCGACCGCATTCTGCCGGTATGGACGACGAATCCAAATGCGTTGTGCCAGCAGAGCCAGCAGGAAGAGCAGTCGGCTAATCCATTTAGCCAGACTCCTGCGGGCCAGCAGCCTCAACAGCAGCCGCAGCAGCAACCTCAGCAACAGCAGCCCGCTCAGGAGCAGAAGAGCGACGGCGTTGCCGGTTGGATCAAAGATATGTTCGGCGGTAACTAAGTTGACTCTTTACCCTCTCCCGCCCGGGAGAGGGTTCCTTATCCTAAATTTCACACCTCAATAACACCCTATAAACCATCCGGTTATTTCTTAATCCCTTAGCTATTGCGAGGATGTGAAGCGCTTGCTATGCACGATTCGTTTCGTCTATTATCCTGCGGGCATAATAATAATTATCGTTTACGTTATCATTTACTACTTCATCAGAGAAAATATCATGGCGCGTTCATTCACTGGTCAGCCAGCCAAAAACCCTGTCCGTAAGCTTGCCCTGTTTGTCGCTGCGGCGGTGGGAAGCGTAAGCGTAAGCAGCTTTGCTGCGGGCACTAATAGCACCCAAAAAGAAGACACTATTACGGTTTCTGCCAGCGCTGTACCGGCGGAAAGCGCATGGGGTCCGTCACCGACGATTGCGGCCAAGCGTTCCGCAACCGCGACCAAAACCGACACCCCAATTGAAAAGACGCCACAGTCTATTTCCGTGGTAACCCGCGAAGAGATGGACACCCGTCAACCGCAGACGGTGAAAGAAGCTCTGGATTACACCCCTGGCGTGTTCTCTACTCGTGGAAGTTCTTCAACTTATGATGTTGTATCCATTCGTGGTTTCACGACATCTTCGACCGTTAACACTAACCAATATCTGGATGGAATGAAGCTGCAGGGAGATAACTACTCTGAGGCTTCTATGGATCCTTATTTCCTGGAGCGTGTTGAGCTGCTGCGTGGCCCTGTTTCTGTGCTTTATGGTAAAAGCCATCCTGGCGGCGTAGTGAGTATGGTCAGCAAGCGCCCAACGACCGAGCCGCTGCACGAAATACAATTTAAAATGGGCACCAACAACCTGTGGCAGACTGGTTTCGACTTCAGCGATGCGCTGGATGATAACGGTGAATTCTCCTACCGCCTGACTGGATTAGGCCGCAGCGAAAATGCTCAGCAAGATATGGTTAAATCAAATCGCTATGCTATTGCTCCATCCTTTAGCTGGCGTCCTGATGACAAAACAGATTTCACGTTCCTGAGTAATTTCCAAAGCGATCCGAACGCAGGTTATTACGGCTGGCTTCCTCGCCAGGGAACGGTTGTTCCTTACGTTGATGCCAATGGCAATTCTCATAAATTACCAACTGATTTCAATGAAGGTGAGAGAGACAACAAAATGTCTCGTCGCCAGCAAATGGTTGGATATAGCTTTGCGCACGAGTTCAACGATACCTGGACCGTTCGCCAGAATCTTCGCTATACACGTATTCACACGCTTTATGATTCCGTTTACGGAAATGGCTATATCTCTCCTGGACAGATTAGTCGTGCTTACGTTCGTTCTGACGAGGATCTTAATAACTTCTCAGTAGATACTCAGGCACAGGCTAAATTTGCCACTGGTGCGGTTGACCATACTCTGTTGACCGGCGTTGATTACATGCGTATGCGTAACGACATTGATGCTATGTATGGCTCTGCTGACCCACTTAGCATGAGTAATCCGCAGTACGGCAATGCGAACGTTGTGACTAACTTCCCTTATGCAGTCATTAACCGTCAGCAGCAGACGGGACTTTACATGCAGGATCAGGCTGAGTGGAACAGGTTTGTTCTGACGCTGGGTGGCCGATATGATTTTGCTAAAACGTCTACCTTTACGCGTTCCTCAGGAACCCTGGCTGAGGTTAACGATAAGCAATTCACATGGCGCGGTGGCCTGAATTATCTCTTCGATAATGGCATCTCCCCTTACGTAAGCTACAGCGAATCCTTTGAACCGGTGTCAGGCTCTACCAGGCAAGGTAAGCCGTTTGATCCGTCTAAAGGGAAACAGTACGAAGCGGGTGTGAAATACGTACCTAAAGACATGCCGGTAACGGTAACCGCTGCCGTTTATCACCTGACTAAAGACAAGAACTTAACTGTCGATCCTGACAATAGTGCCTTTAGTGTTCAGGGTGGGGAAATTCGCTCACGCGGTCTGGAGCTGGAAGCTAAAGCCGCTGTTAACGCAAATATCAACCTGACCGCTTCCTACACATACACTGATGCTGAATATACTCATGACACGCTGTATCAGGGTAAGCGTCCGGCAGAAGTTCCACGTAACATGGCCTCTCTCTGGGCTGATTACACCTTCCACGAGACCGCGCTGAGTGGATTCACCTTCGGGGCTGGTGCTCGTTATGTTGGTGCAACATCCAGCTTCTACGCCTCCGGTCCGCAGGTGAATGATACGTTTAACGTGCCGAGCTATACCGTTGCTGATGCTATGGTTAAATACGATCTTGCTCGTTTCGGATTACCTGGCTCTTCCGTCGCTGTGAACGTCAACAATCTGTTTAACCGCGAGTATGTCTCAAGCTGCTACCGCGATTACGCATGCTATTGGGGCGCAGAGCGTCAGGTGGTTGCCACCGCGACCTTCCGCTTCTAACTTGTCTCCCGGGCACGGTTCGCCGTGCCCTTCACTAAGATGGCTACCATGCAGGATAAACACCTTCATCCCGACACCACTTTTAGCCTCACCGATGTCACCTTCCGCGTGCCCGGGCGCACCTTACTCCATCCGCTTTCCATCACCTTTCCGGTGGGCAAAGTCACCGGCCTGATTGGCCACAACGGTTCCGGTAAATCGACGCTGCTGAAAATGCTCGGTCGCCATCAGAAGCCGTCGGACGGGGATATTCTGCTTAACTCGCAGCCGCTGGATAGCTGGAGCAGCAAGGCTTTTGCTCGCCAGGTTGCCTATCTGCCGCAGCAGTTGCCCGCGGCCGAAGGGATGACGGTACGTGAACTGGTGGCGATTGGTCGTTATCCGTGGCACGGGGCGTTGGGGCGTTTTGGCGTAGCCGATCGTGAACAGGTCGACGAGGCTATTAGCCTTGTGGGGCTGAAGCCGTTTGCCCATCGCCTGGTGGACAGCCTTTCCGGCGGTGAGCGCCAGCGCGCGTGGATTGCGATGCTGGTGGCGCAGGATAGCCGCTGCCTGCTGCTTGATGAGCCAACCTCCGCGCTGGATATTGCTCACCAGGTTGATGTCCTCGCGCTTATTCATCGCCTTAGCCAGGAGCGTGGCCTGACGGTGATTGCCGTTCTGCATGATATCAATATGGCCGCACGCTATTGCGACAACCTGGTTGCGCTGCGCGGCGGAGAAATGATTGCTCAAGGCTCGCCGCAGGAACTGATGCAAAGCGAGACGCTGGAGCATATCTACGGCATTCCGATGGGCATCCTCCCGCATCCGGCGGGCGCTGCGCCGGTAAGTTTTGTTTACTGATGAGCGGCATAAATGACTTCCTGTTAACCCGTCGCCGCCTTCTGGCGGCGATGGCGCTTTCACCGCTGCTGCTGAAGATGAATGCCGCCCATGCGGCAACGCCCGATGCGAACCGCATCATTGCGCTTGAGTGGCTGCCGGTGGAGCTGATGATGGCCCTGGGCGTTACGCCGATGGCTGTCGCCGATATCCCTAACTACCGCATCTGGGTTAATGAACCTAAGCTACCTGAAGATGTGGTAGACGTTGGCCTGCGCACCGAGCCTAATCTGGAGCTGATGGCGCAGCTCAAACCTTCTCTGATCCTCTACTCCGCAGGCTACGGTCCGTCGCCGGAGAAAATCACCCGCATCGCGCCGGGGCTTGGATTCAACTTTAACGATGGCTCCGGCAAACCGCTGGACGTTGCCCGCAAGTCTTTAATTCAGCTTGGCGACACGCTTGGCATGCAGCAGGCCGCCAGCCGTCATCTGGCCGGATTTGACTCATTTATCGCCAGCATGCGGCCGCGTTTTGCCGCTCGCGGCGATCGCCCGGTGCTGCTGATGTCATTCCTGGACAACCGCCACGCGCTGGTTGTCGGCAAACACAGCCTGTTCCAGCAGGTGATGGATCTGCTCGGCGTGAAAAATGCCTGGCAGGAAGAAACCAATTTCTGGGGAACTGCGGTGGTTGGTATAGAGCGGCTGGCGGCGATTAAAGATGCTGATGTGCTGTGTTTTGATCATAAAAACGAGGCTATAGCTCGCCAGGTTGCGGCCACGCCGCTGTGGAAGGCGATGCCGTTTATTCGCCAGAACCGTTTTCAGCAGGTTCCCGCTGTCTGGCTGTACGGCACGACGATGTCGGCGATGCATTTCGCCAGCGTGCTGGATGACGGGCTGAGGAGCATCTCATGATTCGTCGCCATTTTATTTTCCCTGCGGCGCTGCTGCTGATGCTGTTTATTGCTGCATTCTGGCTGACGCTGCACAACATGAACGGCGTGCTGCCTTCCGCGCAGTGGAGCCGCGCTTTTGCCAGGCCGGATCTCGACAATATTCAGCAGATGTTGTTCCACTACAGCTCGCTGCCGCGGCTGACTATTTCGCTGCTGGTGGGTGCAGGTCTGGGGCTGACAGGCGTTCTGTTCCAGCAGGTGCTGCGTAACCCGCTGGCCGAGCCGACAACCCTTGGCGTTGCCAGCGGCGCGCAGCTTGGCGTAACGGTTGCCACGCTTTGGGTTCTGCCGCAGGCGGCTCAGCCGTTTGCCGCCCTGATGGGGGCCGCGCTCGTCGGCCTGCTGGTCTTCGGCGTAGCCTGGGGAAAACGGATGTCGCCGGTGACGCTGATCCTCGCGGGGCTGGTGCTCAGCCTTTACTGCGGGGCGGTTAACCAGCTGCTGGCTATTTTCCATCACGATCAGCTGCAAAACATGTTTTTGTGGAGCACCGGCTCGCTGAATCAGCAGGACTGGAGCAGCGTTGAGGCTCTGTGGCCGCGCCTGCTGGGCGGTTTGCTCTTGACGCTGTTGCTCCTCAGGCCGCTCACGCTGATGGGGCTGGACGACGGCGTTGCGCGTAACCTTGGTCTGGCGCTGTCGCTGGTTCGCCTTGCGGCTCTGGCGCTGGCTATTGTTCTCAGCGCCCAGTTGGTCAATGCGGTAGGAATTATCGGCTTTATCGGCCTGTTTGCTCCGCTGCTGGCAAAAATGTTGGGCGCCCGCCGCCTGGCCGCTCGTCTGTTCCTTGCGCCGCTCATCGGGGCCTTGATTCTCTGGCTGTCCGATCAGATTGTTATCTGGCTGGCAGGCGTGTGGGGGGAAATATCTACCGGCACGATTACCGCGCTTATCGGTGCGCCAATTCTGCTGTGGCTGCTGCCGCGCCTGCGTACCAGCGGCGCGCCTTCGATGAGCGCCGGAGACAATATTCCGGCGGAGCGCCAGCGGGTTGTGCTGTGGCTCCTCGTCAGCCTTGGCGTTCTGCTGGTGGCGATAGCCGCCGCGCTGGCGCTTGGCCGTGATGCTCATGGCTGGCGTTGGCTGAGTGGCGAACTGTTTGATGATGTTCTGCCATGGCGCTGGCCGCGCGTGATGGCTGCGTTAACCGCAGGTGTGATGCTGGCGGTCGCGGGAAGCCTGATCCAGCGCCTGACCGGCAATGCGATGGCCAGCCCAGAAGTGCTGGGCATTAGCTCCGGGGCGGCGTTTGGCGTGGTGCTGATGTTGTTTATCGTGCCGGGCAATGCCTTCGTCTGGCTGCTGCCTGCCGGTAGCCTTGGTGCGGCGGCCACCCTGCTGATTATTATGATTGCCGCCGGGCGCGGAGGCTTCTCGCCGCAGCGTATGTTGTTGGCGGGGATGGCGCTCAGCACCGCATTCACCATGTTATTGATGATGCTGATGGCAAGCGGCGATCCGCGTATGGCAACGCTGCTAACCTGGATCTCAGGTTCGACCTATAACGTTACCGGAGATCAGGCGGTAAGAACGCTGGTGGTTATGGCTATCCTGCTGGCGATAACGCCGCTGTTCCGCCGCTGGCTGGCTATTCTGCCGCTGGGCGGGGCGACTGCCCGCGCGGTTGGTATGGCGATAACGCCTTCACGGCTGGCGCTTCTGCTGCTGGCTTCCGCGCTGACCGCCGCCGCGACGCTTATCGTCGGGCCTTTAAGCTTCGTTGGCCTGATGGCGCCGCATATCGCACGCATGCTTGGCTTCCGCAGAGCGATGCCGCAGGTGGCGATTGCCGGGGTTCTCGGGGGCATATTGATGATTCTGGCTGACTGGTGCGGCAGGATGATTATGTTCCCGAACCAGGTTCCGGCTGGGCTGCTGGCGACGTTTATCGGCGCGCCATACTTCGTTTATCTGCTGAGAAAGCAGGGGCGGTAGGTAACCCCTCACCCGAACCCTCTTCTTTCCGGGAAGAGGGCCGGGGTGAGGGTAAAGATTACAGCTTCGCGAACACACGACGCGCGGCGTCGATGGTCTTCTGAATATCTTCTTTAGAGTGGGCGACGGACATAAAGCCCGCTTCAAATGCCGAAGGCGCGAGGTAAATGCCTTCTTCCAGCATCAGATGGAAGAAACGCTTGAAGCGCTCAACGTCGCACGTCATCACGTCTTTATAGTTGGTCACGGTTTCTGCATCGGTGAAGAACAGGCCGAACATACCGCCAACGTTATTTACCACCAAAGGAATGTTTTCAGCTTTAGCCGCTTTCAGCAGGCCGCTTGCCAGCATTTCGGTCAGCTCTGTCAGCGTCTGGTGAATGCCAGGCTGAGAAACTTCGGTCAGGCAGGCGTAGCCCGCAGCCATGGCAATTGGGTTACCGGAAAGCGTGCCAGCCTGGTAAACCGGGCCGGTTGGAGCCAGCGCGTCCATGATTTCACGACGGCCACCGAAAGCGCCTACCGGCATCCCGCCGCCGATGATTTTGCCAAGGCAGGTCAGATCCGGCTCAACATCGTAGTAAGACTGAGCGCCAGCCAGCGCCACGCGGAAGCCGGTCATCACTTCGTCGATGATCAGCAGCGCGCCGAATTCGTCGCACAATGCACGCAGGCCAGGCAGGAAGTCGGCGTTTGGTGGGATGCAGTTCATGTTGCCCGCAACCGGCTCAACGATGATACAGGCGACGTCCTGCGGATATTGTTCAAACGCCTCGCGCACGGAAGAGAGATCGTTATAGGTGCAGGTCAGCGTGTGTTTGGCGAAATCAGCAGGCACGCCCGGTGAGTTCGGCTGGCCGAGGGTCAGCGCGCCGGAACCCGCTTTTACCAGCAGGCAGTCAGCGTGGCCGTGGTAGCAGCCTTCGAATTTGATGATTTTGTCACGGCCGGTATAGCCGCGAGCCAGGCGAATGGCGCTCATGGTGGCTTCGGTGCCGGAGTTAACCATACGCACCATATCCATTGTCGGCACCAGTTCTGTAACCAGTTCCGCCATTTTGACTTCCATTTCGGTCGGTGCGCCGAAGCTCAGGCCGCGCTCAACGGCTTCGATGACCGCGTTGCGGATGGCCGGGTGGTTGTGGCCGAGCACCATTGGCCCCCACGAACCGACATAATCGATATAGGCCTTACCGTCAGCGTCATACAGATAAGCCCCGTCCGCACGCTCGATAAACAGTGGCACACCGCCCACGCCGGTAAAGGCGCGTACCGGTGAGTTAACGCCGCCGGGAATGACCTGGCGGGCTGCGGCGTACAGGTTTTCAGACTTACTCATGAATCGGCTCCTGATTCGTGGAAATGGTGACAGCGGTCTATTCTATGTGAAACCCGCGCCACGTTGAAATATTTGCCCAAATCAAACGTTACGGTTTATTAGGGAATTTAATAAGACGTTGGCGTAATCAGTGGGTAAAATGCCCGCCTTATTTGTATGACTAAACTGCATGAGCCGATGAATTCAGCCAACACTTCTTCTCCCGAAACACCACAAAGCGTCCGCCTGCGCAGGGGGGCCATCCTGCGCCGTCTGATTGGCCAGGATAAAATGCCGCTGATGATTTTACTGATGGCGGCCATCGTCGGAATACTCGCCGGCCTGGTCGGCGTGGCGTTTGAGAAATCGGTGAACTGGGTGCTACAGCACCGCATTGGCCTGCTGGCGCAGGTTGCCGATAGCGCCTGGCTGGTGTGGCCGCTGGCGTTTATTAGCTCGGCGCTGCTGGCGATGGTTGGCTATTACCTGGTGCGTCGGTTTGCGCCGGAAGCGGGCGGTTCGGGGATACCGGAAATCGAAGGGGCGCTTGAGGAACTGCGGCCGGTGCGCTGGTGGCGCGTTATCCCGGTGAAGTTTATCGGCGGTATGGGCACTCTCGGCGCGGGAATGGTGCTGGGGCGTGAGGGGCCAACGGTTCAACTGGGCGGCAATATCGGGCGCATGGTTAGTGACATGTTCCGCCAGCGCGGAGCGGAGGCTCGTCATTCTCTGCTGGCAACCGGCGCCGCTGCCGGTTTGTCTGCGGCTTTTAACGCCCCGCTGGCCGGGATCCTTTTTATCATCGAGGAGATGCGCACTCAGTTTCGCTATAACCTGATTTCGATAAAAGCGGTGTTTATCGGCGTGATTATGTCGAGCATCGTGTTTCGCATTTTTAATACCGAAACCACGGTGATTCAGGTGGGCAAACTGGCGGATGCGCCGGTGAATACGCTTTGGCTATACCTGATCCTTGGCATAGTGTTTGGTATCGTCGGCGTGGCGTTTAACCGGATGGTTATTGGCGCGCAGGATATGTTCCAGCGTATTCACGGCGGCAATATCAATAAATGGGTGCTGATTGGCGGTTTGATAGGCGGGCTGTGCGGCGTACTGGGGCTTATTCAGCAGGCGGCCTCCGGCGGCGGCTTTAGCCTGATCCCGATTGCGGCAATGGGCAATTACAGCATCGACATGCTGCTGTTTCTCTTTTTTGCCCGCGTTATAACCACTTTGCTGTGTTTCTCCTCCGGCGCGCCGGGCGGCATTTTTGCGCCAATGCTGGCGCTGGGAACGCTGCTGGGTACCGCTTTTGGTATGGCATGCGCGGCCTGGTTCCCGGCTTATCATCTCGACATGGGGACTTTTGCCATTGCCGGGATGGGGGCGCTGCTGGCGGCTTCATTACGTGCGCCGCTGACCGCCATAGTGCTGGTGCTGGAGATGACCGACAATTACCAGCTCATTCTGCCAATGATAATCACCTGCCTTGGCGCGACACTGTTGGCACAATTCCTCGGCGGGAAACCGCTATACTCGGTGATTCTGGCAAGAACGCTGGCAAAACAAGAAGCTGAGAAAGCGCGAGCGAATGAACAGGCTTGTGCCGGGCAGAATACTTGAACGATTTACCAGGGTATTAGATAATGCCGCTAAAGTGCGGGTTATTTTCTGCCCGACTTGTTAATTGTTGGGAGCAAAAAATGAGTGATGACGTAGCGCTGCCGCTGCAGTTTACCGAAGCAGCAGCCAATAAAGTGAAAAGTCTGATTGCAGACGAAGAAAACCCAAATCTGAAACTTCGCGTCTATATCACCGGTGGTGGTTGCAGCGGCTTCCAGTATGGCTTTACCTTTGACGACCAGATTAACGACGGCGATATGACCATTGAGAAACAGGGTGTTGCTCTGGTTGTGGATCCGATGAGCCTGCAATATCTGGTGGGCGGCGCGGTCGATTATAGCGAAGGCCTGGAAGGTTCCCGCTTTGTGGTGACCAACCCGAACGCAAAAAGCACCTGCGGGTGTGGTTCCTCCTTCAGCATCTGATCGGTTGCTGAAATAAAAAGGCCGCGTAGCAAACGCGGCTTTTTTTATGCCTACTACCGGTCGGTTAGCGCAAACGTCGGCAGTTTAAGGTGCCAGCGGATTGCCGCCAGGCGGATAACCAGCGTGACGACCATACCAATCATACTTGCCTGCTCCAGCGGGACGCCAAAGGTATGGTAGGCCGTGGCGTGAACGATACCGCCGATGATACAGGCGGTAGCGTAGATCTCGGTACGCAGAATCATCGGGATTTCACGAGCTAATACGTCGCGGATAATGCCGCCGCCTACGCCGGTGACGACGCCCATGCAGATAGCGACCAGCGGGCTGGCGTGGGCAAGAAAAGCTTTATTCACGCCAATGCCCACAAATACCGCAAGACCCACGGCGTCCAGCACCGGCAGCACCCATTTCGGCAGGCGGCGCGGCTGGCGCACCAGCACGATGGTCAGCATGCAGGTCACCATTGCGACCACCAAATCGGTAGGATCTTTAACCCAGAAGACCGGGCCGTTAGCCAGCGCCATATCGCGGATTGTGCCGCCGCCTACCGCCGTAACCACTCCGAGCACCAGGACGCCAAACGGGTCCATGCGCAGCTTGCCGGCCAGTAAAACGCCGGAAATGGCAAACACCGCAGTACCGACAATATCCAGCCAATAGACCAGCATTTATTATCCTCAGAGCGTGACGTTAATCTTTCGCCAGCTCTTCGCAGAGCTGTTTTGCGGCGAGGATAATACGCGGACCGGAACGTGTAAACCAATCATCATCGACGGCGATAACCGGAACTTTCAACTGATTACTCCAGAATTGCCGCACTGCCGGAATATTGCTCGCGTCGCCGGAAATAATTATTGCCTGCGGTTTGCGCACCAACACCTGTTCGCGGCTTACCTGCGGCCAGGGAACCCGGCTGTCGGCAAAGATATTTTGCCCGCCGCAGGTTTCGACTATCTCATTCTGAATAGAGTCTTTGCCGGTGGTGAACAGCGGCTGCTGGCTGAATTGCAGGAAAACTCTTTTGCTTTTTGTCTTTCCGTAGCGGGTTTTTAAATCAGCGAACTGTTGTGCTAATTTATCTGCCGCCCGGAGCGCCTTTTCGGGCGTTGGGCTGAACGGAGCAAGCTGTCGCAATGCGGCTTCCACGTCCGCGACGCTTTTAGGATCGAGCCAGATGACGTTGATCCCCAGCGCAATAAGCTGGTTTACCTGCCTGTCCGGGTTACCGCCTCGCCAGGCCAGAACCGCATCCGGCTTTAACGCCACAATGCGTTCGAAATTCAGGCCCTGCCAGTTGGCAAGCTGTTCAATTTTTTTCGCCTGCGGCGGGTAGTCTGAGTAAACGCTTACCGCAATCGGCTCTATTCCGGCGGCAAAAGCCAGTTCGGTGTTAGCGGGAGAAAGGGAGATGACCCGAGGCGCCGCAAGCAGCAGCGCCGGGAGGCCGAGGAGCAGGGCCGCTACTCCTCGCCATAATATGCCGTTAGCCACGAGCCAGATGCTGAACCAGTTTTTCCACCATCAGGGTGGACTGCTTAGCCGCAACCGCCAGGAACTCTTCAAAACTGAGGTGAGACTGTTGATCGGCAACGTCGGAAATGGCACGCACCACAACAAACGGCGTGTTGAAGCTATGGCAAACGTGGCCGATTGCCGTCGCTTCCATCTCTACCGCTACGGCCTGAGGGAAGTTATGGCGAATTTTGGCTAGCGCTACGGAGCCGTTAATAAAAGCATCGCCGCTGACGATCAGGCCGCGTACCGCATGTAAATCCAGCTCTTTAATGCAGGTTTCAGCCGCTTCAATCAGCTTTTTATCGGCAACGAAGCTTGCCGGGCAGCCCGCCATCTGGCCATATTCGTAGCCGAAAGCGGTGACGTCCGCATCGTGGTAGCGCACTTCATCGGACACCACGATATCGCCCACTTTCAGCGTTGGCGCCAGGCCACCGGCGGAACCGGTATTGATAATCACGTCGGGCTTGCAGTGCTCCAGCAGCAGAGTAGCACCCATGGCCGCAGAGACTTTGCCGATGCCGGACTTCAGCAGCGCGACTTCAACGCCGTTCAGCGTACCGGTATAAATTTCACAACCGGCGATGCTCAGAGTATGGCGGTTTTCGATTTTGTCACGCAGCAGCGTAACTTCTTCTTCCATTGCACCAATAATGCCTGCTTTCATAGAGATACTCGCTAATGTGGTGGAACATGACTCAATTTTCGGGGCATAGTCTATCATGGCAAACAGTCTCCTTATCAACGGAACAGGAGTGGGCATGAGCGAAATAGACTTCCGCAGAAAAATTAACTGGCACCGGCGCTTCCGCTCGCCCGAAGGGGAGAAGAGCGAGTATGAAATTCTGCGCATTTTTGAAAGCGACCGCGGCAGGATAATCAACTCGCCTGCTATCCGCCGATTGCAGCAAAAAACGCAGGTTTTCCCGCTCGAACGCAACGCTGCCGTGCGCACGCGACTGACTCACTCGATGGAGGTCCAGCAGGTCGGCCGCTATATCGCCAAAGAGATCCTCGGGCGGCTGAAAGAGCAGAAGGCGCTGGAGAAGTATGGTCTCGATGAGCTAACCGGCCCGTTTGAAAGCATAGTGGAAATGGCCTGCCTGATGCACGACATCGGCAACCCGCCGTTCGGCCATTTTGGCGAGTCTGCCATCAACGACTGGTTCCGCCAGCGGCTACAGCCGAAAGATGCCGGGAGCCAGCCCCGCAGCGATGACCGCTGCAAAGTGGATTTTTTAAAGCTGCGTGAAGGGGAGGAGTCGCTAAATACTCTACGCAGCAAAGTGCGCCAGGATTTGTGCAGCTTTGAGGGCAACGCCCAGGGTATCCGCCTGGTGCACAGCCTGCTGCGCATGAACCTGACCTGGGCGCAGGTTGGCTGCATCCTGAAATATACCCGCCCGGCCTGGTATGCCGACAAACCGCCGGAAAGCCATAATTACCTGATGAAGAAGCCGGGGTTTTATCTTTCGGAAGAGGGCTATATCGCCCGCCTGCGTAAAGAATTGAGCCTCGGAGAGTACAGCCGTTTCCCGCTGACCTGGATAATGGAGGCGGCGGATGATATCTCCTACTGCGTGGCGGATCTTGAAGATGCGGTAGAGAAGCGGATCTTTAGCGTGGAGCAGCTTTACCAGCATTTATGCGAAGCCTGGGGCGAGGAGAAGCGTGGCGACCTGTTTGAGCAGGTGGTTAAAGATGCGTGGGAGAAGTCCCGCACCAACCAGATGCGACGCAGCGCGGAAGATCAGTTCTTTATGTATCTACGCGTCAATACGCTGAACAAGCTGGCGCCTTATGCCGCCCAGCGCTTTATCGACAATCTGCCGGATATCTATTCCGGCGAGTTTAATCACGCGTTGCTGGAGGACGACAGTCCTTTCGCCAGGCTGCTGGAGTTGTATAAGCAGGTGGCGGTACGCCATGTTTTCAGCCATCCTGATGTGGAACAGCTGGAGTTGCAGGGTTACCGGGTTATCAGTGGCTTACTTGATATTTACAGTCCCTTACTCGAGCTTTCAACCGAGGATTTCTCCGAGCTGGTCAGCAAAGAGAGCCTGCGCCGTTTGCCGATTGAAACGAGGCTTTTCCACAAACTCTCAACTAAACATAGGCTTGCTTATGTAGAGGCGGTGAACGATTTGCATCCGGCCAGCCTTGATTTTTCGGTTTGGGAATACTATTTCCGTGTAAGGCTGATTCAGGATTACATCAGCGGAATGACGGATTTATACGCCTGGGATGAGTACCGACGCCTGATGGCGGTAGAGTGAAGTCGGCAGGAGTTTTGTAAAGATGGACAATAAATTTTTACTTTTTCCAGCCACTTAAGCGCTGAACTTAGGGCGTAAACTTCACTCTGAATGGTACCAACACAGCAATTTTGCGTTATTTGAAAGTTGAGATGATTCCATGAAAAAAACCACGTTAGCAATGAGTGCGCTGGCTCTTAGTCTGGGTTTGGCGCTGAGTCCTATGTCTGCCTCCGCCGCTGAGACGGCCTCTTCTGCATCTGCTGCGCAGCCGCTGCCAAGCCTTGCGCCAATGCTGGAGCAGGTGATGCCTTCAGTGGTGAGTATCAACGTTGAAGGGAGCACGACGGTAAATACTCCGCGCATGGGGCGCAACTTCCAGCAATTCTTCGGTGATAACTCGCCGTTCTGCCAGGACGGTTCTCCGTTCCAGAGCTCACCTTTCTGCCAGGGCGGCGGCGGTGAAGGCGGCGCGCCTGACGGCGGCAGCCAGCAGCAGAAGTTTATGGCGCTGGGTTCCGGCGTAATTATTGATGCCGCTAAAGGCTACGTGGTGACCAATAACCACGTTGTTGATAATGCGACCGTGATTAAAGTGCAGCTGAGCGATGGCCGTAAATTTGACGCCAAAGTGGTCGGCAAAGACCCGCGCTCCGATATCGCGCTTATCCAGCTTCAGGACCCGAAAAACCTGACGGCGATTAAAATCGCGGACTCCGACGCGCTGCGCGTAGGGGATTACACCGTGGCTATCGGTAACCCGTATGGCCTGGGTGAAACCGTGACTTCCGGTATCGTTTCGGCGCTGGGTCGTAGCGGCCTGAACGTTGAAAACTATGAAAACTTTATCCAGACCGATGCGGCGATTAACCGCGGTAACTCCGGCGGTGCGCTGGTTAACCTGAGAGGCGAGCTGATCGGGATTAACACTGCGATCCTTGCGCCGGACGGCGGCAACATCGGTATCGGCTTTGCTATCCCGAGCAATATGGTGAAAAATCTCACCGCTCAGATGGTGCAGTACGGGCAGGTTCGCCGCGGCGAGCTGGGGATTATGGGCACCGAGCTGAACTCCGAGCTGGCGAAAGCGATGAAAGTCGACGCTCAGCGCGGGGCGTTTGTCAGCCAGGTGATGCCGAACTCCTCTGCTGCGAAAGCGGGGATTAAAGCGGGTGACGTTATTACGTCCCTGAACGGTAAACCTATCAGCAGCTTTGCGGCGCTGCGTGCCGAAGTTGGCTCGATGCCGGTGGGGAGCAAAATCGCGCTTGGCCTGCTGCGCGACGGTAAGCCGGTGACAGTGAGCCTGGAACTGCAGCAGAGCACGCAAAACCAGGTTGATGCGGCGACAATCTTCACCGGAATTGAAGGTGCGGAGATGAGCAACCGCGGCGGTAAAGACCAGAAAGGCGTGCAGGTCACCAGCGTGAAGCCAAATACTCCGGCGGCGCGTATCGGCCTGAAAAAAGGCGACATCATTGTTGGCGTCAACCAGCAGGCGGTGAACAATATTGCCGAGCTGCGTAAAGTGATGGACAGCAAGCCTTCGGTGATGGCGTTGAGCATCCAGCGCGGTGACACGTCGATTTACCTGCTGATGCAGTAATTTTTGAGTCAAACAGAAAAGGGCCGCAAATGCGGCCCTTTTTATTAGGTTACTGAACTACTTATTGCGGGTCAGTTTTTCCAGATCGGATTCGATTTCGCTGATCTTGTTGGTCACTACCGACTCGAGGTGACGCAGGTCTTCGAGGATCTTACGTTTCAGATCGACTTCGGTACGATCGCGCTGGCAAAGCTGATCCAGCTCATCTATCACGTAGCGCAGGTTCGGGCTGATTTCCTGCACTTCTTTGTAGCCCTGGCCTACGCCATCGGCGACCACGGTTTTGCGCTGGCGCGGATATTTAAACTTCACGCTTTTGGCAAAAAACTCGCCCTTATCCTTCTGGAAATAGACTTTCAGGATATCGTTGTTGGCTTCCTGCCGGAGGCTGTAACGATCGATTTCATCAGGATTAGTAATACCCAGACTTTTTAAATTATCGTACATAAGCGGTACCCTTAAATATCAATAACCATTAGAGAGTTAACGGAAAATTCCTTTTCCGCTAGTGCCAGATGCAAAAAAGGCGGGATAACCCGCCTTTTAGAGCAAAAAATTAGTCGATGGTGCGCAGCAGTTCGTTGATGCCGACTTTACCGCGGGTTTTGGCGTCGACTTTCTTAACAATCACCGCGCAGTACAGGCTGTAAGAACCATCTTTAGACGGCAGGTTGCCTGAAACAACAACCGAGCCAGCCGGTACGCGGCCGTAATGGACTTCGCCGGTTTCGCGGTCATAAATACGGGTGCTCTGGCCGATGTACACGCCCATTGAGATGACGGAGCCTTCCTCAACGATAACGCCTTCCACCACTTCAGAGCGCGCGCCGATGAAGCAGTTGTCTTCGATGATGGTCGGGTTGGCCTGCAGCGGCTCAAGCACGCCGCCGATGCCTACGCCGCCGGACAGGTGAACGTTTTTACCGATCTGCGCGCAGGAACCTACGGTCGCCCAGGTATCAACCATGGTGCCTTCATCAACGTATGCGCCGATGTTGACGTAGGAAGGCATCAGTACGGTGTTACGAGCGATAAACGCGCCCTGGCGCACCGCAGCAGGCGGAACCACGCGGAAGCCTTCTTTCTGGAAGCGAGCTTCGTCGTAGTCGGCAAATTTCATCGGTACTTTATCGAAATAGCGACTTTCGGCACCTTCGATAACTTTGTTGTCGTTAATGCGGAAAGAAAGCAGAACCGCCTTCTTCAGCCACTGGTGGGTGACCCACTGGCCGTCAATTTTTTCGGCAACGCGCAGCGCACCGCTGTCGAGCAGGGCAATAACCTGATTCACCGCTTCGCGGGTGACGGTATCAACATTTGCCGGGGTGATTTCGGCGCGGCGCTCGAAAGCGGATTCAATAACATTTTGTAGCTGCTGCATTATGAATATTTCCTGATTGTGACTTACCTTTCAACTTTCGGGCCGCAAAACTATTGACTGTGGCCCGCAAGCTAAAAGGTAAAAATAAAAGACCGTTATTTATCGTTTGGATTAAGGGCCGCTGTCAACCGTTGCTGCACTTCCTGCTGGAGCACATTATTAAGAGCACGCCGGTCGGCGGTCGCGATTATAAATAAATCTTCTACTCGCTCACCAATTGTCGTAATTCTCGCCCCGTAGAGCGAAATTCCCAGGTCCGCGAACACTTCACCGACCCTGGCAAGCAGGCCTGGCTGATCGAGCGCAATCAGCTCAAGAAAGGTTCGCCTGTCGGTATGGGTGGGCAGGAAGTTGACCTCGGTATCCACGGTAAAGTGGCGCAATTTTGCCGACTGGCGGCGAGGCTGCGGCGGCTGCCAGCTGGTCTGGGTTATCGCCTGCTCGAGACTGTGGCGAATAATATTATGCCGGTCAATGGAGAGCGGGCTACCGTCCGGCTCGAGCACGATAAAGGTGTCCATCGCCATGCCGTCGCGGGTGGTAAAGATTTGCGCATCGTGAACGCTAAGGTTGCGCCTGTCCAGCTCTGCACAAACGGCGGCAAACAGGTAAGGCCTGTCCGGGCTCCAGATAAATATCTCTGTCCCGCCGCGCGTCGCCTGCGGGCTAAGCAGGATCAGCGGCTGGGTGAGATCGTGCTTGAGCAGATGGCGGGCGTGCCAGGCAATCTGGTTCGGCGTGTGGCGCACAAAGTAGTTGGCACGGCAGCGCGCCCAGATGTGGTGCAGAGCCTCTTCGTTAATATTGTCCATGCGCAGCAAAGCCAGCGCCTGAAGCTGGTGGTGACGTACGCGCTCGCGCATATCCGGGCTGTTTTGCATCCCACGGCGCAGCTGTTTCTCTGTGGCAAAATAGAGCTCGCGCAGCAGGCTTTGCTTCCAGCTGTTCCACAGCGTTTCGTTGGTGGCGCAAATATCGGCGACCGTCAGGCAGACGAGGTAGCGCAGTCGGTTTTCCGTCTGAACTTCTTCGGCAAATTGCTTGATGACTTCAGGATCCTGAATATCGCGGCGCTGGGCGGTGACAGACATCAGCAGATGCTGGCGAACCAGCCAGGCGACGAGCTGGGTTTCCCGCGAGTTCAGGCCATGAAGCTCTGCAAATTTCAGCACATCCTGTGCGCCGAGAACCGAGTGATCTCCGCCTCGCCCTTTGGCGATATCGTGGAACAGAGCGGCTATCAGGATCAGCTCAGGGTGCGAAAGACGCGGCCAGAGATCGACGCAAAGCGGGTGTTTGGCCCGCGTTTCTTCCTTCGCGAAGCTTTCCAGTTTTTGCAGGACACGAATGGTGTGCTCATCCACCGTGTAGGCGTGGAACAGGTCGAACTGCATCTGGCCGACGATGTGCGACCATTGAGGCATATAAGCCCACAGCACGCTGTGGCGATGCATCGGCACCAGAGCACGACTTACCGCGCCGGGGTGGCGGAGCATCACAAGGAATAGCTCTCGCGCCTCCGGGATGTAGCACAGCGGCTGCGTGAGGTGGCGGCGGGCATGGCGCAGATGGCGCAGCGTGGTTGAATAAATGCCGGTTATCTCGCGGTTGCGCACCATCATGTAGAACATGCGCAGAATCGCCTGCGGCTCGCGCATGAACAGCGTTTCATCGCGAAGGTCGATAAGCGTGCCGCGCAGCTGGAAGTCATCGTCCAGAGGGCGAGGCTTCTCGCTGGCGTCCAGCGCCAGGATGGCTTCGTCAAACAGCTGCAACAGCATTTGGTTTAACTCGCCGACTCGCCGCGTCACGCGGTAGAAGTCCTTCATCATACGTTCGACCGGCTCGTTGCCTTCACCGCTGTAGTGCAGGCGCTGGGCAACGCTAAGCTGGCGGTCAAACAGCAGGCGGTTATCGTAGCGATTCACTTCAAGATGCAGCGCAAAGCGAATGCGCCACAGCAGATGCTGGCACTCGTCCAGCTCTTTGCGCTCGGCTTCGGTTAAGAAACCAAAATCGACCATTTCGCCCATCGACGTTGCGCCGAAGTGGCGGCGCGCCACCCATTGCAGGGTATGAATATCGCGCAGGCCGCCGGGGCTGCTTTTAATGTCCGGTTCGAGATTGTAGCTGGTGCCGTGGTAGCGCTGGTGGCGCTCGTTTTGCTCTTCGACCTTGGCGGCAAAGAACTTGGCCGAGGGCCAGAAGCCCTCGCTAAAAATATGTTTTTGCAGTTCGAGGAACAGGGCAACGTCGCCTATCAGCAGGCGCGACTCGATAAGGTTGGTGGCAACCGTCAGGTCTGAAAGGCCTTCAAGCAGGCACTCTTCCAGGGTGCGTACGCTGTGGCCGACTTCCAGCTTAACGTCCCATAGCAGGGTCAGCAGTTCGCCGATTTTCTGCGCCTGGGCATCGGTCAGGCGTTTGCGGCTGAGGATCAGCAGGTCGATATCCGAAAGCGGGTGCAGTTCGGCGCGACCATAGCCGCCAACCGCAACCAGTGCGGCTTCCGGCACTTCAGCAAAACCGTAGACAATCCACAGCCGCTGTAGCAACTGGTCGATAAATTCGGTGCGTGCCTCAATCAGCCGCTCGGCTGAAATGCCGCTGTCGAAGGCGGCGCCCAGCCACTTTTGAAAAGTGTCTAAATGCGACTTGATACTGGCGCAATTAAGCTCGGCTTCCTGCCAACTGTTGGGATAATCCGGCTGGCCGGAAATCTCGGGTTCCGTGGTGTTGGCAAACTGCTCTGGTAAACCTGGACTCATTGTGCGCTACCCATAAAAAAAGCCGGCTCGGGGCCGGCTTAGATTGCTGACTGACGTCAGGGCATCATTCGTTATGCGAAATCACGTTGGGGATGGTGTCATCCTTACGCAGCGTCATAATCTCGCAGCCGTTCTCAGTCACCACAATAGTATGCTCGTATTGAGCAGACAAGCTGCGATCTTTGGTTTTCACCGTCCAGCCGTCTTTCATGGTGCGAATGCGGTAATCACCGGCGTTTACCATCGGTTCGATGGTGAAGGTCATGCCCGGCTGGAGCACCACGCCGCCGTCGTCTGCATCATAGTGCAGCACCTGCGGTTCTTCGTGGAATACGCGACCAATGCCGTGGCCACAGTATTCACGCACCACGGAGAAACCTTCGGCTTCAACAAACTTCTGAATCGCCGCGCCAAGCGTGCGCAGACGGATGCCGGGCTTCACCATACGCAGGGCCAGGTAGAGGCTTTCCTGAGTGATGCGGCACAGGCGTTCGCCGAGAATGGTTGGCTTGCCGACGATAAACATCTTCGAGGTGTCGCCGTGGTACTCGTCTTTAATGACCGTCACGTCGATATTGACGATGTCGCCGTCTTTCAGCGCTTTTTCATCGTCCGGGATGCCGTGGCAAACCACTTCGTTAATGGAGATACAAACGGATTTCGGGAAGCCGTGGTAGCCCAGACAGGCGGAAATAGCCTGCTGCTCGTTGACGATGTAGTCATTACAGATGCGATCCAGCTCGCCGGTAGTGATGCCCGGTTTAACGTGGGGTTCGATCATTTCCAGCACTTCGGCAGCCAGGCGGCCGGCGACGCGCATTTTTTCGATTTCTTCAGGTGTTTTAATTGAAATAGCCATATCAGGTCCGCAGATGTCGAGCTTGTCGACATGAATTAAGCAGGGAAGTGACGTAATGGTATCAGGGGGCGCGACTTCCTGCCAAATTGAGAATCATTGAGCGAGCAGAACGGCAACAACTATTGGAGTCCTGACGCCGTTTATGGTATAAAGCGCGCCGGACTTGTATTCCGATTTTTCGGGTACAGCCAAACACTCTCACTTTGTGTAAATAACACACACGTATCGACACATATTCCGGGGTGCCCTTTGGGGTCGGTAATATGGGATACGTGGAGGCATAACCCCATACTTTTATAGAGGTTTTAAAACATGGCTACTGTTTCCATGCGCGACATGCTCAAGGCTGGTGTTCACTTCGGTCACCAGACCCGTTACTGGAACCCGAAAATGAAGCCTTTCATCTTCGGCGCACGTAACAAAGTTCACATCATCAACCTTGAGAAAACTGTACCAATGTTCAACGAAGCTCTGGCTGAACTGAACAAGATTGCTTCTCGCAAAGGTAAAATCCTTTTCGTTGGTACTAAGCGCGCTGCAAGCGAAGCGGTGAAAGAGTCTGCTAACAGCTGCGATCAGTTCTTCGTGAACCATCGCTGGTTGGGTGGCATGCTGACTAACTGGAAAACCGTTCGTCAGTCCATCAAACGTCTGAAAGACCTGGAAACTCAGGCTCAAGACGGTACTTTCGACAAGCTGACTAAGAAAGAAGCGCTGATGCGCACTCGTGAGCTGGACAAGCTGGAAAACAGCCTGGGCGGTATCAAAGACATGGGCGGCCTGCCGGACGCACTGTTTGTAATCGATGCCGATCACGAGCACATCGCTATCAAAGAAGCAAACAACCTGGGTATCCCGGTATTTGCTATCGTTGATACCAACTCTGATCCGGACGGTGTTGACTTCGTTATCCCTGGTAACGACGATGCTATCCGTGCTGTTAGCCTGTACCTGGGCGCTGTAGCTGCAACCGTTCGTGAAGGCCGTTCTCAGGATCTGGCTTCCCAGGCGGAAGAAAGCTTCGTAGAAGCAGAATAATAAGGCACGCTCGTCAGAGCCCTTATTTAACCAGGTAGTATCTAGTTTGGTTAGGGGCCTTTTTATGGCCCCTTTTTCACTTTTAAGTCTGTTTGGCCACCGTGCCGGGCAGGCAACATCTCCGAGGATTTTAGAATGGCTGAAATTACCGCATCCCTGGTAAAAGAGCTGCGTGAGCGTACTGGCGCTGGCATGATGGATTGTAAAAAAGCGCTGACCGAAGCCAACGGCGACATCGAGCTGGCAATCGAGAACATGCGTAAATCCGGTGCTATCAAAGCAGCTAAAAAAGCAGGCAACGTTGCTGCTGACGGCGTGATCATCACTAAGATCAACGGCAACTACGGCGTGATTCTGGAAGTTAACTGCCAGACCGACTTCGTTGCTAAAGACGGCGGCTTCCAGGCATTTGCTAACAAAGTTCTGGACGCAGCAGTTGCTGGCAAAATCACCGACGTTGAAGTTCTGAAAGCGCAGTTCGAAGAAGAGCGCGTTGCACTGGTTGCTAAAATCGGTGAGAACATCAACATCCGTCGCGTTTCTTCCCTGGAAGGCGACGTTCTGGGTTCTTACCAGCACGGCGCGCGTATCGGTGTTCTGGTTGCAGCTAAAGGCGCTGATGAAGAGCTGGTTAAACAGCTGGCAATGCACATTGCTGCAAGCAAGCCTGAGTTCGTTAAGCCAGAAGACGTTTCTGCAGAAGTTGTAGAGAAAGAATACCAGGTTCAGCTGGACATCGCGATGCAGTCCGGTAAGCCGAAAGAAATCGCAGAGAAAATGGTTGAAGGCCGCATGAAGAAATTCACCGGCGAAGTTTCTCTGACCGGCCAGCCGTTCGTAATGGACCCAAGCAAAACCGTTGCTCAGCTGCTGAAAGAGCATAACGCTGACGTCACTAACTTCATCCGCTTCGAAGTGGGTGAAGGTATCGAGAAAGTTGAGACTGACTTCGCAGCAGAAGTTGCTGCCATGTCCAAGCAGTCTTAATGGTTTAAAAGGAACCGCCAACCGGCGGTTCCTTTTTATCCAGCCTCATAAATTCAGCCGTCTCCTATAGGCAACTGGCTGAAATGCGACAGAATGTCGCCAGAATTATCCATCCCCCATTCGTTGACTGTTCTCAGGAAAGAAACATGGCTACCAATGCAAAACCCGTCTACAAACGCATTCTGCTCAAATTGAGCGGCGAAGCTCTGCAAGGTACAGAAGGCTTCGGTATTGACGCGAGTATTCTGGACCGTATGGCTCAGGAAATTAAAGAACTGGTGGAACTTGGCATTCAGGTCGGGGTGGTAATCGGCGGCGGTAACTTATTCCGTGGTGCTGGTCTTGCAAAAGCCGGTATGAACCGCGTCGTGGGCGACCACATGGGCATGCTGGCGACCGTAATGAACGGACTGGCGATGCGTGATGCGCTCCACCGCGCCTATGTGAACGCCCGCCTGATGTCCGCTATTCCACTGAATGGCGTTTGCGATAACTACAGCTGGGCAGAGGCCATCAGCCTGCTGCGCGCTAACCGTGTCGTTATCCTCGCAGCCGGTACCGGCAACCCGTTCTTCACCACCGACTCCGCAGCCTGCCTGCGCGGGATCGAAATTGAAGCGGACGTTGTGCTGAAAGCAACCAAAGTTGACGGCGTATTTACCGCCGATCCGGTTAAAGATCCAACTGCGACACTGTACGAGCAGCTGACCTACACCGAAGTTCTGGATAAAGAGCTGAAAGTCATGGATCTTGCCGCCTTCACCCTTGCTCGCGACCACAAACTGCCGATCCGCGTGTTCAATATGAACAAGCCGGGTGCGCTGCGCCGTGTGGTAATGGGTGAGAAAGAAGGCACTTTAATCACTGAATAATTTCAGTCGCCCTTTAATCAGGGTAAGATTTGGCTTTATCTACAGCCAGGAATAAACAGGGCTATACTTAGCCTGCGGCTATCGTTGCCGCAGATGATAAGCGTGGTCTGCCTTAAACCAGTTTTCAAGGATTCGTAACGTGATTAGCGATATCAGAAAAGATGCTGAAGTGCGTATGGATAAATGCGTCGAAGCATTCAAAAACCAAATCAGCAAAATCCGCACCGGCCGCGCTTCTCCAAGCCTGCTGGACGGCATTGTCGTGGAATATTACGGCACGCCAACTCCGCTGCGTCAGCTGGCCAGCGTCACCGTAGAAGATACCCGTACCCTGAAGATCAACGTTTTCGATCGTTCCCTGGGCCCGGCAGTTGAAAAAGCGATCATGGCTTCTGACCTGGGTCTTAACCCAAGCTCAGCGGGCACCGATATTCGCGTTCCGCTGCCTCCGCTGACTGAAGAACGTCGTAAAGATCTGATCAAGATCGTACGTGGCGAAGCCGAAGGCGCTCGTGTTGCCGTGCGTAACGTTCGCCGTGACGCTAACGACAAAGTTAAAGCCCTGCTGAAAGACAAAGAGATCAGCGAAGATGATGATCGTCGTTCCCAGGATGACGTTCAGAAACTGACTGATGCAGCCATTAAGAAAGTGGATGCGGCTCTGTCTGAAAAAGAAGCCGAGCTGATGCAGTTCTAATCCACCCTCTGGTGGATAATACGCCGCACAGTAAGCCCTCGCGTGAAGCGTGGCGTTTGCTGAGCGGCGTTTTGCTTTGATAAACACAGAGCAAAGGCGTAGACAATACGCCCCCGTCGCCGCAAACTAATGCGTCATTAATCCCTCATTTTACGACCCTGAGTAACTCATGAAGCAGCTCACTATTCTTGGATCCACCGGCTCTATTGGCGTCAGTACGCTGAGCGTCGTTCGTCATAATCCTGAAAAATTTGCCGTAACCGCCCTGGTGGCCGGTAGCAACGTTGGGAAAATGGTCGAGCAATGTCTGGAGTTCTCGCCGCGCTTTGCGGTCATGGCCAGTGAGCAGGCCGCTTCTGAATTGCGTCGCCAGTTGAAAGAGCAGGGCAGTAAAACCGAGGTGTTGGCCGGTTCGCAGGCGGCATGTGAAGTTGCCGCGCTGAATGAAGTTGACCAGGTAATGGCCGCTATTGTTGGCGTTGCAGGTCTCCCCTCTACGCTCGCCGCTATCTCTGCGGGTAAGCAGGTGCTGCTGGCGAACAAAGAGTCGCTCATCACCTGCGGGCGGCTGTTTATGGAAGCCGTTGCCCGCAGCAAAGCGCAGTTATTGCCGATAGACAGCGAACATAACGCTATTTTTCAGAGTTTGCCGGAAACAATTCAGCAGAACCTGGGATACGCTAGCCTCGAAGATAATGGCGTATCGTCCATTATTCTCACCGGATCGGGTGGTCCGTTCCGGGAAACGGCGTATGCCGAACTGGCCGCAATGACGCCTGACCAGGCATGCAGCCACCCGAACTGGTCGATGGGACGCAAAATCTCCGTTGATTCGGCCACCATGATGAATAAAGGTCTCGAATATATTGAAGCGCGTTGGTTATTCAACGCCTCTGCGGCACAGATGGAAGTGCTGATTCATCCGCAGTCGGTTATCCATTCAATGGTTCGCTACCGTGACGGTAGCGTGCTGGCACAGCTTGGCGCACCGGATATGCGTACGCCAATTGCCCATGCGATGGCCTATCCTGCCCGCGTATCATCGGGCGTTGAGGCACTCGATTTTTGTAAAATCGGCACGCTGACTTTCATGGAGCCGGACTTTAAGCGCTACCCATGCCTGAAGCTCGCTATCGATGCCTGCGCGCAGGGGCAGGCGGCTACCACGGCGCTGAATGCGGCAAACGAAGTTGTGGTTGAAGCTTTCCTTAATCAGCAGGTGCGTTTCACCGATATCGCAGTGCTAAACCGCAGCGTGCTTGAGCAAATGAACTTAACCGAACCGCAAAGCGTGGAAGAGGTGCTGAGTGTCGATGCAATCGCTCGTGAAATAGCCAAAAAACAAGTGATGCACCTCGCAAGCCGGTGATAATTCATGCGGCCGACGTACCGCCATTTGTTCACTTTGTGCTTCAGTGATATAGTCTGCGCCACTTAATCGTCAGATGTGACTGAAGGTTAGGTGGAGAGCCGTGTCACAGCACGGCTTTTTTATGCGAAAGGCTTCAGTATTCCTGAGTACCGCTTAATTCTTTTCAGGGAATCATTACGCGTTATGTTGTCTGCTAATCAACAATTAAGCGAATCCTCACCTGCTCATGGCGCTCGCCATGTTGCCATTATTATGGATGGCAATGGCCGCTGGGCTAAGCGACAGGGGAAAATGAGGGTTTTCGGTCATAAAGCCGGGGCAAAGTCGGTTCGCCGCGCTGTTAGTTTTGCAGCCAATAACGGCATCGATGCGCTGACGCTTTACGCTTTTAGTAGCGAAAACTGGAATCGCCCGGCTCAGGAAGTGACCGCGTTGATGGAGCTTTTTGTGTGGGCATTGGACAGTGAAGTCAAAAGCTTACACCGTCATAATGTCCGCTTACGGGTAATCGGCGATACCAGTCGGTTCAACTCACGCCTGCAAGAACGTATCAAAAAAGCTGAAGCACTGACCGGTGAAAATACCGGTTTGACGCTGAATATCGCCGCGAATTATGGCGGGCGTTGGGATATTATTCAGGGAGTGCGACAACTTGCGTCGCAGGTGCAGGAAGGCTTATTGCGCCCTGACCAAATAGATGAAGACCTGCTCGGTCAGCAGATCTGCATGCATGAACTGGCTCCCGTTGATTTAGTAATTAGGACAGGGGGAGAACATCGCATCAGTAACTTTCTCATCTGGCAAATTGCCTATGCTGAACTTTATTTTACCGATGTTCTTTGGCCTGATTTCGATGAACAAGACTTTGAAGGTGCACTAAATGCTTTTGCAAACCGAGAGCGTCGTTTTGGTGGCACAGCACCTGGTGGTGAATAAGCCTGTTGGGGGTCGCTTTTGCTGAAGTATCGCCTGATTTCCGCATTTATTATGATTCCTGTTGTCATCGCGGCGCTGTTTTGGCTGCCGCCGGTAGGATTCGCGATTGCGACACTGGTTATCTGCATGCTGGCTGCATGGGAGTGGGGGCAACTGGCTGGTTTCGTTGCTCGTTCACAGCGCGTTTGGCTGGCCGTACTGTGCGGCCTGCTGCTTGCAGTAATGCTCATTACGCTGCCTGAATACCGCCATTCGGTGCATCTCCCGGTGATAGAAGTATCGCTTTGGGCATCACTTATCTGGTGGGTTGCGGCGCTGCTGTTGGTGCTATTTTATCCCGCTTCTGCGGCACTCTGGCGCAATTCTAAGCCGATCCGTCTGGTCTTCGGCCTGTTGACGATTATCCCCTTTTTCTGGGGAATGGTGGCGCTGCGCAGCTGGCATTATGATATCAACCACTACAGCGGCTCCGTGTGGCTACTGTATGTGATGGTGCTGGTATGGGGCGCGGATTCCGGTGCTTATGTCTTCGGCAAGATGTTTGGTAAGCATAAGCTGGCACCGAAAGTGTCCCCGGGTAAAACCTGGCAGGGCTTTATTGGCGGGCTGGCTACATCCGCAGTTATTTCCCTGCTGTTTGGCATGTGGGCGAATCTGAATGTTGCGCCAGCTGTTCTGCTAACCTGTTCCATCGTTGCCGCGCTGGCCTCGGTTTTGGGTGATTTAACCGAGAGCATGTTTAAGCGTGAGGCCGGTATTAAAGATAGTGGTCACTTGATCCCCGGACATGGTGGTATTCTTGACCGCATTGACAGTCTGACAGCGGCGGTGCCGGTGTTTGCCTGTCTGCTGCTTCTGGTATTCAGGACGATTTAACGGAAGGTTTTATGCTGAGCATACTCTGGAATTTGGCTGCGTTTATTGTTGCACTGGGTGTTTTAATTACCGTGCACGAGTTTGGTCATTTTTGGGTTGCTCGCCGCTGCGGCGTTCGTGTTGAACGCTTCTCCATCGGCTTTGGTAAGGCGCTGTGGCGCCGTACCGACCGCCAGGGCACGGAGTTTGTCATTGCTCTTATCCCGCTGGGCGGCTACGTCAAAATGCTGGATGAACGCGTTGAGCCGGTCATCCCGGAAATGCGTCACGCCGCGTTCAACAACAAAACGGTTTCTCAGCGAGCGGCAATCATCGCTGCGGGGCCGGTTGCCAATTTTATCTTCGCTATCTTTGCTTACTGGCTGGTCTTTATTATCGGCGTCCCGAGCCTGCGCCCGGTGATCGGCGAAATAACCCCCAACTCTATCGCCGCCGAAGCACAAATTGCGGCGGGTATGGAACTAAAAGCGATAGATGGCATCGAAACGCCTGACTGGGATGCTGTTCGTTTGGCCTTGGTCGGCAAAATTGGCGATGCCAGCGCGCGGGTTTCTTATGCCCCGTTTGGCACCAATCAGACGCATGATGTGACCCTCGATCTGCGTAACTGGCAGTTTGAGCCAGACAAGCAGGATCCGGTAACATCACTCGGGTTTAAGCCTCGCGGTGCGCAGATTGAAAATGTGCTGGATGAAGTCCAGCCGCAGTCGGCAGCAAGTAAAGCGGGTTTGCAAGCCGGAGACAGGATCGTTAAAGTCAACGGTCAGCCGCTCCTTCAGTGGAGTACGTTTGTTAACCTGGTGCGCGATAACCCAGGGCAGGCGCTGGCCGTCCAGATTGAAAGGCAGGGGAGTTCCTTGTCTTTGACGCTGATACCGGATACAAAACCGGGTAAAGCGAAGGCCGAAGGGTTCGCAGGGGTAGTGCCAAAAATTATCCCGCTGCCTGATGAGTATAAGACAGTGCGTCAGTATGGGCCGTTTACCGCTGTAGCAGAAGCCACGGATAAAACCTGGCAACTGATGAAGCTGACGGTCAACATGCTGGGGAAATTAATAACCGGTGATGTAAAACTGAACAACCTCAGTGGGCCAATCTCCATAGCTCAAGGGGCAGGTATGTCGGCGGAATACGGGTTGATTTACTTCCTGATGTTCCTGGCGCTTATCAGCGTCAATTTAGGGATTATCAATCTGTTTCCACTGCCCGTCCTTGACGGCGGACACCTGCTCTTTTTGGCGGTTGAGAAACTGAAGGGCACACCGGTTTCCGAGCGAGTTCAGGACTTCAGTTATCGCATTGGCTCAATCCTGCTGGTGCTGTTAATGGGGCTTGCACTTTTCAATGATTTCTCTCGTTTATAGAGAGAATTAGGTTAGGAAGAACGCATAACAACGATGGCGATGAAAAAGCTCCTCATAGCGTCGCTGCTGTTTAGCAGCGCCACCGTATACGGTGCAGACGGGTTCGTGGTGAAAGACATTCATTTCGAAGGCCTGCAGCGAGTCGCCGTCGGTGCGGCCCTCCTCAGTATGCCGGTACGCCCAGGCGATACCGTCTCTGACGAGGATATCAGTAATACTATCCGTGCTCTGTTTGCCACCGGCAACTTCGAAGACGTGCGGGTTCTGCGTGATGGCAATACGCTGCTGGTGCAGGTCAAAGAGCGCCCAACCATTGCCAGCATCACTTTCTCCGGTAACAAGTCGGTGAAAGATGACATGCTCAAGCAGAACCTCGAAGCCTCCGGCGTTCGTGTGGGTGAATCTCTCGATCGCACCACTTTGGGCGACATCGAGAAAGGGCTGGAAGACTTCTACTACAGCGTCGGTAAATACAGCGCCAGCGTGAAAGCAGTGGTTACGCCGCTGCCGCGTAACCGTGTTGACCTGAAACTGGTATTCCAGGAAGGCGTTTCCGCGAAGATCCAGCAGATCAACATCGTCGGTAACCACGCGTTTACTACCGATGAGCTGATCTCCCACTTCCAGCTGCGCGATGAAGTGCCGTGGTGGAACGTGGTTGGCGATCGCAAATACCAGAAGCAGAAGCTGGCCGGGGATCTCGAGACCCTGCGCAGCTACTATCTGGATCGCGGCTATGCGCGTTTCAACATCGACTCCACGCAGGTTAGCCTGACGCCGGATAAGAAAAGCATTTATGTGACGATTAACATCACCGAAGGCGAGCAGTACAAAATCGCCGGCGTGGATGTGAAAGGCAACCTGGCGGGCCACTCTGCGGAAATCGAGAGCCTGACCAAGCTGAAGCCTGGTGAGCTGTATAACGGCACCAAAGTCACCAAAATGGAAGACGACATTAAGAAACTACTGGGCCGCTATGGTTACGCGTATCCGCGCGTACAGACTCAGCCGGAAATTAATGACGCCGATAAGACCGTTAAACTGCACGTAAACGTCGACTCAGGTAACCGTTACTACGTTCGTAAAATCCGTTTCGAAGGCAACGACACCAGTAAAGATTCCGTTCTGCGCCGTGAAATGCGCCAGATGGAAGGCGCATGGCTGGGGAGCAACCTGGTTGACTCCGGTAAAGAGCGTCTGAACCGTCTGGGCTACTTCGAAACCGTAGATGTGGATACTCAGCGTGTGCCGGGCAGCCCGGACCAGGTTGACGTAGTCTATAAGGTGAAAGAGCGTAACACCGGTAGCTTCAACTTCGGCGTCGGTTACGGCACTGAAAGCGGCGTGAGCTTCCAGGTTGGCGTTCAGCAGGATAACTGGCTGGGTACAGGTTACTCCGTCGGCATCAGCGGCACCAAAAACGACTACCAGACCTACGCAGAACTCTCGGCCACCGACCCGTACTTCACGGTTGACGGCGTGAGCCTCGGCGGCCGTATTTTCTATAACGACTTTAAAGCTGACGATGCGGACCTGTCTGACTACACCAACAAAAGCTATGGCGTAGACAGTACGCTGGGCTTCCCGGTGAACGAATACAATACGCTGCGCCTTGGTCTCGGCTATGTGCATAACGACCTGTCGAATATGCAGCCGCAGATAGCGATGTGGCGTTACCTGGATTCTGTGGGTCAGCACCCGAATATGAACGCCAATGACAACAGTTTCTCGGCGGACGACTTCACTCTGAACTATGGTTGGACATACAACAACCTTGACCGCGGTTACTTCCCAACCGACGGTTCTCGCGTCAACCTGAATGGTAAAGTGACCATTCCAGGATCTGATAACGAGTTCTATAAAGTGACGTTAGATACGGCGAGCTACTTCCCTATCAACGACGATCACACCTGGGTGGTGCTGGGTCGTACCCGTTGGGGTTATGGCGATGGTTTAGGCGGTAAAGAGCTGCCGTTCTACGAGAACTTCTACGCCGGTGGTTCCAGTACCGTGCGTGGCTTCCAGTCGAACAACATCGGCCCGAAAGCGGCTTACTTTGGCCCTAACCAACGTAACTGCGGAACTGGTGAGGTGTGTAACTCTAACGATGCGGTGGGCGGTAACGCCATGGGTGTTGCCAGCCTCGAGCTGATTACCCCGACGCCGTTCCTGAGCGAGAAGTATTCGAATTCTGTTCGTACCTCTCTGTTCGTTGATGCGGGTACCGTTTGGGATACCAAATGGGAAAATACCGCAGCAACCAGAGCGGCCGGTATACCTGACTACAGCACGCCGAGTAACATCCGTATGTCTGCAGGTATCGCATTGCAGTGGATGTCTCCTCTGGGGCCGCTGGTGTTCTCTTATGCCCAGCCGTATAAGAAATATGATGGAGACAAGGCAGAGCAATTCCAGTTTAACATTGGTAAAACCTGGTAATTGTTCCGCGCGAAGGAACGCAACAGCAGTGTAGCGTAGCGCCCGTTAGCCGCTTAGCAGTTCGCGGGTGCTCGCAAAAAACAGTGTCTTCGGACACCTATGGGATGGTAAGGAGTTAATTGTGAAAAAGTGGTTAGTTGCCGCAGGTCTCGGGATTGCTATGGTTGCTTCAGCCGGCGCTCAGGCTGCCTCCAGCATCGCAGTAGTTAATATGGGCAACCTGTTCCAACAGGTGGCACAAAGCACCGGCGTTTCTAAAACCCTGGAAAACGAGTTCAAAGGCCGCGCCGGTGAACTGCAGGGCATGGAAAACGATCTGCAATCCAAAATGCAGCGTCTGCAGCGCGATGGTTCAACCATGAAAGCTTCAGATCGCAGCAAAATGGAAAAAGACGTGATGGCTCAGCGCCAGGCGTTCTCTCAAAAAGCACAGGCTTTTGAGCAAGATCGCAACCGTCGCTCCAACGAAGAGCGTGGCAAACTGGTTACTCGTATCCAGGCTGCCGTGAAGAAAGTTGCTGACGACAAAGGTTATGATGTTGTTCTGGATGCAAACACCGTTGCCTATTCCGGTAACGATGTAAAAGACATCACTGCAGACGTTCTGAAACAGGTTAAATAAGTAATGCCTTCGATTCGACTGGCTGAATTAGCCCAGCAGTTGGATGCAGAATTGCACGGTGATGGCGATATCGTCATCACCGGCGTCGCATCTATGCAAACCGCCCAGGCGGGCCATATCACGTTCATGGTTAACCCTCGCTATCGTGAACAGCTGGCGGCTTGCCAGGCTTCTGCCGTCGTGATGACCGAAGCCGATCTTCCTCATGCTAAAAGCGCAGCTCTGGTAGTGAAGAATCCCTATCTGACCTATGCACGCATGGCACAAATTCTTGATACCACGCCTCAGCCGGCGCGTGACATCGCCCCGAGTGCGGTGGTTGACGCTTCAGCGAAGCTGGGTAATAACGTTTCTATCGGCGCGAACGCCGTTATCGAGTCCGGCGTTGAGCTGGGCGATAACGTAGTGATTGGCGCTGGATGCTTTATTGGTAAAAATACCAAAATCGGCGCGGGTAGCCGCCTGTGGGCCAATGTCTCCATTTATCACGAGATTGAAATCGGTGCCCAGTGCCTGATTCAGTCCAGCACCGTGATTGGATCTGACGGCTTTGGCTACGCCAACGATCGCGGCAATTGGGTGAAAATCCCCCAGCTTGGCCGCGTCATCATTGGCGATCGCGTTGAGATTGGTGCCTGCACAACCATTGACCGCGGTGCGCTGGATGACACGATTATCGGCAATGGTGTTATCATTGATAACCAGTGCCAGATTGCACATAACGTCGTGATTGGCGACAATACCGCAGTTGCTGGCGGCGTCATCATGGCTGGCAGCCTGAAAATCGGGCGTTACTGCATGATTGGCGGCGCAAGCGTGATTAACGGCCATATGGAAATCTGTGACAAGGTGACCGTGACCGGAATGGGAATGGTGATGCGTCCTATCACCGAGCCTGGCGTTTATTCCTCGGGCATCCCGTTGCAGCCAAACAAAGCGTGGCGTAAAACCGCTGCCCTGGTGATGAACATCGATGAAATGAGCAAACGCTTAAAATCCATCGAACGTAAGGTCAATCAACAAGACTGACCGTCGCCTGCCCCGCGCTGCCGTGCTTACCGGCCATAAGGGCCGAAGCGCGAAGCCGCGCGATTTGATTTGCGGCCTGCTGGCTTTCTTTCGATAGCCGCAGGCCGTGTTATTATTGTCATTTAGAATATTTAGACAGGAAGAGTATTTTGACTACTGACACTCATACTCTGCACATTGAAGAGATTTTAGAGCTTCTGCCGCACCGTTACCCGTTCTTGCTGGTTGACCGCGTGCTGGATTTTGAAGAAGGTCGTTTTCTGCGCGCAGTAAAAAATGTCTCCGTTAACGAGCCATTTTTCCAGGGCCACTTCCCTGGCAAGCCAATCTTCCCGGGCGTACTAATCCTGGAAGCGATGGCGCAAGCTACCGGTATTCTGGCGTTTAAAAGCGTCGGCAAACTTGAGCCGGGCGAACTGTATTACTTTGCCGGTATCGATGAAGCGCGCTTCAAGCGCCCTGTAGTGCCTGGCGATCAAATGGTTATGGAAGTGACCTTTGAGAAAACTCGCCGTGGTCTGACGCGTTTCAAAGGCGTTGCGACCGTTGACGGAAAAATTGTCTGCGAAGCAACCATGATGTGCGCGCGCAGCCGGGAGGCATAATACGTGATTGATAAATCCGCCTTTATTCATCCAACAGCTATCGTGGAAGAGGGTGCCGTTATCGGTGCCAACGTCCATATTGGTCCGTTTTGTATCGTGGGTCCAAATGTTGAAATCGGCGAAGGCACGGTGCTGAAATCTCACGTTGTCGTGAATGGCCATACTAAAATTGGCCGCGACAATGAGATCTATCAGTTCGCGTCCATCGGCGAAGTTAACCAGGATCTTAAATATGCGGGTGAACCTACTCGCGTGGAAATTGGCGATCGCAACCGCATTCGCGAAAGCGTCACTATCCACCGTGGTACGGTACAAGACGCTGGATTAACGAAGGTGGGCAGCGATAACCTGCTGATGGTTAATGCGCACGTTGCGCATGATTGCCAGATTGGCGACCGCTGCATCCTCGCGAACAACGCTACGCTCGCGGGTCACGTACAAATCGGGGATTACGCCATCATTGGCGGGATGACCGCGGTGCATCAGTTCTGCATCATCGGTGCCCACGTTATGGTTGGCGGCTGTTCCGGCGTCGCTCAGGACGTTCCACCTTACGTTATCGCACAGGGCAACCATGCGACGCCGTTTGGCGTGAACATCGAAGGCCTGAAGCGTCGCGGTTTCAGCAAAGAGGCGCTGCACGCTATTCGTAACGCCTATAAACTCCTCTATCGCAGCGGCAAAACGCTTGAAGAGGCGAAGCCGGAAATCGCTGAGATTGCCGCTCAGCATCCGGAAGTGAACGCATTTGTTGAATTCTTTGCGCGCTCCACGCGCGGTCTGATTCGCTAAATGAAGCGTGGTCGTCCCCTCACGATTGCCCTGGTCGCCGGAGAAACTTCCGGCGATATTCTTGGCGCAGGTCTTATCCGCGAGCTGAAAGCCCGAGTCCCCGATGCCCGTTTTGTTGGCGTTGCCGGGCCGCTGATGCAGGCTGAAGGCTGTGAAGCCTGGTATGAGATGGAAGAGCTGGCGGTAATGGGCATTGTCGAAGTGCTTGGCCGCCTGCGCCGCCTGCTGCATATCCGTGCTGACCTGACCAAACGCTTTACCGAACTGCAGCCAGACGTCTTCGTCGGCATTGATGCGCCGGATTTCAATATCACCCTGGAAGGCAATCTCAAGAAGCAGGGGATCCGCACCATCCACTACGTCAGCCCGTCCGTTTGGGCATGGCGGCAAAAACGCGTTTTCAAAATTGGCAGAGCGACCGATCTGGTGCTGGCTTTTCTGCCTTTCGAAAAAGCGTTTTATGACCGGTTTAACGTACCCTGTCGCTTCATTGGGCACACCATGGCGGATGCCATGCCGCTCGACCCTGACAAAAACGCCGCCCGCGCGACGTTGGGTATAGCGCCTGAAGCAAAATGCCTCGCACTGCTGCCCGGCAGCCGTGGTGCTGAAGTCGAAATGCTCAGCGCTGACTTCCTGCGTACCGCGCAGCTGCTGCGCAAACGCTGGCCGGAGCTGGAAGTTGTGGTGCCGCTGGTTAACGCGAAGCGCCGCGAGCAGTTTGAAAAAATCAAAACCGAAGTTGCCCCCGAGTTGCACGTTCACCTGCTGGACGGCAAGGCTCGTGAGGCGATGATCGCCAGCGACGCGGCGCTGCTTGCCTCAGGCACGGCTGCTCTGGAGTGTATGTTGGCGAAATGCCCGATGGTTGTGGGTTACCGCATGAAGCCATTCACCTTCTGGCTGGCAAAGCGCCTGGTGAAAACAGACTACGTTTCGCTGCCTAACCTGCTGGCCGGGCGTGAGCTGGTGAAAGAGCTGCTGCAAAATGAATGTGAACCTATCGCTCTTGCGGCCGCGCTTGCGCCGCTGCTTGAAGACGGTGCGGTCAGCCATCAGGTGCACGAAACCTTCCGCGATTTGCATCAGCAGATCCGTTGTAACGCGGATAAGCAGGCGGCGGACGCCGTGCTGGAGCTGGCTCAATGATGGAATTTATCTACCCCCACACGCATCTGGTCGCCGGGGTTGACGAAGTAGGCCGCGGGCCGCTTGTTGGTGCCGTTGTTACCGCTGCGGTTATCCTTGATCCGGCAAAACCCATCGTCGGCCTGGCGGACTCGAAAAAATTATCAGAAAAGCGCCGTCTGGCGCTGTATGACGAGATTGTTGAGAAAGCGCTGAGCTGGAGCCTTGGGCGAGCCGAGCCGGAAGAGATAGACCAGCTCAATATTCTGCATGCGACAATGCTGGCGATGCAGCGTGCCGTTGCGGGCCTCCATATCATGCCAGAATATGTGTTGATCGACGGCAACCGCTGTCCGGCGCTGCCGGTGCCGTCTCTGGCGGTGGTAAAAGGCGATAGCCGGGTTGCGGAAATTAGCGCGGCGTCAATACTTGCCAAAGTCACGCGTGACCGCGAAATGGCAGAGCTGGACATAAGCTTCCCGCAGTACGGTTTCGCTCAACACAAGGGCTACCCAACCGCTTTTCATCTTGAGAAGCTTGCCGAGCATGGCGCGACCGAGCATCATCGCCGCAGCTTTGCCCCTGTCAAACGCGCGCTTGGGCTGGTGTCCTGAGCCGCGAGTAGCTGATACAGAGTAATTGGTGAGAGATGGCTGAACCACGTTTCATTCACCTTCGGGTGCACAGTGACTATTCCATGATTGATGGGCTGGCAAAAACCGGGCCGCTGGTAAAAAAAGCCGCGGCGCTGGGGATGCCTGCCATCGCTATCACCGACTTCACCAACCTGTGCGGGCTGGTGAAATTCTACGGTGCCGGCCACGGCGCCGGCATTAAGCCGATCATTGGCGCAGATTTTAACGTTGCCAGCGAGCTTCTGGGCGACGAGTTAAGCCATTTGACGGTGCTGGCCTCCAATAACGAAGGCTACCAGAACCTTACCTTGCTGATTTCTCGCGCCTATCAGCGCGGCTACGGAGCTGCGGGCCCGATTATCGACCGCGACTGGTTGATTGAGCTTGGTGAAGGGTTGATCCTGCTCTCCGGCGGGCGTATGGGAGATATCGGCAAAAGCCTGTTGAGAGGAAACCAGCCGCTGGTCGATCAGTGTCTGGCGTTCTACCAGCAGCATTTTGCCGATCGCTTCTATCTGGAACTGATACGTACCGGTCGTCCTGATGAAGAAAGTTATCTTCACGCGGCGGTGGCGCTGGCCGATGAACGAGGCTTGCCGGTCGTGGCAACCAATGACGTTCGTTTTCTCGAGCCGGGTGATTTCGACGCGCACGAAATTCGTGTCGCTATCCACGACGGCTTCACGCTGGACGATCCTAAACGCCCGCGAAATTACTCGACCCAGCAGTACATGCGCAGCGAAGATGAGATGTGCGAGCTGTTCTCGGACATCCCGGAAGCGCTGGAAAACAGCGTGGAAATCGCCAAACGCTGTAACGTGACCGTACGTCTGGGCGAATACTTCCTGCCGCAGTTCCCGACCGGTGAAATGAGCACCGAAGACTTCCTGGTAATGAAGTCCAAAGAGGGGCTGGAAGAGCGTCTCGAGTTCCTGTTCCCGGACCCCGAAGTCCGCGCGGAAAAACGCCCTGAATACGACGAACGTCTGGATATCGAGCTTCAGGTTATCAACCAGATGGGCTTCCCTGGCTACTTCCTGATCGTTATGGAGTTTATCCAGTGGTCGAAGGATAACGGCGTGCCGGTAGGGCCGGGGCGCGGTTCCGGTGCCGGCTCGCTTGTTGCGTATGCGTTGAAAATCACCGACCTCGATCCGCTGGAATTCGACCTGCTGTTCGAACGCTTCCTGAACCCTGAACGTGTTTCGATGCCCGACTTCGACGTCGACTTCTGCATGGAAAAACGCGACCAGGTTATCGACCACGTTTCGGAGATGTACGGCCGCGAGGCGGTTTCTCAGATAATCACCTTCGGCACCATGGCGGCGAAAGCGGTAATCCGCGACGTAGGCCGCGTGCTGGGGCACCCTTACGGCTTTGTCGATCGTATCTCCAAGCTGATCCCACCCGATCCGGGTATGACACTGGCCAAGGCGTTCGAAGCCGAACCTCAGCTACCTGAGATCTACGAAGCCGACGAAGAAGTTAAAGCGCTTATCGATATGGCGCGTAAGCTGGAAGGCGTCACGCGTAACGCCGGTAAGCACGCAGGGGGCGTGGTTATCGCCCCGACCAAAATTACCGATTTTGCGCCGCTTTACTGTGACGATCAGGGCCAGCATCCGGTCACCCAGTTTGACAAAAACGACGTTGAATATGCCGGCCTGGTGAAGTTCGACTTCCTCGGCCTGCGTACGCTGACGATCATCGACTGGGCGTTGAAAATGATTAACCCGCGTCGGGCTAAACAGGGGCTGGAGCCGATCGATATCGCCGCCATCCCGCTCGACGATAAGAAAAGCTTCGACATGCTGCAACGCTCGGAAACCACGGCGGTATTCCAGCTTGAATCGCGCGGCATGAAAGACCTGATTAAGCGCCTGCAGCCCGACTGCTTCGAAGACATGATTGCCCTGGTGGCCCTGTTCCGCCCCGGCCCGTTACAGTCGGGGATGGTAGATAACTTTATCGACCGTAAGCATGGCCGCGAAGCTATCTCTTACCCGGATGTTCAGTGGCAGCATGAATGTCTGAAGCCGGTTCTGGAGCCGACTTACGGCATCATTCTGTACCAGGAACAGGTGATGCAGATTGCCCAGGAGCTTTCTGGTTATACCCTCGGCGGCGCGGATATGCTGCGTCGTGCAATGGGTAAGAAAAAACCGGAAGAGATGGCCAAGCAGCGCGGCACCTTCGAAGAGGGGGCGAAGAAGAACGGCGTCGACGGCGAGCTGGCGATGAAGATCTTCGACCTGGTAGAGAAATTTGCCGGGTACGGTTTTAACAAATCCCACTCCGCCGCCTATGCTTTGGTTTCCTACCAGACGCTGTGGCTGAAGGCGCACTATCCCGCCGAGTTTATGGCGGCGGTAATGACCGCGGATATGGACAACACCGAGAAAGTTGTTGGTCTGGTGGACGAGTGCTGGCGCATGGGGCTGAAGGTTCTGTCGCCGGATATTAACTCCGGTCTTTATCATTTCCACGTCAATGACGATGGGGAAATTGTGTACGGCATCGGCGCGATTAAAGGCGTGGGTGAAGGGCCGATTGAAGCCATCATCGAAGCGCGTAACCAGGGCGGGCATTTCCTCGACCTGTTTGATCTTTGCGCGCGCTCCGATGTTAAAAAGCTCAACCGCCGGATACTGGAAAAACTGATTATGTCCGGGGCGTTTGACCGCCTCGGGCCGCACCGCGCGGCGCTGATGAACGCCCTGGGCGATGCCTTGAAGGCAGCCGATCAGCACGCGAAAGCCGAAGCCATTGGCCAGGCCGATATGTTTGGCGTGCTGGCCGAAGAGCCTGAACAGGTTGAGAAGTCGTATGCCAGCGTCATTCCCTGGCCCGATCAGGTGGTGCTGGAGGGCGAGCGTGAAACCCTGGGTCTGTACCTTACCGGCCACCCAATCAACCAGTACCTGAAAGAAATTGAGCGCTATGTCGGCGGCATGCGCCTGAAAGAGATGCACCCGACAGAACGTGGTAAAATGACCACGGCTGCGGGTCTGGTGATTGCTTCGCGAGTTATGGTCACCAAGCGGGGCAATCGCATCGGCATCTGTACGCTGGATGACCGTTCTGGTCGTCTGGAAGTGATGTTATTCACAGATGCGCTAGAAAAATACCAGCATCTGCTGGAAAAAGACCGTATCCTGATCGTTAGCGGACAGGTCAGCTTTGATGACTTCAGCGGAGGGCTTAAAATGACGGCCCGCGAGCTGATGGACATCGACGAAGCCCGTGAAAAGTACGCGCGTGGGCTTGCTATCTCGCTGACGGACAGGCAAATTGATGACCAGCTTTTAAACCGTCTCCGTCAGTCTCTGGAACCCCATCGTTCGGGGACAATTCCAGTACATCTCTACTATCAGAGGGCGGATGCACGCGCTCGATTGCGCTTTGGCGCAGCGTGGCGTGTTTCCCCTAGCGATCGGTTACTTAACGATTTGCGCACGCTGATTGGTTCGGAGCAGGTGGAACTGGAGTTTGACTAAAACAGGAATATTATGAGTCTGAATTTCCTTGATTTCGAACAGCCGATTGCAGAGCTGGAAGCGAAAATCGATTCCCTGACGGCCGTTAGCCGCCAGGACGAAAAACTGGATATTAATCTGGATGAAGAAGTGCAGCGTCTGCGCGAGAAAAGCGTTGAGCTGACCCGCAAGATCTTCGCTGATTTAGGCGCATGGCAGATTGCGCAACTGGCGCGTCACCCGCAGCGCCCGTACACCCTGGATTATTTGCGTCTCGCTTTTGACGAGTTTGACGAGCTTGCGGGCGACCGCGCCTATGCCGACGATAAAGCTATCGTTGGCGGTACCGCTCGTCTGGACGGCCGCCCGGTGATGATCATTGGTCATCAGAAAGGGCGTGAAACTAAAGAGAAAATCCGCCGTAACTTCGGTATGCCTGCTCCCGAAGGCTACCGCAAAGCGCTGCGTTTGATGGAAATGGCCGAGCGTTTCAACATGCCGATCATTACCTTCATCGACACGCCGGGGGCATACCCGGGCGTTGGCGCCGAAGAGCGCGGCCAGTCGGAAGCGATTGCCCGTAACCTGCGTGAAATGTCTCGCCTGAAGGTGCCGGTTATCTGCACCGTGATTGGCGAAGGCGGCTCCGGCGGCGCGCTGGCTATCGGCGTGGGCGACAAAGTGAACATGCTGCAGTACAGCACCTATTCGGTTATCTCCCCGGAAGGCTGTGCTTCTATTCTGTGGAAAAGTGCCGATAAAGCGCCGCTCGCGGCAGAAGCGATGGGCATTATTGCCCCGCGTCTGAAAGAGCTGAAGCTTATCGACACCGTTATCCCGGAACCGCTCGGCGGTGCGCACCGCAACCCGGAAGTGATGGCTGCTTCCCTGCGTGCTCAGCTGCTGGCGGACCTGGCCGATCTCGACGTGTTGAACAAAGAAGAGTTGTTAAACCGTCGTTACCAGCGTCTGATGAGCTACGGTTACGCTTGAATAAAGGGTAAACAATAGCGATAAGGGTCGGATTTTCCGGCCCTTTTTTTATTTATCGCTTCATGGAAAATCGCATTGCGCTATGCTTAGCAAAGTATATTTTCCAGGAGGTGAATATTGAATACGATTGCAGTCATGGGGCCGCACGGCGTTTTTTACAAAGACGAGCCTATCAGGGAGCTGCATCGCGCCCTGGAGCTACAAGGCTTTCAGCTGATTTACCCGACCAACAGCACCGACCTCCTCAAGCTGATTGAGCACAACCCGCGTATCTGCGGCGTGGTGTTTGACTGGGACGAATACAGCCTTGATTTATGCAGTGAAATTAACCTGCTGAACGAAAACCTGCCGCTGTACGCCTTTATCAATACCCACTCTTCGCTGGACGTCAGCGTTAACGAAATGCGCATGGCGCTGTGGTTCTTCGAGTATGCGTTGAGCGCCGCCGACGACATCGCCCTGCGCATTCGCCAGTACACCGCTGAGTATCTCGACACCATTACGCCACCGCTGACCAAAGCGCTTTTTACCTATGTGAAGGAAGGGAAATATACCTTCTGCACGCCGGGTCACATGGCGGGAACCGCTTACCAGAAAAGCCCGATTGGCTGTCTGTTCTACGATTTCTTTGGCGGCAACACGCTGAAGGCTGATGTCTCTATCTCGGTGACGGAGCTGGGGTCGCTGCTCGACCATACCGGGCCACATCTTGAGGCGGAAGAGTACATCGCCCGTACCTTTGGCGCCGAGCAAAGCTACATGGTGACTAACGGCACCTCGACCTCCAACAAAATCGTCGGCATGTATGCTGCGCCTTCCGGCAGCACTATTCTGGTGGATCGCAATTGCCACAAATCGCTCACGCACCTGCTGATGATGACCAACCTGGTGCCAATCTGGCTGAAGCCGACGCGAAACGCATTGGGGATCCTTGGCGGTATTCCTCAGCGCGAATTTATGCGGGAAAATATCGAAAAGAAAGTGGCCGCAACGCCTGACGCCCAATGGCCGGTACATGCGGTGATCACCAACTCCACCTACGATGGCCTGCTGTACAACACCGAATTTATCAAACAGACGCTGGATGTTCCGTCGATTCATTTTGACTCCGCATGGGTGCCTTATACCAACTTCCACCCAATCTATCAGGGTAAAAGCGGTATGAGCGGCGAACGCGTGCCGGGGAAAGTGATTTATGAAACGCAGTCTACCCACAAGCTGCTGGCGGCCTTTTCACAGGCTTCGCTGATCCATATTAAAGGCGATTACAGCGAAGAGACTTTTAACGAAGCCTACATGATGCACACCACGACTTCTCCGAGCTACCCGCTGGTGGCGTCGATAGAAACGGCGGCGGCCATGCTGCGTGGTAACACCGGCAAGCGTTTGATTAACCGCTCCGTAGAGCGGGCGCTTCATTTCCGTCGTGAAGTGCAGCGTCTGCGTGAAGAGTCGGAAGACTGGTTCTTCGATATCTGGCAGCCGGAAAGTATTGATGAAGCGCAGTGCTGGCCTATTGCGCCGGGTGAAGAAGACTGGCACGGTTTCCGTGATGCCGATACGGATCATATGTATCTTGATCCTATCAAGGTTACGATCCTTACGCCGGGTATGAGCGAGCTGGGTGAAATGGCAGAGGAGGGGATCCCGGCCGCGCTAGTGGCGAAGTTCCTCGACGAGCGCGGCGTGGTGGTTGAGAAAACCGGGCCGTACAACCTGCTGTTTCTGTTCAGCATTGGCATTGATAAAACCAAGGCGCTAAGCCTGCTGCGCGGGCTGACCGAGTTTAAGCGCTCATACGATCTCAACCTGCGGGTGAAAAACATGCTGCCGGATCTCTACGCAGAAGATCCCGACTTCTATCGCAACATGCGTATTCAGACGCTGGCGCAGGGTATCCATAAGCTTATCAAGCAGCATAATTTGCCCGACCTGATGCTGCGGGCGTTCGACGTGCTGCCGGAAATGAGAATGACGCCGCATGAAGCCTGGCAGCAGCAGGTGAAGGGCAATGTTGAAACGGTAGAGATTGAAGAGTTGCTGGGGCGCGTGTCGGCCAACATGATCCTGCCTTATCCTCCCGGCGTGCCGGTCGTGATGCCTGGGGAAGTTATTACCAAACAGAGCCGCGCGGTGCTCGACTTCCTGCTGATGCTTTGCTCGGTGGGTGAGCATTACCCCGGTTTTGAAACAGATATTCATGGCGCAAAACTCGGCGACGATGGGATCTACAGGGTACGAGTCTTAAAAGAGGCCTGAGTGCTTGATTTGCAATGAAGCGGTGTTACCGTGCCAGAATAGATTAAGGAGCATCCTATGCTGGGTTTAAAACAGATTCATCACGTCGCTATTATCGCGTCGGACTACGAGCGCAGTAAGCAGTTTTATTGTGATGTGCTGGAATTCACGCTTGAAGCTGAAGTGTATCGCAAAGAACGAGATTCCTGGAAAGGTGACCTGGCGCTCAACGGGCAATACGTTATTGAGCTGTTTTCTTTCCCGTTCCCGCCCGCTCGCCCGAGCCGCCCGGAAGCCTGCGGGCTTCGTCACCTGGCGTTTAGCGTCGATAATATCGAGCAGGCGATTACGCACCTTGAAAGCCATGGCGTAAAATGCGAGCCGGTTCGTATTGATCCATATACCGATAAGCGTTTTACCTTCTTTAGCGATCCCGACGGTTTGCCGCTGGAACTTTATCAACAGTAGCCCTTGCCAGCGCTCTCAATGCCCGGTAACTTTCCGGGCAAATACCTCGTAACTATCGAACTATGACAATCCGCGAACTTCAGTCCTTTCTGCTTCCTCACCGCCGGCTGCTGGTGGCGTTCAGCGGTGGGCTGGATTCGACCGTTTTGCTTCACCAACTGGCCACGCTGCGGGATTCTTTAGCCCCTGAGCTGGAGATCCGGGCGATGCATATCCATCACGGTCTTAGCCCGAAGGCGGATAGCTGGGTGGAACATTGCCGCACTTTATGTCGCCGCTGGTTAGTGCCTTTCGATGTCGCTTACGTGCAGCTTCCTTCCGGTGGCCAGGGGATTGAGGGAGAGGCGCGGGCGGCGCGTTATCAGGCGCTGTCAGGCTCTCTTTTAACCGAAGAAGTGCTGCTGACGGCCCAGCACCTGGATGATCAGTGTGAAACCTTCCTGCTGGCTTTGAAACGCGGCAGCGGCCCTGCCGGTTTAGCGTCAATGCCCGCAAAATTACCGTTTGCCAATACTCTATTGCTTCGCCCGCTGCTGGCGACTTCGCGCGCTCAGCTTGAGGAGTGGGCGCTGGCTCATCAACTTAGCTGGATAGAAGATGAGAGCAACGGGGATGATAAATACGACCGCAATTTCCTGCGCCTGCGGATTGTGCCTTTGCTACAACAGCGCTGGCCGCATTTTGCCCGCAGCGTAGCCCGCAGCGCCGACCTGTGCGGCGAGCAGGAACAGCTGCTTGATGAGCTTCTGGCCGAACAGCTTGCCGGGCTGATGTCGCCCCAGGGCGCTTTGCTTATTGAGCCGCTATGCACGGTAAGCGAAGCCCGGCGTTTTGCCTTATTGCGCCGCTGGCTGGGGCATCACCGGGCGGCTATGCCATCGCGGGCGGCGCTTCAGCGCCTGTGGCAAGAAGTGGCGTTGAGCCGGGAGGATGCTAATCCTCGCCTTCGCCTGGGTGAGTATGAAATTCGCCGCTTTCAGGGCGAACTTTATTGGGTTCCGCTGCGGGCAATAGACAAAGAGAGCGTTTATCCGTGGCCCGCCCCTCATCGGCCGCTTTCTCTTCCCGGCATCGGGACCGTTTCTCTTCAGGAAAGCGGGACTGCGGTGCGTGCTCCGATAGAAGGCGAAGCGGTGAGCCTGCGCTTTAAGGCTTCAGGATTGCAGCATATTGTTGGGCGGGATAAAGGGCGTCCGCTTAAAAAAATCTGGCAGGAATTGCGCATTCCGCCCTGGCAGCGGGATATCACTCCGCTGCTGTTTTATGGCGAACAGTTGATTGCTGCTCCGGGAGTGTTTGTCACTCGTGAAGGGCAGGCGACAGAAAATTCATGCTGGCATATAGACTGGCAACAAGGAAGGGAAGAATGAAAAAGGCGGTGTTATTGCTGGGGTTGATGATTTGTAGCTTGTCTGCGCTGGCAAAAGGCAATGCTGAGGCCGGTGAGCAGAAAGCGATGATGTGCGTGGCCTGCCACGGCGCAAGCGGCACCGCGTCCGCCCCCCTTTACCCGAACCTGGCCGGGCAGCAAGAGGCGTATCTGGAGCATTCTCTCCAGGCCTATAAAAAAGGGGAGCGCAGCGGCGGGCAGGCAGAAATCATGAAGGCTTATGTCAGCGGGCTTTCCGATGAAGACATCAGTAATCTGGCGGCATATTACGCCTCAATGAAGCCTTAAAACAAAACGGGCAACCACCTGGGCTGCCCGTTTTGTGTTTATGCGGTTACTACAGTTATTCAACGCTGACCACGATAGTGCCAATTTCAGGGTGGCTGAAGCTGTTAATCTTATCGAGGCGGACTTCACGCGAGGCACCGGCATCATCGACAATCAGATATTCGACGTTTTTACGAGAAACCAGGTCGCTCGCCTTGGCTTTGAAAATCTCCCCGTCTTTTAACTCCAGCGTCAGTAACAAATGCTGCTGGCAGGCGAGCTCGAGATTGTCATAATCATCACAATTGATGGGTTGATAGGCATCATTCATTGACATAATCGCTCACCAGTAAGTTCGCGGCAGCATACGCCGCCTGTTCCCTGATTGACTCTGAGACGGCCTCGCTGGAAGCCACTTCATTCAGAGCCTTCAATACGCATCCTAAGGCATCAGGAATGTAGCCTAAGTCACCGCTGGCAATTTCCGCATAGCGTTGTCGAACCAATTCACAATACTTTTCCACATACCCTCCTCTCAGAGTCCCAACTTCAGACCTATTCGTGGGGTCAAATCTAAGCCTACGAAGATAAACTCTGTTTAGCAAGGTGACTATACCACAGCAATGTAACCGATATCAGTAAGGCAAGGGGATGCAGCCACAATCGATAACAGCGTTTTTCAGTAGATTTCGCTACAATGGCACCAACTGTGTATGGAGAAGTGTAATGGCGTTAAAAGCGACAATTTATAAGGCGACGGTGAATGTGGCCGATCTCGATCGGAATCGGTTTATGGACAGCAGCCTGACGCTGGCACGCCACCCTTCTGAGACTCAGGAACGCATGATGTTGCGCCTGCTGGCATGGATTAAATATGCGGATGAGCGGCTGGAGTTTACCCGCGGGCTGAGCGCAGAAGAAGAGCCGGAGATCTGGCGTAAAAACGATCATCTGGGCATTGATTTATGGGTTGAGCTTGGGCTACCGGAAGAGCGCCGGGTGAAAAAAGCCTGTAGTCAGTCGGCCGAGGTGGCATTGTTTACCTATAATAGTCGGGCAGCGCAGGTTTGGTGGCAGCAAAACCAAAACCGCCTCAGCCAGTTTAAAAACCTGTCTATCTGGTATCTGGATGACGAGCAGCTGGCGAAGCTGAGCGAGTTCGGCACGCGCACCATGAATTTGCAGGCTACCATCCAGGACGGCGCTATCTGGCTTTCAGACAGCGAGAATAATCTGGAAATTCACTTTACGGCCTGGCAGCAGCGATGATTTCCGTTTCCAGGACGGTATCAATCCCGGACAATGAAGTGACGATTACCGCCATTCGTGCCCAGGGGGCGGGCGGGCAGCATGTGAATAAAACCTCAACGGCTATTCACTTGCGCTTTGATATCCCTGCCTCAAGCCTGCCGGAGTCGTATAAGATACGTCTGCTGGCCGTAAGCCACCATTTAATCACGCCTGAAGGCGTGGTGGTGATTAAGGCCCAGGAATACCGAAGCCAGGAGATGAACCGCGAAGCGGCGGTGGCTCGCCTGGTTTCACTGATACAAGAATTAACCGTAGTGCAGAAAAGCCGCCGGGCCACCAGGCCAACGCGGGCTTCTAAAGAGCGTCGTCTGGCTTCCAAATCGCAGAAGTCGACAACCAAAGCGCTACGCGGCAAGGTTAGCCGCCATCCGGAATAGTGGCTAACCTCAGGACAACAGCATAAGGATAAGAAGCATGAAAAAGAGTTTTCTGGCGGTGCTGGCGGCACTTAGCCTGTTCACGCTGTTTGGCTGTAATAACCGCAGTGAAACCCAAACCCTGATCCCGGCTCAGGCCGCCGAGTTGACGCCTATGCAGCAAAGCTACCGCGGCGTGATCCCATGCGCGGACTGCGAGGGAATTGAGACTTCACTGTTCCTGGAAAAAGATGGCACCTGGGTGATGAACCAGAGCTATCAGGGCAAAGGAGCCTCTTTCGGTAGTTACGGCACTTGGGCGCGTACCGCGGATAAACTGGTGTTAACCGATAGCGAAGGCGAAAAGCAGTATTTCCATCCGAAGGGCGATAGCCTGGTTATGCTGGATCGCGAAGGTAACCCGATTGAATCGCAGTTCAACTATACGTTGAAGGCGGTTAACGCGGCGCTGCCGTCAACGCCGATGCCGATGAAAGGGAAATATAAATATATGGCGGATGCAGCCGTCTTCCAGGATTGCGCCACCGGCAAGACCTTTGCCGTAGCGGATAATGCCGAACTGGAAAGAGGCTATGCTGCGGCTCGCGGTAAGAATAGCGCCCCGGTTCTGCTGGTGGTTGAAGGCCACTTTACGCTTCAGGCTTCCCCTGACAGCGGCGAACTGCAAAAAGCGCTGGTCGCCGACAAAGGCGCAAAATTCAGGCCCGGCAAAGAGTGTAACGACTAAAAACAAAAAGCCCTGCAATGCAGGGCTTTTTAATGGCTTCAACCAAAGTTAGCCTTTGATCTGTTTCACCAGGAAATCAACGATTTCATTGGTTTTGATCATCTGTTTCTCACCAGCACGGCGGTGTTTGTATTCAACTTCTTCGTTATCCAGATTACGGTCGCCGATAACGATAGTGTGAGGAATACCAATCAGCTCCATATCTGCAAACATCACGCCCGGACGCTCTTTACGGTCGTCCAGCAGCACGTCGATACCCTGAGCGCGCAGCGTGGTGTACAGCTCTTCAGCAAGCTGCTGCACGCGGAAGGATTTGTGCATGTTCATCGGCAGAATGGCAACGTTGAACGGTGCGATGGCTTCCGGCCACAGAATGCCGCGATCGTCAAAGTTCTGCTCAATCGCCGCCGCGACAACGCGGGTTACGCCGATACCGTAGCAGCCCATGGTCAGCGTCTGATTGCGGCCATCTTCACCCTGTACCGCGGCTTTCAGCGCTTCAGAGTATTTGGTGCCCAGCTGGAAGATGTGACCCACTTCGATGCCACGCTTGATCATCAGCGTACCTTTGCCGTCCGGGCTTGGGTCGCCGGCGACAACGTTACGGATGTCTGCCACTTCCGGCAGCGCAACGTCACGCTCCCAGTTAATGCCGACAAAGTGCTTACCGTCGATGTTAGCGCCTGCGGCAAAATCACTCATCGCGGCTACGCTGCGGTCGATAACCACCGGGATTGGCAGATTGATTGGGCCAAGTGAGCCCGGGCCAGCTTTCGCTACAGCACGGATTTCTTCTTCAGTAGCAAAAGTCAGCGGGCTGGCAACCTGAGGCAGTTTTTCAGCTTTGACTTCGTTCAGCTCGTGATCGCCACGTACCAGCAGAGCAACCAGCGGGTAAGCGCTGCCCTCGGTGGCTTTCACCAGCAGAGTTTTAACCGTTTTCTCGATTGGCAGGTTGAACTGCTCAACCAGCTCGGCGATGGTTTTTGCATTCGGGGTATCAATCTGGCTCATTTCAACGGTTGGTGCCGCACGGCCAGCCGCCGGAGCCAGCGCTTCAGCGAACTCGATATTTGCCGCGTAGTCAGAGCTGTCGGAGAAGATAACGTCATCTTCGCCGCTCTGTGCCAGCACCTGGAACTCGTGCGAAGCGCTGCCGCCGATGGAGCCGGTATCAGCCTGCACGGCGCGGAAATCAAGGCCCATGCGGGAGAAGATTTTGCTGTAGGCTTCATACATCTTGTCGTAAGTTTCCTGCAGCGATTCCTGAGAAGTATGGAAAGAGTAGGCATCTTTCATCAGGAATTCGCGAGAACGCATAACGCCAAAGCGCGGACGCACTTCGTCACGGAACTTGGTCTGGATCTGGAACAAGTTCAGCGGCAACTGCTTGTAAGAGCTCAGCTCGTTACGAATCAGGTCGGTGATAACTTCTTCGTGAGTTGGACCCAGTACAAACGGGCGCTCGCCGCGGTCAACAAAACGCAGCAGCTCGGGGCCGTACTGCTCCCAACGTCCGCTCTCCTGCCACAGGTCGGCGGGCTGAACAACCGGCATGCACATTTCGATAGCACCGGCGTTGTTCATCTCTTCACGCACAATGTTTTCGACTTTCTTCAGGACGCGCAAACCGGTCGGCAACCAGGTGTATAAACCCGAGGCCAGCTTGCGGATCATCCCGGCGCGCAGCATCAGCTGGTGGCTGACCACTTCGGCGTCGGCAGGTGTCTCCTTCAGAGTGGAGAGCAGGTATTGGCTAGTACGCATGTTGTTACGGTTCCATTTGAACGGCGGATAACAGGCCTTAAGCGACCTGCTTCAAAAAAAGTGGTTTAGTTTACCAGTGTGGCAGAGATGTCAAAAGAGAGGGGCGCTAAATTAACGTGCTTCGACGGCAAACACCTCAAACCCTTGCCCGGTAACGCGCCAGCGAACGTTAAAGTCCAGCAGCAGCACCGCGTAAGCTTTCCCCTCATCTTCGCCTTTACGGTAAGCGGGGCGGGGATCCTGAGCAAGAACCTGGCAAATGAAACGCGCAATATGCGGGTAGCGCGATTCAAGCTTTACCAGTTGCTGCTGTACTTCTGGCGTGAAGCTAACCTGCGTATCGGCCTCTGGCGCAAGCTGTGCATAGCCCGCACGAGCGTCAGGCAGGGCTTCGGCAAACGGCAGGTAGGGTTTGATATCCACGATGGGCGTGCCATCGACCAAATCAAGACTGCCCAGCTCCAGAATAACGTCATCTTTCTGGCAGCGAATCCCTTTTAACTCAACCAGAGACATGCCGATGGGGTTTGGGCGGAAGGTTGAGCGCGTAGCAAAAACGCCCATTCGCGCATTGCCGCCAAGACGAGGAGGGCGGACCGTTGGCCGCCAGCCGCCTTCCATCGTCTGATGGAAAACGAACAGCAGCCACAGGTGGCTGAAAGCCTCAAGCCCACGGACGGCATCGGCCTGGTTGTAGGGCGACAGCAGGTGTAGTTCACCGCCGCCGTCTTTCACCAAACCCGGCTGGCGCGGTACGGCAAACTTTTCTTTATATGGAGAGCGAATTACGCCAATTTGCGCAAACTGAAAAGGGGTCATTGCGCCGAAACTTGCAGCGCTGAGCCTACGCAAACCGCCTGGCGGTAGCATCCTGGAGCGCCGCTGGTAATATCGCAGCTGTGTAGCAGAACGGCATTGGCTTTCATTTTCGAGGCGTTAATCTGCATGCGTTTACGCGCTGTCGGGATATTTGCAGGGGAGTCCTGATTACTTGCCTGGCAGGAATCGCCGCTGACTTCACCTAAGTCGCGGAAAGGCTTACCGACTAAATCTTCTGCGTTGGTGTAGATCCTGACCGGAGCGGGGCGGGGCGCTTTAGGTTTTTCGGTTTCGGTCTTCGGCGTTGCAGCCGTGCTTTGGACGGGTTCTACAGGGGATCTGCTTAGCATGGAACAGCCGCTCAGCATGAATGCCAATAAACAGATCGGTAAAGCACGCATAATATTTCCTCAATGAATGTAAAACGGAAGACATTGAAGCAAGCTCGCAACAAAATAACAAGGCGGGCTTGCGCCCGCCTGTAATTATTTACGCAAAACTGAATAATGAAATCTTACCAGCCTTTCACCGCGCCGCCGTTGAAGACCTTATTAGCCGCTTCGTTAACTTCGTCAGACTGGTAGGCCTGAACGAATTTCTTCACGTTTTCGGCGTCTTTATTGTCTTCGCGGGAAACGATCAGGTTAACGTATGGGGAGTTTTTATCTTCAACGAAGATGCCGTCTTTAGCAGGCGTCAGGCCAATCTGGCTGGCGTAGGTGGTGTTGATAACCGCCAGGGCAATCTGAGCGTCGTCCAGAGAACGCGGCAGCTGAGGCGCTTCTAGCTCAACCAGCTTGAGGTTTTTCGGGTTCTCGGTCACGTCCAGAACGGTTGGCAGCAGGCCAACGCCGTCTTTCAGTTTGATCAGACCTTCTTTCTGCAGCAGCAGCAGGGAACGGCCGAGGTTAGTCGGGTCGTTCGGCAGCGCTACCTGAGCGCCCGGCTGTAACTCTTCCAGTGATTTAATTTTCTTGGAGTAGCCGGCGATTGGGTAAACAAAGGTGTTGCCCACGGAAACCAGCTTGTAGCCGCGATCTTTGATCTGCTGGTCGAGGTAAGGTTTGTGCTGGAAGGCGTTAACGTCGATATCGCCTTTGCTCAGCGCTTCGTTCGGCAGAACATAATCGGTAAAGGTCACCAGCTCAACGTCCAGACCGTATTTCTCTTTTGCAACTTTCTGCGCAACTTCTGCAACTTGCTGCTCGGCACCGGCGATAACGCCAACTTTAATATGGTTAGGATCTTTTTCTTCCTGACCGCAACCCACCAGAGCAAGAGAACCAATCAGAGCGCCGACCGCGGCGAGCGTTTTAAATTTAAAAGCCATGTCCTTTTCCTTATATGAATGCAGTTGTGTTTATTTGTGAGTGACAGCCCGGACGATGCGATCGCCAGAGAATTGAATTAAATACACCAGAACGACCAGCAACACTAACACGGTATTCATCACGGTAGCGTTGTAGCCGATATAACCGTACTGATAACCAATCTGGCCCAGACCGCCGGCGCCCACGGCACCGCCCATAGCAGAATAGCCAACCAGCGTAATCAAGGTAATGGTAGCCGCATTCACCAGGCCCGGCAGGGCTTCCGGCAGCAGAACCTTACGAATTATTTGCATCGGCGTTGCGCCCATCGCGCGGGAGGCTTCAATTAACCCGGTTGGGATTTCCAGCAGGGCGTTTTCAACCATACGGGCAATAAACGGCGCGGCGCCAACGGTTAATGGAACAATCGCCGCCTGCAGGCCGATTGATGTCCCGACGATGACGCGAGTAAATGGAATCATCCAGACCAGTAAGATAATGAAAGGAATGGAACGGAAAATGTTAACCAGCGCGGAGAGGCTGCGGTAAAGCTTCGCGTTGGCGCTGATTTGCCCCGGGCGAGTGATATACAGCAGCACGCCCACCGGCAGGCCGAGCACAAATCCAAAGAGGCCCGAAACAAAAGTCATCGCCAGCGTTTCATAAACGCCGCGCACCAGTAACCAAATCATCGGCTCAGACATAGCCCAGTACCTCTACTTTAACGTGTTGCTCCTGCAACCAGGCAATAGCCGCTTGCGTATCCTTTGGCTCACCGTGCATTTCGCACAGCATAATGCCGAACTTCACGCCGCCAGCGTAATCCATCTGCGCGCTAATAATATTGCTGTTCACGTTGAAAGTGCGTGCCGTTTCAGAAAGCAGCGGGGCATCAACCGACTGGCCGGTGAACTCGAGGCGTAATAAAGGTACGGCCTTGTCTTTATTCTCCGCGCTAAGGCGCTGAGCATAATCTTCCGGGATGTCGAGATGCAGAGTGGACTGAATAAACTGCTGCGCCAGCGGCGTTTTCGGATGGGAAAACACTTCGCTTACCGTATCCTGTTCAATCAGTTCGCCGTCGCTGATAACCGCCACGCAGTCGCAAATACGCTTAACAACGTCCATCTCATGAGTAATAAGAAGGATAGTCAGCCCAAGGCGGCGGTTAATATCTTTCAGTAATTCAAGAATGGAGCGGGTGGTTGCCGGGTCGAGTGCGCTGGTGGCCTCATCGCACAGCAGAACTTTCGGGTTGCTAGCCAGAGCGCGGGCAATGGCCACACGCTGTTTCTGACCGCCGGAAAGGTTTGCCGGCCACACGTCATGTTTCTCGCTCAGCCCCACTAAATCCAGCAGCTCGGTCACGCGACGCTGGATCTCTTCCTTCGGCTGGTTGTCCAGCTCCAGCGGCAAAGCCACGTTGCCAAATACGGTGCGCGAAGAAAGCAGGTTAAAGTGCTGGAAGATCATGCCAATCTGGCGACGAGCTTTGGTTAACTGGCTTTCAGAAAGCGTGGTCAGGTCCTGGCCATCAACCAGCACCGAGCCTTCAGTTGGGCGCTCGAGCAGGTTCACGCAGCGGATCAGAGTGCTTTTACCGGCACCGGACGCACCAATCACGCCATAAATTTGCCCGGCAGGCACGTGCAGACTGACATTGTTCAATGCCTGTATGCTGCGGTTGCCCTGCTGGAACACCTTGGTGATATTTGAAAGTTTAATCATTGAGTTATTTATTATCGTTTATGTATGAGCCGTGGAATTATCTGCTACCGGTGACCGAAGTTACCGTAATCAATCTGGATGTTAAGGCATCCAGACGTCTAAATCAATCGGCGCGTGAAGGACTGTTCTCTCCTTATTACTAAATCATGCGATACTAGACACAATTAACCCGTTTCAGGAGTTCTCAAGTGGCACAGTCCGTACCCGCTATTTTTCTCGACCGCGATGGCACTATTAATGTCGATCATGGCTATGTATATGAAGTGGACCGATTCGAGTTCATTGATGGCGTAATAGAAGCAATGCGTGAGTTAAAAGAGATGGGCTTCGCTCTGGTGCTGGTAACAAACCAGTCCGGCATCGCCCGCGGGATGTTCACCGAGGCTGATTTCGAAAATCTCACCGAGTGGATGGACTGGTCGCTGGCCGACCGCGGCGTTGACCTGGACGGTATCTATTATTGTCCGCATCACCCTGAAGGCGAGGTCGAAGAGTTCCGCCAGGTGTGCGACTGCCGTAAACCGCAGCCGGGCATGCTTATCTCCGCGCGTGACTTCCTGAATATCGATATGGCCGCTTCTTATATGGTAGGCGACAAAATTGAAGATATGCAGGCAGCTAATGCGGCGCTGGTTGGCACCAAAGTGCTGGTTCGCAGCGGTAAACCTGTAACGGAAGCAGGCGAAGCGGCCGCTGATTTAGTGATTAATAGCCTCGCAGACCTGCCAAAAGCCATCAAACAGCGCCAAAAATAGGCGTTTAGATTAAAAAACACCCGGTCAGAAAGTTTTTTCAAATTAGGGGTTGTCAGGCTCTGAGAACTCCCTATAATGCGCCTCCACTGACACGGCGAA
>NZ_KE161030.1:642014-785646 GCF_000412335.2 Cedecea davisae DSM 4568
AGCAGTAATGGTAGTAATACGAGGCAGTTCTCTACTCTCAGAGAGTAGGACTGACGAACCGAAAGGTGAGTCAGAACGCTGCGAAGCAGCGGCCCGTAGGGTGAACGCAAGTTCATCAACTGCCAGGCATCAAATTAGCAGTAAACCGGGGCAACAAACCGGTGGTTGTAAAGAAATTCGGTGGAGCGGTAGTTCAGTCGGTTAGAATACCTGCCTGTCACGCAGGGGGTCGCGGGTTCGAGTCCCGTCCGTTCCGCCACTTATTTAAGCCCTGAGTCTTAGACTCAGGGCTTTTTTGTATCTGAAATTCCTAAAAACAGCCAGATTGTTGCTTTCTGAGCAAAAATCTTCTGCATTTATTCGTCTTTTTCGCCAAAGTTATCCCGGCCATAATCTTCCTCATACAAACGCACACCCTTTAATGAGGTATAAAAATGGCAATCCCTGCATTCGGTCTTGGTACTTTCCGCCTGAAAGACGACGTCGTCATCGCATCTGTTAAAACCGCACTGGAACTCGGCTACCGTGCCGTAGACACCGCGCAAATCTATGATAATGAAGCGGCCGTTGGCCAGGCTCTGGAAGAGAGTGGAATTCCACGCGAAGAGCTCTTCATTACCACAAAAATTTGGACTGAGAACCTCAGCAAAGACAAGCTGATCCCAAGCCTGAAAGAGAGCCTGGCAAAGCTGCGTACTGACTACGTTGACTTGACTCTGATCCACTGGCCGTCACCGAATGATGCCGTACCGGTAGCAGAATTTATGCAGGCGCTGTTGGCCGCTAAAGAAGCCGGTTTGACCCGCCAGATTGGGATCTCTAACTTCACCGTCGAACTGATGCAGCAGGCGATTGATGCCGTTGGCGCAGAGAATATTGCGACCAACCAGATTGAGCTCTCTCCGTACCTACAAAACCGCACGGTCGTTGAGTGGGCGAAACAGCATAACATCCACATCACTTCCTACATGACGCTTGCTTACGGCAAAGCGCTGGCGGATGAAACCATCGCTCGTATTGCGCAAAAACATCAGGCGACTCCGGCTCAGGTTATTCTGGCGTGGGCGATGGCTTTAGGCTATGCAGTCATCCCTTCTTCTACCAAACGCGCCAACCTGGAAAGTAACCTTCAGGCGCTGACTCTGAAGCTGGATGCAGAAGATATGGCAGCCATTGCGACTCTCGAATGTAATGACCGCCTGGTCAGCCCGGAAGGCCTTGCTCCGAAGTGGGATAATTAATCCTGACTACGGCCCCTTCGGGGGCTGTTTAACCGCATCACTGAGAAAATCAATAAACGCCCGGATGCGGGTACTTACCGCACGATCGCTGTAATATACCGCACTAAACGGCATTTCTACCGGCAAACGCTTGTCTGCCAGCAGCTCGACAAATTCCCCGCTTTCAATTTCCCTATCGATCATAAAGTCCGACAGACACGCGATGCCATTACCCGTCAGGCATAGCTGCTTGAGCGTTTCTCCGCTGTTTGATGACAGCCCCGGCGTTATCTCTAATAGCTGACCGTCGGCCTGGGCAACTGGCCAGCGGTTAAGTGAAGAAGGCTCTGTAAAACCCAGGCAAACGTGGCTGATGAGATCTTCGGCGCTTTGCGGTGTACCGCGCGCTGCCAGATAATCAGGCGAAGCGATAATCTTCCGATAGCTATTAAATAGTGGGCGGGCACGCAGGCTTGAGTCCGTGAGAGTGCCCACCCGAATAGCCACATCCACCTTGCGCTCAATCAGATTGATAAACGTCTCAGACGATACCAGTGAAAGCGTCATTTCCGGGTAGCGTTCGCGGAAAGGTTTGATGAGCGGCATCAGCAAATGCAGCATCACCGGCGTAGCGGCATCAATGCGTAATAATCCGCGTGGCGTTTGCTTACTCTCCATCACTTCATTTTCTGCCGCTGCCATCGCCTGCAATATTTGCTGCACGTTGCGAAAATAGCGCTCGCCTTCTTCCGTCAGGCTCAGCTGGCGTGTGGTTCGATTAAGCAGGCTAACGCCCAGCTTCATTTCCAGCTTCTTAACGGCTCTGCTTACCGCAGAGTTTGCCTGGCCTAGCTGTTCCGCTGCGCGGCTAAAACTGCCGCTTTCCACTACCGCAACGAATATCGCGAGTTCTTCAGAAGTAGCCTTCATTGTTGCTCCACAAGCAAAATTCTATTGAGATTTTACATATTTTTGTTATTTAAACATCCGGCCATACTACGTGTCATCAAAAGACACCTGTTATGGAGTAAATTATGCCTCTGGCGCTTCTCGCACTGACTATCAGTGCCTTCGCAATCGGCACTACCGAATTTGTTCTTGTCGGGCTGGTGCCCACCATCGCCGATCAGCTGGCTATTTCTGTGCCTTCCGCAGGGCTGCTGGTCTCTATATATGCTCTTGGCGTTGCTATCGGTGCGCCGGTGCTGACGGCCCTGACCGGTAAACTGCCTCGTAAGCAGCTGCTTATTGGCCTGATGGCGCTGTTTACCGCCGGTAACGTGCTGGCCTGGCTGTCGCCTAATTATGAGACTCTCGTGGTTGCGCGTCTGCTTACCGGCTTGGCTCACGGCGTGTTCTTCTCTATTGGCTCGACCATCGCTACCAGCCTGGTACCAAAAGAGAAAGCCGCATCCGCCATCGCAATTATGTTCGGCGGCCTGACCGTCGCGTTGGTGACCGGTGTGCCGCTGGGAACCTTCATCGGGCAGCACTTTGGCTGGCGTGAGACTTTCCTTGCGGTATCGCTAATTGGCCCGATTGCGCTGGTGAGCAGCATGATCCTTATCCCGAAAGATATTCCAAACCGTGCGCTGGCGAGTATTAAAGAGCAATTGCAGGTATTAACCCACCCGCGCCTGGTTCTGATCTATCTGGTTACCGCTCTGGGCTACGGCGGCGTGTTTACCGCTTTCACCTTCCTTGCTCCGATGATGCAGGATCTTGCAGGCTTTTCACCTTCGGCAGTTAGCTGGATCTTGCTTGGTTATGGCGTATCCGTTGCTATCGGTAATATCTGGGGAGGCAAACTGGCGGACCGCCACGGCGCTGTTCCGGCATTAAAGTTCATCTTTGCTGCTCTGGCCGTGCTGCTGCTGGTATTCCAGTTCACCGCCCACTCACATATCGGCGCGCTGATTACGATTCTGATTATGGGGATCTTTGCTTTCGGTAACGTGCCAGGGTTGCAGGTCTACGTGGTACAGAAAGCGGAACAGTTCACGCCTAACGCCGTCGATGTCGCCTCTGGACTGAACATCGCCGCATTTAACGTGGGTATCGCTATCGGCTCTGTTATTGGTGGCCAGACGGTACAAAACTATGGCCTGGCGCAGACTCCGTGGATCGGTGCCGTAATTGTTGTCTTTGCCCTGCTGTTGATTGGCGTGAGCGGTAAACTGGATAAGCGCTCTCGTGTAGCAATGGGTTGAATCTCCCGACAGGAGCGTAGCGTTTTACGCTCCTGAATTGCATTGGTTTGTAATGGTCGTTGAAAGTCTGCGCTAAAATCCCTATAACTGAAAGATAGCCCACGCCCTGTGGGCATTTTGAGTTACAGAGGTCGTCAGTCAAACGTGCACAAGAATACCTATGCCATGCGATATGTAGCCGGACAGCCAGCGGAGCGAATTTTGCCTCCCGGCTCGTTTGCTAACATTGGTCAGGCATTACCACCCGGTGAACCGTTGCCCGGTCAGGGCAATTTGCGGGTACTGGTGTGGAACATCTTTAAGCAGCAGCGGGCCGACTGGCTTTCGGTGCTGCAAACTTTCGGTAAAGATGCGCAACTGGTGTTATTGCAGGAAGCGCAAACCACCCCTGAATTAGTCAGGTTTGCCACCAGCAACTATCTGGCGGCCGACCAGGTTCCCGCTTTTGTGTTACCGCAGCACCCGTCTGGCGTCATGACGCTTTCTGCTGCTCATCCCGTTTATTGCTGCCCGCTTCGCGAACGCGAGCCTATCCTGCGCTTATCTAAATCTGCTCTGGTGACGGTTTACCCGCTTCCCGATGGCCGCATGCTGATGGTTATTAATATCCACGCGGTCAATTTTAGCCTTGGCGTAGATGTCTACAGCAAGCAACTGGGGCCGATTGGCGATCAAATCGGGCATCACAATGGGCCGGTTATTATGGCCGGTGATTTTAATGCCTGGAGCCGCCCGCGTATGAATGCCTTGTTCCGCTTTGCGCGTGAGATGACGCTGCGTGAAGTTCGCTTTACCGACGATCACCGCCGCCGGGCGTTTGGTCGTCCGCTCGATTTCGTCTTCTACCGTGGCCTGAACGTTACCGAAGCCTCCGTGCTGGTAACCCGCGCTTCCGATCACAACCCGCTACTAGTTGAATTCCGTCCCGGCAAGCCTGAGCTGAAATAAGGTTCGTCAGGTCTGCCGTTGGGCAGACCTGTGCGCTGCCCTTTTTCTTACTTAACCGCAAGGACATAACGATGACAACACAATCCCATCACGACAAAGTCGGTCAGCAGTTTGGTTCCCAGGCCAGCGCTTATTTAACCAGCACGGTTCATGCCTCCGGGCGGGATCTGGAGCGCCTTAGCGCTCGCCTGAACGATTTTCCTAATGCCGTTCTGCTGGACATGGGATGCGGGGCAGGGCACGCCAGTTTTATTGCTGCCGCAAAAGTTAAATCAGTCGTCGCTTACGATTTATCAGAGCAAATGCTGGCCGTAGTCGCGGATGCCGCAACCACGCGCGGCATTACCAATATCGCTACCCGTCAGGGCTACGCGGAAGAGCTGCCTTTCGATGAGGGCACTTTTGATGTGGTGATTAGCCGCTATTCGGCGCACCACTGGCACGACGTCGGCCAGGCCCTGCGTGAGGTTAAGCGCGTCCTTAAGCCGGGTGGGGTGGCTATCTTTATGGACGTCACCTCTCCGGGGCATCCGGTGAAGGATATCTGGCTGCAAACGGTGGAAGCGCTGCGAGATACTTCCCACGTGCGCAACTATTCCAGCGGCGAGTGGCTGAGCCTGTTTAACGATGCAGGCCTGATGACCCGCAGCGTATTGTGCGACCGTCTGAACCTCGAGTTTTCCAGCTGGATAGCCAGAATGAGAACGCCGATAGTGCTGTCGGACGCTATCCGCGCCTATCAGAAAAGCGCCTCGGATGAGGTCAAACACTACTTTGAATTACAGCGGGACGGCTCGTTTACCAGCGATATCATTATGCTGGAGGCCTGGAAGGCGTAACGCAGAAAAGAAAAAGGCACCGGTAAGGTGCCTTTTTAGTGCTTATCAGGTCTCTGGTGAAGAATTACCGCTGACAAACAGCGTCAGCCGATCTCCAGGCTTCAGGTCATCTGTACTGCTGTTCCAGCGCATCACATCTTTGATGTTCACGCCATGACGTTTAGCAATACTCGACAAGGAATCACCCTTGCGCACCTGATAGGTGATGCTGCTATTGTCGGCTAACTGCGCACCAGCATTATTCACGCTGAGCGTTTGCCCGACTTTCAGGTGCGTGCCGCGCAGTTTGTTCCAGCTTTGCAAATCTTTGCTATTCACGCCGAGGCGGGAAGCGATGCTGGACAGGGTATCCCCGGAACGCACCTTATAAGATTTGTTGCCGCCCGCGCTGCTGCGGTTATCCGCAACTAACGTTGGCTGAACATCTGCAATCTCGCCGGAGGCGAGGGAGCTACGCAACTGTGCCGCGTGTTTTTTAGGCACCATCACATATTGCGGGCCGCTTTTCCCAACGGTTGAACTCTTCACGCCGGCGTTGAAGGTCTTCAGGTTGGTTAGCGACATGCCTGCCATTTCGGCAACCTGCGTTAACTCAACCGGATTGTTGACTTCAACACGCGCCAGCGCGCGGCTTTCATCCGTCGTCGGCAAACGTACACCGTACCTCTGGCTATTTTTGAGAATATCGCTCAAAGCCAGCATCTTGGGTACGTATACTTTTGTTTCTCGTGGCAGAGCAAGCGACCAGAAATCGGTAGGTTTACCCCGCGATTTATTCGCTTTAATGGCGTTCAACACCCGGCCTTCGCCGCTGTTATACGCCGCCACGGTCAACAACCAGTCGCCGTCAAACATCTTATTTAAACGCTGCATCATATCCAGCGCTGCGGTGGTTGAAGCCACTACATCGCGGCGTGCATCGTACGCTTTGGTCTGCTTAAGACCGTAATTGCGCCCCGTACTTGGAATAATCTGCCAAATGCCTGCGGCATTCGCGCTAGACGTCGCGTGGGGGTCAAAAGCGCTCTCCACTATGGGTAGTAGTACTAGTTCCATCGGCATGTTGCGTTTCTTAACCTGCCCGGCAATCCAGTACATATACGGCTCTGCCCGTAATGTTACATCGTGGAGATAGCTCTTATTACTCAGGTACTTCTGTTTCTGTTCGCGGATCCGGACGTTTTCCGGTATCCCCATCTTTAGCTCGTTGCCGATGAAGTTCCACAGGTTTTGATCTTGCGCGAGGAAGGTTCCATCATCCATCCATCGCGCAGAGGTCGCTCGACCCGTGTACTTTCCTGCTTCACCTTGACCAGCTGCAGACAGACTCTGTGCGTGCTGTTGAATGTTAGCGTCATGCTTTGACGCCTGGCACCCGACAAGCAAGACAGAGGCGAGTAGTATCGCTTTTGCCTTCATGTGTGTGTCAATGGTTGCTTAAAAGACGAGCGATAATACCGTCGCCTTTTCGACAACACAACCAGAAAATTCAGAAGCTGTCCTTCTTTGCCCTTAACCAGGCGAATATTTCCTGGGGTTGTTGCAAGTTTGTTTCTTTTTGGATTTTACTTTTTAAAACAGGATCTTCCATGCGTAAAAAAACATTTATTTGGCGTTCTGTTTGCAGCGAGGACGGCAAGGTTGAGTGGTTTTTTGCGCGTAACTCCTTCACTTTTCGGTAATATCCGACTATTTGCTCATCCTCGGGTAAAATACTTAAGGCAAACTTGATGTTGGATTCCGTATACTCATGTGCGCAACAAATTAATGTTTCCGCAGGGAGCTTGTTAAGCTTTTGAAATGAATTGAACATCTGCTCTGGAGTGCCTTCAAATAGCCTCCCGCAGCCGCCGGAAAACATCGTGTCACCGCAGAATAGATAAGGAAAATTAAAAAAGCAGATATGGCCTAAAGTGTGACCAGGTGTTGCTATGACGCTATATTCCTCGCCAAACAGGCTAAACTTGTCGCCTTCGCCTACTATCCGGGTCGCGCCTTTCAGGCGGGTTTCTTCCGGGCCGTACACTTCAATCGCCGGGTATTTCTCTTTAAGCTGCAGGACGCCGCCAACGTGGTCGGCATGATGATGCGTCAGCAAAATCGCCTTGGGCTGCCAGTCGTTTTCCTCAATAGCTTTCAGTACCGGAGCGGCCTCGCCCGGGTCGACAATCACGCATTTTCCCGACTCGTTATTAAGCACCCAGATGTAGTTGTCCTGGAAGGCGCGAATACTGTTAAGATTCATAATTCAACCTCTCGTTAGGCTATTAGGAAGGTAGTGATGAAACCGGCAAGGATACCTGACATTCTCACTTCCCCCCATCACTGGGAGCAACTGCCCTGGGGAGAATACTACCGGGAAGCGCTCAACCAGCAGCTGCGCCCGTGGCTTGGCAAAATGTTCGGTTTTCACCTGCTGAAAATCGGTAATCTGAGTGCGGAGATAGACACCGAAGCCTGTGCTATTTCGCATCAGGTCAATGTGGCACTTCAGGGAGAGAGTCTACAGGTGAATGCCGATCCGTTGCATTTGCCTTTCGCGGCAAAATCGGTTGATGCCTGCCTGCTGGCCCACACGTTGCCCTGGTGCCCGGACCCTCATCGCCTGCTGCGTGAAGTAGACAGAGTGCTGATTGACGACGGCTGGATTGTGCTCAGCAGCTTTAACCCCATCAGTTTACTGGGGCTGGGCAAGACAATCCCGTTCCTGCGCAAACGCGTGCCATATAATAGCCGCATGTTTACCCCTATGCGTCAGTTTGACTGGCTTGCACTGCTTAACTTTGAAGTGATGTACCGGCGGAGTTTTCAGGTGCTGCCCTGGCACCGGCAGGGGGGAAAGATGTTGAGCACCCATTTACCGGCGCTCGGCTGTATGCACGTTATCGTGGCGCGTAAGCGCACGCTGCCGCTGACCCTGAACCCGATGAAGAGCCGCAAAGCGAAAAATCAGATTCGCTCCGCGGTAGGTGCGACGCGGCAGTATAGTGAAGCCGTTAAGGCGCAGCCGCATCCGGCTGATAACCCACATCCTCACGAACAGGATTAGACGCAGCGTTGCGGGCCAGTTCGTCGCAGCGTTCGTTTTCCGGGTGGCCCGCGTGGCCTTTAACCCATTCCCACTTGATTTCGTGCTGGTTCAGCGCGGCATCCAGGCGCTTCCAAAGATCGACATTTTTTACCGGTTTTTTGTCAGCCGTTTTCCAGCCGCGTTTCTTCCAGTTATGGATCCACTGGGTGATTCCCTGGCGCACATACTGACTGTCGGTGCTCAGCACGATATCGCACGGCTCGATTAGGGCTTCAAGCGCAACAATCGCGGCCATCATCTCCATGCGGTTATTGGTCGTAAGGCGAAACCCTTCGCTAAAAATTTTTTCGTGCTGCTTGTACCGTAAAATTGCACCGTAGCCGCCCGGGCCTGGGTTACCCAGGCAGGAGCCGTCGGTGAAAACTTCTACCTGTTTACGCATCTCTGGTAGACTTCCTTTGATGAAAAAGCCAAGTCTGACATAAACGAGCGCGATGAGCACAGCTATATGATTTCTACAGCCACCAGACAGATAGTCCTCGATACCGAAACCACCGGTATGAACCAAATCGGTGCTCACTACGAGGGGCATCGCATTATCGAGATTGGTGCGGTTGAAGTTATCAACCGCCGCCTGACGGGCAATAACTTCCACGTCTACCTGAAGCCGGACCGGCTGGTGGATCCGGAAGCCTTTGGCGTTCACGGTATCGCCGACGAGTTCCTGGCAGATAAACCGACGTTTGACCAGGTGGCCGACTCGTTTCTCGACTACATTCGCGGTGCCGAACTGGTTATTCACAACGCGTCGTTTGATATCGGCTTTATGGACTACGAGTTCAGCAAGCTGCGGCGCGATATCCCAAAAACAGAAACCTTCTGTAAGATTACCGACAGCCTGGCGATGGCCCGTAAGATGTTCCCGGGCAAGCGAAACAGCCTCGATGCACTCTGCTCGCGCTACGAAATAGACAACAGCAAACGTACGCTGCACGGCGCATTACTCGATGCCCAGATCCTCTCCGACGTCTATCTGATGATGACCGGCGGGCAGACATCGCTGAAGTTTTCTATGGAAGGGGATGTTCAGCAGCAGCAGGGCAATGATGGAATACAGCGCGTTGTGCGCCGGGCGTCGGGCATGCGGGTTATTCACGCCAGCGATGAAGAGCTGATTGCCCATGAATCACGCCTCGATTTGGTGCAAAAGAAGGGCGGAAGCTGCCTGTGGCGCAGCTAAAAATGGCTAAAATGAGTTAAAAATCATCACTCAGGTGGTTTTTAAAGCAAACGGTTAATTTTGTGATAAAAAGCATTGACGGTTTCCGGGGCAAACCGTAATATTCGCCTCGTTCCCGACGGGGAACAAAACGCGGAGCGGTAGTTCAGTCGGTTAGAATACCTGCCTGTCACGCAGGGGGTCGCGGGTTCGAGTCCCGTCCGTTCCGCCACAATTTAGAAGGCCTGAGTCAGCAATGATTCAGGCCTTCGTCGTTTCTGCCGTCCAGGTGGATACGTCTTGCGATATTCGCCCCGCACCTTTTGACGCGGGGCCCGCCTGAATAAACGCTAGCGTCTGCTGGCCAGCGCCACTCCAACTAAAATAGTCGCAATGCCGATGATATGGAAAAGATGCAGCGTCTCGCCGAGGAAAATCAGCGATAGCACTACGCCAAACACCGGGATCAGGTGAATGCTCAGCCCGGCACGGGGGGCGCCCACCGTCTCAACGCAGCGGCCATAAAGCAGATAAGAAACAAACGACGGGAAGACGCCGAGAAACACCACCGCTGAAACGGTCATCGTGTTCCAGTCCGGCACGGCCCCGGTGCTTATTTCATGCAGCCACAGCGGCAATGTTACCACCAGGGCAATAGCAACCTGAACGCCCAATAGCCCCATTCTGCTAATGTCTGAAGGGATCTTGCGTATCCACAGCGTATAAAGCGCAAAGCACGCCATCGCCGCCAGCAGCATCAGGTCGCCCGACGAAAACGCCATTTGCATCAGGCCGTGAATATCGCCTTTAAAGATAATAAACAGCACGCCGCAGCAGGAAATTGCCAGGCCCACAACCTGTTTGATGCTGAGCTTGTGGCCAAAAAACAGCGCGCCAAACAGCATAATCAGCACCGGAATGCAGGAGTTGAGCAGCAGGGCGTTGGTGCTGGAAGTATGGTGCAGCCCAATATAAACCAGCAGGCTAAAGCAAACGATGCCGGTAACCGACACGGCAATAATCCACCCGGCGTACTCCCGATAACGGCGAAAGTCTCTTTTTATATACGGGAAGGCAAAAGGCAGGATCACGACCAGCGCCACCAGCCACCTCATAAAGGTCAGCCCGACCGGGGGAATATCGTTACGAACGGCTTTACCCACAATGTAATTGCACGCCCAAAGCAGGGGCGGAAGAGTGAAAAGAAATAAAACATACCAGGCCGGTGGCGAATGGGGCGTAGCCTCGGTGGCCGACTTCTTACTGCTGAGCAATGGGAGCTCCTTAGACACAGGATTTGGCTCGAAAGAATGGAGGAGGGATATATTACCCCGTGTCGGGCCCCGCTATTCAAGAAAGTCTTCGGAGAGAGGAAAAAGAGTATGTCGAGAATTAACAAGCCAGCCAAAAGCCCGGATCTCGATGACCCGGGCTTTATTTTTACTCTTTAGAAGTCGCGACGCGGCCAGAGAAGCCAACCGCAACTGCGCCTTTTTCACTGCGCGCCAGCCAGCGGTAGCAGCTCAGTCCCAGGAACACGCCGATAAACCAGCTGAAGTTTGCCACTTCATGCAGCGAAGGAATAAAGCTGATGGTCAGGCAAACGGCAACGGAAGGCACCAGGGCGATAATCGCTTTTGGGTTAAAGCCTTTGCTGTACCAGTAGCGGCCCTTCGGCGTGTCGTTAAACAGATCGTCGACGTGGATCGTGCCGCCCTTAACCAGGTAGAAGTCGGCCAGCAGGATGCCGAACAGCGGCCCGATAAACGATCCCAGAACGTCCAGCGTGTAGTGAATAAGTTCCGGCGACTGGAACAGGTTCCACGGCGTCAGCAGCACCGAACCTACGGCAGCAATCATCCCGCCCGCACGGAAGCTAATTTTCTGCGGTGAACAGTTAGAGAAGTCGAATGCCGGAGAAACAAAGTTCGCGACAATATTGATCCCAATAGTGGCCGTTATCATGGTCAGCAGGCCAATCGCCATTGCCAGGCTGTTACCAATATGGCTGACGGTTTCAATCGGATCGGTGATCATTTTGCCGAACAGCGACTGAGTACCGGAAACAATCACAACCGTCACGATGGAGAACAGCAGGAAGTTAAACGGCAGACCCCAGCGGTTACCGCGACGGATCTCCTGCATGCTTTTCCCGTAGCGGGAGAAATCGCCAAAGTTAAGCAGCGGGCCGGAGAAGTAGGACACCACCAGCGCGGTTGCGGTGATCATCTGCCATACCTGCTCGCCGGAGCTAAGATGTTTGCTGGCTAAGGTGAAGGAAATACCGTCGAATCCGGTCTGGTAAAGGATCCACCCGGCCAGCGCCATCATCACGATGTACACCGCAGGCCCGGCAATATCGATAAAGCGTTTGATAGCGTTCATGCCGTGCCAGAACACCAGCGCCTGAAGCACCCACATAATACCAAAGCAAATCCAGCCAAGCTGGGACAGGCCAAGGAAGCTAACGCCGGTCATCGGGGCAAGCGTCGGCCAGAACTTCAGCAGCACCAGCATTAATGCGTTGGCCGCCAGATAAGTTTGTATACCGTACCAGGCGAAAGCGATAAGCCCGCGGATCACCGCCGGAATATTTGCGCCAAACACGCCAAACGCCTGACGGCAAATGACCGCATACGGCACGCCCGCCATCTGGCTTGGTTTAGCTACCAGGTTAGCGCACACCTGCACAATACAAATCCCGGCCAGCAGGCAAATCAGCACCTGCCAGCTGGCAAGCCCGAGAGTAAAGAAGCTGGCGGCGACCACATAGCCGCCCATGCTGTGTACATCGGACATCCAAAACGAAAAGATGTTGTACCACGACCAAGTCTGGTTGCGGGTTGGGGCCAGGTCATCGTTGCACAGGCGCGGGCTGTAGCCTGCGTTGGCACTCTCTTTCGTGGCTGTTGCGTTGTTCTTTATACCTGGCATGGGATCTGCTCCTATAAAACAGAAGGTGGATTATGTCTGCCAGAGGTATTGCAGGAACCAGGCCAGGTTTGCGTTTCTTGTATTCAATTATAAATGATATTGTATACAAAATGAGGTGGCAGGGTGCTAACAGGAGTCGTGAATGAAACGTGATTTTGGGGTCACAGCCCCGGCGGAATTACAGGAAAAAGAAGCATTTATCTGGCAATCGTTGATGACGGCGATGGTTGAACATCAACTTCCGCCCGGCAGTAAGCTGCCGGAAGAAGCGCTGGCAGAAGTTTTTGGCATCAGCCGCACCGGGATCCGCAAAGTGCTCACGCGCCTCGCAACGGTGCAAATGATCACCATGCTGCCCGGGCGTGGTGCATTTGTTGCCATGCCGGACGTCGAAGAGTCGAAAGCTATCTTCCAGACCCGGGCGGTTATTGAATGCGCCAACCTGCCTCATGTTCTTGAACATATTCAGGCGCCTCACCTCGCCGCGCTGCGCAAAATAACGCAACAAGAAGAGAAAGCGCACCGCGAAGGCGACGGTCCGGCGGCTATCCGCCTCTCGGCCGCATTCCATATTCAGCTCCAGGCTATTTCGGGTAACGCGGTTTTGACGGAGATGGTCACCGGGTTAACGCACCGTTCATCTTTGGTGATCGCCGCCTGGGGCGCTCCGTGGCAGCGTGGCTGCCGCTGCGACGATCATGAAAACCTTATCGATCTGCTGCGCAATAAAGAGCTTGAGCCGCTAACGCTTGCGATGCAGCACCACTTTGAACATATCGTTTCCAGCCTGCATTTTGAGCGCGGCGGTGAAACAACTCCGGACTTCGCACGCCTCTTTGGCACCAGACAGGACTAATCATGCAGCAGCCCATCATTCAAGTGATCAACCCGAATACCAGCGTGGCGATGACCCACACAATTGGCGAGGCGGCCCGCAGCGTGGCCGCGCCGGGCACGAAAATTCTCGCCGTTTGCCCGGAGCAGGGCGTGGAGTCCATTGAAGGGCATTTTGATGAAGCCATCGCAGCTATCGGCGTGCTTGAGCAAATCAAACGGGGTAAAGAGCAGGGCGCAAACGGCCATGTTATTGCCTGCTTTGGCGATCCGGGGCTGCTGGCGGCGCGTGAGCTGGCAAGCGGTCCGGTCATCGGGATTGCCGAGGCGGCCATGCACATGGCAACGCTGGTGGCTACGCGCTTTTCTATCGTGACCACGCTGCCGCGCACCGTAATCATCGCTCGTCATTTATTGCGCCAGTATGGTTTTGAACACCATTGTGCGGCGCTGCACGCCATTGATTTGCCGGTGTTGGCGCTGGAAGACGGCACCGGTCTTGCCCAACGCCTGGTACGCGAGCGCTGCATTCAGGCTAAAAAAGAAGATAACAGCGGAGCCATTGTGCTGGGCTGCGGCGGCATGGCTAACCTGGCGAAAGAGCTGACCGAAGAAATCGGCATCCCGGTTATCGACGGCGTGACGGCTGCGGTCAAAATGGTGGAGTCTCTTATCGCACTCGGCATCGGCACCAGCAAATTCGGCGACCTTGCATACCCTAACCCAAAGCCGCTTTCCGGCTCTTTTTCCCGCCTGAGCTAAGGTTATAGGAGTAAATATGCAGTCCGAAGCTAAACCTAAGCGTTACCCCTTTACCGAAAACTACCCGCGCGATCTCGCGGGGTATGCGGGCAATCCGCCTCATGCGCAGTGGCCCAACGGCGCACGTATCGCGCTTCAGTTTGTGCTCAACTTTGAGGAAGGGGCGGAAAACAACGTCCTGCACGGCGACCCCGGTTCCGAACAATTTCTTTCCGATATCGTCGGGGCGGCCAGCTATCCCGACCGCCATATGTCGATGGACTCGCTCTACGAATACGGCTCCCGCGCCGGGTTCTGGCGTATTCATAATGAGTTTCAGAAACGTGGTCTGAGCCTGACGGTATTTGGCGTGGCTATGGCGCTGGCCCGTAACCCGGAAATCGTCGCCGCCATTAAAGCGGCAGATTACGACGTGGTCAGCCACGGCTGGCGCTGGATCCACTATCAAAATATGGATCCGGCGGCCGAGCGGCAGCACCTGCACCAGGCGATGGAAATCCTTGAAGACTTATTCGGTTCGCGCCCGCTGGGCTGGTACACCGGCCGCGACAGCCCGAACACGCGCAGGCTGGTGGTGGAGCACGGCGGCATTCTCTACGACAGCGACTACTACGGCGATGACCTGCCTTTCTGGAGCAAAGTTACCTGCGAAGACGGCAGCGTAAAACCGCATCTCATCGTGCCCTACACTCTGGATGCCAACGACATGCGTTTCGCCACCGCACAGGGTTTTAACACCGCCGAGCAGTTCTACACCTACCTGAAAGACAGCTTTGACGTGCTGTACGAAGAGGGTGAAACCTCGCCGAAGATGATGTCGATTGGCATGCACTGCCGCCTGCTGGGGCGGCCCGGCCGCTTCCGGGCGCTACAGCGTTTTCTGGACTACGTGCAGCAGCACGAGTGCGTGTGGATTTGCAGAAGACAGGAAATCGCCGAGCATTGGGTGAAGATGCATCCTTTTGCTGGCTAGTGATTTAATTCCCCTCCCGACGTGACGGGAGGAGAAAAACTACCCCATCAAACTTACATGCGCGGCCACAATCTTCCAGCCTGAGGGAAAGCGCACCCAGGTCTGCATCTGGCGGCCGATTTTATCGCTGCCTTCGCGTGTGAACTCGGTGCTGGCCACCGCAAGTTCGTCGCTGAAGGTGGTTATCACGGTGTTTCTCAACTGACGATCCAGCCCCTGTGGCGAGCGGCCGCTGCGGAAGGCGCGGATCTGGTCGATGCCGTAAAGATTCTCCGTCGCGCCAAAGCGTACGGTGCGGGCATCTTCCCAAAATAGCTCGTCCAGCACCGCCACATCGTTGCTTATCAGCGCCTGCTCATAGCGGTAAAAGGCCGCGGTGACTTCATTCAGAATCGCCGGACGGTCAATATTTTCTCGCATCATTTAATCTACCTTCATCTGTAATACACCCTGGCGCTCCAGGTGACGTGCGGCTTGCAGGCAAGTATCTTCTCGCCACGGAGCGGCAATCAACTGCACGCCAATCGGCATACCGCCTGCTGTGGCTAGCGGCACGCTGGCCACCGGGAAACCGAGAAAAGAAATCGGCTGAGTTAAGAGTCCCATACTGGCTTTCACCGGCAGCTCCACGCCGTTGATGTTCATGGTCTGCTGGCCGATAAGCGTGGCGCTGCAAGGTGTGGCCGGGGCGATAAGCAGATCAAATCTGTCGAACAGCGGCAGCGTGCGCTCGAGGAACCAGGCGCGGAAGCGCTGGGCCTGGGTGTACCAGGCGGAAGGCGTCATGGCTCCGGCCAGCAGGCGTTCACGAGAGTTAGGCTCAAAGCGCTCGGGGCTAACGCGCAGGGCAGGAAGATATTGGTTTCCTGCTTCCGCCGCCGTCAGCAGGAAGGCCGAGGAGCGGGCAAGTTCGGCCTCTGGCATAGAAGCCAGCTCCGTAGCCTGAAGCGCTTTGGCTACGCGCAGTACCGCCTCTTTTGCATCGTCATTGCACCAGCGCTCAAAAAAGCCGTCCAGCACCGCACAGCGAAGCGCTGGACGGCTTTCCAGCGTGTCGAAAACGGGCTCAATGTCTCGCCGCGCCTGGAACGGGTCTTTGCCGTCATACCCCTGAAGCACATCGTAAACCGCCGCCACATCTTCCACGCTGCGGGCCATCGGCCCAATATGGTCGAGACTGGCGACAAACGGATGGCTGCCGCCGCGCGACAGGCGGCCAAACGTCGGCTTCAGGCCCACAATTCCGCTAAGCGATGAAGGCACCCGAATGGAGCCGTTAGTGTCGGTGCCGAGGGTGAAATTCACCATGCCCGCCGCGACGGCTGCCGCCGAGCCGCCCGAAGATCCCCCCGCAATACGCGTCAGGTCGAGCGGATTTTTGGTTGCGCCGTAATGGCTATTTTCGGTGGTAAAACCGTAGGCGTAAGCGTCCATATTCAGCGCACCGCCGAGCATGCCGCCCGCCTTTTGCAACCGGGTGATAGCAAATGCATCTTCCTGCGCTGGTGCCTGTTCAGCAAACAGACTCGCGCCGGAAAGTGTCGTCAGGCCTTTAATATCAAAAATGTTTTTAACCGCGTAGGGCACCCCGGCAAGGGCGGGTAGTGTCTCTCCCCGGGCAATAGAGAGGTCCACCGCTGCGGCCTCTTCAAGCAGGCGTGGCTGGGTAATCCCGGTGAAAGCATTAACCTGCGGATTAAGCTCTTCAACCTTCGCCAGCGTCTGCTGAGCAAGCTCGGTGGCCGAGAACGTTTTGTCTTGTAGCCCCTTGCGAATTTGGCGGATGGAAAGTGCGGTCATAATTTATAGACTCCGGCGGCTTCCTGACGGTCGGGCAGAGGGAACGCCATCAGCGGCTCTGCCATCGCGGCAATACGTGCCAGCTGGACCTCCAGTTCCCTGCGGCGCTCGTCGTCCAGCGGAACGGCAAGCAGTTGCTCCATCAGCCCGATATAATCCGGCCAGTTAAACGGTTGGTGCTTCATAACGTCTCCTCAAAAGCCTGCGGCGCTGCCGTTGCTACGTGGATCCCACGCACCTTCAAGCATGCCGTTGGTATGGCGAACAATAGCCCCGGCGTGGCCGACGGCCTCACTGAAAGCGGGCAGGGTTTCCACTTCATGGCCGAGGGCGCGAAGTGCGGCGAAGGTTTCTTCGTTAAAGCGGTTTTCCAGTTTCAGGCTGTCGGATGCCTGGCCCCAGGTTCTGCCCAGCAGCCAGCGCGGGGCGCTTACCGCTTCCTGTAAATCCACCCCCTGAATGACGTGGCGGGTAAAGATGGCGGCCTGGGTCTGCGGCTGGCCGTCGCCGCCCATCGAGCCGTAAACCAGCGTTCTGCCGTCGGCAAGCCGGGCCGCCGCCGGGTTGAGGGTATGGAATGGTTGTTTGCCGGGTGCCAGCGCCAGTAAATGCGCCGGATCGAGGCTGAAAGAGGCGCCTCGGTTTTGCCACAGCACGCCGCTTTTCGGCAGCACCACGCCGCTACCGAACTCGTGATAAATACTTTGAATAAACGACACCGCCAGCCCGTTCCCGTCGATAACGCCCATCCAGACCGTATCTCCCGGCCCTTTGCCTTTACCCCACGGCGCAGCGCTCTGCTCGCTAACCTGCTCTGCAAGCAGATCAAGCGCTTCTGGATCCAGCAGGTTTTGAACCGGGTCTGGTATATGGCGCGGATCGGTAATATGGCGGTCACGCAGGGCAAAGGCTTTTTTGGTCGCCTCCACGATGCGGTGTACGGTTTGCGCCTCACTGGCTTCGGCCATGTGCAGACGATCTGTAATGCCGAGGATAGCCAGCGAGACCAGCCCCTGCGTGGGTGGCGCGAGGTTGAAAATCTCTCCGGCCTGGTGTTCAAGGCGCAGCGGCTTGCCGCGTTTTGCACGATGGTTTGCCAGATCCTCCCCGGTTACCGGGATGCCCAAAGCCGCCAGCTCCTCCGCTATCAGGGTTGCCAGCGGGCCGCGATAAAAACTATCCAGACCTTCTACGGTAAGGCGCGAGAGCGTTTCTGCCAGTTTTGGCTGCGTAAAACGGCTGCCGGTGGCGGGAACCTCCCCGCGCTCAAGGAAGGTTTGCGCGAAGCCGGGAACATCAACCAGCTCGGCGTATTTACTTTGGGTCGCGTTTGCCTGCGAGGCGGTAACCGGAATGCCGTCTGCCGCATAGCGAATAGCATCCGCCAGCAGGCGCGAAAGCGGTATCTGGCCGCCGCCAAGCTCCGCTGAAACTTTTAATGCTTCCGCCCAGCCGCTGAGCGTGCCGGGAACCGTTAATGCAGATTTGCTTCCACGATGAGGAATTGCCGTGTCTCCGGCATAAAAGTCCAGGGTCGCCAGCGAGCCGGCCGCCCCGCTTGCATCGAGGGTGATGGGGTCCCCTTCCGGCGGGACAATCAGCCAGAAGCCGTCGCCGCCGATGCCGTTCATATGGGGGTAAACCACCGTAATAGTTGCGGCTGCGGCGACCATAGCTTCTATGGCATCGCCGCCCTGGCGCAGAACGGCCAGCGCGCTTTCGCTGGCCAGGTGGTGGGGCGCTACCGCCATGCCGCTGGGGGCCATATTGCTTTGCATGTTGTTATTCTCTTGCAGATGTTGCGCTCGGATAGGCAAAGCAGAAGCAAGAGATGTTCCAGGTTGACGAAGATCGTTTCACTGTGTCAGGCTGCGCTGAAACGAAAGTTACAGGAGTCGGAATGAAACAGTTAGATGAGCGTTTGCGGGCCTCATGGGCGCTATTTTCCCCGCAGGAGCAGCGCGTAGCTTCGTTCATTGTCGATCATTTTGACGACCTGATTAGCTATAACAGCGCCGAGCTGGCGCGGCTTTCCGGGGTATCAAAGGCTACCGTAAGCCGCTTGTTTAAACGCCTGGGCTACGAGCGTTATAAAGATATGCGCGACGAGCTACGAACCCTGCGCCAGAGCGGCATGCCGCTGACGGAAAATCGCGATGCGGTGCAGGGCAACACGCTGCTGGCGAGGCACTACAAGCAGGAAATGGCCAATCTGACCAATCTGGTGAATCAGCTGGATTCGGGTCAGTTTGCCGAGGTAGTTAATGCCCTGGTCAGCGGAAAGCGTTTGTTTATCATCGGGATGCGAAATTCATGGCCTGTGGCGATGCACCTCCGCCAGCAGCTGCTGCAAATTCGCAGCGGGGTGTTGCTCCTGCCGCAGCCGGGGCAGACGCTGGCGGAAGAGCTGGTGGATATCGGCCCGGACGATTGCGTGGTTGCCGTGGCATTTCGCCGCAGGCCGCGCATCATCAAGCCTCTGCTCGCCAGTTTGCAGCAGCGCGGTATACCGCTGGTGGTGCTGAGCGAGTCCTCCTCCGGCCTCGCGGCGGATTCCCGCTGGCACCTGAGCGCGCCGCTCGACAGCGTCTCCGCTTTCGACAGCTATAGCAGCGCCATGAGCCTGGTGAATTTACTCGCAAACGCGGTGCTGCATGAGTCATTGACCAGCGGGCGTCAGCGTATCCATAATATCGCAGAATTGTATACAGAGCTGGACGAGCTGGAACAGCGTTAATGCTCCGCCCTGGTGCAGTTGCACGGTCGGGGTGAGCCAGAATGGTTCATCATCCTTACTTCACTCTTTTTTTCCGCGCTGGCCCGACGCATCAGCCGGAAAAAAATTTACCTGCGGCTGGCACATTAGTTGCAAAAGAAACGCATAAGAATCTTTTGTTTCAATCTCAGACTCAAGGAACCGCTATGTTTGATATTCAGCACTTCCCTCAGATCAATCCGCCGCACCGTTTGCTGATGGGCCCGGGCCCGATCAACGCCGATCCGCGAGTATTACGCGCCATGGCGAGCCAGCTTATCGGGCAGTATGACCCGGTGATGACGGGCTATATGAATGAAGTGATGGTGCTGTACCGTGAGCTTTTCCGTACCGAAAACAAATGGACCATGCTGGTAGATGGCACCTCACGCGCCGGTATCGAGGCTATTTTGCTGTCGGCTATTCGCCCCGGAGACAAAGTGCTGGTGCCGGTTTTTGGTCGCTTCGGCCATCTGCTGTGTGAGATTGCCCGCCGCTGCCGCGCCGAAGTACACACTATTGAAGTGCCGTGGGGAGAAGTTTTCAGCCCGCAGCAAATTGAAGATGCCATCAAAAAGGTGAAGCCTCGCCTGCTGCTGACGGTTCAGGGCGATACTTCCACCACCATGCTGCAACCTCTGGCGGAGCTGGGGGAAATTTGCCGTCGCCACGGCGTGCTGTTCTATACCGATGCTACCGCTTCGTTCGGCGGCAACGAGCTGCTAACGGATGCATGGGGGCTGGATGCGGTTTCCGCTGGGCTGCAAAAATGCCTCGGCGGCCCGTCCGGCAGCTCGCCGATAACTCTTAGCCCGCAGATGGAAGAAGTTATCCGCCGTCGTAAATGCGTAGAGGAAGGGATCCGTACCGCCGCGCACCAGGACGGCGACGATGAGATGATCTACTCCAACTATTTCGATCTCGGCATGGTGATGGACTACTGGGGGCCGGAGCGACTTAACCACCACACCGAAGCCACCAGCATGCTGTTTGCCGCCCGGGAATGCGCTCGCATTATTCTGGAAGAAGGGCTCGAAACCGGGATCGCCCGCCACGAACTGCACGGCAGGGCGATGGTCGCGGGTATTAAGGGCATGGGGCTGGAAACCTTCGGCGACTTAAACCACAAAATGAATAACGTGCTGGGCGTGGCTATTCCTTCTCAGGTTCATGGGGAAGAAGTTCGCAAGCTGCTGCTGGAAGACTTCCACATCGAAATCGGCACTTCTTTCGGCCCGCTTCAGGGCAAAATCTGGCGCATCGGCACTATGGGCTATAACGCCCGTAAAGACTGCGTGCTGCAAACGCTTACCGCCCTGGAAGCGGTGCTCAACCGGCTTGGGTTTAAAACCGTGCAGGGCGAAGCGATGCAGGCGGCATGGAACGTTTACGCTCAGGGAGCCAGCTAATGGCCGCCCCTCTGATGGACGCTGAATATGCGTGGGTCGCCGCTCAGCGCGTAATGGACAGGGCAGACAGGCTGGCGACAATTAGCGAAAGCGCCGGGCAACTGACCCGCGTCTATCTCTCCGTTCAGCACTTACAGGCAAATCAACTGGTAGCCAGCTGGATGGAACAGCTCGGCATGACGACCTGGCAGGATGCGGTGGGCAATATTTGCGGGCGCTACGAGGGAAAACGCGAAGGGGCGCAGGCGATTCTGCTGGGTTCCCATCTCGATACGGTTCGCAACGCAGGGCGCTACGACGGTATGCTCGGCGTGCTCTGCGCCCTGGAAGTGGTGGCGTTCCTGCACCAGCACGACATGCAGCTTGAGCAGGCGATAGAAATCGTTGGCTTTGGCGATGAAGAAGGTACTCGGTTTGGCGTGACGCTGCTGGGCAGCCGGGGCGTAACCGGCAGCTGGCCTGAACACTGGCTCCGCTGCGAAGATGCCAACGGCGTGAGCGTGGCGCAGGCGATGACGCTTGCGGGTCTTGATCCGTCGCGCATTGCCAGCGCGGCGCGCCCGGTGGAGGACTTTAGCGCCTATCTGGAGCTGCACATCGAGCAGGGACCGGTGCTGGAACAGGAAAACCTGGCCCTGGGCGTGGTGACGGCCATTAACGGCGCTCGCCGCCTCAACTGCCGCTTTACCGGGCATGCAGGGCACGCGGGGACGGTGCCAATGGCCCTGCGTAAAGATGCGCTGGCCGCCGCCGCCGAGTGGATGCATTACATCGAGTCGGCTACCCGCCAGCACGGCCCGGATTTAGTTGCGACTGTAGGCACGCTGAACTGTGAACCTGGCGCGGTTAACGTTATCCCCGGCGAAGTCCACCTGACGCTGGATATTCGCAGCCCGCATGATAGTTCTCTGGAAAGTTTGCTTAATCAATTGCTGGCCGAAGGGCAGGCTATTGCCGCCAGGCGCGACATGCAGTTTGCGGCACAAACCTATTACGCCATCCCGGCCACGCCCTGCGACAGGCAGCTCCAGAGCAAACTGAGCCAGGCGGTGAGCGAAGTTCAGGGGAGGAGCCTTTTGCTGCCAAGCGGCGCGGGGCATGATGCTATCGCCATTGCCGAACGCTGGCCGAGTGCCATGCTGTTTGTGCGCTGTGAGAAGGGGATCAGCCACCACCCTGCGGAATCCGTCACCGGGCAGGATGTTGCCCAGGCGGTACAGGCCTTTACCCGCGCGGTCGCCCTGCTTGCTGAATAGCAGATAAAGAAAACCCGGCGCTAAAAGCCGGGTCTTATCTCTGTCACGATCCTGGCCGTTAAAGGCTGAACGGATCGGCGTCCTGCCACGCCGGGAATTTCTCCCGATACTCCTGCAACGCCACCAGCGATAAATCCGCATCCAGTCTTGCCGCCTGGTGCGGTTCGCAGCTCGCCATAATTTCGCCCTGAGGGCTGATGATCCGGCTGTCTCCGCGGTAATGATGGCCGTTGCCGTCGGTGCCGACGCGGTTACAGCCCGCGACGTAAGCCTGGTTTTCAATCGCACGCGCCTGCAACAGGCTTTGCCAGTGAAGCGAGCGCGGGGCAGGCCAGTTGGCGACATACAGCGCAAGATCGTAATCGTTGCGGTTGCGTGACCAGACCGGGAAACGCAGGTCATAGCAAACCAGCGGCAGGATCCTCCAGCCGCGCCATTCGATAATCACACGCTCTTCACCAGCCTGGTAATGATGATGTTCGTCGGCCATGCGGAACAGATGGCGCTTATCGTAGAAATGTACTTTGCCGTCCGGCTGCACCAGCAGGAAGCGGTTAACCGGCCCGCGCTCGGTTTGCAACGCGGCGCTCCCGGCTATCATCGCCTGAGTTTGCTGCGCCTTGAACTGCATCCAGTCAATCACCTCTTGCTCTGGCATCGACTGCACGGCGGCTTCCATGGCAAAGCCGGTGGTGAACATCTCCGGCAGAATAATTAAATTACGCCCGTGCACGCCCTCCAGCAGCACATCGAAGTGACGCAGGTTTGCGGCACCGTCCATCCATACCAGCGGTTGTTGCAGAAGGGAAACTTTCAAACCAGACACAAGCGGCAGCCTCTTAGGGGAAGTATTCTTTCACTGTAGCACGACAAATCGCTCTTTTGTTGGCAATAAAAAACCCCGCTTGCGCGGGGTTGATGATTAAGCGGCTTCAACCTTTCTGTGCTTTTCCGGCACCTTCACAGGCTGGGTCGCCAATGCCTCCGGATCAAACTCGTCAACGTTGATGCTGCGCAGGCGGCTGACTTCGGCTTTGGTCAGGATAGCCGCTTCATCGGCGGTTATCTTACCTTCGCTCAGCAACTGCTTCGCCAGCTCATCCAGGCGGGTGAACGGCAAGTTACGCCCCAGCTCTTTGCAGATACGAGCGTGAATCGGCTCGGCTGCCATCACATCCAGCAGAGCCGCTTCCAGCAGGCCCGCCGGGTTATGCTCGCTCGGGGTCAGGTATTGACCACGGCCAATGCGGGAGCGGGTTGCAGACGGCACCTGCATAATCTTCGCCAGCTTGTGGTCCAGGGCGTCAGACGGCGCGCTATAACGGCGGCCCAGCGGGAAGATAACCAGACCCATCACCCCGGCAACAAAGCGGTTCGGGAAGTTGCGCAGCAGGTCGTCAATTGCCTGCTCGGCCTGATGCAGCGCATCCTGCACGCCCCAGTGTACCAGCGGCAGATCCGCCTCATTACGGCCTTCATCTTCATAGCGCTTCAGCACCGCAGAGGCAAGATACAGCTGGCTCAGCACATCACCCAGGCGAGCGGAGATGCGTTCGCGGCGTTTCAGGCTGCCGCCCAGCACTGCCATGGAGACGTCCGACAGCAGCGCGAGGTTGGCGCTCAGGCGGTTCAGGTACTGGTAATAGCGTTTGGTCGCGTCTTTAGCCGGAGTGCTGCTTCCCAGGCCGTTGGTCAGACCCAGCCACAGGCTACGCATCTTGTTGCTGCCGACGTGGCCGATGTGTTTAAACAGCAGTTTGTCGAAGGCGTTAACGTCGTTATTCTGCGCGGCGGCCATCTCTTCCAGCACATAAGGATGGCAGCGAATCGCGCCCTGGCCGAAGATAATCATGCTGCGGGTAAGAATGTTTGCGCCTTCAACGGTGATAGCGATCGGTGCGCCCTGGTAAGCACGGGCCACGAAGTTACCGTCTCCCAGCATGATGCCTTTCCCGCCGACAATATCCATCGCATCGAGAATGGCGCGCTGGCCGCGGTGGGTACAGTGATATTTAACAATCGCCGACAGCACCGCCGGTTTTTCACCGAGCACAATCCCGTAGGTAATTAATGACGCGGCGGCATCCATCACGTAGGCGTTACCGGCGATGCGGGCCAGCGGCTCTTCAATCCCTTCCATTTTACCGATAGAGATTTTGAACTGGCGACGAATATGCGCATAAGCGCCGGTTGCCATTGCAACGGACTTCAGGCCGCCGGTGGCGTTGGACGGCAGGGTAATGCCGCGGCCAACCGACAGGCACTCAACCAGCATACGCCAGCCCTGTCCGGCCATTTTCGGGCCGCCGATAATAAAGTCGATTGGCACGAAGATATCTTTCCCACGGGTTGGGCCGTTCTGGAACGGCACGTTCAGCGGGAAGTGACGTTTGCCGATTTCCACGCCCGGAGTATGGGTTGGAATAAGGGCGCAGGTAATGCCGAGATCTTCCTCGCCGCCCAGCAGACGATCCGGGTCGGAAAGTTTAAACGCCAGGCCAAGCACGGTGGCGATAGGCGCCAGCGTAATGTAGCGCTTGTTCCAGGTGAGGCGCATGCCCAGCACCTGTTCGCCCTGCCATTCGCCCATACAGACTACGCCGCTGTCCGGGATTGCGCCCGCATCGGAACCCGCTTCCGGGCTGGTCAGCGCGAAGCAAGGGATCTCAAGGCCGCGCGCCAGGCGTGGCAGGTAATGATCTTTTTGCTCTTCGGTACCGTAATGTTGCAGCAGTTCCCCCGGCCCTAAGGAGTTTGGCACGCCGACGGTAATCGCCAGGATACCGGAAACGCCGGACAGTTTTTGCAGCACGCGAGCCTGAGCGTAGGCGGAGAATTCAAGACCGCCGTACTCTTTCTTAATGATCATCGCAAAGAAGCGATGCTCTTTCAGGTAGGCCCACAGTTCAGGAGGCAGGTCGGCCAGTTCATGGGTTATCTGGAAGTCATTTGCCATGCGGCAGGCTTCTTCAACCGGGCCATCGATAAAGGCCTGCTCTTCCTCGGTCAGCTTAGGCTGCGGGTAGTTGTGCAGCTTTTCCCAGTCTGGTTTGCCGCGGAACAGATCGCCTTCCCACCAGGTTGTCCCGGCGTCGATAGCTTCTTTTTCGGTGCGCGACATCGGCGGCATCACTTTACGGAAGCCGCGGAACACCGGCGCGGAAATCAGTGATTTACGCAGCGGGGTAAAGACCAGCGGCACCAGGATAACGGCCAGCGGCACCAGCACCCAGTAAGACCAGATATTGGCGGCACCGAGGGCGGCGGTCCAGGCCAGTAAAATCACGCTGGCGAGCAGCAGGTTTGCCTGGTGATAGAACAGCACACCCAGCAGGACGAGAGTAAGAACAATACTTAAAATTAACATAAAGAAAGCTCCCTGGCTTGTAGGAGGTCTGACCACTTGTGATGTATTGGTTGTAGTGGATGTTGCATTTTTTAGCAATGCATTCACAAAATAATTACAACCTCGCTCACATTGTTGCGGCACATAATCGTAAAAGCCCGGCTAAACTCGCGGGGTTGCGCTTCTCGCGCCTGGCGCTATCCGGTACACTGCCGGAGGTGAAATTCAATCAAACCTCAAGGACTTCCTCATGTACCAGGATCTTATTCGTAATGAGTTAAATGAAGCGGCGGAAACGCTGGCTAACTTCCTGAAGGATGAAGCAAATATTCATTCCACCCAGCGCGCAGCCGTGCTGCTGGCGGACAGTTTTAAAGCGGGCGGCAAAGTGCTGTCCTGCGGTAACGGCGGCTCGCACTGCGACGCCATGCACTTCGCTGAAGAGCTGACAGGCCGCTACCGTGAGAACCGCCCTGGCTACCCGGCGATTGCGATTTCCGACGTGAGCCACATATCCTGCGTCAGCAACGACTTCGGTTATGACTACGTGTTCTCCCGCTACGTTGAAGCGGTTGGCCGCGAAGGCGACGTGCTGCTGGGTATCTCTACTTCCGGCAACTCCGGCAACGTCATCAAGGCGATTGAGGCCGCACGTGCTAAAGGCATGAAGGTCATCACGCTGACCGGTAAAGACGGCGGCAAAATGGCGGGAACGGCGGATATCGAAATTCGCGTGCCGCATTTTGGCTATGCGGACCGCATTCAGGAGATCCACATTAAAGTGATCCACATCCTGATTCAGTTAATCGAAAAAGAAATGGTCAAGGCTTAGCCCGAAATCCTTCTGTCCGGCGGGCAGGAGGGTTCGTTGTGGGAGAGATGAGATGTGTGAACTGCTCGGGATGAGTGCCAACGTACCGACGGATATCTGCTTTAGTTTTACCGGTCTGGTGCAGCGCGGCGGCGGAACTGGCCCCCATAAAGACGGCTGGGGCATTACCTTCTATGAAGGCAAAGGCTGCCGCACGTTTAAAGATCCTCAGCCGAGCTTCAACTCGCCCATTGCCCGCCTGGTGCAGGAATACCCGATTAAATCCTGCTCGGTGGTGGCGCACATTCGCCAGGCTAACCGTGGCCAGGTGGCGCTGGAAAACACGCATCCGTTTACCCGCGAACTGTGGGGCCGCAACTGGACTTACGCCCATAACGGGCAGTTGAAAGGATACCGTTCACTTGAGACCGGCAGCTTCCGCCCGATAGGCGAAACGGACAGCGAGCAGGCGTTTTGCTGGCTGCTGCACAAGCTGACCCAGCGCTACCCGCGCACGCCGGGCAATATGGAAGCGGTATTCCGCTACATTACCGAGCTGGCAGGGCAGATGAGAGAGAAGGGCGTGTTTAACATGCTGCTGTCGGACGGGCGCTACGTGATGGCGTTTTGCTCGACTAACCTGTTCTGGATAACGCGTAGAGCACCGTTTGGCGTGGCGAAGCTGTTAGACAGGGATGTGGAAATCGACTTTCAGGAAGAGACCACACCGAACGATGTGGTCACTGTTATTGCTACTCAACCGCTGACGGCGAACGAAACCTGGCACAAGATTGAGCCAGGCAAGTCGGCGTTATTTTGCCTCGGTGAGCTTATAGTTTGAGACCAGCTGTGGCTGCACCGGCGTGGCCACCGCAGGTTTGCTTATCACATAGTTGCCGCTCACTACCGCGACGTTTGGCGGCTGGTGGTTGGCAGCAAAGTAGTCATAGCCCGGTTTCAGGCCTTTCCAGAAGTTGATATAGGTCGAGTATTTGTGGCGTTCCATGTTGGCGTCCGTCATGCGGAACGGGAAAATACTGACCTGCACGCGCGGCTGACCGAAGATCAGAGCGCCGGTCACAAACTGGAAAATCTCATCAATGCCGGAGTCGGTCATGGCGTAGCAGCCAATGGACACGCAGGCACCGTGGATCATCAAGTATTTCCCTTCATAGCCGTGCGAGCGGTCAAATTCGTTCGGGAAGCCGATATTAATCGCTTTATAGAAGCGGCTGTCCGGCTTTAGCTGACTGCGATCAACGCTATAAAAACCTTCGGGACTTTTAAAATCGCCCTGGCGCTGTTTTGGCCCCAGACCGCCTGAATAATTGCAGATGCGGTAGCTGTTGAGCATCTGATATTGCTCGCCCATCTTCACCCACAGTTCAAGGGTGCGCTCTTCTTTAAAGATTTGAATATAAACCGGGGAGCCCATGAGCTGCTGTCTGGTTTCTTTGCCGATGGGGGCGGCGACGCCGCTGCTATTCAGCAGGCTGGCGAAAGAGAAAAACGGCATAGAGAGCATCGCAATCATTAGTGCGATCTTACGCATACTGCTTGATTCCTTGATAAACCTGCAACTAACAGCCAGGACGGCTAAAGGGACCCTAAATCAGAATAATCTGGACAGGATTGCGCTCACATTAGCATCGTGGTTTTTTTTCGCAAGCGGCAGTCTGATGCGTTTACAAATTTTATTGGAATGAACAGGAAAGAGGGGATATTTCCTCATTGCCAAATAAGCTGTATACTTATCCAGTATTGTTTTCCGGGGCGGGTTATTATGCGCAAAATCATTCATGTCGATATGGACTGCTTTTTTGCCGCCGTTGAGATGCGTGATAATCCAGCCCTGCGCGAAGTTCCGCTGGCTATCGGCGGCAGCGCCCAGCGGCGAGGCGTGATAAGCACCGCAAACTACCCCGCGCGCAAGTTTGGCGTGCACAGCGCCATGTCCACGGCGATGGCGCTGAAGCTTTGCCCTCATCTCACCCTGCTGCCGGGCAGATTCGACGCTTATAAAGAAGCCTCAAACCATATTCGCGAAATCTTCTCCCGCTACACCTCGCTGATTGAGCCGTTGTCTCTCGATGAAGCCTATCTGGACGTGACCAACAGCGAGCATTGCCAGGGCTCGGCAACCCTCATCGCCCGTGAAATTCGCCAGGCCATTTCCGACGAGCTGAACCTCACGGCTTCCGCCGGCATCGCGCCGGTCAAGTTTCTGGCCAAAATAGCCTCCGACCTTAATAAGCCGAACGGGCAGTACGTGATTACCCCGGAGCAAGTTCCCGCTTTCCTGGAAACGCTGCCGCTGGGGAAAATCCCCGGCGTCGGCAAGGTAACGGTAGCAAGGCTGGAAGAGATAGGCCTGCGAACCTGTGCGGACGTGCAAAAAGCCGACCTGGCGCTGCTGCTAAAGCGCTTTGGCAAATTTGGTCGCGTGCTTTGGGAGCGCAGCCAGGGGATAGACGAGCGGGAAATCAGCAACGAGCGCCAGAGAAAGTCGGTTGGCGTGGAGCGCACGCTGGCGGAAGACATTCATGAATGGCAGGCGTGCGAGGACATTATCGAACGGCTCTACCCGGAGCTGGAGCGAAGGCTGGCTAAAGAGCGTGCCGACCTGCGCATTGCCCGCCAGGGGGTAAAGCTCAAGTTTAATGACTTCCAGCTCACCACGCAGGAACACGTCTGGCCGGAGCTGAATAAAGAAGACCTGATTGCTACCGCGCGTAAAGCCTGGGAAGAGCGAAGAGGAGGGCGGGGCGTCCGGCTGGTGGGGCTACATGTGACTTTGCTGGACCCGCAGCTGGAAAGGCAGCTGCTGCTGGGGCTGTAAAGATAACCCTCATCCCGGCCTTCTCCCTGGAAGGGAGAAGGGGAAAAGAATGAGGGCAAGGCAGGCAAAGAAAGCCCCCTCTCCCTTGCAGGGGGAAGGAGAAAAGAATGAGGGCAAGGCAGGCAAAGAAAGTCCCCTCTCCCTTGTAGGGAGAGGGTTAGGGTGAGGGTAAAAACTACTTCGCCGGAATAGCTTTCAGCAACTCGGTCAGCAGTTTCCAGTACTGGCCCACGCTTTCAATGTGAACCTGCTCATCCGGAGAGTGAGGCCCGGTGATAGTCGGCCCGATAGAAACCATGTCCATGTCCGGGTACGGTTTTTTGAACAGACCGCATTCCAGACCGGCGTGGATAACCATAATGTTCGGGGTTTTGTTGAACAGCTTCTGGTAGGTTTCACGCACCAGATGCATCACCGGAGAGTTAGCGTCCGGCTGCCAGCCAGGGTAGCTGCCTTTCGCTTCGGTTTTAGCCCCGGCCAGCTGGCCCAGCGCTTCCAGAACGCCAACAACGTGGTCTTTACCTGAGTCGATCAGGGAGCGGATCAGGCAGATGATTTCCGCGCTGTCGTCGCTCATGGTCACTACGCCCGCGTTCAGGGAGGTTTCTACCACGCCTTTTACTTCGTCGGAATTGCGAATAACGCCGTTCGGGGTGGCGTTCAGCAGGCCGAGGAAGTTGGTGCGGCTTTTTGCCGTCAGCGCCTGTTTGTCAGAGCTTACGGGCTCTACCAGCACGGTCAGGTTCTTCTCTACCGCGGCTAGCTCGTTTTTCAGGATAGCGAGATACTCGTTAGCCAGGGACTTCAGCTCGGCCGCTTTAGCAGCAGGCACCGCGAGGGTAGCGAATGCTTCACGCGGAATAGCGTTGCGCAGAGTACCGCCGTTCAGATCCAGCAGGCGTGCGTCCAGCTCTGCTACGTGGGCAAACAGGAAGCGGGCCAGCAGCTTGTTGGCGTTGCCGAGGCCTAGGTGAATATCCCCGCCGGAGTGGCCGCCTTTCAGGCCTTTAATGGTCAGCTTGAAGGTTTCGAACCCGGCAGGAACCGCTTCGCGCTGCAGCGGCAGAGTGGTGATGAAGTCGATGCCGCCTGCGCAGCCCATGTAGATCTCACCTTCTTCTTCGGAGTCGGTGTTGATCAGGATATCCGCCTGCAGCCAGCCAGCCTGAAGGCCGAATGCGCCGTCCATACCGGCTTCTTCGGTCATGGTCAGCAGCACTTCCAGCGGGCCGTGAACCACGCTGTCATCTGCCAGAACCGCCAGGGCAGACGCCATGCCGATGCCGTTGTCCGCGCCCAGAGTGGTGCCGCGAGCTTTGATCCACTCGCCGTCGATGTACGGCTGGATCGGATCTTTGGTGAAGTCGTGAACGGTGTCGTTGTTTTTCTGCGGCACCATGTCGAGGTGTGCCTGGAGAACCACGGCTTTGCGGTTTTCCATTCCGGCGGTAGCCGGTTTACGAATCAGGATGTTGCCAACCTGGTCGCGCTCTACGTGCAGGCCTTTTTCTTTTGCCCAGGACAGGATGTGTTCCGCCAGCTCTTCTTCATGATAGGACGGGTGCGGAATGGAACAGATTTTGGCAAAAATATCCCACAGCGGCTGCGGAGATAGTTGAGACAATTCAGACACGTTGAGTCTCCCTGGAGTCATTTTTTTGGCATACCGGTCACGGTTTTGACCGGGTTCATTTACATCACAAGCTCTGCTTGCGCGATCTTCCGAGAATACCACTTTCTTTTGTTGCGTGAAGGCTGAATACGAGTAAAAACCACTGCCGTTGGCCCGCAACACTGGTTTTTAGTGCGTCAGATCTCTATAATCTCGCGCAACCAAAACCCCTTCGAATACTTTTTAAGCCGTTATTTACAGGCCGGGACACTTCACATGAGCGAAAAATACGTCGTCACCTGGGACATGTTGCAGATTCACGCCCGCAAGCTGGCTCAGCGCCTGCTGCCAGCAGAACAGTGGAAAGGCATTATCGCCGTTAGCCGTGGTGGCCTGGTGCCGGGCGCGCTGCTGGCTCGTGAACTGGGAATTCGCCATGTTGATACCGTTTGTATCTCCAGCTACGACCACGATAACCAGCGTGAGCTGACCGTACTGAAACGTGCGGAAGGTGACGGTGAAGGCTTCATCGTTATTGATGACCTGGTCGACACCGGCGGTACCGCTGTTGCTATCCGTGAAATGTACCCGAAAGCTCACTTTGTCACTATCTTCGCCAAGCCTGCTGGCCAGCCGCTGGTGGACGACTACGTGATTGACATCCCGCAGGACACCTGGATTGAGCAGCCGTGGGATATGGGTGTGGTATTTGTGCCGCCTCTGGCAGGCCGTTAATCCCCCATAAGTTATTTGAGTACCTTTACGCCCGGCTAGCCGGGCGTTTGTGTTATTTAGGCGGCATCAGGGCTACAATAGCGGCGTTTCTCGTATTCATGGAGGCAGTGAAACGATGTCGCAGGCCAATCTAAGCGAAACTCTCTTTAAGCCCAGATTCAAACACCCGGAAACCTCGACGCTGGTGCGCCGCGCCCGGCATACTGCGGCCCCGTCAATCCAGTCCGCGCTGGACGGGAAAAACGTTCCTCACTGGTATCGCATGATCAATCGTCTGATGTGGATTTGGCGAGGCGTTGACCCGCGTGAAATCCTCGAAGTACAGGCGCGCATTGCCTGTACCAAAGCCGAGCGCACCAACGACGACCTGTTTGATACTGTAGTGGGCTACCGCGGTGGAAACTGGATTTACGAATGGTCTAAGCAGGCGATGCTCTGGCAGCAGCGTGCTAACCAGGAAACCGATGAAGAAAAAATCGGTAAATACTGGCTCCAGGCTGCCAATCTTTACAGCATCGCGGCCTACCCGCACCTGAAGGGCGACGTGCTGGCCGAGCAGGCTCAGGTCCTGGCTAACCGCGCCTATGAAGAAGCGGCTCCACGCCTTTCTGGCGGCCTGCGCGAGCTGGAGTTCCCGGTAGAAGGCGGCGGCACCATCAGCGGCTTCCTGCATTTGCCTAAGCAGGGAGAAGGCCCGTTCCCGACGGTATTGATGTGCGGCGGTCTGGACGCTCTGCAAAGCGACTATTACAGCCTGTTTGAGAAATACTTCGCTCCCCAGGGCATTGCGATGCTAACCATCGACATGCCGTCGGTAGGCTTCTCCGCCAAATGGAAGCTGACTCAGGACTCAAGCCTGCTGCACCAGCACGTACTCAGGGCGTTACCCAATATTCCGTGGGTCGACCACACCCGCGTGGCGGCCTTTGGCTTCCGTTTCGGAGCCAACGTGGCGGTACGCCTTGCCTACCTTGAAGCTAACCGCCTTAAAGCCGTGGCCTGCCTTGGACCGGTGGTGCACAGCCTGCTGAGCGACCCGCAGCGCCAGGCCGACGTGCCGGAAATGTACATCGACGTGCTCGCCAGCCGCCTCGGCATGACCAGCATCTCAGACAGCGCACTGAGCGTGGAGCTTAACCGCTACTCGCTCAAAACCCAGGGCCTGCTTGGCCGCCGCTGCCCAACGCCGATGCTTTCCGGTTTTTGGGCCAACGACCCCTTCAGCCCGGAAGAAGAATCGCGTTTAATCGCTTCGTCATCTGCGGACGGCAAATTACTCGAGATCCCGTTCAACCCGGTGTATCGAAACTTTGACAAAGCGCTGCAAGAAATTACCGGATGGATGAAACAAAGATTACGTTAATGATTTGCTAAATCTCAGCGGTTTGCTAAAACAGATGCTTCACAACAGGAGATCGTAATGACGTTACCGAGTGGACACCCGAAAAGTAGACTGATTAGAAAGTTCGCCTCGCTTGGCCCTTATATTCGGGAAGAGCAGTGTGAAGATAACCGCTTCTTCTTCGATTGCTTGGCTGTTTGCGTTAACGTTAAGCCCGCGCCAGAGAAGCGCGAGTTCTGGGGATGGTGGATGGTGCTGGAAGCTCAGGAAAAGCAGTTTACCTACACCTGGCAGTTCGGCCTGTTTGATAAAGACGGCAAATGGACGGCAACCCCGGCGAAGGACAAAGAAGTCGATGAGAAGCTGGAACATACCCTGCGTGGGTTCCACGGGCGCCTGAAGGATTTACTCGCCAGCCTCGAACTTGGGCTGGTGCCCGCCGAGAACTTTGCTGAAAAGAAGCTAAAGCTCTCCGCCTGAAAATAAAAAATCCCCGTTCACCGAACGGGGATTTTTTTTATCTAAAACTTAGAACTGGTAGGTCAGCGCCAGAGCAACGACGTTATCGTTATTCAGCTTCAGCTTGTTGCTATCGCTCAGCTGGTTAATTTTGTAGTCGATGTAGGTAGACATGTTTTTGTTGAAGTAATAGTAAGTCCCGATCTCAATATATTTGGTCAGGTCCGCATCACCAATGCCTTCAATATCTTTCGCTTTGGACTGCACGTAGCCGATGGACGGACGCAGGCCGAAGTCAAACTGGTACTGAGCAACCACTTCAAACGCCTGGTTTTTATTAGCAAAACCAGAAACGTTGCTGGCGGAGTTTGCCAGAGAACCCGGGACGCTGATTGGCGTCATGTTGCGTGTTTCAGCGTAGGTTGTTGCCAGGTAAACGTTGTTTTTGTCGTACTTGATACCGGTGGTCCAGGCTTCGGCTTTAGTGCCCTGGCCGTAAGCGCCGGATTCTTGTTTGTTAGTACGGTCAGAGTTAGCGTATGCGCCGCCTACGGTCAGGCCGGTATCGGCGATGTCATAGGTCAAAGAAGTGCCGAAGCCGTCGCCGTTCTGTTTAGTCACATCGCGGCCGTCGTTCTGGTTTTTGCCCTGGTATTGCAGAGCCAGTTTCAGGCCATCTACCAGACCAAAGAAGTTGTTGTTGCGGTAAGTCGCAACGCCGTTGGTACGGCCGGTCATGAAGTTGTCGGTTCTGGTGTAAGAGTCGTTACCATAATCCGGCATCATATCGGTGAAGGCACCGATGTTGTACAGCACGCCGTAGTTACGGCCGTAGTCGAATGAGCCGTAGTCACCTGCTTTCAGGCCGGCAAACGCCAGACGGGTTTTCGCGGTATTTGGGTCACCTTCAACTTTGTTGGCGGCAACCTGGTATTCCCACTGGCCAAAACCGGTCAGCTGGCTGTTGATCTGAGTTTCGCCTTTGAAGCCCAGACGCGCATAGGTGCCGTCGCCGTCTACTGAGTTGTTGTCGCTCAGATAGTGCTCGGCTTTTACGCGGCCGTAGAGATCCAGTTTGTTACCGTTTTTGTTGTAAACTTCGGCTGCCTGAGACGCGGAAGCCGCAACGATGCCCATTACCACTAATGCCAGTGTGCTCTTTTTCATTTGTTATCCCAAGAATGGTGAAAGCCTGCAAAATTATTCCAGGAGTCGGGCTCCCGCTAAAAACAGGAAGGGTTTTATCGTCCGGAGATTAAAGATTTATGACAATTTAGGAGAAAGATTAAATATTCGTAATAAAGTTTGTATGTCATAAAAATGTAAAATATATCGACTACATTCAGCGATCCTTTCTCCCTTCTTAGCCCTTTTCCCGCACCGCCTGTTGGCAAGCCGCGTGACTCCTGTTACAACGTCATCTGGCTTTTTAATTTCCCCCTTTTCGTAAAAATGGCAGAGAATCATGAGTGACAGCCAGACGCTGGTGGTAAAACTAGGCACCAGCGTATTAACCGGTGGCTCCCGCCGCCTGAACCGCGCCCATATTGTTGAATTGGTTCGCCAGTGTGCTCAGCTGCACGCGGCGGGGCATCGTATTGTTATTGTTACCTCCGGGGCGATTGCCGCCGGACGCGAACATTTGGGTTACCCCGAACTCCCCGCAACCATCGCCTCCAAGCAATTGCTGGCCGCGGTGGGGCAAAGCCGCCTGATCCAGCTCTGGGAACAGCTGTTTTCTATTTACGGCATTCACGTAGGGCAGATGCTGCTGACCCGCGCCGACATGGAAGACCGTGAACGTTTCCTTAATGCCCGCGACACGCTAAGAGCCTTGCTGGACAACAACATTGTGCCGGTCATTAATGAAAACGACGCGGTGGCGACGGCGGAAATCAAAGTAGGCGATAACGACAACCTTTCTGCCCTGGCCGCTATTCTGGCCGGAGCCGACAAACTGCTGCTGCTGACCGACCAGCAGGGGCTGTACACCGCCGACCCGCGTAATAACCCGGAAGCGGAATTGATCAAAGAAGTTCACGGCATAGACGACGCGCTGCGCGCCATCGCCGGGGACAGCGTGTCCGGCCTGGGAACGGGCGGTATGGGCACCAAATTGCAGGCCGCGGACGTTGCCTGCCGCGCGGGCATAGACGTTATCATCGCCGCTGGCAGCAAGCCCGGCGTAATTGGCGACGTGATGGCCGGGACGCCGGTTGGTACACGTTTCCACGCCCAGCAGTCTCCGCTGGAAAACCGTAAACGCTGGATCTTTGGCGCTCCGCCTGCGGGTGAAATCACCGTGGATGACGGCGCGCTGTCTGCCATTCTCGAGCGCGGAAGCTCGCTGCTGCCAAAAGGCATTAAAAGCGTGAGCGGCAATTTCTCTCGCGGGGAAGTGATCCGCATTCGCAGCCTGGAAGGGCGCGACATTGCCCACGGCGTTTGCCGCTACAACAGCGACGCGCTGCGCCGCATCGCCGGGCATCACTCCCAGCAAATTGACGAAATCCTCGGCTATGAATACGGCCCGGTGGCCGTTCATCGCGACGACATGATTGTTAACTAAGGAGCAGGCAATGCTTGAACAAATGGGTAAAGCGGCAAAAGAGGCCTCTTACCAGCTGGCACTGCTCTCCGGACGCGAGAAAAACCGCGTGCTGGAAAAAATTGCCGACTCTCTCGAAGCCCAGGCCGAAGAAATTCTGGCGGCTAACCAGCAGGACGTGGAAGAGGCGCGTAAAAACGGCCTTAGCGAAGCAATGCTCGACCGCCTGCTGCTCACTCCGGCACGCCTGAAAGGCATCGCCGATGACGTGCGCCAGGTCTGTAACCTCGCCGACCCGGTAGGGCAGGTGATTGACGGCGGGCTGCTGGACAGCGGGCTGCGTATTGAACGCCGCCGCGTGCCGCTCGGCGTGGTGGGCGTGATTTATGAAGCGCGCCCGAATGTGACAGTAGACGTAGCTTCTCTGTGCCTGAAAACCGGCAACGCCGCTATTCTGCGCGGCGGGAAAGAAACGTGGCGCACCAATAACGCCACGGTCGCCGTGATCCAGAATGCGCTGGAAGCTTGCGGTCTGCCGAAGGCGGCTGTTCAGGCGATTGAAAATCCGGATCGCGCTCTGGTTAACGAAATGCTGCGCCTCGACCGCTACATCGACATGCTCATCCCACGGGGCGGCGCTGGCCTGCACAAGCTTTGCCGCGAGCAGTCGACTATTCCGGTTATCACCGGCGGGATTGGCGTTTGCCACATCGTGGTGGATGACACCGCAGAGTTTGAACCGGCGCTGAATATCATCGTTAACGCCAAAACCCAGCGCCCGAGCACCTGTAATACGGTGGAAACGCTGCTGGTGCACCAGGCGATTGCGGAGAGCTTCCTGCCTGCGCTTAGCAAGCAGATGGCTGACTCCGGCGTAACGTTACACGCTGACGAAAAATCTCTGTCGATCCTGAAAAACGGCCCGGCGGTAGTAGAAGCGGTGAAAGAGGCGGATTACAACGACGAGTGGCTCTCGCTGCACCTTAATGTGAAAGTGGTTGCCGACCTGGATGACGCCATCGCGCATATTCGCGAGCACGGCACCCAGCACTCCGACGCCATCCTCACCCGCACGCTGCGCAATGCGAACCGCTTTATTAACGAAGTGGACTCCTCTGCCGTGTACGTCAACGCCTCAACCCGCTTCACCGACGGCGGCCAGTTTGGCCTTGGCGCAGAAGTAGCCGTGAGCACCCAGAAGCTACACGCTCGCGGCCCGATGGGGCTTGAAGCCTTAACCACCTACAAGTGGATCGGCTTTGGCGACGATACCATTCGTGCGTAAATAGCCCACGGGTGATGCAAAAACCAGCATGCAGTTTGATAAGTGGTTGACGCATCACCCGATCTTTCTTACCCTTTTACACCGTTACCCGCACGACACCTTTCTCCGTGCCGATATAGCTCAGTTGGTAGAGCAGCGCATTCGTAATGCGAAGGTCGTAGGTTCGACTCCTATTATCGGCACCATTCAAACATCTTCTAACGTCTACTAAAGCTTACTGAAACCCCGTATACTCTAGACATAAAGCCCTTTTTTGTATTTTGCCGTCTACTGGCATATCCCAAAATCTACACATGGTTGGGGGTACATTCGGGGGTATATGCTGTTCGGTCTTATGGAGATACCCCCAGATGAAGCTCAACGCCCGCCAGGTCGATACTGCCAAGCCCAAGGATAAACCCTATAAACTTGCTGACGGTGGCGGCCTTTACCTTCTCGTTAATCCCAATGGTGCAAAATACTGGAGACTCAAGTATCGGGTGGCAGGGAAAGAGAAGCTGCTCGCTTTAGGTGTGTATCCAGACGTTACCCTAGCTGATGCGCGTTCTAAACGTGATGAGGCAAAAAGGGGTATCGCTGGGGGTATCGATCCTAACGAAGCAAAGCGGGAAGAAAAGGCAATTCGCGAAGCGCAGATAAACAACACATTTCAGGATCTCGCGACTGAGTGGCATTCGAGCAAACTCAAAAAATGGTCTGCCGGATACGCTTCAGACATTATGGAAGCGTTCAATAAAGACGTATTCCCATATATTGGTAAGAAGTCAATTGCCGAAATTAAACCTCTAGAGCTGTTAAATGTTCTTCGCCGTATGGAAGGGCGCGGGGCAACAGAGAAAGCCAAAAAAGTGCGGCAGCGTTGCGGCGAGGTTTTCCGTTATGCCATCGTTACCGGCAGGGCTGAATATAACCCAGCCCCGGATCTCACTAGCGCCATGCAGGGACATGAATCCAACCATTATCCTTTCCTGAATGCGACAGAGCTTCCAGAATTTTTTGAGGCGCTATCACGCTATTCAGGTAGTGAGCTGGTGGTGCTGGCTGCGTACTTGCTTATCATTACCGGCCTCAGAACGGGAGAATTGCGCGGGGCATCGTGGCAAGAAATCGATGAGCAGGCCGCAGTATGGGAAATCCCCGCTGAACGCATGAAGATGCGCCGGCCACACATAGTCCCTTTATCCCAGCAAGCACTAACTATCATTGCGCGAATACGTGAAATGACGGGTAGATATTCGCTTATATTCCCCGGGCGCAATGATCCACGGAAGACTATGAGTGAGGCCAGCATTAACCAAGTATTTAAGCGGATTGGGTATGCCGGGAGAGTCACGGGGCATGGCTTCCGCCATACAATGAGCACCATCCTCCACGAGCAGGGATATAACACCGCATGGATTGAAACCCAACTGGCACACGTCGATAAAAATAGTATCCGTGGTACCTACAACCATGCGCAGTATCTGGATGGTCGCCGGGAAATGCTTCAGTGGTATGCCGACTACATGGATAGCTTGGAGCGAGGCGAAAATGTGGTTCATGGGGCATTCGGTAAACGCGCCTGACTGGATGGATAGACAGTAATAGCGGTTGCTAGTAGACTTCTGTAGACGAACAAAGAATAGGCTATGTCTAGGCTGATCCCCGAAAACCCGCACACCTCTGCGGGCTGGCATAGCCGCCAAAATCAGAGGGCGTGAGGTGGCGTTGTGAGTATGTTTCAGACAATTAATAATGAAAAGTATGAACTGGTTCATTTTGAAATCTTATTATCCGAAGTATCGAACCAGGAAAATATTAGCTTTGCCGAGGCATGCGCGGTGATTGCCAGAGAGGCTTCTTGGCATCTTGAAGGCATACCGTTCAATGAGCCTTTTTATCTGTATGATTATGATGTTATTAATGGATTTAGTAATAGTGATGCTTTTTCAAATCAATCGATTAATTTCTTAAAAGATATGGCCCTAGGGGCGGAATTTGCTGAGGAATCAAATCCTGACGTGAAGGGTATGTATTCTAGAATTGATAGTGGAAGTGGCTGGTATCGAGAGTTCTATTTTAAAGGGACTGAAATAACAATATCTTTTCTAGATACGGGAGTAAATCTTCCTCCATGCTTAGAAAAATTTCGCTCGCGAGCTGAACAGTTGTTAAAATCTAAAAAAGATAGATTGGCAAAGGAAAGAGCAAAGGCAGGTCAAAAAGAGGCATCACGAGATGAGTTGGAAAAAGAGATAGAACGCCTACAAACTGAGGTAAAACAACTATTGAGTGAGTTACCTTGTCAATTAGGAGATTTTAGGGATGATGATCCCCTCTTGATTGCCATTCAGCTACGTAACTCTGAGTGGTCAAATTATGATGAGGATGATCGCAAGTCTATACCCTCTCAAGAAGCGTTGGTTACCCAATTAAAGCAGCAATATAAAAACATGCCTGATGCCCAAGCCCGTGCAATAGAAAAAGTTGCCTGCCCTATAAAAAGGAAGTGATTAGTCACCCTCATGGTGGAAGTAAGCCTTATATTGTGGGTTTACTCTCACCCTGAGAGTAAAAAGACACTTACCATGATAGTGATGTAAGTCATAAATACCCTTACCCTGATAGTAATAGCCTCCTTCCTACCATAAGCCCTATTGTTACGCTGAATTACATTATTTCTGTGTAATCATTTGTCTCGTAAACCTTAATAGACGTTACGAGGTAAATATGTCTCAGTCATTGATTAGATTTGCAGAGGTACAAAAGCGCACTGGTTACAGCAAGGCATGGCTATATCGCCTGATGAGCCAGCAGCGTTTTCCTGCCGCTATTAAAATTGGCTCTCGCTCAATCGCGTTTATCGAAAGTGAAATTGATGAATGGATTAATCAGCGTATTGCTGAGTCCCGAGGGGAGGCCGCTTAATGGAAAAGAAAAACCGCCCATTACAGGCGGCTAATTCAGATACTCGCACGTCTGATATTACGCCGACCACCAGCACCGTTCAACCATTCAAGCGCACACCGAAGAAGCACCGCGCTCGCGTCTACATGCTCCGCACTGGCGTTGAGGGATGGACAGAGAACGACATACTTCGCTATTGCCGCCTTTCATCTGGGCGCAACTATGCGAGCGAGCTTGAGCGCAGCCTCGATATCCACCTGGAACGCATTGAAGAAAAGAACCCGGACGGCATCGGCGCACATCTCCGCTATCGCTTCGTGAGCCGTGGCGATGTGCTTCGCGTTATCCAGTTGGTTAACCGCAACGCCGCTGCTGCTGGCTATCAGGGGCTTTCTCAGCCTGAAATTGCCGACATTCTCAACCTTTACCCGGACAACCTTACCGCCGCTTAACGGAGCCTGAAATATGACTATCGAAAAAAGCCGATTCAATTCGGAGGCCGCCCCTCAACCAGCAGCTAGCCGGGGCGCAAATATCAATAACGACTTTGCCGCTATCGTTCCCGTTATTTCCGGTCAGATTGGCGGGCGAGAAACCAATATTGTGAGCGCAAAGGCATTGCATAAAGCGCTGGGTGTTGGGCGTGATTACTCAACGTGGCTTTCCGAACGCATCAAAGATTACGGCTTCGAAAAGGGTGTTGACTACGTGGTGTTTGATTCCCCCATTTCGGGGAACCAAAGTGCAGAAAACAACCAACTCGACGGCGGATGGGTAACGAAGCGTGGCGGTGACCGCCGCAGCAAAGATACCGGGCTTTCTCTTGGGATGGCTAAAGAGCTAGCGATGGTTGAGCGTAACGAGCAAGGCCGTGCCGTTCGCCGTTACTTCATCCAATGTGAAGAAGCCCTACAGCGCAGTGTGCCGGAGATTGCCGCTCGCTATCGCCAACACCTTAAGGCTCGTATCAGCGCAGCCAGCCGATTCACCGCTATGTGCGAAACGCTTGAGCAGGCACGTATGGAGCAGGGTAAGGCGACGCAGCGACACCACTACACCAATGAGAGCAACATGCTTTCTCGCATTGTTCTTGGTGGCCTGACGGCTAAACAGTGGGCGCAGGCTAACGATATTGTGGGTGAGCCACGCGACAGCATGAACGCCGACCAACTGGAGCTGCTCGCCTACCTTGAGAACACCAATATCACGTTGATTGATATGGGGATGGAGTTTGAGCAGCGTAAAGCGGAACTGATGCGCCTTTCCCAGCGGTGGCTATCCAAACACCTTGGGGGAAATCATGCTTAATGTCGCCGTCCAGAATAAAGCCTTTCCCCTGGCTGGCCTGTTAGCAAATGTTAGCCCTCAGAACCTGATAAAACCTGAAGCGGAGAGCGACAGCCTGTTATCAATTGTTATGGCTCAGGGCTTGCCGAACCTCACAAAACCTCACCTTGGTAACCTGTCAAAACCTGACATTGAAACCGCTGTGATGATGACAAATGATGACATTTCGAACCGAGGAAAACATAGAGCGCAAGTGGTGGAAGCTGGCATAACAATGCCAGCTAATGCCAGCCCATCGTTTTCTCGTCGTGGTGACGCGGATGGTTTCGATACCAGTACGCACACGCGTGAAGGGGAGTTTCTGGAGTCCATAAAAAAGGAGTTTTCGGACTCCATAAAAAAGGGCAGCCATAAAGCCGCCCTTTGGGGAAATGCCAGCGTGGATCACTACTCTGGCGCGTCTACTTTTGATTTGCGGCGTTGGCGTCGCTTTACCTCACCACGCATAGCGGTAACGATAAATTGCGCATCACTTTCACCTTCCTCTTTGACCAACTCAACCTCGGTAAGCACATCAAGAGGGACTCTTGCTGTTTTCTGCCGAGACTTATTGTTAGTTGTACCCGTTGCCATATCTATGACTCCTTGCATTAGGTGGGAGTCATTATGCATTAAAAAAGGTCGGTGTAAACACTTGAGGTGGGAGTCACTTTGCTATAGTGTTTACCGTGAAGGTGACTTGCACCTTGCAGCTATGAAAGCAACGAAGCCCAGAGGTGCGTCAACACCAACCGGGCTTCTAACCACCACCGTTAGCGAAAGTAACGAGGCAGCTATGAAAGAGCATATCACACACCCGCAAGGGCGGCAGTCCTACACCTGGCGTTTTCTGGCGCTAAGCGCCATCGGGCGCAACGTCATTCACATCACCGCCACCACCGAACGCGAAGCCCGCGAGCAATCCCCAGCTGGCTGCGTGATGGCATTCGCTGGCCGAATCCGTCAGGAGGTGCGCCATGCACAATAAAATTTCACGTTTTTTGTTCCCTGTCTCATCAATCTGCCGGGAACAAGCACATGTTGTTCAAATAACGAACAGTTTGGTTCGTTTAACAAATCGGAACGAAGAAGGAGAAATTGTTGTTCTTCGCTCAACTGGATTTTCTAGTTTGAACAATCACATGGAGGTATCCCATGACTAGCATTAGCCATCAAAGCGGCCTGCCGTCAGCATCATCCCTGGACTCAATAAAAACCATGCAGATTATTGACGCCCTGTGTCGGGTCGAACAAGCACAACAGGTTTTATCTGTGTGGATGGAGGCCAACATATCCGATTCAACCACCTTTCATATGATGGGGGCATTAGTGTCCCTCCTGGAAGGCGTGCCAGAGGCAATAGAACACTTCCGAGTAACCGGGGAGCCGTCGCTATGAAAACCATGAACCTGTGTGATGCGGTTTGCCAGATTGAGCAGGCTCAGATTGTTTTAGAAATGTGGCTGGAAAGCACCACTAAAGACGCAGATCCCGACATTCCTCGCCTTATTGGCGCAGTCATGACTCTGTTAAATGGCGTCTCTGAGTCAGTCAGTAAAGCTGATACCGAGCTTGGCGATTATGTGATGCGTGAGCACAAGGCGGGAAAACGATGAGCCAGCATGAAAAAACCACCGACTTTAATCATTTTAAAGCGGCAGAGCGCCGGGTGGGTCAAATTGAGGCGCTGCTGATAGCTATAGGGCACGCTGTAGAAAAGATGGATGAAACCAGTCTGGAACAGGCGATATCTGGCGTTCGCGCGTTAAACAGCACCCTTTATTCTGAATTTGAGTACATGAAAAAGTACGAGACCCAACAGCAATGCGGGACTACCAGCGCAGGAGCCACAGCATGAAACAGGTATACAAAAACCCTCAAGAGCTTGTAGCGATGGATGCGTTGATGAAGATTACCGCTTTGCTTAATGCCGCTCAGTTCCTCACAGCAAATGAGGATGAAAGTCAGGCAGCTCTAGAACTTATTGGGCTTGCTGAGGATGTGGCTCATCGCGCCATGGAGGGTAAAGCATGAGTATCCTTGTTGATGCCGTCCCATGCGGTGTAAGAATCACCACCAGAGATAAAGCCGGTAATGGAGCGTTCCAGTTTATTGCCTACGAAGATGCGATAAAGCGCCTTGATGCCGGGGAATATGACGATTCGATGAATACGGATGGTGACTTACCCGGTATTGGAACAAAAATCCATTGCGCCGTCGCTGAGGGGGGCGCTTACGGCTATTTCGATTTCAATGCGCAGCACAACGTCATTATGTGGCGGTGGCTTATTACCGCTGCGTTTATCACTGAGATGAAGAGCGAAAACGGTGTAGCTACCGTTACACAACACGATGGCACTTCATTAAACGTAGCGCTCTACTCCAACGGCAAAACATCCCTCCCGGTTTATCCGCAGGCCACCCGGCTGGCAATGGCTAACAATATCGAAGGAACAATGCTTGAGCGATACGGAGAGGAGAAAGGCACTGAGAACGCCATTATGTTCTATCGCGCCATGCTGGATGCTGAGCGAGGCGAACTGACCACTTTTGGGCGTGACATGCTGGCGGAAATGCATGATCACTTTATTGCTGATTTAGAAGAAAACGGCTGGCCTGAAATGCCAGTAGCGCACTGAGGAGGCAGCGTGATTACTAAACACTTCCGACTGAATGCGCTGGCGAATCAGTACGTTTCAAACCTGTATGACAATGTAAGACAGTCGAACAACGACGACGCTTTTATGTTAGATGCGGGCGGGCAGCCTGTCCGTGTTCAGATTATGGGCGGCATTAAGGGTATGCGCGATTTAATAGACGGCTATTTACTGGAGGCGCTGAAAATAAGTTATCCGCAGTGGGAGAGCGTCGGGGTTGCGTTGCTCGAAAAGTGTGTTGATAGCAACGGGATTACCCCTTACGGCCTGAGTATCTGGGACAGCATTAAAGGCGACATGGGCGCAACAGTTGCCCGCAGCGGAGGGCATGACAATGCGTAGTATCGAGCTTATCCGGGAAGTGACTCACGCCGCAGCAAATAACTGGCCTGCTGTTCTGGCTGGCCTGAATATCGATGTGCCGGATTCCCCGCGAAAACATGCCGCCTGCCCTGCGTGTGGCGGTAAAGATCGCTTTCGTTTCGATGATAACGGGCGCGGTAGCTTTATCTGCAACCAGTGCGGCGCAGGTGACGGGTTAGACCTGATACAGAAGGTTAGCCGTTGCGCTGCGACAGAAGCGGCGAGAATGGCCGCTGATGTGCTGGGTATTGATTACCGGGCAACCGAATCAGACCCGGAGGCGGCCAGCCAGAGACAATCCCAACTGGACACTGAGCGGCAGCAGCACGAGCAGGAGCGCCAGCAGCGGGCGGCAGAGGACACAGAGCAGCGCCGGGCTACGTTTGCCCGTCTGTTTGATGAATTGCGCCAGAAGTCCGCTCAGGGCGAATCTGAGTACCTGATAAGCAAAGGGCTGAACGGCTTCACCTTCCCCATTCTTCCCGATGGATCGATATTGCTTCCGCTGGTGGGCGAAACTGGCAACATCGCCGCAGCTCAGACCATTACCCCGCAGGGAGAAAAGCGCCTCCTGACCGGTTCAGCGAAGCGCGGGTCTTGTCACGTTGTAAACGCGCCAGAAGCGCCGCAGTGCGTTTTAATCGCTGAGGGGCTGGCTACCGCCATGACAGCGCACAGGATGCGACCTGCGGCGCTTACAGTGGCAGCAATCGACGCTGGCAACCTGCTTCCCGTTGCCGAAGTCATGCGACGTAAACACCCAAAGGCAGAAATCATCCTTTGCGCAGACAACGACCATCACGACGACCAGCCAAATACCGGGAAGCTGGCCGCAGAGAAAGCCGCCGCTGCCGTGGCTGGCTGGGTGGCAATGCCGCCCGGTGGGCATAAAGCCGACTGGAACGACTACCACCAGCAAAACGGGCTGGAAGCAGCTACAGCAGCGTTTAATGGTTCGATGTACCAGATGTACCAGACGCAGGAGAAGGGCGTGAGCGTCCAATATGAGGTGACTGATAAGGGCGAGGTTGGGTCGAGTAATTGGCCCGACAACAACAAGATCGCAACAAGGGATTTGCCCGATAACGGCACGGTTACGGCAACGATTCAGGAAGAAACGGACGGCGGGAAAGACCCGCTAAAACCCCGCATTGAGAGCCGCAAAGATGGCGTTTTCTGGGTATCTCCGAAAGTGGATAAAGACAGCGGCGAGGTTATCAGCAACGAAAGCTGGCTATCTTCCCCGCTGGAGGTTATCGGCACCGGGCGGGACGACAAAGACCAGTATCTTGTCCTCCGCTGGCTGGCCTTTGGTTCAAACGTCCCCACCACCGCAGCCGTGCCGCTGGCTGATATCGGTGAGCGCGAGGGCTGGCGAACCCTGAAAGCTGGGGGGATCAACGTCACCACCAAAAGCAGCTTACGGGCAATCCTCGCTGACTGGCTACAGCGCAGTGGCTCACGGCAGATATGGCGCGTTGCTCATGCCACAGGCTGGCAGTGCGGGGCGTATATCATGCCAGACGGGGAAATCATCGGGGAACCAGAGCACCCGGTACTGTTCAGCGGGCGCAGTTCAGCGGCCAGCGGGTACACACAGAAAGGCACAGCTGAAAGCTGGCGCGGTAGCGTGGCGCGTCTGGCAGACGGTAACTATTCGATGATGGCAGCGGTCGGGGCATCGCTTGCCGCTCCATTGCTTGGATTGTGTGGCGCTGACGGGTTCGGCCTCCACTTCTACGAGCAAAGCAGCGCGGGCAAGACGACCACAGCAAACGTGGCCGCCAGTCTGTACGGAAACCCTGATTTACTCCGTCTCACCTGGTACGGTACGGCGCTGGGGCTGGCAAACGAAGCCGCCGCCCACAATGACGGGCTGATGCCACTGGATGAAGTCGGGCAGGGGGCTGACCCGGTAAGCGTCTCACAGGCCGCCTACGCGCTTTTTAACGGCGTAGGCAAGCTGCAGGGTGCAAAAGAGGGCGGCAACCGGGATCTGAAACGCTGGCGAACCGTCGCTATCAGTACCGGAGAAATGGATCTGGAAACGTTTATCGCCACTGCCGGGAGAAAGACAAAAGCCGGGCAACTGGTGCGCCTGCTTAATATCCCAATGAGCAAAGCGATTCGCTTCCACGACCACCAGAACGGTAAGCAGCACGCCGACGCCCTGAAAGATGCCTGGCAGCACAACCACGGCACAGCCGGGCGCGAATGGGTGAAATGGCTGTCAGGCCACCAGCAGCAGGCCATCGATACCGTTCGGGATTGTGAATCACGCTGGCGTAGCCTGATACCTGCCGATTATGGTGAGCAGGTTCACCGTGTAGGCGCACGTTTCGCCATTCTGGAGGCTGCTTTACTGCTGGGCTGCGTTGTCACCGGGTGGGATGCGCAAAGCTGCCGTGATGCCGTACAGCACACCTACAACGCATGGCTGCGTGAGTTCGGCACCGGGAACCGGGAGCACATGCAGATTGTCGAGCAGACAGAGGCTTTTCTCAACGCTTTCGGCCTGAGCCGGTTCGCACCGTTCCCATACAGCCCCGGCGATTTGCCTATCCGTGATTTGGCAGGGTACAGGCACAGGGGAAGCCATGAACGTGATCCGATTACCTTCTACACCTTCCCGGCTACATTTGAGCAGGAGATAGCCAAAGGGTTTAACGCCAAGCAGTTTGCCGAGGTGCTGAAGAAGGCCGGGATGCTCACCCCGCCCACCAGCGGGAGAGGCTATCAGCGTAAATCCCCGCGCATTGAGGGGCGGCAGATTAACGTCTATGTGCTCAACTATCTGCCGGAGGACGACGACCAGCCAGAGGAATAATTTTCTTCATGTGCGTAGAAAAGGTGTTGGTTCAGTTGGTTCAGTTGGTTCAATTTGTAAATATTGTTGTTTTATAAGCATTTTTTATTTGGTTTTGAACCAACGCTGAACCAACAAATGACCTAATTGAACCAACACCAACAGAGCGAGACATTCTTCCTGGCTAGCAGTAAGACAGCATTGACTTCGCGTGGGAGAACAAAAAAATCCAGTGTTGCCTCAGCAAAAAACAGATGTAGCAAGGACTTTAGCGCCGTGAGAAAGCAGAGACAACATTGTTATCCTTATAAATAGAAAAATCCGGGAGAGGGGGGAACAATATGTATAAGGTAATAATGATCATTGGAATACATGAGAAACATGGTTGTTACATCTGTGACGTGAGGGACAATAGGCAGTATCAAAGACCTAAATAGTAGGTGGATGAACTCGGAGATTTCGGCTTCAACAAAAATATCTTGCGATTGGGAGATAAGGTAGTTAGATGGGTAAAGCATAATCTCCCTTAACATATCATATATCATTACCATAATTTGATCTGACCCGCGAAATAAAGGGGTTGTTGTTGTGTCTCATTGAATAAATGAGGATTAATCTGATATACGTTTATGGACGTCTATAGAACAAGGTAGACGAGTAAACAGCCACATTGCTTGGGAGTATGTAGGAGTGAAATGTAGAAAATTCGACGCTGGGTTATTTTACTTATCTTACGTGCGGATAGTATTAGTGTGGTAATTGTTGTTTTACCTAATAGTTGCAAGAGGAAAGCATGGAAGATGTTTCTTATGTACCAATTTTGAAAACAAAACGTGCAGAGTTTTCAGCAACAGCACAGCTAGACCAATTCGTAAAAAATAAAATCATTCCTCTTTTTGAGATTGAACCAGTTCCTTTAGACCCTGATACGGATGAGCCAGATAAAACATACGATGAAATGCTTAATAGTTTCGGTAAGAAAATATCCGCAGCATGTTCAAATATTTCAATGATTTATCTGGATGGGATTCTTATAGAAGAGCAGTTCATTAATTCGGCAGATACTTATCCAATTATAAATGCTGTAAACCAGGCCCGTGCAGCAGGGGTACATGTTATCCCTGTGAGTTCTCCGACACGTAGTAGTAATTATTTAAATGCGATCGATAGTCTTGTACAGGATGAAGTTTGTTTGCGCTTAACTGTTACCGACCTTGCTAATCCTCAATATATTTCATCTTATATTTCTAGATTGAATATACCCTATCAGAGTATTGATGTTGTAATTGATTTAAGGGATTCTGTAACAGAAGAGTCTTTGGGGTCTGGTCAAAGTGAAATCCTTGCATTAGGTCTTATAAATAATCTTCAATACTTAAATGATTTTCGACGTGTAATATTGGCCGCTGGTTCTTTTCCAGTGGATTTAAGTCAAATATCTGTAGGTATATATTCGCAAACTAGACTGGAATGGAGCTTATGGCAGGGCGTACATAATAATTCTAACCTCAAGCGGAAAGTGATCTATTCTGATTATGGTATTCAACACCCTGAGTACACACGACTTGCAACACGATTCCCCAGTGTAACAGCTAGCGTTCGTTATACTGGAGATGATGATTACTGGGTCTTTAGAGGAAGAAAAGCTAACCAGTATGGCTATGATCAGTATGGTGCGCATAGCCAAGCAATCGTTGCCCACAAGGAGTATTCTGGTGTAACGTTCAGTGTTGCCGATAAAGATATCAACGATTATGCTCTAGTTCACGCTCAATATTTGCAAAACCCAACACCAGATTGCAAATTTGGTAGCCCTGAAGTTTGGAGACGAATTGGACAAAATCATCACGTCACGAAAGTCGTTTATCAGCTCTCCAATTTGTACGGGCTTTAAGTTTTGAACGCACTTCGTCTCGAAGATGATTGATTTCAAGGCACTCTGCTACCATACCCCATAAAATCCTACGTGGCTTACTTTTTAAGCCACGTCCTAAACCGTGATTAGCCAAAATAGATAACATTTCCTCTTTCCAAAGTAACATGGCTAGAGCAACCTTATCTAGATTAGGATTCATTCGATTAAGACGTTCTGTATGTAAATGAACAGCATTCCTTCTACCTTCAGTGGCAATTTTGACTCCCCACCATACAGGGATGATCTTTTCAGCAGCAGAAGCATGACACTCAGATACTACCAAGGTTACTTTATCCATAACTGAAGAATAGAAATTAACTTGGGCAGGTAGACGCAACAGGTTATCGCTTTTGCTTTTTAATTCATAGCCATGCATTAGCCCATTTATCACTGTGATATCTGCGCGACTTGCCCCTAAGTTCATAACAAACTCATCAATAATAAGAGTATCTGGATCCTTATGATGCTCCTTAAGGATTTTTGAATGAACGGCTTGTCTAACGTCGATGTCTCTCATGATTGCTGGTCGTTTTTTATCCGGTTAAGTTGTGTTTTTTACGGCGTAGACTTTAGAACCATATCATCCTTATAGCACGAAATATTTAGGTTAGACTGTGAAAATAGAGCTTTTCTCCACAGGAGTTAGAAGGATAATTTCTGACTACTAAGGGTTGGTTGTGTTGCACATCTTACCCCATGGTGGGGTAATAAAACCTAACATTTAGACAAGAAAATGACTGATGATAATCGTCGTAAGAGCTATCTAGAGTGGGCGAAGGCTTCGTTTGGACAGTACCGTTCCTCGAGGCGTGCCGTGGTATGTCCTGTGGGGCTTAACCCGCAACGTAGCGCTGTGTAAGCTGACATCTCTCTACGGATCCGGGCGTTGTAAATTACACGGGGGTTGAGCACTGGAGCAAAAACGCAGGAAGGTAAAGCGAGGCAGTTGGAAGGGTATCGCCGCTGGTAGGAGAGAAGAAAACAGGCCACCAGCACCGGGTAAAAATCACCCTAAGGTTACACTAAGGTTTACGCTCCTGGTTCGCGCGTAGGTTCGCACCGAAAAGGCTGTAAAATTCTTGACTGCTTGATACGAATTAACAGGCCATATTCAGCCGTAACCCTTGCCAGTAAAGGCGTAAGTTCTTTTTTGCGCTTTGGGCTGTCAAAAATTTAAGTACGCAAGCAGGTGCGCACCCAATCGGCATGTCTATCAATCAAATCCCCTTCTGGTAAAGATCGAATTTATTCTTTCATTAATTGCAATGATATTGGTGATCATTTCATTTATTGCAACTAAAATAACTGTACAAATATCAGGGGGTACTATGTCTAAACAATCAGTTAAACCTGTGTTGCTGAGTGAAGTGCAAATACAGGCTATTCGTAACATTCAGGAATTACAGCGCAAGCAATCCGGTATCGGGGTTGCGCCAACCATCCATGAGATAGCCCGTGGGCTGGTGGATAAAGCCCTGGCTATACACTCAGAAATGAAGGTGTCAGCATGATTATTCAGGAGCTTGCCTATAAGGTCACAATCAAAGCCGATGAGTTCCTGAATGGCAAAAAGAAGGTGGAAAATGAGGTTGGTAAGCTGGACAAAGAGCTTGCCAGGGCAGACCGCGAACGGCAGAAGGAGCTAAAAAAGCGCAGAGAAGAAATGGAAAAATTCGGAAACTCTGCTGTTTCTGCGTTTCGTAATGTCGGCACTGCCGCAGCCGGATTCCTTGGCATTGGGGCGGGGCTTTACGGCATTAAGCAGCTTTTCACTTCCACGGCGAACGAGATTGTTCGCGCCAGTCAGCAGGCAAAATTCTTTGGCTCTGATGTAAACAAGATGTTTGGCGTTCGTCGCGGCTTCCAGCAGGCAGGGTTGAACGGTGATGCCTTTATTGGCGCGTCCGGTAATGCCCGAATGGCGCTGGCCAACATCAAAGACCCTACCATTTTTGGTGGCCTCACTGGCGCGGCACAAAACCTGCTGACCATCGGCGCTCGCACCGGCATTAACATCAATCAGCTTGGCGACCCTAACAAAGCGCTGTCTGAGCTAACGCGATACGGAAAAGGCCACAGCCAGGAAAACCTGATGCAGGTGATGGCCGCGCTCAGTTTTGACCCCACAGACGCCGCCAAGATTAAATCTGGCGAGCTGAAGTCTCTTGTCGATTCAGAGACCAAGAAGTCCAACATCACTGCCGCACAGGTCAAAGAGCAGGAGAATCTTGTGGCTACGCTGGGTCAGTTGGACTCTGAGTTTGCAAGGTTGAGGACTGATTTAACTGCTGCCTTTGCACCCGAAGTTATTGATGGGATGAAGGCATTCGGAAAATGGATTAGTGAGCACCAGGGGGATATTGTCGGCTTCTTTACAGATGCTGGAGATAAGGTTAAGGCGTTCACTGATGCTGTAGGCGGAGCAACTAAAGCTTTAGAAATAATAGGTTCAGCATATGCTGGATATAAAATTGGGGGCGTTCCCGGTGCTATAGTCGGGGCAGTAGTAAATCCAATAACCGATGCTGTTTCAGATGCGATTTCTGGCACAAACATCGGCGACCTGATGAACAATACCGGAATTGATTTCACTCCTGGTAAGCCATGGTTTTATAGCAGGAAGCCTAGTGAAGAGCCTGATCAACATGCCCAATCAGGAAGAAAGCGGATGTCTCAGGGCAGGATGGATGACCTGCTTAATGGCATCATGATGACGGAATCTGGTGGGAATCCTCTTGCCTATAACGCTAAATCAGGAGCTGCTGGCGCATATCAATTCTTACCTGGAACCGCCAGAGACGTAGGGCTACGAGTAGATTCTCAGGTAGACGAACGACTAGACCCTGAAAAAGCCAGGGCTGCGGCATCAATCTACATGAGCCAGCTGCTTAAAAGGTACGATGGCAACGTAGACAACGCCCTGAGAGCTTATAACTGGGGGATGGGTAACGTTGATAAGTGGATTGCCAACGGAAGCGACCCAGCAGCATTGCCTAAAGAAACCAGGGAATACACTGGCAAGGTTCATGGCAACATGGGTGATGCGAGAAATTATTACGCTACGCAGGGTAGAATGGCTGATAACAGGCCATACCAACTCTCATCAAGTGGCGGCAATCCGCAGATCACCAATAGCACCCACATAAACACCGTTAACGTGAACTCCAACCCTCAAAGCGTTGACGCACTGACGGCCAGCATTCAGAAGCAGTCGCAAAGGGCTTCAACTAATGCTTCATTCTCAAGCGGATTGACTCCGTAGCAATACAGAGCCAGTGGCAATTATTGCTTAGATATTGAATTTGCTGATTTAATCACAGAAACGAAGAAAGTGTATTCTTTTGAGCTTGTTCCATATTGTCTTTTTGCAATATCCATAGCTTTATCAAAAGATATCCCGTGCTTATCCTGTGTAACATTGGAAACCATGACCCCTTGGCATGCTACCACGCCTTCACTTCTGAGGGTCGATTCAGGAATGTCGGTATTGGGGACGTTTTTAGTTAGGCGCTCGCAGTGATTTTTTACAGTCGAGCCCTGTATCTTTTTTTCTGAAGCGTAAATATCCAGTGCCGAAACTTTCTGATCTGTGGTGGCATCTGGCGCAACCACCGGGTAAGTTACCGCTGGTTCACTGTCAGGGTGTTGGCTATAATAATACTCGATAGCCATCTTTGAAGATGTGTTGATTACATTGCTTTGATAGGTTTTCCTATCATCATTGAATCCCCAAACAGACTGGATCTTAGCTACCCGCCACTGGCTTAACTCTTTAACGTTTTTTGCTAGAACGGCCGTTCTCATTGCGTCTATGCAAGTTAGCTTTACATAAGACCTGATATCAGAAGGAGTCTCACCAATCTGCGCTAATTCATCCCCTGATTGCTCAACGACTTTATCAGCATAAGAAGAGCACCTATCGATAAGGTCTAAGCCCGTTACCTCACCAGCACCTGCCCCAACAGGTATAATGAAAAAAAGCATGGTCATAATTTTGTTTATTTTTATCATACTGATACCCTTAAGTTATTGTGAGCATTCTAATCATTAATTAAGCTAGCACCTATTCATGTAATATTTTTCTCTACTCACGTGGAATAAAGTATTCTCGCGTGCTCATCCTACCCCATGAAGCGATAAGAATTGTTAAGTTTCGGCGATACCATTCGACGTTGAGCGCGTACCTTAACCCTGCTGGAGTCAGAGCTATGTTAGACCGCCAGAAGCTGGAACAAGCCGTTATCGAGATTGCCAGGCAAAGCGGCCAGAACGTAGACCGCCATACACTCTATGAGGTTCGCACCGGGATTGCGCAGGCATTACAGGCCAAAGAACGCCATCGGCGCAGGTTGAACGCCCCTGCCTACCAGTGGAAGAAGCCGGAGCGTTTGAGATAGCCGGCTATGCCGCACTTACACCAGAATGTGATTGAAGCGCCGCAGCGATGGCCGCAGAGCCATTCCCCTGACGTTTCCACGCGCTATAGATATCCTTATCCCATGCTTTCCCGGCTTTTGTCTGATACCCGGCAGCGTTGATCCGTTCGGCGATAATTCGCCCATTGTCGAAGCCGTCTCTAATCGTCTGAACCACGACAGCCACCACGGCGGTTTCGTTGTATGGGTGCGGTGGAATGTCCTGTTTACCGACAACCAGAGCAGCAGCGGCTTTTTCCATGCGCTCCACCAGCGACAGCAGACGGTTATCTGGATTGCTGTCAGGGCGATTCAACTTCTGCCGGATGGCGTCAACAAGCCAGGCGGTTTTATCCTCACCAGATTCATTCACGGCAACAGTGAACGACTCTATTAATTCGGCAGGAATGCGGAAAGTTACAGAGAGGGATTTGCTCATGGCAGGCACCGGATAATGAAATTTAGCTCATTTTATCACCGTAAGACAGTGTAAGACAGAGAAAAGAGGTGATATGTGTTGGTTCAATTGCCCTTTGCGTTGGTTCAAAACGGGGTTGTGTTGGTTCAGCTTTCTGAAAACTAACCAATAGAAACAACAATCTTTACAAATTGAACCAACTGAACCAACTGAACCAACACTGTTTGCGTTATATATACAAAATTACTGACAGAGGGATGTGATGAACAAAGAAGTGCAAAAGCTTGTTGAGAACACGCTCAAGGACGTTTTGCTGGGAAATACCGCGATCACGTTCCTCTTCGCTGTTCCACTTGCATATATAGCCAGAAATGGACTGGGAGTGGCCATATGGGTGATCACATTGTTTATCGCACCAGCCCTTTGTGGTGTGGGAGCATGGATTGTCAGCCGGGTACTGAATCATGCTAATGCCTTCTTTAACTCCCGATGGATAAAAAGGGGGTACGTTATATACGTGCTTATGTCTGCTGAATGCCTGGTTATCTATTCGATTAGTCAGATAGTTAAGTCGCTCGTTAAATGAAGGTCGGCAAGAGGCAATGGCAGGCCACCAGCGGGAGGTGATGATTCGCAGTAAAGTTCGCACCAAAACGGCTGTAAATTTTGGACTGTTCTTGACGGATTTTAAACCCTCGTAGCGCTAAACCCGCGCCAGTCGCGGGCTTTACGTCTGATCATGATTTAGGTTGTCCAGAATATTCTGGTTCGCGCCATTGGTTCGCAGTACGCAGTCAGGTACGCAGTCAGGTACGCAGCAAAACGGCGCATTCAACGAGCGTACCACCTGACGAATTCTAACTACGGCATTGCAAACAGAAATTGCGCACTGCGAATTTGAAGTAAGTTACACCGAGCGAATTATGTATCAGCAAAATGGCATAGAGGCCTGATGTTGCTGGCACAGGTTAGTCCATTCGCAGTTGGTAGTGCCATGGATATGCTAAGTTTTGCTAAGGTTTCGTGCGTAGTAAATTGCGAATTGCGCAGCTCGCAAAAAATCTGTGAAAAACGAAACGGATACCAATACGCAAACCATCCTCAAAGCCGTGCTATTGCTGACCTTATAGGTGCGCAGTACGAGAAATCGTGCGCAATTCGTAGTTAAATACACATATTATTTCGTATTCAATTTTCGCACCGTTCGCAGTTAATGCGTAGTAATTCGCAGGAGGCCAGCCAGTGAGAGACAGAACGCGTAGCTATACAACGGACTTACCCCGCATTGGTCTGAAATTCCTCGCGCACATCCGCAGCAACTTCGTGGACGCAGTACCCGGTACACAGCTTTCCTGCCAGACAGAGTGCGGTACCCTGTATATCTTCCGACAGGCAGACGGCTACGCCATGACAATTAACGGCGTTACGCGGGCAATCAGAATTACTACCACGCAGGCTGGCTACGGTGTTCGTCAATGGTACGTTTGCCCACATTGCGTGAAACGGGTAGCGAAGCTGTATATCGGCTCGAAAGATTTAGGCTGCCGGGAATGTTGGAAACTCCACTACAAAAGCCAAAGCGGGGATAAGTTAGATCGGATGCGTATGAGCATTCGTCGCCAGCGGTACGCCATTTGGGGAGATGGTGAGCAGTTTCGTAACCTGTTTAGCCACCCGAACACTTTCCCTAAGCCAAAGGGTATGCGATGGGAAACGTTTGAGCGGAAGTTAGCCAGGCTTATAATGTTTGAGACTGCATACTGGCGGGCATTCAGTCCGGTTGTAGATAAGATTACCGGGAGTGTGCGGTAGTAGTTCGCCGAACGGCTAATACAATGATTGAGTCCCAGCTGCCAGGAACAATCACCATGACACCACGTGAGATCGCTTTATTAGCCGCTGCTAAGCTGGAGCACTAAGGCCACCAGCTCACCTCAGCAGATCAACGGGAGATAGAACGCTCAGTTAATGCCGATATAGCCCGGCGTGACAAATTCCGTGAAATAATGCGATCACCCGTCTATCAGTGGAAGAAGCCAGCGCCGCGCAGATAGATACGTATTAACCAAATTAACTATAGATCAGGGATAAAACCGGTATTGCGCAGACTGGTGATAACTCCACGCATTAAATATGAGTTTGAGAACTTCGCCGTGTACGTCCTTGCGCCTTCCTCTACGGGTTGAAGCATCCCCCGCTCAATGAGTTTACCAATCTGATAAGTTATCTGCGGCCCCTTAAGCTCCGGAAGAACGCCCTTCAAGTCACCGGCTTTAATGGTGCCTTTTTCGACGGCTTTTTTTAGCACTTTTGCCTCAAGGTCATTAATTAGTCCGCGCTCCACCGAATAATCTACGGCAGGGTATAAAATTTTCGTGCTGAGGAAACTCAGGCTGGTTAGCTGGTCTACTTTTTTCAGCTCTACCGATATTCCGGATAGTACATACAGGCACCATCTTTCCAGCCCCTCTTCTGTACCTTTATCCGCTTCGCTCAACATAGCGTAGTAACGCTCCCGGTCATTACAGAAAACCGCTGTAGGGTTCAGCACCCGGCCACCGGCCTGCACATTAAAGCCGTATTTTATTAACAGGGCGTAGGTCAGTAAGCGGACAGTTCGACCATTACCATTCCCGAATGGGTGGATCCAGCCGAAACGATGGTGCGCCAGAGCTATCTTCATTAGGTCATATTTTGGTTTATCTGCGCGGTTAATGAAGGCGGTCAACTCTTCCATATATCCCGGCACCTGTATGTGCTCAGGTGGCAGGTGTTCCGATTGTGCGATACTGACGTTGTGCTGGCGATATGCTCCTGGTGTTTTATCTCCTTCCCTGTCCAGTCCCGATACAGCAAGGCCATGGAGTTCCCGAATGAAATGCTCGGTTATCGGCTCACCGTTTTTAAAATGCTGGTCGATAAACTCCATTGCCTCTTCGATGTTGTAAATCTCTTTCAGCTGATCGGTGGAACTCCTGGTACCCTCAACCTTGCTTTCAACGTAATCGGCAAGTGTAGTGTGGTTCCCCTCGATACGGGCAGACCCCAGACTCTCAAGCATGTGAAAAACATCTTTTAACTGGACAAACAGAATCGGGTGTACGTCAGTTTCAAGCCTCAGGTGCCGGAGCAATTCCAGCTCTGTTAAAATATCCACCAGCGGAGAGTCAAACTCTGGATTGAGCAGCCCTAGTTCGAAGTGATTAAAGGTAGCCATAATTTAGTTATCTAAACTCGTGGTTAATTCATATCTCAAAATCTACACGAAAATCTCTTTCCAATCCATTGGTTGAGTAGAGGTGTCGTTAGTTGTTATCTCAAATCACCATAATGCTAGATATCAAAAAATGTAGAGCGAAATGAAACACAGTGGAACGGGGTGAGGTGGATTTAAACCATCTTAAAAGCATGGCGGAAGCCGCAACCAGGTGGCAATGGTGCGTTTAGTTTGGTATTGCCAACGTAAAAAGGGCTAACAACAAAACCACGTACACGCATGGCACTTACCCCACCTTGCCGTATCGCTAAGGGACAACGGCAGACCCCCAGCGGGGTGACAGTTCGCAGTAAGGTTCGCACTACGCAGCAATCAGCTTCCAGCGTGCGCCGGGTTGATTCGAGCTGTTGGCGTTTACCGAACAATCCCATACGCTGAAGCAGGTAGGCTACGCCGGACATATCGAGCGGCGGAGCGCCGATCTCACCTGCCGCCCATTCAAGGTTATCTGGTTAGTAGTAGCTCAGGACCTCTTTTTTACGGCTGGTCATTCTCATGGCTGGCTGATTCCTTATCGTGTGATAGATGTATCATACAATAATTGGGTTAAAGGGGGAGCTTTACCGCCTGATGTTCTGTATGAATAACAACCAGATTTTATGGGCAGAAAAAGATATGGGGGTACTTTTGGGGGTATCTGGAAAAACTAAACAATAAAAACACCAACAAAAACATAGGCTATTATCTATATGTTTTGTTCCTATTATCGCACCATTTCATGCTTTTACCTTATAAATAATGAGGTTAGATAGAAATATCTATGCTTCATTGCATCTATAAAGGTCGGTAAATCATTCCCTAAAACTGCCGTTATGATTGATGGTGTTCGGGGAAGATGTTAACCATAACGGCCTGTAGTTGTACAGCTAGAACAGGCACTAAGAACTCGAAGCTGATGACGATGCCACGTCTTTAAATCCTTCCCAAAGCAGACTAACTAAGCATTTAAGCCCGATGTGCTGGCAGCAATGATTCTTCTGAACTGCTAGCGTAAACAGGTCTATGGTGGTATGTACCTGTAAACGATGGTTCTACCAGCGTTTCGGTCACGCTCCCGCAAGGGTACTTCAACCCTGAAAGGTACACGGTTATCCTGATAAGTTAGCTAGTCTGTACATAAGCCCTCTTAGACTGTCGCTTTGCTCCGCAGGTCGCTAGTACCACCAACGGGGCTTTATGGCTTCTATTGTTTCAGCTATGATGGATTTTTATACCAACGGGCTGAATTTTATGGAAAAGATAATCAAGATTAGTTTTAACTATAAAGGCAATGACTCCGAGGTTAATTATGATCACATTGATGATGGTTATGACCAGATAAATGGAGTATTGGAATACATTGCAGATATTTGCGTAATTCCCGACTTGATCGTTGCAGGGAAACCGGGAGCGACACGGAAAGCTATAGGGAAGCTTAACCTTTCTGCATATGATGTTTCCGATGTTCGTTTCCAGTTGGAGACAGGTGAATGGGTCGATGTTGAGGATGAGCGGCTCAGAAACGTTTAATTGGGTCGTCAAGAAAACAGACAGATACTGTGTTGTACTCGTTATGTAGTACAAAAAAGACCTAATCTCATCAGACTAGTTGCCGAAAAGACCCCGAACCCAATAGCGGGAACGGGGTGAGGCCTCGGTAACTCAAAGTAAAGCGTCTCCGCTTACGGCTGCACCCGATAACCTCCGAAATGGGAGCCAGATGCAGCGTGTAAGCGCCCTCCTTAATTGAGAAAGGCAAAGGTATTGCCCAGTGCTTTATAACGTCTCCAGCTCTTGTAGTTCGTCTGAGGTGATCTTGTCCTCTGCTAGTTTCTGCTGTAGCGCTACCTTACGGCGAGCCACTGCCTTTCGTGCTTCAAAGGCTGCGTTGCGGTCTGCCCCTTACCCGCGTTTCTTATCCTCAATTCGGTGGATTAACCTATTTCGACTACATTGATAAACGCTTGACCGAGGTCATGCGCGACAATCCGCCTGTAGTTACTCCTGGCTACCGCTTTAAAAAACTTCAGGTGCAGATCGTTGGATGCATCTGTCAAAACTTGTCACCCGCTGGCCCCGCCTGGGGGGATTCGAGGTTATATGCGCGCTAAGTTACAGTTGTGATGAAGTGTTAATCACATTGCCAACTAAGCTTTTGGACAGAATATGGACATACATTTTGCATGAACAACCGAGTAAATTTTGATAAGTTAGTTCACAATGCATCGAAAATGTTGGGGGAGATCAAAAGCCAAGATTAATGTGGCCGTATGTTTCCATGTTCCACTTATCGCTGATAAATGTTTAAAGCTAAGATGCTACTAACAGCATTTCGCTAACGGAGATTTTTATGTCTTTACTTGATAATGATAACGATATTTTTGAAATAGAAGATGAAACATATCCAATTGATGAATTCGAATTAACAACTACTCCCAACGATTTTAACATGTTGACTATAATAAGTTTTATTAGGTCGAAAGTGTTTAAAATTCCTTCTTTTCAACGGCACTTTGTTTGGGATATAAAGAAATCCTCAAAGCTAATCGAGTCGCTGTTAATAGGCTTGCCAATCCCACAAATTTTCCTCTATGAAAAAGGGAAAAATGAGTTTTTAGTAATTGATGGGCAACAGCGTTTAATGTCACTATATTATTTCTTCAGTGGTAGATTTCCTAAGATGGAAAAAAGATCTGAATTAAGGAAAGTTTTTGATAGGCATGGATACATACCAGATGAAATTCTGGCTGATGATGATTATTTTGTAAAGTTTAATCTTAAACTTGATGGTATTGTCGATGGTCAGTTAAATAAATTCAATGGAAGAAATTATGACACTCTAGGTGAGTTTCAAACGACGTTGAATCTCGCAACCATTCGAAACATGATTATAAGACCTGTAGCCCAGGACTCTGAAGATGGAGCAATGTTTGAAATTTTTAACCGTTTGAATAGTGGTGGTGTAAATCTTGCTCCACAAGAAATTCGAATGAGTTTATATCATTCTGAATTTTTAGAGATGCTTTTAAACTTAAATGAGCATCCGCATTGGCGATTAATATTAGCTAAAAAAGTCATTGACGTACGACTAAATGATGTAGAAGCGTTATTACGTTCCTTTGCGATGGCTATATACCTTGATAACTATAAAAGCTCAGTAAATGGATTCCTGAATAATTTTTCGAATGCTACGAAAAACTTCCCCCCTCATAACATTGCATTTTATCAGGACTTATGGCGTGCTTTTATGGATGCCTGCTCCGATCTCAATGAAGAAAGTTTTAGAACAGGAGGAAGCCGGCTCAGTATCACACTCTTCGAGTCTGTTTTTTCAGCTAGTGTTGAAGAATCACTGCGTTCAGGAAAAATTGATATCAAAAAAATATCCCCTGCTTATATCGAACGTTTGAAATCTGATGCCGCCTTCATAGGCTATAGTACAGGAAAAACTACTAGAGGTGAGTTCGTTAGGGGACGAATTAAAAGGGCCAAAGAAATTCTCAAGGAGTTTTAAATGAACGATATGGGGAAGCAGGCAATTGATAGTTTATACACGGATTTTGTAGAAAACTATGGGAGACTCATTGAAATTGGCGAAGTAAGCTTCGCCAACTCTTATAAATCTCAGTTTGCTAAAGTGATTCTTCTGGCATGCGCAAGCTATTTTGAATCAGCAACAACACTTGTAATTCACTCAATGTTAAACCCAACACGTTGCAATATAACAAGACAATTTATTGAAAATAAGGCGTTGAGTAGACAATATCACGCTCTTTTTGATTGGAATAATCGCTCTGTAAACAAATTTTTTGCATTTTTCGGTGCGGATTTTAAAACTTTCATGGCTGCGAAGATGAGGCAAGATGCTGATATAAAAAGAAGTATAGATAATTTCCTTGAGTTAGGAGATTTACGAAACCAGTTAGCTCATGAAAACTATGCATTGTTTAGATTGAATCTCACGCCTGAAGAAATTTATGAAAAGTTTAATGGCGCCCATATATTTATAGATAATTTAAATGGTTATATGAATGAATATAAGGAGGCGTTACAAGCTCAGTTGGCTCAAGAACCATAATGGCTATTTCAGAATTTGATAAAGTTTAATAAAATGGATATATATGTTTTTTAACGTCAACATGGAATTAAGGGGTGTCCTATGAAAGCTGTAGATTTAATAAAAAAATGGAATTGTACGTACACTCTGCACTTTACGCATGCGAATTATCAATTGCTGCTGGATCTGCTATGTCCTTCTCAAAGGAAAAATGGAATGTTGGACCTAGTTTACATAGCGCTGCAAATCGACCACAGTTAAACAATAAAATACTTCCTTTGACACTGAAAACATCTGATATCTTTCAGCTTGCATTGCATGTAATGAATGATCTTAAAGTTCCGCAGAAAGAAAAAAATGGTGGTCGTCGAATGTTTAATATCAACGACTTAACTCCCCCAGATGAGATAATGTCTGCACAAACTATACTTTATCTTTTTTGCTTGTTAGAGGAATACGAATTTCTTACTTATGAGAATACACTTACATCAAATCTAAGTAGGGTGTGTCATAGTGATCAGTACACACTGAAAAATCTAGAGGAATTAGGGGTTGAAGGAGTAAAGAAAAAAAGTATTGAAAGGCATATGGCTACATATCAATTTTCAGCATGCCGAAAAAGAATTAAGTATTGGGGTAAAATGGGGTTAAAAGAGTTACCAGAGGGCAGAATCGCTCTATACGAGCAAGCTTCAAAAAGAAGAAATGAATTAACGCATTTATCTACACCAACCCCTGCATCAAGATTTGAGGCAGTAAATTATTATTTAGTTTGCCGAAATCTGGTGCGTGATATAGCAATATCTTTCGCAGATGAGAGTATCAATGAACTTGATATTGAATGGGACATTTGGAGTGAACTTGAACATGATGTACAAAATGATAGTTTAGTTCATGACTTAGCAAAAGTTATAAACAATAATCAAATTCATAGTTAGATTGAAATTTAAAGTTTTGCTTTGCCCACTTTACAGCGCTTGAGCTTATGTTTTTATGAACTAAAGCTTGTGTAGCATGTCCTGCCAGCTATTAATATCATTCTGAAGGTTTATGCAGAACGTTACAGGGGTTCTTTTGGGGGGGGGGATTGGGTAAGGCATATAAAGTTCATTAAATTCAATCGGTTAATTGGTGTTTTTTGTTCCTGTTATCGGCACCAGTAACCACGCGATATTCACCAAATCAGGAAGGCCACCTTGTGCCATTTACTGCCAGAAATGCGTCAATTTGCATGGCATGCTGTGTAAGGTGGTTAGGTGCCAGATGGGCATAACGCTGAATCATTTCTATGCTTTCCCATCCTCCCATTTCCAGTCCTCCTTAACGCAGCTCGCCAGGCTGTGTTTGTAGTAGCACAGTAAAATTGGCCACCTGTAGGATAGGGCTGTCAGCCCGCCCGGACTGGCACTTACACCGGCGGGGCTTCCGTAAGACAGGCGAAAGCAGAACGTATCTGTATCAAAAACATCCCCCAGACTTTCCAGGTGTTGGTGTTAAGGAATGATTTTTTTAATTTTATAGATTTGGTAAAGCTGTTGCATGCTGACTAAATGCGTCCTGCGCATCACGTTCCGTAAATGTGAGTATAAAGTTTTATTTTCGATAGACAGTCTGTTGCATATTACGCGATGGCTTATTCCTCTGAAGAAAAGGTTAAGGATCCTCGTTTCTTTACGGCTGACATAGAACGTATCGCTGCGGTGTAGCTGACTTTTGTTATCAGACAGGTACAGATGTTCTGCTTTCATTCTGTCCAGTACCGGGCGTATGTCACGGCGATTAATGATAATCAGGTTATCAGCCATCACTAAGAGCCTGTTTATCGGCGTGCACCTCACTTCGGTCAGGATGTAGAACAGCGTGTTTCGATAGCGCTGTACGAGTCGCCGAAGCTCTGCCTGTCCCCATTCGTTACACACCCGGTCTGCTCCCAGAAATACGCAATGCACCGGATATTCACTCAGCTTTGTGACAACATCCTGCAGCGTATCCACTATTGACACTTTTTGTGGGTACGAGAACTTTTCTTTCAGATATACCCTCATTCCCAGCGCTGTAAAACTGCAGTCCTCAGCAATCAGAATCATTAGTCATCTCAATGGGTTTGATTTATTAGTAGGTTATTAATACATTTATTTTGTAAATGAAATGTTATTCGCCGTGAATTCTTATAAATAAATTCCTTTTATTTTTTAAATGAAAAAATATTTACCGCCAGGAAAGGGCCCGACTTTCTTTCGACAGGCAAGGGAGGCCCCAGCTTGTATAAAGCTGTGTGTATTAACGCCGTTAATTTAAAGCGGGACCGTTACTTATATTCACTTTCAGGTAGCTACATATTTAGCCTCATTAATGACACCAAGTATCGATGGGCTGAATTTAGATCATTTCACTAAAAAGATCACCTTCTTTGATCACAAATTCTTATTTATCAAGCAACATTGGATGATTATGCTGATTTGGTGATCTTGTTCAGGATATCGATCTTATTGTTAGTTGCATTGGCATGCCCGAGCAGAATAAATGCCATTATTTTATTTTGAATTCCCACATTCATTCCGTGGTTTAATATTTATTTAGGGTTTCTGTTCGAGGATTTACGTGAAAGCAGCATGATTGCAGATGGATGCAATTATTTTTCAGTAGGCATAATAAGCCTGCGAACTTTAATGTGAGTCATCATTTTATATCCATCGAAATGCCGTTTTTTTCTTTGCTATCAATGTATTGCTCAGGAGTGTCCGAAAACTCCTGAGAAGATGCGTATTATTTAATCGAAAAGGATAATTCATGAAACGTAAAAATTTAGCTCTCGCGTTAACGACATTGCTTTGCACATCGTCGGTATTCGCTGATCCCGTAGCACCGCCTAAACCCGCCACGGTGAATGGAGGAACCATCAAATTTGTCGGCAGCCTGGTCAATGCCGCCTGTGCGCTTGAACAGCCGGCTGGCGGACAAGTTGTTGACCTCCAGCAATTCCGCGTGGCGGAACTAAAAAAGTCGGTAGGAGCTGCCACGCACGCACAAGATTTTGATATTAAGCTAACGGACTGCTCGGTTGAAACGTACAAGAAGGCCAGCGTTAACTTCAGTGGCGTGAGTGTACCGGGCGAAAATACCATTCTTGCTCTCGACAACGACCGCGGGACCTCTGCTGCCAGCGGCGTCGGGATCCGTATCCTGAGCAATGGGGAGGCCGTACCCGTCGACGGTTCAGGGGCTTCTGAAGCCACGAATCTGACGCCGGGCAACACCAAAATGCGATTCCAGGCGCAGTACGTTTCGACGTCCACAGACGTTAAACCTGGCGCAGCGAATGCCAGCGCTGAGTTCAGCATCACCTATTCCTGACAGGCCCTGCTCCGGACCCTGGTCCGGAGCAGGTATCTCCGCAATATCATGGTTATCAATATGACTCTTACGCGCTTTTTCCAGAGAAAAGCGGGCGCCCTTTTGCTCTCTTTTTTCAGCGTGCTGCCCCTTGGCGCCCAGGCCGGCGGCATAGTGCTGGGCGGTACCCGCATTATCTATCCGCTGGACAGCCGGCAGCAGCCGGTCTCTGTCCGTAATACCGACGACAAAACCACCTTCCTGGTGCAGTCCTGGGTTGAGGGTGCAGACGGCCAGAAAAGTAAGGACTTTGTGGTCACGCCGCCGCTGTATACCGGCGGGCCCGGCAACGAGAATATGCTGCGCCTGGTGCGTACGGGGGGAGAATTACCCCGTGACCGGGAGAGCCTCTATTACTTCAATGCCAAGGCGATTCCTTCGGTGGATAAAAAAGCGCTTGAAGGAAAAAGCGCCCTCATTCTCGCCGTGGTCACCCGCGTCAAACTGTTTGTCAGACCTGAAGGGCTCAAGCCCCGGCCTGAGGCCGCGCCCGCCGAACTGCGTTTCCGGCTAAACGGGCAGAAGGTCACTGTCCATAATCCGACGCCGTACTACCTGACCCTGACCGACATAAAAGCCGGCAGAACGCCGCTGGCGGACACCATGGTTTCTCCTCTGAGTGACTCTTCCATCGCCCTGCCGCCGGGGGCGGGAAGCGACATCACCTTCAGCACCATCAACGACTACGGCGGCATCAGTACCCCGCAGAAAGGCGTCATGCAGTAAGTGAGTTGCTCGCGGGATGTAAGGGAGGTTCAGCATTATGGACAGAAAGCGGAACAGAAAAAAAAGGTCGGGAGACGGAGCGGGAGAGCCGTCGGCCATCATCGTTCCTGACCTTACGGATGAAAAAAATAGCGACAAAAGAAAGAGAAGCCGCAGGACGCCTGAACATCAGCGGGGCGTCGCCCCCCTGGCGCTGGCGGTCACGCTGGCGCTGACTGGTGGACCTGCGATGGCCGATGAACTCTGGTTCCCGCCCGGATTACTGGGGGGCGCGAAGACGGTGGCAGACCTGTCGCAGTTCCAGCGGGGCGGGCAGATGCCGGGCCGCTACCAGGTTGACATTGTGGTGAATGACACGGTGGTGGCCACCCGGACGCTCACCTTCGTGCCGCTGCCGGAGAAGGATATTCCCCCGGGCATTACCGATAACACCGGGTTGATGACCTGCCTGGGCCCTGACGAGCTGAAGGAAGTGGGATTGCGACCGGAGATACTAGCCCCACTGACCGGCCAGCCCGATGAGCAGCCAGAGGCGAGCGCCCTGTCGGACCAGCAGTGCCTGAACGTGGCAACCCTGGTGCCGCAGGCCACGACCCGCTTCGACTTCCAGCGTATGCGCCTGGAGCTGAGCATCCCTCAGGCTGCGTTGCTGGCCAGACCCCGGGGATGGATACCGCCGGAGCAGTGGGACGAGGGCATCAATGCGGCCCTGCTCAACTACAACCTGAGCGGCAGCGACAACCGCGGGCGATACGGCAACAGCCGCAGCAACTACCTGCGCCTGAGCGGCGGCCTGAACCTTGGCGCCTGGCGTTTTCGGGACGATATGACCTGGAGCAGTTACCGCAGCCGTTACTCCAGCGAGAGTCGCTGGCAGCACGGGAGCGCCTGGGCGGAGCGGGCCATTATTCCCTGGCGCAGCCGCCTGACGCTCGGGGACGCCACCACCGATGGCGATATTTTTGATTCGGTAGGTTTTCGCGGCGTGCGGCTGATGACCGACGACAGTATGTACCCGGACAGCCAGCGCGGCTATGCCCCGGTTATCCGCGGCACCGCCGTCGGCAACGCCCGGGTGACGGTCCGGCAGAACGGGTACGAGATGTACCGGATGAACGTGGCCCCGGGGCCATTTGTTATCGACGATATGTACCCGATGTACGCCGGGGGTGACCTTGAGGTCACCGTGACAGAGGCGGACGGCAGCCGAAAAACGTTCACCGTGCCGTATTCCTCGGTGCCTCTCCTCCTGCGTGAGGGGCGCGTGACCTACTCGGTGACCGCGGGACGGCTGCGCAGCAACAGCGACCGCTATGAAACCCCGGCCTTCGTGCAGCCGACCCTGGTGTGGGGACTGCCGTATAACATCACCGCTTACGGCGGGCTGCAGCTGGCGGAGCGCTACCGGGCGGGAACGCTGGGCGCTGGCCTGAATATGGGGCGCTGGGGGGCTATCTCTGCCGACGCCACCCACGCCGACAGCGAGTTGACCGACGGCAGCCGCCATCAGGGGCAGTCCGTACGATTCCTCTATGGCCGGTCGCTGAACGACCTGGGGACGACGTTCCAGCTGGCGGGCTACCGCTACTCGACGCAGGGCTTCCACACCCTGGACGAGACGGCGCTGAAAGGCATGTCGGGCTGGCTGTACGACCCGAAGGAGGTGGATGCGGACGGCCGGCCGGCGCGCCGCCCGGTGACGGACTATTTCAACCTCTATGACAATAAGCGGCAGCGCATACAGGTCAATATCTCCCAGCGGCTGGGGGATATCGGCGCCCTCTACCTGACCGGCAGCCGGCAGACCTACTGGAACCGCCGCGGGAGCAGCGAGTCGCTGCAGGCTGGTTTCAGCGGGATGGTGGGGACGGTGAATTACAGCGTCTCCTTTAACCAGACGCGCAATACCGGGCTGTCACAGACGGACCGTTCGCTGTACCTGACGCTGTCGGTGCCGCTGGAGCGCTGGCTGCCGTCGGGCAGCTCGCCGGTCTACGCCACCCTGAGCGGCGGGCGTGACGGGCGCGGCAATGTCACGCAGCAGCTGGGCCTCAGCGGCTCGGCGCTGGAGCGCGGCAACCTGAGCTGGAACGTCAGCCAGGGGCACTCCCGGGACGGGGGGAACAGCAGCAGCGCGAGCCTCTATTACCAGGGCGGGTACGGCAACGGCAACCTGGGCTACAGCCACAGCGGCAGCTACACCCAGACCAGCTATGGCGTGTCGGGCGGAATGCTGTTGCACCGGAACGGGCTGACGCTGGGCCAGCCGCTGGGGGATACCAGTGTCCTGGTGGCCGCCCCCGGTGCGGCGAATGTGCCGGTGGGCAACGCCGGCGGAGTGCAGACGGACTGGCGGGGCTACACGGTGATGCCGTACGCCACGGTGTACCGTGAAAACCGGGTCGCGCTGGACACCACGAAGCTGGACGACCGGACAGAAATTGATAACGCGGTGAGCCGGGTGGTGCCGACGCGCGGGGCCATCGTCAGGGCAGAATTTAAAGCGAGAACCGGGCTACGGGCGCTGATAACGCTGACGCACAATGGGAAGCCGCTGCCGTTCGGGACGACGGTCACGTCGGGCGATAACGGGAGCATCGTCGGGGACGAGGGCCAGGTCTTCCTGTCGGGACTGTCGCCGCAGGGCACCCTGAAGGCGAAATGGGGCGCGGGTGCGGACCAGCAGTGCACGGTGCGCTACCGGCTGCCGGCGCAAAAAGAACACCTGATACAGGTCAGTCAGATTTGTCAGTCATAAGGAGCATCATGAAATGGGAAAAAAAATGAAGCAGGAAATGAAGGCACGTTGTCAGCAGGGCATCCGACGCATCGTGCTGCTGGGCGCTCTGGGGCCGTTGTTTGCCGCACCGGCAGCCCTGGCAGCCGAAAGCGCAACCACGACGATCACGATTAAAGGGACGGTGCGGGCATCATGCAGTATTGGTTTAAAAAACAGCAGCGTGACGCTGCCCCCTGTCGATTTAGTCGAAAATCAGAAGCCCGGGGAAACAATCCCGGACGTGACGCCGACAAAAATTGAAGTTACCGGGAAATGTACCGGGGCGGAAAAAATAAAGTACTCGCTGAAGGCGGTCTCCGGGGTGGATGGCAGCTGCCTGGCCCCGGCAGAGGGTAAGGTCATTCAGATGTGTCTCTATAACGGTGAAAAGAAGCTCGATTTTACCGGCGGAACGGTGCCGACGATAGAGAACCAGAAAAACGGAGAGCTGACCCTGGATATTAAACCGGCTTATGGCACCGCCCCCAAAACAGGAGAGTACTCGGCCTCGCTCTCTATAAAAGTTGAGCCAATGTGAACATAAAACTACCGGTGCGGGAGTGGGACGGCGAGGAGGGTTGAAATGAAACGGTCAGCAATGAGGCATGCCGCGCACGCGCTTGTGTTATCGGCGATGGTTGCCCCTGCCGGGCTACAGGCGGCAGGGGATGTGCAGGCGGAAATCACCGGGACTATCAGGGCCAGCTGCACCATGACGTCTCCCCCCCTGGTTGCCGTCGGCGGCATACCGCTTGCGGAGATATCCCTGCCCGGCAGTGAGAGCGGGCTTGCCCGGTATGCAAAAGCCTTCACGATAGGCACTCGCTGTGTGGGCACGACGGAATATCGCCTGACCTTTAAAGCGGAGCATGTGACGGACAGCGGCTGCGCGGATACCGGCGCCGGGGCGATGGCGTTCTGTCTGTATCACGGGGACAAGCTGATTAATCTGACTGGCCGGGAGGGGGGCAGCATTGACGGCACGCCGGCCCACGCGGAGGTGGGGATGAGCGTGAGGCCGGCCCGGGGCAGCCAGGACGCCGTTGCCGGTGAGTACAGTGCCAGCGTCACGGTAACGGTCGAGCCGCAGTGAGAACGCCTGTTAAAAAAACAGGCGCAGTGCCCGCCGCAGAGGGCACATCACGCATGCAATGGAAGCAGGCATATGCGTGGCTGTGTGATACACGAAAAAGACATCCTCCGGACTCGGACGTCTGTAGCAAGGCTTTGACTGGCTGGGTATAGGCCCCGCCCTCTCACCGCGTGGAGGCTTACGAATCGCGATGGATGGCATGGGGGAGTCGGCTGCTGACAGCGGCTTCCATTCGAAATCAATAGGATAGAATATGAAAAGGATCATGGCCGCGGTTTTGGTTTTAATAATAACTTCACCCGTATGTAAAGCACAGGGTACGACGATGTGGTGGAAAACGTTCAGCCGTGCCCACAACGCTACGGTACCTCTGGCCGACGCCAGCGAAATTGAGTGCGATCTACTCGCCAACGACCACCGTCCCGGGATACCCTCCGACGGTCGGACGGTGGGCAGGATAAGGTTGGTACGCGAATCCGGCGGGTCTGGGGAATACCGCAACCCAGACATCGGCATACCAGCACCAGCTACGTACACCTGGGCGTTCTGCGTTGGGATGACGATGACGAAGATCTCTGGGACGTATACTCCGTCGAGCACCGACGGGATATACCCATGGGTCGTTGAAGGCCCTGACATAGTCTCCGGTGACAGTAAGCGCGTGGTGATCGAGCCTACCCTCCCGAGCGATAAACATATGGTGCGTCCTGACCTACTGAGCGTGACGGGGGACAGCGACGTCGCGACCGGCGTATGGATTGGTGAAGCGAACGGGAAGATCATCGGTGACATCACTGGGAAGCGACCCGGCGAGTATGTATTCGTGATAACGATGCTACTCACGTGGCACTGACGGTACGAACACACCGGCGACCTTAATCGCTAAGCGGTCCTCGCCAGCCGAAGCAACCGCAGCCAACGTTCCTGGTATCGTCGTTGAAGGGCGCAGAGCATAGAACCACGACGTTGCGTCTGAGGTGATCATCAAAAACGTATCGGTACTAATTGCGTACGCGTAAATCTGCGTGACGACAACCGTTGTGGTAAGAACATACAGAAAATAACCAACATGAAAAGGTGGACTACCGTTGGATACGGGAATATGCCAGGATTTGGTACCAGTTCACCGTTGGAGCACCTGTCTCCGAAGGGTCAGGAGCTTTTCGCTGACAGTACCGTTGAGGCGGAGCGTTCCGTGTCGGAATGCCACCTCACAGTTGATATTGAGGATCTCCGGATCTTCTGTTGGCGGTACTGCCTGGACCGCCAGTGGTCCCGCAGGGGCGTTGAGTGTTTAATGAAGTAGCTGAGGAAGGTCTGTCGAAGGCCGCAGGAGTTTACCTACACGCCACTACTGCCGCCAGTTGAACGACCGAACGGCGTTAATGCCATTTTCAAGCACCCGTTTTGAGATGGATAACCGGGTGCGCAGGAGGCGGCAACGAGCTGATGTGTAAGCTCAGGAGAATTGACCTGCTCCCCATTAATAAACACACCCCAATGTGACCAACGTCCTCATCAGCTACATAAGGACACCCCATGAAAAGGCGTTTTACTGACAGCCAGCGCATAACCATTCTGAAGCAAGTCTCGGCCGGAACGCCGGTGGCGTTGTAAATAGACTCGTTCTGGGGCTATGGGACATCAGCCGCAGCGTCTATAATCCGGGCAGAGATTTGGTCTGCTAAAACCGTGGCTAATCATCTGTTGAGATAGCATAAAACCTTGCGACATCCGGGTTCCTGGTTGCCGTGAGCGACCTACATTCACAAAGGTTAATATGAAACAAATTACGTTCAGCGATCTACAAAAACAAAGTGAGCAAGCCGCAAACTCCCCTCGCTTACGTGCCCATCGCAATCTCCATCCTGAATTGAGCGACCCTGTTCAGCGCCTGGCTATTGCTATGGAACCGGGTACCTATGTTCGCCCTCACCGCCATCCACACACCTTTGAGCTGCTGACATCCCTTAGCGGGCGCTTTTTGGTATTGAATTTTGATGACAATGGCAACGTGACCCACCGCGTTGTGTTAGGTGAAGACTGCAAAGTGCTGGAGACGGAGGCCGGGACCTGGCATGCGGTGTTGTCGCTGGATAAAGGTGGGGTTATTTTTGAGGTAAAACATGGGGCGTATCAGCCTGTAGCTGAGCAAGATATGGCCCCATGGGCACCCGCCGAAAACGAGCCGGGCACGGATGAGCTGATGAAATGGTATGCCGTGGCGCAAGTGGGAGATGGCGGTTTTTCCCTGTAATATTACCGCACCCTCCCATATTCTTTCCCGGCCAGCGAAATAAAATTAAAGCCGTGTACAACGGCTTTTTCCCGTCCTTATGTCGTGTTTTCAACTGAACTTGGCCCTGATTATGTCCGGATCATCTTCGGGGGCTGGTCAGTTAATCGAGCAGCTATGCTTCAGTGTAAAAAGCTGAGATGTTCGCACGCCGGAGCCGGTATTCTGGCCAGCATCTTGCCCGCAACGGATAACCCGAGAATCTGACAATAGCAGCGGTACAGCATAATGCTGGGTGACTGCTGAAGGGCACGTTGGTGGGGTGTTGCGTTTGCCGCATAAGGGAGCTTGAAATAAGGCTGATGATAGGGCAATCAGGACTCACTCCGTTTTTTTATACAACTTAATTAAATAACTATTCATTGAGTTTTAAATTCTAAAGTAATTTATATTTTCGATTTTCAACAATTGTAAGTTATTTGTCTATGATTGTAATTTGATGACGCCAAAATCCAGTGCCTCGACTTTGTTTATCCTTTATTTAATGAGGCGGCATATACTCATCGTACTTAAAGCGCGGAAGCATTTTTTCGCGTTTAAGTATTTGGTCAAATGTCTCTCCTGGGGATTTTTTTGATGCTTTATACATCAGCTTCCGGCATCTCTTCTTTGGAGATGCCTTTTTTTAATATATGTGGTTTGGTATGTTTTTATCACTAAAAATAAAATGGACAGATGTCTTCACCGCGCTTATTCGTGGCATGCTTAACATAAGCCTCTGTTTTGTCGGCCTGATCTTAACAATCTTCCTTCTGCGGGAAGGGAGTTACATGGCAGCGATGCTCTATAACAATACCTCAGAGAAATCCTCATATGATTTGATTGAGGCTCTGGTGACGTATTTTCTATTCTTTGAATTCGTTGCGCTGATAGTGGTTTACTTTAAATCGGGATGCCATTTCCCATTAAGGTATTTTATCTATATAGCCATCACGGCAATAATACGGTTATTGATTGTGGATCATTCCAGCGCTCAGGACACAATCCTGTATTGTGCGTCAATTTTCATTTTGTCTACCATTTTACTGTTCACTAAAAGTAAGAAGATAGAGCCATAAATAACTCTTTTTCGCGTTAAAACTGGTGTTGTTTATTCATCTTTATAAGGGAGTGAGTCATTATATGGAGCGTTTGATTGAGAATCTGCTTTGTGCATCGCGCTGGTTATTAGCCCCGGTATATTTTGGGCTGTCATTGGCGCTTGTGGCATTAACGATTAAGTTTTTTCAGGAAATAGTGCATGTATTACCGGATATCCTGCTGCTGCTGTCGCTTGTGGATATGGCACTGGTGGGGGGGTTATTGGTTATGGTCATGCTCTCCGGCTATGAGAACTTTGTCTCTCGCCTTAACGTTAAACACCTCAGTGAAAAGCTGAACTGGTTAGGGAAAGTTGACTCTACCTCGCTGAAAAATAAGGTTGCTGCCTCAATTGTCGCGATTTCATCAATCCATCTGCTACGGGTTTTTATGGATGCCGGTAACTTTAATGATGGGAAGATAATGTGGTATGTCATTATGCATATGACATTTGTCCTTTCAGCCTTTGCCATGGGTATTCTGGATAAAATAACGCGTAAGGTGTGATTTTAAATCATGGCATCAGCTCAGGAGGCTGGCAGTTAAAACTGCCAGTAATGCTATCCATCATCATGGAATGTATGAAAAATAGCCTGTGGCCGGAGAGTATAATCCGGCACAGATTTTATTCCCCACTGTTCTCCGGTCCCGATTAAAATCGGTAAAGGCTAAATGCTTTAGGATCCAGTACAGGCGTCTCTCCCAGGAGAATATCTGCGGCAATAGAGGCGGAAACAGGGCTTTCAGTCATCCCCCAGCTTGTGGCCGTGTTAACCACCAGTCCCGGGCATTCTTGAACGGCAGAAATAATAGGTGATTCATCCGGCGCGACGGCCATAGCGCCACTCCATCGGTCAATCACTGTCGAATGGTTAAAAGCAGGAAACTCTTCCCTTAGTCGGGCAAGTGATCTATCTAAATCTTTGACATCCGGCAAGGCAACCATATCTCTGTTGCTCTCGAAGGGCGATACTTCATCCAGCTTCCAGTTCTTTTTTTGCTTAAATGAATTGAGCAATTGCTCGTTAATTGACAGATGGACTGCGGCATCGGGCTGAGCCAGCAGAGGAAGATATTTATAGCCATATTTAAATGAGTCTTCGACGATAGGGATGACCTCGATGCGAGGCGAGGTAGCATAGGTCCCATCAGCCTGCTCGCGGAAAAACAGATTACCCGGTAAGGCAACATTCCCGCCAGGCAGCCCAACGGTGCCTGAAATCAATTGTTGAGACTGATATGCCGGCAGCGTTTCCAGGTCCACTCCGAGGTTTTGCATAAATAAACGTGACCATGCTCCGCCGCAGAGTACAACACGAGCTGTCTTTATCGAGCCTCTTTCGGTGACCACATCGGAAACAGCGCCGCCCTGGGTTTCAATTCCCCGCGCGGCACACTGCGTATATATTTTGATCCCAAGTCTTTTGGCATACTCGGCAATCTTAAAGGTCGCAATTTCAGGATCGAGGCTGCCGGAATCCTCTTCAAAACCTGCCACCTTCCAGGATGAAACAGCCCCTGCCAGACGCTGTTTTAACTCATTACCCTCGATAATTCTGGTTTGAAGAGGGTTTGCTCCACCGACTTCCTCCTTCTTCCGGGCAATCCACTTCGTCACATTATCTAAGTCGTCGTCGTCAAAGGGGACTTCAACTCGCCCCTGGGTTCGGTAGCTGGTATCTGCCCCGATCATGGCATTCATCTCACGCCAATGCTGTTTCCCCAGATGATGGAGCATGAATGTCTGGCCTTCCATTTTATAGGTAATAAGCTGGCCATAAAAACGAGATGATTGCTCGCCTGCAATATTCCCTTTCTCCAGAATAACAACGGACAATCCTTTTTTCGTCAGATTTATCGCTGTCATAATACCGAGTATGCCCGCGCCAATGACGACGACATCTGCCGACTTTGAAATATTACCTTCCGTACCCGAAACAAAACCATATCTTGGTCTGCCTGCGACCAGTCTTCCCTCTTGTTTGAGCATTGGGGGAAGAACTCCGGCTACCGCACCTGCAGCGCATATAGCCGCCCCGCCTAATATTAACTTTCTCCTGCTTATATTCATACATCCGCCTTAGCAAGGTTGCTTTAGAGTTTAATAAGTTGATTTGGTTATTAATAAATAAAAGCCGCTCGCATATAAGTGCAATTATATAAATAGACGAACAGTTTTATTTTTTAACGTCATCTCGCCACGATTGCGTGGTGGGGGTATAAACTACCTTAAGCGTTCCTGAGTAACGCCCCTGGCTCTTTGATGATATTTTGAACTCCGGGACTCGGAAGGTTAATGGCGCCGGCACGCATTGAACCAGGCCAGTTACGCCAGGCAGATTAACCAGTTTAGTTTTAACTTTCCCTTCATCTGCACTCACGCCGGTCCAGATAATAGGCTCGCCATTTTTAACTGTTTGTGCCCCACCTGTAACGGGATTGATAACAGAAAGATTGTAATCAAGCCGTTTGTCAGCATCCGTTGATGCACCCGGCGCGTATATGGAAAACTCTCCGGTTTTTCTTCCCGGTGCCTGTTTTCCCTCATCCGTGAATAACAGGCTGATCTGGTTTGAACTTGAGTTGCTCCCATCATATAAACACATATCTATTGTCCTGTTTGCATCAGCGACGGCCGTGCGGTCGCCAAATTTTTTAATTCTTAGCCCAAGGTCAACTAAAGGCGTCGATGCACCAAATTCAGGGAAATAAATTTGCTGTGTGCCATAGTCGGTTATTTTTAGCGATATAGTTGAATTCCATGAGCCAAATCTGCTGCCGCTACATCCCTGACTCGCCTGATTTTTCCCCGGAGCTGGACAATCTTTAACCCATTTAGTCAGATACATTATTAAATGTGCATTCCATGTCCCCGGAGTTAGCTTTAAAAGCTCCGAGCGATTTATCTTCAGTGAGAATGTAATAGGGTTGTCAGAAGTATAAGTCGTGGCATTCCAGAGGCTTACTTTAAGTAAAGAGGGGATTCTCTTTGCACCATCGAGCGTTAAATCTACAGTCTTTCCGGTCTTCTCATTACTGAAACGCAATACTAATTTTCCATCAAAAAGAGGGCCAGTTTTTCCATTACCCCAATATGGATTTGTTGGGCATGATCCGTTTGAAGGATCGGTACGCGTATAACAAGTTAAAGTATTATTTCTATTTTTATTAACCTCAGCGCTATTGGCGCTTCCGCCTGGAGGGGACATGCCACCAAAAAGATTATCAAAGATAATTACTGAGCCTGGTAATGATGCTTTATCCATTGTAACTTCGACATTAAAGTCATGCGAGGAAGGCGCTATTTCATCGGCCTGCAATATGGGCGCGTACAGACCATAAAATATTGTTGTGGTCATCAATAATATGAACTTGATAAAAGAGTTAGAGAGAATTTCAGATGTTTGCTTTTTGTGGGGTTCTAAAATAAGGCACATTAAGCACTACTCCTTGTTCATAGCCGTGGATTTGGTCTGCTGCGTCATTCCCGCGGTCATTAACTCAGCCTGTTTTTGTTCGGCTGCAGGTAAACTTGCCAGCTCTGTGCGTTGGCATGATGTTGTCCCCACATAGCGAATAACATCCCGCACCACGCTAACGTTCATTCTGCATTGCCAGTAAGCGTTGTCTTTCATTACGTAAAGGGTCTTAATATTGTTTGCTGTCTCAAGCGTAAAGTTGCCCTTTCCTAAAGGTGTCCATGACATAACATTTAATGGAATGGCCCCTTCCAGCGGCTGCCTGCCACTATCTATTAATCTGCCAAGCCATGTATAACGGGCATCAACTTTCACTTCTCTGTTAAATGTTTTTCCCGGTGTCATAAAGACTTTTCTTGCACCCGTTCCTTTGCTTATCTCGCTGCTTATGCCTGCGGAGGAGGCCTGTGACTCAGTGACATCAATCGTGCTTTCCCTATAACCGGGAACGGTAAAGAGCGCCCGGCTGTTGCTCTGGACGTCACTTCTGCCGCTGTTATCTACTGACACATTCACATGCGACTTTTCTGGCTCGCTGTCTTGTTCCACATTGACGGTTATTGCCGAAGATGGGGCTCCACCACTCCAGCGGCCGACAACAAACCCTTTCCGATCGAGGATCAGTGACGAGCTGTAATTGCCGCTGCTATTGAGGATGTGCCCGCTTGTCGTGCGATCCCATGCATCACTTAGGGTCAGTGAGCCCGTGCCGTACTGGCCTCCCATACGTCCATAAACTGAAGACGTAACGGTATCGGTGTTCACGCCATTGAGTGATATGCCCGTCTCATTTTCACCGCTCTCATCGCTATATTGGCTGTAGGCTGCGTTATATCCGAGCTGGGTATTACCTTGTTTACTGGCCTGCCAGCTAGCTCCCCCAGAGAATGAACGGCGCTTTCCGCCCACGTCATTCCGGCTGCCGGAGAAAGATAATGTGATGAAGATCCCTTTGTCCTGAGCGTTAAACGCGCTTTCGTTTCTTATAAAAGCATTCAGGCTGGAGGTGAGGTTGATATCACTGATGTTAAATGTACGTGTGACACCCGCTTGCCAGGTCCTGCTGCGGGAATGGGTCTGATAAATCTTTTCCCATGGAACACCCGCCGGGTTATGGGGATCATAATCGACCAAATCCCTGCGATACACATAGCGGCCCTGATTACTGTTAAGCGAATAACCCAGCGTGCCGTACCATTTTTCAAGCGGGACTGAAAGCATCACATTTGTACTTTTATAGCAGCCGTTAAAACTGTACCGGTGCAGCCCCTGGGCGTTACATTGAGCTGCCGTCATCGCACTACGATAAAAGCTCAAGGAAAAACCATCGTTGTAATTGAGTTGCTGAATATTGCCTCTTGATCCTTCGCTCCCGTGCAGATAGCTCGCTCTTGACGTCAAGAGACCGTCCAGCCAGCCCGAGTCAAAACCATGTGACCAGTCAATAGCGCCCTCCCAGTAGCTGGCGCTATTAAACAGTGCCGTACCGGCCGTCAGGGCAGTATTGCTATTCATCGGTAATTTGAGACCGGCCTGAATAACCTGCTTGTCGCTGTCGTTTTCATGCGTGTCATCCGTATCCGGCGAGCCCGCCTGGACAAACCACTGCGGAGTGCTGGATGAAAACCCGCCCAGGCCGGTATAAGGCACCGTCTCGGTCCTTACCAGTTGGTTATCCTCATATACCCGGAGGGTTAATGTGTAACTGCCCATCGGAAATGAACGGGTGTCGAGTTCCTGCGGCCCGGGCTTTAAATAGAATGAAGCGAGTAGCTGACGATCTCTGTAAGCATCAACCCTTGCCTCTCTGGACAGAAAAATATTGACCGGTGTACCGCCGGAGACATTATCCATATTGACCCAGGCGAGGGTGGAGCCGGCTCTTATGCCACGCATTTTCCCCAGCGGTAACTGGCTAAGGTTAATATTCCCGCCGCTATTACTGAAAACATCCCGCGAATCCATAACGCCGGCCTGCACATAAAACCGCTTTAAAAAATCTTGTCTGAAGTAGGCATTATTGATGGCGGTGTCATGGGTGCTTTCCTTGCCGGAACGTTGTCCCTGCCAGTTCCAGTCAACATTCAGGTAACCATTTTCCGTAATACCCAGAGAACCATTGCCCTGCACTGAAGCTGACTGATAGTGCCTGTCTGTCACAAAATTAATATTTTGCTGGTGAATAAAAGCATTGCGACTTTCTAGGCTGGAGACGTAATAAATATTCTTCTGCTTTTTTTCCGGAAGATAGTGGTTACTAATAAACAGGATAGTCCTGGCATTATTTTCGTCATAGATAATATCGGCAGTATCCGTTTTGAGAAAGTCGCACCCGGGCGTGCCGCCGCTGCTGCTGCATGAAAGCTTGCTGTTACGGTTAAAAGGTTTCTTTAGTTCATTATGTAACATTGCATTGAGGTCAGGATTATCCGGATATATTTTATTGATGGCAGAAACGACCGCGTCGGGTTGTAGAAACTGGACGCTTTCGAGATCCACATGAGTCTGGAAAACCCCCAGAGACTGACCATAAAGATAAACATCGGTGAGAACCGTTTGACCCCTGGCCAGTTCCTCAAAACCCTGCGGGATGCGCACGGATGCATGAAGCGAACATGATGCTGAATAAGCGAAAATTAAGAAGAAAACAGGCAAGGACCGCATGTTCATCCATGAACTCCCATCAGAAATGACAGGGTTGGCACCCTGTCATTTGAGTTGACTAATTACTTATTGCCACCTGGCTTTTCTGCTGGCGCAGTGGCCTGCGTTACCACCATGCTTACGATCCCAGTGTAAGAGCCCGCAGCCGTTACTGGTCCTGGATTGTCCTGAGCAATGACCAGAGGCATGGTTGAAGAACCGTTAGCAATACCGCTCGGGAAGGCAGTGGCATATTCCAGAGTGATAGGGGTGGTAGACAATTTTGTACCGTTAACAGATACGCTTAATGGAATAGCATTGCTGCCATTGGCATCCGTCAGGGTCGGGGTATTAGCCAGGCTGACGCTGAGTGCTTTATCTTCTTTATTCGACCAGAACTTAATATTTTCTTTATGTGCCGCAAGTCCTTTCCCCGGTAGGTATTGCATCGCTACGGAAGAAGGGAGAGGAGAGCCATCGGCATTGGTAACGTCAACCGTCGGGTCAATATCTGCTGTTACTGTAATATCTCTTTGTACAGCATTAGCGCAAAAAGTGGTTGCCAGAATACCGCCTAAGCAGAGCAGGTTAAGTTTGTTTTTCATTTAACATTCCTTTTGTTGTTTTCCCATTTTCGGGAAGGGTTAATTCGTCTGCGATGCAGACAATGGAGCTTCTTCCATTTTTTTTGTAATCCAGTTTATATATTTAATTCGGTATGTTTTTGAGTGTGAGAAGGTCATTTGTGGAATATTGATCTCGGTATCCGGATAGACCGTGGCTATTGTTTTTTTCCATAAGCACTGGCCATCCGGATGACACTCTCCGATCTCTTTGACAGGCATCCTGATAGTCCCATCATTAAAAACCTTTCCGTTTTCACGATTGATTTTTAGACTCGCAATTACCTTTTTAGGTGCAACATGTATCAATGCTCCCCAGACAATATTTACGCCGACGTTGGCAGTTTTGTTGTCTTTTTTACTTTTGAAGCCTTCATCAAGAAAATTGTTTTCATTTACACTTTCAAAATAAGCACGCCATGTAGTTTCTTTTTGCGGCGGTTCTACTGAAACAAGCCTCACAACTCTCTCGCTGGCTGAAGACAGGGCTATTTTTCGTGGCGTAATAATGAGTCCTGCCGGGTTGTCGGCCAATGTTGCTTTCTCACTCTCTTCCTTTGTTCCTGGGTTAAGCACTTGCTTGAGGCTTACCCTAATAAACTGAACATCATTATCCTGAGATATTACTCTTATTTTTGATGCTCCATTCATTCCAACGGAGGCCTCCATAGGGTAGACATACATGGCGGCATTGGCCTTGCTGTTCATGGACAGGAGTGCCAGGAGAATAATAGGTGCGGAACAAATAAAAATGCTCTTCATAAGTATTTTATCCCTGATGAAAATTATCTCTTTCCATGATGAGTAGATATGGATTTTGTTGAGAAACAGAGCAGATTCTAGAGGACAAATTGACAGCGATCAAGTATTTTGATCGTCAAAACCGATCGGTTACATATTCCTAAATAGGCAAAACCTATCAATCAAGGGGGTTATGATCGATATACATTTTCAGTTATGAGTCTTATAAATTATAAGAATAGTTTGTTAACGATAAGGATTATCTAATATGAAGTTGACAGTTCTCCCGAATAAAGATGCATATTTCAATATAGGGTTGCAGTACGTTTTAAGATTGTTTAAAGAGTGTGACTACAATAGTGAAAATATCGTTTTTTTAAATCTTTCAACATGGTCTGTGAAAGAGGTGATCATGAGTGATTGGGTTGATTGTAATTTAAATGAAAGAACCATAATAATTTCACATCCTAATCTTTTACCGCTTGCAAACTACTTTTCAGGCTTACGGCGTAATATCTGTGTTGTTAGCTTGAGTGATATCAAGTTAACGAATAAATGCTCCGGTGGTTTTACTGGGAAAAGAGCCAGGAAATCCTCAGCAGAAAGTGAAAAAGCATTGACTGCGAAAGAATATCAAGCATTGCAAAATTTAATATTTAATATTCCTTTAGAGAAGGAAGCTTGTCATTTAGGCGTTTCAAAAAAAACGGTGTATAGTTTAAGGAAGAACGTTGCAAAAAAGCTAAGTATAAGAAATGTAAGGGAAATTTTCTTTTGGTGATATGTTTTATCACGCTGAAAATATGATCGCATTTAATTGGTTCATCAATTTTTGATTGTTTTTGCATAAAACACCTTTCTTCTTTACGGAGTGGGAGGGTGTTTCTTTAATTTGTTTTTTAATATATTTAATGATGTGTTTAATTATGTTTTTTTGTGTTTGCTGTTGGTTTTTTATGCTCTTTTTATGTGCTTTGTTGACTGGTTTTATTATGGTTATTTATGTTTCTTTTGATATGTGTCGATAATGTCTTTTGACGAGCGTGGCATGAGTAAGCGGTTTTTTTATTTTTCATTTTATGGTTTTTTTATTTTTATGATTGTTATTTTAAGTATTTCACAGTCTATCCGATGGTATGCGTTCTTATTGCATCATCAATATGATTTTTTTAATTTTAAATATAATGTTTAATTATGAAATTTGATGGCCTCGCAGAACGGAAAGTTATTGTTATCACTTAACTATCGGTTGCTAACCATGCTGAAGAACCAGGCCGGGCATCTCTCTGAAACTAATGAGATTGACGGTCAAAAAAATAGAAATAAAACATAAGCTAAGGTTAAGTGTTTTCTTCACTCGAGAAATACGGCGGTTAACGGTCTCTCCTTACCCGATAATATGATTTTTTGAGTGGTAATCCCCCCTGAGCGATGCTAATCCTCAATGAATAATGCAGTAGATTAATTAAAGTAAATCCCTGGTTTGTGATTTAAATTGCGCTCAGTATAACCATGCTTTTTAAATGGAGACTAAACAATGAATATGCAATGTAACAAAAGAAAAAGACGTTACATTTCTCTACAAAAAAATTACAAAACTACATTTTTTTCACTATGAAAAAAATGGTTTTTAATTTCATATAAGTGATTAATTATGCGCCATAAAAGGGTCTGTATTCATTCCGACAAATGAGGCTCTCCCTTTAAATACAATGAATAAAAACGGAAATGTTTTTTAGCGGGCCTTTCTGCCTCTGCTTGAAGCTGCCTCTGAAGTAGAAATAAAGAGGGTGGGTTTCCCCTGGTTTTCTGTGAGCCGTTGCGCCAGTGGCGGCTCCTTTTCATTTACACCTTTGCTGCATAGCGCTGGTGAGGCTCGGGCCGGAGCGGCTCCCGGCCCGCTGGAAAACTTGATTCAGCGTAAGCTTCGCTTCAGGCAGGAACAATGCGTATAAACAGGCTGCAGAAGAACAGGGTGGCGATATCAAAAGATGAGGAATAAAAGCACGCGTTGGCCGGGTATGAAATTAACTCATCCCTGAGTTGGGCCTTAACCTAACTGGCCATGTCCGGGAGAGTGGCAAGAGCAAAACGGAGAACGTTATCGCCATCCAGCGACGCATAGGGCAGGCTTTCTATAACGGCGATGGGGCGTTGTCCCCCGACGGTAGCCCTGATTTCGTCAAGCTTGTATTGAATGTGTGGTGCAACCAGAAATCCATCAAATGCAGGCTGGACGCTGGCAAAGTTATCCAGCCCCACGGCGCTGACCATCAGTTTATAACCTTCTGCATCCGCTACTTTCTGCATTTTCTTCGCCAGAGAATTGGCCGTGTTCCCGAACAAGCAACATATGAGTAACTTTTTCATGGGTATGTCCTCTTGATAACTGAGGCATACACTATTCCTGGTGGTAACCATAAAATGTGTGTGGGCTCATAGTTACACGACAAATTTATCCGATAAGGCGCTCACTCAGCCTGGCCCACCGGGGCTGCCGCGCTGTTCTTATCTTGTGGCCTCCTGGCAATCAAAAGTGAAAATCTGGTATGTGGTGGCATGGAGGCTAAGCACAATTATCTCCGGGTAATATAAAGGTGTGTAAGAAATACATCAAAAGGCAAAGTTTTAGTGTTGAGTAAAATAACCACCAGGGGTTGTTTGTTTTTTATACTGGTCTGTTCAGATGATTATTGATTTAATAATGGCGTTTTTTGATAGATAGAGTTTTTACGTGTTTTTATACTCGCCGCTTGTGTGGAAGATATAAAGTAAATTGATTCATTGTTTTTACTGTCTCATTTTGTAGCGCCTTTATATCATTTAAAGTTGTGTAGTCACTAAGGAAGGTAATACATGAACCATAAAAAACTGATGCTGGGGGCGTTTGTTTTGCCTCTGGCATTTGCATCCTGTAGTTTCGCCGAAACGCTCACGTCAGAAAAAGTAAGTTCCAGTGCAAATATTCCCTTTGCCGAAACGGTGGATATCGGGAACTCACTAACGATGGTCGGTGGCCTGGTCAGCGGGAGTTTTGGGGATGACTCATTAATTGCAACCGGTAGCATCACGGGGTTACAGGAAGGGCTTTATACCACCCTCATTGCCGATACGGATGATATTCCGGAAGGGCATACCTCAAAAGAGTTTGGCGTCGGGAATTTCCACGGTATGAATAATGCTGATAACGTCATCTCGGTAAAAGTTGAACCCGTTTCTCCCCGGAGTATTGTGCAGTCCGGCGAGCATGGTCTTAATTATGTTTCATTTGCGGCCAGCGGCCCGGTGCAAAGCTATAACGTGAAGTTAAATGGTCCACAGAAAGTCGTGGCTGATACTTATACAGTTAAAACGATAGCTTATACATTTAGTGAGTAAATAATTTGGGGGCATAGCCCCCTTTTTTAATCGGGCGTGTTTTTTATAATCGCATCGCCCACTTATATCTCACTTTAATGAGCGCGTTGTTATGCGAAATTCGTATTCTGTGGGGATGTTTTCTCTTATTATCGGTGGCGCATTGTTGATATTATCAGCAAATGCTGCGGCTGATGAAGTGGTTGCTCATACACGCCTGTTTCAAATAAAACTGGGTGCCTCAAGGCTTATCTATTTGCCAGGCATAAACGACATCGCTCTCGCCGTAAATAATCCCCAGGATTACCCGGTTCTTATTCAGGGAAAAGCCTGGCAGGAAGATAAAAAAACGCCTGCTCCATTTATCGTGACTCCGCCGGTGTCGCGTTTAGAAGGCCATCAGCAAAGTCGTTTAAGAGTGATAAAAGCAGGCGAGTTTGCTCAGGATCGCGAGACCCTGAGCTGGCTTTGCGTAGCGGGCATTCCGCCTAAAAACACCGATGTCTGGGCGCAAGATGAGAGAGAGCGTGCTCCCTCTTCTGCGGTTATCATGAACCTGGAAGTCAGCGCCCGCCAGTGCATTAAGCTGCTGGTTCGCCCCCCTTCGTTAAGCATTACCTCCCGGGAAGCCGCCGGGAACCTGGCCTGGTACAAAGATGGGAAGACGCTCGTGGCGCAGAACTCGTCTCCTCTTTATGTTCAATTAGCATCGGTGAGCATTGGCGGGCTGGCCGTGCCGGAGGTGACATATATTCCCCCTTACTCCTCGCGGACCTTTCCCGTTAGCAAGGAAGCCAAAGGCCCGATCAAATGGGTGGTGATAACGGATGAAGGGGGGAGGAGTCGCGCTTACCAGTCATTGCCGGAGCTAGCCGCCCGGCCTAAGGGCTGATTGAGCGCCCGCTATGATGCCTCTGATACCTGTGCGCTATTTCGCCCTCACCCTGATGTTGTCCCCTTTTTACTGTGACGCCCAGCGCTGGGAGTTTGATGCCAGCCAGCTGGGGCTGAGTGATGCCAGCCTGGCCGTGTTTAATCAGGGAGGCCAGTTACCGGGAAGCTACCGCGTTGATGTGTTGCTGAACGGAGAAATTGTGGATACCCGCAATATTCTGTTCAGGAAATTGGCGGGGGAACCTGAAAATGCCGGTCTCGTTCCCTGCCTGAGCATTGGGCTGCTTAACCAATACGGCATTCGGGTTGAAGATTATCCCCGGCTAACGCCGTCATCTTCTGATACCAGCCAGTGCAGCCACCTGAATGCCGTTCCCGGCGTGGAGGCGACGTTTAGTTTTTCCAGCCAGCAACTCCTGCTCACTGTTCCTCAGGCCGTTATGCGTCAGGTGTCGGGCGAGCTGGCGCCGCGGGAGCAATGGAATGACGGGCTCGATGCGCTCCTGCTGAATTACCAGGCCAGCATGTCGCATACGTCTTACCGTGGCTCGCGCCGCCAGCGAATGGACTCCCCGTTCATCCTGCTGGAGCCGGGGCTGAATATAGGCCCGTGGCGGCTGCGTCATTCTACCAGTTGGCAGAAAAATGCCGGGCAGGGCGGCCGCTGGGAAACGGCGTATACCTTTGCCGAACGGGGTCTGTACGGGATGAAGAGCCGCCTGACGCTTGGCGCACGTTTTACCCCGTATGAGGTGTTCGACAGCGTTCCCTTCAGGGGCGTTATGCTCGGGACTGACGACGAGATGGTGCCTTTTAGCGAGCGCCGTTTTTCTCCGGTAGTCAGCGGCGTTGCCCGTTCGCTGGCGCGAGTGGTCGTCCGCCAGCAGGGGTACACCCTCTATGACGCCACCGTCGCGCCCGGCCCCTTCAGGCTGGGCAACTTAAGGCCGTTGTCCGGCGGCGGTGATTTGGACGTCACCGTTGAGGAGAGCAGCGGCTTAGCTCAGCATTTCATCGTGTCCTGGCAAACACCTTCCATCGCCGTGCATTCCGGTTACCTGAAATACAACCTGATGGCGGGGCAATATAATCCTGCCGGTCGTGTCAGCGGGCAGACAGGCATTGCACAGGCATCGGCAATATATGGCTTGCCGCTGGGGGCGACGATTTACGGCGGATTGCAGGGCGCTGAGCGCTTTCATGCCCTGTCGCTTGGGGTTGGCGTCTCGCTGGGCAGCGCCGGTAGCTTTTCTCTGGATACTACGCACGACCGCGTTCGTTCTAAAAATGCCTCACAGGGTAAGCAGTGGCGGGTGCGCTACAGCAAATCGGTGGATGCTACCCATTCATCGCTGGCATTAACCTGGGCCTGGTCTCCTGCGGCCGGCTACCGCACGTTGTCGGATGCCCTTGAGCGCAGATCGGTTCCCCGGGGTGGGATGATTTCCCGGGCGCAGCTGAGTTTTAATCAATCTCTGGGCGCGTTGGGCTACCTTAGCCTGAGCACCCGCCGAATCCGATACCGGCAGAGTGAAGAAAACGATCGCTCCGAAAGCATACGCTACAACACGCGTATCAAAGATCTCTCTCTGTCTCTGGACTGGACGCGCTCGCGCTGGCAGGGAAAAGTGGATCGGCTTCTCAGTATTATGTTCAGTATCCCACTGGGGAATATGTCCGGGGCTGAAACAATGGCTAGCGGGCAGATGTTGTCGTCCACCGCCGGCAAAGAAACCTGGATGACGGGACTGAGCGGCCAGGAGATGGGGCATCGCTTAAGCTGGAATGTGATGCAGCGTTTTTTGCCCGGCAACGCGGGTACCTGGTCGCAATCTCACTCCACAACCTCTCTGGGATGGCGTGGTTCTCAGGGGATCATGACGGCAAATTATAGCCGTAGCCCACAGGTTACAGGTCTTGGAGCCAGCCTGAGCGGGAGCGGCGTGCTGACTTCCGGGGGATGGGCGCTGGGGCAGCCGCTAAACGGCACGGCAGCATTAGTTGGCGCACCGGGAGCAGCAGAGATCCCGGTTGGAGGGTGGCCAGGGGTGAAAACCGATGGGCGGGGTTATACCGTCCTGAGCGGGCTGCAACCTTACCAGCGAAACGTTATCAGCCTCGATCCCGCTCGTCTGCCGCATGAGGCGGAGATAACCCGGACGGATATTCCCGTGGTACCGACCAACGGCGCGATTATTCCTGCCGTATTTGCGACTCATATCGGCAAAAAGGCGCTATTGGGTCTGACGGATAGCAGCGGGCAAGCCATCCCCTTCGGCTCCGTTGTTACGCCGGAAGCACAAAATAATGCCGGTAACGGCATCGTGGGTGAAAACGGAAAGGTCTATTTGTCCGGGCTTTCCGGGAAAGGATATTTGCAAATCCGCTGGGGTCTCTCAGCGCGGCAGTCCTGTCGGGCAGCATATCGTTTGCCGAAAGTTTCCGGCCCTGCTGGAATTTTTAGTGCATGGGCGAAGTGCTTGTGAGCCATGTAAGTAAATTAGCTTCTGCCTCCCCTTGAAATAAAAAGACCCCGGAAGTCTAAACCGCCGGGGTCTTCAAATCAGGCGCAGCTAAGGCTTAGCTGCGGTTTTCTTCAATATAACGAGCAAGGCTCTCCGGGGTTTTCAGCACGGTGGCGACTTCCGTCGGCGGTATCATACAGCCGTACAGATCCTGCACTTCCAGCACTAAATCCACCGCCAGAATAGAGTCGAGAATATCGGACTCAATCAGCTCATCGTTAAAGCCGACTTTGCGGGATAACACCTTTTCAAACAGGGCGAGAATGTCTTGTTCCATCTTTTTTTCCTGAGTCATTAATTCGTGCGAGCCTGGGTATCCAGCAGCTTGCGGTCGATTTTGCCGTTAGGGTTAAGCGGCAAAGCGTCTTTAATAATGATTTGCGAAGGCACCATATAAGGCGGGATCACCTTCGAGAGCGAAGTTTTGATGGCTTCCGGCGCGAGGCCGGTTACGCAGAAAGCCGCAATACGCAGCACGCCGCCGCCGGACTTCATCAGCGGCAGCACCACGGCCTCGCTAATGCCGGACATCGCCAGCAGGCGGTTCTCAATCTCGTTGATTTCAATCCGGTAGCCGTTCAATTTGATTTGGCTGTCGTTGCGGCCCTGGCAATAAAGCAGTCCGTCCTCGTAGCCGAGATCGCCGGTCCGGTAGCCCCGGAATTGCTCGCTTTCGCGGTGCAGTAATTTCTCTGCGTTTTCCTGAGGCAGCCCAAGGTAGCCGCGCATCACGTTTTTACCCCAGATAATCAGTTCACCTTCGGCGGTAATCTCCATTCTGGAGTCCGGCATCATGGTGCCAACCGGCAGCAGGTCGTTTTCGCTGAGCAGGATCTCATCGGTGATTTCGATAACCGTGGTGGCGATGGTCGCCTCCGTTGGCCCATAGGAGTTAAGAATTTTGGCCTGCGGGAAGCGTCGGCGCAGCTGCTTGACCAGCGCCTTATTCAGCACTTCGCCGATGAATACAAACACGCTCAGGTCGGGCAAATAGTCGCTGTTGAACTGCGGGGAAAGCAGCTTCTGGTAGGCAAAAGAGGGCGTTGAAACCCAGGCCGAAACGCCGTTGGTTTTCAGGCGCTCGAGCCAGTTTTCGGCCGCGATGTCTTCTTTCGCATTCAGCACGATGTGCCCGCCGGTAGCGAGGTTTGCCAGCAGCGGGATCAGGGAAAGGTCGAAGCTGAACACCGCGTGGTTCATCAGCACCGGCACGTCCGGCAGCGCAAAATCCTGGCGTACCCACTTCATGAAGTGCCACAGGCTCTCGCGCCCAATCTGCACGCCTTTCGGTTTCCCGGTGCTTCCTGAAGTAAACATGATATAGGCCAGGTTCTGCTCGGCCAGCGCTTTGCCCGTTTCGCCGGTTGCCACGAACTGCTTTGTCGCTACGTCGTAATAGCAGGGAGCGCTGGCAAGCTGGCAGATCTCTTTCAGCCTCTCCTGAGGGTAAATGCAGTCCACCGGAATATACGGAATGTTGTGCAGCAGGCAGCTATAAATAGCCACGGCAAACTCGGCCTGCTGGTGCCCGTACAAAACCACCGGCGTTCCGGCGGGCTGGTGGCTCAGTTCGTAGCGCTGCGCCCAGTCCGCAACGGCGACGGAGAGCTGCTGCCAGGTCAGGGCGTAATCGCTGCCGCTGATGGCCAGCTGCTGGGGGCGTGCGGGGTCGAGTAATGCCGCACGCAGAAAATCCTGCAGTTCCTGAAGCTCGGGATGAAGTTTCATAGAGGTGACATTCCGCTAAAGATGTAGAGGGAGGCCGCTGCGCTTGCCAGCGTCAGAATTCGTCCAAAAAACGCGATAACCGGATGGCGTAATCCGTTGCTCAAAGCTGGGCTGCGTTTGGCTGACCACAGCAGCATGTTATGGGCAACGGAAATGGCGCCGAACAGCGCGCCGCTGATAACATAGTGCCTTTCAAGCCCGTTCCATGCCCCCATGCAAAAGAGCGTGCAGAAAATGCCAACGTTCTGTGCCAGGGTTTTGTTTTGACGGAAGAAATCGAGCTTCATCAGATTCATGTAAATCGGCATAAAGACCACGTCGCGCAGCCATTCAGACAGGCTGATGTGAAAGCGTCGCCAGAAGTCCTGCGGGTTTTTAGCCAGAATCGGCATATTAAAGTTGGCCGGAATGTTCAGACCAAACAGGCGGCCAGCGCCGATAGCCATGTTGCTGTAACCGGCAAAATCGAAGTAGAGATAGGCGCTGTAGGCCAGCGACATCACAACGCCGACGCTGAGCGTAAACGGGCGGTGGCTCCAGGATTCAATCACCAGGTTATCTATCAGCATGGCAAACAAAAATTTTTGGATAATGCCGGTCACGATTTGCTCCAGCGCCAGTAAAAACTGTTCGCGGCTGAGGCGGAAAACCGGTTTGTTAATGTCGTTAACCCAGCTGCGCCAGCGGTACATTGGGCCAGCGAGGATAATAAACGGCATAAACAGATAGCAAAAATAATGCAGGAAATTTCGCCCGTCTTTTTTACTGCGGTAAAGCAGTACGTCAATCGCGCGGAAGGTCATAAAGGAGAGGCCAATCATGCCCAGGTGGTTATTAAGGTGTAGTTTCACCAAAAACAGCGGTAGCAGGGTCAGGCTCACCGCCTGCCATGTTTTTAACCAGCCTTTCTCTTTTAATGTGACAAGAATATAAAAAGCCAGGAACACCGCGATCGGAACAATATAATCGCCCTGGAAGATATAGCCCCAGCCTAATGCCGCCAGCACCGAAAAAGCGGATAAATAAGTCAGCCGGTGATTCAATACCCGGTTAACCAGCGCAAACAACAGCGCCGATGAAAACAGAAAGAAAAAAAATGTTCCTGAGCTGTACATCATTCATCCTTCAGAATTTTTGATATTCAAAATGCACTTTTAAATTCATGCTGTCGTCAACGGATGACCACGCAACAACGGTTATCGCTAAAAAGAGATAAAGGAAAAAAAGGCGGGCTGCTGTTTTCATCATTTAAAACTCCCGGCAATAAATCGGTCCATGGCGACCCACGCCAGTTCTGTGGGGTGAAGGCGATCCCAGTTCCAGCCGTTTTGGTAGGGCTGAGCGTACATGTCGAAGTAACGAACCTGGTTTTGCTCAAGCGTTGCCGTAACCTGGCGGTCAACGGGGCGGAATTTCTCCGTGTTCTTAAGCGCCCACGGATTGAGCGGGTCGATAATCACCACAAACTGCGCGTGGCGCTGTTTCAGGAGCGCAATTGTTGCCTGGAAAGCCTGCATCTGGCGGCTAACTGGCGGGGTTGGGTACCAGTCTTCCGGCGTTTTGTTATCTTCGAAAACGGACTTATCCATCCACAATGTCGCCGCGCTTTCCTGGCGGGACTGGTTCAGAACGCGCGCCTGGGCCAGCTGTTGGTCCCAGTCAGGTTGCACAACGTTGGCGCTCATCTGCTGCGGCCAGGTACGGTGTTTTGGCTGCGGGGTAATATGCAGCATTGCCAGCCAGTCGTTTTTTACCATGGTGCAGAAGTTAGCAAACTGATAATTCACTTCCTGCCAGATAACCTGCGGGTGCCAGCCGTAAACTTTCATTTCGCCAAAGGTTAAATGGCTAATATCTTCTTTATCAATATGCTGCAAATAATGAGTCAGGTAAGGGCGAGTTTGCTCATTTTTCATCAGCGGATTAAAAATTGCCGCCGGGAAATGGTCGGCAAAAATTGCCGGAGGAATGCTGTCAAAATAAAAACTATCCGGGGCATAGAGCAGAACAATTTTACTGTTAGCGTTGATGTCATTTTTGAAACGGGAGAGCAGTAAAAACTGAGTAATGTTATCAACATAACTATCGCCATAGGCGACCACCGGGCGATGCAACTGGTTGTTAAAGTAATTATATACCGCGTAGTGCTCATCTTCGGAGGTAGAGACTTCCGAAGCACCGAGGAAGAAAATCGCATTTCCCTGTAACGCATGGGATATTGTGGCTATTTTTTCGCGCTGTTCTTTTGGCGTGCCTTCCATTGTTTTGATCAGCGGCTGGAATGTCAAAGGCGGATCGAAGCTCGTCACCAGCGGGTGAACGCAAAGGAACAAGACAGCAAGCAGCGCCATCGAGATATGTAGGCAGAGAGTATTTTTAATTTTCATTATAAGAGTAACGCTATATGACAACCATTTGTTTAAAATTTGTTAGTTTTTAACCTCACGGTAAATCCAGCCCCGTGAATTTTGACACTATATACCAGGAATCTGGCGATGATGAGCGTTGCTGTGTAACGGTATGTACAAGCTCCGACACTCCGGAATCCCGGCGGTTGTTTGTGCCTGGCCGCTATTTTTTACGGCGGTTAGCGGCCTAATTAATTGCTCGCCAGGTAATTTGTACCGGGCCTATTGTCGGCTTCTCCGGAGAAGGGAATAAGTTGTTTAACCACTCGCTGTCCTATCGTTTACATAAATGTTTTAGCTGTTTTATATTTCCGTGGTGATTGTTTTTAAACGCGCCCACCCTTGTTGTTAACATAACTCATTCTAATCAAATGGTTTTTTGTGTTGTGATTTGGCGGTGTGGCGTTTTTTAATCTTATTTTATAAGGATGATTTTGTGTTTGTTTGATGTTTTGTATATTGAGTGAGTTATGAATTGATATTTATCATTTAACAATAGCGATGATGCTCACGAGAATAAAAAATAGGAAGATATTGTGGAACTTTTATTTGTAACGTTCATTTCGCCATTGAATAATGTCCTGGCTTCACAGGGGTGAAGCATTTTTCAACTATTAGGGACGAAAAGATGAAATTAAAATTAATCGTGGTGGCCGTCTCAACGTTATTAGCGGCAGGGGCGGTTAACGCCGCCGGCGTTTATAATAAAGAGGGTAACAAGCTGGATCTCTATGGAAAGGTTACCGCCCTCCATTATTTCAGTGACTCAAACGGTGCTAATGGGGATAAAACCTATGCGCGCTTAGGGTTTAAAGGCGAAACCCGCATCACCCATCAGCTCACCGGGTACGGCCAGTGGGAATATAACTTCAGCGGTAATAATGCCGAATCCGACGGTGCGAAGGGCAATGCAACGCGCCTGGCTTTTGCCGGGCTAAAATTTGCCAACTTTGGCAGCTTTGATTACGGGCGTAACTTTGGCGTGGCTTACGACATTGGCTCATGGACGGATATGCTGCCGGAATTTGGCGGCGACACATGGACCCAAACGGATGTCTTCCTCACCGGGCGTACCAACGGCGTTGCCACCTGGCGTAATAGCGACTTCTTCGGCCTGGTTGAGGGACTGAATGTCGCCCTTCAGTACCAGGGCAAAGAAGATGACGCCACGCGCGGGCTGGGCAAACAGCACGGCGACGGCTGGGGCATGTCTACTAGCTATGAGTCCCAGGGCTTTGGCATAGGCGTGACTTATGCCGCATCGGACAGGACTGACGCTCAGGTTGCACAGGGGCGGCTTGTATCGGGTGACAATGCCGCAGGTAATAAGGCAGAAGTCTGGGCGGCGGGCCTGAAGTATGACGTCAACTCGCTCTATCTTGCGGCGACGTTTTCAGAAACCCATAACATGACCACCTACGGCGGCAACAGCAACATCGCCAATAAAACGCAAAACTTCGAAGTCGTTGCGCAATATCAGTTTGAGTCGGGCCTGCGTCCGTCCCTGGCTTATCTGAAATCAAAAGGCAAAGATCTGAATACCGTCGGAGGCAATCAGGATCTTGTTGAGTATATTTCTATTGGCGCTAACTACTACTTCAACAAAAATATGTCGACCTACACGGATTATAAAATCAATCTGCTGGACGACAGCGAATTTACCCGCGCTGCACAAATCAACACCGACAATGTTTTTGCCGTCGGCATGGTCTATCAGTTCTGATTTTGTGATAAATACGGCCCGGTTTGTTTTACGGGTCGTAATAAGCCGTGCTCCTGACAAGATGTTTCCGCGACGGACAAGTTGAATACTTTTTCTGCTGGCTTTATGGTGAATCCTAAAAGCGAGGAAGAAAAATGCCCCTGATAATCCGCAAAGCCGTCCCCGAAGATGCCCCTCTTATCTCTACCCTTGGTGCGACGAGTTACCGCTATCATTTCCAAAAATTCTGGCAATCTGAAGATGAGCTTCAGGCCTTTATTGACGGTGAATATTCGCTGCCTACGCTGGCGAAAAGCCTGTCCGACCCTGACGTTGGCTGGTTTATTGCTGAAAACAAAGGTGCAATTGGTTTTGCCAAAATAAGCTGGGATCGCTCGGTTCCGGGGCGGCCGTTTTCTGGCGCCTTGCTTAACAAGCTCTACTTTGCTCCCGGTGAGACCGGTAAGGGCTATGGGAAAGCGCTTTTTGACAGAGCGATTGAGCTGGCGAAAGAAAGGAATCAGAACTACTTCTGGCTGGAAGTGCTTGAGGGCAATGAGGGCGCACGGCATTTTTACCTGTCCCAGGGCATGAGCCACTTAACAAGTGAGACCTTTACCAGCGCGACGCAAACCAGCACGCTATATATTCTTGGTAAACCGCTATAAACCCGGCAAGAGATTTCGGTATAGCCCGCTGGGCTGATAGCATTTTCAGGCTCCCTCCGTTTTTTTAAGCGGCGGGATTGCCGCCGGAGTTACGCCCGGCGGACGGCAATATCGACATATCTTGTTATTTCTTAACTCCCCTCTGATACAAAGGTCTTCTTTCCGGCCTCTATTTCTGCGGCGTAAACTAGCCGCTGATAAAGACAAGTGGCCTAACCTCAAAGTGATAAATTCCTGGTTGAAAAATATTACCCTGGCAGCCGCGCTTAGCCTGCCCGCAGCGGCTTTTGCCGCGCCACATGTTCAGGTCGGTTTTTCGCCGGAAGGGTCGGCGCGGGCGCTGGTATTGCAGGTTATCGCCCAGGCGCATAAGTCTGTCCGCATGATTGGCTACTCCTTCCAGGCTCCCGACATCGCTCAGGCGCTGGTGGAGGCTCGTAAGCGGGGCGTAGAGGTGAGGGTAGTGGTGGATAAAAAACGTAACCAGAACAAGGCCAGCCTGAAGGCGATGAGCTTTGTCGCTGCCAATGGCGTTCAGCTGCGTATTGACGGGCACTATCATATCCAGCATGACAAAACGATCATCGTCGATGAGCAAACCGTTGAAACCGGCTCGTTTAACTATGCGCCTTCTGCTGAAACGGAAAACAGCGAAAACGTGGTGGTGCTGCGAGACATGCCGGATGTTGCCAGCCAGTACGTTGCGCACTGGCAAAGCCGCTGGGAGCTGGGCGTGCCGTTTACCGGAGAAACTTCGGTATAGCCTGGCGCGGGTTGATCTCCTTGGTTGTTATGTTATAACGTTTCTCTTTCGCGATTGGATCGCAAAGGAGAGCGTTATGATAATGAAGAAATCTGCTTTTATTCTGGGAATGGGCGTTCTGCTGTCGGGAACGCAGGCGCTGGCTCACGGCCATCATCACGGCAAACCGTTAACCGAGGTCGAACAGAAAGCCAGCGAAGGTATTTTTGACGATACCCATGTGAAAGACCGCTCCCTGGCCGACTGGGAAGGTATCTGGCAGTCGGTAAATCCCTATTTGTTGAGCGGTGATTTAGACCCGGTACTGGAGAAAAAAGCCAAAAAGAGCGGCAAGAGCCTGGAAGAATATCGGGCGTATTATAAAAAGGGTTATGCGACAGATGTCGAAACGATTGGCATCGAGAATAACGTCATCGAATTCCACGTAGGAAAAGAAACCGCCAGCTGCCATTACGATTACGCGGGCTACAAAATTCTGACTTATAGCTCAGGAAAGAAGGGCGTGCGCTACCTGTTTGAGTGCAAAGACGGCCAGTCAAAAGCGCCAAAGTTTGTGCAATTTAGCGACCATATTATTGCCCCGCGTCAGTCTCAGCATTTCCACATCTTCACCGGGAGTGAATCCCAGGACGCATTGCTCAAAGAGATGGATAACTGGCCAACATATTACCCGTACAATATGACCAAAGCGCAGGTAGTTGACGAGATGCTGCACCACTAGAGAAGGAAAACGGGCGGCACATTCGCCGCCCGCTGTTTAACCATCAGAACAGGTAGCGAGTGCCCAGGGTAAATTCGCTGGTGGCAAGGCGAGCCTTCATTTGCTCGTCCTTCAGGCCGCGTACGTTGCCGAAGGTATTGTAGCCGCTCTCGATTTTGCCCATATCCACGTAGCGATAGCCAATGTCAAAGCTCAGGCGCTCCAGCGGCGAATAGCTGACGCCTGCGCCAAGCGACCAGGCCAGGTTGTTTTGCGTGCTGGAGGCGTATTCCCGGGAAGTATTACCCTGCCAGCCGCCCGCTTTTACCTTCGCAACCCCGAGACCCGCGGTGCCGAACAGTGAAACACCGTAGCCCAGTTCATAGTCGCGATAGACGTTCAGCATCAGCCGTTCTGTTTTCAGCTTCAGGTGGTTGTAGCTGGTCGGGAAGGCGGTGGAGCCGCTGCTAAATTCGGTTTTCTGGCGGAAGGTATATTCCCCCTCGGTACGCCAGCCGTTGCCGTACTGGTAACCGGCAGCCAGCGACGCGCCGCCGAGTCTGTCTTTTTCTTTACCGTCAACAAACTGCCCAACGCCGGGACGGCTGCTGGTGTCCTGGTCGCTGGCACGCTGCTCGCTTTGCAGGTATTTAGCCGAACCGTAATAGCCTTCATCCCCGTTTGCGGCCAGAGCCTGCCCGGCACACAGCATTAACGGAAGCGCCCATAAGCCTGTTTTAATTTTCATATTTTCCGCCCGATATCGTGTTATTTCAGCTCGTTCTCAATCGTTTTCAGCGCCTCAATAGCGCAGGCCTGGTCGAGATGCCCGCCCGGTGCGCCGCCGATGCCGATTGCGCCAATCACCTGCTCACCGGCTTTTACCGGCACGCCGCCCGCCAGCAGCAGGAAGCCAGGGATATCGCGCATATTGGCCGCGCCCGCGTTGGACTGAGAGCCTTTCATCACGTTGTCGGTTGGGTTTTTGGTGGTCAATGAGGTCCAGGCTTTCATGCGGCTGGCTTCGACGGTATGCGGCCCGGCATTATCCATGCGCTTCATCACCAGCGGCGTGCCGGAACGGTCAACCACGGTCACCGCCACGTTATAGTTATCTTTGGCGCAAACCTGGAGTGCGCTTTGCGCCAGCTTGTCGGCAAGCTCAAGGGAGAGGTTTTTCTGGCTCAGTACGCCGGTTGCCGCGCTGGCGCTAGAGATTACGCTGCCCATCAGCAGGGCGCTTAACAGAAGACGTTTCATGATGTTGCTCCATATTGGTTTGCTATGGGTCAATACTATGAAACGCGGCGCTGGCGGGAAATTGGCGCGAACACCTAACTTTCCTGGTAGTTTTACTTAGTCTCTTTGACGACTTCACCGTAGATTTTGAGCAGTTTCGGCAGGGAGTTAACTTCAAGCTTGGTGAAAATATTGGCGCGGTGCGCCTCCACCGTGCGCGGAGAAAGCGAGCACTGTTGGGCAATTTCCTTGCTGGAATAACCCAGGATCAACAGCTCCAGCATCTCCTTTTCGCGCGCGGTCAGAGTCGCGAGCTTTTCCTGGAGAGGTTGCCATTTCTGCTTTTCCTCAAGCCGCGTTTTTTGCTGCTCCATGGCGGCTCCGACCACTTCAAACAGCAGGTCGGCATCAATCGGCTTGGTCAGAAACTCAAAGGCACCATTTTTAAAGGCGCGGCGGCACAGATCGATGTTGCCGTGCCCGGTCATGATAATCACCGGCAGCGCCAGCCCTTCCTGCGTCCATTCGTCCAGCAGAGTCAGCCCTGTTTTGCCCGGCATACGGATGTCGAGCAGCATACAGCCGTCGAGCAGGGCGAGGTCGCCCGCCTGCTGCTGAAAAGCCTGGGCGCTGTCGAAGGCGTGAGTCTCCCAGCCCACCGTTGAAAGCAGCAGCTTCAGCGAGTCGCGGATCGCCGCATCGTCATCAATAAGCCAGATGCACTGTTCCATTATTTCTCCTCGCCGTTGAGCGGAAACCAGAGCCTGAAGCAGGCGCCCTGTCCCGGAATATTGCTGGCTTCGATAGTGCCGTTCAGGCGCTGAACCAGGGTGTCGGTAAGCGCCATACCCAGGCCAATGCCCCCGGCCCGGGTGGTGAAGAACGGAATGAAAACGTGCTCCAGCGCCTCGGGGGATAACCCCGGCCCGCCGTCGCTCAGGGTTAACACAATGCCGTTGTTTTCAGCCTCGATCTTGAGATGAACCCAGCCCGAGCCGCTGGTTTGCGCCTGGATAGCGTTGCTGACGATGTTATGCAGGATCTGCTCAATCCATAACGGCGGAGCAAACAGCGGCGGCAGCGGGTCGGCAAAGTGGCCGGTTGCGCGGATTTTCCCCGTCCGCAACTCGTTATCCAGCAGCTTGCACACCCGCAGCCAGAGCCGCTGGAGATCGACAGGCTGGAATTCGGCCCGCTCGCTGGTTAATTTTTGCCGGAACTGGCTGAGCAGGGCATCAATACGTTTTATCTGGAGCACCGAGGCCTCCAGCAGGCCGGGAACCTGGGCCGGATTATTCTGTTTTATCAGCCTCGCCGCCGCCTGGTTATAGCTCATTACCGCCGTCAGCGGCTGGTTCAGCTCATGCACCATGCCCGCCGCCAGCTCGCCCATGGTATTGAGCCGGGTAAGCTCGGCGTAGCGGGCGCGCAAATCTGCAATATCGCGGCGGCGTTTATTCACCTGATACTGCGCCAGCAGGTAGAGTGCAAGCGCCCAGAACAAGGCCGGGGAGATAATCAGCCACCACGGCAGCTTAGCCCATTCAGGATTATCGCCGACGGAGAGCAAAAGCGGCTGGGTAGGGCTGGCGACGGTTTTATCCCAGCGCCAGTAGTAAGACGCGCCAGAGTCGCCCTGCTGGTAGAGCAGGGTGGCGTTCCAGCTGATATCGAGATAGCGAAACGTCTTTTTCTCTCCGAGGGTATCGAGCAGGGTTTTCAGGTCGATTAACAGGGACAGATTTGGGCGGTTAAGCCAGTAGCGGCCGTCGCCTTCGGGCACGATAGGCAGGCGCGGTTCGAGGTTGTTATGCCGCCGCCACATGACGATTTGCGGCAGGATCTTTTGCACCTCGCTGGCATCCTGCCTGACCGGCAGCAGCGGAATAATGGCGTCGTGCTGGGACAGCTTCACCGTGACCTCACGGTAGAGAATGCGGAAGTCGGCGGACTTCTCCTCGTACTGCTGCTGTAAAAACCAGGCGCTAAGCCCCGCGCAGCTGAGCAGCGTTAGCAGCAGCCAGCTAAACAACCTCAACATGCTAAATCCCTTTTTGCGCCGTGGTGAAAATGTGGATTCAGTATGGAGTAACTTGCGGGCAAAAAAAAGCGAGCGCCGTAGCGCCCGCCTTGATGACAAGTTCTGCTAAATCAGTGCTTGTTACAGCCCGCGCACTGTTTGTTCTGGATCTGCTGGAAGAAGTCGTTGCCTTTGTCATCCACCAGGATGAACGCCGGGAAGTCTTCCACTTCAATTTTCCAGATGGCTTCCATACCCAGCTCCGGGTATTCCACCAGTTCCAGGCTCTTAATGCTCTGCTGAGCCAGAACCGCCGCCGGGCCGCCGATGCTGCCGAGGTAGAAGCCACCGTGTTTGTGGCAGGCGTCGGTCACCTGCTGGCTGCGGTTGCCTTTCGCCAGCATTATCATGCTGCCGCCGTTGGCCTGAAGCTGATCGACATAAGAGTCCATACGGCCTGCGGTAGTTGGGCCTAAAGAGCCTGAGGCGTAACCTTCTGGCGTTTTGGCCGGGCCTGCGTAGTAGATCGGGTGATCTTTCACGTACTGCGGCAGCGCTTCGCCGTTATCCAGGCGTTCTTTCAGCTTAGCGTGGGCGATGTCGCGCGCTACGATAATGGTGCCGCTCAGGGAGAGGCGGGTAGAAACAGGGTAAGCTGAAAGCTGGGCGAGGATCTCTTTCATCGGCTGGTTCAGGTTCACCTTCACGGCTTCGCCTTCACCGGCCTGGCGCAGCGCTTCCGGGATGTACTTCCCAGGATTGCTCTCCAGTTTTTCAATCCAGATCCCGTCTTTGTTGATTTTCGCTTTGATGTTGCGGTCCGCGGAGCAGGAAACACCCATGCCAATCGGGCAGGATGCGCCGTGGCGCGGCAGGCGCACAACGCGGATGTCGTGGGCGAAGTATTTCCCGCCAAACTGCGCGCCGAGGCCGAGCTTCTGCGCTTCTTCCAGCAGTTCCTGCTCCAGCTTCACGTCGCGGAAGGCCTGGCCGTGCTCGTTGCCTTCGGTTGGCAGCCCGTCGTAATAGTGGGTGGAAGCCAGTTTCACCGTTTTCAGCGTGGACTCAGCCGAAGTTCCGCCGATAACGAACGCAACGTGGTATGGCGGGCAGGCCGCGGTGCCGAGCGTACGCATTTTCTCAACCAGGTAAGCTTTCAGCTTCGCCGGGGTGATAAGCGCTTTGGTTTCCTGATAGAGATAGGTTTTGTTGGCCGAGCCGCCGCCTTTGGCAACGCACAGGAATTTATATTCGTCGCCGTCCACGCTGTAGAGGTCAATCTGAGCAGGCAGGTTGGTGCCGGTGTTCACCTCTTTGTACATATCCAGCGCGGCATTCTGGGAATAGCGCAGGTTATCTTCGATATAGGTGTTGTACACGCCCTGAGACAGCGCGGCTTCATCGCCGCCGCCGGTCCAGACGCGCTGGCCTTTTTTACCCATGATAATCGCGGTGCCGGTATCCTGGCAGGTCGGCAAGATGCCTTTGGCGGCAATCTCAGAGTTCCGCAGGAATTGCAGCGCCACGTATTTGTCGTTTTCGCTGGCTTCCGGGTCGTGAAGAATATCGGCAACTTGCTGCTGGTGGGCAGGGCGCAGCATAAACGCCGCGTCGTGGAAGGCCTGCTGTGCCAGCAGAGTCAGGGCCTGAGGTTCTACTTTCAGCACCGGCTGGCCTTCGAATTCGCTAACCGAAACGTGTTCACGGGTTAACAGATAATATTCGGTTTCATCGTGCGCCAGAGGGAAAGGGTTCTGGTAAACAAAAGGTTTGTTCGACATAGCTCATTACTCCATAAAAATAAGCCGCCGGAAGTTGCCCCCCAGCGGCTTTAAATCAGAACAGCATCGCCATCCACGGATAACCAATCAGCAGCAGTGCGGCGAGGAACAGGCCGCCAAAGATGGTGCCAAGGCGCCAGTAATCTTTGGTTGGCAGGTAGCCGCTACCGTAGTAAATCGGGCTTGGGCCTGTGCCGTACGGGGTGATGATGCCCATGATGCCCAGCGAGGTCACCATCAGCAGGCAGAACACTTCCATATTCATGCCGGGGATAGTAGAAGCGATGGTCAGCATGGCCGGCAGCAGCGCGGTAGTGTGTGCGGTGGTGCTGGCAAACAGGTAGTGCAGCAGGTAGAACGCCAGCAGCAGCACGATGGTTGCGGTGCCCGGGGCGATGCCGCTCATTAGCGCGCCGCCTTCTTTACCCAGCCAGGTGATGAAGCCGGTAGAAGAGAGGCCGTCTGCCAGGGCGACGAGGGTGGCGAACCAGACAAAGGTGTTCCACGCCGCTTTATTGTTGGTGATGTCGTTCCAGTTCAGCACGCCGGTCCACAGCATCAGGACGATGACCAGCAGGGCGGCCAGGGCTGGTTCAATCCAGCTGGCGGCGAAGATCCACATCATCAGCGCGAAGCAGACGAACACCAGCAGCAGGATCTCATTGCGGGACAGCTTACCCAGTTTTTCCAGCTCGCGGCTCGCCCATTTTGGCACTTCGTCGTTCACTTTCACTTCCGGCGGGTAGAGCCAGTAGGCCAGCAGCGGCATGGTCAGCAGCAGCAGCAGGCCAAGCGGCAGGAAGGCGAGGAACCACATGCCCCAGGAGATGTTAATCCCGACGATGCTTTTCACCAGCGCCAGCGCCAGCAGGTTAGGTGCCAGAGCGGAAAGGAACATTGAGCTGGTGATACAGGCTGCGGTAATCGCCACCCACATCAGGTAAGAACCAATTTTACGTGCGCTCGGGTCGTTAGGTTTAGAGCCGTACAGCGGCGGCAGGTTGGCAATAATCGGATAGATAGTCCCGCCGCTGCGTGCGGTGTTGGACGGGGTAAACGGTGCCAGCAGCAGGTCAGCGAAGGCAATGGCGTAGCCCAGCGTCAGGCTGCGGCGGCCAAGATATTTCACCAGAATCAGCGCCAGGCGGCGGCCGAACTGAGTTTTATCGTAACCGGCGGCAAACATAAATGCGCCGAAGATAAGCCAGACGGTGGAGTTGCCGAAACCGCTTACCGCCCATTTAAAGGAGGCACCGGCCAGCTTAAATTTCGGGTCGGCCATTTGCTCCGGGCTGAACAGCAGCCACTGGCTGCCAAGGGCGATGACCACTATCCCGGTCAGGCCGATAACGGCGCCGGGCAGAGGTTCGAAGATAAGCCCGACAATCACGCCGACGAAGATGGCAAAGAAGTGCCAGGCGTAAGGCGGCAGGCCGTCAGGAACCGGGACCAGCAGCAGCAACAGCGCAACGATGATGGGCAGCGCCATCATCAGCCAGCGGTTGTTGTTGCCCGCTTTCTTAGTGCTCGCTTTGAGCGGCGGTAGATTGGTGGTTATTACACTCATAATGACACCGTTATAAGTAGTTAAGGATTCGGGTTTTCTATTTCCGGCTAATTCACTTTCTTTAGTTATTTAACTTTCTTTATTAATTAAAGATGAATTTAAGCTGCTTCAGAAATAGCTATTCAGCGCATTTTTTCTGCGATGAATTAAATACTGGTGATATTTATATATTGCGCTTTCGGGGTATATGGCAATTGATCCGGATCAAGAAATGAGATTCTGTTATCTATTTTTAAAATAAATAATAGTTAACCCGGGAGTAGGGTTATTTCCGGTGAAAAGTTATCACTTTGATCATTAAAAATGCGCCTTTAAGTCGATTTTTATCACTTTTAGCTGACTCGATTCTGCGCCGCGCAAGGCCTGGGTTATGTTTCCTGGTGTTGGTGGCGAAGTAATTAAATTGTTATCATCTTTTAATAAGATGTGATTTTTTGGATTTTAATTAATAACACGTTGTGGGTAATTCTGTTATTGAGGTGATTTAATAGTTTTTAAACTAACGTAAATAGTTTGGTAACTAAAAATAGTCTTATATTGTTGCTATGCATAATGGCAAATAACTACAACCAAAAATAACGCCAGCACCCAATTCTCAAGTTTAAATTTTAAAGTTTGGAGTCGCATTATGAACACCGACAAAAACATGCTCAGCACCTTTACCTTACCCAATGGTACGGCGTTAAAAAACCGCCTGCTGATGGCGCCGATGACCACCTGCACCGGGTATTTTGACGGCACGGTGACCGAAGAGCTGGTGGAGTACTACCGCGTTCGCGCCGGCAGCATCGGCACTATCGTGGTGGAATGCTGCTTTATCGACGATCTCGGCCTCGCTTTCCCGGGCGCTATCGGTATTGATAACGACGAGAAAATTGCCGGGTTGGCAAAAATTGCTGCGGCGATCAAAGCCGAAGGCTCCAGAGCTATTTTGCAGATTTACCACGGCGGCCGCATGGTCGACCCGAAACTTATCGGTGGCCGTACTCCGGTTGCGCCGAGCGCCCTGGCCGCTCCTCGCGATGGGGCTGCAACCCCGAACGCTTTGACCACCGAAGAAGTGGAAGGCATGGTTGGCAAATTCGGTGATGCCGTTCGTCGCGCTATTCAGGCCGGGTTCGACGGCGTGGAAATCCACGGAGCCAACACCTACCTTATTCAGCAGTTCTACTCTCCTAACTCCAACCAGCGTGACGACGAATGGGGCGGCAGCCGCGATAACCGCGCTAAATTCCCGCTGGCGGTGCTGGATATTACCCACCAGATGGTGCGCCAGTTTGCCGACGATTCATTTATCATCGGCTACCGCTTCTCTCCTGAAGAGCTTGAAGTTCCCGGCATCCGCTTCGACGACACCATGTATCTGCTGGAGAAACTGGCGGCTCGCGGCCTTGATTACCTGCACTTCTCGCTGGGCTACTCGCTGCGTCCGTCAATCAACGACACCACCGACCCGACGCCGCTGATTAACAAATACTGCCAGATGCGTTCCGCCGAACTGGCGCAAATCCCGGTGATGGGCGTGGGCGGCATCGTCAATGCTTCTGACGTAGAAACCGCGCTGGAAAACGGCTATGACCTGGTGGCTGTAGGCCGCGCCTGCATCGCTTACCCGGACTGGACAGACCGCATCGCCAACGGCGAAGTGCTGGATCTGTTTATCGATAGCACCAAACGCGAAGAGCTGACTATTCCTGAACCGCTGTGGCGCTTCTCGCTGGTAGAGGCGATGATCCGCGACATGAGCATGGGCGGCGCATCCAAATTCAAACCGGGCGTATTCGAAGAAACCGTCAGCGATGACGTAAACCAGTTGGTGATTAACGTTAGCCTCGATAACGAAGGCATCGCGGACATCGCGCTGGCCGAAGGCCCGCAGGACGACGTTGAATTCACGACCAATTTTGAAGAAATTCGTACCCGTATCCTGACCGCCAACTCGCCGTTTGTGGACGCCATTTCCGGCGCGACTTCCCAGAGCGAAGCGGTGAAAAAAGCCGTCTCCAAAGCGATGGTGAAATCCAGCAAGCAGCGGGCGTTTGAAGAGAGCGGCGGCGTTAGCGCCCCACAAAACTACGATGTTGTGGTTGTCGGCAGCGGCGGCGCGGGCCTGGCAGCGGCGATTCAGGCTCACGACGAAGGCGCTAGCGTGCTGATCGTTGAGAAAATGCCTTCCATCGGCGGCAATACCGTGAAGGCCTCCGCCGGGATGAATGCGGCCGAAACCCGCTTCCAGCGCGTAAAAGGCATTAACGACAGCAAAGAGCTGTTCTATGCCGAAACCCTGAAAGGCGGTTACGGCAAAAACAATCCTGAGCTGCTGCACCGCTTTGTGGAGACGGCTCCGCAGGCGATTGAGTGGCTGGCGGATCGCGGGATCATGCTGAACGACATCACCACCACCGGCGGGATGAGCATTGACCGTACCCACCGCCCGCGTGACGGATCGGCGGTTGGCGGCTACCTGATTAGCGGCCTGCTGCGCAACATTAACAAACGCGGTATCGACGTGCTGATGGACACCGCGGTAACCGAAATCCTGTTTGAGCAGGGCGCGGTAAGCGGCGTGGAGCTGCTGACTGACGAAAACGAAGCCCTGACCATTCATGCGAAGAGCGTTATCGTTGCCACCGGCGGATTCAGCGCCAACAGCCAGATGGTGGTGAAATACCGCCCTGACCTGGACGGCTTCGTCACCACCAACCACAAAGGCGCGACCGGCGGCGGTATTGCCCTGCTGGAAAAACTGGGCGCGGGCACCGTGGATATGGGTGAAATTCAGATCCACCCAACGGTTGAGCAAACTACGTCCTACCTGATTTCCGAGTCGATTCGCGGCGGCGGCGCTATCCTGGTGAACCAGAAAGGCAGCCGCTTCTTCAACGAAATGGAAACTCGCGATAAAGTATCGGCGCAGATTATTGCCCTGCCGGAGAAATACGCTTACATCGTGTTCGATGAAAACGTGCGCACCAAAAACAAAGCGGCTGACGAATACATCGCCAAAGGCTTTGTGGTTAGCGCCGAAGGGCCGCGCGAGCTGGCGGAGAAACTGGGTATGGATTACCACACTTTCCTGGCAACGCTTGAGCGTTACAACGGCTTCGTGGAAAATCAGTACGACGAAGACTTTGGCCGTAAAACCGCGCTGCGTAATCCGATTAAAGATGGCCCGTTCTACGCCATCCGCATCGCGCCGGGGGTGCACCACACCATGGGTGGCGTGACCATCAACACTGAAACCGAAGTGCTGAACAAACAGCAACAGGTTATCCCGGGCGCTTACGCGGCGGGTGAGGTTGTTGGCGGCATCCACGGCGGCAACCGCATCGGCGGTAACGCGGTGGCAGACATCATTATCTTTGGCACCCTGGCGGGCCATCAGGCGGCAAGCTGGGCAAAACGTTAAGCCCGAAGCGCCCCGGTTAACGCCGGGGCGCAATCCTTTCAAGCAACAAGGAGCCGCTATGTCACAAACCGAAGGCGTTTACGGATATTCCGCGGTATTAATGGGTTCGCCCATCCTCCTCAAGCTGTTCGAGCACAACGAAACGCTCGCCTCCCAGGTGTTCCGCCTGATCAAACAATACGAAGATCTACTCACCGTTAACCGCGCCCAATCGCAGGTGATGAGCATTAATCACGCCGCCGGTCAGCATCCTGTTGTCGTCAGCCGCCCGGTGTTCGAGCTTATCAAATGCGCAAAGGCCGCCAGCCTGTTCCCCGGCAGCGCTTTTAACCTCGCCATCGGCCCGCTGGTTAAGCGCTGGAAGATTGGCTTTAAGGGCGACAGCGTGCCGCCGCAGCAGGAGATAGCCGCTCTGCTGCCGCTTACTGACCCTCATCAGGTGCTGCTGGACGAAGCCGCAGCCAGCGTTTTTCTTACCCAACCGGGAATGGAAATTGACCTCGGGGCGATAGCCAAAGGCTACATTGCCGACCGCGTGCGCGATTTTCTAAACAAGCAGGGCGTGGAGCAGGGGCTGATTAACCTCGGCGGTAATGTTCAGACTCTTGGCTCACCGCAGGGCGGCTGGTCAATTGGCCTGAAAAAACCGTTTAGCGGGGCGGATGAGATGCTGGGCGTGATTGAAGTTGCCAATAAGTCGGTAGTGACTTCCGGCGTGTATGAGCGCTACTTCGAGCTGGACGGCAATCGTTATCACCATATTCTTGACCCGCGCACCGGCTACCCGCTGGAGAACGAACTCGAGAGCGTCACCATTGTTTCGGCGGACTCTATCGACGGCGATATCTGGACGACGCTGATTTTCGGCATGGGCGTGGAGAAGGGCATTAACATGTTGAAGAACCGCCCCGATATCGAGGCGATTTTTGTAACTAAACGGCGCGAGATTATTCTCTCTTCGGCCAATTTATTCCGCTTTACGCCGCTGGAAAGCGACTACCGGCTGCTTACTGACAGTATTGCTTGAGCAGGCCGAGCTGTTCCGCCTGAAGGCGATAGCGGTAAACCGGGCGGCCGGTCATGCCGTAATGAATGCTGGTGAACAGAATATTAATCTGTGCCAGCCAAATCAGGTATTTACGGCAGGATACGCGGGAAATATTGACCGCCGCCGCCAGCTCATCGGTGGAAAACTCTTCCGTTGGATGCGTATCTATCCACTGGCAAATGGTACGCAGCGTCTGCGGCGTTAACCCTTTCGGCAGGCGCTTTGAGTCCGCCACCACCGGCGAACCGCCGTGCAGCAGGCGGTCGACATCCGCCTGTTCGTAATACTTGTGGGTGCCCATCAGGTTTTTCTTTTCGCGCCAGTTGGTCAGCGCCTCTTCGAAACGCGGGAACTGGAACGGCTTAATCAGATAGTCCACCACGCCGTAATGCATCGACTTTTGAATTGTCGCCGCGTCCGCCGCCGATGAAATAACGATAACGTCGATGCTTTTCCCCGCTTCGCGCAGGGTCGGCAGCAGATCGAGACCGTTATCCTGCTGCATGTAAACGTCCAGCAGGATCAAATCTATTTTTAACTCCGGGTTATTTACCATCTCCCGCGCCTGTTTCAGCGTGGAAGCGGAGCCGCAGCAGCTAAAGCCCGGGATTTGGCTGACGTAGGCGCGGTTTAATTCCGCAACCATGGCATCATCATCGACTATTAATACATTGATCACGAATTGTTCCTTTCACTATCCCAGGGTAACTGCACAAAGAACTGGGTAAAGACGCCCGGCTCAGACTCCACCTGAATGCTGCCGCCAAGCCGTTCAAGCTGCTGTTTGGCCAGGAACAGCCCAACGCCGCGCTGCTCGCCTTTGGTGGAGAAGCCTTTGTCAAAAATAGCCTGAATTTTCTCCGGCTCAATGCCGGGGCCGTCGTCGCTGACTTCAACGCTCAGCACGCCGTTCTGGTAGTGTAGCAATACGCCCACTTCCCCGTCCGGCTGCCCGGCCATCGCATCCAGTGCGTTCTCAATCAGGTTGCCTAATGCGGTAATCAGCGCCATCACCTGAAGCTCGTTCGGGTTGTCCGGCAGCTGGCATTCATCGGCCAGCGCCAGATGATGCCCCGCTTCGCGCGCGCGATTAATTTTGCCAATCAGGAACCCGGCGATAACCGGCGACTTAATTTTGCTTTGCAGCGTGCCGATTTCCGTCTGGTAATTACTGGCGGTTTGCAGAATGTACTCTTCAAGCTTGTCGTAATGCTTAAGCTGTAGCAGGCCAAGAATAACGTGCAGCTTATTCATAAACTCATGAGAACGCTCGCGTAGAGCGTCGACATAATTCACCATGCCGTCTACACGCTGAGTCAACAAATTGATTTCTGTTTTATCGCGGAAGGTGCTTATCGCGCCTATCACCTGGTTATTTATACGAATCGGCACCGCATTACACAAGACCAGACGCCCGTAGCTGATAATTTCTCTGTCCTGAATAGGCATACCGCTGCGTAACACTTCGCACAGCGTGGAGACCAGCGGCCCAGGCGGCACGGTTTTACCGAGGCGGAAATCGTCCGGCGACAGCAGCATTTTGCGCGCCGCGTGGTTGATTAAAGTGACGCGGCCTTCACGATCGACGGCAATAATTCCCTCTTTGACCGATTGCAGCATCGCCTGGCGCTGCTCGAACAGGGCGGAGATTTCATAAGGTTCAAAGCCAAACAGAATGCGCTTCAATACGCGCACCAGCACCCAGGTGCCGAGCGAACCGACCAGGGCACTGAACAGCACCGTCCACAGTACGCTCCAGCGGCTTTTGGCTATCTGCTGGTCCACTTTGCTTAGCGAAATACCGATGGCGACCACGCCAATCTGCTTGTGCTGCTCGTTATAAACCGGGGTAAAGACGCGCAGCGCCTCCGCCAGCACGCCGTGGTTTATCGAGACGTTTTCTTTGCCTTCCAGCGCCGGGAAAATATCGTCGCCGATAAAATGCGAGCCGATATTGCCCGGCTTGGGGTGAGAATAGCGAATGCCGTTCATATCGGTGACGACCACGAACAGCAGATCGTTTCGATCCTGCACGCGGGAGGCCACCGGCGGAATAATGTCTCTGTCGTGGGGCAGAGTCAGCCCGAGCTTAATCGTTGGATCGTCGGCCAGGGTTCTGGCCACCGCCAGCGCGGTATCTTTCAGGCCGCTGCGCGTGGCATTGCTGACCTGAATGAAATACAGCGCGTAGACCACCAAAAGCACCGAGCCGATAACGGCACACAGCATCAGCGTGACCGAAGTGCTGAGTTTCATCGGACGTTTGGCCGTCGCCTGGGCAGGTTGAGTGTCGCTCATGGTTATTCCGGTAGAAGGCGCAAACGCTGATTATCGCCGATGGAACCGGATTGTAAAAGCCATGTCAGAGATAGCGGCCAATATACCTCTGGGGGGAAACCCCCAGCTTTTTCCTGAACATAGCGATAAACGCGCTGCTGCTGGCATAGCCGAGCGTGCTGGAGAGGTTGCTGATAGTGGTGCCGCGAGCCAGATGGCAAACTGCTTCTACCAGATGCATCTGCTGGCGCCACTCGGTAAAGCTGAGCTGGGTTTCTTCCCGGAACAGTCGGGCGAGAGTGCGTTCGCTGGCGCCGACCTGCCTGCCCCACCAGGCGAGGGTTTCGCGTTGAGAGAGGTCGCTGCACAGGGCGTCACACAGCTGGCGAATGCGCCTGTCGTGGGGCAGGGTGATGTGGCACAGGGCGATATCCTGAAGCCGCAGCAGTTCGTTATGCAGCAGGTCGTGCAGCAGGCGGGCGCGCTGGGCGTCGGCGGGTTTTTCTAAACCGGCAGCGGTCAACGACTGGAACAGAGGCGTAACCGCCAGGCTGCGGCAATGGAGGCCAAAGGCGGCGGAGGCGGCGGGCGTCATATACAGGTTGTGGGTCAGCACTTTTCCAATCGCTTCCAGCCCGTGAGGCAGGCGGCCAGGAAGCCAAAGCGCGTGGCCGGGGGCCACAACCCAGACGTTTTGCTCGCTGCGGATCTTCGCGACACCGCTCACCGGGTAAATCAGCTGGCCTTGTTCATGCGCATGAAACGGTTCCCTGCTCCCTGCGCTATAATGCAGCTCTCGTACTTCCAGAAACGCTTCCTGCGGACTCTGCTGTGTGAATTGCTTTATCATCTGTTGCCTGCCATTCGTCCGATTCTCGCCATTTCATGGCGCAGTAGCGCGTTAAGACAATCTCTGTCTGCTTTGCGATATATCCTCACCGGCTTGCGCTATTCTGCCACCCGTGCTCTTCTCTTTTAAAGGTGAATAATTATCATTTCGATCCTCTTCTTATAACATGATACGGTCGATATGAAACAGGGCGGATGGTTAAACGGGAACATGCCTTTGAAGGCGTTAAGTTGTGCAGTCTTCGCGGCATGCGGAGGTTTCGCGCAGGCGGCAGATAAACCGGCTGCTCCTGAAAGCACGATGGTGGTGACGGCGGCCGCGCCTTCCTCCTCCGGGCAGGAAGATGAAACCAGCATTGTGGCGCATGAGGCAGAAGCGGGCACCAAATCCAGCTCGCTGATTAGCCGCACGCCGCAGAGCATTTCGGTTGTCACCCAGGCGCAAATTGCCGCGATGGCCGCGAAGAACGTGCCGGAAACCCTGCGCTATGTCGCCGGAGTCTCTTCAGAAAGCGCCGGGCCGGATACCCGCTTTGATACCATCACGGTGCGTGGCTTTGAGGCCGACGAATACCTCGATGGCCTGCGCCTGCCGCGCGAAGCCTGGTGGAGCCGCCCGGCCTGGGACCCGTTCTTGCTTTCCCGCATTGAAGTGGTGAAAGGGCCTGCCTCGGTGCTGTATGGCCAGGCCAACCCCGGCGGCGTAGTGAATCTGGTAAGCAAAACTCCGCAGGCACAGCCCGGCGGCCAGGTTTACGTCAGCGCCGGGAATAACAACCAGTTTGGCACCGGCTTTGACGTGACCGGCCCGCTGACCGACAGCAAAGCGTGGCTGGGGCGCGTGGCGGGCACCTTCTTTGACACCAAAACCCAGGTTGACCATACCCGTTACCAGCACTACGACATTGCGCCGTCTCTCACCTGGCAGCCAAACGACCGCACCACGCTGACGCTGCTGGCCCAACTGCGTAAAGATCCGGACTCTGGCTTCTACAACATGATGCCGATGAACGGCACGCTGGTGAACAACCCGAACGGCAAGATCGGCAGCAACTTCTACGGCGGCCAGCCTGGTTTTGATACCTACAGCCGCCAGCAGGGCAGCATCGGCTACCAGTTCCGCACCGAGCTGAACGATAACGTGACCCTGCGCCAGAACGTGCGCTACATCAGCAGCAGCGCGGACTACCGCATGGTTTACCCGTTTGGGACTTATGCGACCCGGCCGCTGGTGGATCGCTATTCCATGAATCTCACCGAGACCACGAGCAACTTCGCGGCGGATAACCAGGGCGAGTTCCGCTTTGATACCGGCCCGGTTTCGCACATCGCGCTGGTGGGCGTGGACGTGATGCATTCTTCGGTGCGCAGCCGGGCGGGTTACGGCGACGCTTCACCGCTTAACTACCTCAACCCGGATTACAGCACCCCGGTTGAAGTCCCGGCGTTCACCAGCAGCAGCCACTCGACGATGGATCAAACGGGTCTCTATTTGCAGGATCAGATGGCGCTGGATAACTGGGTGATGAGCCTTGCCGGGCGCTACGATCATGCTAAAACCAAAGCGACTGATTTACTGGCCGATAGCCACCAGAGCCGCAGCGATTATGCGACAACGGGCCGGGCGGGGCTGCTGTACCACTTTGATAACGGCATTGCGCCTTACATCAGCTACTCGACGTCATTCGTACCGAGCGCCGGAACTGACTTTTACGGCAACGGCTTTAAGCCGACCAAAGGCAAGCAGACCGAAGTGGGCCTGAAATACGATCCGGTTGGCATGGACGCGCTGTTTACGCTGGCGTTGTTCGATCTTCGCCAGACCAATGTGGCAACGGCCGATCCTAATCATGTTAACTACAGCGTGCAGACCGGCGAGATCCGCTCCCGCGGTATCGAGCTGGAAGGCAAGATCAACGTGACGCCAGCGTGGCAGATCCTCGGCTCTTATGCCCTGACCGATCCTGAAGTGCTCAAGGCCAACGACGGCACCGAAGGCAAACATCCAATGGGTATTTCCCGCAATACCGCGAAGCTCTGGAGCCAGTATGCCTTCAGCGGCCCGCTGGATGGTTTCTCGCTGGGCGGCGGCGTGCGCTACGTTGGCCCGAGCTATGCGACCAGCGATAACTCGCTCCAGGTCCCGGGGGCAACTGTTTATGACGCACGAGCTGCATGGCAGTACAGGCAGTGGCAAATCGCGCTTAACGCCGCCAACCTGACTAACAAAACCTACCTTGCCGCCTGCCAGAACAACGGCTGCGAATACGCGGTGAAACGCCAGTATGTGGCGACCCTGAGCTACCAGTGGTAAACGAATGCTCTCCCGCAGACGTTTACTGACCCTCGCGCTGGCCGCCCCCTTTATCGGGGCGGCTGGTGCCGTTCCCGGCGTGCCGCGGCGGATTGCGATGCTGGACTGGGGGCTGACGGAGCTTATCCTGGCTCTCGGCGTCACTCCGCAGGCTGTCTCCGCCCCGGACTGGTATCGCAAACTTATCGGCACGCCGGAGCTGCCCTCCAGCGTGGTGGACATCGGCCTGCTGTACCAGCCGAATCTCGAAACGCTGTATGCCCTGAAACCCGACCTGATTGTGATAACGCCAGGCCACGGGTTGTTGAAGCCTCAGCTTGAACAAATCGCCCCTACGTTAACGCTGCCCACCGGCACGCTGGCGGCCTGGAAAAACTCGCTGGCCCGGCTGGCTACGGTTCTGCACCGGGAAACCCAGGCCCAGGCCGTACTGGCTCTTTTTGAACAGGCTACCCGGCAGGCGAGGGAAGCGGCGGCGGGCTACACGCGGCCGCTGTTTCTGGCTACGCCGGTGGACGCGCTACATATAAAACTTTACGGCAAGGGAAGCCTGCCGGGAGACGTACTGGCGAGCTGCGGTATCGCCAATGCCTGGCGGGGCGGCACCAATGCTCAGGGAGAGGCGCTGGTCGAGCTGACGCGCATCGGTACCGAAAACGCCGGGCTGATTTTACTGGCCGATGACGGGCAGCGGCCGTTTATCCGCAGCTGGCAGCATTCATTGCTCTGGCAGCGTCTGCCGCTGACCGCCCAGCCGCAGGTTGCTCTCCCGGAGCAAAAATTCAGTTCGGGCGGCGCGCTGGTTACGGCGACTCGCCTTGCCGAAGCGCTGAGCCAGATTGTTACGGGGTGGCAGCATGGCTGAGTCCGGACGAGTGATAACCTCCTGGCTGCTGATCGCCGGGCTATGGGCGGCAAGTCTTGCTCTGGCGCTGCAAAACGTGGCGCAGTTCGGCGGGCTTCAGCATGGCCTGGGCCTGTTGTTCAGCTCAAAAATGGTGGATGCCCATGCGGTTATCCTGCATTCAATGTGGTTCCCGCGTCAGGTGATGGCGTGGCTCGGCGGAGCGGCGCTGGCGCTGTGCGGCTGGCTGATGCAGCGGGCGCTGCGTAACCCGCTGGCGGAGCCTATCACGCTGGGAATGACTTCTGGCGCAACCCTCGCGCTTGGCGTGGCCTCTATGTGGTTCCCTGCCAGCCTGCTCACGGCGCGTACCGGGGTGATAATCGCCGGGGAAGTTGCCGCTCTGCTACTGGTTCTGCTGCTCGCCTGGCGGCAGCGCCTGTCGCCGCTGGTGACTATTCAGGCCGGGATGCTGATCAACCTGTGGTGCGGGTCGCTCACCATGATCATGGCGGTTATCAACGATCGTTTCCTGCTGTCGGTGCTGATGTGGGGCGGCGGCTCGCTGGCGCAGCCGGACTGGAGCGGCGTGGCGGCGATTGCGCCCTGGCTGGCGCTTTGTGCGCTTGCCCTGCTGCTGCTGTTGAGGCCGCTGGCGCTGCTCAGGCTGCCGGAAGCGATGGTCAGCAGCCTGGGTGCGTCGCCGCTGCTGATCCGCTCGGCGGCGATGGCGCTGGCTTTAGTGATGAGCGCCTTGATCATCAACAGCGTTGGCGTCATCGGTTTTGTCGGGCTGGCTGCCCCTCATCTGGCGCGCCTTGGCGGGGCGCGAACCACGCGGCAGATGCTGTGCCAGTCGCTGCTGATTGGGGGCGGTCTGCTGTGGTTTACCGACCTCAGCGTTAGCCGCATCACGCTGCTGGACGGGCAGCTTCTGCCGGTGGGCATGCTGACGGCGTTAACCGGCGGTCCGCTGCTTATTCTGCTGGCTTCAAAAGCGCGGCATCAGATGCCGGAAACCGTACCTTCGGCTTATGAAGGTGAGCCGGGCGGCGTGCGTTTCCCGGCCGGGATGGCGTTTGGGCTACTGGCGGTTGCCGTGGTGCTGTCGCTGTTTCTTGGTCAGGAGCTGCATGGCTGGCACTGGACGACACTTATGGAGCAGCACGCGATATTACCTATGCGTCTGCCGCGCCTGCTGGCGGCATTGAGCGCCGGGGCGCTGCTGGCCGCTGCCGGAGTATTGATGCAGCGCGTGAGCGGCAACCCGCTTGCCAGCCCGGAGATCCTCGGCATCGGCGGTGGGGCGGCAATGGGCGTCACTGCGTTCCTGCTGCTCTTCCCCGGCGGCGGCACCGGGCTGATGATTTTAAGCAGCGCAGCCGGGGCGCTGCTAAGCCTGCTGATTACGCTGTGGAGCAGCCGACGGGGAGCGTTCAATCCGCAGCGCGTGCTGCTTAACGGCCTGGCGTTGAACGCGCTGTTCCAGGCGGTGGCAAGCATCGTGATGCTCAACAACCAGCAGGCCAGCGCGATGCTGCTCCAACTGATGACCGGCAGCACTTACTACGTCAATAACGGCATCGCCATCGGCGTGTTCTTCGCCATGCTGCTGCTGCTCGCTATTTCTCCGCTTTATAAACGCTGGCTGCTGCTGTTGCCCCTTGGCCCGATAAGCGGCTCGCTCGGCGTTAACGTCGGCAGGGCGCGGGTCAACGTGCTGATTCTGGCGGCGCTGATGACCGGTCTTGCCACGCTGGTGGTGGGGCCGGTTTCCTTCGTGGGGCTGCTCGGGCCGCATCTGGCGCGTAAAGCCGGAGCAAAACGTCCAATGGCCCAGCTGTTCACCGCGGCGCTTATTTCGGCGCTGATTATGGTGCTGGCGGACTGGATGGGCCGCAACTTTCTTTATCCGCGTCAACTGCCCGTTGGGCTGGTGGCGTCTCTGGTTGGCGTACCGCTGCTGGTATGGACGCTTATTCGTAGCCGGGCGCATACACACCAACAATAGCGCCGGAAGAGTAATGTCGAAAAGGAATGAACAATGTCTCTGTTAATCATGCTGCTCCGTCTCGTGGGCGGATGGCTGGTGCTGGCCGCGCTGGCAAGCGTAGTCAGCGGGTTAAGCAACGCTTCGCTGCTGGCGGTCATCAACCACAGTCTGACGTTGCCGCCGGACGGGCTGGCAAGCGAAGCGCTGAAATTTGTGCTGCTGGCGGCGCTGATGCTGGCAACCCGGGTGCTGGCGGAAACGCTCTTTACGTGGCTGGGGCAAAAAGTGAAGGCGACCCTGCGCAAAGACGTAGTCGATCACGTCAGCGAAACGGCGTGGTCGCAGCTCGAAAAAACCGGCATGTCGAAGGCGATTTCGATCCTCACCCAGGATCTCGATACTCTGGTGGTGTTTTTCGTCAGCCTGCCGGGGCTGTTGATCTACGGGGCGGCGATCGTCGGCTGCCTGATCTACCTCGGCACGCTGTCGTGGCAGGTTTTACTCCTTGCGCTGCTGGTGCTCGGGCTGGGCGCGGCGGGCTATCGTGCTGCTCACGGCAAGGCTTTGGGGCTGCTACGCAGTTCGCGCCAGCGGGAAGACACGCTTATCGCCCAGTGTAAAAAGCTGTTCGACGGCGGGCGCGAGTTTCGCCTTAACCCGCCGCGCAGGCGTCATTTTGTTGAAGGACCGCTGAGCGAAAATATCGAAGCGGTGCGCATCGAACGCACGCGCGGCTATGTATTTTATGGCCTGGCAAAAAGCTGGGGCAGCGTGCTGTTCTTCGCCTTTATCGGCGTGGTGCTGTATCTGCTGCGGGAATATCTGGCGTTGAGTTCGGCGGTAATGACCGGCTACGCCATGATATTCCTGTATATGATTATGCCGGTTGAAGGCGTGCTTTCGGCGCTGCCGACGTTGACCAGCGCCCGAATCGCGCTCCAGCGCATCGCCCGGCTAAAAGCCGACCTGCCGCAGGAAAAGCTGCTGCCGCTGATCAACACGCCGGATTTCGGCAGCCTTGAGCTGGCCGATATTCGCTACGAATATCAGGGCGAAGAGGGCGAGCGCTTTACTCTTGGCCCGCTTAGCCTTCTTTTTACTCGCGGTGAACTGGTGTTTTTGGTCGGCGGCAACGGCAGCGGGAAGACTACGCTGGCTAACCTGCTGGTGGGGCTTTATCCGCCGGACAGCGGCGAATTAAGACTTAACGGCCAGCCGGTGACGCCGGAAATGCGGGAGATCTATCGCCAGCATTTTGCCGTAGTGTTTAACGACTTCTTTCTCTTTGACGACGTGGACAATGTTCACGAACGCACGGCGGAGCAGGTTGAAAAGCTGCTGCACTTGCTCAGGCTCGAGCATAAAGTGACCTTCCGCGACGGCCGTTTCTCCACCACCGCGCTGTCGCAGGGGCAGCGTAAACGGCTGGCGTTATTGCAGGCGTGGCTGGAAAACCGGCCTTTTTACCTGTTCGACGAGTGGGCGGCGGACCAGGACCCCGGTTTTAAAGAAGTGTTCTATAAAGTGCTGCTGCCCATGCTGAAGGCGGAAGGAAAAACCGTATTAGCCATCACCCACGACGATCGCTATTTCCCGCTGGCCGACCGATTAATTAAGCTGGAGACTGGGAAAGTAGTGGCGGACAGCATGCTAAGGCCGCTGTCCGTATAAGATACTTCGACTGACTTAAACCAAATGGCAGGCCACGCGGTGGGCGTCACCGACTTCACGCAGGGCAGGAGCTTCCCGGCGGCAATGCTCGGTCACTCGCGGGCAGCGGGAGGAGAAGCGGCAGCCCGGAGGCGGGCGTGACGGGTCGGGGATTTCGCCACTTATCGCTTCAACCGGCTCGCTGTCCGGGTCGAGGGTTGGCACGGCGGCCAGCAATGCCTGGGTGTACGGATGCAGCGGCTGGCTGAACAGCACGTCGCGACTGGCGGTTTCTACCAGTTGGCCGAGGTACATCACCGCCACGTCATCGCAGAGGTGTTCTACTACGCCAAGATCATGAGAAATAAACAGGAAGGTGACGCCGCGTTCGTCACGCAGGTCTGAGAACAGGTTGATTATTTGCGCCTGAATTGACACGTCCAGCGCCGAGATAGGCTCATCCGCAATGATAAAGTCGGGGTTAAGGATCAGGGCGCGGGCGATGCCGATACGCTGGCGCTGGCCGCCGGAAAACTCATGCGGAAAGCGGTTGTAGTGCTGCGGCGGCAGCCCGCAAATTTTCATCACTTCCAGAACCTTGTCCCGCAGTTCGGCGCGGGTGCAAAGCTTGTGCTCCAGCATAGCTTCGCCAATAGCGTCGCCTACGCGGATGCGCGGGTTCAGCGAGCTATACGGGTCCTGGAAAACCAGCTGGATTTTGGGACGAAGGGCGCGGGCTTCTTTGGCGCTCAGTTCACTCAGCTCTTTGCCGCGATATTTCACGCTGCCGTCGGTTTTATCGTACAGGCCGAGCAGGGTGCGCCCGACGGTGGTTTTCCCGCTGCCGGACTCGCCAACCAGACCAAAGATGGTGCCGGGCCGGATGTTAAAGCTTACGCCGTCCACCGCACGCAGTTCGCCGGTTTGCTGGCCGAACAGGCCATCGCGTAGCTCAAAGTGCTTCTTGAGTCCTTCTACTTCAATAAGATACTGACTGTTCAAGATGCGGACTCCGCTAATTCACTGTAAAAACAGGCGGCCTGTCTGTGCTGGCCGATAAGCGCCGGAACGCCCTGACGGCAGCGCTCGGTGGCACGCTCGCAGCGATCGGTAAACGCGCAATAAGGCGGAAGCTCTGCCAGATCGGGAACCTGGCCGGGGATCGAATAAAGCCTGCGGCGACGCTCGCCGGGGATCGGGCGGGAGGCGATCAGCCCTTTGGTATAAGGGTGCATCGGGTTGCGCAGCACTTCGGCGGTTGGCCCTTGTTCGACGATACGTCCGGCGTACATCACCACAACGTGCTCCGCCATCTGCGCGATGACGCCGAGATCGTGGGTGATCAGCATCAGCGCCATATGGTGCTGGCGCGCCCGATCGCGCAGTAGCCGCAGGATCTGCGCCTGCACCGTTACGTCCAGCGCCGTCGTTGGCTCATCGGCGATCAGCAGCTTTGGCCTACAGCTGAGCGCCATAGCGATCATTATGCGTTGCAGCATGCCGCCGGAAAGCTGGTGCGGGTAGCTGGTCATCAGGCTTTCGGCTCGCGCCAGCCCTACGTCGGTAATCATCTGCGTGGCCTGCTGCCATGCCGCTTTCGGCGTTTCGCCCCGGTGGCGGATCAGCGGTTCGCAAAGCTGTTCACCTATGGTTAATACCGGGTTCAGGGCGGTCATTGGCTCCTGGAAAATCATCGCCAGTTCGTTGCCGCGCAGGTCGGCCATTTGCGAAGCTTTAAGCCCCAGCAGATTTTTCCCCTGAAACAGGATCTCTCCCCCGTCGATGCGCGCCGCCTGGGGCGGGAGCAGCCCCATCAGCGACATAGCGGTGACACTTTTGCCGCAGCCGGACTCGCCCACCACGCCGACGGTTTGCCCGGCATGAACGGTAAATGAGACATCCTGTACCGCACGTACGCGGCCTTGTTCGGAGGCAAATGAAAGAGATAGCTGGTTAAACTGGATCAGCGCTTCGCTCATTTCGCACCTCGCTTCATTTTCGGATCCAGCGCGTCGCGCAGGCCGTCGCCCAGCACGTTAATCGCAATCACGGTAATAAAAATAGCGATACCCGGCGGCATCCATAGCCATGGGCGACGCTGGAAATCGATCAGGCTGTTGGCCGTGTCCATCATGTTGCCCCAGGAAGGCGTCGGCGGGACGACCCCGAGGCCCAGATAACTTAGCGCCGACTCCATCAAAATGGCGTTAGCCACCGCCATGGTCGCCATCACCACCAGAATCGGAATGGTGTTAGGCAGCAGGTGACCAAAGAGGCGGCGGCGAGCGGAAAGCCCCAGCACTCGGGTTGCCAGCATAAAATCGCGCTCGCGCAGCGAGAGGATTTGCCCGCGCACCAGGCGAGCCAGCTTCGGCCATTCCAGCAGGCTGAGCATGATAACCACCATATAAATGCGCGAGTCAGGGGAGAAGTCGAGTTCGGAAAGCATCGCCCCGGCCACAATCAGCAGCGGCAGGCTGGGGATGGTCATGACCAGGTCGGCAAGGCGCATGATTATCTTATCGGTCCAGCCGCCAGCGTAGCCGGAGACCGCGCCCAGCAGATAGCCGAGGGTGACGGACAGCAGCATGGTCAGCAGGCCGATGATCAGCGAAATACGCCCGGCCAGCAGCAGGCGGGTGTAGACATCCCGGCCGAGGAAGTCGGTGCCGAGCCAGTGCACGGCGCCCGGCGCTTTGTTGATCATCAGGGCATCGGTAGCATCGTCCTTCCACGGCGACCAGATTGGCCCGAGGGCGCACCACACCGCCATCACAATCAACAGGCCGAGGCAAAACATCGCCAGACGGTTGCGCTTTAACGTCCGCCAGGCCTGGCGCCACGGCGACGGCGTAACCTGGGCCAGCGCCGGGAGTTCCGCTTTGCGCAGGCGGCGGTTGGTTGAAAACAGTGAACTTAACATTACGCCCTCACGCGGATGCGCGGGTCGGCCCACGCATAAAGTATGTCGGCAATCAGGTTGCCGAGAATGGTCAGCACCGCCAGAAACAGGGTGAAGCCCATCAGCACCGGGTAGTCGCGTGCGGCCAGCGAGTCGATATGAATGTGGCCTGCGCCCGGCCAGTTAAAGACCTTCTCGGTAATGATTGCCCCGGAAAAAAGCCCCGGTAGCTCAAAGCCTAGCAGGGTGATTATCGGCAGCAGCGCATTACGCATAGCGTGCTTGAGGATAACGGTGCGCTCGCGCAGTCCTTTGGCGCGCGCGGTGCGAATAAAGTCCATTTTCACTACGTCCAGCATGCTGGCGCGGAAATAGCGCGTCAGGCTTCCGGCCTGTAGCATCACCAGCGCCAGCACCGGAAGCACCAGGTGGGCGGCGACCTGTAAGACGTAGGCCCAGCCGCTGTCGTCGCTGCCGGTATTGGTCATGCCGCCAACCGGCAGCCAGTGAAGATCCACCGCAAACCACTTGATCAGCAGCAGGCAGAGGAAAAAGGTCGGGAAGGACATAGCGGCAAACACCACCACGCTGACCAGGTGGTCAAACAGTGAGTTGGGCTTCATTGCCGAGATAATCCCGACGGTGAGGCCGATGCCCCAGTAAAATACCAGCGCGATGAAGGCCAGCAGGAAAGAGTTCCAGATGTACTGGTTCAGCAGCTGGCTCACCGGAATTTGGTATTGCAGCGAAAAGCCCAGGTCGCCTTTCAGCAGCTGACCGAGCCAGTGGAGATAGCGGCTAAACAGCGGCTGGTCGAGGCCATAAATCGCCTTCAGCTCGGCGGCGCGCGCGGCGGTAAGGGTAATATTGCCGTCAATAAAGTCGCCGGGCGTTTTGGCAAATAGCATGAAGATAAGAAACGAGGCGAGCAACAGCATCGGCAGGGTTTGCAGCAGGCGGCGCAGGATAAAATTTTTCATTACGTTCTCGCTGCCGCCGCCCGGATAACAGGCGGCGGCAAGGGTTACTACGTTACTTAACGATTTTCACATCCGGCAGGCTGCCGGTCAGGCCGTTGTAAATATCAGGCTTAAAGCCGGTCACGCGGGCGCTGCTGGCGGAGAGAATTTTGCGGTTGCCGAGCAGGATCGCCGGCGGATCTTCTGCCAGCACTTTATACAGCTGGTGATAGATAACTTTGCGCTTCTCTTCGTCGAGGGTGGCGTTGCCTTCGTTGATGAGCTTGTCCACCTGCGGGTTGTTGTAGCCCGAGACTTTGGCTTCGGTGCTGTAGTAATCCCACACGCCGTCGTGCGGATCGTTAAGCGTGCTGGTGCTGAACGAAGCCAGGTCGTAGTTGCCCGCTTTGCGCTGCGCCATCAGGGCGTTGAAGTCCACCACCTGCGGCTTGAGCAGCACGCCAATCTGCTGCCAGTTTTCTTTGGCGATAGGGATCAGCGCATCGTTCAGCACTTTTTTGCTGACCAACAGCGACAGCTCAAGACGCTTGCCGTCCTTCACGCGGATGCCGTCCGGGCCTGGCTTCCAGCCTGCTTCATCCAGCAGTTTTTTGGCCTGAGCCGGATCGTATTTATACGGATTCACGCCTTCCGGGTTATAGGCCCAGGAGATAGGCGAGATAGGCTCGTTGGCAACCGTGCCGTAGCCCTGGTACACCACGTCGATAAGCTTCTGGCGATCCAGGCCGTAGATCAGCGCCTGGCGCACTTTTACGTCCTGAAGGGCCGGGCGGCGCACGTTGAATTCAACCTTGCTGTAGTCGCTGGAGCCGTAAAGGTTGATATTGGCGAAGCCGAGCAGTTTCAGCTGTTCGATATCGTCCGGGCGTGAAGTAAAGGCGTCGTAATCCGTTTCACCGGTCTGGAACAGCTGGAAGTTGGTAGACGGGTTGGTCACGCGATAAATAAAGCGCGGGGTTGGCGGCGTGCCGCGGTAGAAATGAGTATTGGCGTGGAAACGAATTTCCTGGCCTGGAATGTATTTTTCGTACACGTAAGGGCCGTTGCCCAGCGGTTGGCCGTGCAGGGTGCGCAGGTAATCGAGATTGCCGCGCTGGTAGCCTTTGCCGTAATACGCTTTCGACAGCACCGGGCCGCCAATCTTGCCGAGCGTGGTTGCGCCAGGCTGAGTTGTGGTGACCTCGAGCGTTAACGGATCGATGACCTTCAGGCCGCTTACGCTGTCGGCTTTACCGGCTTTGTATTCCGTGCCACCCGCAATATTGGCCAGCGTAATGTCGGTATCGCCATCATATTTCGGGTCGTACAGCACGGTCAGGGTGAAGGCGACGTCTTCTGCGGTCAGCGGGGAACCGTCGCTAAAGGTCAGGTCCGGGCGCAGTTTGATGGTATAAACTTTGCCGTCCGGGCTGACCGTCCAGCTTTTTGCCAGCCCCGGAACCAGGTTGCCGTGGCTGTCCCAGTCGATCAGGCGCGAGAAAATAACGTTGGTGACGTTTTCGTCCCAGCCGTTAACAAAGAAGTAGGGGTTAAAGATGCCCTGCGGCTCGGAAATCCCGGCCACCACGGTGTCTTTACGCAGTTTTTCGGCGTTTGGAACCTGGCTTGCGTCGGTCGCGGGCGTGATACCTTCTTTTAAGGTTTCATCGGCAAAGGCCGCGCCGGAGAAAGCCACCACGCTGCTTATCAATGCAGCCTGTAAAGCAAGGGTAAAGCGCGTGGGTTTTGTTTTTAATACGTTTAGTAACCTGGCCAAAGGCATTCCCTCAATATTTTTCGCTGGATAATTTACAAATCATGACGAAAGATAAAAGCCGGGATCCTGCCTGTCTAACAACGAAAAGCTATGGCTTATAGCTTTTGGTTCCTTGTCTCCTGCTTTACGCCGCGGCGCAAGTTGCGATGCCCTTTCTTGCCACTGCCAGCTTCAAGTGTTAAAAGGTGCCCCTTTGATAAAAGACACAGGAGTAGGACGTGAAAAACACGTCAATCGCGTCTGAGGCACAGAGCCAGGACGCAGGGCCGGAGGATGGCCAGCAATTAAAGCGGGGTTTACAGAACCGCCATATTCAGCTGATTGCGCTGGGCGGCGCCATCGGCACCGGGCTGTTTCTTGGCATTGGCCCGGCGATTCAAATGGCAGGCCCCGCCGTTCTTCTGGGCTACGGCGTCGCGGGGATTATTGCTTTCCTGATTATGCGCCAGCTGGGTGAGATGGTGGTTGAAGAGCCGGTATCCGGTTCATTTTCCCATTTTGCCTATAAATACTGGGGCCCGTTCGCCGGGTTCCTGTCCGGCTGGAACTACTGGGTGATGTTTGTGCTGGTGGGTATGGCGGAGCTGACCGCCGGCGGCATCTACATGCAGTACTGGTTCCCGGACGTGCCGACCTGGACATGGGTTGCGCTGTTCTTTGTGGTGATTAACGCCGCGAACCTGGTGAACGTTCGCCTGTACGGCGAGATGGAGTTCTGGTTTGCCTTAATTAAGGTGCTGGCGATTGTCGGCATGATTGGCTTTGGCATCTGGCTACTGGTTTCCGGCCACGGCGGCGAACGAGCCAGCATCGAGAACCTTTGGCAGCACGGTGGGTTCCTGGCTACCGGCTGGCACGGGCTGATTTTGTCGCTGGCGGTGATTATGTTCTCCTTCGGCGGTCTGGAGCTTATCGGCATTACCGCCGCAGAAGCCAGCTCGCCGCAAACCACGATTCCGAAGGCGGTTAACCAGGTGGTTTATCGCATTCTGCTGTTCTATATCGGTTCGCTGGTGGTGCTGCTGTCGCTCTACCCGTGGCTGGAAATTAAGTCCAACAGCAGCCCGTTTGTGATGATCTTCCATGAGCTGAACAGCAATGTTGTGGCCTCGGCGCTTAACTTCGTCATTCTGGTGGCTTCGCTGTCGGTTTATAACAGCGGGGTTTATTCCAACAGCCGCATGCTGTTTGGCCTGTCTATCCAGCGCAATGCGCCGCAGTTCCTGGCGAAGGTTAGCCGTGGCGGGGTGCCGGTGAATTCGCTGCTGCTGTCCGGCGGAATAACCTCTCTGGTGGTGCTGCTTAACTATTTGCTGCCGCACGATGCCTTCAGCGTGCTGATGGCGCTGGTGGTAGCGACGCTGCTGCTGAACTGGATAATGATCTCGCTGGCGCACCTGAAGTTCCGCTGCGCGATGCGCCGTAAAGGGCGCGAGACGCGCTTTAAGGCGCTGCTGTATCCGTTCGGTAACTATCTATGCATCGCCTTTATGATGATGATCCTGGGCCTGATGTGCACCATCGACGAGATGCGCGTTTCTGCGCTGCTGCTGCCGGTGTGGATTGTGTTCCTGTTTGCTGCCTTTAAGCTGCTGCGCCGCAAGGTAGCTTAACTGCCGCTTATTACGCCACCGGTATTTTTCTGAATACCGGTGGCGTGATTAAAATGAAATTTAAAAGCATATTTAATTTGGCTTTAGGAAATATATTCTTTTTGTCATAACAAAATAAACTACAGCGTATTTACAAATAACCGATTAATAAATGACAAGTTTGTCGCTATTTATGGGTTTATAAAATAGTCCTTTCCTATTTCGGTGATTGAGCAGAATATACCGCCGCACACTGCAGGCCTTGCGCCATCTAATAACAACATCGCATACCTTTTGCCACGCTGGCTGGCACTCTTTCTTTATTTTACAGCTCGGGATTTATATGAGACTCAACAACCCTGTTACGCAGCAGGAGCATCTTCTCAGGGAAGGAGAGGCTTTGATGTCGACGACCGATATTCACAGCCATATTACTTATGCCAATTCCGCATTTATTAAGGCCTGCGGATTTGGCGAACAGCAGTTAATCGGCGAAGCGCACAATATTATTCGCCACCCGGACATGCCGCCGGAAGCCTTTGGAGATATGTGGGCTACGCTCCAGCAGGGAGACAGCTGGACGGGAATGGTAAAAAATCGCCGTCATAATGGTGACCATTACTGGGTTCGCGCCAACGTGACCCCGGTTTACCACGACGATAAACTCACCGGCTATATTTCGGTTCGCACGGTGCCTGGCCGGGAAGAGGTGGAAGCCAGCGAAGCGCTTTATCGGGCGGTAAGGGAAAAACGCGCCGGGCACCTGCGGTTTTACAAAGGGCTGGTCCTCCGTCGCGGCTGGAAGAGCGTGCTGTCGCTGTTTCAGCATCTTTCTCTGTCTAAAAGAGTTGGTGGGGCGCTGGTGCTGGCGGGGCTGCTTGCCGCTGCGATGCCGCTGATGCATTTGAGTCATGTTGCGCAGGCGCTGTTGGCTGCGGTTTTGTTTGCCGCATTGGCCGCCTTTTTACAGCAGCAGGTCATCAGGCCGGTAAAAACTATCGTCCGGCAGATGCAGAAGGTGGTTTCGGGGCAAAAAACCGGGCTTATCCAGTTCAACCGGGTGGATGAGATAGGCCTGATGATGCGCCTGGTGAATCAGTCGGGGCTGAACCTGCGTTCGCTGGTCGATGATGTTGGCGCTCAGGTCGGCGGCATCGGGGAGATAAGCCAGAATCTGGCAACCAGCAGCCGGGCGATGAGCGAGCGAACCGACGAAACCTATGCCCATCTCCAGCAAACGGCGGCGGCCATCGAAGAAATCTCCGGCGCGGTGGAACAAACGGCGGACTCGGCGGCGCAAACGTCGCAGATGGCTGACCAGGCCAGCAAGAGCGCGCTGGAGGGCGAGCAGATGATGAAGCACACGCTGACGATGATGGAGTCGATGGCCGAGGCCAGCGAGCATATTGTCGAGATAATCAGCGTTATCGACAGAATCGCCTTTCAAACCAATATTCTGGCGCTTAACGCGGCGGTAGAGGCGGCGCGGGCGGGCGTATCCGGGCGCGGTTTTGCGGTGGTTGCCGCCGAAGTGCGCAACCTGGCGCAGCATTCAGCCTCTGCGGCAAAAGAGATCAAAACGCTTATCGACCGCAACGCTATTAGCGTCAGTTCAGGCGTGGGCGTGGTGAAAAATGCCGAAAGGCACATCAGCGAGATGGCGGAAGAAATCGTCCGAATGGCGGGCCTGATAAGGGAAATCGGCGACGCAACCCGGGAGCAAACCAGCGCGCTCGGGCTGATTAATCGCTCGGTGGAACGCATCAGCACCATGACCCAGAACAATGCTGACATGGTGGTTCAGGCGGGGGCGGTGGTGGAAAATCTTAACCAACGCACTCGGCGTTTAACCAGTGCTATCAACGTTTACGGTAGTTAATCCTGCTATGCCGGGCCTCACAGGTGGTGATGTCCGGCATCCAATCCTTTGCCATTTACGCTATCATGCTGCCCTGAAATGAAGCGGGCAAAAGGGCAGGGTAATGAGCGTTAGTCGGAAAGGGATGCTGTTTGTATTGTTTGCGGCGGTGCTATGGGGCAGTTCTGGCGTGTGCGCCCAGTACATTATGGAACAGAGCCATATCTCCTCTGAGTCGCTGACCATGCTGCGGCTGCTGTTTTCCGGGCTGATCCTGCTAATGCTGTCGTTTATGCACGGCGACAAAATTTTTGCGGTATTTAAGCAGCGCGAAGACTTCATCTCCCTGCTTATCTTCACCCTTTGCGGTGCGCTGACTGTGCAGTTGACCTTCCTGCTGACCATCGAGCAGTCCAACGCTGCGACCGCAACGGTGCTGCAATTCCTTTCGCCGACGATTATCGTGGCCTGGTTTGCGCTGGTGCGTAAAAAACGTTCCGGGAAGCTGGTGTTTGCCGCTATCGGCACCTCGCTGCTCGGCACTTTTATGCTGGTAACGCACGGTAACCCGGCGTCGTTGACCATTTCCGGCAGCGCTTTGTTCTGGGGCATTGCCTCGGCATTTGCCGCCGCGTTTTATACTACTTATCCCTCGAAGCTCATCGCACGTTACGGCACGTTGCCCGTTGTGGGCTGGAGCATGCTGCTCGGCGGCGCGATGCTGCTGCCGTTTTATGCCAGCCAGATTGGCAGCTTTACCGCTACCGGCGGCACGCTGCTGGCCTTCTTCTACCTGGTGGTGGTCGGTACGGCGATAACCTTCAGCCTTTATCTTACCGGGGCGCAAATGATCGGCGGGCCAAAGGCCAGCATTCTTAGCTGCGCCGAGCCTCTGAGCAGCGCGCTGCTGTCTGTACTGCTGCTCGGCATCAGCTTTACCCTGCCGGACTGGATGGGATCGTTGCTGATTATTTCTTCGGTAATTCTTATCTCGTTGGATTCACGCGGAAAGCTGCATTCCAGCTAATTGTTCACCTTTTGCAAGGTTTAATTCTGTCCAGAAATATCATATTTTGGGGGGCAGAAGTTGCCGTCCTGGTATGGTAAAAAGTGCGCTTCCTGCGCAAAGCACCCCCCGATATAAGGTATTTCAGTGTGATGATTGATAATCTAATTGAGCGTATTTCAACCGCTTTAGAAGCCGACTACACACTGGAAGGCCTGGTCAGACAGCTGCTGGAAATGCTCGAGCTGGTGACCAATATGGAGTCCACCTATCTCACCCGCATCGACCCCGAAGGCAGCCAGCAGCACATCGTCTTTTCCCGCAATACTAAAACGATGAACATCCCTGAAGGGCTGGCCGTGCCGTGGGAAGACACGCTTTGCAAACGCGCGCTGGATGAAGGGCGGCGCTATACCTGCGACGTAGCCAGCGTCTGGGGGGATTCCGAGGCGGCGAAAGCGTTAGGCATCGTGACTTATGTCAGCACGCCGGTGACCCTGGCCGATGGCTCTCTCTATGGGACGCTGTGTGCGGCAAGTTCCGAAAAGCGCATTCTTACCGATCACAGCGAGCAGGTATTGCAGCTGTTTTCCCAGCTTATTGCTCAGCAGATCCAGAATGAGCAACTGATGAAAAAACTTCAGTTAGCCAATGCCGCCCTGACCACCGCCAGCTATACCGACGAGCTTACCGGGTTGCCTAACCGCCGCGCGGTTTTTGACCAACTTCCCCGCCTGTTCTCCCGCGCTAAAGATGATTCTTGTTACGTGCTGGTGGCTTTTGCCGACCTCGACGGCTTCAAGCAGATCAACGATATGCACGGCCATGAAACCGGGGATGATTTTCTCCGCGCCATCGGCAACCGGCTGAAAGAGGGCGTGCGCGCTGATGAAGTGCTGGGGCGCGTTGGTGGCGATGAGTTTATCGTGGCGGGAGCGGGGCCTGCGGAATACGCTGAAGCCCAGCGTGCTGCTGCTGCTTTCCGCCTGAGGCTGGCCGAATTGCTTAGCGGGGAATACCAGCTTAAATCTTGCGTTATCGACTACGCGGGGCCGAGTATTGGCGCTATCGCCATTAACCCGGCGATAATCACGCCGGACGGCGCATTGCGTGAAGCGGATACTCTGATGTATATCGACAAGAAGCGCCGTAAAAACGGCGCGGCGGTGAGCTAAACCTCAACGCCGCGCGTGGGTGTTTACGAGGCGGGAGTAACCTGAGGCGTATTGCCGCTCAGCTCGGTCACTAAATCATTCACGCCGTCGCTCATATTGACAAAACGGGTCAGCGGCGAGCGCGTAACCACCACAAAGACGCCAACGTTGTTTTGCGGCACCATCGCCATATAGGTAATGAATCCGCCGCCGCCGCCGGTTTTCTGAATAATGCCCGGCCTGCCGTCTTTAGGCGACATCCACACCCAGCCCATGCCCAGCGCGTCGGCTTTGCCCGGCACGTCCATACCAATCACTTTATGCAGCTGGCTGCGCTGATAAATCAGGGTCTGCATTCTGTCCGCCTGATTATTGCGGCGATGGAAGTCGGAAGAGAGAAACTGCTGCATCCAGCGCATCATGTCGCCCGGCGTAGAGTAAACGCCGCCGCTGCCGACTGCCGCCAGCGTATTATCGCAAGGGCTGGCGCCCTTTTCGGCGATCATCAGGCGCTTGCACTGATCGGGTGAGGGGGTAAAGGTGGTGTCTTTCATGCCCAGCGGGCGGGCGATTTGCTCGTCAAACAGGTCTGCGTAAGGTTTGCCCGTGGCTCGCGAAAGCGCATCCGCCAACAGGTCGAACGCCAGGTTTGAGTAAGCGGCAACCGTGCCGGGCGCGGCTTTAAGCGTGGTCTGGGACAGCCAGTTCCAGCGCTGATCGCGGGTAGGCCAGGTAAACACGGTGCGGTGTGCGGCACCGCCGGGCTGTTCGCGCGGCAGCGAGCTGGTATGGGTTGCCAGGTTGACGAGCGTAATAGGCTGGCCGTTAAACGTTGGTACGCGTGCTCCCGGCGGGGCATATTTGCTTAGCGGATCGTTTAGCTGCACTTTGCCCTGGTCGAGCATTTTCACCAGCATTTCGCTGGTCATCAGTTTGGTCAGCGAGGCGATGCGGATAACCGAATCAAGCTGCGGGCGCACGTTGTTGCCGGGGCGTGTGTCGCCGAAGCTGCGGAAGACGCGCTGGTTGCCGTCAATCACCACGATTGCCATGCCGGTGGCGCCGCTGCCGTAATAGATATGATTGGCATAGCGATCGACAACATCGGCGGCAAATTCCGGAGCAGGCGAAGGCTGCGCAAAACTAAGCGTTGGCAGCAGAGCGGCAGCCAGCATAAGAAGACGAGGGAGACGAGTTTTCAACGCAGAAATCCAGTTCAAAAAATAAAGCGGTATAGCAGGTATTTATACTAGTCTGCGCGCTTATGCAAAGCGTCAATTAGGGGATTCGCTAATGAAAAGCGTAACCGTGCGTTACATCACCAGCAGGCTGCACAAAAGTTTATCAGGTGACGCTTAATGACACACTTTTTGTATTTTTATTAACCAGTCAAGGGCGTATAACTCATCAGGGGTAACGAATGCTCTGAAAATGACAATTTTGCTACGCTGTCGTGGCAAAAAGTGCGTATTATCCGCCGAGTTATTTGCTGCTGCGCTGCAACTATTTTCCGTCCGCAGCATCTTAGTTATGGCCTCAGGCGTACCGCTACTGATTGAGTTCTTTATGCGATACACGATCCCTCCGCATAAAGAAGTAAATATGAAAAACAAACCTTTATTTTACAAGTGCTTACTGCACCCTCGCTACTGGCTGACCTGGTTTGGTCTTGGCATTCTGTGGCTGTGGGTTCAGCTTCCCTATCCGCTACTGATGAAGATGGGCGATTTAATCGGCCGTTTCTCTATGCGTTTCCTCAAGCGCCGCGTCACCATCGCGCGCCAGAATCTTAAGCTCTGTTTCCCGCATTACAGCGAAGCGCAGGTCGAAATTATCGTGCGCAAAAACTTCGGCTCTCTGGGGATGGGGCTGATTGAAACCGGCATGGCCTGGTTCTGGTCAGACGCCAGAGTGCGTAAATGGTTTGAAGTGCGCGGTCTCGAACATATCACCGCCGCCTGCGAAAAAGGCAAAGGCGTGATGGTTATCGGCGTGCATTTTATGTCGCTGGAGCTGGGAGGGCGCGTGATGGGGCTTTGCCGCCCGATGATGGCGATGTACCGCCCGCACAATAATAAAGCGATGGAGTACGTGCAGACCCGCGGGCGCTCACGCTCGAATAAAGCCATGCTGGATCGCCGCAATCTCAAAGGCATGGTGAAAGCGCTCAAGTCCGGCGAAGCGGTGTGGTTTGCTCCAGACCAGGATTACGGCCCGAAAGGCAGCTCTTTTGCGCCATTCTTTGCCGTTCAGCAGGCCGCCACCACCAACGGGACTTTCACCATTGCCCGCCTGGCGAAACCGGCTATTTTGACCACGGTGCTGATTCGTAAAGCCAGCGGGACCGGCTACCAGCTGGTGATTGAGCCTGAGTTTTGTGACTACCCGGCGGAAGATGAGCAGGCGGCGGCTGCTTATATGAACCGCAAAATTGAGCACGAAATTATGCGCGCCCCGGAGCAGTATCTGTGGCTGCATCGCCGCTTTAAGACCCGTCCTTTCGGCCACGCCGGTCTCTACACGATTTAATCTTCTGGCAGGTGTGCTACGCTTTTTTCTTCTTATCTGAAGGAGAGTTAGCATGCCTGCATCACGTGTTGTCATGGTTATTGATATGCAAAACGGCGTATTTGAATTCCCGCGCCGCGAGCGTGAGCGTACCGTTGCCAAAATTAACCAACTTATCGACGCCGCAGAGCAGGTCATTTTTATCCAGCATACCGAGGCCGGGCTCGAGGTGGGCAGCGAAGCTTACGACATCCTTCCTGAATTACATCGTCCCGCAGGGGCGCATTACGTGACCAAAACCGCCTGCGATGCCTTCTACCGCACCGGGCTTGCCGGGCTTTTAGAGCAACAGGATATTAATGAGCTGGTGGTCTGCGGCTGCGCGACGGATTACTGCGTGGATACCACGATTAAAAACGGCGTCAGCCGGGGCTATGCAATTACGGTAGCCGGAGATGCACACACCACGGCAGACCGCGCCTCCGTTAGCGCTGAGACGCTGATTCGCCACCACAATGAAGTGTGGGCCAACCTTTCGATTCCGGGAAATACTCTGCTGGTGAAAGAAACGGCGGAGATAATCGACGGCTGGCGATAAATTCTGTAAGCCGCTCTCACTCCTTGATACAACATTCTGCAAGCTTTATCGTAGCGCGTTAGCTATAACCAGCAGATATAACAACAAAAAGCCGTATCAGGAGCGTTGTCATGTTTAAATCTTTCTTCCCGTCGCCGAAGCTGTTTTTCCTTTCGGCGGCAATATGGGGACTACTCGCAGTTATTTTCTGGCAGTTCGGCGGCGGGCTGTGGCTGGAAAATCTGGTCGGTGCCAGCCAGCAGACACCCATCAGCGCAGCCCGTTTCTGGACGCTAAAAGCATTTGTTTTTTATGCTTTTTATGCCGTCTGTGTGGGAGCTTTTGCCGGCGTCTGGGCGCTGATAAGCCCGCATCCGTGGCAGCGCTGGTCTATTCTCGGCTCCGCGCTAATCGTCTTCGTGACCTGGTTTATGGTTGAGCTGGGAGTGGCAATTAACGCCTGGTACGCGCCGTTCTTTGACCTTATCCAGACCGCGCTGGCCTCGCCGAATAAAGTTCCGCTGCAAAAATTCTACAGTGAGACGGGCGTGTTTCTGGGTATCGCGCTTATCTATGTCACGGTCGGCGTGCTGAACAGCTTCTTTATCAGCCACTATGTGTTCCGCTGGCGTACCGCGATGAACGACTACTACATGGAAAACTGGCAGAAGCTGCGCCACATTGAAGGGGCGGCCCAGCGTGTTCAGGAAGATACCATGCGCTTTGCTTCCACCCTTGAGGATATGGGCGTGAGCCTGCTGCAATCGGTGATGACCCTGATAGCCTTTCTGCCGATTCTGGTGGCGCTTTCCCCGCATGTTAAAGAGCTGCCGGTTATCGGTGCCGTGCCTTATGGCCTGGTAATTGCGGCTATTGTCTGGTCGCTGATGGGGACCGGTCTGCTGGCGGCGGTTGGGATAAAGCTGCCGGGATTACAGTTCAATAATCAGAAGGTGGAAGCGGCCTACCGTAAAGAGCTGGTCTATGGCGAAGATGATGCGTCCCGCGCTACGCCGCCAACGGTCGCGGCGCTGTTTGGCGATGTGCGCCATAACTATTTCCGACTCTATTTCCACTACACCTACTTTAACATCGTGCGCATTCTCTACCTGCAGGTGGATAACGTGTTTGGCCTGTTTTTGCTGTTCCCGTCGATTGCAGCAGGGGCCATTACGCTTGGCCTGATGCAGCAGATAACCAACGCCTTTGGTCAGGTACGAGGCTCGTTCCAGTATCTGATAAGCTCCTGGACCACGCTGGTTGAGCTGATGTCTATCTACAAACGTCTGCGCAGCTTTGAGCGCACATTGCAGGATGTGCCGGTGCCCGGCACCGAAGAAGCCGTCTAGCTAATAGAAAAGGGATGGCGTGATGCCATCCCTTTCAGGCGGGTGACAAACTCTGGGGATAGAAGAAATACCAGACAGCTTGTTAAAAAATTAGGAAAATCAATTCATTGATTTTCGGCTGATAACCACGAAGAGGGAAAAACCACGCTTTTTCCCTCTTCGTCAGCAACCGCATAGGGATGGCGTGATGCCATCCCTTTTTGCTAATGCCCGGCGGCGGGTGGAGCGCCCGGCGCACCCGCCCGAATAAACGGCGGACGGGCAAACCAAATCACCACAATCAGCGCCATAAACCCCCATCCCAACAGCCAGAAGTAGTCGATGGTCGACATCATATAGGCCTGCTGCTCAATAGTTTTATCCACCACGGCCAGGTGCTGCTGCGTTGCTCCGCCCATCTTATGCAGGTAATCCATTGCCGACGGATTATATGCCGACACGCTCTCAGTCAGGTTCGCGTGGTGATAAACCTCGCGGCGCGACCAGATCCACGTCGTCAGGGAGGAGGCAAAAGAGCCACCCAGCACGCGGAAGAAGGTTGCCAGGCCGGAGCCTTCCGCTACCTCAACGCCGTGCAGATTCGACAGCACGATAGTGGTTATCGGCATAAAGAAGAACGCCACGCCGATACCCATAAACAGCTGTATTTCGGCAATAGTTCGGAAGTCGACATTGGTATTAAACTGCGCGCGCAGCAGGCATGAAGCGCCCATCGTCAGGAACGACAGCGTAGCCAACATGCGCATATCAACCCGGTTGGCGTAACGCCCGACAATCGGCGTCAGCAACAGCGGCAGAACGCCCATCGGCGCGGCGGCAAGCCCGGCCCAGATTGCGGTATAGCCCATCTGGGTTTGCAGCCACTGCGGCAGAATAATATTAATGGCAAAGAATGCCGCGTAGCCGAGCGTCAGCGACAGGGTGCCAATCGCAAAGTTGCGGTCGGCAAAAAGCCGCAGGTTAACAATCGGATGGCGCTCGCCCAGCTCCCAAATCACAAACGAGACCAGCGCAATCGCCGAAATCGCCGACATGATGATTATCTCCGGCGAGGAGAACCAGTCGAGATCGTTGCCCTTATCCAGCACCACCTGTAGCAGCCCCACGCCGAGCACCAGCAGGGCGATACCGATGTAATCTATCGGGGCGATAGTCGTGGTCTCTTCGCGTTCACGCAGCTGGCCCCAAACCACCAGTGCGGCAAAAATACCGATCGGCACGTTGATATAGAAAATCCACGGCCATGAGTAGTTATCGGTTATCCAGCCGCCGGTTATTGGCCCGACGATAGGCGCGACTACCGTCACCATCGACAGCAGCGCCAGCGCCATACTTCGCTTGCTCGACGGGAAGATAATCAGCAGCAGCGTCTGGCACATCGGGAACATTGGCCCGGCGAAAAAACCCTGTAACGCACGGAAGATAATCAGCTCGGTCATGCTGTGGGCAAAACCGCACAGGAACGAGGTAAGGGTAAACATCGCCACCGAGCCAACAAACAGTTTGAGCTGCCCGAACCGGCGGGTAAACCAGCCGGTCAGCGGCAGGGCGATAGCGTTACACACCGCAAACGAGGTGATAACCCAGGTGCCCTGGTCGGCGCTGACGCCGAGGTTACCGGCAATCGTCGGCAGCGCCACGTTGGCAATCGTTGAGTCCAGCACCTGCATAAAGGTCGCCAGCGACAGCGCGATGGTGGCCAGCAGCAGGCTGGGGGGCGTAAACGCCGCCTTATCTTGCATAACGTCTCTCTTAGCGGCTGCCGGACGCTACCGGCTGGCTGTTGTCATGGAGGATCTTCGCAACCAGCTGGTCGGCCTGGTCCAGCGCATTTTGATAAACGTCGGTAGTAAAGCGCGGCGTGGCGACGGTTTTTTGCGGCAACAGGTGGCCGTCTGCATTGCGAATATCTACCCGAGCAAACATAGAAAGCCCTACGCGCAGCGGATGTTTCTGCATGTCGTGCGGGTCGAGCGTGATGCGTACCGGCAGGCGCTGAACAATCTTGATCCAGTTACCGCTGGCGTTCTGGGCAGGCAGCAGGGAGAAGGCGCTCCCGGTGCCGATGCCGAGGCTTTCTATGGTGCCCTGGTACTCAACATCATCGCCGTAAAGGTCGGCGGTTAGCGTCACTTTCTGGCCGAGACGCATGGTCTGCATCTGGCTCTCTTTGAAGTTAGCGTCCACCCACACCTGGTCCAGCGGGACGATAGCCAGCAGCGTGGTGCCTGAATCAACCCGCATCCCGAGCTGCACGGCGCGCTTTGCTACAAAGCCGCTAACCGGCGCGACGATGGTGCTGCGTGCATTGTCGAGGAAGCGCTGGCGCAGGGTCGCTACCGCACTTTTAATTTCCGGGTGGCTATCAATCACTGTGTCATCAACCATCGCGAGGTTGGTGCGTAATGCCTGCTGTGCGGCGAGCAAATCGCTCTGGGCGCTGGTTACCGCATCGCGGTAGTGAGACAGATCTTCGGCCGCAATAGCCCCGGTGGCAAAGATTTTCTGGCGGCGAGCATAGTCGCTCTGCGCGGTTTGCAGGGCGACCTGTTTGGCCGCAACCTGGGCGCGATAGTTATCGGCGGTGCTGTACAGGCCGCGCACCTGGCGCACGGTATTGGCGAGATTGGCTTCGGCCTGCTGTAGCGCAATATTGGTATCGCTTGGGTCAAGCAGCACCAGCGGCTGGCCTTTTTCGACGTAATCGCCCTCGTCGACGCTCACCTGGGTGACGGTGCCGCCGATTTGCGGGGTCAGAGTGACCTGGTTGCCGTTGACGTAGGCGTCATCGGTGGTTTCGTAGTAGCGCGCGTACAGCATGTACCACGCCAGACATCCGGCGGCTATCAGCAGCAGGATAATCAGCAAAATAGCGAAGTTGCGCTTACGCTTGCTTGGTGCGCGTTCTGCCTGCTCGGAAGAGGTTTGCATTTTTGTTATGGCCTTAGTCAGGAAAGCTTAAAGGTGGGGCGCGGTAATGTCGTCCGGCAGCATTTTGATCAGAAGCTCGGTCAACTGTTGGGACTCTTCGGGCGTTAGCCGGGTCGTCAGGGCGCCGATGATGGAGTCCAGCGCTTCGTTCTGGAAGCGATCGCAAATCTGCTGCCCTTTGTCGGTCAGCTCGAGGATCACCTGGCGTTTATCTTCGGGATTAATGTTTCGCACGATCAGATCTCGCTTCACCATTCGTTCAAGCATGCGGCTCATCGCGCCGGTATCCATCACCAAATTTTTGCTGACTTCCACCGGGCTGTTAAAGCCTTTGTAGATACTAATCAAAACCTTAAATTGCGCGCTGGTTATCCCCATAGGGGAAAAATATTGGCTGATAAGCTGATCTTTAAACTGGTTAGACAGGTGGATCAGCAGGCCAAGATGGAGTTTAGAAGAGGGAGTACCCGCAGTATTACTCATGATATTTGCCTGGTCAGTAATTACAAATGAAATTACTGACCAGGCATTAAATTGTCAACGTTATGTCAGGATAAGCGCACTTTTTGTCAGTTTGCCAGCCAGGCCCGGGCGGTGTTTTTCATGGCAATTTCCAGCTCTGACCCCTGGGTGGCAAACACACGTTGTACCGGAAAACCTGATTTTTCCAGCAGATAAGCGAGCGGAGCGTAGGCCGCCGGGTAACGTTTAGCGGCTGGTTTATCAATGTCCACCGGGCCAAACGGGAAGTCGAACGAGCCAAAGTCGTAAACCACCTGGCGGCGCAGGATCCGCCAGGCACCGTCGCGTTTTTCCAGCATGTCGTAAAAGCGGTTATGGCAGGTGGCGCCAAATTCCAGCTTGTGGTTCTGGCCAATAATCATGGCGTTGGTTTCTGAAATAGCTTTATTTCGGGCGTTGTTAAAGGTGACAACCGGGGTGCCAATCAGATGTTTAGTGCTGATGTCGGACTTGCCCATGCGCATCGATCCTTTGATAAATTCGCTGGCGAGGCCTTCAAACCAGGTCACTTCGATGGTGCCCTCCGGGTGAAAAAGCTCGGCCAGCTTGTCCCACTGCGAAAGGTCGCGGTACATCCAGCCGTTCATCAAATCGTTGATAGCAAGGCGATCCTGCAAATAGTCACTGTTCATAAAAGGCTCCTGTAAAGGTGAGGAGCCATTGTTGCTCCGCGTTATCGATAAATGAAATATATTGATATGATGATTCAATCATTAAAATTGATGGTTTGGCGCTATGGAATTAAGACATCTTCGCTACTTTGTCACGCTAGCCGAAACCGGGCATTTCGGGCAGGCGGCAGCCCTGCTGCACATCGTTCAGCCCGCGCTGAGTATGCAGATCCGCGCCCTGGAAGAAGAGGTTGGCGGGCCGCTGTTTACGCGCACCAGCCGTAAAGTCGAGCTAACGGAAGCCGGGCAATTACTGTTACCGGAGGCAAGGCGTACGTTAGAGCAGGCCGAACACGGTAAAAATATAGTTCAGCGGGCGTTACGTGGCGAAACCGGGCTGGTCAGAGTCGGCTTTGCGGGCAATGCTGTGGTTTCCGGGCAGCTGATGAACGATGTCCGGGCTTTTCGCCACCGGTGGCCGGAGGTTGAGCTTCAGCTTCATGAAATGTCGCCCCTGGCGCTCGGTGAGGCGCTTAGCCAGCGGGCTATCGACGTGGCCTATACGCCATTAATGGGCAAACTGGGCGAAGATATTAAAGCGGTGAAGATTGCAGAATGGCCGATGATGGTCGCCCTGGCGGAAGATAGCCCGCTGGCGGGCGAAAAACAGATTACGCTTGAGATGCTGGCGCAGGTTCCGCATATCCAGTTCGCCGCGGGCGAAGGGGACGAAGCCCTGGAGCAGGTTCGTGAAAAGTGGCGCGCAGAACTGCCGCAGCCGCTGTATCAGGCCCAAAGCACGCTTGGCGTTCTGGCTATGGTTGCCTCCGGGTTTGGCATTGCGCTGCTGCCTCACTCTTTTACCCACATTGCTATTCCGCACCTGGTTTATCAGCCAATTTCCGATCGGCGGCTGATGGCAGAGTTGCTATTGTTAAGCCGCCGGGATGAAACCCAGGGAGCCGTGCTCGCCTGGACTCGTCTCGCCCAGAATAATAATCACGACTAAACGCTATGAGGATGGCAATTTGAACAGGCAGCATGGATTGATGGCGCTCTCTCTGGGCGCTCTGTTGGTACTTAGCGGCTGTACAACAAAAAGCAGTTCACCCGCATCAACGACAACGGCAGCGGCAAAACCGGTTGATATCGAAACCGTTACGCTGCGGAAAATTCCGCAGGGCGTTAAAGACAGAGACGAGCTGGCTAAAGATCTGCTGACCACGCTTAAGAGCCAGAACATTGAACCGACGGAGGAGAATGTCTGCTCCGTGCTGGCCATTGCTTTGCAGGAGTCCAACCTGCAGGCCGACCCGGCCGTGCCGGGGCTGAATAAAATTGCGTGGAAAGAGATAGACCGCAGGGCGGAGAAAATGCATATCCCGCCACTGCTGGTTCATACCGCGTTGCGTATTAATTCTCCCAACGGTAAAAGCTACAGCGAGCGTCTGGACAAGGTAAAAACCGAAGGCCAGCTTAGCGCTATTTTTGACGACTTCCTTACCATGGTGCCGATGGGCCAGAAGCTGTTTGGCAGCTTTAATCCGGTACGAACCGGCGGCACGATGCAGGTTAGCGTCGCCTTTGCCGAGAAGCACACCGACGGCTACCCGTGGAAAATGGAAGGCTCGGTGCGCCAGGAAGTCTTCACCCGCCGCGGCGGGCTGTGGTTTGGCACTTACCATCTGCTGAATTATCCGGCCAATTACACGAAGCCGATTTATCGTTTCGCGGATTATAACGCGGGCTGGTACGCAAGCCGCAACGCCGCCTTCCAGAGCGCCGTTAGCCGCGCCACCGGCACAAAGCTGGCGCTGGACGGCGACCTTATTCTCTACACCAGCGACCAGGCGAGCAGCACCGAGCTTGCGGTACGCAAACTGGCGAAACAGCTGGATATGAGCAATAGCGAAATCCGCCGCGCGCTGCAAAAAGGGGACAGCATCGGCTTTGAAAAAACCAGCCTGTATAAGCAGGTATTTGCTATAGCGGAGAAGAAAGCGGGCCAGCCGCTAGCGCGAGAAGTGCTGCCGGGTATCACGCTCGAAAGTCCGAAAATCACCCGCAATTTAACCACCGCCTGGTTTGCTAAGCGGGTGGATGACCGGCGAGCGAGCTGTATGCAGCGTTAGTCATCTCAGGCGGGAGCGGGCAGGCTTCCGCCTCAGGATTTAATAAAACCAGAAGGGATGGCGACGCTGGCGCAGGCGCAGCACAAGGGCAATAACGCCAAGCGTTAACGCGCCAAGCAGGAATGGGATCAGGCCAAATAGGGTGCTTACCGCCAGCCCCATTTCGATGCGCGGGCGGGCAGCGTCATTGCTTTGCGCGAGGTATTCCAGCACGCCGGGTGCCTGGACTATCAGGTTCAGTATCTGGGTTGCCACCCAGAAGCAAAACAGCACAAACAACGTATAGGCAACGTTGCCCAACGCGGATGTTTCTGTTTTGGTTGTCGTTATCATCCGGGGTACCGGAACAACGGCTTTCGACAATGTGATATCAGCCATCATGACCTCCCGTAAAATCGCCATGCTAATCAGGCGCGTGACTGCCCGTAGCGCAAATTTTGGCAGGTCAGGGGAGTTGTCAATATCAGATTGCTGGTAATTTTGCGGGCAGAATCCTCCTGGATTTGCATTTTTTGCTCAACTTCACATTTTTGTAACTTAAATGAAATCTCATTAACATTGTGCTAATTATGCGCCCGGCAACAGGCAGTTTCCCGGCCGTCGATATGCGACAATGCCGTCTGGTTTATCTCTGATGATATGAGGCTGACATGTTGACCCTGAAAATGCGTCGCGACTGGCACTATTACGCGGTGGCGATTGGCCTTATCTTTATTCTGAACGGCGTGCTTGGCCTGCTGGGGCTGGAAACGAAAGGCTGGCAAAACTATGCGGTGGGGCTGGTAACGTGGGTAATTTGCTTCTGGCTTGCGGGATTTATTATCCGCCGCCCCCGCGAAGAGTCGGAAACGGCGGAACCCTAAACACTACGAGGTGATTGAGCTTTTCAGAGCGCAATCCTGCTGGTGGCGTTCAAGAGCCAGTTCGATCAGGCGGGTGATCAGCTCCTGGTAGCCAAGCCCGCTGGCCTGCCAGAGTTTTGGATACATGCTGATGTTGGTAAAGCCCGGCAGCGTGTTGATCTCGTTGATGATAACTTCGTTATCTTCGGTCAGGAACACGTCAACGCGCGCCATACCGCTGCACTCGAGCGCCTGGTAAGCGCGAACGGCAATTTTGCGGATCTTGTCGTTCACTTCGGCTTCAAGCGCCGCCGGAACCACGACCTGGGCAGCCTGCTCGTCGATGTATTTGGTATCGTAGGAGTAGAACTCGCTGTTGACTACAATCTCGCCGCAGGTGCTGGCCTGCGGGTAATCATTACCCAATACCGCGCATTCGATTTCACGCCCTTTAATCCCGGTTTCAACCACCACTTTATGGTCAAACTCGAAGGCTAACGCCACCGCAGCATGATATTGATCTTCATTGCTGGCCTTGCTGACGCCGACGGAAGAACCCTGATTTGCCGGTTTGACAAACAGCGGTAAGCCGAGCTGCTTTTCAACTTCTGCGAAGCTGATTTTGCCGCGGTTAGCGCGGGTCAGGGTGATAAACGGCGCTACGTTCAGACCGGCATCGCGCAGCAGGCGCTTGGCTACGTCTTTGTCCATGCTGACCGCCGAGCCGAGCACGCCGGAGCCGACAAACGGCAGATTTGCCACGCGCAGCATGCCCTGCAAAGAACCGTCTTCGCCCAGCGTGCCGTGCACAATCGGGAAAATAACGTCAATCTGGGAAAGCTGCTCTGCGCTGCTGGTTTCAATCAGCTGGTGTTCGGTCTGGCCGGGAACCAGCGCGACATTTTTCTCGGAGCGATTTAGGGCGATAAGCGCCGGGTTATTGGCGTTCAGCAGATAGCTGGACGCGTCGTTGATATGCCATTGCCCCTGCTTATCAATGCCCAACAACACCACGTCAAATTTCGACTTATCAATGGCGTCGACGATGTTTTTTGCCGACTGCAGCGACACCTCGTGTTCTGCTGATTTTCCCCCAAACACGATACCAACCCGCAGTTTTGCCATGCCTTTAATCCACCCATAAACTTTACGAAGGCGGACAACATACCATGCTCATAACGGGGATTCATGTGGTTCCTGCATCCGCGGGGGATATGTGAGTTGGTAAGCAATCATTTCTATATCGTAATGGCGATTCCAGGGTGCTGACGGCGATATTCGTTAGTGTGATAAGCTTTATTCAAATCGTTCTATTCTGGTTGCATCCCCTTTGAAAAAACGCGCTATGGAATCCTGGAAGGTTAACCTCATTTCGGTCTGGTTCGGCTGTTTCTTTACCGGCCTTGCGATTAGCCAGATTTTGCCCTTTCTGCCGCTCTACGTAGAGCAGCTCGGCGTTAGCTCCCATGAGGCGCTGTCCATGTGGTCGGGGCTGACCTTTAGCGTGACGTTTCTGGTTTCCGCCATTGTTTCTCCGATGTGGGGCAGCCTTGCCGACCGCAAAGGGCGAAAGTTGATGCTGCTGCGCGCCTCCTTCGGCATGGCGGTTGCTATCCTGCTTCAGGCTTTTGCCACCAACGTCTGGCAGCTTTTCCTGCTGCGCGCGGTGATGGGGCTGACCTCCGGCTATATTCCTAATGCCATGGCGCTGGTGGCTTCTCAGGTGCCGCGCGAACGCAGCGGCTGGGCCATAAGCACTTTATCTACCGGGCAGATTAGCGGCGTGATAGTCGGCCCGCTGCTCGGGGGGTTTATGGCGGACCACCTGGGCTTGAGGCCGGTATTTTTTGCCACCGCCGGGCTGCTGATGGTGAGTTTCCTGGTCACTCTGCTACTCATAAAAGAGGGGCCGCGCCCGAAGATTAGCAAAGCCGATCGCCTGAGCGGCAAAGAGGTGTTCGCCACGCTGCCTTATCCGTGGCTGATTTTCAGCCTGTTTTTGACGACCCTGGTTATTCAGCTGTGCAACGGCTCGATAGGCCCGATCCTTGCCCTGTTTATTAAGCAACTTTCACCAGACAGCACCAATATCGCCTTTATGAGCGGCTTTATTGCCGCCCTGCCTGGGATTTCTGCGCTGTTTGCCGCCCCAAGACTCGGCAAACTGGGCGACAGAATCGGCACCGAGCGTATTTTGATGGCGACCCTCGCGTGCGCCGTGGTGTTATTCCTGGCAATGTCCTTTGTGACCTCGCCGTTCCAGTTGGGAATATTGCGTTTTCTGCTGGGCTTTGCCGACGGTGCGATGCTCCCGGCGGTGCAAACTCTGCTGCTGAAATATTGCAGCGACCAGGTAACCGGGCGCATCTTCGGTTATAACCAGTCGTTTATGTATCTGGGCAACGTGGCGGGGCCTTTAATGGGGGCCGGAGTCTCGGCAATGGCCGGTTTTCGTTACGTTTTTGCCGCAACCGCGCTGGTTGTTTTAATCAACATCTGGCAGCTGGCGGTGGCTTTGAAACGTAAAAAACTCCGTCAAAAAGAGCTGGAGCGACAAATTTAAAACGGATTTTTTTTTGCCCGGCGGCAATATTAATGAGTGGAACATGGAGAATAATTCCCACTTATTATTGTTCGCCGGATGGCAGGTTTTTTAGCGAATAATATTCCATTATTCTTTTTTTGATACGCAAAAAAAATGCATCCGCGATTATTAGCAGACTGAATCGTTTTAATATCGCCTTTATTTGCTATTACGCACATATTTAACGCGGCATATTGCTCTCAGGTGGATCTGAGTGTTAACGTCATGTCTTAACCCCGCAGGGACTGAGAAAATGAAAAATCTTATTGCAGAGTTATTGGTTAAACTCGCTGAGAAGGAAGAGGAATCAAAAGAACTGGTGGCTCAGGTTGAGGCGCTGGAAATAGTCGTTACGGCGCTGCTGAGGCGGCTCGAGCAGGGGGAGCGCCAGCAGCTGGTCGACAGTATTGAAGGGGCGTTAGATGATGCATCCCCAAAGACCGTAGTGCCATTTCAGGATACCGAATTACTTCGTCAATATTTAAAAAAACTGCTTATTCACCCACGTAGTTGAATCAAATTTCTCTGTCATATTAATGTCATAAGCTATTTTTATACTCGCTCTGTTTTTATTTTGTATTCAGTAGTTACTACATGGAGAAAATAAAGTGAAACAGAGCGTAATTATCGCCAGCCTGCTGCCTTTGCTGCTTGCCAGCACCCCTTCGCACTCACAAGAAAATTTAGCCCCTCTGGATAATCGTGCCGCGCAGGGAGATTTAACCCAGCCGGGCGGCGCACGCCGTATTACTGGCGATCAAACGGAAGCTATTCGCGCCTCGTTAAACAATAAAACGGCGAAGAACGTTATTCTGCTGATCGGCGACGGAATGGGCGACTCCGAAATTACCGCTGCCAGAAACTATGCCGAAGGCGCGGGCGGCTTCTTCCGCGGAATTGATGCCCTGCCGCTTACCGGGCAATACACCCATTATTCTTTAGACAAGAAAACGAAAAAACCGGATTACGTGACCGACTCTGCCGCCTCCGCTACCGCGTGGACCACCGGCGTGAAAACCTATAACGGCGCGCTGGGCGTGGACGTAAACGGCAAAGATCACGTCACCATTCTTGAACTGGCTAAAGCCGCCGGTAAAGCCACCGGCAACGTGTCTACCGCAGAAATTCAGGACGCCACCCCTGCAGCGCTTGTGTCGCACGTTACCGGGCGTAAATGCTACGGCCCGAGCGCGACCAGCGAGAAATGCGCGACTAATGCGCTGGAAAACGGCGGCAAAGGCTCGATAAGCGAACAATTGCTTAACGCCCGCGCCGACGTCACGCTCGGCGGCGGAGCTAAGACCTTCAGCGAAGTAGCGAAGGCGGGCGAATGGAGCGGTAAAACGCTGCGCGAACAGGCCGATATTCGTGGTTACCATTGGGTCGATAATGCTTCGGGCCTGGCGGCCGTAACCGAGGCAAACCAGAGCAAACCCCTGATCGGCATGTTTGCGGACGGCAATATGCCTGTACGCTGGGAAGGGCCGAAGGCCAGCTATCACGGCAATATTGACCAACCGGCGGTAACCTGTACCGCAAACCCGAAACGCGATGCCAGCGTGCCAACCCTGGCGCAGATGACCGAAAAAGCCATCGATCTGCTGAAAGGCAACGAGAAAGGCTTCTTCCTGCAGGTTGAGGGCGCATCGATAGACAAGCAGGATCACGCGGCGAATCCTTGCGGCCAGATTGGCGAGACGGTCGATCTCGACGAAGCGGTGCAGAAAGCGCTGGAGTTTGCCCGTAAAGACGGCAACACCCTGGTGGTTGTCACCGCTGACCACGCGCATTCCAGCCAGATTGTGGCACCGGACACCAAAGCACCGGGGCTGACGCAGGCTCTGAATACCAAAGATGGCTCTGTCATGGTGATTAGCTACGGCAACTCCGAAGGCGAATCTCAGGAGCATACCGGCACCCAGCTGCGCGTGGCGGCCTATGGCCCGCATGCGGCAAACGTTGTGGGGCTCACCGACCAGACTGACCTGTTCTACACCATGAAGGCGGCGATGGCGCTGGAGTAAAGTGGGGAGTGGGCTAAAAAATAAGAAAAAATGCGGCGCAGGAGTCGCATTTTTTTTGCCTTAGAGCCAGGCTTGAAGCGTCACAATAAAAAAGGAATAAGCTATGAAATATTCATTATTAGCGGTGTTACTGGTAGGGCTGGTTGGGTCAGCAACGGCGGCGGAGAAAACCATGACGCCTCAGCAGCAGCGAATGACCAGCTGTAATCAACAGGCTGCAACGCAGTCCCTGAAAGGGGACCAACGTAAGAGCTATATGAGTAGCTGCCTGAAGGGCGAACAGCCGGCTGCGGCGGTCAAAACGCTGACCCCACAGCAGCAAAAAATGAAGGATTGTAATGCCGATGCCGCGAAGCAATCGCTGAAGGGCGACGCCAGAAAAACCTTTATGAGCACCTGTCTGAAGAAAAAATAAGTCGTTTAAAGACTTGATTGTTGGTACGGTGAGT
>NZ_KE161030.1:785922-958489 GCF_000412335.2 Cedecea davisae DSM 4568
TTACTCGATCTAATCTCCTCTCCCTTATGGGGAGAGGGTTGTTACTCGATCCAATCCCCTCTCCCCTGTGGGGAGAGGGTCAGGGTGAGGGGGTGTTTCCAAAATCAGGACTTCCCGAGCAATTCCGACTTCGCCATGCATTTCACCATTGCTTCCATCACGGCGGCGCGGAAGCCTTTCTCTTCCAGCACTTTCACCGCTTCAATCGTGGTGCCGCCCGGCGAGCACACCATATCCTTCAGCTCACCCGGGTGCTTGCCGGTTTCCAGCACCATCTTCGCGGAGCCCATTACCGCCTGGGCCGCAAACTGGTAGGCCTGCTTGCGCGGCATACCGCCAAGTACCGCCGCATCTGCCATCGCTTCGATAAACATAAATACATACGCCGGAGCGGAGCCGCTCACGCCGACCACCGGGTGGATCATTGCTTCGCTGACCACTTCCGCCTGGCCGAAGCTGCGGAAAATGCTTACCGCATCGGCAATATCTTCAGGCGTGACCAGCGCGTTTGGCGTTACGGAAGTCATGCCCGCGTTAACCAGCGCCGGCGTGTTTGGCATGGCGCGGATTATCTTGCGATCGTGGCCGAGCACTTTAGCCAGCGTATCCAGGGTGATGCCCGCGGCAATAGAGATAATCACCGTGTCTTTATTCAGGCTGGAATTCACTTCGCTCAGCACTTTCAGCATGATGTTTGGCTTCACCGCGCCAAAGACGATGTCCGCTATCTGGGCAACTTCCTGAGCGCTTTCGGCGGCATTAATTCCGTACTCTTCGCACAGCGCCTGAACCTTGTCCGGAGAAGGGGTGTAAATCCAGATATTACCGGCCGGAACCAGGCCGCTGGAAATCAAGCCGCCGAGGATAGCCTTCCCCATATTGCCGCAGCCAATAAAACCAATTTTCTTATCCATAGCGTTACTCCATGGTTATTTGTTTCGTTATCTTATGCTTATAGCTTAACGTGCTTTCCGGCACTTAGGCTATGTTTGCGCTTAAACGGCTCCGCAGGCGCAGATAAACTTTGCCATTCTGCAAAAGCACGGCAAAATTGCTCCCATTCCCGCGACAGTCAGGAGCAACAATGCAAATTTGGGTGGATGCCGATGCGTGTCCTAAGGTAATCAAAGAAGTCCTTTTTCGCGCCGCCGATCGCGCTCAGGTGATGGTGACGCTGGTTGCCAATCAGGGATTAAAAACGCCGCCGTCGCGCTTTATTCGCAGCCTGCAGGTGGCCTCGGGCTTTGACGTTGCGGATAACGAAATTGTTCGCCGCTGTGAGAAAAACGACCTGGTTATCACCGCGGATATTCCGCTGGCGGCCGACGTGCTGGAGAAAGGGGCGATTGCGCTGAACCCGCGCGGCGAGCTTTATACACCCGCGACTATTCGTGAGCGCCTGACGATGCGTGATTTTATGGATACGCTGCGCGCCAGCGGCGTGCAAACCGGCGGCCCGGACAGCCTGAACCAGCGCGACCGCCAGCAGTTTGCCAACGAGCTTGAAAAATGGCTGCTGAGGGTCGCGCGGGCGCAGAAGTCTTAAATAAAGCTGTCGTCGTCGTCGCCGTAATCGTCACCGCCAAAATCATCGTTACCGAAATCAGCGTAGTCGTTCGCGTTATCCTGAGGCTGGCTCAGGAACTGCCTGTCATTGACCTGGCTGTAGTCGTTGACGGAATCAAATGAGCTATTGTCGAAAGACGGAGCCGGTTCGTTGATGATGTTGACTATCTCTTCCGGCTGGCTGCGGTGGAACATGCTGGTCAGCATTTCTGCCACCACTACGCCGCCCGCAACGCCTGCTGCCGTTTGTAACGCTCCGGACAGGAAACCGCCGCCCGCGCGTGGTGCGCTGGCCGGTGCGGCCTGAGGCGCGCCGTAACCTGCTGGTGCCGCGTTTGCGCCATATCCGGCATTACCCTGCGGGGCCGAAGAAGCATAATTCTGGCTGCCGGGAATAGGATCGGACCCGCGTGAGCTGTTGCTGTTGCCGCCGCCGAATAGCCCGGCCAGGAAACCACCGCTGCTTTGCTGCTGGCGAGACTTTTGCTCGAGCTCGGCTACCTGGGCTTCCAGCGCCTGAATTTTACCGTTCAGCTGCTTCATTGCCGCTTCCTGGATAAGGATCGTCTGCGCCATATAGTACGCGGCCCCAGGCTGCTGGCTGAGGTGCTGCGCAATCCGCTGTTCTGCGGCCGCATCGCGAGTGGAACTTTGGCTTTCGGCCTGTTTCAGGCGGTCAAAAAGCCCGTCGATAAGACGCTGCTCTTCAGATTGCATGGCTCATACCTCTGTCATAATGAAGACCCGGGATTCAGTGTTGCTCAAATCGGGCGTCGCTTAAACGCCTTAATCGTAAAGCTAACCATAAATGTGTTACCGAATCTCAGATTAAGGGTTGTCATTGGCCTGGCGTTTAAAGTATTGTGGCGCTGTTGGCGGGTGGCGGCTTTAGTTTACACTTGTTGAAGTTTGATTCAGGCCGTTATAGCTGGTTTTTTGCTGAAGTCCTTTGCTGATTGTAATTAAATGTTTACACTATTTTCTCGTACTAGTTTGATGATATCATCGCTATCCGTTCCTGCTTTTGTCCCGTCTGGCCCTCAGGTCAGCGCTTCCGAGGATTATCTCTGATGACTCAACCCCTATTCTTAGTCGGCGCTCGCGGCTGTGGTAAGACGACCGTCGGTCAGGCACTGGCGAGGACGCTGGGTTATGAATTTGTGGATACCGACAGCTTCCTGCTGACCAGCACCGGAAAAAGCGTGGCTGAGATAGTCGCCGAAGAGGGCTGGCCGGGCTTTCGCGCCCGCGAGTCCGAAGCTTTACAGCAGGTAACGGCTCCTGCAACCGTGGTGGCAACCGGGGGCGGCATGGTGCTGGCCGAAAATAATCGCCAGTTTATGCAGGAAAACGGCATTGCCATCTGGCTGCATGCCCCGGCGCAAATCCTGGCCTCGCGCCTGAACGCATCGCCGGAAGAAGGGCAGCGCCCGACGCTTACCGGTAAAGGCGTGACCGATGAAATTGTTGACGTCCTGGCCGCCCGCGAAGGGCTCTATCGCGAGGTTGCATACCATATTGTCGATGCTACCCGCACGCCGGACGCGGTAGTCGAAGCTATCCTCAACGCGCTGCAAATGGCTCGCGCCAGTTAGCCTATACTTAACGCAAATCCCCACCCGAAAGACCGACAGTAAGTGGGGTTATCTTGCTCTTGTCCCTGCTGAAATGCGCTTCGCTTTTCGATAGACAGAGCTTTTATCTGTTTAATTTCTTTAAAATATATTCAGTTAAAAATGTTACCAAGTGGTTGATGATTTGTTAAGGGTTCTGGCGGTATGCTGCGCGATGACGAGCAAAAAACCACGACCCCGGCGAGTTGTCTCATTAAGGATGTGTATCGGCGCAATGGAGAGGGCAGATTCTGAGTAATTGCGGAGCGAAGCATGAGACCAACTGTAGCCATTCTCACTATCGGCAGCGTGTCCGTAAGTGAAGTCCTTCCCTTCCTGACCGAACATATTTCTGAGCAACAAATTACCCACGTTAGCCTGCTGGGCGAGTTGTCTCGCGAAGAGGTTCAGCGGCTTTATTCACCCGCGCAGGGAGAAGCGTCTCTGCTGACGCTACTGGCGGATAACACTCTTACCCACGTCGGCCGCGACAAAATCTCCATCGCCATGCAGGGCATCATCGAGCAGCTGGATAACCAGGGCTACGAAGTCATTCTGTTAATGAGCACCATGCCTCTACTCGGATTAAGCGCTCGTAACGCCATTTTGCTGGAGCCGGACAGGATAATCCCGCCGCTGGTCGCCTCGATTGTTGATGGCCACCAGGTGGGGATTATTTTGCCGATGCCCGAGTTGATTAAGTTTCAGGAGCAGAAGTGGCGCAAGCTAAGCAACCCGCCGCACTACGCCCTGGCTAACCCAATCCACGGCGGCGACGAAGAGCTGCTGGAGGCGGGGCGCAAACTGATGGCGGAAGGGGCGAATGTTCTGGTGCTGGACTGCCTCGGGTTCCACCAAAAACACCGCGATTTACTGCAAAAGCAGCTCGATGTCCCGGTGTTATTGTCCAACGTGCTGGTGGCCAGGCTGGCGGCAGAACTGCTTACCTGAGAGGATTTAACAATTTACGTGACAGGCCCGAGAGTTCACCTCTATAGTGGATTTTTCACTATATCGATAAAGGGCCAGTCCATGCTTCAGAGTAATGAATACTTCTCCGGTAAAGTAAAATCCATTGGTTTTACCAGCAGCAGCACCGGCCGTGCCAGCGTTGGCGTGATGGCGGAGGGGGAGTACACCTTCGGGACCGCTCAGCCGGAAGAGATGACCGTGGTTAGCGGGGCATTGCACGTCCTGCTGCCGGGAGAAACAGAGTGGAAAACCTACGCGGCGGGTGAAGTGTTTAACGTGCCTGGACACAGCGAGTTCCACCTGCAGGTTGCAGAGCCGACCTCTTATCTTTGCCGTTATCTGGCCGATAAATAATTGCGTTTTTTCCCCTCTCTGCGCGTCGCCAGAGAGGGGAAAAGCATTAACGCTGTGCTTCGCCGCCCAGCGCTTCTACCAGGTTGTTGATAAGCGCGGCTAATTCGCCGGTCATCAAAATAAAGTCGGCGTCAAAACGTCCGCCAAAATCTTCCCGCTCGATATCGTCGTTCTGCTCGCGCAGCGTGTCGGCAAACTTCAGGCGTTTAATCGAACCGTCGTCTGCCAGCACAAACTGAATGCGTTCCTGCCAGTCCAGCGCCAGTTTGGTGACCACTTTGCCGGTTTCAATATGCGCGGCGATTTCGTCACACACCAGCTCCTGCTGCTTGCAGCGGATCACGCCGCCGCCTTCGAGAATCGCTTTCAGCTCGGCTTCGTCCATCAGCGCGAAACCGGCCGGCACATCCCCAGACCGCACCCATTCGGTCAGCGTCAGCTCGATTGGATTTTCCAGAGCCAGCGGAACCACCGGCAGCGAACCCAGGCTTTTACGCAGCAGGGCGAGAGTATCTTCGGCTTTTTTCGCGCTGGCGCAGTCGACCATAATCAGGCCGTTTACCGTGTCTATCCACATCATTGTCTGGCTGAAGCGGCTGAAAGCGCGAGGCAGCAGGGAGTGCAGCACTTCGTCTTTCAGGGAGTCTTTCTCGGTCTTTTTCAGCTTACGTGCCTGCTCCGCTTCGAGCTTATTGATTTTGGCTTCCAGAGCCTGTTTGATAACCGGAGCCGGCAGAATTTTTTCTTCTTTACGGGCGCAAATCACAATCTGGCCGTTGGCAACATGGGTTAATGCATCGCTGTGCGAGCCCATCGGCGACACCCAGCCGGTTTTTGCCATGTCCTGGCTGCCGCAAGGGGTGAAGGTGAAGGCGGCTAACTGTTTTTCCATTGCATCCGCCGTCAGCGTGATGTCACGGCTTAGACGGTAAACCATTAAATTTTTAAACCACAGCATGATTCTGTCCCAGATTGTCAGTTAAACGCAGCGGGCATGATAACGAATTGACGGCCTCGTTTCATCGCATTTGCTTAGATGCCATTCTATACTATTGATAATTATCACCAAATGAGGAAGTTCATGTGCGCATAGGTATCGATCTCGGTGGTACAAAAACAGAAGTAATCGCGCTGGCAGATGACGGAAAGCAGCTCTACCGCCACCGGCTGCCAACGCCTAAAAATGACTACCAGGCCACCCTCAAAAACATCGTTGAGCTGGTGCGGCTGGCGGAAGAAGCAACGGGCGAGACCGGTACGGTTGGGCTGGGTATTCCGGGGTCAATCTCCCCTTATACCCGGGTAGTGAAAAACGCGAACTCGACCTGGCTTAACGGCCAGCCGTTCGACAAAGATCTCAGCAGCGCGCTCAAGCGCGAAGTCCGGCTGGCAAATGACGCCAACTGCCTTGCGGTATCAGAAGCTATCGATGGCGCGGCTGCCGGGGCACAGATTGTGTTTGCGGTGATAATCGGCACCGGCTGTGGCGCAGGTATTGCCATCAACGGCCACAGCCTGATTGGCGGCAACGGCACGGCGGGAGAGTGGGGCCACAACCCTCTGCCATGGATGGATGAGGACGAGCTGCGTTTTCGCGCTGAAGTGCCGTGTTATTGCGGCAAACAGGGCTGTATTGAAACCTTTATCTCCGGCACCGGGTTTGGCACGGACTACCAGCGCCTGAGCGGGAAAACGCTGAAGGGCAATGAGATTATCAACCTGGCTGAACAGCAGGATCCGCTGGCCGAGCTGGCCCTGAGCCGCTATGAAACGCGGTTGGCTAAATCTCTGGCGCATATTGTTAATATTCTCGACCCGGATGTGATTGTGCTGGGCGGCGGGATGAGCAATGTGGAGCGTTTGTATCGCACCGTGCCGCAGCTGATTAAGCCCTGGGTATTTGGCGGCGAGTGCGAAACGCCGATTCGCAAAGCCGTGCACGGGGATTCCAGCGGCGTTCGTGGCGCGGCGTGGCTTTGGCCGTTAGAGAAGTAAATCGCACCCCTCATCCTCCAGGAGGGTGAGGGGCGATTTTCGTTATTCCCAGGGTAAAAGGTCAATCCACCGCGAAAACCTTATCCAGCCGGCTCACGCCCAGTCCGTTAATTTTCTTCACTTTAATCTGCACCGGAATACGCTCCTTCATCGCCTCAACGTGGCTGATTACGCCGATGGTTTTCCCGCTGGCGTTCAGGGTGTCCAGCGCGTCGAGCGCGGTATCCAGCGTCTGCGCGTCCAGAGTGCCAAAGCCTTCATCAAGGAACAGCGAGTCGATGCGGGTTTTGTGGCTTACCAGGTCGGAAAGCGCCAGCGCCAGCGCCAGGCTCACCAGGAAGCTTTCGCCGCCGGACAGCGTGCGGGTGTCGCGCACCGCGTCGGCCTGCCAGGTGTCCATAACCTGTAGCTCCAGCGCTTCGCTGTCTTTACGCTGCAACAGGTAGCGGCCGTGGAGGCGATTAAGCTGGTTGTTTGCCAGCCAGACCAGGTTATCCAGCGTCAGTCCCTGGGCAAATTTACGGAATTTATCGCCTTCTCTGGAGCCGACCAGGGCGTTGAGATAGCCCCAGTCCTCCGCCTGAGCCTCGCACTCTTTGATCTCCTGCATCAGCGCCTGCTGGCGCGAGCGGTTCTCTTTGTCGTGGCTTTGCTGCTGCTTTATTTGCCCCTGCTGAGAGGCGTTTTCACGCAGCCGGTGGGCCAGATCTGCAATTTGAGCCTCAAGAACGCTGATGTCTGCTTCTTCGCCGAGTGTTTCCGGGCGTGACGTCAGGTGCTGGGCCAGCGCCGTTTCGGCCTGCTCAAGCAGCGTCGTTTGCTGCTGCTGCTGACGCTCCAGCTGCTGTTTGTGCTGCTCAAGCTCGAGCCGGACGTTTTCTTCCATCAGGGCGCAATGGAACTCTTCTTCGTCGCTGAACTGGCTGGCTGCCAGCGCGGCGCTGAACTGCTCCTGGGCCTCGCGGGCCGCGGCTTCGCTCTGCTGTAGCTGCTGCGCCAGAGACTGACGCTGGCCTTCCAGCAGGTTGCATTCATTGTGCAGAGTCTGCCAGTTTTGCAGCGCGGCCTGGTGCTCAGACTCGGCAAGCATCGCGGGGGCCGAGCCATCGTCCTGAAGGGTTGAAAGCAGCATTTCAAGGGTGGAAAGCTGCTGGCGGAGCTGCGGCAGTTTATCCTGCTGCTGTTGCCACTGTTGGGACTCCTGCTGGCGGGCATCCAGCCAGCTTTGCTCTTCGCCCGGCTGCGGACGCGCAAGGCCAACCTGCTCCAGCGCCGCCTGAAGCGAAGCGTTCCGGGCGTTAAACTCGGCGTTCATCTTTTGGTGCTGTTCGCTGTCTCGCTGGTATTGCGCTTCGAGCGCCTGGCGCTCTGCGAGCTGGCGCAGCTGCTGTTCACGCAGTTCCTGCTCTTCCAGCCACTGGTTCAGAACGTCTTGTGGCGTTAAGGCTATGCTCAGCCCGGCGCATTGCTGCTGCCAGCGGGCCGAGAGTGAGTCTGCCTCTTCCTGTAGCGCCGCGCCTTCATGGACTCGTTTTTCCCGCTGCTGGCGCTGGGTTTCAAGTTGGCCCTTGAGGGCGAAACCCTGCTCGGCGAGCGCGGCGACTTCAAGCTTCAGGGCGGCGAGGCGACGCTGGTTTTCTCCCGGCTCCAGCGCCTTATAGGCCTCAACGGCCGGGTGCTGAGTTGAGCCGCACAGCGGGCAGGGGGCGTCCTTTTGCAACTGAGCACGTTCGGCCTCAAGGCTATGGATCCGTTTTTCCTGCTCGACGATTTTTTCCAGGTCGGCTTCATGCTGGCGTTTATCTTTATACTGCTGGCGTTTTTGCCCCAGCTCGACATCACAAGCGGCAATTTGCTTATCCAGCTCCTCCAGCTCTCGCACCAGCCCTGTTTTGCGTTTTTCCACCGTGGCAAACTGAGGTTGCAGGGCTGCCAGCTGTTGGCGACCCGGCCTGGCGGCCATTAGCTGCTGTAAATGAGTGCTTACTTCTTCCGGCGTTAACGCCAGATTTATCTCCGGCAGTGCCTGTAATTTTTGCTGGCTAACCCACAGTGCCTGCTGTAGACCTTCAAGTTGCTTTTCATCCCGCAGTCGCTGGCTAAAGGCCATGCGCCAGCCCGCAAGCTCGGCGGCCCAGAGGCGATAGCTATCGTGGGCAGAGAGCCAGTCCTGAACCTGCTGAGCCTCCGCCTGAAGTTTTTCAGCCTGAACGGCCGCCAGCAGCCGGGTTTGCTGGCGACTCACCGAGGCGTGGCGTAAGCGCGCATTCACACTTTCCGCCGCTTCGGTATTTTGCTTCAGCGCCTGCTGCTTTTCCTGGAGACGCTGCCAGTGCGGGCGCAGCTTTTCGGCAGGCAGCGCACGAGCCAATTTGTCCAGCTGCGGGGCGGCATCCAGCAGAGCCTGATTAGCGGTATTCAGCCCCAGCCGCTTTTGTTCTTTATCGGCGGTCAGCTTGCCCAGCTGGCTCAGCCAGTCCCGATGCCGCTGGCGCACCTGCTGCTCGGTGCCCAGCGTTTGTTCTTCAAGAGTGAGCGCCTGCAAACTTGCCGTGAGCTGCTGTTGCTGCTCTTCGCTGAGCAGGGCAACGCCCGCCGCCTGAGCCAGCAAATTTTCCAGCCGAATTTTGATTTGCTTGTGGTTTTCAAATACCGCAGCGGAGACGGTGCCGTAGATTTCTGTGCCGGTCAGCTCTTCGAGCAGCGAGGCGCGGTCGTTGGCATCGGCATTTAAAAATGCCGCGAATTGCCCCTGAGAGAGCATCATCGAACGGGTAAAACGGTCGTAATCCAGCCCGGTTAGCGAGGCAACAAGGTCGAGCTTGTCTTTGATTTTGTCCGCAAGAATTTTGCCGTCGCTGATTTGGGCCAGCTCCACGCGCGGCGCCTGAAGGTTGCCGTTTGCCGCATTCCGTGCGCGGTTCTGGCTCCAGAAAGCGCGGTAGCCAACGCCCTTAACCTCAAACTCCACCTCGGCCAGGCACTCGGCGGTGTCTCTGGTCATCAGGTCGTTCTGCGACTGCGATACGCTGCTCAGGCGCGGCGTTTTGTGGTAGAGCGCAAGACAGATGGCGTCCAGCAGCGTGGTTTTGCCCGCTCCGGTCGGGCCGGTAATGGCAAATAGTCCGTTGCTGGCGAAGGGTTCCCGAGTGAAATCAATCTTCCACTCGCCCTTGAGGGAGTTAATATTTTTTAAACGCAGGCTAAGAATTTTCATGCCTGTTCCTCCTGCTGGTGCAGGTCCGAGAGCGTTTGGGCAAACAGCGTTCTCAGCCTGGCGGCGCGTTCTTCTGTAGTTTCTTCCTGGCTAAGGCGGCGCTCAAATACCTCTTCAACGGTCAGCTCGCTTAGCGTCTCTTTATGCTGGCTGGCGATGACCCGCTCGCGCTGTTCGCGGCTGCGGCGCAACAGCACAACTTCTACCGGCAGGGTGTCGGTTAAAGCCTGAACCTGACGCTGCATATCGTGAAGATATTCATCGGTGGCGATTTCGATATCCAGCCAGACTTTTGGCTCGGCAGGGGCATTACGCCACTGCTCAAGCTGCTGTTCTATCTCCCTTAGCGAACCTTTTATCACCGCTAACGGCTGGCTGACCGGGACTTCAAGGGCTTCGACGCCCGCAAGCTGGCCGCCGCTGAATTCAACCAGAAATACGCTTTTAGCTTTGCCCGTTTCGTCGAAGCTGAGTGCAATCGGGGAGCCGCTGTAGCGGATATGTTCGCTGCCGCCAATCTTCTGCGCCCGGTGGATGTGGCCCAGCGCGATATAGTCAGCCGGAGGAAAGTGCTGCGCCGGGAAGGCGTCCAGGGTGCCGATGTAAATGTCTCTCACCGCATCGGATTTGGTTACGCCAACCGTGGTGAGATGCCCGGTGGCAATAATCGGCAGCGGGCGGTCGCCGCGTAATGCGACGGCGGCTTTGTAGCACTGCTGGTAGTGCTCGCTAATCGCCTCCATTAATGAGCGCTGTTTCTCATGGCCGGAAAGCCCGGCCTGGCTGCTTTGGATATCGCGCGGACGCAGGAACGGGATTGGGCACAAAATAGCGCCGGGCGTGCCGTCTTTGTTATTCAGCACCAGCGCCTGCTCTTCCTGGCGATGCCGGGCGCTGGCGATCACGCGAGTATTCAGGCAGGCGAGCAGCTCGCGCGACTCGTTAAGCGTGGCGACGGAGTCGTGGTTGCCCGCCAGCACAACAAGCTGGCAGCCGCTGGCCTGCAACTGCACCACAAAACGGTTATAGATTTCACGGGCGTAGCTCGGCGGCGAGCCGGTATCAAAAATGTCACCCGCTACAATTATGGCATCCACCTGATGTTCGGCCGCCGCGTTAAGCAGCCAGTCAAGAAAGGCCTGGTGTTCAGAAGCCCGGCTTTTGGTATAGAAGTTTTGGCCGAGGTGCCAGTCTGATGTGTGGAGAATGCGCATAACCTGTCCCATGGCAAAGAGGCGAGTTTCCGATTATAAGCTATTGAGCCGCCAGCGTAACCGTGCGCGAAACTCAGCGGCTGTCATAATTCAAAAAGGTGAAATATCGGACGGTCATCTTTTTCATAAATCTGTCACAAATCTGACGCATACTGGCGCACAATTAATAAGAGATGGTCTCTTTTCAACAGGGTAAATCATGGCGAGACGCATTTTAGTCGTAGAAGATGAAGCTCCGATTCGTGAAATGGTGAGCTTTGTGCTCGAGCAAAATGGCTTCCAGTCGGTAGAGGCGGAAGATTATGACAGCGCGGTTAACCTGCTGATTGAACCTTTCCCCGACCTGATCCTGCTGGACTGGATGCTGCCGGGCGGTTCGGGTATCCAGTTTATTAAGCACCTTAAGCGTGAAGCGCTGACCCGCGAAATCCCGGTGATGATGCTAACCGCGCGCGGAGAAGAAGAAGATCGCGTTCGCGGGCTTGAAGTCGGGGCCGACGATTACATCACCAAACCATTCTCGCCAAAGGAACTGGTGGCGCGTATTAAAGCGGTAATGCGCCGTATTTCGCCGATGGCGGTGGAAGAGGTGATTGAGATGCAGGGACTGAGCCTTGACCCGTCCTCGCATCGGGTAATGACCGGTGAAGACCCGCTGGATATGGGGCCAACCGAGTTTAAGCTGTTACACTTCTTTATGACCCACCCGGAGCGCGTTTACAGCCGTGAACAGCTGCTTAATAACGTGTGGGGAACCAACGTTTACGTTGAAGATCGCACCGTAGACGTGCATATTCGCCGCCTGCGTAAAGCGCTGGAAACAAGTGGTCATGACAAAATGGTGCAAACGGTTCGCGGCACGGGTTATCGTTTTTCAACCCGCTTTTAAAATGCTTACAGGAGCGTGACGCGTGCTGGAACGGCTGTCATGGAAAAGGCTGGTACTGGAGCTGATGCTCTGTTGTTTACCGGCGGCTATTCTTGGATTGATCTTTGGCCATCTGCCGTGGTTTTTACTGGCGGCAGTAACCTCCCTGCTGAGCTGGCATTTCTGGAATCTCCTTCGTCTGTCCTGGTGGCTGTGGGTTGACCGCAGCATGACTCCGCCTCCGGGCCGGGGAAGCTGGGAGCCTCTGCTTTACGGGCTGCATCAAATGCAGTTGCGTAACAAAAAGCGCCGTAAAGAGCTGGGTAATCTGATCAAGCGCTTTCGTAGCGGGGCCGAATCGTTGCCCGATGCGGTGGTGCTGACCACGGAAGAGGGCACTATTTTTTGGTGTAATGGCCTGGCCCAGCAACTGCTTGGGCTGCGCTGGCCGGACGATAATGGCCAAAACATCCTTAACCTTCTGCGTTACCCCGAATTCACACAGTATGTGGCGAATCAGCAGTTTAATCGCCCGCTGACGCTGGTGATGAATAATGGCCGCCACCTTGAGTTCCGCCTGATGCCGTATGCCGACGGGCAGTGGCTGATGGTGGCGCGTGATGTGACGCAAATGCATCAGCTTGAAGGCGCCAGGCGTAACTTCTTCGCCAACGTCAGCCATGAGCTGCGCACCCCGCTAACCGTGTTACAGGGTTATCTGGAGATGATGCAGGATCAGGCGCTGGAAGGCCCGCTGAGGGATAAAGCATTACATACGATGCGCGAGCAAACGTCGCGCATGGAAGGGCTGGTTCGACAACTGCTGACCTTGTCGAGAATTGAAGCGGCACCGGCGCTGTCGATGAATGAAAAAATCGACGTTCCGCTGATGCTGCGCGTTGTTGAACGCGAGGCGCAGACCCTGAGCCAGCAGAAGCAAACGCTCACTTTTAACGTTGAGCCTGGGCTACAGGTTTACGGCAATGAAGAGCAGTTGCGCAGCGCCATTTCCAACCTGGTGTATAACGCCGTGAACCATACTCCGGAGGGGACGCACATTACCGTGACCTGGCGGCGTCAGCCGCACGGCGTGGCGTTTAGCGTTAAGGATACCGGGCCGGGGATTTCAGCGGAGCACCTTCCTCGCCTTACCGAACGTTTTTATCGGGTGGATAAAGCCCGTTCCCGGCAGACGGGCGGCAGCGGGCTTGGGCTGGCGATTGTGAAGCACGCCCTTAGCCACCACGACGCGCGTCTGGAGATTGAAAGTAAACCGGGGCAGGGATCGACATTTTCGTTTGTGTTGCCGGAGCGGTTAATCGCCCAGGATCCTGCGGCAGTTGCACATTAATTCACCGCAAGCGTCAAGCTCTGTTTCCACAGGCCAGTTTACTGGCCTTTTTTGTTGGTTTTTTCTCCACTCGTTAAGCGTTAAAGGCGAATTGTTGATTTTTTGTCCGAATGATAAGCCACAATAAATTCGTATAATTGAATTTATTCACTGCCTGCCGTGATTTTTAAAGGATATCTTTCTGGTTTCCCGATCCCTTCTTGTCTTCAAACGCTATAAGCGTTTTAATTGCCCCCCTGTTGTTACCAGACCGACTGAAATTGAGTGGTAATTCGACTAACTATTCTTCGCCACCGATCCGGAGAAGCATATTCCGCTGTCGTTACCGGTAATAACCGCTTTTTTGCCGAACGTTATTTGGAACCGCGTGCGGTTAAAAAATTTGAACGTTTTCAACACCACACATCCACAGGCTGCATTATTTTATGACCTATCATTTAAAATCGCGTGACATCATCGCTCTGGGCTTTATGACCTTTGCGCTGTTTGTGGGCGCGGGCAACATCATTTTCCCCCCAATGGTTGGCTTACAGGCCGGTGAACACGTCTGGACGTCTGCACTTGGCTTCCTGGTCACCGCGGTAGGCTTACCGGTGCTGACCATCGTGGCCATTGCCCGTGTCGGCGGCGGTATTGATAGCCTCAGCTCGCCGATTGGCCGCCGGGCCGGTATTTTGCTGGCGACCGTTTGTTACCTGGCTGTTGGCCCGCTGTTTGCCACGCCGCGCACCACCACCGTGTCGTTTGAAATCGGCATTGCGCCGCTGACCGGTATGGGCGATATGCCGCTGTTTATCTACAGCCTGGTGTATTTCGCGCTGGTGATTGGTATTTCGCTTTATCCCGGCAAGCTGCTGGATACCGTTGGCCATTTCCTTGCGCCGGTGAAAATCCTGGCGCTGCTGATCCTCTCCGCCGGTGCCGTTCTGTGGCCTGCCGGTGGCCTGAGTTCTGCGACCGAAGCCTATCAAAACGCGGCATTCTCTAACGGCTTTGTGAACGGCTACCTGACGATGGACACCCTGGCCTCGCTGGTATTCGGGATCGTTATCGTCAATGCGGCACGTTCTCGCGGTGTGACCGAATCCCGCCTGCTGACCCGCTACACCATCTGGGCTGGCCTGATTGCCGGTGTCGGCCTGACGATTATCTATCTGGCGCTGTTCCACCTCGGGTCTGATAGCGCCAATCTGGTTGAGCAAAACGCCAACGGCGCGGCTATTCTGCACGCCTACGTTGCCCATACCTTTGGCGGAGCAGGCAGCTTCTTCCTTGCTGCGCTGATTTTCCTCGCCTGCCTGGTTACGGCGGTTGGCCTGACCTGCGCCTGCGCGGAGTTCTTTAGCCAGTATTTACCGCTCTCTTACCGCTCGCTGGTGTTTATCCTCGGCCTGTTCTCGATGATTGTATCTAACCTCGGCCTGAGCCATCTGATTCAGATCTCTATTCCGGTGCTGACGGCTATCTACCCGCCTTGTATCGCCCTGGTGGTCTTAAGCTTTACCCGTCCGTGGTGGCACAATTCCACCCGCGTTATCGCACCGGCAATGCTGATAAGCCTGCTGTTTGGTATCATCGACGGCATTAAAGCTTCGGCAATCAGCGATGTACTGCCTGCATGGGCGGCGAAACTGCCGCTGGCGGACCAGGGCCTTGCGTGGCTGCTGCCAACCGTCGCGATGGCGGTTATCGCCGCCGTCTGGGACCGGGCTGCGGGGCGTCAGGTGACTTCCACCGCGCACTAAGAGTTTGATTGTTAACTAACCACGGAGTCGCCCTCCGTGGTTTTTTTATTGTGAAGAGTGGTACAGGATTCATGGAAAACACCAATAAGCTCAAGCGCGGTTTGAGCACCCGGCACATCCGATTTATGGCGCTGGGTTCGGCGATTGGAACAGGGCTGTTTTACGGCTCGGCAGACGCTATTAAGATGGCGGGGCCAAGCGTACTGCTGGCGTATATTATCGGCGGCGTTGCGGCCTATATCATCATGCGCGCGCTGGGCGAAATGTCGGTTCATAACCCCTCTGCCAGCTCGTTTTCCCGTTATGCTCAGGATTACCTGGGGCCGCTGGCAGGCTACATCACCGGCTGGACCTACTGCTTTGAAATATTGATTGTCGCCATCGCCGACGTGACCGCCTTCGGGATCTATATGGGCATCTGGTTCCCGGCGGTGCCGCACTGGGTCTGGGTGCTGAGCGTGGTGCTTATCATCAGCGCCATCAACCTGATGAGCGTAAAGGTATTTGGCGAGCTGGAATTCTGGTTCTCGTTTTTCAAAGTGGCGACCATCATCATTATGATCCTCGCCGGTATCGGCATTATCTTCTGGGGCATCGGTAACGGCGGCCAGGCGACCGGTATTCATAATCTGTGGAGCAACGGAGGCTTCTTCAGTAACGGCTGGTTAGGCATGATAATGTCGCTGCAAATGGTGATGTTCGCCTACGGCGGTATTGAAATCATCGGCATCACCGCGGGCGAAGCGAAGGACCCTGAGAAATCCATTCCGCGCGCGATTAACTCTGTCCCGCTGCGTATTCTGGTGTTCTACGTTGGCACGCTGTTTGTCATCATGTCTATCTACCCGTGGAACCAGGTTGGCACCGAAGGCAGCCCGTTTGTCATGACGTTCCAGCACATGGGCATTACCGCTGCGGCCGGTATTCTTAACTTCGTGGTCATCACCGCTTCTCTTTCCGCTATCAACAGCGATGTGTTCGGCGTTGGGCGCATGCTGCACGGCATGGCCGAGCAGGGCAGCGCGCCGAAGGTATTCGCTAAAACCTCACGTAACGGTATTCCGTGGGTGACGGTTGTGGTGATGGGCTTTGCCATGCTGCTGGCGGTTTACCTGAACTACATCATGCCGGAAAACGTCTTCCTGGTGATTGCATCGCTGGCAACCTTTGCCACCGTATGGGTGTGGATAATGATCCTGCTGTCGCAGATTGCCTTCCGCCGCCGTTTGCCACCGGAAGAGGCAAAAGCGCTTAAATTCCCGATCCCGGGCGGCGTGGCGACGACTATCGTAGGTCTGGTATTCCTGGTGTTTATCATCGCGCTGATTGGTTACCACCCCGACACCCGTATTTCGCTGTATGTTGGCTGCGGCTGGATTGTGCTACTGCTGATTGGCTGGTTCTTTAAACGCCGCCGTCAGCTTGCTACAGCCGAAGCAAAATAAACCCTGAACCCCGCCGCTGGCGGGGTTTTTGTTAGCCTCTCCGCCCCTGTAATCCTCCCCCAAATTAAACCAGAATGATGAGTGATAACGCCTTATGCTGTGGCAAGGTGGCGTCATTTTTAAGCGACGGGAAAGTTACTATGTTGAATGCCTGGCACCTTCCGGTGGCGCCTTTTGTTCAAAAGGGCGAGCAAAAACTGACGATTACGCTTTGGCTGGCGGGCGATGAGCTGCCGGAAAAGGTCGTGCTGCGTGGTGAAAAGGATAACGAAGAGATCTCCGTGGTGATGGTGCGGCAAAAGTCGGCCCCGCAGGAGGGTGTGGTGGCGTGGAAGGGCGCCATTGATACCGCTGAGGGGCAGCCGCGCCGCCGCTACAGTTTCAAGCTGCTGTGGCAGGACAGGCAGCGCTGGTACACGCCGCAGGGTTTTCGTTCTACGCCGCCCGCAAGGCTGGAGCAGTTTGCGATTGATTCCCCGGACGACGGCCCGGCCTGGGTGCAGGATCAGGTGTTTTACCAGATTTTCCCCGACCGTTTTGCCCGCGGTAAAAAACGCGGTCCGGAGCAGGACAACGTCTATTTTCATCATGCCGCAGGGCATGAAATCGTCAGGCGCGAGTGGGATGAAGCGCTCACCGCCGATGCCGGTGGCTCAACGTTTTACGGCGGCGACCTGGACGGCATCAGCGAAAACCTGCCGTACCTGAAAAAGCTGGGCGTAACCGCGCTCTACCTGAACCCGATTTTTACCGCGCCAAGCGTGCACAAGTACGATACCCAGGATTACCGGCAGGTTGACGAGCAGTTTGGCGGCAACAGCGCGTTTCTGCGCCTGCGTGAGAGCACCCGCAAGCTTGGCGTGAAACTGGTGCTGGACGGCGTGTTTAACCACAGCGGGGATACGCATGCCTGGTTCGACAGGCATCAGCAGAGTGATAACGGAGCCTGCCATAATCCCGGCTCGCCGTGGCGAGACTGGTACAGTTTCTCGCAGGAAGGCAAGGCGCTGGACTGGCTGGGATATTCGAGCCTGCCCAAGCTTGATTTCCGCTCGGCTACGCTGGTGGATGAAATTTACCGTGGCGAGCAAAGTATTGTGCGCCACTGGCTACGAGAGCCGTGGGGCATTGATGGCTGGCGTCTGGACGTGGTGCATATGCTGGGCGAAGCGGGCGGCGCAAAGAACAACCTGCTGCACGTCAGCGGCATTACCCGGGCCGCAAAAGAAACCCGCCCGGATGCCTATGTCCTTGGGGAGCACTTCGGTGATGCGCGCCAGTGGCTCCAGGCGGACGCCGAAGATGCGGCGATGAACTACCGAGGCTTTACCTTCCCGCTGTGGGGCTTCCTTGCTAATACCGATATCTCTTACGACCCGCAGCATATCGATGCGCAAACCTGCATGGCGTGGATGGAAGAGTACCGCTCCGCGCTTTCTCATCAGCAGCAGCTGCGGATGTTTAATCAGCTCGACAGCCATGATACGGCGCGCTTTAAATCCATCCTCGGGAAAGACGTTGCCCGGCTGCCGCTGGCCGTTATCTGGCTTTATGCCTGGCCCGGCGTGCCCTGCGTTTATTACGGCGACGAGGTTGGGCTCGACGGAAACAACGATCCGTTTTGCCGCAAGCCGTTCCCGTGGAACAAGCGGGAGCAGGATTTGAGTCTGCTGGCGCTTTATCAGCGGCTGGGCAAACTGCGCAAGCAGAGCCGGGCGTTACGCCAGGGGGGATGCCGGGTTGTCTATGCCGAAGGCGATGTGGTGGTGTTTGCGCGCGTCTACCAGAACGAACGCGTGCTGGTGGCGATTAACCGCGGCGAGGGGATTACCGTGACGCTGCCGTGGGATGCGCTGCTCAGCGGCAGGGCGTGGACGCACCTGGAAGGCGAGGGGCTGCTGGATAACCGCGAGCTGATGCTGCCGGCGGTTTCTGCCTCCGTGTGGCGGAGCCTGTAGGCAGACAAAAACACAAAAGGCCGCATTCGCGGCCTTTTCTTCAAACGTGCTTAGCGATTACAGCTTAGCAACGTTCTCGCTCAGGTACTTGGCAACGCCGTCCGGAGACGCGTTCATGCCTTCTTTCCCTTTTTCCCACTGAGCCGGGCACACTTCGCCGTGCTCTTCGTGGAATTGCAGCGCGTCAACCATACGCAGCATTTCATCGATGTTACGACCCAGCGGCAGATCGTTAACCACCTGGTGGCGAACGATACCGGCTTTGTCGATCAGGAAGGAGCCGCGCAGCGCAACGCCAGCTTCCGGATGCTCGATGCCGTATGCTTTCTGGATTTCACGTTTGATGTCAGCAACCATCGCGTATTTAACTTCGCCGATGCCGCCTTTATCCACAGGGGTTTTACGCCATGCGTTGTGAACGAATTCGGAGTCAAAAGATACACCAACGACTTCTACGCCACGTTTCTGGAATTCTTCGTAACGCTTGTCGAACGCAATCAGTTCAGACGGGCAAACGAAGGTGAAGTCCATCGGCCAGAAGAAGACAACGGTGGCTTTACCGTTGGTGTGTTTTTTGAAGTTGAAGTTTTCAACGATTTCGCCATTGCCCAGTACGGCAGCAGCGGTAAAGTCAGGGGCCGGACGAGTAACCAGGACCATATGTACTCCTGTTAATTTTGTTAAAGTGAGGGTTAACGCAACGGGGGGAGTATAGGTGCTCCGTTCCATGTAGCTCAATGGCATCTTGCCAATCAATCAGATAGGTTTCGGCTATCAAAAACGCAATCAGAACGATGCCGGTAACCAGGATAGCCCTTTTTTATAAAAGGGCAAGATGTTGTAACGCGAACCGAGAACGATCACAAACTTTTTTGTTGCGCCATCGTTATCATGCGCGGGTAGAACTGCCAGAACAGCTGCTCGAGGGCGTCATAGTGCTTATCAAGATCCTGCCATGAGGCTCGTAAAGCATCGAGTTTTGGTCTACGGCTCGCCATGCCGTTAAGCACGTCGGCAATAAATTCCATATCCTGATAGCGCTCCAGCCAGCGTTCACGCCATAAATAATTGTTCAGGTTAATAAAACGCGGCGGCGTGTCGGAAATATGTGGCTCGATTTGCCCGCGAGCGTAGGCGACAAAGTCCTCAAGGCCAATATCCGGGCAGACGGTCGCCCAGTGGCGGGAGAGAAAATGATCCCACATGACATCGAGCGAGATCGGCGAAACGCGGCGTGTTTCGGCGCTAAACCAGGCGCGGGCGACCGCAACCTCCGGCAAACCATCCGTCAGGGCGTCAACCCGGCGGTGCATATAGATGCCGGCAACTATCTCGGGCGAAAAGCTGTCGTCCGGGTTACCGCGCACAAAATCCGCCAGCAAATTTCCCAGCAGCGAACTTCGGGCCAGATGAGCAAGATGCAGGTGGGCGAGAAAATTCATAGCGTGATTATTCCATATATGGGCTTAAAACGGCCATTGTCAGGGTAAACGTGTTGCAGGGAACGCGCCCTGCCACTAGACTAAGCCGCCTGTTTTTAAGTCTGAGTTTTTTACCATGCGCGTTGCCGATTTCTCCTTTGAACTGCCTGAATCCCTGATTGCTCACTATCCACAAGCCGAGCGTAGCAGCTGCCGTTTGCTGTCTCTGGATGGGCCGACGGGCGCGCTCGCGCATGGCACTTTCACCGATCTGCTCGATAAGCTCAACCCCGGCGACCTGCTGGTGTTCAATAACACCCGGGTTATTCCTGCCCGCCTGTTTGGCCGTAAAGCCAGCGGCGGCAAGATTGAAGTGCTGGTTGAGCGCATGCTGGATGATAAACGTATCCTCGCGCATATTCGCGCTTCAAAAGCGCCTAAGCCGGGCGCCGAGCTGCTGCTGGGCGATGATGAAAGCGTACACGCCACCATGACGGCGCGCCATGACGCGCTGTTTGAAGTCGAGTTTAACGACGAACGCAGCGTGCTGGATATTCTTAACAGCATCGGCCATATGCCGCTGCCGCCGTATATCGACCGCCCGGACGAAGAATCAGACCGTGAACTTTATCAAACGGTTTACAGCCAGAAGCCAGGCGCGGTAGCCGCCCCAACCGCCGGGCTGCATTTTGACGAGCCGCTGCTGGAGAAATTGCGTAATAAAGGCATAGATATGGCCTTTGTGACGCTGCACGTTGGGGCCGGGACCTTCCAGCCGGTACGCGTGGACAGCATCGAAGATCACATCATGCACTCCGAATATGCCGAAGTGCCGCAGGATGTCGTTGATGCCGTGCTGGCCTGTAAAGCGCGCGGTAACCGCGTAATTGCCGTCGGCACTACCTCGGTACGTTCGCTCGAAAGCGCCGCACAGGCCGCGACTAACGGCCTGATTGAACCGTTCTTTGGCGATACGCAGATCTTCATCTATCCGGGCTATAAATATAACGTTATCGACGCGCTGGTGACCAACTTCCACCTGCCTGAGTCGACGCTTATCATGCTGGTGTCCGCTTTTGCGGGCTACAAAAATACCCTGCACGCCTACCATGAGGCGGTAAAAGCGGAATATCGCTTCTTTAGCTATGGCGACGCTATGTTTATTACCTGCAATCCGCAGGCGATTAACGAGCGTCCTGGGGAGTAATTTCCCCTCACCCTGGCCCTCTCCCCAAGGGGGAGAGGGAATGATAAAGGGCAACCTCTCTTCTCGAGGAAGAGGGAATAATGCAGGTCTTATTTTTCTCCCTCTCCTTTCCAGGGAGAGGGCTGGGGTGAGGGTCAAACCATCCCCCAAATATTCCGCCGTGAGCACCGCCCACGGCGTTAATTTACTCACCAGACTGTTTCTCTGGTGCTGGAGGAAATGTGAAATTTGAATTAGATACCACCGACGGCCGCGCCCGCCGTGGCCGCCTCGTTTTTGAGCGCGGCACCGTTGAAACCCCGGCCTTTATGCCCGTGGGCACTTACGGCACCGTAAAAGGGATGACGCCGGAAGAAGTGAAAGACACCGGCGCGCAGATTATTCTCGGCAACACCTTCCACTTATGGCTGCGTCCTGGCCAGGAAATCATGAAACTGCACGGCGACCTGCATGATTTTATGCAGTGGAAAGGCCCAATCTTAACGGATTCCGGCGGTTTTCAGGTGTTCAGCCTCGGCGACATCCGCAAGATAACCGAAGCGGGCGTGCACTTCCGCAACCCGATCAACGGCGATCCTATCTTCCTCGATCCTGAAAAATCCATGGAGATTCAGTACGATCTCGGCTCCGATATCGTGATGATCTTCGACGAATGTACGCCATACCCGGCGGACTGGGATTATGCCAAACGTTCGATGGAGATGTCCCTGCGCTGGGCGCAGCGTAGCCGCGATCGCTTTGATTCTCTGGGGAATAAAAATGCGCTGTTCGGTATTATCCAGGGCAGCGTTTACGAAGATTTACGAGATATCTCGGTAAAAGGTCTGGTAGAGATAGGCTTTGATGGCTACGCTGTCGGCGGCCTGGCGGTAGGCGAGCCGAAGGAAGATATGCACCGCATTCTGGAGCATGTTTGCCCGCAAATCCCTGCCGACAAACCACGTTACCTGATGGGCGTAGGTAAACCGGAAGACCTGGTTGAAGGGGTACGTCGCGGCGTTGATATGTTCGACTGCGTCATGCCTACTCGTAACGCGCGTAACGGCCATCTGTTTGTGACGGACGGCGTGGTGAAAATCCGTAACGCCAAGTATAAGGCTGACACCGCACCGCTTGATGCAGAGTGTGATTGCTATACGTGTCGCAATTATTCACGCGCCTACTTGCATCATCTTGACCGTTGCAACGAAATACTGGGCGCTCGTCTGAATACTATTCATAACCTGCGCTATTACCAGCGTTTAATGGCTGGTTTACGCAAGGCCATTGAAGAGGGTAAATTAGAGCACTTCGTGACTGATTTTTACGAGCGGACAGGTAAGCCAGTTCCACCTTTGAACGTTGATTAATTTAATAATGAGGGAATTTTAATGAGCTTTTTCATTTCTGATGCTGTCGCTTCTGCGGGTGCTGCTCCAGGACAGAGTCAATGGACTTTGATTCCAATGTTGGTGGTCTTCGGCCTGATTTTCTATTTTATGATCCTGCGTCCGCAGCAAAAGCGTACCAAAGAGCATAAAAAACTGATGGACTCCATCTCCAAAGGGGATGAAGTGCTGACCAACGGTGGCCTGGTTGGCCGCGTAACCAAAGTAGCTGAAACTGGCTACATTGCTATCGCGCTGAACGACACCACCGAAGTGGTTATTAAGCGTGATTTCGTAGCTGCCGTTCTGCCGAAAGGCACCATGAAGGCGCTGTAATTTTCGTTTTCCCTAAGGGAACTAAACGTGTTAAACCGTTATCCTTTGTGGAAGTACATCATGCTTATCGTCGTGCTTGCGATTGGTCTGCTGTATGCGCTTCCCAACCTGTATGGTGAGGATCCGGCCGTTCAATTAACTGGCGTGCGCGGTGTCGCCGCCAGTGAACAAACGCTGATCCAGGTCGAAAACACCTTAAAACAAGAAAAAATTACCGCTAAATCTGTGGCGCTGGAAGAGGGCGCTATTCTCGCTCGCTTCGATTCTACCGATACCCAGCTGCGCGCGCGTGAAGCGCTGATGAGCGTGCTGGGCGACAATTACGTCGTGGCGCTTAACCTTGCTCCTGCCACTCCTCGCTGGATGTCCGCTATTAGCGCAAACCCGATGAAACTCGGTCTTGACCTGCGCGGTGGCGTTCACTTCCTGATGGAAGTGGATATGGACACGGCGCTGGGCAAACTCCAGGAACAAAACATTGATGGCCTGCGTAGCGATCTGCGCGAGAAAGGCATTGCCTACACCAACGTGCGTAAAGCCGATAACTATGGTGTAGATATTGTCTTCCGCGACGCGAAGTCTCGCGACGATGCCAGCACTTACCTTTCTTCCCGTCATCGCGATCTGGTGTTCTCTAACCAGGGCAGCAACACGCTGCGCGTAGTGATGAGCGATGCACGCCTGAGCGAAGCCCGTGAATATGCGGTACAGCAGAACATCAACATTCTGCGTAACCGTGTAAACCAACTGGGCGTTGCCGAGCCGCTGGTACAGCGCCAGGGTGCAGATCGCATCGTGGTTGAGCTGCCGGGTATCCAGGACACCGCGCGCGCTAAAGAGATCCTCGGCGCTACCGCAACTCTGGAATTCCGTCTGGTGAATACCAACGTTGATGCCTCCGCTGCCGCTGCAGGCCGCGTACCGGGTGACTCAGAAGTGAAGCAGACTCGTGAGGGGCAGCCGGTTGTGCTGTACAAACGCGTGATTCTGACCGGTGACCATATCACCGACTCCACTTCGAGCATGGATGAATACAACCAGCCTCAGGTTAATATCTCCCTGGACAGCGCTGGCGGTAACATCATGTCTAACTTCACCAAGGACAACATCGGTAAGCCGATGGCGACCCTGTTTGTGGAGTACAAAGACAGCGGTAAGAAAGACGCCAACGGCCGTTCCTTACTGGTGAAAGAAGAAGAAGTTATCAACGTTGCGAACATTCAGTCTCGCCTCGGTAACAGCTTCCGCATCACCGGTATCAGCAACCCGAACGAAGCTCGCCAGCTCTCTCTGCTGCTGCGCGCCGGTGCGCTGATTGCGCCAATTCAGATTGTTGAAGAACGTACCATCGGCCCAACCCTGGGTCTGGAAAACATCAAGCAGGGTCTGGAAGCGTGTCTGGCAGGCCTGGTGGTCTCTATCATCTTCATGCTGTTCTTCTATAAGAAGTTTGGCCTGATTGCGACCTCTGCTCTGCTGGCAAACCTGGTGCTGATTGTGGGGATTATGTCCCTGCTGCCGGGGGCGACGCTGACCATGCCGGGTATCGCGGGTATCGTATTAACCCTTGCAGTTGCGGTGGATGCGAACGTACTGATAAACGAGCGTATCAAAGAAGAGATCAGCAACGGACGTACGATACAGCAGGCGATTGATGAAGGTTACAGAGGCGCGTTCAGCTCCATCTTTGACGCCAACATCACCACGCTTATCAAAGTTATCATCCTGTATGCCGTGGGCACCGGGGCTATCAAAGGGTTTGCAATCACTACCGGTATCGGTGTTGCAACCTCGATGTTTACCGCAATCGTCGGTACTCGTGCCATCGTGAACCTGTTGTACGGCGGCAAACGCATCAACAAGCTGTCTATCTGAGGAGTGCGTTGTGGCACAGGAATATACTGTTGAACAATTGAACTACGGCCGTAAAGTCCATGACTTTATGCGCTGGGATTACTGGGCCTTCAGCATTTCCGGCATCCTGCTGATCCTTTCCGTCATCATTATTGGCGTGAAGGGCTTCAACTGGGGTCTGGACTTTACTGGCGGTACGGTAATCGAAATCGCGCTGGAAAAACCGGCCGATCTTGATGCTATGCGTGCTTCTTTGCAGAAGGCGGGCTTTGAAGAGCCGCTGGTGCAGAACTTCGGCAGCAGCCGCGACATCATGGTGCGCATGCCGCCTGCTAAAGGCGAAACTGGCGGCCAGGTTCTGGGCAGCAAGGTTGTAAGCGTGATTAACGAAGCGACCAACCAGAATGCGGCGGTGAAGCGTATTGAGTTCGTCGGCCCTAGCGTAGGCGCCGATCTTGCTCAAAACGGCGCTATGGCGCTGCTGGTTGCGCTGATTTCAATCCTGGTTTACGTCGGCTTCCGCTTTGAGTGGCGCCTGGCGGCCGGGGTTGTTATCTCGCTGGCTCACGACGTGATTATCACCATGGGCGTGCTGTCGCTGTTCCACATCGAGATTGACCTGACTATCGTCGCATCTCTGATGTCGGTTATCGGCTACTCGCTGAACGACAGCATCGTGGTTTCGGACCGTATTCGTGAAAACTTCCGCAAGATCCGTCGCGGTACGCCTTACGAAATCTTTAACGTCTCCCTGACCCAGACGCTGCACCGTACTTTGATTACATCGGGCACTACGTTAGTGGTTATCCTGATGCTGTATCTGTTCGGTGGCGCGCTGCTGAAAGGCTTCTCGCTGACCATGCTTATCGGTGTGACCGTGGGTACGGCTTCCTCCATCTACGTGGCGTCCGCGCTGGCGTTGAAATTGGGGATGAAGCGCGAGCACATGTTGCAGCAGAAGGTTGAGAAAGAAGGGGCGGATCAGCCGTCTATTCTGCCTTAATCCTGCTATAGCCTGATAAAACCGCAGCCTTCGTGCTGCGGTTTTTTTTCGTCCGGTGTTTTCTTGCTGACAGTATGCTGTCAGGAGGGGGTGAGTAGAGTTGCTGCTACTGACAACCAAGGAGAGCAGACAATGAACACCGTAATTAACTGGTTCGAAATCCCGGTAGACAATCTTGAGCGTGCGATCATTTTTTATCATCACGCGCTGGAGATTGATTTTCGACGGGAGCACGTTGCCGGTATCGATATGGCGATTTTCCCTCATGATAAGCCCGCTACCGGCGGCGCTTTGGTTAAAGGCGAGATGTTTACGCCATCCCGCACTGGCGCTGTGGTCTACTTGTACACGGCTAATATTGAAAAGACGCTGCTGAGAATTGGGGAGGCCGGAGGGAAAACGGTTTTTGGCCCGGAAGTCTTACCCGACAACATCGGGACCATTGCGTTAATTATTGATAGCGAAGGCAACTGCGTCGGTTTGCATCAGCCGGCATAAGCCCGGATACTGAAATAAGAGCCTGCCATTCCGGCGGGCTTCACTGCAGGCCTGTTTATTATGAGCCGAAGAGCCGACCGGCTATTTCAAATCGTACAAATTCTTCGCGGCAGACGCTTAACAACGGCAGCCCAGTTGGCCGAGCGGCTGGAGGTTTCTGAGCGCACGATATACCGCGATATCAGAGATCTTTCTTTGTCGGGTGTGCCTGTCGAAGGTGAGGCCGGGTGCGGCTACCGTCTGTTGGCCGGTTATGATCTGCCGCCGTTAATGCTCACTGCTGCTGAGGTTGAGGCGGCGGTTGCGGCGCTAAGAATGGTACAAACCTGGAGCGGTGAGGCGCTGGCGAAGTCGGCTGAGTCCGTCCATGAAAAGCTGATGGCGATACTGACCCCGGAAAAACGTCGAGTGGCGGAGCAAAGCCGCATTATCTCTCCTGATTTTAATAAATTTCCTCAGGTAAAGATCTGGTTTGATCTTCTCCATACCGCAATTGGCGAGCTGAAGGTGGTTCACCTCAGTTATGAGAATGAGAAGGGGGAGCTTTCAGAGCGCGATATTCATCCGCTGGGATTATCGTTCTGGGGAGAGATTTGGATTGTGGTGGCCTGGTGCGAGGAACGCGACGATTATCGCAGTTTCAGGCTGGATCGCTGCCGTGACATGCGTGTGACCGAACGCCGCTATCAGGCGCGTCACGATCGCTCATTACAGGACTTTATTTCGCTTCAAAAGCGTAAAGGGATGCCTGTTTTATCAAAAGAAAAGCCGGTCTGTTGACCGGCTTTTGTCTTCATGCGAAGTGCTTAGAAGTTGTAGCCTACGACGAAGTAGCCACCCCAGCCGGTCGCGTGAACGGTGCCGTCCATCCAGTTCAACTGAGTGCCGTCGTTCCACTGGCCGCCGTTATGGAAGTAACGGGCAACGATGGAGTAGTGCAGGTGAGCGTAGTTCAGGGAAAGGATATGGCTGGAAGCGATAGAGTTGTTGCTACGCTGTTTCAGGCCGTTAGTGCCGTATCCGCTGGTATCGCCCAGGTCTGAACCCCAGTCGAAGTTGGTGAAGCCGATGTAGCTCAGGTTACCGCCCCACAGGGAAGTAATTGGCACGAAGTATTTCACCTTGAAGCGGTAGCCATCCCACTCGTTTTCGTTGTTGGCTTTGTAGTTCTGCCACTGGTATTTGGCGTACACGTTCATGGACAGGCTCATCGGCAGGCCGGTGTCGATGTCGGTACCCAGACCCATGTACCAGGTGCTCTGGCGGCCGGTAGCGTTACGACCCATGTCGTAGATGTAGTTGTTAGCAACATACCATTCTTTGAACGGGCCAAAGCTCAGATCTGCGCCGGTCAGCTTGTCGATGGAGAAGCGAGGTTCGATTTCCATAAACAGTGGGGAACCGTGGTTCCAGATACCTTTCGCCTGGGTGTTACCGCCGAAGAAGACCGGTGCATCCATATAGCCGTAGAAATCGAACCAGTCTTTTTTGGCGAAAGCTTCGTATTCCAGATAGGTATCGTTGCGCAGCTGCGGCCCGAAGCGGGTGTGGTAGCTGCCGACAACGTTAACACTCTGGTGCCACCAGTCGGAGAGGTATTCGCTGTTTTTTGCTTCTTCTGCGCTGGCAGAGAAAGAGCTGGAAAGTGCCAGAACGGTGCCGGCTGCCAGAATAATTTTTTTCATATTTTTAGCCACTGTTTACGTAATTTTGGTGCGAAGCGGATGTGAGATGTCATCCATGGCCGCGGGTTCCAGGGGGAGGACCTTAGCAGCGCGACTATTATAGAAATCCCTGCTCACAAAAATATGTGCTATTTCACATTCTTCTCATATGCGTAATCGATTGCGTTCACGTTTGCGCACAATAAAAACGGCGTGATTGTACCTGCTTCGTCAAATTACGCAAACAAGCGTCAGGTTGTTACAGATAAATGTGACGGGTGTCACGCTGTTGGCGGGCGAGAAACAGGGATTTTGCTTCGCATTTTGTGCGGGCGGTGTGAAAGAGTGTGACGAACTCCCCCGCCGGGCAGGGGAGACGAAGATTACTGCGCTGGGCTAACCGGTGAGGACGAAGCTGGCTGTATGTCGTGAACGCGCACAAAGCCCAGCTGTTCCGGGGTAATGCCGGATAAACGCAGCGGAATGGAGACGTCGCTTGGCGCCAGGATGCTGGCCGGGGCTTCGATTTGCTGCGTCTGAACGTTAACTTCCTGGAAGCTGTCCGTGGTGCCCTGGATCTGGCCCCACTCAACCTTGCCGCTGAAGGCCGGAAGCGGGCTGTTAGACTCGCTCTTAATCAGCAGCGTGGCGCGGGTGCCGTTTGCCTCCGCCGCCACGTTAGTCAGCGACATTTTAAGGCTGCCGAGCTGGCTGTTCAGGCGTGCCGCCGTGTTCGAGCCGGGGAGCAGGTAAACGCCGGTCGTTGATTTGGCGTTCAGGGCATTTTGCTGAGTCAGTTTTACCGTTTGCTGGCTGAGCTTCGTCATTTCCTGGTTTAGCGAGCCGATTTGGCTGCGCATCTGGCGCACTTCGGTTTGCTGGGCGCAGGCGGTCAGGCTCATCAGGCTGGACACCAGGATAATTCTTAGGTAAGTCTTTGTCATGATTGTTTTTTCCTCATTGCCGTTCTCTGATTTAAGCGTAGTTCAGGCAAACTGGAAAGCGCTATTTCTCTCTGCCGGGGCGGCGGTGCCTTTGTACTCCCGCGACTTCGCGGTAAACTATTGTTCATCTTTATAATCCCAGCAGGAAACGCCATGCATTGCCCATTCTGTTTCGCCGTGGACACCAAAGTAATTGACTCTCGCCTGGTGGGTGAAGGTTCATCCGTACGCCGTCGGCGCCAGTGCCTGGTTTGTCACGAACGTTTCACCACCTTCGAAGTGGCCGAGCTGGTGATGCCCAGAGTGGTGAAGAGCAATGAGGTGCGTGAGCCATTTAACGAAGACAAACTCCGCAGCGGCATCCTGAAAGCGCTCGAGAAGCGCCCGGTTAACTCCGACGACGTAGAAATGGCTATCAGCCACATTAAGTCGCACCTTCGAGCAACGGGCGAACGAGAAGTGCCGAGTAAACTGATTGGCAACCTGGTGATGGAGCAGCTAAAGAAGCTGGATAAAGTCGCCTATATTCGCTTCGCCTCGGTCTACCGCAGCTTTGAAGATATAAAAGAGTTTGGTGAAGAAATCGCCCGTTTACAGGATTAGAACCGATGTCCCTTGATGAACAGTTTATGGCTCGTGCGCTTGAGCTGGCTAAGCGCGGACGTTTTACTACGATGCCGAACCCAAATGTCGGCTGCGTAATTGTTAAAGACGGCAAAATTGTTGGTGAAGGTTTTCATTTTCGCGCCGGTGAGCCGCATGCCGAAGTTCATGCTCTGCGCATGGCGGGCGAGCAGGCTCGCGGGGCAACGGCCTATGTGACCCTCGAACCTTGTAGCCACCACGGGCGCACGCCGCCGTGCTGCGATGCGCTTATTGCCGCTGGCGTGGCGCGGGTGGTTGCCGCTATGCAGGATCCTAACCCGCAGGTTGCCGGGCGCGGGCTTTACCGCCTGCAACAGCAGGGCATCGAGGTCAGCCACGGCTTAATGATGAACGAGGCCGAAGCGCTGAATCGCGGATTCCTCAAGCGTATGCGCACCGGTTTTCCATTTATTCAGCTTAAGCTCGGCGCTTCGCTGGATGGCCGCACCGCGATGGCAAGCGGGGAGAGCAAATGGATAACGTCTCCTCAGGCGCGCCGCGACGTTCAGCGCCAGCGCGCACAAAGTGCCGCTATCCTTTCAAGTAGCGCTACCGTACTGGCGGACAACCCCTCGTTGACGGTACGCTGGGACGAGCTGGATAGCGCAAGCCAGTCGCTCTATGAGCAGCAAAATCTGCGCCAGCCGATCCGCATCGTGGTGGACAGCCAGAATCGCGTTACCCCCGGTCATGCTCTGATTAACCAGCCGGGCGAAACCTGGCTGGCTCGCACCCGGGCAGATGAAGAAAGCTGGCCTGAAGGCGTGGAACAGCTGCTGGTGCCGGAGCATAACGGCCATCTCGACCTGGTGGTATTGATGATGCAGCTTGGCAAACGCCAGGTGAATTCAGTCTGGGTTGAAGCCGGTGCCACCCTCGGCGGCGCGCTGCTGCAGGCGGGGCTGGTGGACGAGCTTATCGTCTATCTGGCGCCTAAGCTGTTGGGCAACGATGCCCGCGGTTTATGCGCGCTGCCGGGGCTCGAAAAACTTGCCGATGTGCCGGAATTCAGCTTCAGCGAAGTCCGCCAGGTCGGCCCCGATTTGTGCCTGCACCTGACGCCGGTTTATGGGCGTCAGTAAAACGTAAGCAGTCACGAAAAGATTATGATAAAATCCGCCCCCCTGCGGGGCTAAACAGAACCCGTAAAGGAAGATTATGAACATTATTGAAGCAGCTGTTGCTACTCCAGACGCTCGCGTCGCCATCACCATCGCGCGTTTTAACAACTTCATCAACGACAGCCTGCTGGAAGGTGCTATTGACGCCCTGAAACGTATCGGCCAGGTGAAAGACGAAAACATCACCGTGGTTTGGGTACCGGGCGCTTACGAGCTGCCGCTGGCCGCAGGCGCGCTGGCGAAAACCGGTAAGTACGACGCGGTTATCGCGCTCGGCACCGTGATTCGTGGCGGCACTGCGCACTTCGAATACGTTGCCGGCGGTGCCAGCAACGGTCTGTTAAGCGTTGCCCATGACAGCGGTATTCCTGTTGCCTTTGGCGTGCTGACCACTGAAAGCATTGAACAAGCCATCGAACGCGCTGGTACTAAAGCCGGTAACAAAGGTGCCGAAGCTGCACTGACCGCGCTTGAAATGATTAATGTATTGAAAGCCATTAAGGCCTGATTTTTTGTAAGGGGAAATCCGTGAAACCTGCTGCTCGTCGCCGCGCCCGTGAGTGTGCCGTCCAGGCGCTCTACTCCTGGCAGTTGTCCAAAAACGACATCTCTGATGTTGAATATCAGTTCCTGGCGGAACAGGACGTCAAAGACGTTGACGTTAACTATTTCCGCGAGTTGCTGAGCGGGGTGGCAACTAACAGCGCGTATCTGGATGGGCTGATGAAGCCTTACCTGTCTCGTCTGCTCGAAGAGCTGGGCCAGGTGGAAAAAGCGGTACTGCGCATTGCGCTGTTTGAACTGTCGAAACGTGACGATGTGCCATACAAAGTGGCCATCAACGAAGCGATTGAACTGGCAAAAACCTTCGGTGCCGAAGACAGCCACAAGTTCGTTAACGGCGTTCTCGATAAAGCCGCTCCAGCCATTCGTCCCCACAAAAAGTAATCTTCTGGCCGGGTTCTACCCGGCCTGCTTCTTTCTGCAACTGACATTCTTGAGGTATTACGCATGGCATGCGGTGAGTTTTCCCTGATTGCCCGTTACTTCGATCGCGTAACAAGTTCCCGTCGTGATGTGGAAACCGGTATTGGCGACGATTGTGCGCTGCTGTCGGTCCCCGAAAAACAGCTGCTGGCCATCAGCACCGATACGCTGGTCTGCGGGAACCACTTCCTGCCGGATATCGATCCGCGCGATCTGGGTTACAAAGCTCTGGCAGTTAATTTAAGCGATCTGGCCGCAATGGGCGCAGATCCGGCCTGGCTGACGCTGGCCTTAACGCTTCCTGAAGTCGATGAAGAGTGGCTTGCCGCCTTCAGCGACAGCCTGTTTGAACAGCTGGATTATTACGATATGCAGCTGATCGGCGGCGATACAACCCGTGGCCCGCTCTCTATGACGCTGGGTATTCACGGCATGATCCCTGCCGGGCGCGCGCTTAAGCGCAGCGGCGCAAAAGGCGGGGATTGGATCTACGTTACCGGTACGCCGGGAGACAGTGCCGCCGGGCTTGCCATTGTGCAAAACAGGCTCCAGGTTGCCGACCTTCAGCATGCTGAATATTTACGCAAGCGCCACCTACGGCCAACGCCTCGCGTGCTGCACGGCCAGGCGCTGCGCGATTTAGCTAACAGCGCCATCGATCTGTCAGACGGCCTGATTTCCGATCTCGGCCATCTTCTCAAAGCCAGCGACTGCGGCGCGCGAATCGATCTCGATCAGCTGCCTTATTCCGAAGCGATGCTTATGCACGTTGAGCCGGAGCAGGCGCTGAAGTGGGCGATGGCGGGCGGAGAAGACTACGAGCTGTGCTTCACCGTACCGGAACTGAACCGCGGCGCGCTGGAAGTGGCGATTGGCAACCTGGGCGTGCCTTATACCTGCATCGGCCAGATTGTTTCTGCTTCTGAAGGGCTACAGTTCACGCGTGACGGTAAGCCTGTGACGCTGGACTTGAAAGGTTACGATCACTTTTCTTGCTAGCCTTTGACCCTCTCCCCGAAAGGGAGAGGGGGTTATTTAAAACCCGCCACCGGGTGGCGCTGATAAGGCGTCTCCAGCTCCGCAATTTCCTCCGGCTTCAGCGTTAAATCCACCGCGCCCAGTAAATCATCCAGCTGTTCCTGCCGTGAAGGGCCGACAATCGGCGCGGCAATACCGGGCTTGCTTAGCAGCCACGCCAGCGCGACCTGCGCCCGGGAGGCTCCTTTATCGGCGGCTACATTTGCCAGCCGTTCGGCGACAATCGCGTCGTTCTCGTTGTTGGTCTGGTAGAGCGATTTACCCACTTCATCAGAAACCGACCTTGCCGTGGTATCGCCCCAGGGGCGGGTGAGCTTGCCGCGCGCCAGAGGGCTCCACGGGATAACCGCGATGTTTTCTTGGTAGCAAAGAGGCAGCATGTCCAGCTCCTCCTCTCGATAAATAAGATTGTAGTGATCCTGCATGGAGATAAAGCGCGCCCAGCCTTCCCGAGCCTGCAAAGCCAGCGCCTGAGCGAACTGCTCGCTGTGCATTGAGGATGCGCCGATATAGCGTGCTTTACCGGCTTTTACCACGTCGTTAAGCGCTTCCAGCGTCTCCTCAATCGGCGTGTTGTAGTCCCAGCGGTGAATTTGCAGCAAATCCACATAGTCCGTTCCCAGCCGTTTCAGGCTGTCGTCGATAGCACGCAAAATTTGTGGGCGGGATAAGCCCTGAGGCAGGTCGCCAACCTGGTGATAAACTTTGGTGGCGACAACAACGTCTTCGCGGCGGGCAAAGTCACGCAGCGCACGGCCAAGGATCTCTTCGCTGCTGCCGTCCGAGTAGTTGTTGGAGGTATCGAAGAAGTTAATCCCTTTATCGAGGGCATGGAGAATAAGTTCCCGGCTGCTCTCTTCGGGTAGTGTCCAGGCGTGGCCGCCGCGGTCAGGCTCGCCAAAAGTCATACAGCCGAGGCAAAGGCGGGAAACCCGGAGGTCTGTTTTTCCTAATGTGCTGTATTGCATGGTTCCACTCCTGCTATTGAGATGCTTTAAGCATAGCAGGAGTGGAGGAGGGGATTAGCTAAGCCAGCCGCGGATCCTGGCTTCTATGCCGACGGCATCGAGGCCGATTTCCGCCCGCGCTTCTTCCTGAGTTCCCTGAGGAATAAAGAAGTCAGGCAGGCCAAGATTCAGCACCGGGACAGGTTTACGATGCGCCATCAGCACTTCGTTCACGCCGCTGCCCGCCCCGCCGATAATCGCGTTCTCTTCAAGAGTGACCAGCGAGTCGTGGCTGGCCGCAAGCTCAAGGATCAGCGTCTCATCCAGCGGTTTCACAAAGCGCATATCGACAAGCGTTGCGTTCAGCGCTTCGGCTGCCGCTGCGGCTTCCGGCAGCAAAGTACCGAAGTTCAGCACGGCCAGCTTTTCGCCTTTGCGCTTCACTACGCCTTTGCCGATTGGCAGCATTTCAAGCGGCTCCAGAGTGGCTCCGGTGCCGCTACCACGCGGATAACGTACCGCGCTCGGGCCTTCATTGTAGTGATAGCCGGTATGCAGCATCTGGCGGCATTCGTTCTCGTCGCTCGGCGTCATAATAACCATCTCCGGAATACAGCGCAGGAAGGAGATGTCGAACGCACCCTGGTGAGTTTGCCCGTCGGCACCCACAATGCCCGCGCGGTCGATGGCGAACATCACCGGCAGCTTCTGGATAGCCACATCGTGGATAACCTGATCGTAAGCACGCTGCAGGAAGGTGGAATAAATCGCCACCACCGGCTTGTAGCCGCCGATAGCCAGGCCAGCCGCGAAGGTAACCGCATGCTGCTCGGCAATCGCCACGTCAAAATATTGCTCCGGATACTGGCGGGAAAATTCCACCATGCCCGAGCCTTCACGCATTGCTGGCGTAATCGCCATCAGCTTGTCGTCATGGGCGGCGGTTTCACATAACCAGTTGCCGAAAATCTTCGAATAACTCGGCAGGCCGCCGGTGCTTTTTGGCAGCGTGCCGCTTTGCGGATCAAACTTAGGCACCGCATGGAAGCTTATCGGGTCTTTCTCGGCTGGCGCATAACCACGCCCTTTTTTGGTCATGATGTGCAGGAACTGCGGGCCTTTCAGGCTGCGCATGTTCTTCAGCGTATTCACCAGCCCAACAACGTCGTGGCCATCAATCGGCCCGATGTAGTTAAAACCTAACTCTTCAAACAGCGTGCCCGGCACCACCATGCCTTTGATGTGCTCTTCGGTACGCTTGAGCAGCTCTTTAATCGGCGGCACGCCGGAGAAGACTTTTTTACCGCCTTCGCGCAGGGTGGAGTAGAGCTTGCCGGAAAGCAGCTGAGCCAGATGATTGTTCAGCGCGCCGACGTTCTCGGAGATAGACATTTCGTTATCGTTGAGGATAACCAGCATGTCCGGGCGAATATCCCCGGCGTGGTTCATTGCCTCAAATGCCATGCCTGCGGTTATCGCGCCGTCGCCGATGACGCAGACGGTTTTACGGTCTTTGCCCTCTTTCCCGGCGGCTACGGCAACCCCAATGCCCGCGCTGATGGAGGTCGAAGAGTGGCCGACGCTAAGCACGTCGTACTCGCTTTCCGCGCGCCACGGGAACGGATGCAGGCCGCCTTTCTGGCGAATGGTGCCAATTTTGTCGCGGCGGCCGGTCAGAATTTTATGCGGATAGGCCTGATGGCCCACGTCCCAGATGAGTTGATCGAACGGCGTGTTATAGACGTAGTGCAGCGCCACGGTCAGTTCGACCGTGCCAAGCCCGGAGGCAAAATGCCCGCTGGAGCGGCTTACGCTGTCGAGCAGGTAGCGACGCAGCTCATCGCAAAGCTTGGGCAGGCTCTCTTTAGGCAGCACTCGCAGATCCGGGCTGGCGTCAACCAGAGCCAGGGTCGGGTATTTGGCGATATCAAAACTCATCAGAAATCTAAACTCATCGTTGTTATACGTTATTTATCACGGTGGATAATGTAGTTTGCTAACGCTTCCAGAGCCGTTGTATCCAACGACAGGGTGGAAAGCTCTGCCAGGGTCAGCAGCGCTTCCTGATAGAGATCTTGCGCCTTCGCCTGGGCCTGTTCAAGACCCAACAGCGCCGGATAGGTACTTTTCCCAAGCTGCTGGTCCGCGCCCTGGCGTTTGCCGAGGGTTGCGGTATCGCCGATGACGTCGAGAATATCGTCCTGCACCTGGAAGGCGAGGCCGATGCTTGCCGCGTAGCGATCCAGAATCGGCAGCGCTTTACGGCCCTTTTCTCCGGCGCTCAGCGCGCCAAGACGAACCGCCGCGCGAATCAGCGCTCCGGTTTTATGGCGGTGAATGCGTTCCAGCTCTTCGAGACTAACCTGCTTGCCTTCGGCCGCTAAATCCAGCGCCTGACCGCCGCACATCCCGGCAACGCCGCTGGCGCTTGCCAGCTCAGAAACCATCGCTAAGCGGGAGGCAATTTCTACGCCCGGCATGGGCGCATCACTTAGTATAGAGAAAGCCAGCGTTTGCAGGGCGTCTCCGGCCAGAATTGCGTTCTCTTCGCCAAATTTGATGTGGCAGGTTGGTTGACCCCGGCGCAAATCGTCATCGTCCATTGCCGGTAAGTCGTCGTGAATCAGAGAGTAAGCGTGAATACATTCTACGGCGGCAGCCGGAGCGTCCAGCGCTTCATCGGCTATGCCGAACATTTCACCGGTGGCGTACACCAGGAACGGGCGCAGGCGCTTACCGCCCAATAGTGAGCCATAGTGCATCGCCTGAACCAGTGGACTGTTCTGAAACGGCAGCGGTGCAAGGAAGCGAGAAAGCGCATCATTGACCCGCAACACATGGGCCTGCAGCTGTTGATTAAAGTCCATGTTACTCGGCGTCCGGTGTGAAAGGAGTCAGAGGCGCTTCTTCGCTGTCGCTCAGCAGAATTTGCACGCGCTGTTCCGCCTGCTGAAGTTTCACTTGCCCCTGGCGGGCCAGCTGTACGCCGCGTTCAAACTCGTTGAGCGCCTCTTCAAGCGCAAGATCGCCGCTTTCCAGACGAGTAACTATTTGCTCCAGTTCGACCAGGGCGGTTTCGAAGCTGGCCGGGGATTCAGTTTTTTTCGGCATAGTGAATGTCTGACTCTATTTTAATTCGACGCCGACATGGTAACGGAGTCGATATGATTATCAAGCAAGCTTATGTAACTCGGTTAGGGTGCACAGTCTTAGCGGGAAAATGATATACTTGCGCGCCTCGGATGCAGGTGGCCTGATGCCGCTGCAGTTCTTCTCCTTTAAGCCCGCATTCTGCATAGCATGTCCGGCTGACTAACGAACCCTTACCGCCATGAAGTTTATCATTAAATTGTTCCCGGAAATCACCATCAAAAGCCAATCTGTGCGCATACGCTTTATTAAGATGCTTACAGGGAACATTCGTAACGTTTTAAAACACTACGATGAGAGCCTGGCGGTCGTCCGCCACTGGGACAATATCGAAGTTCGCGCCAAAGATGAAAACCAGCGTATCGCTATTCGCGAAGCGCTGACCCGTATTCCGGGCATCCACCATATTCTTGAGGTGGAAGATGTGCCGTATACCGATATGCACAACATCTTTGAGCAGGCTCTGGAGCTTTATCGCGACAAGCTGGAAGGTAAAAGTTTCTGCGTGCGCGTTAAGCGCCGCGGCAAGCACGAATTCAGCTCGATTGAAGTGGAACGCTATGTCGGCGGCGGCCTGAATCAGCACATCGAGTCCGCTCGCGTGAAGCTGAACGACCCGGATGTGACCGTTAACCTCGAAATCGAAAACGATCGCCTGCTGCTGGTGAAAGGCCGTTATGAAGGTATCGGCGGGTTCCCTATCGGTACTCAGGAAGACGTACTGTCGCTGATTTCCGGCGGGTTCGACTCCGGCGTTTCCAGCTACATGCTGATGCGTCGCGGCTGCCGCGTACACTATTGCTTCTTTAACCTCGGCGGCGCGGCTCATGAAATCGGCGTTAAGCAGGTTGCTCATTACCTGTGGAACCGTTTCGGCAGTTCTCACCGCGTGCGTTTTGTCGCGATTAACTTCGAGCCGGTCGTGGGCGAAATTCTCGAGAAAATCGAAGATGGCCAGATGGGCGTAGTGCTGAAACGTATGTTTGTGCGCGCCGCTTCCCGGGTTGCCGAGCGCTACGGCGTACAGGCTCTGGTGACCGGCGAAGCGCTGGGGCAGGTATCCAGCCAGACGCTGACCAACCTGCGCCTGATCGACAATGTGTCCGACACCTTGATCCTGCGCCCGCTTATCTCCCACGATAAAGAGCACATTATCGATCTGGCTCGTGAAATCGGCACCGCTGATTTTGCCCGCACCATGCCGGAATACTGCGGCGTTATCTCGAAAAGCCCAACGGTGAAAGCGGTTAAGGCGAAGATCGAGGCCGAGGAGCTGAATTTTGACTTCTCGATCCTGGATAAGGTGATTGAAGACGCGACCAATATCGACATCCGCGAAATTGCTACTCAGACTCAGCAGGAAGTGGTGGAAGTTGAAACGGTTAACGCTTTCGGCCCGAACGAAGTGTTGCTGGATATTCGCTCTAACGACGAAGTGGATGAAAAGCCGTTTGTGCTGGAGGGCGTAGAAGTGGCCACGCTGCCGTTCTACAAGCTAAGCACTAAATTTGGCGATCTCGATCAGAGTAAAACCTATTTGCTTTGGTGTGAGCGCGGAGTGATGAGCCGCCTGCAGGCGCTGTACCTTAGCGAGCAGGGCTTTAAGAATATTAAGGTGTACCGCCCGTAAGGGATAAGCTCTCAAAAGGGCTGACCCTCACCCCGACCCTCTCCCTGGAAGGGAGAGGGAGGATTCTTGCTAGTGTCCTCTCCCTGGCACCGCTCTGGTTCCCTCGCCCCTTTGGGGAGAGGGTTAGGGTGAGGGGAGAGGCTACTGATAATCCCGGAAGCTGTAAATTCCCGCCGCCAGCACCAGCTGCTGCGAAACCTCGTGCGCCTTCTCGCGGCTCACCAGCAGGTCGATAATCTTCAGCGCAAAATCAATCGCCGTGCCCGGACCCTGGCTGGTTAACAGGTTAACTCTCGGGTCCCACACTACTCTTTTATCCTGCCATTGCCCTTCAGGAATCGTCTCTTTCAGCCCGGGGAAACCGGTCATATTACCTATCGGGAACAGTTCGTGCGGCACCAGAACCGTGCCAGCGGCGGCGCAAATTGCCGCAACGATTCGCCCTGAAAGATGGAATTGACGCACGGTTTCGACCAGCAGCGGGCTGTCGCGGAAGCATTCGGCCCCTTTCAGGCCGCCGGGCAGCACGATAATGTCGAAATGGTCATCGGCCACCTCCACCAGCGGCACATCAGCCAGCAATTTAACGCCACGAGAGCAGACAATTGTTAAATCACCGTCGCCGGCAACGCTTGCGGTTGTGACTTTAATCCCGCCGCGCACCAGCAGGTCAATGGTGGTGACCGCTTCGGTCTCTTCAGTTCCAGGTGCCAGGCAGACCAGCGCTTGTGCGCTCATACTCATTCTCCTTACGTTTAACCAGCTCATAGAGGCGGGCGTTGACCGGGACAGGTATTCCATGTGCCCGCGCCCGGCGCAGCAGGTAGCCGGTGATATAATCAATTTCCGTGTGGCGTTCGAGGCGGATGTCCTGAAGCATTGACGAGGTGTTTTCAGCCGTGCTGCAAATCACCTGCTCCACATAGTCCAGCAGACTCTGCTGCGAGGTATGGTGACCTTCACGCTCCATCACCTGCGCGACTTCATAACAAATGCTGGCAACCTCTTCCTTATGCTCCGTCAACTCGCCGTTGCTGCAGTCATAGATTGCCGTTAGCGGGTTAATCACGCAGTTGACCGCCAGTTTGTTCCAGCTCGCCGGGCTGATGTTGTCGTGCCAGGCTACGTCGGGCAGCGCGGCGTGCAGCGCATCCGCAAGATAGCTGTATTCGCTCGCTTTTGCATTCCCGGGGCCAATATGGGTAATACCCGAAGCGACGTGAACAATCACGCTGCCGTCTCGTTTTGCCGCCTGAGTAGTCAGCCCCAGCAGCAGAGGCTGAGAAAGGGACCGCAGTTCGTCCAGCGTGCCCATGCCGTTATGCAGCAGCAAAATGGGGCAACTGGTGGGAAGCTGAGCGGCCAGGGTGCGCACGGCGTCGGAAACCTGCCATGCCTTGAGCGTCACCAGCAGCAGGTCGCTGGCGGCGAGAAACTCAGGATCGTTAGCAATAAACGACTTGTTGAATACGCGGCCGTCGGTGTTATCAAGCAGATTTACGTGGCAATACGGCTGCGGTACGCGCAGCCAGCCCTGAAGTTCATGACCTTGCTTATGTAGTGCCGTCAGCCATAGCTGGCCCAGCGCACCGCAACCCAGCACGGTGATTTTCATTATTGCCTCCCCACCCGAATACCGCACGGGTGTTAAACTTACTCTCTATTATAGCGTTATCGGCTTTCTGGCTGCTTAACAGGTTGTTTTGCTCCGCTCAGCGGGTATTATGCAACGCAAACCAGAGAGGGAGAAAACACATGCCATCTTTTGATATCGTTTCTGAAATCGACATGCAGGAAGTGAACAACGCGGTAGAAAACGCCGAGCGCGAGCTGGCGACCCGTTTTGACTTCCGTAACGTGCCTGCGACCTTTGAGCTGAATGAAAAAAATCAGACTATCAAAGTCGCCAGCGAGTCTGACTTTCAGGTTAACCAACTGCTGGACATCCTGCGTGCCAAGCTGCTGAAACGCGGCATCGAAGGGAGCTCTATCGATGTGCCGGAAGAGTTCGTGCACAGCGGTAAAACCTGGAGCGTGGAGGCTAAACTGAAGCAGGGTATTGAAGCCAGCATTGCTAAAAAAATCGTTAAGCTGATTAAAGACAGCAAGCTTAAGGTTCAAACGCAGATCCAGGGCGAAGAAATTCGCGTGACCGGTAAAGCCCGTGATGATTTACAGGCGGTCATGGCGCTTATCCGTGGCGGTAATCTGGGGCAGCCGTTCCAGTTCAAGAACTTCCGCGACTGACGATCTGAAGGGGCGGTTACGCCCCTTTTACCAACTGCTCAATCTCATATCTGTTGGTCAGCTTACTGTCGATTTTCACGTAGGCGCTGCGCTCTTCAGGAATAATATTCGCCTCGCTCACGCCCGGCTGCGCCAGCAGTCTCGCCAGCATTCCCGCGTCATCGACGCTGCTCTCCGGTAATTCAATTCGCAGGCTGCTGACGTACGGCGGTTCCTGCATCGTCCAGCTTACCAGCAGCCAAACCGCTGCCAGCAGCGCGCCGGCCAGAAACACGGTTTGAGAATCAAACAGCCCGTTCAGCCAGCCGCCGAGCGACCCGCCGATAGCTACGCCCAGAAACTGGCTGGTGGAGTAAATACCCATCGCCGTGCCTTTATAGCCAGCGGGAGACTCTTTGCTGATAAGCGAAGGCAAAATCGCTTCCATCAGGTTAAAGGCCAGGAAGAACAGCTGCACGCCGATGACCAAATCCCAGAAATGCGGGCCTGCGCCCCACAGCACAATTTCAGCAATCAGCAGTACCGCCACGCAGCCGACAAAGACGTGCTTCATGCGGCGCTTAACTTCGGCGTAGATGATGAATGGCACCACCGAGACAAAAGAGATAAGCATAGTGAAAAGGTAAATTTTCCAGTGCTGAGCGGCGGGGAAGCCAGCCTGCTCCAGCTGCCCCGGCAGAGCCACGAAGGTGGACATCAGCATGATGTGCAGGCACATGATGCCGAAGTTTAACTTCAGCAGTTTTGGCTCGGCAATGACCTTGCGAAAACAGCCCTTAACCATGCCGGACTCACGGTTCAGAACGTGAGTTTTGGAGTTTGGCACCACCCAGAGGGTGATTAAAATACCGCAGCTTGCCAGCACCGCAATCATCCAGAACAGCGCCTGCAGGCCGAGCGCCTGGGTGATGATTGGCCCCAGCACCATCGCGATGGCGAAGGTCACGCCGAAGCTGACGCCAATAAACGCCATGGCCTTAGTGCGATTCTGCTCGCGGGTCAGGTCTGATAGCAGCGCCATCACTGCGGCGGCAATTGCGCCTGAACCTTGTAAGGCACGGCCAAGAATAACGCCCCAGATAGAGTCGGTGAGGGCGGCAATAATGCTGCCGATAACAAAGATAGCCAGGCCGCCGACTATCAGCGGTTTGCGGCCAATGCGGTCAGAGAGCAGGCCGAATGGAATTTGAAACAGCGCCTGAGCCAGGCCGTAGATACCAATCGCCAGGCCGATAAGCGCTTCGCTTGCGCCCTGTAAAGCCATACCCCAGGTGGTAAGAACCGGCAGCACCATAAACATGCCCAGCATGCGCAGCGAAAAGACGGTTCCTAAACCCCACGTCGCTCGTAGCTCGACGGGCGTCATTCTGTAATCGTTCATTACCACCTCAGATAAAAAGTCGGCCTTAGTGTAGTGCGAGGGAAGGGGAGGGTAAATGGATAGTTATTTAACAGATATTACAGCGCTGATGCTTTGATGATATTAATAAAAAAGGGCACCGAAGTGCCCTTTTATACTGTTCGTGACTTACCAGACGTAAGTCAGCAGATTATGTGAGTCTGGCACCATGAAATCGACCGACATCATTACGCTTAGCGAGGTGATGGCGACGATGGAGAAGATGAACAGCTTGCGCGCCCATACTTTATCGTCTTCCACTTTATAGCCCCGCAGCGCCATGCCCAGCCACCATACGCTTACCGCGGCGGCAACGACCAGGTATTTGTACCCGGCGTAGCCACCCAGAGAAAGCATCAGCGTGGCAACGGCAAAAGCGATGATATACAGCGTAATGTGGTTTTTGGCGACCGAAATGCCTTTTACCACCGGCAGCACCGGAATGTTAGCCGCCTGGTAATCTTTAAAGCGGAAGATGGCAATCGCGTACGAATGCGGCATCTGCCACAGGCTAAAGATAGCCAGCAGAATAGCGGCCCCGGTATCGAACTCGTTGGTCACGGCGCAGTAGCCGATAACCGGAGGAGCCGCGCCGGACAGGCTGCCAATCAGGGTGCCGTAGACCGAGTGGCGTTTCATGTAGAGGCTATAAACCCCGACATAAACCACAAAGCCCATCACGGCCAGCCACATTGCCAGTGGATTAGCACCAAACCACAGCAGCATGAAGCCAGCAATACCCAACAAGGTGGCATACACCAGCGAAATTTTCGGTGAAATCAGGCCTTTAACCAGCACCCGATTCTTCGTCCTCTCCATCTTCTGGTCGATGTCACGGTCGATAAAGTTGTTATAAACACAACCCGATGCGACTACCAGCGACACGCCAACCAGGGTGTAGAGAAACAGGGGATAATTAATGCTGCCCTTCGAGGCCAGTAAAAATCCCCCAATGACAGAAATTAAATTGCCGAAAATAATTCCTGGTTTCGTTACTTGCAGGTATTGCTTAATCATACACGCCGCTCTTAGTGAACCATCATGTTCAGGTTGAGGTTCCACATAATCCAGATCGAGCCAATCACCAGAATGGCGATAATCAGCACCGTAAAGGCGAAGGCTACCAGGTTCCAGCGTTCACTCGAAGAGGTGTTCAGATGCAGGAAGCATACGAGATGCACCAGAATCTGTACTACTGCGGTCACCAGGACCACGCCAAGCATAGTGCCGTGAGAAGCGGTTCCTTCCATTACAATCCAGAACGGGATAGCCGTCAGGATGATAGACAGGATAAATCCTGTCATGTAAGTCTTCACGCTACCGTGGTGGGCGCCGCTGTGTTCAGTTGAATGACTCATTACATCGCCCCCATCAGATACACTACAGAGAATACGCAGATCCATACCACGTCAAGGAAGTGCCAGAACAGGCTCAGGCACATCAGACGCGCACGGTTGGTATTGGTCAGGCCGCGACGGGACACATGAATCATCATGAATGCCATCCACACCAGACCAGAGGTTACGTGCAGACCGTGGGTGCCGACCAGCGCGAAGAACGCTGACAGGAAGCCGCTACGATCCGGGCCGAAGCCTTCTGCAATCAGGTGATGGAATTCATAGATTTCCATCCCAACGAAGCCCGCACCGCACAGGAAGGTCAGCGCAAGCCAGGAGATAACCTGGCTTTTGTTTCCCTTGTTCATGGCGATGATTGCCATGCCGTAGGTGATGGAGCTGACCAGCAGCAGGGCGGTTTCAACCATAACGAACGGCAGTTCGAAGATATCTTTACCTGACGGGCCGCCAGCCGTGCCGTTCACCAGAACGGCATAGGTTGCAAACAAGCAACAGAACAGAATGCAGTCGCTCATCAGGTAGATCCAGAAACCAAAGACCTTATTGGTTCCCGCATCGTGGTGCCCGTGCTCCGCGGCGTGGGCGTTATTTACAGTCTCAGTTGCCATTTTTCAGCCCTGCTTTTTTGAGTTCTTCGAAATGCTGATTTTCCAGTTTTTCGACTTCAGCAACCGGAACATAGTAATCCACATCTTCGTCGAAGCTTTTCGCAATCCAGGTGATGATGATGCCGGCAAAGCCAACAATCGCCAGCCACCAGATATGCCAGATCATGGCAAAACCAAACACGGTGCTGAATGCTGCAATAATGATACCGGCTGCGCTGTTGCGCGGCATATGAATCTCTTCATAGTGCGCAGGCTGCTTGTACGCTTCGCCTTTCTCTTTCATCTCCCAGAATGCATCACGTTCGTGAACGTGCGGCAGGTGGGCGAAGTTATAGAACGGAGGCGGAGAAGAGGTTGCCCACTCCAGCGTACGGCCACCCCACGGGTCACCGGTCAGGTCGCGGTTCTGCTCACGGTCACGGATGGAAACGTAGAACTGAATCAGCTGGCACAGAATGCCCAGAGCGATAAGCGCCGCACCGCAGGCTGCAACAACCAGCAGGGTGTGGAACTGTGGATCGATCTGCTGGCTCAGACGACGAGTCATGCCCATGAAGCCCAGAACGTACAGCGGCATAAACGCAACGAAGAAGCCGATGATCCAGAACCAGAAGGCGCGTTTGCCCCAGGTTTCGTTCAGCGTAAAGCCGAAGGCTTTTGGCCACCAGTAGGTCAGACCTGCGAAGCAACCGAATACCACGCCGCCGATGATAACGTTGTGGAAGTGTGCAATCAGGAACAGGCTGTTGTGGAGCACGAAGTCCGCGCCCGGCACCGCCAGCAGAACACCGGTCATGCCACCGATAGAGAAGGTGACGATGAAGCCAATGGTCCACAGCATCGCGGAGTTAAAGACGATGCGGCCCTGATACATGGTGAACAGCCAGTTGAAGATCTTCACCCCGGTCGGGATGGCGATAATCATGGTGGCAATACCGAAGAAGGCGTTTACGTTCGCACCGCTGCCCATGGTGAAGAAGTGGTGCAGCCAAACGATGAACGACAGAACGGTAATCGCGATGGTCGCCCACACCAGAGAGGTGTAACCGAACAGACGCTTTTTAGAGAAGGTAGCAACCACTTCAGAGAACACGCCAAACACCGGCAGCACCAGGATATAAACTTCCGGGTGGCCCCATGCCCAGATGAGGTTGATGTACATCATCATGTTGCCACCCATATCATTGGTAAAGAAATGGGTGCCAAGGTAGCGGTCAAGGGTCAGTAGTGCGACGGTCACGGTGAAGATTGGGAACGCGGCGATAATCAGTACGTTAGTACACAGCGAAGCCCAGGTGAACACCGGCATTTTGAACATAGTCATGCCAGGGGTACGCATATTCAGGATAGTAACGAAGAAGTTAATACCCGTCAGCGTCGTACCGATACCGGACAGCTGGAGACTCCAGATCCAGTAATCAACCCCGACGCCAGGACTGTACTCAATGCCCGATAGCGGAGGATAAGCAACCCAGCCGGTCTGTGCGAATTCGCCAACGCCCAGTGACAAGTTTACCAGCACCACGCCGACAACGGTGAACCAGAAGCTCAGGTTGTTCAGGAATGGGAAGGCAACGTCACGTGCGCCAATCTGCAACGGCACAACCAGGTTCATCAGGCCGATAACAAAAGGCATCGCCACGAAGAAGATCATAATAACGCCGTGGGCGGTAAAGATCTGGTCGTAGTGGTGAGGCGGCAGGAACCCTGCTTCGCCGGCGGAGGCCAGCACCTGCTGGCTACGCATCATGACCGCATCGGCAAAGCCGCGCAGCAGCATGACGATAGCGACGATAACGTACATTACGCCAAGGCGTTTGTGGTCAACCGAGGTTAGCCACTCTTTCCATAAATATTCCCACTTACCGAAGTAAGTGATAGCCGCAAGCAGCGCCAGTCCCCCGACGATGATTGCCGCAACCGTAACCATGACAATTGGCTCATGATACGGGATTGCATCCAGTGTAAGTTTTCCGAACATCGTATTATTCCTCGGCCCCTTAGTGAGAGGTTTCCGCGTGACTCATGTCCATGCCTTCCATACCTTCCATGCCTTTCATATCGTCATGGGAAGCTTGTTCACCTTCCGGCTTGGCCATGTGCATGCTCCCGTGTCCCATAAATTTGTTAATAACGTCTTTAAACAAATCAGGTTTAACACTGGAGAAGTATTCGACTTTGTTGTATTCGCTTGGTGCGGCCAGTTTCTCGTAGGTCGCCATATCGTTCATGACTTCCGGAGACTGTTTCGCTTTAGCAACCCATTGGTTAAAGGTGTCCATATCCGGGGTGGCGATAGCCTTGAATTTCATCCCGGAGAAGCCTTTACCGCTGTAGTTTGACGAAATACCGTCGTAGGTGCCCGCTTCGTCGGCAATCAGGTGCAGTTTGGTCTGCATGCCTGCCATTGCGTAGATTTGGCTACCCAGGCGCGGAATAAAGAAGGAGTTCATCACCGAGTTAGAGGTGATTTTGAATTCCACTGGGGTGTTGGCCGGGAAGGCGATTTCATTCACCGTAGCGATACCCTGCTCCGGATAGATGAAGAACCATTTCCAGTCCATAGCGATAACTTCGATGGTCACCGGCTTCGCTTCGTGCTCCAGCGGGCGGCTAGGTTCGAGAGCGTGAGTGGTTTTCCAGGTCAGTACCGCGAGGAAGATAACGATAAGGATAGGAATCGTCCAGACCACAGCTTCAACTTTGTTCGAGTGCGACCAGTTTGGGCTGTATTTGGCGTCTTTGTTTGAAGCCCGATACTTCCAGGCAAAACCGATAGCCATTGCAATTGCAGGGATAACGACAATCAACATCAGGCCGATGGCCGTCAGAATCAATGAACGTTGTTCCAGTCCGATCTGTCCTTTGGGATCAAGGAGTGCAGAATCACAGCCACTGAGTAAAAATGTGCCTGCGATTAATGACAGCCATCCCAAACTTTTATTGTATTTCCTGAGTCTCATTTAACGACCTCAATTCCAGGGAGCTCTATTGTCGTTTAAAGTGTGCCGGCATTTTACGGGAAGGTTACATTACTGTAAACATGAATGGCTCAGTGTCAGTAGGGTGTTACTGGGTTCTGCCGCCGATGTCACACAGAATGCAACAAACTGTAAAATCTAGCGTTGGTGCGCGGTAGCTGAAGGATATAACGAAAACCTATCTCAGGGGAAATAGACCGGGAAAATTGGTATAACCAATCAATTTAAAATACATTTGATTAACAATGCGGCAGCATTTGTCACATATTTTCAACAAATATTAATTTCGCACCGGGCTGAATCGTTAAGGATAATCTTTTAATCTGTGTGGAACAAAGTAATTAAAGAAAACTGTATTTAATTACGATAAATAGTCCACGCCTGTAACAGTTAAACGCTGCGCTATTATTAGACAAAAAAAGTCACTCACCGGTATTAATTATTTTTATCGTTGAGCCGCAGCGGGACTACAAGAAAGGCACGCGGTTAATTTATAGACACAATCACTACAGGGATAAGGTAATGACAGGAAATAACTCACCCATTATTGGCATCGATCTCGGCACCTCTAATAGTGCCGTTTCCTGGTTTAGTGAAGATGCAGCGCGCTTGATAGCCGCCGCCGGAGAGGGGCGACTGACGCCTTCCGTTGTTGGTCTGGACGACGAAGGCCAACTGCTCATCGGCGAAGCGGCAAAAGCCCGCCTGGTTAGCCACCCTCATCTTACGGTTGCCAGCTTTAAGCGCTATATGGGCACCGAAAAAATATTCACCCTCGGGGACAAGTCATTCCGCGCCGAAGAGCTCTCCGCGTTAGTGCTGCGGAAATTAAAAACCGATGCAGAAGTTGCTCTGGGTTGCGTTATTACGCGGGCGGCGATAACCGTTCCGGCTTATTTTAACGACGCTCAGCGTAAAGCGGTTAAAGCCGCCGGGCTGATGGCCGGGCTGGAAGTTGAGCGTTTGTTAAATGAACCCACCGCGGCGGCGCTGGCCTACGGGCTTGCCGACAGCCGCGAGCAAAAGTTCCTGGTCTTTGACCTGGGCGGCGGTACTTTTGATGTCTCCATTGTCGATATGTTCGAAGGCGTGATTGAAGTTCGCGCCAGCAGCGGGGACGCCTGGCTGGGTGGGGATGATTTTACCGAAGCCCTGCGCCAGTGGATGCTTAGCCGTTACCCTCAGCTGACGCTGGATAACCCGGAGCTGGCGGCGAGCCTGACGCGCCAGGCCGAGTCTCTGAAACAACAGCTCAGCGGCCAGGATTTGGCCAGCGCAAGCCTGACTTATGGCGGCGAGGAATATCGCTGGGAGCTAAACGAAGCCACTTTCCAGGAGTGCTGTAGCGGGCTGCTATCCCGATTAAAGAAACCGGTGGTTCAGGCGCTACAGGATGCGCAGTTCGACGCCAGCCAGCTCGATAGCGTCATTCTGGTCGGCGGCGCAACGCGTATGCCGCTGGTGCGCCAACTGGTTACCCGCATGTTTGGCCGCTTCCCGCGTAACGAACTGAATCCCGATGAAGTGGTGGCGCTGGGCGCTGGCGTTCAGGCCGGATTAATCGCGGAAGACAGAGCGCTGGACGACCTCGTGCTCACCGACGTTATGCCTTATTCGCTGGGAATCGAAGTTGCCCGCCGTCACGGCGACAGAATAGAAGAGGGGTTTTTCTCACCGCTGATCGAGCGCAACGCTTTTGTGCCCGTCAGCGTGATGCAGAGCTTCAGCACGGTGAACGATAACCAGCGCCAGATTGATATCGAGGTTTATCAGGGCGAGTCGCGCAAGGTCAGCGACAACCTGCTGCTCGACAGCATGTCGGTCAAAGTTCCTGCCCGCAAAGCGGGAGAAGTTAGCGTGGACGTGCGTTTCACCTATACTCTCGACGGCATTCTGGAAGTGGAATGCAAAGTCAGCGGGGAGCAAACCGCTTCGACAATGATTATAGAAAAGGCTCCGGGGACATTGAGCCAGGAAGAAATAGCCCTGCGCTTAAAGCAGCTGGATGCTCTTAAACAGCATCCCCGGGATATTCCTGAAAACCGCCAGCTGGCCGCCGAGGCGGCAAAACGCTATGAACAGACGCTGGGCGACAGGCGGCAAATTATCGACCACTACGCCACGCAGTTTGAGCAGGCTCTGGAGCGCCAGGATTTACGCCTTATCGCCGCCGCGCGGGACGAACTGCGCCGGGTGCTGGACCAGCTTAACGACGGACTGTAAACATGGCGACAATATGGGATGTGCTGGGCATTGCGCCCACAACGGATGAAAGTGAAATTCGCCGTGCCTATGCGCGCGAGCTGAAGCAGCGGCGGCCGGACAAAGATCCGCAGGGGTTTCAGGCGTTGCGCGAAGCGTTTGATAGTGCCAAACGCTATGCGAGTTCGCCGGAGCCGGTCTGGATAGATGCCGGGGAGAGTATTCTGCTCGATGAGCTTCCTGCTGCGCCGGATGACGTTTATCAGCAGATTGATGTGCAGGCCGAACCGCCGGAAGAGGCCTGGAGCAGGAACGAACTTTGGGACAAGGCGCAGGCGCTCGCCTCGCAGTTGGTCCGGGATGAAATAACCGGCTTTGGTGAGCTAAACCACTATCTCGATCAGGATATTCCCGACGCGCTGGAAGCCCGGCAGGCGTTCAGCCTGATGCTCGCCGAAGCGCTGAGCGAGCAGCCCTGGCTTTATCGTAGTTTGCTGAATAACATCTCGGCGATGATGGACTGGCAGCTTGATAGCTACCGCTCATCGCACCTGCCCGACTGGACTCTGCATGCTCTTGAGGTACAGATAGCCAATACCGAGCGAGAAAACTACTGGTTAATACTAGAGCGGCAATACAGCGAAGGTTGGCTCAATCGGCTGAAGTGGCGTCTGTTAACGCAAAAGGGCACGCCTCTCCCCTGGTGGGCGCGGCTGATGCCGGACTTTGTTCAGCAGTTAAGAAATCAGGTCAGTGAGCTGCGGCAGCAGTTTCCTTTATTACAGGAGAGGCTTAACCCGGTGCTGCTGGAGGCGATTTATAAGCCGGGCCTGGCGCTGAGTCGGGGGGCGTTAATTGCGGTGCTTTTCTGGGGTTACACGGCTTATGTCGCAGGCTACCAGTCATCACACCAGGCCGTGCAATCGATAATTATGCTGGCGATTGTGGCCGCATATATTTGGGTTTATCCCGAACTCGAACGTCGCTGCGAACCGGGTGGGAAAGCTTACAGAATACAACATTCTGCTGTCTGGCTTGTTTCGCTGGGCCTTCTTGTTGTCGCACTTTATCGCGCGTGGCACGGCGTAACCTATTGGCCAGGCAAAGAGGCTGAGGCCGAGACCGGAAGAGCCTTTGTGATGATGTTTTTTATCGCGGTACCCGTCTGCTGGATCCTTTGGTTGAAACGCAGAGAGTGGCGAATGCTGCCCATAAGCATCGTTGTCACCGTCATTATGTTCCCGATATTGTTTATCCGGCAGCTTCCCATGCTGGCGAATTTACTGGGTTTCCTGCTATTGGCGATGCTCTATGGCATCGGTATCCCTGCGGTCTACTTCGTGAAATAAAAAAGCCCCCGATTCTATCGGGGGCTTTTTGCTTCATAAAGCGGGTATCAGAACATCAATACCATCCACGGATAGCTGATAAGCATCAGCGAGCAGAGGAAGATGGCGCCGAAGATGGTGCCCATCCGCCAGTAGTCTTTGGTCGGCAAGTAGCCGCTGCCGTAGTAAATCGGGCTTGGGCCGGTGCCGTACGGGGTAATAATCCCCATCACCCCGAGCGAGGTCACCATCATCAGGCAGAATACCGGCATGTTGATGCCCGGAATCGACGCGGCAATGGTCAGCGTCGCAGGCAGCAGCGCGGTGGTGTGCGCGGTGGTGCTGGCGAACAGGTAGTGCAGCAGATAGAAGGCAACCAGCAGCATAACCGCTGAAACCTGCGGGTCGAAGCCGTGCAGCAGAGCCGCGCCTTCTTTACCCAGCCAGGCGATAAAGCCCACGCGCGCCAGGCCATCCGCCAGCGCCACCAGGGTGGCAAACCAGGCGAAGGTATTCCAGGCCGGTTTATTGCTGACAATGTCGTTCCAGTTCAGGACCCCGGTCCACAGCATCAGAATGATGACCAGCAGAGCGGCCATCGCCGGTTCAATCCACGCGGCTGCAAAAATCCACATCAGCAATGCGCTACACACAAACAGCAGCAGCAGGATTTCGTTACGCGACAGTTTGCCCAGTTTTTCCAGCTCCGCGGCGGCCCATTTTGGCACTTCGTCATTCACCTTCACTTCCGGCGGATAGAACCAGTAGGCCAGCAGCGGCATGGTGAGGATAAGCAGCACGCCCAGCGGCAGGAAGGCAAGGAACCACATGCCCCAGGAGATCTCGAACCCGATAATGCTTTTTACCAATGCCAGTGCCAGCAGGTTAGGGGCCAGGGCGGAGAGGAACATCGAGCTGGTGATACAGGCCGCGCTGATAGCGACCCACATCAGGTAGGAGCCAATTTTGCGCGAGCTTGGATCGTTAGGCAAAGAGCCGTAAAGCGGCGGCAGGTTGGCAATAATCGGGTAGATTGTGCCTCCGCTGCGCGCGGTATTGGACGGGGTAAACGGCGCCAGCAGCAGGTCTGCGAAGGTAATCGCATAGCCCAGCGTCAGGCTGCGTCGGCCCAGATACTTCACCAGGATCAGCGCCAGACGGCGGCCGAACTGGGTTTTATCGTAGCCTGCGGCAAACATAAAGGCGCCGAAAATAAGCCAGACGGTTGAATTGCTGAAGCCGCTAACGGCCCACTGGAAGGACTGGCCGGCCAGTTTGAACTTAGGGTCGGCCATTTCCGCAGGGCTAAACAGCAGCCACTGGCTGAACAGAGCTATCACCACGACGCCGGTTAAGCCAATAACGGCCCCCGGCAGAGGTTCAAAGATCAGCCCGACAATCACGCCGACGAAGACGGCGAAGAAGTGCCACGCATAGGGTTCTAACCCCGCCGGAACCGGCAGAAGTAATATAACTATGCTTATCAGGATCGGTAAAAATAGCAGTATAAAGCGCTTTTTATTCTCCGCTTTCGGAGGCGGAGCTTTTGCCGCTGCGCTTATTGTTGAAGTGTTAGTCATAGCCTGTGCCTTAAAGTTATCATGATGAATTCGATTAATATTCCCTGCATAACCTGTTTCCTGAATTTTATTTCTGCCTAATCTCTTATAGGCAGATTTTGATGCATTCATGATAGTTTTTTTAACTGATGCAAATCTGACCGCTTACCGCACCAGGTGCCCGCCTCCATTTACCCACATATTTAATGCGCCATTAATGATTGCTTCTTGTATCTGTCATGATACTGAAACAATTAGTAATTATCCCTTTCTTTGCATTATGCTCGTTAGCTGTTGGTATTTAATTCTGGATTTTGTTTAGCAAAAAACCAATGATTTTATTTAAATAAAAAAATCAGTTTTGTTATATCCATAGTATTTTAGTGGTTAAAGATCAAATCTTGAGCGATGCCCGGTTTGCCGCTGCGTTTAGTTTCTTGTCGGCTTCGGTGGAATAGGTTTTGAATAAAACCTTTTATTATTCATGGTTATTATTTGCATTTGCTTTTTTAAAACCGTTGACTAACATTCGAAAAATATATTCCGCGAAATAGCCGATTTCCGTTCAATAGATCAATCTGTTTTTTTACTCCCTGATAATTGTGTTGCCTGCCGGGGCTACTCATTGAGTGCCGGACAATGTCGACCTCACTTGCTGGAATGATAAATAATGAACTCCCAGACTCCACTCCTGAAGCCACTTACCCTGCCTAACGGCGCGGTGCTGAAAAACCGCCTGATTATGGCGCCAATGACCACCTGTACGGGTTTTTACGACGGTAGCGTACCGAGCGACCTCGTTGAATATTATCGCGCCCGCGCCGGGACTATCGGCACCGTCATCGTCGAGTGCTGTTTTATCGATCCGAAAGGGCCCGCGTTCCCCGGCGCTTTAGCCATCGACAGCGACAACAAAATCCCGGGCCTGGCAAGAATTGCCAGCGCGATTAAATCTCAGGGTTCTAAAGCAATTTTGCAGATTTACCACGGCGGCAGGATGGTGGAGCCGGAGCTGATTGGCGGCAAAACGCCGGTTGCGCCGAGTGCGATTGCCGCACCGCGTGAAGGCGCGACTACGCCTCAGGCTTTAACCGCCGAAGAAGTGGACGTGATGATCACCAAATTTGGTGATGCGGTAAACCGTGCGATTAAAGCCGGGTTCGACGGTGTTGAAATTCACGGGGCGAACACCTACCTGATTCAGCAGTTCTACTCGCCAAACTCTAACCAGCGTGACGACAAGTGGGGCGGCAGCCGCGAAAATCGCGCACGTTTCCCGATGGAAGTGCTGGAAATCACCCATAAGATGGCAAGCCGCTTCGCCGACGCCTCCTTTATTATCGGCTACCGCTTCTCTCCTGAAGAGATTGAGGTCCCCGGGATCCGCTTCGACGACACCATGTACCTGCTGGAAAAACTGGCCGAGCGGGGCGTCGATTATCTGCACTTCTCCGTGGGCTACTTCAAGCGTGCGTCGATTGTTGATACTAAAGATCCGACGATGTTGATCGACAAATACCATGCCATGCGTTCCGAAACGCTGGCGAAAGTGCCGGTTATCGGCGTGGGCGGAGTGGTTAACCGCAAAGAAGCCGAAGAGGCGCTGGGCCTGGGTTACGATCTGATTGCCGTGGGTAAAGCGTGTATTGCCTACCCGGACTGGGCCGACCGCATCCTGAAAAATGAAGCGCTCGACCTGTTTATCGACAACACCAAACGCGAAGAACTGCTGATCCCTGAGCCGCTTTGGCGCTTCTCGCTGGTGGATGCGATGATCCGCGACGTCAGCTCTCCGGGGCGCAAATACAAAGCGGGCGTCTTCCAGGAGAAGGTGGAAGCCGAAGCGCTCAAACTCAAAATCAGCGTTACGCTGGATACCGACCGTATCACCGACATCACCCTGGTTCAGGATGATTCTGTGGACGTCGATTTTACCTCCAGCTTTGAGGTTCTGCGCTCGCGCATGCTGGTGGCCAACAGCCCATACGTTGATGCGGTGACCGGAGCAACGACCCAGAGTGAGGCGCTGAAAAAGGCCGTTTCCCGCGCGCTTACCGCTTCCAGCAAAGAACACGTTATTGAAGAAGGCGGCAACCCGAACGCACCCCAGAGCTACGATGTTGCGGTTATCGGCAGCGGCGGCGCTGGCCTGGCGGCGGCTATTCGTGCCTCCGATGCGGGCGCTCGCGTGGTGATTATCGAGAAGATGCCAACCATCGGCGGGAACACCATTAAAGCTTCCGTGGGGATGAACGCGGCTGAAACACGCTTCCAGGCGCTGAAAGGAATTAAGGACAGCAAAGAGCTGTTCTACCAGGAAACCCTGAAAGGCGGCAAATTCCGCAACAACACCGAGCTGCTCAAAGAGTTTGTCGAGCGCGCGCCGGGCGCTGTGGAGTGGCTGGCGAGCCTGGATATCGTGCTCAACGATATCACCATCACCGGCGGGATGAGCATTGACCGTACCCACCGGCCTGAAGACCGCTCTGCGGTTGGCGGCTTCCTGATAAGCGGCCTGGTGAATAACGTTAACCAGCGCAGTATCGACGTCTTGCTGGATACCACCGTGGAAGAGATCCTGCACGAAAACGGTGTGGTAACCGGCGTGAAGATCGCGAACGAATATAATGAGCACCATACCCTGCTGGCGAAGAGCGTGGTGGTGGCGACCGGCGGCTTCAGCGCCAACCGTAAAATGGTTGTGCACTATCGCCCGGAACTGAAAGGCTTTGTGACCACCAACCATAAAGGTGCGACCGGCAGCGGTATCGCCCTGCTGGAAAAAATTGGCGCCGGAACGGTAGATATGGACCAAATCCAGATCCACCCGACGGTAGAGCAGACGACTTCGTATCTTATCTCTGAGTCGATTCGCGGCGGCGGCGCAATTCTGATTAATCAGGAGGGCCAGCGCTTCTATAACGAACTGGAAACCCGCGACAATGTTTCCGCGCAGATTATTGCCCTGCCGGAGAAAAGCGCGTGGATCTTGTTTGATGAGCAGGTTCGCCAGAATAATAAAGCGGCCGATGAATATATCGCCCGTGGCTTTGTGATTAGCGCGGCCACCGCGGGTGAGCTGGCGCTGAAGCTGAATATGGAGCCTGAAGCGCTGCAGCAGACGCTTGAGCGCTACAACGGTTTCGTGAAGCAGAACAAGGACGAAGATTTTGGCCGTACCACCGGGCTGCGTTTCCCGCTGGAACATGGCCCGTTCTACGCTATTCGCATCGCGCCGGGGGTGCACCACACCATGGGCGGCGTTACCATTAACACCGAAACCGAAGTCGTAAATGACCAGCAACAGGTCATTAAGGGCGTCTGGGCGGCGGGCGAAGTCGTCGGCGGCATTCACGGTGCCAACCGTATCGGCGGTAATGCCGTGGCGGATATCATTATCTTCGGTACGCTTGCCGGGCAGAATGCGGCAGCACACGCCCTGGCTTAAGGCAATAAAAAACCGGAAATATCGCTATTTCCGGTTCTCTTCGAAGGGGCGGGCGACCGCCCTTTTTTTATCCGAGCAAGGCGGTTTTGCGCAATGCCAGGAAGTCCAGCACCCCGCCAAATAAAATCCCACCGATGGCGAACAGAGCACCCCATTCCAGCAGTTGTACGCCGAATTCCCACTCGGTGAACCCGAGGGCATTGCTGATGACCACCAGCAGCCAGGCCGCCAGCAGCAGGCAGCCGAAGCTCAGCGCGCGCAGGGCGAGGCGGTAGGCCGAAGCGAATTCGCTGCGTTGCATAAAGCGTTCGGTTTGTTGGGTAAATTCCAGCGTGCGTTTGCAGACCAGCAGCAAAAGAATGCCCGGCACCGCGGCGACCACCGAGAACAGATAGAAAGTCGGCCAGCCGTGCGCCTCAACAAACCATCCCGCTATCGGCCCGACATACACGCGGCCCACGGCGGACAGGGCGGACAGCAGGGCAAACTGGGTGGCGGAAAATGACTTATTGCACAGGGTCATCAGCAGCGCGACGAAAGCGGCTGTCCCCATACCGCCGCACAGGTTCTCGAGGAACACCGCGCTTGCCATGGTAATGATATCTTTATCGGTAACCGACAGCAGCCAGTAACCGGCATTAGACACGCCCTGCAAGATGCCAAAAATCAGCAATGCACGGAACAGGGTCAACTTTTGCATCAGCATCCCGCCGAGCAGCGCGCCGACGATGGTGGCGCACAGGCCGAGGGTTTTATTCACCATGCCCACTTCGCCCGCATCAAACCCTACGCCACGGATAAGGAAAGTGGTGGTGAGGCTCATGGCAAAGGCGTCGCCCAGCTTATAAAGCACAATTAACAGCAAAATCAGCCAGGCGTTATTGCGGCCAAAGAAGTCCCGCAGCGGCTCAACCACGGCGCGTTCCAGGCTTTTTGGCACCGGAATGGCGTCCGTCGGCTCAGGCGCTAAAAAGGTCGCAATAATACAGGGTACCAGCAGGGCGGCCATCAGCCAGTAGGTGGCCTGCCAGCCCAAATAGCGGTCCGCTATCCACAGCGCAAGCCCGCCGGAAACCAGCATCGCAAGGCGGTAGCCGAGAACGCTTATCGCCGCCCCGGTACCGCGCTCCTCGACGGAGAGCACGTCGGTTTTCCAGGCATCAAATACAATATCCTGAGAAGCGGAGCAGAAGGCGATTATCACCGCCAGCGCGGCCATCCAGCGTAGCTGAGAAGCGGGTTCAAGGAAGCCCATGGCGGCTATCGCCACCAACAACAGAATTTGCGTAATTAACAGCCAGCCGCGACGCCGCCCGAGCAGCGGGGGCGTATAGCGGTCCATGACCGGCGACCAAAGAAATTTAAAGACGTAGGCCTGGCCGACGAGCGAGAAAAAACCGATGGTTTTCAGGTCGATGTTTTCGACCGTCATCCAGGCTTGTAACGTACCGGAGGTCAGCGCCAGGGGGAGGCCGGACGCGAAGCCAAGGATCAGTAAAATAGCTGATTTCGGCTGCTGAAAGATGCGCAGATAATGATTGGACATGGGGGATTGTACAAACTCTGTTGTTGGCCCGCGCGAGCGGGCCAACGGGGCAAAAATTAACGAGCGTTCTGTTTGATAAAGTCGTGAACGCTGGTGTCCTGAGCCATATCAGCAATGGTATCGGTCAGCACGGAGTTAACCGCATCGGCGATATTTTTATTGGTGGCCTGGAACGCACCCTCAACGTTGTAGTTGGAGCGGTAGTTTTTGGTCATCTTGTTGCCGTTTTTGGCGGTAGCAATAATCGAGATGTCCGCTTTAGTGGCGATGTTGTAGCGCACGTTGCCCTGGGAAACGTCCGCATACAGCTGGTTAACGATGATCTGCAGGTCAACCGGGCTGCTTGGTCCAATCATATACCCGCGCGCGGTCATCTGTTTTTCCAGCACTTCTTGCAGCAGGAAGCGCAGGTCGCGGGATGGAGTCAAGGTGACCAACTGGTTGTCACGAGTGACTTTTGCCAGCGCCTGGTCGGTACGCTGGTCGGCACCGTTGATGCTCAGCGTTACGCCCATCAGGCTTGGATCCTGCTGCGGCAGCGTAATTTTTGGCGAAACTTCAATGGTGGTTGGCGGTGTAGCACAGCTGGCCAGCATAAACATGGCAACCAGCGGGAAAAGTAATTTTTTTAACATGTTCGCTTTCTCAATGTACTCAAAGGGCAGGCTGATAAAAAATCACGCCATCATAACACTGCGGCCGTTCAGGGGAAGTGCTTAACGCACGGAATTTCATCGCGTTGCATTATTTCCGAACCGCAGCAACTCCTTCTGACAACATCAGGCGCTTTTAGTGCCTTAAATGCATGACTCTTCAGAGGTCTGACCCGCAAAGGCTCGCGAAAGCTAAATTTTTGTTGTGTTTGGATTAAAAGCTGGCTAAAAGCGGCTAACATTTAAAGGGATGAGTGGCATCTCTACGTTGTCGAGGAGAAAGTTCATGCTGATACGCGAGCAGATAGAAGAGAAGTTAAAAGCCGCATTTACCCCCGCGTACCTGGAAGTCGTGGATGAAAGCTATCGTCACAACGTTCCGGCGGGCTCCGAAAGCCATTTTAAAGTGGTTCTGGTTAGCGATCGCTTTGTTGGCGAGCGCTTTTTAAACCGGCATCGTATGATTTATGGCACATTAAGCGAAGAGCTGGCAGGCCCGGTGCACGCCCTTGCGCTGCATACCTACACCATTAAAGAGTGGGAGGGGCTGCAGGATACGGTGTTTGCCTCGCCGAACTGTCGCGGAGCAGGCAGCATCGCCTGATTTACCGCTAAGCGTTTGCAACTAAGGGAACTTTTCCGTTATGTTGCGGTATGTATACTGCGTTTTAAAAAAACGGCCTGCGGGCCGTTTTGTTTTGTCCGGCACCCCGGCAGGGGCAGGCAAAAAAGAATAAATGACAGAGAAGTGTGAAAAAGGCCGCAGCCGCGCGCTATTGCCGTTCTCGACTCACCCCAGCGATGCCGCTATAATGCTGCGTCTTATTTTTCGGAATGTCTTCGGGATGATTCTGACGACAAGGAATGTGTTTCTGATTCAGAGAACATCCTGGTTCTGTGAAGCCATCTGGGCTTCCGGAGTTGACCGAGCACTGTGATTTTTTGAGGTAACAAGATGCAAGTTTCAGTTGAAACCACTCAGGGCCTTGGCCGCCGTCTCACGATTACTATCGCTGCAGACAGCATCGAAACCGCTGTAAAAAGCGAGCTGGTCAACGTGGCAAAAAAAGTTCGTATTGACGGCTTCCGTAAAGGCAAAGTGCCGATGACCGTCGTTGAGCAGCGCTACGGTGCTTCCGTTCGTCAGGACGTGCTGGGCGAGCTGATGAGCCGCAACTTCATTGATGCGATCATCAAAGAGAAGATCAATCCGGCTGGCGCACCGAACTACGTTCCGGGCGAATACAAACTGGGCGAAGACTTCACCTACTCCGTAGAGTTCGAAGTGTACCCGGAAGTTGAGCTGCAGGGTCTGGAAGCAATCGAAGTTGAAAAACCGGTTGTTGACGTGACTGACGAAGACGTTGACGCGATGCTGGACACCCTGCGTAAGCAGCAGGCGACCTGGAAAGAAAGCGAAGCGGCTGCGACTGCAGAAGATCGCGTAACCATCGATTTCACCGGTTCCGTTGACGGCGAAGTGTTCGAAGGCGGCAAAGCCTCTGACTTCGTGCTGGCAATGGGCCAGGGCCGCATGATCCCGGGCTTTGAAGACGGTATCGTTGGCCACAAAGCTGGCGAAGAGTTCACTATCGAAGTGACCTTCCCGGAAGATTACCACGCTGAAAACCTGAAAGGTAAAGCAGCCAAGTTCGACATCGTTCTGAAGAAAGTTGAAGAGCGCGAACTGCCGGAATTCACCGAAGAGTTCATCAAACGTTTCGGCGTTGAAGATGGCTCCGTTGCTGGCCTGCGCACCGAAGTGCGTAAAAACATGGATCGCGAGCTGAAAGGCGCAGTGCGTAACCGCATTAAGTCTCAGGCAATCGACGGTCTGGTTAACGCCAACAACATCGACGTTCCAGCTGCGCTGATCGACAGCGAAATCGACGTTCTGCGTCGCCAGGCTGCACAGCGCTTCGGCGGTAACGAGAAGCAGGCTCTGGAGCTGCCTCGTGAGCTGTTCGAAGAGCAGGCTAAACGCCGCGTAGTGGTTGGTCTGCTGCTGGGTGAAGTGATTCGTACCCACGAGCTGAAAGCTGACGAAGACCGCGTTAAAGGTCTGATCGAAGAAATGGCTTCTGCCTACGAAGATCCGACTGAAGTCATCGAGTTCTACAGCAAAAACAAAGAGCTGATGGACAACATGCGTAACGTGGCTCTGGAAGAGCAGGCTGTTGAAGCGGTTCTGTCTAAAGCTAAAGTGTCTGAAAAAGCCACCAGCTTCAGCGAGCTGATGAACCAGCAGGCGTAAGCCTGATTTTGGCAAGTTAGCCAAAAACTGAAGCATCAGGCCCGTCACCTTCAGGTGGCGGGCTTTTTTTTATCGCTAAACCACACGATAAGCCATCAATAAATCACCTTTGCAGGGTTAGCGTATCAAGAAAAGGTTGTTATGCTTGAAACAGGGCAAATCATCCCCATAACTCGGGTGAGGTTCCATTAACAATCCCTGACTGACTCCGTCCAGAATCGGCGCAAGGAACATAGTCAATATCCTGCGTCTCAAGTAGAATCAGTACAGTAGGCAAAATTACTCCAGGAGACGGACATGTCATACAGTGGCGAACGAGATCAATTAGCACCCCATATGGCCCTGGTGCCGATGGTTGTTGAGCAAACATCCCGCGGCGAACGTTCATACGATATCTACTCCCGTCTGCTCAAGGAACGCGTCATCTTCCTGACCGGTCAGGTAGAAGATCATATGGCTAACCTGATTGTGGCGCAGATGCTGTTTCTGGAAGCAGAAAACCCGGAGAAAGATATCTATCTCTACATTAACTCACCGGGTGGCGTAATTACCGCCGGGATGTCGATTTACGACACCATGAAATTTATCAAGCCGGATGTGAGCACCATTTGTATGGGCCAGGCCTGTTCAATGGGCGCGTTCCTGCTGACCGCCGGGGCTAAAGGTAAGCGTTTCTGCCTGCCTAACTCCCGCGTAATGATTCACCAGCCGCTGGGCGGTTATCAGGGCCAGGCGACGGATATCGAAATCCACGCCCGTGAAATCCTGAAAGTGAAAGCGCGCATGAATGAGCTGATGGCTGAACATACCGGCAAATCACTCGATCAAATCGAGAAAGACACCGAGCGCGATCGTTTCCTCTCCGCCAGCGAGGCGGTAGAGTATGGTTTAGTCGATTCGATCCTGACTCACCGTAACTAATGCCCGAAGCTGCGGGCCGTTATACTATAGTGATAGTGAATGTAGCGGCCCGAACTGATGCTTCAATATCGGCTGCGCCGTAGAATGGCACTTGTGCTGCCGGTGGTAGCATAAAGAAACAGAGAAGAGGTTTTACTGATGACAGATAAGCGCAAAGACGGTTCAGGCAAACTGCTGTACTGCTCTTTTTGCGGCAAAAGCCAGCATGAAGTGCGTAAGCTGATTGCCGGGCCGTCAGTGTATATCTGCGATGAGTGTGTCGATTTATGTAACGACATCATTCGCGAAGAGATTAAAGAAGTTGCACCGCACCGCGAACGCAGTGCGCTGCCAACTCCGCATGAAATCCGCAACCACCTTGATGACTATGTTATCGGGCAGGAGCAGGCCAAGAAAGTGCTGGCCGTTGCGGTTTACAACCACTACAAGCGTCTGCGCAACAGCGACAGCGCCAACGGCGTTGAGCTGGGTAAAAGTAACATCCTGCTGATTGGCCCAACCGGTAGCGGCAAAACGCTGCTGGCGGAAACCCTGGCTCGCCTGCTGGATGTACCTTTTACCATGGCCGATGCTACCACGCTGACCGAAGCCGGTTACGTGGGTGAAGACGTTGAAAACATCATTCAGAAACTGCTGCAGAAATGCGACTACGATGTGCAGAAAGCACAGCGCGGCATCGTTTATATCGATGAGATTGACAAAATCTCCCGCAAATCTGACAACCCGTCTATCACCCGCGACGTGTCCGGTGAAGGCGTACAGCAGGCGCTGCTGAAGCTGATTGAAGGCACCGTGGCTGCCGTTCCACCGCAGGGTGGGCGTAAGCATCCGCAGCAGGAATTCCTGCAGGTTGATACCTCCAAGATCCTGTTTATCTGCGGCGGCGCATTTGCAGGCCTTGATAAAGTCATCGCTAACCGCGTTGAAACCGGCTCCGGCATTGGTTTTGGCGCAACGGTAAAAGCGAAGTCCGAAAAAGCCAGCGAAGGCCAGCTGCTGGGCCAGGTGGAGCCGGAAGATTTGATCAAATTCGGTCTTATTCCTGAGTTCATCGGTCGTCTGCCGGTTGTGGCAACCCTGAGCGAGCTGAGCGAAGACGCGCTGATCCAGATCCTGAAAGAGCCGAAAAATGCCCTGACCAAACAGTATCAGGCATTGTTCAATCTTGAAGGCGTTGAGCTGGAGTTCCGCGACGAAGCGCTGGACGCGATTGCCAAAAAAGCGATGATCCGTAAAACCGGCGCTCGCGGCCTGCGTTCCATCGTTGAAGGCGCGCTGCTGGACACCATGTATGACTTGCCGTCCATGGATGACGTGGAAAAAGTGGTGATTGACGAGTCCGTCATTGCCGGCCAGTCCAAGCCGCTATTAATTTACGGCAAGCCGGAAGCCCAGCAGGCATCCGGTGAATAATTCGCCAGAATAACCAGTCAGTTAATAAAAAAATGGGGGATTTTATCCCCCATTTATTTTTCCGTCATTCCTGCCGTTGAATGTGCGGGAAACATCCCCATATACTGATTTACTTATTGGTGGAGCTGAAGCGTTCACCTAATCACCTGGCGGACATTAAACTAAGAGAGAGCTCTATGAATCCTGAGCGTTCTGAACGCATTGAAATCCCCGTATTGCCGTTGCGCGATGTGGTGGTTTATCCGCACATGGTTATCCCACTGTTTGTCGGGCGTGAAAAATCCATTCGCTGCCTGGAAGCTGCGATGGACCATGATAAAAAAATCATGCTGGTGGCGCAGAAAGAGGCTTCGACGGATGAGCCGGGTGTTAACGACCTGTTCACGGTAGGCACCGTCGCGTCTATTTTGCAGATGCTGAAACTGCCTGACGGCACGGTAAAAGTGCTGGTCGAAGGCCTGCAGCGTGCTCGTATCACCGCGCTTTCTGACAACGGCGACCACTTCTCTGCCCAGGCAGAGTACCTGAACTCGCCGGCGATTGAAGAGCGCGAGCAGGAAGTGCTGGTACGCACCGCAATTAATCAGTTTGAAGGCTATATCAAACTGAACAAAAAGATCCCGCCGGAAGTGCTGACGTCGCTCAATAGCATTGACGATCCTGCACGTCTGGCCGACACCATCGCCGCGCATATGCCGCTCAAACTTTCGGACAAGCAGTCAGTGCTGGAAATGTCCGATATCAACGAGCGTCTTGAATACCTGATGGCGATGATGGAGTCGGAAATCGATCTGCTGCAGGTTGAGAAACGCATTCGCAACCGCGTCAAAAAGCAGATGGAAAAAAGCCAGCGTGAGTACTATCTGAACGAGCAAATGAAAGCCATTCAGAAAGAACTTGGCGAGATGGACGACGCGCCGGACGAAAACGAAGCGCTGAAACGCAAAATTGATGCGGCGAAAATGCCGAAAGAAGCGCGCGAGAAAACCGAAGCCGAGCTGCAAAAGCTGAAAATGATGTCGCCGATGTCCGCGGAAGCAACCGTGGTTCGCGGCTACATCGACTGGATGGTTCAGGTTCCGTGGAACGCCCGCAGCAAGGTCAAAAAAGATCTGCGTCAGGCGCAGGAAATCCTTGATACCGACCACTACGGCCTCGAACGCGTTAAAGATCGCATCCTTGAGTATCTTGCAGTTCAAAGCCGCGTTAACAAACTGAAAGGCCCAATTCTGTGCCTGGTAGGGCCGCCGGGGGTGGGTAAAACCTCTCTGGGTCAGTCCATCGCAAAAGCGACCGGTCGCAAATACATTCGTATGGCGCTGGGCGGCGTGCGTGACGAAGCGGAAATTCGCGGTCACCGCCGGACTTACATCGGCTCAATGCCGGGTAAACTGATTCAGAAGATGGCGAAAGTCGGGGTTAAAAACCCGCTGTTCCTGCTGGATGAAATCGACAAAATGTCGTCTGACATGCGCGGCGACCCGGCATCTGCTTTGCTGGAGGTGCTTGATCCAGAACAGAACGTGGCGTTTAACGACCACTATCTGGAAGTGGATTACGACCTCAGCGACGTGATGTTTGTGGCGACCTCTAACTCCATGAACATCCCGGCACCGCTGCTGGACCGTATGGAAGTGATTCGTCTGTCCGGTTATACCGAAGATGAAAAACTGAACATTGCCAAACAGCACCTGCTGCCGAAGCAGATTGAGCGTAATGCGCTGAAAAAAGGCGAGCTGACGGTGGATGACAGCGCGATTAGCGGCATCATTCGCTATTACACCCGTGAAGCGGGCGTGCGTAGCCTGGAGCGTGAAATCTCGAAACTGTGCCGTAAAGCGGTGAAACAGCTGCTGCTGGATAAAACGCTCAAGCACATCGAAATCAACGGCGACAACCTGAAGGACTTCCTCGGGGTACAGCGCTTTGATTACGGTCGCGCCGACAGCGAAAACCGCGTAGGGCAGGTGACTGGCCTTGCATGGACCGAAGTGGGCGGCGACCTGCTGACCATCGAAACCGCCTGCGTACCGGGTAAAGGTAAACTGACCTACACCGGCTCGCTGGGTGAAGTGATGCAGGAGTCTATCCAGGCCGCGCTGACCGTGGTGCGCGCTCGTGCCGAGAAGCTGGGCATCAACGGCGACTTCTACGAGAAACGCGACATTCACGTTCACGTCCCGGAAGGCGCTACGCCGAAGGATGGCCCAAGTGCCGGTATCGCAATGTGTACCGCGCTGGTTTCTTGCCTGACGGGTAACCCGGTTCGCGCTGACGTGGCGATGACCGGTGAAATTACCCTGCGTGGCCAGGTTCTGCCGATTGGCGGCCTGAAAGAGAAACTGCTGGCAGCTCACCGCGGCGGTATCAAAACCGTGCTTATCCCGGACGACAATAAACGCGATCTGGAAGAGATCCCGGACAACGTCATTGCCGATCTGACGATTCATCCTGTGAAGCGTATCGAAGAGGTTCTGACCCTCGCATTGCAGAATGAGCCTTACGGAATGCAGGTTGTAACCGCAAAATAGTGACCTGACGCAAATACAGTCAATAAAATAGGGGCTGGTAGGTGAATTGTCACTTGCCAGCTTTTTTTTGTGTCGCTAATTTAGTTGCTGGCTTAAGCTTATCCCCCACAACTCCTGTTGTAAGGGCATGACGAGCCTGTTATAACTGCTGCGCGGTCGCACTCTGAGGGACATCAGGTGCGATATAAATTATAAAGAGAGGAAGAGAAGAGTGAATAAATCTCAACTGATAGACAAAATTGCCGCAGGTGCTGATATTTCTAAAGCCGCGGCTGGACGTGCATTAGATGCTGTTATTGCTTCTGTTACTGAATCTCTGCAGGCCGGAGAAGACGTAGCACTGGTAGGTTTTGGTACTTTTGCGGTTAAAGAGCGTGCAGCCCGTACCGGCCGTAACCCTCAAACCGGCAAAGAAATCACCATCGCCGCAGCAAAAGTACCAGGCTTCCGTGCTGGTAAGGCGCTGAAAGACGCTGTTAACTGATTTATTAGCCCCGATTGGCTGGGGTATATGGTGTCAGGTATCGCAGGGGCGCATCGTTTGATGTGCCTTTTTTATTGCCTGAAGCTGAATTTTACTCGCTGTTGATGATTTGCAGCGGGTTTCTTGTCACAATACGCCTTTGCGCGCAGCAGTGGGCAGCTCGAGTTTCTAAGGATGCCAGCTTAGCGCCTGCGCAGGTTTACCAAGTCATACTACAGCGGAGTGTTGTTACACCATGATGGACAATTTACGAGCGGCGGCTAACCACGTCGTGCTCAAGATCATTCTGGGTTTGATTATCTTGTCATTCGTTCTGACTGGCGTGGGTAGCTACCTGACTGGCGGTAACAATAATTATGCCGCAAAAGTAAATGGCCAGGAGATCGGTCGCGGCCAGTTCGAGAACGCCGTTGCTAACGAGCGTAACCGCCAGCAGCAGCAACTGGGCGATCAGTTCTCTGAGCTTGCGGCCAACGAAGGCTACATGAAGCAGATGCGCCAGCAGGTGCTTAACCAGCTGATTGACGAGTCGCTGCTTGACCAGTACGCCAAACATCTCGGCCTCGCTATCAGCGACGAACAGGTCAAAATGGCTATCTTTAGCCAGCCTGCCTTCCAGAATAACGGTAAATTCGATAACGCCCGCTATAACGCGATAATCGGCAATATGGGGATGACGGCTGACCAGTACGCTCAGGCGCTGCGCAACCAGCTCACCACCGACCAGCTGATCAAAGCCGTAGTTGGAACCGACTTTATGCTCACCGGCGAAACCGACGAGCTGGCGGCGCTGGTTTCCCAGCAGCGCGTGGTTCGTCAGGCAACGATTAACGTTCAGGCCCTGGCTGCGAAGCAGGAAGCCTCCGAGCAGGAAATCAACGCTAACTACGAGCAGAATAAAAACCGCTACATCACGCCTGAGCAGTTTAAGGTCAGCTACATCAAGCTGGACGCTGCCTCTATGCAGGAAGATGCCAGCGACGCGGATATTCAGTCTTACTATGACCAGCATAAAGACGAATTTACCCAGCCGCAGCGTAACCGCTACAGCGTTATCCAGACCAAAACCGAAGATGAAGCCAAAGCGATTCTCGACGAGCTGAGCAAAGGCGGTGACTTTGCCGCACTGGCTAAAGCGAAGTCTGCCGACATTATCTCCGCGCGTAACGGCGGCGACATGGGCTGGCTGGAAGCTTCCACCACTCCGGACGAACTGAAAAACGCCGGGCTGAAGGACAAAGGCCAGCTTTCCGGCGTGGTTAAATCTTCCGTTGGCTTCCTGATTGTGCGCCTGGACGACATTCAGCCGGCGGTTGAAAAACCACTGGCAGAAGTGCGCGCCAGCATCGTTGATAAAGTGAAGCAGGAAAAAGCGGTTGATGCTTATTATGCGCTACAGCAGAAGGTAAGCGATGCGGCAAGCAACGAAAACGAATCTCTGGCAGGTGCAGAGAAAGTTGCGGGCGTGAAGGCGGTTGAAACCGGCTGGTTTGGTCACGATAACCTGCCTGCCGAGCTGAACTTCAAGCCGGTTGCCGATGCTATCTTTAGCGGCGGTCTGGTAGGCGAAAACGGCACGCCAGGCAGCAACTCTGACATCATCACCGTGGACGGCGACCGCGCCTTCGTGCTGCGCGTGACCGAACATAAAGCCGAGGCGGTTAAACCGCTGGCTGAAGTTCGTGACCAGGTTATCGCTGCGGTTAAGCAGCAGAAAGCCGAGCAGCAGGCTAAGCTGGACGCCGACAAACTGCTCACCGCTCTGAAACAGGGTAAAGGCACTGACGAAATGAAGGCCGCTGGCCTGAGCTTCGGCGAGGCTAAAACCCTGAGCCGCACCGGTCAGGATCCTGTCAGCCAGGCTGCGTTTGCGCTGCCTCTGCCGGCTAAAGACAAGCCGAGCTATGGCGTAGCCAACGATATGCAGGGCAACGTGGTGCTGCTGTCTCTGGACGAAGTGAAAGCGGGCTCAATGCCGGAAGAGCAGAAGAAAGCGATGGTTCAGGGCATCACCCAGAACAACGCACAAATTGCCTTCGAAGCTTTGATGTCCAACCTGCGTAAAGAAGCGAAGATCAAACTGGGCGATATTATCGACCAACAGCAGTAATGCTCGCAAATTTTTGCAACGCAGTGTAATTCCCAAAGGCCGCTTTCGCGGCCTTTTCCATTTTTGAATATTGACGTTTGTTGCTGTTTCTTCGCTCTTGTAGGGTGGCCTCGCTGTCAACATACATGGAGGACACAGCATGACATCAGGAATCAAAGCGCTCTATTTTTCTCTCGCTCTCGCGGGACTGGCGGGTTTTACTTCCGTACAGGCCGCGCCGGAAAAAGCGGACTCACCTCAGGCTTCATCTACTCAACCATCCACTAAAACGGCTGCGGCGGCTAAACCGGGCGCGCAGGCGGAGACGCTGGTCAGCATCAACCGTGCCTCGGCGGAGGAGCTTGCCAGCAGCATGAATGGGGTCGGCCTTAAGAAGGCGCAGGCCATCGTCAGTTATCGCACCGAGTTCGGGCCTTTTAAAACGCTGGATCAGCTTCAGGAAGTGCCTGGAATTGGCGCTTCGCTGGTAGAGCGTAATCTGGGTCGCATAAAACTTTGAGTTTACGTGCTCACGCTTCCACCTGAAGGGAAAAGTTTGCTACGCTGAGTTAGAGGTCATACCAGTTGTTTCGGGTATGGCCTCGTTTACCTCACCTTATTACAACAAAGAAAGTACAAGGGTTTCGCGCTATGCAAACACATATCAAAGTTCGTGGATATCATATGGATGTCTACCAACATGTTAACAACGCCCGCTATCTTGAGTTCCTGGAAGAGGCCCGCTGGGAGTGGCTGGAAAAGACCACCGGCTTTCAGTGGATGACGGCGCGCAACATCGCTTTTATCGTGGTGAATATCAATATCAGCTACCGCCGCCCGGCGGTGTTGGGCGACCTGCTGCGCATTGACAGCAAGCTGCAACAGTTGAACGGGAAAAGCGGCGTGCTCAGCCAGGTCGTGACGCTGGAGCCGGAAGGTGAAGCCGTTGCCGACGCGCTGCTGACTTTCGTCTGCATCGACTTAAAAACGCAGAAGGCGCTACCGCTTGAAGGGGAACTGCGCGAGCAGCTTGAGCAGATAATGGGCTAGGCATGCAGGGCGTGGCATTAACCACGCCCGTTACGCTTATTTCAGGCCGGTTTTTTGCTTCATTGCCGCCATCACCGCAGGCTTGTTCGCCTGGTAGTGGTTAAGGCCATTGGCGCGCAGATTACAGGCCGCACATTCGCCGCAGCCGTCGCCCTGAATGCCGTTGTAGCAGGTCAGCGTTTCGTGGCGAATGGTTTCCAGGTGCTGCCAGTAGTCCGCCAGCGCCCAGGTTTCTGCTTTATCCAGCCACATCAGCGGCGTTTCAAAGCGAATGTCCCGCGCCATGCCGAGGCTTACCGCATGGTTTAGCGCCTTCACAAATTCGTCTCGGCAGTCCGGGTAGCCGGAAAAATCGGTTTCACACACGCCGGTTATTACGGACTCGGCTTCAACCTGGTACGCGTAAATAGCCGCCAGCGTCAGGAACAGGATGTTACGCCCCGGCACGAAGGTGCTTGGAATACCGTCATCATGAGGGTTGTAGCCCGGCACTGGAATGCTGTCCCGGGTCAGGCTGCTAACCGCCAGTTCATTCAGCAAGGTGACATCCAGCACTTTGTGGGCACGGGCGCCCAGTTTCAATGCCAGTTTTTGGGCAACGTCAATCTCCGCGCGATGGCGCTGGCCATAATCAAACGTTACGCAGTGCACTTCATCATATTGCTGTAATGCCTGAATCAGGCAGGTGGTGGAGTCCTGCCCGCCGCTGAAAACCACGACTGTACGTTTCATTATTTATCCTGTCATTCACAAGAGTTATCCGGAAGGGCGCTATGGTAACGCCCCTGTACGACACGAACCAGCTTCTTCATGCCATTCCCGGAGGCGGCAGCCAGGCTTCGCTAAAATCGAACCAGCCCCAGGCGTTCAGCTCAATGCCGTTGACGCCGGGCGGAGCGCTAATCTGGTAGCGGTAATTAAACAGCGGCGTCACGATGGCGTCGCGCATCAGGCCATGAAAGACCTCTTTCAGGCCGTCGTAGCGCTCCGGTTCGCGGATATAAACCTGCACCGCATCCAGCGTCGCCTGGAGGTGAGCGTAGCGGCTGGCGTTAAGCAGGTTAGGCCAAAGCACGTCGCTGCGCAGCCACTGCTCCAGCGTGTACTCCGGCGCTTCGCCAATCAGCCGGTCGCCCATTACCATATCCGCTTCGGCCAGATGCTGGCAGCCAGCCCAGGTTTTTGCATCGTGGAAAATGACGGTAAGCTCGCAGCCGCGCTCCGCAAGGTAGCGCTTAAGCTGCTGTGCCATAGCGTGAAGTTCTACCGGCAAATGGTAAACCAGCGTGAGCTTCTCGGGTAATTTAACCGCCTGATGCTGCTCCCAGTCGGGGATTTGCCAGCCGGGGATCATTTCTGTGTTGGGCGTGATCAGGGCGCTGTTGAGCGGCAGGGTGGCTATCATTTCCGGCTCGCGCACAATTTGCATGATAGTTCTGGCCTGCCCGGCGTTAAGCCGCCCCTCCGGTTTAATCGCCAGATAGCAGAACCCAAGGCTAATACTGCTGCTGACCGGGCGCAGGTTTTCCAGCTCATCCTGCTGGCCAATCGCTATCTGCACCGGGTGAAGGCAGCTGGTGCCGAGAGTGGTTTCAAACAGCTGCGGGGTTATCCAGTATTCAATGGCTTTTAGCAACGGGTGGCGCAGGTGGTAGCTTTCAAAGCTTTCAAGCCGCACCAGGCTTTCTTTAAAGCTGGCAATGCGGAACGGTCCGCAGCCAAGCTGCGTATCCTGCGGGTGGGCAAGTCGGCTGCAATAGCTGGCAAGCCGGTGTGCCAGCCAGTAATCCGGGCGGTGAAGAACAAAGCGCAGGCATTGCGCGTGGGGCAATTCAATCCCCTTCACGCTGATAAATAGCCGCCGCAAAGCAGGCTGCTCAAGCAGCATCAGAAGCCTCTGCTGTAGCTGGTAGGTTTCTACCGGCTCGCCGTTATGCCAGTACAACGTCGAGCGAATAAAAAAGTCCCAGCACAGGCCGTTGCCGGACACCTGCCAGTGGTGAGCAAGGTCGGGCTGAGGCTGTGCGCTTTCCCGGGTAAATCGGGTCAGGCCCGCAAAAACCTGCCCGGCAAGATGCTGTTCCGCGCGGCCCGGCAGGAATCCCGGCTGCACCGGCTCAAGCGGGCGGTAATAGGGGATGCGCAGGGTGGGAACATCGTTTTGCCACTGCCCGCCCAAAAACGGCTGTAGCAGCTGGCGCAGCTGTTCAGGTGCCAGCTGGGCCAGTTCCAGGGCATTCTGATGCTGACCTTTATCCAGCACCTGCTCCATCATGCCGGAGCGGACGCTCTGCGGTGAAACCAGGAAAGTCAGCTCACCGCGCTTGCCGCGCCCGGACTGCGAGTGCCAGCTAAGCCAGCCCGCATCCTGTAGCTGGTTGAGCAACGTGCGGACGTGGCGTTCGCTACAAAAGCAGCGCCCGGCCAGCTCGGCGACCGTCACCTGCTGCGGCTGTCCGCCGGAGGGCTGCCATAAACGCTGAAACTGATTGAGTCGATTCAGAAGTCGCATATAAAACCCGGAACATTTTTCCCCAAGTATTCACTATTAGTTCCGTATATTCCAGGAGATACTTTTTTGGTCCCGCTAAACCTTTGGAGTAACCATGGCTCGTCTGGCTGCATTTGATATGGACGGCACGCTGCTGCTGCCCGACCATCATCTTGGGGAAGCAACCCTTAATACGCTGAAACGCCTGCGCGAAGAGCGTGAGATGACCCTGGCATTTGCGACGGGTCGCCATGTGCTGGAGATGCGCCATATTCTCGGGACATTGGATCTTGATGCCTTCCTGATAACCGGCAACGGCACGCGCATTCACAGCATGGAAGGCGAGTTGATGCACCGTAACGATCTCTCTCCCGAGGCGGCAGAAATCGTGCTCCACGGGCACTGGGAAACCGAGGCGAGCATTCACGCTTTTAATGATTCCGGCTGGCTGACCGGGCAGGAAATACCGGAACTGCTGCATGCTCACGTTTACAGCGGCTTCCGGCCACATATCGTTGATCTGCGCACCTTGCCTTCTTACCAGGTGACCAAGATTTGCTTCTGCGGAGACCATGACGATTTGCGTCGTCTGCGTATTCAGCTAAATGAAGCCTTAGGCGACAAAGCATTCCTCTGCTTCTCTGCGGTGGACTGTCTGGAAGTGCTGCCGGTGGGCAGTAATAAAGGCGCGGCGCTCGGCGTTCTGAGCGCGCACTTAGGTCTAACGATGAAAGATTGCATGGCATTTGGCGACGCGATGAACGACCGCGAAATGCTGTCGGCGGTAGGGCACGGCCTGATAATGGGCAATGCCATGGCGCAGCTAAAAGAGGATTTACCTCATCTGCCGGTTATTGGCCATTGCCGTAACCAGGCGGTCTCGCACTATTTGACGCACTGGCTGGACACTCCACATCTCACTTATTCCCCCGAATTCTGAGACATTACGGCACCGGGCATAGTAAGCCCGGTTTTTTTATACCCGTCATACTTCAAGCCGCAGCGGCGTTAGCTGCGCTCCCGCACCCCAGTCACTTACTCAAGTAAGCTCCCGGGGATTTACTCCCTTGCTGCCTGGCTGCAACTCGAATTATTTAGTGTATTCATTTGATGAGCTGACTAATCTCAGCCGACCACGGTGTTAAATCCCCGATATTGGCCTTCACCCACTCCGCGTTGTAGTAGGTCTCAAGATAGCGCTCTCCGCTGTCGCAAAGCAGGGTCACAATTGAGCCGCTGCGGCCTTCTTCACGCATTCTTGCCGCCAGCTGTAGTACGCCCCACATATTGGTGCCGGTTGAAGCGCCAACTTTGCGGCCCAGCTGCGACTCCAGCCACTGCATGGTGGCAACACTTGCGGCATCCGGCACGCGCATCATCTCGTCGATCACATCCGGGATAAACGAAGGCTCGCAGCGCGGGCGGCCAATGCCTTCAATTTTGCTGCCCACCTCGCTTTTCAGGCCGCAGTCGCGCTGCTGCCAGTAGTCAAGAAACACCGAATTCTGAGGGTCGACTACGACCAGTTTTGTGTCATGACCCTGGAAGCGCAGATAGCGGCCAATGGTTGCGGAAGTCCCGCCGGTTCCGGCGCTCATGACGATGTAGTCCGGGACCGGATGCGGCTCGTGGGTCATCTGGCGGAAAATGCTGTCGGCAATATTGTTATTCCCGCGCCAGTCGGTTGCACGCTCGGCGTAGGTGAACTGATCCATATAGTGGCCGTTCAGTTCGCGGGCAAGCATTTCCGAGGCCGCATAGATTTCACAGGCGCTCTCCACGAAGTGGCAGCGGCCGCCATAAAATTCAATCTGCTCTATTTTACGTTTTGCCGTGCTCGCGGGCATTACCGCGATAAACGGCAGGCCAATCAGACGAGCAAAGTAGGCTTCAGATACCGCCGTTGAGCCGGAGGAGGCTTCTATAATGGTGGTGCCTTCTTTGATCCAGCCGTTACACAGCCCGTACAGAAACAGCGAGCGCGCCAGACGGTGCTTGAGACTGCCGGTTGGATGGGTGCTTTCGTCTTTCAGGTAGAGCTGAATACCGGGGAACCCCGGCAAAGCCAGGCGAATAAGATGAGTATCCGCAGAGCGTTGATAGTCGGCGTTGATTTCGCTGATAGCGTGGTTAACCCAGGTGTTAGTCATGGCAAATACTCGTTTATCAATTTGTGCTTAGCGTAATGCAAATGGAGGATAAAAAAGTTGCCATTTTGCCTTTTTAACGCTTCCATTAGAGAAAATATTTCTCCCGGGTGTCGCTGTGATAGATAAAATTGACCGTATACTGCTGTCCATGCTGCAACAGGACTGCACCCTTTCTTTGCAGGCGCTGGCAGATGCCGTTAATCTGACCACCACGCCGTGCTGGAAGCGACTAAAACGGCTGGAAGATGAAGGTTATATTCGCGGCAAAGTTGCGCTGCTTGACCCGGAAAAACTGGGGCTTGGGCTAACCGCTTTTGTGCTGATTAAAACCCAGCAGCACAGCAGCGACTGGTACTGCAAGTTTGTCTCGGTGGTGGAGGCGATGCCCGAAGTGCTCGGCTTCTGGCGTATGGCAGGCGAATATGACTATTTGATTCGGGTTCAGGTGGCGGATATGAAACGCTATGACGATTTTTATAAGCGCCTGGTCAACGGCATCCCGGGATTAAGCGATGTCACTTCGAGTTTTGCCATGGAACAGATAAAATACACCACGGCTTTACCCATAACTTTATGAGTTCGCCATTAGCGGAACGCTAAAGCTTTTCACTCTTTTACTCTGGGTCGGCAGACTGCATTTCAGGACGTAAACTTCGTGCGATTATTTGCTCAATTAAGCTGGTATTTCACCCGCGAGTGGCGACGCTATCTCGGTGCGGTGGCCTTGCTCATTATTATCGCTATTCTGCAACTGGTGCCGCCAAAACTGGTTGGCGTGATTGTGGATGGCGTGACGCAGCATACCCTCTCTTCTCAGCAGGTGCTGATGTGGATAGGCGTAATGCTGGCTATTGCCGTGGTGGTTTATGTCGTGCGCTACGTCTGGCGCGTGCTGCTTTTTGGGGCATCCTACCAGCTGGCCGTTGAGCTGCGGGAAAACTACTACCGTCAGCTTAGCCGCCACCATCCTGAATTTTACCTGCGTCACCGCACCGGCGACCTGATGGCGCGCGCCACCAACGATGTGGATCGCGTAGTGTTTGCCGCCGGGGAAGGGGTGCTGACGCTGGTGGACTCGCTGGTGATGGGGCTGGCGGTACTTATTGTCATGTCGACCCAAATCAGCTGGCAACTGACCCTGCTGGCGCTGCTGCCGATGCCAATTATGGCGGTGGTGATAAAACGTGACGGCGCGCGCCTGCACGACAGGTTCAAGGTGGCTCAGGCCGCTTTCTCTGCGCTTAACGATCGCACTCAGGAAAGCATGACTAGCATTCGCATGATCAAGGCGTTTGGTCTTGAGGATCGCCAGTCGGCGCTGTTTGCCGCCGAGGCGCAGGATGCAGGGGCGAAAAACATGCGTGTGGCGCGAATTGACGCACGCTTTGACCCGACGATTTATGTCGCTATCGGCGCAGCCAACCTGCTGGCGATTGGCGGCGGAAGCTGGATGGTTATCGAAGGGAGCCTGACCCTTGGGCAACTCACCAGTTTTGTAATGTATCTCGGCCTGATGATTTGGCCGATGCTGGCTCTGGCATGGATGTTTAACATTGTCGAACGCGGCAGCGCCGCCTATAGCCGCATACGTGCGATGCTGGAAGAAGAGCCTGGCGTGGTGGACGGAGACAAAATGCTGCCTGAAGGGCGCGCCGAGCTGGTGGCGAATATCCGTCAGTTCCATTATCCGCAAACCGCGCAGCCGACGTTGCAGAACATAAGCTTTACCCTTAAGCCGGGTGAGATGCTTGGCCTGTGCGGGCCTACCGGTTCCGGGAAAAGCACCATTCTGTCGCTGATCCAGCGTCATTTTGACGTTGAGGACGGCGATATTCGCTTCCACGATATGCCGCTGACCGCGCTGAAAATCGACGGCTGGCGCAGCCGCCTGGCCATTGTAAACCAGACGCCGTTCCTGTTTTCCGATACCGTTGCCAGCAATATTGCGCTCGGCAAGCCCGGCGCTACGCAGCAGGAAATTGAGCATGTGGCCCGCCTTGCGAGCGTGCATGAAGATATCCTGCGCCTGCCTCAGGGATACGAAACCGAAGTCGGCGAGCGGGGCGTAATGCTCTCCGGCGGCCAAAAACAGCGTATTTCTATTGCCCGCGCGCTGCTGTTGGATGCGGAGATCCTGATCCTCGACGATGCGCTTTCCGCAGTGGACGGGCGCACCGAGCACCAGATTCTTCATAACCTGCGCCAGTGGGGCGAACACCGCACGGTAATCATCAGCGCGCACCGCCTGTCTGCCCTGACCGAAGCCAGCGAAATTCTGGTGATGCAGCACGGGCATGTCGCCCAGCGCGGCAGCCATGAAAAACTGGCGTCTCAACCCGGCTGGTATCGCGATATGTACCGCTATCAGCAACTGGAAGCCGCGCTGGATGAAGCCCCGGAGCAGGAAGCAGCAAAGGAGAGCGTTGATGAAGCGTAAACAGCAGTGGCCTACCATTAAACGCCTGCTGGCTTATGGTTCTCCATGGCGCAAACCTTTAGCGGGGGCGATGCTGATGCTGTGGGTGGCGGCCGCGGCAGAAGTCTGCGGCCCGGTGCTGGTCAGCTATTTTATTGATAACCTGGTGGCGAAGAAACAGATGCCGCTCGGGCTTGCCGCCGGGCTGGCAACGGCCTATATCCTGCTTTCAATTACGGCCGCCGGGCTGCACTACCTTCAGGCGCTGCTCTTTAACAGGGCGGCGGTGGGCGTGGTGCAGAAATTGCGTACCGACGTGATGGATGCCGCGCTGCGCCAGCCGCTGAGCGCGTTTGACACCCAGCCCGTCGGGCAGCTTATCTCCCGCGTGACCAACGACACCGAAGTCATTCGTGACCTCTACGTGACCGTGGTCGCGACGGTCTTGCGCAGCGCGGCTCTGATTGGCGCAATGCTGGTGGCGATGTTCAGCCTCGACTGGCGTATGGCGCTGGTGGCGATAACTATCTTCCCGGCGGTGATCATCGTGATGTTTATCTACCAGCGTTACAGCACGCCAATTGTGCGTCGCGTGCGCGGCTACCTGGCGGATATCAACGACGGCTTTAACGAAGTGATTAACGGCATGAGCGTTATCCAGCAGTTCCGCCAGCAGGCTCGTTTTGGCGAGCGGATGGGGCAGGCGAGCCGCTCGCATTATCTGGCGCGCATGCAGACGTTAAGGCTGGACGGCTGGCTGCTAAGGCCGCTGCTTAGCCTGTTCTCGGCGGCTATCCTTTGCGGCCTGCTGATGCTGTTTGGTTTTACTTCGGTCGGCACTATCGAAGTCGGCGTGCTGTACGCGTTTATCAACTATCTTGGCCGCCTGAACGAGCCGCTTATCGAGCTCACCACCCAGCAGTCTATTCTGCAGCAGGCGGTAGTGGCCGGCGAGCGGGTGTTCGAGCTGATGGACGGCAAACGCCAGGACTACGGCAACGACAATCGCCCTCTGGCAAGCGGCCATATTGAAGTGGATGATGTCTCGTTTGCCTATCGCGGAGACCGGCTGGTGCTTCAGGATATTAGCCTCGATGTGCCTTCCCGCAGCTTTGTGGCGCTGGTCGGGCATACCGGCAGCGGGAAAAGCACCCTCGCCAATCTGCTTATGGGCTACTACCCGCTGACTAAAGGCGAAATTCGCCTCGACGGGCGGCCGCTCGACTCTCTGAGCCACGAAGCGCTGCGCCGCGGCGTCGCGATGGTGCAGCAGGATCCGGTGGTGATGGCCGATTCGTTCTTCGCCAACGTAACGCTTGGCCGTGACATCAGCGAAGAAGCGGTGTGGCAGGCTCTGGAAACCGTGCAGCTTGCCGAGCTGGCTCGTGCGCTGCCGGAAGGTATTCATACCCGTCTGGGCGAGCAGGGCAACAACCTGTCCGTCGGGCAGAAGCAGCTATTAGCGCTGGCACGCGTGCTGGTGGAAGCGCCGCAGATCCTTATCCTTGACGAAGCGACGGCTAATATCGACTCGGGTACAGAGCAGGCGATTCAGCGAGCGCTGGCTGCGGTTCGCCAGCATACAACGCTTGTCGTTATCGCCCACCGGCTGTCGACTATTACCGACGCTGACACCATTCTGGTGCTGCACCGCGGCCAGGCCGTGGAGCGCGGAACGCACGGCGAATTGCTGGCGCAGCAGGGCCGCTATTGGCAAATGTACCAGTTGCAGCTGGCCGGGGAGGAACTTGCCGCCGCAGCCCAGGAGGAAACGCTGACTGCCTGATGCACCACAATCACGCATTAAGCCCGTTTAAAACCAGCCTCTCACTGGGTTGGTGCAAAAGAAAAACGCATCCTGCACCGCAGTGGTGCGTTTTTTCTTTTTGCGATTCTCTCATCTCTTTTCCTTCCTGAATCCACCCCTCTGAATACCGCCAGAAACCTGAAAATTTGCTGAAAAAAGCGCGATTTTTATTCCTGGCATGGGCTTTGCTTTGCTCTTTGTGTGCAGGTAACAACCTAATTCTGAGTGGAGAGAATTTATGAAGCTGGTAACCGTGGTAATCAAACCGTTCAAGCTTGAAGACGTGCGTGAAGCGCTCTCTTCAATCGGCATTCAGGGGCTGACCGTTACCGAGGTTAAAGGCTTCGGTCGCCAGAAAGGTCATGCGGAGCTCTACCGCGGCGCCGAGTACAGCGTCAACTTCCTGCCTAAAGTAAAAATTGATGTCGCTATTGCTGACGATCAGCTCGATGAAGTCATCGACGTTATCAGCAAAGCCGCCTACACCGGCAAGATCGGTGATGGCAAAATCTTCGTTGCAGAACTGCAACGCGTTATTCGTATTCGCACCGGCGAAGCCGACGAAGCCGCTCTGTAACTGCTGGCAAGCCTTGATTGGGATGGGAAAAATGAAAAAATTAGCTTCACTTCTTGGTTTCGGCGGGCTGGCGCTTCTGCCTTCTCTCGCCCTGGCTGCGGATGCGGCGCCTGCCGTTGCGGACAAAGCCGATAACGCTTTTATGATGATCAGCACCGCGCTGGTACTGTTTATGACCATCCCGGGCCTGGCGCTGTTTTACGGCGGCCTGATCCGTTCCAAGAACGTGCTGTCGATGCTGACGCAAATCTCCGTGACCTTCGCGCTGGTATGCGTGCTGTGGGTTCTTTACGGCTACAGCCTGGCATTCGGCACCGGGAATAACTTCTTCGGCAACTTTGACTGGGTGATGCTGAAAAACATTCCGCTGAAAGCCTTAATGGGCACCTTCTATCAGTATATCCACGTCGCGTTCCAGGGCTCCTTCGCCTGTATCACCGTGGGGCTGGTCGTTGGCTCACTGTCCGAGCGCGTCCGCTTCTCTGCGGTGGTTATCTTTGCTGCGGTATGGCTGACGCTTTCCTACGTGCCGATTGCGCACATGGTCTGGGGCGGCGGTATCCTGGCAACGCACGGCGCGCTGGACTTTGCCGGCGGCACCGTAGTACACATTAACGCCGCGGTTGCCGGTCTGGTTGGGGCTTACCTGGTAGGCAAACGCGTTGGCTTCGGCAAAGAGGCATTTAAACCCCACAACCTGCCGATGGTGTTTATTGGCACTGCGATCCTTTACTTCGGCTGGTTTGGCTTTAACGCCGGTTCCGCAAGCGCCGCTAATGAAATCGCCGCTCTGGCATTCGTTAACACCGTGATTGCAACGGCGGGAGCTATCCTCTCCTGGGTATTCGGCGAGTGGGCCCTGCGCGGCAAACCTTCTCTGCTGGGGGCTTGTTCCGGCGCTATCGCGGGGCTGGTAGGCATCACTCCGGCCTGTGGTTATGTCGGCGTTGGCGGCGCGCTGCTGATTGGCCTGGTCACCGGCCTGGCGGGTCTGTGGGGCGTAACCATCCTGAAAAAATGGCTCAACGTTGATGACCCTTGTGACGTGTTCGGTGTGCATGGCGTATGCGGCATCATCGGCTGCATCATGACCGGCATCTTCGCGGCGACTTCTCTGGGCGGCGTGGGTTATGCGGAAGGCGTGACCATGGGGCATCAGCTTCTGGTTCAGCTGGAAAGCATTGCTATTACCATCGTTTGGTCTGGCGTAGTCGCTTTCATTGCCTTCAAGATTGCCGACCTGACCGTAGGCCTGCGTGTCCCGGAAGAGCAAGAGCGCGAAGGCCTGGATGTGAACAGCCACGGCGAAAACGCTTACAACAACTAATCAGATATACCCTCGCCCGCAGAGATTGCGGGCGAGGTTTTTTGCTTAACCGTCAACTACCCGCGATTGCGCATTACCCCTTCCTGAACCGTCGAAGCTACCAGTACGCCATCCTGAGTGTAAAACTCACCGCGTACGAAGCCACGAGCGCTGGAGGCAGAGGTGCTTTCCACGCTGTAGAGCAACCATTCGTTCATGTCGAACGGACGGTGGAACCACATTGAATGGTCAATAGTGGCAACCTGCATACCCGGCTCCAGGAAGCCCACGCCGTGCGGCTGTAGGGCGACCGGCAGGAAGTTAAAATCAGAGGCATAACCCAGTAAATACTGATGAACGCGCAGGTCCTGCGGCATCTGGCCATTGGCGCGGATCCAGACCTGGCGGGTCGGTTTGTCTACATGGCCTTTCAGCGGGTTATGGAACACCACCGGGCGAATTTCCAGCGGTTTCTCGCACAGGAACTTATCTTTAGCGTGAGGCGGCAGAAACTTCTCCAGCGAGCGGGCTATTTCCGTTTCGGACGGCAGGCCGTCCGGTGAGCGTGCAGGCGGCATCGGTTTTTGATGTTCAAAGCCGGACTCCGGCGCCTGGAAAGAGGCCGTCATATAGAAAATCGGCTTGCCGTTTTGCACCGCTGCAATGCGGCGCGCGCTGAAGCTGTTGCCGTCGCGCAGGGTTTCTACATCATAAACGATAGGTTTTTGGCTATCGCCCGGACGCAAAAAGTAGCTGTGGAACGAGTGAACCAGGCGATCTTCAGGCACGGTTTCTTTCGCGGCATAAAGCGCCTGGCCTACCACCTGGCCGCCAAAAACCTGGCGCAGCCCTAAATCCTCGCTTTGCCCGCGGAACAATCCCTCTTCAATTTTTTCCAGGTTAAGTAACGCCAATAAATTGCTGAGCGCCTGACTCATAAAATGTCCTCAATAACGGGGGATGTGGCAAATTGTGATGATTATAACATGCCCGTAAACCTTGTATCAGGCGAGCCGGAACTGGGAAGATTCCTGGTTTTGCGCAGAATTCAGTGATCTGTGCCACACTTAGGGGGTTAAGCGTGTTTTTCAACGGGGTTAACTCCCCGGCGCTACATTGATAATAAGGAGAAAAAATCAATGAAACTTGTGCATATGTTAAGTGGTTTGGCCGTTGCGGTTGCTGTTGCGGGCTGTGCTCAAAAGAGCGCTGATGTCCCTACGCCAGCGCCGGGCGCCTCAGCAAGCGCTTCACAGCAGGCCAACATCGCAATGCCTAATGTTTCCGGTACGGCATGGATCCGTCAGAAAATTGCTCTGCCGCCGGATGCCGTGCTGACGGTAACGGTGTCTGACGCCTCTCTGGCCGATGCGCCTTCTAAAGTCATTGCGCAGAAGGTTACCCGTACCGAAGGTAAACAGCCTCCATACAGCTTCGTGATCCCGTTCAACCCGGCCGATATTCAGCCTAAAGCCCGTATCTTGCTGAGCGCGGCGATTACCGTTAACGGCAAACTGATGTTTATCACCGATACCTTCCAGCCGGTGATTAACGAGGGTGGGACCAAGGCCGACCTGACGCTGGTGCCGGTACAGAATACCGAAATCCCGCTGCAGCAGGGCGGTGGGGCGGCTACAAGCGTACCGTCCACCTCCCCGACTCAGGTCACCCCTTCATCGGCGGTACCTGCGCCAACCAGCTACTAATCATGAACGCCTCTTCGGAGGCGTTTTTTTTGCGCCCGGCTATTCATAGCGCCAGCGGTAACGCACCATATCAATATGCCCGTCACCAGAGACCATCACGCCTTCCGAGAGCAGCGCCTGGCGCTGACGCTGTAAGTCTGGCCCGGTCAGGGAAATTATGCCCTGGCGGTTAACCACCCGATGCCAGGGTAAACGGCTGCCTTCCGGCAGACGCTTCAACACACCGCCCACCTGACGAGCCGCGCGCGGTGACCCGGCTAGCGACGCAATTTCGCCATAGGTCGTGACGTAACCTTCTGGAATGGCAGCGACAATCTGGTAAACCCGCTGGGGGAAGGAATCGTGATTATCCATCGTTTGCTCCTGACAAAATCGCTAATAAGGATAATCGGCGGCGACGAAAGCACCAAGTTAAACCGCGAGTGCGCAATAAACCAACACCTGACCGGCGCTGGCTTGCAATTGCCGGGGCCAATGTGGATAATGCGCCAGCGCGTTGGATAACAACGCTCTCAATGGGGGCCCTGTTGGTTCTCCCGCAACGCTAACTTGTGAACTCGGTCAGATCCGGAAGGAAGCAGCCGCAGCAGGTGACGCGTGTGCCGGGATGTAGCTGGCAGGGCCCCCACCCAATTCTGCCAATGGCAAGATCCTCATCATCGAAGTCCATCTCCTGCTCAAACAACGATTATCTCTGGTTAGCCATAATTCCGTCTGCATCGCTTGCTCTCTAACCTCAATCTTCCAATGGGAGTTGTATTAACGGGTTGAGTAATAAAGTATTGCTATCGTTTTTATCTCTTCCGGCATGTCAGGTTCGGCTACTTAAGCTCTGCACGGCATTCTTACTGTCCTCACGATATATTCTTTAGTAAACAAATAAATATGTAATAGCCTGTGGTTCTATGCCATGAAATAAGAAAAGGGTAACGCTTCTGTCCGGGATATTTATCGTCTGTACCTCACGTCGTAATGTAATGCTATAAGCGTTTTATTGTATTAGTCCTGCAACTAAATGATTTAGATAGGGCTGCATAAATAAATGCAGAATTAAATCACAGGAGTGAAATAATGCCCGCTAATATTCAGGAAAATTCTCGCCATATACCATCCCTACCAATTTACATCAGAGATAACAACAATGTTGATGCCTCTCCAGACCAGAAGGAAACCTCTCCTCTTACCTCAAAAATAAAAAATGTTAATAACAGTAAAGAGAAGCCCTCCGGTTCGGGTAATAAAAATTTTACCGGGAAGGTTCTCGGAACGCTGAATAATTTGCTGGTGCAGCGCAGCGGGCAGACGAATGTAGAAATGGAAGATGATGGCGTGGGGATCCCGCTGGCAGAGGTGATTACCGGAGGTGAGGCTTTGCGTTCGCAAGCTGAATCACTGCTCCGTTCCCGTGATGAGCAGCCTGTACCGCGAGGATGGAGGGGAGGGATGTTTCAACGTTTCCTGGTTGGGGCCGGTATTCTTACCGGTATAGGCACCCTGGGCGGAGCGGGATATAAATATTATGCAGGCAGAAGTAGCCCCGGCGAGCGGGCGGAAAATACTGCGCAAAACTCTTCCACGGAACCGTCGCTTAACCCGCTGAATGTGTATAACAGAAGTGAGGCTACTCCAGCTGGAGTATTCACGCCCCTACAATCCGACGGCAGTACAAAAAACAAACCAAGACATATAAGAAGACACCTGCCGCACCCTGCCACTGGAACTACAGCCAGCCCAGAACTACCTGCTGGTATTCTGGATGATGGGAAAATGAGTAAAGAAGAATTACTTGTTTCCGTTGCTGAATATTTATTAGATGGAAAAGACAGCATTAATAAAGAAAGAATTACCTTACTGGCCAGGAGTATTCAGAGTGCTTCTGGTTTGTTTGGCGAGGTAAAAGGGCAAGATAATGCATTAGCGAAAGCAGAATCAATTGTCCGCCAGTGGTTTTTCTATAATACGCTGGGAACGCATCCTGAAGAATGCGTTCTGGATGTGATAATCAATCAGGTGCAACATAAGGATTATGTGGTTGGCCAGATCCCATCATTTCTGCGTTTAACGAAATACTTAACGCTGGACAGCCTGACTCAATCACAAGTGAAGTCACTCAATAATCTTTGGCGTATTTTTTTGATTAAAGAGATACCTTTGCTAAGGGTATTGGATTACTCCGTGGCGGGTTTGAAAGTCAGAGAGAATGATTTTTTTGACCTTTATGTGGGAACTAAAGCCCTTGATGGTTTTCAAACTTACTCTGCTGATGATGCGATGGAAATAGGTAAGCTAGTTAATTGTATAGTATCAAGGGATAACACTTCTAAAAAAACAGATTTATTAAAAATGCCTTTCCTTCTTTCGACTAGTAAAAATCTTACTGCACAAGATATTGAAGTGGATAGAAAAAATCATGGCACTTTAGGAAAATATATTCATGGCATGAATGTTGTTAATGAAATAAATAAACATATCGAAAAAAAATACAATGAATACTCTTCCTCTATAGAATTATTAGTTGCAAATGACGCGATGCAGAGTAATGGCGTTAACCCTGTAAATAGCAACGATAATTCTTATATAAAACTACAGAGTGATTTGCCTGATGAGTACTGGAGTCTTGCCCACAGCGTGACCGAAAAATTTGAGAAACTCGATGAAATTCTTATTCTTGCCGCATTTGGTGAATTGCCAAAAAAAGAGCGTGAATATATTTCATCCTCTCAAATAAGCGTTCATCCTATGTCAATTATAATACGTGCGAAAGAGTCTGGATCGGCAGAAAGTGGCAGAAAACATATTAATGATATTTCGCTGAGAGAAGATGATGTTGACCTGATATCTGTCAGATTGGGTGAAGAAGAAAGAATATATGCTCTGGAAAAGAAAAAAAATGACCAGCCGGGCTATCATTTTATTCGTGTAGATAGAGATGTTCATAAATATATTGAAAGCGGAATACTGAATTATCGCATAGATGATGTTTTCTCCGCTGATGAGAATACAATTACCTGCGGTGATGATACCTTCAGCTACGTTATAAATACCAGAGAGGATATCATTCAAGGGGAGCATGGAAATAATGGGGTTGATATTTTCATCAATCACTTGTCAGCGACTCACAAAATGAATATGCATATATATTTAGATCCTTCCGCTGTGTCTCCGGTAAGGAGGGATGAATTCCCCATTGTGGTTAAGAAAAAAATCCCTTTCTATAATTATATACAAGCTGGCTTTGAATCTAAATCTGCCGACCGTGCGCCATCTTGCCGAACTCGAGCAGGGCTGCCAATGACAGTTGAACTGGCAAATATAATAGCCTCTTCTGGCATAGTAGACATTACCCCTGAGTTAACACTGGATAAATTGGATCCCGCTCTCTCCAGCTCAGCGAAAGAGGAACTGAGAAATTTAGTCTCTGATGGTTTTCTAAATAAAAAAATCATGGATATAGAACAACAGATTACTGCAATATCTGGTTATTTATTTGATGTGGAAAATGGTATCACGAAAGATGAAGGACGCATTCTTTTATTAGCAAGAGAAATTTTCGATAATTCAGAGTTATTTAAGGGGAAGGATTTAGAAGAAATATCTGTCGTACAAGCCAAATCAATCATCCGCCTGTGGTTTTTTGACACACTTATGGGAAAACAACCGGACGATTTTATATTAGATGCAATGAGCAGAGACAGGCGGTCGCAGGGGTACACGGTTGGCGATATTTCAGATTTGCTTCATCTATTTAACTTCTTCATTAAAGATGGCTTCTCAGAGCAGCAATTAACGTCAGTACATAGCGTGTGGCACACTCTCCTGATGGAGAAATTACCTCTTTTAAAATTAGAGGAAAACTCTGTTAAAAACATGAGCCTTTGGGATTTTAATTTCTCTAATCTCTATACAGGAACTCAATTTCTGGAGAGCCATTCACTTCAGGATTATACTGCCGATGAGGCAATGAAAGTAGGCGAAATGCTTTGGGGCGTCGCAGATAAAGAACCCTGGATAGTGGGGGGGAATAATCTATTCAAAATGCCTGCGCTAATATTTATTGAGTCTGGAAACCCTAAGTTAAATAAAAGAGATAAATTTTATAGATTCCTGGCTGTTAATGAGTATATAAATTACCGAGCTACAATAAAGGAAGCAGAAAAGAATATAACAAATAAATACAATGATTATTTATCTTCGTTAAAACTATGGTTTGATGATGTACAGAGTAAAAAATCAGAAAGCGATGATTTTTCATCGGCTTTCAATGTCATACATAAATTCCAGGTGATTGACAAATACCTTATCTTATCTGCGTTTGGTGGTCTGCCTGTTGAAGAACGTGAATTTATCTTATCACCGCAGGCTAAAATATATCGTGCTGATGTTAATGTCGAAATAGATAACCCGGAGTCTGGCAAAGGTGAACATACTTATACGAAAAGGAATGATGTTGATATCATTTCCGTCTGGGTAAATGATGTAGAAAGAATATATGCTATTAAAAATAAAATTGATAATCGAAATGTATGCCAATTCATCCGCCTGGAACGTGATGTTCAAAGCTATGTCAGTAACGATGTTTTGGATTCTGGTAGTAATGATGAAATCATCATTTCTGATAACGATAATGTCATCTGCAATTTAGAACTTGTCAGTGAGAATTTGATAGGCGATTATGTGGATAATAATATTGAAGCACTTGCTGATAAATTTAGCTTAGATCATGGGGTCAATATTTTTTATGATTTTCAATATCCAATTGAAGGCTCTGTTCATGAAGATGATAAATGGAGTTTAGTCAATGATAGCATCCCTTTTTCTTATTGCCTGAATAATAATTCAGTACAGAGTGTTCCCTCATACTTTATGAATCAGGCAGGATTATCATCAACAATTAACTTTCAATCGGTGATAACGACTGAGAATATTTCTGAAAGTATAGATTTAGTCGTCTCAAATAAATCAAAGTCAGTTGTTCCTGCAATTGAAAGAATGGAAAGAAAAGAAGAGCAGTTGCTGGCAGTAGCCGACTATTTATTTGATGAGAAGAATGGCATAACGGACAATGTTGAAGTCATAGAAAAATTGGCTATAAATATTTTGGCCGAGTCAAACCGGTACTGGGGAGAGAGCGGGGAAGGGGTCTCTATTGCGCAGGCTAAATTAGCGATCCGCCGATGGTTTTTTCATAAAATGTTGGGAATGCTTCCCGAATACTATGTTTTTGACAAATTATACGAAGGGGAGCTTTCAGAAGATTGTTCCGTGGCTACCCTTCCGGAATTGTTATCTATAGACAAAGTTTTTAGAACTGAAGGTATACCCGAAGCGCAATTGTCCGTGTTGCGTACGGTGTGGACCTGTTTGCTGAAAGAAGAGATGCCGTTCCTGAGGTTCAGCGACAAATCAGTAACAAAGTTGGATATAAGGGGCAATGATTTTGCCAATCTTTATACCGGTATGCGCTATCTGGAGGCTAATTCTGTTAAGGAGTATACTCCTGAAGAAGCGATGAGCATTGGAGTGGCTATGTGGGATGTAGCCGTTACTGAAGGCATTTCAATAAACGAAGCTTGTTTATTTAAAACCCCTATACAGTATTATGTTAACTCCATTTCGTTCAAGTCAAAATACCGAAATGAGATGCTGGCTCTTATTTCCATAAATGAATATATTCAGTATCGGCAGGCGGTTAAGCAACAATATGAAAAAACACTAACGGCGGCAGACTCCTGGCTAAGTAAAGGGGGGTTGGCAGAAAAAATTATATCAGAATGTCCAGTCACGCGGAAAGTACATTATTTTGAGCCCTTTCATTCCAGACCCAGTGAAAGGAAGGGAAAAGATAAAGAGTATTATTTGAAAGAAGATTATCTCAGTGCTTCAGATAAACCCTGCCCGACAGCACCAGACAGTTTGTCAGACGAGTATCAAAAACAGACTAAAAATATTTCGAACAGCTTTAAAGAATTAGATAAGCTACTTCTTATTAATGCGCTTAATAAATTGCCGAAAAGCGATAGTGATTTTATTACCTCACCAGCAGCGAGCATCTTTCCGATAAAACTGAAAGGTTTTGATCCTAAAGATAAATCGTTTCATTCTTATCAGGAAATTAAATGTGAGCTTATTTCAGTTAAATTGAATGAAGAGGAAAGGATATATGCTTTGAGGCGTGGTAATGCAGATAACCCCGACGATCTTTTTATTAGAGTTGATTTTAATATCGCAAAATATCATAACTATAAAATAATAGATCGCCATGTTTATGCGCATTATGTCTGGACGAAGAAAGGAGAGAGTGAAATATCATTAAACGGAAATGCTTTTGAAGATATTGCGGAGACATGGAGTGAGAAAAATAGATTAAATGTTTACAGTTCTCTTTATGAATTGGGTAATGATAAGACTGATGCTCAGACAATATGGTCTTATATACAAGATTTTATTCCTTTTTATACCTGTGTTGAAAGTAGTATTAATCATAACCTTGAGGATGCTGTTACGGCATGTATTATCGATGGTATTTCACTTATTCCAGTTGTTGGGCAAGCAACACGTCTGGTCGTTAAAACAGCTAAAGCGGGCATCATTGGTTTTAATGCCGCCAAAATGGGGGCTAAAACAGGAAGAGTGATAAATCTTGCAGCAGCAGGATTGCCGACTAAAGCTGAAGTCACTGCACTCGGGAAAAGCATGATCGGTGCTCTTGATCCTGGATTTGAACTGGCGGCAAGGGGCAGCAGGGCGTTAACTCAGAATATTTTAAAATTCATGCGAAGTGATAAAAAAATGACCGGCGCGGTGGTAAAAGTTGCTGCTTTGGAAGCGGGTTATAAACAAGCTGTAGCTTTGCCAGAAAAAACTATCATGGCTTTACTGCCCGGCACAGAAATCCTGGTTCCTGTTGTTCCTGTTGGTGAAAGGTCTGGGCTAAAAATATATGTGCGTTTTGATGAGGAAACCGGTGAAAGGTTTGGTAGAAAATACTTTATTACCAAATCTAATAAGCTTGAGCCGGTTCCTGTTTCACTGGCGGACAGAATTAAGAAGATACAAACTGAGGGTATGGGAGGAAAGGGTTCAAAATCTGCGCCGGCTAAATGGGAATCACAAAACAACCAAAGGTCGAAAGGGAAAGCTAAAGACCCCGAGAAATTGACCAGAGGCGAAATGGAATCACTCCATGCATATGGAAGACAATATCATTACGAGGTTAATGGATTTATGATGGCAGGAATGCCAGAGGAATATGTCGCGAAGCATTATCGGGATGAGGTATACGAAACAGTAATGGAGATTAAATCAGCATTAAAAAAAATACCGCCCTATGAAGGCTGGGTTTATCGCGGTGGAAACATAGGTTCTCATAATTTAAACCGATTGAAAAAAGGCAGTCTGGTTTCGAGTCATGGTTTTTTATCAACCTCAATGGACTTTTATGAGGCGAAAAAATTTAGACGTAGAGATATACTTGATCAAGTTCCTATGGTTTATTCAATTGAACTAAAAAAAAGTGGCCACCCTATTAGCCTCTACACGGCAAACCCTCGTGAACAAGAAGTATTGATTGAGAATGACAAATTTTTTAGGGTGATAGATTTTAACCATAAATCTATTATTATGGAAGAGATTGATATGCCTTCATTCAGTCAGGTTGATGCATCCTCATTAAGCCAGGCTGAAAAGGACTCTATAATTTATATCGATGAATACCAGAGCATAATTAACTAGGTATATCATTAATAATAGGTGGCCTGTGCTATTAACAGGCCTTTTCTTTCCACACTTTTTCTCCCCATCCCAGATTAATTCCCGCAGCCGCCAGCAGGATCATTGCGCCGCCGACGAACTGAATCGGGCTCATGCTGTGATTAAAGGCAAATCTGTCCACGATGACTGCAACAATAGGGTAAATAAAAGAGAGCGAAGCGGTGATTGAGGTGGGCAGCTTTTGAATTGCTCCGTACAGAAGCTGATACATAATGCCGGTATGGACAACGCCCAGCATCACCACAATGCCCCAACTGCCATACGATATACTTTGCTGGAAATCGACTACGGGCAGCAGCGCAAGCGTACCCACGGCTACCTGAACCAGCGCAATTTGCTGGGGCGGCACGCCTTTTAGCTGACGGGTAATCAAGGCCGTGAGAGCATAAAAAAAGGCGGCTCCCAGAGCCATAATCACGCCCAATAACCAGCCGTTGCTGCCGTTATGGCTCAGGCCGCTGGAGAGCACCAGCAGCATGCCGGCAAATGAAATGCACAGCCAGAACCACTTGCTGTAGCTAACTTTCTCTTTAAGAATAAACACTCCCATACCCACCAGCATCAGCGGCTGCGTATTATAAAGCACCGTGGCCAGCCCAATAGAAGTGCGGGAATAGGCGGCGAAAAGCAGCATCCAGTTCACGACCAGAGCTACGCCGCCAAGCGCGGCGATAATCACGACTCTACGAGAAAGGTGACTACGCCAGCTTCCACCCACAACGCCCAGAACAAACAACGTTATGGCCGCAAATACGCAGCGCCAGAACACCACGTTGGCGATAGGCTGCCCGGAAAGCACCACTAAAGCGCCGATGGTGCCGGAGATGAGCATCGCGGCAATCATTTGCAGGCTGCCGGTTTTTATTTCGCTGATCATTTTTGCTCTCCTGAATAAAGAGCTTTATTTTGCTCACTCTCTCTGGCCTGATGAAGTGCTAAAATTAGGCAATATAAACAATCTACCTTTAAAAATGAGATAAAAATGAGTGATTACCTTCCCGATGATATCGACAGAGATATTCTGACTATTTTAGCTGCAGATTCCCGCATCTCATTGAAAGTGCTCAGCGGCAAAGTGGGGCTCTCTTCCCCCAGCACCGCGGAGCGGGTGAAGCGCCTGGAAGAGCGGGGCGTGATTAACGGCTATACCATGAACGCCAACCTTGCGGCGCTCGGCTACACGCTTCAGGGACTGGTGCGACTCAAGCCGCTGCCCGGCATGTTGCACAAAGTCGAGAAGATGATTCAGGCGATACCTCAATGCATCGAGTGCGACAAAATCACCGGTGAAGACTGCTTTATTATCCGGCTGGTGATCCGCTCGATTGAGCAACTCGATGAAATCCTGGATGAGCTGGCTGATTTCGCCCAGTGCAACACTTCTATAGTAAAAAGTTCCCCGGTAAAGAGAAGGCTGCCGCCGTTGTGATGCTCTTACCCGGATATATTTTATGGGTATTGAATTATGACAGAAATATTAAATTTACCGCGCTAGCTGGATCTTATTTATTCTCTATAGTATTAAACATCAACCTCTGTTTAAGCATTAAGGATTTGCAATGACGACGGCTACTTTAAACGTAAAAATAAGCAGCGAGTTAAAAGAAAAAATCCGTCACTATGCGGAAGAAAATAGTGAGACCCTGGCAAGCGTAACGGAGAAACTGCTGTCAAAAGCCTTCGACGAACTCGACGGTGACGTAGGGATTGATGAAGATGATGTCGACAGCCAGCACACCTCTGAAGTCCGCGTAACGCCGCTAAACGATCGTGAGATCAAGGCATTGCGTAAACTCCTGAAGAAGAAAAAATGAATGCCGGTACGGACAGTACCGCCCATGATTACCAGCAGGCCTGCGAGTTATTACGTTCAGGCTATCTGAAAAAGGTAAAATTGGGGTGGAATATCGGCAGCGATGAGTTTTTCCGCATCGCTTCAGACTGGTGTGATACGGGTGCCAGTATAAAAAAAGAGGGCGAATATTTTACTATTACCCTTAAAGGTTTTGCGATCCCCCGCCTGACACAACATTAATATTTAATGTTGTCGCAGAATATTATTTCCCTCGTTTATATCAGAGGGAAATAATCAGCTGTCGTTACAGCACTATTCCCCGGAATGAATCAACACGCGTTGTGACCAGATGTTGCCACAGGGGTTGTAATCGCTGCATCGCCATACGCATTTCATCCGGCTCCAGGCTAAACGGCAGGCGCAAATAGCGTTCAAAAGCACCGTCCACGCCAAAACGCGGCCCGGCCCCAATGCGAATGCCCTGGCTTTCCGCTGCGGCAGCAAAAACCGTTGCCAGCGCTCTCGGCAGCTCAACCCACCAGGAAAGCCCGCCTTCAGGCTGGCTGGTTTGCCAGTCAGGAAACAGCTCCCGCATGGCGGCAAAGCTTGCTTCGCAGCGCTGGCGTAAAAGCTCCCTGCGCTGGGGCAAGAAACTTTCTGAATCATTAAACAGATGAACCGCTGCCAGTTGCTCAAGCAGGGGCGTACCCAGGTCAAAAGTATTGCGGACCTGAATTAGCGAGCTGATGGTTTTGGTGGAGGCTCTGATCCAGCCAAGCCGCAGACCTCCCCAAAAGCTTTTCCCGGCGGAACCCAGCGAAATCGTGTGCTCCTCGTTCCCAAAAGCGGCCAGCGGGGGCGGCGGAGGTGCATCAAACCAGAGATCGGCCATGGTTTCATCCACCACCAGCATCGTGTGGCTGCGGGCGGCAATATCACTGACTCTCTGGCGCGTGGCTTCATCCATGCAGCGGCCGGTGGGGTTATGAAAATCCGGGATCAGATAGGCGAGGCGGGGCGAAGTCTGGGCTATTGTTGCCGCCAGGCCGTCAACGTCCCACCCGGTTGCGGGCAGGCTGACCGGCACCGGGCGGCAAGATGCGCCGCGAATCGCCGCCAGCGCCATCGGGTAGGTTGGATGGTCAACCACCACACGGTCGCCGGGGCCGGTAAATAGCCGTAGAACCAGACCCAGAGCGCTAACAGCGCCGTTCACCACCATAATCTGCTCGGCCTGGGTTGGCAGACCGCGTGCCCGGTAATGGCGGGCGATGGCTTCCCGAAGCTCCGGGAGCCCCTGGCTGTCATAACCGGTAGAGGCTAAATGTTCCGGGAGGGAGGTCAGCGCGGAAGAGTACGCTTTGTGGATTTCCGGCCCGGCGCTAAGCGCGGCGGTGGAAAGATCAAGCACCGGAGCATTGCCCGGCAGGGGGGAAACGGCAGGGGTAGCTTCCGGTAGCATCGTCACCGAGCCGGAACCCTGGCGGCTCTGGAGGTAACCTTCCTCCCGCAGCCGGGCCAGGGCCGAAGCCACGGTCGTACGGCTAACGCCCAGTCCGGCAGAAAGCTCTCTTTCGCCCGGCAGGCGGCTGTCCAGCGGCAGGCGGCCATCCAGAATCAGCAGCCGCAGCCCGTCCGCCAGTTGGCGGTAGACCGGGGTGCGTACTGCCTGCTGGTGCCAGTGGCCTAACAGGCGTGTTAAAGACGAGGTTCCGATTCTGCGCTGGGTCATAGCAGTCCACTTTTTGATAACTGGACCTTAATGCTAAGTCCATTTTGCGAGAAGGTATAGCCATAACTGAATGAAGAGGATGTTTCTGATGATGGCTCGCCGCTTGCTACAGCTCTATACCGGGCTGTTTTTTTACGGTGTTTCAACCGCGATGTTTGTGCGTGCCAATTTAGGTACCGACCCGTGGAACGTGTTCCACCTCGGCGTGGCGCGGCTGTTTTCCCTAAACCTCGGGCTGGTGATGATCGTGGTTGGCGCTTTGGTCCTGCTGCTGTGGATCCCGCTGCGCCAGCGGCCAGGGCTGGGTACGGTCAGCAACGTTATTGTTCTCGGCCTGGCGGCGGATGCTGCCCTGGCGCTGATGCCGCCGCTTGAATCGCTGGTTGCTCGTTCATTGCTGCTGGCGGGTGCGCTGGTGCTGAACGCTCTGGCAACCGGCATGTATATTGGCGCAGGCTTTGGTGCAGGCCCACGAGATGGCCTGATGACCGGCGTTCATGCCCGGACGGGCTGGTCGGTGCGCAGCATTCGCACCGCAATAGAAGTGACCGTGCTGGCATCCGGCTGGCTGATGGGCGGCAGCGTTGGCGTTGGCACGGTTTTATACGCTTTAGCCATCGGGCCGCTTATCCAGCTTTGCCTGCCGTGGTTCCGCGTTAACCCCGTGAGTAAACCGGTGACTAATGCACCGGAAATAGCCTCATGAGCAGATAACTGTGCTACACATTATCTTCTGAATTGCTTTAACCGGGAGGTAGCATGCAGCAGGATATCATCAGCAAACCGACGCTCAACTGGAATGGTCACCAGCTCACCGAGATACTGAACCATTGCTTTGAGCAGTACGTGGTGCCGTTTCGGCTGGATAGCGAAACCTTTGGCTGGCGCTTTGTTGCCGAGGATCTTAACCCCAACGACAGCACCGTCTGGCTTTATCGTGGAGAGCCAAAAGCCATCGCGCTGATCACCCGGCGCGGGCAAACCTGCCGCCTGGCGGCTTTCGCTATTCGCCCGGAACTGCGTGGGCAGGGGCTGGGCAAAATTTTTATTCAGCAGCTGATAGATGCCGCAAGGGCGCGGGGCGATAAACAGTTCTTGCTGGAGGTTATCGTCGGTAACGACAGCGGGCTGGCGCTCTACGAGCGGATGGGCTTTGTGCGCCAACAAACGCTTGCTGGGTTCCAGAGTGAGGGAACGGCCCGGCCTTCTACCTCTGAAGATTTGCTGGAAATAGATCCCTTGCACATGGCTCATAAAATGATGGTGGCCAACGAGGCTCCGCTGCCGTGGCTTAGCGCGCCTGAAACCCTGTTCAAGCTGCCGGGTAAAGCTTTTACGCTCAATGACGTGGCCTATGCACTGGTGATTCCGGGGGAAGTGCCGAAGCTAAGAGGGCTGTATGTTGAGCCACATGCCCGGCGCAAAGGGCATGCGAAAAAGCTGCTGCTTCTGCTTCAGGAGCAATTCCCGGGGCTGGCAACCGCAGGTGCTATTCCCGAGCAGGTTGCGCCGCTGTTTGTAAGCAGCGGCTTCCGGCAGGACTCGCTAACGCAGTATGAAATGAAGCTAGTTCTGTAGGGGAGTGAGTGAGGGCAAAAGCCCTCACCGTAATGCTTACAGCACGCCCTGGGCCAGCATGGCATCGGCCACTTTCACAAACCCGGCAATGTTTGCCCCGCGCACGTACTGAGTCTGTTTTCCTTCTCCGCCGTATTCCACGCAGGCCTGGTGAATATCCAGCATGATGTGATGCAGGCGAATATCAACCTTTTCGGCTTTCCAGCTCAGGCGAGCCGCGTTTTGCGCCATCTCCAGCCCGGACGTTGCCACGCCGCCGGCGTTGGCTGCTTTACCCGGAGCAAACAGCACGCCAGCCTCAACAAACAGGTCAGTGGCTTCAATGGTGGTTGGCATATTTGCGCCCTCTGCCACGGCTTTTACGCCGTTAGCAATCAGGGTTCGTGCTGCTTCAACATCCAGCTCGTTTTGCGTTGCGCACGGTAACGCGATATCTACAGGCACGCTCCACGGCTGCTGGCCTTCAAGGTAAGTCAGGCCAAACTCGCGGGCGTAATCCGCCACGCGGCCATCACGGCTGGCTTTGATTTCGCACAGGCGAGCCAGTTTTTCAGCGTTAAAGCCGGTTTCATCAACCACCGTGCCGTTGGAGTCCGAGGCGGTAACCACGCGCGCGCCAAGCGACATCGCTTTTTCAATCGCGTACTGCGCCACGTTGCCGGAGCCGGATACCGCCACGCGCATACCTTCAAAACCAAGGCCGTGGCGCTGTAGCATAGCGTCGGTGAAGTAAATCAGGCCGTAGCCGGTGGCTTCCGGGCGAATCAGGCTGCCGCCGAAAGAAAGCCCTTTGCCGGTAAATACGCAGGCGGTGTTGTTGGAGAGCTTTTTCATCATCCCGGCCATATAGCCGACTTCGCGGCCGCCAACGCCGATATCACCCGCTGGGACGTCAGTATCCGGGCCAAGATGGCGGTACAGCTCAACCATCAGCGCCTGGCAAAAACGCATAATTTCGCCCTCGCTTTTGCCCTTCGGATTAAAGTCGCTGCCGCCTTTACCGCCGCCCATCGGCAGCGTGGTCAGCGCATTTTTGAAGGTTTGCTCAAAGCCGAGGAACTTGAGGATCGACAGATTTACCGACGGGTGGAAACGCATGCCGCCCTTAAACGGGCCGATAGCGGAGTTGAACTGCACGCGCCAGGCACGGTTAACCTGCACCTGATTTTTATCATCCACCCAGGCGACGCGAAACTGGATAACGCGCTCCGGCTCGACTAAACGCTCAAGCAGCGCCTGCTGGCGATATTGAGGATTATTTTCAAGAAACGGCCACAGCGTGCTCATCACTTCGCGAACCGCCTGAGCGAATTCAACCTGATGCGGGTCGCGCAATTGCACTGTGGATAAAAACTCTTCGAGAGATAATGCTTGAGCCATCAGAGGTAACTCCTTGTTGCGAGTAGTGTTGTGTGTGTTTTGGGTCTGGTTATTTTTTGACTATAACATTTTCTTATGAACGGGCATCAAGCGATTTTTTAATCTACGGGGATAAAAAAGAGAGGGGCAGGAGACGTAAAGCGCCTCCCGCCTGGGGTTTAGAAGTGAGTGTTAACGCTCATATAGTAAGTGCGGCCGGACTCGTTGTAGGTCTGGGCGCCTGCGCCATACATATAAGATTTAGTGGTGTCGTTCCCGGTCGTCTGGGCATTACCCGCGCGCCAGTGGCGCTTGTCGAGCAGGTTGTCGACACCGGCGGTTAAGCTGACGTTTTTGGTGGCATCCCAGGTCGCGCTCATACCAATAATGCTGTAAGGGCTCACTTCGTTGGTATCGCTTCCCGTCACCGGTGTGCCCTTATAGTTGTACTTTTTCGGCTGCTGTTTGCCGTACCACGTCAGGGTGCTTTGCAGCGAAACGTCCGGTTGAACCTGCCAGCTAAGCGTAGAGTTCAGCGTATATTCCGGGATGATCGACAGGCGATCGCCGGTCTCTTTGTTTTTGCTTTGCAGCATATACGTCAGGTTATTGTTCCAGCTTACGGTATCGGTCAGCGGCAGGTTGACGGTGCCTTCCAGCCCCTCAACAACGGCTTTTGGCACGTTGTTCCACTGGTAGATATCGGTCTTCTTGCTGTTGGAAGCAATCGGTGAATAGCCGGACTCAATCTTGTTGCGATAATCGTTGCGGAACCAGGTTATCCCTGCCTGATAGCCGTCGCGCTTGAATTCGAGGCCAATTTCTTTGTTGATGCTGGTCTCGGCTTTCAAATCCTCATTACCCATCAGGTAACAGGCTCCGCCGCTGGCGGCACAGCCCTGGCCGCGGCTGTAGAGAACATAGTTAGGGTTGGTCTGGTACAGGCTCGGTGCTTTATAGGCGCGGGCGATGCCGAGCTTCAGCGTCAGGTCGTCGGTCAACTCCTGGGAGAGGTTGAGCGACGGGCTCCAGTTGTCACCGACGATGGAGTGGTGGTCGAAGCGCAGTCCCGGCGTCAGCATGGTGCTGCTGGTCAGCTCCATGTTGTTTTCCGCAAACAGCGAGAAAATTTGCGCTTTCGAGTAGGGGCTGCGGTTGGTGGAAGAGACGCCCGGGATAGCGCCGCCTTCGCTCAGGGACTGAGTATTGGACGAACCGTCCTTCATGCGCTGTTGGTTCCACTCGCTGCCGAAGGTCAGGTTCTGGTTCACCAGCAGCTCGAACGGCACGCTGGCTTCGCTGTGCAGCAGCACGTCGCTGAGATCGATATCAGAGAACTGGCCGTTGGAGAAAATGCCCTCGGTGCCGCCTGCCAGCCCTTCGTTCACGCGCGTGTTGCGGGTGTGCTCGTACTGAACATAAGAGTTGGTGGTTACGCCGTTATCCCAGCCGCCCGTCCAGGTGACGGAATAATTCTGGCGATAAAGACGGTTGGTCTCTTTGCCGTAATTGTCCTTCACCAACTGATTGCTGTTGGTGTTCTGGGTATCGCCCGCGTAGAGGTTGCCCTGGCGGCTGTAGCCGGTTTCAAACTCCAGCGCCTGCATTGGGGCAAATTCCCAGCGCAACAGGCCGTTGATATCTTTATGGATAACGCCTTCACGCCCGGCGGGCAGCGTGCTGGCGTAAGAGCCGGTACGCAGAGACTGATGCCCCTGGTTAATGTCCCAGGCATCGGCCTGCGTTTTGTCCAGGTTGCCGTAAAGACGGAAGCTTACGTCGCCGCCCAGCGGGCCGGTGAGGTTGAAGTTAGTGCGTTTGGTCGAGCCTTCATCTTTATGCTCAGGCACGTTGAAATAGGTATTCCAGCTGCCGTGGAATTCATTGCTGCTGCGTTTGGTAATGATGTTTACCACGCCGCCTGCCGCGCCGTTACCGTAGCGAGCCGCCGCCGGGCCGCGAATAACTTCGATGCTGTCGATCATTTCCGGCGGCACCCAGGAGGCGTCGCCGCGGGTATCACGTTCGCCGCGCCAGCCAAGGCGCACGGCGTTACGGCTGGTCACTGGTTTACCGTCAATCAGGATGAGGGTGTTTTCCGGCCCCATGCCGCGAATATCTATCTGGCGGCCGTTGCCGCGCTGGCCGCTGGTGGAGTTGCCGGTAAGGTTAACCCCCGGCATGGTGCGCACAATTTCAGAGATGTCGCGCGCGGGTGGGCGCTTCTTTAGCTCATCGGCGCTGATAATCGACACGCCCGGTGCCTGGAGCGTTTGCTGCGCCGCGGTCACCACCAGAGTGTCTTCATTCTCTACCGGCGCGGTCTGCGCCGAAGCGGGAAGGGCAATGCCATAAATGCCCAGACTCACCAGAGTGGCGAGGGAGTAAGAAAATTTATTATTCATTATCTGTCCTGAGTGTCACCGCCAGCGTCCCGGTTAGCTCCATTCCCAAATAAGGAAAGGACGCGGCAGAAGTGCCTGATGTTGAAACTGCGGCAACACGCTATTGCAAATGAAAATAATTATCAATTTATTTCTCAGTCGCGTCTTTGAATCAATTAAGGCGGCTTATTAATTAGCGTGGGTTATCAAAATGGTCATTAACTATTCATCAACCTGATATTCCAGAATTGACCTCGGCTATTACCTGAATGACACAAATTAGAGTGATCTTATTAACAAAGTCGCGTAAAGGGCGGCCATTTTGGCGGGTTCAGATTGTGAGAAAAGACATTCCAGGCTAGATACAAAATGTAACAACTCTCGATATCCAATTAGAAAACGGACAAAATTATGGATAGATTTGGGAAACACCTCGTCTGGGTCGTGCTCGCCTTAATTGGCGCGTTCGCCCTCGGTTACATCGCACTCAACCGCGGCGAGCAGATCAACGCCCTGTGGATAGTGATTGCTTCTGTTTGTATTTATCTCATCGCCTACCGCTATTACGGCCTGTTTATCGCTAAACGCGTATTAACGGTGGATGCCACACGCATGACCCCGGCCGTGCGCCATAACGACGGCCTCGACTATGTTCCAACGGATAAAAAAGTGCTGTTTGGGCACCACTTTGCGGCTATCGCCGGGGCGGGGCCGCTGGTGGGGCCGGTACTTGCGGCACAAATGGGCTATCTACCCGGCATGCTCTGGCTACTGGCGGGCGTGGTGCTGGCCGGTGCGGTACAGGACTTTATGGTGCTGTTCGTCTCTACCCGTCGCGACGGGCGCTCCCTGGGTGAGCTGGTAAAAGAAGAGATGGGCAACACCGCCGGGGTTATCGCCCTGGTCGCCTGCTTCATGATAATGGTCATCATCCTTGCGGTACTGGCGATGATTGTTGTTAAGGCGCTAACCCATAGCCCGTGGGGGACTTACACCGTTGCCTTTACCATTCCTCTGGCCATATTTATGGGTATTTATATCCGCTACCTGCGGCCGGGTCGCATCGGCGAAGTGTCGATTATCGGCCTGGTGATGCTGGTCTTTGCCATTATTTCCGGCGGCTGGGTGGCGCAGAGCGAAACCTGGGCACCGTACTTCGACTATACCGGCGTGCAGCTAACCTGGATGCTGGTGGGCTACGGCTTTGTGGCCGCCGTGCTGCCGGTCTGGCTGCTGCTTGCGCCGCGTGATTACCTGTCCACTTTCCTGAAAATTGGCACCATTATCGGGCTGGCAGTGGGCATCCTCATCATGCGCCCGACGCTGCAAATGCCATCATTAACAAAATTCATCGATGGCACCGGCCCGGTGTGGAGCGGCGACCTGTTCCCGTTCCTGTTTATCACCATCGCCTGCGGGGCGGTTTCCGGCTTCCACGCGCTGATTGCCTCCGGCACTACGCCGAAAATGCTGGCTAACGAAAATCAGGCCTGCTTTATCGGCTACGGCGGCATGCTGATGGAGTCCTTTGTTGCGATCATGGCGCTGGTTGCTGCCTGCGTGATTGACCCCGGCGTTTACTTTGCGATGAACAGCCCGATGGCGGTGCTTGCTCCAGCGGGAACGGCTGACGTAGTGGCTTCTGCGGCGCAGGTTGTTAGCGGCTGGGGCTTCCACATTACGCCGGACACGCTAACAAATATCGCCAACGAAGTGGGCGAGCAGAGCATCATCTCTCGTGCCGGTGGCGCACCTACGCTTGCCGTCGGGATGGCCTATATTCTGCACGGCGCGCTGGGCGGGCTGATGGACGTCTCGTTCTGGTATCACTTTGCGATTCTGTTTGAGGCGCTGTTTATCCTGACGGCGGTGGATGCCGGTACGCGCGCCGCACGTTTCATGTTGCAGGATTTGCTGGGCGTAATATCTCCGGGGCTGAAGAAAACCGACTCGCTGCCGGCCAACCTGCTCGCCACCGCGCTTTGCGTGCTGGCCTGGGGCTATTTCCTGCATCAGGGCGTGGTCGATCCATTGGGCGGCATTAACACGCTGTGGCCGCTGTTCGGCATCGCCAACCAGATGCTGGCGGGCATGGCGTTGATGCTGTGTGCCGTGGTGCTGTTCAAGATGAAGAAACAGCGTTATGCCTGGGTGGCTCTGGTGCCAACCGCATGGCTGCTGATTTGTACCCTGACGGCAGGCTGGCAGAAAGCGTTCAGCTCAGATGCAAAAGTGGGCTTCCTCGCCATCGCCAATAAGTTCCAGGCGATGATCGACAGCGGCAATATTCCGGCGCAGTACACTCAATCCCAGCTTAGCCAGCTGGTGTTCAACAACCGGCTGGATGCTGGCCTGACTATCTTCTTTATGGTGGTTGTGGTGGTGCTGGCATGGTTCTCGCTGAAAACCGCGCTTAAAGCTCTGAAGTCAGATAAGCCGACGGCTAACGAGACGCCGTATGAGCCAATGCCGGAGAATTATCAGGAGATTGTGGCCAGGGCAAAAAGCGTGCACTGATTTTTACCCTCACCCTAACCCTCTTACCTCATCATTTCCCCCTCTCCCCTTTGGGGAGAGGGCCGGGGTGAGGGGCAACCCACTGGAGGCATTATGTTCGATACTCTGTCCAAAGCCGGAAAATACCTCGGCCAGGCAGCAAAACTGATGATCGGCGTCCCGGACTACGACAATTACGTGCAGCATATGCGTTTGACCCACCCGGAACAGACGCCGATGACTTATGAAGAGTTTTTCCGCGAACGCCAGGACGCGCGCTACGGCGGTAAAGGCGGCGCTCGCTGCTGCTAAAGCGGCTGAGATGCGTTGCATTGACCCGGTGGATGTTGCAGTCAGTATGTAAATCAAATGTGACATTCGGCGTGTTTTTTAACACCAGACGAAAATCCTGTTGTGCGAAACCGGCGAGTGTGATTTTATCAATGACGACTTTTAACGCTAATTCAGGAACCCCATGACTCATTCCCTGCAAACTTCGACCCTACTAATTACCGCGCTACCAGCCGCGGTGGTCGTCGTGCGTGTGGTGGTGGTCGTCGGCAATGCGCCGTAGGGACTGAATCAACGTATCGATTCCAAACCCCGCCGGCGCAAACCGGGCGGGGTTTCTTGTTTTAAGTGCCTGCCCAGAAGCGAACCGGCTAATAAGAAGGACTGGAGCATGGCAATTTCGGACACACCCTCACAGCGCATCACCGGCGCAGAACTGATTGTAAAAATGCTGGAACATCATGGCATTACCACAGTTAGCGGTATTCCTGGCGGCACGGTATTGCCGCTCTACAATGCGCTGAGCCAAAGCACCCGCATTCGCCATGTTCTGGCGCGCCACGAGCAGGGCGCGGGGTTTATGGCGCAGGGCATGGCGCGTACCAGCGGTAAACCTGCGGTCTGCATCGCCTGTAGCGGTCCGGGGGCGACCAACCTGGTCACCGCGATTGCCGACGCCCGCCTCGACTCCATTCCTCTGGTTTGTATTACCGGGCAGGTGCCTACCTCGATGATCGGGGCGGACGCTTTCCAGGAAGTCGATACCTACGGCATTTCGATTCCCATTACCAAGCATAACTACCTGGTGCGCAGCATCAGCGACTTGCCGCAGGTGATTACCGACGCATTCCGTATCGCCCAGTCCGGCCGCCCTGGCCCGGTATGGATAGACATTCCGAAAGATATTCAGACCGCAGAAATTGAGATTACCGAACTGCCGGAAGTGGCCGCTCCTTCTGCTGCCCCGGCCTTCGACCATCAGGACATTGCCCGCGCGGCGGCGATGATTAACGAAGCTAAACGCCCGGTATTGTACCTTGGCGGCGGGATTATCAGCGCGGGCGCAGCGGAGCAGGCTCGCGAACTGGCTGAGCGTGCCGGGCTGCCAACAACCATGACGCTGATGGCGCTGGGGACCCTTCCGGCGCGGCACCCTCTTTCTCTCGGCATGCTGGGCATGCACGGCGCGCGCAGCACCAACTTCATTCTTCATGAAGCCGATCTGCTGATTGTCCTCGGCGCACGCTTTGATGACCGCGCTATCGGCAAAACAGAAGAATTCTGCCCGAACGCCAAAATTATCCATGTGGATATCGACCGCGCCGAGCTGGGTAAAATTAAGCAGGCCCACGTAGCGATTCGCGGCGATGTTGGTGAAGTGCTGCGCCAGCTGACCCCGCAGACCAAAGCGCTGCCGCGCGGCGAATGGCTGCAAACGGTCGCTAATTTGCAGCGCGAGTTCCCGTTTGCCATGCCGGGCGAGGACAACCCGCTGATGCCTTACGGGCTTATTAAAGCGGCGGCGGCCTGCGTGGATGACGAAGCAATCATAACGACCGACGTGGGCCAGCATCAGATGTGGGTGGCTCAGGCTTATCCGCTTAATCGCCCTCGCCAGTGGCTGACTTCCGGCGGGCTGGGCACCATGGGCTTCGGCTTACCGGCTGCGGTTGGCGCGGCGCTGGCTGAGCCGACGAGAAAAGTGCTGTGCTTCTCCGGCGACGGCAGCCTGATGATGAATATTCAGGAAATGGCTACCGCAGCGGAAAACAATCTGGATGTGAAAATCATCCTGATGAACAACCAGGCGCTGGGGCTGGTTCATCAGCAGCAAACCCTGTTCTATCAGCAAAATATCTTTGCCGCGACCTACCCTGGCATGACTGACTTCCTGACCATTGCGCGCGGTTTTGGCCTCGCTACCTGCGATTTAAATCAGGCAGAAGATCCGCAGGCTGCGCTCCAGGAGGCGATTTCCCGCCCGGGGCCATGCCTGATTCATGTGCGCATCGACGCGGACGAAAAAGTATTCCCGATGGTGCCGCCGGGTGCCGCCAACACTCAGATGATTGGAGAGTAAGCCATGCAGCAATCAACCGTTATTCTGGAACTTACGGTACGCAACCATCCGGGCGTGATGTCTCATATCTGCGGCCTGTTTGCCCGCCGCGCATTTAACGTAGAAGGCATCCTATGCCTGCCGCTGCCGGAAGGCGACCAGAGCCGCATCTGGCTACAGGTTGAGGACGACAGCCGCCTTGAGCAGATGGTTAGCCAGGTCGATAAGCTGGAAGACGTGGTGCAAATTATCCGCCACGCCGATGACCCGGGCATTTTCAACCGACTAACCGCCTTTGTGCAGTAAATGAAATGAGGCTTTCAACCCATTTTTTGAAAGCCCCGTCATTGATTACAGCGCAGAGTGGAACCCATGCCGAAGGAACGGCATTCCGCTATAGCCCCTGGCGAACCAGCAGTTCCGGGGTAATTTCAGCGATGGAGCGTGCGCCGGTTAGCGTCATCGCTACCCGCATCTCTTTCTCTATCAGGTCCAGCAGGTTGCTGACTCCGGCTTCACCGTGGGTCGCCAGGGCGTAGAGGAAAGCGCGGCCCAGCAGCACGGTATCCGCGCCCAGCGCAATCATGCGTACCACGTCGAGGCCGTTGCGAATACCGCTATCGGCCAGAATAGCGATGTCGCCTTTCACCGCATCGGCGATGGCGGGCAGGGCGCGAGCGGAAGAAAGCACGCCGTCCAGCTGGCGTCCACCGTGGTTTGACACCACTATCCCATCCGCGCCAAAACGCACCGCGTCTTTCGCATCTTCGGCATCAAGGATCCCCTTAATAACCATTGGGCCATCCCAGAACTCGCGGATCCACTCCAGGTCGCTCCAGGAGATAGACGGGTCAAAGTTTTTTGCCAGCCAGCCAATGTAATCTTCCAGCCCGGTCGGTTTGCCCAGGTAGGCGGAAATATTGCCCAAATCATGCGGGCGGCCGTTCAGCCCTACATCCCACGACCACTGAGGATGCGTAACCGCCTGCATATAGCGGCGCAGCGCGGCGTTCGGGCCGCTCATCCCCGAGTGGGCGTCGCGATAGCGGGCACCCGGCGTTGGCATATCCACGGTAAACACCAGCGTTGAGCAGCCGGCGGCTTTTGCCCGCTCCAGCGCGTTGCGCATAAATCCTCTGTCTTTCAGGACATAAAGCTGGAACCACATAGGGCGGTTGATAGCCGGGGCCACTTCTTCAATCGGGCACACCGAAACCGTCGAGAGCGTGAAGGGAATGCCTTTGGCGGCCGCGGCCTTCGCCGCCTGCACTTCACCGCGACGGGCATACATACCGCACAGCCCAACGGGCGCAAGGGCGACCGGCATTGACAGCGTTTCGTTAAACAGTTTGGTTTCGAGACTCAGCGCCGACATATTTTTCAACACGCGCTGCCGGAGAGCCACCTGCGCCAGATCTTCCACGTTACGCTTCAGGGTGTGCTCCGCGTAGGCTCCCCCGTCGATATAGTGGAATAAAAATGGCGGCAGAATGCGCTCGGCGGCGGCACGGTAGTCGGTTGCTGCGGAAATAATCATCGTTTCTGTTCCCTTTTTTCATCACTTGCTTCGTCCGGGAGGCGGGTAATACGTGCCTGACGGGCTTCATCTTCTTGCAGGGTTTTAATCGTGGAGTGGACAAACCCCAGGTGCGACTGGGCGGCACGCCTTGCCCGCTCGGCATCACCCGCGAGTATGGCTTTCAACAGCTCGTCGTGCTGTTCGGTAAGCCCGGCGAAAATAGCCGGAACGGTATACATGCGCTGGCGGCTGTGCAGCACCGAGGATTGCAGCAGATCGAAGAATCCGCGCATGGTCTGGAGCAGCACGATATTGTGCGAGGCTTCGGCAATCGCCAGGTGAAACCGCACGTCGGCCTGGGCCGCAAGATCCGGGTCATCGCTTTCTTTAAACTTGAGGGTGGCGTCAAAACAGGCGATCAGTTTTTCTTTATCGGCGGGCGTGGCGCGCATTGCCGCATACCAGGCCGTGCTGCCCTCGATAGTGTGGCGCGCTTCGAGGATATCCAGCTGATAGTTAGGATCGCCCTCAACCAGCGTTTTCAGCGGCTGAACAATACGTTGTTCCGACCACTGTTCTATTTGGTAACGAAGATAAGTGCCGCCGCCCCGGCGGCTGGCAAGCACGCCTTCACCAATTAGCTTCTGAATGGCTTCGCGCAAAATAGACCGCGAACAGCCCAGCTCTGCGGCGAGCTGACGTTCGGCGGGCAACCGCATGCCCGCCTCCAGTTTGCGTTCATTAATCAGCGCCTTAACACGTTCAACCATCTGGTCGGCAAGGCGCGGTACTGCTTGGGTCATGGGATCATCCAGGTTAAAACATAAGCCTGCAGCGTGGTAATTACGCCCACCATGCAGGTGAATATCAGGCTGTGTTTCACGGTAAAGCGGAACAGGTCTGACTCCTTACCTACCAGCCCCACCGCGGCGCAGGCAATGGCGATAGACTGCGGCGAAATCATCTTGCCGGTCACGCCGCCGGTGGTATTAGCCGCCACCAGCAGCAGGTCTGAAACGCCAATCTGCTGCGCCGTTGTGGCCTGTAATGCGGCAAACAGCGCGTTGGAGGAGGTGTCTGAACCGGTCAGGAACACGCCCAGCCAGCCGAGGAACGGCGAGAAGAAGGTAAAGGCGTGGCCGGTATGGGCCAGCGCCAGAGCCAGCGTCGCCGACAGCCCGGAATAGTTTGAAATAAACGCGAACGCCAGCACCATGCCGATGGAGTAAATCGGCAGCGCCAGCTCCTTCAGCGTTTCCCCGAAGGTTACCAGCGCCGCTTTTGGCTTCATGCGCAGGTAAACAATCGAAATCAGCGCGGCCACCAGGATGGCGGTGCCGGTCGCGGAGAACCAGTCGAACTTGTAGACCGCCGCATAGGGCGCGCTTGCGGCAACGACCGGTGGCATTTTGGCGACCAGGTTGTCGAGAAACGGCACTGAGAAATTATAGACCCAGTCTGCCAGCGCTCCGCCTTTAGCAAACAGCGCTTTAAACGGCGGTATGCTCCACAGCGTAACGGTGGCGGTTAAAAACAGGAACGGCATCCACGCCCGAATAATCTGCCGCCCGCTGTATTTCTGCGGCGCAACAGCCTGCTCGCCAGCCGTTTCATCTATGTTATCAAAGCGGAAAATACGCACCGGCTTCCATACGCGCAGGAAGGCCGTCAGGCACACCAGCGACACCAGAGAGGAGATAATATCCGGCAGCTCAGGGCCGATGAAGTTGGAGCTAAGATACTGGGCGATAGCAAATGATCCCCCGGCGACCATCACCGCAGGCCACGTCTCTTTGATGCCTCGCCAGCCATCCATAATCGCCATGATCCAGAACAGCACGATAATCGTCAGGAACGGCAGCTGGCGGCCAACCATCTGGCCGATTTCGAAGCTGTCCAGCCCGGTGACCTGGCCGGCAACAATAATCGGGATCCCCATTGCGCCGAAGGCGACCGGCGCGGTGTTGACTATCAGGCACAGCCCGGCGGCGTAAAGCGGCTTAAAGCCCAGGCCAACCAGCAGCGCGGCGGTAATGGCGACCGGCGCGCCAAATCCTGCGGCACCTTCCAGAAACGCGCCGAACGAGAAACCGACAATTAACATTTGCAGACGCTGGTCCGGCGTAATCGACAGGATAGACGAGCGAATAATGTCGAACTGCCCGGTTTTGACGGAAATTTTATACACAAAGACCGCGGCAACAATTATCCAGGCTATTGGCCACAGGCCATAAAAGAAACCATAAACAACCGAGGCAAGCGCTCTGTCCACCGGCATGCGGTACAAAAACAGGGCAACCAACAGGGCGAGAATGACCGTCAACGTGGCGGCTTTATAGCCCTTCATCCGCAGCTTAATCAGCGCGAAGAAGAAAAACAGGATCGGGATAGCCGCAATCAGGCTGGACAGCCAGATATTCCCGAGCGGATCGTAGAGTTGTTGCCAGACTTGCATGCAGGATTCTCCAGGGTGATGCGTGTATCGTTTCTTATTAGATTGGTAGGACCAATTTTGTTATGTAGAGCAAATGATGGCTAATGGTTAACGTTGTGTTAATCGATGGCAATGGTCTGGCGAGGATTTATCGGCGTTTTGTAGAAAAGTGCACGTTTTTATCTGAATTGGTAGGACCAAAAAAGCCCCTTTTCCGGGTGGAAAAGAGGCGGAATGTTAAAGTTTCTGGCGGGGAGGGGAAAAACCGTCGTTATTTTTTGTACTGCTCGTCGCTGACCTTTTCCAGCCACTCAACCGGGCTGCCGTTTAGCGACTCGGCGATGGCGATATGGGTCATCGCGGTTTGTGGCGAAGCGCCGTGCCAGTGCTTAACGCCTTCCGGTATCCATACAATATCGCCCTGATGCATCTCCTGAATTTCGCCGCCCCATTCCTGTAACCATCCCCGCCCCTGGGTGATGATGAGCGTCTGCCCGAGGGGATGGGTATGCCAGGCGGTACGTGCGCCGGGTTCGAAAGTTACCGTAGCGCCGCCCACGCGGGCGTTATCGCTGCCGCTGAACGGAGCATCGATGCGAACCGTGCCGGTAAAATAATTCTCAGGCCCTTTTTGCGAGGGCAGCGAGCCGCTGCGGGTAATTTTCATCGTCTTCTCCAGATGGAACGTCACTGTGCGTAGAAATACAGTAGACCCGATCCAGAAAGGGCACTAGCCGGTGAAATCTGCAAGAACCTATGAATGGGATTCATGAGTCTCAGTCAGAACCAGGCCCCGGCGAGAGGTTTAAACCAGGACAAAGAAACGATCGAGCGACCAGCGGCCTGCGCCCCGGGAGAGGATGAGCAGCAGCAGCCCGCCCCAGATCAGGTGCGTTGGCCATGCGTCCGGGTAGACGAAGATTTCAATCACCAGCGTCATAAACAGCAGTCCTGCGGCGGCGAAGCGTGAAAACAGGCCAAGAACCAGCAATACGGGGAAGCCATGTTCGGCCAGCGTCGCCAGGTGAGCGGCAATATCGTAGGGAATCAGCGGTAGCGCGTATTCGGTGCGAAACAGCTCGTAGGTGGACGGTTTTAAGGTCATAAAACCGGTCACTTTGGTGCGGCCGGACAGGAAAAATACGGCGGCGATGCCGACGCGTGCAATCAGCAATAACAGGTTATCGCTCACATAGCGCTCAAGAGTGCGCCAGGCGTTATTCCACAGCGAGCGCAACCCGTGCTCCGGGGAAGAAAATTCAGTCGTTTTCATAGTGGCCTCAAAGGTTAACGTTCCGGGGCGGCAAAAACGCCGCTGTGTAACAGGTGGCTGAAAAAAGTGCCGAGAGCTAATGCGGGCTCTGCCAGCAATGCCCGCTCGCTTGCCTGTTGAAGGTTCGCGCCGTCGTGGCAGGCGGAAAGAAACACGGCTCCGCCCCGGCTTAATGGTCCGGCAACTATCTGCCGTTGCTGCCGCACCAGCAGAGCGCCCTCTGCGCACCAGGCGATGTTTTCTGGCGCTTCCAGCCCATAGCGATTGAACTGCCAGAGGGTGAAGGCCGGTAAGGTCGGGTGCCATTGCCAGCGCACGCCGTCCCGCAGTTTTAATTTCCGCATAGCCAGCTCATCGGTTGAGAGGTGTGCCAGCGCGTTGGTATCCAGCGGCGGCGAGTCTTTGGCGCAAAAGACCTCAAGCCACAGCCAGTCCAGTTGCGCCACAGCGCTTAAATAGGGCAGTTCACCCGCCGCCGCCCAGGCTTCAATAAAGGCGGGAAAGGTCTTGCCATAGCGAATTAATTCTCCTTCTGTTGGGCGATGTTCAAGCGCGTAGCTGCGAGCCATTTCCCGAAAAAACTCGCTGCCCGTCAGGCTGGCAACGCTGGGGAAATTAGCCTCCAGGGCATCAATACAGGCTTTCAATACGCCGTTGCGGTAGACGGCAAAACCCGGCTGGCTCAGCAGATGAGCCAGTTCCGGCGAATCTTCGCCATAAATTGCGCCAATAAAGGCCCGCTGATAGCGACTCAGGGCTGTATTCATGGCTGCTCTCCGGCGGTATTAAGGATCTGCTGAGCTCGCTCCCGCTCTGCAATCAGCTCCGCAAATGCAGGCAGGTTATCGTCCCGCTCGATAAGCGTAGGTATTGCGCCAGCCTGCTGGATCAGGCGCTGATACAGCTGCCAGACATCGGCAGATATCGGCGCGTCATGGCTATCAATCAGCAAATCGCTGCCGCCTTCATCGCGGCTGAACCCCGCCAGATGGAGCTCGGTAATCCGCTCAACAGGGAAGCGTGCCAGCCAGGCTTCGGCATCAAATCCCAGATTATGGGCGCTGAGCCAGACGTTATTGAGATCGAGCAGCAGGCCGCATTGCGTCCGGTTGCTTACCTCGTTAAGAAACTCAATTTCGTCCCACTCATGCCCGGGTATCTGCAAATAATGTGTCGGATTTTCCAGCGAGATCTGGCGACCCAGCGCATCCTGTGTACGGTTAATGTTGTCGATAAGCCGGTTCATGACCTGCGTGGTTCGCGGCACCGGCAGCAGATCGGGGTAATAAATGCCTTCCCAGCGTGACCAGGCCAGGTGCTCGGAAACCAGAGCCGGTTTAATATCGTCAATAAGCGCCTTTAGCTGCTTCAGCAGTTTGCCGTCCGGCGCGGAGTCTGCCGCCAGAGAAAGCGAAACGCCGTGCAGGGAAATCGCGTGCTGTTGGCGAATCGCCTCCAGCCATTCTCTGCGTGGGCCACCCGGCATCAGGTAATTTTCACTATGGACTTCATACCAAACGTCCGGCGGGCTGGCGTAAGCCTCCGCATAATGCCCGGGCTTTAAGCCCAGCCCGGCACCGAGTTTTTCCGTTGTTGTCATGCGAGTGGCCCCCGTTATTTAGCCTTCGGTCAGCGAGCCGTGGCCGCCGGGCGTCTGGATAGAGGTGCAGGTCCCGGCCGGAACCATCTTGTAGGCGTTTTTCTGGTAATCGACTTTTGAAGTGCCCGCGCAGGTGGTTCCCGCGCCCGCTTTACAGTCGTTATCTGCGGCTTTGGCAATACCAAAACAGCGCTCAAGATTAGGCCCGGTTAATTCGGCGGCAAAAGAAGTGGCGCTGAAAGAAACCAGAGACAGGGCAATAGCAGACATAGCGATACGGTTCATATCTTTCTCCAGATAATCAAAATTAATAAGCTGAGGGTAATTAAATAGTCAGAGATTAATTAAGAGCGTTATTTCCTCCTTATTAAATAAAACCAGGTTAATTGCCTGAGGTAATATTCACGGCTTTGAAAATAGTGCGCGCGACGTTTTTCGGGTCATACAGCATCGGCACATGGCTAACCGGCAATTCGGTTATCTGAGCGTGAATCTTTTTCGCCATCGCACGTTCCAGGTCCGGATTAATCATGCGGTCATTGCTGCCGACCAGGAACCAGCTCGGCTTCTGCTGCCAGGCGGCGCTGCTCACCTTCTCGGTAAAACTCGCGGCGGCAATGGGCATCTGGGTGATGCCGATAATATTTTGCGCCTCAGGCGTGGCGTCCTGGGCGAAGTCGGTGGCGACGGCCTTAGGATCGAGGCTCAGGAAACCGTCAGCCCCTTTGATAATTTTTGCGCTGCCCGGCGGAGCAGGGAAGCTATTGGCTAAGTCAGCGGTAGACTGGCCGGGTGAGGGTGCGAAGGCGTTGATATACACCAGCCCTTTCACTTTCGGATCGTTGCCCGCCTCGGTAATCACCGTTCCGCCCCAGGAATGGCCAACCAGGATAACGTCGCCTTTGGCGCGGGCAATGGCTCGTTTTGTCGCAGCCACGTCATCCGCAAGAGACGTTAAAGGAATTTGTGCGGTGATAATTTCGTAATGGCGCGTTTGCAGCACTGGGATCACCTGCTCCCAGCTGCCAGTGGCGTCGGCAAATGCACCGTGAACCAAAACAATGGTGTGCTGGGTTTCAGCTTGGGCGGCAAATCCGCTCATCAGGCCGGTGGCTGTCAGCGCCAGCAGCGTTTTACGCAATGGTTTCATGTTGTTCTCCATTTAGAAAAGAAAGCGTTAGCGGTAAATATCCGCGCTGCCGAAATAGCTGTTATTGCCCCCGGCGGAAACGATGCGGTAGGCGCTGGCACCGGCTTTATCGGCTTTTGCGGCCAGGCTGGCGTTGAGCTGGCTCAGGGAGAGGGTGGTGCCGCTGCTTTCAGACACGGTGCCGATTTTGACCAACCCCTGAGCGTGGTTAACTTCTTTGGCGGCAAAAGCCGGAGAAACGGCAGCGGCGATAATCAGCGGGAGCAGCAGGTTGCGGATAAGTTTCATCATAAGCCTCGCAAGAATCAGTTCGTTAAACGGGTTGCCGCCGTAACGTTTGGCGGATGGCCTTATTTAACGCGTTCTTTGTATGCGGGCTGTGTCAGGCGCGGGGCGATTTGTTTTGTTGTTTAGCTAAATGAGGTGTGGATACATAACAACACAATTCTTCGGTGAGAGTGCCCTCTCCCCGGGCGGGAAGAGGGCACGATTAAGAAGGTTAAAGCCCTTCCTGGCTCTCTTTTTTGGCTTCAGCGGCGCGGATGGCGCGATACCAGCGCGGGTGGTGTTTCTGCGCCCAGCGGCGGCTGACCTTTCCGGCAATCATGCCTTTAATCGAGCCTTTCACCCAAAATGCCATGTACATATGGATAAGGATGGCGTGGATCAAAATAATGGCGGAAGCGGCGTGGATAAGCAGGCCGTAGCGAATCATCCAGATAGGGAAATAATCGGCGAACCAGGGCCGCCAGATAATAATTCCGGTCACCAGCAGCACGAAAATCATGCTCATAATGGTCCAGAACATCATCTTTTGCCCGGCGTTATATTTCCCGACATCAGCCACTTTATGCTCGTTGCCTTTCAGCACTTCAACAATGCCTTTCAGCCAGGGTAAATCCTGCTTGTCGGGAATGTTGTGATGCACAAAACGGGCGAACATAAACATCAGCGCGACGAAAATAGCCACGCCAAAGTACGGGTGCAGAATGCGCCCCATTTGTGGCGTGCCGAACGTTTCCGTCAGCCATTGCAGCGTTGGGAAAAACAGCGCAATGCCTGAAAGCGACACAAGAAAGAAGCACACTACTACCGTCCAGTGACAGGCACGGTCGATGAATTTCGTTCTGACAATCATCTTACTCATGGCTATCTTCCTCGTCTTCGTCCGTCTCTTCGTTCGGCCCAACGCCGATATAGTGGAACATCAGCCCGGCAAACGTGGCAACGAACCCCATCGCTGACAGCGGCTTGAGTATGCCTTTCCACAGGTTGACCGGGGTGTCGATTTTCGGCTCCTTCGGCAGGTTGTGGTACAGCTCCGGCTGGTCGGCATGATGCAGCACATAAATAACGTGCGTGCCGCCCACGCCCTGCGGGTTATAAACGCCCGCGTGTTCGAAGCCGCGTTTTTTCAGCTTTTCGACGCGCTGGTCCGCCATTTCAAGCATCTCTTTGCGGCTGCCAAAATGTATCGCCCCGGTTGGGCAGGTTTTTACGCAGGCCGGTTCCTGGCCAATGCTGACCCGGTCTACGCACAAGGTGCATTTATAAACGCGGTTATCGTCTTTATTCAGGCGAGGCACGTTGAACGGGCAGCCGGCGATGCAGTAGCCGCAGCCGATGCAGTGTTCCGACTGAAAATCCACAATGCCGTTAGCGTACTGAATAATGGCCCCGGCGGAGGGGCAGGCCTTAAGGCAGCCCGGATCCTCACAGTGCATGCAGCCATCTTTGCGGATAAGCCATTCCAGTTTGCCGTTTTGCGTGGTTTCGCTAAAGCGCATCACGGTCCAGGATTTGGCGCTCAGATCTGCGGGGTTGTCGTACACGCCAACGCAGTGCCCCACCTCATCGCGGATGTCGTTCCACTCCGAGCAGCCGACCTGGCAAGCCTTACAGCCAATGCAGCTCGACACATCGATGAGTTTGGTGACTTCTTCCTTGAAGTCACGTACCCGCGGCGGCGGCGTAAAACCGTTGGTCGCCGAACGTTTAATAATATCCTGAGATTGCATGGACATTGTTCTCTCCCTTACGCCTTCTCAATGTTGACCAGAAACGCCTTGTATTCCGGCGTTTGCGAGTTGGCGTCGCCAATGGACGGCGTCAGGGTGTTCGCGAGATAACCCTTGCGGGCCGCCCCCTCAAAGCCCCAATGCAGCGGGATGCCGACGGTTTCAACCTCCTGGCCTCCTGCATGCAGGGTTTGCAGGCGCGGGGTCACTACCGCTACGGCCTTAATAAAGCCGCGTTTACTGCTGACCCTGACCCAATCACCGTTAGCAATCCCTTTTGCCTTCGCCAGGCGCTCGCTGATTTCCACAAATTGTTCCGGCTGGGCGATGGCGTTAAGCCGCGCGTGCTTGGTCCAGGTGTGGAAATGCTCGGTCAGGCGATAAGTGGTGCCGACATAAGGGAACTGCTGCTTACGACCCATACGTTTGGCGTCGGCTTCGTAGAGACGCGCCGCCGGGTTAGAGACTACGTTCGGGTGCAGCGGGTTGGTGCCGAGCGGCGTTTCAAACGGCTCGTAGTGCTCCGGGAATGGCCCTTCGGCGAGTTTGTCCAGGGCGAACAGGCGTCCCAGACCTTCCTGCTGCATGATAAACGGCCCAACGCCGCTGCCCGGTGCCGCAGTGCTGAAGTCCGGGATGTCGTTCCCGACCCATTTCGTACCGTTCCATTCGATCAGCATTCGTTTCGCGTCCCACGGCTTGCCTTGTGGGTCGGCGGAGGCGCGGTTGTACAGTACGCGGCGGTTCATTGGCCACGCCCACGCCCAGCCGAGGGTGTTACCCAGCCCGGAAGGATCGGCGTTATCGCGGTTCGCCATCTGGTTACCTTTGGCGGTCCAGCTCCCGGCGTAAATCCAGCAAGCGGAAGCGGTAGAGCCGTCGTCACGCAGCAGCGCAAAGGAGTCCAGCAGCTGGCCTTTTTTCGCCAACAGAGTCCCGCTGGCATCAAACAGGTCTTCCAGCGCGTAGCCGTTGTTTTCTTTGGCAATCTCTTCCGATTCTGGCTTATCAGGCTGATGATAATTCCAGCCCATTTTCATCAGCGGTTCGATGCCTTTACCGCCTTCGGCCCGGTACATCTGGCGCAGCTGGTGGTAAAGTCCGGCGAGGATCTCTCCGTCGTTCAGCGCTTCTCCCGGCGCGTCCGCACCCTTCCAGTGCCACTGTAGCCAGCGGCCGGAGTTGGCGATGGATCCATCTTCTTCCGCAAAGCAGGTGGACGGCAGGCGGAACACTTCGGTCTGAATAGCGGCCGGGTCAACGTCGTTCATCTCGCCGTGGTTCTGCCAGAAATTGGAGGTTTCCGTGACCAGCGGGTCGATAATCACCAGGTACTTCAGCTTGCTGAGGCTGGCAACAACTTTGTTTTTGTCCGGGAACGAGGCCACCGGGTTAAACCCCTGGCAGATATAGCCGGTGACCTGGTTGCGGTCCATCATGTCGAAGTATTTCAGCACGTCGTAGGACTGATCCCACTTCGGCAGCCAGTCGAAGCCCCAGCCATTCTCTTTGCGGGCATCATCGCCGTAGAACGCTTTCATCAGGCTGACGAAGAACTTCGGATAGTTGCCCCAGTAGTTCACCTGGCCCGGCAGCGTGGCTTTTGGCGTATTAGCCGCAAGGTACGTTTGCAGGTCGGTGTGCTTCTCAGACGGCAGCGTCAGGTAGCCCGGCAGGCTGGTGGAGAGCAGGCCGAGGTCGGTCAAACCCTGAATGTTGGAGTGGCCGCGCAGGGCGTTAACGCCGCCGCCCGCCATGCCCATATTACCGAGCAGCAGCTGGATCATCGCCATGGTACGGATGTTCTGGGCGCCAACGGTATGCTGCGTCCATCCCAGAGCGTAGAGGAACGTGGTGGTACGGTCCGCCGCGCTGGTTGAGGCCAGCACTTCGCAAACTTTGAGGAAATCCGCCTGAGGCGTGCCGCAAATGTTCTCAACCACGTCCGGCGTATAGCGGGCAACGTGCTGTTTGAGCAAGTTCCACACGCAGCGCGGATGGCTCAGCGTGTCGTCGCGTTTGGCGAAGCCGTTTTCGTCGAACTGGTAGTTCCAGCTGGTTTTGTCGTACTGGCGTTTTTCGTCGTCGTAGCCGCTGAACAGGCCGTCTTCAAAACTGAAGTCGTCGCGCACCAGCAGCGCCGCGTTAGTGTAGTGTTTGACGTATTCGGCGTTAATTTTACCGTTGGAAATCAGGTACAGGATAACGCCCGACAGGAAGGTAATGTCGGTTCCGGAGCGGATCGGCGCATAGATATCCGCCACCGAAGCGGTGCGGGTAAAGCGCGGATCGACCACAATCAGCGTGGCGTCGTTGTTGTTTTTGGCTTCCATCGCCCAGCGGAAACCGACCGGGTGGGCTTCAGCGGCGTTGCCGCCCATCACCATCACTACGTTGGCGTTTTTGATATCAACCCAGTGGTTGGTCATCGCACCGCGACCAAATGTTGGAGCAAGACTTGCTACCGTTGGTCCGTGTCAGACGCGCGCCTGGTTATCTACCGCCAGCATGCCCAGCGAGCGGGCAAATTTTTGGGTGAGCATCCCGGTTTCATTGCTGGCCGCCGAAGCGCACAGCATGCCGGTTGAAAGCCAGCGATTAACGGTGACGTCGTGCTCATTTTTCTCGACGAAGTTAGCGTCACGGTCATCTTTCATCAGGCGGGCGATGCGTGAAAACGCTTCATCCCAGCTGATGCGCTGCCATTTATCAGAACCCGGCGCGCGGTATTCCGGGTAGCGCAGGCGGCTGTCGCTGTGAATATAGTCGAGCAGGCCAGCCCCTTTGGGGCAAAGCGCGCCGCGGTTAACCGGGTGATCCGGGTCGCCTTCAATATGGAAAATGCTGGATTTGGCGTTTTTTGCGCCGTCTCCGAGGCTATACATCAATAATCCACAGCCCACGGAACAGTAAGTACAGCTATTACGGGTTTCTTTCGCACGCAGCAATTTGTAATTGCGCGTCTCCGCCAGCGCGGTTTTTGGCGCAAAGCCCAAAACTGCCGCCGTTGTACCAGCCATCCCGCCGGCGCAGATTTTAAAAAATTTTCTGCGGCTGACGTTCATCGTAACCTCATCGGTATGACGTTATTCGTGCGGCGAAAATAACAACTATGGCCGTTCAAATATTGCGTGAAATCAACTCGATAAACATTGGGTATGCGGTTACCCACAAGGTGTTATCTATTGTGTTAAATAGATAGCCATTTGGTATGTGTGGTTATTGGCAGGAGGGGTAAAAGTGCCGCTCTGCAAATAAGGCGGCACGTTTTTGATATCGGCCAGCGCAGAAAATTACAGGCGGGTAAAAGAGAACCAGCGCCGCCAGATAAAACGCAGCACGTAATACTCGATAACGCCGAGCGCAAGGAACCATGCGCAGAACAGGATTATGTACAGCTGGCTAAGGTCGACCAGATGGAAGGTATCAATCAGCTTTTGCGCCAGCGTCAGGGTTAACGCCGGGGCCGGAAGCAGCAGGCAGGACAGGAAAGCCAGCAGCAGAATGCCGCCCGCGCTTAACAGCGCTTGGTGTGGATGGTTCATGACGTTGTTAACCTGAGGCTAAAAGAAGCTATTGTCCGGGAAAGCGGGCGCGGGTGCAAACCGGGTGAGGGGGAGGAAGAAAGCGGCCTCCCGGTTGGAAGGCCAGCGGAGAAAAGAATGCTTAAAACACTTCGTTCAGCAGGCTGTACATATGGGTAAATGCGCGTTTGGTCACTTCCGGGTGATATTTGGCCACGCCGTCAACATTAGCGCCCGGGTCGGTGAAGGAATGCACCGCTCCGGCGTAGCTGACGAGCTGCCAGTCTACGGAGGCGGCGTTCATTTCAGTGGCAAACGCGCTCAGCTGCTCGCGCGGTACCAGCGGATCTTCCGCGCCGTCCAGCACCAGTACGGAGGCTTTGATATCTCCGGCAGCGCTGGTTTTTTTGGTATCCAGCGTTCCGTGGAAGGAGACCGCAGCTTTGATATCTACGCCGCTTCTTGCCAGCTCAAGCGCGCAATGGCCGCCAAAGCAGAAGCCCGCGACAGCCAGTTTACCGGCGGCAACAGGTGCCGTTTTCTGGGCGGCAAGAGAGTCCAGCGCGGCGCGCATGCGGCCCACTTCTGCCGGAGTATCTTTCACTTCCATCATCAGGGCACCGGCTTCGTCCGCGTTGGTCGGGCGTTTGCCCTGGCCGTACAGGTCGGCAACCAGCACCACATAGCCCTGAGCCGCAATGGATTTTGCCTGCTCGATGGCGGCGGCGCTCACGCCCATCCAGTTTGGCGCAATTAAAATGCCGGGGCGCTCCGCGCTCTCCTTTTCGGCATACACCAGAGATCCTTCAAAGGTTTGATTATCGACTTGATATAAAAATGGCGCTGAAATAATTTCCGACATCGGTATTAACCCCTAAATAAATTATGGTTCTCTTACAGGTGAACCTTAATTATTTTCATAGCGCTAAGGAATTAGCAATTTATTAAAAACTCAAGCGCATGAATTGCTATCTAATTAAATTTAAAAAAGCTTTATGTGTTAGCAGATGGTTTTTTCTGTCAGAAATTGTAATGCAGGATTTGCGGGGTGAGCTTATCACCCCGTTATTTATTGCCGTGGCTGCCTTTTTAAAGGTGAATTGCCGGACGTACTGGCGAAGTTAATCCTGGGACATCAGGTCCCGGTAAAGCTCGGCCAGTACTCCGCCTGCGGCGAACTGCTGTTTGATCCAGCGGGTAACCTGACCCGTGGCGGCGTGCTGGGTGGCAAGCAGCATGCGCGAGTGCTGGCGAGGGTTGTGTACCTTCCGGGTGACCAGCAGCCCGCTGTTTTGCGCCTCACGCACCATATAATCCGGCAGGAAGCCAATGCCTTCCCCGAGGATCTGACACTGGCATTTGGTAGTGAAGTCCGGTACGGCAATCACTTCCTGGCCGTGCAGCAGCCAGCCCACTTTCTTATTAATCGTCGAGGCGGTGTCTTCCACCATGATATTGGGGTAGAGCCTGAGCTGGCTTTCGGGGATGGGCTCCTGAGCGTTTGCCAGCGGATGAGCGGGCGCAACGGCGAACTCCCAGCGGATGGCGCCGATTTCGGTGTAGTCAATCCCGCCTCCGCCCAGCAGGGCATCCGGTGCGCCGATGGCGATATTGACCTGATTATTAATCATCGCATCCCAGACGCCGTTATAGACCTCGGTTGTGATGGCTATCTGGCAGCCGGGGAAGCGCTGTTTGAGGATTTGCAGCAGCTTCGCCGTGTGGTGCGGGGTGTACAGCAGATGGTTAATACAAATTCTGACTTTAGCCTCAATCCCCTGCGAAATGGTATCGATCCCCCGCTTAATGCCCTGAAAATCATTCAGCAGGTCTCTGGCTTTACGGTAGAAATAAAGCCCGGATTCGGTCAGCTCAATATTGCGGGTGTTGCGGATAAACAGCGTCACGTCGAGCGCGGTTTCTATCCGCTTGATGGTGTAGCTGATAGCGGAAGTGGTGAGACCCAGCTCTTCGGCCGCCCTGCTGAAGCTGCCGTAGCGCGCGGCGCAGGTAAATGCCTGCAAATTCTCTTCGGTAAAGATTGAGTTCACGTCGTTCCCTCTTCACGGCGGTGGTTAGCGGGATTTTGACACAAGCGGCAGGATGATTGTTAAAACTCATTCAACAATAGCGCCTCCGGCGATGAATCTTTTTTAAGCGGATGTTATTCAACCGGGACGGTTGGTATTCTCAAATATCAGGAATTACAGCGCACGACAGGAGAACACAATGTCTGAAAAACAGCTGGTTACCGAGTTTCTGACGGCAGCCGTAAGGGGCGACACCGCGACGCTAAAAAAATGCCTCGGGCAGGGCGTGGAGATAAACGTAACCAACCGCCAGGGCAGAACGGCGGTCACGATAGCCAGCCTCAATCAACAATATGACTGCGTGGCGCTGCTGATTGACGCCGGAGCGGACATCAACATGCAGGACGAAACCTGCTTTAACCCGTTCCTGCTGAGCTGCCTGAATAACGATCTCAGGTTGCTGCGCCTGGTGTTACCCGCTAAGCCTGACCTGACGCGTCTGACCCGTTTCGGCGGCGTGGGCATCACGCCTGCCAGCGAAAAAGGGCATGTTGAAATTGTGCGTGAACTGCTGGCTCACACCGAAATTAACGTCAACCACACCAACTTCCTCGGCTGGACGCCGCTGCTTGAAGCTATCGTCTTAAACGATGGCGCAGAGAAGCAGCAGGAGATTGTGCAGCTTCTACTGGAGCACGGCGCTAACCCGCATATGACGGATAAATACGGCAAAACTCCGCTGGAGCTGGCTAATGAAAAAGGCTTCCGCGAAATCGCACAACTGCTGATTAACGCAGGGGCCTAATCGCTTTATCTCTATCTCTGGTTTTCACTCTTTAAGGCAGAAAAATAAAAATGACTGAAATTGAAAAAAGCCGTCGCGACTTCCTCAGCGGCACGGGCACAGTTGCCGCAGCCTGTGCCATTTTTGGCGCAACGGGAACCACCGCCTGGGCCGCGAAAGCACCTGCAACCCTTTGTGAGAACGACAACCGCATGAGCGCCATTAGCGAAAAGCACTATTATCTGGATAACGTGCTGCTTGAAAACGGGTTTAACTACCAGGACGGCGTGGCCGTCAGTACCCGTACGGTGCTGAATACGCTTGAAATTAAAGACGGTAAAATTGCTGCCCTGCACGCCAACAAATCGCACCCGGACGGCGCGCTGCACGCCTATGACGCGGGCGGCAAACTGCTGCTCCCGGCGATGCGCGATATGCATATCCACCTCGATAAAACCTTCTACGGCGGCCCGTGGCAGGTACATAACCGCCCGGAAGGCACCACCATCATGGACATGATTGCCTATGAGCGGAAAATTTTGCCCGAACTCCAGCCGTATACCCGCGAACGTGCCGGAAAGCTTATCGACCTGATCCAGTCGAAGGGCTCTACCGTGGCGCGCAGCCACTGCAATATTGAGCCGGTTTCCGGCCTTAAAAACCTCGAAAACCTGATGGCGGTGCTGGAGCAGAGGAAAGCCGGGCTGAGCTGTGAAATCGTGGCTTTTCCTCAGCACGGCCTGTTGCTGTCTAAATCCGAGCCGCTGATGCGGGAAGCGATGCAGGCCGGGGCGCATTATGTTGGCGGCCTGGACCCGACCAACGTGGACGGGGCGATGGAAAAATCCCTCGACACCATGTTCCAGATAGCGCTCGACTACAACAAAGGGGTGGACATTCACCTGCACGAAACCAGCCCGGCAGGCGTGGCGGCGGTGAATTATATGGTTGAGACGGTTGAAAAAACGCCTCAGCTTAAGGGCAAGCTGACCATCAGCCACGGCTTTGCGCTGGCAATGCTCACCCCGCAGCAGGTGGACGAGATTGCCACGCGCATGGCTGCACAGCAGATTTCCATCGCCTCAACGGTGCCGATTGGCACTCTGCATATGCCGCTCAAGCAGTTGCAGCAGAAAGGCGTAATGGTGATGACCGGCACCGACAGCGTTATCGATCACTGGTCGCCGTATGGCCTGGGCGACATGCTGGAAAAAGCCAATCTCTATGCGCAGCTTTATGTTCGCCCGAGCGAGCTTAGCCTGTCGCGTTCGCTTGCCATTGCCACCGGCAATATTTTGCCGCTGAACGATAAAGGCGAGCAGGTTTGGCCGAAGCCGCAGGATGAGGCGAGTTTTGTGCTGGTGGATGCTTCTTGTTCGGCGGAGGCGGTGGCGCGTATCTCCCCGCGCACCGCGACGTTCCATCAGGGCAACCTGGTGTGGGGAAATGTTAGCTAAAAACAAAATAGCCTGCGCAAGCAGGCTATTTATTCCCGTTAGCGGATAACAAAGACCGGGAAATGCGCGTGTCGAATAATACTCGAGGCGTTAGACCCCAGCAGATGGGTTGAAACCGAAGGATTCCTTGAGCCAACAATAATCACGTCGGCATGAATTTCCTGAGCCAGTTCGTTTACTTCGTCGCGCACCGAGCCGTAGCGAATATCGACAATTACGCGTTCTTTGGGCAGCGAGAAATGCCCGCGCAATTCCTCCATTTTTTCTTCGGCATTTTTCTTCAGGTATTCGTCGAACTTGCGGATATCAGAAGAAAAACCGTGGGTATTAAACAGCGGGGATTTGGGCAGAACGTACAGCAGGTGGATGGTGCCGGAGGACTCTTTCGCGAGGTATTCGGCGTGACGGATGGCTTTATCGGTGAGTTCCATTTCAAAAACATCCACCGGCATTAAGATGGTTTTATACATCGTTAATCTCCTTTTGGTAACGTTTCAGTAATCCTGGCACTAACGGCCTGAGAAATCAGTTTGATTTCATCTGGTTTGCGATCTGCGTGTTAATAAACCTATTTAAATTAGCGGCTATCAAAATGGGGGCAATTGTTTGTATGATACGCCGGTTACGGCTGTTTTTAAGGCCGGACATAAAAATATCAAATTAATACCGAGGATGATTCTGGATGGCTACAAAGATCCTGATGCAGAACCCGCGTACCGGTGAAACGGTAACCGGCTTCTATGGTTTTTCATGGACTACACTGTTTTTTGGCTCGTTCCCTGCGCTGTTCCGTAAGGACTTCATTACCTTTATCGGCGTATTTGTTGTGCTGCTGATCCTGGGCTTCATTACTCTTGGGATTGGTTCGATGATCGCGATGATCGTCTGGGCATTTATGTACAACAAATATTACACCGTTAATCTGGTGAAAAAGGGCTTTGCCTTTGCCGGTACGCACACTGAAAACCAGGTTGCTGCCAGCCGCGTGGGGTTAATCCTCAACGCGGATAATTGCCGAACCTACGCTCAGTAATTGCCGGGTTGATAGCAAAAAAGCGCCTCTGGGGCGCTTTTTCTGTTTTATCGGCATGACAGCTTAGTTGCGCCCAGCCATTACGCCGCCGTCCACGTCCCACAGCGCGCCGGTAACCCAGCTGGTATTGTCGGACAGCAGGAAGCTCACCACTTCTGCCACATCGCGCGGAGTGCCTACGCGGCCAATCGGGTGGAAGCTGTCAAAACTGCCCATCACGCCCGCGACATCTTCTTTAGGAATAAAACCTTCATAAATCGGCGTGTGCACCACCGCCGGAGAAACAGCATTGACGCGGATGCCCTGCGGCCCAAGCTCAATGGCGAGATTCTTAGTCAAAGCGTGCAAACCGGCTTTTGCCATTGAATAGGCGGAAGAAGGCGTTGCGCCGATGGCCTGCTGCGCCCACATGGAACCGATATTCACGATAGAACCTTTAGTCCCGGCGGCCACCATGTTTTTCACCACTTCGCGGGTGATGAAGAATGTTGCGCGGTTAATGTTCATATACATGTCGTAGTCGGCTTCTTCATGCTCGATAAACGGTTTTGGGAAGAAAACCCCGGCGGCGTTCACCAGCAGGCTGATGTCACGATGCTCAGCGTTAATCGCGCTTATCACGCTCTGCATACCTTCGCGGCTCATCAGGTCGGCCACGATGACCGACACTTCGCCCAGAGCGGAGAGCGCCTGGCGTGCCTGCTCTGCTTTCTCTGCCCGGTTGCCTACCAGCACAACTTTGCCGCCGTTTTCCAGCACCATACGGGCGCTTTCCAGGCCCATGCCGCTGGTGCCGCCAACAACTAAAAGTTTTTTACCAACAAATGATGCGGACATTGTGACCTCGTTTTATTTTACTGAATAACAGGAGAGCAGCCCGTTCTGGCGCTCCGGAATGGGCTCAGAATGCCAGCCTCCCTCCGGCGTGGCGAAGCATAAGAACTTGCATAACGAGAAAGAAAAACTATCTTGTAAGCAATGTGAGCGAATAGAGAAAAAAGATGAGGTCGCTAAACCGTCTTAAATGGCTGCACGCGTTTGAAGCAGCCGCGCGCCACGGCAGCTTTACCGGGGCGGCAGAGGAGCTGGGCGTCACGCCTGCGGCGGTTGGCCAACTGGTTCGTTCGCTGGAGGAATGGGTAGGCCACCCGCTGCTGCACCGCACCCGCAGCGGCAAAGAAAGGCTTAGTCTGGTAGCCGAAGCAAAAGAAGCGTTGCAGGACATCACCGCCGGGCTGGACAGCCTGGAGCAGGGCCTTAACAAACTGCGGGGCGCGAGGGCCAGAGCGGTCGTGGTTATCACGGCTTCGCAGGTGCTGATGATGAACTGGCTGATGGAGCGGCTAAACCGCTTTTCAGAGCAGCACGACAGCATCGATCTGCGCCTCAACGTCACCGAAAAACTGACCGACGTGCTGCACGGTGAGGCCGACGTGGGAATCCGCTGCGGCCCCGGAAACTGGCCCGGTTTGCAGTCAACGTGGCTGATGGATGAAGAGGCGGTTATCGTGTGTAGCCCGCAGCTGCTGGGCGGCGTTACCGAGGCCGACTGGCTGTCGAAGCAAAAGCTTATCTTTGATGACACGCCTCATCCCGGCGCGGATTTCCCCACGTGGGAGAGGATTCTGGCAAATATCGGCGTACCGGCATCTCAGCAAAATGGGCTACACATCAACTCCACGTCTGCGGTGATACTGGCTGCGCTGAGCGGGCGCGGCGTGGCGGTTGTACGCAAAGCTCTGGTGCAGCAGCTGATTGAGCATGGGCAGCTGCGCCAGCTGTTCCCGCAGCATAAATGGCCGCTTCGCTGGTCTTATTTTATAGTCCGTTCAGAAAGATCGACCCGCCGCCAGGAGGTCTCGCTGTTCCACGACTGGCTGGTGGCCGATGTGGGCGCTACGATTAAATGATGGAAAAACTGACTGAATTAAAGCGCGCGAAGCGGCTGGCTCTCTCATTACTGCTGATTGCTGCCGCCGTATTTATCGCGACTCTGTTTATGCCGCCCGGTTTCTGGGTTAGCGGCCTGAAGGCTATTTCTGAGGCCGCTATGGTCGGCGCGCTGGCGGACTGGTTTGCCGTGGTGGCGCTTTTTCGCCGCGTGCCGATCCCGTTTATTTCCCGCCATACGGCGATTATTCCGCGTAATAAAGACCGGATTGGCGACAATCTCGGCGTCTTTGTTCAGGAGAAATTTCTTGATACCCAGTCGCTAATTAACCTTATCCGCCGTCACGAACCGGCCCAGATGATGGGCGCCTGGTTCAGCCAGCCGGATAACGCGCGGCGCGTGGGGCAGCATTTGCTCAAGGTGATGGAGGCCTTTCTGTCGCTAACCGATGATGCCCGCATTCAGGGGCTTATTCGCAGGGCGGTGCATAAGGCGATTGATAAAGTCGACCTGAGCTACTCCAGCGCATTGCTGCTGGAGAGCCTGACCAAAAATAATCGGCACCAGGCGCTGCTGGACTCGGTTATTGCCCAACTGCTGACGCTGCTTGCCAAACCTTCAAGTCGGGCGTTTATCGCCCACCAGATAGAACACTGGCTGGAAACCGAGCACCCGATCAAAGCTAAAGTGCTGCCGACCGAGTGGTTGGGCGAGCAGAGCGCGGAGCTGGTGACGGACGCGGTAAATTCTCTGCTTGATGATGTTAGCCAGGATCGTGCGCATCAAATTCGCGGCGCTTTCGACCGCGCCGTTCAGCGCCTGATCGAAAATCTGAAAAACGATCCTGAAATGGCGGCGAAAGCGGAAAGCATCAAAGAGTATCTGAAAGGGGACGAGAAATTTAATCTCTACCTTGGCGAGCTGTGGAACGACCTGCGCGGCTGGCTGAAGGCGGATATCGCCAGCGATGACTCAAGAGTACAAAAACGTATTGCCGAAGCGGGGCAATGGCTGGGTGAAACGCTGATGGCGGACGCCTCCCTGCGCGCCTCGCTTAACGAGCACCTTGAGCAGGCTGCAAGGCAGGTTGCGCCGGACTTCTCCGCGTTTCTTACCCGCCACATCAGCGACACGGTAAAAAGCTGGGATGCAAAAGATATGTCGCGCCAGATTGAGCTTAATATTGGCAAAGATCTGCAATTTATCCGCATCAACGGCACGCTGGTGGGCGGCACGGTTGGGCTGCTGCTATACCTGCTTTCTCAACTGCCGGGCCTGATGGCGGGGTGGGGCATTCATTTTTAAGGCACGGAGCGGTTTGCGGCTCCGTGCTTTGAGCTTTGCCCTGGGGCTGTTAATCCGCCAGTTGAGTTCTCGCCAGCCTTTTTTCCAGCAGCCAAATAAACGGCGGCAGCAGGGCGGAGCTGGCTGCGGCCAGGAGCAGCAGCTGGTTAAGCGAGCGTGTTGTCATCTCTGTGGCCGGAAAGATGATGGCCGGGATGAAAAATGCCAGAGCGGTCAGCAGATGCATAATCGCGGTTTGCAGCGAGTTGAACCCGGCTCGCCACTCGTCTTTAGGGTAACGGATAGAGACAACAGAACTGGCTACAAGGCGGCAATAAGAGGTGCTGATAAAGATAACCATAAACAGCCAGCCCGCCGCAGAGCCGGACAGCGGCAGAGTAAAAGCCGCGAGGTAAAACGCGCCTGAAAGCAGCGTGATGCAAAAAGCAGAATACTTATTGGCAAGCATGCCGGTGAGCTTTGTTGCCAGAAGCCCGGCAATACCGCCCAGCAAAAACAACCACGCTAAATTCCCCTCTGCGGCCTGCATTCTCTGGATTAATAGTGGGACCAGTACCGGGATAATCAGCATTGGGCTGAACTGCGCCAGCCCTGTGGCGGAAGCAAAAAGCAGCAGCTCCGGGGTGATTTTCAGACGCCCTGCGGTTCCTTCCAGGCGCGGCTCCTGAGGCACAAAAACCATCACCAGCGCCGATGAAATAAAGCACAGCAGGCCAATAACGCCCAGCGCCAAATGCCAGTGAAAATGGCTGCAAATGAACAGCACTGCAGGCATGCCGACAATACTCACCGCTGAAAAAGAAGCGAGAACCGTCGCCAGTACCTTCGCGCGTTGCGCCGGTGGGGTGAGGTTAATCATTAGCCCAATGCCTACGCCCATGGTGGTGCCGCCGATAAAACCAGCCAGCAGGCGGAGCACCAGCAGCATGTCAAAGCTTGAAGTGGCGGTGATAGCCAGCGTCAGCAGGCCGAGCAGCGCCATATTGCTTACCAGCAGGCGCTTTTTATTGAGCTTATCGACCCATAAAAAAGCGCCAATCCCTGAAATGACCGCCGCCAGGGTGTAGATCCCCGTAATATAGCCGGACCAGGTGACGGGCACGGAAAAGTCCGGAGCCATAAAGGTAAATACGGGATTGAAAACCATATATTCCAGAGCGTTGGTAAATTGCAGAAAAGCGATTGTCAGGGCGATAACCGTGAGTCTTTTATTGTCAGTGCGGAGCATATACAGAGCCTGTGAAAATGAGATGAACACAGTTTGTCATATGGTGAAAAGGGTGATTAGCCGTTAAAATTAGCAATCATTTTTATCAATAATGGGATAATCAATGCGCCCGAAAATGGACCTGAATGCCCTGCGTGTTTTTGTTGAAGTGGCAAAGCACGGCAGCTTTTCCGGGGCCGCAAAAGCGCAGGGAATGCCGACCTCGAACGTCAGCCGCCAGGTGCAGCAGCTGGAGGAGCGGCTGAACCTCAGATTGATCGAGCGCACCACCCGGCACCTGAAGCTGACCGAGGCCGGACAGCTGCTTTATACCCGCATGGGCTCCATGCTGGATGCCCTGACGGACGCCGAAGTGGCGCTTTCGCTCCAGCAAAATCAGCTCACCGGGCAGCTTCGCCTGTGCGTGCCCAACGAGATTGGCCCGGCGCTGTTTGCTAAAGCGCTGGCGGAATTTGCCGTTATGCATCCGCTGCTGGAGATTTCCTGCACCACCAATCTCTCCGGTGAGGAAGTGCTGAAGCAGGATATTGACCTCGCAGTGATTATCTCTCGCGGCAAAATGGCGGACAGCAGCATCATTGCCCTTCCTTTGCTTACGTTCCCCTGCTGCGTGGTTGCCGCCCCGCAGCTGTTGCAGAAAGTTGGCCACCCCACGCGCATTGCGCAGCTAAAACAGCTGCCCTGCATTACCACCGTTAGCGCGCTCAACGGCGAGGCGTGGCAGTTTATGATGAGCGGCGGGCGGTTTAAGAAGGTTGCCGTTAAAGCGCACTACCGGGTGAACAGCGGTGAAATGGCCTTTCAGGCAGCGGTCGCTGGCCTGGGTTTTGCCATCCTCGCGAAGCAGGCCTGCGCCCGCTATTTGCAGGAGGGAAAACTGGTCGAAGTAGCGCTTGAGCATCAGGCCGCGCCGCTGGCGCTCTCGATTGTGTATAGCGGGCAAAACTACCTCCCGGCCCGGGTGAAAGCGCTGATTGAATTTTTGCGCCAGTACGCCGGTGATTTGAAAGGCAACTTTTCCATCGGCGAAGAGTAATTATGCGCCGCGCTGGTGCAGTCAGCCTTTGCACCCGCGCTTTCTGGTGCATTAACGCCCTTAGCTGATGTTTTCCTCCCCCGGCACTAAACGCCAAATCTGGCCCCTGGCGGGCAATCAGGCGAGAGGCAAAGGATCGCTTAAGTAGTGAAATATATCGTCTGACCAATTTAACCAGGCAAAGAAACAGCCCCGCCTTAATGCGCCAAAATAGCCGCCAGAAGCTGGCACAAAGCTTGCTCAACTCCTGTTAAAGCAACAGGAGAAGAAGATGAGTACAGATAATTTCCCCGCGATTAAAAAACCAGCGTTGATTATCGTTGATATGCAGAACGACTTTATTCGGGACGGAGCACCGCTGGAGGTGCCGGGCGGCAGGGATATTATTGGCCGCAACTTAGCGCTATTGCAGTATTTCCGCGAAACAGGGCAGCCGGTGGTCTTTTTAAGGTGGCTGGCGGTGGAGAACGATCCTAAAAGACGCCTTGAAGGCAAATTCTCGTGGATGAGCCTGCTTGATGAAACCACCCAGGCCTGCCGCCTCGGTTTTACCCGCCGCTACCGCGATGTGGACGGCGAGCTCGATGGATCGGCGGTTATTGATGAGCTAACTCCCCAAAATAATGAATTCACCATTTTTAAATACGGCTACGGCGGCTTTTATGGCACTTCGCTGGGGGAGCATTTATCCCAGCTTGGAGTCGATACTCTGGTCGTTACCGGCGTGGTGGCCGAGTGCTGCGTGGAAGATACGGTGCGCCAGGCCTGGAACCACGCCTACGCCACGCTCGCGGTTAGCGATGCCATTGCGGCGATGAGCGAGAAACGCATGGTGGAGTCCATGAGCGTTATTGAAGAGAACTACGGCTGGGTTGCCACAACCTGCCAGGTTATTTCCCTGCTAAATCAAAATAACAATAAATAAGAGGCCGCTATGCTCGAACTTTTTAGTATTCACAACATCATGGTTCATATTCCCCTCGGCACCGGCGGCTACGATCTTTCGTGGATTGAAGCTATCGGCACCGTTCTGGGGCTGATTAATATCTGGCTGGCCAGCCGTGAAATCACCATCAATTATTTGTTCGGCATTTTAAACGTGCTGCTGTTCACGCTGGTGTTCTACCAGATCCAGCTGTATGCCAGCATGCTGCTACAGGTGTTTTTCCTGGTGGCCAATATTGTCGGCTGGTACATGTGGTATCAAAGCGACAATTCGGCCAGCCCTGCGATGGTGGTCAGATGGATGCCGGTTAAACAGACCCTGGTGGTTTCGATTATCAGCGTGCTGTGCATCGCGCTGGTGGCGGCGAATATTGATGCGGTGTTTATCTGGCTGAGCAACGTGGCGGTTAGCGTGTTGCAGCTCTTCGGCGTGACGTTACAGCGCCCGGAAGCGATTCCCGATCCTTACCCGATAGCGGACTCCACCATTATGATCTTGTCGATTGTGGCGACGGTGTTGATGATCAAAAAGTATGTGGAGAACTGGATAATCTGGTGCGGGCTGGACGTACTTTCGGTCTGGCTGTATGCGAAGCAGGGCGTCTACTTTATGTCTCTGGAATACACGCTGCTTATCTTCATCGCCGCTTTCGGGACGTGGAACTGGATCAAACTTGCTCGTGAAAACCGAGTCTACGCGGGCGGGCAGCAGGGCGCGAAAATAAGCATAACCCCGTAAGGATGATCGCTACAGAGTCGTCATTATCTTGCAGCGTTCGGATTTTAGAACGATAAGCGTTGGTACCATATCGACGGCAATTTACGGGAGGTTTAGGTTAGGGCAACTACTCTTAAGGCTGGGCTGCGGTATCCGCAGTGACTGAGATGTTAACCCTAAAGAAAGGATTTTACGATGAAGGTACTTACTCTTGTTTCATCTCTGGCGTTGGCCAGTTTTTGCTTTTCCGCGGTAGCTGCAACACCTGAAAACATTGCCGTTTATGCTACCCATAAATCCACCGGTTCTATGTCCGTGGGTGGAAAAAGCGCTTATACCAACACCTTTGAAGTGATGGTTGCAAACGTCTCTGATAAGGATATTGATCTCTCCAAAGTGTGTCTGAAAGCAATCTCTCCTGACCATAAGGAATTTAAGCTCGACACCGTGGATGAGGCTCTGGCTAAAGGCCAGCTGAAGGCAGGAAAAATGGCTAAAGGTATCGCTGTTTTCGCCTCCGAAGATGCGAAAGTTAATGATGCGTTGCTGATTACCCTTTCCGGTGAGTGTAAGTAACCGTAACTGGCAGCCCATTCGGGCTGCTACCTTTTGACTGACTCAATGAGCCTGAATCGCTTCTTTTATTTGCCTTTGCTCCTTGCGGCTATCCTCTATTTTTTAATTTATATCATGACAATGAATAGTCATGAATGATTAGAGAATGTAAATGACAACTATTTAGAATACACAAAATTACTGATTGATGAAGCCGCTGTGTTTAATGTTAATTGAATAAAGGTTCAGCAAAATACCTCCATCGAATGATTATGGTTATTGAAAGTCATGAATGGAAATAATAATAAATCTCAGTTACGTGCGTCTGAAACAAAAAAATGCACGCTGGTCAGTCTCTGCATTAATTTTTTCCTGTCTGTATTCCAAATAATAGCCGGCATTTTTTCAGGTTCGCAGGGGCTTATTGCAGATGGGATTCATTCTCTTTCAGATCTCTCTTCTGATTTTGTCGTTTTAATTGCTAATAAGAAAGGGCAGAAGGAGTGTGATGACGACCATCACTACGGCCATTTGCGCTTTGAAAACGGCGGAAAGCTCATTATCGGGGCGATTCTTCTTTTAGTGGGGCTGGGTACTATCTGGTCGGCCGGGGGAAAACTTCTTCATAACAGCTTGCCTCAGGAGATAAACCCCTTAGCAATATGGGTAGCTCTAATCGCGCTGGTGATAAAAGAGACCCTTTTCCGCTATATGCTGTTTGTTGGCAAACGCATTCAGTCATCTTTGCTTATCGCGAACGCCTGGCATGCTCGATCTGATGCGGCTTCGTCGGTCATTGTGGCGATCGGCATTATCGGGAATATGCTGGGGTTCCATATGATGGACTCGATTGCTGCTCTGATTGTCGGCCTCTTCATTGCCCGGATGGGCTACCACTTCTCCTCTGACGCTCTTCAGGACTTGATGGATCGTTCTGTTGATACTGAACTGGAACATGAAATAAGGGTTTGCCTGTTGTCTACGACAGGTGTGGAGGGAGTTCATGATTTGAAAACACGTAAAATGGGCGACTACGCTCTGGTTGATGTCCATATCGAAGTCAACGGGGATCTGTCTATCCGGGAAGGCCATGAAATCGCGATAGACGCCAGAAAAAGGGTGATGGCCGTTTTTGATGTACTCAATGTCATGGTCCATATTGAACCCGAAGATAGCGACTGCCGGTAAGTATTATGTAACTGTTATCGTATTTATTTTACTGTTTGAAATGTATTTCCCTATAAATTGTTGTAATACACAATTTACGGTTATTATTATTGTTTTGACATATTATTTCCTATCTTGACATAACTAAACGGTTCCTAACCGAAGCTTATTCTTTTATTTCCCACAGTGTGCCAGGGGTTATAATAGGCTGTCTTTCAAAAGGGGAGCTCTCGGGTAGCCCTGATGAAGAGATATAATGGCGGGTGCGCGGCTACGCTAGATGTCGCTTACACATTTAAGTGAAAATGAACAGGAGAAGATTTATGACTTGTAATATTTCTGATGAACCTCCATCGAGAGAGGAACATATGGGCTGACTATCTACATTGAGACTCAGTGTATTCAATGGAGACGGTCTGTGCAGTTGCCATGAAACTGCCGGAAATTGATCTTTCATTTTATGCACTCAGGTTGAGGTGTAGTATGTCGCTACTCACAAAGCGCTACATGTTTTATGTTGATGCTAAAAGCACAATCATTTTCTCAATGTTGGCAGACACTGTTCAGTCAATACCATCGCCATTTCATACATCCTTCAATAAAAAGCTTACGGTATGGGGACAATTTGCCGGTAAGCTCCAGCTCAAACTGAAACAAAAAAGGCAACGTGTCGTTGAAGATAATATCAACTCACTATTGCCATAATTCGTAATAAGCCCTGGTGGTGCCTGTTTCTGACGGCTAAATCTTAGTCGCCAGGGCTTTTTAGGGTTTATAAATCTAATCTTGTCTCATTCGTTCGCGCTCAGCGAGGGTAACCTCATGCGTGCAAGTTAATGAGCGGAGTTTCCTATTATGCATGTTTTAACAACACACATAAGCAAGAAGACTTCTGTTGTGAACGACCTGATTGTTGGCTTTATTATAGCGGCCTGCATCATTTTGTTCATTTATGGTTGGCAGGGAATGCACACCCCTTTCGACGGTCACTCGTTGCCAGACGTTAGCCTGGACTATCATTTACTCCCCTATTACACATTGCGCACAACTATGCGATTGCTTATTGGGCTTTTTTACTCAATGCTCTTTTCGATAGTGTTTGCGGTATTAGCAGCAAAATATGCTCCCATGAGGAGGGTTATTTTACCTTTCGTAAATTTTATGGAGTCGGTGCCTTTAGTCGGATTCCTGACATTCACGACGGGATTTTTTCTCGGACTTTATCCGCACAGCGTTATGGGGCTTGAAGGGCTGGCTATTTTCGCAGTCTTTACCGCACAAGCCTGGAATATGATGCTGACGTTATATCAGACGCTAAAGGTCGTGCCTGATGAGTTATCCGAAGCCACTGAGGCTTTTGGTTATAACCCATGGCAAAAATTTTGGCGTCTGGGGTTCATCTATTCGTTCCCGGGTTTGCTGTGGAATACGATGGTCTCTCAGTCCGCGGCCTGGTTTGCGCTGGTTGCTTCAGAGATGCTTACCGTAGGGGATGGCAGTACTAATTTACCCGGGGTTGGCTCGTATATCGGTATCGCTTTACAGAATGGCAGTCTCAACGGCGTTATCCTGGGAGTATTAGCCCTTATCATCAATATTCTCATCTTCGATCAACTGCTATTCCGCCCGCTGGTTCGCTATGCGCATCAGTTCAAATATGAGGATGTTAGTGACAGAAAAATTCCAGGCTCATGGTTCTATCAATGCCTTAGTCAATCACATATAGGCCTTGGCTTAGGGCGCGCATGTAAAAAGTTGTCCATATTTTGGTTATTTGTTCTGCCTAAAGCGTGGTATGGACTAAAGCTAAACCGACTTTTTGCTTTCCTTGCGCAAATGAATTGGCTGTGGTCCAGCCTTTGGTATCTGGCTATCGTGGTCGGCTGCATTTATTACGGGCATCAGCTGTGGCTGTTTATTCCTAAGGAGTACCTGGCTTCACTTCCCGGCTTAATGGGGCTAACCGCCGCTCGAGTCATCGGAGCAATGGTGTTAAGCGTGATTATCTTCACACCTCTGGGTGTGTGGATTGGTCTGCGGCCAAAACTTGTGCGCTTTTTCCAGCCGATTATTCAGGTGATGGCGGCGGTGCCTGCCAACGTCTTTTATCCATTGATAGCCTTTATGATTGTGGCCTGGCATCAGAATTTGGGCACCTGGACAATTCCAATGATTATGTTGGGCACGCAATGGTACGTGCTGTTTAACGTCATTGCCGGAACCTCCATGATCCCAAGTCAACTCGTGGAAGCAAGCCGGGTGTTTCATCTCCGTGGCTTACTCTGGTGGACCCGATTCACGCTCCCGGCAGTGTTTCCCTACATCGTCACCGGCGTTATTTCTGCGGCTGGTGGAGCCTGGAATACCGCTATCGCAGCGGAAGTGCTGAGTTGGGGGAAAATCACCTTACAGACGCACGGACTCGGAGCCTTTATTTCTCTGGCCAGTGATGCGGGCCAAAACCCACAGGAAGCTCTGGGCTGCCTGGCTATGTGCTTCATGGTTCTGCTGTGCATTATTTTTGTCTGGCAGCCTATGTATCGTTACGCAGAGACGCGCTTCAAATTTGATTAGTTATTAACAAATTAAAGATGTCAGGGATTATTATGAAAAAATCATCAGTAGTATTAGAGATTAAGAACGTCTCAAAATCATTTAATAAAGGTCGTAAGCAAAAAGTAACCGTGCTGGATAATATTAGTCTTGAGATTAAAGAGAATGAAATCGTTGCTTTACTGGGGCGCTCCGGCTCAGGAAAGTCAACGCTACTAAGGATGGTTGCTGGATTAGTAGAGCCGGATATAGGCTCTATTGTTTGCTGCGATTTACCCATCAACGGGCCAGGCAAACATACCAGTATGGTATTTCAGTCTTTTGCACTTTTCCCCTGGCTAAACGTTTTTGATAGCGTGGCATTTGGGCTTCAGGCGCAGGGGTTATCGTCAGATGAGGTGGGTAAAAGGACAATGGACATGCTTGATCTGATAGGGCTTTCCGGGTACGAAAAAGCCTATCCGAGAGAGCTGTCAGGAGGAATGCGGCAGCGTGTTGGATTCGCCCGTGCACTAGCCGTTGAACCGGAACTGTTGCTGATGGATGAGCCATTCTCGGCACTGGATATTTTTACCGGTAATAAACTACGGCAGGATCTTATTGAGCTGTGGGAAAATCGTGTGATTAAGACGCGCTCGATGTTGCTGGTCACTCACAGCGTCGAAGAAGCGGTAATGCTTTCTGACAGAGTCTGCCTGCTGGGGGGAAAAGCCAGCACAATCACGGATACCTTTAATATAGATATTGAGCGTTCTCTGAGAACCAAAGACAGTATTGCGCCAATGGTGGATAAAATCAGCGATGCGCTAAATGACAGGATAGCATCTTGTGTCTGAAGGGAGACTCAGGGCGGTAGACAATATTTGTCACCACGGCATCTAACATATCGTTATGAAAATTTGAGAGCTACCTGTTTTATAGGGAGGAGAATCATTATACCAGGTAAATGGTAACTCTCATTTTTTCTGCTCAATCGCCTGCCATATTTCGACGATTGGATTATGGCAGGCGATACCTCTGATTCAATTTGGGCCGTTAACTAGTAGCAGCAGACTGGCTGATTTTCGACGCACTAAAGTTAGCCAACTTACTAAATTTCAGGCATAAAAAAAGACGTCGGTTGACGTCTCTTGATATGAATTTGGTACGCCCTACAGGGTTCGAACCTGTGACCTACGGCTTAGAAGGCCGTTGCTCTATCCAGCTGAGCTAAGGGCGCACTGGGGAGTGCGGGTGTCATTGCAGAAGAATCACACCTTTGTGCGGGTGGGATTATACGGTCAGCACCCTTTGAGTCAATGGCTTTTCAACCACCTGCGCGACAATTGAGCATAAACCCACATCAGAGCCTGACAGCGGGCCGCGCATCTGACAAAATAGAAGCAATCCCCTTCCTTTAAGTTTACAGATGGAATTCTCTCTCTGATGGCAGCAAAGATTATTGACGGTAAAACGATTGCGCAGCAGGTACGGCTTGAAGTTGCTGAAAAAGTAAGAGCCCGAATTGCCGCAGGAAAACGCGCCCCTGGTCTGGCCGTTGTATTGGTGGGAGCGAACCCTGCGTCCCAGATTTATGTTGCCAACAAACGTAAAGCCTGCGAAGAGGTCGGTTTTGTCTCCCGCTCTTACGATTTGCCGGAAACCACCAGCGAAGCGGAGCTGTTAGCGCTGATTGACGACCTGAACGCCGACGCTGAAATCGACGGGATCCTGGTTCAGCTTCCGCTGCCTGCCGGGATTGATAATGTGAAGGTGCTCGAGCGTATCGACCCGAATAAAGACGTAGACGGTTTCCATCCGTATAACATTGGCCGCCTGTGCCAGCGTGCGCCGCGCCTGCGCCCTTGTACGCCACGGGGCATTGTTACGCTGCTTGAGCGCTACAACATCGACACCTACGGCCTGAACGCGGTCATCATTGGCGCTTCCAACATCGTTGGCCGCCCGATGAGTATGGAACTGCTGCTGGCGGGCTGCACCACCACCGTGACCCACCGCTTTACCAAAAACCTGCGCCAGCACGTTGAGAACGCCGACCTGGTGATTGTTGCGGTAGGCAAACCGGGCTTTATTCCGGGCGAGTGGATCAAAGAAGGCGCTATCGTAGTGGACGTGGGTATTAACCGTCTGGAAAGCGGGAAAGTGGTCGGCGACGTAAATTATGATGAAGCCGCCGCCAAAGCCTCGTATATTACGCCGGTTCCGGGTGGCGTGGGTCCGATGACCGTCGCCACTCTAATCCAGAATACCTTGCAGGCCTGCGAGGAATATCATGATGTTGATGGAGAGTAATAATGGCGACCTTCTCATTAGGTAAACACCCACATGTTGAACTGTGCGATCTGCTGAAGCTGGAAGGCTGGTGTGAAAGCGGCGCGCAGGCGAAGGCGGTGATTGCCGAAGGCATGGTGAAGGTGGACGGCGAAGTCGAAACCCGCAAACGCTGCAAAATCGTTGCCGGTCAAACCGTGGCTTTTGAAAGCCTGAGCATTACCGTTCAGCCCTAACCTCTGACCTTAACCCTCGGTCTCACCGGCTGAGGGTTTGCTTTCTCTTATGCTCTGCAACTGAATCCCGCAAGACAAACTCCGCCAATCAGGCTGCAAAGCTTGGGCTGGCCGAAGAGCGCCGCACCCTGTCGCCACTACTCAAAACCTGCGCGACTTCAAATATTCGATAACAATATGGCAACAACGAAGATTTCAGTTGCGGGGAAAAATCCCTTTCGGCACTCTAGGTAGAACGTTCTAGTAGAACGTTCTACCAACCATAAAAACGCGTGAACAGACAAAACGCGGTTACTGCGTCTGCACCGGGGGAAACGTCCATGAGTCTGTTGTCCAGTGTTGTAAAATCGTTATCAAAGCTTTCCATGATTGGCCGCGCCTTAATGCTGCCAATTTCTTTGCTGCCCGCCGCGGGCCTGCTGTTGGCGTTCGGCGATAAGTTTCACTTACCGTTAATGATGAACGCGGGCGGGGTTATTTTCGATAACCTGCCTATGCTGTTTGCTATCGGCTCCGCCGTTGGCCTGGCCGCAGAATCCGGCATCGCCGCGCTTTCTGCTGCGGTTTCGGTGTTTATCATCAATATTACCATCGGCACCGTGATGCACATTACGCCGGAAATGGCCTCCGCAGGCGGTAAATACGCCATGGTGGTGGGTATTCCGACGCTGCAAATGGGCGTCTTCGGCGGCCTTATCTCCGGTATTCTTGCCGCGTGGTGCTACAACAAATTCCACACCATGCAGCTGCCGGAGTTCCTCGGCTTCTTCTCCGGCAAACGTTTCGTGGCAATTGCTACCGCGTTTCTGTCGTTCCTGCTGGGCATGGTTCTGCCGTGGGTCTGGTCTTATATTCAGTCCGGCATTGATGCGCTGTCCGTAGTGGTAAATGGCGATAATCAGGCCGCGTCGACCTTCATCTTTGGCCTTGTTGAACGCGCGCTGATCCCGCTCGGCCTGCATCACATCTGGTATCCGTCCTTCTGGTATTCGTTCGGGGAATACACCACCCACGGCGGGCAGGTTATTCACGGCGACCAGACGATTTGGTTCAAAATGCTGGAAGAGGGCGTGAAGTCCTTCAGCAGCGACAGCTATCAGGATGCCGGTAAATTCATGCAGGGCGAGTTCCCGCTGATGCTGTTCGCGCTGCCTGCGGCGTGTCTTGCGATGTACCATGAAGCCAACACCAAAAATAAGAAAATTGCCTCCGGTATTCTGTTCTCCGCGGCGCTGACCTGCTTCCTGACCGGGATAACCGAGCCGGTAGAGTTCACCTTTATTTTCGTAGCTCCTATCCTGTACGTGTTTAACGCCGTGATGGCCGGGCTTTCTTATATGTGTATGTACCTGCTGCATGCGCATATTGCGAAATCCTTCTCTGCCGGGATGATCGACTACATCTCCTTCGGCATCCTGCCGTCGTTCAACGGCTACCAGACCAACTTCCTGATGGCGGTTGTGGTGGGCGTGCCGATGGCGCTGATTTACTACTTCACCTTCCGCTTCGTTATTCGCCGCTTTGACGTGAAAACGCCGGGCCGCGCCGAAATTACCGCCAACGCCGGGGATAAAACCGATACCGAGCTGGCTGGCGATATCATCGGCCTGCTGGGCGGCGCGCCGAACATCAACTCCGTCGGCTCGTGCATTACCCGCCTGCGTCTTGAAGTGGATGACAGCACAATGGTGGACAAAGACGGCCTGAACAATCTGGGCGCGCGCGGCGTAGTCTTCGTCGGCGACTCGGGTATTCAGGTGATATTCGGGGCCAGAGCACAGTTCATCGCACAGACGATGTCGACGATGATCGGTAAGTGATGTAATACCTTTCGGCCTCCTGTATGTTTCAGGGGGCTGAAATTTATGGAAAGGCGCTAACAGGGGCGGAATGAAAAAGGTCAATATCATTGATGTTGCGGAGCTGGCGGGCGTTTCGGTGTCTACCGTTTCGCTGGTACTGCGCCAGAAAGGGAAGATCTCCGAAGCAACCATCGAGAAGGTTAATGCGGCTATCAAGCAACTGGGCTATGTCCATAACGTCGCCGCCGCCAATCTGCGCTCCAGCACCTCCAATCTGATTGGACTTATCATCCGTGATTTCAACGACTCCTTTTCGATAAACGTCACCGCAAGCGTGGTGCAGCATCTTGAGAAACAAGGCTATATGGTGTTTCTCGGCCAGCCGCGCGACGACCAGCAGCAGCTGCGGAATTGCCTGACGTCTTTTGCCCAGCAGGGTGTTGCCGGTGTGATTTATCTGGCGGCTGACCGCCACTCTGCCGAGCTGCCTCAGGCCATTGCCGACTGCCCGCTGCCGACGGTGGTTATCTCTGAGTCCACGATTACCAGCTCGCGGGATGTTATTGGCCGCGACAACCGCCAGGCCGGAAACCAGGCCACCCGCTTTTTGATAGAGCGCGGGCATCGTAATATTGCCTGGCTCGGCGGCAGTAAGTCATGCCTGATCCGCGCAGAGCGACTATCGGGCTACCGCAGCGCGTTGCAACAGTACGGCCTGCCGTTCAGAGAAGAGTGGGCGGCGGAATGTGCGGACGACACGTCAGCAGCAGCATATGCTACCCGGCAGATGCTGGAAAAGAGCAACCAAATCACCGCCATGCTGTGCCATTCTCCGGCGGCAATTATCGGCGCTATCACCGGTATTCAGCAGGTCGGGCGCACGGTGGGTAAAGATGTGTTTCTTACCCAGCAGGTGTCGCTCATCGGCTTTGAAGACATGATGTACATTAATCTCACTTCACCGAGTTTTACCTACGTTTCCGCCGCCAGCGAAGAAACCGGCCGCCAGGCCGCCTCGCTTATCGTCAGCAAAATTAAGCAGCCTGAATTGCCTGCCCAGCGCATTATTATTTCCGGAGAGCTGGTTCCGCGTGAATCTGCCTGAGGCTGAAATTAATAATAATGTTATTAATCTACTCATAATTAACGTCATTTTATTAACGTATGGTTTTCATTATTTTCCATATTAATGATGATTAAGGCGTTTATATTGCAATGGTTATATAACCGGGTCACACTGGCATCCCGTTACTAAGAATTATCTGTAAAAATGCTAAGACGATTCGCACTCATTTTTCTGGTTTTCCTCGGTTTTTATACTGGCAATGCTCTGGCAGTCAACTGCCAGCGGGCCGCAACGCCGCTGGAAAACACCATCTGCAATAATGAAAATTTGCACTGGCTTGACGCCACGATGACCATTATCTATCGGGCAATGCTTATCAATTCCGACGCCCCTGCGGTACATAAAGAGTACCTGGAGTGGGAGAAGTCGCTGGAAAGCTGTACCTCTGACAGCTGTATCGAGCGTGCCTATTATGAAGGTATTAGCCGGATTTCAGATGCTAATGAAAACTTTGACTGGCAGGGAAAGTGGTGGAATACCGCGGCACCAAACCGCAGCGGCGGCATCTTAACCTTTAGCCGCAACGCCGAGTGGTCTTTAACCGTTGATATCCGGGCATGGGCCGGGGTTAATCATGACGATTTCACCGCCGAAGCGAGAAAGCTTTACGGCATGGCTGTGGTGGAAAAAGTGGAAGATACCAGCAACTGTAAGCTGTTGTTTATTCCCCGCCAGGATGGTTCTATCCAGGTGCATAGCAACGCCGACTGGGGCTGCAATATGTCGATGCCGAACGGCGTATTTGTTGATGGCCGCTATGTAAAGAGCCAGACCGATCCGCGTCCGAAGGCCACGCTGCTGTCAATTGGCGTTTTCCCGGATGAAGCAACGGATACCCGCTTCCGGGAGATGGTCGGAGAGGATTATCAGCGCTTCGTTGATACGGCTAATATTTATATTTATCAGGATGATATAGATAACATAGGCGCGAAGGTTATCTCCATGTGGGTGCGAGGCCAGGCAAACCGCCACACCGCAATTATTATGTATACGCCGGAAGGCAAAATGTGGGCCGCCCGCACCGCTCCGGGTAAAAACGGCGTGCAGGAAGCCAAGTTTTACCGTTCTAAGGGCAATGAAAAAGAGCCACTTCCCCGCACGCTCCAGAGCTGGAAGCTAAGGTTTTTAGAGAAATAATTTTTACCCTCACCCCAGCCCTCTCCCTGAAAGGGAGAGGGGGCTAAAAACTCCGTTTATCTCTCTCACCCTCAGGGGGATAGCTGCCGCTATGCAATTTTTCCGTTCACCTGCACAGCGGCCTATCTCTGGCACCACCGCGCCTGAGTTGGGTCAAAACCGTGGGCGATGAGAGCCGGGGGCGGGCGGAGGCTGTGAGCGTCGGGAACGCATCGCAGCCGACCCAGGGCTGGGAGATAAAACGGAGGTTTACCGCTTGCGGCGATTTATCTCGCCGGGAGTCCGGGTTCTCAGGGGAGTGACGGTGACTCCCCTGAGACGTTCACGAGTCCGGGAGCTACATAAGCAGCGGAATATTGCGTGAACGGAATCCCCTCCAGATTGGCATAAACGGTTGTAAGCAGAAGAGATAACCTCTGTGAGCACGGTTATGTTCCGTTCACCGGGAATCTGTTTTCCCTGCACGTTCCGCGAACGGTGAACGTGTCAGGGGGAAATACGCCTTTCCCCCTGACAACCCCCGGCGCCGGCAAACTCATCGCCGCTAAAGCGGTAAACCCCCGGCTATCACCCAAACATTCGGGGTCGTTCGCGATCCGTTCCCGACGATCGCTCTCTTTCGCTGCTCCCGGCAGCTCCACCCCGCCTGAGTTGGGTCAAAGCCGGGGACGATGAGAGCCGGGGACAAGGGCATCACTGCGAGACTTAAAGCAACACTGACTTTCAGGATGGCTGCGGGATTGAAGCGCGGCACTTGTTCCGGCTTAAATCGCCTCCGTTTTCTCTCCGACTGACCAGGGTCCGGACGCCGGGAGCGGGCGGAGGCTGTGAGCGTCGGGAACGCATCGCAGCCGACCCAGGGCTGGGAGATAAAACGGAGGTTTACCGCTTGCGGCGATTTAACTCGCCGGGAGTCCGGGTTCTCAGGGGAGTGACGGTGACTCCCCTGAGACGTTCACGAGTCCGGGAGCTACATAAGCAGCGGAATATTACGTGAACGGAATTACCTCCGGGTTTGCATAAATGGCAGCTCCCCCTTCTGTAATGGTCTGCTGAGAGCCGGGGGCAAGGGCGTGGCTGCGGAATCTAATGCGATCTGGTGCTGGTGATACAAAGCGATTTGTTTTCCCCCTCGCCCCCGCGGGGAGAGGGCCGGGGTGAGGGGGATGAACTACGCCAGCGTGCCAACAATCTTTAAATCGCTATCGTCCGGCACTTCGTTATAAGAAAGCACATGCAAACCAGAGCTGAACAGGCGACCGTAGCGCGACAAAATCGGGCGTAGCTGCGGCGTAACCAGCAGCAGCGGTGGCAGGCTTTTCGCCTTCATTTGCTCGTAAATCATCGGCATAGTGTTTTGCAGCTGCGCCAGAATATTCGGGTCAACCGGGAAGCTGTCCAGCGCCACTTTACCGGCCTGCTGGGCCTGGTTTAGCGCGTTCAGCAGCAGGTTTTCCAGCTCGTTATCTATGGTGTAGGCCGCGAGCTGCCTGCGGTCGCCGTTGATATTATGCAAAATGGCACGGCGCAGGGCGTAACGCACGTCGGCGCACAGCAGCTGCGGGTCTTTCGTCACGGCCGAGCTTTCAAGCAGCGTGGCGGCGATGGTGACAATATCCTTCAGGGAAATCTGCTCAAGCAGCAGCTGGCGGTAAATCTTCAGCAACTGACTGAAGTTAAGCGCGTTATTTAAATCCTCCGCCAGCTTCGGCGCCTGCAATGCCAGGCGAGAATGCAGGTGCGTAATATCATCGTAGTTAAACAGCTCCGGCAGATGCTGGCGCGCAACTTTATTGACGTGAGTTGCCACTACGCTTGCGCAGTCCACGACCTGGTAACCGAGGTTCAGGGCGCGAGCTTTTTGCTCCGGGTCAATCCAGACTATCGCCATGCCGTAGGCCGGGTCGGTATCCAGCACGCCGTCTATTTCGCCGTACAGTTCACCGCCGGGGATAGCCATCAGCTTTTCTGCGTTAACTTCGCCCAGCGCAACCCGAATGCCGTTAATGTGGATGGCGTACTGGGCGGGTTTCAGGCGGAAGTTTTCGCGGATGCGAATCTCCGGCAGCAGCACGCCGCAGGTCTCAGAGATAACCTGCCTTGCGCCGCGAATACGCTGCGACAGCGGGCTGCCTTTGGCAGCATCCACCAGCGAAACCAGCTTGTAGCCGAGGTTCAGGCCAATTGGCTCCACCAGCGGGATGCTCTCCCAGCTGACGGTCGGCTCTGTGTCCGGGGCCAGCGCTTCCTGAATCGCCTCCATGTCGTCGTCCTGCTGCGCGGCAGGCTGAATAACTTTGCCCTGTCGCCAGGCTGCGAACAGCAAAAGCGCGGTAAAGCTCAGGAAAGCGATGTGAGGCATGCCCGGCACTACGGCCAGAATAAACATCACAAACGCGGCGGTATAGAGCACGTTCGGGCGGGCGAGCAGCTGAGTTTTAATCTCATCGCTGACGTCGCCGCCGTCGCTGACGCGGGTAACGATAATGGCCGCGGCGGTTGCCAGCAGCAGGGAAGGGATCTGGGCAACCAGGCCGTCACCGATGGTCAGTAGCACGTACTGCTGGAACGCATGGCTGGCGTCGAGATCGTATTTGAAAATACCGATACAGATCCCGCCGATCACGTTGATGATAAGCACCATGATCCCGGCAATGGCGTCGCCGCGAACGAACTTAGAAGCCCCGTCCATTGCGCCGTAAAAATCGGCTTCGTTAGCTACGTCTTTACGCCGCGTTTTTGCCTGCTGCTGGTTAATTAACCCGGCATTCAGGTCGGCGTCGATAGCCATCTGTTTACCCGGCAGAGCGTCGAGGGTGAAGCGAGCCGAAACTTCGGAAATACGCTCCGCCCCTTTGGTGACTACCACGAAGTTGATGATCATCAGAATGACGAACACCACGAAGCCCACCACGAAGTTACCGCCGATAACGACCTGCCCGAAAGCCTCGATAACCTTACCGGCCGCGCCTTCGCCTTCATGGCCGTGCAGCAGCACCACGCGCGTGGAGGCCACGTTGAGCGTCAGGCGCATCAGCGTGGTAATAAGCAGCAGGGTCGGGAAGACCGCGAAGTCCAGCGGGCGCTTGCTGTTTACCGCCACCAGCAGCACGATGACCGCCAGCACGATGTTGAAGGTAAACAGGATATCCAGCACCAGCGGAGACAGCGGCAGGATAATCATCGCCAGCACGCTGAGCAGCAGGATCGGCACGCCAACGTGCGTCTGCCTCAGGATGGTAACGGCCTGGGTTAACTTACTGTTCGCCATCGGCTTTTAATACCTCTTTTGGAATATCAATCTGCCTGTTAAGGCGGGGTTTTTGCTCAACTTTGCCCGCTCGCCAGGCTTTCACCTGCATCACGTAAGTCAGGACATGAGCAATGGCGCGAAACAGCTGCGCCGGAATCTGCTGGTTGACGCGCGTGGTGTAATAAACCGCACGCGCCAGCGGAGGGAATTCAACTATTTCCACGCCGTGGTTCTGGGCCACTTCGCGGATAAACATCGCTACGTCGTCCACGCCTTTTGCCACGATATAGGGCGCTTCGGCTTTATCCGGGTCATATTTCAGGGCGACGGCGTAGTGGGTTGGGTTGGTCACAATAACGTCCGCGGCCGGAACCGACTTATTGATTTGCCCCATCGCCATCTGGCGCTGTAGCTGGCGGATACGCCCTTTGATCTGCGGGTTGCCGTCGTTGTTCTTATGTTCTTCCTTCACTTCTTGCTTGGTCATGCGCATTTTTTTGGTGAACATAAATTTGCTCAGCGGCACGTCCAGCAGGGCGAACACGACAATTACAGCCACAAAATAGCTAATGACGTGGTGGAAAATATCAAACCCGCCGTCGATGGCCTGGCGCAGGTAAAGCTGTTGCAGGTTCAGCAGCCCGTTGAGCGAGTCGTGCACCATGGTGTAAAGCACGGCGAGAATAACGCCGCACTTGGCCAGCATTTTGCCGACCTCCACGTAGTGGCTGCCGGAAACCATTCTTTTAAAGCCGCTGATGGGGTTAATTTTTTTAAAGTCCGGCAGCAGCTTGTTGGGGGTAAATATCCAGCCGCCCGGGATAAGGCTTGAAACAATGCAGGCCAGCGGAATCGGCACTAACGTGGCGATAAACTTCAGCACGATAATCACGTTAAGCATCATAAACTGGCCGAGCGCGCCGCTATCGTCGAGCTTGCCCGCCATGGTGCCGACCGACAAAAACGACTCGCCAATCAGCGTTTTGTAATAAGGGAAGAAGCTGCCGAGCGTAATAAAGGATGCCACCAGCCCGACCGCCATGGTCAGGTCTTTGGAGCGAGGAATATCCCCCTTCTGGCGCGCCTTACGCAGTTTACCTGCGGTAGGTTTTTCGCTTTTATCTCCGCTTGAGGCCGACATCAGTTCACCCGCATCGAATCAAGCCTGGCAAGGATCTCATTGGTTAAATTGAGATAGTGCTCGGGAATATGGGACACAATCATGGTGATACACAGCAGGCCGAACAGCATGCTTATCGGGAAGCCGAGGGAAAACAGGTTCAGGGTCGGCGATACGCGGTTAAGCAGGCCAAATCCACCCTGCACAATCAGCATTACAAAAGTGGTGGGCAGCGCGACAAGCGTGGCGGAGGCCACTATCCAGCCGAGGCTTTGCACCAGCTGCTTTAGCGTCGGCTCGTTGATAGCCTGGCCGATGGGCCAGTAGCTGAAGCCCTTCACCAGAATGGTCACTACCAGCAGATGTCCGTCCATGATGAAGAACAGCAGGGCGCAGAAAATAAAGATAATTTGCGAAATAACCGTGGTCGAGCCGCCGTTGACCGGGTCGTTCATCATCGCCATCCCCAGCCCCATATTCATCGACAGAATATGCCCGGCGGTTTGCAGGGCGACGAACACCAGCTGCATCGTCATGCCAAACAGCAGCCCCCAAAGCAGCTGCTCGCCGATAAGCAAAATAGCGCGCATCGACACCAGTTCGTTAAGCACCACATTGTTGTGCAGCATCGGGGTAATCAGCGCCGTGAGCGTTAATGCGGTGGCAATTTTAATGCGGCGGGAGAAGGCTTTGTTGTCGAGCACCGGGCAAAAATGGATAAACGCCAGAATACGCACGAAGGGCAGAACCATCGCCATCAGCGGATTGAACAAGTCGTGGATATTGATGCCCATAATGCTCAGCTAACCAGCGAGGAGGCCTGGTGGAAGATTGCCGTGGTGAAGTCCACCAGCCGGGTCAGCATCCATTTACCGCCAAAAATCAGTACCAGCAGCGTGACAACCAGACGCGGCAGGAAGCTCAGGGTTTGCTCATTAATCTGGGTTGTGGCCTGGAAAATACTCACGCACAGGCCAACCAGCAGGCTGGGCACGATAGCGACGGCGGAAATCAGCAGCACCAGCTGAATGCCGGAAGCCATGATGTCCCCGGCGGTGTCCATATTCATCATCGCTATAGCCCCTGTACGCTTGAGGTCAGGGTGCCGACAATCAGCGTCCAGCCGTCGCACAGTACAAAAAGCATCAGCTTAAACGGCAGCGAGACAATCAGCGGCGACAGCATCATCATCCCCATCGCCATCAGGATACTGGCGACGATAAGGTCGATAACCAAGAACGGAATGTAAATCATAAAGCCAATCTGGAACGCGGTTTTCAGCTCGCTCAGCAGATAGGCGGGGGTGACCACGGTTAAGTCTTGTTCGCGAGCGTCACCGCTCACCCCGGCAATCTCCATCATCTGGGACATTGCCTTGTTGTTGGTCTGCGCCAGCATGAATTTTTTGAGCGGTACTTCGGCTGTTGCCAGCGCCTGATTAAGGGTAATTTTGTCGTTCTGGAACGGCACTATCGCTTCGCTATACACCGTGGTCCACACCGGGCGCATGACCAGCAGCGTCAGGGCGAGGGCAATCCCGGTGAGAATTTTATTCGGCGGGCTTTGTTGCAGCCCCATCGCCTGGCGCAAAATCGCCAGTACGATGATAAAGCGGGTAAAGCAGGTCATCATCAGCACCATGATCGGCAGCAGGCCGAGCAGGGTCATCAGGATCAGGATTTCAATTTTAACGTTGTAATCCTGGCCCGCGTCGGTATTAGCCGAGCTGAATAATGTCACCTCGCCGTTGGCGGCAAACAGCAGCGGCGAAAAGCACAGGCCGAGCGTCAGCAGCGCCGTCAGGGCGGATTTTCTGCCCGCGAGGCAGCGTAACAGCCGTTTCATCCTGCCAGCTCGCCAAGATCTTTGTTGTTGAATTCGATGATGCGTAGCCCGTATTTGTCGTTGAGCACCACCACTTCGCCACGGCCAAACAGGATGCCGTTCACTTTAATGTCCAGCGGTTCACCGGCCAGCTTATCCAGCTCAACCACAGAATCGTTGGTGACGGACATTAAATCGGCCAGCGAAATCTCCACCGAGGCGACTTCCAGCGTGAGGGTAACGGGAATGCGGCTAAACAGAGACATCTTGCGCATCTTGTCCATTGGATTATGGCGTGGCGTGTTGTCCTGCAAATCCATACGGATATTGCCTTCAACCGTCTCTTCCTGCGGAGCATCGTCGAAGTTCAGGTCGTCCAGGCTCAGGGACTGGCTCAGGTCTTGTTCAATTTGACTCATAGTGCTTCTCGGCCGTCTTATCGTTAAATTCACTCAGCAGCAATTTGCCGCGATCTTCCGCGATTTCAGCGGTAAAAATCTGTTCTTTGCCAATAAAGACCGGCATGGGTTGGTTCAGTGAAAGCGGAATAATGTCTCCGGGTTCAATGTCGGCAATTTGCGCCACCGTCAGGTTCAGCGAGGCCAGGCGGCCGTTGAGCTTTAGCGGCAGGTCGTAGAACAGCCGCTCAATTTGCCCGGCGCTCAGGGCCGACTCCTTTTCGCTCTCGGTGCCGTCCGGCGTTCTCAGTTTCGCCAGCATGCGGTCAACGTGAAAATGGTCGAGCAGGATGGTAAAGCCACCCTGGTCATAACCTTCGAGGCTAAAGGTGATACACCACGACCACTGGCTAATGACCGTCGAATAATCGTTTTTAATTTCTAACTCTTCACCGAAGGTTTCTTTATTGACTATCAGGGCGGTAAGTTCCTGGCCCAGTTTATTCTTCAGTCGTTCTTCGGTTTTTGATACCGGCTGAGACAGATCCGGTGCCACCTGGGTGCTGTCTTTGCTCAGACCATAATAGTCATGGAGAATATTCAGCAGCAAAATACGATCAATATCGAAAGCGAGATTGCCGTAGTTGGTGGAAAATATTTGTGTATTTTTATAATTTTTATCAATGGCGAACGTCATGTTTTTTAACATGACGTTAACTCTGAATTTTTTTAAGAAGTAAATACTCAAGCGCGCATCAAGAATATCGAAGCAATCATTCATGATCTTTGGCAGCTTGTGCCACGGACGGCCAAGTTTATTTACTTCCAGCTTCACCAGGTCGGGAAGCCGATCGCGGTGATGAATTCTAAGTCGTTGTAGTACAGGCTGCATAATTCTTCCGCATAACTATTGAATTTGACGGCGTCGCTAATGAGATTCATTATTGATTCATCAGCCGCCAAAAAAAAATATTACCTGGAGGTTTAAGTTATGAGAATGAGGTGGCGCTCTTTATTAGCAGCAGCGGGTCATTACTTGAAAACATCTCATCACTTTTTTTCAGGACGTTGATTAGACCTGCTTACGCCCGTTGTTGCAAGGGGGCGTAGCTTATTAATCTATTATTTATCCGAGGGCTATTAAGATTAATAACTTTTGTAACTCACTGTATTTTAATGATTAATATTTTAATATCCCTTAAAAATAAGACATTTCGTAGTACATCATTATACTCGCCACCAGTGATAGTCGCCGCATTGAGATGCCAGCGATTAAATAGCCGATACCAGACGCTTAACATAAACGGTCTTGATAATTGTTCTTTGTAATAAAGGGCGCATTAAGCCGGTTTTGCTGTCCTTATTAGTTTGAATTAATTATAGGTTGGTAACACATCATGAACATGTTTGTGGAACACGACGCTGGTAATATTAATGGCTTTGTTGCCAGCGCACCCTCCAGCGTCAGTGTATTTGCGCTGGCTCGTCGCGTGGCGAACTTCAATGTGTCGGTATTAATTACCGGCGAAACAGGAACCGGTAAAGAATGCGTGGCTAAGTATATTCACGAGCACGCATCCGGCGTTGATGCTCCTTATATTGGAGTCAACTGCGCAGCGATTCCTGAAAGCATGCTGGAAGCTATTTTATTCGGCTATGAAAAGGGCGCATTTACCGGAGCGGTAACCAGCGTGGCGGGTAAGTTCGAACAGGCAAATGGCGGCACGTTATTGCTTGACGAAATTGGCGATATGCCGCTGGCGCTGCAGGCGAAACTATTACGTGTATTACAGGAACAGGAAGTTGAGCGCCTGGGAAGCCATAAACGCATCCCGCTCGATATTCGCCTGATTGCCTCCACGAATAAAGATTTGCAGCTTGAGATTGCTGAAGGTCGTTTCCGCCAGGACTTGTTCTACCGTATTTCCGTGGTACCGATTCATATTACGCCGCTGCGCGAACGCCAGCAGGATATCGTGCCGCTGGCCCAGCGCTTTATTAGCAAGTATCACACTTTTCACCAGGGCAATACCCGCCTCGGCGAAGACGCCCGCCGTGCGCTGCTCAGCTATGACTGGCCGGGCAACGTCCGCGAGCTGGAAAACGTCATTCAGCGCGGCCTGATCCTTTGCAACGGCAGCGAAATTACCGCCAATGACTTTGGTCTTGCTCCGGCGGCTTCGCAAAGCTCTGGCATTGAGATGATGCCGGCCTGGCACGAAACCAAAAACGACGGCGTGCGCGGCGCGGTGGCGGCGATCCGCAACGTGAAGCTGCATGGCCGCATGGCCGAATACCAGTACATCATCGATCTGCTCAAGCGCCATCAGGGCAATAAATCTAAAACCGCACAGTTCTTAGGCATAACCCCTCGTGCGCTGCGCTACCGGCTGGCTTCGATGCGCGAAGAGGGCATTGATATTGAGTGTTACTCCTGAAAAGGAGAAGGAAACCGTTATGGATAAAATTTCAGGATTAGGCATGCCGATGGCGCAGCAGGAGATGCTCAATCGCCTGCAAAGTACCGCCGTCAGCGCCGGTTCCGGCTCTATTGCCGCGGCGCAGAACTTTGCTCCGTCGCTGAATAGCACCGCGCAGCCCGTCTCCTTCGGCAACGCGTTGAAGCAGGTCGTCAACAGCGTTGACCAACTTCAGCACTCCGCCAGCGCAAAGCAGACGGCCATCGACACCGGGCAGAGCGATGATTTAACCGGCGCGATGATCGAAAGCCAGAAGGCCAGCGTGGCGTTCACGGCGATGATGCAGGTGCGCAATAAGCTCACCAGCGCGCTGGATGAAGTGATGAACATTCCGCTCTAAGGGCCTTACCTTGTTAAACAAAATTAAAACTCAGCTTGCGGCGCTGCCGGTACCGCAGGGGAATCATAAAAAATGGCTTATTGGCGCCGCAGCCGTGTTGCTGACCGGCGCCATTGTCGCTTCGATATGGCGCAGCAGCGGCGGCTATGTCGCGCTGTATGGCGCCCAGGAAAATCTGCCTACCGCCCAGGTTGTTGAGGTGTTGGGCGCGGAGAACATTGCCTACCGTATCAACCCGGACAACGGGCAAATTCTGGTGGCCGAGAACAAGCTGTCTAAGGCGCGCATGGCGCTGGCGGCAAAAGGCATCAGCGCCGCGCTGCCGGAAGGCTACGAGCTGATGGATAAAGAAGAGATGCTCGGCAGCAGCCAGTTTGTGCAGAACGTTCGCTATAAACGCAGCCTCGAAGGCGAGCTGTCGAAGAGCATTATGGGGCTGGATCCGGTGGAGTCCGCGCGGGTTCATCTCGGCCTGAGCGAAGCCAGCTCCTTTGTGATGAGCAACAAGCCGGAAAGCAGCGCCTCGGTCATTATCCAGCTGCGCTACGGCAAAACGCTGGACGAACCGCAGGTTGCGGCCATCGTGCAGCTGGTTTCCGGTAGCGTACCGGGCATGAAGGCCAGCAGCGTGCGGGTGGTCGATCAGAGCGGTAATCTTCTTTCAGAAGGCATTCAGAGCGGCAATAGCGGCCTGGCGGGTATTCGCCAGGCGAATGACGTTGTGCAGCGTATGAAGGCCGACACCGAAAAGAATATCTCCGGCCTGCTGACTTCGCTTGTCGGCAACAACAACTTCCGCATCAGCGTGGCCCCGCAGGTCGATATGAGCAGCGTGGAAGAGACCCAGGAACGCCTGGGGAAAGACGCCCGCGTTAGCGATGAAAATATTAGTCAGGAAAATACCACTAATGAGCTGGCGATGGGCGTGCCCGGCTCGCTGAGCAACCGTCCGGTTAATCAGCAGCCCGCGACGGCAAATGCACCGGCAAACGCCAACGCCAATGCCAATGCCGCTCAGGCGCAGTCTGCTTCTCCGCAATCCCTCAGCAGCCGCAACCAGGAACAGCGCAAATACGCCTATGACCGCGATATTCGCCATATCCGCCATCCAGGGTATCAGCTCGAGAAGCTGCGCGTGGCGATTGCCCTGAACCAGAGCGCACCGGCGCTGGCGAAAATCACGCCGGAGAAACTGGCGGGCCTGACCCGGCTGGTGGAAGACGCGGCGGGTATCGATAAAGCCAGGGGCGACTCATTAACGCTGGATGTTATGGCGTTTACCGCGCCAGAAGCCGCGGAATTCCCGGTGCTGAAATGGTGGCAAGATCCTCACATGCAGTATTGGGGGCAAACCGGCGGCATAGGCCTGCTGGCGCTGCTGACCTTATTGTTTGGCGTCCGCCCGCTGGCGCAGCGCTTTGGCCGCCGCGAAGTGGTAGTTGCCGAGGCGGCCAATGAGCCGATGCTGGATAGCGGCGCGCTGCTTGAAAACGAAATGATGACGACCGAAGAAGGGCTGGCGCCTGGCCTGCCGAAATCGTCGTTCCAGAATGATGACAATCTCCCTCCGCAAAGCTCCGGCCTTGAAACCAAAGTCGAATACTTGCAGATGCTCGCCCAGAGCGAAACCGAGCGTGTAGCGGAAGTCTTGAAACAGTGGATCAACAGCAATGAGCGAAGCACCAGTAAGCAAGAGTAGTAAAAGCAGCGCCGGTAACAGCGGGCGCTCGCGCATCGAGCAGGCGGCTATTTTGCTGCTGAGCGTGGGCGAAGACGCCGCGGCTCAGGTCATGCAGAAGCTAAGCCGTGAAGAGGTGATTTTGCTGAGCGAAACCATGGCGCGCCTGCACGGAGTAAAAGTGACTCAGGCTCGCCAGGCGATGAACAACTTTTTCCAGGACTACCGCGAACAGAGCGGCATCAACGGCGCTTCGCGCACTTATCTGCGCAGCATTCTGGAGAAGGCGCTCGGCGGGGAAATCGCCCGCAGCGTTATCAACGGTATCTACGGCGACGAAATCCGCTACCGCATGGCTCGTCTGCAGTGGGTGGATGTTCCGCAACTGGCGGCGCTTATTGAGCAAGAACACTTACAGCTCCAGGCGGTGTTCCTTGCCTTCCTGCCGCCGGACGTGGCGGCCAGCGTGCTGAGCGTGCTGCCGCAGGAACGTCAGGATGAAATCGTCTACCGCATCGCCAAGCTCGATGATGTTAACCGCGACGTTATCGACGAGCTGGACAGGCTTATCGACCGCGGCGTAGCGGTGCTTTCCGAGCACGGTTCTAAAGTGACCGGCATCAAGCATGCGGCCAACATCGTGAACCGTATTCCTGAGAACCAGCAGCAGTTGCTGGATCAGCTGCGCGAGCGCGACGAAGACGTGGTGGACGAGCTGAAGGACGAAATGTACGAGTTCTTCATCCTCAGCCGCCAGAACCAGAACACCCTCCAGCGCCTGATGGAAGAGATCCCGATGGAAGAGTGGGCCGTAGCGCTCAAGGGCACCGAGCCGGTGCTGCGTCAGGCCATCTGCAACGTGATGCCGAAGCGCCAGGTTCAACTGCTGCAAAGCACCACTTCCCGCCTTGGGCCGGTGCCGGTGAGCCGTATCGAACAGGTGCGTAAAGAGATTATGGGCACCGTGCGCCAACTGGCGGAAGACGGTGAAATCCAGGTTCAGCTGTTCGCTGAGCAGACGGTGGAATAAGCATGTTTAAACAGACCCGATCGGCAACGCTCGACAGGCTAACTTCGCGGCGCCAGGCGGTGGTTAAACCCCGGCTGCATAAATTCCCGCCGCTGCGTAAGAGCTGGCAGCAGGCAAGCCTTGAGCAGTCAGGCCAGACCCTTAACCCCGAAGAGTACCAGCAGCAGTTAATGCAGGGCTTCCAGGACGGCCTGAACCGGGGTTTTGCCCAGGGAATGGAAGAGGGCAAGGAAGAAGGCTACCAGGAAGGGGCGCGCCTCGGCTTTGAAGAGGGCATGCGCAAAGGGATGGAAGAGGGCAAGCAGCAGGCTCGCCAGCTGTTCCTCGACGCCGCCGAACCGCTGGATGGCCTGGTGGGAGAATTGCGCCAGTATCTGGGGGCTTATGAACAGCGTCGCCGTGAAGAGCTGCTACAGCTGGTGGAGAAAGTCACCCGGCAGGTGATCCGCTGCGAGCTGGCGCTGCACCCTACGCAGATGATGACCCTGGTGGAAGAGGCTCTCAACGGCCTGCCGCAGATCCCGGATCAAATCCGCGTCCTGCTCAACAATGACGAATACCAGCGCATTAGCGAAGCCGAACCGGAAAAAGCTCGCCAGTGGGGGCTGTGCGCCGACCCGGAACTTGAAGCCGGAGAGTGCAAAGTCGTTACCGACACCAGCGAAATGGACATTGGCTGCCAGCATCGCCTCGAGCAGTGCATGGACGTGCTGAAAGATAACCTGCTGCCGGAAGCTCAGGATGAGTAATCAGGACTTCGAGCAGGCGCTGCGCTCCATTGAAAACATCAACCTTGCCCGCGTGGCGGGGCGGCTGGTGCGTGTTAACGGCATTCTGCTTGAATGCGTTGGCTGCCGCCTTGCCGTGGGGCAGCTATGCCGTGTCGAAAGCGCCGAAGGCGAGTTTATGGACGCCCAGGTCGTCGGTTTTGACCGCGACGTCACCTGGCTGATGCCGTTTAAACACCCCACCGGGCTGATTGCCGGGGCGCGGGTGTTCCCGGCGGACAAGCAGGAAGGCGTGATGATTGGCGACCGCTGGCTCGGGCGCGTGGTGAACGGCCTCGGCGAGCCGCTGGATAACAAAGGTAAACTGACGGGCGACACCCCGCTGCCGCTGCATTTACCCCAGGTTCACCCGCTGACGCGCCAGGGCGTGGAGCAGCCGCTGGACGTGGGCGTGCGCACCATTAACGGCCTGCTGACCATCGGCAAAGGCCAGCGAGTGGGCCTGATGGCAGGCAGCGGCGTGGGCAAAAGCGTGCTGCTGGGGATGATAACCCGTTACACCCAGGCCGAAGTGGTGGTGGTCGGGCTTATCGGCGAACGTGGCCGTGAAGTGAAAGAGTTTATTGAGAACTCGCTCCAGGCTGAAGGGCTGGCGAAGTCGGTGATCGTTGCCGCGCCGGCGGACGAGTCGCCGCTGATGCGCATTAAAGCCACCGAACTGTGCCACACCATCGCCAGTTACTACCGCGATAAAGGTAAAGATGTCCTGCTGCTGGTGGACTCGCTGACCCGCTACGCCATGGCCCAGCGCGAAATCGCCCTCTCCCTGGGGGAACCTCCCGCAACCAAAGGCTACCCGCCTTCGGCCTTCGGCATGATCCCTCGTCTGGTAGAAAGCGCCGGGAACAGCACCGGGAGCGGCACTATGACCGCCATTTATACCGTGCTGGCCGAAGGCGACGACCAGCAGGATCCGATAGTTGACTGCGCCCGTGCGGTGCTGGACGGCCACATTGTGCTGTCGCGCCACCTTGCCGAAGCGGGGCATTACCCCGCCATCGACGTCGGGCAGTCCATCAGCCGCTGTATGAGCCAGGTCACCGAGCGCCAGCATCAGGTTGCCGCCAGAACGCTGAAGCAGCTGTATGCCGAATATCAAAACATTAAGCCGCTGCTGCCGCTGGGCGGTTACGTGGCGGGTGCAGACCCGCTTGCCGACCGGGCGGTAAAACTCTCCCCGGCGATTACGCAGTTTCTCCAGCAGGAGGTGCACGATGCGGCACCGCTTGCCAACTCTATCAGCGATTTATGCCTGCTGGCGCAGGCGGGATAACCGGCGATGAGCAAACTGATAACCACCCTTGAACAGCTGCATATACTGCGCAACCGCGCGGTGAAAGAGACCGGCGCGAAGCTGAATGCCCAGCAGCAGTTGTGCCAGCGCTATGAAAAAAATATCACCGCATTGACCTCGCTTGCGGCTGGCCTGACCCAGGCTGAGGGAACATCCGCTTTGCAAATGACTAATCACTCCGGCTACAAGCGCACCATCCAGCGCGTTATCGACTGGCAAAAACAGGAACAGGCGCTGGCCGACCTGGAAGCGAGGCAGCTACAGGGCGCACTGCTCAATGAAGCCCGGCGCGAAAAAAGCCTGGAAGTGGTGCTGGAAGCAAAGCGCAGCGAACGCCGGGCGGAGTCCGAGCGGCGCGAACGTAAAACCACCGATGCGGTTTCCGCACAATGCTGGCTGCGGCAGCGGCTGGCACACCGCTAAGAGTTAATCTATGAAACCAACCGCTAACCGAGCCACGCTGCTGGATAATTTGCTAAAGCGCCAGCGTGCGGCCGCCGTATCAAAAACGCCGTTTGTCAGCGTAGTCTGCCCGACGTGGAACCGCCGCGAATTTCTGCCGTACCTGCTTTATATCTATCAGTACCAGGACTATCCGGCGGACAAGCGCGAGCTGATAATCCTCGATGACTCGGAGCAGAGTAATCAGGATCTGATTGACATGATGGTTGACGCTGCTCAGCAAAATGTTCGCTACATTCACAGCCCCGAGCGGCTGGCGCTGGGCAAAAAGCGCAACATGCTTAATCAACTGGCCAACGGCGAATACATCATCAGCTTTGACGATGACGACTATTACCCGCCGGAAAAAATCTCGCATCAGGTTGGCGAAATGCTGGGCCACAATGCGCTGTTTTCCGGCTGCGATCAGATCTATGTCTGGTACAGCCACCTCGACAAAATGTATCTCACGCATCCGTTTGGGCAACAGCATGCGCTGAACGGAAGCTTCGGCCTGCACCGAAATCTGCTGAAAAGACACCGCTACCAGGACGATGCAACGCTTGGCGAAGAGCAGGCGTTCCTCAATAACTTCACCACGCCGGTGCTTCAAATTGACCCGCAGAAGGCCATTGTCTGCATCTCCCACAGCAGTAATACCTACGACAAAGACTTCATTATGGGCAGCAGCATCCCGGTGGAGCTACGCCTTGAGGACCTGGTTAAAGACCAAAACCTGCTGGCGCATTACCGGCGTTTAAGCCGCGCGCCGCTTCACCAGTCGGTGCTGTGGTCGGTATTTGATAAGGTGGCGGTTATTTTCGCCCCGCAGCAGGAGCAGGCTCTGGAGCAGCAGTGCCGTGATTTGATGGACTTTGGTTTTTCCGCCAGCCAGCTGTTTCCGGTGGCGCTTCATCAGCACGAGGACGCCGACCTTGCAGAACTGCAAACCCACTGCGCAATACTCGAGCGGGCACAGCAGGAAGGCTGGGGCAACGTGCTGCTGCTGGATGCGACGGTCAACTTTGTGAAAAAAGAAAACTCCGTTCAGCAGGTTAACGCCTTGCTAAGCAAGCTGCCGCATCTCGACTGGCAGGCGCTGATGCTGGGCGGAAAATACAGCGAACTGCGGCTGATGAACTCGCTGCAGGGCGTGGTGCGGGTTCGCGCCGCCGAGTGCGGCTGTGCCTATGGCGTTAATGCCAATTTTTACCCGGCGCTGCTGGCGGCCTACCGCGAGGCAATCAACGCTTCGCAAACGCGTGACCAAGCCTGGCAGCCGTTATTCCAGGATAACTGCTGGCTCGGGTTTTACCCGAGCTTTGCCTTTATTCAGCAAACGCGCGACCGCCAAAGCGGTAAGCCGGTTGACTGCACCCACTGGTTCTTCCGTAAACACAATTAAGTAAGGGATGGCCGATGCCGCCCCGGAGAGAGAAATGGATATCATCGAACGTTATCAACCCGAATTTGTTACCCGCTTTGACGCCCTGAACGACGCTTGTTCATGCCCGGCCTGCGCTAACGGCGCGGAGGGCTGGCCGCAGGCCAACGTTTACCTCAACACGCAGCAGCGCGACAGCCTGGAGCCGGGTTGTGAAAGCGTGGCCCGCGAGCTGCTGCTCAACCCGCAGGCATTTGTGCTGCATATTTCCCGGAATGGGGTGCGGGGCGAGACCGCGCTTTCGCCGTGGGATGAGGCGCTAAATCAGCAGTGCATCAACCTGGCCATTCATCCTTCGTTATCTCTGGAAGGCAGTCTGTACGCCATCGGCGTGCTGCTAAGCAAAGCGCGGCAATATGTCGAAGAGGGAAGTGATGACCCGGCTCTGCTGGCCTCAATGGGCGAGCAACTGGCCCAGCTGGCGGAGCACGGCGTTCTGGAGCAGCAGCTTCAACTGCTGCCGCCGATTGAAGAAAACGTCCTCGCTACCCTGAAGGCGATGGGGGCGATGCGGCTCAGCCTCAACCTGCCGATGGCGGAAAAAATGAGCGTGATGCTGAAGTTGAGCGAGCTGGGCATTATGCCCGCCAGCCGCCTTAGCGAGCGTCTGGCCGAGCTGCGGTCCGCTACGCAGGGGAATACCTTGTTCAGCGAGCAGCCGCATATTTTACGCAATATGCTGATTTATCGACTCTACCATGACGTATTCCCGGGCGTGGGCTGCGAAAACTACGGCGCGGCTTTCCTCGCTCTGGCGGAAGACTTCTTCCAGATTAAGATGCTGAGCGCCATCTGGCTTGGCAATAATCAAAGCCTGACGGAGCAGGATGTGGTCACGCTGTTCAGCGCCTGGTTTAGCTGGCGTAAAGCCAACCCGGCGCAGGTTGATGAGCAAAACAGTGCGGATTACAGCCTGCTGTGCGGGCTGTCTTTGCTATGACAACGGTTATCACCTTCGGTACTTTTGACGTGTTTCACGCCGGCCATCTGAACATTCTTACCCGGGCCAGAGCGCTGGGGGACCGGTTGATGGTGGGGATCTCCTCGGATGCACTCAACGAACAAAAGAAGGGGCGTAAACCCGTCTACAGCGAGCAGGACAGAATGCAAATTATCGCCGGGCTGAAGTGCGTGGATGGCGTATTTCTTGAAGAATCGCTGGAGCTGAAAGCGCAATACATTCAGCAATATCATGCCGGTATTTTGGTCATGGGCGATGACTGGCAGGGGCGCTTCGATAGCTACAGTGCCTTGTGCCGGGTGGTCTACTTTCCGCGCACACCGTCGATTTCTACCACGTCGATAATTGAAGTGGTTAAATCTCTATAATCTGCTGGCTTGCGTCCGGGGAGAGACGGTGAAAGTTAAACTATTTCTTGATGGCGGTGAGGCAGCGTTTTCGCATCAGCTAATCAATTTTGTTCATGGCCTGGCTAATCCCGCCGACTTTACCGTTTTTTTAGTGAGGGATAGCCAGGTAGACAGCGCTGTTTTGCAGGCTTACAACGTTGCGGTGTACCCGTACAGCGGCGATAGCTGTCAGGCGATGATGGATAAGCTTGCCGCATTTCTGGCGGAGCGTAACCTCAGTTTGCTGGAAATCCACTGCGGGTTAGGGAACTGTCGGGAATTACTCCCTTTACTTGAGACGCTTAACGCACATCTTCCGGTTGTTCACCTCAATATTTATGATGATGATTACGCGGATCTGGCAGGACGCAGCGAGATGGCAACCTTGCCCTCAGGCGAGCTTGCAGCTGCTTTGAAAAGCTATGGTTCAGCGCTGCGAGCTACTCTGAAGGGTGAAAAAACGATGGTTACCCGCGACGGCTGGAGCCTGCTGCTGAATTACGCCTGGCCGGATGCCGTTCAGGTGACTTATTACCCCAGCGGCTATGCACTTGATAATTTTTCTCCTCTGGAACGCTGCGGGCTGAGCTGTTGTGAACTGGCTCCGCTCGACGAGAAACAGAGTGTTTTATATCTGCGAATCTTTGCTCTGCCAGCCGGATTATATTTCACGCTACAAGAGCTTATGCAGCATCCTGACTGTCTTACTGTGGTTGGCGGGGAACCGCTTTTTAACTCTACCAGGGAAGTACACGGTAAACGTTGGCTTGCGCAGCTTGCCGGGCTAACAAGGCCGCAGGATGCTCCGGTAATTTATGGGGGTAAAAACGTTTCTGAGCATCAGAAAATAACCACGGTGCTCGGCCGTAATGTGCTTTTTTTACCTGATAACTTCCCGTTAGCTGCTTTGAAACTGTTGGGATTAGCACCAAAAATCGCGGCCGGAGTGCTAAGCCCGGTATTGCTAAAACTTGAGGCCAGAGAAGTGGTTCTGGCGGCTTCCCACGAGGAAGAGTTGGGAGAATGCGCGGCGGCGAGAGTTGCCGTTAAGTGCGGCATGCTGGCGCGGGAAAAGGTAGTTTTTCTTGGTGAGGTTGCCGCTTTTGCCGACTCACGCCCACCCCAACGCATCTTCTATTCCACGGCCTCGATGGGCGATGTGGTTTATGCCCTGGGCTGTCTTACTGCGCTGCGGGAAAATATGACGGAGAGGTTTGTTTTTGCCGCCAACGGGCTTTATGCAGACCTGATCAATGCCTCCCCGGCGGTCGATGATTTTTGGGATATCCATGCCCTGACGGCGGAACAGAATGTTGAAATTCTTGCAGCCCGAAAACGCGGCAAGCTGCATACGCTCTCATCCTGGGGGCATTTCCTCGCTCCGCAGCATATGACGGATGCTTTTTTGCAGGACTTCCCCGGCAGCTTTAGCGAGTGGCAAAAACAACCGTCTGTTGCCGTTCCCGCTGCCGCGCAGTCAAAGGCTGACGCGTTTATTGAGCGTCATCGATTAAAGGAAGAAAAAGTCGTACTACTGCACCCGAACATTGGCGCACCGAACCGTTCCTGGAGCCTGGAACAGTGGCACCGTCTGGCTCACGAATTTCTGAGCAGCGGCTGGAAGGTGGTGTTGATTGGCAGCGACACCAATAAACATCGCGACAAAAAAATGATGGCCTTCGAGCTGCCGGGCGTGATTGACGCGATAAATCAATTTTCCGTGCTGGAAACCATCGCTCTGATGCGGCGCTGCCAGCTGCTGGTGGCGTGCGACTCGGGGCCGGTGGCGCTGGCCGGAATGACATCAATTGCAATTTGCGCCCTTTACTCTCTTATCCCTTCGGCCTGGCGCTTGCCTGTCAGAAACGGTGAGCCGGGCTGGAATGCTCTGGGCGTAGATGTGGGCTGCCATTTTGGCCAGTGCGGAGGGCTTATCCAGAATGCTGAGTTTATCCGCCAGATGCCGGGTGGAGATAGCTTTAAGCTTGATAGCGCCGAATTTGCGAAGTGGTGCCCCAACAATCAGCAATACAGCTGCCTGAAAGCGTACTCAGCCCCCGAGTTCTGGCTGGCTATCACTCGTTTTCTTACGGGTGAACGCTTTGTGTTGAATCGCTAACAGGCGCGGCTCCTTCGCCTTAAACGAAAGGAGCCGCGGACTCTCAATATTGCTCTACGGTAAAACGTTGTCCGCCCGCCACGCATGCATCCACTTCATGGCTGAGTAAATTAAACAGCGAGGCGCAGGCCTTATCCGCATCGGTTTCGAACAGTTCATCGCACATGGCCTGGCGCTCCAGGCGCATGGTGTCGTTAAGCAATGCCTGACGCATCGCAGAGGCAAAAGTTTCTTCGGTAAAATCATAGGCAAAATCTAACGGCGGGATAAGCGAATAGTCCGGCTCAAAGCTCCGGTGATCATTCAGTTCGATTTTCAACTTCATTACCGGGTTTCCGGTCAGCAGAAAATCAAACATGATCGACGAATAGTCGGTCACCAGCAGATCAAAATGGCTCATCCACGGATACAGATCGGTGCAAGGATTTATGTAGAAAGCCTGCCGTGAAAGGGCTCGAGTAGCGCCTGCTTCAACATAGATCGGGTGGCTTTTTATAAAGATATCGGCGTTGAGGCGATCGCCCGCCTGAATGAGCTTCATCAGAAAATCTGGCGAGGAAGTGATGAGATTCGAGTGCCCACGCTGCCAGGTGGGGGCAAAAAGGATCTTTTTCCTTCTTTTATTTTTCAGCGCCTGTAGCAGCGCTTCCGGCAGTTCGCTGCCGATCATTTCATGTTTGTTTGGTTCACGGACCAGCACTTCATTGCGTGGATAGCCCGCGCGGATTATGCGGCGAGCGGCAAAAGATTCATTAAAGAAATCATCCAGCTTTGATGAGGTGCTCAGCACACAGTCCGCGCGGGAGGCGAAGTCCAGCGGGCGACGGAAGTCATAGGAAAGCACATCCATATGGGGCATCAGCTTGAGCAATAAATGTTTTACCGAAACGCCATGCCAGAGCTGAATGTGCCTGGCGCCCTGAAGGCTGGCGAACAGCGCTTCATCGCCATTCAGGCTTTGAGAAGGGTTGACCGAGAAGACCGCCACCGCTGCGCTGAGAAACAAATTAATGCACTCCAGCGAGGTTTCATTGTTGATTAAATGGCAAGGAAGGTCGTGCTGACGCAGCTTGTTAATTAGCTCCGGCTGCGTGCTGCACCAGATAACCTCGAAATCTTTTTCCTGCGCCAGAGCGTGCAGGAAAAGGTATTTAGTATTGTCGCTAAACTCCTCGCGGCCGAAAAACAGCACCCGTCTTTTTTTACGATTCTTTTGGGACAGGCTGGCCAGCCGCTGGATGATTTCGTTACTCATGGTTTTATCCTCTCGCATTCCCGGCAAATAGCCTTTGGCGCAGGCTATGCAGCAGAGCATTTTGTTCCGGCGGTTCCGGTGCGGTTATGGCCTCAATTATCACATTTGCCGCGCGTTTACCGGCCTTGCCGTCCTGCCATGCATCGCAATATTGATAGCGAATAAGCTCCAGCTCGCTCTCCAGCGCGCGCCATTTTTCCTCGGCGGCCAGCGTCTCGCGCAGCTGTTCAATGTTTTTCGCAACCGGCAACAGGGAGCGGATTTTCTGATCGGGGCTCCACTGGCTTGAGAAGGTTTGCTGGCCTTCCAGCAGGGCTTCCATATTGTCCCAACTCAGTAAAATAGTGCGTTTACCGGCGTGAATGGCATCGAAGATAAAGCCGCTATTATCGGTCAGAACATAATCGGCCACGCGCAATGCAGGGAAGGCCAGATGATGGTCTTTAACCCGCTTGCGTAAATGGCGGCGGGCGAGCGCCAATGAGGTGGCTTCTTCCGGGCGGCACAGCGTGCCATGGTGCAATTTGGTAATGATGTTGAAGTCGTGGCCCAGGCGCTCGAGCTGCTTTGCCCAGTGGGGAATTGAACTCAATGAGCCAAAGGTTGGAGCGTAGAGCAGCGTCGGTTTTTGCGGATCCAGATTCAGCTCTTCAATGCCCTCAAGGGAGTCCGGCTGGTTGTGCCAGGCGTCAAAACGAGGATTGCCGACGGCTACCGCGTTGCCGTTGATATTGAGCGCCTGCTGGCTGTAGTGGCTGTAGCAGAGAATTTTGGAATAAAACACATTCCACCAGGCGTGGTTCCACTGCTCTTTTGCCAGACCATAAAGTGCGCGGATATGAACCGGAGCGAGGCTATCCGTTCCCGGCGCATAATAAGGGCTGACAAGGCAACTGAAAGGGGTGCCAACCGTAAGGGATTTCGACAGCAGACAGGCGCCAAGGCGTGGCTCATCGATTTTGCCCAATAACTCCTGCATATCTTTCAGCAGAGCGGGGGGCATGCCGTCGCTTATCACCAATCGGCAAGAAAAACCGCGGTCCAGAAGCTCGGTGATTATTGAGCGATAGACCTGGTAGTGAAAAGCGGTTTCCATATAAAAACCAATCGGTGCCGGGGCAGGCGTAGGGGCAATTTCATTCATGATGGTGACGTTTAGCCAGGTGTAAGCTGTTACTGAGGTGGTTGACCTGATAGCCGTGTTCGGCAAACAGGTGAGCCAGAGACCGGCGGGTATGCAGAGTAATATGGCCATTGCGTGGGGCGATGTACCAGTGATCCATCAGCCGTACTTCGCGTTCTCCGGGCAGCATGCTGGCAATCATGTCGGCATTCTGCTCGGCGCGCCGTGAGACATAATCCGGATCGACCCTCTCGTAGGCCTGGTTATAAATAGCCTGCTGGTAGTCTGAAACCTGCCAGTCATCGAAAGCGGTAGTAAACAACAAGCCGCAGCGTTCGCAGCGGTTGTACCAGATGGGGATGCCGCTTAATGGCAAATGCATTCCCCGGCGTTCCTCGCAATTTTTATTAAAATCGCAAACGCCGTGTAGGGGAGCAGCGTGCCGACATACTTTACAGCTTGCCTGATGCGCCGCAGCCTGAACGGACTTCATGGTTGTTATCTCTGATGAAGGAAACGGAATTAAACCTGCTGATAAAGCCAGTTTTCCGGCTCGCCGCTGTTGACCAGGTTTTCGAGGATCTCCTGCTGCATGCCGAGCAGTAATCCGTTGCCTTCGTTTGTCGCCTTGCACTGCGTGGCCTGGGTTTCTAAATCTTCCCACAGGGCGAAAACACGGCTTTTGTGTGATTCTGGCAGGCGCGAGAACAGGGCTTTAATTCCCTGAGGGCCAGCGGGAACGCCAAGAGCAGCGAGCGTGGAGTACCGCTGCTGGCTGCTGGCTGCGAGGCTCTGATAGGTCTGAATGAGTCTGCTATTAAGTTCATCCAGTTCGGCGGCCTGGCGGCCGACAATAAGCTGGCGTTGCTGCTCCAGCAGGGCATTCAGCTCGGTGTAATGCTTACGATCGGCAATCATATCTTCAATTAGCTGCTTCACGCCCTGGGCCGGGTTACTCATAAACTACCTCTGATAATATTTCTGCATCGCGTCGGTCAGTTCATCCAGATTGATGCTGATTTTGCCCGCGCCGATGGCTTCTTTCATCGCTTCTACGCGCGCCATATCAACTTCCGGCATGGCGCCTATTTGGTTTTGCGCTTCCCCCAGCACCGGATCGACCGGGCGGGTTTTTTCAACGCTATTGCCTTCGTCAGCCTGCGGCTGAGTCTGGCTGGTCGCACCGGTATTTAGGGTGGCTACGGCCAGGCTGTACTGAGTTGGGTTAACTTTCATCGCTGTTCTCCGGTTGCTCTATGGGTCTGTTTTTATTGGGCTGCAAGGTGAATCCACGGGGAGGAAAACATCTTTCCCATTTCCTTACCGGGTTAAAGCGACCCGCAGAGAGCAAAACTTTAATCGCGAAGTAAAAAATTATCGCCCCGCCGTGTTGAGCATACGCACAACGCCCGCGTCGGCCACTACGGCACTGACTACGCGCTGGCTGCTTTCATTTTTCACCTTAATGGTTTCGCCTTTGCGCCCCTTTTTCATCGCTTCGCCGAGCGTCTGGGCTTCAATCCCGTCCTGGTGGGCAACCATCAGCACGCGCTGGCCGCGCTCCACCAGCACCGGGGAGTCCAGATGCGCGAGGGAGATTGGCTGGCCCGCACGCAGGCGGCGTTTTAGCGTCATACCGACGGCTTCAGCGGGCTTAGTGAGGTAAGCGGAGCGGGAGCCGGAGGCTCGAACGGTTTGCATTTGCAGGTCGGCTCGGGTCAACACATGCCCGCGCTCAAGCGCAACTTTGGCGACCACGGCTTCTTGTTCTGCCGCGTATAGGGGGGTTGAGAGTAGCAGCGCGCCCGTCAGCGCCATCAGGCGGAAGGTAAGGGGGAAATCTTGTTTCCCTTTGCGGCTGTGTTGTTTGGTAAAACTGTTTATATTCATGATGTTATAACTCTGGCACGGTAATTGCTATACAAAGGATGTATTAGCGATTTTTTGCCGTTGTTATTTCATCACGAGGATGTGGGTTGTGAGTATTTCTTTTGACAAAGCATTGGGTGTTCATCCGCAGGCAGTAGCACTTCGACTTTCCCGAGCAGAGTTGCTATCCGCCAACCTGGCTAACGTCGACACTCCAAACTTCCAGGCTAAAGATATTGATTTTGCCGCGGAGATGCAACGTTCAGCGTGGAGTTTTTCTCTCGACTCTTCGCCGCAGGAAAAATATCGCGTGCCATATCAGCCCTCTTCCGACGGCAACACCGTTGCTCTCGACGTTGAGCAGGCTGAGTTTTCGAAAAACGTCCAGGACTACCAGTCAAGCCTGGCATTTTTGAATATGAAATTTGTTGGCCTGAAAAAGGCAATCGAAGGGAAATAACCAACTCAGGTAACTACACACGATGGCATTTAACAATATCTACCGTGTTTCAGGCTCGGCAATGACGGCGCAGACCGTACGCCTGAACACCATTGCCAGCAACATGGCTAACGCCGACTCGCCGTCGGCGACCGAGGGGGGCGTTTATAAGGCGCGTCGCCCGGTGTTTGCTTCGGTTTATCAGAACGACGAGCTGATGGGCAACCGGGCGCTGACCGGGGCCAGAGTGCAAATTATGGATGTGGTCGAAACCGGCAACGCGGTGCAGCGCTACGAGCCAAACCACCCGATGGCCGATGACCGGGGCTATGTCTATTACCCGGATGTGAACGTGGTGGAAGAGATGGCGGACATGATGTCGGCCTCGCGCAGTTTTGAAACCAACGTCGATGTACTTAACAGCGTTAAAAGCATGCAGCAAAGCCTGCTGCGGCTCGGAGAAGTGTAATTATGAACGTCAATAACGACGCCAGTACTTTTAATGCAGCCAGCGACAGCAACGTGGCTAACAACGGCAGCGCTGCCGGTATGAATAGCCTGTTTATGCAACTGCTGGTTGCCCAGATCCAAAACCAGGACCCGCTCAATCCGACCGACGGTACAGAATACGTGAGCCAGCTGGCGCAGCTGACTCAGGTTCAGTCGATGGAGACCATGTCGCAGCTGATGGCCAACAGTTCCGTGCTGATGGATAACCTGCAAACGCTGACCACCGGCAATCTGGTCGGACAGAAAGTGATGGTGCAGAGCGACAGCTTTACCTCCGACGGTGCCACCAACGTGGATGGACGCTTGACGCTGGATCACGCCGCAGGCGTGGTGACGGTTATCGTCAAAGACTCCGCCGGAACCGAGCACAAAATCGAGCTGGGCAAGCAGGAAGCCGGGCAGGTGGATTTCTCCATCGATCCTAAAGAGCTGGGGCTTTCCGAAGGGAAATATACCGTCAGCGTTGTGACCGACACCGGGGAAGACAAAGTTCCGGTTGAGCTTGGCGGCATCGTTAATAACGTGCGCATCCCGCTCGACGGCAGCCCTACGCTGCTCAATATCTCCGGCCTGGGCGAAATCGCCTACAACCACATCACCCAATTTGGAAAATCTTCTCCTTCTTCACAGGCGTGAACGGCGGGCAGAAAGAGTTAATAAGGAAGACATAACATGAGTTTTAGTATTGCTACCTCCGGCCTCAACGCCATTACTGAACAGCTGAATGCTATCTCCAACAACATTGCCAACTCCGGCACCGTTGGTTTTAAATCCGGCCGCGCGGAGTTTGCCGCGCTGTATGCCCAGAGCCAGCCTCTTGGCGTTGGCGTTAGCGGTGTGACCCAGAGCATTACCCGTGGCGGCTCGATAACCGCCACCGGTAATGGCCTCGATCTGGCGATTGGCGGCAACGGTTTCTTCGTCGTGCGCGACAGCGCCGGAACTACCGCCTATACCCGTGCGGGCTACTTCGGCACCGACAGCAGCGGCAACCTGGTTAACGGCTCCGGCATGAACCTTCAGGGCTATCCGGTAGATGCTAACGGCGTATTGCAGGTGGGTAGCGTGGGTAATTTATCTATCAGCAGCGGTTCTATCCCGGCTAAGGCTACCGACAGCCTCGACTTTACCGCCAACCTTGACGCGCGCGCGGAGAAGCCGGAAACCGACGTATTCGACCCGAAAGATAACACCTCTTACAACAACACCTACGCCACGCAGGTTTATGACTCTCTGGGGCGCGAGCACACCATTAACCAATATTTCGTGAAAACCGACGAAAATACCTGGGAAGTTCATTACTACATGGACGACCAGCCGATGAGCAACCCGGCAACCCAGACTCTTGAATTTAGCGATCAGGGCGTGCTGAAAACGCCGAACGGTACCGTGAATCTGACGGTGGATATTCCTGGGGCGCAGAGCCTGTCCATCGATCTCAGCTATAACGGCACCACGCAGTACGGCTCCGACTTCTCCGTGAGCAAGAATAAAGGCAGCGGCTACGCATCCGGCGAGAAAACCGGCCAGCAGATTGATGAAGATGGCTCGGTTTACGCCACTTTCTCTAACGGCGAGCGCATGCTTCAGGGGCAGTTAATTCTGGCTAACTTCGCTAACCCTAACGGCCTGGCCGCCCAGGATGGCACGACCTGGACGCAGACCGCAGCATCAGGCACGCCGTTGACCGGTGCGCCGGGTACCGGCCTGCTGGGCTCAATTAAAGCCGGCGCGCTGGAAGCTTCTAACGTTGATTTAACTTCGGAACTGGTCGGGCTGATGAGCGCTCAGCGTAATTATCAGGCCAATACCAAAGTTATCAGCACCAACGACAGCATGATGAACGCGCTGTTCCAGGCCGTGTAATGGATCACTTAATTTACACCGCGGTCAGCGGCGCAAACCGTAGCCTGTCTCAGCAGCAGATCCACGCGAACAACCTGGCTAACGTCAATACCCAGGGCTTTCGTAGCGATCTGGAAAGCGCCCAGGCTCAGCAGATCCAGGGCGAGGGTTATAACTCTCGTTTCCTGGTTCAGCAGACCAGCGGCGGTATCGATATGACGCCGGGAACGGCAAAGCAGACCGGGCGTGACCTTGACGTTGCCCTGCGCGGCAGCGGCCTGATAGCTCTGGCCAGCGGCAACCGCGAGGTTTATACCCGCAACGGGCAAATAGACGTTGGCCCGGAAGGCGATCTGACGATTAACGGCCTGCCGGTTGAAGGGGACAACGGCCCCATCATCCTGCCGCCGTTTTCACAAATCTCCATTGCCGACGATGGCGTGATAAGCATCGTGCCGGACGACGGCGGCCCTGCCGTGCCGATGGATATTGACCGGCTCAAGCTGGTGGATATTCCCGCCGGACAGTTGCAGAAAAACAGTTCCGGGTTTCTGGTAACCAATGCGCTGACCAATCCCCGGAATGAAGAGGTCATGGTGACGGCGGGTCATCTGGAAACGGCCAACGTTTCGGCCATTAACGAGATGGTTTCCAGCATTGCGCTGAACCGACAGTTCGAAGCTCAGATCAAAATGATGAAAGCGGCGGACGACCTGGCCACGGCGGGCAATCGCCTGCTGCGCGGCAGTTGATTACAAGGATAACCAGCGATGAATCCAGCTTTATGGGTGAGTAAAACCGGCCTGGCGGCGCAGGACGCCAAAATGGGCGCAATTTCCAACAACCTCGCCAACGTGAATACCTCCGGGTTTAAGCGCGACCGCGTGATGTTCTCGGACTTGTTTTACCAGAACCAGCGCACGCCCGGCGGCCAGCTCGATCAGAACAACACCGCGCCGACCGGTATTCAGTTCGGCACCGGCGTAAAAATTATCGGGACTCAGAAAGAGTTCTCTACCGGCAACATCCAGAACACCGGGCAGGATCTTGACGTGGCAATCACCGGGCAGGGTTTCTTCCAGGTTGAAACCCCGGACGGCGAAATTGCCTACACCCGCGCGGGCAATTTGCAGCGCAATCAGGAAGGCGTGATTACCAACGCCGCCGGTCTGCCGCTGGTGCCGCAGATTGAGCTACCGGCCAACACCAAAGAGATCCAGATTGCTAAAGACGGCACGGTGATGGCGCAGGTTGGCGGCGAAACGGATCCGGTTGAGCTGGGGCAAATTACGTTGGTGAATTTCGTTAACCCAGCCGGTCTGGAAGCCGTTGGTGGCAACCTCTATCGTGAAACCGCTGCCAGCGGCGAAGCGGTTGAGGGCGTTCCCGGTGAGGAGGCATTTGGCCAGTTGGAGCAGGGGTCGCTTGAGGGTTCAAACGTGCAGGTTGTTGAGGAGATGGTTGACATGATAACCGTCCAGCGCGCCTACGAAATGAACGCCAAAATGGTTTCTGCCGCCGACGATATGCTGAAGTTTGTCACCCAGTCGATGTGATGATGGGTTAATGAAGTGAAGAGAGTCATGAAAAAGCAGTGTGTTATCAGTTTACTGGTGCTGGCGCTGGCCGGGTGTGAAAGCCCGGCGCTGCTGGTGCATAAAGACGATGCGGCCTTTGCGCCGCCGGAAGATTTCGTCATGCCGGAAACGGCAGTGCAGGGCGGCGGCGTCTACAACGGCGGCTATAACTGGTCGCTCACTCAGGATCGCCGCGCCTATCGCGTGGGGGATATTCTTACCGTACGTCTTGATGAGTCTACCCAGGCCAGTAAGCAGGCGAGAACCAACTTCGGCAAGAAGAACGATGTCTCCATCGGCGTGCCGGAAGCCTTTGGGCAATCGGTTGATAAGCTAAGCGGTTCGGTTAACGGCGACCGCAACTTTAACGGCAACGCCAGCTCCCAGCAGCAAAATAGCCTGCGCGGGTCGATTACCGTCGCGGTATTTAAAGTGCTGCCGAACGGCATTCTGGCGGTGCGCGGCGAGAAGTGGCTCACCCTTAACCAGGGCGATGAGTACATGCGCGTGACCGGGCTTGTCCGTGCCGACGACGTTGAGCGCGATAACTCCGTTTCTTCCCAGCGTATCGCCAACGCCCGCATCTCGTATGCGGGGCGCGGGGCGCTGAGTGACTCTAATGCAGCAGGCTGGTTGACGCGTATCTTCAACCACCCGCTGTTCCCAATTTAATCGGAGCTGACAATGCGTAACGTGGCATTTTTTCTCGCGCTCCTGTGGAGCAGCAGCCTGCTGGCTGAAACGCTGGGCAACATCGTGGACATCCAGGGTGTGCGCGGCAATCAGCTGGTGGGCTATAGCCTGGTGGTCGGTCTTGACGGCTCCGGCGACAAAAATCAGGTGAAATTCACCAGCCAGTCAATAACCAACATGCTGCGCCAGTTTGGCGTGCAGCTGCCGACCAAAATTGACCCGAAAGTGAAAAACGTGGCGGCGGTAGCCATTAGCGCCACGCTGCCGCCCGGCTACGCGCGCGGGCAGTCAATTGACGTGACCGTTTCCTCTATTGGCGACGCAAAGAGCCTGCGCGGCGGGACGCTGCTGCTGACCCAGCTTCGCGGTGCCGACGGGGAAGTTTATGCCCTGGCCCAGGGGAACGTCGTGGTGGGCGGCGTGAAGGCGGAAGGCAACAGCGGCTCCAGCGTGACGATTAACACGCCAACCGTGGGGCGTGTGCCGAACGGCGGTTCCATCGAGCGTGAAATTCCGACGGACTTTCAGGATAACAGCCAGGTGATGCTTAACCTGAAGCGGCCCAGCTTTAAAACCGCCAATAACGTAGCGGTGGCGCTGAATAGCGCATTTGGCGCAAATACCGCCGTGGCGCAAAGCGCGACCAACGTGGCGGTGCGTGCGCCGATGAATCCGGGTGAGCGCGTAAGGTTTATGTCGATGCTGGAAGATGTACAAATCAACGCCGGTAAGCAGCCTCCGCGCGTGGTGTTTAACGCCCGCACCGGCACGGTTGTAATTGGCGACGGCGTGGTGGTTCGGGCTGCGGCTGTTTCCCACGGCAACCTGACGGTGACGATTCGTGAAAGCAGCAATGTCAGCCAGCCGGGTGCCTTCAGCCAGGGGCGCACCGTTGTGACCCCGGACAGCGATGTGAATGTTAGCCGCGGCCGTGGCCAGATGGTGACCATTCCGGCCGGAACCAGCCTGCGCAGCATCGTCAACACGATTAATAGCCTCGGTGCCGCGCCGGACGACACGATGGCGATTCTCCAGGCGCTGCATGAAGCGGGCGCGCTCGATGCCGAACTGGTTGTGATTTAAGGGATAAAACAATGATCAACGCAATTAACCGCCAGCAAACCGTGCTGCCGGGCGACATTACGGCTCAGGCAAAGCCGCAAAATATTGAGCAGGCCGCCGAGCAGTTTGAAGCGATGTTTCTGCGTTCGATGATGCAGCAAATGCGCAAGGCGACGGATGCGATGGCCGCGGAAGATAGCCCGTTTAACAGCAAACAGCAGCGCATGATGCGTGATTTCTACGATGACAAGCTGGCCTCAAACCTGGCCTCGCAGCGCAGCAGCGGGATTGCCGACATGATTATCGCTCAGTTAACGCCAGCCGGGGTTAAGGAGAGCGCTAAAAGTGCCGCTTTAGTTCAGCAGCCGAAGGAAATGACTCCCCCGGTTATCCCCGTAATGCGTAGCGGCCAGGAGCAATAAAAAATGAGCATGATTAATATCGCCTACAGCGGCATTCAGGCAGCACAAACGGGGATGAGCATTACCTCGATGAACATTGCTAACCTGCTGACGCCGGGTTACAGCCGCCAGGGCCTGCTGCAAAGCGCCATCGGGCCGATGGGGCAGGTTGGGCTTTCCGCCGGAAACGGCGTGCAGGTTGACAGTATTCGCCGTATCTCTAACCAGTATCTGGTCAATCAGGTCTGGCAGACCAATACCAAAGCCAATTATTACACCGCCGGGCAGCAGTATATTGGCGCGCTGGAAGAGGTTATCGGCACCGACTCCACCAGCCTCGGCAACGGGCTGGATGAATTCTTCGGCGCCCTGAGCGCGTTGACTACCCAGCCGGAATCCCCGGCGCTGCGCCAGCAGCTGTTAAATCAGGCCGGTTCCCTGGCCCAGCGTTTTAACAGCATGAATGACTTTATCACTAGCCAGAAAAACTCTATCTCGACCCAGCGTAATGCCGCGGTGGACAGCATTAACTCGCTCAGCTCCGGCATCGCCAGCTATAACCAGAAAATCATCGAGCTGGAGTCTACCGGCGGCAACACCAGCGTGCTGCGCGACCAGCGTGACGAACTGGTGAAAAAGCTTAGCGAACAGGTGGATGTAAAAATCACCGAGGACAGCTCCGGGAGTTATACCGTGGCCCTGAAGGGCGGCCAGCCGCTGGTTAGCGGGAGAACGGCGGGTGAGCTAAAGGCCGACGTTGACGCTAACGGCAACAGCACCCTGAGCCTGAAGTTCTCCACCAGCGAATTCAACCTTAACCCGTCGGCGGGCGGCCAGCTAGGTGCGCTTTATGACTACGAAACTACCACTCTGAAAGATATGCAGAGTGCGGTTCAGGGCATGGCAGAAGCGGTGGCCGATCTGTTCAATAACCAGCTCTCCCAGGGCTTTGATCTCAACGGCAACCCGGGCAAGCCGCTGTTTGTATTCGACCCGAGTAGCAGTTCGGGCATGTTGCAGGTTACCGACCTGAAGCCGGACGAAATTGCCCTCTCCGGGGCGGCGGGCGAGCCGGGTAACGGCGATAATTTGCAGTTGCTGATCGATTTGAAAAACAGCAAAACCGACATCGGTGGCCTGGGCAATATGAGCCTTAACGAAGGCGCGGCGGCCATTATTTCCCGCATCGGGATAGCCAGCCGCCAGAATAAAACCGAGCAGGAAGCCGCGGTTGCCGTTGCCAATCAGGCGCAGACCCAGCGCGATAACCTGAGCGCGGTCAACGAGGATGAAGAGGCAATTAATCTGCAAATTTATATGCAGTCTTATCAGGCCAACCTGAAGGTTATCGCCACCGGCGATCAGATCTTCAGCGACTTACTTAACCTGTTCTAACGAGGGTTTGGAGAAAAAATTATGCGAATCAGTAGCCTTTATAACTCCTCGCAAATGCTGAACCAGCTTGGCGCTAACAGCGAGAGCATCAGTAAATTAATGATGCAATTATCGACGCAAAAACGCATTAACGTGCCGTCGGACGATCCGGTCGCGGCCAGCCGTCTGGTGCAGTTAAACCGTGAGCAGTCAGCGATTAGTCAGTACCAGAATAACATCACCAGCATCAGCGGCACGCTGGCAAGCCAGGAATCACATCTCCAGGCGATGAACGACCAGCTGCTGGCGCTAAACGACAAACTGCTTTCGGCGGCCAACGGCACCAATAGCCAGGAGGATATGGCGAGCTACGGCGCGGAGCTGGACTCGATGCTGGACTCGCTGGTGGCGTCGATGAACGCGCAGAATGAAAACGGCAGCTATCTTTTTTCCGGTACTAAAACCGGCACCAAGCCGGTGCAGTGGGACGAAGCGGCGCAGAAGTTTGTTTTTGCCGGTAACGACGGCACGCGTGAAACCACGGTGGCCAACGGCGTTAACATCAAAGAAAACACCAACGTTGCTGGCGCATTTTCCTCCGGTGGTGACGATCTGGACATGCTGAACAAGCTTAAAGATCTGGCGAAAAAGATGCAGGATCCTTCTATTCCGGTGGCGGACTACCAGAGCGATATCGACAATATGCTGACCGCAACCACGGCCACGCGTGATAACGTTTCGGCGCTGTTTACCGATGTGGGCGGCCGCCAGAATCGCCTGACCTTGCTCAGCGACGCGCATACCGACGTCAGCGCGGCAAACGATCAGGTGGTTCGCGATCTTTCTTATAGCGACCCGGCGACCGCGACGGTCAACCTCAAGCTGTTTATGAATTCAGTGCAAATCTCCAACCAGGCTTACAGCATGATCAGTAAGCTCTCTTTATTTAGCGTGATGTAAGTATGCAGGTTGGTTTAGCTACAACAACATCCTCTTCGGCAGCCGCGTTAAGTCGCGGCAGTATCGATGCTCCGCAGTCGGTTAAGTCACGTAAAGTCGATGAAACGCCCGCCGCGCGTAACCCGTTCCCGGAAGCGGCTCTGCTTTCCACCCGCCCTCTGCGCTATAACGTGCAGCTTAACCAGCAGCTCACCGCGGTACAGCAGGCGGACAGTTATCTTTCCAGCACTGAAACCCAGCTGCTGCAACTGCGTCACGCCGCAGGCCAGGGCAAGGCCCAGGAGCAGGCCGCCGGGCTGGATCGTCTACTCAACCGCCGCGCTCAGCTTTCCGGCGGCACGGTTGACCGACAGTTCAACGTGCGGCTCCAGAGCCAGAGCCAGGTGAATTTCACTCTGCCCGGTAGCGAAAAAGTGCTTAGCTCTCCCGGGGGCGAAACGCTGGTGTTTATGCTGGGCGGAGCGAAGCGAGAGCTGGCTGCGGTAGCGCTGCCGGAAGAAGGTTCGCCGCGTAAAGTGCTGACCCATCTTAACGTTGGCCTTGGCCGGATGGGCATTCACGCCAGCCAGGATAAAAACGGGCAGTTAAATTTCAGCGTGGATGAGTCGCGCTGGGAGCGGGTGAGCCAGCAGCTTAGCGTGCGTGGGGAAGGGCATAATTTCCCGGCTGATTCATTTACCGTTCTGGCCGCGAGGCCAGAGATGGCGCAGCAGGAAGGTCTGGAGCAGCTTGTTGCCCGCCCGGACGGCGGCCGTGAAAGCCAGCTGAAACTCCAGCAGGCGCTGGAACAGATAACCGGCCAGCGCGGCAAATTGCGTATGCAGCAGGAGCGAGTCCGTTCCCGTATCGACGAGATGGCCACGCCGTACAGCCCGCAGCAGGCACAGGAAACGGCGCGAGCGCTGGGAGAAGTGCTGGGAAACAGCGGCAGCGGTTTTTCTTCGCTTAACCGCGCGCTGAGTGCGCAGGCGAATGTGCAGCAGGCGACGGTTAAAAATTTATTGGGATAA
>NZ_KE161030.1:958514-1359353 GCF_000412335.2 Cedecea davisae DSM 4568
AGCTTAAATCGCCTCCGTTTTCTCTCCGACTGACCAGGGTCCGGACGCCGGGAGCGGGCGGAGGCTGTGAGCGTCGGGAACGCATCTCAGCCGACCCAGGGCTGGGAGATAAAACGGAGGTTTACCGCTTGCGGCGATTTATCTCGCCGGGAGTCCGGGGTCTCGGGGGAGTGACGGTGACTGCATATGAAGCAGGTCTGGAAGTGAACGGGATCCTCTCCGAACTGGCATAAATGGCTGTAAACCGAAGAGATAATCTCTACAAGTTCGGTTATGTTTCGTTCGCCCGTGCAGCGAGAAAACTCAATGCAACGGATAAAGAAATATAATCCCGCTTTGCCCCACCACCAGCGGCTGCCCGTTAAGCTTCAGCGGCTGCATCCAGACATCCATATTCATCATCAAATCCACCAGGCCGTCTATCATCAGGCCCTTGCTGGGGGTGCTGTAGTAAATAGGCGACCAGGAAAACCACTCCTGGCCTCGCCGGGAGTCGATGCGGGTGAATTTTCCTTTCAGCATAAAGCGCGGATCGTCCGGGCTGGTGATGGTAGTTAAAATCGTGTGGTTCACCATCTCCATGCGGGAGTCGTAAACTTCTTTGCGGCGTGACATCAGGTCATAAAAGCCCATTTGAACGTCGCCGGTAGCCTGCCGGGCAGGTGCCTCGCTGCTGTACGACCAGTTGTAAAAGCCGAGCATACTCAGCGCCAGTACGGCAATTAATGCACTCAGGATCCACTTAGCCAACGGTGCAGCCCTCCATTTCGCCAATTTTTCGTCTGGTTTCACGCAGGATCAAATTGTTGAGTTGATTGCCGTCAATGCGCCAGTGGTAGATGGCCATCGCCAGCTGTTTACGGTCGCAGCTGCTCTCCAGCGAAAAGGTGTAATTCAGCGTCTGGTCGATGCTCTGGTAGTAAATATTCATCATGACGGACTGCCCTTTTAGCAACTGATTCATCTGGTAGAGCGTGCCTTTTAGCTTGGTATAAAGCTGATCTTTACCGACGTCATCGTGGCTGGCAGGGTAAATTTCGTAGAGATGAATATTGCTGTAGACGTTGCTCTCTTGCTCTCTATACATCAGCCGGTTCCGCCCGGCGTCAAAAAAGTACCAGGTCGTGCTGGCAACGATCAGTACCGCTGCGATTACCAGGAACGTAATGCCCGGCATGCTTCGCCACCAGCGAGGGGCGCGAGCCGCTGCTACCGCAGGCAGTGGGGCAGGTTGGGGGAGAAGAGGCTCCGGCTGTAGCGGCGCGACTTCCCTGACTTCCGGTTCAGCGTTGGGCTGTTCTTCATAGAGAACGCTTTCGCTTTGCAGGATGTCATCTGAGTTATCACGAACCTCTTCTTCTTCTTTTTCAATAACGCAGCAGTAATCCTGCTCCAGCAAATAACCCTTTTTGGGTATGGTTTTGATTATTCTTTGTTGTTTTCCATCATCTTCAAGAGCGGTGCGTAAAGCATGAATGGCATTGGGTAAACTATTATTGCCAATTACCCTGCGCTCCCATACTAGCGTGGTGAGTTCTTCTCTGGTGAGAATCTTTCCCGCATTTTGCGTAAGGGTATCCAGCAGCTTTAATTGATATTCACCGAGGCGCTTGCGCTCCCCGCTGGTTAAATTGAGGATTGAACCAGAGCTAATATCAATCAGCCAGTCGTTTACAGAACAGTAGCGTTTATTCATTTTTTGGCAGCAGCCATTCCTTTAATAATTAACGGATATCGCCCCCGGCAGTGGCCTGCCGAGGCTAATTAATACGTCATCATTAAGTCCATTTAGAATTCATCACTGAATTGCCGCTCGCTGCGGAGGGAACGAAAGAACAGCCTGTTCTTATGTATGAGGACAGATTCAACGGCGCTGAAGCGGAAATAAAATGTAAGTTGACAGAGCAAAAGCAGGAAAATGTCCTTCCCGGTGTCTTTTTTACGCTATAAAAGTGTGATTGGCAACGTGATTTGGAATAATTTATTCTGATTTATATTAAATGTTTTGGGTGAATGTTAATGGATGTGAGTCGTGGAGGTGAATGTTATAAAAAACACGGTGAATGTGAAAATGATGTTTTCTGTTGCCCGCGTAATTAACCGAAATGCCCAGGTGGGAATTATTTTAATTTGGAATTTTTTATTATTTATCGATTAAGAATATTCTTAAATGTGTCGCTATTGTTTTCTTTTGTGCTTTTTATTTTTATTTCCCCGTGCAAATGAGAATGACTATTAATGCAGTGTAGGATATTTGTCTGTATATAAAGAGTCAGAGTGGAGGGGTGGCAAGATATGAAAAAATATTGCTGCTGGATTTAATTTGTCCGAACAGGATGTCGTTTTATCTCAGTACAACATCAAGGGACCTGATGGTCAGGTTCATTAAGGAGAATATAAAATGTCATTATCTATTTTCACCAGCGGCTCTTCCATGGCGTCCATCAACGCGCTGAATAAATCCAACAGCATGCTGTCCACCGCGATGGAACGCCTGGGCACCGGCAAGCGCATCAACTCTTCCGCAGACGATGCGGCAGGTATGCAGATTGCTTCCCGCCTGCAGGGCCAGACTAACGGTATGGCCGTTGCGCAGCGCAACATCTCTGACGCTACCGCAATGCTGCAAACCGCGGAAGGCGCGTTCGATGAAGTGAGCAACATCATGTACCGCATGAAAGACCTCGCCACCCAGGGCGCGAACGACACCAACACTCAGGACGACCGCGACGCGATCAACTCCGAGCTGGGCGAACTGCAGAAAGAGCTGGGCAACATCATGAGCAACACCTCTTACGGCGGCGAAAAGCTGTTTGCGGCCGGCGGCAAGCTGTCCGACGACCTGAACTTCCAGATTGGCGCCAGCGCCAACGAGAAAATGACCGTCAGCCTGTCCGGCTCTCTGGCAAAAACGGCTTCTGCGATTACCGGGCTGTCAAGCCAGCTGGATATCAAAGATGCTTCCGGCGCACAGGCGCTGATGAGCAGCCTGGAAAGCAGCCTGGCATCTGTAGGCTCTATGCGTTCCAGCCTGGGTGCCAACATTAACCGTCTGGGCCACACCGCGGCCAACCTGTCCAACATGAAGGACAACACCGAGCTGGCGTTGGGCAACATTCAGGATGCGGATTTTGCCACCGAAGCTTCATCCATGACCCGCAACCAGATGCTGGCGCAGACCAGCATGTCGATGCTGAAGCAGTCCAACAGCATGTCCGGCATGGTGATGTCCCTGCTGGGCTAATCCCTGCGAGACTCTGCATGACAAAAACACCGCCTTCGGGCGGTGTTTTGCTTCCAGGCGATAAAAATTAAGTTTTTTTGATTAAGCCATTTAATTATCCCGACCGCTGTGCCGCTTTGATTAAGTAACGAAAGCTCTATAACACGAACAGAATCCAGGAGATTTACTATGTCTTTATCTATTTTCACCAGCGGCTCTTCCATGGCATCCATCAACGCGCTGAACAAGTCCAACAGCATGTTGTCCACCGCGATGGAACGTCTGGGTACCGGCAAGCGCATTAACTCTGCGGCAGACGATGCGGCAGGTATGCAGATTGCTTCCCGCCTGCAGGGCCAGAGCAACGGTATGGCGGTTGCACAGCGCAACATCTCTGACGCTACCGCAATGCTGCAAACTGCGGAAGGCGCGTTCGACGAAGTGAGCAACATCATGTACCGCATGAAAGACCTCGCAACCCAGGGCGCGAACGACACCAACACTCAGGATGACCGCGACGCGATCAACTCCGAGCTGGGCGAGCTGCAAAAAGAGCTGGGCAACATCATGAGCAACACCTCTTACGGCGGCGAAAAACTGTTTGCCACCGGCGGCAAGCTGTCCAAAGACATGAACTTCCAGATCGGCGCCAGCGCGGAAGAAAAAATGACCGTCAGCCTGTCCGGTTCCCTGTCCGCAACCGCATCCGCAATCACCGGGCTGTCAAGCCAGCTGGATATCAAGGATGCTTCCGGTGCGCAGGCTCTGATGAGCAGCCTGGAAACCAGCCTGGCGTCCGTGGGCACCATCCGTTCAAGCCTGGGTGCCAACATTAACCGTCTGGGCCACACCGCGGCCAACCTGTCCAACATGAAGGACAATACCGAACTGGCGTTGGGCAACATTCAGGATGCGGACTTCGCAAGCGAAGCCTCCTCCATGACCCGCAACCAGATGCTGGCGCAGACCAGCATGTCGATGCTGAAGCAGTCCAACAGCATGTCCGGCATGGTGATGTCCCTGCTGGGCTAAAACCCGCAGGCAGTTGCACAACAAATACACCGCTTTATGGCGGTGTTTTTGTTTCTAAGTATTGCCTTCCGCCTTCCCCCTGTGCGGAAGAATGCCTTCCCGTTTCAATTTAACTTATTGATTTTATTTTAATTTAAAATTGGCACGCTAATTGCTAAATAAATCCGCATAACGCCCGGCAAGCCCGGCGTGCCCGTATACCTGGAGATGAAAAATGTCTGATTTGACCAGTCTTGATCCTCAATACCTCGCCACGCAGCTGGCGGGTTATGACATTGCGGCGATGAAAGCGGCGCTGGAAAAGCAGAGCAAATCTCTTGGCGCACAAAAAACGGCGCTAACAGCACTGCGTACAGCGATGAGCGATTTCCGCACCGCGCTGACCGCGCTGAACAAAACCGACAGCGGCATGCTGCAAAACGTGGCGACGACAAACATTGAAGGCATCGCCAATGTTACCGCCAGCTCAAGCGCGCAGAAGGGGACTTATAACCTTTTCGTGGAGCAGCTGGCCTCGGCGCACCAGATCTCATTCGATGATATGACCGATGAGTCAATCAAAAATGCTACCGGCACCATGACGATTACCATCAACGGCAAGTCGATGGATATCGAGATGGACGATCTGCAGTCGTTGTCGGATCTGACCAAAAAAATTAATACCAATAACGATAAAGATGCGCCCGGCGTGACCGCCTCGCTTATCCGCACCGACGGTAAAGTCAGCCTGATGCTGAGCAGCGACGAAAGCGGCGAGGCAAATAAGGTTGAGCTGGATACCAGCAAAATGGACGCGAACAGCGCACAAAAATTCAGCACGTTCGAAACCATCACCCAGGCGCGTAATGCCAAATTCAAACTTGGCGAAAGCAATAAGGTTTATGAAAGCAGCTCTAATACCCTGGATAAGCTGATTGATGGCGTCACCATCAAGCTGACCAAAGCCCAGAAGGATGGAGATGAGCCGCTGCGCATCGATGTCGGGGTAGATAACACCGCCACCAAAGAGCAAATGCAGAGCTTTGTTGATGCCTTCAATACGCTGAAGGGGGAACTCGGCAAGCTGACCAACAGCGGCAGCGACGGCAAAGACCGTGGCGCGTTTGCCGGTGATGCGGGTATTGCTTCGCTCGAGAGAGATATGAACAACCTGCTGCGCCAGACCTTTGGCGACAAGAACATGACCGATTACGGCATTACCGCCTCGCGTGACGGCACGCTGTCAATCGATAGCACCAAGCTGGACAAGGCGCTTTCTGAAGATCCTCAGGGTCTGAACGATTTATTTAACGGTAAAGACGGGCTTATCAAGGGCATGGATAAGTCGCTGGATAAATACCTCAACACGTCTAACGGTTTGCTCAAAGGCCGCCAGGAAACCCTGGACCGTCAGCAGAGCGAAATGGATATTCGGTCCGACAAAATTCAGGCGCGGTATGACACCTCTTACAACCGCTACCTGAAACAGTTCACCCAGTTGCAGTCGATTATGACGCAGATGAATAACACCATGAGTATGTTTGGCCTTGCCTAAGGAAGAAGTGAGTTATGTACGGAAATGAACGGGAGGGCTTTGGTGAGTATCAGCAGTCGGACCTGGCTATTCAGGCCGCTGCCGCAAGCCCTCATCAGCTGGTGCTGATGCTGTTTAACGGCCTGATGGACGAGCTGGTGCGCGCGAAGAGTCACATTGCCGCCCGCCGCTATGAGCGCAAGGTACAAAGCATCAATAAGTGCATCGATATTCTTAACGCACTCACCAGCGCGCTGGATTATGAAAAGGGCGGTGACCTGGCATTAAGCCTCGCCAACCTTTACGACTACTGCGTTTACCGCCTGTATGACGCCAGCCATAAGCTCTCCGTTGAGTATGTGGAGGAGGTCGAAAAGATCCTTATAAATCTGCAGGAAGGCTGGCAAAAAATGGGTCAGCAGCATGGATGATATTCAGGTCATTCGCTTTCTGACCCGTGCGCTGGCGGTAGCGGCAGAGGAGGAAAACTGGCCGCAGGTGCAGGAGGTGGATAAGCAAATTGCTTCTCTGCTGGCGGCGCTTGCGCGTAATCCTCTAACCGATGCCAAACGTGTGGCGCTGGAAGACCTGCGCCGTATGCATCACAAGGTCAATGAAAAGTGCCGCCTGAAGAGCGAAGAGCTGGAGCGCAAAATGGCGCTCCAGCGCCGTAATCAGGAAGGTGTTGCCGCCTACGCGGTCTTTATGGATGAAGAGGATTTTCGCTGATGAACGTGACCGCTTCTCCAGTGTTGCTCAACGATGCAGCCGTGACTACGGCTTCCGGCTCGCTGATGGGGGCGCAGGATATGGCTGCACCTGCGGCTATCGGGGCTAAGGCTGGCGCTACCGTGCAGCCTCAGCCGTTCACTCTTGCCTTGCTGAATGTGATGCAGGCTACTCCGGCCAGCGCTGCCGAAAGCGGGCAGTTACCGGGGCAGGCTGAACCCGCCGCGGAGAGTGACGACGACGGCGATACCTTAACCGCTGATGCCGAAGCGCCGGTGGCGCTGCTTCAGCAATTGCTCGATGGTCTGCTGGCGGCAAACGCGGTTCCGGCGATGCCGGTTAACACGGTTATCAACAACGCATCGGGTCAGGTCTCATCTGAACCCGGCGGTGATCTAATTTTGCCGCTTAGCAGCAATGTGCCTGCGCCTGTGGTTCAACAGCAGACCCCTGTGGGGTTACCCGGTGTGCCGCAGGCCGTTGGCCTTAAGGAAATGACGCCGGTAGCGCCGATATTGGTGCTTCATGCTGGTGAAAACGCGGCAATCTCTGCGGCTCAGCCGGATAGCAAAGCACAGGTGTCTGGCGGTGTAACTCAGGTTACGGCAGCTTCGGCCCCGATCAAACTGGATGCCGAAGAGTCGCGTTGGGCGCAGCAGCTTCAGTCCGCGCTGGGCGATCGCCTCCAGGTTCAGGTTAAGGACCAGATCCAGCACGCCACCATCCGCCTCGATCCGCCGGATATGGGCAAGATAGACATCTCGCTGCACATCGAAAATGGCCGTATGCAGGTCACGATTAACGCCAGCCAGGGTGAGGTTTATCGGGCGCTTCAGCAGGTCAGCAATGACTTACGTCAGAGCCTGACCGAGCAGAACTTTATGCAGGTTAATGTCCAGGTTTCCTCCCAGGGAGGGCAGCGTGAGGGGCAACAGCGTCCGTCGCAGCATGAACTGGCGCAGGATGTGCAGGCCGCCGCAGCCATCGAGGCGGATGCGGGCGCGCGCCGCGAAGATGACTCCGTACTACTGACCGTTTAATGACAGAAGATTATGACTATAAAAACTTTTTCACTCGGGCTGTTAATTGCCCTGATTGCCGCGGTGTTTGCGGCTCTGCTCACGGTAGTGGGTACTCACGTTATGAATAAGGACGATGGGGCGAGCAGCCTCATTAGCTCAATGTTCAGCTCCTCAGACGAGAAGGGCGTTGAGTTTGTGGAGATTAAAAACGTCGTTATCACCCTACAAAGCGACGGCAGCAAAGAACGCTATTTGCTTCTGGAGCTGGCGCTGGCGACCCACGAGCCGGAAAACGTGCAGAAAATTAACGATATGTCTCCCGCTATCCGCGGGGCGACGGTAAGCCTTCTGTCCGACATGCATTATGACGCTGTACGGGCGATGAGCGTTTCTCAGTTAAAGGAAAAGCTTATGGCCGCCTATAGCGAGCGCTTCAAAAGCCTCAACAGCGTTATGCCGTTCAGGGATGTGATCATCAGCAAGATGGTCTTTCAGTAAGCAGCACGGCGGTAAGGAAAATGATGGATTTTATTGCTGACGATGCGCTGACCCCGGCGGACGAGTCGCGTTATGTGAACGCTTACTTACCGCTGGTGCACCGTGTTGTTAAACAGCTTGCTTATCAGGCCAGCAGCGTAATGGACAGAGAGGATATGGAGCAGATAGCCCTGATGGGGCTGCTCTCTTCCCTGCGTCGTTACGGCCATCCTGATGAGCAGTTTGGTGCCTATGCGGTACACCGCATTCGCGGCGCCGTGCTGGATGAGCTGCGCCAGCTTGACTGGCGTCCTCGTCGTCTGCGGCAGAAAACCCACAAGCTGAACGACGCCATCCGCGAGATTGCCCGCGAGCTTGGCCGGCCGCCGGTGTTTGCCGACCTTGCCGGGCGGCTGGAGATTACCGCCGAAGAGTATCAGGAATATTTGCTGCTGGACTGCGCCAAGTCGATGGAGAGCCTCGACGAGCTGCTCGGAAGTGAAACTCACTTCGTGGCGCTTAACGGCCGCTCTTTAGAGGACGAGGTGATGGTTAGCCGGACGCTGAAAACCGCGCTGGCAAGCCTTGATGAGAGGGAAAAAATGATTTTGACGCTCTATTACCAGCAGGAAATGAGCCTGAAAGAGATAGCGCTGGTGCTCGACCTGACCGAAGCGCGTATCTGCCAGTTGAATAAAAAAATAGCGCAAAAGATTGAGAGTTTTTTTTAGCAGTTTATTGAGAAGTGGAAATCCATGCAGAAATTATTAGGTTTAACGATCATTTTCGTCTGTGTTCTGGGCGGCTTTATTATGTCGGGCGGGCGCCTGGCTTCGTTCTGGCAGCCCGGTGAAATCATTATTATTTTGGGCGCCGGGCTGGGCGCGATGGTGCTGGCCAACCCGAAAGCGGTGCTGGCCGAAATGTACCGTCAGTTTCGCGGCGTGATGCGTAAAAACGAGCATACCGATGAGTATCAGCGCCAGCTACTGATGCTGCTGTTTGAGCTGCTTGAGCTGGTGCAGGACGGCGGCCTGAAAGTGCTGGACGAGCATATTGAAGTCCCTGAAAGCAGCCCGCTGTTCCAGAAGTATCCGCTTATTCTGCGCGACAAGGCGCTGATTACCTTCATCTCGGACAACTTCCGCCTGATGGCAATGGGCAAAATCAACGAGCACGAACTGGAAGGGATTCTGGAGCAGGAGCTGGTGGCGATGGAAGAAGATCTCCTCCTGCCGTCCCGTTCGTTACAGCGTACCGCAGAGGCGATGCCGGGCTTTGGTATTTGCGCAGCGGTTCTTGGAATCATCATCACCATGCAGTCGATTGACGGCTCTATCGCGGTTATCGGCGTAAAAGTGGCGGCGGCGCTTATCGGCACCTTCCTCGGCGTATTTATCTGTTACTGCCTGATGGACCCGGTTGCCAACGCCATGGAACAGCGCACCAAAAAACAGATGGCGGTGCTGGAATGCGTGCGTACCGTGCTGGTCAACCATGTGGCGGGTAAACCGACGCTGCTGGCGGTAGATGCTGGGCGCAAAATGCTGCCGATGGACTCTAAGCCGACCTTTGCCACGCTGGATGGTTGGGTCAATCAGATGACGGGTGAAGCATAATGCGCGGCAAAGCGAAGGGGCATACCACGATAATTAAGCGCTCCTCGCGCAAAAGTCATGATGCGGTTCACGGCGGCGCGTGGAAGGTAGCGTTTGCCGATTTTACCCTCGCGATGATGGCGCTGTTTATGGTGCTCTGGATTATGGGGGCGGTAACCGAAGAGGAGCGTAAAGAGATTGTTTCCCTGCTCAACAGCGACTCTTTGTTTGACGGAATGTCGCCTTCGCCGATTACCCAGCCGAACGGCTCCGGCGGCAGCATTACGGTTCTGGCCGGCAAGCCGAAGTCCGAAGACGGCGGCAAAGATGCTAAGCAGAATGCCGAGGCGATACAGGCGCTGGCTAAGCAGGCAAGCCTGGGCGAGAGCCTGAAGGACGTAAACCGCCGTTCAGAGCAGGAAATTGAGGATCTGGCGCGGACCATCATGAAGATTACCTCCGCCTATGATGCCCAGTCGAACCTGCAAATTGAGATTGTTCCGCAGGGGCTGCGCATCCTGGTGCAGGATGACCAGAAGCGTGAAATGTTTCAGCGCAGCAGCGCCATTCTGACGCCGTTCTTTAACCGCCTGCTGACCGAGTTCGCCACGGCGCTGAACTCTATCGATAACAAGATAATTATTACCGGCCACACCGACTCAACCCGCTTCCGCGATCAGGAGTTATACAACAACTGGAATCTGTCCGGAGAGCGAGCCATGCAGGCGCGCAGGGCGCTGACGAAGGGCGGGCTGGACGGCGGCAAAATATTGCAGGTTAGCGGCATGGCCGATCAGATGCTGCTCGACCCGGAACATCCTCTAAGCTCGGCGAACCGCCGCATAGAAATAATGGTGTTAACCCATTCGGCAAGCGAGTCGCTGTATCAGTTCTTTGGCCAACACGGCGAAAAGGTTATTAAACCGCTGGCGGAAAGCGTTGCTAAGACGTCGCCGCCGGCACGATAAATTTCTCAGGTATTTTGTTTTGTTAATCTCGATTTCCACCTCAATTGTCTCCACTTTTCCGCCTGCGTCCGAACTCTCCCGACGCATGGCGGGATTCTTTTTTCTGCTGCTGATGGTGTTGTTTTCCACGCAGGTATTTGCCGCGCCCGTTAAACATAAACCGACACAAAGCCGCGCGCAGACGCAGAACAAAGAAGCCCGGGAACGCATGAAAAACCGCGCAAAGCTGCTCGCGAAGGCGAAAAAACGCGTTGCCGTGGTGCCCCTCACGCCCGAACAGCGGATACGCCAGGCGGCGGAAAAACTGGCCAGCCGCAGCTGGAATCGTCAGCAGCTGGCAATGCACGCCCGCTGGCGCCCAGGATATTTTGGCGGTTCGGAGCGCCTGCTGCCGCTGGCAACCGAGTCGCTGATGGCCGAAATGGTCAGCCCGCGCGTAGAAGAGACGATTTACAAAGTGATTCATCGGCTTAAGCAGCAGCTCGGCAAGCCTTATGTTTGGGGCGGGCAAACGCCGGATCAGGGGTTTGACTGTAGCGGGCTCATTTATTACGCCTATAACCAGTTACTCAGCCGCAAGCTGCCGCGCACCGCAAACGGAATGTTCCAGGACAGCAAGTTAAAGCGGGTCAACCAGCAGCAGCTCCAGCGCGGTGACCTGGTCTTCTTCAGTATTAAAAGCCAGGACAAGGCGGATCACGTTGGCGTTTACCTCGGAGACGGGCAGTTTATTGAAGCGCCGCGAACCGGGCTGAATATCCGCATCAGCCAACTGACGGACAATTACTGGCAGGATCACTATTTGGGCGCGAAGCGTATTTTGACCGAGGAAGCGATTCTGTAAGGTTTGACCCTCACCCCTTTGGGAAGAGGGTGAGGGGAAGTTCAACGCTTAGCGGTGCAGGTCGCCGGCCGCTTCGGGCTGGTACTGAAGTTCAAGCACTTCAAGGTTGGTCTGGCTGCCGTTTGGCATTACCCAATTAATGCTATCGCCTACCCGCAGGCCCAGCAGCGCGGCGCCTACCGGTGCCATGACGGAAAGCTGGTTGTCGCTGTCCGTGAGGTTGGCAGGGTAGACCAGAGTGCGAACGTGCTCTTCCTGAGTGCTGAGGTCACGGAATTTCACCCGGCTGTTCATGGATACCACATCCGCAGGCATTTTTTCCGGACTACACATCTCAGCGCGATCCAGCTCGGCGTTTAGCGCCTCTGCGACCGGGCTTTTGGCATACTGCGGTTGCTCCAGCAGTCGGTCAAGGCGTTCGGCGTCTAGTTCGTTAATGATGATGGCAGGTCTGGACATAATTCTCTCCGTGTAAAAAAGCAGGGCACTCATGTGCTGAAAATCGTACAAAGAAAAACCCTCACCGAAACCGGCGAGGGTTGATTCTGTAATGATGATACTGAGCTTAGCTTACCGTTGAAAGGGAGATAAGTCACATTTTGGCGTGCCTGCCCGCATCAAAGGATAATACTGCCCAGCGCCGCCAGCAGGAAGGCGATGGTGCCGATTAGCGTTTCCATTACCGTCCAGGTTTTCAGCGTAGTCTTTTCATCCATTTCCAGGAAGCGGCCAACCAGCCAGAAACCGGAATCGTTAACGTGGGAGAGTACCGTCGCCCCGCCCGCAATCGCTATCACGATAAAGCACAGGTCAAACTGGCTAAGGCCGGTCGTCGCTTCAACCATCGGAGCGACCAGAGCGGCGGTGGTGGTGAGCGCGACGGTAGCCGACCCCTGAGCAACGCGCAGCGCGGTAGAGATAACAAATGCCGCGACGATAACCGGCATTCCGGTATCGGACAGCACGCCGGCAAGCGCGTCGCCGATGCCGCTGGCGCGCAGTACGCCGCCGAACATGCCGCCAGCGCCGGTCACCAGAATAATGCCGCAGATTGGGCCCAGCGCGCCGTCACAGACCTTTTCCAGATGCTGACGGCTGTGTTTTCCGCTGAACACCATCAGGGCGAAGAATACCGTGATAAGCAGGGCGATAGGCGTTTTTCCAAGCATGCGCAGGAAGTTAACCAGCGTATTGTCGGCGCTAACCCAGCCGAGCACCGTTGCGGTGTTCAGGCCGGTATCCAGGAAAATCAGCACTAGCGGCATCAGTAAAATAGCCATCACCATGCCAAAAGACGGCGGCCGGTGGTTCTCGTCCACTTCGACTTTGCCGAGGAAAGAGGAAGGCAGAGGAATATCGAATTTCTTCCCGGCATAGATGCCAAACAGATAGGCACCAAGATACCAGGTCGGGATGGCGATAATCAGGCCGACCACGACCAGCAGCCCGATATTGGCGCCCAGCAGTTCGCTGGCGGCAACCGGCCCCGGGTGAGGCGGCAGCAGGGCATGCATCACGGCAAAGGCACCCGCGGCCGGAAGAGCATATTTTAACGTAGAGCCGCCAAACTGTTTCGCCACGCTGAAGATGATAGGCAGCATCACAACCAGGCCTGCGTCAAAGAAGATAGGGAAGCCGAACAGCAGCGAGGCCACGCCCAGCGCCAGCGGTGCGCGGTGGGATCCGAATGTTCCTATTAGCGTGTCGGCCAGCACTTTTGCGCCGCCGGAGATCTCCAGCAGGCGGCCAATCATCGCCCCAAGACCAACCAGCAGCGCAACGCCCGCCAGAGTGCTGCCGAAGCCGTTCAAGATCGTCGGGACAATTTTATCGAATGCTACGCCGGTGACGAGCGCGACAACGACGCTGACCAGAGTTAGCGCCAGGAAGGCGTGGACGCGAAAGCGCATGATCAAAACCAGCAGGAGCACGACGGAGCAGGCTGCAATCCCCAAAAGGGTTCCTGCGCTTAAAGTGGTTGTTATTTCGGTCATATTATTTCCTCAAGGCCGAATTTTTAGATGAATGCGCCAGTTTTGCGTCATCTGTTTATTTTGATACCGGTAACATGATATCGGTAACATCCGGCTACCTGTAAATGAACTCTGTAATGTTTGTTAACATTTTGAGAGCAAGCTCAAACTATCGAAATAATCAGGATAAAAGGTGAGCGGGTGAGTTGTCTGGCGAGGGAAAGTCTGACAGGTGCGAGAGATACGTTACGCTTTATGGGCAACGTCGATGTTTCTGACACCTTAGACAACCGGACGGGAGAGAACATGAGCCAGTACGACAAACTGAAATTGAAGGACGGCAGCTCGCTGTATTTTAAGGATTGGGGCGAGGGGCAGCCGGTGGTATTCAGCCACGGCTGGCCGCTTACCGCCGATGCGTTTGAAGACCAAATGTTATTTCTTGGGCAGCAAGGTTTTCGGGTCATCGCTCATGACAGGCGCGGCCACGGCCGCTCGTCCCAGCCCTGGGATGGGCATAATATGGATCAGTATGCGGACGATCTGGCTGAGTTGACTGCTTACCTTAATTTAAAAGATGCCGTGCACGTTGGGCATTCCACCGGCGGAGGTGAAGTGGCCCGCTATATTGGCCGTCATGGAACCGGTCGGGTGGCTAAAGCAGTATTGATTGGCGCAGTGCCGCCGATCATGCTGAAAACAGAATGGAATCCAGATGGCGTTCCGCTCGACGTCTTTGACGGTATCCGCAAAGGCGTGGTGGAAGATCGTGCGGCGTTTTTCAAGGAATTGACGCTGGCGTTTTATGGATACAACCGCCCGGATGCCAAAGTATCTGAGGGCGTGCGTGATAGCTTCGTGGCGCAGGGAATGCAGGGAAGCATCAAGGCGATGTATGACTGTATCAAAGCCTTCTCCGAAACCGACCAGCGCGAAGATCTGCGGAAAATGACCATCCCGACGCTGGTGATTCACGGCGATGACGACCAGATCGTTCCTTTTGAAACCTGCGGTAAGGCTGCCGCGGAGCTGCTACCTGATGCTGAATTGAAGGTTTACAAAGGCGGTTCGCACGGGATTTGCACTACGCACAAACAGCAGATTAATGAAGATCTGCTGGCATTTTTAAAGAACTGATCCTGCTCTGAGTTAAAATCGGCCTATTTTTAGGTCGGTTTTATTTCAGGGAAGTAATTACCACTTTGTGGTTGTGTTATTAATAAATAGAATAAAGCTCTTGATTTTATCCCGAATAAATTTAAAATCCACGGCCGATTTTTTCCATTTCACGATTGATGACTTTAATAGTAATAAATTTTTTAATTCATTGATTGTTAGTGGTTATTTTTATGATCTTGATTGCCGGGGAGTTGTTTCATGATTAGAGCTATATTGTTATCCGCCAGTTTTATGCTGGCCGGTTGTACCGCATCCGATTTCATCAGCGCTACGAGTGAAATATTAAATGCAAAGGATGGTTATGATAAGAATATGAGAAACGAGAAAATTAAGTCGGCAAATAAAGCAGCTGGCTATTAATTTGAATTTACAATTCGGTTTTATCGCGTCTGGAATAATGTTTTTGCGAAATATTTGTGGGCGGACCATCGTATATGCGACGGCCCGACAACGCTTTAGCGGCCATTTTTTTCAGCCAGCGGCAGCAGGATCTCTTTCAGGATCTCGTAGCGCTGCTGGGGTGAGAGCCAGATAAACCCCAGCAGCTTCTGTTTTTTCCCTTCACATTCAAACTGTGCTTTTAGTTGCAGTAAAAAGCGTTTTGTTCTGTTCATGGTCACCTCCGTATTCGATACCTGAAGGCTACTCCGTGAAACCCGGAACAAACAGTGATGCGATTAAAAAATGACTTCAGTATTTATGGGTTTTAGTAACCCACGGCGTCCAGACGGAAGCTTTTCCCGCAGTTGCCGGGATGTTTCTGCGGTGCAAACGAGGCGCTTTGCAGCGGCTGGTTAATTTTGTCTGCCAGCAGGGATATCTGCATTTCCGTCAGATAAGCGGGGTTACCGTTGCAGGTGAGTTTTACCGCGCTGACCGCGTCGCCACCCCAGCTTTGCTTCAGGGCTTTATTAAAGTCTTTACGCGTCACAACTTTGCCGTAGTTTTGAGCCAAAAATTCGCCGAAGGCGCTCTGTTTGACTTCGCCGTTGAGGCGCACCATGGTGCCGAAGTAGTCGTCCGGGTTGAAGCCGAAGCAGACGCCGTGTTTGGCGAACTCGTAACGTTCCAGGCAGGAGTTGCCGCCCGCACCCGGCATCACGCCGGAGAGCTTCGAAGCCATCTCAACCGAAAGGCCGGTGTCCGGAGCGGCGCATTTATTTGAGGCTCTGGCCTCCGCCATGTTGGGGATCGGGCGGGTTGCGCAGCCGTAGCGCATCCAGCGTTTCTCATCCACGCCGCGCGCGGCAACGGATTTTGGTAGCCCGGCCCACAGGCCATGCACCGTCAGGAAGGCGCGTTTGTCGGCCTGCTCCTGCTGGGTGGCGCACTCTTCGGGGATGTTGCGGTTGCGGTCGTGCATGCTCTGGCAGAAGCCGGTCTGCCAGGATAAAGCCAGCACGTAGCGGTCAAAATCGCCGTAACGGGCGGGTTGCAGCGGATCGGCCTGTGCCAACTGGCTGGCCAGAAGCGGGGCGCACAGCAGCAATGTCTTACAGGCAATGGCGTTCATATCTTTTCTCTTATTAGTCCGGGAGGCGCGATTATTATAAGCATAAAAAAAGCGCCCGATGCAGGCGCTTTAGCGTCGTGAACAGAGCGGTTAGTGAACCAGGGCCGCAGCCGGTACCAGGATCTCGGTGGCAACTATCACCACGATTAAGCCAACGGCAACCGGGACAGAGGTTCGTTTCACCACTTCGAATGGTGAGATTTTGGCCATCCCTGCCACGGCAACGACCACGCCGGAGACCGGTGAAATCGTGCGGCCCAGGTTGGAGGCTTGCAGCATCGGGATAGTCAGGTATGCCGGATTAATGCCTGAAGAGTGCGCCAGCTTAGGGATCATCTCCACGAAGGCATAGAACGGCGCATTACCGGAGCCGGTGGTCATGGCGGCCAGCATCGTCAATATCACCAGCACCAGCATCAGGATAATACTGGCTGAGCCGAACGAAGTGGCAATCGAGATAAGGCTCTGGATAAAGCCGATAGTGCTTAGGCCCTGAGCAAAGACGCCAGCGGCCACCAGCAGCATCACCACGTTGGCAAAGGCGTCCGCCATTCCGCGGTAGCAAACTTCCATCCCGGAGAAGACGTGCTGGGTGTTGAAGCTGCGGAAAAACTCAATCAGAGCAGCAATCAGAATGCAAATCACCAGAATGGTAATGATATGCAGCTGCGGGCCCCATTTCCCGTCGAAGATAAGTACCCCGATGATTGGGGTAAAAGGCAGCAGGGCATAGAAAGATGGCGCGGTGGTCTGGATTTCACTCACGTCGAGCATTTCGTGGTTGATGTGCTCTTTTTTATCGAGGTAGCGCTGCCAGAAAAAGTGCGCAATCGCCATGCTGATAATGGCCGCGATGGAGATAGGAATCGTGGTTTTAAAGGCAAAATCCACCAGCGACATTTCTGAAGCCTGAGCCGCCAGCACCACGTCACCGGAGGTCGGGGCGAGAATGATTGCCGCCGGGGAAGCACAGATAGCGGCTGCGGCGCCACGGCTGATACCGACGTTGACCATCACCGGGAATAGCGTGGCCATCAACAGTACGCCGAGGCCGGTAGCCGACGAAACGGCCAGCGACATCAGGCAGGCGACGAAGTAGGCGGCAATCATCAACAGATAAGGGGAGTTGATGAACTTCAGCGGCTTAGATGCCAGTTTTACCACCACGTCGTTAGCGCCGATATGCGTCATGTAAGCCGCAAAGCCGCACAACATCATGATCATCATCCCGAGATCGCCGCCGCGGCTCATCAGCAGGATTTTGACGTATTCAAAAATATCCGTGGCGGTATAGCCGGTGCTTTCTGCACTGGCAGGCAGGACTTTGTGGCCCATTAAGGCGCTGACGATCAGCAGCAATAGCCCGCCAACGAACAGCACGCCGGTAGCCGAGTAGCCTTTTATGATGTAGCGGGCAACGCCCACAATCACCACTACCCCAATAATAAGTTCCAGAATTGTAAGCATTATTTCCCCCAGTGCGTTAAGGCGCACAGCAGCACCTTACGCTTGCGGCTGTTAAGTCCGTCTGCCTGAATAATTAAAGTGACTTTGCAGGATACTGCAAAGGGCTACGAATTTGCCTGATAACAGGATTGTAGTTTCTGATGAGCATCAATATTCCGCGTAACGGATCAAATTCCGCTGTGGCTTTTGCAGTAGGGATTGCAGTTATTCAAACTGCTTATTGAAAACGGGAATAAAAGACGAGCGAGTTTAGCTGATTAAAGCAGCATAAGGTTGCTGTTTTATGAGTGATATTTTGCGCAATTGTTAATTTCAGAGGCATTCGTAAAGCATTTAAAAAAATCTTTAAAATAGCGCCCGCAGCCGCCTATACTGCGGGTCACTTTTATTGCGGGGTTTTTATGCTGCACACCTCCTTCTGGTCGACAAGCCGCTGGCGCTTTTTCAGGAAGCATCTTTTGATGCTGCTGTTGGCGTTTGGCTGGCTTTTTGTCAACAGTCAGGTGGCGGTGGCGTCTTACGATTGCCCGGTCGATATGACCGCAGGCCCTATGGCGGCCCCGCATAGCAGCTCAATGAAGATGGCCGACCAGGCCATGCAGTTGAAAATCAGCAACCCGCTGTGCGAGAAGCATTGCGTTCCAGATGTAATGCAGAAAGATAACGGCCACAGTTCGCTGGTGGCTCTGCCGGTTGTTGATTCTCTTGCGCTGGTTGAACCGCAGTGTAGCCAGGTTATTGAGTCCGTCTTCCACGTTGTCCCTCCCGCGACAGGCCCTCCGGCAACGATCCGTTTTTGCCGTTTCAGAGAATAACTCCAGCACCGTCATTGTTTTGGGTTTTTGCCCTTCACCTTTTTGACCGTGTTTCTGGAGATTAATCATGTTAAAAGCACTTCGTTTTGCCGCAGCTATTGCGCTGCTTTCCGGTGCCTCTTTCCCTGCGTTTTCCGCAGAGTCCTCTCACGATATGGCTGGTATGCCCGATATGCAGGGCATGTCGATGCCTGCGAAAGCTGCCCCTGCCGCGACGGTTTACCACACCGAAGGCGTGGTGAAAAAACTTACCGCCGACACCGTTTCTATTGCTCATCACCCGGTCGCCGGGCTCGGCTGGCCAGCAATGACTATGACCTTTTCTTTGCCGAAGGACGGTTCCGTGCCTGCGTTAAGCGTTGGGGAGAAGATTTCGTTCACCTTCGCGCAGCACGAACAAGGGTATCAGCTGGTTTCCGCAACCCCGCTTAACTAACCGAGGTTGCCATGAAACGACACACCCTGAGCCTTTGGCTCGGCGGGGTGCTGTTTGCTGCGTCTGTCTCCGCCGCCCCGGCGGCGGAGTTCAGCCTGCAACAGACTCTGCTGGCAGCCGAACACTACTCCGCGGCCCTGTCCGCAAACCGGAACCAGAGCGATGCCCTGAACGCGATGGCGGACTCCGCTCGCCAGCTCCCCGACCCGAAACTGAAGTTTGGTATTGAGAACCTGCCGGTGCAGGGCAGCAACAGTCATCGCTTTACCCGCGAAGGCATGACGATGCAGCGTATCGGCATCATGCAGGATTACGTTAGCGAGGAAAAACGCGACCGCAAGGCCGATACGATTCTTGCCCAGTCGGCAAGCAGCAAGGCTAAAGCTGAGACTATCCGCGCCAACCTTCAACGCGATACCGCGCAGGCCTGGCTTGAACTGGCTCTGTCCGAAAAAGTGCTCATTGCCGCCCGCAAGCTGGTGAGTGAAACCGAGCGGCAGGTTGGCGTGCAAAAGGCCACTGTAGCCAGCGGCAGCTCGCCCGCTTCCGGCGTGGTGGATATCCGCATGACGCTGCTGACCATGCAGGACAAGGTTACGCTTGCCGAACGCGACGTGACGCTGGCAAAAACTCGTCTTCTGCAACTGACCGGCCAGCAGGTTGATAGCGTTGCCGGTTCTCTGCCCCGCTTCCAGCGTTTACCCGCCGACCCGCAGGTGCTTGAAGAAGGCGTGGTGCAGCATCCAGAGGTGATTGAAGCGGCAAGAGAGGCCGATGTTGCCCGCGCGAAGTCCGCACAATCGGAGGTTGCGTCCAAACCCGATGTCGGAGTGGAAGTTTATTACGCCCGCCGCGCCGAGGGCTTTGACGATATGGCAGGGGTGATGTTTACCGTCGACCTGCCGCTGTTTAAATCTCAGCGCCAGGACAAAGACTATTCCGCCGATGTTTCCCGCTCGATGGAGGCGAACGATCAACTGGCGCTGGCTCGCCGGGAGCATGTCGCCCTTGTGCGTACGCTGGTGGCGAATTATCAGGCGGCGCAAAGCGTCTGGCAGCGCCAGCAGGAACAGGCGTTACCGCTTCAGCGCCAGCGCCTGTCACTGCTGGAGTCACAATATAGCGCCGGGAAGTCAACGCTTGCGGAATTACTGGCCGCTCGCCGCGAGCTTCTGGACACCGAGCTGACCGCCAGCAGCGCTGAAAAAGCCGTTGCCACCAACTGGGCCGCCATCCGCTACCTCACGCCTCAGGACGTTAACTAATGAAAAAATCACTTAACTTTTCCCTGCTGGCCGTCGCGGTTGTCGCCGCTCTGGCAGCAGGATATTACGCCGGGAAGCAGCAAAACGGTCATGCTCAGCCAGAGCCACAGGCAGGGCAGGAGAACGGGCGTAAAGTGCTCTACTGGTATGACCCAATGGTGCCGGGGCAGCGCTTTGATAAACCGGGTAAATCACCGTTTATGGATATGGAGCTGGTGGCCCGCTATGCGGATGAGGTCACGAACGACGGCGGCGTAACGGTAAGCAGCCGCCAGCAGCAAAATCTGGGGGTTAAAACCGCAGCCGTTGAGCGCCGGGCTTTGAGTGTTCCTTTTGCCGCTTTTGCCACCGTGACGCTGGACGAGCGCAGCGTGCAAATTATTCCCGCCAGCGCGAATGGCATTGTTGAGACGCTGTATGTGAAAGCCCCGCAGCAGTACGTGAAGGTCGGAGAGCCTTTGGCCCGGCTGTGGTTCCCTGAGTGGACGGCGGCCCAGCAGGAGTATCTGGCTGTGCGCAAGTTGGGAGACAGCGCGCTGACGGCGGCGGCAAGAGAGCGGCTACAGCTGCAATTTATGCCGACGGAGGTGATTAGCCAGGTTGAGCGCAGCGGCAAACCGCAAACGCGGGTGACCGTGCGCGCGAAGCTTGCCGGATATGTGAACAAGCTCGAAGCACGTGAAGGCCAGCAGGTTAGCGCGAATGCGCCGCTGTTTGAGGTCGCCAGCCTGCAATCGGTATGGATTGTAGTGGATTATCCTCAGTCTCAGGCTCAGGCGTTGCAGCCCGGGAGCGAAATTGTTGCCAGCGCCGACAGCTGGCCGGGGGAAGCTTTCCATGGCCGGGTTAGCGAGCTGCTGCCGAATCTGGAAACCACGACCCGCACCCTGAAGGCGCGTATCGTGCTCGACAACCCGCAGATGAAACTCAAACCGGGAATGTACCTGAGCGTCAGGCTTGCTAACCAGCAGCCGCGCTCGGCAGTGCTGGCGGTACCGGAGGAGTCGCTGATTGAAACCGGCAATGAAAGCCGCGTGCTGGTAGCCGAAGACGGCGGCCATTTCCGCCCGGTAAACGTGGTGCCGGGAATAGTCGATAAAGGCTGGGTGGAGATCCGTTCCGGGCTGACCGGGGGCGAAAAGGTGGTGACTTCAGGCCAGTTCCTCATCGATTCTGAAGCCAGCCTGCGCAGCGCTTTACCTGAGAGCGGGGCACAAACACAGGCTAAGGCGACGGTTAAAACCTACGATGGCGAAGGCGTGGTGAAAGCCGTTAGCGCCGATTCTATTACCATCTCCCATCAGCCGATCCCCGCGCTTAAATGGGGGGCGATGACAATGCCGTTTGCGCTTAAGTCGCCGACCAACCTGAAGCCGGGGGATGCGGTGATGTTCAGCTTTAGCACGGACGACGAAGAAGGCGCGGTAATTACCCACCTGATGCCGATGGCGGGGGCGAGCAAATGATTGCTGCCGTTATTCGCTGGTCGCTAAAAAACCGGCTGCTGGTGGTGCTGGCGGCCATTATCATGGCGGCCTGGGGACTATGGTCGCTTCAGCGTGCGCCGCTCGATGCCTTGCCCGATCTTTCCGACGTGCAGGTGATCGTGCGCGTAAGCTACCCTGGAAAAGCGCCGCAGATTGTTGAAGATCAGGTGACTTATCCGCTGACCACGACAATGCTTTCCGTTCCGGGCGCAAAAACGGTGCGCGGCTTTTCGATGTTCGGCGACTCCTACGTTTATATCCTGTTTGATGACGGCACCGATCCATACTGGGCGCGTTCCCGGGTGCTTGAATACCTGAGTCAGGTTCAGTCCCAGCTGCCGCCTGAGGCCAAAGCTGCGCTGGGGCCGGACGCAACCGGCGTGGGCTGGGTGTATGAATATGCGCTGATAGATCGCAGCGGGAAACACAGCCTTGCTGACCTGCGGGCGTTGCAGGACTGGACGCTGAAGTTTGAGCTAAAAACCGTGCCTGACGTTTCGGAAGTAGCAAGCGTGGGCGGTATGGTGCGTCAGTACCAGATAGTGCTCGATCCTGAACGGATGAAGGCGCTTAACATCACCCATGAACAGGTTATCGGCGCGGTGAAAAACGCCAACCAGGAAGGGGGCGGCTCGGTTATTGAGATGGGCGAGGCCGAGTATATGGTTCGTACGGCGGGGTATCTCAAAAATCTGGATGATTTTAAACAGGTGGTGATTACCAGTCGGGAAGGCGTGCCGGTGCTGCTTTCTGACGTTGCTTCTGTCAGGCTGGGGCCGGAGATTCGCCGCGGCGTGGCGGAATTCAATGGTGAAGGTGAGGTTGCAGGCGGCATCATTGTGATGCGTTATGGGAAAAATGCCCTCGAAACCATTAATGCGGTGAAGCAGAAGCTTGCTCAACTGCAAAAAAGCCTGCCTGCCGGTGTGGAAATTGTTCCGGTCTATGACCGTTCACATCTGATTGAAAACGCTATTGATACGCTCTCCCACAAGCTGCTGGAAGAGTTCATCGTGGTGGCTATTATCTGCTCTCTGTTCTTATTCCACTTCCGCTCCGCGCTGGTAGCGATAATTACCCTGCCGCTCGGTATTCTTGGGGCATTTATCGTGATGCATTACCAGGGAGTGAACGCCAACATCATGTCGCTTGGCGGTATTGCGATTGCGATTGGCGCGATGGTGGACGCCGCTATAGTCATGATAGAAAACATGCATAAGGTGCTTGAGCAGTGGAGGCACGACCACCCCGGCGAGCAGCCACGCAGTGCCGATTACTGGCAAATTTCCCAGCAGGCGGCGGTTGAAGTCGGGCCAGCGCTGTTTTGTAGCCTGCTTATCATTACGCTGTCGTTTATTCCGGTCTTCTCGCTTGAGGCGCAGGAAGGGCGCATGTTCTCGCCGCTGGCCTTCACCAAAACCTATTCAATGGCGGTTGCAGCCGGACTAGGAATTACCCTTGTGCCGGTGCTGATGGGCTGGTTTATTCGCGGCAAAATTCCCGATGAAAAGGCTAACCCGATTAACCGTTGGCTGATTGCGGCGTATGAGCCGATGCTGGAAAAGGTTCTCGATAAGCCTAAAACCACGCTGGCGGTTGCGGGACTGCTGCTGGTGGCCACGCTCTGGCCGCTTAGCCAGTTGGGCAGCGAATTTATGCCGCCGCTGGATGAGGGGGACCTGCTTTATATGCCTTCGACCCTGCCGGGAATTTCGGCGCGTGAAGCCGGGCGGCTGTTGCAGCAGACCGACCGCCTGATCAAAACCGTGCCGGAAGTGGAAACGGTGTTTGGTAAGGCAGGGAGGGCCGAAACCGCAACCGACCCTGCACCGCTGACGATGATTGAAACGACCATTCGCTTTAAGCCTCGCGACCAGTGGCGACCGGGTATGACGATGGACAAGCTGGTGAGCGAGCTGGATAACGTGGTTAAGGTTCCGGGCATAGCCAACGTTTGGGTGCCGCCAATCCGTAATCGCCTGGATATGCTGGCGACCGGCATTAAAAGCCCGGTGGGCATTAAGGTGAACGGCAATAACATTGCGGCCATTGAGTCGGTGGCGGAGCAGATTGAGCGGGTGGTGAAGCAGGTGCCGGGCGTCACTTCGGCGCTGGCAGAACGCTTAGGGGGAGGGCGCTATGTTGATATTGACATCGATCGCCGTAAAGCCGCTCGCTATGGCGTTTCCGTGAAGGAGCTGCAATCGCTGGTGGCCACGGTTATCGGCGGTGAAAACATCGGGGAAACTATCGAGGGGCGTGAACGCTATCCGATTAACGTGCGCTACCCGCGTGAACTGCGCGATAACCTGCAAAAACTTCGCGACCTGCCGGTGATTACCGCTAACGGCAGCCAGATTGCACTTTCCGAGCTGGCTAATATCGCTATCACCGAGGGGCCGCCGATGCTGAAAAGCGAGAATGCCCGTCTTTCTAACTGGATTTATGTTGATCTGCGCGGGCGGGATTTAAAGTCAGCGGTAGAAGATATGCAGCGCGTGGTTGCCGAGCAGGTGAAACTTCCTGAAGGCGTGTCGCTCTCGTGGTCGGGGCAATTTGAATATCTCGAACGGGCGACGGCAAAATTAAAAATCGTGCTGCCGTTTACGTTGTTAATCATATTTGTATTGCTGTATGTAACTTTCTCCCGGGTGAAAGATGCACTATTAATTATGGGGACTTTGCCGTTCTCATTAATTGGCGGTGTGTGGCTGTTGTATCTGCTGGGATATAACCTTTCGGTTGCCGGGGCTGTTGGTTTTATTGCTCTGGCAGGCGTAGCGGCAGAATTTGGTGTGATAATGGTGCTGTATTTAAATCAGGCGCTGGATAAACACCTGAAAACCGAGGGCGGGCAGAGTGACGGCCTGCTGCGGCGGGCTATCCACGAGGGGGCGGTGCTGCGCGTCAGGCCTAAGGTGATGACGGTTGCCACCATAATGGCCGGTCTGTTGCCCATTATGTGGGGCAATGGCGCAGGATCAGAGGTCATGAGGCGTATTGCTGCGCCGATGATTGGCGGCATGGTCACCGCACCGCTGCTTTCCATGTTGGTTATTCCGGCGGTATATATGCTGACCCACCGGCGTAAATAACTCTTTTCTCTCACGGGTCGCCTATTTTATGCGACCCGATTTGCATGGCTATTCATTGATATCTTATGAGTATTTAAGACCTTTGTGACTTGACATTAAATGAGTACAACTTTCAAGCTAAGTCTGGTGCTGATTTAGCTTTCATTGAGATATAATTCAGTAAGGTAGCTGTCGAATTTTAATATGGTAAGAAAGACGTGACTTACGCGAATAAATTTTTCTCGAATCTGATTTTGTTTTGCGCGCTGGCGCTGAGTACACCCGCTGCATTTGCCGCAGAAGGCGGGTTTTTCACTAACGCGTGGAATACTTTTTCCAGCAATGTTTCAAAGACCTGGAACGAGCCTGAGCATTATGATCTTTACGTTCCTGCAATCACCTGGCATGCCCGCTTTGCCTATGACAAAGATAAGACCGATCGCTATAACGAGCGTCCGTGGGGGGCCGGTTTTGGCCAGTCACGCTGGGATGAGGAGGGGAACTGGAACGGCATCTACCTGATGGCGTTTAAAGATTCCTTTAACAAATGGGAGCCGATTGGCGGCTACGGCTGGGAGAAAACCTGGCGACCGCTGAGCGATGATAACTTCCACCTCGGGCTGGGGTATACCGTGGGGGTTACCGCTCGCGACAACTGGAAGTACATTCCTGTTCCACTGGTGCTGCCGCTGGCTTCCATAGGATACGGCCCGGCAACCTTCCAGATGACCTATATTCCAGGGACTTACAACAACGGCAACGTTTACTTCGCCTGGCTGCGGTTCCAGTTCTGATTTTGTCTTGTCCGGTAGTCCTGAAAAAGGGGTTTTTTATACCCCTTTAAAAACAAGGGTTAATCTTTCAGGTGTTAAAAACTTCGCGACTTTTATCACTTTTTCTCAATTCTGGACTGGACAAAAGCCACCACAATTGTTGTACTGATGCCCGACACAGCATTTGTGTCGTTTTTTCATGTAAAGGTAATTTTGATGTCTAAGATTAAAGGTAACGTTAAGTGGTTTAATGAATCCAAAGGCTTCGGCTTCATTACTCCGGAAGATGGCAGCAAAGACGTGTTCGTACACTTCTCTGCAATCCAGAGCAATGGTTTCAAAACCCTGGCTGAAGGCCAGCGCGTTGAGTTTGAAATCACTAACGGTGCCAAAGGCCCTTCTGCTGCAAACGTAATGCCTATCTAAGTCATTACCAGTAGAATATAAAAACCCGCCAAGGCGGGTTTTTTTTTGCCTGAAACCAGGCTGCAAAAACCGCCAGATTTGAAGTGACCCTGCTGTAGGGCATTTTGTCTGGCGGTTTTTTCTGTCTATCAGGCGAACAGGTAAGCTTTCAGAAACAATCCAACAATCACTACGCTAACCAGAACGCTCAACCAGCCGGTGACTTGCTCTTTCATTGCCATCTCCCCAAAGATCATTGCGGGATAGTGGCAGAGAAAAATTAAGCTAACATTAACCCGGCGGTGATTACCGGGTGACAAACAAAGAAACCAGCCAAAATGCGAGTGCGGTCATAACAAATGAGCCGACAAGGTTCAGCAGCACGTTCATTCCGGCCCACGCAAAGCGCCCGTCCTGTAACAGCAGCACCACTTCAGCCGAAAAGGTAGAGAAGGTTGTCAGGCCACCGCAAAAGCCGGTGGTGATAAGCAGTTTCCACACGGGATCGACGTTACTAAAGCGGCTAAATAGCGCCAGTCCCAGGCCGATAATAAAAGCGCCGGTCAGGTTGGCTATCAGCGTGCCGATGGGAATGCCCATATGAATCGGGTTATATTTTAAACTCAGGAACCAGCGCGTTACGCTGCCGATCCCGCCGCCGATAAACACGGCGAACAGCATCTGAATCACGGTTAATCCTTGCTAAATACGTTGATGGGCAAAGTGTAGCGTTCGAACATGTAGATTTACACGCGATATACTGTAATTAATCATTTAGTTGAGGAGCAGGTATGAAGGTTGCCGTGGGGCAGTTTGCGGTGGGGCCTGAATGGCAGAAGAATGCAGCCACCTGCGTCGGGCTCATGGCCGAGGCCGGGCTGGCAGGAACGGACCTTCTGGTATTGCCGGAGGCGGTGCTCGCCCGGGACGATAACGACCCGGATATGTCTGTCAAATCGGCCCAGCCTGTCGATGGCCGCTACGTGGAACAGTTACGCGAGGAAAGTCGTAAAAATGGAATGACGACGGTGCTGACGCTGCATATCCCGACACGGCAGGGACGGGCGGCAAATACTCTGTTGGCGCTTCGGGGCGGCGAAATCGTGGCTCAATATCAGAAAGTGCATTTGTACGACGCCTTCAGCGTTCAGGAATCCCGGCTGGTGGACGCAGGAAATGAGCTGGCTCCTCTGCTTGAGGTTGCCGGAATGAAAGTTGGCCTGATGACCTGCTATGATCTGCGTTTCCCCGACATGGCCCTGAGCCTGGCGCTGGCGGGTGCCGAGGTTATCGTTCTGCCTGCCGCATGGCTAAAAGGCCCGCACAAAGAAGCTCACTGGGCGACGCTGTTGGCCGCCAGGGCGCTGGATACCACCTGCTATCTTGTGGCGAGCGGCGAATGCGGTAGTAAAAATATCGGCCAGAGCCGGGTTGTTGACCCGCTGGGCGTCACAATTGCGGCTGCGGCAGAATCGCCCGAGCTTATTTTCGCCGAACTCAGGGCGGACAGAGTGGCGGCGGTACGGCAAATGCTGCCGGTGCTTAATAACCGACGGTTTGCGATACCTCAAATGTTATGACGTTTTTTTAATCAGCTCTTGATTCACCTTGTTACAGATTGCTATTGTGTCGCGCGGACAAATGACCGTTAATGAAATCAGGTTTTTTTTATTCGCCGTTGTCACGGCACATATCACAGAAGAAGGTAGGTATGGGAGAGATTAGTATTACTAAGCTGCTGGTTGTCGGCGCGCTGATCGTATTGCTGTTTGGTACTAAGAAGCTGCGCACGCTGGGCGGCGATCTCGGTTCCGCCATCAAAGGCTTTAAGAAAGCAATGGCTGAAGATGACAACGGCAAGAAGTCCGATACCGAAGCTCAGGCACCTGCAGACCGCATCATTCATAAAGACTGATTGCTGACCTTTGCAGAATAAAAAAACCGGCTGATAAGGCCGGTTTTTTATTTTGGACAGCGTAAAGGTAACAATCTGTAACCAGATTATTTCACTTCCATCCCTTTAGCCTGCAGGTCAGCGTGGTAAGAAGAGCGCACAAACGGGCCACAGGCCGCGTGGGTGAAGCCCATCGCCAGCGCTTCCGCTTTCATCTCTTCGAACTCATCCGGGCTGACATAGCGCTGCACGGGCAGGTGGTGACGGCTAGGCTGCAGGTATTGACCCAGGGTCAGCATCGTCACGCCGTGGCTGCGCAGGTCGCGCATCACTTCGATGATTTCCGCATTGGTTTCACCGAGGCCAACCATTAAACCAGACTTAGTCGGGATATGTGGATGGGCTTCTTTGAAACGCTCCAGCAGCTTCAGCGACCAGTTATAGTCCGCACCCGGGCGCACATTGCGGTACACGCGCGGCACGTTTTCCAGGTTGTGGTTGAATACGTCCGGCGGGGTCGCGGTAAGGATTTCCAGCGCGCGATCCATACGGCCACGGAAGTCCGGCACCAGGGTTTCAATCTTGATGGTTGGATTTTTCTCGCGGATAGCGCTGATGCAGTCGGCAAAGTGCTGAGCACCGCCGTCGCGCAGATCGTCGCGGTCAACCGAGGTAATAACCACATAGCGCAGCGCCATATCGGCGATGGTTTGCGCCAGCTTGGCCGGTTCGTTGGCATCCGGTGCTACCGGGCGGCCGTGGGCCACGTCGCAGAACGGGCAGCGGCGGGTGCAAATTGCGCCCAGGATCATAAAGGTCGCGGTGCCGTGGTTAAAGCATTCGGCGAGGTTCGGGCAGGAGGCTTCTTCGCAAACGGAATGCAGACCATTTTTGCGCATCGCCGCTTTAATGCCCTGGATGCGGGTTGAGTCAGACGGAAGTTTGATTTTCATCCATTCCGGCTTTCTTAACAGCTCCTGGCGCTCTGTGACCACGTTTTTAACCGGGATCAGAGCCATTTTATCGGCGTCGCGGTATTTAACGCCGCGTTCCATCACAATGGGTTTGCTCATAGGGTGCGTATTCCAGTTGCGGATAATAAAGTCAGGCTAATCGAATTCAAGCTAAGTTGGGATCTATCAACTATTTTTGAATTAATGGCCGGGAGTATATCATCACGGCCAGGGAGAATCAGTATACCCCAACATGAAATGGAGAAAGAATTGTAAATGGGTTGTTGTTTTGTGCTAAATGCAAGGTTAATGGCCGTGTCGTTCACCTCCTGAACGCCCTGCAAGAGGTGAAAACCACTTTTTTTAAGCGGCGAATTCGTTGCGAATCGCTTTGATTATATCCTGCAATACCGTGTCACGTATGCTTAGCTTGTTGAAATGCATACTGGTTTCCATGGTTTTATCGGAAAACAGGTCGCAGTCAACGGCGCGCAGATTCCAGGTATCTTTAAACATTTCATACAGCCGCCACGGCATAAAGCCCAGCAGGTCGCTGCTGCCGAGCAGCGACGATAACGTCACATAGTTGTAACTACTAAAGGCAATCTGGCGGTTGGGCAGGCGTTCACTGATTTGCTGGCGCAGGTCGCGCAGCAGGTCATCCTGCATGATGAGAAAGGTGTGTTCCATATTCTGCATATCTTCGAGTGTCAGCCGCTTTTCAAGACAGGGGTGACCTTCGCGGCAGACGACAGCAATGTTTTCCTGGTAGAGCGGAATGCTGGTGATCGTTCGTGCGTAGTGGCGGCCGGTATCGATAATCAGGTCGGTTTGAAACTGGCTAAGCTGCGATTCACCGTCGTTGATAGGCACGTTGCGTATAAGCAGGTTAGGGTTGACCTTGCGGATGGCCGAATAGACCTTCGGAATAACCAGCGCCCCGATAGAGGGCTGAGTCGCTAGCGTTATGGTGCGCTGCTGATCGTTGCTGCTATTAAAGTCCAGCGCGCCCAGAATCGATTCCAGCCCCTGGCTGATATATTCGTGAAGATGCGCCGCATACGCGGTCGGCGTGACGCCCTGGCCTTTACGAATGAATAACGGGTCAGGGAAAATATATCGTAATTTTTGGATGGATTGGCTAATAGCAGAAGGCGTCAGGTTCAGTACCTTAGCGGCATTCACTATCCCTTTATGGATGTATACGGCTTCAAAAATCGTCAGCAAATTTAAATCTATGTTGCGTAATGCTTTGAATACGGGATAGTTATTTTCACTATCGCGATCCATGATTTTTTTTTCAGCTAGTGGGTTTTGCCCCATGCCCGGTCTCCGGTAAAAAATAAAGAATATTATATTTATAGATAAAAATAGGAGTATTGGGTGAATTAATACGGCTATTTTGCCGGGGCAAGCACGAATGCGAAAAAATAAAGCGTTTTGATGCACTAATTAGCGTGATTTGTGGCGTCATTATTTAAATAATGACGCCAATGAATTATCTAACTTGTGATTATTACCCGCGGACGGCGGCAATGTTACCGCCGTTTAATCCGCGGCAGCGTATTCGTGAGGGGGATTATCAAGCAGCGCCATAAAATGGGCTACCAGGCGTGGCTGAACGTCGGCTACGGAGATGCCGTTAACAAAGTGGCTCACCTGGGTCATTTCCAGTCCCGCATAGCCGCAAGGGTTGATGCGTAGGAAAGGAGTGAGATCCATATCGATGTTCAGCGCCAGGCCGTGGAAGGAGCAGCCTCTGCGGATGCGCAGCCCCAGCGAGCAGATTTTCCGCCCGTCAACGTAAACGCCCGGAGCGTCCGCTCGCGGGTAAGCCTCAATACCTAGCTCCGCCAGCGTATTCACCACGGTCTGCTCCAGTACGGTCACCAGCTCGCGCACGCCAAGCTTGCGGCGCTTTAAATTAAGCAGCAGGTACATTACCTGCTGACCAGGGCCGTGAAACGTCACCTGGCCTCCCCGATCGCTTTGTACCACCGGGATGTCTCCCGGCATAAGCACATGCTCGGCTTTCCCCGCCTGACCCTGGGTAAATACCTGAGGGTGCTCTACCAGCCAGATTTCGTCGGCGGTGGCGTCGTCGCGGGTGTCGGTAAAGTCATGCATTGCCTGCGATACGGGTTCGTAAGGCTGCAGGCCAAGGTTGCGGATCAGGATTGTATCTTGAGACAAAACAGCGTCTCCGGAAGGCAAAAGGTGGGAGGAAGTATATCACAACAAAAACCCGGCCTTAGCCGGGTCATCGCCTTACAGCACCATACGAACGATTTCGATGTTGCCTAACTCTTCGTACAGCGTTTCTACCTGCTCGATATGGGTCGCATTAATGGTAATCGACACGGAGTGGTAGTTACCCTTGCTGCTTGGTTTAACCTGAGGCGTGTAGTCACCCGGCGCGTGGCGCTGCACCACCTCAACGACCAGATCAACCAGCTCCGGTTTCGCCAGGCCCATTACTTTATAAGTAAAAGAGGTTGGGAATTCGAGCAGTTCGTTCAGTTTGGTTTTCATGGTAGCTCCAGCGTTACGGCAATAAAAATGATAACTCCCGCCGACGGGCGGGAGTTGCTTTGATACTCAGTATATGGGGTCAAGATTGACACTTTCAAGTGTTCAATAATTAACCGAACCAGTGGTGAAACATCAGTTTGATGTAGTCGATGATTCGGCTAAAGAAATTCCCTTCCGGCATTTCCTGCAGCACGACCAGCGGACGCTGCTCGATGGTTTTGCCGTCCAGCTGGAAGTTAATGGTGCCCACAACCTGGTTTTTCTGCAGCGGAGCGTGCAGTTCAGGGGTGGTCAGCACATAGCTGGCCTTCAGATCTTTCATGCGTCCGCGTGGAATGGTCAGGTAAACGTCTTTATCAACGCCGAGAGAGGCGCGATCGTTATCACCAAACCAGGCCGGCTCGGAGGCGAACTCTTTCCCGGCTTTCAGCGGAGAAACGGTTTCAAAGAAGCGGAAGCCCCAGGTCAGCAGTTTTTTACTTTCGGTTTCACGGCCTTTGTAGGTATGGCCGCCGAGAACCGCCGAAATCAGGCGCATCTGGCCTTCGGTCGCCGAAGCAACCAGGTTATAGCCTGCCGCATCGGTATGGCCGGTTTTGATGCCGTCAACGTTGAGGCTGGTATCCCACAGCAGGCCGTTACGGTTGGTCTGGCGGATATTGTTGAAGGTGAATTCTTTCTCTTTGTAGATAGAGTATTCGTTCGGCACGTCGCGGATCAGCGCCTGGCCAATCAGCGCCATATCGCGTGCGGAGCTGAACTGACCTTCTGCATCCAGGCCGTGTACGGTCTGGAAGTGGGTGTTTTTCAGACCCAGGGCGGAAACATAGCTGTTCATCAGGCTGACGAAGGCGTCCTGGCTACCGGCCACGAAGTCTGCCATTGCCACGCAGGCATCGTTGCCTGATTGCAGGTTAATACCGCGGATCAGTTTGTTAACCGGCACCTGCATGCCCGGCTGAAGGAACATCAGCGAGGAGCCTTTAAATACCGGGTTACCGGTCGCCCAGGCATCTTTGCCGATGGTAACCATCGCGTTGTCATCGAACTTGCCGGCTTTCATCGCCTGGCCGATAACGTAGCTGGTCATCATCTTGGTGAGGCTGGCTGGGTCACGACGCGCATCGGCGTTGGACTCGGCCAGAACTTTGCCTGAGTTGTAGTCAATCAGGATATACGCTTCTGCATCAATCTGCGGGACGCCTGGGATCATGGTTTTAATATTGAGGTCGTCAGCTTGAGCAGAGGCCATGGCCGCGAAGGCGAAAGCCGTGGTGAGCGCCAGGCGCTTAACAAAACGTGCAGAAAGAGCTGTATTCATGATGGAACTACGACGTCCGTGATGGAATTAAAAAAAGTGCCTTACTATAGCAAAAGCATTTTTGACTGGCATCTGACTTTGCGCGTGAGTTTGTTAATGGTCTTTACGCAAATTTACGAGCAGGAAACATGCCAGTCACAGCTTTACATAGACGGGGCGTTGGTAACGAATGATTGCTGCTGCGCCTCGGACATCAGGCGCTGTTGCAGGGCCGTAGCCTCGCCGCGGCTGCTGAACGGCCCGAGCTGTACGCGATAAACGGCTCCGTTGTGGGAAACCGCGCCCGGTACGCCAAACTGCTGGCTCAGCTTTTGCTGCCACTGGCTTGCTCTTGCGCCGTCGCTTACCGCGCCAACCTGCACAACATAGCGGCCGTTGGCCGGCGCTGCTGCCGAAGTGGTGCTGCGCTGGGCGACGTGGCCCTGGACTGAGCCCGGAGCCGTAACCGGGGCTGCAACGGCTGGAGCCGGAGGCTGAACGGCGGCTGGCTGTTGAACCGCTGCTGTTGCGGCCGGTGCGGCTACGGTTGCCGCCGCAGCGGCAGGTACGGATGTAGATGCAGCAGGGACGGCCGCAGGGGCGTCAGGTGTTTCAATTACCCCAGCCGCCAGAGGCGTTGGCGCCCCCAGGAAACCGCTGCTCTGAACCGGCGCGCCGGTACTGTCTGAGCTTTGCAGCGTAGCATTGCTGATAGCACGGACATCACCCTGCGGGGCTTCCGGCTGAGCCGGTGAAGAGGCGCTGCCCATGCCGCCGCCTAAATCCGGGCGAGCCGGTAAGGCATAGGTTTGCTTGGCAATGGTGGTACAGGCCGTGCCTGGGCCAGACATCGTGCCGTCCTGAGCGACGATAATCGGGTCGATGCGAACCTTGGTATTGTTCGAAGTATTCAGTCGGTCTGCCGCCGCGCGGGAAAGAGAAATCACTCGATCGTTGCCGTAAGGGCCGCGGTCATTAATGCGTACCACAATCATGCGGCCATTCGCGAGGTTGGTCACTCGCGCATAGCTTGGGATAGGCAGAGTAGGGTGCGCGGCAGTCAGCGCGTTTGCATCAAACGCTTCACCGGAGGCTGTCAGATTGCTGCCCGGCTCGGCATCATAAATCGCCGCAAAGCCGGACTGGCTGAAGTTTGCCGGGTTCTGGACAATCTTGTAGCTCTTGCCGTTGTTCTGGTAATCCTGGTTTACCGAAGGATTCAGAGGCTCGTAGCGCGGTTCAGCGCCGCTGATTTCCACTATCGGCCCGTTGCATACCACCGGCTGAGGCGGCTGATTAACCGGCTGCTGGTTATCATCATTTGACGAACATGCTGCCAACAACGCCGCAGCGATGCAGACGCCAGCCCACCGTTTTTGCTTACCCATTGCGCACCTCATCCAGTTACACGCTTTTTGATAACATTTTTCTATGTGTGTGTATCGACATCACGATACCGAACCCGGCCATCAGCACTATCAGGGCCGATCCCCCGTAGCTGACCAGCGGCAACGGCACGCCTACCACCGGCAAGATACCACTAACCATGCCAATATTGACAAATACATAGACGAATAAGATAAGCATCAGCCCGCCCGCCATCACTCGCCCGAAGGTAGTTTGCGCCCGGGCGGCAATAAACAGGCCGCGCATAATCAGCAGCAGGTAGAGTGCGAGCAGCACCAGAATGCCGACTAATCCCAGCTCTTCCGCCAGCACCGCGAAGATAAAGTCGGTATGACGTTCGGGCAGAAACTCCAGCTGGGACTGGGTGCCGTGCAGCCAGCCTTTACCGCGCAGGCCGCCGGAGCCGATGGCAATTTTAGACTGAATAATATGATAGCCCGCACCCAGAGGATCGCTTTCCGGGTCAAGCAGCATCATTACGCGCGCACGCTGGTAGTCGTGCATAAGGAAGAACCACAGAATCGGGACGAAGGCGGCAACCAGCAGCACCGCCACCAGAATCAAACGCCAGCTCATCCCCGAGAGGAACAGCACGAACAGGCCGGATGCGGCAACCAGAATGGAGGTTCCGAGGTCCGGCTGGGCGGCAACCAGTAGCGTAGGCATAAAGATGAGCACCAGCGCGATGCCGGTGTTTTTGAGCGTCGGCGGGCAAACGTCGCGGTTAATAAAACGCGCAACCATCAGCGGGACGGCTATTTTTGCAATTTCCGAGGGCTGGAAACGAACAAAACCCAAGTCCAGCCAGCGCTGGGCGCCTTTTGAAATGGCACCGAAGGCGTCCACCGCCACCAGCAGGATGATACAGAAGATATAGAGATAGGGCGCCCAGCCTTCGTAGACGCGAGGTGGGATCTGCGCCATCACCACCATGATAACCAGCCCCATCAGGATTTGGCCGACTTTGCGCTCCATCATGCCCATATCCTGGCCGCTGGCGCTCCAGACGACCAGGGCGCTGAAAACCAGCAGTGCCAGAATGGTAACGAGGAACGTTGGGTCAAGGTGGACCTTGTCCCAAATGGTCTTTTTATTTGGATTATCGGTCATGCTATTGATCCTCTGTGGCCGAGGCGGCCGGCGCTTCTGCAGGCAGAACCGTGTTGTTATCCCCCAACATGACGTGGTCGAGGATCTGGCGCATGATGCTGCCAACCGCTGGCCCTGCGCCACCGTTCTCCAGAATCATCGTCACGGTGTATTGCGGATTATCATACGGGGCAAACGCCGTCATCAGCTTGTGGTCGCGCAGGCGTTCCGCGATTTTGTGCGCGTTATACGTTTCGTTGGCTTTCAGGCCGAAGACCTGAGCAGTACCCGATTTCGCCGCCACTTTGTACGGTGCGTTGGCAAAGTATTTGTGGGCCGTACCGTTTGGACGGTTGGCAACGCCGTACATGCCGTCTTTAGCAATTTCCCAGTAGCCGGAGTGGATATCACCCACCGGGGCTTCAACCGGCTGCTGCCAGGGCACCTGTTTGCCGTTTTTCACCGTGCTCATCAGCAGGTGAGGCACGCGCACGACGCCGTCGTTAATCAAGATCATCATCGCCTTGCTCATCTGAATTGGCGTTGCCGTCCAGTAGCCCTGGCCGATGCCGACCGGGATGGTGTCACCCTGATACCACGGCTTTTTAAAGCGTTTCAGCTTCCATTCGCGGGTTGGCATGTTACCGGCGCGTTCTTCGGAAAGGTCGATGCCGGTGAGGTGGCCGTAGCCGAATTTGCTCATCCACTCGCCGATACGGTCGATACCCATGTCATAAGCGACCTGGTAGAAGAAGGTATCGGCGGACTCTTCAAGCGACTTGGTCACGTTCAGGCGGCCGTGGCCCCATTTTTTCCAGTCGCGGTAGCGTTTTTCCGAGCCTGGCAGCTGCCACCAGCCTGGGTCAAACAGCGAAGTGTTACGCGTGATTACGCCCGCGCTCAGCGCCGAAACCGCCATATAAGGCTTCACGGTGGAGGCCGGAGGATAGACGCCCTGGGTTGCACGGTTGATAAGCGGCGTGTTCGCGTCGCTCAGCAGCCCGGAGTAATCCTTGCTTGAGATGCCGTCAACGAACAGGTTCGGGTTGTAGCTTGGCATTGAAACCAGCGCCAGAATGCCGCCGGAGCGCGGGTCGGTAACGACAACCGCGGCACGGCTCCCCGCGAGCAGCGTTTCGATATAGGTCTGAAGCTTAAGGTCGAGCGTCAGGTAGATGTCATGCCCGGCCTGCGGCGGGACTTCTTTTAGCTGGCGGATAACGCGGCCGCGGTTGTTAACTTCAACCTCTTCATAGCCGGTCTGGCCGTGCAGCACATCTTCGTAGTAGCGTTCGATGCCCAGCTTGCCGATGTCATGAGTTGACGCGTAGTTGGCAAGCTTGCCTTCTTTGTCCAGGCGCTCAACATCCTTATCGTTTATTTTCGACACATAGCCGATGACGTGTGTAAGGGCGGAGCCATACGGGTAGTAGCGGCGTTTATAGCCCTTCACTTCTACGCCGGGGAAGCGGTACTGGTTTACCGCGAAACGGGCCACCTGAACTTCGGTCAGGTTGGTTTTTACCGCGATAGAGGTAAAGCGGTGCGAGCGGGCGCGCTCTTTTTTAAAGTTGGCGATGTCATCGTCGGTCAGGTCGACTACCGGGCGCAGCGCCTCGAGGGTTTCCTGAACGTTATCGACCTTTTCCGGCATCATCTCTATTTGGTAGATAGTGCGGTTGAGCGCCAGCGGCGTGCCGTTGCGGTCGTAAATAATGCCGCGGCTCGGCGGAATGGGAACCAGCTTGATGCGGTTTTCGTTAGACCGGGTCTGGTAATCGGTGAAGCGGACTATCTGCAAATTATACAGATTGGCGATCAGCACGCCGGTAAGCAGCAAAATGCCGATAAAAGCGACCAGCGCCCGGCGCACAAAGAGCGCAGACTCAGCAGTGTAGTCGCGAAAAGAATTCTGTAATTTCATTCGCTGCCTGGTATTACCCGCTCAGGTTTACTCACGATGATAAGGATGATTGGTGGTAATGCTCCACGCCCGGTACAGGCTCTCCGCTACCAGCACCCTGACCAGCGGGTGGGGCATGGTGAGCGTGGAAAGCGACCAGCTTTGCTCGGCGGCGGCTTTGCAGGCTGGCGCTAAGCCCTCCGGCCCGCCAATCAGCAGGCTGACGTCGCGGCCATCCTGTTTCCAGCGCTCGAGCTGCGCCGCAAGCTGGGGCGTATCCCACGGTTGCCCGGGGATATCCAGCGTTACGATTCGGTTACCTTTGCCCGCGGCGGCCAGCATCATTTCGCCCTCTTTTTCGAGGATACGTTTGATATCGGCATTTTTTCCGCGTTTTCCAGCCGGAATTTCAACCAGCTCAAACGGCATGTCTTTAGGGAAACGACGCAGGTACTCGGTAAAGCCGGTCTGCACCCAGTCAGGCATTTTGGTTCCAACGGCCACCAGTTGCAGCTTCACCCGTTAGCTCCAGAGTTTTTCCAGTTCGTACAGCTGGCGGCTCTCTTCCTGCATGACGTGAACGATAATTTCGCCCAGATCGACAACAACCCAGTCGGAAGCGTTGATGCCCTTCACGCCCATTGGCGACAGGCCAACTTCGCGGGAGGATTGAACAACGTGTTCAGCGATGGACATCACGTGGCGGTTGGAGGTTCCGGTACAGATAACCATGCAATCCGTGATGCTTGATTTGCCTTTAACATCGATAGCGATGATATCCTGGCCTTTGAGGTCGTCGATTTTATCGACGATGAAATCCTGAAGTGCTTTACCCTGCAAGTGTTCCCCCTGAGAGAATGAGAGTGTGTAGTTTGGCCCGTAAATAACCATTATACCCAACAGGGCAGGCGGCTTTGGCTGAAAAATTGGCCGTCCAGCGCAGATCGCGGGCTATCATCCCATTGCGCGCCGGAGTTTGCATCGCCATTTTTGTAAAACTATTTCAGAAAAGCCGGATTTACGGGCAGGAAATTATGGCAGCGGAGCATAACAGCCTGAGGGGTGGTGTCAATGGCTGGCGTGCGCCTGTCGTTTCCGGTGAATTATAATAGTGTAAACCGGTTCATCCCGCCGGTGATTCAGACTTCGCTGAATGGCTTAACGATAGAGGCCATGTTGCAGAATAAAAGCCAGTACCTCGGGCGGTAGCAGATCGTCGCAGGGCTGGTTTTCTTCAAGGCGCTGGCGGATGACGGTGGCCGAAATATCGTAGAGCGGCGTCTGTGCCAGAAAGACGTTGCCCGATGGCCGCTGGTGCAGCGTGGCTACCGAATCGGTGAGGTTCTGCGCCAGCCATGCCTGCTGTTCCGGGGTTTCCATCGCCAGAGGATAGCCCGGGCGCTGCGTTACCAGCAGGTGGCACAGAGACAGGAGTTCTTCCCAGCGGTTCCAGCGGTGCAGGCTGAGTAAAGAGTCCTGGCCGATGATAAATGCCAGCGGCTGCGAGTGTCCGATTTCTGCCCGCAATTGTTCAAGCGTTTCAACGGTCCACGAGGGCGTGGATCGAGACAGCTCGCGGTCATCCAGGGTAAACAGCGGGTTTCCGGCAATTGCCAGTTCAATCATCGCTTTGCGCTGTTCGCTGCTGGCTTCCGGCTGTGGGCGATGCGGCGGCACATTGTTCGGCATGATGGTGACCCGGCGCAGCAAAACCTGCCGGGCAAGCGCCTCAACTGACTTCAGATGCCCGTAATGAATGGGATCAAAGGTCCCGCCATAAAGCGCCAGGAGCGAAGCGTCAGACATCGATAAAAATTTCCGGTAATGCTTTGTGGCAAATCAGTAATGAGAGACCTTCCAGATCTTCCCAAACCGACTGACCATAATCCTGTTTCAGCGTTAGCTCAACCCGGGTAAGCAGGCGAACGGCCTGGTAGAGCTGCTCGCTCGAAACCCGGTTCAATGCCTCGGTTACCAACTGGCGGCGGTTTTGCCATACCCGCTGCTGGTCGAACAGAGTGCGCAGCGGGGTTGTCGCTGATTCACGCTTGAGGTTGACGAGCTGCAATAGCTCTCGCTGTAGCGTGCGCAGTAAAATGACCGGCTCGCTGGCCTCAAGGCGCAATTGCTGGAGGATGTGCAGCGCGCGTTTGCTTTTCCCGGCGAGCAGGGCATCTACCCAATGGAAAGGCGTAAAGTGCGCGGCATCGTTCACCGCCTGTTCCACGCGGGGCAGCGTCAGTTTGCCGTCCGGCCAGATAAGCGACAGCCTTTCCAGCGCCTGGGAGAGCGCCAGCAGATTGCCTTCGTAGCAATAGCAGAGCAGCTGGTTTGCCGCATCATCCAGCGTCAGGTTCATCTGCCTGGCACGCTGAGCGACCCAGCGCGGGAGATTTGCCTGCTCGGGGGTTTGGCAGGTTACCAATACCGAACGGTTCGCCAGTTGGGTAAACCAGGCGGCATTTTCCTGCGCTTTGGTGAATTTGTTACCGCGAACCAGCAGCAGAATGTCGTCGTGCAGCAGGCTGACCAGGGTTTCCAGCTGTGCGTTAATGGCGGCATTAGGGCCGTTTTCCGGCAGCAGTAGAAGCAAAGTTTGACGATTGGCGAACAGGCTGAGCGCCTGGCAAATAGAGAACAGAGCCTGCCAGTCGGTGGAGGCGTCTATCTGGACGCTGTGGTGTTCTTCAAAGCCGTGCTGCTGGGCGCTTTTGCGCACCGCATCCTGGCTTTCCTGGAGTAGAAGAGGGTCGTTGCCTGCCAGCAGATACGCCGCGCGCAGCCCTTCATTGAGCTGCGCGTGGAGTTGTTCCGGGTACACTCGAATCATTGGCTACCGGAGGTTGCCGACAGAGTGGTGGATACCCGGCCAGCCGGAGGGGCTGGTTTTGGCGTGCTTACCGGTTTTTCCGCATCCTTAGTGGCATCAAGATCGGCAGCGTGAACCGCCAGCAGCTTACGGATCAGCTGTTGAGCAACGTTGGTGTACATCTCTTTGATAATCAAATCCTGCTCGGCATCTTTCGCCAGGACAGTCAGTGGGTTATCAAAGAACGAGCGATAGGTCGTCGCGCTGATAGGATAAATATCATGGCCCGGGATCAACACCTGTGCGTTGACAGTCATCACCATCTGGTACTCCGCGGTCTGGCCGTTCTGGAACACCGAAACAGTGTCCTGACCCAGCCCGGCACTGCCCACGCGCAGAGATGGAATATCTTTACGCACGCCGGTGCCGGTATCGTCAACAATAGTGACGCCGTTCAAGCGCAACTGTTGGCGGATCTCACGGGTCAGCGGGCCGTTAGGATCGCCGGAGTTGAGGATCAGCGTCTTCATCTCAGTAGGAACCTGCGTGTTACCACGCAGGTGAAAACCACATCCGGCGGTGACCAGCACCGCCAGGCTTACTAACAAAGTGACAAAGGGATGTCGCACACTTCCTCCTGCGCTTAGCCCACAACCAGGTTGAGCAGTTTACCCGGAACGTAAATCACTTTACGCACGGTTACGCCCTCAAGATATTTCGCCACCAGATGTTCCTGACCTGCACGCTCACGAACCTGCGCTTCGGTAGCATCTGCTGGTACGGTGACTTTGCCGCGTACCTTACCGTTAACCTGAACCACGACCAAGCGAGAATCTTCCACCATTGCCTGCTCGTCGGCCTGCGGCCACGGTGCATTGTCAACATCGCCTTCGCCGCCCAGCGACTGCCACATATCGAAGCAAACGTGTGGGGTGAACGGATAAAGCATACGCACCACGGCCAACAGCGCTTCATTCAGCAGAGCACGATCCTGCTCGCCTTCCTGAGGGGCTTTAGCCAGCTTGTTCATCAGCTCCATAACGGCGGCGATGGCGGTGTTAAAGGTCTGACGGCGGCCGATATCATCGGTCACTTTAGCGATAGTTTTATGCACATCACGACGCAGCGCTTTCTGATCTTCGCTCAGCGCGGCAATATCCAGAGCCGGAGCTGCACCGCGGCTGGTGTGCTCGTAAACCAGTTTCCAGACGCGTTTCAGGAAGCGGTTTGCGCCTTCCACGCCGGACTCCTGCCACTCGAGCGTCATGTCTGCCGGTGAAGCAAACATCATAAACAGACGCACGGTATCCGCGCCGTAGCGCTGGACCATAACCTGCGGGTCGATGCCGTTGTTTTTCGACTTCGACATTTTGCTCATGCCAGCATAGACCAGTTCACGGCCCTCTGCGTCACGGGCTTTAACAATGCGGCCTTTGTCATCACGCTCGACGATGGCTTCTGCCGGAGAGACCCAGTTGCGCTCGCCGTTGTTGCCGGTGTAGTAGAAGGCATCTGCCAGCACCATGCCCTGGCACAGCAACTGCTTAGCCGGTTCGTCGGAGTTGACCATGCCCGCGTCGCGCATCAGCTTGTGGAAGAAGCGGAAGTAGAGCAGGTGCATGATGGCGTGTTCGATACCGCCGATGTAGATATCTACCGGCAGCCAGTAGTTGGCCGCTTTGGAGTCTAGCATGCCTTTGTCGTACTGCGGGCTGGTGTAGCGCGCGTAGTACCAGGACGACTCCATAAAGGTGTCGAAGGTATCGGTTTCGCGCAGGGCAGGCATACCGTTGACGGTGGTTTTTGCCCACTCAGGATCCGCTTTGATCGGGCTGGTAATGCCGTCCATCACTACGTCTTCCGGCAGGATAACCGGGAGCTGATCTTCAGGCGTTGGCATTACGGTGCCGTCTTCCAGAGTCACCATCGGGATTGGTGCACCCCAGTAACGCTGACGGGAAACGCCCCAGTCGCGCAGACGGAAGTTAACTTTACGCTCGCCCACGCCTTTAGCCGCTAACTTATCGGCAATGGCGTTGAACGCCTGCTGGAAGTCCAGGCCGTTGAACTCACCGGAGTTGAACAGCGCGCCTTTTTCGGTCATTGCTGCGCCAGACAGGTCCGGCTCGCTGCCGTCGGCATTGAGGATAACCGGTTTGATTTGCAGGCCGTATTTAGTGGCGAATTCCCAGTCGCGCTGGTCGTGACCCGGAACGGCCATGACCGCGCCGGTGCCGTATTCCATCAGCACGAAGTTTGCGACCCAAACCGGAACGCTTTCGCCGGTCAGCGGATGAATAGCGTTAATGCCTGTGGCAACGCCTTTCTTCTCCATAGTCGCCATATCGGCTTCGGCTACTTTGGTATTGCGGCATTCGTCGATAAACTCGGCAAGAGCCGGGTTGTTTACCGCAGCCTGCTGCGCCAGAGGGTGACCCGCGGCAACGGCCAGGTAGGTCACGCCCATGAAGGTGTCAGGGCGGGTGGTGTAAACGGTCAGCTTTTCGGCGCTGTTTTCGACGTCGAAGGTAATTTCTACGCCTTCGGAACGGCCAATCCAGTTGCGCTGCATGGTTTTAACCTGATCCGGCCAGTGGTCCAGCGTGTCCAGGTCGTTCAGCAGTTCGTCGGCATAGGCGGTGATTTTAATAAACCACTGTGGAATTTCTTTACGCTCAACCTTGGTATCGCAGCGCCAGCAGCAGCCGTCGATAACCTGCTCGTTGGCCAGCACGGTCTGGTCGTTCGGGCACCAGTTAACCGCCGAGGTTTTTTTGTAAACCAGGCCTTTGTTGTACAGCTGAGTGAAGAATTGCTGTTCCCAACGGTAATATTCCGGGGTACAGGTTGCCAGCTCGCGGCTCCAGTCATAGCCAAAGCCCAGCGTTTTGAGCTGGTTTTTCATGTAATTGATGTTGTCGTAGGTCCACGGAGCCGGTGCGGTATTGTTTTTAACCGCAGCGCCTTCAGCAGGCAGACCAAACGCATCCCAGCCAATCGGCTGCATGACGTTTTTGCCCAGCATGCGCTGGTAGCGTGCGATAACGTCGCCGATGGTGTAGTTGCGGACGTGGCCCATATGTAGTCGGCCAGAAGGATAGGGCAGCATTGAGAGGCAGTAGTATTTCTCTTTGCCTTCGTCTTCGGTCACTTCAAAAGTACGGTTCTCTTGCCAGTGTTGCTGGACGTTGGATTCTATCTCTTCCGGGCGGTATTGCTCTTGCATGGCAGCCAGTAGTCCTGTTAATGAAAGACAGCTACGAAAGTAGCCTTTAGTGATTTGAGTTCAGACAGGCATAGCATAGCCGATTAGACAGCGGCAAAACAGCCTTTCGACGAGCCGATTGGCCTTTTCACCGTTCTGGTTAACTTGCAGTTTTTTACTCCGGGTGTGGCTAAACTAACAAAGCGTTGGCCGATTAACGTCTACTCTTAGAGTGGTTACCACACTGTAAATGCAGGAACCCTTCAAGGAGGCAGGCTAACGATGAACAAGGTTGCTCAATTTTACCGGGAACTGGTTGAGTCTCTGAGCGAGCGGCTGCGCAAGGGCGAGCGTGATATCGATGAGCTGGTCGCCAGCGCGCGCAAACAAATGAACGATACCGGCGAACTGACCCGAACCGAAATAGAAGAAGTGACGCGAGCAGTGCGCCGTGACCTGGAGGAATTTGCTCGCAGCTACGGCGAAAGCCATGAGGAGTTTACCGATAGCGTCTTTATGCGGGTGATAAAAGAAAGCCTGTGGCAGGAACTGGCGGATATCACCGACAAGACGCAGCTTGAGTGGCGTGAGGTGTTTAAAGATCTCAGCCACCACGGCGTCTATCACAGCGGCGAGGTCGTCGGGCTTGGCAATCTGGTCTGTGAGAATTGCCACCATCATATTGCGATTTACACGCCTGAAGTCTTACCTGTCTGCCCTAAGTGCGGCCATAACCAATTTCATCGCCGGCCATTCGAACCCTAAAAGAAAGCCTTCCCGTTGGGGAAGGCTTTTTACTTTGGTGACGCGACTTGTTTAGTGCAGAATTTTTGCGAGGAAGTCTTTGGCGCGTTCTGATTGCGGGTTATTGAAGAAGTCGTCTTTGTTAGAGTCCTCAACAATTTTACCCTCGTCCATAAAGATAACGCGGTTCGCCACTTTGCGGGCGAAGCCCATTTCGTGGGTGACCACCATCATCGTCATGCCTTCATTGGCCAGCTCAACCATAACGTCCAGCACTTCGTTGATCATTTCCGGATCCAGCGCGGAGGTGGGTTCGTCAAACAGCATGGCGATAGGATCCATGCACAGAGCGCGAGCGATGGCCACGCGCTGCTGCTGGCCGCCCGAAAGCTGTGCCGGATATTTATCGGCATGGGCAGAAAGCCCTACGCGTTCGAGCAGTTTCAGCCCTTTGGCGCGGGAAGCGGCTTTATCACGCTTCAGCACTTTTACCTGGGCAAGCGTCAGGTTCTCGATAATCGACAGGTGCGGGAACAGCTCAAAGTGCTGGAACACCATGCCGACGTGCGAACGCAACTGCGCCAGGTTGGTTTTTTTGTCGTTCACCTGAGTGCCGTTAACCAGGATCTCGCCTTTCTGTACCGGCTCAAGGCCGTTAACGGTTTTAATCAGCGTGGATTTACCGGAGCCGGAAGGCCCGCAAACGACCACCACTTCGCCTTTTTTCACTTCGGTGGAGCAGTCGGTCAGCACCTGAAAGTGACCATACCATTTAGAAACATTTTTCAGGGTAATCATTAAACAGTCCTTTTCTTCAAATAGCTGACCAACAACGACGCGCTAAGGCTAATAACAAAATAGACCAGACCGGCAAACAGGATCATCTCGACCTGGGTTCCGTCACGCTCGCCGATGGTCGATGCGGTACGGAAGAAGTCTGCCAGGCTCAGGACATAAACCAGCGAGGTATCCTGGAACAGCACGATGCCCTGGGTTAGCAGCAGCGGGACCATCGCGCGGAAGGCCTGCGGCAGGATAATTAACTTCATCGACTGCCACTGGGTCATGCCCAGCGCCAGCGCGGCGTTGGACTGCCCGCGAGAAATGCTCTGGATACCGGCGCGGATGATTTCCGAGTAGTAAGCGGCCTCGAACATCGAGAAGGCCACCATCGCGGAGATCAGGCGAATATCGGTCTTTGGCGACAGGCCCAGTACCGACTGCAGGAAGCCCGGTACTACCAGGTAAAACCACAGCAGCACCATCACCAGAGGCACGGAGCGGAAGACGTTGACGTAGGCGGTAGCAAACCAGGCAACGGGCTTAAAGCTCGACAACCGCATGACCGCCAGCAGCGTGCCCCAGACAATACCGATAACCACCGCGGTAACGGTGATTTTCAGCGTAATCACCAGCCCCTGCATTAAAAACGGCAGGGCGGGCAGAATAGAACTCCAGTCAAAATCGTGCATTATTTGCCTCCCATATTGCCCGGCAGGCGAATTTTACGTTCCACGATAACCATCACGCCCATGATGACGGCGTTAATCAGCACGTAGGCAAGGGTGATTGCGGTAAAGGATTCATAGGCGTGCGCCGAGTAGTCCAGCAGTTTGCCCGCCTGAGCGGCCATATCCACCAGGCCGATGGTTGAAGCGATGGCCGAGTTTTTCACCAGGTTCATCATTTCGGAAGTCATCGGCGGGACGATAACGCGGTAGGCGTTAGGCAGCAGCACGTAGCGGTAAGCCTGCGGCAGCGTCAGCCCCATTGCCAGCGCGGCGTTTTTTTGCCCACGAGGAAGAGACTGGATGGCGGCGCGAACCTGCTCGCAGACGCGGGCGGCGGTAAACAGCCCGAGGCAAATCATGGACGAAAGGAAGAACTGAATATTGGGATCCAGCTCGGACTTAAACCACATGCCGAGGTTTTCCGGCAGCAGCTCAGGCACCACCAGATACCAGGTAAAGAACTGCACTATCAGGGGGACGTTACGGAATAGCTCGACATATAGCGTGCCCAGCCCTGAAAGCCATTTATTAGGAACGGTGCGTAAAATACCGAACAGCGATCCTACCAGGAAAGCGATTATCCATGCGGTAATTGACAGGGCTACGGTGACCTGGAAGCCATTCCAAATCCAGCCCAAATAGGTTGTGTTGCCGAACGGGGCGGGCTGTAGAAAGATCCCCCAGTTCCAGTCTATAGACATAACTTACTCCGAGATAAAAAAAAGAGGGTAGCTTTTGCTACCCTCGAAGATTGATGAGAAGCCTGCGCCCGTAAGCAGATCTTTGTCTGCATTTTTAGGCGCTTCACGCCGGATGGGGAACGACCATCCGACGCATAGTCTGTCCTGGCTTCAGTTCGTCAATCGGGAGGGCGGATTCTTCCGGCCCCTGTGTTTCTAATTAGTTGAGAGCTTTGTCGTTTGGTTCCTTGAACAGCGCTTTCATTTCGTCAGAAAGGTCGAAGTTCATGTTCAGGTTCTTAGGAGGAATCGGCTGCTTGAACCATTTATCAAACCATTTGGCGGCTTCGCCAGAGGTCTGCGCCTGGGCGATGGTGCTGTCCATCAGCTTTTTGAATTCAGGGTCGTCTTTACGCAGCATACAACCGTAGGCTTCCTGGGACTGCGGCTTGCCGAGGATCTCCCAGTTGTCCGGCTTTTTGGCCTTGGCGCGCTCGCCTGCCAGCAGGGCGTCATCCATCATAAAGGCAACGGCACGGCCGCTTTCCAGGGTACGGAAGGAGTCGCCGTGGTCTTTAGCGCTGATGATGCGCATGCCCAGTTTTTGCTCGTCGTTCAGCTTGTTCAGCAGAATTTCGGAGGTGGTTCCGGAGGTCACAACAACCGTTTTACCTTTCAGGTCCGGGAAGTCTTTAATCGGGCCGCCTTTTTTCACCAGCAGACGCGTGCCGACTACGAAGATAGTGTCGGAGAAGGCTGCTTGTTTCTGACGTTCCAGGTTGTTGGTGGTTGAGCCGCATTCAAAATCGAAGGTGCCGTTTTGCAGCAGCGGAATACGGTTCTGGGAGGTAATTGGGATCAGCTTAACCTGCAGATCGGGTTTGTTGAGCTGCTTCTTCACCGCTTCAACGATGGCGTTGGAGTAGTCCTGAGAGTAGCCAACCACTTTCTGCTGGTTGTCGTAATAAGAGAAAGGTACAGATGATTCACGGTGGCCGACCACGATAACGCCATTGGCTTTGATTTTATCCAGCGTTGACTGTTGAGCCGCAGGTTTGGCGTCTTCTGCGTGGGCGATTGTTGCGCTCATGCCCATCACCAGCATTGCCGTGGCCAGTTTGCGTAATTGCATATCTAACTCCTTAATCTTAGTGCCAGAGGAGGCACGGGTATCCGATGTGAGTGTTGTGTTTTGTTGTTTTTTCATGCTGCAAAAATCGTCGAGCAATGCTCTTTTGTTAACATTTAACCTAGCTGAATGTAAAGAAATTGCTAAGAGAATGTTTATTTTTGCGAAGCGCGCCGCACCGTTTAAAGGCAAAGATATGCCACTGCACCGTAATGGTGCTTGCGATGTCGCTTTTTGGTGCATGAATTTTTATCGCCGTCCACAGGCGGCTTATAAGGCGTCTTCGCGCCAATAAATTGATTTTTACAGTTAAAATCTAGCAAACGCTGTGCCAGAAATGAAAAAGGCCAGCAAATAAGCTGGCCTTTATAGAGGGAGGAGGATTACTTTTTGTTACGGTTGCGCAGGCTCATCACCAGCGCGCCGAAGCCGAACAGGGCGGTAATGACCCACAGTGGCCAGAAACCGAAGCGCGCATACGGCGTTAAGCCACGGGTTGGCGTCACTTTAGCTTCCAGCACGTCGCGGGTGAACTGCGGGAGCACGTTGGTAATATCACCTTCGGCATTTACCACGGCGGTTACGCCGTTATTGGTGCTGCGCAGCAGTGGGCGGCCCAGTTCAAGGGAGCGCATACGCGCCATTTGCAGGTGCTGCCATGGGCCAATCGATTTCCCGAACCACGCATCGTTAGAGATGGTCAGCAGGAAGTCGGTGTCCGGGCGGAAGTTATCCCGCACCTGTTCGCCAAGAATAATCTCGTAGCAAATCGCCGCCGTCAGTTTGATTCCGTTAGATTCCAGCTGCGGCTGAACATACGGGCCGCGGCTGAAAGAGGACATCGGTAAATCAAAGAACGGTGCCAGCGGGCGCAGAATAGACTCCAGCGGTACAAACTCACCGAACGGCACGAGGTGATTTTTGTTGTAGCGATTAGCGCTGGTGTAGCCGTACGGACTGCCTTCACCCAGGGTAATAATGGTGTTGTAGGTGTCGTAGCGGTTTTGCTTGTTCAGGCGCGCATCGACTATCCCGGTAATCAGCGAGCTGTGCTTTGAACGCAGCAGGTCGTCCATCATGGTCAGGAACGGCTGCTGGTTAATCTCGAGATCGGAAATAGCCGATTCTGGCCAGATAATCAGCTGCGCTTTGCCCATTTCAGGCTGAGTTTTATCAAGATAGATTTTCAGCGTGTCGAGCAGCTGGCTTTCGTTCCATTTCAGCGACTGGGGAATATCGCCCTGGACCATCGCGACTTCAACGGGACGCTCGCTCTGCGGCTGGAACCACTGAATGGTCCGCAGCGGCCACGGAAGCAACAGCAAAGCGACGGAGACAACGGCAGGCGCCCATTTACGCATTTGCAGCGCGTAAACCAGCAGGCCGCTGATAATCATCAGCAGGAAGGTGATGCTATCGACGCCCAGAATCGGCGCGATGCCTTTTAGCGGGCCGTCTATCTGGCTATAGCCGAACTGAAGCCACGGGAAGCCCGTTAGCACCCAGCCGCGCAGAAACTCGGTTATCTGCCAGACTACCGGCGCGGCAATAGCGACGCGCCACCAGGTGGTTTTTGGCCACAGGCGGCTAAGTATTCCGGCAAACAGGCCGGTATACAGCGACAGATAAGCGGCGAGAAGCACCACCAGGAACACGTTAACCGGGCCGGGCATGCCGCCAAACTGGGCGATGCTGACATACACCCAGTTAATGCCGCTGCCGAACAGGCCAAGCCCCCAGAAGAAGCCTATCCACGCGCTTTGCGTCGGGCGACGGTTTAGCGTTAGCCCCTGTAAACCGGCTAGAGAGACAATAGCCGCCGGCCAGAAGTCATAGGGAGAAAAGGCCAGCGTCCCGCAGGCGCCAAAGAAAAGCGCCAGCAGCAGGCGAACGCGCTGGCGTTGAAGTTGTTGAGCTATAGCCATAGCTGAGTTAGTCGTCCAGTTTTGGTTGCGGCGAGTCGTCCGGAATTCTGACATGAACCTGAATAATACGGCGGCTATCTGCCATGGCGACTTTGAACTGGTAACCATCTATTTCAATGGTTTCGCCGCGAGCGGGCAGGTGCCCAAACGCCTGCATGACCAGGCCGCCAATCGTATCGACCTCTTCGTCGCTAAAGTGCGTGTCGAAGGTGTCGTTGAAGTCTTCGATAGAAGCCAGAGCGCGAACCGTCCACGTATGGCGGCTGAGCTGACGGAAATCGCCGTCTTCCTCATCGTCGTACTCATCTTCGATTTCGCCGACGATAAGCTCAAGAATATCTTCGATGGTGACAAGGCCGGAAACGCCGCCGAACTCGTCTATCACAATCGCCATGTGGTAGCGCTGCTGGCGAAACTCTTTCAGCATGCGGTCGACGCGCTTGCTCTCAGGTACAACAACCACCTGACGTAACACTTTTTCCATGCTAAACGGCTCGGAATCGCTGCGCATAAACGGCAGCAGATCTTTCGCCATCAGAATCCCTTCGATGTGATCTTTATCTTCGCTAATGACCGGGAAGCGGGAGTGGGCGGACTCGATAATAACGTCCAGGCACTCGTCCAGGGTCTGATTGTGCTTGAGCGTCACCATCTGCGAACGTGGGATCATGATATCGCGAACGCGCTGGTCGGCGATGTCCATTACCCCTTCGAGCATGTCGCGGGTGTCCTGATCTATAAGATCGTTTTGCTCAGAATCACGAATAAGCGTCAGCAGATCGTCACGGTTTTTTGGCTCACCGTGGAATAGCTGGTTGAGAATCAGGGAAAAGAATCCCTTTTTACTGGCAGGCGTGTCACTGTTCTGTGAGTTGTCGTCGCTCATGGCGTTTGGTTTGAGGCCTCATATTAATCAATTACTAACAGGCAGCCTGATGGTACGCTGCCTGCGCTTTACTGCGGCTCAGGGAAAGCCCTGAACCGACTATTCTTTCTCGGCAATGTACGGATCGGCATACCCAAGAGCAAGCATTATCTCCGTTTCCAGCGCTTCCATCTCTTCGGCTTCTTCATCTTCTATATGATCATAGCCGAGCAGATGCAGGCTGCCGTGCACCACCATGTGCGCCCAGTGAGCTTCCAGCGGCTTCTCCTGCTCTTTGGCTTCCTGCTCAACCACCTGACGGCAGATTATCAGGTCGCCGAGCAGCGGCAGCTCAATGCCCGGAGGCGCTTCAAACGGGAAAGAAAGCACGTTGGTGGGCTTATCTTTACCGCGATAGGTCAGGTTAAGATCGTGGCTCTCGGCTTCATCAACCAGACGAACGGTCACTTCCGACTCTTCCTGGAACTGAGGAATAACGGCATTTAACCAACGCTGAAATTGAGCCTCTTCCGGCAGGCCGCTGGCGTCTTCGCAGGCGTTCTGTAAATCTAAAATAACCTGACTCATTTACTCTCCTGAGCGCTGGCTTGCAGGGCCAGGGCTTCGCGTTTACGCTCGGCCGCAAGCTCGTCTTTACGTTTTTGATCGGCGCTTTCCCATGCCTCGTAGGCGTTAACGATGCGGGCAACCACCGGGTGGCGCACCACGTCTTCGCTGTTGAGGAAGTTAAAGCTGATTTCGTCCACTTCTGACAGCACGTCTATCGCGTGGCGCAGGCCTGACTTCAGGTTGCGCGGCAGGTCTATCTGCGTGACGTCGCCGGTGATAACCGCTTTGGAGTTAAAGCCAATGCGGGTCAGGAACATTTTCATCTGTTCGGTCGTAGTGTTCTGGCTTTCGTCGAGGATAACAAAGGCGTCGTTCAGCGTGCGGCCGCGCATATAGGCAAGCGGCGCGACTTCGATGACGTTGCGCTCGATGAGCTTTTCGACCTTCTCAAAGCCAAGCATCTCAAACAGGGCGTCGTACAGCGGGCGCAGATAAGGGTCCACCTTCTGGCTTAAATCACCCGGCAGGAAGCCAAGCTTTTCGCCCGCTTCGACGGCGGGGCGGGTCAGCAGAATTCGGCGAATCTCCTGGCGCTCGAGCGCGTCAACCGCGGCTGCAACGGCGAGATAGGTTTTCCCCGTCCCGGCAGGGCCGATGCCGAAGGTAATGTCGTGGTCGAGAATATTGGCAATGTACTGTGCCTGGTTAGGCGTACGTGGTTTGATAACCCCACGTTTGGTCTTAATGTTGATTGCTTTGCCGTAATCAGGAACGCTGTCCGCCGTTTGCTCCAGCACGCGGCTTTCTTTTATAGCGAGGTGGATCTGCTCCGGGTTGATATCCTGGCTCTGGCCGCGCATTGGCGCGGTATCCACGTACAAATGGCGCAGAATATCCGCGGCGGCGTTAACTGAGAGATCCCGGCCGGTGAGTCTGAAGTGATTGTCACGGCGGTTGATTTCAATTCCCAGTCGGCGCTCCAGCTGTTTGATGTTGTCATCAAACGGGCCGCACAGGCTAAGCAGGCGGGCGTTATCCGCAGGTTCCAGCGTTAATTCTCTTGTTTCGATATTCAAACTTATCCTCTGGGTCACTCGGGGCCAGTTAGAGTAAACGGTCTCGCTTCGCCGAAAATTTCGTTCCGGCTACAGGGAAATTATTTATCCCGTGTCGTGATGGCGCAAGCGTCGCAATTGATATTTGGGTGATGTATTCAGAATGCAAGTACGGGCGATGAGATTCGTTGCCGGAGCACGATGTTAGCGCTCCGGCAGCGGCAAAGAAGGATTATGGCTGGTAGAAACCTACGCCAGAGTCGTTCTCTTTGCGGGTACGGGCGATAACGGATGCCGGCGTTTCGGCGATGCGCAGGCCCATCTCATCTTCGGTGCGAACCAGCGTGGCGCGCAGCGAGTTGGTCAGGACTTCGGTTATCTCAACATCGACGAATTTGCCAATCATGTCCGGCGTGCCTTCGAAGTTCACCACGCGGTTATTTTCGGTACGCCCGGAGAGCTGCATGATGCTTTTGCGCGAGGTGCCTTCAACCAGAATACGTTGCACCGTGCCGAGCATTTTGCGGCTCCACTCCATTACCTGCTGGTTAATGCGGTCCTGCAGAATATAGAGGCGCTGCTTCTTCTCTTCTTCCGGAACGTCATCCACCATGTCCGCCGCCGGTGTACCCGGACGGGCAGAGAAGATAAAGCTGAAGCTGGTATCGAAGTTAACGTCGGCGATAAGCTTCATGGTTTGCTCGAAGTCCTGGCGGGTTTCGCCCGGGAAGCCGACGATGAAGTCAGAGCTTATCTGAATATCCGGGCGCGCCGCGCGCAGCTTGCGGATAGTCGATTTATATTCCAGCGCGGTGTGGGTGCGGCCCATCATATTCAGCACGCGGTCGGCACCGCTCTGAATCGGCAGGTGCAGGAAGCTCACCAGCTCCGGCGTGTCGCGATACACTTCGATAATATCGTCGGTGAATTCGATCGGGTGGCTGGTGGTAAAACGAATGCGATCGATACCGTCGATGGCGGCCACCAGGCGCAGCAGTTCTGCAAAAGAGCAGATACCGCCGTCATAGGACGCGCCGCGGTATGCGTTAACGTTCTGGCCGAGCAGGTTAACTTCACGCACGCCCTGGGCCGCCAGTTGGGCAACCTCAAACAGAATATCGTCGCACGGGCGGCTGACCTCTTCTCCACGGGTGTACGGCACCACGCAGTAGGTGCAATATTTATTGCAGCCTTCCATTATTGAGACAAAGGCGGTTGGGCCTTCGGCTTTTGGCTCCGGCAGACGGTCGAATTTTTCGATTTCCGGGAAGCTGACGTCAACCACCGGGCTGCGGGTACCGCGAACCTGGTTGATCATTTCCGGCAGGCGGTGCAGGGTTTGCGGCCCGAAGACGATATCCACATAATGCGCGCGCTGGCGAATTTTTTTCCCTTCCTGGGAGGCGACGCAGCCGCCAACGCCGATGATAACATCCGGTCTTTTGGCTTTGATGTGCTTCCAGCGGCCAAGCAGATGAAACACCTTTTCCTGCGCTTTTTCGCGGATGGAACAGGTGTTCAGCAGCAGGACATCCGCTTCATCAGCATTCTCGGTCAGCGTAAAGCCGTGGGTGCTATCCAGCAGGTCGGCCATCTTGGATGAATCGTATTCGTTCATCTGACAGCCCCAGGTTTTTATATGGAGTTTTTTTGTCATCGACTTGCCATTGCTCAGGTGAAGCCAGGAATTAAGCCCGATAGTGTAATGCTTTGCCATGGATGTGACCAGCCTGGGAAAAGTCAGTAGAATCAGCTGAGATAAATTAAGGAAAGTGACTCATGGCAAATCAAGCAATTGAAGTGGCCGTTGTCGGCGGCGGTATGGTCGGCGCGGCGGCGGCGCTGGGGCTGGCGCAAAGCGGCTTCCGGGTTGCGGTTATTGAGCATCAGGCTCCCGAGGCTTTTGTCGCCGATAGCCAGCCTGACGTCAGAATTTCGGCAATCAGCAGCGCGTCGGTTGGCGTGCTGAAATCTCTGGGCGTCTGGGATAGCGTGCTGGCAATGCGTGCGCACCCTTATCGTCGCCTTGAAACCTGGGAATGGGAGAGCGCTCACGTTGGTTTCGACGCTGCCGAACTGGGCTTACCCGAGCTTGGTTTTATGGTGGAGAATAACGTTCTGCAACGTGCGCTTTGGGGCGCGCTGGAAGCTCACCCTCAGGTTTCGCTGCTTTGCCCGGCCAGTCTGAACAAAATACACCGGCGCCAGCAGGGCTGGACGCTGGAGTTTAGTGCGGGCGATACGCTTGATGCGGCGATGGTGATTGGCGCTGACGGGGCGAACTCTCAGGTCAGACAATGGGCCGGAATTGGCATCCACGCCTGGCAGTACCGTCAGTCCTGTATGCTGATTACCGTGAAATGCGAATCGGCCCCGGGCGACAGCACCTGGCAGCATTTTACCCCGACCGGTCCACATGCGTTTTTACCGCTGTTCGACAACTGGGCTTCGCTGGTCTGGTACGACACTCCGGCGCGTATTCGCCAGCTGCAAAGCATGAATATGCCGCAACTGCAAAAAGCGATTGCGGCCGCCTTCCCGAGCCGACTTGGGGCGGTGACTCCGCTCGCCAGCGGCGCTTTCCCTCTGACTCGCCGCCATGCGCTACAGTACGTTCAGCCTGGGCTGGCGTTGATTGGCGATGCCGCGCATACCATCCATCCTCTGGCGGGCCAGGGCGTGAATCTCGGCTATCGTGATGTGGAAGCTTTGCTTGAGGTGATGATTAACGCTCGTAGCCACGGGGAAGACTGGGCGAGCTCGGCAATTCTTAAGCGCTACCAGGCACGCAGGCAGGCGGATAACTTCCTGATGCAAAGTGGAATGGATCTGTTCTACGCAGGGTTCAGCAATACGCTGTCACCGCTGCGCGTGGTGCGAAATCTTGGTCTGATGGCGGCAGAAAGAGCGGGCGGTCTGAAACGTAAAGCGCTGAAATACGCTCTGGGACTCTAAACTTGATACCCTCTCCCCGTGGGAGAGGGTATCAGGCAACTCTGTTTCTGACAGAAAAGCAAAAAGCCCGCTTGCGCGGGCTTTTCATTGTGTGGCTGGGGTACGAGGATTCGAACCTCGGAATGCTGGTATCAGAAACCAGAGCCTTACCGCTTGGCGATACCCCAACGGGTTGCGCTCACAAGTGAACGACTTTTTAAATTGGCTGGGGTACGAGGATTCGAACCTCGGAATGCTGGTATCAGAAACCAGAGCCTTACCGCTTGGCGATACCCCAACAATTTTTTAGGATTTATCGAACTTAATCAATAACTCCGTTGTATGGTGGCTACGACGGGATTCGAACCTGTGACCCCATCATTATGAGTGATGTGCTCTAACCAGCTGAGCTACGTAGCCAAATCTTAACATATTCTTCGATGGCTGGGGTACCTGGATTCGAACCAGGGAATGCCGGTATCAAAAACCGGTGCCTTACCGCTTGGCGATACCCCAATGACCGTCGCGGTGAACCGCTAATATCGAAGAATTGTGGCTGGGGTACCTGGATTCGAACCAGGGAATGCCGGTATCAAAAACCGGTGCCTTACCGCTTGGCGATACCCCATCCGTGCAACGCGGTAAAAGGAAATGGTGCGGGAGGCGAGACTTGAACTCGCACACCTTGCGGCGCCAGAACCTAAATCTGGTGCGTCTACCAATTTCGCCACTCCCGCAAAAAGATGGTGGCTACGACGGGATTCGAACCTGTGACCCCATCATTATGAGTGATGTGCTCTAACCAGCTGAGCTACGTAGCCATCTTTTTTGCGTAACCTTATCGGCGTTGCGGGGCGCATTATGCTGAGTTGACTCTACAGCGTCAACTAGTTTTTTCCCGAAAACCCGCTCAGAATGCTCGTTTGAATGACTTGCGAACAGCTTGCTTGAAATATCGACAATAACGGCGGGTTTTGATTTTAATTGCGGTTAAAAACAGGGATAAAGCCTCAGCGATAATACAGAAACAACAACGGGCCAAAAGGCCCGTTGTTTTACGCTAAATCGCTTATTAATAAGCGGCCTGATGCACGCCAACCGCGCGTCCTGACGGATCGTTCATGTTTTTAAACGACTCATCCCACTCGATGGCTTTAGCAGAAGAACAGGCAACGGAAGGGCCGCCCGGTACACACTCAGCCGCGCTTTGCAGCGGGAACAGTTCTTCGAAGATTTCGCGGTACAGGTACGCCTCTTTAGAACCCGGCGTGTTGTACGGGAAACGGTAGCTGGCGGTAGCCAACTGCTGGTCGCTAATCTGTTCGGCCGCCACTTCTTTCAGGGTATCGATCCAGCTATAGCCTACGCCGTCAGAGAACTGCTCTTTTTGGCGCCAGGCGACGCTTGCCGGCAGGTAAGACTCGAAGCATTCGCGCAGCACGTGCTTCTCCATTTTACCGTTGCCGCACATTTTATCCTGCGGGTTGATGCGCATCGCCACGTCGAGGAATTTCTTGTCGAGGAACGGTACGCGCGCTTCCACGCCCCAGGCGGACATCGCCTTGTTGGCTCGGGCGCAGTCAAACATATGCAGCGCCTGCAGTTTGCGTACGGTTTCTTCGTGCAGCTCTTTAGCGTTTGGCGCCTTATGGAAATACAGGTAGCCGCCAAATACTTCGTCAGAACCTTCGCCGGAGAGCACCATTTTAATGCCCATCGCCTTGATCTTACGCGACATCAGATACATCGGGGTAGAGGCCCTGATGGTGGTCACATCGTAGGTTTCGATGTGGTAGATAACGTCGCGGATAGCGTCCAGACCTTCCTGAACGGTAAAGTGAATCTCATGGTGAACCGTGCCGAGATGGTTTGCCACTTCCTGAGCGGCCTTAAGATCCGGCGCACCTTCCAGGCCCACGGCGAAGGAGTGCAGCTGCGGCCACCAGGCTTCGCTGCGCTCTTCGTCTTCAACGCGGCGGGCGGCAAATTTCTTGGTAATCGCGGAGATAACCGAAGAGTCCAGCCCGCCGGACAGCAGCACGCCGTAAGGCACATCGGACATCAGGTGGCTCTTCACGGAATCTTCCAGCGCCTGGCGCAGGGCATTTTTATCCGTCACGTTGTCTTTAACTTCTTCGTAGCTGAACCAGTCACGCTGGTAGTAGCTGCGAATTTCGCCGTCTTTGCTCCACAGATAACTTCCGGCCGGGAACTCTTTAATGGTGCGGCAAACCGGCACCAGGGCTTTCATTTCGGAAGCAACGTACATGTTGCCGTGCTCGTCGTGGCCCATATACAGCGGAATAATGCCGATGTGGTCGCGGCCAATCAGGTAGGCGTCCTGCTCGCTGTCGTAGAGGGCGAAAGCAAACATCCCCTGCAGGTCGTCGAGGAATTCAGGGCCTTTCTCCTGGTAAAGCGCCAGGATAACTTCGCAGTCTGAGCCGGTCTGGAACTGATAGCGGTCACCGTATTCGGCGCGCAGGGCCTGGTGGTTATAGATTTCACCGTTAACCGCCAGGGCGTGAGTTTTCTCGACGTTGTACAGAGGCTGAGCACCGGCGTTGACGTCGACAATCGACAGGCGCTCGTGAACCAGAATCGCTTTGTCGCTGGCGTAGACGCCGGACCAGTCGGGGCCGCGGTGGCGCATCAGACGTGATAATTCCAGCGCTTTTTTGCGCAATTCAACTGCATCGGTTTTGATATCGAGAACGCCGAAAATAGAACACATAGAACTTCTCCGTACACTTGCCTGAGCGATTTGAGTTGTGATGCTGCGTTGCCGTTTTTGCTTTTTACTGCGGCTTTGCTGCGTTGCTTAATAATGAAAATGCTCAATCGCTGAAGGGAATGCAAGGGATTTAGTATTCTGCTGATAAATAGTTAAGTGAGGATTGCCGATCTCTGAAAAATGCGGATGTTTTGGCCGTGAAAATTAGCGGATCGGCAATTTTTAACATTTGGAGGCAGATTTTATTCATCCAAATGCGGGGGTTTTTGCGGATAAATAAAAACGCCGGCGGATTGGCCGGCGTTACGCTTAGAAGATGTCGATTTCCGCGACCGAAGGATAAATCCAGCTCGGCCGGAACGGCATGTCGTCTACGTTATTCAGGCTGGAAACGCCGGACAGCACCAGAATGGTTTCAAGGCCGGCCTGAAAGCCTGCAAGAATATCGGTGCGCAGGTTGTCGCCGACAATCACGGTTTGCTCGGAGTGGGCCTGCATTTTATTTAACGCAGCGCGGATGATCCACGGGCTCGGTTTGCCGACATAAAACGGCTCGCGGCCGGAGATTTTTTCTATACCGGCGCAGAGCGCACCGCAGGCCGGGCTAAAACCGTGGCCATGGCTGTCCGGGTTGGTGGCAATAAAGCGCGCCCCGTTTGCCACAAAGTAAGCGGCCTTGTGCATCATTTCCCAGTTGAAGGAGCGGGTTTCGCCGACGATGACAAAATCCGGGTTGATGTCGGTAATGGTGAAGCCTGCTTTATATAGCTCATGGATCAGCGCGCCTTCGCCAACTACATAGGCCTTTTTACCTTCCTGGCGGCGCAGAAAATCTGCCGTTGCCATTGCGGAGGTGTAAAACACGCTCTCCGGCACGTCAATGCCTGCGGAAGCAAAGCGGTTGGCAAGATCCTGGCTGGTCTGGGAAGGGTAGTTGGTCAGCAGTACCAGCGGGAATCCCTTCTCAAGGATGCGTGCCAGAAACTCATTAGCGCCCGGCACGGCAACATTGTCGTGCATCAGCACGCCGTCGATATCACAAATTACGTTCTGAATGGTGGTCATTAACAACTCTGGCTCACGGAAAAGAAGGCGGTAACTATAGCGTAAAATGCTGCCCTGGCCGTATTAACTTTCCAGCAAATGCTGGAGCAGCACGCCGTTTAGCATTGAACGCTTTACCAGCGCGAATGCGCCAATTGCCGAGCGGTCGTCGAGTTTTGAACAGACGACCGGCAGGTTTTTACGGAACGCGTTCAGTACCTGGGTGTTGATGCAGCCTTCGATAGCGGGAAGCAGCACTTTCTCGGCTTCTATAATCTCGCCGGCCAGCACCACTTTTTGCGGGTTAAACAGGTTAATGGCGATAGAGATCGCTTTGCCCAGGTGGCGGCCAACGTGCTCCAGCACTTCGCAGGCCAGCGCATCGCCCTTATTGGCAGCTTTACAGATGGCCTGAATACCGCAGTCATCCAGCGTCAGGCGGCTGTTATAGCCCTGTTCGAGCAGGTGGCGAACCCGCTGTTCAATGGCGGCGTTAGCGGCGATGGTTTCGAGGCAGCCGAAATTGCCGCAGTGGCAGCGCTCGCCCAGAGGATCAACCTGAATGTGGCCAATCTCACCCACGTTGCCGTTACGTCCGATAAAAATCCTGCCGTTTGACAGAATACCGGCCCCGGTGCCGCGGTGAACGCGCACCAAAATGGAGTCTTCGCAGTCGTGTGTTGCACCGAAATAGTGCTCGGCCAGCGCCAGGCTACGGATATCGTGCCCGACAAAGCAGGTCACATTGAAGCGTTTTTCCAGGCTCTGAACCAGCGCCCAGTTATTCACCGCGATGTGCGGCATATAGCGGATCACGCCGCTTTCCGGGTCGACCAGGCCGGGTAAAATCACCGAAATAGCAATCAGCTCGCGGATTTTACGCTGGTAGCTCTCCAGAAAATGCCCGATGGCGTTGAGCAGGGCATGCTCGAGGGTTTCCTGCGTGCGTTCAGGCAGCGGGTAATGCTCTTCCGCCAGCGGCTTTGCGCTCAGGTCAAACAGCGTGATGGTGGCATCGTGGCGGCCAAGACGCACGCCAATAGCGTGGAAATTGCGGGTTTCGGTAATGATGGAGATAGCGCGGCGGCCGCCGGTGGAGGCCTGCTGATCGACTTCTTTAATCAGGCCGCGCTCAATAAGCTGGCGAGTAATTTTCGTTACGCTGGCGGGCGCAAGTTGGCTTTGTTCGGCAATTTGAATGCGCGAGATAGGACCATGCTGGTCAATCAGGCGGTACACCGCCGCGCTATTCAGCTGTTTTACCAGGTCAACGTTACCAATTTGGGCTTGTCCGCCAGTCGTCATGCTATTTACTCAGTTACGACCTCGTTACCATTAACGATGGTCTTGATAATTTTATAGTCGCGGTTAAACACGGTCAGGTTCGCCACTTTACCGGCTTCGACTGAACCCAGCTGTTTATCCACGCCCATTGCGCGAGCGGGGTAGAGCGTTGCCATTCGCAGGACTTCATCCAGCGCGATAGCCGCGTGCTCTACCAGATTACGAACGCCCTGAATCATAGTCAGAGCAGAGCCGCTGAGGGTTCCGTTCTCATCTACGCACAGGCCGTCACGGTAGTATATTGTTTTACCGGCAAAAATGAACTGGTCGATATTCGCGCCTGCCGGAGCGGTGGCGTCGGTGACCAGGCACAGTTTATCGCCCTTCACGCGTTTTGCGGTGCGAATATTCGCATAATCCACATGCAGGCCATCGGCAATGATGCCGCAGTAAACGTCTGCTTCATCAAAGATTGCGCCCGCAAGACCCGGTTCACGCCCGGTAATATAAGGCATGGCGTTGAAAAGGTGGGTCGCAAAGGTAATACCCGCGCGGAAGCCGATTTTTGCTTCTTTAGCCGTTGCGTTGGAGTGCCCGGCGGAAACGATAATGCCCGCGGCAACCAGTTTTTCAATCACTTCTGGCTCAACCATTTCCGGAGCCAGAGTCACTTTGGTGATGACGTCTGCGTTTTGGCACAGGAAATCAACCAGCTTAGCGTCCGGCTTACGCACAAACCCTGGGTTGTGGGTGCCTTTCTTCACCATGTTGAGCCACGGCCCTTCAAGGTGCAGGCCCAGCGCCTGGTTGCTGTATTTCGCCAGATATTCACGCATTACTTTCACGCCCTGCATCATCAGCTCGTCGCTGGTGGTGATAAGCGTTGGCAGGTAGCTGGTGCAGCCCGAACGTTCGTTCGCTTTCTGCATGATTTCCAGCGTTTCAACCGAAACGGCTTCTGCGGTGTCGTTGAACTGCACGCCGCCGCAGCCGTTCAGCTGTACATCAATAAAACCGGGGGCAATGACGGCACCGCCCACATCGCGAGTTTCCATTCCTGCCGGCAGAGAGTCGGCAGGGCAGATACGCTCAATCAGGCCATCGGCGATAACAACCGCGTGGTCATCCAGAATTTCATGGCCGGTGTAAATCCGACCGTGGGTTAATGCATACATATCCTACCCCCGGTAATAACTAAAACTTAAAGACCTTTGATGTTTTCTGCTTCCAGCTCGTTGAAATATTTCAACGTTTTCACTTTCAGCTCCATGGTGGACGGCTCATCACACACGATAACCGCCTTCGGATGCAGCTGCAGGCAGGTAATGGTCCACATGTGGTTAACGTTGCCTTCAACCGCGGCCTGCAGCGCCAGCGCTTTCACGCCGCCGAGCACCAGAATCATCACTTCTTCTGCATCAAGCAGCGTGCCCACGCCCACGGTCAGCGCATATTTTGGAACCTGAGTCACGTCGCCGCCGAAGAAGCGGGAGTTTGCCACACGGGTGTCATGGGTCAGGGTTTTAATGCGGGTGCGGGAAGAGAGCGAAGAAGCCGGTTCGTTGAACGCGATGTGGCCGTCGTTGCCCACGCCGCCCATGAACAGGTTGATTTTGCCGTAAGAGCGGATCTTTTCTTCGTAACGGCGGCATTCCGCGTCAACATCTTCAGCATTGCCGTTCAGCAGGTTGATGTTTTCCGCTGGGATATCAACGTGATCAAAGAAGTTGCGGTGCATGAAAGTATAATAACTTTCCGGGTGCTCCTTCGGCAGACCTACGTATTCGTCCATATTGAACGTGACGACGTTCTTAAAGCTAACCTGGCCTGCTTTATGCATCTCTACCAGAGCTTTGTAAGCTTCCAGCGGGGTGCCGCCGGTTGGCAGACCTAATACGAACGGACGGTCCGCGGTCGGTTTGAATGCATTAATGCGGTTTACAATATGGCGAGCTGCCCATTTGCCGACCTGAGCCGGGGTAGCCAGGGGAATCAGTCTCATCATTCACCTCGTAAGTTAAGAGTAAAAATTGGGTTGGCTGAATCGATCTTGATAAAGCTTAAGGGTAAACCACTTTTATCCTGAACAAACAGGGATCAATCCGCCTTGATTTTTTGAATCATAAAATAAGTTTTCGGAGATAGCCAGTAACAGGGGAGGGGATTAGCGATATTTGGTGATAAATGTCACAAAAAAGGTGCGTTTAATTTGCGGTACGAATTAATTTTTTTCACACTTCAGCGTGTGATGTAAAAGTCGCCGTACATTCAAGGTTGTTAAGACAATAATAAACACTGCTTGAGCGAGCCTTAACGGGGTCTCATAGGGGGGAATAAAGTGAGTATTCTAGGTTATCTACAACGCGTGGGCCGCGCACTTATGGTGCCCGTGGCTACACTGCCAGCAGCAGCAATATTAATGGGGGTTGGTTACTGGATTGACCCAGTTAGTTGGGGTGGAGACAACGCGTTAGCGGCACTCTTCATTAAATCCGGTTCCGCAATCATTGATCACATGTCCGTACTGTTCGCCATCGGTGTGGCTTACGGTATGTCTAAAGATAAAGACGGCGCAGCAGCGCTGACCGGCTTTGTTGGCTTCCTGGTTCTGACCACCCTCTGCTCACCGGCAGCGGTTGCCATGATTCAGAAAATCCCGGCGGATCAGGTTCCGGCGGCATTCGGTAAAATTGAAAACCAGTTTGTGGGTATTCTGGTCGGTATTATCTCTGCGGAACTGTACAACCGCTTCAGCGGCGTTGAGCTGCCGAAAGCGCTGTCGTTCTTCAGCGGTCGCCGTCTGGTGCCGATCCTCACCTCTTTCCTGATGATCCTCGTTGCGTTCATCATGATGTACGTCTGGCCGATGATCTTCGATGGCCTGGTGAACTTTGGTGAGCACATTCAGAAACTCGGTTCTGCGGGCGCAGGCATCTATGCGTTCTTCAACCGTCTGCTGATCCCGGTTGGTCTGCACCACGCCCTGAACTCCGTGTTCTGGTTCGACGTTGCGGGCATTAACGACATTCCTAACTTCCTGGGGGGCGCTCAGTCCATCGAAGCAGGTAAAGCGGTTGTCGGTATCACCGGTCGTTACCAGGCTGGCTTCTTCCCGATTATGATGTTCGGCCTGCCGGGCGCAGCGCTTGCCATCTACCACTGTGCACGTCCTGAAAACAAAGCGAAAGTTGCCGGTATTATGATGGCTGCTGCTTTTGCCGCGTTCTTCACCGGTATCACCGAACCGCTGGAATTCTCCTTCATGTTCGTTGCGCCGGTTCTGTACGTTATCCACGCTTTCCTGACCGGTATCTCCGTATTTATCGCGGCAAGCATGCACTGGATTGCAGGTTTCGGCTTCTCCGCAGGTCTGGTGGATATGGTGCTTTCTTCCCGTAACCCGCTGGCAACCCACTGGTGGATGCTTATCCCGCAGGGCCTGGTGTTCTTCGTTATTTACTACGTGGTGTTCCGCTTCACTATCACCAAATTCAACCTGCTGACTCCGGGTCGCGAGCTGGCGGTTGCCGGTGACGAAGCCGATGGCCAGGATGTGAACGTGAGCGGCGATGCTAACCAGGACGTTTCTGGTCTGGCCCGTCAGTACATCTCTGCCGTGGGTGGCTCTGCTAACCTGACCGGCATTGATGCCTGTATCACTCGTCTGCGTCTGAACGTTAAAGACTCTTCCGTAGTCAATGAAGCGCTGGCTAAGCGCCTGGGTGCGACGGGCGTTATCCGCCTGAACAAAACCAGCGTGCAGATAATCGTCGGCTTTGCCGCAGAAAAAATTGCTAACGCAATGAAAACTGCGGGCACCGTAGAAGCTGCTGCCCCGGTTGCCGGCGCTGCGCCACAGGCTGCTGCTAAACCGCAGGCCGTGCCTAATGCTACCAGCGTGACTATTGCCACTCTGGTTTCTCCGGTCACCGGCGAAGTGGTTGAACTTGAACAGGTTCCTGACGAAGCGTTTGCCAGCAAAGCCGTTGGCGATGGCGTAGCCGTTAAGCCAACTGATAAAACCGTCGTCTCTCCGGCGGCCGGTACTATCGTGAAAATCTTCAACACCAACCACGCTTTCTGCCTCGAAACCGAAAAAGGCGCTGAGATTGTGGTTCACATGGGCATCGATACCGTTGCTCTGGGTGGAAAGGGCTTTACTCGCCTGGTGGAAGAGGGCGCTGAAGTGGTTGCAGGCCAGCCGATTCTGGAAATGGATCTTGATTTCCTGAACGCTAACGCCCGCTCCATGATTAGCCCGGTAGTTTGCAGCAACATCGACGACTTCAGCGGTCTGGTTATCCAGGCTAAAGGTCAGGTTGTTGCCGGTCAAACGCCGCTGTATGAGATTAAAGGCAAATAATCGCTCCTGAGTAAGCTATTGTGCCTGAGCGGCTGACGGACATCGTCAGCCGCTTTTTTATTGCCTGCGATTTGCCGCTGATTGATAACCCTAATTAATGCAACTAAAGGTTGTTTCCCGAGGCCGCTTATTAGATCATGCACCGTTAACTAAGGTACACGCTTTGAGGAACCCGCGATGAGTGAGGCTGAAGCCCGCCCAACTAACTTTATCCGTCAGATTATTGATGAAGACCTGGCGAACGGTAAGCACACCAGTATTTGCACCCGTTTTCCGCCTGAGCCAAACGGCTATCTGCATATTGGCCATGCCAAGTCTATTTGCCTGAACTTTGGCATTGCCCAGGACTACCAGGGGCAGTGCAACCTGCGTTTCGATGACACTAACCCGGTAAAAGAAGACATCGAATACGTTGAGTCTATTAAGCACGACGTTGAATGGCTGGGCTTCCACTGGTCCGGTAACGTCCGTTACTCCTCAGACTATTTCGACCAGCTGTTTAATTATGCCGTTGAGCTAATTAATAAAGGACTGGCCTATGTCGATGAGCTAAGCCCTGAGCAAATTCGCGAATACCGCGGCAGCCTGACCGCGCCGGGTAAAAACAGCCCGTTCCGCGACCGCAGCGTTGAGGAAAACCTCGCGCTGTTTGAGAAAATGCGTAACGGCGAGTTCGCCGAGGGTACTGCGTGCCTGCGTGCAAAAATCGATATGGCTTCGCCGTTTATCGTGATGCGCGATCCGGTTCTGTACCGCATTAAATTTGCCGATCACCACCAGACCGGCAGCAAGTGGTGCATCTACCCGATGTACGACTTCACCCACTGCATTTCCGATGCGCTGGAAGGCATTACTCATTCGCTGTGTACGCTGGAATTCCAGGATAACCGTCGCCTGTATGACTGGGTGCTGGATAACATCACCATTCCTGCGCACCCGCGCCAGTATGAGTTCTCTCGCCTGAACCTCGAATACGCCATCATGTCGAAGCGTAAGCTGAACCTGCTGGTGACCGAGAAGATTGTTGAAGGCTGGGATGACCCACGTATGCCGACGATTTCCGGCCTGCGTCGCCGCGGCTATACCGCCGCTTCTATCTGTGAGTTCTGCAAACGCATTGGCGTGACCAAGCAGGATAACACCGTAGAAATGGCCGCCCTGGAGTCCTGCATTCGTGATGACCTGAACGAGAACGCACCGCGTGCGATGGCGGTTCTCGATCCGGTTAAAGTTATCATCACTAACTACCCTCAGGGCCAGGAAGAGACGGTGACCATGCCGAATCATCCGAATAAACCTGAAATGGGCAGCCGTCAGGTGCCGTTCAGCGGCGAGGTTTACATTGACCGCGCTGACTTCCGCGAAGAAGCGAACAAGCAGTACAAGCGCCTGGTGCTGGGTAAAGAAGTTCGCCTGCGCAATGCGTACGTGATTAAAGCCGAACGCGTAGAAAAAGATGCGGAAGGCAATATCACCGAACTGTACTGCACCTACGATCAGGAAACCCTGAGCAAGGATCCTTCTGACGGGCGTAAAGTTAAGGGTGTTATTCACTGGGTTAGCGCCGCGCACGCGCTGCCGGTGGAAATCCGTCTGTACGATCGCCTGTTCAGCGTGGCTAACCCGGGCGCTGCGGAAGATTTCCTGGCGACCATCAACGCTGAGTCGCTGGTTATCAAGCAGGGCTTCGTTGAGCCAAGCCTGCAAACTGCGGAAAAAGGCAAGGCCTACCAGTTTGAACGCGAAGGCTACTTCTGCCTCGATAGCCGCTACACCACGGCGGAAAAACTGGTGTTTAACCGCACCGTTGGTCTGCGCGATACCTGGGCGAAAGTCGGCGAATAACCGCCGTTTATCGCTTCACCGAAACGCCGCTTTATGCGGCGTTTTTTCTTTCTGAAAACACTCCTTTAACCATTAATACACATTCGCGTTGCGAATTAATTCTCATTTACAGAGCCTGGAAATACCCTCTTTTTTAATCCTGTTTATCCCGTAATCTTCTGACTCATATAATGAAAGCGCTCTCAAAAGTTTTTTATATGGCTAATCAATGAAATGAAGGATGAAGAATCCGCTGTGTGAAATTGTTACAAATGCACATAGATTATGTGCTCTCTGTCATACTCCAGGAAATCTCTCATACAAAGTCATTGATAATTCGCGTCGCGAAAAATAGTCTATGAGCAGCAGTAATGCGGGTGAGTAATGTAAAAACCGCTTTTTAGCCGTCAGGCAATTTTACTTTTTTCGTCCATGGCGCTTTTCACGTCAGGCGATGATTTTTACGTCAAAGAGGAATTTAACTATGCGTACGTTTAGTGGCAAACGTAGTGCGCTTGCTCTTGCTGTTGCAAGCGTTACCGCTCTTTCAGGCTTTGTTGTTGCTCCGCAGGTTAGCGCGGCTGGCTTTGTTGATGACTCAACGCTGACCGGGGGCGTCTATTACTGGCAACGTGAGCGCGACCGTAAAGATGTAGCTGACGGCAAATACAAAACCAACCTGTCACACTCCACCTGGAACGCCAACCTCGACTTCCAGTCCGGCTATGCGGCCGATATGTTTGGTCTCGATATTGCGGCATTCACCGCGATTGAAATGGCTGAAGACAGCGCCAGCGGCCACCCGAACGAAATCGCTTTCTCTTCCTCCAATAAAGCCTATGACGAAAAATGGACTGGCGATAAGGGCGGAATTAGCCTGTATAAAGCAGCGGCTAAATTTAAATATGGCCCGGTTTGGGCGCGTGCGGGTTACATTCAGCCAACCGGCCAGACCCTGCTGGCCCCACACTGGAGCTTTATGCCGGGCACCTATCAGGGTGCTGAAGCCGGTGCTGCCTTTGACTATGGCGATGCTGGCGCGCTGAGCTTCTCCTACATGTGGACCAACGAGTACAAGGCTCCATGGCACCTGGAGATGGACAAATATTACCAGAACGACAGAAAGACCAAAGTCGACTATCTGCACTCCATCGGTGCTAAATATGACTTCAAAAACGATCTGATTCTGGAAGGCGCATTCGGCCAGGCTCAGGGCTTCGTTGACCAGTACTTTGCTAAAGCCAGCTACAAATTTGATGTTGCAGGCAGCCCGCTGAGCACCAGCTACCAGTTCTACGGCACCCGCGATAAAGCCAGCAATAACACCATCAACGATATTTACGACGGCACCGCATGGCTGCAGGCGCTGACCTTCGGCTATAAAGTAGGCCAGGTTGACCTGCGTCTCGAAGGAACCATGGTTAAGGCAGAAGGCCAGCAGGGGTACTTCCTGCAGCGTATGACCCCAACCTACGCTTCCTCCAACGGCCGTCTCGACGTGTGGTGGGATAACCGCTCTGACTTCAACGCCAACGGCGAAAAAGCGGTATTCTTCGGCGCAATGTACGACCTGAGCAACTGGAACCTGCCGGGTTGGGCTGTGGGTGGCTCGTACGTTTATGCCTGGGATGCGAAACCGGCTACCTGGCAGTATGACGCGATTGAAGGCCGTCAGGATATTGCTTCCAACAAAATCAAAGAGTCCTCTTACAGCCTGGACGCAATGTACACCGTGCAGGAAGGCCGTGCTAAAGGTACGCTGTTCAAACTGCACTTTACCCAGTACGACAACCATTCCGATATTCCATCTGGTAAAGGCGGCTACGCCAACATCTTCCAGGATGAGCGTGACGTGAAATTCATCGTTATCGCACCATTCACCATCTTCTGATGTGAAACCGGGCGCGAAAGCGCCCGATTTTGATAAGGATAGAATATGAAAAAGATTCTGCTGGTTACCGCCGTAGCCTTTACCCTGTCCGCCTGCGTTCAGCCTGCGGCTCCGAAGGAAGACTCACGCCTGAAGCAGGCCTATAGCGCCTGTATCAATACTGCGGAAGGTAACCCGGATAAAATTGAAGCCTGCCAGAGCGTGCTGAACGTGCTGCGCCAGGAAAAACAGCACCAGGTCTTTGCCGAGAAGGAAACGGTTAACGTGCTGGATTACCAGAAATGCATCCAGGCCAGAAAAAGCGGCAATGACGAAGCGGCAAAAGTACGCTGCGACAAAATTTGGCAGGAAATTCGCGCCAACAACGGCTAAGGCTTTACTTTCTTTAGTCGATAAAAAAACCGGTGAAGCGATTCACCGGTTTTTGTTTTTTTGAGCGCCGCCGTCAGAGTAGGGCGGCGTTCGCTAAAGAGCTTTACTTCTCTTTAGGCGCGTGAGCGTTTTCGTCTTCGCGGCAGTCGCCTTCAGCGCAGTGCCCGTACAGATACAGGCTATGGTTGGTCAGGCGAATACCGTGACGAGCGGCAATTTCACGCTGGCGCAACTCGATGGAGTCATCGCTGAATTCAATCACTTTACCGCAGTCGAGACAGATAAGGTGATCGTGGTGATGCTGCTGGGTCAGTTCAAAAACGGACTTGCCGCCTTCGAAATTATGACGGGTCACGATCCCGGCATCGTCAAACTGGTTCAGCACGCGGTAGACCGTCGCCAGGCCAATCTCTTCGCCCATATCGATCAGTCGTTTATATAAGTCTTCCGCGCTGACGTGATGATTTACCGGCTCTTGCAGCACTTCAAGGATTTTTAATCGCGGAAGCGTGACTTTCAAGCCGGCCTTCTTTAATGCGGTATTGTTGTCAGTCATGCGGAAATTGTCCTGTTGCTTAACGATTCGCTCAAACTGCAGTGAGCGTTAAGAGTAATGCGTCTCATTATAGAACTGCTGCTTCTAAATGGGAACCGCAAGTATGGTGCAAAATAAGGCTGAAAAATCGTGGCGGCGTCGCCATTTACAGTAATTATCAGCCAAGCTATCAGGAAGACATTGTACAGGGATGTACGAGAAAGTTACAAACTTGTAGCAATTATTTTCATTGCTGCAATCTATCAAGATGGCGCAAATTCATCATTTGCGCCATTGAAATCAGGCGTTAATGATATCGGCCAGATTCAGCTCTTCAGAAACCTGCTTAACCCACTTCTCAACGCGTTCTGCGGTCAGTTCTGGCTGGCGGTCTTCGTCAATCGCCAGGCCAACAAAGTGGTCGTCATCCGCGAGGCCTTTGGAGGCTTCGAAGTGGTAGCCTGCGGTTGGCCAGTGGCCAACAATCGCCGCGCCGCGCGGTTCAATGATGTCGCGGATGGTGCCGAGCGCGTCGCAGAAGTATTCTGCATAATCTTCCTGGTCGCCGCAGCCGAACAGCGCAACCAGCTTGCCGTTGAAATCGACTTCTTCGAGGGTTGGGAAGAAATCATCCCAGTCGCACTGGGCTTCGCCGTAGTACCAGGTTGGAATGCCGAGCAACAGAATGTCGAAACCTTCGAGATCTTCTTTGCTGCTTTTAGCAATGTCACGCACCTCAGCAACTTCTTTACCGAGCTGTTTTTGAATCATTTTCGCGATATTTTCGGTGTTACCGGTGTCGCTGCCGAAAAAAATGCCTACGATTGCCATGAGTAAAATAACCTCTTGAAACTAAATAGTATGCTGGCCGTTAAATGCCCACGTATAGGGCAATCATAGCAGAACAGAATCGCCAGCGGAAACAGCTATCACGCCCTGGTGCACAGTCTGCAACATGGTTTCGCTCACCGTTTTATGATTTCAGATTTCTCGAAGCGCGTACAACGCGCTTAAGCCAGCTTTTTGAGCTGCTCGAGCAACATCTCTTCGATAAGCTCACTACGGCTAATATTACGCGCGTCGGCAAGCTGGTTGAGGGCGTCGACCGCATCGTTGTTCAGTTTTAGCTCTACCCGCTTCAAACCACGCACTTTATCGCGCTTTAGCTGGTTGCGTTTATTGATACGCAGCTGCTCATCGCGCGAGAGCGGATTGGTTTTAGGCCGCCCGGGGCGACGCTCGTCCGCGAACAGATCTAATGTAGTACGGTCCGTTTGTTCTTTTGCCATGATTAGGATACTGACAGGGAATTCTGGCTGCAGGGGCAGGGTGCCGGTGCAATTAAGCGCGCCATCATACATCAGCGCGCCATTCGCGCCAACGCGTTAGCGACTTCTGCGTCCCGGTCGTTCTGTTTTTAATCAGTTTTTCGCATCAGCGTCGATAAATCGGTGAATTGCGCGCAAAACCGCGTCCGGTTTCTCGGCGTGGACCCAGTGTCCGGCTCCGGCAATCACATGGGCGCGGGCCAGAGGGAACTGCCTTAACAGCTCTTCCCGATGACTTTCGTCAACATAAGGCGAGTCGCCGCCGCGAATAAACAGCGCCGGTTTCTGCCAGGCAGGTATCGGCTGCCAGCCGACAATATGATCATATTGTTGCCAGAGCACCGGAACGTTGAACTTCCACTCGCCGTCGGCAAAGGATTTCAGCAGGAACTGAATAACGCCCTCTTCGGCAATGTGCTCACGCATTATTTGAGCGGCCTGCTGGCGCGTTTTCATGCCTGCTTCGGTTACCGCGCGGATCCCGGCGAAAATCTCGTCGTGACGGCGAACGTGGTAATTGACAGGTGCAATGTCGATAATCACCAGCTTATCAATGCGCTGGGGGGCAATCGCGCTTAAGGCCATCACCACTTTGCCGCCCATCGAGTGGCCGATGAACGTTGCTTTTTCTATGTTATACACGTCGAGCGTGTCGATGACGTCCTGCGCCATTGCGGCATAGCTCATGTCATCGCTGCGCGGTGAAAGTCCGTGGTTGCGCAGATCTATCTGTAAAAGGGTGTGATCCTTGCCCAAATCCCGCGCCAGTATGCCAAGGTTGTCGAGGCTGCCGAACAGGCCGTGGATCAGCACGATAGGGGAATTGCTATTCGATTGTTGCGCAGTTTGCAGGCGAGCATTTAATTTCATGGCAAAGTTCTTTATTTTGGGGCGTTTGGTTAGGGTATTATGTTGGCATTCCTGCGGGCGTGCGGCAAATATTCAGTTTACTCTGACTTTAAGCCGCCCCTCCTGTTCGCTGTTGGGATTTGCCCCTATAATCCCAACGACTTGTATTCAGAAAAGATATCGTACTGGATTAAGATGAAAACAATCGAAGTTGATGACGAGCTTTATCGCTACATTGCCAGCCAAACCAAGCATATTGGCGAAAGCGCGTCCGACATTTTACGGCGTATGCTCAAATTTAGCGCCGGACAAACTCCAGCAGCTACCCCTACACCTGCCACCGCGGAGCGCCCGGCGCCCGTTGTCGAAGAGAAACCGGCTAATAACGCCCGCAATCGCGTTCGCGCGGTGCGTGAGCTGCTGCTCTCCGACGAATACGCCGCCCAGAATAAGGCCGTTAACCGCTTTATGATGGTGCTCTCCACGCTTTATCAACTGGATGCAAAAACCTTCGGCGAAGCTACTGAATCGCTGCATGGCCGCACCCGGGTTTACTTTGCCGGTAACGAGCAAACGCTGCTGGCAAGCGGCAATCAAACCAAGCCGAAACATGTTCCGGGCACCCCGTACTGGGTGATAACCAACACGAATACGGATCGTAAACGCAGCATGGTTGAACACATCATGCAGTCAATGCAGTTCCCCGCGGAGCTGATTGAAAAGGTTTGCGGCACTATTTAAAAACCTGGCGTCAGTAAGGAAAAGCCAATGGCTAACCACGACCGTGCGGGTCAACCTGCACAACAGAGCGATTTGATTAACGTAGCCCAGCTTACGGCGCAGTATTACGTGCTGAAACCTGAGGTGGGTAATAGTGAACACGCGGTGAAGTTCGGCACCTCCGGCCACCGCGGCAGTGCGGCTCGTCACAGCTTTAACGAGCCTCATATTCTGGCGATTGCTCAGGCCATCGCTGAGGAACGCGCTAAAAACGGGATAACCGGCCCGTGCTATGTGGGTAAAGATACCCACGCGCTTTCCGAACCTGCGTTTATCTCCGTGCTGGAAGTGCTGGCCGCCAACGGCGTGGACGTGATTGTCCAGCAGGACAACGGCTATACCCCGACGCCTGCTATCTCCAACGCGATTCTGGTGCATAACAAGAAAGCCGGCCCTCAGGCGGACGGGATTGTGATTACGCCATCCCATAACCCGCCGGATGACGGCGGCATTAAATACAACCCGCCAAACGGTGGCCCGGCCGATACCAACGTCACTAAAGTCGTTGAGGACAGAGCCAATGCGCTGCTGGCCGACGGCCTGAAAGGCGTGAAGCGTATTTCCCTGGATAAAGCATGGGCCAGCGGCCACGTTAAAGAGCTGGACCTGGTTCAGCCGTTTATCGAAGGGCTGGTGGACATCATTGATATGGCCGCCATCCAGAAAGCGGGCCTCAAGCTGGGCGTTGACCCACTCGGTGGCTCCGGGATTGAGTACTGGCACCGCATCGCAAAACACTACAATCTTGACCTGACCATCGTTAACGATCAGGTCGACCAGACCTTCCGCTTTATGCATCTCGATAAAGACGGCGCAATCCGCATGGACTGCTCCTCCGAATGCGCGATGGCGGGCCTGCTTGCGCTGCGCGATAAGTTCGACCTGGCGTTTGCCAACGATCCTGACTATGACCGTCACGGGATCGTAACGCCTGCTGGCCTGATGAACCCTAACCATTATTTGGCCGTGGCTATTAACTACCTGTTCCAGCATCGCCCGCAATGGGGCAAAGAGGTGGCGGTAGGCAAAACCCTGGTTTCTTCCGCGATGATCGACCGCGTGGTAGAAGATTTGGGCCGCAAGCTGGTGGAAGTCCCGGTGGGCTTCAAATGGTTTGTGGACGGCCTGTTCGACGGCAGCTTTGGCTTCGGCGGCGAAGAAAGCGCCGGGGCATCGTTCCTGCGCTTTAACGGCACGCCGTGGTCTACCGATAAAGACGGCATCATCATGTGCCTGCTGGCGGCCGAAATTACCGCCGTAACCGGCAAAAATCCGCAGCAGCATTATGACGAACTGGCCGCACGCTTTGGCGCGCCGAGCTACAACCGCATTCAGGCTCCTGCGACCTCCGCGCAGAAGGCCGCGCTGTCTAAGCTGTCTCCTGAAATGGTCAGCGCGGATACGCTGGCAGGTGACCCAATCACCGCTCGTCTGACTGCCGCTCCGGGCAATGGGGCTTCTATCGGCGGCCTGAAGGTGATGACCGAAAACGGCTGGTTCGCCGCCCGTCCTTCCGGCACCGAAGACGCCTACAAGATTTACTGCGAAAGCTTCCTCGGCGCGGAACACCGCGAGCAGATAGAGAAAGAAGCGGTAGAGATTGTCAGCGAAGTGCTGAAGAACGCGAAGTAAAAGCAACATGAAGGAAGGGAGCGAATTATCGCTCCCTTTTTTATCAGATGTGCCTGTCGGTTAATTCAAAACGCGGCGACACCAGGCCGTATAACGTCCAGCCCAGGAACGTCACCATCGCACCATACAGCATCGCCTCCTGCCCGGAAGAGTAAAGCGCATAGAAGCTGTAAATCGCGCCAATCAGGGCAATTATATTCGCCATCCTCGCTTTACCTGCCTCTACCTTCGCGAGTTTCTGAATAATCACCAGCGCCGCCATCGACAGAATATAAGGGATGATGTTGGTCACCACCGCCAGATTAACCAGCACGTTGAACTGTTTGTTCAGCGAAGGGCTGATGGTCATCAGCGACAGCAGGCTCTGGAAGACTACAATCGTCAGCATGCCTTTTACCGGGGCATCAGCCTTTGACAAGCGGGAGAAGATTTTCGGGAAGTAGCCCTCATCGGCGGATGATTTAAACACCTGCGCGATGGTGAACTGCCAGCCGAGCAGCGAGCCGCAGCACGACATGACCATCAGCCCCATAATCACCTTCCCGACCGTCGGGTTAAACATCTGGGCAAAGGCCACGCCAAACGGTGCCGTGGAGTTGGCGATATCCACGTTTGGCACAATCCCGGCTATCACGTTGGTTGAGACAATATAAATCACCGCTGCGCCCAGCGTGCCGCCCATTACGGCAATCGGGACGTTGCGTTCCGGGTTCTCCACTACATCGGTATTGGCGCAGGCGGACTCCAGCCCCAGGAAGGCCCACAGCGTCATGGCGATAGACGAGCCGACGGCCTCGAAGAACGGAACCTGGTGCGGGTTCCACGACTCGGCATACAGGGAAGGGCTGAACCAGAACCAGCCGATTATCGACAGCCCAAGCACCGGGATTATCACGCCCCAGACGGTAATGCTGCTCAACTGCCCGGTTATGCGTGCTCCGCCGAAGTTGGCGACGGTACAAATCCACAGTACGCAGATAGTGGCGATAGCAATTTGCACCGGAGACAGTATCGCGCCGAACAGTTCGCTGCCGTAGCCCACCGCCGAAATAGCAATCGCGACGTTCGCAATCAGGAGCGATACCCCGTAGGTGTAGTTGGCCATAAAGTTGCCGGATTTGCCGAAAGCGTATTCGGCATACCCTCCCATACCGCCGGATTTGCGGCTAAACATCCCGCATTTGGCAAAGGCGTAGGCCAGCGCCATCGAGCCGACGGCGGTAACCAGCCAGGAGATAATCGAGATAGTCCCGACTTCTGCCAGCTTGGTGGGCAGCATAATAATGCCCGAACCCATCATGTTTACCGTGGTGAGGATAGTCAGCTGCACCACGCCCATCTTGTTGCTTTTTTGCGTTGCCATAATCAAAGTCTCAACGTGAAAGTGGTGGAAAATTAGCGTTTCAGCACATAGCTCCAGACGCGTTTACGTCCGTCGCACTCTTCGATGTACACGCCCTGCAATTCCGGTGCGAAGCCGGGAAGCTGGTTAATACCGTCCTCCAGCGCCTGGAAATAGTGCTGTACAGAACCGCCCCAGATTTCCCCCGGCACTACGCACAGCACCCCCGGCGGATATGGCAGGGCGCCTTCCGCGGCAATACGGCCTTCCACCTCGCTTAGCGGCACCAGCTCCACCTCACCGCGCACAAACGCAAGGTTTGCCTGCTGAGGATTCATCGCAACGCGTGGGAAGTGGTCGTGGCGGAACATCTCTTTTTGCAGTTGTTTCACGTTGAGGCTGGCGTACAGGTCGTGCATTTCCTGGCACAGCTGGCGCAGGGTGTAGCCTTCGTAACGTTCCTGGTACTGGCGATATAAAGACGGGAGAACATCGGCGAGCGGGGCATCGGTTTCCAGCAAATGCTCAAAGCGCACCAGGTGGGCCACCAGATGTTGCATTTTTGCCATGTCTTCCGCCGGGGTGAGCAGGAACAGGATAGAGTTCAGGTCGCACTTCTCGGGCACGATGCTGTTTTCGCGCAGGTAGTTAGCGAGGATGGTGGCGGGAACGCCAAAGGCCTCATATTCGCCGGTTGTGGCATTAATGCCCGGCGTAGTGAGAAGCAGCTTGCAGGGGTCTACAAAATATTGATGTTCGGCATAGCCTTCGAAGGCGTGCCAGCGTTCTCCGGGCACGAAGTGGAAGAAGCGCAGATCGTTGGCAATTTCCTCGGTTTCGAATGATTCCCACGGTTTACCGTCTACCAGCACCGGTACAAACGGGCGCAGGTATTTGCAGCTTTTCAGCAACAGTTTGCGTGTATCAATCCCGGTTTCCACGCAGTTCATCCACATGCGTTTGCCACTTTCGCCTTCGTGCATTCTGGCGTTGACGTCCAGCGCGGCAAACAGAGGATAAAACGGGCTGGTTGAAGCGTGCATCATAAAGGCGTTATTCATGCGTTTATGGTTAACGTAGCGCGCCTGGCCTTTGATATGGCTATCTTTTTTGTGGATCTGGGAGGTTTGTGAGAAGCCAGCCTGCTGCTTATGCACCGACTGCGTAACCAAAATCCCCGGATCGTTTTCATCCAGCTCGAGCAGCAGCGGCGAGCAGGCTTCCATCATCGGAATAAACTGCTCATAGCCCACCCAGGCCGAGTCAAACAGGATGTAGTCGCAAAGATGCCCGATTTTATCAACCACCTGGCGCGCGTTATACACCGTGCCGTCATAGGTGCCGAGCTGGATAACCGCCAGGCGGAAGGGGCGTTGTTCGCGGGCGCGGTTTGGCGCTACCGCTTCGATTTGCTCACGCAGGTAACGCTCTTCAAAGCAGTGCGCGTCAATGCCGCCGATAAAGCCATACGGGTTGCGGGCGGTTTCCAGATAAACCGGCGTCGCACCGGCCTGAATTAATGCGCCATGGTGATTCGATTTATGGTTATTACGATCGAATAAAACTAAATCTCCCGGCGTCAACAGCGCGTTTAATACGACTTTATTTGATGAAGAGGTTCCGTTAAGTACGAAATAAGTTTTGTCGGCATTAAAAACTTTAGCCGCGTGCTGTTGCGCAGTACTTGGCGCACCTTCATGAATAAGCAGATCGCCCATTGAAACGTCGGCATTACATAAGTCAGAACGGAACAGCGTTTCGCCAAAGAAATTAACGAACTGATTGCCGGTAGGATGACGGCGGAAAAATTGGCCGCCCTGGTGTCCCGGGCAATCAAAAGCACTGTTCCCCTGTTCGACATAATTAACCATGGCGTCGAAAAATGGCGGGCGTAAACCTTTTTCATATTTTTCTGCCGCGGCTTCCAGCTGGCGGCCATAATATTCAGCCTTGGTTTCACTGGGTTCGAAAATGCCGGTGATGCGGGAGTAATATTCCTCCGGGATCATTTCATTCTCGTTAATCGCAACAAACACGGGCAGGCCAAAGCCGGTCTGCTCTATCTGCTCCACGATGCCGCTGTACAGGTCGGGCACGGACAGCACGGCTGCGGCCACGTCGATGAAATCAGTGGACGATAAATTGACGATTTCTCTCCCGGTAGTAAAGCAGTCGGGGCAATTACGATTAAGCGCGATTTTTAAAGATTGCATAATATAACCTTTATTTCAGATAAAGTTGTCCTTCAATTGCTAATAGCTCAGCAATTGTGGGGGCTGGAAAATGACAATGGCGTGCCGCTGACACAATAATAATGGTCAGTGGGTCAGGTCATTTTTTTGAATAATAAAATCCCGACGGCCCAGCAGCCGCGAATAAAAAGATTTTATTTTGTTGCTGACGAAATTAGACGCAGGTTACTGGCCACCCAAAATTAATCAGGTAACGGAGATAACAAGGCTAATGCAGTATCAGCTATCTGAAAGGTTATAGAGCGTTAAAGAAGTGGAAGTCGAAACAGCTGCGGTGGGAAACCATCATAATATGCGTCGTGCGCCTGATATGAGGCATAACCCGATTGTTGTTTTCCATTTGATTTTCCTTTTATGTAAAGGTAGCGCCATTTTATCTGGCGAAAAGCCTTTTACTGTGAGCTTTATCAACAAATCAAAGGTGAAACAGAAATAAAAATTCATGGGTTATGCATAACGTAGTGAATAGGTTTGCATAAAGATCTAATGGTAGTGGAATTGTTTATTATATGTTGTTGATTGTGGTGAAATGATCTGATTTCAATAAGTTAGGAGGGAGAGCGCCCTGAGGCGCCCGAGAGAAGAGTTTAGCCCAGAGCAACCATCAAACCGCCGCAGGCGATCAGCGCCACGCCGATACCGGCAATCAGCGAAACTTTCTCGCCGAAAAAAATCACCGCCAGGATCACGGCAAACACCACGCTTAGCTTGTCTATCGGCGCAACCTTAGAGACTTCGCCGTTTTTAATCGCCATAAAGTAAAACAGCCACGAAAGGGCTCCGGCCACGCCGCTCAGCAGAATAAACAGCAGCGCTTTTTTGTCGGCAAACACCGTGCTGACCAGACTCATTTTGCCCTGAACCACCACCACACCGACCAGAAATAGCGCCATTACTACGGCGCGAACGGCCGTAGCGGTATTGGCATCCAGATGCTGCAAACCAACTTTACCAAAAATAGCTACCAGCGCCGCCGTGGCGGCAGATAGCAGGGCATACATTAACCATGCGCTCATAAAAGGCTCCTCTTGAACGGACAAGAGGTTACTCTTTCACAGCATAAAACGGTAGCCGATGCCGGTTTCGGTGAGCAGGTGGCGGGGGCGTGCGGGATCGTTTTCCAGCTTCTGACGCAGGTGGCCCATATAGATACGCAGATAGTGGCTGTGCTCCACCGCGTTGGGGCCCCAGACCTGGTTAAGCAACTGGCGCTGGGTCAGCACTTTTCCGTGGTTGTTAAGCAGCGTCGCCAGCAGGCGGAATTCTATTGGGGTAAGGTGAATTTCCTCTTCGCCGCGGGTGATGCGGCGCGAGGAGAGATCGACCGTGATGGCAGAAAATTGATAAACAGGATCGGGCTGAACGATGCTGGCGTGGCGGCGCAGAGCCACCCGCAGCCGGGCCTGAAGCTCGCCGATGCCAAAGGGCTTGCTGAGAAAATCATCGGCACCCGCGTCCAGCGCGGCGATTTTTGCCTGCTCGTCGCTGCGTGCCGATAAAACGATAATCGGGGTCTGGCTCCACTGGCGGAAATCGCGAATAAAATCGATGCCGTCGCCGTCCGGCAGGCCAAGATCCAGAATCACCAGATCCGGCTTGCGGGTTGCCGCTTCGATCAGGCCGCGCTGTAAGGTTTCGGCATCAAACACGCGTAACGATTCGTCTTCCAGCGCGGTACGCAGAAAGCGGCGGATCTCTTTTTCATCCTCAATTATCAGAACCGTTGTCACAGCGCCTCAATCATTTCAGGGAGTTCGGGGGGAGGCGATAAAGGTAGCACAACGTGGAAGCTGGCACCGCCCTCGGGGCGGTTAAGCGCATAAATTGTGCCGCCGTGAACTTCAACAATCGCCCGGCAGATGGCCAGCCCCAGGCCCACGCCCGGAATAGCCGACTCTTTGTTACCGCGGGCAAATTTATCAAAAATCAGCAGCTCTTTACCAGCCGGAATACCCGGCCCGCTGTCCCAGACTTCCAGGTCGAGCTTCTGCGCCGCCGCCGTTGCCTTGATGCCTATCTCCGCTTTGTAGCCCGCATATTTGGCTGCATTCTCCAGGAGATTAATCAGCACCCGCTCGAACAGCGGGCCATCGACCTCTATCAGCATTAAAGGATCGGGCATATTTAGCGCAATGTGGCGGCCCCCAAGGCCCGGTTCGAGCATCTTCAACGCGCTGCCGATCACCTCTTCAAGCGTCAGCCACTCTTTACGCAGGTTAAAGCCGCCCGACTGAATGCGCGCCATATCCAGCAGATTATTCACAAGCCTCGTGGTATTGAGCACATGCTGACGTATCTCATTGGCCTGAGGCGCATGCTTTGACCCTTCGCTGGCTAAATCCAGGGTTAAAATTTCGGCCTGGCCGAACAGCACGGTCAGCGGAGTGCGCAGATCGTGAGAGAGCGCCGCCAGCAGCGAATTGCGTATTTGCTCGCGTTCGCTTGAAAGGCGGGCCTGCTCTTCGCTTGCGGTCAGCAGCAGCCTGTCCAGGGCGGTGGCAACCAGCAGGGTAAATGTTTCCAGCAGGCGCTGCTGCTCGGGGATCATCAGCTGGCGCAGGTTCTCCGGCTCCACAACCAGCAGCCCAAGCGTGCGCTCGGTAGTGCTCAGCGGCAGGATGCGGTAGGGCACGCCCGGTAATGTGTCGGTTCCCGCGCCGGCAGGCTGCCCCTTATCAAAGCTCCAGCGCGCAATCGCTTCATCCCACTGGGCTGGCTCGCCTTCGGCGGCAATGCGGCTCAGCTTGCCATGCTCGTCCGGCAGCAACAGCAGGCTGCGGGCCTGGAAAGTGTTGTTGATGAACTGCACGCTGGTGGCGGCTACTTCCTGCGGCGTGCGGTCGTCCGCCAGCGCTTTAGACATTTCGTAAAGATGGCGGGTACGTTGTTCCCGGTAGCGGGCTATTCGCGCCTGGTAGCGCACCCCTGCGGTGAGATTACCAATCACCAGCCCGACGGTAAGCATGACGCCAAAGGTCAGCAGGTACTGAACGTCGGAAACCGCCAGCGTGCCGCGCGGGGCAATAAAGAACAAATCAAAGCTGATGACGTTAACTATCGTTGCCAGCACCGAAGGCCAGCGGCCATAGAACAGGGCGACGATAACCACGCCCAGCAGGTAGATCATTACCAGGTTTGCGGCGTCGAACGCCACCAGCCACTGATTGGCAATAAAAGTGATAAACGCGCACAGCACCACCGCAACAATGCAGCCTCGCAGCTGGATCCGCCATTTTTCGCTTATCGAGCGCATGTCCGGCGCTCTCACAGGAGAAGGGGCGGGTTTTTCATCCAGCGCGACGATGACTAAATCGAGATCGGGCGCGCGTTTAGCAAGCCGGTCGGCAAAAGAGGTGCGGTGCCACCAGCGGCGCGTCGTGTGGCGGCCAATAATGATTTTGCCGAGGTTGTGCTCGCGGGCGTAGCGCAGCACCGCTTTCTCTTCGTTGGGGTCGGCGAGAGTGGCTGTTTCAGCGCCTAACTCCTGGGCCAGCCGCAGTGCGCCGAGGATTGACCTGCGCTGGTTTTCCGGCAGCCGGTGCAGTTGCGGGGTTTCAACATAAACGGCGTGCCAGACGCTGCCGAGCTTGGCCGCGAGGCGGGCGGCGGTGCGTACCAGCTTTTCATTTCCGGCGCTGTGGCCGATGCAAAGCAGGATGGCGTCCCGGGTATGCCAGACTTTTTCCTGCCCCTGGTTATCACGCCAGGCGCGCATCTGGTCATCAACCCTGTCTGCGGTGCGGCGCAGTGCCAGCTCGCGCAGGGCAATCAGGTTGCCTTTACGGAAGAAATGTTCGATTGCACGCTCGGCCTGGCCGGAAATATAAACTTTGCCTTCGTGCAGGCGCTGGCGAAGGTCGTCCGGGGGTAAGTCCACCAGCACGACTTCATCGGCGGCGTCGAATATCGGGTCCGGCACGGTTTCACGAACCTGAATGCCGGTTACGCCGCCAACCACGTCGTTGAGGCTTTCCAGATGCTGGACGTTGACCGAAGTCAGCACGTCAATACCCGCTTCCAGTAGCTCTTCAACATCCTGCCAGCGTTTGGGATGGCGGGAGCCAGGCGCATTACTGTGCGCCAGTTCGTCCATCAGGATCAGGGCAGGGCTGCGGGCGAGGGCGGCGTCGAGGTCAAACTCCTGAACCAGACGCCCCCGGTGATGAATACGACGAGGGGGCTGAATACTCAGCCCCTTAAGAAGTTCTGCGGTTTCCTGGCGGCCGTGGGTTTCAACCACGCCCACCAGGACATCGAGGCCCTGCGCCCGCAGGCGCTGCGCCTCCTGAAGCATGGCGTAGGTTTTCCCGACGCCCGCGCAGGCGCCGAAGAAAATTTTCAGTTTCCCACGCGGCTGGCGATTCACTTTCTCCAGCAGCTTGTCGGGGTTGGGGCGCAGCGGCTCCTCGGTCATAACGCTTCCTTTTTACTTCGCCTGTAGATTGTCCAGGGCCAGGTTCAGCTTAACGATATTCACTACCGGCATGCCGATAAAGTTAACCAGCGGCGTGGTGGTGTTGGCTTCCACCAGGCGAGCAACTTGCTCAACCGGCAGATTCCTTGCCTGAGCAACGCGTGGGATCTGCCAGGCGGTTGCTTCCGGGGAAAGCTGCCCGTCGAGGCCGCTGGCGGAAGTGGTTACCAGCTCAACCGGTACTGCCGCACTTGCCTGCGGGTTAGCCGCACGTAGTGCGCTAATACGTGCTTTAACCTCTTTGTCCAGCTCCGGGTTGCTGGCCGCAAGGTTACTGCCGCCGGATGCCATTGGATTATAGGGGCTATCCGAAGTGGCAGAAGGGCGGCCCTGGAAATATTTTGCGTTGGTAAAGTCCTGGCCGATGAGTTCTGAGCCGCGAACTTTGCCGTCTTCGACGATTAACGAGCCGTTTGCCTGGGCCGGGAACCACCACTGGCCCAGCAGCGTGGCGATGAGGGGGTAAACCCCTCCGGTAATCAACGTTAAGACAATCAGCAATAATAAAGCGGGGCGTAGCGTAGCCATGTTCTCTTCCTCTTAGACCAGACCGCAAACGGTCAGGATCACATCTATTACTTTGATGCCGATGAACGGCACAACTATTCCGCCTAAACCATAAATCCACAGGTTGCGGCGCAGCATTGCGGCGGCGCTCAGCGGTTTGTAGCTAATGCCTTTCAGGGCCAGCGGGATCAGGCAGATAATGATCAGCGCGTTGAAAATAACCGCACTCAGAATTGCCGAAGCAGGGGAGTGCAGGTGCATCACGTTCAGGGCGTTAAGCTGCGGGTAAGTTGCCGCAAACGCCGCCGGGATAATGGCGAAATACTTCGCCACGTCGTTGGCGATACTGAAGGTGGTCAGCGAACCGCGCGTCATCAGCATCTGTTTGCCGATATGCACGACCTCAATCAGCTTGGTCGGGTTGGAGTCCAGGTCGACCATGTTGCCAGCCTCTTTGGCCGCCTGCGTCCCCGAGTTCATCGCTACCGCAACGTCAGCCTGGGCCAGAGCCGGAGCGTCGTTGGTGCCGTCGCCGGTCATCGCTACCAGGCGGCCTTCGGCCTGGTACTGGCGGATAAGCGCCAGTTTGGCTTCCGGCGTGGCTTCAGACAGGAAATCATCCACCCCGGCTTCGGCGGCAATTGCGGCGGCGGTCAGGCGGTTATCGCCGGTAATCATTACCGTCTTGATACCCATCTGGCGCAGCTGTGCGAAACGCTCTTTGATCCCACCTTTAACGATGTCTTTAAGCGCGATTACGCCCAGCACGTTAGCGCCTTCGGCTACCACCAGCGGCGTACCGCCCTGGCGTGCAACGCCTTCTACCAGCGTGTCTACCTGAGCCGGGAAGTGCCCGTTGTTCACCTCAACGTGGCGGCGAATGGCATCCACGGAGCCTTTGCGGATCATGCGGTCCTGAATGTTGATACCGCTCATGCGGGTTTGGGCGGTAAACGGCACAAACGTCGCCTGCAGGCTTTGCACATCGCGTTCACGCAGGTTGAAGCGCTGTTTTGCCAGCACCACAATGCTGCGGCCTTCCGGCGTTTCATCCGCCAGTGAGGCCAGCTGTGCCGCGTCGGCCAGCTCTTTTTCATCCACGCCCGGAGCCGGGAGGAAGGCGGAAGCCTGGCGGTTGCCGAGCGTGATGGTGCCGGTTTTATCCAGCAGCAGCACGTCGATGTCGCCCGCAGCTTCTACCGCACGACCGCTGGTGGCGATAACGTTCGCACCCAGCATGCGGCTCATCCCGGCTACGCCGATGGCGGAAAGCAGCCCGCCGATAGTGGTTGGGATCAGGCAGACCAGCAGAGCAACCAGCACGGTTACGCTGGCAGCGGCGCCGCCGTAGGCCGAGAACGGCCACAGCGTGGCGGTTGCCAGCAGCAGCACGATAGTTAAGGCAACCAGCAGAATGGTCAGGGCGATTTCGTTCGGCGTTTTGCGGCGCTGAGCGCTTTCAACCATGGCAATCATGCGGTCGAGGAAGGTTTCCCCCGGGTTCACGCTGCACTGAATGACCAGCCAGTCGGACAGGATGCGTGTGCCGCCGGTGACCGACGCGAAGTCGCCGCCGGACTCACGGATAACCGGCGCGGACTCGCCGGTGATGGCGCTTTCATCCACTGATGCCCCACCTTCCAGCACTTCGCCGTCGCAGGGGATAATATCCCCGGCTTCGACCAGCACCACGTCGCCTTTACGCAGGTCGGCCGCCGGAATATGGTCAACCTGAGCATCGTGCTGTGGGCTACGCAGTTTGCGTGCCCAGCTGGTTTTTTTCACGCCTTTCAGGCTATTGGCCTGGGCCTTACTGCGGCCTTCGGCCAGCGCTTCAGCAAAGTTAGCGAACAGCACGGTAAACCACAGCCACACGCTGATAGCGAGGGTGAATATGGCGTCACCCTGCTGCATGCCGGTGAGCATCGCTATCCCCAGCAGGGTAGTGATAACGCTCCCTACCCAGACGATAAACATCACCGGGTTGCGCCACTGCACCTGCGGCGTGAGCTTTTTAAAGGAATCAATTAGCGCCTGACGAATCAGACCCGGTTCAAACAGCGCCAGTTGCTTGCGACTCATGGAAGCCTCGTATTCAGAAATTAACCAGAGAAAGGTGTTCCGCAACCGGGCCTAAAGCGAGGGCGGGGATAAAGGTCAGGGCGCCAACCAGCAGCACTGTCCCAATCAGTAAACCGATAAACAGCGGGCCGTGGGTTGGCAGCGTACCGATGCTGACAGCCTGGGATTTTTTTGCTGCCAGAGAACCGGCAATCGCCATCACCGGGATGATGACCGCGAAGCGGCCAAACCACATACACACCGCCAGCAGAACGTTCCAGAACGGGGTGTTGGTGCTCAGGCCTGCAAAGGCGCTGCCGTTGTTGTTGGCGGCAGACGAAACCGCGTAAAGCACTTCGCTGAAGCCGTGAATGCCGGGGTTAGCTATGCCGCTGCGGCCGGCGTCGGTCATTAGCGCCAGGGCGGAGCCAAGCAGAACCAGCGCCGGGGTTATCAGGATCGCAAGCGAGGTCATCTTCATTTCCGGCACGTCGATTTTTTTACCGAGGTATTCCGGAGTACGGCCAATCATCAGCCCGGCGATAAACACCGCCAGCAGCACGAACAGCAGCATGCCGTAAAGGCCCGCGCCGACGCCGCCAAATACCACCTCGCCAATTTGCATCAGCCACATCGGCACCATGCCGCCGAGCGCGGTAAAGGAGTCATGCATGGCGTTGACCGCACCGCAGGATGCTGCGGTTGTGATGACCGCAAACAGGCTGCTGGCGAGAATGCCGAAGCGGCTCTCTTTCCCTTCCATATTGATGTTGCTGTTGGCGCCGAACTGGCCGAAGTGCGGGTTACCCTGCAATTCTGCCCACATAACCACCGCCGCGCAGACCACGAAGATTATCGTCATCGCCCACAGCAGAGCGCGGCCCTGACGGCGGTCGCCTACCGCTTCACCAAAGGCGAAACAGAGCGCGGTCGGGATCAGGAAGATCGCAAGTATCTGGACGAAGTTGGTCAGCGCCGTTGGGTTTTCAAACGGGTGAGATGAGTTAGCGTTAAAGAAGCCGCCGCCGTTGGTGCCGAGCATCTTGATAGCTTCCTGAGAGGCAACTGGCCCCATCGGCAGTAGATGCTGAACGCCTTCAATCGTGGTGTAAGGCTGGTAAGCAGAGAAGTTCTGCAGCGAGCCCTGGCTGATAAAGAACAGCGCCATCACCAGAGAAATAGGCAGCAGGATGTAGAGCGTGACGCGAGTTAAATCGACCCAGGCGTTACCCAGCGTGCTGGCTGAATGACGCGAGAAGCCGCGGATCAGGGCAAACACCACCGCAATACCGGTCGCCGCCGAAACGAAGTTTTGCACCGTCAGGCCAACCATCTGGCTGAAGTAGCTCAGCGTGGTTTCCCCGCCGTAGGACTGCCAGTCGGTATTGGAGACGAAGCTTACCGCCGTATTCAGCGCCAGGTGCCAGGAGAGCCCGGGAAGCTGCTGCGGGTTAAGCGGCAGGCTGCCCTGGAACGTCAGCACCATAAACAGCACCAGAAGCCCAAAAACGTTGAATGCCAGAATCGCCATTAAATAGCGTTTCCAGCCCATCTCTTCACCCTTGCTGCCGATTAGCCACCACAGCAGCGGCTCGATGCGGCCAACAACCGGCAGCGGTTCACCTTCAATCAGGCGAGCAAGCACGCTGCCTAAAGGCCTGGCAAGAATGAAGAGCACCAGCAGAAAGCTGGCGATCAGTAAAAATCCGGACGCAGCCATTAAAAAGCCTCCGCTTTAATCAGGGCATAAACCAGGTAACCCAACAGCACGAAGACCAGCACGATGCCGGTTATGACGCCTGCACTCACAATCCACCTCCAACGGTGCGTTTAGCATTTGGCGGCAGAATAGGATTTCGGGTGAAAAGATGTCGTAAAAGTCCGGGGGCGGGGTGTAAAAAAAGTATAAAAATGGAAAAGCCATTAGTTAACTAATGATTAGTATTTATTTAACCATTTTGTAACTTAATTACGAAGTAAAGGCTACGCAGGGCACAAAAAAGCACAAATATCTGGTCGGAGGAGTAGTAAACTTTCAGGCAATGAGATACTATTTTGACCAGATAACAAGTTTCAATTTTCCGGCCTGTGTTGCCGGTCACAAACTAAGAAGGAGAAGCCTATGTCTTTATATAAAGAATACCCTGCGCATCAGGTCATCCTGCGTCGCGTGTTTGCTGTTACCGCTGGCGTACTGGCCCTGCCGGTGATGCTGTTCTGGAAAGATCGCGCCCGTTTTTACAGCTACCTGCATCGAGTCTGGTCTAAAACCAGCGATAAACCGGTGTGGATGGCGCAGTCAGAAGCAGCCGCCTGTGATTTTTACTAAAAGCTGAATCGTTTTGACAAAAGCTACCTTCGGGTAGCTTTTTTGTTGCCCGCGTCTTGCTACACTTAGTTAACAACTAAGGAGCCGACAATGAACGACAACATCCCGATTGGTATCAGCGCCTGTTTACTTGGGGAAAATGTTCGCTTTGACGGCGGCCATAAGCGAATGGCGTTTGCCGTTAACGATCTTGCTCCCTGGGTGCGCTTCGAAGCCATCTGCCCTGAAATGGCTATTGGCCTTCCCACACCTCGCCCGGCGCTGCGCCTGGTAAAAATCAATGAGGGTGAAATTGCCCTGCGTTTCAGCAACCAGACCGAAGGAGACCTTACCGCAGCGATGCAGGATTTCTCCTCGCGCCGGGTGAGCGGGCTGGAACATCTCTGCGGCTACATCGTCTGCGCCAAATCCCCGAGCTGCGGGCTGGAGCGCGTACGGGTTTACGACGCCGATAGCAAAAATAATCGTAAAAGCGGCACCGGTATTTTTACCACCGAACTTCAGCGTCAGTTTCCCTGGCTGCCGGTAGAAGAGGATGGGCGGCTTTGCGACCCGGCTATCCGCGAGAATTTTGTCGAACGAGTCTATACGCTGCACGACCTCAATCTGGTGCGCAAAGGCGGTTTAACTCGCGGGAAGCTGATTGCCTTCCACAGCCGCTATAAATTGCTGCTGCTGGCCCATTCCCAGCCGGAATACCGGGAACTGGGACGTTTTGTGGCCTCTATCGAAAACTGGGCATCGCTGGATGAATTTTTTGTCGAGTATCGCCTGCGTTTAATGTCCATGCTGGCACACCACGCCACGCGCCGCAACCACACTAACGTGCTGATGCATGTTCAGGGTTTTTTCCGCCGCCAGCTTAATGCGCGCCAGCGTCAGGAGCTGTCTGACCTTATTGCCCGCTATCGCCAGGGGACTCAGCCTTTGCTGGCGCCGGTCACCCTGCTGAAGCACTATATGGCAGAATACCCGGACCGTTATCTCGAGCAGCAGCGCTATTTTGAACCGTACCCCGAGGCACTTCGCCTGCGTTACGGCAACTAATTCAGGGAGAGTTATGGCCACTCATCTGGTCTGGTTTCGCAACGATCTTCGCCTTCACGATAATTACGCTTTGCACGCCGCCTGCCGCAATCCCGATGCGGCAGTTATCGGATTATTTATCGTTACGCCCGAGCAGTGGCGGCAGCATGTTATGGCGCCAAAGCAGGCGGGATTTATTTTTGAGCATCTTAAAGCGTTGGGTGCTGCGCTTGCAGAGCGCGGAATAACGCTGCACATCAGGCAAGTAGCGGATTTTGCTGAATCGCTCGACTGCGTGAAACAGTTTTGCGAGCAGCAGCAAGTTGATGCGCTCTTTTATAACTACCAATACGAAGTTAACGAACGCGGGCGTGATGCCGCGCTGGAAAAAACGCTCGGCCGGGATGTGGTCTGCCAGGGCTTTGATGACAGCCTGTTGCTGCCTCCCGGAAGCGTCACAACCGGCAACCGCGAAATGTATAAGGTGTTTACTCCCTTCAGTAAAGCCTTTATCAAACGCCTGCACGAAGGCCTGCCGGAGTGCGTTCCCGCCCCCAAAAAACGGGGCGATGCCGTATTCCATGAGGATTTTTCTTTCGATTTCCCTCGTGAAAAGTTCGACGCAAGCCTTTTCCCCGTGGGCGAGCTGGCGGCTATTGCTCAACTGCGCACGTTTTGCCTTGAGCCGGTAGCCCGCTACCCGGAGCAGCGCGATTTTCCCGCTATCGAAGGCACCAGCCGCCTTTCGCCTTATCTGGCTATCGGCGTTTTATCCCCCCGCCAGTGTCTGCATCGCCTGTTAAAAGAGCACCCCAAAGCGCTGGACGGAGAAGCGGGAGCAACCTGGCTTAATGAGCTTATCTGGCGTGAGTTTTACCGCCACTTGATGGTCGCTCACCCTAAGCTTTGTCGCCACAGGCCGTTTATCGCCTGGACCGATAAAGTACGCTGGAACGACGATATTAAAATGCTGGAAGCCTGGCAGCAGGGGAAAACCGGCTACCCGATTGTGGACGCGGCCATGCGCCAGCTGAATGAAACCGGCTGGATGCATAACCGCCTGCGCATGGTGGCGGCGAGCTTCCTGGTCAAAGACCTGCTTATCGACTGGCGGCAGGGCGAGCATTATTTTATGTCGCAGCTGATTGACGGTGATTTAGCGGCGAATAACGGCGGCTGGCAGTGGGCGGCTTCCACGGGCACCGACGCCGCGCCTTACTTCCGTATTTTTAATCCAACGACCCAGGGCGAGCGGTTTGACGCCGAAGGCGACTTTATCCGTCACTGGCTGCCGGAACTCGCCGGAGTGCCGGGCAAACAGGTGCATACGCCGTGGGTCTGGGCCGAAAAACAGCAGCAAACGCTGGACTACCCGCGCCCGATTGTTGACCATAAACAAGCCCGAATAGCGACGCTTGCGGCCTATGAGGCGGCAAGGAAATAACTGAAGAGAATAATGATGAAAAACAGTGAACTGGAACGCCTGATTAATGAAAAGCTGAACAGCGCGGCCATCAGCGATTTTGCGCCAAACGGCCTGCAGGTTGAAGGCCGGGAAGAGGTCAAAAAAATTATTACCGGCGTCACCGCAAGCCAGGCATTGCTTGATGAAGCGGTTCGTCAGCAGGCCGATGCTGTGATTGTGCACCACGGTTATTTCTGGAAAAACGAATCACCCGTTATTCGCGGCATGAAGCGTAACCGCCTGAAAACGCTGCTGGCTAACGACATCAATCTGTTCGGCTGGCATTTACCGCTGGACGCGCACCCTCAGCTCGGCAATAACGCCCAGCTTGGCGCGTTGCTGGGGATTGAAACCAAAGGTGAAATTGAGCCTCTGGTGCCGTGGGGCGAATTCCCAACGGCGCTTTCCGGCGTTGAGCTGGCGTCGTGGATTGAGATGCGCTTAGGCCGCACGCCGCTGTGGTGCGGCGACACAGGCCCCGACCAGATTCGCCGCGTGGCGTGGTGTACCGGCGGCGGGCAGAGCTTTATCGACAGTGCGGCACGCTTTGGCGTGGATGCGTTTATCACCGGTGAGGTTTCCGAGCAGACCATTCATTCCGCTCGCGAGCAGGGGCTGCATTTCTATGCCGCTGGTCATCATGCTACAGAGCGCGGGGGTATTCAGGCGCTCAGCGACTGGCTGAATAGCGAAACCGACCTCGATGTAACCTTTATCGATATTCCGAACCCCGCTTAATGCCGGAGGGCGTGTGCAACGAGCTCGCTGTTATTTGTTAGGTGAAAGGGCGGTCGTTCTCGAGCTGGAACCGCCGGTTTTATTAACCAGCCAGCAACGCATCTGGGGTCTGCTGCGCCGCCTTACCGCCTCTGATGAGGTGAGCGAGGCCATTCCCGGCATGAATAACATTACCGTGGTGCTCAAACATCCTGAACGCCTGGCGCTGGACGGCATTGAGTGGCTGCAAAGCTGGTGGGAAGAGAGTGAGGCCTTTGCCCCTGAATCCCGCCGGGTTGAGATCCCGGTGATTTATGGCGGCGAGCAGGGCCCGGATCTTGACGTAGTGGCGCGCCACAGCCAGCTTACGTCGGAGCAGGTGGTAGCGCTTCATTCAGGCACGGAATACATCGTCTATTTCCTTGGCTTCCAGCCGGGGTTCGCTTACCTGGGCGGTCTGCCGGAGACGCTTGCGACGCCGCGCCGCGGGGAGCCTCGTCTTCAGGTTGCCGCAGGCTCGGTAGGCATCGGCGGCGGCCAGACGGGCATTTACCCGCTTGCAACCCCGGGAGGCTGGCAAATTATTGGCCGGACTTCCCTCAGCTTGTTTACCCCCGGCGGCGAGCCGCCAACCTTATTATTACCCGGAGACAGCGTGCGCTTTGTGCCGCAGAAGGAGGGCGTATGCTGAATATTCTTCGCGCCGGAATGCAGACCAGCGTGCAGGACACCGGGCGGGAAGGTTTCCGTCAGTTTGGCGTCAGCCGCTGCGGTGCGCTCGATGCTCCGGCTGCCAGTGTCGCCAATTTGCTGGTGGGCAACGAGCAGGATGCGCCGCTGCTTGAAATCACTCTCGGGCAGTGCGTTGTAGAGTTTGAAAAATCAGGCTGGTTTGCGCTAACCGGCGCGGGCTGCCATGCGGAGCTGGACGGCAAGGCCGTCTGGACAGGATGGCGCTTGCCGGTTAAAGCAGGGCAGCGCCTTACGCTGAAAACGCCTTCCCACGGGATGCGGAGTTATCTTGCCGTTGCGGGCGGGCTGGATGTGCCGCAGGTTATGGGGTCAGCCAGTACCGACTTAAAAGCGGGTATTGGCGGCTATCATGGCCGCTTGTTACGCGACGGCGATCGAATTCCTTTGAAAGCGGCGCAGCGCAAATTCCGGCATTCTCGCGGGGTAAAACAGCTGCTTTGGGGCAACCGCATTCGCGCCCTGCCGGGGCCGGAATATCAGGAATTTAGCAAGACCGCACAGGAAAGTTTCTGGCGGCTTCCGTGGCAGATAAGTCCGCAGAGTAACCGCATGGGCTACCGATTGCAGGGGGCCGAGCTGGAACGGGGGATCGAGCGGGAGATGTTGTCTCACGGGCTGCTGCCTGGTGTTATTCAGGTGCCGCATAACGGCCAGCCGATTGTGCTGATGAATGACGCCCAGACCACCGGCGGCTACCCGCGTATGGCCTGCGTTATCGAGGCTGACCTTTACCATCTTGCGCAGGTGAGGCTGGGCGAGCCGATTCATTTTGTTCAGTGCTCGCTTGAGGAGGCGCTAAAAGCGCGCCGTGAACAGGCAGTCTATCTTGAACAGCTGGCGTGGCAATTGGCGCAGGAAGACTAAGCATTTGGGGAGTGTAGTATGCCGGAAGGACCGGAAATTCGCCGCGCGGCGGACAAGCTTGAAGCCGCCGTTGCCGGTAAGCCGTTAACCGAAGCCTGGTTTGCTTATGAGGAGCTAAAACCGTTTGAGGCCATGCTGACGGGCAAAACTATCGAGCGGATTGAAACCCGCGGCAAAGCGATGTTGACGCATTTCTCTAACGGGCTGACATTATACAGCCATAACCAGCTGTATGGCGTCTGGCGCGTGGTTGAGGCTGATAAAGAGCCAGAAACTAAGCGAGTGCTGCGGGTTAAGCTGCAAACGGCTGAAAAAGCTATTTTGCTGTATAGCGCTTCGGATATTGAAATACTCGAGCAGGCGCAGATTGAAAAGCATCCCTTCCTGCTGCGCGTAGGGCCGGATGTGCTGGATGAAACCTTAACGGTGGAGCAGGTCAAAGCGCGCCTGCTGTCGCCGCGTTTTCGCCGCAGGCAGTTCAGCGGCTTGCTGCTGGATCAGGCATTTTTGGCCGGGCTGGGTAACTATCTCCGGGTGGAAATTCTCTGGGAGGCCGGGCTTGCGCCTCATCATCGTGCCGAAGATCTCACCGTTGAGCAGGCTGAGCGTTTTGCCTCAGCTCTGCTTGCCATTCCGCGTTTGTCCTATCAGACACGAGGGCAGGTTAATGAGAATAAACATCACGGAGCTATCTTCAGCTTCAGGGTGTTTCATCGTGCCGGGGAGCCGTGCGAACGCTGCGGTGGGATAATTGAAAAAACGATGCTTTCATCAAGGCCTTTTTATTGGTGCCCGTCCTGCCAGAAATAAAAAAAACGCGCCATCGGGCGCGTTTTTTACTCAGAAAGCTGAAATATTACTTTTTGAGGTCGGATTTGAAATCACGTTTGTCGTAGCCGGTGTACAGCTGACGAGGACGGGCAATTTTGATACCGTCGTCGTGCATTTCGTTCCAGTGCGCAATCCAGCCCACGGTACGCGCCATCGCGAAGATAACGGTAAACATGGAAGATGGGATGCCCATCGCTTTCAGGATGATGCCGGAGTAGAAGTCCACGTTCGGGTAGAGTTTCTTCTCGATGAAGTACGGGTCGTTCAGCGCGATGTGTTCCAGCTCCATCGCCACTTCCAGCAGGTTGTTATCCTTCAGGTTCAGCTCTTTCAGCACTTCATGACAGGTTTCACGCATCACGGTGGCGCGCGGGTCGTAGTTTTTGTACACGCGGTGGCCAAAGCCCATCAGGCGGAAAGAGTCATTCTTGTCTTTGGCGCGACGGATGAATTCCGGGATGTGCTCAACGGTGCTGATCTCTTCCAGCATTTTCAGCGCGGCTTCGTTTGCGCCGCCGTGTGCCGGCCCCCACAGGGAAGCAATACCCGCGGCGATACAGGCAAACGGGTTAGCGCCTGAAGAGCCTGCGGTACGCACGGTGGAGGTTGAAGCGTTCTGCTCATGGTCCGCGTGCAGGATAAGGATCCTGTCCATGGCGCGTTCCAGAATTGGGTTAACTTCATAGTCCTCGCACGGCGTGGAGAACATCATGTTCAGGAAGTTACCGGCATAGGAGAGGTCATTGCGCGGGTAAACGAACGGCTGACCAATTGAATATTTGTAACACATCGCTGCTACGGTCGGCATCTTGGAGAGCAGACGGAAGGCGGCGATTTCGCGGTGACGCGGGTTATTCACGTCCAGCGAGTCGTGGTAGAACGCCGCCAGCGCGCCGGTTACGCCGCACAGAACCGCCATCGGATGCGAGTCGCGACGGAAGCCGTGGAACAGACGGGTGATCTGCTCGTGGATCATGGTGTGGCGGGTAACGGTGGTTTTGAATTCTTCGAACTGAGCCTGAGTGGGCTTTTCGCCGTTCAGCAGGATGTAACAAACTTCGAGGTAACTTGATTCGGTTGCCAGTTGGTCAATCGGGAAGCCGCGGTGCAAAAGAATGCCTTCATCACCGTCGATGTAGGTGATTTTGGACTCACAGGATGCGGTAGACGTGAAGCCCGGGTCAAAAGTAAATACACCTTTAGAACCAAGACTACGGATATCAATTACATCCTGACCTAGCGTGCCCTTTAGCACATCAAGTTCGAGAGCATCTTCACCCTTAAGAGTGAGGTTTGCTTTAGTATCAGCCATTTACGGTCTCCTTAGCGCCTTATTTCATAAGACTGCCGGGCGCCGGATTTGCATTCGAACCCACAATGGTTGGTTACCAGTTTTTTATTTGGCTCGCGGCTCTGTTTAGAGGAGTACAACCAGGGTACAGAGCGATGGGCGCTTGCAGGTAACACTCGCTTTGAGGGCGAAACAACAGCAAATCAGCGTTTTAGCAATCAGTATCATTCAAACCTGTATATCACTAATAACTGTCCTGATCTCTCGGGTCAATACCCATCCACTGTTACATAACTATTACTCAGGTGAAAGGCTGACCCTATAACTTTTGCGAATTATACGGCTTTTCTGGCCCTGTTTGTAACAAGAATGTTTAACTTTTGTCAAATCAGATGATTAAAATTTAAAATAATGTTGTTATCGTGATCGTGCTCACTGTTCCGAGCAAAACCCTTCAAACATTATGTGGGTTAATTGTAATGATTTTGTGAAGAGCCTATACTGCCGCCAGGTCTCCGGAACACCCTGCTACCGGGAGCCACCCAGCGTTGTAGCCAGTTCTCTGGCCTCTGGATGTAGCTGTTTTTTGCATGACGCACAGTTATAGAAAGTTAGCGCTGTCTGACCCCGAATGCAGATCCGGAGGAAGGAAACAATAAGAAGAGCATGTGGGCGCTATTCATGATAAGAAACGTGAAAAAACAACGACCTGTCAATCTGGATCTTAAAACGATCCGGTTCCCCGTCACTGCAATCGCTTCCATCCTCCACCGCGTTTCCGGCGTGATCACATTTGTGGCGGTCGGGATTCTGCTTTGGTTGCTGGGACTATCACTCTCCTCCCCGGAAGGTTTTCTGACTGCCTCGGCCGTGATGGGCAGCTTTATCGTTAAATTTATAATGTGGGGCATTCTGACTGCTCTGGCCTATCACGTCGTGGTGGGCGTTCGCCACCTGCTGATGGACTTTGGCTATCTGGAAGAGACCCTGGTAGCGGGCAAACGATCCGCACAAATTTCCTTTGTGATTACTGTCGTGCTTTCAATTCTTGCAGGAGTCCTCGTATGGTAAGCAATGCCTCCGCATTGGGTCGCAATGGCGTGCACGACTATGTGCTGGTTCGCGCTACCGCCATCGTATTAACCCTGTACATCATCTATATGATTGGCTTCTTCGCTTTTAACAGCGAGCTGACCTACGACGTCTGGCACGGCTTCTTTGCCTCTGCCTTCACCAAAGTTTTCACCCTGCTGGCGCTGTTCTCTATTTTGATTCATGCCTGGATTGGCATGTGGCAGGTGTTGACCGACTACGTTAAACCGCTGGGCATTCGCCTTCCTTTACAGCTGCTGATTGTTGTCGCGCTGTTGGTTTACGTCATTTATGGATTCGTTGTGGTGTGGGGTGTGTAATGAATTTGCCAGTCAGAGAGTTTGATGCCGTAGTTATCGGCGCCGGTGGCGCAGGTATGCGCGCAGCGCTACAGATATCCCAGTCGGGCCAGACCTGCGCCCTGCTGTCAAAAGTTTTCCCAACCCGTTCCCACACCGTGTCTGCGCAGGGCGGTATTACCGTTGCGCTGGGTAACACCCACGAAGACAACTGGGAATGGCACATGTACGACACGGTAAAAGGTTCCGATTACATCGGTGACCAGGACGCCATTGAATATATGTGTAAAACCGGTCCAGAAGCGATTCTGGAACTCGACCATATGGGGCTGCCTTTCTCCCGTCTGGAAAATGGCACCATCTATCAACGTCCGTTTGGCGGCCAGTCTAAAGACTTTGGCGGCGAGCAGGCGGCACGTACTGCTGCCGCAGCTGACCGTACCGGTCATGCGCTGCTGCACACCCTGTACCAGCAGAACCTGAAAAACCACACCACCATCTTCTCCGAGTGGTATGCGCTTGATTTGGTGAAAAACGCCGATGGCGCAGTCGTCGGCTGTACCGCGCTGTGCATCGAAACCGGTGAAGTGGTTTACTTCAAGGCACGCGCAACCGTGCTGGCAACCGGTGGTGCTGGCCGTATTTATCAGTCCACTACCAACGCCCACATCAACACCGGCGACGGTGTCGGCATGGCGCTGCGTGCGGGCGTGCCGGTGCAGGATATGGAAATGTGGCAGTTCCACCCAACCGGCATCGCCGGGGCCGGGGTTCTGGTTACCGAAGGCTGCCGCGGTGAAGGCGGTTACCTGCTGAACAAACACGGCGAGCGCTTTATGGAGCGTTATGCCCCGAACGCGAAGGATCTGGCGGGTCGTGACGTGGTAGCGCGTTCTATCATGATCGAAATCCGTGAAGGCCGCGGCTGTGATGGCCCGTGGGGTCCGCACGCTAAACTTAAACTCGACCACCTGGGTAAAGAAGTTCTGGAATCCCGCCTGCCGGGCATCCTGGAACTGTCCCGCACTTTCGCCCACGTAGATCCGGTGAAAGAGCCGATTCCTGTTATCCCAACCTGCCACTATATGATGGGCGGTATTCCGACCAAAGTAACCGGCCAGGCGCTGACCGTGAACGAGCAGGGCGAAGACGTCGTCATCCCTGGCCTGTTCGCAGTGGGCGAGATAGCCTGCGTATCCGTACACGGTGCAAACCGTCTGGGCGGCAACTCCCTGCTTGACCTGGTGGTGTTTGGTCGTGCGGTGGGCCTGCATCTGCAAGAATCCATTGCCGAGCAGGGCGACCTGCTTGACGCAACCCAGGCCGAAATCGATGCCTCCCTTGAGCGCCTCAACCGCTGGAACGGTAACCGTGACGGTGAAGATCCGGTGGAAATCCGTAAAGCGCTTCAGGAATGTATGCAGCATAACTTCTCGGTATTCCGCGAAGGTGATGCGATGGCCAAGGGTCTTGAGCAGCTGAAAGCCATCCGCGAGCGCCTGAAAAACGCCCGTCTGGACGATACTTCCAGCGAATTCAACACCCAGCGCGTTGAGTGCCTGGAGCTGGATAACCTGATGGAAACCGCTTATGCAACGGCCGTTTCCGCTAACTTCCGCACTGAGAGCCGCGGCGCTCACAGCCGCTTCGACTTCCCGGAAAGGGATGATGCGAACTGGCTTTGCCACAGCTTGTATCTGCCAGAGTCGGAAAGCATGACCCGCCGCGAGGTGAACATGCAGCCGAAACTGCGCGCGGCCTTCCCGCCGAAAGTGCGTACTTATTAATAGCGGAGACTTGCGATGAAACTCGAATTTTCCATTTATCGTTACAACCCGGACGTTGATGATGCTCCGCATATGCAGGAGTACACGCTTGAAGGGGAAGAAGGGCGCGACATGATGCTGCTCGACGCCCTGATGCAGCTGAAAGAAAAAGATCCAAGCCTGTCGTTCCGCCGCTCCTGCCGCGAAGGCGTTTGCGGCTCCGACGGCCTGAACATGAACGGTAAAAATGGCCTGGCCTGTATCACGCCAATCTCGGCTCTTGGCAACGGTAAGCAGAAGATAGTCATCCGTCCTCTGCCGGGCCTGCCGGTAATCCGCGATCTGGTTGTGGACATGGGGCAATTCTATGCTCAATATGAGAAGATTAAGCCTTACCTATTGAATAATGGGCAAAATCCACCCGCTCGCGAGCATTTACAATCGCCCGAGCAGCGTGAAAAACTGGATGGTCTGTACGAGTGCATTCTTTGCGCCTGCTGCTCGACTTCCTGCCCGTCATTCTGGTGGAACCCGGACAAGTTCATCGGCCCGGCTGGCCTGTTGGCAGCATACCGCTTCCTGATAGACAGCCGCGATACGGAAACCGAGTCGCGCCTGGACGGCATCAGCGATGCTTTCAGCGTATTCCGCTGTCACAGCATTATGAACTGCGTCAGCGTATGCCCTAAAGGGCTGAACCCGACTAAAGCTATCGGCCATATTAAGTCGATGCTGTTGCAACGTAGTGCATAAGCAGTAAGAGAGGGAGCGCTATTTCCCTCGACCAGACCCTCTCCCGACAGGGAGAGGGAACGGATTGCAGGAGATCTTTAAAAACTGCCGACGGCCTTCCCCTTCACTCCAGTGGGGAGAGAAGGAAGGCGAGGGGAAACCCTTAAGACAGTTTTTAAAGGTTCCTTCGCGGGCCATATTCATGATGCTCGCAGAGAGTGAACCCTGGAACGTATACCCGTATGCCCTACGGTGTGCGTTATAGTTATCCACGGCGAAATAAGCATATAAATGCTTAAGGGATCACGATGCAGAACGGCGCGATGAAGCCCTGGCTGGACTCTTCCTGGCTGGCGGGCGCAAACCAGTCCTACATAGAGCAGCTCTATGAAGACTTCTTAACCGATCCTGACTCTGTTGATGCGCACTGGCGCACCATGTTCCAGCAGTTACCTGGAACCGGAGCCAGACCGGATCAATTCCATTCAAAAACGCGTGATTATTTCCGTCGTCTGGCGAAGGATGCCTCACGTTACTCCACCGCAATCACTGACCCTGACACTGACGTTAAGCAAGTGAAAGTGCTGCAGCTGATTAACGCCTGGCGTTTCCGCGGTCATCAGGCTGCGAATCTCGATCCGCTCGGCCTGTGGAAGCAGGAGTCCGTGGCAGATCTCGATCCGGCTTTCCATAATCTGACCGATGAAGATCTTCAGCAAAGCTTCAACGTGGGATCTTTTGCCGGCGGCAAAGAAACCATGAAGCTTGCCGACCTGATTGACGCCCTGCAGCAGACTTACGGCGGCTCTATCGGCGCGGAATATATGCACATCACCAACACCGAAGAAAAACGCTGGATCCAGCAGCGCATTGAATCGGTGGTGGGCCAGTCTACCTTTACGCCGGACGAGAAAAAGCGCTTCCTGAGCGAACTGACCGCGGCGGAAGGCCTGGAGCGTTATTTAGGCGCTAAATTCCCGGGAGCTAAACGCTTCTCGCTGGAAGGCGGCGACGCGCTGGTGCCGATGCTTAAAGAGATGATTCGCCACGCGGGCAAGAGCGGCACGCGTGAAGTGGTGCTGGGTATGGCGCACCGCGGTCGTCTTAACGTCCTGATCAACGTTCTGGGCAAAAAGCCGCAGGATCTGTTCGACGAATTTGCCGGTAAACATAAAGAGCACCTCGGCACCGGCGACGTGAAGTACCATATGGGCTTCTCATCCGACGTGGAAACCGAAGGCGGCCTGGTTCACCTGGCGCTGGCGTTTAACCCGTCGCACCTTGAGATCGTCAGCCCGGTGGTTATCGGCTCCGTGCGCGCGCGCCTGGATCGTCTGGACAAACCAGGCAGCAACCAGGTTCTGCCGATCACCATCCACGGTGACGCCGCAGTAGCCGGGCAGGGCGTGGTTCAGGAAACGCTGAACATGTCTAAAGCTCGCGGCTATGAAGTGGGCGGTACGGTTCGCATCGTTATCAACAACCAGATTGGTTTCACCACCTCCAACCCGCTGGATGCTCGCTCCACGCCGTATTGTACCGATATCGGTAAGATGGTGATGGCGCCTATCTTCCACGTAAACGCGGATGACCCGGAAGCGGTGGCCTTTGTGACTCGCCTGGCGCTTGATTTCCGTAATACCTTCAAGCGCGACGTGTTTATTGACCTGGTTTGCTACCGCCGCCATGGTCATAACGAAGCTGATGAGCCAAGCGCAACTCAGCCGGTGATGTACCAGAAAATCAAAAAACATCCGACCCCGCGTAAAATTTACGCCGATAAGCTGGAGCAGGCCAAACTGGCAACGCTGGAAGATGCTACCGAAATGGTGAATCTGTACCGCGATGCGCTGGATGCAGGCGAGTGCGTAGTGAGCGAGTGGCGTCCGATGAATATGCACTCCTTTACCTGGTCGCCGTACCTCAACCACGAATGGGACGAAAGCTACCCGAACAAAGTTGAGATGAAACGCGTTCAGGAACTGGCTAAGCGCATCAGCACCGCGCCAGAATCCGTGGAGATGCAGTCTCGCGTAGCGAAAATCTACAGCGACCGTCAGGAAATGGCGAACGGCAACAAGCTGTTCGACTGGGGCGCTGCGGAAAACCTGGCCTATGCAACCCTGGTTGATGAAGGCGTGTCCGTCCGCCTGTCCGGTGAAGATGCCGGCCGTGGTACTTTCTTCCACCGCCATGCGGTTATCCATAACCAGACCAACGGCTCAACCTACATTCCGCTGGCCCACGTGCATAACAGCCAGGGCATCTTCAACGTATGGGACTCCGTGCTGTCTGAAGAAGCGGTGCTGGCATTCGAGTACGGCTACGCCACCGCAGAGCCGCGCACGCTGACCATCTGGGAAGCGCAGTTTGGTGACTTTGCCAACGGTGCTCAGGTTGTTATTGACCAGTTCATCAGCTCCGGCGAGCAGAAATGGGGGCGTATGTGCGGCCTGGTCATGCTGCTGCCGCACGGCTATGAAGGCCAGGGGCCGGAGCACTCCTCCGCTCGCCTGGAACGTTATCTCCAGCTTTGCGCCGAGCAGAACATGCAGGTTTGCGTGCCGTCTACTCCGGCTCAGGTGTATCACATGCTGCGTCGCCAGGCGCTGCGCGGGATGCGTCGTCCGCTGGTGGTGATGTCACCTAAGTCCCTGCTGCGCCATCCGCTGGCGGTTTCCACCCTCGATGAACTGGCCAACGGCGCCTTCCAGCCGGCAATTGGTGAGATTGATGAGCTGGATCCTAAAGCCGTAAAACGCGTGGTACTGTGTTCCGGTAAGGTTTACTACGACTTGCTCGAGCAGCGTCGTAAGAACGATCAGAAGGATGTGGCGATTGTGCGCATCGAGCAGCTCTATCCGTTCCCGCACCAGGCGGTGCAGGAAGCGCTGAAGCCGTTTGCTCATGTACATGATTTTGTCTGGTGCCAGGAAGAGCCTCTGAACCAGGGCGCCTGGTATTGCAGCCAGCACCACTTCCGCGAAGTGATTCCGTTTGGGTCCGGTCTGCGTTACGCAGGTCGCCCGGCCTCCGCCTCTCCGGCGGTAGGGTATATGTCCGTTCACCAGAAGCAACAGCAAGATCTGGTTAATGACGCGCTGAACGTCGAATAAATTAAAGGATAAATAATGAGTAGCGTAGATATTCTAGTTCCTGACCTGCCTGAGTCCGTAGCCGACGCGACAGTGGCAACCTGGCATAAAAAACCGGGCGACAGCGTCAAACGTGACGAAGTTCTGGTTGAAATCGAAACTGACAAAGTGGTGCTGGAAGTTCCTGCATCCGCAGACGGCGTGCTGGACTCAGTGCTGGAAGACGAAGGCACTACCGTTACCTCGCGTCAGATTCTGGGGCGTTTGCGTGAAGGCAACAGCGGCGGGAAAGAAACCTCTGCCAAAGCCGACAGCAAAGAGTCTACTCCGGCGCAGCGCCAGCAGGCTTCTCTGGAAGAGCAGAATAACGATGCCCTCAGCCCGGCAATTCGCCGCCTGATTGCAGAAAATGACCTCGACGCCAGCGCGATTAAAGGCAGCGGAGTGGGCGGGCGTATCACTCGCGAAGATGTAGAAAAACACCTGAGCGAAGCAAAAGCTAAACAGCCTGCGCCGGCTAAAGCGGCAGAAGCTGCTCCGGTTGCGCCGCTGGCCGGCCGCAGCGAAAAACGCGTTCCTATGACCCGCCTGCGCAAGCGCGTGGCCGAGCGTCTGCTGGAAGCGAAAAACTCCACCGCCATGCTCACGACCTTTAACGAAGTGAACATGAAGCCAATCATGGAACTGCGTAAGCAGTACGGTGAAGCTTTCGAAAAACGCCACGGCGTGCGTCTGGGCTTCATGTCCTTCTATATTAAAGCGGTTGTTGAAGCGCTGAAACGCTATCCGGAAGTGAATGCTTCCATCGATGGCGAAGACGTGGTTTACCACAACTACTTCGACGTGAGCATCGCGGTTTCTACTCCACGCGGCCTGGTTACGCCGGTGCTGAAAGATGTCGATACCCTCGGTATGGCCGACATTGAAAAACGCATCAAAGAACTGGCGGTGAAAGGCCGTGACGGCAAGCTGACCGTAGAAGAGCTGACCGGCGGTAACTTCACCATCACCAACGGCGGCGTGTTTGGCTCCCTGATGTCTACGCCAATCATCAACCCACCGCAGAGTGCGATTCTGGGCATGCACGCCATCAAAGACCGCCCAATGGCGGTTGACGGTAAAGTAGAGATCCTGCCAATGATGTATCTGGCGCTCTCTTACGACCACCGTCTGATTGATGGTCGCGAGTCCGTAGGTTATCTGGTAGCGATTAAAGATCTGCTGGAAGACCCAACTCGTCTGCTGCTGGACGTGTAGTCGATATAAGACTCTGGCGGGTGCTTTGGCGCCCGCCCCTACAACCAAATCTAACCTTACCCCGAGCGTTAATGCTCTTTATCTGGATGGATAGAACTCATGAACTTACACGAATATCAGGCGAAACAGCTGTTTGCTCGGTATGGTTTACCGGCACCCGTCGGTTACGCCTGTTCCACACCGCGCGAAGCGGAAGAAGCCGCTTCTAAAATTGGCTCGGGCCCGTGGGTGGTGAAATGTCAGGTTCATGCCGGTGGCCGCGGTAAAGCGGGCGGCGTGAAAGTGGTTAACAGCAAAGAAGATATCCGTGCTTTCGCCGAGCACTGGCTGGGCAAACGCCTGGTGACCTACCAAACTGACGCGACCGGCCAGCCGGTACACCAGATTCTGGTTGAAGCCGCGACCGACATCGACAAAGAGCTGTATCTTGGCGCAGTCGTTGACCGTAGCTCCCGTCGCGTAGTCTTTATGGCTTCTACCGAAGGCGGCGTGGAAATCGAGAAAGTTGCCGAAGAAACTCCGCACCTGATCCACAAAGTAGCTTTGGATCCGCTGGCTGGGCCAATGCCTTACCAGGGACGTGAGCTGGCGTTCAAACTGGGTCTGGAAGGCAAACAGGTTCAGCAGTTCACCAAAATTTTCATGGGCCTGGCGGCTATTTTCCTTGAGCGCGACCTGGCGCTTATCGAAATCAACCCGCTGGTTATCACTAAGCAGGGCGACCTTATTTGCCTCGACGGCAAACTGGGTGCTGACGGCAACGCGCTGTTCCGCCAGCCTGACCTGCGTGAAATGCGCGACCAGTCTCAGGAAGACCCGCGTGAAGCTCAGGCTGCCCAGTGGGAGCTGAACTATGTTGCTCTCGACGGCAACATCGGCTGCATGGTTAACGGCGCTGGCCTGGCAATGGGCACCATGGACATCGTTAAGCTGCACGGCGGCGAACCGGCTAACTTCCTTGACGTTGGCGGCGGTGCGACCAAAGAGCGCGTAACCGAAGCGTTCAAAATCATTCTGTCAGACGACAAAGTGAAAGCCGTTCTGGTTAACATCTTCGGCGGCATCGTACGTTGCGACCTGATTGCTGACGGCATCATCGGCGCGGTAGCCGAAGTGGGTGTTAGCGTCCCGGTAGTGGTACGTCTGGAAGGTAACAACGCCGAGCTGGGCGCTAAAAAGCTGGCGGATAGCGGCCTGAATATTATTGCAGCAAAAAGTCTGACCGACGCAGCACAGCAGGTTGTTGCTGCCGTGGAGGGGAAATAATGTCCATTTTGATCGATAAAAACACCAAGGTAATTTGCCAGGGCTTCACCGGCAGCCAGGGGACTTTCCACTCTGAACAGGCGATTGCCTACGGCACGCAGATGGTTGGCGGCGTAACGCCGGGCAAAGGCGGCACCACTCATCTGGGCCTGCCGGTGTTCAATACCGTGCGTGAAGCAGTAGAAGCTACCGGCGCAACTGCCACCGTTATTTACGTTCCGGCTCCGTTCTGTAAAGACTCGATTCTGGAAGCTATCGACGCGGGTATTAAGCTGATTATTACCATCACCGAAGGCATCCCGACCCTGGATATGCTGACCGTGAAGGTAAAACTGGACGAAGCTGGCGTGCGCATGATCGGGCCTAACTGCCCGGGCGTTATCACCCCAGGGGAATGCAAAATCGGTATCATGCCGGGCCACATTCACCTGCCGGGCAAAGTGGGTATCGTTTCCCGTTCCGGCACGCTGACCTATGAAGCGGTTAAGCAAACTACCGATATCGGTCTGGGCCAGTCTACCTGCGTAGGTATCGGCGGCGACCCAATCCCTGGCTCTAACTTCATCGACATTCTGAAGATGTTCCAGGAAGACCCGAAAACCGAAGCCATCGTGATGATCGGTGAGATTGGCGGGAGCGCTGAAGAAGAAGCCGCCGCTTACATCAAAGAGCACGTAACCAAACCGGTTGTTGGCTACATCGCTGGCGTAACCGCGCCAAAAGGCAAGCGTATGGGCCATGCTGGCGCCATCATCGCGGGTGGTAAGGGGACGGCGGATGAGAAATTCGCAGCTCTGGAAGCCGCTGGCGTGAAAACAGTACGCAGCCTTGCCGATATCGGCGAAGCGCTGAAAACGATTCTGCCGCAGTAAGCAGATGCCCCCGCGCAAGCGGGGGAAACAGTAATAATAAGTGTTCGACATGGTTGGCCGCCCTGGGGTGGCCTTTTTTTATGTTTTCTCTTTGGCCAGTTCGGGCCCGTTATCGATATTCCGCGTTTTTATCCTGTTCTATTCAGAAACAATAATTGTTTCCATCCGCGATATTTACTCTCTGTAACCTTATAAAAAATAATGCTTTGTTAATTTAATTTATATCAAAAGTGAAATATTTGTGAATATTAAACGGTAAGGCCAATAAGCGGCGAAATAATGTGAGCTAAATAACGTTTGGTATCTTAAGACGTAGCGGGAGGGAAATTTAAGTTTTACGCGTTAATATCCGCTGTATGTTGATAATAAGCGCCTTTATTTTAACGCCAAGCGAAGCGATGGAACATATCGTTAACAACAAATTTACGATTAATTCTCTCTTGAAAAATAATTAACATTGTCAGCGTAAATTGTGTTGGATCAATGTTTAAAGCTGGCATTGAAGGGTATAAAAGAGCAAAATTGCTGTAGATCAAACTGGCCGAATAACTGTGTTTTAGCTATAAATTGATCGCCATCGTAAAACGTAAAAAACATTAAGCAAGGACCTATTTATTGTAAGGGAATTGCAGGGTAATATAATTACGGGTTATTTTTGATTTTATTAACGTGTTTGTAACCTTTCACCTTTTGATTTCACATTTGAATAAAGTGGGCGAAAAAAAGGGACTGGAAGCGAATGTATTTGTATTAGGGCATGCTTGTGGATTTGCCTCCCGGCGAACCACAGTCGAAGTCTTCATGCGAAGAGCAAGGAGTCAAGATGTTTGATATTGTCGAACTGTCGCGCTTACAGTTTGCCTTGACCGCGATGTACCACTTCCTGTTTGTGCCATTAACGCTCGGTATGGCGTTTTTGCTGGCCATTATGGAAACGGTCTACGTTCTGTCAGGTAAGCAGATTTATAAAGATATGACCAAATTCTGGGGCAAGTTGTTTGCAATCAACTTTGCTCTGGGGGTAGCCACCGGTCTGACCATGGAGTTCCAGTTCGGGACTAACTGGTCTTACTATTCTCACTATGTGGGTGACATCTTCGGTGCGCCTCTGGCCATTGAAGGCCTGATGGCATTCTTCCTCGAGTCCACCTTCGTTGGTCTGTTCTTCTTTGGCTGGGATCGCCTCGGCAAAGTTCAACATATGGCGGTCACCTGGCTGGTGGCGCTTGGCTCCAACCTCTCTGCATTGTGGATTCTGGTCGCTAACGGCTGGATGCAAAACCCAATCGCTTCCGACTTCAACTTCGAAACCATGCGTATGGAGATGGTCAGCTTCGCCGAGCTGGTTCTGAACCCGGTTGCGCAGGTTAAATTCGTTCACACCGTTGCTTCCGGCTACGTGTGCGGCGCGATGTTTGTTCTCGGTATCAGCTCTTACTACATGCTCAAAGGCCGCGACTTCGCTTTTGCGAAGCGTTCATTCGCCATTGCAGCAAGTTTCGGTATGGCTGCCATCCTTTCCGTTATCGTGCTGGGTGATGAGTCCGGCTATGAAATGGGCGACGTGCAGAAAACCAAACTGGCGGCTATTGAAGCCGAGTGGGAAACTCAGCCTGCACCGGCTGCTTTCACGCTGTTTGGTATCCCTGACCAGGATAAACAAGAAAACCGCTTCGCTATCCAGATCCCTTACGCGCTGGGCCTTATCGCCACCCGCTCTGTTGATAAGCAGGTCACAGGCCTGAAAGAGCTGATGGTGCAGCATGAAGAGCGTATCCGTAACGGGATGAAGGCCTACAGCTTGCTTGAGCAACTGCGTAAAGGCTCAACCGATCAGAGCGTGCGCGATAACTTCAACGATGTGAAGAAAGACCTCGGCTACGGCCTGCTGCTGAAGCGCTATACGGAAAACGTCACCGACGCGACCGAAGAGCAGATTCAGAAAGCGACCAAAGACTCTATTCCTCGCGTTGCACCGCTGTATTTCGCGTTCCGTATCATGGTGGGCTGCGGCTTCCTGATGCTGTTCATTATTGCGGTGTCCTTCTGGACCGTCACCCGCAACGCTATCGGCTCTAAAAAATGGCTGCTGCGCGCCGCGCTGTACGGTATTCCGCTGCCGTGGATTGCTATCGAGTCCGGCTGGTTTGTTGCAGAGTACGGCCGTCAGCCGTGGGCGGTAGGTGAAGTGCTGCCAACCGCGGTGGCAAACTCCTCGCTGAGCGTTGGCGACCTGCTGTTCTCCATGATACTGATTTGCGGTCTTTACACGCTGTTTATGGTGGCGGAGCTGTTCCTGATGTTCAAATTCGCTCGCCTTGGGCCGAGCAGCCTGAAAACAGGACGCTATCACTTTGAGCAGTCCAACGTGGCTTCTCAGCCGGCACGCTAAGACAGGAGTCGTCAAATGATTGATTATGAAGTATTGCGTTTTATCTGGTGGCTGCTGGTCGGCGTACTGCTGATTGGCTTCGCCGTCACCGACGGCTTCGACATGGGCGTGGGCATGCTGTCACGCGTTATTGGTCGTACCGATGTTGAGCGCCGCATTATGGTTAACTCCATTGCTCCGCACTGGGACGGTAACCAGGTATGGCTGATAACCGCAGGCGGCGCGCTGTTTGCCGCCTGGCCAATGGTCTACGCTGCGGCCTTCTCCGGCTTCTATGTGGCGATGATTCTGGTGCTGGCCTCCTTGTTCTTCCGTCCGGTCGGTTTTGACTACCGCTCCAAGATTGAAGATACCCGCTGGCGCAACATGTGGGACTGGGGCATTTTCATCGGTAGCTTCGTGCCGCCGCTGGTGATTGGCGTGGCGTTCGGTAACCTGCTTCAGGGCGTACCGTTCCACATCGACGAATATCTGCGTCTTTACTACACCGGCAACTTCTTCCAACTGCTGAACCCGTTTGGCCTGCTGGCAGGCGTGGTGAGCGTGTCGATGATTGTTGCTCAGGGTGCGACCTACTTGCAGATGCGTACCGTGGGTGAACTGCACCTGCGTGCCAAAGGTGCTGCTCAAATTGCCGCTCTGGTAATGATGGTTTGCTTCGCTCTGGCGGGCGTATGGGTTATTTACGGTATTGACGGTTACGTGGTGACTTCTGCCCTTAACCATCATGCGGCTTCTAACCCGCTGACCAAAGAAGTGGCTCGTGAGGCTGGCGCATGGCTGGTTAACTTCAACAATATGCCAGCGCTGTGGGCTATCCCTGTACTGGGCGTGGTGTTGCCGCTGCTGACTATTTTGATGTCGCGCATCGAGAAGGGCGCTCTGGCGTTCATCTTCTCCTCGCTGACGCTTGCCTGTGTGATCCTGACCGCCGGTATTGCTATGTTCCCATTCGTGATGCCTTCGAGCACCATGATGAACGCTAGCCTGACCATGTGGGATGCGACCTCCAGCCAGCTGACGCTGAATGTGATGACCTATGTTGCTATCGTGTTCGTGCCTATCATTCTTCTCTACACCACATGGTGTTACTGGAAAATGTTTGGCCGTATCACCAAAGAGCACATTGAAAGCAACTCCACCTCTCTGTATTAATTAAGGAGCTGATTATGTGGTACTTTGCATGGATTCTGGGCACGCTTCTGGCTTGTGCATTCGGGATTATTACCGCGCTGGCTCTCGAGCACGTTGAGGCGAGCAAAGCCGGTAAAGAAGAACACTGATGGAACAAGTTATCGCGAAGCTCTACGCGGTAATGGATAAGAGCCCCTTGCGGGCTCTTTCCTTAGTGATGGCGCTGGTGCTGGCGGGCTGCATTTTCTGGGACCCGTCTCGTTTTGCCGCAAAAACGAGCGAGCTGGCTATCTGGCACGGCTTTCTGCTGATGTGGGGCGTCTGTGCAGGCGTCATTCACGGCGTTGGCTTCCGCCCGAATAAGGTTTTCTGGCAGGGAATTTTCTGCCCGTTAATTGCTGATTTAGTGCTCATCGCCGGCCTGCTATTTTTCTTCTTCTGAAGGCTGGCGCACCTCCTCCGGACGCCGTAAAAATTATGGGCTTTAACAAGCCCATAAAAATTTACGCAACGTTTAAAACAACCCATTCCAAACCCTCATCCTCTTGCGTATAGTAGCAACGTTTAATTGCATTACCGGGATGTAAAGTGAGTACAACGCTGTTTCGATGGCCGGTTCGTGTCTACTACGAAGACACCGATGCCGGTGGTGTGGTTTACCACGCCAGTTATGTTGCTTTTTATGAAAGAGCACGCACTGAGATGCTGCGCCAGCACCACTTTAACCAGCATTCCCTGTTGGCGGAGCGTGTCGCCTTTGTCGTACGCAGGATGACGATTGATTATCTTGCGCCTGCCCGACTCGACGATTTACTCGAAATCCAAAGTGAAGTTACATCGATGCGCGGCACTTCAATGGTGTTTACGCAGCGAATAGTCAACGCTGAAAATCAGTTACTTAATCAAGCTGAAGTGCTGATTGTTTGTGTTGATCCACACCTAATGAAGCCTCGTGCGCTTCCCAAGTCTATTGTCGCGGAGTTCAAGCAGTGACTGACATGAATATCCTTGATTTGTTCCTGAAGGCAAGCCTTCTGGTCAAATTTATCATGTTGATTTTGATTGGTTTTTCCATAGCATCATGGGCAATCATCATTCAGCGAACGCGTATTCTCAATGCCGCTGGACGTGAAGCAGAGGCGTTTGAAGATAAATTCTGGTCCGGTATCGAGCTGTCTCGCCTGTATCAGGAGAGCCAGGGCCGCCGCGACAGCCTGAGCGGCTCCGAGCAGATCTTCTATTCCGGCTTTAAAGAGTTCGCCAGGCTGCATCGCGCAAATACTCATGCGCCTGAGGCAGTCGTAGAAGGCGCGTCTCGTGCGATGCGTATTTCTATGAGCCGCGAACTGGAAACCCTGGAAACCCACATTCCTTTCCTTGGCACCGTCGGTTCCATCAGCCCGTATATCGGCCTGTTTGGTACGGTGTGGGGGATTATGCATGCGTTTATCGCCCTTGGTGCGGTGAAGCAGGCAACGTTGCAGATGGTTGCGCCGGGTATTGCTGAAGCGCTGATTGCAACCGCGATTGGTCTGTTTGCCGCTATCCCGGCAGTTATGGCGTACAACCGCCTCAACCAACGTGTGAACAAACTGGAATTGAATTACGACAACTTCATGGAAGAGTTCACGGCTATCCTGCACCGTCAGGCTTTCACCAGCAGCGAAAAGCAGTAAGGGGTAAGTCATGGCCAGACGTGGACGTGGTCGTCGTGAGCTAAAGTCAGAAATTAACATCGTTCCTCTGCTGGACGTGCTGCTGGTGCTGTTGCTTATCTTTATGGCAACGGCGCCAATCATCACCCAGAGCGTGGAGGTGGATCTGCCGGATGCGACAGATTCCCAGACCGTGAGCAGTAACGATGAGCCGCCGGTCATTATTGAAGTGTCCGGGGTAGGGCAGTACAGCGTGGTGGTTGAGAAAGATCGTATGGATCAGTTGCCGTCAGAGCAGGTTGTTGCGGAAGCGCAGCGCCGTTTGCAGGCGAATCCAAAAACGGTCTTCCTGATAGGCGGTGCTAAAGATGTTCCATATGATGAGATAATCAAAGCGCTGAATCTGTTGCATCAGGCGGGTGTGAAATCCGTCGGTTTGATGACGCAGCCAATCTGATCCATCTCGCTTAAAACGTTTGGGAACCGATAGTGTCAAAGGCAACCGAAGAAAACGCTAAGTTAAAACGAGCGATCGTCGTTTCAGTGGTGCTGCATATCATTTTGATAGGCATCCTGATCTGGAGCTCGTTTGATGAGCACATTGATGCATCCGCGGGTGGTGGCGGTGGTTCCTCTATTGACGCGGTGATGGTTGACCCGGGTGCGGTAGTGGAAAACTACAATCGCCAACAGCAGCAGCAGGCGAGCAGCAAACGTGCGGCCGAGCAGCGCGAGAAACAGGCGCAGCAGCAGGCCGAAGAACTCCAGGAAAAACAGGCTGCAGAACAGCAGCGTCTGAAAGAGCTGGAGAAAGAGCGTTTAACTGCTCAGGAGCAGGCGAAACAGCAGGCTGAACAGCAGAAACAGGCTGAAGCAGCGGCGAAGCAGGCTCAGGAGCAGCAGAAGCAGGCGGAAGCCGCCGCGGCGAAGGCTAAAGCAGATGCAAAAGCTCAGGCTGATGCACAGGCGAAAGCACAAGCTGATGCGCAGGCAAAAGCTGCGGAAGAAGCGGCGAAGAAAGCGGCCGCCGACGCCCAGAAGAAAGCCACTGAAGAAGCCGCTAAGAAAGCCGCTGACGCAGAGAAAAAAGCCGCCGCAGAAGCCGCAGCCGCAGCGAAAAAAGCTCAGCAGGACGCTGAGAAAAAAGCCGCAGAGGCTGCCGCGAAGAAAGCCGCACAGGACGCCGAGAAAAAAGCTGCCGCTGAGGCCGCAAAACAGGCCGCAGCCGAGAAAGCGGAAGCGGCTAAACAGGCTGCTGCAGAAAAAGCAGCGGCTGAAAAGGCTGCCGAGAAAGCCGCCGCCGACAAAGCTGCCGCAGCGAAAGCCGCAGCAGATAAGAAAGCGGCAGCGGACGCGAAGAAAAAGGCTGCTGCTGAGAAAGCGGCTTCTGACAAAGCCGCCGCGCAGGGTGTTGACGACTTGTTCGGTGATTTGAGCTCAGGTAAGAATGCACCGAAAACCGGCGGCGGGGCGAAAGGTAATACCGCAGCCGCTGCCGGAAAAGGGAATAATAAAAACAACGGCGCAACGGGGGCTGAAATTAGCGGCTATGCGGGTCAAATAAAGGCGGCGATCGAGAGTAAGTTCTACAACGATCCTTCGTTTGCCGGTAAGACCTGTTCACTGCGCGTCAAGCTGGCGCCAGATGGACTGCTGCTGGATATCAAATCCGAAGGTGGCGATCCGGCCCTTTGCCAGGCTGCCATTGCGGCAGCGCGTCTGGCTAAGATTCCGAAGCCGCCGAGTGAAGCCGTTTATGAAGTCTTTAAGAACGCACCGATCGACTTTAAGCCTTAACGCGGTTTTCCCCGCCACGGCGGGGAAAGCACACTAAGCTGAGTTACAGGGTTTTGGTAGTTTTGTGTATTTGGGTTTGTTAACATTCTGCTAAATTATCGTGGGCTTTCCGCCTGGATAAGGGAGATATGATGAAGCAGGCATTTCGTGTAGCGTTAAGTTTCTTAATGCTGTGGGCAGCGGTGCTGCACGCAGAAGTTCGTATTGAAATCACCCAGGGCGTGGACTCAGCGCGCCCAATTGGCGTGGTACCGTTTACCTGGGCTGGCCCGGGTGCGGCGCCTGAAGATATCGGCGGGATTGTTTCCGCTGACCTGCGCAACAGCGGTAAATTCAATCCGCTGGATCGTTCTCGTCTGCCACAGCAGCCGGGTTCTGCTCAGGAAGTTCAGCCTGCGGCGTGGACCGCGCTGGGCATCGATGCGGTGGTTGTTGGCCAGGTTACCCCGAACGGTGACGGAAGCTACACCGTGGCTTACCAGCTGGTTGATACCTCTGGCGCACCGGGCACCGTTCTGGCTCAGAACTCCTATAAAGTGAACAAGCAGTGGCTGCGCTATGCAGGCCATACCGCCAGCGATGAAGTGTTTGAAAAGCTGACCGGTATTAAAGGCGCATTCCGCACCCGTATCGCTTACGTTGTTCAGACCAACGGCGGCCAGTTCCCGTATGAACTGCGCGTCTCTGATTACGATGGCTACAACCAGTTTGTGGTTCACCGTTCTCCGCAGCCACTGATGTCTCCGGCATGGTCTCCGGACGGCAGCAAACTGGCTTATGTGACCTTCGAAAGCGGTCGCTCTGCGCTGGTTGTTCAGACGCTGGCGAACGGCGCGGTGCGTCAGATTGCCTCCTTCCCTCAGCACAACGGCGCTCCGGCATTCTCTCCGGACGGTTCTAAGCTTGCGTTCGCGCTCTCTAAAACCGGTAGCCTGCAGCTGTACGTGATGGACCTGGCCTCGGGTCAGATTCGTCAGGTAACCGAAGGTCGCAGCAACAATACGGAGCCAACCTGGTTCCCGGACAACCAAACTCTGGCCTACACCTCAGACCAGGCCGGTCGTCCACAGATTTATAAAGTCGGTATTAATGGCGGTGCTCCACAACGTCTCTCCTGGGAAGGTTCTCAGAACCAGGATGGGGATGTCAGCACCGACGGTAAGTTTATGGTGATGGTCAGCTCCGCTAGCGGTCAGCAGCACATCGCCAAACAGGATCTGGTAGCGGGTGGCGTAACAACTTTATCGTCAACGTTCCTGGATGAAACGCCAAGTCTGGCACCTAACGGCACTATGGTAATCTACAGCTCTTCTCAGGGGATGGGATCCGTGCTGAATTTGGTTTCAACAGATGGGCGTTTCAAAGCGCGTCTTCCGGCAACTGATGGACAGGTCAAATTCCCTGCCTGGTCGCCGTATCTGTGATAACAATATTGATTATTAAAGGATCAAAGAAATGCAACTGAACAAAGTGCTGAAAGGGCTGATGATTGCTCTGCCGGTTATGGCTATCGCGGCGTGTTCTTCTAACAAGAGCGCCAACAATGGTCAGAGCGGTGAAGGTATGCTGGGTGCCGGCACTGGTATGGACGCTAACGGCCACGGCAACATGTCTTCTGAAGAGCAGGCTCGTCTGCAGATGCAACAGCTGCAGCAGAACAACATCGTTTACTTCGGTCTGGACAAATACGATGTTAGCTCTGAATTCGCTGCAATGCTGGATGCTCACGCTAACTTCCTGCGTAGCAACCCGTCTTACAAAGTGACCGTAGAAGGTCATGCGGATGAGCGCGGTACCCCAGAGTACAACATCGCACTGGGCGAACGTCGTGCTAACGCTGTTAAAATGTACCTGCAAGGTAAAGGCGTTTCTGCAGACCAGATCTCCATCGTTTCTTACGGTAAAGAAAAACCTGCAGTACTGGGTCATGACGAAGCGGCTTACGCTAAAAACCGTCGTGCCGTACTGGTTTACTAAGAGAATCGCATGAGCAGTAACTTCAGACATCACTTGTTGAGTCTGTCGTTACTGGTTGGCATAGCGGCCCCCTGGGCCGCTAATGCTCAGGCGCCAATCAGTAGTGTCGGCTCAGGCTCGGTCGAAGACCGCGTCACCCAACTCGAGCGTATTTCTAACGCTCACAGTCAACTTTTAACCCAACTCCAGCAGCAACTCTCCGATAACCAGAATGATATTGACTCCCTGCGCGGTCAGATTCAGGAAAGCCAGTATCAGCTTAATCAGGTTGTGGAGCGTCAAAAGCAAATTCTGCTGCAGATGAATGAAGCCAGCAGCGCTGGCGCGGGTAACACGCAACAGCCTGCGGCAGATGGCTCTCAGGGCGCAGCAGCGGCCACGCCGGATGCAGGAGCTTCTACGGCTGCTCCTGCGGCTCCGGTGCAGGGCGGCGACGCCAACAGCGATTACAATGCGGCTATCGCTCTGGTGCAGGATAAATCGCGCCAGGACGACGCTATCAGCGCCTTTCAGAACTTTGTGAAGAAGTATCCTGATTCAACCTATCAGCCGAACGCTAATTACTGGCTCGGTCAGTTGAATTACAACAAAGGGAAAAAGGATGATGCGGCGTTTTATTTTGCCTCCGTGGTGAAAAATTACCCGAAATCACCGAAGGCGCCGGATGCGATGTTTAAAGTCGGCGTGATCATGCAGGACAAAGGCGACGTTGCAAAAGCGAAAGCTGTGTACCAGCAGGTCGTTAAACAGTACCCGGGTAGTGAAGGCGCAAAGCAGGCTCAAAAACGCCTGAATGCCCAATAATGCGTGCGGCCTGACCAGATATCGTCGTTTTTCTGGTCTTGCCGTGCGAAACATAAGCAGTTGATCGATCTGCATCAAAATTATTGTTGCGTCAAAATCTTAAATCAGTAATATATGCCGCCGTTGCCAAGGGATACGAAACAAACCGAAAGTGACGCAAAAGTGGGTCGTTAGCTCAGTTGGTAGAGCAGTTGACTTTTAATCAATTGGTCGCAGGTTCGAATCCTGCACGACCCACCACTTTAAAGTAATAAGCTGTAGTCAGGCGTGAAGGGTTCGAACCTGCAGCAGGTTTGAGTTGAGCGAAAGCGAAACAACGTTGCTTAGCAACGGCCCGAAGGGTGAAGTCATCCTGCACGACCCACAACTTTAAAGTAAAGCAGTAAAAGAAGTTTGCAGTAACCGCACAGCGGGTCGTTAGCTCAGTTGGTAGAGCAGTTGACTTTTAATCAATTGGTCGCAGGTTCGAATCCTGCACGACCCACCATCTTTTAAGATGAATGTTGTGAGTGAATCGTGAAGGGTTTGAACCTGCAGCAGGTTCGAGTTGAGCGAAAGCGAAACAACGTTGCTTTAGCAACGGCCCGAAGGGTGAAATCATCCTGCACGACCCACCATCTTTTAAGATGAATGTTGTGAAAGCAGATTGCAGTAACCGCACACCGCGGGTCGTTAGCTCAGTTGGTAGAGCAGTTGACTTTTAATCAATTGGTCGCAGGTTCGAATCCTGCACGACCCACCAATGTAGAAAGGCGCCCTAAAGGCGCCTTTTTGCTATTTGTAATTCGTGTTGGGTTCGAACCTGCCGCAGGTTCGACAAAATTGTCGGGAACAATTTTGCATCATCGCTTGCGGTGACCCGCAGGGTGAGTCTCAGGATGAGACGAGTGCATCCTGCACAATCTTCCCACCAATGTAGAAAGGCGCCCTAAAGGCGCCTTTTTCTATTTGCAATTCGTGTGGGTTCGAACCTGCCGCAGGTTCGACAAAATTGTCGGGAACAATTTTGCATCATCGCTTGCGGTGACCCGCAGGGTGAGTCTCAGGATGAGACGAGTGCATCCTGCACAATCTTCCCACCAATGTAGAAAGGCGCCCTAAAGGCGCCTTTTTGCTATTTGAGATTCGGGCAGCATGAGAACCTGCCGCAGGCTGTAATCCAAAAAAAACGAACATCCCCGCAGGCCCGAAAAATCATTTTGCATCTCTCCCCGACCATCGAGCAATAATCCACGACATCTTTTTCAAAATTCGCTATCTTGTTTAGCATACAAAACAATGCTGGCCAATTATCGCGTGAATTACTCCTTTAAGGCCGGTTTGGTTAAGTCAGTAAAACGAGAAAGCATGATGAGCGTAATGTTTGACCCGGAAACCGCGATTTATCCGTTCCCTCCAAAACCGGTTCCGCTAAGCGTGGACGAAAAGCAATTTTATCGTGAAAAAATCAAGCGCCTGCTTAAAGAGCGTGATGCGGTAATGGTGGCGCACTACTACACCGACCCGGAAATTCAGGCGCTGGCGGAAGAGACCGGGGGCTGCATCTCTGACTCGCTGGAAATGGCTCGCTTCGGCGCTAACCATCCGGCATCGACTTTGCTGGTCGCCGGGGTTCGTTTTATGGGCGAAACGGCAAAAATCCTGAGCCCGGAAAAAACCATATTGATGCCCACGCTTCATGCTGAATGCTCGCTGGATCTTGGCTGCCCCATCGATGCGTTTAACGAGTTTTGCGACAAGCATCCTGACAGAACAGTCGTAGTCTATACTAATACCTCCGCGGCGGTAAAAGCGCGGGCTGATTGGGTGGTTACCTCCAGCATTGCCGTTGAATTAATTGAGCATCTCGACAGCCTGGGCGAGAAAATTATCTGGGCACCGGACCGCCATCTGGGGAACTACGTTCAGAAACAGACCGGAGCAGACGTGTTGTGCTGGCAAGGTGCCTGCATCGTCCATGATGAATTTAAAACCCAGGCGCTGGCGCGCATGAAGGCGCTATACCCTGATGCCGCGGTGCTGGTACACCCTGAATCTCCGCAGGCGGTGGTCGATATGGCCGATGCGGTAGGTTCGACAAGCCAGCTTATCAATGCGGCTAAAACGCTGCCGCATCAGCAGCTTATTGTGGCGACGGATCGCGGAATTTTTTATAAAATGCAGCAGGCGTGCCCGGATAAAGAATTACTGGAAGCGCCGACGGCGGGGGAAGGCGCAACCTGCCGCAGCTGTGCTCATTGCCCGTGGATGGCCATGAACGGGCTTAAAGCGATTGCAGAGGGGTTGGAGCAGGGCGGAGCCGCTCACACGATAGAAGTTGATGCCGCGCTTCGTGAAGGCGCTCTGGTGCCGCTGAATCGCATGCTCGACTTTGCGGCAGAACTGCGTCGTACGGTAAAAGGCAACGCGTAAATAGATTACGCTCTGGGGAATACATGGATTTTTTAAGCACGCAGAACATTCTGGTACACATCCCCATCGGGGCGGGTGGGTATGACTTATCATGGATTGAAGCCGTGGGTACGCTGGCCGGTTTGCTGTGTATCTGGCTTGCCAGCCTTGAAAAGATTGCTAACTACGCCTTCGGGTTAATTAACGTCACGCTGTTTGCCATCATTTTTTTCCAGATCCAGCTTTACGCCAGCCTGCTGTTGCAGCTGTTCTTTTTCGTCGCCAATCTCTACGGCTGGTACGCCTGGTCGCGGCAAAGCAGCAACAACCAGGCGCTGTTGCAGATTCGCTGGCTGCCGCTGCCTAAGGCGATTGCGTGGCTGGTGATAATCATCGCGGCCATCGGGCTGATGACGATATTTATCGATCCTGTGTTTGCTTTCCTGACCAAAATAGCCGTCACGGCGATGCAAAGTATCGGGCTTAACGTCAGCCAGCCTGAATTGCAGCCGGATGCTTACCCGTTCTGGGATTCCAGCATGATGGTGTTGTCGATTGTGGCGATGATCCTGATGACGCGCAAATACGTTGAAAACTGGCTGCTGTGGACGGTCATCAACATTATCAGCGTGGTTATCTTTGCGCTCCAGGGCGTGTACGCGATGTCGCTGGAATATTTACTTCTGACATTTATCGCGTTAAACGGCAGCCGCATGTGGATCAAAAGCGCGCGGCAGTATGGCTCGCGCGCGCTTTCTTAATCAGTGGTGATGATGAGCATGACCGGTTGAATGGTCGTGCTCATTTAAATCGCAATTCGGCCCGTGGCAGGGCTGATACTCCATTTGCACCGTAGCGTGCTCAATTTGATATTCGTGCGCCAGAAAATGGTGAATGCTCTCCAGCAAAGCGTCGTGATCGTGAGGCGGGATAACCTGTACGTGCAGGGTCATTAGCGGCTTTTCGCCCACCAGCCAAATATGAACGTGATGCACATTTCTCACCTCCGGTATTGAGCGGGAAAGATTTCGCTTCAGGGCGGCAATGTCGATGCTGACCGGCGCACCTTCCAGCAGTTCGTTCACGCTCTCCTTCAGCAGGCTCCAGGCGCTACGTAACACAAGGCATGAAACCAGCACCGAGAGAATCGGGTCGATAGGTGTCCAGCCCGTCCAGAGGATGACGACTGCGGCAACGATAGCGCCGACCGACCCGAGAAGATCGCCCAGAACATGCAACGCTGCTGCCCGCACGTTGAGGTTCTTTTCGTCACTTCCCCGGTGCAATATCCAAAAAGAGAACAGGTTTGCCAGCAACCCCGCTACGGCAATAATCAGCATTGCCCAGCCGGCGATTGGCTGAGGGTCAGAGAAGCGCTGAATCGCTTCCCAGACAATTAAAATGGTAATCAACACCAGAGCGATAGCATTCACAAATGCGGCAAGCGTGGTGAGCCTCAGCCAGCCAAAGGTATGGCGCGCGTTCGGCGGGCGGCGGGCAAAATGAACGGCCAGCAGCGCAAACAGCAGCGCCGCCGCATCGGTGAGCATATGTCCCGCATCGGCCAGCAGGGCCAGGGAACCGGAAAGCAGGCCGCCAATGACTTCGGCGACCATAAACACCGCCGTGACTAAAAAAGCCAGCAGCAGGCGTTTAGCATTATTATCGGAAGGAGCGTGCTGATGTGAATGCGCCATGATTTCTCACAATATTGAGCAACAGTGAGTTAATTATAAGCACATCCTGGCATCAACCGATTGATAAAAAGAGAGTCATTACGACCCTCTTTTATCGGGAGGAAGGATTACTGAGACGTGCCATCAACTTTGGTATTGACGTCGTTCCCGCTGCCGGTTTCAACTTTTTTGTTGGTATCCGGGCAGCGTCCATCTTTGCACATAGAGTTTTTATGCACTTCGCTTTTGCTCATCTCGTGATGAGAGCTGTTGATGTGGCTGTTTTTCACGCCGTTTGGTGCCACATTTTGCTGCGCATCCGGAGCAACCTGGCCTGCTTCTGCGGAGGCGTTTGCCTGGCCATTATTGGCCCCGGAAGTGGAGTCAGCTGCAAATGCCGCCCCGCTACCCAGCGCAAGGGTTGCTGTCAGTAGAAGTGTGGTTAATTTTTTCATTACGATGCTCCTGTTCTGGTCGTTATTGCTGGATAACTTCTTCCAACAGTGCAATGGCAAATGCTGAAAGATCTCGCTTCAGCAGTGGATTGTCCAGCCGCCAATCTTCACGTTAGTGTTCAATATTGAAAATTTAACATTTTTCAGCGTTAACAGTTGGAAAGTGTAGTGCTTCAGCGGGTTTTCACCATGTTTAAGCTGTTTTTTACCCGTTTTCAGGATTAATCTGTGAGAAGTGTAAAAGCCCGTTTACACTTGTGGTTATGCGAGTTAGATTGAAAGGATTGCAACGAAGAAAAATATCAGGATGACCCCGGAACTATCATGAATTATCAGAACGATGACTTAAGAATCAAAGAGATAAACGAGCTTCTTCCCCCTGTAGCGCTGCTGGAAAAATTCCCCGCCACCGAAAAAGCCGCCCATACTGTCTCTCAGGCACGTAAGGCAATCCATAAAATCCTCAAAGGCAGCGACGATCGCCTGCTGGTGGTGATTGGGCCTTGTTCAATTCACGATGTTAAAGCGGCGAAAGAGTATGGCACGCGCCTGCTTGCGCTGCGTGAAGAACTCCAGGGTGAACTGGAAGTGGTGATGCGGGTTTATTTTGAAAAACCGCGCACCACCGTAGGCTGGAAGGGGCTGATTAACGATCCCCACATGGATAGCAGCTACCAGATTAACGATGGCCTGCGTATTGCGCGCAAGCTGCTGCTCGATATCAACGACTCCGGCCTGCCTGCGGCGGGTGAGTTTCTTGATATGATAACCCCGCAGTATCTGGCCGACCTGATGAGCTGGGGCGCAATCGGCGCTCGTACCACTGAGTCTCAGGTACACCGCGAGCTGGCCTCCGGTCTTTCCTGCCCGGTTGGCTTCAAAAACGGCACCGACGGCACGATTAAAGTCGCTATTGACGCCATCAATGCTGCGGGTGCGCCGCACTGCTTCCTCTCCGTGACCAAATGGGGTCACTCTGCGATTGTGAACACCAGCGGTAACGGCGACTGCCACATTATTCTGCGCGGCGGCAAAGAGCCTAACTACAGCGCAAAACACGTGGAAGAAGTGAAAGCCGGTCTGGCTAAAGCTGGCCTTGAAGCGCAGGTAATGATCGATTTCAGCCACGCCAATAGCAGCAAGCAGTTCAAGAAGCAGATGGAAGTTTCTGAAGATGTCTGCGCTCAGGTTGCGGGCGGCGAGAAGGCGATTATCGGCGTAATGATTGAAAGCCATCTGGTGGAAGGTAACCAGAATCTTGAGAGCGGTGAGCCGCTGGTCTACGGCAAGAGCGTGACCGACGCCTGCATCGGCTGGGAAGATACCGAAGTTGCTCTGCGTCAGCTGGCTGCGGCGGTGAAAGCACGTCGCGGTTGAACCCTGACTTATAGCCAATAAAAAAGGCGTGGTTTCTACCACGCCTTTTTTGATCGGTTGCGAATTACTTCGCTTTACCCTGGTTTGCTACCGCGGCGGCTTTGGCTGCGATTTCGTCAGCGTTGCCCAGGTAGTAACGTTTCAGCGGCTTGAAGTTTTCGTCGAACTCGTACACCAGCGGCACGCCGGTTGGGATGTTCAGCTCGAGGATCTCGTCTTCGCTCAGGTTATCCAGATATTTCACCAGCGCACGCAGGGAGTTACCGTGAGCAGCAACGATTACGCGCTCGCCGGATATCATGCGTGGCAGAATAGATTCGTTCCAGAACGGGGTTACGCGATCGATGGTCAGCGCCAGGCTTTCGGTAGTTGGCAGCTCTTTGTCGCTCAGGCTTGCGTAACGTGGATCGTGGCCCGGGAAACGCTCGTCGTCTTTAGACAGTTCTGGCGGAGTAATCGCGAAGCCGCGACGCCACTGTTTAACCTGCTCGTCACCGTATTTTTCAGCGGTTTCAGCTTTGTTCAGACCCTGCAGGGCACCGTAGTGACGCTCGTTCAGTTTCCAGGATTTCTCAACCGGGAGCCAGGCCTGGTCCAGTTCATCGAGGATGTTCCAGAGAGTGTGGATGGCACGTTTCAGCACTGAAGTGTAAGCGAAGTCAAAAGCGAAGCCTTCTTCCTTCAGCAGCTGACCCGCAGCCTTGGCTTCAGTACGACCTTTATCAGACAAGTCAACATCATACCAACCGGTGAAGCGGTTTTCGTTGTTCCACTGACTTTCGCCGTGGCGCACCAGAACCAGCTTAGTAACTGCCATAATTTACTCCTTAATGAGCCTGGGATTAATGATAACAATTATCATTATATTGCCGTGTCATCAGGCACGGCAATGATAAACGTTTAACATAGCGAAAAAGCGCGTGGAGTGTAAGGTGGTTGTAAAAGGTTGTTATATTTTTGGCGCGATTTGGCGCTAAAGCCAGCGATTTGGTGAGAAATTGCCCTTTATGAAAAGGGCAATAGAGATTACCGGGCGAGGAACAGGTACTCCGTGACGCTGAGATAAGCCTCACCCGGCCGGAGCCAGCAGTCAGGCTGCGGCCATTCCGGGTGGTTTGGGCTATCGGCAAGGAACCCGCTTTCCAGCGCCAGGCCGTTCCAGTCGCTATAGCTCCCTTGCTCGCGTGCGGGCGTGCCTGCGAGATAGTTACCGCTGTAGAATTGCAGAGCAGGCGCGGTGGTATAAACCTTCATTTCCAGCTTATTGTCCCTTGACCAGACCCTGGCTACCGGCTGGTTGATGTCGCCTTTTGCCTGCAATAAGAATGCATGATCGTAGCCTTTAACCGCCTGCTGATCGGCATCGCTCAGGAAATCCTGCCCGATAAGCTTTGGCTCGCGGAAGTCGAAGCTGGTGCCGGCAACGTCTTTCAGGCCAACCTGAGGAAGACCGTTAGCGTCAACCGGCAGGTAGCTGTCCGCCAGCAGCTGTAGCCGATGCTGACGGATATCACCCTGGCTGCCGTCGAGGTTGAAATAGGCATGGTTAGTCAGGTTCACCGGGCAGGGTTTATCGACGCTTGCCCGCAGCTCAATGCTGATGCGGTTATCTTCCGTCAGCGCATAACGTGCCGTCGTTTTAAGCTCGCCCGGGAAGCCTTGATCCCCGTCGTTTGAGTCGAGCGCATAGATAACTTCGTGTTCATTTTGAGCCACGATGCGCCAGCGTCTTTTATCGAACCCCTCGGGGCCGCCGTGCAGCTGATTATCGCCCTGGTTGGTTTGCAACTGGAGAGTCGTCTCTTTAAATTTTAACTTGCCTCCGGCGATGCGGTTCGCGTAACGGCCTATGGTCGCTCCCAGATAGGCATTTTGCTGCAAATATTGCTCGGGTGAAGCGCAGCCAAGCAGCGTTTCACGCACGCTGCCATCTTTCATCGGCACGCGGCAGGAGAGCAGCGTTGCGCCCCAGTCCATCAGCGTGACCACCATCCCCGCGCCGTTGCGCAGGGTGGTGAGGCGAAAAGGTTGGCCGTCCGGGGCAGGAGTCGGCGTCTGTTTTAGCATTGGCCTGCTCCTTCGGAGGCTTTGCAAACGTAAAACGTCTCTTTAATGCCGGTCTTGCTCTCATATTGCTCCGCCACGGCCTGTTTTACCGCCGGGACGAGATCTTCAGGCACCAGCGCCACGATGCAGCCGCCGAAGCCGCCGCCGGTCATGCGTACGCCGCCTTTGTCACCGATGGTCGCTTTCACGATATCTACCAGAGTATCAATCTGCGGAACGGTGATTTCGAAGTCATCGCGCATTGAAGCGTGTGACTCTTCCATCAGCTGTCCCATACGGAGTAAATCGCCTTTTGCCAGCGCATCTGCCGCTTCAACGGTACGAATGTTTTCGGTCAGAACGTGACGTACACGCCGGGCAACTACCGGGTCAAGCTGGTGGGCAACTTCGTTGAATTTTGCTAACTCAACGTCACGCAGCGCCTTCTGGCTAAAGAAACGAGCGCCTGTCTCACACTGCTCGCGGCGGGTGTTGTACTCGCTGCCGACCAGGGTGCGTTTAAAGTTACTGTTGATGATAACGACCGCCACGCCCTTCGGCATGGAAACGGCTTTCGTACCCAACGTGCGGCAGTCGATAAGCAGGGCGTGGTCTTTTTTGCCGAGCGCGGAAATCAATTGATCCATGATGCCGCAGTTGCAGCCAACGAACTGGTTTTCCGCTTCCTGGCCGTTGAGCGCCAGCTGAGCGCCGTCGAGCGGCAGGTGATAAAGCTGTTGCAAGACCTTGCCAACCGCAACTTCAAGCGAGGCGGAAGAGCTGAGGCCAGCACCCTGTGGCACGTCGCCGCTGATGACCATATCGACGCCGGAAAAATTCTTGTCGCGTTTTTGCAGGTGCTTGACCACGCCGCGCACGTAATTTGCCCATTGCTGAGACTCATGCGCGAGGATAGGGGCATCAAGCGAGAAGCTATCCTGCTGGTTGTCGTAGTCGGCGGCAATCACGCGCACGGTGCGGTCGTCGCGTTTAGCGCAGCTAATTACCGTCTGGTAATCAATGGCGCACGGCAGAACAAAGCCGTCGTTGTAGTCGGTGTGTTCGCCAATCAGATTTACGCGGCCCGGAGCCTGAATGGTGTGGGTAGCCGGATAGCCAAATTGTTCAGCAAACAGATGTTGGGTTTTTTCTTTCAGACTCATAATTAAACTCCCGATTGGCGGAAATGTACGTCACTGACTGCGCGCAAGCGTTCTGCGGCTTGCTCTGCGGTTAAATCTCTTTGTGTTTCTGCCAGCATTTCATAGCCGACCATAAATTTGCGTACCGTGGCGCTACGCAGCAGCGGCGGATAGAAATGGGCATGCAGCTGCCAGTGTTGATTATCAGCTCCGTTAAACGGCGCGCCGTGCCAGCCCATGGAGTAGGGGAATGAGCACTGGAACAGATTGTCGTAGCGGCTGGTGAGCTTTTTCAGCGCCAGCGCCAGGTCGGCGCTTTGCTCCGGGCTTAAATCCGTGATGCGTATTACATGGGCTTTTGGCAGCAGCAGCGTTTCGAACGGCCACGCTGCCCAGTAAGGAACCACGGCTAACCAGTGTTCTGTTTCTACAACGGTGCGGCTTCCGTCAGCCAGCTCGCGCTGGACGTAATCCAGCAGCATGGGCTTGCCCTGGTGGGCAAAATATTCACGCTGTAAATTGTCTTCACGGGCCACTTCGTTAGGTAAAAAGCTGTTTGCCCAAACCTGGCCGTGAGGGTGAGGGTTAGAGCAGCCCATAGCCGCGCCTTTATTTTCAAATACCTGCACCCACGGGTAGCTTTTGCCCAGTTCGGCTGTTTGCTGTTGCCAGGTTTTTACTACCTCTGCAAGCGCGGTAAGCGTTAGCTCCGGCAGCGTTTTACTGTGATCGGGGGAGAAGCAGATAACCCGGCTGGTTCCGCGCGCGCTTTCGCAACGCATCAGAGGATCCTGGCTTGCGGGGGCGTCTGGCGTGTCCGTCATTAACGCGGCAAAATCGTTAGTGAAAACGAAAGTACCGGTGTAATTCGGGTTCTTATCTCCGGTGACGCGGGTATTGCCCGGGCAGAGAAAGCAGTCCGGATCGTGAACCGGCAGCTTATCCTGCGAGGGCGTTTCCTGTGCACCCTGCCAGGGTCGCTTCGCGCGATGCGGAGAAACCAGAATCCATTGACCCGTTAGCGGGTTATAGCGGCGATGCGGATGATCGACCGGATTAAACTGCTCCATCACATGTCCTTAGTCTTCATAACCTTGGGGGTGGCGTGACTGCCAGCGCCAGGTATCGTCTGCCATTTCCTGCAGCGAACGGCTGACACGCCAGTTGAGTTCTTTATCGGCTTTGGTGGCATCGGCCCAGTAGGCGGGCAGGTCGCCGTCGCGGCGTGGGGCGAAGTGGTAGTTCACCGGCTTACCGCAGGCCTTGCTGAAAGCGTTAACCACGTCGAGCACGCTGCTGCCAACGCCCGCGCCGAGATTGTAAATATGCACCCCGGGCTTGCCTTCCAGCGCCTGCATAGCGGCAACGTGGCCGTCGGCAAGATCCATAACGTGGATGTAGTCGCGCACGCCGGTGCCGTCTTCGGTTGGGTAATCGTTACCAAAGATAGCCAGAGAATCGCGGCGGCCAACGGCAACCTGGGCAATGTAAGGCATCAGGTTGTTTGGAATGCCCTGCGGATCTTCACCCATATCGCCCGATGGATGAGCGCCTACCGGGTTAAAGTAGCGCAGCAGAGCAACGCTCCAGTCCGGCTGAGCCTTTTGCAGGTCGGTCAGGATCTGTTCGACCATCAGTTTGCTTTGGCCGTAAGGGCTGGCAGGTTTGCCGGTAGGGAAGCTTTCTACATATGGGATTTTGGGCTGGTCGCCGTAAACGGTGGCGGAGGAGCTAAAGATGAAGTTAGTAACGTTGGCGGCGCGCATCGCGGAGATGAGCTTCAATGTGCCGGTCACGTTGTTGTCGTAGTACTCCAGCGGCTTGTTGACGGACTCGCCTACGGCTTTTAGCCCGGCAAAGTGGATGACCGCATCGATTTTATGATCGTGGAAGATTTCGGCCAGCAGCGCTTCGTCGCGGATGTCACCGTCGATAAACAGCGGGTGTTTACCGCCCAGACGTTCGATCTCCGGCAGCACGCTGCGCTTGCTGTTACACAAGTTGTCGAGGATCACCACATCGTGCCCGTTTTGCAGCAGCTGCACGCAGGTATGACTTCCAATGTAACCGCTACCACCTGTAACCAGAACTCTCATTTTTCGCTCCATATAGCCTATGGGTTGGGATAACCATAGCATAACAGAGCGGCCAAAAATGTGATATGCGCTAAATTAGTGGTATCGTTTACACAATGGGTTTCGATTCAATTAGCATTGCCATAACGCATTGTAAAACAAATGCCATTAAAGGAAAGGATGCGGCAATTCCGAAAGTCTGCGCGCCGCAGTTAAAGAATAAAAGGCGCCGTAGCGCCTTCAGGGATTATGCAGGATTCACGTCTTCGATTTGATAACCGTATCCGTCACCGTCGGGGACAAAAGTTAAGCGCCGGGTAATACACTCTGGGGCATCTTCGGCGTGGTGGGAGACAAACAGCAGCTGCGTCTCGCCCTCGCCAATCAAAATATCGACAAAACGGCGTACCAGCTGGCGGTTAAGCGGGTCCAGCCCCTGAAGCGGTTCATCCAGAATCAACAGAGTCGGGTGTTTTACCAGCGCTCTGGCAATCAGCGCCAGGCGCTGCTGTCCCCACGATAGGCTGTGGAAAGGGGCATCGGCGGTGGCGTTGTCCATACCCAGCATGTTCAGCCATTCGCGAGTGAGCTTCTGCTGTCTGTCCGACACCGCCTGATAGATACCGATTGAGTCAAAGTAGCCGGAAAGGATAACGTTACGCACCGTGGTGCTGACGCGATAATCCAGATGCAGGCTGCTGCTGACGTAACCAATATGTTTTTTGATATCCCAGATGGTTTCTCCGCTGCCGCGACGACGGCCAAACAGCGTCAGGTTATTGCTGTAACCCTGCGGATGATCGCCGGTTACCAGGCTCAGCAATGTTGATTTCCCTGCGCCGTTAGGCCCGACGATCTGCCAGTGTTCCCCGGGGTTAACTGTCCAACTGAGATGATGCAGGATAGGGCGGTCGTTATACTCAACCACGCCGTCTTTCAGTACGATGCGCGGTTCGTTTTCAGGTAAAGCGTAGCGGGCGCTCGGGTCGTCCGCTTCGGGTAGCGCAACGCCCGCCAGCTTCTCGCTGTGGGCCAGTTGAGCAATAAGCGCCTGCTCCAGCAGAGCCTGTTTTTCCCCGCTTTCCGTCAAGGTGCAGTCGGCCAGTACGCCAGCATACTGCACAAATTCCGGGATCTCATCAAAGCGGTTGAGCACCAGCACCAGGGTATAACCCTGCACACTTAGTTCGGCTAATAACTCAGCCAACTGCTGGCGAGACTTTACGTCCAGACCATCGAATGGCTCATCGAGGATCAGCAGGTCAGGCTGCGCCATCAGCGCCTGGCAGAGCAATGTCTTGCGCGTTTCACCGGTGGATAAATATTTGAAGCGGCGGGAGAGTAAATGCTCAATGCCAAATAAGGCTGCAAGCTCCCGGCAGCGGCTTTCATCCGCAACTTCGTCCTGGATGATTTCCGCCGTGGTGCGGCCGGTATCGTCCTCATCGGCGCTGATTAAATCGGTATTGTTGCGCTGCCATTCGTCGCTGACCAGCTTTTGCAATTGCTCAAAAGAGAGGTGGGCGATGCGTGTAAAATCGCAATGTCGCTCGCCTTTTTGTAGCGTAAGCGAACCGGCCAACGCGCGGGCCAGAGCGGACTTGCCGCTGCCGTTGGCGCCCACAAACGCCCAGCTTTCTCCGGCGCGCAGGGTAAGATCGTTGAGGGTGAGAGTTTTTATGTCGCTAAGGTGAAACGTACCTTGCGAAATATGCAACGAAGACATGTTTTATCCCATATTTTGCAGCGATGAAGCTACAGAAATACGGTTTGTCGGCTTCGATGTCAATCGACCGGTCGCTTTTAGCAGAGTGTGGCGACGATAACCCTATCCGCATTGAAAAATGCTGTTACCTCAGCACCTTCTACCAGCGCCTGCTGCTCAACGCGCAGGTTGGGAAGCGTGGCGCACAGCGTCTGGCCGTCGGCTAATTCCACCAGCACTTCGCTGTGATCTTTACCCTGCTCAACGCTGCTGATTTTGCCCGCAAGCTGATTATCCGCGCTGCCTGCTTCACTGCGGCTGGTGGCGATATCAATCCACGGCGCTTTAATCAGCACCAGCACTTCTTTGCCTTCATCAAGGCCCAGACGTTCGGCGCTCTGGCGAGTAATTGCCGCTTTTAAACGGGTTTCACCGTCTGCCAGCAAGATGTCGATATGCTGCTGCACCTGCTCATCATCGCGTTTTAAAACGGTGCCAAATAGCTGGTTACGGGCGCTGGTTTGCAGCGAAAAGCGAGAAATAGCGGCAAGCAGGCTGTCCAGCGGCAGAGCGTCGTCCTGCAATACATCAAAGGCTTTTTGCTGAATTTGCGCCAGCAGCTCGTAAAGTTGGATCAGGCGTTCGCCGTAGCGGGTCAGCACCGCGCCGCCGCCCCCTTTACCACCCGTGGCCCGGTCTACAAGGCTTTGCTCGGCCAGCTGGTTCATCTCATTAATGGCATCCCAGGCGCTCTTGTAGCTGATGCCGGCAAGTTTCGCCCCCTGGCTGATAGAGCCGGTGTGGCGAATTTGCTTGAGCAGCGCGATGCGCCGTGGGTCGGCGAACAGCCGCTGCTGCAACTTCAGCGTTAATAAGATTTCAGCTTGCATAACCTCTCCGGGTCAGGAAAACCTTCATTTTCCTCTATTGTGGCTATCCGGGCAAATGGCACAAAAGGAGAGTGCGTTTTTCTCAACTACCGCTAGAATATTCATTCTCGCTTTTGCCGGAGGCAGTTATGTTCGAGTTATTGAAAAGCCTGGTGTTTGCCGTGGTCATGGTGCCGGTTGTCATGGCGGTGATCCTCGGTCTCATCTATGGATTGGGTGAAGTGTTTAACGTCTTCTCAAAAGTCGGTCATCGCGACCAACCTTCGAAACAGCATCACTGATTCCCCGAACGCCCGGCAAATGCCGGGCTTTCTTTTGATCCCCATCAAGAACTTTAAAGCCCCCGCCACTTCTGCCGATAAATTCTGTATCTTCCGCTTAGCAATCGTTATATTTCAGCCTACATAACGAAACAAACGGAGTTAAGTCATGAATAAACCCTGGATTCGCCTCACACTTGGCGCGGCTTTATCGGTTAGCCTGGCAGGCCAGGCCCTGGCAGACAGCGGCAAAATTACCGTCTTTGCAGCGGCTTCATTAACCAATGCCATGCAGGATATTGCGGCTCAGTATCAAAAAGAGAAGAAAGTCGAAATTGCCTCCTCTTTTGCCTCTTCTTCTACTCTTGCACGCCAGATTGAAGCGGGCGCGCCTGCGGATCTGTTTATTTCTGCCGATCAGAAATGGATGGATTATGCGGTAAGCAAAGACACCATTAAAGCCGATACTCGTGAAACGCTGCTCGGCAATAGCCTGGTGGTTATCGCGCCAAAAGCCAGCAAGCAGGGCGATATTACTATTGATGCAAAAACCGACTGGGCTACGTTGCTGAAAGGCGGCCGTCTGGCGGTGGGTGACCCTGAGCACGTACCGGCCGGTATTTATGCGAAGGAAGCGCTGCAAAAATTGGGTGCCTGGGACACGTTGTCCGCTAAACTTGCTCCGGCAGAAGACGTTCGCGGTGCGCTGGCGCTGGTTGAACGAGACGAAGCGCCGCTGGGTATTGTTTACGGCTCCGACGCCGTCGCCGGTAAAGGCGTGAAAGTGGTGGGTACCTTCCCGGAAGGCTCTCATCAGAAAGTGGAATACCCGATTGCGATTGTTAAAGGCCACGATAACCCAACCGTTACCGCGTTCTACAGTTATCTGAAAGGAGCGGAAGCGGCTAAAGTCTTCCAAAAATACGGATTCACGACCCTACAATGATATTGAGCGATCCCGAATGGCAGGCGGTACTGCTAAGCCTGAAAGTTTCATCTATCGCGGTGCTGTTTAGTCTACCTGTCGGGATCTTCTTTGCCTGGGTGCTGGTGCGTTGCCGCTTCCCGGGCAAAGCCTTGCTCGATAGCCTGATTCATCTCCCCCTGGTTCTGCCGCCGGTGGTGGTGGGCTATCTCCTGCTGGTGGCCTTCGGCCGCCGCGGTTTTATCGGCTCCTGGCTGTATGACTGGTTCGGCATTACCTTCGCCTTTAGCTGGCGCGGCGCTGTGCTTGCCGCTGCGGTGATGTCTTTCCCGCTAATGGTGCGCGCCATCCGTCTGGCGCTTGAAGGCGTAGATATGCGTCTTGAGCAGGCGGCCAGAACCCTCGGAGCAGGGCGCTGGCGGGTGTTCTGTACTATAACGCTCCCCCTGACGCTGCCCGGCATTATCGCCGGTACGGTGCTGGCGTTTGCCCGCTCGTTGGGTGAGTTCGGGGCAACCATTACCTTTGTGTCCAATATTCCTGGCGAAACCCGCACTCTGCCTTCTGCAATGTATACCCTTATTCAGACGCCGGGCGGCGAAACCGCAGCCGCGCGCTTATGCCTGATAGCGATTGCGCTGGCGATGGTTTCCCTGCTGGTGGCCGAATGGCTGGCGAGGGTAAGCCGCAAACGTATGGGGGTGAACTGATGCTGGAGCTTAACTTCTCCCAGACGCTGGGGACTCACCGGCTCGAAATAAATGAAACCCTGCCCGGCCAGGGCATTACCGCCGTGTTTGGCGTGTCCGGCGCGGGGAAAACGTCGCTTATCAATGCGATTAGCGGCCTTACCCGGCCTGAGGAGGGTCGCATTGTCCTCAACGAGCGTGTGCTTACGGATGCCGGAAAACAGTTTTACCTGCCGCCGGAGAAACGCCGCGTGGGCTATGTGTTTCAGGACGCACGGCTGTTTCCGCATTATCGGGTGCGCGGTAACCTGAAGTACGGTATGGCAAAAAGCATGGCCGGCCAGTTCGATAAGCTGGTGGCGCTGCTCGGCATTGAATCTTTACTGGATCGCTTTCCCTGGAGCCTGTCCGGCGGTGAGAAACAGCGCGTTGCTATTGGCCGGGCGCTGTTAACTGCGCCGGAACTGCTGTTGCTGGACGAGCCTCTGGCGTCGCTCGATATCCCGCGTAAGCGTGAGCTGTTGCCGTATCTGCAAAGGCTGGCGAGCGAAATCAATATTCCCATGCTGTACGTCAGCCACTCGCTGGAAGAGATTTTACATCTGGCCGATAAGGTGCTGGTGCTGGATGGCGGGAAGGTCAAAGCCTTTGGCAATCTCGAAGAGGTCTGGGGCAGCAGCGTGATGAATCCGTGGCTCCCCAAAGAGCAGCAAAGCAGCGTGCTGAAAGTGACGGTTCTGGAACACCATCCGCATTACGCCATGACGGCGCTGGCGCTGGGCGACCAGCATCTGTGGGTCAACAAGCTCAATAAGCCATTGCAGGCGCCGCTGCGCATCCGCATTCAGGCTTCAGACGTGTCGCTGGCGCTACAACCGCCGGTTAATAGCAGCATTCGTAACGTGCTGCGGGCGAAAGTGGCCCAGTGCTTTGACGATGACGGCCAGGTTGAAGTTCAGCTGGAAGTCGGTTCCCGCACCCTGTGGGCGCGCATCAGCCCCTGGGCGAGGGATGAGCTGGCGGTTAAGCCCGGCCAGTGGCTATATGCGCAGGTGAAAAGCGTGTCAATTACCGCCTGATTAAAGCACGTATTTATAGAGCGTTTCGGCAATGCCTGTTTCCAGATTCGTGCCGATGGTCATGTCGGCGCGAGCCTTAATCGCTTCGTCGGCATTGCCCATCGCCACGCCCATGCCCACGCTTTCCAGCATGCTCAGGTCATTGTAGTTATCGCCAAAGGCAATGACCTCGTTCATCGGGATACCCTGAGATTTTACCCACTGTGCCAGGCGCGCACCTTTGCTGTTGCCGCGCTGGGCGACATCCACCTGATCGTGCCACGACCACTCGCAGGCCAGGTTCAGCTCGCTTTCAACCGCCCGGGTAAACTGCCTGAGCTTTGGAATGTCCGCATCGGTCAGGGCAAATTTCCAGATGGAATCAACTTCCTGAGCGGCCTGCTTCAGAGAGGCCACGCTGCGGAACACCGGGCGCTGGGCTTCCGGTAAAGACTGCGCCCAGTTTTGGGTTCGCGTAACGTGGGCTTTAACGTGATCGGAACTGTCGAGATAAAGCATCGCATCGTCGACGTACATCAGGCCATGCACCCGGTGGGCGTCAAGCAAGTCAATCAGCTGCGTGGCCTGTTCGGCGCGTAATGAATCCGACGCCAGAACCTTTTTTGCATGATAATCATACAAATAAGTGCCATTGCAGCAAATTGCAGGTGTATCTAACGCCAGTGCCTGATAAAAAGGATGGATGGCGACATGATGGCGACCCGTCACGATAACCACTTTCACTCCCGCCTCACGGGCGCGGTGAAGGGCCGTAAGAGACTCCGGAAGAATGGTTTTTTGCGGGGTCAGCAGGGTGCCGTCGAGATCGAGAGCGATTACGCGATAACTCATTTAGGGTTCCAGTCATTATTCATAAGGTTTGTACCGATGGTACACCGCCAGCGTCGCAGCGCAAAATTGCTCTCCGGCCGGGTGGGGCCAACCTTGTGACTATTACTTACGAGTAGGGAGGAGAGTGAACTCATGAAACAGACAGTCTATACCGCCAGCCCGGAAAGCCAGCAGATCCACGTCTGGACGCTGCATGCCAGCGGTGAAATGACCCTGGTACAGGTTGTGGATGCCCCGGGCCAGGTTCAGCCGATGGTTATCAGCCCGGACAAGCGTTTTCTTTATGTAGGCGTGCGCCCTGAGTTCCGCGTCATCGCCTACCGCATTACGCCGGACGATGGTTCCCTGACCGAGGCGGGCGTTGCTCCGCTGCCGGGTAGCCCGACCCATATTTCCACCGATCGTAAAGGCCGCTTCCTGTTCAGCGCCTCTTACAATGCCGCAAATGTCGCGGTTATCAGCCTTGAAAACGACGGCCTGCCGGGTGAAACGGTTGACGTGGTTGAAGGGCTTGAAGGTTGCCACTCGGCTAATATTTCCCCGGACAACCGCACGCTCTGGACTCCGGCTCTGAAACAGGATCGCATTTGCCTGTTCACATTGTCTGACGACGGTAAGCTGGTCGCTCAAAACCCGGCCGAAGTGAATACCGTTGAAGGCGCTGGCCCTCGCCATATCGTGTTCCATCCAAATCAGCAATACGCATACTGCGTAAACGAGCTGAATAGCAGCGTGGACGTTTGGGAACTGCGCGACCCGCACGGCAAAATTGAATGCGTCCAGACGCTGGACATTATGCCGCCAGGTTTCTCTGATACCCGCTGGGCTGCGGATATTCATATCACCCCGGATGGCCGCCACCTGTATGCCTGCGACCGTACCGCCAGCATTATCACCGTATTTAGCGTTTCCGAAGACGGCAGCGTGCTGAGCATCGAAGGCTACCAGCCAACCGAAACCCAGCCACGCGGTTTCAACGTTGACCACAGCGGTAAATACCTGATTGCCGTGGGGCAAAAATCGCACCACGCTGCCGTGTATAAAATTAACGGCGAACAGGGCCTGCTGGAAGAGAAAGGGCGCTATGCCGTCGGCCAGGGCCCAATGTGGGTTGTGGTTAACGCGCACTGATTTTCATGCATAAAAAAACCTCGCCGCGGCGAGGTTTTTTGTTTTAACAGAGCGGGTTACTTCTCGGCGACTACCGGGCTACCCAGGCCACGGTTGTTGAACTCCCACATGCGGTTAAAGCTTGGGTCATTCAGGTCACGCTTAATGCTGTCTTTATCGCCTTTTGTGCCGATGTTACCGGCGAAAGGACGCTTAGAGGCCAGCGCATCACCCCATGGTTTTGCCGTATTGAAGCCTTCATTGATAACGCTGTCGCGAATAACAACCTGGCCGTTAGCGGACTGGCCTGCGGTATAACCGTTTTCAGTGCTGCCCAGATCCCATGAACGGCCTAACTGCGCGTCACCGGCCGCGGTGAAGCGGCTGTTTACGGCCAGGAAGCCGTAATAGAGGTTAGGCAGCGTTGCCGGAGCAAACACGTAACCTTCTTTAGTGCGGCTGTTTACCAGGCGGAAGTCGGTGTTGTCGAACACCACCGCGCCGCGACCGGCAACCACATCCACATCCCCTTCGATATAGCTGTTAGTCACCAGAGTGCGAGTCTGGCGATTAGGCAGCATACGGTTCTGCACGTCGCTGTTGGTGACGAAGAAGGTATTCTGGCGGCCCAGCAGGTGAACATTGTTCAACTGGACTTTATCGCCGTCGCTGCGCAGCGCAACTGCCTGGTGATTACCGGCATCAGCGCTGTCGCCGAGGGTATTCTGGATAGTCAGGTTCTGCAATTGCAGGCCGTTGTTCTGCGACCAGACGGCGGCAGAGCACATCACACCAACCGTTGCGCTACGGCGAGTCTGGCAACTGTCAAACATATACCAGGCTGGCTTGCCCGGCATGTATTTACCCGCCGGGTTAACGGTACGACGCCAGGTTGTTGGGTCAATTTCGGAGTCCAGCGTCAGGCCGATTTTAACATCGTCCGCGTTGCCGGTAGTGCCGTACAGCGTCACGCTGCCGGAAGCAGCTGGGATGTACACGGTTCCTTCATATTCACCCGGCATAATCGCGATATAAACGCGGGAGCTGCTGTGCTTAATGATGGCGGCATCCACCGCGGCCTGAATAGACGTATGGGTAACGCCAGCCGTACCGGCAGGGCCAACCACGAAATCAGGCTGCTGCGGGGTGCGAATGGAAGAGGGAGTCCACGGCGCTTCATTTGGATTCATAGAAGTAAAATAGCGCGCCGCAACAAAGTTCTGTGCTTCGTCAGCCGCCAGGATCGGGCGGGACTGGGTTCCCGGCGCCACCTGAGTAGACGGTTTGTCCTGCGGTGGGGTTGAGCTACATGCGCTCAGGGCCACGGCAAAAGCCAGCGCCGCGACGCGACGAGAAACCGATAATGTGTTCAAGGTTGCTCCTTGCTGTACGATGGAATAGAGGGTTATCTCAAAGCCTGCTTTTTTATACTAAGTTGAGCGAAACGGGAAGCCGATTGTTCAAATCGGCTTCAGAAAAGGAGGGATTACGGGTAAGGAGGCGGGAAAAAGTTTTTTGTTATTCTTTTTCTACGCTGAACTGGCCGTTTTTCTTACGAATAATGTATTTATGGTCACTGTCGCAGGAGACCGTGAGCGACCCGCCGAAAGCCGCAGGATAGACGCTGTTGACGGTATCGCACTGAAAACCCGCCTGGCGAATAACCGACTGCGACTCCGCCTTAAGCTGCGGTGAACCGGTATCTGCAAAAGCGCTGCCCGCCAGCAGGCAGAAGCCGAGTACAACTGTTCTCTTCATTTCTGTCTCTCTGTGATGTGAAACTGGTGCAAAGTTAATCGGCAGCGAAGCGGCATTTAATTAATGACTTAACTGGATTTATTTGTACAAATTAATTTCAGAAACAGATTAGCGAAACAGCAAGAGAGGGCTGGCAAGCTCTGCCAGCCGGGTAAGGCAGGATTCAGATAAAGAAGTCAGGATTTTCTACGGCCAGCGAAACCGCATCAATAAGCTTATCAAGCTGTTCCGGCTCAATAACATAAGGCGGCATCAGGTAAATCAGGCGGCCAAATGGACGTATCCACACGCCGTGTTCAACGAAGAAGCGCTGCAACGCCGCCATGTTGACCGGGCGGTGGGTTTCTACAACGCCTATTGCGCCGAGTACCCGCACATCCGCAACTTGCTCACCTGATGCCAGCGGCAGCAAACCTTCGCGTAGCCTGGTTTCGATGGACTCAACCTGGTGTTGCCAGTCGCCGCTTTCCAGCAGCGCGAGGCTTTCGCTTGCCACCGCACAGGCGAGCGGGTTGCCCATAAATGTGGGGCCATGCATAAAGCATCCGGCTTCGCCGTTGCTGATGGTCTCCGCAACGTTGCGTGTGGCCAGAGTGGCCGAAAGAGTCATGGTCCCGCCGGTCAGGGCTTTGCCCAGGCAAAGAATATCCGGCGCAATTCCCGCGTGTTCACAGGCGAACAGCTTCCCGGTACGCCCGAAGCCGGTCGCTATCTCATCGGCTATCAGCAATATGCCCTCGCGGTCGCACATGCGTCGGATGCGGCGTAGCCATTCCGGATGGTAGAAACGCATTCCTCCCGCACCCTGAACTACGGGCTCCAGGATAACGGCGGCAATTTCGTGCCGATGAGCGGCCATCAGTCGTGCAAAAGGCACAATATCCATTTCATCCCAGTCATCCTCAAAACCGCACTGCGGAGCGGGAGCAAAAATATTCTCCGGCAGATAACCCTGCCACAGGCTATGCATCGAGTTTTCAGGATCGCACACCGACATTGCGCCAAAGGTGTCGCCGTGGTAGCCGTTGCGGAAGGTGAGGAAGCGCTGACGCGGCTCGCCTTTAGCGTGCCAGTATTGCAGCGCCATTTTCATCGCCACTTCAACCGCTACGGAACCTGAGTCCGCCAGAAATACACATTCCAGCGGGGCGGGCGTCATGGCAACGAGTTTGCGGCACAGCTCTACAGCCGGGGGATGAGTAATCCCGCCAAACATCACATGCGACATGCTGTCGATTTGCTGTTTCATCGCCTGGTTCAGGCGCGGGTGGTTATAGCCGTGAATCGTGGCCCACCAGGAGGACATACCGTCCACAAGCCTGCGGCCATCGGCAAGTTTTAGCTCGCATCCGGCGGCGGCAACTACCGGATAAACCGGCAGCGGCTGGCTCATTGAAGTGTAAGGATGCCAGATATGATGTTGGTCGAACGCTAAATCAGCAGGGGTCATAGGGTGACTTGTAAACCATTTAAAAAAGATTTAGGTTTACAAGTATAACGTCAATCGATGGTCTATAACACCCTTTTTGGAGATGCCCAATGGCTCACCACGCACGCTGGTCAATGTCGCAGGTTACTGCTTTATTTCAAAAACCTCTGCTGGACTTACTGTTTGAAGCTCAGCAGATTCACCGTCAACACTTCGACTCGCGGCAGGTTCAGGTCAGCACGCTGTTGTCGATAAAGACCGGTGCCTGCCCGGAAGACTGCAAATATTGCCCGCAAAGCTCGCGCTACAAAACCGGCCTTGAGGCTGAGAGATTAATGGAAGTTGAGCAGGTTCTCGAGTCTGCCCGCAAAGCGCGAAACGCGGGTTCTACCCGATTCTGCATGGGGGCGGCGTGGAAAAACCCGCATGAGCGCGATATGCCTTATCTCGAGCAAATGGTGCAGGGAGTTCGTGCTATGGGGCTGGAAACCTGCATGACGCTCGGCACGTTAACCGAGGGCCAGGCCCAGCGCCTTGCGTCGGCGGGGCTGGATTACTACAACCACAATCTGGACACCTCGCCTGAGTTCTACGGCAACATCATTACCACAAGAACCTACCAGGAACGCCTGGACACGCTGGGTAAAGTTCGTGACGCCGGGATTAAAGTTTGCTCGGGCGGGATAGTAGGCCTCGGTGAAACCGTGACCGACCGTGCCGGGCTGCTGCTGCAATTAGCGAATTTACCGACTCCGCCGGAAAGCGTGCCGATTAATATGCTGGTGAAGGTTAAAGGCACGCCGCTGGCGGATAATGAAGATGTGGATGCGTTTGATTTTATTCGTACTATTGCCGTTGCCCGGATTATGATGCCGCAGTCTTATGTTCGTCTTTCCGCCGGGCGCGAGCAGATGAGCGAGCAGACCCAGGCTATGTGTTTCATGGCCGGGGCAAACTCGATTTTCTATGGCTGCAAACTGCTCACCACGCCAAACCCGGAAGAAGACAAAGATCTCCAGCTGTTCCGCAAGCTGGGCCTGAATCCGCAGCAAACCACCACCGAAATGGGTGATAACGAGCAGCAGGAGCAACTGGCTGGCCAGCTTCTGAACGCCGATACCGACAGTTATTACAACGCGGCGGCGGTATGAGCTGGCAGCAGCGCATCGAAGCAGCATTAAGTGAGCGCCGCGCCAGCGCCAGCTTTCGCACCAGGCAGGCCAGTACGGCCGGAAACGGGCGTTTTTTCTCCTGTAACGGTCGCCAGTATCTTAATTTTTCCAGCAATGACTACCTGGGGCTAAGCCAGCACCCAGAAATTGTAAACGCCTGGCAAAAAGGTGCCGCGCAGTACGGCGTTGGCAGCGGAGGTTCCGGGCACGTTACCGGGTACAGCATCGAGCACCAGCGTTTTGAGCAGCGGCTGGCAGAGTGGTTGGGTTTTGAACGGGCGCTGTTGTTTATCTCCGGCTATAGCGCCAACCAGGCGGCGATCTCCGCCCTTGGGAAAAAGCCGGACAGCATCATCGCGGATAAGCTCTGCCACGCCTCCATGATGGAGGCGGCGATGCAAAGCCCGGCGCAATTACGCAGATTCAGGCATAACGATGTTGAGGCGCTTACCGCTCTGCTTGATAAATCTCATGGCGGCGAGCAGTTGGTGCTTAGCGAAGGGATTTTCAGCATGGATGGTGACGCTGCGCCACTCCAGGAAATGAGCAACATCGTGCGGCAGGCCGGCGGCTGGCTGATGGTGGATGACGCTCACGGTATCGGCGTAATGGGCGATGAGGGGCGTGGCAGCTGTTATGCTCAGTCTATTCGGCCGGAAATACTGGTTGTTACTTTCGGCAAAGCTTTTGGTGCCAGCGGCGCTGCCGTGCTGTGTCGTCAGGACGTGGCGGATTATTTGCTGCAATTTGCCCGCCATCTGATTTACAGCACCTCAATGCCACCGGCCCAGGCTGCGGCTCTAAATGCGGCGTTAACGGTTGTTCAGAAGGGTGATGCCTTGCGCGAGCAACTTAAGGCTAACATCCAGCGTTTTCGGCGCGGTGCGGAGCAGCTCTCCCTGGCTCTGGCCGACTCAAACAGCGCCATTCAGCCGCTGATAGTTGGTGAAAATCAGCGAACTTTGGATCTGGCAGCCTGCCTGCGCGAGCGTGGTTTTTGGCTCACGGCTATCCGCCCGCCAACCGTCCCGCCCGGCAGCGCCCGCCTGCGCATTACTCTCACCGCGTCGCATACGGAAAATGATATCGACGAACTGCTGGAGGCGCTCCATGACGAAGCGGGTCGATAAAGCCGCGGTGGCGGCCGCATTCGGGCGGGCGGCGGGAAGCTATGAACGCTTCGCCGACCTACAGCGAATGAGCGGTGATTATTTGTTAGAGAGTCTGGAGAACAGACCCGCAGGGCGCGTGCTGGACGCTGGGTGCGGCACCGGCTGGTATAGCCGGGTCTGGCGGGCCAGAGGAAGCGAAGTACTGGCGCTCGATCTCGCGCGTGAAATGCTGCTCCAGTGCCAGCAAACGCAGTCCGCACATCGGTTTATCGAAGGGGATATTGAGTCAATCCCGCTGCCGTCAGAGACGGTGGATCTGGCCTGGAGCAACCTCGCCATGCAGTGGTGTAGCAGCCTCCATCAGGGCCTGGCCGAGCTTTATCGGGTGACTAAACCCGGCGGCAGCGTAGCTTTTACTACTCTGGCGAGCGGCTCATTGCCTGAATTGCAACAGGCCTGGCTGGGAGTGGACGAGCGGCCGCATGCCAATAAGTTTTTATCCGTTGCCGAAGTCGAGCATGCCTGTAGCCCGTGGCGAACAGCGTTAACGAGCCGAACGATAAGCCAAACGTTTCCAGACGTAATGAGCGCCATGCGCTCGCTCAAGGGCGTTGGCGCGACGCACCTGCATGACGGCAGAAAAAATACGCTAATGACCCGCGGGCAGCTTCAACGCCTGAGTGAGGCATGGCCGCAGCACGAAGGGCAGTATGCCCTTAGCTGGCAGATAATTTTTGGAGTAATAGAACGTGATTAAAAAATGGTTTGTTACCGGAACCGATACTGAAGTAGGTAAAACCGTTGCCAGCTGCGCACTTCTTCAGGCGGCAACCGCCGCAGGATACCGCTCGGTGGGCTATAAGCCGGTTGCATCAGGCAGCGAAATGACGCCTGAAGGGATCCGCAACAGTGATGCACTCGCGCTCCAGCGCAACAGTTCGGTGCTCGTTCCCTATCCGCAGATTAATCCTCTGGCGTTTATCGAACCGACTTCACCGCACATTGTTAGCGCCGAAGAGCAGCGGCCTATCACTTTTTCCGCCATGTCCGAAGGGCTGGAGAACCTGGCGACTAAGGCCGACTGGGTTCTGGTAGAGGGAGCGGGAGGCTGGCTCACGCCGCTGTCTGAAACCACAACCTTTGCGCAATGGGTGGCTACAGAGCAATTGCCGGTGATTCTCGTCGTCGGCGTGAAGCTCGGCTGCATTAATCACGCGCTGTTGACCGCACACGCCGTGCAGTCTGCTGGTTTAACGCTGGCTGGGTGGGTTGCCAACGGCGTACAACCCGCGGGTAAACGGCATGCGGAATATATGGCGACGCTAAAACAGCGGCTGGCGGCTCCGCTATTGGGAGAAATTCCGTGGCAACCACAAATTAGCGAAGAAACGCCGCTGGGTCACTATATCGATCTCTCCGTGATTGCGGTCTGACTCGCATCATTTCCGCAAAAAAAGTAAGGCCCGCTGCCCGGCTTCGGGCCTTCTTCCACTTTTGAACTTCCCCGAAAAACAAACCTTCTTCCAAAACGATAGGGAGCGTAGAGTATTTCATCGTTAGAGTTGTCACCGGACAACCATTGTGAGATGCTTATTTAGCCGGAGGGAATATGGCAAGAAGAAAGCACCCGGTAAAAGAGATAGAAGCGGCATTATGCTATGCCGAATTTCAGGGATGGCGGGTTAAACAAGGCGGATCGCACTGCTGGGGCAAGCTTCTATGCCCGTGGAACGATAAGACGTGCCGCTGCGGCGAGTTTTGCATCAGCTGCGTGTGGAGTACTCCACGAAGCGAGGGAAATCACGCCAGGCAAATCCGTAGGGTAGTGGACGGGTGTGCAAATACTACATCCCAAAATGTGCTGCACTAAAAGGAGAGCTAAACATGGCGGAATATACCTTCACGTTGATTTTCAGCCTGCCGAATAACCAGAAGGATCCGGAACAGTGGGTTGCCGCGCTGGGCGCCGGTGGCTGCGATGACGCGCTTATCGGCATTGGCGTTACCGGGCGTGTAGCGTTGAACTTCATTCGCGAGGCGGCAAATGCCGAAGAAGCGCTGGTTAGCGCAATACAGGACGTATTAAGAGCCGTTCCTGGGGCAACCTTAGTTGAAGCCGCTCCGGACCTGGTTGGCCTGACGGATGTGGCCGAGCTGCTGGGATTCACTCGGCAGTACATCCGCAAAGTTATGGTCACGCGAGAAGCTTTTCCGCTGCCGGTACACGACGGTAAAACAGCGCTCTGGAATCTGGAAACCGTACTGCGCTGGATGCGAGCCAATCGGGTAATGGCGGTGCCTGCGCCGCTGCTGGAAATTGCAGTCGTCACCCGCCAGTGCAATCTGCGCCGTGCGCTGGGCGCACTGAATCCGGCATTTCAACACCAACTGGATAATCTTTAGCGCTTCACGGCTCCAGCCAGTCGGAGACGAGCCTGTCATCAAGCTGTGCGACATCGCCCTGAGCAACATTCCTGCCCTTATGCAGCAGGCAGAACTTGTCCGCAACCCGGCGAATAAACGGCAATCGCTGTTCGACCAGCAAAATAGTCAGCCCAAAATCGTGATTTAAGCGGCGGATAAGGTTGACCATTTCATTGATAAACCTCTGGCCACTGCCGAGCGTGGGCTCGTCCAGAATCAGCAATTTAGGCTGCAGGACAAGGGCCCGTGCCAGCGCCAGCTGCTGGCGCGTATCAACCTGTAGTTCACCGCTCCTGACCTGCCGCAGGCCGTATAGCTCGGGGAACAGATCATAGATAAGCGGGGGAATAACGCCAGGAGCCTGCTGGCCTGCCATCATGGCGATTTGTAGGTTCTCTTCGACGGTGAGCTGGGAAAAAATACGCCGATCCTGCGGTACATACCCGATACCCAGGGCAGTACGTCCTTCGACAGGTTTGTCCAGCATGTTTTCGGGCGGGTGGCCGGCCTCCTGCCACAGCATGCTTCCGCTCTGCACGGGTAAATAACCCGCAATGCAGTTTACCAGCGTGGTTTTTCCCTGCCCGGGGGCGCCAAGCACGCAGGTGCATTCACCCGGAGCCAGCTCAAGGTCGAGGTTCCATAATATATGATTGTCGCCGTAGAACTGATTCACTGCGCGAAGGCTCAGCATTGTTTATCTCCTTGCTCGGGTGGAGGACTCCCCCATCAGAATTCTGCAATTAGCTTGCCAGCAAGGCGATAAAGCCTGAAAAAATCCCCAATTCCAGGATAAAACGCAGAATTTAGATCCTCACAATGCCGTGCCTGGGTGTTTTTTGCCGGTTCGCTGCACCCGGTGAGTGCTTAAAAAGTGCAAGTTTGGTGCAACAAAAAGCGTTTTAACCTCAGGATATATCTTGATTTCGGGATCTGGTTCAAAGCTGCGGGGTATAGCGAAATAGAATGAATAAAAGCAAAAAAATTAGCGAAAATTTTTTTTCACCCCTGGCACAGAAAAGATATGGGTTTTTCCGAGCGGCTAGCTAAAAGGGCTTGCCGCAGTTATCCACCATTCCTGTGGATAACCTTGTGCATTAGAGTTAGAAAACTTGACGAAAGCTAGAGCGGGCGCGGCCTGCGACCAAATTGGCGTTAAACCGGTCTTTGTGAAATATTTATTTAGATTCAATACGTTGAATAAAATCAACTGCTGCAATAAAAGTGTCAAACATCGAGGCCGTCATCTCCTTACCTCCCTTGACAAATGTTAAAAGGCGAAAAAATTTGGGGATAACCCTCAGTCGCTGGAGATTTGTCTGGCGAAGGGGGAAATTGTGGGAGGACTAAGCGGTTAAAATCATTGGCTGGCAGGCTTAGTAAAAATGAGAACTGGTGTTTTATACAGTTTTTCACTGGAAAAAATCGCGTTGCCGGGTAAAATTACACTCCGGCCCGCTCGTTTCTTCATCAGGTAGCCCGTTCATGAGTAAAGCGTTCAAACTTAATTCTGCATTTAAACCTTCGGGCGACCAGCCTGAGGCCATTAGTCGCCTGAAAGAAGGGCTGGAAGATGGCCTGGCGCACCAGACGCTGCTTGGCGTTACGGGTTCCGGTAAAACCTTCACCGTCGCAAACGTTATTGCTGACTTGCAGCGTCCAACAATGGTGCTGGCGCCTAATAAAACGCTGGCTGCTCAGCTGTACGGCGAGATGAAAGAGTTTTTCCCGGACAATGCGGTTGAGTTTTTTGTCTCTTACTACGACTACTACCAGCCGGAAGCGTACGTCCCCAGCTCCGATACTTTTATCGAGAAAGATGCTTCGGTGAACGAACATATCGAGCAGATGCGCCTGTCTGCCACTAAAGCGCTGCTCGAACGCCGGGACGTGATTGTGGTGGCTTCGGTTTCGGCAATTTACGGTCTGGGCGATCCGGATCTCTATTTGAAGATGATGCTGCACCTGACGAAGGGCATGATAATCGATCAGAGAGCGATCCTTCGCCGCCTCACCGAACTGCAATACACGCGCAACGATCAGGCTTTCCAGCGCGGTACTTTCCGCGTGCGGGGAGAGGTGGTCGATATCTTCCCGGCAGAGTCAGATGACCTGGCGCTGCGCGTTGAATTATTTGATGAGGAAGTTGAAAGGCTGTCTTTGTTCGATCCGCTGACGGGCCAAATTTCCCAAACCATCCAGCGTTTTACCATCTATCCAAAGTCGCATTACGTTACCCCGCGAGAGCGTATCGTGCAGGCGATGGAAGACATTAAAGTTGAGCTGGCCGATCGCCGTAAGGTGCTGCTGGCCGACAATAAACTGCTGGAAGAACAGCGTATTGCCCAGCGTACCCAGTTCGATCTCGAGATGATGAACGAGCTGGGTTACTGCTCTGGGATTGAAAACTACTCCCGCTATCTTTCCGGGCGCGGGCCTGGCGAGCCGCCGCCGACGCTGTTTGACTATCTCCCGGCGGACGGGCTGCTGGTGGTGGATGAGTCCCACGTGACCATTCCGCAAATCGGCGGTATGTATCGCGGTGACCGCGCGCGTAAAGAGACGCTGGTGGAATATGGCTTCCGCCTGCCGTCGGCGCTGGATAACCGTCCGCTGAAGTTTGAAGAGTTCGAGGCACTCGCGCCGCAAACCATTTATGTTTCGGCAACGCCCGGCAACTACGAGCTGGATAAATCCGGCAGTGAAATTGTCGATCAGGTGGTGCGTCCTACAGGGCTGCTGGATCCGATTATTGAAGTGCGTCCGGTGGCGACTCAGGTTGACGATCTGCTGTCGGAAATCCGCAAGCGCGTTGCCATCAACGAGCGTGTGCTGGTTACCACGCTCACCAAACGCATGGCGGAAGATCTTACCGAATATCTGGAAGAGCACGGCGAGCGCGTGCGCTATCTGCACTCGGATATCGACACCGTCGAACGCATGGAAATAATCCGCGATCTGCGTCTCGGCGAGTTTGACGTGCTGGTAGGGATCAACCTGCTGCGAGAAGGCCTGGATATGCCGGAAGTCTCGCTGGTGGCGATTCTCGATGCCGATAAAGAGGGTTTCCTGCGTTCCGAGCGTTCGCTGATCCAGACGATTGGCCGCGCCGCGCGTAACGTTAACGGTAAAGCCATTCTCTACGGCGATAAAATTACCGCCTCGATGGAGAAGGCCATTGGCGAGACCGAGCGCCGCCGCGAGAAACAGCAGCGCTACAACGAAGAGCACGGCATTACGCCGCAGGGCCTGAATAAACGCGTGGTGGACGTGCTGAAGCTTGGCGAAGGCATGGCTAAAACTAAAGGCAGGATGAAGACCAAAGCGCGCAGCGTGATTGAAGATGATGAAATCGTCCTGACGCCGAAAGCGCTCCAGCAGAAAATTCATCAGCTGGAAGCGAAAATGCTGGAGCATGCGCAAAATCTGGAGTTTGAGGAGGCGGCGCAGATTCGCGACCAGCTTCATCAACTGCGAGAGTTGTTTATCGCCGCTTCCTGATACTCCGTTTAGCCGAGCTGCTGTAAGGCCTGTTCCAGCGCGGCCCGCAGCAGCTTCCGGTCATGGCGATATTTAATATCGCTGGCTTCCAGCGGCTGCTGGATAACCACTCTTCCTGTCACTTCGCTGGTGTCAACCTGCGGCCCAACGACCACGGCGTCCACTACGCGCTTGCCGATGTGTTGTTCCATCAGCTCAAGCTTCTGGCGTAGAGACAGGCTTGCAGCGGCCGGGCTTAGCTCTTTACCCAGATTGCCGATATACACCATTGGCGCAGGCGTGCGGCGCAGCGCCTGGTCCATCTCTTCAAGCAGCAGGATAGGCATCAGGCTGGTGTAAAAACTGCCGGGGCCGATGAGAATTAAGTCAGCTTCCGCAATAGCCTCCAGCGCCTCTCGCGTGGCGGGTGCTTTGGGGTAGACGGCCAGATCCTGAGGTGGGTTGATAAGCTGGTCGATGCTCACTTCGCCGTAAACCGCGTTGCCCTGATCGTCAGTCGCCATCAAATCGACCGGAAGCTCGGACATTGGGATCAGCTGAGCATCTACTTTAAGCAGATTTCGAATTAAATTTATGGCCTCAAGAGGGCGCACGCTTAGGTGATCCAGGGCCTTTAACATCAGGTTTCCGAGGTTATGCCCTGAAAGCTCACCATTCCCGCCAAAACGGTACTCAAACATGGTTGAGGCGACGCTGGGTTCGGTAATTAACTGATTCAGGCAGTTACGCATGTCGCCCCAGGCAATGCCGCCTTCCGAGCGCCGAATGCGTCCAGTTGAGCCGCCATTATCGGTGGTGGTGACGATGCCGGTTAAACGTGAACCCAGAGAGGAAAGCGAGGACATTACGCGGCCCAGCCCGTGGCCGCCGCCTAGCGCGACAACCCGATCAAGATCCGCAAGCGTGCGATTACGCATAGATAAGATAATCCTTAAGAGGCATATACCGGCTTAAGGTAGCGTAAAAGTGCCTAAAAGACGATTCTCGCTCCGGGGATGATGATGTATATCAAAGTAAAAGTTACCTTTTTAAGTATTCTGTTGCGAAATTGAACAAACAACTCGTTATGCATGGATTTATATAGCGAAAACTGATATGGCGTGAACCGCTATGTCGCGCTACTATCCGAGTAACACACACTCAAGCCATGGTACCTAAGTCGCAAGATAGGGTGCCCTGGCCGCGGCTCATGAGGTCGCCAGGGTGCAGGAAGAAATGACTGCATCTCCCGTATTTGGAAAGGTGTATTCAGTGTCCCAGCTTACCGATGCTTTTGCGCGTAAGTTCTATTACTTACGTTTATCCATTACCGACGTCTGCAACTTTCGCTGCAGTTATTGCCTGCCTGACGGCTACAAGCCGCACGGCGTAGCCAATAAAAGCTTCCTCAACGTCGATGAAATCCGCCGCGTGACCCGGGCATTTTCCGCTCTGGGCACCGAAAAAGTGCGTCTCACCGGCGGGGAACCCTCCCTTCGCCGCGACTTCACCGAAATTATCGCCGCAGTGCGTGAAAACGCCTCTATCCGCCAACTGGCGGTGACCACCAACGGCTACCGTCTGGCCCGGGATATCAACGCCTGGCGTGACGCTGGCCTGACTGCGGTTAACGTCAGCGTCGATAGTCTGGACGCCCGTCAGTTCCACGCCATAACCGGCCAGGATAAATTCCGCCAGGTGATGGAGGGCATTGATGCCGCTTTTAGCGCCGGGTTTGAGCGGGTGAAGGTGAATACCGTGCTGATGCGCGATGTAAATCATCACCAACTGGAAACGTTTCTGGCATGGATCAAGCCGCGTCCTATTCAGCTGCGCTTTATTGAGCTGATGGAAACCGGCGACGGCGGCGAGTTGTTCCGCAAGCACCATATCTCAGGCAAAACCATCCGCGATCAGCTTCTGGCCCGCGGCTGGGTGCATCAACTGCGCCAGCGCAGCGACGGCCCCGCTCAGGTGTTCTGCCATCCCGATTATGCCGGGGAGATTGGCCTCATCATGCCTTACGAGAGCGATTTCTGTGCCAGCTGTAATCGGCTACGCGTCTCGTCTATCGGCAACCTGCATCTTTGCCTGTTCGGCGAGCAGGGCATTGCGCTACGCGACTTGCTCTCAGGGGATGAACAGCAGGCCGAGCTGGAAGGGCGAATTTCTTCCGCGCTGGCGATGAAAAAGCAGACCCATTTCCTGCATGACGGTAATACCGGCATCACTCAGAATCTGTCGTATATCGGCGGCTAACACGCCAGCCCACAAGGAGAATACCGATGAGTCAGGTAAGCCAGGAGTTTATCGCGGCACGTATTGCTATTTTGACGGTATCCAGCCGTCGTGGTGAAGAGGACGACACCTCGGGGCACTATCTGCGCGAAGCGGCAACCGAAGCCGGACATCAGGTCGTGGATAAAGCTATCGTTAAAGAAAATCGCTACGCCATTCGCGCCGAAGTATCCCGGTGGATTGCCGATGAGCATGTTCAGGTGGTGCTGGTTAACGGCGGCACCGGTTTTACCGACGGCGACCAGGTGCCCGAGGCGTTGCTCCCGCTGTTTGACCGTGAAGTTGAAGGGTTTGGGGAGCTGTTCCGCATGCTGTCGTTCGAAGAGATAGGCACCTCTACGCTGCAATCTCGCGCCGTAGCGGGTATGGCGAACAAAACGCTGATTTTTGCCATGCCCGGCTCGACCAAAGCTTGCCGCACCGCGTGGGAAAATATTATTCAGGCGCAGCTGGATGCCCGCCAGCGTCCTTGCAATTTCCATCCACATCTTAAGAAATAAGTTATGTCGCAATTAACCCATATTAACGCCGCCGGAGAGGCGCACATGGTGGATGTTTCCGCCAAGGCCGAAACGGTGCGGGAAGCCCGCGCGGAAGCTTTTGTCACCATGCTCCCTCAAACGCTGGCGATGATTATCGAAGGCAGCCATCACAAAGGCGATGTCTTTGCGACGGCGCGTATCGCAGGTATTCAGGCCGCCAAACGGACCTGGGAGCTTATCCCGCTATGCCACCCGCTAATGCTCAGTAAAGTTGAGCTGAAGCTGGAGGCTCAGCTGGAGCATAACCGCGTGCGCATTGAGTCCCTGTGCCGGTTGACCGGTAAAACCGGCGTTGAGATGGAAGCCCTGACGGCGGCTTCGGTGGCGGCGCTAACCATTTATGACATGTGCAAAGCGGTGCAAAAAGATATGGTGATTGGCCCGGTTCGCCTGCTGGCAAAAAGCGGCGGGAAATCCGGAGATTTCAGGGTGGACGACGATGCTTAACGTACTGTTTTTTGCCCAGGTTCGCGAGCTGGTTGGCCGCGATAGCGTGGCGGTTGATGCAGTCTATAGCGATGTAGAACAGCTGCGCGCGGCGCTGGCCGCGAAAGGGAGCCGCTGGGAGCTGGCGCTGGAGTCCGGCAAATTGCTGGCGGCGGTGAACCAGACGCTGGTGAGTTTTGACCATCCGCTGGCCGAAGGCGATGAAGTCGCTTTCTTCCCGCCGGTAACCGGAGGATAAAATGGACAGCACGCGCATAGTCGTTGGCCGCGAGAATTTTAACGTCGGGGAAGAGTACCAGTGGCTTTCCCAATGTGACGAAGACGGCGCGGTAGTCACATTCACCGGCAAGGTCCGCAATCATAACCTCGGGGACAGCGTCAGCGCCCTTACGCTGGAGCATTACCCGGGGATGACGGAGAAAGCGCTGGAAGAAATCGTCGTCGAAGCCAGAAGCCGCTGGCCGCTACAGCGGGTTACGGTTATTCACCGCATCGGCGAACTGTGGCCCGGCGATGAGATAGTTTTTGTCGGCGTGACCGGGGCGCACCGCAGCTCGGCCTTTGATGCGGCGCAGTTTATTATGGATTACCTGAAAACCCGTGCGCCATTCTGGAAACGGGAAGCCACGCAGCAGGGCGACCGCTGGGTAGAAGCAAGAGACAGCGATAAGCAGGCGGCTAAACGCTGGTAGGGTGCGCGGCTGGCGGGATGTGTTAATCTTAAAGCGGGTGAGCTAAACAGCTCGCGTCAGAAGCTTAATTTACCATACAGAGGAAGCATCATGGACCGATTCCCGCGTCCCAATGAGACTATCGTGCAGCGTGCCAATACCGGCCTCCAGACCTTTATGGCGCAAGTCTACGGCTGGATGACCTGCGGCCTGCTGCTTACCGCATTTATCGCCTGGTATGCGGCGAACACTCCGGCAGTGATGGAGTTCGTTTTCTCCAGTAAAATTACTTTCTTTGGCCTGATTATCGCTCAGCTGGCGCTGGTGTTTGTCATTTCCGGCATGGTAAACAGACTTAGCGCAGGCGTTGCTACCACGCTGTTTATGCTCTATTCGGCGCTTACCGGCCTGACAATGGCGAGCATTTTCCTGGTCTATACCTATTCGTCCATTGCCAGCACCTTCGTGGTTGCCGGCGGGATGTTCGGCGCGATGAGCCTGTATGGTTACACCACGAAACGCGACCTGAGCGGCTTCGGTAATATGCTGTTTATGGCGCTTATCGGTATCGTGCTGGCGTCGCTGGTTAACTTCTGGCTTAAGAGCGATGCGCTAATGTGGGCGATTACCTACATCGGGGTTATCGTGTTTGTTGGCCTCACCGCCTATGACACGCAGAAGCTGAAAAATATTGGCGAGCAGATAGATACCCGCGACGCACAAATGCTGCGTAAATACTCAATTGTTGGCGCGCTGACGCTGTATCTGGACTTTATTAACCTATTCCTGATGCTGCTGCGTATTTTTGGTAACCGCCGCTAATATTATGCCCTCTCTCTTTGGGGAGAGGGCTATCTCAGTACGCTTTTGGCCCCGCAGTCCATCCTTTTGTTGGTTTTTCCTCCAGCACTTTTGCCAGCCTGAACGGAAATATATTGCAATACCTGTCACAAAAAGGGGGCGTATTGAGGAAATTTCCGTACACTTGCGTACTCTGATTAACAGGAAGAAATACTCCAGGAGATAAACCATGAAGTGGCAACAACGTGTAAGAGTGAGAACCGGACTGGGTTGCTGGCAGATTATGCTGCATCTTGCGGTGGTTGCTGCCCTGCTCGTTGGCTGGAAAACCGCAACCCTGATCCCGGTGGGGGTAGGGCTGTGCCTGCTTTATGTTCTCACGGTAGTGCTGATGTTTACCTTCCAGCGCTTCCATTCGGGCCGCCTGCGCGACATCGGCGATTTTCTTGAAGAGCTGACCACTACCTGGTACTTCGGCACCGCGATGATTGCCCTCTGGCTGCTTTCAAGAGTGGTGCAAAGTCACCTCGTTTTAGTGCTGGCAGGCCTGGCTATGCTGGCCGGGCCCGCGATTTACTCCCTGCTCGCTAAAGACAAATCAGGCAATCTTGCGCCTAAACATCCAGTACGCCGCTGAGCCGGTCGTGGCCGCTATCACCAGCAGCGGCCACAAACTCTGCCACACAATGTCAAAGCTCGCATCCTTCAGGTAAATCTGCTTGGTTATATCCGTGAAGTGGCGAATCGGGTTAATCCACGTCAGGTTTTGCAGCCATACCGGCATGTTTTCCACCGGCGAAACATAGCCTGAAAGCAGGATTGCGGGCATCATAAAGACAAATACCCCGATAAACGCCTGCTGCTGCGTTGAGCACAGGGCCGAAATCAGCAGCCCAAATCCGACCAGCGACAGCCCGTAAATAATCATCGTGAAGTAAAACAGCAGCAGCGAGCCGGAGAAGGGAATGTGGTAACCCCAAATGCCCACAGCCAGCACGATAGTTGCCTGCACCAGCGCTACTATTTGCGCAGGAACAGCCTTGCCGATGAATATTTGCCACGTTGCCAAGGGAGATACCAGCAGCTGGTCGAGCGTGCCCTGTTCGCGTTCGCGTGCCACGGAAAGTGACGTTACGATCATTACGCCAATGGTGGTTATCATGGCAATCAGCGACGGCACCACGAACCATTTGTAATCAAGATTTGGGTTATACCAGTTGCGGACAACCAGCTCGCTGTTGTTCGGCTTTGGCATGCCCGTCATCAGCTCCTGCTGGTAGTTGTTGACTATCTGCTGGAGATAATTGGCGGCGATTTGCGCGCTGTTGGAGTTGCGTCCGTCCAGCAGTATTTGCAGTTTGGCAGGCTGCTGGCTTGCCAGATCGCGTGAAAAGTTAGCCGGAAAACGAATCAGCAGCAGTGCTTTCTGGTTGTCGATAGTCGGCTGGATCTCCTGCGGGCTTTTCAGCAGCAGCACGTTGCTGAAGGCGCTGGCGCGGGCAAAGCGCTGGGTCAACTCCACCGACTGGCTGCCGTTATCTTCGTTGTAGATGGCAATGGTGGCATTTGTCACCTCAAGCGTGGCGGCAAAAGGAAACAGGATTACCTGAATCAGCACCGGCAGAATAAGGATGGCGCGGGTCTGAGGTTCACGCAGCAGCGACTGAAGTTCTTTGCGTATCAACGTCCATAAACGATAAAACATGCCTTCTCCCTTAATCGAGCCGACGTTTGGTTTTTAGCGCCGTCAGGCCAATAAACATCACCGCCGAGGCAATTAAAAACAGCATATTCACGATCAGCACCGAGGTAATATTCCCCGCCAGGAACAGGCTTTGCAGGGTGCTGACAAAATAACGAGCCGGGATAACATAAGTCACCGCCCGAATAATCGCCGGCATGCTGTCTATCTGGAAGATAAAGCCGGAAAGCATTATCGAGGGCAGAAATGCCGCATTCAGCGCCACCTGGGCGGCGTTAAACTGGTTACGGGTGATGGTGGAAATCAGCAGCCCCATGCCAAGCGTGCTGAGTAAAAACAGGCTGGTTATCAGGAACAGCAAAATCAGTGAGCCACGCCACGGCACTCCGAGAATAAACACGGTCACCAGCATACACAGCAGCATCGCCAGCATACCCAGCACGTAATAAGGCACTAATTTGCACAGCAGCAGCTCGGTACGCGTGACCTGAGTAGAGAGCAGGGCTTCCATAGTGCCGCGCTCCCATTCACGGGCAACTACCAGAGAGGTGAGGATAGCGCCTATCACGGTCATGATAATAGTGACCGCGCCGGGGATGATAAAATGCTGGCTGATGGCCGCCGGGTTAAACCAGTAGCGGAGCTGCACGTCAATCAGCGGTTCAAAACTCTCTCCGCGATCCTCAGCTCGCTGCTGCTGCCAAAGCTGCCAGATCCCCTGCATATAGCCCTGAACAAAGTTGGCGGTATTAGGTTCGCTGCCGTCGGTTATTACCTGAATCGGCGCGCTGGCACCGGGGCGAGCCATATTCTGGGCAAAATCCGTCGGGATAGTCACCAGGCCACGAATCTTCCCGGCCTGCATCAGTTGAACCAAATACTCGCGGTTATCGCTGATCGTGGGTTGAATAAAAGGCGAGGCGCTAATGGCGTGCGTGAAGTCCAGCGCCTCGTCGCTTTGCTGCTCTACCAGCACACCGACGTGCAGGCGGCTGGAATCAAGGTTAATCCCGTAGCCAAAAATAAACAGCAGCAGCAGCGGGATAACTACGGCAATCAGCCAACTGCTGGGGTCACGCACGATTTGACGCGTCTCTTTAATGCATAAAGCGCGGACGCGACGCCACGACACCAGCTGGTTATGTTCGCTCATCGTGATGCTCCTTATCCCATTCGTGGATTAGCCCGATAAACGCCTGCTCCATCGTTGGGTCAGGCGTTTCATCGTCCGCTACCTGCCGCTTCAGGTCGTCCGGCGTGCCGCTGGCGATAAGCTTGCCGCGATAAACCAGGCCGATGCGGTCGCAGTATTCGGCTTCGTCCATGAAGTGAGTGGTTACCATCACGGTAACGCCTTTCTCCACCATGCTGTTGATATGCAGCCAGAATTCCCGGCGGGTGATGGGGTCGACGCCGGAAGTCGGTTCGTCGAGAAACAGAATGTCCGGCTCGTGCATCAGCGAACAGGCGAGCGCCAGGCGCTGTTTGAAGCCGAGCGGCAGCGAGTCCGTGGTGCTGTTAGCTATCGGCTGGAGCGCAAAGGCTTCGCTCATCCGGCTAATTTTTTCCTGCTGGGCACGCCCGCGCAGGCCGTAAACGCCGGAGAAAAACCGCAGGTTCTGCGCTACCGTCAGGTTGCCGTAGAGGGAAAATTTTTGCGCCATATAGCCCAGGTGCTGCCGCGCTTTGCCGGAGCTGGTTTTCAGATCCATATCCAGCACCAGCGCTTTACCCGAAGTGGGGACTAACAAACCGCACATCATCTTGAAAGTCGTGGATTTCCCAGCCCCATTAGGTCCCAGCAGGCCGAAGATTTCCCCGCGCTTAACGGCGAAGTTAACGTGGTCGGTAGCCGCGAAATCGCCAAATTTTTTGGTCAGCTCTTTGGCCTGAATCACCGTCTCGCTGGCTTCGCCTTCCACGGTGTGAAGAATGTCGCCCAAAGGCGATTCATTAGCCCCCGCGCCGCCGAGCAGGTCGATAAACGCATCTTCAAAGCGCGGGTCGGTCTCTTTGAAGCCGGACTCGGGGATATTGAGCGCCGCGGCCAGGTCGCTAACATCAGCCTGTTTGGCAAGGATCAGGCGCACCGAGCGCCCCTGAATGACGCCATCGCTTACCTGCGGCATTTTCAGGGCCCGCTGTAGCAACTGGCGATTATTCTCGCCCTCATGGCTGACCAGCAAAGAGCGCCCTGCCATTTTTTGCGTGAGCTCTTTGGGCGCGCCGTGGTACAGCAGCTCGCCTTCGTTCATCAGCAAAATTTCCCGGCACTGTTCGGCTTCATCGAGGTAAGAGGTGCTCCACAGAATCAGCATGCCTTCTCCGGCAAGCTCGTGAACCATTTGCCACAGCTCACGCCGGGATATCGGGTCGACCCCCACGCCAGGCTCGTCGAGCAGCAGCACTTTGGGCTGGCCGACGAGGGTGCAGGCGAGGCCAAGTTTTTGCTTCATGCCGCCGGAAAGTTTGCCCGCGAGCCGAGCGGTAAATGGCCCAAGGGAGGTAAATTCCAGCAGTCTTTCAAAGGTGCTTTTGCGTTCTTCACCGGTCACGCCGCGCAGGTCGGCATACAAGGTGAGGTTTTCCATCACCGTTAAATCTTCGTACAGGCCGAATTTTTGCGGCATATAGCCGAGCTCGGCGTGGAGGGCGCGATCGTCTTTAATCGGGTCGAGGCCAATCACCGAAGCCGTACCTTCGCTGGGTTTCAATAATCCGGCCAGCATCCTCATCAGGGTCGTTTTGCCCGCCCCATCCGGGCCGACTAAACCGGTCACCGCACCGGCATGAATTTCGCAATCCAGGCTGGCGACAGCGGGTTTCTCCAGATCCGGAAAGCGCTTCATCAACCCCTGGAGGCGAATTGTCGCTTTATTGTTGCTCATGCTGAGTTCCGCCGTTGAATTTCACCGTAACCGGCATCCCCTGGCGCAGGGCGTCATCCGCATCGGTGACGATAATTCGCAGGCGATAAACCAGGTCTGTGCGTAAATCAGGCGTTTCTACGGTTTTAGGCGTGAATTCTGCCGTAGGGGAGACAAAGCCAATTTTGCCGTGGTACGGCTTATCCGGACGGCCGTCGGTATAAATCAGCAGCTCGCTTCCCGGTTTAGCCTCGCCGAGGCTGGCCTCATTGATATAGGCGCGGATCCACACCGGGCGGGTAAGAGACAGCGTGAGCACCGTGCTGCCAGCGTTGAGCATGCTGCCTGGCTCAACGGCGCGGGTCAGCAGCGTGCCGTCAGACGGCGCAATTAGGGTAGTGTCCTGCAAATCGAGCTGAGACTGTGCGAGCTGGGCTTTTGCCTGCTGCAAACTGGCCTGAGCCTGGGCAATTTCCTGCGGACGGTTGCCGCTGCGATACTGGCTAAGCTTATCTTTTGCCGCTTTCAGCGTGGCTTTTGCCTGTTCGCTGGAGGAACGGGCGTTTTCTAATTCGTTAGCAGATATGGTGCGTGTGGCCCACAGCCCTTGCTGGCGCTGATAAAAGTTCTGGGCGTAATCATAGGCGGCCTGAGCCTGGTTCACCTGGGCCGCAGCCTGGGCAATCTCTTCATCGCGGTAGCCCGCAATAATTAAGTCATATTTTGCCTGGGCTGCGGCCACGTTGGCCTCGGCCTGGCGTAATGCATTTTCATAGGGGGCTTTATCGAGCAGTCCCAGCGGCTCGCCGGATTTGATTGCATCGCCTTCGTCCACCTCCAGCGCGGCAAGGCGGCCCCCCACCCGGAAGCTGAGGTTAACGGTGCGAATATCGACGTTGCCGTACAGCGTCAGCCCGTCGTCCTGCCTGCCCTGATACCATTTCCAGCCGCCAAATGCCGCGGCTACCAGCGCTAAAATCACAACGGCGACAATAACCGGCTTCTTATTGTTCATCGCTCGTTCTTCCTCCGTTTATGGATAATCCCTGCAGGATGAAATCGACGTGGCTAAGCACCACGCGGCTTATTTGCTGCACTTTGGCCTGGTCAAACTGCGGCCAGCCGGTACGCAACAGAATCGTTTCGCGCCCGAGCCTGAAGGCCAGCACCTGGCCGAGCAGCGTGTGGGTATGCAAAATAGTTTCAGTATCGAAAGCATCCCGTCCAGTGTAGTGGGCAACCAGAGTGGTGAGCAGGGAATGCATTGGGTCGATAACCTGAGCGTGGATCAACTGGTAGGCAGCGGTCGGGGAAAGCTGCTCGCGGGAGATAAATTTGCTCAGGTTCAGCGTATTGTCGGAGGTCAACAGGGCCAGCATTTGCCCAAGCGCGGTATGGATAAGCTCGCGGATTTTCGCTTTATCAGGAGCGGGCTGGGCAAGAAGCGTTTCGGCCTGCGTAACGTGCTGCTGGAAGTTAACGCTGATAAAGTCGGCAATCCACTGGGCCGATGCCATATACAGCTCTTCTTTGGAACCGAAGTAGTAAGTAATGGCGGCGATATTTTGCCCGGCCTGCGCGGCAATATCTCGCGTGGTCGCATGCATTCCGTATTCGGCAAACTGAGCAATAGCCGCGGATATCAGCGTGTTTTTTGCCTGCTCACCGCGGCTGGTGACCGGCGTCGGTCCTGCGTTCATACCGACCTCTTAAAAAGTTAATCAATCGATTGATTAAGCGTAAGCAAAGTTATCACCCCTGTCCAGCGCAAGGCTTTATTCTGTCAACGGTGGGTAAAGTGAGAATTTATGCGGAAGATCACAAAAACTGCTACACTGCATCCCGAACGGCGCCGTGGTTTGCGCCTCCTCTCTTCGCCAGCCTTGCGCTGGCGCGTGATGTTCCCCCTGGAAACTACACCGCGAAACGCGGTCAGGGCGGTTCTGGAGTTCCTATGTCTTTTGATTCTCTCGGCCTGAATGCCGATATTTTGCGTGCGGTGGAAGAGCAGGGCTATCGTGAGCCTACCCCAATCCAACGTCAGGCAATTCCGGTAGTGTTATCAGGCCGTGATCTGATGGCCAGTGCCCAAACCGGCACCGGTAAGACCGCAGGCTTTACCCTGCCACTGTTACAGCGTTTGACCGACAATGCGCCGCACCTTAAGGGCCGTCGCCCGGTTCGTGCGCTGATCCTCACTCCGACCCGTGAACTTGCGGCTCAGATTGGCGAGAACGTCCGCGACTACAGTAAATATTTGAATATCCGTTCGCTGGTGGTCTTCGGCGGCGTGAGCATTAATCCGCAGATGATGAAACTGCGTAGCGGCGTTGATGTGCTGGTAGCGACCCCGGGTCGCCTGCTGGATCTTGAGCATCAGAACGCCGTTAAACTCGACCAGGTTGAGATTCTGGTTCTGGATGAAGCCGACCGCATGCTGGATATGGGCTTTATCCACGACATTCGCCGCGTGCTGGCAAAACTGCCAACCCGCCGCCAGAACCTGCTGTTCTCCGCAACTTTCTCCGACGACATTAAAGGGCTGGCTGAAAAGCTGCTGCATAACCCGGAAGAAGTTGAGGTCGCTCGCCGCAATACCGCTTCCGAGCAGGTGACTCAGCACGTTCACTTCGTTGATAAGAAACGTAAACGGGAACTGCTGTCGCAGATGATTGGCGAAGGTAACTGGCAGCAGGTTCTGGTCTTTACCCGTACCAAACACGGCGCCAACCACCTCGCTGAACAGCTGCAAAAAGACGGTATTACCGCTGCGGCTATTCACGGTAACAAAAGCCAGGGCGCGCGTACTCGCGCATTGGCCGACTTTAAAAGCGGAGCTATCCGCGTGCTGGTGGCAACCGACATCGCGGCCCGTGGCCTGGATATCGAAGAGCTGCCCCACGTTGTGAACTACGAGCTGCCAAATGTGCCGGAAGATTACGTCCACCGTATTGGTCGTACCGGCCGTGCTGCGGCAACCGGCGAAGCGCTGTCTCTGGTTTGCGTGGATGAGCACAAACTGCTGCGTGATATCGAGCGCCTGTTGAAACGTGAGATCCCGCGTATGGCACTTGCGGGCTATGATGTTGACCCGTCTATCCCGGCTGAACCTATCGTGAACGGTCGCCAGCAGCGCGGCGGCGGCGGTCGTGGCGGCCAGGGTCAGGGCGGTCGCGGTGGTCAGAGCCAGGGGCAAGGCCAGCGTCGCGGCGGCAACGGCGGCAATGCTAATGCTTCCGGCGAACGCAGCAGCGCACCTCGCCGCAGCGGTAAACCTCAGGGTGAAGGCGCGGCTAAACCGGCTGGAGACAACGCTCGTCGTCGTCGCCCGCCGCGTAAACCGGCTGCTGCCCAGTAAAGAACATTTGAGTTCAATCGAAGAGGCGCTAACATAGCGCCTCTTTTTATATCTGGTAACGTCATGCGTGTTCTTCTTGCCCCGATGGAGGGCGTGCTCGACTCCCTTGTTCGCGAACTTCTCACTGAAGTTAACGACTACGATCTCTGTATCACCGAGTTTCTTCGCGTGGTCGATCAGTTATTGCCGGTAAAATCCTTCCTTAAGCTTTGCCCCGAACTTAACCACGCAAGTCGTACGCCGTCCGGCACTCTGGTGCGTGTTCAATTGCTTGGTCAGTACCCGCAATGGTTGGCGGAAAACGCCGCTCGCGCGGTAGAGCTTGGCTCCTGGGGCGTTGATTTAAACTGCGGCTGTCCGTCAAAGTTGGTCAACGGTAGCGGCGGTGGAGCTACCCTGCTGAAAGATCCCGAACTCATTTATCGCGGGGCGAAAGCCATGCGTGAGGCGGTGCCTTCACATTTACCTGTCACGGTAAAAATTCGCCTCGGCTGGGACAGCGGCGCGCGGCAGTTTGAAATTGCCGATGCGGTACAGCAGGCGGGAGCGACGGAGCTGGTGGTTCACGGCAGAACCAAAGAAGACGGCTATAAAGCCGAGCTGATCAACTGGGGCGCTATCGGCGAAATTCGTCAGCGCCTGTCGATTCCGGTTATCGCTAACGGTGAAATCTGGGACTGGCAAAGCGCTCAGGACTGCCTGGCGGCAACCGGCTGTGACTCCGTGATGATTGGCCGCGGCGCATTGAACGTGCCTAACCTGAGCCGGGTCATTAAATATAACGAAGCGCGCATGTCCTGGCCGGAAGTGGTTAAGTTACTGCAAAAATACAGCCGCCTGGAAAAACAGGGCGATACCGGTATGTATCACGTAGCGCGCATTAAGCAGTGGCTGGGCTACTTGCGTAAAGAATACGTGGAGGCCACGGAGTTATTCTCAACGATCCGTACGCTGAAAAAATCTGGCGAAATAGCTAATGTAATTTGCAATCAAAAATAGCTTATATTTACTTGTGCCCGTTAACTATTCTATTATTAACGGGCATGAGCTGGCTGGCTTATCATTTATTAATGACTTTGCTTTATTGCTGAATGTATCTCACAGTTTTGTATTTTTTATAATATTTTTTCTGGATGTTATTTTATTGCGGTGAGAGTATGAGCGCGTAAACTATTTCCAGGATTGTTACTGTCTAACAGGCAAAACCTAAGTGTCTGCTCCCGAAAGGGGTGCCAGGCACTTAGGTTTTTTTTTGCTTCTTATTTACTAAATAAACAACAACGGATGTTTATTATGAAAACACAGCTAAAAATAATCAGCGGTTTTATTCTTCTGCTCGGCGCAGGTTTTTTACCCCGGTTGCAGGCCAGCCTCCCCGGCAGCAATTTTATATCCGGCAGCCATCTTGGTCTGAAACTGAGCAATGTCTGGATGCTCAACACCACCGATACCTTCTCGGAGCTTGGGGTCAGCAATCAAAACGCCTGGGCGCAGGGCATACATCTTGACTGGCAGAGCGGCTGGGCGTGGGACAGCGTTGGTTTCGATGCTTCGTGGTACGGTGCCAGCAAGCTGTACGCTAATAAAGACTTTGCCGGTCGTGATCTGCTGAGGGACAACAACGGCCGGGCCGAAGGGTTTAACAAATTCGGGCAAGTTTACGCCAAAGCACGTTGGGGCGATCAACGACTGCACTTATCTCTTTGGGCCGGCTGGAAACAGCTCTACAAATTGGGCGCTTTGAGCGTCACACGCAGCCGCGCGGTGCCGAGCAGCTGGCAGGGGATCAGCTCGGAGCTGGTCTGGGATAAGCTCACCGCCAAAGCCGCGCTGGTGGATCGTTTTTCCGAGCGGGACGAGCCGGAAAAACGCCGCTTTATGACCCTGAAAAGCAATAAGCGCATCGACTATATCGCCACCGGGGAGCTGAGCTGGGTTCCAGAAAAAGGCAGTAAAGTCAGTTTTATTACCGCTGAAAGCAAAAACTATTTGTTACGCCACGGGCTGGAAGCGAACACCGTCGTCGCGCTAAGCCCCAAAGCCAATTTGCTGGCTCGCGGCGTTTATTACTACGCCCGGGGCCTTGGAGAGTGGGAAGGGGTACGAGCCTTTACCCATAGCGCCCAGCATTGGTTTGGCCTGGTGGGCTATCAATTCGGTGCCTCTGAATCAGGCGTTGGCTGGTCGTATACCCGAGCCAGGCTTAATAATGGTCTTGGGCAGTTCTACTGGCAGTTTGGTAAAAACACCCGCGGCGCTTTTAATAGCAAAGCTGACGGTGAGGGTAATGATTATGTAAAAGACGGCGAAAGCATGGTTTATTTATATAGCCAGTACCGAATTAGCCCTGCGCTTCAGGTCGGTATATATGGCAATTATGGTTATGGCATGAAATATGAAGGCGTGTCGTTAAAAGAGTGGGAGTACGGCGGTTTTATATCCTGGGATGTTCCCCAAATTAAAGGTTTGAATATCTTCTCCGGATTTGGTCCAGCCTATGGTTGGAAAATAAATGCAAAACAGGACCCTTTACTCACTCACGACGGGAAAACTTATCGCCGGGCTAAAGGGGTGGGTGGCACCGTGCGTGTGGAATATCTTTTTAATTTATTCTGAAGAGAAACTACAAGGAGATGTAAATAATGAAAAGTAAACTTTTCGTTTTATTGGCTGTAGCCCTCATAGCGGGACCTGCCGGTGCGGCTGAGCGCCCTATGCGAATTCTGCTGGTTAATGACGACGGCTGCCAGTCCGTAGGCACAACTTCTTTGCAGGACAAATTGCAGGAGAAAGGTTATGACGTCTGGATGGTGGCTCCTGCGACCAACCAAAGCGGCATTGGCTCGGCCATAAGCTTTAAGCCGAATAAGATTTTTGACGTCAAAAAAGTGGCTGAAAAGCGCTATTGCTTCCCCGGCACGCCGGCAGATTCCGTTGATTTTGCTTTACTGGGCGTGATGAAAGATGCTCTGCCGGACCTAGTCATATCGGGCGTTAACGACGGGCCGAATACCGGCGTGGCGCAGCTTAACTCAGGCACCATTGGCGCGGCTGCACGCGCTGTACGCTACGGCTACCCGGCGATAGCCGCCAGCATTGGCTACCTTCTTAATGAAAAAGAGATGAAAGGTGGCTGGCCAAGCACTCAGAAATACTGGCCGGATTCGGTTGACTATATTGTTGGCGTCGTGGATGAACTGGGCAAAAACTGGCGTCCTGGCCTGCCGGTATTACCTATAGGTTCCGGGCTGAGCATTAATTATCCCCCGCTTGAGAAACGTGCCATTCGCGGTATGAAGTTTGTGGAGAACGAACAATTCCCGATAGCACAGCATTTCTACAAAATTTTGCCGGATGGAAAAGCGCAGCAGATTATGAGCCAGGATGTGCTGACCCCGGTTGATAACGACACGGACACCGGCTGGCTGAACCGCGGCTATATAACCTGGACTATTTTTGACGGCGAGTGGAATGCCTCGCACTTCCAGCCGCAGTATCGCCAGCGGCTGGCCGGATTAATCGACACCCAATAAACCGCTACCAGATACGATCGGCCTCACGCTTTATCGCCCGTAAGGTTGAGTGGCGTGCTTCTTCTGGTAGATTGGGCTGGTTGGATTGTTACTGCATCGTGCAGGCAAAACCTGATTATCTGGCTTAGCCGGAGGTCAGGTTTTTTTGTTTCCGGGGTAGCCATGAAAATAGCCAAAATACTCAACAATAACGTCGTGGTTATCCTTGATGAAAATCAGCGAGAACAGGTAGTCATGGGCCGTGGGTTGGGTTTTCAAAAGCAGCCGGGAGATGCCCTCGAACGTGAAAAAATTGAAAAGGTCTTTTCTCTTCAAAGTGATGAGCTGGTAGCCAGGCTGAGCGAATTACTCAACCAGATCCCGCTGGAGGTCATGACCACCTGCGATCGTATTATTCAGCGCGCTCGCGAGCGGCTGGGCAAACTTCAGGAAAGCCTCTACGTCTCTCTGACCGATCACTGCCATTTTGCTATAGAACGGCAGAGCAAGGGGGTGTCGATCCGCAATGCACAGCTTTGGGAAATCAAGCGTCTTTACCCCAGGGAGTTTCAGCTGGGGCTGGAAGCGCTGGAGATTATCGAGGCACGGCTGGAAGTAAAGCTTGCCGAAGACGAGGCGGGCTTTATTGCCCTCCATCTGGTCACCGCGCAGCTGAACGGCGAAATGCCGGAGGTGATGGAGGTCACGCGCGTCATGCAGGAGACTCTGCATATCGTCAAATACCAACTGCAAATCGAGTATCACGAGGAGAGCCTGAGCTATCAGCGTTTTGTGACGCATCTGAAATTTTTTGCCCAGCGAATGCTGGCCCGTAATACGGTAACGGATGACGACATTACGCTGCATGCGGCAGTGAAAGAGAACTATTCTTGTGCCTGGCGCTGCGCCGAGAAGCTCCGGAACCATCTTGCAAAAAACTATCAACGTGAATTGAGCAACGAAGAAATTATGTTCCTCGCGATTCATATCGAGCGGGTACGCAAAGAAAGCCAAAAGGCTTAAACACTGAAAGGATTGTTACTGCTTCGGCAGGCAAAACCTGAGCATTGGTTTCCCCCGCGAGAGGGCAGCCTGCTCAGGTTTTTTTTTACCTTACTCAGCACATTTCGCCCTCGGGGCGTGACGCAAAAGGAAAGCGGTTATGGGCCATCAAGAGCTGACCAACGAAATTCTTAAACATGTGGGCGGACGGGAAAATATTGTAAGCCTGGTGCATTGCGCCACCCGGCTGCGTTTCAAACTCAAAGATAATAAACGGGCAGATCCTGAGGGACTAAAGCGTAACCCCGGCGTCATTATGGTGGTGGAAAGCGGCGGGCAGTTTCAGGTTGTTATCGGCAACCACGTTCACGATGTTTATGTTTCGGTGTGCGCTGCGGCGGGAATTAACGACGAGGCGGGACCACCCGAAAGCAGCGGTAAGAAAGAGAATCTGCTTAATCGGTTAATAGATATTGTTTCTGCAATATTCACCCCTTTCCTTGGCGTGATGGCGGCCTCGGGCATCATGAAGGGATTACTGGCTTTGAGCGTGGTCTGCGGGTGGCTAAGTACAGCATCAGGTACCTATAAAATTTGGTTTGCTGCCAGTGATTCACTGTTCTATTTCTTCCCGCTGGTGCTGGGCTATACGGCGGGTAAAAAATTCGGCGGCAGCCCGTTTATTACCATGGCGATAGGTGGAGCACTGACTCATCCTATGATCATGCAGGCCTTCGAAGCGACGTCCGTTCCGGGAACGGCGAGCGAGCATTTCCTCGGAGTTCCCATCTCGTTTATCAATTACAGCTCGTCGGTCATCCCGATAATTCTGGCTTCCTGGGTGAGCTGCTGGCTTGAGAAACAGAGTAATCGGCTGCTGCCTTCCGCAATACGCAATTTATTCACGCCGCTCATTTGCCTGACCATTGTTGTGCCAATGACATTTTTGATTATTGGCCCGGCCGCGACATGGCTTAGTCAGGTGCTTGCCGCAGGCTACCAAATAATTTATGCCTTTGCTCCGTGGCTGGCCGGTGCGGTATTAGGCGCAATCTGGCAAGTCTGCGTTATCTTTGGGCTTCACTGGGGCCTGATACCCATCGCGATTAATAATCTGACGGTATTCGGGCAGGACACGCTGTCTGCTTTATTACTTCCGGCGGTTATGGGCCAGGTAGGCGCAACCCTTGGCGTTCTGTTTGCTACTCGCGATCCGCGAATGAAAATGCTGGCTGGCTCTGCGGCAACAGCGGGCATTTTCGGCATTACCGAGCCGGCTGTATATGGTGTCACATTGCCCGGCCGCCGCCCGTTCATCTTTGGCTGCATATCCGGTGCGATTGGCGCCGCGATTGCGGGTTACTTCCAGAGCCATGTCTATTCTTTTGGCCTCGCCAATATTTTCACTCTCGCACAAATGATCCCGCCGGGCGGCGTTGATGCCAGCGTTTGGGGTGCGATTAGCGGCACAGTGCTGGCGCTGGTTTTAGCATGCGTGCTTACCTGGGCGTTTGGCGTGCCGCGCACCCCGCAGCCTGACGAGCCAGCCGTTGAGCCGGGTGAAACCGGGGAGAATGACATTTTTGCCCCGATGAGCGGCACCGTGCTGGCGATGGAGCAGGTGCCGGATGCCACTTTTGCCGGCGGTTTACTTGGCCAGGGCGCGGCCATCATTCCTGTGACCAACCAGCTTCGTGCGCCATTCAGCGGTGAAGTTGTGTCGCTGTTTAAGACCCACCACGCGATAGGCCTGCAAAGCGAGAGCGGTATTGAAGTGTTAATTCATATCGGGATCGACACCGTCAAGCTCGACGGCCGGCACTTCACGGCTCACGTTCGGGTGGGCGAAAAAATAAAACCTGGCGATCTGCTGATCGAGTTCGATCGCCTGGCAATTATTGCCGCCGGGTTCGATCTCGCAACCCCGATAATCGTCAGCAATAGTGATAAGTACAGCGAAGTTAAGCGCGTAACGCAGCATTCAACCCTCGATTCAGGCATGCCGTTTTTGGCGGTACGTCGTTAAGCAAAGGAGAGTGATATGACAGCATTTCCAAAATCATTTCTATGGGGCGGCGCTATTGCCGCCAATCAGGTCGAAGGCGCATGGCTTGAAGAAGGAAAAGGCGTTTCCACTTCAGACATACAGCCCCACGGCGTACTTGGGGCCGCGAAAGAGCGAGCGGAGGGCGAGAGCTGTATTAAAGACGTTGCCATCGATTTTTATCACCGCTACCCGCAGGATATTGAGCTATTTGCCGAGATGGGGTTCCGCTGCCTGCGGGTTTCCATTGCCTGGACGCGTATTTTCCCCCAGGGCGACGAGCAGGCGCCAAATGAGGCGGGTCTGGCGTATTACGACCGGTTGTTCGACGAGCTGGCAAAACACAATATCCGCCCCATGGTGACGCTCTCGCACTTCGAAATGCCGCTGGGGCTGGTGAAGAACTACGGTGGCTGGAGTGACCGCAGGGTTATTGGCTATTTCGAGCGTTACGCCCGCTGCGTTTTTGAGCGCTATCAGCACAAGGTCAAACTGTGGCTGACGTTTAATGAAATCAATATGGCGCTGCATTCGCCGCTAACGGGCATCGGGCTGGAAGGCTCGCCGGATGAAGGTGAGATTTATCAGGCCGTCCATCATCAGCTGGTTGCCAGCAGCCTGGCGGTGAAAGCCTGTCACGAAATTGTGCCCGATGCGCGTATTGGCAATATGCTGCTAGGCGGACTGATGTATCCGCTGACCTGCAAGCCGGAAGATATGCTGAAAACCTGGGAGAAAAACAACGGCTGGCTGTTCTTCGGAGACGTGCAGTGCCGCGGCAGCTATCCGGGCTATATGCTGCGCTACTTCCGGGAAAATGACATCCAGCTCAACATAACTGAGTCCGATGCTGAGATTCTGAAAAATACCGTCGATTTTATCTCCTTCAGCTACTACACCACCGGCTGCGCGACCACGGATGAAGAGTTAAACGAAAAAATCCGCGGTAACGTTCTCAGCATGGTGTCGAACCCTTATCTGCCGAGTTCCGAATGGGGCTGGCAAATCGACCCAACCGGGCTGCGTATTATCCTCAATATGCTTTGGGATCGTTATCAGAAGCCGTTATTTATCGTTGAGAACGGACTGGGCGCGAAGGACTGCCCGGAGGCGGACGGCACGGTAAATGACGATTATCGTATTCGCTACCTGAACGATCATCTGGTACAGGTGGGCGAGGCGCTGAAAGACGGGGTTGATGTCATGGGCTATACCAGCTGGGGGCCGATAGATCTGGTGAGTGCGTCAAAAGCCGAGATGTCTAAACGCTACGGCTTTATCTATGTCGATCTTGATGACCAGGGCAACGGCACGCTGGCTCGCTCACGTAAAAACAGCTTCTACTGGTACAGGGAAGTGATTGCCACCGACGGCGCAAGCCTGAAGCCTTAAGCACGAATTAGCGGGAGCTTCTCCCGCTAATCTTTAGTTGACCAGCCTGTGAATAAATCCTCGTAGCCACATTAGCGCCGCGTCGCTGTTATGGCGCTGGTGCCACAGCAGCGCCACCTCAAACGGGGGAACATCCAGCGGCACCGGGCTGGCGGCCAGACCCCAGTTTTTTTGCCAGCTTTCCGATAGCCCCGACGGCACGGTTGCCAGGGCGGGCATTTGCTGTAACAGGCCGGGCAGGGCGGCAAAATGCGGCGTGGTATAACTTACGCTTCTTGTTTGCCCAATCTTTGCCAGCAGGGTGTCTATCTGGCTGCTGGTCGCTTCGCGGTAGCTGACCAGCACATGCTGGTGGGCAACGTAATCTTCTATTTTCAGCGCGGGGCTGGCGGCAACCTGCTGCGGATGCCAGAGCGTAACAAAATCCATTTCCTTCAGCACTTCCCGCTCCAGCCAGCGTGCGCTGTGGTTTGCCACGCTGATTGCCATATCCAGCTCGCCGCCTTCCAGCCGCTGTGCGTCGGTGAATGGATCGCTTGCCACCACGTTGATATGCATACCCGGTGCTTCCTGCTTCAGGGCAGGGATCAGCTTCGGCATCAGCCACATTTCTACCCAGTCGGTCATGCCGATGGTCACCGTGGCTCTGGCGCTTGCAGGCGAAAATTCGGCCTGCTGGAATAAGGCACTCTGTAGCTGTTCCAGCAGCGGCATCAGTTCCGTGTGCAATTCACTGGCGCGAGCGGTGGGCTGCATGCGGTGGCCGCTGCGAATAAACAGCGGATCGTCGAACATATCGCGCAGGCGAGCCAGCGCGCCGCTAACCGCAGGCTGCCCCAGGTGTAGTTTATCCGCGGCCAGCGAGACGCTCTGCTCCCGGAACAGCACCGCAAAAGCGATCAATAAGTTGAGATCGATTTTGCGGAAATCATTTTCTTTGATAGTCATTATTTCTCCAATCAATTGGAGTGATGATACGCCGGGGCGGATACTGACGGCAAGTTGAACACCTGCCCGAGGATAAAAAATGAAAACGGCATTAACTCTGTTAGCCCTGCTTTGCGGTGGCGCTCTGGCGGCTCACGGCGCGGCCGCACCGCAGCCAATCTCTCAGCAGCAGGCTCCCGGCTACTACCGCATGATGCTTGGAGACTGGCAAATTACCGCCGTATCTGACGGAACGGTGGTCGTGCCCCTGGATAAGCTGCTCACCCACATTACGCCGCAGAAGCTGAGTGAGCGCATGGCGGCGGAGGCCATGACGCCTGCGGCAGAAACTTCAATCAACGCTTTTGTGATTAACACCGGTAAACGGCTGATTCTGGTTGATACCGGTGCCGGCCCGCTGTTTGGTCGCGCGGGTGGGCACTTGCTGGAAAATTTACGCTCAGCCGGAATAAGGCCGCAAGATATTAGCCTGGTGCTGCTGACCCACATCCATGCCGACCACTCCGGCGGCGTGGAATATCGGGGCAAACCGGCTTTCCCTGATGCGACAGTGCGCGTCGAACAGAAAGACGTCGATTTCTGGCTTAACCCGGCGAATATCGGTGAGGTAGAAAAAAGCCAGCAGCATACTTTTGCCGAGTCAGAACGCTCGCTGCGCCCGGTGATTGACGCAGGCAGGCTGAAACCTTTTACGGCACCGGCAGAAATTATTCCCGGTATCGAGGCCATACCGGCTGCGGGCCATACGCCCGGCAGCGTGGTTTATCGCATCAGCCGGGGCGGGCAAACGATGATGATGTGGGGCGATATTATTCATGCCAAAGCCGTACAAATGCCGGACCCGGACGTTGCCATCCATTTTGATGTCAACCAGCAGCAGGCTATTGCCACGCGTGAACGGGTATTAAGCCTTGTATCGCAGGAAGGGGATTGGGTGGCTGCGGCGCATATTGCTTTCCCGGGATTTGGCCATGTGAAAGCGGAAGGTAACGGTTATCGCTGGGTGCCGGTTAACTACAGTAGCCAGGCCGGTAAATAACAGGGTAAAGGTGCCACGCAGGGGTGGCACCCGCCGTCGTCAGAAGATCATTTTGAATACGCCGGTGACTACCAGCAAACCAATGAGAAAAATTATCAGAATCGCCCATAAAATAATTTTCATTAGCACTCCTTACCTTTTGGTTTGGTCTTTTGAGTATAGGCAAGGATGAGCAGACGGGGGGAGTTGCCTCCCCGTAAACGGAATAATGGATAAAAAAGATTTCTAACAGACGGGATTAAGGCCGAGGTTTACTGGCCGACAGCAGGAAAATCATCGGGCGTTCGGCCTCTTCGGCAAGGCCTGGGTTATGGGCAATTTGTGCTTCATCTGGCCCCCATTCATCCAGTTTCTCAATGATAAAGCCGCTTTCAATCAGAGCATTAATCCAGGTGGCCAGTTTGCGATGCTGCTTTTTCACGCCCTCGGCAAACCAGTTGCTGATGCGCTCGCCTTCCTGCTGATAATGGTTCACCGGCCAGCTGCGCTGCCCCGCCTGATCTTTAAGCCAGCCCTGCTGCAACGGCGCGGTGTAGACCGGGTGTTCGGCGGTAAATACCAGCTTGCCTCCGGGCACGAGCGCCTGGTTCAGAGTGGCGAATAGCGGCTGAATATCTTCCAGATAATGCAGTGCCAGCGAGCTATAGGCCAGGTCTATACTCTCTGCCGGTAAACTTAGCGTGGAAAGATCTTCCCGCCGATATTCAATGCCTGTCCCGTCGGTCATTTCACGCGCTTTGGCGAGCATCAGGCTTGAAACGTCCAGCCCTACAACCTTTTCTGCCCCGGCGTCACGCGCATAGCGACAGAACCAGCCGTAACCGCAGCCAAGATCAAGCACCTGCTTGCCAGCCAGCGGCGACAGCATACTTTTAACTTTTGCCCATTCAGGCGCGCCATCCAGACCTTTTATCGAGCGAGCGAGGGTGGCATATCCGGCAAAAAATGCCGGATCGTCGTAGATATTTTGCGTCATAAATCCTCCGCAGATGTAAGGCCATTATTGGCCAGCAGGAATTTTAGACGCTTTGCCACCGGAAAGAAAAGTGCGCCAGATAGTTAAAAGCCGTAGTGGCTGAGCTCTGGGTGCTCGTCCGGGCGGCGGCCCAGCGGCCAGAAGAAGGCTCGCTCGCTCTCTTTAATCGGGCTGTCGTTAATGCAGGCGTGACGGTTGATCATCAGGCCCTGCTCATTAAACTCCCAGTTTTCGTTGCCGTAGCTGCGGAACCAGTTGCCTGAATCGTCGTGCCACTCGTAGGCAAAGCGGACCGCGATGCGGTTTCCGTCGTGCGCCCAAATCTCCTTGATCAGGCGGTAGTCCAGCTCGCGTTGCCACTTACGTTGCAGAAAACCAACCACCGCTTCGCGGCCATCAACAAACTCTGCCCGATTTCGCCAGTGGGTATTCAGGGCATAGACCTTTGATACAAGCTCGGGGTCACGGCTGTTCCACGCATCTTCCGCCATGCGGACTTTCTGCTTTGCCGTTTCAAGTGTAAACGGCGGTAACGGGGGTTTTACGGTCATATTCGAAACTCCTGTGAGTGTGTAGACAGATTTGTCTACCTGGTTAACGCTACCCTGAGTAGACAGATTTGTCTACATACGGCATGATAGATTTTTCAAAGGAGCCAGCATGAGCACAGTGACCCTAAGCGCGCGCGACCGAATCCTGCATACTGCGCACAACCTGTTCTATCGGGACGGCATTCGCGCCACCGGCATCGACCGGATAATCAAAGAAGCTGGCGTGACCAAGGTGACCTTTTATCGGCATTTTCCGGCTAAGAATGACCTGATTGGGGCTTTTCTGGATTACCGGCACCGGCGCTGGATGGCGTGGTTTAGCGAAACGCTTAAGCAGGAAATGGCCCGCACGGGAAGTCTGGTGCAGTCTCTGGCGGCAGCGTTAGAAAACTGGTTTGACGACGAGGCATTTCGCGGATGTGCGTTTATTAACTCGGCGGTTGAAATGGCGGAGGCCCTGCCTGAAACATTACCCATCGCCCGGGCGCATAAACAGGCGATGGTCGAGTGTCTTGCGGGCTATCTGCCGCACAATGAAGCCGGAAAGCAGCAGGCCGAAATGCTGGCGCTGGTTATAGACGGGGCGATAGTCAAAGCCCAGCGTGACGGCGGCGGGGAAGAGGCGCTGATACAACTGCGGGCCTGGCTGGCGCTGTTGCCCGCAGCGGAGAATTAATCTTCTTTCTGGCGGTGTTTAAACCATAACCGCACGCCTATCACCAGCGCGACGGCGGCTATCAGCCATATCCAGTGTCGGAGATGTTGGTCGAGGTTATGCAGCCATGGGCCGACCACTTCGCCGCCCAGATAGCCGAGAGTGGTAAACAGCGTTGCCCAGAGGATCGCACCACAGATATTCAGCGGAATAAACAGCTTAGGCGGCAGCTTGCTGGCACCGATAATAATCGGCCCGACGATACGAAATCCGTACATAAAGCGGCTGCCAATCACAAACAGATAAGGATGGCGGTTAATCAGCGCCTGAGCCTTAGCAATTTTCTTGTGGTGTTTTTTGAACCGTGCCAGCAGCGAGCCGCCAAAATGCCTGCCCACCAGAAACAGAACCTGGTCGCCAATCATGCCGCCAAGCGCGACGGCGGCAACCACCAGAGGAAATTTGAGTAATCCCTGATGCGCGGCCACCCCGCCCAGCAGAGTAATCGTTTCGCCTTCCGCCATGCTGCCGACAATCAGCGCCGCATAGCCGTACTGCTCTATTAAACCGTTGATATCCATCAGCCCGGACTCATCTCCATGTTCATTGTTTCCCTAAAGCATACAACCCATAGCCGCCCGGTTTGCAAATAAACGCAGATATTTTTCACTTGGCTAAATATTAACCGCACGGTGAATTATACTTAGGCTATTGCAAGCATTTGCGCTGCAGGTCAGGAGGTTGTATGAGCCACGTCTGGGGATTGTTTTCCCATCCTAATCGCGAAATGCAGGAAATTAAGCGCGAGAACGAATCCGTCTCGCACCACTACACTCACCATGTGCTGTTGATGGCGGCGATACCCGTCATCTGCGCGTTTATCGGCACCACGCAAATTGGCTGGAATTTTGGCGACGGTAGCTACGTGCAGCTTTCGATGTTCACCGGCCTTTATCTCGGCATACTTTTCTACGCCTTGATGCTGGCGGGCGTTGCGGTGATGGGGCGAGTCATCTGGTGGATGGCGCGTAACTACCCGCAGCGGCCATCGCTCGCCAGCTGTATGGTATTTGCTGGCTATGTCGCCACGCCGCTGTTCCTGAGCGGGATTGTGGCGCTTTATCCGCTGGTCTGGCTGTGCGTAGCGGTAGGCGCTCTGGCGCTGGTTTACACCGGCTACCTGCTCTATGTCGGCGTGCCTGATTTCCTCGGGATCGACAGGGAAGAGGGCATGAGCTTCGCCAGCTCAACTCTGGCAATCGGCGTACTGGTGCTGGAGGTGCTGCTGGCGGCGGCGGTAGTGCTGTGGGGGTACGGCTATCGCCTGTTCTGACGGTGCGGAATTTTTAGAAACTTTTGATATAACGTTACCATTCTTAACTGGTAGTTTAACGGGGCGCCGGAGTATGATTCTGGCGCCCCGCGTCTTTGTTTATTCAGATAAATGTCTGCGGTGAGCCTATACTTTTCCGGAATCATTACAGAAGTGTCACCATGCCGACAAAAATCCGTTTATCGTTGTTCAGCCTTGCGCTGATGATGACTGTGCCTTTTGCCCCGCAGGCAGAAGCCAGTAAGGCCGTCACTCAGGCGGCCAGCGCCGGTCAGGAGATTGCCTCCGGCAGCGCCATGATTGTCGATTTGCAAAGCAACAAAATTCTCTATTCCAGCCATCCGGATCTGGTTCGTCCTATCGCCTCGATTACCAAGCTGATGACGGCGATGGTGGTGCTGGACGCGCATCTGCCGATGGATGAAATGCTAAAAGTGGACATCAGCCATACGCCGGAGATGAAGGGGATTTACTCTCGCGTGCGTCTGAACAGCGAGATCAGCCGTAAAAATATGATGCTGCTGGCGCTGATGTCTTCTGAAAACCGCGCGGCAGCGAGCCTGGCGCACCACTACCCTGGCGGCTACGACGCGTTTATTCGTGCGATGAACGCCAAGGCTAAGTCATTGGGCATGACCCACACGCGTTACGTGGAGCCAACCGGCCTGTCGATTGAAAACGTCTCGACCGCCAACGATTTGACCAAACTGCTGATTGCCACCCAGAAATATCCCCTGCTCGGGCAGCTCAGCACCACTCATGAAGATATGGCGACCTTCCGCAACCCTTCTTACACGCTGCCGTTCCGCAACACTAACCATCTGGTGTACCGCGAAAACTGGAATATTCAGCTGACGAAAACCGGCTTTACTAATAATGCCGGCCACTGTCTGGTGATGCGCACCGTGATTAAAGGGCGCCCGGTGGCGCTGGTCGTGCTGGATGCCTTCGGGAAATATACCCATTTTGCCGACGCTAACCGCCTGCGCAACTGGATGGAAACCGGGAAGATAACGCCAGTTCCCGCTGCGGCATTAAGCTACAAGCGTTCAAAAGCGGCGCAAATGGCAAACAACACCGTTTCCGCCGGGGAAGAAGAGTAATTATTGAGGCAGCGTCTGGTCTCCGCCGTTGAGCGGGCGCTGCATCATTACCGTATCGCGCCAGTCTCCAAGCTTGAACCCGACGCTGCGCAGCCGTCCTACCGTTTCAAACCCGTGCTGGCTGTGTAATCGGCACGATCCCTCGTTATTTTCGCCGTCACCAATCACGGCAATCATCTGCCGCCACGGCCCTTGCTCACAGCGCGCTATTAACTCGCCGAGCAAAGCTTTGCCGATGCCACGCCCCGTCATGCCGGTGTCGATATAAACGGAGTCTTCGATGGTGTAGCGGTAGCCGGGGCGAGGGCGATAAACAGTGGCGTAGCAGTAGCCAACAATCCTGCCATCTATAACCGCAACCAGCCACGGCAGGCCATAGCCACGAACTGCCGCTAGGCGCTCGGCCATTTGCTGCTCGCCAGGCGGCGTCTCTTCGAAAGAGCCTTTGCCGTTTAGCACATGCCATTGATAAATGCTTTTTATTGCCGGGATATCGTCTGGAGTGGCCTCCCTTATCCCCGGCAGTGTGGAAGGTAATACTGCTATTGCCGACATGTCTGTTTCGCCCCCTGGCAGGAAAAAAGGGTGAAGAAACATCTTCACCCTGTCTTTTTAATCTATGCCGAAAAAAGAGCGAAACATAGGCTGGTGGTCATAGGAGAAACTTATCTCCTGCCCGGTCAGCCATGTTCCTTGCCGCAGCCGCAATTATCCTCAGCCCAGCCTTTACGCTTCGTCGTTTTGCCGATACCGGGGTTCATGCTGTTGGTCGGATCGTTGGCTTTATAGAACTGCTTCAGCGTTTCCGGCGCTTTATAGAGATGGCCCACGTTGTGCTCCGCCGGGTATTGCGCCCCGCGCTCTTGCAGCAGGGCCAGCATCTGCTCTTTCAGCTCATGAACATCAACGCCTTTCTTAACAATGTAATCCTGGTGGAAAACATGGCACATAAAATGGCCGTAGTAGAGGCGGTGAATCAGCTTATCGCCAATTTCCGGCGGCAGCTCTTCGAACCAGTCGCTGTCGTTGCGGCGCAGCGCAATATCCAGCGCCAGAATGTCTTCCACCTCATCGGCATGAACCGCATGGTAGCGAATGGCCGCGCCTGCGGCGGCAAAACGATGAAGGAAAGCTTTGCTGCCTTCTTCCGGCGTGCAGACGAAGAAATCGCCCTCGGCGGTTTTGAAATACTCGCTTAGCCAGGCTTTGGCCTCATCGATTCCGTCGCCCGCCATTTTTAGCAGCAGATGGTGAGGATATTTATCGCGCCAGGTTTTCATGCGCTCCGGCAGGTGCGCCGGGAACGCGCCGCCAAGCTTTTGCATAAAGCGGTCGGTGAAATGCGGTTTAAACAGCGGAACCTTGTCCAGCATGGCATCTGCGCGGCCCTTCATGGTGAAGAAGAACGGCATTTTGTCGGTGCCGAGCTTATCGATCATCAGGAAGGTATCCTTGCCGTACTTTTCCGCAATATCGTAAATATCGCGGTGCATATACTCTCCGGCAACCGGCAGGTTTTCGAAGTTAGCCAGAATATGGCGGCGAATTTCGCTCAACACGGCGGGCTGACTGGTGCCGATGTAGAACACCTGCTGGCGTTTTTCCGCCGGGAAGGTGTCGAGGCGTACCGCAAAAACGGCCAGCTTTCCGGCGCAGCCGGAAGACTCAAACAGGCGGTCAGGGTCGGCGTTATAGCGGGCCGGAGTATCGGCTTCAACGTCGCGCACGCGGGTAACATAATCATGGTCATGAGCGTGGCGGCCGTCGTGCTGTACGTCGCTATCCTTCACGCGCTCGTCGTCCAGCGTGCTGAGGATCTGCTCCGGCGTGGCGCCAAGATTAATGCCCAGATGGTTCACCAGCTGAAGCTTGCCGTTTTCGTCGATGCGGGCAAACAGCGACATCTCGGTATAGGCCGGACCGCGCTGCACCAGCGAGCCGCCCGAGTTATTACAAATCCCGCCAATCACCGACGCGCCAATGCAGGAAGAGCCAATCACCGAATGCGGCTCACGCCCCAGCGGCTTAAGCGCTTTTTCCAGCGAATAGAGAGTGGTGCCGGGGAAAGCCAGCACCTGCTCACCTTTGTCCAGTAGATGTAATTTATCAAGGCGCAGGGTGCTGATAATGACGATATCGCGGTCGTAGTCGTTACCGCTCGGCGTGGAGCCTTCGGTCAGGCCGGTATTGGCGGCCTGCATCAAGATTATTTTGTCGGCCGCCACGCAGGCGCTGAGTACGCGCCACAGTTCCAGCAGCGAGCCGGGGAAGACCACCGCCAGCGCCTCGCCCTGCCCGGAGCGGAAGCCCTTGCGGTAGCGTGCGGTTTTAGCGGGGTCGGTCAAGACGTGGTGAGAGCCAACGTGGCGAGCGAGTTCGTTTATTAACGTTTTATTATCGGAAGTCATCAGAACAGACATGTATCCACTCCTTTGGTGGCAGCAAAAAGCCTGCCGTTAAGCATAGCGCCGAAAAACGTGAGCGTAACGAGGAAATATCTACGAAATCAGAACATAGCCTCTGCTACGCTCTTCTTACCCTTCGGGTGATGTGGCAAACTGCACCCCTTAACAAAAGCTTGTGTAGAGAGTGAATCCGATGAAATGGCTCTGTTCTGTAGGTGTCGCGGTAAGCATGGCGCTTCAGCCTGCGCTGGCCGACGAGATGTTTGGCCCGCACCCTTTAACGCCGGAAGCGCGTGATGCCTTCGTCACCGGCCTGCTCAAAAAAATGACCACCGATGAAAAAATCGGTCAGCTGCGCTTAATCAGCGTCGGCCCGGATAACCCAAAAGAAGCTATCCGCGAGATGATCAAAGACGGGCAGGTTGGGGCAATCTTTAACACCGTCACCCGCCAGGACATCCGCGCTATGCAGGACCAGGTGATGCAGCTCAGCCACCTGAAAATCCCTCTGTTCTTCGCCTACGATGTGGTTCACGGCCAGCGTACCGTGTTCCCGATAAGCCTCGGCCTCGCCTCCTCCTTTAACCTCGACGCGGTGAAAACCGTGGGCCGTATCTCGGCCTATGAAGCCGCCGATGATGGCCTGAACATGACCTGGGCGCCGATGGTTGACGTCTCGCGTGACCCGCGCTGGGGCCGCGTTTCAGAAGGCTTTGGGGAAGACACATACCTGACCGCCACTATGGGTCGCACCATGGTTGAAGCGATGCAGGGCAAAAGCCCGGCGGATCGCTACTCGGTAATGACCAGCGTGAAACACTTCGCCGCCTACGGCGCGGTTGAGGGCGGCAAAGAGTACAACACCGTTGATATGAGCCCGCAGCGGCTGTTCAACGACTATATGCCGCCGTACAAAGCCGCCCTGGACGCGGGCAGCGGCGGCGTGATGGTTGCCCTGAACTCACTGAACGGTACGCCAGCCTCGGCCGACAGCTGGCTGCTGAAAGATCTGCTGCGCGACGAATGGAAGTTTAAAGGCATTACCATCTCCGACCACGGGGCGATTAAAGAACTGATCAAGCACGGCGTTGCCAGCGACCCGAAAGACGCGGTGCGTATTGCCCTGAACTCCGGCATCAACATGAGTATGAGCGACGAGTATTACAGCAAATACCTGCCCGAGCTGGTGAAAAGCGGCGCAGTGCCGATGAAAGAGCTGGACGACGCTACCCGCCACGTACTGAACGTGAAATACGATATGGGGCTGTTTAACGATCCGTACAGCCACCTTGGCCCGAAAGATTCTGACCCGCAGGACACCAACGCCGAAAGCCGCCTGCACCGCAAAGAAGCTCGCGAAGTGGCGCGTGAAAGCATGGTGCTGCTGAAAAACCGCCTGCAAACGCTGCCGCTGAAAAAGAGCGCAACCGTCGCGGTGATTGGGCCATTGGCCGACAGCAAGCGTGACGCCATGGGCAGTTGGTCTGCCGCAGGCGTTGCCGCTCAGTCCGTTACTCCGCTGGAAGGCATCAGAAATGCCGTGGGCCAGCAGGGCAAAGTGGTGTTTGCCAAAGGCGCGAACGTCACCGATGAAAAAGACATTGTGGCCTTCCTGAACCAGTACGAGCCGGCGGTTACCGTTGACCCGCGTACGCCAAAAGAGATGATCGACGAAGCGGTTAATACCGCGAAAAGCGCCGATGTCGTGGTGGCGGTGGTCGGCGAAGCCCAGGGCATGGCGCACGAAGCCTCAAGCCGCACCGACCTGACGCTGCCGCAAAGCCAGCGCGACCTGATTGCCGCCCTGAAGGCGACCGGCAAGCCGCTGGTGCTGGTCCTGATGAACGGCCGTCCTCTGGCGCTGGTGAAAGAAGATCAGCAGGCAGACGCGCTGCTTGAAGCGTGGTACGGCGGCACCGAGGGCGGGAACGCCATCGCCGACGTACTGTTTGGCGACTACAATCCGTCCGGCAAGCTGCCGATGTCCTTCCCGCGCTCGGTTGGGCAAATTCCGACTTACTACAGCCACCTGAACACCGGTCGCCCGTACAACCCGGAAAAGCCAAATAAATACACTTCCCGCTACTTCGATGAAGCAAACGGGCCGCTGTATCCGTTTGGCTATGGCCTGAGCTACACCACATTCAACGTCTCAGACGTTAAGCTGTCCTCGCCGGTGATGAAGCGTGACGGCAAAGTTGAAGCTTCCGTTACGGTCACCAATAGCGGCGATCGCGAAGGCGCGACCGTGGTGCAAATGTACCTCCAGGACGTGACCGCTTCGATGAGCCGCCCGGTGAAAGAGCTGAAGGGCTTTAAGAAAGTGACGCTGAAAGCGGGCGAAAGCCAGACCGTCAGTTTCCCAATCGACGTTAACGCGCTGAAGTTCTGGAACGCGAAGATGAAGTACGAGGCGGAACCTGGCAAATTCAACGTGTTTATCGGGCTGGACTCCGCCCGCGTGAAGCAGGGCGAATTTGAACTGAAATAAGCCACGCTGAGTGATGAAAGCCACCTTCCTGAATGAAGGTGGCTTTTTTTTGCCGCTAATAAATTCTCTGCGGCGTAAAAATACCGTGATGGGAGGCGCGGAAGGGCGCGGCGGCGGGAGCCTGGTCGGCGCAGAGTTCGTCAAGAAACGCTCTGGCCCACCACTGGGCGTCGTATCTTTCCACTTTTGCCAGCAACTGATGATGCCTGCGTTTGCGCTCGTGCAAAGGCATGGTCAGCGCCGAATAAAGCGCGCGGCTGACCTCGGCAGCGTCATAAGGGTTGACCAGCACCGCCTCGCCCAGTTGTTCCGCCGTGCCGGTAAAGGCGGAGAGCATCAACACGCCAGGATCTTCCGGGTCCTGGGCGAGAATAAACGCTTTAGCCCGCAGGTTCATCGCCTCGCAAAGAGGAGTGAACATCGCCACGTGCGCCTTGCGGTAAAGGGCATAAATCAGGTCAGGGTGGCACAGGTTATTGCGGATATAGTTGACCGGATACCAGGACGCATCGCCAAATTTGCCGTTAATTTCCCCGCACTGGCGCTCAAGCCGGGCGCAAAGATCGTGCGTTGAATAGGGATAACCTCTGGACGTGTCGGAGAGTTGCAGCAGGCTGACGTCGCGCAAAAATTCAGGGTGGCTATGAAGAAAAATCTCCATTGCGTCCAAATGGTAATGCACGCCGCTGATATCGCTGATGGTGTCATTGCTGATAATAATCTGGCGATGATAGTTGCTCATCGCCTCCGCGCCGTTTTGCGTCAGCGGAGGCGTTTCTTTATCAATGCCGCAGGGAAAAATACCGAGCTTGATCGAGTGCCCATTCAGCTGAATCAGGTTATCCGCCAGCCGCTCAACGCGGTAAAACCTCAGCGCGTAGGCAAGGAAATTATTCACGTCGCCGCTGGACTGGAATCCGAGCAGGTCGTAGCTAAAAAAGGCCTGCATAATCGCGTCGTGCTCGGGAACCGAGCGCAGGATCTCTCCCGGCGGGAAAGGTTGGTGCAGAAAAAAGCCGCAGCGGTTGGCGTGGCCGTCTTCTCTGAGCATCTTCCCGCTCAGCAATAAATGATAATCCTGCACCCAGACCACATCGCTCTCGCCAATCTCGGCGGCAACTCTTTCTTTTACATCGTGATTATAATTTTTCCAACAGGTGAAATACTCTTTCTTATAGTGAATAAGGTCCGGGCGGTTGTGAAACACCGGCCACAGAACGTTATGCATATAGCCCTGATAGAAATTGTCGTATTCTCCCGGCGTCAGCCCCCAGCTGTGCTGCCGGTAGCCGGAATGGTGACTGCATCGATCTTTCCTGTATTTTTTACCGGGGCTGATTTCACCGCTCCAGCCAAACCAGATCCCGGGGCGTTTTCTAAAGATTGAACCCAGCGCCGCAGGGAGGAGGCTGCCGCTTTGGCCGTGCTCAGGCTCGCAGCGATTAGACAGCATAATAAGACGAGACATAAATCACCTCGGGTCGATGTTCAGGCGTTTTAACGGCTAAAAGCCGCTTCTTCCGGCGTGACGATGGTTTCAAACCGCGCCAGCTCCGTTAGCTTGTGGGTCACCCACTGCTGCGCAAAGGCTTCGCCGAGATTTGCGCTCATATAGGCGCTCTGGCGGAATTCTTCGATAGCCGTGTTCTGGAACAGCGGCAGCTCGGGGGCGAACAGGGCGGTATTTTTTAGCGTATCGCTGTCGATGTTCTCCAGCCCGTAAAGCATGCCGGTGAGAATGGCGGCCATCGCCAGATAAGGGTTCACGTCTGCCCCGGCGAGGCGGTACTCAATGCGGCGATTGCCGTCGTCAGAGCAGGGGATACGCAGAGCGGCGCTGCGTTTGTTATAGCCCCAGGAGCTAAACAGCGGCTCGTTAAGGTTTTTGCGTAGTCTTCTGAAAGAGTTAACGTGGGGCGCGATGACCGCAACGGTGGCGGGCATTAATTGCAGCATCCCGGCCAGGCAAAGCTGCGCCATCTCGTTCAGGGCCTCGGCCGGGGAAGCGAACACATTATCGCCATTACGGTCATTGAGGCTGATATGAAAATGCAGGCCGTTACCAGCTAGATGGGAAAAGGGCTTCGCCATAAAGTTGGCCTGGTAGCCAAACTTATCGGCCACGATGCTGGTCAACCGGCGCAGGGCCAGCACGTTCTCGCAGATTTCCACCACCTTGCGTGAATGCTTCAGGTTCAGCTCAAACTGCCCGGCTTCGGCTTCACAAACGATGGCGCTCAGCGGCAGACCCTGGGCGGCAGCGGCTTGTTCCAGTTCTTCAATAAAGGCGGTGTAATCGGAAGGGACGGGCATATAGAAACAGCCCTGCGCCGGGCTCTCCTGCTGGGCTTTACTCACCAGATAGAACTCAATTTCCGGGGCGGCTACCGGGTAAAGTCCGTGATAATGGAACTTATGCAGCACGTTTTCCAGCACCACTCTCGGCTCCAGCGCATACCCGGTGCCGTCGTTTTGCTTCATGGTTAGCAGCAGCTGCGCATTATGGCGCGGATCGTGAACGCAGGGCCTCAGCGTGCTCGCCACCGGGAGACAAAGACCGTCGGGCTCATCGTTTTCATGGCTGCCGTCGGCGTGGCTGAGCGGCTTTCCCTCGTGATCCATAGCGTAAACAGACTGCGGGAAATAACAGCCGGAAGAGAGCGCCAGCAGGCTGTCTACCGCAATACGCTTGCCGCGAAACGTGCCGTTTACGTCATTCAGGTAGATATCAACATGCTTAGTGTCGGGGTGAGACAGCAGATAGCGCTGCACTTCTCCGGCAAACTCTTTTGCGCGCTCTGCGGCAGGTTTCGAAGCCGCAGACCGGCTCCCGACTTCGTCGTTAGATGAAGTCTGAGGGAAAGCGAAAAGCGTGAAGATATTTTTGACAAGTGAATGATTAATAAGTGAGTTCATGATGTTCTTTGTCTGAGCCTCGCGGCGATGAACAGAGCATATTCACTGGGGTATAAAAAGAAGGTAAAAATTGCCGGGCGGCGGATAAAAAAAATATAAATGGCACTAAAACCAGGGGAATAGCCGCGAAGCCGGGCCTGTTGGGGGGCGTGGCGTTTCCCCCGAATCATCCAAACGTCCGCGCATATCATATACCGCTTAGTGCTTTCCCCCGCTTGTTAAAACTCGGCTATTCTTTGTTTACTGCATGATTTTTAAGTAAAGAACAACGAGGAATAACTATGAACTTATCAACACGTTGGGGCATGGCGGGTTTAGTGATGTTGGCGACGGGTGCGCAGGCAGCGGAGCCGGTGAAAGTAGGCTCAAAAATCGATACCGAAGGCTCGCTGCTCGGCAATATCATTTTGCAGGTGCTGGAAAGCCACGACGTTAAAACCATCAATAAAGTCCAGCTCGGCACTACGCCGGTAGTCCGCGGGGCTATCACTTCCGGGGAGCTGGATATCTACCCTGAATACACCGGCAACGGCGCATTCTTCTTTAAAGACGAGAACGACCCGGCCTGGAAAGATGCGCAAAAAGGCTACGAAAAAGTTAAGCAGCTCGACTACGACAAGAACCACCTGGTCTGGCTGACCCCTTCTCCGGCCAACAATACTTATACCATTGCGGTACGCAAGGACCTGGCAGAGAAAAATCATCTGGTTTCGTTGGCCGATCTTAGCGAATATCTGAAGAAGGGCGGCACCTTTAAGCTGGCGGCCTCCGCCGAGTTTATCGAGCGCTCCGACGCCCTGCCTGCTTTTGAAAAAGCCTACGGCTTCAAGCTGGATCAAAGCCAGCTGCTTTCTCTGGCTGGCGGCGACACGGCGGTAACGATTAAAGCGGCGGCGCAGCAGACATCCGGCGTTAACGCAGCCATGGCCTACGGCACGGACGGCCCGGTAGCCGCGCTGGGCCTGGAAACGCTGACCGACCCGAAAGGCGTGCAGGCCGTTTCCGCGCCAACCGCCGTTGTGCGTGAAGCGGTGCTGAAAGAGTACCCGCAAATCGCAGACTGGCTGAAACCGGTATTCACCTCTCTTGACCAGAAAACCCTGCAACAGCTGAACGCTAAAATTGCGGTGGAAGGAGAGGATGCCAAAAAAGTGGCAGCCGATTACTTAAAACAAAAAGGCTTCGTTAAATAGCCTGCTGGAATGACGTTTGCTAAAAATTCATAACAGGGTTTTGCTGCTGCTGGTGTTACTGCTGGCGGCAGCCTTGATGTTGCTCCCGATCATCAATCATGCGCCAAACCGCCTGGTATCCGGTGAACCGCTGGGGATAACCCAGCTTGCCGGTACGCTGCACTATTGGTTGGTGCTTCCGCTTGTGGTTCTCGCCGCTTTAACGCTGGCCCCCCGGCATCCAGGCTCCCTGCTGGCGACCATTATTACCGGTGAATTGCTGTTTATCGGCCTGTTGGTACTGATGGGGCACAGCGCGAGCCAGTTTGCTCAGGAGGGCAGCTCGCTTGCCCGCACCTCGCCCGGCAGCGGCCTGTGGCTGATGTTAGCCCTTAGCCTGCTATTGTGCGCCGACGCGGCTAATCGGCTGACTCCGAAGCCGCTGTGGCGTCTGCTGCTCAACCTGCAAATCTGGATTGTCCCGATAGCGCTGCTGGCAAGCGGCTATTTTGACTCTCTTTCGCTGATGAAGGAGTACGTCAACCGTCAGGATGTGTTCGATGATGCCCTGAGCCGCCACCTTGCGCTGCTGCTCGGCACATTAGTTCCCGCGCTGGTGATTGGCGTTCCGCTCGGCATTCTCTGCTACCGTCGTCCAGCCTGGCAGTCCGGCGTATTCTCCGTGCTTAACGTGATTCAAACCGTGCCGTCCGTGGCGCTGTTTGGCCTGCTGATTGCGCCGCTGGCCGGGCTGGCAGCCTGGCTACCGTGGCTTGGCAAAATCGGCGTTAGCGGGATTGGCGTTGCGCCCGCTCTGATTGCCCTGGTGCTCTATGCGCTGCTGCCGCTGGTGCGCGGCGTGGTGGCCGGACTGGAACATGTGCCCCGCAATATTGTGGAAAGCGCGCTCGGCATGGGAATGTCCCGTGTGCAGATTTTCTGGCGTGCCGAAGTGCCGCTTGCGCTCCCGGTTCTGCTGCGCAGCCTGCGCGTGGTTTGCGTGCAAACTATTGGTATGGCGGTCATCGCCGCGCTGATTGGCGCGGGTGGTTTTGGTTCGATAATTTTCCAGGGGCTGCTCAGCAGCGCGCTGGATCTGGTTCTGCTCGGCGTCATGCCGGTAATTGCCCTGGCGGTAATTATCGACGCGCTGTTTAAGCTGTTTATTTCATTGCTGGAGGCAAAACAATGATCGAGTTCGATCGCGTCAGCAAATACTTCCACGGCGAAGCGGCGGTCAGCGACCTGACGCTCAATATTCGCGAAGGGCAGTTTACCGTGCTGATAGGCACCTCCGGCTCGGGAAAGTCCACCACGCTGAAGATGATTAACCGCCTCGTCGAGCATGACGAAGGCCTGATTCGCTTTGCCGGAGCTGAAATTCGCAGCTTCGACCCGAAAGCGTTGCGCCGCCGCATGGGCTACGCCATTCAGTCGATTGGCCTGTTCCCGCACTGGACGGTGGCGCAGAATATTGCCACCGTGCCGGAGTTGCTGAAGTGGCCGAAGGCGCGCGTTGCCGAACGTATTGATGAACTACTTGAGCTGCTTGGCCTCGATGCTGAGCAGTTTTGCGACCGCTACCCGCACCAGCTTTCCGGCGGCCAGCAGCAGCGCGTGGGCGTTGCGCGAGCGCTGGCGGCTGACCCGGAAGTGCTGCTGATGGACGAGCCTTTTGGCGCACTTGATCCGGTAACCCGAGCCACCTTGCAGCAGGAGATGATCCGCATTCACCAACTGCTCGGGCGCACCATTGTGCTGGTCACGCACGACATCGACGAGGCGCTTATCCTGGCGGATAACATTGTGCTGATGGACGGCGGGAAGGTGATTCAGCAGGGCACGCCGCTGGAACTGTTAACCCGCCCGGCCAACGACTTTGTGCGCGACTTCTTTGGCCGCAGCGAGCTGGGCGTAAGGCTGCTGTCGCTGCGCTATGTAGCGGACAGCATTCGTTCCGACGAGCGGCTGGAGGGGGAGCCTATTCGCGCCGACATGACGCTGCGCGAAGCGCTGTCGCTGTTTATTGACCGCCAGTGCCAGCGGCTCCCGGTGGTGGATGCGGATAATCAGCCCTGCGGCGTGCTGCACTTCAGCGATCTGGTGAGGGGTGAAAATGCGACTGCTACGTGACCCGCTTCTTTGGCTCATCATCCTGTTTGTTGGCCTGCTTGAGCTGCTGCCCCACACCAGCGGGCTGTTTAGCTGGCTGTTTCCGCAACTGACCCGGCCGCTTTACCAGCAGGATAGTTTTACCTCGCTGGCGCTGGCCCACCTTACGCTGGTGGGCATTTCAAGCGTGGTGGCTATCGTGATTGGCGTCGGGCTTGGCGTGCTGGTGACGCGTCCTGCGGGGGAAGAGTTTCGTTCCCTGGTAGAAACCATTACCGCCGCCGGTCAAACATTCCCGCCGGTTGCGGTGCTGGCTATTGCGGTCCCGGTGATGGGGTTCGGCCAGGAGCCGGCGATAATCGCCCTGGTGCTTTACGGGCTGCTGCCCATTCTTCAGGGGACGCTGGCCGGGATTGGCGCGGTGCCGGAGTCGGCGCGTGAGATTGCTCTGGGAGTCGGCATGAGCCGCTGGCAGATGCTGCGTAAGGTTGAGCTGCCGCTGGCCGCGCCGGTGATTCTGGCGGGGATCAGAACCTCGGTGATTATTAATATCGGCACCGCGACTATCGCCTCCACCGTCGGGGCTAATACTCTCGGGTCACCGATTATTATTGGTCTCAGCGGCTTCAACACCGCCTACGTTATTCAGGGTGCAGTGCTGGTGGCGCTGGCGGCAATTGTGACCGACCGCCTGTTTGAGCGCCTGTTGGGCTACGTTACGCGCCATGCAAAATGACGATGTAGCCGACCAGCATCACGCCGCCGATGCCGCCGACCGCCATGACAACCATTCCGCCCACCAGGGCTATTTTAGACAGTTTCATTATTCGCTCCGTTTGTTAACGAAGCGATTATAAAGGGAAGCAGGGTTGTTAATGAAGCTGCAAATGCGGATTATCCGGCAGGCTGCCGGTGTTCGCCCGCGCCAAGGGCAAAAACCGGCAGTCCTGCGCTTTGCCACGACTCAAGCTGGCTGATTTGGCGCTCGCCGGGGCAGTCGCCGCACCACACCAGCAGCGTCTGGCGTTCAAACATCTCAGGTTTAAGCTGGTTCAGGGAGTTTGCCAGGACGTCTACCCGCCAGCCCTGCTGGCTGGCAATCCACGCCGCCAGCCACAGCCGGGTGGTGTCCTGCACGTTCCAGCCCACCACTAACGCATCCCTGCCGCTTTGCTTGCGGGCGGAGGCGATGCACATGGCGATATAGTTAATCAACGCTCCGTCCAGCAGGCTCAGCATGGCGCAGAGCGCAACCTGCTGCCCGTGGAGACGGCGTCGAAGCGGAAGATAAAGATGGTGAACCAGGGTTTGGGCGGGATAGATGCGTCCTATGTCGGCAATCCAGGCGCGCAGCAGGTTTGGGTTACCGCTTTGCAGGTGGCGCAGCAGCGTTTCCTGGCGTTCTCCCCAGGCGTGTTCTTTATCGCGATGCTCACCGCTAAGCAGCGCCTTCACCTTGCCAACCTGTACGCCTTGCTCAATCCAGGCCTGAATCTCGCGAATACGTTCGATGTCGGCGTTATCAAACAGGCGATGACCGCCGTCGCTGCGCTGCGGTTTCAGCAATCCGTAGCGTCGCTGCCAGGCACGCAGGGTTACCGGATTGATATTGCAAAGCGCAGCCACTTCTCCAATGGAATAAAGCGCCATGTCATCACCCCAAGCCGCACGGGAAGACCCCATTTAACTGTAGTAACTTCTACTGAATTCGGGTGATTTTATCGCCAGTTCTCAGACTTTAGTGGCGGATAAACAAAACCCGACGAGCGCTCGCCGGGTTTCGCTTCAGGAAGGGATTAATCTTCGAAGTACCAGTAACCCTGGTTGATTAAGTCAGTCAACTGGCGGATGAATGCTTCATCCTGTACCGCATCGCCCAGCTCGCTCTTCATCAGCCGGGTATAGCGGCACAGCGCTATGGCAGCGTCCCGGTGATTCACTTCCATCGGTTCGCTGTTAACAAAGAACTCATCGCCCACCTGCAACACCCGCAGCCCGCTCAGACGCACCAGCTCTTCGCCAGACTTCAGGGCTTCGGCCACTTCTTCTGGCTGGTACGGCGGTTCGGCGGAGGCGATATCCAGTTCGTGGCGCGGAGTAGTAACAAAGCTGCCAAACCACTGGTTGAACGCTTCCGGCTGGCTTATCAGATTGGTCATCATGCTGCGCAGACGTTCCAGCTCGTAGTTTTCCACTTTGCCAGGATTAGCGCGGCAGGTGAGATCCGGGTCGCTGTAGTGATCGCCGCCAAGATCGTTTTCCAGCACGTAGTCGGCAAAGCTGCTTATCAAGTCCCGGCTGTTAGGCCCGCGGAAGCCAACGGAGTAGTTAAGTGCGGTTTCATGGGTGAAGCCGTCGTGCGGGAAGCCCGGTGGAATATAGAGAATATCGCCCGGCTCTAAATCTTCATCGATGATCGGCGTAAACGGCTCAACGTGCAGCAGCGCCGGATGCGGGCAGAACTGCTTAAGCGGCAGACGGTCGCCCACGCGCCAGCGGCGGCTGCCCATGCCCTGAATAATGAACACGTCATAGTTGTCGATATGCGGGCCTACGCCGCCGCCCGGCACCGAGAAGGAGATCATCAGGTCGTCTAAACGCCAGTCCGGCAAGACGCGGAACGGTCGCACCAGTTCGGCAGCAGGCGCGTGCCAGTGGTTCACCGCCTGGGCCAGCAGCGACCAGCCGCTATCGCCAAGGTTATCAAAGTGCTCAAACGGACCGTTGCTGGCGTGCCATTTTCCCTCTTTAAAGCTGACCAACCTGCTGTCGACTTCGTTTTCCATCGCCAGGCCCGCCAGTTCGTCCGGCGTAATAGGGTCGACAAAGTTCGGTAGCGCGTTTTTCAGCACCACCGGCTTTTTCTGCCAGTAAGTTTCCATAAACTCTGGCCAGTTGAAATTGAGTTGATAATCCACGGTTATTTACCCCTGTACGAAAGGAGGCCGATTATAAGTAGCCTGCCTCAGTCGTCGCCTTGTCATGGGTCAAGCAGCCGCTAATCTTCCGGCTTATTGCTGCCTCTGGATCGGATGGCTATCGGTTTTTTCTGATTTGTTTTTTCTCTCTTATTTCGCCACAGGCCCCGCTATTGCTGGTTTTTTAGATATTCAGGCGGTCTAAGAAAAATATTAATCGGGAACCGGAACCCCGTTCATTCCACCTATCAAACGGAGAAAGTGTTTGACTGTTGAGGAGTAACAGAATGGGACCGGGAATATCAGCTTTTATCAAACCAGGCCGCGCTATCCGCGACCAGGAAATCGCCAATCTACAGCAGGGGAGAGCGCAAACCGCGCAGCTTAAACAGGCACATGTCGCGCCAACACAAACCGCAACCGGATCGTTATTCTCAAGGGCGGCACAGGCGCAGGCTCCGGCCGGGGTGAAGCAGAGCGCTGGCGAAGCGCAAACGTCGAACAAAGGGATGTTCAGCCGTTTTCTTAGCCGCAAGCGCGGCCCGGACCTGCCCGAGTCAATTCATACCGGCGTATCTAACGCCAGCAGCCCGAGCCTCTATAGCCAGCAAAGCGCCGACAGGCCGGGCGTGTACGGCCAGGCCAGCGCCAGTTCGCCGAGCCTCTACAGCCAGCCGGACATTTCCGAGCCAAACCCTGTCCCCAGCAACGTGGTCGGCACGCCGGGCAGCCATTTTGCCGAGCTGGCGACGGAGCCGGAACCTGAAAAAAATATGCTGCTGGAGACAAAGCTGACGCTGGATAAAAAGGGTCGTCTCGAAATAGACACGCCCGAAAGCTCGGCCCCTTTGCATGCGCTAATGAAAGAAACGCTCGGCCACGACCGACTTCGCTACCAGACGCATCTCGCCAGCGATGACGGCCATCAGCATGTGCTGCTGGATAAAGAGGGGCGGCTGATGACCGTGCGCAGCGAGCCGGGCGTATTTATCGCCCTCAGCCACAGCCAGCAGAAAGTCGAATGGGAAGAGGTGTCGCGGCACCGCAGGGGCTTTATGCGCCGCCAGAGCCTGGAGCCGACCACTCAGCCTCTCTCCTGGCATGACCGCCAGACGGTGGATATCGGCGGTGAGAAAGTTCGCCTTCCCGAGACCGGCGTGCGCGACCGCCTGACCGACAGCGTGACCGACGGAGACGGCACTCGCTACCGCCTGCATGATAAAAAACTCTTTGGTTTTAACAGCGCGGCCAACGCCTGGCAGCCGCTTTCCGCTGAAGACGACAAGCTTTCGGCCCTGTCGCGCCAGGGGGACGGCATGCTGTGGCGGGTTAACGACGATAAGCAGCTCGGCAGCGCGGTGGGCGGGACGGTTAACGTTAAGTTCGACCATAAGATCGATCACTATTCCGTTGGCCCGAAGCGCGACGCGCTGGTGCTGATGAGCGACGACGAGAAAAAACCGAAGGTAGCGTATGTCGCTAACCTCACCGCGGCGGACCCGCAGCCCAAAGAGCTGACGCTGCCGGAAAATATGACCCTGAAAAAAACCGCGCTGCACGGCTCGCTGCTGTTTGCTCTGGACAGCAATGGCCGCCTGCACTGCGGCGACAAACCGGGAGAGCAAAGCACTTCCCTGAGCTTTGATGGCGCAAAGCATAAGCCTTTACTCGACAATATCTCTCAGTATGTCACCGCCACCGTGGGCGACGGGGCGAAGCTTGAAGATATGCTGGCCGATGAGACCGACCGCCTGCACCTCATCGTCAAAGACGGCTATGACCAGAAGCACGCCATTACCTTCCACTGGCACGGCGGCGATTTGAAACCGCAAAGCAGCTGGAATCTCAGCGACAGCCTGGTGCTGGACTACCAGAAGGGCCTGCCGCAGATAGCCCCGGCCGCGCACGACGTGGTTGACCTCGGGCGGCTGGGAAAGCTGGCTCTGCATGAAGGCAAAGTGCATTACTTCAATGAAACGACCGGCCTGTGGAGCGCTTCGGACGAGAAGGCCGACAAGCTCCAGTGCGGCCTTGACGGCCAGCCGTGGCTGATGAAAGACGGCGAATTAAAGCGCCTCAAGGTTAACCTGAGCAGCAATAAAATTGACCACGGCAGCAACGTGTTCGCCCTGGGGCAGGTGACCAAAAGCGTCAGCGCCGACCTGGCGACAGCCGGGCTGGATAAAAACGAAAAAGCGCAGGCCTTCACGGTCATAGACAGCAGGCGCTACCTGGCGGTGAATGAAAAGGGCGACATTGGCCTTCACCATATCGACACCACGACCCGCCGCAATCAGCGCGGCACACAAACCCTGAGCCAGGAAGCCCTGAACGCCCAAATCGCTAAACTTGAATCGGCAAGCGCGGGCAATGAAGATGCTTCCAGAGTCAGCGACCTGGCGATGAGCGAAGATAAGCAGCTGTGGTTATTGAGCAAGCAGGGAGCGCTTTTCAGACTGCCGGAAAATAGCTGGAACAGCGGTAAAACCGACGGTATGACGAAAGCCGCACTGCCCGCCAATGAGGACGGCAGCCAGCCTGAACTCAGCGCCCTGCAAACCTCGGCCAAAGGGCAAATCAGCGCCCAGGATAAGCAGGGAAACACCTTTGTCTTCAAAGAAGGAGCCTGGGCAAAAGGCGAGCCGCTCACCGCGCAGGCCGATGAGCCGAACGTGGCTCGTCAAAACTATCAGCGGTTAACTCAGGCTTCAAAAGACTGGCGTTTGCCCGGAACCGGCATCACCTTCAAGCGTGAAGTCAACTTCCTCGGCCAAACCGGGCAGGACGGCAAGCATGTTCGCACCTCGTTCCGTACGCGCATCAGCACCTTTGCCTTCCGCCCTTCGCTTGAATGGCCGCGCCCGATCAAAACCGCCGCCTATTCTATTCAGCATCGCTACGCCGGGCGCGAAGGGTTAAAAGACGTTTACCAGCAGCAGGGGGCGCTTACCCGGCAGCTAAAGGCAGCGCACCAGCAGCCGGGGACGCATACGCCAAGGCCGGGCCTTAGCCAGCGTCTTGAAATTATGCGCGGCGAAGAGGCGCGGCGCTGGCAGCCGCAGGAGAAAACATTGCTGGATGAAATGGCAAGCTTTGCGCGCCAGCTTTCCGACAGCAGCAACCATTATTGCGAGCAGATTGGCCAGCACTACGGCGTGCGCGACGAGCGCCGCCAGGCGGCAACGCCTTCACGTTTTGGCCTGAACCACGGCAACAGCGGGGCATTAAATCCGTCGAGCAGCCGCCAGGATAATCTGACCGGGCAGCTAAGCGATATGCTGCGCCGCTACCCCGCAGACAAGAGTAACCACGCCGGGGCAATTATTGCCGAGCTTGAGGCGCGCGCAATTACCCTTAATCACCAGAAAGAGCAGGTGCCGATGGGCCGCCAGCGCGACATTCACGACGACATCGGACTGGTGAAGTCGCGGGTGATGCTGGACACGCTGACCCTGAAATCACTGCATGATTCGGTGGATGAAATGCAGCAGGCGTCGCTGCTCAGCGAGCCTCAGCGTTCGGCGAAAATAACCGATATAGCGGCTAACTTCTCTCGCCTTCGTGACTCAGAGTGGGGCGGGAACGTGATTAAAACGGTGACTACGCAGGGCTTTGGCAACCACAAATCGCTGGAGGCCAACTACGACGCCATTAAGGCGATGACCAAAGCATTCAGCAAAGAAAATCACGGGGTGAATATCAATACCAAAACCGTGATGCAGGCCGAGAGCCAGCGCGAAATGCAGGAGAAAATGGTGGCGACCGTGCTGTCGCTGGAGAGCGGGGAAAACCTCTCGTTCAGCCGTACCTATGGCGCTTCTGCGACCGCAACCGTGGCGCCCGGAACCCAGGTGATTGCCGGTGTTGGCGGGAAAGTGGGCGCAGATCGCGGCTACACCATGAGTTTCTCTCGCGGCGATACCGGCATTAACGTTAGCTTCGGGCGAACCGGAGCCGTTTCGGCAACCGGCATTGTCGGAGCGGGTTACAACGTGCTGACCGACTACAACAAAACCCATAAAACTTATCTCGATGGCGACCATAAACATCCGCTGTCCCAGGGCGTTCGTCTGGGCGGCGGCGTGACGCTTGGCGGCCAGCTACAGTCGCAGCACGGCGTCTCCTTCGAGCTGGCTGAACACGAAATCCCCGGCTTCATAGAACAGCTCAGCAGCGGCACGCTGGATCCGCTGGAGTTTCTTAACCGTGGGGCTAACCACAGTGTTAAGAGCGGGGCCACCCAAAGCTTCAGCGTGGACATTAATGCCGCCGCGCTGGCGAGCGTGGGCTTCCCGTTTACCGACAGCCACGAAAAAGATTTCCCCACCAGCGCCCGCATCGGCGGCGGCGTTTACGCCAACACCAACCTGCTGGCGGGCAGCAGCGAGCAAACAGAATCGCGCAACGCCGAGGGGCAGGGCATCAGCCACAGCGACCATCGCCTGAGGGCGTTTAACCAGATGAACGTGGGGGCCAACATTGCTATTCCGGTCAGCACCACCGTTCAGCCGAAACACAAAGATCCGTTCTCGGTTGGCGTGGGCGTGGGCGCAAGCGTGCAGTTGTCTATCAACAACCGCACGGCGCACAGCCTCACCGTTGATTTAAAAAATGCCCAGCCGGTGGAAAGCGTTCACCTGGAGAAATTGATGACCACGCTGGGCAAGCAGTTCACCGACAGCGCCTCTGCCCAGCTGCTGGCCAGGCTGAAAGAGGAGCCGAAGGAGGGCGAGCTGCCGCTTTCGGTAGCCGATAAGCTTAGCCAACTGGAGGCGCATTTTACCGCCTGGTATCCGCCGGTGGATAACGCTAAAACGCAGCGTCCGCTGTTGGATACGTTGCAGCAGCTTATTAAGCGCCAGCAGCAGGCCGACTCTCTTTCCGTGCAGTCAAATCTGCCTGAACCCGGCAACGATGAAATCGACCAGTTGATTAGCGGCATGCGGGCTGAATTTACCGATCTTGCCAGCCGCAAACTGTTCGACGAGCTGACACCTGCCGAAGGTGCGCCGCGCCTGCCGATGTCCGCCAGCGAGCGGCTGGGCAAGCTTGAGAACCACTTTGCCCGCTTTATTCCGCCTTCGCGCCACCATGAGATGGTGGGCAACGGGCCGCTGGCGGCCTTGCAGTCGCTGCAACAAACCGTGCGCCAGCAAAGCGCGGTGCTCAACCAGCAGCAACTGGTGAACAAAGCGGAATACCAGTCGACCTACAAAAACCTTTCGCGCATCGACAGCAACGGGTTGTTCCACTTCGTGCGTCATTTTATGGAAGGGGAGTTTTCCCCCAGTAACGCCGACCGAATCACCCAGATGATGGGGGAAGATTACCGGCTGAAAGCACTACTGCGAGGGTTGCAGGATAATAGCAGCTCGCAGGCGGTGGTGTCGCTGGAGCTGAAAACCAAGCCGCGTGAAAAGCTGGCAGACCAGTGGGCCAACCATACGGTGACCCAGGACTCGATAGTCGATTTACTCAAAGATAGAGACAAACTGCGCCTGAAGTCGATCGCGTTCACCAAAACGCAAAGCAAGTCGGACGGTTTCTCCACGCCTTCGTTTTTGCTCGGCGGATCTAACGGCGTGTCGCTGTCGATGAATGAAAACCTGGGCACCATCAACTTCAGCTACGGCGATGACGATAGCGCGCCGCTCAGCTATACGGTGGACGGCGGCGTGGCCCAGGCCGAGCAAGAGGTGAAATCGGCGCTGCGTGAGGCCGCCGAAGCGGGATTTATGGTGAAAGGAGGATAAGGAGATGGTTATGCAACAACGGCTTCAACAGTGGCTTGACGCCTGGGGGCGGCAGCAGAAAACCACGCTGCGTCTCGAGCAGGGAGTCTGTTTATTAACCAACGCTCAGCAGCAGGAGGTTGCGGTTATCGAGCTGCCCCCGGGGAGCAGCGCGGCTATCCTGCACTGCAAGGTAGCGGAGCTAACCGGGCAGGATGCGCTGCTGCTGCCGAACCTGCTGGCGATGAACTTTGAAATGAACGCTATGCGCGGCTGCTGGCTGGCGCTCGACGGGAAAAATGCGGTGCGCCTGTGTACCCAGAGCGAAATGGCGGCGCTGGATGCGGAAAGTTTCGGCCGCTGGCTCAGCGCGTTTATCAGCCAAAGCGAAGAAGTGAGGGCCTTTATCACCGAGCTGCCGGAGATGCTGGAGGAGGCGCAGCCGCGCTAAGGTTTACTGAAACGAAAAGGCCGGGGCTTATCCCCGGCTTTTTATTGCTTAATGGTTTCGTTGCTGGCGAATAAATCCTGCTCCCGCCGGGGCTGCTGCTTTTGCAGAGTGTTATAAATCTTGTGTACTTCGTCGGCGTAACGCTGGCGCAGCTGGCGGCGCTTTTCAGAGGGGCCGGTGTTATACATGCCGACGGTATCCCACGAGCGGCCATGCTGGCGAAACAGGCTATGCAATACCCATGCCCCGGTGGCGATGCAGGTGCAGGGATCGTGCAGCAGTCCCTCGCGCGTTACGCCGAGCTGTTTCAGCCGCCCAAAATGAACGCTGTTTACCTGCATCATGCAGACATCTTCGGTGCGGTTAGCGTTGGCGGCGTTGACCGCAGAGAGATTAAATCTCGACTCTTTCCAGGCAATGGCTTCCAGCAGCGCCGGAGAGATGCCAAACGCATTCCCGACTTTTTTGAAGCAGTCCGCCTGCGCGAGAGCCGGAAGGCTAAGCAGTAAAAGGCCCAGCCGCCACGACTTTGTCTGCATAGAAAGTTCTCCTTTTATCATCACTGGCAATGTGTAGCGAAAACGGGCGTTCGGTTCCCGTTTCGGACCTTTGCCCGTATCAACTAATTCGCCACAGACGGCTTTGCGGCGGGAACTCTTTAGCGGTGGCTCTCACTTAGAGAGACATTCCGGGCGCGGGCGAAGCTGAACTTTGCCATGAGGCGGGGCCGCGGCCGGTTATTGCTACTGGGTATCACTTAGGGGAGTGTGTTGTATGCAGATATCATCGGGACCGGGTGGATTCTCACCTCTTTTGCCGGAAAACCATTTTCCGGGCCTGGACGGGGCGCCACCCGACTCACAAAACGGCGGGAACAGTATTACCGCTAAGCTGCTGCTGAATAACGGCGGTAACACGCTGGCCATTCCGTTAGCGCTGAACTTCGCCAACGCGGGCGCCAGCGATAAGCCTTCGGCCATTAACTTCGGCGCTTCACCGGCGGGGAATAGCGGCCCGGCAAATAATCCGGCCAGCACTTCACAAAGCGACGGCAGCAATTCGGCAGACGGAATGATGCAGGAGCTACAGCAAATGCTCCAGCAGTTCCTGAAAGAGCTGATGCAGCTGTTTGGCATGAATACCGGGCAGAATAAAGATGACGCCTCATCTTCTTCCCCGGCCAGTGGCGTGGGGTCGGGTTCCGGCAGCAGCGGCAGCGGGGCTGCATCCGGTGCGGATGACGCAGGTGCAGGCGCACCGGCGGCTGGCCCGGCGGGAGCTTCCGGCGCTTCAGCCGACAGCCTGCCACCGGGCGACACCAGCCTGAAAACCAGCGATCCAACGCTGCAAAAAATCGTTTCTCAGTTTGGCGGCCAGTATGAAAAGGCCTCCGCTGAAACCGGCGTTCCGGCTAAATTACTGGCCGCGCTGACGATGCAGGAGTCGGGAGGCGACGTGAATGCCAAATCAACCAACCCGGGCAATGGCCTGACCGACAGCGGCATGAACCAGATTAACCCGGACACCTACAGGGCGATGCAGAGCAAATATCCGGACAAGCTGGGCAGCGACATGAACTCTCCGGCTAACCAGATTATGTGCTCGGCGTTGATGCTGAAAGAGGGCAAAGAGAAGTTCGGCAGCTATGATGCCGCGCTGCGCGCCTATAACTCAGGGGATAATCAGGTGAACCTGCACAACCTTTCGAGCGTCTCTCTGGGCGACCCGAACTATGTGAATGAAGTGAACAGCCATATGGCGAAATTCGCCTGATAACAGGCCATATCCTCTCATGGCCGGTTTACAAATACGCTGAAAACAGCGGTCGTTTTCCTCCGGGATGCGGCCGCTTTATTGTTGGCTAAAGCAGTTTATTGTCTTTTTGAGGCTAAATATGCGCGATAAATGGCGATAAACTCGACCAGGAATGTTCCCAATTAAGCATAAATACTGAAACTGAAATATATTTCAAAGGGAAACAGGTATGTCTGCCGGCAGTTATTATTGTAAATAATGGTAAATGGATATTATTTGAATTGACGATTGTGCAGAAAGACCATCAGCCAATTTATCTTTACCCCCGGGATTTAGCGATGAAAGTTCATTTTCCCGCCAGCCGGAGCGAATAGTCCCTGGGTTCACCTGTTTTTAATTAATTTATTCATATTTATCATTTAGTTAATTTTTTAACGATACATTTAGAATCTTTATAATACATTTGGAAATAACTGAATCGATCCTCGTTTTTTTCCAGTGTTGTTCGCGGAACCGACGCGGGAGAGAGCACTTTCTTCCCCGGCCCATCGGGCAAAAAAACGCCCCTTATCCAGACATCGGAACAGTTGAGCGCTTATCCGGGGGTAGGGATATCCCTACAGGTCGCTAAAATTTTGACTGATTGCCATTCTGCCACTCGGTGATAGCTTAACGCTGCTTCTCATAAACAAAACTCATTAATTACTGCCGGTCGCCGGGTATTTCCGGGCGGCAGTGGGCAGACAATCGTTTTACGGTTCACGTTTATGGTTCATAAGTTGGACTCATACGCCAGACCTTGAATAAGCAGGCAGCGGGGGATTTATGAAAGAAAACAGTTTGAATCACTGGGAAATAAAGCATATGCCGGTCGATATCGACCTGAATATGCCGCGTTCGGCCGCAGCTTTGCCTCCTTCTGAAAATGTACATGACGGGCTGGATATTTGGCTTCAAACGTTAGCACCCCTTAAGGTTGATTTGGTGCTGGAGGGGGAAACCGGCACCGGAAAGGACACCTTTGCCCGCCGGATTTACGAGCATTCCGGCTGCCGCGGTGCTTTTGTGCCGATTAACTGCGCGGCAATACCCGAGACGCTGGCCGAAAGCGAACTGTTTGGCGTGACGGCAGGAGCTTATACCGGCGCAAATCACTCCAGAGCAGGTTATATCGAAAGTGCTAATAACGGCGTGCTGTTCCTCGACGAAATCGACAGCATGTCCCTCAGCCTGCAGGCCAAGTTACTGCGGGTGCTTGAAACCCGAACCGTCGGGCGGCTGGGCAGCACAAAGAGCATCGCGCTCAATTTGCGGGTGATTGTGGCCTCGCAAAAGCCGCTGGCCCAGTTGATGGAGCAAAAGCTGTTTCGCCAGGATCTGTTTTTCCGCCTGACGACGGTCAAAATTTCACTGCCCGCGCTGCGTGAACGCGTCGAATGCATTATTCCGCTGTTCCGGCGCTTTGCCCAGGAGTCCGCCGCCCGTCTGAACCGGGCGCTGCCGCCGATGTCGCAGCAGTTAAGCGAGGCGCTGCTGATGCACCGCTGGCCGGGGAATATTCGTGAGCTGAAGGGGGCGGCAGAGCGGTTTGTGCTGGGGCTGCCGGCGCTGGGGCAGGTTGCTCACCCGGAAATGCGTTCCGTGCGCCTGCGCGAAAGGCTTCGCCGCATCGAATACAGCCTGATTGAAGACTGCCTGTCGCGCCACGAAAACCGGGTAGTCAGCGCGGCCCATGAATTAGGTATTCCAAGAAGAACCCTGTATCAACGAATTAAGTCTCTGACTGAAAAGGAAAATTAATTTTAATCTTTTTGGGAACTGCCGACTCCGCCGCGCCACTTAATCTGTGAATGACGCAACATTTACTGTTTAATTAACGAGGAGTAAACATCATGCCTTCAGTCAACACCGGTAACAACGCAGGCGCAAGCGGCAGCCTGGCAGATAGCTTCCAGTCCCAGATGGACTCTATCGAAAACAAATCAATGCAGGACTCGCTGGACAAAGCTGAACGTGACCGTAAAAACGCCTACGTTTCCGGCTACCAGAACTCCGCCACTACCATGATCAGTTCTCTGGCGCAGAACAAAATTTCCTTCTAATGATTATCAGGGATTCGCCGCAGTGTGAATCCCTGATCCTCTTCTCTGCTGGCGGAATCACTCATATGCACATTCTTAATCCTGCTACCGGTATGCCTTTGCCAGACCCCGACTCCCTGAGTTTGTCATCGGGCGCAGTCCCCCAGTCTTCGCCGACCTCTTCCGTAAACGGCGCGGCTAACCAAAGCGATGCGGCATTTTTTTCCGCGGCGCTGGAACAGCCGGAAGCCGTGTCGGCAATGGGCGGTATTGGCGGCAAACCAGCGCCGATGTTTGAAAAAGCTTCCGGTATGTTCAGGCAGATGGACAGCGACCAGAAGCAGATGAATAACGTGCTGCGTAAAGCCGCGCGCTCTACCGACCCGCTGGTGCTCAACCAGGTGGACGACCAGCTTTCCAACTATTACCTGGAAAGCATGATGAACGCCAAGATAGTCTCGAAGAGCGTATCGGGGCTAGATAAACTGACCAACTTGCAGTAATCCATCATGCAATTAAGCTGGCGAAAAATCCTGCAGCCCTGGCTGCTGGTCCTGCTGCTGGCAGGCTGCGACTCGCAGGTGGTGCTGAATACCGGCCTGACGGAAACCGATGCCAACGACATCATCTCCGAACTCTCGAAGTACAAAATTGAGGCCGATAAGCAAATCGATAAAACCGGCGTCACCGTGATGGTAGCTCAGGACAATATCGAGCGCTCGGTTCGCATTCTTAACGCCAACGGTTTGCCGCACAAGGCGCGCACTAATCTCGGCGAAGTTTTCCAGAAAAACGGCATTATCTCCAGCCCGCTTGAAGAGCGCGCTCGCTATATCTATGCGCTCTCACAGGAGCTGGAATCAACGCTTTCGCAAATTGACGGCGTAGTGGTGGCGAGGGTGAACGTGGTGCTGCCTGAGCGAGTCGCTCCCGGTGAGCCGGTGCAGCCCGCATCCGCGTCGGTATTTATCAAATACACCCCGGAGATGGACCCCGACAGTATTGAACCGCGTATTCGTCGCCTGGTCGCGGCCAGTATTCCCGGCCTTTCCGGGAAAAATGATGGCGCGCTTTCGGTCGTCTTTGTCCCCGCAGCGGCCTATCACGACCGCATCGAGCTGGTCACGCTTGGGCCATTCCAGCTGACGCTTTCGCAGTACGCAACGGTAAGAACGCTGTTCTTCTCGCTGCTTGGGCTACTGCTGCTAATTGGCGGTATTTTTACCCTGATCCCAAAACTCAGGGCGATAAAACGCGGTAAACAATCGCCCTCGACCGAACTGACCGTTGTTCCGGCAGAGCGGCGGTAGCGGATTGTGGAAGCTATGGATAACACATCCCCGGCGGCATGGCTGCGCTGGTGGAGCCGGGCTTTTTGGCAACAGGCGGACGCCAGCTGGCACCATTTGGCCTGGTTTCAACTGCCGGAAAGCCAGCGCAGTAGCCTGATAATCAAATCGCCGCAGGCTGTTTCAACTCTGCTGGAACTGCCGCCTGGCCTGCCGCATGAGCCGGATGAACGTCTGCTTATGCTGGCCTCGCTGAGCCAGCAGCAGAGAATGATATTGCTGGCGCTGGTGGCTGAGGTCTGCCAGCGCGGCAGCGGAGCGGCAAGGCTTGAAGACGCCCAGCTCGTCTGGTGTGAGCGCCTCACCCGGGGTTTGCGCCCCGGCGTCTGGCTGCCCGCTGGCCTGGACTTTGCCCGGTGGCCGGAAGCCTCCGCGCTCTGGCTACTGCGCCCGCTGTTTGTACCCACAGCATGGCAGCGGCTCAGGCTGAGTTTTCCCCACGCCGCCGTAACGTTAAGCGAAACGCTAATGCTTGAAGAACCCGCGCCGCCGCAAAACCGCCTGCTGGCGCTGTGGGATGGCGCAGTCTGGCAGGCCCGGCAGCACTCTTTTATGCCGAACGACTAATTACGGGAGCAAGACAGCATGTGGATCGGCCGCAAGGTGGCGTTAGAGGACGCCTCGTGTGCAATTGAGGGCGTTCTGCTACCGCAGAAAATGCTGCTCGAGCAGCAGCAGGCGTTGAGCGTTCTGGCGCTGGCGCAGCAGAGAAGCGAGGCGATGCTGGCCGAAGCCGGGCGGCAGGTTGAGCGGCTGTTGACCGAGGCGCAGCAGCAGGCTGAACGGCAGGCGGCTGCTCGCTGCGAGGAGGCCGAGCAGGCATTTTGGCAGCGTTCGGAGGCGCTGTTTAGCGAGTGGCACGATGAACGTACGGCGCAGCAGAACCAGATACTCAACCAGGCGCAGTCGCTGATTAACGCCGCTTTCGAACAGCTTTTTGGCGGCCTGACCGAGCAGCAAAAGCTTACCGGCCTGCTGGCCCAGTTGCAGCAGGCTGGCGGGCGGACGACAGAGGTGACGCTTTACCACGCCTCGCGGCATGAGGCGGTGCTGGCCGAATGGCTGGATGCTCATCCGCAGCTTGGCTGGTCGCGCTGCATCGACGATGCGATGGCGGCGGAAACCCTGCTGCTGCAAACCGCCCAGGGCGAGTTCAGTATTAGCTGGAATTCACTTCGCCAGCACCTGCTGCGCCTCGCGGATTAAGCCGTCGGAAGTTAATTTTCCGGCGGCGGGAACCCCCGCATTTTTACCGCCACTCATCATACGATTTCAACGCGAGGAGAAACGTATGAGCAATTCCTTTGATATTCAGCGCAATCTCGACAGCCAGCTGTCCCGCCTGCACCACTCGGTAGCCGAGCTGGCGCAGGGCACCCTTGGGCAGCCAGCGCCGAGCATGGGCGACATGGTTGAGTTTAAAAACGCCCTGATGAAAGAGGCCGCGGCCACTTTTACCGACAGCCAGCTCGGGTCGCTCAAGCACAGCCTGAGCAAGGAGATTATCGACTCCATCAACTAGTTATGCCGTCAACGGCTTATGCGTAAGCCGTTTTTAACTCAGCTTGCACCCTAAGCGGCCAGCTTAACGCGCCGTTGATAACAGGAGATTGAGTCGTTGAATCAGCACGTTCGTTTACTTCGTGCGGCCATGTTTGCCCTGGCCGCAACCGCCTGCGGTTTCAGCGCTCCGGCCAGCGCCCAGACGCCCGCAGACTGGCAAAATGGTGCTTACGCCTATTCGGCACAGGCCACGCCGCTGCGCACCGTGTTGCAGGATTTCGCCAGCAGTCACGGCGTCAACCTGCGTATGGGCGACGTGCCGGACAGCGCGGTTGACGGACGCCTGCGCGCCGACAGCGGCGTCGCGTTCCTCGACAGGCTGGCGCTGCAATACCGCTTTCAATGGTTTGTTTACAACGGCTCGCTATTTGTTAGCCCGCAGTCGGCTGAAACTTCAAAACGGGTGACCGTTTCGGCGGATGCCGCGCCAGATCTCAAACAGGCGCTGCGAGACGTGGGGCTGCTGGAAGACAAATTTGGCTACGGCGAGCTCCCGGATGACGGCGTGGTTATCGTGACCGGGCCGCCGGAATATGTCGCGCTGGTGGCCGACTTTAGCGCCAAAGATAAAGACAAAAAGCAGAACAAAGAGATGATGGTTTTCCCGCTTAAGTACGCTTCGGTGGCGGACCGTCAAATAAAATATCGCGAGAAATCCCTGCTGGTGCCCGGCGTTGCGAGCATCCTGAACGAACTGCTGGGCAAAAAAGATAACCGCTCCTCTCAGGGCATTCAGCCGGGGGGCGAAAGCGCTTCGCGCGAGGCGCTAAGCAAGTCGTTCCAGGAGCAGTCAGACAACATTCTCTCCGGGCTTATCCAAAGCCAGGACGGGCGGATGCGTAACTCCGGCGGCGATGATGATACCGAGCTTAACCCCATGGTTTCGGCGGACGTGCGCAATAACGCCCTGCTGGTGCGCGACGATCCGAAACGCCGCGAGCAGTATCAGGCGCTGATTTCGCAGATAGATGTGCCGCAAAAGCTGGTCGAGATAGACGCCATGATTATCGATGTGGATCGCCGCGCATTCTCTAATTTTTCCAGCAATCTTGGCGCAACTTTCGGCAACGTGACCGCCGGTTCCGCGATGTTGCAGGGGGCTGGCACGCTGTTCGTTACCGACTACAGCCGCTTCTTCGCGCAAATTCAGGCGATGGAAGGGAGCGGCAACGCTTCTATCGTGGCTAATCCGTCGATTCTGACGCTGGAAAACCAGCCTGCGGTTATCGATATGAGCGATACCGCCTTTATAACCGCTACCGGCGAACGTGTGGCAAGCATTGAGCCGGTAACCGCCGGAACCAGCCTTCAGGTCGTGCCTCGCGCCATCGGCAGCGGGCCAAACAGCACGGTGCAGCTGGTGGTGGATGTGGAAGACGGCAAAGTTGAAACCAACGATGACGGGGCGGCTACCGGGGCGAAACGCGCCACGGTGAGTACCCAGGCGCTGGTTCAGCAGAACGGTTCCCTGGTCATGGGCGGGTTCCACTCCCGCGAAACCGGCGATACCGACCACCGCATTCCGCTGCTCGGCGACATTCCTTACCTGGGCAAATTCTTCTCCTATACGCGGCATGAAACTTCGCAGCGCGAGCGCCTGTTCATTATTACCCCGCACCTGGTGGGGGATCAGGTTGACCCTACGCGCTATATCGACGAGCAGGATCGTCAGCAGCTCTCATCGGCGATGAACGAAGTTCAGCTGCGCCAGCGCTACAGCTCGATGAAGGGCGATATCGAAAATGCGATGCGCGACCTGGCTGAAGATAAAGTGCCGACCGGTTTTCAGGCGGGCGGAGAGGGCGTAGGCATCGCTCAGCTATGCAACACCCGGCCGGGGCTTTCTTCCGACAGTTCCCGCAGCCAGTGGTACAGCAACTCCTCAATACAGATAAGCGTGGGCCTGGTGCGCAACATCAGCAGCAAGCCGCAGCGTTTTGATGAGTCCAGCTGCCGCGATGACGATGTGCTGGCCGTGGCGGCATGGCCGGGCAGTAACCTGGCGCCCGGCCAGTCGGCGGAGGTTTACATTGCCTACCGCACGCGCGGCGAGGGGCGACGCAGCCGTCAGTCGCTGCTCTCCTCTGCACCCGTGTCCGGACAGCCGTCTGCTTTATCAAGATCGCATAGCTATCTGCTGCCCCCGCGCCCCGCGCTGCATTAAGGAGAGACGATGAAACCTTCAATTTTGTGCCTGCTGGCGCTGGCCTTCGCCCTTAGCGGATGCGCCACCCGCAACGATAACGGCTGCGAGAGTCTGGAGTGCAGGCCCCTGTCGGACAGCCATCACCTGACCATCTGGTGGCCTGCCGATATGCGCAACGGCGTACAGGATTACTCGCAGATGCCGGTGCGCTAATTTTTGCGGCGAGCGCCCGTTGTTTCGCGCTCGCGGCTTAAAAACGCCATTTTTTTCTTAGTGTTAGGCAGTTTTGTGGAACCGAAGCCGGTTTCTTTTCACTTAACAGGCGTCTATATACTGCGAACCAGCAGGGCTGGTCGCCTGTATCAACCCCGTTGTCATGGTGAGGTAATCTAATGAGTACGATTGGAAATATGCTGAATCTGGCCACTGCATTACCGCAGCTGGCGCTAAACGCCACCCCTGAAGGTATGGCGGCTAATTTGCTGAAGAACGTTGGCGATCAGATGGTGAACGACATTGCCTCTAAATTGACCAACCTGCTGTTCTCTGGCGGAATGAACGGCAATAACAACAACACCTTTATGTCGCCGCAGAGCCAGGGCGGAGCCAGCATGGGCAATACGCTGGCGGCAAGCAATATGCAGCAAATGCTGCAACAGGTGATTCAGCAAATGGGCGTGAATTCCCAGAACAGCCCGTTTAACAGCCAGGCCGGAGCAGGCAACATGAACGCCTTCAACGGCGGCCTGAGCCACGGACTGCAATCTCCGTCTACCGGCATCGGCCTGGTTCAGCTGCCGCTGTCTACCACCGGCAGCAACAGCGCCAACAGCTTTAACCAACTGGGCAACAATATGGGCAGCCAGCTGGGCAGCAAAATGGGCCTGCAGGCGCTGGACGACGTGAAGTCCGACACCAGCGGCCTGTGCGGCGCGCTCGGCGGCGGCGGTAAAGTGGAAGGTGGCTCCAAAGAAACCCGCGCTGAAATCGGTAAATTTATGGATCAGCACCCGGAAATTTACGGCAAGCCGCAGAGCGTTGGGGCGGGCATGCCGGGCCTGGTGCATATCGGGAAAGGTCCTTCCAGCTGGGAAGATGCCCTGAAGAACAGCAAACCGCTGAGCGGAGACGCGCTGAAGGCGTTCCAGTCGGCGAAAAATGACCTGAAAACTTCGATGGTTGGCGGCTCTATCGCCGGTTCCGGCACGACGCCTGGCTCTTCGAGCCTGCTGATGAACGCCGATGCCCAGTTGTTTAACAGCAACATTATTCAGAACTCGCTGAAGCACCACCACGGCGCGATTCTGAACCTGGCAGCGCTGGCCTAAGTTTTGCTGTTGTAGTCCACAGGCTTTCTTTTAACGCAGGGTGTGGAAAAGCCCGCCATGCGTGATTCGCTCCGACTCTTCTTCGCCCTCTATTTGACCGGTTTTTCTGCGTTAATCGCGTGGTAAACCGGTCTTTTTTTATGGCTTGATCTTTGCATTAAAGAGATTCCAGCGCCGCTTCCTGCAGCAGTTGATTCCACTCTTTTGGCGGCCTTCCCCGATGCAGCATTTTTTCGAAAACTTTATAGCTGTCGGTTTTGCTGCCGTATTCCCGAAGCGCTTCGCTATCGTTCATCCAGGCCAGAACAATAATTTTCGCGGCGCTATGGTAACGGAAAAATAAGCGATATCTGGCGTTGCCAAATTTAGCTCGTGACCAGTCTTTATTGGTGTTTCCCAGGGTTTTTCCCTGGCGATACATTGGTGAGGAGGGGTCTGATGTAATTCCTTCTTCAATGACCTTGTGCACGACGGCAAGAAGTTTTGTTGCGGCTTTCTTCCGGTATCCCTCCGGGTCTTTAATCCTTAAAGCTTCGACTTGCTCAACTAACGCGTCGTAAGCTTCCTGAAAGCACGGATGGGCATAAATTCTCCATCCGTTAATTTCCTCCGGCAGTCCTTTTTTCATTAGTCCTCGTCGCGGATCTCATCATCAAGATTAACGTCCACACCGCTAATCAACTCGCGGCCACGGGACATGTCGAATGGTTGAATGTTTTGAGGGGCATTTTTGATATCGGCGGCTAAAAATTGCAGGAACGCTTCCATAACATCATCCTCCGGTGTTTCTTCTCTGCGGCTAAGCAGAACTCTCCCGCCCGGCAAAATTTGGTATTGGAGATGATCTTTACCAGGCTGAATTTTTAGTGCCTCACGAACCGGCGCGGGTATCGTCGTTTGGCTACGGGTTGTTACCTTAGAATCGACGGTTAAAGCGGCAGTGCCTGAACGATCGTCAGCGTACATAATCTCACCTTAGATGACACGGACTTTGATTAACTTCTGAGCAGGAGTATAAGGCGAGGAAAATGGTAATGCAATTGCATTACCATGAGTGAGGGGCTTTCAGTCTACTCCTCAAACTCAATAGTCTCGCCCTTAATGCGGCCTTCGAGCTTGCGCAACAGGCGGTAGATGGCAGCCACGGCTTTTAGCGTGTCGCGGGGGATATAGGCACCTTCTTCGGTGGTGCGGTAGAGGTTGCGGGTTAGCCACACGTAGCGGACCACCGGGATATTGGCGGCGTGCGCCATTTTGATTAGCGCTTTAGCCTCCTCATCCTGTGCTTTGAACAGCAGCATTGGCAGCGGCGTTTCGTCCGGTTCGTATCGCAGCCCGACGGCAAAGTGGGTTGGGTTAACCAGCAGCACGTCGGCCTTTTCCATCTCCTGCGGCGTGACCTTTTTCGCCGGGCCGTTGAGGATCTCGTGAGCAACGTGTTTGCGGTGGCCTTTGGTGTGCGGGTCGCCTTCCATCTGCTTATATTCGTTTTTCACGTCTTCGTGGCTCATGCGGTTTTGCTTGAGGAAGAAGTATTTTTGCAACGCAAAGTCGGCTACCGCAAACACCAGCATCACGCCGACGATAGTGTGGGCGAGGGTTTCCAGAATCGCCACGCCTGCGTGCCAGAAGCCGTCCAGCGTGCCGCCCGCAAGGTTGGCCAGCAGCGGGAGGCGGGGCTTAATCAGCAGCCAGAACACGACGGAAAGGGTGATAGCTTTCAGCAGGCTGTTGAGGATCTGAAGAAACTGCTTAACCGAAAACATCTCTTTAAACTTGTTGAGCGGGTTTAACGCTTCAAGTTTTGGTGCCAGCGCGGCAATAGCGAACAGCGGGCCGAACTGGAGCCAGCCTCCGGCGATGCGCAGCAAAATAACCGTGCCGACCGTCATCATAAAAAAGACCCCGACGGTGAGCAGCGCCGCGCCGCTCACCTCGCCTAAAGCCTGAGTGAAAGGCGCGCTCAGGCGCAGCAGCGGCAGGGTCATCAGCGCCTGCAGTTTGTCCATGCTGGCATCCATCATGGTAAAAATAAGCTGCAAAACGCCAAACATAATCAGTAGTTTGGGAATATCCTGGCTCTGGCTGACCTGGCCCTTTTTGCGCGCTTCCTGGAGTTTATGGGGGCTGGCCTGTTCTGTTTTTTCGCTCACTGGTTTTACGCTCCGCTAGCGGGTTACCACGTCGCCTTACGCGCCGGTAAAATATCGGACAAATGTGGGATCAGGTCGTTTAGGGCGCTGAACTGATGGCCGGCGAAATATTCCAGCGTCGGCAGGTAAAAAATAAAGAACAGCAGCCCGGCAATGCACTTAAGCGGCACGGTAAGCACCGTGGCCTGGGGCTGAGGGCTGTAAATGCTGAGCACGCCGACGGCGAAATCGAGGAACAGCAGCAGCAGTACCAGCGGGCCTGCGTACAGCACGGTGTCGATGAACATCTGTTTGACCTGGGCGAGGAACGCCAGAAACCCCTGCTCTCGGAAGGCCGGGAGCCAGCTGTCTACGGGCCACAGGCGGTAGCTGTCCCAGATAACCTGGGTCGCCAGAGAGAGGCCGAAATTGACTATCAGCACCATCATCGACCATTGCAGCAACATATAGCCCAGCGGCGTTTCATCCGCACCCAGCGCCGGGTTGAGTTGCCCCCCGCTCAGCGCCCCGCGCTGGTTGTCAAACAGCACGCCGACCGACTCAAAAAGCCAGAACGGCAGCGCCAGCAGATAGCCGAGAAAAATCCCCAGCACCACTTCTTTGAGCATCATGGCAACAATGCCCCACTGGCTATGGGGCGCGCCGGCAAGCAGCGGCACAATAGTTGGCGTGACGAACAGCGCCAGCGGAATAACGATAGCGGTGCGGATCATGCCTTTCAGAGCGGAAAAAGCGAACAGCGGAGTCAGCAAAACGCAGGGGTAGATGCGGGCAATGGCCAGCCCGAGCGCCAGCATACCGTTGAATATGGGCGTCAGTTCGGCCGCAATCATCTCAGCGACCCTGAGGCGGCCATCATCGAGAAGGCGGACTGGGCCAGCTCAATCATTTGCAGCCCAATCCAGCGCCCGCTTAAGGCAAGAGTCGTCCCCACTGCCACCAGCTTGATGGCGAAGGGTAGCGTTTGATCCTGTAGCTGAAACACCGCCTGCAACAGGGAAACCACGATGCCCACCAGCACGGCGACCACCAGCGGCGGGGCGGAAAGTACCACCACCATCAATACCGCCTGCTTAAACATGTAGATCATGTCCATAACGCCTCACATATAGCTATAGAACAGGCCGTCGAGCAGGCGCGTCCAGCCGCTCACCATTACGAACAACAGAATTTTTAGCGGCAGCGAGATGGTCATCGGGGACACCATCTGCATGCCTAACGCGAGCAGCACGTTGGAGACAATAAGGTCGACCACCAGGAAAGGGATGAAGATCAAAAAGGCGATTTTGAAACCGTTTTGCAGCTCGGAGAGTACGAAAGATGGTATCAAAATCAAAAGGTTGTCGCGCTGGTTGATGATTTTGTCGGACAGCGCTTTCGGCCACATACGCTGGCTGTTTTCCATCAGGTGCGTTTCCAGATCCGGATCGCTGTTGCGCAGCATAAAATCAGTCAGCGGCTTGATGCCGTATTGCAGGCTGCTCTCTAAGCGTTCGGCATTGGTGGTGTCGATGGGTTTTTCCTGAAAGCGGGTTTGCATCCCGTCGAACACGGGTGCCATCACGAAGATTGTGGCCGCCAGCGCGATGCCGTACAGCGCCATGTTCGGCGGGGTTTGCTGCACGCCGATGGCGTTGCGCGTCAGCATCAGCACCATCGAAATCTTTAAAAAGCTGGTGGTTATCATCAGCACCAGCGGCAGGAGAGAAATCGCACCCAGCAGAATGGCCAGAGCCAGCGGGTTGAATGAACTGATATTCTCCGCCATCAGACCGGCTCCAGCGCCGCACCGGTATTGCGCAGCATCCGGGTAATCTGAAAGCCCAGCGTGCCGTTAACGTCAACCAACTCACCCTTAGCTAGCAGGTTATTGCCGTGGCACAGCAGCGCTTCGCCCGGCGTAACGTGCTGCACCAGCACCGTCGAACCCGCATCCAGCTGCTGCAATTCGCCGAGCGTTAGCTGTAAGTTGCCGCAGCGGATCGTCAGTTCCAGCGACAGGTCGTCGAAACTCCCCCTTGTTGTCTGCCATTCAGCTCCGGGGACAACGTCGCCGTCCCGTTGCTCGTCATACTCCAGGGGGGCGTTTGGGTAAGTCATGGTTAGCTCCTCGCTAAACGTTATGTGTAGTAAGTCTCTGTGAGCGGTTTGGGCCGCCGGTTCCAGCTGGACCTGAAATTGTCGCCGCGCCAGCGGCAATGCTCCCTGTCCGTCGGGGGAAAAAAATGTCTCCGTGGGCAGCAGCAGATCTCCAGCGGCCAGGCCGCGAGCGCGCCCGCAGGAAAGTTGCAGCCTGCCGACGGTGAGCGGGAGCCGCAGGGGCAGATCCGGGGAGAGCGGGATAACAAGCCGTTGCCAGGCCGGGTGCCGTGCCAGCCGCTGTAGCGTATTCCAGCTGAGCGAAACCGGGCTATGGGCTTGCTCTTCACCCAGCGTAATCTCAAGGCGCAGCGTGATATCGACTAGTTCTGCCTCCGCTCCCGTCGCAGGGCGCAGGTATTCGAGTAATTCAACCAGCTGCGGGCTGAGCTGCTGGCTAAAGTAGCTCCAGTACCAGCCGCTTTCCGGGGAGGGTTCGCCGGGGAGCGCGGGGCAGTCGGCCATCAGCCCCAGAACCGGGAGTGGAGCGCCGAATAGCAGCGTTCCTGCCGCACAGCTAAAAGCTTCCGCCTGCCCTGGCTTTTGGGCGGCGAGGGTTGAAGGCAACAAGCGCAGTTCGCCGTGTTCGCCAGCGCAGAAAAAAGGAAGCCGCCGACCGCTGCCAATCCAGCGCCGCAGCTGAGCCTCCTGTAAGGGCTGAGGGCTAAATGCCAGCCGCTTCATACCGCCTCCCGCCGCTTAAAACGCAGGCGCACGTTCTTGCCCAGGCGGCCGCTTAACGAGCGTTGTCCGTCTTTTTCAAAGCCGCGTACTTTGTCCCAGGCGTGGCCGGAAAAGCCGAGTGCAATATCCAGCACATCGCCGCTGGCGGGGGTGATTTGCGCCACGACTTCGCCCAGCTCCGGCAGCAGCAGGCTAAAGCGGGCGGGCAAGGTTTCCTGCTGTTCGATACCCTGAATCAGATGCGGCTCAAGCATCGCCATCAGCCGGCTGGCCTGCGATTCCGTGGCTTGCTGAGGTTGCTCTGCGCCGCCTAAGGAGCCATCAAACAAATTGAGTGAAAGCACCGGCATCAGCGGAGACGGTTCTTCGTCGGACAATAAATCGCTGAACTCTTTTTCATCGCGAGCCAGTTTCTGGCGGTCGCCGGCGCGGCTGAAGGCCGGAGCGCGTGCGGTCGCAGACGGCATATTGGGCATCGGCGCATTGTTGCCCGGCTGGCGGGGAATGCGCGGCGCTGGCTGAGCGTTATCCCGAGCTTTGTGTTCGGGCGCAGCAGGATGCGTTTGCTGCCAGGGCTTAGGTTGCTGATGTGTTTTTAGCGCGTGATGGATCATGCCGGGTCCCCCTGGTTCTGTTTAAGCAAATACTCCATTTTTTCTATTTCTCGTCGGCAACGCTGCACCGCGAGCTGCGCGGCGCTGAGCTGTTCCTGTTGCTGCTCAACTTCTTCATTTAACCGGTGCGTATGCTGAAGCTGCTGAATAACATCCGAGCGTTTCGATTTTTCAACATCCAGCGTTTCCCGCAGGTCGTTGAGCGGCTGAATGACGCCGCTGTACTGCGGCACAAACGCTTCCCGCAGTTGCAGATAGCCGAGCTTCTTCTCTTCAAGCAATTGCCTGCTTTGCCCGGCAGCGTCCCGGGTCCGCGTGAGCTGGCATTCCTGCTCATGCTGTTCGCGCTCGCAGCGGCGCAGCCTGCGGCGGCGGATCGGCAGAAGCGTGTTCAGCACCTGATTCAGCGCCAGCAGTTGAGGGTCGGGAGAGAGCGGCATTTCGGCATCAATGTGGCGGCGCATAGGCAATCACTTCCTGTAGCAGTTGGCGGGTAACGTCGAATTCGCTGGGCGCGTGGTTTGCCTGGCGCAGAAACCCGTTAATCGCATCCTGGGCCTGTACGGCGGCGTCGGTCATTGCATCGTTGCCCGGCTGGTATTCGCCGAGGCGGATCAGCATTTCCACCTGCTGATAAGCCGACATCATCTGGCGCAGCGTGCTGGCCTCGGCAACGTGCTCCCGCGCTACCACGTTGCTCATGGTGCGGCTGAGGCTGGCGAGAACGTCAACGGCAGGGTAGTGGCCGCGCTCCGCCAGGCGGCGGGTCAGGACGATGTGCCCGTCAATCAGGGAGCGGACTTCGTCGGCAACCGGGTCGTTCATTGAATCCTGCTCAATCAGCACCGAATAGAGGGCGGTTATCGAGCCGCGTGACGTTTTCCCCGCCCGCTCCAGCAGCCCCGGCAGAAGGGTATAAACCGAAGGCGGCAGGCCGCCGCGCCCCGGCGGTTCACCCAGCGCCAGGCCGATTTCACGCTGGGCGCGGGCAAAGCGCGTCAGGGAGTCGATAATCAGCAGCACGTTTTTGCCTTTGTTGCGGAAGGCTTCGGCAATCGCCGTGGCGGTAAAAGCGGCACGGGCTCGCTCCATGCTGCTGCGGTCGGAAGTGGAGCACACCAGCACGGTGCGGGCGCGCAGTTCGGCGTCCAGTTCGTGGTCGAGAAATTCACGCAGCTCGCGGCCACGTTCGCCTATCAGCCCAAATACGATGGCGTCGCAGGGCGTGTTGCGGGCCATTTCGGCCAGCAGAGTTGTTTTCCCGCAGCCTGCTCCGGCAAACACGCCAACCCGCTGACCCACGCCAATAGTCAGAACGCTATCAATGGAGCGGATGCCGGTTGGCAGCGGTGTGTCGATGCGCGGCCTGTCGGTTGGCGGCGGAGCATCGCCCAGCACCCCGCTGGCGTCGGGCGTTTCGCTGGCGAGGGCAAATGCAGACAGGCTATCTTCGTCGATGGCGCGGCCAAATCCGTCCAGCACGCTGCCGAACAGGCTGTCTGACACGCAAATTGAATGCGGCTGAAACAGCGGCGTGACGCGAGCTCCCTGGGCGATGCCGTCCAGCGGCCCCAGGGCGGAAAGCAGCGTATGGCGCGGGTTAAAGCCAACGACTTCTGCCATCACTTCCCCATCGGCACCGCGGCTGATAAGGCAAAGATCGCCGATACGCGCCTGCGGCAGGCTGCTTTCAAGCAAAATGCCGCTGATGCCGGTGATGCGCCCGTGGGCACTGACGGCGTTGAGTTTGCCCAGGGAGCCGTGACGGCTGGCGAACCAGGTGTTGAGGTCGTTCTGAGCGCTCATCATTACCACTTCACCGCAATATTTTCACGGCCGCCAAACTGCACGCTGTCGCCGGTGATGCTGGTCAGACGTAGCCCGTTGCGTTCGTCACCAACGAACAGGCGCTGTCCGTCTTCGGTGACAATATTGGCGTGCGGCCCGGCGGTTATCTGTACGATGCGAAACGGCAGGGTGGCTTCGCGCACTTTGGTTTTGTTGTTCAGCGCCACGCTAAGCTGGTAGTCACCTCGAATGCTGTCCACCATGCGGCTGACGATGGGCAACTGGTTTTCTTGTAAATCACCGCTCAGGATAATGCCCTGCGGAGTGCTGGTGATCTGCACCTTGTTGTACAGCTCGCGTTCGCGAAGATCCTGCTCGAGCACTACGCGCAACTCGTTGCTGTTAGTGATTGCCGGTTTAATCTGCGGCTCCTCGTCGCTGTTTTGCTGGGCGATACCCGGCTGGAGCACCCAGCTAAAAATGGTAAAGGTCAGCAGCAGCAGGCCAGACAGGGTAAAAATCTGCGCCCAACGCGGCAGTATTCTGCCAAGCCACGAGCGGCGTGCCGCCGGAGCGGGCTTATTCGCCGGGCTGCCGATGGGCTCGCGCGCTGCGGATGCGGGCTCGTTGTGGTCCGCCACCGGCAGAGGCGGCGGAAGAGGGCGGCTGTCCCACTCTTCATCGGCCGCTGCGAGGGTCAGCCAGACGCCGCCTACGGCAAAAATTTCGCCGGGCTGCCAAAGCTGCTGCCCGGTCAGCCTCTCGCCGTGGCGCTGGCAGACCGTGCCTTCCATCGGCGTGAGCATCCAGCCTTCGGCGCTGCGGCTAAGCTGGGCATGGCTGGCTTTTATTCCGCCGTCGCTCAGCTGCAAATCGCTTTCGGCCGCGTTGCCAAGCCGCCAGCGCTCGCCGCTAAGGGGCAGCGCTGCGCCTTCATGTAATCCGTTTAATACTCTCAGCTCATACATGGCGGCTACCTTTATGCTGTGAAGGCGTCAAGCGCGTTTTGGTGGATATCGAGGCGGCCCAGAACGTTAACCGGCAGGTTGAATTGCAGCTCGGCGAACGACAGGACGGGAACGTGGTGGAACTCATCCTGGATAAGCTGGCGCAGCGGGCTGCGCAGGTCCTGAGCGGAGAGCAGCACGCTGGTCTGGCGCTGGAACAGGGGGAAAACTTCGCGCAGCTGTTCCAGCAGCAGGGCGTGCTTATCCTGGCTGAGGGCAAAGAAGGTTTCGTTTTGCGTCTGGCGCAGGCTGTCGCGCAGTATCTCTTCGGTTTCCGGCGTCAGTAGCCAGACCTGCATCCCGCCGTCGTGGCTGTACTGGTGGCAGATATGCTCTTTAATATCGATGCGCACCTGGTCCACCAAAAGGCCTACGTCGCGCTCGTGCTGGCCGTGAACGATAAGCGACTCGGTGATGCTGCGAACCGAACGCAGGGAAATACGCTCGGCCACCAGCCGCTGTAAGACCGCGCTCAGGCGGGTTATCGGGAAAATACGCTGGAACTCCTGGGCCAGTTCAGGGAGGTCCATTTCCAGCCAGGAGATAATGGCGCGGGTTTCCTGAAGCCCGATAAAGCGCGGCCCGGAGGCGAAAAGCGCCTCTTCCATACGCGCCAGCAGCAGCTGATGTGAACTCCAGGACTCTATCTGGAACTTATCCAGCAGCGGGTCATTCTCTTCCAGCCACGCCCAGCCTTTTTCCTGCGGGTAGCCTTCCACCGCGAGTTCGGTCCCGGTCTCTTCCTGCTCCAGCAGGCGGTAGTCGAGCGCGCGTTTATGCGGCGTAAAAGTGCCGATGACCTTCGGGACTTCATAAACCAGGAAACGGAATTCGTCGTCCTCCTGGTAGGGGGAAAAGTCGATGTTGAATACCGGCAGCGTGAAGCCGTATTGATTCACGATGCGGTTGCGCAGGCGGCGGATGTCTTCTATCAGCGCCAGGGTTGCAGGGTCGCCCGCGCGGGCTGAGGAAAAACTCAGCACAAACAGGCGGCTGGGGTTAAAGGTGCGAATATCTTCTTCACCGTTGGCCTCGGGGGCGACAAATTCGGTGGGTGAACTGTTGGCTTTTGCACGTTTGGCGCGCCACAGCTGAAACAGGCCGGAACCCAGGGTAATAAAACCGAGCACGATAAAGACCAGCGTCGGCATGCCGGGCAGCAGGCTGAAGCAGAACATGCCGATGGCCGACATTATCCAGGCTTTGGGCTGGTTGGTGAGCTGGTCGCTGATTTCGCGGCCAATGTTGTTGTTCGGGATATCTTCGTTCGCCGACACGCGGGTGATCATCATCCCGGCGGTAAGCGAGATAAGCATCGCCGGGATCTGGTCAATCAGGCCGTCGCCGATGGTCAGAATTGAATAGACGTTGGCCGCATCTCCCGCCGCCATGCCCAGCTGTAGCACCCCGATACAGAAGCCGCCGACCATGTTAATGCTCAGAATCACTATTCCGGCTACCGCATCGCCCTTCACAAACTTCATGGCGCCGTCCATCGCCCCGAAAAGCTGGCTCTCTTTTGCCAGGTCTTCACGCTTGCTTTTCGCCTGCTGCACGTTGATAAGCCCGGCGCGCAGGTCGCTGTCGATGGACATCTGTTTGCCCGGCATCGCATCAAGGGTGAAGCGCGCGGCGACTTCCGCGATGCGCTCCGAACCTTTGGTGATAACCAGGAAGTTCACCACGGTGAGAATAAGAAACACCACCAGGCCTACCGCCAGGTTGCCGCCGACCACAAAGTTGCCGAAGGCGGTCACGATATGCCCGGCATTTTGCTGGAGCAGGATCTGGCGCGTGGTGGAGATAGACAGCCCGAGGCGGAACATAGTGGTCAGCAGCAGCACTGCCGGGAAGGTGGTAAACGCCAGCGGCTTCGGGAGGTACATCGCCGTCATGATAAGCAGGCATGAAACGCTGATGTTTACCGCAATCAGCACGTCGATAAGCCCCAGCGGCAGCGGGATTATCAGCATGAACACTACCGCCAGAGCGATGAAAGCCCCGACCACTTCGGAGCGCTGCATGGCGGTTATCGCCAGGCGGTTAAGAAGATTAAACAGAGTGTTCATTGGTTATTCATCCTGGTGAAATCCATTTACTGCGCAATCTGGCTGCGTTTTTCCCACGCGGCATACTCGCCGTTCAGGGTTCTGAGCAGCAGTAGCGCATTGTTGCGGGTGTCATCGTTGCCGCCCCAAATCTTCTCCGGCAGCCCCTGTAACAGAGTTAACAGCCCGTTGAAAAACAGCGATTGCTGCATCGGTTTTTCCCCGACAACTTGCAGGCCAAGCTGGGTCAGGTCGCGGGAGTAAAACCCGTTGCGGCACATGCTGAGCAGGGAGCGGGTCATCACGTCGGCCCCCATCGTGACGTGCTGGTATTTGCTTTTTAGCCGGTCGAGGAACTGGGCCACTTCCGACAGCGTGTGGGTAATAGCGCGGGCATCGTTCAGGCCGGAGAGTAAACGGCGCAGCGCGGTGGGTGGAGCGGAAGGGGCCAGGGCGGCAATATCGTCCGACATGGCGCGTTGCAGGGTGCGCAGCGCCGGAACAAAACCGTCCGCACCAAACTTATCCAGCAGCAGATCCATGATGTTGTCCGCCGACTGCTGGTTGATAACGCCGTCGTAGTAAAGCTTGCGTAGCTCGCGCTTCTGCGCCGGGTCGCTGGTGAAGGCGGCAATTGCCGGAGCGGTATTGACCCCGGCGTTGATCTTCTCCGGATGGCGCTGCTGGAGTTCGGCCAGCATCTGCCCGACCTGCGCCGCCAGTTCAGGGTTGCTGCCGTTGCGCAGGCGCATCGCCATCAGGCTGAGGGTCACAAAGGCGGATGCGGGATCTCCCTCGGCCAGCTCAAGCAGGGCGTCCAGGTCGGGGGCCTTATGGCCGCTGCCGGAAAGTAGCTGCTCAAAAGCCGACTCGCGCCCGGCCTGGCTCTGGCCGGAAGGGCTTTCCAGCAGGCGTCCAAGCTCTACCAGATGGGTCACTTTAATTGCGGCTACGGAGATGCGGCGCAGCTGGCTGCTCTGCGTGCGCTGCTCTTCGTGTTTTATCTTCTGCTCAATACTTTCGGCAAAGGTCGCCGCCATAGACTCCTGGGCGGCGCTCGGACGCTGCGGCGTGGGGGCCGCTCGCGTGGCGGAGGACGTGCTGCTTGACGTGCTCTTGTCGCTATTTGTGTCGTTGAGCAGCTCATCGACCAGGGCGTCGGCCTGTTCGCTTTCAAGACGCAGATTATGGTGATGGTGGTGCTGGGGAATTCTCATGTTCATTGCGGTATGCCTTAGCCGATTCGCCTGTCCATATGTGGGCTAAGGCCCTGGCGGGTTCCCCGTGAATAAAAAAATTTCCGCCGCTGTAGGTTGTGTAAAAAGTTGCACAAATCGCTGATTGGTCTGTGTTTATTGTTACGCAAATAGTTCTGATTTCTTTAGTTTAATTGAACAAAATCATGTTGTTATGATGTGATTTTTCGCTGGCATAGCTCTTGCTAAACGACGAACTCCTGAATCCATTCAAAAAAGGTGTTCACTATGTCAGCGATGTTTGATTTCGAATCACAGGTTTTCCCGTCAGCGCAGCCCGCGTTTGAAGCCAACGTGGTGCAGGGAGAATTCCCGGCGGTAAACTGGGAGCGCGTCATGCGGGACAACGAGCAGCGTCTGTATAATTTTATTCGTAAAAGGGTGGCGAATTTTGCCGATATAGAAGACCTGGTGCAGAACACCTGGTATGAGGTTTTCCGCAACAAGCATAAGTTTTGCGGTACCTCGCGCCCGGAAACCTGGATGTTTGGTATCGCGGTCAACCTGGTGAAGAACCACTATAAATCGGTCAAGGTCAGCTACCTGCATGACGAACTGAACGACGATGTGCTCGGCACGCTGGTGCACTCCGAGCAGCCGGAAGGGATAACGGAAGGGAAGGATATCCTGTCTAAAGTGTTACAGCGTATTGCGCAACTCCCTGAAGACTATCAACAATTATTGCAATTAATCGTCGATAACGATATCAGTTATCAGGAGGCGGCCGAGCGAATGACAATCCCTATCGGCACCGTTCGCTCCCGCCTTTCCCGCCTGCGGCAGTCGCTAAAACAGGACCTGGGGTGGGACAGCCTGAACTGAGCCTGTGGCGCTTCGTTATCCTCTGAATGAGAAGAACAACAACCTATGAAACAAGACGGCGGGCCGCACCTACGGCCCAATGACTATCCGCACCTGCTAAGCGCCGCTTTCAACAGCATGTGCGAGATGGTTTTCATTGTTGACAGGGATTTCAATATTGTTTTTGCCAACCAGAAAGCGCTCGGCATTTGCCTGACGGCGGATGCCGGGCTGCTGACCGGCGAGAATATTTTCACCCGCCTGCGCGGCTACGGCGATTTGCCGCTGCTGGGCGTGGTTGAGCGGCAGCTGGAGCGGCCGGAAAATGCGCCCTACGGCGATAAAATCAATGCCCGATTTGATGCCGGAGAGGGGCAGGTTATTCCGGTGGAGGTTTGCCCGAGCCGTTTTGAATATCAGGGCCAGATCTGGACCATGATGGTGGTTTGCGATACCCGGCATCGCAATGATATTCATCGGTTTTATTACGATCGCGAGAACGAGCTACGCGATATTCTTGATAACGTGCCGGACGCGATTCTGCGGGTAGACAGCGAGCAGCGGCTGCTGTACGCCAACGAAACCGCGCTGTGCTGTATGCCGAACGGGGCGGCCTCGATTGGCCTGAAAATGGACGCTTTGATCGGCGATTCATCCCTGATGGAGCAGATTGGCTGGTCGCTACAATTGGTCCTGCGCAAGCACGTCCAGCTGGAGGCGGTGCTTCACGGTGTGGTAACCGGCTCGCGGGTGGCGCGTATTTACCAGGCACGTTTTATACCCGAGTTCACCCGGCAGCAGGTTTTACGCTCCGTGCTGGTTATCGCCCGTCCGGCCTCGCGGCAATATTTTGCCGAGCAGCAGGTGCGCCAGACCCACGAGCAACTGCGGCAGATGACCCAGAAGCTGCAAAGCAGCGTCGAGAACGAGCGTAAACATATGGCGCGCGAAATTCACGATGAACTGGGCCAGCATCTGACTTCGCTGCGGGTGGGAATTTCGCTGCTCGGGCAGAACCATCCCGCTCTGCAACATGAAGTCGAGCCGCTCACCCAACTGGTTGATGGCACGATCAAAGTTGTGCGCGATATCGCCACTCAGCTGCGCCCTGCGGTGCTGAATATGGGGCTGAAACCGGCGTTAATCTGGCTGCGCGATCAGTTCAATAAACACCGCTCCGGGGTCTGCACGCTGACCATCCAGCCGCTGCCTGTGTCGCTGTGTGATGATGAGGTGACGGCGATTTTCCGGGTGGTGCAGGAGTCTTTGACCAACGTTCAGCGCCATGCGGGCGCGCGTGAGGTGGAAGTAAAAGTTCTGACGCGGGGCAAAATCGTGCTGGTGTGTATTAATGATGATGGCCAGGGGTTCGATCCTGGCCTGGTATCCGACCGGGCTTTCGGCCTGCTGAGCATGCGCGAGCGCTGCATGATGAGAGGCTGGATCTTCAATATCAACAGCACGCCGGGAAAGGGCAGCTGCGTACACATTGAAATTCCGTTTTCCGCCCCCGGCGTCGCTAAAGCTTATGATAGCGAATAGCGAACTTAATGATGTCGGCGTTATTGTCGAACTGCATTTTCTCCATCATGCGGGTTTTGTGGGTGCTGACGGTTTTATTGCTGATGTTCAGCGTCCCGGCAATACCGTTGACGTTCTCGCCGCCGCTGAGCAGGCGCAGGATCTGTTTTTCCCTCTGGGATAGCGTGGCGTAGCGGCGCAGCTGGTCGTTTTCCTGAGTTGAGAAAACTATCGCTTCCGCAAGGGAGGGATCGATGTAGCGCTGGCGGGCGGCGACGCGATGGATGGCGTGCAGTAATGTTTGCGGCGCCTGATCTTTAGTAATAAAGCCGTGAGCGCCGCTGGCAAGCACCATCTGGGCTATTTGCGGCTCGTTATGCATGCTAAGCACCAGCACCGGCAGGCTCGGCCACAGCCGGGTTATCTGCTGCACCAGCTCCGGGCCGGACTCGCCGGGCATCGAGAGGTCAAGCAGCAAAACATCAACTTCTATTTCCGTTAGTAGCGAGAGTACCGTGCGCCCGCAGCCGGCTTCCGCCACCACTTTGATTTTCTTATCCAGCGAAAAGATTTGTTTCAGGCCCTCGCGCATCAAAATGTGATCGTCGGCGAGGAGGAGTCTGATTGCCATACCGTCTGTCATCCATAATTTATAGTTATTAAATTGTTCATTTTTATAAAAATAGTTATCACGCACGAATTGCAAAGACGCGTGTTAAATGAACATAACAGCCCCGCCGCGGCGAATCTACCTTTGCCTGGAGCGATAAAGGTTGCAGCTTGTTACAAGTTCTGTGCGCGGGCAGCCTCTCTTTTGTTGCCGCGAAGGAACCAGGCAGCGCCTCTCCCCACTTAACCTTTTGACTCAACAACTAAAGTGGAGAGATATCATGCCGTTAAACAGCGTAGATACCAGCTTGCGGGTCGATCCTGGCCTGATAAGCGGTAATGCTAACCGTCGGGTTTCTATGCGCATCGCGCTGGAGCCGACTAATCCTGAACATTACGAGCGCACGGTCAATGTTTCTGCCCGCCAGGCCGACGCGCTCTATTACGCCAACAAGGCGATCGACGATACCTGGCGCGTGCTGGATATGGGCTCCGGCAACCAGAAGAACCATATTCGCGCCACCATGGGGGAGTCCTACAAAAGGACGCTTTTGTCGCAAAAGGCAACCGGGAATGGGGATTACACAGTTCGCGCCTGGGAAGCGTCGAAGTTTCGCGCCGGTAACTGCGGTGAAATGGCGGCGGTAAATGCGCTGCTGCTGGCTAATTCTCGCGTAAAGCAGCCGGTTTCCGTGGTGCACAATCGGGATGTAGACCATGCCTTTGTAATAATCGGCGACCCGCGGGCTGACAACAAATCGATTGTTTCGGACGCCTGGCCGGAATTTGGCCGCGCCATCCGGCTGAAGGATGCCAAATTCGGCGATACTTTCCATGTTTTGCAAACTTTCCAGCCCGGGCACCGGGACGATGATATCAGTGAGAAGCTGCTGCGAGGCAGAAAGGCGACTCAGGCCGAGGTGGATAAAGAGTTCCGCAAGGCGGCACCGCAGCTGGCGAAACTCAGCCCCGAACAGCTGAGGGACAGCACGGTAGCCGGGCCGGGATACGTTCAGCGCCACGTTTCGAGGAACCTCGGCATTCGCTATGACGGGGAAGACAGCCGCGGCGCGATGCAATCATTCGATCAGTCTTTGTCGGTTAGCCAGCTAAGGTCGCGGATGAGCGGGCCTGCCGCCGCGTCCGAAGCGCAACAGCGTGTGGCCCCGACGCCAACGTTTAGCAGTAACGATCGCCCGCGTAACCGTACCGACTCCTTTGCCGCAGAATCTTCATCCCGCGGGCGCAGGCCGAGAACCGCATCGAACGCGGTGCCGCCGCCGGTGAACCGCCGCCGCGCAAACTCCATTGATGTGCGCCCGGCGCCCGTTTATGCCCCGCCTCCGGCACCGGGAAACATGTACGGCACGATCCCTTTACCGGCATCCGGGCCTGCCTACAATTATGGTCCGCCGCCCGTCGCGCCGGTTTATAGCTACGGGCCGCCGCCGGTCCACGCCCACCCGCATGCTCCGGTTTCGGCCAGCCGCCCGCTTTACCGCGAGCCGCCGGTTATTCCGCCGGACGTTTACGGCACCGCGCCGGCGCCCGCTCGTTCGCGCCCTCGCTCAAACTCCGTGACCGCCGCTTTCCGGCGGATAATAGGTAGCTAACCATGCCCGCACCCTCACATTTAGCGCAGGTATTGCAGCCGCTGCTGGCCGATGAGTCAGGCCAGCGTGCCGAGCTGGAAAATGCAGAAGGCTATTCCGTTGAGCTGAGCGCGGGCGTGACGCTGGAGATAAGCGAATCCCCGCCGGGGCATATTTTGCTTAGCTGCGTGCTCCCCGCACGGCCGACGAGGCTTAGCGACCCGGAAACGCTGTCGGTGTTATTGCAGGCCAATTTGCTGGGAATGGATTACCCGCCGGTGCTCACCGGATTGTTAACCGAACAGCAGCAGGTGGTGCAGTGGAGCTGCCTCCCGTTCCATCAACTGGAGCCGGAAGTCCTGAAGCGGTTGTTTAACCGCTTTGCATTGCAGGCCGAAAAACTGGCCGCCTGGCTGGTGTAGCGTGAGTCGTCACGTTTTAGCCGCCGTTGCGCGGTTAGAACGTGCCGTTCCGCAAGTCAAAAGTGAGAAAAAAACATTAGGGGAGAGGAGCGGAAAGGTGAAACAATAGTGGCTGTTTATACAGTGTCTCGTCATACTTCGAGCCACAGGCGCGTTGGCGTCACTAGCTCGCCCCAGTCACTTACTTAAGTAAGCTTCTGGGGATTCTCTAGCTAGCCGCCTTCCTGCAACTCGAATTATCCAGAGAAAGAAGTGATGTTATGGCTTTGTCGTCGGCGCAAAAAGCGCAAATCGGTGCCTGGTATAAGGCGCTCCAGCAGCAGATCCCGGATTTTATTCCGCGAGCGCCTCAGCGGCAGATGATAGCTGAGGTGGCGAGAACCCTTGCCGGTGAAGAAGGGCGGCATCTGGCGATAGAAGCGCCGACCGGCGTCGGCAAAACGCTCTCCTATCTGATCCCCGGTATCGCCATCGCCAGGGGGGACCAGAAAACGCTGGTGGTAAGCACCGCCAACGTCGCCCTACAGGATCAGATTTTCAGCAAAGATCTGCCGCTGCTGCGCAAGATTATCCCCGACCTGAAATTTACCGCCGCCTTTGGGCGCGGGCGCTACGTTTGCCCGCGTAATCTCGCGGCGCTGGCGACGGACAACTTTGCCCAGGGCGATCTACTGGCGTTTCTCGACGACGAAATGGCCCCCACCAGCAAAGACGAGCAGCAGCGCTGCGCGAAGCTGAAAACCAGCCTCGACGGCTATAAATGGGACGGCCTGCGGGACCATACGGATGAGGCGATTAGCGACGATCTGTGGCGGCGGCTGAGTACCGATAAGGCCAGCTGTCTTGGGCGGAACTGCCACTGGTATAAAGAGTGCCCGTTCTTTGTTGCCCGCCGGGAAATCGACGAGGCGGAAGTGGTGGTGGCTAACCATGCGCTGGTCATGGCGGCGCTGGAAAGCGATGCGGTGCTGCCGGAAGCGAAAAACCTGCTGCTGGTGCTTGATGAAGGGCATCACCTGGCGGACGTGGCGCGTGACGCGCTGGAGATGAGCGCGGAGATAACGCCGGGCTACAGCCGTTTACAACTCGACTTGTTCAGCAAGCTGGTGGAAACCTGCATGGCGCAGTTCCGGCCTAAAAGCCCGCCGCCGCTAACCGTTCCCGAGCGTTTGACCAACCATTGCGATGAAGTCTACGAACTGTTGCATTCGTTTAACGCCATTGTCAGTCTGTGGCTGCCCGGCGAGCGCGAAGGCGAGCACCGTTTTGAGATGGGCGTTTTGCCCGAAGAGATAATGGTTATTTGTCAGCGTCTGGCCAAGTTGATGGAGTCGCTGCGCGGCTTATCCGAAGCGCTGCTTAACGATCTGAGCGAAAAAACCGCCAGTCATGACATCGTGCGTTTGCACCGTGCGCTGCTGCAAATGAACCGTGCCCTGGGCTATTTTGAAGCGCAGAGCAAGCTGTGGAAGCTGGCTGCGATGGAGCAGGCCTCGGGCGCGCCGGTTTCAAAATGGGTCGCGCGGGAAGTTCGTGAAGGGCAGGCTCATCTGTTTTTCCACTGCGTGGGCATCCGGGTGAGCGATCAGCTGGAAAAAATGCTCTGGCGTAAAGTGCCACACGTGATTGTGACTTCCGCCACGCTGCGCTCGCTTAATCGCTTCGATCGCCTGCAGGAAATGAGTGGGCTGCGCGAGAAGGCGGGCGACCGTTTTATTCACCTCGACTCGCCGTTTAATCACATCGAGCAGGGGAAAATCGTCATTCCCAAAATGCGCTACGAGCCGCTGATGGAGCATGAAGCGCAGCATATTGCCGAAATGGCGGCCTTTTTCCGCGCCCAGCTTGCAGCGGGTGAGCACAAGGCGATGCTGGTGCTGTTTGCCAGCGGCCGGGCGATGCAGCAATTTATGACCCACGTTACCGATCTGCGCCTGATACTGCTGGTGCAGGGCGATCAGCCGCGTTATCGGCTGGTGGAACTGCACCGCAAGCGGGTTCAGGCCGGGGAAACCAGCGTCCTTATCGGGCTACAGTCCTTTGCCGAGGGGCTTGATCTGAAAGGCGAGCTGCTCACCCAGGTGCATATCCATAAGATTGCTTTCCCGCCGGTGGACAGCCCGGTGGTGATAACCGAAGGCGAGTGGCTAAAAAGCCTTAAGCGCTATCCGTTTGAAGTCCAGAGCCTGCCGAGCGCCTCTTTTAACCTGATCCAGCAAGTCGGGCGTTTAATTCGCAGCCACGCCTGCTATGGTGAGATTGTGATTTACGATCGTCGTTTGCTGAGTAAGCGCTACGGCGAACGGCTGCTGGCCGCGCTCCCGGTGTTCCCCATCGAGCAGCCCGAAGCGCCGGAGGCAAAACCAATAACAACGACGCCGAAACACACCGTGCGGCGCAAACGTGTGGGCAAGAAATAGCAAGGAGAGTCTGAATGGACTACCGCAAAATCATTAAAGAAATTGGCCGTGGGAAAAACCACGCCAGGGATCTCGATTTTGATACGGCTCGCGGGCTGTACAGCCATATGCTGAAGGGGGAAATCCCGGAACTTGAGCTGGGCGGGGTGCTGATTGCCCTGCGCATAAAGGGTGAGGGCGAAGCGGAAATGCTCGGCTTTTATGAAGCGATGAAGCAGCATCTGATCGCCCTGACGCCGCCGCCCGGTAAACCGATGCCGATTGTTATTCCTTCTTATAATGGCGCCCGCAAGCAGGCCAACCTTACGCCGCTGCTGGCGCTGCTGCTCAGCAAGCTGGGCTATCCGGTGGTTGTGCACGGCGTAAGCGATGATCCAACCCGCGTGCTGACGGAAACTATTTTTACCCTGCTGGGCATCGAGCCGACTCGCCATGCCGGGCAGGCGCAGGCGAAACTGGAGTCGCATCATCCGGTTTATATTCCTGTCGGCGCACTTTGCCCGCCAATGGAAGAACAACTTGGAATGCGCTGGAGAATGGGCGTGCGAAACAGCGCCCACACGCTGGCGAAACTGGCGACGCCGTTTGCAGAAGACGCCGCCCTGAGGCTTGCCAGCGTTTCCCACCCCGAATATGTGTCCAAAGTAGCGAAGTTCTTTGCCGATATTGGTGGCCGTGGGCTGCTGATGCACGGCACGGAAGGCGAGGTGTATGCCAACCCTCAGCGCTGCCCGCAGATAACGCTAATTGACGGCGAAGGCGCCCGGGTGATTAGCGAGCGCCAGACCGACCTTGAGTCTGAAGACGTTGTGCTCCCGGCCGGTAAAGATCCTGATGTTACCGCCCGCTGGATTGAACGCTGCGTGGCGGGCGTGGAGCCGGTACCCCGGTCGCTGAAGATTCAGCTGGCCTGCTGCCTGGTCGCCACCGGTGAGGTTGCAACGCTTGAGGCGGGTTTAGCTCGGGTAGCTGAAGTTTTCTGAATGACAGGCAAAAAAAGCCCGCGACAGGCATCGCGGGCAAACAAGGGTAACATCAGGGTTAAACAAGGGTAGTGCTATCAAGGCCGATGAGGGTATCAGCCTTAATGAGGGTAATGCTCAGGTGCAGTGATTATTTGTAGATAACTGCGGTGCCGCTCATACGGCCATCGGTGTTAGCAGAAGTGATGGCGTAAGCAGATGCGCCAGCAGCGTCGGCTTTAGCGGCCAGTTTTGCTTCCAGGCTGTCCAGAGTAGATGCGCCGGTTACGGAAACTACGCCAACTTTATTCAGGTTTTGTGCCTGAGTTTCATTCACTGATTGCGCAGCGAAAGCACCGAAAGAAAGAGTAGAAAGAGCGATTGCAGCTACAGCATATTTGATGGTTTTCATGGCTAAATTCTCGCAGGTTGTTCTGTTAAGGTGACGTTGTTCCGTCGATGTGATTATGGTCACACTTTTAGGCGGAAGAATAAATCGAAGAGAATTGACGGCCTTAATCAAAAAAATTGAATTAGTTATAACTTATTGAAATAAATAATGATTGCCGGGTAAATAGTTTCACTGCGTGACGTTAACCATGGAAACCCTTAGTTTGCGCACTTTTTGCTACTCTTTTTGCCGCTGCTGGTCTTACCTGATGTGCAATCGCTTGCGCAGCATTTTTAGCGTTGTTTTGGCTTTTAGCGCTGTATGCTGCGGGGGGAGCTTTTATAATGATGTTCTTACTTTTCAACCCGATCGGATGAGGTTCGATGGAGATAAAGCTGCACTCCAACGCCACAACTACGCCGCGTACCCGCAAGTACATTCAGGAGTCCGATAAAACGGACGGCGAGCTGGCGGAGGAACTGAACATATCTGTGGATACCGTTCGCCGCTGGCGCATGCGCGATGACTGCTACGATAAATCCCATCGTCCGAATACTATTCACCGGGCGCTGAGCCACGAGCAGGAAGCCATACTGGTGTTTCTGCGCCTGCGGCTGGCGCTTTCGCTGGATGAATTGCTTGAGGCTGCTCGTTTGCTGGTGCAGCAGGGTATCTCCAGGGCCAGCGTCAGCCGTGCGTTGCAAAATTGGCAGCAATCGAGAATTACCCGTCCCGATCTGAACAGCGCCTGCGGCCATTTATGGCTCGACGTTTTCCCCCTCCCGGAAGTGATTAGCCATAAGCAGGGCGAGCTTCTGGTCTTTAGCGACCGGGTTTCTGGCTATATGGCGGTGGCGCTGCGCGAACGCGGCTGCGTGGGAATACCCGACCCGCTGGTCGGCTTCTTGCGTCAGGGTCTGCTGTTGCCGGTGCTTTCTATTACCGCCCGACCTTCAACTTTTGCTCAGCAGCTGGCGGAGGCACTTTCGGTGCCGCTGCATCCTGCCCCCGAGGAAAGCTGGCAGCAGCAGGCTAAGCAGGGGAACTATCGGCAGGAGCTCGAGGCGCTATTAAACGGTGAGCGTTTTGACAAACGTCTTGGGCTGGGCGCGGTGCTGCTGGAGTTCGAAGATTTGCTGAACCAGAGAATTATCCGCAGCCGCCTGAAAAACCTTACCCCGGCGGCGTGGCTCCGGCTAAATCAGCCGTCGGCTGGTAAATAAAAAAAGCGCCCGGATGGCGCTTTTTTGGGTTATCTGGCCTCGCAAAGCGAAAGCAAATAGTGGGTTAACAGGTGCGCGGGGCGGCCGCTCGCCTGGGTAAACTTGCCCCGTGAAAGCGCGGTTCCGCTGACGTCAAGGTGCGCCCAGGGGCGATGATGGCAGAATTTACTCAGGAACTGGGCGGCCGAAACCGCAATCGCCGCGTTGTTCGGCGGGGTGTTGGTCAGGTCGGCAATGGTGCTTTTTACCTGGCCGTCGAAGCTTTCGTCCAGCGGCAGCGGCCAGACGCGATCCTGCGTCAGGTTGCCCGCGTGCTGTAAGCGCTGGCTCAGGAATTCATTGTTGCTCATCATGCCGGAGATATCGTAACCCAGGGCTTTCACTACCGCGCCGGTCAGGGTTGCCACATCAATTATTTCTGCGGGTTCGAAACGTTCGGCGGCGTAGCTAAGCGCGTCTGCCAGCACCAGCCGTCCTTCGGCATCGGTATTCATGATTTCGACGCTAACGCCAGCGTGCGCCTTAACCACGTCACCGGGGAGCATGGCCGTACTGCCCGGCATGTTTTCGGCCAGCGCCATCACCGCGACAATATTGAGCGGCAGGTTTAACGCTTTTACCGTTTCCATCATGCCAAACACCACCGCCGCGCCGCACATGTCATATTTCATGGTGCGCATCCCTTCGCCTTCTTTCAGCCACAGGCCGCCCGTGTCGAAGGTAATGCCTTTCCCGACCAGGGCGTAAACCGGGCTATGCTCCCCGGCACCCTGCCAGCGCAGCGTCACCAGGCGGGGAGGGTTTACGCTACCTTTCCCCGTGGCGTGCAGGCAGCCGAGGCCGCCGTCAAAAATAGCCTGCTCGTCGAGGACTTCACAGCAAGTTTGCGGGTGTTGAGCTGCCCACTCTTCGGCGCGGCGAGCAACGTCCTGCGGGCGGCAGTCCTGGGCGGGTAAATCCGCCAGCTGGCGCGAGAGCAGCATCCCCCGGGCAATGGCTTCTGCCTGGGCCGCCAGACGCCGGGCCAGAGCGTTGTTCGGCTCGGCAACCAGCCACAGTTCGCCTTTACTTTGCGGCTGTTCGCGACGGTAGCCAAGTTGAGGCAGCTGATAAAAACGGTTCATGATGGCGACCAGCAGGCCGCGCAGGCGCACGAAAGTAGTTTCATCCGCCAGGTTAAAACCAGCGAGATCCAGCGCCACCGGCTGCTGTACGGGGGAGGGGAGTAACGTTTCAATGGCGTTCAGCAGGCGGCGAAGAACTGCGGGCTGCGTAATGTCAGATTCGGGCAGCAGCGACAGGCGCTGGCAAACGCCCAGCAGGCCAAAAGAGGTGGTTTGTGCTTCATCGTGATGCGCCATCTCTATTAATAGCGGCTGAAGCGCATTCGGCCAGCGGCTGCCGGAAGTGTTCCACAGCAGTAGATGAGCCTCTTTGAAACTGGCGTCGGGTGAAATTAACTGGCATTTCATTGGATGACCTCGGCGGTGATGCGTTGTTGATAGGCGTCCAGCCATGCACGGTCTGCGGGGCGAATAAGCGTTTTGTTGCCTTCGCGAGCGGTGAGGAAGACCTGAGCCGGTTGGTCAGGGGTGGCGACCGAGAAAGAGAAGTTATCGATAGTTGTGGCGGCACCGTATTCGCCGCGATTGTTCATGCAGACGACGGACAGGTCGCCCGCGCGGCCATAGCGCGCAATCAGTTTCGCTTCAAGATCGTAAACCGCCGACTCGGCTGCCTGCTGCGGCGACATGCCGCGCGCCATGCGGCTGACGATTTCATAGCTGATGCAGCCTTTCATCAGGTCTTCACCGAGGCCGGTAGCGGTAGCGGCACCAATTTCGCTGTCGGCATAGAACCCCGAGCCGGAAACCGGCGAGTCGCCAACTCTGCCGGGGCGTTTCATAAACAGGCCGCTGGTGGAGGTGGCTACCGACATTCTCTGCTGAGCGTCCAGGGCAATCACGCCGACGGTATCGTGCCCGGTGTAAGGGCTGAGGCCGCGATCCAGGGTTTCACGCTTGCGTTTGAGGTAGTGGTTATGGGCGCGGCTGGTCAGCATTGTTTTGCTTTCAAAGCCCCGGCTTCGCGCCCACTCTTCGGCACCTTCGCCGACCATAAAGCTATTAAATCGCTCCTCGCTGAGCGCTCTTGCCAGCAGAATAGGGTTGGCGATGTTTTTTACTCCGGCAACCGCGCCCAGCGCAAGGCTGGTACCGTCCATAAAGGCGGCATCCAGTTCCACCTCTCCGCGTTCGTTAGGCAGCCCGCCGAAGCCGACCGATTTGTAGAAGGGATAATCTTCCACGCATTTTACCGCGTGAACGACCGCATCGCTGGCCGAACCGCCCTGTTGTAGCTGCCCGGCGGCCTCGCCGATACCTTCCCACGCCATACGCCAGGTGGCGATCGTTCCCCATTTTGCTGATAACGTCATGTTTAACTACTCCGTGGCGGGTTTACTTTCAGTCGTGGCAACGGGCGCTTCGCTGGCCCGATACTGCCGGTCGACGACTTTGAGGAAGGGCAGATAGATGATTGCCCCGATGCACAGGTTAATAAGCTGGATAACCGCGCCGCTGAGATGGCCGGTAACGATAAACCCGCTCAGCACCGGCGGCAGCGTCCACGGGATATAAACCCCGGTGGTGGTGGCGACCATGCCGACCGACATCGCGATGTACTGCACCGTAACCAGCACCAGCGGCACCAGATTAAACGGGATAAGCATTATTGGGTTCATGATAACGGGCAGGCCAAACAGCACCGGCTCGTTAATATTGAAGAGGGAGGAGCCTGCGGCGAGGCGCGAAACGTTTTTGATGTGCTGGCTGCGGGCGAACAGCAGCATAGCAATCACCAGAGACAAAGTTGCGCCCGCGCCGCCCATCCAGATCATGTCATAGAACTGCTCGGTAACCACGTGCGGCGGCGGCATTCCGGCCTGGGTGGCGGCGAGGTTGTCCATCTGGTTTTCCATCCAGAATGGCCGAAGAATACCGTTTACCATCGAGCCGGAGTTAATACCCACCGACCACAGGCTGGTAATGCTGAAGCAGGTAAACAGCGCGCCGATATAAGAGGTGCCAAAGTGGCGAATCGGCGTGGCGAGCACTTCATAAACGAATTGGTGAATGGTGTGGTAGTCGGTTTTAGCGAACAGCACCCGCACCGCCAGGGCGATGACCAGAATCAGTAATGAAGGGATAAGAGCGGCGAAAGAGCGTTGCACGGCAGGCGGCACGCCGTCGGGCATTTTTATCACCCAGTTCTGGCGCAGCATCCAGGCAAACAGTTCGGTGCTGGCAAGCGCGCCCAGCATAGCGACGAACAGCCCTTTTGAGCCCAACCACTCCATGGGAATAATATTGCCGACATCAGGATGTTTGGCGAACGGCGTGAGGATCAGAAAACAGGAGAGCGATAAAATACCGGAAGACATTCTGTCTATGTCGTAGCGCTCCGCCAGCCGGTAGGCCACCAGGAAGCTGATAAACAGCGCCATGGTTGAGAAGATCGCATTGAAAGGAATTTCGACGGTGGCGGACCATCCCTCGCCAAAAATGGAGGCCATAAACTGCTGGTATACGGTGCTCGGGAACGAAGAGATCACCAGCAGAATTGAGCCAACGATAATAAACGGCATGAACGAGATATAGGCATCGCGAATGGCGCCTAAATGACGCTGCTGCGCCATCTTAGCGGCCAGGGGCATCAGCCGGGCTTCTATTGCGGCCATCAGGTTTTTCATTTTACCGCTCCGTAAGTAATCACAAGAGACAATTCTTGCGTGTGATTACCTTAGTGATTGTTCAGAGCGAATAAAGTGAGTTAATTCACAGATGAGCCATATAAGTATCATATGATTACTTGATTTTTTTTGTGGGGTTTTTAGCGCAGAGAGAATAAAAAAGCCCCGCATAACGGGGCGTGGTGACGGTACGCGGGGCTATTTGTAGATGGTGGCTGTGCCGTAGAGGCGATTATCGCCGCCGGCCGAGTTGATGACATAGCCGGTCGCACCCTGTTCTTTGGCTTTTTCGGCCAGCTTGGCTTGCAGACCGTCAAGCGTGCCGGCTTTGGCGGTTACCGTACCGACCGGACGCATCTGGCCAAGGTTTGCGTCACTCATTTCCTGGGCTGCCATTGAGGCAAAAGGCAGTGCAGCAAGAGAGATAACCGCAGAGAAATACAGCAGTTTTTTCATCTTTACATCCTCTTGAGCGTTAGGAGCGGAACACCTTTATCTTGTCTGACAGTTAAAGTCTAGTTCCCCTGCGGGCAGGTAATGACGGAAAAAATTGATGGACTTGTGCTTATTTTTTGAACGATAAAACTTGACCAAAAGCTGACAAAAAAGCCACAAATAAGTGGCTGATTTATCGTGTTTTTAGCGGGCGTCCGGGCGGATCAGATCGAAACGCAGCGATTCGTCTATGGTGTAATAGGCCGAGGGGCCACCAGCCCGCAGTATCGGTTTTGCCAAAGCGGTCTGGTAAACGCCGTCGATAAGCAACTCTTCATCTATATGCACGGCAACCACTTCGCCCAATACCAGCCAGCTGTTCAGCTCGTCGCCATCGGCGGCGGTCAGGCGAATGCATTGAGAGAGGCGGCATTCGAAGTTAACCGGGCTTTCGGCCACCAGACAGGCTTTAACCTTTTTCCCGGCAACCGGCGTTAAGCCTGCCCGCTGGAACTCATCCTCGCCTCTGGGCAGCGTGGCGGAGGTTTCATTCATCTGTTCGGCAAGGGGGCGGGTCGCCAGGTTCCAGACGAATTCTTTGGTGTCGAGAATGTTTTGCACGCTATCTTTCCAGCCGCTGCTGGCGAAACCAATTATCGGTGGGCGATAATTGAAGCAGTTAAAGAAGCTGTAGGGCGCAAGATTGCGCTGCCCCTGCGGATTGTAAGAGGCTATCCAGCCGATAGGGCGAGGGCCGATGATGGCGTTCAGCGGATCGTGCCCTAAGCCGTGGCCCTCTGAAGGTTCGTAGTAGTAACGTTTTTTACTCATAGCGCACCTGAATTCGTGTTGGAAGAGCCAAATCGCCGGGGATGTATTTACCCGGCGCGGAGAGCAGAGTATCTTACGCGCCCACACAAGGAGAAGCCCCGATGAAAACCCCAGCCGCAACTAAACCCGGTTTACACCCGCGTAACCGCCACCGCAACCGGTATGACTTTGCCGCTTTAACCGAAAGCAGCCCGGCGCTGGCGGCGTTTTTGCGTCAGGGGCCGCACGGCGACACCACGGTAGATTTTGCCGACCCGCTGGCGGTTAAGGCGCTTAACCAGGCGCTGTTGGCCCACTTCTACCAAATTAAGCAGTGGGATATTCCCGAAGGTTTTCTCTGCCCGCCGGTTCCGGGGCGCGCGGATTATATACATCATTTAGCGGATTTACTGGCTGAGAGCAACGGCGGCGTGGTGCCGACTCAGGCTACGGTGCTGGATGTTGGCGTGGGTGCCAACTGCATCTATCCGCTGATTGGGCAGCACGAATACGGCTGGCGCTTTACCGGCTCGGAGCTTGATGAGGACGCGCTGCGTGGCGCAATGCAAATTCTTGAGGCGAACCCTGGCCTTAACCGCATGATCCGTCTGCGCCGCCAGAAAAATGCCGACAATATTTTAGACGGCATCATCCACAAGAACGAAACCTACGATGCGACGCTTTGTAATCCGCCTTTCCATGATTCGGCACAGGCAGCCCGCAGCGGCAGCGAACGCAAACGCCGTAATCTGGGCCAGGATGCAGGAGCTGCGCTCAACTTCGGCGGCCGCGAGCAGGAGCTGTGGTGCGAAGGCGGTGAAGTCGCGTTCGTCAGCAAAATGATCAAAGAGAGCAAGGCTTTTGGCCGCCAGGTGCTGTGGTTCACTTCTCTGGTTTCTAAAGGCGAGAACCTGCCCGCGTTGTACCGCGTGATGCAGGAAACCGGGGTGGTGAAAGTGGTGAAAAAAGAGATGGCGCAGGGCCAGAAGCAGAGCCGCTTCATCGCCTGGAGCTTTATGGATGACGCCCAGCGGGCCCGCTGGGCGAAAAACCGCGGTAAATAATTAAACCGTGGGGTTAGCGGGCGGCAGCGTTTCCATCGCCGTTGCCGCCTGAGCCGTATCGGTGCCCGGCTGGATAACCTGCACGCTTTGCACCGGCGGTCTTATCCCGGCCGCATCGAAGTGTTTTTTTACCATCCCGTCCAGGGCGTAGCGCACCGTCCACTGCTTTAACGGCAGCGTGGTGAAGGTGACCCGGACGGTAAAGGCCTGGTTGGTGAGCCCCACAATTCCTGAGAAAGTGGGTTCCCCGATGACCAGCATGCGAGTCTCTTCTTTGCCCATTAGCTCTTCCACTGCCTCTCCCAGAATGCGGTTAACCTTATCCACATCTTCCCGCCTGTCGACGTCATAATTGGCGACAAATGAGCCTATCCCCCGCACGAAGTTCGCAAAGGTGGTTATCGAAGACCACGGAATAATGTGGTAAGCCCCGGTGTCCTGGCGTACGCCAACCGAGCGGATGGACATTTTTTCAACTGTGCCGGTAATCGCGCCGATGGTGACGTAATCCCCGTTATTCATGCCGTTCTCGAACTGGATAAACACCCCGGTGATAATATCTTTCACCAGCGTCTGGGAGCCGAAGCTGATAGCCAGACCCAGCGCCCCGGCCCCGGCCAGCAGTGGCGCAATGTTTACGCCGACTTCCGAAAGCAGGATCATGATTGTGATGGTGCTGATAATAACCGCAAGCGCGTTACGAAATAGCGTCAGCAATGTTCGGGTACGCGCGCTCGGCAGGGGGCGACCATGAATATCTGAGGTGAGCCGGTTCTCAATCAGGCTTGCCAGCAGCGTCCAGCCGACCGCCGAAAAGAACAGGATCAGCAGAATGCGGATCAGGATATCGACGGCTTTCTCTCCGGCACCGTGGGCCAGCCATTGCCAGACGTCGAACAGGCCCCAGGCATCCAGCAGCAGCATCACGGCGACGCATACGGTAAGAATGCGCGCCAGCTTCAGCGTGGCGGAGATCCAGCCGTTCAGGCGCTTTTGCAGCTCAGGATAGCTGCGCTGTACTTCCGGGGAGAGCGTGATGGTTTTGGCTATCCAGCGCGAGAGCATGCCGGAAATAAATGCCGCCACGCCGATAATCGTCAGGCTGTGCAGCGTGGCGCCCATCATAAATTTCAGGCTGTTGCCGGGATCGAACAGCGACAGGAAAAATAGCGCCACAAAATAGGCCGAAGCAAGCCAGTGCCAGATCAGCGCAAAGGCGCGAATAAACAGGCTGAAAAAGGCCATCGACCGGTCGGCAAGGTGAATCAGGCTCTGCTGGATAGGGCGCTTATTGTGAAAAATCAGATACTGCGCCCAGAGGGTTATCAGCAGCATCACGATGATATTTATGGTGGCGCTGGCCTGCGGGTTGACCTGGCTTGCGGTAATTGGCACGGCCACCATCAAACCATAGCCGATAAAAGTGCTCAACCAGGCAAGCCGCACGCTCCAGTAGCGGGCGGTCTGGTCGCTGATGGGAAAGGGGCGCAGGGCCGGAAAGCGGGGGCTGAAAATGAGCCGCAGTACGGCCCTGAAGAACTCTATTAGCCCAAAGGCATTAAGAAACAGCCCCTGCTGGCGGGCAATAGTCGGATTGCCAGCGTTCATTTTGTCGCTGAGCATTTGGCCAACGAACAGCGTGAGCGCCAGCAGAACGATATCTACCGCAAAGGCCGCGAGGATGGCTAACGGCAGGTGAAGCCAGCTGGCACGATCCCGATTTTTTTTTCGCCCCCAGTCGCCCATTTTTGCCCACAGCGGCGTAACGCAGGCGCGCAGCAGAAAATAGAACACAAAGACGGCACAGGCCAGCAGCGCAAAATGGCTCAGCGCATTGAAGAAAGTCTGCTGGTTAAAGGCTTTCCTCGGTGCGCTGGTGATGCTCTGATGCAGCTGTTCGAAGCGTTCGACCAGTTCACCGCCGTAGCGGCGGCTGACGTCGGTGACGTTCTCAAGAACCGTTTTATCGCTGGCAAGCTTATCGGGCGGGGTAATGGCGGGAACGGTTCGGGAGGCATCGTCGGCGGCAACTTTGCGCAACTGATCGATCAATTCCGTGCGCGATTGTGGGTTCTCCAGCACGTCGGCAAGCGCTGCGTAAGCTTTTTTCTTCTGTTCAACGGTGGGTTCTGCAGGGGCAGAGTGACTGGTTTGAGTGGTCGCCGCAGCAACCGCTCCTGGCAGGGTAACAGCGTGGCCTGGCAGTGTTATCAGGCTAATAAGCAGTAGCAAGATCCCTCGCACGACGCTCCTCCGGGCTGAAAATTTCGGGCAAAGGAGTAAGTATAGTGGGCTGGGCGAGAGTGAATAAAAAAGCGGGATTTTTCCGGGGAGTGCAGGGCGGCAGGCCGGAGCCGCCGCCCTGAAAGGTGATTATGCGACGTGCTGCAAGAACTCGCGCAGGCGCGGGCTTGGCGGGTTGTCGATAAGCTCCTGAGGGTTACCGTCTTCCGCCACGCGACCTTTATCGATAAAGATCAGGCGGGAGGCCACTTTGGCGGCAAAGCCGACTTCGTGGGTCACGATAACCATGGTCATGCCTTCTTCTGCCAGATCCTGCATAACCTTCAATACTTCGTGGCGCAGTTCCGGGTCGAGAGCAGAGGTTGGCTCATCAAACAGCATCATCTTCGGCTTAACCGCCAGCGCACGGGCGATTGCCACGCGCTGCTGCTGGCCGCCGGAAAGCTCGGACGGATAGTGATGAGCACGCTCGGCCAGGCCCACTTTAGCTAACAGTTCTTTTGCCAGCTTTTCGGCCGCGTCTTTCTTCATGCCGCGCACGCGAATCGGGCCAAAAGCGACGTTTTCCAGCGCCGTCAGGTGCGGGAACAGGTAGAACTGCTGGAACACCATACCGGCTTCCTGGCGGATCAGCCGGTCATCAACTTTTGGATCGTTAACTTTCAGGCCGTCAACAATCAGGTCGCCGCTGGTAATCTCTTCCAGCTTGTTGATGCAGCGCAGCAGGGTGGATTTGCCGGAGCCGCTTGGCCCGATAATAACCACCACTTCACCCTGTTTGATGTTCAGGTCGATATTGTGCAGCACCTGGGTTTGGCCGAAGTGCTTGGATACGTTTTTAAATTCAATCACAGGATTTTCATCCTTCTTTCAAGGCGACGCAGCACGAAGCTCAGCACCAGAGTAATAATCAGATAGAAGACCGCAACGGCGCTCCAAATCTCCAGCGCGCGGAAGTTACCGGCGATAATTTCCTGACCCTGACGAGTCAGCTCTGCTACACCGATAACGATGAACAGCGAGGTGTCCTTAATGCTGATGATCCACTGGTTACCCAGCGGCGGCAGCATACGGCGCAGCGCCAGCGGCATAATAACGTGGCGAATGGTTTCACGCTTAGACAGGCCGAGCGCCAGGCCAGCTTCCTGGAAACCTTTATGAATAGAGAGCACCGCGCCGCGGGTAATTTCCGCGATATAGGCTCCGGAGTTGATCATGATGGTGACGACCGCCGCGCTGAACGGATCGATGCGCAGATCGTTAAAGGCCATCGGCAGGGCGAAGTAAATAAACATGACCTGCACAACGATTGGCGTGCCGCGAATCACTTCGATGAAAACCAGCGCTACGTGGTTAGCAATCCAACCGCCGTAAGTACGGGCAAAGCCCGCCACTAAACCAATTACTAAACCGCCGCAAAGCCCCAGGATTGAAATCCATAGGGTCATCTTAGCGCCTTCAAACAAGATGGGAATTGCAGGCCAAATGGCGCTCCAGTCAAACTGCATGATGTGTTCCTGTTGTCTACCGTGGTTTCTCCCCCTGGCCTGAGGGACAGGGGAATTTAATAATAAGAGGGGCGAAAGGCGCCCCTCAGGTATTACGTTAAAGCCTTAGAATTATTATTTTGGCTCGGTGCCGAACCATTTTTTGTAGATTTCGTTGTACTGGCCGTTCTCTTTCAGGGTTTTCAGCGCGCCGTTGATTTTGGTACGCAGTTCGTCGCTGCCTTTCGGCAGAGCGATACCGTATTGCTGCGCTTCCAGAGACTCGCCTACCGCTTTGAACTGACCGTTACCGGCGGTTTTGATGAAGTAAAGAATGTTTGGTGTGTCGTGCAGTACCGCGTCGGCGCGGTTAGTGCCCAGTTCCATGTAGGCGTTATCGATGTTCGGGAACTGACGCAGATCTTTAGTTTTGATGTTCGCTTTCGCGTAATCAACGGAACCTGTACCGCCTTTCACCGCGACGATTTTACCGTCCAGGTCTTTCACGCTTTTAATGTCGTTGTTGTTAGCTTTAACCATGACCAGCAGGCCGCTTTTGTAGTAGCCGTCGGAGAAATCGATTGCTTTCTCACGCTCAGGGGTGATGGTGATACCGGCCAGCGCGACGTCAACGTTTTTGGTTTGCAGCGCAGGGATGATGCCGCTGAAGTCCATTGGCTTCAGGGTGTAGTCCAGCTTCAGCTCTTTAGCGATGGCCTGCCACAGATCCACATCGAAGCCGACATATTTGTCGCCTTGCTTGAATTCAAAAGGAACGAATGCGGTATCGGTCGCAACGACCAGTTTTTTGTCAGCGGCATGGGAAGATACTGCAAAAGCGAGGGTGAGTGCAGCCAGTGAAACTTTCAAAATCGACTTCATAGCATTTCCTTTGTTAATCCACGGGGCGATCCCCTGCGTAAGCGGCGACTCATGAAAGAATCGTGCCAGATTTGCAACTTACTGTTTTGCAAGGATGTGATTTTTTAACATTGCATATTGAGCGTTGCAAGCCGGTCATAACGCACCGTTATGGTGCTCCATTTTGGTGCGAAAATTCGGCGAACAGGGTGGGGGTTAGTTTTACCGCGAAATCAGTGGACAAAACAATCACTCATTAACGATTGTGTGAGGTGATTATTACATTTGATTAACTTAAGGCTATGAATTGAGCAATGGTCTGCGCTGTTTTGGTGCAACATCCTTCCCCGGGCGGGGAAGGATTCATAGGAAATTTATATGTCTTACTCGATGTTAGACTCGATAAACCACAGGAATTTGTCCAGATCGCGTGAAGCGGCGGTCAGAATATCTGCGGTATCTTCGTCTTTAGCTTCGCCCACGGCTTTACGGACGTCGTTGGCGACGATGGCATAGCGGTCGGCCAGCTCTTTCAGATGCTCCTGGACGGTGTGAATGTCCAGCGGATAGCTTTTCAGAGGCGTTTTGCTGTTAATAACCTGAGTGGTCCCCAGTGCTACGCCGCCCAGCTGTACCGCGCGTTCTGCCATGGTGTCGAGATGCTCGGTCAATGCAGTACGGAAGCCGTCCAGCATTTCATGGACCGCAATAAAGTTAGCACCGCGCATGTTCCAGTGAGCCTGTTTGGTAATCAGCGACAAGTCGATGAACTGGACGACCTGGCGATTCAGCAGCTCAATGGTGGCTTTTTTCTCGCTGTCTTTCACATCATTGCGGGTATATAGCAGGTTTGTAGATTTAGTTTTTACCAGTTTAGCGGTACTCATAATCTTTCATCCTCTTGATGTTGGTGTCCCAATGAATTACCGGGAATAAGTATAGCACCGCTTTTAAATTTTGCGGGTTGAGAGAATACCTATCAAACCAATAGCAAAGAGAAGGTGGAAAAGATAAATGCATTGTGAAACAGATGGTTATCTGTACATTAAAACTTATGTCAGAAAACATGAATAAATATGACAGCGGAAAGAAAATAATTCTTATTGAGTATTACATATTGCAATAAATATAGTGCTGACGGCTGTCTTAGCATTTAATGCGATGAATTATCACCGCATTAAATGAAGGGGCGTGGGTTAATTGATATCAACTTCTTTAATCTGAGTTTCACGCTTCATGGTCAGCGTGGAACCGGCGGACGCGGCGATGATACAAAGCAGGGCCAGCCACTGGATAAGCGTGAGGTGCTCGCCGAGGAACAGCATCCCGGACAGTGCCGCAAGGCCCGGCTCAAGGCTCATTAACGTCCCAAAGGTACGTGTGGGCAGCCGCGTCAGGGCAATCATCTCCAGAGAGTAGGGCAGCGCGGTGGACAGCACGGCAATCGCCAGCCCTATCGGCAGCAGCGACCATTGCAGTAGCGAGCCGCTCGCCTCCCAGACGCCGAGCGGCACGAAGATAACCGCCGCAATCAGCGAACCAAAAGCTACCGTTGCCGGGCCGTGCTCCGCCCCGGCTTTTTGCCCGGTAATAATGTAAACCGCCCAGCAGGCCCCCGCGCCCAGCGCAAAGGCGGCCCCGGTGAGGTCAACCTGCGAGATATCCTGGCCGAGAGGCAGCAGGAACCACAGGCCCGCCACCGCCAGCACGACCCAGATAAAGTCTACCGCTCGCCTCGAACCAAAGAGGGCAACGGCCAGCGGCCCGGTAAATTCCAGCGCCACGGCGATACCCAGCGGCACGGTGCGCAGGGAAACATAAAACAGATAATTCATGCTGCCCAGGGCCAGGCCGTAAAACAGCAGGGGTAAGCGCTGCTCAGGCTTAAAGCGCAGGCGCCACGGCTTAAATATGACCACCAGAATGAGCGTACCGAGCAGCAGGCGCAGGGCGGTAACCCCCTGAGGCCCGATAGCCGGGAACAGCGACTTAGCCAGCGAAGCGCCGCTTTGAATTGAAGTCATGGCAATAAGCAGCACCACGATGGGTAACCAGCGCGGCATGTTACGGGGAGTTTGCGGCATCCTGCATCCTGTCAGTTTTTGTCTGCATTTAGTCAATAAAGTAAAAGTTCGCCCAGTCTAATGGATTAACTTATGGCTGGTTGATAATTCATTAAGAAAATTTCTCATCACCTGGAGTAGGATCTTCGCAGTTTTTGTCAATTTACGTCAGAAATAAATTCAGAATTATCTGAATGACGATGTTGTTAAAGGGGTTAATATTTGCCGCTGGAGTGCATAATTCCCCTGATATTTTAGCGAGTTAACATGTAGTGGAAATGTTATGTTACATGAAAAGGTTCGTTAGACAACACAATTGGCGAAGAGTTTCTGTCATGGTTTTGTTATATTTAAAACTTAGGACTTACTTGAAGCACATTTGAGGTGGATATTATGAAAAAAATTGCATGTCTTTCAGCACTGGCCTGTGTTCTGGCCGTTTCCGTAGGTACCGCATCTGCAACTAGCACCGTAACCGGTGGTTATGCGCAGAGCGATATGCAGGGCGTTGCGAACAAAGCTGGCGGTTTCAACCTGAAATACCGTTACGAAAATGATACCCCGCTGGGCTACATCGGCTCCTTCACCTACACCCAGAAAAGCGATACCTCTTCTGACGGTATCTACACTAAAGGCCAGTACTACGGTATCACCGCTGGTCCTGCTTACCGCATCAACGACTGGGCAAGCATCTACGGTGTTGTAGGTGTTGGCTACGGTAAATTCCAGGCGACCGAATACCCAGCTGCTCACGATTCCGTTAGCGACTACGGCTTCTCTTACGGCGCAGGCCTGCAGTTCAACCCTATCGAAAACGTTGCTCTGGACTTCTCCTACGAGCAGAGCCGTATTCGTAGCGTTGACGTTGGCACCTGGATCGCTGGCGTAGGCTACCGTTTCTAATATCCCCCTCAGGGATAGAAATAAAAAATCCGCCCCTGTGGCGGATTTTTTTTATCTGTCATTCGCTGACCCGCTTACCGCGTTCTGGTCTCAAAAACATCCGTCTGCAGGTGAGTATAGTCCACTTTCTTCAGCCTGAAGTTGGTGATGTACGTCGGCCCGGCTTTTTGCTCGGAAATAAACTTGTACTTCGGCGTCAATTCTTTTGCCTTAATCCCGGTCCACGCTGAGAAGAAGTTCAGGAAATCATTGGCGCTGCGGCGCGCTTTAATAAGCCTGTGGCTGGTGTCATCGCTGGACACCACCATAAAGGGCACCTGGAAGTTTTGCTGGAACTTGTCGTCATGGGCCAGATATTGCACGTCGGTACCGCGCTCTTTAAACGCCAGGCCGTGGTCAGAGAAATAAACCATAGAGAAGGTGTTGCCGGTGTTTTGCAATTGCAGGTAGAGCTGCTTTAGCAGGTCGTCGGTCTGCGTCATGCTGTAGATGTAGCAGGAGGTTTCTTTTGACTGCACAAAGTCTTTGTATTTGCCCTGAGTACGGTCGCAGGCCTGAGGATGCGAGCCCATCAGATGCAGGACTATCAGCTGCGGGGTGTTACGCTGAGTGGCGAATACCTGTGCGGTCATCTTTAACAGCGCTTCATCACGGGTGTTTTTGTCCGCTTCAAAGTCACCGCTTTTCAGGAATTGCACTTCGTCGGCACGCTTCGCAATGCTGGCGATGGCCGTGTCGTACTCGCCTATCTGCCCCTGGTTTGAGAACCACCAGGTCTGGAAACCTGCGCGGTTAGCCAGCGTCACAAAGTTATCCTGATATTGAGGCTTGTCATCCACCACGCGATTCAGCGTCAGCCCCAGCGATTTTTGCGTGGAGCCGCTGGCGGAGACGTAATCCATAAAAATATTACCTTTAACCTGGCTGGCGAAAGGGGTGTTATCCCAGTGGCCGCCAAATGCGCCCAGGGCGTCACGGCGGGCGCTTTCACCAATCACTACTACATAAGTGTGATATTTGGGCTGTACCGCCAGGACATTCCAGGAGTCCTTCTGCTGCGAAAGCTCCTTCATCCGGGATTGCTCGTCGAGCACTTCCTTGTTATTTACCACCACGTCTTTAACAAAACGCACCACCGGGTAGCCGGTATCTTTAAATTTAAAGACGCCGCCGTAGGCGAGGTTTGTTACCGGGGCGACAAAAAAGCTCACGAGGCTGATAGCCAGACATACGCTATCGAAATGACGCCACGCGCGTTTTTCTTCACGCCTGCGGCGCACGGCCAGCACGCCCAGCGCCAGAATAAACAGCGACACCACATAGCTGTACCACGGGAAGATGGTCATTATCTCCGTGGACTCTTCGAAATTGGTTGAGTGCAATGCCAGCAGGGTATTGAAATTTGGCGCGCCGTAGGCCTGGCCAAACGGGAAATACATTGCCGCAACCAGGCTGCAAACTGCCAGCAGGGCTTTTTGTACGCGAGGAGCAGCCCGCCAAAGCAATAGCAGGACGCAGCTAAAAGCCACGGCATAAAGCAGGCTGAATTCGTAGCCGAGTGCAAAATTAATCAACAGGGATTGTAGAAAATAAAAGCCAGTCCACGGATTCAGAGCGATTCCGCGAGCAGTCAGGGTATCTTTAACTGTTACATTCATCTTTATTATGGTCTTGCAAAACGCCATGCGGTGACCCTGGCGATAAGGGTAGAGCCTGCCTGACAGACGGAAACGAAGGGGAATAGCACCGCATCTGCGAGCCGCTTCATGTGCAGGGCTGCAAGAAGATAGAGCCGTAAGATAAGAATATCAACTGATAACGGGCAGCTGTTTTGCGAGACGGATTGCAAATCCGACAAATGATGGGGTTAAAGCCGGGCCTGACGGGCCGCTAAGAGGGATTTTGGATAATGATTGTTACAAAAAGATGACCATTAGCGAAAAAAATAAGGGCAGAAACAGGCAGGGCGACTGCCTGAAATTACTGCTTTTCTTCGCCCTGCTGGGGTTTGCCTGAAACCCAATCACAAATCATGTTCAACAGCATTAAGCGTACCTGGAAAGGGGAGTGAGTAAACACGTTGATGCACCTCTTGAATTCGTTCATAGCGTCCTCCTGTTAGCCAAACGGTCGTTTATCCATAAACAAACCTGACTGCATTACATACAGGTATAGCACAGGCTATATTTTATAGCCATGGCTATTTCGTTAAATTTTTGTGGATAGCCAATGCTGGTTTACAATAAAGCCTTCCGTCGTCAGATGACGACGCCGCGCCACTGGAAGAGGAAGCACTATGAGCCGTCGGGTAGGGCAAAAGAACAGCGAAAAAGTGACGCCATTACCGAATATTGAAGAGCATGTCGAAGGCTTCAGGCAGGTGCGTGAGGCGCACCGCAGGGAATTAATTGATGATTATGTTGAGCTGATTTCTGATTTGATTCACGAGGTGGGCGAGGTTCGCCAGGTGGACATGGCCGCACGTCTTGGGGTTTCCCAGCCGACGGTAGCCAAGATGCTTAAACGCCTGGCCTCGGTTGGCCTGATCGAGCAAATTCCGTGGCGTGGGGTATTTTTAACGCCGGAAGGTGAAAAGCTGGCTCAGCAGAGCCGCGAGCGCCATCAAATCGTCGAGAATTTCTTTCTCGCTCTGGGCATCAGCCCGGAAACCGCACGTATTGACGCTGAAGGGGTAGAGCACCACGTTAGCGAAGAGACGCTGGAGGCATTTCGTAAGTTCAGCGCAGAGCGGGGTCTCGGCTGATAATGCTCATTCGCCTTGCGCGGCCTTTCCTGCGCGATCGTTTCCTGCATTTATTACTGTTGATCGGCATCGCCCTTAGCCTGGCGGTGCCGTTCCGTCCTGCTCTTTGGCCTGCCGCCATCGACTGGCACACCATTATTACCCTAACCGGCCTGATGATGCTGACCAAAGGCGTCGAGCTAAGCGGCTACTTTGATGTGCTTGGGCGCCGGATGGTGGCGCGCTTTGCCAACGAGCGGCAGCTGGCGCTGTTTATGGTCAGCGCTGCGGCACTGCTTTCTACCTTTCTGACCAATGATGTGGCGCTGTTTATCATCGTGCCGCTGACTATCACGCTGAAAAAACTCTGTTCGATTCCGGCAAGTCGGCTGATTATTTTTGAGGCGCTCGCGGTGAACGCCGGTTCGCTGCTGACGCCAATCGGCAACCCACAAAATATTTTGCTGTGGGGGCGCTCCGGGCTTTCGTTCGCCGCATTCAGCTGGCAGATGGCTCCCCTGGCGCTGGCGATGATGTTAAGCCTGCTGGTGCTGGCGTGGTTCTGTTTTAAAGCCAAATCGCTGCATTACCATAATGATGCAGGCGACGGTGGCTGGCAGCCAAAGCTGGTTTACTCCAGCCTCGGCTTTTATATCGTTTTTATCGTCGCGCTGGAGATGCAACTGGAATTATGGGGGCTGGGGCTCGTCGCCGTTGGTTTCCTGGTGCTGGCGCGTCGCGTGCTGCTGAGCATTGACTGGAGCCTGCTCGCGGTTTTTGTGGTGATGTTTATCGACGTTCACCTCGTTACTCAGCTTCCGGCGTTGCAGCATTCGCTTCACGACGTAGCTCAGCTTTCTTCACCCGGTTTATATACGCTTGGCATCGTGCTGTCGCAGTTTATCAGCAACGTCCCGGCAACCATCTTGTTGCTCAACTATGTTCCTGCCTCGCTGTTGCTGGCTTTTGCAGTGAATATCGGCGGCTTTGGCCTGCTGCCCGGCTCGCTGGCGAACCTTATCGCGCTGCGCATGGCGAACGATCGCCGGATCTGGTGGCGCTTCCATCTCTACTCCCTGCCGATGCTGCTGTGGGCGGCGCTGGTGGGATACGGTTTATTACGGATATTGGTATGAACTGATTCAGGCAGAAACAGGCAAGGAATGAGCAGAAATCCCCCATTCCACAAAGTGGCGCTGCGCGTATAACTGTCAGTCCGCGCTTTTCCTTCCTGAAACCCTGAACACGAGGTACCGCTATGCGTTATAAAACATTAGGTAACACCGGCCTGTTTGTTTCAGAACTTTGCCTGGGCACCATGACCTTCGGCGGAGAAGACGGCATCTGGGGAAAAATCGGCCAGCTGGAGCAGGGCGAGGCCGACAAGCTCGTTGGCCGCGCGCTGGATGCCGGGATTAACTTTATCGACACCGCCAACGTCTATTCCGGCGGTCGCTCGGAGATAATCACCGGACAGGCGCTGAAAAACCTGAAGGTACCGCGTGAAAACGTCGTTGTGGCAACAAAGGTCTTCGGCGAAACCGGCACTGCCGGGCCTAACTCCCGAGGCTCATCGCGTTTTCATATTCTCAACAGCGTAAAAGAGAGCCTGCGGCGGTTGCAGCTCGATTATATCGATCTTTATCAACTGCACGGTTTTGACCCGGCAACGCCAATTGAAGAAACCCTTCGTGCTCTGGACTCGCTGGTACAGCAGGGGCTCGTTCGCTATATCGGCGTCTCTAACTGGGCGGCATGGCAGATAATGAAGGCGCTGGGCATCTCAGAACGCCTAGGGCTGGCGCGTTTTGCTTCTTTACAGGCCTACTACACGATAGCCGGGCGCGACCTGGAGCGTGAACTGGTGCCGATGATGCAGAGCGAAGGCGTCGGGCTGATGGTCTGGAGCCCGCTGGCGGGTGGCCTGCTGAGCGGTAAATATGACCGCGACGGTAAAGCCGAAAGCGGCAGCCGCCGCCTGGCGTTCGACTTCCCTCCGGTCAATAAAGACAGAGCGTTTGACTGCGTAGACGTGATGCGAGAGATAGCAGAGTCTAAAGGGGTTTCCGTGGCCCAGATTGCGCTGGCGTGGCTGCTGCATCAGCAGGCTGTTACCACCGTTATTATCGGCGCGAAGCGTGTTGAGCAGCTTGATGACAATGTTGCCGCCACCGGGATTCGCTTTAGCGAGGAAGATCTACAGCGGTTGAATGAGGTCAGCGAGCTGCCGCGCGAATATCCGGGCTGGATGCTGGAACGCCAGGGTGAATATCGCCGGGAGCAGCTTAAGAATCAGTAAAGAAGGATCCTCCTCTCCGTTGAGGAGAGGAGAAGATTACCGTGCCAGCTTTAAATGCAATAAAGGGAAAGGATTCCCTTCGCCATCCAGGTCTGAACGCCCCGTCTGTACAAAACCCATATGCCGGTAAAAACCAACGCCCTGCGGGTTTTGCTCGTTAACGTCCACCTCATCAACCTGCAAATGCTCAATGGCGTATTGCAGCAGCAGTTTGCCTACGCCCGTCCCACGGCTTTGCGGGGCAACAAACAGCATTTCAATGCGGTTTTCATGGCAGCCAATAAAGCCCAGCGGCTGCCCGGCGTCGTTCTCTGCCAGCTGCATTGGGATTTGCGGCATATACAGCTCGCGCACCTGCGGCCTCAGGTTGCTGATGTCGTCATCGGTTAAAAAATCATGGGTAGCCCGCACGGCGGCTTCCCAGATTTCTGCCAGGGCATCAAAATCTTCTGGCGTAGCTTTTCTTATATTTATCATCGTCTTTTATCTATCCTGCGGGATAGCGCTCATCAGTTAAACGGTGCTTCTTTTTTCAGAACCTTATCAATCACGTCCAGCACGCCCTGCTGGTTGCAGTTGCCCGCCTGGAAGCGTGCGATGCGTTTGATTTTGTCCGGCGCGTTAGCCATCGCAAAGCCAAAACCGGCCTGAGTCAGCATCTCGATGTCGTTGCCGCCGTCCCCGAAGGTGACGACTTCGCTGTCTTTAATGCCCCATTTGTCCTGCAGGATACGCAGTCCGTTGGCCTTGTGGATACCCGGAATTATCAGATCTATAGAGCCGTGGCCGCTGGTGACCGGCACCACGATGCCGTCAAACTCAGCGCTCAGCGCATCCATCGTTTCGTCCAGCAAATTGTCCGGCAGGTTGAGGGCGAATTTAAAGAACACATCGTCGAGATTCGAGAAACTGTCGACGTGCTCAAGGCGGTGGTAATACTTAGCCGCCATCTGCTTAAAGTCATCGTCGTAGTCGTTCAGGGTGTAGCCGTTGCGTTTGCCGCAGGCAATTATCTCGACGTGAGGCAACGTCAGCAGGTGATCGACAACGGTATTGAACTCCTGTTTTGTCAGCTCGCCGTTAAACAAGTCCTCGCCTTCGCTGACGACCCAGCCGCCGTTATCCGCCACGAAAGAGATTTCATGCGCGATATCCGGGAAGAACGAGATCAGCTGGAAATACTGGTTGCCGCTGGCGACCACAAAGCGGATCCCTTGTTCCTTCATCTGCTGGTATTGAGCGGCAAAGCGTTCACGGTTGTAGTTTTTACCGTCGTCGAGAAAAGTGCCGTCCATGTCCACTGCAATCAACTTGATGCTCATTGAACTCTCCGTTATTCCGTTTCAAAAACTTGTTGAGCGGGCTGCTGCGGTTTAGCCACGGCGCGGGCAACCAGGGCCGCAATCGCCATCAGCGTCAGTACAACCAGCATGGCGTGGCGCAGCCCATAATGTTCTCCGAGGAAGCCCAACAGCGGCGGCCCCACTAAAAATGCAACGTAGCCGGATGCGGCGACAACGCTCACGCGGCTGGCCGGGTCCGGGCCGGTATCTCCGGCGGCGGAAATGGTCAGCGGGAAGCCCAGCGATGTTCCCAGTCCCCAGAGAATGACGGACACGCCGGCCAGGAAAGCGCTATCTACAAATATAATCATGCCGATGCCGAGCACGCCCATAATGGCGCACGCCCGCACCACGATAACGCGGCTATAACGGTCAATAAACCAGCCGCCGGTAAAGCGCCCGACGGTCATGCCGAGGGTAAAGCCAACGTAGATAAGCGACCCGGAGGTGGGGCTAAAACCGTGGCCGTCGACCATCAGCAGCGGTAGCCAGTCGTTGGCCGAGCCTTCGGCAAAGGCCATCGCCAGCACCACGAAGCCAATCAGCAGCAGCTGAACGTCTTTATAAAACGGGCGATGCGGTTCGTGCGCCTCGCTTTTTTCCGGGTTGTCTTTCCCCACGCCGTGCGGCACGGCGGTAAGCGCTACCAGAATGGGCACTATCACCACCAGAGCAATCATCAGCAAATGGCCCCAGGAGATAACGTTCCAGGCGGTGAGGCTCAGGCCAATCCCGGCCCCAACCAGCGTACCGAGGCTAAAGAAGCCGTGCATCATCGGCAGCACGGTTTTCTTCATCAGGCCTTCGATAATCGCGCCCTCGACATTCATTGCCACTTCGGCTGACCCCAGGCCGCTGCCGAGCAGAGCCAGACCAAAGGCAAACAGGGCAGGCGAAGCGAAGTAGAGCGCGAGGCTCATCACCAGCATACCGATGACCATCAGCGCCATGCCGCTGCGAATAATGGTGCGGGTGCCAAAGCGCTTAACCAGCCAGCCGGAGCAGAGAATTCCGCCCATCGAGCCTACCGACAGGCCAAACAGCACAATGCCCATCCCGGCCGTTGAAACGCTGAGCGTATCGCGGATTGCGGGCGTGCGCGTTGCCCAGGATGCCATCACCAGGCCCGGGAGGAAGAAGAAGGTAAACAGCGCCCAGGTGCGGAGCCTGAGGGCTTTTCTCTGCGTGACTGACATGAACAACAACCCATAAAGAAGGGAACATGAGCGGCAGATTAGCAAGGATGTGTACATTTGTACACATACCTAATAGACTCTTTTAATACTCCGAATTTCAGGCAGGTAATAATGAGCAAAGCCCCGCGCCGTAACGATCCTGAACGCCGCTCGCGCATTCTGCGGGCGACGCTGGATATGGTAGTCAAACACGGCATCAGCGATATTACTCACCGCAAAATTGCCGAGCAGGCGGGCGTATCTTTAGGCTCGATGACCTATTACTTTTCCGGGATCGAGTCGCTGCTTTGTGAAGCTTTTACCCTGTTTGCTCACCAGATGTCGGACAGCTACCGGGAGCGTATGCAGCAGGCCAGAACCCGCGCCGACGCCTGCGAAGCCATCGTCGATATGATCTGCGGCGGCTGTGTAGCCACGCCTTACAACATGCAGGTGATGTACCAGCTCTACGCCTATGCCAGCTGCAATCCGCAGCTAAAAGACATCATGCAGGAGTGGATGATCCGCAGCCAGCAGGCGCTGGAGCCGTTCTTCGACCCGCTGACCGCCAGAGCGTTAGATGCATTCCTGGAAGGGATGACCCTTCACTACGTCACCGACCGCGCGCCGCTCAGCCGCGACGATATGCGGGTGATGGTGGCAAGGATAGTTGGGGAAGAGGGTTGACGCCCTGCGCCGCCGCGACAGCCTCCAGATATGTACTGATGGTTGTTTTGTGTTCAAATAAGGACTAGACTCCCAGCGTTAGTTGATGAGAGTCGCATTGTGCCGATCAAGATAATCCGACCTTCTCTCCGGCCTCACCAGCCGGATTAAAAAGCCCAACCTCACCCGTTGGGCTTTTTTTGTGCAGCATCTCGAGCAAATCCACATGGTTTTACCGGTTAATCCAATAATCCCTTATCATCCGTTTCGTTAGCTAAGAGCGCTTAACTGGCCGTCAGCATTCAGGGAGCTGTGCTGACAAACCGACTTGCGGAGTGCGAGTGTTTGTTAAGTCCTGGCCGAAACCCGGATGGTGCCGGAGCGGGTATCTTGGTCAGAGTGCGACTCTCATCAGCTAACATGGCGAGAAACCGTACGACAGGCAATGTAGAGATTTCGTATCGGTACTATCGTGCTCCAGATATGGAGTGATAACGGATGAACGCAGTCATTGATACTGTAATCATCGTTCTAAGGGTGCTGATAGCATTTCTGGAACTGATCCGGGCTTTCGTTGAAAAACGTTAACTAGTCGGAAACGTAAATAAGGCCGCTAAGCTAACCACTTAGTGGCCTTTAATATTGGTTAAAAGCTTAGTTTTGGTGTTCGAGCAGGAAAAAGGTTTTAACGCTGAGGGAAGGTATTATTTTCAGGGACGTTAAAAAAATAAAAACCCATCAACCTTGAACCGAAAACGGCGGGGTTGATGGGCTCCACAAATTGGGGACATCAAAGAAAAGCAGTGGCACTAATTCAGACTGACGCCCCGTCAGAAAGTTCGCTCAGGTATAAAAAAAAAGTATATTTCTTTGTCTGTGCCCGAGATCACAATCCGGGCCATATCACGACTATCAACGTACCGGCCAGAGTTAACAACACGTTAGCGATAGCGTAGGTGCCCGCGTAGCCCAAAGCAGGAATGTTGCTGCGGGCCGTGTCGCTGATGATTTCCATCGCTGGCGCACAGGTTCGTGCCCCCATCATCGCCCCGAACAGCAGCGCGCGGTTCATGCGCAGGACGTAAGCCCCGAACAGGAAGCAGATAACCACCGGCACCAGGCTGACGATAAGGCCGGAGATAAGCATCTGCCCGCCAACCGCGCCGAGGCCGTTGCTGATGCCGCTGCCCGCGCTCAGGCCAACCCCGGCCATAAACACCATCAGGCCAAACTCTTTCACCATATTCAGCGCACCCTGAGGGATGTAGCCGAAGGTCGGATGGTTGGCTCGCAGGAAGCCGAGCATGATGCCGGAGAACAGCAGCCCGGCGGCGTTGCCGATGCCGAAGCTAAACGAGCTGAACTGGAAAGTAATCATCCCGACCATCAGGCCGATGATAAAGAAGGCGCAGAACGCCAGCAGGTCGGTAATCTGGCTGTGAATGGAGATAAAGCCGATGCGCTCCGCAACCGTTTTTACACGCCTTGCGTCGCCGCTGACCTGCAATACGTCGCCTTTGTTGAGCACGATGTTGTCGTCAATTGGCATCTCAATCTGGCTGCGGATCACGCGGTTCAGGAAGCAGCCGTGGTCGGTCAGCTTCAACTGCCCGAGGCGGCGGCCAACGGCGTTATGGTTTTTGACCACAATCTCTTCGGTGACGATACGCATATCCAGCAGGTCGCGGTCGAACACCTCTTTACCGTTACGGAAGCTCGGGTCGAGGCGCGAGTGCGCGTCCGGGTAGCCCACAAGAGAAATCTCGTCGCCCATCTGCAATACCGCGTCGCCGTCCGGGTTCGCCAGAATACCGTTGCGGCGAATACGCTCGATGTAACAGCCGGTCTGGCGGTAAATGCCCAGCTCGCGCAGGTTTTTGCCGTCCGCCCACGCAACCAGCTCCGGGCCAACGCGGTAGGCGCGGATCACCGGGAGATAGACCTTGCGGTTAGCGTCGGTGTCCAGGCCGCGCTCGCGGGCGATGTGCTGGGCGCTGGTTTGCAGATCCTGATGTTGTAGCTTCGGCATATAGCGCGCGCCAACAATCAGGCTGACCAGGCCAATCAGATAGGTAAGGGCGTAACCGAGGCTTAAATTATCCAGCGAAGTAGCCAGCTGCGCGCTGGCCATGCTCGAATGCCGCAGCGTATCCCCCGCGCCAACCAGCACCGGCGTAGACGTCATAGCGCCCGCTAGCATACCGGCGGTGAGGCCGATGTCCCAGCCAAACAGTTTGCCCAGGCCAAGGGCAATCACCATCGCGCTGCCAACCATTACCAGGGCCAGCATCAGGTAATTTTTGCCGTCGCGGAAGAAAATAGAAAAAAAGTTCGGCCCGGCTTCTACGCCGACGCAGAAAATGAACAGCATAAAGCCAAGATTTAACGCATCGGTATTGATCGCGAAGTGTTGCTGCCCGAGTAATAAAGAAACCACTAAAACACCAATGGAATTACCCAGTTGCACCGAACCGAGGCGTAATTTACCCAGGCAGAGTCCAAGCGTGAGTACCACAAATAACAAAAGGATGTAATTCCCGTTTAACAAATCTGCGACGTTTATATTCACGAAGGCTAACTTCTTGTTTACCAGTAAGCTGTTGAAAGAGATAGAGTTATGAGCTAATGTTTTGACGGGTCAGTTGATAACGACCGGCAATTATCAGGCATTAAAATATCTCACGAGACGACCGAATTTCCGCCGCTAGTTTAATCTTTATGAGTATCAGCGGCTAGTAAGAATATTGTGCTAATTGTGGCAATGCTTTATCGGCATGGATGGCCAAAGTTTTATCAAACTGGGTAAAGGCTCTGCGTGGAAACCCGCAGATTATTTTCTACCAGAAGCAGATGTCAGGAGGTGAGATGCACAAGCGAGGGCAACGGTGGCTGGGGATAACCTGCTGCTTTGTGCTATTTATTTTGGTTTTTCTTTCGCTACATTTACATGTAATGGGGCGGTTTATAGCCAGCGGGCATTATGAGCTGGGGCTGCTTTTCTTTCTCTTCCCCGGCGCGGTAGCCAGTTTCTTTTCTAAAAGCGACAAAGTGGTGAAACCCCTGGTGGGCGCCATGCTCGCTTCGCCTGTCTGCCTGTTAATTGCTCAACTTTTTTTGTCCACTCCCCGCTCATTCTGGCAGGAGATAGCCTGGCTGCTTAGCGCGGTGTTCTGGTCTTCGTTGGGCTCGCTGTGTTATCTGCTGTTTGTGCTGTACCGCAGCAACGCCCGCGCCAATAAAAAAACCGACCTTTAACAGTCGGTTTTTTGGGCAAGCTTTAACTCATTGCGCGGTCTGGAACAGGTTCAGATGCTCTTTCGCATAAGCTTCAAAGTCAGTGCAGCCGCCAATATGCTTTTGATCGAGGAAAATCTGCGGTACGGTTTCAACCGGTTTACCCACGGTTTTTTCCAGGTCAGCCTTGGTGATGCCTTCGGCGTGGATATCCACATAGCGGAAGTTAAAATCATCACGCTCGGCGGTCAGTTTCTCAGCCAGTTCTTTAGCGCGAACACAATATGGGCAGCCAGGGCGTCCAAAAATCACTGCAAACATGCTCTCTCCTCAGTTTTTTTATGGCCGATACGAAACGGCGAATGAACTTATAATGCCGATATCCGTCACATTTTGAAAGAAGGCTGTGCCTGTTAGTTTGATGACCGTAAGCTATCTGGCATCAATTTCGAGCCTTTTCGACTCAACCTGATTTAAAAAAACCAAAGGAAAAAAGATGACGCCGACCATCGATCTGCTTCGTTCGCACCGTTCAATTCGCCATTTTACCGCCGAGCCGATAACCGATGAGCAGCGCGAGGCCATTATTGCCGGTGCTCAGGCGGCCTCCACCTCCAGTTTCTTACAGTGCAGCTCTATTATTCGTATTACCGATAAGGCGCTGCGCGAGCAGCTGGTGCCGCTGACCGGTGGGCAAAAGCACGTCGCAGAGGCCGCGGAGTTTTGGGTGTTCTGCGCCGATTTTAATCGTAATTTGCAAATTTGCCCGGACGCCCAGCTTGGGCTGGCGGAGCAGTTGCTGCTTGGCGCGGTCGATACCGCAATTTTGGCGCAAAATGCTCTTACCGCCGCGGAATCGCTGGGGCTGGGCGGTGTGTATATCGGCGGCATTCGTAATAACATCGAGGCGGTTGGTGAGCTGCTCGGCGTGCCGAAATATGTGCTGCCTCTGTTTGGGCTTTGCCTCGGCTGGCCGGATGCACAGCCAGACGTGAAGCCGCGCATGCCCGCAGCGATGCTGGTGCACGAAAACCGCTACCAGCCGCTGGATCGTGAGCTATTGAACGAATACGACGAACAGCTTGCACAATATTATCTGAGCCGCGACAGCAACACTCGCCGGGATACATGGAGCGCCCATATCAGCCGCACCATCATCAAAGAAAACCGTCTGTTTATGCTCGACTATCTGCACAAGCAGGGGTGGGCTACACGCTAAGTAAAATGGCGGCCTGGCCGCCATTTCTTCAATCAATACATTTTCCGTATTAATCATTGCCGCAAACGGTATTGGTTCCTTAAGACGCTGAGTCGCTATAACTGCTGCAGTTATTTCGACAATCTGACAAGGAGCATCTGATGCCGACTACTGCTTTTGACAACTCTCCGTTTTACGCCGCCGATATTATCCGTTCCCGCATTAACGGCCTGGTGCCGCGCGTCGCTTTTATTCTGGGCTCCGGGCTTGGCGAGCTGGCGGAAAAAATAGAGCACCCGGTGGTCTTTTCCTACGACGAGCTGCCAGGCTTCCCGGTTAGCACCGTTCACGGTCATGCCGGTGAGCTGGTTATCGGCACGCTGGCGGGCGTCCCGGTAGCCTGCATGAAGGGACGCGGACACTTTTATGAAGGCCATGGAATGTCGGTCATGACCAGCGCAATTCGCACCTTCAAACTGCTGGGATGCGAAATTCTGTTCTCTACCAATGCCGCAGGCTCCCTGCGCCCTGAAGTTGAGCCCGGCAGCCTGGTTGCGCTTAACGACCACATTAACACCATGCCGGGCACGCCAACCGTCGGGCCTAATGATGAGCGGTTTGGCGAGCGTTTCTTCTCGCTGGCAAATGCCTATGACGCCGACTTTCGTGGCGTATTGCAGCAGGTCGCGCAGGAGCAAGGGTTCCCGCTACACGAAGGGGTATTTGTTTCCTATCCCGGCCCGAACTTTGAAACCGCAGCCGAAATCCGCATGATGCAAATTATCGGTGGCCATGTTGTTGGCATGTCGGTGGTGCCGGAAGTGATTAGCGCCCGCCACTGTGGCCTGAAGGTTGTTGCCGTCTCGGCTATCACTAACCTTGCGGAAGGTCTGGGCAAGATCCAACTTTCCCATGAGCAGACGCTGAAAGCTGCCGCGTTGTCGCGCCAGAACTTTATCAATCTGATTTGCGGCTTCCTCGGCAAACTCGCCTGAGCCTGACCGACCAATCCGGGGAAAACGCATGGCGATTAAACTGCGCTTGAAAATCATGTTGTTTTTGCAGTATTTCATCTGGGGAGCGTGGCTGGTTACGTTCGGCTCTTACATGATCAATACCCTCGGTTTTAAGGGGGCAGACGTAGGAATGGTTTACAGCACCAAAGGCCTTGCCGCTTTGCTGATGCCGGGGCTGGTCGGGATCATTGCCGACAAATGGCTACCGGCGAACCGGGTCTACTCTGTGTGCCATTTGGTGTGTGCGGGCATGCTGGTCTGGGCGGCCTGCATTAACCAGCCGGGGCTGATGTTCTGGGCAATGCTGGGCAACGCGCTGGCATTTATGCCTACCATTGCGCTGTCAAATACCGTCTCTTATGCCTGCCTGGAAAAAGCGGGGCTGGACACGGTAAGCCATTTCCCTCCCGTAAGAGTCTTTGGCACGGTAGGCTTTATTGCCGCGATGTGGACGGTCAGCCTGATGCAAATCGAGCTGAGCAATATGCAGCTTTATATCGCGGCGGTCGCTTCGGTATTGCTGGCGCTGTATGCCCTGACTTTGCCGACTATTCCAGTGGTCAAAAACCAGGCCGCCCGCAGTTGGGTAAGCCGCCTGGGGCTGGACGCGTTTGTGCTGTTTAAGAAGCCGCGTATGGCGGTGTTCTTCCTGTTTGCCATGCTGCTCGGGGCGGTGCTGCAAATTACTAACACCTTCGGCAACCCTTTCCTGCATGACTTCGCCCGGCAGCCCGAGTTTGCCAGCAGTTTTGTGGTGCAGTATCCGTCTATTTTGCTGTCGGTCTCGCAGATGTCGGAAGTGGCCTTTATCCTGACGATCCCATTCTTCCTGCGCCGCTTTGGCATTAAGCAGGTGATGCTGATGAGCATGGTTGCCTGGGTGCTGCGCTTTGCGCTGTTTGCCTGGGGAGACCCATCGGCCTTCGGTTTTGTGCTGCTGTTGCTCTCGATGGTGGTTTACGGCTGCGCCTTCGACTTCTTCAATATCTCCGGCTCGGTATTTGTTGAGCAGGAAGTTGACTCACGCATCCGCGCCAGCGCGCAGGGGCTGTTTATGACTATGGTAAACGGGATTGGTGCTTACCTCGGTGCGATTATCAGCGGTTATGTTGTTGATTATTTCACGGTGGACGGCGTGAAAGACTGGACCACAATCTGGCTGGTATTTGCCGCTTATGCGCTGGTGCTTGCCGTGGTCTTTCACTTCAGCTTCCAGTATCGCCACCGGCGTGAAGTCGATTCTTCGGCATCGCTCGCACATTAAGGCTCCCGGGCTTACAGCACCGGCCCGGGATGGTAATTTATGGGGCTTGCTACTCAGGGAGCCTCATGAATACTTCTCAGCGCATCTACCGAACCGATCTTAAATTACTGCGTTATTTTCAGGCCGTGGCCGAGGAACTGCATTTTGGCAGGGCGGCCGCGCGGCTGAATATGTCTCAGCCGCCTCTGAGTTTCCACATTAAAGAGCTGGAAGCGCAGCTTGGCACGGTACTGTTTATCCGCCATTCCAGGCACGTTGCCTTAACTCATGCCGGAGAAGTCCTGCTGGAAGAAACCCGGCAACTGCTGAGCAATGCAAACCTGGCGCTGGCCCGGGTGGAGCAGATTGGGCGCGGCGAGGGCGGGCGCATTCATCTCGGCATCGTCGGAACTGCTATTTGGGGCGGCCTGCGGCTGGGGCTACAACGCTTTATTGCCGATTACCCGGCTATTGATATTACCTTTCGCGAGAAATCCCCCGGCGATCAGCTGGCGCTGCTGGAACGCCACGAAATAGACGCCGGGATCTGGCGCATGGAAACCTCACCGCCGGGTGGCCTGAAGAGTGAAAAACTGCACGATGCAACTTTTATGGTCGCCATGCCGGAGCAGCACCCGCTGGCCTGCCAGCAAACGGTAGACATTGCCCAGCTCAGGCGGGAACCATTTGTCACCATGACGGCGGTACACTCAGACTGGACGTTTTTGCAGCGAGTATGTCGCGAAGCAGGGTTTACGCCGCGAGTCGTCAGGGAGGCGGTAGAGCCGCAAACGGTGCTGGCGCTGGTGAGTATCGGCTTTGGGTTGACGATTATGGCGGACAGCTACGCGCAAATGAGCTGGCCAGGCGTAGTGTTCCGCCCGCCGACTAAACCGATCCCCGCCGATCTCTATGCGGTGTTCGATCCGGTGCATCTCACTTCGACAACTCAGCAGTTAATTGATGCCCTTAAGAAGTCTCCGGGCCGTTTGCCCCATCGTTGAAAAGCGAGGGGAGTGATATGATATCCGGGCGGTTAATTTTGGTCTGGTTGCTCAGAGGTGCAGGTTGAAAATCGCTATTTTATCCCGGGATGGAACGCTCTATTCGTGCAAGCGCCTGCGTGAGGCGGCCATGCGCCGTGGTCATCTGGTGGAGATAATCGATCCCCTTTCTTGTTATATGAACATTAATCCGGCTGCGCCTTCGGTGCATTATAAAGGGCGGCAATTGCCGCATTATGATGCGGTTATTCCGCGTATTGGCTCGGCGATTACTTTTTACGGCACGGCGGTTCTGCGGCAGTTCGAAATGCTCGGCAGCTACCCGCTGAATGAGTCGGTGGCGATAACCAGAGCGCGCGACAAGCTGCGCTCATTACAGCTGCTGGCTAAGCAGGGAATCGATCTCCCGGTGACAGGTTTTGCCCACTCGCCCGATGACACCAGCGACCTTATCGATATGGTTGGCGGTGCGCCGCTGGTGGTTAAACTGGTAGAAGGCACCCAGGGGATTGGCGTGGTGCTGGCAGAGACGCGGCAGGCGGCAGAAAGCGTTATCGACGCTTTTCGCGGCCTCAATGCCCATATCCTGGTGCAGGAATACATCAAAGAGGCGAAAGGGCGCGATATTCGCTGCCTGGTAGTTGGAGACAAGGTCGTTGCGGCGATTGAGCGTCAGGCCAAGCCTGGAGATTTCCGTTCCAATCTTCACCGCGGCGGCTCGGCCCGGCAGGTCACGATTACCGAACGCGAGCGTGAGATTGCGCTCAAGGCCGCCAGTACGCTCGGGCTGGACATCGCCGGGGTGGATATTTTACGCGCCGAGCGTGGTCCTCTGGTGATGGAGGTTAACGCTTCACCCGGTCTGGAAGGTATTGAAAACACGAGCGGCGTTGATATCGCCAGTCTGATGATTGGCTGGGTCGAGCAGCAGGCACAGCCTGGCTACTGTCTTAAAACTGGTGGGTAATCGCCAAATCGGCGCTTATTCATAGTATGACGTGTCATTTTTGCGTAAGATGACGCGTTAATTTTTGAACCGGTAATGAGGTTTTTGCGTTTATGGATTCACTCGTCGTCCCGACTCTGGACACTTTACGCCGCTGGCTGGATGAAATTGGCGTGAGCTTCTTCGAGTGCGATACCTGCCAGGCATTGCATTTGCCCCATATGCAGAACTTTGATGGCGTATATGACGCGAAACTCGATCTTGTAGACAACATCATACTGTTTTCCGCCCTGGCTGAAGTTAAGCCGTCTGCTCTGCTACCGCTGGCTTCCGACTTGTCGTCGATCAACGCCAGTTCTCTGACGGTAAAAGCCTTCCTCGACATTCAGGACGATAATCTGCCAAAGCTGGTGGTTTGCCAGTCTTTATCCGCTTCTGTTGGCATCACGCGCGAGCAGTTTGCCGCTTTCGTTCAGCAGAGCGAAGAGCAGGTGTCGATGGTCATTCTCGAGGCCTGCGCTAACCAACTGTTGTTTATCTCTGAAGAAGAAGAGCAAGACAGCACAATTATTCAGACTCACTCTGTGCACTGATCCTTCTCCCTTTTAACGCAGTGGCTGCCACAGCCGCTGCGTTCCGCATATTTTTATTCTGCATTACTGGCTTTCAGCCGAAATAAATCCCTGCCATATCGCGACTTTTCGCCGACTGTATAGACGAAAGATGCATAAAAAGTTGATAAAAGGCGTTTTTTCATCCGGGCTATAGTCTCGAACCCTGGCTACAGTTATTCTTGCGTGGCTCTAAAATCGAGCGACATCTGCGCGAAGGCTGCCCGCTTTTTTTCTTTGGGCAATGAATAGAGATGCATGAATCTTGCATGTCTTAAACGGCATGCGGCTACCGCTGATAAGTCACATTGCGTAAATTCGGCTCATTCGAGCCTGGTTTGGCCTTTATTCAGAAGGAATGAAATTATGTTCGACCAACGTAAAAAATGGTTGTCGGGAATGGTTGCCGGCGCGCTGATGGCCGCTTCGGTTACGGCAATCGCCGCCGAGCAGAAGACGCTGCACGTCTATAACTGGTCTGACTATATTGCGCCGGATACTCTGGCAAACTTTACGAAAGAGACCGGCATCAAAGTGGTCTATGACGTGTTTGATTCCAATGAAGTGCTGGAAGGCAAATTGATGGCGGGCAGCACCGGTTATGACCTGGTGGTGCCGTCTTCGCAGTTCCTGGAGCGCCAGGCGCAGGCCGGTATCTTCCAGCCTCTGGACAAGAGCAAGCTGCCGAACTACGCAAAGCTTGACCCGGAAATGCTCAAGCTGGTGGCCCAGAACGACCACGATAACAAATACGGCATCCCTTATATGATGGTCACCACCGGCATCGGCTACAACGTCGAGAAGGTGAAGGCGGCGTTGGGTAAAGATGCTCCGGTTAACAGCTGGGATCTGATCCTCAAGCCGGAAAACCTCGAAAAACTGAAAGGCTGCGGCGTCTCATTCCTGGATGCGCCGAGCGAAATCTATGCCACAGTGCTGCACTACCTGGGCAAAGATCCGAACAGCACCAACCCGGCGGATTACACCGGGGCGGCTAACGACCTGCTGATGAAGCTGCGTCCAAATATCCGCTATTTCCACTCTTCTCAGTACATTAACGATCTGGCTAACGGTGATATCTGCGTCGCTATCGGCTGGTCCGGCGATATCCTGCAGGCGGCAAACCGCGCTAAAGAAGCTAAAAATGGCGTGAATATTGCTTATTCCATTCCTAAGGAAGGGGCGATGGTCTACTTCGACATGTTTGCTATGCCGACGGATGCGAAGAACAAAGACGAAGCTTACCAATTCCTGAACTACCTGATGAAGCCGGACGTGGTGGCCAATATCAGTAATCATATTTACTACGCAAATGCTAACAAAGAGTCGGTACCGCTGCTGAGCGCCGAAGTGCGCGATAATCCGGGCATATACCCGCCTGCGGATATTCGTGCCAAGTTGTTCACACAAACCGTTATGCCAGCAAAAATTGACCGCGTGATCACCCGCGCGTGGACTAAGGTTAAAACAGGCAAGTAAGCCCTGAACCGCAATGCAGCGGGCGGCTGCACCAGAGTTGTGCAGTTGCCCCAGCCTGAACAGAAGCCCTTGTTTCTGAACGGGCTAAAAGTACGGCAACCGGGCCGTACCTTCTTTTTGCTTTTGCCGGAGAGCAACAGAATTGAACGACGCAACCCCTCGCCCGCAGTCCAAAACACGTAAAGCGCTAACCCCGCTGCTGGAAATCCGCAACCTGACTAAATCTTTTGATGGCCAACATGCCGTGGATGACGTCAGCCTGACTATCTACAAAGGCGAAATATTTGCTCTGCTCGGCGCTTCCGGCTGCGGCAAGTCCACGCTGCTGCGCATGCTGGCCGGGTTTGAGCAGCCGAGCACCGGGCAAATCATGCTTGATGGCGTGGACCTGGCGCATGTCCCGCCGTACCAGCGGCCGATCAATATGATGTTCCAGTCTTACGCGCTGTTTCCGCACATGACCGTAGAGCAAAACATTGCTTTTGGCCTCAAGCAGGACAAGCTGCCGAAGGCCGAAATTACCAGTCGCGTAGCCGAAATGCTTACGCTGGTGCATATGCAGGAGTTCGCAAAGCGCAAGCCGCACCAGCTTTCCGGCGGCCAGCGTCAGCGCGTGGCCTTGGCCCGCAGCCTGGCCAAGCGGCCAAAATTGCTTTTGCTGGATGAGCCGATGGGCGCGCTGGATAAAAAACTGCGTGACCGGATGCAGCTTGAAGTCGTGGATATCCTGGAGCGCGTGGGCGTGACCTGCGTTATGGTGACTCACGACCAGGAAGAGGCGATGACCATGGCCGGGCGTATCGCGATTATGAATCGCGGCAAGTTCGTACAAATCGGCGAGCCGGAAGAGATCTACGAGCACCCAACTACCCGCTACAGCGCCGAATTTATCGGCTCGGTTAACGTTTTTGAAGGCCTGCTCAAAGATCGACAGGAAGACGGGCTGGTGATTGACAGCCCGGGATTAATCCACCCGCTGAAGGTTGACCCGGACGCTTCGGTGGTTGACGGCGTGCCGGTGTTCGTAGCGCTGCGCCCTGAAAAAGTGATGCTGTGCGAAGAGCCGCCCGCAGACGGTTATAACTTTGCCGTCGGCGAAGTGGTGCATATCGCCTACCTTGGCGACCTGTCGATTTACCACGTTCGCCTGAAGAGCGGGCAGATGATAAGCGCTCAGCTGCAAAACGAGCACCGCTACCGTAAAGGTGCCCCGACCTGGGGCGACGAAGTTCGTCTGTGCTGGGATGCGGACAGCTGCGTGGTTCTGACGGTTTAAGGGGGCGAGATGATAACTCTTTCTGAAGGTCCGGCAGAGCCGGTGGCGGCGCAGCCGGGCGGTTTCCGGCGCTGGCTCGCCCGTATGCAAATGGCCCACGGGCGCAAGCTGGTTATTGCCCTGCCTTATGTGTGGCTGATCCTGCTGTTTATGCTGCCGTTCCTTATCGTTTTCAAGATAAGTCTGGCCGAGATTGCCCGCGCTATTCCGCCGTACAGCGACCTGGTTAGCTGGGCTGACGGACAGCTGTCCATCACCCTGAACCTGGCAAACTACTTCCAGTTGACGGACGATCCGCTCTATTTTGAGGCTTATCTGCAATCGTTGCAGATTGCGGCTATTTCCACGTTGTGCTGCCTGCTGCTGGGCTACCCACTTGCCTGGGCGATTGCCCACAGCAAGCCTTCCACGCGTAATATCCTGCTGCTTCTGGTTATCCTGCCGTCGTGGACCTCGTTCCTGATCCGCGTGTATGCGTGGATGGGGATCCTGAAAAATAACGGCATATTAAATAACGTCCTGATCTGGCTCGGCGTTATCGATCAGCCATTAACGATCCTGCATACCAATCTCGCGGTTTATATCGGTATTGTTTATGCCTACCTGCCGTTTATGGTGCTGCCTATTTATACCGCGCTGACGCGTATTGACTATTCGCTGGTGGAAGCCTCTCTGGACCTGGGCGCTCGCCCGCTGAGAACCTTCTTCAGCGTGATTGTGCCTTTGACCAAAGGCGGGATTATTGCCGGTTCGATGCTGGTGTTTATTCCGGCGGTGGGGGAGTTTGTTATCCCCGAGCTGCTCGGCGGACCGGACAGCATCATGATAGGGCGTGTGCTGTGGCAGGAGTTCTTCAATAACCGCGACTGGCCGGTGGCCTCTGCGGTGGCGATTATCATGCTGCTGTTGCTGATTGTGCCGATTATGTGGTTCCACAAATACCAGAATAAAGCGGCGGAGGGTAACGCATGAATAACTTGCCGGTAGTGCGCTCCCCCTGGCGTATCGTGATTTTAGTGCTCGGCTTTACTTTCCTGTATGCCCCGATGCTGATGTTGGTTATCTACTCGTTTAACAGCTCGAAGCTGGTGACGGTTTGGGCAGGCTGGTCAACGCGCTGGTACGGCGAGCTGTTCCGCGACTCGGCGATGATGAGCGCCGTGGGATTGAGCCTGACGATTGCCGCTGCTGCCGCAACGATGGCGGTTGTTCTGGGCACCATCGCCGCCGTGGTAATGGTGCGCTTTGGCCGTTTTCGCGGCTCCAGCGGCTTTGCTTTTATGCTCACCGCACCGCTGGTTATGCCGGACGTGATTACCGGACTTTCGCTGCTGCTGCTGTTTGTGGCGCTCGCGCACGCTATCGGCTGGCCGGGCGACCGGGGAATGCTCACCATCTGGCTGGCGCACGTCACGTTCTGTACCGCTTATGTTTCGGTGGTTATCAGCTCGCGACTGCGTGAGTTAGACCGTTCGATTGAAGAGGCCGCAATGGATCTCGGCGCAACGCCGCTGAAAGTCTTCTTTGTGATTACGGTTCCGATGATAGCCCCGGCGATTGTTTCCGGCTGGCTGCTGGCGTTTACCCTTTCGCTGGATGACCTGGTGATTGCCAGCTTCGTTTCCGGGCCGGGGGCCACCACGTTGCCGATGCTGGTATTCTCCAGCGTGCGCATGGGCGTTAACCCGGAAATCAATGCCCTGGCGTCGATTATTCTCGGCGTGGTTGGCTTTATCGGCTTGATTGCTTGGTGGTTTATGGCGCGAGCAGAAAAGCAGCGGCTGCGCGATATCCAGAGTGCAAGACGTAGTTAAAACGCCTAAAATCTGCAATGATATGCCTCCGGTGCCGCGCCAGTCGCGGCACCGTGACGTAAGGAACGCGAGGTTGTAGAAATTATCAGGAAGCAGCGGTCATCTCATGCAAAACTAAACGTCCCCACTTTAGTGATGGTGGCGGCCATAGGTATCATCACCACCCGATGCCTCGATTTGCTGCTGCTGTTTAATATGCTTGGGGTGCGCGGGGTCTTAGATTTTGTTCACCGCAGCGTGCAAACCTGGAGCCTGACTCTGGTCTTTTTCTCAAGCCTGGTGCTGCTTTTCGTGGAGTTACGCTGCGCATTTGTGATTATCAAAGGGCGTAACTGGGGCCGCTGGGTCTTTCTGCTGACCCAGGTTATTTCGATTGGTTATTTATGGTCCGCCTCTCTCGGCTGGGGTTATCCGGAGCTGTTCAGCATTGCCGGAGGCTCGAAGCGTGAAATCTTCCGCTCGCTGATAACCCAAAAGCTGCCGGATATCCTGGTTCTGCTGCTGCTATTTGTCCCCGCCCGCAGTCGGCTTTTTTTCAGACTTCAATAAGCGCGGAGTGCTACAATCTGCGCCCTCGTTTTTTCTCAGGGTTACTACGCTATGCAATGCTCGCTCTACGACGCCGGTCGCTGTCGTTCCTGCCAGTGGATTGAACAGCCGGTTGAAGACCAGCTTTCCGCCAAAATGGCCGATCTTCGGCAATTGCTGGACGGCATTGCGGTGGGCGAGTGGCTTGAGCCGGTAAGCGGCCCTGAGCAGGCATTCCGTAATAAAGCCAAAATGGTGGTCAGCGGCAGCGTGGAAAAACCGCTGCTCGGCATGCTGCACCGCGACGGCACGCCGGAAGATTTAACCGACTGCCCGCTTTATCCCGCATCGTTCGGGGCGGTTTTCACCGTCCTTAAGCCGTTTATCGCCCGTGCCGGGCTGACGCCGTATAACGTGGCGCGTAAACGCGGCGAGCTTAAATACCTGCTGCTGACAGAAAGCCAGCTCGACGGCGGCATGATGCTGCGTTTTGTGCTGCGCTCCGACAGTAAGCTGGAACAGCTAACGGCAGCGTTGCCGTGGCTTCGGCAGCAGCTTCCCCAGCTAAAAGTCATTTCGGCTAATATTCAGCCGGTGCATATGGCGATTATGGAAGGCGAGCAGGAAATTCCTCTGACCGGCCAGCGAGCGCTGGAGGAGTCGTTTAACGGCGTGCCGCTGTTTATTCGCCCGCAAAGCTTCTTCCAGACGAATCCGCAGGTTGCTTCCCGGCTGTATGCCACGGCGCGCGACTGGGTACGGGCTTTGCCGGTTAAGCATATGTGGGATTTGTTCTGCGGAGTCGGGGGCTTTGGGCTGCACTGCGCGACGCCGGAAATGAAGCTAACGGGCATCGAGATTGCCCCGGAAGCGATAGCCAGCGCCCGCCAGTCGGCGGAAAAGTTTGGTCTTAAAAATATTCATTTTCAGGCTCTGGACTCCACGCGGTTCGCCGTGGCGCAGCAGGATATTCCCGACCTTGTGCTGGTGAATCCGCCGCGCCGTGGAATTGGCCGCGAGCTGTGTGATTACCTGACGGTGATGGCGCCGAAGTTTATCGTTTATTCGAGCTGCAACGCTCAGACAATGGCGAAGGATATTAAGACGCTGCCGGACTACCGCGTAGCGCGTACTCAGCTGTTTGATATGTTTCCGCATACTTCGCACTACGAAGTACTGACCCTGCTTGAATACTGCCCCCCGGCCTGACCTTCTCCCCCTCGGGGAGAAGGTCAGGCCGGAAGTTTTTTATCAGGAAGAAGGTCGCTTACTGCGGGAACCACTCATTATTGATTTTCTGATAAGTCCCATCGGCTTTAATCGCCGCCAGGGCATCATTTAGCTTTTTCAGCAGCGCCTGATTATCCGGGCGCACGGCAATACCTAAGCCGGTGCCAAAATATTGCGGGTCGGTCACGTGCTCGCCAACGGTACCGAGCTGCGGGTTGGTTTTCAGCCACTCGTTGACCACCGCCGTGTCGCCAAACACGCCGTCAATACGGCCATTTTTCAGGTCGATAATCGCGTTCTGATAGCTGTCATAAGAGACGGTTTTGACTTCAGGGTGCTTATCCTGGAGGTATTTCTGGTGCGTGGTGCCGTTTTCCATCCCGATGCGTTTTCCCTTCAGATCGTCCAGCGATTTGTACTGGCCCTTTTTCGCAATCACCACCGCAGAGTTGGCGTAGTAAGGGTTGGTAAAAGCGACCTGTTTGGCGCGCTCGGGCGTGATATCCATCCCCGAAATGACCGCATCATATTTGCGGAACTTCAGCGAGGGGATCAGGCTGTCAAATGCGTGGTTGGTAAAGGTACAGTCAGCCTGCATTTGTTTGCATAAGGCTTTTGCCAGATCGATATCAAATCCGACGATTTGATTCGCGGCATCCAGAGATTCAAAAGGAGGGTAGGTTGCCGAAGAGCCGAAGCTGATTTTTTCCGCCGCGGCCGCGTTGAATGCGGCTGTGGCAAGCATTGCGGCTAACAGTAACTTCTTCATAGGTGTTGCTCCCGTCTGTCAGTATTGTTATTAATCGCCTTTTTTGGCGTTAAATAACCCTGTCACAAAATGAATTTATATTCAATAAAAATGTATTTTTATGTGTTGTGGCATTACGGGAGCCTCCTTCAGATAGCCTGACGTAATCGTGAACCCAGTGAACCGCCCGGATGAAAGAGGGCAAAATCCTGACGACTGAAGCCCCGTTCCTGTAGCAGGGTTACGGCAAGGGCATCTCCGAGCACGAGGGCCAGCGTGGTGCTGCTGGTGGGAGCAAGATTAAGCGGGCAGCATTCCCTTGCCACCTGAGAAGAGATAACCACGTCGCTGTTTTTTGCCAGCGTGGACCCTGGGCCGCCGCAAATTGAAATAATCGGCAGGCCAATATGTTTAAGCGTCGGCAGCATATGAATAATTTCAGCGGTTTCACCGCTATTAGACAGGATAAGCATCACATCTTCACGGCTGACCCGGCCCAGGTCACCGTGTAGCGCCTCTGCCGGATGCAGGTAGAATGAAGCCGTGCCGGTACTGGAGAAGGTGGATGAAATCTTTCGTGCAATATAGCCCGGCTTGCCGATTGCGCAGGCGATAACTTTACCTGATATATTTAAAATTATTTTTATAGCTTCAGCGAATTGCTCATTAATATTAGTGGTTGCACTAATTATTACCTCTGCCTCTTCTGTTAATACGTTACGGCCTCTATTAATTAGGTGCTGAGTTTTTATTTCATTATCCATCTTTATTTCCTTAAAATATCCATCCTGATTATGCAATGCCCGGGCACCATACCATTTTATTTTCTGGTTTAGTGAATGAACTGTGAATTTGTGATTTTATTCACAACCACGTATTTAAAAAGCCGTTAGCTTAAAAATAGAGTGAAGCTAGCACTCAAAGAGAAAAAGTCATGACACGTTATTCTAAGGCGCAGAGGGTGCGTCGTATTATTGAAATGCTTAACGCTAATCAATCTATTACCATAAATCAGTTAGCTGAATACTTTACGGTTTCACATATGACGATTCGCCGTGATGTTGAGTCGTTGCAAAAAGTGGGGCGGGTAAAGGTTATATTTGGTGGGCAAGTCATTAGAGGTTTCATTAACGATAGCCCTGAATATAAAAGTAAGGCACAGGATAATATCGAGTGGAAAAAGTCGATTGCGCTTCAGGCTTATCAGCTATTGCAGCCAGGAGAAATAGTGTTTCTGGATGGCGGCACTACGGTAAAACAGCTGGCCTGGTTGATTGATATTCCACTAACGGTAATCACTAACGATATTTCTACTGCCTATATCCTGAATGATAAGCCGGATGTGAAGCTGATTATTTGCCCCGGTGAACTTGTAAGAGAAAGTCGCTCATCTTATTGCAGCGAAACTCTGCGCTATTTAAGTGACCACTATACCGATCTGGCTTTTATCGGTGCTGATGGCTTTGACGATAATTATGGGGCAATGACGACCACGCAAAGTAAAGCTGACTGTAAATGGATGGCGGTAAATCGCGCGGCAAAGTCGGTGTTGCTGGTTGATGAGAGCAAAAGAAATGTGTTCTGCCATTACAAAATAGCCGATCTGGCTTGTTTTAATCAGGTCATCGTCAATAGCGAGCCGCTTATGACGTGATATTCATTCGATACAGAGAGGGAAGCACTGTGAAAGTTGCAATAATAGCGGACGATTTAACCGGCGCGAATGCCACCGCCGCGCTGCTGAGCGCCAGGGGGTTCACAACCATGACCTGCCTGGACACTCACGACGAAAAAGAAGCGCACTTTGACGTCATTTCGTTTTCCACCGACTCGCGCTCGGTTGCCGCCGCGGAAGCCTACCGCCGGGTTGCGGAGCGGATTGCCGGAATCAATCCCGAGCATACCTTAATCAGCAAGCGTATTGATTCAACCCTGCGCGGCAATATGGGAGCAGAGGTGGACGCGGTTATCGATAGCTTCCCGCATCTGATGGCCGTGGTGGTCCCCGTTTACCCGTCCAGCGGGCGTATTTGCGTAGGCGGTTCTCTGCTGGTGGATGGCATACCGCTGCAAAATACCGCCATGCGTAACGACCCAAAGAATCCAATGGTGGAATCTTCTGTGGTGGAGCTGTTCCGCCAGCAGACCAATAAAAACGTCGGCTATATCTGTTTGCGTGATGTGCTAAGCGGGGAAAATAATCTCAGTAAAAAACTCAGGGAGCTGTATCGCAACAACGTGCGAATTGTGGTTATTGACGCGACAACCGGAGACGATATTCTGCAAATCGCCCTGGCGGTGCAGAAAGCAAAACTGCCCTGTTTCTGTGTGGACCCTGGCGTCTTCACCGCCCAGCTGGCATGGATACGATTTTCTGCAGGCCAAAGAAGAACCAATAAAATTTTATTAGCCATCGGCAGCGTTTCAGACTTAACCCAGCGGCAAATAAAAAAGCTGCGCTATGAGCGTGAGGTCTATATTGAAACGCTTTCACCCGAGCGTTTAATAGATATTTCGCTATTGCCGGAAAGTGCTGCTCCGTTGGTTGAAAGTCTTATTGATAAAACGCGCACCTTTGACGTTGTGGGAATCGACTCTGTTGAGGCACCCGAGCATATTTGCTCGCTGGATGGGCTTGCCAGAAAATATGAAGTCGATAATCACGAAGTCAGCTGCATGATTAATCGTGGGATGGCCGAAGTGGTGGCTCAGGTTTTAATCAAAGAAAAATCACCGATTAGCGGCCTGTACGGCAGCGGCGGTGATGTCATGGTCAGCATTACCAAGCGCTTAAAAGGGCGTGGCGTAGTATTAAAAGATGAAGTTGAGCCTCTTACCGTCTACGGAAAATTAGTCGGCGGCCTGTCCGATGGCCTTCCCCTTATTACTAAAGGCGGCTTTGTAGGTAATGACGATACGCTGGTTCACTGCGTCGATTATTTAGTGACAAAAGTTTCAGGGAAAACGGAAGTCACAGAAGCTGTTTAAATATAAAAGGAGTTAATCATGAAACCGTTGGTTGTTATTCCAATGGGGGATGCTGCTGGCATCGGCCCAGAAATTACCGTTAAAACGCTGGCCTCAGAGGAGGCGAGAAAATATTCAAGAATGCTCGTTATCGGCAATAAAGCGGTACTGGAAGAGGCCGCAAAATTTTCTGGCGTACCGATATCAATTAATGCCATTGCCGGTGTTAACGACTATCTCGACGAGCCGGGGATAATGAATGTTATCGAGGTTGGCGAATTGGATCTGGCATTACTCAAGCCGGGTGAAATTCAGGGGCAATGCGGCAGGGCGGCATATGAGTGCATTGAAAAAGCGGCCAGTATGGCGCTGAGTGGGGAAGCCGATGCGGTGGCCACCACGCCAATAAACAAAGAGTCGCTTAAGGCGGGAGAGGTCAATTTTATCGGCCATACAGAGATTTTTGCCCACCTTACCGGCGCTCACGACCCGTTGACGCTTTTCCAGGTTCGCACGCTGCGGGTTTTCTTCCTGAGCCGCCACCTTTCTTTGGTTAAAGCCATCCAGAGCCTGACGCCTGAAAAAGTGTGTGATTACGCCGTGCGCTGCACGCGGGCATTGCAGCAGCTCGGCGTGCCTGAGCCAAGGCTGGTGGTGGCCGCAATAAACCCTCACGGCGGGGAGCACGGCCTGTTTGGCCACGAAGATGATGAAATCCTTCTCCCGGGCATTGAGCTGGCGCGCACGAAGGGCGTGATGATTGAGGGGCCAAAATCTGCCGACAGCGTGTTCCATTTTGCTTTGCAGGGCGCATGGGACGCGGTGCTTTCGCCGTATCACGACCAGGGGCACATCGCCACCAAAATGGTGGATTTTCACCGCACCATTTCAATCACCGGCGGTATGCCAATTCTGCGGACTTCGGTTGACCACGGTACAGCAAACGATATTGCCGGTAAGGGAATTGCCGACCCCGTTAGCCTGATTGAGGCCGTCAGGCTGGCCGCACTTTATGCCCCCGGGTACAAAAAATAATAGCGAGCGGCGGGCGTAACGGCTCGCCGCCTTAAGCGAGGTGAGTATGTCTGATAATCCAGTAACAACCGCGTCGGCGGGAATAAGCCCCAGGCTGAAGGGGCTGTTGGTACTTTGTATCGGCTTAGTGATTTTTAATCTTGGCGGCACCGGCGAGGCGGAGTTAAACAGCTTCCGCGTCATCGGCGGCCTGCTGGTAGCCATCGCCGCACTGCTTTTCATGATCCTCAAAACGCGCATTCCGGCTTTTCCGGCGCTTATTATTGCGGCGGTTATCACCGGCTCATTGGGTGGCATGAAAAGTGAATTGATGATTGCCTCCATCACCAAAGGCTTCGGCGGGACGCTGGGCAACATCGGGATAGTTATCGGCTTTGGCGTGATGATGGGCTCGTTGCTTCAGATGAGCGGTGCATCAAAGCGCATGGCGCTTTCCTTCATCAACCTGTTGGGCAAGGGGCGTGAAGAGCTGGCGCTGGTGATGATCGGCCTGATTGTTTCCATGGCGGTATTTTGTGATTCCGCATTTATCGTCCTGGTGCCGCTGGTGAAGGCCATCTCGCGCTCAACCGGGAAATCGGTGGTGGGACTGGGAGCGACGTTAGCCGCCGGGCTGGTGATTAGCCATAGCATGATCCCGCCCGCGGTGGGGCCATTTGGCGTGGTATCGCAATTCAATATGCCTATCGGCAGCTTTATGCTGTGGAGCATGGTGGTGGCCGTTCCGGTGGCTATCGCTGGCTTCTTATATACCCGGCATCTGGGAAAAACCATTTTCCTGATGCCAACCGAAGACGGCAGCGGCTTTACCCGTGAGCGCCCGCAGGCAGGAGCCGAAACTACCCAGCAGGAGGAGGATCTGCCGGGGAAAGCTATCTCTTTTGCCCCGCTGTTAGTGCCGATCGTACTGATCCTGCTGGCGACCTTCCTGAAAGAATTTGGCTATCTCGCGAACGGCGGCGACTCCTGGCAGCACTCTGTAGCGCAGATGTTTGTCGCCGTTGGTCATCCGGTCACGGCGGTGGGGGCGGGTCTGTTGATTGCGATTATTGGCCTCGGCAGCCGCTATGATCGCAAAGAAGTGACCCTGAATATGGAAAATGCGATTCGCTCGGCGGGGATCATTTTCCTGGTGATTGGCGGCGGGGGAGCGCTTGGCATGGTGCTGCGTGATTCTGGCGCGGGGAATATGATTGCCGAATACATCATCCAGATTGGCGTGCCGGGCGTGCTTCTGCCGCTGGCGATCTCTACGCTGGTGCGTTTAATTCAGGGTTCCGGCACGGTAGCGATGATTACCGCCGCGAGTATTACTGCGCCCATGATTGGAACCTTAGGCGTTGACCCGATTATCGCCGGGCTGGGCTGTACGGTTGGCTCGTTTATGTTCTCCTACTTTAACGACGCCTACTTCTGGGTCGTTAACCGCTCGCTTGGAGTGACGGAGGTTCAGGAGCAAATTAAGGTATGGAGCATTACTTCGACGGTTCTCTGGGCGACCGGAGTTGTTACGCTGCTGCTGATTAATGCGCTGTTTTTCTAAGCGGAGTTGAGATTAAAAAGGGAACCCGTTGGGGTTCCCTTTTTGCTTAGCTGCGGCGTTCAAACGCCAGCGCCCTGCGCTCAACGAAGCGCATCAGCAGCGTCAGAAGTCCGTTAACAATCAGGTATACCAGACCGGCAGCGCCAAATACCGCCACGTCGTAGGTGCGCCCGTACAGCAGCTGGCCGTAGCCCATCACTTCCATCAGCGTGATGGTGTAAGCCAGAGAGGTGCTTTTGAATACCAGCACCACTTCGTTGGAATAAGACGAGAGAGCGCGCTTAAAGGCGTAAGGCAGCAAAATTGCCAGCTGGTCTTTCTTGCTCATCCCCAATGCGCTGCACGACTGCCACTGACCTTCCGGAATGGCTCGAATAGCACCGTAAAACAGCTGCGTTGTATAAGCGGCGCTGTTAAGCGACAGGGCAATTAAAGCGCACAGCCAGGGTTCGGAAAGCAGGTGCCACAGCACCGGATAGTGCTGGAGCGACGGGAACTGACCCGGGCCGTAGTAAATCAGGAAGATCTGCACCAGCAGCGGGGTGCCGGTAAATAGCGTGATGTAGACCCGCACGATGTGTACCAGCCCCGGCGTTTTCAGCGTCAGAACGATGGTGAACAGCAGCGACAGCAGCAGGGCAACCGCAATGGAGGCGGCGGTCAGCGTCAGGCTGGTGTGCAGACCCTTCATCAGCTCCGGTAAATACTCGAGCATCAGCCTGGTCTCCGTTCAAAGCGCGTCGCACGCAGGTCTATCCTTTTCAGGATGTACTGGCTCAGCAGGGTGATAACGAGGTATATAGCGGCGGCAATCACGTACCAGGTAAACGGCTCCTGGGTACGGGTGGCGATGCTTTTGGTTTGCAGCATCAGGTCGTTAACGCTGATAAGCGAAACCAGCGCGGTATCTTTTAACAACACCAGCCACTGGTTACCCAGCCCCGGCAGCGCGTGGCGCCACATCTGCGGCATCACCAGGCGGAAGAAGATCGCCGTTTTTGACAGCCCAAGCGCCTGGCCGGACTCCCATTGCCCCACCGGCACGGCTTTTAGCGCACCGCGCAGCGTTTGCGAAGCGTAGGCCGAATAAAGCAGGGAGAGGGCAATTACGCCGCACAGGAACGGGCTGACGTCGAAGTTCTCAATCTGCATTTGTACCGGGAACGAGGCAAAGCCAAGGTTAACGGTAAAGCCGTCCGAAAGGGTGAGCAGCAGCTGGGAAGAGCCGAAATAGATAAACAGCACCACCAGAATTTCCGGCAGGCCGCGGAACAGCATCACCAGCGCCGAACCCGCCCATGCGACCGGGCGCCATTTGGCGGACTCCCAAACGGCAAACAGCATCGCCAGAACCAGGCCGACTATCAGGGCGCAAACGGCAAGGCCGACGGTCATCCCGGCGGCGCTTGCTAATGGAAACAATTCGTTCATCGAGTCGATTACTTCTGGAACCATTTGTCGTAGATGGCTTTGTAGGTGCCATCTTGTTTCACTTTATCCAGCGCGGCGTTGAATTTGCTTTGCAGGTCAGTGTTGCCCTGGCGCAGAGCGATGCCCAGGCCGGTGCCGAAGTAGTCTTTATCGGTCACTTTGTCGCCGACGGCGGTCAGCTCAGGGCTGGCTTTCAGCCACTCGGTCACTACAGCGGTGTCGCCGAATACCGCATCAATACGACCATTTTGCAGATCCAGTTTCGCGTTCTGGTAGCTGTCGTAAGGCACGGTGGTGATTTCCGGGTGTTTATCGGTGATGTATTTCTGGTGAGTGGTGCCGTTCTGGATGCCCACTTTTTTGCCTTTCAGCGCGCTAATGTCGGCGAATTTGCCTTTCTGGCCAACGAACAGCGCCGAGTTATCGTAGTAAGGCTTAGTGAACAGAACCTGCTTTTCACGCTCAGGGGTGATATCCATCCCGGCCATAACCGCATCAACGCGGCGGAACTTCAGGCTTGGGATCAGGCTGTCAAACGCCTGGTTGGTGAAGGTACAGGTGGCGTCGATCTGTTTGCACAGAGCGTTAGCCAGGTCGACGTCAAAGCCGACGATTTTGTTGTTGGCATCGATAGACTCAAACGGAGGGTAAGAGGCTTCGGTAGCAAAACGAATAGTCTGTGCGGCAGTAGCTGAAAGACTCAGGGTGGCTAAAAGCGTGGCCAGAAGAACTTTTTTCATTGTCGTTTTCCCGTTCAACATCAGTGTGAGAGATAGAATTTAAACGCATCGGTTTGCGGGTTGGCAAAGCAACTCGCATCACCTTGTTCGATGATATGGCCATTTTCCATATACACCACGCGGCTGGCGGTTTTACGCGCCACTTCCACTTCGTGGGTCACAATGACCTGAGTAATGTTGGTTTCCGCCAGCTCGCGAATAATGCTGACAATCTGGGCGGTAATTTCCGGGTCCAGCGCGGCCGTTGGCTCGTCGAACAGCAGGATCTGCGGTTCCATCATTAGCGCACGGGCGATGGCGACGCGCTGCTGCTGCCCGCCGGACAGGTGCAGCGGGTAGCGATCCATATACGGCTTCAGGCGCAGGCGCTCAAGCAGCTTATCGGCACGCTCACGCGCCTTGTCTTTGCTTAAGCCCAGAACGCGGCAGGGAGCTTCGATCAGGTTTTGCAGCACGGTGAGGTGCGGCCAGAGATTGTACTGCTGGAAGACCATGCCGACATTCTGACGCAGTTCGCGAATGGCTTTGTCGCCAGGCGTTCTGGAGAAGTCGAATTCATTGCCCGCAATGCTGAGCTTGCCGGAGCGCGGCATCTCCAGCAGGTTGAGTACGCGCAGCAGAGAGCTTTTGCCTGCACCGCTTGGGCCAAGCAACACCAGCGTCTCGCCCTGCGGGCAATTTAGTGTGATGTCGAACAGCGCCTGGTGGGCACCGTAGAAGCAATTAATGCCGTTTAGTTGAATACTCATGCGATGCAGTTGAATAGCGATTGAGGCCGCAAAGGTTACCTTTAACAGAATAGTTATGCAATCTTTGTGCGTTAAAACTTAAAAAGAACTGCTTTTGTGGTTTAAAAATAGCACAAAATCGCGGGGCGGGTGGTAGCTAAGTATAAACGTCGGCATTCTGAAATAATGCCAGATTATTTACAGGGGTTATGTTTTTTCCACCCGCCATCCGTAAGCGAAAATTGCCGTTATTGGCCTTCGATTGCCTGGCGCAGGCTGCCTGTCGGCGCATGGCTTGTCGCGCCGAGATAGCGCACATCATCCACCGTCCAGCACTGCCCTTCGCGAGTCATCAGAACTTCATCTTTCCAGGTCTGGCTACCGCGGGTCAGCTCTACGCGCAGCGGAATATTGCGGGCGTCGGTATTGGGGATCGTTGAAGCCGAGGCGACGCTGGCCTTGTCCGGTCCCTCAGACTGGCTGGAGAAGATGTCGCTGCGGGCGAAGGCGCTTTGCGCCGTGGACGAGGTGCTGGCTTTTTGTAACTGCTGGAACAGCGAGTCGCTGAGGTAAGGGCGCAGTGCGGCGACCGAACTCAGGCCTTCGCCTTTATGCGCGATACGGTAGTCGTAGAACTGCTGAGCGACCTCATCAGGCCCGCCATTTATGCAGGGGCCGCTGCGGGTGCCGATGTCTTTAAAGGCCGGGGTGACGGTGGTACATGCCGAGAGCACCAGGGCACAGGGGAGAAGAAGCAAAGCTGAGCTGCGCATTTTTATTTCCTTATTTTCTCAGGAGGACTACCTTAGCATAGCGTATTGGCTCAAAATCGCGTGGCGATTGCCGGTCTAACACATTGATGGCAAAGAAGAGGAGAACGTGATGCAGTTTACAACGACGCCGGGCCTGGAAGGCCAAACCATTACCGAATACTGCGGCGTGGTGACCGGGGAAGCGATTCTCGGGGCCAACATTTTCCGCGATTTTTTTGCCGGGGTGCGCGACATCGTGGGCGGCCGCTCCGGCGCGTACGAGAAAGAGCTGCGCAAGGCTCGTGATATCGCGTTTCGTGAAATCCAGCAGCAGGCCGAAAGCCTGGGCGCTAACGCAGTTGTTGGCATTGATATTGATTATGAAACCGTGGGCAAGGACGGCAGCATGCTGATGGTCTGCGTCAGCGGAACGGCGGTGAAAACGCAAAAATGAAAGCAAGGATTTTAGCGCTCGGCCTGGCGCTGCTGCTGGCAGGTTGTGCAGGCCAACAAGGAATTGTCGATCACGGCAGCTATAAAGTTGATACCCGCCATCAGGCGCAGGCGGCTTACCCGCGGGTGAAAATACTGGTGATTCACTACACGGCGGACGATTTCCCGGGGTCGCTCTCCACGCTCACCGACCGCAACGTCAGCTCTCATTATCTCATTCCTGCTAACCCACCTCTGTCCGGCGGCAAGCCCGTTATTTGGCAACTGGTGCCTGAAGAACAACTGGCCTGGCACGCGGGAATAAGCTTCTGGCGCGGTGCAACGCGCATCAACGATACGTCGGTTGGCATCGAACTTGAGAATCAGGGCTACACCCGGGAAGGGGCGGTTCAGCGATTTTATCCTTTTAACCCGCCGCAAATTGCCGTGCTGGAGTCTCTGGCTCAGCAGATTATTGCCCGCTATAACATTGCCCCGCAAAACGTGGTGGCCCACGGGGATATTGCTCCCCAGCGTAAGGTTGACCCCGGCCCGCTATTTCCGTGGCAGCAGCTGGCCGAAAAAGGTATTGGTGCCTGGCCGGATGCGGCTCGTGTAGCTTTTTATCTCAACGGGCGTAGCCCGTATCAGCCGGTGGAGAAAGCGAACCTGCTGGATTTGCTGTCTCGTTATGGTTACCAGGTGACGCCGGGAATGAGCGAGGAGGAGCAAAAGCGGGTGATTGTTGCCTTCCAGATGCACTTCCGCCCGGCCAACTATAGCGGCGAGGCGGATGCACAAAGCCAGGCGATTGCCGAGGCGCTGCTCGAGAAATACGGGCAGGCTTAACCGCGGTGCAGCGTGCCGTGGTCTTTTAGCCACAGCGCGGTGCGCCGGATCCCCTCATCCAGCGTGATGATAGGCTGGTAGCCCAGCTCCGTTTCCGCGCGGGTGGTGTCCAGGGTTAAATCGAAGTTCAGCTTGGAGACGCCGTAGTGGGTGAGCGCCGGCTCTTTGGCTGACTTATTGCCGAAGTGCTCAAGGCTGCGGGCGATAATATCCAGCATCGGGTAGGGCACCGAGCGAATGCGGCATTTGATGCCCAGCTCGTCTATCAGCTTCTGGACGATGGTGCGCAGCGGGCGAGCTTCCATATTTGTGATGTTATATGCGCGCCCGGAAGGCAGGTCGCCCTTCTGGGTGGCCAGCCACATCGCATGTACCGCGTTTTCCAGGTAAGTCATATCTACCAGCGCATCGCCGCCGCGCGGCAGCAGCACGCTACCGTAATGGCGCATCATCTGCACCAATCGCGGGAAGAACACTTTATCGTGCGGGCCGAACAGGCTTTGCGGGCGCAGAATGGTAAAGCGCGTGTTGGGGTTAGCCTGCGCCAGCAGCTGAATGACCTCTTCGCTGGCGGCCTTGCTGCGGGCAAATTCATTAGCAAAGCGTACCGGGCGAAAATCTTCTTTGATGTTGCGGTGATGGTGGTAGTCAAAGTAGAGCGACGGCGACGAGATATGAATAAAGTCGCGTACGCCCCAGGCCACGGCCCATTCGCCCAGGCGGCGGGTTGCGCGCACGTTGGCGAGGTCAAAGGCCTGCTGCGTGCCCCACGGTGAGGTAAAGCTTGAGCAGTGCCAGAGCGTGTCGACATCCGCAAGCATCACTTTTGCCTGCGAGGAGACCAGCTCCGTCAGATCGGCATGAACAAACTCGGCGCCCATTTTTTGCAGCAGTTTGCCCATGGCTTCGTTACGCCCGGTTGCCCGCACGCTGACGCCTCTGGCGCGTAAGTATTCGACCGCGTTTCGGCCTAAACCGCTGGTTGCGCCCGTGACCAGTACCTTCATGTCGACCAACTCGTTATATTTAAGATTAACGCTGCGCATTTTTCCGTGAAACGGCGGCGCATGCAATGGGAAGACTGAAAGATTCGGAGCTAACCTTACCTTTTGATCGAGTTTTGTTCCGCTAAATGAACAATTCGCCGCGCCATGCCCTTAAAGATAAACAGATGGGCGGGGATCATCACCAGCCAGTAGAGCAAACCGGCGCAGCCGTGCGGGTGCCACCAGGCCCTGACGTCTAGCTTGCGCTGGTTGCCGTCATCCTGCAGCGTAAAGGAAAGTCGGCCCAGCCCCGGCGCTTTCATACCAAATAATAGCGTAAGCTCTTTTTCAGGCTCGGCAATAATCACTTTCCAGCTATCCACGCTGTCGCCCACCTCAAGCAACGGTCTGTCCGGGCGGCCTTTTGCCAGCTTATGGCCGACGGCGAGATCCATAAGCGCGCGGGTTTTCCACAGCGCATTGCCAAAGAAGTACCCCTCTTTGCCGCCTAACTGATTAATAACCTGCCATAACTCACGGGCGCTGGCGTGGGTGGTCAGCGTGCAGCCAGCCTGTTTAGCGAAGAAACCATAGTCGGGCCGCCAGCGGGCAAAAGCCTGGGCGTCGTAGCCCCAGTCCTGAGAGTTGGCGAGCTTGTGCTCGTTAGCCAGCGTCAGGCGCACGGCATCGTCAAAGTCGATAAGCCGCTGGGGGATAAGCTCGCGCAGGCTGCGGTCGTCCGCCAGCAGGTCGTGCTCAAGGCCCTGAATCAGCGCCCTGGCAATACCCGGCGGCACGGAGGTGATGACGTTCAAAAACCAGACCGAAATCCAGCTGGTGGGCAGAGGAATCGGGATAAGCGGGCGACGGCGGCCGCTGACGGCCATAAAGCGCTCGAACTGCCGTTGATAGCTGAGCACTTCCGGACCTGCCGCCTCGAATAAGCGATGTTCGGTTGCCGGGTGGTCCAGCAGCGCCACAAGGTAATAAAGCAGGTTATCAAGCGCGATGGGCGAGGTTCTGGAACGCACCCAGCGCGGCGGCGTGAGCACCGGCAGGTTGTAAACCATGTCGCGCATCACTTCAAACGCGGCTGAACCCGCGCCGACGATTATCCCCGCCCGCAGCTCGGTTACCGGTACGCCGGAATCACGCAGGATATCAGCGGTAATTTGCCGGGCCAGCAGGTGTTTTGAATGCGTATCTCCACTCTTCGCCTGAAGCGAGCTGAGGAAAATAATTTGTTTAACCGGATGTTCGGTTAGCGCATCCCGCAGATTGAGCGCCGCCTGGCGTTCGAACTCTACAAAATCGCCGCCGTCTCCCATGCTGTGGATCAGGTAATAAAGCGTATCCACGCCTTCCAGCAGCGCGCCCAGCCGGTGCGGCCAGCGTAAATCAATGTGGCGGCATTCTACGCCGGGCCACGGCTGTTTCTTCAGCCAGTCAATGCGGCGGGCAGCGGCGGTAACGTGATGCCCATCCGCTACCAGCATAGGCACCAGATGCTGGCCAATATAGCCGCTGGCGCCAAGTACCAAAATCCTTTGAGGTTCAGCCATCGTCCCTGACTCCCGGTTAATTCTGGAGGAATGCGCGCCAGTGGGCGACAACTTCGGCCAGCTGGCTGCGGCTAACGTCCAGATGCGTCACCAGGCGAGTGGCAGGGCCAGCGCTAATGATGACGCCGCGCTCGCGCATATAAGGGCCAAGATCTTCGGCTTCTTCTGCCGTCATGCGAACAAACACCATATTGGTGTCCTGGCGCATGACGTCTACGCCGATTTCACGCAGTTCACCCGCCAGCCAGTGGGCGTTATCGTGATCTTCCTTCAGACGTTCAACATTGTTTTTCAGAGCATACAGCCCGGCAGCCGCCAGAATGCCAGCCTGACGCATACCGCCGCCGGTCATCTTACGCCAGCGCACGGCACGCTTGATGTAATCTTTGCTGCCGACCAGCAGGGAGCCTACCGGCGTGCCGAGGCCTTTTGACAGGCAGATAGTGAAGCTGTCGCAGTAGCGGGTAATCTCTTCCAGCTGGCAGCCGTAAGAAACGACGGCGTTAAAGATACGTGCGCCGTCAACGTGCAGCGCCAGATTGTGCTTGCGGGTGAACTCCCAGGCCTGCTGGAGATATTCACGCGGCAGCACTTTGCCGTTATGGGTGTTTTCGAGGCTGAACAATTTGGTACGGGCGAAGTGAATATCGTCCGGTTTGATCTTCGCCGCGACTTTATCAAGCGGCAGAGTGCCGTCGCGATCTGCTTCGATAGGCTGAGGCTGAATGCTGCCGAGAACTGCCGCGCCGCCCGCTTCGTAAAGGTAGTTATGCGCGGCCTGGCCAACGATGTACTCTTCGCCGCGTTCGCAGTGACTCAGTAACGCCACCAGATTTGCCTGGGTACCGGTCGGTAAGAACAACGCCGCTTCTTTACCGCTGATTTTGGCCGCGTATTCCTGAAGTTCGTTAACGGTTGGGTCATCGCCGTAAACATCATCCCCGGTCGGGGCGGCAATCATTTGCTCCAGCATTTCGCGGGAAGGACGGGTAACGGTATCGCTGCGTAAATCGATCATGGCGGGTCCTTATTCGGGAGGAAGCGCCCGGAGCTTCTTTGCCGGGCGCTGATGGCAACCTTCTGTTTTACCGGAACCAGTTGGTTTTCGCCAGTTCGATAACTTCGTCGCCCCTCCCGCTGATGATGGCACGCAGCATGTACAGGCTGAACCCTTTGGCCTGTTCAAGTTTGATTTGCGGGGGAATGGCCAGCTCTTCTTTCGCCACCACAACGTCAACCAGTACCGGGCCGTCGGTACTGAAAGCCTGTTCCAGCGCCGAATTCAGATCTTCCGGTTTTTCAACGCGAATGCCGGTAATGCCGCAGGCTTCGGCGATGCGGGCAAAGTTGGTGTCCTGTAGTTCGGTGCCGTCGGTAAGGTAGCCTCCGGCTTTCATCTCCATCGCGACAAAGCCGAGCACGCTATTGTTAAACACCACGATTTTGATCGGGAGCTTCATTTGTGCCACGGACAGGAAGTCGCCCATCAGCATGCTGAAGCCGCCGTCGCCGCACATCGCCACTACCTGGCGGTCCGGCGCGGTGGCTTTAGCGCCCAGCGCCTGCGGCATAGCGTTAGCCATTGAACCGTGGTTGAACGAGCCGAGCAGGCGGCGCTTGCCGTTCATCTTCAGGTAGCGTGCCGCCCAGACGGTAGGCGTGCCTACGTCGCAGGTGAAAATGGCATCGTCCGCCGCATAATGGCTGATTTGCTGTGCCAGATATTGAGGGTGAATCTGCTTGCCTTCGCTCGGTTTAGCCAGCTCGTCCAGCCCTTCGCGAGCCTTGCGGTAATCCTCCAGCGCTTTGTCGAGGAAGCCGCGGTCGGTTTTTTCTTCCAGCAGCGGCAATAGAGCGCCAAGCGTGGCTTTGATATCGCCCACCAGCGCCATATCCACCTTACTGTGCGCCCCGATGCTGCCGGGATTGATATCGATCTGGATGATTTTGGCATCCGTTGGGTAGAACGCCCGGTAAGGGAACTGGGTGCCGAGCAGGACTAGCGTATCGGCGTTCATCATGGTGTGGAAGCCGGAAGAGAAACCGATTAGCCCGGTCATGCCGACATCGTAAGGGTTGTCGTACTCAACGTGCTCCTTGCCGCGCAGGGCGTGAACAATGGGAGCTTTTAGCGTGGCGGCCAGCTGTAACAGCTCTTCGTGCGCCCCGGCGCAGCCGCTACCGCACATCAGGGCGATATTGCTGTTGTAGCGCAGCAACTGAGCCAGTTTTTTCAACTCATCGTGATGCGGGACGACAACCGGCTGCGGAGCCGGATACCAATTTGTGGTAGCGGTTTCCGGGGCGAGCTTGAGCGCCACATCCCCCGGCAGCACGACCACGGAGACGCCGCGGTTGAGCACGGCTTTACGCATGGCAATCGCCAGCACCTGCGGAATTTGCTCCGGGGAGGAGACCAGCTCGCAGTAGTGGCTGCATTCGCGGAACAGCTCTTCGGGGTGGGTTTCCTGGAAATAGCCGCTGCCGATTTCGCTGGAGGGAATATGTGCCGCAATAGCCAGCACCGGCACGCGGTTGCGGTGGCAGTCATAAAGCCCGTTAATCAGGTGCAGGTTGCCCGGCCCGCAGGAGCCAGCGCAGACCGCCAGTTCGCCGGTAAGGTGCGCTTCGGCCCCGGCGGCAAAGGCGGCGACTTCTTCATGCCGCGTCGGCATCCATTTTATGGTGCCCATACGGTTAAGGCTGTCGCTGAGCCCGTTAAGCGAGTCCCCGGTGACGCCCCAAATACGTTTGACGCCCGCGCTCTCAAGAGTTTTGGCCAGCCAGGCCGCTACGGTTAGTTTCATCGGTTTTCCTTGTCCAGGGTGATAGCGCTTACAAGCTTAGTTCAAATCCCGGTAAGGGCCGGTAAAACCCTGCCAGAAACTGGGGCTATTTGTTACCGAATATTAAGTGTAAATTATTCTCGTTATCATTTTAAAAGGGTGGCAATTCATATGGTTACTAAATTGTTAAATGCAGTGAATGGCGCGCTAAATAAAGACGATCTGGGAAAATTATTGCTGCGCCTGGCGGTAGGTGGGCTGATGCTGTTCCACGGCCTGCACAAGCTATTTGGCGGCGTGGGCGGGATTAAAGGCATGTTGGCCTCGCACGGCGTGCCGGAATTTGTTGCTTATGGCGTGCTGCTGGGAGAAGTTCTTGCGCCGCTGTTTATCATCCTGGGGATCCTGACGCGGCTGTCTGCGCTCGGTCTGGCCTGTACGATGATTGTTGCCTGGCTGCTGGTGGGCGTGGGTGAAACCTTTATGCTGGATAAAACCGGCGCCTGGGGTATTGAAAGCCTGATGTACTTCTTCCTCGGGGCGCTGGCGATTGCCTTCTGCGGGGCGGGGCGCTATTCGCTGGCCGGGAAGTCAGCCTGGCGGTAGGGGAAAAAGAGGCGCTCCTTTGAGCGCCTCAGTTATTTTAGGCCAGAACCAAATCGCCCTGCGGCTGGCAGGAGCAGGCCAGCACGTAGCCGTCGGCAATCTCCTCTTCGGTTAAGGTCATGGTGCTGGTGACGCTATAGTCGCCGGAAATAACCTTCGTTTTACAGCAGCCGCAGACGCCAGCGCGGCAGGCGGCATTCACCGGTACGCTGTTGCTTTCCAGCGCAGTCAGCAGCGTGCTGCCCACCGGCGCGTAAAATTCACGCATTGGCTGGAGTGTCGTAAATTTCAGGCCGCTTTGCGCCGGAGCGGAGGCTGGCGTGAAGAATTTCTCCTGGTAAAACGCCGTAACGCCAAGCTGCTTCACCTCGCGTTCAACCAGCTCCATATAAGGCGCCGGGCCGCAGGTCATGACGGTGCGTGCGGCAATATCCGGCACGGCAGCCAGAAGCTCGCGGCTCAATCTCCCGGAGATAAATCCGTGAGCGGCGTTGGTCTCGGCTACCAGCGTGACCGGATAGTTACGCCATTCGTCAGCAAAAATTACGTCCTGAGGCGAGCGTACATTGTAAATCACCTGTACATCCGCCTGCGGACGATGTTTCGCCAGCCAGCGTCGTATTGCCATAATCGGGGTTACGCCGCAGCCCGCCGCCATCAGGAGATAGCTATCGGCGGCGATATTTTCGCAGCTAAATTCCCCCTGCGCTTCGGAAAGCCACAGATAGTCACCGGCTTTTACTTCTCCGGTCAGCCACTGCGAACCCGCGCCGCTCTCGATGCGGCGCACCGTCAGGGTGATGAATTCACTCAGGCCCGGCGTGGAAGAGAGCGTGTAAGCCCTCAACGTTTCGCTGCCGTTGCGAACGCTTACCAGGGCGTACTGTCCGGCTTTGTAAGGATAAAAGTCGTGATTAATCAGCGACAACGTCCAGACGTCCTGCGTCTCCTGGTGAATATGGTGTACCTGCATGCGGTAAGGACAAAGCGGCGTTGGCATGGTCATAGCAGTTCCTCAGGCGCTCATTAACTGTTGGATATCTTGCTCAACGGTGGTGATGGCGCGCAGGCCAAATTTCTCGTTAAGCACCGCCAGCAGGTTTGGCGTGAGGAAGCCCGGCGCGGTTGGACCGGTCACAATATTGGTCACGCCAAGAGACAGCAGGGTCAGCAGAATAACGATCGCTTTTTGCTCGAACCAGGAAAGTACCAGGCTGAGCGGCAGGTCGTTGACGCCGCAGCCCAGTTTCTCTGCGAGAGTCACAGCCAGAATGATTGCCGAGTAGGCGTCGTTGCACTGGCCTGCATCGACCAGGCGCGGCAGGCCTTCAATGTTGCCGAAGTCCAGCTTGTTAAAGCGGTACTTGCCGCAGGCGAGGGTGAGGATCAGGCAGTCCTGCGGCACGCTGGTGGCGAAGTCGGTGAAATAGTTACGTTCCCCGCGCGCGCCGTCGCAGCCGCCCACCAGGAAAATGTGGCGCAGTTTTTCGCGGCTCACCAGATCGATGAGCGTGTCGGCCGCGCCCAGCAGGGTCTGACGGCCAAAGCCGACGGTTATCAGATGTTCGATTTCGCTATACGGGAAGCCAGCCATCTGCTGAGCCTGGGTAATCACCGGGCCGAAGTTATCTCCTTCGAGGTGGCTGACGCCCGGCCAGCCGACGATGCTGCGGGTCCAGATACGGTCGTCATAAGCGCCGACGGTTGGGTCGATGATGCAGTTGGAGGTCATCACGATTGGGCCAGGGAAGCGGGCGAATTCGCTTTGCTGATTCTGCCAGCCGCTGCCGTAGTTGCCGACCAGATGTTTAAATTTACGCAGTTCCGGGTAGCCGTGCGCGGGCAACATTTCACCGTGGGTATAGACGTTGACGCCTGTGCCTTCCGTTTGCTCCAGCAGGTTGTAGAGGTCTTTGAGGTCGTGGCCGGAAATCAGAATACACTTGCCTGCCACCGGGCGCACGTTGACCTGAGTCGGCGTTGGGTGGCCGTATTTGTCGGTTTCGCCGCGATCCAGGATGCTCATCACTTTGAAGTTCATCTGGCCGATTTCCATCGAGCACTCCAGCAGAGCCCCCATATCCGCAGGCCAGGTACCGAGCCAGGCCATAATTTTGTGATATTCAGCATAGATTTCGTTGTTGTACTGGCCGAGGACGTGCGCGTGCTCCATGTAGGCGGCGGCACCTTTCATGCCGTACAGGCACAGCAGACGCAGGCCCAGAATATCTTCCCCGATGGCGGCTTTGTCGCGGTTTGGGGTGAATTCAGCCGCCTGGCGTTGCAGGTCGCCGAGATCGCTGCTGACCAACTGAAGGTCGGCCATTGGGTTGGCAACGGTTGCCGCCGGGTCAACGGCTAAGGTGCGGCTTTTGAGGCTTTCGCGCATGGCAATGGCGTCGCGCGCGTAGCCGACGATGCGAGCGGAGTCGAAGTTAACGTTGGTCAGCGTGGAGAAGAAAGCGCGAGGGGCGAAGTTATCAATATCATGATCGATAATTCCGCGTTCACGAGCGGCAACCGCCCAGGCGGAAAGCCCCTGCAAAGTGGCGATCAGCAGATCCTGCAGATCTGAAGTCTGAGCCGTTTTGCCGCAGACGCCCTGAGCGTAAGCGCAGCCGTCGCCCGCCGGGGTACGGATAGTTTGTTCGCATTGCACACAAAACATAATCACACCTTAAAGTTATATTTAGAATACATGTTTAAGGTTAGAGCGAGCTTTATAAGCTGAAAAGGACTTTTTGGCGCAACTTAAAAGGAGCTTGATGTAGCTCAATTTTGGCGGTAGCGGACTACCGCCAATGAGGTATCACGAGGCGAAGAAGGCAATAAGTAGCGGAGTGAGCAGGCTAAGAATAAAGCCGTGAACGATGGCGGCAGGAACAATTTCGACGCCGCCGCTGCGCTGTAAAACCGGCAGCGTAAAGTCCATAGAAGTGGCTCCGCACAGGCCAAGCGCCGTCGAGCGGCTGCGGCGTACCAGACCCGGGATCAGCATTATTGCCAGCAACTCTCGCACCAGATCGTTAAAGAAGGTGGCGCTGCCGATAACCGGCCCGTAAGACTCGGTCATCAGGATGCCCGAAAGAGAATACCAGCCGAAGCCGGAGGCCATCGCCAGCCCGGTTTTGATCGGCAGGCCGAGGATCAGGGCGTTAATCGCGCCGCCAACCAGCGAGCTGAGCACCACCACAATAGCAACAATCATCCCGCGCCGGTTGAGAACGATTTGCTTAAAGGTCATGCCGCTGTTTCTGAGCTGGATACCCACCAACAGCAGAAGGAAGATGAGCGTGTATTCGCTGGCTTCGGTGGCGTATTTAAGCAGTTCGAACCCGGTCAGACCCAGCAGAAAACCCAGCGCTACCACGCCGCACAGCTGCAAGGACTCCAGCGCCATTGCGAGGCGAGAAGGTAATTTTTCCTGCTTATGCTGGTGGTGCCACGGCAGCGAGCGCTCAAGCAGCAGCAGCCCGGCGGCGTTACACAGCAGAATGACCACCACGCTGATTGCCGAATAGTGCAGAATAGTCAACAGGTTGCTCGCCAGGTTATCGAGAAAAGCGAGGCTGATGCCCATAAAAAACAGGATCACATAAACAATCCAGCTGAGCAGGCGGTTGATAAGCCTTAACAGGCTGGTTTGTTTGAGCGGAATGAGGTAACCGACGATCAGCGGCACCAGGATAATTAATAATCCCGAAAACATGAGGGCGACAATCCTTGCAGGTAAAATGTAACGGCGAATGTCACACTACCGAAAGAAATGAAGCGAGTAAAGGTGAAGAAAAAGAGGGGGTTGGCGAAGCAGCAGGGAAAATATCAGGCTCGCCTGAGCGAGCCTGAATAAAACGTTAGCTACGTTTTTCCAGCAGGGTGCGGTAAATAACCCCGCCGAGGATCCCACCGATAATTGGCATGACCCAGAATAGCCACAGCTGATCCAGCGCCCATCCGCCCTGGAAAATAGCCACGGCGGTGCTACGAGCCGGGTTAACGGAGGTATTAGTTACCGGAATGCTAATCAGGTGGATTAAAGTCAGCGCCAGGCCAATAGCAATTGGCGCAAAGCCCGGAGCGGCAAATTTGTCGGTCGCACCGTGAATGACAATTAAGAAGCCGCAGGTTAATACGATTTCAATAACAATTGCCGACAGCATGGAGAAACCGCCAGGTGAATGCTCGCCGTAGCCGTTAGAAGCAAAACCGCTCGCCGCTGCATCGAAACCAGCTTTACCGCTGGCGATTAAATAAAGCACACCCGCAGCAACAATACCGCCGATTACCTGAGCAATGATGTAGCCAATAACGTCTTTGGCCGGGAAGCGGCCGCCGGCCCACAGGCCGAGAGTGACTGCCGGGTTAAAATGGCCGCCAGAGATATGGCCAACCGCAAATGCCATAGTGAGAACGGTTAAACCGAAGGCCAGCGCAACGCCGGCAAAACCAATCCCTAATTCCGGGAATGCTGCCGCTAATACTGCGCTACCGCAGCCACCAAATACCAGCCAAAACGTTCCGAAGAACTCGGCCGCTAATTTTCTGAACATAACCACCTCTGCTAAAAATCCACGAATAATCTGCGTTAGTGCAGTTACCGCTAATTCACCGTCATTAAGTGAATGACGAAAGTAATATTAAATGCGCGCTAATATTAGGTATTTCGTCAATTCGCCACCAGCACAATAAATTCAATTAATTTGATTTAGGGCAATGAGGTGTTATTCCTTTTATGAGGGTGGGTGTCAGAAGTATAGATTATCTTTGAATGAAGTAAGAATAATCCTGATAAGGAAAATAAATTCCCGTGAAGAAAGAAACAGCCTGCGGCCAGGTCCGGCAGTTTAGCGTTGTAACGCTTTGACATTGTGCGGTTACATTGGCATCGCGCTTGCCGCTATACTCGGAAAGAACGATGGAATTTAAGCTGCTGGCACAGGAGGGAATATGTTTCTCGAGCGGGTAGAGATTGTTGGCTTTCGCGGTATTAACCGGCTGTCGTTAATGCTTGAGCAAAACAACGTGCTGATTGGCGAGAATGCCTGGGGTAAGTCGAGCCTGCTGGATGCTCTGACGCTGCTGCTTTCCCCACATCGCGAGCTGTATCATTTTGTACGTGAAGACTTTTATTTTCCGCCCGGAGATATGCACGGCCGCGAGAGCCATCTGCATATCATCCTTACTTTCCGCGAGGCGGCTTCCGGCCACCATTTAGGGCGACGCTATCGCAACCTTGCTCCCGTTTGGGTTGCTGGCAATGACGGGTTCCACCGTATCCATTATCGCCTTGAGGGCGAGCTGGGTGAAGAGAATACCGTGCTGACGCTGCGTAGCTTCCTCAATGCAAACGGTCAGCCGCTGGAGCTGGAACAAATCGACGACCTGGCGCTGCATATCACCCGGCTTAACCCGGTATTGCGGCTGCGGGATGCCCGCTTTATGCGGCGTTTGCGTAACGGCAGCATGCCCGAAATGCCGGAAACGGAGCTGACGGCGCGGCAGCTGGATTTCCTCGCCCGCGAGCTGGTGTCGCGCCCTCAAAACCTTACTGATTCCCAGCTGCGCCAGGGGCTTTCCGCGATGGTGCAGTTGCTGGAGCATTATTTCTCCGAGCAGGGCGCCGTTGCCCATCAGCGGCTCATTCGGCGACGCTCCCACGACGAGCAAAGGAGCTGGCGCTATCTCGACGTGATTAACCGTATGATCGACAAGCCCGGCAGCCGCTCGCACCGGATGATTCTGTTGGGGATGTTTTCTACTCTATTGCAGGCGAAGGGGAGCGTGGCGCTGGATCGTGATGCCAGGCCGCTGCTGCTGGTGGAAGATCCTGAAACGCGCCTGCACCCGATTATGCTGTCGGTGGCCTGGCATCTGCTGAATTTGCTGCCGCTGCAAAAAATCACCACCACCAATTCAGGCGAATTGCTTTCTCTTACGCCGGTAGAGCAGGTTTGCCGCCTGGTGCGCGAGTCCTCTAAAGTCGCTGCGTGGCGGCTTGGACCGGGAGGCATGAGCGCCGAAGACGGCCGACGCATTGCGTTTCATATCCGCTTTAACCGGGCTTCTTCGCTATTTGCCCGCTGCTGGCTGCTGGTTGAAGGAGAAACGGAAGTCTGGGTGATGAACGAGCTGGCACGTCAGTGCGGGCACCATTTTGATGCCGAAGGGGTGAAGGTGATTGAATTTGCCCAGTCGGGGCTGAAGCCGCTGATCAAATTTGCCCGCCGCATGGGAATCGAGTGGCATGTGCTGGTGGACGGCGACGAAGCGGGTAAAAAATATGCCGCGACGGTGCGAGGGATACTGGACAACGACCGCGACCAGGAGCGGGATCATCTTACCGCGCTACCGGCGCTGGATATGGAGCACTTTATGTACCGTCAGGGCTTTTCCGATGTTTTTCATCGCGTAGCGCAATTGCCCGAAAACGTGCCAATGAACCTGCGCCGGGTGATAACCAAAGCGATTCATCGTTCGTCGAAACCGGATCTGGCCATTGAGGTTGCTATGGAGGCCGGGCGCAGAGGCGTGGATGCTGTGCCGCCCCTGCTGAGAAAAATGTTTTCCCGGGTACTTTGGCTGGCTCGCGGCCGGGCGGATTAACATCCCGGCCTGCTGAGCTGGTTTAGAAGTGAGAGTTGATGCTGCTCATCATGCCGTCCAGCAGCTCGTAGCGGCGGCGGTATTCCGCACGTTTTTTACTCGCAATGTCTTCCAGCGGCTTACGTTCCACTTTAGACGGCAGGGCAAACAGGCCGTCAGGGCGGAGTTCGCCGCTCATAGACAGCCAGAAACTGTCATAGTCGGCGTGTAAGCTGTCTTTTTTCTTTTTCTCATAGCGCCATGAGCGATAGATATGGGTGCTGTTACTCACCGCCAGGAGGCGCTCTGCATCGAGAAGTTTGGCCAGCTCGCAGGCAACTTCGAGCAGCATGCGTTTTGGGAACAGGCCGTGGCAGGCCTTGGTAGCGGCCTGAATGGCTTCGTGCGGAACCCAGGGCTTTGCCCCCTGCAGGCAGCCGATGAACAGCGTGTTTTTGCCTTCGAACTGGTTAAGGGTGAAGGTCATTCGCGCCAGCGGAACCCCGTCTTCATTACAGAAGTTGAGGAAAGACTCGCCTTCCTTGCCTTCCAGGTCATGGGAACTGAGATCGACAAACATCAGCTCGTTGTTTTTACCTACCAGAGTTGCCAGGCGATATCCTTCTGTCGAGAAGTGGCCGTTAAGCAATTTTTTCGGCATCTTCTCGTTAATTTTCTGGTAGTGGTAACCGATAGTATCGCGCGTATCCTTGCGGTTAAGGGGCAGCGCAATGTAGGGGCGATGCAGGCGGCAAGGCAGACCCTGCTGGGCTTTCAGCATGCTGGCCAGATGCGGCTGGCGGGCGAGGGTATTCATCAGGCTGATGGTATGCAGTGGCATCACCAGCGAGCGTAAAATAAACTTGCGGCGATAAGCCTTTTTGCCCCAGGATGCACCCGGCTGCCACTCTCCCGTTGCTAACGAAAGGAAGAGTTTCCAGCCAGTCTGTGGCAGGGTTTCGGTGACATGAGCGGCAGCAATCTGGGACATAATAAAAACCTGAATTCAACTAAGATGGCGTTATTTCACCACGTCGGATGTCAACCGATATTCAATCACTGTTACACTTCTTCACATTGTGCAGTTTGTTTAAGAATTGTTTAACCAAGCGTTAGCTATTTCAGGATTCATATGAAAATTAAGGGAAATTTCAAAAAGCGTTACTGGATTTATGCGCTGCTGCTGGTGATATTTTTCCTCTGGCTTTGGCAGTTTTTGCACGCACCGACTCCCCAGTACCAGACCATGATCGTGCGAAAAGGCTCGCTACAGCAAAGCGTACTGGCTACCGGGAAACTGGATGCGGTGCGCAAAGTAGATGTGGGCGCGCAGGTGAGCGGGCAGTTGAAAACGCTGTCGGTCAGCATTGGCGATAAAGTGAAAAAGGATCAGCTTCTCGGGGTTATCGATCCTGAGCAGGCGGAAAACCAGATAAAAGAAGTTGAGGCGACGCTAATGGAGTTGCGCGCTCAGCGTTTGCAAGCGGAAGCCGAAAGCAAGCTTGCCGCCGTCACGCTTTCGCGTCAGCAGGCGCTAGCTAAGAGCCTGGCCGTGTCGCGCCAGGACCTGGATAAAGCCGCGACCGATCTGGCGGTTAAACAGGCGCAAATTGGCACTATTGACGCACAAATCAAGCGCAATCAGGCTTCATTAAGCACCGCAAAAACCAATCTCGACTTTACCCGCATCGTGGCTCCGATGGCCGGAGAGGTCACGCAGATAACCACGCTCCAGGGGCAGACCGTTATTGCCGCGCAGCAGGCGCCGAATATTCTGACGCTGGCCGACCTCGGGACCATGCTGGTGAAGGCCCAGGTTTCAGAAGCGGACGTTATCCACCTGAAGCCGGGGCTGAAAGCCTGGTTTACCGTGCTTGGCGATCCAATGGTGCGCTATGAAGGCGTACTGAAGGATATTCTGCCGACGCCGGATAAGGTCAATGAGGCTATTTTCTACAACGCACGCTTTGAGGTGCCGAACCCGAAAGGCATTCTGCGTTTGGATATGACTGCCCAGGTTCATATACAGCTTGGCGGCGTGAAGGACGTGCTGACTATTCCTCTGGCGGCGCTGGGTGAGCCGATTGGCGACAATCGCTACAACATCACGGTGCTGCGTAACGGCGAAACCAAAGAGCGCGAAGTGACCATCGGCATGCGTAACGACACCCAGGTGCAGGTGGTTAACGGGCTTGAAGAAGGCGAAGAGGTGGTGATTGGTCGCTCCGGCACCGGGAGCAACAAATGACCGCGCTGCTTGAGCTAAAAGATATTCGCCGCAGCTATCCCTCGGGCGAAGAGCAGATCGAAGTGCTGAAGGGCGTCAGCCTGACGATTGAGGCCGGGGAGATGGTGGCGATTGTCGGCGCTTCCGGCTCCGGTAAGTCAACGCTGATGAATATTCTTGGCTGCCTGGATAAGCCAAGCAGCGGCAGCTATAAAGTTGCCGGTGTGGACGTCGCCGGGCTGGATAGCGATGCGCTGGCGACCCTGCGCCGCGAACATTTCGGCTTCATTTTTCAGCGTTACCATTTGCTCTCTCACCTTAATGCTTCCCAAAACGTTGAGGTGCCTGCGGTATACGCCGGAACAACGCGCGTTCAGCGTCAGCAACGTGCTCATGACCTGCTGGAGCGGCTTGGCCTGAAGGAGCGTGTTGAGTATTTGCCTTCTCAGCTTTCGGGCGGGCAGCAGCAGCGTGTCAGTATCGCTCGTGCGCTGATGAACGGTGGGCAGGTCATTCTGGCGGATGAGCCAACCGGCGCGCTGGACACACATTCCGGTGAAGAGGTAATGGCGACGCTGAAGCAGCTACGCGAGCGGGGGCATACGGTGATTATCGTTACCCACGATCCTTATGTTGCCGCCCAGGCCCAGCGGATTATTGAAATTCGCGACGGCGAAATTATTAGCAATCCTCCACCCACTGACCAGCCCGCGGCGCTCAAGGTTGAGAATCCGGCGCTGCGTAACGGCTCTTCGGTTCAGCAGGCCATCAGCAGCTTCCGCGAAGCGCTAAGCATGGCGTGGCTGGCGATGGCCGCCAATAAAATGCGGACTCTACTGACGATGCTCGGCATTATCATCGGCATCGCCTCGGTGGTTTCCATCGTCGTGGTCGGCGATGCGGCCAAGCAGATGGTGCTGGAGGACATACGCTCGATCGGCACCAACACCATTGACGTCTATCCCGGTAAGGATTTCGGCGATGACGATCCGCAGTTCCAGCAGGCGCTCAAGTATGACGATCTGGCGGCTATTCGCCAGCAGCCGTGGGTGAGTTCCGCCACGCCGTCCATCTCGAGCAATTTGCGCCTGCGCTATGGCAACGTGGATGCCGCCGCCAGCGTGAACGGCGTGAGCGGTGACTATTTTAATGTCTACGGCATGGTGATGAGCCAGGGCGCAAGCTTTAACGACGAGCAGATGGCCGGGCGGGCGCAGGTAGTGGTGCTGGACGCTAATAGCAAGCGGCAGCTGTTCCCGAATAAAAGCAACGTGGTCGGCGAAGTGGTGCTGGTTGGTAATATGCCGGCGACGGTAATTGGCGTGGCCGAAGAGAAGCAGTCGATGTTCGGCAGCAGCAAAGTATTACGCGTGTGGCTGCCTTACAACACCATGGCCGGGCGAGTGATGGGGCAAAGCTGGCTGAACTCCGTTACCGTGCGGGTGAAAGAAGGATATTCCAGCCACGAAGCGGAGCAGCAGCTAAATCGGCTGCTGTTGCTGCGTCACGGCAAGAAGGATTTTTTCACCTACAACATGGACGGGCTGTTGAAAACGGCGGAAAAGACCACACGTACTCTTCAGATGTTCCTGACGCTGGTTGCGGTTATTTCGCTGCTGGTGGGGGGAATAGGCGTGATGAATATCATGCTGGTGTCCGTTACCGAGCGAACCAAAGAGATTGGTATCCGTATGGCCGTCGGGGCCAGGGCGAGCGATGTACTGCAACAGTTTTTAATTGAGGCGGTGCTGGTTTGCCTGGTGGGCGGTGCGCTGGGGATCTCCCTGTCGCTGCTGATAGCCTTTACGCTTCAGATGGTGCTCCCGGGCTGGCAGATAGGTTTCTCGCCGGTTGCGCTGCTGACGGCTTTTGGTTGTTCCACCGCCACGGGCGTGCTGTTTGGCTGGTTGCCCGCGAGAAATGCGGCGCGACTGAACCCTATCGATGCTTTAGCTCGCGAATAGTCCGCGGCGGCAAAATAAAAATGCCAGCCTTACGGGCTGGCATTTTATCTGCGGGATGTACACAATTACTCAAGGGGTTACGCGACCGCTTCCGCTTCGGCTTCCTGAGGAAGGATCAGGCTGGCATGATTGCCTTTAGGTCCCTGATGTACATCAAACCTGACAACTTGCCCGGCTTTAAGCGTTCTGTATCCGTCCATCTGAATGGTGGAGTAGTGAGCGAATATATCTTCGCCGCCGCCTTCGGGGCAGATGAAGCCGAACCCTTTGGCGTTATTGAACCATTTAACAGTACCCGTCTCCATGCTTCGACATCCTTCGTAACTCTAATAGTGAGATGGAATCAACCGGTGGGTAAGGGCGGGCTGTTCAAAACCTCGCCAACTCACCCCGCTACAATGTAGATATTTTAAACACTGCGTCAAGCGTCGGGCGGGGTAGGGACGGCAACAATGAGTCAAAAATTTGAAGCAGTTAACGCTATTTTCATTAATGTGACGTGGCTCGCGAGCGGCGGGAAATGACAGCAACCAATACCAGGGAATGCGTTTGCTAAAAACGTATTACACTCAATCTAAGGCCTGGCCTGACGGTGCGTTGGGCTTTAACAAACGATGATAAATCGCAATGGGTAAGACGAACGACTGGTTGGACTTTGACCAAATGGCAGCGGATAAACTGCGCGAAACGCTAAAACCGCCATCCATGTATAAAGTTATACTGATGAACGATGACTACACGCCAATGGAATTTGTTATTGACGTACTGCAAAAGTTCTTTTCTTATGATGTTGAACGTGCCACGCAATTGATGCTCACGGTTCACTATCAGGGCAAAGCTATCTGTGGCATCTTTACCGCAGAGGTAGCGGAAACCAAAGTAGCGTTGGTGAACCAGTATGCAAGGGAGAACGAGTACCCGTTGCTGTGTACGCTAGAAAAAGCCTGACCAGGCCAATAATTTGGGGGAGGTGCCTATGCTCAATCAAGAACTGGAACTCAGTTTAAACATGGCTTTCGCCAGAGCGCGCGAGCACCGACATGAGTTTATGACCGTCGAGCATCTGTTACTGGCGTTGCTCAGTAACCCATCTGCCCGCGAAGCGCTGGAAGCGTGTTCTGTGGATATGGTGGCGCTGCGACAGGAACTCGAAGCCTTCATCGAACAAACTACACCGGTCCTGCCGGCAAGTGTTGAAGAGCGCGACACTCAGCCGACGCTCAGCTTCCAGCGCGTGCTGCAAAGAGCGGTGTTCCACGTACAGTCCTCCGGGCGCAGTGAAGTCACCGGCGCCAACGTGCTGGTCGCTATCTTTAGCGAACAGGAATCCCAGGCGGCCTATCTGCTGCGCAAACATGAAGTCAGCCGTCTCGATGTGGTTAATTTCATCTCTCACGGCACGCGTAAAGACGAACCAAATCAGTCATCGGGTTCTGAAAATCCGGTCAACGAAGAGCAAGCAGGCGGGGAGGAACGTATGGAAAACTTCACCACCAATCTTAACCAGCTTGCGCGCGTTGGCGGAATTGATCCGCTGATTGGCCGTGATAAAGAGCTGGAGCGTGCCATCCAGGTTCTGTGCCGTCGCCGTAAAAACAACCCGCTGCTGGTGGGTGAGTCCGGCGTGGGCAAGACCGCCATCGCCGAAGGGCTGGCGTGGCGTATTGTGCAGGGCGACGTGCCGGAAGTGATGGCCGACTGCACCATTTACTCTCTGGACATTGGCTCACTGCTGGCCGGAACCAAATACCGCGGTGATTTTGAAAAACGCTTCAAGGCGCTGCTGAAACAGCTCGAGCAGGATAAAAACAGCATTCTGTTTATCGATGAAATTCATACCATCATCGGCGCAGGTGCCGCGTCCGGCGGGCAGGTTGATGCTGCGAACCTGATTAAGCCGCTGCTCTCCGGCGGTAAAATTCGTGTTATCGGCTCAACGACTTATCAGGAATTCAGCAATATCTTCGAAAAAGACCGCGCCCTGGCGCGCCGTTTCCAGAAGATTGATATTACTGAGCCAAGCGTCGAAGAGACCGTGCAGATAATCAACGGCCTGAAGACCAAATACGAAGCTCACCACGACGTGCGCTATACCGCGAAGGCCATTCGCGCGGCGGTTGAGCTGGCGGTGAAATACATTAACGACAGGCATCTGCCGGACAAAGCGATAGATGTTATTGACGAAGCCGGGGCGCGTAGCCGCCTGATGCCGGTGAGCAAACGCAAGAAAACCGTCAACGTTGCGGATATCGAAACCGTGGTAGCGCGCATTGCCCGCATCCCGGAGAAAAGCGTCTCGGCGAGCGATCGTGATACGCTGAAAAGCCTTGGCGACCGCCTGAAAATGCTGGTGTTTGGCCAGGATAAGGCGATTGAAGCGCTGACCGAAGCCATCAAAATGAGCCGCGCCGGTTTGGGGCAGGATCATAAGCCTGTCGGTTCCTTCCTGTTTGCCGGGCCAACCGGGGTCGGGAAAACCGAGGTCACGGTTCAGCTTGCGAAGTCGCTCGGCATCGAGCTGCTGCGGTTTGATATGTCCGAGTATATGGAACGCCACACCGTAAGCCGCCTGATTGGTGCGCCTCCGGGCTATGTGGGCTTCGATCAGGGCGGGCTGCTGACCGACGCGGTGATTAAACATCCGCACGCGGTGCTGCTGCTCGATGAGATTGAAAAAGCGCACCCGGACGTCTTTAACCTGCTGTTGCAGGTCATGGACAACGGCACGCTGACCGATAACAACGGCCGCAAAGCGGACTTCCGTAACGTGATTCTGGTTATGACTACTAACGCCGGGGTGCGTGAAACCGAGCGTAAATCCATCGGGCTTATCCGTCAGGACAACAGCACCGATGCGATGGAAGAGATCAAGAAGATCTTTACGCCGGAATTCCGCAACCGTCTCGACAATATTATCTGGTTCAACCACCTCTCTACGGAGGTTATTCATCAGGTTGTTGATAAGTTTATCGTCGAGCTTCAGGTGCAATTGGATCAGAAAGGCGTGTCGCTGGAAGTTAGCCAGGAAGCGCGCGACTGGCTGGCAGATAAGGGTTATGACCGTGCGATGGGCGCTCGCCCAATGGCCCGCGTCATTCAGGACAGCCTGAAAAAACCGCTCGCCAACGAACTGCTGTTTGGCAGCCTTGTTGACGGTGGGCAGGTGACCGTTGCGCTGGATAAAGAGCAGCAGCAGCTGACCTTTAATTTCGCCAGTGCCCAGAAGCACAAGCCGGAGGCGGCGCACTAAGCGCCGTTTTACGGGCATAAAAAAGGCCGGGCAATGCCCGGCCTTTCTATTATTCACATATTCACACTCAACGCCGCCTGCTTTCAGGCCGCGGAATAAAAACTATCAACGGCTACGGAAGACAATGCGGCCTTTGCTCAGGTCGTACGGGGTCAACTCAACGGTGACTTTGTCGCCCGTCAGAATGCGGATATAGTTTTTACGCATTTTACCGGAGATATGAGCGGTTACCACGTGCCCGTTTTCCAGCTCAACGCGGAACATGGTGTTAGGTAACGTATCCAGTACGGTACCCTGCATTTCAATATTGTCTTCTTTGGCCATCTAATCCTCTGGGGTATCACTACCGTAGTTTGAACCGGCAAGATAATGCCGAAGTTCGCTTATCATGTAAAGAATTGTTGGTGAAATCACCAGTGAAAGTGCATTTTGCTTATTACCCGCCCGCTCCCTGCTTGTCGCACGGCGACGTCTGCGATGTAGTGCGCGAAGAGATAAACGGTGGGGCATTCCCTTGAACAATAAATCCCAAACGAGGCGGGGTAGCAGGCAAAAGCCACTTTGCGGCGCTAATTATAACACCCTCACATAAAATGTGCCGTAAACATTATTCACCGAGTTTTTGGGGAACCCAGCAGTGGCTGCTCAAATGTTTAGGGCGTAATTCAGCCAGCGCCTGAAGATAGTCCCGGCGCGGTATCTCCTGCACGCCAAGCGAAGCAGTGTGCTCGTTAAGTACCTGGCAATCAATAAGTTTCCCGCCGTGGCGCAGGAAATGCTGGCAGAATACCAGCAGGGCGGTTTTAGACGCATTAACCCGACGGCTGAACATCGATTCACCGCAAAACAGCGCGCCCTGAGCGACGCCGTACATGCCGCCAACCAGCTCGCCGCTTTCCCAGACCTCAATAGAGTGGGCATGCCCAAGTTCGTGCAGGCGCAGATAGGCTTCTACAATTTCGGCGGTGATCCAGGTTCCTTCGCTTCTGTCGCTCGCACAGCCGTAAAGTACGCGCTCAAAAGCGTGGTTGAGCGTGACGGAATAAGGCGAGGTGCGATGAAAGCGTTTCATGCTGCGGCTGAGATGAAATTGCTCCGGGTACAGTACGGCGCGAGGATCCGGTGACCACCATAGAATAGGATCGCCGGGAGAGAACCACGGGAAAATGCCGCGCTGATAGGCCATTAAAAGGCGTGCGGGGCCGAGATCGCCCCCCAGCGCCAATAAGCCATTGGGTTCACGTAACGCCCCTTCCGGCGAGGGAAAGGCAATCGAGTCACGAGACAGCTGCACCAGGCGCATGACGAACAACTCCAGGCGAATAATAAATTGATAATAGTCTATGTATAACGCTTACAGGCGCTGGCGGAATTGATAATAACGCCCGCCGGACGCCATCAATTCGGCGTGACTACCTTGCTCAATAATTTGCCCGTTGTCCATCACAATTATGCTGTCAAAAGCGTTCAAACCGCGTAACCGGTGGGTCACCATAAGAACGGTTTTGTTTTTTGTCACTTCAGCCAGTAAATCAAGGATTTGCCGTTCGGTTTCGGCATCAAGACCTTCGGTTGGCTCATCCAGCAACATCAGCGGTGCATTATGCAGAATTGCACGCGCAATCGCCATGCGGCGTAGCTCGCCGCCGGACAGCTGCCGGCCGCCTTCACCCAGCCAGCTATTCAGCCCGCCATCTTCCAGTAATTTGCCCAAACCTACCTGTTGGAGTGCCGCGCTCAGCTGTTCATCGCTCGCGTCCGGGGACGCCAACAGCAGATTATCACGCAGCGTAGCGCTGAACAGATGGACTCGCTGTGGAACGACGCTGGTAGCCGCCCGCAGGCTGGCTTCGTCGAATTCTTTGATAGCGATACCGTTAAGCCGGATCTCACCCTGCTGTGCATCCCACGCGCGGGTAAGCAGCTGTAGAAGGGTCGATTTCCCGCAGCCGGTGCGGCCCAGAATAGCCAGGCGCTGCCCCGCCTGTACGGATAAGGAAACGTCTTTCAGCGCCGTTTGTACCTGGCCTGGATAAGTGAAGCTAAGGCCGCTGATTTCCAGCGCTACCCGGCTTTGTACCTGCTGCTGAGCTGCCGGGAATACGACTTCCGGAGCCTGGCTGGTGATTTGAGTTACGCGCAGCGCCGAAGCGATAACCTGCCCGAGATGTTGAAAAGCGCCGGTAACCGGTGCCATGGCTTCAAATGCCGCCAGGGCACAAAACACAAACAGGGCGATAAGCGCTCCCGGCGACTGGCTTTCACCCACGCCCGCAGAGGCCATCCACAGCATGGCGATCACCGCTACGCCGCTAATCAGCAACATTACCGCCTGAGACAGCGCGGTGAGGCCTGCCTGGCGGCGCTGCGCTTCCTGCCAGCCGTTTTCCGTGGCGTCCAGCTGTTCGCGGGCGCGGGCGGCGGCACCAAAAATAGTGAGCTCGGCGTGACCTTGCAGCCAGGCGGTCAACTGTTGGCGGTAATTGCCGCGCTGTGCGGTCAGGGCCTCACCGGCAGGCTTTCCTGCGCGGTAGAACAGCGGCGGAAGCAGAAACAGGGTCGCGAGCAGAATGGCGCCGAGCGTTAAGGCCAGAGTGACATCCAGGAAGCTCAGGCCAAAGGTCACCACCAGAATCACGACAAAAGCGCCGATCAAAGGAGAAATAACCCGGAGGTAAAGATGGTCGAGGGTATCGACGTCCGCCACCATGCGGTTCAGCAACTCGCCCTGGCGGAAGCGAGCCAGTCCGGCAGGGGAGAGCGGCAGCAGCTTGCTGAAAGTTGAAACACGCAGGTGCTGGAGCACGCGGAACGTGGCGTCGTGGCTGACCAGTCGCTCAAAATAGCGACCAGCGGTGCGGGTAATGGCCGCGCCGCGGACGCCCGCTGCGGGCAGCATATAGTTGAAGCTGTAAAGCCCGGCCACGCCAACCACCGCAGAGGCAGAGAGGAACCAGCCTGAAAGCGTCAACAGGCCGATACTCGCGAGCAGGGTAATAATCGCGAGCACAACACCTAAAGAAAGTAACCATTTATGGCGGCGATAAAGCGCCAGATAAGGCAGCAGGGCGCGCATTAGATTTCCTCCTGACGGTTTGCCAGTAACCCGGCGAACGGCCCATCCTGAGCGGATAGCCCGGCATAGGTTCCTTGCTGGACGATTTGCCCGTCACGCATTACCCAAATTTGATTCCAGTCGCCGATATAATCCAGCTGATGGGTGACCATCAGCGTGGTTTGCTGGCGTGAGGCTTCGGTAAGCGCTTCCATCACCCGCTGCTCGCTATGTGCGTCGAGGCTTGCCCCCGGCTCGTCAAGCAGCAATACGCCGCACGGAGCAATCAGCGCCCGGGCAACCGCCACACGCTGGGCCTGGCCCACGGATAAACGCGTTGACTGGTCACCCAGAGGGGTATCTAACCCCTGAGGCAATAACGGCAGGAATTCGCTAACAGAGGCTTTATCCAGCGCGGCTTTCAGGCGGGATTCGTCTGCACCGGGCGAGCCTAATAATACGTTGTCGCGCAGAGTGGCTGCCGGTAGCTGAGGGTTCTGCCCGACCCAGCTTAGCTGCTCACGCCACCAGTCTGGAGAAAGCTGTGCCAGTTCTACGCCGTTTATCAGCAACTGGCCCTGATAAGGCAGGAAGCCGGAAATCACGTTAAGCAGCGAGCTTTTGCCCGCGCCGCTCTGCCCAACCAGCACCACGCGCTGCCCGGCAGGTAAAGAAAAGTTCAGCGGGCCCGCCAGCACTTTGCCTTCAGCGGAAAGAATGGTCAGCTCGCGAGCTTCAATGGCAAACGGACCGCTGCCGGAGAGCTGGCCGGTGCCCTGCTCGGGATGCTGTAGCGGCGAGTTGAGGAAAGTGGTCAGCGTGTCTGCCGCGCCAACGGCCTGCGCTTTCGCGTGGTAGAAAGTCCCCATATCACGCAGCGGCTGGAAAAATTCTGGAGCAAGAATCAGCGCCAGGAAACCGGCAAACAGCGTAACGCCGGTGCCATAATGGCCGAAATTGAGTTCGCCAAGATAAGAGAAGCCGAAGTAAACCGCGACCACGGCGATAGAGAGTGAAGCAAAGAATTCCAGCACGCCGGAGGAGAGGAAAGCCATGCGTAAAACTTCCATCGTACGCTGGCGGAAGTCCTGGCTTGCTGCCCTAATGTTTTCAGTTTCCGCCGCGCCGCGGTTAAATACGCGCAGCGTTTCCATACCGCGAAGGCGATCGAGAAAGTGGCCGCTAAGACGCGCCAGTGCCTGGAAATTGCGGCGGTTGGCATCCGCAGCGCCCATACCAACCAGCGCCATAAACAGCGGGATCAGCGGAGCCGTGACGAGCAAAATCAGCGCCGCCGCCCAGTTTATCGGGAAGATGGCAATGATAATCAGCAGCGGGACCATCACCGCGAGCGACATTTGTGGGAGATAGCGCGCGTAGTAGTCGTGCATATCTTCGATTTGCTCGAGCACCAGCGTAGCCCAGCTGCCGACGGGTTTGCCCTGAATCCACGCAGGCCCGGCCTGATGGAGCCGGTCGAGGACCTGGCGACGGATTTCCTGGCGAATATGCAGCCCGGCATGGAACCCCACCTTTTCCCGCAGCCAGACTATCCAGGCGCGCAGAATGAACACCAGCACCAGCAGAATAAACGGTATCAGCAGCGCTTCACGCGGAATATTCTCCATGATCATATGCTGCAAAATGCGGGCAAGCACCCAGGCCTGGGCGACAATCAATAAGCCGCTTATCAGGCCAAGCAGGCGTGAGAGCCCAAGCCAGCGGCGAGAGATAAAGCTTTGCTGCTTTAGCCAGAGGCTAAGTTCTTGTTCACGGGTTTTATTCATTGCGCGCCAGATGCTGGTAGAAGGAGGAATTCTCAGGCAATTTTGACTGGCAATGTTACATGGCAGGAAGAAGAAAGGCGACCAGTCAGGCCGCCTTTTTTAACATCTTTAAACTATTTACTCTGTTCGGCTAAACCGTCGAGGTAGCGTTCGGCGTCCAGCGCGGCCATACAGCCGGTGCCTGCGGAGGTGATAGCCTGGCGGTAAATATGGTCCATAACGTCACCGGCGGCGAATACGCCAGGGATGCTGGTTTGGGTCGCGTTACCGTGGATGCCGGACTGAACTTTAATATAGCCGTTTTCCAGTTCCAGCTGGCCGTTGAAGATAGCGGTGTTTGGGCTGTGGCCGATAGCCACAAACAGGCCGGCCACTTCCAGCTCTTCAACAATATCGGTGTTTTGCGTGTCGCGCAGGCGCAGGCCGCTCACGCCCATCTGATCGCCTGTTACTTCTTCCAGCGTGCGGTGGGTGTGCAGCACGATATTGCCGTTTTCCACTTTATCCATCAGACGTTTGATCAGGATTTTCTCGGCACGGAAGCTATCGCGACGGTGAATCAGGTGGACTTCGGAGGCAATGTTGGCCAGGTACAGCGCTTCTTCAACCGCCGTGTTGCCGCCGCCGATAACCGCGACTTTCTGGTTGCGGTAGAAGAAACCGTCGCAGGTTGCGCAGGCGGAAACGCCGCGGCCTTTGAACGCCTCTTCGGATGGCAGCCCCAGGTAGCGAGCGGAAGCTCCGGTGGCAACGATCAGCGCGTCGCAGGTGTATTCCCCGCTGTCGCCTACCAGGCGGAACGGACGGTTCTGCAAATCAACGCTGGTGATGTGGTCGAAGAGAATTTCGGTTTCAAACTTGGCCGCGTGCTCGTGCATACGTTCCATCAGCAGCGGACCGGTCAGGTCGTTAGGATCGCCAGGCCAGTTTTCGACTTCGGTGGTGGTGGTCAGCTGACCGCCTTTTTCCATTCCGGTAATCAGAACCGGTTTTAAGTTGGCGCGTGCAGCGTAGACCGCCGCGGTATAGCCCGCAGGGCCGGAGCCAAGAATAAGCAGCTTACTGTGTTTAGCTGTGCCCATGAGATCCTCATTGAACGTTTACTGACAATGAGGCTGATTGTAGGGAATTCGCTGCGTTAAAAAAAGAGTGCAGCGATGTTGTTAACGATGTGTGTCATCGTCGTTGCCTATAAGCGTAATGAATATGACCCACAGACTGCATAAAAAATCATTGTAATGGAGGGATAATCACGGGGCGAAAATGATGAATAATCATCAGCCAGAAGGAATATCTGGCACGTTCCACTAAAAATAGATGTTTTGCTTTGACAATCCCCTAAGCATTTGCGAAAACATTCGAGGAAGAAAAACATTTAGTGTTGAGCAAGCCTCATGCTTTTGCACAACCTGATGCAAATTTACCGAGTTATTGAAATTTACGCATAACGTGGACAGACGTTATACGTGATGTCGATAGTGGCCGTAAGGCATCGGTCTTCTCACGTACACCCTGAACAGTGACGTCATCAGGGTTATGGCAGGTGAAGGAAGGAATAGAGAGAGACTATAATAATGGTAGATAGCAAGAAGCGCCCGGGCAAAGATCTCGACCGTATCGATCGCAACATTCTCAACGAATTGCAAAAGGATGGGCGCATTTCTAACGTTGAGCTTTCCAAGCGTGTTGGGCTTTCGCCGACGCCGTGCCTTGAGCGCGTACGTCGTCTGGAACGTCAGGGTTTTATTCAGGGCTATACGGCGCTGTTGAACCCGCATTATCTGGATGCCTCATTACTGGTATTTGTTGAGATTACTCTGAATCGTGGCGCACCAGATGTGTTTGAGCAATTTAACGCCGCAGTGCAAAAACTTGAAGAAATTCAAGAGTGTCACCTCGTATCCGGTGATTTCGACTACCTGTTGAAAACACGCGTACCGGATATGTCGGCGTACCGTAAACTCTTAGGCGAGACCCTGCTGCGTCTGCCAGGCGTTAACGACACCCGTACTTATGTGGTCATGGAAGAGGTCAAACAGAGTAATCGTTTGGTCATTAAGACCCGTTAATACGGGCCAGGTGCAAAATTGGCGTATTTTGGTTACACTCCTGGGAATCCATACAGCAACAGTTCCGGTTAGCGCCGGTGCTGTTGTCTCCATTGCGTTTAAGGACACCTGGAGAGCCTTTCTTGAGCCAGGAATATACCGAAGATAAAGAAGTAACATTGAGGAAACTCAGCAGCGGGCGCCGTTTACTGGAGGCGTTGCTGATTCTTGTTGCCTTATTTGCCATCTACTTGATGGTAGCCTTGTTGAGTTTCAACCCATCAGATCCAAGCTGGTCCCAAACCGCGTGGCACGAACCTATCCATAATTTGGGTGGCGCGCCGGGAGCGTGGTTAGCGGATACGCTGTTCTTCATTTTTGGCGTAATGGCCTACACCATTCCGGTGATTATCATCGGTGCCTGCTGGTTTACCTGGCGTCAACGCGACAGTGAAGAGTTCATCGACTATTTTGCCGTGTCGCTGCGCCTCATCGGCGTGCTTGCTATGGTGCTGACCTCATGCGGGCTGGCGGCGATTAACGCGGACGATATCTGGTACTTTGCCTCAGGCGGCGTGCTGGGTAGCTTGCTCAGTACCGCAATGATGCCGCTGCTTAACAGCAGCGGCGGAACTATTGCGCTGCTTTGCGTTTGGGCTGCCGGGCTGACGCTGTTCACCGGCTGGTCGTGGGTAGGTATTGCCGAGAAGCTTGGCGGTGCGGTACTCACTGTTCTGACCTTCGCCAGCAACCGCACCCGTCGGGATAACACCTGGCAGGATGAGGATGAGTACGAAGAAGAAGAGCAATACGATCAACAGCCTCACGCATCACCAGAAAAACGTGAATCACGCCGCGCGCGTATTCTTCGCGGTGCGCTGGCGCGTAAACAGCGTCTGTCGCAGAAATTTGCTAACCCTAACGGCCGTAAAACTGATGCGGCGCTGTTCTCCGGTAAGCGAATGGATGACGAAGAAGATGATGTGTTGTTCAGCGCCCGTGGTGTTGAAGCCGATCCTGGCGATGTTCTGTTCTCCGGCAATAAAGCAACATTAGAGCAGGAGCAAGAGTACGATCCGCTGTTTAGCGGGCATTCTGCGGTTGAGCCCGTTGCAGCCGCTGCTGCGATGACGGTTGCCAGCCAGGCCTGGGCCGCACCTGTTCCGCCTGTTGCCCCTATGCCGCCGGTATCGACCCCGGCTCCGGTAGCCGAATCGGAACCTGCCGCACCGGCTATTGCATGGGAGCCTGCGCCTACTCCGGTCACGCCGGAGCCTGTGATTGCCCCCGCGCCGGAAGGTTATCTCTCTCCGCGCCCGGCCAATGTCCAGCAGCAGGTGCCGCATGAGAGCACCCAGAGCTGGTCAGAGCCCGTTGAGCCTGCGGTTGTTGAGCCTCAGCCGGAACCGCCGGAAGAGGTAAAATACGTTCGTCCGCCGATGTACCACTTCGAAGAAGTGGAAGAGAAGCGCGCCCGCGAACGCGAGCAGCTGGCGGCGTGGTATCAACCGGTTAACGATCCGAAGCCCGACCCGTATAACTATGCTCCGGCTCAACCAGCCAAAGTTGCCCCGGCTGAGCCGCCGGTTTCTACTCCGGCACCAGAACCGTTTACATCTCCGGTTTCTGCTCCGTTTACGGCGCCAGAGATCCCGGCGGTGGACGTCACACAAAGCGCTTCTGGCATTCAGCAGGGCGTCAAAGCTGCCGCAACTGCCGCCGCGTTTACGCCGATATTCAGTATTGCCGGAGATGCTCCGCGTCCTCAGGTTAAAGAGGGCATCGGCCCGCAGCTGCCGCGCCCTAACCGCGTGCGGGTGCCAACTCGTCGTGAACTGGCCTCCTACGGCATCAAGCTGCCTTCGCAGCGTATGGCTGAGGAACAGGCTCGCCAGGCGGAACTTCAGCAGCCTGAAGATGAGTATGGCGATGAAAATGATGCGCTCCAGCAACACGAACTGGCCCGCCAGTTTGCCGCTCAGCAACATCAGCGCTATGGCGAAGAGTACGAAGAAGAAAGCTGGTCTGAAGAAGACCAGGCCGCGGCGGAACAAGCCGAGCTGGCACGTCAGTTCGCCGCCCAGCAACAGCAGCGTTATTCCGAGCCGCAGCAGCAGAATGCATCTCCGTTCTCGCTCGATGATTTTGATTTCCAGTCATCGCTGAAAGAGCTGGTGGACGATACCCCGAGCGAGCCGTTGTTTATGCCGAGCGTGGAGCCCGCCCCTCAGCAACAGCCTCAGAGTTATCAAACTGCACCGCAGCAGGAGCAGTATGCTCAGGCCGCGCAGCATCAGCCAGCGGTACAGCAGCCTGCACCGCAGCAGCCAAAAGAGAGCCTGATCCATCCGTTCCTGATGCGTAACGGCGACGATCGTCCGCTGCAAAAGCCAACAACGCCGCTGCCGTCGCTGGATCTGCTGACTTCGCCTCCGACCGAGGTTGAGCCGGTAGACACCTTCGCAATGGAGCAAATGGCGCGCCTGGTTGAAGCTCGTCTGGCTGATTACCGTATCAAAGCCGACGTTGTGGATTACTCTCCAGGCCCGGTTATCACCCGTTTTGAACTCGACCTGGCTCCTGGCGTAAAAGCCGCGCGTATTTCTAACCTGTCCCGCGATCTCGCTCGTTCCCTGTCAACCGTGGCGGTGCGCGTGGTTGAGGTAATTCCGGGCAAACCTTACGTGGGCCTTGAGCTGCCGAATAAAAAGCGCCAGACCGTGTACCTGCGTGAAGTGCTCGATTGCGCGAAATTCCGTGATAACAGCTCGCCGCTTACGGTCGTGCTGGGCAAAGACATCGGCGGTGAGCCGGTGGTTGCCGATTTGGCAAAAATGCCGCATCTGCTGGTAGCGGGTACAACCGGTTCCGGTAAATCGGTTGGCGTAAACGCTATGATCATCAGCATGTTGTATAAGGCGACGCCGGAAGAAGTTCGCTTCATCATGATCGACCCGAAAATGCTTGAGCTGTCGGTGTATGAAGGTATCCCGCATCTGCTGACCGAAGTGGTCACGGATATGAAAGATGCCGCTAATGCGCTGCGCTGGAGCGTTAACGAGATGGAGCGCCGCTATAAGCTGATGTCCGCCCTCGGCGTGCGTAACCTTGCGGGTTACAACGAACGAGTGATGGAAGCCGAACGCATGGGCCGCCCAATTCCGGACCCGTTCTGGAAACCGGGCGACAGCATGGAAGTCGCGCACCCGATGCTCGAGAAACTTCCTTATATCGTGGTGCTGGTGGATGAATTTGCCGACCTGATGATGACGGTAGGTAAAAAAGTTGAAGAGCTGATTGCCCGCCTGGCGCAGAAAGCGCGTGCGGCCGGTATTCACCTGGTGCTGGCAACCCAGCGTCCGTCGGTGGACGTTATTACCGGCCTGATAAAAGCCAACATCCCGACGCGCATCGCGTTTACGGTATCGAGTAAAATTGACTCGCGTACCATCCTTGACCAGGGCGGCGCTGAGTCGCTGCTTGGTATGGGGGATATGCTTTATTCTGCGCCAAACTCCACTACGCCTGTGCGCGTGCACGGTGCCTTTGTCCGGGATGAAGAAGTTCATGCTGTGGTTCAGGACTGGAAAGCGCGCGGTCGTCCGCAGTACATCACCGGCATTACGGACGATGAAGGCAGCGGCGACGGCAGCGGCGGTGGCTTAGACGGCGACGAAGAGCTGGATCCGCTGTTCGACCAGGCTGTGGCATTTGTGGTTGAGAAGCGTAAAGCTTCCATCTCCGGCGTTCAGCGTCAGTTCCGCATCGGCTATAACCGTGCTGCAAGAATTGTCGAGCAGATGGAGAACCAGGGCATCGTTAGTCCGCAGGGGCATAACGGTAACCGCGAGGTTCTTGCGCCGCCTCAGTTTGAGTAATCCGGGCGAGCGCGAATCCACCGAGTGATAAAGAGCCGCACACGCGGCTCTTTTTGCAAAGATGGGTAAATTACCGGAAAATCAGCTTATTCTTCTGTTGCGGTAGCCAAAGACTTCACTACAGTGAGCAGCAGAAGCGCCATCGTCAGGTGGTCAATGAATCCAGAGGGAACATAATGAAAAAAATCGTAATTGCCTGTGCGCTGTTAACCGCGATGACTACAACCGGAGCCTGGGCTGATGCCGCCGGGGATTTGCAGGGCCGCCTCGGTAAAGTGGGCAGCTTCCACGCCAGCTTCACGCAGAAAGTGACCGACGGCAGCGGCGCTGCGGTGCAGGAAGGCCAGGGCGATTTATGGGTTAAACGCCCGAACCTGTTCAACTGGCATATGACCCAGCCGGATGAAAGTATTCTGGTTTCCGACGGCAAAACCCTGTGGTTCTATAATCCGTTCGTTGAGCAAGTTACGGCAACCTGGCTGAAAGATGCGACCAGCAACACGCCGTTTATGCTGATTGCGCGCAACCAGTCCAGCGACTGGAAGCAATACAATATCAAGCAGAGCGGGGATGATTTTGTGCTGACCCCGAAAAGCAGTTCCGGCAACCTGAAGCAGTTCACCATCAACGTTGGCAGCGATGGCACCATCCATCAGTTCAGCGCGGTTGAGCAGGATGACCAGCGCAGCAGCTATACGCTGAAAGCGCAGCAGAACGGCTCAGTGGATGCCGGTAAGTTTACTTTCACCCCGCCTAAAGGCGTAACGGTGGACGACCAACGTAAGTAGAGGCCTGAGTGAGCAATCTGTCGCTCGATTTTTCTGATAATACCTTCCAGCCTCTGGCCGCCCGTATGCGGCCAGAAAATCTGGAGCAGTATATTGGCCAGCAGCACCTGCTGGCCGCCGGTAAACCGCTGCCCCGGGCCATTGAAGCAGGCCACCTGCATTCGATGATCCTCTGGGGGCCGCCCGGCACCGGCAAAACCACCCTTGCCGAAGTGATTGCTCGCTATGCAAATGCCGACGTCGAACGTATTTCGGCGGTCACCTCCGGCGTGAAAGAGATCCGCGAAGCCATCGAGCGCGCCCGTCAGAACCGCAATGCCGGTCGCCGCACCATCCTGTTTGTCGATGAAGTCCATCGCTTCAACAAAAGCCAGCAGGACGCGTTCCTGCCGCATATCGAAGACGGCACTATTACGTTTATCGGGGCGACGACTGAAAACCCGTCGTTTGAGCTTAATTCGGCTCTGCTGTCCCGCGCCCGAGTTTATTTACTCAAGTCGCTGACCGTCGAAGACATTGAGCAAGTGCTCACTCAGGCGATGAGCGACAAAGAACGTGGCTACGGCGGGCAAAATATCGTGCTGCCTGACGAAACCCGAAAAGCCATTGCCGAACTGGTTAACGGCGACGCGCGTCGGGCGCTTAACACCCTGGAAATGATGGCCGATATGGCCGAAATTGATGGCGGCGGCCAGCGGGTGTTACAGCCTGAACTGCTGACGGAAATCGCCGGGGAACGTAGCGCTCGTTTTGACAATAAAGGCGACCGTTTTTACGACCTGATCTCCGCCGTACATAAATCCATTCGTGGCTCTTCGCCGGATGCGGCGCTTTACTGGTACGCCCGCATTATTACCGCCGGGGGCGATCCGCTCTACGTTGCGCGTCGGCTGCTGGCGATAGCTTCGGAAGACGTTGGGAATGCCGACCCACGCGGCATGCAGGTTGCCATCGCCGCCTGGGATTGCTTTACCCGTGTAGGCCCGGCGGAAGGCGAGAGAGCCATTGCTCAGGCGATTGTTTATCTGGCCTGCGCGCCGAAAAGTAATGCCGTTTACACCGCGTTCAAGGCGGCGATGAGCGATGCCCGCGAACGCCCGGACTTCGACGTGCCGGTTCATTTGCGTAATGCGCCAACCAGGCTGATGAAGGAAATGGGTTACGGCCAGGAGTATCGTTACGCACACGACGAACCCAACGCCTACGCCGCCGGGGAAGAGTATTTCCCGCCTGAAATGGCACAAACTCGCTATTATCGGCCGACCAACAGAGGTCTTGAAGGCAAGATTGGCGAAAAGCTAGCCTGGCTTACCGAGCAGGATCAGAAAAGCCCCACAAAACGCTACCGCTAATGCAGGCGTTGCGGTAAGGTTAGCAAGACTACATAGCGGCCGCAGGCTGTGGCCGCACTCCCTATAAATTCAATTCGATAAGCACAGGATAAGCATGCTCGATCCCAATCTGCTGCGTACAGAGCCAGACGCAGTCGCTGAAAAACTGGCACGCCGGGGCTTTAAGCTGGATGTAGAAACGCTGCGCTCTCTGGAAGAGCGTCGTAAAGTATTGCAGGTCAAAACGGAAAATCTGCAGGCTGAACGTAACTCGCGATCGAAATCCATCGGCCAGGCGAAAGCGCGCGGAGAAGACATTGAGCCGCTGCGTTTGCAGGTTAACCAGCTGGGCGAAGAGCTGGATGCAGCGAAAAACGAGCTTGATGCTCTGCTGGCTGAAATCCGCGATATCGCGCTGACCCTGCCAAACATTCCCGACGACTGCGTGCCTTTGGGCAAAGACGACAGCGAAAACGTTGAAATTAGCCGCTGGGGCGAGCCGCGCAAGTTTGATTTTGAAGTGCGCGACCACGTTACGCTGGGCGAAATGGCTAAAGGCCTGGACTTTGCCGCTGCGGTAAAATTGACCGGCTCACGCTTTGTCGTGATGCAGGGCCAGATTGCTCGCCTGCATCGTGCCCTGAGCCAGTTTATGCTGGATCTGCATACCGAGCAGCACGGTTACAGCGAAAACTACGTCCCGTACCTGGTTAACCAGGATACGCTGTACGGCACCGGCCAGCTGCCGAAGTTCGGCGGTGACCTGTTCCATACTCGCCCGCTGGACGAAGAAGCTGACAGCAGCAACTACGCGCTGATCCCAACCGCAGAAGTGCCGCTGACTAACCTGGTGCGCGATGAGATCCTCGACGAAGATTCTCTGCCGCTGAAAATGACCGCGCATACGCCGTGCTTCCGCTCCGAAGCGGGTTCTTACGGCCGCGATACGCGTGGTCTGATCCGTCAGCACCAGTTCGATAAAGTTGAAATGGTGCAGATCGTTCGCCCGGAAGACTCGATGGATGCGTTAGAAGAGCTGACCGCACATGCGGAAAAAGTTCTTCAACTGTTGAATCTGCCGTATCGCAAGGTGCTGCTGTGCAGCGGCGACATTGGTTTTGGTTCAGCTAAAACCTACGATCTGGAAGTCTGGCTGCCGGCGCAGAATACCTATCGTGAAATCTCATCTTGTTCAAACATGTGGGATTTCCAGGCGCGTCGCTTACAGGCTCGCTGCCGTAATAAAACGGACAAGAAAACCCGTCTGGTGCACACCCTTAACGGCTCCGGCCTGGCGGTGGGGCGTACCCTGGTTGCGGTGCTGGAAAACTACCAGCAGGCCGATGGCCGTATTGAAGTGCCGGAAGTACTGCGTCCGTATATGAAAGGCCTGGAATTCATCGGTTAATCGCCGTTTTCCCTGCTTTAAAAGCGCCTGCGGGCGCTTTTTTTATTGCTGAATAATCCCCACGCTCCGCGCCATTCCTGCCTTTCTTGATACCAGACAATAACCCCTACTCCCAAAGAAGTAATATGGCTCCCCGAAAGCGGGTGATGGTAGTTCAATTAAAACTTTAACCTAATCATCATTTGGCGGCCGTGCTTTACAAGGCGTAACGCGGCCAGGCCAATCCACAACATAACACTCTAATCGGACATCCCTTTCACGTTTTGGCTGCGCAACGGAATGCGGGCATTCAGCCCCGCGTGACCGCTGCTGGCTTATTCCAACTGTGAGCAAAACAAGTAGGTCCCTATGACTGATAAAACCCCTAACGCGATCCTCGCGGCAGAGGTCAGCCGTCGTAAGCTGGTCAAAACCACGGCAATCGGTGGTTTAGCTGCTGCAAGTAGCGCCTTTTCGCTTCCCTTTTCCCGGCTTGCATTTGCGGCTCAGCCCGCAAATTCCGCTGGCGCTGAGAAAGTTGTCTGGAGCGCCTGTACGGTCAACTGCGGCAGCCGCTGCCCGCTGCGTATGCACGTTGTGGATGGCGAAATCAAATATGTGGAAACCGATAACACCGGCAATGACGACTATGAAGGGCTGCATCAGGTCCGTGCCTGCCTGCGTGGCCGCTCGATGCGCCGCCGCGTCTACAATGCCGACCGCCTGAAGTATCCAATGAAGCGCGTGGGCGCGCGCGGTGAAGGGAAATTCGAGCGTATAAGCTGGGATGAAGCATTCGACACGATTGCCGACAGCATGAAGGGCATCATTAAAGAGTACGGCAACGAAGCCATATACCTGAACTACGGCACGGGTACGCTGGGCGGCACGATGACGCGCTCGTGGCCACCCGGTTCAACGCTGATTGCCCGCATGATGAACTGCTGCGGCGGCTACCTGAACCACTATGGTGATTATTCTACGGCACAGATAGCCGCCGGGCTGAATTACACCTATGGCGGCTGGGCGGACGGCAACAGCCCGTCCGATATTGAAAACAGCAAGCTGGTGGTGCTGTTCGGCAATAACCCGGGCGAAACGCGTATGAGCGGCGGCGGCGTCACTTACTACCTTGAAGAGGCTCGCCAGAAATCCAACGCGCGCATGATTATTATCGATCCGCGCTATACCGATACCGGCGCGGGGCGCGAAGATGAGTGGATCCCGATCCGTCCGGGCACTGACGCGGCGCTGATCTCTGCCCTGGCGTGGGTCATGATCGATGAGAACCTGGTTGACCAGGCGTTTCTCGACAAATACTGCGTAGGCTACGACGAAAAAACGCTGCCCGCCGGTGCACCGCGCAATGGCCACTATAAAGCCTATATTTTGGGGCAGGGTGCGGACGGCATCGCCAAAACGCCGCAGTGGGCCTCGCAGATTACCGGCATCCCTGTCGATCGCATTGTGAAGCTGGCCAGGGAAATCGGCAGCGCGAAACCCGCTTTTATTAGCCAGGGCTGGGGGCCTCAGCGCCATTCCAATGGGGAGCTGGTTTCCCGCGCCATCGCTATGCTTTCTATTCTCACCGGTAACGTTGGTATTCACGGCGGCAACAGCGGGGCGCGTGAAGGCTCCTACAGTCTGCCATTTGTCAGAATGCCAACGCTGGAAAACCCGGTACAAACCAGCATCTCGATGTTTATGTGGACCGACGCAATCGAGCGCGGCGCGGAGATGACGGCGACCCGGGACGGCGTGCGCGGCAAAGACAAGCTGGACGTGCCGATCAAAATGATCTGGAACTATGCCGGCAATTGCCTGATTAACCAGCACTCCCAGATCAACCGTACCCACGACATTCTGCAGGACGACAAGAAGTGCGAAATGATTGTGGTCATCGACAACCACATGACCTCTTCGGCGAAGTATGCGGATATTCTGCTGCCGGACTGTACCGCCTCCGAGCAGATGGATTTTTGCCTCGACGCCTCCTGCGGCAACATGGCGTACGTTATTTTTGCCGAACAGGCGATCAAACCACGCTTTGAATGCAAAACCATCTATGAAATGACCAGCGAGCTGGCGAAGCGCATGGGAGTTGAGCAGCAATTTACCGAGGGCCGCACCCAGGAAGGCTGGATGCGCCATCTGTATGCTCAATCGCGTCAGGCTATTCCCGAGCTGCCTGAGTTTGATGAATTCCGCCAGCAGGGCATGTTCAAAAAACGCGATCCGGAAGGACACCATGTCGCCTATAAGGCGTTCCGTGAAGATCCGCACGCCAATCCGTTAAGCACGCCTTCGGGTAAAATTGAGATCTATTCGGCCGAACTGGCGCAAATTGCCGCCACCTGGGAACTGCCGGAAGGTGACGTTATCGATCCGCTGCCCGTTTACAGCCCCGGCTTTGAAAACGTTGGCGATCCTCTGGTCGAAAAATGGCCGCTGCAAATGACCGGCTTCCACTACAAGGCCCGCGCACACTCCACTTATGGCAACGTTGACGTGCTTAAAGCCGCCTGCCGCCAGGAGATGTGGATTAACCCGCTGGATGCAAAACAGCGCGGCATCGCCAACGGCGACATGGTGCGTATCTTTAACGGCCGCGGCGAAGTGCGTATTAATGCCAAAGTAACCCCGCGCATCATTCCGGGCGTGGTCGCCCTTGGAGAAGGGGCCTGGTATAGCCCGGACGCAAACGGCGTGGACAGGGCAGGCAGCATCAACGTGCTGACCACTCAGCGCCCGTCACCGCTGGCAAAAGGCAACCCATCCCACAGTAACCTGGTTCAGGTTGAGAAGGCGTAAGGAGCAGTAAATGACAACCCAATACGGATTTTATATCGACTCCAGCCGCTGCACCGGGTGCAAAACCTGTGAGCTGGCCTGTAAGGATTACAAGAACTTAACGCCGGAAGTCAGCTTCCGCCGTATTTATGAATACGCGGGCGGTAACTGGCAGGAAGATAACGGCGTCTACCATCAGGATGTTTTTGCTTACTACCTCTCCATCTCGTGTAACCACTGCGAGGATCCGGCCTGCACTAAAGTTTGCCCGAGCGGTGCGATGCACAAGCGTGAAGACGGTTTTGTGGTGGTCAACGAAGAGGTGTGCATTGGCTGCCGCTACTGCCATATGGCCTGCCCATACGGGGCACCGCAGTACAACGAAGAGAAAGGTCACATGACCAAGTGTGACGGCTGCTACGAGCGGGTTGCGGAGGGTAAAAAACCGGTCTGCGTTGAATCCTGCCCGCTGCGTGCGCTGGACCTGGCTCCGATTGACGAACTGCGTAAGAAATACGGCACTCAGGCGGCCATTGCGCCGCTGCCTGCTTCGCACTTCACGAAGCCGAATATCGTTATCAAACCTAACGCCAACAGCCGCCCTAGTGGGGATACCAGCGGTTATCTGGCCAACCCGAAGGAGGTGTGAGATGGGAAACGGATGGCATGAATGGCCGCTAATGATCTTTACCGTGCTGGGGCAGTGCGTCGCGGGTGGTTTTATCGTTATGGCACTGGCTCTGCTGTACGGCGTGGACGACAAAGCAACCCGTAAACGTGCGGAACTGGCGATGGTGGTGCTTTGGGTGCTGATGGGCATCGGCTTTGTGGCTTCGGTGCTGCACCTTGGCTCGCCGCTGCGTGCTTTTAATTCGCTTAACCGCATAGGCAGTTCTTCGCTCAGTAATGAGATTGCGAGCGGCTCGGTGTTCTTTGCCGTGGGCGGTTTTTGGTGGCTGCTAACGGTGCTGGGGAAGATGCCGCAGGCGCTGGGAAAAGCCTGGGCGCTGGTCACGATGATTCTCGGCGTAGTTTTTGTCTGGATGATGAGCCGCGTCTACCTGATTGACACGGTACCAACCTGGTTCAGCATCTGGACGCCGCTGAGCTTCTTCCTGACGATGTTTATTGGCGGCCCGCTGCTCGGCTACCTGCTGCTGCGTGCGGCGGGTGTTAACGGCTGGGCGATGCGAGTCCTGCCGGTAGTCACGCTAATTGCGCTGCTGGTGAGCATGGTTGTGGTGCTGATGCAGGGGATGGAGCTGGCAACGCTGCACAGCTCTATTCAGCAGGCTTCGGCGCTGGTGCCGCAGTATGGGTCGTTGATGGCCTGGCGCATGGGGCTGCTGGTTGTCGCTCTGGTCTGCTGGGTTGCCCCGCAGTTAAAGGGGCGTCAGCCGGGCGTGGCGCTATTAACGCTGGCGATGCTGTTATTGCTGGCCGGTGAGCTTATCGGTCGCGGCGTATTCTACGGGCTGCATATGACCGTTGGTATGGCTATCGCGAGTTAACATTTCATCCGGTTATAAACGCGCCTCAGGGCGCGTTTTTTATCCCTTTCGCATAAGAAAATTTCACCTGAAGATCCATGAAATTTTTCTTTGTTCGCAGGAGGTGAATTTTCGCTATATCGCATCAAAAACAGAGAGATACATTTTACGTGACCTCTGTCACTTAATAGCAGGATAAGTTTTTCAAATCGTCGGGCCCAAAAACCGCTGTACCCCCCATTATTGCTGGATTGACAATCAATTTGCCGGTGGCATGATGCGCACAAATTTCCTTATTCCCTCACGGTTTTACACCCATGACCATCTATACCCGTCCCGTATTGCTGCTGCTTTGCGGGTTACTGCTGCTGACTCTGGCGATGGCGGTTTTAAACACGCTCGTCCCGCTTTGGCTGGCTCACGATAATCTTCCTACCTGGCAGGTCGGCATGGTCGGCTCGGCCTACTTCTCCGGTAACCTGGTCGGGACGTTGATTACGGGATGGGTGATTAAGCGCCACGGCTTCAACCGCAGCTACTACATGGCTTCGTTTATCTTTGCCGTCGGCTGCGTCGGCCTCGGGCTGATGGTAGGATTCTGGAGCTGGATGATCTGGCGTTTTATCGCCGGGGTTGGCTGCGCAATGATTTGGGTCGTGGTTGAGAGCGCGCTGATGTGCAGCGGCACCTCCCGCAACCGTGGTCGCCTGCTGGCCGCTTACATGACGATTTATTATATCGGCATGGTCGTTGGGCAATTGATGGTTAGCAAGCTGTCTACCGAGCTGATGAGCGTCCTGCCGTGGGCAACCGCTCTGGTGCTGGCGGCCATTCTGCCGCTGCTGTTTACTCATATCGTGAGCGACGGCGATGAGCACCGTGAAAATACTCCGGTGTGGCCGATGCTGCGCCTGCGACAGGCCCGGCTTGGTATCAACGGCTGCATTATGTCCGGCATTGTCCTGGGCTCACTGTATGGCCTGATGCCGCTGTACCTCAATCACCAGGGCGTTAGCGACTCCGGAATTGGTTTCTGGATGGCGGTGATGATTAGTGCCGGTATTGTCGGCCAGTGGCCGATGGGGCGCCTGGCGGATAAATATGGCCGCCTGCTGGTGCTGCGCGTGCAGGTCTTTGTCGTTATCCTCGGCTGCCTCGCCATGTTAAGCAATGCGGCGATGGGGCCAGCGCTGTTTGTGCTGGGCGCTTTCGGCTTTACGCTTTACCCGGTTGCGATGGCCTGGGCCTGCGAGCGAGTTGAGCGCCATCAGTTGGTGGCGATGAACCAGGCTCTGCTGCTTAGCTACACCATCGGCAGCCTGATTGGGCCAACGGTGACCGCGCTGCTGATGCAAAACTACTCCGATAACGTGCTGTTTATCATGATGGCCGCCGTATCGTTTGTCTATCTGATGATGCTCCTGCGCAAAGCTGGCCAGCATCCGACTCCGGTGGCTCACGCCTGAGTCTGAGCTCTCGTCGCTTTTCCCGCTGCGTATTCCTTTATCGGAATACGCAGCGATCTATGGGAAGATACCCCGGCAAATAAAAAGGGGAAGCGATGGATTCGGTAAACTTTACGCTGGCGCAAATAGAAGCTTTTGCCTGCGTCTGCGAATGTGGCACCTTGACGAAAGCCGCTAAAAAGCTGAAAAAAGACCGGACAACGGTCAGCCAGCTTCTGGACTACCTCGAAATCGATCTCGGCTACACGCTGTTCGATCGCGCAACCCGCCCTCTGACCTTAACTGAACCTGGAAAGTTACTTTATCGCCAGGCTCGGCTGTTTCTCCATGAAGCACGGGCGTTTTCCGAAGTCGCACGCCAGATGCCGGGGCAAATTGAGACCCGCCTGACCCTGTGTTACGACCCTTTGACTCCTCGTGAATTTTTACTCCGCCTGGTTGAGCGGCTGGCTCAGCAGCAAATCACCCTCGATTTATTACTGTGCGAGCGCGCCGATGCCGAGCGATGGCTCGACGAAGGGAAAGCGCATATTGGTATTTTTCAGGCGCTCAATCGTTCGGTTAATACTCATCTGCAGTGGCGCGCCGTGGGCAGCCTGGAGCTTGCGGTCTGGGCGAAGAGAGGGCTTTTCCCGGGCAAACCTGTCTCTCTTTTACACCTCGCAGCCGGTACGCAGCTGGTTCCCTTCCGCGAGATGCCGGACTCGCTGGCACAGCGCATCCAGATTGCCGACCGGGTAATACGGGTGAATGAGCTGACCCTGCTGGAGAAGCGGCTGTGCGCCGGGGAAGGGTGGGCCTTTCTGCCGCTGCATTTTGGGGTAGAAAACTGGCCGGGAATCGAACGGCTGGAAACGGAAATTGGGGATCGCGGGCTGATGCATCCTGTGGTGGCGCTCTGGAAGCCGGGGCACATAGCCCAAAGCCAGCTGGAGAAGGTGATAGCGGCAGTTGAATCCGCCTGGCAGACACAATAGCGCTCCCGTAAACGAGAGCGCCCGGTCTGAATTAGTACATGACCTTATGGCCGTACTGCTCCAGGATGCCTTTCACCCGCTCCATGGTCTCTTTTTTCGGCGGGTGAACGCCGTCCAGTTTGTATTCTTCGCCCATCGCAACCCATTTGTGTTTGCCCAGCTCGTGGTACGGCAGCAGCTCAATTTTCTCGACATTGCCCATATCACGCGTGAACTCACCGAGGCGATGCGCAGAATCATCATCGTCAGACCAGCCCGGTACAACCACGTAGCGGATCCACACTTTGATCTCTTTCTTAGAAAGATACTGCGCGAACTCCAGCGTGCGGTGGTTTGACACGCCAACCAGGTTTTGATGGATCTCGTCATTCATCTGCTTCAGGTCAAGCATGACCAGGTCGGTAACTTCAAGAAGCTCGTCAATGACCGGATCGTAGCGACGCACAAAGCCGTTGGTGTCCAGGCAGGTATGAATGCCTTCTTTGCGGCAGGCGCGGAACCAGTCGCGCACAAATTCGGCCTGCAGAATAGCTTCGCCGCCGGATGCGGTCACGCCGCCGCCGGATGCGTTCATAAAGTGGCGATAGGTCACCACCTCCTTCATCAGGTCATCTACCGTTACCTCTTTGCCACCGTGGGTATCCCAGGTGTCGCGGTTGTGGCAGTAGAGGCAGCGCATCAGGCAGCCCTGGAAGAAGGTAATGAAGCGAATACCGGGGCCATCCACGGTTCCGCAGGATTCAAAAGAGTGAATTCGTCCGATTGCTGACATTGCGGTGATTTCTCCAGGTGTGGCCCATCCGGGGCCTGTGGGTGCACAGCTCAAGCCGGCTGTGTTAAGTCTGTTTTGGCAGTTACCCAGAGTATAGATAGCTGGCAAAGCAGGCTGATAGCAGAGAGGTTAGTAAAAAGGCCCCACGGGTGTGGAGCCTTTATATATTACGCTTCTTCAGTCTAACAGGGAATTAGATGGACTGAGTGAAGGTACGGGTAATAACGTCCTGCTGCTGTTCTTTAGTCAGGGAGTTAAAACGTACTGCATAACCGGATACGCGGATGGTCAACTGAGGGTATTTCTCAGGGTTTTCCATGGCGTCCAGCAGCATTTCACGGTTCATCACGTTCACGTTCAGGTGCTGACCACCTTCGATGTTCGCTTCGTGGTGGAAGTAACCATCCATCAGGCCTGCAAGGTTGGTTTTACGCACGTCGTCGTCTTTACCCAGCGCGTTCGGCACGATAGAGAAGGTGTAAGAGATACCATCTTTAGCGTAGGCAAACGGCAGTTTTGCAACGGAGGTCAGAGAGGCAACAGCACCTTTCTGGTCACGGCCGTGCATTGGGTTAGCGCCTGGACCGAACGGAGTACCTGCGCGGCGACCGTCTGGAGTGTTACCGGTTTTCTTACCATAAACCACGTTAGAGGTGATGGTCAGAACGGACTGAGTCGCGATAGCGCCACGGTAGGTATTCAGTTTCTGAATTTTCTTCATGAAACGTTCTACCAGGTCAACGGCGATGTCATCAACACGCGGATCGTTGTTACCGAACTGCGGGTATTCGCCTTCGATTTCGAAGTCGATAGCCAGGCCATCTTCGTCGCGAATCGGTTTAACTTTGGCGTATTTGATTGCAGACAGGGAGTCAGCGGCAACGGACAGACCGGCGATACCGCAAGCCATGGTGCGAACAACGTCACGGTCGTGCAGAGCCATCAGAGACGCTTCGTAGCTGTACTTGTCATGCATGTAATGGATGATGTTCAGCGCGGTCACGTACTGCTTAGCCAGCCAGTCCATGAAGTGGTCCAGACGATCCAGAACGTTGTCGTAGTCCAGCACTTCAGCAGTGATTGGCGCTTCTTTAGGGCCAACCTGCATTTTCAGTTTTTCATCAACGCCGCCGTTGATAGCGTACAGCATGGTTTTCGCCAGGTTTGCACGAGCACCGAAGAACTGCATTTGCTTACCAACAATCATCGGGCTTACGCAGCAAGCAATCGCGTAGTCGTCGTTGTTGAAGTCAGGACGCATCAGGTCGTCATTCTCATATTGCAGAGAAGAGGTGTCGATGGAGACTTTAGCCGCGTATTTTTTGAAGTTCAGTGGCAGTTTTTCAGACCACAGAATGGTGATGTTCGGCTCCGGAGACGGCCCCATGGTGTACAGGGTGTTCAGGAAGCGGAAGCTGTTTTTAGTCACCAGAGTACGGCCGTCAACGCCCATACCGCCGATAGATTCGGTCGCCCAGATTGGGTCACCGGAGAACAGCTCATCGTATTCTGGGGTACGCAGGAAGCGAACCATACGCAGTTTCATGACCAGGTGGTCAATCATTTCCTGAGCGTCTTGCTCGTTGATTTTGCCTGCTTTGATGTCGCGTTCGATGTAAGCATCCAGGAAGGTGGATACGCGACCGAAGGACATTGCAGCGCCGTTCTGAGATTTAACCGCGGCCAGGTAGCCGAAGTAAGTCCACTGAATAGCTTCCTGAGCGTTGGTAGCAGGACCAGAGATATCGCAGCCATATTTAGCAGCCATTTCTTTGATCTGACCCAGCGCACGGTGCTGTTCGGAAATCTCTTCACGCAGACGGATAGTCGCTTCCAGGTCTTCACCGTTTTCCAGTTTGGTCTGCAGTGAGTTGAACTGAGCGAACTTGTCTTTCATCAGGTAGTCGATACCGTACAGCGCTACGCGACGGTAGTCACCGATGATACGGCCACGGCCATACGCATCTGGCAGACCAGTGATGACGCCGGATTTACGGCAGTTCAGGATGTCTTTGGTGTAAACGTCAAACACGCCCTGGTTGTGAGTCTTACGGTATTCGGTGAAGATTTTTTTCAGCATTGGGTCGAGTTCACGACCGTACACTTTGCAAGAACCTTCAACCATTTTGATGCCGCCGAACGGAATAATTGCACGTTTCAGAGGAGCATCAGTCTGCAGGCCCACGATGGTTTCGAGGGACTTGTTGATGTAACCAGCATCATGAGAAGTGATGGTAGAAGCAAGGTCGGTGTCAAAATCAACTGGCGCATGAGTGCGGTTTTCCAGTTTGACGCCTTCCATCACGCTGTCCCACAGTTTGGTAGTTGCGTCGGTAGCACCTGCCAGGAAGGACTCATCACCCTCGTACGGGGTGTAGTTTTTCTGAATAAAGTCACGTACGTTGACTTCATTCTGCCAGTCGCCTTTAGCAAAACCTTCCCAGGCTGTGGCTAACTTTTCATTAAGCTCGGACATGTAACACCTACCTTCTAATGTGGAGTTCTTAATCCTACGTGTTGGCTAAGCTTAGTGCTTATCGCCACCGCGCAGATAAATTACCCAGTATGTCAACCCAACCAGTAAACCCCCGCCGATGATGTTTCCGATGGTAACCGGAATCAGATTATCGGTGATGAAGTTCAACACGGTCAGATGCGAGAAACTTTCCGGAGAAGACCCTACTGCGGTCCAGAATTCCGGGCTGGCAAAATTGCGTACTACGATACCCATCGGGATCATAAACATGTTTGCGATACTGTGCTCAAAGCCGCTGGCAACAAACATGGCAACCGGAAGGATCATAGCAAACATTTTGTCCATCAGACTGCGGCCGGAGTAGCTCATCCAAACCGCCAGACAAACCATCAGGTTTGCGAGAATGCCGAGGCAGACCGCTTCGACAAACGTGTGGTGCATTTTATGGTCGGCGGTTTGCAGGACGTTCAGCCCCCATGCGCCGTTAGCCGTCATATACATTCCGGACAGCCAAATCAGCAGGACAAACAGCAGCGCGCCGATAAGGTTACCAATATAGACGTTGACCCAGTTACGCAGTAGCTGGCACCAGGTGATTCTGCCGCTGGCTTTGGCAACGACTATCAGGACGGTGGAAGTAAACAGGTCAGCACCGCAGATAACGCAAAGAATCAAGCCCAGCGAGAAACAGGTGCCGCCAATCAGTTTGGCAATCCCAAACGGGATAGTGGAAGTGCCGGTTGTGGCGGTAATGTAGAACACGAAGGCAATCGAAATGAAGACGCCTGCGGTAATCGCTAAGTAAAAGGTCGTTAGCGGTTGTTTTGTTGCTTTATAAACGCCAGCGTCTTCGGCAATTTTTGCCATCGCTGGTGGAAGCACTAGATCAAAAGGGTTGTCAGCTTTCACACTAACTCTCTCTTATTTAATTCGGCGAGGAGATACTAACAAAGCATTATAGAGTAAAATTTGATGTGGATCATATCTCGCCAAGCTAATAGGCACTGAAAAAGCAGGTCTATACCCGATTTTCAGCATAACTATTTGATTATCCCTGAAAAAATAAATTTTAATGTTTATAGATAAAATTGAATTTAGCCACAACTCCTTCTGAAATCGGTTAATTAAAATGGAGTATTTCAATATTTAAGCAACATTATTTTCTCTGTCGGCAAATAATGATTTACCCGAAATTAACCAAAAAATTACATAATAAATTATTATTGTTGCAATAATAAAAACGGGGCGCAAAAAGCGCCCCGTAATATAGCTCAGACCCGGTGCGGTTCGCACCCCTAAGTTGTTAATAAATCACTTTACCTGCCAATATTTGGCTTTGGCACGCTGCAATTTTTCGTAAGCGGCCAGCAAGGCCTGGTGAGCCGGGAAGGCTTTCAGGTCTTTATCCACCGGCTGGAGGCCGTAGAAGGCTGCTTCTCCGCTCAGCGCCGCGCTTGCCGCGTCTACCGCGTCCGCACCGTACATGCGCACGAAAGCGTTCAGATATTGCAGCGGCTCGCGTTCTTCTTCCTGAGACAGCAGCAGCAGAGTTTGCAGGCAGCGGTAGTAGTTGGCGCGCGCCGGGCTGAACAGCGAAGCGTTAAACTCCATGGTCCATTCGGTCCAGATAAGCGCCTGCTCCAGGTCGCCGCCCGCCAGCGCCAGCATCGCTTTCAGCTCGCCGATGCGCAGCGTGTACCAGCCGTTATCTTTCCCGGTCGCCAGGCCCAGCAGCTCGCGTACGCGGGTGAAGTCGTCATGGCCTTCGTCATCAAGCTGGGAGATAAGGTCCAGGTAATCCTGCTGTTCCCACTCGCTGTCCGGCAGCGCCAGGATCGTTTCGCGCAGGTGGCTGCCCATGCTGTTGTTGGCCAGCAGCAGGTCGTCCGCAGGGTAGATGTCGGACATGCCCGGAACGATAATACGGCAGGCGTACACGTCCAGATGCTCGTAGTCAGCGATATACACTTCCTGGTCTTCTGATTTGAAGATAGCCATCAGGGTGGCGAACTCTTCTTCCGTGGTGCCGGAGAAGCTCCAGTCGGCAAACGGATAATCGGCATCCTGCTTGAACATGTCCCAGGAGATCAGGCCGCTGGAGTCGATGAAGTGAGTTTCCAGGTTTGCATGCTCGGCCACTTCTTCATCGTCGAAGGTTGGTGGGGTGAAAACGTCCAGGTCTTTCAGACCACGGCCCTGCAGCAGCTCGGTTACGGTACGCTCAAGCGCGACGCCGAAGTCCGGGTGTGCGCCAAACGAGGCGAAGCAGGTGCCGTTCGCCGGGTTGAACAGCACCACGCAGATAACCGGATATTTGCCGCCCAGAGAACCGTCGTAGGCGAAGATTGGGAAACCTTCCGCTTCGAGCGTTTTAATCGACTCAACTACGCCAGGGTAGCGAGCCAGCACTTCCTGCGGGATCTCCGGCAGGCTGATGCTCTCGGCAATAATGCGGTTTTTAATATGGCGTTCGAACACTTCGGACAGGCCCTGAACGCGCGCTTCGTTGGCGGTGTTCCCGGCGGACATGCCGTTAGAAACGTACAGGTTGCCGATGATGTTCATCGGAATATAAACGGTCTGCTGGTCGGACTGACGGGTAAACGGCAGGGCGCAGATACCGCGCTCTTCGTTTCCTGACTGTAGATCAATAAGCATCCCGGCGGTTAATTCGTTTTCCGGATCGTAGAAGGCGCGCAGGCGGGCATCGAGGATACCTTCCGGCAGTTGTTCATCTTCCGGGATTGGGAACCACTTCTCATTTGGATAATGAACAAACGGGCCATTCGCGATAGTGTCGCCCAGCCAGAAGTCGGCAAAGAAGTAGTTAGTGGACAGACGTTCAAAATATTCACCCAGCGCGGAAGCCAGCGCCGCTTTTTTTGTTGCGCCCTTGCCATTGGTGAAGCAAAGCGCGCTGTCTTTATCGCGAATATGCACCGACCACACGTTCGGCACCGGGTTAAGCCAGGAGGCTTCTTCGATATTAAAGCCGAGGTCGGTCAGCTTGGTCTGGAAGCGAGCGATGGAGTCTTCCAGGGCGGCATCTTTGCCGGGGATAAAAGTCTGGGTCATGGGGTTCACTTTAATGGTACGCAAAACGCGCAATGATACGGGTTTTACCGGAGGGACGCTATCATCCGCCCGGTGCAGGCGACGCTAGCATAACAGGCTCTGCGGCATTGCTGTAACCCGGTGAGCTTAGAGTTTTTTGGCCTGACCGCCGGATATCGGGCAATTTTTTCTGCCGCCGGAAGATTGTGTTGTGTGATTTTGCGCACATTAACCCCCGGCACCGGATTAACCGTTGCAACACTGCGCCGCTGAATGATAAAACCGATAATGTAATAAAAACTTATTGCTCGAGGCGTGGTGAGGGGAAATGACACAGGTATACAATTTTAGTTCTGGTCCGGCGATGCTACCGGCTGAGGTTCTTCGTCGTGCACAACAGGAACTGTGCGACTGGCACGGGCTTGGCACTTCCGTAATGGAAATTAGCCACCGTGGTAAAGAGTTTATTCAGGTTGCCGAAGAGGCAGAAAAAGATTTTCGCGATCTGCTGCAAATCCCCTCCAACTATAAAGTTTTATTCTGCCACGGCGGCGGCCGCGGTCAGTTTGCTGGCGTGCCGCTGAATATCCTCGGCGATAAAACCAGCGCTGACTATATCGACGGCGGCTACTGGGCTAACAGCGCGATTAAAGAAGCGAAGAAATACTGCCAGCCAATTGCCCACGACGTGAAAATTACCGTCGATGGCAAACGTGCCATCAAACCGATGAGCGAATGGCAGGTTTCCGACAACAGCGCTTTCCTGCATTACTGCCCGAACGAAACCATCGACGGCATCTCAATTGATGAAACGCCTGACTTTGGCGATACCGTAGTGGCGGCGGACTTCTCTTCCACCATTCTTTCTCGTCCTCTGGACGTTAGCCGCTTTGGCGTGATTTATGCCGGTGCGCAGAAAAACATCGGCCCGGCTGGCCTTACGCTGGTTGTGGTGCGTGAAGATTTACTGGGCAAAGCACACAAAGCTTGCCCATCGATTCTGGACTACACCGTCCTTAACGATAACGATTCGATGTTCAACACGCCGCCGACCTTCGCATGGTATCTTGCTGGCCTGGTCTTTAAGTGGCTCAAAGAGCAGGGCGGCGTTGCGGCCATGGACCGTATCAATCAGGCGAAAGCCGAGCTGCTGTACGGCGTGATTGATAACAGCGATTTCTACCGCAATGACGTGGCGGCCTCTAACCGCTCCCGCATGAACATTCCATTCCAGCTGGCGGATAGCGCGCTGGATAAAGTGTTCCTCGAAGAGTCATTTGCCGCAGGCCTGCACTCCCTGAAAGGCCACCGCGTAGTGGGCGGCATGCGTGCCTCCATCTATAACGCGATGCCGCTCGACGGCGTGAAAGCGCTGACCGACTTTATGGTGGACTTCGAGCGCCGTCACGGTTAATTGTTGCCATAGCACTTTGCCCCGCGGCTTGCCTGCGGGGTTTTTATTCTGTTTGAGTTGAGAGTATTTTCCCCATGCTGGAATCCCTGACGTTACAACCCATCGCGCTGGTCGACGGCACCATCAATCTGCCCGGCTCCAAAAGCGTGTCTAACCGTGCGCTGCTGCTTGCCGCGCTGGCGAAAGGCACCACGGTTCTGAGCAACCTGCTGGATAGCGATGATGTCCGCCATATGCTTAATGCCCTGAAAGCGCTGGGCGTAAGCTATACGCTTTCTGCGGATCGTACTCGTTGTGAAGTCACCGGCGTGGCCGGGCCGCTGCAGGCGAAGGGCGAGCTTGAACTGTTTTTAGGCAATGCCGGAACGGCTATGCGCCCGCTGGCGGCCGCGTTGTGCCTCGGGAGCAACAACATTGTGCTCACCGGCGAACCGCGCATGAAAGAGCGCCCGATTGGTCACCTGGTTGACGCTCTGCGCCAGGGCGGGGCGCAGATTGATTATCTGGAGCAGGAAAACTACCCGCCTCTGCGCCTGCGCGGCGGCTTCAGCGGCGGCAAGGTTGAAGTGGACGGCAGCGTTTCCAGCCAGTTCCTGACCGCGCTGCTGATGACCGCGCCGCTGGCGGCAAATGACACCGAAATCACCATCAAAGGCGAGCTGGTTTCCAAACCTTATATCGATATCACCCTTCATTTAATGAAAACCTTTGGCGTTGAGGTGGAAAACCGCGACTACCGCAGATTTATTATTCGTGGCGCGCAGCAGTACCAGTCTCCGGGGGCATATCTGGTGGAAGGCGATGCCTCTTCTGCCTCTTACTTCCTCGCCGCCGGGGCGATTAAAGGCGGTACGGTGAAAGTGACCGGGATTGGCCGCAACAGCGTTCAGGGCGATATTCGCTTCGCCGACGTGCTGGAGAAAATGGGCGCGAAAGTGACCTGGGGCGATGATTTCATCAGCTGCGAGCGCGGGGAATTGAACGCTATCGATATGGACATGAACCATATCCCGGATGCGGCGATGACTATCGCGACCGCCGCGCTGTTCGCCAAAGGCACCACTACGATGCGTAACATCTACAACTGGCGCGTAAAAGAGACCGACCGCCTGAGCGCGATGGCGACCGAGCTGCGTAAAGTTGGTGCCGAGGTGGAAGAGGGCGAGGATTACATCACCGTCACGCCGCCTGCAAAGCTGCAGTTTGCCGAAATTGGCACCTACAACGATCACCGAATGGCAATGTGCTTCTCGCTGGTGGCGCTGTCCGATACGCCGGTGACCATTCTTGACCCGGGCTGCACCGCAAAAACCTTCCCGGACTATTTCGACCAGCTCGCCCGCATCAGCACCCTGGCCTGAGGCCACTCTAACCGCATCATATGATGCGGTTTTTTTATTCCCCTACGATTCCTTACAACCGTCGTTGCGCAATTCTTCTACACTCAGCCTGATTCCAGACGATATTTCCCCGGAAAGATAACAGTCCTGGCCGTTGCGGCGTATAATGCGCGGCGTTTATCAACCGCGAATCCAGCGAATGAGGAGAAAACGATGACGGCATCCGCCCCGGTAATAACGATTGATGGCCCAAGCGGCGCCGGTAAAGGCACGCTCTGCAAGGCCATGGCCGAAGCGCTGCAGTGGCATCTGCTGGACTCTGGTGCGATTTATCGCGTACTTGCGCTCGCTGCGCTGCATCACCATGTTGATGTCGCCTCTGAAGACGCGCTGGTGCCGCTTGCCGCGCATCTGGACGTCCGTTTTGTCTCTACGGAAGGTAACCTCGAAGTTATCCTCGAAGGGGAAGATGTGAGCGGCGAAATCCGTACTCAGGAAGTGGCCAACGCCGCATCGCAGGTCGCCGCTTTCCCTCGGGTACGTGAAGCGCTGCTGCGCCGCCAGCGAGCATTTCGCGAGGCGCCGGGCCTTATCGCCGACGGTCGCGATATGGGCACCGTCGTTTTCCCCGATGCCCCGGTGAAAATTTTCCTCGATGCTTCCTCAGAAGAGCGCGCCCACAGACGTATGCTACAGTTGCAGGGGAAGGGCTTTAGTGTTAACTTTGAGCGCCTTTTGGCCGAGATCAAAGAACGCGACGATCGCGACCGGAATCGGCCTGTAGCGCCGCTGGTACCCGCTGCCGATGCTTTAGTGCTGGACTCAACCAGTATGAGTATTGAGCAAGTGATTGAAAAAGCGCTACAATACGCCCGCGAAAAGCTGGCGCTCGCTTGAGATAGCGACCCTATTCCGATGTACCTGCTGCAATGGATTGTGAGCAGGCATGTGAAACAACCCCATCCGACATGAAGTCAGATGGACGTTAAATTGAAGAATCCTGAAGATTATCAATATGACTGAATCTTTTGCTCAACTATTTGAAGAATCCCTGAAAACAATCGAAACCCGTCCGGGTTCCATCGTTCGTGGTGTTGTTGTTGCTATCGACAAAGACGTAGTACTGGTTGACGCCGGTCTGAAATCTGAGTCCGCCATTCCGGCAGAGCAGTTCAAGAACGCCCAGGGCGAGCTGGAAATCCAGGTTGGTGACGAAGTTGACGTTGCTCTGGATGCAGTGGAAGACGGCTTCGGTGAAACCCTGCTGTCCCGTGAAAAAGCTAAACGTCACGAAGCTTGGATCACGCTGGAAAAAGCTTACGAAGAAGCTGAAACTGTGGTTGGTGTTATCAACGGCAAAGTTAAAGGTGGCTTCACTGTTGAGCTGAACGGTATTCGTGCGTTCCTGCCAGGTTCTCTGGTAGACGTTCGTCCAGTTCGCGACACCCTGCACCTCGAAGGCAAAGAGCTTGAGTTCAAAGTTATCAAGCTTGATCAGAAACGCAACAACGTTGTTGTTTCTCGCCGTGCGGTTATCGAGTCTGAGAACAGCGCAGAGCGCGATCAGCTGCTTGAAAACCTGCAAGAAGGCATGGAAGTTAAAGGTATCGTTAAGAACCTCACTGACTACGGCGCATTCGTTGATCTGGGCGGCGTTGACGGCCTGCTGCACATCACCGATATGGCATGGAAACGCGTTAAGCATCCAAGCGAAATCGTGAATGTTGGCGACGAAATCACTGTTAAAGTGCTGAAGTTCGACCGCGAACGTACTCGTGTATCCCTCGGCCTGAAACAGCTGGGCGAAGATCCATGGGTAGCTATCGCTAAGCGTTATCCAGAAGGTACCAAACTGACTGGCCGCGTGACCAACCTGACCGACTACGGCTGCTTCGTTGAAATCGAAGAAGGCGTTGAAGGCCTGGTTCACGTATCCGAAATGGATTGGACCAACAAAAACATCCACCCATCCAAAGTTGTTAACGTTGGTGATGTAGTGGAAGTTATGGTTCTGGATATCGACGAAGAACGTCGTCGTATCTCCCTGGGTCTGAAGCAGTGCAAAAACAACCCATGGCAGCAGTTCGCTGAGACCCACAACAAAGGCGATCGCGTTGAAGGTAAAATCAAGTCTATCACTGACTTCGGTATCTTCATCGGCCTGGACGGCGGCATCGACGGCCTGGTTCACCTGTCTGACATCTCCTGGAACGTTGCAGGCGAAGAAGCAGTTCGTGAATACAAAAAAGGCGACGAAATCGCTGCAGTTGTTCTGCAGGTTGACGCAGAGCGTGAGCGTATCTCCCTGGGCGTTAAGCAGCTGGCAGAAGATCCGTTCAACAACTACGTTGCGCTGAACAAGAAAGGCACTATCGTTACTGGTAAAGTAACGGCAGTTGACGCGAAAGGTGCTACAGTTGAATTGGCAGACGGCGTTGAAGGCTACCTGCGTGCTTCTGAAGCTTCCCGTGACCGCGTTGAAGATGCAACTCTGGTTCTGAGCGTTGGCGACGATGTTGAAGCTAAGTTCACCGGCGTTGATCGTAAAAACCGTGTTGTAAGCCTGTCTGTTCGTGCTAAAGACGAAGCTGACGAGAAAGATGCAATCGCTACTGTTAACAACAAACAGGAAGAAAGCAACTTCTCTAACGCAATGGCTGAAGCATTCAAAGCAGCTAAAGGCGAGTAATCGTCCGAGCGTTGTATCCTGGCTGTTGCTGGGGTATAAAATCAGGGCGGCTTCGGCCGCCCTTGTTCGATTGAGAGCTGTAAGCTAATTTTCCTGAATGGAAACCGGAGGAATCACATGACCAAGTCAGAATTGATAGAAAGACTTGCAACCCAGCAATCCCATGTCCCGGCGAAAGCGGTGGAAGATGCGGTTAAAGAGATGCTGGAGCATATGGCCTCTACGCTCGCCCAGGGTGAACGTATTGAAATCCGGGGTTTCGGCAGTTTCTCCTTACACTATTGCGCTCCTCGCACCGGACGTAATCCAAAAACCGGCGATAAAGTGGATCTGGAAGGTAAATACGTTCCGCACTTTAAACCAGGTAAAGAGCTACGTGACCGCGCCAATATTTATGGTTAATTCTTCGGAATTGACGAAAAAGGCACCTCGCCCGAGGTGCCTTTTTTTTGGCTTTACCAACGGGTTTGCGAACCATCTCCCTGCGGGAGATGTAACGTTGCTGGCTTAGCCGCTTAATGCATTACTCCGCGCTCATTTCCCCGCTAACCTTCTGATACTGATACCCGCTCAGCGCACACTGCTCCTGACAAGGAGGTGTGCATGTTTTCAATTCCGGGGGTTGCCTGCGTTGTTATATTGGCTTCATTGCCGCTGCTTTGGCTCCCGGTTATCCCGGCGACGTACTCTATTCTGCTGCTGCCCGTAGCGGCACTGCTACTCTGCGGCTGTTTTGGCCGTTATCGCTTTGCTCGTTATCTGGCTTTGTTTGTGCTGATGCTGAGCTGGAGCCTGCTGGCCGCCCGACAAACGCTGGATATGTTTGATGAGTTAGGGCAACAGCCGGTTTCAGCGCAGGTAAAAATAACCCGCAGCGACGGCGAGCGCCGCCATGAATTACGCATAGTGAGAGTCAACGGACGCTATCTGTTTCCTGCTCCCGGCGTGGCGCTCAAAAATAGCGTCTTTGCGCAGCCGGTATGCGAGGGGCAGGTATGGCAGATGAAGCTACGGCTTCGCCCGGTTCACGGGCAGCTAAACGAAGGCATATTTGACGGCCAGCGCTACGCGCTTTCACAGCTTCTCCCGTTCACTGGCCGGGTTCTGAGCGCTACGCTGCTATCAGAAAGCTGTAATTTACGTGGCGAATGGCTTCGCAGGGCAAAAGCGGCCACGCAGCACCTACCCTGGCAAGGTGTGATAATCGCACTCGGCTTTGGGGAACGGATAGATGTGAGCGGCGAAGTAAAAAAAATTATGCGTGATACCGGCACCGCCCATCTTATGGCGATATCCGGGTTACATATAGCGCTTGCGGGAGGCATTGGCTGGTTGTTTGCCAGGGTATTCCAGTTTTGCCTGCCGGCGCCCTGGATTGGTTATCGCCTGCCGCTGCTGGCGAGTTTTGGCGTGGCGTTGTTCTATACGTGGCTTTCGGGCATGAGCCCGCCAGCCGTTCGCACCATGGTGGGGATGGGCGTCTGGGCGGCACTCCGGCTGAGCGGCCGCCAGTGGCCATCGTGGCACGTATTGCTTTGCTGTGCAGCGGGCATCGTTTTCTGCGAACCGCTGGCTATCCTGGCGGACAGTCTTTGGCTATCGGCGCTGGCGGTAGGTGGGCTGATATTCTGGTATCAGTGGGTGCCGCAGCCGCGCCTGAATTTGCCCCGATATTTGAAGCCGCTAATCGATCTGCTCTATCTTCAGCTTGGCGTAACTCTTCTGCTGGTGCCGCTTCAGCTTCTACTGTTTCATGGCGTGAGCTTTACCTCACTGGTTGCAAACTTGTTTGCGGTCCCGGCAATTACGTTTATCAGCGTGCCGCTAATATTGTGTGGCATGGTTCTGGTCTCGCTGCCGGGGGCCGGTGCGGCGCTATGGTATCTGGCCGATAAATCTCTGGCCGTGGTGTTTGCTCTACTTGCGGGCCTTCCCGCCGGTTGGGTGGCGCTGGACCGGCGCTTTATCTGGCTGGCGTTTTTTGCCTGGTGGGGGATTGTTATCTGGCGATTTTGCCTTTGGCGCAGCTCTCCCGCGGCTGTCATCGCTATTCTGCTGTGCATGTCATCTCCTTTCTGGCGTAAACCTATTCCTGAAGGCTGGGCGATACATATGCTGGATGTCGGGCACGGGCTTGCCGTGGTTATTGAAAAAGAAGGGAAGGCCTTGCTGTATGATACGGGCAATGCGTGGCCCGGTGGCGATGCGGCAAGGCAAGTGATAATTCCGTGGCTGAAATGGCACAATCTTGAACCCGAAAACGCGATCATTAGCCATGAGCATCTGGACCACATCGGCGGACTTGGCAGCTTAGAGGAGGAGTGGCCCGGTCTGAAAGTCCGAAGCCCGCTGCCGGATAAAGGGCATCAACCCTGCTTTCGTGGCCAGCAATGGCGCTGGCAGGGGCTGCAATTTAGCGCTTTGTGGCCGCCGAAGGACACTCAGAACACGGGCAATAATCGCTCCTGCGTGGTGATGGTGAGCGACGGAAAATTCAGACTCTTGCTTACCGGAGATCTGGAGGCCGGGGCTGAACTGGCTATGCTAAGGAAGCGGTGGCAGGAATTAAAAGCAGATATTATTCAGGTTCCTCATCACGGGAGCCGCACATCTTCAAGCGGGCCGCTGCTGCGGGCGGTATCCGGCAGCGTGGCGCTGGCTTCCACATCGCGTTATAACGCATGGCGCTTACCTTCCCTGAATATTATTGAGCGCTACCACAAATATGGTTACCGCTGGTACGACACGGCTCTGTCGGGGCAGCTGACAATCACAATAAACAGTGATAAATGGCAAATCTCTGGCTTCAGAGAGCAAATATTGCCCCGTTGGTATCATCAGTGGTTTGGCGTCACCCGCGATAATGGGTAGAATATGCGGCTATTTCATAAAAGGCTGGTTCGACTTAATGCAGAACGATAAAGATCTCTCCACGTGGCAGACTTTCCGCCGGCTCTGGCCGATGATAACCCCATTTAGAACGGGTCTGATTGTGGCTGGGATAGCGTTAATCCTTAATGCTGCGAGCGACACCTATATGCTTTCGCTGCTGAAACCTCTGCTGGATGATGGTTTCGGCAAAACGGACTCATCGGTGCTGCTGTGGATGCCGCTGGCCGTTATCGCCCTGATGCTGCTGCGCGGTATCACAAGCTATGTCTCCAGCTACTGCATTTCATGGGTTTCGGGAATGGTGGTGATGAATATGCGTCGCCGCTTGTTCAGCCACATGATGGGCATGCCGGTCGCTTTCTTCGACCAGCAGTCGACGGGTACGTTGCTTTCACGTATTACCTACGATTCTGAGCAGGTTGCTTCTTCATCTTCCAGCGCGCTGATTACCGTAGTGCGCGAAGGTGCCTCGATTATCGGTCTGTTTGTGCTGATGTTTTGGTACAGCTGGCAGCTGTCGGTTATTTTGATCGTACTGGCGCCTATCGTTTCGTTTGCCATTCGCTTCGTGTCCAAGCGTTTTCGTAATATCAGCAAAAACATGCAGAACACCATGGGGCAGGTAACAACCAGCGCCGAACAGATGCTGAAGGGCCATAAAGAAGTGCTGATCTTCGGCGGCCAGCAGGTGGAAACCAGCCGTTTCGACAAGGTTAGCAACCGCATGCGTAACCAGGGGATGAAGCTGGTTTCTGCGTCTTCTATTTCTGACCCGATCATTCAGCTGATTGCCTCTTTCGCTTTGGCCTTCGTGCTTTATGCCGCAAGCTTCCCGAGCGTAATGGAGACCCTCACCGCCGGGACTATTACCGTCGTCTTCTCTTCGATGATTGCGCTGATGCGCCCGTTGAAATCACTGACCAACGTTAACGCCCAGTTCCAGCGCGGTATGGCCGCCTGCCAGACGCTGTTCTCCATCCTCGATTCTGAACAGGAAAAAGACAACGGCAAACAGGTTATCGAGCGCTCTAAAGGCGACGTTGAATTCCGCAATGTTACCTTTACCTATCCGGGGCGCGATGTTCCTGCCCTGCGCAATATCAACCTGACCATCCCGGCAGGTAAAACCGTTGCCCTGGTAGGCCGCTCCGGCTCCGGTAAATCAACCATCGCCAGTCTGATCACTCGTTTCTACGAGCAGGAAGAGGGTGAGGTTCTGATTGATGGCCTGGATATTCGTGAATATACCCTTGCTTCGCTGCGTAACCAGGTTGCTCTGGTTTCTCAGAATGTGCATTTGTTCAACGATACCATCGCCAATAACATCGCTTATGCCCGCACCGAGCAGTATTCGCGTGAGGATATCGAAAAGGCCGCGCGTATGGCCTATGCCATGGACTTCATTAGCAAGATGGAGAACGGGCTTGATACCATGATCGGTGAAAACGGCGTGCTGCTTTCAGGCGGCCAGCGCCAGCGTATTGCGATTGCTCGTGCGCTGCTGCGTGATAGCCCGATTCTGATCCTCGATGAGGCCACCTCTGCGCTTGATACCGAGTCTGAGCGTGCTATTCAGGCGGCGCTTGATGAGCTGCAAAAAAACCGTACCTCGCTGGTTATCGCCCACAGACTGTCAACCATCGAGCAGGCTGACGAAATCGTGGTAGTGGAAGATGGCCGCATCGTTGAGCGCGGGCCGCACCAGGAGCTGCTGGCTCACCGCGGCGTGTATGCCCAGCTTCATAAGATGCAATTTGGCGAATGATAGAGCGCATCTGGTCGGGTAAATCTCCGCTCTACCTGCTGCTATTGCCGCTTTCCTGGCTGTATGGCCTGGTGAGCGGCATAATCCGCCTCTCTTATCGCCTTGGCCTGCGCAAAGCCTGGCGTGCTCCGGTTCCCGTCGTTGTGGTAGGCAATTTGACCGCAGGTGGCAACGGGAAAACGCCGGTCGTTATCTGGCTGGTTGAGCAGCTACAGCGGCGCGGAATTCGCGTCGGTGTAGTTTCCCGCGGCTACGGCGGCAAGGCTGCCGCTTACCCTCTGCTGCTTGACTCTCAAACGACTCCCTCTGAAGCAGGCGATGAGCCGGTGCTGATTTTTCAGCGTACCGGTGCGCCGGTAGCGGTAGCGCCAAAACGCAGCGAGGCTGTTAAAGCGCTTATTCAGTCATCAGACCCGCAAATTATTATTACCGATGACGGGTTGCAGCATTACGCTCTGGCCCGCGATAAAGAAATTGTGGTGATTGACGGCGCTCGCCGCTTTGGCAACGGCTGGTGGTTACCCGCCGGGCCGATGCGTGAGAGGGCCGGGCGTCTGCGCAGCGTGGATGCGGTAATTGTTAACGGCGGCGTGGCGCAGTCCGGGGAAATAGCCATGCGCCTGGAGCCGGGGCTGGCCATTAATGTCCTGACCGGCGAGCGTCGCCCGGTAAATGCGTTGAGCAACGTGGTTGCTATGGCCGGTATCGGGCATCCTCCGCGCTTTTTTGCCACGCTCGAACAGTGTGGCGTGAAGCCGGTTAAAACCGTTGCGCTTGCCGACCACCAGGCCATTACCGAACAGGATATGCTCAACATCGCGGCACCCGGACAAACGGTGTTGATGACGGAGAAAGATGCGGTTAAATGCCGCGCTTTTGTGCAGGGGCATCCCGACTGGTGGTATTTGCCGGTAGATGCGCAGCTGACTTCGCCGTTGGCCGATGCTTTGCTCAGGGAGTTACTGGCTCTGGTGCGGTAGCGTTACCGGCACCGGTTTTGTGTTCGTTGATAACAGGTGTGCCATGACCGTTCCGCATCTTTCACTCCGCGCAGCCCGGAATCTGCACCTTGCCGCTCAGGGGCTTTTACAAAAACCTCGCCGCCGCGCTCGTCCTTCGGACATTAGCGAGGCGGTATCCCGCATGTCGCTTCTGCAAATTGATACCATCAATATTGTTGCCCGCAGCCCTTACCTGGTCCTGTTCAGCCGCCTTGGGCGTTTTGAGCAAAACTGGCTGGATAACGCGCTTGCGAACGGCGAGCTGATTGAGTATTGGGCGCATGAAGCCTGCTTCCTGCCAAAGCAGGATTTTTCCCTGATCCGCCACCGCATGCTCAGCCCGGAAAATATGGGCTGGAAATACCGCCCTGAGTGGATGGCGGAACATGCAGAGGATATAAAGCAGCTGCTGGCGTTTATCGAGCAAAACGGCCCGGTGCGCTCTGCCGACTTTGAACATCCCCGCAAGGGAGCCAGCGGCTGGTGGGAGTGGAAGCCGCAGAAAAAACACCTCGAAGGCCTGTTTACCGCCGGGAAGGTTATGGTTACCGAGCGGCGTAATTTCCAGCGCGTGTATGATTTGACTCACCGGGTGATGCCGCACTGGGACGACGCCGTCCATCTTATTGACCAGCAGCAGGCCGAGCTGAAAATGCTGGAGAACAGCGCCCGCAGCCTCGGCGTGTTTCGCCCCGAATGGCTGGCGGACTACTACCGCCTGAAAAACCTCGCGTTAAAACCGCTACTTGAGAACTGGATTTCTTCCGGCAGCGTCATCCGGGTTGAAGTCGAGAAACTGGGCGAAATGCTGCTGCATCACTCGCTATTGCCGCTGCTGGATAAAGCTCAGCAAAACCAGCTAAAAGCCACCCACAGCGCCGTGCTGTCGCCTTTTGATCCCGTAGTCTGGGATCGCAGAAGGGCGGAAGCGCTGTTTGATTTCTCCTACCGGCTCGAGTGCTACACGCCCGCTGAAAAACGCCGCTACGGCTACTTCGTTCTGCCGCTGCTGCACAATGGCGCTCTGGTTGGCCGAATGGACGCCAAAATGCACCGCAAGCAGGGAGAGCTGGAAGTGATAAGCCTTTACCTGGAGGAGGGTGTCAAAGTGACCCGCTCGTTGGTAGAAGGGTTACGGGGCGCGTTGAACGAGTTTGCCCTTTGGCAGTCGGCAACGAATATCTCCTTTGGCATGTTGCCGGAAGCGCTAAGAGAAACATGGGGGCCGGGTTGGGAAATGGCCCCGGCGGGCTAGTCATTTATGCTATTCTGGTGCCGTCGATGGCACTCATCTGGAGTAATTATGGAAAGTCGTTTACTTGAAATCATTGCCTGCCCGGTTTGTAACGGCAAGCTCTATTATAACCAGGAAAAGCAAGAGCTTATCTGTAAGCCCGATGGCCTGGCGTTCCCGCTGCGCGACGGCATCCCGGTTCTGCTGGAAACCGAAGCGCGTACCCTGAATTCGGACGAGACCAATCCATGAGTTTTGTGGCTATTATTCCCGCACGCTATGCCTCCACGCGCCTGCCGGGTAAACCTCTGAAAGATATCAACGGTAAAGCGATGATCCTCCACGTGCTGGACAGGGCGCGTGAGTCCGGCGCCGAGCGTATCATCGTCGCTACCGATCACCCTGAGGTTGCAAGCGTGGTTGAAGCCGCCGGAGGCGAAGTTTGCCTGACCAGCCCCGACCATCAGTCCGGCACCGAACGCCTGGCGGAAGTGATTGAAAAATGCGGCTTTAGCGATGAGACGGTTATCGTTAATGTGCAGGGCGATGAGCCGATGATCCCGCCGGTCATTATTCAGCAGGTGGCTAACAACGTTGCTAACAGCCAGGCCGGAATGGCGACGCTTGCGGTGCCGATTGACTCAGCGGAAGAAGCCTTTAATCCCAACGCCGTGAAAGTGGTGATGGACGCTCAGGGCTACGCGCTCTATTTCTCACGCGCAACCATTCCGTGGGATCGCGAGCGTTTTGCTAAGTCCCGCGAAGAGATTGGCGATACCTTCCTGCGCCATATCGGCATTTACGGCTACCGCGCCGGTTTTATCCGCCGCTATGTTAGCTGGGAGCCAAGCCAGCTTGAGCAGATTGAAATGCTGGAGCAGCTGCGGGTGCTGTGGAACGGGGAAAAAATCCACGTTGCCGTCGCTAAGGCTATCCCGAGTATTGGCGTTGATACGCCGGAAGATCTGGAGCGCGTCCGCCTCGCGATGCGCTAAGCCTTTCTTCTGTGCAAACAAACCGGCCCTTTGCGCCGGTTTTTCTTTTTCTGAATCCAGATTGATCTGAAGTGGTGACAACTTCCCCTGCTGCGCTCATTATTAAATCAACAGTATTACCAGGGGAAATCGGTATGGAATTGCTGCGTAAGGAGCTAAGTCACCTGCTGGGTGAGAAACTCAGCCGCATTGAGTGCATCAGCGAACATACGGAAACGTCGCTGTGGTCGCTGTATGACAGCGAAGGTCACGCTATGCCGCTGCTGGCAAAAAGCTTTACCTCGCCCGGGCTGGCCGCCCAGCTGGCGTGGAAAATGTCGCTGCTCGCGCGCTCGGGTACGGTGAGGATGCCGGTGGTTTACGGAGTTATCACTCACGACGACATTCCCGGGCCGGATGTTCTGCTAATGGAGCGGCTGCGCGGGGTGCCAGGTGAAGCACCGACGCGCACGCCCAACCGCTGGGAGCAGCTTAAAGATCAGATAGTCGAGGGGTTGCTTTCCTGGCACCGGGTAGACAGCGGAGGCTGCGTCGGCAACGTTGACAGCACCCAGGAAAACATCTGGCCGCACTGGTATCGCCAGCGGGTTGAGGTTCTGTGGAGCACGCTCAATCAATACCAAAATACCGGGCTGACGATGCAGGACAGGCGCATTTTGTTCCGCACCCGCGAGTGCCTGCCGCGCATGTTTGAAAACTTTAACGATAACTGCGTGCTCATCCACGGCAATTTTTCCCTCAGAAGCATGCTCAAGGACTCACGCAGCGACCAGCTGCTGGCGATGGTTAACCCCGGCATGATGCTGTGGGCGCCCCGGGAATACGAGCTGTTCCGGCTTTCAGAACCGGGCCAGTCGGAGAGCCTGCTGTGGCGCTATTTACAGCGTGCCCCGGTGGCGGAGTCTTTCCTCTGGCGGCGCTGGCTGTACGTGCTGTGGGATGAAATTGCTCAACTGTTGCAGACCGGCCGTCTTAACCGGCCTGCGTTTGATAAAGCCTCGAAGGAACTACTCCCCTGGCTCTCCTGAGGAGCCTTTCAGCCACTGCCAGGCGCGCCCCAACGTTTCATAACCCACCCGGTCACTGTGCAACAGCCAGACCGGGGACGGGATAATTCTCTCCCACGGATTAAGCGGGGAGGTTATCGCCAGCTGGTTAGCCGGAGCGGGAAGCGGGTGCAGCCCTGCGCGGGTAAAGAAGGTCATCGCGCGCGGCAGGTGGGAGGCCGAGGTCACCAGGATAAACGGCTGCTGGCCAATCAGCTGCGCAACCGCCTGTGCCTCTTCTTCCGTATCTTTTGGCGAGTCCAGGGTGATTATCTCATCTCGTGAAATTCCCAGACTTTCTGCGACTCGTGCCCCAACTTCCGCCGTACTGACGTTATTGCTCATCGCTCTGGCCCCGGTGAAGATAAGCTTTGCCCCGGGATTCAGATTTTTCAGGCGAATCGCTTCCGTCAGGCGCGGTAAACTGTTGTTGATAAGGTTGGAGCTGGGTGCCCATTGCGGATTCCACGTATAGCCGCCGCCCAGCACTACGATGTATTTAACATTATCGCCCTGCTGGCGCGTGGAGTAGGTATCTTCCAGCGGCTTAAGCATCCAGTCCGCAACGGGTTGCAGGCTAATCAGGAACAGAACCAGCCAGCTCGCCGTGAGTAAGCCCTTTGCGGTTCTCTGCCAGCGGGTAAACCACAGCAGCACAAGGGCAAGGCCCATGGCAAGCAGCAGGAAAGGCAGGGGCAACAGCAGCCCGCCGATGAATTTTTTCAGTATAAAAAGCATGAAATTCGGGTCCTTTTTAACCATCCGGCAGCGAAACGCCTGTGATATTACACCAGATGGGTTCATTCTCGCCCCGGCTGTGCCAAAATAGCGGTTTTGTCAGACGACCTCTTTTGCCACGGAGCTGTACCCATGGGTGACCGCAATTTTGACGATATTGCCGAGAAGTTCTCGCACAATATCTATGGCACAACAAAAGGCCAGTTGCGGCAGGAGATTTTGTGGCAGGACTTAGAGGCTTTTCTGGCAACCCAGCCTGAAAAACTGCGGGTGCTCGACGCGGGCGGTGGGGAAGGCCAGACGGCAACCCGGTTTGCTGAATTAGGCCACCAGGTGCTGCTTTGCGATGTCTCCGCCGGAATGATTGAACGTGCAAAAATGCTCGCTCAGGAGAAAGGTGTGAGCGACAACATGCATTTTGTACAATCCTCCGCTCAGGACATCGCCCAACATTTGGAAAGCCCGGTTGATCTGATATTGTTTCATGCGGTGCTGGAATGGGTAACCGATCCCCAGGCCGCGTTAAAAGCGCTTTGGGACTGTTTGCGCCCGGGCGGCACTTTGTCGCTAATGTTCTACAATGCAAACGGCCTGCTGATGCGAAACATGTTCGTGGGTAACTTTGAATATGTGCTGCAGGGCATGAAGAAAAATAAGCGTAAAACCCTTTCGCCCGACAATCCGCTGCAGCCAGAACAGGTTTACCACTGGCTGGAGCAAATTGGCTGGCAAATTACCGGTAAAACCGGCGTGCGGGTGTTCCATGATTACCTGCGAGACAAAAACAAACAACGAGATGGTTTTGACGATTTGCTGACGCTGGAGACGCGTTATTGCCGGCAGGAGCCGTTTATCAGTCTCGGCCGCTATATTCACGTAACCGCGTTTAAGCCGCAGAGCCAAGGATAAATTATGAGTGATTTTTCCCAGACAGTGCCTGAACTGGTTGCCTGGGCCAGGAAAAATGATTTTTCAATCTCGCTGCCTACCGAGCGCCTGACGTTTTTGCTGGCGGTTGCCACCTTAAACGGCGAACGCCTCGACGGTGAGCTTAGCGAGGGTGAACTTATTGATGCGTTTCGCCACGTCAGCGACGGTTTCGAGCAAACCAGCGAAACCATCAACGTGCGCGCCAACAACGCCATCAACGATATGGTGCGCCAGCGCTTGCTTAACCGCTTTGTCAGCGAGGTTTCCGAAGGGAATGCCATTTACCGCCTGACGCCGCTGGGCATCGGGATTACCGACTACTACATTCGCCAGCGCGAGTTTTCAACGCTGCGCCTCTCTATGCAGCTCTCTATCGTAGCCGGCGAGCTTAAGCGCGCCGCCGATGCGGCGGATGAGGACGGCGATGAGTTCCACTGGCACCGTAACGTCTATGCGCCGCTGAAATATTCGGTGGCGGAGATTTTCGACAGCATCGACCTTACGCAGCGCATCATGGACGAGCAGCAGCAGCAGGTGAAGGACGATATTGCCCAGTTGCTGAATAAAGACTGGCGGGCCGCCATCTCCAGCTGTGAACTGCTGCTCTCGGAAACTTCCGGTACGCTGCGCGAACTTCAGGATACGCTTGAGGCGGCTGGCGACAAACTGCAGGCCAACCTGCTGCGGGTGCAGGACTCAACGATGGGGCGCAACGATCTCCATTTTGTCGACCGCCTGGTGTTCGACCTGCAAAGCAAGCTCGACCGCATTATCAGCTGGGGCCAGCAGGCCATCGACCTGTGGATTGGCTATGACCGCCACGTTCACAAGTTTATCCGTACCGCTATCGACATGGATAAAAACCGCGTCTTTGCGCAACGCCTGCGCCAGTCGGTGCAGAGCTATTTCGATGCGCCGTGGGCGCTAACCCATTCCAGCGCCGATCGCCTGCTGGACATGCGTGACGAAGAGATGGCCCTGCGTGACGAAGAGGTCACCGGTGAACTCCCGAACGAACTTGAGTTCGAAGAATTTAACGAAATCCGCGAACAGCTGGCGGCGCTGATTGAAGCGGCGCTGCAGGTTTACAGAACCAAACAGGTTCCCCTCGATTTGGGCATTGTGGTGCGTGATTATCTTGCGCAGTACCCGCGCGCGCGGCATTTCGACGTGGCGCGTATTGTCGTGGACCAGGCGGTGCGCCTGGGCGTAGCGGAAGCGGATTTCACAGGATTGCCTGCGAAGTGGCAAACAATTAACGATTACGGAGCCAAGGTACAGGCGCATGTCATCAACAAATATTGAACAAGTGATGCCGGTTAAGCTGGCACAGGCGCTGGCCAACCCACTCTTTCCGGCGCTTGACAGCCAGCTGCGCGCCGGGCGTCATATTGGCCTCGAAGAGCTGGATAATCATGCCTTTTTGATGGACTTCCAGGAGTATCTGGAAGAGTTCTACGCTCGCTATAACGTTGAGTTGATTCGCGCCCCGGAAGGCTTTTTCTACCTTCGTCCGCGGTCTACCACGCTTATTCCTCGCTCGGTTCTCTCCGAGCTGGATATGATGGTTGGCAAAATTCTCTGCTACCTCTATCTCAGCCCGGAACGTCTTGCCAATGAGGGGATCTTTACCCAGCAGGAGCTTTACGATGAGCTGCTGACGCTGGCGGACGAGAGCAAACTGCTGAAGCTGGTCAACAACCGCTCCACCGGCTCTGACCTCGACCGCCAGAAGCTTCAGGAGAAGGTGCGCGCGTCATTAACCCGCCTGCGCCGCCTCGGCATGATCTGGTTTATGGGCCACGACAGCAGCAAATTCCGCATTACCGAGTCGGTGTTCCGCTTCGGTGCCGATGTGCGCAGCGGTGACGATCCGCGTGAAGCTCAGCTACGAATGATTCGCGACGGCGAAGCGATGGCGCTGGAAGCTCGTCTGCAGCTCAATGATGAGAGCGATGAGCCGCAGCCCGGCCTGGATAACGCGGAGGATGAACAGGAATGATTGAGCGCGGAAAATTTCGCTCGCTGACGCTGGTTAACTGGAACGGCTTCTTCGCCCGTACTTTTGACCTTGATGAGCTGGTCACCACGCTTTCCGGCGGTAACGGCGCGGGTAAATCAACCACCATGGCGGCGTTCGTCACGGCGCTGATCCCGGATTTAACCCTGCTGCACTTCCGTAACACCACCGAAGCAGGGGCCACTTCCGGCTCTCGCGACAAAGGCCTGCACGGTAAGCTGAAGGCCGGGGTGTGTTACTCAACGCTGGATGTTATCAACTCTCGCCATCAGCGAGTCGTCGTGGGCGTGCGCCTGCAACAGGTCGCAGGTCGTGACCGTAAAGTTGATATCAAACCGTTCGCTATTCAGGGTTTGCCTTCTTCTATTCAGCCGACCCAGTTGCTGACCGAAACCCTCAACGAGCGCCAGGCGCGCGTGCTCAGCCTGCAAGAGCTGAAAGATAAAGTTGAAGCTATCGAAGGGGTGCAGTTCAAGCAGTTTAACTCTATCACCGACTACCACTCGCTGATGTTTGACCTGGGTATCGTTGCCCGTCGTCTGCGCAGCGCTGCGGACCGCAGCAAGTATTACCGCCTGATTGAGGCTTCGCTGTACGGCGGTATTTCCAGCGCCATTACCCGCTCCCTGCGCGACTACCTGCTGCCGGAAAACGGCGGCGTGCGTAAGGCCTTCCAGGATATGGAAGCGGCGCTGCGTGAAAACCGCATGACGCTGGAAGCGATTCGCGTTACCCAGTCCGACCGCGATCTGTTTAAGCATTTGATTTCCGAGGCCACAAACTATGTGGCGGCGGACTATATGCGCCATGCCAACGAGCGACGCATCCACCTCGATAAAGCGCTGGAATTCCGCCGTGAGCTGCTGACCAGCCGTCAACAGCTGGCCGCCGAGCAGTACAAGCACGTCGATATGGCGCGCGAGCTTGGCGAGCACAGCGGTGCTGAAGGCGACCTGGAAACCGATTACCAGGCGGCGAGTGACCACCTGAATCTGGTGCAAACCGCTATCCGCCAGCAGGAGAAAATCGAGCGCTACGAAGCGGACCTCGACGAGCTGCAAATTCGCCTTGAAGAGCAAAACGAAATCGTTGCCGAGGCCCACGAACAGCAGGAAGAGAACGAAGCCCGCGCCGAAGCCGCCGAGCTGGAAGTGGATGAGCTGAAAAGCCAGCTGGCCGATTACCAGCAGGCGCTGGACGTACAGCAAACCCGCGCGATTCAGTACCAGCAGGCGCTAAAAGCGCTTGAACGTGCTCGCGAAATTTGCCATCTGCCGGACTTAACCGCCGACAGCGCGGACGAGTGGCTCGACACCTTCAAAGCCAAAGAAATTGAAGCGACCGACAAGCTGCTCTCCCTCGAACAAAAAATGAGCGTCGCCCAGGCGGCCCAGAGCCAGTTCGAGCAGGCTTACCAACTTGTTACGGCCATAGGCGGTGAAGTTAGCCGCAGCGAAGCCTGGGAAACCGCCCGCGAGCTGATTCGCGACAGCAATAACCAGCGCCATCTCGCCGAGCAGGTACAGCCGCTGCGCATGCGTCTGAACGAGCTTGAGCAGCGCCTGCGCGAACAGCAGGAAGCTGAACGCCTGCTGGCTGATTTCTGTAAGCGCCAGGGCAAACAGTTTGATCCTGAAGATCTGGAAACGCTGCACGACGAGCTGGAAGAGCGCATCGGTGCGCTACAGCAAACCGTTGCCGATGCCAGCGAACAGCGTATGGCTCTGCGCCAGGAGCTGGAACAGCTGCAGGCGAGCATTAAAACGCTGAACCTGCGCGCCCCAAGATGGATTGCGGCGCAAACCAGCCTGACTCAGCTGTGCGAGCAGAGCAACGAACAGTTTGAAACCAGCCAGCAAGTTACTGAATACATGCAGCAACTGCTGGAGCGCGAACGCGAGTCTACCGTTGAGCGTGACGAAGTCGGGGCGCGTAAACGAGCCATCGACGAAGAAATTGAGCGCCTGAGCCAGCCGGGCGGGGCAGAAGACCCGCGCCTGAATGCTCTGGCAGAACGTTTCGGCGGCGTACTGCTGTCCGAAATTTATGATGATATCGGCCTCGAAGATGCGCCGTACTTCTCGGCGCTTTATGGTCCGTCGCGTCACGCTATCGTGGTGCCTGACCTGTCGCTGGTGCGCGAACAGCTGGAAAATCTTGAAGATTGCCCGGAAGACCTTTACCTGATTGAAGGTGACCCGTCTTCGTTCGATGACAGCGTGTTTACCGTGGAAGATATGGGCGCGGCCGTTCTGGTGAAAACCGCCGAACGCCAGTGGCGTTATTCTCGCCTGCCGGAGCTGCCGCTGTTTGGCCGCGCCGCGCGTGAAAACCGCCTGGAATCGCTGCACAGCGAGCGTGAATCACTTTCCGAACGCTTTGCTACGCTCTCCTTCGACGTGCAGAAAAACCAGCGTCTGCATCAGTCATTCAGCCGCTTTATCGGCCAGCATCTTGGCGTAGCGTTTGAAGCTGACCCGGAAGCTGAAATTCGCCAGCTCAACAGCCGCCGCGGCGAAATTGAGCGTGCTATCAGCAACCATGAGAACGACAACCAGCAGCAGCGCCAGCAGTTCGATCTGGCGAAAGAGGGCGTGGCCCAGCTTAACCGCCTGCTGCCGCGCATTAGCCTGCTGAATGACGAAACGCTGGCCGACCGCTGCGACGAGATCCGCGAACATCTGGACGAAGCCGAAGAATCTGCCCGCTTTATCCAGCAGCACGGCAACCAGCTTATCAAGCTGGAGGCTATCGCCAGCGTATTGCAGAGCGACCCTGAACAGTTCGATCAGCTGAAAGATGATTATGCCCACGCCCAGCAGATGCAGCGTGATGCCCGCCAGCGTGCCTTCGCCCTTACCGAAGTGGTGCAGCGCCGCGCCCACTTCAGCTACAGCGACTCTGCCGCCATGCTGGACGGCAACAGCGATCTTAACGAGAAGCTGCGCCAGCGCCTGGAACAGGCTGAAGCGGAGCGTACCCGTTCACGCGAAGCCCTGCGTCAGCATGCTCAACAGCTGGGCCAGTACAGCCAACTGATGGCGTCGTTAAAAAGCTCGTTTGATACTAAAAAAGAGCTGCTTACCGACCTGCATAAAGAGCTACAGGATATCGGCGTTCGCGCAGATGCCGGAGCAGAGGAAAGGGCGCGTGCGCGCCGCGATGAGCTGCATACCGCTCTGAGCACCAACCGTTCACGCCGCAACCAGCTTGAGAAACAGCTGACCTACTGCGAAGCGGAAATGAACAACCTGACCCGCAAACTGAAGCAGCTTGAGCGCAATTACTTTGAAATGCGCGAGCAGGTTGTGACGGCGAAAGCCGGATGGTGCGCGGTGATGCGTATGGTGAAAGATAACGGCGTTGAGCGCCGCCTGCACCGCCGCGAGCTGGCCTATCTTTCCGGCGACGAACTGCGTTCCATGTCGGATAAGGCACTGGGCGCCCTGCGCCTCGCGGTTGCGGATAACGAACACCTGCGCGACGTGCTGCGTATGTCGGAAGATCCGAAGCGACCTGAACGTAAGATCCAGTTCTTTGTCGCCGTCTACCAGCACCTGCGCGAGCGTATCCGCCAGGATATCATCCGCACGGACGACCCGGTTGAAGCCATCGAGCAGATGGAAATCGAGCTGAGCCGCCTGACGGAAGAGCTGACCTCGCGTGAGCAGAAGCTGGCTATCAGCTCCCGAAGCGTGGCGAACATCATTCGTAAAACCATTCAGCGCGAGCAGAACCGTATTCGCATGCTCAACCAGGGCCTGCAAAGCGTTTCCTTCGGCCAGGTTAAAAGCGTTCGTCTTAACGTCAACGTGCGTGAGGCTCACGCTACGCTGCTGAACGTACTTTCCGAACAGCATGAGCAGCATCAGGACTTGTTTAACAGCAATCGCCTGACCTTCTCCGAAGCGCTGGCGAAGCTGTACCAGCGCCTGAACCCGCAAATTGATATGGGGCAGCGCACGCCGCAAACCATCGGCGAAGAGCTGCTGGACTACCGCAACTATCTGGAAATGGAAGTTGAGGTTAACCGCGGCTCCGACGGCTGGCTGCGTGCGGAGAGCGGGGCGCTTTCTACCGGGGAAGCTATCGGCACCGGGATGTCCATCCTGGTGATGGTTGTGCAAAGCTGGGAAGACGAATCTCACCGCCTGCGCGGGAAAGATATTTCGCCTTGCCGCCTGCTGTTCCTCGACGAAGCTGCGCGTCTGGATGCCAAGTCCATCGCCACGCTGTTCGAGCTGTGCGAGCGTCTGGAAATGCAATTAATCATTGCCGCACCGGAGAACATCAGCCCTGAAAAAGGGACGACCTACAAGCTGGTGCGTAAGGTGTTCCAGAACAGCGAGCATGTTCACGTTGTGGGCCTGCGCGGTTTCGCGGCGCCGGTCCTGCCTGAACCGGTGCCGGAGTCTGAGTCCGGAACGGCGGATGCATCATAAAAACGAAGCGGGCTAAGGCCCGCTTTTTTATTGGGCCGAAGAGTCTTAATCTTTAATATTCTTTACATTTTGTCAGGCAAATGGTTTTTACTGTTTATATACTAGTGGTAAATACTTCCCGCCTTTGACGGTGAGCACAGTGATAAACAGGGGGCAAGGGATGTTGCTGGAAAAAGTAAAACGTTTTCGATTGTCGGCGGTGGCTTACTGCCTGGCACTCAGTTTCGCTCCGCTGTTTACGGCGCAGGCCGACGAGCCTGCCGTGGTTCCGTCCGATAGCTCGGCTTTTCAAACCGACCGGCCAACGGAGCTGAATCAGCCTTTAGCGCAGTCTACGGCAACGGCGACAATGGCCGGCACGCTGCCAACTAATACTCCTGGCATGTCTGCCGCGCAAAGCCGTTCGCAGCTTAGCGCCGGGCTGCCTGCGGGCTACACGCCGGTTTACCTCAACGCGCTCTCGGCTTTTTATGCCGCCCGGGACATGAAACCCATGTGGGAAAATCGCGATGCGGTTAAAGCCTTCCAGCAGCAACTGGCGGAAGTGGCAATCGCGGGTATCCAGCCGCAGTTTAACCAGTGGGTAGAGTTGCTGACCGATCCTGCCGTTAGCGGCATGGCACGCGACGTGGTGCTTTCCGACGCCATGATGGGCTACCTGCAATTCGTCTCCGGGATCCCGGTTGACGGCAATCGCTGGCTTTACAGCACCACGCCGTACAAATTAAAAACGCCTCCGCTGTCGGTGATTAATCAGTGGCAGGTCGCTATCGACCAGGGCTCGCTGGTCAACTTTATCGGTACTCTTGCACCTCAACACCCTCAATATGCGCAGCTGCATCAGTCTTTAATCCACCTGCTGGCCGATACCCGTCCGTGGCCGCAAATGACCGGCAAAGAGACCCTGAGGCCGGGGCAGTGGAGTAATGATGTTGGCGCGCTGAGGGAGATTCTGGCCCGCACCGGCATGCTGCAGGCTCAGTCTTCGGGGAACGTGGGCACGCTGGCCGAAGTGACGGTAAGCCCCTCTGCGATAAATGTGGATGAGCCAGCCGCAGCGGCCGGTAAGAAAAAACCGCAGGCCGCCCGCGGTGTTTACGATCGTAGCCTTGTGGAAGGGGTTAAACGCTTCCAGCAGTGGCAGGGGCTCGGATCTGACGGGGCCATTGGGCAGCTCACCCGCGACTGGCTGAACGTGACGCCACAGCAGCGTGCCTCGCTGGTGGCGCTGAACATTCAACGCTTGCGCCTGCTGCCGGATAAGCTTGATACCGGCATTATGGTGAACATCCCCAACTATTCGCTGGTTTACTATCTGAACGGCAATGAAGCCCTGGCTTCACGGGTTATTGTTGGCCGTCCGGATCGCAAAACCCCGATGATGAGCAGCGCGCTGAATAACGTAGTGGTCAACCCGCCGTGGAACGTGCCGCCGACTCTGGCGCGCAAAGATCTCCTGCCGAAGGTGCGGCAGGACCCGGCTTATCTGGAGCGACATGGCTATAGCGTGATTCGCGGCTGGAGCAATAATGCCGAAACAATCGACCCGTGGCGCGTGGACTGGGCGACGATTACCGAAAGTAATCTGCCGTTCCGTTTCCAGCAAAAGCCGGGGACGCAAAACTCGCTTGGCCGCTATAAGTTCAACATGCCAAGCTCGGATGCCATCTACCTGCACGACACGCCAAACCATAACCTGTTCCAGAAAGAGGCCAGGGCGCTAAGCTCCGGCTGTGTGCGGGTGAATAAAGCGTCTGAACTGGCTAATATGCTGCTGCAGGATGCAGGCTGGAATGACTCGCGCATTTCAAGCACGCTTCAGGAAGGCAACACCAAATACGTGAACATCCGCCATAACATCCCGGTTAACCTTTATTACCTGACGGCGTTTGTCGGAAAAGATGGCCGCACCGAGTTTCGTACAGATATTTACAATTATGATCTCACCGCGCGATCTGGCGCACAAAACCTCGCAAAAGCCGGTTTATTAATCCGCTAAGCGCAACATTTCCAATGAATTAGTGGTCGTATAAAGTGTAAAACCCAGCCGGGCTCGCTACAGAGCCCGCTATTGCTGGGTTTTATCGCGCCTTGACTCACCGGATGCGGGCAGTTATGGTGCGTGGCAGTGCGCAAAAAGTGCATATTAAACCATCAATTTATTACTTGTAGACCTGGATATCATGGACAAATTTGACGCTAATCGCCGCAAGCTACTGGCTTTGGGAGGCGTGGCTTTCGGTGCCGCTCTCATGCCTTTGCCGTCGTTTGCCACCCTCTCGACGCCACGCCCGCGTATTTTGACTCTCAATAATCTGCATACCGGAGAGTCACTGAAAGCCGAGTTTTTTGACGGCAGAGGCTATATTCAGGATGAATTAGCAAGACTTAACCATTTCTTCCGGGATTACCGGGCGAACAAGATAAAATCCATCGATCCCTCGCTGTTTGACCAGCTTTACCGCCTGCAGGGGCTGCTGGGCACCAACAAGCCGGTGCAGCTGATTTCCGGCTACCGCTCTGTTGATACCAATAATGAACTGCGCGCCCACAGCCGCGGTGTGGCGAAGAAAAGCTACCACACTAAAGGCCAGGCGATGGACTTCCATATTGAAGGGGTTTCGTTAAGTAATATTCGCAAAGCAGCATTATCTATGCGCGCAGGTGGTGTAGGATACTACCCCAGCAGCGACTTTGTGCATATTGATACCGGGCCGGTAAGGCACTGGTAAAACAACGGAATCCGGCTTTTGTTGCCGGTAATGGAGCAGCATGAACTATCACATTATTCCGGTTACGGCTTTTGCCCAGAACTGTTCTTTAATTTGGTGCGAGGAAACGCAGCAGGCCGCGCTGGTGGACCCGGGTGGCGATGCGGCACGCATCAAGCAGGAAGTGGCGCAAAAAGGCGTAAAGGTCAGCCAGATATTACTGACCCACGGCCACCTTGACCACGTAGGCGCGGCGGCAGAGCTGGCTGCGGACTACGGCGTGCCGGTTATTGGCCCGGAAAAAGAAGATGAGTTCTGGCTGCAGGGACTGCCGCAGCAAAGCCGGATGTTTGGCCTCGACGAGTGTCAGCCTCTGACGCCTGACCGTTGGCTAAGCGAAGGTGAGAGCGTGTCCGTGGGGAATGTCACCTTGCAGGTGCTGCATTGCCCGGGGCATACGCCAGGCCATATCGTATTCTTCGATGAGGCTTCCCGCCTGCTGGTTTCCGGCGATGTCATTTTTAAAGGCGGAGTAGGGCGCAGCGACTTCCCGCGTGGCGACCATGCGGCGCTGATTGACTCAATCAAGCGCAAACTGCTGCCGCTGGGTGATGATGTGACCTTTATCCCCGGCCATGGCCCAATGTCTACTCTGGGCTACGAGCGTCTGAATAACCCGTTCTTACAGGACGAAATGCCGGTCTGGTAATTCGTTTCTCTGCAAAACAAAAAGAGCCGCGATTGCGGCTCTTTTGCTATCTGCTGCTCTTACAGCACGGCAACGATGGCTTCACACAGCGGCGCCATGTTGTCCGGCGTCATACCGGCAACGTTAACGCGGCCGGAAGCGACGGCGTAAACGCCAAACTCTTCGCGCAGGCGCAGCACCTGCTCTTTGGTCAGGCCGCTGAACGAGAACATCCCGTTCTGGTTGATGATAAAGCTGAAGTCGCGGTTAGCGCCTTTCTCCTGCAGGGTATTCACAAACAGCTGGCGCATGCGGTGGATACGCTGGCGCATATCGGTCAGCTCTTGCTCCCACATGGTACGCAGCGCGTCGTTGCTCAGAATAGTAGCTACCACGGATGCGCCGTGTGCCGGCGGGTTAGAGTAGTTGGCGCGGATCACGGATTTAACCTGGCTGAACGCACGATCCGCTGCGTCTGCCTCTGCGGCTACCAGAGTGAAGGCACCAACGCGCTCGTTGTACAGGCCGAAGTTCTTAGAGTAGGAGCTGGCAACCAGCAGTTCTTTGTGGCTGGCGGCAAAAATACGCAGGCCTTCGGCGTCTTCTTCCAGACCGCGGGCAAAGCCCTGGTAGGCGAAGTCAAACAGCGGCAACCAGCCTTTAGCCAGCGACATTTCGGCCAGCGTTTTCCACTGCTCGAAGGTCGGGTCGATACCGGTTGGGTTATGGCAGCAGCCGTGGAAAAGCACTACGTCACCGGCTTCAGCCGCCTGCAGGCTGGCAACCAGGCCGTCAAAGTCCAGGCTGTGGTTTTCCGCGTCATAGTACGCGTACTCTTTCACTTCCAGACCGGCTGAGTTAAACACGCTCTTATGGTTTGGCCAGCTTGGGTTGCTTACCCACACGCGTTTGGCGGAGGTGTTTTTAGCCAGGAAGTCGGCCGCTACGCGCAGCGCACCGGTACCGCCAGGGGTTTGCGCAGTACGGGCGCGTTTCTCAGCGCTCAGCGCATTGCCTTTCCCGAACAGCAGCGCCTGAGTGCAAGTGCCAAATTCGGGAATGCCATCAATACCCAGATAGTTTTTGGTGGTCTCGTTTTCCAGCAGATACAGCTCTGCTTTTTTCACGCTTGTCAGCACCGGCGTTTTGCCGGTCTCGTCCTTATATACCCCGATGCCGAGGTTGATTTTAGTTGGACGGTCGTCGGCGCGAAACAGGTCGGCCAGACCAAGAATAGGATCGGCAGGGGCGGCGGTAATGTTCTCAAACATGACGGGTTCCATTAGTGATATCGGGGGAAATCGCTTTCAGGTTAACTGCTGTTTTACGAATTGCCAACCGTTTGCGACAAAAAGAAACGCTTAACGCTAACATCGGGTTTATTCTACTTTTTTGCCATAAAAAAACAGGGCCGAAGCCCTGTTTTTAAACGTTTCAGACAAACAAGTTGCTGAAATTAGAACTGGTAGGCCAGACCAACAGCTGCCTGGTCGTCAGTACCGATACCGTAGGTTTTCGCGCTGTAGTCGTTTTCATCCAGCAGGTTGAAGCGGTAATCAACATACACGTTCATGTTTTTGTTGAAGTAGTAGGTTGCGCCCAACTGAATGTATTTAGCCAGATCTGCTGAACTTTGTGCACCATTCAGGCTCTTACCTTTGCTTTGTACGTAAGAGAGTGCTGGACGCAGACCGAAGTCGAATTGGTACTGTGCAACGGCTTCAAAGTTCTGAGTTTTGTTCGCCATTTCAGTGCCGGTGGTTGCACTGTCAACGATGGTCATGTTACGCGTTTCAGCATAAACAGTTGCCAGGTAGATGTTGTTCGCATCATATTTGGCACCGATAGCCCAGGATTCAGCATGCTTGCCGTTACCGTCACGGTTCTCTTGAGCATTAGTACGGTCAGAGTTGCTGTAGGCAGCAGACACGCCGAAGCCGCCAGCGAAGTCATAGGACGTTGAGTAAGCTACGCCATCACCGTTCTGCGCGTTGACGCTATGGTTATCCTGGTTTTTACCCTGGTACTGAACAGCAAAAGCCAGGCCATCAACCAGGCCAAAGAAATTGGTGTTACGGTAAGTCAGCAGGCCACCCGCACGGCTGGTCATGTAGTTATCGGTGTATGCGCCACCCCAGGTTTCACCTGAGAAGTACGGTGCCATATCGGTATAGGATTCCACATCGTATACCACACCGTAGTTACGGCCGTAGTCCAGAGAACCAACGTCAGTGACTTTCAGGCCTGCAAATGCAACACGAGTGTTGCCTGCGCTCTGCTCGCCTTCTGCTTTGTTAGCGGCAACGCGATATTCCCACTGGCCATAACCGGTCAGATCGCTATTGATCTGAGTTTCACCTTTGAAGCCAATCTGGCCATAAGATGCGTCTTTGCTGCTGTTATCGCCATTACCTGAAGTTGTCCAGGAAGTACGGCCTACAGCTTTACCGTAAAAGTCCAGTTTGTTGCCGTTTTTGTTGTAGATTTCTGCAGCGTTAGCTGCACCGGCTACCAGCAGAGCAGGGATTACCACTGCCAGAATATTGCGCTTCATCATTATTTATTACCCTCATTGTGGTTTTTATGGACACCTGCCACTGCCGTCAATAATTCTTTACGGAACTATTGATGATAGTTTGGTGTCTTTCTGTATCTGTCTGGCATCTTTCCATCCATGAAACCGTTTCGCTAGCCTGAAAGTGCTACAAATGCGCACATTGAGTTTCAAAAAGAAAATATGTGTAACACTTTGTGTATTTGAGGGAACTTTGTGAACCATTTCAAATTTCGCTGTTTGCAACCCGGCAATGCGGGTTTTCTAAACATATATATATGAATTACTTATGTTTAATCCGCATAAAGCAAAATAAGCGCAAAAATCGATTTATAACTGTACGTTTTTTGACTTATTTTTGGACATCCAGATGTCTGAGCATAAAATAGACAATTGTGCTAAGCCTTCAGATGGCAAGCATATCCAGAGCATTGGAGCAACAATTTTGTGAATAATTGTGATGTGGAAACAGTTGGTAACTTGCTGGCGAGAGGATGGGGTTGAAATTGACGTTTGTTTAAGAATCGTTGAAGAAAAAATACTCTTTGTGGTGGGGCACAAAAAAGGCCAGCTGCTGCTGGCCTTTAGTAACAGTCAGAACTTAGAAGCTCGCGTTACGTGGAGTACGTGGGAATGGAATCACGTCTCTTACGTTCTGCACGCCGGTAACGTAGGCAATCAGGCGTTCGAAGCCGAGGCCGAAGCCGGAGTGCGGTACGGTGCCGTAGCGGCGCAGATCGCGGTACCACGAATAATCTTCTTTGTTCAGGCCCATTTCAGCCATGCGCGCGTCCAGCACGTCCAGGCGTTCTTCACGCTGGGAGCCACCGATGATTTCACCGATGCCAGGTGCCAGAACGTCCATCGCGGCGACGGTTTTCCCGTCTTCGTTAAGGCGCATATAGAAGGCCTTGATGTCCTTCGGATAGTTTTTCACGACTACCGGTGCCTTGAAGTGCTGTTCGGCCAGGTAACGCTCATGCTCGGACGAGAGATCGACGCCCCAGTAAACCGGATTTTCGAACTTCTGGCCGCAGTTCAGCAGGATTTCAACCGCGTCGGTGTAATCCACCTGTGCGAAGTCTGCGGAAATGAAACGCTCCAGGCGTTCAATCGCTTCCTTATCTACGCGCTCGGCGAAGAACTGCATGTCGTCCATACGCTCTTCCAGCACCGCTTTGAAGACATACTTCAGCATGGCTTCCGCCAGGCCTGCTACGTCATTCAAATCGGCAAATGCAACTTCCGGTTCCAGCATCCAGAACTCAGCCAGGTGGCGGCTGGTGTTGGAGTTTTCCGCACGGAAAGTTGGGCCAAAGGTGTAAATTTTGGATAACGCACAGGCGTAGGTTTCGCCGTTCAGCTGGCCGGATACGGTCAGGAACGCTTCTTTACCGAAGAAGTCTTTATCGAAGTCCACTTTGCCTTCGGCGGTGCGCGGCAGGTTTTCCAGATCCAGCGTTGAAACGCGGAACATTTCGCCCGCGCCTTCGGTGTCGGAAGCGGTGATCAGCGGAGTAGACACCCAGAAGTAGCCGTTTTCATGGAAGAAACGGTGCAGCGCCTGAGCCAGAGTGTGGCGAACGCGAGCAACCGCGCCGATCATATTGGTGCGCGGGCGCAGGTGAGCCACTTCGCGCAGGTATTCGATGCTGTGGCGTTTTGCCGCCATCGGATAAGTATCCGGATCGTCAACCCAGCCGGTCACTTCAACTTTGCTGGCCTGTATTTCAAACGCCTGGCCCTGGCCCTGAGACTCAACCACTTTACCGGTGACAACGACCGAGCAGCCGGTGGTCAGGCGCAGAACGTCTTCATTGTAATTGGGCAGAGAATTATTAATGACGGCCTGTACTGGAGAGAAGCAGGAACCGTCATAGACGGCGAGGAAGGAGATACCAGCTTTTGAATCTCTTCGAGTACGCACCCATCCGCGCACGGTGACTTCGCTGTCAACGGCGGCACGGCCCTGGAGTACGTCGGCTACAGGCACAACGCTCATAGTTTTCTCTCTATTAAATGGTCAATGACAAAAAAAATAGTAACCCATATAGGGGGGTTATCTATGTTACCTGTCACGCGCCATCAGACAAGCAGAATTCGCGTTGCTTACGAAGAAATAAAGGAAAGGAAGGAAAGCGGCGAAGAGTCGGTTCACTCTTCGCCTGTTATCTCTGAATCAGCTGGCTTTTTTGACCAGCGGCAAATCAAACGCTTTGCGCAGGGCGCGCACGAACGCTTTATCGTGGCAGATGGTTTTGCCAGGGCTGTCGGAAAGCTTGGCAACCGGTTTGCCGTTGCACTCCACCAGCTTAATCACGATGTTCAGCGGCTTAACCTGAGGAATATCGCAGGTAAGGCGGGTGCCGATGCCGAAGCTCAGATTAACCCGCGCGGAGAAGTGGCGATACAGCTCCACCGCCTTGTTTAAATCCAGGTTGTCGGAAAACACCAGCACTTTGCTGAGCGGGTCGATCCCCAGCTTCAGATAGTGAGCGATAGCTTTCTCGCCCCATTCTACCGGGTCGCCGGAGTCGTGGCGCAGTCCCTGATAGCGGGTGGCAAACTCGTGACCGAAATCGCGCAGGAAGGCATCCATAGTAATGCAGTCGGTAAGCGCAATGCCCAGTTGGTCCGGATATTCATCAAGCCACGCCTGCAGCGCCGCCCGCTGGCTATTGGCCAGCACCGGGCTAATTTGCTGATGCGCCTGGAACCATTCGTGGGCCTGAGTGCCCATTGGTGTGAGATCCAGACGGCGGGCAAGATCGTAATTGCTGGTGCCGATAAACCACGGCTCCTGCTTCAGGCGTTCGACGATGGCCTGCTGCACTTCACGGGAGAAGCGGCGGCGAGTGCCGAAGTCCATCAGGCGGAAGCGGGAAAGATCCAGCCCGGAAGTCAGAGTATTGAATTCGCTGAGCTTGCTCTCAAGATGATCGAGCGCCATCTGCGGCGTCACGCCGGGCGCGCGATGTTGATGAACAACTTCGCTAATCACCGCCAGCAGCGGAACCTCCCACATAATCACTTCTCGCCACGGCCCGCTCAGGCGGATATCTAAGTGGCCATTATTATTGGTCACCTGAACCTGGGAAGGGTCATAACGGAAGTTGCGCAGCCAGTCGAGATAGTCGGCCTTAAAAAAGGGCAGGCTTTTTAGCCAGTGAAACTCTTCGTCACTGAGGCGCAGATGCTGCATAGCAGCCACCTGGTCACGAATAGCGTCAGCATGAATGCCCAGCAGATCGTCACCGCGGCAGCGGAATTCCGCCGCGACGTCAACGTCGTAATAGCGGTGAAAAACAGCTTGCTGCATATGAAGCTTATAGGCATCAGTATCCAGCAGCGTTTGCAAAATCGGGGAAGCGTGTCGTGTCATGGCGCGTTTCAGCATCCTCTCACAGGAGCGTTTCCATCAGGTCCGGGCAAATAAAGACGCGGGAGTATACCCTGATTATCTGTTTATTGAAGCAGGATCACAACATATGGCAGGGGAAGGGGGGATGGCAATTTGTGCCGCATAGGCCAAAAGCCGGGTACAATGCCTTGAATCACCTGATGTTTAGGGTACTAAACAAAATGTGCGGCAACAGGATCAGCGCCGTCTTTACCTGCGCCATTAAGCCGGAGGAGACAGTCCTTGCGCCGCTAATATTTTTTTTGCATCACATGCGAAAGATGAAGATTCTGCGTGGCAACATTCCGGCAACAGGAATAGACTGAAGCTCGTTATCTTACGGACGATGTATAAGGTTTTTTATGACACAACAGCCACAAGCCAAATACCGCCACGACTACCGTGCAGCGGATTATACGATAACCGATATCGATTTGACCTTTGACCTGGATGCCGAAAAAACTCGGGTCACCGCCATCAGTAAAATTACCCGCCAGGGCGCTGCCGATGCGCCGCTTCATCTGGACGGGGAAGACCTTACCCTTATTTCTATCGACGTAAACGGCACCGCCTGGCAGCATTATCGTCAGGAAGAGGGCGCCCTGATTCTGGAACAACTGCCGGACAGCTTTACGCTGACCATCGTTAACGAAATTAGCCCGGCGAGCAATACCGCGCTGGAAGGGCTGTATCAGTCCGGCGAGGCGCTGTGTACCCAGTGTGAAGCCGAAGGTTTCCACCATATTACCTGGTATCTCGACCGCCCGGACGTGCTGGCGCGCTTTACCACGAAAGTGATTGCCGATAAGAGCAAATACCCTTATCTGCTGGCCAACGGCAACCGCATTGCCGAAGGCGAACTGGAGAATGGCCGCCACTGGGTGCAGTGGCAGGATCCGTTCCCAAAACCTTGCTATCTGTTTGCCCTGGTCGCAGGCGATTTCGACGTGCTGCGCGATAGCTTTAAAACCCGTTCAGGCCGTGATGTTGCGCTGGAGCTGTTCGTGGACCGCGGCAATCTCGATCGTGCCGACTGGGCGATGACCTCCCTGAAAGCCTCGATGAAATGGGATGAAACCCGTTTTGGCCTCGAATACGACCTCGATATCTATATGATAGTCGCCGTCGACTTCTTTAATATGGGCGCAATGGAAAATAAAGGGCTGAACATTTTCAACTCTAAATACGTCCTGGCCCGCGCTGAAACTGCAACCGATAAAGATTACCTCGATATCGAGCGCGTTATCGGCCATGAATATTTCCATAACTGGACCGGCAACCGCGTGACCTGCCGCGACTGGTTCCAGCTCAGCCTGAAAGAAGGCCTGACGGTATTCCGCGACCAGGAGTTTAGCTCTGACCTCGGTTCCCGTGCGGTAAACCGCATTCAGAACGTGCGCACCATGCGCGCGATGCAGTTCGCCGAAGACGCCAGCCCGATGGCGCACCCGATTCGCCCGGACAAAGTTATTGAGATGAATAACTTCTACACCCTGACGGTGTATGAAAAAGGTTCCGAAGTGATTCGTATGCTCCACACTCTGCTCGGAGAAGAGAACTTCCAGAAAGGGATGCAGCTCTACTTCGAACGCCACGACGGCAGCGCAGCAACTTGTGATGACTTTGTGCAGGCGATGGAAGATGCTTCCAACGTTGACCTGTCGCACTTCCGCCTCTGGTATAGCCAGGCGGGTACGCCGGTGGTAACGGTTCGCGACGACTACAACCCGGAAACCGAGCAGTACACGCTTACCATCAGCCAGATGACGCCGCCGACCGCGGAACAGCAGGAAAAACATCCGCTGCACATTCCGTTTGATATCGAGCTGTACGACAACGAAGGCAAGGTTATTCCGCTACAAAAGGATGGCCACCCGGTACATCATGTGCTGAACGTGACCCAGGCCGAGCAGACCTTCGTCTTCGATAACGTTTACTTCCAGCCTGTACCTTCTCTGCTGCGCGAATTCTCTGCGCCGGTGAAGCTTGAGTACAAATGGAGCGACCAGCAGCTGACCTTCCTGATGCGCCACGCGCGTAACGATTTTTCTCGTTGGGATGCGGCGCAGAGCCTGCTCGCGACCTATATCAAGATTAACGTTAACCGCAGCCAGCAGGGCCAGCCGCTTTCGCTGCCGCTGCACGTAGCGGACGCCTTCCGCGCCATTCTGCTGGATGAGAAAATCGACCCGGCGCTGGCCGCTGAGATCCTGACTCTGCCTTCGCAGAACGAAATTGCCGAGCTGTTCCAGACCATCGACCCGCTGGCGATTGCGGAAGTTCACGGCGCGCTGACCCGCACGCTGGCGTCGGAGCTGGCGGACGAATTCCTCGCCATTTACAACGCCAACAAGCTGGAGAGCTATCGCGTTGATCACGGCGATATCGGCAAGCGCGCGCTGCGTAATACCTGCCTGCGCTACCTGGCATTTGGTGATGCTGAACTGGCAGAACAGCTGGTGCGTGAGCAGTACCAGCAGGCGGATAACATGACCGATTCCATCGCCGCGCTGTCCGCCGCCGTGGCCGCTCAGCTGCCGTGCCGCGATGAGCTTCTGGCTCACTATGATGAGAAGTGGCACAAAGATGGCCTGGTGATGGACAAATGGTTTGTGTTGCAGGCGACCAGCCCGGCGAGCAATACGTTGAGCAAGGTTCGCGAGCTGCTGAATCATCGCTCATTCAGCCTGGGCAACCCAAACCGCGTGCGCTCCCTGATTGGTGCCTTTGCTGCCAGCAATCCGGCGGCGTTCCACGCCAAAGACGGCAGCGGTTATCAGTTTATGGTGGAAATGCTCACCGAGCTGAACAGCCGTAACCCGCAAATTGCCTCGCGCCTGGTTGAGCCGTTGATTCGCCTGAAGCGTTACGATGCCGAACGTCAGAGCAAGATGCGTGCGGCGCTGGAACATCTGAAAGGGCTGGAGAACCTCTCCGGGGATCTGTTCGAGAAGATAGCTAAAGCGCTGGCTTAATCTTTGCCCCTCACCCCATGTCTCCGGTATGTACGCAGGGAGAAGGCTGGGGTGAGGGTATAAACTTAGCCGGTGCGCACCGCGCGTACCGGTTCTTCCGTACTTCGCTTCATCACTCTTGCCAGTACCTCCGCCTCAAGTTCGGCAAGCTTCACCGACCCCAGCCGTCGCGGGCGCGGTAAATCTACCGTCAAATCCAAACCAATCTTGCCTTCTTCTATTAGCAGCACCCGGTCGGCCATTGCCACCGCCTCGCTAACATCGTGGGTAACCAGCAGAACGGTAAAGCCGTGCTCTTGCCAAAGGGAGACGATCAGCTCCTGCATTTCAATGCGGGTTAACGCATCCAGCGCGCCGAGCGGCTCATCGAGCAGCAGCAGGCGGGGGCGGTGGATTAGCGCGCGTGCCAGGGCGACGCGCTGTTTTTGCCCGCCTGAAAGCGCTGCGGGCCACTCGGAGGCTCGGTTTTCAAGGCCCACTGCGGCCAGAGCATCAAGCGCTGCGTCACGCCAGATGCCTTTAAGCCCGAGCCCGACATTATCGATAACCGTTTTCCACGGCAGCAGCCTGTCGTCTTGAAACATCAGGCGCGTATCGTCCTGGCTGTCGCGCAGCGGCGCGTTACCGGCCAGCAGCGAACCGCCGCCGGGCTTCTCCAGCCCGGCAAGCAGGCGCAGGAGGGTGCTTTTCCCCCCGCCGCTGCGCCCGACTACCGCCACGAACTGCCCGGCCGGTATTCGCAGTTCCAGCTGGTTGAGTATGGTTTTATCGCCGTAACTTTTACTCACGTTGCTGAGCAGCAGCGGCGTACCCTGGTTTAAACGAGCAGTACTCATGCCGTTTCCTCCTTTAATTGATAAGCCGGATGCCAGCGCAGCCAGACACGTTCCAGCAGCTGGGCGCTAATATCGGCGAGCTTGCCGAGCAGGGCGTAAAGAATAATGGCGACGACAACAACGTCGGTTTGCAGGAATTCCCGGGCGTTCATCGCCAGATAGCCAATCCCTGAGTTAGCGGAGATAGTTTCTGCGACAATCAGCGTCAGCCACATCAGCCCGAGCGCAAAACGCACGCCCACCATAATCGACGGCAAAGCGCCGGGCAGGATAACGTGAGTAAACAGGCTAAAGCCCGACAGGCCATAGCTGCGCGCCATTTCCAGCAGCCCGCGGTCGATATTACGGATGCCGTGCCAGGTGTTGATATAAATCGGGAACAGCGTACCCAGCGCCACGAGGAAAATCTTTGCGCTCTCATCGATGCCGAACCAGAGGATAACCAGCGGGATCAGCGCCAGATGAGGGACGTTACGCAGCATCTGAATCGAGCTATCCAGCAGGCGCTCGCCCCAGCGCGAAAGCCCGCTTATCAGGCCGAGAGCCAGCCCCAGCGAACCGCCGATGCTAAAGCCTACCAGCGCACGCCAGGAGCTGATCGCCAGATGTTGCCACAGCTCGCCGCTGGCTGAGAGGCTCCAGAACGCCTGCACCACGCCCTCCGGAGAGGGCAAAATGCGGGTAGAAAGCCAGCCGACGGAAGAGGCTAACTGCCAGAGGACGACTATGGTTATCGGCAAGCCCCACGGTGCGAGGCGCAGCAGCAGTTTGCGAGTAGATGCTTTCATCTTTCCCCCTAGCTTTGCGCCACTTTACGCGGAATAAAATCGTTAGCGACGACCTCGCCTTTTTCCTGCACCTGGCGGGGCTGTGGGATTTCAGGGATAGCGACATCGAGATGCGGAAACAGCAGCTCTCCGGCCCGGTAGACTTCTTCCAGATGCGGGTAGCCGGAGAGGATAAAGCTGTCGATGCCCAGCTCTGCATATTCATTAATCCGGGCGGCAACCGTTGGCCCGTCGCCAACCAGCGCCGTACCGGCACCGCCGCGAACCAGCCCGACTCCAGCCCAAAGATTTGGGCTTATTTCCAGCTTGTCGCGTTTGCCTCCGTGCAGGGCAGCCATGCGGTGCTGGCCTACCGAATCGCTGCGGGCAAATGCGGCCTGGGCTTTGGCAATCGTCAGGTCATCGAGATGGGAAATCAGGCGATTGGCCGCCTGCCATGCCTCTTGTGTTGTTTCGCGGACAATAACATGCAGACGAATGCCGAAACGTACCTGGCGGCCCTGTGCGGCCGCTTTAGCGCGTACCTGTTCAATTTTTTCTTTCACCAGATGCGGCGGTTCGCCCCAGGTCAAATAGAGATCAACCTGCTCGGCGGCCAGATCCTGAGCCGCGTCCGAAGAGCCGCCAAAATAAAGCGGCGGGCGGGGCTGCTGCACCGGAGGGTAGAGCAGCTTCGCGCCCTTAACCTTGATATGTTTGCCTTCGTAGTCGACTGTTTCACCTTCCAGCACGCGACGCCAGATGCGGGTAAATTCCGCCGAAGCTTCATAGCGCTCTTCATGATTGAGGAACACACCTTCGCCTTCCAGCTCTTCGGCATCGCCGCCCGTGACCAGGTTAAACAGCGCTCGCCCGTTGGAAAGGCGATCCAGCGTAGCCGCCTGGCGGGCTGCAAGGGTGGGAGAGACTACGCTCGGGCGCAGCGCCACCAGAAACTTGAGGCGCTGGGTAACTGGGATCATCGAAGCCGCGACCAGCCAGGCATCCTCACATGAACGCCCTGTGGGGATCAAAACGCCGGTAAAGCCAAGTCTGTCGGCGGCCTGGGCGATTTGTTGCAAATAAGCGTGATCCACCGGGCGTGCGCCTTCATTACTGCCCAAATAGTGACCGTCGCCGTGGGTCGGCAGAAACCAGAACAGATTAAGACTCATGATTTAGCTCCTTGTGTCGTCGCGGCGGGCTGCCAGACTCGGGTGCGGATATCGACTTTCTTTGGCACCAGGCGGTTGTCGTAAAACAGGTCGGCGGTATTTTGCTGCTTTGCAGCGGTGTCTTCATTTACCGGGGTAATGGCTGAAGGAGGGCGGTGATCTAAATAACTGCTAATGACCGCTTCCGGCAGCCCCATGGTTTTTGCCAGCAGCGTGACGCTTTCGGCGCGCCGGGTACGGGTCAGCTCGTCGGCATCGCTAAAGGCTTTCAGTACCTGTTGAAGGAAGGCGCCGTTCGCTTCGGCATAGGGGCGGGCAGCAAGGTAGAACGAGCCGGTTTGATTAAGCTTACTGCCGTCCGCCAGCACGCGAACGCCGCCGTTCAGCAGCGCGGCCGAGTAATACGGGTCCCAGATGGCCCAGGCGTCTACGTTACCCTGCTGAAAAGCGGCTCTGGCATCGGCGGGTGTGAGATAAGCGGGCTGGATATCTGAAAATTTCAACCCTGCCTGCTGCAACGCCCGCAGCACCAGGTTATGAGAGCTGGAGCCTTTCTGGAAGGCCACTTTGTGCCCCTTCAGGTCGGCAACGCTTTTTAGCGGGCTGTTTTCCGGCACCAGAATGACTTCGGCCTGAGGCTTTGGCGGCTCGGAACCGACATAAACCAGATCCGCTCCGGCGGCCTGGGCGAAGATCGGCGGAATATCGCCGGTGCTGCCTAGATCAATGCTGCCGACGTTAAGCGCCTCAAGCATTTGCGGCCCGGCGGGAAACTCGACCCAGGAGACTTTTGTATTAGGGTAACGTTGCTCCAGCAACTGGTGGCTTTTTGCCAGCACCATGCTGACCGAGCCTTTCTGATAGCCGATGCGCAGTTGTTCCGGGCCGCTCTCTGCCGCGTTGCTATAGGCGGAAAACGCGATCATGCCTGCAAAGACCAGCCACGGGGAGCGGCGTTTCAGTGAATTAAACATGGGTCACCCCCAGGCGGCTGAAAGGGGAAGGGACGGCAATATCGCGGCGATGCAGCGCCTGCCAGAAGGTCTCCAGCGAATCGTCGAGGCGTTTTTGCAGGTTCGCCGTAAACTGCGGCTTATGCTGGTAGTCGGTTATCTGGCCGTCGTCGGCAAACACGCCGTGCAGAATTTCCTGGGCTTTGAGCGCGTTAAGCACCGGCTTGAGGGCGTAGTCCACCGCCAGCATATGGGCGACGGTGCCGCCCGTAGCCAAAGGAAGCACGACTTTTTTCTCGAGCGCGCGCTCCGGTAGCAGGTCGAGCAGCGTTTTCAGGGCGCCGGAAAATGAAGCTTTATAGACGGGAGTGGCAATGATCAGTCCGTCGGCGGTGCTGAGCTGTTCGATAAGCGCCAGCAGGGCCGGGCTATCAAACCGGGCGTAGAGCAGGTCCTCGGGGGAGAAGTTTTGCAGATGCCAGTGGTAAACCTCGACATCGAGGGCGCTCAGTTTCTCCCGAGCATATTCCAGCAGCGAGCTGGAACGGGACGGATAGCGGGGGCTGCCGGCCAGGGTAATTACACGCATCACGACTCCTTATAACCAATTGTTCGTTTTTATCTAACATTGATAACAATTAGCTTGATAGTCGCAGAGCCGTTTTATTCCACTAAGTGATTTTTCCGGGATAGATTTGCAAAAAAGCGCATATCGCAAGGGAGGAAAGAAAACGTTTGCCTCTATTCAGGCTTTTTTGCCGCAGGTCAATTCCAATCCCTGCCCGGATGGTGAATAATAGCGCCCCGGTCTGCACACCGGGAATCCAGGAGAGTTCATGTACTACCCCTTCGTTCGTAAAGCCCTTTTTCAGCTCGATCCAGAGCGCGCCCATGAGTTCACTTTTCAGCAATTACGTCGCGTATCCGGCACGCCCTTCGAACGTCTGGTTCGCCAGAACGTGCCGTCAAAACCCGTCAGCTGCATGGGGTTAACCTTTAAGAACCCGCTGGGTCTGGCCGCAGGTCTGGACAAAAATGGCGAATGCATCGACGCTTTTGGCGCCATGGGCTTTGGCTCTATCGAGATAGGCACCGTAACGCCGCGCCCTCAGCCGGGGAACGACAAGCCGCGTATTTTCCGCCTGGTAGAGGCAGAAGGGCTGATTAACCGCATGGGCTTTAATAATCTCGGGGTGGATAACCTGGTCGAAAATGTAAAAAAAGCGCATTTCGACGGCATACTCGGGATTAATATTGGCAAGAATAAAGACACGCCGGTTGAGCAGGGAGCAGATGATTATCTGACCTGTATGGATAAGATTTATCCGTATGCGGGTTATATAGCGATTAATATTTCTTCGCCGAACACTCCGGGATTACGCACGCTGCAATATGGTGAAGCGCTGGACAGTCTTTTAAGCGCCATAAAAAATAAGCAGCAGGAGCTGCAAGCGATCCATCATAAATATGTTCCAGTGGCGGTGAAGATCGCTCCGGATCTTTCTGTAGAAGAATTGATCCAGGTGGCAGATAGTTTAGTTCGCCATAATATTGATGGGGTCATTGCGACCAATACTACTTTGGATCGTAGCCTTGTTCAGGGCATGAAACATTGCGACGAAACCGGTGGTTTAAGCGGGCGTCCGGTACAGTTAAAAAGTACCGAAATTATTCGTATGCTGGCGCAGGAATTAAATGGCCGGTTACCTATTATCGGCGTCGGCGGTATTGATTCAGTGATTGCCGCTCGTGAGAAGATTGCCGCCGGTGCGACGCTGGTGCAAATATACTCCGGGTTCATTTTTAAAGGCCCACCGCTGATTAAAGAAATCGTTACCCACCTCTAAGCATTTACCTTTTGCAAACAACCAGGGCTTTATTTTCGGCTCTGGTTGTTTTATATTCCGCTACTGTTGCTAATTTAAACATATTGGTCTTTTATTAATATGGTGAGAATTTGAGTGGCAATTCAGATGCGGGATAAATGAAGGGTAAGCAATATGCGGATAAAACCGGACGATAATTGGCGTTGGTATTTCGATGAAGAGCACGATCGAATGATGCTCGATTTGGCCAATGGAATGCTGTTCCGTTCGCGTTTCCCTCGTAAAATGTTGACTCCCGATGCCTTTGAAAACACAGGATTTTGTGTTGACGATGCGGCGCTTTATTTCTCGTTTGAAGAAAAATGTCGTGATTTAGCGCTGGAGAATGAACAGCGCGCCGAACTGGTGCTGAACGCGCTGGTAGCGATCCGTTTCCTGAAACCGCAAATGCCAAAAAGCTGGCACTTTGTCTCCCACGGCGAATGCTGGCAGCCGATGACGGGCGACGGCGCCTGCGTCTGGATTAGCGAAGATATGCAGCAGGTGAATCTGCTGGTGGTTGAAACCGGCGATAACGCCGCGCTTTGCCTGCTTGCGCAGCCAGGATTAATACTGGCGGGGCGTACGATGCAGTTGGGCGATGCGATCAAAGTGATGAACGATCGGCTCAGGCCGCAGCCGATCTCAGGTAACCTCAGCCTCGATCAGGCCGTTTAACGCGGCGCTACGCTAACATTCCCCGCAGGTACGCAGCTACAGCACAGGATCGTACCGTCTGTGCCGATCGATCCTTTCTTTAAAGCTTTTACTTCGCCGTCCACCAGACGAATGCGGCAGCTGCCGCAGATCCCGGCCCGGCAGGAATAAGGCACGCGAATACCCTGGCTTTCCAGCTGTTCCAGCAGGATTTGCTGATTATTCCCCTGGAAGCTTTGCCCGGCCCAGTCAATGGTGACGCTGCTTGCTGGCTGGCTCACCGGCTCAAGGCTTTCGACAACTTCGCCCGGACCATAAACGTTAGCAGGTTTATTGGCGAGTACTTCCAGCTCGTCGCCCACGCGCACGATACCGCTATTGCGGGCAATTAAATTCTGGCCAAAATCTACCGCGCCGCTGTTATCCTGCGCGGTGCGGAAGTTTTGCAGGGTTTTCAGCGGTTCGCCGCTTGGGTGTTTGCGGCCACGCTCCGGGCTAACGGTGGTAAAGATACAGCGGCTGCAGGGTCTGATAACGTCGAAGGTGACGCCGCCGATGCGCACCACTTTCCAGGTATCCTCGGCCCATGCCGGTGCGCCGGTCACTACCAGGTTAGGGCGGAACTGGATCATTTGTACGCTGGCAGGGCAGCGGTTTTGCAAATCCCGCAGCGAAGCTTCGTTGGTCAGCAGATACGGAAAACCGTCGGCAAACGACAGCGGAACCTCTTCATGGCGTTTGACCCGACGAGTTGGTAACTCCCCAACCCAGCGCAGCTGAACCTGGCGCGAGAAAAAGCCGCTCAGCCACTGGTTAATCTCGTCGGGGGCGATAAGCGCGGTAAAATGCGTTCCCCAAACTTCGGTTGCCGCAGGCTCCGCAGAGAAATCGGCGAAGCGTATACTGGCCGAGCTGCCGTCCGGCGCTGACAGATAAAGGCCGTCGTGGGTAAACGCGGGAGTGAACAGCACCATCTGCGGATGCTGGCGGGCTGTAATAAAGGTGCCATCAAGTTCGGTAAGCATAAAAATGCGGTCGAATGCCAGGCCGGTGGCGGTTGCATTCGCGTGGGAGAGCGCCATTCCGCGCATTGATTTTACCGGATGAATAAAGAGTTGAGACAAAGTAATCACGGCGCCCTCCGTGGGAAGTAAATTAAGAGGGGCAACTTTATGACATGCGTGCCGGATTAGCTATAATGCGCCACAATTTTCTTTTTACCTGATAAGTGACGATATGAATTCTCTGTTTGCCAGTACGGCGCGTGGGCTTGAAGAGCTGTTAAAAACTGAACTGGAAAATCTTGGCGCCCAGGGCTGCCAGGTGGTTCAGGGCGGCGTACATTACCAGGGGGATACTCGTCTACTCTATCAAAGCCTGATGTGGAGCCGTCTGGCTTCGCGTATTCTGCTGCCGCTTAGCGAGTGCAAAGTCTACAGCGATCTCGACCTTTACCTCGGCGTAATGGCGATTGACTGGCCGGCGCTGTTTGGGCCAAACGCGACCTTTGCCGTTCACTTTAGCGGCCTGAACGACACCATCCGCAACAGCCAGTACGGCGCGCTCAAGGTTAAGGATGCAATTGTTGACTCCTTTACCCGCAAAAATCTGCCGCGCCCTGATGTTGACCGCGAGCAGCCAGACCTGCGTATTAACGTCTGGCTTAATAAAGAAACCGCAAGTATTGCGCTGGATCTCAGCGGCGAAGGTCTGCACCAGCGCGGCTACCGTGACGCTACCGGCGCTGCGCCAATCAAAGAAACTCTCGCGTCGGCCATCGTGCTGCGCTCCGGCTGGCAGCCGGGTACTCCACTGCTCGATCCGATGTGCGGCTCCGGCACGCTGCTGATCGAAGGCGCTATGATCGCCACCGATCGCGCCCCGGGCCTGCACCGCAAACGCTGGGGTTTCCTCGGCTGGGCAAAACATGAAGTGGACGTGTGGAAAGAGGTTGTGACCGAAGCGCAGGTTCGCGCTCGCCGCGGCCTGAGCGAATATCAGTCCCGCTTCTATGGTTCGGATAACGACAGCCGCGTGATTGAACGTGCCAGGGCTAACGCCCGTCGTGCAGGCCTTGCCGATATTATTACTTTTGACGTAAAAGACGTGGCGAAGCTCAGCAACCCGCTGCCGGAAGGCCCGGTGGGTACGGTTGTCAGTAACCCTCCTTACGGCGAGCGTCTGGAAAGTGAACCGGCTCTGATTGCGCTGCACAGCCTGCTTGGTCGCCATATGAAAACCCAGTTTGGCGGCTGGAACCTGTCCCTGTTTAGCGCCTCGCCGGAGCTGTTAAGCTGCCTTCAGCTGCGTGCTGACCGCCAGTTCAAAGCGAAAAACGGCCCGCTGGATTGCGTACAGAAAAACTATCAGCTGGCGGCTAACCCGGCGGGTACGGCGGCGGGCGGCGGCCAGATTGCCGAAGACTACGCCAACCGCCTGCGCAAGAACGTTAAGAAGCTGGACAAGTGGGCGCGTCAGGAAGGGATTGAGTGCTACCGCCTGTACGACGGCGATTTGCCGGACTACAACGTTGCCGTGGACCGCTACGGCGACTGGGTTGTGGTTCAGGAGTATGCTCCACCAAAAACTATCGATCCGAACAAAGCGCGCCAGCGCCTGTTCGACGTTATTGCCGCGACTCTCGCGGTGCTGGAATTGCCAACCAACCGGCTGGTGCTGAAAACCCGTGAACGCCAGAAGGGGAAAAATCAGTACCAGAAAATGGACGAGAAAGGCGATTTCATGGAGGTGAGCGAATATGACGCACGTCTGTGGGTTAACCTCACCGACTACCTCGATACCGGCCTGTTCCTCGACCACCGTATCGCCCGCCGTATGCTGGGCCAGATGAGCAAAGGGAAAGACTTCCTGAACCTGTTCGCCTACACCGGCAGCGCAACGGTACACGCCGGGCTTGGCGGCGCTCGCAGCACAACGACCGTTGATATGTCCCGCACCTATCTGGAATGGGCGGAGCGTAACCTGCGCCTTAACGGCTTAACGGGCCGTGCACATCGCCTGGTTCAGGCGGATTGCCTGGGCTGGCTGCGCGATAGCGACGAACAGTTTGATCTGATCTTTATCGACCCGCCGACCTTCTCGAACTCCAAGCGTATGGAAGATTCTTTCGACGTGCAGCGTGACCATATTGCGCTGATGAAAGATCTGAAGCGCCTGCTGCGTCGCGGCGGTACTATCATGTTTTCCAATAACAAACGTGGCTTCAAAATGGACTTCGCCGGGCTGGCAGAGCTTGGCATGGTTGCGCAGGAAATTACTCAAAAAACCCAGTCGCAGGACTTTGCACGCAACCGTCAGATCCACAACTGCTGGTTAGTTACTCACGAATCCCGGGATTAATAGTTATGTCATTAATTAGTATGCACGGCGCATGGCTGTCGTTTAGCGACGCGCCGCTGTTAGATAACACCGAATTACACATCGAAGAAAACGAACGCGTCTGTCTGGTTGGCCGTAACGGCGCGGGCAAATCAACGCTGATGAAGATCCTCAACCGCGAGCTGCCGCTGGACGATGGCCGCATGGTTTACGAACAGGATCTTATTGTCGCTCGCCTGCAACAAGACCCGCCGCGTAATGTTGCGGGCACGGTGTATGACTTTGTGGCCGAAGGCGTAGAAGAGCAGGCTGAATATCTGAAGGCCTACCACGACATCTCACATAAAGTGATGACCGATCCGAGCGACAAAAATCTTAACGAGATGGCTCGCATTCAGGAGATCCTGGATCATCAGGGGCTCTGGCAGCTCGACAGCCGGATTAACGAAGTGCTCGAACAGCTTGGCCTGGAAGCGGATACCGAACTGTCCGCGCTTTCCGGCGGCTGGCTGCGTAAAGCGGCGCTGGGCCGCGCGCTGGTTAGCTCTCCGCGCGTGCTGCTGCTCGACGAACCAACTAACCACCTCGATATCGAAACTATCGACTGGCTGGAAGGCTTCCTGAAAGAGTTCCAGGGCAGCATTATCTTTATCTCCCACGACCGTTCCTTTATCCGCAATATGGCGACCCGTATTGTCGATTTGGATCGCGGCAAGCTGGTCTCTTACCCTGGCGATTACGATCAGTATCTGCTGGCGAAGGAAGAAGCGCTGCGCGTGGAAGAGTTACAAAACGCCGAGTTTGACCGCAAGCTGGCGCAGGAAGAAGTGTGGATCCGTCAGGGTATTAAAGCCCGTCGTACCCGTAACGAAGGCCGCGTTCGCGCGCTGAAGGCGATGCGCCGTGAACGCGGTGAACGGCGTGAAGTGCTGGGCAGCGCGAAGATGCAGGTTGAAGAGGCGAGCCGCTCGGGCAAAATCGTCTTCGAGATGGAAGACGTTAACTACCAGGTTGCCGGTAAAACGCTGGTTCGTGATTTCTCCGCCCAGGTTCAGCGCGGCGACAAAATTGCGCTGGTGGGGCCAAACGGCTGCGGTAAAACAACCCTGCTGAAACTGATGCTCAGCCAGCTGCAGGCCGACAGCGGCCGCGTGCACTGCGGTACCAAGCTGGAAGTGGCCTACTTCGACCAGCACCGTGCCGAGCTTGATCCTGACCGCACCGTGATGGATAACCTGGCGGAAGGCAAGCAGGAAGTGATGGTTAACGGTAAGCCACGCCACGTGCTGGGCTACCTGCAGGACTTCCTGTTCCACCCTAAACGCGCCATGACGCCGGTGCGTGCGCTTTCCGGCGGGGAGCGTAACCGCCTGCTGCTGGCGCGCTTGTTCTTAAAACCAAGCAACCTGCTTATCCTCGATGAACCGACCAACGACCTGGATGTCGAAACCCTGGAGCTGCTGGAAGAGCTTATCGACGGCTACCAGGGCACGGTCATGCTGGTTAGCCACGACCGTCAGTTTGTTGATAACACGGTCACCGAGTGCTGGATTTTTGAAGGCCAGGGCAGAGTGGGGCGCTACGTTGGCGGCTACCATGACGCGAAGGGCCAGCAGGGCTCTGCTCAACCGCTGCGCCAGGCGGCTGCGGCAAAAGCCGAGAAGGGCGAGCAGCAAAAAGCAGAACCTGTTAAACGTGCCAATAGCAAACTAAGCTATAACCTGCAGCGTGAATTAGAGCAGCTGCCTCAACGGCTTGAGGAGCTTGAGGCCGCGCTGAGCGTGTTACAGGCCCAGGTCGGTGATGCCGATTTCTTTAACCAGCCGCACGACGCCACGCAAAAAGTGCTGGCCGACATGGCCGCAGCGGAGCAGGCGCTTGAAGAAGCCTTTGAACGCTGGGAGTATCTCGAAGCGCTGAAAAACGGTTCGTAATCTAAGGAGAGTTACGATGTGTGCCACACACCACCATCGCTCGCATATTTTGTGTCGACAATGTGATTTGCTGGTGGCGTTGCCGGAGCTGCAGGATGGTCATAAGGCCTCCTGCCCGCGCTGCGGCACACCCTTGGTCACGCAGTGGTATTTACCGCGTCAGCGGCCAACGGCGTATGCCCTGGCCGGGCTGTTTATGCTGCTGCTGGCCAACCTGTTCCCCTTCATTAATATGAAGGTCGCTGGCATCAGCAGCGAAGTGACGCTGATGCAAATCCCCGGCGTTATGTTTTCTGAAGATTACGCCAGCCTCGGCACCTTCTTTCTTCTCTTTGTTCAGGCGGTACCGGCTTTTTGCCTGGTGACCATTCTGCTGTTGGTCAACCGGGCGAAGCTGCCTTCCGGGGTAAAACGCGCCCTCGCCAGAGTGCTGTTCCAGCTGAAAAGCTGGGGCATGGCTGAAATATTCCTCGCGGGCGTGCTGGTCAGCTTCGTGAAGCTGATGGCCTACGGCGATATTGGCGTTGGCAGCAGCTTTATTCCCTGGTGCCTGTTTTGTATTTTGCAGTTGCGGGCTTTTCAGTGCGTGGACAGGCGCTGGCTGTGGGACGACATTGCCCCCATGCCGCCGGTGCATAAGCCGCTAAAAGTGGGTGTATCAGGCATACGGCAGGGGCTACGCTCCTGCTCTTGTTGTACGGCGATTGTTGACGCAGACACGCTGGTTTGCCCCCGCTGCGGTACTCACGGCCACGTGCGCCGCAGGCACAGCCTGCAGTGGACCCTGGCGCTGCTGATAACCTCGATCATGCTCTATCTACCGGCGAATATACTGCCGATAATGATAACGGAGATGCTGGGCAGCAAATATCCGTCCACTATTCTGGCGGGGGTTATCCTGCTCTGGAGTGAAGGGTCTTACCCGGTAGCGCTGGTGATTTTTATCGCCAGTATCATGGTGCCGACGCTGAAAATGATCGCCATCGCCTGGCTATGCTGGGACGCAAAGGGGCATGGAAAACGCGACAGCGAGCGTATGCACCTGATTTATGAAGTAGTGGAATTTGTTGGCCGCTGGTCGATGATTGACGTATTCGTGATTGCCGTGCTTTCCGCCCTGGTGCGGATGGGCGGGCTGATGAATATCTACCCGGCTTTAGGGGCGTTAATGTTTGCTTTGGTGGTTATTTTGACGATGTTTGCGGCGATGACCTTTGACCCTCGCTTGTCCTGGGATCGAGCAGACGATGTAACTGATGAGGAGTCTTCCGAGCATGGAAAATAAAAGCGGCGAGGCGAAGGTACAGAAGGTAAAAAACTGGTCGCCGGTTTGGATCTTTCCCATCGTAACGGCGCTGATCGGCGCCTGGATCTTGTTTTATCACTATAGCCATCAGGGGCCGGAAGTGACCCTGATAACCGCTAATGCAGAAGGTATTGAAGGCGGTAAGACTACCATCAAGAGCCGAAGTGTAGATGTTGGCGTGGTGGAAAGCGCGCAGCTGACCGATGACCTGCATCATGTTGAAATTAAGGCGCGTCTCAATTCCGGCATGGAAAAGCTGCTGCATAACGATTCCGTGTTTTGGGTGGTGAAGCCGCAGGTTGGCCGCGAAGGTATCTCCGGGCTGGGGACGCTGCTGTCGGGGGCATACATCGAGCTACAGCCGGGCAGTAAAGGCGAGCAGCCGGAGCGCTATGACTTGCTTGATGCGCCGCCGCTGGCTCCGCCTGATGCCAAAGGCATACGCATCACGCTGGACAGCAAAAAAGCCGGCCAGCTCACGCCGGGAGACCCGGTACTGTTCCGGGGTTATCGCGTGGGGTCGGTAGAAACCAGCACCTTTGACACCAATAAACGCGCCATTACCTATCAGCTGTTTATCGGCGCGCCCAACGACAAGCTTATTACCAGCAACGTGCGGTTCTGGAAAGACAGCGGCATTGCCGTGGACATGTCTTCCCAGGGGATGCGGGTTGAAATGGGCTCCCTCACTACGCTGTTCAGCGGCGGCGTGAGCTTTGACGTGCCGGAAGGCTGGGAGTGGGGCAAGCCGGTTGAGCCGGGTACCGACTTTAAGCTGTTCGACGATCAGAAAAGTATTCAGGATTCGCTGTATACCGACCACATCGATTACCTGATGTTCTTTAAAGATTCGATTCGCGGCCTGCAGCCGGGCGCGCCCGTTGAGTTCCGCGGTATTCGTCTTGGCACGGTGGCTCAGGTGCCGTTCTTTAACGAGAGCATGCGCCAGAAGCTGAACGACGACTTCCGCATTCCGGTGCTTATCCGCATTGAACCCGAACGCCTGAAAAATATGGTGGGCAACGAGGCGGATATCCCGTCTAACCTGAAGGCGCTGATTCAGCGCGGGCTTCGTGCCTCAATGAAAACCGGCAACCTGGTGACCGGCGCGCTGTATATCGATCTCGACTTCTATCCGAACGAGAAGAAGGTGACTGAAATACTGAGCGTAAGCGGCTATCCGGTGATCCCGACGATGAGCGGTGGCCTGGCGCAAATTCAGCAAAAACTGCTGGAAACGCTGGATAAAATCAACAATCTGCCGATTACGCCGATGCTGGAGCAGGCGACCAATACGCTTGGCGAAAGCCAGCGCACCATGCGCCATCTACAGCAGACGCTGGATAATCTGAACAAGATTACCGCCAGCCAGTCGATGCAGCAGCTGCCGGAAGATATGCAAAAAACGCTGCGCGAGCTGAATCGCAGCATGCAGGGCTTCCAGCCGGGTTCAGCGGCTTATAACAAGATGGTGGCGGATATGCAGCGCTTCGATCAGGTGCTGCGCGAACTCCAGCCGGTGTTACGCACGCTGAACGATAAGAGCAACTCGCTGATATTTGAAGCGAAGGATAAAAAGGATCCGCAGCCGAAGAGGGCACAACCATGAAAAAGTGGCTAACGCTGGCAGCCGTCATCACGCTTTCCGCCTGTAGCGGCAGCGATAACGGCAAAACCTGGTACCAACTGCCGCAAACTTCACAGCCTGCAATGCAGGCGGTGAGCCAGCCGGGAACGCATTTGCTGTGGGTCGATCAGGTCTCGGTGCCTGACTTCCTCGCCGGCACCGGCGTGGTTTATCAAACCACCGACGTTCAGTACGTTATTGCCACCAACAACCTGTGGGCCAGCCCGCTTGACCAGCAGCTGCGTAATACGCTGGTCAGCAACCTGAGCAGCGCGCTGCCGGGCTGGGTGGTTGCATCCCAGCCTCTGGGCAACGACCAGCAGGCGCTTAGCGTCAACGTTACCGGCTTCCATGGCCGCTATGACGGGAAGGTGATTGTTAGCGGTGAGTGGCTGGTGAAACGTCAGGGCGAGATAATTAAGCGTCCGTTCCATATTGAGCTAAAGCAGCAGGCTGACGGTTACGACTCGATGGTGAAAACGCTGGCGCAGGCCTGGCAGCAGGAGGCGCAAAGCATCGCTTCGCAGATCACACGCCTTAATTAATAGGTAAAATTAATAGTACAAAAAAGCTGCGATTTTCGCCGAAAGGCGGTCGCAGCTTTTCTTTTTCTGTGAACCTGTTAGCAAACCACAAGGCTCTTTTTTTGCCGAAAAGATAATCAGAATAGCGCGTGAATATGACATTGGCGTGAATTTTGCGCATTGACGGTCGGCTGATTTCACGTTATCCCTTATCTGTGGTTGCACATTTTGTAATCACTGTTTTCTTTTCCACCAGACAATGTAATGAGGGAAACGAGGCATGAAGAGACAAAAACGAGATCGCCTGGAACGGGCACATCAACGTGGTTATCAAGCAGGCATCGCCGGACGCTCAAAAGAGATTTGTCCATATCAGACTCTGAATCAGAGGTCCTACTGGATGGGAGGCTGGCGAGAAGCCATGGAAGACAGGGCGGTTACTGCGTAATCACTGTCTCTTTAGAAAAAGAAACCTCCGCAGCGCGGAGGTTTCGCCTTTTTAGCGGTATGTAAACCATCAGAGTTTAGGGAAGACCCAAACGTGCTGCTCGGGCAGAGACAAGCCATATTCACGAGCTTCACGTATCTCGCTGCCATAGGCACGGACAACAAAGTCATCGCCCGCGGTGCGGAACAGATACTCCCAGCGGTCGCCAAGGTACATGCTGGTCAACAGCGGCAGCTTCATGCCGTTATCACCCGGCTGTTCCACCAGACGCACCTGCTCGACTCGTATTACGGCAGTGCCTTCCTGCCCGGCTTCGACGCCTTCACCTGCCAGCCCCCACAAAGCCCAGCCGCTGCCTTCTATGCGGGCTTTACCGTCTCGAACTTCAGTCACTTTGCCGTTTAGCCGGTTATTACTGCCCATAAACTCGGCGGTAAACAGCGTTTTTGGCGAGCCGTACATCTCCTGCGGCGTACCCTGCTGCTCTATTTTGCCGTTGTTCAGCAGCAGGATGCGGTCGGAAATCGCCATCGCCTCATTCTGGTCGTGGGTGACCATCAGCGCCGACAGCCCCAGCTTGATAATCAATTCGCGCAGGAACACTCTGGCCTCTTCGCGCAGCTTGGCATCAAGGTTGGAGAGCGGCTCATCAAGCAGAATAACAGGGGGGTTATAGACCAATGCCCGCCCGATGGCTACCCGCTGCTGCTGGCCGCCGGAGAGCTGGTAAGGGTGGCGTTTGCCGAGATGGCCCAGGCCCAGCTGGTCCAGCACCGCCTGAACCCGCTGGTTGATTTCCGCCGCCGCCACTTTGCGCAGTTTCAGCGGATAGGCAACGTTCTCAAACACCGTTTTATGCGGCCACAGCGCGTAGGACTGAAATACCAGCCCCAGATTACGCTCTTCCGCCGGGATTTCTTTGCGAGTAGCGCCGTCAAAAACGTTATTTTTGCCGATAACAATAGCGCCCTGGCTCGGTTTTTCCAGCCCGGCAACGGCGCGCAGCAGCGTGGTTTTACCGCTTCCCGAAGGGCCAAGCAGCGACACGACCTCGCCGCGTTTTAGCTCCATAGAAACGCCTTTCAGCACCGGATTATCGCCGTAGGTTAAGTGCAGGTTCTCGACCGATAACTCAATCATGTAATTTCACTCCAAAACGAAGGGCAATGCCCAGCCCTAACACCACAAGCAGAATATTAATAAACGAGAGCGCGGCGACGATATCAATCGCGCCAGCCGCCCAGAGCGAGACCAGCATGGAACCGATGGTTTCGGTGCCCGGAGAGAGCAGGTATACGCCGGTGGAATACTCGCGCTCGAAAATCAGGAACATCAGCAGCCATGAGCCGATCAGGCCGTATCGCGACAGCGGGATGGTGACGTGGCGGGTAATTTGCCCGCGCGTGGCTCCGGTACTGCGCGCGGCCTCTTCCAGCTCCGGCCCAACTTGTAATAGCGTTGAGGAGATAAGCCGCAGCCCGTAGGCCATCCACACTACGGTATAGGCGAGCCAGACGCTGAAAATGGTGCTGCGCAGCGAACGTAGCCAGACAATCAGGTTGTCACGCAGCCACTGTGACCACGGCATGCCGGAAAGCCAGCCGGATTTCAGCGCATTGTCGAGCCACATCGGCAGGAATAAAAACACCCACAGAAAAGCAAGACCGGCCAGCAGGCCCGGTACGGCGCGCGGCACCAGTACGCTGTAGTCGAGGAAGCGGGTTACGTTATCCGGCTTGCGGTGCATCGCGATGCCGATAAATAGATAACACGCTACCGCCAGCGCGCCGCCGATAACGCCGATAGCCATTGAGTTAACGATGGCGCGCAGCAGGTTCGGCTGCTCCCAGATGGTGCGGAAGGTGTTCAGAGACAGCTCGTCCCACAGCGAAACGCCGACGCCCCAGTTGGAAATAAAGGCGCGCAGCACCACGCCAATTAGCGGCACGCCGATGGTTACGGTCAGCCAGAAGGCGACAACCGCTCCGGCAACCCAGCGCCATTTACCCAGCGGCAGGGCACGAGCCTGAGAGGCTTTGCCTTTGACGGTGACAAACCGGTTGGCGGTGCGCATAAGACGGCGCTGGAGCATCACCAGCGGGATAGTGATGCAAATCAGCACCACGGCTACCGCCGCCATCAGATGATAAGACGGCGTCCCAAGTTTATTGGTCAACTGGTAGAGATAAGTTGCCAGTACCATGTTGCCTTCAGGGTCACCCAGGACCAGCATCAGGCCAAACACTTCCAGGCCGAGGAAGAACAGCAACACCGTGGCGTACAGCATCGCCGGGCGCACCATCGGCAGGCTGACGGCGGTCATCACCTGAAGAGGAGAGGCTCCGGCGGTACGGGCCGCTTCTTCGACATCTGAGCCAACGCTGCGCAGCGCCGAAGAGATATAGAGATAGGCGTGCGGAACGTGGGTCAGCCCGGCAATCACCACGATGCTGGACATGTCGTAGATATTCCACGGTACAAAACCAATCAGCGACTGCGCCCACAGAGAGAAGAAGCCCACCGGCCCGGCGGCCACAACATAGCCAAAGCCGAGAACCATAGGCGAAACAAAGATGGGCACCAGAATCAACGGCTCAATGATACGCCTGCCAGGCAGGTCGGTACGCACCATCAAAAAGGCCAGGATCCCACCCAGCGGAATAGCGATGACTACCAGCCCGAATGCCAGAATAAAGCCGCTCTTCAGCGCCTTATAGAAGTCAGGGTCGGTAAAGATGAAAGCAAAGGACTCAAGACTCCACTCTTTTGACGGCGAGAAAAACGGCGCGGAGAGGAAGCTTTGTATAACGATAAACGACAGCGGAATATAGATAACCAGCGCAGTTATCAGCACCACAATGCCGCGCGGCAGGCTCTGCCACTTTCTGCGAAATGCATCCATGTAACTATCCCTCAGGTCAGTAAGCCTGAATAACGTAGTGCGTTGGAGTAATAGGAGGCACTCCCGAAGAAGCGCCTCATGCAGGGGTTATTTGGCGGCGGCTTCGCGCCATTGCTTGATGTAATCGAGGCGTTTTTTCTGCTGCAAGTATTCGAGCAGGGTTTCATCAACCGGGATAGGTTTCAGCGCGTTGCCCAGCTTTTTGGTCAAGCCGTCAATATCGTTGTCGCCTTCTACGTCATTGCGGATAGACGGAATATCCGCCTGGTTGGCGAGGATGTTCTGCCCTTTCTCAGACAGCACATAGTCTATCCACAGCCTGGCGGCGTTGCCGTTTTTAGCCTGTTCGCTGATGAAGGACACGCGGGAAAGCACCAGCGTGTAGTCTTTGGGATAAGCAATACCCAGCGAGGCGTCCGTTTTGGCGCGGGCTTCGGCGTAGGAGCCGAGGATGTTGAAGCCGATAAGGTTTTCACCGGAGGAGACTCGCTCCATCATCGTACCGGTGGAAGACTGGACCGCCAGACCACCTTTAGCAACGTCTGCCAGGGTCTTGAAGTAGTTCGGATCGGCCTTATAGTCCTGCACCGAGAGCATAAAACCGAGGCCAGATTTTTCGATATCGTAAGTGGTGACTTTTTTGCTGAACTTTTCCGGCTGGCTGGCGATAAGCTTAGCCAGCGCCGCGTGGCTGTCCGGCACTTCATTAGCCGGGATCAGGCGTTTGTTATAGATAAAGATAACCGGCTCGTAGGTCGTGCCGTAGGCTTTGTCTTTCCACACCGCCCATTTAGGCAACTGGCCCTGCTCGGGAGATTTGTATTCCTGAGCGTAGTCGGTGGCAAGCTTGAGCGCGGTATCCATCGAGGAGCTCCAGACCACGTCGCCGCTGGTACCGCCTGCCGCCTGCTCGCTGATATAACGGTTGTACAGCTCGGTACTGTTCATATCGTTATATTCTACCTTAATGCCCGGGTAAGCCGCTTCGAACCCCTGGATAAGCGGTGCGGCGGTTTTGGTATCGGTGGTGGAGTAGAGCACCACTTTGCCTTCTTTGGTCGCGGCGTCGATGATTTTTTGATATTCGGCCGGGTAACCCTGAGGCACGGCAGAAAGCGCGGAGGTAGAGAGCAGCACGGTAGAAGCGATTAAAGAGATGCGTAACTTATTCGACATTATTGTTAACCTCTAGTTACATTTGAGAAACTAAAAATCAACATAGCGTATAACCTTTGCCAGACAAGAGGGGGCGTTTTTTATCTTTACGATTTGTGATTTCGAACGTTGTTTAAGCAATTAACACCATAAAAACCACGGAGGAAGTTCGCGGATTGGCGTTTGGCAAAAACAAAAAAAGCACCCATTGATGACAATGGATGCCTTATCGGTAAAGCTTAATGAAATCGTATTAGAAAGCGGTAGTGTCTTTAAACAGACCCACTTTCATGTCGGTGGCGGTGTAAATCACGCGGCCATCAACCAGCACTTCGCCATCGGCCATGCCCATAATCAGGCGACGATTGATAACGCGCTTAAAATGAATACGGTAGCTGACTTTTTTTGCCGTTGGCAGGATTTGCCCCGCCAGTTTGACCTCGCCCACGCCCAGCGCGCGGCCTTTGCCTTCGCCGCCGAGCCAGCCCAGGTAGAAACCAACCAACTGCCACATTGCGTCCAGGCCCAGACAGCCAGGCATTACCGGATCGCCAATAAAGTGGCAAGCAAAGAACCAGAGATCAGGGGTGATATCTAATTCTGCTTCAACGTAACCTTTATCGAAGTTACCGCCGTCTTCGGTCATCTTGACCACGCGGTCCATCATCAGCATAGGAGGTGCGGGTAACCGTGGGCCTTCAGCGCCAAACAGTTCGCCACGCCCTGAGGCAAGAAGATCTTCTTTCGTATAGGATTCGCGTTTATCTACCATGTCTACAGTAAGCCTTTTTATAATGAAGCACGCAGGTTAGCTAACACGTGTACGCTCAACAAGTCCGATCAGTTGTGGTTGAACCAGTTGAGCCAGCGTAGCGGCCAGGGGAAACGATGGCGAACATCCGGTGCCAGCGCCTGAGCAATACGCTCCTGCACCGCGCGCATCAGGGTATTCTGCCCTTCGCCGTCCCACGGGAGACTGGTCAATAACGGTAATGCATCGGCTATGTCGTCAATTGCCCAGATGGAAAATTTATTTTGCTCAACGGCTTCCAGCACATCTTTATGCAGCGAAAGATGGCGCACGTTGGCCGAAGGAATAATCACGCCCTGCTGGCCGCTGAATTCACGCTGCTGGCAGATGCGGAAGAAACCTTCAATTTTTTCGTTCAGCCCGCCCACCGGCTGCACGCGACCAAACTGATCTACCGATCCGGTAATCGCGATGTGTTGATAAATCGGCACATTGGAGAGGGCGCTGATAAGCGCACACAGCTCGGCCATCGAGGCGCTATCGCCATCCACTTCGCTGTAGGACTGCTCGAAGGTGATGGAAGCTGAGAACGGGATCTGCTGATCGAGCTGCAGCTCGGACATCAGAAACGCCTGCATGATCATCATGCCTTTGGCATGAATGTTACCGCCAAGCTCGGCTTTACGCTCAACGTCGGTGAACTCGCCGTCGCCCACGTGTACCACGCAGCTAATGCGGGACGGCTCGCCAAACGCGCGAGGGTGGCCGGGAAACTCAATCACCGACAGGGCGTTGATTTGGCCTATCATCTCGCCTTCGGTTTCAATCAGGATTTGCTCGAGCAGGATTTCATCCTGCATGCGCTCGGCAAGGAAACCTTCTCGCCATTCGCGTTGCTCGAGCATTTGCTGAAGCTGCTCCGCGGTGAAGGTGCTTTCCCCGGTAAACGGCGCGACTTCGCGCAGCTGGCGTGAAATCCATGAAGGGCAGAGCGGGAGCATCTCCTGGTCGCCGGTATAGCGAACCGCTTCGCGAATCAGAGGCTGCCAGGCATCTGCCGCTGGAGCTGGTAAGGATTTAGCGTCGGCAACGGCGTAGATCCACTGGCACCACAGCGCCATTTCGTCAGGCGAGGCGATTTGCAGGTTATCTTCAAACTCGCTGTAGATTGCCGATGAAACCAGGTCCATCTCCATTTCCTGGAAGTCCGCCAGCGAGTCACGCTCGCCGACCAGAATTAGCTTGAAATCAAGCTCCAGCGAAGGGATTTTAACCGGCAGCGGGCGCGTTTCGTCCGGCGAGACCCAGTCGAAGCGACCCTGGATCATCATCTGTTTTAAGCGTAACCACAGTAGAGGCTGAGCCAGCACGCTGCGTAGGGAGAGGATTAATACGCCGCCGTTGGCACGATGGATAAGGCCTGGCTCCAGGGTGACTTCCCCGGCAAATTGACGCACGCAGCCGAAAAGCTGCTCAGACTCAACCCAGTCAGCGGCGATAATTTCTCCGCTGGAGGCGAAGTTATCATCGCTTTGTTCAGCCGGACGCAGGCTAACGCGGCTGCCTTCAATAAGGTAATGTCCGCCGGTAAGCACTTCGGCTTCACCGCGCGTTTCCTCAACGGCCGCTGCAATAAGATCCAGATATTCTTGCTCTTCCGGGGCTTTTATTAGCATCAGGTCTGAGGAAGAGACGGAAAGGTTGAGTTGCTCAATCCCATAAACTAAACGGGGCTGAACGGCGGAGAGAGGGGCAGAGTCGGTATCATAAGGCTGTGCAAAAATTTCCTGATAGCTTTCGGTATCAGGCACCAGGGCACGCCAGTCAAGTCGATTAGTCGTCAAAGTCGCTATATTTTTTAATGAGATGTCAAAGGCGCGATTATACAAGAATCGCTCGGGTAGCACACGGATAAAGCAGCAACACAGTTTTATCCCCCTCACAGCTTTGATTTTCAGTTCAGCGAATGGCGTAAAAACTGTTATTCTGAACTAAGTTACACGGTCACACTGAGATCGCAATGAAATATCAACAGTTGGAAAATCTCGAGAGCGGCTGGAAGTGGAAGTATCTGGTCAAGAAGCATCGCGAAGGAGAGTTGATCACGCGGTACATCGAAGCCAGTGCAGCCCAGGAGGCCGTGGAGCAGCTTCTGACGCTGGAAAATGTGCCTGTTCTGGTCCAGAACTGGATTGAACAGCATATGAATCCGGCGCTGCATAACCGCATGAAGCAGACGATTCGCGCGCGGCGTAAGAGGCATTTTAACGCCGAGCATCAGCACACCCGTAAAAAATCCATCGACCTGGAATACCTGGTCTGGCAACGTCTGGCCGGGCTTGCGCAGCGGCGCGGTAATACGCTTTCCGAAACCATCGTTCAGCTGATTGAAGATGCCGAACGTAAAGAGAAAGTAGAAACCACGATGTCGACGCTGAAGCAGGATCTGCAGGCTATGCTGGGCAAAAAGTAGTTTGCCCCTGAAGGCGGTGGCGTGAAATTCGCTAAATAACTACCAATAAAAAACCCCGCCATGGCGGGGTTTTTGTCAAGGAAGGGTAACTTATGCCGCAGGCTGAGTTACAACTTCTTTAACACCTTTAACTTCGATCTCAACACGACGATCTGGAGCCAGGCAGTCGATCAGTTTAGCTTTAGGCGCTACGTTGTCACAGGTGTTGCCAGTAACTGGGTTAGCTTTGCCCATGCCACGTGGAGAGATTTTGTTTGCCGGGATACCTTTAGAGATCAGGTAATCAACAACGCTCTGTGCACGTTTTTCAGACAGTTTAGCATTGTACTGCTCAGAACCGATACGGTCAGTGTAGCCCAGAACAACTACGGAACCGTCTTTCGGATCCAGGTTGCTCAGCTGGGTGTACAGCTGATCCAGAGCCTGCTGGCCTTCTGGTTTCAGAGTAGCTTTGTTGAAGTTGAACAGAACGTCAGACTTCAGAGTGAAGTGCTTGGTCTGTACTTCTGGAGCTGGTGCCGGAGCTGGAGCTACAACCGGAGCTGCATCTTCCTGCTGACCGAAACGGTAGGAAACACCTACGCTCAGCATGCCGTTGTCCGGACGAACACCTACAGTCTGTGCGTCGCCGATGTTGTTAACCCACTGGTATTCCAGACGGGTAGCGATGTCACGGGTAACAGCCCACTCAACACCACCAGCGAATACTGGGGAAACACCGGTGTCGTGGTCTTTACCAGCGATGCTGTTTTTGGAGTCTGCACGCCAAACCATACCACCCAGACGAGTATAAACGTCCAGATCGTCAGTGATTGGGTAACCCAGTTTAGCGGTCAGCTGTACGCCCTGTGCTTTGAAAGCACCGCTAACTTCGCTGCCTTTGTAAGGCATACGGCCAAGCCAGTCGTAACCCATTTCAAAACCAACGTACGGGTTAACCTGATAACCACCGAAGGCACCAGCGCCCAGTTGGCTTTCATGCGTTGCGCCGTTGTTTTGCAGGTCCTTGTTATACCAGCCGGTATCGTGGAACTGAGACCAGCCCAGTTTGCCACCTGCATACCAGGTGTTATCTTTCGGTGCGGCCTGCGCTACGGTAGCGAAGCCAGCCAGTGCCACTGCAATCGCGATAGCTGTCTTTTTCATTTTTTGCGCCTCATTATCATCCAAAAGGCCATGAGCTCTAAACCAATTTAAAGCCCAGGGTTAAATCCTTCGCCCGGGTTTATGCTCAATTGTTACTCTACCGATATATCGGTGTTATGAAGAGCAACCCTGGCGAGGTAAAGTCTACAACGTAGTTGAAAAGTTACAAGTGTGAAGTCCGTCAGGCATATGAAAAAAAACGACTTGCATACATATTTTATTACAGAATGGCCTGTTTTTTGAACACTGGGTTCCATGGAAGAACCCAGTGGATCCGCCGTATGACGGGGAATTTTGAGTAATGACAGCGGATTATATGGCACGGAGAAAAAATACCAGGATTTCTCCTAAATTTACTTAATGATACAAACTAGAATGAATTTTTAGGCCATTTCGCGGTCTGGAACCGGATGATCCCCTGCTGGTTGGACGCATAATGAAGCCCATTGCGTTGCCAGCTTCAGCGGCGAGGGTCAGTCTCAAATGTTCTTCATCTGTTAATTCTTCGGGCAACCAGCCTATCACTACGCTGTAATTTCCGGTTTGCAGCGCCTTTACCATCGCCTCTACTGTATAGAGCGGATCTAACTGGCTTGCCTGCATCACTTTTGCCAGCGGAAGCCCGGCGGCCTGCAGCCATTCACGGCTGAGCTTTTGCTGCGGGGTAAGCCATAACTGCCAGCGAGATTGTTGCCCTAGCTGCTGCAATAAAGGTAGCAGAATAAACTGTGTTACCCACGGGCAGTCTTCACTGTAGACCATTTCACTGATTAACCCCTGTGTACTGTTATCAGATAACGGCCGGGCAGGGGAGTGCGCGGCTACTGCAACATGACGAAAGTGAGTTTGTAAGTTCTGTGAGTGCATAGTGAGTCCCGCCTGATGGGTTACTGTATGAATATACAGTAATGCCTGTCAGGACAAAGATCAACCGAAATTTCGGAAAGTGTCTCGCAATTTCTTTATGCAGATCCGGCGTAAAACAAATTGTCGTTGCTATAGCAGATAACGTTACTTATTTTCTGTTATTAGGGAGGCGAGTAACGCGGCCATTAATTTACTGTTTGATATATAAGGACAAACCATGAAGGACGTCACGTATGTCAGGATCCATAAATCTCAAGAATGCCTTTCTCCGTTAGGAGACATTGGCTTTCGTCCGCTGTTCGGCGGCTACAGTCTGGCAGTCGAAGGCATTATCTTTGCTATGGTTTCCGAGGGGGAACTTTATCTTCGTGCCTGCGAGCAATGTGCTGACTATTTCAGCCAAAAATCTGCTCCGACGCTGATGTTTTATAAAAGAGGGTTACCGATTGAACTTAACTACTATCGCGTTGATGAAGAACTTTGGAGCAATCATGACAAGCTTATCCAGCTTTCTTTTCAGTCTCTGAGCAGTGCGAGGCGGGAAAATGTACAGCGTAAGTTCAATTCTCACAGATTGAAGGATCTGCCTAACCTCTCGATGAACATAGAAGTTATGCTGCGGGAAGTGGGTATTGGCGATTTTAATACTCTGCGCGTGTTTGGTGCCAAGCGGTCATGGCTCAGGCTGCGCAAGATTAAGAAACCGGTGGGGATTAAAGTGCTGCTGGCGCTGGCCGGCGCGATCCAGGGCGTGCATGAGGCGGTACTGCCGCTGGCCGTTCGTGAAGAGTTGACGGAATGGTGGCGCCGCTATGAGCAGCGCCAGCAACGTTATTCCGAGCAGTGAGTGATTTGCTGCTGAAGACGAGATATCTCAGGTAGCAGAGCAATCAGTAGCCCAATTTGCTGCAACACCAGCGGTTCTTTGGTTTCCGGGCGGGCCTCAAGCTGCGCGATGCGGGCAGAAAGCTGCTGCAAAGCGCTCTGAACGCGCAGTTCGTCGACCGGCAGATGATGCAGTGCGTCGTCAACATAACATACGGCGTCATCAAGCAGCAGCAGCGTTTCACCGTGGTTCAGTTTTTCGCGGTGCGCCCCCAGCGCGGAAATATAGCTGTTAAAAGAATGGTTAAGGCACAGCAGCCGGAAAGCCGCTTCACGCATCTCCGGCGAAACTCGCGGTTCAGATGACATATTCGAGACAACCGAAGCGAGTTCCGCATCTTTATTGTGTGCATCCCGCCGCGCAATGCGGTATTCGACACGGTTATCTCGTCCCTGATGGTATTGCTCAAGAATGGCATCCAGATAGCGGCAATTGGCGTTGAAAGCGCGCTCCACCACCAGCGGCAGCCTGCGGAACCGCCAGTCCGGCCAGACAAAACTCACCGCCGCCCAGGCAATTGCGCAGCCGAGCAGCGTATCGATAACACGCGGTAGCGCCACCTCAAAACCTTCGCCCAGCAGGTTAAAGCACAGCAGTACCAGCAGGGTGATAAACATCGTGGCGTGGGCATACTGCACATTGCGAAAAGCAAAGAACAGCACGCCGGTTATCACTATCAGCAGCAGCTGACCTTCAAGAGAAGGAACCAGCCAAAGCAGCGGCAGGCCGACGGCAACCCCAATTAACGTTCCGATTATTCGCAACGCCAGCCGCCGCCGGGTAGCGCTGTAGTTAGGCTGGCAAACAAACAGGCTGGTGAGCAGGATCCAGTAGCCGTGCTGAAGGCCGGTTATCTGAATAAACGCGTAGCCCACGCACAGAACCAGCGACATACGCACCGCATGGCGGAACAGGGCGGATTCCGGCGTCAGATTACGAGCCAGGCGCTGCCAGATGTCACCGAAGCCGGTCAGCCGGTCATCTGCAAGGCGGTTATCCGGGTCATTCTGCGGCTCGGCTATTGCCTGTTCGGACTCGATATTGGCCAGTTGAGCATCTATTGCCCGCAGGTTATTAATCAGGAAACCCAGCGCTTTAATTTCGGAGGCGGACGCATGCCCCGCCCGAATTCGATCAAGCGCCGAGTCGAGGTGATTAAAAGCGCGCTCAAAGCGCGGATCGTGCTGGTAGGGCACGCGCAGCAGAATAGAGCGAGAAAGCTGCTGGCAGGCCTGAGATTGCATGGTTAGCAGCCGCTGAAAGCGAAACATTACATCGCTGTAGCGGAATTTATCGCGCAGAGCCTGGTATTGAATATGCGAGGAGCTGGCGCGTTCATGAATATCCTGGGCAACAAAATAATAATGCAGCGTTCTGCGCGTTCCTCTTTGCCCGCGATCGCCCCGCAGGCGCGTGAGTAGCGAACCTTTGGTCTGGTTCAGCGTGGTCACCAGCTGGCTGTTGGCCATTGCCAGTTCCAGCATGGGGGCCTGGCTCTCTTCTTCTATATCCGGGTCAAACAGCGTGGCTTTAATTTCAAGATAGCTGGCAAGATTTTCGTAGCAGCGGGCGAGGTTATCCTGCAGCGGGCGGATGGGGAAAATTAAATGCCCTGCCAGCGTCAGCAGGTTATACCAGACAGCGCCTGCCAGCAGGAACAGCGGCTGTTGATACCAGTGCTCATACAAAGAAATGCCGAGCATGGTATAGATAGCTATCAGCAGGGCGCCAAAGGCAATCGTGGCGTAGCGCTGGCCCAGACCGCCGAGCAAAATAAAGCCGCTGGTTGAAATGGTCAGCCCCAGGGCAAACAGCCATGGCCACGGGAACAGCAGTTCCACGGAGGCGGAGGCAATAAAAAAACTCACCAGAGTAATCAGTAAATTGCGCAGCCGTCCGCTCAGGCGATCGTCCAGATCCGTCAGCGCCGCGGCGACTACGCCCAGCGTCAGCGGGATGGTTAGTTTGACTTCCCCCAGCCACCACGGCAGCGCCACGGTGCCGGTAAGCGCAATAAAAATGCGTAAGTTATAGAGCCAGGCGCTGTTCCAGGTATAGCGACGGACAAGAGGGCTAAGGGTCAGCACAAGCGCTCCTTATTGGAAACGACGGCGGGCGTTAGCCTCGCGAGCGGCTTGTGCGGTTTCAACAGATACCACGCGGCGGCCAACCGGCCACAGGGCGATGGCGGCAATCTTGAAGTTCGCTATCCCCACCGGAATACCGATAATAGTGATGCACTGCGTAACGCCAGCCATGATATGCATAAGGCATAACCACCAGCCGAAGAAGATAAACCACAGAACGTTCAGCAGCGTACCGCCGGTATTCATCAACGCATTTTTTGACTGTGGGTTCAGATCGTCAACGTGAATAGCCTCGTTGCCGTACGGTAAGAAGGAGAGTTTGGTAATTTCCCAGCAGGAGCGGGTCAGCGGCAGGGTAAAAATCAGCACGATGCTAACCAGCGTAGCAAATAGCCAGGACAGGGTAGTGAAGAAACCACCTAAGACAAAGTTAAGGACATTTAATACAGTACGCATAATCACGCTTCCCTGGCAGAAAGTAACAGAATTGATAACCACAACAATTGTAACGCGTTTTTACTCTGGAGCGTCATTCCATCGGCAGTTAAACTTAAGCTACAACCATCTCCAGGATTGGGCAATGTAATGGAACTCAAAGCAACCTCTCTCGGCAAACACCTGGCGCAGCATCCGTATAATCGGGTCAAACTGCTGTCTGCTGGCGTTGAGGTCAAAGGCGACCGACATGAATATCTTATCCCATTCAACCAGTTGATAGCGATCAACTGCAAGCGTGGCCTGGTGTGGGGAGAACTGGAGTTCGTGCTCCCGGATGACAAAGTCGTTCGCCTGCACGGAACAGAGTGGGCGGAGACGCAAAAATTTTTCCATCATCTCAATACGCTGTGGCTTAGCTGGAGCGAAGAGATGAGCGAAGTCGCCGCTGGGGTTCTTACCGCCCAGCGGGAAGAAATTGCCCGGCGAACTCGCCAGGAAAAATGGTTCAAACGCAGCGACATGCTCGAGTTACAGCAAAATCTGCGGGGAGCGATAGCGGCTCTGCCTTTGCCGCAAGGCCGCCTGACTGAATTTGAAAACTGCCGCGAAGCCTGGGCAATATGCAAGGCCTGGCTTGAGCAGGGCGAAGAGCGGCGTCACCAGCGCAATGCCGCCTATACCGAGCGCATGCTGGAAAAATATGCCTCATTCTTCGAACAGGTGGAAAGCTCGGCACTGAACCCATCTCAGGCAAGAGCGGTAGTCAACGGTGAAGATGCGTTGCTGGTTTTGGCGGGAGCAGGGAGCGGTAAAACCTCTGTGCTGGTGGCTCGTGCGGGCTGGCTATTGCAGCGCGGCGAAGCCACGGAAGATCAAATTTTGCTGCTGGCGTTTGGCCGCCAGGCCGCGCAGGAAATGGATGAACGCATCTCCAGCCGCCTGAACACCGAGGCTATCTCAGCCAGGACGTTCCATTCCCTGGCGCTGCATATTATTCAGCAGGGCAGCAAAAAAGCGCCGCGAGTGAGCGAACTGGAAAGTGATACCGCCGCTCGCCACCAGTTGCTAATTGAGAGCTGGCGGCAGCAGTGCCGCGAGAAAAAAGCAATGGCAAAGGGCTGGCGTCAGTGGCTGAGTGAGGAGCTGGAATGGGATGTCCCCGAAGGCGAATACTGGCTGGATGCGCGCCTGGCAAAACGGCTTGCGGGTCGCCTGGATCGCTGGCTTGGCCTGATGCGCATGCACGGCGGGTCGCAGGCAGAAATGATTGCCAGCGCACCCGAAGAGGTGCGGGAGCTGTTTACTAAACGCGTCAAGCTGATGGCTCCGCTGCTGAAAAGCTGGAAGAGCGCGCTTAAGGCAGAGGAAGCTGTTGATTTCTCCGGGCTGATTCATCAGGCGATAAATGTGCTCGAGAAGGGGCGGTTTATCAGCCCGTGGAAGCATATTCTGGTGGATGAATTTCAGGATATCTCCCCGCAGCGAGCGGCGTTGTTAGCCGCTCTGCGTCGTCAAAATTCCCACACCTCGCTCTATGCCGTGGGCGACGACTGGCAGGCGATTTATCGCTTTAGCGGCGCGGAAATGGCGCTGACTACCGCCTTCAGCCACCATTTTGGCGAGGGTGACAGCTGCGCGCTGGATACGACGTATCGTTTCAATGACCGCATCGGGGAAATTGCCAACGGCTTTGTACAGCAAAACCCGCATCAGCTACGCAAGCCGCTGAACAGCCTCTCAAAAGGGGATAAAAAAGCCGTGATGCTGCTGGCGGACGACAGGCTTGAGGATTTGTTAGACAAGCTCAGCGGTTACGCCCTCCCGGAGCAGCGCATTCTGGTACTGGCGCGCTATCACCATCTGCGCCCGGCTAGCCTGGAGAAAGCCGCTACCCGCTGGCCGAAACTGAATATCGATTTTATGACTATTCACGCCAGTAAAGGCCAGCAGGCGGATTATGTGATTATTCTGGGCCTGCAGGACGGGAAAGATGGTTTCCCGGCTCCGGCTCGCGAGTCAATCATGGAGCAGGCGCTTCTGCCGCAGCCGGAGGACTTCCCGGACGCCGAGGAGCGCCGTTTGCTTTATGTCGCGCTGACTCGTGCCCGGCACCGGGTTTGGCTGATGTTCAACAAACAGGAACCTTCTTCGTTTGTTGAGATACTGAAGCACCTTGGCGTGCCGTCTGCCAGTCGGCCCTGATTATTTCAGGCGCTCGCTGAGATAGCGCTGGTAGTCAGGGATAAGAATATCAACGCTTTCGTTAAAGCCCGGCGACTGGATAATAAAATCAGCCGTGGAGAGGTTAGTGGCGACCGGAATGTTCCACACCGTCGCCAGGCGCAGCAGCGCTTTAACATCCGGGTCGTGCGGCACGGCGTTAAGCGGGTCCCAGAAGAAAATCAGGACGTCAATTTTACCTTCTGAAATCAGGGCGCCTACCTGCTGGTCGCCGCCCATTGGGCCGCTAAGCATCGCATGGACGTCAAGACCGGTGGCCCTCTGAATAAGATTACCCGTGGTTCCGGTTGCGTACAGCGTATGCCTTGCGAGCGTTGCTTTGTGGCGCTGTACCCACTTCAGGAGCGCATCTTTACAGTGGTCGTGAGCCACCAGCGCGATATGTTTCTTTACCCCGAGGGTGCGGGTTGTTAATTCCATTGTTTTTTCCTGGGCTGTTTTTTAACTGCAGACAGCTTACTGGAAGCGCCCGGCGCTGCAAGAGAAGGGGATAAAAAAGCATGATGCTTTGTGAGCGGCGTCCTACGGCGCAGGGCTTTCTCTCGCCCAGCGTAAGAATTTTGCGCGCGTGGATTTGTCCGCCTGGTTAAACCAATATTTCAGGCGCTGTTCGGTAAGGGTTTCTGACGGTACGCGATCCAGCCCGTTTGCTGCCAGATCCTGCGTTTTATTCTCCATCGCAAGATCGGCAAAAGCCGGTATTGAAGCCTTTTTCCCCGCTTTGTTATAGCGCTGGGTTTCTTCTTCGTAATCCGTTCCGCGAGGATCGGGATGGATTTCAAGCTTATCCAGCCTGGCGGCGATAGGCTTTGAGAGGCCATCGACCAGCTTTATCTGGGGCATTGCCGCAAACCGTTCCCCCTCTTTGCGGGTATCAATATGCGGCAGCACTATGTTTACCTGGTCTATCTCTTTGCTATCAAAACTCAGCACCAGCGGCGGTGAAATCCAGGTATATCGCCCGGGCGGGCCAGCGCTAAAGTTTTTTTCAACCCGCAGCACCAGCTGGTGCGGGCCATTATCTATTTCTATACTGTCAGCGCCTTTCAGCAGCGAGCTGGAAACCCTTTTACCGTCGAGTACCAGCAAATCTATCTCGCCTGACAGACGCAGAGTCGTTCCCCAGGCCAACGCTGGCATCATCAGAATCAACGCTACTAAAGATAAGCCGGCTCTCATTTCACTCTCCCTGGTTGAGCATGCTGGGCGGATATTTCAAATCTTTACTCAAACTCCATCTATTAACATATAGACATATTTTCGGAAATTGCGCTCTTTGCTCGCGGCAGAAACATGGCCGGGGGGAGTGGATTGGCATACACTTCAGACAACATCCAACGGGGGCGCTATGAAACCGAACGAAATCGAAACAATCCTGAAAACGACCCGCACCATTGCGCTGGTGGGTGCCAGCGACAAGCCCGACCGCCCGAGCTATCGGGTGATGGACTATCTGTTGAAGCAGGGTTACGAAGTGATCCCCGTGTCGCCAAAAGTGGCCGGTAAAACATTACTGGGGCAGCAGGGCTACGCGACGCTCGCCGATATCCCGAAAAAAATCGATATGGTTGATGTTTTCCGTAATTCAGAAGCCGCGTGGGGCGTTGCTCAGGAAGCAATAGCTATCGGGGCTAAGACGCTGTGGATGCAGCTTGGCGTCATCAATGAACAGGCCGCGGTGCTGGCGCAGAATGCTGGATTAAACGTGGTGATGGACAAGTGTCCGGCAATTGAGATACCGAGGCTCGGGCTGGCTAAATAAGAAAAACCCCGCAAGAGCGGGGTTTTTTGTCAGTTACGCAGGCGCGGAGCCTGGAGCTGTTGGCGTATCGAGGCGGCCAGTTCGTCCATTGAAGGCTGCTCGGGGTGCTCGTCGTCGTCTTCAGAACTGAGCTGAGCTTCGGCGAGATAGGTATGAATCGCCTGGCCATCATCATCTTCCATCACAACGTGGTACCAGGGAGCGGCGCGAAGTGCGCTATTGTCGGCCAGCTCATCTTCCTGAGGCTCATCGAGCGAATACTCGGGGTCGATATCGACCACTACGCCCAAATAGCCCAGCAAAGAATGGCGAACCTGCTGACCAATACCGTATTTGCTGGCAATCATAGTCACCTCCCGGGAACATTACTCTGCATACTAATATGCGGGCAACCTTCCGCTTTTCAAGCTACATGACTCGACAGGCAAACCCCTTCAGATACAGCCCTTCCGGGTAGGTTGCGATCACCGGGTGATCGGCGGCCTGACGGAACTGCTCTATAAATTGTACATCACGCCCGGCATCTACGGCGGCGTCGGCGATGATTTTCTGGAATAAATCCGTGGTCATCAGGCCGGAGCAGGAGAAGGTCATCAGGATGCCGCCCGGGTTGAGCAGCTGGATTGCCAGCATGTTGATGTCTTTATACCCACGGCAGGCGCCCGACAGCTGGTTTTTGTTTTCAACGAACTTTGGCGGATCCATCACGATGACGTCGAATTTCTCGCCCTGGTCACGGTATTTACGCAGCAGCTTGAATACGTCATCGCGCAGGAATTCGGCTTTGCTGAGGTCGAGCTTGTTCAGCTCAACGTTCTGCTTCGCAATATCCAGCGCGTCCTGAGAGGTGTCTACGCTTATCACCTGGCGGCAGTTGCCCATCAGGGCAGAAACGGCAAAACCACCGGTATAAGAGAAGCAGTTCAGCACGCGCTTGTCTTCTACGTAGCGGCGGGTAGCGAAGCGGCTATCGCGCTGGTCAAGATAGTAGCCGGTCTTGTGCCCGGCCTGAATATCAACCAGCAGCTTCATGCCGTGCTCTTCAATCGGCAGCAGGGCAGGAGGCAGCTCGCCGCTTACCGGACCCTGAGTTAGCTCCATCCCTTCTTTTTTACGCACCGCAACGTCGGAGCGGTCATAAATAGAGCATTCCGGGTACAGGGTTTGCAGGGCTGCAACCAGCGCCGGGCGCTGATATTCGGCACCAGCCGACAGCAATTGCAGCACCAGGAAATTGCCAAAGCGGTCGATAGTCACGCCCGGCAGGCCGTCGGACTCACCGGCAATCAGGCGGTAGCTGTCCAGACCGTCACGTTTAGCCAGCCAGTCACGCCACTGCTGCGCCTGCTGCAGGCGACGGGTGAAGAAGGCGATGTCGATGCTCTCATCCTGGTTAAAGGTCCAGACGCGGGCGCGAATTTGCGACTCGGGTGAAAACGCAGCGCGAGCCAGCCATTTCCCCTGGCTGTCTACTACATCAACCGTTTCGCCGAGATTGGCCTTGCCTTCAAGGCGCGCAACCGCACCGGAGAAAACCCATGGATGACGGCGCAATAACGATTTCTCGCGCCCTTTGGCTAACACTAAACGTACGCTCATAATTTTTTTGCTGCTTTGCTAAGAAATGGGCGCCATTTTCAGGTTTAGGGCGGGTAATTGCAATGGAATAACGCGAAAAGTGCCGCCGGGCTGCAACAGAATATCCTGTAATTATAATTGAATATATATGCTTAATTTCGGTATTTATATTTATTATGATATTTTTAATTGGTTGATGAGCATGGCATTTTGTTTTTATAAATGTGGGTATAAATGTTCTGCGTATTATTCGAACCCTTCATTTCTCAAGGAGAGACACCATGTCTATTTTTTGTGCGCGTCGCCTGGCATTAACGGCGGGCTCGCTGCTGCTGACAAGCCTGCCTGTTTTGGCAGCACTGCCTCAGGCACCTGGTTATATTGACGACGCAGGCACAACGGCAGCGGCGAAAACCCGCATTCTGCCCCCGATGTTTGAGCAGGCTCTGACCAGCACTAAATTCCTCGCGGACGCTAAAAACCCGCTAATTACGCTTGCTGAGAGCAGTGATTTTCATAAAACCAGCAACTATCAGCAAACCGTGGAGTATATGAACAAGCTTGCGGACGCTTCTGGCGGCCTCATCAGGTTAGAGTGGCTGCCGGAAAAAAGCGCGGAAGGCTATCAGATGATGCTGGCGGTAGCCTCGACTTCTCAGGATAAAAGCGCCGCAGGTCTAAGGGCCTCAGGAAAGCCAACGGTGCTGATTGAGGCGGAAATTCACCCCGGCGAAGCTAACGGCAAAGATGCTATGTTCATGCTGCTGCGGGATATGAGCACCGGCGACAAACCTCTGGCAGCGCTGCTCGACAAGGTCAATATTCTGTTTATTCCGACGGTGAATATTGATGGAGATATGCGCACCAGCGCGTACGGCAGAATTAACCAGAACGGCCCGGACATCACCGGCTGGCGGGTTAATGGCCAAAACCTTAACCTTAACCGTGATTTTACCAAACTCGACAGCGCCGAAATTCGCAATGTCGCCTGGGTTTTCAACCAGTATGACCTGAGTTTCTTCGCCGACACGCATTCTACCGACGGCGCTATGTACCCCTATGACAGTTCATACTGCAACAACGGCCAGGGCTGGTCACCCGCCGCTACGCGCTGGATGGATAGCGTGATGCAGCCTCATGTTTACCAGCAAGTTCAAAGCTACGGGCATCACATTCATGAATGCATCAGCCTGAACAGCAACCAGGATCCGACCCAGGGCTATTACCCGTATCGCACCGACCTTGCTCGTTTTTCTAACCAATATGGCGATATTCGTAGTGTGCCTTCTATCCTGATTGAGCAGCATGCGCTCCATCCCTATAAAACTCAGGTGCTGGGCAATTACGTCATGCTAAAGGCGATGTTTGAGTCCATCGGCGATAATGCAGATTCGCTGAAAAAAGCCATCGCAGCAGACAAGGAAAAAGCGCTGACCGACAAAGACGTCATCCTTACATGGAAACCGGGAGCGCCAACGCAGGTGCCGTTTATTGTGGGTGACTGGCACTACGAAGTCTCTCCGATAACCGGGCAAAAGACGATTAAATGGAGTAATAAACCGAAAACCATTACCGTGCCGGTGACCGCCAATGACGTACCGGATTTAACGCTTTCACGGCCGTCCGGGTACATCGTTCCGGCCCAATGGGGAACGGTGATAGAGCGGCTTCGGGCTCACGGCATTCAGATGAAAACTCTGGAGAAGGCCACGCCGGTTGAGGTGACTTTATATCGCATGGATAACGTGAAACTTGCGGATGGCTTTGAGCCAGATCGTGCGGCAAAAGGGCAGATCCCGGGTTATGAAGGGCATTTGTTAGTGAGCGGTGAGCCTCAGCCTTTCAAGCGCCTGCAAACTTTCCCGGCAGGATCGGTAGTTATCTCTACCCATCAACCGTTAGGCGTTCTGGCTATGGACCTGCTTGAGCCAGCCAGCCCTGACTCCTTCTGGGCCTGGGGGTTCTTTAACTCCACGCTGGTTTCTGCCGAAGAGCCGGAAGAGTATGTTATGGAGCCGATGGCCCGCAGGATGCTGGAGCAGGACCCGAAACTGAAAGCCGAATTCGAGCAGAAGCTGAAATCGGATAAGGCGTTTGCCGCCGACGGCAGCGCGCGGCTGGAGTGGTTTTATAAACATACGCCGTTTTACGATGCCAATGCCTGGGTCTATCCGGTAGGGCGAGTCGAGGGCAAATAGCTCTCTGTCTCGCAAAACGGCCGTGCCGGTGGCGCGGCCGTTCTCATTACGGATGAAAAAACCTCACGGGCTGTTAGACTTGAGTCAGGCTTACGTGCGGGAGTAAATGATGGCAAACGACTCACAAAAGCAGTGCATAAAGTGCTGGGTTCACGGAATGGTTCAGGGCGTTGGGTTTCGCTACAGCACGCAGCGGGAAGGCGAGAAACTTGGCTTAACCGGCTACGCCTGCAACCTTGACGACGGTAGCGTCGAGGTGGTGGCCTGCGGTGAGGCGAAGCAGGTCGAAAAGCTGCTGGCCTGGCTGAAAGCGGGCGGGCCACGCAGCGCCAGGGTTGATAAAGTCCTCGTTGAGCCTCACCAACCCGAGCGTGAATGGGTTAACTTCGGCATCCGCTTCTAGATGCACTTCACCGGTTTAGGTAATCCCGCGATTTTGGTGGCCTGCTTCGCCGGGCCCTTCGGGAACAGGCGATAGAGATAACGGCTGTTGCCTTTCTCTTCGCCAAATTTATTTGCCATCGCTTTCACCAACATGCGGATAGCCGGGGAGGTATTAAACTCCAGGTAAAATTCGCGCACAAAGCGCACCACTTCCCAGTGCTCCACCGCGAGGGTTATGCCTTCCCCGGCGGCAATGATTTCCGCCAGCGGTTCGCTCCACTCTTGGCTATTTTTCAGATAGCCGTCGGCATCTGTCTCTATTTCTCTACCTTCGAAGGTCAACATAATTATTCGCTGTATCATTCAAACCGGCGGCAGTGTAGCAAAAATTCTCCGCCAGCTTAAGAACCTGGGGAACGGGCAAAAAAAAAGAGAATGCACCAGGCATTCTCTTTTTGGGGATGACTGCATCAGTTAGTCACGGCTGGCAAAACCAAGAATGCTCAGCAGGCTAACGAAGATGTTGTAAAGAGATACGTACAGGCTCACCGTGGCGCGAATATAGTTGGTTTCGCCGCCGCGGATGATGTTGCTGGTCTCAAACAGGATTGCGCCGGAAGAGATCAGGATAAACACCGCACTGATTGCCAGATGCAGGGCAGGGAGCTGCAGGAAGATGTTTGCCACCATCCCGATAAGCACCACGACCACGCCCGCCATCAGCATGCCGCCGAGGAAGGACATGTCTTTGCGGGTGGTCAGCACATACGCTGAACAGCTGAAGAACACCAGCGCGGTGCCGCCCAGCGCCATACCGATGACGTCGCCCATTCCGGCAGACAGGTAGGCGTTAAGCATCGGCCCCAGGATATAGCCCAGGAAGCCGGTAAAGGCGAACGCAGACAGAATGCCCACCGGTTTGTCAGCGGTTTTATAGGTCAGGAACATCAGGCCGTACATGCCGACCAGGGTCAGAATCAGCCCCGGAGAAGGCAGCATCAGCACGGTGCTGGCGGTTGCGGTCAACGCCGAGAAAGCCAGCGTCAAACTCAACAGGAAATAGGTATTACGAAGCACTTTGTGGGTGCTGAGCAGTGACGAACGGTCACGCGAGGAGGTAATAATGCGATCCATTCTTAAACTCTCTCTTATACAGGTGTTTTATGGTGATGAGCATAATGCCCGCCTTTATTACACAAAAGCCTTTTTACCCATCTTTACCTCGTGCAGTTTATCACATTGTATAAAATTACTTCCATAACTACCGCTTATAGGTGGCTGAAAAATATTGCTTTATTGAAAAAAGACGACTAAGAGTGTTAGCCGTACCGTCGTTAAATAACATCAATAAGGCGTAGGTCATGAAAACAAACAACAACACATTCACAAAATCATTGCTTGCTCTGGGTTTACTCAGCGCTTTTTCAGGCGCATGGGCGGCAGACGTTCCGCCGGGAACCGAGCTTGCAGCTAAACAGGAGCTGGTACGTAATAACGGCAGCGAACCGGCGTCGCTTGACCCGCATAAGGTCGAGAGTGACGTTGAGGGTAATATCATTGGCGATTTCTTTGACGGGCTGATCCGTGTCAAAAATGACGGGACTATCGAGCCTCACCTGGCCGATAAGTGGGAGAATCAGGATAACAAAGTCTGGACTTTCCACCTGCGCCCCGGCATCAAGTGGTCTAACGGCGAGCCGATTACCGCTCAGGACGTGGTCTGGAGCTGGAAACGCCTGGTTGATCCTAAAACGGGTTCGCCTTATGCAACCTATCCCGGCACGATGCAAATTGAAAACGCCAATGATATTGCCGAAGGCAAGAAACCGGTTGATAGCCTGGGCGTGAAGGCGCTGGATTCCAGCACCGTGCAGGTTACGCTGAACCAGCCGACGTCGGCCTTCCTGCTGATGTTGGGCCACACCTCGATGGTGCCGGTAAGCGAAGCCGCGGTAGAAAAATTTGGGGATAAATGGACCCAGCCCGCCAACTTCGTGAGCAGCGGCCCTTATAAGCTGTCGCAGTGGGTGGTAAACGAGAAAGTTGTCGGCGAGCGTAATAAGCAGTACTGGGACGACGCGCATACGGTTATCAATCAGGTAACTTATTTGCCTGTTACCTCCGGTACGGCGGATGTTAACCGCTATAAAGCGGGCGAGATCGACATTACTTATACCGTTCCGGAAACTCTCTTTGCCTCGCTTAAAAAATCCATGCCGGACCAGGTCCGCGTCACACCTTATCTGTCTACTTATTACTACGAATTCAATACCACGAAAGCGCCGTTCAACGATCCGCGCGTTCGCCTGGCGCTGAATATGGCGCTGGATAAAGACATCATAGCCGGGAAAGTATTAGGGCAGGGGCAAAAACCCGCGTGGCTGGTTAGCCAGCCTAAAATTGGCGGTGTTGAGCTTAAACCTGCGGATTACGGCAGCTGGAGCCATGACAAACGCGTAGCGGAAGCGAAAAAACTGCTGGAAGAGGCGGGCTTTAACGAGAAACATCCGCTGCAATTCAACTTGCTTTACAACACCTCTGAATCTCACCAGCGCATCGCCATTGCCGCCAGTTCGATGTGGAAGAAAAACGTTGGCGTTGAGGCTAAGCTGCAAAATCAGGAATGGAAAACCATGCTGGATACCAAACGTACCGGCAACTACGACCTGGTGCGCTACGGATGGATTGCCGACTACGATGACGCCGCTACCTACCTGAACAACTTCCGCACCGGCGACAGCCAGAACAGCTCTAAATACAGCAACCCTGCTTATGACGAGATTATTGCCAAAGCTTCGCAGGCCACCACCCTGGAAGAGCGCGCAAAATACTATCAGCAGGCAGAAGACATCCTGGCTAAAGACGTCCCGACTATCCCTATCTACCATTATGTGAAGGTTCAACTGGTGAAACCTTACGTCGGCGGCTATGCGCCAAGCACGTTGGGTAAATATCTGACCCAGGATCTCTACATTAAAAAGCACTGATGCTGGCTCTGCCCCCCGCCCGGGGGCAGTTAGAGCGGCTCGAAAGTAATCATATTGCTGATGTTTCAGTCAAATAACACAAATGTGATGAAATTTCAGGCGATTGAACAAAAACGTGCTTTACATGAAGTATGGCTATGTTTATAGTTCGCCTCGTTGGAAGTGTGGCCGAGCGGTTGAAGGCACCGGTCTTGAAAACCGGCGACCCGAAAGGGTTCCAGAGTTCGAATCTCTGCGCTTCCGCCAACATTTACAAGGGGTTGCCGAAAGGCAGCCCCTTTTTGTTTTGGGCTATTGGTATAGTGTTGGTATATTCACCTGGTATATTCCTGCCTCCAGCCACCTCATTTCTCTTCTGTTTTGGTCAACATCGGTGCCGCCAGTGTGGGTGAAATTTTCACTTTGCGCTCATACGTCGTCACCTGACTTTCCGTTTTGTGTCCCCTGAATAACTGCTTATCTTTGCTGCTTCCCTCAAAATCAGAAATCGCTTTGCCTTGATTTGCTTCTTCTCTACCTTGCTGGATGAATATCCCGCTGTCGGAAAGGTTCACATAGCACTTTATTTTGACGAAAATAAATTAGCCCCGTTTAAGTAGATAATAAAAAGTTATGCAAGCCTGGAAATGTCGTCAGTTTTTCACATGCCCAGTCACGTCCTGCTTCTTATTTTTGATAAAAATAAAAAATCAGACATTTCACGTGATTGATGGGGTTTTGCACAATTTTAATCACTAAGTTGCATTGATCGTTTTGTGTACACCCTTGCCCCGCAAGGCTTGAGCGATTTTTTATAGAAAATTCTTATAAATCAGAAAGATGATCGAGTTTTGTTAAAAGCCTGAAGCGTAAAACATTGTTACATTTTTTTGTTTCCAATCAGACCGTGGACGTTTCTACACTCCCGCTATTGAGTCTTATCCGAAATTTTTTCATTTCGTATAAATACACAAAAATAAAGTGTCGATATGCTGGTGAATGGAATGCGCCTGCTTTTAATTCCGGGGTTTTATTCTCGTCGGATGATGTGAATCGGAAAGTTGTTCTGGCAAGGTAAATTTTTCTTATTAATTTCTCACTGGTATTCACCGTTTCTATAATTCCATAGAACAGGGACAGCCATGTCTAACTCTTCCTATCAGACCGAAATTCCCAGGGCGCGTATTAATCTAAAACTCGATCTGCATGCGGGTAGCCCGGGCTTCTTTCGCGTGAATCTGTATGCGATCCCGCACTTCCAGGTGGAAGGTATGGACGTCAACCTGCCATTGGTTTCTCTGAGGCCAAAAACCAAATCTTAAAGCGAGGGGAAATCAGGGATGAAAATTTATCGTCCGCTATGGAATGAAGGGGCGCTTCTGGCCCCTCAACAGTTTCAGCAGCAGTCTGAATGGGATGCACTTTCCCGGGCCGGTGTTGCCACTCGTGGCAGTGCCTTCCCCTGGGGCGTCGGTCTTGTAGAACTGGATGAGGCGATGCTGGCTTCCGGGCGGGTCCAGGCACAGTCCCTGCTGCTGTGGCTTCCGGATGACACGCTGGTTGACACCCGCAACAGTGACCTGCCGCCAGAGCCCCGTGAAGTGGATATTCCGGCCTCCGCGGGGAATGGGCCGGTCACGGTGTATCTCGCGCTGCCGGTCATGCAGGCTGGGATCGCCAACGTACAGACCGACACACAATCGGCAGAGCGTCCGCTGCGCTATGTCGAGGCCTGGGAGACTATCACCGACCGGTTTGGCCAGGGTGAAGAGTCAATGGCGGTGGCCCGTTTTAATCTGGCCTTCCGCTTTGACTATGAGGACAACAGCGCCTGGGAAACTTGTGCGGTTGCCCGCCTCCTGCGGGACGGACAGGGGGGGTGGTGTCAGGATCCTAATTTTATCCCGCCGATGGCCCTGTTCTCGGCAAGCCGCGGACTGCGTGAGCGTCTTGCGCTGCTGAATCGCCAGCTGCGCTCCCGTCGCCAGCGTCTGATGTCCATGCGCCGTGAAAGTAATGACCGGATGGCGGATTTTGCCGTCGCTGACGTGTCGCTGTTCTGGCTGCTGAATGCCCTGAACTCCCATGCACGGGTTCTCTCCGAGTTTGAACGTTTTCCGAACCGGCACCCTGAACAGGTCTGGGCAGAGCTGGCGCGTCTGGCCGGCAGTATGCTGACCTTCTCGCTGGAACACGATCTGGAAGCCATTCCGGGGTATGACCACCGGGCACCGGAGAAGACCTTCCCGCCGCTGTTTGATCTCATCAGTGAGCTGCTGGAAGCAAGCCTGCCGTCACGCGTGGTGGCAGTCAGAATGGATCGTCTGGATCCGGAGACCTGGAAAGCGGTACTGCATGATATTCGTCTGCGCGATGAAGCGGATTTCTACCTCTCCGTGCGGGCTAATCAGCCCGCGTGGCAGATTGCCGAAAGATTCGCAGAGATGTGTATTGCCGGTGCCCCGGCGAATGTCGGCGAAGTGTCCGGCGTGGCCGTCGAAGGGATTAGTCTCATTGCCCTGAGCCGTGTCCCGGCTGCACTGCCGGTGCGTCTGGAAAACCAGTATTTCGTGCTGGATATGGAAAGCCCGGCGGCCCGCGAAATGCTGGATCAGGGTGTGTGCGTATTCTACGTTCCATCCCTGCTTGGCGAACTGGAGCTTGAACTGTTTGCGGTGCTGCGCTCATGAATAAGGTTATCGATATTGATGCCCTCATGGCGCAGACCTGGCTTACCGTAGCGCAGCTCCGCCATGGCGGGCAGGTGACTGACGGCCCTGCGCTGTATGCGGCCTGCAAAGCGCAGGTAGAAAGCGTACGCGAGGCGCTGGAGCGCGCGGGGCTGGGGGCTGAAAGTATTGATCACATCACCTATGCCCAGTGCGCCCTGCTGGACGAAACCGTCATGAACCGTAAGCCGGAGGCGCAGCAAGCCGAAAATGCGCAAGCGGCTGTATCCGGGGACAGTGCACTCGATGCGCTGAATATGGCCCTTGATGCCGGGCAACGCGCCTGGCGTTCTGCGCCACTGCAGGCGGTCTACTTCGGATCTCTGAGAGCGGGCGGGGCTTTATACGATCGTATCGCGGAGGTGCTGCGTCAGCCCGCGCCGGAGCCTGTGGTGCTGACCTGCTATCAGCGGGTGCTGGCGCTGGGTTTTCAGGGGCAGTACAGCCTCTCCGGTGTCGGACAGTCACAGCGTGATGAGGTGATCGCCGCGCTGAATAAGCGTGTGCCGCCGCTGGAAACGGGCGCCTCACTGGTCGTGCAGAAAACCGGGCGCCGTCGTTATAACCTGCTGCGGTCCGTCTGGTTCTGGATTGTGCTGGCGGTGATCCTGACCGGCGCGGTGTGGCTGGGTGGTCATCTGTGGTTACAGGATCTGCTGCATCAGCAACTGCCGGAGCACCTCTGATGTGTGGACGAATACTTGCCCGGGCTGCCCTGCCGGTATGGCTTTGTCTTGCCGCTGTGCTGTGGCTGGTCTGGGGATTTCTTGCATGGCCTGCCGCCGGCAAATCGGTCCTGACGCTGGTCGTTCTGCTTGTTTCCACTGTCCTTATCCGTCGCCATTACCGTCAAAAACGGCCTGTACTGCGGGTCGATGAAGCTGCTCACTTCCCACCTGAAAGCCATACCGGGCCGGTGGTGCTGGTCTGTGGGGATGTGGATGATGCCATGTTTGCGGCCGGTGCGAGTCGGGGCACGGCACAGGGCTGGTATCTCCGGATAGCGGAGCTGACCGGGCTCATGCCTTTTGCAGAGCGTCTGCTGGCGCGCACACCGACGATGGCCGGGCAACTAGCCGTGATGTACCGCTGTCTGCCGGGCCAGCATGAGGATGAGGCGTTGTTGCGCGCCTCACTGAAAGCGCTGCGTCTGCAGATGAAGCAGTTGCGGGAACTGACCGGCTACAGTGTGCCGGTGATCCTGAAAGCCGAATTCAGAGGACCGGAAACGCCCTGGATAGTGGTGAGGGGCAATACGGTGCTGGTGTGTCCGGAGGAGGAACCAGCTATCACCCTCGGCGAATGGCAGCAGTCCCCGCAGACGACCTTTATTCAGCCTTACCTGACCCAGGCGACATTGCTGCTTCACTCCGTGATGCTGGATGAACTGGGCAAAGCGGACAGGCTGTGCCCACCCGTGCGGCCGTTTGCTGTCACCCTGCGTCTCGGGTCGGTATCCACGTCGGCCGCCGCGTTGTGGCCACAGTTATTGTTCCGTCAGACCCGGGTTGCCCCTGCCGGTCGTGTCACGCTCTATGAACCGCGCTGGCATTTTGCCGATGCGGTGCTTCCTCTACTGGCCCCCTATACCACCCCGTTGCAGGGTGGGAAAACCGGGCGTCGGGTGGTGATGGTTCTGCTGTTATGCGCCCTTGGTGCCATTGCCTTGTCCGTCCGACATAGCGAGTCGCTTATCCGCAGGGTCAGCGCCGACCTTCAGCGCTGGCAGGCTATTCCGATGAACCACTATGCCCCGAAAGCGAAAGCCCTGCACGCCCTGCAGCAGGATGCGTTGTTGCTGGAGCGCTGGCAGCGTCAGGGAGAACCATATCGCTACGGATTCGGACTGTATCCGGGCAACCGCCTGTGGCTGGCTGTGCAGCAGGCCATAGATACCTGGGTGCCGCCTCCGCCGCCGCCAGCGTTGAAACCGAAGCCGGGGCCGAAAATTGTCCGTCTCGACAGCATGTCACTATTCGATTCCGGCAAATCCGTGCTGAAAACAGGCTCCACCAAAATGCTGGTCAATTCGCTGGTCGGCATCAGGGCGAAGCCGGGCTGGCTGATTGTTGTCAGCGGGCACACTGACAACACCGGTAACCCGGAGCTCAATCAGATGCTGTCCCTGAAACGTGCTGAAGCGGTGCGTGACTGGATGCGTGATACCGGTGATGTGCCGGAAAGCTGTTTTGCGGTGCAGGGCTATGGTGCAAGCCGTCCGATCGCAACCAATGACACACCTGGAGGGCGTGCGCTCAACCGTCGTGTCGAAATCAGCCTTGTACCGGAGGCCAACGCCTGCCAGATACCGGGCCACAGCCCGGCGTAAGATGCTGGCGGGTAGACCCCTCTGCCCGCCATTTTTCTTTGCACAGCGCCTGTAGGGCGAACTTTGTGCAAAGCAATCTCACAATTTATGGCATTTACCCTATGGGCATCGGTTGACGGCTATGGGCGGTAGCGTGCCTGAACAAGAGAGAAGGAAATGGAACATCATTCAGCAGTCCTGTTACGACGGCTCAATCCATACTTCGCCCGTGCGATGGAAGGGGCTGCTTCCCTGTGTCAGACCCGCGCCCAGGCGCTCGGCTGGAATGATGAAGAAGGGATTGGGCTGGAATTTGCATCAGCATAATACTTGTGCCTCATGAAATTATTGGGATAACGGAATGTTTCCGTATCTAATTTAAAGAAGGAAAAAATAATGAAGTTGATAAAGTTTATCCCGGCATTTATTGCTCTTACTTGTACGGTAAATGCGCATGCCGGTTTTTTCAGTTCCTCTGATGATTTCAAATGTGGTCGGGAAGATGCACTTAAATCCCTTTCTGATTATTTTCGTAGTGATGTTTCAGGGCTGCTTCAAAGTGATTACATTACAAAAAACAAATATAGCTATGATAAGCCCGTTGCAGACTACCAGAATAAAATTAATAGCCTGGTGGTTAGCGTGAGCAATGTCTCAACGTCTGGTAATGGCAGCTATGGACTGAATTGTAGTGCGACTATTTCAGTGAAAGTACCGCAGGAAACGCTGGATGTGGTAAGTAGTGACCCAAACTATTTGCATTCCATTACAGGGGGGTATGGCAAACTCAATAATGGAAGCGTGGTCTGGAGCGATGTCAGTTACAGCGCTAAACTTGCAGACAACGGTAAAGATGTCATTTTTAGTCATTTTAACCGAACTGATTTGTCTGGTGCTCTGTTCAATATTAGTGTGTTGTCCGTTAATAAAAGCCAGATTATTAATGCTCTGGCCATGGGTAATCTGAGTTCTGCTAATGCTGAATATAAATATGCCGACCATAACCTTAATTCAGTATGGCGAGAGCTCCCGGACTCTTCGCGAAATGCGCTGAAAAAAGAACAGCTGGTGTGGGTAAATGAAAAAGTTGCTAAATGCGGCAAGTTGCCGGATGCAGAATCGAACAAGGTAGATATTAAACATCGCATCGAAATTTATCAGTGCCAGACGAAAATGACCAATGACCGAATTGCTTTTCTTAGTGGCGATAAGTAATTGACTGCCCGGGCATTCTGAAAAGGAGATAAAGGATGAGCAGTGATATTATCAGTCTGGCACAGAAGAAAATCGATGAAGCTCTGGGGCTGTCCCGCTATCGCGTGGATGTGCATGAGTGTCCGCATTTTCTGGATGTTCTGCGTTTTCGTGCCAGTGAAACCCTGAGCCAGCCCTGGCGTTATGACGTTACCGTTACCTGTGCGGCGAACATTGCCGGCAGTGAGCTGATGCTGAAGCCTGCCTCCTTTACTCTTCAGACGCCCCTTTATAACGGCACACCGGCAGTGCCGGTGCGCACGGTCTATGGTGTGGTGGATGATTTCCGGCGCATCTCTGTGTCGGGGGATGAAATCACCTACGCCCTGCGGCTCGTGCCGCGTATTGCCCTGATGCAGCACACCGAGCGCTGTGCGGTGTATCTGAAGCAGTCGGTGCCGGAAGTCGTGGAGCAAATCCTGCGTTCCCACGGAATGGAAGGGGCAGATTTCGAATTCCGTCTGTCGCAGACCTACCCGATCCGCGAGCTTATCACTCAGTGGCGTGAGACGGACCTGGCGTTTGTCCAGCGTCTGCTGGCCGAGGTAGGCATCTTTTGGCGCTTTGAAATGGACGGCAACATCAAACAGGATGTGGTGATTTTTCAGGACAGCCAGATGCAGTATCAGTATGGCGTGAAGCTACCCATTATCCAGCCGTCACGCACCAGTGATAACGGTCAGGAGAGTGTCTGGGATATTCGTCCGACAGACCGCGTGGTGACCGGCGGCGTGGCCACACGGGACTATAACTACCGCGACGCGCTGACCCCACAGGATAGCTCCGTAACCGTCCGCCAGGAAGGTGGGGCGACCACCGGTGAGGTGTATCACTACGCCGAACCGTTCCTGAGCGAAGGGGATACGGAAACCCCGGAAGGCGGAGCCTGGTTTGCTCGCCTGCGTCATGAACGCTACCTCAACACCCAGCAGACCGTCACGGGACGTGCGAGCAGCCCGGTTCTGACCCCGGGAGAAGTCCTGGAGCCACAGGGCAATCGTCTGCCTGATTCGCTGGAGGATGGGATTGTTATCACCGGGGTTCACATCTCAGGTGCTCGTGACAAAGGCTTTCAGCTGCGCTTTACGGGTATTCCATACAGCGAAACAGTCTGCTTCCGTCCGGCGCTGCTGAACCGCCCGGTGATGGCTGGCTCCCTGCCTGCCCGGGTGGAAAGCGATGAGAAGCATGACACCTATGCTTACCTCGATAATCAGGGGCGCTACCGCGTCCGCCTCGATTTTGACCGCAACAGCACCGAACAGGGTTACGCCTACCTTTGGCTGCGCATGGCGAAACCGTATGCGGGGGATACCTACGGCTTCCACTCCCCGCTGCTTGATGGTACCGAAGTCTCGGTGATGTTCGACGGCGGTGATCCTGATCGTCCTTACATTGCCCACGCTCAGCACGATTCCGAACACCCGGACCACGTCACGCGTGACAATCACACGCGCAATATCTGGCGCACTGCCGGGGATAACAAATTCCGTCTGGAAGACAAGCGGCAGGAAGAGCATTTCAAGCTCGCGACGCCGTTTGGCAAGACTCAGCTCAACGGCGGCCACATCGTGGACAGTGAGCGTGAGCCACGCGGTACCGGGTTTGAACTGCGTACCGACGAGTTCGGCGCGCTGCGTGCCGGGCGCGGGATGTTCCTGACGGCAGATGCACAACCAGCGGCGCAGGGAAAAGTGCTGGACATGGCGCCCGCCATTGAGCGCCTGAAGCAGTCAGCTGCAGAAATGAAGCGCCTTAATCTTCTCGCACAGCAGGCTCAGGCACTCACCTGCGACCTGGAAAGCCAGAACAGCCTGCTGGAAAACCGCCTGAAAGATTTCCAGTCAGCGGCACTGTTGGGGAGTGCGCCGCAGGGCGTGGCGTTCACTTCGGGTGAACACCTTCAGATGACGAGCAAGCAGAACACCATCCTGAGTGCGGGTCTGCATCTGGATATGGGCGCGATGAAGAACATCACGCTTGCCGCCAGTGAGTCTGTCGGGCTGTTTGCCCATCAGTCCGGGGCGAAGCTGATTGCCAGTCAGGGGGATGTTGAGGTTCGCGCAGAGGCGAGCTCAATGGAGATGACATCAGAGCTGCTGTTTACCATCAGCAGCAACAAGGATGAGCTCCTTATCAGCGCCCCTAAACTGCGACTCAACGGCGGCGGCTCCAGTATCACACTGGACAACGGCGGCATTCTGGAAGAAACCCTGGGCGATTACCTGGTGAAATCCCC
>NZ_KE161030.1:1360353-1363588 GCF_000412335.2 Cedecea davisae DSM 4568
GGAGATTTCACCAGATAATCGCCCGGGGTTTCTTCCAGAATGCCGCCGTTGTCCAGTGTGATACTGGAGCCGCCGCCGTTGAGTCGCAGTTTAGGCGCACTGATGAGCAGCTCATCCTTGTTGCTGCTGATGGTAAACAGCAGCTCTGATGTCATCTCCATTGAGCTCGCCTCTGCGCGAACCTCAACATCCCCCTGACTGGCAATCAGCTTCGCCCCGGACTGATGGGCAAACAGCCCGACAGACTCACTGGCGGCCAAATCCACACTTGTAGCCGAGGAACGCCGCATAAACACCACGAGCCCGATAATTTGGGTTACCTTCGACGATAGTGGTATCGCCATGCTCCGGGCAGGAAACACGGTCACCTTTACGTGCCACACCGATATCTCCAAAGAACATAGTTGTTGAACAGGACAACACTGCTCCGCCGTGAGTAGTTTTATCGCCTGGTCGAATAATTCCTTGCATATACTTCTTTTATATTATTCTAAATCAAAAAGACTCAAACATTTCTTTTGAAACTTCATTACCATTTTCACCGTGACCTTTCTGATTTGAATAATCAAAAGACATATCGTTAACTTTAACTAGCTTGCCATTATTGAATGAATAAATGATTTTGCTATACCTTTCGCAACAATCATCCTTTGAGTCAAAAACTATATTTTCAGCAAATGGCTTGTATGTTAATGTTCCATTTATACCACTTAATTCTTTCTGTTCCACAAAGCCTTTATCAGTTGAAATATACACACTCTGACTTCCATTATTAGGTCTATGATCTGTCCGGACAATTACATCATAGAAACCATCACTATTAACATCTATGAAATCGACAGTTGGGGTGTCAATTGCATCCGATAATGATATATTTTCAACCTTACCTTCAATCTCTATCTTTAATTCGTAACCGCCACTCTCAGAATCAGATAGTTTCACATTATTCAACTGACCATCTTTAAATGAATCATCCTTTAAAAGATTTACAGGAAGGCATTGTTTATTACACCACTGGCCTGTATATCCATCAGTTGTAGGTTTGAGAGTCATCACCGCGGTACTATTGCCTACTATCTCATTCAATACAACCAAATCTGCCGAGGACACTCCCTTAAGGAAGATATTTTTTTTGAATTTATTATATATATAGACGCCAGAAATCGCCCCGCTAGCAGTGGTAAGGTTCATTGTGATATTGCTTTTCCCTATCGTGCCACTATATAAGGAGGTTACAGAATATTCAGCATTCACCGCCTCCGATGCATTACAACAAAACGGAAACACACAAACAGACAGTAATAGTATTTTCTTCATTTCAATCACTCCAGACCAAATGCATTCTTAGCTATCGATAGTTTTGCCACTCGATCATCCATGTGGTTCGGTTCTTTAGCTTTGCCAGGATAATAAGGTTTCTTTTGTACAGCCCAGCCATTAACATAAACCGAGACCCAGTATATATCATCTTTATCAGCCGAACTATTTAACTTAGGTTTTATGTATCTCCAAAAGTAACCAGATGCCAATGCCGCATACCTTGGATTATTTGAAAGATGACTAGCCTTGGCTGTTGTTGATGTTATATCGAATGAGTTATCGTTAAGTTTGTTTCTTAGATACTGCTGACATTTTGTATAATTATCACGCCCTGTGATTTGTAATAATCCCCGCCCTTTAAACAAGGGACCATCTCCAGCTTGGTTGTTACCTAAATCACTACGACCTTCGTAGGCCTTTCCTGATGCAGTTTCTTCAGTATATTTAAAGAAACCAGTTTCATGGAGGATCTGTGCCATAAAATGCGTTTTTCTCAAAGAGGTATTGATTTCAAACAGCTTCATTGTTTCATTTAGAGGTTCAAGATAAATCTGAACATATTTTTCTTTGTCGGCAGGAAGCATTGCCTTTAATTGCTCGTAAGTGATCATTTCCTCGCCATCAGAAAGCGCATCCAAAAAAATCACAGGATGCATATGCCAGACAGGCGTACCACTACTGAATCCGTCCACCTTGCTCATCCATTCCATATCGTCAAACCACTGTCTGACATAGCTGATACAGAGCAGGTCCATCTGTTTGAAAAATGTTCTCCAGCGATGATGACTGCTGCCACCAAACCATTCACTGTCGTGTTTGACCACCATTCTCGCTGCAATATCTCTGATATCCAGCTCCGCGTAATTAACCGCGTGACGCAGTTCTGCACCCGAAAGGTCGCCGCTATTATCGCTGTCCATTTTTCGCAGCAGGGCTTTGTAGTAGTCAGAGACCTGTTTTTCCCGGATACCGCGCTCAGGCCGTACCCACTCCGCCATTCTGGTGAACCCGTCTTTGATCCACCCTTCATGCAGGGATTTTGTCATATCGGAAGTCGGCGGCTCTTCAAATGCTTTAAAACCCAGCTTATCCAGGTCGTACTGGCCAATATCCGCTTCCACATCAACTTCGCTGAGCCAGGCCCCGTCCCCGATATCAAACCAGCGTTTACCGCCACTGTCGGTAAACGGATGGCATTTGTCCTGCGGCATAATTTTGTGAATATCTTTCTTCACCTGCCCTTTGGTTTGGGTGAAGGTATCCCCGGAACGGGCATAAACAAAACTCTCCGGGTGGATATGAACGTATTTCGGGCCGCTCTTCACCTGTGCCTTATTGCTCAGAAAATCGATCATCCGGCTGTCGGTACTGAGTACTTCAATATGCACAAAAGCACTCTTTTCCACACCGTGGATGTCACAAGGGGCAATGTCTTCCGCGAGGTAACCCACCGCATCACCTGCGGCAATCTCAAGTCTGGTTGCCGGTTTAACGACGGTATCAAATGTCCCCTGGGCAACGGCCCGCTGCATCCAGGCCGGCAGATGCGCCATCTGCTTACCCACGGATGCCAAAGATTGCGGGTCGAGCGACACCCAGAACGCGTTGCCGGTCATTTCGGATTTACTGTTCAGCACCCGGGCAAGCCCAAACGTCTGCGTCTGTCCCTTCAGGTCGAAAGTAATCTCACGCAGCACAATGACGCTGTCGCCGGTTTTCAGTTTGTCCTTCTCCGCGACCGGCGCCTTATCTCCGGCTTTTTCTTTGCCGGTATATTCATGCTGACTCAGCCCGTCACCCTTCTCAGTAACCTGATACAGTTTGTGCTCTGGAAAGGCTGAGAGCGGAGCAAGCCCGATATACAGCGAATAAAACTCAAGCGACTTGTCTTTTTTTTCCGGGTCAGGAGTACAGA
>NZ_KE161030.1:1364588-1365030 GCF_000412335.2 Cedecea davisae DSM 4568
TGGATTTGACCAGCACAAAGGTGCTGGAATACTGCAACGGCTTATTCATGTACGTGGAGGTCAGGTAATCCTGATTCACACGCCAGGCTACCACTTCGCCGCCTGCCATAAACTGAAGCGGTACCGCAGTGTCTGCCGTCTCGCTTGTCAGCACGGAACCAGGGGCGCTCTTACGGGTTATGTGGATCCCACCGTGCCACATGTTATTTGTTCCGGCCAGCCAGGAGCCGTGTGGCTCCTGTAAGAGCGGCTCCATCATGTCATCCACAGTAGCGTAATGCTCGCCATTCGCTTTTCGGGCAGGAAAACAGATTTTCATTCCGGTCATCCTTAACGTGAAGGGATATTACGTGTTTTGGGAGGCGTCACGCTGGCGTTTGTCTGGCTGAACCGAGGCGGCGTAATGTCCATGCTGCCCCCGGCCATCGGTGCGCGGTAATGC
>NZ_KE161030.1:1366030-1630214 GCF_000412335.2 Cedecea davisae DSM 4568
CCTGTACCCCGGATCCCGAAAAGAAGGACAACAGCCTCGACTTTTACTCGCTCTATATCGGGCTTGCTCCGCTGTCTGCTTTTCCAGAGCACAAGCTGTATCAGGTTACTGAGAAGGGTGACGGGCTGCATAAGCGTGAATACACCGGCAAAGAAAAAGCCGGAGATAAGGCTCCGGTCGCGGAGAAGAATAAACTAAAAACGGGCGACAGCGTCGTTGTGTTGCGTGAGATCACCTTTGACCTGAAGGGGCAGACGCAGACGTTTGGGCTTGCCCGGGTGCTGAACAGTAAATCCGAAATGACCGGCAACGCGTTCTGGGTGTCGCTCGACCCGCAATCTTTGGCATCCGTGGGTAAGCAGATGGCGCATCTGCCGGCCTGGATGCAGCAGGCCGTTACCCAGGGGACATTTGATACCGTCGTTAAACCGGTAACCAGAATTGAGGTTGCCGCAGGCGATGCGGTGGGTTACCTGGCGGAAGACATTGCCCCTTGTGACATCCACGGTGTGGAAAAAAGTGCTTTTGTGCATATTGAAGTACTCAGTACCGACAGCCGGATGATCGATTTTCTGAGCAATAAGGCGGAGGTGAAGAACGGCCCGAAATACGTTCATATCCACCCGGAGAGTTTTGTTTATGCCCGTTCCGGGGATACCTTCACCCAAACCAAAGGGCAGGTGAAGAAAGATATTCACAAAATTATGCCGCAGGACAAATGCCATCCGTTTACCGACAGTGGCGGTAAACGCTGGTTTGATATCGGGGACGGGGCCTGGCTCAGCGAAGTTGATGTGGAAGCGGATATTGGCCAGTACGACCTGACAAAGCTGGGCTACAGTACATTTGAAGAGCCGCCGACTTCCGATATGACAAAATCCCTGCATGAAGGGTGGATCAAAGACGGGTTCACCAGAATGGCGGAGTGGGTACGGCCTGAGCGCGGTATCCGGGAAAAACAGGTCTCTGACTACTACAAAGCCCTGCTGCGAAAAATGGACAGCGATAATAGCGGCGACCTTTCGGGTGCAGAACTGCGTCACGCGGTTAATTACGCGGAGCTGGATATCAGAGATATTGCAGCGAGAATGGTGGTCAAACACGACAGTGAATGGTTTGGTGGCAGCAGCCATCATCGCTGGAGAACATTTTTCAAGCAGCTGGATCTGCTCAGTATCAGCTATGTCAGACAGTGGTTTGACGACATGGAATGGATGAGCAAGGTGGACGGATTCAGCAGCGGTGCGCCTGTCTGGCATATGCATCCTGTGGTGTTTTTGTCAGCATTGAAAGAGACTGCATGTGATTGTGAATTAAAATATGCTGATAAATTTAAAGTAACAAGATATGGCACTCAATATGGTCCTATCTATAGCGGGAGCATTTCTTTGGATAAATACCCTCGCTGGGATGAGCTGTTGAAATCAGGTGAGATCACTGAGAATGAAAAAGACATTCTCATTGCAATGTCTCAAAATGAAGGGAATATGGATGCACTCCAGTCATACGATAGTGAGGTCATAACCGCAGGGGCTATGCAGAAGACGGTGAAAGATGGCACTGGGCTAGAGGGGAAAGGGGAATTATCCGCTCAGATAGCTGCATTCAGAGATTCACATTCAGATTTGTATATAGCCCATGCTTTCAATTGTGGTTGGACTTCCGAGGGAAGTGGAACATCTGCGATAGTATATTATCGCGATGCGAAATTGACCGGTGATAAAAAAATAACTGGAAAGGAGCTTAAGCAGCTGATTAGAAATGGATGTAGTGAAAGCACTTTTAGAAAGGTTATTCATAACAAGCCCTTGGCTGCATTGGTTAAACTCATGTCTCTTCCAGAGTACTTGGATTTACAAGTCCTTGATTTTGTCAAGCGCCTTCATCATGCAGAAAACGGTTCAGTGGGTAATGGGTTTAAAATTAAAGATTATACAAAAAGCAATTTTGGACGAGCGTTAGTTTTAGATGAATCTGTTAATAGACCAGCTAATGTTGCGTCGGATTTCAAAAAGGCAATTAAAAACTTCCATTCCCATAATCCATCAGTCAATACTGATCCAAAAACATGGGGGGCTCAGCATGAAGGTAATGAGCGTCTGCTACTGGATGAATATAGATTAACACGACGAATGACTGACTCAACTAAAAGATATAATCAATTGAAGGCAAAACTATGAAGAGCAATTTATCATTTTTGTTTATGACAATTGTTATCGTTTGTAATTCTGCGTATGCGGATATAGAAGTAAAGTCTCAAAATGGAAATTCAGCTATTTTTAGCCAGCCTAAACATGGCAATAACATTGAGTCAGATGCCTGGAGTAAATTGATATTTAGTCAAGATGGCAAGGAAATGGATCTTAGTCGTGCAGATCGATACTATACAGAAGATGGCTCTAGCAAGGTGTCACCTAGTGGCAGCTATCTTGTTGTTAATAGTGTTGTTGGGGATGTTCTTGATTCTGGTGACGGCTCTAAACAGTATGTAAGTAAAGCATATTGTAGTGTTGTTGATATGCGCAATGGGTGCATTGTAAGTGATTGGGATGGTGAAGCTTGTGGTTATCAATGGGCTAAAGGTAAAGACATCCTTGTCAGCTCTGATGATAGTGATGCAGACACTTTTGATTTTCTTTCGATGAAACCTTCTGTAAAAGGAATTAAGGATTCATTTTCAACCCTAAAAACAATGGATGCCAATAACTTGATGCACTGCGATAAAGTTAGTAGTGAAAACATTGATGATTACCAGATTTTATCAGAAAAAAACCAGGAAGTAAGGCAGATAGTTCTGAGTGGTATATTTAATTACATTAATAAGTTAGAGAGAGCCTCGTTAATTAGTGTCAGTAAGTCATATTTATATTCATCCCCGGACGAAAGTTCAATAACTAAAGCTTACTTGGTTGCTGGGGATAAAGTGAAAGTCATTCAGTTATCACCAAATAAGAAATGGGCGGAAGTAGGTTATATTAGCCCTAAAGGGAAAATGTTAGTTAAATGGGTTAAGTCAGATAATGTTAAATGATTCTGATGGCCCAAATAAGAAAAGTCAGTCTGGCAATATTATTTTTTACTTCTTATGTTTTAGTATTTGATATAAAACCTGTCCCATTAAACTAATTGTGATAGTTATTGGCGTTATATTGGTGAGGATGTATCATCATCCGACTCAGCCAGAAATAAGTTAACGGCACTACCTCATAGTGTTCTTTCTGCATTCAGGTTTTTCAAAGTTCACAAATATTTGGATATTCACTCTGGGACTGATGATTTCAATAAAATAATAGCGGTTATTAATGGCGATTTTAAAGAATATGATGGTTGCCTAAATGCATTTAATAAGTCTGTGAAAAACTTCATGCAGAGCATTTGAATAGAAAGAGCGAGGATGGAACATATCCATTTATATTCAGTGAAATATACAATAGTAAAATTTACTCATTTTGGTGGGTGCTTTGGCATGACCCCAGCTCAAGACGACATGACACAGAGAAGAATTAAGATGAAGTATTGGCAGGCTACAAGCGTGCAAAAGAACCCATAAATTCCCCCCTTACTTGTAAGACAGGCACATAGAAAAATTTACGGAGTTGAGTGTCAGGATGCACTCAATTATATAAGTGGTAGAATTACTACTCTGGTGGCATCTTAATAAAAGTATTAGTTTCGGTTTTGTCAGTATTTACTATGTCACTCACTTCCTTGGCTCATTCGAGTGAAATTGTAGGATGTTTTAGCGCAGGGAAGACGAATGTCAAATTCCTCCAAATATCTCTGGATGGATTGGATATTCGGTATGTTAAGTACGAATATTCAAAATCAGCTATTCCATTTTTTTGTAAAGACAGAAGAGAAACAAGATTCTGCTGACCGCCCTTCATCTTTTACAGCTGATTGGAATGAAATACTTAGCGGGGAAATAAGTGGTTATTATACGGTAATATCACAAGGTGCTCGATTTTATCAGTTTTATTATAAGTCATTAAAAGAGAAGGTTACTCAGTTCTCCGAAAATATAAGTGCATACAATGATGATCGTTCAGGTTGTGTGTGGAAATAATATTTTTATTTCAATATTACTCTGAATGTAACAATAGGAAGGCAGATGCAAGGAATAATCCGTCTCGGTGATAAAACTACTCACGGTGGGGCAGTGTTGTCCTGTTCAACAACCATGTTCTTTGGCGATATCGGTGTGGCACGTAAAGGTGACCGTGTTTCCTGCCCGGAGCATGGCGATACCACTATCGTCGAAGGTAACCCAAATTATCGCGATCGGGGTGTTCCTGTGGCATTCCACGGCCATAAGTGTGGCTGTGGATGTACGCTTATCAGCTCACTGCCCAATGCTCTGGTGGGGTAAACGTGCCGGTTGAACTTGAGCGCATCCCGCCCCGGGAGAAATTACCACCTCGGCCACGCTTCAAACGCTGGCTGCTCCTGGGCATTGCGATGCTGTTGGCAGGGGCCGCGGCCGCATTCCTGTTATGGAAGGGCGAGCGCTCAGGTGCAGCTTTCTGGGGGTTAGCAACAGGGCTGCCTGTCGTATTGTGGGGCTTTTTGGTTGTCGGACGCTATTTTGGCTACGCGCTCCTCCGTGGGCGTTGTGATGAGAAGAATGCCACGACTGCAGCCCGGTACCGGGCGGACGTTGCGCGCGGGCAGCGCTTTGCCTGGCTTATCGGCGAAGTCCTGATTAACGGGCTGGGGCCCGCCAGTCCGATGACGCATGAGGCTGTGTTAGCTAAAAAGCCCCTGATGATGCCCTGCGAGCCAGTCAATGGTGGCGACCCGATTCGTCACCGGGCGCTGACGGCCGCCGGGGAAATGGCCGACCGGGTAGCGCATTATCTCCCGGAAATTACTGCCCGTGTCCAGAATCTGGTGGCGTTTCTCCCGTCAACGCTGACCTGTTATCTGGCGGTGGATACCGGTGAACAGTTTTCGGCATTGCCGGCTCTCCTGCAAAAAAGCGTTACTCACCCGCTGGTGCGTATTCGCGACCTGACAGGGCTGGAACTCCTCGACTACTGGCTGGACTGCCATTATGACCGTGCTGCTGCGTTACTGGTGGTCAGCGCCCAGCTTTACGAACACCCGCCAGAGGACAGTGGCGAGGCCATTTCCGTGTTACTGCTGACCAACTGCCGTCTTAAGGATATCCCGGACGTATCGGTCAGGGTTCACCGGCCGCAGATTTGCCGCGATGGCAATCTCGACCAGGCATTTGAGCGCGTCATGATGTGGTCAGGACTGGAAAAAACAGCACTGAAGCAGGCATGGACCAGCGGTGGCCAAATGGCTTCCGGCGATATCTTCAGCAAGGCCCGGGAGGCACACGCTCCGGGACTTAAAGCCGATAAAATTATCCATATTGATACTGTTGTCGGGTTTGCGGGCATTTCCGCTCCCTGGCAAGCGTTACAGCTGGCAACCCGCCAGTGCCTGAACGACAGCAAAGCGCAGCTTACTGTCACGGAACTGGCTGAAGACAACCGACAACTCTGTCTTGTCACACCAGAATAACTCTCAAGGGATTGCTCTCCACCGTTATGAAAATCGCATCCACCTTTCTGCTTGCGCTGCTCCTGGGCGCTTTATCTGTCTGCCTCATTGGCGGCGCACTCTGGTTCTGGCCGCAGTGGGTTAAGGACACCTTCAACATGGGGCCGTTCAGCACGACCGGCATTGTGATCATCAGCTTGCTGCTGATGCTGGCGGCGCTGATTATCGGTTGGGTGCTTGAAACCATTTTCACTAAGAACGGTGAGAAGCAGGGAAAACTGGATGTGATAGCCTCCGGACAGCAGGCTGCTGCATCCCAGCCAGATGCAAAACATACCGACGCGGACACATTCCGGTTTGTGGCCGAGCCTCTGGTCGATCATCTGCGCCTGCGTTACCGCCTTCGCTGGAAAGCAAAAGTGCGCCTGCTGCTGGTACAAGGTAGCGACAGCGATATTGAGAAAGTGGTACCGGGTCTTAAGCGTGACCACTGGCAGGAGAGTGACGGGATTGTGCTCATTCATGGTGGCCTGGCTGAGAACGTGCCCGATGATGACCTTTTGTCCGTTCTGAAAGAGGTGCGCCCACAGCGTCCACTGGACGGCGTGGTGCAGGTGATGAATGCGGCCGCTTTGCCGGATACGGCAAAGCAGGACACTCTGGCCCGCATGCGCTATAAAACAGATGTCCTGCTGGGCTGGCAGTTGCCGGTCTGGTTGTGGCTCGTTCGTGAAGGCACCTGGTCTCATGACGGGGAGGGCGTGCCCCCAACCGGCGCGCTGTTTGGTCCGGGGGCGACAACGGAAGAGGCCCGCGCGACACTCACCACACTATCCTCAGAATTGCAGACGCCCGGCGTGACAGCGCTGCTTGAGAACTCACGGCACCACTGGCTGCTGAGCCTGTCAAAAGCCCTTCGTGGCTCGTTACGACGCTCCCTGGTGCCATTGATAACCACACTGATGTCCGGGCCAGCCCCTTACCGTCTGCGTGGGATGATGTTCAGTCCGGCGTTTTCGGAGACCGAAACGGTGCCGCATGCGCGCCTGTCACCGCGGGTGTGGCAGGAACTCGAAAACGACAGTCGGCAGGTACATGCCCGAAAAATCGGCTTCCACTGGCAAAAGCTACTGCGTCTGGTGCTACTGGGGCTGGTTCTACTCTGGGGGGCTGGTACGTTGCTGTCGCTATCCGTTAACCGCACACAAATCTGGCTGGCGCAGAATACGGCCCGGGTTGCCGCCGACACAAAACAGCCGCTGCCTGAGCGTCTGCGTAACCAGTTAGCATTGCAGCAGACCATCGCCCGCCTGCAGAACCGTGAAGTGCACGGTGCGCCGTGGTATACCCGCTTTGGTCTGAATCAGGACAGCGGAACGCTGAAGATGCTCTGGCCATTGTACGCAAGTAACAACCAGCAGCTGATGCGCGATGCGCTGGCAGACGAACTTCACCGCCAGCTTAACGCTTTTGTGCAACTACCACCGGCAAGCAGCGCGCGCACGTCCGCTACCCAGAAGACCTACGGCCTGCTTAAAGGCTACCTGATGCTGGCCCGTCCCGATAAAGCGGATGCGGGCTGGCTTGCCGGCAATATGCTGAAGGCCTGGCCGCACCGCAGCGGCGTGCCGGACAGCGTGTGGCAGACCCAGGCGCCGAAGCTGCTCGGATTCTATGCGCAGAACTTACCGGCACACCCGGAGTGGAAAATCACTCCCGACCGCGAAATGGTGGGAACGGTACGTCAGATTTTGCTCAAACAGATTGGTCAGCGTAACGCCGAATCTGGTCTGTATCAGGAAATGCTCGGACGTATTGCCCGCAACTGGCCTGATTTAACCCTGGCGGACATGACCGGTGATACCGATGCCTCATCCTTGTTCTCCTCTGAAGAAATAGTGCCGGGGATGTTCACCCGCCAGGCATGGGAAGAGCAGGTCGAGGATGCTATTGATGAGGTGGTGAAGACCCGCCGTGATGAAATCGATTGGGTGCTCACCGATAAAACGTATCAGCCAGGTAGTGATGTGTCGCCAGAAGCATTGAAACAGCGTCTGACGGAGCGCTACTTCACCGACTTTGGCAACGCCTGGCTCAATATGGCCAACAGCATTCAGTGGCACGAAGCGTCATCACTTTCGGAGGCCATTGCCCAACTGAACCTGCTGGCGGATGTGCGTCAGTCACCTCTGGTGGCATTGATGAATACACTTGCCTGGCAGGGACAGACCGGGGCTAAAGGAGAGCGGCTTGCTGACTCTCTGGTAGATTCAGCGAAAAAACTTGTGGGGCGTAAGAAGAGCGCAAAACAGTTTATAGAACAGACGCAGGGGCCTAAAGGTCCGCTGGACGGCGTGTTTGGGCCACTCACGGGCCTGATGGATGGGAAGGACGGTACCGGCTCGAACGGTAACCTCAGCTTCCAGTCCTGGCTTGCCCGTGTGACTCAGGTGCGACTCAAACTTCAGCAGGTGACCAGTGCGCCTGATCCGCAGGCGATGGCTCAAATGCTGGCCCAGACGGTCTTCCAGGGCAAAGCCATTGACCTGACCGATACCCGTGACTACGGCTCCCTGGTGGCGGCAAGTCTCGGGCAGGAGTGGAACGGCTTCGGGCAGGCGCTGTTTGTGCAGCCGCTTGACCTGGCCTGGCGTCAGGTGCTGGCCCCGGCGGCGGGCAGTCTCAACGCCCGCTGGCAGAGCACCATTGTTTCTCAGTGGAACAAAGCCTTTGCAGGACGTTATCCGTTTAAAGCGACCGGCAGCGATGCGTCACTGCCGCTGCTGGCTCAGTTCCTGCGCAGCGATTCCGGTCGCATTGCCGCGTTCGTCAAAACCAACCTCGGAGGCATGCTGCATCAGGAAGGCAGCCACTGGGTGGTGGATCCGGCTGCCAGTCAGGGAATGAGCATCAGCCCGGCATTTCTTACCGCCATTAATAAGCTTGCCGATATCTCGGATATCGTCTTTGCCCAGGGCGACGCCGGGATGCATTTTGAACTGATGGCCCGACCGTCGCGCGATGTGGCCCGTACCCAGCTGACGCTGGATGGCCAGAAACTGGATTACTTTAACCAGATGGCAAGCTGGCAGAGTTTCACCTGGCCGGGCAACACTTACTATCCGGGCGTGGATCTGAGCTGGCGCTCAACCAGCACTGAAATGCGCCTCTATGCCAGCAACCAGGGGAGCTGGGGCTTTATCCGCCTGCTCGATAAGGCGCTGATCGCTCCGCTCGACAGCAGCCGCACCCAGCTGGTGTGGATCACCCCGGATGGCAATCCGCTGAAATTCATACTGCGCAGCGAGCTTGGCGACGGGCCGCTGGCGTTGCTTAAACTGCAGGGCTTCAGCCTGCCGCAGACCATTTTTTCCGTGGGCGCTACTGATAGCGCGCTCACCCTTGCCCGAGACGAATAAATGGTGACTGCGGTTAAACATCTCCTGATATTCCAGGTCCTCATTGATGACGCCTTCCGTTTTCTTTTTGATATTTTCTACACTCAGGATCTCCGTACATGGATGATTTAACCCTGCGTTATTACGAAGCCGAGATGCGCTACCTGCGCGAAGCCGGGAAAGAGTTTGCCCGCGCCCATCCCGACCGTGCGGCCATGCTCAACCTGGATAAAACCGGAGCCCGTGACCCGTATGTTGAGCGCCTGTTCGAGGGCTTCGCCTTCCTGATGGGGCGCCTGCGTGAAAAGCTGGATGATGATCTGCCGGAACTGACTGAAGGGCTGGTGAGCCTGCTGTGGCCGCACTACATGCGAACCATCCCGTCGCTCTCCGTGGTGGCGTTCACGCCGGACTGGCGACAGCTGCGCAAAATGGAGGTGCTGGAAAACGGCTTCTCAGTGTTGTCGCGCCCGGTCGGTCCCGATAACACAGTCTGCCAGTACCGTACGACGCGTGAAGTGCCCCTCCAGCCGTTGCATTTGGCAGAAGCTCGCTTGCAAACGGAGCCGGATGGCCGTGCCGTCATTCGTCTGCGCTTTGAGTGCCCGGAAAAGGTGGACTGGTCGAAAGCCGGGATTGATAAGGTGGCCATTTATCTCGATGCCGACAGCCCGGTGGCCTCGGCACTCCACCTTGCGCTGACTCGCCGGGTGCAGGCGATGTATGTTCGCCACGCGGAAACCCGTACAGAGCGGGTCCGCTTTGAGGGCTGGTGTAAACCGATGGGCTTTGATGACGCTGACCGCCTGTGGCCGAAAGGGGACTCAGCGTTTAGTGGCTACCAGCTGCTGCTGGAGTATTTCAGCTACCGCGAAAAGTTTATGTTCGTGGAACTTAAAGGTCTGGAGTTTGCAGGGCTGAGTCAGAAAACCACCTGGTTTGAGACCGATATCGTGCTCGACGGCAGCTGGCCATCTGACATGCCGTTTGAGACCGACAACTTCCGTCTGCACTGCGCGCCGGTGATTAACCTGTTCACACTGGAAGCCGATCCGCTAACGCCCGATCCACTGCAAAACGAATACCGGCTGCGCCCGATGCGCGTGCAGGACGGGCACACCGAAATCTACAGCGTGGATTCCATTCACGGCGCGGTGAAAAACGGTAAACATCCGTATGTCCCGTTCACCAGTTTCCGCCACCGTGGCGGCATGATGCGCCACGACGCGCCGGAGCGTTACTTTCACATCCGCGTGAAGCGCGGCCCCTCCGGCCTGTATGACACCTGGCTTATCCTCGGTGGAAAGTCATTCGAGATGGAGCAACTGTCGCAGGTCCCTGAGTCGCTTTCCATCCGCATCACCGGTACCAACGGCCAGCTACCTCGCCGCTCACTTGAAAGTACCCTGCTTGACCGGGTGGTGAAGGCGGGAAAAGTGCCGGTCAGAGTCCTGAACCTGAAGGTGCCGACCCTCCCGCTCTATCCGCCGGCAAATGACCGCTTCCACTGGCGGGTGATGAGCCATCTGGGCTCAAGTTTCTTAAGCATGATGGATAACCCGGAGGTGCTGCGCGGGACACTGGCGCTGTATGACTGGACCGACGATGAGATGAACCGTCGTCGCCTGGAGGCGATTGTGGCAGTGAAGCACACCCTTATTCGTCGCTTTGAGAAGGGCTTTATGCTGCGTGGGGTGGACATTGAAATAACCCTCAATGCCGATAACTTTGCCGGTGAGGGCGATGTCACCCTGTTCGGGGAAATGTTGCACCGCTTCTTTGCACTCTATGCCGATGTGCACCTCTTTAACCAACTGACGCTGGTACTACAGCCGACAGGGAAACGACTGCGATGGAAAGAGAATCACAGCCAGCACATTCCGGGCTGACAGAGGCGCTTCGCGACGATATCTGGCGGGTTAATTTCTATCGCTTCTGCCAGTTGCTGGAGCAGGAAAATCCGCAGGCACCGAAGCTTGGCAGTACCGAGAAACTCTCGGTCGATCCTGTACGTTTTCGCCCGTGGCCGGGAATGGGGTTTCCGGTAAGCGAACTGAAGGCGGCCGAAACCGACGAAGGCCACCCGGACCTGCCGCCGACGGTGCGCACCACGTTCCTCGGGATGTACGGTGTGGATTCTCCGCTGCCGACAACCTACCTCGATGATATTGCGCAACGCCGGGAAGGGCATGAAGCCACCACCGCGTTTCTCGATATCTTCAGCCACCGCATCCACACCCAGTATTACCGTATCTGGCGCAAGTACGCCTGGCCGGCAACCTTTGAGGCGGGCGGCCACGATGCAACATCACAGTGCCTGCTGGGGCTGGTCGGACTTGGTATTCCGGGCACCGCAGAGCAGGTGGCTACTCCGGTGTCCCGCTTTCTGGCGCTGCTGGGCACCATGCGTCTGCCGACCCGTAACGCCGAAGGCATTCGCCAACTGGTGAGTCTGCTGGCCCCGGAGACCCGTGCCACCGTTATCAGCCCGGATCCGGTAAAGGTTCCCGTCGCAAAGCGCAGCGGGCTCGGCAAAGCCAACCGGGTATCTCTGTCACAGCGCGCCACGCTAGGCAAAACCGGCAAAGAGGCCTGTAGCCGCATCCTCCTTATGCTGGCGACTGACAACCTGCAAGAAGCGCAGAGTTGGTTGCCCGGTGGCCAGATACACACCGACCTGATGGTACTGCTGCGGGTATACATGGGTTACCGCTCCGATGTACGTCTTCGCCTTACGGTGCCGGTAAGTTGTCTGCCTGAACCGCGTCTGGGTAAGACCAACCGGGTACAGCTGGGCCGCACCGGCGTGCTGGGAATGAAGCGCGACCGCCCTGCGAAACGCAGCCATCTGACCGTGAGCCTTGGCTCTTATGAAGGTCTGGCTTGCGAAACCCTGCCGCCGGCGGAGCCTGGCGGCTACCGTTTTGACTGAAGTATCTGACTTCAACATCCAGCACATTTAACACGCCCCTGTTTCTGAAAGCCGAAAAGGACTCCACGAATGACTTTCGCTTCCCTGTCGCGCAGTGCCGCACTGATGCTGCTCTGTTCCCTGTTGACCGCATGTGGCCTGACTCAGGCCGTGTCGGATGGCGCGGTCAACGCAACTAAAGCCCTCTTCTACAAAAAAATAAAAGTGCTGCATCTGGATTTTGAACCCCGCTCGGCCATCAATGCCGATGAGGCGCAGATCCCGCTTGCCACCATGATGCAGGTGTACCAGCTTAAGGACCGCCAGAAGGTGGATGCGGCGGACTACCAGGAGTTGCTACGCGATGCGGATAACACCCTTAAAGAAGACATCGTTGCCAGCAAGTCGCTACTGGTGATGCCCAAAGGCAGCGTAACCCTGAATATGCCAATGAATGAAGAGGCGAAATTTGTGGCGGTGGTGGGGCTGTTCAATCGTCCGGATATCCTTAACAACACCTGGAAGCTGGTGCTGAGTCTCGATGACCTCGACCCGGACAAGCCGCGCACCATCCAGCTCAACAGCACCGGGCTGACCCTGGTCACGGTGAAGGAGTAATGCTATGGATACAATCCCGGATAATTGGCAGGGGCTATTTGACGGACAGACCCGCTACCGCCTTGAGATTAACGACAGCGTCCTGAAGCCGGATGTGCTGAACTTCCGCGGACGTGAAACGCTCAATGCGCCGTTCGAATGGCGCATTGAATTCACCACGACACAGAAAGATATCAGTCGCCGGGATGCGATGTTGAAGTATGCCACCCTCAGCATGCTCAGTGGCAGGGTCGTGCAGGGCATCATCACCGGCTTTGAGCACCTCCAGGAGACCGTTGACCAGACGCATTTTGCCGTAACGCTTTCCTCGCGCCTGGCGTTGCTCGCTCACACCCGTCGCTGTGCGGTGTACCAGAATGTCTCCGTACCAGAGCTAGTGGAGCGGGTACTGCGCAACCACGGGCTGGAAGGGTCGGATTTTGAATTTCGGCTGGAACGGGCCTATCCAGTACGTGAACTGATTACCCAGTGGCGGGAGACCGACCTGCAGTTTATCCAGCGAATCCTGGCCGGAGACGGTATCTGGTTCCGCACCGGGGTCAACATCACCACCGGGCTGGATACGGTGACGTTTGCCGACAGCCAGCTGCACTATCAGTTTGGTGTGCAGCTGCCGTACCGTGAGCCTTCTGCTCTTCATGATGGCGCGGTTGAAGCCGTATGGGATGCCAGAGTGTGGCACCACACCGTCACCGGTAGCGTGGCCATGCGGGATTACAACTATCGCACCGCCAGCACGCCAATGGATGCGACCGCAAGCGTCAGAAATGAAGCTGCCACCATCGGTGAGCACTACCGCTATGCGGCCCCGTACCGCGAAGCGGGCGATGACACCACCTCTGAACCGGAAACCGAAAGCGGAGCCTTTTACGCCCGCATTCAACATGAGCACGCCCTTAATAATGCCATCCGTCTGCATCTCTTCAGCAATGCCAGCCACCTGACGCCGGGGATGGTGCTGGAGACCGGAGACAGTGACACACCGGAGCTGAAAGAGGGGATGGTGATTACGCTCACCACCTTCCGGGCGGCTCGTGATACCCGTCTGCATGTCTCCGTCTGGGGCATGCCTTACAGCGAGCAGTCCTGCTTCAGACCAGAGCCAGCATCGCGCCCGTTAATTGCCGGCACGCTGACCGCTCGCGTTGAAAGCGATGAGAAGAGTGCGCTTTATGCCCATCTTGATGAGATGGGTCGCTACCGGGTGAAGCTGGACTTCAGCCGTGAAGACGCCGAACAGGGCCATAACTACCTGTGGATACGACAGGCCAAACCCTACGCCGGAGAAACCTGGGGCTGGCACACGCCGCTGATTGACGGCACGGAAGTGGGGGTTGCCTTTGATGGCGGTGACCCGGACCGCCCGTACATCGCCCATGCGTTCCATGACTCTGAACATCCGGATGTGGTCACCCGCGAAAACTGCAGCCAAAACATCCTGCGAACCGCGGGCCAGAACGAACTGCGTATGGAAGACCAGCGCAAGAGTGAACATATCGCGCTCAGCACCCCGTTCGGGGCCACGGCACTGAACCAGGGCCACATCGTGGACATGGAGAACGAGCCGCGCGGAACCGGGTTTGAGCTGCGCACCGATGAGTTCGGGATCATTCGTGTGGCGAAAGGGCTGCTTATCACTGCCGATGGCAAAGTGCACGGCGAAGGCGATGTGCTTGATATGGATCTGGCACTCCAGGAGATTGAGGCCGTCCGCGAACAAATCGAGGGACTGGCCAGCGCCGCTCGACAGGCGAAAGCCCTGGAAGCCGATATCGCCAGCCAGCAGGTGATGTTCGCTACACGTCTGAAAACCCTCAATAAGATGATCCACTTCTCAGCACCTGAGGGGATGGCTTTTACCAGCGCTGAGCATCTACAGCTGGCGGCCGCAGACAATCTCGCCCTGAATGCGGGCGGGAATATCAGCCTCGGTGCTGAAGGGCATATCACCGGACTGGCAGGCGACAGCGTGGGAATGTTTGCCCAATACGGCAAGCTGAGCCTGATTTCGGCGCAGGGGCCGGTACAGTTTCAGGCGCAGAATGGCGTGATGCACCTGAGTGCCGAGCAGAAACTGACTCTTATCTCTGCAACAGAGATGCTGCTGGCCGGTAAGAAGCGGATACGGCTGGTGGGGGGCGGGAGCTCCATCCTTATTGAACAAGGAAAAATAAAGTACGAGACCGCAGGGACTTACACCCGCAAGGCTCGCCGGCTGGATACGGAAGGCGGTGCTGCGCAGACTCCGGACGTGCCGTGGCTGCCTGATCCGCTGAAAGACCCCAATGATGCACTAATGCAGTATCTCTACCATGATGACACGCCGGTGGTTGGTGCACCGTTTACCGCAACACTTGCGGACGGTTCTGTGCGTACCGGTAGCCTCGATGGGGCTGGCTACCTGCATCTTGACACTATACCTGACGGCCCAATGACTGTTGAGATGGGGCCGGATGTGCGGGGTTATTTACGAAAAAACAACAGGGATAATCAGCAGTTTATCGGTTCCTCAGCGAGTGAGTCCGACATTGACGCCCTGATAATGAAACACAGCGGAGGTGTGGAATGAGTATGCCGGGCGTTGCGTGGTTTAAAGAAACCAGCCTGGAAACCAGCCAGTGGATTTGGGGAACGCTTCAGGGGGCGTTCAATGAAAAACAGACCATCGGGCAAGTTATTACCGATGCCGCCATCGGAATGATCCCCGTAGTTGGCGATGTGACAGCGGTGCGTGATTTGCTGGCCGTGTCGATTGGCTTGATTAATGAGCCCAAAAAGCGCGAAAACACCACCGAATGGGTGTTTTTGGTGATCCTGCTGTTTGCGCTGATCCCGGTGATTGGTGGTGTGATAAAAGGTGTCGGACGCCTGGCCCTGCGTGTAACTACAAAAGCGGCAGAAAATGTGGAAACACTCGCCGAGGTGGTTAAGTATCTGAACCGCGTTGGCGAAGGCGATGCGGTGAAATGGCTGAATAAACTGAATGTTGTTGAATATCAGGCGCGGCTGATTGAGAAAATGCGTGATTTTTGCGACACGATGATCACCGCAATTAATCAGATCCTGAAGGCCCGGGTCGGAAGAATGCTGCCAGATAAATGGCAGGCGGACTTACTTCGGGTACGGGATGGATTTGCTGCCCTTAAACCACTGGCTTCCAGGATGATCCCGCAGGCGCTGAAAGAGCTGGATGCGAAACTGCGGGTGTTGCAGGCGCTGGTATATAAAGGTGAAATCCATACGGTGGCAACGGGTAAGGGCAGGGCTGAAGTGCGGCGTGAAGCGGAAGCCTATCTTATCGAGCGCCCGTTACGGGAAGCGCCGAAGCAGGGCACGCGTTTTCCGAGTCTTCATGCTGAGGAGTTTCACCAAGGTAGACTCCAGCGTAAATATTTGAAGGCGGGGTATCCGAATATCGTTAGTTGGAAAGGAGAAAGCCCTGCATTCGTTAAAGGACAGCAGGTCTTTACTGATATAGCTTCTTTCAGCGGTGAAATTATCGCTAAAAGCGCCCGGGAGATGGCGGGCAGTACTATCTATCGCGCTTTTGGCAATGAGACGCAGTTGGCCACAAATCCCGGTGGCTCCTGGGCGGCAGGGGGATTCTGGGGCTACCAGAAAGTACCAGGCAGTGCAGAAGAGTGGCGGCAGCTATCGGCGGTGCTGGATGAGTGGAACGGCAACGGTTTTCTGGTGGTGCTGCATCTGCCGGAAGACCTTGCCATGCGGATGCCGGGCACTAATGCCTGGCATGGCAAGATTGCGGAACAGTTCGGGAGTGATATTCCCACTCAGTATCTGCAGGGCGGCGGTGAGCAGGTAATCATTAATCTGGATGAGATGCTGAAAAAAGAACTGAACCGTATCGGAGAGCAGGTTAAGGCGACAGGTCAGCCTACCAGCATTGAAATTAATGGCGTAAAGGCTGAGTTTTATCCCACTCATTGGAAGGACGTAGAGGGGACTTATGGTTATACCCGGCCGGAGGGCATTGAACCGCCGTACACCACATATAGCCGCGAACTGCATGACGATGAGCTACGCACCAAGGTAACGGGCAGAACGATACTGAATGCCGCCCGGACTGAGCGGCAGACTACGACAGGAAGCGAACAATGATGACTCTGGAAAAGAAATACCCGATGAGCGATGAACAGGTGCGTCGCAAGCTGTTCTGGCTGTTACAGCGGCTGAGCAGTTACACTCTGTGGCAGCGTAAACGGGATGCCTGGGCGTATTTTACCCAGCAGTATGAGCAGGCGTTAAAAACCTGGCCGGAGGAGATAACGAAGGGGTTCCACCCGAAGAGTATTATTCGAGCATATGATGCCCTGCGCCTTTACGATGAAGGATTACCGGAACTGGCTGTGGGCAACCGGCAGGTATGGCAAATGAATACAGGTGAGTTCGATCAGCTTTTTCGGCCAGTTAGTTTAATAAGAACTTATTTTTACTGGCCCTGCCATAGTGAGCGAGGCGGGCAACGAGAGCCTTACCCACCAGAAATAGAAAATATTAATCAGTGGCGGGTTGCAGCAGAATACCGGGGCGATAATTTATTATATCCGCCAGCAAATAATGTATGTAATATTTTTGATGCTGAATATTTATTAAACCCTAATAATTATATTTATAACTTAACTCAGCTGGCTTTCCCGGTATTCCCGAAAAACCTCCCGTCCGTTCCTGAGCGCAGCGATATCATTATTAAAACCGATGACCCGGTGCCCTGCGACGGTATCTGGGAACCAGTAAAAATAGAGTATCACCATAAGTTACTGGTAATTAAAAACGGTATCAGTGGGTTTAAAAATCTTGGGGCTTATAACTATTTTATTCGCGGAATGAATGCGCCTCGTCAGGTGTATTACGATGTATTAATTGAAAGTGATACAGAAATGCTTGTCACTGACGATCCCATTCGATACCGCGACGTTCACTGGCGTCTGGTCTGGGAAGATACTCGCTACTGTGACGGCATTATTCCGGATGAGTCAGAGTATTTTCTGGATGATGCTCCGGGTAAACGAATTACCTGCCAGACCGGCGAGCAATGCCCTCATTCCGGGAAATGGTCCACGCTTGCCGGAGGACATCAGCAGTTTATTGATATTAAGACCGGTGTATTGATGCCGGAGGCCACGAAATATCAGAGTGATATGTATGTACCTGAAATAAAGTTCCCCGCAACATGGAGTCTTTTACATCGTGAAGACGGAGGCAGTGTTTATATAAAGTCGGAAGATAATTAGATATCTGGTTTTAGCTACAGGTAATGGGTTGGCTTTTTTACTGGCTGAAGGCGTATTAAAAGCCGGGAAAAGGGGGGATATCTCTGCCTGGCTGTCCAGCCTGGGCCGCTACCGGGTGAAGCTGGACTTCAGCCGTGAAGACGCCGAACAGGGCCATAACTACCAGTGGATACGACAGGCCAAACCGTACGCCGGAGAAACCTGAGGCTGGCACACACCGCTGATTGACGGCACGGAAGTGGGGGGTGTTTTTGACGGTGGTGACCCGGACCGCCCGTATATTGCCTACGCGTTCCATGACTCTGAACACCCGGATGTTGTCACCCGTGAAAACCAGCAGGCAGAACATCCTGAAAATGCTCCGCTTCTCAGCGCCTGAGGGGATAGCTTTACCAGTGCTGAGCATCTGCAACTCTCGGCAACCCAATTACAGATAGTGAGCAGAGGAAATATGGTGTCTGGGAAAAATAAAGAAATGCTATTAAATACTTCAATAGGAATTTTAGGGTGTTTTTTGTCATTGTGGTTCATCAGATTGGATACGAATTGTATATGAGCTACTTCACTCCACGTAGCCGAGGTGTCTCGCCAGGGTTTGTGATGCTATATATGAGGTGCATTATTATCCCAGTGGTGTTTATCTCTTCTTTTATAAAGATTAAACATTCATTGATAATAACTAGTATAGCTATTATATATATGATTTATTCATGGTACGAAACAAATCCTCTTAGAGTCGCTTTGATGTTTTTCTCATGCTCAGCCGGTTATGTATCCGTGATTATTAGTAGAGCAATTAAGAATATATTTACAAAAAACACACAACCGAATCTGACACGAACTGGATGAACGATTTAAAAGAGCGGTGAATAATTATGGCAAGCAGGTTAAATCCAGTGGTCGGGCAATGACGGTAGATATACAGGGTGTGAAGGCTGAATTTTATCCTTCAGAGTCGAAAGAGGTGAGCGGAAAATATGGATACAGTGCACTGGAAGAATTTACCACCCTTATGCGACCAGCTCGCGTGTATTGCAGGACGATGGACTCCGAAGCAAAGTCACACAACGCAGCATGATCAACGGTGTTCTTGTTGAGCGGCAGACCACGACAGGAAGCGAACAATGATGACTCTGGAAAAGAAATACCCGATGAGCGATGAACAGGTACGGCGCAAGCTGTTCTGGCTGTTACAGCGGCTGAGCAGTTACACTCTGTGGCAGCGTAAACGGGATGCCTGGGCGTATTTTACCCAGCAGTATGAGCAGGCGTTAAAAACCTGGCCAGAAGAGATAACGAAGGGGTTCCACCCGAAGAGTATTATTCGAGCATATGATGCCCTGCGCCTTTACGATGAAGGATTACCGGAACTGGCCGTGGGCAACCGGCAGGTATGGCAAATGAATACAGGTGAGTTCGATCAACTTTTTCGCCCAGTGGATTTAATTGAATCTTATTTTTATCTACCCTGCCATGAGCATGGGGTACAGAGAGAACCTTATCCACCAAAAGTAGAGATCTTGAATAAATTACGTATTGCCGCAAGTTATTGGGGGGATAATTTACTTTACCCACCGCATGATAATGTCTGTAATTTTTTTGATGCCGCGTATCTATTGGACTCCGACAGCTATAATTATAACTTACATAAGCTATCTTATCCCATTTTTCCCAAAAACCTCCCGTCCGTTCCTGAGCGCAGCGATATCATTATTAAAACCGATGACCCGGTGCCCTGCGACGGTATCTGGGAACCAGTCAAAATTCAGTATCATCATAAGCTGCTGGTAATTAAAAACGGTATCAGTGGGTTTAAAAATCTTGGGGCTTATAACTATTTTATTCGCGGAATGAATGCGCCTCGTCAGGTGTATTACGATGTATTAATTGAAAGTGATACAGAAATGCTTGTCACTGACGATCCCATTCGATACCGCGACGTTCACTGGCGTCTGGTCTGGGAAGATACTCGCTACTGTGACGGCATTATTCCGGATGAGTCAGAGTATTTTCTGGATGATGCTCCGGGTAAACGTATTACCTGTCAGACCGGATGCTGATGAGACCATGATTTAGGCCAGTGTGTAGAAGAATAAATATTCCAGGCAGCAGTTGTGGGTTTCGGCGGTTTTATATTCCGAGGTGCGGCCTGTCATTTTGATTATCGGCAGTAATAATAGAATTTAAAAAATGGGAGTGGTGTGAGGCAGGCGAAGGATTGTGAACGCTTATTACGGAGTGATTTTCGAAGGCCGTCCTATGTCGTCGGGTCTGTGCTGCTTCAATTTTGATAATTTTAATTATTCCGTAAGGGTTCAGCGATAATTATGTCAGCAGAAACAAAATTTCTTAAAAAATTCAGGCCCGGCGTTCTTCTCCTTGTGCTTTTGAGAGCAGAAGCCAGGCTGATATTGCGGATTTTTTCCTGGAAATGATAAGTCGCGCTTCGTGTCAGCATTATTCCGTGCGTAGCCGGGAGATATCGCTATCTCCCGCTCTGCCCCTATAAAAGCAACTAAAAAACGACGGTCGAGCCGGAGTGAGCTGTGAGGTTTACTTCCATAGCAGCGGCTTTCGTCAGCAGCTTCAGGCTTGATGAATAGTAATCTTCCCCGACGTAACGCTTGTCCCAGTAATCTTCTCTTATACTTCCTACGGAAAAATCTCTTACCGCCTGCATCCCGCCCGGCAGCGGGTACTCGGCAACGGTGCCGGTGAAGACGTTGATCCACGCGGGCGCATTCCATTCCGGCTGTTTCTCCCAGAACGAGCTAAAGATGCGGTTCTGCGGCAAGTCTTTTTGATACCAGTTCAGGTAAAGCGGGATACGTACCGCGTCAAAGCCGAAACGAGCGGGCCAGTCGGTGGCGGGCTCAACCGTGCCGTCTTTATTGACCGTCACCCAGTCGACAGGGAGGCGATGCTCGCCAAAGCGCATGGCATCGAGGAGCGTCAGCCCGTCGTCGATCATTTTTTGCCATTCCGCGCGATGGGAATAACTATAGAAGTCGCGCCAGGCCGGGAAGATAAAATAGGACGGGTTCAGGTTGATAAAATCTTTATGCGTAAAGCCTTCAACGCCGGGCAGCATAACGGTTTTTCCCGCCCAGTTAATTACCGCATGTGAAAGCAGTGCGCGCTGGATCCCTAAAGAGGCGTCGATATAACGCTTTTCGTTCCAGCGGTTACCGGCGCGCAGCAGCGCCCAGCCGATCAGCATATCGCCATCCGTCGCGTCGTTACGATCGTTAACCTGATGCTTTGCCGGATCGTAACGCCATGAAAACAGGCCGATATCCTCCCGGTATAAATTTTTATGCGTCCAGTTCCAGAGACTGTCGAAAGTAGCGCGATCGCCGTTGATCTCGGCGAGCAGCATGCCGTAGCCTTGCCCTTCGGAATGGCTGATTTGCTGGTTGCCGCTATCGATAACGCGTCCCTGGTCAATAAAGCGCTGTTTATAAGATTGCCAGTTTTCAACGTTTTGCGACGCAATGCTCTGCGCGCTGAAAAATAGCATTAACATGCTAACTCCCGACCAAAGCCATTTGATATTCACTTCACTTCCCCTCTGTCTGGTAACGAAAATTCAGAGCCTCCGGGCTTTGTCCCGTCAGGCAAAAAAACATCTCTTCTGTGCCGCCCAGCGCCCGGAGCCACTCGCTCCAGCATCCTTCCATCAGGGATGAAAAGCCGTTTGCCCAGGCCGATAAATTGTCCTCCTGCCCGGCATGTGGCCAGGCGAGATGAGTCACTTCCAGGCCGCGATCATCGGCCGCAATTTGCACCATGCCCCAGTTAAACTGCGCCAGCAGGTTATTGGCCCCGTCTTCCAGATCGCCAAGCGTTTCGCCGGGCGGGAGCGGGAACTGGCGCGCCAGCTGTGCTCCCGTGCGGTGCAGGAATGCGTGCCCTTCATCACGGCTGGCTACCGCAAGAATGCTGGTGCAGAGCAGGGCGCTAAGATCCTGCCAGCCGGGCTGATACTGCTGCCGGCGGCAGTAGTCGGCGAGTGTGTCAGTTATGCTCATGATCTGCCTTATTGGTTATCCAGTAAGTATTTGAAATAAATCAGGGCGTTGGCCTCCGAATACTCTCCGGCCGTGTCGTAGCTAAGCTTGCCGCCAACCGCCATCTGCGGATTGAGTTTGTAATTGCCCTGAAGCTTGAGGTTGTAGCTCACTCCGGTGGAGGTTTTGGCGGCGTAGTGGGACTCGCGCCCAAAACCGGCATCAACCAGCCAGTCGAGGTTGTTCTGCCATTCTGATTCGGTTGGGAAGTAATCGCTTTGCTTCTGGGAGTAGGCCTGGTAGCCCACCGAGCCGGAAAGTTTGTAATTCCAGTTCCCCGCATTGCGGCTGTATTCCACCGGCAGCGATACGCTGATGTAGTTTTGCGGGCTGAAGTAGCCGCCCTGGCCGAAGCTAAAGTTGCCGAGGTTTTTCGCGAAGTTCATATAGTCGGTATTCACGCCGATTTTCACTTCCCGGTCTTCGGCGTGCAGCGGTCGGTAATAGAACCCGGCGTTGCCGAGCACGGCCTGGTTTTCAGGCACGTTTTGTCCCTGATATTGATAGAACGAGCCGCCGCCATAGGCTCCGGCGTCGCCGTTGTCATAATTCACGCTAAGGCCGCCGCCGCTTTTCACTACGGCCCCCCAGTTTTTACCGCTGTATTTATCTTTGGTGCCAACGTAGGAGAGCAGGCTATCGGTCACGGCGCGGCGTTCGGCGTTCAGCGTTAACTGGGTATTTCCGGCAACGGTTGGCGACCAGCGCAGCCCGCCAACAAGGTTGTGTGAACCCTGGCCGAGCGGCGTGGTACCGATGTCGGCCTGGTACTGGTCGCCGGTTAACGCGAGGGAAAGCTCTGCTCCGCTTCGGCGCTGTTCGCCGCTGGAGCCTGCGGCATAGTCGTCAGGGCCGAAGGTATGCGGCTGAATAACCTGCTGCTGCGCAAGGTTGAAGGCGTCCTGAGCATCGGTTTCATCGCGCATCGCGATTTCGCACGCGGAAGAAGTCGGATCCTGGCACGCTTTAATCCGGGCGTTGGATTTGTCCGCCAGCGCTTTACGTGCCGCGTCGGCGGCGGCGGTGGAATCTGCGGCCGATTTCTGTGACGCCTGGGTTGCCTGCCAGGCTGCGGTGGCCTGCTGTAGCGCCCCCGAACCGAAGCGGTTGCTCGCCTGGCCGGAAGTGCTGCCCGCATTAAGCATCACAGGCGTTATGGAAAACTTCAGCCGGGACTCGCTAAACGGTACGGTAGAAAAAGCCAGCGAAGTTTTGGTTTCGCTCAGACCGCCCAGCCCGTCCTCGCCGTCCCGCTCGCGCAGGCTTAAAGAGGTTTCGACCCAGGAGGCCAGTTTTTCGCGTGTTTCATCGAGCAGTTTGCTAACCTGGGCAATAAGCTGAGGTTTCTGGCTCGAAGAGCCCGCGCCTGCTAACGAAGCTGCGGTCTGCCACGGTAGCGCCGTTGACTCCTGCACATCATCTACAAACGGATTATCCGCAATGTCTAACCCGCCAACCGTTGCCGTGCTTCCGGCGCGGGTGATGCCCAGCAACTGTTGTTTTGCCTGCCGCAGCAGCGTGAGCGCCTGGCGTGCCTCGCCGTTACCGCGCGCAACACGAGCGGCAAGGAATAAATTTTCGGGAGAGTTTTTGTCGTCCAGCTCGCTTAAAAGCTTACCGGCCTGCGGATTGTCGCCAGAGGCTAATGCCAGATTGATAGCCCCGGTCAGCGCATCCTGGTTATGTGGCTCCTGAGAAAGAACATATTGATAGACGCTGCGGGACTCTTTGAACATCTTCCCGGACTGATAAACACGCGCCATGGCGAGCATCAGAGCTTTGTTATGCGGGTCATCATGCAGCTTAACGATTAGCGTGTCGTAGGCCTGCGCGTACCGGCCCCGCTCGCGGAGCTTATCCGCCTCGTTGATAATGCTGCCCAGTTTAATTTCGGCAATTTCACGCGGTGAGCTTTTCGCCAGCAGGACGGGGTTTGCCAGCAGGGCATCCGCTTCGTTAGTTAGCCCGGCCTTATAAAGGCTTGCAGCCAGATGCCCGGCATCTGCCGGGGAAACCGTATCCGCATTGCTGAGCGGGAGCAGCAGGTTTTTTGCGCCGGCATTGTCGCCTCCGGCAATCAGTTTGTCCGCATTGGCAAGATCCAGATTAAAGGCGGCGCGGCGGCGCAGGGCGCTGATGTCTTTGTTCCACTGGCCGCGCGGGATGCGGTTGATCGCCGCGATAGCCTGGCTCCACTGTTTATTTTCCCCGCGATAAAGAGCGGCAACGTAAAGTTCGTCTTTGCGCGGGCTTTGTTCCATAGGGGCGATAAGTCGGGCGGCCTGACCCTCGTCACCCTGTTTTAGCAGCACCCGGGCAAGATCGAGCCTGACCCAAGCGTTTGACGGTTGCTTTTGCATCGCGCCGCGCAGCAGCCGTTCTGCCTGCAAGGCGTCTCCTGCGTCGAGCGCCTGCGCCGCCTGCCGACGAATCGGGTCAACGCTAACCGGCTGGCCGCTGGCAACTTTGGCCCGGAAGGCGGGAGGCAGGGTCTGGAGCAGCTTCGCCGCTTCATCGGTTTTATGCTGCTGGGTTAATACATAGTAAAGCGCCTGCTGCACTTCCGTGGACGGCGTTTGAGCCTTGAGGGTGCGGTAAGCCTGCTCCGCCTCCGGCAGGTCACCTTTGCGGCGCAACACGTCCGCACGGAACAAATTCACCGCCAGGTTTTCGTCCCCGGAGCTGTTGAGTAAAGGCTCGCTTGCGGCCAGCGCTTCGTTCCAGTTGCCCCTTGCGGCCTGCGTTTTTGCCGTGCTCAGGGCGGCGTAGAAGCTCGCTTTCTCCGCAAGGCTCGCCCATTTTCCCTGGTCTGCGCCGGGCCGGGAGGCGGCGCGTTTTAAATAATCATGAGCTTCGGCGAATTGTTCTTTGCGCATGGCGATAATGCCGAGACCGCCCAGCGCGCTGCTGTTATCCGGGTCGGCGTTCAGCGCCTGTCGGAAGGCTTTATCCGCGCCGCTAAGATTGCCTTTTTCCACTGTCCGGTAGCCTTCGGAGACAGTGCTTCCGGTGACGTTGCTGGAATAGTGCGCTTCTACTTCTGCGTCGTTAGGGTGATTTTGTTGCCAGGCTTCGAACAGCGGGCGGTCGTCCGCACGAGGATGCAGCCATAGCAGCGCCTGCCGTAGATCCTTTGCCGCTTCGGGCGTGGAGGGCGAAAGCGTTGCCAGCAATGCAATCCCTTCGCGGCGGCTCTCTTCCTGCCAGGTCAGCATTTTGCCTAACGCAAGCGTCGTTGCGGCATCCCGTGGGCTTTGCTGGTGGCGCTCAGTCAGGGCGGTAATCGCCTGTTCGCGGCGTTCCGGGATGGCGGCCAGCGTCTGGTAATACTCGCTGGCGAGCGAAGCCGCAGGTTCACCTTTAATAAACAGTTCTTCATAGACTTTGACCGCGGCGGCCGGGTTGCCGCTTTTGACAAGTCGTCTTGCCTGAGCCAGGCGGCCTGGCGCAATCGCCGAGGTTGCCACTTCACCCTCAAGCTGCTGGATTTTGGCACCGTCCGGGCTGGCCTTACGCAGCTTTGCCTTCCACGCTTGTGCTTCCTCTTTTTTCCCCTGCTGCAAAGCGTAAAGCGACAGCAGATAGAGCGCGTCCGGGTTGTTGGGTTCAACGCTAAGAATTTTTTTTAGCGCGCTTTGCGCATCTTCCGGGTGATTGCGCTCGTGCCAGAACTGCGCCTGGGCAAACAATTGCTCCAGCACGCCCTGGGCGCTAAAGCTTGAGAAGGGAAGCGCCAGCAGGAACAGGCTGCTTAACCCAAAAGCCGGTAAGGGTTTATTAATTTTTTTGTTTTTCATTTGCTTATCTGTCGCCGCCGTTACGGCGCTGGCCGATATAGTTCGCAAGGCGTTTTGCCGCCTGGTTGCTCAGGTAGAAGTAGAGGGAAAGCCCCAAAAGCGCCGCCAGCAGGGCGCACATCAGCCCCAAAACCAGGAAATGCTGGCTGGCATACCAGAAAATTTGCAAATACCACGGCATTTGCCCGGAAACGTAATGGTCGCCAATGTGCCAGCTGTGCACGCCGTCGCTTTTGCTGATAAGGGCGAGGTCGCCGCGAATGGCGGCGTTCACCGCCGGTTTGCGCAGATCGTCCGGGAGCTGAGCCAACTGCTCGTCTCCCGTGGCCGTAGCGAGGATAACGCTGCGCTTCGACGCCCACGGGGAGCTGAAGCTAACGAACCCTCGCCAGTCGGCGGCCGAAGCCAGATAGCGCGAAGCGGCTTTGCTTTGCCGGTGCCAGTCGCCGAGCAGGAAAGCTTTGGCTTGCTGCAAGTAGTCGAGCTGGCGTAACTCAAGCTGGCCTTCCTGGAAGGCAAAGGGGCTTTGGGCGAACAGCGACTGAATGAAAGCCTGCTGCTGAAGCGTGGCTATCGCCAGCACGTCTTTGTTCTGCAAGGATTGTCCGGCGTGTTGCGGCGCATCGTCGCCCAGCAGAACCCGGGCACCGTGAGAGGTCACGCCGGTTGCATTTCCCTGGCGGGCCATGAGCGTCATCAGCGTGCTTATCTCGGTCGCATCCGGGTGGGAAGGCATCAGCACCAGCGTTTGGGAAAGATCGGCCTGGCGTGAGAAGGGGAAGCCCGCGCCGACGAAATACGAAAGATTCGGCAGCTCGCTGAAGTGCCAGCTGTGGCTAAGATCGAGAGTCGAGTCAGGATCAATCGAGCTTTTCATACTGGTGTCGTTCAGCACCTGACAGGGCGCTTCTTTTTTTGCTTTGACGGCAAAATAGAATTCGAATTGGTTATCGCCATAGATTTGCCAGGGCTGAATATGCAGCGTTTTCTGCTCCTGGCGCGTGTCGCCGCCCATCAGGTGCCAGAGGCGCTCGACCGCGCCGCTGCTGTTCACCGGCAGGTTGCGCAGAAAGCGGCCATTCAGCGAGACGCCGAGCGCGGAGGTGTCTTCATCTACCCAGCTATTGGTCGGGAAACGGTAGCCGAGGCGAAGGGGGAGGGTATCGCCGTCCCACATAAACAGATCCGGCGCGGTGCGAAACGCCACGCGAATCGTTTCGTGGCTCAGACCGTGAACGTTGAACCGCGCTTCGTCTTTAAGCAGTTCACCCAGCGCCACCGGGTGGTGAGTATCGAGCCAGCGCGGCGCGTCATAGGCCTGGCGCTGAGGGATGCGCTGCGCCGGAATGGCACTAAGCTTCGCGCCCTCCGGTAGCTTGCCGTGTGTCAGCCCGTAGGCCGCGCGTTGCAGTTCATCCGGGGTCTGCCCGCTGACTACCAGCAGCTTGTACACCGGATTAAGCGGGTTATTGGTTATCCAGAGCGAAGCCCCTTTTTCCTGCGGGATTTGCAGCGTGCCGATGGACTCGCCGGGATGAGCAAAGACGATGGCGTTGCTCATCGGCAGTTCGCCCAGGCTTACGGGCAGGTTGATGTCTTTATAGTCGGCATGGTAGCCGAGGAACGAGCTGACGGTTGCCGCCGCGCTTAAAATGTCCTGCCCTGGCGTGCGGGTGAAAACCATGGCGACCTGCTGCCTGCCCATTTCCAGCGGGTCGATAAACGGCCACGGGAAGCGGGAAAGGTCCGGCGCGGTGTCCAGGCGCAGGCCCTGATAGTCAATTCTGCTGTCGGGCTGGATGGTCAATTGGTAGCGTTTTTCGCTATCGACTTCGCACTGCAACGTTTTTGCGTTTTCCAGCGTCACGCTCAGGTTATTGGTGGCAACCAGCATCGGGGCGGGAATATCCAGGCTAAAAGAGGTTGTCTCGTCGCTGGCCTGGCTCAGGGGGAGCTGCGCCAGCGGCTGGCCGTTGAGCATCACGTTGAGATAGTGCTGCCCGTCGACCAGGGCGGAGGAGACGTTTATTTTCAGCAGAAACTGAGCTTTGACCACCACGCGGTCGCCGGGCAGAGTAAAGGTAAACCCGCTCTGTGGCTGGTGGCCGTCCAGGCGTAGCCCGTCGGAAATTCCTGCATCTTTCAGGCTCAGGCTGCCGTTAACCTCAGGTTGAGCCTCCGGGACGGTTAAGGGCTCATCGGTAGTGAAAACCTCACCCGTGCTCTGCGGTACTTCAGTTTCAGGCTGAACGGGCGTTTTATCCGGTATGGTTTCGGCCGGGCGCGGCATCTGCAATGTTTCAGGCAGGTCAAAAGCGGGAGCTTCGGCACTGCACAGCCCGCTTAGCAAGACGAACAGCAGGGCTTTGCCGCGCGTTGAAGAGATAAGATTCATGCGGCAGCCTCCGGTTTAGCTTTTTTTGCCTCGAATTTCGCGAGCTTTCTGTTGCGGCGGCTACGCCAGAAAATGCCCCACAGTCGACCCGCGCTGCGCAATACGCCCGCCATAGAGCGGCGAAGGCTGTCTTTTGCGTGCGGCGTTTCGAGCCAGGCATCCGCCCTCGCCAGCACTACGCGCACCAGCTCGCGGCGCTTATGCAGGGGAATATCGCCAAACTGCAGGCGCAGAATGTCGTCGTTGGCGAAAACCTTTTTGCCGGGGATGCAAACCGCCGCGCTGTTGAGCAGCAGTTCCACTGCTTCAACTTCTTCGTTATTCAGCGCCGGGTCGGGGTTAATCACCTGCATTCCGCCCATCGACAAATCGCGGCTGACGGTGCGCAGGCTGGCTCCGTTAGTGAAATGGACAATGGTCGGGATAGCGATATCTATACGGATGCTTTTACGCACCTGTTTTGACTCATTGGCCACGGCAATCGACGCCAGCAGAATAATCAGGCTGTAGGTGGCCCAGCCGACGTTGAGCAACAGTACCCACGGCTCGATACCCAGACGCGTTTGGGTAAAGAAGCGGGCGATACCCGCAATCACGCCCGCACCCAGCAGCACGGCGACCACCATGTGGGGCATTACGATGTGGGCGTCGAAGTATTCTTTCTCCAGCGTGTCGCCTTTATCCGTCACGTTGAATTTGCCTTTGCGCGGCGAAAGGAAGGTTACGAGGGTCGGAATAACCAGGTGGAAGCACATCACCGTTTCGTAGACTTCGCCCCAGAAGGAGAAGCGATAGCGGCCGTTGAGGCGGGAGTTAAGCACCGTCGCCATCACCAGATGCGGCAGCGAATAGGCAAAAATCATGCTGGCCGAAGAGGCAATAATGTTTTGATTAAACAGCAGGTAAGCCAGCGGCGCGGTTAAAAACGCAATGCGCGGCAGGCCGTACTGGAAGTGCAGAATGGCGTTTAGATAACACAGGCGCTGCTGCCATTTTAAGCCGCGGCCAAACAGTGGGTTATCCAGCAGCAGGATTTGGGTCATGCCGCGCGCCCAGCGAGTACGCTGGATGACGTGCAGCGTGAGGCGCTCGGTAGCCAGTCCTGCCGAAAGGCGCAGGCCGAGAAACGCGGAATTCCAGCCCAGACGCTGCATTTTCAGCGCGGTGTGGGCATCTTCGGTCACCGTTTCGACGGCAAAACCGCCGATCTCTTCCAGCGCACAGCGGCGGATAACCGCGCAGGAGCCGCAGAAGAAGGTGGCGTTCCAGTTATCATTCCCTTTTTGAACCGGGCCGTAGAACAGCATCCCTTCGTTCGGGGCCTCGCCCGCGGCGGGCAGGTTGCGCTCAAACGGATCTTTTGAATAGAAGTAGTGCGGCGTCTGGATAAGCGCCAGCTTTTCATCACGCAGGAAGCTACCAACGGTCGCCTGCAGGAAACCTCGCGTCGCAACGTGGTCGCAGTCGAAGATGCAAATAAGTTCGCCGTTTGTTTTCTTCATCGCCTTGTTGAGGTTACCGGCTTTGGCGTGCGCATTATCGTCGCGGGTGATATAGCCGACGTTGGCCTCGGCGGCGAAAACGGCAAATTCGCTGCGTTTCCCGTCGTCGAGAATGTAGATTTTGATTTTATCGCTCGGGTAGTCCATGCACTGGGCCGCCAGAACCGTATCCCGCACAATATCAAGACTCTCGTTATACGTTGGAACGTAAACGTCAACCGTCGGCCAGAGCGAAACGTCTTCCGGTAGCGGCTCAATTTCGCGCTCCAGCGGCCAGATAGTCTGCATATAGCCGAGCAGCATAATGGTCCAGGCGTAGATCTCTGCGGCAAACAGCCCCCAGCCGAGTGCGGCTTCAACCCAGGAGTTAAAGGAGAGCGTAGAGGTGGCGCGCCAGTAGATATAGCGGGTCGCCATCAGCAGCGACAGGGCGACAAGCGTTGTCGAAACCTTTTTATTGCTGCTGCGCCCCGCAACCAGCAGCACGCCTATCATCAACAGGCCAAACATAAACTGTTTATGTGCGGTCATCGGAGTGAGGACGATCAAGGCCGCAGCGGGGAGTGCGACCAGCAGTAAAAACAGCGTTGAAAGCAGGCTTTTCATCATTGAGTCATCGTCAAAGGGTTGGCAAGACGTCGTTGTTGCCGACGGTGATGTTCAGCAAATGTGAGAGCTGTTTTTCCAGGGCATCGATGTCGAACAGGGCTGAACTGGATGGGCGATAAAGGCGCAGCGGTTTTTGGCTCGCCAGCGCGGCAGGGACGGAGCTGTCCTGGTGTATATCGCCCAGCAGCCTGTCGCCGATGCGCTGGCGGAGATATACCCCGATGTCGTGGTTCATCTCGTAGCGAGGATCGATTTTGTTGAGTACAAAATAGTGCTGCCCGTTTTTGTTTAGCGGCATGCCGAGGAACGCCTGCTTGTCTATTTTTTCCAGCAGCGTCGGCGCGATGCCGTCGGCCAGCAGCGTGACAAGATGCAAATCGATAAGCTCGTGTAGCGCCCCAAGTGCGGCATGCGGCCCGGCGGGCATATCCACGATAATGACCAGACCCTGGTGTTTAGTGATGCCGGCCAGGCTGCGGCGCACGGTTTCCGGTTTTTCGCTTAGCAGGTGCTGAAAAGCCTCGCGCTGTTCCCGGCTTGCTTCGCCGTAGGGCAGTAAATAAAGATTGGTATCAACCTTGAGGATGTTCTGTCCCCAGTCCGGGGTAGTCACGGCGTGGGGAACGAATCCGTGAGCGTCATCCAGCGTGAGGTTAAAATGCAGACGCAGCGCGTTCTGCTCGTTTAAGTCCAGCAGCAGCACCTTATTACCTCGGGTCGCGTAAGCGCTGGCAAGGTTAGCGGCGATCGTGGTACGCCCGCTGCCCCCCTGGGGAGAACAAATGCAAATCATCGGCATGATGCGATCCTGTTGAACAAGGTTGAAAGCGGCAACTCACGCTCGGGCTGTGCCTGCTGGTTATTGGTCTGGTGATGACCAGAGGGTTTGAACAGCGTGGAGAAGCGTTCTATTTCTCGGTCTGAGAATGCTTTGTCACCAGCCGATGGGCGGGTTCTTACCCTGGACTGGTCGCCAGCGGCGCGGCCTGAAGGCTGGTTTTCTGCAACGATGACCCGGGATGGGGAATCCGCTGGTGGTTGAATCTCTATCGCTGCGGGCATCTTTTTTTCTATCGCAGCAATATTATTAAATTCGCTGGTGCCGGTAATTTGTGGATTAATCGCGTCGCTCAGTGCAAGCCCATTTATTCTTTCAATGATGCTCCATTTCGCCAGAGCATTATCCGCGTTGTATTCTGATAATATTTTATAGTTGCCGACACCGGTTTTAAGAGTGAAGCCAGTGATATCGTCATAACCTTGCATAAATATACCTTTCAATAATTATGCTCCGTAATGGCGAAAATTAAGGAAGCATGACTAAGTTGCGATAATAATTACTCGCCGCGCGCCGAACTGATGCAACTTGACCGCTGTGGCGGATAACCATTTCGGATGCGGTTGAGTATATTTGACGATGCCTCGCAAAAGAATATATACCTTAAATTTACATATATTTATTGATTTAATTTCAATTTATAATTGATTTATAGGTTTTAATATTGGTGGTTGGGCTGATTTTCGATATTTTGAACTTGTCGTTTTGTTGGCCGCTGGGTTTTTTTTATGACCATGGTGACTGCTGTCTGTAACACGCATCGATAAGTGGATACGAATGCATAACAATTTTGCTGTATAATATTTACAGGGTGCGTAGTTGAGAATCAGAATAAATATCCTTTGACTCCATTGCCTTATTTTTATTGTGGGTAAAAGGGATTGCTCCTATTGATACTTCTGAGCGTCACTGTTAATGCTATTGTATAATTTTAAATAAATCTGATGAAGGCGACGAAATTAAATTGTATAAAGCTCTATTCGCTACTTATCTACTTGATAAATATCTTCCCGGCACCTTATACTCACTGCTAATTTACATATAAAGGTGAGCTTATGCGTTATCGTATTAATCACTCGATAATCTATACGCCTGATGATGGCACGGTTAAGCTTACCGCCGACGGTGAGAACGAAATCTCTTCCGGAGAAATTTCTCTGGCGCCGACGGCAAACCGCCTTTTAGCTATGCTGATTAGCCACCACGGCAGCATTCTTCAGCGTGATGAACTGCTGAACAATGTCTGGGATGCACACGGCCTGCGCGCTTCAAACAACAGCCTCAACCAATATATCAGCGTATTAAGGCGCAACTTCGCCGACCTCGGGCTGGAGGAAACGGTGATTGTCACCATTCCAACCGTGGGCTTTATGTTCAGCAAGGATATTCAGGTCATCGTTGAAGATGCCCCGGCTGCCGGGGCGCGGGTTCAGGCATCCTCCTCCCCGCGGCCCGCCGCCTCTCCGCCCGGTGAAGGGGCAGAAGGTGCTATTCCCCGCGCGGCAAAATTTAAGAAATGGGCCATAGTGGCAGCCTTAGCGCTGCTTACCGCGGCTAACGGCTGGTTTTTCCTTCGCCCTAATTCCGCTGCCCCAGTGTTTGAGCAACGCTTCCTGCTAGGCACGCTGGAAAGCTGCCCGGTTTATACCTTCTACAAAACGGACAGTTCCAGCCAGAGCAAGTATATGGACCTGGTGCGCAAGAGCATGGAGCGAGCCAGTTTTCACTGCAAGCCGGATAGAGAAATCTTTTTCAAAATTGAAGATCGTGCGCTTTATCATCAAAAAGCAACGATGTTTATCGCGATTTGTAGCCGACTCAAAGAGAATGAATTCTCCGGCTGCCGCAGCTATTACACTAACTAAGCGACCGTTCTGATGAGAAAAATAATCGTTGCCGTGCTGTTCATTAACGTCGCTTTTGCGCTTTGGGCGCTGTACCTGCGCGCGCCGCTAACCTCCCGGGGGCTGAACGTTTTTTGTGAAGCATCGCTTAAATTGAGTAACGACAGGGATGGCTCGGTATTTGATTTCGACGGCACAATAGTCACGCGATTTAAAAACGACGGGACGGGCTACCTCGACCTGCTGGGCGTTGCCGGCCGGCAGGGGAAAATTTATAACGTTTCTCGTGAGGTTAACTTTAGCTGGGTACCGAAAGACGAGGACGGTATTTATGGCATCACGCTGCATACCGCCACGGTGACCCAGGGGGATAATACGCCGAACGAACTGGTGGAAAACAACATTACCGGGCGTATGAACGTGGTCAACAGCTACATTGTGCGCCACGCCAACCACAACACCTGGAGCATCGGCAACATCTATACGCCAATTGTTATGTGCGTGGACAAAAAGAACTAATGTCTCGGGAGCAGGTTTTCGCTCCCGAAACTTTCAATTTTTTACCGCCGTTTCTAACCACTCTCGAAATACTACCCCCAGAGCAGGGTTAGCCAGCGCGTGCTCGACAAACGCCTGGGCATAACCTAGTTTGTTGCCGCAGTCGTGGCTTTTCCCTTCGAGCGCAAAAGCCGCAACCGGCTCAAGCGACATCAGTTTTTCAATCGCATCGGTAAGCTGAATTTCATCCCCGGCACCCGGCTGCGTCTGGCTTAACAGCGGCCAGATATCCGGTGAGAGCACATAGCGCCCGACGATGGCGAGGTTAGACGGCGCGTCTTCAGGGCGTGGTTTTTCCACCACGCGGCAGGCAACGTGGCTGCTGCCGGGTTTCAGCGTCGCACCCTGGCAGTCGGCCACGCCATAGTTCGCCACTTCATCCCACGGAACCGGGGCGACCATTATCTGGCTCATACCGGTTTGCCGGTAATTTTGCAGCATGGTTTTCAAATTGCCGTGGCCTGGCTCAATGATAACGTCGGGCAGAAGAACAGCGAAGGGGCTATCGCCGATCAGCGGCAGGGCACACAAAATCGCGTGTCCCAGCCCTTTGGCCACGTTCTGGCGGACCGCCATGATCGAGACATCCGGCGGACAGATAGATTTTACCTCTTCGAGCAGCTGGCGTTTGACGCGCTGTTCCAGCATGGCTTCCAGCTCAAAGCTGGTATCGAAATGATTTTCGATGGCGTTTTTGGAAGAGTGGGTGACCAGCACAATGTCTTTGATACCCGCCGCGATGCACTCTTCCACGATATATTGGATCAGCGGCTTATCAACCAGCGGCAGCATCTCTTTCGGAATGGCTTTGGTTGCGGGCAGCATACGGGTGCCAAGACCCGCCACGGGAATAATGGCTTTAGTAACTGAACTCATGAGGTCCTCGGTAAAGATATAGGCTTATAAAACGTGGTTTATCTGCACAGCAGGTTTGCCTGCTGTGCGGGGATTTAGCTAAAAGAGGATGACGGACGAGAGACGCGTAAGCGGGTTACGCGTGGGGTAAACTCTCGCCGTCAAATTCGTCAGGCGTTGGCGCTGCGGCCAAGCCAGCTTTTACCGGTGTCGAGCATCTCTTCCGGCCAGTCTTCAAATTTCATCGGTCGGCAGAAGTAGTAGCCTTGTGCTTTCTCGCAGCCCATTGAGGCCAGTTTTTCAGCAACCTCTACGGTTTCCACGCCTTCGGCAATCAGCGGTACGTTGAACCCTTTAGCCAGCAAAATAACAGCCGAAATAATGGATTCATTTTTCTTGTCTTTAAGCACGTCCATCACGAAGTTTCTGTCGATTTTCAGAGCGTCGAACTCCAGCTTATGCAGGTAAGAAAGGCTGGAGAAGCCGGAGCCGAAATCGTCGATGGAAAGGGTGACGCCGTTTTTACGCAGCGTGGCGATGGTCTCTTTCAGCTCGTTATCGCCTTTGATCATGCTGGTTTCGGTAATTTCGATGCAGATATTGCTATTTTTCAGCCCGGCAGCGGCGATGGTGCTCAGCAGGTAGTCGCAGAAGTCCGGCTGGGTCAGTTCGATTATCGATACGTTGATGTGCAGCTTGAAGTCGACGGGGCAGAAGCCACGCCCAATCTGCGCCGCGAGTTCCCCGCACGCCTGGTTTATTATCCAGCGGCCAAGCTGGATGATAAACCCGGACTCTTCGGCAACGGCAATCAGCTTATCCGGACGAACCATACCCAGTTCAGGGTTGTTCCAGCGCAGCAGGCACTCGGCCTCTTTCACCGTGGTGGAGTCCAGCAGCACTATCGGCTGGTAAACCAGGAACAGCTCCTGATTTGGAATGGCGCCATACAGATGGTTAAGCATGGTGATGTTATTCAGCGCCTGCTCACGCAGCAAATCATCGTAAACCCGCGTGTGAACATTTTCGCTCTGGCGAGCCGACTGCAGCGCGATGTTGGCGTGGGTGATGGCGGTGCTTAACGGAACGGTATCGTCAGGGCAGGTAACAAGGCCTGTGTGGCCGGTAAAGACAAACCCGGTATTTTCGTACTCGCCTTCCGCTTCCTGCATCAGGCTCATCAGGCTTGCGGTGTAGGTTTCAAGCTGTTCCGGCATGTTCACCGGGCAGCAGATGATAAACCTGTCTACCGCGTCGCGGGCCAGCACCACATCTTCGGGGAAGTGGCGGCTGATAAAGTCAATAAAGGCCTGGAGATAGCGCGTGGCGTAGCTGCTGCCGAGGTTGTTTATCATGGTCTGAACATTGCTCAGACTCACGATGCCAATTACGCCCTGGAAAGTCGGTTTCGCCTGGGTCAGCGCCGCCAGCAGCCCTTTTCGGGTCAGCAGGCCGGTTTCGCTGTCTATGTTTATCTGGTCTTCGAGCAGGGCAAAAGCGCTGTCCAGGTCGTTAGACATCTGGTGCAGGGCGCTGTCGAGCGAGTTCACTTCCTGGAACGACCAGCCCTGATTACGCTCAATTTTGCGACGCAGGGCGATGTCTGGTGCCTGCTCAGCAATTTTTTTCAGCGGGTTGACTACAACAGAAAGAATGCGATGGGCGATGAAGCAGCTGACTAAAAAGACCAGTACGGCAATCAGAATAGTGATGCTGCGGTAGCCGGAAAGTTTACCGAGCAGTTCATTTTCAGAAACCAGCACCACCATGTGCCAACCCTTGAGGTTTTGAGAATCGCCCACTTTGATGACTTTGCAAAAGTAGCGTGTGCCGTCCACTTCAATTTTATTAATGGTGCCGTCGTCCTTGCGCAAAAACTCGGCGGTAGCCTTGACGACCGGCTCTTCGCTTTGCGAAACCAACGGCAGGTCGGCGCCGCTTTGCTCGGCCAGGCCGTGAACTCTTTGGTTTTGAATCAGCTCCGGGGCAGAGGTGGCGATTATCTGCTGTTTGTCGTTTACCAGGTAAATCAGGCTATGTTCTGCGGTGGTGAGACTGGTAAGAAAGCGGCTCAGGCGACTAAGGCGTAAATCGCTGGAAACCACGCCGATATACGCGCCATTGCGGTCAAGAACAGGGGAGCTAAAGGAGATACTGACGCCGGACTCGGAGTTTACATCGCGGTAGGCGTTACTCCACATCGAGGTGTGGGCCTGGTTGACGGCGCTAAACCAGGGGCGTTCAAACAGGTTGTAGTTATCGACGGTGTACATCACCGGGCTGGTGTCGGTGCCGTCGCGATAAAACACCAGTTTGTTATCGGTGTCGGCGTTCTTTTTAATCTGAAACGTCCAGTTTGACTCCAGATCGCGGTTAAAGCCGACATAGTTACCCTCAACGCTGCCGAAAGCGATGGAGCTCAGCAGCGAGTCACGGGTAAACATCTGGGTCATCACTTTATATAAATAGTTGCTGATGTCGGTGAATGCTTTGCCTCTGTCGCCCGCATCCAGCGTTTTAATGAACAGCGTGGCGATAGAGTTAGCCTGCTGCGGGATATAAATATAGTAATTAAGCGCGTTTCCCACGGCCTCGCCGCGGGTATTTATAATGCGTTCACTCATTACGTTGAGGGTGTCATTTTCGCGGTAAAACTGGATATATACCACGCTGACGATAGTCACCGATGCAAAGATAAAGAACACAATAAATATGGCTGTTCGCAGTGACAGCTGAAGCTTCCTGACCATCATTTGTCTCCCTCAAAAGTGAATGAATTCTTGCCGTCCCGTTTGGATATATACAGATTTTGGTCGGCTTGAATCATCGCTTTTTCAACGTTACCGTCGCAGCGGGCAACGCCGATGGACAGAGATGGCGTGAAGTGGCCGCCTTCCGGCAGGGGAATTTTCAGTGAGTTAATAGTATCAATAACCCGGCTGGCGGCGATTTTCGCGCCCGCTTGATCGGTTTTGAACAGGAATATTGAGAATTCATCCCCACCCATTCGTACTACTTTGTCGTGATCGCGAATATGTAGCTTCATGCTATGAGCACATTCCTGCAGAACTCTGTCGCCAAAAGCATGGCCGTAATTGTCATTCACCGATTTAAAATCATCGACGTCAATGGCAAGGATGTAGCAAATCCCTTCGCTGTCACGGATTTTACTCATATATCGACGGTTGTAAACGCCGGTCAGCGGGTCAATCATATAATTTCCGCGCAAATTGCGCAGGGAGTAAAAATAATAAACTGCCTGCACGCAGCGGATAAATGCCATGATTGTTGGAATAAGAATAAGGATCAGCAGTTGACGATTATAGTAGGTTTTAGTGTCGTCAAGCAGGCTTTTGGCAAGGATTGAGAAGCGATTGTCGTTAATGGCAATCTCGTGATAGACCTCGCGGGTATCAAGGTCGCGAGTCTTCAGGTATATATTTTCCGCAAAGTGTTCTTCTTCGTACTTTACCGCATCGCTAATCGGAGATCTAAAGACACTTTTTACATAATCGCTATACAGTCCGGCTATCTCTTTCTGGTAGCCCGCAGAGTCTCCTGCATGGCGGAAGATAATGTCATTAATCTTAGTCAGATAATCAGACTTCATAATCGAGATATTAAGCACGCTTTCTATCTCATTATTCATCTTTTCAATTTTGGTATAGAAGAGTGCGAAGCAAATCAGGCTCACTACCAGCGAAGTGATAGTGATGAAATAGTGCCAGCTGGCGGAATTGTTATAGACGTCGTTAAGGCGTTTCATAGACTGACCCAATTTCGTTTAGAAGTAATGGGTACACCCTACCAGCGATCGCTTTATTTGGTTATTTATAGAGTAAAATGCATCATATTTATTATATAATTCTAATTATAAATTAATTTATAGATTTTAATGTTGCGATGCGCGTTGCGTCAGCGGTGAGTTTTCGCCTGCTGCTTTCGATAGTTCCCCGGAGAAAGGCTGAAGTTGCGGGTGAAAAGGCGGTTAAAGGTCTGCTGTGATTCGAAGCCGTACTTCATAGAAATGTCGACAATTCTCTCCTGAGTGTTTCTGAGATCCTCGGCAGCAAGGCAGAGCTTTCTTTCCCTGATATAGCGCCCGAGGCTGGTTCCTTTGCACTCCAGAAACAAACGCTGAAAATGCCATTTAGAATAGCCCGCGTAGCGAGCCACCTCCTCAATACTCAGCGGTTGATGAATATTATGGTCAATCCAGTCGGCGATTGACTCGACCACCAGAGCAGAAAAGTTCATGCATCGATTCTCCGCAAAAAATTGTTGCCTGCTAAAGTGAATGGCAGGTTTGATGAATATTAGCGACTCAGTCTTTTGATCAGATATCGTAAATAGTGAGGTGAGAAATAATCGCAGCTGGGCTGCGGCCTGGCCTCATTGATATCTGATTTTATATCGTTGATGCGTTGGCCAGGGCACAGCGCCAATAACATGAAAATCATCGGAAGTGCGATCTTCATAAATATAAATAACGTCAATTTTTGGCTTAGCTCAGAAGGTATAGCTTATTGCCAGAGCGCCCGTCGTGCCGCCGCGCTGCATCACTATTGGGCTTCTGGCGGCGTTTTTTGCCAGCCACGTATAGTTAACGCTAAACCATCCGCCCCAATGCTCGCTGAACTGATGAGTCCACGTCAGGCCGGTATCCGTCCCGTAAAACCCTCCGGAAGTGCTATAACGGGCGTAACCTGAGCGATCGCTTTGCTTGCGGCTTACGCCGTACCAGGTGTTGAGATAGCGAGCATCGCCAAATAGCGCGCTGGTCTGGAAGGTGAGGCTGTTATCGTCATCCATAACGGGAATATAATTTATCGCCGTTGAATAAGAGGCGCCCAGGCCGTCGCTCAGCGGTAAAGTCGTTTTGCCTTCAAAAACCAGCCAGGGAGTAACGGCCCAGCCGAGAGCAATAGCGCTATTAACCGTTGCAGAAATATTTCCCATGCCTTTTAATTTATCTGACCCTTTACGCCAGCCGGAGTTCTTATCGGTGCGCCCTGAATCATAACCTATTGTCGGCTCTAAATATAAGCCGTCGTCATTTTGAAGGTGAACCCCAAGCCCTTTTATAGAATCGAGAAAGAAATTATTTTCCTGCCAATGAATTAACGGTATAACGCTTGTGTTTTGCTCGTCAGAACCGCTATAGCGAGGGGAAGTAAGTGCGCCCAGGCTAAAAGTTACTGCCGACTGCTCTTCCTGGTAATTACTTGCCCAGGCCGATGAAATACCTGATGTTATTAATGTGGGTATTATGTATAAGAAACTTTTTTTAGTTAACATAATAATTCTCGTTGTCTTCTGTTTATATTTTCATGCATCATTAATTACGCCAGCCAGGGAATTATGCGTAAGGCTTATCAATGAAATGCCAGGGATTTGTGAAGAAACTGTCAAGGTCGTACTAAATGCAAAATAAAAGAGTCCTGGTGATTGAAGATGACGCTGATGCGGCTAACGTGCTGGAGGCATATCTCAGGCGTGAAGGCTATAGCGTTGCGGTAGCGGGAGACGGACTGGCGGGCATGAATAGGGTGCTGAGCTGGAAGCCGGATCTTATCCTGCTGGATGTGATGCTGCCCGGGATGAACGGAACGGAGATCCTTGCCGCCGTCAGGCGCAAGGGCAATACCCCGGTGATTATGATAACCGCGATGGGGGAGGCCTACGACAAGATAGGCGCACTGCGCTATGGGGCCGACGACTATGTTGTTAAGCCCTATAATCCTGGCGAAGTGATGGCGCGAGTGCAGGCGGTGCTCAGGCGCAGCAACGTCAATCAGGAAGCCAGAGAAGAAGTTTTACGCCGGGAGCGGCTGGAAATAGATACCGTGAATATGGTGGGCAAAGTCCTGACAGGAGAAGGTGGATTTATCCGTCTCGATTTAACCCTGACGGAGCTGTCGATTTTGACTGCCCTGATGCGGGCTTCGTCCAGGCCGCTAAGCCGCCAGTTCTTGCTTGAAGAGTGCCTGCCGGAAAGCGATGCCCTCGAACGCGTGGTTGATACTCATGTTTATAACTTAAGAAAAAAACTTGAGGCCGCAGGCGTCGAAGACGTTATTTTTAATGTTCGCGACATCGGCTACAGGTTCTGCAAACCATGAAAATTAAAAAACATAACTCTCTGCTGTTATGGATCTCAGCCAGAATTATTGTGGTTGCGGTTAGCGTGGTATTTTTTATTGTGCTGGCTATGTGGAGTATTTATGCGGTGCAGTATTATTGGGTGGTACACCGCATGTCGCCTGCTCTTTATGCGGAGTTTTTAACGCTCAGGGAAAATCCGACCTTAGATCTCTTACGTTTTCATGAAATAGTCGATGCGGGGTGGGGGCTTGAATTCAGCACGCCGTCATTAAGTTCGCTTAACTGGGGCTGGCTATTTATTTTCATTACCATGGCAACGCCGTTCGTGATTTTAAGATGTTTACGTGCCGCCCGCCCGCTCGCCGCTCAATTTAGCAGCCTTACCGAAGTGGCGGAAATTGTCGCCCAGGGAAGCTTCGAACGCCGGGCTAAGCTGGTGAATGAGTGTCCGGAGGAAATAGTCAGATTTACCCATAATTTCAATAAAATGATAAGCCAGCTGGCGCTATACGAACGTGAACTGAAAGCGGCCCACGTTGCTGCGGCGCATGAGCTACGCTCGCCGCTGACAGCGGCAATGGGCAGGCTTCAGGGGATGATTGATCACGTTTTCCCTGCCGATCAAAAACAGCTAAATATGGTGATGACTCAGTTAAAAAGCCTGGGTCGGCTGACCGATGATCTGCATTTTTTGTCTCTCGCAAGCGCAGGGCAGTTAACGCTACAAATGGGCGTACTAAATCTGGAAAGCGTTTTAAATGAGCGGCTGGCCTGGCTTAAACCCCAGCTGGAGGCCGCCGGTATGTCGGTTTCACTGGAAGCTGAAGGCGAGTTTTACTATGTCGGGGATGAGTCCAGGCTGGGGCAGGTATTCAATATTATCATCGAAAATATGCTGCGTTATTGCGCCCGGGGTGACAGCATGCAGATTTGTATGAGCCGAAGCGAGCGGGGGATTGAACTCACCTTCCAGGATTCCGGGCCTGGCGTAGCGGAAGATTATCTGCCGCATATATTTGAGCGTTTTACGCGAGGTGAACGCTCGCGAGCCCGAGACTCCGGCGGCAGCGGGCTTGGGCTTTCCATCGCGAAAGAAATTTGTGCTGCCCACCACGGGCGGATAACGGCCAGCCAGCCGCAAGAAAAGGGACTGCTGATAGCGATCGGTTTACCAGTATGGATCCCTGACAATTAAAATATTAATCTTATGAAGATATTTTTTGTTTTATTTTTAATATTTGTAATACAAATTGTTAATGATTATCGGTTTTCCTAAAGAAAAACCCTAAAATAAGGTGGTTCTATAAATAAGGCGTGCCATGGGTCCATAGCTTAATGAGCGCTAAATATAACATATCGCCATTCAAAGGCGTGATTAAGTGTAGTGATAATATTTAAAGACTGATCGGCCTTTATTATTTCGACAATTAATAGAGGCCACAGATGAAATTAAAGCGTCTTGCGAGGCAGTATCGCCGCCTGCTACAGCGCTGGCAAACCATGCCTGTTACCATAACCCTTTATGATATCTCCGATGTTCTCGCCTGTAGCCCCCGTTACGCGCGCACCCTGTTAACCGCCATGAGTGAGCAGGGCTGGTTGGGCTGGTCCGCACAGCCTGGCCGGGGAAACAGCGGCTATCTCCAGTGTTTGCTGAATGAAAACGCGCTGCATGAAATAGAGCACCGCCAGCCGGTCAGGGAAACGGAAACATCCACATCCGATTTTTCGGCTTCGTCGGCGTCCTTGCCACTTCATTCTGGCATCAAAATTACCTTCTATCGCCCGCTTGCGGCTATTACTCCCTCATTGCATACCAACTGGGCGGAGCGCCATCTGTTGAGAATGGTTCATGCGGGCCTGACGCGTATCTCGGACGAGGGATGGGTGAGGCCCGATCTGGCCTGTGCCTTCGAGCACAGCGATGATTTTTGCGAGTGGCGATTTTATATTCAGCCGGGGCTAGTCTGGCATAATGGTGAGGCATTGCACCCGGCACAAATTGAAAATTTTGCCCGCGACAGGTTAATGCCGGAAATCGCGAATATAGAGCAGGCAGAGCTGCTGGGAAGCAGCACTCTGATCCTGAGGCTGAAAACACCAGACACGCGGCTTCCTTCCCGGCTGGCGAACCCCGCATACTTTTTGGCGCACCCGGAGGAAGGAGAATGCGGGCTTGGGCCTTATGCTATTGTGTCGCACTCCAGCGAAACGCTTCACCTGAGAGCCTGCGAACATTATTACGGGCGCAAGCCGGTGATTGAAAAAATTGAATATCAGGCGACCTATCAGTTGCCGGAAAAATGGACTCAAATCAGGATAGAGGATTATACCCCTGCCCGCGAAATGGTCAGCCATGCCTCACGAAATGCCGTGGGGATCCTGCTGCTGGCTTTTAATATGAATCGCCCCGGCATTACCCCCGAACAACGAGCGCTGGTGAATGCTCTGGCGAGCCAGTCGGTTGCCGAATTGCAGGCGGAAAATAAGCTGGCAGCCTCTTCGGAATACTTCGATATTGAGGACAGCAAAGCCCCTGCGGATTTTACCGTGCCGCTGCCGGAATCTTTGTCGATAGCTTATTTTTATACCGGGGAGAGCGACCTGATAGTGGGGCGGCTGGAGCATAAGCTTAAATATTACGGTTGCCGCCTGAAAAGCACGGCTATTAGCCCGGACCGTTGGTATCTGGAGCGGGGTTGGCATGAGAAAGATCTTGGCCTGGCGTTTTTCCAGCCGGGCCACGATATGGAATTTTCAGTGGAAGACCGTTTCCGAAATGGAACCATGATTCAGACGCTGGTATCGAGCGATATAAAGGCGAGGGTAGAGAAGTTTTTTGCCGCTGCGGCGCTGAGCGATAACTATAAAAAGCATGTTAACCGCGCGGCTCGCCTGTTTCTTAACAGCGATGGCCTGCAATTGCTTTTTTCATACCGTTTCTCGGTCCAGGTTTCTTCGGCGCTAAAAAACGTGCAGTTTACCCCGGAAGGCTGGCCGGACTACTCCAGGATGTGGATTGACGAAAGCTACACCGGGCCCAATGTAGCTTCGGTCATCCAGAATCAAAAACAATCCAGAGCATACTCATTTTGCTAGCGGCTATGCTGTTCAGGGGTATTCTATATAGATAATGGTGCTGGCTTCATAACTCCCGGCATCGGCATCGGGGGCGATAGATAAAGTGCTTTTTATATTCATTACGTTAGCTCCGGACTTTAAATTAAATATCCTGCCGCCAGGATAATCAGTTCCATTTTTATTAAATACTAACTTTGAGATGACGCCGGGTGCTAATTGCAATGTATCCTGACCGATTATTAAGCGAACGCCAATCTCTGCCGTGCAGTTAATCGCCATTCCAGAAATGACTTGTGAAGTTTTAGCGGTAGTCAGAACATTTTTGTGATCTTGAGTGATCTGCGGTATTCCAAACTCACAATATTCATAGGGCGGTGGTGCCTGTAAGCAGCCGTTTGCAGGATAATTTACAGCTGTTTCAAATGATACTACGCCGGGAATGGGGCCAAAGCCAAAACCAACGCATAATGCACTGAATCTCTGATGTGTCAGAGTTGAGATCATCTTGATTATACTATTATTGGAAAGCCCATGGTTCCATGCATATAACCCGGCTTCACTTATCGTCATGTTTTCATCAATACCTGCTAGCATATTCTCTTTGCTACCATAAGCATAAATGGTAGTAGCTGATTTGTCTTTTGTCTTGGTAACAATGCCAAAATTTCCATTATTACCTCCACCTCCCCCTGTGTAATAGTCTTTTACAAGGATATCCCCCAACGGGCCAATATCCATAAGCTGACTGGTGATGATTAGCTGAATGTATTCGGTATTTGATGGATCTATTTTGACGCTGGTCACCATCGGGAATAAAGACGCGGTGCAAAATTGGCTAAACAGCAGTACTAAAAAAGAAAAAACTATCCTGATAGACATAAACATTTCCTTATATGTAAACGTGGGCGGGTTTATTTTACCGTCCACGCTTCGCTAAATTTTTCCCCGGCAAAAAGCTCCGCCAGGCCGCTTATCTGTTTGAGACGCAGCACTTCATCGGTGTCCATTCCCAGCTCCAGGCCTATCTTTTCGTCTTCCCAGCCGAGGCGGGATAAATCCCGCACCACGCCAGACATGGCGTCTATCTGGTGTTTACCCCTGGCGCGGTTATGGCGAACCGTGGCCGCAACCCGCTCGGCCAGCCCCTGGGAGTCGGCGTTTACCACGGTGGCGGGCAGGTAGCCGGTTAGCCCGCCGCTGCTTTTCACGATGTTTTTCCCGAGCTGGTAACGGTGAAAGCCATCTACCAGCTGGTATTTTTCTTTTAGCGGGGAAACCACCACCGGCTGGGTAAAACCTTCGGTTTCCAGCGAGTGTTTCAATAGACGTTTCTCGACCGGAGCCATGGTGTTGGGGTTATAGTCATTGGCCGTAATGGCGTCCGCGTGCAGCCATAGCACGCAGTCAACCGGCTCGTTTTTAAACGGGCTGTGCCGGTGCAGGCGTTCTTTTACCGCATTCTGGGCGGCTATTTTTTCTTTATCGCCGGGGATGTTTTGCAGCAGGAGATCAAGTTGATGAAGTAACTCATTAAGCGTCATAGTATTCCCCACTGGCTTCTTTTTTTGTTCATGCGCTCAAGGTAGCGCTGGTAATGCCGGGGCTTATTCGGGCTGAACGACAGCATTCGGCACCAGTAATCATTTTTCAGCAGCATTTTGCAGACCCGACGCCAGGAGGGGACATCTTTGTACCCGAGATCTTTTTCCTGCTGGTCGGGAATATTTTCCGGGAAGCCGTGCTGCTGGAACCATTTAATGTAAATGGCAATTTTATTGCGGTAGTGCTCTGCGGTTTGCTCCGGCATGGAGTCGAGCAGGAACATGGCATAACCCTGCCAGTTAAAATGCTCCGGCTTTACCAGCACCTTGTTTAAGGCATAAAAGGCGCCGCTCTGGCTGCCGTAAAGCGCTCCGCTATGCGCACCGCTGACTCGGGAGCATATTTCGCCCCAGGTCTCCGGCTCCAGAATATGAAATAACCACAGGCTACGGCGCTGCTCCGGCCCGAAGGGTTCGCAAACCCGCATTGAACGTACCGGAACGCCGGCCTGGTGCATTCTGTCGTAGAGCGCGTTGTAGCAGGCTTTATATCGGGTATTAAAAATCCAGATATCCTCAATTTTCCAGTCGTAGAGAGGTGAAACCGTATAGTAAAAACCCTCCTGAGCCGCCGTGGTCCATGGCTTGTCGTCGGCGTAGCGAGTTTTGCGTTGAGAGGTGATACCGATGTAGCGCTTGTAGGATTCCTCCGCCCGCATGCCGGTTGCAACCGCCGCGCCTTTTCCGCCAGACAGCCAGCGGGAAAATGACGGAACAAACTCTTCAAAAGTCATGGCGTAGTAGTAGAAAGGAAAATAGCTTTCATCGGTGATTGCCTGCCCGGGAGGAGGGCGCACCCACTTTTTATCACGCTCCCAGGCAACCCATTCCGGCTGGAACTGCGAGACGCCGTTAATAGTGGTTAACGGAAGCGCAACCCAATAGAAGCTTGAGATAACATCGCTATAAAGCGTCTGCATGCGCACGACATGATCGATGGTGTACTGAAACTGTATTTCCCAGTCGATAAACAACACCGAAAACTGAGTTTTGCGGCGCCGGGCAATCTCCCCGGCAAGATGAAACAGCACGGTTGAATCTTTGCCCCCGGAAAAAGAAATACAGACGTGAGGAAAAACTTCAAACAGCCATTCAATTCTTAACCGCGTGGCCTGCAATACATTCAGGCCAAGCGGTATTTTTGCATCATTCAACTGGCTCACCTTGCTCCGTCGTTATTATCTTTATTTCCCGGTAGTGATTGATTAATTTACAATCGAGCTGGTGACCCTGAATGCCGAGATACGAAATCATCAGCTGCTTATAGCGGCTTATTTTTTTTATATTAATCCCAAGGCGCTTCGACACCTGAATGGGGGGCATATGTTGAAGCAGCTTTATGACCTGCCCCTGAAGTTGCGTTAGCGGCACTCTTTTATTTTCTTTACCGCTTCGATAGGTGATATGGGCAATTTTTACCGCAATCTCCTGCAGGCTGGCGGAGAGCTTTAGCGAAAAACGCTGAGGGACCAGGGAAGCCAGCACGGAATTTGCTTCGCTGTGCAATAAAAGCTGCGGAACTTTGGGCTTTATACTGTGGAGCATATGGGTGACGCTAAGCGTGCGGTGGCGAGAATATCTGTCGCTGGCGACAATGATGATGCCCTGAACGCTGTCTCCAGGCTCTGCGGGACACTCCTGCCACATCGTATTCCCGGTAATGATGGCGCGCGGCATAAACGAGTGGATTAATAATTTAAGGCCATACAACGCTAAGGGGTTGTCGCTGATAATGATAAATTCGATTTCTTTTGTCATAATTTTTCCCGCCAGCGCGATCAGTGGTAAGTCAGCTCAAATGTTGAAGATGCGGTAAATTCGCCGTGCCTGATGCTGTTGTTTTTGAGCGCTTCTGCCTCACCCTGCACGTAGGCCTGCAATGCTATTTCGCTCACTCCCTTTTGCAGTTCGTGGGTAGAGCCTGCGCCATTGATCTCGACTTTATCGCCGTTAGCTTGCTCTATGCCGATGAGGATCCCGGACGATGCAGGGCTGTTCGGTATCAGGAGCCCCTGAGCATCTGCGTTGCCGCTAAATTTCACCGTTACCAATCGCGCAATATCGGGGTCGCAGTCCTGTAAAACCAGCTTAAAAGGGACTCCGGGCGTTCTCTGATTCAGGTAGAGATACTTATCAACAATTGTGCCGAAGCTCAGCTCCACCGTTTCATCCCCTGGGGCTATTACGCAGGCTTCTGCCACCAGCGAACCGTGCAGCCAGAGGTTTTGCCCTGGCAGCCCGGCAGCCTGAGCCTGTATCGCGACCGGGGTTAGCAGTAGTGCCTGGATACTTTTTATGAGTCCTTTCATTTTGCCTCCTTTATTGATATTGGGCGCTGAGCGTGGCCCAGGCCTCAAATGTGCCTTGCGTTAGCTTGCCGTTGGGGTCTTTTACCGGAACCGCTTCCAGGGTTGGAGCCGCGTCTTTATTTATCTCTATTGTCTCCCCGGGTTTGAACACCGTATTGCCCCGGTAGATTTTTATGCCAAGACTTTGCCGATCGGAGCGCAGCGCATCGCCGTCAAAAGTCGCCGCTTCCCCAATCAGAGAAAGCGTTAGCGCAAGCTCACCTTTGCTTGTTTCCTCGCAATCTATCTGGTAGTTCATTGCCGTACGGTACTGGCTGCCGTCAATTTTGCGGATGCTTACGCTGTCGCCAAAGTTGACTTCCACCCTTGCCCCCTCGCTGATGGTGCACTGCGGTAGCGAATACAAATCCCCTTCGAAGGCTATATCTCCCTCGATTGCGGCGGCGGTGAGCGGCGGTATCAGCAGCCCGATCGAGAAAACGATCGGGAGAAGAGAGATTATTTTCATCATCATGTTCCCTATTGATACTCCACAACCATCCGGGCAGTGGCGGTAAAATGCCCGGTGTCCAGGCGCGCTTTGTCCCGCTTAACCAGCACGGCATTAAGCCGGGGAGTATCCGGTAAGGTGAAGTTAACCGAGGTATTCACGGGCAGAGGCTGGCCGTCTTTCTGTATTGCAATCGCCAGCCCGGTTCTGCTGGTTTCAAGCGTCCCGGCGCTAAAGCCGGAGGTACCCGAGACGGTAAGCGTGAGCGCCATATTTTTATCTTTACAGTCCAGGTCATAAATAATCGGCTGGTTATAAATGCCCTGATTAATTTTCTCGATAAACACGTCTGCAAAATTAACTTCTATAGGCTTATTGTTGTTCAGCACGCAGAGCGGCTCTTCAAGCGCCACTTTTACCGTAAGATTCATAAAGGGCGCGGCTGCCTGTACGGGCGACATTGCCCAGCTCGCGAGCATGGCTGCTGCCAATAAAAATAATTTCCTTTGCGCCATCATCTTTCCTTAATTAATGCCGGGCGGGGAAGGGCAATTACTTGTCCACGACTTTGCAATGGTCGGTACTACAGCTGAAATTTAGATCCGGACGCCCGCCGTAATCATTTATATAGGTCAGCACCGGACTGGCTCCCAGACCGTCTGCGGTAACCGACAGCATGGCGCTGCTTTTCGGGGCAACCATCAGCGGCCTGAAGCTGGTATTGTTTTGTGCATCTTTATGGCTGGCGGCATTGATCAGCGTGATGTAATAACCCGTTGGGTTATTTACGCTGTATTTGTTGCCCTGACGCGTAAGCGTTAGCTGGTTTTGCACCGGCTCTGCGTTAGGCGCAATTTCCAGCGATGCCGGGCGGTAAAACAGCTTAATGCGCGTTTGCAGGGCCAATTGCAAAGTATTGGGCTTGCTGCTCTTCGGTGGGATTTCCCGCAGATTGAAGTAGAAGAGCGATTCGCGGTCCTTTGGCAGCTTCGCCACGTCAGGCAGTGCCTGTATTCTGAGCTGGCTGGATTTGCCTGCTTCAATACGCTGAATCGGCGGCAGTACCATCAGCGGTTCTTTGACCTTTTTACCATCGGCGTCTTCAATCCAGCCCTGTGCGAGATAGGGCAGTTTGTCGTTTCTGTTGTTCACGCTCAGGCTGATGCTTTTTTGGCTGCCGTCGAACACAACGCGGGTTCTGTCCAGCGCAATTGCGGCGCTGGCATCGGCGGCCAGCATGCTTCCCAGCACTATTGCTGCGAGCAGCAAGGGTTTGCTTGTTAAATTCGACATTCTTGTTCCTTATTCATGATTTTGCACACGGGAGCAGCAGACTTTGGCTCAGTAGCTCCTCGGGTAAAGCCTGTGGGAGATGGATTTCACATTCTTCGCCACCGTTCCAGCGCACGGTCATCTTCTCGCCGGGATTAACGCCGCTGAGGTAGACGTCGCCTTCGTTAGTGACGATCCCGGTTTCTTGTTTATATGCATTGCTTACCGTGGCACCGAACGGAGGCGTGGAGCCATCCGCCAGCCTGATGACCGCCATGGCGCGGTTACCGCCAAGCACTTCGAATTTCCGGTAGCCAATGGCACCCTCCGTCAGAGTGCCCTGTACTACGGAGGTTTTGGCTTCGGCGTTATCGCCCAGGTTATCGAGGTCGATCCTGACTTTGCTGGGGTAAAAGCTGGCGATCTCCGCGACGACGGCTTTGCCGAACATATTGGTGCGGGTGCTGCGCCCTCCGGCCTGCACCGGGACACCCGCTACGCCGTTGGTATCCACCAGCATGCGCGTTCCGCCGTTTATGCCGCCACGGTGCAGCGCACCTCCCTGAGATGTCAGCGTGATACCGCCCTGAGCCGATAGCGCCAGAGAGCTGTAGCGCCCCTGCTGATAGCTGGCATTGGCGGTGAGTCTTGCGCGATCGCCCTCGTGGGTAAGGAAACCACTGCCGTTAACCCCGCTGCGGGCGGTCCCGGCGGAAAGCTGATAGGTATCCCGCTCGTTCAGGCGGTCGTAATAGCCAAGGTAATGCGTGGTATCGTTGCTGTTAGCCGTTGAGCTATAGCTGATGCGGCCCTGTCTTCCCCAGGGCACGGAGAGCGAGATATAAGCGCCGTCATCGCTGGTATTGTTGTTTTTATTGCGGTAGAGCGACATTGAAGCGCTGATGTTTCGCCACCTGCCAATATCAAAAAAACTCGACAGCAGCAGGCTGTAACGGTCGCTGTTTGTCAGGTTCCAGTACGTCTGGTGGTTGTAGCTGAGGTAGCCGCTCAGGCCGAGGTCACGAAAGCTTTTATTCAGCGAGATGGTGTAGAGTTCTTTGCTGCCGCGGGTATAGTCTCCGTTTCGCTTCGCCGTCAGGTAGTCGCTCATGCTCATGAACTCACGTTCGGAAAAGCGGTAGCCGGCAAATGTTACCTGGCTATCAAGCTCATCAAAGCGCTTTGAATAGCTCAAACGGTATGATCGACCTGAAAGCGTTTCTGCCTGCCAGGGTAGCGTTGCGCGTGACTGAGTGGCGTCAAACGAGAGTGCGCCAAACATCATCAAGTCCCGGCCAACACCGCTCGAAATGGCAGCATAATCATTACTGCCGAGCAGGCCACCATAGAGCGACCAGCCGTTACTCACGCCCCAGGAAAACTCTCCGCTGGCAAAAACAGAGTCGCTAACGCCGCTATCGATATCGCTCGGGCGGCCCACGGCCAGCTTGTAGCGCACGCTGCCGGGGCGCGTCAAATAGGGAATATTGGCGGTGTTAAGGGTAAACGTCTGTACCGAACCGTCCTGCTCTTCGACCCGCACATCCAGCTGCCCGGTGGTGGCGTCGCTGATGTCCTGAATGCGAAACGGGCCTGAAGCAACCTGGGTTTCATAAAGCACACGGCCCTGCTGGCTTACCACTACCGTTGCGTTTGTTTTTGCCACTCCCGTAACCTCTGGCGCGTAGCCGCGCAGATTGGGCGGCAACATGCTGTCATCGGATACGAGGCTCGCTCCCGTATAACGGAAGCTGTCAAACATGCCCGAGTCGAGATAATTCTCACCCAGCGTCAGGCGTGAGCGTAGAGAAGTAATGGCCCGGTAGGCGTAGTAGCGGCTCCACTGAAACGGGTTCTGGCTGGCATTTTGGCCCTGTGGCGTAGGGGCAATCGTGGCCTGCCAGTCGGCGCGGATGCGCCATGCGCCGTAATTAATGCCCGTAGTCCCGTTGCCGCTGAGGGTGTAAGCATCTGCTCCACCCTGGCGGTTGCTTTGCGCCCGGCCGTTGAGGTTGTAGTCGAGCAAAATACCCGGCAGGCCGTTATCCCAGCGGGAAGGTGGGTCCCAGTTTTCCGCGCTGTACTCAAGGTAAGTCTGCGGCATGCTGATGTAGACCGAGTTTTGTGCTAAATCGGCACGAATTTCCGTTCCCGGTAGCGAGTCTACCCGCAGACATTTTTTGCCGACCTGCCAACTGAGCTGCCGCAGGTACTCGGGCTTTAATCCGAATAGATCTATTAATCCAGGAGACAGGCACACTTCACTTTCTTTGGGGTTAGCCTGTGGCTGATAGAAAACAACTCGCTGTTGAGATAAACTACTTTTATTAAGGAATACCGCCATCTCATATTCGCCGGGCATAATATAACCGCTGTGCGAGAAATTACTTAAATCAACGTTTTGTCGGTCTTCTGAGTCAAGCACATCAAGATTAAACTCAATCTCTTCACTCTTCCCAATAGCGTGACCTGCAAAGGAGCCTATGGCAATAAAAATACCCAGACTTAAAAAATGAGGATGAAAACTAACTTTTTCGCCTTTATTGTTTTCCATGGCAATAACCATTATGTAGACTTCTGCATTCCTTTGGGAAACGGGTGGAAATAAAGTCTAACTCCGTTATTTAATGCCATTTTTTAAATAATGGCACGTAAAAATAAGCCATACCCAGGCGGATAAATATCAGCCCGTGATAACCGCATTTTTTATTAGCAAATTCAGTCGCTAACCTGCAGGTCTAAATAAAATAATGAATTAGTTATAGTCTAATGTGAAGTTGGCAATGGCGGTAAATTCACCGGGCACTACCGGTTTTTCTTCGCTGCCAAAGCCTTTCAGGTTTGCCGAAAAGTCCAACTCGTTATTTCCGGTGGCGAGGTTATAAGCCGGGGAGGCTTCACCCATTTTAATCTGCCGGCCTTTGTAATCATTGATGGCAATAGCAGCGCCACTGGCCGAACCAATGAGGCGCAGCAGGGTGGTATCTTCATCGGCCTGAAGACCTTTAAATGTAGTGGTCACGGAGCCAAGCGTTTCGCCAGAACAACCTTCGAGCAGGATTTTAAATGGCTTAGGTGTGGAAGAACTGCCGTTGCTAAGGTGCAAATTTGAGGTCGCCCCCAGCTCAACGGTTTGATCGGCGGTGTTCGGGTCCATAGAGCAGGGGGCATCAACAATAGAACCACTAAAGTTAACTTTTCCCGACCCGCCAATACCTACGGCACTGGCGGCACTGGCGCAGACCATTGCGCCAAAAGCTACGGTGAAAATAAATTTCTTCATTTTCAGTTTCCTTATAATTAAATCCATTTAACCAACATGATATATAGCTAAGTTGAGGGCGCCGTTGCGGAATATGAAACTGTTCTACCGTGGAGCGCCGTTAACTATATTGATCGGGCAATAAGTGTTATTGCCTCGCAGGAAGCAAGTTTGAAAACTGTTTTAGCCTGAATCCTGACGACGGGTAGTTTTCCATCAATGTTGACAATCGTCAAATCAGGGTGTAAATTGCATTTGTTGTTTTAAGTTATTGAATTTAAATTAAAAAACATATTTTTTTAATTTAAATATGTGATTGATGATGGTCACGAACGGAGTGTAATATTGCGAGGTAAGGATATTCATCCGCTTTTATCAGCATAAAACTCTGGTTGTCTGGAATGTTCTTAGTGGATTCATGGCCTGGTTAGATTTTAATCTTACCTGATAAAATAATGTGTCCTACCCATCCCGTCTTACATTCGCAAATGTCACCTTTCGCCCAGCAGGGACAAGCATAACGAGAGTCCTTACGGGCGAAGCTGGTATATCTTCAGGTTTATTTTCTTTGCGATTCTATTATCTGATTTATTTTTTCAATATACATTTCATACAAATCAGACGGCGTATTTGCATAACCTATTATCACCCCATTTGCTTTTATTGCCGTCCCGGGGGCACAAAATAGCGAGAGTGGAAGCATATTTATGCCATGCTGCTGTGCCTGCTCGACTAATAATTTGTCGTTGATTTCTGCAGGAAGATTAAGCGTGAGTTGGGTACTACCGTGCTGGCCGCTTATTTCATATGAGCAGTGCAGGCACTTTTTAAGGGCTTTTATTAGTTTATCTCTTTTTTGCTGGTACGCTTTGCCCATTTTATTGAGATGACGAATAAAACGACCGCTTTCGATAAACTCGGTGAGAGTGAGTTGAGTCAGGCGGTTTCCTCCGTGCGGTAACGTGAGCAGCGATGCTTTGATCTCAGGAGACAGCGAGGGGGGCAGGACGGCAAAACCGATGCGTAAAGCGGGGAACATCATTTGGCTGAATGAGCCGATATAAATCACCGGGGCCTGACTATTTATTCCCTGCATAGAGATAATGTGCGGGCCTGCATGATGAAATTCCCCGCCATAATCATCTTCTATAATTATCGCATTATGTTTTATAGCATTCTCAACAAGGCTTACTCTGCGTTCAAGACTCAACACTGCGCCGCTTGGGTATTGGTTAGAAGGGGTGAGGTAAATGATTCTGGGAGGGTATTTTTGCCACATCTCCAGGCTGGGGTTGATGCCATCCCGGTCAACGTCGATGGGTAAGACGTTGAGTCCCGCGTTACGAAATGGGCTTTTGGCAAACTCATAACCGGGATTCTCTACCCACACCAGGTCACCTTTTTGGGTAATGGGGCGCAGGCACATTTGCAGCGTTTTATGCAGCCCGCTGGACAATATTACCTGCTCCGGCATGCAGTTAACGCCCCTGGAAGTGGCCAGGAATGACGCTACAGCTTGTTTTAAGGCCGGTTCGCCGTCCGGAAGCCCATAGTTAAGTATGGTCGAGCCGGCTTTACGTGAAGCCCTGTCTTCAGCCCGGCGCCATTCATTATGTGGAAATATATTCAATGCAGGGATGCCGGGAAAAAATGCCGAGTTAATGACCTGCTGGGTGATGTCAATAGAACCCATAGAAATTGCGGACTTATTCACCGCCGCCGGAAGCACGGGAGCGCTTTCTGGAGACATAGCGGAAATACGTGTTCCGGTATTATCGGATATAACAAACCCTTCTGCAGCCAGCAGTTCATAAACAATGATCACAGTATTTCGACCGATATTCAGCGTTTCGCACACTTTGCGTGTGCCGGGTAATTTGTCCCCGGGCTTTAATTTTCCCTCGTTGATGGCATTTTTTATTCGGTAATATAGCTGTTGCTGTAATGAGTCGCCTGACTCCCTGGATAAAGGCGAGTTGAGAAAATCAAAATCAGGAAAATGCATAGAAGGCTTCATGTTATCCCTAAGATATGAAAGACCTGCGTGCTAAATAGCCAAGTATTGCTGTTTTGCCGGATAGCCTACAATACATATATTTATACAATAGGAATTATCACCTTTAATTCACTGCTAATTTATGATCGCGTAGTCAATTCTAATGCTTTTGAGGTATCTTTTTACTTTTAAGGAGTAAGTTTATTACCTGTTGCCATAATGGCAGTTTTTCATGTTCGAAGGCAGTGAATTTAACTTTGGGGCAATATTAACGTTAGCTACGGCAGAAGGATTGATCAAAATAAAAGCAGGGGATCGACATTTGGCAGGCAAAAGTCGCCAGCCAGAAATAGTTCTATTAATTATCAGCTGGCGAAAGCATTACCCGGCATATTAGCCGGGATTCTACCTTGTGGCGTGTGACTCAGCTAACAAATGCAGGGGGATCAAATGCGGTGACGGGCGGCAGGGTTTCACGCCAAAGTTCTATCTCTACCCGGCAGCTTTGGGCGCTACAGCCCTGGCCCAGGCGTGAAGAACCCCGGTCTTCGGTCAGCACGTTTGGATTGCCGTGCTTATCAAGCGACCCCGGCGTCGCCGGATCCAGCGGGTCATACCAGGCGCCGGTGGAGATTTGCACCACGCCTTGCAGGATTTGCTCACTGATATGCACGCCCGCCAGGATAGCGCCGCGAGCGTTAAATACCCGCACCACTTCGCCTTCATTAATTCCGCGCTTCCGGGCATCTTCAGGATGCATCCACAGCGGTTCGCGCCCCTGAACTTTAGTCTGGAGGCTGACGCTGCCGTGATCGTACTGGCTGTGCAGGCGCGTGCGCGGCTGGCTGGAAAGCAGATGCAAAGGCCATTGTTCCGCCTCGCGCTGCTGGAAGCTGGCTTCTTCTTCGTCCCAGAACGGGTAGCCCGGGCATTCGCGGTAGCCAAACCCGGCTACCGTTTCAGAATAAAGCTCGATTTTCCCCGATGGCGTGGAAAGCGGGAAACGCTCAGGGTCGGCACGGAAATCAGCCAGAAAGACCTGCGGGGCAGCCGGGGCGGTAAACTCCAGTTTTCCCTGTTCCCAAAAGTCATCAAACGGCGGCAAATCGACGCCATCTTCCCCGGCGCGTTCGCGCGAGGACTCATAGAGATGCGGTAGCCATTCGGCGGCGCTGCGGCCTTCGCTAAATTTCTCATGAAAACCGAGCCTTTCCGCCAGCGCGCAGAAAATAGCGTAATCGTCTTTCGCTTCTGCCACGGCGGGAATTTGCTGGCGCATGGCAATCATAAATCCGTCGTGGCTGCCGCTGCCGATGTCATCGCGCTCCAGTGAAGTGGTGACCGGCAATACAATATCGGAAAACTTGGCCTGTGCCGTCCAGTATTGCTCATGGGCAACCACGGTTTCCGGGCGTCGCCAGGCTTCAACCAGCCGGTTGAGATCCTGGTGATGGTGGAAGGCGTTGCCTCCGGCCCAGTAAACGAGTCGAATATCAGGGTAGCGGCAAAATTTGCCGTCGAACTCGTATTCCCCGCCGGGATTGAGCAGCATGTCCGAAAGACGTGCCACCGGGATGACCGTTTTTACCTTGTTTTCCCCTGCGGGCAGGCGAGGGCCGGAGAAGGGAACTCGAGCGGCACCGGCAAGGTTGGTGCAGGCGTAGCCAAAGGCCAGGCCGCCGCCGGGTGTCCCTATCTGGCCGAGCAGGGCGGTTAACGCCACCGTTGCCCAGTAGGCCTGCTCGCCCTGGCGGGCGCGCTGAATCGACCAGGAAATATTGACCATAGCTCGCTTGCCGGACAGGGTTCGTGCCAGGCTCAGGATTTGCTGCTCGTCGATCCCGGTAATGGCCGCCGCCCAGCCTGCGGTTTTTGCCACGCCGTCTTTCTCGCCCAGCAGGTAGCCGCGCAGCTGTTCAAAACCAACGGTATGGCTGCCGATAAAGGCGCTATCGTGCAGGGATTCGGCGACCAGCGTATGGCAAAGCGCCAGCAGCAGCGCAGTGTCGGTGCCGGGCTTAATTGCCAGCCATTTAGCATCACGTATTGCGCTAAGATCGTTCTGCACCGGGCTGATGTTGACGAACTGCACGCCGTTTTGCTCAAGGCGTTCTAGCCAGTGCTTCAGCATATGATCGTTCGCGCCGCCGCCGTTGACCTGCGCATTTCGCAGCGGCAGTCCACCGATGGCGACAAACATCTCGCAATGCTCCGCCAGCACCGAAAAATGCGTGTGCTGCTTATGCAGCGGACTCAGCGGCCCGAGAATGTGCGGCAGGATGCGTTCGCCCGCCGCGCTGCTGTAGGTATTTGTGCTGGCGGTATAGCCGCCAAATCCTTTAAGAAAGCGGTGCAGCTGGCTTTGTGCGTGGTGAAAACGTCCGGCGCTGGCCCAGCCGTAGGAGCCGCCGAAAATAGCCTCGTTACCGCAACGCTCCTGTACCGAACGAAGATCCCGTGCCAGCAGGTCCAGCGCTTGTTCCCAGCTCACCTCTACAAACGGCTCTTTGCCGCGCCCTTCGCGGGATGCCGGGCCATTTTGCAAATAGCCGAGGCGAACCGCCGGGCGGCGAATGCGCGTATTACCGGTGACGGAATCCGTTAAGGACTGACCAATTCGGGAAGGGTATTTATCCCACTCGACGGGGGAAACGGCGGCGATGCGTTCGCCTTCGGTCGTGACCTGGTAAGTGCCCCAGTGCATTACCGCCAGCTGATGTTCGGCTTTCATGCTCGTACCATGCTTTGTTAATAGCGCTAAACCGGCATCATAAAGGTGGAAACAAGAAAAAATAAAATCCGCTCAACAATGCGAAATGGGGTAAATGATCGCAATATCAGTTGATGCTGTTTAATTTTTATAAAACGGCAGTGTTTATAATTAATCTTCCTTAATGCATCGCTGTTTAATATTATTTTGTAATTTTAAAAATAAAGCCAAAAAATGGCGTTGCCCTTTGTTTTATTGTGGTTGAATTTTTCTCTTGTTGCTGTTTTACATGTATTTTATTCATGTTCATAAGGGTAGTTGCAAAGTGACATAGCGGCGTGACTATGGAAATATAAGATATATCTATTTTTTATTTGGGTCGGGTTCTGCTTGTTGTCATGCTGTGGCATTAATGACCAATGAATACGGGATAATTATAGCAATGAAGGTTAAAAAAAGAATTTTGTCTGTCGCCGTGGGCCTGATGACGCTGGCATCCGGGGCTGCTTTTGCCGCAGACTCACTTTCGTTACAGGGTAAAACCATCGGGGTTGCGGTAGTGGGAACCCAGCATTTCTGGGATCGCGAGGCGTATAAAGGCGCGACCGAAGAGGTTGAAAAACTCGGCGGCAAGGTCATTGGCGTTGACGGCGGCAGGGACAACCAGGTTCACGCTAATAACCACGATATTCTGCTGTCGCGCAAGGTTGATGCGGTCATTAGTATTTTAGGCGACAGCGCGGTTGAGCCTAAATTCAAAGCGCTGCGCGATGCCGGTATTCCGGTATTTACCGTTGACCATGTTTCGCAGTATTCCGTAAATAACACCACGTCCGATAACTACACTCTGGGTTCAACCATTGGCCGCTATATGGCAGATGCGCTGGGTGGGAAAGGCAACGTGGCGGTATTTAACGCATTTTCTAACTCATTGCGCATTTGCGGTATTCGTTATGACCAGTGGAAATATGTGTTGAAGGATTATCCTGGCATTAAAATTATTCAGCCGGAGCTGGCAGAGCAATTTGCTAACTCGCCGGAAGACGCCCGCAAGAAAACCCTCGAACTGCTGAGCCAGTACCCGAAAGGCAAGCTGGATGCTATCCACGTAGCCTGCTGGGACCAGCCCGCAATCGGTATTGTTCAGGCTCTGGAAGAGACCGGGCGTGATAAAGACGTGAAGGTAACCGCTATTGACGCTGGCCCGGAAACGCTGGAGATCATGGCAGAAAAAGACAGCCCGCTGGTGGCAAACGTCGCCCAGCAGCCGCACCTTATCGGCCAGACCTCCGCCGAGAACGTGGCACGCTACTTCGCAGGCCAGAAGCTGCCAATCCAGACCTTTATTCCGGTTATCCCGGTTAAAGGCCCGGATGAAGCCAAAGCCGTATATAAAAAACTGGGTTACGGTGAACTGAAGTAGTGAACGCAGCAACGACGCAGCGCGGTCTGGTGATGGACCGCATTAGTAAGCGCTTTGCCAATGTGGCCGCGTTAAACGCGGTCACGCTGACCATCGGGCCGGGTGAAATTCACGGCCTGATCGGTGAGAACGGGGCGGGCAAGTCCACATTAATCAAGATTCTTGCCGGGGTTTATCAGGCCGATGGCGGGACGGCAACGCTTGACGGCGTTCCGCTTCCGCTTGGTAAGCCTGCGACTATAGAGGCTCAGGGGATCCGGGTTATTCACCAGGAGCTGAACCTGATCCCACATTTTACCGTGGCGGAGTCGGTATTTCTCGGCCAGGAGTATCACCGCGCGGGCGGTATGTTGGACTCCCGGCGCATGCGCCAGGCCACGCGGGACTTTTTCCTTTCTACCTGGCAGTTGACTATCGACCCGGACAGGCTCATTCGCCAGCTCAGCCTTGCCGAGCGCAAACTGGTGCAAATTGCCAGAGCGCTGATAGATGGCGCGGCAAAACTGGTGGTGTTCGACGAGCCTACCGCGCCGCTTGAAGCCCACGAAGCAAGCCTGGTTTCCGATGCCATACTGCGGTTGCGGGATCAGGGCATCGCCATCCTTTATATCTCCCATTACCTGAACGAAATCGCCTCTTTGTGCGACCGGGGAACCGTGCTGCGTAATGGGGAAGTTGTGGGTTATCCCGACCGCGAAGTATTACAGAATACCGACGCGGTGATTCATATGATGGTGGGCCGCGAAATCGACCGGCTCTATACCCCTCGCCAGCACGAAGCCGATGCTTCAGCCGACGAGGTGCCGCTGCTCTGCGTACGTTCACTTTCCGACGGTCAGCAGCTCCAGGACATCAGCTTTGACATTCATAAAGGTGAAATCGTCGGCGTGGCGGGCCTGCTTGGCGCGGGGCGTGACGTACTGGTGGATACCCTTTACGGGCTTACCGTTGCTAAACGGGGCGAAATAGCGATAAACGGGCGTGTGCGCCGCATTCGCTCTCCACGACAGGCTATTCGGGTCGGTATGGCCCTGGTCCCCCGCGATCGCCGCCATCAGGGTCTGATCCTGCCGTTTTCAGCCGCCGACAATATCAACCTTGCCTCGCTGCACGAGACGGCCACTTTGGGCTGGGAGCACCGCTCGCGTGCGTTGCAAAAAGCCCGTGACTGGATAGAGCGGCTTAGCATTCGCCCCGCTAAACCGGAATTGCCGGTGCGCTATATGAGCGGCGGCAACCAGCAGAAAGTTATCCTTGCCCGCTGGCTGGGCACCGACGCACGCCTCTTTATCCTTGATGAGCCAACGCTCGGCGTGGATATCGGCGCCAGAAGCGACATCTACCAGCGCACGCGCCAGCTGGCCGACCAGGGGCGCTCTGTGCTGGTTTCTTCGAGCGATGCCACCGAGCTGCTTGGCCTGTGTGACCGCATTCTGGTGATGTGGCGCGGTTCGCTGGTGGCGAATTTGCCGACCCGGGGGCTAACGCTTGATGCGCTGCTGGCAACGATCAACGGTGGGCAGGAACAATCTTTATGAGCACTGAAATTCGCAGCTTCGTGGCTCGTCGCTCCGTTGCGCTGTTTGAAAAATTCCCTTTGCTGCTGTTTGTGGCGCTGCTGGTCTGGCTGAGTATTCAGTCCCCGTGGTTCCTGAGCTGGCAAAACATCAGCCTGATGCTGGTGCAAAGCGTGCCGCTGGCCATCCTGAGCTTTGGCCTGGTCTGCGTGATTGCCGCAGGCGGGGATGATGTTGTCTCCGGAGGCATCGATCTCTCCCTCCCGGCCATTGCGGTGTTTGGCGTAGCGTTGCTGAGCCTCGGAATGACCGACTGGCTGACGCCGTGGCCTCTGCTATTGCTGCTGGTTGCCGCCCTCAGCCTGCTTTGCGGCGGGATTAACGCTCTGCTGGTGCTGGTAGCCGGGCTGCCGCCGTTGCTTGCCACGCTCTCTACCTCTGTGGCTTTTACCGGCCTGACCGACCTGCTTACCGGCCAGCGCCGCATCAGCGTAAGCGATCCGCTTATGGTGGCATTCCGCGACGGCAGCCTGCTCGGCGTGCCTTACGCGCTGATTTATCTGCTGCTGGTTTTTGCTGGCTTCCAGTTTCTGCTGCATTACACCCGCTTCGGCCAGCACCTGCAGGCTACCGGCGGCAGCAAAGATATGGCTCAGATGTCCGGGCTTAATGTGCGCCTCCTGACGCTGGCCTCCTGGCTGATTGCCGCCGTTGCCGCCGGGCTTGCCGTATTCCCGCTGCTGGCTCAGGGCTCCGGCAGCTCCAGCGGAACGGCAACGCCGCTGCTGATGGAAACGGTGCTGGCAACCTTCCTCGGCGCGGCATTTTCCCGCCGCCGCGTGGTGACCATTTGGGGCGCTTTGCTGGGCGCCATTCTGGTTAACGCCTTGTCTAACGGCCTCGGGCTGCTGGGCGTGAATATTTTCTGGGTCGGCGCGATTAAAGGCGTGCTGATTCTGGTGGTGCTGGCGGCTTCCGCCTTGCAGCAGAAGGGGAGCAAATAATGAAAGTCATTTCTGCCGCGGCGGCCATACCGGCAGGCGAGTCCGGCAAGAAACCACTCGCCTGGCTCTCCCGCGCCGGGTTTGCGCTGGTCACGCTATTCTTTATCGTGCTGTTTAGCCTGTCTAACCCGGTATTTCTGACGCTGGATAACTGGAGCAATCTGCTACAGGGCAGCGCCATTCTGCTGATTGTGGCGCTGGCGATGACGCTTATCGTTAGCGCGGGTGCTATCGATCTTTCGGTCGGCGTCGCTATCGACTTCGGCGCGATGATGGCGCTGATTGCGCTGAAAACCTGGCAGCTTCCGTGGCAGGTGGCGGTGCTGTGCGCCCTGCTGGGCGGGGTGATGATTGGCCTGGTTAATGCTTTCCTGATTCTGGCCTGCCGTATCAAACCGTTCCTCGCCACGCTTGGCACCTGGTTTATCGCCAGCAGCGCGGAGCGTATTTACACCGACGGCGGCGGGGCGATTTCGATGCGCCGCATGGCGCCGGAATATCATGACCTTGCGGTCGGCAATCTGTGGGGCATTCCGATGCCGGTGCTGATTGTGCTGGTGGTCTGGCTTGCGGCCTGGCTTCTGACCGAGCGAACCCTGTTTGGCAAGCGCGTGCGCGCCGTAGGGCAAAACAGCGAAGCCGCGCGTATTGCCGGGATCGCCGATAAACGCACTCTCTTCTGGGTGCTGATTGCCGCCTCGGCGATGTGCGCCGTCGGCGGCATTATTCTGTCGGCTAACCTGCGGCAGTTTACTCCGCTTGCCGGGCAGTCCTACCTGATGGACGCGATTGCCGCGGTCTTTATCGGCACTGCGTTCCAGCGCCAGGGCCGGGTAAGCATGGGCGGCACGCTCGGCGGAGTGCTGTTCCTGGCGATTATTGATAACGGCCTGAATCTGATGGGGCTTAACTACCTGGTAAAAGATGCACTGGTCGGCGTGATTCTGGTGGTGGCGCTGGCCGTATCGTTCTGGCAGGCGCGCCTGCGTCAGCGGAATGAGTGAGGAAGCCATGAGCAAATTTGATGCAGTGTTCGTCGGCCTGACTATTCTCGATATCGCTGGCCGCCCGGTGGTCAGTATTCCGCAGGGTGGCGGGGTGCAGTTTATTGAACAAATCAGGCTTAATCCGGCGGGTACGGCGGCCGGTGCGCTGGTGAATGCGGCAAAACTGGGTATCCGCACCGCCACGGCGGCCTGTCTTGGTGAAGATGAAAAGGCGGAGTTTATTCTTGGCAGCTATCGCCGTCTCGGTATCGACTGCTCGCTAATAAGCCGTACTGCGCGCAAAGAAACCTCGGCGACAATCTTACCGATTCGCCCCAACGGTGAACGTCCGGCGCTGCATTGCCGCGGCGCGTCTGACGAGCTTTTTGTCGATGAGGCTCAGTTTGACGACGTGCTCGACTGCCGCTTTCTGCACCACGGCGGCACCGGTTTGCTGGCGGCGATGGACGGCGGGCAAAGCACGATGTTGCTGGCTGCGGCTAAAGCGCGCGGGGTCATTACCAGCTTTGATTTGATCGCGCCGAATGAAAATACGCTTGAGCTGTTACGCCCGCTGCTGCCGCATGTGGATTACTTTATGCCCGCGCTCGAAGAAGCGCAGTTCATCTCCGGGCTGTCCGAGCCTGCCGAAGTAGCGGATTTCTTCCTGAGTCTCGGCGTTGGCTGCTGTATTTTCAAAGACGGAGCCAGCGGCTCGTGGCTGTTCAGTCCTGAGGGCACGCTGCATTTTCCGGCCTATAAAGTGACGGTCAGCGACACTACCGGCTGCGGCGATAGCTACTGCGGCGGGTTTATTGCTGCTCTTGCGCGGGGGCTATCCGTGGAAGAGGCCTGCCGGATTGCGTCGGCAACGGCGGCGCTGGTGGCAACAGGATTAGGATCGGATGCAGGCGTGGTGGACTGGGAACACTTGCAGGATTTTATGGCGACAACGCCGCTGATTGCATAACCGTAAAAACAGGCCCGAAGGCCTGTTTTTTTGTCTTAGCGCCAGGCGTATAGCAGCGGTTCTCCCGCCACAAAACGCTGAAGATCGGCGGCAATCATCGCGGTATGTTTCTGAATGCTTTCGCGTGTGGCCCCGGCAATGTGCGGGGTAATAATGACGTTATTCAGCTCGCTGATGAATGGGTGGTCACGCCACAGCGGCTCCTGGTGATAAACGTCCAGCGCTGCGCCGCCGAGCGGGCCGTGCCGCAGGGCTGCTATCAGGTCGGCTTCTACCACGACCGAGGCGCGGGAAGTGTTAATCAGCTTCGCGCCGGGCTTCATTGTTTGCAGCAGTTTCGCGTTGACCAGCCCATCGCTGTGCGGCCCGCTGCTTAAATGCAGGCTGACAATATCGGCCTCACGGAATAGCGCGTCCAGTGTGGTTTTATGCAGTCCCGGCTCGTCGATATCTTCGGCGGCAACAAAGGGATCAACCACCAGGATGTTCATCCCAAATGCGCGGGCGATGCGTGCTACTCGGCGGCCAATATTGCCGTAGCCAATCAGCCCCAAAGTCTTGTTTCGCAGCTCGCCGCCTTTAAATATTTCGTACGGGCTTTCCGGGCTAACATCCCAGACCACATCTTTGCGCAGGCCTTCCTGAGTATGCTGTTCGGCCTGAGCCTCACGGGTAAACTCCCCGCGTTTCAGGGCGGCATGCGACTGCGGGATATGGCGCATTAAGCCCAGCATCAGGCCCAGGGTCAGCTCTGCGGCGGCGTCCGCGTTGCGGCCCGGCGTATAGAGCACTTTAATATTGCGCTCGCGAGCGGCCTGAATATCAACGTTGACCGGGTTAGCGCGGGTACAGGCGATAACCTGTAGCTTCGGGCAGCTGTTAATCACTTCGGCGGTGATGTCGTCATAGCTGGTGACAATCACTTCGGCATCGTGGGCAAGATCGATAATCTGCGGGGCCTGGAGTTTTGGCTTGCCGATGGCCCAGCCCTCGACGATCAGCTCTCCGAGCTGGCTGAAGGGGTCAAGACTTCCTGCGTATTCGGCGGTAAAGACGATTTTCATTGTTCGTTATCCTGAGAAACACTCTGTAAAGCCTGGTGTCTGGCCTGCCAGACCGGCTGGAGCTGCTCGCGCAGCAGGCGGAAGACCGGGAACAGCGCCCTGTAGGCGGCATGCGCCTGCGGGTGCGGCTGATAGCGGGTTTGCTCGATGGCCGGGTAATCATTCAGGGCGTGAACGCTACGTGCAGCCAGCAGCGCTGCGCCTCTGGCGCTAAGTTCATTAAAGTGGCTGGCGATTACGGTTCTGCCGGTGCAGTCGGCAATAATCTGAAGCCACGTTGCCGATGCCGCGCCGCCGCCGGTGAGATAGAGGTCGCCTTCGCTGGAGTAGCCCGCCAGTGAATCAACGATGGCGTAAGCCAGCCCTTCGAAAACCGCACGCTGTAAAGCCGCGCGAGAGGTGTGCTGGTCTACGCCAAAGAATCCTGCGCGGGCGGTCGGGCTGTAAAATGGCGCACGTTCGCCGTTCAGATAAGGCTGCCAGAACACGCCGCCGCTGCCGGGGGGGACGGTGGCAATTTGCCGCTCCAGCTCGACCAGGTCCGGCGTCAGGGAAATATGCTGCTGGAGCCAGTCAATGTTCGGCGTTCCGGCCTGCATCGGGAACAGATTGATAAAACTGCCCGGCTCGGTGTGGGTGACGAAGCGGGTGCCGCTGCTTACCGTCTCGCGGCCGTGGCAAACCACGCCGGTACAGCAGGTGGTGCCGAGAATTGTGTAAATATCGCCGTCATGGATCGCGCCGCAGCCCAGCGCCGCGCTGCATACATCCAGCGCACCGGCGGCGACCGGCGTGCCTGCGGCAAGCCCGCACAGCAATGCAGCCTCTTCGCTCAGGCTGCCCGCCACAGATTCGGGGCGCAGCAGGGGAGGGAATTTTGCCTTCAGCTCGCTAATGCCCAGCGCGTTGAGAGCAAAGTCTGAGAGTTCGCCGCTCGACTGGTTCAGTAATGACGCGCTGGTATCGGTAAGCTCGAGCGCGGCGGTTCCGGTCAGGCGAAAACGGATCCAGTCCTTAGCGAAGAAAATATAGTCGGCGGCGGCGAGGCGTTCCGGCTGGTTACGCTGGAGCCAGCAAAGCTGCAGGCTGGTGTTGCAGGGTTGTAGCTGGGAGCCTGTTTCATCGAACAACGCTTTGTCCAGGCCCGGGGCCAGCAGGAGTTCGTCCATCAGCGTGCGGCTGCGGGTATCGCTCCACAAAATCCCGGGGCTGACCGGGTTGCCGCTGCGGTCGCTAAGCCAGACGCCTTCGCCCTGGCCCGCGAGGCCAATTGCCTTCAGCTCGCCGTGGCGTAGCTCTGGCGAGTCGGCAACCTGGCGCAGCGTGCGCACCACCGATAGCCAGAGCTGCTCCATATCCTGTTCAGCATAGCCCTGAGGGGAGAGTGAAGGTGCGGTTGACTCCGCCGCGCTGGCAACCGCATGAAAATTGCCGTCAAACAGCACGGCTTTTACCCGCGACGTGCCGATATCAATACCCAGGAAATAATCCATACCGCTTGCCCTCGCGCTGGTGAGCCGGAGTCAGAAAGACTAAAAATTAATCGCGCTGGTAAAGGCGGCGCTGCATTTCGCACTCAAACAGGAACTCGAGGCCTTCCAGCTGGCGGCGGGCTTCATTCACGTCTTTGCCCCAGCAGGTGAGGCCGTGGCCGCGCAGCAGGAAGCCGTAGTTCAGCGGGTTGTCCTGAGCATATTGCTCGATGCGTTTGGCTAACGCATCGATATCCTGATCGTTGTCGAAGATGGCGATAGGCACGGTGTCGAGGTGCGATTGCTGCCCGGTAAGGGTCTTTTGCATTTCGTAGCCGCTGATGTTCAGGGTGGCGCTTTTTTCAATACGCGACAGCACGGTAGCGTTGACGGTGTGAACGTGGAGCACCACGTTAGCTTCCGGGAACAGGCGATAAACCAAAGTATGTAGCCCGGTTTCCGCCGAAGGTTTGCGGCCTGAAGGCGCCTGGTTTGTGGCAATATCAACCTGCAGGAAGTCTTCACCGGTCAGGCTGCCTTTATCGCGCCCGGACTCGCTTAACCAGCACCACTGCGCGTCCTGACGCACCGACATATTGCCGCCGGTAGCCGGTGCCCAGCCTTTGGCGCCGATCCAATGACAGGTGGTGACTAACTGCCCGAGCCTTTCTTGCCACATACAGGTGTTCCTTATTCTTGTAATTTGTCTGTCTAGCCGTCTAAATGGCCGTTTACATGATGCTATCATTGTGTGAACAGACGGGCAACACTTCCCGCATCGTGAAACGCCAGAAAAATCGCCATTTTGCATTGATGGTATTTGTTATGTTATAACGTAACAAATTAATCTGAAGGTGACTCTTTCTGCTATGACCGTAACGCCCGCGCTTTGCCCAAAAACACTCCCGGATATTCAGTCGCTGAAAGGCGAGCATAGCGACGCCACCCTTTCGTGGGTTGGCATGGAGCAAATAGATCTCCCGGTCGAAATTGCGGGGCGGCCGCTGACGGCGAAAGTGAGCGCGGGGATTAATCTTCTCAGCTCCCCGGAGGCGGAAAAAGGCATTCATATGTCGCGGCTTTACCTGCTGCTGGACGCGCTGACTCAGCAGGAGGTGACGCCTGCCTCGCTGCGTAATTTGCTCGGCGAATTTCTTGTCTCGCACCAGCGTTGCAGCAATATGGCCTCGATAACGCTATCCGGCGATCTGCTGCTGTCGCGTAAATCTCTCACCTCAAACCGCTTCGGCTGGAAGGCCTATCCCGTTCAGGTACAGGCCGGGCGCGGCTCTGATTTCACCGTCACCGTGCGGGTGGGCATTCCTTATTCATCTACCTGCCCGGCCTCGGCGGCGCTGAGCCGCAATCTGGCGCAACAGCAGTTCCAGCTCGACTTTGGCGAGCGTAGCGACCGCCTGTCCGTGGCGGAAGTTGAAGCCTGGCTTGGCGAGCGTGGCATGCCCGGTACGCCCCACAGCCAGAGAAGTTGGGCCTGGGTGAGTTGCCGCCTGAAGCCTGATGCCCGGATATTGCCGTTTATTGATGTGATTGATTGCTGCGAAACGGCCTTAGCGACCGCGGTGCAGACGGTAGTCAAACGCGCCGATGAGCAGGCGTTTGCCCTCGCTAACGGGCAGAACCTGATGTTTTGCGAAGACGCGGCCCGCCGCCTGAATCAGGCGCTGCTGGGGAGCGCCTTTTGCTCCGCTTTCGAAGTTCGCGTCGAGCACCAGGAAAGCCTTCATGCCCACAATGCCGTGGCCCGTATTAACTGGACAGGAAATCACTATGCTGCGTAAAAACCCCTCCGGCCACCTCCCGCAGGTTTCGACTAAAGCCTATATCGACCCGACGGCGGTTATCTGTGGCCGGGTGATTATTCATGATTATGTTTATGTCGGCCCGTATGCGGTTATCCGCGCCGACGAGCTGAATGCCGAAGGCGACATGGACCCGATTATCATCCACTCGCATTCCAATATTCAGGACGGCGTGGTTATCCACTCTAAAAGCGGCGCGCCGGTGACCATCGGCAGCGGGACTTCTATTGCTCACCGGGCGATTGTTCACGGCCCTTGCAGGGTTGATGAGCGCGTGTTTATCGGCTTTAACAGCGTGTTGTTCAACTGCCATATCAAAACAGGCTGCGTTATTCGCTATAACGCGGTGGTGGACGGCGTAACGCTGCCCGAGCAAACCTATATCCCTTCTACCGAGCGCGTGGGGCCTGACTCCGAACTTGAAAAATACGCCCGCGTTGACCCGGCTTCGCTGCAATTTTCGGAAGAGGTTGCCAGTACCAACGTCAGGCTGGTGGAAGGCTACCAACTGCTGCGCAACGAGTTTTGAATAATGACAGGGAATAAGCAGAGCGGCTTGCCGGAACTTGAGGTCACGCTGCGCTCAATTACGCGCCCGCACGGAGGCCGCTGGCCGGTAGCGATAGATTTTCAGCTGCTTAAAGGAGAGTGCCTCACGGTCATTGGCCCCAACGGCAGCGGGAAAACGTCGCTGCTGCGCGCGCTGAGCCACGAGCTTAAAGCCGAAGGGGAGATAACCTTAGCCGGGCAGCAGCTTGCTTCCCTGCATCCGCTGCTGCGGGCAAAACTTATTGCCGTGATGTCGCAAAACGATGTCCCGGACCTGCGCCTGTCGATTGAGGATTATGTGGCCCTGGGGCGGCTGCCATTCGTGCGCGACATGGCCGAGCCAGCTCACCGCTGCATTGTTTGCGGCGCTATGAAGGAGGCAGGCGTGCTGGGCATGCGCCATAAATCTCTTGCCTGCCTGTCCGGCGGTGAACGGCAGCGCGCGATTCTCGCCCGTACTTTAGCCCAGACCTCACGCTTGCTGCTGCTTGATGAGCCGACCAACCATCTCGATCTCGCCGGGCGGGAAGAGCTGCTGTCGCTGGTTAAAGCCCGTGGAACGACCGTTATTGCGGTGCTGCACGATCTTAATCTTATTGAAGGGTTTGCCGACAAGGTGCTGATTTTGTCGGCGGGCCAGCAGCTTGCTTTTAACGCCCCGGATTCTGCGCTGCGAACCGAGGCTATTCGCCCGGTCTTCGGGCTTGAGAGCTTTACGGTTGCCCATCCAGACAGGCATGGAAAGCGGGTGCGTTTTTTTGAAACTTCACGCCAACACTAACTTTTCAGGGATTATTCACATGCTAAAAACTACCGCAGGCCTGGTGTTCGCCTTTGCATCTGCCACGGCCTTCGCCTCTGGTTTTCCCGTCACTGTCTCCAGCTGCGGTAAGCCCGTGGTATTCACCCAGGCGCCCAAAAGGGCGGTGATTAACGATCTGAATATGTCGGAGATGGCTTTTGCCCTCCATCTACAGCCGCAGATTGTTGGCCTTACCGGCATCTCCGGCTGGTACAAAATGACCCCGGAATTCAGGCAGCAAATGGGGGCGATTCCCGAGCTGGCGCCCAAATACCCGGCGCTGGAAACGCTGCTTGCCGCCGAGCCGGACTTCTTCTTTGCGGGCTGGAATTACGGCATGAAAGTCGGCGGGGATGTTACGCCCGATAGCCTGGCAAAATATGGCATCAAAACGTTTGTGCTCAGCGAAAGCTGCGCCATCTCCGGCGAGAGCAAAAAGAAAGCCAGCATGGAGCTGCTTTATAACGATGAGCTAACGCTCGGCAAAATATTCGGCAAGCAGGAGGCCGCGCAGCAGCTGGTGGATGGCTGGAAACGGCGGCTGGCCGCGCTCCCTCATGCCCCGGGCGGCAGCCGGGCGAAAGTCTTTGTTTATGACTCCGGGGAAGATAAGCCGTTCACCAGCGGCAAATATGCCATGCCGCAGGCGATAATCGAGGCGGCGGGCGGCCAGAACGCGATGGCTGCCCTGGATACCAGCTGGGGCACGACATCATGGGAAAATGTGGCGGCGACGGAGCCGGATTTTATTATCCTGCTGGATTACCAGACCGGCGGCGGCGCGGATTCGCTGCGCCAGTTCCTTGAGCGCCATCCGCTGATGAAGCTGACTCCGGCGGTAAAAAATCATCGCTATTTGAAACTGCAATATTCAGAGCTAACGCCCGGCCCGGCGAATATCGGCGCGGTAGAAAAACTGGCTCACGCGCTGTATGCGCCAGGCGCTAACTGATGGCGGTAGCATCGCGCTACTGGACGATCGTTTGCCTGGCCGCGCTGCTGATTCTACTGTTTTCCGCGCTGAGCCTGACGGAGGGCACGGTTCGGCTTACGCCGCATCAGGTTGTTGCCGCGCTTCATCCCGGTTCGAGCGATATTGCGCCGATGATCCGCAGCATCGTCATGGATATCAGGCTGCCGAGAACGCTGCTTGCGCTGATCGCCGGGGCCGGGCTTGCGGTAGTGGGGGCGCTGCTGCAAACGGCGTCGCGCAACGAACTGGCTGACCCGTTCCTGTTCGGTCTCTCTTCGGGCGCGTCTGCCGGTGCGGTGCTGGTATTTACCCGTTTTGGCGACTTTTTTGGCGGATGGACGTTGCCGGTCGCCGCCTTCTGCGGCGGTCTGCTTTCTTCCATCGCGGTGCTTTCGCTATTTCAATTTAAGCGGGAGCGCGGGGCGGAAACGCTGATTATCTGCGGGCTGGCGATCTCATTTTTGTTCGGGGCGTTGACCAGTTATCTGGTGTTCGCCGGTGACCAGCGCACGGCAAGCTCGATACTGTTCTGGTCGCTGGGCGGGCTGGGTTTGGCGCGCTGGGATAATCTGGGCTTTGCCGCCGCGAGCCTGGGGCTGTTGCTGGCTTTTTGCTTACTGAGGTGGCGCGAGCTGGACGGGCTGCTGGCCGGAGACCGAACGGCGTTTTCTCTCGGCATCAATGTTAACCGCCTGCGTACCGAAATTTTTCTCTGCTGCGCTTTTTCAACTTCTCTTCTGGTGGCGCTCACCGGAGTTATCGGTTTTGTCGGGCTGATGGTGCCGCATCTTTGCCGCCATTTTTCCGCGATTAAACACGCAAAACTCTTGCCGCTTTGCGGGCTGGTGGGAGCGGGTTTACTGTGCGGCGGGGATATACTCAGCCGGGTGCTGGTTGCGCCCCAGGAGTTGCCGATCGGCATTATTACCGCGGGTATTGGCGGCTTTTTTATCGTGGCGATGGTCGCCCGGCGCTAAGGGCGGATGCCGGACAGCATCCGCCTTGAGTTTTAAGCCGTATAGCGTGGAGCCGGAACGCCGGTGCGAGAAGCATCGAATATCGCCAGGCGTGCTTTTTCGTATGCCTCCCAGAGCTTTTCATCGTGCAGCGGCGGCATGGTGATGTTCTCGCCGTTATCCAGCCCAACCAGCGAGGCGTCAACCATCTCTTCGGTGTTCATCACGGAGCCTTCTGGCAGAGCGGTCACCGGCACGCCGGAAAGCTCCCAGATTTCCGTGGCCGTCGCCGCAGGCAGCACGGCCTGAATGCGGATATTGGACCCCACAACCTCTTCCTGAAGCCCGCGAGTAAAGTTGAGAACATAGCCTTTGGTGCCGCTATAAACGGCGCTTCCGGCGCGAGCGTGCAGGGAAAGCACCGAGGCAATGTTAATCAGCGTGCCGCTGTTTTCGGCCTGGAATTTTGCCAGCGCCACCAGGCTGAGGCGGGTTAGCGAGGTAATATTCAGCGTAATATCCGCCTGATGCAGCTCAGCGCTCCCTTCGATAAAGGGGGCCAGATGGGCGGTTCCGGCGTTATTGATCAGCACGCCGATGCGCTGGTTATCACGCAGTGCCTGCTCAACGGCGACGATCCCTTCTTCGTTTGTCAGGTCTGCTTTTAGCGTGGTGACGTGAATGCCGTAGCGCGCCTCCAGCTTCTCAGCCAGTTCGAGCAGGCGATCTTCACGTCGGGCAACCAGCAGCAGGTCGTAACCCCTGGCGGCAAAGCGATCCGCATAAACAGCACCGATACCGGAAGACGCGCCGGTGATAACCGCGACAGAGTGGGCGTTAGCCATAAAGCACCTCGTAGAATGTTGTGTTGGGTTAATTGGTTTAATAATGAAACCATGTTCAGAATCTAGATATGTTGGTTCTATAATGCAACCAATTTGATGGGTATTTTTTGCTTATCTCGGGCGAATACGGCGGTAGAAAAACGAAGCGCCTGAATTATCAGGCGCATAGAGAAAATTAGCGGGTCTGAATGGTGATGTCTTCGGCGGCCAGTTCGCGGCCATCTTCGGCCTGCAAAGTGAGTTTGCGAATAGGGCGGCGATGCTGTTTATCGACCAGCATGGTGCAGATTTCGTTTCGATCAAACAGGTTTTTCCCGCCCCACTGGGAAAGCGCGGCAAGCACGGTTTGCAACTCGCGCCCTTTGTCCGTCAAAACATATTCATTCCATGCGCTGCCGTCGGAGGCGGGGCGCACTTCGAGAATGCCGCTCTCTACCAGCTGCTTAAGGCGCTGGGTCAGCATGTTTTTGGCGATCCCGAGGCTTTTTTGAAATTCGCCAAACCGCGCCATGCCGTTTAGCGCATCGCGCACTATCAGCAATGACCACCAGTCGCCGATGACGTCCAGCGTGCGGGCAACCGAGCAGGCGCTGTCTTCGAGGCTTTTGCGTTTCATCTCTTCTCCCGGTGAAGTCGTATGGTTCTATTATAAAACTTTTTCGCCGAAAAGATGAGCGCCAATTTGCTAGCGATAATGGGCCGTCAGCGCCTGCTTTAGCGCGGCTATCAGCCGACGCTTCCATTCCACCGTGGAGGTGCGATATTGCAAAAACAGGCTGCCTTCGGCCTTGTCGCCGGACAGCGGCAAAGTAGAGAGGTGCTGTTTGTCGCTCAGGGTTTCAAACCACGGCGCGGGAACAATCGCCATCAGCGGCGCGCTGCGCAGCGCCGGAGCCAACTGACCGTAATCGCTACAGGTAAAAGCCAGGTGTCGGGCAAGCCCGGCTCGCGCCTGCTGGCGATCCAGCTCGTTGCTGGCCTGCGGCCACGGGTGGCAGTAGAAATGACTGAACTGCCCCAACTCCTCAAACGTTAGCGCTGTGCGTCCTTTAAGCTTGCCGTGTAGCGGCGAGCCATAAACGGCAATCAGGCGCGTGCTGCCAACCCGTTCATAGTGCAGGGCGCTCACGCTTTTTTGGTGATCGCCAATCGCGACCAGTAAATCTATTTTTCCTTCCAGCAGTTCGTCACGCCAGGCGCGCCGTTCAAAGGGCAGGCATTCAATGATTGCCCCCGCCTGGTGTCCTTTGCGCGCCAGCTCCGGCGTGAGAAGCACGTTGAGCGCCGGGGGCAGCACTACGCGAAAGCGCCGCTCCTCGCCATTTTCTTCGCCAAACAGTTCTTCGTTGAGGGAGATAAAAAGCGGAATAAGGCGGTCTTTAATCGCCAGCGCAAAAGGCGTGGGAACCTGTGAATTGCCTTCCCGACGGAATAGAGGATCGCCGAGGGATTCGCGCAGGCGGGCGAGGGCATGGCTTACCGCCGACGGGCTAAGCGCCAGCTTCTGCGCAGTACGGCTGGTGGAGCCGGTGGTGAGCATCACGTACAGCACTTTGAGCAGATTCATATCTAATTGCAGGATGTTCACAAGGTCGCATCTCAATTGCACAGCATTAAATTACCGGAGATTATACTGCGGCTCCTGACAAAAAGGAGAAACCATGAAGCGTTCCACCCTGCTATTTACCTGCCTGATATCCGCAATTTCCCTCGACGGTTATGCTGCTCTTGATCCGGCTCAGCCGCTTTGTGCCGCGCCGCCGTACGCCTTATTTGAAACGTGGGCTAAACCAGTGAAGCCGTTTCGTATGGCAGAAAACGTCTGGTACGTTGGGACAGAAAACCTCTCTTCAATCCTTATCACTACGCCAAAGGGACATATTCTGGTGGATGGGGCTCTCGACGCCAGCGCGGCGGGGATTAAGCGTAATATCGCCGAACTTGGTTTTGATATCCGCGACGTTCGCTTCATTCTTAACAGTCATGCGCGTCTTGACCAGGCCGGAGGCATCGCCAGGCTGAAAGCGTGGAGCGGGGCGCAGGTCATTGCCAGCGTGGCGAATGCAAAACAGCTGGCGCTTGGCGGTAAAGAGGATTTTGCCCTTGGCGACGCGCTGCCTTTCCCTGCGGTAACAGTGGATAAAACGGTGGTTGATGGCGAAACGCTCTCGCTGGGCGGCGTCACGTTCAAAGCTCTGTTAACCCCCGGACATTTGCCGGGGAGCACTTCATGGCTGTTTACCCTGCCGGAGGGTAAAAAGCTGATTTACGCCGATAGCCTGGCAACGCCGGATTATTATCTGGTGAACAACAAAAACTACCCGACGCTGGTAAGCGATATCCGGGGGAGTTTTGCCACACTTGCCGCGCAGCAGGTGGATATTTTTGTCGCTAATAAAGGGGAGCGCTTTGCTCTCGCCGCTAAGCAGGCCAAACTTGCCGCCGGAGATAGCAATGCATTTATCGACCGGACTGGTTTACAACGCTATGTGGACCAATCTCGCCAGCGCTTTGAATTACAGCTGAAACAACAAACGGAACAATAGGACTTTTTGCGATCCGGCAGGCAGGAGGGGCGTCATTTTTCTGTCACAATATATTCTTTACAATTCGTTAATAACTCCCTGAGGAATAAGTAATGAAGAAGAAAATTGTCGCCTCATTGCTTGCCATCGCCTGTATTGCCCCGGGCGTGGCAAAAGCGGAAGCCGCGCCGGAAGGTTACCAATTGCAGCAGGTGCTGCTGATGAGCCGCCATAACCTGCGCGCTCCGCTGGCCAACAACGGCAGCGTGCTGGAGCAGTCTACCGCTCAGGCCTGGCCTGAGTGGGACGTGCCGGGCGGGCAGCTCACCACCAAAGGCGGCGTGCTGGAAGTCTATATGGGCCACTACGTGCGTGAATGGCTGGCGGACCAGAAGCTGGTGACCAGCGGCGAATGCCCGGCGCCGGAAAGCGTTTATGCCTATGCCAACAGTCTGCAACGTACCGTTGCGACAGCCCAATTCTTTATTACCGGCGCCTTCCCGGGCTGCGACGTACCGGTGCACCATCAGGAAAAGATGGGCACCATGGACCCGGTGTTTAACCCGGTTATCACCAATGCATCGCCTGAGTTTAAAGAGAAAGCGGTGCAGGCGATGGAGAAGCAGCGCACCGAATACAAGCTGACCGACAGTTATAAACTGCTGGAGCAGATTGTTAGCTTCAAAGACTCGCCGACCTGCAAAGAAAAACAGCAGTGCGATTTAACCGGGCCGAAAGATCAATTCAGCGCCAATGCGACTCAGGAGCCGGGCGTCAACGGCCCGCTGAAAACCGGGAATGCGCTGGTGGATGCTTTCACGCTGCAATACTACGAAGGTTTCCCGATGGACCAGGTGGCCTGGGGAAAAATCAAAACCGCCGAGCAGTGGCGCGTGCTTTCCCAATTGAAAAACGGCTACCAGGACACGTTGTTTACCTCGCCGGAAGTGGCACGTAACGTGGCTGCGCCGCTGGTGAAATACATTCAGAACGCGCTGACGAGTAAAGAAGCGGCCACCGGGCCGAAAGTGACGCTGATGGTCGGCCATGACTCGAATATTGCCTCTCTGTTAACCGCTTTGCAGTTTAAGCCTTATCAGCTGCCGGGGCAGTATGAGCGCACGCCAATCGGCGGCAACATTATGTTCCAGCGCTGGCACGACAAGAACAACAACCGCGACCTGCTGAAAGTGGAATACGTTTACCAGAGCGCAGAGCAGCTGCGTAACGGCGAGGTATTAACTCTCCAGCATCCGCCAAAACGCGTCACTTTGCAGCTGGAAGGCTGCCCGACCGATGCGAACGGTTACTGCTCGTGGGATAAATTTAGCGAAGTGCTTAGCCAGGCTGTGAAGTAAAACTCAAATCTGCCCCCGGAGCCGGGGGCAGAACGCGCGGTCAAACGTTTTTACGCTCTATGGTTTGCTCTCCCCAGAACAGGGAGTCCTTATCCGTTTTGGCAAAGGCAAGCGGCAGTACCTCGTCGCTTCCTTCTTCCCAGATTTTTTCAGCCAGCTTTTCATCATATTTCGCCAGCTCAAAAATGGCTTCTGCAATCTCCGGTGAAGTATTGCGTAAGCTTGCCCACTCGCCTACGTGATGCGCTTTCGCTTGTGTCGATGTCATGCGAACCTCCAGAACTTAACCTTTGAGTTTTACCGCCAGGCCTGCCACGTATTCACCCTGATAGCGGGCGATGGCCAGCTCTTCCTGGCTTGGCTGGCGTGAACCGTCGGCACCGGCAATGGTTGTCGCGCCGTAGGGCGTGCCGCCGTGAACCTGAGAGACATCAAACAGCTCCTGCGCGGCGTAGCCGATAGGCACAATCACCATCCCGTGATGAGCAAGGGTAGTCCAGGTTGACGAGATTGTGTGTTCCTGGCCGCCGCCGGTTCCCGTAGAACTGAAAACGCTGGCAAGTTTGCCGTAAAGCGCGCCGGAGGCCCAAAGCCCGCCGGTTTGATCGAGGAAGGTTCGCATTTGCCCGGCCATATTGCCAAAGCGGGTAGGGGTGCCGAAGATAATTGCATCGTAGTCGGCAAGCTCTTGCGGGGTAGCGACCGGCGCGGTGTGGGTTTTACCGCCTGCTTTAGCAAAGGCCTCGGGTGCCATGGTTTCGGGGACTCGCTTTACCGTTACTTCGGCGCGATCGATTTTTTGCGCACCTTCCGCCACGGCTTTGGCCATGGTTTCGATGTGTCCATACATTGAATAATAAAGCACCAGAACTTTAGCCATCTTGCTTCACTCCTCAGTTGAACTGCAGTTTTTGTCTGCGTTCCTTTAAAGATATGACCTGTGGCCGAGAGTGCAAACCTGACTGGCTTTTCCATGATATATCACAAGCGGCGGTGATTATTATTTTGACTCAGGAGGGGCTGCCTATCGTTTTAGCACTGAATCGGTTGACGTATTTGTCAGTGACCGCTTAAAATTGCACCAACTTTAAGCAACCGATTCCACACAGGCAAACCGGGGAGGTAGCGATGGCAATTACCAGCAGTATGTTTGGCCGTACTATCCTGACGGGTAAAGACGCCGAACAAATGCTCAGGCAAATGAGCAATTTTAAACCCAATGAAAATGCGAAGCGTTCGTTACAGGAGGCTCGCGCCTTACGTGAAAAAATGTCTAAACCTGGATAATTTCACCTAATTAGAGTGTTAGCGACATGGATGATGCGGCACGGACTGACCTTAAAATCTTACCTTTAAATCAATTTCATCATCACAAAAATTTCAAGAGCGGTGGTGAGCAGTTCCAGCCTCTAAAGACTTTCCTCCAACAAGATGCTCTCCTGTTTCAGGATGCATGTATCGCTCAGAGCTACGTGGTTATTGATGATAATGCACGCATTGATAAGACTAAAAATAAGTATTTTTTTCCTTATAGAGTATTGGGTTACATCACTCTGACCTGTAGCCAGGTTAACTTAAAGGATTATCACCTCGGGGATTGCGCGCGAGCTGAAAGATATGAGTTTCTACCTGCGGTAAAGATTGCCCGTTTGGCGGTAGATGCGAGAAGCCGGGGATTGGGCATTGGCGCTATGCTTTTTGGTTTTGCCTTATCAATGTCGTTAGATGATATCCGTCCGCTGGTTGGTTGCAGGTTTCTAATTACGGATTCCAAAAGGAATGCTATGGACTTCTATAACCGACAAGGAATGGAATTACTTGATACAGAGGAAAACCATTCGGCAAAGCATCCCATCATGTTTGTAGATCTGCACACGCTGCTGTAATTAACTTATAAAGTTCAAATCGTTATACCGCCCTGCAAACCTGACTGGCTTTTCCTTGATATATCACAAGCGGGAGCAGCATGGCTGCCCTGTAGCATCAGCTCACATTTTTTAGCCTGTTTTTTAATCAGGGATAAGAGGGCCTTATGGCCGCAAAGCGGAGAGCCGGTCGGTTTTCGCCGACGCGATGTTTCCAAATGTTGCTGATGGCCGGGCAGGAGGCTGAGCTGCACTAGACTTAGTTCCACGCGGTGACAATAACGGCCAGTCCGTTTTGCCGCGCGGTGAAAGAATCCTCTTTTATCGAATGCAAAATGATGTCCTATATCCGGAGGTTAGAAATGGCAAACCATCGTGGTGGTTCAGGTAATTTCGCTGAAAACCGTGAAAGAGCATCAGAAGCAGGTCGTAAAGGTGGTCAGCACAGCGGCGGTAATTTCAAAAACGATCCGCAGCGCGCCTCAGAAGCCGGCCAGAAAGGGGGCAAAAACAGCCACGGCAGTAGCAAAAGCAAGTAGCCGCAGCTTCTCCAGATGCATGATGGATCAATCCTCATGCTGAATTTGCCCTGACCGCCGGTTTTCCGGCGGTTTTTTTGTTTCCCCGTTGCAACAAAATGTGACTGGCCGCAGTATAGAGCCTCAACTCTTATTTTGATGTTCCCGGTCCCGTTCATGTCTGCGCCATTAAGCCGTTATAAATTTTCCGTTAAGCCGCAAGAAGCCCTGCTGATCCTGATAACCATGTTCTGGGGCGGGACGTTCCTTGCCGTTCAGTACGCCATGACGATGAGCGATCCGTTCTTCTTTGTCGGCCTGCGTTTCGCTACTGCCGCCGCTGCGGTGGGGCTGCTGTCGTTAAAATCGCTGCGCGGCTTAACTTGGCTGGAGATTAAAGCGGGGGTGATGATTGGCGTCGCCATCGCCATCGGTTATAGCATGCAGACCTGGGGGTTACAGACCATTCCCAGCAGTAAATCGGCCTTTATTACCGCGATGTATGTACCGGTGGTGCCGCTATTACAGTGGCTCTGCCTTGGCCGTATGCCGGGGCTGATGTCGTGGATTGGCGTGGGGCTGGCGTTTATCGGGCTTATTTTTCTTGCCGGGCCGGAAGGCACCAGCCTGGCGCTGGGGGCCGGGGAAATCATCACGCTTATCGGCGCGGTTGCGATTGCCGCAGAAATCATTCTGATTAGCGCCTGGGCGGGCAAGGTGGATATTAAACGGGTGACCGTGGTTCAGCTGGCTACCGCTTCGCTTGTCTCTTTTGCCGCAATGGTTCCGGCGGGGGAGAGCGTGCCGGTGTTCTCGCCGGGACTGGTGATTATTGCTCTGGGACTGGGTATTTTCAGCGCCATTATTCAGGTCACGATGAACTGGGCGCAGCGCAGCGTTTCGCCAACCCGGGCGACCGTAATTTATACCGGCGAGCCGGTTTGGGCCGGCATCTTCGGGCGTATTGCAGGCGAGCGCCTGCCGGTACTGGCGCTGGTGGGGGCGGCGCTTATCGTGCTTGGCGTACTGGTGAGCGAGCTGAAGCTAAAGCGTAAGAAAGCGGCAGTTAAGCCCCAGGGCTGGAAGGAAGATACCGGAGACGAGAGCGCCTGAGCTATAATTCATGCCAGCGACTAACAAGGAGAGCTTGCATGGCTGAAGCCGCCGTTGATATCAAATCCCCCGGCCGCCGTTCGAAAGCGGTGGCCGCCAAAAAACAGGCCATCCTTGCCGCCGGGCTGGAGTTCTTTTCCCAGTTTGGTATTCACGGCACCAGCCTCGAGCAGGTTGCCGAGCGGGCCGAAGTTTCAAAAACCAACCTGCTTTATTACTATCCTTCCAAAGAGGCGCTCTACATTGCGGTGCTGAAGCAGATTCTGGATATCTGGCTTGCGCCGCTGCGTGCTTTCCGCGAGGACTTGCAGCCGCTGGTGGCCATTGGGGAGTACATCCGCCTCAAGCTTGAGGTATCACGAGATTACCCTCAGGCGTCAAAGCTGTTTTGCCTGGAGATGTTGCAGGGCGCGCCGCTGCTCAAAGGCGAGCTAACCGGCGACCTGAAGGCGCTGGTGGATGAGAAGTCGGCGATTATTGCTGGCTGGGTGGCAAGCGGCAAACTTGCTGCTGTCGATCCTCATCATCTTATCTTTATGCTGTGGGCGACCACACAGCACTACGCGGATTTTGCCAGCCAGGTTGAGGCCGTTACCGGCAGCACGCTACAGGATGAGGCGTTCTTCCGCCGCACGGTGGAGAACGTGCAGCGGATGATTATTGAAGGCATTCGCGTGCGTTAATCGCGCTTATTTTGGCGCTAAAACGCAGCTGACATCGCCCTCTTCGCATTCCAGCGTGCCCTTGAGCAACTCGGTGCGTTCGAGGGTTTTATCCGCCAGGCAGTTGGCGCGAACCATCGGGTAAACCGACCCCTGTTCTGCCCCTGAGCTCATAAAATCGCAGTCCGCATCGCGGAAGGCAATCCACGCATTTTGCGCTTTTTTAAGCTGCACTTTCTGCTTGTCCGTCGCCCTGGACATCACTTCTTTGTAAGTCTTATTCAGCAGGTCGTCCTGCTTTTTATACTCGGCGGCATAACACTGGTTCATATCCGCCTGGGTGGTGGCTGAGTCACAGCCGTCCGCCAGCGCCGCGCCGCTGAGCAGCAGCCCGGCAACAAGTAAACACACGCGTTTCATTCTGGTGTCCTCATTAAAAAAAAGGCCCTCATGACGAGAGCCCTGGTATCCTGGCAGACTGTTAGCCGATTGTCATCAGGCTGGCGTTACCGCCCGCCGCGGCTGTGTTAACGCTCAGCGAGCGCTCTACGTACAGGCGTTCAAGCAGGATGTTGTTTTCGCCGCGGGCAAAGCCCTGAACGGAAACAATCGCGCCTTCTTTTGCCGCAACGGCTTCACACAGCTTGCGCAGCTGATCGGAGTCGCCGTGGTAAATCACCGCGTCGAATGGCTGTTTGAGCAACTCTTCCTGCTTAGCGAAGTCCACCCTCTGCTGAACCGCTTTCGGCAATTGTTTAGCCAATTCGCGGTGCAGGGCGTTATCAGGCCACAGGGCGCGGCTGCCCACGCTGGTTACCGCCGCCAGCTGAATTAAGGCATCGCGTTCATCATCCGCAATACACAGCACGCGTTCACGCGGCAGCAGGGCGTAGGTATTACGCTCGCCGGTTGGGCCAGGCAATACGCGCAGGGTGCCGCTTTGAGCCAGGTCGCCAAATCGCTGGCAAACAGACTTCAGCTCGTCACGATTTACCGCCCACTCGCTAAGCGCGTGATGGGTCGCCTGCAGCTCGTCTTTCAGCGAAGCGTCCACCGGCGTTTGGGCGTCGTGGCGGTTAAAGGTGGTTTGCAGCGCGTTTTCCGGGCGATTAGCCAGCAAACGGTAGAGGTACAGCGGGCCACCGGCTTTCGGCCCGGTGCCGGACAGGCCTTCGCCGCCAAACGGCTGAACGCCCACGACCGCGCCGACCATATTGCGGTTCACGTACATGTTGCCGACGTGGGCGGAGCCGGTCACCTGGGCGATAGTTTCATCGATACGGGTATGAACGCCGAGCGTCAGGCCATAACCGGCCGCATTGATTTGCTCAATTAGCGAGGCGAGATTATTGCGGTTGTAGCGCACAACGTGCAGCACCGGCCCGAACACTTCTTTTTTCATCTCGTCAAAGCTGTCCAGTTCGATAAGCGTTGGCGGGACGAAAGTGCCGGACTGCCATTCGCGGGCATCAACGCTGTTTTCGCGTACCGCCTGGAAGACGGTGCGGCCTTTAGTGCGCATAGCCTGGATGTGCTTCTCAATATTTTGCTGAGCTTCGGCATCGATAACCGGCCCGATATCGGTCGTCAGGCGGCCCGGGTTGCCCATGCGGCATTCAGCCATCGCGCCGCGCAGCATTTGCAGCGTGTGCTCGGCAACATCTTCCTGTACGCACAGCACACGCAGAGCTGAACAGCGCTGGCCCGCGCTGTCGAAGGCGGAGGAAACCACATCCACCACAACCTGCTCGGTCAGCGCCGAGGAGTCAACGATCATCGCGTTAAGCCCGCCTGTTTCGGCGATCAGCGGCGTTGGGCGTCCCTGCGGGTCGAGACGATCCGCAATGTTGCGCTGTAGCAGCGTGGCGACTTCGGTGGAGCCGGTGAACATTACGCCGCGTACTCGCGCGTCGCCGGTCAGCTGGGCACCAACGGTTTCACCGCGGCCAGGCAGAAGTTGCAGCACGCCGGCAGGCACGCCGGCTTCCAGCAAAATAGCCACGCCCTGAGCGGCAATCAGCGGAGTCTGTTCGGCAGGTTTTGCCAGCACGCTGTTGCCTGCGGCAAGGGCGGCTGCAATCTGGCCGGTGAAAATCGCCAGCGGGAAGTTCCACGGGCTGATACAGACTACCGGCCCGAGCGGGCGGTGGGTTTCGTTATCGAAGTCGTCGCGTACCTGGCCTGCGTAGTAATGCAGGAAGTCTACCGCCTCACGAACTTCGGCAATCGCGTTGCTGAAGGTTTTACCGGCTTCACGTACCAGAATGCCGATCAGCTGCTGCATGCGGCTTTCCATCATTACCGCCGCGCGCTCCAGAATGGCGGCACGCTCCTGAGGCGGAGTGGCAAACCAGATTGGCGCGTTGTTAACGGCATTATCCAGCGCCAGAGAAACCTCTTCGGCGGTGGCTTCGCGAGTGTAGCCGACAATGTCGGTTGGCTCTGCCGGGTTTTTCACCGGCGTTAGTTCGCCTTCGGCAACCGGCGCTTCCAGTACCGGCGCGGCCTGCCATTTCTGAGTCGCGCTGTTCAGCAGGGCGGAGGAGAGGGAGGCCAGGCGGTGTTCGTTAGCGAGATCCAGGCCGCTGGAGTTGGTGCGTTCCGTGCCGTAAAGGGTTTTTGGCAGCGTAATTTTCGGGTGCGGCAGGCCCGGCTGGCCCTCTTTGGCGGCCATAGCTTCAACGGCGCTAACCGGGTCAGCTATCAGCTCGTCCAGCGGCAGGGTTGCGTCCGCTATACGGTTAACAAACGAGGTATTAGCGCCGTTTTCCAGCAGGCGGCGAACCAGGTAAGCAAGCAGCGTTTCGTGGGTGCCTACCGGAGCATAAATGCGGCAAGGACGGTTGAGTTTGCCGTCGGCCACTTTGCCCACCACCTGCTCATACAGCGGTTCGCCCATGCCGTGCAGGCACTGGAACTCGTACTGGCCGGGGTAATAGTTTTGTCCGGCCAGGTTGTAAATGGCGGCCAGCGTATGGGCGTTGTGGGTGGCAAACTGAGGATAAATCAGGTTTGGCACCGCCAGCAGTTTTTTGGCGCAGGCGAGGTAGGAGATATCGGTGTAAACCTTGCGGGTGTAGACCGGGTAGCCTTCCAGACCGTCGACCTGGGCGCGTTTGATTTCGCTGTCCCAGTACGCGCCTTTCACCAGGCGGATCATCAGGCGGCGACGGCTGCGGCTGGCGAGGTCGACAAGGTAGTCGATAACGAACGGGCAGCGCTTCTGGTAAGCCTGAATAACAAAGCCGATGCCGTTCCAGCCCGCAAGTTCAGGTTCGAAGCAGAGCTTTTCCAGCAGATCGAGGGAGATCTCCAGGCGGTCGGCTTCTTCTGCGTCGATGTTGATACCCACGTCATACTGGCGTGCCAGCAGAGTCAGGGACTTCAGGCGCGGGTAGAGTTCTTCCATTACGCGGTCGTACTGCGCGCGGCTATAGCGCGGGTGCAGGGCGGAAAGCTTGATTGAGATGCCCGGGCCTTCGTAAATTCCGCGGCCGTTGGAAGCTTTGCCGATAGCGTGGATAGCCTGCTGGTAAGAAACCATATAAGCCTGCGCGTCGGCGGCGGTCAGCGCCGCTTCACCCAGCATATCGTAGGAGTAGCGGAAGCCTTTCTCTTCGAGCTTGCGGGCGTTGGCCAGCGCTTCGGCGATGGTTTCGCCTGTCACAAACTGCTCGCCCATCAGGCGCATCGCCATATCCACACCCTTACGCACCAGCGGCTCGCCGCTCTTGCTGATAATGCGATTCAGGGAGCGGGAGAGGCTGGCTTCGTTGTGGGTGGAGACCAGGCGGCCGGTAAACAGCAGCCCCCATGTGGCGGCGTTAACAAACAGCGACGGGCTGCGGCCAATGTGCGAATGCCAGTTGCCGTTGCTGATTTTGTCGCGGATCAACGCATCGCGGGTGGCCTTGTCGGGAATACGCAGCAGCGCTTCCGCCAGGCACATCAGCGCCACGCCTTCCTGAGATGAGAGCGAGAATTCCTGAAGTAGGCTCTGCACCATGCCCGCCCGGCCAGAGGCCGTTTTCTGGTTACGCAGCTTATCGGCAAGCTGCCAGGCCAGCTTCTGGGTCTGCTCGGCAACCGCCGGAGCGAGGCGAGCCTGCTCGAGGATCATCGGCACGGCATCGGTTTCCGGGCGGCGCCATGCGGCGGTGATAGCCGCGCGGCTAACGGACTGCGGCAGGATTTGCTCGGCGAAGTCGAGGAACGGCTGAGCAACTTCTTCCGGCTGGGTCGGAGACTCTTCCGCTTCGTTTGCCGCACCTGCCAGCAGGGCAGGCAGCTCCGGGAGCTCGTCGCTGCTTTCCAGGCGCTCGAGGTAATTAAATATCGCCTGCTTAATCAGCCAGTGCGGCGTGCGGTCAATGCGCGAAGCGGCTTCTTTAATACGCTCGCGCGTTGCTTCATCCAGTTTTACGCCCATGGTGGTGGTGCCCATGCCACAGTCTCCAGGTTAAAGGTTGTTCGGGTGTTACTTAGTTAACCGGCAATATCTATTAAGTTGCAACTTTGTGCAACCGTGTTAAATCGAAGCCGTTAAGCCATTCGCAAAAACGCTGAATTGTTACATTTAAGATAAGAAAATCATCTGACCGCAGGACAGGCGAAACGGCAAATTTACCGACGGGCTTAACACTTTTTGAAGGTGCAACCGATAAAAATGTGAGCAAGTGCAACCTGGCGAGAAATGCTCACCTAACGAGGATGCAATCGATGTAAATGCTGTGTTAAATCGTTTGTGAAAAATAAAGGGTTCCGGCAGGATGCATTCCCCATTTTAAATCACGATAACAATACAGCGCCCCGTTCCGGCGCGAAGTGGCCTGGTCAGAGAGAGCAGGCGTAAAAATAGCTATGGAGAAGTCTGAATGACAATAAGCACACCGATGCTGGTGACCTTTCTGGTTTATATCTTTGGCATGATACTGATTGGTTTTATCGCCTGGCGCTCAACCCGAAGTTTTGATGATTACATTCTCGGCGGCCGAAGCCTCGGCAGCGTGGTGACCGCGCTGTCTGCGGGAGCTTCCGATATGAGCGGCTGGCTGCTGATGGGGCTGCCGGGCGCGATTTTTATCTCCGGTATCTCCGAAAGCTGGATAGCCATCGGGCTGACGCTGGGAGCCTGGGTTAACTGGAAGCTGGTTGCCGGGCGCTTACGCGTTCACACCGAGATGAATAATAACGCGCTGACTCTCCCGGACTATTTTACCGGGCGTTTCGAGGATGGCAGCCGCCTGCTGCGTATTATCTCCGCCCTGGTTATCCTGCTGTTCTTCACCATCTACTGCGCTTCCGGCATCGTCGCGGGCGCTCGCCTGTTTGAAAGCACCTTTGGGATGAGCTACGAAACCGCGCTTTGGGCCGGGGCAGCGGCAACCATCATTTATACCTTCGTGGGCGGATTCCTGGCGGTAAGCTGGACCGATACCGTGCAGGCGAGTCTGATGATCTTTGCGCTGATCCTGACGCCTGTCATGGTGATAATGGCGGTTGGCGGCCTCGACGACTCTCTGATGGTTATCAAGCAAAAGAGCATCGAAAACGTCGATATGCTGAAAGGGCTGAACTTCGTCGCTATCGTGTCGTTGATGGGCTGGGGCCTGGGCTATTTTGGCCAGCCGCACATCCTGGCGCGCTTTATGGCCGCTGATTCGCATCACACCATCGTCAACGCTCGCCGCATCAGCATGACCTGGATGATCCTCTGCCTGGCGGGTGCGTGCGCGGTGGGCTTCTTCGGCATCGCCTACTTTACCAATAACCCTGAGCAGGCTGGCGCCGTGTCCCAGAACGGTGAGCGGGTGTTTATCGAGCTGGCGCAAATTCTGTTTAACCCGTGGATTGCCGGGATCCTGCTGTCTGCCATTCTGGCGGCGGTGATGTCGACCCTGAGCTGCCAGTTGCTGGTGTGCTCGAGCGCAATTACCGAAGACCTGTATAAGGCCTTCCTGCGCAAAGGCGCGAGCCAGAAAGAGCTGGTGTGGGTAGGGCGCATGATGGTGCTGGTGGTTGCCCTGGTGGCGATTGTGCTGGCGGCGAACCCGGAAAACCGCGTACTCGGTCTGGTGAGCTACGCGTGGGCGGGCTTCGGCGCGGCGTTCGGGCCGGTAGTGCTGTTCTCGGTAATGTGGTCGCGTATGACCCGCAACGGGGCGCTGGCCGGGATGATTATTGGCGCGGCCACGGTGCTTATCTGGAAACAGTTTGGCTGGCTGGGGCTTTACGAAATCATTCCTGGTTTCGTCTTCGCAAGCGTAGCAATTGTGGCGGTGAGCCTGCTGGGCAAAGCGCCTTCTACCTCAATGCAGAAGCGTTTTGCTGAAGCAGATGCGGTTTATCACACTCCGCCTCCGGGCAAATTACAGACCGACTAAAAACATGACTTTTTACAGGGGCCGGTTAATCCGGCCCTTTTTAGGTTGCTGACAAAGAGGAAAAAAGCGTGGTTTTTCCCTCTTTGTGGTAATCAGCCGAAAATCAATGAATTGATTTTCCTGTTTTTTTAACGAACCGTCTGATATTTCTTCTCTCGCCAGAGGTTTGTCATCAGTCTGAAGGGCCGGATCATCCGGCCCTTTTACATCTGGTCATAAATATGTAATCCCGGCCTCTTGTTTTTATTACTTCTGCTAATGATAATCACTATCGTTCTGGTTTACTTTTCTTTACGTCAATTGACTTGTATTCACATCTGAGGTGTCAGGCATGTTTGTTCCGTTTCTCATCATGTTACGTGAAGGGCTGGAGGCAGCGCTCATCGTCAGCCTGATTGCCAGCTACCTGAAGCGTACCCAGCGCGGCCAGTGGATCGCCGTTATGTGGATTGGCGTGTTTGCCGCCGCCGCGCTTTGCCTGGGCCTCGGTATCTTTATCAACGAAACCACCGGCGAGTTCCCGCAAAAAGAGCAGGAGCTGTTTGAGGGGATAGTCGCGGTCATTGCGGTGTTTATCCTCACCTGGATGGTGTTCTGGATGCGCAAAGTGTCGCGCAACGTGAAAGTGCAGCTTGAGCAGGCGGTTGATCACGCGCTGCAAAGCAAGGGAAACCACGGCTGGGCGCTGATTATGATGGTCTTTTTCGCCGTTGCGCGTGAAGGGCTGGAGTCGGTGTTCTTCCTGCTGGCCGCGTTCCAGCAGGACGTTGGCATTATGCCGCCGCTGGGCGCGATGCTTGGCCTGGCCACCGCGATTGTGCTCGGCTTCCTGATTTACTGGGGCGGTATTCGCCTTAACCTGGGCGCGTTCTTCAAATGGACCAGCTTGTTTATTCTGCTGGTTGCCGCCGGGCTTGCCGCCGGAGCGGTGCGGGCGTTCCACGAGGCGGGGCTGTGGAACCACTTCCAGGATATTGCCTTCGATATGAGCAACACCCTCTCGACCCATTCGCTTACCGGCACGCTGCTGGAGGGGATCTTCGGTTATCAGGAGACACCGACGGTCAGCGAAGTGGCGATGTACTTTATCTATCTGATTCCGGCGCTGGTGCTGTTCTTTATGCCGCCGCGCGTGAACAACCAGGCGACCAATACGGCTCGCTAATTTATTAACGGCGGCCCGGCCGCCTTGTGATTACGACTCATTGTTTAATAGGGATAGGTCATGACCCAACATTTTCGTCTGAAGGCACTGCACGTCGCGCTGCTGGCGCTGGTCTCTTCCGCATTTGCCGCCCAGGCGGCAGATATTCCGCAGGTTAAAGTCACCGTCACCGACAAGCAGTGCGAGCCGATGAATGTGACCGTGAACGCCGGGAAAACCCAGTTTATTATTCAGAACAACAGCCAGAAAGCGCTGGAGTGGGAAATTCTCAAAGGCGTAATGGTGGTTGAAGAGCGCGAAAACATCGCCCCGGGCTTCTCGCAGAAACTGACCGCTAACCTGCAGCCTGGCGAATACGACATGACCTGCGGCCTGCTGACCAACCCGAAAGGCAAGCTGGTAGTGAAAGCTACCGGTAAGCAGGAAGCACCGAAAACTGACCTGCTGGCGCTGACCGGCCCCATTACCGAATACAAAGCCTATGTCACCGCCGAAGTTGCCGAGCTGGTAAAAGGCACCAAAGCCTTTACCGACGCGGTGAAATCCGGTGATATCGAAAAAGCGAAATCGCTGTATGCCTCAACCCGTCAGCATTACGAGCGCATTGAACCGATTGCGGAACTGTTCTCCGACCTCGACAGCAGCATTGACGCCCGTGAAGATGATTTTGAGAAAAAGGCGGACGATCCCAAGTTCACCGGCTTCCACCGCCTGGAGAAAATCCTGTTCGGGGATAACACCACTAAAGACGCCGCGCCGTTTGCCGACAAGCTGAATGCCGACGTGCTGGATCTGCAAACCCGTATTTCCGAGCTGGCGTTCCCGCCGAGCAAAGTCGTTGGCGGCGCAGCAGGCCTGATTGAAGAAGTTGCCGCAACCAAGATCAGCGGAGAAGAAGATCGCTACAGCCATACCGACCTGTGGGACTTCCAGGCGAACGTAGACGGTGCCCAGAAGATTGTTAACCTGCTGCGTCCTCAACTGAGCAAAGAGAACCCGGCGCTGCTGGCTAAAATCGATGCCAACTTCAAAAAAGTTGACGCCATCCTGGCCAAATACCGAACCAAAGACGGCTTTGAAACTTATGACAAGCTGACCGACGCCGACCGCAAAGCGTTGAAAGGGCCAATCACTACTCTGGCGGAGGATCTCTCCCAGCTGCGCGGCGTGATGGGTCTGGACTAAGCATCATGAGCGATAAGAATAAAATCGGCGCGCATCAACCGGCGCGCCGCCAGCTTTTGAAAACGCTGGGCGCCCTTGGGGGAGCCTTTGCCGTTGGCGGCGGCTGCCCGATGGCCGCTGCCGCAAAACCGGTTTCTTCTCCGGGCACCTTGCCGCCGGACGGGCGCCAGGAAAGCCAGCCTTTTTACGCTGAGCACCAGGCCGGGATCCTTACGCCGCAGCAGGCATCAATGATGCTGGTCGCGTTTGACGTGCTTGCAAGCGATAAGGCCGACCTCGAACGCCTGTTCCGCCTGTTAACCGCGCGCTTTGATTTCCTCACCAGCGGCGGCCCGGCACCCGATACGCCAAACCCGCGTATGCCGCCAATGGACTCCGGCATTCTCGGTGCGGAAATCTATCCCGATAACCTTACGATTACGCTTTCCGTTGGCAGCTCGCTGTTTGATGAGCGGTTTGGCCTGCAAAAGCAGAAGCCGAACAAGCTCCAGCAGATGACAAGCTTCCCCAATGACTCGCTGGACGCCAGCCTGTGCCACGGTGATTTGCTGCTGCAAATTTGCGCCAATACCAACGATACGGTGATCCACGCGCTGCGCGACATCATCAAGCACACGCCGGACTTACTCAGCGTTCGCTGGAAGCGTGAAGGTTTTATCTCTAACCATGCGGCCCGCAGCCGCGGGAAAGAGACGCCAATTAACCTGCTTGGCTTCAGGGACGGTACCGCCAACCCTGACGGCCAGGATAAGCCGCTGATGGATGAGGTGGTGTGGGTCACGCAGCAGCAGCAGGAGCCTGCCTGGGCGGCCGGCGGCAGCTATCAGGCGATACGCATTATTCAGTTCCATGTCGAGTCCTGGGACAGAACGCCGCTTAAAGAGCAGCAAACTATCTTCGGGCGCGAGAAGCACAGCGGTGCGCCGCTGGGCATGAAGAATGAGCACGACGTTCCGGACTACGCCGCAGATCCCGACGGCAACGTGATTGCCCTTGACGCGCACATCCGGCTGGCGAACCCGCGTACCAGAGAGACCCAGTCGGGCCTGATGATGCGCCGGGGTTATAGCTATTCGTTGGGCGCGACAAAATCAGGGCAGCTGGACATGGGCCTGCTGTTTGTCTGCTACCAGCATGACCTGGAGAAAGGTTTCCTGACGGTGCAGGGCAGGCTCAACGGCGAGGCGCTGGAGGAGTACATCAAACCCATCGGCGGTGGGTATTTCTTCGCACTGCCTGGCGTGCCGGATAAGCGGCATTATCTGGGGCAGGCGCTGATTCAGGCGTAATTCCCCCTTACTCTGGCTCTCTCCCGTTGAGGGAGAGGGCGAAGTGAGGGTGCAAATTTTCATTTGCTAACAATTCATCCACCCCATTATTCATTATTTTTCCCTATGACTATCCCGCTGATATATTTCTGTAATATTACTGTGCGACAACTAATGTTAGCAGCGGATTGAGATAAAACGTTACTCAAAAGTGAAATTTATGTTGCGTTTTGGATAAGAGTTGTTGTACTTAGAACATGAGCGGTAGTTCCCTGCTGTGACGTTTAATCACTATGGAGATCGCGAATGGTTGGGTCCTGTACTGGACGGTTACTCAAACACTTTACCCGCACAAACCAGCGCGGAGGCTTCTCCTCCGGCTTCGCTATCTTCACCGCTAAATTTCCCCAATCAGAATCGAATCAACGTCATAACGGTGCGTTATGCGGCGCTTTGCGTTCGCCTTGCGCACCCTCTCAACCGGCAGTTAATGGCTTACAAGGAAGCCAAACCTCATCCGTTAGTTGCGATAATCGCGCCTGCCGAGACGGCGCGGGAAATGAAACCAACTGTAAGGTGCCATCCATGGGAAGACAGAAAGCTGTGATCAAAGCTCGTCGTGAAGCAAAACGTGTGCTGAGACGGGATTCACGTAGCCACCGGCAGCGTGAAGAGGAATCGGTCACCACGCTTGTGCAGATGAGCGGCGTAGAATCTATAGGCATGGCGAGGGACAGCCGCGATCATTCACCTATCGAAGCGCGAAATGAAGCTCAGGCGCACTATCTTAATGCCATCGAGAAAAAGCAGCTGATATTTGCTACCGGCGAAGCCGGCTGTGGCAAGACGTTTATCAGCGCGGCGAAAGCCGCTGAGGCCCTGATACATAAGGATGTCGACAGGATTATTGTGACCCGCCCGGTATTGCAGGCCGATGAAGATCTCGGCTTCCTGCCCGGCGATATTTCGGAGAAGTTCGCCCCTTATTTCCGCCCGGTGTATGACATTCTGGTGCGACGTTTAGGGTCGTCTTTTATGCAGTATTGCCTGCGGCCCGAAATAGGTAAGGTTGAGATTGCGCCGTTCGCGTATATGCGCGGGCGTACTTTTGAAAATGCCGTGGTTATTCTGGATGAGGCGCAGAATGTCACCGCAGCGCAAATGAAAATGTTCCTGACTCGCCTCGGGGAAAATGTCACGGTCATCGTCAATGGCGATATCACGCAGTGCGATTTACCCGCAGGCGTGCCGTCAGGCCTTAGCGATGCCCTGAACCGTTTTGAAGAGGATGAAATGGTCGGCGTGGTGCGCTTTGGCAAGCAGGATTGCGTGCGCTCCGCTCTGTGTCAGCGCACCCTCAACGCCTACGATTAACTTTCGTCTGCTTCGCTAAGAAAAGCCCAAACTTCGGTTTGGGCTTTTTTCTTTGCGCGAATTATTTGGCCAAAATGTGAAGGGTGTCATAACGCCAGGTCAAGGAGAGACAATTTATGAGAGTTAGGAATTATCTCCACGGCTAACCCATGCCGTATACTTTCTTCAAGCAGAGACAATAGTCTCTCCCCACAAACCCGCTTTGGAACAGCAACAATACGTCGCGGAAGTCCGTTACAGCGTATTGAGACTTGAGGAACAACTTATGCAAAAGAAAAAAATTTACCTGTTCTGCTCCGCTGGGATGTCAACCTCGCTGTTAGTGACCAAAATGCGAGCGCAGGCCGAAAAGTATGAAGTTCCGGTAGAAATTGAAGCTTTCTCTGAGGCGCTGGCCAATGAGAAAGGGAAGGATGCGGATCTGGTATTACTCGGGCCGCAAATTGCCTATATGCAGGCAGACATCAAGAAGTTGTTGCCCACTAAGCCTGTAGAAGTTATCGATTCGACTCTGTACGGTAAAGTCGATGGGCTGGGTGTGTTGAAAGCGGCTGTGGCAGCAATTAAGAAAGCAGCGGCCGGTAGTTAATTTTTTATTATTGATTTGCTTAATTTTCCGTCAAAGAGCGACTTACACCTACAGCCGTAATATTAATTACGGCTTTCAAGGATATTTATAATATGAGTAAAGTCATTGATTCACTTGAGAAGGTTCTCCTGCCTTTTGCTGTAAAAATAGGAAAGCAGCCTCACGTTAATGCCATTAAAAACGGTTTTATTAAATTAATGCCATTAACCCTCACCGGGGCAATGTTTGTACTGATTAACAACGTATTTTTAAGTTTTGGCGCAGGTTCATTTTTCTACTCGTTAGGCATCCGTTTAGACCCCGAGACCATTGAAACCCTGAATGGGTTCAAAGCTATCGGCGGCAACGTGTACAACGGTACGTTGGGCATTATGTCGCTGATGGCTCCTTTTTTCATCGGTATGGCTTTAGCTGAAGAAAGGAAGGTCGACCCATTAGCTGCCGGCTTATTATCCGTTGCAGCCTTTATGACCGTTACGCCATATAGCGTGGGTGAAGCCTATGCCGTTGGGGCTAACTGGTTAGGCGGCCAGAACATTATTTCCGGTATGATTATCGGTCTGGTAGTTGCCGAGCTGTTTACCTTTGTTATACGCAGAAACTGGGTTATTACCCTGCCGGATAGCGTGCCGACCTCGGTTGCTCGTTCATTCTCGGCGTTAATTCCAGGCTTCCTGATCCTCTCTATCTTCGGGATCATCTCCTGGGCGCTGTCCCACTACGGCAGCAACTTCCACCAGATTATCATGGACTCCATTTCGACTCCGCTGGCGTCAATGGGTAGCGTGGTGGGCTGGGCGTACGTTATTTTCAACTCCCTGCTGTGGTTCTTCGGTGTTCACGGTTCTCTGGCGCTGACCGCGCTGGACAACGGCATCATGACCCCATGGGCGCTGGAAAACGTGGCGCTGTACCAGCAGTACGGTTCTGTTGAAGCGGCTATCGAAGCCGGTAAACAGTTCCACTTCTGGGCGAAACCAATGCTCGACTCCTACATCCTGCTGGGTGGTTCTGGTGCGACGCTGGGTCTGATTATCGCCATCTTCATCGGTTCTCGCCGCGCGGATCACCGTCAAGTGGCTAAGCTGGCGCTGCCTTCAGGCATCTTCCAGATTAACGAACCGATTCTGTTTGGTCTGCCGATCATCATGAACCCGGTTATGTTCATCCCGTTTGTTGCGGTACAGCCGATTTTGGCTGCCATCACCCTGATTGCGTACTCAATGGGCATTATCCCGCCGGTCACTAACCTGGCTCCGTGGACCATGCCTACCGGCCTGGGCGCATTCTTCAACAGTAACGGTAGCGTCGCTGCATTGCTGGTCGCGCTGTTCAACCTTGGTGTTGCAACGCTGGTCTACATGCCGTTCGTTATCCTGTCCAACAAGGCACAGGCGGTTATTGAAGAAGAAGAAAGCGAAGAAGATATCGCAAACGCACTTAAGTTCTAATTTTCAACGCAGGGGAGGGCAACCTCCCCCCGTTTTCAGAATGACCCGGGAGAAGCAGTATGTTTGATTTAGATAATGTGGTGGAAACTGAAGTTGAAGTGGATGACCTCGAAGAAGTGGTAATGGGCTTAATCATCAACTCCGGGCAGGCTCGCAGCCTCGCTTACGGCGCGCTGAAAAAAGCCAAGCAGGGCGATTTTGAAGGCGCATGGGAAATGATGCGTGACTCCCGCACCGCGCTAAACGAAGCGCATCTGGTGCAGACTAAACTGATTGAAGGCGACCAGGGCGAAGGCAAAACCAAAGTAAGCCTGGTACTGGTTCACGCTCAGGATCACCTGATGACCTCGATGCTGGCCCGCGAGCTGGTGACCGAGCTGATTGAATTACACGAGAAAATGGATAAGTAGAAGGTCAGAGTATGCAGCCAGAGATAGACAATATGGAAATCAACATTGTTCGAGAAAGCCAGCTGTTTAACGGCAAGTGTTTCCATGCGTTTATCTACACCAAAGAAGAGAGCGTGAGCGGGCTGCATCAGCATGACTATTACGAATTCACCATCGTGCTCACCGGGCGCTATTACCAGGAAATTAACGGTAAGCGGGTGTTGATGGAGCGCGGAGACTTTGTTTTTATTCCCGTAGGCTCCCATCACCAGAGTTTTTATGAGTTTGGCGCTACCCGGTTATTTAACGTCGGCATTAGCCAGCAGTTTTTTGAGCAACATTATATGCCGCTGCTGCCGTCCCACCTGGTTGCCTCCCAGGTTTATCAGGTTAAGGATGAATTCCTTACGTTTATGGAGTCGGTGATTGCCTCGTTTAATTTCCGTGAAGGTGAATTCAACGAGTTTCTCGAAATGGTGAGCTTTTATGTCGTTAATCGACTGCGCCATTATAAAGAGTCGGATATTCAGGATGATATTCCGCTGTGGTTAAAAACCACCGTCGAAGGGATGCACGACAAAATGCGTTTTGGCGATAAAGCCTTATTAAACATGGTTGCGCTTTCGGGTAAGTCGCAGGAGTACTTAACGCGCGCCACGCAGCGCTATTATGGCAAAACACCGATGCAGATTATTAATGAAATCCGTATCAATTTTGCCAAAAAACAGCTGGAGATAACCAACGCATCGGTTACCGATATCGCCTTTGAGTCCGGTTACAGCAGCCCCAGCATGTTTATTAAGAATTTTAAGAAAGTGACATCTTTCACGCCAAATAATTATCGCAGGAAGCTATACAGCATTAATTAGAGTGCTGGTGAATTATCACTGTCATTATTGAGTTTTATTAACTTATTCAATTTTATCAATACGGCGCCAGACGCCGTACGGGAGCCCATATGACTAAGAAATTAAAAGTTGTTACTATCGGCGGCGGCAGCAGCTATACCCCGGAATTACTTGAAGGTTTCATTAAACGTTACCACGAATTGCCAATAACCGAATTGTGGCTGGTGGACGTAGAGGCCGGGAAAGAGAAGCAGGATATTATTTTTAATCTTTGCCAGCGCATGATTGAGCACGCGGGCGTGCCGATGACGGTCCACAAAAGCCTCGACCGCCGTGAAGCGCTGAAAGATGCAGACTTCGTGACTACCCAGCTGCGTGTTGGCCAACTGAAGGCCCGTGAGCTTGATGAGCGTATTCCGCTGAGCCACGGTTATCTGGGCCAGGAAACTAACGGCGCGGGCGGCCTGTTCAAAGGGCTGCGTACTATTCCAGTTATTTTTGACATTATCAAAGATGTGCAGGAAATCTGCCCGGATGCGTGGGTGATTAACTTCACTAACCCGGCCGGTATGGTGACCGAGGCGGTATTCCGCCATACCAACTTCAAGAAATTCATCGGCGTGTGCAACATTCCTGTGGGCATGAAGATGTTTATCACCGACGTGCTGAAGCTGACCCCGGAAGATGACCTGGGCATCGACCTGTTCGGCCTCAACCACATGGTCTTTATAAAAGACGTGCTGGTGAACGGCGAATCACGCTTTGCCGAGCTGCTGGACGGCGTGGCGAGCGGCAAGCTCAGCGCCAACTCGGTGAAAAACATCTTCGATATGCCGTTTAGCGAAGGGTTGATCCGCTCCCTTAACCTGCTGCCGTGCTCTTACCTGCTGTACTACTTCAAGCAGAAAGAGATGCTGGCAATTGAAATGGGCGAGTTCTATAAAGGCGGCGCGCGCGCTACCGTGGTCCAGAAGGTCGAAAAACAGCTGTTCGACCTGTATAAAGATCCAAACCTCGACGTGAAGCCAAAAGAGCTGGAGCTGCGCGGCGGGGCCTATTACTCCGACGCGGCGTGCGAAGTGATTAGCGCTATCTACAATGATAAGCAGACCGAGCACTATGTGAACATTCCGCACCACGGCCATGTGGACAATATTCCGGCCGACTGGGCGATTGAAATCACCAGCATCATCGGCCGCGACGGCGCAAAACCGCATCCGCGCGTAACGCATTTTGACGAGAAAGTGATGGGGCTTATCCACACCATCAAGGGCTTTGAAGTTGCGGCAAGCCACGCGGCGCTGAGCGGAGAGCTGAACGATGTGCTGCTGGCGCTGAACCTTAGCCCGCTTATCCACTCTGACAAGGATGCGGAAGTTATCGCCAAAGAGATGCTACTCGCGCACAAAGCGTATCTGCCGAACTTTGCGAAGACGATTGAAAAACTGGCTTAATGCCTCGCCCTCTCCGGACGGGGAGGGCCACTTAAGAGGGATGCTATGGACCGCTTACTGATTATCAACGCCGACGATTTTGGCCTGAGCAAGGCACAAAACTACGGCATCATCGAGGCGTTTCACCACGGCGTGGTGACCTCGACCACCGCGATGATGAATGCTGAAGCCATCAAACACGCCGCCGGACTCTGCGCTCGTTATCCGGGGCTTGGCGTGGGGATGCACTTTGTTTTAACCCTTGGCCGCCCGTTAACCGAAATGCCGGTGCTGACCCGCGGTGAAGGCGTGTTGGGCAAGTGGATTTGGGAAATGGCGGAGCAGGGGCAGCTGGATCTGGCGGAAATCAGGCAAGAACTTGAAAGCCAGTATCAACGCTTTATTGATGTCTTCGGCATTGAGCCAACCCATCTGGACAGCCACCACCACGTTCATATGATCCCGGAAATTTTCCCCGTTGTTGCCGCTTTTGCCAATGCCAAAGGCATTCCGCTGCGCGTTGACCGCGATGCTGCCGCACGGGATGATATCGTTCTTGCTGGCGTGCGCTCCACGGAAGGGTTCAGCAGCGAATTTTATGGCGATGCCATCTCTGAGGAACTGCTGCTGGATAGCGTAGACGCCTCCGCTCAACGCCGGGAGAAATCGCTGGAAGTGATGTGCCACCCGTCATTTGTCGATAATACGCTGTTGAAAAGCAACTACTGCTATCCGCGCCTTGCGGAGCTCGAAGTGCTGACTTCATCCGCGCTGAAATACGCGCTTGCCGAGCGCGGCTACCGGCTGGGCACGTTCCGCGACATCTAAGCAAAGTTGCTATTAGCTTTTGGCCGGTAAGGTGTATTATATATGCATCTTACCGGCGGCCTCGACCGCCTTACCGGTCAATCAGGTAGTCGCTATGTCAGGCAAACGTATTCAGCGCGAGAAGCAAACCATTCAAAAAATGCTCAACCTCTTTGAGCGCAAACACCCCTCAGCAAATACCTCTCCGGGGCATTATCAGCAGCTATTCGAGTATGCATCCAAAAGGCTGGATCGCTGCGCCTATGGCGAGGAAAAACCAGCCTGCAAGCATTGCCCCATCCATTGTTATCAGCCCGCAAAGCGGGAAGAGATGAAGCAGATAATGCGCTGGGGAGGGCCAAGGATGCTGGTCTGGCACCCGATCCTTACCGTTCGCCATCTTATTGATGACCGCCGCCCTGTGCCGCCTTTGCCTGAGAAATATCAGAGAAAAAAATAGTGTGGCGTGCGCCCACAAACGACAGGCGAAAAAAAAGCCCGCATTTGCATGCGAGCTCTTCTTTAAATGTGGCGGTGAGAGAGGGGCTTACTCGCGCCGTCCATGGCGCTCGCCCAGCGGGTCGCCGGAGGCGGTACAAAACGGCTGTCCTGCCGTTTTGTCGAACCCGGTCGAGGGTTCTCACCCACTCTCTGCGGGGAGTTATATGCGAAAAAAAAGCTCGCATTTGCATGCGAGCTCTTCTTTAAATGTGGCGGTGAGAGAGGGGTTCGAACCCTCGATACGTTGCCGTATACACACTTTCCAGGCGTGCTCCTTCAGCCACTCGGACACCTCACCGTATTTTTCCGCTGCTCACCTTAGGTGGGCAACGGGGCGCTACTATAGGGAGTCGGGGCACTTCGGTCAAGCCTATTTTCAGGATTATGGCGCGTTCGCTTAAGGTCTGAGCGATTGAGGTTGTTTTAAGACAAATTTGTGCTTTTCTCCTTCTCCCTTCCAGGGAGAAGGCCGGGATGAGGGTATTCTGGCACTAAGAAGAAGGACAAAGGATGGGCGAAAAAAAAGCCCGCATTTGCATGCGAGCTCTTCTTTGAAGATGGCGGTGAGGGAGGGATTTACTCGCGCCGTCCATGGCGCTCGCCCTGCGGGTCGCCGGAGGCGGTACAAAACGGCTGTCCTGCCGTTTTGTCGAACCCGGTCGAGGGTTCTCATCCACTCCCGCCAGGTGATATATGCGAAAAAAAAGCCCGCATTTACATGCGAGCTCTTCTTTGAAGATGGCGGTGAGGGAGGGATTCGAACCCTCGATACGTTGCCGTATACACACTTTCCAGGCGTGCTCCTTCAGCCACTCGGACACCTCACCATATTGTCGCTCCAGCGCTGCTGGAACGGGCGCTAATTTAGGGAAAATAGCCCGCTACGTCAATGCTAATTTCATGTTTTTGGTGCATTTAGCCAAACTTCATCCAACTTGATTCTTAAACCACCACAAGATGCTGCTTTTTATCGCATTAGCGCTTGCATAGCGCTTCATTTCGGGTAAGCCTAAGGAAAAAAGGAGGCAGTATGGACATTATTTTTCATCACCCCACTTTTGATACTGAGTATTGGCTGAATCGCCTTCAGCAGGCTCTGCCGGGGGCGCGCGTGCGCCAGTGGAAGCAGGGCGACCAGCAGCCTGCCGACTACGCGCTGGTCTGGCAGCCGCCGGTAGAAATGCTTAGCGGCCGTAAAGGGCTGAAGGGCGTGTTTGCTCTTGGCGCAGGCGTGGACGCCATTCTCAGTAAACTGCAGGCCCACCCGGATATGCTGCCGGACGGCGTGCCGCTGTTCCGACTGGAAGACACCGGCATGGGGCTGCAAATGCAGGAGTATGCCGTCAGCCAGGTGCTGCACTGGTTCCGCCGTTTTGATGATTATCAGGCGCAAAAACTGCAGGGCAAATGGCAGCCGCTGAACGATTATCGCCGCGAGGATTTCACCATCGGCATTCTTGGGGCTGGTGTACTCGGCGGAAAAGTTGCTGAAAGCCTGGTGGCCTGGGGCTTCCCGGTTCGCTGCTGGAGCCGCAGTAAAAAAGACTTCCCCGGCGTAGCCAGCTTTGCAGGTAGCGAAGAACTGGGCAGCTTCCTGAGCGGAACCCGGGTGCTGATTAACCTGCTGCCGAATACGCCGCAGACCGTCGGCATTATTAATCGTCAATTGCTTGGTCAACTGGCGGATGAGTCTTATGTGATCAACCTTGCGCGCGGAGTTCATCTGGTTGAAGCCGACCTGCTGTCCGCTCTGGACAGCGGCAAGCTGAAAGGGGCGATGCTTGACGTCTTCTCTAAAGAACCTCTGCCAGAAGAAAGCCCGCTCTGGGGGCATCCGCGTGTTGCAATGACGCCGCACATTGCGGCCGTAACCCGCCCGGATGAAGCCATCGCCTATATCGCGAAGACCATCACCCAACTGGAGAAAGGAGAAGCGGTATCGGGGATGGTTTCTCTCCAGCACGGTTATTGATACAAAGCCCGGCTTTGGCCGGGCTTATATCGCCCGCTCCACAAGCTAAAAATTGTCACGGAATACTGGTATCCTTAGCCAAAATAGAAAAGGAGAAAACCATGTATCCCGTTGACCTGCATATGCACACCGTTGCCAGCACCCACGCCTACAGTACCCTCCACGACTACATCGCTGTCGCTAAATCCAAAGGCATTCGGCTATTTGCCATCACCGACCATGGCCCGGATATGGCGGATGCGCCGCATTACTGGCACTTTGTGAATATGCGCATCTGGCCGCGTCTGGTAGACGGCGTCGGCATTCTGCGCGGCATCGAGTCCAATATTAAAAATACCGCCGGTGAAATCGACTGTACCGGGCCGATGCTGGATGCGTTGGATCTCATTATCGCGGGGTTCCACGAGCCGGTGTTCCCGCCTCAGGATAAAGCGACCCATACCGAAGCGATGATAGCGACGATGGCCAACGGAGATGTGCATATCATCAGCCACCCCGGTAACCCTAAGTTTGAGATTGATATTCCGGCCGTGGCTGCCGCGGCGGCAAAATATAACGTCGCGCTCGAACTCAATAACTCCTCCTTTACCCATTCACGTATCGGCAGCGGTCCGAACTGCCGCGCCATCGCCGAGGCCGTGCGCGATGCCGGAGGCTGGTTAGCGCTGGGTTCAGATTCCCATACCGCTTTTACCCTCGGGGATTTCAGCGAATGCCGCAAAATCCTCGACGAAATTGATTTCCCGGAAGATCGTATTCTCAACGTTTCTCCGGCGCGCCTGCTCGGGTTCCTTGAAGCCCGCGGAATGGCGCCGATTGCCGAATTTGCCACACTGTAATTAACACCCGTAATGGATAGAGCCAGTCATGAATGAGTTTTCAATTATTTGCCGCGTTTTAGGATCGCTATTTTATCGCCAGCCGCAGGATCCGCTGCTGGTTCCGCTGTTTACGCTGATCCGCGAAGGGAAGCTGGCGGCAAGCTGGCCACTGGAACAGGACGAACTGCTGGGGCGGTTGCAAACCAGCTGCGATCCTCAGCTGCTGGCGGCGGACTTTAATGCGCTGTTTATCGGTGAGAAATGCAGCGTGCCGCCTTTCCGCTCCGCATGGGTTGAAGGGAGCGATGAAGGTGAAGTACGCCAGTTCCTCAAGCAGCGCGGCATGCCGCTGGGCGAAACGCCGGCCGATCACTTCGGGACGCTGCTGCTGGCCGCTTCATGGCTGGAAGATCAGTCTCAGGAAGATGAGTTTGAAGCACAGGTTACGCTGTTCGATGAGTACCTGCTGCCGTGGTGCGGCACCTTCCTCGGCAAGGTAGAAGCCCACGCGACGACGCCGTTCTATCGTACGCTGGCGGCCATCAGCCGCGAAGCATTGCAGGCGATGCGCGATGAATTGCAGGAATCTGAGGAGGAGTAATTGTGATTTGAATCACAATTAGAATGTAACAGCAAAAGCAAACTTGCAAAAAACGTGCGCTGGATCGTAGTGGGTCATGCCGGCTCTGCTATCATACGGCGCCATGAAGACACTTATTCCTCTCGCTATTACCACCGGTATTCTCTCTGGCCTTTGGGGCTGGGTTGCGGTGAGCCTCGGCCTGTTGGGCTGGGCCGGTTTCCTCGGCTGTACCGCCTATTTTGCCTGTCCGCAGGGCGGAGTTAAGGGGCTGTTTATTTCGCTGTGCACGCTTTGTAGCGGCGTTCTTTGGGCGCTGGTGATTATTCACGGCAGCGCGCTGGCTCCCCATGCCGATATTCTTGGGTATGTGATGACCGGCATTGTCGCGTTTCTGATGTGTATCCAGGCGCGGCATATTTTGCTTTCGTTTGTTCCGGGGACTTTTATCGGTGCCTGCGCGACTTTTGCCAACAATGGTGAATGGCATATCGTGGTGCCTTCATTGCTGCTGGGGCTGGTATTTGGCTTCGCGATGAAAAACAGCGGGCTGTGGTTGGCCGCAAGGCGAGATAAACCGAAGCAAGGCTCATTACTCAGCGAATAAAAAAAACCGGCATCAGCCGGTTTTTTTTATGGATACATGCGGTTATCGGTTATCACGAGGCGGGTGGGACAGACAGCTCTTTATATTTCACCAGCACCGGGTTGTTAATGTCGGATGGTTTTTGCAGATCCCAAAGTCCCCTGTCTATTCCATCGTTAATCAGATAAATAACCCCGGTTTCAATCGCGGACATCAGGCATAGCATGACGGGTTCATTGCTGGTGTAGCCAATTTCCGCTTCCAGCAGCCGCTGGTAATCGATAAAGCGGAAGACCCCGGCCTGTACCTCGTAGGAAAGAATGGTTTTGCTGGTGTTGACCGAAGAGAGCACTTCGCCGGTACTGACATCCACCACCCTCAGGTTAACGGCAATCTGGTCGAGCTGGTACTGCGTATCGGCCCCGATGCCGAAGTAGCGGGCGCCCGCGCCGCCGGACTTCACGTTGCTTTCGTAGCCAATAATCGAGCCTTCAATCATTACGTTTGCCGCCATCAGCGATTGCAGCGGCTGGCGATTATTGTCGGCAACGGTGCCGTTTTCCTGCGCCGCGCGGATTATCTTGCGCTCGTTAAGCAGGTTTTGCAGGCCCTGGCGCTCGAGCGGAATAAACCAGCGTGAATCTTTCAGCGCCGTCACCAGCATTGAGGTTGCACTTTGCGGCACGGCCGTTGAGAAGTTACTCGCAGGATAAGGCTTGAACTGCCCGGTTTCGTCCTGAATGTTATAGACCGAAACATACAATTTGCCTTTGGCATCCGGTAAATGCGTCAGGTCGCGGTAGCTTTGTGCCCGGGGCATTAGCGTGGGTTTCGCTGCTTCTTTTGGCGGGGCCGTTAAACAGCCCGTCAATAAACACACCGCCACAATCAGGAGTAAGCGCTGCATGATGTTTACCCTTTAAATTTATTGTTGGTTTACGCCACTAGAAATTGGTGGAGTTTGATTGCAGGCCGGACACCTGAATGGTGGAGGTTTTGCCGGTTTTTCGGTCGGTAACGTTCAGCTGTAGCTGGCCGTCGGTATTGGCGATATCGACGATAAAATCATTGGTGACCATGCGCCCCGGCTTACCGGTGTTGATATTGGTCAGCAGCCCGCCCAGCACCTGCGATTGCAAAGCCTGGGTGAAATTGTCCAGCGCGCTCGGCATCTGGATACCCAGGTCACTGCTGTAGGCTGGATCTTTATAAGAGTTCTGCGCCTGAGCGGAATTAAGCAGATAGGCACCGTTATTAGGGTTACCGCCAAAGTTGGGATTAACAAACTGGAAAACCATATTCCCGGCCCAGGACAGCGGCGAAAACAGCAGCATGGAAAGCACGACTAAGTAGATACGCATCATCATCTCCTAGAATTCGTCATGGGTTAAATCGCCGGTGCTCAATAATTGCTTATCGATAAGCCTGCGTTTTAGCGCCTCGTCTGTATGGACCAGTGCAACCTCAACGTTTTTATCGAAGTCGCGTTTAGTGGGGAAAAGAAAGGCCTGGTAAACAACATCCTGCCCTGCAGTAATGGTTATCCAGCTTCCCCAGCGGGCGCTGGGGCGCTCATTAATGGTTAAGTTGCCGGTAAAGTCGCTTTCCCATTTATCGCTGAACGCGCGATAGAAGCTGTGCCCCACCGAAGTTACGGTGTGGTCCGTGAGCAGGCCTGGGATCTCAACTTCTTCACCGTGAGCGACGCTGGCGCACCAGCAGGTTGCCAGCAATAAAACGGCTGAGCGTTTCATCGCCTTATCGCCTGAGGTTATCGTTGGCCCAAGAAACGGCCTGGGTGCGGTTTTTTACCGCTATCTTCCTGAAAAGGTTATACAGATGGGTTTTTACCGTATTCTCGCTGATAAACAACGAGCGGGCTATTTCGATGTTTGACGAGCCAATGCGTAATTTATTCAGAATTTCTTTTTCGCGCTGGGTTAAGCGCGAAGATTCTGCGCTATTAAAGCGATAATTCCCTGAGTTGCTTATCAAATAGCTGGCCAGTTTTTGCGAGAAGTAACATTCACCTTCCATTACCCCGCGCAGTCCCTCGACTACCCTTGGCTCTTCTGCTGTCAAATAAAATACCCCGTTGATATACGGCCAGTTTTCAATATCCTTAAATTGATATTCTTCCGGCGTATTAAGTAACAGTAATTTTATATGATTGTTTCTACGGCTTAGTTTTTCCTGCCAACATTGGATAGTCTTTTTATCCGCTTCTGCCATATCGAATAAAATCAGAGAATTACTGGCAATCTCATCGAGTGAGCGTTGTATATTATGCACCCGGCCGTTTATTGCCAGCGAGGCGCGTAAATGTTGCAATAAGGCAGATGCCTGAAGAGAGGGTTTAGTAATTAGCAGTAGCGTAGGCCCCTGTAGGGCATGGACTTCATTATACATGATGAAACTCCACCTGGTTTTTGCCGCTACCGTATGAATTAATAGATATTAATTCTCCCAGTGGTACCGATAGCTGCAGCATTGCTGTGTATTAATATTTTTAATATTCGGGCGTGATGTTCCCGATGAATGAGAAAATTTAACTAAAGGGGTGCTTTCATATTCAATTTAACCAGTAGATATTTTAAAGCAAGTGTTAACTATGTAACAAAATGTAACTCAGAATATTAAAATATTTCTTTTGGTGCTTTTGCCTATTTAGATTTAACGCTAAAGTTGTACATTATATATTTGATGTATAGATAATATATCATATGTTAAAAACATATCTATTTGAGTTTTATGTGTTTATTTTTCTTGTTTTGATTTTGCATTTAAAAATATTATTTTAAGAAACGCTGTTCCTGGAATTCTCTCGCTTCGCTTAAGAAAACTTGGTGTGGTGACGGTGGTTTTTCATAATGTGACTAAGCATCGCATCGGATGTGCTAAGTGCGTGAGGTTTATGGTTTGTTTAAATAAGTGTGCTAATGATTAGCTCTCTCTTTCCTGATGATTGTATCTGTAGCGCCATAGCGCAAATGTATTGTGAATTCACACTTTGGTATTAACCCAATAAGTCAAAATAATTCCTGCGCATGAGATATTTTAAAAATTTATCGGGACATACTCAATTTCGTAACCGAACAATAACAGTTTACTGCCGTTTTTGTGAGGTGTTACCACTTGAACTGAGCATCATTAAGTTCCGGCTCAATTAGGTTCAGGGTGATGAGATGAAAATTAAATCGCTATTGTTAATGTTGTTCTTTGTTGGGCTTTCAAATAACGCCATGGCCAACGGTAACGATCTTGCCGGTGCAGAATATAATTTTGCCGTTAATGAGTTGAGTAATCCTCAATTTAATCAGGCAGCAATTATTGGTCAGTACGGCAGCGGTAATAATGCCGATGTTATTCAGAGAGGCCAGCGCCAATTTTCTGAAGTAGTTCAAAATGGTGCAGGAAATCGGGCTAATATAGAACAATCAGGTAGTTATAATCTGGCTTACATCTCGCAAGACGGTGTAGCCAACGATGCGAGTATTAAGCAGGATGCATTTGGTAATGCTGCGCTTATTATTCAACGAGGTTCAGGTAATAAAGCAAACATTACTCAGTATGGTACCCAGAAGTCAGCAGTTGTAGTGCAAAACCAGTCACAAATGGCGATTCGCATTATTCAGCGATAAGCAGAACGTTTGTGCTGAAATTATCAATCCGATGGGGGTTTTAGTATGAATCGTTTCAAAGTTGCAGCATTAGCAGCATTAGTAGTGTCCGCAGGTGCAATGGCTACTTACCCGCAGCAGGCTCAGCACTCAACCCTGAAAATTTATCAGCAGGGTAACGGAAATAACGCTACAGCTCTACAGTCAAATGCGCTGTATTCAAAAACGGAAATTAAACAGTTTGGTACCGTTAACGGCGCCAAAGTGGGCCAGGGTTCTGACCACAGCGATATTAAATTGCTGCAAGACGGCTATGGCAACAATGCAACCATCAGCCAGTGGAATGGTAAAAATGCGCAAACCGACGTTCAACAGTTTGGTACTAACAACGGAGCCGTCGTTAACCAGACTGCTTCGAGCTCTCTGGTCTCCGTAACCCAGTACGGCAACGGCAACCACGCTTCAGCTTCCCAGTACTAGCAGGCCCGGTTTATTCGCAAGCAACTTAACAGGGCCTGTGGCCCTGTTTTTTCGTTGGAGGCCGTATGCATACCTTAGTGCTGCTTGCCGCGCTCTCAAGCCAGCTAACGTTTAATACCCGACAGCAGGACAATATTTATACCATCACCCCCATTGCCACGCTGGCTGCGGACTGCCAGTGCACTATGACGCTCGCGGCCAGGCGAAGCGGAACCTCAGGGCAAAGTGAAAGTAAGCAAAGCAGCGATCTCTTTATTAAAGCGCACGAGGCGGTGCCGCTGTCCCAGCTCAGTATGAATATCGATCCAGGCGACAGCGTTGTGGTGACCGTTACGCTGAGTGATGGTAAATCCTTCCATCTTGAGCAGCACTGGGTCGGGGCAGGAAAGCCGTAACCGGCGTGAAATATAAATGATGAACGGATTGCAAGAATCGCGAGTGTGTATCACTGTTTAAGAATCTTTGATTTTCTGCCGATAACCTTCAGGGACGACAGCAATCGAGGAGTACCGAAGTGAAAACAGCTTGTGCGAAATATTTGCTTTGTCTGGCGCTGGGAATGGCTGTTTCATCGCTATCTCAGGCTGCATCATCCGGCGTTATTCATTTTCGAGGTGAAATAGTAGAAGGCGGGTGCCAGTGGGCGCCGGCGAGTGCTGATGTCGCCGTTACCTGCTCACAGCAAGGCAAGCCCGTCACCCAGACCCTTGCGCTCAATTCCCTTAATGGCATCACTCTTTATAACGACAGCACGGTGCAAACCAGGGTGCAATACCTTGATGCTCAGCATAAGCTCGCCGTTTTACAGGTGACCTATCAATAATGTCGCGGCCCGTTAAATCACGGGCCGACTCTCTTGGGTTCCTGCGGTATAGCAGAGTAAACTAGCCCCTGTCGGTTCAGGTTGAATGTATAGGGTCAGTGCTGTGAAAAAATGTCTGCTTCTCTCTCTTATGCTGGTTGCCAGGGCGACCGGAGCCGTTACGCTCGATGAGGTAGAAAAACGGTTCGCTGCGTCGCCGGTAGTGCGCGCTAATTTTGAGCAGGAGCGCCAGATTAAAGGGACAGCGCAGCCGCTGCATTCCAGCGGAAAGCTGCTGATTGCTAAAAACAAGGGGCTATGGTGGCAACAGCGCCAGCCTTTCCCGATGCGTTTGATTGTGAATGGCGGGCATATGGTGCAGGTTATGGGCAGCCAGCCACCCCAGACTATAACGGGCGAGAGTAACCCGCAGATGTTTCATTTTAACCAGCTGCTGCGCACGCTGTTTCATATCGATCGTAAAGTGCTGGAGAAAAGTTTTATCAGCGAATTTACCGATTTGGGGCAGGGAAGGTGGCGCCTGGTGTTGATACCCGCAGACGAGCCGCTGAATAAACTGTTCCGTTCGGTCACGCTCCGTGGGGAAAAGTATATCGAGCGCATTGAGCTCAATGATGTCGAGGAAGACTATACCGAAATCTCCTTTACCCATTATCAGCCGGAACCGCGAAAGCTGACTCGTGAAGAGCGTAAACGCTTTGCATACTGAAGCACCTTATCGCCTTGCGGTGGGGCAGGTAACAAGTCTCAGTTCACCGGCGTTTGTATCCCGCTGGCTCTCGGCTGAACTTATTGCCAGCGCGCCTCAGGGAATGCGCCGCCCGGTATGGTTAGCCGGGCGCGTGCTGCTGTCGCAGTTGCTGGACAACGGAATGTTGCCGCTGCTGCAAAGTGGCCCCCACGGTAAGCCCTGGCACGCAGAGCTTCCGGCTTTCAATATTACCAACAGTGCTCATGCGGTTGCGGTGCTGGTCGGCTGCCAGCCTGTGGGCTGTGATATGGAGCTGTTACGCCCCCGCAAACGCTGGCAGGCCGTGGCGCAACACAGTTTTGCTGCCCCGCTGTATGACCGGCTGCTGGCTTTGCCCCAGGAGGAACAGCTGACGGAGTTCTGGCGTCTCTGGACGGCCCATGAAGCGGTAGTGAAGCAGCGGGGAGGAACGGTCTGGCAATTACCCGAGCTAAATTTGCCGCCGCTGACCTTGTGCCCGCCGGGACTGCATCTGATGCATATCGTTTGCGGAGAAATGCTGATCGCCTGCTGCGGCCATCAGGTTTTTTCACCGGATTTTGCTCCCGGACAGGTTGTCGGCCGGGTCTAAGTTTTTGATTGCGTTGTCGGGCTTCGGCGGCATAATAAGTAAAACTTAATTAGAACGATAACTATTGCTATTTATATGGACGTTTCTTTTAGCCGTCGTCGGCTTCTTACGCTCTCGGCACTGCTGCCGCTGGCTACGATTCTTCCGGGTCGTGCTCACGCGCGGGGCATTGATTCTGAACGTATTATTGCGCTCGAGTGGCGGCCGGTGGAGATGCTTCTGGCGCTGGGTATTATGCCCCTGGCGATTGCCGATAAGCGTAATTATCATCGCTGGGTGAGGGAGCCAGCGCTGCCTGATTCGGTGGTAGATGTGGGGCTTCGCAATGAGCCTAACCGCGAGCTGATGCAGCGCCTGCGACCCTCCGCATTTATTATCTCCAAAGGTTTTGGCCCTTCAGAGTCCGATCTAACACCTATCGCTCCGTGCTGGTCTACCGCTTTTAACGACGCCAGCGGCCGCCCACTCGGGCTGCTTGAGCGGGATCTGCTGCGCCTGGGGCAGTTTCTCGGCCGCGAGCAAAAGGCTGTTGAACACCTCACTTATCTGCATCAGCAAATTGCCGCAACACGAGAAAAGATCCCCGCTAACCCTAAACCGCTGGTGATGTTCTCCTTCCTCGATAGCCGCCGGGTGATGATTTTCGGTGCAAACAGCCTGTTTAACGATCTGCTTGAACGCCTGGGTTTGCGCAATGTGTGGGAGGGTAAAACCAATCCCTGGGGTAGTGCGATTGTGGGTATCGAAACCCTGGTGAGGCTGGAAAATGTGACCGCACTTTGCTTTATGCACGGCGATGATGACCCGGTTAAAACGGTGGCTAAGTCCGCTTTGTGGCAGGTGATGCCTTTTGTGCGCGAAGGGCAGCTGCATTTATTGCCTGCCGTCTGGTTCTATGGCGGCAGCTTTTCGGCGCTGCGTTTTTGTCAGCTGCTGCCGGAGGCCCTGTGCGCTTAATTCTCGTTTTACTTTGTGCTTTTACGTTGTTTCTGACCGGCTATAACTTTCAGCAGACGTTGTCCGCCAGCCTCTGGTGGCAGGCAATCGTTGCCCCGCAGGTGACCGATGTTTCCCAGATGCTGTTTCACTACAGCATGCTGCCGCGCACAACTCTGGCTTTACTTACCGGGGCAGGTCTGGCGCTGGCAGGTTGCCTGTTTCAGCATATTCTGCGTAATCCCCTGGCGGAACCGGCAACGCTCGGAGTGGCGGCAGGTGCTCAGCTGGGATTGACCCTGGCGACGCTATTTTTAGCCGGAGCAGGGGAAACGGGCAAGCAGCTTGCGGCGCTGGCCGGAGCGATGGCGGTCGGCAGTATTGTCCTCGGCGCGGCCTGGGGCAAGCGCATGTCTCCGGTCACGCTGATCCTTGCCGGACTGGTGCTCGGCCTGTATTGCGGAGCGGTAAAAAGCTTCCTCGTGCTGTTTAACCATGAACGTCTGCAAAACTTGTTTATCTGGAGCAGCGGCATGCTGAACCAGTATGACTGGGCGGGCGTGGATTTTCTCTGGCCGCGACTGCTGGCCGTGCTGGTGCTGATAGTCCTGATGATTCGGCCGCTGGGCATGCTGGCGCTGGACGATGCGGTGCTGCGTGGCCTGGGAATGAAACTGGCCTTAGTGCGGGTTGCCGGGCTATTTCTTGCTTTGCTGCTCAGCTCCATGCTGGTCAGCATTGTTGGAGTTATCGGGTTTATTGGTCTGTTTGCGCCTATTCTGGCGGGAATGTTTGGCGTGCGCCGCCTGCTGCCGAAGCTGTTGGCTTCTATGGTCATGGGCGCTTTGTTGCTGGTGCTTAGCGATCAGCTGGTCATCTGGCTGGGCAGCTTCTGGCAGGAGTTGCCTACCGGCGCGGTAACGGCCCTGGTAGGCGCGCCGCTAATGCTCTGGCTACTGCCACGCCTGCGCCATCAACGCCTTGCGGCCACGCAGGATACCAGCGCCGTTGCCGAACGGCAGCTCTCGGCTAAAACCATAATACTGGCCTGTACCGTGCTGCTGCTGGTGTCGTTGCTTGCCCTGGGCGTCGGGCGGGAAAGTGCTGGCTGGTTCGTCGGCCTGGAGGAAATGTGGCAATGGCGCTGGCCGCGCGTGCTGTCGGCGCTTGCTGCCGGGGCAATGCTGGCCGCAGCCGGAACGCTGGTGCAGAAGATGACAGGTAATCCAATGGCCAGCCCGGAAGTGCTTGGCGTTAGCTCGGGGGCCGCCTGCGCCATCGTATTACTGACATTCCTCGTTCCCGGGGATATCAGCGCCTGGCAGCTTCCGGCCGGTTTTGCGGGCGCGGCGTTAACGTTGCTGGCAATGCTGGTGCTGGCGCGCACGGGGCTGGCTCCTGGGCGGCTATTACTAACGGGCGTGGCGCTAAGTACCGTGTTTGCCACGCTGTTGACGCTGTATCTTGCCAGCGGCGATCCGCGTAGCGGGGCGGTGCTGACGTGGCTCTCCGGGTCGACCTGGAAAGTGACCGGGCAGCAGGCGCTGGTGAGCGGCGCTATGGCACTGGCCTTTATTGGCCTGACGCCGCTGGTCCGGCGCTGGTTGGTTATTCTGCCGTTAGGCGGTGAGGCCGCTCAGGCGCTGGGCGTGGCGCTGAGCCGGTCGCGCATCACTATCCTGATGCTGGCCGCCGGGCTGGTTGCCGCCGCGACGCTGTGCGTTGGCCCCCTGAGCTTCATTGGGCTAATGGCTCCCCACATGGCGCGGATGCTCGGCTTCCGTCGTGCTATGCCGCAGCTCGTGATGGCGATAGCCATTGGCTCGGGGCTAATGCTGGTGGCCGACTGGCTCGGACGTAGCCTGATATTTCCGTTCCAGATCCCCGCAGGGCTACTGGCAACGCTGTGCGGCGCGCCTTACTTCATCTGGTTATTACGAAAAGCGTAACGAGTAACAGACCGTCATTTTTGCTTGCAATTATTAACCTGCAAATGATAATTGCGATCAAAATCAGAACCGTTCTCATTATTAATTTCGTTATCTTACCAGGGATTTACTATGCACTACCTCGCTTCTCAACAGGCCGGGCTACGCCCGCGCCTGCTTGCCGCAACGATAGCCGCTCTCTGCTTTCCCGTCGTCGCCGCTAATCAACAAAGCTTGCCGCAAAAAAACAGCGCCAACGAAGAAACCATCACGGTGACGGCCACGCCGGAAAATGATTTCCAGCCCGGTGGCAATGAGCTTGTTCCGGCATATCTTGACGGGCAGGTCGCTAACGGCGGCCGTCTTGGGATGCTGGGCGAGCAGGACGCCCGCAACGTGCCGTTTAACGTTATTGGCTATACCTCAAAAATGATTGAGGACAAGCAGGCTAACACCCTCAGCGATATTATTCGTAACGATGCGACCATTCAGCCCGTGCGCAGCTATGGTAACTTTGGCGAGTCCTACCGGGTACGCGGCTTCCTGCTGGACGGCGATGATATTTCCTACGGCGGTTTATACGGCGTCTTGCCACGGCAGATTACCAGCACCGCGATTGCCGAGCGCGTTGAGGTGATTAAAGGTTCGACCGCGTTCCTGAACGGCGTACCTCCGGGTGGAAGCGGCGTTGGCGGGGCGATTAATATCGAGCCTAAGCGTGCGGGGAGCGAGCCGCACACGCGGGTTGGTGTTGATTATACCGGGCGCTCTCAGGTAGGTGGTTCGCTGGATACTGGCCGTCGATTTGGCGATAACGACCAGTTTGGCGCGCGAGTTAACCTTCTTCATCGAGAAGGTGAGAGTGAAATCCACGACCAGAAAAACCGGACTTCTCTGGGCAGCGTCGGGCTTGATTACAAAGGCGATAAGTTGCGCAGCTCTTTTGACGCCGGTTACCAGAAAATGACGGTTCATAACGGGCGTATCGGGGTAGGCGTTGGCGCAATCACAGAAATGCCGGAAGTGCCCGACAACCGAACCAACTACAGCCAGTCGTGGGTCTATTCCGATATGAGTAGCCGTTTTGCCGCGTTACGCAGCGAATACGACATGCTGGATAGCTGGACGGTTTACGGCGCGCTGGGCACCAGCGAAACCGACGAGCGCGGTAACTACAGCGTGCCGAAGTTTGTTGATAACAACGGCAACACCAGCCAGACCCGGCTTTCCACGCGTTTTATAGCCGACTCCTTCTCAGGCATGGCGGGCGTGCGCGGCAAATTCGATACTGGTTTTATCGGCCACAGCGTTAACCTCGGTTATTCCGGCGTGTACCGCAAAACTCGTGCGGCTTATACCATGTCTTCCGGCAAGACGGCGGTTGGTAATAATATTTATCATCCTTCCGACGTTGGCCTTGACCGGTTCCCGACTGTAGCGTCCGGCAGCAATATGGATGACCCAACCCAGCGCAGCCGCACGATTACCGGAGGCATTTCTCTCTCCGATACGCTTTCAGCCCTGGATGATAAAGTGCTGCTCACCGTGGGGGCCCGTCGCCAGGATGTGCGGATCCGTAACTACAGTTATACCGGCGTGGAAGATCCGAAAACGCGCTTCGACGCCTTCAAAGTGACGCCGGTGTATGGCCTGGTGGTGAAGCCGTGGGAGCCGGTGTCCTTCTACGCTAACCATATTGAAGCTTTACAGCCGGGGCCGACGGCCACCTCAAAAGCCATCAATGCAGGTAATGTTGTCGGAGTTGTGCAGTCGAAGCAGAACGAAGTCGGCATGAAAATGGACTTTGGGCGGGTTGGCGGCAGCCTGGCGCTGTTTGAAATCAAAAAGCCGGTTGGCATGATTGATAATGACAACGTTTACGGGCTGTACGGCGAGCAGCGCAGCCGTGGGATGGAGCTGAACGTGTTTGGCGAGCCGCTCTACGGCGTGCGCCTGCTGGGCAGCGCGTTGTGGCTCGCGCCGGAGATGGTCAAAACGACCGGGGGCTCTAATGACGGGAAAGATGCGATTGGCGTGCCGCGTTACTCCTGGTCGCTGGGCGGCGAATGGGATCTGCCGTGGGTGCAGAACCTGACGGCAACCGGGACTTTGATTCGCACCGGCTCTCAGTATGCGAATGCGAACAATAGCGTGAAGCTGAACGGCTGGACCCGCCTCGATTTAGGCGTGCGTTACAGCACGAAGCTCAATAGCCAGACTCTAACCTGGCGTGCTAACGTGGAAAACGTGACTAATGAGAAGTACTGGGCTTCTGTGGATGATAGCGGGTCTTACATTACCCAAAGCGATCCACGAACCCTGAAGTTGTCGATGACGGTTGATTTCTGACCGAAAGACCTGAAATCCTCGCTGCGGCGGGGATTTTTGTTTCTGAAACCAAAAGGATTTCAAATATAGTAACGTTCCGAAACGATAATAGTCATGTACGCGGTGCGCTGCAGGAGACTAGACTACGGCAAAGTACAGCGGGAGAATGCTTAATGAGTGAACGAATACAGGTGGTGCAGGGCGATATCACAAAGGCGGATGTTGATGTGATTGTCAACGCAGCAAACCCTTCGCTGATGGGCGGTGGAGGAGTGGACGGAGCGATTCATCGCGCCGCCGGACCTGCGCTGCTGGCAGCCTGTAAGGTGGTTCTTCAGCATCAGGGCGAATGTGCCCCCGGCCATGCGGTTATCACCGAGGCGGGAAACATTCCGGTAAAAGCGGTTATTCACGCCGTGGGGCCAGTCTGGCACGGCGGCGAGCAAAACGAAGCTGAGGTGCTGGAACTCGCCTACCGCAATTGCCTGGATTTAGCCGCCGCAAACGGCTACCGCACCATTGCTTTCCCGGCCATCAGTACCGGCGTGTACGGTTTTCCTAAGCAGCAGGCGGCGCGTATCGCCTGGGACACGGTCTACAAGTATATTGGTATTCGTCCGCTGCCGGAACAGGTTGTTTTTGTCTGCTTCGATGACGAAAATACCGCCATCTATCAGCAAATTGCCGCCGACTGTAATAAATAAATCATTTAGCCTTCACAAAAAATCAATCTGTGAAGGCTATTCTCGTCGAAATCAGAGTGATAAGCCGGGGCGAAGCCCGGCATGCGCCGTGTATTAACCGGCGAAAGAAGGCGGCGTGACCGTTTTGTTTTTTGGTTTACCGGAGAACAGGAAGCGCAATAGCGGAATGCGTAAATGCAGCTCATAGAGCAGCAGCGCAATGCCGACAACGAATACTAACCCGCTGAAAAATCCAAGGATATTGGACGTAATATGCGGCGTAATAAATGCGCCGAAGAATAGCGTCAGCGGGTGGTGAACCAGATAGATAAACAGCGACGCATTGACGAAATAGGTCACCCGGGCCGATTTGAAATTCAGCATCCGGTAGCCCAGAGAAAACACCACGTTGACCATCCACAGGCCCATCAGCATGGTTATCACGCTTTCCGTTTCGTACATCCACGCATCACCGCTGCCGTAGCGCTGGTTTAGCAGATAGGCGGCAAAGGCGAATGCGGCGGCCACCGCGCTCCACGGCGAAGGCGTTGTGAACAGTATTTTTAGCGATTCGCGTTTAAACGTCAGCGCCCCCAGCATAAAGAAGGGCAGGTAAAACAGCGTCTGCATCACCACGAAATTAAACAGACCATCGCTTAATAACGGCGGGTGAATAATAAAAATGGTTCTGCGAATAGCGGCATATAAAATACCGCAGGCCAAAAACAGAACTGAGAGTTTTCCCATCGTAACCGGTGATTTATTATTCTGTTCGTTTCTAATTATAAAGTTATTAATTTTTTGAAACAAAACCATTCCCAGCGTGGTTAATATCACCAGCACCAGTAAGAACCACAGATGTGAGACCAGTTCCCACACCAGGGTGTTGTATTTTTGGTAACCGGTAAGCGTATGCCAGGTGCCGGTCTTGTTATTGATGTATTGCAGCATCAGGAACTGAGGCAGCGTCAGCAGCGGGATGGCGGTCAGCATCGGGATGCCGACGCGCTCCACGCGCACCGTCCACCAGCGCTTGAGCGGGTAGCGCAGGAATAACATGTAGGAAAAATAACCAGAAATAACGAAGAATACCTGCATGCGAAACGCGTGAATAAAATCATTAAATAGCGTCAGGCTCGCAGAGGGCACCGCGCTATTGACGTGCCAGTGGTGGCTCGAATAGATAAGCGAGATATGAAACGGGATGCCCAATAGCATCAACCATGCCCGGATGGAATCCAGGAAAAACTCACGTTGTTGCGGTGCGTTACTCATAATACTCCAGACATTTTCAGACTATTCGTCTTATCCTTAAGACCCTATCCCATCAGGCTAAAAGTCCAGTTCAGTCTACATATTCGTGGCAACCCTACACTAAGCATGTCATCCTGTCGCCAGGGTGAACTCTTAAAGCGTAAGCAGTTGTCTTTATTTTGCTTAAACCCTGAGCCAGTACGCTGAACAAAGCGGTGAATTGGTTGTCGGAAAGCAAAAGTTTCCATTAAAATGGATAGATTGATTTAAGCACACAAAGGGGGATGTGCTGGTTAATATGAAACATAAAGCAAATATGATGAAAGTGCGCTGGTTAGGCGCGGCCGTAATGTTGTCCCTTTATACCACCTCGGTTTGGGCCTTCACTATCGACGACGTCGCAAAACAGGCGAAAACCTTAGCGGGCAAGAGCTACGAAGCACCGAAAAGCAACCTGCCTTCGCAACTCCGCGACATGAAATACGCGGATTACCAGCAGATCCAGTTCAATCATGACAAAGCTTACTGGAACAACATTAAGACCCCATTCAAGCTCGAATTCTATCACCAGGGTATGTACTTCGACACCCCGGTTGCCATCAATGAAGTGACCGCCACCGCGGTACATAAGATTAAATACAACCCGGATTATTTTAACTTCGGGGATGTAAAACACGATAAAGACACCGTAAAAGATCTCGGTTTTGCCGGTTTCAAAGTGCTCTATCCGATCAACAGCAAAGATAAGAACGACGAAATAGTCAGCATGCTCGGAGCGAGTTATTTCCGCGTAATCGGTTCTGGCCAGGTATATGGCCTGTCTGCCCGCGGCCTGGCTATTGATACCGCGCTGCCGTCCGGCGAAGAGTTCCCGCGCTTCCGCGAATACTGGATTGAGCGTCCGAAACCAACGGACAAGACGCTGACCCTGTATGCGCTGCTCGATTCCCCGCGCGCCACCGGCGCATACCGCTTCGTTATCACCCCGGGGCGCGATACCGTGGTCAACGTGCAGTCTAAAGTTTATCTGCGCGACAAAGTCGGCAAGCTGGGCATTGCCCCGCTGACCAGCATGTTCCTGTTTGGGCCAAACCAGCCGTCCCCTACCACTAACTTCCGCCCGGAACTGCATGACTCTAACGGTCTTTCAATTCACGCCGGTAACGGCGAGTGGATTTGGCGTCCGCTGAACAACCCGAAACACCTGGCGGTAAGCTCTTACGCTACGGAAAATCCGGTTGGCTTTGGCCTGCTGCAACGCGGCCGTCAGTTCTCGCGTTTTGAAGATTTAGACGATCGTTACGATCAACGTCCAAGTGCCTGGGTTGCGCCGGTTGGCGACTGGGGTAAAGGCCGCGTCGAACTGGTTGAGATCCCGACTAACGACGAAACCAACGATAACATCGTTGCCTACTGGACGCCGGACCAACTGCCGGATCCGGGCAAAGAGATGAACTTTAAGTACACCATCACCTTTAGCCGCGATGAAGACAAAATGCATGCGCCGGACAGCGCGTATGTGCTGCAAACCCGCCGTTCGACCGGCGACGTTAAGCAGTCCAATCTGATTCGTCAGCCGGATGGCACCATCGCGTTTGTGGTGGACTTCACCGGCGCTGAGATGAAAAAACTGCCTGCGGATACTCCGGTCACCGCGCAGACCAGCATTGGCGATAACGGTGAAATAGTGGACAGCCAGGTGCGCTACAACCCGGTCAATAAAGGCTGGCGTTTAACCCTGCGCGTGAAGCTGAAGGACGAGAAGAAGACGACCGACATGCGTGCTGCGCTGGTTAACGGCGAGCAGACATTGAGTGAAACCTGGAGCTACCAGCTGCCTGCCAATGAATAAGTCTACTGAACTCGCGCCCGATTATATTGAGGCACTGCCGCTTTCTGCCGAGCAGAAGGCGGCTCTTCCGACATCCGATCTTCAGGCGGTGCATGAGGCGCTTGATGCGCAGCATCACCACTATGAGCGAGCGGATGACTCTCCCCTTGCATCGGTAGAAGCTCGCCTTGAGGCTAGCTGGCCGGGTTCTCTTGGTGGCGATCAGCTGATCAGAGACGAAGAGGGTCGCACCCAGCTGCAGGCGATGCCGAAGGCTACGCGCTCTTCCATGTTCCCGGATCCGTGGCGCACTAACCCGATTGGCCGCTTCTGGGACCGCCTGCGCGGCCGCGAAACGCACTCGAAGTTCTCCTCCAAAGAGGAAGAGGCCTCCGAGCAGAAATGGCGTACCGTGGGCACCATCCGCCGCTACATTTTGCTGATCCTGACGCTGGCACAAACCGTGGTGGCAACCTGGTATATGAAGACCATTCTTCCGTACCAGGGCTGGGCGCTAATTAACCCGACGGATATGGGGGGCCAGGATTTGTGGGTCTCCTTTATGCAACTGCTGCCGTATATCCTGCAAAGCGGCATTCTGATCCTGTTCGCCATTCTGTTCTGCTGGGTCTCTGCCGGTTTCTGGACCGCGTTGATGGGCTTCCTGCAACTGCTGATGGGCAAAGATAAATACAGCATCTCGGCCTCGACGGTGGGCGATGAACCTATCAATCCAGAGCACCGTACCGCGCTTATCATGCCTATCTGTAACGAAGACGTGGATCGCGTGTTTGCCGGCCTGCGTGCAACCTGGGAGTCGGTAAAAGCGACCGGGCAGCAGAAGCATTTTGACGTTTATATCCTGAGTGACAGCTACAACCCGGATATCTGCGTAGCCGAGCAGAAAGCGTGGATGGAGCTGATAGCCGAAGTGCAGGGCGAAGGGCAAATCTTCTACCGTCGCCGTCGCCGTCGCGTGAAACGCAAAAGCGGCAACATCGATGACTTCTGCCGTCGCTGGGGCAACCAGTACAGCTACATGGTGGTGCTGGATGCGGACTCCGTGATGAGCGGGGACTGCCTGACCAACCTGGTGCGCCTGATGGAAGCTAACCCGAAGGCCGGTATCATCCAGTCTTCGCCGAGAGCGTCCGGTATGGATACGCTGTATGCGCGCTGTCAGCAGTTCGCGACTCGCGTTTACGGGCCTTTGTTTACCGCGGGCCTGCACTTCTGGCAGTTGGGTGAATCGCACTACTGGGGCCACAACGCGATTATCCGCGTGAAGCCGTTCATCGAGCACTGCGCGCTGGCTCCTCTGCCGGGCGAGGGTAACTTTGCCGGTTCTATCCTGTCCCACGACTTTGTGGAAGCCGCGCTGATGCGCCGTGCAGGGTGGGGCGTGTGGATTGCCTATGATCTGCCGGGTTCTTATGAAGAGCTGCCGCCGAACCTGCTGGACGAGCTGAAACGCGACCGCCGCTGGTGCCAGGGCAACCTGATGAACTTCCGTCTGTTCCTGGTTAAGGGCATGCACCCGGTACACCGTGCGGTATTCCTGACGGGCGTAATGTCCTATCTGTCGGCTCCGCTGTGGTTTATGTTCCTTGCGCTGTCTACCGCCCTACAGGTGGTTCACGCTCTGACCGAGCCGCAGTACTTCCTGCAGCCGCGCCAGCTGTTCCCGGTATGGCCGCAGTGGCGTCCTGAGCTGGCGATAGCGCTCTTTGCTTCGACGATGGTACTGCTGTTCCTGCCGAAGCTGCTGAGCATCATTCTTATCTGGTGCAAAGGCTCGAAAGAGTACGGCGGGTTCCTGCGGGTAACCTGTTCTCTGCTGCTTGAGGTGCTGTTCTCGGTACTGCTGGCACCGGTGCGCATGCTGTTCCACACCGTGTTTGTGGTAAGTGCGTTCCTCGGCTGGGAAGTGGTATGGAACTCTCCGCAGCGTGACGATGACTCCACTCCATGGGGTGAGGCGTTTATGCGCCACGGCTCTCAGCTGCTTCTGGGGCTGGTGTGGGCGGTCGGCATGGCGTGGCTGGATCTGCGCTTCCTGTTCTGGCTGGCGCCGATTGTCTTCTCGCTGATCCTGTCGCCGTTTGTGTCGGTTATTTCAAGCCGCGCAACCGTCGGGCTTCGCACCAAGCGCTGGAAGCTGTTCCTGATCCCGGAAGAGTATTCTCCGCCTCAGGTTCTGGTCGATACGGACAACTACCTGCAGCTGAACCGCAGCCGCACGCTGGACGATGGCTTTATGCACGCGGTATTTAACCCGTCATTTAATGCCCTGACTACCGCGATGGCTACCGCGCGTCACCGTAAAAGCCTGGTGCTGGAGATCGCACGCGATCGTCACGTTGAGCAGGCGCTTAACGAAACGCCGGACAAGCTTAACCGTGACCGTCGCCTGGTGCTGCTGAGCGACCCGATGACCATGTCCCGCCTGCATTACCGGGTGTGGGCAAATCCTGAGCGCTACACCTCGTGGGTGGACAGCTATAAAAAGCTGGAGCTGAACCCGCTGGCGTTATCGTCAAAATAATGGCGTAAAACGTCAAAATGCCGGCCCTTTGAGGTCGGCATTTTTTTGTCTTTTATCTGGCGGAAGTTATACTCAGCGCTTCCTGAACCGGAGGGTAGTTGTGGGTAAAATCATTATTGTACTGGCGATGACCTGCTTGCTGAGCGGCTGCGGCAGCATTATCAGCAGAACTGTACCGGGGCAGGGGCACGGTAACCAATACTACCCCGGCGTTCGCTGGGACGTCCGTGATGGCGCATGGCGCTATATCACCGTGCTTGACCTGCCGTTTTCGCTGATCTTCGACACGCTGTTATTGCCGATCGACGCCAGCCACGGCCCGTACGAATAATCTTTACCGCTCATCCCATTCATCTGCTGCCGTGCGGCCCTCTTCGGTGTCCAGCGGCGGCTCAAGCTGAAATTCACCTTCATCCCACTCGTGCAGCGTATTCTCTTCCAGCCACTCCTGACGCAATTCAATTTCGTCAAAATCACCGTCGAACACGCTTTGCGCTGCCTCACCGCTTAACATCGGCAGGCATTCGCCGTCTTCACCATCGTCGGCAAAGAACTCGGCCTGCCACATAATATCGCCATCCTGCAGCACGTATTTTTGAAAATTAAACTGTTCGACGTTGGCGCTTTCTTCATCCACGTTCGGGTTCTCGGCAAGAAACTGCTCCCGCGCGGCATCAATGGCTTCTTCCAGGGTTGCATACAGGCTCATCGGCATCTCCTTTAATCGCTTCAGAATGGGCGTAAAAGAATGTATAGATGGCGATAAGAAAGCTGTCAAAGCCGCTTTTCATCAGCCTTAAAGCGGCGGGTATATTAGATGAAGGGAAAAGTGTTGTTGGATGATTATATTTATTGAATCGTCTGGGTATCAGCAATATTTCTCCTCTCAAAGAAGGTTGATTTTTGCATGTTTTTTGAGCTACTCAGAATGGAACTAAAAAATTTCAAAGCGTATGGTTTGGGCTTTGCAATGAAAAAGGGATTTCAAAAATGGCAATACCCGCTTATTTATGGATGAAGGATGATGGTGGGGCTGATATACGAGGCTCTGTTGATGTTATCGATCGTGAAGGCAGCATTGAAGTATCAGGATTTGGTCACGGCTTACATCTGCCAACGGATAACAGTACAGGAAAGATCACCGGTACACGCGTTCATGCCCCGTTAACCTTCGAAAAAGAGTTTGATTCATCCAGTCCATATATCTACAAGGCAGTAGCTAAAGGCCAAACGCTGAAAAGTGTAGAAATTAAATGGTATAAAATTAACTACGCAGGGCAGGAAGAAGAGTATTTCAATATGCTGCTTGAGGGCGTGAAAGTCATTTCTATCTGTCCAATGATGCATGACTGTAAAAATCCGGCGACGGAGAAACATACCCATCTGGAAGCTGTTTCCTTGCGTTATGAGAAAATTACGTGGAAATACTGTGATGGAAACGTCGTCTTCTCCGACAGCTGGAATGAAAGATGATCAAATGCACCTTCTATCTCAACGGCGGATCCTTGAGTAACCTCAGCTGCCCTGGAATAGGTTTCTTTCCGGCTTATTCTGGCGAGTCTGGCAGTACTCGTAACAACCCTGATGCAATGGCCGTGAAGGATTTCGGGCCGCTTCCACCAGGAAAGTACTACATCGTTTCTCGCCCAACTGGCGGTAGGCTCAGTGGTATAAGAGATTATGTTGGCTCGGTGCTTAGTGGATCAGACCGCGATTTATGGTTTGGCCTATTCAGAGAGGACAGTAACATTGATGACTATACATTCATTGGCGAGGTAGAACGTGGTAATTTCAGATTGCATCCGGCAGGGTACAAGGGAATTAGTCACGGGTGTATCACGTTACCTTCTATTTCAAATTATATGATTATCAGAAATGCATTAATGAATACTACGAAATTTAATGTAACACCTTTTTTATTAGCATATGGCACAGTACATGTTTATTGAACTGCGATACTTAAAACCCGTATTGATATGGATGGTATATACTCTTTTTGCCATTGGTATATTCTGCGTTCTATGGTCAGTATTGCCCGAAAGAAAATTATATGATTGGTATTCTAGTGACAATAATTTTGTAGATGAATTTGAATGGGATAATATATATATGACAATTATACTTCTACTGAGTGCCATTTTGAATTGTCTGGTGATACTACTGACTACGTTCGTCAGACGCATATGTACAAAGTGATACTAAATATATTTGGCATCAAAGAGATTCGTTACTCTTCGATTTATCATCAGAACTTCAAATTGCAGCTGGCCTGTCTTCAATTCAGGTCGCAGCCTGTGTATATGCCCGCAATTTTTTACTCTCCCGGAATACGCACCCGCTCGGCGGGCTGGCGCAGGGTTATCCATGAATAGACGGCGTTAAACATCACCACGCTTGCGGTGACGAGAAAGACGGTGCGGAAGCCGTAGCTGGCGGAAACGGCGGCGCCCAGCAGCGGGCCGGTGACGTTGCCGATATCGCGGAAGGATTGGTTGTAGCTAAATATTCGGCCAGCAATTTGATTAGAAGAGTTGTAGACCAGCAGGGTCTGTACCGCGGGCAATAGCGCTCCGTCGGCGGCGCCAAGCAGGAAGCGCAGGATACCAAGTTGCCAGACGTTTTGGACCAGCGACATCGGGATCAGAAGAAGCACCGAAATGGCTAATGCGCCGATAAGTATTTTCTCCGGGCCAATGCGATCGCCGAGCTTGCCCAACCTCGGGGCACCAATCAGCGCCGCCACGCCGGGGACGGAAGCAATCATCCCGCTGATAAACGCCAGATTGCTGACGTTCCCCGCAAGGTCGCGGACATAGAGCGTGAGGATGGGCGCAATGGAGCCGGTAGCGACCTGAATTATCATGGTGGTGACAAACAGGCTCAACACCAGGCGCGGATTTTTCAGCGAGGTCAGCACCTGACGAGCGTGCAGCATGTCCTTTTTAGACACCGGCGTGAACGACTCGCGGATGAAAAACAGCGTCATCACAAAGCAGATAAACAGCACCAGAGAGGTAATAAAGAAAACCGAACGCAGGCCGTAGGTGTCTGCCATCAGGCCGCCCATCAGCGGGCCAAGCAGCGCGCCGCTAACCGCACCCGTCGACAGCGTGCCAAGTGCCCATCCGCTTTTATGGCGGGGAATTTGAGTGGCTATCAGCGCATTGGCATTGGGAACAAAACCCCCCAGCAGGCCCAATAGCGCGCGCAGCGCCAGAAACTGCCAGATATTCTGCGCCAGCCCCATCAGCAGCATCACAATCGACATACCCAATGCGGAGCGCAGCAGCATAAGCTTGCGGCCTTTCCGGTCGGCAAGACCGCCCCAGAATGGCGAAGCAACCGCGGAGAATAAAAAGGTAATGCTGAACACCAACCCGGACCACATATTCAGCTGGCTATGTCCGGTTACGCCGAGCAGTTCGACGTAGAGCGGCAGAAAGGGCATAACAAGGCTGAAGGCCGCGCCGGTGAGAAAACAGCCCAGCCAGGCGACGGCGAGATTGCGCTTCCAGTTGATGGTGGTGTCAGGGGGAGTCATACCGCTCCGAAATTGCAAAGTAAAGCCGAATGGCAAGATAGTAGAACTATTACTCTGCTAATTATGCGCCCGATGATATCGGGCTGGCAAATCGAAGGGCTTTTTTGAGCAAACGGAGACAGGCAGAAAAAGAAAGGGTGGCCGTAGCCACCCTGCGGTCATTGATATCTGTCCGGCATGCCTTCGGGGCGGGTTTTAAAGCGGCGATGCAACCACATATACTGCTCCGGTGCCATCAGAATGCATTTCTCGACGATCTTATTCATCCAGCGGGCGGTTTCTGCCGGGCTTTCCAGCGGCGGATTAAGCTCCGGCTGAATGATCGTTAACTCATAACCTTTACCTTTCGGCAGGCGGCGCGGAACAAAAGGAACAGCGCAGGCGCCTGAAAGCTTAGCCAGCGTATAAGTTCCGGTGGTGGTTGCCGCCTGTTCAACCGCGAAGAATGGCACAAACTCGCTGCCGCGCGGGCCGTAGTCGTGATCCGGCGCGTACCAGATGATATCGCCGTTTTTCAGGGCGCGGATCATGCCCTTCAGATCTTTACGATCGATCATGCTCTTATTGGAGCGCATGCGGCCCCAGGTTTGCAGCCAGTCCAGCAGCGGGTTGTCGTTAGGCCGGTAGACGCCAATACCCGGAGTTTTAATACCGAAAATGCGTGCGCCAAGCTCCAGCGTCAGAAAGTGGATGCCGATCAGCAAAATGCCCTGGCCGGTCTTTTCAATCTCTTTAACTATCTCTACGCCTTCGTAGTGGCACCATTTATTGATGCGCTTAGTCGGCCAGAACCAGGCCATCCCGGTTTCAATCAGCCCCATACCCACGGACTCGAAATTTTCCACCACCATCTTTTCACGCTCGTCGGCGCTCATTTGGGGGAAGCAAAGCTCGAGGTTACGGTAGGCTATGCGCGCGCGGCGCTTCATCAGGCGTTTAGCCAGCCGGCCCAGGCCGCAGCCAATGCGGTAAAGAACCGGGTAAGGGAGCTGTACCAGCAGGTATAAAAAACCGATGCCAAGCCAGGTAAGCCAGTAGCGCGGATGCAGTAACGCGCGCGAGAATTGCGGTAAGTTCGTCATTTAAAACCTTTGTGACGGCAATTGCCGGATCTTCTAATCATTCCATTGTGGCATTTTTTGGCGCAGAGCCAAAATTAGCGGTGGCAGAGTGCCTGATATTTCATCGATTGTTGCTGTTTTTGACGATGGGTGAGCAAAATGTAGCGTAAATCGTGGGGATGTAAATTATCGTTATTTGCTTTATGATGCAGCCCACTTTTTTTCCGACGATTGCGAGCGAACACCATGCCAGTGTTACACAACCGCGTCTCGAATGAGGAGCTGCGCGAGCGCATGCTTGCCGAAACCGAGCCGCGTACTACTATCTCATTCTACAAATATTTCACTATTGAAGAGCCTCAGGCGACACGCGATGCGCTTTACCAGCTGTTTCTGAGCCTCAACGTATTTGGTCGTGTCTATCTCGCCCGCGAGGGGATTAACGCCCAAATTAGCGTGCCTGAGAGCCGGGTAGACGCTTTCCGTGAGGCGCTTTATGCCTTCCACCCGGCGCTGAGTAACCTGCGCCTTAATATCGCCCTTGAAGACGACGGTAAATCGTTCTGGGTGCTGCGTATGAAGGTGCGCGAGCGCATTGTTGCCGACGGTATCGACGATCCAACCTTTGATGCCAGCGACGTGGGCGAATACCTGAAGGCTGCGGACGTCAACGCGATGCTGGACGACCCGAGCGCGGTGTTTGTCGATATGCGCAACCACTATGAATATGAAGTGGGCCATTTCGAAGATGCGGTTGAGATACCGGCCGACACCTTCCGCGAACAGCTGCCGAAGGCTGTAGATATGATGCAGGACGATAAAGACAAAAAAATCGTCATGTATTGCACCGGCGGCATTCGCTGTGAAAAAGCCAGCGCGTGGATGCGTCACAACGGTTTTAAAAACGTGTATCACATTGAAGGCGGGATTATCGAGTATGCACGCCGCGCCCGTGAGCAGGGGTTACCCGTACGTTTTGTCGGTAAGAACTTTGTGTTTGATGAACGTATGGGCGAACGCATTTCCGATGACGTGATTGCCCACTGCCATCAGTGCGGGGCACCGTGCGATAGTCACACCAACTGTAAAAATGACGGCTGCCATCTGCTGTTTATCCAGTGTCCTGCCTGCGCCGAGAAATTTTCAGGCTGTTGCAGCGAAGTGTGCCGTGATGAACTGGCCCTGACGCCGGAAGAGCAGCGTCGCCGCCGCGCCGGTCGTGAAAACGGTAATAAGGTGTTCAATAAATCTCGCGGTGCGCTAAACACCACGCTGGGTATTCCTGACCCCGAGTAAGATTGAAAGCCTCCCCGAAAAGGGAGGCCTTTCGACTACTGGCGAACGCCCTCGACAGAAATAATCAAGTCCACATCCTGCGAAGCCGGCCCCAGATCCTGGGTAATATTGAAGTCTTTCAGCTTGATCTTGCCCTGTGCTTCAAAACCCGCGCGTACGCCGCCCCACGGATCGTCGCCCTGGCCAATCAGTTTGGCCGCCAGCGTCACTGGCTTAGTAACGCCGTTTAGCGTCAGGTTGCCGGTAATATCCAGCTTCTCGCCGTCTTTTTTCACTTCGGTCGAAGCAAAGGTCGCCTGAGGGAATTTTGCCGCATTGAGGAATTCCGCGCTGCGCAGGTGCTTATCGCGTTCGGCGTGGTTGGTATCAACGCTGGTGGTGTTGATGGTAACGTTTACCTTATCGGCGGCTGGATCCTTTTCATCGAAGGTAAAAGTACCGTCAAAATCGCGGAAAGTACCGTACAGCCAGCTATAGCCGAGGTGCTGAATACGGAAATTCACAAAGGCGTGTTGGCCCTGTTTATCAATTTTGTAGTCCGCAGCGACGGCGGAGCCAGTAGTGAATAACAGAGCGCTTAATGTGGCTCCCAGCAGGATTTTTTTCATCGTCTAACTCTCCATGGTTAACGGGATACTTTGCCCAGCATGCGCTTGAGGGTGGCATCCTTATCTATAAAATGGTGCTTCAGGGCGGCGATCGCGTGGAGCAGGGAAATAATTACCACCGTCCAGGCCAGCCAAAGATGAACCGTGCCCGCGAGGTCGGCCTGGCTGGCGAAGTCGGTAAGCGTTGCCGGAACATCAAACCAGCCAAACACGCTGACAGGTTTCCCGTCCGCGGTGGATATCAGGTAACCGCTCAGTAAAATAGCGAACAACAATGCGTACAGCAGAATATGGGCGATTGACGCGCTAATTCGGGTCAGGCGTGAATAACTTTTCAGCGCCGGGGGAGGAGGCGAAATAAAACGCCAGATAACACGAATGACCAGCCCCAGCATCAGTAAAATACCCATACTTTTGTGGATCTCTGGCGCTTTGTGATACCAGACGTCGTAATAACCGAGGGTGACCATCCAGAGGCCAAGGGCAAACATCCCGTAAACCGTGGCGGCGGTCAGCCAGTGAAGCAGTACCGAAAGATGTCCGTAGCGATCGGGTGAATTTCGCCATTGCATAATTATGCGTCCATGTATTTTTCTGAAGAAATTAAAAATAGGCTTTCTGTTAACCTCAGATCAACATAAATATGCTTTTTTATAAATATATCTTACCTGTTTCTATTTTTTTGAATGACTCATGCCGATTGTTATCAGTTGAGTCGAATGAATAGTGGTTTTTTCAGGTGGGAAGCCGAGTTGAAATAATAATTGTGAATTTAATTGTTTGCATTAAAACTATATTTATTTAAATTCATCGTCAATTATTGTCAATATAACCGGCGACGAGTTATTTAATAAAAATAGATATAAGCAAGATCGATTATCGCCACGATGGCCCAGAGAATAAGATAAAGGATAAAGTGCTCGCGGATATTATTGGTTAAAAAATGAATAAATTTGCTCATGGCGACTCCGGTTAAAAAGTGGCGGAAGGTTCCGCCACCGGGAGATTTTACGCCGTTTTAAAGCGAGAAAGTGCGAACGGGGACAAATCAAATGCAGGTTTTTGCCCCAGAGCAAACTGACAGGCAATCTCGCCCAGTACGGAGGCGAATTTAAAGCCGTGCCCGCTCAGGCCGGTAATCACCAGCGTATTGTCATGGCCGGGCAGGGTATCAATGATGAAGTCTTCATCCGGCGAATTGTCATAGGTGCAGGCTTTTCCGTGCAGGCAGCAGCCAATACCCGGCAGGAACTCGCGCAGGAAGGGAAACACTTCGGAGCCGTCGCTGGCGAGGGCGCCAAATGGCTTACGCTGCTCGTGGGAGTCGATGTTCTGGCCGCCGTTGTGTTTGCCGAGCTTGAGCTCGTTGTCCTCAGCCGGGAAGCCGTAATACTGGTCGCCGTTGGGCGTTTCGGCGGTAAAGGCCGGGAATTTGTTGTTCTCGCTGTAGCGCCCATCGGCCTGGTGCCAGGCAAAGATTTTGCGTACTGGCGTAACCGGCAGTTCCGGCAGCAGTTTGCTGACCCAGGTTCCGGCGCTGAGCAGTAGCTTGCTGCCGTGATATTCGCCTTCTTCGGTGACTACGGTCACGCCTTCTTCCCCGTGGTGAATATCGGTGACGCGGCAGTTGAACAGCTGCGCGCAGCCGCCCTGTTTTGCGAGGCTGATATACGTCTCAACGGCGATTTCGCTTTTAAGCACCCCTGAGTTCGGCTCAAACAGGCCTACATAATTTTCAGGCACCACGATTTCCGGCCAGCGGGCAGTTACCGCCGCTGAGTCTAATGTTTCCAGCGGCAGAGAGAATTTTTCGGCGCTGGCCGCTACATTGCGAATAAACGCCGAATCAGCGGGGCCGAGGTTGATAACGCCGGTGCGGTGAAACAGCTTTTCGCCGCTGGTTTCCGCCAGCGCATCCCACAGTTTCTGGGCGCGCAGCACCATAGACACGTATTTTTCCCCTTCACCGTAGGCGTGGCGGATAAGACGAGTACCGCCGTGGTGGCTACCCTGGTCGTGCGGCGGGTGGCCGCTATCAATCATCAGCACCTTGAGGCCTGAGTGGGTTGCATAGCAGCCTGCTGCTGCGCCGACGGAGCCGCTGCCGACGATAATGAGGTCGTAGTTCATAAGCTTTTCTCTGTGGAAAATTATCTGTAGCAGGGTAATTAATTCGCCGTGGGGATGCAATTAACGGTACGGATAAAATAAAAAAGGCACCCATTGGGTGCCTGTGGCTTTTGTCAGCATTGCTCGTCAATGCTTGCGATAATCGTTTTGCTGATAATCACTGGATTCAATCTTTGCAATCCCGGCTTCGAGAATTGATATAAATTGCCGGGCGACATCGGTGGTCAGCCAGAGCGTCTGGCCTACCTCGGTTTCATCTTGCTTCTGATTATTGGATGTCAGGTAGTGCAGGCGCAGCATCATGGCATCGTAGCTATCGACGGTGCTGATGTCCCATCCGACGAGGGGATGAGTCTGAATAACATCACTATTTTTTTCCATCATAACCCCTTTTATACGTGTTTAAAGACAACGGCTAGCGAGGTTCATGCGTGATTTATCGTGAAGCGACTTAAGTATATCAATACTCTGTATGTATGGGGGTTAAATAAATACTCCGCAACACTTTTTTTGCATTATTGACGTTGGATGAGCAATAAATCGACAGGCTATTCCGATTTGTCTGAGATAAAGTGGAAATTAATCAGCGGGTAGTTTAAAAAATGAGCAAAATAAAGCGTAGAAATAAAAAAACCGGATGGCGACACCCGGCAAAAAAGTACCAACATAATTGAGGGTATTAGTCGGCGGAAAACCAATCGTCAGCGCTTTCCCAGGTTTCCTGGAGGATCTCGCTGATTCGCGTTTTATCTTCTTTTGCTCCGCCCAGCACCGAAAGGTTGTTGCCGGACGCGTAGCGCACCTGGACTTCGCTGCTGGTGTCGGGGAAATGCTGATTAATACGGCGGGAAAGCTCGCTGGCAAGGGCGTCAATCGCCCCCGGCGGTAGCGGTGTAGTTTTAGCTATAGTGACTTCAATACGCATAACGACCCCCTGTACAATATACTGGATATTTATACAGCTTAATTGTCCACTTCGCAACAGGGGGCGCTGAAAAATTTAGCGTTTTACCGACCAGACAACCTCTTCCCCGGCGAGGAACGGCACGATGCTGTCATCTTCGGTTTCAATCAGCTCCGGCATTTTCTCCGCCACGCGCACCAGCTCGATGCTCTCTTCATTCACCGGCAGGCCGTAGAAACGCGGGCCGTTCAGCGAAGTAAAGGCTTCGAAGTGCTGCAAGGCATTCATCTCTTCAAATACCGTGGCATAGGCGCCAAGGGCAGAAGGCGCGTTAAAGCAGCCCGCACAGCCGCAGCTGGCTTCTTTACGGTGACGAGTGTGCGGAGCCGAGTCGGTGCCGAGGAACACGCGTTCGCAGCCGCTGGCGACCAGCGCACGCAGCGCTTCCTGATGAACGCTACGTTTCAGGATAGGCAGACAGTAAAGGTGAGGGCGAATACCGCCAACCAGCATATGGTTGCGGTTAAACATCAGATGCTGAGGCGTGATAGTGGCCGCAATTAGCGAATCACCTTCCTGCACATACTGAGCGGCGTCTTTGGTGGTGATATGTTCGAACACCACTTTCAGGCCCGGCAGCTGGCGGCGCAGCGGCTCCATTACGGTTTCAATAAAGCGGGCTTCGCGGTCGAAAATATCGATATCGGCGTGGGTGACTTCGCCATGCACTAGCAAAGGCATGCCGATTTTTTGCATGCGCTCCAGCACCGGCATAATTGCGGCCGTACTGGTTACGCCGTGGGCGGAGTTGGTTGTCGCGTTTGCCGGGTACATCTTGGCCGCTGTAAACACGCCTTGGTTAAAGCCGCGCTCCAGCTCGTTCGGGTCGAGCGTGTCGGTCAGGTAGCAGGTCATCAGAGGTTCAAACTTCTGCCCGGCAGGCACGGCATCCAGAATACGCTGGCGATAGGCAACGGCAGCTTCAACGCTGGTAATCGGCGGCACAAGGTTAGGCATCACAATCGCGCGGCCAAAATCCTGGCTGGTATAAGGCACCACGGTTTTCAGCATCTCGCCGTCGCGAAGGTGGATATGCCAGTCGTCTGGGCGGCGGATTTTTAATACCTGAGGTAATGCGGTCATGAATGTGCTCCGGCGTGTGAGGGAAAATCAGTCATCTGGGGCTGGTTTTATGCCGGGCACTAAGGATAAGGGGAAACGTTATCGTTTGCACCACTTATGTTGCACAAACTCATCGGGACAGTTAGCTGCCCCGATGGTTAAGCGATTAGTCGGTGAAAGGAATAACGATCTCGCCGGGTTTGACTTCAATCCCTTTGGCATATTTCTTCGCCAGCGACTCGCCTTTGCTGCGATCTTCACTCAGAACGTAGGCCGGCTGCTGGTTAAAGTAATTGCGCAGCGACTGGTTCAGATAAGGGACGATGGTTTGCAGCACGCTCTGCATTTTTTGCGGCTCAACCTGGGCATCCACCACTTCCATTTCCTGCAGGAAGATAGCGCCTTTCTCTTTGTTGAACACCGGCAGCGCCTTGAGCTTCAGCTTCAGGGTGGCTTTCTGGTTGCCGAACAGAGAAGACATATCCAGGTTAGCATCGCCGGTTAGCGTAACTTTGTTTGGCTCTTCCCGGCCAATCTGGCTGGTGAGATTAGTCAGCACAACGTGCGCGTCTGCAATACCGGGCAGGCCGATATCTTTTGAGAAGTTATTGTGTTTCTCCAGCGCCTGGTTAATCTCCTGTTCATTGACGCTGTACTGCGTTAATTGGTTACATCCTGCCAGCAGGCCGCTGAGCATCAATGCTGCGGCAAAAACAATCTTCTTCATAGGCTTCCTCAAATAGCGGCTCCAATGCCGTGCCTTGCGTTAATCAGCATAATCCGACACGGCAGGCGCTGCTACCGGAAAAGTATGAAAGCGGGATGCTTACCTCTGGCCGCCCGGCTCCAGCATCGTCGGCTCTACCCGCTTAAGGCTAAACTGCCACCACAGCGCGGCAAGCGTAATGCAGCCGATTATGCCGAGCATTGCCCACGGCAGTTCCGGCTGCCCGAGGGTTTTACCGACGTCAAATAACCAGCCGCCGCCCGTATAGCCGAGCGCTCCACCCAGCGATAAGCCTAAGCGGCTGAACCCCATATAGCTGCCGCGTGCGCGGGCGTCGGCAAGCGAGGCGCTCAGGGTTTCACGCGCCGGTTCGGCAATAATTGAGCCGATATAGAACGTGCAGATCAGGGCAAAGAGCTGTTGCAGGCTTGAGGCGAGGGCGATGGGCATCAGGCTGAGGGTCATCAGCACCAGGCCCGCCATTAAACGCTGCTCAAGGCGGAAGCGTTTTTCGCTCCAGCGGGCAATAGGATAGAGCAGCGTCAGGGAGAGTGCGGCTTCGATGGCATACATCCACTTCACCGCCGATGGCGTACCGGCGATGTCGTTAACCATCAGCGGCAGCATCAGCATCACCTGTACGGCCAGCATGTAATAGCCGGTCAGCGTTAGCACATAAGTAACGAATCGCTTATCCCGGAACACGCGGCTCATCCCTTCGCGCATTGGCGTGCGGATGGTTGAAAGCTTATAGGCCGGAAGCAGCCAGGCGTTCAGCGCGGCGCAGAGCACAAACATTACCGCTCCTGCGGTGCAAACCAGGCGGAAGTCGTATTGCAGGAGCCAACTGCCGAGCAGGGCGCCAATAACCGCCCCGGCGCTGTCCTGCATCATCAACAGAGAGAAGAAGCGCCCGCGGTGCTGAGGACGAACCAGTTTGACGACAAGCGCAGAGCGCGGCGGATCAAACAGCGTACCGCCGATGGCGGAAAGCAGGCAGGAAAGCCACAGCATCCAGGGTTCAGTGGCGATGCCCATGGTGGCAAACCCGGCGGCTCGCAGCAGCATTCCGGTGACAATCATCGGCTTGGCGCCCAGACGGTCGGCGATAGCTCCGCCAAACACGCCCAGCCCCTGCTGAATAAACTGACGCAGGCCGAGGGCAATACCCACCATCAACGCGGCCCAGCCGAGCTGATCAACGAAGCGAATGGAAATTAAAGGGAAGACGACGAAAAAGCCTAATACCACCAACATGTTATCAAGCAGCAGGAAATATTTACCCAGGCTCCTTGCCTGCGCCACCCGCGACATCTCCCCTCCAGGGAACTTAATTAAACAACACAGTAACTTATTCTCGCCCGTCGCCCTGGCTTTTGACACCCGGCGCAGGACAATATTTTTTTATCGTTCAGTGAGTTTGATTCAACTCTTTAATCGAAAAAAGTGATGTTGCTTCATGTTGTTGTTTTCACACGGCGGGCAGCCGCAGGTATAGTAACGGGAATAGCCCCGTTAACTGGGATGAAGGAGTGGGATGAACATGTTTGGCTACCGCAGTAACGTGCCGAAAGTCCGTCTGACCACGGACCGATTAGTGGTACGTCTGGTTTATGAGCGTGACGCCTGGCGTCTGGCGGATTATTACACCGAGAACCGTCAGTTTTTAAAACCCTGGGAACCCATTCGCGATGAAAGCCACTGTTACCCTTCCGGGTGGCAGGCAAGGCTCGGCATGATTAATGAAATGCATAAGCAGGGCAGCGCTTACTACTTTGCCTTGCTCGACCCGGAAGAGAAAGAAGTCATGGGTGTGGCAAATTTTTCCAACGTGGTTCGCGGCTCTTTTCACGCCTGCTATCTCGGTTATTCCATCGGCGAGAAGTGGCAGGGGCAGGGGCTAATGTATGAGGCGCTGACCAGCGCGATTCGCTATATACAGCGCAGCCAGAATATCCACCGCATTATGGCAAACTATATGCCGCATAATCAGCGCAGCGGCGACCTGCTGGCGCGGCTGGGTTTTGAGAAAGAAGGCTACGCAAAGGATTATTTGCTGATTGATGGCGCATGGCGGGACCACGTCCTGACCGCGCTGACCGCTAAAGACTGGACCCCAGGGCGTGGAGCGTAAAAATGAAATATCAGTTAACTGCGGTAGAAGCCCGCGTGATTGGCAGCCTGCTGGAAAAGCAGATAACGACGCCTGAGCAATACCCGATGTCGGTCAACGGCGTGCTTACCGCAAGCAACCAAAAGACCAACCGCGAGCCGGTAATGGAGCTGAAAGAGCATGAAGTCCAGGACACGCTGGACGCGCTGGTGAAAAGCCACTATCTGCGCACCGTCAGCGGTTTTGGCAACCGCGTGACGAAATATGAGCAGCGCTTCTGTAACTCCGAGTTTGGCAATTTAAAACTGACGCCAGCGGAAGTTGCGGTCATCACCACTTTGCTGCTGCGTGGAGCACAGACTCCGGGTGAACTGCGCAGCCGTGCCGCACGAATGTTTGAGTTCAGCGATATGGCGCAGGTCGAAGCCACGCTGGAAGGGCTGGCAAACCGCGAGGACGGGCCGTTTGTGGTACGCCTGGCCCGTGAGCCCGGCAAACGCGAAAGTCGCTATATGCACCTGTTCAGCGGCGAGGTAGACGTTTCAGCGCAGGTGGAACAGGGCAGCAGCCCGGCTTCTGAAGATCTCACCGCCAGAGTTGAGGCGCTGGAAAATGAAGTCGCCGACCTGAAGCAACGTCTGGACTCGCTGCTCGCTCACCTGGGAGATTAATCATGACTAAGCTGCGAATTGGCGTAGTGGGGCTGGGCGGCATCGCGCAGAAAGCCTGGCTGCCGGTGCTTGGGGCATCCAACGACTGGGCGCTGGTGGGCGCATTTTCACCCACCAGAGCGAAAGCGTTGCCGGTGTGCGAAACCTGGCGTATTCCCTACATCGGCTCTTTGAACGACCTGGCCGCGCAGTGCGACGCGGTGTTCGTCCACAGCGCCACCAGCTCGCATTATGCGGTAGTCAGCGAGCTGCTGAAGGCGGGCGTGAGCGTTTGTGTCGACAAGCCGCTGGCCGAAAATCTGGCGGATGCCGAGAGGCTGGTTGAGCTGGCCGAGCGCTCGAAGCGCACGCTGATGGTCGGGTTTAACCGCCGTTTTGCGCCTCGTTACCAGCAGCTAAAAGAGAAGCTGTCCGGCGGGGCTTCGTTGCGCATGGATAAGCACCGCACCGACAGCGTCGGTCCTCATGACCTGCGCTTTACGCTGCTCGATGATTATCTGCACGTTGTTGATACCGCGTTGTGGCTGGGCGGCGGTGCGGGGCAGTTACAAAGCGGCACCCTGCAAACCAACGAGCAGGGGCAAATGCTTTATGCTGAGCACCACTTCAGCCAGGGTAATCTGGCGATAACCACCAGTATGCATCGCCGCGCCGGAAGCCAGCGTGAATGGGTTCAGGCGGTTACCGACGGCGGATTGTTTGAGGTGACCGATATGCGTCAGTGGCGCGAAGAATGCGGCTCAGGCTTGGTAGAGCAGCCGATCCCGGGCTGGCAAACTACGCTTGAACAGCGCGGTTTTGCGGGCTGTGCACGCCACTTTATTGACTGCGTGGCAAATCAGACGGTTCCGGAAACCTCCGGCGAACAGGCGCTACTCGCGCAGCGCGTGGTGGAGAAGCTGTGGCGCGAGGCCATTAGCGAATAGTCTGTAACACATCGCGGTAGTATTTCGTCGCTGTATCGGTAGACTATGCCGACTTGTCATCATCCATCAACGCCTGCGCCGCAGGCGTTGATGTTTGTGGAATAACAAAATAAATGAACCTATTAAAATCGCTGGCGGCAGTCAGCTCGATGACCATGTTTTCCCGCGTGCTTGGCTTTGCGCGCGACGCCATTGTGGCGAGGGTATTTGGGGCAGGGATGGCGACGGATGCCTTTTTCGTTGCTTTTAAATTGCCGAATCTGCTGCGGCGTATTTTCGCCGAGGGCGCGTTCTCCCAGGCGTTTGTGCCGATTCTGGCCGAATACAAAAGCAAGCAGGGCGAAGATGCCACCCGCGTCTTTGTTTCCTATGTTTCCGGGCTTCTGACGCTGGCGCTGGCGCTGGTTACCGTGCTCGGCATGCTGGCCGCGCCGTGGGTGATTCTGGTGACCGCGCCGGGCTTCGCGGATACCGCAGACAAGTTTGCGCTGACCTCAAGCCTGCTGCGTATTACTTTCCCTTATATTTTGCTTATCTCGCTGGCGTCGCTGGTGGGGGCCATCCTGAATACCTGGAACCGTTTCTCGGTACCGGCGTTTGCCCCGACCTTCCTTAACCTCAGCATGATAGGCTTTGCGCTGTTTGCCGCGCCGCATTTTAACCCGCCGATCCTGGCGCTCGCCTGGGCGGTGACCGTGGGCGGGGTATTACAGCTCGCCTACCAGCTTCCTCATCTCAAGAAAATCGGCATGCTGGTGCTGCCGCGTATCAGCTTTAAAGACGCGGGGGCGATGCGGGTCATCAAGCAGATGGGCCCGGCTATTCTTGGGGTTTCGGTCAGCCAGATCTCGCTTATCATTAACACCATTTTCGCCTCCTTCCTGGTTTCCGGCTCGGTCTCCTGGATGTATTACGCCGACCGCCTTATGGAGTTCCCTTCCGGGGTGCTGGGCGTGGCATTGGGCACTATTTTGCTGCCGTCGCTGGCGAAAAGTTTCGCCACCGGCAACCATGACGAATATTCGCGCCTGATGGACTGGGGGCTGCGCCTTTGCTTCCTGCTGGCGCTGCCGAGTGCGGTTGCGCTGGGTATCCTGGCAAAACCGCTTACCGTTTCGCTGTTCCAGTATGGTAAATTCACCGCCTTCGATGCGCTGATGACCCAGCGCGCGCTGGTGGCTTACTCCGTCGGCCTGATGGGGCTTATCGTGGTTAAAGTGTTAGCGCCGGGCTTTTACTCGCGCCAGGACATTAAAACCCCGGTCAAGATTGCCATCGTGACGCTGATCCTGACCCAGTTGATGAACCTGGTATTTATCGGGCCGCTGAAGCATGCGGGACTTTCGCTGTCCATTGGTCTGGGAGCCTGTATTAACGCCTCGCTGCTCTACTGGCAGCTGCGCAAGCAGGATATCTTCCAGCCGCAGCCTGGCTGGAGCGCGTTTCTGCTGCGCCTGGTGGCGGCGGTCATTGTGATGTCCGCGGTGCTGATTGGCCTGATGCACCTGATGCCGGCCTGGGACTTAGGCGCGATGCCGTATCGCCTGGTGCGGCTGATGGCGGTGGTGCTGGCCGGTATTGCTGCCTACTTTGCGACGCTGCTTTTGCTGGGCTTCAGGTTGAAAGATTTTGCCCGGCGCACGATATAACTTTTCCTGAGGTGGATGGCGCTTTGCGCGCTCCACCCTATTCTTTATATGTTGAATGTTTAATTAGGTGATAGAGCGATGAACGGAATAATCACAACCTGGTTCGAAGATAAAGGCTTCGGATTTATCAAAGATGAAAACGGCGATAACCGTTACTTCCATGTGATTAAAGTCGCCAACCCGGAGCTGATTAAGAAAGACGCCGCGGTGACCTTCGAGCCGGGGACTAACAATAAAGGGCTGTCCGCATTTGCCGTGAAGGTCGAGCCGGAGAGCAAGCATATCTTTATTGCCGGTGAGCGTTTCAAAATTACCGCGATTAAATCCTTCCTGGTCTACAGCGAAGAGAAGCCGGTAGAGGCGAAAATCGATAAAGAAAATGCGGTATTGTCCGTTGGCCTGCTGATGAACAGCATTCGCCCGAAGACAGAGAAGAAAGAAGGGGAGATGCGTAGCGTGAAGATGCTGGCGATTACTACCTTCCAGAACACCACGCATATCTTCTCGGAAGATGAGATTGATGTGGACGCTACCGCAAAAATTCTGAACGCCCTGTAATAGCAAAACTGCTGGCGCCTGAGTCAGGCTGCCAGCAGTTATCAAAATTATTTAAAAATCAGATACTGATTTTTTTGCCGCCGCGATTGTTTCCGGACGTAGCCTGCCCATCCGCACCGTAAAAGTCAGGAGCCTGATGCGGCTTCAGTACCGCCAGCGCCTGTTCGTTACGGGCCAGCTGGTCTTCCAGTAACCAGCCGTTATGCTGGTTGATATCCCTCAAATGCTGGGTTTTTTGCGTAATCGTCTGCCAGCGCTGGTTGATATCAATATTGATAACCGCTCCGGCATTTTGCTCAGCGCGGCGCTGCTGCTCCAGGTAGTCCAGCGTAGCCAGCAGCGAACTTTTATCTTCAGTTATACGTTGCAGCGCGTTGCCGTTTATCAGGCCTGCGGAAAGCTGCAGCTGTTCGGCGTCCATCACCTCTTTCAGTGAATTCAGCACCGCGGTCATTTGGTCCAGCACTTCTAACAGACGACTCACCGTTATTTACTCGATAAATAGCTTTGGGCTTCCTGGATAAGCGCATCGGCGATTTTGCCGGTATCCATCTTCAGGTCGCCGTTACGAATTGCCGTCTTCAGCGCTTCAACACGTTCCATGTTGATATCGCTGCTGCCTGGCTGCATCAATTTGGCCTGCGCATCGCTTAACTTCACGCTGGTGCTGTTAGCCGTGGCAGACTTTTCCAGACGGCCTTTCAGCGTCTGCGGCTCGCTGGTTTCACGAGGTTGTACGGTGCTTACCGGTTTCAATGGCGACGTGCGATCAATGCTCATTATTCTCTCCTCATCGAGGGGCTCGCGGCGTAAGAGCCAGTCAGTATCATTAGTTGATATTACTATCGGCAGTCGCCGCGGAATCTTTAAAAAGATTATAGATTAATCAGAATATTCCCATCAGAGTCTACCGTCCCGCTTACCACCTGTCCTGAAGACATTCTGACGCGGGCATTTTGCGCCACCGCCGCGTTGTTTAATGCCTTGCCTTCACCGTTGACGCTAAAGCCGTCTCCGGAGGCAATAACCTGCACCTGCTGCCCGGCTTTTACGCGCCATGCCTGGCGAACCATCGACTGAATAACGGGCTGGCCGGGGGCGATATCCCGCAGTGAAACCGCGTCAGTTGCCTGGCTGAGATTCATCATCGTTCTCGGCGGCAACTGGTCAAGACGGCCCTTTTTTAGTTCAACGCTGCTCTCGTCGAGCCTTGAGCCACGGCTAATAGCCCGCGCCGCTGCCACATAATTTCCGGTCGCAATAACCTGAACCTGAATAAACCGTTTGTCGCTCCCGCAGCGCGCCATCACGCTGACGTTGCCCCAAAGCTTAGCGTTGCCCGGGGTTGAAAACTCCGGATACGGGCAGGCGGGAAGCTGCGCATCTGCGGTTCTCACGTTGACGCTGACGTCGTCGCTAATCCCCGCCAGACGCTGCTGGAAATACTGGGTCAGCGGCTGGTCCAGCGTACCCGCCAGGGCCAGCTGGCTTACCAGCATGGTTGCCACGCCACTCCAGATTTTCAGGCTTCTCATCGCGCTTCTCCGTTTTCAGGTTGCGGTGATTTTAACCGCGAGCCGATTTGATCAAGGCGATAAATAGCGACGTATTTTGTGCTTATTCCACCCATCACGTACGCGTAAGGGGCTTTAAGCTTTCGGACGATTCCTAATTCTATGGACCATGGAGGAAGCATGCTCGATAAACTGGACGCCGCACTGCGATTTCAGCAAGAAGCGCTTAATTTGCGTGCTCAGCGTCAAGAGATCCTGGCCGCGAATATCGCCAATGCCGACACGCCGGGCTTTCAGGCGCGCGATATCGACTTTGCCAGTGAAATGAAAAAAGTGATGGAGCGCGGACGCGTTGAAGGCGGCGGGATGTCCCTTGCGCTGACTTCTTCACGCCATATCCCGGCACAAACCCACTCCACTCCGTCGCTCAATCTCCTCTACCGCGTACCTGACCAGCCAGCAATGGACGGCAACACCGTCGATATGGACCGCGAGCGTACGCAGTTTGCTGATAACAGCCTGAACTACCAGACCAACCTTACGGTTCTTGGTGGGCAAATCAAAAGCATGATGTCTGTGCTTCAGGGGTAATTGATGGCTTTACTCAATATTTTTGATATCTCGGGTTCGGCAATGGCCGCCCAGTCCCAGCGCATGAACGTGGCGGCGAGTAACCTCGCCAACGCCGACAGCGTAACCGGGCCGGACGGACAGCCTTACCGCGCAAAACAGGTCGTTTTCCAGCTCGATGCCGCGCCAGGCGCTGCCACCGGCGGCGTAAAAGTGACCAAAGTGATAGAGAGCGACGCGCCGGACAAAATGGTGTTCCAGCCTGGAAACCCGCTTGCCGACGCGCGTGGCTACGTGCGCATGCCTAACGTGGACGTGGTGGGGGAAATGGTTAACAGCATGTCCGCCTCCCGCAGCTACCAGGCCAACGTCGAAGTGCTCAATACCGTGAAGGGCATGATGATGAAAACGCTCACCCTCGGTCAGTAACAGGAGCCTATATGTCCATTGCAGTCAAAATGAACAACCCGGCTGATAATGTTGACCCTACGGCAGGGGCATCAAAAAACAGCCTGACGGGCAACAGCGCCTCCGACCTGCAGGGCAGTTTTCTGACCCTGCTGGTGGCACAGCTCAAAAACCAGGACCCAACCAACCCGATGCAGAACAACGAACTGACCACGCAGCTTGCGCAGATCAGTACCGTTAGCGGCATCGAAAAGCTGAACACCACCCTTGGCTCGGTTTCCGGCCAGCTTAATCAGAACCAGTCGCTGCAGGCCAGCGCCCTGATTGGCCACGGCGTGATGATCCCGGGTAACAAGATTCTGGCGGGTACCGACGCGACCACCAAGACCATCAGCACCACGCCGTTTGGCGTTGAGCTCCAGCAGGCTGCGGATAAAGTCACCGCCACGGTTACCGACAAAGACGGCAAAGTGGTGCGCACTATCGAAATTGGCGGGCTTAGCGCAGGTGTGCATACCTTCACCTGGGACGGCACGGCAAGCGACGGCACCGCGGTGGCGGATGGTTCATACAACGTAAGTATCAGCGCAACTAACGGCGGGACTCAGCTGGTGGCTCAACCGCTGAACTTCGCCATGGTGAACGGCGTCATCAATAACAAAGATGGCCTCAAGCTGGATCTCGGAACCTACGGTTCCACGACCCTCGATGCAATCAGGCAGATTATCTAAGCCTACAACCTTAGCAGGAGTAAGACATGGCGTTTTCTCAAGCGGTCAGCGGCCTGAATGCTGCGGCCACCAACCTGGATGTGATTGGTAACAACATTGCCAACTCCGCCACCTACGGTTTTAAATCCGGCACCGCTTCATTTGCCGATATGTTTGCAGGTTCCAAAGTGGGGCTGGGCGTTAAAGTTGTGGGTGTGACTCAGAACTTTAACAGCGGCACGCCAACCAACACCGGCCGCGGCCTGGACGTTGCTATCAACCAGAACGGCTTCTTCCGCATGGTCGATAGCGCAGGCTCCGTGCTGTACAGCCGTAACGGTCAGTTCACGCTCGACCCAAGCCGTAACCTGGTAAACATGCAGGGCCTGAGCCTGACCGGCTACCCGGCAGTAGGCAGCCCGCCGACTATTCAGCAGGGTGCGAGCCCGGTTGCTTTGTCCGTTCCTAATACCCTGATGCCGGCCAAAATCACCACCACGGCCACCATGCAGGTTAACCTGAACTCTACCGACAAAGCGCCAACCGTAGCATTTAACCCGGCTAACCAGGACAGCTTTAACAAAAGCGGCCCGCTGACAGTGTATGACAGCCAGGGTAACGCTCACAACATGAACGTTTACTTTGTCAAAGATGCTACCACGGCGAATACCTGGCATGTTTATGCTCAGGACAGCAGCATGCCAGCGACTACGCCGCCAACTTTCCAGACGCTGCCTAATATCACCTTTGATAGCAACGGCAATATGACGTCAGCCTCGGTAGTAAACAATGTTCAATCGGGAGCAACCAATGGTGCTACGCAGGCAAACTTCAGCATCGACTTCAAAAACTCGATGCAGCAGAACACCGGCGCGACCACTATCGTTGGCACTACCCAGAACGGTTATAAACCTGGCGAGCTTATCTCTTACAGCATCAACAACGATGGCACCATCGTGGGTAACTACTCTAACGAGCAGAACCAGCTGTTAGGGCAAATCGCGCTGGCAAACTTCGCTAACCCGGAAGGCCTGACGCCGCAGGGCGATAACGTCTGGGCGGCAACTAACTCTTCCGGCGTGGCGCTGCTGGGCACCGCGGGCACCGGTAACTTCGGCACCCTGACCAGCGGTGCGCTGGAGTCTTCAAACGTCGATCTGAGTAAAGAACTGGTGAACATGATCGTCGCGCAGCGTAACTATCAGTCGAATGCGCAGACTATCAAAACCCAGGATCAGATCCTCAACACCCTGGTTAACCTGCGCTAAGCGCCTGACGGGACGGTTTAATGGATCACGCAATCTACACCGCCATGGGCGCGGCCAGTCAAACCCTGAACCAACAGGCCGTGACGGCAAGCAACCTGGCGAACGCTTCTACTCCCGGCTTCCGGGCGCAGCTTAATGCCCTGCGTGCGGTGCCGGTTGAAGGGCTTTCTCTGCCAACCCGTACCCTCGTCATCGCCTCTACGCCTGGGGCGGATATGACGCCGGGTCAAATGGATTACACCTCGCGCCCTACGGACGTTGCTTTACAGCAGGATGGCTGGCTGGCGGTGCAGACTCAGGATGGCACAGAAGCTTATACCCGCAACGGTAATATCCAGGTCAGCCCCGCCGGTCAGTTGACCATCGGTGGCCGTCCGGTTATTGGCGACGGCGGCCCGATTGCCGTGCCGGAAGGTGCTCAGGTGACTATCGCCGCGGACGGCACCATCTCCGCGCTGAACCCGGGCGACGCGCCAAATACTATTGCGCCGATTGGCCAGCTTAAGCTGGTGAAAGCGACGCAGCGGGAAGTGGTGCGCGGCGATGACGGTTTGTTCCGCCTTAACCCAGCCGCGCAGGCCACTCGCGGCGCGGTATTACAGGCTGACCCAACCATCAAGGTGATGTCCGGCGTGCTCGAAGGCAGTAACGTTAAACCGGCGGAAGCGATGGCGGATATGATTGCCAACGCCCGCCGCTTTGAAATGCAGATGAAAGTGATTGCCGGCGTTGACGAAAACGAACAGCGCGCCAACACGCTGCTGCAAATGTCCTGACGGCCGCTTACTAACAACAGGATTCAAACATGATCAGTTCTTTATGGATCGCCAAAACGGGTCTTGATGCACAGCAAACCAATATGGATGTGATTGCCAACAACCTGGCAAACGTCTCCACTAACGGTTTCAAGCGTCAACGCGCCGTGTTTGAAGATTTGCTTTATCAAACCATCCGCCAGCCTGGCGCGCAGTCTTCTGAACAGACTACGCTGCCGTCGGGCCTGCAGATTGGTACCGGCGTTCGCCCGGTCGCGACTGAACGTCTGCACAGCCAGGGCAACCTGTCCAAGACCGACAACAGCAAAGACGTGGCAATTAAAGGCGAAGGTTTCTTCCAGGTGCTGCTGCCGGACGGTACGTCGGCCTACACCCGCGACGGCTCCTTCCAGACTGACCAGAACGGCCAGCTGGTGACGGCGGGCGGTTTCCAGGTTCAGCCTGCGATAACCGTTCCGGCCAACGCCCTTAGCATTACCATCGGGCGCGACGGCGTGGTGAGCGCAACCCTGCAGGGGCAAACTGCCCCGGTACAGGTTGGCCAGCTGAACTTGACCACCTTTATGAACGATACCGGTCTGGAAAGTATTGGTGAAAACCTCTACACCGAAACCCAGGCATCCGGCGCGCCAAACGACACCACTCCGGGGTTGAACGGTGCCGGCCTGCTGTATCAGGGCTACGTTGAGACCTCAAACGTGAACGTTGCTGAAGAACTGGTGAATATGATCCAGGTTCAGCGCGCTTACGAAATTAACAGCAAGGCGGTCTCCACGACCGACCAGATGCTGCAAAAACTGACGCAAATGTAAGGCGTTTGCCGGCGCGCATACGCGCGTCGGCTGCCGTGACCTGAAGATGAAAGCAATGCAAAACCCAATGGTGCTCCGTCCTGTTGTTCTGAGTCTGGTGCTTGCCGTAAGCGGCTGCGCCCTTGTACCAAGTAAGCCGCTGGTTGAAGGTGCTACCACCGCCCAGCCGGTGCCCGGTCCTGCTCCTGCGATCAATGGGTCCATTTTCCAGACAGCACAGCCGATGAACTACGGTTATCAGCCGCTGTTTGAAGACCGCCGCCCGCGTAATATCGGCGACACCCTGACCATCCAGCTTCAGGAAAACGTTAGCGCCAGTAAAAGTTCCTCTGCGAATGCCAGCCGCGACGGTAAATCGGCGCTTGGCTTTGATACCGTGCCGACCTTCGCCGCCGGGCTGTTGGGCAATGGAAAAGCCGATCTGAATGCCTCCGGCAGCAACGGCTTTAACGGTAAAGGCGGCGCCAACGCCAGCAACACCTTTAGCGGCACCCTGACGGTAACCGTCGACCAGGTGCTGACCAACGGCAACCTGCATGTGGTGGGCGAGAAACAAATAGCCATCAATCAGGGAACAGAATTTATACGCTTCTCAGGCGTAGTGAACCCGCGCACCATCAGCGGCAGCAACACGGTTGCCTCCACCCAGGTGGCGGATGCCCGAATTGAGTATGTCGGTAACGGCTATATTAATGAAGCGCAGAATATGGGCTGGCTGCAGCGCTTCTTCCTTAACGTATCGCCGATGTAAGCGAGGGGTAGCATGATTAAATATTTACTCGGAATGGTCGTCCTGCTGGCGGCAACATACGCCTCGGCAGACCGCATCCGCGACCTGACTACCGTTCAGGGCGTACGTGAAAACTCCCTGATTGGCTACGGCCTGGTGGTGGGACTTGACGGCACGGGCGACCAGACAACGCAGACGCCGTTTACCACCCAGAGCCTTAACAACATGCTCTCTCAACTGGGCATTACCGTGCCAACCGGCACCAACATGCAGCTGAAGAACGTAGCGGCGGTAATGGTTACCGCTAAATACCCGGCATTTGCGCGCGCGGGGCAAAATATTGATGTTGTCGTTTCCTCTATGGGTAACGCCAAAAGCCTGCGCGGCGGTACGCTGCTGATGACCCCGCTTAAAGGGGTGGATAACCAGGTTTATGCCCTGGCACAGGGCAACGTGCTGGTGGGCGGGGCAGGCGCGGCCGCGGGCGGCAGCAGCGTGCAGGTCAACCAGCTTAACGGCGGACGTATTACCGGTGGGGCGGTTGTTGAGCGCGAGCTGGCCGGAACCTTCGGTAACGGCAATACCCTGAACCTGCAGCTCAATGACGATGACTTCAGCCTGGCTCAGCAAATTACCGACACCATTAACCGTTCCCGCGGCTTCGGCAGCGCAACCGCGCTGGACGGACGCACCATTCAGATCCGCGTGCCAAGCGGCGGCAGCTCGCAGGTGCGCCTCCTGGCGGATATCCAGAATCTGGAAGTGAATATGCCGGTTCAGGATGCTCGCGTGGTGATTAACTCCCGTACCGGGTCGGTGGTGATGAACCGCGAAGTGACGCTGGACAACTGCGCCGTGGCTCAGGGCAACCTGTCGGTAACGGTTAATCGCCAGAACCAGGTCAGCCAGCCGAATACGCCGTTTGGCGGCGGCCAGACCGTGGTGACGCCGCAAACGCAAATCGATCTGCGCCAGAGCGGCGGGGCGGTACAGCGCGTGAATTCCAGCGCAAATCTGAACAACGTAGTGCGAGCGCTGAACGCGCTGGGCGCAACGCCAATCGATCTGATGTCGATTCTGCAATCCATGCAAAGCGCGGGCTGCCTGCGTGCGAAACTGGAAATCATCTGATGCTTAACGATACCCGTTCACTTGCTAATGCGGCTTTTGACGCCAACTCGCTTAACGATTTAAAAGCGAAGGCCGGGAAAGATCCGAGCGGCAACCTGAAAGAAGTTGCCCACCAGGTGGAGGGGATGTTTGTTCAGATGATGTTGAAAAGCATGCGCGAGGCGCTGCCGAAAGACGGTATTTTCAGCAGCGAGTCCACGCGCATGTATACCAGCATGTACGACCAGCAAATAGCCCAGCAGCTCAGCGCTAAAGGGCTGGGGCTGGCCGATGCAATGGTTAAGCAGATGGCCGGTGAGCAGGCGGAACCTTCGGAAATGGCCGGACAGGTGCCGTTAAAGCTCGACCCGCAGACGATAACCAGCTATCAAAATCAGACCCTGACGCAGCTTGTTCGTCAGGCGGTGCCGCGTGCGCCGTCTAATGAAGAGCCGATGAGCGGCGACAGCAAAGACTTCCTCGCCCAGCTCTCGCTTCCGGCGCGCCTGGCAAGTGAGGCGAGCGGCATTCCGCATCACCTGATTCTGGCGCAGGCCGCGCTGGAGTCCGGCTGGGGCCAGCGCCAGATCCGCACCGAAAAAGGCGAGCCGAGCTTTAACCTGTTTGGGGTTAAAGCAACATCGGGCTGGAAAGGGCCGACCACCGAAATTACCACGACCGAGTTTGAAAACGGCGAGGCGAAAAAGGTGAAAGCCAAATTCCGCGTTTACAGCTCTTACCTTGAAGCACTTTCGGACTATGTTGGCCTGCTGAGTAAGAACCCACGCTATGCCGCAGTTGCGAATGCGGTATCGGCAGAGCAGGGCGCACAGGCGCTGCAAAACGCCGGTTATGCCACAGACCCGAACTATGCACGCAAGCTGACCGGAATGATCCAGCAGCTGAAATCCATGAGCGACAAAGTTTCAAAAGCCTACAACACTGATTTGTCAAATTTGTTCTGATTAGACTCAAGTCTGGCCGCCTGCTGCCGATAATCATCAGCAGAACCTTTGACCACACGCTATTAAGGAACCTTCATGTCCAGTAGCCTGATTAACAGCGCCATGAGTGGCCTGAATGCTGCCCAGGCGGCGTTAAGCACCGTGAGTAACAACATTTCTAACTATAATGTTAACGGCTATACCCGTCAGACCACCATCCTCGGGCAAAGCAGCAGCACCCTGGTTAACAATAATACCTATGTAGGTAATGGCGTGTATGTCAGCGGCGTGCAGCGCGAATATGATTCGTTCATCACCAACCAGCTGCGCGCGGCGCAAACGCAGAATAGCGGTCTGGCAACCCAGTACCAGCAGATGTCTAAAATTGACAATATTCTGTCCGGCACCACCAACTCACTGTCTAAAACCATGCAGGACTTCTTCTCCAGCCTGCAAACGCTGACCAGTAACGCCCAGGATCCTGCGGCTCGTCAGGCGGTTTTGGGCAAAGCAGATGGCCTGGTAAACCAGTTCAAAGTTACCGACCAGTACCTGCGCGATCAGGACAAACAGGTTAACCTCGCCATCAGCAGCAGCGTAGACCAGATAAACACCTACGCTAAACAGATTGCTAACCTTAACGACCAGATCTCTCGTCTTAAAGGCGTTGGCGGCGGTACGGCACCAAACGACCTGCTGGATCAGCGCGATCAACTGGTGAGCCAGCTCAACCAGGTTGTTGGCGTGGAAGTCAGCGTCCAGGACAGCGGCACCTACAATATTACTATCGCCAACGGCCTGAGCATTGTTCAGGGGACTACGGCGAATCAGCTTGCAGCGGTAAATTCCAGCGCCGATCCTTCCCGCACCACGGTTGCTTTTGTTGACCCGGTTGCAGGCAATATGGAAATTCCGGAAGCACGGATCACGTCCGGCTCTCTGGGCGGAGTTATCGCCTTCCGTAGCCAGGACCTGGACAGTGCACGTAACCGTCTCGGACAGATGGCTCAGGCTTTTGCCAGCGCGTTCAACGCTCAGCACACTCAGGGCTATGATGCCAACGGCGACAAAGGCACCGACCTGTTCACCATCGGCGGACCTGCCGTACTGAGCAACAGCAAGAATACCGGTTCCGCCCAGCTGACCCCAACGTTTGCCGACAGCACCAAAGTGCAGGCCAGCGATTACAAAATTGAGTTCGTGAATAACGCGTGGCAGGTTACCCGCCTGTCCGATAACGCAACGATTAACCCGGGTTCAGCTACCGCACCAGACGGCAGCGTTAGCCTGAACTTTGATGGCCTGAAAGTGGGCGTTTCCGGCACGCCTGCCGCCAACGATAGCTTTATCGTGAAGCCCGTAGCTAATGTGGTCGGCGGCATGACGCTGGCGATTAAAGACGAAGCGAAACTGGCGCTGGCAAGCGACCCGACTTCCGGTAAGAGCGACAACCGCAATGCGCAGGCGATGCTCGATCTGCAAAACAAGAAGCAGATAGATGGCAATAAAACCTTTAACGATGCTTACGCTACTCTGGTGAGCGACGTGGGTAACAAAACCGCCAGCCTGAAGGTGACCAGCACCACCCAGAATAACGTGGTTACGCAGCTGACCAAGCAGCAGCAGTCTATCTCCGGGGTTAACCTCGACGAAGAGTACGGCAACCTGCAGCGTTATCAGCAATATTACCTGGCTAATGCTCAGGTTTTACAGACTGCGTCATCGCTGTTCGATGCGCTGCTTAATATTCGCTAACGGGGGCTAAAGCAATGCGTATCAGTACCCAAATGATGTATGACCAGAACATGCGCGGCGTCAGCGACGCGCAGAGTTTATGGTTAGGTTACGGCGAACAGATGAGCAGCGGGCTACGCGTCAACAAGCCGTCTGACGACCCGATTGCCGCCTCTCAGGCGGTAGTGCTCTCCCAGGCTCAGGCGCAGAACGATCAGTTCAAGCTGGCGCGGACTTTCGCCAACCAGAAAGTGTCTCTTGAAGAGAGCGTGCTGCAACAGGCGACGACTTCAATTGTGAGCGCCCAGGAAAGGATCGTTAATGCCGGTAACAGCGGCACGTTAAGCGATGACGACCGTGCGTCTCTGGCGACCGACCTTGAAGGTATTCGTAATCAGCTGATGAACCTTGCCAACAGTACCGACGGCAACGGTCGCTTTATTTTCGCCGGTTATAAAACCGAAGCGGAGCCTTTCACCGGAGCCGCCGGAAGCGTGACCTATAAAGGCGGAACGACCCCGATTACTCAGCAGGTTGATAGCGCACGTAATATGACTATTGGGCATACCGGTGATGAAGTCTTTAACCGTATTTCCAGCAACGCCACTCCTGAGCCGGACGGGTCACCGAGTGAAACCAACCTGTTTAATATGCTGGACTCCGCTATTAAGGCATTGAAAACGCCTGCGGCAGGGCTGGATGCAGCAGGGAAAAAAGCGCTTGATGATGTGGTAGCCAAAACCAACCGTGGCCTGGGTAACGCACTAAGCAACGTCTCTACCGTGCGTGCGGAGCTGGGTACTCAGCTTAACGAGTTAAGCAAGCTTGACGATTTAGGCAATGAACGTGCGCTGGGGCAGACTGACCAGATGAGCCAGCTGGTAGGGGCGGACTGGACTTCCACCGTTTCTAACTATGTTCAGCAGCAGGCCGCCTTACAGGCAGCTTATAAAACCTTTAGCGATATGCAGGGCATGTCTCTGTTCCAGCTAAATAGCCGATAAGTTTTACGATTTGGGCGCGCCATGAAACTGGGTGCGCCTTCTCTGCCCGCTTCCGCACCCCGGAGCGGGCTTTTTTTATCTTGAAGGCCGGTTACCAGCCGCAGACGTCGTGCTCATTTTCCGTATCGTAGGCGCGTACGGTATTCACCAGATCCTTTACGACCTCGGCGGCAACGTCCGGTATCAGCAGCGTCATCGGCGCTTCTGTCTCGTAATCTACGGAAACGCCGTTGCTGTTGTTGGTCACGGTGACGGTATAAGTTGCCTTGCCCATGATTAGCCCTTATGAGTATTGACGACTTTACCCAGGCCTGCGCCTTCCAGGGCCGCATCCGGCGCGGCGAAAAAGTCGATATTGAAATAAGTGTCTTCGGTTAACAGTTCAATGCGATGCCATTTCTGCGGCGGGGAAATGCCGAAGGTTCCTGCCTCAATGACGATTTCCATATCCGGCTGCGTAGCTTCTGCGTCCGGGAAACCGAAATATTTCACCGCGCCTTTCATCACCGAGAGCCTGCCATAGACGCCAGCTTTTGTGTTGTGGTGGGTGAACAGCGCCTGAGGGGCAGTATCTTTAGTCCAGAACGGCGTGGAGCGGGTGTGAAGATAGCTTTGCGGGATAATGTTCATATTCATTCCTCTGACTACATAGACCGGAGTACATCCGGGGACACGAAGAAATCGATGTTAAACAACGCATCGTCGGTCATCAGCTCGATGTGATGCCACTTTTCCGGTGGAAACACGCCGAAATGCCCGGCGTTAATAATCAGTTCCGTTTCCGGCTCGGGAGCGTGTTCATCGGCGAAGCCCAGGTAGCGAACTTGCCCGCGCATCACGCTGAGGCGAGGGTAGACGCCCTGGCGGGTGCCTTTATCGAGATGGCGCTGAAACAGTCCGGCGGGCGCGGTGTCTTTGTCCCAGAAGGGGGAGGAGCGGGTATGGATGCAGTTTGGTGGAATTCGCAGCATGAGATTTTCTCCTCATCTTGTGCTGCAGGTATTAAATCACGCGGGTGGAAAGCGGGTTTGACATAAAGTGCATTTTAAATGCATCTTTAATGGGTAGAAGATTACTCCCTTTTAATTAGCCCACTGCAGGCAATAAAAAAGCCGGTCATTTGACCGGCTTTTGGCATTACGCTTGAGGGTTACTCGGCGCTTTGCGGGCGAGTAGCCGGGGCGGTTGCCTGGTGGCTGGCGCTGTGGCCGCCGGCAGAACCTTTACCGCTGAACTCGAAGTCAGGGCGAACCCAGTCGCTCTGGCGTGGCGCTTCAGGCGTATAATCCGGAGCCGGCGCGCGGGTCATCGGAGAAGACGCCACGACAGCGGCAACAGCAGGTTCAGCCTTCACGACTGGCTTAGCCGGTGCAGCTTCTACAGTCGGTTTGGCTTCTTCAACTACCGCGGCCGGAGCTTCAACAACGGGCTCAACTACGGCTTCCTGAACGGCCGCCGGGGCTGGTTCAGCAACTTCCGCCGCCTGAGAGACTACAGGCTCAGCTTCTTCCTGTACGGGTTCAGCTTGCTCAGCAATCTCTTCGGCTACGGTTTCGTCTTCGGCAGCAATCAGCTGTGGCTGTTCGCTAACCGGGGCTTCAATCACTTCCGGGTGAGAGGTTTCAACCGGCGCGCTTTCAACCACGACTTCTTCAGCTTTAACAGGTTCTACAACCTGAACTTCAGCCACCGGAGCTGCCGCTTCGGCTACCGGAGTGTACGGAGCGTCTTCATGAGCCTGGAAGACTTCATCCTGAGCGACCTGGTCCTGCGGGCGGGCAATCGGATAAGTGATAAACACTTTGCCGGAAGCCAGCTCAGGAGAGGCACAGGCGCTTGCCAGCGGCATTGGAGACACTGCCGGGTAGCGCTCGTCTCGGTAGCGGCGACGGCGCTGGCCGCTCACGCGCAGGTGGCGAGGGGAACGGCGTGAACGGCGCGGCATGCCGGCAGTTTCACGGTTATCCGCGCCGTCATCCTGCTGTTCGGCAGAAACCGGAGCGTCAACCACGGCCGGAAGCGGGATAGTTGCCAGTTCGGTGCTCGCCTCTTGAACCTTAGCTTCTTCCGCTGCCGGAGCGACTTCGGATTCAAAGCGTACTTTCTGGGTCAGCTGGCGCGGTTTGCGACGCTGCATCACCTGGGTACGTTCTTCCTGCTCGGCTTCAGGCTCGACGGCAACGTCGCGCTGCAACTCTTTCACTTCCTGCTGCGCCTGACGTTTATCGTCAGAACGGCGGCGGTTGCGTTCGCGGCGTGGCTGCTGTTCGTCACGGGACTTCGGCTGCTTCTCGGTTTCTTCAACCGCGCTTACGTTCTGGCGAACTTCACGGGTTTCCGCATTCTGCTGCTGTCCGTTACGGCGGTTACGGCGGTTATCATCACGGCCTTCACGCGGCTCGCGAGCTTCACGCCCTTCGCTGTTGCGGTTATCACGGCCTTCACGGTTATCGCGATCGCGGTTGTTACGGTCGCCACGCTCATTACGCTCGCCGCGGTCACGGCGGTTGTTGTTCTGGCGACGGTTGTTGCGGCGATCCTGACGCTGGGCATCGGTCGCTGCGGTTTTCTCTTCTTCTTTAACTTCTTTTACCGGGGCTGCGGTTTCATCACCGGCAAACAGTTTTTTCAGCGCGGAGAAGAAGCGGCTAACCAGGCCTGGCTGAGCTTCAGCATTGGCTTTCGGCTGAGCGGCTGGTGCGGCCTTCACGGCAGCGGCTGGTTTAGCCGCAGCGGATTCTTCCGGCACCGGCGGAACTTCTGGCATCACGAAGGTTGCCAGAGCAGGCTGTTCAGGGCGTTTACGCTCGGCGAACTCTTCTTCGGACGGCATCGCCATCTCTTCTTCATGCAGCTTAGGCAGCATGTAGCTGAGGGTATGAGTCTCTTCGCCTTTGCGCACGCGCAGTACGGAATAGTGCGGGGTTTCCATCTGGTCGTTTGGCACGATGATGGCTTTCACGCCGCCCTGGCGTTTTTCAATCGCGCTTACCGCATCACGTTTTTCGTTCAGCAAGTAAGAGGCAATCGGCACGGGCACGATGGCGTGAACTTCTTTGGTGTTCTCCTTCAGCGCTTCTTCTTCAATCAGACGCAGGATGGAGAGCGACAGAGATTCGTTATCGCGAACGGTGCCGGTACCGCTACAGCGCGGGCAGACGTGGTGGCTGGACTCGCCCAGCGACGGGCTAAGGCGCTGACGCGACATTTCCAGCAGGCCAAAACGAGAGATATGGCTTATCTGGATACGCGCTCTGTCCTGGCGAACGGCTTCGCGCAGACGGTTTTCAACCGCACGCTGGTGGCGAACCGGCGTCATGTCGATGAAGTCGATAACGATCAGGCCACCGAGGTCGCGCAGGCGCAGCTGGCGAGCAATTTCATCGGCTGCTTCAAGGTTGGTATTGAACGCAGTTTCTTCGATATCGCCGCCGCGGGTTGCTCGCGCGGAGTTGATGTCGATGGCGGTCAGCGCTTCGGTAGAGTCGATAACAATCGACCCGCCGGACGGCAGACGGACTTCACGCTGGAAGGCGGACTCAATCTGCGACTCAATCTGATAGTGGCTGAACAGCGGGATTTCACCGGTGTAGAGCTTAATTTTGCTGCTGAAATCCGGACGACCCAGCGCGGCGATGTGCTGGCGAGCCAGTTCGAGGACTTTCGGGTTATCGATCAGGATTTCGCCGATGTCCTGGCGCAGATAGTCGCGGAAGGCACGAACAATAACGTTGCTTTCCTGGTGGATCAGGAACGGAGCAGGGCGGTTTTCTGCCGCTTTCTGGATAGCTTCCCAGTGCTTCAGGCGGAAGCTCAGGTCCCACTGCAGCGCCTCGGCGGATTTACCCACGCCGGCGGTACGCACGATAAGACCCATGCCGTCCGGCAGCTCCAGCGAGGAGAGGGCTTCTTTTAATTCGGTACGGTCGTCACCTTCGATACGCCGTGAAATACCGCCGGCGCGAGGGTTGTTTGGCATCAGAACCAGGTAGCTACCCGCGAGGCTGATAAAGGTGGTTAATGCCGCGCCTTTATTGCCGCGCTCTTCTTTATCAATCTGAACAATAACTTCCTGGCCTTCACGCAGCACGTCTTTAATATTCGGACGGCCATGAGAGGAATAGTTGGACGGGAAGTATTCGCGAGCGATTTCTTTCAGAGGAAGGAAACCGTGTCTTTCTGCGCCGTAATCAACAAACGCCGCTTCCAGACTTGGTTCAATACGGGTGATTTTGCCTTTATAGATGTTCGCTTTTTTCTGTTCGTGTCCAGGGCTTTCGATATCCAGATCGTACAGGCGCTGCCCATCTACAAGGGCGACACGCAACTCTTCTTGCTGAGTTGCGTTGATTAGCATTCTTTTCATCGTAACTTACTCATTATTCTTACATTGGCGACAGAGCTGCGGACATGGTAACGCTAACCGGGAGTGAACCGATGGCCTCGTGACTAAACGCGTAGTCGCCAACCTCACGGTTGTCGCTGGCTGAGAGGCGCAAAGTGTCGGTTGCCTGTATTTCATACGGGAATACAGCGCAATTATCGTGGGAATAACCTCAGAATATTTCTTAAAAGTTGATTCCATTTTACCGGTCAGGCTGCAACCCGCAGCCCGCTAACTGCCTGAAAGTACAATACGTCTTACGCCATTGCTGCGTGGATGAACGTTCAGGCAAAATTGGTCTTTCCGCAAATTTTCTTGTTCTAACAAGTTTCAACACGGAAAACGGCAACATTATTCCACTGCTACGCTTGTTATAGCAAGATGACTTTTGCTATTAGTGCCCTGTTTCTTACAGTTTTTTAACCCACGTTTTGACTCTGGTACGGCTAACGAGGCAAACGCTGGCGCAAACGGTTTAAAACAGGACAGATTGTCAGTTAAGCACATAAAAATGAGTGGCGCTACGCGCGTGGGCTATTTAGAATCGCCGACCATGAAAACAGAGACTCCTTCAGTAAAAATCGTTGCTATTTCCGCCGATGAGGCCGGGCAACGTATCGATAACTTTTTGCTCGCCCGCCTGAAAGGCGTGCCAAAAAGTATGATTTATCGCATCGTGCGTAAAGGTGAGGTGCGGGTAAACAAAAAACGCATCAAGCCCGAGTACAAACTTGAAGCCGGTGACGAAGTGCGTATCCCGCCGGTGCGCGTGGCCGAGCGTGAAGAAGAGGCCGTTTCCCCGCATCTGCAAAAAGTGGCGGCGCTGACCGATGCCATCCTTTATGAAGATGACCATATTCTGGTGCTCAACAAACCGTCCGGCACCGCAGTACACGGCGGCAGCGGCCTGAGCTTTGGCGTTATTGAAGGGCTGCGCGCCCTGCGCCCGGAAGCCCGCTTCCTCGAGCTGGTGCACCGCCTTGACCGCGATACATCCGGCGTTCTGCTGGTCGCCAAAAAACGCTCTGCGCTGCGTTCTTTGCATGAGCAATTGCGTGAGAAGGGGATGCAGAAAGACTATCTGGCGCTGGTTCGCGGGCAGTGGCAGTCCCACGTTAAAGCCGTGCAGGCTCCGCTGCTGAAAAATATTCTGCAAAGCGGGGAGCGCATTGTGCGGGTGAACAGCGAGGGGAAACCTTCAGAAACGCGCTTTAAAGTAGAAGAGCGCTATGAGTTCGCGACCCTGATGCGCTGTAGCCCGATTACCGGCCGTACCCACCAGATCCGCGTCCACACGCTGCACGCCGGGCATCCTATTGCCTTTGACGATCGCTACGGCGACCGTGAGTTTGATAAACAGCTGGCGGGAACCGGCCTTAACCGTCTGTTCCTGCACGCCGCCGCGCTGAAGTTTACCCATCCGAATACCGGCGAGGTGATTCGTATTGAGGCGCCGCTGGACGACCAGCTTAAGCGCTGCCTCACGGTATTACGCAACGCTAAGTAAAGTTTAACGCTCCGCCCCGGCGGAGCGTTTTTGTTTAAGCCAGCAGAGGGTTACAGCCTTCGTTGCGCAGCATTTCGCACAGGCTAATCAGCGGCAGGCCAATTAAAGTATTCGGATCTTTTCCCTCAAGCCGGTTAAACAGCGTAATACCCAGCCCTTCGCTCTTAAAGCTCCCGGCGCACTGCAGCGGCTGCTCTTTTTGCACGTAGCGGTGAATTTCTTCTTCGCTCAGATGGCGAAAATGGACGTCGAAGGGTTCGCACAGAGTTTGCAACTGACCGTTCTGCGAATTATAAAGCGCCAGCCCGGTATAAAAGGTCACAATAGTGCCGCGCGCCTGCAATAATTGCTGAACGGCATTCTCTTCGGTGTGCGGTTTTCCGGCAATTTGATTATTCAGTACACAAACCTGATCGGAGCCGATAATAAGATGCTCAGGATAATGTTCTTTTAATGCCTGGGCTTTGGCCTGAGCCAGGCGTGTGACCAACTGCCGTGCATCTTCGCCCGGGCGTGGCGTTTCATCGACCTGCGGAGCGGCGGCAATAAAAGGCAGGCCCAGTTTCTCCAGCAGGCTGCGGCGGAACGGGGAAGTGGATGCGAGAACAATCGGTTTCATATTTTTATCATTAAAGATAGCGAATTGGATAAAGGCATTTTAAACTGTGTCGCCGCAATGTGTGCGAATAAATGGCAAAAGGCGCTGTTCCCAGGCCTTTTTCTTTGACTCTATGACGTTACAAAGTTAATATGCGCGCCCTATGCAAAAGGTAAAATTACCCCTGACTCTTGATCCGGTTCGTACGGCTCAAAAACGCCTTGATTATGAGGGAGTGTATGCTTCCGATCAGGTTGAGCGTATTGCCGCATCTGTAGTCAGTGTGGACAGTGATGTAGAATGCTCCATGAGATTCGCTATCGATAACCAGCGCCTCGCGGTAATAACCGGTGATGCAAAGGTGACGGTAACGCTCGAATGCCAGCGTTGCGGGAAACCGTTTGTGCGTCATGTTCACACAACATATTGTTTCAGTCCGGTTCGCTCCGACGAACAGGCTGAGGCACTCCCGGAAGCGTATGAGCCGATTGAGGTTAACGAATTCGGTGAAATCGATCTGCGGGCGCTGGTAGAAGATGAAGTTATCCTCTCCTTGCCTGTAGTTCCGGTGCATGATTCTGAACACTGTGAAGTGTCCGAGGCGGACATGGTCTTTGGCAAACTGCCTGAAGAGGCGGAGAAACCAAACCCATTTGCCGTATTAGCCAGTTTAAAGCGTAAGTAATTGAGGAGTAAGGTCCATGGCCGTACAACAGAATAAACCAACCCGTTCCAAACGTGGCATGCGTCGTTCCCATGACGCGCTGACCACCACCACCCTGTCCGTGGACAAAGTTTCTGGCGAAACTCATCTGCGTCACCACATCACTGCCGACGGTTTCTACCGCGGCCGTAAGGTTATCGCTAAGTAATCTGGCGCAACCTTGAGACGTCTAACCCTAGCGTTAGATGCCATGGGTGGGGACTTCGGTCCTTCCGTGACAGTGCCTGCAGCTTTGCAGGCACTGGACTCTGACTCTTCGCTAAACCTTCTTTTAGTCGGCAATCCCGACGCAATCACGCCATTACTTGCCAAAGCTGATTTCGAGCAACGCTCACGTCTGCAGATTATCCCTGCGGAATCGGTTATTGCCAGTGATGCCAGACCGTCTCAGGCGATCCGCGCCAGCCGTGGGTCGTCAATGCGTATTGCGCTTGAGCTGGTAAAAGAGGGGCGTGCAGAGGCCTGCGTCAGCGCCGGAAACACCGGGGCGTTGATGGGGCTGGCTAAATTATTGCTCAAGCCGATTGAAGGCATTGAGCGCCCGGCGCTGGTGACGGTATTGCCGCATCAGCAGAAGGGCAAAACGGTGGTGCTCGATCTCGGCGCCAACGTAGACTGCGACAGCACGATGCTGGTCCAGTTTGCCATTATGGGTTCCGTAATGGCCGAAGAAGTGCTCGGCGTAAGTCGGCCGCGCGTGGCGCTGCTGAATATCGGCGAGGAAGAGACCAAGGGGCTGGACAGTATCCGCGATGCCTCAGCATTACTAAAAACAATGCCTTCGATGAACTATATTGGATACCTTGAGGCCAACGAACTGTTGACCGGTAAAACCGATGTTCTGGTTTGTGACGGCTTTGTCGGCAATGTCACACTCAAGACGATGGAAGGTGTTGTCAGGATGTTCCTTTCGCTGCTGAAATCGCAGGGTGAAGGAAAAAAAAGGTCGTGGTGGCTGATAATATTGAAGAAATGGCTACAAAAACGCCTGATAAGGCGATTCAGTCACCTCAACCCCGACCAGTACAATGGCGCCTGTCTGTTAGGATTGCGCGGCACGGTGATTAAGAGCCACGGTGCGGCCAATCAGCGAGCGTTTGCTGTCGCGATTGAACAGGCAGTGCAGGCGGTGCGGCGGCAAGTTCCCACCAGAATTGCTGCCCGCCTGGAATCTGTATTACCCAAGAGTGATTGAGCGTAAATGCATACGAAGATTATTGGTACCGGCAGCTACCTGCCTGAACAAGTGCGTACTAACGCTGACCTGGAAAAAATGGTTGATACCTCTGACGAGTGGATCGTCACCCGTACCGGTATCCGTGAGCGCCATATCGCCGGGCCTGATGAAACCGTGTCAACCATGGGTTACGCAGCCGCTACCCGTGCGCTGGAGATGGCCGGCATTGATAAAAATGACATCGGCTTAATCGTCGTTGCCACGACTTCGTCAACGCATGCTTTCCCGAGCGCGGCCTGCCAGATTCAGGCGATGCTGGGCATTAAAGGCTGCCCGGCATTTGACGTAGCCGCTGCCTGCGCGGGCTTTACCTACGCGCTGAGCGTTGCCGATCAGTATGTTAAATCTGGCGCGGTAAAAAATGCGCTGGTGATCGGCGCTGACGTGCTGGCGCGCACCTGCGATCCGACCGATCGCGGCACAATTATTATTTTTGGTGACGGGGCCGGTGCTGTGGTACTGGGCGCGTCCGAAGAGCAGGGCATCATCTCTACCCATCTGCATGCGGACGGGAGTTATGGTGAGCTGCTGACTCTGCCGAATGCCGATCGCGTGAATCCTGAGAATTCAATTCACCTGACGATGGCCGGTAATGAAGTCTTTAAAGTCGCGGTGACCGAACTGGCTCACATTGTTGACGAAACCCTGGAAGCGAACAATCTCGATCGCTCAGCCCTCGACTGGCTGGTGCCGCACCAGGCTAACCTGCGTATCATCAGCGCAACCGCGAAAAAGCTCGGTATGCCGATGGATAACGTGGTGGTTACCCTGGACAGACACGGGAACACCTCTGCCGCGTCGGTTCCGGCCGCGCTGGATGAAGCAGTGCGTGACGGTCGTATCAAGCGTGGCCAACTGGTACTGCTTGAGGCGTTCGGCGGCGGCTTTACCTGGGGTTCAGCTCTGGTTCGTTTTTGATTAAAGGAATTTTCAACATGACGCAATTCGCTTTTGTTTTCCCGGGACAAGGCTCCCAGTCTGTTGGCATGCTGGCTGAACTTGCCGCCGCTAATCCGGTGATTGAAGCTACTTTCCGCGAAGCTTCCGACGCGCTGGGCTATGACCTGTGGGCGTTGGCTCAGCAGGGCCCGGCCGAAGAGCTGAACAAAACCTGGCAGACTCAGCCTGCGCTGCTGACCGCTTCAGTTGCCTTATGGCGTCTGTGGCAGCAGAAGGGTGGTAAAAGCCCTGTTCTGCTGGCGGGCCATAGCCTGGGGGAATACTCCGCGCTGGTGTGTGCCGGTGTGATTAATTTCGCCGATGCCGTTCGCCTGGTCGAACTGCGCGGTAAACTGATGCAGGATGCCGTGCCTGAAGGCACCGGCGCTATGTCCGCCATTATCGGTCTTGACGACGCCTCCATCGCGAAAGCGTGTGAAGAAGCGGCGCAGGGGCAGGTTGTTTCTCCGGTGAACTTTAACTCGCCTGGTCAGGTTGTGATTGCCGGTAACAAAGAAGCCGTAGAACGTGCGGGTGCCGCATGTAAAGCTGCGGGCGCGAAACGTGCTCTGCCGCTGCCGGTTAGCGTGCCGTCTCACTGCGCGCTGATGAAACCTGCTGCCGACAAACTGGCGGTTGCGCTCGAAGAGATTACGTTTAATGCACCGACAGTTCCGGTAGTAAACAACGTCGATGTAAAATGTGAAACTTCGCCGGAAGCTATCCGTAGCGCGCTGGTTCGCCAGCTCTACAGCCCGGTGCAGTGGACGAAGTCAGTAGAATTTATGGCGGCGCAGGGCGTATCTCAGCTGCTGGAAGTCGGTCCGGGTAAAGTGCTGACCGGCCTGACTAAGCGCATTGTTGACACCATGACGGCGACGGCGATTAACGAGCCGGCTACGCTGTCAGCGGCGCTTGAACAATAAAACGAGGAAGACCATGAGTTTTGAAGGAAAAATTGCGCTGGTAACCGGCGCAAGCCGCGGTATCGGCCGCGCTATCGCTGAGACCTTAGTGGCTCGCGGCGCAAAAGTTATCGGTACTGCGACCAGCGAAAGCGGCGCGCAGGCTATCAGTGACTATCTGGGCGCGAACGGTAAAGGTTTCATGCTCAACGTGACCGACTCGGCTTCTATCGACTCGGTGCTCGGCAGCATTCGTGCAGAGTTTGGCGAAGTGGACATTCTGGTCAACAATGCCGGGATCACTCGTGATAACTTGCTGATGCGCATGAAAGATGACGAGTGGAACGATATTATCGAAACCAACCTGTCATCTGTTTTCCGTCTGTCAAAAGCGGTAATGCGAGCTATGATGAAAAAGCGTCATGGGCGTATTATCACTATCGGTTCTGTGGTTGGTACCATGGGAAATGCTGGTCAGGCTAACTACGCTGCGGCGAAGGCTGGTTTGATTGGCTTCAGTAAATCACTGGCGCGCGAAGTTGCGTCGCGTGGTATTACTGTAAACGTTGTTGCTCCGGGCTTTATTGAAACGGACATGACGCGTGCGCTCTCTGATGAACAGCGTGCGGGTATTCTGGCACAGGTTCCTGCGGGTCGCTTAGGCGACGCAAAAGAAATTGCCAGTGCTGTAGCATTCTTAGCCTCTGACGAAGCCGGGTACATCTCTGGTGAGACCCTGCACGTCAACGGCGGAATGTACATGGTTTAATCACGGTGAAAAATATTTGCGTTATTTGGGCGAATGCCCGCAAAATAGCGTAAAATCGTGGTAAGACCTGCCGGGATTTGGTTGCATCTTTTTCAACATTTTATACACTACGAAAACCATCGCGAAAGCGAGTTTTGATAGGAAATTTAAGAGTATGAGCACTATCGAAGAACGCGTTAAGAAAATCATTGGCGAACAACTGGGCGTTAAGCAGGAAGAAGTTACCAACTCCGCTTCCTTCGTTGAGGACCTGGGCGCTGATTCTCTTGACACCGTTGAGCTGGTAATGGCTCTGGAAGAAGAGTTTGATACTGAGATTCCGGACGAAGAAGCTGAGAAAATTACTACCGTTCAGGCTGCCATTGATTACATCAACGGTCACCAGGCGTAAGTGAACATCTCCAGGCGGTCATTCGACCGCCTGAGTTTTATCTGAATTGTCCCACTAGTATATTTTCCCTCCCTGGAGGACAAACGTGTCTAAGCGTCGTGTAGTTGTGACCGGACTGGGCATGTTGTCTCCTGTCGGCAATACCGTAGAGTCTACCTGGAAAGCTCTCCTTGCCGGTCAGAGTGGCATCAGCCTGATCGACCATTTCGATACTAGCGCCTATGCAACGAAATTTGCTGGCTTAGTAAAGGATTTTAACTGTGAAGACATTATCTCGCGCAAAGATCAGCGCAAGATGGATGAATTCATTCAATATGGAATTGTTGCTGGCGTTCAGGCCATGCAGGATTCTGGTCTGGAAGTAACGGAAGAAAATGCGACTCGTATCGGCGCTGCTATCGGCTCTGGTATTGGTGGCCTGACTCTTATTGAAGAAAACCACGCGTCGTTAGTTAACGGTGGCCCTCGTAAGATCAGCCCGTTCTTCGTACCCTCAACCATCGTCAACATGGTGGCAGGTCACCTGACCATTATGCTGGGGCTGCGTGGTCCGAGTATTTCCATTGCCACCGCTTGTACCTCCGGTGTGCATAACATTGGTCATGCTGCTCGCATTATCGCCTACGGTGATGCTGATGCGATGCTGGCCGGTGGCGCTGAAAAAGCCAGTAGCCCGCTGGGCGTTGGTGGCTTCGGTGCAGCTCGCGCACTGTCTACCCGTAACGATAACCCGCAAGCGGCAAGCCGCCCGTGGGATAAAGATCGTGACGGTTTCGTACTCGGCGACGGCGCAGGCGTTATCGTGCTGGAAGAGTATGAGCACGCGAAGAAACGCGGCGCGAAAATTTATGCGGAAGTGGTCGGTTTTGGTATGAGCAGCGATGCCTACCATATGACTTCTCCGCCGGAAAACGGTGCAGGTGCCGCGCTGGCGATGGAAAACGCGCTGCGTGATGCCGGGATCTCCGCAGGGCAGGTTGGCTACGTCAACGCCCACGGAACCTCAACACCTGCTGGCGACAAAGCCGAAACTCAGGCGGTTAAGTCTATCTTTGGTGCAGATGCCGGCCGCGTGCTGGTCAGCTCCACCAAATCGATGACCGGCCACCTGTTGGGCGCGGCGGGCGCGGTAGAGTCAATTTACTCTATTCTTGCTTTGCGCGATCAGGCCGTACCGCCAACCATCAACCTCGATAACCCGGATGAAGGCTGCGACCTGGACTTTGTTCCACACGAAGCTCGCCAGGTTAGCGGTATGGAATACACGCTGTGTAACTCCTTCGGTTTTGGTGGCACCAACGGTTCTCTGATCTTCAAAAAGGTCTGACCGTCGCTTAAAAATGGCCCGCTTGCGGGCCATTTTGTTGTTCAGAATTCCCCTCTTGTCGCACGCCCATCCCTCTGGCAACCTTAATCATCCGCATCCCGAGGAATCCCTATGTACCTTATCAATGGTCAATGGCAGGACACGCTGCCGGTAAACGACCGGGCGGTTCAGTTTGGCGACGGCTGCTTTACCACGGCCTGCATTACCGACGGCGGCGTTCGTTTTCTGGAAGATCATCTGCGTAGACTGCGGCAGGGCTGCGAGACGTTGATGATTGGTCCGCTGGACTGGCAGCTGCTTGCGGATGAGATGAAACAGCTGGCCGCGGCCGAGAAGAAAGCGGTTCTTAAAGTCATTATCTCTCGCGGTGCGGGTGGGCGCGGCTACAGTGCGGCAAATTGTACCCAGCCAACGCGTATACTTTCCGTTTCGCCTTATCCTGATTTTTACCTTGCCTGGCGCGAGCAGGGCGTCACCCTTGCGCTTAGCCCCGTGCGGCTGGGGCTGAACCCGACGCTTGCCGGTATTAAGCACCTTAATCGCCTTGAGCAGGTATTAATCCGCACGCATCTTGAACAGACGGACGCCCAGGAAGCCCTGGTTCTTGACAGCGAAGGGAGCCTGGTGGAATGCTGTGCGGCTAATTTATTCTGGCGTAAAGGCAGCAATGTCTACACGCCGCGTATCGACAGGGCGGGCGTCAACGGCACGATGCGGCAGCGCATTATTTCGCTGCTCGAGGGTTCACCCTGGCAACTTCAGCAAGTTATTGAAGCGCCGGAAACCCTGGCCGATGCGGATGAAATTATTATTTGTAATGCGTTGATGCCGGTTATTCCGGTGAACCAGGCCGAAGCCTGGCACTATACATCACGCGAGCTTTATCATTTTTTAGCCCCACTTTGTGAGTAGCCGATTACCGATGAAAAAGATGTTTCGTTTCTTTCTTGTTTTGCTGATTATTCTGGGCGTTGCGGCCGGGGCAGGCGTGTGGAAGGTCAGCCAGCTGGCGAAAACACCGCTGCCGATTAAACAGGAAACTATATTCACCCTGAAACAGGGCACCGGGCGCCTGGCGCTGGGAACCCAGCTTTACGACGAGAAGCTCATCACCCGCCCGCGAGTCTTCCAGTGGCTGCTGCGCGTGAAGCCCGAGCTGGCGAAATTTAAGGCCGGGACTTACCGCTTTACGCCGGGGATGACGGTCAGCGATATGCTGGAGCTGCTTGCCAGCGGAAAAGAAGCGCAATTCCCGCTGCGTCTCGTTGAGGGGATGCGCCTGAGCGACCTGCTGGAACAGCTGCGCGAGGCACCATTCGTCCAGCACACTCTGAAAGACGACAGCTATGCCACGGTGGCTGAAACGCTGAAGTTTGAGCACCCCGAGTGGGTGGAAGGCTGGTTCTACCCTGATACATGGATGTACACCGCCAACACGACCGATGTGGCGCTGCTCAAACGCGTACATCAAAAAATGGTAAAAGCGGTGGCGCAGGCCTGGGAGAGTAAGATCGACGGCCTGCCGTATAAAACCGAAAACGATCTGGTCACCATGGCTTCGATCATTGAAAAAGAGACCGCGGTGGCCAGCGAGCGCGACCAGGTTGCTTCGGTATTTATCAACCGCCTGCGGATCGGCATGCGCCTGCAAACCGACCCAACCGTTATCTACGGGATGGGAGAAAGTTATAATGGTAAGCTGACGCGCAAAGATCTGGAAACGCCGACGCCATACAATACTTATGTGATTAGCGGCATGCCGCCGGGGCCTATTGCTATCCCGAGCGAGGCTTCGCTTCAGGCCGCCGCGCACCCGGCTAAAACGCCGTACCTTTATTTTGTTGCCGACGGTAAAGGCGGGCACACTTTTAGCACCAATCTCGCCAGCCATAACAAGGCGGTGCAGGTTTATATCAAAGCACTCAAGGATAAGAATGGACAGTAAATTTATCGTCATCGAAGGGCTTGAAGGAGCGGGTAAAACCAACGCCCATAACGTTGTGGTGGCGACCTTAAAAGAGCTTGGTATCAGCGACCTTACCTTCACCCGCGAGCCGGGCGGCACGCCGCTGGCCGAACGCCTGCGCGAGCTGACGCTCAATAACGCCGGTATCGGTGATGAAAAGGTTACCGACAAGGCCGAGGTGCTGATGTTTTACGCCGCCCGCATCCAGCTGGTGGAGACGGTTATCATGCCCGCCCTGGCTCGTGGAAGCTGGGTGATTGGCGACAGGCATGACCTGTCTACCCAGGCTTATCAGGGCGGCGGCCGTCAAATCGACCAAAGTCTGCTGATGGCGCTGCGCAACACGGTGCTGGGCGACTTTTACCCCGACCTGACTATTTATCTCGATGTGACCCCGGAAGTCGGGCTGACCCGCGCCCGCGCCCGCGGCGAGCTGGATCGCATCGAACAGGAGTCTATCGACTTCTTCAACCGCACCCGCGCCCGCTATCTTGAGCTGGCGGGCAGCGATTCTCGGATTAAAACCATCGACGCCACTCGCCCGCTGGATGATGTCTCCCTTGCGGTGCGTGAAGCGGTACTGAGCTGGTATCGGGAGCAGGCAGAGTGAAATGGTATCCGTGGCTACGCGGCGCTTTTGAGCAGCTAATCGGCCAGTATCAGGCAGGCCGCGGACATCATGCCCTCATGGTTCACGCTTTGCCAGGCCTTGGCGATGACGCCCTGGTTTACGCAATCTGCCGCTGGCTGATGTGCCAGACCCCGGAAGGCAGCAAAAGCTGCGGACGCTGCCACAGTTGCCAGCTGATGCAGGCCGGAACGCACCCGGACAGCTACACCCTGCAGGTAGAAAAAGGGAAATCAAGCCTGGGTGTCGATGCGGTTCGTGAGATAACCGAAAAGCTTTATACCCATGCGCAGCAGGGCGGGGCGAAGGTTGTCTGGCTAAAAGATGCTGACATGCTGACCGAGGCCGCCGCCAACGCCCTGCTGAAAACCCTTGAAGAACCCCCGGCTAACACCTGGTTTTTCCTCAGCAGCCGCGAACCGGCCCATCTGCCTGCCACGCTGCGTAGCCGCTGTCTCTACTGGCACCTGGCGCCCCCGGACGAGAGCTTTGCTCTGGCCTGGCTGGCGCGGGAAACGAGCCAGGGCCAGGCTGAACTTCAGGCGGCCCTGCGGCTTAGTTCCGGGGCGCCCGCCGCGGCTCTCGAGCTGTTACAGCCCGAGCAATGGAAACTTCGCCAACAGCTGTGCGATAAGCTGGGCCAGGCCGGTGCCGCCGGTAATCTGCTTGCGCTGCTGCCCGCGCTCAACCATGAGGATGCCTCCCGCCGCGTTCACTGGCTTTGCGCCCTGCTAGTTGATGCCCTGAAATGGCAGCAGGGAGCCGGAGACTGGCTCACCAATGTCGATATGCAGCCGCTGGTGGCGGCTCTGGCATCGCGGCATTCGCCTGCGGTTTTACAAAGCGTGCTGCACCACTGGTTTACCTGCCGCGAAGCGTTGCTTAACGTGGTAGGCGTTAACCGCGAGCTGCTGCTCACCGAAAGTCTTCTTACTTGGGAGCGCCTGTCTCGTCCCGGCGCGATGCTCCCCTCACATCATCTCTAAGAGTATTGCTATGTTCCTGGTTGACTCACACTGCCATCTCGATGGCCTCGACTATCAAACCCTGCACAAAAACGTTGATGACGTTCTGGAAAAGGCCGCCGCGCGGGATGTTAAATTTTTCCTCGCCGTAGCGACCACGCTTGACGGCTATCGCGGCATGCGCGAACTGGTTGGGGAGCGCGACAACGTGGCTTTCTCCTGCGGCGTGCATCCGCTTAACCAGGATGAAGAATATAACGTAGAGGAGCTGCGCCGCCTGGCCGCAGAACCCGGCGTTGTGGCGATGGGTGAAACCGGGCTGGACTATTTTTACACGCCGGAAACTAAAGAGCGCCAGCAGGAGTCTTTCCGCAACCACATCCGCATTGGCCGCGAGCTGAACAAGCCGGTTATCGTCCATACCCGCGATGCGCGCGCCGACACGCTCGCCATCCTGCAGGAAGAAAAAGTGACAGAGTGCGGTGGGGTACTACACTGTTTCACGGAAGACAGAGAAACTGCGGGCAAACTGCTGGATATGGGGTTTTATATTTCGTTCTCCGGCATCGTGACCTTTCGTAATGCTGAGCAACTGCGCGATGCGGCTCGTTACGTGCCGCTGGACAGAATGCTGGTGGAAACCGACTCGCCGTATCTCGCGCCGGTTCCGCATCGCGGCAAGGAAAACCAGCCTGGAATGACGCGCGACGTTGCCGAGTACATGGCCGTTTTAAAAGGCGTTTCGCTGGAAGAGCTGGCGGCAACGACCACGCAAAACTTTGCTGATTTGTTCCATATTCCCTTGTCCCGCCTGCAATCTCTCTGAAATCCATAGTTATTTTAAAGCTCGTAATTAATACACGAAGCGAGTAAAGTGCACCGCCACAAAAGGGGCGGTGTACGCCCTTTTTGAACTGTTTGTGTACGCTTTATGTAAATTACTGAAAGTTTTTCGCTCGGCTGGCTGAGAAACGTGATAGCCGTCAAACAAAGTTTTAGTTATTTATTTTACTCTTCGTAATAATTAAAAGGGCACTTAGATGTCCTGTTGATGAGCCGGTTCTCCCCCCGGTTCGATGCGTAAATGCGTACAAAAAAAGCACAAATACTCAGGAGCACTCTCAATTATGTTTAAGAATGCATTTGCTAACCTGCAAAAGGTGGGTAAATCGCTGATGCTGCCAGTATCCGTACTGCCTATCGCAGGTATCCTGCTGGGCGTCGGGTCTGCAAACTTCAGCTGGCTGCCGGTCGTCGTATCCCACGTTATGGCGGAGGCGGGCGGTTCGGTCTTCGCCAACATGCCGCTGATCTTTGCTATCGGTGTTGCGCTGGGCTTCACTAACAACGACGGCGTTTCCGCACTGGCTTCGGTCGTTGCCTATGGCATCATGGTGAAAACCATGGCCGTGGTTGCGCCTCTCGTACTGCACCTGCCTGCGGAAGAAATTGCCGCTAAACACCTGGCGGATACCGGCGTTCTCGGCGGTATTATCTCCGGTGCTATCGCAGCGTACATGTTTAACCGCTTCTACCGCATCAAGCTGCCTGAGTATCTGGGCTTCTTCGCCGGTAAGCGCTTTGTGCCTATCATTTCTGGTCTGGCCGCTATCTTCACCGGTATCGTGCTGTCCTTCATCTGGCCACCAATCGGGACGGCTATCCAGACCTTCTCCCAGTGGGCTGCTTACCAGAACCCGGTTGTAGCATTCGGTATCTATGGCTTCATCGAGCGTTGCCTGGTACCGTTTGGTCTGCACCACATCTGGAACGTTCCATTCCAGATGCAGATTGGTGAATTCACCAACTCTGCGGGCCAGGTATTCCACGGTGATATCCCTCGCTACATGGCAGGCGACCCAACCGCAGGTAAACTGTCCGGTGGCTTCCTGTTCAAAATGTACGGCCTGCCGGCTGCTGCGATTGCAATCTGGCACTCTGCTAAACCAGAGAACCGTGCAAAAGTGGGCGGTATCATGATCTCCGCCGCGCTGACTTCGTTCCTGACCGGTATCACCGAGCCAATCGAATTCTCCTTCATGTTCGTGGCGCCGATCCTGTACGTTATCCACGCTATTCTGGCTGGCCTGGCATTCCCAATCTGTATTCTGCTGGGTATGCGTGACGGGACTTCCTTCTCACACGGCTTGATTGACTTCATCGTGCTGAGCGGTAACAGCAGCAAGCTGTGGCTGTTCCCAATCGTCGGTATCTGCTACGCGATTGTGTACTACACCATTTTCCGCGTACTGATTAAGGCGCTGGATCTGAAAACCCCGGGCCGTGAAGACGCCACCGCAGAAAGCACCGCTGGCGTGACCAGCGAAATGGCTCCTGCTCTGGTTAACGCTTTCGGCGGTAAAGAAAACATCACTAACCTCGACGCCTGTATTACCCGTCTGCGTGTTAGCGTGGCCGACGTTGCCAAAGTCGACCAGGCTGGCCTGAAGAAATTGGGTGCAGCAGGTGTGGTTGTCGCAGGTTCCGGCGTTCAGGCTATTTTCGGCACCAAGTCCGATAACCTGAAAACCGAAATGGATGAGTGGATCCGTAACAACTAAGTTTGTTCGGGGAGCGATAAGGGAGGCGAAAGCCTCCCTTTTTTGTTGCATACAAAGCGGGAAAAAACGTGGTTTTTCCCGCTTTGTGATTATTTGGTGAAAATCAATAAATTGATTTTCCTTGTCTGTTTATCGAGATCTCTGGTGGGTCATCTCTCATCTCAACTTTGCCAGCGGTCCTCGGGGAGGCGAAAGCCTCCCTTTTTTGTTTTAAAGGCCAGCACTTAACTAAAGAAAAGCACGCTGAAGGTTGAGTCAATTGAGCGCCTCGCTCATACTCCCATCACCGTTTTCTCCTTCAAGGAACAGGTCATGGCCGAAGAAACTATTTTCAGCAAAATTATTCGTCGTGAAATTCCGGCGGATGTGGTTTATCAGGACGAGCTGGTTACCGCGTTTCGCGATATCTCCCCTCAGGCTCCAACCCATATTCTTATTATCCCGAACGTGCTTATTCCTACCGCTAACGACGTCAAAGCCGAACACGAGCTGGCGCTGGGGCGCATGATGACCGTAGCGGCCAAAATTGCGCAGCAGGAAGGGATTGCCGAGGACGGCTACCGCCTGATAATGAACTGCAACCGCCACGGCGGGCAGGAAGTCTATCATATCCATATGCACCTGCTGGGCGGCCGTCCGCTTGGGCCGATGCTGGCGCAGAAGGGCTAATCCGATGCAGCGCTTTTTCCTTTGCCTGTTAGCCACGTTGCTGATGGCGGGCTGTAGCTCGCGCCCGGCGATCCCGGTGAATAACGATCAAACGCTGGTAATGGAAGCCGCAGTTCTGGCCGCAGGGATTAGCGCCGAAAAACCGGATATTTCACGTCAGGATGGCGCAACCGTTGCCGAGGCCTCGCTGTATAATGAACAGCACAAGCCGGTTACGCTGTACTATCGTTTCTACTGGTATGACGCAAAAGGGCTGGAAATCCATCCGCTCGAAAAAGTGCAAACCGTTACCCTCCCGGCGCAGTCAGCATTAGTCGTTCACTCGACGGCTGCGTATCCGGGGGCTAAAAAAGTGCGTCTTTCTCTCTCTCTGTAAGGAGTGAATTTTGATTAGGGGACTTCATCGTTATCTGGCCGCCACCGTCGTGGCGCTGGTGCTTACCGGGTGTATTAACCGCGGCGAACAGCCCGCGCCGGTAGAAGAAGCTAAGCCAGGCGTTGAGCAGCCAGCTCAGCCGGAACCTACTGTACCAACCGTGCCGACGGTGCCAACGCAGCCAGGGCCTGTTGAGCAGCCGCAGCCGACGATCCCGGCGCAGCCTAAGGTTCGCACCTACGACTGGGGCAGCTCCATCCAGCCGATGGTGGGCAAAATGCTGCAGGCAGACGGCGTAACGCCGGGCAGCGTATTGCTGGTGGACAGCGTCAATAACCGCACCAACGGCAGCCTGCAAACCAGCAGCGCGACCGAAGCGCTACGCGGGGCGCTTGCCAACAATAACAAGTTTACTCTGGTGTCCGCCCAGCAGCTCTCCATGGCGAAACAGCAGCTTGGCCTTTCACCGCAGGACAGCCTCGGCAGCCGCAGCAAAGCTATCGGCATTGCGCGCAACACCGGCGCTCAGTACGTGCTGTACACCAACGCCAGCGGCAATGTGAACACGCCAACACTGAAAATGCAGCTGATGCTGGTGCAAACCGGGGAAATTATCTGGTCGGGTAGCGGTGCTGTTCAGCAAACCAACTAAGGCGTCTCTGGACGCCGTTATTGCCCGATATCTTCCGGCGGCCCAGGCCGCCGGTTGTTTTTCTGCTCTCGAAGGGCTGAGCGGCACCAGCTACCGTCTGGTGACGGAGCAGGGTAATTTCACGGCAAGGAAACTATCTCCCCAGCGCCTGCCGGGTCTGTCTTTGCAACGGCATTACCGGGCGCTTAAACGGTTACCGGCTGGCATCGCGCCAAAGCCGTATTGCCTGGTAGAGGGCTGGCTGCTGACGCGCTGGCTGGAAGGAGAAGTTTCCCCGGTTCTGCCGCCGCTCAGGGAATTAACCGGCTTATTGTATTATCTTCACCGCCAGCCGCCGTTTGGCTGGCGCATTAGTCTGGTGCCGCTGCTGGAGTTTTACTGGCAGGAGAGCGATCCCAAAAGGCGAACGCTGGCCTGGCTGAGAGAGCTGAAGCGCCTCAAACTAGCCAAAGAGCCGCGTCCCCTGCGGCTGGCACCATTGCATATGGATGTCCACGCCGGGAATCTGGTACGGCAGGGCGACGGCCAGCCGGGGCTTATCGACTGGGAATATGCCGGTGACGGTGACATTGCCCTGGAGCTGGCGGCGGTGCTGGCCGCTAATCTCGTCGACGGCGAGGCGCTGCTGGCGCAGTATGCCGCTCTGGCGTCGCTTAACGTTGATAAGCTCCGCCAGCAGGTTACGCGCTGGCAGCCGTGGATAGCGTTGCTTATGGCGTCCTGGTATGAATGCCGCTGGCGGCAAACCGGACAACAACACTTTATTACGCTGGCAGACGACGCATGGCGTGCGCTGCGTGCGATGAAACATCAGGAGAGAGAATCGTGGGCCCAGTAATGTTGGATGTGGCTGGCTTTGAGCTGGATGCCGAAGAGCGTGAAATATTGCAGCACCCGCTGGTGGGTGGGTTAATTCTGTTTACCCGCAACTACCATGACCCGGAGCAGCTGCGCGAGCTGGTTCGTCAGATCCGTGAAGCCTCGCGCAACCGTCTGGTGGTCGCCGTCGATCAGGAAGGCGGCCGCGTTCAGCGTTTCCGGGAAGGTTTTACCCGCCTGCCTGCCGCACAATCTTTTGCCGCGCTGCACGGGCTGGAAGCGGGCGGTAAGCTGGCGGAAGAAGCCGGCTGGCTGATGGCGAGCGAAATGATTGCCATGGATATCGACATCAGCTTCGCGCCGGTGCTGGATATCGGGCATATCAGCGCGGCAATCGGCGAGCGTTCTTATCATGAAGATCCGGCCAAAGCGCTGGCGATGGCGACCCGCTTTATCGACGGCATGCATGCCGCAGGAATGAAAACCACCGGGAAACACTTCCCGGGGCACGGAGCGGTCAAGGCGGACTCCCATAAAGAAACGCCGCATGACCCGCGCCCGCAGGAAGAAATTCGCCGCCACGATATGAGCATTTTTGCTTCGCTGATTAGCGAAAATAAGCTGGATGCCATCATGCCCGCGCACGTTATTTACGATGAGGCTGACCCCCGCCCGGCCAGCGGCTCCGAATACTGGCTGAAAACGGTATTGCGCGGTGAACTGGGCTTTAACGGCGTGATTTTCTCTGACGATCTGTCGATGGAAGGCGCGGCAATCATGGGCAGCTACGCCGAACGTGGCCAGGCTTCACTGGATGCGGGTTGCGATATGATCCTCGTCTGCAATAATCGTAGTGGAGCGGTGAGCGTGCTGGATAACCTGTCTCCGGTCAAAGCGGAACGTGTTACAGGTTTGTATCATAAGGGTTCGTTTACCCGTCAGGAACTGCGCTCGTCGGCGCGCTGGAAGCAGGTTAACCAGCAGCTTGAAGCGTTGCATGAGCAGTGGCAGGCCCAGAAGGCGGGCGTCTAATATTCAGGCCGTGAGGCCTGATTGTATGCGGTGAGGATGCGATGATTATCTATTTACACGGTTTTGACTCAAGCAGTCCCGGTAACCATGAAAAAGTGCTCCAGCTTCAGTTTATTGACCCGGATGTTCGGCTTATCAGCTACAGCACGCTGCACCCGAAACATGACATGCAGCACCTGCTCAAAGAAGTGGATAAAATGCAGCAGCTCACCGACGATGAGCGGCCGCTGATCTGCGGCGTGGGGCTGGGTGGCTTCTGGGCAGAGCGCATCGGTTTTCTGTGCGATATGCGGCAGGTGATTTTCAACCCGAATCTCTATCCGCATGAAAACATGGAAGGGAAAATAGACCGCCCGGAAGAGTATGCGGATATCACCACCAAATGCGTGCAGAACTTCCGCGAGAAAAACCGAGACCGCTGCCTGGCTATCCTCTCGCGTAATGACGAAGCGCTGGATAACAAACGCAGCGCCGAGGCCCTGCATCGCTACTATGAGATAGTCTGGGACGAGCAGCAGACCCATAAATTCAAGAACATATCTCCGCATCTTCAGCGCATTAAAGCCTTTAAAACCCTCGGTTGAAACGCCCGTCCTCGTCTGTATAAAACAGAGGTCAGCCATGCGGCTGGCCTTTTTGTTTATCTTTTCGGCATAAAAAATTGATGTACATCAATTTTGGTATGACCAATGCACCCTTCATGTTATTCTCGATAAAGTTCAGCAATTTTACTGAACTAACCCTTTGTTAACTAAAGGTTATTTAGATAACTTTTAATTAACAATTGGTTAATATTTTAGGGGGTCAAGTTGACTACGCCATTGAAAAAAATAGTGATTGTCGGCGGTGGAGCAGGTGGTCTGGAGCTTGCGACTCAGCTGGGTAAAAAACTGGGGCGCGGCAAAAAAGCCAAAATTACCCTGGTGGACCGCAACCACAGCCATCTGTGGAAGCCGCTGCTGCATGAAGTTGCCACCGGCTCTCTGGATGAAGGCGTGGATGCGCTCAGCTACCTGGCGCACGCCCGCAACCACCACTTCCAGTTCCAGCTGGGTTCGGTGGTCGACATCAACCGCGAAAGCAAAACGCTGACCATCGCCGAACTGCGCGACGAGAAGGGCGAGCTGCTGGTTCCCGAGCGTAAAGTGCCTTACGACACGCTGGTGATGGCGCTGGGGAGCACTTCCAACGACTTCAACACGCCGGGCGTGAAGGACAACTGCATCTTCCTCGACAACCCGCACCAGGCTCGTCGTTTCCACTCCGAGATGCTGAACCTGTTCCTGAAATACTCCGCTAACCTTGGCGCGAGCGGCAAAGTGAATATTGCCATCGTCGGCGGCGGGGCAACGGGCGTTGAGCTGTCTGCCGAGCTGCATAACGCGGTGAAACAGCTGCACAGCTACGGCTACAAAGGGCTGACTAATGAAGCGCTGAATGTGACGCTGGTTGAAGCCGGGGAACGTATTCTGCCTGCGCTGCCGCCGCGTATTTCCGCAGCAGCCCACAGCGAACTGACCAAGCTTGGCGTGCGTGTACTGACCCAAACTATGGTCACCAGCGCCGAAGCTCACGGCCTGAACACCAAAGACGGCGAGTTTATCGAAGCGGATCTGATGGTCTGGGCTGCGGGGATTAAAGCACCTGATTTCCTGAAAGATATCGGCGGTCTGGAAACCAACCGCATTAATCAGCTGGTGGTTGAGCCAACGCTGCAAACTACCCGTGACCCGGATATTTATGCTATCGGCGACTGTGCATCCTGCGCCCGTCCGGAAGGCGGTTTTGTGCCTCCGCGCGCCCAGGCCGCTCATCAGATGGCTTCCCGCGCCCTGACCAACATTCTGGCGCAGATGAAAGGCCAGCCGCTGAAGGCGTACAGCTATAAAGATCACGGCTCGCTGGTTTCGTTGTCTAAATTCTCCACCGTGGGCAGCCTGATGGGTAACCTGATGCGCGGTTCGATGATGGTAGAAGGGCGTATTGCTCGCTTCGTCTATATCTCGCTTTACCGCATGCACCAGATTGCGCTCCACGGCTACTTCAAGACCGGCCTGATGATGCTGGTTGGCAGTATCAACCGCGTGATCCGCCCGCGCCTGAAGCTGCACTAAGTTTTATTTTTTCCGCAAACCCGGCCATCGCGCCGGGTTTTTTATTGGCTGTATCAGCATAAAATTCGGCATATTCCGAACCCGCACCTCAGAGTTGTCTTAAACACGAAGTTTCACCGCATTATCCCGCACTTTTCATCCGCAGTCTGATTTCTCAAACCTGTCACCTGAGTGCAAAATTAGGTTAACAACAAGGTCAGGAGGATGTCCTGTGAATAAATCAATGTTAGCGGGTATTGGTATTGGCGTGGCCGCTGCGCTGGGTGTAGCCGCGGTCGCCAGTCTTAACGTATTTAATAGCGGCCCCCAGTACGCACAGGTGGTTTCCGCCACGCCAATCAAGGAAACGGTAAAAACGCCGCGTCAGGAATGTCGGAATGTGGCCGTGACGCACCGTAAACCGGTCCAGGATGAGAACCGCATTCTCGGCTCCGCGCTGGGTGCGGTAGCGGGCGGCGTGCTGGGCCACCAGTTCGGCGGCGGCCGTGGTAAAGATGTAGCTACCGTAGTCGGGGCATTGGGCGGCGGTTACGCCGGTAACCAGGTCCAGGGCGCGATGCAGGACGGCGATACCTACACCACGACGCAGCAGCGCTGTAAGACCGTGTACGACAAATCAGAAAAAATGCTCGGCTACGACGTAACCTACAAAATTGGCGATCAGCAGGGGAAAATCCGCATGGATAAAGATCCCGGCACGCAAATCCCGCTCGACGGTAAAGGCCAGCTGGTGCTGAATAAAGCCTGATGAATTGTTGAGAGGAAAAACCCGCTGGTTAAAGGCGGGTTTTTCGTTTAATGCGCGCCACGCAGCTGCTGCTGGAGAGTCAGTAAAGCCCCGACTTCCTGAATTCTACGCCGGGTGAAATCCGCAACGGCCTGAGGAGAGCGGGCAAATAGCGTGGCTGCGCCAAAAATCACTTCTCCCAGGCAGCGGTCGTAAAGCGGGCCGCTGGCATCGAGGACAATTTCATCGTTAATGATGATTTTCTCTTCACTGCCGCGCCGGTCAGCGCTGATAGTCCGGCCATCTTTCAGCACGATATTGATACCTTTTTGCCCGCCAGCGGGGCCTGCGTATTTATTTAGCTGCAATACGCAGGGAATACCGCCCAGCTCGCCGCGCAGTAGCGCCTGACCTTCGGCGGTCGTGACGTCTCCGGGGGCAATATTATTGCCGAGCCTGTCTTTTGCCAGTAACAACTCAAGGCTGAGCGACTCATCCGCTCCTGCCAGCATTAGCGTTTCCCGCATCATCGCCAGCACATGAGTACCGATATCAACAATCACGCCGTCCGGGTGGCGCAGTATGCGGGTGTCGGCCTCGCCGGTAGCAAAATTCAGCGCGATGGGCTCTCCTGCCGGGTTAAAGCCGCTTGGCTCCAGCAAAAAGCCTTCGATACGGTCTATCTCTTCCAGGCGGGGGATAAACTGCGCCGCATCGGTTCTTACCATCCAGTGATCCAGCGCCAGGACGCGGCCTGCCGTTGCCGGGTCGCTTAAGAGCTGCGCTAACTCCTCCAGCTGTTCAAGCGTTGCCGCCACGGGCTTTTCCACCACCACGGGCAGGGCGCTCTGTTGCAGCACGCTTTTCAGCATCGGCAAGTGCTGGAGAGAAGAGGTGGTGATAAACACCAGGTCTAATTGCTGAGCAAGAAGCTGCCCTAAAGAGGGCAGGAAGGTAATGAATTCAGAGCGGTAACGCGGTGCGGGGTCGAAGCCATAACAAACAACGTCGCGGCGAGCGAGACGGCGGATCGCCGGTAGATAGGCCGTTTCAATGACGCTGCCCACGCCGATAAAACCAATATTCATGACGCCCTCTGAAAAATAAATAGCGTTAAATAGCCCTTATTTTTAAAAGACTATTTGCCGGCGGTCGAGGGTTAATATGTGAGGAAGAGTAAGCATGTGAACTTGCCCGACAAATGCCGGGCAAGTCAGAGCGGTTTTAGAACTGAACGGAGTAGTTCATACCGAAGGTGCGGCCGCGGCCTTTGTAGTCATACAGCGAAGCAGGGCCATAGCCCGGGCTGTAATACAGAGGCGCGCGCTGGCCCCAGACTGTGGTGTAGTCGCGGTCGAAGAGGTTTTCTACGCTAAGGCTAAGTTTACCCACCGGAAGCTGGTAGCTGCCGAGTAAATCAACGGTAGTGTAGCCATCAATGCTGTATCCAGCGGCATCGCTTACGTTGAAGGACGTGGTGCTTTGAACGCGCAGGCTCCAAGGGTCCGGCGCCCAGCCGATATAAGCGGTTGCTTTCGATGGGCTGGCAACTTTCACATCATATTTCTGCCAGCTACCGTTCACTTTAGACTCGGTTTTCAGCACGTTAAAGTTTGCGCCGGTGCTCCAGTTGGTATCGGGAATAAAGTAATCCACCGCGCCTTCAACGCCGTAAATACGGCGTTTATCGTCAACTACGCTAATGGTCAGGTCTTTATTCGCCAGCACGCTTTTATCGGACAGCGAGTAGTAAGCCGCAATCTGAGTGCGCAGGTTATCGCCGGTGTAGCGCCAGCCCAGCTCATAAGAGTCAACCTTCACGCCCTGCAACTTGCTGGCACTCACGTTCACGCTATTGGTCAGCGGCAGGTGGCCGTTAACCGCTGCGCCATAGGTTCCGCGGCCGTAGTACTTGCCCGGGTCCGGCAGTTCAACGCCCTGGGAGAAGTTTACCCAGGCCTGCTGGCGCTCGGTGATGTGCATCAGCAGCCCGGCGTTAAATAAGAAGTTGTCGTAATCGGTGGAGCCGCCAGGAATCGCGTCGGCAGACTTCACTTTGCCGGAGGCAATCTGCTGCTGCTGGGCGAAGCCGATAAAATCATCGACCTTGTTCTCGGTGTACTGGTAACGCACGCCGCCGCTCAGGGTAAAGATTTCGTTGATGTCATAACTGGATTGCAGGAATGCAGCCAGATTGCTGATGTCGTAGCCCGGATAACGGCCGGTGGTAAAGATTTTTTGGTTGTTCAGGCCGCCGGAAGCGCTTGCCTGGGCCAGATCGAAGAACATCTGGTTAGAGGTAAAGCGTTCATGGTCGGCGTCCAGACCGTAGGTCAGCTGCCAGCCGTCCAGCGGCTTGCTGTTCAGCGTCAGCTTGGCACCGTACTGATCGGTATCCTGCTGAGAGGAAGAGAAAGCGGTCGCTTTTTTATTCGCGTCTACGGTCGGGAACGGATAGAACATCAGCGATTCGTCGCGATAGTAAACCTGGCCTACCAGCTCCTGGCCGAGGAAATCGCTATTAGAATACTGCATGCTAATCAGGTGACGCTCGGTGCCCGGAATACGGTCGGAATTCAGGCCCTTGCTCACATAAGGCGAGCTGCTGCCGCTAATTGCCGAGAAGTTTTTCCCGAGATTCAGGCCGTAATCGTCGTCGCCCTGGCTTTTGTAATACTGGGTAATTAATTGCAACTGCTGGGTTTCATCGATATTCAGCGTACCGGTGCCCATTACGTCCAGGCGATCGGAGTATTGCAGGCCGGTCTGGGTGTTATCGAGCAGGGTGGCATCGCCGCTACCGTCATACCAGCCACCAAATTTCTGATACGCCACCGACATACGGCCGGAGATATGCTCGTTGCCGCCGGAGATGGCGCTGGCAATACGCTCATCATGATCTTTGCTGCTGTTAAAGCCGCTTTTGGTGCCTGCCTCAAACTCCATCTGGGTTTCCGGCTGGCCTTTTTTGGTCACGATGTTGATAAGGCCGCCGGTGCTGCCGCCGCCGTACAGCGACGTTGCGCCGGAAATCACTTCAATATGTTCGATATTGAACGGATCGATAGAGTCCAGCTGGCGGCTGTCGGTGCGCGATGAATTGAGGCGCACGCCGTCAATCAGCACGACCAGCGGGCGGCCACGGACGTTCATGCCATAGTTAGTACGGCTCTGGCTGCTGACGTCCAGGCCGGGGATCAGCTGGGCCAGCGCGTCTTTAAGCTCTTTGCCGCCCTGGATCTGCTGCTCCAGTTCGGTTTTCTCAATCACCCAGGTGGTTTGGGCCATTTCAGCGACGGTGCGGTTGCTGCGGTTGGCGGAAACCACCATCGTCTCGTCGCTATTTTGCTGGGCAACCGCCGGCGCCATCATGGCGAGAAGCAGCGGGTTGAGCGCCCAAAGTGTGTGCTTTTTGGTTATCATCATTGTTCCTTCAACGGGCTAACAAAAATTAGCCCAAAGATGCTGTGTCCTCGTCATCCTTCAAACAGCAGCGGTGTTGGCTGCCTTCACGTCACCCCATCACGTAGTTATCTACGCTCAGGGGATGTCGTTCAGTTGCCGCCTGGCTGCATTTCGAATGATTTAGAGGAAAAGTGTGTTAAAGAAGCAGCATTCTGCTGCGGTTTTTCCCGGCTGCCGCTGCGCCATTGGATCAACGCTGGCGGCGTACTGAGATCGAACAAATCACGCCCCAGTGCGCGATTCAGAATACGGGCGGAGCGCCAGGCCATCAGGCTTAGCTGTGGCTCGGCAATGCCGTGCGTTTGCATACTGGCGTTAACCGCAAAGATGTTGTTTTCTTTCGGGCCATCCCACTCCAGCGTAAAGTCGTCACGTACCCGGAAGTTGCACTCGTCGCGCATCGCCATTTTCGGCATCAGCGGGGAGAGCATCTGCGGCAGAGTTGGGCGGTAGCCGGTAGCGAAGATAACTACGTCGCTGTCGAGCGTGTCGTAGCCTTTATCCAGATGGTGCTCCAGCAGCAACTGCCAGCCCTGGCCACGGCTCTCAAGGCCGGTCACAGAACGGCTTGGCAGCAGGCGCGCGTTACGCGGCAGACCCTGCACTTCGAAGCGGTGATACAGCTCGCGGTAGATGGTCAGCAGCGAGTCGGCGGTGATGCCGTCGGAGGTCATCTTCTGCTCATCCAGCATTTTCTGGCGCGCTTTTTCATCCAGGCCAACAAAGCCTGAAACGTATTCCGGCGTGAAGTATTCGTTGGCAAATGCCGCTTCATCCAGGGCGTTGAAGTTATTGCGGCGTGAAACCCAGTTAACTTCGGCCACTTCTCCCCATGCGCCACGGAAGGCGTTCAGGAACAGGTCGGCACCGCTTTGCCCGCCGCCGACAACCGTTACGCGTTTGCCGCTCAGGTTCGGCAGGCGCAGGCTCATTTCGCTGGCGTGGAAGCAGGTTGGGGTAGCGGTCTTCACGCACGGCGGCAGGTGTGGCTGCTTGCCGATGCCGAGGCAGATATTGCGGGCGAGGGTTTCGCCCTGGCCGGTTTGCACCACAAACAGCTGGCGGCGTTCGTCAAAATCAACGCGTTCGACCGTCTGGTTAAAGTGCAGGTTATTCATGCCTTCTGCGGCCCAGCGAAGGTAGTCGGAGAACTCGTCGCGCGAGACGGTGCGCAGCTCGGTGGTCAGGAAGCGGTAGAATTTCTTGCGCTTCACCAGGTAGTTCACAAAGCTGAACGGGCTGGTGGGTGCCACGGCGCTGACCAGGTCTTTCAGGAACATGGTCTGCATATGGCAGTCCGGCACCAGCATGCCCGGGTGCCATGCAAAGTCGGGACGGCTGTCGAAAAACCGGCTGCTAAATCCCTCTGCTTCGTGTGACAGCGCCGCAATGCTCAGGTTAAACGGGCCGATACCTACGCCAATAAAATCAACAGTGTTTGTCATAATTCAATCCCTGGTTACCAGCCACAACGGGTTTTGCAGATCCTCGAGGTAATTCGGCAGCATGCGGCTGCCTCCGTCCTGGTCAGGCCAGGTCAGTTTTACCGGGTTCAGCACAACGCGGATGATTTGTGGCTTAAAGAGTGAGAAAAGCGCAAAGCGCGCCGACATTTGCGGATGTTGCTGCATGTAATCACTCAACACTGCGGCCAGCAGTTGGTAAAAACGTCTCTCCGGCACGCCGAGGCGGGCCATAAGCGGCGAAACAAAGCGCAGTACCGTAACGAAGTGGCCGGTCTGCAAATCATGAATTAAGTAATCGGCGCTCAGGCGGGCGGTAACATCCCGCACTTCCTGAGGCAGGGAGTCCATCTCCGGGAACTCATCCTTCACCAGACGCATATCGCCCTGAAAATCTTTCAGCAGGACGCGCTGCGGCACGCCATCTTTCATGGCGAGAGTAATATTTTGCCCGTGGGCAATCAGCGCTACGCCGTAGCGGCAGAGCAGGTGATAAAGCGGCACGACCACCGTGCGGAACATCTGGCTGAGCCAGGTTTCAGCATCCAGGCCTGACTGGGCGATATACGCCCCGATCAGCGGCCGGTTGTTTTCGTCGCACTCCATCAGGGTCGCCATCAGGATCGGGGTTTCGTCCGGCTTCAGCCAGCGGCTCGGGTTTTCACGCCAGATTACGCCCAGCATTTCCTGGTAGCGATAGGGCGCCTGAGCCAGCGCGGCGTAGCCTTCATGGGAAACGTAGCCCGCAGCGGGCTCGCCGAGGATGACGGCTCCGGTTTGCCTGAGCGTGTCGTCCGTGGCGAAGACGTTCTGAAGCCAGCGCGAGGCCAGCGGTCCGGCGGCAATGTATTTGCCGGGAATACCGCGATAGCAGGAGGTGTTATAGATGGTCAGCGGCAGCTTGATATCCAGCCCGCCCTGGCGGCTGGCGTTGGTCAGGGTACGCAGCGACTGCTGGGCCAGCCATTGGTCGCCAAATTCCCCGAGGGAAATCATCTTGCCTTCGGCCAGGTCAGCAACGAAATCAAGGGCGATTTTCTGCTGCCATTGCCACGGATGAACCGGCAGCGGCAGCCAGCTATCGTCCAGGCCATTCTCCTGCCAGGCCTGGTTAAAGCGGGCGTACTCCTGCGGGTCCATCGCGGCGCTAAGCAGTTGCTGAATATCCAGCTCGCTGTCGCAGCGCCAGACCATATGGTCGCGCTTTACCGCCAGCCAGTGCAGGCGGAAGGTATTGGCGTACTCCGGGGCGTAACGCTCCAGCGCCTCTTTACCCCAGCCGCGGCGGCCCTTGTTGAAGGCGAATTTCGGGTGGCCGCTCAGCAGGCATTGTAGGCGATCCGGATCCAGGGCGATAAGCTCGCTGGCGCTCATACCCCGGCGGGCGTTAAGCAATTGCAGGTCGCCAAGCAGCGTGGCGTACAGATCCTGCATATGCTCGGCGACGGTGGCATCGCTCATCGAGAGCACCGGCTTGAGCTGCATCAGCAGGGTTTGGGCCAGTACCGGTTCGTCCGCGCAGCGCAGGGTTTGCGCGTCAATCCACAGCCAGCCCCAGATCCCGCGCTCGGCGCTGAAGTGCCACTCTGCGCCGGGCAGGCCGATGCAGTAGCGGTTATCGCCCTGAGATTCGGCCTGGAAAACCTGCTCATACTCCAGCTCGGCCAGCATTTTTGCCACCAGCTGGCGGTTTACAAAATCCCAATCCTTGCGATTCATTACAGGCCCACCTCGTTGAAGAAGTTATCCCGGTTAGCCATCACCAGGCGCGAACGCTTATGCGGGAAGTCGAACTCTTTGATAGTCGCGTAGCCCGCAGGCTCCAGATGGCGGAACAGGCGCTGGTTGTCGGCGCGCGGCTCCAGCACGGTGCGTTGGGTACGCGGCTCGTCCAGCAGCAGGTAATGGGTCAGCCCGCGCAGCCAGCTTTGCACATAGTGCGCGCCGCGCCACTGCTGCTCGCCGACCAGAAGATGCAGGCCGCGGTCAAACGGCTGCCAGGCGTAGTGGCGGCCAATGCGGTCTTCCGGCGCCCAGTAAATTTCGAAATAGCTGAACGGCTGGTCGTCAAAGCAGCCGATTAGCGGGAAGGCGTGTGTGCCGGTAAGCTGGCGTTCGAGATAGGCGGTTTGCAGCTCCAGCGAGCCGCTTTGCTCCCAGAAATACTCGACGCGGGGATCGTTCATCCAGCGCGTAAAGCGCTCTGCATCAAGCGCCGGGTCGGCAACGCGGAAGCTCAGCGTCTTGCGGACTTTCGGATCGTAGCGACGGTAAACTTCGCCTTCCGGGCGAGCCGGGCGCTGCGGGAAATAAATCTCGCGTTCGGCATCAAATACCATCTCGCCGGAAGTGCGTTTCGCCGGGGTACTGAGCCACAGAGGCAGCTGCCAGAAGGCCGCGCGATGTACGATATCGCTTTTCAGATAGTCGAAGAGCACCAGGGCCTGCGGCTCCTCGCGCCATTCGGCGTAAGGCAGCACGATGGCTGAAAGCTGAGGCGCGGCAATAAACATCTGATCCAGCGCGTCGCGCAGCCAGCCGTCCGGCAGCAAGCCGGGCCAGTGCAGAACGGCGCTGTTATCCTGACCCCAGCCGATGTTCAGCTGTTTAGCGAGCTTTTCGCAGCGCAGGCCGTGCCCGCCGTGAACGATAGTTGCCTGAAACATTCAGCCCTCCTGAGCCAGCAGCGGATTCACGAAATCAAAGTAGATAACCGAAGGATCGACGATGGTGTTTTCGTTGTGGTCGTGCAGGTAGCAGAAGAAGTTGCCCTTCACGTTCCAGTGCGGGCTTTCCAGCACGTAGTCGAGGCAGGTTTTATGAGTCACCTGGTCACGCACGGCGCTGAGCGAGTCGCGCACGCGGGCCATCAGGTTAGCTTCGCTATCCAGCCCGGCAGCACCCAGAGCGGCGGTAACCGCAAAAGTGGAGTTGACCAGCAGGTAATAAGGGAAATAGCGCAACAGCTGCTCGCGGCTAAAGACGTTCTCCGCCTGAGCCTCGCCGATGGTGTCCAGCCAGCCTGCGGCATGCGGCATAAACGCGCTGCCCTGGCAGTCACGGTAGATAAGGCCTATCGGCAAGTCCTGCTGCATTTCGACCAGAATATTTTGCTGGTGGGCCAGCAGCACCAGGCCGTAATCCGCTTCGGCGGTGAAGAGCGGCTTCAGTACCTGCTGGCAGTAGGCTTCAACCCAGGCATGGGCTGCCTGCTGCACGGTAATATTCAGGCGAGTGCTAAGGCGTTTAACCGCGGCAACCAGCAGCGAATCGCCGCCGTCAGGCGCAGACTGGGTCAGAGAGACCAGCACGTTGGTCTGGCTCTGCGGCTGTTCAACCAGCAGGTTCTCACGCAGGGCGAACAGGCTCTCTTCCATAATATTGCCGTGCAAATCTCTCAGCCCGGCCCAGCCGTCTTCCTGCATCACGCGGAAGGTCGGGAAGCGCGCCTGCAAATCCTGCCAGCGTTCGGTTTGTGCCAGGCGGGCCAGGCGCATTCCGCGCTTCACTTCTTTCACCGATAAGGTGCGCACCGAGTTGGTCAGACGCACGCTCAGGGAAAACTTAATCATGTCGCGGCTGGTAGCGCAGTAAAGCGAGCGGGAAGAGGTGGTTGGCAGCCATGGCGCACCGGCTTCGCCTAAATCTTTTATCAGATTTCTGGCGACTAATTGCTGGCACCATTCCTGCTCCAGCAGGTACTCCGCCTGCCACGGATGCAGCGGGAACAGCCACTGATTATCGCTTAACTCGTTCAGCAACTGCGGAGCATTTTCAGCGGCAAAGCGCGTCAGGCGCTGCTGCAAATTAAGGTGCAGACTTTCGCCCGCCAGCTGGGCCTTATCGACCGCAAACCAGCGCAGCGGGAAGTGCGGGGCGAAGTCCGGTAGATAGCGCTCGGCTTCCTGCTGATTAAAGGGTTCGTGAGACTTAGGCGCAGGATGGAAGGCATGGCCGACCAATAATGCCTGCTCCGCCTCGCCAAAATTCAGCGCCTGCTCGCGCAGCCCGCTCCAGTCGTGGCGGGAGTCAATTGCCTGCTGAGTATGGGCATGGCTTTCCATCACGCGCTGATAAAACGCCTCGCAGCCGGTGGCCGGGAGCATTTGCTGGTGCTGGAGTTTATCGACAATAAGCTGGGAGAGGGTGGCAAAATCAACCGGCTGGCTGCCGGTAGCGTTGACCAGGCGAGCCGGGAATTCAAAGCGGTGATGCTGGGTGGGAGAGAAATAAGCCACTTTAAAGTGCAGAGCTTGCTGTTCACCCAGCGGGATAATTAGTTCGGCTGGCTGGCTTTCGGTAAGACGCCAGTCGTTGGTTTCACGGACCAGGGAATTGAGGAAGCACTGCGCGGCCACATCCCAGGCCAGAGTTTTATTTGGCAAAGTCATCATCAAACAGTTTCCACGCGTTATGATAATGCGAATTTTGCCGATAACGGTTCTCATTATCAATAACAATTGTTAGAATCGCTAAAATAAATTTTACAAATACGCACAATCACTCTACGGGTTAGCAACACTTTGACATCTCTCGACGTCGCGGCCGCGCCGCAAAAATCCCTTTCCTGCTGGCCGCTTGCGCTTAGCGCCGGGTTGCTCGGCGTCGGGCAGAACGGACTGCTGGTTGCCATCCCCGTGCTGGTGATTCAGACAAACCTGAGCCTGTCCGTCTGGGCGGCTTTACTGACTCTGGGGTCGATGCTGTTTTTGCCGTCCTCGCCCTGGTGGGGAAAACAAATTGCCCGCCTGGGCAGTAAGCCCGTGGTGCTATGGGCGCTGGCCGGGTATGGCGCGAGCTTTACTCTGTTGGGGTTGGGCAGCGCACTGCTGGCAACCCATGCGGTAACGGGGGCCGTCGGGCTGGGGATATTAATTGTCGCGCGTATTATCTACGGCCTTACCGTCTCGGCGATGGTGCCTGCCTGCCAGGTGTGGGCGCTACAGCGGGCGGGCGAGGGCAAGAGGATGGCGGCGCTGGCAACCATCAGCTCCGGGCTGAGCAGCGGCCGCCTGTTCGGGCCTCTATGTGCCGCCGGTATGCTGGCTATTCATCCTCTCGCGCCGCTGGGGCTGCTGATGGTGGCACCCTTGCTGGCGCTGGTGATGCTGCTGCGCCTGCCGGGTACGCCACCTCTGCCCGCCAGCGAACGTAAAAGTGCCCGCCTGCGCCTCGACTGCATGCCTTATCTGCTGTGCGCCATTCTGCTTTCTGCGGCGGTCAGCCTGATGCAGCTTGGGCTTTCTCCGGCGCTTACCCGGCAGTTCGCTACCGATACCGCCGCCATCAGCCATCAGGTTGCCTGGCTGCTGAGCCTGGCCGCAGTGGCTTCATTACTCGCCCAGTTCGTTATTCTTCGCCCGCAGCGCATGGCCCCGATGTCGCTGCTGCTGAGCGCCGGTGCCCTAATGATTTGCGGCCTGGCGATGATGATTTCCGTAGAGCTGTGGCTGTTTTATCTCGGCTGCGCGCTGCTTTCATTTGGCGCGGCGCTGGCCACCCCGGCCTACCAGCTGCTGCTGAACGACAAGCTTGCCGACGGCGCGGGGGCAGGCTGGATTGCCACCAGCCACACTCTGGGCTACGGCTTATGTGCATTACTGGTGCCGCTGGTGTCCAAAACCGGCGCTGAAGCGGCATTGATTACGGTGGCTTTTTTGGCCGCAGTGTTATTTACCGTGGTGTCCGGCGTTATCTGGCGCAGTCGCCACCGTTCACGTCATTCTGCAATTTAAGCGTAAGGAAAAGTTATGGCTGGAGTTCAGGGCTATCGTCTGTTCAACGTTCAACTGGCGCGTAAAACCGTAGTTTCCCCTTCGCTGTTGAGCCTGGTGTTTAGCGGGCCGGATGTGGCGCAGATGAAATGTGATTCACCGGATCAGCGCATTAAGATGCTATTTCCTTCTGAAGATGGCACGCCGCCTTCGCTCCCCGCGGAAGGGCAGTGGTATCAGATTTCGCAGGGCATGCCCAAAGAGAAGCGCCCGGTTATTCGTACCTACACGCTACGCCACGTTGACGCTGCCCGCCAGGAAGTGACCGTTGAGTTTGTCAGCCACGGTACCGAAGGGCCCGCTTCCGCATGGGCGATTAACTCCGCGCCGGGAGACTGCATCCAGATAGTTGCGCCTAACGCCGCCCACCCTGAAGACAGCGGCGGCTATGAATGGACGCCTCCGGCGGGATTGCGCAATGCGCTGATCGTTGCCGACGAAACAGCACTCCCTGCGGCGCGTGGCATTCTTGAGATGCTGGCGGGCCAGCCCAATCCGCCAAAAGTGCAGGCATTTTTTGAAGTGCCGGAGCAGGGCGATTGCGTTGATCTGAGCGCCTTTAGCTTCGCCGAGATTAACTGGCTACCGCGTAAACCTGCGGCGGCAACGCACGGAGAATGCCTGATTCAGGCGGTGAAAACCCATGCCCGCGTGCCGGAAAGCAGCCATCATGAAGATGTGCAGGAAGAGTCCGAGGATGAGCTACTGTGGGACAAAGCGACTACCGGCAGCAACGAGTTTTACGGCTGGGTGGCGGCCGAGTCCACCGTGGTTAAGCTGCTACGCCGCCATTTGATAGGCGAGCGGGGCGTGGAGCACGAGGCGATTAACTTTATGGCCTATTGGGCGAAAGGCCGCGTGCGCTAACAAAAAGGGCGGCCATCATGGCCGCCCTGCGAGTCAGATCTTCTTCAGCTCCGGCAGCAAACGTACCGTCGTTTTGACTATCTGCATTAACTCTTCGTAGCTGGCGTTTTCCCGCGCGCTGACCGACATCCCCTGAATAATACAGCACAGATATTTTGCCAGGCAGCGCACATCGCGCTCTGCCGGTATTTCGCCTTTCTGCTGATGCTGCTCAAGGAAGCGGATCAGCGTCTGCTCCTGCACGGCGTGCCGGGCCTTTATCGTGGCGGCAATATCTTCCGAAGAAGCCGCCAGCACCGACGAGGTGCAGATAATAAAGCAGCCCGCGGGCGTGCTTTTGTCGGTAAAACATTTTGCCACCGCAGAAAGATAGTTCTCCAGCGCGGTTTCCATCGTCTGCTCTTCGCACAGCAGGCAGGCTTCATGCTTTGCCGCAAACCGTGCGATGTAGCGGTCCAGCACCGCGCGGAATAGCCCTTCTTTGTTGGTGAACTCCGCATACAGCGTGGGCGCTTTTGCCCCGGTGGCTTCTACCAGATGCGCCATGGATGTTGCTTCATAGCCATGCTGCCAGAAGAGTGTCATGGCCTTGTCGAGTGCCGCTTCCCTGTCAAACACTTTTGGACGGCCACGGCTTTTTTTGCTGCAACTTAATGTCTCGGTTGCCATATCTGCCGTTTAACCTCTGTCTAATTAGTGAACACTTATTATAAAAATAATCGACGACAGTAGCCAGAGGCTTGTTATGAAAAATAATTATTTCTTATCACAATGAAAAATAGCGCTTTTTTTAATTACTTAACGTTCGTTATTAAAATGTGTTGACGTGTGACGCAGATCACGTTTATCATTTTTCTATCGATCGTTAACTAATTCGGGTTGGCGACCTAAATAATCACCTGCTTAGGACATTTACGATGAAAACTTTAACTACTCTGTTCGCTGCCGCCGTACTTAGCTCACTCTCATTCGCAAGCTTTGCGGCTGTTGAAGTCTCCGCCACTCCGGCCGGTCAGCAGAAAGTCGGCACCATCAGCGCGGACGCGGGCAGTAATCTCTCTTCCCTGGAAGAACAGCTGGCCGCCAAGGCCGATGCAATGGGCGCTAAATCGTTCCGTATTACCTCCGTTAACGGTCCGAACACCCTGCACGGTACAGCAGTCATCTATAAATAAGCCGGACGTTAACCCTCAATACGTTTGACCTTATTCGTTATATGCCACTGCAAGCAAAAGGCCCTGTCTTTCGACAGGGCCTTTTTTTTACGCATAAAATCTGAATCTAGATTTCGTTTGCTGGCTGGTCAGCCGTATGAGCATTGACGTTAACCGGCATCCCGGAGCGGTGCTCCATTGCCTGCGCCATGACCTGAGCGTCGGTCTGCGGCGCGTCACGGAACTGCTTCATCGGCTCGTTGAGCACAATCGGCAGCACTTTTGGATCGTCATCAATGGCTTTGGACAACGGCTGGTGAACTTCAACCAGGCGGGAACCGTCCGGCTCGATGGAGGTTTTGATTGGCGTATTGATGATGCGCACCTGGGTGCCGACCGGAACTTTGTTAAACAGCGCTTTAATGTCACCGTCGCGCAGGCGAATACAGCCCGAGCTTACACGCATCCCGATGCCGAAGTCGGCGTTGGTGCCGTGCAGCAGATAAACGCCGCCGAACGCAGCGAGGCGGATCGCATGGTGGCCCATCGGGTTATCCGGCCCCGCAGGAACCACGGCAGGCAACTTCACGCCCTGAGCCAGATAGCGGGCGCGAATATTTGCCGTTGGCGTCCAGGTTGGGTTGGCGCGTTTATCGGAGATCTTTGTCACCATTGTTGGAGTCAACGTATCGCCACCCAGCTGGCCGATGCCAATCGGGTAAACGGTGACGCTATTTTGCCCGGCAGGGAAGTAATAGAGGCGCAGCTCGGCGAGGTTGATAACAATACCTTCGCGCGGCACGTCGGGCAGCAGCATCTGGCGTGGGATGGTCAGCACGCTACCGGCACGCGGAACGTAAGGGTCGACGCCCGGGTTGGCCTGCAATAAAGCCAGGAAACCGACGTTGTACTTCTTGGCAATCGCCTCCAGCGAACCGCCGTCGTTCTCAACCTGGTGGAACAGGTTTTTGCCAATCAGGCGGCTGTTGGCGGCGGGAAGCGGGTAATCGTTAGCGCTGGCGGGCAGCGCAATAACCGCCGCGCCCATCAGGGCCACGGCGGCAAACCAGCGGCGGAATAACAAAGTACGCGTTGCAAACATAGCTTAAACCCTGCGTTTAAAATGGCTAATTTTATTAGACAGATAAACGCCAATTATCGGCTAGCGGAATGTCGGGAAGTCCTGGGAGATTGCAAAGAATGTGTAAATGTCACAGAAAGTTGCGCCTTACCGGACGGTAAGGCGCAGTGGGTTATGCGGCGGCGTTTTCCGCCAGGCTGTTCATGAAGTTACGCACCCATTCCATCCGCGTTTTGCGGTCGGCAAGTTCCTGAATAAACTTCAGACGGGTCGGCCCGTCGAGGCGGAAATGCTGCGGCTGCTTTTGCAGCAGGCCAATCAGCCAGACCGGATCGACATGGTTTTTCTCGGCAAATTCAATCACACCGCCTTTCTCGTTACCTTCAATCTTACGCACGCCGAGCTTCTGCGCCTGCTGGCGCAGGGCGGCGATGTCCAGCAGATTGCGGGCCGCGTCCGGCAGCAGGCCGAAGCGGTCGATAAGCTCAACCTTCAGCTCGTCCAGCTCGTGCTCGCCCTTCGCGCTGGCGATGCGCTTGTAAAACGACAGGCGGGTGTTCACGTCAGGAATAAAGTCGTCCGGCAGCAGGGCCGGCATGCGTAGCTCGACTTCCGTCTGGCTGTTGGTGAGATCTTCCAGCGACGGCTCACGGCCTTCTTTCAGGGCATCGACGGCGTTTTCCAGCAGTTCCATATACAGCGAGAAGCCGATGGTTTCCATTTGCCCGCTCTGATCTTCGCCCAACAGCTCGCCCGCGCCGCGAATTTCCAGGTCGTGAGTCGCCAGAGCGAAGCCCGCCCCGAGATCTTCCAGAGAGGCTATTGCCTCCAGGCGTTTCTGTGCGTCGGTGGTCATCGCTTTAGGATGCGGCGTCAGCAGCCAGGCATAAGCCTGATGGTGCGAACGCCCCACGCGGCCGCGCAGCTGGTGGAGCTGGGCGAGGCCAAAGTGGTCGGCTCGTTCGATGATAATCGTGTTGGCGGTCGGGATATCGATCCCGGTTTCGATGATGGTGGTACACACCAGCACGTTAAAACGCTGGTGGTGGAAGTCGTTCATCACCCGTTCCAGCTCGCGCTCGCGCATCTGGCCGTGACCGATGGCAATGCGCGCTTCCGGTACCAGTTCGGCCAGTTTGTCGGCGGCTTTCTGAATATTTTCTACGTCATTGTAGAGGTAATAAACCTGCCCGCCGCGCAGCACTTCACGCAGAATAGCCTCACGCACCACGAGGCTGTCGTATTCGCGCACAAAGGTTTTTACCGCCAGGCGGCGAGCCGGAGGCGTGGCGATAATCGACAGGTCGCGCATGCCGCTCATCGCCATATTCAGGGTTCGCGGAATTGGTGTTGCGGTCAGGGTCAGGATATCCACGTCGGCGCGCATCGCTTTGATGCGCTCTTTGTGGCGCACCCCGAAGCGGTGCTCTTCGTCGACGATCAGCAAGCCCAGATCGCGCCACTTCACGTCGGCCTGTAACAGCTTGTGGGTGCCTATCAGAATATCAATCTTGCCTTCGCTTGCCTGCTCCAGGATCTGCGTTTGTTCTTTGGCGCTGCGGAAGCGGGAAAGCATTTCAATGCGCACCGGCCAGTTGGCAAAGCGGTCGCGGAAGTTGTCCAGATGCTGCTGCGCAAGCAGGGTGGTTGGCACCAGTACCGCGACCTGTTTGTTGTTCTCCACGGCCAGGAAGGCGGCTCGCATAGCGACTTCGGTTTTGCCGAAGCCCACGTCGCCGCAGACCAGCCTGTCCATCGCCAGCGGGCGGCACATGTCGCTCAGGACGGCATTGATTGCCTGAGCCTGGTCCGCCGTGGTTTCGAACGGGAAGCTGTCGCAGAACAGCTGATACTGCTCGCGGTCGTGCTTAAAGGCGAAGCCTTCTTTGGCGGCACGCATCGCATAAATGTCGAGCAGTTCGGCGGCAACGTCACGCACTTTTTCCGCGGCTTTCTGGCGCGCGCGGGACCAGGCATCGCTGCCCAGTTTATGCAGCGGTGCGTTATCGTCCGCGCCGCCAGCATAGCGGCTGATAAGATGCAGGGACGAGACCGGAACGTACAGCTTCGCGTCGCCCAGGTAGGTCAGCATCAGGTATTCAGCGGTGATCCCGCCAGCCTCCAGCGTCGTCAGCCCCGCATAGCGGCCAACGCCGTGCTCGAGGTGAACCACCGGCTGGCCTGGATGCAGCTCGGCCAGGTTGCGGATCAGGGTGTCCGGGTTAATGGTGCGGCGGCTGTCCTGGCGGCGACGGCTTACGCGCTCGCCCAGCAGGTCGCTCTCGCAGATCAGCGCCCGGTTGCGCAGGGTGTCAATAAAGCCGTGCTCGCTGGCGCCAATCATCAGGTAACGGCCGGTGCCTTCGGCTTCTTCAAGGCGATAAATGCGTTTTGGCGCAACTTTAATGCGCCCCAGCAGTTCGCCCAGCGCTTCACGGCGGCCTTCGCTCTCCACCGAGAAGACAACCGGCCCGGTAAAGGACTCAAGGAATTTACGCAGGCTGTCCAGCGGGGCTTTCTGCTGCGCCTGTACCGCCAGGTCCGGCAAGGTTTGATAACCCAGATTAACGTTGGCCGCTTTCTTCGCCAGAGAGTCGGTTTTGAGCTGAACACGCGGCCAGGCTTTTAGCTCGCTAAACAGCGAGTCGGTCTTCAGCCATAAATCTTCCGGCGGCAGAAGAGGGCGCATCGGGTCAACGCCGCGATTCTCAAAGCGGGCGTTAGCGTCCAGCCAGAAGCGTTCGGCACTGGCTTCCAGGTCGCCGGTATTCACCAGCAGCGTGTTGGTCGGGAAGTAGCTGAACAGCGTCGGCAGCGGCTCGCTAAAGAACAGCGGCTGCCAATATTCGATACCCGCAGGTAAAGTGCCTTTGCTCACCTGCTGGTAGATGTGCTCCGCGTCGCGCTTAACTTCGAATTTATCCCGCCACTGGCTGCGGAACAGCTCGATGGCGTTTTTATCGGTCGGGAATTCATGGGCGGGCAGCAGGTTAATGGCTTCCACTTCTTCCAGCGTGCGCTGGGAGTCCACGTCGAACACGCGCAGGCTGTCGATTTCATCATCAAAGAAGTCAATGCGGTACGGCTGGGCGCTGCCCATCGGGTAGAGATCGAGCAGCGCGCCGCGGGTGGCGAACTCGCCGTGCTCCATTACCTGATCGACGCTGCGGTAGCCGGCCTGTTCCAGCTGAGCACGCAGATTATCACGCGATAAGCGCTGGCCTTTTTTCATCACCAGGGCGTGGCCGTGCAGGTAGCTGTGAGGGCACACCCGCTGCATCAGCGTATTAACCGGCAGGATCAGCACGCCCCGCTGCATGGTCGGCAACTGGTAAAGGGTGGACAGGCGTGAAGAGATAATTTCCTGATGCGGAGAGAAGCTGTCGTACGGCAGCGTTTCCCAGTCCGCGAGGTTCATCACCAGGCTGTCGGTAAACTGGGAGACTTCGTCGTGCAGGCGCAGGGCGTTCTGCATATCCGGGGCAATCAGCACCACCGGGCCGCTATGGCGCTCGACGATTTCGGCCACCTCGGTGGCGCAGGCCGAACCGGTTAACTCTCCAAGCAGGCGCTGTTCAGCGGCTTTAGCGGGTAAGGAATAGCGATATTGTTCAGGCATAGAAAGCGTCAGGATCTCGTAGGTTATGCCGCAGCCAGGCCCGGCATAAGAGGTGCATTAAGTCATGAACAGATAGCGATTATTATCCTTGATAGTAGAACATTAGCAACCATCGGAGGCGAAAAGAGAAGGCAAAAAGCTTGCTGAAAGGGTGTCTATTGAGCGGGCTAGCCGATGTGCCTTCCCTCTTTCAGGCACAAGATAAGAGGGAAGGGCGAACTTGTAAAAACTACGCGGTGATCTCAATCTCAATCTGATTGATTATCGTGTTATTTGCACCGCTGAGCATTTCCGGAGGGGTGCTTTCTTCTTGATAAGGCCCCAATTCTTCGACCCTTAAAAATAGAGAGTAATGACCTGGATTAATGCCCTCGGGAATTTTACAATTAAGTGAAACCTCTTCCTCTTTAAATACTGGCATTATAAACATAGGATCATGAGCTATCTCATAAGTTTCACCCGCGGAATTGCTTATTACAGCATAAAGCTCAAAGTATATTGCATTACCTAACCCGTTCTCCATATCGAATAACAGGGATGAATGAACGACCAGTTCATCATTTGGTTGTAATACCGTTTCATCACTGCTGATAGATTTTACTAAATGCAGGTAATCATAAGGGTTTCTGTGCTGTACGATAAAATCAACCGGGTTAGAAATTTCATCGTTTTTAGGTTTCAAATAAAATGTATCTTGTGAGTGTAATTGATTGTATAGCAAGTTGAATGTTAATTGTTCACTCTGCATAAATTCGGTCAGCTGTAAGGAAAATGTGGCTGTATACTCCCCTGCGCCATGAGTTAAAATAGAGGTTTTTTCTGTTTGATTATAATTGCTTGATTTATCATTAACCAATAATGTGATATCAATGACTTCATTTGGTTGCCGATCGTACCAAAATTTAACTGAAACCTCATTAAGCCCTGGGGAGTAATATGGTTTTGATGTGTCTATATTAGTGAGTAGGATAATATCTCCATAGACTACATCTTTATCTTTGTTTCGTATGTTATGTATAAATACCGTGCCGTCATTCGTGGGCAGAAGTTTACTTGTAGAAAAGTCAGAATTATCAGTGTCATCCTCTACAAATGCCAGTAAATAGTCATTGTAGGGAGCTACAGCGCTAAAGTCTAATGTCATGGCGCATTTGTTTAAGCCTGAAGTATCAATATTGTATGTGCCAGAGCCCAGTTTATAAATCGCATTATAATATTTTCCTACAATATAGCAGCCAATATTTTTAGGTGCGGATATGCTGCTGGTAATTTCGAAATTGACATCGACAGGCTTGTTGGTAAATGCCTCTTCCGGTATCGTCGCATTACGGCTAATAACTAATTCATCGGAGATGTGTTTTTTTATTGTGATATCATAAGAAATTATCTGGTCAGCATCGTCTCTTAATGGTCGGTAATCTTTGCCATCTTCACTGTAAGTCAGGGCAATGCTCCGTTTTCCGTAGGTGGCATCAACGGGAATATCTATCTGCAATTCTATTTGAGCATTATTCCCTGCCAGCAGGGATAATTCTTGAGGGAGAGTCAGGAAAGAGCGCCGCACGCCTGCGCTATCGAATAAAACCGCTCTGTAATAGCCGGTAAAGTCCTTGCCTGGCGTTGAGACCTGAGCTTTAAGATGTGTGGAATTTCCGGGGAAGCCCTCAAGGCCACCGATATCCAGGTGTGATATCAGCAACGTTTCTTCTTTTGCGGGTTGAATACCAATATAGAGTTTTCTTGCTTCGATACCTGATTTATCGAGTTCTTTCTCATACCACTCGCCATCCCAGCCATAGTTAAATGAAAAATAATCATCATCTGCATAGCCATCACAAACGACAGCATGGCCTGGGATCCTGACCATTATAACTCTGCCCAAATCCAGCTCTTCTCTGAGGAGTCGACTTATTTCCTGAATTGTATATCCTTGTTCTTCTTGTTTATACAGCACGATTTTTGTCAGGTTTTTGTCGTAGCCGAAATTGTTTACCATTGCCTCAGCAAGACATCCTTCATTACCCGGTGAACCTGCATCAAAAGTAGTTTGGGCTGCGTACCCTGCATGGTATAAAAAAGTGGATGTTGCGTTTTTTTGTTCCTGTGAGCTGCCGTTAGTAAGATCATCCGGCATTAAGTCCCAGTGATATTCATAGCCATCAATATCCATTTCTGGCTGGAGCTCAGTGGTAAAGTATTCTGGTAAGGTACCGGTAGCAAATGGGGGATGATTATAGTATTTCATCACCTGCCCTCCTGCAATTCCAGCACATCCCATGGCGATGTATGACTGATCGAACACTTCATTGTATGGGCGACCCTGACCCCATTCTGTAGTGGTGAGCGGCCCTACAATTAAATCTGATTTTTTTCTGTCAATGCGTTTTATTTTCATTTTTTAACGCCTTATATTTTCTTCGTGAATGAATTTCAGTCTTTTTTACAGGGATCTTGCTGAAATGGCATATATCACGCGGTTGGGCTGATGTCCCTTTCCTCGTTTCGGGTGAAAGAAAAGAGGAAAGGGAGGCTTTATAGAAGTTACGCGGTGATCTCAAGCTCAATCTGGCTGATGATTGTGTTATTTGCGCCGCTGAGCATTTCCGGAGGAGTGCTTTCAGCCTGGTAAGGTACCATCTCCTCGGCTCTTAAAAAGAGGGTATAACGGGCAGGAGCAATGCCCTCGGGAATTTTACAATTAAGTGAAACATCTTTTTCTTCGAGTGTATTTATCAAAAAGTCAGAGGCTTTACCTATATTATAAGTATCACCATCTGCATTACTTAATACCGCATAAAGTTCAAGGTCTACAATGTTACCTACCCCGTTTTTCATATCGAATAGCAGGGATGAATGAACGGTTAGTTCATCATTTGGCCGTAATTCTTTTTTGTCACAATCAATAGATTTAACCAAATGCAGATAATCATAAGCATTTCTGTACTGTAGGATGAAATCAACAGGGTTGGAAATTTCATCGTTCTTAGGTTTCAAATAAAAAGTATATTCTTCCAGTGCTTTTTGGGATAGCAGGTTAAACGTTAATTTCTCACTCTGCATGAAGCCGCTAAATGGGATGTTAAAGGTGGCTGTATACTCCCCTGCCTCCCCGACCAGTATGGTAGTTTCTAGTGATCTATTGTAGTTGCTTGATTTGTCATTTATTAATAATATAATTTTTATTACACCACCGACTTGCTTATCACACCAAAATTTAAATGAAACTTTATTTGTGCCTGGGGTGTAAAATGGTTTTGATGTGTCTATGTTAGAAAGAAGAATAACATCGCCATACACTACATCTTTATCTTTAACACGTATGTTTTGTATGAATATTGTACCGTCATTTGTTGGCAGAAGTTTGCTGGTGGAAAAATCAGCATCATCAGCATCATCCTCTACAAATGCCAGGAAATAGTCATTGTAGGGATCCACATTACTAAAATCTAATGTCATGGTGCATTTGTTTAAACCTGATGCATCAATATTGTATGTGCCAGACCCCAGTTTATAAATCGAGTTATAATATTTTCCTACAATATAACAACCAATGTTTTTAGATGCAGATATGCTGCTGGTGATTTCGAAATTAACATCGACAGGCCTGTTGAGAAATGCCTCTTCCGGTATTGTCGTATTACGGTTAATAATTAATTTATCGGAGATGTATTTTTTTATTGTGATATCATAAGCAATTATCTGGTCAGCGTCGTTTCTTAATGGCCGGTAATCTTTACCATCTTCACTGTAAGTCAGGGCTATTCTCCGTTTTCCGTAGGTGGCATCAACGGGAATATCTATCTGCAATTCTATTTGAGCATTATTCCCTGCCAGCAGGGATAATTCTTGAGGAAGAGTAAGGAAGGAGCGCCGTACGCCTGCACTATCGAGCAAAACCACTCTGTAATAGCCGGCAAAGTCCTTGCCTGATGTTGAGACCTGCGCTTTAAGGCGGGTGGAATTTCCGGGGAAGCCCTCAAGGCTACCGATATCCAGGTGTGATATTAGTAACGTTTCATTTTTTGCCGGTTGAATACCAATATAGAGCCTTCTTGCCTCGATATCTGAACTGTCAAGTTTTTGCTCATGCCATTCACCATCCCAGCCATAGTTAAATGAAAAATAATCGTCATCGGCATAACCATCACAAACGACAGCATGGCCGGGAATGGCTGTCATTATAACTCTGCCCAAATCCAGCTCCTCCCTGAGGAGTTTACTCACTTCCTGAATTGTATACCCTTGCTCTTCTTGTTTATACAGCACGATTTTTGTCAGGTTTTTGTCGTAGCCGAAATTGTTTACCATTGCCTCAGCAAGAAATTCTTCATTACCAGGTGAACCCGCATTAAAAGTGGTTTGAGCTGCATACCCTGCATGGTATAAAAAATTGGATGTTGCGTTTTTTTGTTCCTGTGAGCTGTCGTCAGTAAGAACATCTGGCATTAAGTCCCAGCGATATTCATAGCCGTCAATATCCATTTCTGGCTGGAGCTCAGTAGTAAAGTATTCTGGTAAGGTACCGGTAGCAAATGGGGGATGATTATAGTATTTCATCACCTGCCCCCCTGCAACGCCAGCACATCCCATGGCGATGTTTGGATTATCGAACACTTCGTTGTATGGGCGTTCCTGACCCCATTCTGTTGTGGTGAGCGGCCCTACAATTAAATCTGGTTTTTTTCTGTCAATGCGTTTTATTTTCATAATATTAATACCTGATATTTTCTATGCGAAAAGATTTACTCTGTTTATTATTTACATGGCGGCGTGATTTTTAAGGTGTAAATAATTTCCTGAGATGAATTTGATTGCGATCCTACTCCTCCTCAAAGCAATGTGAATATTAATATTGTTGTGCCGGTGCCATTTAATTCTTTATTTCAATAAATATAAGGGCGGAGGGTTATTTTCTGAAGGGTTAAAAATATATCCTGGTTTATAAGAAGATCGTGCCAAAGAAAGAATTAATTGATTTAAAATCAAAATGATACGTTTTAATTGCTGGCTTTTTTGTAAGTGGAGGGAATCGCATGCATTGGTGTAAGTTGTCGATATTTATGGTTATTTTGGGAGGGTTGCCCTGCGCATTTTCAGAAGTGCAGGGCAAAATGCTGCCTTTAGACGACGCTAAGCCACGATTTTAGCCGGAGGGGAGAAGAACATATCCCCGAACAGCGCCACCGAAAGCTTGCGGAAGCCCAGCCCTGCCAGCGTGCAGATAGCCAGGCTGATAAACGGATAAACCAGCAGAATAGCCAGCAGCAGCGGGCCGGAGAAGCTGCCGTTATTGATGCGGGCTATCATTATCAGGCTCATCGCCTCTATCAGGATGCGGTGCGTGGTGTAAATCGCGATGGTATTTGAGCCGACCACGTTAAGGAATGAGTTCGCGCCGGTTTCGCGCCAGCCGTCCAGCAGATAGAACACCCGCAGAATAACCACGATAGAGACCAGGGAAATCACCAGCGGGACGTTGACCAGGTAAAGCGCCATAGCGCCGCAGGCGACACCCGCGCAGGTAAATGGATGGCGCGAAAAACGGAAGTCTTTCATCCAGGCCATTAACAGCGGGCCAAACCATGCCCCGAGGCCGTAATAAACCATATTACGCACCACGCTGTTCAGCCCCCACCACGGCAGCGGCATAAAAGTAATAGCGATGTTTACCGCCATCAGCAGGATAAGTACCGGCATGCGGTAGCGGCGCAGCGCCTTAAAAATAACGAAGTAGACCAGCAGGGCGTACAGATACCACAGGCTGGTGCTTGCCTTCGCCATGCTGGCGGCAAACTGCCAGAAGGTATCGGCGTAGGCGGCGTTGGAGGTTGGGTTGCGATCCAGATCCGGCGCCAGCCACTGGTTCAGATGGGTAAGGGCAACCCACTGAATCATCCCCCAGAGCACCAGCACGTAGAAGATGCTCCACAGCCGTTTGTCCACGCTGTCACGCCATCTCACTTCGTGGATGTAGCGGGTTATCAAATAGCCGGAGATAAAGAAAAACACCGGCATACGGAACGGGGCAAGGTAGAGATTGAGGTACACCCAGAGTTTGGCGAGATACAAATTGAAGCCAGGCCCGAGCGTGGTGAGGTGAGGGTAGAAGGTGATAACCGAATGGTAGATAACCACCAGGCAAATACATAATCCTTTGATTTGATTAATCCATAGCTGCTTTTTCTTCATGCCATATCCACGTCTTTATGTTTTATCGTCGTCATTGGCCTTTTATCCTGGCGGCATCACGCGGCGAGCACGACCTCAATTGTCTGTATTTGGCGCTGATTTGGTAAATTTAGGAAAAGTTGCAGGCGCTTGAGAAGTAACGGGAATAATTTAGGGTATTGAATTCATTTGGCCGGGGAGGTGTCGTATACTTCCCGGATCTTTGTTTGCTCGTGATACTTCAAGTTGCAGGTGCGTGGCTGCACCGATAGCCCTGGCAACAGTGAGCCAGGCTCCAGGGGGCTCCTGGTCTTGCCGTCTACCTGCAACCCGAATTATTCAGAGCAAATATGCAACTGCAACAAGACGGATTTCATGTATCAACCTGTCGCGTTATTTATAGGCCTGCGCTACATGCGTGGGCGAGCAGCCGACCGCTTCGGCCGCTTTGTCTCCTGGCTGTCGACCATTGGCATCACCCTCGGGGTTATGGCGCTGGTCACGGTGCTTTCGGTGATGAATGGTTTTGAGCGCGAGCTGCAAAACAACATCCTCGGGCTGATGCCGCAGGCGATGGTCACTTCATCCACCGGTTCGATTAATCCTCAACAACTCCCGGCTGACTCCCTCAAGCTACAGGGCGTGACGCGTATTGCGCCGCTGACTACCGGCGACGTGGTGCTGCAAAGCGCGCGCAGCGTGGCGGTGGGCGTGATGCTTGGCGTGCAGCCGGACGAAAAAGACCCGCTGTCGCCTTATCTGGTGAACGTTAAGCAGACTGGCCTGGTGGCCGGGCAGTACAACGTCATTCTTGGCGAGCAATTGGCCGTTTCGCTTGGCGTAAAACGCGGGGAAAGCATCCGTATTATGGTGCCTTCTGCAAGCCAGTTCACGCCGATGGGCCGCGTGCCGAGCCAGCGTTTGTTCACGGTTATTGGCACTTTCGCTGCGAGCAGTGAAGTAGACGGCTACCAGATGCTGGTTAACCAGCAGGACGCCTCACGCCTGATGCGCTACCCGGCGGGCAACATCACCGGCTGGCGTCTGTGGCTGGCCGAACCGCTGAAAGTTGACGTGCTTAGCCAGCAAACTCTGCCGCAGGGGACTGAATGGAAAGACTGGCGCGAGCGCAAAGGCGAGCTGTTCCAGGCCGTGCGCATGGAAAAGAACATGATGGGCCTGCTGCTGAGCCTGATTGTTGCGGTCGCCGCGTTTAATATTATTACCTCGCTGGGCCTGCTGGTGATGGAGAAGCAGGGCGAAGTCGCCATTCTGCAAACCCAGGGCCTGACCCGCCGCCAGATTATGGCGGTGTTTATGGTGCAGGGCGCAGGGGCGGGCGTGATTGGCGCGCTGCTGGGTGCGCTGCTCGGCGCGCTGCTCGCCAGCCAGCTGAATAATTTAATGCCGGTTATCGGCATCCTGCTGGATGGTGCGGCGCTGCCGGTTGCCATTGAGCCGTTACAGGTGGTCGTTATTGCCCTGGTGGCGATGCTGATTGCCCTGCTGTCCACGCTTTACCCTTCCTGGCGCGCCGCCGCTACCCAACCCGCTGAGGCTTTACGTTATGAGTAATTCTGTCCTGTTGCAGTGTGACAAGCTGTGCAAACGCTATCAGGAAGGCAAAGTGCAAACGGATGTGCTGCACGATGTCAGCTTCAGCATGAACCCGGGCGAGCTAATGGCGATTGTCGGCACTTCCGGCTCGGGCAAAAGTACCCTGCTGCACCTGCTGGGCGGCCTGGATACGCCAACCTCCGGCGACGTGGTGTTTAACGGCCAGGCGATGAGCAAGCTTTCGTCTGCGGCCAAAGCCGAACTGCGTAACCGCGAGCTGGGCTTTATCTACCAATTCCACCACCTGCTGCCGGACTTTACGGCGCTGGAAAACGTCGCTATGCCGCTGCTTATCGGCAAGAAGAAGCCGGAAGAAGTGCAGAAACGCGCGCTGGAGATGCTGGCCGCCGTTGGGCTGGATCACCGCAGTAATCACCGCCCGTCGGAGCTGTCCGGCGGCGAGCGTCAGCGCGTGGCGATTGCCCGTGCGCTGGTGAACAACCCGCGCCTGGTGCTGGCGGACGAGCCGACCGGTAACCTGGATGCGCGCAATGCCGACAGCATCTTTGAACTGCTGGGCGAGCTCAACGTGCGCCAGGGCACCGCTTTCTTAGTCGTCACCCATGACTTGCAGCTGGCAAAACGCATGTCACGCCAGCTGGAAATGCGCGATGGCCGCCTGACAAGCGAGCTGACCTTGATGGGAGCGCAGTAATGGCTTCACCCCTTTCTTTATTGATAGGCCTGCGGTTCAGCCGCGGGCGTCGCCGCAGCGGCATGGTGTCGCTGATTTCGGTTATCTCCACCCTGGGCATTGCTCTGGGCGTGGCGGTGCTGATAGTCGGCCTGAGCGCGATGAACGGCTTCGAGCGCGAGCTGAAAAACCGCGTGCTGGCCGTGGTTCCGCACGGCGACATCAAGCCGGTGAACCAGCCGTTTACCAACTGGCAGGACGTCTTGCCGAAGATTGAAAAGGTCAAAGGTATTATTGCCGCCGCGCCTTACATCAGCTTTACCGGGCTGGTGGAGAGCGGGGCGAACCTGCGGGCGATAGAAGTGAAAGGCGTTGATCCGGCGCAGGAAGAGCGTTTGAGCGCTTTGCCACAATATGTGCAGAACCATGCCTGGGCGAATTTTAAGGCCGGGCAGCAGCAGATAATCATGGGCAAAGGCGTGGCGGATGCGCTGAAAGTGAAGCAGGGCGACTGGGTTTCAATCATGATCCCCAACAACGACGGCGGCACTAAGCTGATGCAGCCCAAGCGAGTCAGGCTCCAGGTCGCCGGTATCCTGGCCTTAAGCGGTCAGCTCGATCACAGCCTGGCGATGGTCCCGATGCAGGATGCTCAGGGCTATCTGGATATGGGCAACAGCGTGACCGGCATCTCCATCAAAGTGGACGACGTATTTAATGCCGTTAAGCTGGTGCACGACGCCGGAATGGCAACCAATTCCTACGTCTACATTTCCAGCTGGATAGGCACCTACGGCTACATGTACCGCGACATCCAGATGATCCGCGCCATTATGTACCTGGCAATGGTGCTGGTTATTGGCGTGGCCTGTTTCAACATCGTCTCTACGCTGGTGATGGCGGTTAAAGACAAGAGCGGCGACATCGCCGTGCTGCGTACGCTCGGGGCGAAAGACGGGCTTATCCGCGCGATCTTCGTCTGGTACGGGCTGCTGGCCGGGCTGCTGGGCAGCGTGAGCGGCGTAATTGTTGGCGTGCTCGCTTCGTGGCAACTGACCAACATTATTAACTTTATTGAAAAACTGATCGGGCACAATTTCCTGTCCGGTGACATTTATTTCATTGATTTCTTACCTTCAGAATTGCACTGGCTGGACGTGGTTTACGTCCTGGTGACGGCGCTCCTGCTCAGCCTTCTGGCTAGCTGGTACCCGGCACGGCGCGCAAGCAATATCGATCCGGCAAGGGTGCTAAGCGGACAATAAAATTTACCTTACTTTTGGGGAGCAGCGATGTATTACGGATTCGATATCGGCGGCACTAAAATTGCACTTGGCGTTTACGACCAGCAGCGGCGTTTACTTTGGGAAGCCAGGGTTGCTACTCCCCATGACAGTTATGAAAATTTCCTCGAGGCAGTCGCCGGGCTTGTTGCTCAGGCAGACGAGCGCTTTGACTGCCGTGGCTCCGTGGGCATAGGTATTCCCGGCATGCCGGAAACCGACGACGGCACGCTCTACGCCGCCAACGTGCCTGCCGCCAGCGGCAAGCCTCTGCGCGCCGACCTGAGCGCCATGCTTGAGCGCGACGTGCGCATCGACAACGACGCCAACTGCTTTACCCTCTCCGAAGCGTGGGACGACGAGTTCCTCAATTATCCTGTGGTGATGGGCCTTATCCTCGGTACCGGCGTTGGCGGCGGGATCATCGTTAACGGCAAATCCGTTACCGGGCGCAGCTACATTACCGGCGAATTTGGCCATACGCGCCTGCCGGTCGATGCCCTGGAAATCCTCGGGCGCGATATTCCGTTCACCCGCTGCGGCTGCGGCAAAAACGGCTGCATCGAAAACTACCTCTCTGGCCGCGGTTTTGCCTGGCTGTGGCAGCACTTCTACCACGAACCGCTGGATGCAAAAGAGATAATCTCCCGCTACCGCCAGGGCGACGAGCAGGCCATCGAACACGTTGACCGCTTCCTCGAGCTGCTGGCCGCCTGCCTCGGCAATTTATTGACCTCAATCGACCCACATTTGGTGGTGATTGGCGGAGGATTGTCTAACTTTAGCGATATCTACGCGCAACTGCCGGAGCGCCTGCCGAAGTATTTGCTGCCGGTGGCGGCGGTTCCGCGCATTGAACAGGCACGGCACGGCGACGCAGGCGGCATGCGCGGCGCTGCATTCCTCCACTACTCGGAGTAACTATGCTTTCTCGTCGTCAACACCGGCTTAGCCGGTTTCGGAAGAACAAACGTCTGCTGCGTCAACGGTTGCGTCAGCGTATTTTTTTCAGAGACAGAATGGTGCCGGAACTGATGGATAGACCAAGAGTGGTGGTGCTGACCGGGGCGGGGATCTCCGCCGAGTCAGGTATTCGTACTTTCAGAGCGGCGGACGGGCTGTGGGAAGAGCATCGCGTTGAGGATGTGGCGACCCCGGAAGGCTTTGCCCGTGATCCGCAGCTGGTGCAGAGCTTCTACAATGAACGCCGCCGCCAGCTCCAGCAGCCGGAGATCCAGCCTAATGCCGCACACCTTGCGCTGGCGAAGCTGGAAGAGGCGCTGGGCGACCATTTTGTGCTGGTGACCCAGAATATCGACAACCTCCACGAACGCGCGGGCAGCAAGAACGTTATCCACATGCACGGCGAGCTGTTAAAAGTTCGCTGCGCCAGCAGCGGCCAGGTGCTGGACTGGAAGGACGATATTACGCCTGAAGACCGCTGCCACTGCTGCCAGATCTCTTCCGCGCTGCGCCCGCACATCGTCTGGTTTGGCGAAATGCCGCTGGGCATGGACGATATTTACCAGGCGATCGCCACCGCAGACTACTTTATTGCCATTGGCACTTCCGGACACGTTTACCCGGCGGCGGGCTTTGTGCATGAGGCTCGTTTACAGGGGGCGCACACCGTGGAGCTGAACCTGGAGCCAAGCCAGGTGGGCAGTGAATTCGAAGAGAAACACTACGGGCTTGCAAGCCAGGTGGTGCCTGAATTTGTGGATAAGCTTTTGAAGGGATTGTAGTTAGCGGTTGACCCTCACCCCGACCCTCTCCCTGAAAGGGAGAGGGGGAAAGCGAAGCTCCGGTTCCCTCGCCCCTTTGGGGAGAGGATTAGGGTGAGGGGTCAACACCCAGCTCGATCCGGTTCCCTCGCCCCTTTGGGGAGAGGGTTAGGGTGAGGGGCGAATTACCGCCCGGCTTTCAACCGCTGATAGTAAGACTCATACAAAGCACTCGCCTCGCCGACATCGTTCTGCCACTCACCGGCTTTAATCACTTCCGCATCCGGGTACAGCGACTTATCTTCCGCTACATTCTTCGGCAGCAGCTTGCGTGCCTCGAGGTTTGGCGTCGGGTAGCCGATGGTTTCCGCAACCTGCTTCGCCACTTCCGGGCGCAGCAGGAAGTTGATCAGCTTCAGCGCGCCCTCCACGTTTTTAGCGTTGGCCGGGATAGCCAGGTTATCCATCCAGAAAATCCCGCCTTCCTTCGGCCAGACGATGTCCAGCGGCGTACCGGCCTGGCGTGCGACATACGCGGAGCCGTTCCACACCATGCCCAGATTCACTTCGCCTTCCATATAAGGGTTAGCCGGGTTGTCTGAGTTGAACGCCGCGACGTTTGGCATCAGCTTTTGCAGCTCGTGGTACGCGGCTTCAATCTGTTTAGGATCGGTAGTGTTGCCGGAATAGCCGAGCTTGAGCAGCGCCATCTGGAACACTTCGCGGGCATCGTCGGTCAGCAGCAGGCTCTGCTTGTATTCCGGCTTCCACAGGTCGGCCCAGCTGGTGACGCTCTTCGGATCCATCGCTTCGCTGTTGACGCCAATTGCCGTTGCGCCCCAGATATACGGAATGGAGTAATCGTTATTCGGGTCGAACGGCTTGTTCAGCATCTCCGGGTCGAGATTCTTAAAGTTGCTGAGCTTGCTTTTGTCTATCTTCTGGATCATGCCTTCTTTGCGCATCTTCGCCACAAAGTAGGTGGACGGCACCACAAGGTCATAAACGCCGTCTTTATAGGTCTTGAGCTTGGCGTACATGGTTTCGTTCGACTCGTAGGTCGAATAAATCACCTTGATGCCGGTCTCTTTGGTGAACTGCTCCAGCAGGCCCGGCGGCACGTATTCCGTCCAGTTGTAGAAATAGAGCGTCTTGCTGTCGTCGGCATGAGCGGCGCTAACGCCGAGCGCCAGAGCGCCCGCAGCAAGCAGGTGGCGTGACCATTTTATGAAAGGCAACTTTTTCATTTTAACGTCCCCTGAGGTTTAGTTTTATCGCGCAGGATAAGCTGGCTGGCAATCACCATAACCAGCGAGAGTAAAAGCAAAATAGTGGCCAGGGCGTTCACTTCCGGCGAGACGCCAACTTTGACCATGGAATAAATTTTTAGCGGCAGGATCTCGTAGCTCGGCCCGGTAACAAACGAGGAAACCACCACATCGTCCATCGAGAGGGTAAAGCTCAGCAGCCAGCCTGCGGCAACCGCGGGCATCGCCAGCGGGGCAATAATTTTGCGCAGGATGGTCAGCTCGCTGGCACCCAGATCCCTCGCCGCTTCCAGCATCTTGACGTCAAAACCCTTGAGGCGGGAATAAACGGTGACCACCACAAACGGCAGACAGAACGTGATGTGGGAAAACAGCAGCGACCAGAAGCCAAGCGAAACGCCCAGCAGCATAAACAGCACCAGCAGCGAGATGGCCATAACGATGTCCGGCGACATCATCACCACAAACAACATACCGCTGACGAACGGCTTGCCCCGGAAGCGGTAGCGGTAAAGCGCCACGGCGGTAAGCGAGCCGATAAGCGTGGCGGCACTCGCGGAAACAATCGCCATGGTTAATGAATGCTGAGCCGCCTGAAGCAGGCTGTCGTTATTCATCAGCAGGCTGTACCAGTTGGTGGTAAACCCCTGCCAGTTAATGCCGAAGCGCGAGCTGTTAAACGAATTCACGATCAGAATAATGATCGGAATATACAAAAAGGCATAAATCGCGGACATAAAGCCGCCGCGGAGCAGGCGTCCTGTCATTCGAGTTCCACCTTCTTGTTCAGCAGGCGCGCGGCGCGCCAGTAAACCAGCAGCATCAGGCCCATCACCAGCGTAAGGGTGATGCTGGTTGCCGCCCCGAACGGCCAGTCGCGGATGTTCAGGAACTGGCTCTTGATCACGTTGCCAATAAGCAGGTTCTTCGCGCCGCCCATCAGATCCGAGACGTAGAACAGGCCCATTGCCGGGAGCATCACCAGCAGGCAGCCGGCAATAATGCCCGGCATGGTCAGGGGAATAATGATGCGGATAAAGGTTTGCAGCTTGCTGGCCCCTAGATCGCGCGCGGCTTCAAGCAGCGGCTTATCCAGCTTTTCAATGCTGGAATAGAGCGGCATCACCATAAACGGCAGCAGGATATAGACCAGGCCGATTATCACCGCGCTCGGGGTAAACATAATGCGAATGGGCGTGTCGATAACCCCCAGCCAGAGCAGGAACTCGTTGAGATAGCCCTTGGTGCTGAGGAAGATCTTCAGCCCGTAAATGCGGATCAGCGAGTTGGTCCAGAACGGCACAATCAGCAGAAACAGCAGCAGGGGGCGCACGCGCTCCGGCAGCCGGGCGAGGAACCAGGCAAAAGGATACCCGAGCGCCAGACAGGCGAGGGTGGCTATCACCGCCATATTCAGCGAGTGCAGCAGCACCTGGGCGTACAGCGGGTCCGCCAGCCGGGTGTAGTTATCCAGCGTAAAGACCATGCTCACGAAGTTATCGTTATCGCGGGTCAGGAAGCTGGTGACAATAATCATCAGGTTGGGCAGGAAGACAAACAGCAGCAGCCAGCCCACCACCGTGGCAATTACCACATTCTGGAATTTACGCGAGCTCTTCATCGGCCAGTACAACCTCCCAGCTTTCAACCCAGGTCACCGCCATTTTTTGATCCAGCGAATGGTCGAAGTCCGGGTCGTCTTCGTTAAAGAACTCGCTCACCATCACCATTTTGCCGTTTTCCAGCTCCACAGTGGACTCAAGCGTCATACCTTTATAGTTACGTTCGCGCACGTAGCCTATCAGCCCGTCGGCCTCGGTTGTGCCGTTAATCTCCTCAACGCGCAAATCTTCCGGGCGCAGCAGCACCTTGAGGTTTTGCCCCGGCGTAACCGGCTTGCTGACGAAGATATGGCACTCGCGGCCTTCAACGTTGGCGAGCACGCGCTGGTCATCCGTGCGCTCCACCACCGTGGCGTCGAAAATATTGATCTCGCCAATAAAACTGGCAACGAACAGGTTCTTCGGCTCCTCGTAAATCTCTCTTGGCGTACCGTCCTGCTCAATTTTGCCGTCGCGCATTACCACGATGCGGTCCGACATGGTCAGGGCTTCTTCCTGATCGTGCGTGACAAACACAAAGGTAATGCCAAGCTTACGCTGGAGGGCTTTCAGCTCGTTCTGCATTTGCTTGCGCAGCTTGTAGTCCAGCGCCGAGAGCGATTCGTCGAGCAATAGCAGGCGAGGTTTATTCACCACCGCGCGGGCAATGGCAACGCGCTGCTGCTGGCCGCCGGAAAGCTGGTTCGGTTTGCGCCGGGCAAACTCTTCGAGCTGAACCATTTTCAGGGCATCGGTCACGCGGGGCGTGATTTCCGCCGTGGGCGTTTTTTGCATCCTCAGGCCGAAGGCGACGTTTTCAAACACCGTCATATGCGGGAACAGAGCATAGCTCTGGAACACGGTATTAACGTGGCGATGCTCGGCAGGAACGTGGGTGATGTCTTGATTGTCGAGCGTTATCTGGCCGGAGTCGGTGCTTTCCAGCCCCGCTATAAGGCGCAATACGGTGGTTTTGCCGCAGCCTGAAGGGCCGAGCAGCGTCAGGAATTCACCATGATTGATGGTGAGAGAGAAGTCAGAAATTACAGATTTACCATCAAAGCTCTTAGCGACCCCGGCCAGGTTGACCAGCGTCGAGCGCGAACGTTGCTGTTTATTCAATTTTTTACGCTGTCCCATAAATAACGTATCCGAAAGCGGGGATACGGGGTTTGTGATTAACCACCTTGGGTTTTGGCACGTTGAGTGAGGGCAAGGATTCTACGGCAAAGAGGAGGTAATCGCCAATCCCGCGATGGAGAAAGCAGGCCCGAAATCGGCGGTTATTTTCTCTTGTTAAGGGTAGGTTGATAACACGGCATTGTTACAAACGCGATAAACTATTTTTCCCGTAACCCATTAAAAGTGACCTGACGCAATATCTGCCCGTTGCGGCTTATTGATAATTGGTGTCACAAAAAACGAGGGTGGCTAAATGGATAAATTACTTGAGCGCTTTTTGCAGTATGTCTCTCTGGATACACAATCCAAACCCGGCGTTAAGCAGGTGCCGAGCACGGAAGGGCAATGGAGGCTTCTGCGTCTGTTAAAGGAACAGCTGGAGCAGATGGGGCTGGTGGACGTCACGCTCAGCGACCACGGCACGGTGATGGGCACGCTGCCTGCGAATATTACGCACCGCGTTCCGGCGATTGGTTTTATCTCCCACGTTGATACTGCTCCGGACTTTACCGGGAAAAACGTTAACCCGCAGATAGTCGAAAACTACCGAGGGGGCGATATTGCCCTGGGCATTGGGGACGAAATTCTTTCCCCGGTGATGTTCCCGGTGCTCCACCAGTTGATGGGGCAAACGCTCATCACCACGGACGGCAAAACCCTGTTGGGCGCGGACGACAAAGCAGGCGTGGCCGAAATCATGACCGCCCTGGCGGTGCTTAAAGAGAAGAACATTCCGCACGGCGATATTCGCGTAGCGTTCACGCCGGATGAAGAAGTCGGCAAAGGCGCGCATTTCTTCGACGTGGAAGCCTTTAACGCCGAATGGGCGTACACCGTGGACGGCGGCGGAGTAGGCGAGCTGGAGTCGGAGAACTTTAATGCCGCTTCGGTCACTATCAAAATCGTCGGGAATAACGTCCACCCCGGCACGGCAAAAGGCGTGATGGTTAACGCCCTGTCGCTGGCGGCGCGTATTCATGCCGAAGTCCCGGCGGACGAAAGCCCGGAATGCACCGAAGGCTATGAAGGTTTCTACCACCTGAACACCATGAAAGGCTCGGTTGACCGCGCCGAGATGCATTACATCATCCGTGACTTCGACCGCGAGCAGTTCGAAGCCCGCAAACGCAAAATGATGGAAATAGCCAAAAAGGTCGGCAAAGGCCTGCACCCGGACTGTTATATAGAGCTGGTAATAGAAGACAGCTATTACAACATGCGCGAGAAAGTGGCCGAGCACCCTTATATTGTTGAAGTCGCCCAGCAGGCAATGCGCGACTGCAATATAGAGCCGATTATGAAGCCCATCCGCGGCGGCACGGACGGCGCACAGCTCTCCTTTAAAGGCCTGCCGTGCCCTAACCTGTTCACCGGCGGCTATAACTACCACGGCAAACACGAGTTCGTGACCCTGGAAGGAATGGAGAAGGCAGTGGCGGTTATTGTCCGTATTGCTGAATTGACGGCTAAGAAAGACTAAATCGGCTGAGAACTACTAATTATGGGAGGGGCTTTTGGCCCCTTTTTTTATTATTGTTGGTTGTGGCTTTGAGCTGTTCTCCATTATTTTATTCAGAACGCTGTTTGCAATGTCTGTAGCTTGCTCATAGCGTATTTCCGGGTCGGTTAGCTTGTCTGCTTTGTGCCAGAAGCGGGCCTTGCTGAAGGAAACAGATAATAATAAATGGGTTGAGCTGGTTACCCTGACTACAGTTTTGCAATTATGATAAAGTGTTGGCCAACGCGTAATAGTAATTCAAATAGGGATTGGCAGTGAGGGACGATTTCTCAAACAAAATTAAACAGAGGTTGGCCGAACGCGTAGCATGGCTTTGCTCCAATCCCGATTGCAGAGTTGTGACTGTTGGGCCCCATACAGATCCTACAAAGCGAGTTAATGTTGGACAGGCATGCCATATTGAAGCCGCATCTGAAGGTGGCCCCCGCTACAACAAGGAAATGCAAAAAGATCAAAGATGCTCTTTTGACAACGGTATTTGGCTTTGCTCTATCCATGCAAAAGAAATTGATGTAGATCCAGACCGCTTCTCTGTAGAGCTTCTTCGTAAATGGAAGCTTACAGCTGAACAGTATGCGCTGAGTAAAGTAGGCAAAGCGAGATATGATGTATCTCAGGATGTCTTTACGGAAAATGTAAATCGCCATCGTGAACTTTTTTCAGGTATTCGTGATATTGAATATTTCAGTTTATATAGGGACTCAAATGATAAATGCTTCACTTTGCGCGGTGTTGGGCCTTTAAATATAATCGTAAAAGATCGTAGAATAGATATCTTTTTTAAAGATTTATTCAATCCCATCAAATATAGAAATGATTCTTACATAGGATTAATATGCTTGCCAGTAAAGGAATTAATTGATTATGTAGTATTATCTCACGAGTTTGATGAAACAATTGAGTCCTTTAATATGACATTTAACTTTAGTCCAAACTCGTTGAATGAAATGTATTTTTCGATCCACACGGACACGGTTAACGTTAATCCACACATGGATGGTATTAGTTATTATGGCGATTACACAGTAGAGAAGGATGAATTAATAGATGATTTAAGTAGAGCTATACCTCCTTATCGGCAGGACATTTACCTTAAGATTATTGTAGCAATGTACAACATTTACCGACGAATTGTAACATTCAAAACAGAAGGATTTACTTAATTTTTTGTGAACTGTAAGCCACGCGAAGCATTTAATCAAAGTTAAATATTTTATAATTTACTTTTGTCTTCAAAAAAATAGATTGAGCCGTGAACTAATACTTTGCAGATCTTATATACTATATTATATACCGCAATGGTATATATCTTATCTATGAAAGTGCAACGGATGGCCAGATCCTCGCCGATCTTAGCATGGTAGTATTTACTAATACATCAAGAAGCGAACTTCCGCTTCTTGCTCACAGCGGACCTTCACCCCAGTAAACTCGTCCGCTCAGTGCCAGGAGCGGACGAAGCCCAGAGAGTGGTGATGGTACGGCGGTATTGTAGGCGTTTTACCGAACGGAGGGTAAGGACGTAAAAAAACCGCCTGGCGGGGGTCAATGCGATAAATTTCCCATCAACTATTAATTATTAGTCATAAATAATTAAATCTAATATCTTCCAAGAAATAGTCCAATTTTTTTTCGTCACAAGCATCTTTATTAGTTATACGAAAAATTTTAATACCTGCATTCTCTAATGCCTTGTTTTTGAACTCATCCTTTCTTGCGGAATATGATTTTTTGTGTTCTTCCCCATCCACTTCGATTACACAGAGAGGATATCCAGTTTTATTTGAAATAACGAAATCAACACTAAGTAAGTTTATTAAATTGAAAATGGCATACTTTTCTTCCTCGCCTTGAAAGAACGTAGGGAAATCTATTTTAAACTGAGGAATTTTAGAGCTATCAATATCTACCAACCGGATAAGCTGAACCTGGCTAAATATAAGATAGTTAGGGAGTTTCTTAATGGCCGCATCGAGAAAATCACGCTCTATTTTAGACAAAAAAATCGTTCTCTTTGTCGGTAATGTTTCAACCAGTTTTGTCGGCAAGTCACTATACAAATTTTCGTATTCTTCCCACTCAGCCTCTGAAGATGGTGTCAATGATATAGCAATACTTTTTCCATTAATTTTGGGATTGAAAGCCATTATGCTTGCCTCTGATTTTATTGTTAATAGTCTAACTTATATATATAATAAATATTGGCGTTTTACCGAACGGGGGCGTACTGGTAAACATCAGAGTACGGAAATTAGCTCAAACTCCTCAGCAGGCCATTTTTCGCGGTGGGACTCAGTATCACCATGAAGAATGACATGTACTATTTGAGCTATATACTTATCACCACCGATCTCTGCTGGGAAAAGTGGCTTAAGACAATCTGGTTTCTGACAATGACCTACCGATGCCGAAATCAACCGCAATTTGGTTTCGTTTGGAATACTTTTCCGAATAGCCATAATTGATTCCAAGGGCTTGGTTGAAAGAATGTAAATATACTGTACTACAGCTGAAATTGCATACAATTGACACGCCTCATATTGCACTGAGATTTTAATCAAGTTTTATTCCATGTTGATAACAATTTCGAACTTCCGCACCTCGCTCACAGCGGACCTTCAGTTCTGTTATACCATCGGCTGGTTGCTCAAAGTACATCTCGATCCCCACTCTAAATAATCAAAACAAACAATATCAATAACAAATAACCCCATCTACCAATTCTGGTAGCCAAGATCTCTGTAAAGCCCGGTGCCCAAGAGGGAGGTACAAGCCGGAATCATAGCAAACCCAGCAAGAATATATCCGTCACTAAAATATCGCTAAAGAGACTAGGGTCCTTTTTCAGAAGTAGAAATCACGCCAGAAATATAAGCAGCAAGAATTTGGAATCAATCTCGCAATTATCAAATAAACCGAAAAAGGAATAAGGAAATGTAACGAGGTTTCCAGTTATCACGTTTTCGGGATCTCCCTCGAATTTTCAAGGTTTCCAATAATTTAGCAATCCCATACTGTTGACTTATCCAGTGATAAGTAAGAGGGTGATAGGGCAATTTAAGGTAGTGAATATAGAGTCGCCCCCGAATGGTGCAGCAACACCAAACGAGGGCTAACCACAACGTAACTAAACAGGAGTCACGCTATGGCTGGTGCCGATAGTAACACATTTATCCACCCGGAAATCAAAGATGATCAAAAGCTTATGGCCGGAGATATTACAGCTTTATTAAAAACGCCGCTGGGCGCAACGGACGATTTATTTCATGTGCTGAATGTTTGCCGCTGCTGGGCCGGTGAATTAATCGAAACAGATAACCACGTTGAATATATCGCCCTGTGTGGGCGTCTGCTGGCGGGGTTTAATGTGCTGAGGGCAGTGTTAGATAACCCGCTGCCGCAATACCTTATTGAGCAGCTAACGGTAGAAGAAGGGCAGCTAGATAAGCTCCGCACCCCGCTGGAAACAGAGTCAGAAACCCTCTGCGATTATTGTTCCGCCTTAACCATGGTGCTGCTGAACCAGGAGCTTTCAGCGGAGCAGCAGGTGCAAATAACGGACCTGTTATATGAAGTGTTCGGCATGCTGGAAGAAGATTTAAAAGCGCCGCGGTTCGTGCGCACGAAGAAAGGGCTGGCAATGATAGACGGTGGCGTGTTGCCGGGTCTTCATTAAGCAGAAGCGTCCCGCCTTCTCAGCCGGCAAGCGGCGTTGGTGAGAAGGCGGGAGAGCAGGGCGTTAGTCTTCGAAGAACCAGTAGCCGCTGTTCACCAGAGCGGCCAGCGTCGCCAGGAAGGAAGGATCTTCCAGCGCGTCGCCAAATTTCTCCGCATCCAGCTTAATGTGGCTTGCCAGGGCTTCTACCGCCGGGCGGTGCGGGCTGTCCAGCTTCTCGCCGTTAACGTAAACCTCACCGGCAATGCGCAGCACGCGCAGGCCGCCAAGGCGAACCAGGGAATCACCCTGCTGGAGTGCGTCGTAAATCTCATCCGGCTGGTAAGGCGGCTCCGGCGGGGCCACATCCAGCTCGTGGCGGGACTGGGTAATAAACTCCCCGAACCAGCTGTTGAAGGTTTCCGGCTGGTTAACCATGTCCAGCATCATGCCACGCAGCTTATCCAGCTCCTGAGGCAGAACATCCGCCGGGTGCTGGCGCTCAGGAACATCCGGGTCGGTATAGCGCAGGCTGCCCAGCTCACGCTGCAACACGTAGTCGGCAAAACCGCTGATAAGCTCTCTGCCGCTGGGGGCACGGAAGCCAACCGAATAGTTCAGGGCATTCTCCAGGGAGTACCCCTCGTGCGGGAAACCCGGTGGAATATACAGAATGTCGCCAGGCTCCATCTCTTCGTCGATGATGGCGTCAAACGGCTCAACCTGGAGCAGGTCCGGGTGCGGGCAGTGCTGCTTCATGGCGACTTTTTCGCCCACGCGCCAGCGGCGGCGGCCTGTTCCCTGAATGATAAACACGTCGTACTGATCCAGGTGCGGGCCAACGCCGCCGCCGGGAACAGAGAAAGAGATCATCAGGTCGTCAATGCGCCAGTCGGGCAGGGCGCGGAAGGGGCGCATCAGGGCGCTGGAAGGTTCGTGCCAGTTGTTCACCGCCTGCACCAGCAGCGACCAGTTGTTCTCGCCCAGGTGATCGTAGCTCTGGAACGGCCCGTGGCTGACCTGCCATTTCCCGCCCTGGTGGCTCACAAGGCGGCTGTCCACCTCGTTTTCCATGGCCAGGCCCGCCAGTTCGTCCGGTGAGATAGGGTCGATGAAGTTTTTAAAGCCACGTTTCAACACCACCGGGCGTTTTTGCCAGTAGCGTTGGATAAAGTCGGGCCAGTTTAAATCCAGTTGGTAATCCATATTGTTGTCTTCCTGCAGGTGGAGGAGCCTGACACGGATTATAACGGATGGCGGCCCGGCTTACGGGACTATTTCAATCCTCATCCTGTTCAGGCTGCTGGCGGGCGAAAATAACTTCCATTCTTGCGCCGCCGAGCGGGCTGGAGCTGGTCTGGATCTCGCCGCTGTACTGCTCCACGATTTCTCTGGCGACAGAAAGCCCCACGCCCTGGCCGGGGCGCAGCGTGTCGGCCCGCTGGCCGCGGTCAAAGACCATGGCTCGCTTGCTCTCCGGGATGCCGGGGCCGTCGTCTTCCACTATCAGGTGCAGCGAATCTTCGGTCTGGCGGGCGGTGATTTCAACAAACTCAAGGCAGTATTTACAGGCGTTATCCAGCACGTTGCCCATGACTTCCATAAAGTCATTTTTCTCGCCGACGAAGGTAATTTCCGGCGACACGTCCAGGGTGATGTTTACCCCTTTGCGCTGGTAAACCTTGTTCAGCGCCGAGCAGAGTTTGTCCAGCAGGGGGGCAACCGAATGCAGTTCGCGGCTCAGCAATGTGCTGTTGCCGCGCATGCTGGCGCGGTGCAGGTAATAGCCGATTTGCTGAGAAATACGGCTGATCTGCTCCAGCATCACCGGTTCGGCTTCCTCAACGTCCATCTTGTCGGTGCGCAGCGAACGCAGGGTGGACTGCAACACCGCCAGCGGCGTTTTCAGGCTGTGGGTTAAATCCGTCAGCGTGGTGCGGTATTTATCGTGCCTGTCACGCTCGGTGCGCAGCAGCTGGTTAAGGTTACGCACCAGGCTCGTCAGCTCGCGGGTGGTTTCCGGGTTCAGGCTGTCGCGGTCGTGTTTTTCCAGCTCGCGCACTTCCTGGGCCAGCTCCTGAATAGGGCGCAGGCTCCACCAGGCTGCAAGCCACAGCAGAGGCACCACCAGTAACAGGTTGGCAAGCAGGACGTAAATAAACCAGCTCCAGACCATATAGGAGCGTTTAAGCTCGATAGGAATGGTATCCACAACCACCACGGTCAGGGCAGGCATGTGCGCGGTGGCCGGGTAGAGGTTAACCGCCACCGAGTGGGTCATTTCGTAGCCGTCGTCGCTTTCGTCGTCGTGCATGTCTTTTAGCTGGGCGAGGCGGTCTTTGTCGTTATCCAGCAGGGCGCTACTGGTGGCGAAGTCCGCTTCCAGTTCGTGGAAGCCGTTCCCGCTCAGCCACTCTTTCTGGATCTGCTGTACTACGTCCGGCACGTTGCGCTGCATCCACAGCAGCTTGCCGTGCTCGTCGTAAATCAGCGCCATGGTCGGGCTTTGCACGCTTACGTTCTCGGGCAGGTCAACCTGTAGTTTGCCGTCCTTCCAGCTGGCGAGGGTGTAGAACAGGTTGCTTTCGCCGCGCAGCAGCCTGAAGGTGGTTTTATCGAAGCTGACGCTGTAGCCCACCAGCGCAACCACGCCGTAGGCAAGAGACAGCACCATCACGACTGCTGCGGTAGCCAGCAAGAAGCGAACCCGCAGCGAGAGCGGCAGAATATGGCGAAAAATATTTGGCATTTAGTGTAAGTCGAACCGGTAGCCCTGGCCGCGCACGGTGGTAATCACCTCTTGCGGATACTCTGCCTGAATTTTTTTACGCAGGCGGCCCATCAGTACGTCAATGGTGTGGCTCTCGCGCAGTTCAGCGTCCGGGTACAGTTGCAGCATCAGCGAATCCTTGCTTACCACTTTTCCGGCGTTGCGGATAATGGTTTCCATAATGGTGTATTCAAATGCCGTCAGCTTGATCAGGTTGTCATTAATCGACAGCTCACGGCGGGACAGGTCAACCTGGAACGGCGGCAGGGAAATAACCTGCGAGGCCAGGCCGCTGTTACGGCGCATTAAAGCCTGCATGCGGGCCACCACTTCTTCCAGGTGGAACGGTTTGGTCACGTAGTCGTCGGCACCCGCGCCGAGGACTTCTACTTTGTCCTGCCAGCCTTCGCGGGCGGTCAGCACCAGAATCGGAATGGTGACATCGTGGCTGCGCCAGCGGCGGATCAGGCTCATGCCGTCTTCGTCCGGCAGGCCTAAGTCAACAATCGCAATATCCGGCGTGTGTTCATTAAGGAAATAGTCGGCCTCTTTGGCATCTTCCGCAGCATCAACCTGGTGGCCAGCTTCACGTAGCTGCACCTTAAGGTGGTGACGCAACAGGGCATTATCTTCCACAACCAGAACGCGCATCGCTTTTCCCTCAATCCGTTAATTTGCCATGTTAGTTTAACGCGAATTATCAAAGAGGAGGAGTAAACGACGGATAAACAGCAGGAAATAGACGCCGCCGGGCGACGGCGTCATGGGGATTACTTCAGTTCGTCAACCATAGTGGTTGCGCGGCCAATGTAATTTGCCGGGGTCATCGCCTTCAGGCGAGTTTTTTCTTCTTCTGGCAGCTCAAGGCCGTCGATGAACTGCTTCATGCCTTCGGCGTCAACGCGCTTGCCGCGGGTCAGCTCTTTCAGCTTCTCGTACGGTTTTTCAATGCCGTAGCGGCGCATCACGGTCTGGATTGGCTCAGCCAGCACTTCCCAGTTGTGATCCAGCTCGTCCAGCAGGCGGTCGCGGTTCACTTCCAGCTTGCTCACGCCCTTCAGGGTGGACTGGTAAGCGATCAGCGCATAGCCGATGCCGACGCCGAGGTTACGCAGCACGGTGGAGTCGGTCAGGTCGCGCTGCCAGCGGGAAACCGGCAGTTTGCTTGCCAGGTGTTGCAGCAGGGCGTTAGACAGGCCGAGATTGCCTTCGGAGTTTTCGAAGTCAATCGGGTTCACTTTGTGCGGCATAGTGGACGAGCCGATTTCACCCGCAATGGTCTTCTGCTTGAAGTGGTTCAGGGCGATGTAGCCCCACACGTCGCGGTCAAAGTCCAGCAGGATGGTGTTGAACCGGGCGATGCAGTCGAACAGCTCGGCGATGTAGTCGTGCGGCTCGATCTGGGTGGTGTACGGGTTCCACTGAATGCCCAGAGAAGTCACGAACTCTTCGCTGAACTGGTGCCAGTCCACTTCCGGGTAAGCGGCGATGTGGGCGTTATAGTTCCCGACCGCGCCGTTGATTTTGCCGAGGATCTCGACGTTTTCCAACTGGCGGAACTGGCGATCCATACGGTAAGCGACGTTAGCCATCTCTTTCCCGAGGGTGGACGGAGTAGCAGGCTGGCCGTGAGTACGGGACAGCAGCGGGATGTCGCGGTACTGCACCGCCAGGTCTTTCACCGCATCAATAATTTTGCGCCAGTACGGCAGCACCACTTCTTTGCGAGCCGTCTCCAGCATCAGGGCGTGAGACAGGTTGTTAATGTCTTCGGACGTACAGGCGAAGTGAATAAATTCGGACACCGCGTGCAGGGCAGGGATCGCTTCCACTTTCTCTTTGAGGAAGTATTCAACCGCTTTTACGTCGTGGTTGGTGGTGCGCTCGATGGTTTTAATACGTGCCGCATCGACTTCGCTGAACTCAGCGACGATTTTATCAAGGTAACCGTTTGCGTCCGCATCAAAAGCAGGAACTTCCTTGATCGCTGCGTGCGCGGCCAGCTTTTGCAGCCAACGTACTTCGACCTGTACGCGGAATTTCAGCAGACCAAATTCGCTGAAAATAGCGCGCAGAGCGCTGACTTTGTCGCCGTAGCGCCCGTCAACGGGGGAAACGGCGGTCAGTGAGGATAATTCCATAACAACTCCTGAGAGGTTAACAATGAGCAAGAATTTGTTTGGCCTGAGTGGTCAGGCGACTACGGGAAAACATTAATTGCAGGCGGCCACCGCCAACCTGGTGCCACAGCACGGCGGCACGAATACCGGCCAGTAGCGTGGCGCGTACTTTGCTTTGCACCTGCGGGCTTTGCAGCACGGCAGGGGAGCCGGTGACCTGAATACGCGGGCCAAGCGGGCTAATGACATCAACATAAATCCCGGCCATGGCGCTCAGCAGCGTGTCTGACTCAAGATCAAAATGTTCAAGCTGGCGTTGCAGGCCGTTAATTTTGCTACCCAGCGTGTCCATCGCGCCTTTGCTGGCGTGGAGTTTACGCTCCAGCACCATCAGGCTGAGAGTATAGCGGGTCAGCTCGGCGTTCAGCCCCTGGCGGCTACTGGCGTTCAGCACGCCGAGCAGCGTTTCCAGGCCCGGCTTGAGGTTAGCTTCACTCCCGCCAAAAACCGCTAAAGTCGAGCCCGGGTTCAGGTCAATCACGCTGTTGAGCGAGACGCGCAGCGCGTCGCTGTCGCAATGGCCCTGATGCGCTAACTCCTGCACCAGACGAGCCGACTGGCAAATGCCCGCCAGCGCGAGGGTAATGTCGTAGTAGTTTTTAGCCACCGGGCTGCGTCCTTGTGTGTAATTAATTAACGAGCGGCAGGCGCTGCTCAATAATGCCGCCGCCGAGGCACACTTCGCCGAGGTAGAACACCGCGGACTGGCCTGGGGTAACGGCTGCAACCGGCTCTTCAAAACGCACTTCAATACGTTCAGCGTCCAGCGGCGTAATGGTGCAGGGAATATCTGCCTGGCGGTAGCGCGTTTTCACCGTGCAGCTCAGCGGCGCGGTCAGCGGCTCTCTGTCTACCCAATGCAGCTGCTGGGCAATCAGCCCAACCGACATCAGGCGAGGGTGCTCGCCACCCTGGGCAACCACCAGGATATTTTTTTCGACGTCTTTATCGACCACGTACCACGGATCTTCAGACCCTTCTTTGGTTCCGCCGATGCCGAGGCCTTTACGCTGGCCGAGCGTGTGGTACATCAGCCCCTGGTGCTGGCCTACTTCATCCCCGTCAACGGTGATGATTTTGCCCGGCTGGGCTGGCAGGTAGCGGCCAAGGAAGTCGCGGAATTTGCGCTCGCCGATAAAACAAATACCGGTGGAGTCTTTTTTCTTCGCGGTTATAAGATCAAGCTCTTCGGCGATGCGGCGCACTTCCGGTTTTTCCAGCTCGCCAACCGGGAACAGGCTTTGGGCAATCTGTTCGTGGCTCAGGGTATACAGGAAGTAGCTCTGGTCTTTGTTGCCGTCCAGGCCGCGCAGCAGCTGGCTTTTACCGTTCACGTCAGCGCGGCGCACATAGTGGCCGGTGGCGATGTAGTCGGCACCTAAATCTTCTGCGGCGAACTCAAGGAAGGCTTTAAATTTGATTTCTTTGTTGCACAGAATATCCGGGTTTGGCGTGCGCCCGGCTTTGTACTCTTCCAGGAACAATTCGAACACGTTGTCCCAGTATTCTGCGGCAAAGTTAACGGTGTGCAGTTCAATGCCGAGCTTGTCGCAGACCGCCTGGGCGTCAGCTAAATCTTCCGCCGCGGTGCAGTATTCCTCGCCATCGTCTTCTTCCCAGTTCTTCATGAACAGGCCTTCCACCTTATAACCTTGCTGTTGCAGCAACCAGGCGGAAACGGAGGAGTCGACACCGCCGGACATCCCGACGATTACTTTTTTCTGGCTGTTATCAGACATGGAGATACTCACGACATTGAACTTCAAAGCGGCGTATTCTATCACGCAGCCTTTTACTTGGCACCCCCGGAAAACGGCCAGTTAAAAGCGCCTAACATCGAGAGGGGGTAACGCTCCTTCTGCTGGTAACAGCGGATGCTTTCTGCCACCAGCGGCGAGCGAAGGTTAGCGGCGGTAAGAATTTGCTCCGCGTCCAGCCAGTGGCAGCAATCAATGTCGCTGTCATGCGGCGTGGTCGGCAGCTGTTTTTCGAGATCGATCGCGAACAGAAAACGCAAAAACGGCGTCTGGTCCGGGGCTATCCACTGGTGCATACGGATAAAGCTTTGCGGTTCGGCGGTAATGCCGGTTTCTTCCCACAGCTCGCGTTTAGCGGCCTGGAGCAGCGTTTCATCCGCTTCCAGGTGCCCGGCAGGCTGGTTCCACAGCGCCTTGCCGTTAATTGTCTCCTCAACAACCAAAAACTTACCTTCGGCCTGGACTACGCAGGCAACGGTGACGTGCGGTTTAAACATGGGCTTTCCTTATGCAGAGGTGAGTGGGAGTTCGCGCCAGCTGCCCGGCTCGAGGCCGTCGAGGGTTAAATCTCCCATCGCATAGCGGATCAGGCGCAAAGTAGGGTAGCCAACGTGCGCCGTCATGCGGCGAACCTGGCGGTTACGGCCTTCATAAAGCGTGATTTTCAGCCAACTGGTGGGGATTGATTTACGCTCGCGGATTGGTGGGTTGCGCGGCCAGAGCCATTCCGGCTCGTCCACCCGCTCTGCACCTGCGGGCAGGGTGGGGCCATCGTTCAGCTCAACGCCGTTACGCAGCGCGGCAAGGGCTTCTTGCGTCGGCTCGCCTTCAACCTGCACATAGTAAATTTTGCCGGTCTTTTTGCCCGGTTGGGTCAGCCTGGCCTGTAGCGCGCCGTCGTTGGTCAGCACCAGCAGCCCTTCGCTGTCGCGGTCCAGGCGGCCTGCGGCGTAAATCCCCGGCAGCGGGATGTAATCCTTCAGCGTACTGCGTCCCGCTTCGTCGGTGAACTGCGGCAGCACATCGTAAGGTTTATTAAAGATAACCAGCTTCTTTGGCCCGTCGGGCTGCTTGCGCTTCGCGGTCTGCTGGTTGCTGAATCGTTTAACTTGGTGATTCTTAAAAGAAGTTTTGTTCATAGTATTTTCAGGGCGGGTGGATTAACGCATTATAACGGAAATCATGAGTGATTGGCGCGAGCCTGATATTGCAGTAGTATGAGCCCGCAAATTACAAATCATTAACAAAAACCAGAAGCGCTCGAAGGAGAGGTGAATGGAAAGCAAAGTAGTCGTTCCGGCGGAAGGTAAAAAGATCACCCTGCAAAATGGCAAACTCAACGTTCCTCATAACCCGGTTATTCCTTTCATTGAAGGGGACGGGATTGGTGTGGACGTTACGCCAGCCATGATTAAAGTGGTGGATGCCGCCGTGGAGAAAGCCTATAAGGGCGAGCGGAAAATTTCCTGGATGGAAATCTACACCGGTGAAAAATCTACCCAGGTTTATGGCCAGGACGTCTGGCTGCCAGAAGAAACTCTTGACCTGATTCGTGACTACCGCGTTGCTATCAAAGGCCCACTGACCACCCCGGTCGGCGGCGGTATTCGTTCCCTGAACGTTGCGCTGCGTCAGCAGCTTGACCTGTACGTGTGTCTGCGCCCGGTGCGTTACTACGCGGGCACCCCAAGCCCGGTTAAACAGCCAGAGCTGACCGACATGGTTATCTTCCGTGAGAACTCCGAAGATATCTATGCGGGTATCGAGTGGAAAGCAGACAGCGCCGAAGCGGATAAAGTTATCAAGTTCCTGCGTGACGAAATGGGCGTAACGAAAATTCGTTTCCCTGAGCACTGCGGTATCGGCATCAAGCCTTGCTCCGAAGAAGGCACCAAACGCCTGGTGCGTGCGGCCATCGAATACGCAATCACCAACGACCGTGATTCCGTGACCCTGGTGCACAAAGGCAACATCATGAAGTTCACCGAAGGCGCGTTCAAAGACTGGGGCTACCAGCTGGCTCGCGAAGAGTTCGGCGGCGAGCTTATCGACGGCGGCCCTTGGGTGAAAATCAAGAACCCGAAAACCGGCAAAGAGATCGTGGTTAAAGACGTGATCGCCGATGCGTTCCTGCAGCAGATCCTGCTGCGTCCTGCTGAATACGACGTTATCGCCTGTATGAACCTGAACGGGGACTACATCTCTGACGCCCTGGCGGCGCAGGTTGGCGGCATCGGTATCGCACCGGGCGCAAACATCGGTGACGAATGCGCGCTGTTCGAAGCGACCCACGGCACCGCGCCTAAGTACGCAGGCCAGGACAAAGTAAACCCAGGCTCCATCATCCTGTCCGCAGAAATGATGCTGCGTCATATGGAATGGTTCGAAGCCGCAGACCTGATTGTTAAAGGTATGGAAGGCGCAATCGACGCGAAGACCGTAACTTATGACTTCGAGCGTCTGATGGATGGCGCTAAGCTGCTGAAATGTTCAGAGTTTGGCGACGCTATCATTAAACACATGTAATCAGCCTCGCTGGTGATGTGACAACGGGAACCTGATGGTTCCCGTTTTTTATTATTAGCTTTCGAACGGTTATCAAAACTCTTGCGTAAAAAGCCCCATTTCTGCCCGGACTGGATCCTCCATACACCCTGCTTTGAATACAGGCGAAGGTTAGCCAGATTTTTGTGTATTAGTATAAATATCAGGCCTGGTGATGGCCCATGCATAGTTTTCCCGGTTGACCGGCTCGTAGCCAAACTTTTCATAAAGCCAGGGAGCGGTGGTTGTGAATAACAAAATTCTGCGAAGTTGCTCAAAAACAGGATGATTATGTATGCATTCCATAACCCATCTTCCAAGCCCTTCACCCTGGTATTCTTCGAGAACATAAACGTCGCAAAGGTAAGCGAACGTAGCATAATCCGTTATAAGACGAGCGAAGCCTATCTGTGTTTCATTATGATAAACACCGAAGTTCAGGCTGTTTTCAATTGATGTGCCGACAGTCGTCAGGTCAATACCTTTCGCCCAGGTGGACCTGGTCAGGTAGCTATGGATAGCCTGCAAGTCCAGCTTTTCTCTGTCTGTACTTACCAGATAGTGATGCTTACGCCATTCGAGCTTCTTTGAAATACTCACGTTCACTCCTGCTTATAAGGGTGGGGACCTAACTTATCATTCACATGAAAATACAAACATAATGGACTGCTGAATACCCTGGAAGTGATAATTGCCATGGCGCTAAGGAAAAATGTATGCGAAAGATAAAGTGTAAAGTTGAGGGAGCAGGATGTGCTCCAGCAGAAGATAAGGATAAATAAATGATACTGCTCCGCTCAATGCGTGAGGATGAATATCCTGCTTATTTAGCGTATTTCATTCCGGATTATGCACAGGAAATTGCCTCAAACTATCCGCTTTCCGGCCAGGATTCTACTGCAAAAGCGGAACAGGAAATAGCCATGCAGCTCCCCAATGGCGTCAATACTCCCGGGCAAGTTCTCCTGTGTTTAATTGACCCGATAGACAGCGCTGGCAGGCATGTCGGCTACCTTTGGTACAAACCCGACTTAGTTCAACGTAGCGTATTTATCTACGATTTTTACATCTTCAATGCTTACCAGGGGCAAGGCCTGGCTAAAAAGGCTCTCCGCGCTTTTGAGCTGGATTTGCAGGAACAGGGGTTTGAGCAGATAAAACTCCGTGTTGCCGCAGATAACGTCCGTGCCCGGCATGTTTACGAAACGACGGGTTTTGGCGTCACGGGCATAAACATGAGTAAAGCGATAAAGCCTTCGGAATAGAATTTACCTATATTCAAGAATACTATGATGAGCTTGCGAAAATTATCCGACGAAACGAGGCTTTCATGTTAGTCACCCCCACAACGCGGCTCATCATTCGCTCATTTGAAGACAAAGATGCCGCGCCGCTGTTTGCCGATAATAGCGATGAACCAGATCCGAATACCTGGGGGGGCATTTCAATTTGCTATATGAAGGGCAGGGCTTTGCAAAGGTCGGCAGACTTAATATAAATAACTCGGTCTGTCAGCGCGGAAGGGCATAAATAATACAATCTCTCCCGTTCCTTTTGGCTTGATAAAGCGCTTCGTCTGCGGCGGTAAGAATGTGTGAGGAGGAATGATGGTTCTTTTTCACAGCAACGCCAATGCTCAGGGTAATGGTTTCGCCCCTAGCATCTTTGCAGGATATTGATGATTTTATTTTATTGATAAACTCTTCCGCGTCTGTGTTGTTAAAGATGATAACCGCGAACTCCTCTCCTCCGGAGCGGGAAATGAAAATGTCTTCGGAGATGAATGCCCCTAATTGCAATCCCGTATCTTTAAGAACTTTATCACCAAAATCATGGCCGTAAGTATCGTTTATGTTCTTGAAATGATCGATGTCGATAATGCAAAGGGTGCCACTTTTCGGCTCTAATTCTCTTAACTTTATATTAAGGTGCCTTCTGTTTGGCAGCCCCGTTAACTCATCAGTTAATGATAATTTGACTGCGGCTTTGTAATTCCGATTTATGTATTTGACGAAGTTATTGAAGGACAGCGTGATAAGAAATATAGCCGGGGCATACAGAAGCGCTGCAACCAGCGATGCCGAATCACGGTCTATCACTCCCAGCCCACCGGCAAGGGACACAAGACTTGAATTTAACAAAAGAAACAAACTGATCCTAAAAATCGCAAGGTGCTTTTCTTTTGATTGAATGTTAAATGACTTTCTTATGATCCATGTCAGAATTAAAACGGTGCAGGTATTAATAAGGAAATAGAAGTTAACTTTGGACGGGTTACCTATGGTAAACGCCAGAATAAAAATTATCGTCATTGTAAAACAGACGAATGCGATAATCATTCGATAGAGCAATCCGCGTGCCGACCCGGCCCCTTCAATAAGCTTGTCGTGTATTTTAAAGTTCATTTTCATTCCTTTGCTAACTTCGGTGCATAAGTGCTAATTATTCAGGCAGCCGGGGATATAATATTATATTGTTTTAGCCGCTGGCAAATGAGCACCCTGGAACACTACTCGTCCGTATCAATTAAGCGAACATCAGGATGCCGTTCGTTTGCTGCCTCGTGGTAAATATCGCCCAGCCAGCCGGATAACTCCTCTACCGTTAAATAAGGCGGGATCGCGACGTCATAAATGCGTGATGATTTACCCTCGTTGGGGTCAACGCGGTAGAGCAGCCATTGCTCACCGACTCGCTTTACGCCGACCCGGCGGCCAAAAACATCGAATTGCAACATGTTCGCTCCTTCTCAATACCCGTACCTCCGCCAATGATAAAAGCTTTGCGCGGCGTTGACGAGGTGATTGTCAGTCAGGCATCGCAATGGCTGTAAAATTCAGACATAAAAAATTTCGCTATATGTTGCGGAGTTGTTTCAATGAGTTAATGAGGCACGCCGCGCCCGGAGGAATTTTCCGGATTGAATCCCGGTTTTTCGCCGATCTTGTTGTGTTAGTTTTAGCATTCAGGGAATTTTAAGGGAGTGGCTATGGGTATGGATAAAAGCGTTACTGAGGAATTTCATCCCGACATGTTGCAGGTGGTAGGTACGGCTGTGATGCAGCTGCTTGCCCGGGAGCAGGCAATATCGCGGGAATCTATAGCCGATATGGTGCAGGTGGTTTACGCAAACAATCTGGACGACCTGGCGGTACAAAGGGCGGTTGATCTGCTCATTCTGGGATAAAACCAGACTCCAACTCAAGAAAACGGCCCACGGGCCGTTTTTTAACATCAGTTAAACCAACGCTTAAATCCCGGTTTTCTTTTCATACCCAAATGTTATAATTGATAGTGGTTATCATTATCAAATGGAGGTTTCATGAGTAAGATGCTCATTCTTTGCACGACCCTACTGTGCGCCATGGCGGCCCATGCCGCAAATAAACCGGCGTCCGAACTAGTCTGGACCGAGGCTGAAGAAGAAGGCTGCCGGGGCAATGTTTGCGTCAACAATGATTCGAACAAAAAGCCGGATATGTTCAGCAGGCTGGACAAAACTGAACGTCAACTACTGACCGACCCTTATTCTAAATACGATCGCGATAGCAGTAGTACTGCCCGTGCCGGAGTTACGTTTAAGTGGGATTAATATAGCCATGCTTTGCTAATAATGAGAGCCGCCCGGCTCTCATCTTTGTTCAGTAAACCCGCCATACAAGTCAGAAAAAGCGATGCTGCGTGAGCACGCCTTTATCATCAATTAAGCCCTGAGCCACATGAACAAAACAGCGGCTAAGCTCTCTATTCTGCTCTTTCTCCATTTAATAATAAGCAACTTAAATGCTACTGTAAGATCAAACAGATAAGCCGGAGGCAAGATGGATAAAAAAGCGAAAGACGATGAGCTGTATCAGGAAATGTGCCGCGTCGTGGGAAAGGTGGTGCTGGAGATGCGCGACCTCGGGCAGGAGCCAAAGCATATCGTCATTGCCGGAGTGGTAAGAACGATGCTGGCCAACCACAAAATCAAACGCTCGGCGCTGACGGAAGAAGCCATGGAGCATGTTATTAAAGCGCTGGGCTACGAACTGTAAGCCCCTTGTACTCAGAACATAACCCCTTCAGGAACCGCCTATGATTGCCAGCATCCTTATTATTCTGGTCGCATTGATTCACGTTTATATTCTGGTCCTGGAAATGCTGCTTTGGGATAAACCCACCGGACGCAAGGCTTTTGGCCTGTCTGCGGAGTTTGCCACCCAGTCCAAAACGCTGGCGGCCAATCAGGGGCTGTATAACGGCTTTTTAGCCGCCGGGTTAATTTATGGCCTGCTGGCGAGCAGCGCGGGCTATGAATTTAAAGTATTCTTCTTGATATGCGTATTAATAGCAGGGTTATTTGGCGGCTTTACCGCGAGTAAAAAAATTCTTTATGTTCAGGCAGTACCCGCTGCGCTGGCATTAATTGCGTTACTCAGCGGAGTATAAACGAAGAAAACCCGGCTATGCCGGGTCACCACAAGGCTATCATCATTAATATAATAGGTGATCGACCGGATCGTTTTTAAAGTGGTTCCGGTCCCCCCAGAGGAGGAGAAATATAGGCATATTTCGCTAACGGAATGAGGGTTCACAGCGTCAGCGAAGGCTCGAAATTATCCTGAGTCGGGGGCGTTGGCAAGAGCCGGAGAGTGATATTTTCTAATTATGAATTTTGAAACTAAATTTTCCAGAATAATCGGCCTGAAGAGTTTTTCAGATTCGTCTATGCTTTAAGTTCTGAGTTGTTTTTTTGAATGGACTAAGCGAATTTATCAGGAGTTTATATGGGATTCTGGCGCATCGTTTTCACTATTATTCTGCCGCCGCTGGGCGTGCTGCTCGGCAAGGGGTTTGGCTGGGCTTTCCTCCTCAACATCATTCTTACGCTGCTGGGTTACATCCCGGGGCTTATCCATGCATTCTGGGTGCAGACCCGGGATTGATCTGCTGCGGTTATCGCCAGCCTGGCCCACTTCGGTGGGCTTTTTATTTCACTTAAATTAAAAAGAGTTCCTCAACCTGCAAAAATAATGCTTTTGTTTATCTGTTATTAAGGTTTTCTTAATAATCCTGTCATTAATAAATAGTTAAAATAATTTCGCCAGGAATTATTTGTTTTTATTTAAAGTCTTTGTAAAACAAGGATGTACAAACCGTTACACGAAAGCATCGGGCAATACGCTAAGGTAATCCGGTTTATTGAGGTAGCGTTTATTTTAGCGGCCTTACTATGCCCATGTTTTCACTCCTGAGGTTATAATAATGAATCATCTTTTGATAACCGGCGCTACAGGTTTCCTGGGCGGCGCGGTTTTAGCTCGATCACTTTCTGAATCCTCTTTTAGCTCTGTTTTATTATTGGTGCGAGCGAATTCGCCTCAGGAGGGCGTGGCAAGAATCAGGAATAACCTGGTTAACTTTGGCTGCGACGAAGCGCAACTGGCGCGGATCACCGAAAAAAATATCCTGCTGGGCGACCTGGCCGAGCCGGAACACTTCCTTGATGACGAAAGACTGTCGCAGGTTACTCACGTTATAAACTGCGCGGCGGTGGCTTCCTTTGGCGAAAATGCGCTGATCTGGAAAGTTAACGTTGAGGGCACCCTGAAGTTTGCCCGCAGAATGTCACAGGTTGAAGGCCTGGAGCGTTTCCTGCACGTTGGCACCGCGATGTCCTGCGTGCCGGAAGCCGGGACTCTGGTGACCGAAAGCATGACCCGCAAGCCGGAAGAAGAGCATCTGGTTCAGTACACCTGGTCCAAGTCCACCATTGAACATATGATGGCCGAGCAGTTCCCGAACCTGCCGCTGGTTATCGCTCGCCCGTCCATCGTGGTTGGCCACAGCGAGCAGGGCTGCCGCCCGTCCAGCAGCATCTTCTGGGTGTTCCGCATGGTGCTAATGCTCGGCAAATTTATGTGCTCGCTCGACGATAACATCGACGTTATCCCGGTGGACTACTGCGCTGAAGCGCTGCTGTTGCTGGCGAAGAGCGACTCGCTGAAAGAGAAGGTCTACCATATTTCCGCCGGCGACGTGAGCAGCACCCGCTTTGCCGATATTGATATGGCGATGTCCGGCGCGCTTAACCAGCAGCCAATTTGCACCAATTACGAGCAGGTAGATTACAGCGAGCTGGTGAAGAGCCGCAGAAGCTTCAAGTCTATTTACGGGCCGTGTAACGAACGCCTGATGCTGAGGGCAATGCGCCTGTACGGTGAATTCTCGATGCTGAACGTGCGTTTCTCCAACGAGAAGCTGCTGGACCTGGGCATGTCTCCGCCGCCGCGCTTCGTGGACTATATCAGCCGTTGCGTGGAAACCACTCGCGAATACTCGATCCCCGAGCTGATGAAAGTCGACTTTAAATAACGAAGAAGGGAGCAAATGCTCCCTTTTTTATCAGCCATAGAAAAAGGAGCTTTCGCTCCTTTTGTCATTTCAGGTTTACCACTTCATTTCGCCGGTATTCACCTTCGCGCTCATCTCAAGAGAGCTTTCATCCGCGAGCTTAGGATATTTTTGCTTCATCTCCGCGATAACCGGTGCGCTTTTGCCTTTCTTCAGCGCCAGTTCGAAGTCTGCTAAATAATCCCCGGTGAAAACAACCGGAGCCGTGCCCGGCTTCACTTCACCGATAAAGTGGCCCGGGATCACGCGCTCAGGCTTCAGGGCAGCCATTTCGTCCAGCACGTCGCGCCATTCCTGGCGTGCTGCCTTAGTCTGCGAGTCTGCTGTCCAGACGTGAATGCCGGAATCTACGGCCACGCCGCCGAGGATGGTTTTATTCGCAGGGATCCACAAATAAGCGGCGTGGGAAGCAGGCTGGCGCAGTTCTACCTTTTCACCGTCGACGGTAAACGTGGTGGCATGGGTCACCTGAGGCACAAAGACTTTCTGCGGCGCACCGTCTTTCAGGATCGGGCCCCAGTATTTAATTTTTGCGTCTTTGGTTTTATTTATGTGTTCAACGACCAGCGGAGTGGCTTCAATTTTCACATCCGGCCAGGCCTTAACAATCGGTTCCAGGCCAAAGTAAAAGTCCGGGTCACCGGCGGTAATCAGGATGCGGGTCAGTTTTTTACCGCTGTGCTGGATAATTTTGACCAGCTCTGCGCCGTCCTTAACGCTGAACTGGGCGTCAACCAGCGTTGCTTCGGTTGGGCCGGAAATCAGGGTGGAGGTCACAGGGAACACGCCCTTATCCTGCGGGTTGTAGACTTCAAGCGTTAACGGGGCGGCAAAGCTTGCGCCGCTGAATACCAGAGTGGAGATGGCCGCAGCCAGAGCATGTTTCTTCATATCATTAATCCTGATTAACTGAGTTGGTTAGCCCGTTTGGGAATAAAAGCAGTTTAAATTGCATTATGTGAATCGTAACGGCCTTATTCAGGTAACATGAATTTCATAAATCGAGCAGATAGGGTGAGAAATGGACAGAATAGTGGCGGCAAAGGTGTACACCAGGATTTGTGAACTCGGCAGCCTGAGCGCCGCGGCGCGAGCGCTGGATATGTCCCGCCCGATGGTAAGCCGCTATCTTGAACACATGGAGCGCTGGGCGGGGGAGCGGCTGCTGCATCGCTCCTCGCGCAAGTTAACCTTAACGCCCGCGGGCGAGCGCGTGCTCAGCCAGGCCCGCAGTTTAAATGAAGTTGCCGAGGGGATAACCGGCCAGAAGCAGCAGGATTTGCCCTCAGGTACCTTGCGCGTAGCCTGCTCGCAATTTGGTGCCCGCTATTACATCGTGCCTTTCTTGTCTGATTTTTTGCACAACTACCCGGATGTCCGCGTTGAGCTGCACGTCAGCAGCCAGGCGGTAAACATGATAGAAGAGCGCATCGACCTCGCTATCCGCATCACTAACGACCTCGACCCGAATATTATAGCCCGCCGCCTCGGGGAGTGTGATTCGGTGCTGTGCGCCTCGCCCGCCTATATAGAAAGCAAGGGCATGCCGCGTTCGCCAGCCGATCTCGCGCACCATAATTGCCTGCAATACAGCTATTTTCTGCGCAACATCTGGCAAATGGTGGACGAACAGGGCGAGCCGCTTAGCGTAGAGGTGAGCGGCAACTTTAGCGCCAATGACTCGGTAGTGTTGATGGACGCGGTGGCGGAGGGCGTGGGGATAGCCATGCTGCCGGTGCAGGATGCGCAGCAGCGGCTTGATAGCGGCGAACTGGTGAAAGTGCTGGAGGATTGCCCGCCCAGAACGATGGGCATTTACGGTATCTATCGCAGCCGCAGCTATCTCCCGGCGGCGCTGAGGATCTTTTTAACCGCCCTGGCGGAGCGGCTGGCAAAATAACCTAAGAAAAATCTCACTAATTGGCCGCTGTACCGTTTACTTTTTATTCCAGGAATGTTCTGATCTCGCGGCGAAAAATGTGAGGAAGAAGTCGATGTTTCAATTAAAACCGGGCACCCTGGCGATGGTCATTGGCGCCCGCACCGCAGCAGGGCGGGTGAATATTGGTAAAGCGGTGGAACTGTTTGGCCTGTGCCAGCCGGGCGAGCGCTTTGTTAATCCGGTTACCGGCGTGGTAACGCAGCTGCCGCCGGAGGCGAATTACCCGCTATGGCTGGTCACCGGCGAAGTTATCGCATTTGATGGCCGCCAGGGTTACGCGTTTGTGCGAGCCGAGCACCTGATGCCGCTGGATAAAGATTTTTCCCTGGAAACCGACGAGCTGCATCTCAGCCATTAATCCATGTAGTGGCGCAGAAAATCGGCCAGCACCAGAGCATGGTTTTGGTCGGCATTTTTTGCGCCATACAGCAATGTTAACGTTCCTTCCTTTCCGTGTTTTGCCAGCGCTTTTGCCGCGCTGAGATTCTGTTCCAGCTCTTTTTTATAGCAGCGGCTGAATTCGGTGAAGTCGATGGCCTCGCTGTGAAACTCTTTGCGCAGTGCGCTGGACGGCGTCAGATCCTTCGGCCATTCATCGTAGTGTAAATCCGTTTTTTTAACTCCACGCGGCCATAACCGGTCTACCAGCACCCGGTAACCATCTTCCGGGGTGGGGGCCTCATAAACACGTTTGCAGCGGATCATGCTCTCTCCTTATCAACCTCTTCCAGTCTTTCCAGCAACTGCGGGATTTGGTGGTCGGCAAAAACCTCAATTCCGTGCTGGCGCAATAGCGCCGAGGCGACGCCCTGTCCCGGAATTGTCGCGCCTTCAAATTGCCCGTTGTAGATCTTTTGGCTGCCGCAGGTTGGGCTGCCGTCGGTAAGGATAGCAAAGCGGCAGTTATTTTCGCGGGCAGTTTGCAGGGCCAGCCACGCGGCCAGCAGATAGGGTTGGGTGACGTCGGTTCCGTCGCTTTCAACAATCGCGGCTTTGCCAAGAAATGCCGCTTCTCCATCGCCGCCCAGCAGCTCTGCGGGCAGACGCGGGGTCGCTAAACCGGCGGCCAGCTCCGGGCAGTGAACCACCAGGCGTTCTTCCTGCTGTAGCCGTTCAAGTGCGGCTCCGATTTGCGATTTTTCGCTGCCGTTGTAACGAACTTTGAACCCCATCAGGCAGGCGCTGACCAGTATTTTTGCTTTCATGGAAGTTTTATCTGCGAAGTGAACCTGCCACGGTACTACATTGCCCGCAGGCCTGGGAAGAGGGGGCGACCTGCTAATTTTTGCTGTTGTCAGCCCAGGGCAAAAAGCCTAATCTATCGTTCCTTATGTTGTTCTCCTCCCTCAAACATAAGGCCAACACAAGCATGTCAGACACACAGCTGAAGTCCACTTTACGCATTGCGCTTATCGGTGATTATAACCCTGCGGTTATCGCTCATCAGGCTATTCCTCTGGCATTAGATAACGCGGCCGCCGTGCTTGGCGTCAACGCCGACTACGACTGGCTGCCTTCGCCTGAAGTCACCAGCAATGAGGATCTGGTCGGTTACGACGCCATCTGGTGCGTTCCGTCCAGCCCCTATCTGAATGAAGATGCGGCTTACCTGGCCATTCGCTTTGCCCGCGAAAACAATATTCCGTTCCTTGGCACCTGCGCGGGTTTTCAATACGCGGTGGTTGAATATGCGCGCAACGTCCTCGGCTGGCAGGATGCAGGGCACGCGGAAACCGCCAGTGAAGGCCGCCTGGTGATTGGCCGCCTGAGCTGCTCGTTAGTGGAAGTGTCTGATGTGATTGAGCTGAAAGCGGGATCCATCGTCGGCAGGGCTTACGGTAAAACGGAGATTGAAGAGGGCTACCACTGTAACTACGGCGTGGCCGATCTGTTCGCCACCGCGCTTGCCAACGGGCCTCTTGAAGCAACGGGCTGGGATAAGCAGCGCGAGATCCGCGCGGTAGAACTTGAGGGCCATCCTTTCTTTGTGGCAACGCTATTCCAGCATGAGCGTAACGCCCTGAAAGGCAAGCCTTCGCCGCTGGTTGAGGCCTGGCTGGCCGCCGCTGAGAAATAACAGATAAAAGCCCGCATTTTTGTGCTGCCACTGTGCGGGCAACATTAATGATGTTGGTACGACCCGATATTGATGTGTCGCATACTGGAATGAGCTTATTTTGCAAGTTTATAAAGTCTCAAAACAATCTATAACTTAAGCTTACTCTATGATTTTTATAATTAAAATTAATAAACAGAGTTGGCTGGTGAAATTAATGACAAGTAAATCAATTGCGGCTAAAGTAAATTAAATGTGAAATATTGGTACTTTATGATCTTCAGTTTTAGATGAAGATATAACGGCTAATATGTCATGCTCGATTTCGTAGATTAATAAAAAAGGGATCGGTATCAGTCTCAACCACTAAGGTTGGTCTTGCCCTGATGGGCTTTTAAAAAGGAGCAGTAAAATGATTAATCAACAATTCAGCCTGACGCAAAAGCAAATATCAGACTTCCGGGAAAAAGGATTCCTTTTACTGGTCGCAAAACATGAAGGCGAACGTCTGGTGGATAGCCCATTGTTTGCCGGGCAGGACTACAGAGACCTCTCACTTTAGTTTAAAACTATCGGGGGGCCGCTGCCCCCTATTTAACAGGGTGCCATCATGTCTCAGATTTACCTGTACGTCTTAATTGCAAGTCTTACAATTGCGAGCCCGGGGCCGGGAGTGCTGCTCACTTTGACGAATACGCTAAATTACAGCCTGAGGAGTGCTTTAGCCGGTATCATCGGTGTATCAGCCGGTATGGGGGTGATTTCTATCGTCGCTGCCAGCAGTTTAGGGATAATTATCACGACCTCTCAGTTTGCACTGATCATAGTTAAAGTTGCTGGTGCGGTCTATCTTGCCTGGTTAGGGATAAAGTTATTTCGTAGCACGCCAAAGAAAATGAGCGATAGTGGCAGGTATCGTCTCCTGCCTTCAAAATCATCACGGTTTCGTCAGGGTTTTTTTGTCTCAATTTTTAATCCAAAACCTATCGTTTTTTTTATGGCCTTATTTCCTCAGTTTATTAATTATGAAAAATCTTTTATTTGGCAATTCTGTTTGCTTTCGGCAATCTTTTGCATCTTAGTTGTCCTTATTCATTTTATTTATGCGTTATCTGCAAGCACGGTTAAGAAAAAGCTGGCTAATGGTAATATGTTTTCCTGGCTGAACAAGATCGGTGGTTGCGTATTCATGGTTTTTGCTACCGGCTTGTTGATTTCAGCTCTGGTGCCCTATATAAATTGATTATATTTGAAGTTCAGGAAGCAGCTCTTAATACCAGAGCTGCTTCATTTTTCAATTAAACTCAAAACCACTATATTCAAGCGGTTTAGATTTCAATAATCTCTTTTTTTGTCGCCCTAAGGATCAAAAATGCCGGGCGGCGCAATTCTTTAGCAAGGGCGGGGCGCAGAGCCAGAGCCTCGGGTGTGGGCTTAGTTTCCAGCATTCGGGTGAGCGCAAAGCCGCTGTCCAGCAGCGTATTGACATAAGTTTCCGTGGTGCGGTGGTACTTTTGCACGTCCTCAACAAACCATCTGGTGTGGCGCAGCCCCTGCTGGTGGTAATGGTTTACCGGCCAGATAGTTTCCTCTTCGTAAGGCTGCCAGCCCACCGGGAAGGCGGTACACATAGGGTGTTCAACGGAGAAGATGAATTCCCCGCCTGGCTTGAGGGCAGCGAAGACTCTGTTGCTCAGCGCGGCAAAGTCTTCGATGTAATGTAGCGCCAGCGACGAGATGGCTAAGTCCCACGGGCCGGACTGCGCCGGAAATTGTTCTATCGGCAAATTATGGTAACTAATATGCTCATCCTGCGTGGCGGCGCGGGCCTGGGCCAGCATCTTCTCCGAGATATCAAACCCGGTAACGCTGGCCGCGCCGTGGCTGCGGGCAAAGCGTGCGAAATCGCCAAACCCGCAGCCCAGATCGAGGATCGTTAGCCCATCCAGCGCGGGCAGCAGAGAATACAGTTCGGGAATTTCCAGCAGCCCGTTAAGGCCGGAGTCGTTCTCGCGTAGCTGGCGGTAGTTTTCAAAAAATACCGGGTCATCAAAAATATTCTGCGGCGCTGCCGTGGTGTTTTTAGGGTTCATTCGATCCTCCTTGTTCATCGCCAGGCTATCAGGCGGCGGTTTTCTCCGCTGCACCTATCTCTTTCTGGCGGCCAGCATAAGCGCCAAATACCGCCATTACCACCGAAAGTAGCGCGCATCCCAGCAGCGGTAAAGCCCAGCTTCCCGAAATATCGTGGACTTTACCCATTACCGGCGGCCCGAAGGCGGCAAGCAGGTAGCCTACGCACTGCGCCATGCCGGAGAGCGCCGCGGCCTGGTGAGCGGAGCCGGTACGCATTCCGATAAACGAGAGGCCGAGGATCATCGCCGCGCCGGAACCAAATCCGCCGAGCGACACCCAGAATATTGAGAAGTCAGGCATCAGCCACAGCCCCAGCGTCGCCATACACCACAGAACGGCCATCAGGGCCGCGATACCGCGCTGATCTTTCAGCCGGCTGAGGATCAGGCCGACAAACAGGCCGGGAATAGCGGTGGCGAGCTGCAAAATACCGTGAATCGATCCGGCTTCTGCCTCGTTATAGCCGTGGCTGATAAGAATCGACGGCAGCCAGCCGATTATCACGTAATAAATCAGTGAGTTAATACCGAGATACAGCGTAACCTGCCAGGCCAGCGGTGAAGACCAGATGCCTCTGCTTTGCATCGCCGGGTTGCCGGAGAGGTTCATTACCGTGTGGCTGCCCAGCTGCGGCAGCCAGACAATCAGGGCAATCAGCGGGAAGATCATCAATGACAACATCGCGCCCGACCAGCCAAAACCGTGCAGGGCAATCGGGACCACCATCACGGAGCCAAGCGCGGCGGCAACGCCCATCGTCAGGGAATAAGCACCGGTAAGTTTTGCTACCTGTCCGGGGAAATCGCGCTTCAGCAAGCTCGGCAGCAGGACGTTACCCATCGCAATGCCGCAGCCGATAATCGCCGTGCCGAGGTAAAGAAACGCGGCGTGGCCCGCCGAGCGCAGGGCGATGCCGGCACAAATAATAACCAATGCCCCGAACAGGCTGCGTTCGGTGCCAAAGCGGCGGGCGATCCCGGCGGCGAGCGGCGACACCACGGCAAAGGCCAGCAGCGGCAGGGTGGTCAGAATACCGATTTGCGCGGTGGAGAGCGCCAGCGCGTCGCGCACCATATCCAGCAGCGGTGCGGCTCCGGTAAAGGTGACGCGCAAAGTGGTGGCAATCATCAGAATACCGAGCAGAAGCACAAAGCGGCTCTTCTTGCTCGCTGAAGTTATCGAGGTCATGAGAGAGTATCCAAAAGTACGGGAGGGCAAAGATACACGCTTCTGCCCTTTTACGAATCAAGCTAGAATGACAGATTATCGCTAAATTCGGACAAGTTATGGAACGCGATTTAGATCTTGAGGGTTTTGACCCGGATAGCATTATCACGCCCGCGCTGGCGTTCAGGATCCGCGCGGCGCAAAGCTACAACGAAAAGCCAATTCATACCCACCGTAAAGGGCAATTGATTCTGGCGCTGCACGGAGGCATCACCAGCGAAGTCACCAACTCAATGTGGATGGTGCCGCCGCAGTATGCGGTTTGGGTGCCAGGGCAAATGCCGCACAGCAATAAAGTCACCGCCGATGCGCGCCTCTGTTTTCTGTTTATTGAACCGGGTGCGGTCGCGATGCCCGATCAATGTTGCGCCCTTAAGATTTCGCCGCTGGTACGCGAGATTATCCTGCGCCTGTCTAACGTGCCGCATGAACACCTGGGCTGCGCGGCCACTCAGCGGCTGGTGCAGGTGCTCTTCGACGAACTGCCCAATCAGCCGGTAGAGCAATTGCAGTTGCCTATCTCTTCTCACCCCAAAATCCGCGCGATGGCGGATGAAATGGCAAAAAACCTGCAACAGAGGCGCACTCTGGCGCAGTGGGCAGGCGAGATGGCGATGAGCGAGCGGAACCTCTCGCGGCTGGTGGTGAAGGAAACGGGGTTGAGTTTTCTGCGCTGGCGGCAGCAGATGCAGCTGATCATTGCCCTGCGGCTGCTGATTAGCGGCCAGACGGTGCAAAACGCGGCGGAGTCGCTGGGCTACGACTCCACAACTGCGTTTATCACTATGTTCAAAAAGGCGCTTGGGACCACGCCAGGGCGTTATTTAAGCACCCTGGCCGGGGACGATTTTACAGACTAGCGAGCTTAAACTGGGAAACGGCGGTATTCAGCTCGTAGGTTTGCGCCAGCAGAGATTCGGCGGCGGCAGAGGCCTGGTTCACCATTGCCGCGTTCTGCTGGGTGGTGACGTCCATCTGGCTGATAGCGGTGCTGACCTGCTCGATACCACTGCTTTGCTCATCGCTGGCGTGGGTAATTTCCACCATCAGGGCGGCAACGCGCTTAACGTCCTGCACCACCGTATTAATGGTTTTACCCGCCTCGTTTACCAGCCTGCTGCCGTTAGAAACCTGGTGTACCGAATCTTCAATCAGCCCTTTAATTTCTTTTGCCGCACTGGCGCTGCGCTGGGCCAGGCTGCGAACTTCACCGGCTACCACGGCGAAACCACGCCCCTGGTCACCCGCTCTTGCCGCCTCTACAGCAGCATTCAGCGCCAGAATGTTGGTCTGGAAGGCAATGCTGTCGATAACGCCAATGATATCGGTGATCTTGTTGGCGGAGGTGGAAATATCATCCATGGTTTGGACCACCTGAGCCACCACCGCGCCGCCCTGTTCCGCACTGCGTGAGGCGGTGCTGGCAAGCTGGCTGGCGCTTTGGGCGTTTTCTGCGTTCTGTTTGACCGTGGCGGTCATCTCTTCCATAGAAGAGGCGGTTTGCTCGAGCGCGCTGGCCTGTTCTTCGGTGCGCGAGGCAAGGTCAATATTGCCGCTGGCGATTTCGCTGGAGCTGGTGGAAATTTGATTGCTACTTTCGTGAACCAGATGAATAACCATCGTCAGCTGCTGGCACATGGTTTCCATCGCCGCCATCACGCTGTTTCGGTCCCCATCGCGCACCTTAACCTCGCGGGTCAGGTCACCGCAGGCCACGGCGTTTGCGATTTCGGCCACTTCGCTCGGTTCCCCGCCCAGAGAGCGGAAAATCGTGCGGTGTACCCACCAGCCAACAACCAGCAGCAGCAGCACGGCGGCACCGGATCCAATCAACTGCCAGCGGGTTGAGATGTCGTTGCTGTCTCTGGCGTTTTCAACCGCGTTATCGGCATATTGGTCGGAGGCCTTAACAAGCGACTCGATCCCTTTTTGATGGGCAAAAAAATCTTTATCTGCGGCTTTGAGTTTTTCAAACAGCGGCGTTGGTGCGCCAGAGCGAATCAGCTCCACCAGTTCGTTGGCGTCTTTGATCATCGCCACTCCGGCCTTGTACTGCTCGCCGAGCAAGTTGTCCTGTAATTCCGGGGGGAGAGTGGTTTTCCAGTAGTTCACACGCTGGTGCCACTGGCTGCTCAGGCGTTTGATTTCCGCATCGGCCTGGTCAACGTTCAGCGTGCCTTCTACCACGCGGGACAGCACCAGTCGCAGCTCAATAAGATAGATAGGAGCGGGCTTAATGTCCGACATTAAATCCTTGGCCAGCAGGCCGCTTTCGGTACTTTGCGCACTCCGGTGACTGCCGTACAGAGAAATAGCGGTAACCAGAGCAGACATCAAAATCGAACAGCAAATTAACAACAACAAATTGTGAGCCAGTGATTTCATTTTGCCTCTCCTGTTATTTTGAAAAGTTATCGGCGAGGAAGAGGGGAAACTTTGCCGCCTGATGCCAAAACCACAGGGTTAATCACAAATTTAGGCTAAAAAAGACCGATTTTTTATTTTTAAAATAATAACTTAGCAAAACTATTTGTTAAATCTATAAGCGAATGTTTTAACCCTGCTTTAACTAATACAATTTTTGCATATGTAATGCAGGATTAAGTATTGGCGAGGGGAGAAAGCTTATGCGAGCGTAAAGGCATAGCTCGCTCACAGACGGGATAACAAGGGAAATCAATGGCACAGGTAAAGTCTTTATCTAAAAAAACTGCACACAACACAGCGCGCGGCAAAACCGCTCTTGCCTCTCTGGTTCTGGCCCTGTCCGGCCTGACCTCCGCCGCGGTCCACGCAGACCAGCTGGCGGATATCCACAAGGCTGGGGTAATCAAAGTGGCGACATTTGACGCTAACCCTCCGTTTGGCTCCATAGATGCCAAAACGCACGATATCGTGGGTTATGACGTTGATTTTGCTAAAGCGCTGGCAAAAACGCTGGGCGTAAAGCTGGAACTGGTGGCCACTAACCCGGCAAACCGTATTCCGCTGTTGCAGTCCGGCAAAGTGGATTTGATCGTCGCGGATATCACCATCACGCCCGAGCGTGCTCAGGTCATCGATTTCTCCACGCCGTACTTCGTGACCGGGCAGCAATTCCTGGTTCCGGTTTCCGGGCCGGACAAGCTTGATGATTACGCCAAAGGGCGTGTGGGTGCGGTAAAAGGCACCACAGGAGAACAGGCGCTTCAGCAACGTTTCCCGTCAATTCGAGTGCTTTCTTATGACGATATCCCGCTCGCCTTTACCGCTCTGCGTAACGGCAACGTGCAGGCGATAACGCAGGACAGCACTATTCTTGCCGGGCTGCTGGCCGAGGCGCCGGATAAGGCGAAGTTTAAAATTCTGCCGGACCTGCTGAGTAAAGAAGAGATTGGCGTCGGAGTGAAAAAGGGAGAGCCAGCCTTGCTGAAAGCCGTTAACGACGAGCTGGTGAAGCTGGAACAGAACGGCCAGGCAGAGCAAATCTACAACGCCTGGTTTGGCCCGGACAGCAAAACGCCACAGCCGCGCAGCTTTAAAATTGTAGCCAAATAATATGTTTAAAAGACCGCCTCATTTGTCCGCAGCTTCGGCTGCGGATTTTTTGCATCTGGAGTCCGCCAGCGTGGAGTTTCGCAAAGCCAGTAAAAGCTATGGCGATAATTCCGTGCTGCGCGCGATAGATCTCAGCATCACGCCGGGCGAAGTGGTGGCGATTTGCGGCCCTTCCGGGTCGGGAAAATCCACGCTAATAAGGCTGATTAACCAGCTTGAAACGCTCAGCGATGGCGATATTTATATCGACGGGAAACCCACCCGGCGGCTGAGCGGTGCCGCGCTTCGCCGCCTGCGTAGCCGGATCGGTTTTGTCTTCCAGCAGTTCAACCTTTATGCCCATTTAACCGCCGAAAAAAACATTACGCTGTCGCTGACTCATGTGCACGGCTGGAGCCGCGATAAAGCGCGTGAGAAGGCGCTGGCGCTGTTAGCGCGGGTGGGTCTTGCCGAGAAAGCTCATCACTACCCGGCGCAGCTTTCTGGCGGGCAGCAGCAGCGCGTTGCTATTGCCAGGGCGCTGGCTTCGTCCCCGCAAATCATCCTGTTTGATGAACCAACTTCTGCACTCGACCCGGAGATGATAGGCGAGGTGCTTCAGGTGATGAAGGATCTTGCCCATAGCGGCATAACCATGATTGTGGTCACGCATGAGATGCAGTTTGCCCGCGAAATTGCCGACCGGGTGGTGTTCATCGACGGCGGCGAAATCCTCGAGCAGGCGGCTCCGGCTCAGTTCTTCCGTTCGCCACAGCACCCGCGGGCGCGCCGTTTTCTGCAAAAGGTTCTCGACCCGCTGCATGCGGATGCAAGGGATGAGTGATGAACAACTATTTTGACTGGGCCGGGGTGCTGACCGGCGCGCCGCGCGAGTGGCTTATCTCCGGCGTGCTGACTACCGCCTGGGTTACGCTTGCCGGGAGCGTAATCGCCACGCTCTGTACCTTGTTGTTGCTAGGGTTGCGGCTGGCGGGCGGGCGCTGGGGGCGTTTTATCGCCGCAGGCTGGGTGTCTATTTTCCGCAATACGCCGCTGCTGGTACAGCTTCTTTTCTGGTACTTCGCCGCGTGGAACGCGCTGCCGCAAAGCTTACGCTGGTTTATCAACGACGATCACAGCTGGTCTCAGCTGCCGGGAGGCGTCTGGTGGCTGACGCCTGAATTCCTCTGCGCGGCCTGGGGGCTGGGGCTTTTTACCTCCGCATTTCTGGTCGAAGAGATCCGCAGCGGGCTACAGGCTGTGGGGAAGGGGCAAACCGAGGCGGCGCTTTCGCAGGGTTTTTCCGGCTGGCAGCTGTTCCGCCGCGTGCTGCTCCCGCAGGGGGTGGTAAACGCCTGGCAGCCGGTGGTCGGCCAGTATCTTAATTTGATGAAGCTCTCTTCCCTGGCGACCGGCATCGGCTTTGCCGAACTTACGAGCCAGGTGCGCAGAATCGAAAGCTACAACGCGCATGCGCTGGCGGCCTTTGCCGTCGGAACGGTACTTTACCTGCTGTTGGGGCTGGTTATGAGCGGACTGTTTACGCTTTTTGCGCCGGGCAAGCACAGGCGGGAAGGGCAGGCTGCTTTAAAAGCGGAGGTGCAGCATGATAGCTAATCTGACCGTTATTTCGGATAACCTCGACTATTTGCTGTGGGGGCGAATGGCGCAGGGCGAGCCGGGTGGCGTGCTGTTAACGTTGTTGATGGCGGCCGGTGCCGGAGTGCTGGCGCTTATTTTCGGGCTTTTGTTCGCCTGCTTAGCCTGGCGTTACGGCGGAGTGGTGCGCAGAGTCTTGTTTATCTGGGCCGATCTTATCCGCGGTATTCCGCTGATCTTCGTTATCTTCTGGCTCTATTTCCTGCTGCCTGCAATCACCGGGCGTGACCTGCCGGGGCCGCTGACCGTCACGCTGGCGCTGGCGTGGTTTACCTCGGCGGCGGTAATGTACACCGCGCTTGCCGCCCTGGAGTCGCTGGCGAAGGGGCAGAGTGAAGCGGCCGTGGCCGGGGGCTTTACGCCGTGGCAGTCTTTAAGGCTGGTTCTGCTGCCTCAGGCGCTACGTAACGCATTGCCGTCTTTCGCCGGGCTGTTTATCTCGCTTATCAAAGATACTTCGCTGGCGTTTATCGTCAACGTGCCGGAGTTAACCACCGTTGCCGGGCAGGTTAACAGCCGGGTGCAGATATACCCGGCGGCTATCTTTATCTTTACCGGGCTGGTGTATTACCTGCTGTGCAGCGCGCTAGCCTGGCGGATTGGTCGCTGGCAGCGCCGCGGAGCTATTGCTTCCCCACTATAAGGGAAACCAGGCCCGCGGCAATCAGCGGCCCGACGGGTACGCCGCGGAACAGGGCGACGCCAATGACGGTGCCTACCAGCAGGCCGCCAACCAGGCCTGGCTGGTTGCCCATCAGCGTTACGCCGCGCCCGCCCAGCCACGAAACGGCGATACCCACCACGATGGCAACCAGCGACTTCCAGTGAGTAAAGGAGTGGAGCAGGCTGCTGGCGGGCAGAGTGCCGCTGGCAATGGGCGCCATCACGCCGATGGTGAGGATAATAATCCCGACGGTCAGGCCCTGTTTTTCAATCCACGGGAAAAAGGTACTGAGCGGCGTAACCCGCACGATGATAAGCACGAGAATGGAGACGGCGACCGTGGTGTTGTGGCTAACAAAACCCAGCCCGGCGAGGCCCAGAAGTATTAATAAAGTTGAGTCGAATATCATGAGGTTTCCTTGCAAAAACGAGCCAAAAGAAGATTTTTATCGTTATTCATTTGCTAATGTACCCGCCGCTTTATTTCTTAGCATTCATCATTTTGTCATTTTTGGTGTTTAATAATTGACCAATGTAATGGCTAAAGGCGGCAAGGCGATGAACGATCCTGCGTTTTTCGATACGCTCTGTATTACGGCAGTATTCCTGGCAATAGCTTCGGCGCTGGTGATGTCGGTACTTTATCTCGAGCGCCGCTGGTAGCTATGCCGTGCGGTGAAAATCCACCAGCTCGGGTTCGGCAATGCGAAGGTAATCCCGCGCATTCATTACGACTGATTTTTCCAGCAGCCCGGCGTTAAAGGCTATTTCGTCGTAGCGCTCAAAAATAGACGGGTCTGCCACCAGTTTAAGCTGAGGATGAAAGCTGAACGGGGGGATCGCGCCAAATACGCAGCCGGTTAGCTCGTCCACTTCCGCAGGGCTTGCCAGCGAGGCCTTCAGGCCGCCAAGATGCTGCGCCAGCAGGCTTAAATCGGCCTGTTTATCCGCCGCCAGAATCGCCAGAACGTGCAGTTTCAGACCGTTTCCTTTCACCTTACACACCAGCGCTTTTGCCCCCTGACCAAGTGCGGTGCCGCGAATAGCGGAAACTTCCTCGCACTTGCCTGCCGCAACGTGGCTGACCACCCGATAACGAGCCTGATTCTCCTCCAGCAGGTTAACCAGCTGCTGATGAACTTTTTCACCTTTGATTTCGGTTGTCATTGCCTGCCCTCTGCATAAACATTTTGTCCAGTATTTGATATTTTATCTATTCAGGATGATAAAGGCCGCAGGTCTGAAAATCCAGCTGGTAGCGTTCTCTTTTCATTGTCTTCGATTCTTTTAAAAGGGGGGGGCTGTGAATATATACAGTGATGTCGGCCAGTTTCAATGCCTGAATTGGTAGGGTGACAGCGGGGGAGAGTTGGTGGAGAAGGAAGAGTAAAGGCCGTTGATGATCGGCCTTTACTTTGTGTGATCGCTAAATGGCGTTGGCCATGCGGTTGGCACGAATGTTTCCCAACGCTTTCTAAATATCATCCATGGTGTGGCCGACCACAATTTCCAGGGCGTTGCGGTAGACATCGCACATCACAACATCGTCGGTGGTTTCCAGAGCCTCCACCAGCCAGATGATAATGGCTTTGTTAGAGACAGACTTATTGGCAGACAGAATGGCAGTTATTGCCTGAGAAATAGCCGCATTCTCCTCGGCATGCCGATCTCCGGCGCTTCTGATGTAGTCGGTTAATGCTTTGTCAGCAAGCCCGGTATGCATTTCAGAGGTATTGGAAATTAGCTGTGTCATAGTCACTCACCGTTTTTCAGTTATTGGCCATGGGCCGCTAGTGGACATTTTTTGCGTTACGCTGGTTAGTCTCTACCGCTATCGAACGCGCTTCTTTTTCTCTCTTTCCCGCCGAAACCCGGGAAATATTGCCCTCAATTTCTTCGATAATTTTTTGCAGCACTTTGCGCCGCCGTGTGTCTTGTTCGGATATAAACATCGCCTCTAATTTGGCGACTAAGGCGCGAGTATTTATTGCGCTGTTACTTTTGAGCAGGGATAAAGCTGCTTCACCGATCATCTCGTCCGTTAATTGTTCATCATCGCTTCTCTTCACGTCTTTACTCCTGATTTCCTCGCCAGTATTTGGATAAGTGCTGGCATGAAGTCATTAGCCGGAGCCTGAGAATGAGGAAGAACTCAGTATTTGCAACACTGTGGCTTCTGCCCTGTTGGGGGGCACAGACCATTAATCTGGTGGAACTCCGGTTTGGCCATCACGTTAGCGAGTGAAAAGCATGCCCAACAGCGCCTGATAATGCTTTTCTTCTTCGGGTTCCGAAACCTTGTCCAGGCGCGACAGTAATATTGTACAAATCGCTTTTCTGTTCAAATTGCGGCCATCGCTAAGAATTTCTAGCACGATCTGCCCCATGGTCTCCTGCTGAGAGAGAGGGATTGCGTTGCTGAAATAACGAGCAATATCATTTTCTGCCGTGTTCTGACCGGGCATAAAAGTGTTCTGTCGCATAAGCCGCTCCTGTAATTTAAACTTTGCAGAATGTTAACTAAGTTATGCAATTGCTATAAAAACTGTACACAAAGGTGTATTACTTCGCTTGCTATTTTTTGATTAAAAGTGCTATTTGTTATTTATCAGTTAGTTATTTTTGGTTTTGTTTAAACTATTTGTGCGTCAACTTGTACAAGATAAACTGAGGGGGAATGCAAAAGAAAATGCGGGATGTTGTTCAATTGTTTATGTTTTGTTGGGTTTGTGGCGACGTATCAGCGGCTATCTGTTAAATTATTAGCTTATCCTTCCGCAGGGAACGCTCATGCTCACGACTATCATCTATCGCAGCCATATTCACAGCAGCACGCCTTTCGAGGTCTTGCAGGAGATGGTTTATGCCGCAAACGCTAAAAATATTGACGCGGATGTGACGGGAATACTGCTTTTCAACGGCACGCATTTCTTTCAACTGCTGGAAGGCCCTGAAGAATGCGTAGAGAAAATTTATCACGCTATTTGCAAAGACAGCCGCCACTACAACATCGTTGAATTGCTTTGTGACTACGCGCCAGCCCGCCGCTTCGGGAGAGTGGGAATGGAGCTTTTTGATTTAAGGGAACACGATAAACACGATGTATTACAGGTCGTTCTGGAAAAAGGTACCAGCCGGTATCAGCTGGCCTATGATGACCGTGCTTTAAGTTTTTTCCGCACCTTTATCGAATCGACTGAAAAAGAAAATTATTTTGAGATCCCCCAACGCGGCACGTGGGAATTTGTCGTTGATGTGCCAGATAGCGGAGCTTCCGGCATGGATGACCCGCGTGCAAAGACTGTTTTTCAGCCGATTGTTGACCCCATGGCACGCTCGGTAGCGGCGATTGAAGCATTAACAGCGGATGCGGTTTTATCACCTGACTCCGGCAATGAAGATATGAATGACAATCTTTACCTGCGCGATCTGCTGAATGCTAAAGCGGCCTTTGCCGCAGCACAGGGCGCGAATATTGGCCAGCAAACGCTATGCATCAACCTTCTGCCCATGACCCTGGTGATAATCCCCGGGACCGTAGAACAACTGCTAGCGGAAATTGAGTCTAACAAGCTTGTACCCGAGCAGGTGGTGATTGAATTTACCGAAAGTGAAATTACTCCGCATATTGGCGCCTTTACCGAAGCCATCAGGCAGCTTAAATCCGCAGGTATCAAGCTGGCGATAGATAATTTTGGTGCCGGTTTTGCAGGGCTTCAACTGCTGGCACAGTTCCAGCCCGAAAGACTCAAAATTAACAGAGAGCTTATTCGGGATATTCATAAAAGCGGGCCGCGGCAGGCTATCATACTGGCGATTATCAAGTGCTGCGCCTCGCTTGAAATCGCGGTCTCTGCAACCGGCGTTGAACAACCGGAAGAGTGGATGTGGCTGGAGGCGGCGGGGATTTCTCACTTCCAGGGTAACCTGTTTGCTAAACCCTGTGCCGGGGGCCATTTTGCGATTGCCTGGCCGGAACGACAGGCCGAATTGTGATGTCTGTCGAATACCCTGCCTGGCAGCCATTTAATTTTTTCTTGTACAACACCGGAAAAAATTGTACACATTGAACAGATTGACGGGTGTTTTAATGGAAGCATGAGAACTGTGTACGGGGAGGGACACTATGGCCTATTACACTATCGGCGATGTAGCAGAGCGATGTGGAATCAACCCGGTCACGCTGCGTGCCTGGCAGCGCCGATATGGTTTGCTAAAGCCTCAACGTAGCGAAGGCGGTCATCGGCAGTTTGATGATGCGGACATTCAGCGCATTGAAGAAATTAAATACTGGATGAGCAAAGGCGTTTCCGTGGGCAAAGTGAAAGCCCTGCTTGAGCGCACCCACGTTCCCGAAGAGCAGCTGTGGGTGACTCTGCAAGAAGAAATGATGCTACTTCTGCGAAAGGTTAACCCCGCAAAGCTACGTGATAAAATTGTTGCTTTGAGCCGGGAACACAGCGCAGATCTGCTTATCGATAATCTTTTGTTACCGGTGAGAAATAAACTCAGCCAGGATGAATCTACGGCCTCTTTGATGTGCAGCCTGCTGGATGGCGTGTTGATAAGGCACTGCGCACAATGCCTGACAGAAGGGCAAAGCCAAAGTGGGGAGGAGGTGCTGCTCATCGGTTGGCAAACAGACGACCGAACAGCGTTGTGGCTTGAGGCGTGGCGTCTATCCCGCAGAGGTATGCAAGTTAACATGCTTGCGGAGCCTGTTGAAACTTTTCGCCCGGAGCTTTTTCCGGGGCAGCACATTTTTTTGTGGACGGGAAAAGCGCTATCAGAAGAGCAGCAGCAGCAGCTCGCTCACTGGAAACAGTGGGGATATGACATCGAACTTCATCAATAAACGGACGTAAACTTAATTCATTTTATCCGTCCCGCTCCTCTGCCATTGATAAAAAAGCCGGTGATTCACCGGCTTTCGGTTTTATGCTAGCCATGAGCATCGCTGGTTTGCTTTTGAAACAGTTCGCGGAATACAGGATAGATATCATCCTGATCGCGAATATGCTGGATAGCAAAGTTATCAAAGGTGCTTTGCAGGTTTTCATATTCACGCCACAGGGTCTGGTGCGCCCGGCGGGTGATTTCGATATAGCTGTAATAACGCACCACCGGCAGCAGCTTTTTCGCCAGTATTTCGTGACACAGCGGCGAATCGTCCGCCCAGTTGTCGCCGTCCGATGCCTGCGCGGCGTAAATGTTCCACTGCGCCGGATCGTAGCGCTCCTGAACCACTTCATCCATCAGCTTCAGGGCGCTGGAGACGATGGTGCCCCCGGTTTCCTGCGAATAGAAGAACTCGTGCTCGTCTACCTCTTTGGCCTGCGTATGGTGGCGAATATAAACCACTTCCACGTTTTTGTAGGTCCGGCTCAGGAACAGGTAAAGCAGAATATAGAAACGCTTCGCCATATCCTTGGTGGCCTGATCCATCGATCCGGAAACGTCCATCAGGCAGAACATCACCGCTTGGCTGGAAGGCTCCGGGCGTTTTTCGTAGTTTTTGTAGCGTAAATCGAAGGTGTCGATAAACGGCACGCGGGCGATTTTCTCCCGCAGTTCGGCTATCTCTTTGCGCAGGCGTTCTTCTTCCAGCAACTGGGCCGGCTCGCTGCGGCTAACGGCTTCGAGACTCTCTTCCAGCTCATGCAGCAGGCGGCGCTTACCGGCGCTCATCGCCGTGCGGCGGGCCAGAGAGTTTTGCAGCGAACGAACGACGCTGATGTTGGCCGGAACCCCGTTTGAGGTAAAACCGGCGCGGTGTGATTTGAATTCCGTTATCTGCCGGTGCTGATTGCGCTTCAGGTTCGGCAGGGCGAGATCCTCGAACAAGAGATCGAGATATTCATCTTTGGAGATCTGGAATACGAATTCATCCTGGCCTTCGCCGTCCTGGCTTGCCTGGCCCTGGCCGCTCCCACCTCCACCTCCGCCGCCCTGAGGGCGTTCGATGCGGTCGTTTTGCACAAAGTGGTCATTGCCCGGGTGGACGCGGTGACGCAGGCCGCCGCGCCCCTGATGAAACATAGGTTCGTTGATATCTTCATTTGGAATGGAGACGGACTCACCGCTCTCCACGTCGGTAACCGAACGCTTGTTAATGGCCCCGGAGATCGACTGTTTAATTTGCGCCTTATAACGACGCAAGAAGCGCTGGCGGTTGACCGCGCTCTTGTTTTTGCCGTTAAGCCGCCTGTCTATAAAGTAGGCCATAGTTCCCCCAACTGCTTATGCCAGGTGCGCAAAGGGACCACGCCGCCCGGCGTGGTCCGCAGCAAACTCCCTTAAGAAGACTTACGCACCCGCAGATACCATTCGCACAGCAGGCGAACCTGCTTGCGGGTGTAGCCTTTCTCCATCATACGGTCGACAAAATCATCGTGTTTTTTCTGCTCGTCGGTGGAGGTTTTGGCATTGAACGAGATAACGGGCAGCAGCTCTTCGGTGTTCGAGAACATTTTCTTCTCGATAACCGTACGCAGCTTCTCGTAGCTGGTCCAGTTCGGGTTACGACCATTATTATTGGCACGGGCGCGCAGCACGAAGTTCACGATTTCATTACGGAAATCTTTCGGGTTGCTTATCCCGGCCGGTTTCTCAATTTTCTCAAGTTCCGCGTTCAGGGCTTCACGGTCAAACAGCTGGCCGGTGTCCGGGTCGCGGTATTCCTGATCCTGGATCCAGAAGTCGGCGTAGGTCACATAACGGTCAAAAATGTTCTGCCCATATTCCGAGTAGGATTCGAGATACGCGGTCTGGATCTCTTTGCCGATAAACTCAGCATATTTCGGGATCAGGTAGCCTTTCAGGTACTCGAGGTATTTCTCGGACTGATCCTGAGGGAACTGTTCGCGTTCGATCTGCTGCTCCAGCACGTAGAACAGATGTACCGGGTTAGCCGCCACTTCAACGTGGTCGAAGTTGAACACGCGGGAGAGAATTTTAAAGGCGAAGCGGGTGGAGAGCCCGTTCATCCCTTCGTCCACGCCTGCGTAGTCGCGGTATTCCTGGTAGGACTTGGCTTTCGGGTCGGTGTCTTTCAGGCTTTCACCATCGTAGACGCGCATTTTTGAGTAGATGCTGGAGTTTTCCGGCTCTTTCAGGCGCGACAGGATAGAGAAGCGGGACAGCGTTTCCAGCGTGCCTGGAGCGCAAGGCGCATGGGACAGCTCGCTGTGGTTAAGCAGCTTCTCGTAGATTTTGATCTCTTCCGAGATGCGCAGGCAGTAAGGCACCTTGACGATGTATACACGGTCAAGGAAGGCCTCGTTATTCTTGTTGTTGCGGAAAGTCACCCATTCCGACTCGTTCGAGTGCGCCAGGATAATCCCGTTAAACGGCAGGGCGGAGATACCCTCGGTGCCGTTGTAGTTTCCTTCCTGAGTGGCGGTCAGCAGCGGGTGCAGCACCTTAATGGGCGCTTTGAACATCTCGACGAATTCCATAATCCCCTGGTTGGCACGGCACAGTGCGCCCGAATAGCCGTAGGCATCAGGGTCGTTTTGCGCATGGTGCTCCAGCTTACGGATATCAACTTTACCGACCAGGGCGGAGATATCCTGGTTGTTCTCATCGCCCGGCTCGGTTTTGGCAATAGCGATTTGGGCAAGAATAGAAGGCCAGACCTTCACCACGCGGAATTTGGTGATGTCGCCGCCGAATTCGTTAAGGCGTTTTGCCACCCACGGCGACATAATCGTGCCGAGGTAGCGGTTAGGGATACCGTACTCTTTTTCCAGAATATTGGCATCTTCCTGCGGATTGAACAGGCAAAGAGGATGGTCGTTCACCGGGCTGCGTTCGCCGTTGGCGCTCAGCACATAAATCGGTACGCGCTGCATAAGCGCTTTCAGGCGTTCCGCCAGCGATGATTTACCGCCGCCCACCGGCCCCAGCAGATAGAGGATCTGTTTCTTCTCTTCCAGGCCCTGCGCCGCATGTTTCAGATAGGCAACAATCTGTTCGATGGCTTCTTCCATGCCATAAAATTCTTCAAAAGCAGGATAGCGGGCAACCACCCGGTTCGAAAAGAGACGGGACAGCCGTGGCTCTGTGGCAGTATCCACCATCACTGGCTCACCAATGGCCGTCAATAGCCGTTCTGCCGCGTTGGCATAGGCACTGCGATCTTGTTTACAGATAGCAAGAAATTCCTGCAGTGTGAACTCTTCGTCCTTGGCAGCTTCATAACGCTGGCGATAGTGATCGAATATATTCATGGCATGCCGTCCTTTCGTTTTTTAGCACAGGTTAAAGAGCCGTTGGAATGTGTAGTAGAGGCTCCCCGGAAGACGTCTGCTTAAGTTACAGCAACCCTTATGCCAGGTTGATGACGGGCATCAGCGCTGCTTTCCTGGTCGTTCGTCTCCCTAAAATAAAGCGTAGATGGCATTTGCAAAACTTGCATACGGCCGAAACTCAATTTCAATGACATATCAATAACTCATCATAAAAATTTCGCTTTTGAGATAAGCGAGGGAAACACCGTTCACGCCGCTGCCATAAATATGAAAACCTCCCGTAATCGGGTTACGGGATGTTTATGGGTTGGTTAAAGGTTGAGATTAAGTAAATTATTTGGGATGAGAGCCAAGGGCGGTTAAACTTCTTCGGCTGATTATTTGATTAAAGGACTGAAAGGATTGTGACCAATTTCAAACTTCTCGCATTAGGCGTGCTGCTTGCTTCTTCCGTTACCGCGGCTCACGCTGAAGGGCCGTGGTCCGTTGGTGCTGGTGCTCTGGTATCGCCAAACCCTTATAAAGGTGATCAGAACCGCGTTTATCCGGCTCCTCTGTTTGGTTATGAAGGGGAAAACTTCTACTTCCGTGGCTTCAACGCGGGTTACTACCTGTGGAATGACGAAGCGGACAAGCTTTCCGTTACCGCTTACTATTCGCCGCTGCATTTCAGGCCGAAAGACAGCAACTACGACAGCATGCGCGCCCTGGACTACCGCCATTCAACCGTGATGGCCGGTCTTTCCTGGGTGCATAACACCGATTACGGGTTCCTGCGTACCGTGCTTGCCGGGGACATCCTCGACAACAGCAACGGGATCACCTGGGATACCGCCTGGCTGTATCGCTACAATGCTGATCGCTTAACTCTGACTCCTGGAGTGGGTGTGACGTGGGACAGCAAGAAGCAGAACGATTACTACTACGGCGTAAGCGGCAAGGAATCTGCCCGCAGCGGCCTGAACGAGTACGACGCGGGCAATAGCTGGTCGCCGTATGTTGAGCTTTCGGTTAACTACAAGCTGACCGACGACTGGAATATCTTCGGCATGGGGCGTTATGTGCGCCTGTCTAAAGAAGTGACCGACAGCCCAATGGTTAACAGCAACTGGACCGGCGTTCTGCTGACCGGGGTTAACTACAGCTTCTAATTGGTGCAACTAACGCACTAAAACGGGGCGATTGCGCCCCGTTTGCTTTTCTGTGGTGCAGGGGCTAAATCTGTTGCCCCGCGCTGGTGAAAGGTAGCTTAGCCTTTCTTCGCCACGCTGATGGTCTGGCTCAGGCGAGTCGGTTTTTCCGCAGCGGCTTTCTGCTTTTTAGAAGCACAGGCCGTTTCCACGCAAACGAAGGTTTTGTAGCCGTCGTCCGGCATATCGCCCATTGAAACGGAGAGCGCCGGGCCAGGGTTCCAGCCGACGACGTTATAGTGGTGGTGGTGAACCACGTTCAGAGTGCGCTTCAGGCTGCTTGCGTCGTGGATAACGCTGCACTCTTCCGGCTCGAGGTAGAGACGGTCGGTACGATCAGGGAAGGTCTGCACGCCGTCGGTCAGTTGACCTGCGGTTTCGTTCAGCACTTTATCAATATATGGATTACCCAGCCCGCTGACTTTCACATCGGCAATGTCGCCCACGTTGAAGTAGGTATGCAGGGCGGAGGTGGTTTCGAATTCGCCATGGGCTTCCAGCTCAATTTCGCAGGTTTTGCCCAGCTTGAAGCGCGCGTACAGCGTGAATTCGTGCGGCCACAGCTTCAGCGTTTCTTCGTTATGATGCAGTTCAAAAGTCAGCACCGCGCCGTTGGCGTCTTCATTATGGGCGCTGAGCGTCCAGGGTAGATTGCGGGCAAAACCGTGTGCCTGAAGGCCTGCTTGCTCAGCCGGGCCAAACCACGGCCAGCAGATAGGCACGCCGCCGCGCAGGGCTTTACCTTTATGGAACGGGGTAATGTCGCTCAGCCACAGCACTTCGTCTTCACCGGCAGGCTGCCAGGAAAGCAGGTGTGCACCCTGAAGCGCAAAAGAGGCGCGAACCTGAGGGTGGTCAACGACGATGACGTCGAGCTGATCCTGCTTGCGTAAAGAAAGGGCGGGGCTAATTTGTTCGATAACCGGAAGGGCAAAAATTTTAGTAATCATTGGCTCAACCTTATTATTTCCCGGTGCACGTTCGGGTTAAGGCCAGCTGCGGCGTTAACCGAAAGGTGGGCGAGGGTGGAAGCAATAAAAAAGGGCGACATGCGTCGCCCTTTAAAGGATTAATTACTCATCTCAACTTATTTGGAGATGTGAGCAATCAGGTCCAGTACTTTGTTTGAGTAGCCAGTTTCGTTGTCGTACCAGGAAACCAGTTTCACAAAGTTGTCGTTCAGTGCGATACCAGCTTTAGCATCGAACACGGAAGTGCAGATTTCGCCGTTGAAGTCGGTAGAAACTACGTCATCTTCGGTGTAGCCCAGAACACCTTTCATGGTGGTTTCTGAAGCAGTTTTGATTGCTGCTTTGATCTGCTCGTAAGTTGCTGGTTTTTCCAGACGAACGGTCAGGTCAACAACGGATACGTTAGGAGTAGGAACGCGGAACGCCATACCGGTAATTTTACCGTTCAGTTCTGGCAGTACAACGCCTACCGCTTTAGCAGCACCGGTAGAAGAAGGGATGATGTTCTGAGCTGCGCCGCGGCCGCCGCGCCAGTCTTTGTGAGACGGGCCATCAACGGTTTTCTGAGTTGCGGTGGTAGCGTGAACGGTGGTCATCAGGCCTTCAACGATACCGAAGTTGTCGTTGATAACTTTAGCCAGTGGTGCCAGGCAGTTGGTGGTGCAGGATGCGTTGGAAACGATATCCTGGCCAGCATATTTTTCAAAGTTAGCGCCTTTAACGAACATTGGCGTTTTGTCTTTGGAAGGACCAGTCAGAACCACTTTTTTCGCGCCAGCAGCGATGTGCTTACGAGCGGTTTCGTCAGTCAGGAACAGACCAGTTGCTTCTGCAACAACGTCAACGTTCACTTCGTTCCACTTCAGGTTAGCCGGGTCACGTTCTGCGGTAACACGGATAGTTTTACCGTTAACAACCAGGTGGCCGTCTTTAACTTCTACAGTACCGTTGAAACGACCGTGAGTTGAGTCGTACTTCAGCATGTAAGCCATATAGTCAGCGTCTAACAGGTCGTTGATTGCAACGATTTCGATGTCAGAACGTTCCTGTGCAGCACGGAAAACGATACGGCCGATACGGCCAAAACCGTTGATACCTACTTTGATAGTCATATATTCCACCAGCTATTTGTTAGTGAATAAAAGGTTGGCTGTAAAATTACAAAAACCTTACGCAGCGTCAAGCGGAATCGTGTCAATCATTGCGACAAATCAATCCTGTGGACATGCTTTGTACGACTGAACGCCTCACACTTCCTTTTGGGCTAAAGTCCAAATGGGGACGATGCGGGGGATTTTAAACGCCAATTCCAACAAAAATGTGATTCACGTCACGTTTTGTGCCGTGCCAGAATTTCAGGGCTAAGTTTAGAACAAAAACCAGCACGGTGTTGTTAATTTTTTGTTAGAATAGCGCCGTGAGCTGTCCCAATTGAACTGACCGAGATGTACACCTATGTCTAATCAATTACCCCCTGATTCAAATAAGAAAAACCTCAGCGAAATGCAGTATTACGTGACCCAGAAGCACGGCACTGAACCCCCATACTCCGGGCGGTTACTGCATAATAAGCGCGACGGGATTTATCACTGCCTGGTCTGCGATGCGCCGCTGTTTCTTTCAGAGAGCAAATATGACTCCGGCTGCGGCTGGCCCAGCTTCTATGAGCCGGTGGACCCGGACGCCATCCGCTACCTGACCGATAACTCCCACGGTATGGAGCGCGTTGAGATCCGCTGCGGCAGCTGCGATGCGCACCTGGGGCACGTCTTCCCGGACGGCCCGCAGCCTACCGGCGAACGCTATTGCGTGAACTCCGCGTCCATGAGCTTTACCGACGGGCAAAACGGCGAGCAGGTTGACGGTTGAAGAATCGATTCAGCTAATTATTCCTCTGTGGGGTGAAAAATGAGCAATCTGGATGATATGTTGAGCGTGATGACGCCGGAAATTTACCAGCGTCTGGCGACGGCGGTAGAGCTGGGTAAGTGGCCCGACGGCGTGGCATTAACCCAGGAGCAGAAGGACAACAGCCTGCAACTGGTGATGCTGTGGCAGGCGCGCCACAATACCGAGGCGCAGCATATGACCATCGACACCAGCGGCCAGATGGTGATGAAGAGCAAGCAGCAGCTGAAAGCGGATTTCGGCATTGAGCCTGCTCCGTTTGTCACCATGAAGCTGCAATAAGCAAAAAGGGAGGCACCGGCCTCCCTTTCTTTTTCCCGGTTAAAAGTTACTTCGCGTGCTTAATGCCCAGCGATTCGGCGAGCTGCTTCGCCAGCTGGTTGTTATCATCCGCGCCGTACTCCCAGAACATCGCCCCGCCAAGACCTTTCTCTTTGATGTACTCGGCTTTGATTTTCACCGAGCGCGGATTTTCATAAGAAATCGCAAACAGCGGTTTGCCTTCAGCAGACTTCAGCGTCAGGTATGGCACCTTCGCGTCGTCATCCCACTCTTCGGTAAAGCGCTTCTGCGGATCGTTCAGCATCTTCTTCACCAGATCGTTGTATTTAACGTAGGTGTCTTTCGTCAGATCCACGCCCAGGGCGGTTTTGAACAACTCCAGCTCGCGTTCGCCAAAGTAAGGCTGGGTCACCGGATTTTTCTGTGCATCCGGTTTTGACCAGTCAATACCCGGTTCGACGGCACGCTTAGGCACGCGGCCATAGAAGCCAATGCCGAGGTTCATTTGCTGCGGCTTCAGCCCGGCTGCCAGATAGTTATTAACCACGAAGTCCGCGCTGTACTTATCAGCCTCGGCAACGGTTGGCCACTTTTTCGAGTCGTAAAGGTTGGAGTTGAAATACTGCGTGCCGTACGCCATGTCGTAGGTCATCAGGTTGATGTAGTCCAGCAGGGGGGCGATAGCTTTCACATCCACCCAGCTTTTTGGGCTTTCGGCATTTGCGCCAACGGCAATAGTTACCAGCTTTTTATCGCCCACCGCGTGGCGCAGCTCTTTGAGCAGGGCGGTGAAGTTGTCCCTGTCTGCATCCAGCTTATCGACCAGCCCCCAGGCACCGTTCACCGGGAACTCCCAGTCGAGGTCGATACCGTCCAGGCCGTAGCGGTCCATCACTTCCTGAACAGAGCGGATAAACACCGCGCGGTTTTCCGAAGAGGCGGCTGCGCCGGAGAAGCCGCGAGCACCCCAGCCGCCAACGGAAAGCAGGACTTTCAGCTGCGGATTCTGCTTACGCAACACCGGGAGTTTTTCCAGGTCGGCAATGACTTTAGGCGAGAGGTAAATCTGGTGCAGTTTTGACGCGTCTTTTTGCGCTTCGTTCGTTTCGCCTTTCTCGTCGTTATAAATCAGGCCAAAGGAGTAGTTAAGGTGGGTAATCTGGCGTACGTCGAGCTTATTGATATCGCCGCCAGGCCCGGCGGTTACGTCGCCGCCGCCGTTAAAGTAACCCACGGAAAGCAATGATTCAGCTTGCGCAACGCCGCTAAAGGCTAACGACACCGCGGCCACAATGGGCAACAGTTTACGTGTGAATGGCATAATGATTCCTCTTTGACGGGTACAACATAAAAGCTTCCCGGCCACGCAGAACACTGACGAAAACGGCGGAAAGCGAAATCAGCTAAACTGCTGAATAAATTCATTGATTGTGATTATGAGAGCGCTCCCAGGATAGGGCGAGCAAAAAAAGCTTAGATTGTGAGCGGAATCGCTACAAGAATGCGGGGCGGTGGATCGCCCCTGGAATTATTGGCGGGTGGATTACTGGCAGGTAAAGTCTGCGAGGGTCATTAACGTTGCGCCGGCAACCGCCATATCCTGGAACGCGAACAGGCTGTCCTGCGGCTGTATATTCACGCCACGGCAGCCGTCGGTAATGACCGTGACCTCGTAGCCCAGCTCCAGCGCATCCAGCACGGTAAACTTCACGCAGTAGTCTGTTGCCAGACCGAGGACAATAAGCTCCGCGATGCCGTGCTCACGCAGCCATTCGTCCAGCCCGGTTTTCTGCCGATGGCCGTTATCGAAGAAGGCGCTGTAGCTGTCAATCGCCGGGTTTTCACCTTTATGCACGATTTTGTCGATAGCTGAAGCGTTCAGCAGCGGATGCAGCCGGGCGCCTTCGCTGTTTTGTACGCAGTGATCGGGCCACCAGGTTTGTACCAGCCCGTCCAGCTTGCCCTGGCCGTAAGGCTCCACATTTTGAACGCTGGCAAAACTGCCGTGGTTTGCCGGGTGCCAGTCCTGGGTTGCAACAACGCTTTCACCGCGCGCCTTAGCCAGCTCGATTAACTGGTTCGCGATGTCGATAGTGCTGTCGCCCTCGGGGACGGCAAGCGAGCCTCCGGCGCAAAAATCATTCTGTAAATCAACCAACAATAAAGCGCGCTGCTTCATGGCAACTCCTTATTCGTCCGGCGTTAACTCGCCGCGCAGGTTCAGAGGCATGGCCTCGCGGATTGCCTGTGCGTCCAGCCCCTGGCTCAGCAAATAGTGCAGCTTGGTCAGGGTGGCTTCAACCGTCATGTCTGAACCGCCAATAACGCCTGCCTGCGCCAGCGCGTTGCCGGTGGCATAGCCGCCCATATTGACTTTGCCGGACATGCACTGCGTGAGGTTAACCACCACGATACCGCGCGCGCTGGCCTCCTGTAACTCTTTAATAAACGCCCCCTGCTGCGGAGCGTTGCCCACGCCGTATGAACGCAGGATCAGCGCTTTTACCGGCTGGCGCAGGAAATTTCCCACTACATCGGCGGAAATTCCCGGGTAGATGGTGACCACGCCAATGGGCTGAGGGGTTATCGGGTGAACAATCAGCTCGCCACAACCGCCCGGCGCAGGCGGCGTATTCAACTTGCGGATGTGGATCCCGGCTTCCAGCAGCGGGGCAAGGTTAGGCGAAGCAAATGCGTCGAAGCCATCGGCATGCGCCTTGGTGGTGCGGTTTCCGCGGTAAAGACGGTTGTTGAAGAACAGCGTCACTTCGTTGATCGGGTAGTTCGCCGCCACATAGAGTGAGTTCAGCAGGTTGATCTGCCCGTCGGAGCGCAGCTCGGCCAGCGGAATTTGCGACCCGGTAACGATAACCGGCTTGCCGAGGTTTTCCAGCATGAAGGAGAGCGCCGAAGCGGTGAACGCCATGGTGTCCGTGCCGTGCAGGATAACGAAGCCGTCGTATTCGTCGTAATGGGCTTTGATATCGTCGGCAATGTGCTGCCAGTCTTCGGGCGTCATGTCCGAAGAGTCCATCAGCGGGTTGTATTCGTGAATGGTGAAGTCAGGCATTTCCGGGCGATGGAATTCGGGCATCATCGCCAGCTGGCGTTGTAGATGGCCGGATACGGGGATATAGCCGTGTTCAGAACGCTGCATACCGATAGTCCCGCCGGTATAGGCAACGTAGATGGATTTCTTTTGCATGGGGTAGCTCAACGCTTTCGATATTTGCGGCAGAGTATAGAGAGGATGGCGGAAAAAAAAAGCCCGGTGTAACCGGGCCGGGGATTCTTATAAAGTTCATTGTCCTAAATAAATCCGAACATCGGTCTAATAAAAACAATGAATTGTGTACTCTGGTTTACCCCAAACGGGCGAAAACCACGCTTTTCGGCTGTTTGTCATCAAGTAAAGCCCGGTGTAACCGGGCTTTGCTTCATTTAAGTAAATTAGCGCACATCGCCACAGGTAAGGCAGAAGGCGTAACGGTTTTGCGGGTCGTTCATGGTGCCGAACTTATCATTCTGGGCTTTAATCGCCAGCGCGGCATCGGCCAGCGGAGCAGGCAGGTAAGCCTGAATCGCCTGCGGCAGCGCCGCGCGAACTGAACCGGTCATGGCGTTAAACACCATATCGGTAAAGGTTGCGTCATCCTGCCAGAAGGCGAGGTGCCAGGTCTTCAGTTTCGCCAGCTCCGCAGCTTTGGCAACCGCATCGTCAAAGTCACCCAGGCTGTCCACCAGACCGTTGGCTTTGGCGTCTTCCCCGGTCCAGACGTGGCCCTGGGCAATCTGGTCGATTTGCTCCGGGGTCTTGCCGCGTGAAGCCGCCACCAGGCCGATAAAGCGCTTATAGCCGTTTTCAATACTCAACTGCATCATCTGCTGAACTTCAGGTGGCAGTTTTTTGGTAACCGCCACGTCGGCCAGCGGTGAAGTTGAAACGCCGTCGGTATGCACGCCAATGGAATCCAGCGTGTTTTCTACGGTGTTAATCACGCCGAAGATGCCGATGGAGCCGGTCAGGGTGGTTGGGTTGGCGATGATGTAGTTCGCAGGCGTGGAGATCCAGTAGCCGCCGGAGGCCGCCATGCCGCCCATCGAAACGACAATCGGTTTACCGGCATCGCGCGCGGCAACCAGCTCTTCACGGATGGTTTCAGAAGCGGTAACGCTGCCGCCAGGGCTGTTAACCCGGAAGACAATCGCTTTTACTTTCGGGTCAAGACGCGCTTCGCGAATTTGCATCGCCGTGGTGTCGCCGCCGACCTGGCCCGGCGTTTCTTCCCCGTCCATGATTGCGCCGTTGGCAAAGATAACCGCAATGGCCTCACCTTGCTCAACCGGTTTCTTCACGTTGTAGTCGTAGATGCTGGTGTAGCTAAAGTCTTTGTTGGCCTTGCTCCAGCCGAACTGCTTGACCAGCGCCTTATCAACTACCGCGCTGCTCGCCAGCTCGTCTACCAGTTTGTTATCCAGCGCGTATTTTGCCGTGTCGCCGCCCAGCTTTTGCAGGCTGTCCAGCAGCGCCTGAGCGCCAGGGAACACCTGCTGAGCGGTTATCTGGCGGTTAGCCGCTACGGTATTCAGGTAGTTTTGCCACAGCTCGCCAATCCAGCGGCCGTCCGCATCGCGGGCAGCAGGGGACATATCGTCGCGAAGGTACGGTTCAACTGCGGATTTATAGGTGCCGACGCGGAATACGTGCGTGGAAACCTTCAGCTTGTCGAGCAGCGTTTTGTAATACAGCGCGTTGGTGGCAAAGCCGTGCAGGTCAACCGTGCCTTGCGGTGAGAGCCAGATTTTATTGGCAAAGCTTGCCAGGTAATATTGGCTCTGGTTGTAGCTGTCGCCCATCGCATATACCGGCTTGCCGCCGTCGCGGAATTCGCGCAGCGCTTTACCGATGTACTGCATGGAAGGCTGATCGGCCCCGGCAAAATCTTTCAGATCGAGCACGATCCCGGTGATATTGCGGTCATCTTTTGCTTGGCGGATCGCATCGACGATGTCGAACAGCGAGTTTTCCTGTAGCCGGTCTGAACTGGCTCCCACCAGCTGGCGGCCAATGACGCCCAGCTTGTTGCTGACCGAAGGCTTATCGACCACGACGCCGGTGATGTCCAGCAGCAGCGCGCCGCGGGAAGGCTCCGTCGGCGTGCTTTTTACCTGCATCCAGACGCCGACTCCAACCAAAATCAGCAGGATGAGGAACAAGTTGAGAATAAATTCCCGAATAAAGTTAAGCAGACGCCAGGTCCACTTAAAAAAGCCGCTAATAAATCGCCCAATGGTGCGCATGTATTCTCCATAACCTTCAATAGGGGGATTGACCCGCACGCCGCAATCACTCTGGCTAACGCGGCGAAAGTAAAGGCTATCCTAAAGAGAGGGCGGGGAAATGTCAGCAGGAAATCGGGGTTGCGCTGTAACAAAAACTACGGCTGTGTTAATTTTGTGAATGAAAATCATTTAACAGACTGGTGACAAGCTTTGCACTTTGCCAGCCATTTCATGCAACTAAGGGGCTTTTAAATGGATGCACTTGAACTCTTGATTAACCGCCGCAGCGCGTCCCGCCTGGCAGAACCTGCCCCTGCCGGAGAAGTGCTGGAGAATATCCTGCGGGCCGGTATGCGCGCCCCGGACCACGGCACGCTGCAACCGTGGCGGTTTATCGTGATTGAAGGCGAGGGGCGCGAGCGCTTCAGCCAGCTCTTAGAGAAAGCGGCGATTGCCGAAGGCATGGATGAGAAGGGCGTAGAGAAAGCGCGTACCTCTCCGTTCCGCGCGCCGCAAATTATCGCCGTGGTCGCCCACTGCGACGCTAATCATAAAGTGCCGGTCTGGGAGCAGGTGGTTTCTGCGGGCTGTGCGGTAATGGCGATGCAGATGGCGGCGGTAGCTCAGGGCTTTAACGGTATCTGGCGGAGCGGCGTCTGGACCGAAAACGACACGATCCGCGAGGCTTTTGGCGGCCGCGAGCAGGACAAAGTGGTCGGCTTCCTTTACCTCGGCACCCCGCAGCTAAAAGCGTCTACTACCATTAGCGTGCCGGATACTTCCGCCTTCGTTTCCCGCTTCTGAATCTCATCATCCGTTAACCCTGCCGGGCCGTTTCCGACGCCCGGCAGGTGACTCTCTTACTGTTTCTGGTGCTTAGCGAACTCGTCTTTGGCTTTCTGCAATTGCTGCTGGAAGGCCGGGTTAGTGTGCAGGGTTGCCACAACCGCAGAGCCGACCACGCGCGCGGCGTCGATGTCGCTCTGCCAGTGGTAGCCGCAAATTACGCGGCTCTGGCCGAGTTCGAACCCACGCTTGAGGATGTCGTTCTGGCGCTGCGGGTTAACTTCCGCCAGCACCAGCGCGGTGGCCCAGCCGATGGACGTGTGGCCTGAAGGGTAGGAGCCGTTTTTCGACAGCTTATCCTGCTCTTTGGTGTTGCAGGTCGGCACGCCGTAGAAGGCGAACGGACGAATGCGCATGTACTTCTCTTTGGCTCCGCGCGTCGCCAGGTCACCGGCATCTTCAATCATATTGGTCAGCAGCTTGTGCAGTTCAGGCGAATCTTTCTCGGTAATCGGTGAGCCAAAAGCGCCGGAGAAGGCGTTAGCCACGCCGCCGCCGCTGAGGTTGGCATCTTCTTCCGCCAGCTTACCGCGCTCGGTGGAACGCAGCAGTCGGCCTTTCTCGTACATCGCCTGGTCATTTAAAAAGGCGATGCTGCCGATTTCCGGCGGCGGAGGTAACAGCGCCAGGCTGTCGATGGCCTGGGCGTTTGTCAGGTAATAGAGGTCAGGTTTGGTTGTGGCGTCGTTCCCGGCAAGGGCAAAGGCGGCTGAGGAAAATAAACCGGCAATACAAAAAGCAATTACGCGTTTTTTCATTCTTATTCCTTACTTGCGTTAACAGTCCAGAGAAGTGCCTCCCGGTTGTAACATTTCCGTCATAATTAAGTAAAAGCGGGCGTCGCCAAAATGTGGCGCAGGTTCACAAAACCGCTGGTTTGCCTGCATAGTGAGCAACGGGACGCGAATTAAGATAGACAGACTTACTCCCGGGGCGTTTGAGCGCTACCATATCAGGTACAGAATTTGGCAAAGAAAGGAGATGTTCATGAAGCAAACCGTTCGTTTGACCCAGTACAGCCACGGCGCAGGATGCGGCTGCAAAATTTCCCCGAAAGTCTTAGAAACAATTTTGCACAGCGAGCAGGCGAAGTTTGCCGATCCTAATCTGCTGGTGGGCAATGAAACCCGTGACGACGCGGCGGTTTACGACCTGGGCAACGGTACCGGCATCATCAGCACTACCGACTTCTTCATGCCGATTGTTGACGATCCTTTCGACTTTGGCCGCATCGCGGCGACCAACGCCATCAGCGATATTTACGCGATGGGCGGTAAGCCTATCATGGCGATTGCTATCCTCGGCTGGCCGATCAATACCCTGGCGCCGGAAATTGCCCGCGAGGTCATTGAGGGCGGGCGCTTTGTCTGCCAGCAGGCCGGGATTTCACTGGCGGGCGGCCACTCAATCGACGCGCCTGAGCCTATTTTTGGCCTGGCGGTCACCGGCGTGGTGCCGACCGAACGAGTAAAGAAAAACAGCTCCGCCGAAGCAGGCTGCAAATTGTTCCTCACCAAACCGCTCGGTATTGGCGTGCTGACCACAGCCGAGAAAAAATCATTATTGCTGCCTGAGCATCAGGGACTGGCGGCGGAAACCATGTGCCAGTTGAACAAGGTCGGCACCGAGTTTGCCGATATTGCGGGCGTCACCGCGATGACCGATGTCACCGGGTTTGGCCTGCTTGGCCACCTGAGCGAGATGTGCCAGGGCGCGGGCGTCCAGGCGGATGTCTGGTTCGAGTGCGTGCCTAAACTGCCGGGCGTTGAAAGCTACATCGAACAGGGCTGCGTGCCCGGCGGCACTTCGCGTAATTTTGCAAGCTACGGCCAACTGGTTGGCGACATGCCGGAAGCGTGGCGCAACCTGCTGTGCGACCCGCAAACCTCCGGCGGCCTGCTGCTGGCGGTGCGCCCTGACGCAGAGGCCGATGTTTTTGCCGTCGCGGAGCGCAACGGAATCAAACTCAGCCCTATCGGGGAGCTTAAAGATGCCCGTGCAGGCCGCCCAATGATTGAGATCCGTTAATTTCATGCGGCTGTTTATTGCGGAAAAACCGAGCCTGGCGCGTGCCATTGCAGACGTGCTGCCTAAGCCGCATCGTCGCGGCGATGGGTTTATCGAATGCGGCAACGGCCAGGTGGTGACCTGGTGCATCGGCCACCTGCTGGAGCAGGCGCAGCCGGACGCATACGACGGGCGCTACGCCCGCTGGAACCTGGCAGACTTACCCATCGTGCCTGAAAAATGGCAGCTTCAGCCGCGCCCCTCGGTGACAAAACAGCTTAATGCCATAAAAAAGCTGCTGGCTCAGGCGACCGAAGTGGTTCACGCGGGTGACCCGGACAGGGAAGGGCAACTGCTGGTGGACGAGGTGCTGGACTATTTACAACTGTCCCCGGAAAAGCGCCAGCAGGTGCAGCGCTGCCTGATTAACGACCTTAACCCATCGGCGGTGGAGCGGGCGATTTCCCGCCTGCGTGCCAACAGCGAATTCATTCCTCTCTGCGTCTCGGCGCTTGCCCGCGCCCGTGCTGACTGGCTGTACGGCATCAATATGACCCGTGCGTATACCATTCTTGGCCGCAATGCGGGCTACCAGGGCGTGCTCTCCGTTGGGCGGGTGCAAACGCCGGTGCTCGGGCTGGTGGTGCGCCGCGACGAAGAGATTGAGAACTTCGTCGCCAAAGATTATTTCGAAGTGAAGGCCCATATCGTCACTCCTGCGGACGAGCGCTTTGTCGCCACCTGGCAGCCGAGCGAATCGTGCGAACCGCATCAGGATGAAGAGGGCCGCCTGCTTAACCGCAAGCTGGCGGAGCATGTTGTGGCGCGGATTAACGGCCATCCGGCGCTGGTTACCGCCTATAACGATAAACGGGAATCAGAAATTGCGCCGCTGCCGTTCTCGCTCTCCAGCCTGCAAATTGAGGCGGCGAAGCGGTTTGGCCTCAGCGCGCAAAACGTGCTCGATATCTGCCAGAAGCTCTACGAAACCCACAAGTTAATTACCTATCCGCGTTCCGACAGCCGCTATCTGCCCGAAGAGCATTTCGCCGGCCGCCACGCGGTATTAAACGCCATCAGCGTGCATCAGCCCGATTTGCTGCCGCAGCCTGCGGTAGATGCAGACTTGCGAAATCGCTGCTGGGACGACAAAAAAGTCGATGCCCACCACGCCATTATTCCGACCGCGCGCAGCAGTTCAATCTCGCTAAATGAAAATGAAGCTAAAGTTTACGGCCTGATCGCCCGTCAATACTTAATGCAGTTCTGCCCCGACGCGGTGTTCCGCAAATGCACCATCGACCTGGATATCGCCGGAGGCAAGTTTATTGCCAAAGCGCGTTTCCTGGCGGAAGCGGGCTGGCGTGCGCTGCTGGGTAACAAAGAGCGCGATGAGGAAAACGACGGTACGCCGCTGCCGGTGGTGGCAAAGGGCGACGAATTGCTGTGCGAGCACGGCGAAGTGGTCGAGCGGCAAACTCAGCCGCCCCGGCATTTTACCGACGCAACGCTGCTCTCGGCGATGACCGGGATCGCGCGGTTCGTGCAGGATAAAGATCTTAAAAAGATCCTGAGAGCGACGGACGGCCTGGGTACAGAAGCGACCCGAGCCGGGATAATCGAACTGTTGTTTAAGCGCGCTTTCCTGGTGAAAAAAGGGCGCTATATTCATTCTACGGAGCCAGGCAGAGCGCTTATCCATTCGCTGCCTGAATTAGCCGCAAGGCCGGATATGACGGCGCACTGGGAGTCAACGCTGACGCAAATCAGCGAGAAGCAGTGCCGCTATCAGGACTTTATGCAGCCGCTGGTGCAGACGTTGTACGAGCTTATCCACCAGGCTCGTACCACGCCTGTGCGCCATGCTTTTAAGGGCATCAAAGCCCCGGATGATGGAAAAAAATCGAAACGTTGGGCCAAAAAAGAAGGAAATGATGATGCCAGTAAAAAGCCTGCTCGCCGCCGCCGTGGCGCTAATGATGAGTCTGCCGGTGATGGCGGTTCAGCACCGTCAGCCTGACGTTGACGTGGTGGTGCCCCCGGAAGTGTTTACCAGCAGCAACCAGCAGCAGGCCGCGCCCTGCAACCAGTGCTGTATTTACGAAAACAAAAGCTATACCGAAGGGGCGGTGGTGAAAACCGAAGGTATTCTGCTCCAGTGCCAGCGCGATGAAAAAGTGCTGGGGACTAATCCGCTGGTCTGGCGACGCGTGAAGCCATAAACGCCTCCAGCAGGGGAATATCCGCCGGGGCGAGGGCATAGTTCAGCGCCTCCGGCGGCTCGCACCAGACCAGGGCGCTGTGGCAGTGGGCGGTTAACTCGCCCTGAAAAGCCGCTACGTGCCAGGCGTGCAGATGAATTACCCTGCCTGAAACCTCGCGCCGGTGGCTGGCAACATAATCGCCAATGTTTGCCGCAATGCCCAGCTCCTCCAGCAGTTCACGCGCCAGCGCCTCAGGCTGGGTTTCATCCGCTTCCACTTTGCCGCCCGGAAACTCCCAAAGTCCCGGCTGATCGCCATCTTCAGGGCGGCGAGCCAGCAGAATTTTTCCCTCGCGCTCGATAATAGCCGCGACAACATCAAGGTTTTTTAGCATCAGTGTCCATTCTCCGTGGGGCTGGCGTGGCATAATACCCGCCATCAAGGGTTATCTGAAGAGCTGAAGGATGATGGAAAGCAAACGCGCGGCCTGGATTGCGCCTCTGAAAGTTTTGCCAAAAAGCCTGCGCCCGATTGTGGCTATGCAGGAAAAACATTTTGGCGCGCCGCTGAACCCAACCCGCTGGTGGGGAAGGCTGCCGTATTTATTCTGGCTGGTGGCGCTGTTTGTTGGTTTTCTTGAGCGGCGGCGGGCAAAACTCGACCCTGTCACCCGTTCACTGGTGATGACCCGGGTGTCACAGCAGTGCAGTTGCGAATTCTGTATTGATGCCAATAGCCTGAGACTTGCCGAGCGTAGCGGCTCGCTGGACAAAGTGCTGGCGGTGGCGAACTGGCGGGAAGAAACTTGCTTTAGCGAGCAGGAACGCGCCGCGCTGGCCTATGCTGAAGCGGTAACGGCCACGCCTCCGGCAGTAGGAGACGAGCTGAAAGAGACGCTCAAAAAGCATTTCAACGAGCAGGCGCTCACCGAGCTAACCGCGCTGATTGCCTTCCAGAATCTCTCTGCCCGCTTCAATGCCGCGCTGGATATTCCCTCTCAGGGTTTATGCCCAACGAACGGGAAAAAATAGATGTTCGACAGCTACCTGCATCCCCGAATCAAGCCTGCATTAAATCGTATGGCGGGCGTTCTCGATAAGCCTGCGATTACGCCAGATGCCGTTACGCTGGCGGGTTTCGTTATCGGCCTGCTGGCGTTGCCGTTCCTGGCGCTGCACTGGTACGGCGCGGCGCTGGTCGCCATTCTGGTTAACCGCCTGTTTGATGGCCTGGACGGCGCGCTCGCGAGGCGAAGAGGGCTGACCGACGCGGGGGGCTTCCTGGACATCGCGCTGGATTTTCTGTTTTACGCCCTGGTGCCGTTTGGTTTTATCCTCGCAGATCCGGTGCAAAATGCGCTGGCGGGTGCATGGCTGCTGTTTGCGTTCATCGGCACCGGCAGCAGCTTCCTCGCCTTTGCCGCGCTGGCGCAAAAACACAACATCGCCAACCCCGGTTACGCCCATAAATCATTTTACTACCTTGGCGGGCTGACCGAAGGCAGCGAAACCATTCTGCTGTTTGTGCTGAGCTGCCTGTTCCCCGGCTGGTTTACCCTACTGGCGTGGGTATTTGGCGCGCTATGCTGGCTGACGACGCTGAACCGCATCTGGGGTGGCTATCGGACGTTGAAGCGG
>NZ_KE161030.1:1630239-1851527 GCF_000412335.2 Cedecea davisae DSM 4568
TGGTTTTATCCTCGCAGATCCGGTGCAAAGTGCGCTGGCGGGTGCATGGCTGCTGTTTGCGTTCATCGGCACCGGCAGCAGCTTCCTCGCCTTTGCCGCGCTGGCGCAAAAACACAACATCGCCAACCCCGGTTACGCCCATAAATCATTTTACTACCTTGGCGGGCTGACCGAAGGCAGCGAAACCATTCTGCTGTTTGTGCTGAGCTGCCTGTTCCCCGGCTGGTTTACCCTACTGGCGTGGGTATTTGGCGCACTATGCTGGCTGACGACGCTGAACCGCATCTGGGGTGGCTATCGGACGTTGAAGCGGTAAACCTCCGTTTTATCTCCCAGCCCTGGGTCGGCTGAGATGCGTTCCCGACGCTCACAGCCTCCGCCCGCTCCCGGCGTCCGGACCCTGGTCAGTCGGAGAGAAAACGGAGGCGATTTAAGCCGGAACAACGGCCACGCTTTTGTCTCTCAGCCACATTCAAACCCCACGTCGCGTTAAATCTAAAAGCCACGATCTTGTTCCCGGCGCCGGGGGCTGTCAGGGGGAATGGCGTATTTCCCCCTGACACGTTCACCGTTCGCGGCAGTGACAGAGATAATCTGCTGTGCGGGTGAACGGAACAACTGCGGGCTGACAGATTTCCCTCTGATAGAGGGTAGAGTGAAGGTTACTCTGGCTTACGTTCCCCGCTAACCACCGGGTTTTTAGGATCGGCGCTCCATTCATACCAGCCGCCGTCGTACAGGCTGACGTTCTTCCAGCCCATTGCCCGGGCATACATCAGCGTTTCTGAGGCGCGCCAGCCGGTGCCGCAGTAGAAGGAAACCTGCTGCTCCGGTGTGATATTCCACTCTTTCCACATCGCCGCTATGTCGCTCCCGGTGCGCATTGTGCCGTCCGGGTTGTGGAAATCTTCCATATGCGTGGAGTCCGAACCCGCGTGGCCCCAGCGTGCGCCGGCAATTTCACCTTTTGGTTTGATGTAGCTGTAGCCGCTGGTGGTGCCGATAAACTCAGGCCAGGAACGAATGCTGACCAGCGAGGCATCTTTGCGGTGTAGCAGGGCTCGGGCCTGTTCCATGTCCAGCACCAGCTGCGGCTGGCCGGGGATGGCGGCCCCGAAATCAGGTGCCGGTTCGACCTTCTCAGGCAGTCCGCGTTCAACCGGTAAATCAGCCGCGCTCCAGGTCGTCCAGCCGCCGTCCAGCAGGCGAACATCTTTCACCCCGGCGTAAAGCATGATCACCGCTACTCGCGCCGCGGCGTAGACATCGCGCCCGTACAAAATCACCGTTGTGTCGTGGCGGATGCCGTGTTTTGCCAGCATCTCTTTGAGTTTCTGGTCAGAAACTTTGTTCCACAGCGGCTCGCTTTCCACCTCTTCGGTATTGATATAGTCCGCGCCCGGAATATGGCTGAGCAGGTATTTCTTCGGCTTGCCCCAGCCCGCTTCTATAACCTTCCAGTCCCCAGCTGGAGCGGCAGTAACCGGCTTTTTATTCTGTAAATCATGGAGCCACCGGGGGTAAACCAGCTGTTCAAAATGTGCCAATTTTTGCAGGCGGGAAGGCTCTTTCAGGCCATCTGCGAGCATCGCAACGTGGCTGAAGCCCAGTTTTTCGAGGCGGTTTTTTACCGCCTGAGCGTTATCGCCGTAAAGTGCAATGAGGCCGGTTTTATCCAGCTGATGCTGTTTCACCCACTGCCCGAGCTGCTCATCGTTCATCAGCGTAAGCCAGCTGGCTGAAAGATTGAGCGCGGCCGGTTCATGCCCGCCCGTGCCGTTAAGCGACTGAGGCCAGCCGTTGTAAAACGCGCTCGGGCGCGTATCGATAACGGTGCCGTTTTCAGCTTTTACGCTGGCGAAGTTAAGGCTGGATGGCATAGCGGCGGCGAAGGAACATTGTGACAGCCCGGCAAGCAGCAGGGCGGTGGTTAACTGAGAAACACGTTTCATCTAATAACCTGAAGGATAGCAAAAGAGACGCCATTCTATTCACCCCCGGTTCTGGCTTCTTTGCGATATCTCATGTTCGGTTCCTTAAAGCCGGATAACCTGGCTGCCCGCTGGGATATCCTGAGGATCGTGGGTGACCAGCACCACCGGCAGCCCCAGACGTTCGGCTTCCTGCCAGACAAATTGCCGGAATGACTGGCGTAGCGGCAAGTCCAGCCGGGAAAATGGCTCATCCAGCAGCAGCGCTTGTGGCTCGGCCAGTAACGTGCGCAGCAGGCTTATTCGTGAACGTTCGCCGCCGGAAAGCGTAGCCGGATCTCTGCGTTGATAGTTTTCCAGGCCAGCACTCTCCAGCGCCTTTGCCACCAGGCTTTGCCGGTGCAAGCGCCCCCTTGCGGCTGCCGGAAGCGCCATCATTAAATTTTGCTCGACGTTAAGATGCGGAAACAGCAGCGCATCCTGAAACAATATCCCCGTGCGGCGGCGTTCAACCGGGAGCGTCTCTATCCTGCGCTGGTTTAGTAGCAGCGTTCCGCTGGCGCTAAAGGGTGGGTGTAAATCCCCGACCATCCAGTTTAAAAATGTTGATTTCCCGGAGCCGGACGGCCCCATCAGGGTGACGACTTCGCCTGCGGCGACCGTAAAACTGATGCTCCCGAGCAGCGGAAAACCGTCTTTAAAAATGGAGCAATCTTGCACGCTGAGCATTAGCGTAATCCTTTTCGATAGAAACCGGCCAGGCGGCTTAGCTGGGCCGTGGCGATAAATACCAGCAGCGGAAGCAGGGTTTGCAGCAGCGCCTGGATAGCAAATTGCTGCGGATCGCCGCCGCTGCTGAGTGCTACGGCTTCGGTAGTCGTCGTGGTAAAGCGCCCCGCGCCCGCATACAGCGTGGGGAGATATTGTGCGATGCTTACCGAGAAGCCTACCGCCAGAGCCGCCAGCAGGGGGCGAATCAGCAGGGGGATTTTTATCAGGCACAATATTTTGCCGCGTGACCAGCCAAAAGTTCTCGCCGTAAGCACTGAACGAGCGTCTATGCCCTGCCAGGCGGGGCGGAGAATAATCAAAGTATAGGGCACGACCCAGAGAAGATGGCTCCAGATAAGCGCGCCCGGGCTGCCTTCCAGCCTCAGCCTGAGCAGCAGCTGATATTGCCCTGCGGCCAGAGGGAGCGCGGGAAGCAACAAAGGAAGCAGCAGCCAAAAATCATGGTGCCGCTCGCCACCTTCCAGCCACAGCAGCACGATAATGACCGCAAGCAGGGCGCTGACCAGCCCGGTAAAAAGGCTGGTAATGAGCGGCGAAAGCGCGGCCTGCTGCCAGCCGCCCAGGGAAAAGGCTTCGGGGAACAGCGCCGGGTAAAACCATCCTTCCGCGCAGGACCATACGGCTAAAATAGCGGCGGCACACAGCCCGATGAGCGATAAGGTTCGGGCTAAGGTCCGGGCGAAACAATTGAGACTGAAATCACTACGCCGCCCGGAGAAATGCGCGCCGGTTTGCCTGACCAGGCTCCACAGTAAGCGCCCGCCAAAAATAAAACCGCCCAGCAACAGCAGTAAAATGCAGGATGCCGCCAGGCCCATTGCCTGCCGTTGGGTATCGCTGTCGGTCAGCCATTGCCAGGCCAGCACGGCGAAGGTCGGCGGATTATCGGGGCCGAGTATCAGCGCGACGTCGACAACCGAAAGGCTATAAGCCGTAATTGCCACCAGCGCCCAGCCAAGCCGGGGTAACAGCTGCGGCACCAGCACCCGCAGGCGCGATTGCAGCTCGCCGTAGCCGAGGGAGCGGGCGACGGTTAGCTGCTGGCTTATCCGCTGCGCTCCGAGCTGAGCGCCCGCAAACCACAGCAGAAACCAGGCTTCTTTCAACGCCAGCATCAGCCCCAGGCCCACGCCGTAATTATCCGCTGGCAGGGAGAGGCCGAGCGCCCTTGGCAGCCAGCCGCCATCCGCAAACAGAAAGTAAAAGCCGCTGGCAAAAGCTACGTGGGGAAAGGCCAGCAGCGGCGGGAGGCGGCGAAGATAGCGTTGCCAACGCTCTCCCGGATAGAGGCCGCACAGAATAATTAGCGCCAGCAGCAGCGCCCCGGAAACGCTAATTAAAGTTGAGACAAGCGTTGTCTCCAGCGCCTCGGGCCACTGGGAGTCGCGCCATAAAGCCAGCCATATTTCGCCCGCCAGCAGCGGTTTCGCCATCAAAACGAATCCGGGCAACAGCGGCATAAATACGATGCCAGCCGCCAGCCATGCCGCGCAGGCAAAGCCCTTTTTCATCGGGAACCGTAACGCCGGAGCCAGGCCTGCTCAATCGCCGTCACCCAGGCTGCATGAGGTTCAGCGAGGAACGGCACCGGGCGCTGGCTGCGCGGTGCCAGTTTTTCCAGCTGTGTTTTTTGGGCGGCGGGCAGGCTGCTGCTATCCAGCACGCTCGCGTCCCCCCAAACGGCGGGATCGGCCTTGCGGATTTGGGCTTCCGGCGACATCAGAAAATTCGCCACTACCTGAGCGCCCGCTTTGGCGCTGCTGTTGGCCGGAATAGCAACAAAATGCACGTTCCCCAGCATGCCGTTGTTAAAGCCAAACGAGCGCGCAGAAGCCGGGAGCTGGCGGCGGCCGATCAGGTTGTCAACGTGGGCCGGGTTGAAGGTCAGGGAAAACAGAAGCTCGCCGTCGGCCAGCATGCGATCCATCCTGGCCGGGGTTGGCGGGAAGCTTTTTCCTTCGCGCCACAGGTAAGGGTGAAGCTGGTCGAGATAGTGCCAGAGCGGGGCGGTAACCTGCTCAAAAGTCGCCGGATCGGGCGCGGCCTTCAGCGTATCGGGCGTTTTGGTCAGCACAATCAGCAGTTGCTCCAGGAACGCGGTGCCGGTGAAATCCGGCGGACGTGGGTAGCTGATTTTCCCTGGATTAGCTTTGGCAAACGCCAGTAGTTGTAAGGGCGTTTGCGGGAAAGCGGGCGTGCGCTGTTCGTCGCCGATAAACATCAGTTGGGCGCTGCCCCAGGGGGCTTCTGAGCCGTCAACCGCGACGGAGAAATCTTCCCGCACCGGTTTTTTGCTGTCCACATAGCGCCAGTTGGGCAGGGTTTCGGCCCAGTTTTCGCTGAGCAAGCCCGCCTGCTTGAGCACGCTAAAGTTTTCGCCGTTCACCCAAAGCAGGTCTACCGAGCCACCGTTTTTTCTTCCGGCGGCGGCCTCGCTCTGAATGCGCCTCACCGCATCTGCGGCGTCCGCCAGCTTGACGATTTTAAGGTTCACGCCGTAGTGGGTTTTTACCTCAGCTTTTACCCAATCCAGATAGCTGTTTACGGCGGGGTCACCGCCCCAGGCATTGAAGTAAACCGTCTGGCCATTTGCCTGCTGGCTGAGGTTTTGCCAGCTGCCTTGCCCGGCCATAGCTCCGAAGCTGGTCAGCGTCAGGGCGAGGAGTAAGGCTCTTATTCCAGGAGCAAAAAGTTGCAAGATAAAGTCCTCAGTACGTTATTTAGCGGTTCGCTTTACCAGCCAGCGCGAAGCCAACGGCAGCAGACCGAGCAGGGTGAACATCAGCATCATGCCCGGAGAGACAATATCCCGCAGGCTCTCAATCTGGCTAAGCTGCCTGCCGGTATTGATATACACCACGATGGCGGGGAGCATGCCCAGCAGGCTGATAAAGGCATAGCGCGTGATGCTAATCGGCGTCAGCCCCATTAATAAGTTCACCAGTACAAAAGGGAAAACCGGCGTCAGCCGCAGCGCAAAGAGATAATGCCCGCCGTCGCGTTCCACCCCCTGACTCACTCTCTCCATCATGCGCGAAAAGCGCCTCTGCACCCAGTCGCGCAGCAGGTAGCGGCTTAGCAGCATGGCTACTGTCGCGCCGCAGGTTGCCGCCGTTGCGACGAGCAGTGTACCGAACGCCAGGCCGAATAATGCTCCGCCCATCAGCGTGAGCAGCGTTGCGCCGGGGATAGAAAATGCCGCAATAAGAAAATAGCTGATGAAGAAAGCGCTCGCCGCCAGAATGGGATGTTCGGCATGCCACAGCGTGAGCTGAGCCTGAGAGTGCTGAAGCGCCGCCAGGCTTAGGGTTCCGGGAGGCAGCCAGACCAGAAACAACGCCACAACAAGCACCAGCAGCAGGAAGATGATTTTACGCACGCGTCGTCCTTGCTTCTCGCCCGATGGTATCCATTTTTATCTTCTCTGTACTTTAAAGGCAGGGAGTATAGCGGAGTGTTTGAGGGGTTGAGGAGGCATGGTTTTCACAACTTTCCCGCTTCTTGAGTTATGTCATGAAGCGGGCAAAAAGCGGATACAGGATTATACATTTCTGCACGCACGCCTGCGCTCAGCCCGGGCGTTTAGTTTGCTTTGGACATTTGTTTAATCAGCCAGTGGGAGACCAGCGGCAGCAGGCCAATCAGGGCAAAAAGCAGCAGAATACCGGGAGATAAAATATCCCGCAGGCTCTCTATCTGGCTAAGCTGGCGGCCGGTGCTGATGTAAAGCACGATGGACGGCAGCAGCCCGAGAAGGGTGATAATAGCGAAGCGGGCGGCGGAGATAGGCGTCAGCCCCATCGCCAGATTAATGATTGAAAAAGGCAGTACCGGCACCAGCCGCAGGGCAAACAGATAGTGCGTAATATTGCTTTTTAAACCCTGGTTCAGCTTTGCCATCGTCGTTGAAAACCGGGTTTGCACCCAGTCATGCAGAAAATAGCGGCTCAGCAACATGGCAACGGTTGCGCCGCTTGCCGCCGCGGTCGCCACCAGAGCTGTCCCTTCTATCAGGCCAAACAGCGCGCCGCCCATCAGAGTCATTATCCGGGTGCCGGGAACGGAAAGGGCGGAAATCAGGAAGTAGCCGAGGAAAAAGGCGCTCATCACCAGCGCCGGGCGCTCGGCATGCCAGAGCGCGAGCCGGGCGTGATATTTTTGCAGCGTTGCCAGGCTGAGCGTGCCCGGCGGCAGCATAATGAACAGCAAGAGCAGCAGCGTGGCCAGCAGCAAAAACAGGAATTTACGCATTCTGTTCGCTCCTCGTCAGGGTAATAAACCGCATCTTGCTGTCCTTTTCAGGTGACCATTTGAGCTTTAGTATTCCTCTTACAGCTTAAACTGCGCCCAAACAGGCGCGTGGTCGGACGGTTTTTCCATGCCGCGGATCTCGTAATCAATGCCGGTTGCCACGCAGTGCGGTGCCAGTCCCTTGCTTGCCAGCAGCAGGTCGATACGCAGGCCGCGGTTATCGTCAAAGCCTTTTGAGCGGTAGTCAAACCACGAGAATTTATCCTGTGCTTCCGGGTTCGCGTGGCGATAAGTATCTACCAGCCCCCAGCCGAGCAGGCGTGCCATCCACTCGCGTTCTTCCGGCAGGAACGAGCATTTGCCGGTACGCAGCCAGCGTTTGCGGCTCTCTTCGCCGATACCGATATCCAGATCCGTTGGGCTAATGTTCACATCACCCATAATCAATACCGGATTTTCCGGGTTTAACTCGGTTTGCAGGAAGTTTTGCAGATCCTGATAAAACTTAGCTTTGGCCGGGAATTTGGTCTCATGATCGCGGCTTTCACCCTGCGGGAAGTAGCCGTTGATAACGGTAAGGTTGCCAAACGGCGACGGGATTTCCGCCATGATAATGCGGCGCTGGGCGTCTTCTGCATCGCCGGGGAAGCCTTTGCGCACCGAAATTGGTTTTTCTTTGGTCAGGAGCGCTACGCCATAGTGGCCTTTCTGGCCGTGATAAAAGACGTGATAGCCGAGCTTAGCCACGTCTTCCAGCGGGAACATATCGTCATGCACTTTGGTTTCCTGCAGACCGATAACGTCCGGCTGATGCTGTTCCACGATGGCTTCAAGCTGATGCGGACGGGCGCGCAGGCCGTTGATATTAAAAGAGACAAATTTCATAGTCGCTGCCAGGTTGTCAGGTTAATTGTTGCAGGATGGTAGCAGAAAACGGCGCGTGTTGCTGCGTTGTGGGCAATCGCTGTCATAGGCGCGCAGGGTGAGCGAAAATAAAGCAACAATTGCACCAAAATTGATCCATATGCGCAAAAAGGGGGCGAAAACGGCAGGCAAATCCCGAAGGCGATCACAATTCCAGCATTATATTTTACCACTGCATAATATTTCGTGTTTTCGTGTCGCGATTCAGGCGTCACGTTAAAACTATGCACTTTCTATTCATTTTTTATGAATAACGCTAATTCCTAACTCCTTGATTTTTCGTTTCACCCCTCGGTTTATGCAATTTTAGCGCTGGCTGGCACGAAGCCTGCAATCTACATTTACAGCGCAAACACTCAATTATTTAACATTTAATAAACTTTTTGTTTACCGTGAGGGGTCACTATGTCGCAGTCAATTACACGCCAAAATTTCGACGAATGGATGATGCCGGTTTACGCCCCTGCGCCTTTTATTCCGGTACGCGGCGAGGGTTCCACGTTGTGGGATCAGCAGGGTAAAGACTACATCGACTTCGCGGGCGGTATTGCGGTTAACGCCCTGGGGCACGCTAATCCAGAATTGCGTAAAGCGCTGGAAAGCCAGGCGGCGAAGTTCTGGCATACCGGCAACGGCTACACCAATGAGCCGGTTCTGAAGCTAGCTAAACAGCTTATCGACGCGACATTTGCCGACAAAGTGTTCTTCTGCAACTCCGGAGCAGAGGCTAACGAAGCCGCGCTGAAGCTGGCTCGTAAATACGCGCATGACAACTTCGGGGCGCAAAAGAGCGGCATCGTAGCGTTCAAAAATGCGTTCCATGGCCGCACTTTGTTTACCGTTACCGCCGGCGGGCAGCCTGCATACTCCCAGGACTTTGCGCCATTGCCGCCGCAAATCAACCATGCGGTATTTAACGATCTACAATCCGCCCGCGATCTGATTAATGATGATACCTGCGCGGTGATCGTGGAGCCGATGCAGGGAGAGGGCGGCGTAGTACCTGCCACGCCTGAGTTCCTTCAGGGGCTGCGCGAACTGTGTGACAAACACAATGCGGTACTGATTTTTGATGAGGTGCAAACCGGCGTGGGCCGCACCGGCTCGCTGTACGCGTACATGCATTACGGCGTAACCCCTGACGTGCTTTCTACCGCGAAAGCGCTCGGCGGCGGCTTCCCGATAGGCGCTTTGCTGGCGGGTGAGCGTTTTGCCAAAGTGATGACCGTGGGCACCCACGGCACCACGTATGGCGGCAACCCGCTGGCGTCTGCCGTGGCGGGTCGCGTGCTGGAAATCATCAATACGCCTGAAGTTCTGAACGGCGTGAAGCAGCGCCACGAATGGTTTGTGGAACGCCTGAATCACATTAATCAGAAACATCAGCTGTTCAGCGAAGTGCGCGGTCTGGGCTTGTTAATCGGCTGCGCGCTGCGGCAGGAACACGCCGGTAAAGCTAAACTTATTTTGCAGGCCGCCGCGCAGGAAGGTCTGATGATGTTGATAGCCGGAGCCAACGTGCTGCGTTTTGCCCCGGCGTTAACCGTCAGCGAGGCGGAAGTTCAGCTCGGTCTGGATCGCTTTGAACGTGCCTGCGAACGCTTCCTTGCGGGAGTCTCATCATGATGGTTATCCGCCCGGTTGAAAGAGGCGATCTGTCGGGGCTGCTTGCGCTTGCCGGGAAGACCGGCGGCGGGCTGACCTCGCTGCCCGCCGATGAAAAAACGCTGGCCGACCGAATCGAACGCTCGCTGCAAACCTGGCAGGGCGGGCTGCCGAAAGGAGACCAGGGCTATGTTTTTGTGCTGGAGGATTCCGCCAGCGGCCAGGTGGTCGGCATCTGTGCGATTGAAGTTGCCGTCGGGCTTAATGACCCCTGGTACAACTACCGGGTCGGCACGCTGGTGCATGCCTCTAAAGAACTGAATATCTACAACGCGCTGCCGACGCTGTTTCTGAGCCACGACCATACCGGGAGCAGCGAGCTATGCACGCTGTTTCTCGACCCGGCATGGCGCAAAGAGGGCAACGGCTACCTGCTGTCTAAATCGCGTTTTCTGTTTATGGCCGCCTTCCGTGAGCGGTTTAACGAGAAAGTGGTCGCCGAGATGCGCGGCGTGATTGACGAGCACGGGCATTCCCCCTTCTGGGAAAGCCTTGGCAACCGCTTCTTCTCGATGGAGTTTGCCCGCGCCGACTATCTGTGCGGCACCGGGCAGAAAGCTTTTATTGCCGAGCTGATGCCGAAGCATCCGATTTATACCGACTTTCTGTCTAAAGAAGCGCAGGCGGTTATTGGTCAGGTGCATCCTCAGACTGCACCAGCCCGGACCGTGCTTGAGGCCGAAGGGTTCCGCTACCGCAACTATGTCGACATTTTCGACGGCGGCCCGACGCTTGAGTGCGATATCGACCGCGTGCGTGCCATCCGCAAAAGCCGTCTGCAAACACTCGCTATCGGCCAGCCCGCGACGGACGAACTGCCGCTTTGCCTGGTTGCCAACGAAAATTACCACCAGTTCCGCGTGATGCTGATTAAGGCCGATCCGAAAGGCGAGAAACTGGTGATTGATGCCGCCACCGCCGATGCGCTGAAGTGCGCAAGCGGTGACACCGTACGCGTGGTGCGCCTGTGCCCCGAGGAGAAAAAAGTATGACTAACTGGATCAATGGACATTGGGTTCCCGGACGCGGCGAAGCTTTATTAAAACACAACCCGGTAAACGGCTCGCTGCTGTGGGAAGGGCTGGTGGCCGATAAGGCGCAGGTGGATGAAGCCTGTAAAGCGGCGCGAGCGGCTTTCCCCGGCTGGGCAAAACGCCCGTTTGCCGAGCGCCAGGCGATTGTTGAGCGCTTTGCTTCGCTGCTGGAAGCTAATAAAGAGGCGCTGGCCGAAACCATTGCCCAGGAAACCGGCAAACCACGCTGGGAAGCGGCTACTGAAGCTACGGCGATGGTGAATAAAATCGCTATCTCGATTAAATCGTATAATACGCGCACCGGCGAAACTCACTCCACCCTGCCGGACGGAGCGGCAACGCTGCGCCACCGTCCGCACGGCGTGCTGGCTGTTTTTGGCCCTTACAATCTGCCGGGGCACCTGCCGAACGGTCATATCGTGCCGGGGCTGCTGGCCGGGAATACCATTATCTTTAAGCCGAGCGAGCTGACGCCGCGTATTGGCGAGCAGGTGATGAAACTTTGGGAAGAGGCGGGCATACCTGCCGGGGTGCTGAACCTGGTGCAGGGCGGGCGTGAAACCGGGCAGGCGCTCTCCGCCCAGACGGATCTTGACGGCCTGCTGTTTACCGGCAGCGCGGGCACCGGCTACCAGCTTCACCGCCAGTTTGCCGGGCAGCCTGAGAAGATCCTCGCCCTGGAAATGGGCGGCAACAACCCGCTGATCGTTGAAGATCCTCAGGACATCGACGGCGCCGTTCATGTTGCTATCCAGTCTGCATTTATTACCGCCGGGCAGCGCTGCACCTGCGCCCGCCGTCTGCTGGTGAAGCAGGGCGCTCAGGGCGATGAATTTATTCGCCGGCTGGTAGAAGTTTCAGCCCGCCTTCAGCCGGGCGAGTGGGATGCCATGCCGCAGCCGTTTATCGGCGGGCTGATTTCGGTACAGGCCGCAGAGCGCGTGCTGACAGCCTGGCAGGAGCATCTGGCGCGCGGCGGAAAACCGCTGCTCGAACCCAAAATGATGCGCCCCGGCACCTCGTTGCTGACGCCCGGCATCGTCGATCTTAGCGGCGTGGCTAACGTGCCGGATGAAGAAGTCTTTGGTCCGCTGCTGGCGATCTACCGCTATGAGAGCTTTGACGACGCCATCCGCATGGCTAACAACACCCGTTTTGGCCTGGCAAGCGGGCTGATTTCGCCTTCGCGCGAGCAGTTCGACCAGCTGCTGCTGGAGGCTCGTGCCGGGATTGTGAACTGGAATAAACCGCTGACCGGGGCGGCCAGTACCGCACCGTTTGGCGGAGTCGGGGCTTCCGGCAACCACCGGGCAAGTGCCTGGTATGCGGCAGATTACTGCGCCTGGCCGATGGCTTCCCTGGAGAGCACCGGCTTCCCGCTGCCGCAAACGCTTAGCCCGGGGCTGGATTTTAGCCGCGAGGAGCAGCCATGAAGAAAGCGCGTGAAGCCAATTTCGACGGACTGGTGGGCCTGACCCACCATTACGCCGGGCTGTCGTTTGGGAATGAAGCCTCCACGAAGCACCAGTTTCGCGTTTCTAATCCGAAGCTGGCGGCGAAGCAGGGGCTATTGAAAATGAAGGCGCTGGCGGATGCCGGTTATCCGCAGGGCGTGATTGCCCCGCAGGAACGGCCAAACGTTGGCGTGCTGCGCCAGATTGGCTTTAGCGGCAGCGATGAGCAGGTAGTAGAGCGGGCGGCTCGCCAGGCTCCGCAGTTGCTGTCTGCCGCCAGTTCGGCTTCTTCTATGTGGGTGGCGAATGCCGCCACCGTTGCGCCCTCCGCCGATACGCTCGACGGCAAAGTACACCTGACTGTTGCCAACCTTAATAATAAATTCCACCGCGCCAGCGAAGCGCCCACGACGGAAAACGTGCTGCGTGCGATGTTCCGGGACGGCAGGCATTTTAGCGTTCACGCCGCGTTGCCCCAGGTTGCGCTGTTCGGCGATGAGGGGGCGGCAAACCATAACCGCTTCGGCGGGGAATACGGCGAACCCGGCACGCAGCTGTTTGTTTACGGGCGCGAGGCGATGCAGAGCGGCCACGCTCCTGCTCGCTACCCGGCTCGCCAGACTTTAGAGGCCAGCCAGGCGGTAGCGCGTTTAAATCAGGTGCGGCCGGAGCAGGTTATTTTTGCCCAACAGAACCCGGCGGTTATCGACCAGGGCGTGTTTCACAATGACGTGATTGCGGTTTCGAACCGGCAGGTGTTGTTCTGCCATCAGCAGGCGTTTGTTGAGCAGCAGCAGCTTTATCGCCAACTGGGTGACAAAGTGCCGGGCTTTTGCGCCATTGAAGTTCCGACGAGCAAGGTTTCAGTTGCCGATGCGGTAGCCACTTATCTATTTAACAGCCAATTGCTCAGCCGCGATGACGGCGGTATGACGCTGGTGTTGCCGGAAGAGTCACGCCAGCATCCGGGCGTCTGGCGCTACCTTAATGAGCTGCTCCTGGCCGATAACCCGATTAGCGAGCTGAAGGTTTTTGACCTGCGTGAAAGTATGGCTAACGGCGGCGGTCCTGCCTGCCTGCGCCTGCGCGTGGTGCTGACCGAACAGGAACTGGCGGCGGTGAACCCGGCGGTGATGATGAACGACACGCTATTTATGACGCTCAACGGTTGGGTCGACCGCTGGTATCGCGATCGGCTAACTCAGGCAGATTTAGCCGACCCTCAGCTACTATTTGAAGGCCGCGAGGCGCTTGACGAGCTGACGCGGATCCTCGACTTAGGCCCGGTATACCCATTCCAGCAGTAGACGGAGGCACAATGATGGATTTTCTGGCGCAGACCCTGGAAGGGAAAGCGCCTAAACAGAGCGAGGGGGCAAATGCGCACCTGAGCTGGCGCTGGTGGGACGAGGGGATATTGACCCTGACGCCGCACCGGCAAACCGGCAAAGCGCTGGTGCTCTCGGCCGGCATTCACGGGAATGAAACCGCCCCGGTAGAAATTCTTGCCCAACTGGTGGATGCCCTGCTGGCGGGTGAACTGCCGCTGGAGTGGCGGCTGATGGTTATTCTCGGCAACCCGGCGGCGCTGCGCGTGGATAAACGCTATACCCACAGCGATATGAACCGCATGTTCGGCGGGCGCTGGCAGCAGTTCCCGGAAAGCGTGGAAACCCAGCGTGCCGCCAGGCTTGAGCACGCGCTTGAGCAATTCTGGTCGCGAAGCGAGGAGCAAACCCGCTGGCATCTCGATATGCATACCGCCATCCGCAGCTCGTACCATCCGCGTTTTGGCGTGCTGCCGTCGCGGCCGCTGCCGTACGGTGAAGATTTTCTGCACTGGCTGGGCTGCGCAGGGCTACAGGCGCTGGTCTTTCACCAGAAGCCCGGAGGCACGTTCAGCCACTTTAGCAGCGAGCACTTCGGGGCTCTGAGCTGCACGCTGGAACTGGGCAAGGCGCAGCCGTTTGGCGCAAATGACCTGAGCCAGTTTGCGGTTACCAAAGATGCTCTGGCGGCTTTATTGAGCGGAGGAGAGCAACCTGCAATGGAAGCGGAGCCGCTGCGTTACCGGGTGGTGCAGCAGTTAACGCGGCTTTCAGACCACTTTGTGCTGCACATGTCCAGGCAGACGCAGAACTTCACCGCATTCCCACGCGGTACGCTGCTGGCGGAAGACGGCGATAAGCGCTTTGTGGTGAATGAAGATAAAGAGTTCGTATTATTTCCCAATCCTGACGTTGCCCCGGGCCTGCGTGCCGGATTGATGCTTCAGGAAATTTAATATTTAAGCAGCTCTTCATTGCCGGGCTGCTTAATCTTTTTGTGTTATTTTAATATTTACAGAAGATTCCTGGAATGCTGCTTTATTCAGCGAGTGGATTGCTGTACACTTTCTTCATATTATCTTTAAAATCAGCGCGTTGTTATATTTTGTTTCAATAATCCCCGCCTTATTCCTTATTTTCTCCATAATTGATGCATTCTTGTTTTATACCCTTGCAATGATTTACCGATGGCATCGCTTCCTTGACGATAAGGCTCGTAAACTCATTCTCGTCAACACGGCGATGCATCTCACTGCGGGTCGTAAATTTAATTAAGAGAGAGAAGGTTAATATTATGCGTAAATTAACAGCACTGTTCGTCGCTTCTACTTTAGCTCTGGGCGCCGCTAACCTGGCTCACGCAGCAGACACCACTCCGGCTACCGACGCTAAAACCGATGCGCCGATGATGCACCATAAAATGATGCGCGGCCCGATGCATGAAATGATGTTCAAAGACCTGAACCTGACCGACGCGCAGAAACAGCAAATTAAAGACATTATGAAAGAGCAGCGCGGCAACATGCAGCGTCCGTCGGTTGAAGAACGCCGCGCAATGCATGACGTGATTGCCAGCGACAGCTTCGACCAGGCCAAAGCTCAGGCTCAGATAGATAAAATGGCCGAGCAGAATAAAACCCGCATGCTGGCCCACATGCAGACTCAGAATAAGATCTACAACATTCTGACCCCGGAACAGAAAAAACAATTTAATGCCAATTTTGAGAAGCGTCTGACAGAACGCCCGACTCACGAAGGTAAAATGCCAGCAGCTCAGTAAGCCTGAGCGAATAAATTAAGACCGCCGGTCCTGTTCACAATAGCGATGTACGCTGTGGACAGGACCGGCGGTTTTCTCATTTCTGCAACATGAGGAGAAAATTGCAGGCTGCTCCGCAGTTTTTTTAGCCCGAACCTGACGATGAAAAATTTGCATTGATCCGCAGGAAAAAAATCGCTAAATCATTGCTACCAAAAATAAAAATGAAACCAGGCGCGGCGTTTTTTTGTGCGGCCTGGGCAGGTGTCATCTAAGGCTACAGCTACGGACACACTCTGCCGATAACAATGATTCAGGGCTAATTGCGCAGGCGATGCGCGAACTTCAGGAGTGGTGATGGAATTCTTTGATATACGGAAAGTGCCGGTCAGTTTATGGCGCAACGGCGCCGGGGAAACCCGGGAGATTTGCTGCTTTCCGCCCGCAACCCGGGATTTCAACTGGCGAGCCAGTATCGCGTCCCTGGCTAACAGCGGAGACTTTCCGGTGTTCCCGCAGGTTGACCGGGTAATGACGCTGCTTGAAGGCAGCGAAGTGGTGCTGGATGCCGGTAAGGCTTTTCGCCATACGCTAAAGCGCTACCAGCCGTTTACCTTTGCCGGTGACCAGCAGGTCAAGGCCGAGGTGACGCGCGGGATGTCGATGGATTTTAATATTATGACCCACCGCGACCGCTGCCGGGCGAAAGTTCGGGTTGCCGACCGCACCTTTACCACCTTCGGCACGCGGGGCGGCGTGGTCTACGTGCTGAGCGGGGAATGGCAGCTTGAAGATAAGCTGTTGTCGCCGGATCAGGGGGCCTGGTGGCAGCAGGGCACCCATACGCTGCGGTTGTTAAAAAATGAAGGGCAACTGCTGTTTAGCGAAATTACCTACCTGTAAATCCTGAGTTTTCTTCTTTTTCTGGCCCGGAAACAGCCGCCGGGCTATGGCCTGTTCTTTAGTTGCGAATAAATTTCACAAGCGCGATCCTGCTCACCGTTCGATAAAAAAGTCCTATGACCAACTGGCGGATTTTTTGGTTTATTAGTTAGCTTGTATATACAAATACATACAGAACAGACTTTTCGACGCCACAGGATGCTGACATGTCAACGCAAAAGAAGTTATCCAGCCTTACCCCCGGTTCCGTTTCGCTAGCGATGCTGCGTGAAATTTACCATGGCACCGTGCTGCTGCGGCTTGACCCCGGCGCGGTAGCGGCCGTTGAGCGGGCGCTTGGCACGGTAGAGGCCATCGTTGCGCACGGAGATGTTGTGTACGGCATCAATACCGGCTTTGGCAAACTGGCGCAAACCACTATCGCCGCCGATAACCTTGCCGAATTACAGCGCAACCTGGTGCTTTCCCACAGCGTCGGTCTCGGCGAGCCGCTGCCGGACGATGTTGTGCGCCTGGTGATGGCCGGCAAAATAATCAGCCTGGCGCGCGGGCATTCGGGCGTACGCATGCTGCTTATCGACAGCCTGATTGCGCTGTTCAACGCGGGCGTGATGCCGGTTATCCCTGAAAAAGGCTCGGTTGGTGCATCCGGCGACCTCGCTCCGCTGGCGCATCTGTCGCTGATGCTGCTCGGCGAGGGCAATGTGCGGGTCAATGGCGAAGAAATTCCGGCTACCGAAGGGCTTAAGCTTGCTGGCGTTGAACCGCTGGTGCTTGGGCCGAAAGAGGGGCTGGCGCTGCTGAACGGGACTCAGGTTTCCACCGCTCTGGCTTTACGCGGGCTGTTTGAAGGCGAAAAATCTTTTGCCGCCGGGCTGGTGGCGGGCGCGTTGTCGCTCGAAGCCATTAAAGGTTCGGTGAAGCCGTTTGACGCACGTATTCATCAGGCTCGCGGTCAGGCCGGGCAGATAGATGTTGCGGCGGCGGTGAGCGAACTGCTTGCCGGGAGTGAGATTGTTGACTCGCACCAGCATTGCGGGCGAGTGCAGGATCCGTATTCCATCCGCTGCGTCCCGCAGGTGATGGGAGCCTGCCTCGACAACCTGCGCCATGCCGCGCGTATTTTGCAGATTGAGGCGAATGCCGCTTCCGATAATCCGCTGGTCTTCAGCGATACCGGAGAGGTGATTTCCGGCGGTAACTTCCACGCCGAGCCGGTGGCTTTTGCCGCCGACATTATTGCCCTGGCGGTTGCGGAGATCGGCGCTATTTCCGAGCGGCGTCTCGCGCTGCTGCTGGACACCGGGCTCTCCGGCCTGCCGCCGTTCCTGGTGAAAGAGGGCGGGATTAACTCCGGCTTTATGATTGCCCAGGTCACCGCAGCCGCGTTGGCTTCCGAAAACAAATCCCTTGCTCACCCCGGCAGCGTTGACAGCCTGCCGACCTCCGCCAACCAGGAAGACCATGTTTCAATGGCGACCTATGCGGCGCGCCGCCTGGGAGCGATGTGCTTTAACACCGCAGCGGTGGTTGGTATTGAGGCGATGGCTGCCGCCCAGGGCATTGAGTTTTACCGGCCGCTGCGCAGTTCGCCGCAGCTGGAGAAGGTGTTTGGTGAGATACGCGAGCGCGTTGCCTTCCTGGAAAAAGATCGCCTCCTGGCACCGGATATCGAGCAAATGCGCCTCTGGGGCGCCAGTGATAACTGGCCTGAGATGATCACCCGCCTGCTGCCTTCTTCGTCGGCGTAAAGTTTAGCGCGCCTCTCTTCCCCGGGAGGCGCTAACCCAGCTCGATGACTTCGTATTCCCCGCTCAGCATCAGCTTGCAGAGAATTTTGTAGCCGTCATTATCGAAACCGTCCGGCGGCTGCCGCAGCGTTCTTGCCTGCTCAAGCTGTTCGACGGACCCCAGATAAAACCAGTGATCGATGATGTGATACTGCGTCAGCTCCGGGCCGCTCTCCACGATAGCCACGGCCTGCTTCCACGGCCAGCAAATCAGCCTTACCTGCTCAAGCGCCATCAGCAGCCGTGAGTGATGATCCTCATGCGTTTCCCTCCCGCAGCAGGCTCCGGCGCAGCGTTTTAGCGCCGAGCGAAAGCAGGCTCTCCCTTTGCTTAGCGGCTCCAGCCCAAGCAGCCCGTAGCAAAGCTGATGTTCGTCGGCCAACTGCTGGAGGATCTGAAGTGCCGCTCTGCGGTTGGCGTACAGCCCGTAAAGGCCAGGCTGGCGAGAGAAATCAACATCTTTGGCATAAACCACCTGAGGGATATCGCCCTGCAAAGAAAGGGAGCAAAGCTGGCGGTTACGGCGCAGGCGCTTGTTGAACAGCGGCTGCTGCTCTTTGATCATCCTTGCTTCGAGCAGCAGCGCTCCCAGTTCTCCCGCGGTGCGCGTAAAGGTTATGCGGCGCGACTGGCGCAGAAGGGGCGCTTCATCCGGGGTGCGGAAGTGGGACATCACGCGGGTGCGAATGTTGACGCTTTTACCGATGTAGAGCGGCATAACGTCGCTCTCGCCGTGGAAAACATAGACTCCCGGCTGCCTGGGCAGGCCGTCAAGCCATGGCCTGAGGTGTTCCGGATATTCATAGACCGCCGCGGCTTCGAACTCCAGCCGCGGCGAATTTGCTCGCCTTACCACATCTGACTCCTGAGTGCTGTTTATATGTCCAGTATAGCAGCGGGTAAGGCGAGGGGGAAATAGCCGTTAGCCGTAACGGCGGGTAGCGAGCCAGCAGAGCAGCGAGCCGCCCACAACCATCAGCACGCCCTGCCAGAAGGCAAAGCCAGGATGCAGGCCCAGCCAGAGCGTTGCCAGCAGGGCAGAGAGCACCGGCGTGAAGTAGGAGGCGGTAGCCAGCAGGGTCATATTCCCGCGCTGAATGCCGTAGTTCCAGGCGGAGTAGGCAACGGCGGTAGAAATGCCCATAAACAGCAGTTGCCCGCTACCCGACAGGGTGAAGTGCATGGGGGGCTGGGCGGTGAAAATAAACTTAACCCACAGCACAACGGCGGTTGCGCAGAAAAACAGGCTGACGCCGCTTTTCCCTTCGCTCCAGCGGCGGGTCAGGTTGCAGTAGAGCGCCCAGACAATGGCTGCGGCAAAGGCCAGCCCGTAAGCCAGCGGATTATCCTGAATATTGTGCCACATGGTTATCGGCGACCAGTCGCCGTCGCCCTTCATGACCTGAACAATTCCGGCAAGGGAGAGCGCCAGCCCCGGCCACAGCCAGAGATTACTGCGCTGGCCGTTGATAAACAGCGCGAAGAAGACGGTCAGGCACGGCCAGAGGTAGTTGATCATGCCCAGCTCAAGAGATTGGGCGCGGGTATGGGCCAGGCCTATTGAGAGCGCCAGGCTGATTTCATAGCCAACAAATAAAGCGCCGCCAACCCAGAGATACCGAAGCGGCAGGTCGCGAATGTTGGGTAAGCCGCGCACAATGCACAGGCAGACCGAACTGACGGTGTACAGCAGCGCCGCGCCGCCGACCGGGCCAAAATGTTCGCTGATGCTGCGCAGCAGGCCTACGGAGGTGCTCCAGAGCAAAATCGCGACCAGGCCGATAACCGTGGCCCGCTGCGGTGAGTTTTCCATGCTAATCCCGTAAAAAAGGCGGCAAATTGCCGCCCTGATGATTTATCTAAACTGAGTCTGAGGCGACTATTTCTTCCAGAAGTCGTCGAACACGGTAATCGGAGGGCGGCGTTTATGCTCGGTTTTCAGATACCAGCCTTCGATAATTTTGGCGGTCTCCGCGGGCAGCGTTTTGCCTTCCAGATAGTCGTCAATTTGCTGGTAAGTTACGCCCAGAGCGGCTTCGTCCGGCAGAGAAGGGCGGTCGTCTTCCAGGTCAGCGGTTGGCGCTTTCAGGTAAAGGTGTTCCGGGCAGCCCAGCGTTTTTAACAGCTGTTTCCCCTGGCGCTTATTCAGGCGGAAGATTGGATTAATGTCGGTGCCGCCGTCGCCGTATTTGGTGAAGAAGCCGGTCACCGCTTCGGCCGCGTGGTCGGTGCCGACAACAACGCCTTTGCTCATCCCGGCGATGCTGTATTGAGCTTTCATGCGCTCGCGGGCTTTTTCGTTGCCGCGCACAAAGTCGCTAAGCTCAATACCCGCCTCACGCAGCGCCTGCTCGCTGGCAAGTACCGAGCCTTTAATGTTTACCGTCAGCACGCGGTCGGGCTGGATAAAGGTAATCGCGTCCTGGCAATCCTGCTCGTCGGCCTGCACGCCAAACGGCAGGCGCACGGCGATAAACTGATAGCTCTCGTCGCCGGTCTCTTCGCGCAGTTCGCTGATGGCCAGCTGGCACAGTTTGCCGGTCAGGGTTGAGTCCTGGCCACCGCTGATCCCCAGCACCAGAGATTTAATGAACGGGAAAGTTTTAAGATATGTTTTCAGGAAATCGACGCTGACGCGGATCTCCCGGGCGGCGTCTACCTGCGGCTTAACGCCCAGTGCCTGAATAATCTCTTGTTGCAGAGCCATTTAACCCCTCCGATTACCGAGTGCCCGCAACGCGCAGGCAGAAAATTTTGCTGCCTTAAAACTTACCCTGTTGCGGTTAAAACGACAAGGCTCAAAGGGTTAGGCACGCCTCGGGCGGCGACTTTTAGCGCAAACCAGCGGTTAATCTCGTGGATACTCCATTTGTCCGAATTTCAGATCATTAACGGTAACAAGTTGAAAAATGTTCTTTAATATTCCAGGCTTATCTAACACGCAGGATCAACACGTTGATTGATGAGGATGATTATGAATAATAAATTTGCAGGTTTTTTAGGCGCGGCAGCAGTAATGACTATGTTGGCAGGGTGTACGGCTTACGATCGTACCAAAGATCTGGTCACCGAGCCGGTGGTAAAAGATGTTAAAAAGGGCATGACCCGTGCTCAGGTACAGCAGATTGCCGGGAAGCCTTCTTCCGAAGTGACGATGATCCACGCCAAAGGCACCTGCCAGACTTATATTCTTGGCCAGCGTAACGGTAAAGCGGAAACCTACTTTGTCGCGCTGGATGACGCAGGCCGCGTGATGAACTCTGGCTACCAGAGCTGCGCCGAATACGATACTGACCCGCAGGCACCAAAAGCTTAATGCACAATTGAATACCGGCCCGGTCGCTTTTGCCACCGGGCTTTTTTATGGCCCAAATATTTTGCCTGACGGCGTGGGTGTGGAAAGGGCTGAGATCGGGGGCGACGAGCCGACATGAAATCCGCTATTATGGGGATGTTGTTAACTAATCTTCTTTGAATTTCGTAGCCTATGAAACCACTTCGCCAACCGAATACTCGCCCGATAATTACCTACAAGCCTCGCGTGGAACCGGCACCGCCCGCTCATGCCTGGCGCGTGGATGGCTTCAAAGATGTCTATCTGCTGCGCGGGCAGTACATCGCGTTTGTGCTTTTGGGGGACGCCTTCCGCCAGTCGCCGCCGTTTACGCTGCCGGAGTCGGCGCAGCGCTGGGCAACGCAGGTTCGCCAGGAAAACGAAGTATAAAAAAAGGCCGCTAAGAATAGCGGCCTTTTTTTATACTTACGGTGGATTAGCGGTGGGCTAATTCCACTTCTTCATCGCTGTTCAGGATCTCTTTATCAGTCTGCTTCATCAGCTGGCTGGTGATTGTCCCGGCGGTCATCGAGCCGCTTACGTTCAGGGCGGTACGGCCCATGTCGATAAGAGGTTCAACGGAAATAAGCAGCGCGACCAGCGTGACCGGCAGGCCCATAGCAGGCAGGACGATAAGCGCGGCGAAGGTTGCACCGCCGCCCACGCCGGCAACGCCCGCGGAGCTAACGGTGACGATGCCCACCAGGGTCGCAATCCATACCGGGTCAAACGGGTTGATGCCAACGGTTGGCGCAACCATCACGGCCAGCATAGCAGGGTAGAGACCGGCACAGCCGTTCTGCCCGATGGTGGCGCCGAAGGAGGCGGAGAAGCTGGCGATGGACTCCGGCACGCCAAGACGGCGGGTCTGCGCTTCAACGTTCAGCGGAATGCTGGCGGCGCTGGAGCGGCTGGTGAAGGCGAAGGTCAGCACCGGCCAGACTTTACGGAAGTATTTCACCGGGCTAACGCCGTTGAACGCCAGCAGAACCGCGTGGACGCCAAACATAATCGCCAGGCCAAGGTAGGAAGCAACAACGAAGCTGCCCAGCTTGATGATGTCCTGCAGGTTGGAACCGGCGACCACTTTGGTCATCAGCGCCAGCACGCCGTATGGCGTCAGCTGCATCACCAGGCGAACCAGCTTCATCACCCAGCTTTGCAGTGTGTCGATGGCTACCAGTACGCGCTCGCCTTTCGGGGCATCATCTTTCAGCAGCTTCAGGGCGGCCACGCCGAGGAAAGCGGCGAAGATAACGATGCTGATAATAGACGTCGGGCTTGCGCCGGTCAGGTCAGCAAACGGGTTCTTCGGCACGAAGGAGAGAATAAGCTGCGGTACGGTCAGGTCGGCAACTTTGCCGATGTAGTTCGACTGAATGGCTGCCAGGCGTGCGCTTTCCGCATTGCCCTGCACCAGGCCTTCAGCCGTCAGGCCAAACAGGTTGGTGACCAGCACGCCGACCAGAGCGGCAATCAGAGTGGTAAACAGCAGCGTCCCGATGCTCAGGATACTGATTTTACCCAGCGAAGAGGCGTTATGCAGCTTGGCTACCGCGCTCAGAATGGAGGCGAACACCAGCGGCATGACGATCATTTGCAGCAGCTGGACGTAGCCGTTACCGACGACGTTAAACCACTGAATGGAATCTTTCAGAACCGCACTTTCGGAACCATAAATGGTGTGCAGCGCCAGGCCGAAGACCACGCCGAGTACCAGACCGGCCAGCACTTTTTTGGCCAGGCTCCATTGTTTGTGGCGGGTTTGCGCCAGCAGCAATAGCAAAACAACGAACACCACAATGTTCGCTATCAGTGGAAAATTCATCCCCGTATCTCCTGATTTATTGTCATACAGCCGCTGTTACGCCGCCGTTATGTTGCAAAGCGTAACAGACTCCGCAGCACTGTCTTATATCCAAAAAGAATTGATTATTACCAAATGATGTTTCGGGGTTAATTAATGCTCAGCCTGGTGATTTAACAAGCTATAAAAGCTCATTTGTAAGGAATTTATCATTTGTGAGGACCAGCGCACTGCACCGTTTTCGGGCATGTTCTGCGGCATCCACACCGCGAAGCCAAACAGCGCCATGCAGAGCACGCGCTCCAGCTGGTTGCCTTTTTGCGGCCTGACGACGGGGAAACGAAAGCGCCAGCGACACGGCCAGAGCAGCGGCACTCCGGCGGGCGTCAGCATGTCGGCGATAATGTGGCTCAGGTAACCCAGCACCATGCCCTGAATAGCATCCGCCGGGATAACCCACGTTTCCGGTACTTTCAGGTAACACAGCGCCAGCCCGGCAAAGACGGCGAACAGGCTGTGGGTGAAGCCTCGATGCCCGCACATGCGCGCCACGGGCTTAGAGATCCACTTCAGCCGCTGGCCAAGAAAGGATTTGGGGTGGTCGATATCGGGGAGCAGGCAGGTCAGGATCGCGGACGGCACAATGTGCCACCAGTCGCCCTGGGCAAGTACGGGCGTAAGCTCGGCGTTTTTGGCAAATACTGCACAGGCAATAGAAAAAAGCAGGTGGCCTTCCGCCGTCATGATACAACCCGAATAAAAACTGTCGATTCATCCAGTATAGGGTTTTTGTACAGTATTCGGAAGAGGTGACGCTGTAACATTTTGTCAGCAAAATGGGCGGCCTGAGCCGCCCTGAGGCTTAGCCTTTGAGGTGTTTTTCGTTCAGCTCGACCAGAGAAGAGAGTTTTGCATCAGCCAGGCACCAGCGCGGGTCCGCGCGGTTTTCTTCAGCCGGAACCACTATCGAGCGCATGCGTGCGGCTTTAGTGGCTATCATGCCGTTAACCGAGTCCTCCAGCGTGACGCATGAAAGCGGGTCAACGCCAAGCTTTGCCGCCGCGTCCAGGTAAACCTGCGGGTGCGGTTTACTGTACGGAAGATGCTCGGCGGAGGCGATAGCGTCGAAATACTGGCGCAGGTCGAACATTTCCAGCACTTTTTCCAGCATATGCAGCGGGGAGGCGGAGGCCAGGCCCACTTTGAGACCGAGTGCTTTACAGCGTTTAACCGCTTCTACAACGCCCGGCAAAAGCGGACGCTGCTCATCGACTAATGCGATGGCGCGTTCGATAACGAGTGCGGTGACTTCTTCTTTTGACGGCCCGCTCCACGGCTGGCGTGAGAACCAAAGGTCTACCACTAAATCGATGCGCAGCCCTAGGGTGTCCGGCAGCTCATTGCGGCGCGTGATATCAACGCCAATACTTTGCAGGGTATCCAATTCCGCACGATCCCAAAGCGGTTCCGAATCAATCAGTAGCCCATCCATATCAAAAATTGCCGCGAGGATCTGGCGCGTATCGGCCATAAAATGACTCCTTTCCGTTCGTCTTGAATAAATGATTGTGTATCTTTAGCCGGAAACAATACCTGAAGCCACCGCTTTTGCGAATTTCGCCCGCAAAGCTCAGGCGAAATAGCGCCATACAGGGTAGACTTTGTGGGTATAACGTTACGTCCTAAAAAAGGGGAGTGCATGACGTATCAACAGGCTGGACGCATTGCGATTTTGAAACGGGTTGCGGGATGGGTGATTTTTATCCCGGCGCTGCTTTCTACCGTGATTTCGGTTCTGAAGTTTATGTATCAACACAGCGAAAAACAGCCCGGCATTGATGCCGTGATGCTGGATTTTTTCCATGTGATGATTGAGATGATGCGTTTTAACACGCCGTTCCTGAATTTATTCTGGTACAACTCGCCGCAGCCGGACTTCCACGCTCAGGCGAACGTGTTTTTCTGGCTTATTTACGCTTTGATTTTCATCGGGCTGGCGCTACAGGATTCCGGCGCACGTATGAGCCGCCAGGCAAAATACCTGCGTGAAGGCGTTCAGGATCAGCTGATTCTTGAGCAGGCTAAGGGGCCGGATGGATTGAATAAAGCGCAGCTGGACGCGAAAATTGTTGTGCCTCACCACACCATTCTGCTGCAAATTTTCCCGCTCTACGTGTTGCCGGTTATCGTCATTGTTGCCGGTTACTTCTGCTTTAAGCTGCTCGGCTTCCTTTAAGACTGGCGGCCACTCCGCGCAGGAGTGGCCATCTTTTACGCCGCTAAAACCCGCTCAAGCGCTTTTTGCGCCGTGACCAGATGCTGGCCGCCGAACAAAATAGCGCGGTTGAGCAGAGTATAGAGCTGGTAGATGGGCTGGCGCTCGAGGAAGCCCGACGGCAGCGGTGAAACCGACTGATAGCCATCGTAGATTTGCGGCGGCTGGTCGTTATGCAGCGGCAGCATCGCCAGGTCACACTCTCTGTCGCCCCAGTAGCAGGCCGGATCGTAAATAAACGGCCCGTCCGGACCCAGCGCGCAGTTTCCTGACCAGAGGTCGCCGTGCAGCAGGGAAGGCTGGGGCTGATGAGAGGCCAGCGCCTGCTGAACAAAGTCGACAATCAGGTCAATATCGCCGTAGTCGATGCCTTTTTCCGCCGCCATCTCCAGCTGCCAGCCAATACGCTGTTCGGCGAAGAAGGTTGACCAGCGGCGCTGCCAGGCGTTGGGCTGCGGGGTGGTGGAAAGATCGTTGTCAAAATCGAGGCCGAACTGCGGCTGGTCGCTCCACTGGTGAAGTTTTGCCAGCTGCTGGCCGAGAAGAAAGGCATTGTGGGCATCAAGCGGTTTGCAGGGCAGGTATTCCAGCAGCAGGAAACTGTAATCTCTGTCGCTGCCCAGCCCCCAGACTTTTGGCACCCGCACCGTTTTACTGCGCGAGAGCAGCTCCAACTGGTCGGCTTCGGCGGTAAAGATGGGCAGGAGTTCGCGATCATCGCATTTGACGAAAATCTCATGCCCGGCGTAGTGAATGCGCCAGGCCGCATGGATTTCTCCACCGGGTAGCTCGGTGCGGCGTTCAATTTCTGCCTCACCCAGTTGCTCACTTAATAAATGACGGATGGCTTGCCACATGACTTTTCTCCCCAGGTTAGCTGGTAGACACTACAATCAATAGCTTATCGCCGTTTGCCGGGGCAAAACAGGCGCTAACGCACAATCCCGGCCTGCCATAAGTAAAATTTACGACTTTTGTTTCTGCCATATTTCCCAGCGGGTGATGGCCACCTCAGGCTCTTTACCCAGCGCCACGTTGCCTAATCCTCTGGCGAGTTCCTTAACCTGCTGCTCGTCTAAAGTGCTGGTCAGGCCAAAGTTGCCGGGGCCGAGTTCATGCACTTTCCCGTCGTCATCGGTGAGGGTGAGGGTGAAGCCGCCGAGCGTTAACTGATTATTCAGTTCGTTGATTTCGGTTAGCCCCTGTTGCTCAAATTTTACCGTCACCACATAGCGTTCTACGTCACTCATAGTCACTCCATTGTTATCCTGAAGGTTTAGCATAGTTCATGCTGTTGGAATGCGGAGCGTTGTGCGGCTCCGCATGATGCTGATGAAAATTAGCTTTTCAGGTAGCGATAGATATTTTGCGTATTTTCCAGCGAGCAAAGGCGGGTGCCTTTATTTAGCGTCGCGGCGCTCCCGGCCGCAACGCCATAGCGCACGATGTCGAGTAATGAAGCGTTTTCAGCGAGCTTCAGCGTCATGGCGCCGACCATGCTGTCTCCCGCGCCTACGGTGCTTTGGCTTTTTACCGGCGGGGGCACAACATGCACGCAGTCCTGCGCGTCCACTCCCAGCGCGCCCTGCGGCCCAAGAGAAACCACAACACGTTTCGCCTGGCCGCTGTTTACTATCTGCTGTGCGGCTTTACGCACATCATCCGGCTGGGTGAGTTCGCGCCCCACGAGGGCGCTCAGCTCTTTCTGATTAGGCTTAACCAGTTCGATATTGCCAAGGGCAAGCGTGGCTTTTAACGCCTCGCCCGAGCTGTCCACGATGCAGCGGATCCCTTTATCCTGCGCGGCTTTCACTAACCGGCAAAGTTTTTCTACCTCAACGCCCGGCGGCAGGCTACCGCTAATCACCAGAATATCGCCGCTGCGGATGGAGAGCGCTTTTTCCTCCAGGCGGTGAAACTCATCATCGGTTAATGCGGCACCCGGCATCACGAAGCGATACTGTTCGCCGGTTGATTGGGTATGAACGTGGAGATTCTGGCGCGTCCAGTCTCCGGACTCGACCGTATCGACGGCAACCTTCTCCCGGAGCAATAATTCGCTGAGGTGCTGCCCGGTTGCTCCTCCGACCGGAAAAATTGCCGTTGCGTGACCTCCAAGATGCGCAATGGCGCGCGCAACGTTGATGCCGCCGCCGCCCGGCTCAAAGACCGGCGAGCTGCAACGGAGTTTTCCTTCAGGGTAAATCTGGTCAGTGACGGTTGCGCTGTCCAGAGAAGGGGCGAGCGTTAATGTGTAGATAGCTGTCATATCTGCTCCTTTTTTTAGCCATTATCCTAAAGCGTAGCACCGAAGCGGCGGCTTAAATGTTAATTAAAATCATGATTTATCGAATGATTATGCTAAATCCACAATCTTCGTATCCTTATGAAAATAAAAGTATTTTCAGAGCCCTCTTAGATAAAAAATGAAATAAGAATCCATTGCTATGTTAATCGGGAGTTTTTATAATTTGTAACCTTTCCGGGCGGTCTCAGATTTGACCTCCGGGGAAAGATTCCGGAACCTTGATGGTTTCTTTTTTGTGTTGTGCGGATTAATAAATGAAGCTTTTAAAGACAGTACCGGTTGCACTTTTACTCACCGGTGGAGCGTTCTTTAGCCACTTTGCGGTGGCAGATGACTCAGTATTTACTGTCATGGATGACCCGACTACCGCGAAGAAACCCTTCGAAGGTAATTTGAATGCAGGCTATCTTGCGCAGGCAGGCAACACCAAAAGTTCCAACTTGACTGCTAACACCAATATGACCTGGTACAACACCGCTACCGCGTGGTCAATTTGGGGTAACGCCAGTAACACCTCTTCCAATGACGTGCGCTCTTCTGAGAAATACTCGGCGGGCGGGCGTGGTCGTTACAACATGACCGACTATGACTATGTATTTGGTCAGGCAAGCTGGCTGACCGACCGTTACAACGGCTACCATGCGCGCGATGTCTTTACCGCGGGTTATGGTCGCCAGTTGCTGAACGGCCCGGTTCACAGCCTGCGTGTGGAATTCGGTCCAGGCGTTCGTTATGACGAATTTACCGATGGTGAGCACGAGACTCAGGCGCTGGGTTATGCGTCTGCGACTTATAACTGGCAGCTGACCGACAACGCTAAGTTTATTCAGGGCGTTTCGGTGCTGGGCAGCGACGACACTACGGTCAACTCTGAAACGGCTCTCGACGTAGCTATCAGCGAGCATTTTGGCCTGAAAGTGGGCTATAACGTGACCTGGAACTCCGATCCGCCGTCAACGGCGCCAAACCATACCGACAGACGTACGCAAATTACGCTCGGGTATAAAATGTAATATTAAGAAGCCGGATAATATCCGGCTTTTTTTATCCCGCATTTGTGTTTCCGCTGTTTATTTCTTCTGTTATTCACATTAAATTAACCATTTCAGTTCATTTATTATAAATTTTTATATCATTAATTCTTCATTAAGAATGAAGTCTTTATTATTTCGGCCTCACAGAATAAAAAACCGGTAAATACGGTCTGATTGACGGGCTTTGAAGTATTTTTCTGTTGCCCGACGGTTTTACAAGATCTTGTGGTAAATAAAAAACCTTTCAAAAATAAATATAAATTCAATTAAAACATGGCGTTATCTCTATGCTATCTGATGTTTCTCGTCGTTTGACTCCCCGGAGGTCTGATGTGAAAATCACGCCCACTTCCATCGGCGTGCGTCATTGAGGCTTCTTTTAGCGTTCTGGTCTAACCCCGTCATCTGAAGCCGCTGGTATTAAAACGAACCAGGCCGAAATATTAAGGGGTTTACTTATGTTTATACGCTTAAATTTATTTGGGCGAGGATCTCGTGGGCGCAAATCAGGCCCTGGGCTGAGTTATGTTCTTTCCGGCATGTTTTTTTTCGGACTCTTTTTTGTAAGTAACGCTGCATTCGCCCAGCAGCTAGGGCTTCCAGGGGTTGTTACTTTTATTACGGCGGGTGAAGCTGGTACTTCTTGGTGTGAGGGTCAAGGTACGAATGTCGAGGATTCCTCAGGGGCCACTGACGTGGGTCATGCGTGTGTTCCAAAAGGTGCCGATCCGTGGCTTATGAATGCTGGAACGGGCGTATCATATTTTTCTTCGTTTTCGAATCTGCTGATTGGATTATACGCCCCCGTCAAAGATACTTACGTTGCGCGCCTGTGGATCTGTGATGCCAGCGGCGGTCCTGGCGAATGCACTATGGGTCAAAGCGTTGAGCATTTTGATGCCGCTACTGCTGTAGCGTTAGACTCCAGTAAAACTATCGAGGATCAGGTACCCAGGTGGGGGGGGGGTAGCGAAAAAGGTGCTGAATTACTCTTTCAATGCCTGCCTTACTCTGATGGGCTCGGATGGTGTTCACTGGAAGGGCGCTCCTGGCACTGTGGTCAGGACATGCTCGGATGCCAATACGTTACCCGATACGCCAGCCTTGTGCTACATCAATTACGGTACCCCGCTGGACGTTTATCTGGGCACCACAGAGCGAAGAGATATTGCGACGGCGCCGAGCAAAGGCTCGGGAAGTAAGTACAAGGCTCCCGTGCTGTGTACCCGGGACTCGAGGGTTGATGTCGTGACGCGGTTCGAATTTGAGCCCATTGTGGTAAATGGGGTTGAGCTGGTTAAAACCACAGCCAGTAATACCGGAGTGGCCATTTTTTATAACGGTACACTGGTCGATACAACTACACGGATTAACGAGAGTTTCGAACAGGGGACCACAGATACCGAATATGAGTTCCAACTTATCCGCGACCCTAATGTGTCCGTGGGTGAGGTGACAACGGGCGATTTTACCGCAGTTGCGACAGTAATAATGACTCTACAGTAAGTTTTACTCAATCTATTGGGGCACGCCGCATGCCCCATCGTAGTTTTTAACCCTCTGCTTTCTAATGACGGGCCTCAAAAGCAAACAATATGCTTTGTTCCTGAGGCCCGGCTTCAATTGCTCAATATCTCCTTTTTAGCTGCGTCTGAACGACTCTGTCACGCGCTTAGCTACCCGATTCTCATCTCATGTTTCTGTTCAATATCGCCGACCGACCGGGGCTGAACTCGTTCTGGATAAGAGGCTATTGCATCTTGTGTGGACGTGGTTCTGCTTGCTGCATGGCGGCTGGCGTTTCTGCTTGTGAGTAACAAGAAGCGGGCTGTCACCTTGACGATCAAAAATTAATGCGGCTGGTATCTTGCCCGAATGCTTGTTGGTGGCTTTTGGAAGGACGAAATATAAAGCTTTATTCAGCGTTGATTTTAATTTTTCTTTCTCAATGCGACGGAATAATAATCAATAGCATTCTAATTATTATCTTGCTATTTTATTATCTTGTAAAGATGACCTCTTTATTCTCTTTGAGTTTAATTATCTTTTTATTGGCTCGCGAATATTTTTTATATATAACCATCACACCCTGGTTACATACTTATGACATTTACGGTTTCAATTTTGTTACTATCTCTATTTTTTTATAAATTTCATTTGGTTGTATTCATTTGGTGGTCACCATGTTGCGCATAGGATTTATCCTCTTTTTGTTGCAATATGGTTGTCTTTGTCGTCTTTATTGGTGACAAATTTTGGATTATTTTTGTATTTTAGTTTTATATGCTTTTTTATGTCGGTATTGAAGTGTTATAAACCGGATATTGATGTTGGATATGGCCTTTTGGTGATGGATATTACCGTGGCCTGACCTTTCTTATCTCAAAAGTGAATGGATAAAGGTCCTTTATTTTTATATAAATCCTTTTAAAACATAGTGTTATGATTTTTTTATGCATTTTTTGGCTTTATTTGACTGAATGATTCTTAAGGTTGAGAATACGTCTGCTTTGGCATCTAAGGGAATGGATTGTTTATCGGGGTTAGCCCTGGTTGTTTTATTTTGATTCTGACTTTTCTGAGCTTTTTAATGGCTGTGGACGTCATTTAACTTAATTATTCAACCGTCTCGGTTTAAGTTCTTTTATTTGCCTGAGCTCCACCGGAGGTGACTGAATATCTCCGTAGATAAAATATCGGTAAAACAGGAAATAAAAATGAATATGAAGAAAATTGTTCTTGCGATGGCTATGTCTTCCGCAATGATTGCTGGCGCTAATGCTGCAGACCAGGGACACGGTAAAATTACTTTTGAAGGGACCGTTATCGAAGCCGCTTGTTCTATCAATCCTGACAGCCTGGATCAGACCGTTTCTTTAGGTTCTATCGCTCGTCACCAGTTGCTCTCTGGCGGTAAATCTACCCCGCGTGACTTCAGCATCAAACTTGAAGATTGCGATGCCAAAATTGGTTCTAACGCCGAGGTTACCTTTAACGGTCCTGCTGGCGATCAGGGTGAAGGTCTGGACAAAACGTTTGCTACTACAGGTGTTGCCGCGGGTACCGTTGGCGTTGTTATCACCCAGGCAGGCGGCGTTATTGTTGAGCCTAACAAACCAGCAACAGCGATTGCGCTGAATGACGGTGAAAATGAGCTGGCATTCCAGGCTTATGCCCAGGGTGGTACCACGACTGTTGCCACCGGTGCGTTCTCCGCGACCGCTAACTTCGTGATGAACTACAAGTAAAAAATGGCGGCCTGGTTCTGCTACTGACGCTGTCCGTGTAGAGCAAGGTTACTTTTCAAACCCCCAGAATATTTGATATCCGGGGGTTTGAAAGTCGGTCAGAGAGCCCCCTATAAGAGTATTCGCAGCATGTCTGATAGAACCTTAAAGGCGATGAAGATGCTTTATCTGCTCGCTGCGGTGGCTTTGGTCGGAGGGGCATTTATCTCAGGTGCCGCGGCGGCCGAAGTCAAGGAGCATGGCATTGTCACCATGCAGGGCAGCATCATAGACACCGCATGTGCCATTGATATGGCCAGCCTGTACCAGCATATCGAGATGCCGCCGTTGCCCGTCGGGCAAATTATCCGTGACGGATTTGGAACTGGCGTCCCTTTCAGCATCCATTTGTCAGACTGCACGTTACATCACCAGAACCCTGCCTTACCCGACTGGAGCACCTTTCAGGTGACGTTTGACGGTCCGGTAACCAATGACGGGTTATTTGGCGTTCAGGGCCGGGCTGAAGGGATTGGCTTGAGAATTACCGATGAGCGCGGTGCCGTTGCCCAGCCGGGGTATCCCATGGCTCTCCGGGATCTCCAGACCGGGGATATGAACCTGAATTTTACCCTGAACCTGGCCGGCAACCACGAACGTTTACGTTCGGGGGACTACCGTACCACTATTCGATTTAAGCTCGATTACTATTGAGGAGGTGCCGGTATGTCATTCTTTAGGCGAACACCTCTTTTGGTGGAAACGTATATGTCTGAATTGCCCCTTTCTGCGAAGAGAAACCGCCTGCGCCCGCTGGTATTAAATATTTTGCTGGCGTTGAGTCTCGGGCAGTTGGGGTTGCCAGCCCATGCGGTCGAGCCTATTCAATTCAATACCGAAGTTCTGGATCTCAAAGACCGTTCACAGATTGATTTGAGTCAATTTTCCCAGGCTGGCTATGTTATGCCTGGAACCTATAGCCTGGCTTTGCAAATCAACACCAGCTCGCTGCCGGAACAGGCCGTACGTTTTTTAGTTCCCGATGATGACGCAAACGGCAGCCTTGCCTGCCTGACGCCAGAAATCGTGCCGATATTGAACCTTAGGCACGATGCTGAAGGGCAGCTAACCTGGTGGCACCACAATGAATGTCTCAACCCGGCCTCACTGCCGGGAATGACCATTGAGGGCGATATGGGGGCCGGGGTGTTGCATGTAAACATTCCGCAAGCCTATCAAGAATATACTGCGGAGAACTGGGATCCCCCGGCTCGCTGGGATGAAGGCGTTGCTGGTCTGCTTTTCGACTACAGCCTGAATGGCCAGGACATTAAACAGCAGGGAGAATCAGGCAGCGAGAGTCGTTCCCTCTCCGGTAACGGGGTTGCGGGAGCAAACTTCGGGCCATGGCGGCTGCGTGCGGACTGGCAGGCAGAATATAACCATGGCTCGGGGGACGGTGGCGTCGAGCGGAACTGGACATGGAACCGCTATTACATGTACCGCGCGATTAAAGCGTTACGGGCGCAGCTTATGCTGGGTGAGAATTATCTTAACTCCGGTATGTTTGATAGCTTTCGCTATACCGGCGCAAGCCTGGTTTCCGATGACGGTATGTTGCCCCCTAACCTGCGTGGCTATGCGCCTGAAGTGACCGGCGTGGCAAAAACGAATGCAAGAGTCACCATTAGCCAGAGCGGGAGGGTTATTTACGAAACCACCGTGGCTGCTGGTCCGTTCCGTATTCAGGATTTGAATAATACCGTTAGCGGTAAGCTTGACGTGAAAATCCAGGAGTCGGATGGTAGCGTCCAGACCTTCGAGTTAGATACGGCGACCATTCCCTACCTGACGCGCCCTGGCGTTATCCGCTACAAATTTGCCAGCGGCAAACCCTCTAATTATGGGCACCATGGGCAGGGGCAGGGATTTGCTACCGGCGAGTTTTCTATGGGGATCAGCAACGGCTGGTCAGCCTTTGGCGGTCTGCTTGCCGCCGGGGATTATAATGCGCTTGCGGTGGGCATAGGTCGTGACCTGCTGGAGTTCGGTGCTATGTCTTTTGATATCACCCAGTCACGGGCTAAATACCCAAACGGCAATACCCTTCAGGGGGGCTCATACCGCCTAAGCTACTCCAAACGTTTTGATGCCACGGACAGCCAGGTGACATTTGCGGGCTACCGCTTTTCTGAGCGTAACTTCAGAAGTATGTCTCAGTACCTTAATGAGAGATATCAGAACAGCTATAGCGGCGGCAATAGTAAGGAATTTTATACCCTGAATTTCAACCAGCAAATCCGCGCGCTGAATATGACCGCCTATCTGAACTACGGGCATCAGACCTATTGGGATCGATCTCCCAGCGACACTTATACCTTATCGGTTTCTCGTTACTTTGATTTTTGGAAGTTCAAAAATGCAAGCGTGAACTTTTCAGCGTTCCGGACGAAGAAAGACGGCATTAATGACGATGGTATGTATGTCAGTATTTCCGTGCCTTGGGGTGAGAGCGGTTCGTTGAGTTACGACACTCAGGCCGAACGAGGCGGCGGCAGCAGCCATAACCTGGGGTACAGCGACCGTATAGGCGAGCGGGATAACTATCGAATTTCGGCAGGCGTGGGCCAGGATAAAAGTAAAAGAGTAAGTGGCTATTTATCCCACCAGGCGAGCCTGGCTGAAATCAATGCTTCGGCGAGTTATGAACGTAACAACTACACCTCCCTGGCGGTATCGATGAAGGGAGGGGTGACCGGTACTGCTAATGGGGTCGCGCTGCATCGCAGCGGTATGCCGGGGGGAACACGAATGATGGTGGACACCGGTGGCGCCAGCAATGTGCCGGTTCGCGGTGTGGGCTCGTCAACTTATACCAACATGTTTGGTAAAGCGGTTGTCAGCGATGTCAGCAGCTATTACCGCAACAGCCTTAACGTCGATCTGAACGAACTTGGTAATAACGTTGAGGCGACGCGCTCGGTGGTTGAAGGAACCTTAACTGAAGGGGCTATTGGTTACCGCAAGTTCGGCATTATTGAAGGGCAAAAGGGCATGGCTGTTATTCGTCTTGTCGACGGCAGCTCCCCGCCTTTCGGTTCCGTTGTGATGAATGCCAATAGCGATCAAACCGGAATGGTCAGTGAAGAAGGAAACGTCTGGCTGTCAGGGATGAATCCTGATGAGCGGATGGTAGTGAAATGGAACGGGGCAGATCAATGTGGATTCACGCTGCCGTCGGCCATCCCGGAGGGAAGTCTTTTGCTGCCTTGCTTGCCGGTAATCCATAAAAGTTAGTCCGATGAGCGTGCCGTCGAAGTGTTAACGGGCGTCAGCAGGTTTTTAATGTTTGATAATGGCCAGCCCGAGAAGGGCTGGCAGATAAAAAGTTTTAACTCGGAGAAATAGAGTACGCCATGGTTAATGTAAAACGCATATCAGCAAAGTTCACCGCTATTCAGGTGACCACGGTAACATTAATGCTTTCAACCTTGCTGGCATCCCAGGGGGCTGGCGCGGCTATTAGTCTGGACCGAACCCGTGTGATTCTGGACGGTGAAGCCAGGTCCGTTACCCTGACCGTGACCAATAAAAATAAGGCGCTTCCTTATTTAGCTCAGACATGGATCGAGGATGAGCAGGGGAACAAAATTCAGAAGCCGCTGCTGGCTTTGCCTCCTTTGCAGCGTGTGGAGCCCGGTGCTAAAGGGCAAATTAAGGTGCAGGTTGCCTCGGATATGGAAAAACTGCCCCAGGACAAAGAAAGCGTTTTCTATTTCAACGTCCGGGAGATCCCGCCTAAGTCCACCAAGGCCAACTCATTGCAGATAGCTTTGCAGACGCGAGTGAAACTCTTCTATCGCCCGGCTGCTATCCATCTGGATCAGAACAGTAAGCCCTGGGAGCAAATAACGCTTACCCGTCAGGGAGATAAGTATGTTGTTCATAACCCAACGCCTTATTTCGTCACGTTAACGGCCGTTTCACCTTCTGCGGCAGGCAGTAAAGTGGCTGGTTTTATCCCCGTGATGCTTAGTCCTAAGGCGGACGTCACATTAACGGGCAGCGCTAAAGCTATGGGGAACTCCCCGGTACTGACCTATATCAATGATTATGGTGGTCACCCGCGCCTTGCGTTTGGCTGTGCCGGGAGCGTTTGTAGCGTGAAAAGCTCGCTAGCCGGGTAAGTTGGTTTTTGGGCTGAAGCGGCGCGTTAGCTCTCGGCGATTGGCGTGTGCGAGGCGGTAACATTGAGCAATATAGACATGCACAAAACAGAGAAAAGTAGGGCGGTGCGGCAAAAAAATGGAGTGATTTCCCCTCGTGGCTTAGCGGCAGCGTTAATGTTTGCGTGTGCGGCGTCTTTCCATGCTTCGGCCTCATTACCTGATAACTGGGAAGTGGAAGGTGCGCACGGCGAGTTAGCCGTGGAGGGAAGGCTGCTGGAAGGCGCTTGCTCTTTGGATATGAAGTCCATCTGGCAGGATGTTGAGCTCGGTACGGTTTCTACTGCCGGGCTGATTCATCCCGGGGATACCGGTGAGCCGACTCATTTTACCGTTGTGTTGCACGATTGCATTCGCATGCGCGGAAATGAACAGGACTGGCAAACTGACGAGCATACCTGGGATCCTTTTCAGCCGGTGCTGACGCTTTCATTTGATGCTGGCCACGTGAGTCACAGCGACCTGATCCAGGTGGCTGGTCTGGATGGAATTGGGCTAAGAATCAGTGATGTAAAACATCATGATATTGAGTTGGGGCATAGAATCTCACCGCAGTTTTTGAGCGTTGGTGATAATACGCTGGAATTTACCATCACGCCCGAGAGAACATCGGCACCTTTATTGACGGGGCATTTCCGGGCAGTGGTGAATTTTCAACTGAGTTATGACTGAGGCCGGGCACGATGAATGGGCAAAAATATCTTTCCTGCACGCTGAAACAAGCAAGGTGCGCGGTCGCAGCGGTGAAAAATGGCTCACTATGCTTTTTTCTGCTGGCGATGGCGATAACGAATACTGCATTAGCAGCGGATAATGTTGAGATAAAAGGTGAGTTAGTTACAGAACCTTGCTCATTATCCCCGGAGAGTGAACTTATCCCTCTGGATTTTAAAAATGTTGTGAGCAAGTATCTTTACATCAACGGACGTACTTTGGGAATGCCGTTCATCATTAAGCTCGTTGACTGTGATACCAGTCTGGGAAATACGGCTATGGTGGCATTTACCGGGAGCGAAGGCGTGCTGCCGGGGCTAATGGTGCCCGACGACGGAGACACGCACGGTATTGCTTTTGGCATTGAAACCCGTGAGGGGCAACCCGTCCCCTTTAATAAACTGAGCCCGGTTTTTGAACTTAGCGATGGCGAAACCGAGATGAATTTACAGGGGTACATTCAGGCAGAGCCTGACGCTTTAAAAAATGAAAGTGTTTTACTTGGCCCTTTTATTGGTACGGCAACTTTCGAAATAAACTATCCGTAGCCTATTTTATTGATAAGCAGAGCGTATTATTTGTGGTAACGGGGCCTCTGCACACAGGAAATATTATGAATATTAGAAAGCAAAAAAACTGTTTGCGCAGAGGCTTATGCCAATTGCTGACAATGACCTGTTTGTCAATGTCTGTCATCCCTCCGACAGCGGCAACAATTGGTGTTCCCGGGGAAGAATATAAAATGACTATGAATATGAGAGGGACGATTACTGCTTCGGGAACATGCAAATTTAAAGAAAGGCTCACGCCGATAGATTTTGGTGAAGTGTACTACAGCGCAATGAGCGGCAGTAATACGCTTAAAGATGTTGCCACCAAGGAACTTGATGCCGTAATGGATTGTTCCGAAGATTATTTTGGCGCTACAAATATGGTATTAACCCCGGGTAAAGGAACGGTTGATTACCAGGGAACTAAACTCATGCAGGTTGTTGATGATAGCAAAGGGACGGTAAGTAAGGATCTGGCGATTCGCCTGCTGGTCAATTCAGTTTCTCAAAACATAGGTGAAGATTTTGCCGTTGATATTACACAACCTTCAGGGCCAAAACTGGAAGTTGAACTGGTTCAAATTGGCAACGGAAAGAGTTTTGTCAGCGGCGCAACTTTCAGCGCTACGGCAACGTTGACGCTGAACTTCCTCTAATAAATGGGGCATATAAAAGTGATGAACAGTGAGAATTGGGGGCGAATTAAATCAGCGATGCAAGCTTTTTTAGTTGCCACAGCTGTGTTGCCCATTTTTAGTCATGCAACTCAAATGGGTGATACCAAGGACTTTACCTTTAAGGGAAGGTTGCATGAGATGATTGCTTGCTCCATAGATAATGGCAACCAGATTATCGTCGATTTTAAAAATGTCGGCATTTCAAAGGTGGATAGCGGTATCTATATAAAACCGATAGAGTTTAAACTTGACTGCGGAAGCGCAACGTCAAGCAATACTATTATTATGTCGTTTACTACCGCTTCGGTGGCGCCCGCGGATAAAAGTGCGATGCAGACCAGTGCGCCTGGATTATGGGCTAAAATTCTTAAAGACAGCATGCCCTATGAATTGGGTACTGAATTTAAAATTTTAGATCCTGATAATCCGCCCAAGTTCGAGGTTTTATTAGCAAAAGACCCGGCAGTTGATTTGCAGGAAGCTTCTTTTTCGGTTACCGGAACGTTGCTGGCAGAGTATATGTGACAACATTATTACTTTTCGCTTGTGCGGGAAATGAACATAGTTAATGCAGAGCTTTTTCTGCCTTTGGCTTTTGCATTGTCGAGTAAATAATTATTCAAATGCTGCCCGGCTTTGTATCTGAGTATTAATTGCGGCTGGCTGATGTGCAGGCAGTGCGGTGCTTTTAATAATTTAAAGTAATCTTCACAATAATATTATTTTTGATTTTATTTGATAAAAATTATTTGAGTTAATGCCATGTTTAAAAATAAATTATATCCAGGTTTGCGTGTTGCAGGCTTAGCCGCCGCATTGTTATTCCCGTCTCTTACATGGTGCGCCGCCTCAACGGCGCATATAGCCAAGAATGATGTTAAAAGCGCGGAACCCGCTTCTGCGACTAAAGAGAGCGTTAAGCCGGAACAGCATACGGATGCGAGACCCCTGTCCGAATATGGCGTGAGCGGTATGGTGCTGGAGGCTCAGAATCACCGGCTGCAGGACGATCTTGATAAGTTGTATCAGGAACGCCGTGATTTAAATAGCAAGCTATCTGAGATGCAAAAGGCACAGGACGCCCTCAAGGCTGCGGCGGAAGAGAACGCGCAGCCTCCGGTATCTGACGATCAAAAAATGGCCTACGTTGCTGGGCTATCGCTGACCTCCGGCATTCAGGGGAGGCTAGATAGCTGGACGGCACTAGGAATAAAGGTTGACTCCGTCTGGCTGGACAGGGGGCTGCGAGATGGTCTGGACTCACGTCAAAGCCTGAAGCCTGAAGAGGTTGACTCCGCCTGGCAGAGTTTTAGCAGCCTGATTCAAATCGCCGTGGATGAAGAAATGAAGGCCGGCAAAGAGAGCATTATAAAAAAACTTAATGGTCGAACTCCCGCGCTCGAAAAAAACGGCATGACTTTTCTGGTGCTGAAAAAGGGGAAACCGGTAGACGATAAAAATGCTCCGGTAAAACTTGCCCTGCGCGAGCAGATTCTCGGTGGTCGGGTGGTGAGCGAGGTGCCCTCTTTAATCCTCTCTTCTGAAGATGAAATGCCTGCTGTGGTTCGCAATGCATTACCTCTAATGGGAGCCGGTGGCTCCGTTGCGGCCTATGCGTTGGCCAAATCTGTCTATGGCCAGCTGCCTCTGCCAACCGATGTTCAGCCTTTTACCGTGCTTGAGTACCGCATTACCAGACTATAGAGCTCGTTTGGTTGTGAGGGGGGGGCGTGCCCGCCGGGTTAGAGCTCATTCTGGCCGAATAACGATGAGAAAGGCGTACAGATAATGATGCGAACAAAAAGGTCGGTTAACGAAAACCAGCTCGACGATCCGATGTATCGACTTGGCGTGCTGGAAAATGCCGTTATCAACTACGGCGGCGGGATAGTGCATCTCCAGGAGCGAGTACTCAAAGCGGCGAAGCCATTATGGCTTAGCGACCCCGAGACCGCGCGGCTGCTCGAGGATGTCGCCCGCTATCTGCGGGATATCACCTTTGCCGGGGAGCTAGATTTGGAGCATATGCAGACGGACATAGCTAAACGAAAGGCTGACTTTAAATGATGTATTTACCTTTGCGAGCCTTCTCTCGCTACTTTAAAAGGGCGATTCCGGATTGCGCCATAGTGGGAATGCTTGCCCTGCTATTGAGCGTTTTATTAATTATTCCCTGGCCAACTTTGCCGGGAACGGGATTGCTGCTAACGATAAATTTGATTACCTGGATTTGGGTTGGCCTGTGCGGCCTGGGCCTTTGCACGACATTATTGCGCCGTCGTCTTCAGGGCGGACAAGTGGCAAAGCTGGTATTTACCGGTGCGCTGCTGATGAGCTTGCCCCTGATGTGGACCTCAGAAACTTTTCGTTCGAATGCCTTTGACAGGATTGCCGGGTTGTGGGGGATGGCCGTTTTTTTATGCCTTCTTTTACAGGTTCCGGCTCGCGGCGATTTGCGCCGCCGTATCTACGCGACGATCGTCTTCGCCGGCCTGATTCAGGTTGGCCTGAGCGTCTGGCAGCTTCTGTTTCCCGCTTCGGCTCAGGTCTGGATGGGTTATGACATCAATCTTATGGCCAGCCGCCCGGCGGGCAGCCTGAGTCAGGCTAATCAGCTTGGCTCTTTTGTCGCTACAGCTTTGGCCTGCTCGGTCTTGTTGGGTACCGGAAGCCTAAAGCGTAAACGCTATCTGCATATTTTAAATGGTCTGAGTACGTTATTGCTGAGCGCCGGGGTTATTTTGACGCAATCCCGTGCAATGCAGGCAGCCTCGGTACTGGCGGTGGTTGTTTTGCTGGTGCTCAACACCAATGCCGTGCGTAACGTCGGGATATGGCTGATCGCAGGTGTAATTACCGGCTCGTTACTTTTCCCCGCGTTGCAGTCGATGCGGCAGGCCGCTGATGCAGAAGCCACCAATACACAACCGGTTGATTACCAGGCTCGCCTGAAGTGGAACCGTGCTCACTCCAATAACGAGCGGTTTGTGATGATGCAGGCCACTACGACAATGGATCGTCACCATATTTTCGCTGGCGAAGGGTTGGGGAGTTTTGAGGTTCTGTTCCCGAAAATCCTGTCCCAAAATGGCGTGAATAATCCCTTTCCGCTGACGGTAAGCCACCCGCATAACGAAATTCTTTACGCCTGGTTCGAAGGCGGGATTGTTGCGGTGATGGGCCTGTTTGCGTGGCTTTATGTTGGCTTTATGCCTTTCCAGCGCTTGTTGGCCAGCGGTTGGCGACGTTTAGTCGGTCGTGGGGCTTTTGGCAGCCTGGCCGGGCGGACAGTTGCCGCCCGCGGTGCCGTTATTATACCGCTTATCGCCCATACCATGAGTGAGTTTCCTCTGTATCAGTCCGCTACTCATGCCGTCCTGCTGGTGGTTCTCGTTTGGCTGGCTTTGCCCGTTCGGGCGGCGCGCCCGGCGGCGTCATCTTCTGTTTTTGCGGGATTTGGCCTGCGCGTGGCGCTGACCTCCACCGTGGCTCTGCTAAGCCTGGCTGTCATCGTATTTATGGCTACAGGGTTAAGCACCGCGTCGCAGCTCAGGGATGCCGAATCTTTTGAAATGATGGATTCCACCGCGCTGTTGGAGGTGATGAATCCCTGGTCTCAGCCCGACCGCTTGCTCTTTGACCGGGCGGTGACCGAATTGATGGTGTTTAGCCAGACTCATGATCGGGCCTCTCTCGACCGCTTCCAGGCAATGGCTGAAAACTGGCTTGGACGCCATAACGACGCAAACCTCACCTGGAGCCTTGTGCGTATCGCCCGGCTACACGGAAATGAGTTGCGTGAAGAGTATTGGCGCCATCGCGGCTGCCTTAGTTTTAGCCAGGATCAGCGCTTTCAGTGTCAGGGTTCCGCGAGTGTGGGTTCAACGTTATTACGGAGTAAAAAATGACAACACATATGGAGACCGTTGCGTCGCCACTTTCGCTGTCTGGCGGCGTTAAACGTGACCGGCTGGAGAAAATGACCGGGGGCTGGTTCGTGGGGGCTTTTACTCCTGTAGCCCATAGCACTCCGGATGTTGAAGTCGCAATGCAGCATTTTGCCGCAGGCTATGTGGGAGCCTCCCATCATCACAAAGTGGCAACAGAGGTCACTTTACTTATTTCCGGGCGCGCTCGCATGGCCGGAATGGAGATGGTCGCGGGGGACATACTGACATTATCGCCGGGTGTTTCCTCCTCTTTCGAAGCTATAGAAGACTGCGTGACCGTAGTGGTGAAACACCCGGGCGCGCTGAATGACAAATACCTTGATGAGAAAGTCTGATGCTTAATATCGTTATCCCAATGGCAGGCCTTGGAAGCCGTTTTGCGCAGGCTGGTTTTACCGATCCTAAGCCTTTTATCCCGGTAGGTGGATTGCCGATGGTTGAATTGGTTATCCGTAATTTAAGACCTTCTCGCCCACATCGATTTATCTTCATTTGCCAGCAGACGCATCTCGATCGCTATGATTTTTATCGTCGTTTGCAGGCTATTGCCCCCGGCTGCGAAGTTATTGGTCTTTCTGGCGTGACGGAAGGCGCCGCTTGTTCGGTACTGGCAGCTTCTTCACTTATTAATAACGACGACCCTTTGATGGTGGCAAATTCAGACCAGTGGGTTGATGTTGATATTGATAGCTATTTAAGCGTCATGGAGGAACGGCAGTTAGACGGCCTGATTATGACCTTTACTGCCGTCGATTCCAAATGGTCTTACGTTCTGCGCGATACGCAAAATCGGGTCTGCAAAGTAGTGGAGAAAGAAGTGGTTTCTGATGAAGCCACCGTGGGTATTTATAACTTCCGACGCGGGCGTGATTTCTGCCGCCTGGCGGAGGAAATGATCGAACGTGATGAGCGCAGCATGGGCGAATTTTACGTCGCACCGGTTTATACCCATCTTTATCAGCAGGGGTTTACCCGCATCGATACCTGCCAAATTGGGGCGGGAATGTATGGCCTTGGTACGCCGGCCGATCTCGCTACCTTTATGGGCAGTGCTGTTCTGGACAAAGCCCTGAATAGCGGTCGGGCTGCAATATGAACATCATCGCTCTTGCACATATCCATGCCCTGAAATATCCGGGCTGCTATAGCTTGTTTGATCCCGCAAGCCTGAAGGTTGCCGACCCGGATAATACGACGGTTATTACCTTTGCCGGAAGCAGCTTGCCTGCACGTAGAATGTCCGCGCTGGACAGGCTGGACGTTGCGCCTGAAGGCGACATTGTGCTGTCGTATTTCGATAGTTCTCCTCTCGGGCCCCAGCTTCTCTGGGATGCTGCACACCGCCTGCCTGTCGGCAAAACGCTCTATTTACAAGCGTCCGACGAAGTGGCGGAGATCCTCTCGCGTTCCTACTACCGCGATGCATTTTGTGAGACGGCGAGAACGTCCTCTGGCGTACGTTCTTTTACTAAGACAGGCGCGCTCATGGCCGAGGCCGACCGTGGGCTGGATGCATGGAGTTTCTGCATTCCAACCGGCAACGGCGACCCGGCTTTGTTAAATGACTGCGTGGCAAGAATACTGGCGCTGAATATCCCGCAATTCGAGATTATTCTCTGCGGCCGCCCAAGAGAGGATTTCCTCTACTGGCAGCAGGTGCGCATCGTTGGTGAGGATATTTCTGCTCCGCCGGTGCATATCACCCGCAAAAAAAACGTGCTGGCTCAGGAAGCTCATTACCCGAACCTCTGCATTTTGCATGACCGGGTTTTACTGCCGCTTAATTTTTATCAAGCGGTACGGCAGTTCGGAGATGATTACCCGTTTGTAGGTTTTCAGTCCTTCTGGTTTGCCGATAAATGGCAGGCCGTACCCCGGCGCTACTCGGACACGGATGTGGCTACGGTGCTGCCGGATATAAACTTCCGCGCAGGCCGCGTGGAGCGAAAAAATCGACGCTTATTTGAGTCGATGCGTCAGTCATACAGGCATCCTGAACGGGCCAGCTTTGGGCGTGAATATTTAACCGGCAGTTTATATCTCTGCAAAAAATCCGTCTGGGCGCATCTTCCACAAAATGAAGACCTCTACTGGCAGGAATACGAAGATGTCGAGCAGGGTTTGTGCGCCGCCGCCGCAGGGATTCCTTCACGTATTAATCCCTATAGCCTGACCTCGAGTAATTTTTATCGCAGCGTTTTTCATTGTCTTGGTCGGACTTTGTGCATGAAAAAGAACGGGCGAGTCACTCTCCAGCGTGCCCCACAGGAACTATGGGGTTTTCCGCGTCGCCCTCATCTTGGTATCTCTCAGGCAACGGCCGTGGCTCGTTTATCCGAGTTCGCACACCGTTATATCGGTGACGATAGCCTGGTACGCCAGAGCAAATCTTTAATTGGAGTACGACGTTATATTCTTATTGCCCGACTGTTATGGGCAGCAAAAGGCGATACCACAAATCTTGTTGATGATTGGCATAGCCTTGTGCTTTGCGAACCTGCTATTCCGCAGGACAAAGAGTACCTCCAGTCGGTACTGGATAGCATCGCCGGTAACGCGCGCAAAAAAATCAACTGGTTACGCCATCCATCCCTAAGCCGGCAGCTTTACAACAACCCTTTTAGTTCACCTTTTTTATCTGATGACGGCAAACCGGTATTCGCGGGGCCGCCGCTCCGCGCTATTGGCAGCCTGATAAGTGCAGTTTGGCTCAAGTATGGCTGTAGCCACACCGCCATTCGCCTTCCGTTGTTTGAATTATGGCGTCTGCTTATTTCCTGTAATGACGTATCGCATACGAATAACTCGGGGGTTAGCCATGAAAAAGGCTGATATCCGCGTGGTAACCGGTACTGAGGGAGAGGTCATTGACTGGCTGAATGGAGTGAATGCGCTGCCTGAACTTCCTGCCCTGGCAGACGTTACTTGCCTGTGGTTCACGCTTAACAATGAGGCTTCGCCGGTTCATGAAAAGCTTCATGCTAGTGGTGTTCAGACTGTGGTTATCCTGCATCAGGATGGCTGGTTTACGCCGCCTGAAAATATAGAGCCAGCGCTAAGTCGTTACATTCTTCAGGCTCGATGCCTCGAGCAGCCACTCTGGCTCGTGCTGTCTGGCGGCGATTTAGCGGGTAGCAAGCAGGCCTGGGAAGAAAAGCAGGCATTTGTTACGCACGGCAGGCCCCCGCTGTTCCGACTGCAGGCGCTGGTTCTCGCAACTAGCCTGGTTTATGGCGAGCAGGCCAGAAAAGTGTTAAGGCCGCTCCTACTCCTGGTCCGCAGGAGGAAGTAATGCAAAGCTTAAGTATTGTTTTGCAAGGGCCGCTGGGTGATGCGGGGGAGCTGCCCCGGACTACCTGGAAATACATTCTGCGAACGCGGCGGACATTCCCTCTCGCCGAACTCATTGTATCTGGCTGGAAAACCAGCCCTGAGCGTGATGCTCAACTGCAGGCCCAACTGGCCGGGCAGAACATCATCCTGGTCTTAAGCGATGATCCTGGCCCGGTTGTGGGTTACGACCGTGGCGGAAAATATGTCACCAATGTGAATAGGCAATTGATCTCAAGCCGCACCGGGCTTGCTGCGGCTACGCGTCCGCTGGCAATCAAGATGCGTATCGACAGCTACCTGTATTCACGCAAGCTTGTCAGGTTATTGACCAGCCGCGTGCTGGCACTGGATGGCCTCGATCGTGACGGCCGTTACACGGTTTTCCAGTCCAGAGTTATCAACTTGAATCTGTACGCCCGCGATGCTCGAGGGAGTATCCCGATTCTGTTTCATCCGGGCGATATCATGCTGGCCGGTAAAACGGCAGACGTGCGCTCCTTTTTTGCCGCACCTCTGGCCCACCACGATGACCTGTTCCACCCTACGGGCATCGCAGGTCTCTGGAGCGCGTGGCGCTATGTCTCCGAGCAATACTACTGGATCCACGCGATAGCTAAAGCCAGGGGAGTCAAGGTGTTTGAGGGCAATACTGCTTATACAGCTGCTTTGCGCGACTGCTCGGAAAGATATTATCTGGCTAATTTTATTCCTTACAGCCCACGGCAGCTGGGTTTTCGCTGGCCAAAATACTGGCGTAGCTACCCGCTGCGCGGGTTATTCAGCGTTTATACCCAACGCCGCTGGCTGCGGCTTCACCACCGGGTCCACGGGCAATCAACCCCTCTGACGCCAATGCTATTGCTGGATATGGCAGGCACTCTGATTTGGCGAGCCTGTTACCGACTAAGGGCAAGAATAGTGCGTGTTCCGCATATTCGTAGAGTGCTGCTTGCACTTTTTTCTCATCGTAAATAGGAACCGGGAAATGAAAGGTTTTATCTCCCACGCCCGCAGCACTAGTTCGCTGGCTGAACTATGGCAGTCCAGGCATTTGATAAGCCAGCTTGTGCTGCGTGATTTTTCGGTGCGCTACCGCCAGACCTGGCTTGGGTGGCTGTGGGCGCTTCTCAATCCGCTGCTGCAACTCGGAATGTACTACGGCGTATTCGGCATCATCGTTCGTTTCAATCCGCCGGAATATAACGTGCCCTATGCCTGGGTGCTGCTGAGCGGGCTTGCTCTGTGGATGCTGTTTGCCAATACGGCTAACGCCGTCGGTGAGGTGTTGCTTAATAACCTTGAGTTAGTAAAGAAAATCTATTTCCCGCGCATTGGTCTGACGCTTGCGGGAATGGGCATTAGCGTGATTGATTTTCTGCTACTGCTGTTCTGGGTATGCGTGTTATTGCCGCTCTGTGGTGTGCGTTTCCCGGTGGTGCATCTTCCTCTTTTGCTATTGTGCGGCGTCATGGTCGCGCTGCTAGGGTGGGGGCTGGGTTGCCTGATGGCGCTAGCCCAGCTACGTTTTCGTGATTTTCGCCATATTATTCCGTTGATGATCCAGGGGCTCTTTTACCTGACTCCTGTAGTCTGGACCCCGGGTCTATTGCCTAAAAATTTATATCATCTGATGGCACTAAATCCGTTATATGGCCTGGTCGGACTGTTTCGTTTTGCCTTATTAGGTGGTCAGCCTCCTTCTGCCTTTTCTATTTCTATCAGCGTGGGATTAACACTATTTGTTGCCGTAGTGGGCTATGGCTGTTTTATTCGTTATGAATCACAGGTAATGGACAGAGAATGATTACTTTCGAGAAGGTTACGAAAAATTATTCCGCGAGTTACGCCCAGGGTAATAGCCTGCGTACGGCATTCAGTTTTCGCCGCGCTGCGCCAATTCCGGCGTTCACGGCAATTAATGATGTCAGCTTTACCATTAAAGCGGGAGAGTCCGTTGGCGTGTTAGGCCGTAACGGCGCGGGCAAGTCTACGTTACTCAAACTATTGACCCGGGTGACTCGTCCGAGCGCTGGTTGCATTAATGTTGGCGGGAGTATGTCGTCACTGCTTGAAGTTGGGGCGGGGTTCCATCACGACTTGAGCGGGAGAGAGAATATCTTTCTGGCAGGCAGCATATTAGGTATGTCCCACAAGGCAATTCATCAGCATCTTGATGAAATAATAGCCTTTTCAGAACTGGAGTCGTTTCTTGCTCAGCCGGTACGCACCTATTCGTCGGGGATGTTTTTGCGTCTTGCCTTTTCCGTGGGCATTCACCTGGATAGCGATATCCTGGCTATTGATGAGGCTCTGGCAGTCGGGGACAAAAGCTTCCGCGAGAAATGTTTTGCCAAAATCAACGAGTTTAAAGCCCGGGGAGGCACCCTGGTGCTGGTTAGCCATGATGAGAACCAACTGCGTAAAACGTGTGAACGCGGAATTCTGCTTAAGCACGGAACCTTACTATTTGACGGTGACATAAACACCGCCCTCGAACATTACAATTTAATTTAATGGGCAAGGAGTCTATATGCAGATTTTAGCACACCGGGGTGCCTGGTCGTCCCGTGATGAACAAAATACCGCTCCGATATTATATAAAGCATTAACCAGCGATTGGGGAATAGAAACTGATATTCGTGACCTCAATGGTGAATTAGTTGTAAGTCATGATATGCCGCGTGACGGAGTATTAACCGTAGCACAGTTTCTTGATGATTATATTGCATCAAAAGCTGACGCTATGCTGGCACTAAATATTAAATCTGATGGCTTAACCATCCGTTTAAAACAGCTGCTTGATGAGCGGAATATCACCCAATATTTTTGCTTCGATATGTCAGTGCCCGACACGATGCCTTACCTGGCTGCCGGAATGAACGTTGCCGCCCGCCTCAGCGAGTATGAACCTGAGGGGCCGTTAAGCGAAAGGTCTCAGGTGCTGTGGGTGGATGGTTTTTATGGTCTGGAAATCAGTATCGCCCAACTGGAAAAATGGTTGTGTGCGGGCAAGCAAGTGTGCCTGGTTTCGCCAGAGTTACATGGGAGAGACAACGCTGCCCTTTGGGATCAACTGGCAGCGATGCCGCTTTCGTTACGTAAAGATCCTCATGTAATGCTGTGCACCGACAGCCCACTCAAAGCGCAGGAGTTGCTGGGATGAGCCGTATTCGCGGAGTTATTTTTGATATGGATGGGGTGCTGATTGACGCGAAAGAGTGGCATTACGACGCGTTGAATCAGGCTCTCGCTTTATTTGGGTTAACGATTACCCGAGCTGAACATGAGGGCGAATTTGACGGCCTGCCGACCAGGGAAAAACTTGACCGCTTAACGGCGCGGTATGGTTTGCCTGCCTCGCTGCATACGTTCATCAATGAGATGAAGCAGATATACACTTTGCAGCTTATCAACCAAAACTGTTGGCCGGTGTACGAACACCAGCTTGCGCTATCCCGTCTTAAGCAGCACGGCTACAGGCTGGCCGTTGCTTCAAACTCTGTACGCGGCAGCATCGATAACATGCTGTCACGGGCAAAATTGCTTGATTATCTACAGTTTACCCTTTCAAACGAGGATGTTAGCCGGGGTAAACCGGATCCGGAAATTTATCTAAAAGCGCAGCTTTGTTTGGGGCTTAAACCGCAGGAATGCGTGATTGTTGAAGATAATCCGCACGGCATTGCGGCCGCAAGAGCATCCGGTGCGCACGTAATGGAAGTTGCAGGGCCCTCAGAGGTGACCTGGAACCGACTCCGGAATTTTATCGCGAAGTGTGAGGAAGCAGCATGAAACCTTTATTGCTAATCATGACCTCTATGCCGCCGAAAGGGCAATGGCCTGAGTGGAATACGGTGTGGTGTGCTCCTTCACTGCTTCAGCGTGCAGAGTCGGATGCGGATCAGGTCATTATTTTGCCCGGGACAAAAATTCCGCCGCTCTGCCAGGGGCTGCTGGTGGGAGAGGGTTGGCCTCTGGCGGTACCCGTGGCGCTGATAACTGAGCAAAAGGCGTCTCTTCCTTTGCCCGACGCGGACTGTGCCAGAGCCGATCTCAGCGCCCCGGATGTTGGAATGCTTTATTTCCCGCGCCGTGAGCAGTTTGTCATCTGTGCTCAAAATGCTATTCGCACGCATAACCCGTTGCAAGGGCCCGTAACGCTGCAAGATTGTTGGCATCAGGCTTCCATTATGGGGATGCTTTCACCGGAGGATGAGTGCGGGCTGACACGTGATGTATTGGATGTAGAGGCCGGATATGTGTGAGCATAAAGGCAGTATTCTGTCACCGGCTGGGCAGGCCAATGTGGTGATATGGGGTGAATATGCGGCTGCAACCGGTATCCGCTTTATCCTTGAGGAGCTTTATCCGAATGAAACGATTGCTTATGTGTCATCTCCGGACGAAATAAAAGATGAAATTGGCCTCAATACCCGCCTGCTTATTGGGGTAGGGCAAAGTCTGCTGCACGGACTTCATGCCATACTGGATACCGCCATGAAGTATCCGAAAGTCACTCAGTTGTTGATAACCGCTGCGCAGGGGCAGTTGCTTACACTGCTGGCACCAGGGATACCTGTATTACAGATAAAAAGTCCTATCAATGAAGTGGTTGCATTTCTGAAAAAACGACCGTTGGGGCGAAATTCGTCGCCTATTAATGAGGGTTTTCTAAGGTTAACCCAGCGCCAGCAGGAAGTTTTTTATCTCCTGATTTATGGAAAAGATACCGCGACTATCGGGCGCTATTTAGGAATGTCGGTAAAAGTAGTCAGTAATACTAAAATGATGATAATGAAGAAGATGAACATTGAACATCGCGGGGAGATGCTCATCTTATGCTCTATGCTATCGAGATTGCCTCAGCAACAATGGCGTCAGCTTGTTAAATATCGTGTCTCTCCGTTGAGCATATACAAAACAACGATAAAGCATTTCAATAATCATTCTCTGTACTCCGAAATGTCAGCTTAGATTGACCTTTTTCTACCTTTTCATACTTTAAAAGAGCCTTTGGGGGGGTGCTATGGCATCCACGTACTGTCAGAAAACATTACTAAAAAAGACTAGGGTAAACTCTGGTGAGATGTTAATGGAGTTGATGTTTCATGGAAAAAGATAATAAAAGAGAGGCTCACTCTCTGCAGGAGGAACGCTTAAAACGGCAGTATAAGCGCCTGTTGTGGCGCTGGCAGACGCAGGCGGTGGAGGTTAGCCTCCCTGAAGTTGCTGCGGTGCTTGTCTGTACTCCACGGTATGCCCGCGTATTGCTCCACGCCATGATTGAGCGGAAATGGCTAACCTGGGCATCACGCCCGGGCAGGGGAGCAAAAGGGCGACTCCATTGCCGGGTAAATGAATGGGGGCTTGACTCCGCACAACAGGATGAGCAAGCGGAATCATTCGTTACGCACCATAGCCTCGCTAGTGCTAACGGGCGCGGTACTCGGGTGGTAATACCTTTCTATCGTCCTGTGGAAAAAATTACCCCTTCCGACCACACGGGGAGAGTGGAACGTCATTTAATTATGATGGTTCATGCGGGGCTGACCAGGCTTAACGAGCATGGCATCCCGGAGCCAGACCTTGCGCATACCGTTGAAAGCAGGAATAACCATACGGTATGGATTTTCCATCTGCGATCGGGGCTTATTTGGCACAATGGCGAACGAGTCCAGGCGGAGCAACTTCTTCAGTCTCTGAAACATCATCTTGTAAGGCCTGCTTTCCAGCATGTGATTTCAGTGGCCCTGGCAGGAGAAGATGCCATCGTACTCACATTGGCTCGTTCCGATGCTTTACTTGCGCATCGCCTTGCAAATACGGTTCATGCTTTATCACATCCCTGCGGGGCTGAAATTGGCCTTGGCGCATTTGCGGTCAGGCATCATGATGATGAGCATATTATTCTTAATCGCTTTATGGAGTATCACGGCCTGCGCCCGCTGGTTCAGGAAGTTGAATACAGAATCATGGCCCGTTTACCTAAACATAAGTGGACGACGGTAACGGTGACTCAGCCCGAAGAGAGCGTGGAGGCGGCCGACCAGATCCATGTTTCGGGTGATTCCTCCGGGTTTGTCTTCCTTGCGTTTAATGAACGCAAAGGAGGGTTAAGCAAAGCCCAGCAGGATCTTATCCGGGGGCTGGCTCGGATAGCCGTTAGTGCGCTGGATGGAGTGGAGGGGATGCAGGCCGTGGACAGTGAGTTTGCCTGCGCAGCGCCGCGCCAGGCGATGGAACCCGATGTGAAGCTTCCTGCCACGTTAACTCTGGTCTATTTCTGGGCTCCGGAAACAGAACAGCTTATGAAACAACTGGTCCGCCAGCTATCCTATTGGCAGTGTCGCCTGATTCTCCAGCCGGTGGATGCTAATCACTGGTTCTTAACCTCGGGATGGGAGGACTGGGATATTGGCGTCTCAGATCTTCGCTTCGGTAAGTCGAAGTGGTTCTCGCCGGAAGAGCGTTTTTGTCACTCTTTAATGATGCAGAGATTTATGCCGGAACCGACCCTGCAACGGCTAATGAGAATACAAGAAAGGATGGGTAAGGATGCTGAACGTTACCCGGAACGCTCACATAAATTGATGCGGTTTTTGATTGATAAGTCTTTCCTGTTCCCTTTGTTTAGTTTTAGTTTCTAGGTTAAGTCGACGCCCCAGATCCGCGGAGTGGAAGTGACTTCGCAGGGGTGGCCCGACCTGACTCGATTGTGGATTCAGGGGAAGTGAAAATAGTATGGAATGATACACATTATGACTAGTTGCTAGTGCAGTGTTTTATTGTGGTCAATTAAATAAAGGGTGCAAATGGCGCCCCTTATTTATGGTTCTGGTGAATTACATAAAGCTAATAGCGAATGACAAAAATATCGTTGATGATTGCGATAATTTATTTTTTGTTTGTTCCATTTGTTTAGATAAAATACTGGCATGGCTTCAGACTTAAGGTCTTCATCGGGGAGATAATAAAAAAGCTGTTGTTCGGACGCGATATGATAGTTGCTAAATGTGAAGTAATACCTGATTGGGAATTCTGTACTTTTCCATATTCAATTGAAATGGCCCCAAAAGAGGATGACAACTACAACGCTAGCCTCGGTAAGGAGCTTGAATACAGCATGAGCCAGAGGTTCCGATACCAACGGACCTCCCGCAGTTTTTAATTATTTCTTATAAATTTCATACGGTACCACTTGATATTTTCTTAATTCATGGCTGCTGTTACTAATAGATTACGTTATCTGGACTTGTCATCGTTTGCTATTAAGTCAAAGAATTTATTGAGCGGAACAACTCTCTTTCCTCTGTGCTGTACACGAATAAAGTGGGGAGGAAGCTTGCGATGAGATGCCATCTGTACGTCAGCATTTTTTCTTGCTTTATAACAACATCAATGCCGTGTACTATTGTGCTGCGTAGTTAGGGAGCAGGAGAGGGTACTTCGGGGACAATGTTCTTCCGGACGTACACAGTTTGCAGAGTGAAGCATTCAACTCACCTCAACTCTCTGATTAATCTAAACTTCAATAGAACTGTATGTGATCTTTCGTGTGGGTCACCACTGCAGATAAGGACATAACATGCCTGTTATTACTCTTCCTGATGGCAGCCAACGCCATTACGACAAACCCGTTAGCCCGATGGATGTTGCGCTGGATATTGGTCCAGGCCTCGCGAAAGCGTGTATTGCCGGTCGCGTAGACGGTGAACTGGTTGACGCTTCCGATATTATCGACCACGATGCGAAGCTCGCCATCATCACGGCAAAAGACGAAGCCGGTCTGGAAATTCTGCGCCACTCTTGTGCTCACCTGCTGGGTCATGCCATCAAGCAGCTGTGGCCGCACACCAAAATGGCGATTGGCCCGGTTATCGACAACGGTTTCTACTACGACGTTGACCTTGACCACACCCTGACGCAGGAAGATCTTGAGCTGCTCGAAAAGCGTATGCATGAGCTGGCCGAGAAAGATTATGACGTCATTAAGAAGAAGGTGAGCTGGCAGGAAGCGCGTGAGACTTTTGTAAACCGCGGTGAAAACTACAAAGTTGCCATTCTTGATGAAAATATCAGCCATGATGACAAACCCGGTTTGTATCATCATGAAGAATACGTGGATATGTGCCGCGGGCCACACGTACCGAACATGCGTTTCTGCCATCACTTCAAGCTGCAGAAAACCTCCGGTGCTTACTGGCGTGGCGACAGTAACAATAAGATGTTGCAGCGTATCTACGGCACCGCCTGGGCGGATAAAAAGCAGCTGAATGCCTATCTGCAACGCCTGGAAGAAGCGTCCAAACGCGACCACCGTAAAATCGGCAAGCAGCTTGACCTGTACCATATGCAGGAAGAAGCGCCGGGTATGGTGTTCTGGCACAACGACGGCTGGACTATCTTCCGTGAACTGGAAGTATTTGTTCGCTCCAAGCTGAAAGAGTACCAGTACCAGGAAGTGAAAGGCCCGTTCATGATGGACCGTGTGCTGTGGGAAAAAACCGGCCACTGGGACAACTACAAAGATGCGATGTTTACCACGTCTTCCGAGAACCGTGAATACTGCATCAAACCGATGAACTGCCCGGGTCACGTGCAGATCTTCAACCAGGGCCTGAAGTCTTACCGCGACCTGCCGCTGCGCATGGCCGAATTCGGTAGCTGCCACCGCAACGAGCCTTCGGGTGCGCTGCACGGCCTGATGCGCGTGCGCGGATTTACTCAGGACGATGCCCACGTCTTCTGTACTGAAGAACAGGTTCGTGATGAAGTAAACAGCTGCATCCGTATGGTGTACGATATGTACAGCACCTTCGGTTTTGAAAAAATCGTCGTCAAGCTGTCTACCCGTCCGGAAAAACGCATCGGCAGCGACGAAATGTGGGATCGCGCGGAAGCGGATCTGGCCGTTGCGCTGCAGGAAAACAATATCCCGTTTGACTATCAGCCGGGTGAGGGTGCATTCTACGGCCCTAAAATTGAATTTACCCTGTACGACTGCCTTGATCGTGCCTGGCAGTGTGGTACCGTGCAGCTTGACTTCTCCCTCCCAACTCGCTTGAACGCCTCTTATATCGGCGAAAATAACGAGCGTTTGGTGCCGGTAATGATTCACCGCGCCATTTTGGGCTCAATGGAACGCTTTATCGGTATTCTGACCGAAGAGTTCGCCGGGTTCTTCCCAACATGGCTGGCTCCGGTGCAGGCTGTGGTGATGAATATCACCGATGGCCAGGCCGATTACGTTAACGAATTGACTCGTAAACTCCAAAATGCGGGCATTCGCGTAAAAGCAGACTTGAGAAATGAGAAGATAGGCTTTAAAATCCGTGAACACACGTTACGTCGTGTCCCTTATATGTTGGTTTGTGGCGATAAAGAGGTCGAAGCAGGCAAAGTTGCCGTTCGTACCCGCCGCGGTAAAGACCTGGGGAGCATGGACGTCAACGAATTGATTGAAAAGCTGCAGCAAGAGATTCGCAGCCGCAATCTTCATCAACTGGAGGAATAAAGTATTAAAGGCGGAAAAAGAGTTCAACCGGCGCGTCCTAATCGCATTAACAGAGAGATTCGTGCCACTGAGGTTCGTCTGACCGGTATAGATGGCGAGCAGATTGGTATTGTCAGTCTGAATGAAGCTTTAGAAAAAGCCGAAGAGGCAGGGGTTGATTTAGTTGAAATCAGTCCAAATGCCGAACCGCCTGTTTGCCGCATCATGGACTACGGCAAGTTCCTCTACGAGAAAAGCAAATCTTCTAAGGAACAGAAGAAGAAGCAAAAAGTTATTCAGGTTAAGGAAATTAAATTCCGACCTGGCACCGATGATGGCGACTACCAGGTAAAACTCCGCAGCCTGGTTCGCTTTCTGGAAGAAGGAGATAAAGCCAAGATCACACTGCGTTTCCGCGGTCGTGAGATGGCTCACCAACAGATTGGTATGGAAGTGCTTAACCGCGTCCGTGACGATCTGAGTGAACTGGCAGTGGTCGAATCCTTCCCTACGAAGATCGAAGGCCGCCAGATGATCATGGTGCTTGCTCCTAAGAAGAAACAGTAAGGCCATCAAGTAACATGCCGCGGGGCTCCGGCCCTGCGGATTTTTGTTCGCCTACTGGTTCGTTTTATTAACAATGCGAAGTGGAAATTGAAATGCCAAAGATTAAAACAGTACGCGGCGCCGCTAAGCGCTTCAAAAAGACTGCTTCTGGCGGTTTTAAGCGTAAGCACGCTAACCTGCGTCACATTCTGACTAAGAAGTCTACTAAGCGTAAACGTCATCTGCGTCCGAAAGGCATGGTCTCCAAAGGGGATCTGGGCCTGGTAGTCGCTTGCCTGCCGTACGCATAAGTAAACTTTTTTTAATTAATTCAGAATATAGAAACAGGAGAGCTAAATGGCTCGCGTAAAACGTGGTGTAATCGCACGTGCTCGTCACAAAAAAATCCTCAAACAAGCTAAAGGCTACTATGGTGCGCGTTCTCGCGTATACCGCGTTGCCTTCCAGGCTGTTATCAAAGCTGGTCAGTACGCTTACCGCGACCGTCGTCAACGTAAACGTCAGTTCCGCCAGCTGTGGATTGCACGTATCAACGCTGCAGCTCGTCAGAACGGTATCTCTTACAGCAAATTCATCAACGGCCTGAAAAAAGCCTCTGTTGAAATCGACCGTAAGATCCTGGCTGACATCGCAGTATTCGACAAAGTGGCATTCACTGCCCTGGTCGAAAAAGCGAAAGCAGCTCTGGCTTAAGCCAGTTAAGAGAGGGAGCTTGCTCCCTCTTTTTATATACAAGATAATCAATTTATTGACTTTTAGCGCCCGGGCTCGTTCAATACCCGAAGCGAAAACCGTCGAAATAAGGTAACTGCAAGCATGAATGCTGCTATTTTCCGCTTCTTTTTTTACTTTAGCGCCTGACTCAGGGGGCTTTGCGCGTAAGAAAAGAAACGAAAAACAGCGCCGAAAGCCTCCTGTCCGGAGGCTTTTTTTTTGCGTTTCGTTTTCGAATCAGACCAACCACCCCGGCAGTTTGCCGGCATAAGAGGAATACCATGCCACATCTCGCAGAGCTGGTTGCCAGTGCAAAAGCAGCCATAAACGATGCCCAGGATGTTGCCGCGTTAGATGTTGTACGCGTCGAATATTTAGGGAAGAAGGGCCACCTGACCCTCCAGATGACGACCCTGCGTGAACTGCCGCCGGAAGAACGTCCGGCAGCTGGCGCGGTCATCAACGAAGCTAAAGAGCAGGTTCAGGAAGCCCTGAACGCCCGCAAAGCCGCGCTGGAAAGCGCAGAGTTGAATAAACGCCTGGCCGCGGAAACCATCGACGTTTCTCTGCCTGGCCGCCGTATCGAAAATGGCGGTCTGCACCCTGTGACCCGTACTATCGACCGTATCGAAAGCTTCTTTGGCGAGCTGGGCTTTACCGTGGCGACCGGTCCGGAAATCGAAGATGACTACCACAACTTCGACGCGCTGAATATTCCCGGGCACCACCCGGCTCGTGCTGACCACGATACCTTCTGGTTCGATGCGACTCGCCTGCTGCGTACCCAGACGTCCGGCGTGCAGATCCGAACCATGAAAGACAAGCAGCCGCCAATCCGTATTATTGCGCCGGGCCGCGTCTATCGTAACGACTACGATCAGACCCACACCCCGATGTTCCACCAGATGGAAGGCCTGATTGTTGATACCAATATCAACTTCACCAACCTGAAGGGCACGCTGCACGACTTCCTGAATAACTTCTTCGAAGAAGACCTGCAAATTCGCTTCCGCCCGTCCTACTTCCCGTTCACCGAGCCGTCCGCAGAAGTGGACGTAATGGGTAAAAACGGCAAGTGGCTGGAAGTGCTGGGCTGCGGCATGGTGCACCCGAACGTGCTGCGCAACGTCGGCATCGATCCGGAAGTTTACTCCGGCTTTGCCTTCGGTATGGGCATGGAGCGTCTGACCATGCTGCGCTACGGCGTGACCGACCTGCGCGCATTCTTCGAAAATGATTTACGTTTCCTCAAACAGTTCAAATAAGGGCGGGATATCCAATGAAATTCAGTGAACTCTGGTTACGCGAATGGGTAAATCCAGCCAACAGCAGTGACGAGTTATCCGGCCAGATAACCATGGCTGGTCTGGAAGTAGACGGCGTTGATGCCGTTGCGGGCGCATTCCACGGTGTAGTGGTGGGTGAAGTGGTTGAGTGCGGCCAGCACCCGAACGCCGACAAGCTGCGCGTGACAAAAGTCAACGTAGGCGGCGATCGCCTGCTTGATATCGTCTGCGGCGCATCCAACTGCCGTCAGGGCCTGAGAGTGGCCGTAGCGACCGTTGGCGCGGTACTGCCGGGCGATTTCAAAATTAAAGCGGCTAAGCTGCGCGGTGAGCCTTCTGAAGGCATGCTGTGCTCCTTCTCCGAGCTGGGTATTTCCGGCGACCACGACGGCATCATCGAGCTGCCTGCGGATGCACCTGTCGGCACCGACATCCGCGAATTCCTGAAGCTTGACGATAACACCATCGAAATCAGCGTAACGCCAAACCGCGCGGACTGCCTGGGCATTATCGGCGTGGCTCGCGACGTTGCCGTGCTGAACAAGTTGCCTCTGGTTGAGCCAGAAATGGCCGCCGTAGCGGCTACCGTCAACGACACGCTGCCGATTCGCGTAGACGCCGCAGAAGCCTGCCCGCGCTACCTGGGCCGCGTAGTTAAAGGTATCAACGTTAAGGCGCCAACCCCGCTGTGGATGCAAGAGAAATTGCGTCGCTGCGGTATTCGCTCCATTGATGCCGTGGTTGACGTAACCAACTACGTGCTGATGGAACTTGGCCAGCCGATGCACGCTTTCGATCTGAACCGCATTGAAGGTGGGATCGTAGTGCGTATGGCGCAAGAGGGCGAAACCCTCGTACTGCTGGACGGCAGCGAAGCTAAACTGAACGCGGATACCCTGGTCATCGCGGATCATAACAAAGCGCTGGCAATGGGCGGCATCTTCGGCGGCGAGCACTCCGGCGTTAACGATGAAACCCAGAACGTCCTGCTGGAATGCGCCTTCTTCAGCCCGCTTTCCATCACCGGTCGCGCACGTCGTCACGGCCTGCACACCGACGCTTCCCACCGCTATGAGCGTGGCGTAGACCCCGCTCTGCAATACAAAGCGATGGAGCGCGCTACCCGCCTGCTGATTGATATTTGCGGCGGCGAAGCCGGCCCGGTTATCGACGTAACAAATGAAGCTCACCTGCCTAAGCGTGCAACCATTACTCTGCGCCGCAGCAAGCTGGATCGCCTGATTGGCCACCATATCGAAGATGCGCAGGTTAGCGACATTCTGCGCCGCCTGGGCTGCGAAGTGACCGAAGGCCAGGATCAATGGACTGCCGTTGCGCCAAGCTGGCGTTTCGACATGGAAATTGAAGAAGATCTGGTGGAAGAAGTTGCCCGTATCTACGGCTACAACAGCATTCCAAACAGCCCGGTACAGGCAGGCCTGGTGATGGGTACACATCGTGAGGCGGACCTGTCCCTGAAGCGTGTGAAAACCATGCTGGTGGACAAAGGCTACCAGGAAGTCATCACCTATAGCTTCGTTGACCCGAAAATTCAGCAGCTTCTGCACCCGGGCGAAGAAAATCTGATTCTTCCTAATCCTATCTCCAGCGATATGTCCGCGATGCGTCTGTCTCTGCTGACCGGCCTGCTGACTACCGTGGTTTATAACCAGAACCGTCAGCAAAGCCGCGTGCGTATTTTCGAGTCCGGCCTGCGCTTTGTGCCTGATACTCAGGCGGACCTTGGCATTCGTCAGGATCTTATGCTGGGCGGAGCCATCTGCGGAAACCGCTACGAAGAGCACTGGGATCTGGCGCGTAACGGCGTTGACTTCTATGATCTGAAAGGCGATCTGGAGTCTGTTCTGGCCCTGACCGGCAAACTTTCGGACATCGAATTCAGAGCAGAAGCAAATCCGGCCTTGCATCCAGGGCAAAGTGCTGCCATTTATTTAGCAGGTGAATGCATTGGTTTCATTGGTGTTGTTCACCCGGAGCTGGAGCGTAAGCTTGACCTGAACGGCCGCACGCTGGTGTTCGAAGTGCTGTGGAACAGGCTCGCAGACCGCGTGGTGCCTGACGCTCAGGAGATTTCACGCTTCCCGGCAAACCGCCGTGATATCGCCGTTGTGGTGGCTGAAAACGTTCCCGCAGCAGATATTTTGGTCGAGTGTAAGAAAGTTGGCGCAAATCAGGTAGTTGGCGTAAACTTATTTGACGTGTACCGTGGCAAGGGCGTAGCCGAAGGCTACAAGAGCCTGGCCATAAGCCTTATCCTTCAGGATACGGGCCGTACACTCGAAGAAGAGGAGATTGCCGCTACCGTTGCAAAATGTGTAGAGGCATTAAAAGAGCGATTCCAGGCATCATTGAGGGATTGAACGTATGGCGCTTACAAAAGCTGAAATGTCAGAATATCTGTTTGATAAGCTTGGTCTTAGCAAACGAGATGCCAAAGAGCTGGTAGAGCTGTTTTTCGAAGAGATCCGTCGCGCTCTGGAAAACGGTGAGCAGGTTAAACTCTCGGGCTTTGGTAATTTTGACTTACGCGATAAAAACCAACGTCCCGGGCGCAACCCGAAGACCGGTGAAGATATTCCCATTACGGCGCGCCGTGTGGTGACCTTCCGACCTGGTCAGAAGCTAAAAAGTCGGGTTGAAAACGCGTCGCCAAAAGACGAGTAACCTGAGTTAACAAAAGGCCGCTAACGCGGCCTTTTTCTTTTCTTGTTCTCACCCATAAACTCCCCGTAAAATCAGGCGCATAAATGTGCCGGGCTGGAGCCTTTACGCTGATGCTGAGTTTTGTTACCAGGCAACGTCGATTCGAGCGGCGCTGGCTTTTTGCGCTGATCTTCGCGATGGCCGCGGTGGCGGCGCTGAGCCTGTGCGCCGGTGACGTCTGGTTTTCGCCGCTCTCCTGGTGGAGCGATGAGGCGCATCTATTCATCTGGCAAATAAGATTACCGAGAACGCTGGCGGTGCTGCTGGTCGGGGCGGCGCTGGCGGTATCCGGCACCGTTATGCAGGCGCTGTTTGAAAACCCGCTGGCTGAACCCGGTCTGCTGGGCGTGTCTAATGGCGCGGGCGTGGCGCTGGTCGGCGGGCTGCTGCTGGGGCAGGGGATATTGCCCGGCTGGGCGCTCGGCCTGTGCGCTATCTCCGGGGCGCTTGCCATCACTCTTATTCTGTTACGTTTTTCCCGTCGTCATCTCTCCACCAGTCGTCTATTACTTGCAGGGGTGGCGCTGGGTATTATCTGTAGCGCGCTGATGACCTGGGCGGTCTACTTCAGCTCCAGTCTCGACCTGCGCCAGTTAATGTACTGGATGATGGGCGGTTTTGGCGGCGTGGACTGGCAGCAGGCCTGGCTGATGGCGACGCTGTTGCCGGTGATTATCTGGCTATGCCGCCAGCATACGCCGTTGAACCTGATGGCGCTTGGCGAGAACTCTGCCCGCCAGCTTGGCCTGCCGGTCTGGCTCTGGCGCAATATTATGGTGGTCGCGACAGGCTGGTTGGTGGGCGTGAGCGTCGCGCTTGCCGGGGCGATTGGCTTTGTTGGCCTGGTTATCCCGCATATGCTGCGCCTCACCGGGCTGACGGACCATCGTGTTCTGCTGCCCGCCAGCGCATTAGCCGGTGCGGCAGTGTTAACCGGGGCTGACGTGGTGGCGCGGCTTGCATTAAACTCAGCCGAGCTGCCTATCGGCGTGGTCACCGCCACGCTGGGCGCACCGGTATTTATCTGGTTGTTATTGAAAGCCGGGCGTTAACCCGGCTCACTGATTAAGGGGATGCTATGCAAAGCAATGTTCTGAATACCGAAGTAACGACCATTGAAGGCGAAAACACCACGCTGGAAAACTGGCAGGGTAAGGTGCTGTTGATTGTTAACGTCGCGTCTAAATGCGGCCTGACGCCTCAGTACGAGCAACTGGAAAACCTGCAGAAAGATTTCGAGGCACAGGGCTTTAGCGTGCTGGGCTTCCCGTGCAACCAGTTCCTTGGCCAGGAGCCGGGCAGCAGCGAAGAGATCAAAACTTTTTGCAGCACCACTTATGGCGTAACCTTCCCGCTGTTCAGCAAAATCGACGTTAACGGCGAGCACCGCCACCCGTTCTACCAGAAGCTGATCGACGCCTGCCCGGCGGCCGTAGCGCCGGAAGGTAGCGGCTTCTACGAACGTATGAGCAGCAAAGGACGCGGCCCGCTGTACCCGGACGATATCCTGTGGAATTTCGAGAAATTCCTCGTCGGGCGTGACGGTAAAGTTATCCAGCGCTTCTCGCCGGATATGACGCCGGAAGATCCGATTATTCTGGATGCCATCAAGCAGGCGCTGGCGAAATAATTTGCCACTCCTGCAATTAAACGGGGTCACCGTCGCAGACCGGCTTGGGCCGATTACCGCGACGGTGGAGCCGGGCGAGCTAATCCACCTCGTGGGGCCTAACGGGGCGGGTAAGAGCACCTTGCTGGCGCGCATGGCCGGGCTGAGCGAGGGGCAGGGCAGTATTCAGCTCAACGAGCAGCCGCTTGAGGCCTGGCTCCCCGCCGCGCTTTCACTTCGCCGCGCCTGGCTTAGCCAGCAGCAACTTCCTCCTTTTGCTATGCCGGTCTGGCATTATCTGCAACTGCATCAGCCTTCGCCCGATGCGGAACAGGCAATGATGCGCCTGGCGGAGGCTTTGTGGCTGACGGATAAGTTAACGCGGCCGGTTAACCAGCTTTCGGGCGGAGAATGGCAGCGCGTGCGGCTTGCCGCGGTGCTGCTGCAAATCGACCCGGAGGCCAATCCTCTCGGGCAGCTTCTGCTGCTGGACGAGCCGATGAACAGCCTTGACGTTGCCCAGCAGGCGGCGCTTGACCGCGTGCTGCTGGCGTTTTGCGAAGCCGGTATTGCGGTTGTGATGAGCGGCCATGACCTGAACCACAGCCTGCGCCACGCCCATAAAGTGTGGCTGCTGCGCGAGGGTAAAATGGTGGCTCAGGGCGGCCGCGATTTGGTGCTGACGCCGCAAAATTTAGCCGCCGCCTACCAGATGCCGTTTCGCTTACTGCGCATTGAAGGGCACAGTATGCTGATAAGTCCGCTATAACATCGCGGAAAGCTTGCAATAATTTCGCATGGCAGGCTAAATTATCGGAAATTATAACGCCAGGAGATGTCTGAAAAATGCGTTTGTGGCTTATTGCATTGGCATGCATAGTTTTGGTGGGGTGTAGCCATAATGCTCCTCATCCAAACGCCCGGCTTTCGGACTCCATCACCGTTATTGCTCAATTAAACGATCAGCTGCGTAGCTGGCACGGCACGCCGTACAGCTATGGCGGCATGAGCCGCCGCGGCGTGGACTGTTCGGGCTTCGTGTTGATGACCTTCCGCGACAGGTTTGAACTGATGCTGCCGCGCATGACCAGCCAGCAGGCGGAAATCGGCACCCGAATCGATAAAGACGACCTTTTGCCGGGCGATCTGGTTTTCTTCAAAACCGGCTCGGGAGAAAGCGGCCTCCACGTTGGCATCTACGACACCGACAATACCTTTATCCACGCCTCTACCAGCCGCGGCGTAATGCGCTCCTCGCTGGATAACGTCTACTGGCGTAAAAAGTTCTGGCAGGCGCGCCGTATCTAGCTTCTTCCGTTAAACCTGGCTGAAAATCGTGACCGTTCCCGCAAATCTGCGGGCGGTGTCAACGCGCTTTCTAATATCAGGTAATATCGGCAAGCACTGTGTTTTCCCGCTAAGGATTGTTCAATGGTTACCCTCGAAGATGTTGCCGCCCACGCCGGTGTCTCTCGCGCCACCGTCTCTCGCGTGGTGAACGGCGATACTAAGGTTAAATCGCATACCCGAATTAAAGTCGAAGCCGCTATTGCCGAGCTGGGTTATTCCCCCAATCCTGCCGCGAGGGCGCTGGCCTCCAGCCAGAGCCACACCATCGGGCTGGTGACTACGTCTTACACTGGCGGCTTCTTTGGCTCGCTGATGGACACGGTGCAAAGCGAAGCCGAATCAAACGGTAAACAGCTGCTGGTGACCCAGGGGCGCGGCGTGGAAGAGAACGAACGCAATGCCATCCAGAGGCTCTACAATCTGCGCTGCGACGGGCTGGTTATTCACGTTCGTGCGATATCTGACGAAACCCTTGTGCAACTGGCCGAGCGCGGTAATAAATTTATCGTGCTCGACAGAGAGGTTCCGGCGCTTCGCGAGCGCTGCGTGGTCTTCGATCATCGCCTTGCCAGCCAGATGGCGACCCAATATCTGCTGGATGCCGGCCACCGGGCTATCGCCTGTCTTCACGGCCCGACTCAGCGAGCCTCAAGCCTGCTGCGTCGCCAGGGGTTTCTGGACGTGATGGAACGCGACGGCATTAAGCCGGTCGCGGTGGTGGAGGGCGAGTACGACATGCCCAGCGGCTACAAGCAGACGGCGGCGCTGCTGGATAAGTATAAAATCAGCGCCCTTTACTGCTGTAATGAAGAGATGGCCGTCGGCGCTATGTTAGCCATTACCGAACGCGGTTTACGCATCCCGCTGGATATATCCCTTATATGTTATGACAGTGGAGACCGAGCGGCATTTGTTCGCCCGGCGTTAACCAGCATCTATTTCCCCATCGGGGATATGGCGCGTTACGCAACGCGTAAATTATTAAATGAACAATGTGAGAATGAATCTTTTTTACCTTCGATCGTAGCCCGCGACTCGGTGCGTGATTTGCGTTAAAAACTGGCTATGTACGGATATCCAGGATAAGCTGCAAATAATTAAAAGATAAAGCTTAAACGTTTCAGGGATGAGTGTGAAATACACAGCGATAGCGGCTATCCGAATTTTCTCGGAGTGGCGCTGTATCTCTCTGCCGTCCAACCGGAAATCTACAGGGCTGGCAAATGATTGTTTCACTTGATATTGTTTATTGTTCTCACCTCTACTTTCGCCCGGCAATGAAGCCGGATGATAGCGTTATGGGCGTGGAAATAGTGGCAAACTTTGTCGGTGAGGATGCGCCGGTGCGTATTCCCGTTGAGCTTCTTACTCCCCATCTTAGCCCGCAGCAGCAGCTCTCCCTGTTTAGCGAAAAATTAGCGCTTATTGAAGAGCATAAAAGTTTCTTTATCTCTCAGCGTCTGATTGCCTGGGTTCATATTAATGAAATCATCGTTGACGCGCTAATTAATGACCAGAGTTTATTCCTCAGGTTAAAAGCGCTGCCGTTTATTGAATTAACCCTGAGCGAAAGTTTCCCCGACCTGAATAGCGGAACGGCTAATTTAAGGCTGGCGCAAATTGCGGGTCATTTTTCACTGGTGCTGGCTGACTTCGGTGCCGGAAACGCCACCACAAAACCTATTTTTGACGGCCTGTTCAGGCGCGTGATAATGGATCGTTTCTTTATTCAAAAACAGCTGCCGGGGCGCAGTTTTACGCCATTTATGCTGGCCATCATCGGGCAAATTTCGCCTTTTTGTGAATCGCTGCTGGTGGACGGAATCAATACCAGCGCCGCCCGGCGCAAAGTACAGGGGCTTGGCTTTGCCGCGATGCAGGGCAAGCTCTGGCCGCTGGTGCCGCCCAATGAGTTAGTCTCTCTTTTACCTCCGCACGATGGGCTGATGCACTAAAGCCCCTGCTGGCTGACCGTGTTTAAAAGTCATGACAGGGGCTACACTGTGGGCCGGAGGAACCATGACCAAAACTTTAGCTTTTCTGAACAGCTGGCACGACGAGCTGCCGGGGTTCTACAGCGAATTAAAACCGACCCCGCTGAAAAATGCGCGGCTGCTTTATCACAGCCGGCCTCTGGCCGATGAACTCGGGCTGGATGCTTCGCTTTTTGATGCGCAGCACACGGGCATCTGGAGCGGCGAAACACTGCTGCCGGGTATGCAGCCGCTGGCGCAGGTATACAGTGGCCATCAGTTTGGGGTCTGGGCAGGGCAACTGGGGGACGGGCGAGGCATTCTGCTGGGCGAGCAACAGCTTGCCGACGGGCGCAAAGTTGACTGGCACCTGAAAGGCGCAGGGCTTACCCCTTACTCGAGAATGGGCGACGGGCGGGCGGTGCTGCGCTCAACTATTCGCGAGTTTCTCGCCAGCGAAGCCATGCATGCGCTGGGCATTCCCACTACGCGGGCGCTGACCATTGTTACCAGCGAAACGCCGGTGCAGCGTGAAACGGTCGAGCAGGGCGCGATGCTGCTGCGGGTGTCAGAAAGCCACCTGCGTTTCGGCCATTTCGAACATTTTTACTATCGCCGGGAGCCGGAAAAGGTTCAGCAACTTGCCGATTACGCCATTCTCCACCACTGGCCGCACCTGCTGGGGCTGAACGAGCGCTACGAATTGTGGTTTAGCGATGTGGTGGAGCGCACCGCCTCGCTGATTGCGCACTGGCAAACCGTTGGCTTTGCGCACGGCGTAATGAACACCGATAACATGTCGATTCTCGGTCTGACCATGGACTACGGCCCGTATGGTTTCCTTGACGATTATCAGCCAGAATTCATCTGCAATCACTCTGACTACCAGGGGCGTTACGCCTTCGATAATCAGCCTGCGGTCGGCCTCTGGAATCTGCAACGCCTGGCCCAGACCCTGTCGCCCTTTATCCCGGCTGACAGGTTAAATACCATTCTGGACGGCTACCAGCCCGCGATAATGCGTGCCTTCGGCAAACAAATGCGGGCTAAGCTCGGGTTGTTCAGCGAGCAGCAGAACGATAACCAGATCCTCAGCGAGCTGCTTGCCCTGATGAGCAAAGAAGGAAGTGATTACACCAGAACCTTCCGCCTGCTCGGCCTGACGGAGCAGCAGAGCGCGGCTTCACCGCTGCGGGACGAGTTTATCGACAGGGCGAGTTTTGATGCCTGGTTTGCTCGCTATCGTGAAAGATTGCAGGCTGAGCAGATAAGCGACGCGGAGCGCCAGAGGAAAATGCAGGCGACAAACCCGGCGCTGGTGCTGAGAAACTGGCTGGCGCAGCGGGCAATTGCCGCTGCGGAGCAGGGAGATACAGGCGAACTGGAGAAGCTACATCAGGCGCTGCTTCAGCCGTTTACCGACCGCCAGGACGATATCACACGGCGTCCGCCTGACTGGGGAAAACGGCTGGAAGTTAGCTGTTCGAGCTAGTTTACTGACGCAGGCCAACCTGGGGAACCGGGTGTTCCGGGTGGCGGAATACCCGCAGGTCGGCCTGATACCAGTGCTGTAAAACTTGCTCATCGAGCACCTCGTCCGGCGTACCGTCGGCCACCATTCTTCCCTTATGCAGCAGCACGATGCGGTCGGCCCAGAGCGCGGCCAGATTCAGGTCGTGCAGCACTACGCAAACCGACAGGGTACCCATTTGCGCCAGGCGGCGCAGCAGGCGTAAAACGTGCTGCTGGTGGTATAAGTCCAGGGCAGAGGTCGGTTCGTCGAGGAACAGCCAGCCGTGCGGCTGACCGTCGCACCACAGCTGAGCCAGCGCGCGGGCAAGCTGCACCCGCTGCTGTTCACCGCCGGATAAGCGGCAAAAATCTCTTCCGCTCAGATCATCGCAGCCGGTAAGCGCCATCACTTCGGCCACTACTTTGCCGGTAGATTCCTGCGGCCAGGGCGCTCGACCCATGGCAATCACTTCTTCTACCGTCCAGCTAAAAGCCATGCTGCTTTGCTGGCGCATCACCGCACGCTTGCGCGAAAGCGCCTCACTTGACCACTGCGTCAAATCGTCACCGGCCAGGGCAACATGCCCGCTGTCGGGCAGCTGAAACCCGGTAAGCAGGCGCAGCAGCGTGGACTTACCCGCGCCGTTAGGGCCTATCAGGGCGACCACCTCACCCGGTTTAAGGGCGACGTTGACGTCATCAATCAGCAGGCGGTGACCCATTTTCAGCGAAACATGGTGCGTTTGCAGAACCGCAGACATCAGCCTTTCTCCTTGTTGCGGAATATCATCGCCAGGAACCACGGGCCGCCAATCAGGCTGGTGAGTAAGCCAACCGGCATTTCGGCAGGTGCGACCAGGGTACGCGCCAGGGTGTCGGCAATCAGCAGCAGCATTGCGCCCGCCAGCACCGAGCCCGGCACCAGCCAGCGGTGGTCGGAGCCGAGCCACATGCGCACCAGATGAGGGACCACGAGGCCGACAAAACCGATTACGCCGCTGATTGCCACCGCCGCCGCGACCAGCAGCGCGCTGAGGATCAGCAGCTGGCGCTGGGTGGTTTTCACGTCAACGCCCAGGTAATGCGCTTCTTCGTCACCCAGCTGAAGCAGGTTAAGGCGTTTAGCCAGCAGCCAGATACCGACGGCGGCGGGCAGAATAAGCGAAGCGGTCGCAAGCAAGGTTGACCACTGCGCCTGGCCGAGACTGCCCATGCCCCACAGCGAAAGCTGGCGCAGCTGCGCATCATTGCTTACCCACGACAGTACGCCAACCGCCGCGCCGCACAGGGCGTTGATAGCAATCCCGACCAGCAACAGGCGTGACAGGCTATTGCTGCCTTTACGACTAAGCAGGAAGATGGCAAGGGTCACAGCAAGGCTGCCGACAAAAGCGGCAAGCATTGGAGCATATAATGCGAGCACGGCAGGCAGAGCCAGCGGGAGGACGACGGACAGGCCGACCGCCAGCGCGGCTCCGCTGCTGATCCCCAGCAGGCCAGGGTCGGCCAGCGGGTTACGAAACAGCCCCTGCATTACGCAGCCGGAAAGCGCCAGCGCGCCGCCGATAAGCGCGGCCAGCAGCACCCGGGGGAGACGAATGTTGAGCCAGATGTCGCGTAGCGCTTCATCATGAGCCTGCCACAGCACGGCAACGGACAGCCGCATCGCGCCGAGATTAGCGGCGAGCAGCGCCAGCGCCAGCAGCACCAGGCCCATTAACCACAGGGCATGATGGGGCAGGGGGCGACGTATCACGGGAGTTGCTCCGCTTTCTGGCGCAGGGCGAGAATAGCCTGCGGGGTATCAATCCCGAAGCCGAGCAGCGCCATATCGTCAACCACCATCAGCTGTTTATGCTTGCCCGCAGGGGTTTGCGCCAGGCCCGGTAAGGCCCAGACGTTAGCTTCCCCGCCGAGGGTTTTCACGCCGTCTGTTGTCACCAGCACTAAGTCAGGCTGGCTGGCAATTACGCCTTCCTGAGAGAGCGGCTGGTAGCGCTTAAAGCCCTGCATCGCATTACTTAGCCCGGCAGCATGAATTGCCGCGTCTGCCGCGGTTTCCTGCCCGGCGGCCATCGCGGTCATCCCGCCGTGGCTCATAATAAACAGCACTTTTTTACCCAGCGGTTTTTCAGGGATAGCGGCCAGCTGGTCGTGAAGCTGTTTACGCAGCTTGTCGCCCTGTTCCGTTTTCCCCAGCGCACCGGCAACGGCGGCCACTTTGGCATCAATTCCGTTGAGATTATTATCCGCCGGTACGGTAATGACCTTTACCTTGCTGGACTCAAGCTGCTTAAGCGCCAGCGAAGGCTGGGCCTGAGCGCTGGCAAGTACCAGAGTAGGGCGCATAGCGAGGATGCCTTCGGCGCTCAGCTGGCGCAGATAGCCGACATCCGGCAGTTTTTTCACGGCCTCAGGATGAAGGCTCGTGCTATCACGAGCCACCACGTCCTGACCCGCACCCAGAGCCCAGGCGATTTCGGTGACATCGCCACCGATTGTCACCACGCGCTCTGCCGCACCTGCCATTAACGGCAGGGCGAATAAGGTGAGGATCAGGCGTTTCATGCTGCCAGCCCTTTGCCGGTCAATGCGTCAATCTGAAGACGCCATTGCTCCTGCTCCGGCTGGCCTTCGGTGCGCTGGCCGTACAGCTGCGCAATCTGCGTACCGTCGGCGGCAAACAGCTCAAGGCTGGTTACGTGGCCGTCTGCGGTTGGCTTGCGCGTTACCCAGCTCTCGGCGATGGTATCGGCCATCAGGTGCAGGGTGAATTCCGGGTTGAAGATATTGACCCAGTTTTCCATCGGCACGACTTTCTGAATTTCGCCGGTGAAGATCTGCACGCAGCCGCGGTTGCCAACGAACACCATGATTTCGTTGCCGTCTTTCTTCGCCTGGTTCAGCAAATGAGAAAGCGCTTCGTTATCCACGCGGCAGGCCAGATCGTCTTTCACCAGGCGGAAAGCCTGCTGACGAGTCAACTGGTGGCGTTTCAGCAGCATAAAGAACTGATGCACGTCGGTCATGGCGCGCCATTCGCTATCGAGCTTGTCGGCTTCTACGGTTGGGGTCATTACCGCTTCTTCAACGGCTTTTAGCTCAAGCGCTGGGTTATCCGCGTGAATGAAACGGGTCAGCACCTGGCTCCATGCATCAAAGTCGGTATTGTCGGTGGTGTACACCTTCAACAGTGCATCGCCCTGATGGTCGAAGAACTGAATACTCTGACGCTCGCCGCGAGCGGTTGTTTCGCGGACGTGGAAGATGCTGGCCCACTGGTTCAGGAACAGGCGCAAGTCCAGGGCGCGAGGGTTCAGCACCAGCCCGGCATGGCCGTTCAGATGCTGGTTCTCAAAGCGGCCCACCTGCTCGTGTACCGCATATTCGTTGCGGCAGATGCATTTGGTTTCGCCAACGGCTTCCAGCGCGGCAAACACTTCTTTCACATCACCTTTTAAGCGCCATGCGTCGTGTCCGACGCGGGCATGGGTCAGTTCCGCTTCACTGATTTGCATCAGTTTGGCGATATCCCGGGCGTATTTCTTCGGGTGTTCCTGCTTCAGCTGCAACCAGCTGTCATAACGCTGACTCATGAAAAACTCCTTTACCATTGATAGCTCACGAAAATTTTACCGTTACGGCCATCCTGCGGCATACCCTGCGGTGACCAGTACTCTTTATCGAAGGCGTTACCAAACACCAGCGTGGTGGTTAAACCGCGCAGCTGCTGTTGCCCCGTATAGCTGACATAGAAATCGTTGACCGCGTAACCCGGTTGCTGAGCATAAGAGCTGCTGATGTGGGTAGAGCGCTCGGCGAAGGTGCCGACCCAGCCCACGGAGAAGCCGCTGTGTGCCACAGGAATGTCCAGCGTGGTGGTCACGGTGTCCGGGTTCAGGCTGGAAATGTACTCGCCGGTATCTTCGTCTTTACCGCGGGTGCGGTTATAAGCGGTATCCAGGCTGAACAGGTCGGCGGTGTATTTGGCGTTAACGTCCCAGCCCCAGATTTTGGCTTTCGGCACGTTGTAGGACATGGTCGTCATCTTGCGCATATCGACCGTGGTGGAGATGTAGTCCTTCGCTTTGGTATCGAAGTAGCTCGCTTTGAACTCCAGGCCGTCGTTAGCCATTGCCAGGTTGTCGAAGCGCAGGCCGAAACCGTATTCCTGAGTTTCGTTGGTTTCCGGGCGCAGGTTAGGGTTTGGCACCCAGTAGTTAGTCCCCATGCGAGGGATGGTGAAGTGTTTGGAATCGTTATACATTTCGCCCATAGTTGGGGCGCGGAATGCCTGAGCATAAGAGCCAAACAGCATCAGCCAGTCGGTCGGGCTAACGGACACGGCGCCGCGAGATGACCACTTATCGGCATCTACGTCTTTATAACCCTGGCTGCTGCCGCTGTAGTTGTCATAGCGGGTTCCGGCGAGGATAGAAACAGGCAGGTCACGCAGGGTGATTTCGTCCTGCAACCAGCCGGAGCCGAAGTCGATTTTCGCCTGTGGGAAACCGGTGGTCAGGCCGCCTGGGTTCTGCTGCTGGCGATAATATTCGCCGCCGTAGGTCAGCAGGTTAGCCGCAAAGCTGTCGTTAAACAGACGGCTGCGGTTTTCCAGTTTGCCGCCTTTGGTGGTTTGCTTGCGGAACTCGCCGCCCGCTCCCGGGGTTTCGGCATTGATACGCGCTTCTGACCAGTAAGCCGTCGCATCAGCGTTCAGCCAGTCGTTATCCTGCGGATCAAGGTGATATTTCAGCTGGGCATCGCGCTGGATGGTAGAACGGTTGGTCATCGGGTTAGAGGAAGATGCGTCCGTCGTTTGCGGGTTCTTCGGTTCGCGAGCGCTGTTGTTGTAATAACGCAGGGAGCCCGCCAGAGACTGGGCGGAGTCGATGTACCAGGTGCCTTTGGCCAGCATATTGCCGATGTTTTCGTCGTTAGGCGCGGTTTCACCGTCGCTCTGACGCAGATTGCCGCGGTCGCGGCTGGACCAGGCAACGACGCCGTCCAGATTATCGGTACGGCCAAATGCGCTGGCGCCCAGACCGAGGCTGTGGTCGCCGGTGCCGCCGGTGCCAAATACGCGGTAACCGCTGTTCTGGCCTTCAAACAGTAAATCAGCCGCGTCGGCGGTTTCATAGGATATGACGCCGCCCAGCGCGCCGCTGCCGTACAGCAGAGCCGCAGGCCCACGCACGACTTCAATACGTTTAATCAGCGCAGGATCGAGGAAGGTGCTGTTCAGGTGCCCGGTGTCAGTCCCCTGGCGAATACCGTCCACCAGGGTCAGAACGCCGCGACGATCGTAGCCGCGCATATTGATGTCCTGGCCGTTAGTGCGCCCGGAGCCGTCGATGGTTATTCCCGGAACTTTACGCAGCATGTCGGCCGCGGACGTTGCCGTCTGGCTTTCCGGAGAGCTGCCGTCGATGACGCTAACCATCATCGGCGCCTCAAAGGTGCTGCGCTGGTTGCCGGTGGCAACAACGGTCATCTGCTCGTCTTTAGCAAAAGCGGGCAGAGCGGTGAATACGGCTAACGTGAGTAAAGACAGACGGAAACCCGCCGTGTGTGTGCAAGGCATAGCGCAACTCTCCATAGGAATAACGAAAGCGCTGGCTGCCTGGGGATGACCTGGGTGGCTGGCTAATGTCCCCGTTTTAGTCAGGGGAACGGTTTGTTTAAATTTATTTAGTCAGGATAAGCTTTCCTGCCTGAGTCTGGCGTAACAGGTATTGCTGCCCTTCATGGACGATAACCACGCGGCCGTCTGCGCCAAGCAGCGCTTTGCTGTCAATCCGGCGGGGTTCCGTTGTGGTCTGCGGGCTGGCAGGGGTGAATGGCTTTTCCATACGCTTCACTCTGTATACAAATGACAATCAGTGTAACAATGAGAATCATTATCAGAAAAAGGCGATTCTGCGGCAAGCATTATTTGTAAGAAATATGTGAATTGCGGAATTTTGTGACAAAACGGCTGTCGTTACGGGTAACGCTATGAAATCCGGCGGGTTATTAAAATTCCCGCCGGAAAATATGGACTAGAAACGTCGGGCGGTGGCTTCCGCCAGCATGTTGACCAGGGTTTCAGTGTCTTCCCAGTTCAGGCACGGGTCGGTAATCGACTGGCCATAGTTCAGCGGCTGTCCGGCAACAATCTGCTGGGTGCCTTCCTTCAGGAAGCTCTCAGCCATAATGCCGGAAATAGCGCGGGATCCGTTGCGGATCTGGGTGCAGACATCCTCACACACGTCCAGCTGGCGGCGATGCTGTTTCTGGCAGTTGCCGTGGCTAAAGTCGATAACCAGGTGCTCCGGCAGGTCGAAAGCGCTTAGCGTATCGCACGCTGCGGCAATATCTTCCGCATGGTAATTCGGCTGCTTGCCGCCGCGCATGATGATGTGCCCGTAAGGGTTGCCGCTGGTCTGGTAGATGGTCATCTGCCCTTCTTTATCCGGGGAGAGGAACATATGGCTGGCACGCGCGGCGCGGATAGCGTCAACCGCGATGCGGGTATTGCCGTCGGTGCCGTTTTTGAAGCCGACCGGGCAGGAGAGCGCAGACGCCATTTCGCGGTGGATTTGGCTCTCGGTGGTGCGTGCCCCAATTGCGCCCCAGCTAATCAGGTCGGCGATATACTGCCCGGTCACCATATCGAGGAACTCCGTGGCGGTCGGCACGCCCAGCTCATTAACCTGTAACAGCAGGCGTCGGGCCTGCTCAAGGCCGTAATTAATGCGGTAGCTACCGTTCAAATCAGGATCGGAGATAAGCCCTTTCCAGCCCACCACGGTGCGCGGTTTTTCGAAATAGGTACGCATGACAATCTCAAGACTGCCCTGATGTTTATCGCGCAGGGTCTTGAGCTGCCGGGCGTAATCCATCGCGGCATCGAGATCGTGAATCGAGCAGGGGCCGACGATAACCAGCAGGCGTTTATCTTCGCCGGTGAGGATCTTTTCAATGCGGCGGCGGGCCGCGGTGACGTGCTGTGCCACCTCAGCGGAAACCGGGAAGCGTTCGGTCAGCTCGGCCGGGGTGACCAAGCTGTCGATGCGCGCGGTCCGCAATTCATCTGTTTTATTCATTGGGTGTCTCAGAAATTTTGTCTTCTCTGCGGCGATTTACCGGGAAGTGATGGGGATCACAATAAACCAAAGCTGACCGATTTCAACTCCCGGGCCGCTCTGATGGATGGATTACCCCAACGCAGTCTGTACACCCTAACATACAGGGAAAATCTTTTGTACTAGTTTCTTAGTACATGCGGCGATTCAGTCCCATAATATCGAGGATCTTGGTCGCCATCTCTTCCACTGAATAATTGGTGCTGTTGAGGTAGCGAATCTGGTTTTTACGAAACAGCGCTTCGACCTCGGCCACTTCAAGACGGCACTGGCGCAGGGAGGCATAGCGGCTGTTTTCCCGGCGCTCTTCACGGATAGCCGCCAGCCGCTCGGGGTTAATCGTCAGGCCGAACAGCTTATGCTGAAGCGGTTTGAGTACCGCCGGGAGCTGAATATTATCCATATCATCGGCGATAAACGGGTAGTTGGCGGCGCGAATGCCAAATTGCATCGCCAGATAGAGGCTGGTCGGCGTTTTTCCACAGCGAGAAACACCCAGTAAAATCACCTGAGCCTGATCAAGATTACGCATTGAAATGCCGTCATCGTGCGCCAGCGTGTAGTCAATAGCGGCGATACGAGCATCATACTTTGTCAGGTTGCCGGGGTTAAGGCCGTGGGTGCGGTGGGCAACGGGCGTAGGGTCGAGTTTTAGCTCCTGCTGCAGCGGGGCGACCAGCGTCTGCACGATGTCCTGACAAAAGCCTTCGCTCTGCACAATGATGTCGCGGATTGCGGGCAGCACGATGGAATAAAACACCAGCGGGCGCACGCCGGTCTGCTGATAAATCGCGTCAATTTGCTCTTTAACCGCCCTGGCCCGGCTTTCGTTTTCCACAAACGGCAACGTAATACTGTTGATAGATACCGGGAATTGTGACATCACCGCATGGCCAAGCACTTCGGCAGTAATAGCGGTGCCGTCGGAAATACAAAATACGTGACGATCGACTAAGTTATCCATTTTTATTCCTGAACCCTGGATGCCATTTTTCTAAAGCATAAAGTAAAACAAGGTATTCCGAGTAGCGCTAATCTTAATTTTAAAAGTGAAATAGCGTTTTTAAATTTAATAAACCATCGCAAATATAATCAATACAATACTATAACCATTTGTATAGTGTGGACTATATGATAATCAACGGTTTATGAAGTGAGCGGATCTATCCGAAAATCTCATATTTTATTTTGCTTGAACGATTCACCGGTTTCATTCCACCCTCAGAATATGCAAAGCTAAATACGAAGTCTGGTGTTTCTTGTACCCATTCATTTAAAAAAGGATTGTTTCGATGTCCAATAATGGCTCGTCACCGCTGGTTCTTTGGTATAACCAACTCGGCATGAACGATGTAGACAGGGTCGGGGGCAAAAATGCCTCCCTGGGTGAAATGATTACCAATCTTTCGGGTATGGGCGTCTCCGTCCCGAATGGTTTTGCCACTACCGCCGAGGCGTTTAACCTGTTTCTCGACCAGAGCGGCGTGAACCAGCGCATTTATGAGCTGCTGGATAAGACCGATATTGATGATGTCACCGCGCTGGCAAAAGCCGGGGCGCAGATTCGCCAGTGGATTATCGATACGCCATTCCAGCCTGAACTGGAAAACGCAATCCGCGAAGCCTATCAAACTCTCTCTTCAGACGATGCCGAAGCCTCTTTCGCGGTACGCTCCTCCGCTACCGCCGAAGACATGCCGGACGCCTCGTTTGCCGGGCAACAAGAAACTTTCCTTAACGTGCAGGGCTTTGACGCCGTGCTGGTGGCGGTGAAACACGTTTTCGCCTCGCTGTTTAACGACCGCGCTATTTCTTACCGCGTGCACCAGGGCTACGACCATCGCGGCGTGGCGCTGTCTGCGGGCGTGCAGCGTATGGTTCGTTCAGACTTAGCTTCCTCCGGCGTGTTGTTCTCCATCGACACCGAATCCGGTTTTGACCAGGTTGTGTTTATCACCGCCGCGTGGGGCCTGGGTGAAATGGTGGTGCAGGGCGCCGTCAACCCGGATGAATTTTACGTCCACAAGCCGACGCTCGAAGCGGGCAAACCGGCTATCGTGCGCCGCACGATGGGGTCGAAAAAAATCCGTATGGTCTACGCTCCAACCCAAGAGCACGGTAAGCAGGTGCGTATCGAAGACGTGCCGGAAGCCGACCGCGACCGCTTCTGCATCACCCCGGATGAAATCCAGGAGCTGGCGAAGCAGGCGGTGCAGATTGAAAAACACTACGGCCGCCCGATGGATATCGAGTGGGCTAAAGACGGGCATACCGGCAAGCTGTTTATCGTTCAGGCTCGCCCGGAAACCGTTCGATCTCAGGGCCAGGTGATGGAGCGCTACCAGCTGCACGCCCAGGGCCAAATCGTGGCCGAAGGCCGCGCTATCGGCCACCGCATTGGCGCCGGGGCGGTAAAAGTGATTCACGATATCAGCGAAATGAACCGCATTCAGCCGGGCGATGTACTGGTCACCGATATGACCGACCCGGACTGGGAACCTATCATGAAGAAGGCGGCGGCGATTGTGACCAACCGCGGCGGGCGTACCTGTCACGCGGCCATCATTGCGCGCGAGCTGGGTATTCCTGCGGTTGTGGGCTGTGGTGATGCGACCGAGCGCATGAGCGAGGGCCAGAACGTGACCGTCTCCTGCGCGGAAGGCGATACCGGCTATGTGTACGCCGAGATCCTCGACTTCACCGTAAAAAGCTCTACCGTTGACGCGATGCCCGATCTGCCGCTGAAGATAATGATGAACGTCGGCAATCCGGACCGCGCTTTCGATTTTGCCTGCCTGCCGAACGAAGGCGTTGGCCTGGCGCGTCTGGAATTTATCATCAACCGCATGATCGGCGTGCATCCGCGTGCGCTGCTGGAGTTTGACCAGCAGGAACCGGCTTTGCAGGCTGAAATCCGCTCGATGATGAAAGGCTACGACGATCCGATCGAATTCTACGTGGGCCGTCTGACCGAAGGGATCGCAACCCTGGGCGCGGCCTTCTGGCCGAAGCGCGTTATCGTGCGTTTGTCTGACTTTAAGTCGAACGAATACGCCAACCTGGTGGGCGGCGAGCGCTACGAGCCTGAAGAAGAGAACCCGATGCTGGGCTTTCGCGGGGCGGGCCGCTATGTGGCAGACAGCTTCCGTGACTGCTTCGCTCTGGAATGTGCGGCCATGAAGCGCGTGCGCAACGAAATGGGTCTGACCAACGTTGAAGTGATGGTGCCGTTCGTGCGGACCGTAGCGCAGGCAAAAGCGGTGGTTGAGGAGCTGGAGCGCCAGGGCCTGAAGCGTGGCGAAAACGGACTGAAAATCATCATGATGTGCGAGATCCCGTCCAACGCCCTGCTGGCCGAGGAGTTCCTGCAATACTTTGACGGCTTCTCTATCGGCTCGAACGACATGACTCAGCTGACGCTGGGGCTGGACCGCGATTCCGGCGTGGTTTCCGAACTCTTTGATGAGCGCAACGACGCGGTGAAAGCGCTGCTGTCGATGGCTATCAAAGCGGCGAAGAAGCAGGGTAAATACGTCGGGATTTGCGGGCAGGGGCCTTCCGACCATGAGGACTTCGCCGCGTGGCTGATGGAAGAGGGGATTGATAGTCTGTCCCTGAACCCGGACACCGTGGTGCAGACCTGGCTGAGCCTCGCCGAACTAAACAAGTAAGACTTAATCTTCCCCTCTCTTTGAAAAAAGAGAGGGGAATTATCCCTCCTGAAATAAAATCCTTCGCATCGTTAATAATCACCCCGGAACAGAGGGTGTAAATTCCCCACGCGCCATAAAAAATCAGTTTTCATTCATGTTGGCGATCACATTCCGGCAAAAAAACAAAAAATCATAAACCCACAGTTTAATTCTACAATTGTCGCTGTCTGCCGACTTTTTAATACTCAGGGTGCGTCGTGCAATACCGGCATTGAATATTGCACCACGGGTTGAAAATGCTTTTTAACCTGATAAGGCAGATAATAATGACAATATCCTCCGTACTCACTACGAAAGATAAAATTGGCTATGGCCTTGGCGATATGGCAAGCGCCCTGGTGTGGCAAACGGCTACGCTATTTCTTGCTTATTTTTACACGGATGTGTTTGGCCTACCGGCGGCTATTATGGGCACCATGTTCCTGCTGGTGCGGGTTATTGATGCTTTTGTTGACCCCTGTATTGGCGCGCTGGTAGACAGAACGCAAACCCGCCACGGCCGTTTTCGCCCCTGGCTGCTGTGGTTTGCTATTCCGTTCGGCGTCAGCTGCATTATTACCTTCTACGTGCCGGACGTGGGCGAGACGGCAAAAATAGCCTATGCGTGCCTGACCTACGCGCTGCTCAGCTTTATCTATTCCGCGATTAATGTGCCTTACTGCGCTATGCCCGGAGCCTTAACTATGGATCCGCATGAGCGCCATTCCCTTCAGTCCTGGCGCTTTGGCCTGTCGTTTGTCGGTGGGCTGATTGTGACGGTGATTGCCCTGCCGCTGGTGGCAAGTCTTGGCAAGGGTGACGACAGGCAAGGCTATTTTTATGCCATGAGCCTGATGGGCCTGCTGGGGATTATTCTGTTTTTCTGCTGTTTCTTTTTTACCCGCGAACGGTTTACGCCACGCAATGAAACCTCTGGCTCGCTGGTTGGCGACCTGAAACTTCTTGCTGCTAACGGCCAGTGGAGAATTGTCTTTCTGTTTAATATTTTGCTGCTGACGGCGGTGGTCACGCGTGGCTCGGCGACAATGTATTACGTGAAATATGTTTTACTGCGCCCGGAAATGGTCTTTACCTTTATTGTCGGCGGGATGATTGCCGCGCTGAGCGGTGCGCTTTTATCCGCAAAATTGCTGGGGAAATTTGACCGGGTGCGGGCTTACCAGTGGACGATGGTGACCTTTATTATTTTTTGTCTGCTGATTTTCTTTATTCCTGCCGAAAACGTGTGGCTTATTTTTGGCCTCAATATCGTTTTTAGTTTTATTCAAAATTTGACCACGCCGCTTCAGTGGACCATGTTCTCGGACGTTGTCGACTACGAGGAGCATCGCAGCGGGCGACGGATGGACGGACTGGTCTTTTCGACCGCGCTGTTTGCCATCAAGTTTGGTCTCGCTCTCGGCGGTGCGGTGGTGGGCTGGGTGTTGGGCATGGTGGATTATGTGCCGAATCAGGCGCAGCAGGCGTCAGGCGTGCTCACCACTATCAACTTGCTGTTTACCTTTATCCCTGCAGGACTCTTTATTGCGATGGTCGCGCTGCTGGCGATTTACAAACTGAACAGCCGCACGGCAGATACTATCGCCCTCGAGCTGGCACAAAAGCGAGCCAACGGCGCGGGGCAGGCGCCGCAGCCAACCTTTCATTCAGCTACCCAGGAGTAACCGATGACCGTAATCTACAAAGACCCGCAGCGCCCCGTAGCCGAGCGAGTTGCCGACCTGCTGGCGCGGATGACGCCGGAAGAAAAATTTGCCCAGATGCATGCTTACTGGCTGGTGCTTTCAGAAACCGGCGATCACCGTGAAAGAACGGATATGAGCGATGAGTTTGCCGGTGTTTCGGAGCAGGCCTCGCTGGCACAAAGGTTGAAGTCTGGTGTCGGGCAAATAACGCGGCCTTTGGGGACGCATATTGTTGAGGCTAAAGAGGGCGTGCGGGCCGCCAACAAGCTGCAAAAAATGCTGGTCGAGGAGACCCGGCTGGGTATTCCCGCGCTGTTTCATGAAGAGTGCCTTGTGGGCCTGCTCTGCAAAGATGCGACCCTTTTTCCTTCTTCGCTGAACTACGGTTCAACCTGGGACCCGGCCCTTATTCGCCAGGCCGCCATGCACATTGGAGAGGAGGCCCGCAGCACCGGCTGCCATCAGGGGCTTGCTCCGGTGCTGGACGTTTCCCGGGATGTTCGCTGGGGACGGACGGAAGAGACATTCGGCGAAGATCCCTGGCTGGTGGGGCTTATGGCCTGTGCTTATGTCGAAGGGTTGCAGGGTAAAAAACGCGATTTGCTGGCGACGTTAAAGCACTACGTGGGGCATTCGTTCAGCGAAGGTGCGCGTAATCATGCGCCGGTTCATCTGGGGTTTTGCGAACTAAATGATACCTTCCTGCTGCCGTTTGAGATGGCGGTGAAGCTGTCGCACGCAGGCTCCGTGATGCCCGCCTATCACGATATCGACAATCAGCCGGGCCACAGTGACGGCTTCCTGATGACGGATATTTTGCGCGAGCAGTGGGGGTTTGACGGCATCATCGTAGCCGATTACGGCGGCGTCAGTCTTCTACATCAACATCACGGCGTTGCGCGGGATGCGGCGGAGTCGGCGGCGCTGGCGTTTAATGCCGGGCTGGACGTGGAATTACCCAAGGATGACTGCGTCCGCCATTTAGGCGATGCGGTGGAACGCGGGCTTATCAGTATGGCAAAAATTGATGAGATTGTTGCCCGCACGCTGGCGGTGAAGTTCCAGCTTGGCCTGTTTGAACGGCCTTATGCCGATGAAACGAAGGTCGTGCTTCAGAGCAAACAGGCGCGGCAGGTTGCCAGAGACGTTGCCACGCGTTCCGTTACGCTTCTGGAAAACAGGGCGGCAATACCGCTGGCAGAAAATCAGAGGATGGCCGTGATCGGGCCGACCGCCGACGATCCTCTGGCGCTGCTGAGCGGCTACAGCTTCCCGGTGCATTTGATAATCAGCGACATGCTTGAGGAAACAACGCAGGTCACCACGCCTCTGGCGGCGCTGCGCCATTACCTGGGCGATGAGAAGGTCAGCTATGCCAAAGGTTGCCATATTATCGAAAAACGCATGGCCGGTGCGCCGGTCTTCCCCGGCGACAGCAGCGGAAAACCGATTCAGCATTCACCGGTTTCGCTTGATACTTCTCTGATTGCGCAAGCGGTTCGTACTGCGGAGCAAAGTGATATTGTTGTCGCCTGCGTGGGCGACCTCGCCGGGCTTTTCCAGAGCGGTACGGTGGGGGAAGGGTCGGATACTGACTCTCTTAATTTACCCGGCGTTCAGCAGCAACTGCTGGAAGCGCTGGTAGCGACCGGAAAGCCGGTCATTGTAGTGATGACCGGCGGGCGCCCTTATAACCTGGGGGGGCTGGAAGATAAATTTTCAGCACTCATTATCGCGTGGGCGCCGGGTCAGGAAGGCGGCTGGGCGATTGCAGACGTTCTGACCGGCCGGGCGGAGCCGCAGGGTAGGTTGACCGTCAGCATACCGAAGAGCGCCGGAGCGATGCCTTATTATTACAATCACAAACTGAAAAGCGGCGGCACGCCGTATGCGTTTCATTTTGGCAGCCGCTACCCGTTTGGCTATGGCAAAAGCTGGACCAGCTTCAGCTACAGCCCGATAACCCTGCGCGGTAAAACGGTGGCGATAGATGGAGAGATTACGCTAAGCGTGACCGTAACCAACACCGGGGAGCGCAGCGGAAGTGAAGTTGTTCAGCTTTACGTTCGCGACAACGTAGCCTCGATGGTGCGGCCGGTTAAGGAGCTAAAGGGCTTTGAGCGCGTTGAACTTGAGGCGGGGGAATCGGCCACGCTGACCTTTATTCTGCCCGTCGATATGCTTAATTTCACCGCCCGCAGCGGGAAACGCATTGTTGAACCGGGAGAGTTTACGCTGATGGTGGGCGCGTCGTCTGAGGATATTCGCGAGACAACTCAGGTTGAAGTGCTGGGGGAAACGCGAACTTTGCCGAAGATATGGCGAATGCTGAGCCACTGCGAAGTTAGCCGCTAATTTTTATGTTTGTGACAACCCCTCTTTCGGTCGAAAGAGGGGCGCCGTCCGGCAAGCCACGAGGAAGGGGAAAAATTAATCCCGCTTAATCAAATCCTTCACGCCCGCGATAATGGCCTCGCACCAGGCGGCATAATCATGGCCGCTTGACCACGGGTGAAAACTGACCTCATAACCTTTGTCGCGCAGTACCGTCTCAAGCTGCTGCGTATTACGGTAAATTCCGCCGTCTGAGCCTTTGCTTTCAAATCTCCCGGCCTGAAGCCAGAAGCGAACCGGCAGGCGAGGAGACTGCTGATATTGGCGAGTAAGCCAGCCCGGCGCTTCGCCCTCCGGCGCCCACCAGTAAGAACCGGACAGGCTCAGCACGTTGCCGAAAACGTCGGGGTGACGCAGGGCAACCCACGACGAAGCCAGGCCGCCATAGCTTGAACCAGCGACAATGGTTTTCTGCGCCGTCAGGCTAATGCCCTGACGTTGTAGCCACGGCACCAGTTCCTGGGCCATAAAATCGGCGAAGTCCCGATTGGGCGGCAGCTCTTTTTCGCGCCGATCGCCGTCGAGGCTGTCAATAAATACTGCATTGATTGGCGGGAGTGAATGGCGGGCGATCAGGCCGTCCAGCACGTTAGCGAGACGGTAGCGATTCTGATACATGCGGCCATCAAACAGCATCAGCGTCCAGCGTGCGGGCTGGCTGCCGCGCGGGCGATAGACAGTGACTTCGCGGCTGTTAGCAAGCTTCTTGCTCTCCACCTGATAGCGCACCAGCGAACCGTTGCGAATCGGCTCCGAGGTTGCGTCAGGCGTGAAGTAGCGGGTGGACGTGAGGTTTAAAAGCGAGAAGCGGTTCCAGCGGTCGGCCTGGCCTGCGGGACTGGACTGGGGGTTGAGCGGGTCGGCCTGGGCGCTCACCAGAATAGCGCGACGCTGTTCGCGAGCGGTGCCTTCTACCAGAGGAACGTCCGGCGCGAGCTTATATTGCATCAGCGTGTCGGCCGGAACGACATAGCTGCGATACCAGACGTCCGACTGGCCGAGGCGGAACATCGGGTCGTGATCCCCGGCGGGAGAGCCAAGCACGAAGACATTGCTGGTCGCGCCGCGCCACAGGAAAGTCACGCGTTTATTACTGGCGTCTATTGCCTCCACCAGAGGCGTGCCTTGCTCACGTCTTGCCTTCCAGAAAGCATCGGTATTGCCGCCGTGGCTCAGAGCCTGCTCCAGAGCCAGCAGCGCCGGGCTTTCCGGGGTCAGCACTTCATTCCGTTTCAGCGGAACGGTTTCGCGAATTTGCCAGCGGAACCGCCAACGCTGGCCGGGTTCCCCGCGCAATACCAGGGTTGAGGGCACGCCAACCGGCAAAGCAAAGAGAGGATTATGCTTGCCATCGACCGGGCCATTTTCCACCAGCGCGCGCCAGACACGGCCTTTACTGTCAAGCAGGTTGGCGTCCGTTATGCCCGCGAGTTTCACATTGGCGTAGTTATCCCTAAGAGCGGGAAGGCCAAAACAAATTTCACCGCTGGCGTCGAACTTCCCCTCCTGCTCTCCCTGGCTACCGGTAAATGTGCAGGTTGCGGCGACCGCCGAGGCTGAACAAAGTCCGATCATTAGTGCGCTCCACGCGGCTCTCATGTTGTTCCATCTTTGCTGTAAAAAAAGTTGTTACACGCTAATGCAAATGAGATTGATTTGCAATAACATTGCGAACCGTTGCGCTTTATGACAAAACGTAACCGGAGATCGCGGGGCGATCTTTGTTAACCCAGTAACAGGGGACGTAACGGTAATGAATTTTAAAAACAATAAAATGACCCACGGCATCTTGCTGATGGGGCTGAGTAGCATTGGGATGGTTAGCGGCGCGCAGGCGGAAGACCGCCGCGCTGCTGAAGAGACGATTGTGGTATCCGGCAGGGTGAGTGAGGATCCCTCCGCGCCGGTGAAAGGGATAGTGGCGACTAAAACGCTGTCCGCCACTAAAACGGTTGCCGACCTGGTGAAAACGCCGCAGTCGGTATCGGTTATTACCCGCGACCAGATGAACGCCTAGGATGTCACCTCCGTCTCCCAGGCGCTGCGCTATACGGCAGGGGTATTTACCGAATACCGGGGCAGCTCGAACCGTAATGACGAGGTTTTTGTACGCGGCTTTAGCTACGTGCCTAAATACCTCGACGGCCTGAGCTACGGCGCAACCGCCTCGTCGCAGACCGGGACTTTTGACCCCTGGCTGCTGGAGCGCGTGGAGCTGGTTCGCGGCCCGGCCTCGGTGCTGTTTGGCCAGGTGAACCCCGGCGGGCTTATCAGCATGACTAGCAAACGCCCGGTACGCGAAGCAATACATGAAGTGCAGTTCCGCACCGGGAACCAACATCTTGCCGAGGGCGCTTTTGATTTTGGCGGTCCGCTAAGCGACGATGGCCGCGTGCTTTACCGCCTTAACGGCATCGCCCGCACCCAGCATAGCCAGGTTGCCGATTATAAAGAGCAGCGTATGGCGATTGCCCCGGCGCTGACCTGGTATCCAAATGACCAGACTCGTTTTACGCTGCTCACCAGCTATCAAAAAGATCCGCAGGCGGGCTACCGTAATTTCCTGCCCGCCGCAGGCCTGGTCACTAAGACGTCTGCCGGGTATATTCCGCTGGACTTTAACGTCAGTGACCCGAGCTATGACCAGTCGTGGCGCGAACAGACGATGATTGGCTATGAGTTTGAACATAGCTTTAATGATATCTTCACCTTCCGCCAGAACGCCCGCTACGCGAAGATTAACCAGAAGTACCGCTATCTTGTCTATTCCACCTCCAAAAGCGACACGCTGCTTTCGCGCCGCGCCCAGCATGAAACACGCGACACCGAAGAGTTCGGGCTGGATAACCAGCTAGAAGCGCAGTTCGACACCGCAAGCGTCGGGCATACCCTGCTGAGCGGGCTTGATTATAAATCCAGTCACGACCGTCAGCAGCTTAGCCGCGGCATGGGATCTCAGTATGATCTCTACTGGCCAAACCCGCGTTACGGCATCAACGTAGATGAAAGCACTTTCAGCGCGGTGAGCGACGACCAGCAGAATCTCGATCAGGTTGGGGTCTATTTGCAGGATCAGCTCAGCTGGAATAACTGGCAGCTGCTGCTTTCCGGGCGCTACGACCAGGCCGAGGTGCGCACAACCGACCGGCTCAAAAACAAAATGGTGCAGCAGAATGACGGTAAATTCACCTGGCGTACCGGCCTGCTGTACGCTTTTGACTTCGGGCTTTCGCCGTACATCAGCTACAGCACTTCGTTTGAACCGAATCTGCAAACGAATCGTGCTCCGGGGGCGGCACCTTTTGACCCGAGTCTCGGCAAGCAAACCGAAATCGGGCTGAAGTATCAGCCGCAGGAACAGACATACATGACGCTGGCGCTGTTTGACCTCCGCCAGACCAACGTCGGGACTTATAACAGCGCGAAAGGGTGGTTCGAAAACGCCGGTGAAGTCCACTCTAAAGGGCTTGAAGCGGAGGTTCATTCGACGTTATTCGACAGTCTTAATCTGATTGGCTCTTACACCTGGACCGATGCTGAAACCGCCAGCACCACCGTGGCCGGAACCGAAGGCAAGACGCCAGCCCGTATCCCAACGCATATGGCTTCGGCGTGGGGCAGCTACACCGTTCCGGGAGGCCTGTTTAAAAACCTGACCACCGGCGTGGGCGTGCGCTATATCGGAACAAGCTATGGCGATGCAAAAAATACCTTTAAAGTAGCGGCCGTGGATTTGTATGACGCGATGGTGCGTTATGAGCTGGGTGAAGTCAGCAGCAGCCTGAAAGGGGCGGCCGTTCAGTTCAACATCAATAACCTCGCCGACACTAAGTATGTTGCGTCCTGCGCTTCGGACTCGGCCTGCTTCTACGGTATTGGCCGCACCATCACGGCAACCGTCAGCTACGGCTGGTAAGGAGAAAAACGTGCGCTACCTGCTAACAATGCTTATGGCGCTCATCGCTGCCCCTGCGGGGGCGGTAGTGAGTGAAGATAAGCCCTATACGCTGGCGAATACGCTGGTGCATACCCTTAGCTCGCCGGAAAACGGCGATTATAAAATTCTGGTTTCGTGGCCGCAGGGGAAAGCCCCGTCTGAGGGCTGGCCGGTAATTTACCTGCTGGACGGTGAGTCGGTGTTTCCGGGAGCCGTCTCGCTGATGCAGCGCCTGACCTGCGATCGCTGCCCGCTGGTGCCGGGTGTTATTGTCGCCATTGACTACCCGGAAGAGAGCCGACGGGAGAGGGATTACCGCCCGGCGGTTGATAAAATCGTGCTGGAAGCGAATCCCGCCGGTGGCACTTATCCGCCAGGAAAGCCGGGTGAAGCACAGAAATTCTGGCAGTTTATCGATACCGAGCTTAAGCCATGGGTCGCGCAGCGCTGGAAAACAAATCCTCAGCGGCAGGCGCTGTTTGGCCACTCTTATGGCGGGCTGTTTACCACCTGGCTGTTTATGACCTCGCCAAACGCGTTCCAGCATTTTTACGCCGCCAGTCCTTCAGTATGGTGGAACAATCGCTACCTGCTGCGCACGGCGCAAAATTGGCAGCCGGACGATAGTCGTTCTCACCTGTCGATTTATGTCGGGGAGTATGAGCAGTCGCTTCAGCCCCATGAGATAAAGCTCCCGGAGGCAAGAAGAGCGGTCCTGGCTCAGCACCGGGGTCAGAGAGCTATGGTTGATGGCGGTCGCCAACTGGCCGAGTCGCTTAAAGCTAAAGCCCCGCAGCGCGTCGATTTTAGCCTTGTTGAAGGGCAAACCCACCTGACGATTGCGCCGCTGGTATTGCACGGCGCTATTATTAATCACTTTGCTAAGCCTGAATGAACAATAGCCCATCATCACGATGGGCTGAACTAATAACTGTTATCGCCTGAGAGTGTCTGTTATTAAAAGCGCTTTTTAATAGCGACAGGATTAATTGTATTTATAAATATCAGTGATGTTTATTTTCGGTTCGTTCACTTTCAGGAGATATCACTATGCCTAACACCGTTCTCGAAATGTCACCTCTGGCTCGCTCATCCCACAGTATAAATATAGACGACCTGCCATCCCTTCCTGCCGACAGCGATAAGAAAAATTCTCCGCTGGCCGCCCGACTAACAAGGGTTAATAACAGCGCGGAAGAGTTAAATGTTTCAGATTCAGAAAATGATGAAATAGAAGTTCTTGCTGAAGGGAAACGCTTGCATCATCTGGCTAGCTCATTAAATTCCTCGTCGTATGAATTGCCCGTCGTAAAAGATCAAAATAAAAATGGCAGTTGGAAAAATAAAACCTTATGGGTTTTAGGTCTGCTGGGCGTGGGTACATTAATAGGGACAAAAGTGAATGCGTGGGGAAGTAAAACCAGCGTACAGCCCCAGAGCCTTGATATGCCGCATGTCTTGCCATTAACAATAGGGGGGACGGATGAAAGAGTTCCTTATGCTCGGCCGAATCGAGGAACAGAAAGTTCACAGCCGGCAATTTCTCAGCATTATAACATCGATTTAAGCTATGCAACTCCAGTGGGAAATCGTACAGCAACCGCTAGTGGTGGACAATTTTATAAGTTGGGTAATAAATCTTATTTTGTAAAACCTGGCGTAGGTAGAATTTCGCTGACACCGCAACAACAGCGGTTTTTTGCCTCGTCTGAAGTTGCCAGTAATACCCTGACTCGCTTATTTGCAACCGGTACAGAAGGGGCTCCTGTTTCATTTATTGGAACACGTTCAGGCGTTCCTCATGTAGCAACAGAAACAATTGATTTTAACGAATTGGGTAAGTTCTTCAGGAAAGATAAAGCGATAAGCAATTTTGCCGCATCGCATCCGGAGATGGCGGCTGATAATGTGGCTAAATTAAAGGCTAATGCCGTTAAGATATCTGAGCATTACAGGAAAATGAAGGAGCTTGAAAAAAGTCGACCCAATGATTGGTGGGAGACTAAAGAAAAGACGTTTGTTGACGATTATCGGACGGAAGCCCAACCCTTTAGGGAATTGATTCTTGAGGGACTAAAACTGTTACCCGATGATATTCAAAAAATGGTGCAGGAGCATATTGTCATTGGCCAGATTGTTGGTGATTGGGATTTTTTAAATGAGCGGTTTGAAAATATAGGTATCTCCAAAAATTCTGATGGGCAATACCGCGCTGCGAGTTTAGACCGCGGGATCTCATTTGGTGTCGGTTTCTGGGGGAAATCTAAACCGGAGGGTTACCTTCAGGCGGTAAGCCAGCGACCACCCGCATTTCTGCCTCTGGAAAGCGAATTTGTGCGAGAAAAAGCGGTTTTTGGAAGCGATTTACCTGAGTTAGGAAAGGATTTCTCTTACATGCCATATGCGGATGTTGCCAGGCTTTCTTCCGGAAAGGCTGAGTGGCTACCCGAGACGCTAAAGAAAATTGCCTATAGAATCACCGTTGCCAACGAACATAATATTATCCATAACATACTGAATGATACATTGATTGATGCCTCGGATGCTGGTCTTGAAAATCATCAATTTCTGAGTAAAGCACAGACTCAAACTATTTTTGACTCCAGATTACAACATGTTATTGAGCAGGCGGGGGGCATTGAAGCGGTACGACTCTGGGCGCTGAATAATGCGGCAGAAGCGCAGAGAATTAGCGTTGAGGTCGCTGCTATTCAGAAATCATTAGGCTATTAAAAAAGACCTTAAATTGGATGGTAATGCCTTTCACGGCAAATATCGGGTCAGTCCATGTGAACATGGGCTGACCATTTTCAGTAAATAAAACATCTTTTATTCTTTTCTCATCCATGAACCACTGTATTTAACCAAACCCTACAGGAGCGACATAAATCCATTTTTATGTTCCTGTTTCAGCGCTTTCTCTCCCTTTCCCGGACTCTTACCAACCTGCTTCGCCAGGAGCCTGAGCGGCCGGATGTTACAAAAAAAGGGCAAAAAAAAGCCCATCATCAAGATGGGCAAAGACTACACACAGCAATTCGTTGTTTCACTCAGGGGATATCGATGTTTATAAATCAAGGGGTTGATTCATAACCGTGAGTTAAATAGTAGGCATCCCGGCAAAAGCAGTCACTCAGATTCGTCTCAATAGTTAACGAAAGGTGAATAGTTACCGACAGGATAGCGGGGCGCGCGCGGTTCAATGGCCGGAATAGCGCCAAAAAAATACGCTATAGATTAGATTTATTAACTAGTTGCGAAAGGTGACTCCCCCGAATGGCGGGGGAGTCAGGGGGAGATTATTTTTTAACGTTTAACGTATCCTGCTCTTCGAGCAGTTCAACGACTTCTTCCGGAGAGTCCTGCGGGGCAGGTGCCTCGTGCATCCATACTGAAATCAGGCGATAAGAGACGGCCAGCAGCACCGGGCCGATAAACAGGCCAATCATCCCGAAAGCAATCAGGCCGCCGATAACACCCGAAAGGATCAGAATCATCGGCAAATCCGCACCCATGCGAATCAGCACCGGGCGAATAAAGTTATCCATGGTGCCAACCACGCAGCTCCAGACCAGCAGCACGGTGCCCCAGGTGGTGTCGCCGCTCCAGTAAAGCCAGATAATCGCCGGAACCAGAATCACCAGCGGGCCAAGCTGGATAAGACAGCTAAGCACCATCAGCACGGTGAGCAGCGCGGCGTAGGGAATGCCGGACACCGCCAGACCGATACCGCCGAGCACGCCCTGAACCAGAGCCGTTACCACTACGCCCAATGCTACGGCGCGAATGGCCTGGCCTGCCAGCAGCACGGCAGCATCGCCGCGTTTATCCGCAAGGCGGAAGGCAAAATGGCGAATGCCGTTGCCGAGGGTTTCGCCTTTGGCGTACAGCAGGACGCTAAACAGCAGCATCAGCCCAAGGTGCATGAGCAGGGTGCCGATGTGTACCGCCTGGCCCAGGAACCAGCTGGTCGTGGTGCCAATATAAGGCCGAACTTTTTCCATAATGGCGCTGCCGCCGCTGCTAACCAGCGCATTCCAGCCGGTATAAAGCTTGTCGCCTATCAGCGGAATGCTGTGCAGCCACTCAAAGGTTGGGAGCGCCATATGGCCCTTTGTTGCCCAGGCGATAACCGGGCCGCTGTTGTCCACCAGGCTATTGACCAGCATAGCGATAGGAATAACGAACAGCATCAGCAGCAGGAGCGTCATCACCAGCACCGCAAGCGAGCGTTTACCCCACAGCAGTTTTTGCAATTTAATCAGCAGCGGCCAGGTCGCAAGAACGATGGTTCCCGCCCAGGCAAATCCCAGAACAAAGGGACGCACAATCCACAGACAGGCGATAATCATCACCGAGATAAACAGCACGGACAGCAGGATCTGCAGCAGATCCTTTGGCTGACTGACTTTGACCATAGAAAGAATCACCTCAATAAAAAGCGCCAGCGCTAAATTCGCTTAGCGGATGCTTTAATGATGATGTATTTCCTCGATTTTGGACAGGCGCAATTCGCGAAGCATTATCTTAAATAACAGCCGCAAATCCTGACGGAATATGATAAAAACAAGACAGACACGCAAACGATAACTCTTACAACGCAACACAGGGTCGACCCGTCAATGATCCCACAAATTTCTCAGGCACCGGGCGTAGTTCAGCTGGTGCTCAATTTTTTGCAAGCACTGGAGCAACAGGGTTTCACCGGCGATAGCGCCACCAGCTACGCGGATCGCCTGACAATGGCGACCGATAACAGCATTTATCAGCTGTTGCCGGACGCGGTGCTGTTTCCCCGCTCGACCGCAGACGTCACGTTAATCACCCGCCTGGCTTCAGAAGAGCGCTTTAAAACCCTGGTCTTTACCCCGCGCGGCGGCGGTACGGGAACCAACGGGCAGTCGCTCAATAGCGGCATCGTGGTGGATATGTCCCGCTATATGAACCGCATCATCGAAATCAACCCGGAACAGGGCTGGGTGCGCGTAGAAGCGGGCGTCATCAAAGATCGGCTAAACCAGTTCCTCAAACCGCACGGCTATTTCTTTGCGCCTGAACTCTCCACCAGCAACCGCGCCACGCTGGGCGGGATGATCAATACCGATGCCTCGGGGCAGGGGTCGCTGGTGTACGGCAAAACTTCCGACCATGTTTTGGGCGTGCGTGCGGTGTTGATGGGCGGAGAGATCCTGGACACGCACCAGATGGCGACCGCGCTTGCCGAAGAACTTGGCCGCGAGCAAACCATAACCGGGCAGATTTACCGCACGGTGCTTGAGCGCTGCCGCGAACAACGCCAGCTGATCCTCGACAAATTTCCCAAACTAAACCGCTTCCTGACCGGCTACGATCTGCGCCACGTATTCAATGACGATCTTTCTAAGTTCGACCTGACGCGCATTCTTACCGGTTCGGAGGGCACGCTGGCCTTTATCACCGAGGCGAAGCTGGATATTACCCGGCTGCCGAAAGTGCGCCGCCTGGTAAACGTAAAATACGACTCCTTCGACTCGGCCCTGCGTAATGCACCTTTTATGGTGGAGGCGAGAGCGCTGTCGGTGGAGACGGTCGATTCCAAAGTCCTTAACCTGGCGCGGGAAGATATCGTCTGGCATTCGGTCAGCGACCTGATTACCGACGTGCCGGATAAAGAGATGCTCGGCCTGAACATCGTTGAGTTTGCCGGTGACGATGAGCCGCTTATTGAAAGCCAGGTTAGCTCCCTGTGTGAACGCCTCGATGCTCTGATAGCGTCGGGCGAGGGCGGGGTGATTGGCTGGCAGATTTGCAGCGAGCTGGCCGGTATCGAAAAAATTTACGGGATGCGTAAAAAAGCCGTTGGCCTGCTGGGTAACGCTAAAGGGCTGGCAAAGCCAATTCCGTTTGCGGAGGACACCTGCGTGCCGCCGCAGCACCTGGCTGACTACATCGTAGAATTCCGCGCGCTGCTGGACGGCCACAACCTCAGTTATGGCATGTTCGGCCACGTTGACGCAGGGGTGCTGCACGTTCGCCCGGCGCTGGACATGTGCGACCCGCAGCAGGAGATGCTGATGAAAAGTATCTCAGATGACGTCGTGACGCTGACGGCAAAATACGGCGGCCTGTTGTGGGGCGAGCACGGTAAGGGCTTCCGCGCGGAGTACAGTCCGGCGTTCTTTGGCGAGACGCTGTATGAGGAACTGCGCCGGATCAAAGCCGCCTTCGACCCGAACAACCGTCTTAATCCGGGGAAAATATGTCCGCCGCTCGGCGTGGATGACCCAATGATGCAGGTGGATGCGGTAAAACGCGGGACTTATGACAGGCAAATTCCTATCGCGGTGCGCACTTCATGGCGCGGGGCGATGGAGTGTAACGGCAACGGGCTGTGCTTTAATTTCGACGTGAAAAGCCCGATGTGCCCGTCGATGAAGATTTCCAGCAACCGCATACATTCTCCGAAAGGGCGTGCGACGCTAACCCGTGAATGGCTGCGCCTGCTGGCAGAACGTGGCGTTGACCCGCTCCAGCTTGAAAAGCAATTACCGGAACAAAAAGCCAGCCTTCGCGGCCTGATTGAGCGGACGCGCAATTCGTGGCATGCCAATAAAGGCGAATACGACTTCTCCCACGAGGTGAAAGAGGCGATGTCCGGCTGCCTGGCCTGCAAAGCCTGCTCCACCCAGTGTCCGATTAAAATCGACGTGCCGGAATTCCGCTCTCGCTTCTTGCAGCTTTACCACACCCGCTATTTGCGCCCGCTGCGCGATCACGTTGTGGCCTCGGTTGAAAACTATGCCCCGCTGATGGCGCGTGCGCCGAAGACATTTAACTTCTTTATGAGCCAGCCGTGGGTTCGCAACCTGTCCGAGAAGCATATCGGCATGGTTGACCTGCCGATGCTTTCCACGCCGACGCTGCAACAGCAGCTGGTGGGGCATCGCTCGGCAAATACCACGCTGGAGCAGCTCGAAAGCTACTCGCCGGAACGCAGGGCTAAAACGGTGCTGGTGGTGCAGGATCCGTTCACCAGCTATTACGATGCACAGGTTGTGGCGGACTTTATCAAGCTGGCGGACAAATTGGGGTTCGAGCCGGTTGTGCTGCCGTTTTCACCGAACGGGAAAGCGCAGCATATTAAAGGCTTTCTGCAACGTTTTGCCCGCACGGCGCGTAAAACATCTGATTTCCTCAATCGGGTTGCGAAACTGGGCATGCCAATGGTGGGGGTCGATCCCGCGCTGGTGCTGTGTTATCGCGATGAATACAAACACACTTTAGGCGATGAGCGCGGTGATTTTCAGGTGCAGCTGGTGCACGAGTGGCTCCAGGACATGCTGAAAGAGCGGGAAGTACAGAGCGCGGGCGGGGAAGCATGGTACCTGTTCGGCCACTGTACCGAAGTGACTGCGTTACCGACGGCACCGAATCAGTGGGCCGGAATTTTTGCCCGTTTTGGCGCGAAACTCGAGAACGTTAGCGTCGGCTGCTGCGGCATGGCCGGCACTTACGGCCACGAGGTGAAGAATCACGCCAATTCCTTGGGCATCTATGAACTATCCTGGCATCAGGCGATGCAGCGCCTGCCGAGAAACCGCTGCCTGGCAACCGGCTATTCGTGCCGCAGCCAGGTGAAGCGCGTTGAAGGCAACGGCGTTCGGCATCCATTACAAGCACTTCTGGAGATTATCGGATGATTTGGCGACGTGAAGCGACGCTTGCCGCGCTCAATAAACTGGGGGCGAATAACATGGTCGGGCATGTAGGGATTGAATTTACCCGTTTTGATGACAACGAAATAGAGGCCACCATGCCGGTGGATGAACGTACCCGGCAGCCGTTTGGCCTGCTGCACGGCGGCGCATCCGTGGTGCTGGCTGAAACGCTGGGTTCGGTCGCGGGCTACCTGTGTACCGAAGGCGATCAGAAGGTTGTTGGCCTGGAAGTGAATGCCAACCATATTCGCTCCGCGCACGAAGGCGTGGTGCGCGGCGTTTGCCGGGCGGTGCATGCTGGCCGCCGTCATCAGGTCTGGCAAATAGACATTTACGACCAACAGGACAGGCTGTGCTGCACCTCGCGGCTGACCACGGCGGTGGTTTAAGGTAATCCTTTGAGACCAATCACTCGCCTTTTTGAAAGGGCGAGTGATTGCGTTTTCTATAATAAAATAAAGAAAATACTATTTATTACTGCACATTATTTGCACCTGATGGGTAACAAATAAACGGCAGGCTATTATATCCATGTTGAAACTGAGCTCTTAAATTTTTGCCATCATGGTGAAAATGCTGGTAAAAAGCCCCCCTCAGGATGTTTATAACTTAAGGACATGGATATGTGGATATTACTGGCAGTTGCCTTGCTGCTTTTGCAGTTCAATAAAAAAGCCTCTATCGGGCTGCTGTTGATCACCCTGGTTTGGGCCGCAGTCGGCGGCGTTATCGACGGGCGCGCCGTTATTGCCCTGGCGGTAATCGCCGCACTCGCGCTGGCTTATTTGAAAGCTGGGCACCATAAAGTCGCCAGGTATTCGCTCGAACTTGTGCTGGTTGTAAGCGCCATCGGGTTAACGATGCATCTTATTCCGGGTTTCCATAATCCGAAGGTGCTGGATTCGGTCAATGCCGGGCCGCTGAGTGTCCCTTTCTCGATGTATTACAACTTCGATAAAGCGCTGGTGCCTTTCGTCCTGCTGGTGGTAATGAAATCGCTGTTCGTAAGCGAGCCAGAGTCTCGCCCGGCAAAACCATGGTGGGGCCTGCTCGTTGCTTCTATTCCCGCTTTACTGCTTCTGGCCGTCGCGCTGGGTGGGCTGAAGATTGAACCTCATGCCGCGCAGTGGCTGCTGCCGTTTCTGTTTGCCAATATCTTCTTTGTCTCTCTGGCAGAAGAGGCGCTGTTCCGCGGCTACCTCCAGCAGCGGCTGTCCGGGTTTATGCATCCGGTTCTGGCGCTGGTTATTTCAGCGGCGATTTTTGGCGCGCTTCATTTTGCCGGTGGGCCGCTGCTGATTGTGTTTGCCGCGCTTGCGGGCCTGATTTACGGCCTGGCCTGGATGTGGAGCGGCCGGCTTTGGGTGGCAGTGGCTTTCCATGTTGGGTTGAATGCCGCTCACTTGCTGTTCTTTACCTATCCTATGCTTCGGCACATTCCGCACTGATTTATTCCCGCTTACGGCCTGGTTTCCGGGCCGTTGCAGGTGACAGCCCTGAGCGTTCATGTAAAAATAGATTTTAATAAAACTCTATTTATCTGGGGGATCAAATGGGGCGTTCCAGTAAACAGCAGGCGGCTGAAAACCGTAACCTTATCGTCGAGAAAACCAGCGAGCTTTTTAAGGCCCGGCAGATAGCGGACGTCAGCATTCCCGACATCATGAAAGCTGCGGGCATGACGGCGGGAGGTTTTTATAAACACTTTGAGTCAAAAGAAGCATTAGTGCTTGAAGCCGCCGAACTGGCTTTTATTAAAGCAAGGGAGCGCTGGGACAGCATTGATGAGAATGACAAAGGCAGCGTACAGCACAACATTGCCGACTATTATTTCTCGCCAAAGCCTGCCCAAAAACGCTGCCCGATGCTGGCCTTCGGCGGCGACGTGATGAAAAGTAATGCTTCTGAACAGCTTGCAAAAGACTGTACCGACGGGATCAAGTCCCTGATGGAGTGTTTTATCGGGCACCCTCATGATGAGCAGGGCGCCGATGATGAAAAAAATCTTGTGCTGTTTGCTGCGATGGTCGGGGCGAATTATCTCGGTGAAATAAGTTCAGATCCTGCCTTCGCCGAGCGTCTTAAAAAGGCCGTTTTGGCCGCGATAAAATAACGCTGCCAGCGGCAAGTCAGGCTTTAACTCCCATCGCCGCGATGATTTCACTGGTGGTCAGAATTTCGTGGGCATACGTCGGGCCGTTGATATCGTGAGCGGCGTGCAGGGCTTCGTCCGTACGGGCGGATGTTGCGTCCCGCACCAGGGTGACGTGGAAGCCCAGTTCCATACCAATTCGCGCCGTAGCTTCGATGCAGGTATTCGCCATTAGCCCGACGCAGATAATCTTTTCCTTGCCGTATCTTTTAAGCTGATGCTCCAGATCGGTATTAGGAAAACCGCCGGAGCCCCAGTGCTCAGAAGCCACAATATCATCTTTGTGGATAGGGAAATCCTGATGCCAGGTTCCGCCCCACGATCCTTTGGCAAACGACTGCCGTGCTGCGCCGCTAAGCTGGTACGGCGTCGGGTATTTCCAGCTTACATAATCACCTTCTTCCCAGCGATGGTGAGGAACGTGGTAGACCTTAATTCCCGCCTTGCGCGCCGCGGCTACGATGTTAAGCAGGTTCTGGTGCATGTTGTGTCTGACGGCAATATCCTTGATTAACGGATAGAGTTTGCCCTCATCGGCCAGGAAGTCGTTATACAGATCCACGCACAGCAGCGCGGTAATTTCAGGTTCATAAACGGGATGGCTCATTTTCATTACCTCAGGGTTAGGCATTGTTCGTGCAAAATAGAGTATGATCATAATCTATTTTGCGCGACGAATTTTATAAACCCTGCGATGAGGTCAGTGTTATCTCGATAATAATCGCCACACCAGCCACGCGGTTCCGGCTATGGAGCACAACAAGCCGATGGCGGGGAAGAACGGGATGCCAAACGGCGTCCAGTTCAGGCCAAACAGCCACGGCATAACCACCAGCACCAGGGCGGCTAAAACGATGGCAAGCGCCAGGGTTGCCGCGGCACGTTCCAGTGATTTACCAAGATCGCTAATATTCTCCACGGAAATATCCGCGTGGAGTTTACCGTGGCGCAGTCTCTGCATAACCAGCCGCAGGGTCTGGGGCAGGGAATCGCCGCTGTCCAGAAGCTTGTTACCCAGCGCGAGCAGGCGTTTGCGGCTGCTTATGCGAGCGTAGCGCCTGAACATTTCTTTCTTAATGACCGGGCGAAGGATGCGGATAATATCAAACTGTGGGTCCATGCGGAGCAGTACGCCATCAGCGGTGATTAGCGCTTTGAACAGCAGCACCAGGTCGGGCGGAAGCGTAAGGCGAAACTCTCGTGCGGTGGAAAGCATATCGGTCAGCGCTTTGCCCAATTGAAGCCTGAGATTGCCCTGTTTTTGCAGAAAATAGTTGGCCGCCAGTTCCAGTTCGGTCAGGTTCAGCGAGTGCTCGTCACTCCATGAGATCAGGGCATCGACAATGCCGCTGGCGTCGCGTTCGCTGATGGCATAAATCAGAGACAGCAGCTCATTACGCCGCTCTTCACTGAGATAACCCACCATGCCGAAATCAATAAAACCTACGCGGTTTCCTTCAAGCGCCATCACGTTGCCAGGATGAGGATCGGCATGATAAATACGGTGCTCGAAAAGCATTTTTATAAACGCCTCAGAGCCTTTACGCGCCAGCAGCGCCCCGTCAAAACCGGCGGGAGCAAGCTGGCCGCTGTCGACGGGAGAAACGCCGGGAAGAAACGCCTGCACCACCAGCGTAGGACTGCACCATTCCCAATAAATTTTAGGAATGGCCACGTCTTCGGAGCTTGCGAATAGCTGATAAATTTTTTCACCGTTAGCGGCCTCATGGCAAAAATCCAGCTCCTGATGCAGCGCATTTTCCAGATAACGGACCAGCATCACCGGCTGAAATCGTGCCAGCGTTTCGCTTTGCTGCTCAACGCTTTCGGCAAGATAGCGCAGCAGGCGCAGGTCTGCTTTTATCGTGGCTTCAATCCCTGGGCGCTGGATCTTGACGATAACTTCATCGCCGTTTTTAAGGCGGGCACGGTGAATTTGCGCCATCGAACCGCTGGCGAGGGGCTTTTCGTCAAACCGGGCAAATATATCGGCGGGGGGAGCGCCAAGCGTAGCGGTAACCTGCGGTTCAAGCATCGGCCAGGGCAGCGGATTAGCGCCAGAATTTAGCTGACTTAGCGCCTGAGTCCAGGCTGGCTCCAGCAGATCGCTGCGGGTAGAAAGAATTTGCCCGAGCTTAACGAAGGTGGGGCCTAGCTCTTCGAATGCGGCGCATAAGCGCTCCGGCACAGGGCGCAAATCATGCTGATGATTACTGCTTAGCTTGTCGTGAAGAGAAGATAAGCCCAAAAGCCGCACGATATCCTGCAGGCCGTAGCGGAGCATCACTCCGGTTATCTCCTGCAACCGCACCCGGTCGCGAGCCGTGACCATAATCATTTTTATCATCTGGCTAAACTCCTTTTTTCCTTATCAGGAGGATAGCTGATAAATCGGCTATTAGTCCTGGAGCAAAATTTACGGCAGCTTGACTGAAACTTAGTGATACTTTGGTCAAATTAATACCTGTCGAGCACGCCTCCAATCACATAAATAGATATTTTCTATACATCTTTTCCCTTGCGGCGTTCAGCCGCTTTTCTTATTTGATATTTCCTTTTACACCAGTGGCTTAAACAGCTCTTTTCGCCATCGGCAAGAGTTTTACGACGGTCTATTCTTAGTAAAGACGCCCAAAAAAGCAGCGTTTCCCGAATACCCCTGTTTTCAGAACGTTGTATTGATAATTGTTATCATTAACATAAGGGTATCGGCCTTCGGGCGCAGAGACAAATGAGGTGATTAATGGATGTGCAAACCGGTTCCTTCGATCCCAGTGAATTTGCCTGGCAGGGGCTAACCCTGACCCCGGCGGCCAGCGCTCATATCCGCGAGCTGGCGGCGAAGCAGCCCGAGCTGCGGGGGATACGCCTGAGTATCAAACAGACGGGCTGTGCGGGGTTTGGTTACGTGCTGGACACGGTTACCGAGCCTAAGCCGGACGATCTGGTGTATGAGTTTGACGGCGCGCGCCTGTGGGTGCCGCTCTCCGCGATGCCTTTTATCGACGGCACCGAAGTTGATTACGTGCGCGAAGGCCTGAATCAGATCTTTAAATTTAATAACCCGAAAGCCCAGCACGAATGCGGCTGTGGCGAAAGCTTTGGGGTATAGGCGGTACTTATGTCTCGTAATACTGAAGCAACTGACGATGTCAAAACCTGGACCGGCAACCTCAATTATAAAGAGGGCTTCTTCACCGAGCTGCAAACCGAGCAGATTGCGAAGGGCGTAAACGAAGAGGTGGTTCGGGCCATTTCAGCTCGTCGTAACGAGCCGGACTGGATGCTGGAGTTTCGCCTGAACGCTTATCATGCGTGGCTGAAGATGGAAGAGCCGCACTGGCTCAAAGCCCATTATGAAAAGCTTAACTACCAGGACTACAGCTATTATTCCGCGCCGTCGTGCGGCAGCTGCGATGACAACTGTGCCTCTCAGCCGGGTGCGGTGCAGCAGCCAACTAACGCGTTTCTGACTAACGAAGTGGAAGAGGCGTTTAAGCAGCTTGGTGTGCCGGTGCGTGAAGGTAGCGAAGTTGCGGTCGATGCCATTTTTGACTCCGTATCGGTCGCCACGACTTACCGCGACAAGCTCTCCGAACAGGGCATTATTTTCTGCTCCTTCGGGGAAGCGATTCATGATTACCCGGAGCTGGTGAAGAAATATCTCGGCACCGTGGTGCCGTCCAATGATAACTTCTTTGCCGCGCTGAATGCCGCCGTAGCGTCCGACGGCACCTTTATCTACATCCCGAAAGGCGTGCGCTGCCCGATGGAGCTGTCCACTTACTTCCGCATCAACGCGGAGAAAACGGGCCAGTTTGAGCGTACCATTCTGGTGGCCGATGAAGGCAGCTACGTCAGCTATATCGAAGGCTGTTCTGCTCCGGTTCGCGACAGCTATCAGCTGCACGCTGCGGTGGTAGAAGTCATCATTCATCGCGATGCGGAAGTAAAATACTCCACGGTGCAGAACTGGTTCCCGGGGGATAACAACACTGGCGGCATCCTCAACTTCGTGACCAAGCGCGCGCTGTGCGAAGGTGAAAACAGCAAGATGTCCTGGACCCAGTCGGAAACCGGCTCGGCCATCACCTGGAAATACCCGAGCGTCATCCTGCGCGGCGACAACTCCATCGGCGAGTTCTTCTCCGTGGCGCTGACCTCCGGCCACCAGCAGGCGGACACCGGCACCAAGATGATCCACATCGGCAAGAACACCAAATCGACGATTATTTCGAAAGGGATTTCCGCCGGGCACAGCCAGAACAGCTATCGCGGCCTGGTGAAAATCATGCCGACGGCCACCAACGCCCGTAACTTCACCCAGTGCGACTCAATGCTCATCGGCCCGGACAGCGGGGCGCATACCTTCCCGTATGTCGAATGCCGTAACAACACGGCTCAGCTTGAGCACGAAGCCACAACCTCGCGCATCGGTGAAGACCAGTTGTTCTACTGCCTGCAGCGCGGCATCAGCGAAGATGATGCTATCTCGATGATAGTCAACGGATTCTGTAAAGACGTGTTCTCAGAGTTGCCGCTCGAATTCGCGGTGGAAGCACAAAAATTATTAGCCATCAGCCTCGAACACAGCGTCGGTTAAGGATTAAGGGAAAATTATGTTAAGCATTAAAGATTTACAGGTCAGCGTTGAGGACAAAGAGATCCTGCGTGGCTTAAACCTCGAAGTGAAGCCGGGCGAAGTGCACGCCATTATGGGGCCGAACGGCTCCGGCAAAAGTACCTTATCCGCGACGCTTGCAGGCCGTGAAGACTATGAAGTCACCGGCGGTTCGGTACAGTTTAAGGGCAAAGATCTGCTGGAGCTTTCGCCGGAAGACCGTGCGGGCGAAGGCATTTTTATGGCCTTCCAGTATCCGGTGGAAATTCCCGGCGTCAGCAACCAGTTCTTCCTGCAAACCGCGCTGAATGCGGTGCGTGAATACCGCGGGCTGGAGTCACTGGACCGCTTCGACTTCCAGGATCTGATGGAAGAGAAGATTGAACTGCTGAAAATGCCGGAAGATCTGCTGACCCGCTCGGTTAACGTCGGTTTCTCCGGCGGCGAGAAAAAGCGCAACGATATTCTGCAAATGGCGGTGCTGGAGCCGGAACTGTGCATTCTCGATGAAACCGACTCCGGGCTGGATATTGACGCCCTGAAAATTGTTGCCGAAGGGGTTAACTCCCTGCGTGACGGCAAGCGCTCGTTCATTGTGGTAACCCACTACCAGCGCATCCTCGACTACATCAAGCCGGACTTCGTGCACGTGCTGTATCAGGGGCGCATCGTTAAATCCGGCGACTTTAGCCTGGTGAAACAACTGGAGGAGCAGGGTTATGGCTGGCTTACCGAACAGCAGTAACGGCAACGCGCTCCAGCAGTGGCATCATCTGTTTGAAGCCCAGGGCACGGGGCGTTCAGAAGCGGCTCAGCAGCATATGCAACAGCTGCTGCGCCTTGGGCTGCCGACGCGCAAGCATGAAAACTGGAAATACACGCCGCTGGAAGGCCTGCTGAACAATCAGTTTGTGCTGGCGCCGCAGGGCGGGTTGACCGCTCAGCAGCGAGACGAGCTGGCATTGCCGGTAGATGCTCTGAGGCTGGTATTTGTGGATGGCCATTTTAGCGCGGAGTTAAGCGATGAGACGGCCGACAGCGGTTTTGTTATTACGATTGACGACAACCGCCAGACGCTGCCCGCCCCGGTGCAGGGCGAAGTATTCCTGCACCTTACCGAGAGCCTGGCCGAAACGGTTACCCACATTGACGTAGATCGTAACACACAGCCTAAGAAAACGCTGCTGCTGATGCACGTGACCCGCGGCAGCGGGCAGCAGGTAATGGCGACCGCCCACTACCGGCATCACCTGACGCTGGGTGAGGGCGCGCAGGCTACGGTAATAGAGCATTTTGTCAGCCTCGATGACGCCGCGCATTTTACCGGCTCACGCTTTACCGCCGAAGTTGCGGCTAATGCCCAACTGAATCATTACAAACTGGCGTTCGAAAATGCCGCCAGCTACCACTTCGCCCACAACGACCTGCTGGTTGCCCGGGATACAACGGTAAGCAGCAGCAGCTTCCTGCTGGGGGCAGCGGTGCTGCGCCACAACACCAGCACGCAGCTGAACGGCGAAAATAACCAGTTGCACATCAATAGCCTCGCGTTGCCGGTTAACAACGAAGTGTGCGATACGCGTACCTGGCTTGAGCACAATAAAGGCTATTGCAACAGCCGCCAGCTGCATAAAACCATCGTCCGCGATAAAGGCAGAGCGGTGTTTAACGGCATGATCAAAGTGGCTCAACACGCGATCAAGACCGACGGGCAGATGACCAACAACAACCTGCTGCTTGGCCGCCTTGCGGAAGTGGACACTAAACCGCAGCTGGAAATTTACGCCGACGACGTGAAGTGCAGCCACGGGGCGACCATCGGGCGTATTGACGACGAGCAGATGTTCTACCTGCGTTCACGCGGCATTAACGAGCAGGCCGCGCAGCAGATGATTATCTTCGCCTTTGCCGCGGAACTGACCGAGAGCATTCGCGACGAGGCCTTAAAACAGCAGGTGCTGGCGCGTATTGCCCGGCGTTTTGCAGGAGGCGAGGCATGAGTTTTCCCATTGAGCAGGTCAGAGCGGATTTCCCGATATTAAGCCGCGAGGTCAACGGGCAGCCGCTGGCCTATCTCGACAGCGCCGCCAGCGCCCAGAAGCCGCAGAGGGTTATCGACGCGGAGCTGGAGTTCTATCGTAATGGCTATGCTGCCGTGCATCGCGGCATCCACACGCTGAGCGCACAGGCCACCACGCTGATGGAAAATGTACGCAGCCAGGCGGCACGTTTCATCAACGCCGCGAAGCCGGAAGAGATTGTATTCGTGCGCGGCACCACCGAGGGCATTAACCTGGTGGCGAACAGCTGGGGCAACGCGAACGTGGCCGCTGGCGATAACATCATCATCAGCGCCATGGAGCACCACGCCAATATCGTGCCGTGGCAGATGCTGTGCGAGCGGACCGGGGCCGAGCTGCGCATCATTCCGCTGAATCAGGACGGGACGTTGCAGCTGGATGTGTTTCCGACGCTGATTGACGAGCACACAAAGCTGCTGGCGATAACCCACGTCTCCAACGTGCTGGGAACGGAAAATCCGGTGCAGGAGATGATTGCCTCCGCGCATCAGGCAGGTGTGAAAGTGCTGGTGGACGGCGCGCAGGCGATAATGCACCACGCCACGGACGTCGCGGCGCTGGATTGTGATTTTTATCTGTTCTCCGGGCATAAGATTTACGGGCCAACGGGCATCGGCGTGCTCTATGTGCGCGAAAGCATTCTGCAGGATATGCCGCCGTGGGAAGGCGGTGGCTCGATGATTGCCACCGTCAGCCTGACGCAGGGCACAACCTATGCGGCAGCGCCGTGGCGCTTTGAGGCAGGTACGCCTAACACCGCAGGGATAATCGGTCTGGGAGCCGCTCTGAGCTACGTTGAGAGCCTTGGATTAGATAAGATTAGCGAGTATGAGCGCTCGTTGATGAGCTACGCCCAGAATGCGTTGCAGGCCGTTCCTGACCTCGTTGTTTATGGTCCGACGGAGCGCCGCGGCGTGTTGGCCTTTAATCTTGGGAAACATCACGCCTATGACGTCGGCAGCTTCCTCGACAACTACGGTATTGCGGTTCGCACCGGCCACCACTGCGCGATGCCGCTGATGGCGTTTTACGGCGTACCCGCAATGTGCCGCGCTTCGTTTGCCATGTACAATACCCGGCAAGAAGTGGATCGCCTGGTCGCTGGCCTGCAGCGTATCCACAGCCTGTTAGGATAACGGAGACGGTCATGGCAACGCTGCCGGATAAAGACAAATTACTCAAGAATTTCAGCCGCTGCGCGAACTGGGAAGAGAAGTATCTCTACATCATTGAACTCGGCAGCCGCTTGCCGGAGCTGGCGGAAGAGGAGCGTAGACCCGGGAATATTATTCAGGGCTGTCAGAGCCAGGTGTGGATAGTGATGCACCAGCAGCCTGATGGCGTTATCACTCTGGAGGGCGATAGCGATGCGGCTATCGTTAAAGGGCTGATCGCCATCGTATTTATTCTCTACCAGCAGATGACACCGCAGGACATCTTGGCATTTGACGTGCGCCCGTGGTTTGAAAAAATGGCGCTCGCTCAGCACTTAACCCCATCCCGCTCTCAGGGGCTGGAAGCGATGATCCGCGCTATTCGTAATAAAGCCTCCAGTCTCAGCTAAGTTAGCTAAACTTAATCATACCTATGGTCCTGTTTTGCGAGGCGGTTTTCTGCCTCGCTTGTCTTTCAGCCTGCCGGCGTCCGTCGGCGTGACTACAGGAATAAAAAGTATGAAATACGCGTCTTTACTCACACTAGCCATCATAGGCGCGCTCAGCGCCATACGCCCGGCTTTAGCGCTGGACTATCCTTTACCGCCGGAAGGCAGCCGCCTGATTGGCCAAAACCAGACTTATACCGTTCAGGAGAGTGACCGCAACTTGCAGGCCATTGCCCGGCGTTTTGATACCGGTGCGATGCTGTTGCTGGAAGCGAATAACGCCATAGCACCGGTGCCTAAGCCGGGCACGGTGTTAACCATTCCCAGCCAGCTGCTGCTGCCTGATGTGCCCAGAGAAGGCATTGTCGTCAATCTGGCCGAGCTGAGGCTTTATTACTTCCCGCCGGGTGAAAACATTGTTCAGGTTTACCCGATAGGCATTGGCTTGCAGGGGCTGGAAACACCTCTGATGAGCACGAAAATAGGCCAGAAAATCCCTAACCCGACCTGGACACCAACGGCAGGCATTCGTCAGCGTTCTCTTGAGCGCGGCGTTAAGCTGCCGCCGGTTGTTCCCGCCGGGCCGAACAACCCGCTGGGGCGCTTTGCTATGCGCCTGGCGTACGGCAACGGTGAATACCTCATCCACGGCACCAGCGCGCCGGACAGCGTAGGGCTGCGCGTGAGTTCCGGGTGTATCCGCATGAACGCGCCGGACATCAAGGCGCTGTTTGAGCAGACGAGAACGGGCACGCCTGTGCGGGTGATTAACGATCCGGTGAAATTCTCCGTGGAGCCTGACGGCGTGCGTTATGTTGAGGTGCATCGCCCGCTGTCGCAGGACGAGCAGCAAAATACGCAAACCATGCCTTACGTGCTGCCTGCCGGTTTTAGCCAGTTCCGCGAAGGGAGTGAAGTAGACAAGGCGGTTATTGAGAAAGCGCTCTATCGGCGTGCCGGTTACCCGGTTGCGGTCTCCGCGGGGCAGACGTCGGTCACGGCAAATGGCGTGCAGTCGGCTCAAAACGTGGCGGTGAATACGGGGGAGGCGGCAAGCGCGACTCAGTAATGAAGAAGGGCTGGATGACGGGCAAAAAAAATGGCGCACATTGTGCGCCATTTTATACCAGTGACTCTTACTTACGGTAAGAGTGAGCCTGGTTGTCCAGACGCTGGTTAGCGCGTGCTGCGTCGTCTTTAGCAGCCTGAACGTCGGAACGCACTGCGTTCACGTCGTTGCTCAGCTGATCAACTTTAGCGTTCAGAGTCTGAACGTCAGAAGACAGTTGATCGATTTTAGCGTTAGAAGAACAACCTGCCAGCATAGTAGAAGCCAGGATTACCGCGCCCAGTACCAGTTTAGTACGATTCATTATTAATACCCTCTAGATTGAGTTAATCTCCATGTAGCGTTACAAGTATTACACAAACTTTTTTGTGATGAGAATAATTTTTTGTTGGGAATACCCTTAAATTTGATCGTTCGCTCAAAGAAGCATCGAACCGAGCTGGAAAGTTAAAAAAAAGAGAGAAAACAGGGGATTTTCATCGGATTCGTCTTACTAAAACGACGCTTAAATAGTAAAAGCCGATTTGCATTTTTATTAATAGCCATAAGGCACGGATATAAAAAAAGCGCCCTAAGGCGCTTTTGACGTAAATAAACTTGTTAACAAGTCAATTACAGGACATGTACGGATGCGGTGTTGGTGGTGCCGCTTGGGACTAACGCACCGGAAACCATCACTACGATGTCGCCTTTGCGAGCCAGGCCGCTTTCCAGAGCCACTTCTTTACCCAGACGGTAGAAGTCGTCGGTAGAAGCAATTTCTTTCACCAGCTGAGGGATAACGCCTTTGCTCAGCACCAGCTGACGAGCGGTCACTTCGTTGGTGGTCAGCGCCAGAATGGTCGCGTTCGGGAAGTATTTACGCACGGCTTTAGCGGATTTACCGCCCTGGGTTGCAACGACGATAACCGGCGCTTCCAGTTTCTCGGCAGTCTCAACCGCGCCGCGGCAAACTGCTTCGGTGATGCGCAGTTTACGGCTGTCGTTGCTGTTGTCCAGACGGCTGGTCATTACGCGGTCGGTACGTTCGCAGATGGTTGCCATGATGGTCACGGCTTCCAGCGGGTATTTACCTTTAGCGGACTCACCGGACAGCATAACTGCATCGGTGCCGTCGATGATGGCGTTAGCAACGTCGCCTGCTTCCGCGCGGGTAGGGCGCGGGTTTTTGATCATCGAGTCGAGCATCTGCGTTGCGGTGATAACAACTTTACGAGCGCGCACGCATTTTTCGATCATCATCTTCTGAGCGAAGATAACTTCTTCAACCGGGATCTCAACGCCCAGGTCGCCACGAGCAACCATGATGCCGTCAGACGCTTCGAGGATTTCGTCGAAGTTGTTCAGGCCTTCCTGGTTTTCGATTTTGGAGATGATCTGGATCTTCTCGCCGCCATGAGCCTTCAGGTGCTCACGAATTTCAACCACGTCAGAACGTTTACGGATAAAGGAAGCAGCAACGAAGTCAACGCCCTGCTCGCAGCCGAAGATCAGGTCTTGCTTGTCTTTTTCAGCCAGAGCAGGCAGCGCGATGGAAACGCCCGGCAGGTTAACGCCTTTGTTCTCGCCCAGGTCGCCGTTGTTCAGCACTTTACAGACAACGTTTTTGCCTTCGATAGCGGTGACTTCCATACCGATCAGGCCGTCATCCACCAGAACGGTGTTGCCTACGGACAGGTCGCTGGTGAAACCTTCGTAGGTTACAGCAACAATCTCGTTGTTACCCACTACGGACTTGTCGGTAGTGAAGGTAAAGGTCTGGCCTGCTTTCAGCGCAACGTCGTTGCCGCCTTCCAGCTTAATGGTGCGGATTTCAGGACCTTTGGTGTCCAGCAGGATAGCGGCTTTTTTACCGGTTTTAGCAACAACATTACGCAGGTTTTTGATGCGCTGACCGTGTTCTGCATAGTCACCGTGGGAGAAGTTCAGGCGCATAACGTTCATGCCCGCATCGAGCATTTTGCTCAGCATCTCTTCAGATTCGGTTTTTGGACCGATGGTGCAAACAATTTTAGTCTTTTTCATGACAGTCTTATCTATAAGTTGAGGAGGATTGTTAAAACTCGGTTCCGGGAGACGCAGCGGCCGCCGGAGCTTAAAAGAATACTGTGGTGTTGAAAGTGGCACCTGGTAAGGATAGGTGACAGAAATAAAGCGTGCAGAGGAAAGTGTGCTTGTGGTTCAGCCGGGGGTGAAGTCAGACAGTGTTGTTGTATAAAAAGGGAGTCCAATGAGCTGAAACCATTCAAGTTAAGAACGGGCGTATTATAGAGAGATCTTGTCGGGAAAGGAACCAAAACCGTTGATTCAGCGACAGAGTGCACAGTTTTACAGCGAGTTGTAACGAGTGGGTTACGGGATGTTTACAGGCTAGAAAGAAGAATGAAACAGAAAAGAATGGTGCGTTCAATTGGACTCGAACCAACGACCCCCACCATGTCAAGGTGGTGCTCTAACCAACTGAGCTATGAACGCACGGAGTATTCCGCTAAAAAAAATAATTAACAAACTGATTTAATTACCTTTTTAACTCCCACGGCGGGGAGTGACGTTATTATGACTGGCGCGGCGGACATTGACAAGCCCCGCCGTACCTATGTGAACAATGTTTGAGCTTTTCGCCGGGGGAGACAGCGCCGCCGCTAAAGCTTCACCGCCAGTTCCCCGCTAAACAGGATAACCGCCCGGCCGGAAATGCTCACTTTTTCCGGCTGGTTGTCGCGGATGGTCACGGCAATATCGACCACGCCGCTGCGGCCAAGCGCGCGCCCCTGATTCCCTTGAATGCGCAGCAGCTTGCCGTCATGGGGCAATGCGCCGTGATGCACCAGCCACGCGCCCATCGGGCCATTAGCATTTCCCGTTACCGGATCTTCTACAATACCGATGGCGGGAGAGAACATGCGGCCATCCGTTGCGTTTTCGCCGGGGCGGATCTGGAACGGGAAGAAGCCGTTGCAGCCAATTTCCTTGCTGATGGCGGCAAGCGCAGCCAGGTCCGGAGCCAGCGCATCGAGAGCGACTTCAGGCTTCAGCGGAACCATCACCTTGGAATGCCCTGTGGAGGCTACCTGAATGGGCAATCCCGGTAGAATATCGTCTTCATTGAGGTGAAATGCCGCGATAATTGCCGCGCGCAGGTCACCTTCAAGCGGCGGTTCAAATTCCGGTCTGCCCTGAACCAGCGTGATGCGGTAATCGTTGTCTTCAACAACTTCAATCGCTACCCGGTGGCGGCCTGCCAGCGAGGTCTGGTAAAGCTCGCAATTTTGCAGCCCAAGCACTTTCGCTCTCACGTAATGCGCCGCTACCGTCGCATGGCCGCAAATCGGCACTTCTACAGTTGGCGTGAAGTAGCGAATGCGCACATCGCTCTCTTCACTGCGGAGTACAAAAGCGGTTTCAGAATGGCGTAGCTCACGGGCGATAAGCTGCATCTGGCTCTCGCTCAGGCCATCGGCATCGAGCACTACGCCCGCCGAGTTGCCGCGAAATGGCTGGGTGGTAAAAGAATCAACGTGGTAAATCCGTGGCGTCATTTTTATTCTCGTATCAGAATCTGCTTACAGAGCTTTGCCTGAATGTTTTACCAGCCTGTCGATAAATAGAAAAATTTTCACCTGCTGGTGTCTCTTTTACTGCGGGGTAATGTGAAATATCTTGCGGTGAGGAGTTCTGCCTGAGCAGGCTTCGGGTACAAAAAAACCGGCTGAATGAGCCGGTTTAATTAATCAGATTTTGCAGGCGTCGCCGCAATCGTCATCGGCAACAACGGCCTGAGCTTTTTTATCAGCATCTTCCTGACGCTCGGCGTTGCGCACTTCGGCTTCATCTAATCCGGAAAAAACCAGATTCTCAAGATCGATTTCCATAGGTCACCTGTTGCAGTTTAGTTATCGGCTTTCTCAATAATATTCAACATTCCGCCGCCCTGCATCCCGAATATCCCTGAAACGCTCAAAACGATAAAAATGCGCAGCTTCTGTCCCGCGATCAGAAGCAGGAGTTTTGGTTGATTCTATTGCCCACGGCGTAAACTTTGTTGGTCTTTGGGTCAATATTAAACACCACGTATCTGCGTTGCGGGCAAATCAGTTCAAGGGATTTCTTGCCGCACTGCAACACTGTGGATCGGCGTACTACATTGCCGATTTGCACCGGGACATCGGTATCAACGTAGTCATCACACTCGAACCCGGCCTGCGTGGCCCTGGCTCGAGCTTCATTCATTGTCAGGCCGACGGCGTTTAATTCACGCACCGCTTCGGCATGGCTTGCTTGCGAAACGCGGGTTAACGTACAGCCGCTTAACGTCACAGACGCTATCAGGAGCAGGGTGAGTCGAAGCATAGTTGTCCTTAACGGATAAGCCAGCAGGCAGGGTGAGAGAAAAACTAACGGCGAATTAAGGCTTGCTAAATCATAGCCTGAGTGATGAATAAATGGCTTGTTTTAATGAGTTTTGAAAATAAAGGAGATAAGACAGAGGAGTAGAGATTTGCAAATATGGTGCGTCCGAGTGGACTCGAACCACCGACCCCCACCATGTCAAGGTGGTGCTCTAACCAACTGAGCTACGGACGCACTGAATATCTGAAAATGGTGCGTTCAATTGGACTCGAACCAACGACCCCCACCATGTCAAGGTGGTGCTCTAACCAACTGAGCTATGAACGCATTGTTGTCTTGGCGACAGCGGGGACGAATATTAGCGGCACACTTCGGGGCTTGCAAGGGGAATAACGCAATTTTATTCCAGATTTCACGCAATTGCCGAGCATCTGCGCAGAGTGTTGAGAAAGTAGCCGCCAGGACGGCGGCTACGGGTTAATTAACGTGCAGCGCGTTGCAGGATAGTGATGGAGGGCTGGCGTTGTAACCAACGCATGCGCAGCATCATCAGGATGGCGGCGGAGGTCAGACCGATAATAAAGCCAATCCAGAAGCCTGCCGGGCCCATCGGCTCAACCACCCAGTCGGTAAGTGCCAGCACATAGCCACTCGGCAGGCCGAGAACCCAATACGCGATAAAGGTGATAAAGAAGATCGAACGCGTATCTTTATAGCCGCGCAGCACGCCGCTGCCGATAACCTGAATCGAGTCGGAGATTTGGTAAATCGCCGCCAGCAGCATCAAGTGGGCTGCCAGTGCTACGACCGCCGGGTTGTCGTTATACAGCAGCGCGATATGCTCCCTGAAGGTCACGGTAAACAGCGCCGTGCACATCGCCAGGCAAATCGCCACGCCAACGCCGGTGCGGGCGGCAACCTGGGCATCCAGCGTTGAGCCCTGGCCCAAGCGATAACCCACGCGAATGGTGACCGCCGCGCCTAATGAAAGCGGTAACACAAACATCAGCGAACTGAAGTTAAGCGCTATCTGGTGCCCGGCAACGTCGGTAATGCCCAGCGGAGAAACCAGCAGGGCAACCACGGCGAACAGCGTGACTTCGAAAAATAACGCCAGCGCAATCGGCAGCCCGAGCTGGCTTAAACGTTTAAGCACCGCCCAGTCCGGTTTACTGAAGTCGTCCGGGTTTTTAATGTCGCGCATCGAACGGGCTTTCTTGATATAGGAAAGCATGCTGAAGAACATCACCCAGTAGACCGCCGCCGTTGCCACGCCGCAGCCCACGCCGCCCAATTCCGGCATGCCGAAGTGGCCGTAAATAAAGATATAGTTAACCGGGATGTTCACCAGCAGGCCGATAAAGCCCATCACCATGCCGGGCTTGGTTTTCGCCAGCCCTTCACACTGGTTACGGCCAACCTGGAAGAACAAATAACCCGGCGCGCCCCACAGCAGCGCACGTAAATAGCGCACGGCTTTATCGGCAAGTTCCGGGTCGATGTTATGCATGGCATGAATAATGTGCCCTGCGTTCCACAGCACAACCATCACCAGCACGGATACCATACCCGCAAGCCAGAATCCCTGACGAACCTGGTGAGCAATGCGGTCGCGACGCGCGGAGCCGTTAAGCTGGGCGACGGTTGGCGTCAGGGCGAGCAGGAGCCCGTGGCCGAATAAAATGGCCGGTAGCCAGATAGAGGTGCCTATAGCCACTGCCGCCATATCGGTGGCGCTGTAGCCACCGGCCATAACGGTATCGACGAATCCCATTGCAGTTTGTGCTACCTGAGCGATGATCACAGGTATCGCCAGGGCAAGGAGCTGGCGAGCTTCGGTGAAGTACTTCTGCATGTTTACACCTGATTATTTTTATAGAGACGAGAGACTAAAAAAGCCGCCATAAAAGGCAGCAAGAAGATGAACAGGGGAATTTGCCAGTCTATTGTAGCGAGAGTTTATTTATACGCCAGTCAAAAATATAGCGCTGCGGCGAGCAGGGCTGGCAAGGTGATTTTCCACCTGTTAAAGTGCGGCAATGTCCTTTATCGGCGGTAGTTTTACCGCGCGTGAATCGCCAGGAGTTTTTAGATGTTTACAGGTATTGTGCAGGGCACCGCGACCCTGGTTTCCATCGACGAGAAACCTAACTTCCGCACCCACATTATTGAGATGCCGACTGAGATGCTGCCGGGCCTTGAAACCGGCGCTTCGGTGGCGCATAACGGCTGCTGCCTTACGGTCACCGAAATCAACGGGAACCGCATCAGCTTTGACCTGATGAAAGAGACGCTGCGTATTACCAATCTCGGTGAGCTAAGCGTTGGCGACAGCGTTAACGTTGAACGTGCGGCTAAATTTAATGATGAAATTGGCGGTCATTTAATGTCCGGTCATATTATGACTACCGCCGAGATCTCTAAGATCCTGACCTCGGAAAATAACCGTCAGATCTGGTTTAAAATTCAGGATAAAGCGTTGATGAAATACATCCTGCATAAAGGCTATGTTGGTATCGACGGTATTAGCCTGACGGTGGGCGAGGTCACGGCGACGCGTTTTTGCGTGCATCTGATCCCCGAAACGCTGGAGCGTACAACGCTTGGCGCTAAGAAACTTGGGCAGCGCGTTAATATCGAAATCGACCCGCAGACTCAGGCGATTGTCGACACCGTAGAGCGCGTGCTGGCGAGCCGTGAAGCCGCGCTGGTGGCCGCTATTCCTGCGGGCGAATAACGCTTCTCTCGCAGCATAAGAAACGGGGCCGATTGGCCCCGTTTTTGTTTTTTAGTCCTGCTCGTTGAAACCGTTTTCAGCGGCGGTTTTCATAAACCATTCCCCGCTCTTCTTGATGGTGCGCTGCTGGGTTTTGAGATCCAGCGAGACAAAGCCATAGCGGTTTTTGTAGGCGTTGCACCACGACCAGTTATCGATAAAGGTCCACATATGGTAGCCGAGGCAGTTGCTGCCCTCGCTGATGCCCTTGTGCAGCCACTTCAGGTGGTCGCGCACAAAGTCGATGCGGTATTCATCGTCAATTTGACCGTCGTTGATGAAACGTTCTTCGTTCTCCACGCCCATGCCGTTCTCGGAGATATAGCAGGCAGGGTTGCCGTAATTCTCGCGCAGGTTGGTGAGAATGTCGTAAATACCGCGCTCGTAGATTTCCCAGCCACGGTAAGGGTTCATCTTGCGGCCCGGCATTTCGTAGGACTCGAAGAACCACTCCGGCATAAACGGGCTTTCAGGATTTACCAGGGTGTCGCGGCATTTAATGCGGCGCGGCTGGTAATAGTTAATCCCGAGTAAATCGACCACGCCGGCGGCAAGCAGGGCTTTGTCCTCAGGCTGGCAGGCCGGCAATTTATCATGCTGCTTCAGGAAGTCGACAAGCTCCTGCGGGTACTCGCCGCGCAGCGCCGGGTCCAGGAAGCTGCGGTTAAACATCAGGTCTGCCAGATTCGCGGCTTTGACGTCTGCCGGATTCTGAGAACGAGGGTAGGACGGCGTCAGGTTAAGGATGATGCCAATTTGGCCGTCTTCATTGCGAGCGTGGTAGTTTGTAACCGCTTTCGCGTGGGCGAGCATGGTGTGGTAGGCCACGGTAACCGCGCGGTCAAAGTCCACGACGTTAGGGTAGTGGTAGTCATACAAGTAGCCGCATTCTACCGGCACCACCGGTTCGTTAAAGGTAAACCAGTGCTTCACCCGGTCACCGAACAGCTCAAAGCAGGTATTGGCATAGCTGGCGTAGGCGTCAACGACTTCACGGCTTTCCCAGCCGCCTTTCTCCTGCATAACCATTGGCATATCAAAGTGATACAGATTGATAAACGGCTTGATGCCCTGGGCCAGCAGCTCGTCGATAACCTTGTTATAGAATTCTACCGCCAGAGGATTCACCTCCCCGGTGCCGTCCGGGATCAGGCGGGCCCAGGAGATTGAGGTGCGGAAGGTGTTGTGGTTGAGCTTCTTCAGCAGGGCGATATCCTGCTTCCAGCGCTGATAAAAGGTCGAGGTATTTTGCGGGCCAACGCCGTGGTGGAAGCGATTGGGCTGTTCGGCAAACCAGCGGTCCCAAATAGTTTCGGATTTACCAAAGTTCAGCGCTTCACCTTCGGTTTGCGGCCCGGAAGCGGCGCTGCCCCACCAGAAATGCTCAGGAAATGCGTATTTCATCGTTATCCTCACGGTCTGGCCTGTCATCTCCGACAGGCAATCATTTATACGGTCAATATGTTGATTGTCTGTGATTGATGAAACCGGTTTCTATGACGGGAAACGATATCTGTTAAGCAGATCAAGTCGTCGCGGCCAGACAGGCTTAAACCTGTGATGTGTATCACGTCAGTGCGCAAGGAGAGACAATTGGAGGTAAAAAACCCGGCAGATGCCGGGTTAGTGACTAGCGAGGGACACGTAAACCGTTTTCAATACCGCGGCTAAATACCACCTGCCACAGCTGAATATCGCGCGCCCGGAAGGCTCCGGCGCAGGCATTGAGGTAGTAACTAAACATCCGTTTGAAGCGTTCGGAGTAGTTATCGGCAATTTCCGGCCAGCAGACGAGGAAGCGTTCGTACCACGCCATTAGCGTTTTATCATAGTCGGCACCGAAATTATGCCAGTCTTCCATGACAAAATGCGGTTCGCTGGCGTCGGCTATCTGGCGCACAGAAGGCAGGCAGCCGTTGGGGAAAATGTACTTATCAATCCACGGATCGACATTATTGTCGGTCTTTGTAGAGCCAATGGTGTGTAGTAGGAAAATGCCGTCAGGCTTCAGGTTGCGGTCGGCAACGTCGAAGTAGGTGGCATAATTTTTCGGGCCAACATGCTCAAACATGCCGACGGAAACAATGCGGTCAAACTGCTCGTTGAGGTCGCGATAGTCCTGCAAAAGAATGGTCACATCCAGCCCTTTGCAGCGCTCTTGCGCCATTTTTTGTTGTTCTGCCGAAATGGTTACGCCAAACACGGAAACATCGTAATTTCGTGCGGCAAATTCCGCCAGACCGCCCCAGCCGCAGCCGATATCCAGCAATTTCATGCCGGGGCCAAGCTGCAGTTTTTCGCAGATCATTTTCAGCTTCGCTTCCTGGGCTTCGGCGAGAGTCGTCGCATCTTTCCAGTAGCCGCAGGAATATTGCATGTGCGCGTCCAGCATGCGGCTGAACAGATCGTTACCGAGATCGTAATGTTCTTTGCCGACTATCCACGCGCGCTTTTTGGACTGCAGGTTAACCAGCCTGGCAGCGGCGATACGCAGAGTATCTTTGAAATGGTGGGGCAGCTGGTTTTCCAGCCCGGCGCGCAGCACTTTAGTGAAAAAGACATCCAGGCGTTCGCATTCCCACCAGCCGTCCATATAGCTTTCGCCAAGGCCGAGGGAGCCTTCCTGCAAAACGCGTTTAAAAAAATCTGGGTTTTTAACCTGAATATCAAAAGGGTTTGGGCCGTTAACGGTTATGCCTGCCCGGCTCAGCATTTCATTTGCGATACGATACCATTCGTTATCTCGTACGCTCACTTCTTCTATACACGATGAACTCATAGCTTCTCCATCACCTTGTTGTGATCAGAACCTTAAAACAGCGTAGACGCTATTACCGGCTTGTGAGAACTCTCACGGAAAATTCCGTGCGCCTGATATCCGACGTAAACAGAGAAAGGGGGGATTCTCCCTTACTGAAAGGCCATCCATGGAAAAACGGAAGCACTCCGGCTCCCGTAAAAATAAAATTTATGAGGCTTATAGTAGAACCGCAATAACTATAAGCCTGTTTTTTTGATGGTTCAACGGAATATTGTTAGCAAGCTAATCACACAATATTCACACTATCGCGTCTGTTATTGCGCCCGGGATAGCTCGGCGTTGGCGCCAGCCTGCGATGCACGGCTGGAGGAGTACTGCATCGCATAGCCCAGCACCGCGAGTAAAATTGTCGCCAGCATTACGCTGGTGGTGGTGAGCAGCGGGGTGGCGACCAGCCAGGAAACCATCAGGCTTGCCAGGAAGCAAAGCCCCAGCTGTAGCGTGTTTTGTAGCGCGGCGGCCTTGCCGGTTGCCTGAGGGAACGGCAGCAGGGCGGAGGCCACAACGATCGGGTAAATTGCCCCGTTGGCAATCGCCATCACGCAGAACGGGATCAGCAGCAGCGTCAGGCTGGCATAGCCGCTCACCGCTACGGCCCAGGTGGCAACAATGCTCAACGCATACAGCGCCAGCAGCCAAGGCAGCAGCTGTTTCCCCTGCCATTTTTGCAGCGCGCTGCGGCAGCCATAGCCGCCAATCAGGAAGGCGACGGTCTGCGGCATATAGCTCAGGCCAATAACAGACGGGCTGTAGCCCATCTCATTAAGGATAAACGGGGAACCGGTTAACCAGGCGAAGAAGCTGGCTGAGCAGGCAGCATAAATCAGCACATTGCCGCTGTAGGTGCGCGAGCGTAATAAAGAGAAGAAGCTGACTTTATTGTCTTCAGTCTGCGGGTGATGCTGAGTGCGCGGCTTGAGGCGCAGGGTGGGGATCATCAGCAGCAGGGCGATGGCGAACAGCACGGCAAAAATAGCCTGCCATTCAAAATGGTTAAGCAGCCAGCTGCCGAGCAGCGGCGCAAGCGCGGGTGAAAGCCCTACCAGCGGCATAATGGTGGCGAAGATGCGGCCAGCGCGGTTGGCAGGATAATAATCCGTGACCAGCGCCTGCCAGCTCACGGCGGCGGAGCAGACGCCAACGGCCTGAATAAAACGCAGGACCAGCAGCGTGGCGGCGTCTTCGACCCACAGCATGCCGATACAGCCGACGGCAAACAGCCCCAGGCCAATCAGCAGAATAGGTTTACGCCCGAAGCGGTCTGACAGCGGGCCCCACATTAACTGCGCGAAGGCAAACCCGGCGAGGAACAGGCTCAGGCTGGCGCTGACCGCCGAGGCGTTAGTCCCCAGATCTTGCTGAATGGCGGCGAAGGCGGGCAGATACATGTCGGTGGCGAGGAAGCCAAGAACGCTCAGCCCGGCAAGCCAGATAAGAAATCCCTTTGATGGTTGCATAGTTTTCTCTTGATTTTGATAGCAGGTTAACGGGGCAGGAGTCTACGGAGTGCAAAAGCGCTTGTGAAACGCTAATATTTGCGAGTTGCATTCAAAATTTTTGCAGGCAAAAAACATGTGGTCTGAATATTCTCTGGAGGTCGTTGACGCGGTGGCGCGCAACGGCAGTTTTAGCGGGGCGGCACAGGAGCTGCATCGCGTGCCTTCTGCCATCAGCTATACGGTACGTCAGCTCGAAGAATGGCTGGCCGTGCCGCTGTTTGAACGTCGCCATCGCGATGTTGAGTTAACCGCCGCCGGAGCCTTTTTTCTTAAAGAAGGGCGTTCTGTTATCAAAAAAATGATGGCAACCCGCCAGCAGTGCCAGCAGATAGCCAACGGCTGGCGCGGGCATCTCTCCATCGCGGTGGACAATATCGTGAAGCCGGAGCGGACCCGCCAGCTGGTGCTGGATTTTTATCGTCACTTCCCGGATATCGAACTGCGGGTGTTTCAGGAAGTGTTCAACGGCGTGTGGGACGCGCTGGCGGACGAGCGGGTTGAGGCGGCTATAGGCGCAACTCAGGCCATTCCTGTAGGGGGGCGCTATGCGTTCCGGGATATGGGGGCGTTAAGCTGGCGTTGCGTGGTTTCCTCCGGGCATCCGCTTGCGCAACACGAAGGTGTAATTCCTGATGATGAGCTAAGGGCATGGCCGTCGCTGGTGCTGGAAGATACTTCGCGTTCGCTGCCCAAGCGCATTACCTGGCTGCTGGATAACCAGCGCAGAGTGGTGGTGCCGGACTGGGCTTCGGGGGCGGACTGCCTGAGCGCTGGCCTGTGCATTGGCATGGTGCCTGCCCACATCGCTAAGCCGTGGCTGGACGGCGGCGAGTGGCGGGAGCTTACCCTGGAAAATCCGTTCCCGGATGCGGCCTGCTGCCTGACCTGGCGGCAGGACGATGCCTCGCCGGCTTTAAGTTGGCTGCTGGACTACCTCGGGGACAGCGAGACGATGAATCAGGAATGGCTGCAGGAGCCGGGGCGGCAAAACCCGGCTCCGCTGAGCATTTAGCGGCGGTAATCGCGGAACGGACCGTCGGCAACCGAGCGGCGCTCGATCAGGCGCGGATGCACCTCAATGGTCTGCGACTCTTCGCGTTTGTTAACAATACGGTCTAGCAGCATGTTAAAGGCGGTTTCACCCAGTCGCTCTTTCGGCTGGTGAATAGTGGTTAACGCCGGAGAGAAGTAGCGGGCGTTGCGCACGTTATCGTAGCCGATGATGGAGATATCCTGCGGCACGCGCAGTCCCATCTCATCCGCTGCGCAAATGGCGCCCATTGCCATAATATCGCCGCCGCAGAATACCGCGGTAGGGCGATGAGGCTGGTTAAGCAACTGCTGCATGGCGCGGTAGCCGGACTCCGGCTCAAAGTCGCCCTGAACCACCCAGTTCTCCGGCACTTTGATATTGGCCTCTTCGAGCGCCTTGAGGAACCCGGCATGGCGACCGCCGCCGGTGTTGCGTTCCAGCTGGCCCGGAATAGCGCCGATGTCGCGATGGCCGCGCTCGATCAGATAGCGGCCAGCGAGATAGCCGCCGTGGAAGGCGTTATCGATGACCGAGTCGGTAAAGTCGGCGCGGGCTTCGCCCCAGTCCATGACCACCATCGGAATATGGCGGTACTCTTCCAAAGTAGAGAGCAGCGTTTCCGGGTACTCGGAGCACATCACCAGCAGCCCATCAACGCGTTTTTGCGCCATCATCGACAGGTAGGCGCGCTGCTTATCAAAGTTGTTGTGCGCATTACCGAGGATCAGGGTATAGCCTTTGGCGAAGCAGCTATTTTCAACCGACTCAATAATTTCGGCAAAATAGGGCGCTTCGCTGGAGGTTGCCAGCAGGCCAATAGATTTGGTGTGGTTGACCTTCAGGCTGCGGGCTACGGCGCTCGGAGAATAATGCAGCTCTTTGATGGCCGCCCAAACGGCGTTGCGCGTCTCTTCCGCAACAAAACGGGTCTTGTTGATGACATGTGACACAGTTGTAGTGGAAACGTTTGCGCGTTTCGCTACGTCCTTAATCGTTGCCATTAGATGTCACTCCAGACCATATCGTAAACTCCTGATAACTCATGTGTTAAACGTTTGCCTTCGCTAACTCCTGGGGCAACACGTTGGTTGCAGGCCTGTCGGGAATGCGACATACAGCGGGAGGAGGGCGTTGCCGGGCGATACGCGGTAAATTAGCGAAGGATTTTGGCTTATCCCGGAGCAAAGTGGAAGAGGGAAAACCGAGATCTGTGCAAATCCAGCAGGATTTTTATCGCCAATTGTGGGAAAATCACCCCACTTACACTTTGTAGGGAAATAAAGGAGCTTACGATGAGTACCGATCTGAAGTTTTCCGTGGTGACCACGGTTGTCGTACTGAGCTTGATTGTTGCCGGTGCGCTAACCGCCGTACTGCACTGATTTAATAAGGGCCGCTCAATGCGGCCCTTAACATTTCTGGTAAACAGAGAAACGTCGTGCTCTCTGGTTATCAGGCGGCGAGGTTTTTCGCCACGAAGCTCCAGTTTACCAGCGCCCAGAAATGCTCAAGGTACACCGGGCGAGCGTTACGGTAATCAATATAGTAGGCGTGCTCCCAGACATCCACGGTCAGCAGCGGCGTGGCGTCGGTCGTCAGCGGCGTTCCGGCATTCGCGGTAGAAACAATAGCCAGACCACCATCGCTATTTTTCACAAGCCAGGTCCAGCCCGAACCAAAGTTTTTAATTGCCGCTTCACTAAACTGCTTTTTAAACGCCTCAAAGCTGCCAAACGCCTGGTTAATTTTAGCCAGAAGCTCACCCGTTGGCTCTCCGCCAGCGTTCGGTGCCAGGCAGTGCCAGTAGAAGGTATGGTTCCAGACCTGAGCCGCGTTATTGAAAATTCCACCTTCTGAACTTTTCACTATCTGTTCTAACGTTTTCCCTTCAAACGGGCTGCCTTTTACCAGGTTGTTCAGGTTAGTGACGTAGGTCTGGTGATGCTTACCGTAGTGGTATTCCAGGGTTTCGGCCGAGATGTGTGGCGCGAGAGCGTCTTTGCCATAGGGCAGGGCGGGTAGTTCGAACGACATTGCTTCACTCCTTGTTATTTTGAGTACACCAAATAACTACTTTTATTGTGGTTATTAGGGTAACAAATTGAAAGAGTGTGCAAAAGCAGAAAGGCACTGCCCGTTGCCGGGCAGTTCAGTATTTAGCGGATGGTTTTCGGAGTCATCACGCGGCGGGCGCCGACGTAGTGACGCTGCCAGTAATCTTCGCTCAGGGAGGTAATCTGGATATCGCGGCCGCTGCGCGGAGACTGGATAAACTTGCCGTTGCCGACGTAGACACCCACATGATCGGCGGTGCCGCGCCCCTGGGTGCGGAAGAACACTAAATCGCCGCTTTCCAGCTCGCCACGGCCAACCGACGCGGCATCACGCAGGTGATACATTTCGTTTGCGGTGCGCGGGATACGGATGTTAACCAGATCTTTGTAGGCGTAATAAATGAGGCCGCTGCAGTCAAAACCGGTACGAGGCGAAGTGCCGCCCCAGCGATAAGGTTTACCAATCTGGCCCATCAGTTTGTTCATTGCCGTTTTCTGTGCTTTCTGCACCCGGACTTTATGCGCCTGAGCGATAGTCTGGTTTTTTTCTGCCTTAACCTTTACGCACTGTTTTTTATGACCTTTACGGTGGGTGCATTTTTCAGTGAAGGTGGCGGCGGTTGGCTGAATGGCCAATTTCTGAGAGGCTTTTTTACTGCTGCTTGCGAGGGTTTTGCTTTTGCCGGAGGTTTTGTTCTTTGCGACTTTGCTTTTTGCCTGAACGGTTTCTTTCTTTCCGGACTTCTTTGTGGAGCTGGTGCTGACCTTTGTTTTTGCTTTCTCTTTGACCTTGCTGCTTTTACCTGAGGTCTTCGCCGGGTGGCTTTTCTGTGCAGCATGGTGACGGACGTGCTCGGACGCCTGCGCCAAAGGAGTATAGGGCAAAGCAAATAGCAGAGCACATAGCGTGATAGAGATTTTATTTATCCGCGCCACTCGTCAATCCCCTGATAAATGAAAGCACGATGCTAACCATCATGCCTGCGTATGATTTTTGCGAAACCCGACGATTCTAATGCATAAAAGCCGATAATGTTAATAGGCAATTACTATTTAACGGTCAAAAGTGGAAGCTGGTGCTAAAAAATTAATCATTCCCGGGGGTTATCTGCTGTTTTATTGATCGTGGATGGAGCAAATTGCTAATTTTCGCGCGGCTGAAAAGTGTTATTCTTAAAGCATGTTTGCATCGCCGCGCATTCCAGGGAAAAACCTTTCTAAAATTGGTGTTTTCTGGCAGGGGTGCAACTGGCTACAATGGCAGACTGTTGCCGTATCAAGGTTTGAGGAAGCAAGACAATGAGCACTATTGAAAAAATTCAAAACCAGATCGCTGAGAACCCGATTCTTCTCTATATGAAAGGTTCCCCGAAGCTGCCGAGCTGCGGCTTCTCCGCTCAGGCCGTTCAGGCACTTTCCGCCTGCGGCGAGCGTTTTGCCTATGTTGATATTTTGCAGAACCCGGACATTCGCGCCGAGCTGCCGAAATACGCGAACTGGCCGACCTTCCCACAGCTGTGGGTTGACGGCGAACTGGTTGGCGGCTGCGACATCATCATCGAGATGTACCAGCGCGGCGAATTGCAGTCCCTGATTAAAGAGACCGCAGAGAAGTACAAATCTCAGGAGTCAGGCGCGGAGTAATCCCGCCCGGCGAATAAAAAAGCGACCCTCGGGTCGCTTTTTTTATGCTTCGCACTCAGATTCTTCCGCCGGGGGCAGAGGCCAGCCGCCGAGGCGCTTCCAGCGGTTGACGATTTCGCAGAACAGCAGGGCGGTTTGCTCGGTGTCGTACAGCGCGGAGTGCGCCTGGCTGCTGTCAAATTTTTGGCCAGCGGCAATACAGGCTTTTGCCAGCACCGTTTGGCCTAGTGCCAGCCCGCTTAGCGCGGCGGTATCAAACGTCACGAACGGGTGGAACGGATTACGCTTCAGCGAGGCGCGCTCGGCGGCGGCCATCATAAAGCTGTGATCGAAGGTTGCGTTGTGCGCCACCATAATCGCGCGGCTGCATCCGCTGTCCTTAATCCCTTTGCGCACGGCTTTAAAGATGGCGTGCAGCGCATCGTATTCGCTGACTGCACCGCGCAGCGGGTTGTGCGGGTCAATGCCGTTAAAGGCCAGCGCTTCAGGCTGAAGATTAGCGCCTTCAAACGGATCGACATGGAAATGCAGCGTTTCATCGGGGGATAACCAGCCGTTTTCATCCATTTTCAGGGTAACGGCGGCGATTTCCAGTAACGCATCAGTTTTGGCGTTAAAACCTGCGGTTTCAACATCAATAACCACCGGATAAAAACCACGGAAACGGTCGCACAGGCCATGCAGTTGCGTGTTGTCTGACATCAGATTCTCTTAATACGGGGAAAATGCAGCGCGCATTATGGCAAATTTCGGGGAGTGTTGCAGTATTGGGCGCACATTGCGCCCATTGCCTAACGAAAAATCAGTTACCCAGGCCTTTGCCCGCGTGCTTCTCTTCGATCAGTTCGATTTTATAGCCGTCGGGATCTTCCACGAAGGCGATAACGGTGGTGCCGCCTTTAACCGGGCCCGCTTCGCGGGTAACGTTGCCGCCGTTGTTGCGAATGCGTTCGCAGGCTTCAGCCGCGTTGTCCACGCTTAAGGCGATGTGGCCGTAAGCGGTGCCGAGATCGTAGCTTTCCACGCCCCAGTTATAGGTCAGTTCGATAACTGCGGTGTCGCTTTCATCGCCGTAGCCAACAAAGGCGAGAGAGTATTTATATTCGGTGTTTTCGCTGGTGCGCAGCAGTTTCATGCCCAGCACTTTGGTGTAAAACTCGATGGAGCGTTGCAGATCGCCAACGCGCAGCATGGTATGAAGTAGACGCATAAAATCCTCGTCGAATGAAACAGTTATTTGCACAAGCTTTGAGTATAGCGGCGATCGCTCGCCGCTATCAATGAAAGGAACTTCGGTATTACAGAGTTGGGTAGTCGGTGTAGCCTTCGGCACCGCCGCCGTAGAAGGACTCAGGGCGCTGCGGGTTCAGGTCAGCATTGGCCTGCAGGCGGGCAACCAGGTCCGGGTTGGCGATGAATGCGCGGCCAAAGGCTACCGCATCAATCAAACCTTTGGTGATCAGGTCTTCCGCTTTTTCAGGCGTATAGGCACCGGCACCGATAATCACGCCGCTGAAGCGCTCGCGCACTTTCTCGCGGAAGGCTTCCGTGTACGGCTCGCCGCCTGCCCAGTCAGGTTCGGACATATGCAGATATGCGATACCGCGCTTGCCCAGCTCTTCAATCAGGTACAGAGCGTCTTCTTCTTCGTTCGGGCCGTTATCCACATTCTGGAAGGAGCCAATCGGGGAAACGCGGATCCCGATGCGATCGGCGCTCCACTCTTTGATCCCCGCGTCCACCACCTCAAGCACCAGGCGAGCGCGATTTTCGCGGCTGCCGCCGTACTCGTCGGTACGGTGGTTAGAAGAAGGGGACAGGAACTGGTGCAGCAGGTAGCCGTGGGCGGAGTGCAGTTCTACCAGGTCAAAACCGGCGTCACGCGCGTTGCCAATCGCCTGACGGAAGTCATTGACGATACCCGGGATTTCGCTGGTTTCCAGCGCGCGAGGCATCGAAGTATCTTCGCGAACCGCGTTACCGTTTTCATCACGTAGCGAAGTGCGGGTACCGGCGATAATTGCGGATGGCGCAACGGGAGCCTGCTGGTCTGGCTGGAGGGTGTTGTGGGAAATACGACCGGTATGCCACAGCTGAACGGCCATATGGCCCTTCGCCGCATGTACGCCAGCGGTGATGTCTTTCCACACCGCGATTTGCTCATCGCTGTGCAGGCCTGGGGCACCGGCATAACCTTTAGCCTGAGCAGAAATCTGCGTAGCTTCGCTGATGATAAGGCCAGCGCTCGCACGTTGACGGTAATACTCGCCCATTAGCGGCGTTGGGATATCGCCAGGTTCGATGCTGCGCAGGCGCGTCAGCGGAGCCATAAAGATGCGGTTTGGTACGGTAATTGCGCCAACTTTAAGCGGCGTAAACAGTTTATCTGCTGACATGGATTTTCCTCAAGTAGACCGGTCGTCTAGTAATTTCGTAAATAAAAACCCGTTAACGAACGGGTTCAGCTAATAGGGTTTGCACATGCGCAAGGGCGCTTTCCAGCGGCACGGCATTGCGGGAAATCTTTGCCTGCAGGCTGGCGCCGAGCCACAGCGCATAAAGCACCATTGCCTGGTCAAAAGCCTCGCCTTCAAAGCTCAGGCTTTTTTCCGCACGGCCTTTTTCAAGGGCGTCTGCAAGCAGGGCGATGACCTGTGCGCCGCCGTTGTTTAACGCGCCGCGCATATCTTCCGAAAGGTCACACACTTCTGCCGACAGCTTAACCACCAGGCAGTTGCTCAGGTTTCCGCTCTGGCAAAAATAGCTCAACATATCCTGATACCACTTCAGCAAACGGCGGCGGTAGTTGCCCTCGCCGTTAGCAAAGTGTTCCGCCAGCCGCTGGTTCGACGCCTGGTAATAACGCTCCAGCATCGCCACGCCAAACGCTTCTTTGGAGCGAAAGTAGTGGTAGAACGAGCCTTTTGGCACTTCCGCCGTGCGTAACAGTTCGCTAAGACCCATGCCGGTAAAGCCTCTGGCAAGGCAAAGCCGTTCGCCGATGGCAAGCAGGTGTTCGCGAGTGTCGTGTTCAGGATGTCGATTCATGGCTACAGAATGTAGTAGACCAGTCAGTCTAATGCAATACCCGACGCTCGCTTTTTTCACGACTGCCGGATTTCAACGGCGACGACAGTCGGCAAGAATATCCATATCTTTCTGATAAACCGAACTATTAACGTTCATCATGCCCAGCAGCGTGGAGAACAAATTATCCTGCGAAACCTCATCTCTGGCGGCTTTTTGGGCCAGGCAGACGTTATCAACGGCAAAATTCTGCTGGTAATCCTGCGACAGCCAGACCAGCAGAGGAATATGCGTTTGCTGAGAAGGCGCCAGCATATAAGGCGTGCCGTGCAGGTAAATACCGTTTTCGCCGAGAGATTCCCCGTGGTCGGCAAGATAAATCAGGGCGGTGTTAAGCTTCTCCTGATGTTGCTTTAGTTTGTCGATGGTGCGGCTCAGCACGTCATCGGTATGCAGAATGGTGTTGTCGTAGGTGTTAATCAGCGCCTGGCGGCTGCAATCCTGAATCTGATTGCTGTCGCAGGTTGGGGCAAATTTACGGAAGTTTTCCGGATAGCGCTGGTAATAGGCCGGGCCGTGGCTGCCCATCAGGTGCAGCACAATCACCGTGTCGTGGCGCAGTCCGTCAATCACATTATCCAGGCGGTGGAGCAGGACGTCATCAAGGCAGGCGTTATCTTTGCAGTACAAATCCAGCCGCCATTGAGTCATATCGCTATGGGGTAGACGGTCGCAGGCTCCTTTGCAGCCGCCGTCGTTGTCGCGCCACAGGACATTTACCCCGGCGTGAGCGAGCACGTCCAGCACCCCTTCCTGGTGGCGAGCCACGTCGGCATCGTAGCTTTTGCGCGGCATATCGGAAAACATGCACGGCACCGACACCGCCGTTTCCGTGCCGCAGGATGACGCTTTTTGGAAGTAAATCACCTGCTGTTTTTTAAGCTGCGGATTGGTTTCTCTTTGGTAGCCGCCAAGGGAATAATTCTCGCCCCGCGAGGCTTCGCCAACCACCAGCAGCACCAGCGTTTTCTTCGCCTGGTGGCGAATGATTGCGCCTTTTTGAGCATCTTCGCCAATTTTGATTAACGTCTGGTCTCCTGCAAACCAGCGCTCTTTGCTATAGCGGCTAATGGCGCTGATGTAGTTTGCAGGGGTGACCATTTTCACCACGCCTTTATTATTGCGAAACAGCGAGGCGTAATCTTTATAAAACACCGAAGCAACGAGGATTATCACCAGAAGCCCGGCCAGAATGCTCACCAGGCGAGTAAGGGCAGTATGCCACCAGCGGGCAGGCGCAACTTTCACCACGGCCAGTGCAAGGGCGGGAACCACGCCAGCCAGCGTCAGCCAGCCTATCAGCTGTGGTGTAACCAGGGCGGCGGCTTCCTGGGAGTCGGTCTCAAACACGTTAACCATCATGTTTTTATCGATGACGGCCCCGTAGGTAAACATAAAATAGTTGCTGGCCGCGCAGCCGATAACCAGCAGCACCAGCACGGGTTTGCGCAGCCACGGCAGATTAATCACGCTAAAGATGGTCAGCCAGGCGCAAAACAGCACTACCGGCACCGAGGCGGCAAAGAGCCAGCTGTGAAAAGAGTCCGGGGCGATCAGCTGCCAGCTGCGGCGAATAAACAGCGAGTTAATCAGGGTGAAGAAAAAGGCGCAGCAGAGGTTAAATTGCGCGTCGTTACATCGTAACTTTCTCAGGAAATCCATATAAGCCGTGAATACAAAACAGAATTTCCGCCAGAATAGTGAGGGAAGATTAGCTCAACCTTAATTTCGCCAGCTTTTATCCGGGCGACGATTATTTAGCCGCCGCGCTTGCATCCCGGCAAGAGTCGGGCTTCAATTGATGCAAAGTCGCCAGCGAGGTGGGTTAGTGTCCGAACAGCTTGAGTTCTTCCCCATTCAGAGTCCCTGTCGCGGCATCTGCCAGTCGGATGATCGCGGTTTTTGCCGCGGCTGTATGCGCAGCCGGGATGAGCGCTTTCAGTGGCAGCAAATGAGCGACGGGCAAAAGCAGGACGTGCTGCGCCTGTGCCGCCAGCGTTTATTGCGCAAGTTACGAGCAAACAAGCCAAATTCTCCTGAAGAACCCGAGCAGCCCTCACTGTTTTAATCATTCAGCGCCGTTATACTCGGGGCAGTTCTTTTCCTTATTGAGGTTATATTTTTATGGTACAGCGCATTACGATTGCCCCGCAGGGACCGGAGTTTTCACGCCTGGTGATGGGCTACTGGCGTTTGATGGAATGGAATATGTCGCCTCGCCAGCTGGCGAGTTTCATTGAAGAACACGTTGAGCTGGGTATTACCACCGCGGACCACGCCGATATTTATGGTGGTTATGCCTGTGAAGCTGCGTTTGGGGAAGCCATGCGCCTGGTGCCGCATCTGCGTAGCAAAATGGAGATTGTTACCAAGTGCGGTATCGCCACTACGGCGAAGCCAGAGAACGCTATTGGTCACTATATTACCGACCGCGATTATATTATCAGCAGCGCGGAAAGCTCCCTGAAAAAGCTGGCAACCGACTATATCGACCTGCTGCTTATTCACCGTCCGGACCCGCTAATGGATGCCGATGAAGTGGCCGAGGCGTTTACCGCGCTGCACCACAGCGGCAAGGTACGCCACTTCGGCGTATCTAACTTTACGCCGGCCCAGTTTGCGCTGTTACAGTCCCGCCTGCCGTTTACCCTGGCAACCAACCAGGTGGAGCTCTCCCCGGTACACCAGCCGCTGCTGCTTGACGGCACGCTGGATCAGCTCCAGCAGCTGCGCATTCGTCCGATGGCGTGGTCATGCCTCGGCGGCGGCAGCCTGTTTAATGATGATGCGTACCAGCCGCTGCGCGACGAGCTGCAAAAAGTGGCGGAAGAAATGGGCGCCGACACTATCGAACAGGTGGTTTACGCCTGGGTGATGCGCCTCCCGTCTTCTCCGCTGCCGATCATCGGCTCGGGCAAAATCGAGCGCGTACGCTCCGCTATCCATTCCCTGTCGCTGGAAATGAGCCGCCAGCAATGGTTCCGCATCCGCAAAGCGGCTCTCGGTTACGACGTGCCTTAACCGTTACTGACCGCCTGCCAGCGTTCCGGCAGGCGGTGCCTGTTCCAGCTGCGAAAGCGAGCAGTAAAGCCGCCAGATAATTCCCGCTAGTTCCCGCGCCGCCGGATCATGATGGTGCGCCAGCGTTTCGCAGATCCTCTGTAGTTCCTTAAGTGACTCCGCCAGCGGCCTTTGCAGTACGCCGCGTTCGCTCATCACGTCGCGCAGAGTATGGATGCAGACATCCCGCACCATCGACAGCGGGTCGGAGCGCGTTTCCCAGCCGCGTAGCTGCCAGACAACATGCGAACAGTTAAGCAGAACCACGCCCCAGCGCAGCAGCCAGCGGCGGGCCGCGTCATCTTTACTGCTGCTTAGCTGGCTGATGTGATGATAAACCAGCGACTCAAACTGGCTTTCGCTGTGCTGCGGTTTGCGGCTGAGCTGGTCGATAAAACCGCGCCGCAGCGCTCTGATATGGCGGCGGCTGCGGCGGGTATCCGAGCTCGGCTTGAGGACCGAAAACGCGAGCCAGGAGATGCCGACCCCGAGCACTTTTGCCAGGTTGTCATTCATAAAACCGGCAAAGTCATAAACCGGCGGATTGCTGACGGCGAGAAATGACCCCATAAACACGATCAGCTGTCCCCACAGGGCGGCGCGTTTGGGCTGCTGCAATTTTAACAATTGCATGGTTGCCAGCAGCGGCAGCAGGAAAAGCAGGAATTGCCAGAGCTGGGTTATCTGGATCATCAGGCCAAATTTGACCAGGAAGCTAAACAGCGACAGCCAGAGCAGGGTGCGCATCAGCAGCGTCAGCGACCCAAGCGGTGAAGCAACCGAGGAATAAAGCACGCAGCTAATCGCGGCAAGCGACAGCGCGCCGCTCCCGGACTCCCACTGGGTGCCGATGCACCAGGCTCCGGTAAGGGTGATAACGCAGAAGGTGCGCAGCGCGCTCCACAGCGCTTCGGCGTTGTCGGTATGGCGGGCGAGAGGCGGAGCCTCGGGCGGCGTAATAATTGAAACCGGGGTAGCGTTTTCCAGCGCCCTCAGCCAGCGGCTGCTGTTGAGATAGAGCCAGCAAAAATAGCGCAGGCGGTGCCAGAACGCCTGATGGCGATAATCATCCGCAGAGCCAGGCGCAATTTGTTGCAGCAGCTTTGCAACCGCGTATTTGCTGGCATCCGGCTTTGCCAGCTCGCGCAGCAGGCTGTCCAGCACCGACCAGATATTCGCCGGAGCTTCCGGCCAGTTAAGCAACATGCGGCGCAGGCTGGAGATAACGCTTGTCAGCCGCAGCTGCTGGTGCAGGAGATAATTCAGTAAATTGTTTTGCCGCCGGAAGCGGTAGTGGCTCCAGAACGCCTGAATGCGCAGCAGATTCATGGTCAGGATCTGGCCGATAATCCCTTCATGCGCGGTGCGTATGGCATCGGTGGTTTCCGGCTGCCACAGCAGGCTGGCGTGCTCCAGCAGGCGGGCGTGCATATTTTTCAACGCGCTGACCAGAGCGCTGCCGTCAGAAGTGCTCGGCAGCACCATCATCATAAAACCGCTGCACAAAATCCCGACAACCACCTCGCAAACTCGCGCCTGGGCGATATCCCAAAGCTGGGTTGACTCGAGGGTATTCACCATCGGGAAGGCGATAATCGCCGCGGTGTAGCCTGCCAGCATAAACGCATAGGCGACGTTATTCTGAAAATGGCTGGAAGCCCAGGTACACAGCGCCAGCCAGCTGGCCATGGCGAAGGTAAACAGCCAGGGATCGTTAAGCGCATTACCGGCGATAATCAGCGAGGCGGCCGCGCCGATAAAGCTCCCGGCAATACGCCCGAGGCTTTTGCTGATGACGCCGCCAACGGTAGGGAAGCTGACCACCGCCGCGGAAGTCATTGCCCAGTAAGGTTCGTCCAGATCGAGCGCATAGGCGATGGTGAGCGCCATGCCCATTGCAATAGCGTTGCGTAGCGCATAGCGCCATTGGCCGCCGGTCGCTTTACCCCACGGAGTGTTACGCCATTCGAGGAAACTCAGGTTCATCGGGCGGCTCAGGGCTGAACGCTAACGGTGCAGGTAGTGCCCGATACCAGCGTCACGCCCTGAGGCACGGCGTCCAGGCTAATGCGTACCGGCACGCGCTGCGCCAGGCGAACCCACGGCACGTTTGGTTTGATGTCCGGCACCAAATCACTGTCACTTTCAATACTTTGGTCGTATATGGCGCGGCCGATGCTTTCAACTTTGCCGCTCAGCTTCTGGTTACCGTTATACAGGACGATTTGCACCGCGTTGCCCGGCTGAATATGGCGCAGCTTGGTCTCTTCAAAATAGCCGACGACGTAAAACGAGTGGCTGTCGACCAGGGCGAATACGGGTTTGCCTTCGGTCGCGTAGTTGCCGGGACGCGAGGAAAGATTAGTGACCCAGCCGTCAACCGGGGCGGTGACCGTGGTTTGCGACAGCTGCCACTGCGCCTGCTCCAGCGTGGCCTGGGCGACTTTTACCGCCGCCTGCATCGCTTTAACGTTGATATTCGCGGTATCCATATCCTCGGCGGAGATGTAGTTGCGCGGCAGATTATGGCGGCGATTCGCTTCGTTACTGGCCTTTGCCAGATCGGACTGGGCCTTTGCCAACTGGGCTTCGGCATTAAGCACCGCGATATGGTAAGGCGTTGCGTCCAGGGTAAACAGCGGCGCGCCTTTGCTGACGAACTGATTGTCCTTCACGTTCAGGGTAACAATGGTGCCGGAAACCTGCGGCGTAATGCTCACCTGTTCGGCGCGAACTTTACCGTCCCGCGTCCACGGCGATTGCATGTAGTAGTTCCACAGCAGCCAGCCTGCCAGCAGCGCGGCGGCAAGAACAAGCAGGGTAGAAAAGTATTTTATTGTTTTTAAATTCATTTCGTTACCAGAAAACTAAAAGGGCCATCGCGCCGCTTACGGAGAGCGAGAAGAGGGATAAGTCCATCAGCGTGGGGTGCCAGATTTCACCGGAGTAGATCCAGTCGCGCAGCAGGCGATGCACCACCAGCCAGATAAAAAAGCCGAGAAAGACCGCTTTGAACAGCGGGGGGAAGTAAACGGAGGCCCCGACCACAAGATCCTGAAGCGGGAAGCCGGACGGGCTAAAAGTGAGACTCACGTACGATAATCCTTTAAAAAACGGGGATGGCTGCCGTTTCCCCTCACTTAGATGTAGAATAAAAGTATAGCTGGTTGCATAACTTCAGCGAAAGTAAGGGATTTGTTTTTAACAATTAATGCCTGCACAATAGTCTAAAATCAGTATAATAAGTTAGCAAGCTAATTATAAGGAGATGAAATTGGAATCGCCATCGCCATTAGGATCGGATCTGGCCCGCCTGGTACGCATTTGGCGTGCTCTGATCGACCATCGTCTCAAACCTCTGGAATTGACACAGACACACTGGGTAACGCTGCATAATATTCATCAGCTGCCGCCAGATCAGTCGCAGATTCAGTTGGCAAAAGCGATCGGCATCGAGCAGCCATCACTGGTTCGTACTTTGGATCAGCTCGAAGAGAAGGGATTAATTTCCCGTAAAACCTGTGCTAACGACCGTCGGGCAAAGCGCATTAAATTGACCGAGCAAGCGGCACCGATTATCGAGCAGATGGAGAGCGTGATAAACGAAACGCGCGGTGAAATTCTTACCGGAATTTCTCGCGAAGAGCAGGCGCTATTAATTAACCTGATAAGCCGCCTCGAGCAGAACATTATCGAGCTGCAAAGCCGCGGTTAATTTCGCTCATCAGGTAAAGCCTCACCGTCGGGTGGGGCTTTTTTTATGCCTGACGCTGGACAGATAATAAATCTCTGCTATCACGATTTGTTTATCTATATTTCAGAAGTGTTAATGTTATTTAATTGTTTCTCTCCGGCGCGCCGCGCTTTTAATAATGAAGGCATGTTAATAAAAACGAGCCTGCATTATGTCTTATCGCATCAGTATTCTGGATAAAAGCCCGATTTCAAACGGCGAAAGCGCGACGGATGCGCTGGCGCGTACTCTGTATCTGGCCCAAAGGGCAGAAGAATGGGGCTATCACCGCTTCTGGATTGCCGAACATCATAATACCGCGCAGCTGGCCAGCCCTTCGCCGGAAGTGGTGATTGCGTGGCTTGCCGGGCAGACGAAGCGTATTCGCATCGGCTCCGGCGGCGTGATGCTGCAACATTACAGCCCATACAAAGTTGCTGAAAACTTTAATCTGCTGGCATCGCTTGCCCCGGGGCGAGTCGATCTTGGTGTGGGAAAAGCACCCGGCGGTTTGCCGCGCTCAACCCAGGTTTTACAACTGGGAAGCTCGCCCGAGGCCAAAGGCACGTTCGACGACCAGCTCGCCCAGCTCGATAACTGGCTTTCGCTGACCGATCCGGCGGAAGAGGACGGCGTTCGCGCCACGCCGCTACCTGCCCAGCGCCCGGAGGGTTTCCTGCTGGGTGCCAGCCTGCAAAGCGCAAGACTTGCCGCCAGCCTCGACTGGAATTTTGTTTTCGCCGCCCATTTGAACGGCGACAAAGCGCTGCTGCACGAGGTGCTGAGCTACTGGCGGGCTAACAGCCGCCGCGACGTGCTGGTGGCGGTTCAGGCCGTTGTTGCCCAGGACGTTGCCGAAGCGGAACGCCTGGCTCAACAGGTTGAAGTCTGGGGCGTCGAACTGGAAAACGGCCAGCGCGTCAGCGTTGCCAGCGAGGAGCAGGGCCGCAGCTTCGCCCGCCAGTCGGGAAGCCCGTTGCGCAGCCTGGTCCGGCGCGAACCCTCCCTGCTGAAAGGCACCCCGGAAACGGTTCGTGAGGGGCTGGAGGCCCTGCACCAGAATTACGGCATCAATGAATTTATTATCGATACCCCGCTGGCGGAAGGTCCGGCGCGTATTGCCTCCCTGCGGCTGCTGGCCGAAGCCCACGCGGCGACGGAGGTGGTGTTATGAGTTTTGGCCAACAGCTTATTGCCTGGCGGCGTGAACTTCACCAGTTCCCCGAGCTTTCCCTTCGGGAGGTTGCGACTACGGCCCGCATCCGCGACTGGCTGCAAAGCGCGGATATTCGCCTGCTTCCTTACGAACTGAAAACCGGCGTAGTGGCCGAGATTGGCAGCGGGGAGCGCGTTGTGGCGCTTCGGGCGGACATTGATGCTTTGCCCATCGAGGAAACCAGCGGCGTGGCGTTTAGCTCGCAGCATCCTGGCGTTATGCACGCCTGCGGCCACGACGTCCACAGCAGCGTGATGCTGGGCGCGGCCTTATTGCTTAAGCAGCATGAGCCGGAGCTGGATGGGCGAGTACGCATCCTGTTTCAGCCCGCAGAAGAACGTTTTGGCGGCGCGCAGCTGCTGATTAACGCCGGAGTCCTGCAGGGCGTATCGGCTATTTTCGGCATGCACAATGAACCCGGCCTGCCGGTTGGCGCTTTCGCCACCCGCGGCGGAGCGTTCTACGCTAACGTGGACCGCTTTATTATCCGGGTGACCGGCAAAGGCGCTCATGCCGCTCGTCCCCACGAGGGTAAGGACGCCATTCTGCTTTCCAGCCAGCTGGTTAGCCTGCTTCAGAACATTACCAGCCGCGAGGTGAATACGCTTGATTCCGCGGTACTCAGCGTAACGCGTATCGCCGGGGGCAACACCTGGAACGTTCTGCCGGAAAGCGTCGAGCTTGAAGGCACCTTGCGCACGCATCGCGCCGCCGTGCGGGAAGCCGTAAAAGTGCGGGTCGGCGAAATTGCCGCAGGGCTCGCCGCCGCCTTTGGATCGCAAATAGAAGTTGAGTGGCATCCCGGCCCGGACGCGCTGATCAACGATGAGCGCTGGGCGGCCTTCGCCGATGAAATTGCGGCAGCCGAGGGGTACGAAACCCGCCCCGCCGATCTGCATATGGGCGGCGAGGATTTTGCGGTATACCTCCAGCATATTCCCGGCGCTTTTGTCAGCATCGGGAGCGAGAGCAGTTATGGCCTGCATCACCCGGGCTTTGATCCCGACGAAAAACTAATTGAACCGGCAGCCCGCTATTTCTCACATTTAGCGCAGGCTGCATTAAAACAACTTTAATTAAATACTCATTATTGCGGGCCGGGGCGGCTCGCATAAGGATCGGGCATGTCTGCAAAACGGCAATTACGTCTTGGCACTATATTACATGGCGCATCGGGAAATATGTCCGCGTGGCGTCATCCGGCAGCGACGGCGGATGCCAGTATTAATTTTGAATTCGTCAAACAAACCGCGTTAAAAGCCGAAGAGGGAAAGCTGGACTTTTTATTTGTCGCCGACGGCTTATATATTAATGAAAAATCCATCCCGCATTTTTTAAATCGCTTCGAGCCGCTCACCGTATTATCCGCGCTGGCAAGCCTGACCCAAAATCTTGGGCTGGTGGGAACGTTATCTACCTCCTACAGCGATCCTTTTACCACGGCCAGGCAGTTTGCCAGCCTGGACCACCTGAGTAACGGGCGCGCTGGCTGGAACGTTGTGACCTCGCCGCTTGAAGGCTCGGCAAAGAATTTTTCCCGGGAGAAGCACCCGGAACACGCTCTGCGCTACCGAATTGCCGATGAATATCTCGACGTGGTGAAAGGCCTGTGGGACTCCTGGGAAGAAGATGCCTTTATTCGCAACAAAGAGAGCGGCCAGTTTTTTGACGCCGAAAAACTTCATGCCCTGAACCACCGGGGTGACTTTTTCCAGGTTGCAGGCCCGCTAAATATCGGCCGCACTCCGCAGGCCAGGCCGATTATCTTCCAGGCCGGAGCCTCAGATGACGGCAAAAAGCTGGCGGCGCGGCATGCCGATGCGATCTTCACCCACCATGAAAGCCTCGCGGAGGCAAAAGCCTTCTATCGTGATGTGAAAAACCAGCTAGAAGGACAGGGGCGTGAGCCTGACTCACTGCATATTTTCCAGGGCGTCAGCGTTATTGTTGGCCAGGACGCCGATGACGTTGAGCGGCAGTATCAAACTACGGCGGCGCTGGTTTCCGTAAACGACGCGCTGAACTATCTCGGGCGCTATTTCGAGCACCATGATTTCAGCCAGTATCCGCTGGATGAACCCTTCCCGGACATCGGCGACCTTGGGCAAAACAGCTTCCGCAGCACAACCGATGAAATCAAACGCAACGCCCGCGAACGGGGGCTTACGCTGCGGCAGGTTGCCCTTGAAGCTGCCAGCCCGCGCCCGCGCTTTTTCGGCTCGCCGGAACAGGTGGCCGACGGCCTGCAACAGTGGTTTGAAGAACAGGCCGCGGACGGCTTTATTATCCAGGGCGGCACGCCAGACACCTTCCCACGTTTTGTAGAGCAGGTCGTGCCCGTTCTGCAAGTGCGCGGGCTGTTTCGCACGGACTACCCCGGCAGCACGCTGCGGGAGAGCTTTGGTCTTACACAACCTAAAAATCGCTACGGCAAATAAAAAAGAGAAACCGCTATGCAGAAATCATCGCTATTACTGGCTATTGCTCTGGCCTGGGCTCCGCTTACGTGGGCAAACGACGTTACGATTAACGGCACCGGCGTGAGCGTGGAAGCTAACAAAGCGCCAGTCCATACCGCTAAGAACCCGCAGGCTATTGCCCAGCTTCCTCAAGATTACCGCTTTGCCGTGCCGGGTAAATTTACCGTGGCGGTGGCGGCGCTGAATTCCCCGCCGCTGACGGTGTTCTCCGACGACAATAAAACCCTGCTCGGCAGCGAGGTGGATATTGCCCGCCTGGTTGCGGACAGTCTGGGCCTTGAGCTTAACGTGGTGCCGACTTCGTGGGAGGACTGGCCGCTGGGCGTGGCTTCCGGGAAATATGATGCCGCGATCAGCAATATTACCGTCACCAAAGAGCGCAAAGAGAAATTCGACTTTGCCACCTACCGTAAGGACTCGCTGGGCTTCTACGTGAAGGCCAATAGCCCGATAAAGTCGATTGCCAACGCGCAAGAGATTGCCGGGCTGCGCATTATCGTCGGCTCCGGCACCAACCAGGAGGCAATTTTGCTGGCCTGGAATGAAGAGAACAAAAAGAAAGGCCTGAAGCCGTTTACGCCGGTCTACACCAAAGACGACGCGGCCTTGACCCTTGCGCTCCAGTCCGGGCGCGCGGACGCCTTCTTTGGCCCGAACGTTATTGGCGCGTGGAAAGCGGCGTTGACGGGTAAAACGAAGCTGGTGGGCAGCGTGGACGGCGGCTGGCCGAAAGCCGCGCATATTGCCGTGACCCTGAAAAAGGGCGGCGGCCTGGTAGAAGCGGTGCAGACGTCGCTCAACGGCGCAATTAAAAGCGGCGATTACGACAAAGTGCTTAATCGCTGGGGCGAGGGCGTGGAGCGTATCCCCGCTTCGGAAATCAACCCAGCCGGTTTAGGCGACTGAGGAGGCCACGATGAGCGAACATTTTCGGGTTTTATCGCCGGAGGCTCCGGAGCTCCAGCCGATAATCAGCGGCCTGTTCGGGGAGTACGCCGCCCGCTATGGGGATTACTTTTCGCGCGATGCGGAGGTGGAGCTAACCGAGTGGTATCTGCCGCCGCAGGGGATATTTGTCGTCCTTGAGCGCGACGGGGAAATCATCGCTACCGGGGCTTATAAACCCTATGACGAACAGACGGCGGAAATTAAGCGCATCTGGACCAAAGGCACGCTGCGCAAGCAGGGGCTGGCCGGGCGCGTCGTGCGCGAGCTGGAACGCCTGGCTCTGCTTGCGGGCTATAGCCGTATCTATCTGACGACCGGTTTCCGCCAGCCCGAGGCCGTCAGGCTCTATCTCAGCGAAGGATATGAAGCGCAATTCGACCTGCAACGCGACCCGGAAGAGTTCAGCCAGCCTCCTTACGACGGGCGGCTGCGTTTCACCAAAATATTGTCACTGCAAAGCCTGAGTAAGACGGCCTGAGGAGAAAAGATGAAAACATCTGAAACCATTAAGGTGGTGCCCGCGCGCTACCCCCTGCGTGCCGTCGGCGCGGTGATTGCTCTGTTTGTGCTGGCGGTGGTGGTGCAGTCCGTGGCGTTTAATCCGCGCTGGGAGTGGGCGGTCTTCGCCCGCTGGTTCTTTGACCCCGTGATCCTCGAGGGGCTGGGGCAGACCTTGCTTCTTACCCTGCTGGGAACGGCCCTGAGCGTGGTCATTGGCGGCCTGCTGGCGCTGGCGAGACTCTCGTCTTCCTGGCTGCTCAGTAGCCTGGCCTGGGGCTACATCTGGCTGTTCCGCTCGCTGCCGCTGATAGTCGTGCTTATCGTTTTGTATAACTTTTCTTACCTTTACGACACGCTCTCGCTCGGCGTGCCTTTTACCGGCATCACCTGGGCAAGCTACGAAACCATTAACGTACTGGGGCAGTTTTCCACCGCCGTAGTGGGCCTCACGCTGGTGCAGAGCGCCTACACGGCGGAGATTGTGCGCGGAGGTTTTCTCGGCGTGGATCACGGGCAGTATGAAGCTGCCGCCGCGCTGGGGTTGCCCGCATGGCGGCGCACCGTGCGCATCATCCTTCCCCAGGCGCTGAGAACCATTCTTCCGGCGGGTTTTAATGAAATCATCAGCCTCGCGAAAGGCACGGCGATGGTATATGTCCTGGCGATGCCGGAGCTGTTTTATACCATCCAGATGATCTACAACCGCACCCAGCAGGTGATCCCGCTGCTGATGGTCGGGGCGGTCTGGTATCTGGTCATTACCAGCGTGCTGTCGATTATCCAGCACCTGGTCGAACGCTCTCTGGCGCGCAGCGAACGCCGCTCCGCGATTAATCAGGCTCGTTCCTCAACCCGCACCGTCGCCGTTACCTCGCCAGCCACAACCCAGGAGCCGATTCATGCCAACCTCTCATAGCGGCCATATATCGATTACCGGGGTCAGCAAATACTTTGGCCGCCATAAAGCTCTGGACGAAGTCTCGCTGGAGATCCCGCCCGGTACGGTGACGGTTATTCTCGGGCCGTCCGGCTCCGGCAAGTCCACGTTGCTGCGGGCAATTAACCACCTTGAGCGCGTGGATGAAGGCTTTATTCAAATTGACGGGGACTACATTGGCTACCGCCTGAAGGGCGACAAGCTGTATGAGCTGAAAGAGAAAGAGATCCTGCGCCAGCGGGTGAACGTCGGCTATGTGTTCCAGAATTTCAACCTGTTCCCGCATCTCACGGTGCTGGAAAACCTGATTGAGGCACCCATCGCCCATAAGCAGCTCAGCCGTAAAGAAGCGGTTGAGCGGGCTTATGACCTGCTGGATGTGGTCGGCCTGCGCAATAAGGCCGACGCGTGGTCGCGGCATTTGTCTGGCGGGCAGCAGCAGCGCATCGCTATTGCCCGTGCGCTGGCGCTCAGCCCGCGCGTGATGCTGTTCGATGAACCCACTTCTGCCCTGGACCCGGAACTGGTAGGCGAAGTGCTGGACGTGATTAAGAAACTGGCGCGTTCGGGCACCACGCTGGTGGTTGTGACGCACGAAATCGGCTTTGCCCGTGAAGTGGCAGACCAGGTGGTCTTTATGGTGGATGGCAAAATTGTCGAGCAGGGAAGCAGCGATGAGGTTCTCAATTATCCGCAGCATCCGCGTACCCGGCAGTTTTTATCGAAGGTGCTGTGAAATGAAATATGGATTACTGGCTTTGATGATTTATGCCTCGGCCTCCACGGCGCACGGCGGTCTTGACCTGGCAGCAAATGAAAAACCGCTCCCGACAACGCGGGACGAGCAGGCGATAAGCAAAATCCCCACCGGCTATAAATTCGTTGAGCCGGGCACGCTGACGGTGGCTATCTCGGCGCTCAATTCGCCGCCGCTTGCGTTGCTGGCAAGCGATAATCGTACGCGTATCGGCAGTGATCCGGATATCGCTCGCCTGCTGGCGGGCAGCCTTGGGCTGAAGCTAAAACTGGTCCCCACGGCATGGGAAGACTGGCCGCTGGGCATCAGCTCCGGGCGTTATGACGTGGCGCTGGTGAATATTGCGGTGACCGAACAGCGTAAAGAGAAGTTCGATTTTGCCACTTATCGCGTGGATTCGCTGGCGTTCTCGGTGAAGTCCGGCAGCCCGATAAAGGCCGTCAGCAAGGCGGAAGATCTCGCCGGGCGCAGGGTTATAGTAGGCTCCGGCACCAACCAGGAGCGTATTTTACTGGGCTGGAATGCTGAAAACGAAAAGGCGGGCCGCGAGCCTGCGCAGCCGGTTTATCTCACCGACGATGCTTCGGGCAATCTCTATATTCAGTCCGGCCGGGCAGACGTCTTCTTTGGCCCGCAGTCCGTTGCCTCTTATAAAGCTGCGCTTAACGGCACCACGCGGGTTGTGGGGCTTGGGCCGAAAAAGGCCTACGTCGCGACCACGACGAAAAAGGGCAATGGCTTAGTGTTTGCGCTACAGGCGGCGCTGGATGGGGCAATTAAACGGGGCGAATATCAGCAGGTGCTGGCGAGATGGGGGGAGCAGGGCGAGGCAGTGGCCGAATCGGAGGTCAACCCGCCCGGCATAACGTACTAAAAAAATGGCCCGATGAACGGGCCATTTTTATTTAGCGAGGGGCAACGGTGATGTTGTTGCCGCTGCCGGAGATAGCTACGCGCTGGCCCACGGAGTAGCGGGTGTCGCCTTGTTTCTGCACGGCAATAATGGTCTGGCCGTCATCTTTACGGATTTCCAGCTCAACACCTTTACTGTTGCTCATTGCGCCGCCAACGGCATCACCCGCCAGGCCACCGGCTACTGCGCCGCCTGCGGTTGCCAGAGTACGTCCGGTACCGCCGCCAACGGTGTTACCCAGCAGGCCGCCGAGTACCGCGCCGCCGATAGCGCCGATTGTGCTGCTGCCTTCGCTGCCTTTAATGGTGACCGCGCGAACGTGGGTAATGGTACCGTAGGTCACGGTTCTTACCTGTTTAGCTTCGGATGCATTATAAACATCGCCGGACAGCGATTCATTGGCGCAGCCAGCCAGCGTCAGACTTACCAGTGAAATAGCCAGAATACGTGAAATCATTTATACCTCTCCTGTGTACCCATCAACGCTCAGTGAGCATCCGTTATGGCTAAATTATATGGCAATTCCTCGCCACAGTTCATATTTGTTCGACAACAATCTTGTAAAAATAGTAAACCAGCCGCCTTTAACAATGGCTAAACCGCTGTATTGAAGTGAATTTGCATTAAGTCACCCCGTTTTTGTTGCGCTTCGTTACACAGATTATTAATAAAATATATTAATAAATCATAGCATTGCGTGCTAGTTTATCGACGTCAAGTTACAGTCCCCGGTAACAATAAGGAGTGTTGGATGAAGTCAGGTCGCTATATTGGCGTAATGTCAGGAACCAGCCTGGACGGCATCGATGTGGTGCTTGCCGCTATCGATGAGCATCTGGTTGCCCAGCAGGCGAGTTACAGCCACCCGATGCCGCTGGCCATCAAAAACGCCGTTCTTGCCGTTTGCCAGGGGCAGCAGCTTACGCTTTCTCAACTGGGTCAATTGGACAATCGCTTAGGAAAATTGTTCGCTGAGGCGGTGCAAATTCTGATGGAGCGTGAAGGGCTGCGGCCTGAAGACGTCACCGCCATTGGCTGCCACGGGCAAACTGTGTGGCACGAACCGCAGGGCGAGGCCGCCCACACCATGCAAATTGGCGATAACAATCAAATCGCCGCGCTGACCGGCGTTACCGTAGTAGGCGACTTCCGCCGTCGCGATATGGCGCTCGGTGGGCAGGGCGCGCCTCTGGTGCCTGCATTCCATCAGGCGCTGCTGGCGCATCCGGTGGAAAGACGCATGGTGCTGAACATCGGCGGTATCGCCAATCTTTCTTTGCTGATCCCCGGCCAGCCGGTCAGGGGCTATGATACCGGGCCGGGCAATATGCTGATGGACGCGTGGATCTGGCGTCAAAAAGGCAAAGGCTACGATAAAGACGCGCAGTGGGCGAACAGCGGCAAAGTTATCATCCCCCTGTTACAGCAAATGCTGAGCGACCCTTATTTCTCCGCTCCCGCGCCGAAGAGTACCGGGCGTGAATATTTCAACTATGGCTGGCTTGAGCGCCAGCTGGCCATGTTCCCGGCGCTGGCCGGAGAGGACGTGCAGGCTACGCTAACCGAACTGACGGCCACGACGATTGCCGAACAGGTGCTGCTGAGCGGCGGCTGCGAGCGGGTGATGGTCTGCGGCGGCGGCAGCCGTAATCCACTGCTGATGGCGCGGCTGGCGGCTCTGTTGCCGGGGATTGAAGTCACCACAACCGACGAAGCGGGCATCAGCGGCGACGATATGGAAGCTCTGGCCTTCGCCTGGCTTGCCTACCGTACTATGTCCGGCCTGCCGGGCAACCTGCCGTCGGTCACCGGCGCGTCCAGGGCGACGGTGCTCGGCGCTATCTATCCGGCAAACCCGCCGCATAATCAGAGTTAACTGAAATTATCCCGCGGGAAAAGCTTCTAAACTGAAGACGTTGAGGAGGGCGCATGCCCTCCAGGGATAAGAACGCCTTCAGGATAAAAAGATGAAAAAACTGCTTGTTGCCACGCTTCCGCTGTTGCTCGCCGGCTGTAGCTACTACAACGCCTTCCTTGTAAAAATGCATACCGACACGCTGGCCTACCAGTGCGACGAAAAGCCGCTGACCGTGAAGCTCAATAACGACAAACAGCAGGTAAGCTTCGTCTATGACAACCAGCTGCTGACCCTGACACAGGGGCTTTCCGCCTCCGGGGCGCGTTATACCGACGGCGTGTATGTGTTCTGGTCTAAGGGCGATGACGCGATCGTCTACCGCAAAGACAATATCGTGCTGAATAATTGCCATATACAGACCGCCAAACGTTGAGATTTATCAGGGTGGAGAGCACAATAGCTCCACCCGAGGATAGCCTGACGTAACGCCATGTCTGATAACGATTCTTTGCAACAAATTGCCCATCTGCGCCGCGAATATACCCAGGGCGGCCTGCGCCGTCGTGACCTTACCGACACGCCGCTGCCGCTGTTTGAACGCTGGCTGGCGCAGGCCTGCGAGGCAAAACTCGCCGATCCTACCGCGATGGTCGTCGCCACGGTTGATGAAAACGGCCAGCCGTATCAGCGCATCGTGTTGCTGAAGCATTTCGATGAGAGAGGGCTGGTGTTTTATACCAACCTCGGCTCGCGCAAGGCTCACCATCTCGAAACCAACCCGCGTATAAGCCTGCACTTCCCCTGGCATATGCTGGACCGCCAGGTGATGGTACAGGGCACCGCCGAACGCCTTTCTACGCTGGAAGTGATGAAATACTTCCACAGCCGCCCGAAGGATAGCCAGATAGGCGCCTGGGTGTCGAAGCAGTCGAGCCGTATTTCGGCGCGCGGCGTGCTTGAAAGCAAATTCCTCGAACTGAAGCAAAAATTCCAGCAGGGCGAAGTGCCGCTCCCGAGCTTCTGGGGCGGATATCGCGTAAGTATTGAGCAAATGGAATTCTGGCAGGGCGGCGAACACCGTCTGCACGACCGTTTCCTTTATCAACGCGAAGGAACTGCCTGGAAAATAGACCGTCTCGCCCCGTAAGGTCAGGATTTTCATGTTAAGCGCTGGTACTACGCGTGCCGGCGCTTTATTCTATACGCCCCAAAAAGTATTACTTTCGCCAGTGGGCGAAAAGCCGTGTACCGGCCAAGGTGCAGTCGTATAGAGATGGAGAATTTGATGGCGAACATCAATTTGATAAAACAATTGCAAGAGCGGGGCTTAGTTGCCCAGGTGACGGATGAGGAAGCGTTAGCAGAGCGACTGGCGCAAGGGCCAATTGCACTCTATTGCGGCTTCGATCCTACCGCCGACAGCTTGCATTTGGGCCATCTGGTTCCGCTGCTGTGCCTGAAGCGTTTTCAGGAAGCAGGCCATAAACCGGTTGCGCTGGTGGGTGGTGCAACGGGCCTTATCGGCGACCCAAGTTTTAAAGCGGTTGAGCGTAAGCTGAATACCGAAGACACCGTGCAGGAGTGGGTGGAAAAAATCCGCCGCCAGGTTGCACCGTTCCTCGACTTTGACTGCGGCGACAACTCCGCGGTAGCCGCGAACAACTATGACTGGTTCGGCAACATGAACGTGTTGACCTTCCTGCGTGATATCGGCAAGCACTTCTCCGTTAACCAGATGATTAACAAAGAAGCCGTGAAGCAGCGCCTGAACCGTGACGATGTGGGTATCTCGTTCACCGAGTTTTCCTACAACCTGCTGCAGGGCTATGACTTTGCCTGCCTGAACAAACTGCACGGCGTCGTGCTGCAAATCGGTGGTTCTGACCAGTGGGGCAACATCACCTCCGGTATCGACCTGACCCGCCGCCTGCACCAGCAGCAGGCCTTCGGCCTGACCGTGCCGCTTATCACCAAATCAGACGGCACCAAATTCGGTAAAACCGAAGGCGGCGCGGTATGGCTGGATCCGAAGAAAACCAGCCCGTACAAGTTCTACCAGTTCTGGATCAATACCGCCGATGCCGACGTCTATCGCTTCCTGAAGTTCTTCACTTTTATGGATATCGCAGAGATAAACGCTCTGGAAGAAGAAGACAAAAACAGCGGCGCGGCGCCTCGTGCCCAGTATGTGCTGGCCGAGCAGGTTACCCGCCTGGTTCACGGCGAAGAAGGCCTGAGCGCGGCGAAGCGTATTACCGCCAGCCTGTTTAACGGCAACCTCAGCGACCTGAGCGAAGCGGACTTTGAACAGCTTGCCCAGGACGGCGTGCCGATGGTTGAAATCGAGCGCGGCGCGGACCTGCAACAGGCGCTGGTTGACTCCGAGCTACAGCCATCTCGTGGCCAGGCACGTAAAACCATTGCCCAGAACGCTATTACTATTAACGGCGAAAAACAGTCTGACCCGGAATACACCTTTACCGACGGCGACATTCTGTTTAACCGTTACACCCTGCTGCGTCGCGGTAAGAAGAACTACTGCCTCGTCTGCTGGAAATAAGCTAGTCAGACCCGAAGGGCGTGGCGTAAACCACGCCCTTTATTTTTACTCATCAAGCACAACGCCAGGCGTTTCATCCGAGTAGAAAAATGAAAAACATCCTTGCCATTCAGTCTCATGTGGTATTTGGCCACGCCGGTAACAGCGCGGCCGAATTTCCGATGCGCCGGCTGGGCGCTAACGTCTGGCCGCTGAACACGGTGCAGTTCTCCAACCATACTCAATACGGAAAGTGGACCGGCAGCGTGATGCCAGCCAGCCACCTGAGTGAAATTGTGCAGGGCATTGCCGATATCGGTCAGCTGCAGCGCTGCGACGCGGTGCTGAGCGGCTATCTGGGATCTGCGGAGCAGGGGGAGCATATTCTTTCTATCGTCCGTCAGGTGAAAGCCGCTAACCCGAACGCCAAATATTTCTGCGATCCGGTGATGGGCCATCCTGAAAAAGGCTGCATCGTTGCGCCGGGCGTGGCCGAATTCCACACCCGCTATGCCATGCCCGCCAGCGATATCATTGCCCCAAACCTGATTGAGCTGGAAATCCTCAGCGGCCACGGCGTGAACAACGTTGAGGAAGCCGTGGCTACCGCCCGCGAGCTGATTGCTCAGGGGCCGCAAATCGTGCTGGTGAAACATCTTGCGCGCGCGGGCTACCAGCAGGATCGTTTTGAAATGCTGCTGGTCACCGCCGATGAAGCGTGGCATATCCATCGCCCGCTGGTGGATTTTGGCGAGCGCCAGCCGGTTGGTGTGGGCGACGTGACCAGCGGTCTGCTGCTGGTCAAGCTACTACAGGGCGCAACGCTGCGCGAAGCGCTGGAGCACGTCACGGCGGCGGTGTACGACATTATGGTGGTCACCAAACGTATGGAAGAGTACGAGCTACAGCTGGTGGCGGCTCAGGACGGTATAGCCAAACCTGAGCACTACTTCACCGCGGTGAAGCTGTAAAATAAAAAACGCCCTCATTTGAGGGCGTTTTGCTTTAAGGGCTCCGGGCGTTTAGAGGCCTTCGGCAGCCAGCGCCGCGGCAACCGCAGGGCGCGCCTTCATGTGTTCCAGATAGGCTTCAATATTGCTCAGACCAGCCAGCTCCAGCTTCAGAGCATAGGCCCAGCGCAGCACGGTAAACAGGTAGGCATCCACCACGGTAAAGCGGGAGCCCATCAGCCACTGTTTGTCTTTCAGCTCTTCATTCACGTAGTGGAATTTTTTCTCCAGCTGCTTGCGTACCACCGCCTTAAATTCTTCCGGGGTCGCCGGGTTGAACAGCGGCGAGAAGCCTTTGTGCAGCTCGTTGGCAACGTAGTTGAGCCACTCCAGAGTGTGGTAACGCGTCATGCTACCGGTGGGAGCCAGCAGCTGGCGGTCCGGTACTTTATCGGCAAGATACTGCACGATAGCCACGCCTTCGGTCAGCAGAGAACCATCATCCAGCAGCAGGGCGGGAACCTGGCCTTTAGGGTTAATCGCCAGGAAATCGTCACCATTTTCGGTACGTTTGCTCGCCAGGTCTACTTTGACCAGAGAAAAGTCCAGCCCAGATTCGCGCAGGATAATGTGTGGGGAAAGGGAACAGGCACCGGGCTTGAAATACAGTTTCATCACGAACTCCGTTAGGGCACTAAGTTAATCCATGTTAGTGCGGCTTCAGGTAAAAAAAAAGCCGCCAGCGTTAAAGCTGGCGGCTTACAGACTGATTTTTTTCCCGGAATGTTACGCGGTCGCGGTTTCTGAAGCTTTCTCAGCTTTGTCTTCGCTCAGCGTCATGCGGTTCAGCTTAGGCGCGGTCAGCAGCATCAGCACGGCAATCACTGCGGTGACGATACCAATCTGCATAAATACGCGGCCATAAACTTCCAGGGACAGCAGCGGGTCGGTCACGTTTTCCGGCACCGCCATCAGGCCTGCAACTTTACCGGCAATGATTGCCGCACCTGCGGTAGTCAGGAACCAACTACCCATGATGAAGCCCATCAGACGCTGTGGAACCAGCTGCGCAACCATTGCCAGGCCCAGGCCGGAGATCATCAGCTCGCCGATGCTTTGCAGCGCATAGCTCAGGATAAGCCAGTTAACGGAAACGATACCCGCTTCGTTAGCGAATTTAGTCCCGACCGGCAGAACCAGGAAGGCCAGGGAGCACAGCACCATACCAATAGCAAACTTGTGCGGCATCGGCAGGCGGTCGCCCATCTTGTTATAGATAGCGGCCAGAATCGGGCTACCAATCATTATCCAGAACGGGTTCAGCGCCTGGAACTGCTCGGCTTCGAAGGTGATGCCCAGGATTTCATGGCCCACATTACGAATCGCGAAGAAGTTCAGGGAGGTCGGCATCTGGCTGTACAGCACGAAGAAGACGATAGCTTCAACCATCAGGATGAAGGCCACAATCATTTTACGGCGTGCGGCACCTTTCATGGCAAAAGCTTCTTTACCGAAGATAAACACGATGCCCAGAGCGACGAGGCCCAGTACGGCGCGAGCAATGCCCTGGTTGTGCAGCAGCCAGGTTGCCACGGCGATAAGCACAACCACACCAACGATGGTGGTCAGCAGCTTACCGAAGTGAACCGGCGCGAAGTCAGGTTTAGAACCGTAGTTTTTAACCCACTTCTTGCAGAAGATGAAGTTGACCAGGGTAATCAGCATCCCGACGAAGCTCAGAGAGAACGCGGTGCTCCAGCCGTACTGCGCGGCAAGCCACGGCGTAGCCAGCATAGAGAAGAAGGAGCCGATGTTAATGGACATGTAGTACATGGTGAATGCACCGTCCAGACGCGGGTCGTCTTTATCGTAGCAGGTGGACAGCAGGGAGGAAGGGTTCGCCTTGAACAGGCCGTTACCTACCGCAATGGTCGCCATACCGATATAGACCACGCTGACGTCATGCCCGGAGTAGGCTACCAGCGCATAGCCGATGGCCAGCACGATAGTCCCGAGCATGATAACGCGCTTGGTGCCGAGCACTTTATCGCCCAGCCAGCCGCCAATCGCTACCAGGCCATAGACCAGGGCGCTAAAGGAGGAGAACAGCGTAATGGAGTCCGCTTCGGACATGCCCAGCATTTTGACCAGATAAACGGCCATGATGCCTTGCAGGCCGTAATAGCCAAAGCGCTCCCAGAGCTCAATAGAGAAAATCAGATAGAACGATTTAGGTTGCTTGAAGGCGTTAAGACTCACGCTTTCCGCTGGTTTTTTGTTTGCAGTCGACACATATACCTCTTTTTTTACATCCCGCTTTAATAAGGGGCTTGCTGTTGCAATACCGAGGCGGCATGCACTTTCTAGTTATAAGGAAGGAAAAACGGCTGGTAATGTTCACTATCCGGGTGCCTCAGGCAAGGGGTTTGCAATATTCTGTTACATATAACCCGGGCCGGATAATAAGCCTTAACCTGATTTGTTATTCAGCGTTAAATTTTACTATTCCAGGCTTTATCGATTTTTTGTCTTTTTTTACAGCACAATTTTAACTATTTAGTTATATATTCTGCTTGCAAGCCTTAAAGGCAGTGATATAGACCATGTTATTTAATATACCTGGCCTATTGTATTGCTATTGATCCATTAATAGTAACGATAGCAAGCCGTTAGAGCCCGATTTATCACTATTTTTTAACCTGAAGTTATCAAAGTGATGCAGATCACAAATTTATAGAAATTTCTTATCGCAAAAAAACGATTAACCTGGTGGGCAGGTAATGCGTCGAACAAAATAAAATCATCAGTCGGTTTTAATGGCATAAACGAATGAAATGGCGGCAATGGCCAGCAGGCCAGGGGGAAGAGCTACAGGCTCACGAGCGTGAGCCGGGGGAATCAGACTTCGACCTTCTCTTTAAACTCGCAGAGATCTTCGATGATACAGGAGCCACAGCGCGGTTTGCGGGCTATGCAGGTATAGCGGCCGTGAAGGATAAGCCAGTGGTGGCAATCAACCTTAAATTCTGCCGGAACCACCTTCAGCAGTTTTTCCTCTACCTGCTCAACGTTTTTGCCTGCGGCAAACTGGGTGCGATTGCAGACGCGGAAAATATGGGTATCCACGGCGATGGTCGGCCAGCCGAAGGCGGTGTTAAGCACCACGTTTGCGGTTTTACGCCCTACGCCCGGCAGCGCTTCAAGCGCGGCTCTGTCTTCCGGTACTTCGCCGTGATGCAGCTCCAGCAGCATACGGCAGGTTTTAATCACGTTTTCCGCCTTGCTGTTAAACAGGCCGATGGTTTTGATGTATTCCTTTACGCCGTCAACCCCCAGGGCCAGCATCGCGGCAGGCGTATTAGCCACCGGATAGAGCTTCGCGGTGGCTTTGTTCACGCTCACGTCGGTGGCCTGAGCGGAAAGCAGTACCGCAATCAGCAGCTCAAACGGGCTGCTGAAGTTAAGCTCGGTAGTGGGGTGCGGGTTGTTGTCCCTTAAACGGGTGAGGATCTCAATCCGTTTGCTGTTGTTCATGAAGCCTTCTCTGCATTCCCTTCAACGACGGCTGCGGCTTCACGCGCGCGGCGCGCCTTCATTTTTTCATCAATGAGGTATTTTAGCGCCAGCAGCATGCCGAGGCCAATAAATGCGCCCGGCGGCAGCATCGCCAGCAGGAAAGGCGTATCGGTATGGAACACTTCGATGCGTAACACCTTAGCCCAGCTTCCCAGCAGGCCGTCGGCGCCGTCGAACAGGGTGCCGTTACCGATGATTTCGCGAATTGAGCCCAGCACAAACATCGCGCTGGTTGCGCCGAGGCCGGTTGCAAAGCCGTCCAGGGCGGCGTAAGGCACGCTGGCTTTTGCCGCATAGGCTTCAGCGCGGCCTACCACGATACAGTTGGTGACGATAAGCGGGATAAAAATCCCCAGCGATTGATAAAGACCAAAGGCGTAGGCGTTGATAAGCATTTGCACGATGCTCACCACCGAGGCGATTATCAGCACGTAGACCGGGATACGGATCTCAGACGGCACCCAGCGGCGCAGGGCAGAGATGGTTCCGTTAGTCAGCGTCAGCACAAGCGTTGTGGCAAGGCCAAGGCCCAGCGCGTTAGTCGCGGTGGACGTTACGGCCAGCAGCGGGCAGAGCCCCAGCAGCTGAACCAGCGCCGAGTTATTCTTCCACAGCCCGTTAACCAGGACGCGTTTAGTTTCACTCATTGTTTGTCTCCACAGGCGGGCAGTTCGCCAAGCTGCTGAGGCAGCGTTTCGGCAAACAGCCCGGCACGTTTAACCGCGTTGACCACGGCGCGCGGGGTAATGGTGGCTCCGGTAAACTGGGTAAACTGGCCGCCGTCTTTTTGCACCGCCCAGCTCGCGTCATCGCTGCCCTGAATACGCTTATTGGTAAAGTGGGTTATCCAGTCGCTCAGGCGCAGTTCAATTTTGTCGCCAAGGCCCGGCGTTTCGTGGTGTTCGGTTACGCGAGTGCCGAGAATGGTGCCTTTAAAATCGGCGCCAACCAGAATTTGTATCGCACCAGAATAGCCGTCCGGAGCGGTGGCTTCCATTACAACGGCAACCGGCGTATCGCCTTTACGGGCGACATAAATATGGCGAGCCCCTTTCCCGAGCGGGGAGTCCTTTACCAGCAGGCAGCTATTCTGAATATTGTTATCGTAAACATCATCCGGGATAACCTGGTCGAACAGCATTTTTTGCTGAAGCGCGGACTGCTGGGCGATGGTCGGCTTTGTCAGTTCATTCACCAGCGCGGTGAGGCCGGTAAATAGGGCGGCAAACAGCGCCAGCGCTACGCCATGCTTTTGCATTGTTTTAAACATAGCGTCTCCTTAACGGTGGCCGTAGGCGCGAGGGCGCGTGTAGTAGTCGATAAGCGGCACGGTAATATTGCCAAGCAGCACCGCAAACGCCACGCCGTCCGGGTAGCCGCCGTAAGTGCGGATAAGCCACACCAGCAGGCCAACCAGAGCGCCAAAAATCAGGCGGCCGCGGTTAGTCGTTGAGGCGGTAACCGGGTCGGTAAGAATAAAGAATGCGCCCAGCATGGTTGCGCCTGAGAACAGGTGTACCAGCGGAGAAACGCATTTCTCAGGAGCGATGAGCCAGCCCAGCGTGGAGCAAACCAGCAGAGCAATCAAGAAGCCCGCAGGAATATGCCAGCGAATCGTTCCGCGCCACAGCAGGAACAGGCCGCCCGCCAGATAGGCAAGGTTAACCCACTGCCAGCCCAGGCCCGCGAGTACGCCGCCAAAAATCGGGGCTTGCAGCAGCTGTTCGGCGGAATGCCCTGCGTGCAGGCCGGTTTTAAAGGTATCGAGCGGCGTAGCCTGGCTAATGCCGTCCACGCCCATACGCAGCTTGTCCATGGTGTCGCCGGCGGCGGTAGCACCGTGGAAAATCACCTGCAGGCTGTCAACGAAACCCGGCACCGTAGCGGCAATCGACTGCGGAGGCAGCCAGGAGGTCATCTGTACCGGGAAGGCTATCAGCAGCACAACATAGCCAATCATCGCCGGGTTGAAAGGGTTATTGCCCAGGCCGCCGTACAGCTGTTTGGCGATAATAATCGCAAAAACCATGCCCAGCACCACCATCCACCACGGCGCAAGGGGGGGAATACTGATGCCCAGCAGCAGCCCGGTGAGCAGGGCGGAGTTATCCCCGAGATGGCTTTGCAGCGATTTTTTGCGCAGGCGAAGCACTAATGCTTCTGCGGCCATGGCGCTGGCTATCCCGAGCGCGACCTGAACCAGCGTTCCCCAGCCAAACCAGTACCACTGCATCGCGATGCCGGGCAGGGCGGCGAGGGAAACCAGCATCATAATCCGCGCCGTGCTGCGCTGGTTATGGGTAAACGGGGAGCTTGCGATTTTAAAAACCATTTATTCCTCTGGAGACATCTGAGCGGCTTTGCGTGCCTGTACTCGGGCGATCGCCGCAGCCACCGCGGCTTTGCGTGGATCTTGTTCTTTTTCAGCCGGTTCAGACTGCTCCGACTCGGCTTTCTGAGCCGCTTTACGTGCTTTAGCTCGGGCGATAGCGGCTTCAACGGCGGCTTTACGCGGATCTGCCTCCGCGTTGGCAGGAGCTTCCGTCTGCTGAGCTTTCTCCGCCTGGCGCGCGCGCGCTTCGGCTTTACGCGCTTCGCGAGCGGCAATGACTTCGCTATTGTCCGGCACGCTTCCAGCTTTAACGATAATGGGCTCTTCGCTGGCCTGCGCTTTTTTGCTTTTCACGCGGGCAAGTGCAGCCTGAATAGCATCGTTGTCCTTCGCCGTTGGCTGAACTGCGGCGCTTTTATGGCGCTCAAGGCGGGCGGCCTTCTCGCGCTCAAGCCTTGCCTGACGGGCTTCAAAGCGCGCTTTCGCTTCAACGGTGCGCTTAGCCTCAAGCTCAATCTCGCGGATCTCGGCTTTTTCCTGGCGGAAGTATTGCACCAGCGGAATATTACTCGGGCAAACATAGGCGCAGGCGCCGCATTCGATGCAGTCCGAGAGGTTATGCGCTGTTGCCTTGTCGTGCTGCTGGCCTTTGCTGAACCAATAAAGCTGCTGTGGCAGCAGATCGGCCGGGCAGGAGTCCGCGCAGGCGCTACAGCGAATACAGCCTTGCTCTTCCTGCTCTTCGCCCATTTCGCTTGCCGAAGGGGCAAGCAGACAGTTGGTGATTTTTACCACCGGCACGTCAAGCCACGGCAGGGTGAAGCCCATCAGCGGCCCGCCCATAATCACCTTCTGCTCTTGTACCGGCCTGAAGCCCGCAAACTCCAGCAGATGATTAACCGGCGTACCGAGGCGCGCCCATACGTTACCCGGCTGAGAGATGGACTCCCCGGTTAAAGTGACCACGCGTTCGGTAAGCGGCTCGCCGTCAATAACCGCGCGTTTTACCGCATAAGCCGTCCCGACGTTTTGCATCAGAATGCCGATATCCGACGAACGGCCGCCGTGTGGAACCTGCTTGCCGGTCAGGATCTGAGTCAGCTGTTTGGCGCCGCCGGACGGATATTTCGTTGGGATCACGCGTAACTGCATGTCGTGGCTATTTGCCAGCACCGCACGCATCATCGAAATCGCCTGCGGCTTATTATCTTCGATGCCAATTAGAATGCGCTGCGGCTGCAATATATGGGCGAGAATGCGCACGCCTTCGACGATTTGCGCCGCGCAATCCTGCATTAGCCGGTCATCGGCGGTGATATAGGGTTCGCACTCAGCGGCGTTAATGATGAGCGTGTCGATCTTATCGCCGCCGCCCAGCAGCTTATTGCCGGTAGGAAAACCCGCGCCGCCCAGCCCGGCAACGCCGAACTGATGAATGCGTTCAATAAGCGCCTCGCGGCTCTGGCATCGGTAGTCGCTCCAGCCGTCCCGCTCAATCCAGATGTCTTCACCGTCGGCATCGAGGATGACGCTTAACTCCTCGAGTGCGGAAGGGTGTGCCGTTGAGTGTGGGGCAATGGCTTTTATCGTACCGGAGGTTGGGGCATGTACCGGCAGCATTCTGCCGCGCCCGCGGGTCAGCGGCTGGCCGCGCAGCACGTAATCACCCGGCTTCACGCAAAGCTCGCCTTCAGGGCCGATGTGCTGTTTAAGCGGAATAACCAGCTGAGAGGGCAGAGGAACCTGGCGCAGCGGCGTGCCGTTGGACTGGGTTTTCATCTCCGGGGGATGAATGCCGCCGTCGAAATCCCAGATCCTGTCTTTTTTAAAGCGATTGAAAAAATTAAGCATGATTATCCGCCGGGATCATACGCACCGGGATGGTCTGCAAATCCCATTTCCAGCTTTCGGTAGTGGGGCTGACCGGACGCAGTTCAATGCAGCGGGTCGGGCAGGGGTCAACGCAGAGATTACAGCCGGTACACAGGTCGCTCACCACGGTATGCATCGCGCGGGTTGCCCCGACAATGGCATCTACCGGGCAGGCCTGAATACATTTGGTGCAGCCGATGCAGTTCGCTTCGTCGATAATAGCCAGCATGCGCACCGGCTCCGCATCGGCGGCGTCGCCGTCAATGGGCTGCGGGTCAACGTTTAGCGTAGCGGCAATCTTGAGCATCACGGCTTCACCGCCGGGCGCACAGAGGTTTATCTTCGCACCTTGATTGCCTACCGCTTCAGCATAAGGGCGGCAGCCGGGGTAGCCGCACTGGCCGCACTGGCTCTGCGGCAGCAGTTCGTCAATGCGGTCAACAATAGGATCTTCTTCAACCTGGAAGCGGCGCGAGGCATACCCGAGGATCACGCCAAACAGCAGGCCCATCAGCGTGACCGAAATAATAGCCATCCACAGCGTAGTCATCAGAACTTCACCAGACCGCTAAAGCCCATAAATGCAAGCGCCATCAGTCCGGCGGTAACCAGCGCAATGGCGTTGCCACGGAAAGGCGCGGGGATGTCGGCAACGACCATGCGTTCGCGGATGGCGGCAAATAGCACCATCACCAGCGAGAAACCAAGCGCGGCGGAGAAGCCGTAAACGGCGGACTGCAGGAAGTCGTGCCCGAGGTTAATGTTGAGTAGCGCCACGCCGAGCACCGCGCAGTTGGTGGTGATAAGCGGCAGGAAGATACCCAGCAGACGGTAAAGCGCGGGGCTGGTTTTACGCACCACCATTTCGGTGAACTGCACCACCACCGCGATAACCAGAATAAAGGCCAGCGTGCGCAGGTAAATCAGGTCCAGCGGCACCAGGATAAATTCATCAATTATCCAGGCAAAAATTGAGGCGAGCGTCATCACGAAGGTGGTTGCCAGACCCATGCCGATGGCGCTTTCCAGTTTTTTGGAAACCCCCATAAACGGACACAGGCCAAGGAACTTCACCAACACGAAGTTATTGACCAGCACAGTACCAACAAAGAGCAGCAAGTAATCTGACATTATTCGACCTGAAACAAAAAAAGCCGCCTATTATCGACTAATCGAAGGGCGGCGACAACGGGCTATCTATAGGGTTATTACGGGTTAATGAAGGTCTGCTTTACGCGCTTAGAACGCTTCAAATAAGGCACCAGTAATGCCGCAGCCATCAGGGAAGGGAGCAGCAACTGCACCGCCACCTTGTCGCTTACCGGCGAGAATGCAAAAGATTTAATCGCCAGCAGTACGGTAAACAGTAGCCAAAGAACATAATGGCGGACCACGTTCTGGCGGCGTTTAAAGAAAGCGATAGTTAACCACAGCGTGTAGCCCCACATCGCCAGCGCGCAGCCGACGGAAAGGGCAAACAGCAGGGTCGTTTTGGCATCCGCATTGCCGAGGGCCTGGCGGGCCTCAGGGGAAAGAAGCAGCATCAGGAAGCTCGCCAGCGCTATGGAGCTGCTGAGTAACGACATTAATAGCCACGCCAGGGGCGCAAGCAGCCAGCCTGCAATACGAGGCGGTTGGGTCGTTGTCATATTTCCTCCCGATTTACCAATATGATGAATAAAGCGGGGGGATTATAAGGGATTTTGCCGCCATTGCTACCGGCAGGCGTTTACTGAACGTAACGCCAGACGGTTTTGGGGACACAGCCAAGGTCAAAAAGGCGGCCGCCGGAAGCGAGTTCTGCCCGGCGATGATCGGCAGCGCGGTACATACTAATGATTTCGCCGCTGTCGGTTAGCGTGTAATTGAGGTGGTCGAACAACTTTTCCAGACTGTCGGATGTGTTGATTTTACGAAACTTCATCAGGTAATCGAGGGTGCTCAGGGCGGTAGCATTTTCCATAAGTAGAGTAAGATTATAATTATCAGTTAACGGGAATGAGGGATAATAATCGCAAAAGGGGACAGAAACTTAGCGCTATTATTAAGCAACTGAACAATTAGGAGTTTTCTCTGCCGGAGCCAGGAAGATAGTGACGCAGGAGGCTAATTATCTTATTCATTTAATTTAATCTGACAGGCTGTAGAGCTTATTAGACATTGATATTAAGACCACAGCTAATATCAGGTTAATTAGCAATAATGGCTCTCAACCGGCCGGTAATTACGCAACGCGGTAACTTGCTGTTGTGGCAAGTCGGGGGATAAGGTGAAATGACGGAGTCCATTGACGAGAGGAAAACAAATGAGTGATACCATTCGTGTCGGGCTGATCGGTTACGGTTATGCCAGCAAAACTTTTCACGCGCCGCTTATCTCCGGTACGCCTGGAATGAGCCTCGCTGCGGTATCCAGTAGCGATGCCGATAAGGTTCACGCTGACTGGCCGGGAATGAAGGTTGTTTCAGACCCTCAGCATCTGTTTAACGACCCCAATATTGACCTCATAGTGGTTCCCACCCCGAATGATACCCACTTCCCGCTGGCAAAAGCGGCGCTGGAAGCGGGAAAACATGTCGTTGTCGACAAACCGTTCACCGTAACGTTGTCGCAGGCTCGCGAGCTGGATGCGCTGGCGAAAAATCTTGGCCTGCTGCTTTCGGTATTCCATAACCGCCGCTGGGACAGCGACTTCCTGACGGTGAAAAATCTGCTCGCCGACGGCACGCTGGGCGAAGTGGCCTATTTTGAATCTCATTTTGATCGTTACCGCCCCCAGGTTCGCAACCGCTGGCGCGAGCAGGCGGGCGTCGGGAGCGGTATCTGGTACGATTTGGGGCCGCACTTGCTTGACCAGGCGCTGAATCTGTTTGGCCTCCCGGTCAGCATGACGGTCGATCTCGCGCAGTTGCGGGCGGGCGCTCAGGCTACCGATTACTTCCACGCCGTGCTGGCTTACCCTCAGCGCCGCGTGGTGCTGCACGGAACCCTGCTGGCGGCGGCGGAAACGGCTCGCTACATCGTTCATGGTACGCGCGGGAGTTATATCAAATATGGGCTCGACCCTCAGGAAGACCGCCTCAAGGCCGGTGAGCGTCTGCCGCAGGAAGACTGGGGCTATGATATGCGAGACGGCGTGCTGACCCTGGCTCAGGGCGAGTTGATGGCCGAGCAAACCTTGTTGACTGTCCCCGGTAACTACCCGGCTTACTATGCAGGCATTCGCGATGCGCTGACCGGCAAAGGGGAAAACCCTGTTCCGGCCGCGCAGGCAATTCAGGTGATGGAGTTGATTGAACTGGGCATGGAGTCGGCGAAGAAACGCGCCACGCTGAACCTTTCCTGAGTAAAATCCCTCACCGCAGCGGTGAGGGATCTCCTTAATGCAGATTATTAAAGTTGTAGGTAAACGTCAGGCTGAATCGCCAGTCGCGACGGCTGCTGTCGCTGGGTAAATCGGCCAGCGGCCTTGCTGCTTCAACGGAAACAGAATAATGACGGCTGTCGCCGACCGTGACGCCGGTAGCCACCGAGGCCAGACGCTGGTGCCGGAACCCCTGCTGGTTAAACCAGGTTTGGGCGGTATCCGCCACCACGTAAGGCTGCACCGTGTTAAGCCATACGCCTTTCTCCAGATTATGCAGATAGCGCAGTTCAACCTGCCCGCCGTAGCCGTAGTCACCGCTTGCCTCGCCGTCCGGGTAGCCTCGCCCGTAGCGCTGGGCGCCAAAGCTCACGCGCTCTGCTTCCGGTAAATTATTGTTCGACCAGTCACCCTCCAGCGAAGTGCTTAACTTCCAGCGCTCGGCCACCATCCAGGCAGCATCGCCGTTGGCTTTCCAGCGGGTGAAATTGAGATTAGTGCCTGAGCCCGGTGTGGTGCTTGCGCCGAATCCGTCGATGCCTTTGCGCAGCGTCAGGCGTGTGCTCCAGTTTGTTTTCTCATATTCCCGGTAGCCCCAGGCCGAAAACTCGGCTGCCGGGTAGCGCGTCCGCTGGCTGACGGAAGGTAAGTCGATACTATTTTCGAACCTGCTGGCCCGCAGGGCGTAATCGTCGCGCTTATCTATATAATCCAGCCCGCCGCTGACGGAAAATTGTTTTTTACGCTCCAGCAGCAGGGGATAGCTGAAGGCAATCCCGCCGGTGTACTGCGTGGTTTTTTCCCGTGCTTCAATGGCAATGTCCTGCGGCAGATACAGCAGCGGCGTAAAGTCGCGCGGGTCTTCGCGGTAGAAACTGCCCTTGAGCTGCATCAGCAGGCCGTTATCGGTGAGGTATTGCTGATAGTTTGCGCCGAAATAGGTTTTGCGGGTGCCGTTATCCAGCGGGATAAGCGTTGCCAGCCCCAGCTGATCGCCGTAGCTGGTGAGATTGCTCAGCGTGCCGTTCACCAGCGCCAGGTTAGATCCTTTGCGCGTATCGATGGTGGAAGAGAGATCCCATATATGCGGCTGCGTGGCATCGATTTTCATATCTGCCGCGCCGTAAATATTATTCGGCAGGGCGGCATTAGCCTCAACTTTAGTGGCCGGAGTACGCTGCATCAGCAGGCTGTAGCGGTCGAAGGTGGCCTGGCTGAGCGGCTTCTCCTCCATCATCAGCGCCGAAAGGCGGCTTAAACGCTCGCTGGTGCTGGCATTGTCGCTGTTGATATTGCTGTGGGCGATATAGCCCTCAACCAGCACGATGCGCACCGTGCCGTCATGAAAATTATCGCTCGGTAAATAAGCATACGAGAGCGGGAGGCCATCCTGCTGATAGCGCTGAGTGATGCCGTTTGTCAGCGCCAGCAACTGCGAGAGCGGAACGGTTTTGCCCACCAGAGGGCGAAAAGGTTCAACCAGCGAGTCCAGCGGATAGCGGGTACCGCCGATAAACTGCAAATGCTTTACCGTCACCGGCGTTTGCGGCGTCAGCTGCGGGGCCGGAGGGGCAACACTGACCTGAGGCGTTTTTTGCCCGACCGGGGGAAGCGCAACGGGGCGCGCCGCTTTGGCGGGGTTATTGGGGTCGATAAGCGTGGGGGACATGTCAGCAAAGCTGATGCTCAGCGTTGCTCCGTACAGCAGCAGAATACCCAGACGATTGTCCATAGTGAGCTCCCTTAACTGCGCAGCGAATCAAATGCTGTGAAAAAAGTGCTCCCGCCGTTACCACGGGAGCACATGTGCCATATTAAGCACTATTTACTTTTCAGAAGACCGCCGACCGCTCCGGTAAGCCCGGTTTGCTGGCCTGTTGTTCCGTTATTGGTAGTGCCTGCGCTGGCGCTGACGTTCGTGGTTAGCGATGAGGTCAGGCCGGTGACGGTAGTGCCGAGGTTGGTGACCAGCCCGTTACCGCCGATGCCGAGCGAGCCGGAAGCGCCCGCCGATACCGAACCTGAACCGCTGCCGCTGCTGCCGGTTTGCACCGGTTTTACCAGCGCGCCGCTGTCCGTCACGGCCTGCCCGGTGTTCTGAACGACTTGCCCTACGCCGCTAAGTGAAGGGTTGCTGCCGCTGATATTTGAGCCAATGCCGCTCACTGCGCCACCTGCCGACGTCAGGATATTGTTAACCGGCGTGCCGAGCCCGGTTGCGCCGCCTACGGCCTGAGTGGCTTTTTGAGTGTCGGCGAGCGTAGTGTTAACAAGACCGGTAGCGCCGGTCGTCAGATTGGCGACGCCCGGGCTTTGTACGGTTTGCGTCAATGCATTACCCGCGCCGGTAACCACTTTGCCCGTGGTATCCACCAGGCCGCCCGCTGCGCCGGTTAAGCTACCGGCTGGAGTATTCGCCGTGCTACTGGCAAGGTTAGTGCCGATAGCCGAAACGGTAGTTCCCAGCCCTGAAACCGCGTTAGTTGAACCGGACAGAGTTGTGCCGAGACCGTTCGGGTTATTGGCGTTACCCAGCCCGGTAACCAGCCCGTTGCTGACGGTTGAAACCGCGCTGCCGGTTCCGCCGACGGCAACCGCTACGGTTGAGGTCACCGGATTATTAACCGGAAGTTGAGAGGCTACTCCGGTAAGCGTGCTGCCCACGCCGCCGGTTGCCCCGCCGACATCTTTAATCACGTTATTTCCGGCGCTGTTGGCAACGGTTGTACCGCCACCGCCTGTTCCACCGCCGCCAGTACCTCCTCCTCCGGTGCCTCCGCCAGAGCCGCCGCCACCTGTTCCACCACCGGTTCCGCCCCCTGAGCCTCCACCGCCGGTTCCTGTTCCGCCTGAACCCGATCCGTCTCCGCCTGAACCAGTGCCACCCCCGCCGTTATTTGCGGTATCTGTCCCGCCGGCGTTGGTGCCGGTCGCCCCGGCCGTTTTCGCCGTATTGTGCGAACTTCCGCCCCCGCCGCTACAGGCGGACAGGGAGAATGCAAGCAGTACCGCCATCGCAATAGCGCTGAGGCGGCCAATGTTATTTGAGCGCATAGCAATACTCCACTATTAGCACGCCGGACGGCGTAATAATAAGTGTATGGCTTATTTCACGCATCGCCACACGGTAGACAATTTAATATGAATTTAAATTGCTAAATGAGAGCTATATCTTCTTTGTTTATTGGTTTGGTTAAAAATGGCGCGTTAATTTTCAATATTATCAATGATTTGATTTTTTACCATGAGGTCAAAATTTATTTATTTAAATTACCTTGATTTAATCTAATGTGCGTTATTAGAGTGGTTTTAAATTAAGCGCTACTGCATTCATACTTTAGTTGTAGTTGTGCTAAAAACTTAGCGTTTCGTTTTTCAATAAAAATAGAACGAGAAGGTAAATAATTTTTCGATGGTTATGAAATTGTTAACTCGCCAGCGCGGCAAAATTGTTGCAAAGTAACGGACTGGTTCGTTTTGGTAAGGAAAGGAACAACAATGGGTTGGTTGCAAAAACTAAAAATTGATAATTTTTTGCTGATAATGATTGCTGTAGTTGTGGTTGCTTCGCTGTTTCCCTGCGAGGGGATAGTGAAAACCGGGTTTGAGTATCTGACGACTTTTGCGATTGCGCTTCTGTTCTTTATGCACGGCGCCAAGCTCTCCCGTGAGGCGATTATGGCGGGAATGGGGCACTGGAAACTGCATTTAGTCGTGTTTCTCAGCACCTTTGCTCTGTTCCCTCTACTGGGGCTGGCAATGGGCTTTCTCTCTCCGGCCATTCTTAGCCAGCCGCTGTATATGGGCTTCCTTTATCTCTGTGCGCTCCCGGCGACGGTTCAGTCGGCAATCGCCTTTACTTCCGTTGCGGGCGGGAATGTAGCTGCAGCGGTTTGCAGCGCCTCTGCCTCCAGCATTCTCGGCATCTTCCTTTCGCCGGTCCTGGTTGGCGCGTTGATGCAAACTCAGGAAGGCTCCACCGATACCCTGCATGCCATCGGTAAAATCATCATGCAGCTGATGGTGCCGTTTGTTATCGGCCACCTTTCTCGTCCGCTTATCGGTAAATGGGTGGATCGCCATAAGAAACTTATCGGCCTGACCGACCGGTCGTCCATCCTGCTAGTGGTTTATGTCGCCTTTAGCGAGGCGGTTGTTGAAGGTATCTGGCATCAGGTAAACGGCTTCTCGCTGCTGATGGTTCTTATCTGCTCTCTGGTATTGCTGGCGATTGTGCTGGTGGTAAATACCCTGGCGGCGCGGCTGCTCGGCTTTAATACTGCGGATGAAATCACCATCGTTTTCTGCGGCTCGAAGAAGAGCCTGGCAAACGGCGTGCCGATGGCAAATGTCCTGTTTCCCGCAAGCGCGGTGGGGATGATGGTGCTGCCGCTGATGATTTTCCACCAGGTACAGCTGATGATCTGCGCGGTGCTGGCCCAGCGCTATGCGCGTAAAACTGCCGCAGAAAAACGGCAGCTGGAATCAGCGTCCTGACGCCAGCCGCCGCAGAGCGTTAAGCGGCGCGAACCTTAGCGGTTAGCGCCTGCTTTTCGGCTTCGCTGAGGAAGGCAATCTTCAGGCCATTCTCCTGCGCGGTGCGAATATGCGCCGCGCTGAGGCCCGCTCGCGGAGCCGCCACGGTATATTCATGAATAATATCGATACCCTGAACCGCCGGATCGTCGGTATTCAGGGTCGCCAGCACGCCGTGATCGAGGAAAGTTATCAGCGGGTGCTTCTCCAGCGCTGCAACGGTGCTGGTCTGAATGTTGGAGGTCAGGCAGGATTCGATGCCGATTTTATGCTCGGCGAGGAAGTCCATCAGCGCCGGATCTTCAACCGCTTTGACGCCGTGGCCAATGCGCTCTGCGCCCAGCTCGCGAATCGCCTGCCAGATGCTTTCCGGGCCTGCGGCTTCGCCCGCGTGAACGGTAATGCGCCATCCTGCGTCACGCGCACGGTTAAAGTGATTCAGGAACAGGCTGCCAGGGAACCCCAGTTCGTCACCGGCCAGGTCCAGGGCGGTAATGCTGTCGCGGTGGGCGAGCAGGGCATTCAGCTCGGCTTCGCACGCTGCTTCGCCGAAGGTGCGGCTCATAATACCGATCAGGCGGGCTTCAACCCCGAAATCACGGCAGCCCTGGCGAACGCCTTCGATAACCGCTTCTACCACGCCCGCTACCGGCAGGTTATGGCTCATCGCCATATAGCCCGGCGAGAAACGCAGCTCGACGTAATGCAGGCCGTTGCGGGCGGCATCTTCAATGTTTTCCCAGGCAACGCGGCGGCAGGCGTCGAGATCGCCCAGCACTTTCACGCCCCAGTCCAGTTTTTGCAGGAAGCTCACCAGATCCGGTGCGGTTTCAACTACCTGAACGTGTGGGCGCAGGGATTCGAGAGTATTGGCAGGTAAAGATAAATTAAACTGGCGGCCGAGATCGAGGATGGTTTGCGCACGAATATTGCCATCAAGGTGGCGGTGCAAATCGGTTAACGGCAGGGTGGTATCAATCATGGTCGCACTCTTTTTTTGATTAAAGTGCGGCGTATTATAAAAAGAAACCGGGGGCAATTGCTATGGTTGTGAGAACTTTGTTGCGCAAACGTCCCTGTTGCGGTTCAGAAGATAAAAACTACTTCAGCGAAAGCTTGTAACCAAGATGGCTGGCTATATCGTTTCCCGCACCGGGAATGATGACGGGTTAGTAACGTCTGAAAAACATGTTTATGTTGACAGACTTGGCAAGCAGCATCGTACAATTGGAAGTATAAATTACGATGCGAATCAGGCAATTCTGAATTATGGCTATATCACGAAGGATTCTTTTGAAGATGGCTGCACCGTTCGCCTTGCTAACTAGTGCTTGCGCTGGAAGAGTAACGGCGAATACTAAAGCTGGGGAAGGTCATTCCCCAAAGTAGCAACCCCCGGCTCAACGCCAAACAGCACCGGGGGTATCAAGAATGATGCATGGGGAGGTGTTGATGATGCCACCCTTAGAACAGAGCTTAAGTCAAACCATGGGGCAGACCTGATTCGAGGCAAAAAATTGCTTCCTGGATCGCCAGGCAGAGCTCTAACGCAGATCATTTCTGATGAGGTTTCAATTCGAGACTTCTCTGGAAGTGATGATTATAATGGGAAAAAAGGAACTAATAACCTCAATGCAATAAAGTCTTATGTTGCATATCTTAAAATTAATGGTGGAGGAGTTCTTCGATTCCCGAAAAAAAACACAGGAATTTATTACATAGAGGGTAGTGATTCTACTTTAGTTAGTGGTGATGGATACGAAATAATTGCCGATGAAGGCGTTTCATTTGTTGTTAACGGCTCCTGGACTCCTTTAATTACTAAAGGAATAAAAACTAATCGTGAAATTAAATTTAAGTTATTACCTATAAATTATACATTTTATCTGGGTAGGAATGCTTACAATCGTCCGTCAGATCAAATGCCTGCCATAAATCAAATGCAAGGCACTTATGAAATACCTCACGCATTAACTAGTGATGATTTTCATGGATATTTACTTTCAGGAACAGCTGGGACCAGACCATCGGTAACTGTTACTGGAGGCTCAGAAACGCTAAACATTGTTTTCACATCGCCAAATGAGCGAAGCGTAGGTGTTACCTCGTGCACTATTGGCGATGAGGTTGGGATGCTTAATGATGCAGTGTCTGGGTCCGTAAGCGTAGGCGTTGTAACTCCCAATGGATTTGCCTTGGTTGAGCAAGACCTGGAAACGGGAGGCATTGCATTTAACTTAAATGGATCTCTTTCCTCTATCTCTATGAACGTTACAAGCTCAACCCGGAACCAATTTAACTCTGCTTTACTATCTGTGAAAATTGTATCAGATCAGATTTTTCAAGTATGTGTAAATGGCATTCCAATTAGTACATTCGATGCCGAAGAGGGTATTAGCGGAATTGCATTTGGTGGGTTTGGACGAAGTACAAATATGAGCTGGTCAAGCATGTATAAGATAAAGAACAGCAAAATATCCGGATTTAAATCGCTCAGAGCGATTATGTTAGGTGATTCGACTTCGGACCCGATTATACCATGTAGCCAATACGATTATATGCGGCAATTTTTGGCATCAGCTGGAATACAATTTTATGAGTTTGTAAATCTGGCAAACTCAGGCGATACATCTACTACTCAGAGAGCCAGATTTGATAATTATGGGATTTCAGGTTTTGATGTCTGCATAGCAAACATTGGGATAAATGATATACAGGGAGCTGTAACTCCTGGCGTCTTTGCAAATAATGTTGCTGCAATAGCAGCAAGATGCGTTGCTAACGGGGTTAAGTTCATCATGAGTATACCAACTGTGTGGTATACAAAATTAGAGGCATCCGCTCACGGACAGGGTGGGCAAGAAACACTTAATAGCGCTGGCGGGGCAGAATATCGAGCTGCCGCCATTAGGGCTATAGCCCCCTATGCTGATAAAGGTTGCGTTATTAGTACTGCGCCGCTAAGAATGGAGGGGATGATAACAGCAGACTATCTTGGTCTCAGTGGTGTGGATTCAGTATTGATGGATAACATTCATCCAACAGCTTACGGGCGAATGATGATGGGTATGGGTAATGCAATGGCAGTTATCGGTCTGTTTAACCCGCTAGGTTATCGAGATAATAAAATAACAATGATGCCTCTTCGCTGGGCTGCAGAGGGTTCTGATATATCAACATCAGCACCAAGAATATCCATCCAAAACGGCGATGTTAAATTTATGGGCAATATTGGAATTACTCCAGATTACGTTCCTGGTCATCCATTGTTGAGAATAGATCGCGAGCTAACAACCTCAAGATATGAAACTTTCCCCGCGACCGCACTCAATATTTCTGGAGGTATTGGTGTTGCAACGCTAGCAGTTTCACCGGACGGTGTTATTTCCTTATTTAATATACCCAATGGAACCGGGTATATTTCACTTGATGGGTTGAAACTATCAAAATGACTTTCTGAAGTATTGCCGAGTAATTGCTGGTGCTCTTAATATTTTAAATGGGCGGGAAATTCCCGCCTTCCTTAGTAATAAGGCGTCTGTTTTTCAAGCTCTAAAACTCGACTTCTATAATCAATGTCATCATTGTTTGTATTTTTTTTATTAATTATTTCATTCAGGCACTCGCCTAATAATGAACTTCTGACAAATGCTCCATAACCATTGGTATGGTACTGTGAATCAATGAATAGTTGGCTATCAAGATTTGATGCTGTTGGCGAACAGTAAATATTAATGCCACTGTCGGCAAGCATTCTCTTTATATGATTCAAGTTTTCTTTTGTCTCTTTTTTGCTGGTGTCAAAAGATGGGTTTCTCATTGTTACTGGCCATGTCAAAATAAACTTGCCATTATTTTTCTCTACAAAATATTTTATTTCTTTAATCTTTTTTAAAGCGTATGGAGATAACTGGTTTATATCAGAGAAGTAGTCAAAAGAACCTTTTTCAATGCGTTCATAGACAGTTTTTGAGTTAGATTTAAAATTTATATCTCCATTGTGATTAAAACTTTTATAATTATAACCATAATAATTACCATCACTTTTTGTTATCCTTTGTTCAACTATTTCTATCGGGTCAACATAGTTTTTATCAGTGGCAGTCAATCCTTCCCAGAGTCTCCTGGGGGTTATGTTTGCCAGGAATTTAATATAGTCGTAAGTATCTAACGTAGAAAGATAATCATGGCCCCACCCAGTCATATTATTGACAAACCAATCTGTTGGCTTTCCGTTTGAAGTGTAGTATTCATATTCCAGTGGCATAACAACTACATCACCAGGCTTCATGTATTTTTTTATTATGAAGGCATGATAATTAATGTCCAAACCTGCATGAGTGGCTAAGTTTACGACAGGCATTCTGGTTTTGTTTGATATTATATCGCTATCTATAGAGAAAAGGCTATTCGAGCCACTCACCACCATTATTTTCTTTGTTGAAATACCATCAGACACCATCCCTTTGAATTGATAAGCGTTGACTAGCCACCACTCACCAATAACTTGTTTTTTTTCCTGAAGTTTGAACGCCAGCAAGAATAACCCTATCGCTGTAAAAATTATTGCAAAAAAAATTATTATGCCATTTCTATAATTCATGTGACACCATCAAAAGTTAAAGTAAATAAATGAACCAGGAGCAGCACCACCGAGTGATACATAAACAGACAAACATAGACCAAATGCACATAATGCGGGAGTGACAATATTCCATTTGACACCGGCCTTGTCGTTTTTTGTCATTGAAATTATCAAGTTTGAGTTAAATGGATTAAGGCATATCGCAATGGCGGCTAAGCATGCAACGAGCATATATGGACCACTTAAACTTTTTGCATAGAAGAAAGCGTCAGCAAAAGGCTGGTTAAAAAGTAAGCTGCCTTGTATATTTCCTGAAAAAAGAAACATCTTCTTAAGAATGAGCGCTGCATCAGGAATATTGTCTGTACGGAAGAATATCCATGTGACATTAACAAAGTTAAATGTCACAAACCACCCAATTATTGAGGGCATTTTGAGCCCCATTTGTGACCACAAACGGTGAATAACCAAGCCTGCACCATGCAATGCTCCCCAAACAAGGAAATTCCATCCCGCACCATGCCAGAAACCACCAATAAGGAACGTTAAAAAGAGGTTCACATATGTTCTTAATGAGCCTTTGCGGTTACCGCCAAGAGGGATATAGACAAAATTTCTCAACCATGTTGATAGTGTTATATGCCACCGTCGCCAAAAGTCCTGAAGGTCGGATGCCAGATATGGGGAATTGAAGTTAACTGGTAGTATTACTCCGAATAACATGGCTGAACCTATTGCCATATCAGTATATCCTGAGAAATCAAAATATAGCTGCATACTATATGAAAGACTTGTTACCCATGAGTCAATTATACTCAATGAACTCACATTAGCATATCCTTGATCCGCAATGACTCCAAAGTAGGATGCAAGAACCACCTTTTTAAAAACACCAATGCTGAAAATAAAAACTGCCGGAGCAAAATATTTACCTAAATATAAACTCCTGCTATTTAATTGTGATGTTATTATTTCATAGTTTGTGATAGGGCCAGATATAAGTTTTGGGAAGAATAAAATATAGCAACAGTAATCTATGAAGGGAATATCTGAGATATTTTTTCGATATATGCTCACCGATAATGATATCTGCTGGAATGTGTAAAAGCTAATTGCAAGGGGAGCAATGACTTCTATATTTGCCAGATGCATATCGAATGCTTTTTCTATATTAAAAATAAAGAAGTTACAATACTTGAAATACCCAAGCGATATGACGTTAAAAATTATGGAAAGAGAGACTGACTTTATTGTTTTATCATGGTTAATGGCTCTAATTAATGCGTAGTTCACAATCATAGAGGATATTAACACTGGCAGAAATTGGGCGGTGAAAAAAGAATAGAAGTATATGCTTGAAATGCAAAGCCATATCTTTGATAAAGTAATGCTTAATTTTTTAAATATGAAAAATAAAATAACCGAAATGGGTAAAAAGAAAACAGCGTATTCAAGTGAATTAAAAAGCATCAATGATCCCCAAGGTAATCGTTCGGTTTATGAATTGGAGCTATGAGTGGAGTTAACCTTGGGTAGATTGTATTGTTTTTTAGACGGTTAGTCATTTGTAAATGAGAAAAAGAGATGAAAGTTATAGTAGGTATAGTTTTGGGCTGGTGTATACAGTCGTAGCGACATCTGTCGCACTCATGTAAAAACAATACCTTACATGACTCGATTTTAGGATTTGATGGTTGCTCGTTGAATGTGGTGACCCTCAGAGCAGGTAAAAAATTAGCGCAAAACAATTCAAAATCACAGATGGTGTCGATTCGTCTTGCGCTAATGCTCTGATGTAATGATGTTGCGCAAACGTCCCTGTTGCGGTTCAGAAGATAAAAACTACTTCAGCGAAAGCTTGTAACCAAGATGGCTGGCTTCGAAACCCAGCTTTTCATAAAAGCGATGCGCATCGGTTCGTGTTTTATCCGTCGTCAACTGGACGAGGTGGCAGCCACGTTCTTTGCATTGCTCGATGGCCCAGGCAAACATTTTTTTGCCAAAACCGGTGCCTCTCTGCGAGCGGGCGATACGCACGGCTTCAATTTGGGCGCGCCATGCGCCTTTACGCGCTAACCCCTGTATGAAAGTTAACTGCAAGGTTCCGATTATTTCATCCCCAGATACGGCAACGGCGAGCAGCTGATTCGGGTCGGCACTGATGGCATGGAAGGCTTCAAGGTAACGCGGGTCCGTAGGTGTACTGGGATCTTCTCTCAGGCGGCCCAACACGTCGTCGGCCAGAAGGGCTATGATGGCGGAAACATCGGCAAGTTGTGCTTTGCGAAATATTATCTCTGTCATTAAATGGCTTCCGTCAGTAGGGAGGGGCGAAATATCTAAGCCTGTGAATATTATCATAGCCCGCCTGGCAAATTGGTTAATGTTTGTTCTCAAATGTGTTTATTTGTAGAGGTATATCGATGAAAGCTAATGCTCATCCAGGTTTGTTTAGCTAAATGCTCCCCGCAGAAATATTGCAGAGTCTGATTCTGCGGGGAGATTTTTTTATTTAATTGCGCAGGTTGCTATAAATGTTGGCATATAGCGCTCTATTAAAAACCTTGGGTTGGGCTGCTGGTCTTCATAAAATCGCATAACCTGAAACCTGCCGCGAGCTGGCCTCCAATTTGCTGATTTAGCGAATGACCAAAGATCAGCGCTTCTCCACGTTTTTGCTTTGCGGCTAATTCATCCGCCGGGAGATCTTTTATATCGGAATAAGGTAGGCTAAAGCGAGGACGAATGATCCCTTGCTCAGCGTATTCCGCCGCCCGGTCGCCGATAAAAACGACCGGATTGAAGAAGCTGGATAATAACTTCCCTCCACTGGCTAATATTCGGTAGCAGCCCTGCCATACGGGGCGTATGTCCGGCACGTATTGGTTGGATATCGGGTGAATTATATAGTCGAAGCTTTCGGCCCCGAAGGTAGACAGGTCGCACATATCACCTTCAATCAGAGTAAGCGTTAAGCCGTCTCTTTCGGCGACGTATCGGTCTTTTTCAAGCTGGCCTCTGGACAGGTCAAAAACCGTCACTTCTGCGCCCGCTGCCGCCAGGACCGGTGCCTGCTGGCCGCCCGCAGAAGCGAGGCAGAGAATACGTTTCCCCTGCACGTCCGGGAGCCAGTCGGCAGGTAGCTTGCCCGGCGTAAGATGGATTTGCCATTCGCCACGGCGGGCGCGGGCAATAATTTCCTGGCTAACGGGCTGCGACCATTCGGCCTGCTGCCGGGCAAGCGTGTCCCAGGCGGTACGATTATGTTCGAGCAAATCGGCATGTTTTGTATAAGTATCAGGCATCTTATTTTCCTTTAAATTGAAAAACAGAGCCAGGGGAATACAGGTGTTAGCAATAAAACGCGGGGCGGAGACTCCACGGCTGAAATTGCAATAATAAACAATGATGCGTATTCACACTGGCATAGAATTAGCGTGGTTTCGCATTAGTTGTTCATTTCGTTGCAAGCCTCTGGGGAGTTCTGGATGAGGTTTTTAATTTAGACGCAGCGTATTAGCGGGTCAATATAATTATCGGCGGGAGAGAGGCGCGAGCTAAGCCCGCGCCCGAATATTTAAGCCTGTACGGCGCGTTTCTCATCAATCAGGCGGCGCAGCAGCGGGATAAGCAACAGCAGCACGGCGCCTGTCAGGAGCGAGCCCCAGCCCAGCTGATTGAAGACCGTGCTGTAGCCCGGATCGGTTAATGCCGGTGTGGTGCCGCTATTTTGCGGCATGCGGCCGGAGACATAGCCTGCAAGCACCGAGGCCACGCCGGTCACCATCATCCAGCAGCCCATCATCAGGCCCTGGAGATTGGCCGGAGCCAGTTTGCCTATCATCGAGTAGCCCACAGGGGAAATCAGCAGCTCGCCGATACTTTGCAGAATATAGCTGATAACAATCCATTTCAGAGCAACCATGCCGTCCGCGCCCGCCATAGAAATACCCAGCGGCAGTACCAGCATGCCAAGCCCCATGCAGAACAGGGAGGAGGCAAATTGCGCGGGGATATCAATCCGTACACCGCGATCGCGCAGGCGTTTGAACAGCCAGGCCATCAGCGGCCCGCCAATCACAATCACAATCGTGTTGATGTTTTGCAGCCACTGCGGCGAAACCTGCCAGCCAAAGGCGTTCAGGGTAACGTTATGTTCGGCAAACAGCGTCAGACCCATCGGTGCGAGCTGGTACAGCGACCAGAAGACCAGCGAGCCTGCCGCCAGCAGCAGGTAGGCAACCATGCGGCGGCGCTCTTGTTTACGTGAGTGGCGGGCCGTCATTACGCACAGCATCAGGAACACCAAAGCGCCCAGCACCAGCACGAAGCTGCTGCTGAATTCAGGATGCCCCAACAGCAGGCGCAGCACCGGTACAAGCAGGGCGAGGATCAGCAGGCCGAATGCCATGCGCAGGTAAAAATTGCGTCCCTTAACGTGCTGGAGCGGGGTGCTGATGTCGGCCAGAACCGGCCAGCGGAGCAGGGTTATCACCACGGCGGCAACGTTGCCGAGGGTGGCGAACAGGAACAGCGCCCGGTAACTTTCGGTCAGCTGGTAGTAGCCCGCCACGGTAAAGCCGATAAAGAAGCCCAGGTTCATCCCGGCGTAGTTCCACAGGAAGGCGGCTTCCCGGCGGTCGTCATCCGGGGCAAAGCGCTGGGTCAGCATCATATTCAGGCAGGTCACGTTCAGCCCGCTGCCGCTCAGGAACATCGCCAGGCCCCACCAGAGGCCGGTCAGGCCCGCATCCGCTATCAGGTAACAGCCTGCCACCTGTAGCAGCATGCCGAGGATAAACAGGTTGCGGTTGCTCAGGTAACGCCCGCCGAGGCAGCCGCCAAACAGGTGCAGCCCGTAGTTAAAGGCTCCGAAGATACCCATCATGGCGTCGGCCTGGCCGTCGCTGAAGCCTAGGCGTTTAGTCACGTACAGGACCAGGGTGGAGTACAAAACCGCAAAGCCGAGCGTGGCGAACATCTGGATGAAGAACAATGCGCCGGAGCCGGGAGGGATCGCCTGCTGCGAGGCGTGGCCGGAAGATAAACTCATACTGGTATCTCTCTGAACAACAAAAAGACCCGGGAGGCAAAGGCGTCACCGGGTCTTATTTCTATGACTATGATGAGAGAGCATTTTCGTCGCATTTAGTCTTTTTATGCAAAAGAGATCGACTAAATATTCATATTAAATAATTTCAAAATTTTACAAAAGGCGATTCGGTCAGCAACGGGCTGCTGTTTTTCTGAGCGCTGGCGCAGAAAAAACTACTCATCGTCCGCGCCGCGGGGGAAGGACAGATGAGCGGTGACATCACCCCAGGTTTTGCCTACTGGCGCTTTAAACAGCGGATGATCCGCACAATAAATAGGGTTGATCATGCCCTCCAGCGTGCCGTTGCTGCGGCGAATATCCCACCGAACCCATGCGTGCTGCGCCATATCGCAGCGAATATCTTGCGGAGCGGAGCTTAGCGGATATTCCGCCTGTATGCCTTTCTCAGAGACTACCTGGAGCCTGTAGCTCTGTTCGTCGTCACGCACGGCTACGGTCAGGATCGCCGTTTTGCCGTCGGCAGCCTGGCCCGGCAGCAGGTCACCATTGTTCAGGCTGAAGTTCAAACCGCAGCGGCGTTCAAAGTAGCTATGGCCTTTTTTAATGGCGGCAAGAATAGCTTCCCCGCTGAGCGCAGAGGCATAAACATAGGTGCTTGGGTCGCCGTAAATCGAGGGCTCTGTCGCCTGCGGATAGCGTTCGTGAGGCTGCATATGGCAGTCGCTGCCGCCCACGGCATAAATACGATGCCCGGCGTTCCACAAGGTAGTAAATATCTCTACAACCTGTTCGTTGCAGGTGGCGGCGGTTTTCCACGTCGGGTCGTTCAGCACTTCCAGCACATCGATTTCGGCCAGCGGCATGTCGTCGTACAACCAGCTCCAGGGGTGCAACATGGCGTGGTTTACGCTTAGCACGCTTTCGGGGCGTTTAAGTGCGATGCCCTGAGTAATCAAGCCGCGGCTGCTGTAGTCGGCGTTGTACATATTCAGCGTAGCGGCAGGGCCGTGAACGTTCAGATGGCCTTTATCTGCCGTGACTTCAATGCCCGGTAACAGTAGCACGCTGTCGTGGCGCGGCAGGCAGGCGTGAGACAGGTTGTGTTCGGTCAGGAAAAAGAAGTCCAGCCCCTGTTCGGCCATGATATCCAGCGCCTGGGGCAGCGTGTTATTACCGTCAGACAAGGTGGTATGGCCGTGCAGATCGCCGCGATACCAGCCGGGGCGGTCGCTGAGTGTGCGCTGGTAATCAAAAATGACCTGATGATCGGCGCGCAGGACGTCCAGTTTTTCAAAGTCTACCGGGGCGGCGAGCGCGTCAAAGCTGATATCAAGCCGGTAGCTCATCGGCTGCGGCGAACGGCTTTCGCCGATGACGTTATAAACGTGCAACTGCCACTCTCCCGCAGGCAGGTCTCCGGCCAGCGCGCCAACGGAGGCCCAATCAGAGCAAACCGTCAGCACTTTTTCTGGTTTTTGCAGCATAACCGAAGCCCGCAATTGCTGGCGGCTGTCGTAGAGGTAACAGTAAAGATGACCCGTGCGCAGCGTGGTGCCCGTCAGGCTGATTGCCGGGGTGTTTTCTGCTACCGCAAAGGAGTGAACAACGTGGCCGAAGGGAATTTCACCGGAAAAAACGTGCATGATTTGCTCCTGTTTTTAATGGACAAGAGCGTAAGGGAAACGGGTGAAGATAGTGTGTCGGTTGGGTGTCGGAAAGATGACGGAGAAATGAATTGGCCCGGTGAATAGGGGGGAGTTTGTGTATTGCTCCCCCTCTAAAACTATTGCAGCGAGCGTATCCCGGCGATAAGCCGCTCAACGCCTGCCTCGAGCTTGATGCGCGGGCAACCGGCGTTAAGGCGAATAAAACCGTTCCCTTCCACGCCGTAGGTGTAGCCCGGCATAATGGCGACTTTCTGCTGCTCGATAAGCACTTTTTGCAGTTCACGGTCATCCAGCCCCAGCGGGCGCAAATCGACCCAGGCCAGATAAGTGGACTGCGGCGGCTGCCAGTTAAGCTCCGGGAAAGCCCGATTGAGGCTATCGGCTACAAACTGCAAATTGCTTTGCAGGTAAGCACGCAGGGCTTCGAGCCACGGCTCGCCTTCCTGATAGGCCGCGATGTGGGCGACAATCGCCAGCACCGCAGGGGATGAAAGACCGTCCTGGCCTTTCAGCACGTTCAGATAATGCTGGCGGTCTTCTTCATGATTGATCAGGCCGTAAGCGCCGGTCAGCGCCGGAATGTTGAAGCTTTTAGAGCCTGAAGTGAACAGCGCCCAGCCGCCGCGGCCGACTTCGCACCATGGAATGTGCCGGTTCTCGCCCCAGACCATATCCATGTGAATTTCATCGCTAATCACCCGCACGCCGTGGAGTTCGCACAGGTCTGCCATCAGCTCAAGTTCTGCACGTGTCCACACTTTGCCGGTCGGGTTGTGCGGGCTGCACAGCAGCATAATTTTGCACTCGGGGCGGGCGAGCAGGGCTTCCAGCGCGGCCATGTCACACTGCCAGCCGTTCGCCGTATTTTGCAGCGGGGCGCTCAGGACCTGGCGCTGGTTCCCTTCTATCGCTTTATAGAATGCGTCGTAAGCCGGGGTATGGATCAGCACGCCGTCGCCGGGCTGAGACCACTGGCGTACCAGCTGCGAAACCATATAAATCACCGATGGGCCATAAACCACGCTTTCCGCGTCGATGGTGGAATTAAAGCGGCGCTGATACCAGTGGGCAATGGCTCCGAGGAAATCTTCGTTTTTCCAGCGGCTGTAGCCGAGCACGCCGTGGGCCAGGCGTTTTTGCAGGGCTTCAAGAATGCAGGGAGCGGTAGGAAAGTCCATATCGGAAATGGTGAAGGGGAGCAGGTCTGCCGCGCCGAAGCGGTCGGCAACGTAGTCCCACTGGGTACACCAGGTGCCGTGGCGGTCTACAGGAACAGAAAAATCAAACATAAAGCCTCACAGCTAAAAAGGGCGCCTGAGCGCCCATTTATAGATTAAGCCTCGACGGTTCGCATCAGGCCGACCATCTCATCTTTTACCGACTGAACCTGCGGCCCGATAACGACCTGGAGGTTATGGTCGTTGAGCTGTACCACGCCGATAGCGCGGTTAGCCTTCAGGGCTGCGGTATCAACCAGCGTCATATCTTTTACCGACAGGCGCAGGCGGGTGATGCAGTTATCAAGCGTGGTGATGTTATCGCTGCCGCCCAGCGCCGCCAGAATCGCCGGAACATTATAGCCGGACTTGCCAGGCTGGCCGATAACCGGTTTTTCAGCCGTGGTGGTTTCGATATCACGACCCGGCGTTTTGATATTAAAGCGGGTGATGGCGAAGCGGAAGATGGCGTAGTAGCCAGCAAACCAGACCGCCGCCACTACCGGCACCATGTACCACTTGGTGGACAGGCCGTGCAGCACGCCGAAGACGAAGAAGTCGATAATGTTGCCGTCGGTGTTGCCGATGGTGACGCCCAGCACGGACATTAAGGTGAAGCCGATACCCGTCAGCACGGCGTGGATGAGGTACAGCACCGGCGCGACGAACAGGAACAGGAACTCGATTGGCTCGGTGGTGCCCCCGACTACGCAGGCGATAACGCCGGAAATCAGCAGGCCTTTAATCTTGTGGCGGTTTTCAGGGCGAGCGCAGTGGTACATCGCCAGCGCGGCGCCGGGCAGGCCGCCAAGGAAGGCAGGCATTTTACCCTGAGAAAGGAACTGGGTAGCGCTTTCAGAGAAACCGTGGGTGGTCGGGCAGCTTAACTGAGCCTGGAAGATGGTCAGCGCGCCGCTTACGGTGTGGCCGCAGACGTCCATCGTGCCGCCCGCTTCGGTGAAGCGAATCAGGGCAACCAGGATGTGTTGCAGGCCGAACGGCAGCAGCAGACGTTCGCCGGTGCCGAAGATCATCGGTCCGAACACGCCAGCGCTGTGGATCATATAGCCCAGAGCGTTGATCCCGGCGGCAAATACCGGCCAGATAAGCGGAATAACCAGGCCAACAAGGCCCATCACTACGGTGGTGATAATCGGGACGAAACGTGTGCCGCCGAAGAAGGCCAGCGCATCCGGCAGGCGGATGTTATGGAAACGTTCATGCAGCAGGTAAACGATAATCCCGGCAATCACCGCCCCGAGAATACCGGTATCGATGGATTGAACGCCAAGCACGCTTTGAATGTTGTTGGCTTTCAGAATTGCGGCGTCGGTAGTCGGCAGAATTCCCTTGGCGGTGAGCCAGAAGTTAACCGCAAGGTTCATCACCATATAGCCGACGAAGCCCGCAAATGCGGCAACGCCCTTGTTTTCACGCGCCAGGCCAAGCGGGATGGCAATACAGAACATCACCGGCAGGAAGCTGAAGGCGAATGAGCCCATTTTGCTCATCCAGGTGAAGATCAGCTGCAGGACAGGGTTGCCCAGTGCCGGAATTTCTGTAATGACGTCGTGGCTGCTTAACGAGCTGCCGATGCCGAGCATGATGCCGCAGAACGACAGCAGCGCCACGGGTAACATAAAGGTTTTGCCGAGGTTCTGGAAAAATTCCCAAAGCGATTTTTTTTGTGGTGTATTAGCCGCCATCACGACTCCTTGACCCGGTTAAAATGAGATGTTGAGTAACGAAAGTTTGGCGATGATAAAACGTTTTACCAAACTTTATCGTGAGGACGATCGCAGAATTACCGCGCATAATGAAGCTTAATATGCCAGCATAAGTAAAACGTTTTATCTTTATATTTACCGATTCACGGAGGATCTGACTTAACGATGTCGACGCTGACCAAAAGAATCACTATTAACGAGGTTGCCGAAGCCGCAGGCGTATCGGTGACCACGGTATCGCTGGTCCTTAGCGGCAAGGGGAGGATCTCCACCGCCACCGGCCAGCGGGTCAATGAAGCCATCGAAAAGTTAGGGTTTGTGCGTAACCGCCAGGCGGCGTCGCTGCGCGGCGGGCAGAGCGGCGTAATTGGTCTGATCGTGCGTGATTTGTGTAACCCGTTTTATGCCGAGTTAACCGCCGGGCTGACCGAGGCCCTGGAGCAGCAGGGGCAGTTGCTGTTTCTCACCCAAAGCGGCAGCAAAGGGCAGCATATGCAGCGCTGCTTCGACACCTTAGTGTCGCAGGGCGTGGACGGCATTATTATCGCCGGGGCGGCTGGGCAGGGGGCAGACCTGCGTGAAATGGCGGCGCAGAATAAACTGCCGCTGGTTTTTGCCTCCCGCGCCAGCTATCTCGATGAAGTGGATATTATCCGGCCGGACAATATGCAGGCCGCGCAAATGGTGACCGAACATCTGATTAAGCGCGGGCACCAGCGTATAGCCTGGCTTGGCGGGCGCAGTTCATCCCTGACGCGGGCCGAGCGGCTGGGCGGCTTTTGCGCCACCCTGATGCAGCACGGCTTACCGTTCCACAGCGACTGGATCCTCGAATGCGAGCCGAGCCAGAAGCAGGCGGCGGACGCGATAACTGAATTGTTGCACAATTTTCCGACCATCAGCGCGGTGGTCTGCCACAACAGCACGGTGGCGATGGGCGCGTGGTTTGGCCTGACACGTGCTGGCTGGCAGATGGGCGGCGGCAGCGTGGACAGCTATTATGACAGGCATATCGCCCTTGCGGCCTTTGCCGAAGTGGGCGAAGACGACCTGGATGATGTCCCGATGACGTGGGTAACGACTCCGGCCAGAGAAATTGGGCGCAGTGCGGCACAGCGTATTCTCCAGCGCGGCCAGGAGAGCGAAGTTGCCTTTAGCAATCAGATAATGCCCGCCCGCCTGATAACCATCAAAAACTGATCTTCCCCGAACGCTGGAAGGGATTGTGCGCCATGAAAGAATTATGCCGGATGGCCGCGAGGGACTAAAAAAATAGCCAGTCATTCGACTGGCTATTTTTAAGCTTACTGCTGAGGAGCCGGAGCGGCATCCTGAGGCTGAGGAACGGCATCGCTGTCGTTATCCTGTCCCGCCGGGCCGCCGAGGCCTGCCGGCAGGGCAAACATGCTAAACAGTTCGCCCAGAGACATTTGCTCGCCGTTCAGGGAGGCTTTCCCCGTGCCGTATTGCAGGCTGGTGGTGATGTTGTCGCCGTCAACTTTAGTGACGCGGAACATCTGGCCCATTGCCGCGAGGCCTTTGATCTGCTGGCTTGCCAGTTTACCCGCTTCATCCTGGTTGTAGCCTTCCAGTTGAGCAATCTGGGTCATCATTTCGGTTGCCATCGGCATCGGAATAACCAGCTTCGCGTCAAGAGACTTCACATAGCGGTCCAGCTGTTCTTCCGGCGTGTTGGCCGGGCCGGTTACGCCCTGCGGATCTTTCATAAACAGCGACAGGTTGAAGCTGGACTCGCCTTTTGCGTTCTTCCAGCTCAGCGGCGCGACGGTAATTGTCGGGTTGCCTTTCAGCAGCAGCGGCAGGTTAGCGCCAAGCAATTCAACGGACTTCTGCTGATACAGCTCAGGATTTTGCTGCAACGCCGGGTCGGTCATTAATTGCTGCACGCCAGCGTTATATTTCTGGGTGAATTCACGCAGCGCGGCGGCGTCGATATTGCCCACTTTCAACGTCAGTTTGCCGCTGCCCATATTCTGGCTTTGCACTTTAAGCGCGTCCAGGCTGTAGTCGAACTGGCCGGTGAAGTGTTTTTTATCGTCCTGAACGTCGGTTTTGGCGTTGAGGTTAAACCCTTCCACCACAGCAATTTCTTTACCATCCACCACCATCGAGAGCTTATCTACAGTGGCTTTTTGTGAGCCAACGCGCTGGTCGAACAGGCTGCGCTTGCTGTCACCGTCGGTTTTGATGCCGTTGAATGAAAGCTGAACGCGCTGGCCGTATTCGTTAACGGTATTGATAAGCCCGCTATCGGCAGAACCGGAAAGCGTAATTTCATTGCCGGAGCCGTCAACATCGGCGTTCAGTTTAGCTCCGCTGAAGCTGAACTTGTTTTCGCCTTCGGTGGCGTCGATGGCCGCCAGCGTGATGTCAGAGGAGGTTGCTCCGCTATAGCCCACCCGGGTTTCCACTTCAACAGGCTGTTTGTCTTTGGTCAGGGTGAACAGTTGTTTGGTAATGTCGGTGTTCACAAGCTCGGTGTGGATAGACGCCATGCTCGGGATCGGGTTGAATTTCTTCAGCTGAGCGAACGGGAACGGGCCGTGATCGATGGTTTCGTTAAATAATACGCTTTGCTCCGGGGTCAGCAGCGCATTTTTGGTACCGGCAGCCTGTTTAACAACCAGCTGCACGCTGCTGTGGAACAGGCCGCGTTTATAGTTCTGATAGCTCAGAACCAGCCCTGATTCTGGCGCCGAGTTTTTGATCTCCGCATTGGCGTTATCGATCATTTCGGCCATACGGCCTTCGAGCTGTTTGCCCGTAAACCAGGCTCCGCCGGTCCACACTACGCCCAGCGCCACAATTACCCCAACCGCAACCAGAGATTTTTTCATCGTATCATTGTCCATGTTAAGAAGCCGGTAGCCGTCCTCCACCGGGCGAATGAAAAACGCCTGATGACAGGCGTTTTCGTAAACGTAGACTCTAGCTTAGCAATCCGCGCTAAAAAGATCAGTAAGTTAAAGTTTGTTAAACACTCGCGCTACCCGGCCAACGCCGCTGACCGCTACCGGCGACTCGTCGGCACCGATAAACGCCGACTCGCCCGGCTTCAGCACCAGTCGCTGCCGGTCTTTACTCAGGACGGCTTCTCCTTCCACGCAGAACACGATGGCCGCGCTCTGCTGGGCCAGCGTCGATTCCTGAGCGCTCAGGTCGTGCAGGGAGAAAGCGAAGTCGTCCACCGGGATCGGGAAGTCCAGTTCGCTGCCGTTTTTCTGCGGCTGAGTAAGCAGCTGGTCGGCCGGTTTTGGCTCAAATTTAACGTTGGCAACAAGCTCAGGGATATCGATGTATTTTGGCGTTAACCCCGCGCGCAGCACGTTGTCGGAGTTGGCCATAACCTCCAGCGCTACGCCGTTCAGGTAGGCGTGCGGCGTTTCGGCGAACAGGAACATGGCTTCGCCTGGCTCAAGCTTAACCACGTTGAGCAGCAGAGGGGAGAACAGGCCGCTGTCGTCCGGGTAGAATTCGGAGATCACGCGGATGGTTTCCCATGGCTCGCCCTGTTGGCTGTTCAGCGCCGCTTTTAACACGCCTAAAGCCAGCGCTTTTTCTTCACCCTGCATATTCAGCAGACCGGCAAACAGCTTAGCCAGGCCATCGGCGTCCGGCTGTTGCAGGAAGTGAGCAATTAAAGGGTGCGCCCCGGCAACCGGCTGTAGCAGGGAAACTATGTCGGAGAATTCGCGGAAGGCGTTCATCGCAAGGAACGGCGTTAAGGCAAACACCAGCTCCGGTTTATGGTTAGGATCTTTGTAGTTGCGCTCTGCGGCGTCCAGCGGAATGCCCGCTGCGTTTTCTTTCGCAAAACCAATTTCAGAGGCTTTTTTGTTCGGGTGAACCTGAATAGAGAGCGGCTGGGCAGCACACAGCACTTTGAACAGGAACGGCAGCTCGCCAAAACGCTCGGCCACGGCTTTGCCGAGTAAAGTCGGCTGGTCGGCATCAATTATTTCGCGCAGCGAGTGCTGTTTACCGTCGGCTGAGGTGACTTTTGAGCTACTCTTTGGATGGGCACCCATCCACAGCTCGGCCATCGGTTTATGTTCCGGGTTGGCTACGCCGTACAGTTCCGTCAGCGCCGTCTTACTTCCCCAGGCATAATTTTGTACCGCATTGATCAATTTTTGCATTTCTGGTCCCTGTAATCATTTAGTCGAAGTTTCAGTTATTAAAGCAATTATCCGCGGGGAAGTAACCAGGGCAACAAAAAGTCGTATTAGTCTCAGTTTCTGTTAAAAAATTGTGTAGGATGTTATGACTTGTTTTTGGAACACAGCGCGAAATTCTGTGCTGAACAATAAAAATTAACATTACTGTTGTCGCAAGTGAGAGAAATATGTCGAATAAACCCTTTCATTATCAGGAGCCGTTCCCGCTCCAAAAAGACCCAACCGAATACTACCTGCTGAGCTCCGACTACGTTTCCGTTGCCGAGTTTGACGGCCAGCAAATCCTTAAAGTTGACCCTAAAGCCCTGACGCTGCTGGCTCAGCATGCCTTCCACGACGCATCCTTTATGCTGCGCCCCGCTCACCAGCAGCAGGTGGCCGATATTCTTGCCGATCCGGAAGCCAGCGAAAACGATAAGTACGTGGCGCTGCAATTCCTGCGCAACTCGGACATCGCCGCGAAAGGCATTCTGCCGACCTGCCAGGATACCGGCACCGCGATTATCATGGGCAAGAAGGGCCAGCGTGTCTGGACCGGCGGCGGGGATGAAGAAGCGCTGTCCCGCGGGGTGTACAACACCTTTATCGAAGATAACCTGCGCTACTCCCAGAACGCCGCGCTGGATATGTACAAAGAGGTCAACACTGGCACCAACCTGCCTGCGCAGATTGACCTCTACAGCGTGGACGGGGACGAATATAAGTTCCTGTGTATCGCCAAAGGCGGCGGCTCGGCCAACAAAACCTACCTTTACCAGGAAACCAAGGCGCTTATTACTCCGGCGAAGCTGAAAGACTACCTGGTTGAGAAAATGCGTACGCTCGGCACCGCGGCCTGCCCACCGTACCACGTTGCGTTCGTTATCGGCGGCACTTCCGCAGAAGCTACGCTGAAAACCGTGAAGCTGGCCTCGACTAAATACTACGACGGCCTGCCGACGGAAGGTAACGAGTACGGGCAGGCTTTCCGCGACGTACAGCTGGAAGAAGAACTGCTGAAAGAGGCGCAAAATCTTGGCCTCGGCGCACAATTTGGCGGGAAATACTTCGCTCACGACATCCGCGTTCTGCGCTTGCCGCGCCACGGCGCGTCCTGCCCGGTCGGTATGGGCGTGTCCTGCTCTGCGGACCGTAATATCAAAGCCAAAATCAACAAAGATGGCATCTGGCTTGAAAAACTGGAGCATAACCCTGGGAAATACATCCCGGAAGAGCTGCGCCAGGCCGGTGAAGGCGAAGCGGTAAAAGTGAACCTGAATCGCCCGATGAAAGAGATCCTCGCTCAGCTGTCGGACTTCCCGGTTTCAACCCGCCTGTCGCTGACCGGCACCATCATTGTGGGGCGTGATATCGCCCACGCTAAGCTCAAAGAACGTCTTGATAACGGCGAAGAACTGCCGCAGTACGTGAAAGATCACCCGATTTACTACGCAGGTCCGGCGAAAACGCCGGACGGTTATGCATCCGGCTCTCTGGGGCCGACAACCGCAGGCCGTATGGACTCCTACGTGGATCAACTCCAGGCCAACGGCGGCAGCATGATAATGCTGGCGAAAGGCAACCGCAGCCAGCAGGTGACCGACGCCTGCCACAAACACGGCGGCTTCTACCTCGGCAGTATCGGTGGTCCGGCGGCGGTGCTGGCGCAAAACAGCATCAAGAGCCTTGAATGTGTGGAGTACCCGGAACTGGGTATGGAAGCTATCTGGAAAATTGAAGTGGAAGACTTCCCGGCGTTTATCCTGGTGGATGACAAAGGTAACGACTTCTTCCAGAAGATTCAGGCTTCACAGTGCTCTCGATGCGTTAAGTAATACCCGAGCCGCCCTCCGTGGCGGCTTTTTTTATCGCAAAGGAGAAAGAAATGGCATCCAGTCGCAGTGAAAAAGATTCAATGGGCGCAATCGATGTACCCGCAGATAAACTGTGGGGCGCGCAGACCCAGCGGTCACTTGAACACTTCCGCATCTCTACCGAGAAAATGCCAACCGAGCTTATCCGGGCGCTGGCGCTGACCAAACGTGCGGCAGCGAAGGTCAACGTCGACCTCGGCCTACTGCCTGCCGACCGGGGTACGGCGGTTATCGCGGCCGCGGATGAAGTGCTGGCGGGGAAACACCCCGATGAATTTCCGCTAGCCATCTGGCAGACCGGCTCAGGCACCCAGAGCAATATGAACATGAATGAAGTCCTGGCGAACCGTGCCAGCGAAATTCTGGGTGGCGTGCGCGGCATGGAGCGACTGGTGCATCCGAATGATGACGTTAACAAAAGTCAGAGTTCAAACGACGTATTCCCGACCGCAATGCACGTTGCGGCAATTATTGCGGTACGCGAGCATTTGCTGCCGCAGTTAAAAGTGCTGAAGCAGACGCTGGCGCAAAAAGCGGATGCGTTTAAAGATATCGTAAAAATTGGGCGAACCCACCTGCAGGATGCGACGCCGCTGACTCTCGGCCAGGAGATTTCTGGCTGGGTGGCGATGCTGGAGCATAATCTGAAGCATATCGAGCATAGCCTGCCGCACCTCGCGGAACTGGCGCTTGGCGGGACGGCTGTAGGGACGGGGCTGAATACTCATCCTGAATATGCGGTGCGCGTGGCGAAAGAACTTGCTGACTTTACTAAGCAGCCGTTTGTGACCGCGCCAAACAAGTTTGAAGCTCTGGCCACCTGCGATGCGCTGGTACATTCCCACGGTGCGTTGAAAGGGCTGGCATCTTCCCTGATGAAGATTGCCAACGATGTTCGCTGGCTGGCTTCCGGGCCGCGCTGCGGCATCGGCGAGCTGTCCATCCCGGAAAACGAGCCGGGCAGTTCCATCATGCCGGGGAAAGTGAACCCAACCCAGTGCGAGGCGATGACCATGCTCTGCTGCCAGGTGCTGGGCAACGACGTGGCGGTGAACATCGGGGGCGCTTCGGGCAACTTTGAACTGAACGTTTACCGCCCGATGGTTATTCATAATTTCCTGCAATCGGTGCGCCTGCTGGCGGACGGCATGGAAAGCTTTAACGAGCACTGCGCGGTGGGCATTGAGCCGAACCGCGACCGCATCAGCCAGCTTCTGAATGAGTCGCTGATGCTGGTGACGGCGTTGAATACCCACATCGGCTACGACAAGGCTGCTGAAATCGCCAAAAAGGCCCATAAAGAGGGGCTGACCCTTAAGGCGTCTGCGCTCAAGCTCGGCTATCTCAGCGAAGAAGAGTTTGATGCCTGGGTGCGCCCGGAAGATATGGTCGGCAGCATGAAGCCGTAAGTTTTCACCCGCAAATCTATTCTTCGCAATACAGGTGCAGCCGCGGGATAATTAATCTTAGCGGCTGCGCTTTCGGTTTATAGCGATGGCGAATGTTTTCCGCATCGTAATTCAGCAACTCTCCTAAGTCCGGCGGCGTTTCACCATTGTCCTGCCTGCACAGCACAACCAGCGGCGAAGGGCAGGCGAGCTGCACTTGCTTTTGCTGAGCCTGATACCAGACGCGGGCCACGGGCTGTACTTTAACCGGCCTTTTAATTTTCAGTCGTGCGTTTTCCGGCAGGCTCGCCACATCGTTTATTTCCTGCGTCACGCGCTCTGCCCACTGTTCTTTGCTCCACGGAGCAACCGCCCGCCCGGCGTTCAGGCTTTTCTCCAGCATTTCCAGCACCTGCTGGCGGCTCAGGTTTTTGACTATCTGCTTGTTGGCCCAGCCAAAACGCACGGTATCCGGCGTTTCAGGCTGCGTGATGGTGCGGTAGGCGTTGAGCGTGATAAGCCCGGGAATATGGCGATGCACCCACTCAAAACGCTGAGAAGAGGGCAGCCCGGACTCAAGGCTGATTATCTGTTCCAGCGCCTGTTTCAGCTGGTTAACCTGCGTGATAAGCGCCGTGGTTTCCCGAAACTGGCCTTCTGTGACGGCATAGCAAACTGCGCCCGGCAGGCGTACGGCGGCTTTGCTGCTGGCCTTTTCTGACTGCTGCTGGATAAACATCCGGGTGAAGTGGGCTACCGCCGCTTCGTGCGCATCCTGGCCCACGCGTTGCGTGACCTGTATCGACGAGAGCGGGTCGTGCTCCTTGCTCTTTTCAATTTCTGGCAGGGTGAAGACCCGGCCGCTAAGCAGCCTGAGCTCTCCAAGCTGCCCGCGGAGCAGGTTCAACGCCTGCTCCAGAGAGCGGAAGGTGGAAGTCAGGCGTTCAATCAGATCGTAACGGGCCATAAAAACTCACTTTAGTTACAACATACTAATGAACTGTAGCAGGGGGCGATAGCATCGGCAACAGTGTTTGATTTTGTTTAGCAGGAGGGAAATACCCGGCCTGGGGGCCGGGCAAGCTGTTATCAGGAGAGGTAAGTGGTGTTTACCGGCCACGAGAAGCGGAAGCTGGCTCCGCCAAGAGGGCTGCTATCAATGGTGACCTGGCCGCCCATGGCAACGGCGATAGAATGGACGATGGCCAGCCCGAGGCCGCAGCCGCCGGTGGCTCTGTCGCGGCTTGGATCCAGGCGTACAAACGGCTCAAATACCCGGGCGCGTTCTTCTTCCGGTATTCCCGGGCCGTCATCTTCAACCTGTAAATTGGCGATGTCGCCTTCGCGCCACAGGCTGATGCGCAGCTGCTGCTGGCTGTAGCGCAGGGCATTGTTGATCAGGTTGTCGGTCACTCGCTCCATCAGGCGCAAATCAATAGCGCCGTAGTCGATGGCGTTTACTGTATCGGTGGCGAGGGCTATCTGGCGCTGGCGGTGAATGAGCTGCACGTCGGCAATGTGGGTTTCCATCCAACTGGCGAATTTGACGTGAGCAAGATGAAGTTCGGTTTGGGGCCTGTCGAGACGGGCATAGGTCAGCAGCTCGTCAATCAGCGCTTCCAGCTGGCCGATGTCGCGATTAAGCGCCTGCGACTCCTCAGGGCTGAGGTTATCACTCATTTCAAGGCGGTAGCGCAGGCGAACCAGCGGCGTTCTTAGCTCGTGCGCAATGCCGTCGATCAGCTGTTTTTTACTGGCGATCAGGGCGTTGATGTTATCCGCCATCTGGTTAAAGGCGATGCCGAGCCGCTCAAAACTCGAAGCATTATCAAAATGAATATGCTCATCGAGATGGCCTTGACCAAAGCGCTGGGCGGCACTCTCAAGCTTTAGCATGTCCTGCCAGTGCGGGCGCATCCAGATAAAAACCGGGAAGGCGAGGGAGATAGCGATAAAGGCAATTAGCCCGATGTCCAGCAGCCGCATTTGGTGCAGGTAAAACAGGTAGGGAATCGGCCCAACGGCCAGCACATAGTGGCTGCGCGGAATGCGCTGGATAAAGGTGTATTCTTCGTCGAGCGCGACTATTTCGCCCTCGCGCAGGTGACGAGCGGCAATATCATCCAGCTTAAACTTGCTCATTGGCTCAATGTTGAGCTTAAAAGAGAGGTTAAGGTCGAGATCGTTGATGGTTTTATTCCAGTCGCGCGGAGGAATTTCTCTCAGCTCGCTGCGCATCAGGTAGAGCGAACTTTTCATCAAGTCATCAAGCGACTGCCGCCCGGCGCGCTCTGCGGTGAATTTATACACCAGGCCAACCAGCATGGTCATCACCAGGAAGCAGACAAACAGCAGGAGATAAAACTGTACAAACAGCTTTTTCATCAAATATTACCGTGAAATTAATAGATTAGGCGTGGTGCCATAGGCGCGTCAGGCACTATCAATGCATTATATCTGCCGATGTGCTGAATCAGGAATGTAATTCCATCTGGTTTACGCTAAACCCGGCCGACAACATCCATCTATGCCCGTAAATTGGAAGATGCTTATGCGAGATTTTAGCGCTTTTCACAGCAATAATTTCCCGCAAGACAAAATTTTGGTAGTTTTTAACTGAGATAAATCTGATAAATTAGCCGAGCGTAAAATTACAACGGATTTAGAAATGACAAGGAAATGGATTCTGGGTGCTGTTGCACTCACTGTTACTTTAGTTGTGGCTTTGGCAACTCAACTAAGTTTTTCAACCGCTCCTGATTTTGTTTCTGGCGCACAGGGTAGGCTCGAATCTTATCTTTCATACAGCTATGGGCCGCTACATTGCTCGAGCACGAAGGACAAAGAACAGGCATGGACAATCAATTGTGCTGCAAACAATGGAAAAAATAATTTTGTCTATATTGTTCACGATGCGCAAGACGAACCATACGGTTTCTTCCTGACGGCTGTAAATGATGCTGCCAGAGAGACGTCTGGCGTAGATCTGCTCTCATATCTGGATATCAGAGCCAACGGTTAATATTGATTACCGGCATGTCTAAACCCGCTTTTGCGGGTTTTTTTACGCCCGCCTTCGGCAAATAACCGAAGGCGTTTCATCATGCTTCGCTTTCCCAGGCGTGCGGGGCAAATAAGTATCCTTTGTTGCGCACGGTTTTAATGCGGAAGGGTTCTGTCGCATTATCGAGCAGCTTTTTACGCAGGCGAGAAATCGCTACGTCGACGCTGCGATCCATACCGTCATAGGTTACGCCACGCAGGTTCTTCAGCAGCGCATCACGGTCCATTATCTGGCCTGCATGAGTGGCCAGCTCCCACAGTAAGTCAAAGTCAGCGGTAGAAAGCACAACATTTTCTGCCCCAAGCGTGACCTGGCGGTTAAGCGGGTCGATGCACAGAGTGCCAAAGCGTATCGCTTTATGGGGCTTGAGGTTACTGGCCGTTGTATCCGCCGTATGCTGGGCCGACACACGCTGGCGCAGATGCAGCCGCAGGCGAGCCAGCAGCACCGCAGGCGGCGTGGTTTTCAGAATATAATCATTAGCGCCCATCTCGAGCGAAAGGATGTGGTTCATGTCGCTGTCCAGCGAGGTCAGCAGCACAATCGGGCCGTCCCACTGCGGGCGTAGATCCCGACACAATGTCATCCCGTCTTTACCCGGAAGCATAATATCGAGCAGCACCAGGTCAGGTTGCTGTTGTTGAATAACCGCTTCGGCACGATCGCCGCGGGTTTCAACGATAACATCAATGTCGTGTTTCCCGAGGTAGGCCGCTATCAGGCCGCCTACTTCCGGGTCGTCTTCCACATAAACAATTTTGCTCATAACCTGCCGCGTTGGCTGTTAAAGAAATAAACATACAATGATGCAATAGATTACACCATTAATGGTTGGTAAACAGTTTTAGCGCAGGTGGCGCCCGCCGTCGACCGCATGACTGCGCCCGGTAACGTAGCGGCTGGCTAACAGATATTCCACCAGGTTAACGACCTCCTGTTCACCCGGCGCGATTTTCATCAACGATTTATTTAACGCGCGTTGGCGATACTCCGCATCATCACTTTCATTAAACATAATCAGGGCAGGGGCGATGGCGTTAACCTTAACCTCAGGCGCAAGTTTGAGCGCGAAAGAGAGCGTCATGTTTTCAAGTGCGGCTTTGCTGGCGGCATAAGCGATATGCTTGTCGCTCCCACGCTCTGCGACATAATCGGTGATGTGAATAATATCGCTGCCGCCCTGGCCGTGGCCGCGCAACAACGCTTCTAATTCGTGGTTGAGCAAATAGGGCGTGGCAACGTGGATTTGCATCATCGCATTAAGCGTTTCACTTAGCGGCGTGTGGCGACTTTCCGGCTGCCATTCGCTGGCATTGTGGATTATTGCACGTAATGAAGGAGTCAACGCTTTCACCTGCTCCGCAAATCGGAGTATCCCTTCAGTGCTAGAAAAATCCGCATGCAGGCAGGTTACGCCAGCATGTTCGAGGGCGTCGATTGAGGAGTGTCGGGTGCGATAGCTGATAATCAGCGGCTGCCCCTTTGCAATAAACTGTTGAGCCAGCGCCAGGCCAATACGTTTCCCGGCGCCGGTTATCAGAATAGGACGGTTAATAGCAATTCTCCCCTTAGAATGTATCTGCCGGGGGAGTAATGCTTCTAGCCCACCAGCATCCATGTTGCCGGGAATGCTGCCAGCAGCATCAGGCAAATAACGGTTCGCTCTTTTAGGTTAAGCGATTTTTCGTGCATGTGGGTACTGCGGGCATACATAAACACCAGCAGCCCTGGAGCATAAAGTACCACTGAAAGCAGTAAATGCATCGGGCCTGATGCATAAAGCAACCACAGGCCATAAACGCAGGCACCCACGCCAATTGCCTTGTGCAGAGGGCGACTGGCGACTTTCAGCAGGTATGCGCCGACCAGGAAATAGGGCACCAGAATCATTTCCGAGGCGATGGTCAGCAGGGTGTTGTAGTCCGAGCCGGTAAGCCAAATTAATACCAGACAGACCTGCACGCTAATATTAGTTAGCCACAGCGATGCCGACGGAGCGTTGTTTTTATTCTGACGGGCGAACATCTTCGGAAAGGCTTTATGGGTAGCCGCCAGCAGCGGGACTTCCGCTGCCATGATTGTCCAGCTCAGATAAGCGCCGCATACGGAAACAATAAGCCCGGCGGCAATAATAATCTCGCCCCACGGCCCCATCATTTCAACCATCAGGCCAGCCATCGACGGATTGCGCATTGCCGCCAGCTCCGGGCGGGCCACTACGCCAAGCGAAAGTAGAGTGACCAGCAGGTAAACGACCAGGGCGGAGACCACGGCCAACAGCGTTGCGCGACCAACATCTTTTTTATTTCTTGCACGAGCCGAAACAACCACCGCGCCCTCAACGCCGATAAATACCCACAGGGTGATGAGCATAGTATTTTTCACCTGCTCCCAGACGGGCACGCCGAGCTTGAGGCCGGTGAAATCGAGGGTGAATGTCGGGAGTTTGAACGCCATAAAGGCCAGAACCACAAACATACCCAGCGGCAAGAGTTTTGCTAGCGTGGCTACAAGATTGATGCTGGCTGCGGTCTGTACGCCGCGCAGCACCAGCCAGTGCACCATCCACAATAGTATCGAAGCGCCTACGATAGACTGCCAGGTGTTCCCGTCGCCGAACAGCCGAATCTCGGGCGTGTCGGTAAAGAAACTGAGAGCGGAAAAGACGATAACCAGGTAGGAAACGTTGGCGATAACGGCGCACAGCCAGTAGCCCCAGGCCGAGCAAAATCCAATGAGCTCGCCGAACCCTTCGCGCGCATAAGTAAATATGCCGCCATCGAGATCGGGGCGCAGGCGCGTCAGTACCAGCATCGCCAGCGCCAGCAGCAGGATACCTACGCCGGTGATTGCCCAGCCAATAAGCAGGGCCGCAGGGCTAGCGACAGCGGCCATATTCTGCGGCAGGCTGAATACTCCCGCGCCGAGCATAGAGCTTAATACCAGAGCGGTTAGCGCCGCGAGGCCGAGTTTCTTTTCCATAGAGGTCCTGTAAAGAGTTAAGGGATCCAGCATAATTATTATGCTTTTACGCATATAAATAGAGGATCACGCTAAGGCGCGGGATTCTACGGAGTGTGAACACTGCTTGCAATGAGCTGAGCCATAAAATGAACTGAATGGCAAAAAAAAGGGCAGCTTTCGCCGCCCTGAGGTTTTTTAACGCACCTTATTTATACAGGTCTGCGCTAATGGTGATGTTATTACCACGCTCCTGCCACTGGCGGGTAATGTGGTAGAACTTGGCACCTTTTTTAGCCGCGCGTTTGGCGACCTGGTAGGAGATCTCGGTCATGTTGCCGTAGTTCCCTGTGAACTGAATATTATCAAACGGCACCATTTGGGCTGCGGTGATTTTATTCACTTCTTCGATCTTAGTCCCGTCCGGTAAAGTGACGGTGTAACGGCCACCTTTAGAGCTTTGAGTCTCGAAGAAACGGCCCACGTCGCTGGACGGCGCTTCGGAAGAGGCGATACCCGGGATTTCAACCTGTTTCGCCGCCGCGCCACCGGCCGCTAATGCCGCTTTACCTGCTTCAGAGTTAGCCGGCAGCAGGTCCGGGCTCTGAACCACACGCTGTTTAGCATCGGCTTTGTAAATGAATGCGGTAACGCGCTGGTTTCCGCCCTGGTTAGCATCAACCTGGCGCACGATGAAGAATGAGGCGGCACCTTTGTTGCGTGCGGCTTTCGTTATCGCATCATTCACTTCAGGCTGGCTGCGGTAGAAACCCTGAACGGTCACGGTATCGAAAGGCTCAAGCTTAAAGGCCTGCTCTTTCGGCAGTTCCACAATGCCGTTAATTACGCGGTTTTTGATCGCATCTGCTTTTGGTGCGTCGGCTTTGTACACATCCGCTATTACACGAGCATTGCCGCTTTCCCCGATGAAATTGCTGTCCAGTACATAGAAAGAGGCCGCGCCAATTTCATCCGCACGGTGAGAAACAGCAGACACAGCATCGCCGATGGCGTTAAAGCGCCCGGTGACGGTGATACGATCGTAGGGTTTAAGAGCAGATGCTTGTTCAGGCGTCAGTTCTGTCGCAGCCTGAGCGGACAGCGAAGTAACAGAAATAAGAGCTGACGCCAGAAGGGTGTTCTTGAGATTCATAAAAATAATCCTTCGCCTTGCGCAAAATGAGTGCTGATACTGCGTTCTCTGATAATGACAGGTTAACGGCCGATTATGGCACTGAAATTAAGGCTAATCTACAACCGTTTGCTTGGCGATAAGTGCCGCTAAAGTCTAAATCCGGCATGGGGTTTCTGTTTCTCAGCCCATATAACCGGCGATGCCATCCCACAGTAGTTTGATTGCGGTTATCACCAGCAAAAGCAAAAAGTAAATCCGGCTGTAATGGGGAATGGTGCAAGGAATGGCTGCGGGTTCGCATGGTGTACTACAGTTACCGGGACTGCGAGCACTGGCCGTTGAGGCGATTGATGAGGGGATTCGACTACTTGCGGCGGCGATCCAGGATTATATTGCTGCTGGAGAAAAAAGATAAGTTGAAAAAATAGCCTTTGAAGTCTGAAGCCTGCTAAAGATTATGACTTATTTGGTTAATTTATTGTTAATTGCTGGTTTTGCTATGAGTAAGAATCATGTTGACGGGCTTCTATTAAGCGTATTATCAGGCTCTGAGGGTTAAATAGCGGTAAAAACGACTGCCTGGGTGCCGCAGCACTAAATTTTTGCGATAAAAATACAAATACCAGGATGCAGATGTAGATCACAGTCGTTATTTTCAGTAGGTTATAAAAAGTTTGTTACAGATCTAATTTTTGTTGAAGTGAGCGTGGAGAAGATATCTGCCGGCGGCGCGCGGGCGGATGTTTGCGTCTGGCCACGGCAATGTCTGGCAAACCATCATCAAAAACAGGTGGAAGGGAATATTATGCGTATTGGCGTACCAAAAGAGCGGTTGACCAATGAATCCCGAGTAGCAGCCACGCCGAAAACGGTTGAGCAGCTGCTTAAACTGGGGTTTACGGTCGCCATTGAGAGTGATGCGGGAAAACTTGCAAGTTTTGACGACGAAGCTTATGAGCGTGTTGGCGCAAGCATCACTGATAGCGCGGATGTCTGGCAGTCGGACGTAATTTTAAAAGTGAACGCGCCGCTGGAAAACGAAATCGAACTGGCGCGCGAAGGCTCTACGCTGGTGAGTTTTATCTGGCCTGCGCAAAACCCGGAGCTGCTTGAGAAACTGGCCGCACGCAATATTACCGTGATGGCGATGGACTCCGTGCCGCGTATTTCGCGCGCCCAGTCTCTGGATGCACTTAGCTCTATGGCGAACATTGCTGGCTACCGTGCAATTGTTGAAGCCGCACATGAGTTTGGCCGCTTCTTTACCGGCCAGATTACCGCTGCCGGTAAAGTGCCTCCGGCCAAAGTGATGGTTATCGGTGCGGGTGTTGCTGGCCTGGCGGCCATCGGGGCGGCGAATAGCCTTGGTGCCATTGTTCGTGCGTTTGATACTCGCCCTGAGGTTAAAGAGCAGGTTCAGAGTATGGGCGCGGAGTTCCTCGAGCTGGACTTCAAAGAAGAAGCGGGCAGCGGTGACGGCTACGCGAAGGTCATGTCCGAAGCCTTTATTAAGGCAGAAATGGCGCTGTTTGCCGCCCAGGCGAAAGAAGTCGATATCATCGTCACTACCGCCCTGATCCCGGGTAAACCCGCACCGAAGCTTATCACCCGTGAGATGGTTGACTCCATGCAGGCGGGCAGCGTGATTGTCGATCTTGCTGCGCAAAATGGTGGTAACTGCGAATACACCGTGGCGAATCAGGTGACCATTACGCCTAACGGCGTGAAGGTCATCGGCTATACCGATTTGCCGGGGCGCCTGCCGACTCAGTCTTCCCAGCTGTACGGCACTAACCTCGTTAACCTGATGAAGCTGCTGTGCAAAGAGAAAGACGGCAATATTACCGTTGATTTCGAAGACGTTGTGGTACGCGGCGTGACGGTTATCCGCGAAGGTGAAGTCACCTGGCCCGCTCCGCCGATTCAGGTTTCTGCCCAGCCGCAGGCGGCAAAGGCAAAAATCGAGCCTGTTGAAGAGAAAAAACCAACTTCACCATGGTTTAAATACGGCCTGATCGCGCTGGCGATTATTCTGTTTGGCTGGTTCGCAAGCGTGGCGCCAAAAGAATTCCTCGGCCACTTTACCGTGTTCGCGCTGGCCTGCGTGGTGGGCTATTACGTGGTCTGGAATGTTTCGCACGCGCTGCATACTCCTTTGATGTCGGTCACTAACGCCATCTCCGGGATAATCGTCGTAGGCGCATTATTACAAATCGGCCACGGCGGCTGGGTCAGCGTGCTGAGCTTTATTGCTGTGCTGATAGCCAGTATCAATATTTTTGGTGGATTCACCGTCACTCAGCGCATGCTGAAAATGTTCCGGAAGAACTAAGGGGTAACAAATGTCTGGAGGATTAGTTACAGCTGCATACATTGTTGCCGCGATCCTGTTTATTTTCAGCCTGGCGGGCTTATCCAAACACGAGACCTCAAAACAGGGCAACTTGTTTGGGATCGCGGGGATGGCAATTGCCCTGGTGGCGACGATTTTCGGCCCGGAAACCGGCAACGTGGTGTGGATCATCATCGCCATGGTTATCGGCGGGGCAATCGGTATTCGCCTGGCGAAGAAAGTCGAGATGACCGAGATGCCGGAGCTGGTGGCGGTGCTGCACAGCTTTGTCGGTCTGGCCGCGGTGCTGGTGGGCTTTAACAGCTACCTCGATCATGCGCCGGGCCTCGAGCCAATCCTGGAGAATATCCACCTGACGGAGGTATTCCTTGGGATCTTCATCGGGGCGGTGACCTTTACCGGGTCTATCGTGGCGTTTGGTAAGTTGTGCGGCAAGATTTCGTCTAAACCGCTGACGCTGCCTAACCGTCATAAGCTGAATCTCGCTGCGCTGGTGGTTTCCTTTGCGCTGCTGATCGTGTTTGTGCGTACCGAAAGCGTGGGCCTGCAGGTATTAGCCCTGCTGCTGATGACCCTTATTGCGCTGGCGTTCGGCTGGCATCTGGTTGCCTCCATCGGCGGTGCGGATATGCCGGTAGTGGTTTCTATGCTGAACTCCTACTCCGGCTGGGCGGCGGCGGCGGCGGGCTTTATGCTTAGCAACGACCTGCTGATCGTCACCGGTGCGCTGGTGGGTTCTTCCGGTGCCATCCTGTCGTACATTATGTGTAAGGCGATGAACCGCTCGTTTGTCAGCGTGATTGCCGGTGGTTTCGGAACGGATGGCTCCTCAACCGGTGAGACGGAAGAAGCGGGCGAACACCGTGAAGTAAGCGCCGAAGAAACCGCTGAAATGCTGAAAAACTCCACTTCGGTCATCATCACCCCGGGGTACGGTATGGCTGTTGCTCAGGCACAGTACCCGGTTGCTGAGATAACAGAGAAACTGCGCGCTCGCGGCATCAAAGTGCGCTTCGGCATTCACCCGGTTGCGGGGCGCCTGCCGGGCCATATGAACGTGCTGCTGGCAGAGGCCCGCGTGCCGTACGATGTGGTACTGGAGATGGACGAAATCAACGACGATTTTGCCGACACAGACACCGTGCTGGTTATCGGGGCTAACGATACCGTCAACCCGGCGGCTCAGGAAGATCCACGCAGCCCAATTGCCGGTATGCCGGTGCTGGAAGTGTGGAAGGCTCAGAATGTCATCGTGTTCAAACGTTCGATGAACACCGGCTACGCTGGCGTGCAGAACCCGCTGTTCTTTAAAGAGAACACGCAGATGCTGTTTGGCGATGCTAAAGCAAGCGTTGAGGCGATTCTCAAATCACTCTGAGTTTGCAATACGCTGTTCACGAGGCCGCCCAAAGGGGCGGCTTTTTTTTGTCTGAACGGAACAGAGCACTATCCCGAAGGCAATAAATAGGGCACTAACCAGATGGAAACTCTGCACAGGAAGGTCAAGAAACAGAATGCTTAAGACGCCGCCGCTCAGTGGGATCGGAGATGTAGGGGCGGTGATGCCGCAAGGCGGGGTGATGGTTGAGGCCGACAGAGCGGTACTCGATTATTTGCGAGGGGCGATTATCCGCCTTGATGATAACGCCTGAAGGCCAATAAAAAGCCCGCCAGATTGGTGGCGGGCTGCATTACTTCAGAGGCTTCAGCTAGTCGTCTTCGGGGTCATCCAGCTCGACCGGCGTCTGGTAATCGTCCGGTTTTATCACCAGTAGATCACAGCGAAGATGGTCGATAACCTGCTCGGCGGTGTTGCCAAGAAATGCCGCCGACAGGCCTGTTCGCCCAACCGTGCCCAGAACAACAATCCCCGCCTGGAGATGTTCCGCCATATCGGGAATCACTTCCTCGGGCAGCCCTTTCTCGACGTGGGTCATTTTTTCATCAATGGCGTATTTCTGACGCAGCGCCTTCATCGCAACGAGGTGCTGGCCGCGAATCGCATCGTTGTACACGCTGGGATCAAAGTCGGGGAGTTCAATAGCAATATTGATTGGGGTCACCGGGTAGGCGCCAATCAAATGCACTTCGGTGTGGTTAACATCGTCGGCAAGCTTAAGGGTCTCTTTAACCAGCTTTTCGTTCAGCGCATTGTGGTACAGCTCTTCGCTGGCCAGGTTAACCGCCACCAGCGCCTTACCGCCTTCCGGCCAGGGCTGATCTTTAACCATCCACACTGGGCAAGGACATTTGCGCAGCAAATGCCAGTCGGTAGGCGTAAAGATAACCGCTTCCAGCTTATCGTGCTGGTGCGCCATTTTTAGCATCAGGTCGTGGCCGCCGGCGATCACTTCCTGGATGATGGCTTCAAACGGGCGGTTATGCCACACCACTTTGATATCAATAGGAATACCGGCTTCGATGTAGTACTGGGCCTGCTGTTTGATCCAGGCCGTGCGCTGGCTGATAACGCCTTTGCGCATCGCCGTACGTTCGTCAGGTGACAGAAGCGTGGTCATTTCGTAGGAAAAGTCATAGATGGGCAGGAAGGCTTTGATTCTGCCGCCAATCCGTTGATGCAAATAAACAGCTCGCCGCAGGGCAGGTTGATCGTCCTGGTTGGGGTCAATCGCGACTAGCATGTTTTGGTAGTTTGCCATACAGGTCTCCTTACAACTGCTTAACCACAGTCTGTAAAGTAAGATTAACCCATAAGCAGGGAATGAAACAGGTGGGCAGCCCTTGCCGGATCAATAAAACAGAGAAAAGGCGATCCGGCAAAGGAGGGCGGTTATCACGCGACGCTGCGCGACTGACCCGCTAAATCAGAGAGCAGGTCGATATTCTCGATGGTGATGTATTTGCCCTTCACCGCCAGCATGCCGCTTTTCTGGAAGCGACCCAGCAGGCGGCTGATGGTTTCAACCGTCAGACCGAGATAGTTACCGATGTCACCGCGCGTCATGGTCAGGCGGAACTCACGCGGAGAGAAACCACGCTGGGCGAAGCGACGGGACAGGTTATAAATGAACGCCGCCAGGCGCTCTTCAGCATTCTTCTTGGACAACAGCAGGATCATGTCCTGGTCGCCTTTGATCTCGCCGCTCATCAGGCGCATCATCTGCTGACGCAGGCTCGGCATCTTGCCGGACAGGTCATCAAGCGTCTCAAACGGGATTTCACAAACCATTGAGGTTTCCAGCGCCTGAGCAAAGCTCGGATGGTGGCCGGTGCCGATGGCGTCAAAGCCGACCAGGTCGCCCGCCAGATGGAAGCCGGTGATCTGCTCATCGCCCTGTTCGGTAATGGTGTAGCTTTTTATGGTGCCTGAGCGAATAGCGTATAGCGATTTCAGTTCATCACCCGCTTTAAACAGGGTTTGTCCCTTTTGAATCGGTTTTTTACGCTCGATGATATTATCGAGCTGATCGAGTTCATGCTCATTAAGCGTGAAGGGGATGCATAATTGGCTAATGCTGCAATCCTGGCAATGGATAGCGCAGCCGCCAGACTGAATTCGTCGAATAATACGCTTTTCAGGGATCATAGATATGCTCTGACCGTAATTGATATTGGTCAATTTTAACATCTTTTTGCCGGTAGAGTAAGTCTGGCAGAACGCTATTCGGATGATCATAGAGGATGGCGGCAAAAAATAACTCGCCATCTCTTTGAATTTGTTGAAACGTTAAAGAACGGCGTCCTTATTCTGGAAAAAATAGCCGCACTTTTGGCACTATTTGCTTACAGCAATAAATAACCTTCATGTCGCAAAAGCCATTCTTTACGCGCAACGCCGCCCGCATACCCGGTCATTGTGCCGTTGCGGCCGATAACGCGATGGCAGGGCACGACGATACTTACCGGGTTGGAGCCATTGGCGGCGCCAACCGCTCTTGCAGCACCGGCGCGGCCTAGCTGTTCGGCAAGCTCTCCGTAATGCATCACTTTTCCGCACGGTATATCGCGCAGCGCCTGCCAGACCTGGCGCTGAAAATCGGTGCCTGCGGTTGCCGTCGGCAGAGCGTCTATTACCGCCAAATCGCCTTCAAAATAGTCACGCAGCTTGTCGCTCAGCCCGTTGGGGTTAACGCTGCCAATACGCTGAAATCCCCGGGTGCCATAATGAATATTCAGCAACTGCTCCATGCGGGAGCTATGCTCTTCCCACTCCACGGCTCGCAGATTGAATTGCTCGTCGCATAAAATCCATAGTGGACCTACCGGGGTGTCAATTTTATCTTCCAGTATCGTCAGCACAGCTTGCTCCGTTTCACGCAGGCGAGGGCGAATGCCCGGGCCAATTATCCGAAGCAAAAGATAGCACGCGCTGCCGGAAGGCAACCAGACCCCAAAAGGATTAGCATAATAACCGGGCTCGCCTGCGGGTAGATTTATTCATAGATGAGATAAATAAAATGCTGCTCAGGCAGGCCTGATGGCGGAATTATTATTTATTCGTGAGTCTGTTATTTATTTCACGTTTTGTTAACGAACAGGCAAAGCGATTATTTGCGGTTGCGGAATCTGAGTTTCCAAATAATGAACTGCCGAACCGATGGCTTTGCGCCCGGCAGACCCGTTGAGCCGGGGCAAATGCGAGGTTATAGTAGCCGCAGATAATGCAGGAGGATTGACCGTGAACCTTGACGACAAATCGCTTTTTCTTGACGCCATGGAGGATGTCAAGCCGCTGAAAAACTGCGCGGACAGCCAGTGGATCAAACCTCAAAAAGAGCACATCGTCGCTAAGCCGGACCTGCTCCAGCTGGATAACTTCCTGACTACAGATTTTTTGGAAATCGTGCCGCTGGGTACGCAGCTTGAGTATAAACGGGAAGGGCTGCAAAACGGCGTGCTGGACAAGCTGCGCCAGGGAAAATACAGCCAGCAGGCGAGCCTGAACCTGCTGCGCCAGCCGGTGGAACGCTGCCGCCAACTGCTGTTCGCTTACATTATGCAGGCGAAGCAGGACGGCCTGCGTAATTTGCTGATCGTTCATGGCAAAGGGCGCGAAGATAAATCTCACCCCAATGTAGTGCGCAGTTTTCTCGCCCGCTGGCTGGTGGAATTCGACGAAGTTCAGGCTTTTTGCGTGGCGATGCCGCACCACGGCGGGAGCGGTGCCTGCTATGTGGCGCTGAAAAAGTCCGAGCAGGCCAAGCTCGAAACCTGGGAAAAACACGCCAAGCGCAGCCGCTGAAAAAACGGCTGCGCTTCGTTATTTTTAACCCGGCATAGATTTCCGAATCGAAGAAAGCAAGATTTGTGCGGCGGTTGAAAGCGGCCTGTCCACCCGGGTGAGAATGCCGATAGGCTCTCCTGCGCCCGGAATGGCGACCGGCAGCGCGGTCAGCGTGCCCTGGCGCAAATCATCCTTCACCGCGCCGGACGGCACAAACCAGACGTAGTTGTAGTCCACGGTAAGCTGACGCGAAAGCGAGGCAGAAAGAGTCTCGATGCAGGTCGAAGGCAGCTTGCAGCCCTGGGCCGCCAGCAGCGATTCGGCGTTATCACGCGGCACCGTTCCCTGCGGCGAAACGACGGCGGGCCACTCCATCACCCGGCTCAGGGTAATGTTTTCATGCAGCAGAGGGTGGTTAGGGCGCACCACCAGCTTCAGCGACTCAAGGAATAGTAGCTCATAATTTAGCCCGGTCATCAGCTCCGGGTCAGACATCCTCCCGATGCCCAAATCCAGTTCACCGGACTTAAGCCCCGCCAGCAGCATGGTGTTATTCATGGTGCCAACCTGAAGCGTCACGTCGCTTTGTTGCTTATGAAACTCGCCAATTACGGTCGGCAAAATGCCCAGGGCAGCGGTTGGCAAAGCGCCAATTCTCACCACATCCGGGCCGTTTTCGTCTTTGCGGTTAAACGACTGCCCGGCATGATTCAGGGCGTCGAGAACTTTAACCGCATGGGTCAAAAACTGCTCGCCCGTCAGGGTTAATTGCGCGCCGAGGCGGCCACGTTCGAACAGGCGGGTGCCGGTCAACTGCTCCAGTTCATTAAGGGTTTTGGAGAGCGCTGGCTGGCTAAGGTTAAGGGTTTCAGCCGCGCGACCCAGGGTTCCCTGCTGGGCGACGGCTACGAAAGTATGCAAATGGCGCAGGCGAATGCGCTGACTGAAAAGAGCATTTTTTTCCATAGGCGATGTTAAAAACAGACCGGTTGTGCTGACAAGCTTCGTTGTTTGATTTTGATAACCTGATTGCAAAATATCATTAACATTTAGCTATGGGTAGCAACATAAGCGATTTATATCAGAAGAATTTTTGCTCAGCAGGATAACCAGATAGTGCCGAAAAGCGGCATCGCCAGCAGAATTTAGCCTCGCCTGTTTTAGTTAATTTATTGTTAATTTAGAATCTGCCGGGCGGCGATTCCTCATAACACGATGTTATGTAATACGCTGAAACAAATTACTTTTTAGGCGCTGCAAAGCAGATCACAAAACGGAAATTCTTCCACCTGGCCGACTCGCCAGGCTCTACGCTTTCAGCAATATCCACTGGAGGCATGACATCATGGCGAACACCATCACGGCCGATGAGATTCGGGACAAATTTTCGCAAGCTATGTCGGCGATGTACCAGCAAGAAGTGCCGCAGTACGGCAGTTTGTTAGAACTTGTGGCCGATGTGAATTTCGCGGTGCTGGAAAACGACCCGGAACTGCATCAGCAGCTGGAAAATGCCGACGAGCTGGCAAGGCTCAACGTGGAACGCCACGGCGCGATTCGGGTGGGGAAAGCGGAAGAGTTGGCCATCCTCAGGCGAGTTTTTCAGGTGATGGGGATGCACCCTGTCGGCTATTACGATCTCTCGCAGGCGGGCGTGCCGGTGCATTCAACCGCGTTTCGCCCGGTGGATGACCAGGCGCTGGCCCGTAATCCGTTTCGCGTGTTTACCTCGCTGATGCGCCTTGAGTTGATTGATAACCCCGAACTCAGAACCCGAGCCGCTGCCATTCTGGCGAAGCGGGATATTTTTACCCCGCGCTGCCGCGAAATGTTGGATCTCTATGAGCAACAAGGCGGTTTTAGCGAAGCGCAGGCCGATGAGTTTGTGGCCGAGGCGCTGGAAACATTCCGCTGGCACCAGCACGCAACGGTTGACGCCGAAACCTACCGCGCGTTGCATGATGAGCACCGGCTGATCGCCGATGTAGTCTGCTTCCGTGGCTGCCACATTAACCACCTGACCCCGCGCACGCTCGATATCGACCGCGTGCAGTCGCTGATGCCGGAACGCGGAATTACCCCAAAAGCCATTATCGAAGGGCCGCCGCGCCGCGAGCGCCCGATTTTACTGCGCCAGACCAGCTTTAAAGCGCTGGAAGAGCCTATTTTGTTCGCCGGTGAGCATCACGGAACGCATACCGCCCGTTTCGGCGAAATAGAACAGCGCGGCGTAGCGCTGACGCCGAAAGGCCGGGCGCTGTACGACGAACTGCTGCTGGCGGCGGGCAACGGCACGGATAATCTCAGCCACCAGCAGCATTTACACGAAGTGTTCAGCCGTTTCCCGGACAGCGACGCGCTGCTGCGCCGCCAGGGGCTGGCCTATTTCCGCTATCGTTTGACGCCCGTTGGCGAAATGCACCGCCACTCAATCAAGCCAGGCGACGACCCGCAGCTGCTTATAGAACGCGGCTGGCTGGTGGCGCAGCCGGTTATTTATGAAGATTTCCTCCCGGTCAGCGCGGCGGGTATTTTCCAGTCAAACCTTGGCAGCGACGGCGGGCAACGGCAGCACGGCCATTCCAGCCGCAGCGAGTTTGAACAGGCCCTTGGCGCAGAGGTTGCAGACGAGTTCGCCCTCTATCAGCAGGCCGAGGATCGCAGTAAACGCCGTTGCGGTTTGCTGTAAACGCGCTACCCTGCTGGAGTGTCAGTAACAAGGAACAGCAGATGGAACAAGTTGTTAGCGTTGCTCAGGGGAGACTGAGCGGCGTTCTTCAGGGGAAAGTTGCGGTCTATCGCGGCATCCCCTTTGCCGCTCCGCCGGTGGGTGAACTGCGCTGGCGGGCACCTCGTCCCCCGGCGCACTGGCAGGGTATCCGCCAGGCGGATACATTTGCGCCTGCATGCTGGCAAAGCCTCGAATACTGCAAAGCGGTTGGCGGCGGCGATCCCGGCCAGTTTTCTGAAGATTGCCTGTATCTCAATATCTGGACCCCGGCCCGGCGGGATGCGGAGCCGCTGCCGGTTATGGTCTGGCTGCACGGTGGGGGCTACACTATCGGCGCAGGCTCGCTGCCGCCCTACGATGGAGCAGCCTTCGCCTCGCGGGATGTAGTCCTGGTGACGGTGAATTACCGTCTTGGCCATCTCGGCTTTTTCGCCCATCCGGCGCTGGATGAAGAAAATCCAGACGGCCCGGTTCATAATTTCGCGCTTTTAGACCAAATTGCTGCCCTGAAATGGGTGCAGGAAAATATCGCTGCTTTCGGCGGCGACGCGGGGAATGTCACGCTGTTTGGCGAGTCTGCCGGGGCGCGTAGCGTGCTTTCGCTGCTGGCGTCGCCGCTGGCGAAAAACCTTTTCCACAAAGGTATTATACAAAGCGCCTACACGTTGCCGGATGTCGACAGGAAGAAAGCCCTGAAACGTGGCGTAGCGCTGGCCGGTCATTACGGGCTGCAAAATGCCACAGCGGATGAACTCCGCGCTCTGCCTGCGGATGGGCTGTGGGCGCTTGAAGGGCCGCTTAACATTGGTCCAACGCCAATCTCCGGCGACGTCGTGCTGCCTGAGCCGATGCTGGATATATTCTTCGCCGGGCGTCAGCACCGCATGCCCTTGATGGTCGGGAGCAACAGCGACGAGGCAAGCGTGCTGAGCTACTTCGGCATCGATCCTGCCGGGCAGGTCGAACTGCTGCGCCGGGAGCGGCGTTTCGGACTGGGGCTTATCAAACTGCTGTATCCCGGAGTGAAAGGGGATGCCGAACTCGGGCGACAGGTGTGCCGCGATATGGCTTTTACCACGCTGGGTTTTGTTGTGATGCAGGCCCAGCAGCGGGTCAATCAGCCCTGCTGGCGCTACTATTTTGATTATGTGGCGGAGGCGGAACGTAAAATCTATGCCAACGGCACCTGGCACGGCAACGAAGTGCCGTATGTTTTTGACACGTTAAGTCTGACGCCACCCGCAAGTGAATACGTCAACCAAAACGATCTCACGTTTGCCGGGCAAATTTGTGACTACTGGACCCGTTTTGCCCGCAGCGCCGGTCCCCACAGTAAAGCGATACCGGGCCCGCTAAGCTGGCCTGCCTGCGTTCGCGGCAAGGACCGAACGATGCGGTTAGGCGTTCACTCGCGGGCGCGGTTCAAAGTGGAAAACCGCTTTATGCGCATGAGAATGCAGCTGTTTAAGCGGGTCATGAAGCATCACGTCAGCCTTGACTGAGCAACTCATGGCAAAATGCTTCAAGCCCGGCGGCGTGCTCGCTGCCGGGTTTAACCGCCAGACGGTAGCCCGCACCGGTTTTTACACTGCGATCAAACGGCCTGACCAGCCGCCCGGTACGAATATCTTCTGCCACCAGCGTTTCATCGGCGATGGCGATCCCAAACCCCTGAATAGCGGCGCTGATGGCGAGATCCATAGTGTCAAAATGCTGATTTTTACTCATTGCCTGCCAGGGCGCAGAAAACCCGGTCTGCCAGAGTGACCAGTCGGTGCGGTCCCGCGTTGGGTGCAAAAATGTCAGTCTTTCCCAGCCGCTATCTTCTTTTGGCAGCAGGCTCTGGCTTACAACCGGCGTCAGCGCCTCCTCGAACAACAGCGTGCCGGTTTTCGCCGACTGCCCAAAAACAATTGCCGCGTCAAACGGCTCATTTTTGAAGTTCACGCCGTGCTCAACGGTCGTGGTCAGCGCAACCTGTAGCTCCGGCATGCGTTGTTCAAGCTGAATCAGCTTTGGCACCAGCCAGCGCATCGCGCAGGTTGGCGCTTTAAGACGAATAATTTCTGGCTTGTGGCAGGCGCGGTCGGCTACGTCCAGCAGATTATTGAACGCGCTTTGTAATTCCGGGAGCAGGGCGCTGCCCTGTGGCGTAAGGCGCAGCCCGCGCGCGTGGCGTTCAAAAAGCGCAAAGCCAAGCCACTGTTCGAGGGCGGCAATTTTGCGGCTGACGGCGCCCTGGGTGAGGCAAAGTTCCTTCGCGGCCCTGGTCAGGTTCAGGTGCCTGGCGGTGACGAGAAAAGCGTCCAGAGTATTCAGGGGAAAATTGCGCCGCGTCATGATGCTCTCCGTTGAGCTATGCATTTTTTGCATGGCTATTATGACAACAATTCGATTGTCGTGGCAATCGCATCCGGATTGAATAGTTATGCAAATCGCATATTGTTCAGGAGCGGCTATGGCCATGCAAACCCCGGTGCAACATCGTTCAAAACTGCCGGATGTAGGAACCACCATATTTACGGTTATCGGTCAGCTTTCCGCCCAACATAAGGCGATCAACCTTTCTCAGGGCGCGCCCAACTTCCCCTGTGACCCGCAGCTTATTGCCGGAGTCACCAGGGCAATGCAGGAGGGGCATAACCAGTATGCGTCCATGACCGGACTTGCGTCGCTGAAAAATCTTATTGCTGAAAAAGTCGCGGCGCTTTACGGCTCAACCTACGATCCGGCGGATGAAGTGCTGGTTACCGCCAGCGCCAGCGAAGGGCTGTATTCCGCTATCGGCGGACTGGTACACCCCGGCGACGAAGTTATCTATTTCGAACCCTCTTTTGACAGCTACGCGCCGATTGTTCGGCTCCAGGGCGCAACGCCGGTTGCCCTTAAGCTCAGCCTGCCTGACTTCACCATTAACTGGGATGAAGTGCGCGCTGCCATAACGCCGCGTACCCGCATGATTATTGTCAACACGCCGCATAACCCAAGCGGGCAGGTGTTCAGCGCTCATGATCTCGAAATGCTGGCGGCGCTTACCCGTAATACGGATATCGTTGTCCTGTCTGACGAAGTGTACGAGCACATCGTGTTTGACGGACAAAAGCATCACGGCATGGCCACGCACCCGCAGCTTGCCGAGCGTAGCGTTATCGTTTCATCGTTTGGCAAAACCTTCCATGTTACCGGCTGGCGCGTGGGGTACTGCCTGGCGCCCGCCGCGTTGATGGATGAGATTTGCAAGGTGCATCAGTTCCTGATGTTTTCAGCCGATACGCCAATGCAGCACGCTTTTGCTGATTACATGAGCGATCCGCAAACTTATCTCTCGCTGGCGAGCCTTTACCAGCGCAAGCGTGATTTAATGCAGTCTCTGCTGGCGGAGTCGCCATTCGAGCTGCTGCCGAGCGCCGGATCCTTCTTCCTGCTGGCTCGTTTTGGCCACTTCAGCGACGAGTCCGACAGCGAAATGGTGAAGCGTTTGATTACCGAATACGGAGTGGCAACCATCCCGCTCTCTGCGTTTTATACCGACGGTACCGATAACAAAATTATCAGGCTGTCATTTGCCAAAGATGAAGCCACATTACGGGCGGGCGCGCAGGCGCTGTGCCGGGTTAAGCCACGCTGAAAGGGGTCATGATGAAAAAAGTTTATGCGCTTAGTTTGCTTATTGGGCTGTGCTCTTCGTTTTCTGCGCTGGCGGCCGGCGAGCTGCGTTATGGCCTCGAAGCCGAATATCCGCCGTTTGAAAGCCGCAACAGCGCGGGCGAGCTGGAAGGCTTTGATATTGAACTGGGGAAAGCGATTTGCCAGGCAGCCAGCCTCAAATGCACCTGGGTTGAAACCTCGTTTGACGCACTGATTCCGGGGCTTGCGGCGAAGAAATTCGACGCCATCAACTCGGCGATGAACATTACCGCCCAGCGCCAGAAAAGCATTGATTTCACCCAGCCAATCTACCGGATTCCTTCCCAACTGGTGGGCAAAGAAGGCAGTGGCCTGCAAGCCACGGCGGAGGGGCTGAAAGGCAAATCTATAGGCGTTCTGCAAGGCTCGATTCAGGAAACCTACGCGAAAGAGCACTGGGAAAAGCAGGGCGTTAGCGTAGTGTCGTACAAAGACCAGAATATGGCCTGGGCCGACCTGCTGAATGGCCGTATCGACGCCTCGCTGGTGATGTCCGCCGCCGGTCAGGCCGGGTTCCTGAGTACGCCGCAGGGCAAAGGCTTTGGCTTTATCGGCAAGCCGGTGAGCGACGACACCATTCTCGGGAGCGGGATCGGTTTTGGTTTGCGTAAAGGTGACGCTGTCACTAAAAAAGAACTGGATGCGGCCATCGACAAAGTTAAAGCCGACGGCACCGTAACGAAGCTGGCGCAGAAATTCTTTCCCGGTATCGACGTTAGCGTGAAATAACCCCGTCAGATATCGCCCCGATAAGCGTGCAGCTCCGGGGCGATATCTCCTCGCGTGCCGCCTTTTCTTGCCGGAGAATTGCAAAATTTTCGGCTATATCTGGTTTCCATAAAAAAAACCTTCGTTCAATCCCCGGAAAGCTTCGCCGCCCATTGGATTCATTGTGAATTTTGTCTAGAGTGTGCGGTCGTACAGGTAGCAGTCTCTTGCCGCTGTTCTGCCCGCCGGGCGGGACGAAACACATCGACACATAAGGACGATTTCTCAGGCATGAATCGCAGACGTTTTATCCAGGCCTCTATGGCTCTCGCCGCTGCCTGCGGCACGCCGACCCTTGCCACGCTGTTCTCCCGAAGCGCCTTTGCAGCCGAGTCCGGCATTGCGGACGGCCACTCCACCGCGTTCGACTTTGCGGTATTACAGGGAATGGCCCATGACCTGTCGAAGAAACCCTGGGGTGGAGCACCCCGACCGCTGCCAAATACCCTTGCCAACCTGACGCCTCAGGCCTACAACAGCATCCAGTACGATGCCGATCATTCGCTGTGGAACAATATCGACAATCGCCAGCTCGACGTGCAGTTTTTCCACGTCGGCATGGGATTCCGCCGCCGCGTCAGAATGTTTTCCCTGGACTCCGCAACCCACCAGGCTCGCGAAATCCACTTCCGCCCGGAGCTGTTTAACTACAACGACGCGGGCGTCGATACCAGGCAGCTTGAAGGCCAGACCGATCTCGGTTTTGCCGGCTTAAAAGTGTTTAAAGCGCCAGAACTTGCCCGCCGTGACGTCGTTTCATTCCTCGGCGCCAGCTACTTCCGCGCCGTGGACAGCACATATCAGTATGGCCTTTCCGCGCGTGGCCTGGCCGTTGACACCTTTACCGATACGCCGGAAGAGTTCCCGGACTTCACCTCGTTCTGGTTCGAAACGCCTAAAGCTTCCGACACTACTTTCGTGGTTTATGCCCTCCTGGACAGCCCGAGCGTCACCGGCGCGTATAAGTTCACCATCAGCTGCGAGTCCGAGCGCGTAGTGATGGATGTGGATAACCACCTGTTTGCCCGCAAAGACATCAAGCAATTGGGCATCGCGCCGATGACCAGCATGTTCGCCTGCGGAACCAATGAACGCCGCACCTGCGACACCATTCATCCGCAAATTCATGACTCAGACCGCCTGGCCATGTGGCGCGGCAACGGCGAGTGGATCTGCCGCCCGCTGAATAACCCGCAAAAGCTGCAATTCAACGCGTTTATGGATGAGAACCCGAAGGGCTTCGGCCTGTTGCAGCTGGATCACGATTTTGCCAGCTATCAGGACATCATGGGCTGGTACAACAAGCGCCCGAGTCTGTGGGTGGAGCCGCGCAACAAGTGGGGCAAAGGCACCGTTGGCCTGATGGAGATCCCGACCACCGGCGAAACGCTGGATAACATCGTCTGCTTCTGGCAGCCGGAAAAGCCGGTGAAAGCCGGGGATGAGTTTGATTTCAAATACCGCCTCTACTGGAGCGGTCTGCCGCCGGTTACTACGCCGCTGGCGCGCGTTTACGCCACCCGCACCGGCATGGGCAGCTTCCCGGAAGGCTGGGCGCCGGGCGAGCACTTCCCGGAAAAATGGTCGCGCCGCTTTGCCATCGACTTTGTAGGCGGTGACCTGAAAGCCGCCGCGCCGAAGGGCATTGAGCCGGTCATTACGCTCTCCAACGGCGAAGCGAAGCAGGTTGAGATCCTCTACGTCGAGCCGTTTGACGGTTACCGCATTCTGTTTGACTGGTATCCGACCAACGACTCCACCGACCCGGTTGAGATGCGCATGTTCCTGCGTTGCCAGGGTAAGGCCATCAGTGAAACCTGGCTTTATCAGTATTTCCCGCCGCCGCCGGACAAGCGTAAGTACGTCGACGACCGCGAAATGCGTTAATCATCCAGCCCCGCCGTGTAAAAGCAGCGGGGCTTTTTTTAACGAGCTTTTAGCTGTTTTGCCAGGGCGTCAATAATGTAGCTGTTAAGAGACATACGCTGTTCTGCCGCAGCCAGCGCGAGGCGCTCGCCTAATGATTCAGGGTAGCGAAGCGTAAAGGTTTTCACTTTTTCCTCTTTCTCAAAAGGTTCAATGCCGCTTTCCCGGCAGTCCTCGATATACAGCTGCAGCGACTTTTCGCCTTCCCGCTGTAGCCCCGGCGCGCTGTCAGCCACAAAGTCGCAATAGCCCGTCAGCCCGAGAAATTTGCCACGGAACAGATTGATTTCGGGTATCCAGGCGATTAGCGCTGGCTGGCCGTTGATAATCATAATGTTAGGCAGTGCTTGTGCTGTGGTCATGGCGTTACTCCAATGCTCTCAAACCATTCTTTTACGTTATTAATCGCACCCTTGTCGGTATCAGGTGAGGGATGGGGTCGGTGAAAATGAGCGATGCTACCGTTGAGCAGAAAGCGCACCCGGGAGCCGCTGCCCTGGCTTACTTCACCGCCTGATGCCAGAACCAGCATTTCAATATCCTGCCATTTAATGCCTGAAGGCACCGGGCGGGCAAAAATTTGAATTAGCGTCTGATGATGTTTTTTTCTGAGGTAGTCCTTGCCATATCCCATGAATCCTTCCGTGACTTCAAATTATGATGTCATCATAGCATACAGGGTTTTGACGTCAATTTATGAAGTCACTTTGCGCGATGTTTTCCAGATTTTGATAAAAGTCAGGTCGGGCAGGAGGGCGGTTATTCAAGACACTTATTGATTGATGAATTATCCATAGTGAATTTTTATGCATCACCATTTGGTGAGGCTGTCGCAGCGGATGCAATTTTCGGGAAAAGTGACATAAGATAAGCGTCACCTGTTTAATAACGCCGGAGCCTGAGTGTGGAAAATAATGAAGAATGGCGGGATGAAATCATCGAGGTAGACGGTCAAATAGCGCTGCATTCGGTTAGCGATAAGTACGTTGAGCCGCTATTTTCACTGATCCAACGTAACAAAAACTGGCTGCAAAAGGCGATGAACTGGCCACAGTTTGTCACAACCACTGAAGATACGCGCAAAACCGTTCAGAGCAACCTTATGCTGCATCATCGCGGTTACGCGAAGATGTTTATGATCCTCTATCGCGATGAGCTGGTAGGCGTATTTTCGTTTAACCAGATAGTGCCGACCGACAAAACGGCCTACATCGGTTATTGGTTAAGTGAAGATATGCAGGGGAAAGGTATTGTTTCTGCGGCGCTGGAAGCGGTTATCGGTAAATATTCCGCAGAGGGAACGGTGCGGCGCTTTGTGATTAAATGCATCGTCACGAATATTGCCAGCAATAGCGTCGCAACGCGCAATGGATTCACCCTTGAAGGCTGCCTGAGGCAGGCCGAATATCTGAACGGCGAGTTCCACGACCAGAATATTTACGGACGCATCGTCGACTAATCAGAACACGCCGTAAAAAGGCGAGCGGGTAATAAGCTGCTCGCCGTTGATATCCTTAATGCCGCGGATATGGATAAGCTCGTCGCCGCAGCCTTCCACGACGGCGCGGTCATAGATCTGCACGTTGTTCTCAATCAGCACATTGCCCGTTAATCGGGCCTCGCCATAAATGTGCACATTGTCATCCAGTTGGATAGGGCCGCCAGTCAGTGTCGCATCGCCAAAAACGCGCACACGATGCTTCAGCACGCAGTCACCTTCGATAACCGCATTATCATAAACCTGCGAGGAATAGCGAACGGTGGGAATTTGGCTGTCGCCGAAGCCGGCAACTATTCTGGCGCTGCCGAACACTTTGGCGCAGTCGCAGATCCAGACGTTATTTTCCTCGTTGCCTTCAATGATGGCGCGGTCATAAACCTCTGCCCGGTGCTCAATAAACGCGTTAATGATCCGTGCATGGCCGTAAATTTGTGCCTGATGCACCACGCGAGAGGCGCTGAGCGTGGCATGGCCGTAGATCTGTAGCCGTAGCTCAGGGTCTTCCGTCAGCCCGAGTACGGCAATAATCTGGCAGCGGTTTTGCAAGCGGGCGTGGTCGAAAATGTGGCATTCGCCGCTGATTTGCGAGTGCTCAATCCGCGCGTTGCCGCTAATTCTCGCTCCCTGGCAAATCTCTGACTCGCCCGTAACAAAGGCATTATCCTCAACGCTTGCGCCGCCCCAGATTTTTGCATCCTCTTCCAGCCAACAGTCGCCCGTCTGGCTGAGATTTCCCTCACTTTCCACCCAGCCGCCGCTTTGCCCGGCACGCACATCGGCAAAGTCGCGAAGCGCCTCGATTTGCCAGAGCCGGACTTGCTGGTTTTCCCCCCCAGGCTGATAATCATGAAGCCGTGAGTCCTCGGTAAGCCGGTATTTTTTCATCGCAGTTTCTCGCCGTTGCCTGATGATAAACGTAGCAGGAAAATCACCGGCGTAGCGTTCTGCCGGGGGATCGAATAAAATGCATTTAAAATACATTTTAAAATATAAACAGAATGAATAAATCTTCTTCCGCCAGCTTTATCAATCTGCCCGCAGGTTACTTCGGCATGGTGCTGGGTATTATCGGGATGGGCTTTGCCTGGCGTTATGCCGCCACCATCTTGCCGGTGTCGTCGGCCATCGGCGAAGCGCTGGTAGCTCTCGCCAGCGTTATCTGGCTACTGCTTGCCGCCGCGTTTGTCACCCGCCTGGTGCGTCATCCTCAGAGTGTAAAGGCAGAAATCTATCACCCGTTGATGAGCAGTTTTGTCAGCCTGTTTCCTGCTACCACTATGCTGGTGGCGATCGGCATTACGCCGTATTTTCGCCCACTTGCCGTGGCGCTGTTTGGCTTCGGGGCCGCGGTGCAGCTTTGTTATGCGGCCTGGCAGTCCGCCGGGTTATGGCGTGGCTCTCACCCGCAGGACGCCACCACGCCGGGCCTTTATTTACCCACGGTTGCCAATAACTTTATCAGCGCGATGGCAAGCGGGGCGCTGGGTTACCACGACCTCGGCATTATGTTTCTTGGTGCGGGCGTCTTTTCCTGGCTTAGCCTGGAGCCAGCAATTTTGCACCGCATGCGCAGCGCGGGTGAGCTACCTGCGCCGGTTCGGACTTCTCTCGGTATTCAACTGGCTCCGGCTCTGGTTGCCTGTAGCGCTTATCTGGCGGTTAACGGCGGCGTCACCGACTTCTTCGCCAAAATGCTATTCGGCTACGGCCTGCTGCAACTGCTCTTTATGCTGCGATTAATGCCCTGGTATATGGCGCAGCCGTTCAACGCGTCCTTCTGGAGCTTCTCGTTTGGCATCTCGGCGCTGGCAACGACCGCGCTGCACCTGAGCCACGGCAGCACCGACGGCCTGTTCCGCATCATCGCTATTCCGCTTTTTATTTTTACTAATGTAATTATCGGCCTGCTGCTGGCGCGCACCTTTATCCTGCTGATGCAGGGAAAGCTGATTTTGCGCTCCGCACTGCCTGAGAAAAAGGATCTGTTATGACCGTGAAGTCTGAAAGCTACTACAGCGAAAAATATGGTTTAACCGCAACACACTCCGATGTTGTTAATGCCGCGACTATCGTACTGCCCGGTAAAGCGCTGGATCTTGGCTGCGGCGGCGGGCGCAACAGCCTGTACCTGAACCAGAAGGGGTTCGACGTCACCGCGTGGGATAAAAACCCGATGAGTATCGCCAACCTGAACCGGATTATCGAGACGGAAGGGCTGAGCAACATTGTTACCGCGGAAGTGAATCTCAATGAGCTGACCTTTGACGGCGAGTACGACTTTATTCTCTCCACCGTGGTGATGATGTTCCTTGAGCGCTCTACTATTCCGGGGCTGATCGCCAATATGCAGCGCTGCACGAAGCAGGGCGGATACAACCTGATTGTGGCGGCAATGGATACCGAAGACTTCCCTTGTACCGTCGGCTTCCCGTTTGCATTTAAAGAGGGCGAGCTGCGTAATTACTACGAAGGCTGGGAGCTTGTTAAGTACAACGAAGATGTGGGTCAGTTGCATAAGACCGATGAGAACGGTAACCGTATTAAGCTGCGTTTTGCCACTATGCTGGCGCGGAAGGGATAAAGGTTAATCCTCAATCCCTCTTGCTCCGATCTCCGCGCCTCCGGGAGAGGGATTAAGTTCCCTCGCTCTTGTTCTGATCCCCTCGCCCCTTTGGGAAGAGGGTTAGGGTGAGGGGAAAACTACTTCGCCGCCAGCAGGCAGAGTTTCAGAGCCACATTGTAAGAAGCCTCAAAAGCCCTCAGCGGCAAAAACTCAAACCGGGAATGGAAGTTATGCGCCCCGGTAAAGAAGTTCGGGGTTAACAGCCCCTTGGCCGACAGCGCTGCGCCGTCCGTGCCGCCGCGCATTGGAATAACCTTCGGCTCAATATCAAGCTCTTCGAGTGCGGCAAAGATCAAATCAATCGCCCGGCGATCTTCGGTAATAGCATTGCTGATGTTGCTGTAGGTATCGCTGATGCTGTATTCCACTCGCGCGGTTGGGTATTGAGCAGCAATTTTCTGTGCCACTTCGCCAATCTGCTGTTTGCGGCGCTCAAAGTTTGCCTGGTCGAAGTCCCGAATATTGGCCTTCAGCACCGCTTCGCTCTGTGAAGCCTGAATTCCGTTAAACCAGATATAACCCTCGCGGCCTTCGGTATGCTCCGGCGTCTGCTGGCGGTCAAAGTGGCTGATGTAATCCGTCGCCATTAGCAGAGGATTTACCAACACGCCTTTGGAAGACATCGGGTGGCTGGTCACGCCGGTAAATTTTAGCTCGGCGTGCGCGGCGTTGAAGTTCTCATAAACCACTTCACCCAGCTCACAGCAGTCAATAGTCCAGGCGAAATCTACGTCAAACCGCGCCAGATCCAGCGCCTTCGCGCCGCACAGGCCAATCTCTTCATCCGGCACAAAAGCTACCACGATATCGCCGTGCTTATGCTCCGCCGTCAGGTTTTCCAGCAGGGTCATCACCACCGTTACCGCCGCTTTATTGTCTGCGCCCAGCACGCTGGTGCCGTCGCTAAAGATAATGTCTTCCCCTGGATAAGCGTTGATTTCCGGGTGTTCGGCGGTGCGCAGCCAGATGTTTTCTTTGGCATTAAGGCACAGGTCTTCGCCGCTGAAACGCAGGATTTGCGGATGGATATCCGGGGAGAGGCCAACGTCAACGGTGTCGATATGGGTGATAAATCCGATGCGAGGCGCGCCCTTTACGTTGCCTTTTTTCACGGCGGTTACCGTGGCGTGCTGGTCAATAACAATATCGTCCAGGCCGAGCTGACTCAGCTCTTCTGCCAGCAACTGAGCCATCTCATGCTGCCCCTGCGTGCTGGGCAGCGTGCCGGTGCGCGGGTCGCTCTGGCTGGTGACCGCCAGGTAGCGGAAGAAACGTTGGGTAAGCTGGGCGCTGAGCGGCGAAGGCATAGTGTTTCCTTATTGTTCGATGTTGTTTGTTGGCAATGTAAATTTAATGTTATTTATTAAGGCGATTTGCACAAGCTTTATTCATTCAGGGTCAGGACAAACACCACAGGAAGATAGCGATGAGAACAAAGATTACAACGCTTGCGCTCGCCGTGGCGGCGCTCTCTTTAAGCACCGGCGTTGCCGCCAGTACGCTGGTTTACTGCTCGGAAGGCTCGCCGGAAAACTTTAACCCGCAGCTTTATACTTCCGGCACCAGCGTGGATGCCAGCGCGGTGCCGGTTTATAACCGCCTGGTGGACTTCAAAGTCGGCACCACCGAGTTACAGCCAAGCCTGGCGGAAAGCTGGGACGTGAGTGAAGACGGCAAGGTTTACACCTTCCACCTGCGCAAAGGGGTAAAGTTCCAGAGCAATAAATACTTCAAGCCCACGCGCGACTTTACCGCCGATGATGTCATTTTCTCGTTTATGCGCCAGATGGACCCAAAGCATCCGTACCACAACGTTTCCAACGGCAACTACTCCAACTTTGAAAGCCTGGAGTTCGGCAAGTTAATTACCGCCATCGATAAAGTGGATGACAATACGGTTCGCTTCACGCTCGCTCACCCGGAAGCGCCGTTTGTTGCCGATCTGGGCTGGTATTTCGCGTCGATACTTTCCGCCGAATATGCCGACTCTATGCTGAAAGCGGGCACGCCCGAGCGCGTGGACTCCGATCCTATCGGCACCGGGCCATTTGAGCTGAAGCAGTACCAAAAAGATTCCCGCATTCTGTTTACCGCTTTCCCGGACTACTGGCAGGGCAAGTCGAAGCTGGATCGACTGGTATTTTCCATCACGCCGGATGCCTCGGTACGCTATGCCAAGCTGGAGAAAAACGAGTGCCAGGTGATGCCGTTCCCGAACCCGGCTGATTTGCCGCGTATGAAGGAAAATAAAGACATTAACCTGATGCAGAAAGCGGGGCTGAACACCGGTTTTCTCGCCTTCAATACTCAAAAGCCGCCGCTGGATAACGTGAAGGTTCGCCAGGCGCTGGCGCTGGCCATCAACAAGCCGGCGATCATCGAAGCTGTCTTTCACGGAACCGGCATTGAAGCAAAAAATCTGCTGCCGCCGGGCGTGTGGAGCGCGGACGATAAGCTGAAAGACTACGATTACGATCCGGAGAAAGCTAAAGCGTTGCTGAAAGAGGCTGGCTTTGCCAACGGCATGAGCATCGATCTGTGGGCGATGCCGGTTCAGCGCCCGTATAACCCGAACGCTAAACGCATGGCGGAGATGATTCAGGCCGACTGGGCGAAAATTGGCGTTACGGCGAAGATTGTTACCTACGAATGGGGCGAATACCTCAAGCGTGTGAAAAGCGGTGAACATCAGGCCGCGCTGATGGGCTGGACCACGGCAACCGGCGATCCGGATAACTTCTTCGGCCCGCTATTTACCTGTACCGCGGCCAACGGCGGCTCCAACTCATCAAAGTGGTGCTATCAGCCGTTTGATAAGCTGATTATTGAAGCCCGCGCCGAAGGTAATCATGACAAGCGCGTGGAACTTTACAAAGAAGCGCAGCAGATGATGCACGACCAAATGCCGGCGGTGATGATTGCCCACTCAACCATCTTTGAGCCGGTACGCAAAGAAGTAACCGGGTATGAGGTTGATCCTTTCGGGAAGCATATTTTTTATCAGGTGGATGTGAAGAAGTAACTCAGGCAGGCTGCTTTTTACCCTGCACGTTCAGAGAACGGTAAACGTGTCAGGGGGAATTATGCCATTCCCCCTGATTCCGGTTAGCCTGGACTACGCTCGCTAACCGCCTCTACCGGCGTAGCCGCCGCCGTCTGATTAGCCTGCTGTTCTTCGCGGAATTTCAGGTTATCCCATACCCGGAAGAACGGGTAATACATCACCAGCGAAATCGCCAGGTTCACAATTTGCAGAATCGAGCCGGAAATGTGGCCGCCTGTTGCCAGATAGCCGCTGACGATAATCGGCGTGGTAAACGGCAGGGCGATACCGGCTGGCGGCGCGACCAGGCCGGTTGCCATCGCGGTGTAAGAAACGATGACCAGCACTACCGGCGTCAGGATAAACGGCACCACCAGGTACGGGTTCATCACCAGCGGAATACCAAATACCATCGGCTCGCTGATGTTAAACAGACTGCCGGGTGCGGCGATTTTCCCAAGTTGCTTCATTTGCACGCTGCGGCTGCGGATAAGCATAAAGATAACCAGGCCTAACAGCGCGCCCGTACCGCCCGGGGCAATCCACAGGTCATAGAACTGCTGGGTAATGATGTGCGGGATCGGCAGGCCGTTCTGGAAGGCTGCCAGGTTTTCGGACATGTTGGTCAGCCACACCGGGCGGATAAACACCAGTACGATGGTGTCTCCGTGCAGGCCCAGGGTCCACAGAATACCAATCAGAATAACCGAAACGATCATGCCCGGCAGAGAGCCGCCGATGTGGCTCATCGGGATGCCAACCAGGTCGGTAATCATGGTGTTGATATCGCCGAACGGTGTGGCTTCAACCAGCAGACGCAGCGCCAGCACGACCGCCAGCACGCAGAAGCCCGGCACCAGCGCGAGGAACGATTTTGCCACCGCAGGCGGCACGCCTTCCGGCATGCGGATAACCAGATTGCGGTTGCTGATAAAGCGGTAGATTTCGGTGGAAAGCAGGGCAACCAGAATCGCCACGAACAGCCCCTGGCTACCAATTTGCCCCATCGGCAGCACGCCTTTTACGAACTCAGCAGGCCCGCCGGAAGGTGGCGTGAACATAATGTTCTGCGGAATTGTCATAATAAAGGCCACCAGCGACACCGCGCCTGAAGTCAGCGGATCGATGGTGCGGTATTTTTCGGCCAGGCGATAGGCGATGCCAAAGCTGGAGATTATCGCCATAATATCGTAGGTCGCTTTTACCGGGTAAAGCAGCTTGCTCTGCCAGCTGGCACCGAACAGGTCGCTCATCAACTGCGGGTAACCGGGCACCGGCAGGTAGGCAAAAATCAGGAAGAACGAGCCGATAAGCATAAACGGCATGTTCAGGATTATCCCGTCGCGGACGGAGAGCACATGTTTTTGCCCGGCGATCTTCAGCGCCACCGGCAGCACATATTTTTCAAGGAACGATTTTTTTGTAGACACGGTTACCCCTGTCCCGGCACGGGGCCGGGTATTATTGTTATTGGTCTGGTTTCCCGGCGAGCCTGCATAGCGCGCCAGCCGGGCAGCGGCGCTAGTTAAATTGCGGCAGCCATGCCTTATTACTTTCCAGCACTTCTTCAAGCAGCGCCTGTGCGATGTTGACGTCCGCCACCAGCGGGTTGGCAATCAGCGCCAGCAGCGCCTGTTGCTTATCGCCGTGGACGGCCGCTTCAATCGTCAGCCGCTCAAAGTCTTTTACCTGCTGCGTCAGGCCGTTCATCAGCGGCGCCAGCTTGCCAAACGCCAGCGGATGAGCGCCGAGAGCGTCTATCACGCAGTTGGTTTCGATAACCGCATCGTCCGGCAGGCCCTGAATCGCACCGTTATTGGCGGTGTTGACCACCATTTGCTGGCCGAGGTTGTTGTACAGCGCGTCGATAAGCTCCAGCGCCACCTCGGAATAAAACGAACCGCCACGCTGGCTAAGCTGCTCCGGCTTTTTGTCGAGCTGCGGGCTGGCGTAAAGTTCAAACAGCTCGGCTTCAACCTTCATTACCTGCTCGGCACGGGTGCCTTTACCGCTGGCAGCATCGGCCAGCTCGTCTTTGAGCATGGTGCGGGTTTGCCAGAAATAGCGGTGATAAGGGCAGGGAATAGCCTTCAGGGCGCGCAGCAGCGCCGGAGGCCACGGAATGGCTTTGATGTTGTTCATCGAAAGCTGCTCGCCGTCGCACAGCATTTCGATGACTTCGGCGGTGGCGTCTCGCCCATCGGCAATGACTTCGTGCACCCAAACCATGTGATTGAGCCCGGCAAAGCGCAGCGTCACTTTGTCATAAGGCAGTTTCAGCATGTCGGCGATGGTGTGGTGCATGGTCACCGGCACGTTACACAGGCCAACGATCTTCGCGTTGCTATAGCGGGACACCGCCTCGGTCACGATACCCGCCGGATTGGTGAAATTGATTATCCAGGCATCAGGCGCAAGGCGCTCCACGCGTTTAGCGATATCCAGCATCACCGGAATAGTGCGCAGCGCTTTGGCAAAACCGCCGACGCCGGTGGTTTCCTGGCCCAGCAGCTCGTGGCTTAATCCGAGGCGCTCGTCTGCGGCGCGCGCGGGCAACTGGCCAACGCGCAGCTGGGTCAGCACAAAGCTGGAGCCGGAAATTGCGGTATCCGGATCGAAGTGAACCGAAACTTTGACCTGCTCCAGCCCCTTATTAGCGAACATGCGGCGGGCAAGGGCGGCGATAATCTCTACTTTTTCGCGCCCGGCTTCCACGTCCACCAGCGCCAGCTCCGTCATCGGCAGGGCGGCATGGCGCAGGATCAGGCCTTCAATCAGTTCCGGGGTGTAGCTGCTGCCCCCGCCCACAACGGTAATTTTCATCTCTGCTCTCCCGGGCCGGTCAGGCCATTAAGGTGATGGCTTTATCCAGCACGCGGTCGCCGCGCATGGTGCCGTAATCCATCATGTCGATAACCGCGACTGGCTTACCAAGCGGGGCAGAAAGCTCGGTCAGGCGAGCCAGCTCGAACTGTACCTGCGGGCCAAGCAGCACCACGTCCGCGCTGGAGAGGTGGCTTTCAATCTCGGCGACCGACACGGCATCAATCTGCACATCCAGGGCGCGCTTCGTCGCCTCTGTGCGCATTTTTTGCACCAGCATGCTGGTGGACATTCCCGCGGCGCAACATAACATGATCTTTTTCATTACCTTTCCTCTCAAAAATGAAAACCTGTTTCAAACAACAGCGCGTTTATTCAGCATGTATGAAAATTATTTTCATGACCGTGATCTGCGTTGGATTATTGATTTCCCGAATAGCAAAGCAATTTGCAGCAGGATGCGGTATGACTGAGAGAAGGCACGCGGCAACCACGCCGCAGTAATTGAAAAATAATTTCAAAGCACTATGATGACTTATCAACCCGTGACGCAGACACAAGGAACCCATACCGCGATGGATATTGTTTATCACCTGGTCCACGGGTTAGCCGACTCATCTCCCCAGGAAACTCGCCTGGCCCGCTTTTTCTTGGAAAACTTCTTCCAGTTACCGGACGCCAGCATGGAACAGCTGGCTGCCAGGGCAGGCGTAAGCCAGGCGACGCTGCAACAGTTTGCCCGCACCATCGGCTGTAGCGACATGAACGACTTCCTGGGCCAGGTTCGCCACCAGCGTGACGACAGCCGCGTGCAGCAGGCGCTGGCCGTACCGTCTCAGGTTCTGGGCGACGCGGCCTGGGTGGATAACGAAACTCTGCAATACCTCGCCAACCGTGGCGGCGTGGCAAAGGACGTGCTGGAACGTTTTTCTCATTCCATCGGACGGGATACCGACGGCGACATCATCACGCGCATCCGCCAGCGGCTTGCGGAGTTCAGCCAGCAAGAGTCCCGGGTTGCCCAGGCGATACTCGACGATCCCGGCTTTGCCGCATCGGCAACCATTGACCAACTGGCACAGGCCGCAGGCGTCAGCCCGGCAACGATTACCCGCTTTGCGCGGGCGGCGGGCTGCGACGATATACGCGACCTGCGCATGAAGCTGGCTCAGGCCAGTACGGCACTGCCGGGCAGCGGGCTGTCATCACGCTGGCAGCAGCGGCTAAACGGCATTCAACAAACGCTGAATCAGCAGCTGGAAACGCTCCTGGAGCCAGCGGTTACCCGGGCGATAGCGCTGCTTAAACGCGCCAACGCAATCCATATCTTTAGCGCCGGAGCGGCGGACACGCCTTTCGCCAGCCTGCTGCAATACCGGTTGTTAACCCAGGGATTGCCGGCGAGCGTCTGCTCTGACCCTGCGCTGATGAGCTTTACCGCCTCAATGTTAAATAGCGGCCAGGCGATGATAGTCCTTGCCAGTTCGGTGCCGGACGGGGCGTTGCTGGCTGCGGTACAGCAGGCCAGAAAGCAGGGGGCGGAAGTGATTATGGTCACCAGCGATCCGGGCGCGACCGCGCATGCCAAAGATATTCTGCTATCACCCGGCGACGGTCGCTACGGCTCGCTGCTGATTATTGATTTACTGTGCGACGGCGTAGCCGCCGAGCCGGAAGCGAGCGGTGGCTCTGAGTTTTAAAATCAAAGCAGCATTACCCACACGAGGAATGTCGTTTTTTGCTATACCTGAAAGGCTTATACCAACTAACAGGGATCAAACGATGCGTACCACAACGTGTTTTAAAGTTGCTTGTCTGGCAGGATTGTTAGCGTTGGCGGGGTGTGCTTCAAAAACCACCGCGCCGGAAAAATACTCTGGGTTTTTAAAAGATTATTCCGGCCTGCAGGAAACCAAATCCGCGACCGGGAAAACGGTTATGCGCTGGGTTGACCCGAATTTCAAACCGGCGAATTACGACAGCCTGGTTTATAACCCGGTAGTTTATTACCCGGTTCCAAAACCAACGACGCAAATAGGCCAAAAAACGCTGGACGGTTTGCTGGCTTATACCAACACCAAACTAAAAGCCGCGGCGCAGCAACGTAAGCCGTTGGTCACCACGCCTGGCCCGCACAGCCTGATTTTCCGCGGGGCCATTACCGGCGTGGATAGCAGCAAAGAAGGGCTACAGTTCTATGAAGTTATCCCTGTCGCTATGGTTGTGGCGGGTACGCAAATGGCTACCGGCCACCGCACCATGGACACCAATCTCTACTTTGAAGGCGAGCTGATTGACGCCGCAACCAATAAGCCGGTGCTGCGCGTGGTACGTAAAGGCGAGGGCAAAACGCTCAATAATGAGAATGCCAAAGTGACCGTCGATACGCTGAAACAGGTTGTTGATGGCCTGGCAACGGACGCCACAATGTTTGACGTTCCGAATAAATAATCGCTTTAATTCAGACAAAAACCGCAGCTCATGGCTGCGGTTTTTTATTACGCCAGCTTTCTGCGCCACGGCAGCCACTGCTCGGGTTTGGCAAACATCACCAGGTTACCCACCAGAATCATCACCAGGCCGAGCACAGCGTTAGCGTGCCAGACGTAACCTTCGTAAACCGTCGATAGCGAAAGCGCTACCAGCGGGAACAGCAGCGTGCTGTAGGCCGCCTGGCTCGCGCCGATGCGGCCTACCAGCGTGAAATAGGCACCAAAGGCGATAACCGAGCCGAAAATCGCCAGGTAGAGCAGCGAGCCGATATAGCGCACGCTAAAGTCGGGCATAAATGACTCTCCGCTTGCCAGCGCTACTAACCCCATAATGGCGGTGCCGTAAAACATCGCGTAGGTGTTGGTGGAGAGCGTTTCCAGGCCACGGCTCTGATGGCGGGCGCTAATCATATTGCCGAGCGAGAACCCGAAGGTGCCGAGCGCGCTAAGGCCAATGCCAATTAACAGCGAAGGCGCAAGCTGGGTAGCGACCAGATCATGCCAGAACAGGGCGATAATCCCCGCTATCCCCAGCGCTGCCGCAGGCAGAACGCGTGGTGACGGCTTTTTGCGGAAGAACAGCATATTGTTGAAGGCGTTAAACAGCACCGCCATCGAGAAGATGACCGACTCCAGGCCGGAACTGATATAGGCCGCAGCGTGATAAAAGCAGAAGAAGTTAAAGCCAAACACGCACGCGCCCTGCAACACGCAAAACAGATGATCTTTAAGCGCTATACGCTTCAGGCGGCCCAGCGCCAGCAACGTAACCAGCATCACCACGGCCGCTACGGCAAAGCGCCAGAAAATGGAAACGGGTACGGACACCACTCCCTGTTGCATATAAATAGCAATCCAGGTGGTTCCCCAAATCACCACCACCAGAATATAAAGCAAAGCGTTCATTGAATTTCTCATTAGTCCAGAGCAGGGGAAGAGTATCAACCGCTGCTCTTAAAAGCGCTTTCACCCACCTGCGGGACTTGCATATTCTTGCGGTTTTTTTTCATCGTGATGCTGGCGGCTAAGATGCACAATCCCTAAACTAACAGGCATGTTCCAGAAGCCAAATTCCCCTATGACCGCGCCTTATCACGCCTTCGAAACGCTGCAAAAGCACAAAGCCCGTCTGAACGGTAGCGTTCAGCTTGGCTCCGGTATTCAGCTTGCGGCCTGGTCGAACGGCGACGACTGTATTACCCAGCGCAGCGATCACCACACGCTCAGCCTGTACGTGACTGAGGGGTATGAAACCTATCAGAAAACGGCCTCCGGCTGGCGCAACGGCGGAGGACCGGATCGTTTCTGCATCATGCCGGAAGACAGCGAGTCAACCTGGGACGTGAGGGATGAGTTCTCGTTTGTCCATCTCTACTGTACGGACGAACACCTGCGGGATATTGCCGAACAGATTTGGGAGCGCAGTCCGGCGGGGATTAATCTTGATGAAAAAACTTTTGCCGACGATCCGCGAATAACCCAGCTGTATCGCCATTTTCTGCTGAGCAGCGACTGGCAGCAACGAGCCAATCATCTGACGTTAAGCACCGCTTCAACGCTCTTGCTGACGCATCTTGTGCAGCACTACAGCAGCGTACAGTGGAAGCTGCCGACGGTTCGCGGCGGGCTGGCACCTGCGGCGTTACGCAACGCTCAGGCCTATATCGAGCAGAATATTAGTGAATCGCTGACGCTGGGCGAACTTGCTCAGCTCGCGGGCCTGAGTGAATATCACTTTGCCCGCATGTTTAAGCAGTCCACCGGCCTTGCGCCGCACCAGTACGTGATGCAGCGCAGAATGGCGAGGGCGGAGCAGCTGGTACGCCACGGACAGTTGCCGCTGACGGATATCGCCATGGCCTGCGGGTTCAGCTCGCCAAGCCATTTCAGCAACCGCTTCAGGAGCGTATTCGGCGCAACGCCTTCACAGCTACGCGCGCTTAAATAGCGAAAACGCCGTATAACAAACGCCCCCGGCAACCAGCCCCCAGAATGCCGAACTCACGCCCAGCAGGTTCACGCCGGATGCGGTGACCAGAAACGTCACGATTGCCGCATCCCTTTCGCGCTCATGGCTTAGCGCCTGATGCAAACTCCCGGCGATGGTGCCCAACAGCGCCAGCCCGGCAAGAGTATGTATCCAAGCCAGCGGCAGCGCGGTGAGCAGCGCTGAAATTGAACCGCCAAAGATCCCCGCAATCAGATAAAACACCCCGGCGGCCGCGGCGGCCATCCAGCGTTTGTCTTTATCAGGATGCGCTTCACCGCTCTGGCAGATGGCTGCGGTAATGGCCGCGATACACACGGAAAACACGCCAAACGGCGCAAGCAGCAGGGCGATTGCGGCGGTAACCACCATCAATGGAGAAACGGGAATGTTGTAGCCGGACGCCTTTAGCGTCGCCACGCCGGGTGCATTTTGCGAAGCCATCGTCACCAGGAAGAAAGGGACGCCGATGCCCAGCAGGCTGGTAAGGCTGAACGCGGGCGCGGTGAATTCGGGGATAACCACGGAAACCGGAACCGCGTTGGCATTAATCTCGCCGCCGACAAGGCAAATTGCCAGCCCGGCAAGCATTGCCGCCACTACGGCATAACGCGGTGCAAATACCTTAGCCAGCAGCCAGGCCAGAAACATACTGCCGCTCAACAAAAAGTGACCCTGTAACGAAGTGAAGGCCTCAAGCCCGAAACGCAGCAGCACCCCGGCCAGCATTGCCGCCGAAAGCGTAGGGGGAATAACGCGCATCAGCCGTGCGAACAGCCCTGTCGCGCCGCAAATCAGGATAAGCAAAGACGCAAAAATAAATACGCCAACGGCTTCGTTAAGGCTGGTGCCGGGCAGGCTGGTAGCCAGCAGCGCCGCACCGGGCGTTGACCATGCCGTCAGCACCGGCACGCGATACCAGAGCGTAAGCGCCAGGGTACTGACGCCCATTGCAATCCCCAGCATCGTCAGCCAACTGGCTATCTGGTGGGCATTAGCCCCTGCGGCGTCGGCGGCCTGCCAGATAATAGCGGCCGAACTGGCGTAGCCGACCAGCACGGCAACAAACCCTGCCAGCACGGTGGGTAGCGGAGGAAAGGAAAGACGCATGATGTTCTCGCTTGTGCGTTATAACGTCCGGCGAATATAACATTGTGCGCTATAGCGCACAAGGCGCTATACTACGTCGCCAAAGGAGAGCGATATGGATATAGCATTACATCTGGCTAATACCCTAAAAGGCCTGCGCCAGGCGCGGGGCTGGAGCCTGACTCTTGCCGCCGGGAAAACCGGCGTTTCGAAAGCGATGCTCGGGCAGATCGAACGCAATGAATCCAGCCCGACGGTGGCGACGCTCTGGAAGATAGCCACCGGCTTTAACGTGCCGTTCTCGGTATTTCTTGAGGCGGAAGCCGCGCCCGCTCGCCCGGTATTTGATCCGCAGCAGCAGGATATGGTGGTGGTGCCCATTTTCCCTTATGACCCGCAGCTACGTTTCGATCATTTCTCTATCCGGCTTGCACCGGGGGCGCTTAGCGAGTCCTCCGCACACGACCACGGCGTGGTGGAGCATGTGGTGGTAATTACTGGCGAGCTGGAGATGAAAATCGACGGTGAATGGCGGCTTTTACGCGCGGGAGAAGGGGTTAAATTTCACGGTGACCGGCCTCATGCATACCGCAATCCCGCTGACGATGAGGCACATTTCCATTCGCTGATTCACTATCCGGCGACGACGGCGTAACGTCTCTTTTTTGCACTATTTTGCATGAGCGGAATCATCTCCGGATTGGCATAAACGGCTGTAATCAGAAGAGATAATCTCTGTGAGCCGGCTATGTTCCGTTCACCGGTAAATCTGCTTCCCCTGCACGTTCTGCGAACGGTGAACGTGTCAGGGGAAATTC
>NZ_KE161030.1:1852527-1962692 GCF_000412335.2 Cedecea davisae DSM 4568
CCGAATTGGGTCAAAGCCGGGGGCGCTGAGAGCCGGGGACAAGGGCATCGCTGCGAGACTTAAAGCAACACTGACTTTCAGGATGGCTGCGGGATTGAAGCGCTGCACTTGTTCCGGCTTAAATCGCCTCAGTTTTCTCTCCGACTGACCAGGGTCCGGACGCCGGGAGCGGGCGGAGGCTGTGAGCGTCGGGAACGCATCTCAGCCGACCCAGGGCTGGGAGATAAAACGGAGGTTTACCGCTTGCGGCGATTTATCTCGCCGGGAGTCCGGGTTCTCAGGGGAGTGACGGTGACTCCCCTGAGACGTTCACCGGTTCGGTGGCTGCATATAAAGCAGGTCTGGAAGTGAACGGAATCATCTTCGGGCGTGTATAAACGTCTGTAATCCGGAGAGATAACTTCCGCAAGGTTAGTTATGCTCCGTTCCCGACGATCGCTCTCTTTCGCTGCTCCCGGCAGCTCCACCCCGCCTGAATTGGGTCATAGCCGGGGACGATGAGAGCCGGGAACAAGGGCGGGGCTGCGAGATTTAACACGACGTGGAGTTTGAGCATCGCTGCGGGATATTGCGTGAACAGAACCGTCGCCGATCCTGCATAGATGATATTTATGACCGGGAGACAGTGTTTTTGCGCCGGGGAAGTGACTACAATACCCGCCTTTCGACCATTACAGAACACGACAAACTATGCGCCTGCACGCGAATCAACTTGAATTACTCAGCCCTGCCCGTGATACCGCCATCGCCCGCGAAGCCATTCTTCATGGCGCGGATGCGGTTTATATCGGCGGGCCTGGCTTTGGCGCACGCCACAACGCGGGGAACAGCCTGCAAGACCTGGCTGAACTGGTGCCGTTTGCCCACCGTTATGGGGCGAAGATCTTTGTCACTCTGAACACCATTCTGCATGACGACGAGCTGGAGCCTGCGCGCTCGATGATTATTGACCTCTACGAGGCCGGTATTGATGCGCTTATCGTTCAGGATATGGGCGTGCTGGAGATGGACTTGCCGCCGATTGAGCTGCACGCCAGTACCCAGTGTGACATTCGTAGCGTGGAAAAAGCGAAGTTTCTTTCTGATGCGGGCTTCTCGCAAATCGTGCTGGCGCGCGAGCTGAACCTGCAACAAATTGCCGCTATCCACCAGGATGTTGACGCGACGATTGAATTCTTTATCCACGGTGCGCTGTGCGTGGCGTATTCCGGGCAGTGTAATATTTCCCATGCCCAGACCGGGCGCAGCGCGAACCGCGGCGACTGTTCTCAGGCCTGCCGCCTGCCGTACACCCTGAAAGATGACCAGGGACGCGTGGTGGCTTACGAAAAACACCTGCTGTCGATGAAAGACAACGACCAGAGCGCCAACCTTGCGGCGCTGGTGGACGCGGGCGTGCGCTCCTTCAAGATTGAAGGCCGCTACAAAGATATGAGCTACGTGAAAAACATCACCGCTTATTATCGCCAACTGCTCGACGAGCTGATGGAAGGGCGCAGCGACCTGACCCGCGCCTCTGCGGGCGTGACCTCCCACTACTTTATTCCGTCGCCGGACAAGACTTTCCACCGCGGCAGCACCGATTACTTTGTTAACGAGCGTAAAATCGACATCGGCGCGTTCGACTCGCCGAAGTTCGTGGGCCTGCCGGTTGGCGAAGTGCTTAAGGTCAGCAAAGATCACCTCGACGTTAACACCACCGACACGTTAACCAACGGCGACGGTCTGAACGTGCTTATCAAGCGTGAAATTGTCGGCTTCCGTGCTAATACGGTGGAAAAAACCGGTAAAAATCAGTACCGCATCTGGCCAAATGAAATGCCGGATATGCTGAAGAAGCTGCGTGCAAATCATCCGCTCAACCGCAACCTTGACCATAACTGGCAGCAGGCGCTGCTGAAAACCTCCAGCGAACGTCGCGTGGCGGTGGATATTGAACTGAGCGGTCACCAGCAGCAGCTGGTGATGAAGGTAACCAGCGAAGAGGGCGTCAGCGTTACGCAAACCCTCGACGGCCAGTTTGACGTTGCCAATAATCCGCAGAAAGCCTTCGACAGCCTGCGTGACGGCCTCACCAAACTCGGGCAGACCATGTATTCTTCCCGCGCGGTGAACATTATGCTGGCCGAAGCGCTGTTTGTGCCGAACGCCCAGCTCAACCAGCTGCGCCGCGATGCTATCGAGCAGCTAACCGAAGCGCGTCTGCAAAGCTATAAGCGCGGCAGCCGCAAACCGGTTAGCGTTCCGCCGCCGGTCTACCCGGACAGCCACCTCAGCTTCCTGGCAAACGTCTATAATCATAAGGCGCGTGAGTTCTATCACCGCTATGGCGTGCAGCTGATTGACGCCGCCTACGAGGCGCACGAAGAGAAGGGCGAAGTCCCGGTGATGATAACCAAACACTGCCTGCGCTTCGCCTTTAACCTGTGCCCAAAACAGGCGAAGGGGAACATCAAGAGCTGGAAGGCAACCCCGATGCAGCTGGTGCACGGTGACGAAGTGCTGACCCTGAAATTTGACTGCCGTCCGTGCGAAATGCACGTCATTGGCAAGATGAAAAACCACATTCTGAAAATGCCGCTGCCGGGAAGCGTAGTCGCCTCCATCAGCCCGGATGAGTTAATGAAAACGCTGCCGGGCAAGGCAAAACGTTAATCATTACCTGAATATTTCAAACCGCTCTCCGTGAGCGGTTTTTTTTTAATCAATCTGCATTAATTTAAATATATTTAGTGACGGGCTAAATTATTACCCAATTAAACAATAGCTCAATAGAACTTAAATTTCGGGCAATCCACGGCGGATTTAGACGCTTTGCGTCGTGCAAGGCTCAACTTCACGATTTTTCGTTATATCTCATTTTCTTAATACTGTTCTAAGATTTCTTTGTTAAATTCTTTCTATTGATTACCCGTTTAGCTAAACAGGGCGTACTCTTCTAATGTTGTGCTTTTATTTAAACAGCCTGCTTCATTATCCCGTCAGCTTTTGGCGTTCAGCGATTTAATAAGGAATCCACGTAATGAGTGATTTTCTGCCTTTTTCACGTCCGGCGTTAGGCGCGGAGGAAATTGCAGCGGTATCTGAGGTCTTGCTTTCCGGCTGGATAACCACCGGGCCAAAGAACCAGGCGCTTGAACAGGCATTTTGTGAGCTAACCGGCAATAAGCATGCGATTGCGGTCAGCTCCGCGACCGGCGGGATGCACGTCACCCTGATGGCTCTGGGACTTCAGCCTGGCGATGAGGTTATCACTCCTTCTCTGACATGGGTTTCCACGCTGAATATGATTGTGCTGCTCGGCGCAGAGCCGGTGATGATTGACGTGGACAGAGACACGTTAATGGTCACCCCGGAAGCTATCGAAGCCGCCATTACGCCGCGCACTAAAGCCATCGTCCCGGTTCACTACGCTGGCGCGCCTGCCGATATCGACGCTATCCGCGCGATTGGCGAACGCCACGGCATTCCGGTTATCGAAGATGCTGCTCACGCGGCTGGTACCGAATATAAAGGCAAACACGTCGGCTCTCAGGGCACCGCTATCTTCTCGTTCCATGCGATTAAAAACATGACCTGCGCGGAAGGCGGCCTGATCGTTACCGACAACGACGAATTTGCCAACCGTATCCGCAGCCTAAAGTTCCACGGGCTGGGCGTGGATGCGTTCGACCGCCAGACTCATGGCCGCGCGCCGCAGGCGGAAGTTATCTCTCCAGGCTATAAATACAACCTGGCGGACATCAACGCGGCCATCGCGCTGGTGCAGTTAGGCAAGCTGAAAGAGCTGAACGCTCGCCGCCACGAGATTGCTCAGCGCTATCTCAAAGAGCTGGCCGACACGCCGTTCTTGCCGCTTTCCGTGCCTGAGTGGCAGCATCGCCACGCCTGGCATCTGTTTATTATCCGCGTTGATGAAGCGGCCTGCGGTATTTCCCGCAGCGGCCTGATGGACGCCCTGAAACAGCGCGGCATCGGCACCGGCCTGCATTTCCGCGCTGCCCATACGCAAAAATATTACCGCGAACGCTACCCGCAGCTTCAACTGCCGAACAGCGAGTGGAACAGCGACAGGATCTGTTCGATCCCGCTGTTCCCGACCATGACTGATGACGACACCACGCGAGTGATCGCCGCATTACGTGAAATAGCAGGACTTTAAGATGATGACCCCGGCTCCAATCAAGAAAGTATCCATCGTAATCCCGGTCTACAACGAACAGGACAGCCTGCCTGAACTGCTGCGTCGTACCTCGGAGGCTTGCCAGAAGCTCAACCGTGATTATGAAATTCTGCTGGTCGATGACGGCAGCAGCGACGACTCCGCCGCGATGCTGACCCGCGCGGCAGAAGCGCCGGACAGCCACATTGTGGCAGTACTGTTGAACCGTAACTACGGCCAGCATTCGGCGATTATGGCGGGCTTTAGCCACGTCACCGGCGACCTTATCGTCACGCTGGACGCCGACCTGCAAAACCCGCCGGAAGAGATCCCTCGCCTGGTTGAGAAGGCCGACGAAGGCTATGACGTTGTCGGCACCGTTCGCCAGAACCGCCAGGACAGCTGGTTCCGCAAGCGCGCATCTAAAATGATCAACCACCTGATCCAGCGCACCACCGGCAAAGCGATGGGCGACTACGGCTGTATGCTGCGCGCCTACCGCCGCCACATTATCGACGCGATGCTGCACTGCCACGAGCGCAGCACCTTTATCCCTATCCTGGCGAACACCTTTGCCCGCCGGGCGATAGAAATCCCGGTGCACCACGACGAGCGCCAGTTCGGTGACTCGAAGTACAGCTTTATGCGCCTTATCAACCTGATGTATGACCTGATCACCTGCCTGACCACCACGCCGCTGCGTTTGCTGAGCGTAGTAGGCAGCATTATCGCGCTGTCCGGTTTCGGCCTCGCGGTGCTGCTGGTGGTGCTGCGTCTTGCCCTTGGCCCGCAGTGGGCTGCTGACGGGGTGTTCATGCTCTTTGCCGTACTGTTCACCTTCATTGGCGCTCAGTTTATCGGTATGGGGCTGCTGGGTGAGTACATCGGCCGTATCTATAACGACGTGCGCGCGCGCCCTCGTTACTTTATTCAACGCGTAGTTAGCAGTGAAACCGCATTATCTTCAGAGGAAAATCAATAATGAAAGCAGTTGTTTTTGCCTATCACGATATGGGCTGTGTGGGCGTTCGTGCCCTTGTTGAAGCTGGCTATGACATCGCGGCAATTTATACTCACCCGGATAACGCGGCTGAGAATAACTTCTTTGGTTCCGTTGCCCGCACTGCGGCAGAATTCGGTATCCCGGTTTTTGCGCCGGAAGACGTTAACCACCCGCTTTGGGTTGACCGTATCAAAGAAGCCCAGCCGGAAGTGATTTTCTCTTTCTACTATCGCAATCTGCTGAGCGAAGAGATCATCAACAGCGCATCCGTAGGCGCATTCAACCTGCACGGCTCCCTGCTGCCTAAATTCCGTGGCCGCGCGCCGCTGAACTGGGTGCTGGTGAAAGGTGAAACCGAAACCGGCGTTACCCTGCACCGCATGGTAAAACGCGCTGACGCGGGTGACATTGTTGCTCAGGAACGCGTGGCGATTGCCGCAGAAGATACCGCTCTGACCCTGCACCACAAGCTTTGTGAAACTGCAAAATCCCTGCTGGCCAGCGCGCTGCCGGTTATCAAAACCGGCCACTTCCCGCAGACCGCACAGGATGACAGCCAGGCAACCTATTTTGGTGGCCGTTCTCCAAAAGACGGCGCTATCAGCTGGGAAGGCAGCGCTGCCGAAGCCAACAACCTGGTGCGTGCGGTAACCGAGCCGTGGCCGGGCGCGTTCAGCTACGTGGGCGGCAGCAAGTTTATAGTCTGGAAAAGCCGCGTGCTGGACAGCAATAACGGCGCTAAAGCAGGCACCGTGCTCTCCGTTAGCCCGCTGGTTATTGCCTGCGGTACCGGCGCGCTGGAAATCGTGACCGGCCAGGCCGAAAACGGCGTTTACATGCAGGGCTCCCAGCTGGCTCAGTCCCTGGGCCTGGTCAACGGCGCTATCCTCAGCAGCAAACCGGTATCGGCGATTAAACGCCGCACCCGCGTGCTGATCCTCGGCGTGAACGGCTTTATCGGTAACCACCTGACCGAGCGCCTGCTGCGCGATGACAACTTCGAAATCTTCGGCCTCGACATCGGTTCCGACGCTATCTCCCGCTTTATCGGCAACGAGCGCTTCCACTTTGTGGAAGGGGATATCAGCATTCACTCCGAGTGGATCGAATACCACATTAAGAAATGCGACGTGGTTCTGCCGCTGGTTGCTATCGCAACGCCTATCGAATACACCCGCAACCCGCTGCGCGTATTCGAACTGGACTTCGAAGAGAACCTGAAAATCATCCGCGACTGCGTGAAATACAAAAAACGCATTATCTTCCCGTCAACTTCCGAAGTGTACGGCATGTGTACCGACGCCTCGTTTGACGAAGATAACTCCCCGCTGATCGTTGGCCCAATCAACAAACAGCGCTGGATTTACTCGGTGTCCAAACAGCTGCTGGACCGCGTAATCTGGGCATACGGCGAGAAAGAAGGGCTGCGCTTCACGCTGTTCCGTCCGTTCAACTGGATGGGGCCGCGCCTGGACAACCTGAACGCCGCGCGTATCGGCAGCTCCCGCGCCATCACTCAGCTGATCCTTAACCTGGTTGAAGGCTCGCCTATCAAGCTTATCGACGGCGGCAAGCAGAAGCGCTGCTTCACCGATATCGGCGACGGTATTGAAGCGCTGTTCCGCATCATCGAGAACAAAAACAGCAACTGTGACGGCCAGATTATCAACATCGGTAATCCGGACAACGAAGCAAGCATCAAACAGCTGGCAGAAATGCTGCTGGAAAGCTTCGAACGCCACCCGCTGCGTAGCCAGTTCCCGCCGTTTGCCGGTTTCCGCGAAGTGGAAAGCAGCGCCTATTACGGCAAAGGCTACCAGGACGTTGAGCACCGTAAGCCGAGCATCCGCAACGCGCAGCGCCTGCTGAGCTGGACCCCGGAAGTTCATATGGAGAAAACCATCGACGAAACGCTGGACTTCTTCCTGAAAACCGTTGAACTCACGGACCCTGCTTCATGAGAAAAGTCGGCCTGCGCATTGATGTCGACACCTGGCGAGGCACCCGAGAAGGGGTGCCAAACCTTCTGGAGACGCTAAGTTTACACTCGACTCAGGCAACTTTTTTCTTCAGCGTTGGGCCAGACAACATGGGGCGCCACCTGTGGCGCCTGATCAAGCCTAAGTTCTTGTGGAAGATGCTGCGCTCCAACGCGGCATCGCTCTACGGCTGGGACATTCTGCTGGCGGGCACCGCATGGCCGGGGCGCAATATCGGCGCCGGTAATGCCGCGGTGATTGCCGCAGCGGCTGACCACCATGAAGTTGGCCTTCACGCCTGGGACCACCATGCCTGGCAGGCCTGGGCGGGCGTCTGGGAGCGTGAAAAGCTCGAACAGCAGATCCGCCTCGGGCTTGAAGCGTTGCAGAAAATCATCGGCCAGCCGGTAAGCTGCTCGGCTGTCGCAGGCTGGCGTGCCGACCAGCGCGTAGTGCAGGCCAAATCCGCTTTCCCGTTCCAGTACAACAGCGACTGCCGCGGTACCGCGCCGTTTATTCCGGTGCTGGCAAACGGCAAGCAGGCGGCGGTGCAAATCCCCGTCACGCTGCCGACCTGGGACGAGGTTATCGGGACTGAGGTTAATAAAGAAAACTTTAATCGCTATATTCTGGATAAAATTCATCAGGATAGCGGTACACCGGTTTACACCATTCATGCTGAAGTTGAGGGCATGGTGATGCGAGAATCCTTTAGTGAATTGCTGGCGATGGCCGCCGCCGAAGGGGTGCAGTTCTGCCCGCTAAGCGAGCTGCTGCCGGACGATTTATCCACGCTGCCGAAAGGCAAAATTGTGCGCGGGACAATCCCTGGCCGGGAAGGCTGGCTGGGTTGCCAACAACTTATAGAGTCTTGAACCGATGAAATCAGCAAAATATGGAATGACCCTGCTGGTCTGTTTTGCCTTACTTTACCTGGTGCCGCTGGAGTTTCGTGCTCTGTGGCAGCCGGATGAGACGCGTTACGCGGAAATCAGCCGCGAAATGTTGTTCTCCGGTAACTGGATCGTCCCACATTTTCTCGACCTGCGTTATTTCGAAAAGCCGGTTGCGGGCTACTGGATCAATAACATTAGCCAGCTGATCTTCGGTCATAACAATTTTGGGGTGCGTTTTGGCTCGGTCTTCTCGGTTACCCTGAGCGCGTTGCTGACCGTGTGGCTGGCGTTCCGCCTGTGGCGTGACAAAACCGTTGCCGTACTCTCCGGCGTGATTTTCCTTACCTGCCTGCTGGTTTACGGCATCGGCACCTATTCGGTGCTCGACCCGATGATAACCCTGTGGCTGACGGCGGCTATGTGCAGCTTCTGGCTGGCGAGTACGGCGAAAACCACCGGTGGCAGAATTGGCGGTTATGTGCTGCTTGGCATGGCCTGCGGCATGGGCGTGATGACCAAAGGTTTTCTGGCGCTTGCGGTGCCGGTGATCGGCGTGCTGCCTTGGGTCATTGCGCAAAAACGCTGGAAAGAAGTGCTGCTGTTCGGGCCGCTGGCGGTACTGAGCGCGATACTTATCACGCTGCCGTGGGCGCTGGCGATCGCCAAGGCCGAGCCGGACTTCTGGAACTACTTCTTCTGGGTGGAGCATATTCAGCGTTTCGCCGAGAAAGACGCCCAGCACAAAGCGCCGTTCTGGTATTACATTCCGTTCCTGATTGCCGGAAGCCTGCCGTGGCTCGCGCTGCTGCCGGGTGCTTTAAAGCGCGGCTGGCAAGAGCGTAACGAGCAGAGCGGGGCTTTCTACCTGCTGGGCTGGGTGATTATGCCGCTGCTGTTCTTCAGTATCGCCAAAGGCAAGCTGCCGACCTATATCCTGCCGTGCTTTGCGCCGCTGGCTATCCTGATGGCTCGCCACGCCGTGCAGCTGGCTCGTACGGGGTCGAAGGTGCTGCGTATCAACGGCTGGATCAACATGCTGTTCGGCCTGATCTGCGTGATTATCGTCGGCTTCGTGCTTGCGCCGTGGGGCCTGGCTAAACACCCCGTGTTTGCCGCCAACGAAACCCTGAAAGTGGTGCTCGGCTGTCTGGCGTTCGCGGTTTGGGGAGGGGTAGGCCTGTTTACCCTTAACAACAGCTCACAGCGTTGGTTCTGGGCGGCCCTTTGTCCGCTGGGCCTGGCGCTGCTGGTGGGCGCGGTTATTCCCGCTAAAGTGGTTAATTCTAAACAGCCTCAGGCGTTTATTCACCAGATGCACGCCCAGCTGGAAGACAGCCGCTATATCTTTACCAACAACGTCGGCATTGGGGCGGGTATTGCCTGGGAGATGAAGCGCAGCGACATCAACCTTTACAGGCAGCGCGGCGAGGTAAGCTACGGCCTTGACTACCCGGAAGGCAAAGGGCGTTTTGTCAGCTACGAAGATTTCAACGACTGGCTGGCCGAGCACCGCAAAGAGGGCAAAGTTTCACTGCTATTGCTGCTGTCTAACAATAGCGATCTGAGCGACCTCAAATTGCCAACGCCTGACCACCGCGCAAACAGCGGCCGCTTCGTGTTGCTCGAGTACGATGAGCAGCCATGAATATCGCGCTGATTATTCTGGCCAGCCTGCTTAGCTGCGGCGGCCAGCTGTGCCAGAAGCAGGCCGCGCAGGGTGAAGGGCGTCGGCACCTGCTGACCTGGCTCGGGCTGAGCATTGTGCTGCTCGGGCTGGGGATGCTGGTCTGGCTGTTGGTCCTGCAACATGTTGAAGTCAGCATCGCTTACCCGATGCTGAGCCTGAACTTTATCTTTGTCACCCTGGCGGCGCGCTGGATCTGGAAAGAAAAAGTTTCGACGCACCACTGGATAGGCGTGGTGCTGATTATGCTCGGCATCATCGCTCTCGGAGGACACGCCTGATGGGTTATATCTGGGCGTTAATGAGCGTACTGCTGGTGAGCGGGGCGCAGCTCGCCATGAAGTGGGCAATGATTCAGTTTCCCGCCGCTTCTTTAAGTCTCGACTTTGCCTGGGCGGTACTTTCCGGCGGCTACGCGCTGTTTGCGTTGTTGTGCGGGCTGGCGGCTTATGCGTTCTCGATGGGCTGCTGGTATCTGGCGCTGCGGCGTATTCCGCTCAGCAAAGCTTATCCGCTGCTTAGCCTCAGCTACGTTCTGGTGTGGGTTTCCGCCATCAATCTGCCGTGGCTGAATGAGGCGTTCAGCCCTGAAAAGCTAATCGGCGTGGCGGCGATTTTCTTCGGTCTGGTACTGATTTGCCTGCCGCATAATTTGCGCCACAAAAAGGAAAAGTAATGCGCTAAATGTTCAGGCAAACTGACGGCAATCAGATGAATACCGGATGCAGTATATGAACCCACATATCATTGAAGTGCCGTTAGAAAAGTCTTACCGCCTGATCAACCACGGCCCAACCGTTCTGGTCTCCGCCCATCACGATGGCGTGGACGACGTAATGACCGCAGCCTGGGCCTGTGCGCTGGATTTTACCCCTTCAAAACTGATGGTGGTGCTGGATAAAAGCACCGTCACTCGCACGTTAATTGAAAGCAGCGGCACCTTTGTGATTCAGGTGCCGTGTGCTGCCCAGCTGAACATGACCCACTTTCTCGGCACCCACAGCCTGAAAGAGATGCCCGACAAACTGCAACAGGCGGGCGTTGAGCTGTTTCATGTTCCCGGGCACAGCGCGCCGCTGGTGGCGGGCTGCACCGCCTGGATGGTTTGTAAACTGATCCCTGAACCGCATAACCACCAGGCGCACGACCTGTTTATCGGCGAAATTATTGGCGCATGGGCGGACGACCGCGTATTCCAGAATGGCCGCTGGTCATTTGAAACCGCCGACCCGGCGTTCCGCAGCCTGCACTACATCGCGGGCGGCCATTTTTACGCTATCGGCGAGCCGCTGGTGGTGCCAAACGTGGAGGCATAATGAAAAAGATTGAGCTTCCCGCCGACGACTACCGCAAATTGCGGGACTTTATTACCGACTGGCTGGAGGACAAACACGACCTCCAGCTCGGGCAGTTTGAGGCCGAGTTTTTCCTCGATGAACTGGTGAAGAAAATGGCTCCGGCTCTCTATAACAAAGGGCTGGACGACGCTCTGGCCGTGGCGCAAAGCAATATGCTGACGCTGGAAGAGCTGCTCGATTTAGAGAAGGTCATCGATTAGCCTGCTCCTTTGCTAACCAGGCGTTTATCGCCTGGTTAAATTGCCCCACGGCGCAGGCGCACTGTAGCCATAAATCTTCGATTTCTACTTCATCTACCACGGCTTCGCGGCAGGCCAGCTCCAGTTTACGGCAGGCGGCTTCGGCCCGTTCCGCCCCGCATATTTGTACCGCCCCGGAAATGCGATGCACGCAGGAGGCCAGCTCGGGCCAGTCCTGTAGGTTCAGCAGATCTTCGGCAAGGGTTAAATCCTCCTCGTTGCTTTGCAGCGTCAGGCCCAGCAGCTCTTTCAACATGCCGCCGTCGTGGCTGCTCATGGCCTGAAGTTTTTCGATATTGACCAGTTTTTCAAGGCTTACCGGCTCCGCCTGTGCTTCCTGTTTGCTGTTCATCACGCCGGCGAGAATCGCCTCCAGCTGCGGGAGCTGGAGCGGCTTAAACAGGCAGTCATCCATACCCGCCAACATGCAGCGGGTGCGCTCTTCCGGCCAGGCGTTGGCCGTCAGTCCGAGAATAATCACCGGCGCGGCCTGGTGCTGGCGAATAAGCCGGGTCAGCGCCGGGCCGTCCATCCCCGGCATGCTGCAATCGGTTATCACCACGTCGAAGGCATTTTCCTGCCACAGCGCCCAGGCCTCTTCGCCGTCGCGAGCCTCGGTGACCCGGTGGCCGAGGTGAGCCAGCTGGCTGCGCAGCAGCAGCCGGTTAGCAGGGTGGTCGTCGACCGCCAGAATACTCAGCGGATAATGGCGCACCGCCTGCTGGTGACTCTCGGACTGCGTCTGCTCAGGCCGCCGTTGGCTTTGCGCCACGGGTACGGTAAAACTGACTTCGGTTCCGTGTCCGTGGAGGCTTTTCATCGAAATATTGCCGCCCATCATCTGCACCAGCTGGGCGCAAATCGCCAGCCCAAGCCCGGAGCCGCTTTGCCCGCGCCCGTTCTTAGCCTGCACCCACGGGGAGAAAATATTTTCCTGCTCCTCGGCGGTGATGCCTCTCCCGCTATCCACTACGCTTATCTTCAGCAGCACGCTGTCTGCCGGGCCGCTCTCCAGCGCCGCGATATCAACGTTAACGCAGCCCCGGTCGGTGAATTTAATCGCATTGCTTACCAGGTTCGAAAGCACCTGGCGAAAACGCAGCGGATCGATATACACCTGGTAAGGCAGTGGCGGGGATAAAATGCAGCGCAGCCGCAGGCTTTTTTGCCGCGCCAACCCTTCGAATACGCGCACTACCGGCGGCAGCAGGTCGGTAGTTCTTACCCACTCCGGGGCCAGTTCCAGGCGGCCTGACTCAATCCTCGCCATATCGAGAATATCGCCGATTAGCCCCATCAGGGTGCGGGCAGACTCCCAGGCTACGTGAATCGGATCTTCCTCCTCCGGCAGCTTGCCGTTGGCTTTTACCGCCAGCTCCAGCAGGCCAATAATCGCGCTGACCGGGGTGCGGATTTCATGGCTCATGGTCGCCAGAAAAGTGCTCTTCGCCCGGTTTGCCTGTTCGGCTCGCTCGCGCTCTTCCGAGAGCGCCAGGGTCAGGGTTTCGTTGTACTCCAGCTGGGCCTGCAATTTCTGCTGCGCCAGCAGGCGCGCCCGGACTTCGCGATGCAGGTAATAGACCCAAATAAGCGAAGTCAGGATCAAGATGCCCGCTACGCTAAGCACCAGCCAGAACTGGGTTTTATACAACTCCCACGTATCCAGCCGAACGTCCGGTCGGGTTTGCCATTTGTTGATGATGCTGTTGATGTCGGCGGGGGAGATATTCTCCAGTGATTTATTCAGAATGCTGAGAAGCTCCGGCTGATCGCGGGAGACGGCGAAAGAGATCCCCGCCGTCTGGCCGCCAACGCGTCCGCCAATCTTCAGCCTGTCGCGGAAGTAGCGGTCAATCATGTAGCTGGCGCCAAACAGCGAGTGAATGGCAATATCGGCCTTGCCGTCATCGACCATTTGCATCGCAATGCTGGCATTGGCGGTTTCGATAAGGCGAATACCGGGATTAAGCTGTTGCAGTTCCGGGATCAGGCTGTTTTTGCTGACGATGGCAACGCGGGTGCCTGCCGGAAGCGGGGAGGCGTAGTTTTTTTCCTTTGCCTGAACCATCACGAATGGCGAGGTGAAATAAGCACGAGAAAACAGCAGGTTCTGGTTCCGCTCTTCGCTGTGGCTGACCGCGCCGATAAACATCGCCTTTTTATCCGTAAGCTGGTGCTCCATCGCGCTGACGGAATCCGCCGAAACCGGCTCAAAATGCAGGCCGGTACGCAGCCTGATTAACCGTAAAATATCATCCGTCACGCCATAAAAATTGCCGTTGGCATCGATCATGGTAAAGGGCGCATAGAAAGCGTTTACCGACACTTTTACCGTCGGGTGTCGTGCAAGCCACTTCTTTTCCGCCCCGGAAAACTCCACCTGCTTGCTGACGCGCCAAAGGTTAGCCCGCTCGCTCCACTGCTGGAGGATCACCTGATGCTGAATGCGTGGAATGGACTCCAGGGCACGATTCACCGCCCGCATCAGCGGCAGATCTTCGCTGCGCAATACAAAATGACTGCCGGTTTCCCGCTCGGGGTAGACCCGCTGAAAAGCGAGGAAATGCGAGTAATTACGCTCGAGCAAATAGGAGGTGGTCACCAGGTTGCCGATGTAAAAATCATTTTCCTCAAAGGCAACCGAGGCCATGGCCTGTTCGTCGGTAGAAAAATGGCGGATGATCACGCCGGGAAAATTTTGCTCTATCCAGCTGTCGTCCACGTACCAGCGGGCAATCGCCAGCCGCATGCCCGGCCGGTAGCGGAAGGGCGCGACATTGCTGCTTTTTCTGTGAACCAGTACCGGGTGGTCGCTAATAAAGTTGCCGGATGTGGCAAACTTTGAATGCTGAGGCAGCACTTTACCCGAAGGGTCGGCAACCATATCTACTTTGTGCTGCGCCAGCGCGCTTAACGCCGCCTCGCGGTCGGCAAACATCTGCACGTTGACGCGCAGACCCAGGTATTGCGCTATCAGGTGGATGTAGTCGGCTATCATCCCCTCATAGCGACTGTTTCCCGTATACAGGTAAAGCGGTGGGATCTCAGGCTGCCAGACCGCAACGTGCAGCTCGCGCTTGTTCCCAAGCCAGCGCCAGTCCTTGTCGTCGAGGGTAAAGGCTTTAGGCTGGTAGCTTTCACGGCTCAGGATATGCAGGCGCTCCGGTTCTGCGGAGCGTTCGGCCTGCGCCGGAGGGAGGATTAACAAGCTAAGCAGCAGGAGAAAAAAATTGAACATCGGTTTAATCCAGGCTGTGGCGGCGGGCAAAATCAATCAGCTCGAGGGTGCTGCTGACCTGAAGCTTGGTCATGATGCGGGTTTTATAGGTGCTGACCGTTTTGTTACTGATGTGCATTTTGTCGGAGATATCCATGATTTTTACCCCCCGGCTCAGGTAACAAAGCACCTGTAGCTCGCGGTTGGACAGTCTTTTTACGGCCTCAACTTCGCTCGCAGGTCGGCTGTTTTTCGCGCTGGCCTGGCGGCGTAGCGGAAAATAACCATAGCCGCGCTCTACGGCACGTACCGCATCCTGTAATTCGTCCAGATTATTGCCCTTGCCGACAAAACCATCCGCGCCGCTATTCATGCAGCGGCTTAAATAATGCTCGTCATCGCGCCCGGTTAGCACTAATAGGCGGCCAGAGAAGTCGTGGTTTCTTAATTTTTCTATTAATTCCACGCCGCTCAATCCGGGAATATCTAAATCCACGACGACAATTTCGGGGTTTAATTTTTGAATTAATTTAAATGCCTCCGAGCCGTCGCCGGATTCGGCAAGGATTTGATGACCGTCTTTTTCCAGCAGCATGCGAATAGCCAGACGCGCCATCGGATGGTCGTCTATTATCAACAGGGTCGCCATTATTCTTCCTCGAGTTTATTTTCTTTATAAAGGCTGACATAAAATGGCCGTTTATATCAACTGATAAAATAATGCATACTTTTCTTGTCGTCCTTTGTCGATTGTTAATGCTGCCCGCCATTCGCGCTGGGTGCGGGGCTGTTGCGGCTCAGCAAGGTGTGTTTGTAGTCCTGGGATGACAGAAATTGATGACTTTGATGACAATGCTCTGACGCCATTCTGAATGTTTAATTATTTGGTGGGCGTATAGTGAGTTCCACAAGGCGGGAATATATCGGAGCGTATATTTACCAAACTTACCGCAAAGGATTTGCGACTGGTTCATGCAGCGCGGAATAATGATTGGTTAACCTTTTATACTTGCTTGGTGTTAATTGATGTTCGCAGCGTGACCCGCTTTGCTAATTAACTACAGGAATGACCGGTAACTCACTGCCTTTTCTTTAAAGAAAAGTTTTGAATGCGCATCTTTCATAAACCAATACGGTTATGCAGGAAGGTTAATACGGTGTCCGGCGTTGAACTTCATTTATTCACAGGAATCATGTTTTATGAAAAAGCAATTACACGCTCTGGCATTACTTTCCGTTATCAGCGGTGCGGCAGTTTCAACGGCTAACGCAGCCGACGGCACCATTCAGTTTAACGGTGAAATCATCGATGCAGCCTGTACCGTCTCTCCGGCAAGCGCCAGCCAGACCGTTACTCTGGGGCAGGTAAGCGATAAAGCGTTTGCCGCGCAGGGCGACACCGCTGGCGCAACGGCCTTCCAGATTGACCTGACCAGCTGCCCGGCGACCGTCACCAGCGCAACCGTGAAGTTCGACGGTACAGCATATCAGGGCGACAACTCCGCGCTGGCGCTGACCCAGGCTCCGGGCGCAGCTACCGGCGTAGGCATTCAGATCCGCAATGCGGACAACTCCGTGCTGCCGCTGTTCACGCCTTCCCAGAGCATCGCACTGGCTCAGACAGGCACCAACACGCTGAAATTCAACGCGGCCTATGTGGCTAAAGCGGCAACCGTGACCGCAGGTCCGGCCAACGCCACCGCAACGTTCAGCGTGGTTTACAACTGATTGCTCTAAGCAATTACTCCAGCCGGCCTGCGGGTCGGCTTTTTTTCCCTCTCTCTGGAGTCTCTATTGTGAAGACAAAACTCTCTTCTCTGCTGTTAGCAGGCTTACTCGCAGGAAGCGGTATTGCTCACGCTGGCGTTGTCGTTGGCGGCACGCGAGTTATTTACGACGGTGAGAAAAAAGAAGCGGCAATCGGTATCGACAACCCGGACGCCTCTCCGTACCTGATTCAGTCGTGGGTGGAAAACGAAGCGGGCAATAGCGATAAGCGCAGCTTTATCGTCACGCCGCCGCTGTTCCGCCTCGACGCCAAACAAAAGAACACCCTGCGTATCATGCAGGCCGGTGCCAGTTTGCCAGCGGATCGTGAAACGCTGTTCTGGCTGAACATAAAGTCTATTCCGGCGACCGATGCTTCGGCGGCTGAAAACACCTTACAGCTCGCAATTAATACCCGCATCAAGCTGATTTATCGCCCGGCGGCGCTGAAGGGTGAAACGCCGGAAAACGCCAGCGGCCAGCTTAAATGGGCGCGCCAGGGCCAGGCTCTGTCCGTAACCAACCCGACGCCTTATTACATCAATTTCCAGTCGGTCAGCATCGGCGGCCGTCAGCTCGACAAGGCCACTTACGTTGCGCCACGCTCCTCGGCCCGTATTGAACTGCCGGCAGACGCGCGCGGCAGCCAGGTTGAATGGAAAGTCATCAGCGACTACGGCGCCGTTGGCGCAGTCCACAAAGCCTCTCTTTAAAGAACCGAATCCGCTGGAATAAAATTATGCCCTTTTTTGCTTGCTCCGGAAAAACGCGGCCAACCTTACTGGCTACCACTATCGCACTGCTCCTGTCTTCGCTTGCGGCTGAGGCAAAGGATTACTTTAATCCCGCGCTGCTTCAGCACACCGGCGAAGGCGGCACCGCACCCGATCTCTCGGCGTTTGAAAACGGCGGCCAGCTTCCGGGCAGCTACCCGGTGGACATCTACCTCAACGGCGAGCAGGTAGACAGCAAGGCGGTAACGTTTTTCCAGACCGCAGATAAGGGTCTGCAGCCGTGCCTGACCGTGGCCGATCTGGCGCAGTACGGCGTGCGCGTGGATTTATATCCAGAACTGCAAGTGGTGGGTGAAAACTGCGCTTCGCTTGCGGCCATTCCCGAAGGCAGCGCCGAGTTCGTTTTCAGCGCCCAGCGCCTTGACCTTTCTATTCCTCAGGCGGCTGTTAGCCCGCGCATTCGCGGCTATGTCCCGCCTTCGCAGTGGGATGAGGGAATTAATGCAGCCCTGCTGAACTACAGCTTTAGCGGCATGAGCGAGCTGGAAGGCCAGCGCGGCGGTTCGGGCGGTAGCCAGTATCTGAACCTGAGGCCGGGTATTAACCTTGGCCCGTGGCGCCTGCGCAACTACTCAACCTGGTCACGCAGCAACGGCGAGAATGATAAATGGAGCACGGTTTACAGCTACGCCCAGCGCAGTATCGTGCCGTTCAAAAGCCAGCTTACGCTGGGCGAAAGCCTCGCGCCGTCGGACGTATTCGACAGCGTGCCGTTTCGCGGCGCACAGCTGGCTTCCGATGACGAAATGCTGCCGGAAAGCCAGCGCGGTTATGCCCCGGTGGTGCGCGGCATCGCACGGAGCAACAGCGCGCAGGTTATCATTCGCCAGAACGGGTATGTCATTTACCAGACCACGGTGCCGGCAGGCCCGTTCGAAATTACCGATATGTTCCCGACCGGGGGCAGCGGCGACCTGTACGTCACGGTAAAAGAAGCGGACGGTAGCGAGCAGAGCATGGTGGTGCCTTTTGCCTCCTTGCCGGTATTGCAGCGCGAAGGGCGGCTGCGCTTTAGCCTGACCGGCGGCCAGTACCGCACATACGACAGCAGCGTTGAAAAAACCATGTTTGGGCAGGGCACCGCAATTTATGGCGTCGGCAAAGGCATGACGATATACGGCGGCGCGCAGCTGGCTGAGCATTACCGCTCGTTTGCCGCAGGCGTCGGGCAGAACCTCGGCGTTATCGGCGCTATTTCCGCCGACGTAACGCAATCCTGGGGCCAGCCGAAGGAGCAGGAAGCCAGCCAGGGGCAGTCGTGGCGCGTGCGCTACAGTAAAAGCCTCGCCGAGACGGGAACCCACGTCGCCATTGCCGGTTATCGCTACTCCACCGAGGGCTTTGCTTCGCTGTCGGACGTGCTGGAAACTTATCGTGATAATCCGTACACCCTGAGAAACGACAGAAAACGTAACCGGGCGGAACTGACGCTGAGCCAGGATCTCGGTGACGAACGCGGCTATTTATCCGTCGGCGCGATTAGCGAGGATTACTGGAATGGCGCACGCAAAACCTCCTCCTGGAGCGTGGGCTACAACAACAGCTGGAACGGCGTCAGCTATAGCCTCAACTATGCCCTGAATCGCAATACCTCCCAGGCCGGAGCGGCGACGGAGTACGGCAAAACCTACGATCGTGACCAGGTTGTCTCGCTGAATATCAGCCTGCCGCTTGGCCGCTGGCTGAGCAACAGCTACGCCAGCTACGGCATTAGCAGCAGCAAGTCCCGCGGCACGGTGAATACCGTCGGCCTGAACGGCACCGCGCTGGAAGGTAATAACCTTAACTGGAACGTGACCCAGGGCTATGCCTCGCGCGAGCGCGAAAATTCAGGCTACACCAGCCTTAACTATCGCGGCACCTACGGGGAAGTTAACGGCGGTTACAGCTACGCCAGCGGGCAGCGCAACCTGAACTACGGCGTGCAGGGTTCGATTGTGGCGCACGCGGACGGCATCACCGCCGGGCAGCAGCTTGGCGAGACGTTTGGCCTGGTCAAAGTGCCGGGGGCTTCCGGCGTGGCGGTGAATAACCAGACCGGCGTGAAAACCGACTATCGTGGTTACGCCCTGGTGCCGAACTTAATGCCGTACCGCCATAACGACGTCACGTTGAGTACCGAAAGCCTGAAAGAAAACGTCGATCTTGAGCAAACCAACCGTAGCGTGGTGCCTACTCGCGGAGCCGTAGTGCGCGCCGATTACCGCGCCCAGGTCGGCCTGCGCGTGTTAATGACCCTGATTCGCGCGAACGGCAAAGCCGTCCCGTTTGGCGCTACGGTCGCCAATGAAGCCGAGCGCAGCGGCGGCAGCGGTATCGTCGGCGACGGCGGCCAGGTCTATCTCGCCGGTTTACAGCCTAAAGGCACGCTGCTGGTGCAGTGGGGCAAAGGAGCAGATAGCCGGTGCCGGGTCAGCTACAGCCTTAATCATGACGAGGCGACTGCGGCTATTGCCTCCCTTGACGCACAGTGTCGCTAAGCGCGGCTTCGGATAAGAGATAACGATGAACAGATTAATTAAAAAAGCATTTCGCCCGCGCCTGCTCACCTGCGCGCTGCTGCTGGTTGCCTCAAAAGGCGCGCTGGCAACCTGCTCGTTTATGGATAGCCGCTTCGGGCCTAACGACTCGGTTGCGCTGGACTGGGGCACGATAGTCGTCCAGCGGGATACGCCGGTGGGCACGGTCGTAGCCAGGCTCGGTGACTCTACGCTCGGCGGGCGTAATAATTTTCTGCAATGCAACGCCAGCGGCTTTACCACCCAATGGGCAGTAGGGCCAGGATTTGCACCGGTAGCTTATGGCGGACAAACTCTGTACCAGTCAGGCGTACCGGGGCTGGCATTTCGTATTGTGACATCAGGAGCGGGCTCTACTGCCGGGCGCTACGGCACCGGCCCGCTGCCGCGGCAGATCACTAATATGGCCTGTAATACCGGGACAGGATGGTGGCGTCTGTGCGGCGGCACATGGGGCGGGATGAGCCTTCAGCTGGTCAAAATTTCCCCGATAACGGGGTCCGGGCCGATGACTGCGGGGTCGATCGTTCAGGCGCTGGTGGTGGGCGACACCAATGTTATTGATTACACCATCGGCAGCGGTGTAATTCAGACGGTTGCCTGCTCGGTAAGCAACAGCAATATCAGCGTGACGATGGGCAAAGCGAAAAACACCGACTTCGGCACCCCCGGCAGCACCAGCGGCGATGCCGATTTCGCTATCGACCTGAACTGTGACGCTTCCACCCACATTAATCTCACCCTTGCGCCGGGCAATGCGGGCGCGGCGGATGCGGCTAAGGGCATTCTTAATATCGACAATGCGGGCGCGGGGAAAACCGCCAGCGGCGTTGGCGTGCAGGTTATGTATAACAACGCGCCCCTTGCTCTGAACAGCAGAATTGCGGTTGCCACTACGGCGGCAGACGGCACTTATGCTATTCCACTCAAGGCTCGCTATTACCAGACGCAGCCCGCCGTTACGCCGGGAATAGCCAACGCCAACGCCACTTTTACGCTGACATATCAGTAGAGCCAGGCCGCAAATATGAAAACATTATTCAGCAAAGTTATCTGGGGCGGCGTATTGCTGCTTGGGGCGGAAAAAAGCGTCCAGGCAAGCTGCACCTTTATGGACGGCCGTTTCAGCGCCAATGATTCGGTTACGCTCGATTTCGGGCATGTTGTGGTGCAGCGGGATGCGCCCGTTGGCAGCGTGGTGGCGACGGCCATTGATACCCGTCTCGGCAGTCGCGACAGCTTTATTCAGTGCGACAGTCCAGGATTTGTCACCCGCTGGGCGCTGGGCAACGGGGGATTTATGCCGGTGAACTATAACGGTCAGACGCTTTATCAGTCCGGGGTGCCGGGTCTCGCGTTTCGCGTGGTGACCAGCGGGGCGGGATCAACGACCTGGCGCTACGGCACCGGGCCTTTGCCGCGTCAGATCTCCAACACTTCCTGTACCTGGTCCGGCACCTGGTGGCGTCTGTGCGGCGGAACCTGGGGCAACTACCGGCTACAGCTGGTAAAAATTGCCCCGGTTACCGGCTCAGGCCCTATTACTATCGGCTCCATCACTCAGGCACTGGTGGTGGGTGAAACCAATATCATGGACTACCGCATAGGTAGCGGAAGCGTGCAAACCGTAGCCTGTTCGGTGCTGAACAGCTCGATTACCGTGAGAATGGGCAAGGCGAAAAATACCGATTTCTCCGGGCCGGGCAGCACCAGCGGCGACGCCGATTTTGCCATCAAGCTGAACTGCGATGCCGAAACGAAGATAAAGCTGACGCTTGCGCCGGGAAGTGGCGGGGCGCAGAACAGCAGCCTGGGTATTCTTAATCTGGATGCGGCTCAGGCGGGACAAACGGCTACCGGAGTGGGTATCCAGGTGCTGTATAACGACACGCCGCTTGAACTGGGCACGATGATGAGCATTGCCACCACCAGCGTCGATGGCGCTTATTCGCTCCCGCTTGCGGCGCGTTATTACCAGACCGGGGCGAAGGTCACGCCGGGCAGAGCCGATGCTAACGCGACCTTCACTATGACTTATCAGTAAGCGCGGCTCAGGCGAGATTATTGCGTTTGGCAAACTCGATCATCTCCAGCGTTTTGCTGAAGCCGAGCTTGGCCATAATGCGGCGTTTATAGGTGCTGATGGATTTATTGCTGACGTGCAATTGCGCGGCGATATCAATCAGCATCTCGCCGCGAGAGATAAGCCCCAGCACCTCAAGCTCGCGGTTGGACAGCGTACCGAGCAGCTCGCTTTCAGACTGAACTCCGGCCGATGTATTCACCGCCTGCGGCCGCTGGGGGAAGAACTCGTAGCCGCTGATAATAGCTTTGAAGGCGTCAACCAGCTGATCGAGATGGTTATTCTTGCTGATAAACCCGTTTGCTCCGGCGCGGCGGGCGCGATCCACAAAGTGGCTATCGTTATGGCCCGTGAGCACCAGGATTCCGCCGTTAAATCCCTGCTGGCGCAGTCGTTTAATCACGTCCAGCCCGTTAGGCGGCGGGATTTCGATGTCGATAACCACCAAATCTACACCGGCGTTACCGCTGAGGGCGTTAATCGCGTCGCGGCCGTTATCGCTGATGCCAACCACTTCGTAGCCGTTATTCGCCGCCACCACTTTGACGGCAAGCTGCGAAACAGGATGATCGTCGACGATATAAATCTTACTCATAAAAGGGCGGCCCGAAGGTTAGGTATCAACTGGTTATGGCAGTATAGCAACCTGGCGCAGCGTATTCTCCAGCTGTTTTACCAGCCGTTCGCAGTCTGCGATTAAAGCGTTAATCGCCTCACCATCTCGCGCCTGCGCAGCGGTTTCTATTTTCCCGCAGATTTCAGACAGCCCGGCGGCATCCGCCAGCCGTGCGCTTCCGGCCAGGCGATGAGCGCTGTCTTTAACCCGGATGAAATCTCCACCGGCAAGGGCGTTATTTAGCGCGGCCATATCAAGCTGGTTTTGCTCAATTATAGTGTTAACCAGGGCGTGAAAAGCCGCCGGCTGTGAACCCGCAAGCTTGTTAAGAGAAAGCAGCGCTCGCGGCGGATGTTCGCCGATGTTCTCAGCGGATTCATCGATGCGGGAAAGCAGCGTTGCCAGCTCCACCGGTTTAAACAGGCAGTCGGTCATCCCTGCCTGTATTGCCCGGTCGCGTACCTGCTGCTCTGCCATGGCGGTCAGGCCGAACATCGGTTGGGGCTTGCTTCCCGCCAGCCGCTCTTTTTCCCGCAGCTGGCGCACCAGCTCAAAGCCGCTAAAGTCCGGCATGTTGCAGTCGGTGATGACGATATCAAACGGCGGCTGTTCCGCTTCCCAAAGCCGCAGTGCCTGAGCGCCGTTTTCCGCCGCCACGCCGGTATGGCCCGCAAATTCAAGCTGCTGCACCAGCAGTAAACGGTTTGCCGGATGGTCGTCAACAACCAGAATTTTGCGTGAGTGTGAGGCGCTCAGGCTGGCTCCGGGTTGACTCCTGTCCTGTTCAGGAGGCGCTATCGGAGCCGAGAAACGGAAGATAAACGTGGTGCCTTCGCCCGGCGTGCTCTCAACCTCCAGGCTTCCGTGCAGTAGATCTGCCAGCTGGCGGCAGATACTTAATCCCAGACCGCTGCCGTGGTGCGCCCGCCGCGCGGCGTCCAGTTGAACAAAAGGTTCGAAAATAGCTTTTTGCTGCTCTTCGCTCATTCCCACGCCGCTATCGCAGACTTCCAGCACATAATCGCCTTTCTTACCGGGCTGCTTTTTGGCCTGATAGATAATGATTTCCACCTCGCCCCGGGCGGTAAATTTGATGGCGTTGCTCACCAGGTTAGAAACGATCTGTTTGAGCATAACCGGGTCGAACAGAATCCGGTCGTCTTGCACTTCAACACTTGCATGCAGCGAAAGCTGCTTCTCTTCCGCGCTGTAGCGGAACAGGGTGCTGACGCTGTTAATCATCTCGCTCAGGGAAAGCGGAACGCTGCGCACGGTAAAAGTGCCGGACTCGATTTTTGCCATATCGAGAATATCGCCCACCAGCATCAATAATGATTTTGACGACTCATAGGCGACGGCGATGTTATTACGCCGCTGTTCCGGCGAGCTGCGCCCGGCATTCTCCAGCTCCAGCAGGCCTATCAGGGCGTTCATCGGGGTACGTATTTCATGGCTCATCTGCGCCAGAAACTGGCTTTTTGACTCGCTGGCTTTTTGTAACTGCGCCTGAGAAGCCTGAAGCTCGTTTTGCAGCGCCCGCTGGGTTGCGAGGGTGCGTTTAAGCAGGCGATTGCGCCAGAAGTAGAACACCAGCAGCATCGCGGCCAGGCTGATGAGAACAATTGCGCTCATAATCCCGGTGCGGTAATGGCCCCAGACCTCAAAGCGCTCCAGCGCGTAGCGCATTTGCCAGCCGCTAAGGTGCTCCTCCATTTCCTGGGGCGGCACTCGCTCCAGAGCTTTGTCGATTATCGACAGCAGCGCGCGGTTTTGCTCGCCGGAGGCCATCGCCAGCCGCAGCGGGGGGACGGGCACCGTTATGGCGATACGGAATCGATCTTCGAGATAGCTTTTCAGCACGAAGCTGGCAGCGGTTTGCGGCACGATGGCGCCGTCGAGATTATGAATGAACAGGGCGAGGGCGGTTTCCAGCGAGAAGTCCTGCTCGACAAACTCGACCTGCGGAAACCGCCTGCGTAAATCCGGGAGATAATAACTGCCGGTAAATACCGCCACCTTTTTACCGTTCATTCCGGCGAGCGAGTTTATGGCGGGGAAATTTTTGCGGGTGACCAGCACCCAGTCGGTTACCTGAATCGGGCGGGTATAGATAAGCCCGGCATCAGGCCCCGTTGCGGAGGCATCGGCGGCGGCAATTAACGAGTTGGGATCTTTTTTAAGCTGTTCGCGCATCTCCACCAGATTATTGAAGGGATGCCAGGTAAAACGTAGCCCGCTTTGCCTGCCGATGCTGTTCAGCAGCGCCACGGCGTAACCGCTTTGCTTGCCTTCCTGATTTATAAAGGTCAGCGGAATATGAGTATTGACCACCAGAACCGGCACCACCGGATGAGCGGCAACCCAGTCTTGCTCTTGCTGGGTCAGCCCGAGAGGGTTAGCCATACCCGATGAGGCAGAGGGCGCTGGTTGAGCATGCAGCACGGAGGCGATGCAGAGCAGGCAGAGGCTAATCAGGCGCAGAACAGCGGTCAGCCGCATCGTGGCGTTCCCTTCGGTGGCTTTTGGGCTTAGATGTCAGTCAATATAGCTGTAAAAACAGAGATTAATAAGCGACTCGTCGGCTGTTTAACTCATCAAAGATGCTGGCGGCGATGGCCTCGGGGGCGGCCATAGAAAATATCTGCACATCGCCTGACAATAGATATGCCTCAAAACGCTGGCTGAATTTCGCGATTTCGCTTTCTCTTTTCAGGCCAAAGCCCCGCTGTAGCTGGCGCTCGACAATGCAGTTAACCGCCTGCTGATAATCGCGGGACGGCATCAGCAGCACCGAGGTGCCGCTTTCTGCGACTCGTTTTCTGTTTCGCGCGACGATGTCGGGGCGGATATCGGTTGCCAGAAATCCTGAGGAAAGGATAAAGACGCTATCAGCTTCGGCTTCTTCCAGCAGCGCCTCCAGCAGTTTTGCATTCTCCAGGAGATAGCTTTCATAGCCGTTAAGGGCGATAAATTCGCGGATGTTCAGGATTCGCTCACAGAACTCGTCGTCGAGATCGACTTTCGCATAGCCGAGGCGAGCCGCCAGAAATTTACCCACGGTACTTTTGCCCGCGCCGCCGGGGCCAATCAGAAAAACAAAATCTGCCATCTGCCTTCTCGCTTATTTATCCTCTCCCTGAATGCTATTGGATAAAAGAAAGGGGCACAATGTGCCCCTTTTCAGAATGTGGACAAAGAACGATTATTACTGGTTAACCGGCACAACCGCGCCGTGGTATTTCTCTTTGATCCAGTCCTGAATCTCTTTAGAGTGCAGGACTTTTACCAGTTCTACGACGTCATGTTTCTTCACGTCGGCGCTGTGCACGGTGATGATATTGGCGTACGGGTTGCCTTCGGTGCTTTCAACCGCAATCGGATCTTTGATTGGGTTCAGGCCAGCGTCCAGCGCGTAGTTGGCGTTGATAACAACCGCGTCGCCTTCGTCATTGGCATACATCTGCGGCAGCAGGGCGGCTTCGATATCAGCCTTAAATTGCAGGTGTTTTGGGTTAGTTGCGATATCGGTAATGCGCGCGTTAACCGGCTTGATGCCCGGTTTCAGGGTGATAACGCCTTCGCGCTGGAAGATAGCCAGAATTCGCCCTTCTTCGGCAACCGAGTCACGCATAATGACTTTCCCGTTTTGCGGCAGGTCTTTCAGGCTTTTATATTTCTTTGAATAAATACCAATCGGCTCAACGTGGATTGCCCCGGCGCTGACGAAATCGTAGTTTTTATCGCCTTTATGATCCTGTAATACCGAGTCAAGATACGGCTGATGCTGGAAATAGTTGGCGTCAATTTCACGCTCCGCCAGGGCGGTGTTCGGCAGAATGTAGTCCTGGAAGGTTTTAATCTCCAGGTCGATACCTTCTTTCGCAAGGATTGGCTTCGCCTGCTCCAGAATTTCCGCATGCGGCACGTTAGACGCGCCAACAATCAGCTTTTCTGCCGCATTGGCATGCAGGCTCAGCGCGGTCAGAGAAGCCAGAGCTAACATCATAAATTGTTTTTTCATTATCCCGTCCAGTAGTGATTAATTATAAAAAGCATTGCCGTGGAACTCCGGCAGGCAGATAGCGCGCCTGACTGCCGAAAGATGAATCTCTGCTAGCGCTTATCCAGCAGAGTGGTAATACGGTCGCCGATAAACTGAATAATAAAAACGATGGCCAGTATCATGCCGGTTGCCACTAAGGTGACGTCGTTGTGGTTGCGCTGAAAACCTTCCAGATAGGCGAGGTTGCCGAGGCCGCCCGCGCCGATAACGCCCGCCATTGCGCTGTAGCTGACCAGCGCAATCAGGGTGACGGTAATCCCGGACACCAGCGCCGGAGAGGACTCGGGCAGCAATACGCGGAAGATAAGCGTGTGGGTTTTGGCCCCCATGGAGCGCGTAGCCTCGATAACGCCTTTGTCGACTTCGCGCAGGGCAATTTCAACCAGCCTCGCATAGAAGGGCGCGGCACCCACAATCAGCGCCGGAAGCGCGGCGTTGGTGCCGAGAATAGTGCCGACCAGCGTTTTGGTAAACGGGATCAGCAGCACTATCAGAATGATAAAAGGAATCGAACGGAAGACGTTTACCAGCACCGTGACAACCGAATAAACCAGCCGGTTTTGCAGCAGCTGGCCGCGAGAAGTTAAGAACAGCAGTACGCCGAGTGCGATGCCCAACACCAGCGTCGCCAGCCCGGACCAGGCCGTCATATAAAGGGTTTCGCCGGTTGCGGCCCACAGCTTATCGAGGTTTAAATGCGGGAATAATTGCTCAGGCATGTTGAATAACCTCGATTTCTACCCGCTTTTGATTCAGGTATTGCACAATATTGTCCAGCTGGCTGGCCTCTTCAAAATGGACATAAAGCTCGCCAAACGAGCCGTCCACCGTTTGGGTAATCTTGCCGTGCAGGATATTCAGCGCGAGGTTGAAGTGCTGAATGACTTCGGCAACCACCGGCTGCTGAGCCTGGCCGCCGGGGAAGATAAGCTTCAGGATGCTGCCGCTTAACCCCTGAACCCACTGCGGGTTGAACGGGCTGCCGCCTTCGCCGTGGTGGGAAACCTGGCGGACAAAGGTTTGTGTTATCGGCTGTTGAGGATGAGTGAACACGTCCAGCACCGCGCCTTCTTCGACGATTTTGCCGTTTTCCATTACCGCGACGCGCTGGCAAATTTTGCGTACTACGTGCATTTCATGAGTGATAAGTACGATGGTTAATTTGAGCTGGCGATTGATGTCGAGCAGCAGGTCGAGGATGGCGTCGGTGGTTTGTGGATCTAATGCGGATGTTGCTTCATCGCACAGCAAAACCTCCGGATTATTAGCCAGCGCACGGGCAATGCCGACGCGCTGTTTCTGGCCGCCGCTGAGCTGGGAAGGGTAGGCGCCTTCTCGTCCTTCCAGGCCAACCAGCTTGACCAGTTCGCCAACGCGTTGCTTAATCTGGCGTTTATTCACCCCGGCAATTTGCATCGGGAAGGCAATATTCTCAGCCACCGTGCGCGACCACAGTAAATTAAAATGCTGAAACACCATGCTGACTTTTAAACGCGCCTGGCGAAGCGCTTCGCTGCTGGCGTTGGCGATATCCTGACCGGCAATAAAAATAGAACCGGAAGAGGGCGCTTCGAGGCCGTTTAATAACCTTATTAAGGTGCTCTTACCCGCGCCGCTATAGCCGATAATGCCGTAAATCTGGCCTTTTTCGACAGTGAGGCTAATATTTTCCACGGCTTTAATATCGCCGTTTTTCCCGGCAAATATTTTCGACACGCCCGATAGAACGATCATTATTACCTTTCCTTAACTGCTTAAAACTTCCGCCTTCCGGCAGCATAATCCGCTGTGAATGGCCGATGGTGGGCTTTGTCCTGCGAGCTTAATCGCCGTTGTTTAGCCGATACTACCTGCTAACGTGCTATGCCAGAAGAATATAAAAAACATGAGTTATAGCGATAAGGCATATAGCAATGCCGGGCAGTTTCTGAACTGCATTATCTGGATTTTCTTTAGCAAATAATCAGCGTTGCTTATATTGAGTTTGGATATTTATTATTCTCTGGCTAATTAATTTACTTTAAGGTCTGTGTCTGGTTTTTTTATTTAAAAAAGTCTATTTAATAGCCGAATATCTGAGACGAATTAAAAATTCTCCCCGCAGGATTAACAAAGCGTGAAGCGCGATCGGGAAATATTTTGCCAGCCGCGCTATGTTGTCGCGCGTTGTGTACGGAGAATGTCTGAGCATGTATGAGTTCAATTTAGTGCTGCTGCTTTTGCAGCAAATGTGTGTGTTTCTGGTGATTGCCTGGCTGATGAGTAAAACCCGCCTGTTTATCCCGCTGATGCAGGTAACCGTGCGCCTGCCGCACAAGCTGCTGTGTTACATCACTTTCTCCGTTTTCTGCATTATGGGTACCTATTTTGGCCTGCACATTGAAGGCTCGATTGCCAACACTCGCGCCATCGGGGCGGTGATGGGCGGCCTGCTCGGAGGCCCGGTCGTCGGCGGGCTGGTGGGCCTTACCGGCGGGCTTCACCGCTATTCTTTGGGCGGAATGACGGCGCTTAGCTGCATGATTTCGACCATCGCCGAAGGCTTAATCGGCGGACTGATCCACAGCTATTTAATCAAACGAGGCCGTACCGACAAATTGTTCAGCCCGCTGATGGCAGGGGCGGTGACCTTTGTTGCCGAGCTGGTGCAGATGCTGATCATCTTGCTGATTGCCCGGCCGTTTGAAGACGCGCTGCACCTGGTTGAAAGCATTGCTGCCCCGATGATGGTGACCAATACGCTCGGCGCGGCGATGTTTATGCGCATCCTGCTGGATAAGCGCGCGATGTTTGAGAAATACACCTCGGCTTTTTCCGCCACCGCGCTAAAAGTAGCGGCTTCTACGGAAGGTATTCTGCGCCAGGGCTTTAACGAGCAGAACAGCATGAAGGTGGCGCAGGTGCTGCTTCAGGAGCTGGATATCAGCGCCGTCGCGATTACCGACCGCGAGAAGCTGCTGGCTTTTACCGGCACCGGGGATGACCACCACCTGCCGGGGAAACCTATCTCGTCGGGCTACACCTGGCGGGCGATTGAGAATAACGAAGTGGTTTATGCCGACGGTAACGCGCTGCCGTACAGCTGTTCTCTGCATCCTCACTGCAAGCTGGGCTCAACGCTGGTTATCCCACTTCGCGGCGAGAACCAGCGGGTCATCGGCACGATTAAACTTTACGAGGCGCGCAACCGGCTGTTCAGTTCAATCAACCGAACCCTTGGCGAAGGGATTGCGCAGTTGCTGTCGGCGCAGATCCTCGCCGGTAAATACGAGCAGCAGAAGGCGCTGCTGGCGCAGTCGGAGATAAAGCTGCTCCACGCCCAGGTAAACCCGCACTTCCTGTTTAATGCCCTGAATACGCTGAAGGCGGTTATCCGCAATGACAGCGATAAGGCCGGGCAGCTGGTGCAATATTTATCGACTTTCTTCCGCAAGAACCTCAAGCGCCCGTCGGAGATTGTCACGCTGTCCGATGAAATTGAACACGTTAACGCCTATCTGCAAATCGAGCTGGCGCGGTTCCAGTCGCAGCTTAAGGTTGAATTACAGGTGCCGGAGGCGTTTGTCCATCAGCACTTGCCCGCTTTTACGCTGCAACCGATTGTGGAAAATGCGATTAAACACGGCACGTCTCAGCTGTTAAGCACAGGCGTTATCACAATTAGCGCCCGCAGCGAGGGGGACAATGTCTTTGTGGACATAGAAGACAATGCCGGGCTGTACCGGCCGAAAATCAACGGTAACGGGTTAGGCATGAATCTGGTGGACAAGCGCCTGCGGGCGCGATTTGGCGACGATTATGGCATCGCCGTAAGTTGCGATCCTGACCGTTTTACGCGCGTCACGCTGCGGCTGCCAGCGGGGGAATTTGTATGTTAAGAGTGCTGATTGTTGACGATGAGCCGCTGGCGCGTGAGAACCTGCGCCTCCTGCTACAGGATGACGGCGACATTGAAATTATTGGTGAATGCTCCAACGCGATTGAAGCGATTGGTGCGGTAAACAAACTGCGCCCGGACGTGCTGTTTCTTGATATTCAGATGCCGCGTATCAGCGGCCTGGAAATGGTCGGCATGCTCGATGAGCGGCACCGCCCGCGCATCGTCTTCCTCACGGCTTTTGATAAGTATGCGGTGCAGGCTTTTGAAGAGCGTGCCTTTGACTATCTGCTGAAGCCGATTGAGGCTCCGCGATTACAAAAAACGCTGGCGCGACTGCATCAGGAGCACGAAGCGCAGGACGTTTCTGGCCTGCCTGAAAGCCAGCAGCCGCTGAAGTTTATCCCGTGCAGCGGGCATAGCCGCATCTGGCTGTTGCAGATGGAGGAAGTGGCCTACGTCAGTAGCCGGATGAGCGGGGTGTACGTCACCAGCCGGGACGGCAAAGAAGGGTTTACCGAGCTGACGCTGCGCACGCTTGAAGGCCGCACGCCGCTGCTGCGCTGCCACCGGCAGTATCTGGTGAATATGAATTATCTTCAGGAGATCCGCCTGGAGGATAACAGCCAGGCGGAATTGCTGCTGCGCGACGGGCGTACCGTGCCGGTCAGCCGGCGCTATTTAAAATCGTTGAAAGAGGCGGTGGGGCTGTAAGTCAGCCCTGGCGTAAACCGGCAAAAGCCTCGCGGATCTCGGCTTCCGGCAATGCTATTCCAATAAACACCAGCGTGCTGCCCGGCGTTTCGTCCGGCTGCCATTCACGGTCCCAGTCTGCGCTGTAAAGCCGCTGTACACCCTGAAACAGCAGGCGGCACGGCTGGTCTTCAATCCACAGCATGCCTTTATAGCGCAGCAGATTGTCGGCAAAGCCGGAAAGCAGTTTTTCCATCACCGAGGAAACCGCCGCCAGCGCTACCGGGTAGTCGAGCGTGACCACAATCGAAGAGACAGGATTTTGCTGCTGCGCAATGTGGTGGAAGCGAGGCTTTGCCGCCACAACATTTTCTTCCAGCATAAAACCGCGGGTATCAAACAGCAGGCCCAGTTCAATATCGCCGTGGACTACCGGGTAAACCGGGGCGCGTGCGTTGATGCGTTGCAGGCGCTCGATGAGTTCGCTGCAATCCCCGGCAACGTCGGTTTTAGTCAGCAGGATACGGTCCGCGTAGCCAATCTGGGATTGAGCAAGCTGGAACTGGTCGAGCTGCGATGTGGCGTGAACCGCATCGACCAGGGTGATAACGCCGTCGAGCAGGTAGCGCTCGCAGATAATTTCATGGGAGAAAAACGCCTGAAGAATAGGGCCGGGATCCGCCATGCCGGTGCATTCGACGATCAGGCGGTCAAACTGCACCTCGCCTTTATCCAGGCTGTCGAGCAGGTCAAGCAGGGCGTCTTCCAGCTCGCTTGAGCGGGTGCAGCAGATACAGCCGTTGCTCAGCGTGGTAATGCGGGTGGCGCGGTCGCCAATCAGCTGGCTGTCGATGGGAACTTCGCCAAATTCATTCTCAATAACGGCAATCTTGCTCTCCTGCTGGTGATGCAGAATGTGGCGTAACAGGGTGGTTTTCCCCGCGCCGAGAAAGCCGGTTAAAACAGTCACTGCAATCGGTGTCATAACATTATTCCTTAACAGCAGCGCATTCCGCCTTTTCCATCTCCGCCGTAGCGCGCCTGCTGGCGCTCGCGGAAGAATTCTTTATAGCTCATGGCCGGTTTGTCCGGGTGGTTGGTCTGCATATGCAAAACGTAGGTGTCGTAGTCCGGAATGCCGACAAGCATCCGGGCCGCCTGGCCGAGGTATTTTTTTGCTGCGCCTAAGTTATCGAACATCCGTCGCTCCTTAAGAAATTTAGCCGCTATGCGGCAGGAGAAAGCCCCGCGTGGGCGGGGCAGTCAGATGAAACGATCAGTGGCCGGATGAGAGTTTAACGCCTTCCTTCGGCACCGGCTGATAAGGGGTTTCTTTATCAGTGCGAAGCTCGGTCTGGCGCGCTTCTTTCCACGCTTTGATACCGTAGAAGATAATGCTGTACACCACAACCAGGAACAGAATACTCAGACCCGCATTGGTGTAATTGTTGACGACGATATGGTTCATATTCGCAATCTCCTGAGCGGTCAGGTCTGCACCGCCGGCGCTGATACGCGCCTTATACTGGTTGGCCATAAAGAAGAAGCCTTCCATTTGCGGGTTGCTGCTGAACAGCTTCAGGCCGAGCGCCCAGGTGGTGCAAATAAGCAGCCAGACGGCAGGCACCACGGTAACCCAGATGTATTTGGTGCGCTTCATCTTCACCAGCACCACGGTTGCCAGCACCAGCGCTACGGCGGCCAGCATCTGGTTGGAGATGCCGAACAGCGGCCACAGGCTTTTCACCCCGCCGAGAGGATCGACCACGCCTTGATACAGCAGGTAACCCCAGAGCCCAACGCACCCGGCCGTGCCGACAATACCTGCGACCAGCGAGTCGGTCTTTTTCAGGAACGGAATAAAGTTGCCCAGCAGATCCTGTAGCATAAAGCGCCCGGAACGCGTACCGGCATCCAGCGCGGTAAGGATAAACAGCGCTTCGAACAGAATACCGAAGTGATACCAGAAGCCCATATCTGCAACCGGCACAATCTTGTGGAACACATGGGCGATACCTACGGCCAGAGTTGGCGCGCCGCCAGCGCGGTTAAGCACCGAAGGTTCACCAATATCTTTGGCCGTTTGCAGGATCTGTTCCGGGGAAATAACGAAGCCCCATGAACTTACCGTCGCCGCCGCGTGGGCGGTCACATCCTTCAATTGCGCCAGAATCATCGGCGCATTCTCTCCGCCCAGCTCATGCAGGTTTGGCATGGTAATGCCAAGGCCCGCTGGCGGCGTGTTCATGGCGAAGTAGAGGCCTGGTTCGATGATGGAGGCGGCAACCAGCGCCATCACCGCAACGAAGGACTCCATCAGCATTGCGCCGTAGCCGATAAAGCGGGCATCGGTTTCACAGGCCAGCAATTTTGGCGTTGTCCCGGAGGCGATAAGCGCGTGGAAGCCGGAGACGGCCCCGCAGGCAATCGTAATAAACAGGAACGGGAACAGCGCCCCTTTCCACAGCGGGCCGGTGCCGTCCACATATTGGGTGATGGCCGGCATTTTCAGTTCAGGGTTGAGAATAACGATACCGATGGCCAGGCCGACGATAACCCCGATTTTAAGGAAGGTCGCCAGATAGTCGCGTGGAGCGAGGATCAGCCACACCGGCAGCAGGGCAGAAACGAAAGCGTAGCCAATCAGGGTAAAGGTAATGGTGGTGTCTTTAAAGGTCAGCGCCGGGCCCCAGTACGGGTCATGGGCAATCACGCCGCCAAAGTAAATCGAGGCGATAAGCAAAATAACGCCGATGACCGAGACTTCGCCAACCCGCCCGGGCCGGATAAAGCGCATATAGATGCCCATAAACAGGGCAATCGGCACCGTCGAGCAAACGGTAAAGACCCCCCACGGGCTTTCTGCCAGGGCTTTAACCACGATAAGCGCCAGCACGGCAAGGATGATTATCATTATAAGGAAGCAGCCGAACAGGGCGATTGTGCCCGGCACCGGACCCATTTCCTCTTTGATCATCTCGCCAAGGGAAGCGCCATTACGACGCGACGAGATAAACAGCACCATAAAGTCCTGTACCGCACCCGCCAGCACTACGCCCGCCAGCAGCCAAAGCACGCCGGGTAAGTAGCCCATTTGCGCGGCCAATACCGGGCCAACCAGCGGCCCCGCACCGGCTATCGCGGCAAAGTGATGGCCGAACAGCACGTTGCGGTTGGTGGGAACATAGTTCAGACCGTCATTGTTAATAACCGCAGGCGTCGCGCGCGTAGGGTCAAGCTTCATCACCTTTTGCGCAATATAGAGGCTGTAATAGCGGTAGGCGACGAGGTAGACCGAAACCGAAGCCACGACTATCCACAGGGCGCTGATGTGTTCCCCTCTTCTCAGGGCAACCACTGCCAGGCAGCAGGCCCCGATTATCCCCAGAATCACCCAGGGTATGTGTTTGAGAAATTTATTTTTATTCATAATAATTCCGTTTGTCAGAATACTTTCGTAATACCTGTCTCTGTATTACTGAACCTGGTTTTTGTCACAAAGGAGCATGAATTTATGCCGTATATAGCCTGACGCCGTTTCTTGCCCGGCGGGAGAAAGAGTGGCTGAGCGGTCATATGCGAAGATAAGCGGTTGCCGGATGGGCTAAGCGGTTTTGCCGCGGCGCTAACTTGCTGAAAGTTGTGATTTAGATCTCACGGATGCCCATGCAAAGGGAAAAAACAGCGATTCAACGGTCCGATTGCGGTTCATGGCGGCGGACAATGTTTGATTGAAATCAATTAAAACTGAATAAATACATTGCTTTACCTTTCTATACTCCCCGGGCTTTGACCTTCCCCCAGGGGGAAGGTGTAACGTCTGCGCCAGTTATTTATGCACACTGACTCCAGGGGAATAATGATGAAAATGCGTACCATAACGGCGCTTGTGGCGCTGATGCTGAGCGGTTCGGCTTTGGCGGCTACGTCTGAAGGCGATGCGTTTCTGGCCCGCCACGGGCTGGAAGGCAAAAACGTTGAGCAACTGGTTGAAGCTATTGATGGCTCCACGCAGGCTCGCCCGCTTGCCTATAGCGCGGGCATAACCAGCGGAGCTTTAGTCCTGTCGGACGAGAAGCAGCGGGTGAGCTACCCGCTGGGGGATAAATTCTATCTTTCGTTTGCGCCTTACCTTCAGCAAACCCATCCCTGCTTTAACCACAGCCTTTCCGGCTGCCAGGGGGAGCTTGCCAACACGGCGTTTGAGGTGAACATCACCGATAAAGCAGGGAAGGTGGTTTTGCATAAAACGCTAACCAGCCATCAAAACGGTTTTGTTGGCGTGTGGCTGCCGCGTAATACCGAAGGCACGATAAACGTCAGCTACCAGGGGCGCTCGGCCAGCTCGCCTTTTGCTACCTATGACGGCAGCCAGACCTGCATGACCACTCTGCAACTAAAACAGGCGTAATTTACCCGGCCGCCCGGCTCTCCGGTTACATTATGGATAGTCCGGCGGCTCATTTCTGAAAATAAGCAGGCAGGCTTCATTAAAACTCGCCAGGCCGAGCCGCTGGTATAGCTCAATACGCCTGCGATACAGACTTTTAAGCGAAGTATTTAATTTCAACGCCGCCTGTTCCATCGGCACACCCAATCTGAGTAGCCGCATCATCGCCCGTTCTTCGCCGCTAAGGCGCATCTCGCGAAACCACTCTTTTGCCGCAACTTCAGGCTTTATCCGGCGTAATTGGGTCAATATTGCTTCTATCTCCCGATACGGTATCGACATATCCAGGCTCTGTTTTAGCCTTAGTGGAGGGATTTCGCTGTGGCGCATATCGAGAATAATGCAGCGAATACGCGCCCCGGTTTTGTCCGCGCTAATAACAATATTCTGCCAAAAAAAAAGCGGCAGGCGGCTATCAACCAGCAGCGAGTATTCCTGGTATCCGCTGCTAAAAATCCTTCTGTCTACGGTTCGTAACTGAAGCGTTTCCGGCAAACAGTTTTTTATGCCCTGAAAAAGATAGTAATCCTGAGTGACTAAAAGTGTCGCATTCACCACGGCTCATCCTGTTAATATCCGATCAACAAAAACGGCTATCCATAGCGGAAGAAGAGCCGCAGCTTTCTTTCCGGCATTTAGATATTTCATTGAAAATGAGTTAACTAACCTTTTTGTTAGTTAGCCTGCCACCAAAACACGACGTTGAATAAGATATTAATAACGCTTTGTGCATTTTTTATGATTATCCATGTGGCGAATTATAAATTAAATGAATGGAGAAAGAAGTGGGCTAATAAAAAATTAAGAATCTTTGCCAGGAAACTTCCTGAATGGCACAGGGAAAACCACCAGACAATGGATTTTTTCCATTTCATGGGTTTTCATTTTTTTGTTTTTTTATTTGTTAATCATTATGTTATAGGGTTTTATTTTATCTGGAAATAACCGTTGCAGAGTATTCTTAAAAGCACCGCAACCGCCTTTTTGACGTATTCACAAAACGGCTAACGGTACTTTATTATTCTCGTCGGTCATATCGGGTGGCCAGGCGAATGTATTTTAATTCTCCGTTTTAACGTAAGGGTGAAGCTACTCAAAAACACACGCATCGCAATAATCCGCGATAAAATCCATCGCGTGGATCTAATGTGCACATTTTCCATTAGTAGCTGATTTAACGCTACGGAAAGCGCGTACTCATTCATAACGGAATATAGAATAGATATTTATGGCACAACGACTGAATATCAATAAGTTATTCTTTTGTCATGGCGCAGAGCTGGCGTTATTGCTGGGCTTAATAGGGCTATTTCCCGCTCAGAGTTTCGGCGGTGAGTCCGCCTATGAGCAGCAGGTGATGCTGGTCCGTAGCGGGAATTATCAGCCGCTGCTGGATACATTAAAACGACAGCAAATGCAGGGGGGGCTTAGCGACGAAAAGGTTGCCGACTGGCTGCAGGTGGCTTCCTGGGCCGGGCGGGATGAAGAAGTGGTTAGCGTCTGGCAGCGTTACCAGCAGCGGGTTTCAATTCCCGCCCGGGGCATAGCTTCTGCCGCCCGGTCATACCGCAACCTGCGGCGCTGGACGGAGTCGCTTGCGCTCTGGGAACAGGCGCTACGCCTTGCTCCGGCAAATATTGACTACCGCATCGGGCGGATAAAAACGCTTGCCGACGGGCAGCAGGAATGGCCCGCGCTGTTTGAAGCTCAGCGGCTGGGAGCGCTCGCGCCTGAAGATCTCGCGGCGCTGCGTACCCTGGCCGATGCTTTAAGCGTTAACCGAATTAGCGCTCCCGCTTTGGAACTTGCGGGCAGGGCAAATCTCACTCCCGCAGAGCGGCGCAGGCTGGAAATAGATGCCGCCTCAGAGCTGGTGCGCTTTGCGGATATTATTCCTCGCGAAGAAAAAGAACGCTTTGCCGTCGCACAACAAGCGCTGGACCGCTACGACGTGTTTTTTGCCCGCTGGCGCAACGACCCGCAGGCCGCCAGAGACCTTGTTCGCGCCCGCATAGACAGGCTTGGCGCGCTGTATGCACACAACTATTACCCGCAGGTCACCGCTGAATATGAATCGCTGGCTTCAGATAAGGCGGATGTTCCCGACTGGGCGCTGCGCTGGGTGGTGGACGCTTATCTGGCGCAAAGAAGGCTGGAGCCGGCCGTAGCTCTGTCGCCCCAGGCTGCACGGCCTTTGCCGGATGAAAGCGAACACGCGATGTTTTATGCCCTGCTGGACAGCGGCCAGTATCTGGCTGCCAGGCGCTATGTGGAGAGCATCACCGGCAGCGCGCCGTATGTTGTTTACATCGCAGGCTCGCCCACGCCCCAGCCTAACGACGCCTGGCTGGAGGGTAAAACGCTCTCTCTGCAATATCTTCTGGCAACACATGCGCTGCCGGAGGCGGAAAAGCTCGCCTGTCACCTGGCGACGACCGGGCCTGGCAACCAGGGGCTACGAACAGGTTACGCTGAAGCGTTGCAGATGCGGGGATTGCCGCAGGCCGCCGAACGAGAACTGAAGGCTGCGGAGGTTCTGGAACCGTCTAACCTGGAGCTTGAGCGGCAGCAGGCTTATGTCGCGCAGGATCTTCACGAATGGCGGCAGATGAGCCTGCTGACCGACGACGTGCTGACCAGAGCGCCGCTGGATCCTGACTCCCGGCTGCTTAGCCGCGCCCTGGACGTTCACCGAATGTCCGAGTTACGCCTCAGCGGCAATCAGGGCATTACCTCCGATACGCCGATAAGCGGCGCTCACGACTTTAGCTGGGATGCGGCAATTTACGGCCCGCCGCTGGCGGATGACTGGCGGCTGTTCGGCGGCAACCGCTTTAACAGCGGGCGCTTTGAAGAGGGGAAAGGGCTGAACCGCAGCGTATTTGGCGGCATTGAGTGGCGGCCCCGGGCCAGCTGGGCCGAGTTTGAACTGGCAAATAACCATTTTAACGGCGGCAATAAACCCGGTGCGAGGCTTGCGGCGTGGCACAGCTTCAGCGACAGCTGGAGAGCGGGCGGCGGCATTGAACGCCTGGCACGCAGCACGCCGCTGCGGGCGTTACGCAACGGCATCAGCTCAAACCAGGCCAATATTTGGCTGCGCTGGTATCAGAATGAACGCAGGGAATACCAGCTCATCGCCACCGCCAGCCGGTTTACCGACCATAACTTCCGTCAGGAATATAGCCTCGAGGGAAAAGAGCGCGTCTGGCAAAGGCCGGGGCTGACGCTCGACTTGCTGCCCGGTTTTTCCTTCGGCGCTAACAGCCGCGCCAACACGGTTTACTACAGCCCGAAATGGGATTTCTCTGCGGCACCGACGCTCTCCGCAGACCACGTCATGTACCGGCGCTACGACACCGTCTGGAGCCAGCAATTTACCGCGAGCGCGGGCGTTTATCGGCAGAAAAGCTACGGCTCAGGCGCCACTACCTCGTTCGGCTACGGCCAGCGGATCGAATGGAACAACGTTCTCGACACCGGCGTGATGCTGAACTGGGAAAAGCGCCCCTACGACGGCAGGCGCGAAAGCAATCTCGCCGTGGCCTTTGACGCGAATTTAAGATTTTAAGGACAAGCATGCTGACCAACAGTTTCCGAATCAGCCTTATCGTTATCGGCTGGTTATTTACCCTTTCTGGTTTGTGCGCTCAGGAAATTCATTTTCTGCCCCCGCGGGACAGGCCGCAGCCCGAAGCCAGCAAACCCTGGCCGAAGAACAATTTTCTGGTGCTGGCTTACCACGACGTGGAGGATAGCGACCCCGATCAGCGTTATCTGGCGGTGCGCACCAGCGCGCTAAACGAGCAAATAATCTGGCTGCTGCATAACGGCTACAGCGCGGTAAGCGTGCAGGATATTCTGAACGCGCATGACGGCGGTAAGCCGCTGCCGCCGAAGGCTTTTTTGCTTACTTTTGATGACGGTTACAGCAGCTTTTATACCCGCGTCTGGCCGCTGCTTAAGGCCTACAATGTTCCCGCGCTCTGGGCACCCGTGGGCAGTTGGGTCGGCACACCGCAGGGGAAGCCGGTCGATTTTGGCGGGCTGAAAACGCCGCGCGAAAAATTTGCCACCTGGGAAATGGTGCGGGAGCTGAGTGAATCGCCGCTGGTGGAAATTGGCTCCCATACCTGGGCATCTCATTTTGGCGTGCTGGCTAACCCGCAGGGCAGCCGCGAACCGGCTATCGCCAACCGGGCCTGGGACAAAGCAACCGGCCAATATGAGGACGACGAGCAGTTTACCCGTCGCATTGATGACGACGTGAGCCGCATCAGCGCCAAACTGGAGCAGGTAAGCGGGAAAGCGCCTCGGGCCTGGGTCTGGCCCTACGGTGCCGCAAACGGCACTTCGTTAAGCGTAATAAAAAAACACGGCTACCGGCTGGCGTTCACGCTTAACGATGGCCTGGCTAACGTTCGCGATCTGGACAATATTCCCCGGCTGCTTATCTCCGGCAACCCTTCGCTCAAGGCCTTTGCCAGCACGGTGACTCGCATTCAGGAAACCGAGCCGGTGCGGGTGATGCATGTTGATTTGGACTACGTCTACGACAGCGATCCCGCCCAGCAAACGAAGAATATCGATGCGCTGGTGCAGCGCGTCTACGACATGAAGATTAGCCATGTGTTCCTGCAGGCGTTTTCCGACCCGGCCGGAGACGGCAATATTAAGTCGCTCTATTTTCCAAACCGCTGGCTGCCGGTGCGCGCCGACCTGTTTAACTTCGTCTCCTGGCAGCTACAGACAAGAGGCGGGGTGAAGGTTTATGCCTGGCTGCCGGTACTCTCGTTTGATTTAAATGCTTCTCTGCCGAGGGTTGAGCGCTGGGATACAGCAACCCGGCAGTCGCGCCGAGCTCACAGCCCTTATCTGCGCCTTTCGCCGTGGAATAAACAGGTTCGCAGCCAGATTGCCGACCTTTATCAGGACCTTTCCCGGTATGCGACCTTCGACGGCATTCTGTTTCATGACGATGCCCTTCTGACGGACTTTGAGGACTCCGGCCAGGACGCTTTGGCTGCCTATCGCCGTGCCGGTTTTGCACAAAATATTGCCGATATTCACGGCAATACCGCCGAATTTCAGCGCTGGACGCGTTTTAAAAGCCAGACGCTAGTTGGCTTCACGCGCACGCTGACCCAAGCGGTGAAGGACATTCGCGGCCCGCAGATAAAAACCGCCCGCAATATTTTCGCCCTGCCGATTCTTGAGCCGGAGAGCGAGGCCTGGTTTGCGCAGAACTTCGATGATTTCCTTGCCGCCTATGACTGGACGGTGCCGATGGCTATGCCGCTGATGGAGTCCGTTCCGCCTGCGGAAAGTAACGACTGGCTGACGCAGCTTATTCGCCGCGTGGCGGCCAAACCTCAGGCGCTGAATAAAACCATTTTTGAGCTACAGGCCCGGGACTGGGGCAGCAAAGGGCAAAAGGGTGTTGCCGATAAACAGCTGGTGGAGTGGATGCGTCTGTTGCAGCTCAACGGCGTAATGCATTACGGCTATTACCCGGACGATTTCATTAATAATCAGCCGGATATCTCGCGCATCCGGCCTGAATTTTCCTCATGGTGGTACCCAGACAATGACTGACCGGATTATTTCTCTGCTGATCCTGTGCCTGATATTTGGCCTGCCGCTTAGCGTGGCGGCCGTTTTCACCGGCAAAATTCTGCTCGACTTCGTCTTCTTCTGGCCGCTGTTTATGTCGGTATTGTGGATGACCGGCGGGCTCTATTTTTGGTTCCAGCTGGAACGGCACTGGCCCTGGGGGAAGGAGACTCCGCCGCCACGGCTGGAGGGTAACCCGCTGATCTCGATTCTTATTCCTTGCTTTAACGAAGAGAAAAATGCCAGGGAAACCATCGAAGCGGCGCTCAACCAGCGCTATCAAAATATTGAGGTTATCGCCATCAATGATGGTTCGGGGGATAACACTTCCGGCGTGCTTGGGCAGCTGGCGCAAGAGTATCCGCGCTTGCGGGTTATCCATCTGGCAGAAAACCAGGGCAAAGCGGTGGCCTTAAAAGCGGGTGCCGCCGCCGCGCGAGGCGACCTGCTGGTTTGTATCGACGGCGATGCGCTGCTGGAGCGGGATACGGCGGCTTACCTTGCCGCGCCGCTGCTCCAGCATCCACACGTTGGTGCGGTGACCGGCAACCCGCGCATCCGCACGCGCTCCAACCTGATTGGCCGCATCCAGGTTGGAGAGTTTTCTTCGATTATCGGGCTTATCAAGCGCACTCAGCGCATTTATGGCCGGGTGTTCACCGTGTCCGGGGTGATTGCGGCCTTTCGCCGCCAGGCGCTGGCGGACGTCGGCTACTGGAGCACGGATATGATAACTGAGGACATTGATATCAGCTGGAAGCTACAGCTAAGCCACTGGACGATATTCTTCGAGCCGCGGGCGCTGTGCTGGATATTGATGCCGGAAACGCTGCGCGGGCTGTGGAAGCAGAGGCTGCGCTGGGCGCAGGGCGGGGCTGAAGTATTCCTGGTTAATGTTCGTCGGCTATTTCGCTGGGAGCACCGCCGCATGTGGCCGCTGTTTCTTGAGTATGTGTTATCGACGGTGTGGGCGTTCGCCTACGCGATAACCATCCTGCTGTTTATCGCAAGCCTGGTTGCAACGCTACCGCCCAACCTCGTGGTACGCAGCCTGTTTCCCCCCGAGTTTACCGGGCTGCTGCTGGGCGTAATGTGCCTGATGCAGTTTCTCGTCAGCCTGTTTATCGAGCGGCGCTATGAGCGGCGGATAGCCGGTTCGCTGTTCTGGATAATCTGGTTTCCGATGATGTACTGGATGATTGGCCTGGTAACCACCCTGGTGGCATTCCCCAGAGTGATGTTGAAACGCCAGCGTGCAAGGGCGCGCTGGGTAAGCCCTGACCGCGGAAAAGGAAGAACAGAATGAACGCCAATACCCTGATATTAACCGAACACAGAATCGCCCCGCGCCTGTTCGACGGCCTGCTGACGTTTATTGCCTGGGCTGGGTTTGTGTTCTTCGCGTATAAAAACCTGCTGCTGCAAATAATGACGCTGCCCGGCCAGCGCGGGGAGATTATCGTCTCGTCGCTTAATTCGGTGCTGCTTTATTTGTTGCTCGCGGTGGTCAACGGCTGGCTGCTGATCCTTTGGTATCAGTACAGCCTGCGCAGGCATAACGCGCGCTACCATGAAAGTCTCGCGCCGCTGCATCTCCGCGAACTGGCGCAGAGCTTTAACGTCCCGCCGCAGTTGATATCCGAGATGAGCCAGCATAATCAGTTGACGGTTTACCACGACCAGATTGGGCAAATTATTCATTTAAAAAGCAGTGAGCTGGCGGCGGGGCGGGAGAGTCAGCCAATGACCGTATTATGAAATAAAGGGTTGGGGAAAAATGATACCGTCAACGGCAGCCGTTGACGTCACCGGACAGGCATTATGTGTAAATTTACAGAGAAATTTTATTATGATCTTTCAAGTGAGTAATGGATCTTTTCCCGCCGCAATCAGCAACAATCACATTCACAGCATCACCCACCCTGATACCCCACCTGAAATGGGCGCATGGGAAAAAATAGAGGATTTTTTCTGCGAAACGAATAAACCCGAGGCATTGGAGTGTATTCAGAGGATTTATCACCCACCGGGCAGAACGATATGGGAGGATGTAGTCAGCGGGTTTGAACGGCTCAGGGCGCTCGCATATGCCGGGCATAGGGGAAACATTCAGTTCGGCCGACACGGGGAGGGCCACTTTTGTATCCTGGACTCAGGCAGCCGGGAGGTTCTGTCCGTCATCCCTGATAACGCCGGGAAGTATACCGTGAATTGTCAGGGGCACAATGAAACACATAACCTCAGCCTGCGTACAGAATTGAGAGCAGAAGATTATGAAGCTGTCTGGTCAACGTGGGAAATTATTGCTCCACCAGAAGAGTCATACCATCGCGCAATCGTGGTACAGAAAATGCGTGACTGCCTGAATAATGGCAATCCAGAGCTTAACCTGAGCAACTTTGACATCACCTCCTTACCCGACCGTTTACCGCCGGATATGGCAAGGTTGATCCTTGATAATGTACCACTAACCAACCTGCCAGCGTTGCCGTCAGGACTCCAGACTCTGCGGGCCAGCCATAGCGAGCTGGTCAGTCTACCAACGTTACCGTCAGGGCTACAGGAACTGGTTATCAATCATAACGTTCTGATAAGCCTGCCTGAGTTGCCTTCAGGACTCCGGGAACTGATGGTTGATTGCAACACTCTGAGCAGGCTGCCAGCGCTGCCGTCAGGGCTACAGACTCTGTCTGGCAGTCATAACTATCTGAGCATCCTGCCTGCGTTGCCGCCAGGTCTGCAGGAACTGAAGGTCGATGATAACGAAATCACCAGCCTGCCTGAGTTGCCGTCAGGGCTACGGACGTTGTGGGCCAGTTATAACGAGCTGAACTACCTGCCGGTATTGCCGTCAGGGCTACAGGCGCTGACGGTCAATAATAACCTTCTGACCAGCCTGCCTGAAAGCATCGCCGGATTGTCCGGGGATATGTGGATCGACCTGTCAGGGAACCCGCTGTCAGATCGTACGCGTCAGGCCCTGCGGGATATGACCCATGCCCCTAACTATTCTGGCCCCAGAATATATTTCGGTGTGGGCGGCCCTCCCGTTTTCAGGAAACCTCGCCCACTGCATCAGGCCGTCGCTGATTGGCTGGTGCCTGCCAGGGAAGGTGAGCCGCGTCTTGCGGGCAAGTGGCAGGCGTTTGAGCAGCAAGATGATGCGGCCTCCTTCAGCAGTTTTCTGGACCGGCTGAGCGAGACGGAAAACTTCAAAAAAGACTCAGGTTTTAAAACACAGATAGCCTCCTGGCTGGCACAGTTGGTTGAAGATGATGAGCTGAGAGCAAAAACATTTGCCATGGCGACAGAGGCGGCTTCAAGCTGTGAGGATCGGGTTACCCTTGCGCTGAACAAGATGAAGAACGTGCAATTAGTACATAATGCAGAAAAAGGGGAGTTTAACGAGAATCTCCCCGGGCTGGTATCGGTTGGGCGTGAAATGTTCCGGCTGGAGAAACTGGAGCAGATTGCCCGTGAGAAGGTCAAAACGCTGTACTTCGTCGATGAGATCGAGGTCTATCTGGGCTATCAGAATAAACTGAAGCAACCGCTTGAGTTGACCAGCGTGACGGCAGAAATGCGGTTCTTTGGTGTATCCGGCGTGACGGAGTCAGACCTTCAGTCCGCTGAAATTCAGGTAAAAACTGCCGAAAACAGCCAGTTTGCAGAGTGGATATTGCAGTGGGAGCCATTACGCAAGGTACTGGAGCGTACGGAGCCGACAAGCTGGGAAGCACTTTGTGAAAAGAAAATATCAGATTATGAAAACACGTACCGAATTCTGTCTGACACAGAGCTAAAACCGGCAGGTCTGCTCGGCAATACCGATGCTGAGCGTATTATCGGAGCAAGAGCCATGGAAAGTGCGGAAAGGGCATTTCTTGATGGCCTTCACCCTCTGGCGGGCAATATGTTGGGCAGATATCTAAAGCCCAGGTGGTCTTAACTGAGCGCTGGCTGTTTTTTTAAAACAGAAGACGGCGCGGAGCTACCTCCTTCATTAAATGTGAACCGCGCCGGGCGAAGCCTGTGGTCAGCTACAACTAAATCCCCATAAACATCAGCACTTTTGCGTAACGGCCTGCCCGGCGGCTTGAGTTATTCACCTAATCTATATAATACTGTATACGTATACAGTATTTTGAGGTGAGCAATCATGACCGTCCCTTATCCTTATAAACAAGAGCAAATCATCGAGCTGCCGCTTTTTTTAGAGCGGGTTCCGTGCGGCTTTCCCAGTCCTGCCCAGGACTACGTCGAAGAGAGCCTGGACCTGAACAAGCTGGTGGTTAAGCACCCAAGCGCCACCTATTTTGTGAGAGTGAGCGGGGATTCTATGGTTGGGGCAGGCATTGGCGATGGCGACCTGCTGGTTGTAGACCGGTCGCTGAGCGCAGAGCACGGCGATATTGTGGTGGCGGCGGTAGCGGGGGAGTTCACGGTGAAAGAGCTGCAAACCCGGCCTTTGCTCCGGCTGGTGCCGCATAACGCAGACTATGCGCCCATTGAGTTCCTGGCGGAGGAAGAGCTGCAGATCTTCGGCGTTGTTACCTTCACCTTAAAAGCAAACAAACATGTTCGCGCTTGTTGATGTAAACAACTTCTATGCCTCCTGCGAGACGGTATTCAGGCCCGATCTTCAGGGCAAACCGGTTGTCGTTGTCTCAAACAACGACGGATGCATTATTTCGCGGTCGGCAGAGGCAAAGGCGCTGGGTATAAAAATGGCTGCGCCTTACTTTAAAATCAAAGATGATTTGCGCCGCCAGCAGGTGACGGTTTTTAGCTCCAACTATGCGCTTTATGCCGACCTTAGTCATCGGGTAATGTCTATCCTGATGGAGCTGGCTCCCGCCGTAGAAGTGTATTCCATCGATGAGGCTTTTATCGATCTTTCCGGCGTCTCCGGCTGTATTTCGCTTGAAGTGTTTGGCCGCCAGATTCGAACTCAGATATTAAAAAACACCGGGCTGACGGTTGGCGTAGGCATTGCGCCGACCAAAACGCTGGCTAAGGCGGCTAATTACGCGGCTAAAAAATGGCCTAAGACCGGCGGCGTTGTCGATCTTGCTGCCGTAGAACGGCAGCGTAAATTGCTCGCCCGTATTCCCGTGGATGAAGTCTGGGGCGTTGGCCGCCGTATCAGTAAAAAACTGGAACTGATGGGGATTGAAAACGCGCTACAGCTAGCAGAAAGCTCTACCTGGGTTATCCGTAAACACTTCAATGTGGTGCTGGAGCGCACGGTACGCGAGCTGCGCGGTCAGCCCTGCCTGGCGCTGGATGAATTTGCCCCGACCAAACAGCAGATTATTTATAGCCGTTCATTTAGCCATCGGATTACCGAATACGACGATATGCACCAGGCGGTTTGCGCCTATGCCGAGCGCGCGGCGGAGAAACTGCGAGCGGAAAGGCAGTTTTGCTGCATGATCAGCTTATTTATGCGTACCAGCCCGCATGCCGGGAATGAAACCTTCTATGCTCCTCAGGCCACAGGCCGACTGACGACGCCAACTTGTGACTCCCGGGATATTATCCGCATTGCTACTCAGGCGCTTAACCACATCTGGAAAGACGGCTTCCGTTATATGAAAGCCGGAGTGATGCTGAGTGATTTCTACAGTCAGGGCGTCGCGCAGCTCGGCCTGTTCGATGAATATCAGCCGCAGGCCAACAGCAGCGCATTAATGCAGGTTATCGACAGCATTAATCATTCCGGCCGGGGCAGCATTGGGTTCGCCGGGAAGGGTATTCAGAAAAGCTGGGAAATGAAGCGCAGAATGCTGTCGCCGGGTTACACCACTCGTTATACCGACCTGCCTTTGGTGAAATAGTGACAGAAAATCCGGTCGCTCGGCCGGAAATTAACTCCCTTCGAGCGACCGGATAGCAGGCGAGGTTATTTAGCCAGCAGTTCTCTGCGAATAATCTCTGCGCCAGCGCTCAGGGCATTCAGCTTGCCTCTTGCTACGTGGCGAGGCAGCGGGGCCATGCCGCAGTTGGTGGAAGGGTAGAGCTTGTCGGCATCAACGAACTGAAGCGCTTTACGCAGCGTGTCGGCAACTTCCTCTGGCGTTTCAATGGCATGATTTGCAACGTCAATTGCGCCGACCATCACTTTTTTACCGCGGATAAGCTCAAGCAGATCCATTGGCACGCGGGAGTTGTGGCATTCCAGCGAGATGATATCGATATTCGATTTTTGCAGCTTTGGAAACGCTTCTTCATACTGGCGCCACTCTGAGCCCAGCGTTTTTTTCCAGTCCGTGTTGGCCTTAATGCCATAGCCGTAGCAAATATGTACGGCAGTCTCACATTTCAGCCCTTCAATGGCTCTTTCCAGAGTCGCAATTCCCCATTCATTCACTTCGTCAAAGAAGACGTTGAATGCGGGTTCGTCGAACTGAATGATATCGACGCCTGCGGCTTCCAGCTCTTTGGCTTCCTGGTTGAGAATTTTGGCGAATTCCCAGGCCAGCTTTTCGCGGCTCTTATAGTGGTTATCATAGAGCGTATCTATCATCGTCATCGGGCCCGGCAGAGCCCATTTAATCGGCTGTGTGGTCAGCTTGCGTAAGAATTTGGCATCTTCAACAAATACGGGCTTCTGGCGAGCCACGGGGCCAACGACTGTCGGGACGCTCGCATCATAGCGATTACGAATTCGGACGGTCTCGCGTTTCTCAAAATCAACGCCGCTAAGGTGTTCGATAAAGGTGGTGACAAAGTGCTGGCGCGTCTGCTCGCCGTCGCTGACGATATCAATATCCGCGAGTTGTTGCTCGTGCAGGGCTAAACGCAAAGCATCCTGTTTACCTTCAATTAATTCCTGATCCTGCAATTTCCACGGCGACCACAGAGTTTCAGGTTGTGCAAGCCAGGAAGGTTTAGGCAGGCTACCAGCAGTCGAAGTCGGTAATAATCTTTTCATAATAAATGACCTTAATATTTTTAGTTAATCAACGTGCGTAATTAGCGGACCATTGTTCAAGTATAGTTTTATAGGGTTTTATGAAGCTCTCCTCGGTGAACTTTCCTTGCTCAATCGCTAACCGGCTACGTTCTTCTCGATCATAAACAATTTGCGTGACTGAATGATCCAGGTGCGTCAGGTTTGGCTGGTAGTGCAGTCCTGCTGGGGAATTAGCATTATAAATTTCAGGGCGATAGATCTTCTGGAACGTCTCCATCGTGCTGATGGTCGCAATCAGTTCAAGATCGCTATAATCGTCAAGTAAATTACCGGAAAAATAGAAAGCCAAAGGCGCGACGCTATTTTTCGGCATGAAGTAGCGAGCCTGTAGCCCCATTTTACTGAAATAGTGGTCGGTCAAAGACAGATCGTTTTGCTGATATTCAATGCCCAGAACAGGATGTCGGTTACCGGTCTGGTGATAAGTATTTTTACTTGAAACACTTAAACAAATAACAGGTTGCTTCTTAAATTTCTCTTTGTAAACACCGGACTCAACGAAGTGCTTAAAGATATTGCCATGCAGAACACCAAAGTTCTCCGGCGTGCTGAAGTCAGCTCGCTGCTTATTGTAGTCCGGTAGTAACACGCTGAAGTCATAATCACGCACGTAAGAAGAGAAGTTATTCCCAACAATACCTTCATGGCGCTGATTAGTTTTTTTGTCAACAATGTTAGTTTTCAGTATTTCAATCGCCGGGAAAGTCTCGCCATTGCCCTGAATATCAACCTCAACGGAGATGATTTCAAGTTCAACAGAATAACGGTCCCCTTTCGGGTTGTCCCAGTGCGCCAGAGAATTGAAACGATTGTCAATCATCGTTAAGGCATTGCGCAGGTTCTCCTGGCGTTTCTCACCTCTGGCCAGGTTAGCAAAGTTAGTTGTGATGCGCGTATTTCCCGACGGGTTATAATTCTCGTCGAAATTAATGCTCTTAATAGTAAATGCAAACTCTTTCATCGTAATCTGGCACCCTAATTTCTGATATAAAATCTGTTTTTATTTCTGGCTTCTTCAGGAATGACCACTTTTATTTTGTGGCTTCCTCTGCGGTGAACTTCACATTGTCAATAGTTAATAGCCCTGCATATCTTATGCCTGAGTCACACTTTGAGGAAAAGTGATTTAATTTCACAGAACATGAACGAATTTCATGATCGCTAAAGTGGCGTGGTGCAGAATTGAGACATGCGTTGAGCCTTAGTAAGATAAACCTTTTAAAATCATGCGTTTTAACGATTTTTTGGTCAGTGAAAATAACTATCAGATGGTTAAGTCCTTGTTATTTATAAGCCATTAAAGACCACTAAACCTCCGACGTTTCTGCCCGGTAAGACCGGTCACAATCTTCCCTCAGTGCACAATCAAAAACCGGAAGACATCTGACCCGCATTAACAAAAAACAGAGCTTATTTATTGGAAACCCAAACCGAGATACTCAGCGCTCCTGCCTGATTATGCCCATCGGTATAATGGAAGCACCAGCATATATTCCGCTGCAACTGAGTTTCCAGTTATCATGTTTTAGTGATTTATAGCTAATTATTGAGGTTTCCAATAATTAACCACATTAATACTGTTGACTTGTACAGTGCTAATAGCAGAGGGTGAGGGGTAAGGAGAGAGTGGTACCTTAAAAAAGCGCCCCCAAATGGCGCCAAAACACCAGGTGAGGGCTAACCACAATGCAACTGACAAGGAGTCACACCATGACTGGTACTGATAGTAACACATTTAGCCAACAGAAAGTCACAGGCACACAAAACCTTATAGCCGGAGATATTGCTGCCTTATTAAAAATACCCATGGGAGCAAAAGACGATTTATTTTATGTACTGAATGTTTGCCGCCGTTGTGTCGGTGAATTAATCGAAACAGATAATCATGTTGAATATATTGCGCTGTGCGGGCGTTTGCTTGCGGGGTTCAATGTTCTGAGAGTTGTGCTGGATAATCCGCTGCCAAAATATCTTATTGAGCAATTAACAGTAGAAGAAGGGTATTCAGAAGCGCTGCGAACTGCGCTTGAAACCGAGTCCGAAACCATCTGTGACTATTGTGCCGCCTTATCCATGGTGCTGCTGAACCAGCAGCTTTCGGCGGGACAGCAGATACAGATAACCGACCTGCTGTATGAAGTGTTCATCATGTTGGATCAGGATTTAAAAGCGCCGCGCTTTGTCCGCACCAAAAAAGGGCTGGCAATGATAGACGGTGGTATCGTTTCAGGTGTCCACTAAGTCGTAAAGCTTCCCGCTTTCTCAGCCGGCATTGCTGAAAAGGCGGGGAAATGAAACGCGGTACGCCGTTTAATTACCGCATTTCTGGTTAAGTACCCAAAGTGAGAGGGAATTCTTTGTGAGCGTGCCACAAACAAAATCTGAACTACTTTTAGCAATTGATAAAAATTTCAGTAAATTAATCAGTTATCTTAGCAAAATACCGCATGAGTTGGCCTCTGAGAAATCGATGGATGGTCACGTAAAAGGTACGGAAATGAGCGTTCGGGAGCTTGTATCGTACCTGCTGGGGTGGAATTCGCTGGTTGTGAAGTGGATAACTCAGGAGGCCAAAGGCTTGCCCGTTGATTTCCCCGAAACCGGCTATAAGTGGAATCAACTGGGGCTTCTCGCACAAAAATTTTACTCTGATTACCGGGCGCTAAATTACGATTCATTAATTGAAGCACTTCAGGCTGAAAAAAATGAAATTGTGAAACTTATAGATGAGCGTTCTGACGACACTCTGTACGCAAAACCCTGGTATACGAAATGGACGATGGGGCGAATGATCTCATTTAACACCTCTTCGCCCTACGCAAATGCGAACGGGAGATTAAGAAAGTGGGCAAAAATTAAAGAAATCAATCTTAAATAAATAACGAGGAAAAGATTCGCTTCTCGCTCATAGCCGCTAGATGCGAAACGCACACAGCTAACTTTATGGTGTGTTAATAAACGGAGAGCAGGTTAAAGGTTGCCGGTTTGTTGTTCTTTTTGTTCAACTTTGCAAAGATGTATCGCACACGGCTCCAGACCAGCCACGTTATCAGGAGCAGGACCTACTCTCCACGACGCTTGCCCTGTGTACTGGAATATTGACATTAAACTGGTTCTGCTTTGAGGGCTCCTGTATGACCATCTTTCATCAACTTACGGCCACCAGTCTGGACGGCCAGCTTATCTCTATGACCGACTACGCTGGTAAGGTAGTTCTGGTCGTTAATACCGCCAGCCATTGTGGATTCACGCCACAATACGGCGGCCTTGAAGCGCTCTATAAAAAATATGCCGCCCAGGGGCTAGTGGTACTTGGTTTCCCCTGCAACCAGTTCGGCAAACAGGAACCCGGCGGCGCCGACGAAATTGCGCAGACATGCCACATTCACTACGGTGTGAGCTTCCCTATGTTCGCGAAAGTAGAGGTGAACGGAACCGCAACGCATCCGGTGTTTCGTTATCTGAAAAACGAATTGCCCGGCGTACTGGGTGGGCGGATCAAGTGGAACTTCACTAAATTCCTGATCGGACGCGACGGTAAACCGCTCAAGCGTTTTGCACCGTTCACCAGCCCGGCAAAAATGGAAGTCGCAATCCTTTCTGCACTTGAAAGCTAAGTATTTCAGTAATTCGAACCCTTCGAGTTTCCAGCGCTTTCGAAAAAACTATTATCCGTGGGAGGATAACCTCCGCTGTTCGCTTGTAATCGACCTCACGGTTCTTCAGTCAAACTGCTTCGTGCCAGAAGCGGACCGTTAGCTAGTCGCAGCAGCATATTTCGGAGGCTCTTCTGGACAAATGAAAAACATCATCACATGTAAACTCAGGCGGGATTTCAACGTTAAAGCAGTATTTTTCATTGGAGAACCCAGATGTTTACTCATATGCGTATTGCCAAACCCGTCACCAATCTCGAAAGATCTTTTCTGATGTACAGCCAGGGATTGGGTCTACATAAAATTGCTGAATTCAATGATCATGACGGTTTCAATGGAATAATGTTAGGGCAGGGAGACGTAGACTGGCACATAGAGTTCACCTTTTGCCAAAACCATCCCGTTCAACCTTTGCACACTGAAGAAGATTTACTCGTTCTTTATTACTCGGATGAAAATGAATGGGTGCAAGCCTGCGAAAGAATGATTGATGCTGGTTTCAGAGTGATAGAGTCATTCAATCCCTACTGGGACGTGAACGGAAGGACATTTGTTGACCTCGACGGATATAGGGTGGTTATCCAAAACAAGACGTGGGCGTAATCCCAATAAATATTGCAGTGTTGCCTCCGTCCAGCTGCAGGCTAAACATCCGCTCCTCGCTCAAACCAGACTCCATCCGCCGGGGAGCAGTCTGCTTATTACTTCACAAGCCGTTAATTTTTCTACAAAGGATTATTTCTAAAACGAGAGGGACGGTAACGCTCAGGGATTTCATCGTTCTTACCGTCGCGTAATTCTTCAGAAACCAGCCTTCCGATGGTAGCTGCACATGTAACCGCCGGGTGCATAACTGCCACATAAACGCTTTTGCTCTCATCAGTAAAGCCAAGAACGGGGTACCCATCCTGCAGGACAGGGCGTTCTCCCACGGAGTATCGGGTGAGAGAGGCAGACTCTGCACCCCTGAGCCTGTTTCTTACCGATGTCTGAGCCGCGTTAGCCGTTTCCCTGACGTTGCCGTTTGTTGGGTAATCCTCAGCGGCGAATAAATCCCCATTATGGTTATGCCGAACTTCTATATCATCACCAGCGATGAGCGTTTTGACTACGCGCCGGGGGACTGCAAAGCGCAGCAATATAGCGGGTGATGCCAGAACCGGAACAGAGGTCCCCGCCGCCTCAGCTAACGTGGGAATGCCGGTTCCACAGGCCAACACAACGCAATCCGCCTCCAGCTTACCCCGTGAGGTCAGAACTGTTGTCATCGTACCTTCGGCCATGCAGATACCCGTAACGGTCGTTTGGTTTTGCACTACCGTCCCCATACCACAGGCCTTGTCCAGTAATATACGTGTCGCTTCGGCGGCATCAATGGCACCGTCTTTTGCAGCATAGCGGGCTTCAGAGGGGGGACGTAGCGACGCAGGCTCAAGGCTGGCGACCCCGGCTCTGCGGAGAAGGCTTTCGTCCGGCAGGCAGGCCTGAGGCGTTGCGCCGTATTTTAACGAACCACTCCAGTTGATCTGAAGTTCCGGTATTTGTTCTTCCAGCCTGTGCCAATCCGCAAGCGCGGCACGCCGCAGAAGCACATCGGGCGCATCATCACTCACCGCGCCAGTTAGCCAGCCAAACGCGCTGCCTGTCGCCCCTGATGCAGGCTCATTTTGCTCAATAATGGTGACGTCAAATTCAAGGCGAGCAAGATGCCAGGCGATTGAAGCACCAACGATCCCTGCACCGACGACGACGATCCTTTTTTTCATGCTGCCCAGGGTGGCTTCCTCCCGCGTGGGTAATAGATTCATGCCATGATGCAGAAGTTATTTATTACCGACAACCTGCCAGAAATTGCAAATACCTGGCCGGGGCCAATTCAGGCAGCCGTTTCTTCCCGCCGTTGGTATTGCGTATAATACGTCGCGATAAATTCTGACAATTACTGTGGTAATGGTATGGATCTCAATCGTTGTTGTTTTTTGCTACTGATCCTGGTGGCGCTCGGAAGTATTTTCACATCCCATCCCTTTGTTATAGGGTTGCTGCTTGTCAACATACTGACGCTGGTGATTTACGGCGTGGACAAAATGGCAGCTCGTAAGGCGTGGCGCAGAGTGCCAGAAACAACTTTGCTGATATTCGGGGTTGTAGGTGGGTGGGGTGGAGCGCTTGTTGGGCAGCAGCTCTTTCGCCATAAAACACAGAAGCAGCCATTCAAAACATACTTCATTATCAGTATTATAGTGAATATTGTGGCGATCACGGCGGCATATCGGCTCTATCCCTTTTCCCTCTACTGAGTGTAAACCTCGGCACGTTGCCCTGGCTATGGATAGCATTCCGGTTGAGTTATGGAGAATGTGTATGAATATTGGAATGGATGACTTGTCGCTGGTGGGTTTATTTGGCGGCTGTATCTACGGGGCGTATACCATCATCCGGGGAATCAAAACCGGCGAGATTGTCACCTACATCAATCGTCGTAAGAGAACGTTCCGCCGCGGGGAGCGTTATTTTACTGCCGTTCTGGCCATACATTCACTTCTCATTGTTGCAGGGACAGGTATGGGCGGATGGCTGGTATGGCAACGTTTTACCTAGCCGCCTGAAGGGCTGAAGCTCTATGCAGCGAGCAGATAAAAGGGGCGTTACACAACCTCAACCAGCTCAAACTCTTCTGCCACAAGTTCCATTGCTTCATGGTATGTCCCTTCTCTTAAGAAAAACTCTTTATGGCCTTCTCTCCAGTATCTGAGGCTGAGATCGCCTTCGCCTTCTTTTCTTGCAAACTCTTCGGCTACATCGCAAAAGCGAACTATCCGCATAGCGATGGTTCTGATAACGCAGGCTGGCTCTCCTTTACCGTTAAGAACAATGCTGTAACTGCCAATCGTCGGGGATTCATCCTCATTCTGGAATGATGAGAGTGAGCAACAAGTTGCTGTTTTTATTCCCTTAACAACAAGTTCAGCCAGCTCGTCTGCCATGGCTGGAGTATCTCCAAATGGCCATGCAATCGCACCAGGATAGTTAACTTTTAAGTCGTCAATTTTGCGCATTGTTAAATCCCTAAGAACAATATTATTGGCTACGCAGGCAATCCCAGTAAGAGGGCAGCCAAGGTTACAGCAGCAAAGAAAATCCCGCTTTGGCGGGATTATGTCAATGTAATGGCGTTTTTATTCGGCAAACTTCAGCAGTGCCTCACCATCAAGGCGATAGCGCACCCATTCTGACTGCGGCAATGCGCCAATACTCAGGTAAAAATCAATGGCGGGCTGGTTCCAGTCCAGCACGCTCCACTCAAGGCGGCCGCACTTTCTGTTTACTGCGCACTGCGCGATGTTTTTCAGCATTGCTCTTCCCGCACCTTTGCCGCGATAATCAGGAGAAATATATAAATCCTCCATATAAATACCGCTACGCCCAAGCCAGGTGGAATAGCTGGTAAAGAATACGGCATACCCGGCGATTTTATTATCAATCTCACAAATCAATGCTTCGCTATTACTGCCTGCGCCAAAGAGGGTTTCCCGGATCTCGTCCGGGGTAGTGACGACTTCTTCCGGGGCCTTTTCATATACGGCCAGCTCAAAGATCATATCGTAAATGGCTGCTGCATCTTCCGGGCGCGCCTGGCGAATAGTTATGTTCATGAATTTCCCTGCGATTTCTTTATGATGTCGATATTGATGGCGCTAAGCATAAGGGTTATTGTCAGAAGAATTAAGTGCAATGAAATCACCCAATGATGAATATTATGCATCCAGCCCTGAGGCGTCTTGATTTAAACCTTCTGCCGGTATTTGACGCGATTTATCGCCACCGTTCCGTTCGCCGGGCGGCAGATGAACTGGCGATGAGCACATCGGCGCTGAGCCATGCGCTGTCGCGGCTGCGTATCACCCTTGATGATCCGTTATTTTACCGGGAAGGGCATCATATGTGCCCCAGCGTGTACGCGACCCAGCTAGCGCCTTCTATTGCTTCGGCCCTGAAATTTCTTAATCAGGAACTGGCCCCGCAGCCAGAGTTTAAAGCCGCAGGCAGTACCGAGCGTTTACAGATTGCGATAACGGACTTTACCGCATTTTGTATTTTTCCGGCCCTGATGCACAAATTGCAGCATGAAGCGCCCGGCTTGCGCTTTGAGTTACTTTATTTGCCGCACACACCGGCGCTGACGGAGCTGCTGGCGGGCGAGGTAGATCTGGCGCTAGGGTTCAGCACGCCGGACGAAATCCGGCATCCGGAACTGGAAGAAATCAGCTGGTTCGAAGATGAGTATGTCGTTATCAGCAATAAAAGCCGAACACGGCTGACGCTGGAAGATTATCTCGCCGCCAGACACCTGGTCGTCACGCCGTGGAATGAGAAGCAGGGCGTAATGGATTTGCAGCTTGAGCAAATGGGTTACACGCGGCAGATAGCAATCAAAACGCCGTCTATGCTGAGTGCGCCGTTTATTGTGGCGGAAAGTGATTTGCTAATGGCGCTCCCACGTTTTGCCGCTGAGAAACTGATGCACTCTGCGGAGATCAATGTTTTTGACTTACCCTTCAGCGTTCCTCCGTTCGAAGTGAAGATTTATTCTCATAGCCGGAGCGGCAAGCGCGGCGCGACGTCGTGGTTAAAAACAACGCTGCAAATACTGGCGAAGGAAGTGAATTCAGGTCGATGAGTTTTAGCGGGCTGCTGAGGCTCTTCGCGGGAAAAAATATCCGTTATCATTATTGTCGCTAACAGGGCTAAACTACTCATATCTATGAACTCTCTTCATCAATAAAGGCTAAGAAGGGAGGTTTAAATAAGGAAGTGCCCGATGCTCAAAGAGAACTTCAACGAACTGCAAAGCTTTCTTGTGGTAGCGCGAGAGCGGAGTTTTACCAAAGCGGCCGCGAAGCTTGGCGTTTCACAGTCGGCGCTCAGCCATGCGATGAAGGCGCTGGAGGAACGCCTGAACGTCAGGCTATTAACCAGAACCACACGCAGCGTTGCGCCTACGGAAGCGGGCGAAAGAATTATGGCCTGTCTGGAGCCGAGAATAGCCGATCTTGAGCAGGAACTGGGGGCGCTTATCCAGCTGAACGGCACCGCCTCCGGTAATCTCCGCCTGTCCGCGGGGGAGCATGCCGCCCGCAGCCTGGTGTGGCCGAAGCTAAAACCGTTTCTCAGAGAATACCCGGAGATCAATGTCGAGCTGGTGGTGGATAACGGCTTCGTTAATATTGTTGAAGGCCGCTTTGATGCTGGAGTTCGTCTCGGGGAAAGCGTTGATAAAGACATGGTTGCCGTAAAAATAGGGCCGGATATGCGTATGGCGGTGGTCGGTTCGCCGGGTTATTTCGCCGCAAACCCCGTGCCGAAGACGCCGCACGAGCTTCAGGCTCATCGCTGCATCAATATGCGGTTGCCAACCGCCGGTGGCCTGTACCACTGGGAATTTGAAAGGGAAGGGAAGCCGCTGCGCGTGGGCGTTGAGGGGCAGCTGACGCTAAACCAACTGCCGGAAAGAATAGACGCGGTGCTGTCGGGGTTTGGGCTTGCCTGCGTGCCTGAAGATACGGTTCAGACGTATGTAGAGTCCGGGGCGCTGATTCAGGTATTGCATGAGTGGTGCCCGTCATTCCCCGGCTATTATCTCTACTACCCCAGCCGCAAACAGCATCCTTCTGCTTTTGCGCTGATGATAGATGCCCTGCAATGCTCGGCAGGCCAGCTAAACCTTAGCGGCCTGTGCGGGCCTGAAGCGCCGCAGGGTAACGGTCGCCAACGATTTTCACCGTTTCCAGCGCCAGGGCGATTTTGCTTAAATCACTCTGTGACAGGGTAACTTCTATTGCGCCCAGGTTTTCCTCCAGCCGGTGCAGTTTAGTGGTCCCCGGGATCGGCACAATCCACGGTTTTTGCGCCAGTAACCACGCCAGCGCAATTTGCGCCGGGGTTACGCCTTTTTCGGCGGCGATGTTACCCAGCAGAGCCACCAGTCCTGCATTGGCTTCACGCGCTTCTGAAGCAAAACGCGGCACCTTACTGCGAAAGTCATCTTCGCCGAACGGGGTTTCTGCCGTGATGGCTCCGGTCAGGAAGCCTTTGCCCAGCGGGCTGAACGGCACAAACCCGATGCCTAACTCTTCCAGCAGCGGCACAATCTCTTGTTCAGGTTCGCGCCACCACAGAGAGTATTCACTTTGCAGGGCGGTAACCGGCTGTACGGCATGCGCCCGGCGTATCGTCTGTGCCCCGGCCTCGGAAAGCCCAAAATGCTTAACCTTGCCTTCGGCAATCAGGTCTTTCACCGTACCGGCGACATCCTCAATTGGTACCTCCGGGTCAACGCGATGCTGATATAACAGGTCAATCACGTCGGTTTTGAGACGGCGCAGCGATCCTTCCACCGCTTCGCGGATATGCTCCGGGCGGCTGTTTAAAATCTGCTGCTTGTTGTCACCCCCGAAGGTAAAGCCGAATTTAGTTGCGATAACCACGCGATCGCGCAGCGGTTTTAAAGCTTCGCCGACAACTTCCTCATTCAGATAAGGGCCGTAAACTTCGGCGCTATCAAAAAATGTCACGCCGCGCTCTACGGCTGCTCGAATCAGTTCCACCGCCTGACGAGTATCCGTTGCCGGGCCGTATCCGTGGCTAAGCCCCATACAGCCCAGACCCAGGGCAGACACTTCCAGCCTGGCGTTACCGAGAAAACGTTTTTGCATTAGTATTTACCTTTTCTGTCGCTGTTAAACATCGAGTTTACGGCCCGTCAGCCATTCGACCATGGCCGGGTCACGATGCGAGAAAAATGCGCTCGTTGCTGTATCAAGAGCGGTAATGCGCATCATGTCTTCGGGGCTGAGTTCGAAATTGAGGATGTGGATGTTCTCTTCCATTCGCGCTTTTTGTACTGATTTAGCCAGTGAAACAATGCCGCGCTGGAACAGCCAGCGCAGGACAACCTGGCCCACGGTTTTGCCATACTGCTCACCTATGGCGGTTAAAACGGGATGCTGAAATAAGCCATTTTTACCTTCGGCAAATGGCGCCCAGGCTTCAGGCCGGATGCCCCGGCTTTGCATCCACGGTGCGGCATGTAGCTGCTGATTAAAGGGGTTAACCTCAACCTGGTTTACGGCCGGAACGACTTTATTGAAGGCCACAAGGTCGGCGAGCCTGTCGGGATGGAAGTTACTCACGCCAATGGCACGAACTTTTCCGGCCTGCTGCAACTCCTCCATAGCACGCCATGCGCTATGAATGTCGCCGTAGGGCTGGTGGATAAGGTAAAGATCGACATAATCCAGCTGCAGGCGATTAAGCGAACGTTCAAACTGCGCTTTTGCGCCTTCGTAATGGGTATCCTGTAGCCACAGTTTCGTGGTAACAAAAAGTTCGTTACGCGAGATACCGCTTTGCTTCAGCGCATTCCCGACCTGAGTTTCATTTTGATAAGAAGCGGCGGTATCAATCAGGCGGTAGCCCGTTTCGAGGGCGTCAATCACGGCCCGCTCGCACTCGTCGGCGTCCGTCATCTGGAACACGCCAAAGCCCAGCAGGGGCATTTCAATACCGTTATTGAGTGTTACTGTTTGCATGGCGTTACCCTTCAATCGTTGTGTGTGAAGAGCATAACGCAGGGGGATTTATTCGATTAGAGGGCATAATTCGCAAGGGCTTATTAGAATTATTCATTAATCATGATATTGCCTGAGGAGACTGTGGCTGCCCGTCTATGCGCTAATAAAATAGCGGCTCGGGTAAGGCCGAAACCGCCATCATGCAGGCTTTCTTTTTTGCGAGGCTGGAAAGAGAGGGTGATTATGTTTCTTGAGCTTCTCCGGTTTTAAATTCTGATGTATCCAGCAGCGGCATAGTGCCATTTTTCTTGAAACCATAATTACCAAGTGCAATAGCCAGGTGACTTATAGAGTCAGAATTGATAAAAAGTGCTTCCTCTTTAATAGTCGAGTTTGTGTTAAAGATATCAACAAATTCCTTTATATTCATGTTGTATAAATGGCTAATATATAGGTCTGTGAAGATATTTCTCTGTTCCAGTTTTCTGGTTGAGGACGAATAATCATCTGATACGTCATCAAGTTGAGCGTGAACGGCAATCTCTGAACCTGATTTATCATCTAAACACGATTTCTCTTTTATAATCTGAAATAAATCCACTTTAGAATGATGGTGGGCTACTTCATGAATAAGAGCGTTAATCGCATTAAGAGTGCATTTCCCAAAGAAGTTGTCTGTCAGAAATATGACTTTGTTATGGCCATCTGAGATGGATGCCGCAGTAATGTTGGCGTTTGCGCTCGTACTGCTGTATCCATAATATACGGAGTTTCTTTTGCTTTTTAGACGTTCAGCTATATCTGATTTTATTGAGTTGTATAAAGGAATGAGTCTTGATTTAATACCCTGAGGATCGACTATGCCATAGTGTCGCAGATGATTATCGAGCTCATCGTTATTTTTGTCTTCTAATTGTAAGATTGCTGAGTCCAGGGTTTTTATAGCGTTATAGGCAACGCCTTTGAAAAATTCATATTTATCACGTTCAATACATCTTAATTCATCAAGCCCTCGGGTAACAACATTAAAACCATCACTATTCAGGAGGGTTACAATATCATCAGGAAGATGTGAGGCAGAGCAGATCGAATCGGCTTCAGCGCCTGGGAATATCAGAGGATCATGGCGGGAAATAAACTCACCTGTTGCATACAGCGCATTTGAAATGGGGTGTAACAGGTTGTTGGTAGAGATAAATGAAGCGCTATCGGAGGGAGCGGTTAGCTGATTATTTTCAAACCGGAACTGACTAAGAAGAAGCATTAATGGAACAGCCAGTCCCTGGCGTGGAGCGGTATTTTGTGGAGGGGAGCGACTCAGTTCGAGATAAGAATTGGCGACTTGATTAATATTCTTTCCCGTGCGGAGTATTTCATCCGGCGTGGCCGGGTTCTTTGAGGTGGTTACCCGAGTTTGTAGCGTGTTTTTCCCAAAGGAATCATGAATGTTATGCTTATAAGCTCCGGTTGAAGCCCTGTGCTGCGATGCTGAAATTGGCATATTAAAATTTCCTTTTAATCAAAAGAAAGTATTAAAAATTTCGCACACGCATAACTATCAATTAACGACCTTTATTCTGGTTGTTTTTTAACTTAACCAGCCTGCCGATCACCAACCCATAATACGTGGCCAAATCTCAGGCACAGAGCTGCTCTCGTCTACAACGTAGTAATGCTGGTGCATGGCGGCGGTGGCGCAGGCGTGGTTGGGAAAAATACGCACCCGGCTGCCGACGGGGAAATCATTTACCGTGAATGAGGCCTGCTGTGCCAGCTCAATAATGCCGTGCTCCTGGTTGGTAGTGTTGACGATTAAACCTTCAAGCGGATCTCCGTTGGGGCTGCAAACCATGCCGTAGCCATAATCCTGGCTCTGGTTTGCCGTGCCCCTGTCGCGGGATAGCGCCATCCAGCCTGCGTCTATAAATACCCAGCCTTTGTCGCGGTTATGGCCGATAACGGTGGCTACCACGCTGATTGCGATGTCTTCAACACGGCAAACGCCAATGTTTTTCATTACCAGATCGAACGTGGTAAACACTCCGGCCCGCACTTCGGTGATATCGGTCAGGTCTTCGGCGAAATGCGCCGTCGGGGTTGCGCCAACGCTTAATATCGGGCAGTCAAAACCCCACTCTCGTAATCTGTAGCCAGCGGTTCTGATGGCCACGCACTCTGTTTTAGCGGCGGCGCGGATCTCATCGTCAGTGCGGCACTGGTAAGACTCGCCCGCATGTGCAAGCAGGCCGGTAAGCCGTGAGCCACCGTCTTCAATAATGCGAGCCAGCTCGGGCAGAGCTTCGCTGTGCGGCGGAATGCCGCCGCGATGTCCGTCGCAGTCCACCTCAATAAACACCGAAAACACAACGCCGTTTTGTTGCCCATACGCGGCCACCGCCAGAGCCTGCTGCTCGCTGTCGAGCAAAATGTGCATCTCCACGCCTTGCTGCATCAGCCGGGCAACACGCGGCAGTTTGTGCGGGGCAATGCCAACGGCGTAAAGCAGGTTGCTATAGCCCGCTGCGGCAAAAGCCTCGGCTTCTGCGAGAGTTGAAACGGTTGCCGGGGAGCAAGTATCGCGCAGCAGATAGCGGGCGGCATCTGGCGAGCGTAATGTTTTAAGATGCGGCCTTACCCGGCTGCCCAGCGCTTCAACGCGGGAATACAGCCGCGCGATATTGCGCAGGTATTTGCTTTTATCAATCAGTAAAAATGGGGTGTCGGGTGCTTGCGGACATTCAGCGAACATAGCGATTCTCCTTATGGGGGAAGCTCATGTTGCCATTCGTCTGGTTAGGTATAAATTAATATAAAATCAATAAATGATTAGGTTTTAAGTTAATGATAAGCAGCGACGACCTCTATTTTTTCCGCACCATCTCCGCCCACGCTACGCTTGCCGCGGCGGCGCGGGCGATGAACGTTACGCCTCCCTCGGTGACGCAGCGCCTGAAAGGGCTAGAGCAAAAACTCGGCGTCAGCCTGATCCTGCGGCCATCGCGGCAGGTTTCCCTTACCGATGAGGGTTCGCTGCTGCTTAGCCGGGCGGAAAAAATTCTCGCTGAACTGGCCGGTTTGCAGTCGGCAATGGACGACCGGAGGCAAACGGTCCGAGGGAAGCTGCGCGTGCTGGCCCCATTAGGCTTCGGTAACGACTACATCGCGCCGCTGCTGGGCGATTACGCCGCTCAGCACGAAAACCTCGAAGTGGAACTAACGCTCTCCGACGACCCGCACTGGGCCACGCTGCACAAATGGGATCTGGTGATATTTATCGGTGAACTGCGGGACTCCAGCATGCACTGCATCCGGCTGGCGGCCAACCGGCGTTTTATCTGCGCTTCGCCGGGTTACCTGAGCAGGCGGGGGACACCAGCCGCGCCGGAACAGCTGGCTAACCACGACTGCATCGCCCTGCGTGAAAACAGCGAGGACGTTACCCTCTGGCGTTTTTCCGGCCAGGAGGGCGATTGCCCGCAGCGTATTGCCCCGCGCCTGTCGAGTAATGAAGGCCGGGTGGTGAAGGAGTGGGCGCTGGCTGGGCGGGGGATCATTATGCGTTCCGAGTGGGATGTGCTGCCGCAGATCAACGCCGGTTCGCTGGTGCGCCTGCTGCCGGAGTATCAACTGCCGGATGCCGACATCGTGGCGCTTACCGGCTCTGCGCCTCAGGAAAGAAGCCCCAGAACGCAAAAATTTATCGACCTGTTACGAGAAAAACTCTCTTCCCGTCCGTGGGAAAGAGAGTCGCGTGCGGGTTAAATCAGCTGGCCGTGTTTTCTGGTTTGATCCTGAACCAGATGGCGTACATCGCAGGCAGGAACAGCAGGGTCATCACCGTGCCGCCTAACGTACCGCCGATGAGCGTATAAGCCAGCGCGCCCCAGAATACCGAGTGGGTGAGCGGGATAAACGCCAGAATCGCCGCCAGGGCGGTGAGCAGAACCGGGCGCGAACGCTGAATCGTCGCCTCCACCACGGCGTTAAACGGCGTGAGGCCCGCCAGCTCGTTATGCCGTATCTGCCCGATGAGAATTAAGGTGTTACGCATCAAAATTCCCGACAGCGCAATCAGCCCCACCAGGGCATTAATACCAAACGGCTGGTTGAAGAGGATAAGCGTTGGCACCACGCCAATCAGCCCCAGCGGGCTGGTGGCAAACACCATCAACATGGCTGAAATCGAGCGTACCTGCAAAATAATTACCAGCAGCGTCAGAGCAATCATTATCGGGAACAGCGGAGCCATGGCCGCGGTGGCTTTGCCGGATTCTTCAATCGCGCCCGCTTGCTCAATCCTGTAGCCCGCCGGGAGCTTGTCGATAATCGGCGCGATTTGCTTCAGCATCGCCGTAGAAACATCCGGCGGCTGGAGGCCTTCCGCCACGTCGCCGCGTACGGTGATGGTCGGCGTTCTGTCCCGGCGTCTTAGCACCGGGTCTTCCATTACCACTTCGACCTTGCCAATCTGCGAAAGCGGCACTTTCTGGCCGTCCGCGCCCATCAGCGTTAGCGCCGAAAGCTGCGCCGGATCGTTACGGATCTCGCCCCTCGCTCTGCCCGTGACCTGCACGGAGCGAATATCCTCCCGAACCTCGGTAAGCGGAGCGCCGGAAAGCAGGAACTGTAATTGCTGCGAGACGGAAGCGGTAGTCAGGCCCACGGCATTCAGGCGGTCCTGGTTCAGCGTGAAGTGCAGCGTCGGCACCCTTGATCCCCAGTCGATATTCACGGTGCGCATCTGCGGGCTGCCGATCATCACCGCTTCAACCCGGGCGGAAATATCCCTTAACACGTCCGGGTCCGGCCCCATAACGCGAAAGGCAACGGGGTAGGGAGTGTAAGGCCCGAATACCAGCTGGGTTACGCGTACTCTGGCTTCGGGCGCAAGCCCGTCGCTAATCGCCTGGCGTAGCCGGAATTTCAGCGCCTCGCGGGCTTCCGGGTCGGGAGTGAGGATAACGATTTTGGCAAATGACGGGTCGGGCAATTCGGGTGCCATAGCCAGGTAGAAGCGCGGTGCGCCCTGGCCAATATAGGAGGTCACGATTTTTGACTCTTTCTGCCGCCCGAGCCATTTTTCAATCTTCTCTGTGGCAAGCGTGGTTTGCCCGATGGCCGTGCCGTAAGGCATCTGCACTTCTACCAGCACTTCCGGGCGGTCGGAAATAGGGAAGAACTGCTTCTTAACCACGGCCATTCCGGCGATGGCGAGCAAAAATAAGCCCACCACTGAGCCCGCGGTTAGCCACTTTCTGGCGATGACTTTTTTCAACAGTGCTCTGAAACGGTTGTAGTTTTTACTGGTGTAGACAGCGTGCTCTGCCAGCACCGCTTTATGCCGCTCGGGCAATAATTTTACCCCCAGATAAGGCGTAAACACTACGGCTACCAGCCAGGAGGCAACCAGCGCGATGCCGACAATCCAGAACATGTTGCTGGTGTATTCCCCGGCGGTGGAGTGGGCAAAGCCGTTTGGCATAAAACCGATAGCCGTTACCAGCGTGCCCGCCAGCATCGGCGCGGCCGTGTGGCTCCAGGCATAGGCCGAGGCTTTTACCCGGCTGTAGCCTTCCTCCATTTTCACCACCATCATTTCAATGGCGATAATTGCGTCGTCAACAAGCAGCCCGAGCGCCAGGATCAGCGACCCGAGGGTTATCCTGTCAAAGTTTTTATCCGTCGCCGCCATGACGATAAACACCACGGCAAGCGTCAGCGGCACGGCTGCGGCGACCACAATGCCGACGCGCCAGCCCATGCTCAAGAAGCACACCAGCATCACCACCAGCAGGGCGGCGAAGAACTTCATCATAAACTCGTTAACGGCGGAGCTGATGTTGACCGACTGATCGCTGACTTTGCTTAACGTCATGCCCAGCGGCATACCGTCGTTGATTTTGCGGGTTTCACTATCCAGCGCTTTACCCAGCTCCAGCCCGTTCCAGCCGTCGCGCATTACTACGCCGAGCAGCAGCGCCGGTTCGCCGTTATTGCGCACCAGGAACGTAGCCGGATCTTCATAGCCGCGATCCACGCTGGCAACGTCGGAAAGTTTCAGGGTTTTTCCCTGAGCCACAATCGGGGTGTTGCGGATTTTATCCAGCTGATCCAGCGCCCCGTCCAGGCGAATAAACACCTGAGGGCCGGAGGTGTCGATGGATCCCGCCGGGCTTAGCAGGTTCTGGTTGCTTAGCGCTTTAAAGATGTCGAGCGGAGAGACGCCAAGGGTTGCCAACCGGTCGTGTGAGAACGAAACGAAAATACGCTCCGCCTGCTCGCCGATGATATTGACCTTTTTCACGCCGGGAACGTGGAGCAACTGCTGCCGCAGGTTTTCCGCGTCACGCACCAGCAGGCGCTGCGGTTCGCCCTTTGCCTTAAGGGCAAACAGGGCGAAGGTTACGTCGGAGAATTCGTCATTCACCAGCGGGCCGATAACGCCGTCAGGCAGGTTTTTGGCTTCGTCGCCGATCTTTTTACGCGCCTGGTAAAACGCTTCCGGCACGGCAGCCGGTGGCGTGCTGTCTTTTAAAGAAACGATGCTGTAGGCGAGGCCGGGCCGGGTGTAGGTTTCGGTGCGGTCATAAGCATCCAGCTCTTGCATCCTTTTTTCCAGCGGCTCGGCCACCAGATCCTGCATTTGCTGCGCTGTCGCGCCCGGCCAGGCGGTTATCAGGGTAAGCTGTTTTACGGTAAAGGGCGGGTCTTCCGCACGGCCAAGCTTGAGAAACGCGATTATCCCGGCAAGGGTTATCAGCAGGATCATAAACAGGGTGACCGATTTCTCCCGCACCGCGAGCGCGGAGAGGTTAAAGCGCTGGTCGCTCATTATGGCGCTCCCGCTACGTCGGGGGTGCTCTGGGCCTGCGGCCTGACTTCTTCGCCTTCGTGCAGAAGGTGGACGCCTAACGCCACAATGCTGGCATTATCCGGCAGCGCGGCGGAAACCACGGCGGACTCATCGCTGATTCTGAGAACGGTGACCGGCTGCCAGCTCACTTTTGCCGGTTTCCCGGAGACGACCCAAACGCCGGACCCTTTCTCTTTGCCCGCGTCGTAAATCGAAGCCAGCGGAATGGTCAGGTTTTGAGACCGGTGGCCGCCCTCGGGAATATCAATCGTTACCGTGCTGCCGAGCGGCGCCTGCGAGAGCGGGGGAGCTAGAACAAATTTGGCTTCGAAGGTTCGCGTTTGCGGGTCGGCTGCATCGGAAAGCTGGCGCAGCGTGGCCGCAACGGGTTTTCCGTCACCGCCGTACAAATGAGCGCTGGCAACGGTGCCGATATCGGGGCGCAGGGTCTCCGGCAGGTTAACTACCGCTTCACGCTGCCCGGCGCGGGCCAGCCTTATCACCGCTTGCCCGGCGGAAACAACCTGGCCTGGCTCGGCCAGAGTCTCCACCACCACGCCGTCAGAGTCCGCCGTCAGCACGGCGTAGTTCATCGCATTTTTCGCAACGTTGGCCTGCGCCAGCGCGGCCTGAAGATCGGCTCTGGCGCTGTCGGCCTTGGCTTTAACCTGGTCGTACTGAGAAGCTGAAATTGCCCCGGTGCCGATTATGCTCCGGTAGCGGGTTTCGTCCGCTGCGGCCTGCTTTGCACGCGCTTTTGCCGCCGCAACGGCCTGGTCTTGTGCTCTGGCCTGCAAGCTTAGGTCCTGCGGGTCCAGCCGCAGCAGAGGCTGGCCGTTTTTGACCGTTTGCCCTTTATCCACCAGGCGCTCAAGGATCTTACCGGAGACGCGGAAACCCAGGTCGCTTTGAATGCGGGAGGCCACAACGCCGGTGAATGAGCGCGCGGCGTCGTTTGCAGGCTGCACGGTGCTTGTTCGCACCAGCGGAGGCTGGGTTCGCGGATCGTCTTGCTTAGACGAGTTATCGCAGGCGGTAAGGGTTGTGCACAGCAGGGCAGCAACCACCGGAAAAGGCCGAAGACGAAACATACGTTCCCTTATAAACGCGAGTCAGGAACGCGATAATTATTCAAGTGACCAATTTAGTCAATGGTCACAAAATGCCGTCATGGCATCAGGCTTTTTAGGATCAGGGCGGGAAGCTGCTGCTCCGCCTGCTTCGCGAGGTCGAGGTTGTATTGCAGCTGAACCGGATTAATAAAGGGCAGCATCACCAGAAAAACGGCATCCACGGTCTCATCCAGCGGGCTGCGGCGCTCAAACTCGCCTGACTGGCGGCCTCTCTGGATAATATTTGCTAACATAATTTTCAACTGCTGCTTGTAGCGCTCGGCGGACGGCCAGTTGTGCTGGCAGGAGGCAATAGCGATATCGTGCAGCTTGCGGTCATAGAAGAACAGGTCGCTGCCCGCGGCAATCAACTCGCTAAACATTGCCCGCAGCTGCGCCGACGCCCCGTTAGCGTCGTTTACCGCGGCGCTGACTCTGTCTATCATCAACGTAAGTCGGTTATCGCAGATAACTTCGCCAATTTCCTGCTTGGATTTGAAGAACTTATAGATATAGGCTTTGGAGTAGCCAATCGCTTTGGCCAGGTCTGAAACCGTGGTTTTTTCAAAACCATAATGGCCGAAGAAATCTGTCGCGGCGTGGATAATCTGCTCCCTGACATTGTGTTCGGCAGGCCCTCTGGTTTCTGCTGCCTGGACGCTGGTATCGGACATGCGTGCTCCCTGTAATCGAACGAGTGAATGGTGACCATTGTAGCATTGGGTTACCCGCGGTGGATTATTCTAATCCTAAAAGGTGTTCAGCACGGCTTACCGTGCTGATAGAAATAATCAGGTTACTGCCCGAGCATCTGTAAAAAACGCTTTACCGACGGAGATCGTTCGAACTGCCGGCAGGCCACGGCGACATCGGTTTTTATTTCATCGCCGCGTATCGGGTGGAAGGTGACATTCGGGCTGGCGATACAAGCCATCGAGGCGGGTACCAGGGCAAAGCCGAATCCGGCGGAAACCATGCTGAGCGAAGAAGATATCTGCGAAGCCTGGCAGGCATTTTTCAAATCAATATTGGCCCGCAGGCAGGCGTTATACATCATTTCATAAAGCCCCGGCGCGACTTCCTGCGGGAACAGCACCGGCGGCACGTCTGCCAGCGCGGCCAGCGCCAGCTCATTTTCACCAGAAAGCGGATGATCCCGGTGCAGGGCAATCATCGTCGGCTCCTCATCTACCAGCCGCAGGCTGAAACGTTTGCTGCTTTCGCAGGGCAGGCGCACGAACGCCACGTCCAGCAAGCCCTCATCCAGCTCCTGCATTAGCTCCGCCATATTCGTCTCCCGCTGCCGCAGTTCGATGGCGGGATATTGCTGCTGAAATTGCCGCAGCAGCGAAAAAATCTTCGGATTGAAAGCGTTTGAACTGGCAATACCCAGCGAAAGCTTGCCGTTTATGCCGCGCGCAATGCCGCGGGCTTTTTCCAGCGCGGCGTCGCTGTGGGCGAGGATCTGGCAGGCATCCTGGTAGAAGGCCTCCCCGGCCTCGGTCAGCTCCACGCCGCGGGTCAGGCGGTGCAGCAGCGGGGTGCCCACTTCGCGCTCCAGGCGCTGTATTTGCTGGCTGAGCGGCGGCTGGGAAATCCCAAGCAGTTCGGCGGCTCGGGTGAAGTTGCGCGTCTGGGCGACGGCAACAAAATAGCGGAGATAGCGAAGTTCCATATCAAAAACGTCTTAAACCTGAGGGAGTTTTATATTGGAACTGTGAGCTGGATCGAGTCAACATCTTATTAACGTTTCTTAACTGTCCCGGCGCGAGGATAAACCGCGATGATCGACCTAACACTCTGTTCCTGTGAGAAAAGCCTGCTAGAAATGGTCGAGACTTTTGCCGCAAGAAATAAAGAAAACATGATATATCAAACTTCGCTGATGAGCGCGCTCCTGAGCGGTGTGTATGAAGGCGAAACCACAATGGCCGACCTGCTCAAGCGTGGGGATTTTGGCCTCGGCACCTTTAACGAGCTGGACGGCGAGATGATTGCCTTTAACAGCCAGGTCTACCAACTGCGGTCTGACGGCAGCGCCAGAGCGGCCAGTCCACAGCAGAAAACGCCCTTCGCGGTAATGACCTGGTTTAAACCGCAATACCGGTTACGCATCGACAGCCTGACCAGCCGCCAGGAACTGCACCAGATCATCGACCAAAAAATCCCTTCCGATAACCTGTTCTGCGCCTTACGCATTGACGGACACTTCCGCCACGCGCACACCCGCACCGTACCGCGCCAGACGCCGCCTTACCGTGCAATGACAGACGTCCTGGATGACCAACCGGTGTTCCGCTTTAACAGCCGCGCCGGGGTGCTGGTGGGATTCCGCACGCCGCAGCACATGCAGGGCATTAATGTGGCCGGTTACCACGAACACTTTATTACCGACGACCGCCAGGGCGGCGGGCATCTGCTCGACTACCAGCTGGAGCAGGGCGTGTTGACCTTCGGTGAAATTCACAAACTGATGATCGACCTCCCGGCGGACAGCGCTTTCCTTAATGCCGATCTTCATCCCGATAATCTTGATGCCGCTATCCGTGCGGTAGAAAACTAGCGTTCCGCTGGAGGAAACAAACGATGGACAATAAAAAACCTCTGCGTCAGTGGGCGCACGGTGCCGACATGGTTGTTGCTCAACTTGAAGCTCAGGGCGTGAAGCATGTATTTGGCATTCCCGGGGCGAAAATAGACAAAGTATTTGATTCCCTGAACGACTCGCCAATCGAGCTTATCCCGGTACGCCACGAGGCAAACGCCGCCTTTATGGCTGCGGCGGTGGGGCGCATTACCGGCAAAGCAGGGGTGGCTCTGGTCACTTCCGGGCCGGGGTGCTCAAACCTGATTACCGGCATGGCGACGGCCAATAGCGAGGGCGACCCGGTGGTGGCGCTCGGCGGCGCGGTAAAACGTTCCGATAAAGCCAAACAGGTTCACCAGAGCATGGATACGGTGGCGATGTTCAGCCCGGTGACCAAATATGCTGTTGAAGTTTCCGCCCCGGACGCTATCGCCGAAGTGGTCTCTAATGCCTTCCGCGCCGCCGAACATGGCCGCCCAGGCAGCGCCTTCGTCAGCCTGCCGCAGGATATTAGCGACGGCCCGGCAACCGGCAATATTCTGCCTGCAAGCGGCGCAATTCAGTCAGGTGCCGCGCCGGATGCGGCCATTGAAGAGGTGGCAAAACTGATTGCTGCGGCTAAAAATCCGGTGTTCCTGCTTGGGTTAATGGCGAGCCAGACCGAGAACAGCGCGGCGCTGCGCCATCTGCTGGAGAAAAGCGGCATCCCGGTTACCAGCACCTACCAGGCCGCCGGGGCGGTAAATCAACAGCACTTTTCTCGCTTTGCCGGGCGCATTGGCCTGTTCAATAACCAGGCCGGTGACCGCCTGCTGCAATTGGCTGACCTGGTTGTTTGCATCGGCTACAGCCCGGTTGAATACGAACCGGCGATGTGGAATACCGGCGACGCTACGCTGGTGCATATCGATGTGCTTCCGGCTTATGAGGAACGCAATTATGTGCCGAACGTTGAACTGGTCGGCGATATCGCCGGAACGCTCAGCAAGCTCACCGCGCTGATAGAAAAGCCGCTGATTCTTAGCCCACGCGCTTCTGAAATCCTCATCGACAGGCAGCATCAGCGTGAACTGCTGAACCGCCGGGGCGCGCAGCTTAACCAGTTCGCTCTCCATCCGCTGCGCATCGTTCGTGCCATGCAGGATATCGTGAACGACGACGTAACGCTGACGGTTGATATGGGCAGTTTCCACATCTGGATTGCCCGCTACCTCTATAGCTTCCGCGCACGCCAGCTGATGATTTCTAACGGCCAGCAAACCATGGGCGTGGCTCTGCCGTGGGCGATTGGCGCATGGCTGGTCAATCCCGGGCGCAAAGTGGTTTCCGTTTCCGGTGACGGGGGCTTCCTGCAATCCAGCATGGAGCTGGAAACTGCGGTGCGGCTGGGCGCTAACATCCTGCACATCATCTGGGTCGATAACGCCTACAACATGGTGGCGATTCAGGAGCAGAAAAAATATCAACGCCTGTCCGGCGTGAACTTTGGTCCGGTGGACTTTAAAGCCTATGCCGATGCCTTTGGGGCCAAAGGGTTTGCGGTGGAAAGCGCCGAAGCTCTGGAGCCGACTTTACGCGCCGCAATGGATGTTAACGGTCCCGCGGTGGTCGCCATTCCGGTTGATTACAGCGACAACCATCTGCTGATGGGCCAGCTGCACCTCAGCCAAATTCTCTAAAAAATACAGAAGGATAAAATGATGAAAAAAGTAGCATTAGTGACCGGTGCCGGTCAGGGAATTGGGAAAGCTATCGCACTGCGTCTGGCTAAAGACGGTTTTGCCGTCGCCATTGCTGATTTCAACGCGAAAACCGCAAAAGAAGTGGCTGACGAAATTAACCGCAACGGCGGGCGTGCGCTGGATGTAACCGTCGATGTCTCCAGCCGCGAGCAGGTGTTTGCCGCCGTTGAAGCGGCACGCAAAGGGCTGGGTGGTTTCGATGTGATTGTGAATAACGCCGGGGTTGCGCCTTCTACGCCGATTGAGGAAATCACCCCGGAAATCGTCGATAAAGTTTACAACATCAACGTGAAAGGCGTTATCTGGGGTATTCAGGCGGCGGTCAAAGCGTTTAAAGCCGAAGGCCACGGCGGCAAAATCATCAATGCCTGCTCTCAGGCAGGGCACGTCGGCAACCCGGAACTGGCGGTTTACAGCTCGAGTAAATTTGCGGTGCGTGGCCTGACCCAGACCGCAGCTCGCGACCTGGCTCCGCTTGGCATTACCGTTAACGGCTACTGCCCTGGCATTGTGAAAACGCCAATGTGGGCTGAAATTGACCGTCAGGTTTCTGAAGCCGCCGGTAAACCACTGGGCTACGGCACGGCAGAATTCGCCAAACGCATCACTCTTGGCCGCCTGTCCGAGCCGGAAGACGTGGCTTCCTGCGTCTCTTACCTCGCCAGCGCCGACTCCGATTATATGACCGGCCAGTCGCTGCTTATCGACGGCGGTATGGTCTTTAATTAATAGCCTTTTTAATGTGGAGTACCTTTTGGCCTGGCAATGATACTGCCAGGCCTTTTTTATTTACCGCCGTTTATCTGAAGCTTTTTACCAACCTCTATACTTTGTCATCACCAACGGTAGAAAAATTACAGAAGGGATTGGGTATGTCAAAGTTGTCACCGGCGGGCGGCGGGGAAGCTGCCGTTTCATCGCCGCACAAGCTGATTCTGGCCGGTAGCGCGCTGGGCGTGGTGTTTGGTGATATCGGCACCAGCCCGCTGTATACCCTGAAAACGGTGCTGCTGCTTTCGGGGAATAACCCAACTCCGGCGGTGATCCTCGGGCTGTTGTCGCTGATTATCTGGACCCTGATCCTGATTACTTCGGTGAAGTACGCGATGTTTGCCATGCGCATCGACAACCATGGCGAAGGCGGGATCATGGCGCTGATGTCGCTGCTGGTGGCGAAAGATAAAGGCTCGCGTTGGGTGGTGCTTGCCGCTCTGCTGGGGGCGGCGCTTATTTACGGCGACGGGGCAATTACCCCGGCCATTTCGGTGCTTTCGGCGATTGAAGGCATGAATATTCTCTGGCCCGAAGCCGAAACCTACGTGCTGCCGATTGCCGTTGCTATTCTGGTGGCGCTGTTTGCGGTTCAGCCGTTCGGCACGGCGAAAATCGGCAAGGTATTTGGCCCGATTATGGCGCTGTGGTTTATTTCGATTGCCGGGCTGGGGATCTGGGGCATTGCCCAGCATCCGGCGGTGTTGATGGCGCTCAATCCGTGGTATGGATTGAAGTTTCTGGTTTCTAACGGCTTTGTGAGCTTTATGGTGCTGGGCGGAGTCTTCCTGTGCGTCACCGGAGCCGAAGCGCTGTATGCCGATATGGGGCACTTCGGTAAAAAACCGGTCTGGCTGGCCTGGTTTGGCGTGGTGTTCCCGAGCTTACTGCTGAATTACGCCGGGCAGTCGGCGCTTATCCTTTCCGGGGCGGATATCAGCCAAAACATCTTTTTCAGGCTGTGCCCTCCGGCACTGCTGATGCCTTTGGTTATCCTCGCCACGCTTGCCACCATTATTGCCAGCCAGGCGATAATCACCGGCGCATTCTCCATGACCCGGCAGGCCATTCAGCTCGGCTGGCTGCCGCGTTTACGCATCAGGCAAACCGCCGCTGAAAGCTACGGGCAGATTTATATCGGCACAATAAACTGGCTGTTGATGGCCGTCACCTTGTTCCTGACGGTGTTCTTTAAATCCTCTGAAAACCTCGCCGCGGCATACGGCATTGCGGTCTCGCTCACCATGCTGATGACCTCCGGGCTGCTATATGTGGCGATGCGCCACATCTGGCAGTGGCGGCGGCTGACCAGCGCGCTGGTGGCGGGGGGCTTTTTGATCATCGATACCTGCTTCTTAATTGCCAACCTGATTAAAGTGCTGGAGGGCGGCTATATTCCGCTGCTGCTGGCGGCGGTAGTTTGCACCACCATGCTGGTCTGGCATCGAGGTGCTGGCGAGGCGGCTAATGCGGTGAATGAGAAGGTCATCGACGTCAACACGTTCTTCGCCGCGCTGAAAGAGCGGGGCGTGCCTCGCGTACAGGGTTCGGCGGTGTTTCTGACTAAAAATCGCAACGGTATTCCGCCCGTGATGCGCTGGCATGTTGCGCGTAACCATGCGCTACAGCAGCAGGTGCTGTCGCTGACGATTTCGATTATGAACGTGCCGCGCGTTCCCGCCGGAGAGCGACTGGTGATTATCGAGCAGGCACCGGATTACTGGCGCGGTATCGCCCAGTACGGCTTTATGGAAAGGCCGCATATTCCCGAGCTAATGGCGAGGCTGGGTGAAATGGCGTGTGCTTTTTCGGTGGAGGATGTGACTTACTATCTCGGCCACGAAACTATTGTCCCGCGTGAGGATGGGAAAGGGATTCCGGGCTGGCAGCGCAAAGGCTTTGCTTTTATGCTCAGGAACGCCACCCATGTGACCCATTATTATCGGCTGCCGAGCGACCGGGTGGTTGAAATTAGCCGCCGCATAGCGATTTAAGCGGAGCGCAGAACCAGGCGGATAAAACTGTCGATATCGCCCAGCGCCAGCTCTCTGTCGGCAGGCGCTGAGGCAACCAGCAGCTTGTCGGCATAGCCATTCAGCAGGGCGCTAAGCTGGCGCGTAACGCGGCCGGCATCAACCGTTTTGAAAATACCTTCGGCGATACCGGCGGCAATAATATCCGCCAGCACCTTTTCCCATTTTTGCGTCATATACAGCGCCAGCTCCGCCCACAGTGGGCTGTGAGCCGCCTGGTGCCACAGCGCGCCGTAGAGCTGCCAGACCGCATCCGGCGCATGGGGGAGGTAAGTGTGGGTCAGTCGGCGCAGTTTTTCTTCCGGGGAAAAAGCGTTGGTTTCTTCGATAAATCTGTGCAGATCGGCCATTAAAAAGTCGGTCATTGCTTCGATGCACAGCGTTTGCCAGTCGCGGAAATAGTGATAAATGTGGCTGCGTGAGATGCCCACCCGCTCGGTCAGTTCGCGGGTGGTCACTTTCTCAATACCTTTCTCAATGAACAGCTCGATGGCCCCGCTCAGGATTTTGCTTCTCAGCGTGTCAGCTGCTTGTTTCATGATTATTCCACAATTATCTATAGCGTCAGGGAAGCTATCTTAGCAGTTTTTAACGCTATTTTCCGTCTGACGCAGGGCGTATTTCAGCGCCAGGGTGCTGGCGGCAACCAGCGCTGCGGCAGAGATTACGACCGTCAGATAGGCTTGCCCAAACGCAGCGCGCGCAAGGCTGGTCAACTGCTCTGCGCCTTGCTCGCTCATATTTCGGGCAAGATGCAGCGCCTCGTCCAGGCTGTCATAGGCCGCCTTGCCGCTGACCAGCCCGTCCGGCAGCACCAGGCTTGAGCTGTATACCGCCGTCATCAGGCCGCCGAGCAGCGTTACGCCTAGCACGCCGCCCATTTCCCACGACACGTCTTCAATCGCCGCCACCATTCCGGCTTTTTCTTCCGGAGCGTTAAGCATGATTGAGGTTGAAGCCGCGGTAAAAGCGACGCCAAGCCCGAGGCCGATAACAAACAGGGCGGCAAGCTGCGGAGCGAGACTATAGTCGGCAAGCAGCGCCACGCCAGCCATACCGAGAGCGGTAACCAGCAGCCCGAAAACCATCATCCTGGAACCGCCCCAGCGCGGCAGCATGATGCCAGCAAGCGGGGAGGCAAGGGCGGAGCCAATCGGGATCGGCAGAATCGACAGTCCCGCCAGCAGCGGCGTAAGACCGAGCACCAGCTGGAGTCGCTGGGTCAGCACCAGTTCGATGCCGGTAAGCGCGATCATCGTAATAATCGCCACGCAAATACCGCTGGCAAACATGCGGTTACGGAACAGCGAGAAGTCGATCATCGGCTGTGCCGCGTTTTTCTGGCGGCGCACAAATAGCGCCAAAAACAGCACGCCAACCAGCAGAGAGCCGACAATCGTCAGCATTGAGGCGTCCATTTTGCTGAGCTCTTTGAGGGCGTAAATCACCCCAACCAGCCCGAACATAATCAGCAGCGATGCGATAAAGTCGCACGGGCGCTGCGGGTTTCCCGCATCACGCGGGATCAGGAACCAGGCAAAGACGATAACCAGCAGCACGACCGGCACGTTTATCAGGAACACGGAGCCCCACCAGAAGTATTCCAGCAGTACGCCGCCCACAACCGGGCCGAGCGCGGCGGCGGCGGATGCCACAGCCGACCAGATTCCGATGGCGAGCGCGCGCTCGCGTTCGTTGATAAACACCTGACGGACGATGGCAAGCGTTGCCGGCATCATCATCGTTGCGCCAATGGCGAGGAACACACGGGATGCAATCAGCAGTTCCGCCGTAGGAGAGTAAGCGGCGCATAGAGAAGCTATGCCGAATACCGGCAGCCCCGACATAAACATCAATTTATGGCCGAGCCTGTCGCTTAGCATGCCCGCGCCGGGCAGCAGGCCAGCCGCAACCAGCGGGTAGGCGTTGATTATCCACAGCTTTTCTGACGCGGTTGCGTTCAGCGCCTGGGTAAGCCGCGGCAATGCGGTGTAGAGCACCGTCATATCAATAATGATTAAAAACAGGGTGCTGGTGAGGATCGCCAGAATCAGCCAGCGATTAGTGAACTGCATGGTTAATGCCTCTAAAAAACGGAAATTGAGCGGTTGCTCAAGCGTGAAATATACTTGAGCAACCGCTCAAAGACAACCCGGGATCTGTTGTTGGAATGGCGAATACGATAGGGTAAACCCATATCAGCAATCCGATATGGGTTTCAGGAGAAGGCAGGGAAATGAAAAAACTGATCGTTATGTTGCACGGCGTGGGAAGTTCCGGGGCGGATTTAGAAGGGCTGGGGCTATTTTTCCAGCAGGTCATGCCGGAAGTCCTGTTTGCTTCTCCGAACGGCAGCGAGCCTTTTGACGGCGGCGGCGAGGCGTACCAGTGGTTTAGCCTGGCGGGCGTGACGGAGCAAAATCGTGCACAGCGCATCGTTGAGGCGAGGGCGGCATTCGACGCTCAACTTCGGGCTATTTTTGAGCAGCACGATGTGGTTCCGGGCAAAGACCAGGTGATTTTGCTGGGCTTTTCTCAGGGATCGATTATGGCGCTGGACGCGCTGGTGACCGCTCGCTTCCCGCTGGCAGGCGTGGTGGCATTCTCCGGGCGACTTGCTTCCCCAAAACCTTACCAGCTCGCGGCAGATGCTTCAGCGTTGCTTATCCATGGAATGGCGGATCAGGTGATCCCTTGGGCGGAAAGCGAAGCCGCAGCGGCGGCGCTCACGGAAGCCGGAGCCGAGGTTGAAACGCTGTTCGAACCTGGCGTAGTACACACCATAAGCGCCGACGGTGTTTCTCAGGCGATGGGCTACATCGCCGAGCGTTTTGAACTGGACCCTGAGTAAAATATTCTTCTCACCGTGGCCTCCTCCCTGAAGGGGGCCACGGAAGCAATCACTTGCTCATATCGCTAAGCAGCACGGCAATACTCTTGCCGCCCTCGGTCTGCTCCAGCGCAATTTTCACCGCAATTGTCAGCGGTACTGAAAGCAGCATGCCCACCGGGCCGAGCAGCCAGCCCCAGAAGATTAACGATAAAAACACCACCAGCGTTGAAAGGCCCAGCCCGCGCCCCATCATGCGTGGCTCGAGAATATTGCCGAACACCAGGTTAATCACCAGGTAGCCCGCCACCACAATCAGCGCTTCATACAGGCCATTAAACACCAGCACCTGCACCACGGGCGGAATAGCCGCTATAACCGAGCCGATATTCGGAATGTAGTTGAGGGCAAAGGCCAGCAGGCCCCAGATAAAAGCAAAGCGTACCTCAAGCGCCGCCAGCATTCCCCACACCACAATCCCGGTCACGATGCTGATGGCCGTTTTCAGCACCAGATAATGACTGACGCTGTCCAAAGCACGCTGGATAGCGCCCATGCCTTCTTCCGGGCGGGACATCAATTGCTGGAGCTTGCGCGGCAGCTGCGGGACTTCAATCAGCATAAACACCACGGTGAGCAGCAGCAGGAAGATGGAGGTCATGGCGTTGGAGAGCTGGGTCAGCAGACCGGTAACCAGGGTCATCAGCGCGTTGGGGTCAACATATTTCATGAGCTGATCGACGGAAACCGAGATCCCCGCCCGCTGTAGCCACGGCTCCAGCGTTTGCAGCGGTACGGCAAGCGAAGAACGGTATTGGGGCAGGGTACGAGCCAGCTCGTTCAGCGACGTGCCGAGATAGGCGAGCAGCAGCACCATACTCAAAATAATAATCACGATAACCAGGCTGATGGCGAGCACGCGCGGAACGCGCAGGCGCTCAAGACGGCGAATCAGCGGGTTGAGAATAACCGCGATAAACAGCGCCAGAATAAACGGCACGATGATATCCGCCGCGGCTTTTATTCCCACAAGAATAATTACCAACATTCCCAGCATAATCACGGCTTTCAGAGCGCGCAGAGTTATTATTGGTTTCGCCATTGTTGCAGGTTCTCCACGGTTACAGGCAGAAAATAATACACCGCCGGTAAAAAATTCATCGATTAATTACGCTATTTTAAACGTTGCCAACAGTTTAATACATTGTGAAGCCAGGGGGGGGCAGCGTAAAGAATTGCAAAGGTCGCGGGCTAAGATACCGAATTATGGTACAAATTTGGCGTGTTTAACTACTGAGGACAATTTTCTATCCGCAACTGACGAGAAGCAACACCGCGGATAAGTTGGAAAAATTATGGACAATATGTTCAATACCCCTTTAAGCAACTCTTTTATTTTTACTACTTCTGCCTCTTCCCTTTCTGGTGAACAACACTGGCGCAACGCGCTTTAGTCCCTTTCTTCTGACAAATTTTTTGCACCTTTAATTTGGCTTGCTCGTCGGTTTGACGTGTCTTGCAGGCTTCTTGCAGCTTTATTTTCTCTGTCAGGAGAGAAATCATGATTTACTGGATTTTACTGGGACTGGCTATCGTTGCCGAAATTACCGGCACTTTGTCAATGAAATGGTCAAGCGTCAGCGAAAATAACGCAGGTTATATTTTCATGCTGGTCATGATCGCCCTCTCTTATATTTTACTGTCGTTCTCGGTGAAAAAAATTGCCCTCGGCGTGGCCTATGCCATGTGGGAAGGCATCGGTATTTTGTTTATTACCGTATTCAGCGTGCTGCTGTTTGATGAGTCCATTTCACCGCTGAAAATACTCGGCCTGAGCACGCTGGTTGTCGGCATCGCGCTGATTAAATCCGGCACGCTAACCAAAAAACCGCGTAAACAGAAAGCGGAAAAGGGAGGCGATCATGCCGTCGTTTGAGTGGGTTCATGCTCTGTGGCTGCTGCTTGCTATCGTGCTGGAAATCGCCGCGAATATATTATTAAAACATTCGGATGGCTTCCGTCGCCCGCTCTACGGCGTGCTCTCTTTACTGGCCGTACTGGCGGCATTTAGCGCCCTGGCCCAGGCGGTAAAAGGGATCGAGCTGTCAGTGGCCTATGCGCTGTGGGGCGGTTTTGGGATTATTGCTACCGCCGCCGCAGGCTGGATCTTGTTCGGCCAGAAGCTGAACCGTAAGGGCTGGATTGGCCTTGCCTTGCTGCTCGCAGGGATGGTTATTATCAAATTTGCCTGATCTATCACGCTGCCCGTTAATTATCGGGCAGCGCTTTGCCGTAAGTGTATTACGCTTATTTTACGGTAAAAGAGACTCCTCTTAATTAATCACCGGTTAGCTCAACGTTATTTCACTTAAAAGAGAGATGAAATTGCGTAATCCCCTTAGCTGGAAAAGCACGCCCGTCGCCGGAACCCTGTTTGCCATGATTTTTATGGCTGGCATCGGGTTAGTGATTTCTATTATCGCGCTGCTATACCTTTCGCTGCACCTTATCAGTAGTAAAACCAATGAGATAGATGAGCACCGCAGCGCGCTGTCGGTGCAGGGTGCTATCCAGACTTCGGTTAACCGCGTTTGGGCGCTGGTGATTGATAACGCGGTCTGGGACGACGCGGTAAACCAGGTGTATCGCCAGGAGCTGGACGTTAACTGGCTGTATAACACCTGGGGCGCGGGCTACAAAATCAACAATCTCTACGACGGCGTATACGTCCTGGATGAAAGTTTCAATATCCTTTGGGGCTCGTTTCGCGGCCAGCGCGTTGCCGGGAGCAGCATCAGCCCGCTCGGCAAAGGATTTGAGGCGATGGTTCGCCAGCATGCTCAGGCGCTGAAAGATGATAAAAAGATCTTTGCCGGAATAACCAATACCTCGTCGGGCGTTTCCTTTATCGGCATCGGCCTGATACGCCCGATGCTGGGGCGGCTTCAGGTTCGGGATGCCACTCGCCGCTATCTGGTGATCGGCCGCCAGGTTAACAGCAGTATGCTCAAAGAGCTGGGCAACACTTTCCAGATTGAGAATCTACGTTTTGCATCACGGGCGCTGGATTTATCCAGCGTGCCGCTAAAGAGCAGTTCCGGCGAGACGCTGGGCTACCTTAACTGGAAGCCGAGAATGCCCGGGGCAGAGGCGGCACACGCGGCTTCCGCCGATATTACGCGCATCGCTATTCTGGCCGCGCTGCTAATCCTGATTTTTATCGCCATCAGCAGTCTTGGGCTTTACAAGCTGGCGCGCGGTGAAAAGCAGGCGAGAAACATTGCCCTGACCGACTGGCTGAGCCACCTGCCAAATCGCCGGGCACTGATCGAACGGCTGGAAAGCATCAGCAAGCGCGGGGATAAGGACGAAAAAAGCGTGGTGTTTATCGATCTCGACGGTTTTAAAGACGTGAATGATATTTACGGGCACGACATCGGCGACCAGTTGATTATCACCATTGCCAACTCGCTGCGCGACCGGGTGCCGGTTAACGGCATGCTGGTCAGAATGGGCGGTGACGAGTTCGCGATGATGATCGGCGGTGAACACGCCGGGGAGCTCTCATCGGCATTTGCCGGTTCGGTGCTGGATTACCTCAGCCAGCCTGTTCCGGTAGGGGAAAGCACCATCCACATCAGCGCCAGCATCGGTATCGCCTGCGGCTCGCTGGTGGACTGCGGCAGCTCCGAATTGTTCCGCCGCGCCGATATCGCCATGTATCACTCCAAAATGACCGGCAAAGGCCGCATTACTTACTATGATGCGGCGCTGAATAGCGTACGCGAGCGCCGCCTGGTGATTGAAAACGATATTCGTAATGGCCTGGCGCGTGAAGAGTTTGAGGTCTGGTATCAGCCCATTATTGATGCCCGGAGTCTGGCCATTACCGGCGTTGAGGCGCTGGTGCGCTGGCCGCGTCGTCCCGGAGGGGAGCTACAGCCGGACGATTTTGTTGGCGTGGCTGAAACCAGCGGCCTGATTTATGCGCTCGGGCAGTTTGTACTGCGCCGGGCGTGCAGCGATTTACAGGCTTTTGAGGATTTACGACTGTCGGTCAACATTTCTCCGGCGCAGTTCCGCGACCCGGAGTTTGAAGACAAAGTTGCGCGAGTGCTGCAAGAAACCCAATTTCCCGCCCGGCGCCTCGAGCTGGAGGTTACCGAAAGCTACGTGCTGGAAAACCCGGAGCGGGCGCTGGCGGCCATTCGCAATCTTAAAACACAGGGTATGGCGATGGCGCTGGACGATTTCGGCAACGGCTATTCCAGTATTGGCTACCTGCGTAGGTTCAACTTCGACACTATCAAGATAGATAAATCCCTGGCGGGCCTGGTGGACAACGACGAGCAGGCGCTGGCTCTGGTGAGCGGCACCGTGCGAATTGCCAGCGCGCTGGGCATGGCTGTCACGGCTGAGGGAGTAGAGAACGACGGGCAGCTACGTTTGCTGTGCCAGGCCGGATGCGACCGCCTGCAGGGATATTATTTCAGCAAACCGATGCCGCTGAGCGCGCTGTCATCATGGCGTCAGCAGCATCCGGCATGAGATTTACTGCGCCAGCGCTTCGAGCTTATCGCGGAAGCCGGTCACCGAGATGGCGCGATTGTCCGCCCGGTAGCGATCTTTGGCCGCAGGCGCGGAGCTTTGGACCGCAATTAGCTGCCAGCCGTCGTCGGTTTTCAGCAGCAGCGGAGAGCCGCTATCGCCGGGCAGGGTGTCGCACTGGTGCGACAGCACGGACGCCTGCGCCCAGCCGGTGACTAAGCAATTATTATGGGTATACAAATCGTCAAGATGATCCAGCGGATAACCGGACTGGGTCACTTTGCGATCCTGCGCCTTTAACGCTGCGGTCAGGGCGTCTTTGTCACCGGTAAACAGCGGCACCGGCGTAATGCCGGACGGCGGGTTGCGGATGATAATCAGGCCAAAATCGTAAGGCGCGGCGCTGGAAGGCACCAGCCATCCGTCACCGTCGGGCTTAAGGCGGCGGCCCAGGGATTTATCTACCCGGCCTTCGATGTCATGAATTTCATAGCGCCATTGCCCTTTATGGGAAATAAAACGCAGGGCGATAGCTTTGTCGGCCTTACCGCGCGGCGGCTCAAGCAGGCAGTGCCCGGCGGTGAGCGCCAGATGAGGTGAAATTAGCGTGGCGGTACACAGATTGCCGCTGGCGGTTTCCAGCTGGCCGATGGCATCCCACGGCGCATCTTCCTGGTTGGTCACGCGAATACGGTCATCTTTGCCGAAGAACAGCGTTTTAACGTTAGCGGGGCTATCGTCTTCGTCCGCATGGCTCAGTTGAGGTAAAAGGAGTAACGCTCCTAAAAACAACACAACACTTTTGCGCATAGCTCTCTCTGAAGGGGCTAATAATTATGGTTTTTATAGATGCAGTAACTATAGACGGAACGGGCCGAAAGTGGGAGTAGAAACAGCGGGCTACACTAACCCAGCCAGAAGCTCAGGGTGATAATTCCGCAGATTACCAGCAGGGCGAGGATTAACTCGAAACTATAGCGTCGCAACATTATCCGCACTCCAGAAATAAACACCCGGCAAGCCGGGTGTCTGCCTCGGTGTCAAACAGGTAAAAAACGGTACCTGTTTGGGGTAAACCAGAAGACACCCTTCTTTGCGTTTTTTTCTCAGGCGATAAGTACGTTTAAAGCGTCGTACTTTATCTCTAATGAAACACCCGGCAAGCCGGGTGTTTTATGTTAACGCTTTAAGCCACCGGGTTTGCCCCGTTGAACTTATGCAGCTGGCTGTACAGCTGGTTTTGCAGCAGCTTTGTGGTGTTTCTTAACGTGTTTTTTAGCAGCCTGTGCTTTCTGAGCAGCTGGTTTTACTGCTTTTTTGTGGTGTTTTTTAGCAGCCTGAGCTTTCTGTGCAGCAGGTTTTACTGCTTTTTTGTGGTGCTTTTTAGCGGCCTGAGCTTTCTGCTCGGTAGCTGGCTTAGCGGCTTTTTTGTGGTGCTTTTTGGCAGCCTGAGCTTTCTGAGCGGCAGCTTTTTTGTGTTTTTTATGATGAGTTGCTTTTGCAGCAGGTGCTTTAGCAGCAGGAGCAGCAGCGGTGGTTGCTGGAGCAGCAGCCGGAGCGGTAGCAGTAGTGTCAGCAGCGAAAGCAACAGAAGACAGACCCATAGCAGCGGCAACAACCAGAGCTAATACTTTTTTCATTTCGACATCCTCGAATTTGTTTATGTGTCAACCCCACTGCGGGGCCGTTGAAATGAACTATAGGCTGGAGGATGGAAGTGTTCAGTGAGTGATTGGTATCGGCGTGTAACGGAATGTACAACGCCGGGTGCGGGCGACCCGGCGTCAGGTTTTTACAGGTAGCGGGATTCTAAATGTTTACGGAAATACAACGGGTTAAGATCTTCTCCGGTGGCATTGGTAATCAGCTGCGCGGTGGTGAAGCGGCTGCCGTGCTGCCAGATATTTTGCTTTAACCAGTCAAATAACGCGCTGAAATCACCGCTGGCGATGTCGCTTTCCAGCTGCGGCAGCGCCCGGCTCGCGGCGGCGAACAGCTGCGCGGCGTACATTGCGCCCAGAGTGTAAGAAGGGAAGTAGCCAAATGCCCCGTCCGTCCAGTGAATATCCTGCATGCAGCCGTTGCGATAGTTGCCTTCGGTAGACAGGCCCAGCCAGGACTGCATTTTTTCATTCCACAGAGCCGGAATGTCATCGACTTCGATATCACCGTCAATCAGCGCGCGTTCAATTTCGTAGCGCAGTACAACGTGTGCCGGATAGCTGACTTCGTCGGCATCCACGCGGATAAAGCCGCGCTCTACCTGCTGGTTAAGATTGATAAAGTTATTTAGCTCAAACGCGGGCTGCGGGCCAAAGCGCTCGGTGACTTTCGGCAGCAGAAGTTTCAGGAACGGCGCGCTGCGGCCAAGCTGCATTTCAAAGAACAGGCTCTGCGACTCGTGAATCGCGGTGGAGCGTGCCAGAGAAACGGGCTGCCCCAGCCATTCGCGCGGCAGGTTCTGCTCGTAGCGCGCGTGGCCGGTTTCGTGGATCACGCCGAACAGCGAGCTGAACATCTCTTCTTCGTTGTAGCGGGTAGTGATGCGCACGTCTTCCGGCACGCCGCCGCAGAACGGGTGGGCGCTAACGTCGAGGCGGCCGCCGTTAAAGTCGAAGCCGAGCAGCGCCATTGTGTCGAGACCCAGCTGGCGCTGCGTTTCGGTGGCGAACGGGCCTTGCGGGGCGATAAGAGATTCTTTAGCTTGTTTATCAACTACTTTCTGCAGAAGATCCGGCAGCCAGCCGCGCAGGTCTCCAAACAGCACGTCGAGCTTAGCGCTGGTCATGCCCGGCTCGTAGATGTCCAGCAGGGCGTCGTAGCGGGAGATGCCTTTCGCTTCGGCACGCAGCTGCGCTTCTTCGCGGCTCACGCGCACCACTTCTTTCAGGTTGGTGGAAAAGCCCTGCCAGTCGTTGGCCGGGCGCTGGGTACGCCAGCCGTGCTCGCAGCGGGTGCCTACCAGCGATTTTTCTTCAACCAGAGCATCCGGCAGCAGCACGGCTTCCTGGTAATGGCGGGTCATCTCACGCAGGTTTGCGCGTTCAACGTCATCGAGATCTTCCTGAGCGGCGGCCTGCAACAGCGTGGCGATTTTCTTGTCGGTCAGGATCTGGTGCTTAAGCACACTGAGTTCAGAGAGGGCTTCACCGCGTGCCTGGCTGCCGTTGGCGGGCATCATGGTTGACATATCCCAGCCTGCAATGGCGTACAGGTGGTCAAAGCGGGACAGACGCTGGAAGGTACGGGTCAGGTGATTATAGTTTTGCTTTTCCATATGGCCTCGTGAACAGGTTGTTAACGCCAAAGAAAATAGCATTAAGCGCATCTGAAAACGAGGCCAGCAGAAGCTTAGTGCGCGCGGTGATGCAAACGCGTGCCAACCAGCAGGGCGATAAGCAGCAGCGAGCCGATAAATGCGGCCACGCCGTTCCAGCCGAACTGGTGCCAGAACACACCGCCGAGCGTACCGGCGATGCTGGAGCCGAGGTAATAGCTGAACAGATACAGCGAAGAAGCCTGGCCTTTAGCGCGCCGCGCGCGCGGGCCAATCCAGCTGCTGGCAACCGAGTGGGCGGCGAAGAACCCGGCGGAGAACAGCAGCATTCCGGCAAAAATCACCAGCAGAGGCGAGAACACGGTGAGCGTCAGGCCGATGAACATTACGGCGGTAAAGGCTATCAGCACCGGGCCGCGGCCATACTTTGCGGTCATTGCCCCGGCTTTTGGCGAACTCCATGTCCCGGTGAGGTAGGCCACGGACAGCAGGCCAACCACCGCCTGGCTAAGGAACCACGGCGCTTCCATCAGCCGGTAGCCAATGTAGTTAAACAGCGTGACAAACGCGCCCATCAGCAGGAAGCCTTCGGCGAAAAGCAGCGGCAGGCCCTGGTCGCGCCAGTGCAGGCGGAAATTAATAAACAGCGTTTTGGGCCGCAGGCTGGAGGCGCGGAAATGCTGCGACTGCGGCAAAATTTTCCAGAACATCAGCGCCGAGGCGAGGGCGAAGCAGCCGATAGCGGCCACGGCAACGCGCCAGCTAAAGAAGTCGGTCAGCACGCCGGTTATCAGGCGGCCGCTCATTCCGCCGATGGAGTTCCCGCTGATATACAGCCCCATTGAAAACGCCACCACGCTGGGGTGCATCTCTTCGCTGAGGTAAGTCATGCCGACGGCGGCCACGCCGCTAAGCGACAGGCCAATCAGGGCGCGCATCACCAGGATGCCGTGCCAGCTGGTCATCAGAGTGGAAAGCAGGGTGCAGCAGGAGGCGAGCAGCAGCGCGGTGACCATCACCTGCTTGCGGCCAATCGCATCCGAAAGCGGGCCGGTAAACAGCAGGCCGATAGCCAGCATGGCGGTGGATATCGACAGCGAAATACTGCTGCTGGCGGGGCTGACGCCAAATTCTTGCGACAGCACCGGCAAAATCGGCTGCACGCAGTAGAGAAGGGCAAAAGTGGCGAGACCGGCGGAAAATAGCGCCAGGGTGACGCGCATAAACTGGGGAGTGCCTCGTTTAATGTAGCTGACAGACTGAACAGAAGGTCTTTCGCCAGCGGCCTCTGTCGGGACGGGGCTGACGGTTGTGGTGCGGCTCAAAGGAGATCCTTACAAAGTGCGTTAACTTATTATTTACAGAGTAGAAAAGTGTAAATGTTATGTCTAATATATTAATAATCTCAAATGATATGTTTGGCATATGAATATAGAACTGCGTCACCTGCGTTACTTTGTCGCCGTTGCGGAAGAACTGCATTTTGGCCGCGCTGCGGCAAGGCTGCGCATCTCCCAGCCGCCGCTCAGTCAGCAGATCCAGACCCTTGAACAGCAAGTTGGCGCCCGACTGCTGGCGCGAACCAACCGCAGCGTGAATCTGACCGCCGCCGGGCAGCAGTTCCTCAACGATGCACGCCTTATCCTTAGCCAGGTGGACGCAGCAGCAGCACGCGCCGCGCGTTTGCATCAGGGCGAAACCGGCGAGCTGCGCATCGGTTTTACTTCGTCCGCGCCGTTTATCAAAGCCGTCTCGGACAGCCTGTCCGCCTTTCGCCGCCGTTACCCGGATGTGCATATTCAAATGCGGGAAGTGAATACCCGGGAGCAGATTGCTCCGCTTAACGACGGCGAGCTGGAGCTGGGGCTGATGCGCAACACCAAACTGCCGGAGACGCTGGACTGGACGCTGATCCTGCGTGAGCCGCTGCTGGCGATGGTACACCGGGAGCATCCGCTGGCCTGCGCCAGTTCGGTTTCCCTTAAGCAGCTTGCCAAAGAGCCTTTTGTTTTTTTCGACCCACACGTTGGCACCGGGCTGTACGACGACATAGTCGGCTTGCTGCACCGCAACGATATCGTGCCTTACATTACCCAGGAGGTGGGCGAGGCGATGACGATTATCGGCCTGGTGTCGGCCGGGCTGGGCGTTTCTATTCTCCCCGCGTCGTTCCAGCGCATTCGGCTAAGCGATGTTGTGTGGTTACCCATAGAAGAGCAGGAAGCGCAGTCGGAACTGTGGCTGGTTTGGCCGAAGCATCGGGAACTTTCTGCGGCGGCAAAGCGCATCTCGGCGCTGTTAACCGAGGCCTCATCCGCGCTAAAATAGCCGCAAAATGGCGGGATTATGTGCGGTAAATCACAACCCTAAGTAAATATTTGACTACCCCGCTTCAAGTGTTTAACCATAGCCTAAAAGTTTATTTCGAAGCGCGAAAATAAAGGGAGTACCACGTGGTTGCTGATAGTCAGCCGGGCCATATCGATCAGATTAAACAGACCAATGCCGGTGTTGTTTATCGTTTGATTGATACCCACGGTCCGGTGTCGCGAATCGATCTTTCCCGCCTGGCGCAGCTGGCACCGGCCAGTATCACCAAAATTGTGCGGGAGATGCTTGAAGCTCACCTGGTACAGGAAACCGAAATTCAGGACCCGGGCAGCCGTGGCCGCCCGGCCGTGGGGCTGATGCTGGAAACCGAAGCCTGGCACTATCTTTCATTGCGTCTGAGTCGGGGCGAAATCTCCCTGGGCCTGCGCGACCTCAGCAGCAAGCTGGTGGTTGAAGATACCGTTGCCCTGCCGATAGAAGATCCTCAGCCTCTGCTGGACCGCATCGTTTTTCAGGTCGATCAGTTCTTTATTCGCCACCAGGAAAAGCTGGAGCGCCTAACCGCCATCGCCATTACGCTGCCGGGCATCATTGATACCGTGCGCGGCATTATTCACCGCATGCCGTTTTATGACATCTGCGATATGCCGCTCGGCGAAGCGCTGGAAACCCATACCGGGGTGCCGGTGTTTATCCAGCACGACATCAGCGCCTGGACCATGGCCGAAGGGCTGTTTGGCGCGTCGCAGGGGGCGCGAGACGTCATTCAGGTTGTTATCGACCATAACGTCGGGGCGGGCGTAATAACCGACGGTCGCCTGCTGCACGCGGGCAGCAGCAGCCTGGTCGAAATCGGCCACACTCAGGTTGACCCGTACGGCAAGCGCTGTTATTGCGGCAACCACGGCTGCCTGGAAACCATCGCCAGCGTCGAGAGCGTTCTGGAGCTGGCGCAGCAGCGTATGAGCCAGTCTATGGGGTCGATGCTGCACGGCCAGCCGCTGAGCGTGGAATCCCTGTGCGACGCGGCGATTGGCGGCGACCTGCTGGCAAAAGACATTATTATCGGCGTCGGGCAGAACGTAGGCCGTATTCTGGCCATTATGGTTAACCTGTTTAATCCGCAAAAGATCCTTATCGGTTCGCCGCTTAACCGCGCCGCCGCTATTCTCCACCCGGCGATTACCGACTGCATTCGCCAGCAGGCTTTACCCGCCTACAGCAGCCATACGGTAGTTGAAAGTACCCAGTTTAATAATCGGGGTACGATGGCCGGTGCGGCGCTGGTAAAAGACGCAATGTATAACGGCTCTTTATTAATTCGCCTGTTGCAGGGCTGATTCCACGCCCTGATTCACCAAATATTGCGCTATCTCAATCTGGCCGCAGCGCCATTCTTTTAGACTTTCCCGGTTCAATTTTTCTTTTTTGTTTTTATTGCAAGCGTTACCTCCGGGAGAGATTCATGCTTAAGCGTTTCTTTATAACGGGTACCGATACCGCCGTGGGGAAGACGGTGGTTTCAAGAGCCTTGCTGCAGGCGCTGGCCGCCAGCGGTAAAAGCGTTGTCGGCTATAAGCCGGTGGCGAAGGGTAGTAAAGAGACGCCAGAAGGACTGCGCAACAAGGATGCGCTGGTATTACAAAGCGTCTCAACGGTTAAACTGCCCTACGAAGCTATCAATCCTATCGCGCTGAGCGAGGAAGAGAGCAGCATTAGCCACAATAGTCCGGTGAACTACTCTTTGCTCTCCAGCGGCCTGGCGCGCCTGAGCAGCCAGATGGATCATGTCGTGGTTGAAGGCACGGGCGGCTGGCGTAGCCTGATGAACGATCTGCGCCCGCTCTCCGACTGGGTGGTGCAGGAGCAACTGCCGGTGCTGATGGTGGTGGGGATCCAGGAAGGCTGTATCAACCATGCGCTGCTTACGGCGCAGGCCATTGCCAACGACGGGCTGCCGTTTATTGGCTGGGTCGCCAACCGCATCAACCCAGGGCTGGCGCACTACGCGGAAATTATCGAAGTGCTGAGCAAGAAACTGCCGGGGCCAATGATTGGCGAGCTGCCGTATCTGCCCCGCGCCGAACAGCGCGACCTCGGGCCGTACATCAACTTACCCCGGCTGCGCAGCGCTCTGTCGGTAGACAGACTGCGGGCGTAGCCAGCGCGACAGCGTAGAGGCTATAACGCAGGTCAGAAGCAGGCCGGGGAGCAGGGTAAACTCTCCGGTCATTTCACAAATCATCAGCGTCGCCATAATGGGCGCATGGGTGGTCGCCGCAAGCAGCGAGGCCATACCCGTCAGCCCCAGCAGAATCGCCACCGGTTCGCCGCCTCCGCCCCACATTCCACAAATTTGACCAAACAGCATGCCCAGCGCTGCGCCGATAAATAGCGTTGGCGTAAACACGCCGCCCGGCGCGCCTGAGCCGCTGCTCGCCATCACCGCCAGTAATTTGCACAGCAGAACCCCGGCAACAAACAGCAGCGCGGGCGGGCTGGAGAGAAATGATTGCACCACGCTGTAGCCGTTACCCCACGCGGTGGGCGTTATCAGCGAAAGCAGGCCGACAATCAGCCCGCCCAGCGCCAGCTGCAACGGTGGCGACAGGTGCAGCCCGCGAAACAGCACGCTGCTTTTCATCAGCAGCCACAGCATCAGCGGGCCAACTACACCTGCCGTTAAGCCCAGCAGCGCCATCAGCCCATACTGGGAAGGCAGAGGCGGCGCGAGAAGGGTGACGATATACAGCGGAGCCTGGCCGCCGTTCAATAAATGGGTCATCAGCAGCGCGCTAACGGCGGCGATAACCACCGGCCCAAGCGAAGCAAGCATCAGCGAGCCAAATAGAATCTCCGCGATAAACAGGCTGCCCGCCAGCGGCGCGTGGTAGGCGCTGGCCATCCCGGCGGCGGCACCGCAGGCGACCCACAGTTTCCACTCTTTGTCTGGCGTAAATCGCTGGGCAAAGAGCGAGGCAAATACGGTAGCCAGCAGGATCATTGCCCCTTCGCGGCCGATGGCGCTGCCGCTGGCGACCACAATAAGCGAAGCGCCGGACTTTACCAGGCTTGAAGGGACGTCGAGCCGCCCGTCGCCGGTTTCGATGGCTTCCATGTAATCGGTGGGGGCAGAAGGGCGCTGGCGGGTGGCCCGCTGCCAGCCCCATAACAGCAGTCCCGCGAGCAGGCCGCCAACGGCCGGCGTCATCACGCGTCGCCAGGGTTCAAGCGAAGCCGCAGCCGCGACCAGGCTGCCGCCGTGGTCGCCAAGAAACGCATTCTCAAGCAGATACATTGCCTGGCGAAACAGCCAGACAACCAGCGCGGAGGCAAGGCCAATGAAGACCGCAATCACCAGTCGGCGCAGCATCTCCCTGATGTCGGGGAAAGCATGTAAACGGTGCATAATGGATAACGTAGCGGGGGAATGGCGCTATTGTGGGGCAGAAAGAAGAGAAGCTCAAAAGAAAATGCGCCGCCGCTGGGGCAGCGCATCAGGTTGATTAACTTTGGTGAATATTCAGCACCCGGCGGGTACGGCCCGAGCTGAGATAGTCGGCAATATAATCCTGCGAAATTTCTCCGCTGTAGCGCCCGTCCTCATCGGTAATCGGCATCCAGACCATATTGTGCTCGTAGAGTTTCGACAGCACGATGCGCAGGTTTTCTTCAGCCCGGCCGGTCACGCGGAACGGGTGGAGCAGTTCAGAACAGGTTCCCGTTGCGCCGCGCGCTTCGCGGCGCTTAACGAAGCCCAGCGGTTTACCATCGCCGTCTACCACGGTAATAGAGCGCATGTCGTTATCATCCATGGTGGCAAAGGCTTCCGGCAGCGGCGTGGACTCGCGGGCGGTAATGGTCGGCTGCTGGTCGGTTACGTCCCCGGCCTGCACCAGCAGCAGGCGCTTCAGCGTGCGGTCCTGGCCCACGAACGAGCCTACAAAATCATTAGCCGGTTTTGCCAGCAGCTCGTCCGGGCTGGCGCACTGCACGATTTTGCCCTGTCTGAACACCGCGATGCGGTCGCCCAGCTTCAGCGCTTCGTCAATGTCGTGGCTCACCAGCATCACGGTTTTTTTCAGCTGGCGCTGCATGTCGAGAAACTCGTTCTGGATTGTCTCGCGGTTAATCGGGTCGACCGCGCCGAACGGCTCATCCATCAGCAGCACCGGAGGATCTGCCGCCAGGGCGCGAATAACCCCGATGCGCTGCTGCTGCCCGCCGGACATCTCGCGCGGGTAGCGGTTAAGGAAGCGATTAGGATCGAGGGCCACCATGCTCATTAACTCGCTGGCGCGCTCTTTACAGCGGGCTTTATCCCAGCCCAGCATGCGCGGCACCACGGTAATGTTCTCTTCGATGGTCATGTTCGGGAACAGGCCAATCTGCTGGATAACGTAGCCGATATTGCGGCGCAGGGTAACGGTATCCAGATCGTTAGTGTCCTGCCCGTTAATCAAAATTTTGCCGCCGGTTGGCTTAATCAGGCGGTTAATCATCTTCAGCGTGGTGGTTTTGCCGCAGCCGGAAGGGCCAAGCAGAACGCACATTTCCCCCTCGGGGACGTTGAGGCTGACGTTATCCACGGCGTTAAAAGTCTGGCCGTTTTTCTGCACAAATTGTCTGGTGAGATTTTCAAGTTTTATCATTATTTACTCTCTTTTAAAGACGAATTTAATGGCCGGTTACCACTTGGTAAAATGCATTTGCAGGCGATGCAGCAGCCAGTCAAGCACGATGGCGAGCAGGCAAATCATTACCGCTCCGGCAATCAGCATGCGGATGTCGCTCCCGCTGATGCCGTTCAGCAACAGCAGGCCCAGCCCGCCCGCGCCGATGACGGCGGCAATCGCCATCACGCCAATGTTCATCACCACTGCGGTACGGATACCGCCAAAAATCACCGGCAGCGCCATCGGGATTTCTACCCAGCGTAAACGCTGCCAGAAGGTCATGCCGATGCCGCGACCGGCTTCGCGCAGACCCGGCGGCAGGCTGTCCAGCGCGGTATGGGTGTTGCGAACAATCGGCAGCAGCGAGTAGAGAAAGACGGCCGTAACGGCAGGCACCACGCCAATTCCCTGACCGATCAGCGAAAACAGCGGGATCATCAGGCCGAACAGGGCGATAGACGGAATGGTCAGCACGATAGTGGCGACGCCGAGCACCGGCGTTGCCAGCCATTTATGGCGCACAATCAGAATACCGAGCGGGACGCCAATCACGATGGCCAGCCCGACGGCGATAAGCACCAGCCACAGGTGATGCAGAGTCAGGGAGCCAATATAGCCCGCGTTATCAATCATATAATGCAGAGTTTCCACGATACCTCCTCAGAGCAAGCCTTTCTGCTGCAGGAATTCACGCGCTACCTGCTGCGGGGTTTCATGGTCGATATCAACTTTGGCGTTCAGGGTTGTTATCACGTCGTTATTCAGCAGGGACGAAAGGGTATCGAGCGCTTCCTCAAGACCTGTATTCGCATCCAGCACATCTTTACGCACCACCGGCGTGACAGCGTAACTTGGGAAGAAACCTTTATCGTCCACCAGCGCCTTCAGGTCGAAGCCTTTCATGCGCCCGTCGGTGGTGTAAATCAGGCCGGCATCGACAAAGCCGTCGCGGATGGCGTTATACACAAGGCCGGGGTCCATCTGGCGAATCTGCGGGCGGTCCAGCGGCATGTTATACACCTGCTGGAGCGGCTTCAGGCCGTCACTGCGCCCGGCAAATTCCAGATCCAGGCCGAGCATCCAGTTATGTTTCGGGTCGGTCTGGCGAATATGCTCCACCCGCTCCACCAGCTGAGACATCGTGGTAATGCCTTCTTTCTCAGCGCGTTCACGCTTCATGGCAAAGGCGTAGGTGTTGTTCATTTCCGCAGGCTTGAGCCAGACGAGGCCAAGTTTGGCATCCAGCTTTTTAACCGTGTTATACGACTCTTCCGGCGACATTCTTTTGTTGATGTGATTGAAGATAATCAGCGAAGTCCCGGTGTATTCCCATGTCATATCAATCTGTTTATTGATCATCGCGTTGCGGGAAATAACCGTGGCGATATTGGTTTGCGGCGTAACCTGGAACCCTTTTTTCGCCAGATACTGCGTGGTCATGGCAGAGAGAATATGTTGCTCGGTAAAGCTCTTGGTCGCCAGCACCAGCGGGGCAGCCTGCGCCTGGGCGGTAAGAAGTGCCGTGGCGGTGAGGGCCGCCGTCAGCAGTCGGGAAAGCATCTTCATGAACGCTCCTTATTGTTGTTATTAAGCGGCGTGGGGGCTGAGCACCCGGCCAAGGCCCGCGAGAGCAAGATCCAGTATCAGCGCAAACAGCGCGGTAGCCACCGCCCCGAGGATCAGCGTCGGGAAGTCGTTAAGGTAAATACCCGGGAAAATCAGTTCGCCGTAGCTGCTGGCACCGATAAGAAACGCCAGCGGGGCCGTGCCTACGTTGATGGCGGTGGCGATGCGCACCCCGGAGAGCATAACCGGCAGCGCGTTGGGGATTTCAACCTGGCGCAGACGCTGTAATTTTGTCATGCCAATGCCGTTAGCCGCCTCGATAAGCGAAGGCGGCACGCTGCATAGCCCGGCGTAGGTGTTACGCACAATGGGCAGCAGGGAAGCGAGGAACAGAGCAATAATCGCCGGTTTATCGCCGATACCGATGACCACCATTGCCAGAGCCAGCACCGCCAGCGGCGGCAGCGTATTGCCGATATTAAATATCTGCATCACGTATTCCGCCCAGCGGCGGGCGGCAGGGCGGCTGAGTAAAATCCCGCTGGGAATACCAACCAGCAGCGCCAGCGCCATAGAGCTAAACACCAGAATTAAGTGCTGCTGCCCGAGGTAAACCAGGTCCACCTGACGGGCTTTTATTGTCTCAGGCCCGATACCCCAGACCAGCAGGCCGAGCACTACAACGAGCGCAAGGAGGCCGAGAAGGAACCTTGTTAAGAAGGATGCGTTTTGCATTGCAGTGTGTCTCCCTGTTGCACGCGTTATTGCCGCCGGAAGGACGGCCTGTTGTTATGCCTTGTGTCGGCAGGGTGTCTGGAGCTATAGCAACGCAGCGGGAAGGATTCCAGTTTAGCGGACCATTAAGTGGCTAATGGTTTAGGGGATAAAGTATTGCGCAGGCCTTATGGCTGTTGGGCTGGGAGGGGAAAGTAAAGATTTGTCTTAAAAATGTTAATGCGACGTGACGTTGTCACATATCAATTATCGCCGACGGGCGGGATCTTTCAGGAAACCGAATGCCGTCGGCTCCCCGAAAGACCAGGATTCTTAGAAGAACAGCTCCTTCTGCGCCACCGGCGTCAGCATGCCGCGCCGCCATCCGGCAAGGGTAATGTGCGCAAGCTGACCTAGCCCGCGATAGAAATCATTGGCGGCATGGTCGGTGAACAGGCTAAGGAAACGCTCTGACCACGGCAGCAGATGCCAGGCGAGCAGTTCGTCCAGCCGCTGAGATTGCTCCTCATCGGCGAGCCAGGCGGCCAGCATCAGCAGCGTACCAAAATGGTCTTCCGGCTCGTTCTGCTCGGTTTCCTGAACAAACCCGTGCTCGCGCATCCACTGGCGTAAGGCCAGCATTGAGTCGCCAAAGAGCACGTTTTCTTTGTCCAGATAGACCGAACCCCACGGCGGAGCAGGCAGCGCGTACGGGCCGATAAACAGTCGCTGATACTCCGCATCAAGCCCCTCGTCCGCCAGGCCGGAAGCCATAAGCCGTGCGATATCAGGTAATTCAGCGGACTGAATCGGCCACTCTGTAACCCACTCGGGTGATGCCAGCATAGCGATAAGCTCCGCGCATTCCGGGCTGCCCGGCGGCTGATAAAACAGGGCGCCGAGTACGCGACCGGTCAGGGCGATGGCGGGCAGGCGTTGTAAATCTGAAGACATTCTTTGCTTCCTTAAATTTTTCTAATCTCGACCAGATTGGTGTGCTGCGGGTTGCCTTTGGCCAGCGGCGAAGGACGATGCGTGGTCAGGGTGTTAATGCAGGCCCCGCGGTCGATTTTGTCGCCGCTCATATTGGCATCGTGCCAGGCGCCCTGGCCCATGGCCGCTACGCCCGGCATGATGCGAGGGGTGACTTTGGCTTCGATATACACCTCGCCGCGCCCGTTGAACACGCTGACCTTGTCTCCGCTGGTAATTCCGCGTTTCTGCGCATCTATTGGGTTGATCCAGACTTCCTGGCGTGCGGCGGCCTGGAGCACGTCAATATTGCCGTAGGTTGAATGCGTTCTGGCCTTGTAATGGAAGCCAAACAGCTGGAGAGGATAATCGCCGCGCTGAGGGTCGTCCCAGCCTTCAAAGGTAGAAGCATAAACCGGCAGCGGGCTGATGGTTTCATCTTTTTCCAGCTCCCAGTTTCCGGCAATTTCCTCGAGCCTGCTCGAATAGATCTCAATTTTTCCGGAGGGCGTCTTGAGCGGATTGGCCGCCGGGTCTTCGCGGAATTTTTTGTAAGCCACGAAGTGGCCCGCCGGGTCTTTACGTTTATAAATACCCATTTCGCGCAGCGCCTCGTAGGACGGGAGCAACGGATCTTTGGCGAGCATTTTAGCGTACAAATGGCGCAGCCATTCGCTCTGGCTTCTTCCTTCGGTAAACGCCTGGTGAACGTCAGGGCCAAGCCGCCTTGCCACTTCGCTCATCATCCAGTAAATCGGTTTACGCTCGAACTTAGGCGCGGTGGCGGGCTGAATAAAAATCAGGTAGCCCATATTGCCCGCGTAGTCGTTGGGAATAATGTCTTCCTGTTCCACCGTCATCAGGTCCGGCAGCAGGATATCGGCGTACTTCGCCGAAGAGGTCATAAAGTTTTCGATAACCACAATCATTTCGCACTGCTTGTCGTCCTGCAGAATATCGTGGGTTTTATTGATGTCGGAGTGCTGGTTGATGATGGTATTCCCGGCATAGTTCCAGATGAACTTTATCGGCACGTCCAGCTTATCTTTGCCGCGCACGCCGTCGCGTTTGGCGGTCATTTCCGGGCCACGAACAATAGCGTCCGTCCAGCTGAAGCAGGAAATCTGCGTTTTCACCGGGTTTTCCAGCACCGGCATACGCTCAATGGTGATGGTGTAGGTGGACTCACGGGCGCCGCTGTTGCCGCCGTTAATCCCGATGTTGCCGGTCAAAATCGGCAGCATGGCAATCGCGCGGGAGGTCAGTTCGCCGTTCGCCTGGCGCTGCGGGCCCCAGCCCTGAGCAATATAGGCTGGTTTAGCGCTGCCTATTTCACGAGCCAGTTTGATTATCTTGTCGGCAGGGATGCCGGTAATCGTGGCTGCCCACTGCGGCGTTTTTTCAACGCCGTCTTCGCCCTGGCCGAGAATATACGCCTTGTAGTGCCCGTTTGCGGGCGCACCAGCGGGCAGCGTCTTCTCGTCATACCCAACGCAATATTTATCGAGGAACGGCTGGTCTACCAGATTCTCGCTGATTAAAACGTGGGCAAGCCCGGCGACGAGCGCGGCGTCGGTGCCCGGGCGGATAGGTATCCACTCGTCTTCGCGCCCGGCGGCGGTGTCGGTATAACGCGGGTCGATGACTATCATGCGTGCATTGGAGCGTTCGCGGGCCTGCTCCAGATAATAGGTGATGCCGCCGCCGCTCATGCGGGTCTCCGCTGGATTATTGCCGAAGAGCACGACCAGTTTGCTGTTTTCGATATCCGAGGTGCTGTTGCCGTCGTTGCTGCCGTAGGTGTATGGCATCGCGCAGGCGATTTGTGCCGTGCTGTAAGTGCCGTAATGGCTCAGGAAGCCGCCGTAGCAATTCATCAGCCGGGCAACCAGCGAGGCGTAAGGCGAGGAGCGGGTTATGTTGCCGCCGACCACGCCGGAAGAGTAGTTGATATAGACCGCTTCGTTACCGTACTTTTCAACGGTTTTCTTCAGGCTGCCGCTGACGAGGTTAAGCGCCTCATCCCAACTGATGCGCTCGAACTTCCCTTCGCCGCGCTTGCCCACTCGCTTCATCGGGTAATTCAGGCGTTCCGGGTGGTTGATGCGACGGCGAATGGAGCGCCCGCGCAGGCAGGCGCGAACCTGATGATCGCCATAGTTATCCAGCCCGGTATTATCGGTTTCGACCCAGTAGACCTCTTCATCGCGGACGTGCAGGCGCAGCGCGCAGCGGCTGCCGCAGTTGACCGAACAGGCTCCCCAGACCACTTTATCTTCCTGGGAGACGGCACCGGCAACGGCGGCTGCGGCGCTGCGTAAAGCAAACGGCAGTGAAATACCGCCGGCGGCAAGCGCCAGGCCGCCTATAGCGGAAGATTTTACCAGGCTGCGGCGGCTAATCCCGCCCGGATTGTTGAGATTCGACATCGCTCACTCCATGACTGTTTTGTCGCGTGGAAGACGTTATTTTTTTGAATTTTTAGGGTTGATGATTGCGGTGGAGTCTCGCCGCTTAGCGGGCGAATATTCACTCCGGCAAGAGTGTTACTTATTTAGGAGTAGAGGTTATTAACGCCAATCAAAGTTAGGGCAGTCTGCGGCGGAAATTGCGGGAAAGCAGGGCGCAGCGCGCCCCACTGGAGATTACTGAGGCTCGTTTTCAGCTGCGGCGCCGCCCGCGATGCGGGTATAAACGATTTTTTGCGTGTCGTTAGCGCAGTGGCCAACAACCTGGCCGCCGGCCTTGTCTGCCTGATCGTTCGGAACGATGGTTAGCGAAAATCCGGACTCAGGCACGCCGTTATTAATAATACGTTGCTGGATATCCGCTTTCACTCTTTCGCAGCTGCCTTGCGCGGCCAACGCCGGGGCGGCAGCGATCAGCAGTATCGTGCTTAACCAAACGGAACGTTTCATCATCTCTTCCTTATGTTGAGGTGAACTATAAGAATAGCGCTTTTAGTGTAAAGGGTTGTATTTGCTTATATCATGTTATGACACCAAACAGGAGAGCGGCAAAACGTGAAGAAAATCATTATCTCTGGCGCGCTGGTTTTCGGGCTTGTCGGATGTGACAACTCGCAGTCGCCGCAGGCGTATACGCCGGAAATGGCCAGTTTTTCTAACGAGTTCGACTTCGATCCGCTGCGCGGGCCGGTAAAGGATTTTAGCCAGACGCTGATAAACGAAAAGGGCGAAGTGGTGAAGCGGGTTAGCGGCGTGCTGTCGCAGGAAGGCTGCTTCGACAGCCTTGAGTTTCACGATCTTGAGAACAATAGCGGCGCTGCGCTGGCGCTGGATGCGAATTACTACATTGACGCCGTTAGTCACGAAAAACGCGTGGAGTTGCAGGGGAAATGCCAGCTTGCCGGGCTGCCTAAGGTGGGCATCAGCTACGATACGGACGACAATGGTTTCGTCACGGTTGCCCGGGGTAAGGATGTCCAGGTCGACTATAAATATGACGATGAAGGCTATCCGCTGGGCAAGATATCCAAAGCCAAAGAGAGCGAGCTGGCGATTATTGCGAAGGCCGGAACCGACAAAAAGAAAAAGCTGGATTACAGCGCGGTGACTACGCTGAACGGTAAAAACATCGGGATGGCCAAGCAAAGCTGCGACTACGACAGGCATTTCAACCCGCTGTCCTGCGATCTGGATATGACCGATGAAACCGTAACGCCGCCAACCACCGTGCGTTATACGATTAAAAATACTATCGAGTATTATTGATAGCGGCGCGTTTGCCGCCAAACCCACGTTTAAAAATTAAGGTTCTGCTCGTGGCCCAGCGGTTTGCTCTGATACTTCGTTCATTGTTGTTCTGTTGGTGCCTGGGCTTGTTGCTGGCTCCGGCGGCGCACGCGGCTGAACTTGCCGCCGGGGTGAGCCAGTTTAGCGCGGCGTTAGAAAAAGCCAGCCCTGCGGCGCAGGTGCCGCTACAGGCTCTGCAACAGCTGGATCCTGCGCTGCTAAAGCCTGAATCAATGTATCCTCAGTTTCAGGCATATTCAGTTGCCGACCTGAGCGCGCTTTATCAGTTTGATAATCGCTGCGTTTCCGGTCACTCACTTCCAGAATCGGTTTTACCTTTCGTGCAGGCGCTGTGCCAGGCAGGCAGGCCGCCCGCGTCGTGGTTTAACACGCATCCTGTTTATCCGCTCGGAGGAAGCAGCGCTTGGCACTATATTTTGCGCCATCCTGATGCGGCAGCGGCGTTGCAAAACGCTCTGCATGTCCGGGAAAGACCCGGTAGCCTGGGCGGCGTGGGAACACTTTCCGATGACAATCTTGAGGCGCTGGTCGGCGGGCAGCGCTGGCTGTTGCAAAACGGCGAGCTGTGGCACCTTAGCCGCCAGCAATGGCAGCGCTATGAACAACCAGTCTGGCAGCCGCTGGCTAAGCAGGCCGGGCTTGAACTGGTGAGTGCGGGAGGGCGCTGTGATGTCCGCCTCGGGGCATTATGCGCCAACGCTAATGACGGGTATCGCGATGTCTGGCGCTGGTTGTTTGTTTTGTTGGCAATTTTTGCCGCCGCTGGTCTTACGTGGACGGCGCTGGCAGCGCCGCCGGTTACGCGAGCGGCAGCGTTTTATTACCCAAATGTTGACCCACGAACTGCGCACGCCGATCGCCCAGCTTAGCAATGTTGTTGAGCATTTTCGCCGCGACTTTAACCAGCTCCCTGACCGGGCGCAGCTTAATTTTGTTGCTCTGGCAGATACATTACAGCGCATGCGCCAGATGGCCGAAACCAGCAAGCATTATCTTATAGCGGAGCATCAGCGTGAGGCGCTGGAAGCCCCAGCCCGGGTACGGCTCAGCGAGTGGCTGGATAATCTTTGTGCAACACGGGACGGCCTGATTTACTGCCTTGAAGAAGATATGACGGTTAGCGTAGCGCTATACTGGAGCAGTCTCTGCCTGACGAATTTACTGGATAATGCCTTTTGTCACGGAGCCGCCCCCGTGCGCTTAACCGTGCGCAGAAGCAAAACGAGCCTGCTTTTCCTGGTCAGTGATGCCGGAAGTATGAGTAAAAACCCGCTGCTAAACTCGCGCCGCATGCGCTGGTCAAACAATAACCTTGGACTGGGGCTGACCATCGTCCAGCGAGTCTCCCGCCGCCTGAACGGCAGGCTAACTTTCAGCGCTTCGCCAACCACTTTTACCCTGGAGCTTCCTTGCGATGTCAGCTAATACCCCCTCGCTGTTATTAATTGAAGACGATCCTGCGCTTGGCGAGGGGCTGTCGGCATTTTTGCGGCAGGAAGGATTTACCTGCCGCTGGCTACGCGGTTCGGAACAGGTGCCCGATTATTGGTATCTGGCGGATTTGGCTATTCTCGACCGGCAGCTTCCGGACGGCGATAGCCTGCGCCTGCTGCCCCAGTGGCTTGCCAGGAAAGCTCTGCCGGTCATCGTCCTGACGGCAAGAGTCAGCGTAGAAGAGCGAGTGGCCGGGCTTGAAGCCGGAGCGCGGGACTACATTAGCAAACCTTTTGCTCACGTTGAGCTGCTGGCCCGCATTCGCGCTCAGCTGCGCCCATTGGGCGAGGGCGTGCTGGTTTGCGGCGAACTTACTCTGGTTCCGGCGCGGCAGGTTGCGCGCTGGCAGCAAAATGATGTGGCGCTAACGGCAACGGAGTTTTCGCTTCTGGCGATGCTGGTGCAGATGGCCGGGCGGGTGTTCACGCGAGACGAGCTGTTAAACCAGGTCTGGGGTTACCAGAGCTTTCCTTCCACCAGAACGGTGGACACACATATTTTGCAACTGCGTCAGAAACTCCCCGGACTGCCGATCGCCAGCGTCCGCGGTATTGGCTACCGGCTGGAGCGGATGGAATGAAATTACGCCTGATAGCCGCCTTACTCTTTCCTTTAAACCTTCAGGCCGCGCTGCCGGAAACGCCGCTGGAACCGGTTTATCATCAGCTATTTAACCAGCGCGGTGACCTTGCCTACGGCCAGTTGACAGAGGTTTGGCCTCGGTTGAACAGCCATGCACAGCGTCAGGCGTGGGAGGCGGCGCTTAATGCCGTGGTGAGCCATCAATGCGGCAAAGATCTCCCTTCGGCGGTTCCGGCGTGGCTGGATGACATCACGCTGACGCTGATGCAGCGCGATATGCCGCTAAGCCGCATATACCGCATTACCCTCAGCGGCAATAGCCCGCGCCACGACTTGCGGGTTTCGCTGCTTCTGCCCGAAGGCAAAGAGGCACTTTCCTCGATGCGGGTAGAGTACGAACCAGAGGGGGAATTTCGCGTTGAGAGTGAGGAATTTAACCAGCCGCTTAACGAAGGCGTTTATTTACTCACCGTTTCCAGCGGCGGCCAGCAATGGCGGCAGTCTCTGGCCTTGCAGGGCATTAACGGCCTGAGCCAGGCTCAGCTTCAGGGGCATAAAATAATCCTCCATACACCGCGGGTTGCGGCTTCTTGCCCGCAGCCGTGGCTTGAGCAGTCGCTGCTTAAACGGGATGACTACAGCCAGGTATGGTGGCAGCGCAGCGACAAAATGGCGCTGGTGACCTGGCCCGCGGAGCAGGTAGAAAATTTATGGGCAACGGTTGCGGTGGTCAGCGCTGAAAACCGGGGTAGCGTAACCGTGCGCACCGAGCATCGCCTTGCCGGGCCGCTGGCAACATTACAAAACTAGCGGCCGGGCCGTAATCCTGACATTCCTCTGACAATTGCTCTGAGTTAACCGGCAATACTGGCATCTCTTTTATTAACGGGATATTTGCCATGAAATTAAAACCCCTGCTGGCCAGCCTGGCGCTGCTTTCCGCTTCGGCCTTCGCCGTCGACAATATCGCCTTCTGGAACACGCCGCAGCACGGCGGTAACAGCTTTAATCGCCTTGCACCAACGGAAGCTTACTTTTCCGCCCTAAAAGGCTACGGCGCAAGCTGGGTGCGGCTTTCGTGGGATAAATGGCAGCCGGAACAGCGCGATTTTTTGATTGGCAATGCCGACAATTATCAGGGCCTGATGAAGCAGGATCTGCAAACGCTTAAGGATACGCTGGCCCGGGCTCACGCCGCCGGGCTGAAAGTGGTCATCACGCCGCTTTCGCTGCCCGGCATGCGCTGGTCGCAGAACAACGGTGGCCGCTTTGACGATCGACTCTGGCAGGATAAACGCTACTGGCAGCAGAGCGCTGCTTTCTGGCGTGACCTCGCAAAAGAGCTGAAAGATAACCCGGCGGTGGGGGCCTACAACCTGGTTAATGAACCGGCACCTGAAAAGCGCGGCGGCCTGAAAGAGCACGCTTCGCCGCAAGAGATGCTGGCCTGGTATAAAGAGCATCAGGGTACGGCGCGGGATCTGCCGGAGTTCTACCAGACTGTCATTAAAGCGATTCGCGAAGTGGACCCGAATACGCCAATTATGGTCGATAGCGGCTGGTATGCGGCGGCGGACGCCTTTAGCTACTGGCCGCACGCGCTCGCTGACAAGCGGGTGCTGTACAGCTTCCATATGTATGAACCGTACGACGCCACCAGCGCGCCTAACCTGAAACGAGCTAAGCCCTATGCTTACCCCGGCGTAGTGCCTTTTGCCGGAGGGAAGGAAAAATGGGATGCCGGGCGCGTTGCCGAGTATTTACAGCAGCCTTTCGTATGGGCAAAACAGCGGGGCATTGAGCAAAATCGTATGGTAGCCGGGGAATTTGGCTGTATTCGCCAGCTGGACGGCTGTCGCCAATATCTTGAGGATGTGCTCACCGTGCTGGATAAAACCCAGGCCCACTGGGCGTTTTACAGCTTCCGGGAGGACGCCTGGGACGGAATGGATTACGAGTTGGGCAAAGGCAAGGTGCCCTGGTCTTACTGGCAGGCGATGGATAAACAGCAGCCGGATACTTTGCCGCGCTGTGCGACGCCTGAGTTCGAGCCGATTAGCCGCAGGTTGAGCCACTAACGCGGATGATTAAGTGGTTCAGGCTGAATTGAGTCAGCGACTATTCTGAATCACATTTTCTAATGCAATGATTTTTCGCCGCTTTATTTATGTTATGTTTTTCGCTGGCAAATTTAACCACGGCGGCGAGACAGGATGAGCGGCAAACTCGATCAGTTTATTCAGCAGGCGGTCAGCGCGGTTCCCATTAGCGGCACCTCGCTGATTGTCTCTTTGTACGGCGATGCGCTGGCGCACCGGGGAGGAGAAATCTGGCTCGGTAGCCTGGCGGCGATGCTGGAGCCGCTCGGCTTTGGCGAACGCTTTGTGCGGACCTCACTGTTTCGCCTGAATAAAGAAGGCTGGCTGGATGTGGAGCGGGTGGGGCGTCGGAGTTTTTATCGCCTGACGGATTTAGGCCAGCGCATGTCGCGCCGCGCCGAGTCAAAAATTTACCGTGCCGGGCAGCCCGCCTGGGACGGAAAGTGGCTGCTGCTGCTATCCGAGGGGCTGGATAAAAGCACTCTCCAGCAGGTAAAAAAACAGCTGATCTGGCAGGGGTTTGGCGCCCTGGCTCCGAGCCTGATGGCTTCTCCTTCGCAGAGCCTGGCGGATATTCAAAGCCTGCTACATGAGGCGGGCGTGGCCGAACAGGTTATCTGCTTTGAAGCCGATTCTCCGCTGCAAACCTCCCGCGCCGCGCTAAAGTCTCGGGTGGAAGAATGCTGGCTGCTGACCGACAAAAACGAGCGCTACGCCGAATTTATCAACTCCTTCCGCCCGCTGTTGCCGCTGCTGCGCGAGGCCGGAAGCGAAGAACTTACGCCCCGGCGCTGCTTCCAGATCCAATTGCTGCTGATTCACTTCTACCGCCGCGTAGTGCTGAAAGATCCGCTTCTGCCGGATGAACTGCTGCCGCCGCACTGGCTGGGGCAGAGCGCACGCCAGCTTTGTATCAATATCTACCAACGCGTTGCACCAGGCGCGCTGGCTTATGTCAGCGAACTGGGGGAAACCTCGGTTGGCTCTCTGCCGGTGCCGGGTAATGGCTATTTGCAGCGTTTTGGCGGACTCAATCACTCTTAAGGAGCCTTTATGCCTGTTTACCAGATTGATGGTCTGACGCCGGTTGTCCCGGAAGACAGCTATGTGCATCCCACGGCGGTGCTGATTGGCGACGTAATCCTGGGCCACCGAGTCTATATTGGCCCCAATGCCAGCCTGCGCGGCGACTTTGGGCGCATTATCATCGAAGATGGCGCTAACGTGCAGGATAACTGCGTGATGCACGGATTCCCGCAGCAGGATACGGTGGTGGAACAGGACGGCCACATCGGCCATGGTGCGATTTTGCACGGCTGCCGAATCGGTAAGAATGCGCTAATCGGCATGAACGCGGTGATCCTCGACGGGGCGCAAATTGGCGAGAATTCTATCGTCGGCGCGGCGGCTTTCGTTAAAGGCAAAGCGGAGTTTCCGGCCAATACGATGATTATCGGCAGCCCGGCGAAAGCGATTCGCGAGTTAAGACCGGAAGAGCTGGAATGGAAAAAGCAGGGAACGAAGGAGTATCAGGATTTGGTGATTCGCTGCCAGCAGACAATGCATCAGGTCGAGCCATTGCGTGAGGTAGAGGCGGGGCGTAAACGTCTGATGTTTGAGGATTTGCACCAGCCTAAGAAAAGCGGTTAATTCCCCTCACCCCGGCCCTCTCCCCAAAGGGGCGAGGGGGAAAACAGGTTTGGAGAATATTGTTTATCCCCTCTCCCTTCCAGGGGGAGGGTTAGGGTGAGGGTCAGTCACTTGGAGCAAATATTACGCAGCAACGATGCTGTCGATAGCTGCTTTTGCATCAGTCTGCGCTTTAGCCGCAACTTCCGGGCCGTACCCGAAGCCTTCAGCGAACACGTAGTTCACATCGGTGATGCCGATGAAGCCCAGGAATACGTTCAGGTAAGGCACCAGCAGGTCGGTCGGGGTATCTTTGTGGATGCCGCCGCGGCTGGTCACAACCAGAGCACGTTTACCAGTCACCAGGCCTTCAGGGCCTTTCTCGGTGTAGCGGAAAGTGACGCCAGCGCGAGCGACCAGGTCAAAGTAGTTTTTCAACTGAGTTGGGATGTTGAAGTTGTACATCGGCGCGTTGAAAACAATCACATCGTGCGCTTTCAGTTCTGCAATCAGCTCGTCAGATAACGCCAGAGCTTCCTGCTGACGCGGAGTCAGAGCCGCATCGGAAGGACGCAGCGCGCCAACCAGTTCACCATCCAGCACAGGAATTGGGTTTGCCGCCAGGTCACGAACGGTAATTTCGTCGTTGCTGTGCTTTTCACGCCATTGTTCAACAAAATAGTCGGACAGCTGGTTGGACTGTGAGTAACCTGCCAGGATGCTGGATTTCAGAACTAATACTTTGCTCATGGAGTGATTCCTTAGTGTTTGGTCAGTCGGGCGTTGTGCCCGTTCGCTGAGAGTTAATGTATTCACAATCTGATTACAGTGATAGCGCAATATATCGAACCCTATATTCGAATTTATTGAACAAGGCGCTATAAATCGTGGTGTGGTAAAATAGCGGAAATCAGAGCCATGACTTAACCGGTTGTGCCCGGTAGCGAAATAAAGATAGAAAAAATGGAAACCATAAAACACTCGCTGTCCTCTTTGTTTGCGCGCCTTGACGGGCTGATGCTCCGCGACAGACAACGCTTCTCCCGCCGCCTGCACGGCGCAAAGAAGATCAAAAATGCTGACTCTCAGCAGGCCTTATTCGACTCCCTGGCCGCAGAAATAGACGCCGCAGCAGGCAAGGTTCTGCTGCGCGAAGCCGCGCGCCCGGCTATTACCTATCCTGAAAATCTGCCTGTAAGCCAGAAAAAGCAGGACATCCTCAATGCGGTACGCGACAACCAGGTGGTTATCGTGGCCGGGGAAACCGGCTCCGGGAAAACCACCCAGTTGCCAAAAATCTGCATGGAGCTGGGGCGGGGCATAAAAGGGCTGATAGGCCATACGCAGCCTCGCCGTCTTGCAGCGCGTACCGTTGCAAACCGCATTGCTGAAGAGCTGCAAACCGAGCCGGGCGGCTGCGTGGGTTATAAGGTGCGCTTCTCCGACCACGTTGGCGACAACACCATGGTCAAGTTGATGACGGACGGGATCCTGCTGGCGGAAATCCAGCAGGACAGGCTGCTGATGCAGTACGACACCATCATCATCGATGAGGCGCACGAGCGCAGCCTGAACATCGACTTCCTGCTGGGCTACCTGCGGGAACTGCTGCCTAAGCGTCCCGATCTCAAAATCATCATTACTTCGGCAACCATTGACCCGGAGCGTTTTTCGCGCCACTTCAATAATGCGCCAATCATTGAGGTGTCCGGCCGGACTTATCCGGTGGACGTGCGTTACCGCCCGATGGTGGAAGATAACGACGATACCGACCGCGACCAGCTACAGGCCATCTTTGATGCGGTAGACGAGCTGGGCCACGAAAGCGCGGGCGATATCCTGATCTTTATGAGCGGCGAGCGGGAAATCCGCGACACGGCAGATGCGCTGACGAAGCTGAACCTGCCGCATACTGAAATCCTGCCGCTCTATGCTCGCCTGTCCAACAGCGAGCAGAACCGGGTGTTCCAGCCCCACGTTGGCCGCCGTATTGTGCTGGCAACCAACGTGGCGGAAACCTCGCTCACCGTGCCGGGCATTAAATACGTTATCGATCCCGGTACGGCGCGTATTAGCCGCTACAGCTACCGCACCAAGGTGCAGCGTCTGCCGATTGAGCCGGTTTCTCAGGCTTCTGCTAACCAGCGTAAAGGCCGCTGCGGGCGCGTTTCGGAAGGGATTTGTATTCGTCTTTATTCCGAAGATGACTTCCTGTCTCGCCCGGAATTTACCGACCCGGAAATCCTGCGTACCAACCTCGCGTCGGTTATTTTGCAGATGACGGCGCTGGGGCTTGGCGATATCCAGGCGTTCCCGTTCGTTGAAGCGCCTGACAAGCGCAATATCCAGGACGGCGTGCGCCTGCTGGAGGAGCTGGGGGCCATCACCAGCGATGAAGATCACAGCGTTTATAAGCTAACGGCGTCCGGTCGCCAGCTCGCCCAGTTGCCGGTTGACCCGCGCCTGGCAAAAATGGTGCTGGAGGCGCAAAAATTTGGCTGCGTGCGCGAAGTAATGATCATTACGTCAGCGCTCTCTATTCAGGACCCGCGCGAACGCCCGATGGACAAGCAGCAGGCGTCGGACGAAAAACATCGCCGCTTCCACGACAAAGAGTCAGACTTCCTGGCTTATGTGAACCTGTGGAATTACCTCGGCGAGCAGCAAAAAGCGCTCTCTTCGAACCAGTTCCGCCGCCAGTGCAAGCTGGATTTCCTCAACTACCTGCGCGTGCGCGAGTGGCAGGACATCTACACCCAGCTACGCCAGGTGGTTAAAGAACTTGGCCTGCCGGTAAACAGCGAGCCTGCGGACTTCCGCTCCGTGCATTCGGCACTGCTGACGGGGCTTCTGTCGCATATCGGCCAGAAAGACACCGAGAAACAAGAATATACCGGCGCGCGTAATGCTCGCTTCTCCATCTTCCCCGGCTCGGGCTTATTCAAAAAGCCGCCGAAGTGGACGATGGTCGCCGAGCTGGTGGAAACCAGCCGCCTGTGGGGGCGCATAGCCGCCCGTATCGACCCGGAATGGATCGAGCCGCTGGCGCAGCATTTGATTAAACGCTCCTACAGCGAACCACACTGGGAAAAAGCCCAGGGCGCGGTGATGGCGCAGGAAAAAGTGACGCTTTATGGGCTGCCGATTGTGGCCGCGCGTAAGGTCAACTACAGCCAGATTGACCCCGCTCTGTGCCGCGAGCTGTTTATCCGTCACGCGCTGGTGGAGGGCGACTGGCAAACCCGGCATGCCTTCTTCCGCGACAATCTCAGGCTGCGCGCGGAAATCGAGGATCTTGAGCATAAGTCCCGCCGCCGGGACATCCTGGTGGACGACGAAACGCTATTTGAGTTCTACGACCAGCGAATTTCTCATGAAGTGATTTCCGCCCGCCACTTCGACAACTGGTGGAAAACCGCCAGCCGTGAAACCCCCGATCTGCTGAACTTCGAAAAAAGTATGCTTATCAGGGAAGGCGCGGAGCAGGTCAGCAAGCTGGACTATCCGAACTTCTGGCATCAGGGCAACCTCAAGCTGCGGCTTACCTATCAGTTTGAGCCGGGCGCGGACGCCGACGGCGTCACGGTCCATATTCCGCTACCGCTGCTTAACCAGGTTGAGGAATCCGGCTTTGAATGGCAAATCCCCGGCGTGCGTCGGGAGCTGATTATTGCCCTGATTAAATCGCTGCCGAAGCCGGTACGCCGTAATTTTGTTCCTGCCCCGAACTATGCCGAAGCGTTTTTAGGCCGCGCAACGCCGCTGGAGCTGCCGCTGCTGGACAGCCTGGAGCGCGAATTCCGCCGCATGGCAGGCGTGACCATCGACCGGGAAGACTGGCACTGGGATCAGGTGCCCGATCACCTGAAAATGACCTTCCGGGTGGTGGACGAGCACAACAAAAAGCTGAAAGAAGGTAAAGACCTCCACGAGTTGAAGGGCGGCCTGAAAGACAAAGTACAGCAAACGCTGTCTGCGGTGGCGGATGACGGCATCGAGCAGAGCGGGCTGCATATCTGGAGCTTTGGCTCATTGCCGGAAAGCTACGAGCAAAAGCGCGGCAGTTACAGGATGAAGGCCTTCCCGGCGCTGGTGGATGAAAAAGAGAGCGTGGCAATCAAGTTATTTGATAACCCGCTCGAGCAGCAGCAGGCGATGTGGCGCGGCCTGCGCCGTTTACTGCTGCTGAACATCCCGTCGCCGGTGAAATACCTGCACGAGAAGCTGCCCAACAAGGCGAAGCTCGGCCTCTACTTCAACCCTTACGGTAAGGTGCTGGAGCTTATCGACGACTGCATTTCCTGCGGCATCGACAAGCTGATTGCGCAAAACGGCGGGCCGGTATGGAGCGAGGAAGGCTTTGCCGCGCTGCATGAAAAAGTGCGCGCCGAGCTTAACGATACGGTGGTTGAGATTGCCAAACAGGTTGAGCAGATCCTCACGACGGTGTTTAACATCAACAAACGCCTGAAAGGGCGCGTGGACATGACGATGGCGCTCGGTCTGTCGGATGTTAAAGCCCAGATGAGCGGCCTGGTTTACCGTGGTTTTGTGACCGGCAACGGCTATAAGCGCCTCGGCGATACGCTGCGTTACCTGCAGGCTATCGAGAAGCGGCTGGAGAAGATGGCCATCGACCCTCACCGGGATCGTGCGCAAATGCTGAAAGTGGAAAGCGTGCAGCAGGCGTGGCAGCAGTGGCTGAACAAACTGCCGCCGGCCAGCCGCGAAAACGAAGAGGTGCAGGAGATCCGCTGGATGATAGAGGAGCTGCGAGTCAGCTACTTTGCCCAGCAGCTGGGAACCCCGTATCCGATTTCCGATAAGCGTATTTTGCAGGCCATGGAGCAGGTAGCGCTTTAAGTCTTCGTGTGCGTCATTCCCCCTGACAACAAACAAAGCGATTTGTTTTCTCCCTCGCCCCTTTGGGGAGAGGGCTGGGGTGAGGGAGATAATGAGAGCAGGGGACAAGGGCGTGGCTTTTGATTTTAACGCGACGTGGAGTTTCAGAGTGGCTGCGGGATTAAAGCGCGGCACTTGTTCCGGCTTAAATCACCTCCAGATTGTCATAAACGGCTGTAAGCAGAAGAGATACCTCTGTGGGCACTGTTATGTTCCGTTCACCGGCGAATCTATTTTCTCTGCACGCCCAGAGAACGGTGAACGTGTCAGGGGGAAATACGCCATTCCCCCTGACCACCCCCGGCGCCCGGCGAGCTCATCGCCGCTAAAGCGGTAAACCCCGGCTATCACCCAAACATTCGGGGTCGTTCGCGATCCGTTCCCGACGATCGCTCTCTTTCGCTGCTCCCGGCAGCTCCACCCCGCCTGAGTTGGGTCAAAGCCGGGGG
>NZ_KE161030.1:1962717-1990862 GCF_000412335.2 Cedecea davisae DSM 4568
CCTGAGTTGGGTCAAAGCCGGGGGCGATGAGAGCCGGGGACAAGGGCGTAGCTTTTGATTTTAACGCGACGCTGACTTTCAGAATGGCTGCGGGATTAAAGCGCGGCACTTGTTCCGGCTTAAATCGTCTCCGTTTTCTCTCCGACTGACCAGGGTCCGAACGCCGGGAGCGAGCGGAGGCTGTGAGCGTCGGGAACGTATCTCAGCCGACCCAGGGCTGGGAGATAAAACGGAGGTTTACCGCTTGCGGCGATTTATCTCGCCGGGAGTCCGGGTTCTCAGGGGAGTGACGGTGACTCCCCTGAGACGTTCACCGGTTCGGTGGCTGCATATAAAGCAGGTCTGGAAGTGAACGGAATCCCCTCCGGATTAGCATAAACGGCTGTACCCCCCCCCCCGCCGGGCCAATTCATTGCCGCTAACGCAGCCTCCCAATACAAAGGATTACCTTGAAAAAGGATAATCCTTTTTCATAACACCCGGGCCAGCGTAAAACCATCCCAGCCTTTGCTGCCGACCGTTTGTAGCGCGGTGACGGAAAGGCGAGGGTTATTACCCATCATTTCTATAAACGTTCGCACGCCCTGAACGCGGTCATCGTCGCTTTCGGGGTTGGCAACCTCACCGTCGCGCACCACGTTGTCGCCAATAATTAGCGTGCCGGGGCGGGAGTATTTCAGCGCCCATTCCAGGTAAATCGGATTGTTGGGTTTATCTGCATCAATAAAAATCAAATCAAACGGCGCTTCACCGCCCAAATGTGCGAGCGTTTCTGCCGCCGGGCCGATATGCAGATCGATAATAGTTTCCAGGCCTGCCAGTTGAATGTTCTTTTGCGCAACTTCCGCGTGGTGAGGGTCAGCTTCAAGCGTGACCAGCTTGCCTCCAGCCGGTAGCGCTCGAGCCATCCAGACCGAGCTGTATGCTCCCAGAGTACCAATCTCGAGGATTTTGCGCGCGCCGGTTATCTCCACCAGCAACTGAAGAAATTTCCCCTGGTTGGGGGCTACATCGTGGGCGGGTAGCCCTGCGGCATGATTATTTCCGAGGATTTGTTGGAAAACGGAATCGGTGGGAATTAAAGAACTGACAAGATACTCATCAACATCGGACCATTGTTTCTGCATGGCTTACTCCACGTTAAGAGAGAGCTTTCTCCCTCTCCCTTGTGGGGAGAGGGGCTATTATTCCTGGTCAGGCAATACGTCGGGTTTCAGTTTCTTCACTGCGGCTGATTTTGACCGGTACAGATTTTGAAGTTGGCGTTCCCGTGCCGTCGCCCACGCTGCCGAGCGGCACCAGCGGGTTGGTTTCGGGGTAATAGGCCGCGAGATTGCCGCGTGGAATGTCGTAGGCAACCAGCTTGAAGCCGCTGACTTTACGGGTAATGCCGTCGTGCCAGATTGTCTCAATATCGACTCTATCGCCGTCGTTCAGCCCCAGGTCACCCATATCATCGGGATGAATAAACAGCACTTCCCGCTGGCCGTAAACGCCGCGATAGCGGTCGTCCAGCCCGTAAATCGTCGTGTTGTACTGGTCGTGAGAGCGCAGAGTTTGCAGGGTGAACGGGGCTTCCACGTCTTGCCAGAGCGAGTCTGGCAGCGGTGCGGCACAGAATTCTGCTTTGCCCGTCGGAGTGTTAAAACGCAGTTCTGCCGCAGCATTACCCAGGTAGAAGCCGCCGGGGTGCTCGCAGCGCTGGTTAAAGTCTTTAAAGCCCGGCAGCGTAGCGGCGATATGGTCGCGGATCAGATTGTAGTCATCCGCCAGTTCCAGCCAGTCTAGCTGGCTCCTGCCTAATACCGCGTCGGCAATGCCGGCGACAATTGCAGTTTCCGAACGCTGAGTCGCGGCAATGGGTTTCCCGATGCCTTCGGAAGCGTGCACCATGCTGAACGAGTCTTCCACCGTGACGAACTGGCGGCCGGAAACCTGCATATCCTCCTCGGTACGCCCGAGCGTTGGCAGAATAAGCGAGGCTTTGCCCGGAACCAGGTGGCTGCGATTGAGCTTGGTGCTGATGAAAACGGTCAGGCCGCAGCGGCTGATGGCTTCCTCGGTGCGCGGGCTGTCCGGTGCCGCAGCGGCCAGATTACCGCCCAGGGCGATAAGCACTTTTACTTCGTCGCGCAGCATGGCGGCCAGCGCTTCAACGGTATTGTGGCCGTGCTCGCGTGGAGGCTCGAAGTTGAAGTGTTGCGCCAGGCTGTCGAGCAGGCTTGCGGGCGGTTTTTCATCAATACCCATCGTGCGATTACCCTGCACGTTGCTGTGGCCACGTACCGGGCACAGGCCCGCGCCAGGCCTGCCAAGATGGCCGCCAAGCAGCTGAAGGTTGACGATTTCGCGCACGGTATTCAGCGAATGCTTATGCTGGGTTATCCCCATCGCCCAGGTGATTATCACTCGTTTTGACTGCTGCCAGACCGCCGCCGCGTCGCGCAGCTGGAGTTCGCTAAGCCCCGACTGGCGAGTGATGTGATCCCAACTGGTGTTATCAATGGCGGCAAACCACTGCTCTACGCCGTGGGTATGCGCGGCAATAAACTCAAGATCAAAAATTCCGTCTTCGCCATCGGTAATCCGTCGGCGATGAGTTTCCAGCAGCGCTTTTGCCATTCCGCGCAGGGCGGCCATATCGCCGCCCAGATTAGGCTGGTAATAGTTAGTGCTGATGGTTCCCGCCAGCGAGGTGACAACTTCCAGCGGTTTTTGCGGGTCGGCAAAACGCTCAAGGCCGCGTTCGCGCAGGGTATTAAAAGTGACAATCTGAGCGCCATTTTCCGCCGCATGGCGCAGGCTGTGCAGCATGCGCGGGTGGTTGGTTCCGGGGTTCTGGCCGAAGACGAAAATGGCGTCCGCCTTATCGAAATCGTCGAGGCTGATGGTGCCTTTGCCTACGCCGATGCTGCGCTTCAGGCCGCTGCCGCTGGCTTCGTGGCACATATTCGAACAATCCGGGAAGTTGTTCGTTCCCAGCATGCGGCCAAACAGCTGATAGAGATAAGAGGCTTCATTGCTGGCGCGCCCCGAGGTGTAAAGCTCGATCTGATTTGGGTTGTCCATCTGGACGATATGTTGCGCAATCATTCTCAGCGCGCTGGCCCAGCTTATGGGTTCGTAATGGTCCGTTTCGGAGTTGTAGCTTAGCGGCTCGGTGAGGCGGCCCTGGTATTCCAGGAAGTAATCGCTTTGTTGGTAAAGTTTACTCACGCTGTGCTGGGCAAAAAACTCGTTATCAATGAAACGGCGGGTGGCTTCCCAGGTCACGGCTTTTGCGCCGTTTTCGCAGAAGCTGAAGGTGCTTTTGTTATCATCGCCCCAGGCGCATCCCGGGCAGTCGAAGCCTTTGGCTTTGTTCATGCGCAACAAATTGCGCAGATTTTTCAGGGCATGCTTGCTGTCGATAACGAAGCGGGTCGTCGCTTCAAGAGAGCCCCAGCCGCCCGCTGCGGCCTGGTAAGGCTTAATCGCTGATTTGAATTTCATATGGCAGGTGTCACTTGTTATGGTTAGCGTTGCGCAATAACACAGTTAGGTTGCTTACCTTTAGTTTACTCCTGATTAACATTAGTGAAAGAGCAAAGCATCAATCCGCCGTCAACGAAACGGCCGGGATTTACCCCTAAGCCTGTTAGAATCGACACTCGTATGGCGGTAAGCATAAGGACATCGACAATGATTTTACGAGCCAGCACTACCGGAGATATCGAAGCGCTAGAGCGAGTTGAAGCCGCGGCGGCCCGGCTTTTTTTGAGCGTGTCCGAATTGGCTTTCCTGGCGCAGGCAGGCGTGACCGACGCTACGACGCATCGCCGTGCCATAGAGCAAAATCTTTCCTGGCTGGTAGTCGGAAGCGAAGGGCAGATTATTGGATTTTGCTACTGTCAGATGCAGCAGGATTCTCTCTATCTGGCCGAGATCTCCACTCATCCGGATTTCCAGCGTGCCGGGGTGGGAACCGCGCTACTGGAAGCCGTTTTCGAACACGCCAGGCGCCTGAACGTTAAGGAGGTTACGCTGACGACTTATCGGGATGTGCCGTGGAATGCCCCCTGGTATCGGCGGCACGGCTTCGAGAGGGTTGAAACGCATGAACTTTCTGCGGAACTGGCGGAATGTTTGCGGCACCAGCAGGAGGAAGGGCTGATGGTGTTACCGCGTTGCGCAATGCGTTATTTACTCGGGTAAGGGCAGTTCTCTTTCCTTAAACCAGCGCTGCAACTTGCTCAGTTGGCGAATGTGGTAGCCGATAGCCAGTTCTTCATACAGCGTGGCGGGCGGCGTTAAGGGAGATTCATCCGGCCGTGCGCACAGAATGGCTCGCCGCGCCTGATGCCAGGCCCGCCGCTTCATCTCTATTTCGTCTGGTCTCGTTACCCGATGTTTGCTCACTGTCATCGTCTGTTAGCTCATTGTGGGGGGCGATTATAACCCGCAAAGCCAGCGACATGTCGTCCGATCTCCACGGCTGCTCTGTTTTTGCTCAAAAAAATCTAATCTTGTCAAAAAGTTGCATCATAATTACTTTGCTGTCGCGCGATATATTCTGACAGCGGGTGACAAGACCTGTCATCTGACTGCGCTAATATTCCTGACACCTACTTGCGGGAGAAACACTCATGACCCCCCCCGAAAAAAACACGCTGCTGGCGGACCGGATTGCCGGTATCTTTTGTGAAATGCTGAGCTGCGAGCGCGTGTCCCGTCATCAACTGGCCAGCAAATTTGGCGTAAGCGAACGCACGATTTACCGGGATCTCCGGCGGCTCAGCAACTATGTTTATCATGTCGGCGACGATCAGTACGCGCTGAGCCGGGAAGTGACCCAGCAGATGGAAAATTATCTGTTGCGGGTAAAGCGTAAAAATTGATTTCACCAGAGGGGTGAACGCATAAAGCTTCATAGCTACGCTGCCGATAATGCGGTAAATTTTTCTTTTTATTAATGAAAACCACAATTAATCCAAGGGCAAGATGAGTACTGAGAGCTTAACTGATATCGCCTATCGTCACTTTGTGGAGAGCGTTAAAGATTACGCTATCTACATGCTAAATATTGATGGCACGGTCGCAACCTGGAATGAGGGCGCGCTGCGGGCAAAAGGGTATCAGCGTGAGGAAGTTGTGGGGCAGTATTTCGGTATCTTCTATAGCGAGGCCGAGCAGGAAAACGGCCTGCCGGCGCGGAATCTGACCATCGCCCTGAAACACGGCAAGTTTGAAGGCGAGGGATGGCGCTATCGCAAAGATGGTACCCGCTTCTGGGCTCATGTGGTTATCGACGCTGTTTATGACGACAACCAGGCATTACTTGGCTTCGCTAAAATCACCCGCGACGTCAGCGAGCAGAAAGTGGTCATCGACAAAATGTCGTGGCTTGCCCGCTATGACGCGCTAACCGGCCTGCCGAACCGGGTCGAATTTTTCTCTTTTGTCGAAAAATTGTTTACCGAGTCCGACTATAACCACATCGCAATTTGCACCGTTGACCTGGATAAATTTAAAGAAATTAACGATACGGAAGGTCATCTCGTGGGCGACCAACTGCTACAGCGCGTGTCTGCTTCGGTGCTGAAGGCGATTGAAAAGGACGAGATCGTTGCCCGCTTTGGCGGCGATGAGTTTGTTGCGGCCAAGCCCTATAACCACGATGACGAGCTGCGTAATTTCACCGAGCGCCTGCACGGCTGTTTTGTGGGCAGGCAAACTTTCGCCCACAGCGATATTCTCGTTAGCGCCAGCATCGGCGTGGCGGTTTACCCCGACGACGCCACGGACATCAACACGCTTATCAGTAATTCAGATCTTGCTATGTACCGCGCCAAAGCCAATCTGGATAACAAGATTTGCTGGTACGAAAAAGACATGGATGAGAAGACGCGCCTGCGAAACCTGATGGCGGCAGACATTCGACGCGGCCTGAAAGAAGGGCAGTTTTTCATTCATTATCAAGAAAAACGCTCGCTGAAGGATAAGGCCATCACCGGTTATGAAGCCCTGTTGCGCTGGAATCACCCCGAGCACGGGCTTATTCCGCCGGATGTATTTATCCCGGTCGCCGAGGAGAGCGGTGCAATTGTTCCGCTCGGTTACTGGGTTATCGAGACGGTGTGCAAAGAGTCGCTGGCCAATAAAATCGACAAGAAAATCTCGATCAATATCTCTCCGGTACAGCTGCGAAACCTGAGCTTTATCGACAACGTGCGCGAGATTTTAATGCGCACCGCGTGGCCGATGACGCTGCTGGAGTTCGAGGTGACCGAAACCGCCTTTATCGTGAACAAAAAGCTGACGTTTAACATTCTGCATCAGTTCCAGAAAATGGGCATCAGCATCGCGCTGGACGACTTCGGCACCGGCTACTCTTCGTTGAGTACCCTGCGGGAGTTTCATTTCGACGTTATCAAGCTGGATCGTAGCTTCCTCACCAACGTGGAAAGCAACTTCCAGGCTCGCTCCTTTGTGCGCGCGATAATCTCGCTGGGCAATTCGATCAATACCCCGCTGATTGCCGAAGGCGTAGAAACCAGCGAGCAGTTGCGCATTCTGGAAGAAGAGGGCTGCACCGAGATTCAGGGGTTCCTGTTCGGACAGCCGGTCGACATCAAGAATATTCATCGCTAAGGTGTGATCTGCTTAACTATCCGGACGTTATTTAGCGGCATTAACTCAAATCTGTGACGTAGCGCGTAATGTTTTTCCCCGATGGGGCCGATGACCCGGGAAGGGATTTCCCTTTGCAAAGCGAGTCACGGATATGTCGATAAAAACTCTGACCCCACAAGGCGGCGTGCGTTTCTGGCATCACATCAGGCTGGTGCCGCTGTTTTCTTCTATTCTTGGCGGCATCCTGCTGCTGTTTGCGCTGTGTATCGGCTTCGCCAGCTATTTCCTGGTGCAAAGTGACCAGGCTTTGCAGGATGTGACGGAAGAGATTCAGGTGCGGATGGGGATTGCGGACAGCGTTAACCATCTGCGCTCGGCGCGTATTAACCTGATTAACGCCGGGGCGGCGAGCCGCGTGGCGGATATGGACCAGGTGAAGCTGAATAATGCCAATGCAGAAGCGTTAATTAAGCAGGCTCAGCAGGGCTTTAATACCTATATGGCCCGGCAGGTAAAAACGCCAGCCGATCAGGCGCTGGACAAGGCGCTACAGGATGACTTCGCGGCCTACCTTGAAAAAGGGATGAAGCCGATGCTGAAGTTTGCCAAAAACGGCATGTTTGAGGCGATCATCACTCACGAAAGCGAAGTGGTGCGCAAGCTTGATAACGACTACAGCGACAAACTTCAGAAGGCCGTTGCTATCCGCACCGAGCGGGCAAATCTGCTGCGGACAGAAGCCGAGAGCCGTACTCGTCTGAGCGTGGCGCTAATGGCCGGAGCCTTTGGCCTCGCGCTGTTTATGACGGTGTTTACCTTTATCATGCTGCGCCGGGTTGTTATCGGTCCGCTGCAAAGAGCGGCATTGCGAATTGAACATATCTCCACCGGTGACCTGACGCAGCCCGAAGAAGCCTGCGGCAACAGCGAAATCGGCAAACTAAGCCAGCATCTGCAACATATGCAGCAGCAGTTGGTCACTACCGTGAGCACGGTGCGCGAGGGCGCAGAGGCTATCTACCAGGGGTCAAGCGAAATCTCTGCGGGCAACAGCGATCTCTCTTCCCGTACCGAACAGCAGGCCTCTGCGATTGAGCAAACGGCCGCCAGCATGGAGCAGCTTACCGCCACGGTGAAGCAGAATGCGGACAACGCGCACCATGCGACTAAGCTTGCCGAAGACGCCTCGAAAAAAGCCAGCGACGGCGGGCGTATCGTTTCTGGCGTGGTCAGCACGATGGATAATATCTCCGCCAGCTCGAAGAAAATCTCCGAAATAACCGCGGTCATTAATAGCATCGCCTTCCAGACTAATATCCTGGCGCTCAACGCCGCGGTTGAGGCTGCACGGGCGGGCGAGCAGGGACGAGGCTTTGCCGTTGTTGCTACCGAAGTTCGCACCCTGGCGCAGCGCAGCGCCCAGGCGGCCAAAGAAATTGAAGGGTTAATCAGCGAGTCAGTGTCATTGGTTGATGATGGCTCGCGGCAGGTAGCCCAGGCAGGAACGACAATGACCGGCATCGTCGAAGCCGTGCGCCGCGTGACGGATATTATGCTGGAAATAGCCGCCGCCTCCGACGAACAAAGCCGGGGAATTTTGCAGGTTGGCCAGGCAATTCATGAAATGGACAATGTGACCCAGCAGAACGCCTCGCTGGTGGAAGAGGCATCCGCTGCGGCGGTATCACTCGAAGAACAGGCCGCTCGCTTGACCGAGGCCGTAGGGACCTTCCGCCTGAAAGCTGGCCTATCTTCACAGCCTAAAAGCGGCTATGTTGTGCCCGCCGCTAAAGGTGCACCTGCTCGTCCGGTCGCCGTCTCCGCCGATAACTGGGAAACCTTCTGACGGCATCATCCGGGCGGCGTTCGCAACGGCTCGCCGCCCGCGCAGTGATTAACGGGAGTGCCCGGTTGCGCCGGGGTTTTAGAATCAGTAAGGTGTGCGCAAATTTACAAGATTTCGGAATAAGTTATGAGCACTCAGCATTCAAAAGATCCGCTGCACGGCGTTACGCTCGAGGCGCTGTTGAACCATTTAGTGGCGCGCTACGGCTGGGCTGAACTGGCGAAACAAATCAACATCAACTGCTTTAAAAGCGACCCCAGCGTGAAGTCCAGCCTGAAATTTCTGCGCCGTACGCCGTGGGCGCGCAAGGAAGTTGAGGAACTGTATATCGCTTCCCTCGATGAGCCGCAGGAATCTGATACTCAAGCGGATAACCCGTGGGCCAACTGGCAGGGCAAAAAAGGCGACTAATTATTCTTAATGGTCTTTTCAGCCGCATCTGATAGGCCCGGTATAAAGGCCGGGCTATGCTGCCTGCTGGTTTTTAACATGGAGGGACCAGTTGATGATGACATTTCCGACCCTGAGCACCCCGACCATCCAGGCTATTAACACCGTGGGCCGCTGGCTGGCAGAGAATGATTTTTCCTCTGCACCGCAGTCGCAGGAGGCCGATTTAATTATTCTTGCCGGTAACGCGGTGATGCCGACCCTCGACGCAGCCTGTGAATTTGCCGCAAACGGTGAAAAAACATTGCTGATAACCGGCGGTATCGGGCATTCCACGACTTACCTTTATGGGGCTATCGCAGGCCACTCGCGCTATAACACTATTCCTACCACCGGGCGCTCAGAAGCGGCGATTATCCGTGATATCGCCCACCAGTTCTGGAAAGTGCCGAACGAAAAAATCATTACCGAAGAGAAATCGACCAACTGCGGTGAAAACGCGCGCTTCAGCTTTACCACGCTTGCTGAACACGGGCTCAACCCGGGGCGCGTTCTGCTGGTACAGGACCCAACCATGCAGCGCCGTACGGTCGCGACCTTTGCCCGTGTCTGGCAGGATGAGCCGCAGCAGCCTGAATGGTTAAGCTGGCCCGGCGTCGTGCCTGAGCTGATAGCCGACGAGCGAGGAGACATTTTTGCCGGTAACCTTGAAGGAATGTGGCCGCCGGAGCGCTACGTTTCACTGGTGCTCGGTGAGATCCCCCGGCTACGTGACGACGCCAGCGGCTATGGCCCACAAGGGCGAGATTTTATCGTGCATGTTGATATTCCGGCGGAGGTTATGGCCGCCTGGCACGCCCTACAGCAGGATATGGCGCTAAGCGCCTACATGCGGGAAAGGGGTCTTTAACTCCCCAGCCTTGCCCTGATTACCGTTATCGCCAAAAAAATTACACGCTGAAACAAAATGCCGACCATAATTCATTGATGTTAATGAATTTTTAATGTTTCTTCGTTATCCTGGTATTTAACGTTTTCAAGGGCAGGGCAGATTATGCGCAACAAATACACCTCACTACAGATTTCGCTCCACTGGCTGGTGTTTCTCCTTGTGGTGGGCGCTTATTGCGCGATGGAATTGCGCGGATTCGCGCCGCGCAGTTACCGGCCGCTAATCAACTCTATTCATTTTACCTGCGGGATCTCGGTACTGGTGTTAATGGTAGCCCGCCTTCTGGTGCGCATTAAGTTTCGCGCTCCGGCAATCGTGCCAAAGCCGCATCCGGCCATTATCGGCATCTCCCATCTGGTACACACGGTGATTTACCTGATGTTCATTGCGCTACCGCTGCTGGGCTTCCTGACGGTCTATTTCAGGGGTGTCGAATGGGTGGCTTTTGGTATTCATATGCCGGTTGCCTCCGTTCCGGATGAAGACAGGGAATTCGATCTGAAATCCTGGCATGAGCTTATCGCCAATACCGGTTATTTTATCATCGGCATTCACGCCTTTGGTGCGCTGTTCCACCATTACGTCTGGAAAGATAATACTTTACTGCGCATGATGCCGGGCAAGCGCGACCGTGAATCATAATTTAATGCAAACAGGCATAGAGATTTTATATTTATCCTGGTTAATAAGATAAATAGCTCTATGCCTTTTTATTGCACAATATATTAATTCTATTTCATGACTTTGCGTTCACGTCTTTTCCTGGAGCAAAATAAGTTTTTAGCGCGGCAATGGAGAGCGGGCCAGTATATGTCCATTTAAATTCATTAGTTACCGATGTTTCTTTGACGCTAAGCTCGACATTGCTACCTAATGCAATAAGGGTCGTCACGCGAAAAGCCGGGGAGGCTGCGAGCCTGATAATACCCAAAAGCGGCGTAATAGTTCCTGAAACCTGAGCCGTTTCGTTATTCACCGAAGGATCAACCTGAAAAGAATTAACGACTTCAATTTCTTCTGACATGTTATCACCTCAATAAAATTGCAGGCCATTAGCGACCTGTGCATTTAAGCGTAATGAACGAATGGAAAACTGCAATTCGTTCAGGAAAATAATTATCTTTTTATAGTTTACTGGTTTTGCATTATGTGTAGCGCCGCTTAATGATTGAAAATATATTTATCGCCTCGCTTAGGATATATTTAATTACCGTCATTGCTAATTTAAAAACATCGCTGATAATGAATTTGTCTCGCATCACATTGCAATGTACCGAGGCGGGATAAAGACTCACACAGCATATATATCTAAGAGGAAATAACATTATGTCTTCCTATTCTATTTCTGTGTTAAATGCCAGCGGTGCGCCGGCAAATGTTGCTATTTATCAGACTTACCCGAGCATCGTCGGGCTGCCGCTGGTCTGGCTGCTGCAAACGGTCAACAACGGTAATACCAATACCTACAACTGGACAATTGACTGGGCGCTAAACTGGGGGACCACGGCTCAGCCTCTGGCCCCGGGCGTACTCTGGAGTTCGGGCGGGCCGCTACAGCGAATGGATCCTATCACTACGGGCGGGAACAACGAAATGGGCGTGACTTATAGCAACGGCCAGTTCCAGACCAAGCCAACCGCCTTCCACGATAATGACGTCCCAACGGGGAGCATGTTAGTTAAAACGGACTCCACTTTTACCGTAACGCAATCCCTCGCGATGAGCCTTGCGGTATATATGAATTCACTGCCGGCATTTGCGATGCAGGGTAAACCAAACGGCAACTTCCTGTTTGACACTCATCCGACTTATTGGATTTGTACTACCGATTCAAAACAGGGCGTTGCGGTGTCCGGGACATTTGTCAGTAGCCCAACCCAATTCTCCTTTGCAGATGGCATCAGCTCCCTGAGTTTTAAACTGGATGAAACATTAAACTTTATTCCTGTCTAATGGCCAGTTTTTTACTGGTAATATTTAAAATGAATATCTGAAGGTAATCTGGCAAGCTGGTTTGCCTGTCACGCGGGCTGGCTTGCGTGTTACTGTTTTTTTATTTTTAATGATGAGGCACTGATATATGAAAAGCGTGTCGGTCACTAATTGCAGCGGAGTTGGTCAGAATATCGCACTTTTTATTAATGATGCATCCGGTGGCGGAGTGTACTCCCTGGTCTGGCAGTCTGCCTCAGTAAATAATGAAGTGTGTTATATCTTTTCATGGGATGAAAATGCATTTGGGCTTGGCTGGGGGAATACTACGCGATCAATTGATGCTGGCTTGTTATTTACCAGCGGCCAGGCTCCAGCCTCGGTAGAGCCAAACGTCGCTGGCGGAAGTAATGCGCTACCGGTTCAGTATAATCAGGCTGGGTTTTATTCCGGCACACCTTATTTTGATGGGCAAACAGATACTAATTTAGAAATTATAACGGATAAAAGTTTTACCGTTGATAATGCGGCGACGATGAATGTTGCATTATATTTGAGCGGCAACCCTTCTTTAGTGATGAAGGGCATGCCAAACACCAGCTATATATATGATACTTCGCAGATCTCATATTATTTAACCGTGACTAATCTGAAGACGGGTTTTACCCTGCCTGAATTAAACTTGCTGCCGGCGCGTAGCGCCGCGACGCCGGCCTCAATCAGCGTTAGTACGCCGAAGAAAATAGTGTTTGCTCCCCAGGCGACAAGCGCAAGTTACACGCTGACCAATACGCTGGTTTTTCAGGCTAACTGATAATGTTCGTCGGAGCCTTCATTGCTCGCCCCGTGGGCATATTGCCGCGGCGAGCAGCCAATTACCCGCTTAAACGCTTTACCAAAAGCACTTTCCGATTCATAACCCAGCCCGGCTGAAATTTGTGCTAACGACTGGCCCGTTTGTTTCAGCAGGTTGCAGGCCAGCATCATGCGCCAGCGCGTAAGGTAATCGATGGCGGATGTTCCGGTAACTTCTTTAAAGCGTGCGGCAAAGGCCGAGCGGGACATGCCTGCGCGTTCGGCAAGTAATTCCAGCGTCCAGCTAAACGCCGGATCTTTATGCATGCAGCTCAGCGCGGTATTAAGTTGCTTATCGGCCAGGGCATACAGCCAGCCCACGGAGGGCCGGTTTGCAAGGTGCAGCCGTAAAGCCTGGATCAGCATCATGTATGCCAGTTGCCGGGTAATAAGCGCGCTACCGGGCTGAGGGTGACGCACCTCGTCGGCAATACGCTCCAGCGACCAGCGCATCGCCGCTTTACCCTCCGGCTGCTGGATGCAGACTACCGGCGGCAGCGAACTCAGCAGTAGGTCTGCCGCTTCCCCGCTTAGGACAAAATGGCCGCCAACAAGAAAGCAGCTTTCCTGCTCGCCGGGCAGGACGTCCGGCCCCAATTTCCCCTGCTGGCGCAGAGTATAGAAATCTACCGGACTTGCGTTCAGGTCCGTCGTCAGGCTGAAAGAGGGGCCTGGCGGCAGCAGGTAACAGTCTCCGGCCTCCAGGCGTATGGGCTGACTGATACCCGAGACAGTAAGCCAGCAGTTGCCGGACACCACGGCGTAACATTTGATGCCTGCATGTTCCGGCCACCGGATAGCCATATTCTCAAGCAGCGCGACGCCGCCGGAGGCATAGTTCTGCGGTTTCAGTAACGAGAGCAGATCGGAGAGCGGTTCCATATTAACTCCGGACGATAAGACCAAAAGTAGCGACTTTTGAACATTGTTCGTATTTATCACCCTGTTTACAGTAAATCCCGTTGGACGGCAACTCAGTCCTTAGTTACTCGTTGGGATAACAGATATGCGTATTTTTGTTACCGGTGCGACCGGCTTTCTTGGCACAGTTATCGTTCAGCAGCTGATAGCTTCTGGCTACCAGGTTCTGGGTTTAACGCGTTCCGAACGCGGGGCCGAGCTGCTGAAATCCCTGGGGGCTGAAGCACACTTTGGCAATCTGGATGACCTGCCGGGTCTTCAGCGTGGAGCTCAGGCGGCCGACGGCGTAATCCATACCGCTTTCAACCATGATTTTTCGACATTTGCCGCAAATTGCGAGGCGGATGGCAAGGTTATTGCGGCTCTCGGGGATGCTCTGGCCGGATCGGACCGGCCTTTAATCATCACTTCTTTTGTTGCGATGGGAGGCAGTGAACCAGGAAAACCAGCAACGGAAGACGGATATAACATTCAAACGCCGAACCCGCGTAAAGCGACGGAAATGGCCGGGGTTGCACAGCTTGAAAAGGGGGTGAATGTCTCGTTTGTCCGCCTGCCGCAGGTGCATAACACCGTTAAGCAGGGCCTGATTAGCCCTCTTATCGAACTGGCGCGGGAGAAGGGCGTTGCCGCGTGGATTGGAGAAGGGAAAAACCGCTGGTCTGCGGTGCCGCTGGAAGATGCCGCTCGCCTTTATGTTTTAGCGATGGGGCTAAAAGCGCCGGGTGCGCGCTACCATGCCGTTGCGGAAGAGGGCATCACGACCAGGGAAATAGCGGAGGTTATCGGTCAGGGGTTGGGCATTCCCGCTCAAAGTATTACGCAACAAGAAGCGGAGGCGCATTTCGGCTGGCTTAACACGTTTGCCGGGCACGATATGTCGGCCTCCAGCGAGCTGACCCGCCAGCGTACCGGCTGGCAGCCGGTGGGGCCGACTTTGCTCGACGATCTCAGAAACATGAATTACCGCTAAATGTGCGCCGCCCGGCGTTAAACCGGGCGGCTTTTTCATCAGAAGCGAACTTCCCCGGCAAATATCCAGGTTCTGCCGCGTGCGCTATTGGCCGCGTGGGTTTCATCCCCCAGGCCCGGCATCATATTGAGCTTATTCAGCGCTTCCGAATAGTCTCGGTTCATCAGGTTTTGCACGCTGAGCTTCAGCGTCAGGTTGCGGTTAAATTCATACGTGCCGTAGAGATCGATAATCGTCGGGATCTGCGGCAAGTCTTGCTTGATAATGTCGCCGGTGTTCTCGTCGGTTTCAAAGTCCGGCGACAGGCGGCGCGCCTTCCCGGTGTATTTCACGATGGTGCCCAGGGTTAACGCTTTATCAAAGAAGCGCACGCCGGTGTCCAGCGTCATATATTTTCTCGGCAGCTCTGTGATGTCACCTGCGCCAAAATAGGTGCTGGCGATAGAAGTGGGCTGGTCGGTGCGCTGCTGGCTGAACGACAGGCGGCCAAAAGCAAAGCCCGCGTCGTAGTCCATTTCCAGCTCGAAGCCCTTCGCAGTAACGCCGCTGGCCGAGTTAACGTAAATGTACATGTTGTCGCTATATTCTTCGCTCATATCCTGCCAGTTGTTGCCCAGCAGCTCCCTCATGCTGCATTTACGTCCGCCGGAGCAGACCTGGTACGACTCGCTGTAGATATAGTTTTGGATCTTGCTGCGGTACACCAATGCCTTGAAGCGCAGGGCGTCGCTATCGACCAGCAGATCTTTGGTATCAATATTAAAACCGGTTTGCCAGGTTTCAGCGCGTTCAGGTTTTAAGAACGGGTTCATGGATGCGCCGCCGGAGTTGGAGAAGAACATCTCCTGAATATTTGGGGCACGCATCGACTTGCTGTAACTGACAAACGGCTGAAGCCAGGGGGTTACCTGGGCCGAAAGCTGGGCCGATGGGTTAAAGCCGCTTTCTTCTTCGTCAATATCGTAGCTGCCCTGAGGGACGCAAATAACGCGGGTATCACACGCTGGTTTGTGGCCGGTGATTCTGTTGCGGGTGTAATTGAGATTTAAGTCCGCCTCCCAGATGCCGCGCGTCACCTTCAGCCCGGTATACAGCGCCGAAATATCCTGCTGGCCGGAAGGGGCAAACGGGTTGTTTTCAATTGATTCCTGATTTTTTTTCTCGTTGCCCGCCGCCGAGTGAATAATACGGTCGTAGCGGGTGCGCATTAGTTTGCTGCCGAGGGTAAATTCCAGGTCGTTATCCGCTAAGGTGAAGCGGCTGGTGTTGTTGATGTCCAGCGCGTTGGAGCGGTTTTGTGCTGACGTGTTGTAGAAGGTATACAGAGAATCGTCGCGGTATTTTTGGTTGCCGCGGCTGGTACTGGCCGTTAGGTTGAAATCAATTAACTCTGAGAACGGCGTGTAATGATATTTAAGATAATAATCATCGCTGGTAATGTCGCGGCGCGTGAATCTGTTTTCATAGGTTCTCGCAGAAAATTCGAAGCTGTTAAATTCGTTCGGCTTGATATCCATCTTATACAGCTGGGATTTTGGATTCTGCTTCATATATTTATCATAACCAAACTCCTCGCTGCTAATGCCCGAACCGTTTGAGAAATTAGAATAAACAGAACTGCCGCTGACGGCGGCCATTGCCCCGAAGCTGCCGGTATCGGTAAATGCCTCTGTTTTCCCGGCTACCGCAATCATTCCGCTGCGCCCGACGCCGTTGCTGCCGACCGAGAAGCGCGAGCGCAGGCCATAAGCATTGCCGTCAAACACCACATCGTCCACGCCGATCGTGCGCATATTTGCGCTACCGGCCAGGGCGTTAATACCCGCTGAACCGCTGCTGTCGCCGCGCGTAACGTCAACGGCCACCAAAAAGTTAGGGTCAATAAGCACCCCGGCCTGGTTATTGGTTGAGCCATGCTGCGTGGTGCCGGAGGTTGAGCTGCCGTAAAAACTCTGGGTTATGCCGTCCACCATGGTATTCACGCGGCCAAAACCGCTCATACCACGAATATTCACGCTTACCGCTCCCTGGCCCGGGTCGATTTGCGTGTAGGTGCCGGGCATGCTGCGCAGGGTGGCGTCGAGCGATTGCAGGTTTTTGTCGGTGGAACGGGAGCTGGTTGCTCCGGTTTTCTCAAGCGCCTGCTGCTCGGGCGTAATATTCCCGGCGGAAACGTTGAGTGGGCTAAATTCCGCCGAGCCTTTTTTATCACTGCCGGATGATTCATTTCCCGATTGTGCGTAAGTGCCGCTGCTGAGCAATAGCATGCCCGAGCCGATGGCGGCCGCTAACTTATTAACGTTCATAAATGTCCTTGAAAGTATTGTAATAAAGAATAATTGTTGTTTTTATAATTATGCGGCGTCGGGCTTTCCCTCCCCGGTTAAGAGGAGGGCGCCAAATTACCGTTGTTTATCTGCTTCCAGAATAAAACTGTATTCCACGGCGGTATTTTCCAGGCGTTTAATGCGCCCCGATTTACCGCCATGCCCGGCCTGCATATCGGTCAGCAGCAAGATTTTTCCGTCGCCCCGTTGGTTCTCACGTAGCTTCGCTACCCATTTCGCGGGCTCCCAATATTGCACCTGCGAGTCGTTTAACCCGCTGGTCACCAAAAGATTTGGATAATGGGCCGGTTTCACGTTGTCATAAGGGCTCCAGGATTTGAGCCGCAGATAATCTGCTTTATGGTGCGGATTTCCCCACTCATCATATTCGCCCAACGTCAGCGGGAGTGAGTCGTCAAGCATGGTGGTCACAACATCGACAAACGGTACCTGAGCGACCACGGCATTAAACAGCTCCGGCTGCTGGTTGATAACGTTGCCGACCAGCAAGCCGCCCGCGCTGCCGCCCATGGCGTATAGCCTGCCCGGCTGCCCGTACCCTCGTTCGACCAGAGCGTGGGTGGCATCAATAAAGTCGTTGAAGCTGTTCTGCTTATGCTCCAGTTTCCCCTGCTGATACCACGCCTGGCCCAACTCACCGCCGCCGCGCACATGTACCAGAGCAAACACAAAGCCCCGATCCAACAGGCTGAGGCGGTTGGCGCTAAACGCCGGGTCCATGCTCATGCCGTATGCGCCGTAGCCGTAGACCAGCAGCGGGCTGTGGGCCGGTTTGAATTTATGCTTGTTGTAAACCAGCGAGACCGGCACTTTTACGCCGTCACGCGCGGTGACCCAGATTCGGTCGCTGTGGTAATCCTGCGGTTCGGTGTTATTGACCTGCTGGCGTTTGAGCAGAGTTCGCTCGCCGCTTGCCAAATCCCACTCATAAGTGCTGGTTGGCGTTGTCATGGAGGAATAGCCGTAGCGCAGCTTGCCGGACTGAGGGTCGGGGTTATAGCCGAGCCATGCCATATAGCTTGCATCGTCAAACTTCAGGGTTTCTTCGCTGCTGTTGGCCCATTTAATTTTACGGATTTGGCTCAGTCCGTCGCGGCGTTCGGCAAGCACCAGCCAGTCTTTAAACAGGCTAAAACCTTCAACCATTTTATCCTGCTGCGGGGCAACAACCGCGCGCCATGAGTCGCCGATGGTCGCGGTCTGGTAGAGGCCGAAGTTTGCGCTTTCCTGATTAGCTCGCAGGTAGAATTTACCGTCAAAGTGGTCGAGGTAATATTCGATACCAGGCCTGCGGGCGCTAAACAATACCGGCGCGGCTTCCGGGTTATCCGCGTCAAGCAGCCGGGCTTCAGATGAGGTGCTGGCGCTAAGCGTGATGATCAAGTAGCGGTCGGAGGAGGAACGGGAGAGCCCGATATAATAGCCGCCGTCCTGCTCCTGATAGACCAACTGGTCTTCGGCGGTTGGTGTGCCGGGTTTATGCCGGTAAACCTGGTAAGGCACCAGCGTTTGCGGGTTATTACGAACGTAAAACAGAGCGCTGCCGTCGTTCGACCAGACCATATTCCCCGAGGTGTTTTCGATAACGTCGGGCAGCCATTTTCCGCTCTGCAAATCACGTAGCGCCAGGCAATACTGGCGTCGCCCGCTGGTGTCTTCGGCAATCGCCATCATCCGGTTATCCTGGCTGACTACCTGGCCCACCAGTTGATAATAGGCCTGGCCTTCGGCTCGCTGGTTGCCGTCTACCAGCGTTTGCCAGACCTGGCCACCGCTCACCGGCTGGCGTTGGCTAACGGCGTAGTTTTTCCCCGCCGGGTGAATATCCTGATAGCGATAGCCGTTTTGCTGCCAGGGCACGGAGCGGTTTTCCGGGCTCATCCGGGCCACCATCTCCTGGTAGAGCTTGTCTTTTAGCTCTGAAGAAGGGCGCAGCACCTCGCTGGCATAGCGGTTTTCCGCTTCCAGATGGCGCAGAACTTTGGCGTTGCTGCGGCTGTCATCCCTGAGCCAGAAATAGTTATCGATACGGACATCACCGTGCCCGGTAAGCTGGTGAGGGATTTTTTGCGCAACGGGCGGCTCAACGGCGGCGGTCAGGCAGTTGGCGTAGAGCGAGCAGGCGATAAACAGCGGCGTAGCTTTCCATAGGTTTTCCATGATGCATCCTTTAGTTTTGGCTGAGGGGCAGCCTGCCGGGAGATTCAGCATAAAAGTAAGTTCGGTGGAACAGGGGCTAAGGCGCTAGCTTCGCCTTAGATCCGTAAGGTCAAAAGTAATCGGCATTTTCACTTTATAAACCCCGCCTTGTAATATTTCCGACGGCGGTTTGGGCAGTGGCTGGGCCCGTTCGAGCACCGTAACCGCCTCGCGATCCAGCGAGATTGTTCCCGAGGAGGCGGCCAGAGAATTGCCGATGACCGTGCCGTCTGCATTAACGGTAAACGTTACAACGGCAGTGCCGATGCGGGCTCGCCTGCGGGCATCGGCCGGGTAGCGTTTATACCGGTTAAGGTGGCCTTTCACCCGGCTTTCCCATGAGTCTTCAAGGTTGTCTCGCTTTGGCGAGTCGCTGTTGAAAGGGGCGGCAATACGGGATGAAACAACCGCAGCCTGGGGCGCGGCATCGCTGGAAACGGCGGCCTGGCTGCTGTCGCTGGTTTGATCTTTAACTTTGCGCTGCGGGCGCGGCTTCTTCTTTTCACCCTCGGCAGCTTTTTTCTGCCGCGTGACTTCAATCACCGCATCCTTGTCTTCAGGAATGGCCTGCTGCTGCTTGTCTTCGGCCTGCTGCTTTTCCTCGGCGGCAGCAGATTCCTGCTGGGCAATTCCCACTGGCTGCTTAACGGGAGTCGCGGGCGCTTCGATATTGTCCGACCATTGCAGCATGACCGCCGGAGCAGGAGGCAGAGAGGGCTGTACGTCGGCAACCTGCCAGATAAGCGCAAGAAAAAGCAGACTATGGAGCAGCAGAGAGAAAACAAATCCGCCGCTCCATCTTCCCGTCCGCGGCGCGTAGAGAATATCCGTCATCCGCTTTTACCGTTTTGCAGCAGCTGGCTTCACAAACCACACGTAATCAGCCTGGTCAGCGGTAATCTTCATGCCTTTTTCCGCGAGCATTAGTACAACCGGGCGGGATGATGGAGCGAGATCTTCCATATGCAACGGTACGCCGATGCTTTTCGATGCGTGATAACCGCCGGCAATCAACAATGCCGGAGCGGGGGCGTTCAGCAACTGCTGGGCCATATATCGGTCGCGCTGCTGCTGAATAGAGAGCATCGATTTAAGCTGCTGACCCTCAATATTGCCATCATGCATGGCGATAATGGTTGTGCGCAGTGCGTCCTGAACGGCGGGAGCGGTAGATTTTTTGCCTTCGGGGAATTCGGGCTTTTTATATAGCTCCATAACCCGGCTGCGGTCGATGTTGGCATTAAGCAGCGGGTAAGGCGCGCGTAAAGCTTCGGTAACGACGCCGCCATACATCTCCCACGGCCAGCCTTTTTGCCAGCTTAGTAGTTCCTGAATACGCCCATCGCGTACGACAGGATCTTCTTTCAGCCAGTTTTTAACCTGGGCAACCCGCGGCTGCTGGCCTGCGGTGAGCATTTCAAGCAGCACGCTGCCCTGAGGGCGCTGGCGAACCAGGTTCTGGATAAGCCAAAGCTCAATTTCATGATGTTCGGCGTTATCGTGTTTCTCGCCGACGATAAGCCGCGGTGCGGCCGCAAGCTGCGTTAATAGCTGACTTTCGGTCAGCGTTTTGCCGCTGTGCAAGTCGAGGATCTGTCCTTCGACAACGGCGGCTTTGAGTGCCGATGCTTTCGGCTGTGGGGGAGTGGTTTGGCTGCAGGCGCTGAGGCCCAGGCTGGCTAACGCTATCAAAGAGCTAAGGATCAATTTTTTATGCATATCTTTGCCCGGAGGTGGCCTTCACTGGCCGCTGTTATTGATACCGATCGGTTTATAGCGGGCGGGATGTTAACAAATAAATTTACCGAATGATACTCATTATCATTTGCATTTAATTTGTAAGGTTATCTTTTTACCGTAAAACCTCATTGTTACAGAGAAAACGCCGCATGTAAGCGGCGTTTGGCGGGATAAAATAGTGAAAGGCGCTAGCGAGCGTAACGTGGGGCGGGATGAGTTGAACTCAGGCGGCCGCTAATCGCCCGGCGGTCTGCTTCCCAGGCATCCCATTCGCTTCCTTCCTGTAGGGAAGGGAGGGTGACTTTTTCCCCGGCATCCAGACCGGCAAGCGCGGCATCCACCATATCTTCGGTTGTCATTACCCATGATTGCGGCAGATTTTGGTGGCCGCCCACGCCCGCAATGTTCCAGAAATCCGTTGCCGTTGCGCCGGGCGGAATTTAATATTTCAGATTTTTCATCTACCCTTATTCTTTACATGGTTTTGGTCGCGTGGATAATACCTGAAAACAATTATGATTCAGGCTCCGGGATATTCCTGGAGATGTGATAATGAATAAAAGAAAATCATTGTGGTTTATTGCCGTATTTTGGATTCTGGGTATATCAATCTTTGCTTTCAATCTTCACTTTAAACCGCCCTATGTCGCTGATGCAGAAGAGAAGCTGGAATCGAATCTGACATACACCTTTGGGCCTGGCAACTGCGACAGCCGCAAGGAGCCCGACGGAGAATGGGATATCATCTGCGATGTTGGCTATGACAAGCACAGCTTCCAGTACCAGGTTTACCCGGAGAGCGAGAGCGGAGATTTTTATCTTGTCGCGCTAAATACCGATGCCAGAGAAAATGTGAATACCGATTTGCTCTCCTATCTCGATATCAGGAAATCAAAAGGATAATTATTATCATCTTTAACCTGACTAAGAAATTTAAATAATCTCCAATCGTGGCGAATTTATCGCTACCCAGAAGTGCCTGTTGAACTGGCTGGTTGAGTGTTTTAATTGCCGCAAACGCGGCTTTTTTTTATTGGAATAATAATAAGCGGATGCTTCTAAGTATTATTCTTTATTGCATCATTTGAGAAACTCACGGCGGCAACCGGCGGGCTAATACACTTCACACCTCTCCTCAAACACTGCATTGCCTTGAATCAGAAACAAGAAATGTAAAGCCCAGAATTGGGGGCTGGAAATCTATCATTTTTACAATATTATCAATTGGATATTTCTCTTTTATGAGTGATCCCAATGACAAAAATGATCTATTACGTTGCCTCTACGCTGGATGGGTTTATTGCGGATGAAACCCATAACCTGAACTGGCTGATGTCGTTTCCGCTGGGGGAGGACGCCACGCCTTATGACGATTTTTATCGGTCCGTTGGGGCGGTAATTATGGGCGCCGAAACCTATAACTGGATAGTGGCAAACTCCCCGGAGGGTTGGCCCTATGCGGATGTGCCTGCATTTATCGTCACTCATCAAAAGTTAGCCGTACAGGAAGGCCAGCAGATAACCCTGGTCCAGGGCAGCGCAAACGACATCGCGGCGACTGCGCGAGCCGCCGCACAGGGCAAAGATGTCTGGCTGGTTGGCGGTGGTAAAACGGCGGCTTACTTCGCAGACGCCAACGAACTCCAGAGCCTGTTTATCACTCAGATCCCGGTCATTATCGGTTCAGGGATCCCTTTGCTGCCGGTGAAAAAAACGCTGAACTTCTCTTCTGTGAACCAGCGCGTGCTGAAGAGCGGGGCGATTGAATTGCTTGCCGAGGTGAAGTCTCGTTGAGCAGGGCTTAGAGAGCCGCATTGTTCTTCCCCTACATAACAACATGATAACTAGCAATAATTTCTAAATTATCAATCTGCTGTAAATTCATGTACTATACCCCCCTACAGTATATAGGGGGCGAACATGCCACACTCACCCGAAGACAAAAAACGCATTCTCACCCGCGTCCGGCGTATTCGCGGCCAGACGGAAGCGCTGGAGCGCGCGCTGGAAAGCGGCGAGCCGTGTCTGGCTATTTTACAGCAGATCGCTGCCGTTCGCGGCGCAGCCAACGGGTTAATGGGCGAAATGATGGAAATTCACCTCAAAGATGAGCTGGTCACCGGCGACACTTCAGAAGACCAGCGCGCGCTGCGTATGGCGGAAGTCGGGACTTTAATCCGCTCTTATCTAAAATAAAAACACCCTCACCAAAAGGAAGAGAGTTATGAAATCACGTGCTGCGGTGGCCTTTGGGCCGGGTAAACCACTGGAAATTGTTGAACTTGATGTTGCTCCACCACAGAAAGGCGAAGTGCTGGTAAAAATCACCCATACCGGCGTTTGCCATACCGACGCGTTTACCCTGTCCGGCGATGACCCGGAAGGCGTGTTCCCGGCGGTACTGGGCCATGAAGGCGGCGGTATCGTGGTAGAAGTGGGCGAGGGCGTTACCAGCCTGAAGCCGGGCGACCACGTTATTCCTTTATACACCGCCGAATGCCGCGAATGTAAGTTCTGTAAGTCCGGCAAAACCAACCTCTGCCAGGCGGTTCGCGCTACCCAGGGTAAAGGCCTGATGCCGGATGGCACCACCCGTTTCTCCTATAAAGGCGAGCCTATTTATCACTATATGGGCACCAGCACCTTCAGCGAATACACCGTGGTGGCCGAGATCTCTCTGGCTAAAGTTAACCCGCAGGCACCGCTGGATAAAGTCTGCCTGCTGGGCTGCGGCGTCACTACCGGCATCGGCGCGGTACACAATACGGCTAAAGTGAAAGAAGGTGACAGCGTTGCTGTGTTCGGCCTCGGCGGTATTGGCCTGGCGGTTATTCAGGGCGCGGTACAGGCAAAAGCTGGCCGCATTATTGCCGTTGATACCAACCCGGAAAAATTCAAGCTGGCACGCGAAATGGGCGCTACCGACTGTATCAATCCGAAGGATTATGAGAAACCAATCCAGGACGTGATTGTAGAATTAACCGACGGCGGCGTGGACTTCAGCTTCGAGTGCATCGGCAACGTGAACGTGATGCGTTCCGCGCTGGAATGCTGCCATAAAGGCTGGGGCGAGAGCGTGATTATCGGCGTAGCCGGTGCCGGTCAGGAAATCAAAACCCGTCCGTTCCAGCTGGTGACCGGGCGCGTGTGGCGCGGTTCCGCGTTTGGCGGCGTGAAAGGGCGCACTCAACTGCCGGGCATGGTAGAAGATGCGATGGCCGGGAAAATTAATCTCGACCCGTTCATTACGCACCGCCTGCCGCTGGAGCAGATCAACGAGGCGTTTGACCTGATGCATGAAGGCAAGTCTATTCGTACCGTTATTCATTTCGGCGACAAATAATCAAAAAAAGGGAAAGCGCGATGCTTTCCCTCAGGTTGCAAATGAAGGGAGGGCGTAAAGCTCTCCCTTTTTTGTGAGCTAATTACTGTTGCAGGTCGAAACGGTCAAGGTTCATGACTTTAGTCCAGGCGGCGATAAAGTCTTTAACGAATTTCTCTTCTGCGTCCTGGCTGGCGTAGACTTCTGCCAGCGAGCGCAGTATCGCGTTTGAACCAAACACCAGGTCAGCACGAGTGCCGGTGTACTTCACTTCGCCGCTCAGGCGGTCGCGGCCTTCGAACAGTTCAGAACCCTCTCCCGTCGCTTTCCATTCGGTACGCATATCCAGCAGGTTGGCAAAGAAGTCGTTGCTCAGCACGCCAGGGCGAGAGGTCAGCACGCCGTGCTGGCTCTCATCGAAGTTAGCGCCGAGTGCACGCAGCCCGCCCACTAATACCGTCAGTTCAGGCGCGGTCAGCGTCAACTGCTGCGCTTTGTCGATCAGCAGAGCTTCGGTAGAAGTCGCATTGGCGATGCGGCGATAGTTTCTGAAGCCGTCGGCAGCGGGTTTAAGCAGCTCAAAGGATTCAATATCCGTTTGCTCCTGGCTTGCATCGACGCGGCCCGGAGTAAACGGTACTTTGCGACCGCTGGCTTTTTCGATCCCGACAACGCCTGCTAGCACGATAATGTCTGCCAGAGAGGCTTTGCCTGACGCTTTTTGGATTGCCTCAAGTGTCGGAAGAGTACGGGCGGCGATGGCGTTCACATCCCAGCCGCGCTGCGGAGCAAGCGCCAGGCGAGCCCCGTTCGCGCCACCGCGTTTGTCGCCGCCGCGGAAGGTTGAGGCTGAAGCCCACGCCACGGAGATCAATTCGCTCACCGACAGGCCGGAATCAGCAATCGCCTGCTTCAGCGCTTCAATATCTGCGGTGGAAGGCGCGTGAACTGCCTGCGGTAACGGATCCTGCCAAATCAGATCTTCTTTTGGTACTTCTGGCCCAATGTATCTTGCCTTCGGCCCCATATCGCGGTGCGTCAGCTTGTACCAGGCGCGGGCGAACGCTTCATTAAACGCCTGCGGATCGTTCAGGAAGCGGCGAGAAATTTTTTCGAACTCCGGGTCGAAACGCAGCGTAAGGTCGGTGACCAGCATGGTTGGCTTACGTTTTTTCGACGGGTCAAACGGATCGGGGATAATATCCGGTCCGTTAGTCGCTTCAAACTGGATGGCTCCGGCCGGACTGCGGGTTTGTACCCAGTCATAGCCGAACAGGTTTTCGAAGAAGTAATTGCTCCATTGGGTAGGCGTTTGGGTCCAGACCACTTCCAGGCCGGAGGTAATCGCATCCGCGCCTACGCCGCTGTTGTAGCTGTTGGCCCAGCCAAGACCCTGGGCCTCAAGAGGGGAGGCCTCCGGGTCGGAACCAACATGCGTTGCCGCCGCGGAACCGTGGGTTTTACCCAGCGTATGGCCACCCGCTATCAGGGCGACAATCTCTTCGTCGTCCATGCCCATATTGCCGAATGTGGCGCGAATAGCCGGGGCGGCGGAAAGCGGGTCACCGCTGTGGTTAGGGCCTTCCGGGTTGACATAAATCAGCCCCATTTCGGTTGCGCCTAAAGGTGCCTGCGCCAGGGATTCCGGATGACGGTGCTCGAGCCACTCTTTCTCGCTCCCCCAGTTCACGTCGAGATCTGGTTCCCACACGTCTTCACGCCCTGCGCCAAAACCGAAGGTGCGGAAGCCTGCGTTTTCCAGCGCCACGTTACCGGCCAGAATAATCAGGTCAGCCCAGGAAATCTTCTGTCCGTATTTTTGTTTCACTGGCCACAGCAGACGGCGGGATTTATCGAGGCTGACGTTATCGGGCCACGAGTTAAGAGGAGCAAAACGCTGCTGGCCGCGCCCGGAGCCGCCGCGGCCATCGCGGGAGCGATAGGTTCCTGCGCTGTGCCACGCCATGCGGATAAACAGGCCGATATAGCTGCCCCAGTCGGCAGGCCACCATGATTGAGAGTCGGTTAATACGGCTTTGATGTCGCCTTTCAGGGCGTAGTAATCAAGCTTGCTGAATTCTTTGCGGTAGCTGAAGTTTTCATCCAGCGGGTTGGAACGATTAGAGTGCTGATTTAGCAGATCGACGCGCAGTTGATGCGGCCACCAGTCCTGATTGCTGGTTCCCTCGCCTGCGATGTCCGTGCTCTGGCCCTGATGAAAGGGGCACTTTCCAGCGCCCGCCGGGGAAGCGTTGTGTAAGTCTGTAGAATTGCTCATTTTGCTCTCCGTTTTATATGTGCCCGTTAACCATAGTCTTTACGATTGATAATTAGAATCTGGATGGGCCTACGAATTTGATAGTTGTTACCTTTTAAACGCAAAAATTTACCGCCATCATATTTTAGAACCGATTGGGCGGTTTGCCGGGCAAATGAGCAACGGTGGGAATGTTTGATAAGTTAAAGGGAGTCCGGACTCCCTTTAACTTCTTTTCTGTTTATTTAATATGCTCTGGAACAAACTTATTCCTGGTTATTCCCAACATCAACAACCGCATATCCTGCTCGTAGGGGCATACCGTCAGCTGTTACTGTGATAATAACCAGATTATCCCCCGGAGCCACTTGCGGGGCGGTGTAGGTTACCGTGTACACTGGCTCGTCCTCACTTCCGCTGACTTCAGGCTCGCTCAGACTGCCACTTTCCGGAGAAAGCGCCCATGCTTCCGGGTCGATTTCTCCATCACCTGTTGCAGAAAAGCTCTGCTTCGTCCCGAGTGGCATTTCTGTCAATAGTGGGGGAGTCACCACAAACTCCGCATGTGCGGTACGGCTGACCAGCAGCACCCGCGCCGTTGCGGTGCTGCCGTCAGAGGCGGTGGCGGTCACAGTGACCCATGAATATCCTTTGGGCCAGGCGTCAGAAGGGGTTGTGTACAGGCCATTACTGTCAATGGCTCCCGCCAGGCCGCCTGCTTTTCCGGGCTTCACTTGCCAGCCGGAAAGTTTTTCACCATTTACCAGGTTTGCGCTGAACTGAAGGGTTGAGGGAGAATTAGCCACTTCCTTCGCGGTCGCAAAGGCAGGGGTAACTATGACAGATGTGGGCACAACGGCAACGTAAGCTGAAGCTGTTGCGCCATTTTTACCGGTCGCTGTAATTTTTACGTTCTGCAAGGCACCTTCAATACTCGCCGGAGCCCGGTACAGGCCGCTGGCGCTGATGGAGCCGACACCGGAAGGTGACACACTCCAGTTCACGCTGGCGTTGGCCGTAAACTGCACGGTTTTCCCGGCGGCAAGGGTCGTGTTCAGTGGTGCAAGATTCAGGGATGTCAGCGCCGGGGAGATATCGCCAAATACAACCATATCGCCCGGCATACCGGCAGATTTCAGCTGGTTGATATTCTGCTCGGGGAACAGGATATGGTCGACGGCAAATACGCTGATTGACTCAAAGTTAACACCGCCAATTGAACCAAGAATGGTTGCAGATAATGCATTGTCAAGCTGGCTCTCCATCTGACTACCCATTTGGCTTCTTTGGCCAACATAGTCAATAAAAGGCCCCAACTCCTCATCAAAATTATTAATAATGCTGAGATTACCAACATTTGGTTGGATCTGAATAATTTCACTTTCCGCATTGACCCTGATAGGGTTCGTACCCTTTCCAGAAAGTCTGAAACTGAGTTTAAAAATCTCGGTATAGTATGCGCAGGTCGATCCACCGCAATGCCAGATATGAGTTGCAAATTGAGTTGTACGGTCCTGGCAATGGCCAAAATCCAGTGAGAGCGAGTCTCCCTCTGTATCCAGACGGGCGCCCCTGAGGTCAAAAATCATATCTTCATGCACTTCGCCATACATGTTACCGATTTCATTTTTATAGCGCCCGGACCATGCAGTGGAGCTGGAGCCTCCTTCCCCTACCAGGCGAATGTAATCCCGCTGGATAGTGGCATTATCAGAGGCCACAAGAGACCAGGCCGCGTCATCGGCGCTCCCTCCCCGTTGCATGACCCACTCTCCGGTATCCAGAATCTTGTCCATTG
>NZ_KE161030.1:1991862-1992460 GCF_000412335.2 Cedecea davisae DSM 4568
CCGGCTTAACGAACTGCCCCATCACCAGGCGGCTGTTCAGCAGGATAACCGAGGAGTGCTCGTCCGGAATAAGCCACGGATAGGTTTCATCCGGCAGGCTGGTATGGTTTTCCTGCGGATGAGAAGTTGTGAGGATAAACAGCAGCACCGCACCGTGCGTATTGTCTGTCGGGGCGGGCTGGGTGCGGATGATGAAGTCCGTTGGGATCAGATTTGACCCCGCCGCCCCCAAATCCAGCTGACCGAGGCTGTAGGTCACCGGGTTTTGCTTAAGCCACTGTTCAAAATACGGAATAATTTCTTCGGCCGGATCGTCGGTGACGTTGGTGGTGTTCACGCTACCTGCCGCCAGCGCCAGGAGGACATGCCCCTTTTCATCAACGGAGCCGCTGCCCCTTTTCAGGTCAACATCAAGTTTGAGGAAAAAACCTGACCCCGGGCGGATACGCGTGTACCGGGTGACCTGGCTGTTACTGTCAATTTCCGCGATGCTGCCGCGAATAAATTCCATCGTGACTGACACCCGGGAGTCAACGATAGTGGCATTCTCAAAGGAGATTAGGGGGGCAGCCAGCGTCAGGTCGTTGAAACGGACAGT
>NZ_KE161030.1:1993460-1995867 GCF_000412335.2 Cedecea davisae DSM 4568
ATCCTTGCTGTTGGACCAGCTAACGGGCGGCAGATGGGTGCCGTCGGCACGTTTGCTGACATACTGCTGTTCAAGAAGGTGGTTAATTTTATCACGGTCGTAAGCCACGACTGCATCATATCCGAGGGTTTTGGTTTTACCCGTGAGGGTATGGATAATATCGGTGGAAGATGTCATTACTTTATTCCTTTAATAAGTGAAGGGCCTGAAGCCCGCCTGCCGTTAGACGGACGTAAAGAAGCTGAAATCAACAGCGGTGCGGTCTGGAAATATACGGTATATCTTGGGGAAATATCCCCCGCAGTGCATCTGCTGTATTAGTTTATAACTAACAAAAAATATCGTGATGGATTAATCAACGGGGGGCAGGGCAATGTTTCCCCGGTCAGCTATCATTCACAGTCAGTGAGGTACTTTCATTCTAGTCTGATTTTTCTATTATTTGTTGAATAAAATGTGTGGTTTAATGGGGGGTTGTGGCTATTTATCAGCCAAAATCATCAATTTTGAATGAATAAATAGCATTTCTAATATCTTATTTTTTATATGAAATACTATAGATCCTCCAGCTTTATAAAAACGGAGATCAACATGCTAATTTCCAAACCTTTGCGAGTTTTTATTACACTGTACCAAGAAAAACGGCTTAAAGCAGCAGCAGACAAATTGTGTCTTACGGTTCCACCTGTAACCAGGATGTTAAAATTAACGGAGGAGTGGCTGGGAGAACGATTATTTGTGATTGAACGAAATGGTCTTTCACCAACATCAGCAGCTGATTGTCTCTATCAAAAAGTGTTTCCGCTATATTCCGCGATGCTTGAATTTGAACATCCATGGCATAAGAAAGGGTTCAGAATTTCATCACCGAATGCAGGAAGAACCGTTATTGCTGATTTGCTAACCATGATGTCATCGTCTTTGCCAGAATCTACGGACATTAGGTTTTCAAGAGGTATGCATTCTGACGATGATATATTCATTAGCATAGAGCCATCAATGGTGCTACCAAATTTTGAAACTTTCCGTACAGATTTAACTATGGAATTACATTATGCAATGCAAGGGGATGATGATTGGCTAAAAAAACCACTTCTCTGTGAAGCGGTAATTGAAAGTTTGCCTGGTTTTCAGCGTGTTATAGATGAGCTGAAACAATGTGGCCACTGTGGCGTGACGCGGCGAATTGATAATGCGATAATATTAGAAAGTATCTTTACGAATGGTGAGGGGCTTTTATTCAGAAAGCCGATAAAAGCAAAGGATGAGTGCCGAACTCTGCCTTTCGTTCTTCATGTCCCGTTTTATATCTATACAAATAAAGTTAGCATGAATAATAACCACCATCGTTTTCTTGAGATCTTAAAGAAAACACTAAGTTAATATATCCTGAGGGAGCTTAGGGAAGGGCTGTTAAGCATAACCGTATGCTTTACCCTGGTGATTGCCAATAATAAAAATGGTGGTGATGAATGTTATTGCCACCATTTTATTAACAGGATCCTTTATCCCCATAAGTAGAATTATTTCCGGTGACACGAAGATGGGCGAATTATGTCAGGTTTAAAGTTAAGGTTACGCATTCGTGCTGTTTAATAGTTTTAAAATTTCATAACTTAACGACATCTCAGATGGATTGGTTTTATTTATAATTGTTCTTGTCGCTCTTAATTTATTTCCTAAGTTATCGATTTCCTGGAGGGCCAAAGTTTTAAGTTGTTCCTGTGTTATTCCTGTAGGAAGGGCTGCAGCTTCACTTGATATTATTTTGTTCCCAAAATGAACGCCGTTGTTAATACCACTAGTATCGTAAACATAATATCCTTCGCGGGGGCTCTTTGACAATGTTACATTATTATAAGCCAGCTGCTCATTGGAAATAGACCATTTTCCATTTGGATTCAAAGAGTAACGTGAGAAACCGTAATACCTTTTTTTGGCGGTAGAAATAAGAGGGTATGGATTGTGCGTAGAATCAGTACGATTCAGCTCTAATCTTATACGGCTGAACTCTCCTGTTTCTGTATTCGCAAGATAGAATGAATCAAATTTATTTTTAGGTGGGTGGGTGTACCACATAGCTATGTTTTCAGTTGAATCTAAATGATCGGTAACCCTTCTGGAGCGTAGTAGCGCTCCGCCACTGGCAGCCATCCCGGCAATGCCGGTGGCCATGGAGACCCAACCCAGCACCGATGAGGCCTCAGGATTTACATCTTCCGTTGCCCCGCTCGCGATGGCCGTCACGTCTGCCAGCACACCCAGCCCTCCCAGGGCCAGCGTCGTTGCCGATGCCGAGCTCAGCGCCGCCGATATTCCCCCTGCTGCGGCTATTGATAGCCCTGCCGTGAACAGTGACAGGCCCAGACCGATTATTCCGAAAATAATACCCAGTATACTCTGCCAA
>NZ_KE161030.1:1997236-2003772 GCF_000412335.2 Cedecea davisae DSM 4568
CCATGGATAAAGTTCTGGATACCGGAGAATGGGTGATGCAGCGGGGAGGGAGCGCCGATGATGCGGCCTGGTCCCTTGTGGCCTCTGATAATGCCACTATCCGGCGGGATTACATTCGCCTGTTAGGAGAAGGAGATGATAACTCCACTGCATGGTCCGGACGCTATAAAAATGAATTCGGTAATATGTATGGCGAAGTACATGAAGATATGATTTTTGACCTCAGGGGGGCTCGCCTGGAAACAGAGGGAAACTCGCTCTCACTGGATTTTAGCTCTTGCCCGGAGCGTACAACTCAATTTGCAAGTGCAATCTGGCATTGCGGTGGATTGATCTGTGCATACAATTACAAGAAGGCTGCTCTCAGCTTCAGGCTTTCCGGTCAGGGTACGAACGCTATCAAGGTCAATGCGGAAAGTGAAATTATTCAGATCCAACCAAATGTTGGTAATCTCCGCATTATTAATAATTTTGATGAAGAGTTGGCGCCTTTTATTGACTATGTTGGCCAAAGAAGCCAAATGAGTGGTCAGATGGAGAGCCAGCTTGACAATGCATTAACTGCAACCATTCTTGGTTCAATTGGCAGTGTTAACTTTGAGTCAATCAGCGTATTTGCCGTCGACCATATCCTGTTCCCCGAGCAGAATATCAACCAGCTGAAATCTGCCGGTCTACCGGGCGATATGATTGTATTTGGCGATATCTCTCCGGCGCTGACATCCCTGAACGTTACACCGCTGAACACGACTATTGCCGCCGGGAAAACCGTGCAGTTTACGGCCAACGCCAGCGTGGGCTGGAATGTCTCACCTTCCGGTGCCGGCTCCATCAGCGCCAGCGGCCTGTACCGGGCTCCGGAGAATATCCACGGCGTTCTGCAGAGTGTGAAAATTACCGCAACCGGCCGTAATAAGGGAACAGCTTCTGCCTATGTTGCAGTTGTGCCGTCCTCAGTCATGATTTTACCTGCTTTTGCGGCCATCAAAGAGGTGGCAGATACACAATTATCCCTTCAGTTCAGTGCGACGATGGCAGACTGCGCTAGCCTTGCTGGCTGGAGCGTGTCGCCGGAAGAGTCCACTGGTCCAACGGGAGCCATTGACAAGAATGGCCTGTACACAACCCCTTCTGACGCCTGGCCCAAAGGATATTCATGGGTCACTGTGACTGCCAGCGCTTCTGACGGCAGCACCGCAACGGCACGGGTGCTGCTGGTCAGCCGAACCGCACATGCGGAATTTCCGCTAACACCGCCGCTGCTGACGGAAATGCCTCTGGAGTCAGTGCAACTTTTTTCCGCGACCGGCGATGGTGAAATTAATCCGGAGGTATGGGGGCTTCATCCGCAAGAAGGCTCCGGCACGTTGAGTGATCTGAAGGTTACAGGTAACGAGGATGAGCCGAAATACACCGTTACCTACACTGCGCCGGAGAGCGTGACGGGAGATAAACTGGTGATTATCGCGACGATGGCAGAAGATATGCCTTTGCGTTCCGGCTATGCGCTTGTTGACCTTGCTTCCGAGAAGGCCAATCCATGGAGCCTGCTGGAAGGGGTCTCCACATTACGAGTAACCAGTGAAGTTGGTTCTGGTGAGGCTGAGCTATATAAAAATGGGGTAAACCAGGCTGCTGTTAATATCCAGTTCACAGGGTTTAGAACAGATAAAGAAACGGGAAGACCTGAGTACATTAGTGTTGAACTGGACGATATTTTACCGCACATGAAGCTTGTTGATTACGTTACGGGCGAAGAGTTGCCCCGCGGTGGCTCCGCTGGATGGGTATATACGGTGCAGGAAAATAGTTATAAACGACTGCCGGTTTCTGGGGTTGCTAATCAGATAAAGGAAAATGTAGCCCAGAATGTTAATACTTATACCTTATATGTCACCTGTGACAAGGATGAGCAAAGTTCAGCGAAGAGGATTGCCGTAAGCGTTGAACTCAAGGATGGAACCGTTATCAGTACAGCAAATGGTGAATCTTCTGGTTTTGACAGCTCGCTGATAATTAACGGTCGTCCGGGCATTATTTATTCAGTAAATAAGGGAGTCTCTGTTACGGCACCATCCGCCCCGGTGACTAAAATGATGGCGGACTGGGCCAGCCTCGATGTAGCTGTTGGCTGTTACACCGACCGTGATGACCAATGTGAGATAAGGATAGATAAGTTCATTATTTCCCCTAACGCCAACGGCATCACAGAATTCAGAACGGGAAAATTTAGCGATGGTGTTATTGACGATATCACGATAAGCAATATCCAGACTATGTGGAAGGATAAGCAGGAGTTTGTTTTTGACTGTCTGAGTGGTTCAGGTCGCCAGTGTGCCGTAATGGGGGTGACCACAAAGGATGTGCAGGAAGGATCGGCGAATATCTGGTTTGCTGGCCCCACGGTAATACTGAATAAAGGTCAAATTTATTTTTCTGACGAGAATAAAGACGTTATCTATCGGGTATCTATTCCTGAGTTCAGTGACACGGAAGGACAAGATCAAACGTGCATTACCCTGCTGAAGGTCAAGACGCCTATAGCCGTTAAGCCATACCGGTGGACATCGGTAGACCTGGAGCCTGACCTGGTCATTACCGATGATTACGGTAATACTGGAAGGTTGCATTTCAAATGGGATGAAAGCGAATATTACGATAAACCTTATATTTCATAAATCTTAGAATAAGCAGACCCCTTAAACTCAGGGGTCTGTATTTTATTTTCAATTAGTAATTGTCATATGTGCTTAGTAATGGTGTGGGCATAATCATGCCTTTTAATAGTGATGGGGTTTAATATTATTAATGGAGTGATTTAATGAGAGATGACTTTAATACGCATGCGGAAAATTTCAACGGCAGTGTCAATACTAGTGTTAATCCACGAACAGGTTTGTATAATGTTGGTTTACAGCTTATTTCCTGTTCGGCCAATAATGCATTAGGCCCTGTAATTAATTTGGGATTAGCATATGATCCTCTTTCATTGAGAAACTTAGGATTCGGAACGGGATTTTCGTTGGGACTTACACAATATGATGTCCATACAGGAACGCTGAGCTTATCGTCAGGTGAACAATACCACGTTACTGAAACGACCGGTCAGCCTGTTATTTTGCAAAAAAAGTTGAATAACTTCCGTTTCATTAAGAGTGAATCATCTTATAGTGTTGTGTGGAAAAACGGAATGACAGAAACGCTGATGGGTCCAAATGAATTATCGATAATCAAAATGCCTGTTGAGCTCTCAGGCCCGATGGGCCATACCGTTAATTTCCAGTGGGATTACACTGGCGATGTACCACGATTGACAGCTGTGAAAGATAGTGTCAGAACATTACTCGGAGTAGAATATAATGACGGGTTGTCAACTATATTGTCATTGTTCCCGGGTAGCAATAATGAAACTTTATATGTATTGAGCTTCGCAAATAATAATTTAATTAAGCTAGCACATCGTAGCTTATCACTTCAGAGAAACGAGACGGTATCAGCTGTTTCCCTTGAGTGGCTATTCAGTTATCAAACAGTGGGTGATTTGTATTTGATCGGTGGAATGGATACCCCTACAGGTCTGAGAGAAGATGTGGTCTGGCAGGCTAATATTATGCGATTCCCTGACAAATCAGGACTTAAAGCACTTCCGGCAATCGTTCGCCATACAAGAATGCCTGGTGGAGGACAGCCAGACGTCGTGACCAAATGGTCCTGGTCAGACACTAACTATCTGGGGCTGGGAGGCAATAATGACTGGGAACCGCACAATGATAATATCTTTGGCATTACCGGTAATTATGAATATTCATCTACAGAGACACTTACCGGTAAAAAGACAGAAATAATAACGACAAGAACATTTAATAAATTTCATCAAATGACTAAGGAGCAAAGAAAAAGAGATGGAGCCGCTAGCGTACAGTCAATGGAATACTATGCTGACGTTAATGAAAATTTTGAAAAACAGCCTGAACAATTTCTGCTAATCCGGAAAAAAGAGGAGTATCTAAGCGATAGCACGGGTAATTCAGGAAAGCCTGCAATTACACTCTTCGAGTATGATGAGCAAGGGAACCCCATCAGTAGTACATCACCCGATGGAATACTTACCACATATGTTTGGTATGACCCTAAAGGTGAGGACGGATGTCCTCCATCTAATGATAGTTTTACCCGTTATCTGAAAAAGAAATCTGCCACTTTTCCAACGGTAAATGGTTATTCTGATGTTCCATCAGAAATGACAATATATACTTACTCCCAACTTGGACATACAGCATATATTACGCAAGGTACTCAGAGAATTTACAGCGGCGACACGCTTATCAAACAAATCGAGAATGAGTATGCGTCGAACACAGATTCCCCTGAATTTGGCCGTATTACTGCAATTACAGAAAAAATATATAATACCGATGATCTAACTGAATATGCCACAAAGCAGACATTTACTACCTCTTTTTCAGATGAAAAGATGACTCAGAAAACGACTATTATTACACATGATGGTTTACAGGTGACTACATCAAGAACTATTTCTGTCTTGACAGGGTTTTTACTGGAAGAGGTTGACTCACAGGGGGTAAAGACTGCTTATGAATATGACAGCTTTGGCAGAATCACCAGCCGGGCGTTAGCACCCCATAGCAATTATGAACATATAACAACATGGTCATATAACAAAACCACTATGCCTTCTACGACAGAAACGGCTCCAACGGGTGCAAAGACAATCTCTTATTTTGATGGTGAAGGGCGTCTTGTTAAGCGTAAACTTCTTGATATTAATAATACCGGTGATATTTATGAGATATATAATGCGAAGTATGACGAAATAGGCGAGGTTATAGAATCCAATAGCCTGGACTGGCTTACTAATGATGAAGATAGCACGGTGTATACTTTAAATAAAAGTGTAGAATACAGTGAGTGGGGGGAGGCTCAGAAAGTCAATGTATCATCCGGGTTGTCAAAAATATCATCAACTGACCCAATAAGAATGATGAAAGATATACAGCTGCTGGGGGAGTCAAATTCAGGGAGTACAATAACTGGTGTGGAGCGTACACATTTTGATGAACGTAGTTTTTTGCCAATTCGTAGAGAGCTTATCGATACTAATGCTGTAACCCTAAATGAAATTAATTATGTCTATGATGGGCATGGTCGGATACGAAAGATCATTGAACCATGTAATATCATAACTGAATTTAGTTATGATTATCTTGGGCGAGAAGTGGAACGATTATTACCAGATGGAAGCCGTGTTTTAAACCGTTACGCACCTCATTTAACAGAAAATAACTCTATTGAAATTGTTGTTCTGGATAACATGAATAACTCATGGAGGCCAGGAACTCGTTCCTATGATGGTCTCGGAAGATTGGTCCATGAAGATTGTGGTGGACGCTCGACTCATTATACTTATATTGGTAGTAATCCTCTCCCTTCAGAAATAACCCAGCCAGATGGAGGTGTATTAAAATATACTTATATTCCAGAACTCGGTAATGTAGTTAGTAGTATTGTTACCGATAATATCATTCAGACGTTCACTTACGATCCTCTGACGGGTAAGGTACTCACTGCCTGTGAGGGAGACTCTGTAAATAAAAACGAATGGGCAGCTTCTGGTAGCCTGAATGGAGAAACAATTACCCGGGATGAAATCTCAATGACTACTAAGTATTCACGTCTACTTTCTGATGCAGTTGTCACATGGAAAGATGTGAATGGTAAATCTATGACATACTTTCGTGATGAGTATTCTCGTATCATAAAAGTTGAAGATGAAGCTCTGACTGTAGATATTGAATATGATCCATTAGGGCGAGTTAATCGTCAGACGATGACTGATACTGAAACGAGTGCCTCATTAGTTTCCAAAATTGATTATGACGATTTTGGTCGTGAAATTAGTAGGGAAATAAATGATAGCAATGGCACACGCGTTTCTGAGCGCTCAACATGGTATGAAAACGGGTTGCTTGGTACCAGAGAAATCACTCAGAATAATTTAACAGTACGTTTAGAAAATTATTCATACGATTCGCGTAAGCGCCTTATTGGGTATGAGGCATCAGGAAAGGAATTACCTGCGGATGGATATGGTAATTTATTTAAATCCACGGTGTACGTCCTCGATTCAATGAGTAACATAAGAAATGTTACCACGACATTAATTGATGATAATGTAGATGTTGCAACATATCATTATGATAATCCGCTGGATCCTACTCAGCTAACATCAGTATCACATACCCACTCTAATTATCCTCAGATGATTAGACTTAAATATGATGGCTGCGGACGCCTGATTAAGGATGAGTCCGGCCGGACGTTAAGTTACGACAATACAGGGCGTCTTTTGGCAACCAGCAGCAACGAAATTACAGATAGCAAATATTATTATGATGCCGGGAATCGTCTAATTAAACAATATATTGGCGATGGAGATATTCGCAATCTCTATTATGCAGGGAATGAACTGGTTAGTGAGATAAGGACAACAATCAAATGACATTCATGACAACAGA
>NZ_KE161030.1:2004772-2005062 GCF_000412335.2 Cedecea davisae DSM 4568
GCCTCTCCGCTCTGGTCGCGTAACGCTGCCTCCGGGCCGGGTCAGTTGCACACCTGGTCCCCCTGGGGAAGCGGTAATCCCGCAGAAGGGCTGCCGGGCTTCAACGGTGAGCGTATTGACCCTGTGAGCGGCAACTACCATCTGGGCAACGGTTACCGGGCGTATAATCCGGTGCTGGGGCGGTTTAACTGCCCGGACAGCCTGAGCCCCTTCGGTGCAGGTGGAATAAACCCGTACGTTTACTGCGGTGGCGACCCGGTGAACTATACGGACCCGACGGGCCATATCAG
>NZ_KE161030.1:2006062-2006305 GCF_000412335.2 Cedecea davisae DSM 4568
CTGGCAGAGTATACTGGGTATTATTTTCGGAATAATCGGTCTGGGCCTGTCACTGTTTACGGCAGGGCTATCAATAGCCGCAGCAGGGGGAATATCGGCGGCGCTGAGCTCGGCATCGGCAACGACGCTGGCCCTGGGAGGGCTGGGTGTGCTGGCAGACGTGACGGCCATCGCGAGCGGGGCAACGGAAGATGTAAATCCTGAGGCCTCATCGGTGCTGGGTTGGGTCTCCATGGCCACCGG
>NZ_KE161030.1:2007305-2008810 GCF_000412335.2 Cedecea davisae DSM 4568
TGTTGCCGGGATGGCGGTGGGCTCAAGGCTTGCATACAGCAAGGCGGGGGCATTAAAAGAATTAGACTTTATGCATTTGAATAACAAAAAAAACCCTTCACTTAAGGGTGGTTTTTTTAATAAAAAATCCCTATCCAGAATGAATAGTCCGGCTCTGCTAACTAAAGAAAGTAACTATTTTAAAGTGGTAGATAGTTATCCTGATTCAAGTTTTAATATCCCAAGGGCAAAGTTGATGCCAGCGGGAAGTAATGTTCGAAAAATAAACTCCAGGATAGCAAAAGAGCTTGGCAGGGATCCTGCTGGCGTAATTGAAGGGATTCAGAAGCAAGATGAAATAAAAAATGTCAGGTTTGATGATCACGTTAGTGTGATCATTTTCGATTCTACATATGGAGGCTTAAAAATCGAAAATGAATCTGTGGTGTCTAATGAAATTTATGACGCCGGGATAGCTCATGTTGGGAATAAAGCTAACTCAGATTTTGATTTTTCAGATTTTTATAATCTCCATAATATAATTTGAACACAGGAGTGGTAAGGCTTTTAGTTCTCATCTGTTCGAGATGAAATTGTCCAGGGACTGTAATGGCGCAATTATTAATCACTAATTGATAACTGCGCGCAGAATGTAATTTCTTAAATACCGATTTCGGTAACCAGCCTGCACGATCGCGACAAAAAAGTAAAATGCCCTCTTCTTTTGAAAAAGAGGGCGCCTTGAATTACCTAAAGCACAATACATACAGATGCATGCGATCGGCGTCTTCAGTTATCCTTCCATCGGAGACCATAGTTTTATGTCTCCCCACCGTATCACTCGCTGTTGAAGACCAATAAATGTCGCCACCAAAGGCTGTGTATGCATCAAGAGCTCCCCATTCATCCACTAATGCTCCGATTGTTCTGGTTTCAGTGCTCATCTCAGCAATGGTTGGCAATACAGAAGGTGAAGCACATTGCGAAGTCGCCTCATCAAAGGGCACCCCATTTGACGCTGATTCACTGTACCAGTGTTTAATAACAAATGAATATTCTATTACTTTGACCCCATTAGCGTTCTCCGCAGTTATAGTCACGGTTTTTCCCAATCCGGATGAACCTGTTTCATCAAACTTAACCGCGCCTGCACTAACTGATACCCAGGAGGTATCGCTTCTCCATGTTAAATCTGCAGCCTCTCCTCCAGTAATTTCAAAGGCAAAGCTTGCCCCGGAAAAGCCGGTGGTCGGGAAATGAATATCTGGGCTGAAAGTATGACTATTGACCACTATATCTTTTAATCCATAGGCGGTGATGACGTACGCCGGGGACCCGACGCTCCCGCCCCAGCCGGAGAGCTGCAGCGAGGCGGTGAGGCCGGTGCCGGCGGTCTGCGCGGTGTAGGCGGCGGAGTAGGTTCCGTCCCCGTGATCCTGCCACGCGCTGCCTGCCTCAGTGTTAGGCACCTTAACCGTCTCAGCGGTCAGGCTTGCGGCCTGGCCGGTAACGGGATTGCCGCCCGT
>NZ_KE161030.1:2008881-2009791 GCF_000412335.2 Cedecea davisae DSM 4568
CATTGCCGGGATGGCTGTGGGCGGGATTCTCGCATTAAAACGTTCTCCCGTGCATCCTGAAGCTATCAATAGAGGCATGTTTGATGAAACACGCTCTGCGAGAAACTCGTTAAATAATCCTATAATGACCTGGCATGAGGATATAGTTAACGGCAAGTCTATTTTTTCAGCGAATAGGCCAATAAAATATTATGATAATTTTACTCCGTTAAGTATATTAGCCAAGCGTAATTCGATTAATAATAGGCCGATAAACATTATTACAGGCGCTCATGGAACGCCTGGTGGTGGTAACTGGTCTATTAGTGAACTTGATGGTTCTTTTGTGTTGCATGACCAGTTAAGGAATGCTGAAGGATATAGCTTTAATAGCGCGCTGTTTTCTAATTTAGGAGAGCATGGAGGTGATTTGGCAGTTTTAGGTGATAGGATTAAAATAATCGATATGCGGACGTTAAATGCTGAGGGGTTTGGCGGGATAATAAATGATCCTACTAGCCACCTAATAATGACAATGTGTTATGGGCGTAATGATGCGGTTCTCAGAAGTTATGCCGGGTTAGATATCGTACAGGAATTTAGTAGTGTGTCAGAGAGTTAGTAGCAGCTCCTTATATCTTCGCCCAGATAGGCGGGATATAAGGGGGAGCAATTGTTTCAAGTATGCCTTCAGTCTCTCTTTATCCGGAATTGATGTTTTTTGAACCGTTAAAAAACATTTATCTGGATATAATTATTGATTCAAAGGCTATCCATCACTAGTGACATAATATCTGAAGTTCTGGCTATTCAGCGAAACCCAAAAATGACATTCATGACAACAAATCTAACCCGATATATCCGGTCAGGTCACGCCAGCCTGGGCGTGGCCAGAGCGGCGGGTCTCACCCTTATCGGAAACGGGCACAAC
>NZ_KE161030.1:2012327-2291786 GCF_000412335.2 Cedecea davisae DSM 4568
AGTTACAACCGCAGAGGACAACACTGTATCTTGTATCGACGGCGTTAAGGTAACGGTCTCATCATTCGTTCCTGCCGTCACTACAACAACGTATACACCAGCAGATTTACGGGTTAACGCCGACACACTAGCACTCTTAATACCACTTTTCGCCAGACTGATATTTGCTTCATTGACATCTACTATCTGATTATTCTTATCTTTAAGCGTCAATGTTAATATTTGTGTGCTTTTCCCGTCTGCCAAAAGCGAGCTCTTTGCCGGTGTAAAACTGCTGTAATTTTTATTGATATTTGGAGCGAGTAAGGTTACTTGTGTTTGACTTTCATTAGAGCGATTTCCATTTAAGTCTTCTGCAACCCCTTTAATAGTCCAGACGTTTGAATCCTCTCCAGAAGATTGTCTGTTGGGTAATATCAGGGTGTAGTCAGTGCCATTTTTTACAATTTTTCCGCCAGCATTTATAAAACCCGCTGCATCCCAATCAATATGTGAAAGGCCATGCTTACTGACGACAGATACCCCCAGTGATTTATGTTCATTAGAGTAGCCAGTCACCTCACTAAACGTATAGAGCTTAATAGTTTCTTTTTTACGATACTCCAACACAATGTTATTGTTTCGCTCAACCAAATCATATCGACTGCCTGCCAGTTTGTGCATTATTGCTACAGATTCTGGAGACAGTTGATTACGCCACGGGACGCCAAACTGATATTTCATATCAATTTTGAATTGAGTATCCTGATTACTTGATTCTCCTTGCCGTTGCTCAACGCCAAACGTTACCAATGGAACGGGTGTGTAATTGACCCCAACAGTAATAGCATGTGGGTTGTGCTGGCGATTATTTATACTAAACAATGCAACTTCATTACCATAGTATTGCTCATAGAGGAGTTTCCCCCCTAGCTGTGGTAAAGCTGGTAACCACATTTGCAAGCGAACATCCCATCCATTAGCTGGCCGCTCCTGATAATCTTCGATATCTGGAGAGTCATGCCATCCAGTCAGGCGGGAGTATCCATTGAATCCAAATTTCATGAAGTCACGACCCAGTTCAATACCGCCACCGGCGCGTGAAAGATTTCTGGATAAGTCGTAATCTACAAAAGCATTGGCCCCGAACATCCATTTATCGTAGAAATGCCGGGCACCGATACCCATGTTTGCTTGTGTCCGATGATCGGTTCGATGAAAGCTGTCCTGGGCAAATAATAATGTATCGCCTTTGTCATATAATGGAAGTAGGAGATCAAATTGTGAATTTTCCAGAGATAGATTCTTCCCGACTCCCAACTCGACTCTGGCTGTGCCAAATTGACTCAACCACTGTTGAACCTCGGTGTTAAGTGCCCCCGTTGCGGTACTTTTGACCATAGCAGCAACCGATTCGCTGTTAGGGGAATTGGTTAAGAATCTGCCGCCCTGGGAGGCAAGTGAAGCAAATTTTTTCTCATGACTATTGCTTACTTCCTGAATCTTGTCAGGTAGGGGAGTAAGAACAGACGTTTTAGGAACATCAAGCTCATCACCTGAACGTAAATGATAGAATCCATGTGAGAAGATGCGAAACTCATTCACTTTACTCAACTGCTCAGGGCTGATTCCATATTTTTTTGCAACAGAATAAATCGTCTCCCCTTCCTTCAGGGTGTATGGCTGGATATTGGCAGCTGATAACTCCTGTTGATTAGGAACTACGCTTGATGCGATTGCAGGAGTAAACACGCACAAAATGGGGAATGTAAACTGAATAAAAATATTAATCCAAATAATTCGACGTAAGAACGGTCGTACCTCGTCCTTTCCTTTGGAGTAAGAGTACAACATAGAGAAAAATCTCCTTGATTTATAAAAATGTTAATTTTTTATGTGGCGGTTTTACATAATTATAAAATATTAAATATAATTGTTATCCATTATAAATGGAGAAGGTAATGAGGCTGTCGCGCAAAAGATAATGATGTGTTAATCTTGGCTGTTTAAATGTTATTTGTAATAACATTTAATGAGGATATTAATCATTTGTTGATATTCGGCTTTATTGTCCTTCAGAAAGGCAATCATCATACATTTGAAATTATAACTATGCAATGTTATCGCCATTGATGTCTCAATGGGTTAAGTTTGCTTTGGACGATGTGTAAGTATTATTATTGTAATATTATCAGCGAGATAATTGCCCAGAGATTCAATGTCTGGCCAGTTAAGAATTTTCATGTTGGTGCTATTCAGAACATTCAATCATGAAATATGATGCAGGGTGTAAGATATTAATTGGAAGTAATAACCGTTTTAAACGTAAAGAACGACGCAATATAATTTTAGAACCGATTGCCCGATTTGCCGGGCAACCGAGCGCTAAGTGTGCGAAAAAACCCTCATTTCGTCGAGTGTGAACTGAGAGTCCTGCTGGCAATCTCTGCGCCAAACCGCGTGTTCAAATTTGGGGGCTGGGCAACGGTGGGAATGAATGAAACAGCTTCAAGGAGGCATTGAGGAACCACTTGCCACGGGGCGCTATTACTACCAGCTACACAGTCATAAAAAGGGATCATGCGTTTGGCTTCATTCCATACTCCTGGGGGACCCGTCCTCTCATGCTTCCAGAACATCTTTCTCCCGGAGCATATCCATAAATTTATCGTTCTTCATTTGTATTGGGGAGATAAGCTGTCCGGACGTCTGGCATTGGCTTTCGGTGCTGACAGCTACTGTTATTTCGGTTTTAAATGTCCGCATAGACGATGTTGTTTCTGGAGCGGTAGGCGGTCGCCTGGTCTGAACGTTTCCTGTAGCGTAAGTGCCAGGAGTCGAGGTTGAATTGGCTGAAAAGAGAGTAACCTGAGATTCTGGCACTGGAGAGGGATCATTTGGATTCACGGTGATTTCCGCGGCATCTTCACCAAAAATCGAAATCTGCAGCGGGGCTGTGTTGGGCGGGATGCTGTTGCCAGCCATATTGCCAAGAGTATTCCAGCAATGGTTAACACGGATAAAAAGATTGGCGATGGAGGCCGGAAGCCTGAGCAATCCGCGCTGGGCCGCACCACGGTCACTCATCCAGTGTTTTGCAACCAGAGCGGTGACGGCCAAAGCGGTGAACACCGTGCTGGATGATTGATTTTCCGCATCGCCCAGAAACTGGTGCACAAAGGCCTCTCCAGGCCAGCCGGTCACCGTCTCTCTGATATAGCAGGCAGATTGAGAAAAGATAGTGTTGTCGGGCAAGAACCAGGAAGCCAGCCCGAGCGCCTGCAATATCGCTGTATCTATATTTCTGCGCTCGGTAATGGCGGTATATAGACTGTTAGCGGCAATAGCGAGATTGGCGGGAACACCGGGGAGTAATTTTGAAAGACAGAAAGAGAGGATTTTGCTCTCTTCATGGTTGCCCAGCGTTGCCATCAACTGCTGAATGCTACGTCGGCAATCCTCGGTGAAAGGAACGAGTGAGTCTGCATTTTGTTCGGGTGAATTTTTCCCGTTACAGGTGGTGTCACTGGCATCAAACCAGACTTCCTCCACCCGGATGCTGTCTTCGGCATCGAACCAGATATCAGGCTCCTCCGCTATCGAAATAGCGTGATTCCCTGACGACCTTGATGTAGGGAAATATGGAATGTGGGAGTTGCAAGGGGGGCTGATATGAATATTTGGCATATTTCATCCTGAATAACAAATTGATTAAAAATGACGATTAAATATTTTTAGATGAAGCGATAAGGTGCCAACTTGTGGCAAGATTTTATTCGCGCTTAACATCTATGTCAGAGTAGTGAACAAGTAGTTTGATGCTGCTTGTTCACTATGAAAATTTATTGTGAGAAAAACTAATCAGGAGGATTGAATATTCTGGAGTGGTAAGGGTTATTTGTGCTAATCCCAATAGTGATAAAATGGCGATAATGGTTTATAATTGCATTAGCGCCGACAAACCCACCAGCTAAATTTTCTCTGGCAATAAATTCGTAGAATGGGAATTCATATTGTCCGAAAATAAATTTAACGGAACTGACTACGGCACCGGAAAATCCCTCAACAGGCTTACCCGTCAGTTGTGCAAGGCGTTCAGCAACGCTAATTTTTCCGGGAGAAGAATCGGCACCAGAGCAAACGAAGAGCCTTATCTTGTCGAAATTCTGTGATAAGATACCCCGCATATACAGTGTGTTATAAAAATCATCAGCATTCATATAATGGATCATATCAAGCGATGCTATTCCCGGACAACCATGAGCGAGAATATTCAACCGACGCTCAGAACCGTCCATATCAATTGCCGTAAAAGATACCTTATCACTTAAATCCGGGATTCCGGTAGTCTGTCCAGTAGTAGAATAAAAATCCAGTATTCTTGGCGACTCTATGCCCTGACGTACACCTGAATTTGGCCAGAACGCCCGGTGGTAGCTGAGTATATGGTTATAGATATACTCGGGTACATGTCCTGCCAATATGGCTGACAGAAGATGGGTGTCATCATTTTCCATTGCGGTATAGACAATACTGTGAAGTACCCCTTCTGCCGAAATGGGTTCATGAGCAATGGCATCATATATTGCACGAGCTATAGACTGACGAAACTCCGGGATATGTGACAGGTGTAAAAGTTCATAAATAGTTGCATATTTCAAAACGCACGCTAGCGAGTGGGTTGATAAACTCAGCGGCTGGCAATTTATTTGCCGTTTTTGTCTTGCAGATGATAAATTGCATGATGTGGACTCCAGTTGTTTGATGTACTTGCGGAATATATCAACATCACTTTGTAACTCTGTCGGGATTTTTTGTCCGACATTCACGCCACCATACTCACGATATGCGGGTTTTATTTCAAATAGGCCCCCCATTCTATTAAGCCAGTATTTGCTCCCGAAAGCTTCCCCGGTTTCCGGATTAACCCGCGCATAAATGGCTTTACCTCTCTTTATTCCGACCGGGATGACGGGAACTTGCAAGCTGGTCCGCGGAAGGGTTGCCATCGTTGAAGTTGGGGGCGTTATTTTTTGTGACCAGCCGGAGCCATTATTTTGGCTAAGCCGATTTGCCAGTTCAGCCGTTTTTTTGTCGGAGGCGAGCAGGTGCAAAATACTCTGACGAAAAGCCCTGCCGGTAAAAGTGAGTAATTCAAAGCCAGGATCGGCCGCTCTGAGAGTATTTGCTCCAAGCAAAGCCAGCTCTTTCAAAGTGGGCAAACGCGTTTCATGAAGTATATTTCTCCCTAATACTGGCCAGCTCCTTATACCTGCCAGAGCGGGGGCGTGACTAAGCCCTTTTGCAACTTGCATACCAAACTTTGTACTCAGGCGGGTGGCCTGGCCAAAAACGGGAAGGAATGAAAGGGCATCCGTAAGGCATGCCGGAATTGCCTGTAAAGGATCTTTGTTAACAATACTTTCAATGCAATCATAAAAAGGAATTAAGTGCTTAATGAAACTCCAAATTTTTTGGAATTCAGATTGGTCATTACCTGATTGGTAAAGATTATTGAAAAGCGTTTCACGGTGTTTGTTCTTGAGCCAGTTAACAAGAGCGGCTTCATCATTATACTTTCCTGCGGTTTTATTTATACTAAATGAATATTTGAACTTGTCGGAGCCAGCTGTGAAAGTTAAGTCCCTATCATTAATTGTAAAATTCTTATCAAAACTATAATCGAACAGGCCGTGGTTGATAAAACTCTCAATATTGCGGTCTACACGGATAATTCTGTAGCCCTCTGTATCACTATTGACTCCCTGTAATGCATATATTCGTTCCATTCCATTGTTATGAACCGCGAAGATGTCCGTTTTGTTGAGTCGGATATCGAAGTCATTAATATGAACGCCGCCGCCCATAGAGCCCCATGCAGGTCGCTGAGAGCGTACGTGAATATCCGCAGGGTACACAAAGGACTCGGGCGATGAAATCATATCGTAATCATCTTTGCTCAGCGATTTCATCGCCGATTGAATGAGGTATGGATCTATTTCACGAAACGTGTCGGCCACGGCGGCGGTAAGTTTCTTATATTCGACGTCAAGACTATCAGGAGCCTCGCCACAAGGTTTTTTTGTGCCACGTAAATAAAATTCTTTTGCTGCTTTCTGGTCTGTTTCCTTACATGATTCCGGAAATTTGTCGCAGTCGATCTCTTGTGCACCGAAGCCTGGAGTGCGAATAGCTCGAATATGAGGGATCTCAGGGCACTGAGAAATTATCTTCTCTGCCAACTTGCCTTTATTGAGCCATTGTAGAGTTGCAGAATGATAGGCTGTGTACTTATTTTCTATATCTTGCTCTAATGTCATTATTTCTTTTCTGTACAGGATGTAGCGGTTGATATCATCAAATTCATTATCACTTGCCCAATATCCATCTGTTGAAGGGGATAAAGTTGTGAATAGCAGTGCCGGGAATTTATAATAAATGATATTATCTTCCGCTATTCCCTCATTGACGGCTAACTGCCACATTTTTTCACCTGTGCTCATCGCCTCCTGATAAGTATAGGCTTTGTCAGAGTTGAGTTGTAAAAAGCGAGAGCCAGTATAGAGATTGGCTAAATCGTAATTACTTAGTTTGAGATTGGCTACTCGTCCGTGTGAGAAGTTAAGAAAAGGCATTTCTTCCATCAGGAAGGCGTTCCACATATCAGCTAATGCGCTACGTTGTGATAAAGGAACCTTGTCGTCTTTTAATGTTCCAGTAATATATAGTTGGCTTATTGTTAACTGAATATAAGCATCTTTAATGGTTGAGGTTTGTTTAAAATAATATGAGCGCATCTTATCTATAAGGATCTTTTCTGGGGAGCAGCCGAGAACATTATTAAATACCCACCTCCGCACCACCGAGCCTGCTTGAGCAAAAGAAATTTTTTCATCTTTCGCTCCCCCATATTGATAGCTGGCTGCTAAAATTTTACTGGCGAGTAATTTTATTTTTGTTTTATATTCAGTTGCGTTGTGATTTTTCTTAAATAGATAACTGGCCAGCGCAGCAAGCATTTTTTCTTTACTCACAGTACTGATTTTTTCCGTTTCATCTAAGAATAGAATGCCTTTTTTACTAAGCATTTTGATAATGCTGTGATTTTCTTTATTCATAACTGTAGGTGGCTTATCAGCCGGGTGCCGTTTGACCTTGCCCGGCGGGAGTTCACTGCTTTGCCCATCAGCTGTTGTTGCCTCTGCCTGATGCGGTGATCCGGTTCTGTCCCACAGTACTTTTCCGGCTAAGCCAAGCCCTGTCATACCTGCTACGGTGCCGGCGGCAATGACCGTTTTGCTCTTTAATGCCCGCACATATGAAGTCGCCAATGGCGCAGCCGCTGCCGCCGCGACCAGAGGAAGCAGGGCTTCCCCCCCAGACCTTTGCGCCGCCGGGGAAGAATAAGCCTGCACAATACTGCCTTCTATCTCCGGAGGCAGCGGTTTCGGGTGGGTTGTGGCATCGCATTGGGTATTGAGGTGGGTGTACGTAATAACACTATTGTTCACCTGCTGATGGGTTTTAGCGCAGCGGGTGGCACAGTTCATCAGCAGTGAAAGCCCACTTTGCTGCCTGAATTTATCTACCGCCAGCAGGTGTGCCTGTTCAGCCAGAGAGCCGTCTGCTTCCGGAACGACTAGTGGCCTGTTCTGCACCGTACCACGGATGAAAGACTCGGGAGTGGCAGTTGAATTCGACGTAAACGCGGTAATCCTGGAAGCTGAGGGCGCGCCGGATACTTCAATACAGCTATCAACCTCGAAAGCAGGTGCCTGTTGTAGTGAACCCCTCGGGAGGTTATTACGAGCCATCAGGCCCAGCGCATTCCAGCAGTGGCTGAGGCGGATAAAAAGATTGGCGATGGAGGCCGGAAGCCTGAGCAATCCGCGCTGGGCCGCACCACGGTCACTCATCCAGTGTTTTGCAACCAGAGCGGTGACGGCCAAAGCGGTGAACACCGTGCTGGATGATTGATTTTCCGCATCGCCCAGAAACTGGTGCACGAAGGCCTCTCCAAGCCAGCCGGTCACCGTCTCTCTGATATAGCAGGCAGATTGAGAAAAGATAGTGTTGTCGGGCAAGAACCAGGAAGCCAGCCCGAGCGCCTGCAATATCGCTGTATCTATATTTCTGCGCTCGGTAATGGCGCTATACAGACTGTTGGCGGCAATAGCGAGATTGGCGGGAACACCGGGGAGTAATTTTGAAAGACAGAAAGAGAGGATTTTGCTCTCTTCATGGTTGCCCAGCGTTGCCATCAACTGCTGAATGCTACGTCGGCAATCCTCGGTGAAAGGAACAAGTGAGTCTGCATTTTGTTCGGGTGAATTTTTCCCGTTACAGGTGGTGTCGCTGGCATCAAACCAGGCTTCCTCCACCCGGATGCTGTCTTCAGCATCGAACCAGGTATCCGGCTCCTCCGCTATTAGAATAGCATTGTCCCCGGACGGCCTGAATGTAGATAAATATGAAATGTGGAAGTTGCAAGGGGGGCTGATATGAGCATTCGGCATGTTACCTCTTGTAAAAGCTAATATGAAAATAACATTCACATTTAACTCTTTAATTAAGATCTTTAATTAAAGAAAACGCTCTTAATAGGGGGCAGCGGCTTGAGGGATATATTCCTTGCCCCAGCGAAGAGGGCAAGGGGGTTATTTATCGATCAGTTAAACGGTTCGCCGAGGGTTAGCATCAGCCGGTTTGCCCAGGCAAAGAATGCGGTTGATTGCACCAGATCAAGCAGTTCCAGCTCGCTAAGACCTTGCTCTCTGAGGGCGTTTATTTGCTGTGCGCTGGCGCTTGTCGGGGTGGCAGAAAGCGCGGCTGAAAAGTTAATTTCCGCCTGCCAGCGTGGAGACTGCCCGTCGCTAAGCGTATTGCCGGGTGCAATAGCCAGCAGGCGCTCAACCGATTCGTTGTGTTTAGAGAGTTGGCTGGCTTTACGGGCGTGTACCGACGCGCAATAGATGCAGCCGTTAACCTTGCTGGCAACGGTCGCAGCTAATTCACGCTCGGCGCGCGGCAGGCCGCCGGGCGTATAGAAAATGCCTTTATCGGTTAGCGTTCGCTGTTCCAGCACCGGCAGGTTGCGCCCCAGAAGTCGGAAGTAGTCGGAGTCCTGGTGGCCGAAGCGCTTCAGGGTTTCCTGCTGTTCAGGTGTAAACTCCGCGTAAGTTTTTGCGGCAATCCACGGTTCCCAGCCAAGCTCGGCCTGGGTGAAGGCCTGCGGTGCCGATTTGCCAGTGTGGGACTGCGGCTGGCGGTGCCATTCTCCCGCGCCTGGAATACGGACCTGCTCGCCGTTTACCGGCTGTCGCCCAATCAGGCGCAGGCCGCGCAGCAGGCGGGTCTGGAAGGCAACAAAGCCGATAATTTGTGACAGTGTCACTATTTCTTCTTCGCTAAACCCCGCTTCACTCAGGGCCTGAACGTCGTTCGGGGTGGCCTGCACCGGCTGGAAGCTGAGCCGTTCTGCGTGATCCAGAGCCTGTTCAAAGCGTTCGCTTGCGGCTTTTCCCGCCAGGCGTTCGGCGTAGTGTTCTGCCAACTGCGCGTCGTCATGCCATTCGGCTACGCGCCGGGCGAGGTGCAGGCGTTCGGCCAGGGTCAGACCGCTGGCGCTGAGTTCGCCAAACAGCGCGTCATAGCTGCCCTGGGCATGTGCCGTTGCGGCTTCGCGAGTTTTGCGTGCCTCCGCCAGCGCGGAGCCGGGGGTAATGTCTGCCAACCGTTCGAGTAAATCCTGATGACTCATAATGATTCCTTAGCCAGTGTCGAAGATGTAGTGCCGGGGCGAGCGCCGCTGCGCACCCAGCCAAGCGCAGGGGCAACGTGCTCCGCCAGCAGTTCGATGGATCGTAAAATGTAGGAGTGGGGCGGATCGATGGAGTGAACCTGGAACGAAAGATCGGTCACGCGTTGCAATGTGCTGTCCCGCTGTAGTGACTCGATGACCTGCTGCGGCGTGCCGAGGTGGACATCAAATGCGGCGATGTGGTGGTCCAGCGTGTCACCGGGAACCGGGTGACCCTGCGCGCGGTGCTGCTCGGCCTGTTGGCGAAGTCCTCTGGCCGCAAGTTGGCGAGCCAGTTGACCGTCGTCGGTAACAAACCCGGTGCGTGAACCCAGAATCCTGGGCTCCACGCCGTCGGGTAAGGCATCCAGATAAGCATCTATTATCGGGTTTTGAATCGCGTCCAGCGGCGTGTCGAGCGCGTCCGGGCTTCGGGGCTGGGTGCGCGATAACATCAGTCCGTCACCGGCTTTACCCGCTCTTGCACCGCCGTCCACCGAGAATGTTGCCTGCCAGATACGGCTTTTCAGCAGCGGAGACGCCGGGTAGAGATGATTATCCGTTCCGCTGAGCGGCTCATCGTTAAGCGCCGAGCGCAGCAGCGCCAGGTTTTCGGCATAAATTTTACCGCGTTCGCTGCTTTGCAGGCCAAATGCCGGAAATGACCCCGGTGTTCCGCCGGAGCCGACGCCCAGTTCAAGGCGGCCACTGCTCAAAAGATCGAGCACCACGGCATCTTCCGCAACGCGCAGCGCCGATTCCATCGGCAGGGTGATTATCCCGGTGCCAAGCCGGATACGGCGGGTATGGGCGGCAACATGGCTGAGGAAAACCAGCGGAGCGGGTAGGCCGCCTTCCGCTTCGTGAAAGTGGTGCTGCGCCACCCACGCGGCATCAAAACCGTGCCATTCGGCGTGAATAATTTGCTCGGTTGCCAGCCGGTAGCGCTCTGCGGCAGGCGCGTGGTCAAGAAGGCGGGTGAAGAAACCCAGGCGTTTAATCGTCATGCTACGTCCTTATGAATGAGGCCGGTATCGGGAATGGCGTTGAGCAACTGCCAGGTGTAATCGCTGGCAGGCGCGTTGAACACGTCGGCTATCGGGCCGTTGTCCACCAGTTGACCGGCGCGGAGCACCGAAACGCTGTGCGCAAGCTGCCGTACGGTCGCCAGATCGTGAGAGATAAACAGGTAGCTAAGCCCGAGCTGCCGTTGCAGGTCGTCCAGCAGGCGCAGGATTTGTGCCTGCACCGTGACGTCCAGCGCAGAAGTGGCTTCATCCAGCACCAGAATTTGAGGTTCCAGGATCAGCGCGCGAGCGATCGCAACGCGCTGACGCTGTCCGCCGGAAAGCTCGCGCGGCCTGCGGGTTAAAACCTCCAGCGGGAGCGCTACCCGTTCGGTAATAGCTTCGACCCGGCTGCGGCGCTCCGCTTTTGAATACTTGCCAAAGTTGAGCAGCGGTTCTTCAATAATGCGAAACAGCGTCTGGCTCGGGTCGAGAGAGGCGAAGGGGTTCTGGTACACCAGTTGAATCTTCTGGCGTAGCTGCCGCCGGGCTTCAGGGCTGAGGGCGGTGGTGTCGATACCGCCTATCAACACTTTGCCGGAGTCCGGTTTTTGGAAGCCCAGCAGAATGCGTGCCAGGGTCGATTTACCCGAGCCGGACTCGCCCACCAGGGCGTGGGTTGTTCCCCGGGCAACGGTAAATGACACGTCATCCAGCGCACGTAATGTTTGCTCGCTGCCTTTGCCCAGAGAGAAATTCTGGTTGAGATTGCGGATCTCGATAGCTGCCGTCTGTGGCGCACGTAGCGGCCACGGGCGTAAAGTGCGGGACAGGCCCGGCGCGTCGGCAAACAGCTGTCGCGTATAAGGATTTTTGGGTCGCTGTACCACGTCGGCAGTCAACCCTGACTCCTGGATCATGCCGTCACGGAAGACCAGAATGCGGTCAGATCTCTGGGCGGCAAGCGCTAAATCGTGGGTGACAAACAGCACGGCGGTGCCGGATTCACGGCGCAGGTTATCCAGCAGGTCCAGGATGCGTTTTTGTACCGTTACGTCCAGGGCGCTGGTCGGCTCGTCGGCAATAATTAGCGCGGGCTTAAGTGCGATGGCCATGGCGATTAAAACCCGCTGTTTCATACCGCCGGAAAGCTGGTGCGGATACTGGCCAGCACGCTGCGCCGGGTGGCTAAGGCCGACTTTTTCCAGCAGGGCAACAACCTGCTCGTCACGCTGCGTTTTTGGTATGCGGGTATGGAGCTTCAGCACCTCGGCAACCTGCTGCCCGATAGTTTTGACCGGGTTTAACGAACTGCCCGGGTCCTGCGGGATAAGGCTAATGCTGGCGCCGCGCAGGGCGTCGAGCTGGCGTTCAGACCAGCGGCTAATTGGTTCGCCGTTAAGGCGTATTTCCCCGGACTCGATGACGCCGTTTTCACCAAGCAGGCCGATAATCGACTGGGCGAGCGTGGTCTTTCCCGATCCGGATTCGCCGACTATCGCCAGCACTTCACCGGCGTTCAGGCTGAACGAGGCATTGTGAACCACGCGTTTGTTCCCCCCGCGTTGGCGCCAGGCGATGCTCAAATTTTCAATCTTTAACAGCGGCGTACTCATGCAACTCTCCCGGCAAAATAGTGGCTTAAACGGTTAACGGCCAGCACCACGGCAACCACGACGATGCCGGGGAAGGTTGAGAGCCACCAGGCGGTTGCCAGATAGTTACGGCCTTCGGCTATCAGCAGGCCCCATTCCGGCGTAGGCGGCGGCGTGCCGTAGCCGAGAAAGCTCAGGGTAGAGAGCGCGAGAATGGCGCTGCCAAATTGCAGCGCGGCAAAGGCGAATACCGAAGTGAGGGCGTTTGGCAGAATATGGCGCCAGAGCACCTGCCAGAAGGTTCCGCCGCTGCCCACCGCCGCTTCTACATAGTCGCTGTGCCGCACGCGAACCACTTCGGCCCGCGCCAGACGCGTGAAATTGGCGATAGAGGTAATACCCACGGCAATGGCCGCGTTGACCGTGCCGAAGCCGAGCAGGATTATCACGCTCAGGGAAAGCAGCAGGCCAGGGATAGCCAGCAGGACGTCAACGCCGCGCATTAAAGCGCTTTCGGTTTTGCCTCCTGTTGCCCCGGCCAGCACCCCAAGTGCGGTGCCAACAACCAGCCCAAGCGCCACGGCCACCAGCGCACCTGAAAGAGAATGAGAAGCTCCCCAGACAATTCTGGCGTAAAGGTCACGGCCAAGCTGATCTGTCCCGAGCCAGTGTCCGGCCTGGGGCGCAAGCCGCTGCGCCCCGGCAACGCCTTCGGTCGGGCTCCAGGCGGTAAATAGCGAAGGAAATAGCGCCCAAAGCGCGACGATGATCACCGTTAACCAGGCAAGCCACAGGCCGGGCTGGAAGTCAGTTTTAAAGCCGGAAAGCCGACGTAAAGAGCGGCGAGGCAGCGGAGTATTAATATCAACGGTAGTCATGCGGTAGCCCCCCGAACGGACTGAAGACGCGGATCGAGTAGCGGATAAATCAGGTCCACCAGCAGGTTAATCACCACAAAGCTGAGGGCGGAAATCATCACTACCGCCTGCAAAACGGCAACATCCTGGTTGTTCACCGCCCGCTGGGTAAGCTGCCCCAGGCCGTTGAGGCCAAATACGGTTTCGGTGATAAGCGCCCCGGCGATAAGTTCGCCCAGCAGCAGGCCGGCAACCGTCAGCACCGGCAGAATCGCATTGCGGGCAACGTGCCGCCACAGCACGCCTGCGCGGCTGCCGCCTTTTGCTCTGGCAACGGAGACATAGGGCTGAGTCAGCACCTGGTCGATATTACGCATCAGCAATTGAGCCAGCGGGGCGCTAATCGGTACGGCGAGGGTGGCAACGGGTAAAATCAATCCCTGCCAGAAGCCGGGGTTGATAACCGGAATCAGCCGCCACTGGAAGGAAAACAGCTGAATAAGCGCGATGCCGAGCCAAAAAGTCGGCACCGCGACAAACAGCGCCGGAAGATTAGCAAACAGGGTGCGTAGCCAGCGTAAAGGTGCGAGGGTGGAAGCGGCAGAAATAGCCACCGCCAGCACGATGGCAGCGGCAAAACCCAGCCCCGCCAGCCGTAAAGTCGAAGGCAGATTAGCGGCGATCAGTTGGCTGACCGAAACTCCGGCCTCCACCGAGTAGCCGAACTCGCCGCGCAGCATATTGCCGAGCGTGGTCAGGTATTGCTGCCAGATTGGGGTGCTTTCCCCGTAGACCACGCGCATTTCCTGAATTTGCGCCGCGCTCAGGCCCAGGTCAGGGTTCTGGAATTTAATCAAAATGGCGTCGCCCGGCAGCAGCTGGAGCAGAATGAACGACACGCTGTAGGCCGCCCAAAGTACCAGCACCGCCTGAGCAAAACGCCCGGTCAGATAACGTGTCATCGTCGCTCCCCTTAGTGTTTCTCAAGCCATGCGGCATAAAATGAAGGTCGTCCCACGGCTTCAAAGGCCACGCCTTTCAGCCACGGCGCACCGGCAAAGACCTGCGGCTCTTCGAAAATTGGAATCACATACGCCTGGTCGATAAGGTAGCGTTGAGCGTCACCGGCAAGCTGGAGGCGCTTTTGCGAGTCGACTTCGGACGAGATGCCCACCAGCAGGGCGTTCAGCCTGTCGTCACTAAACTGAGATGTGGCGCTAAGGCCGCCTTTTTGCAGCAGGGCATCGCGGTTTGCCGGGTGGAACTGGCTCTTGATAACGTCCGGGTCGGCGCGGCCAACTTCAATCACGTTTACCGCCGTTTTCTGTGGATTATTGGTGTCCAGCACGCGGCTGCCTGCGTCACCGGCGCGCACGCTCAGGCCGACGCCAATCTGCTTCCACTGCTGGGCTACCAGTTGCAGCACTTCTTTGTTTTGCGGCTGCGGCAGAGATTCATAGATAGTTAACGACAGCGGCTTGCCGTCTTTCTCGCGTATTCCGTTGGCCGCTTTTTTCCAGCCCGCTTCGTCCAGCAGCTTGTTAGAAAGCTCCGGGTCATATTTCAGCTTGTCGCGCAGGTCAACGTAGCCCGCCGCAGAACTGGCGATAACCGAGGTTGCCACCGGGTAGTTAGCCGAAAACAGCGTATCGACCACTTGTTGGGTATTGGTGCCGTGCAGCAGCGCCTGGCGCACTTTTACGTCGGCAACCAGCGCGTTGTCAGGGCGCAGGGCTATGCCGTCGTTGACGCCGCGAGTCGGTGCCGCATAGATCGGGAATTTTTGCTCAGTAGCCTGCTTTTCGTCATAGGCCTGGACCTGGCGAATAAAGTCCGCCTGGCCCGCCAGCAGCGCGCCGATGCGCACGCTATCTTCAGGCGTGACCAGAATTTTAATGCCGTCGAGGTTAGCCGGGCCTTGCTGCGGGCTGTTCTTTGGCCCCCACTGATAATCTTTGCGGGCCACTAAATCGACTTCACGCCCCAGCGTTTCGTTTTGCACCACAAACGGGCCGGAGCCGATGATATTGCGGGCGTCGCCCAGCTCGTCGAAATTTCGTCCCAGGGTCTTGAGTGATACCAGGCCGGAACCGATGGTGGCCGTGCCCTGCAGGAAACCAGGCGACGGTTTTTTAAAGAAAAACTTAACGGTCAGCGGGTCGACAACTTCGCTATGGTCGTAGTTATTAATGACTTCGGAAACCGGCAGGCGCAGGGCTTTGTTGCCCAACCCGTAAGTGTCGAAGTTTTTGGCTACCGCGTTGGCATCCAGCGGTGTGCCGTCCGAGAACGTCACGCCGGGGCGCAGTTTGAAAGTGTATTCGGTTTTGTCGGCATTGCTGGTCCAGGACTCGGCAATCCACGGCTCCACTTCGAGGGTTTTCGGGTTCTGCCAGGTTAACTTGTCGGTTATCTGGTTCAAAATGCCGCCGTTCGGGTAGAAGCCCCCGGCTGGCGGATAAAGGTTGGTGTGTGCCTGTTGCTCAAGGTAAACCAATTCCCCGCCTTTTACCGGGGCGGCGCTGGCGTGGAAAGCGGCAAAAGTTGCTGCTAATGCCAGGCCGCGGGCAAGCGCGGTCCGGCGAGGCGATGATGGCATGGTGTTATCCTTTATTGTCTGATTGTTAGCGGCGCTGGCGCGCCTTGAAACTCATAACAACTCAGGCAATAAAGGATGAGAACGAAGAAAAACTGCTAACGATTGTCAGAAATTCACTTAACGCAAATAGCTGGCTGGACGTCTGTGCGTCACCTCATGGTGGTGTTCGCGGAAATCATCGGCAGAATCCTCTGCCGCCTGGCGCAGTTCATCGCTGTCGGCCTGGTGACTCAGCTGGATATCCACATCTTTCACTACGAAGTATTCATGCCCCTGGCGCTCTGCCATGGTCTGGCCGGAGAACAGAGCGGTAACAATTAATAACAGGATTGTGTTGAGTCGGTGTTTTTTGGCCATCGTGCTTCTCCTCGGCGAAACGAAGCCACTTTAGCGATAATGCCACCGCGAAACTATTCGACTTTTCAAAAGTGCGTTAAAGGTTTGTCAGCAAGGTAAAAACCGGCAAGGAACCGGTTTTGTTGTGGTCTGGTTAAGGCGAAGTGTGCAGCTTAGTGGAGCCCGGCCAGTCGCAGAAGCGCGGTAACCAGCGCGGCGGCAAGAATAACGAAGATAAGCGGCACTTTACGCCAGGCCAGGAACACGGCGACGGCCACGCCCGCAAAACGTGCGTATCCGGCAAAGTGGGAGCCTTCGAAGAAGGTTGTCGCCAGCGCAACCGAGAACAGCAGGGTGGTTGCCGCGTCGTTAAGCAGCTTTTGCGAGCGGTCAGAAAGCGCCATTCTGCCGCCAAGTTTTGCCCCGCTAAAGCGCATCAGCCACGTACCGGCCGAAAGCACCGCCAGCCCGGCAATAATCGTCAGGGTATTGTCCATTATTTTTTCCTCGCCAGCAGGCCAAGCATCGAAAGCAGTACCGGAAGGCCGACCGGCGCAAACGGCGTAGCCGCCAGCGAAATCGCCGCTCCCGTTGAAGCGCGAACCAGGGTGGTGCGGCTTTTAAACGCCGGGATCACCAGCGCCAGCAGAATAGCCGGGAATACGGCATCAAGGCCGATAACTTCAGGAGAAGGAAGCAGGCTGCCTACGCCCGCGCCGAGCAGGGTTCCCGCCGGCCAGAACAGCGCCACGCCGGTACCGCATAGCCAGTAGGCGGCTTTACGTTTTTCCGGTGAGGATTGGGAAAGTCCGAAAACAACGCTCTCGTCATTCATAATATGGCAGCCGACGGCGCTTAACAGGCGGGTGCCGACTAGTTCGCGCACCGCTACGCCGAAGGGAATATGGCGGGCGTTAACCAGCAGACCGGCCATGGCTGCCGCAAAAGGGTTGCCGCCGCTGGCGATAATACCGATAAACATAAATTCAGAAGCCCCGGCCAGCACCACAAAAGAGGCCAAAACCGGCAGCCAGAGCGGGAAGCCATAGGCCATTGCCAGCGAGCCGTAAGAGACACCGACCACGCCCACGGCAAGGCAGACAAGGAAAATCGCCTTTTTGGTGTCGCCCGGCAGAGCGGCAAGATGTTTGCGCATCATCTAATGTTTTCCATATCGAACGAATTTTTCATTATAATGACCGCAATCTGATGCTATATCAAGCGAACGAATCGTTCATTTTACCGAACAGCGGGTGATGCCATGACGCAGCCGATAGACACTATAGCCCTGAGCCTGGTCCGGGAGAGAAACCGCGCCGGGCTGTCGCTGGCGGAAGTTGCCCGCCGCGCCGGAATTGCAAAATCCACGCTCTCTCAGCTTGAGGCCGGGAACGGTAATCCTAGCCTGGAAACGCTGTGGGCGCTTTGCGTTGCGCTGAATATTCCTTTTGCCACGCTGCTGGAGCCACAAAGTGCCAGAACGCAGATTATACGGCGAGGGGAAGGGAGCCGGGTTTCTTCGGAGCACGCTAATTATGAGGCAATATTGCTCGCTACCTGCCCGCCAGGCGCGCGGCGGGATATCTATTTACTGGAAGCGCAGCCCGGCACGCCAAGGCTTTCAGAACCTCATTCGCCCGGATCGGTCGAGCATATTATTGTGACTCAGGGAAGGGCGCTAATTGGCCTGGTGGATGCTCCACAAGAATTAGGCGTTGGAGATTACATTTGTTACCCGGCTGACCAGCCGCATATATTTAATGCGCTGGAGCCGGATACCATGGCAATTATGATTGCCGAGCAAAATTAAAAACGGGTAGCTTTTTGTTTTCCCCGCAACCGGGCATTATTAATGGGCGACGGATTTGGAAAACAGATTAATCACCAGCACGCCAAGAATAATCAGCGCCATCCCTGCAATAGCAGGCCAGTCGAGCTTCTGATCGAGGAAAAACCAGCCAATCAGGCCGATAAGCACAATTCCCGCGCCGGACCAGATAGCGTAAATTATGCCGGTAGGAATAGTGCGCATAGTAATAGAGAGCGCGTAGAATGCCACGCCGTAAAACAAAATGGTCACCACGCTGGGCCACAGGCGGCTGAAGCCGTCGGAGAGTTTTAATGCGGTGGTGGCAATCACTTCGGCAACGATTGCGAGAATAAGCCAGCTGTAGGTCATGTCTTGTTTCCAACGAGAGAGGGCAATTGCGGAGCGCCATTTTGCCTGGCGGACGGCGGTTGCGGAAGCCCCCTGAAGGTAAAAAAGAGTGATTATCACCTGGTTTATGAATTAACTGTCTTTATTGTTAATTGCAGATTATCCGACTGGTTTGAATGTTAATTTGGAGTTGTTCTTTAATTAAAGTCATAAATTATTTAGTATATTGTCCTTTGTAACATTATGTAATTCAACTATGATACCGGTAACATTGAGATGCGGTCAGGCACGATTAGCCCGCCTCTGGTGAGCGGCGTCGTTAACGGTAATTAACCTCAGGGGTGAGGCATGGATTGGTTAGTAGATTATTTCTCTACTTATCTGTACGGACTGAAAGTGATAGCGATTGGGCTGGCTATCCTGATGCTTATCAGCGGCATCGACGATCTTTTTATTGATATTGTGTTCTGGGTTCGCCGCGCATGGCGTGCCTGTACGGTTTATCGTCGGCATAATCATTTAGGCCATAAACAGCTTTATGAGCCGCAGGAAAAACCGCTGGCGATTATGGTGCCCGCGTGGAATGAAACCGGCGTAATCGGCAATATGGCAAGCCTTGCGGCCAGTACGCTTGATTATGAGAACTACCATATTTTTGTGGGGACCTATCCTAACGATCCGGATACCCAGCGCGACGTCGACGAAGTTTGCGCTCGTTTCCCTAACGTGCACAAAGTGGTCTGCGCTCGTCCGGGGCCGACCAGTAAAGCCGATTGCCTGAATAACATTCTTGATGCGATTTTGCAGTTTGAGCGTAACGCTCGCTTCTCCTTCTCCGGCTTTATTCTCCACGACGCAGAAGACGTTATCTCGCCTCTGGAATTAAGACTGTTCAACTATCTGGTTGACCGTAAAGACCTGATTCAGATCCCTGTTTACCCGTTTGAGCGCAGCTGGACCCACTTTACCAGCCTCAGCTATCTGGATGAGTTTTCAGAGCTGCACGGGAAAGACGTCCCGGTGCGTGAGGCGCTGGCGGGCCAGGTGCCAAGCGCCGGGGTCGGCACGTGTTTCAGCCGCCGTGCCGTGCTGGCGCTGCTTGCGGACGGTGACGGCATCGCGTTTGACGTGCAGAGTTTGACGGAAGATTACGATATCGGCTTCCGCCTGCGTCAAAAAGGCATGGAAGAAATCTTCTGCCGCTTCCCGGTGGTGGACGATACGGACAAATCGTCCAGGCCGTTCGGTCAGCGTAAACGCACCTCTAAAGTTATCTGCGTGCGCGAGTACTTCCCGGATACCTACACCACGGCGGTACGCCAGAAGTCCCGCTGGATTATCGGCATCGTTTTCCAGGGGTTTAAAACGCACCGCTGGAGCAGCAGCTGGGTGCTGAACTACTTCCTGTGGCGTGACCGTAAAGGCGCTATCGCTAACTTCCTTAGCTTTGCCGCGATGCTGGTGATGTTGCAGCTGGTTGCGCTGCTTATCTATCAGCGCAGCGTGGAAGGAGCCTGGCAGTTTCTGTCGATTTTCGTCGGCGGGGCGTGGCTCAGCACGCTGCTGTGGATCAACTTCTTCCTGATGGCGAACCGAATTTTACAGCGCATTATCTTCGTTACCGGCTATTACGGAATATGGCAGGGGCTGATGTCTATTCCGCGCCTATTCTGGGGCAACCTGATCAACTTTATGGCTAACTGGCGTGCGATTCGTCAGGTTATCCAGCACGGTGACCCGCGCCGCGTGGCCTGGGATAAAACCACCCACGACTTCCCGACCGTCAACACCCGTAACCGCGCGCTGCGCCCGCTGGGTGAGATCCTGATAGCCAACGGGGTTATCACCGAGGAACAACTGACGGAAGCGCTTCAAACCCGTACGCCAGGCCTGAAGCTTGGCGGTAGTCTGGTGAACAGCGGCATGATCACCTCCGTGCAGCTGGCCGAAGCGCTTGCCGAGCAAGCGAGCGTGCCGATGGAAATTATCGACAGCCGTCGCTTAGATGAAGCGCTAATTAAAAGGGTTCCGGCAAGCGTGGCGCTGCATTACGCGGTTCTGCCGCTGCGTGAAGTGCAAGGCACGCTTATCTTTGCCAGCGAAAGCGCCATCGACCCGGTTTCCCTCGCGGCGCTGGGGCGCAAAGTTCAGCGCCCGGTAAGCTATGTCATCGTTCCACGCGGTGAGGTTGTCGTAGGGCTGCGCTATTGGTACAGCCAGCAGAAAAACGATCCTTCCGTTCTGCTTAACAAAGCCGTTGAGGCAGGAATGCTTAGCCAGCAGCAGGCCGCTGAAATCTGGCAGGAGTATGTCTCAAGGCAAATTCTGTTTGCCGAAGTGCTGATAACTGAAAGTCACCTCGATGAGGCGGTGCTTAAAGCCGTGTTACTACGCTATGAGCGCAGCCCGATGCTGTTTGGCGAATTCCTGGTTCAGGAAGGGGTAATCAGTCAGCAGGTTGTTGACCACGCGCTGGAGCAGCAGAAAAAACTACAGCCTTCTTTAACCGCATTGATGCATAAAGCCGGACTGAGCAGCCTGCAGCTGTCCAGCCTTGCCGGGGAGGGAGCATGAAGCTTCGCCTGAAACCTTTGGCCGCGCTGGCGTGCGGCCTGTTAATTGCCGGGCAAAGCCTGGCGGCAACCGAAGGCTCAAAAGAAGACCTTGGGCTGAGCGACTATCGCTATTTTAAAGTTTACCCGCACATTGAGCGCGCGCAAAAAGCCCTTAAAGCCAACGATGAGCAGCGCGCCATCAGCAGCTTCCGTCATGCCCACGAGCTTGCGCCGGACAGCGTTCGCCTGACGCTGTGGCTGGCGGAAACGTATCGCCACTTTGACCATGATGATAAAGCGAGAGAACTGCTCAAAGAACAGCTGCGCAAAACGCCTGATAATAAGCAGGTGCGCCTCGCGCTTAACGCTATTCCCCGGGAAGTTAAAAATATCACCACCCGGGATCAACTGCTGGCGCTGAGCGCGGAATGTAACGCCGAGCCTTACGCTGAATGCCGGTCTGAAGTGGGCAACTATGCCCTGAAGCTGGGCGAGCTTGAAGTGGCTTTCGCCCAGATAAACGATACTGCGTTTCGCACGTCACCGGCGGGCCATGAGCTTATCAATGGCCTGATCCAGCGTGCGATTTACCTGCAAAACTGGCAGATGGCCGATCGTGGTTTCGCTCTTCAGGACCGTTCAGCAACGCTCACAGAAGAACAATATCAGCAATGGTTCGCTATTCTGCTGCACCTTGGGCGTGACCGCCGTATTCTCGACCTTCAGCAGCAGGGCGTGATGAACTCGCCCGGTATGCAGCTTGCCTATGCCCGCTCTCTTGCCGAGCGCAAAAAATTCCCAGAGCTGGAAAGCTATCTGGCCAGCCATAAGCCCGAGCTGGCCACCGAAAGCGAGAAGCATAACTGGCGCTATTTGATGGTGACCTGGGGCGGTATGAAAGAGCCTGCTCCGGTGCTGCCGGTGTATAAACCTAAGCCGCTTACCGCCGTCGAAATGCGCATGGCTCAGGCGCGCGTGCTCAAAGATCAGTGCGATAAAGTCATTTCGATTCTGGGCGATATGTCGCCTCAGTATGACGCCCAAAGCTGGTCTCATCTGGCGCAGTGTTACCAGCAGACCGCGCCGGGAATGGCGCTGTATGCTGCCCAGCAGGCAAGCTCGCGGGACAACAATCCTTATTATGCCCGCCAGGTTTCTTACCTTGCATTTGCGGTAGAAGATTATGAACTGGCTCAAAGCAGTATGCGCAGCGTGCCCGCTAAAGAGTTGAGCGACGAAGATGTCACCGCCGCAGCACGCAGCGCATGGCTGGCAAAAGACACCGTGGCGCAGGAATACTGGCAGCAGGTTGCCTGGCAGCGCGGAATGCCCGAGCAGAACTTTGAAACGCCGCCGGCACAAGATGCCGCGACTCGCGGGTTCGCCTTGTTTAAAGCGGACGATATGCCCGGCGCACGCAGTGAGTTAGAAAAAGCGCTCGTCACCATGCCGGACTCCCCGGAAATCATGCGCCAGATGGTTTACATCAATCAGCGCCTGGACGACGGAGTGCAAACGCGCAGCTACAGCGAACGCGTAGTCGACGATATCGATAACACGGTAACTCCGTCTAAGGGGCTGAGCGACGAGCAGCAGAAAGACCGCTTTGCCTTCCGCCGCGTGCATGAAGATAGCCAGCGCGGCTGGACGTTCTCCTTTGATAGCTCCCTGGGCCTGACCACCGCATCCAAAAACGTGGCCGGTGCCGACTCTTCCGGCCCACGCAACCGAAGCAGCCGCAGCTATGGCCAGCTCGAGGCGGAATACCGCATCGGCCAGAACAAAATTCTGGAAGGCGATACGCTTTCGGTCTACAGCCGCGTGTTTGGCGGCAGCGGCGAGCATACCAATATCGCACCGATTTACATGCCTGCACTGGGGCTGGGCGTGCGCTGGAAGCCGCTGCGTGAGCAGGTCATTTATCTGGCAGTAGAGCAGCAGTTGCCGCTCGACAAAGCCACGACCGAAGCCGACGTAATGGTTCGCGCCAGCGCCTCGTTCCTGAACGGCGGCACCCACAGCGATGACTGGCACCCGCTTGGTAAAGGCTGGTTTGCGCAAAATATCTATCTTGATGCCGCGCACTATGTGAAAGGTGATAACCAGCTATATACCGCTGATTACCGTCAAAGCTGGCATCAGAAGGTTTCCGGCAGGCAAACGCTCGAACCGTACTGGCATGTGCAGTACAACAACCAGACGAAACATTCACGCAGCAGCGATACCAAACTTGCCGGGGTTGGCGTTCGCTTTAATACCTGGTTTGGCGAAACGCATTACGATGCATTCCCCCACAAGGCAAGCGTAGGTCTGGAATACCAGCGGGTGATCGACGGTCATAACCGCGATGTTGATTCCAAAAATAGTCTGTTCCTCACAATCGGAGTGCGCTGGTAATGAAATTTACTCCTGCATTAACGCTGGCGGCCGCGCTACTTTGCCCGACATACGCTCTTGCCATCAATGCGGTGATGTACCAGCCGCAGCTGCGCGATATGTCGATGACCGACCAGCAGTGGAAAAATATCCTCGGGCAGCTGAAACAGCAGGGCATCGACACCCTGGTATTCCAGTGGAGCCGCTATGGTGACGCCTTTAACGGCGGAGAGCCGCAGTTCTGGATCGAAAACAAAGCGATGCTGGTTAAAGATAGCGGGCTGAAGCTGGTGATGGGCCTGGCGGCGGACGATAAATTCTTTGAGCGCCAGAATCAGCCGCTTTCCGCGCTGGAAAATTACTTTAACGGCCTGCGCGCGCGTGACGCTGAGCTGGCAGCTCGCTGGAAGCGGGTACTCGGTGAAGAAAATATCGCCGGGTGGTATATCAGCAGCGAACTTGATGACCGCCGCTGGCGTAGCCCGGAAATGCAGCAGGCTGCTCTTGCCTGGCTCACGAAGACCCACGAATCTCTGGCGGCGGTGGCGGATAAGCCGATTGCCGTCAGCAGCTTCTTTGCCGGAAATATGTCGCCGGACGGTTACCAGAAATGGGTCACAAACCTGAGCCATAGCGGGGTTAAAGTCTGGGTGCAGGACGGGGCAGGAACCGGCGTCATGACGCCTCAGGCACGGGCGCTGTATTTACAAACCAACAGCGGCGGGCAGGTGGTTGAACTGTTCCGTCAGGATAAAAATGCCGCCGGGTTTAGCGCTACGCCGCTCGACTCGTCTGAACAGCGCCGTTTGCTGGAGACTCGCCCTCCGGCGGGGAAAGACAGGGTGTACTTCTCGCTGCGCTATATGGGCGCCGCTGCCGGAATATTACAATATCGCAATTCTCCGCCGGTAAATATTGACGCAGAGAAAAAGTAAAATGATTAACGGCCCTTTATTCAATGAAAAAAGGGCCGTTAATTTTATTTTTTGAAGACTTCGATATTCACGTTTTTATGATTCGATCCGCTTCGTTTATACCCGTGAATAGCTATGACTTAAATCCGGCTGCGTTCATCAATAAACGAAACCCCATTCCTACGGCGGCCAGCGCTAATACGCTGGCGCTCCATAAAATCACCATCCACATCACTCTTTTGGCCGTCTGTTTCATCAGTGATATCCCTCTCCGGGCTGCACTTTGCCGCGAAACACGTAGTAGCTCCAGAAGGTGTAAACCAGGATTATCGGGATAATAAACAGCGCGCCAACCAGCATGAAGCCCTGGCTCTGCGGCGGCGCGGCTGCGTCCCACAGCGTGATGCCCGGCGGGATGATATTAGGCCAGATGCTGATGCCGAGGCCGCTAAAACCGAGGAAGACAAGCCCCAGAGTCAGTACAAACGGCGTTGAGTGCAGGCTTTGATGCGAGCGAACGCTGCGCCACAGCCACAGGCTGCACAACACAACCAGCAGCGGAACCGGCAGCAAGAACAGCAGGTTTGGCATGCTGAACCAGCGTATCGCAATGGCCGGGTGGCGCAGCGGCGTCCAGAGGCTTATCGCGGCAATCACCGCCAGCAGACCCAGCAGCAGGCCGGAGGTCAGGATGCGCATTTTGTCATGCAAAGCGCCTTCACTTTTCATCACAAGCCAGGTTGCGCCAAGGAGGGCATAAGCGATGGTCAGCCCCACGCCGCAGAACAAGTTGAAAGGGGTAAGCCAGTCGAGTTGGCTCCCGGCAAACTGACGGCCGCTAACGTCAAAGCCGGAAATCACCGCGCCAACCACAATCCCCTGGCAAAAAGTCGCCAGAATAGAGCCGCCCAGAAAGGCTTGATCCCAGAACGGGCGGTGAGCGGGCGTTGCCTTAAAGCGAAACTCAAACGCCACGCCGCGGAAAATCAGACCCACCAGCATCAGCGTTAGCGGAATAGTCAGCGCATCTATGATGACGGCATAAGCCAGAGGGAATGCCCCGAACAGCGCCGCGCCGCCGAGTACCAGCCAGGTTTCGTTCCCGTCCCATACCGGCGCAACGCTGTTGACCATCACGTCACGATCTTCTCCGCTGCGGATGAAGGGGAAAAGAATGCCAATACCCAGGTCAAAGCCGTCCATCACGATATACATCAGGGTGGCAAAGACGATGATAACGAACCAGATAACGGATAAATCGATGCCCATTAGCGCTGCTCCTCAAGAGATTCTGTCACCGCAGAAAGCGGGCGTGCCGGAGTGCCGGTGGCCGGTGAGTCGCCGTCAAATGGCTGTGGCCCTTTTCTGATAAGCCGGATCATGTAGCTATACCCGATGCCGAACACCGACATATAAACCACGAAGAAGGCGGCGAGACTGATGCTCATTTGCAGCGTTCCGTGGGCGGAGACGGCATCTTTAGTGCGCAGCAGGCCGTAAACGACCCACGGCTGGCGGCCAACTTCGGTGGTGACCCATCCGGCGAGAATGGCAATCAGCCCAGAAGGCCCCATCCACAGCGCAAAATGCAGGAACGGGCGGCTGGTATAAAGGCGCTGGCGATAACGCAGCCACAGGCTGGCAATGCCGAGTGCGATCATCAGCATGCCCAGCCCGGCCATAATGCGAAACGACCAGAAAACAATCGGCGAGTTAGGCCGGTCTTCCTTTGGAAACTCCTTCAGCGCCGGAACCTGTTTGTCCAGGCTGTGGGTCAGGATCAGGCTGCCAAGGGCAGGGATTTCGAGGCCGTAGCGCGTGCGCTCCTGTTCCATATCCGGCAGCCCAAACAGCAGCAGAGGAGTAGGTTCGCCTGGAACGTTTTCCCAGTGGCCTTCAATGGCGGCTATTTTCGCCGGTTGATGCTTGAGAGTATTCAGGCCGTGCATATCGCCGATCATCGCCTGAAGCGGGGCGACAATGACTGCCATCCACAGCGCCATTGAAAACATCGTGCGGATTGCCGGGCTGTTATTACCGCGCAGCAGGTGCCATGCGGCAGAGGCGCCAACAAAAAAGGCGCTGCTGAGGAACGCGGCCACCGACATGTGCAGCAGGCGGTAAGGGAAGGAGGGGTTAAACACCACCGCCAGCCAGTCTACCGGCACCACCTGCCCGTTGTGGATCTCGAAGCCCTGTGGCGTTTGCATCCAGCTGTTAGACGCGAGGATCCAGAAGGTCGAGATAATGGTGCCGAGCGCCACCATACAGGTGGCGAAGAAGTGCAGGCCGGGGCCAACGCGGTTCCAGCCGAACAGCATTACGCCGAGGAAACCCGCCTCGAGGAAGAAGGCGGTGAGAACTTCGTAGGTCAGCAGGGGGCCGGTAATACTGCCCGCAAACTGCGAGAACCCGCTCCAGTTGGTGCCAAATTGATAAGCCATCACCAGCCCGGAGACCACGCCCATACCAAAGTTAACGGCAAAAATTTTTGACCAGAACTGGTACAGCGAGCGGTACACCGGATTTTTAGACCTCAGCCACAGCCCCTCCAGCACCGCGAGGTAGCTGGCAAGACCGATGGTGATAGCCGGGAAAATAATGTGAAAGGAGACAGTAAAAGCAAACTGGATCCTCGCGAGGTGGAAAGCGTCTAAACCGAACATGCAGAACTCCGCATAGCAAATTATTCGGCTCGATTGTAGGCCTCGTCTCTTACGGGTTGTAGAAACAGAGAGGCGGGATAAAGGTATAACAGTTTGCGAATAGCACGTTTTCTTAAGGCCCTGTTATAGATTGGCCGGTGCGTCATGGTTTGCTTCCCACACCGCTATCAAAGGCTCAATTTTTAACTTCATTTCTCTCAATTGCTTACCAGGTTTTACATCCCCCCACCCAGGATATTGATTGTCATTTTTACTGCGCCTCTCTATGCTCTCTGTATCCCCCATGGGGGATATTTGGTCTCATGTTTTCGGGGGTGTTATATGTTAGCTATTCTTGCCAACCGTACTTACAGACATCTGTTTATGGCGCAGGTTATCGCGCTTATCGGCACCGGTCTTGCAACCGTGGCGCTTGGGCTACTGGCTTACGATATGGCCGGAGACAGAGCGGGGGCCGTGCTGGGAACCGCGCTGGCTATCAAAATGAGCGCTTATATTCTGGTCGCTCCTTTTGCGACGGCTCTTGCTGAACGGTTCCCCCGGCGCAGTATGCTGGTGGCGCTGGACCTGGTGCGGGCTCTGGCCGCTCTCGCGTTACCGTTCGTCAGCCAGGTTTGGGAAATCTATCTTCTGATTTTTGTTCTTCAGTCCGCATCCGCGGCGTTCACGCCGACGTTTCAGGCCACAATCCCCGATATTCTGCCGCAGGAGCGGGATTATACCAGGGCGCTTTCACTTTCCCGCCTGGCCTACGATCTTGAGAGTGTGATAAGCCCGGTACTGGCCGCCGCGCTGCTAACGATGATGAGCTTTCATAATTTGTTTGCCGGAACCGCGCTGGGGTTTATGGCCTCTGCCGCTCTTGTGGTTTCATCCAGCCTGCCAAAAGCCCGTTCCGCCGTCGCGCCGCGTAGTTTTTATGACAAAGCGACCAGCGGGATACGCATTTTTCTCGCTACGCCGCGTCTAAAGGGATTGCTGGCGCTTAATATGGCGGTCGCCGCCGCCAGTTCGATGGTTATTGTTAATACCGTGGTGCTGGTACAGGCGGGGTTCGGCTTGCCGCAAAGCTCGACTGCCGCCGCGTTGGCGCTGTTTGGCCTCGGTTCGATGCTGGCCGCGTTACTCCTGCCCAGGCTGTTGGATTCCATTAGCGATCGCCTGCCGATGCTGGCAGGAACGCTGCTGCTGGTTGTGGGGCTGGGGGCAGGAATATTTATCCATAATTACCGGATGCTGCTCGCACTTTGGCTACTGCTTGGGGTAGGTTATTCCCTGGCTCAAACGCCGGTCGGCAGGCTGCTCAAACGTTCGTCCTCCGCAGAGGACAGGCCGGCCTTATTTGCGGCTCAGTTTGCGCTTTCACACTCATGCTGGTTGCTAACTTATCCGTTGGTCGGTTGGGTTGGCGCGGCTTTTAGCGTTAAGGCGGCATTCGCCCTGATGGCGATGATTGCGGCGGTATCGCTGGCCGCCGCCATTGCTATCTGGCCCCAGGAACATAAAACACAAGAGGCTAATCAATGACGATTCATAGCTCACACCCGGATATTATTAAGCGGCTGAAGCGGGCAGCCGGGCATCTGAAAAGCACCATTCAGATGCTGGAGGATGAAAAACCTTGTCTGGACATTACCCAGCAGCTTCAGGCGGTCGAGAAGGCAATAACCAACGCCAAGCGCACGCTTATTCACGATCATCTGGATCACTGCCTGAAAGATGCGCTTAACGGCGAACATCACCCTGCGGACGAGACGCTTAGCGAATTCAAAGAAATTGCCAAATATCTTTAGTTAATTAGCCGGGAGAGGCTTATGTGTCCGAGAGTTTATGGGGTTGCTTTGCTGCTGGGGATCTCGCTCTCGGGTGCCGCTGGCGCTGAGGATTTGCTTTCTCCCGCAAAACGAGAGATTGCGATGCAGTTAGTTTCGAGCGCCGAAAATTCATCTCTGGACTGGCGCAAGCAGTACGCTTATATCGAGGATATTGACGACGGCCGCGGCTATACCGCCGGGCTTATCGGCTTTACTTCTGCCAACGGCGATATGCTCGACGTGGTTGAGCGCTATACCTCCTTTGCGCCGTCAAACCGGCTGGCGGAGTATTTACCCGCGCTGCGCAGGCTGGCGGAAAATAATGACGACTCGCACGAAGGGCTTGAACCCGACTTTATCCAAAACTGGAAGGCGGCGGCGAGGGATGAAAAGTTCCGGGCGGCGCAGGACCGCATTAGCCTGTCGCCTTCGTTGCGCTGGCGAACCAATGATGAAGACTTTGTTATTGAACGTTGAGAGAACTCAGCCCGCATAACGTTGCGGGCCGGGAAGGAAAAAGACTCAGGCTTCCAGCAAAGCCGACAGCCGTTCCTGAACGCTGTTGCAGCCCGCCAGCACAAGGTTACCGCGCAGTAGTCCGTCATTGGCGAGAAACGCATTGCTGGTTCCGCCCGCCTCGGTAATCAGCAGCAGCCCGGCCAGCGCGTCCCAGCTGTTCATGTGCTCTTCGTAGTAGGCGTGGACCTGGCCCGCGGCAACGTGAGCCAGCATCAATGCGCCCGCGCCGAAGCGGCGGTATTCCATACCGTCATTGAGCAAGTATTCAATAGTGCGTGCGTAGAGCGGCAACGGCGCGCGGCTGGAGCGGCCAAGGCCTATAACCACGCTTTCCGGCGCGGGGTCGTGCAGTTTCAGCCGTTTGCCATTGAGCCAGGAGCCTGCGCCGTGGCGAGCGAAAAAAAATTCATCGCGATCCGGGGCATAGATAATGCCCAGCTCAATTGTATTCTGGCGAACATAGGCCAGAGAAACGCACCAGTAGTCCATGCCGAGAATGAAATTGGTTGTGCCGTCAACCGGGTCGAGCACCCATACGCCGCGCTCGCCTTCGGCCAGGCCGCTCTCTTCCCCGAGGAAACCGTCTTCGGGACAATGCTGCTGTAGCCAGCTTTTAATCTGTTGCTCAACTAAAATATCCGCCTGCGAGACAAAGTCCTGGCGCCCCTTGGTTTCTACCTGCAATCCCTTGTCGCGTAGCGCCTGGGCATGGGCACCTGCCTGACGTATTAACTCGCATAGTTCCTGCTGCTGCTGTTCGGTCATGTTCTGCTCTTATGTGGTGGGTAGCGACGTGTGTCGATGAATTAAGTCAACCTTCACCCAACTGGTGCGCGAAGGCTGTAACGGATCGCGGGCTCTTTCCAGCAGGTGCATCAGCGCCAGGCGGGAAATCTCGGCCACATCCTGATTAAGCGTGGTAAGTCGATAACCGTATTGCGCCGTTTGCGGCGTGTTGTCAAAACCAATCAGCTGGAAGTCCTGAGGTGCATCTTTACCCTGCTGGCGCATGCCGTCGAGAAAGCCGCAGGCGAGCTGGGCGTTAGCGCAAAAAATCCCCTCAGGCGGCGGTTCAATTGCGGCGGCTGCCTGCATGCCTCCGTCATAACCTTCCAGCGGGGCAAGCAGCGTGACCAGATTCCGCGCGGTATCGACGCCAAGTTCGTCCAACGCCAACCTGAATGCCTCGCCGCGCATTCTTCCCGCCCAGGTCGAATTGTCGTTGTTCAGCCAGCCAAACCGGCGGCAGCCGCCTCGTACCAGTTGCTCCGCGGCCAGCGCCGCGCCTGCCGCGTTGTCGGAGCAGACGTAATCAACGCCGGGAATATCGGGCTGACGGTTAATGCCTACCACTGGGATTCGCTGCTGTACGCACTCGTTGACCAGCGCTTCCGGCGGCTTGCCGGAGGTGACGATGACGCCGGAAACGCGAAACTGGGCGAAATGCCGCAGGGTGTCTGCCAGCTCCTGCTCGCTGCGAATTTCGGTTACCAGAGCCTGAAATCCGTGACGCTGAATTTCACCCAGCAGGCCGTCCAGCAGGCTGCTGCGGAAAGGATCGTTAATGCGCGATACGATGACGCCTATCAGATGGCTGCGCCGACGGTTAAGTCCCTGGGCAAGAAAATTAACCTGATAACCCAGTTCTTTAGCGACCAGTAGCACGCGCTCGCGGGTTGCGGGGGAGATGCTGCCGTTATTGCTAAGCGCACGGGAAACAACGGCACGGGAGACTCCGGCGCGGCGGGCCACGTCTTCGGCGGTGACGCTTTGTTTTATCAACGAACTCAAGGCAGATAATCCTCGGTGTAAAAACGCTGCTGGCGGAAGTCATATTGCAGCCCGTCGTGGCTGACGAAAAGCCCGGGGTGAGGGCGGCAGGCCAGCTTTAGCGCCGGTAAAATGGCGTCGTTGCAGTGGTACAGCCCCAGCGCAGGTAACGCCAGGTCGTTAAACAATTTCAGGCAGCCGGGGAAGTCGCCGTGGGAGGCGTCATCGGCTAATTCAGATAGCGAAGCGCACTCCTGAAACGCCAGTTCGGCTCCGGCCATCAGCGCAATGGACTCTGGCGTGGGGCGGCCATCGCCGCTATAAAACAGGCTGTGTTCCCTGATGTCGATGCGTATCGCGAGGTTAGCCATTTCATGGCGGGTATGTGCGGTGCGAATTTGCCAGTGCTGCCAGCTGAACTCCGGCTGGCTGTCTCGCCACTCAATGGCAAAGCAGAGCGATGTTTCCGGCCAGTTAGCCAGAAGCGCCAACTGCATCAGCAGCGCCCTTTGCCCGGGCTGGCTGTAAATAATCAGCGGCTTGTGGCGTGAGAAACTCTTCCAGTGGTTGAGCAGGGCGGTCAGGCCGGTGCAGTGGTCAGGGTGAACGTGGGTAAAAAACAGTACGTCGATGTCATTAATTCCACCGCCGCGCTGCCACAGCGCCCGGGGAACGGTGGGACCGCAGTCGATAAGCCACTGCCGATTTTCATCATCAATGACCCGTAATGCAGAAGTGTTTTGCCAGCGGGAGAAGGCGCTGCCGCAGCCAATTACGTCGATTTTCATTATCCCTCGCTAAAAATTTTTCGCGGTTAATTAAAGTGTCACAAACACACGCCACAGTAGGCTCACATCATCCATGAGCGGCGTTTCATTTTTTTTACAGTCAAATGAACACGTGTTCATTTTGGAAAGAAAATGCACCAAACAGAGATTTTCGGATATTGCCCATGAGCTACATGAATATAACAAGCCTCCAAATCAGCTACGGCGATAAGGTGGTGTTAAAAAATATCGATCTCGCCGTGAATAAAGGTGAAATGATTGCGCTACTGGGGCCTTCGGGCTGCGGGAAAACAACATTATTAAATGCGCTATGCGGTTTTATCCCGGTGGAGAAGGGCGAGATTAACGTCGCCGGGCGAAATATTACCCAAAGTTCGCCGGAGCAAAGAAATATCACTATGGTGTTCCAGAGTTATGCCTTGTGGCCACATTTAACGGTGGCGCAAAATATTGGCTATGGGTTGAAATTGCGTAAATGGCCGCGGGAAGATATTAAAAAGCGGGTCGAAGAGTTGTTGCAGATAGTTAACCTGGGCGGCCTGGATGGGGCAAAAATAACCGAGCTTTCCGGCGGGCAGCGGCAGCGGGTTGCGCTGGCAAGGGCGCTGGCCATAGAGCCGGACGTGCTGGTGCTGGACGAGCCGCTGTCGAACCTGGATGCGAAGGTCAGGCTCAGCGTGCGTCACGAAATCAAGCAGTTGCAGAAAAGGCTCGGGTTCACTTCGGTTATCGTCACTCACGACCAGCAGGAGGCGCTGGTAATGGCCGACCGCATCGTGGTGCTGAACAACGGCCAGGTTGAGCAAATTGGTACCCCGGAAGAGATTTACCAGCGACCGGCTACGCCTTTTGTCGCCGACTTTATGGGTGCGGATAATCTTATTTCCGCCGATGGACAGCTTATTTACTTCCGCAGCTCGGATGTTTTCCTTTCAGCATTAAATGATCAAAAGCCAGATGGCGGTTTAACCTTTGAGGGCATCGTTGAACAGCATGCTTTTATTGGGCATAACTATCGCTACGGCGTTCGCTGCGGTGAAAAATTACTTCTGGCTGATTCTGTCGATAATTATTTAATAAATAGTGAGGTCAGGCTATCCGTTCCTGCCTCGGCGCTTCATATTTTTAGTTCGTCTCACGCAGCTTGATAACATTATATTACTCTGAGGGTTGGTCATGTTTAATAAAACCAGGATTGCGGCAGTTACGGCTTTATTTCTGAGCTACGGCGCTCATGCAGAAACTATTCTCAACGTTGCCACCGCGGGCGACCAGAATATGGTTGATTACGTTAAAACCTGGCTCGGGCCTAAGTTTGAGGCGGCGCACCCCGGCGTTAAGGTGCGCGTAGTCGGTACCGGGCCAGGCGATGCCGGTTCGAACAAGATAATTGAAAAACTCAGCGCTCAGCAGCAAAGCGGGGCGAAAACCTGGGATATCGACGTAGCGGTGGTGCACCAGAAAGCCGGGGGCGAACTGGTGGAAAAAAGGCTGCTGGAAAAATATCGTCAGCAGATTAAAACCGGTTCTATGGTAACGGCTGATAACGCCAAAAACGCGCTGGGCGTGAACGTTGAAGGCTATGTGATGCCGATGTTCCTGAGCCAGACGGCAATCGCGTGGAACAGCGAAACCATGAAGGCGCCTCCGGCTTCCTACGACGAGCTGGTCGCCTGGGCGGCAAAGCATCCGCAGGCGTTCGGCTATAACGGTATTAAAAACGGCATGTCCGGCGTCAGCTTCGTGGTGGGCTGGATTTACGCTTATGGCACCGACGCGCAGCGCCTCTCCGCTTTGCCTTACGATAAAGGCGTGGAGAAAAACTGGCCGCAGGCTTTTGAGAAGCTGAAAGAATTCAATAAAAATGTCACTTTTACGCCGGGCAACGCGGGCACGCTGGACATGCTGACGCGAGGCGAAATCGCCATGGGGCCGGTGTGGGTGGATATGTTCTACACCTGGAAAGATCAGGGCAAGTTGCCGCCTTCAATCAAGCTTTCCCTGCTGGCACCGGGCATGCCGGGGCAGCCAATGTATTACGTGACGCCGGTCAAAGCGGCACAACCTCAGCTGGCGCGTGAATTTATCGAGCTGGCGACCAGCCCGGAAGTGCAGGCCGAAGGGATTGTGAAGCAGTTTAACTGGTATCCGGGAATAGACGCGCAGTACGTCAAGCCGAAGCTGGATGACGCAACCTGGCAGAAGCTGTTTGCGGAGATTTCGCCGAAAGCGCTGGCCGACTACGGTAAAAGCTTCCCGATTGCGCCTTATTTCGACGACATCAAAGAAGGCTATGAAAGCCAGGTTTCCAACTAATCACTCCCGAACGCTCAGGCCAGCCCTGAGCGTTATTGTCTGAGCATTAAGGTTTCTTATGCGCGTCTCGCTAAAATATCTGCTGCTGGTCAGTCCCGCCGCGCTGATGATTACGCTGTTATTTCTCTACCCGCTTGGATTTTCGCTGGTGGCCGCTTTCACTTCGGACACACAGGCTTTTACTCTGCAACACTTCGCTAAGGTATTTACGCTCTATTCGAGCGATATCGTTTTTACCGTGGTAATGGTGCTGGTTTCGGTGGCGCTGTTGGCGCTGCTCTCCATCACGCTGTCGGCGGTGATTACGCTCTCATCTTGTCGGCCAATTGTTCGCCTGCTTGGCGTGTTGTACCGCCTGCCGCTGTTTATTCCCTTTATCGTCGCCGCCCAGATGATGCGCACTTTTCTCGCCAAAAACGGGCTGATGAATAACCTGCTGGTGGTAACCGACATGGTAGGGCCGCTGGACACTATTTCATGGCTGGGCTGGAAGGGCATCATTATTACTTTTGTCTGGAAGCAGCTGGCGTTTGCCACTTTGCTTATCTCCGGCGCGATGGCCGCGCTCGACTCGTCGCAAATTCTGGCGGCCAGAAACCTTGGCGCTTCAAAGCCTCGCATTCTGTTCGACATTGTTCTGCCTCAGGTGCTGCCCGCCGTGGGCGTCGCGCTGGTGCTTTCTACGGTGATTATGATGTCGGTGCTTTCCGTTCCGCTGATGATAGGGACCGGTTCGCCAACCATGGTGACGGTGGATATGGCATTCCGCGTTAATTCCTACGGGGATTATGCGGTGGCTAACGCGCTGGGCGTAATTTCACTGCTGATTTGCGGCGCGCTTTCCTGGTTTTATCTGCGCTACAGCCTGCGCCAGAAAGGAGGCGAATAAATGAAGCTTAATTATCTCTGGCGTAAAGCCCGGCCAGGCCGGTTGCTGCAGGCGCTGCTGCTGGCTTTTATGCTGTTCGCCATGTTTGGGCCGCTGCTCAACCTGCTTATCTGGACGGTGACCGAAAGCTGGTTTTACCCGCATGTTTTGCCCAGCCAATGGGGGCTTAAATACTGGTATCAGGTGTTCAGCCCCTACAGCGATGTCTCCGGCTCGTTGTTAACCAGCGTTTTTATCGCCGTGCTGTCGGTGCTGGTTTGCCTGGCTATTTCTATCCCGGCCGGGTTTGCGCTTTCGCGCCGTGTCATGCCGCTGCGGGTGTTATTTATGCTGCTGTTCCTGATCCCGCAGGCGTTCCCGAACCTGACGGTGTATATGAATATCGCCCGGCTGTTCTATCAGTGGGGGCTTAACGGCACTATCGCCGGGGTGGTGCTGGTGCACAGCGTACACGGGCTGATGTATTCGGTATGGATCTGCGTAGCCGCGTTTTCGTCCGTTGACCCGCTACAGGCCCGGGCTTCACGCAACCTGGGCGCGGGGCCACTGTTTACCTTCTGGCATATCGTGCTGCCGCAGGCTGCGCCGGGCATCGTTGCCGCCGGGATCTTTGTGTTCCTGGAATCGCTGGATGAGTTTACCGGTACTTTCTTTGTCGGCGCACCGGACATCACCACGCTGCCGCTGCTGCTGTATAACGCCAGCATGTCCGGCAATTATCAGGTTTCGTCGATTACCGCGCTGATCCTGCTGGTGCCTTCGCTGCTGTTTATGCTGGTTATCAATAAGTTTATGCGTCCGGAAATGTTGGCGAAAATGGGCAAGTAGGGCGGGTTATTGGCTACAATACAGATAATTCCGCACTGATAATGTTATAGATTATCAGCCACCTGGCTTAGCAAAGCCGGGGAAAACAGCCTAAGAGGTGAGTATGAAAATTCTGCCGTTTGCCGTTGTTCCCGTCCTGCTGGCTACCTTTAGCAGCTTCGCCTCTTCCGACGAGGCGTGGAAGGCGTTGGATAAAGATATTCAAAAGAGCTGCCTGGCAATTAGCGCCCTGCAGGAGAAAAAAGTGGAGGGCAAACGTATCGATTTTAGCGATGACGTAGGCTATTCCGCAGTGGTTATTTCCGGAAGCTACAAGTCTAAGAACAGCAGCCCGGCTCCGGGAAAAGAGCTTTGCCTGTATAACCGAAAAACACAATCCGCCAGCCTCGCTGAAATGCTGTAATCCGTTTTAGGGGTCAGTTTGGATATAGAAACATCGACAGCAGGTGTGTAATACAGCCCTGCTGTATTTTTACCGGTGAATGCCTTTACGGCAAGTGACTGGATGACGCTGAAAAAAACAGATTGAACAACACGAGCTGCGGATTGTCAGCCCGGATGTGCCCACCTCATGGCAGATGCTGTCAGATAAAGGCCCTTCGCAGGCTGACCCAATCACCCGTGCCGTGATAATCACCATCAACAATATGCTTATCTACCTAATGGCCGCTATATCGCATAAGGACTGGGTGAGTCGCCGTCAGGACCAAAAACAGGGAATTGAACGTGTCCATACGCTGGGTAAATACTGCGGAAAACAGGCAGATCAAGAACGGCATCAGAAAGTAATGTGCTACCGGCAGGTCAAGAAATTGAGTATCCGTGAAACGGCGGATGCAACGGGATACAGCTCCTCCCAGATGTGCCGCATTCAGGCACTATACCGGCAATCAGAAAGGGGAAATTTTGGTTAAGTTCTATCTAATGTATGATGGAGCAGTATTTAACCAGAGAAACTAAAAGGATTTAAGTTCATGTCAGACAATACGACAGTGACCTGTCTGAGCCACAAAATGAAGTACAAAGAGGTTGCCTGCGGTAAGCAGCGGAAGCACTGGCTGGAGCTGCAGTTTGTGGATGAGAATAACCACCCAGTATCAGGCCTCAACGTGCAGCTGGAGTACCATCAGCTGGCAACGGCGGCGGAGCTGGCGCTGTGGGCGCGTGGCGGTCACACCCGGTTTGATCCCATACCGCCGCCGAATCCGCCCGCCCGCGTCACTGACAGTCAGGGACTGGTACGGTTCGATGATTTGTACTGGATAGCTGTAGATGTGAAAACAGACGGTCAGCAGCTGGCCGACGAGATGGAACAGCGTCCGCTGGGCATCCGACGTAATCCAAACAGCCAGCCGGTGAGTCATAATATTTTCCGGCCGGAAACCCGCGATGCCACATGGCGCTCAGACGTGCAGGAGAAAGCTGAAGCCGCCGGTTATCACCATCACTATGTGACCATCGGGGAACTGTGCAACCGACTGCCGGAAATGCCGGAATGGACCGAACCTGATCCACCGGTGTTTCATTTTCCGACCGGGAAGACGCTAAAAGGAACGGAAATCGCGCGGGAGGCGCTGGAACAGCGCCATGTGATGGAAATCTGTCCCTTCCGGGCGTGGGTGCTGTCGCTACATGACACAAAAGATTATGACCTCGCCAATGGGTTGAACCTCGGCATCATGGCCGATCTTGTGTATGCCGCAGAGGCTAATAACCCGACCATTGATTATTTTTTCCGGCATAAATGTCAGGATTTATCCTGTATTCCGCAGTTTGCTGAGTATCCGTCGTGGTACCACACGCTGGCGGTAGATGTGCCGTTCCGCGAGCGTTATCAGCCTCCGGTGTACCTGAACACGGGGCAGGGAGATAATCCCGAAGGGGATACCCGCCTGTTTACGGTGGAATGTGCCGCACACGTACTGGTCGCATGGTGTGGTACCGACAGCCTGCTGAATATTGTGACCGATTTGTCCTTCGCCCCGAAGCCGTGTCTGCCGGAACTGGCCGGTGCGGGAAATGTTCACGGTGGTTTTCTGGATGCCTATCAACTGGCGAAACGGAAATTCGGGGATAAGTTTGACCTTCGGGCTATCAGGACATCTTTAGACAAAGGAAAATCATTGTTTATTTGTGGTCACAGCTTAGGTGGGGCTCTGGCGTTGCTGTATGCCGCTGAAATGAAGGATTACCAGCCAGTCCTGTACACCTACGGGATGCCACGGACTTTCACTCGCTCGGCGATAGCCTCTCTGAGAGATATCAAACACTACCGGCACGTTAACGACAATGACACTATCACGCAGATCCCGCCGGATGCCGATCTCGATAATGAGTTTTACAGAACGTGGGGGCCTCTGGGCGACAAGCTGGGCTTTGACTGGTCACTGACCACGGCTGCCGGACTCAGCGTGGCCGTGCGGAACCTGACGTACCAGTCAACAGGGCTTGCTGAGAAAAGAGATCCGTACTGGCATCATGGTAGCACGGTGATATTTTTCCGGGCGCAGCAGTGCGCGATGCGGGCCGCCAGCCCGTACCAGAAAAGCCTGGTCGACGGGCAGGCCTACTCCCGGCATTTTGTAGCCACCAAGCTTTATGTGGTGCCGTCCCTGAATGAGGAATGCCTGAAATCCACCGGTGAACATCAGGCCTCGTTTATCCAGTGCCTGAACCCGGCCAGCCTGGCAAAGACCTTTCCGCAGAATACTAATCCGGCACTGAACGGCATCGGGACCGACCCCCGCAGCCACTCGATGGCACACCGCTACCTGCCCTATATTCACAATCAGGTGCTGGAACTGGCAGATCCGGCCCGCGATATGAACCGGAAGGAGATGAGGGTTATGTTCCGGGAAGAGGTTGAGAAAGGCGCAGCCTACAGCAACCCGGATGAGGTTGAGCGTAACCGTGAGTTTCTGGCGCTGCAGGACATGCTGCCGGTGGCTCTGAGGCTGACGCAGGCGGAAGAAACAGGAAAAAATGCCCTGCTGCGTTTTGCGGCGGTAACGGAGGAAGAAGTTGAACTCTCTCAGTAAAACCGCCGTCATTGCGTGTGCTGTGACGCTGCTTTTTGGGTGTGATAACCGTCCAGATAAAACACTTTCTCCCCCTGCAGATGCAAAGTGGGTGGACGTCACTTTTCGGGTGCCTGAGGGGGTTACGCTGCTGCCCGCCGAGCTGCTGTACCGTTCGGCTCAGTGTAAGTCAGTCCGCTATAACTCGAGCAATGAGCCACATGATATTCCGGGCTATAACGATGTTGAACGGCCGTTCGATGTGTCGGATAGCAGCAATGTTCGGCATCTGCGCGTGGCCGTGGAGGGGGGGGGGCCATGTCAGTGGCAGCTGAACTCGTTAATGGTAAGCTTCAGGGTTGCGGATGATGTTCCTCTGGTGAAGGGGAAAAAGGTTATCGATACCAGTTATATATTCGATTTCGGAGACTATGGTCTCAGTGATGGTTATGGGACTGGGCGGGCTAAAGTGTTCAGCGGAGAGCTGATTGAACTCAAAACAGACTTTTTCCCGATGGTTGTTCACCACATTGATGATCAGGTTGATCTGTCTCTTTTCGGTGGTAATACAGGATATGAGCAGTGGCGGAGGAGATATAAAACACTGGATGTGGAAAGCATTAATATTGAGCCGAAAATACACCTCAGTAAAGTAGTTGTGTTAACACCACCGGCTATTCGTCCTGGAAATTTAACTGCGACTTATCCAAATGGTTTCAGTGAAGATATCACTCATATCTACCCAGATTATGACAAGTTGCTCTCGATGAAATGATGAAGTATTCGTCGATCTATAAAGGATCTCCTTGAGATCCTTTTTTACACTTTCAGCCCCTGAATCCACTCGTTTTGTAAAATGTCGCATTTTGCAGTTTCGTTTCCACTGCGCTTTGTTGCAATAGATGAGTGGTGCAAATTTAGCCTTACCGTACAATAATTTTCGATATCCAAACTGACTCTTTTTAGCCCCACCGTATTTTTCTTCACACGGAGAATATATCCGTGTGAAGAGATTCTCCTTTAGCCAGAAGCAGTTACCCGATAAACCCTGATGCAGCAAGGCTTCATGGTCGCTGAACTGCCATTTCTCCGTAACTTTTTTGCCATATATCGCTCCCATACTTCCTGACTTCTGACCCCCTTACAGGCTTCGGACAATGGAAAAAAGACCCTGGCTCCCCTGGCTGATACTCTCGCCGTCTCTCATTTTTCTCCTGCTTTTCACCTGGTTTCCGCTGGTACGTTCGGTCTATGACAGCCTGTTCGATACCCGCATGGCGAGCGATACCGGCGTTTATGTTGCCGCTGGAAACTATATTCGGCTGTTTGCCGATGCGGTTTTCTGGAAGTCGCTTCTCAATAACCTGGTCTACATCGTGCTGACCGTGGTTCCCGGCGTATTGTTAGCGCTGCTGCTGGCCGTTTCGCTGTGGGAAAACCATCGTGTTAACCGCTGGCTGCGCACCGCATTCTTCTTTCCGATGATAATCCCGATGGTCAGCGCGGCCGCGCTGTGGCTGTTTATCTTTATGCCGGGGATGGGAATGCTGGATTACTACCTGGCAAAAATCTTTGGGCCGATGAACAACAACTGGCTGGGGCGCAGCAATAGCGCGCTTTATGCCCTGGCGCTGATTGGCGTGTGGAAGTTTGCCGGTTACTACATGCTGTTTTTCCTTGCCGGGCTGCAAAGCCTGCCGTCCTCTGCCCGCGAAGCGGCGATTATGGAAGGCGCAAGCTCCACTCAGGTGTTCTTTAAGGTAACGCTGCCGCTGCTGCGCCCGACGCTCAGCTTTGTGATTACCACCGCGCTTATCTACTCGATCACCCAAATTGACCACGTTGCGGTAATGACCCGGGGCGGGCCGGACAACTCGACCACGGTGCTGCTTTATTACATCCAGAGCCTTGCCTGGGATACGCACGATCTGGGTAAAGCTTCCGCTGCGACTTTCCTGACGCTGGCTGGCCTGTTTATCTTCTCATTCGTTAATCTGAAGCTGCTGGAAAGGGGCGCACACCATGAGCGTTGAGTTTTCTTCCCCGGTTGTCAACGCGCGTAGCGTGGCGCAACCGCTGTGGTTTCGCCTGCGCAAATCGAAGGGTATCACCCTCAGCGTGCTGATGTGCTGCCTGGCTCTGCTCTGGATCAGCCCGTTTATCTGGATGCTCTCCTCTGCGTTCAGCGCCAGCACTTTTGGCGAGGGCATGGCCTCCGTGCTGCCTCGTTTCCCCCTGACGCTGGACAATTTCCGCGACGCCTGGCAAAGCGCCGACTGGCTGAGTCTGTACGCCAATACCGTTATCTTCAGCTTTGGCACATTCTTCGTGCAGTTAATCACTATTACCACCGCTGGCTATGTGTTTGCCTGCCATGAGTTTCGCGGCAAACAGACGCTGTTCCTGCTGTTCCTGGTGCAGCTGATGGTCATGCCTGTGGTGATGATGGTGCCGAACATGATGACGCTGAAAGCCCTCGGGCTGCTCAATACCTTAACCGGCGTGATGATGCCGTATTTCACCTCGGCTTTTGGGGTGTTTTTGATGCGTCAGGCGTTTCTGGCTATTCCGAAAGAGCTTGAAGAAGCAGCGCTGATGGAGGGCTGCCGCTGGTGGCAGGTGCTCTACCGCGTACTGCTGCCGATGTGCTGGCCGTCGGTGCTGGCGTTTGCCACCGTGAGCATTACCTATCACTGGAACGAATATCTGTGGCCGCTGATGATGCTGAACGACCCGGATAAACAGGTGCTGACCGTCGGGCTGGTCTCTTTTGCTATGGGCGCCGAGTCCGGCGGCCAGTGGGGCACCATCAGCGCCGGGACCATTATGGTCTGCCTGCCGCTGATGCTGGCCTTTATCGCCTTCCAGAAGCAGTTTCTGCGAAGTTTTGGTTTTTCAGGCATTAAGTAAGGAGTTGAGTGATGTTATTAGCGCATATTTCCGACACCCATTTCCGCAGTCAGAACCAGAAGCTGTACGGCTTTATTGATATCAATGCCGGGAATGCCGACGTGGCTTCACAGCTTAACGCCCTGCGCGAGCGCCCGGATGCGGTGATTGTCAGCGGTGATATCGCTAACTGCGGCCGCCCGGAAGAGTACCAGGTTGCGAAACGGGTTCTCGGCACAATAAAGTCGCCGCTGTATTTGATTCCCGGCAACCATGACGATAAAGAGCAGTTTATCGAATACCTCCGTCCGCTCTGTCCGCAGCTTGGCAACGACCCGCAAAACATCCGTTACGCGGTGGATGATTTTGCTACTCGCCTGCTGTTTATTGACTCAAGCCTGGCGGGGCAGTCCAAAGGCTGGCTCACGGAGGAGACCGTTGCCTGGCTCGAAGCTCAGCTTATTGCCGGCGGCGAACGGCCTACGGCGGTGTTTATGCACCACCCGCCGCTGCGCCTGGGCAATGCGCAGATGGACCCTATCGCCTGTGAAAACGGCCATCTGCTGCTGAACCTTATCGAGCGTTTCCCGGCGCTGGTGCGCATTTTTTGCGGCCATAACCACAGCCTGACGATGACCCAATATCGCCAGGCCACCATCGCCACTATTCCCGGAACGGTTCACCAGGTTCCGTATCACTTTGAAGACAGCCGCCCTTATTACGACATGTCGCCGCCATCCTGCCTGATGCATCGCCAGGTGGGCGCGCAGTGGGTCAGCTATCAGCACTCGCTGGCGCACTATGCCGGGCCCTGGCTTTACGACGCAAGTATTAGCTGCCCAACGGATGAGCTTTAATCGCCATGTTAAGACTGAATCAGGTAAGCAAGCAGTTCGACGGCAAAGCGGCGCTTAATGCCCTGTCGCTGAGCATTGACGACGGTGAATTTGTGGTGCTGGTGGGGCCATCCGGCTGCGGGAAAAGCACGCTGCTGCGCATGCTGGCCGGGCTGGAAGAGGTGAGCGCCGGGGAAATCTGGCTTAACGATGAGAACATCACCGCTATGTCGCCGCGCGAGCGTAACTTTGCGATGATCTTCCAGAACTATGCGCTGTTTCCTCATCTTACGGTGCGGGACAACATCACCTTTGGCATGAAGATCCGCAAAGAAGATAAAAGCAGTTGGCAGCCACGGCTTGAGCAGGTGGCTAAGCTGTTACAGCTGGGAGAATTACTGGACAGAAAGCCGGCCAAACTTTCTGGCGGCCAGCGGCAGCGCGTAGCAATGGCGCGAGCCATCGTGCGTAACCCGCGCCTGTTTCTGATGGATGAACCGCTTTCTAACCTTGATGCGCGCCTGCGCACCGAAGTGCGCGACAGCATTATGGCGCTGCATCAGCAGCTTAAAACCAGCACCATTTACGTCACCCACGACCAGACGGAAGCGATGTCTATGGCCGACCGCATCGTGGTGATGAACGGCGGCGTGGTGCAGCAGGTGGGGAAACCGGAACATCTCTATGCCTGGCCCGCCAACCTGTTTGTAGCCGGATTTATCGGCTCCCCGGCGATGAACCTGCTGTCTTTACTCTGCGCGGAAGGCCGGGTGCAGCCCGACGTTTTAAACCTGCCGCTGCCGCCATCTGCCTCTACGCAGACAAACGTCTGGCTGGGTATTCGCCCGGAACATATCACCGATAGCCCGGAAGAAGGGCAGCTGACGCTGTCTGCCACGGTGGTACAACGAGAACTGATGGGGGCAGATTATCTGCTCCATGTCAGCACGCCCGTGGGAACGTTACGCTATACCCGCCGCCATCGCGGTGTGGTGCCAGAAAAAGGCGATACGCTAACCCTCGGTTTTTCACCCTCTGATGTTCATCTTTTTCATATTGACCAACACCACAACTTACACCAGGAGATTGACCATGTTTAACCCCCTGATGCATAAATGGCGGGCGCTTGCCGTTTGCTGTTCGCTGGCTTTAAGCGGCGCGGCACTGGCGAAAGAAAAAATCGATTTTATGTTCCCTGCGCCCGTAGACGGCAAACTGACGATGGAGATGACCCGCGTCATTAAAGCGTTTAACGACTCGCAGCAGGATGTTGAGGTTCGCGGGATCTTCACCGGCGGCTACGACACCACCAAAATCAAAGCCGAGTCAGCGCAGAAGGCCGGTCAACCGCCCGCGTTGGTGATTATGTCCGCCAACTTTACTACCGACCTGGCGCTAAAAGATGAAATCTTGCCGATGGACGAGCTGTTTAAATACGGCAACCGTAAGGCGGGCGACTTCCTGATGAACGACTTCTGGCCCGCAATGCATAAGAATGCTCAGGTGATGGGCGTGACGTATGCCATTCCGTTCCACAACTCCACGCCAATTCTCTATTACAACAAAACTCTGTTTGACCAGGCCGGGATCAAGCAGCCGCCGCAGACCTGGGCGGAAATGCTGGCAGATGCGAAGAAGCTGACCGACGCCAGCAAAGGGCAGTGGGGCATTATGCTGCCGTCCACCAATGACGATTACGGCGGCTGGATTTTCTCGTCGCTGGTTCGCGCCAACGGCGGCAACTACTTCAATGAAAACTATCCGGGCGAAGTTTACTACGACTCGCCGACTACCATCGGCGCGTTGCGCTTCTGGCAGGATTTGATCTACCGCGACAAGGTAATGCCGTCCGGCGTACTGAATTCTAAACAGATCAGCGCGGCGTTCTTTAGCGGCAAGCTGGGTATGGCGATGTTGAGTACCGGCGCGCTGGGTTTTATGCGTGAAAACAGCAAAGACTTTGATATGGAAGTTGCCATGATGCCAGCCAAAGAGCAACGCGCCGTGCCTATCGGCGGTGCCAGCCTGGTCAGCTTCAAAGGTATTTCCGACGCGCAGAAAAAAGCGGCTTATCAGTTCCTGACTTATCTGGTCAGCCCGAAAGTCAACGGAGAGTGGAGCCGCTTTACCGGCTACTTCTCGCCGCTCAAAGCCTCTTACGACACGCCGGAGATGAAAGAGTATATGCAAAAAGATCCACGCGCGGAAATCGCCCTCGAGCAGCTTAAGTACGCCCACCCGTGGTATTCGACCTACGAAACGGTGGCGGTACGTCAGGCGATGGAAAACCAGCTGGCGGCGGTAGTTAACGACCAGAAGGTGAACCCGGAGGCGGCTGCGAAATCCGCTCAGAAAACCGCGGATGAGTTAATGAAGCCTTATGTTGAGAAAACGGCTTTAGCTGATTCCAGGTAACCAGCGTTATCGATCGGGCGGCGGCCGTCGCCCGATTTTCCACTTTCGATTATCATCGACAAAAATCACTTTCTGACTATAACAGTTGCGTAAAAAAGCGTATTTTTAGCGCTCTGATATAGACAGGGAGCAGGGCATGAAAAAATACCAGCAGCTGGCGCAGCAAATCCTCGAGCAGATAGCGCTTGGCGTGTGGCAGCCCGGCGACCGTCTGCCGTCTCTGCGCGAGCAGGTGCGGCACAGCGGCATGAGTTTTATGACCGTCGGTCACGCCTACCAGATGCTTGAAAGCCAGGGTGCAATCGTTGCCAGGCCTCAGTCCGGCTATTACGTTGCGCCTCGCCCTGTGGCGCGCAGCATACCTGTTACGGTGCAGGTCACCAGCGATGAAACTGTCGATATCAATACTTATATTTTCGATGTGCTACAGGCGAGCTGTGACACCTCGGTAGTGCCTTTTGGTTCCGCGTTTCCCGACCCGCGCCTATTCCCTTTACAGCAGCTAAACCGCTCGATGGCGGCGGTGAGCAAAACCGCGACCGCCATCAGTGTGATAGAAAGCCTGCCGCCGGGTAATGAGGCGCTACGCCACGCTATTGCGCAGCGCTATGCCCAGCAGGGAATTCAGGTGTCCCCGGATGAAATAGTCATTACCGCCGGGGCGCTGGAGGCACTAAACCTCAGTCTACAGGCCGTTACCGAGCCGGGGGATTGGGTTATTGTGGAAAATCCGTGCTTCTATGGCGCGTTACAGGCGCTGGAACGCCTGCGGCTTAAAGCGCTGTCGGTGGCGACCGACCCGGTCAGCGGTATCGATCTTGAGGCGCTGGCCAGAGCGCTAAAGGAGTACCCGGTGAAAGCCTGCTGGCTGATGACCAATAGCCAGAACCCGCTGGGCGTGACGCTTTCGGCGGAGAAAAAGGCGCAGCTGATTGAGCTATTGCAGCGCCATAACGTCACGCTTATCGAGGACGATGTCTATACCGAGCTTTATTACGGGCGGGAAAGGCCGTTACCGGCCAGGGCGTATGACGAGCAGGGAATGACCCTGCATTGCTCATCCTTCTCCAAATGTCTGGTGGCCGGATTCCGCATTGGCTGGGTAGCCGCCGGGAAACATGCCCGCCGCATTCAGCAGCTTCAACTGATGAGTACCTTATCCACCAGTTCGCCGATGCAGCTGGCGCTGGTCGATTTCCTGGCGACCCGTCGCTATGACACGCATCTGCGTAAACTTCGCCGCATGCTGGCCGAACGCAAACAGCAGGCGTGGCAGGCCCTGAGCGAGTTGCTGCCGGAGGCGGTTAAAATCCACCGCAGCGAAAGCGGCTATTTTTTATGGGTCGAGCTTCCTGAAGGCTGCGATGCCAGCCTGCTAAGCGAGCGCGCTCTGGGGCATAAAATCAGCATTGCTCCCGGGAAAATGTTTACCACCGGCAAAGCGTGGGACAACTACTTCCGCTTCAACGCTTCATGGGCGTGGGGGGAAAGAGAGCAACAGGCTGCGGTGACGTTGTCACGTTTAATCACCCAACAACTTGAGGAGAAGGCGTAATGTATCAAACGGAAAGGCTTATTTTGCGCCCGTGGCGCGAGGAAGATTTACCCTCGTTTGCCGAGATGAATGCTGACCCTGAGGTAATGCGCTATTTCCTTAATCCGCTAACCGAGGACGAAAGCCGGGACTACCTTGAGTCGTTTCGTCAGCGCATGGCTGAAAACGGATTTGGTTTTTGGGCGCTGGAAGAGCGGAGCAGCGGCGAACTGGCCGGGTTTGTCGGGTTAAACCGGCCGGGTTATACGCTGCCATTTTCTCCCTGCGTGGAAATAGGCTGGCGGCTGCGGAAGGCTTTTTGGGGCAAGGGTTATGCGCCAGAGGCTGCGGCGCGGGCGCTGCGTGTCGGCTTCGAAGAGTACGGGCTTGAAAGCATTGTGGCGTTTACCGCGCTGCCAAATATGCCTTCGCAGAGGGTAATGGAGAAGCTCGGCATGACGAGAGAAGGTGAGTTTGACCATCCTATGGTGTCTGAAGACCACCCGCTGCTGCGGCACGTCTGGTATCAAATTCAGCGGTAGCTGTCGATATTGCCCCGCCAGCCGTAAGAAATGAACAATTTTTGAGAGCAATCACGGCGTGAGTCCTGCAAAACTACGCCTTCAAAAATGTTGTTACGGAATGGAAATTATGAACATCGGCGTATCGCTGGCAGGGCGAATGATTGTGCAGGGGCTGAGCGCAATTAAATCAAGAGCGACTAAATTTGGTAGCGGCGTGAGCAAACTAGTCAGCAGCTTAACCCGAATCAGCAATAGCGATAATCGGCCAACTAAAGGTAAAGAGTGGAAAAGGGCAACATTTCCAAACGGCGTAGGCTATGCAAATATCGAGCACCTGCATATGCCATCACGTTTTTTATCCAGTAGCGAAACGAACAAAAAAATCCAGTTTTCAGAGTTTTTGACCCGCGTTAACTCCAACCCGGAATTAAAGAATAAGTTTAGCTCGATGGCGTAACAGATATTACTAATTGCTGTCACTCAGAACGTTGGCTCAGTTCACCGGGCCAGTGTGTTCATTTCTGGCATTGTCTGAAACCACACCCCCGGCGCTAAAATTTGCTCTTTAGCATGAGCAATTGTCCGTTTATTTCCTTAATTCATCAAATTTTGAACCCGGACACCTGTTGTTACTACTGATATGCCATTGCTAACAGATTTAAAGTAAAGCCGTTACGGGAATTAATGATTAGCTTGTCGAGCGGTTTTAATTTTGCATTGGGGTAAGAGATGAAGAGTAAAAGCCAGCTTTACGGGTTAACGTCGGGTCTGCTTCTGGCGGCGTTGAGCGCCAGCGCCTGGGCGAAAAGCGAACAGGGTGCGCCGGGTGAAAACTACCCGGTATTAACCCAAAGTTATTTATTGCAGTCGTTTGATAGCAGCCAAAAAGTGAAGGAAGAGAAGATTACCCCGGAATTGCAAAATCAGTATTTTTACAGCAATTGCGGCGGCTCCAAAGGTTGTGATTCGGCGCTCCCTGAGGGGGCAATCATGTTTAAAGCGCCATCCGGGTTCGGTTCAACGGCGCACAGTGAGTTCCCGCGCGTTGAATTAAGAGCCACGCAGAACTTCGTTAACGGTAGCGAGTTTAATAACGAGCAAAGCGGCTCGGTCTATATCGTGCAGGCACCGTCTACGCGCTCTATTATCTTCGCCCAGATCCACGGCGATAAGCCCGGCGGGTCGGAGATGTTCAAGCTGCGTTGGGAAAACGGGGCGGTGGTTGCGGGCGTTAAAGAAAATTATGGCGATGCGGAGAAGAGAAGCACGCTGTTATCCGGCATCGGGCTGAACGAAAAGATTGATTACAAGCTGAAGGCTAAAGGGACTTCGGGCGGAATGAAAGTCACGATTGAAGTCAGCGCAGACGGGAAAACGGCCAGTAAAACATTCAGTTACCCGGAGCAGGGCTGGAAGGGCGTCCAGCTGTACTTTAAAGCCGGGAACTACAATCAGGACAAAGACAGGGACGGTACAGAAGCGAAGGTGGCCTACAGCAAGCTGGACGTGCGTTACCAGTAATGGCATTAAACCCGGCGACCTGGAGGCTGCCGGGCAGGCAATCTGCAATATTACTTCTTAACCGCTATCAGCACAGATGAGGCTTTTACCAGCGCCAACAGGCGGCCTCCGGCCTTAAGTGCCATCTCCTCTGCCGCCTCGTTTGTTACTACGGCGGTCAGCTCAAAACCTGCGTCAGTTTTAATGTGCACGGTAGTATTTACCGCACCAGCCAGCACGGATTTCACTTCGCCGGGGAACTGGTTGCGGGCGGAGAAGCGGTAGCCGCATTCTTCGCTTGCCAGCATTACCCACGGCGCTTTGATAAGGGCGATAGCCTCTTTGCCGTTGACCAGGCCCAGCGCATCCTTGCTGGTGCGCGTGACGACGGCCACCAGCTTGCCGCCGCCGTTGAGCGTTAATTCTATTTCGTCGTTAACCGCGCCATCCGTGACGTGGCTAATGGTGCCGGTTAACTGATTACGGGCAGAAATGGTCATGGTGCCTCCTGGCGTTCAACTTGAAAGGGATGAGGTAAAGCATAGAACCGGCGGCCGTTGATTCATATTAATTTTCTATAGATATCAAATTTGACCGCGCAGCTGTTATACCAGAGCAAAGAGCAAAACTGGCACAGCTTACTGCGTGGTGCGTCACAACGTGGTGAAATTTTCGGATGCGGCAGACTGCGCCCGGAATGCCGAAGCTAAGCTTTTTACCACGAATCATCGATGCCTGCGGGCCATAAAAACCAGACTGGGTAAGGGGAGCGGAATGCAAAGCCAACTGTTGATTAACGGCAAGCTTGTGGATGGACTCGGGGAAAAGCAGCCGGTCTACAATCCGGCAACCGGCAAGGTTCTGCTTGAAGTCGCTGAGGCGACGGTGGAACAGGTAAATGATGCGGTGCTGGCGGCGGACCGGGCTTTTGCCGGGTGGGGGCAGACAACGCCGAAGGAGCGCGCTGAGCACCTTCTGGCGCTGGCCGATGTTATCGAGCAGCATAGCGAAGTCTTCGCCCGCCTGGAGTCCCAAAATTGCGGCAAGCCTTATCACTGCGTGCTTAATGACGAAATTCCGGCGGTAGTGGATGTCTTCCGCTTCTTTGCCGGAGCCAGCCGCTGCCTGGGAGGGCTGGCCGCTGGGGAATACCTTAGCGGGCATACTTCGATGATCCGCCGCGATCCTGTGGGCGTTGTCGCCTCTATTGCCCCGTGGAACTATCCGCTGATGATGGCCGCGTGGAAGCTTGCGCCTGCGTTAGCCGCCGGTAACTGCGTGGTTATCAAACCTTCGGAAATCACGCCGCTGACGGTGTTTAAGCTGGCCGAACTGGCAAAAGATATCTTTCCCGCAGGCGTGCTGAACGTCCTGTTTGGCCGGGGGCAAACCGTTGGTGATGTGCTGACCGGTCATGAAAAAGTGCGTATGGTTTCGCTGACCGGCTCTATCGCCACCGGCGAGCACATTATCAGCCATACCGCGCCGTCGATAAAACGCACCCATATGGAATTGGGAGGCAAAGCGCCGGTCATTGTTTTTGACGATGCCTCACTGGAAGCGGTGGTCGAAGGCGTGCGCACCTTCGGTTATTACAATGCCGGGCAGGATTGCACCGCCGCCTGCCGAATCTACGCCCAAAGCGGAATTTATGACCGACTGGTGGAAAAGCTGGGCGCGGCGGTCGCCAGTCTTAAATACGGCAGCCCGGACGATGAAAGCACCGAGCTTGGGCCGTTAAGCTCGCTGGCGCATCTGGAGCGGGTCGATAAGGCGGTGCAGGAGGCGAAGGCGCTGCCCCACGTTAAGGTGATTACCGGGGGCGGGAAGGTGGAAGGTTCAGGCTATTACTTCCAGCCTACGCTGCTGGCAGGCGCGAAGCAGAGCGACGCTATCGTGCAAAAAGAGGTATTTGGACCGGTGGTCAGCGTCACCCGTTTTGACGATGAGCCGCAGGTACTGGAGTGGGCAAATGACTCGAGCTACGGGCTGGCATCGTCTGTCTGGACGCAGGATGTTGGCCGCGCCCATCGCCTCAGCGCCCGCCTGCAATACGGCTGCACCTGGGTTAATACGCACTTTATGCTGGTCAGCGAAATGCCGCACGGCGGCCAGAAGCTCTCCGGCTACGGCAAGGATATGTCGCTCTACGGCCTGGAGGATTACACCGTCATTCGTCATGTGATGATAAAGCATTAACACGATTCACCTGTCCGCAAAAGTGGGCATTTTTGGCTTCCTTTGCCAGGCTTACAGGGACTTGTAAACAGGAGAGACGACCATGGGTTTATTTGATTTTGTCAAAGAAGCAGGTGAGAAACTGTGGGATTCGCTGAAAGGAAATGACGGCGACCAGGGAAGCAAGCTGGAAGAGCACCTGAAAAAGAGCGGCATTGAGGGCGCGGACAAGGTGAGCGTGAGCGTCGAAAACGGCAAAGCGGTAATAACCGGGGATGGGCTTACGCAGGAGCTGAAGGAGAAAATCCAGGTCGCTGTAGGCAACGTTGCGGGTATCAGCAGTGTTGAAAACAACATCAAAGCGACGGACTCCGCGCAGGAGGCGACATATTACACCGTCAAATCCGGTGATACGTTAAGCGCCATTTCTAAACATGTTTATGGCGATGCCAATAAGTACAACAAAATCTTCGAAGCCAACAAACCTATGCTCAGCCATCCGGACAAAATCTACCCCGGGCAGGTGCTGATCATTCCTAAGTTGTAGCGCTGCAAATAAACCCACTTCGGTGGGTTTTTACACTAAAAAAACAGGTTGTGAAACTTGATCTGCGTCATAAAAAAGAGCATATTTTGCAAAATTTTTTAACAAGTAGTCATGTCTGGTATGACCCTTTATCAACATATGTTGGTTTTTTACGCCGTAATGTCGTTAATCTGCGCCGGGATCACCTGGCTGCTGGCCAAAGATTCTAAACGCATCAAATTTCTCTGTTCCGTGCTGGTTGGGGCGACCTGGCCGATGAGCTTCCCGGTGGCGCTGATGTTTTCGCTGTTCTGACCCTCCCTGCGGCCCGGTTTGCCGGGCCTTCGCCATTAACTCCCTCCTGAATAAGCTATCAGCAAATCATCTTGTCGTGTCCGGGCAGATACTATAGTCTCAAAAATCACGATGTTAGCCCCGACCCGGAACCGCTATGGCCGCCCAGAATCCGCTATTAACCGTTAGCTCACTCTGCATTAATACGCCCGATGGAAAACCGCTAGTGCAGAACGCCTCGTTTAGCGTCGAGCGCCGCGAAATCGTGGCCCTGGTAGGTGAGTCCGGCTCGGGTAAAACCTTAACCTCTCTGGCGGTCATGGGGCTGCTGCCCGGCGGCTTGTACCAGAGCGGCGGTGAAATCAGTTTCAACGGCGAGCTTATTGCCGCGCCCGGGAAAACCTATCCTCGGCGGCTGCGCGGGCAGCAAATTGCCACCATTTTTCAGGAGCCGATGAGCAGCATGAACCCGGTGCTGAAAGTGGGTGAGCAAATTGCCGAGGTGCTGGTGCGCCACCAACAATTAAGCTGGAAACAGGCGCATCGTGAGGCGATAGCGTTGCTGGACAGAGTGGGCATCGTTAACCCGGAGCAGCGTGCAAAACAGTATATTCATCAGCTTTCCGGCGGGATGCGCCAGCGCGTGATGATCGCCAGCGCAATTAGCTGCAAGCCAGCGCTGCTGATTGCCGATGAGCCTACCACCGCGCTGGACGTTACCATCCAGGCTCAGATCCTTTCCCTGCTCCAGGAACTACAGCGTGAAATGGCGATGGGCATCTTGTTTATCACCCACGATTTAAGCGTGGTCGCCCGCTATGCGGACCGTGCCTGCGTGCTGTATCAGGGCAATATTGTTGAGCAGGGCAACGTGCCGACGCTGCTGACTTCACCCCAGGCCGGGTACACCCGCAGGCTGATTGCCGCCTCGCAGCCTGAATCCAGGCCCTGCAGGCGTAAAGATGTGACTCGTACCCCGCTGGTGCAGCTCTCTCAGCTAACTAAAAGCTACCCGCAGGCTCACGCGCTGCCGTTCTTCCCGGCCAAACGGCAGACGGTACTCAAGCCAACAAGTCTTGAGATCGAACGGGGTGAAATTGTTGGGCTGATTGGCGAGTCCGGTTCGGGAAAAACCACGCTTGGCCGCGCGGCTATCGGTTTAATTCCGGCAGACAGCGGCACTATTATTTTTGACGGTCTCGATGTACGCCGTGCCAGCCGCGAGCAGCAGCAGGGTATGCGGCGCAGGGCGCAAATCATATTCCAGGACCCTTACGCCAGCCTTGACCCCAAAATGCCGGTTGGAGAGCAGATTGCCGAGCCGCTACGCGTACACAAGCTGCGCCCGGCGGACCAGATCCAAAGCAGGGTAATTGAGCTGCTGGAACTGGTGGGGCTTGAAGCCAGCGCGGCGACGCGATTGCCTTCTGCGTTTTCCGGCGGGCAGCGGCAGCGCATCGCTATTGCGCGAGCTTTGGCCCTGGAGCCGGAACTGCTGGTGGCCGATGAGGCGGTTTCCGCGCTGGATCTCTCGGTGCGAGGGCAGATCCTCGCGCTGCTTGCGGATCTGCGCAACCGTCTGGGTTTAACCGTTTTGTTTATCAGCCACGATCTCGGAGCGGTGCGGCAGGCGTGCGACCGCGTAGTTGTCCTGTATCGCGGTGAAATAGTGGAAACCGGAGCTACAAAGCAGGTGCTTGACCGCCCGCAGCACGAATACACGCGCCAGCTGCTGGCCGCCGCGCCGGATATTCAGCAGGCGCTGAAGCTCCGTGCGGCCGGTTAATCAGCGGTGAAAATGCCGGGTTAGCTTCCGCTATGCAGAGGTAATTCCGGGTGCCCGGCCCATTCGTGCCACGAGCCGACATAAACCGCCAGGTCATGGTATCCGGCAAGCCTCAGAGCCACAAGAACCGTGGCGGCACGCGCGCCTCGATGACACCAGGCGATAATTCTTTGAGAAGGATTAAACCCGGCCTCGGCGGCCAGGCGGGCAATAGCTTCGGCTGATTTAAAGCTGCCGCTCTCCACTACATCCTCCCAGAACAATAGCTTCGAGCCGGGTATCCTTCCCGCCCGTGCGCAGCAGCCATGAACAAAGCTGCCTGCGTATTCCGTTGGCCTTCTCGCATCGAGTAAGACAACCGTCTGCGTATCAGCCTCAAGCACTTCCTGGCGGGTTGCGGCCAGCTGCGGCATGGCAGGCGGAATGGCAGGGGCATTAACTGGGGAAACATCAGCCCAGGTGCCGCTACCCGGCGCTAAATTGCCGCCAGCCTCCATCCACGCATTAATACCGCCGTCCAGAACAAGGCCGGACCTGCCCAGAGCGAACCACAGAAACCACAGGCCGCGCGGAGAACGCATTCCCACTTCTTGCTCAAAAAAGACCGGCGTTGCGTCATCGGCAATATTTAGCTGCTGCCAGGCCTGGATAAAAGCCCCGGCCATCGCCGCGTAGTCTTCCTGCGTGGAGTCGGGAACAAAGTAGTCGTAGACGTTAAGGCCGTATGCGCCAGGCAAGGAGGCCTCTCGCCAGGCGGCAACGTCCCGAACATCAATCAGCGCCAGCCGCTCGCCGCTGGCAAGGCGCTGACGCAAATCGTTGGCGCTAATTATCATCAGCCGTTTCCCAGCCGAACGGCAGTTCGCAGCCTTCACCCCGCGAAACGGCCTCCTGCAGGACTCTGGCGGCGAGGGCGATATCAAAAACGTTGAGGCCGAAGGAGGAGAAATAGACTTTGCCCGTGGGATTAGCGCGCCAGCCGTCAACCACCAGGTTGGTTAAGTCAGCCGCCACTCTTAGCTCGTCAAAAAGCCCGGCGCGGTACATCTGAAACAGGCTCTTGGCGCTGGTTTGTTTGAAATCGCCCCAGAGATCCACCACCACCTGGTCGGCGGCGGCAATCGTTTCGAACGCCACTTCGTGATAGCCGATTTGCAGCACCATGGTGCCCGCTCGCCAGATACCGGGGCGCAGAAAAGGCTCGCTGGCGCTGGTGCAGGTGATGAGCGCATCCCAGTGCTGGCTTAGCGCATCATGCAGCGCTTCAAACTGCGTGACGGGCCAGGGTAAATCGCCGGTTTGGCCCAGCATTTCCACCAGGTGCTCTGGCGTGCGGTTCCAGCAGTAGACCATTTCAAGGTCGGGAAAGTGCGCGCTCAGCATCTCAAGGTGAGCGCGAGCCTGAACGCCTGCGCCAAGTAGTAAAATACGTTTTGGCGCACGGGGCGCTGCTTTCTGTAGCGCCAGGGCCGAAACCGCCGCCGTCCGGGTTGCCGTGAGGCTGCCGCTTTCCAGCAGCCCGATGGGGAGGCCGTTGTCGGCGCGGTTGAGCAGCGTCATCGCCATTGCCTGCGGGTAGCCGTCGCTGGCGCGGGGACGGTGAGCCGTCCACTTCACGCCGGTGGCATTGAACCGCCCACCAACTCTGGCCGGAAGGGCGTAAACTTTGCCCAGGGGAGTATCGAGGTCGACATGCGTTTCCGCAGGCATTACCGCTTCACCGCTTCTCAGCAGGCGGACGGTGTCCTCAATATCCCGTAAGGCCGTGACAGGGTCACTTCCACCCAGGCCGGTAACCTGCTGACGGTTCAGTATTTGCATGCTCAGTGTTCCAGTAACGTTTGGGCAAAGGGATAGAGCGCCGGAGAGCCGCCGCAGTGCATGAAAATAACCGAACTGCCGGGGCGGATCTGACCTTGCTCTGCAAGCGTCATTAAGCCGTGCATCGCTTTACCAGTATAAACCGGGTCGAGCAGCACGCCTTCCTGCTGAGCAACCTGATAAATAGCATTAATACCGCCTTCTGAGGGCACGCCGTAAGCGCTGCCAACAAAGCCGTCTTCAATCCAGATATCCTGCGGCTGCCAGCTTTGATCCCAGTCGAGCAGGCGCGCACAGTCGTCCGCCATAGCGGAGATACGGGCCTGGAACCAGTCCGCTTTGGCGCTGACGCTGATACCAACAATTTGCGTTTTTGGCCAGTAGCGACGAGCGCCAACGTACAGCCCGGCAAGCGTGCCGCCGGAGCCGGTTGGGGCGACAATAACGTCAGGCGCGGATTTACCCTGCGCCCGTAATTGAGCATCTATCTCTTCCACCGCTCGCACATAGCCCAGTGCGCCAAGCGCGGTTGCGCCGCCGAGAGGAATGATCATAGGTTTTTCACCGCGGGCGCTGGCCGCGTCGGCATGAGCCTGCATCGCGCCTTCAATCTGGGTAAAGTAGCCTTCGGGATCGAGGAATTGCAGCTCCGCGCCAAACAGCTTGTCCAGCAGTAAATTGCCCTGGTAGGTTTGCGGCTCATCGCCGCGCAGGACCAGCACCGGCTTCATGCCGAATTTGCGCGCCGCCGCCGCAACCATCCGGGCATGGTTAGACTGGTGGCCGCCGGTGGTGATAACGACTTTTACGCCCTCGCGGCAGGCTTCTGCCATCAGGTATTCCAGCTTGCGGACTTTATTCCCGCCGCCGCCGAAGCCGCTGTAATCGTCGCGTTTGATGGTTAATTCAATGCCTAAGGCCTGGGACAGGCGCGGCAATGATTCCAGCGGAGTGGGGAAGAATCCTAGCGTAACACGTTCAAAATCATTCACATTTTTCATGCATTATCCTGTCTGGTTCCCTGATGCCGGAGGTCGTTAAAAAGCGACAAGCCAGTCGTTAAGCGACTGCTGGAAGCGCTGAAGCCCCCGAAGCGTAACGAATTCGTTCACCCCGTGAGCGTTGCCGCCGTAGCCAAGCCCGCCTATTAAAAAAGCGGGGGCAACGGGAGCGAAAGCGTAGGCGGGGGCGCAGCCCGGCGCCCACGGCCAAATTTGCGGCCTGGCGTGTTGCTGGTGATAGCTGACCATAAGCTCAGCTACGCCGGGATCGTCGAGGCTAAAGCGGTAACCGGGGTAACTGTCGCCGGGCACCAGTTCCACTCCTGAAAGCGCGGCGACCTGCTGCTCAATGCGGTGCATAAGTTTTTCGCCGTCAACTACAGGCGGCGTTCTTAGCACCAGGTCGGCAAAGGCTTCCGGGGGTATAACGCCCTGCGCGCCGTGCGGCAGGCTGGCTATTTCAGAAATGTTCAGTACCGCGCTACCAAGCAGATAAGCCAGGCGGCTGTAGCTGTCTCCTTCAATCGAGAATTTTTCGCTGCGGCGAAAGGTTAGCTCGTCGTCAGGATTAAAATTGGCCGCAAGCTCGTCGAGAATTGAACGGGCTTCTTCATCAAGTTTGCCGGTTTCGAGCACGCCGTTAGCGTGGGCGGGCGCGAGGGTATTCAGAGCCTGCACCAGCCGCCAGACCGGATTATCTATCCAGGCGGCATTGCTGGCGTGTATGGCCGCCTTCGGGCCGCCCCAGCTTCCCCCTTTTACTTGCAGGCGTCCGCCGCTGCGGCCGGTAAAGCCGAGATAGAGACGAGGTGCGCCCCCGCCGTATTCGCAAAGTGAGGGAAATAGCACGGCTTCGGCGGGGTTAATCGGGCAAGGCTGCTGCGCAAGATAGCGGCGCAGGTTGCCGCTGCCGATCTCTTCTTCACCTTCGAGCAGTATTTCGATGTTGGCGTGCAGCCGTCCCGAGTGATAGAGGTCGCGCACTACCATAAGCATGCCCGCCAGCGGGCCTTTGTTATTTTCAGCGCCGCGGGAAATAAATACCTCGCCTTTGTCCGGCCAGTGTTTCAGGCCGCCAACAAAAGGATCAACTTCCCAACCCGCGGTATCCGCAGGCATCACGTCGTACATGTTGTACAGCACCAGCGTGCGCGGCGAACCGATATCGACCCGGACATGAACCAGAGGCGGGGCGCTATCCTGAAGCTGTCCGGCTACCGGGAACAGCACTTCGGCATCGGTTTCTTCAACCAGCCAGCGCTCCAGCCAGGCGGCCAGTTCGCGCTGCCGGCCTATGTTTCCGGCCACGCTTTCAAATGGCGTTATCTGGCGCAGCAGATCCAGCGTTGCCTCTAATTGACTCATAGCCGGATCCTCGGGTTCAGCACCACGTACAGTAAATCAATCACTAAATTCATCATCACAAATACCAGCGCGGCGAGCAGGACAATAGCCTGTACCAGCGGGAAATCGCGGTTCTGGATGGCTTGCACCGCCAGGCGGCCAATACCCGGCCAGGCGAAGATAATTTCGGTGACCAGCGCGCCGCCGAGCAGCGAGGCAAAATACATGCCCTGCACGGTCACCACCGGGATAAGCGCATTGCGTAAGCCATGGCGGATAAGAATGCGCCATGAACTCAGGCCCTTGGCCTGCGCGGTGCGGATATAATCCTGGGCCAGAACGTCTATCAGGCTGGCGCGCACCAGGCGGGCGATGGCGCTCATATAGTAGGCCCCAAGGCTAATGGCGGGCATTATCAAGTGGCTGAAGCTGCCGTAGCCGCTGGAGGGCAGCCAGCGCAGATGCAGGCTGAAATAGAGGATCATCAGCAGGCCGAGCCAGAAGACCGGTACCGCCTGGCCGCTGAAGGCCAACAGGCGGGCAAGTAAGTCCCAAAAGCTGTTGCGCCATACCGCGCTTATTACCCCAAGCAGCAGGCCGATAAGCGTGCTCCAGGCAAGGGCGGAAACGGCAAGCAGCAATGTGGCGGGAACGCGCTGGGCAATAAGGTCGGTAACCGGTTGTTCATAGCGCAGAGACAGGCCGAGGTCGCCGTGTAGCAGGCTATTCAGATAATGGCCGTACTGCCAAAGCAGCGGGCGGTCGAAGCCCATAGCATGGCGGAAGGTTTCAATTTCTTCATTTGACGAACCCGGAGGCATCATTACCGCGGCTGGGTCGCCCGTCAGGTGCAGGCTGTAAAAAATCAGCAGCGACACGCCAAACATCACCAGCACGGCCTGAGCGAAGCGAGAAAGAATATAGCGCAGCATCAGTCGAGCCTCGTGTGGGTTTTACGCAGCAGGCTGTCGCCGAGCAAATTGCAGCCGACAACCAGTGCGGCAATAATCAGCCCCGGCCACAGCACCAGCCATTCGGCCAGCAGCATATACGAACGGCCTTCGCCAATCAGGTTGCCGAGCGTTGGCGTGGGCGGCTGAATCCCCATGCCGAGGAAGCCGATTGAGGCCTCCAGCACGATGAGGCGCGGGATATCCAGCGTCAGCAGCACTATCAGCGGCGTGGCCAGGTTAGGCAGGATATGGCGCAGCAGGATGCGCGGCGTGGAGAAGCCCATCGCCCTGACCGCCTCAATGTATTCAAGTTCGCGGATCTCGAGGGTTTTAGCGCGGGCCACGCGGGCATAAATCGCCCAACTGGTGACGCCCATAATCAGAATGATGTTTTCCAGCGAGGTGCCAAATAACGCCATCACCAGCAGGATGAGCAGAATAAACGGCACCGCCAGCTGAATATCCATCAGGCGCATGATGACGGCATCAAGCCAGCCGCCAACGTAGCCCGCCAGCATGCCAAGCAGAGTGCCAATAACGGCGGCAATAGCCGCCGCCAGTAACACTACCGTCAGGGAAAGGCGGGTACCCGCCAATATTCTTGACAGCAAATCGCGCCCGAGTTGATCGGTGCCAAGCCAGTGCATACCGCTTGCCGTTTCGCTACCCGGCGGCAGGAAAATATCCGCCAGGTTATTGGTGAGCGGGTCGGGCAGCGGTAGCCACGGGGCCACCAGCGCCAGCAAAATCACTATGCCTAACAATAAGCCCCCCAGCGCCCCGTCGCCCGAAATCAGGCGGCGAGGGCGGCGGGCAAGGGCGCGTTGGGGGAAAATCATTTCAGCCTCAGGTCGTACAGCGGAATACGCGCATCGGCACGCCCGGTAAAGGTGAGATTATCGCTGTTGGCATACAGCGAATCTTCGCGATACAGCGGGATAAGCGGCTGCTCTTTGGCGACGACTTTCTGGATATCTTGCAGAATAAGCTCGCGTTTTTTTGCATCAACCGTGGAGCGGCTGGCGTTCAGCAGTTTATCCAGTTCCGGGTTGCTCACCGTGGAGTACGGTTCGCCGGAGTGCAGAATGGGATACAGCGCGGCGTCGGCGTCCAGGGTCTGGGTTGAACCCCAGGCCAGCATGTACATTTCCGCCTGCTTACCGGAAGCCACCTGCTGGGTGTAAACCGACCATTCAGGCACCTCAAGCTGCGCCTTCACGCCGATAGCGGCCAGGTCCTGAACGATGGCCTGAGCCACTTCTGCGCTGGCAATATAGCGACGTGGCGCCTGGAATTTCAACGTAAACCCATTCGGATAACCGGCTTCTTTCAGCAGCTCTTTAGCCTTAGCTACGTCCTGCTGCGTGGCCGGAACATTGAGATAGCCGAAATCTTTAGCGCCCGCCATGGTGCCGGTCGGAGTGCCAAAACCGTGCAAGAGCTGGCTGGTGTAAGCCTGGCGGTTTAATGCCAGCGAAAGCGCCTGGCGTACGCGTGCATCACTTAAAGGTTTCTCACTATTCTTGAGGCCGAGGTAAATGGTTAACCCACCACCTTTTACCTGCTCAAGATGAACACCTGGTTTGTTTTTTAGGGCAGAAACAAGGTCCGCAGGGACACTATCAACCAGCTGAACTTCCCCGGTTAGCAAGGAAGTAATGCGAGCGGTCGCTTCAGGAATAGGCCGCCATGTCACCCGATCAATTACTGGTTTCCCGCGCCAGTAATGTGGGTTAGACTGCATAACTACACGCTCATCTGGTATAAATTCTGTTAATGTATATGCGCCACTACCAATAGGTTTGCGTGCAAACTCTGCGGCACCGACTTTACTTACATAGGCCGGTGGCACGATATAGGTTGGATAGCGGCTCATACGAGTGGGTAGAAGAGGATCCGGGCCGTCGGTATGGATACGAACCTGGTATTCGCCGGTGACCTCTACGGATTTGATGGTGCGAATATAGGAGATGGTCGGCGCATGGTTGGCCGGATCAAGAATACGATCGATTGAAAATTTTACCGCAGCTGCGTTGACCGGCTCACCGTTAGTAAAACTGACGCCAGGACGCAAATCGAACTGCCAGGTTGTGTCATCCAGAGCTTTCCAGGATGTCGCAAGTCCTGGCTGGAGTTGCATGTTTTTATCACGCAGCACCAGAGTGTCGAAAATATTATCCACCAGAGTGGCGGCCTCTTTCAGGAAGCCGGGATCCATTGCGGTGGCGGAAGCAGGTTGAGCAATGACTAATTCACTGGCGTAGCTGAAGGGGGTTACCAGACTTATTAATACAGCCAGAGCTGCAAGTTTACGACCGGATGCTTTCATTTTTGGTCTATCCCTATACGTTACCGTCTAAATTATTGATGAGTATCGAATGTTTTTTCAGGCTTAATCGCATGGCAGTATAAATTAAGTAGCAAGAGTACATGATATATCCTATATACTCCATGGACGACAAGCCAGTTATTAAACTGCAAATACAAAGTAGTTATTTTGCTATAGGAAATAAACATGCTTGACTTAGAAAAAGCGCAAAGAATGAGTTTAACCATGCAGGTTGAAGCAAGGTTAAAGGGTGCATTAATCGTGGGAACGCTAAAACCCGGAGCCAGATTAGTCACCAAAGAGATTGCGGAGCAGCTTGGAACCAGCATTACGCCGGTGCGTGAGGCTCTGCTTCGACTTGTCTCTTCGGGGGCGCTGGATGCGACCCCGGCTCAGGCTTTTTTGGTCCCTGAAATTTCGCTTGGCCGTTATCATGAAATAACCGTCATCCGGAAGAACCTGGAAGGAATGGCGGTAGAACAGGCTGCACGGCATATGGATCAAAGCAAACTTGCCCGCTTACAGCAGCTGTGCGATGCATTTCTTCAGGCAAAACAGGAAAGCGTTGAAGCCGCCCTACAGGCAAACAGAGAGTTCCGTTTCCAGCTCTTTGACTATGCGGATATGCCGACTCTGACCGTCTTAATTGAACAGTTGTGGGTGCGTATTGGCCCTTGTTTCAATTATCTCTACCCGCAGTCGGAAGTAATGAGCCAGGGTCATCATAATTATGATGACTTGCTCGAGGCTTTAGCTGAGAAAGATGAAGCCCGCAGCGTGAAGGCAATTCATAAAGCAATTGATGATGGCGCGGATATTTTACGTCGCCAGTATTTTGGCTAAATAACACACAGCGTTATTTTATTCAGGCCCGATAAATAAATGGCCTTTTGTTGCACTGAATTTTTCCAGCTAACGCAAACAAAAGGCCATTTCTTATATTACTGGCAATATTTATTGCCAGTATTTAACTTCAGCTCAGCGCCTGCGCCAGGTCGGCCTGCAAATCATCGGCATCTTCAATACCCACAGATAAACGAATCAGCTGCGGCACGATACCATTGGCTAAACGTTGCTCAAGAGGAATGGACGCGTGCGTCATGGTGAAAGGCTGGCTGACCAGGCTTTCCACGCCGCCGAGGCTTTCGGCCAGGGTAAACCACTTAAGTTTCTTAATCACCTCTGCCGCACGCTGCTCGCCGCCGTGAACCACAATAGAGATCATGCCGCCAGGCTGGGACATTTGCCGGCGCGCCAGGCTGTGCTGCGGGTGGCTTTCCAGCCACGGAAAATAAACTTTTTCCACCGCCGGGTGCGCTTCCAGCCATTTAGCCAGCTGTAGGGCATTGGTGCTATGGCGTTCCATGCGCAGCGCCAGGGTACGTATACCGCGCAGAGTAAGGAAGCTGCTGAACGGATCAAGCACGCCGCCAACCGCATTCTGCAAATAGCCCAGCTGCTGAGCGAGATCCTCGTTATTCCCCACTACCGCCAGCCCGGCAACAACGTCAGAATGACCGTTCAGGTATTTGGTTGCCGAATGCACCACGATATCAAACCCGCTTTCCAGCGGGCGCTGCAATGCAGGAGAGGCAAAAGTATTATCGGCCACGCTAATCAGGCGGTGGCGTTTGGCAATATCCGCAATGGCCGCGAGATCGGCCAGCTTAAGCAGCGGGTTGGTCGGGGTTTCGACCCAGATCATGCGAGTTTCCGGGCGAATGGCCGCCTCTAACGCTTCGAGATCGTCCGGTTTTACCCAGCTAACCTGGAGAGAAGCGCTGCGCTTGCGCACGTTTTCAATCAGTCGCCATGTTCCGCCATAAACGTCATCAACGGCGATAATGTGGCTGCCGCTGTCCAGAATTTCGAGCACAGTGGAGATAGCCGCCAGGCCGGAAGCAAAGGCATACCCCTGTTTGCCGCCTTCCAGCTCGGCAATCGCGGTTTCCAGCGCCTGGCGCGTTGGGTTGCCGCTGCGTGAATATTCAAAGCCGGTGTGCTGGCCGGGGGCGGGCTGCTCGAAGGTGGATGTGGCGTAGATCGGTGGCATTACCGCGCCGTGTGCATCCTCAAAAGTTCCGCTGTGTACGCTTTGGGTGGCAAACTTAGTCATCATATTTCCTTTGTATTCATGCCAGGTTTTGCTGGCTGAGCCATTGATCGTTAAACATTTTCGACAGGTATTTATTGCCGCTGTCGCAGGCGAAAGTGACCACGCGCTTCGGTGAGGTTTGCGCCTGACAGTAACGAAGGGCGGCGGCGAGCAGGGTGCCGGTCGAAGAGCCAGCCAGTACCCCTTCGTGAGTCAGAAGGTTGCGTGCGGTGGCAAAGGCTTCGCGGTCGCTGATGCGGTAGGCATGCCGCACGCTCTTAAAGTCCGCCAGTTCGGGAACAAAATCTTCGCCTATGCCCTCAACCAGCCAGCTTCCCACTTCGCCGTAGCTACCGTGTTCAACTACGTCGGCAAGGATCGAACCGCACGGATCGGCGAGGACAAACTCGGTATCTGGCGAATGCTGGTGGAAAAATTGCTGTAGCCCGCCAAGCGTACCGCCGGAGCCAACGCCTACCACAATGGCGTCGATTTTTCCTTCGGCCTGCTGCCAAAGTTCAGGTCCCGTACCCCGGGCATGTGCCAGCGGGTTTGCCGGGTTGGAAAACTGGTCGATGTAGAAGCTACCGGGAATATCAGCCGCCAGCCTGAGGGCGTAGTCCTGGTAGTAGTCCGGGTGGCCTTTGGTGACGTCGGAGCGGGTCAGGCGTACATCAACGCCCAGCGCCTGAAGATGGAAAATCTTCTCCTGGCTCATTTTGTCTGGCACCACCAGAATCAGCGGGTAGCCTTTTTGCGTGGCGATCAGCGCCAGGCCCAGCCCTGTATTACCGGCTGTTGCTTCGATTATTGTGCCGCCTGGCCGCAATTTGCCGCTGCGTTCAGCCTGCTCAATCATCGATAGCGCAACGCGGTCTTTAATTGAGCCGCCGGGATTTTGGTTTTCCAGCTTCAGCAGCAGCTCGCAGCAGCCGGTATCAAGGTGGTTCAGCCGCAGCAGCGGAGTGTGGCCTATCAGGTCAAGTACAGAGTCGGCAATCATGGTTCTCTCGCAACATGAAAAGTGTTCATGTATGGAATGATAGGGCGGCCAATTGCCCCATCTAAAGAACATAAACCCGATGTTTAGAACTGAAAGTAATATAATCTGCTGGTTTGGCGGTAGGGAGGGAAAGCCGTTTGGATGTCCAGAATGGGGGATGGCTAAAAGATACGTTTTTTGCAGGATCCGGCTCGTTTTATAGACAAAAAAGCCAGCCTGTTATGCGCGGGCTGGCTTAGTATTTGCGAAATTGTACTAACGGGAAAGCATCGGAATAACTAGTTGCTGCGGCGGTCCCGGATCCACTCCTGAACCTCTACAACGAACTCATCCGGCGCTTTGCGATACATGCGGCGGGCAAGATCCAAAACGGTGTGCTGGGCCAGCGCTTCTTCCATACGCTGCTGGGCAATGTTCATGACGGCGCGCACGCCGCAAATACCTTCGCAGGCCCATTTGGGCGCAGGTTCGTCGAAAATGGCGAGCCGCTGGCGAATTTCTTTGCAGTCGAAAATGCTCTTTTCACCGTCGATGGCTTCGACAATATCCAGCACGCTAATCTGGTCCGCAGGCCGGGCGAGGCTAAAACCTCCGCCTTTACCTTCGCTGCTGACTACCAGGCCACCTTTAGAAAGCCGGGTAAAAATTTTGCCAAGATAGTCGTACGGCACGCCCTGCAGCTCGGCAATTTCACGCACGCTCATTTCGCGGCCTTCGCCTTTGCTGTCCACCATGCATATCAGACTGTGAATGCCGTACTCCACGCCCGAACTGTAAAACGCCATGCTGCCTCCGACTGATTTAATCCAGGTAATGTAGGGATTTTACGCCCGGGATGCAATCCGCAGGCGTGAAGTGTCGGTATATAAAATTAACTACGAAAGATCTTGTCGTAGTTAACTGCGACAAGTATAGTCGCAGTCGTTGGCCATCGAGGGCCTTTATTGGAGTAGAGCAATGCAACAGAAGATCCTGATTCTTGGCGCCGGTTTTGCCGGTATGTGGGCGGCCCTGAGCGCAGCGCGCCTGGCGGCAATGCACCAGCGTGAAGATATTGAGATTACCGTGCTTGCACCCCAGCCGGAGCTGCGGGTTCGCCCACGTTTTTATGAAACCCAGGTTGCCTCGCTGGTTGCTCCGTTGCAGCCGCTGTTTGACGTGACCGGCGTGACGTTCGTTAAAGGAGAAGCCCAGCGTATAGACAGCGAAAATCATTGTGTGTGGTACCGTGATGAGCAGGGGAATAGCACTCCGCGCCAGTACGACCGCCTGGTACTGGCTACCGGCAGCAACCTCAAACGCGACCTGATTAGCGGGGCGGCGGAACACGCTTTCGATCTCGATCAACTGGAGAGCGCGCTGCGCCTTGAGCAACATATTTCCGCTCTGGCACAGCGGCCGGACAGCGAAGCGCGTAATACGGTTGTCGTTTGCGGCGGCGGTTTCACCGGCATTGAAATGGCAACTGAACTGCCGGCCAGGCTGCACAGCATCCTTGGAGCCGATGCCGCAGTCCGCGTCATTGTGGTCGAGCGGGGCGATAAGATTGGCGGCCGCTACAGCAGCGAATTGCGTGAAGTTATCGCCACCGCCAGCGAGGAGTTGGGCGTAGAATGGCGTCTTAGCGCTGAAGTGCGTGAAGTGGATGCCGAAGGTCTTGTCCTCGCCGACGGGGAGCGAATTCAGTCGAGCACGGTTATTTTAACCGCTGGCGTACAGGCAAGCCCGCTGACGGAGCAGATTAAAGCCCCGCGCGATAAGCAAGGGCGGCTGCATGTAGACGAATTTCTTAAAGTCGAAGGGCAGCCGGGAATCTTTGCAACCGGCGATGTAGCCAGGGCGGCAACCGATGATAAAGGTAACCTGGCGCTGATGACCTGCCAGCACGCAATAATGCTTGGCCGCTTCGTCGGTTACAACGTGGCGGCAGACTTGCTCAACGTTGCGCCTCTGCCTTATCGCCAGATTAATTACGTCACCTGTCTCGATCTTGGCAACTGGGGAGCGGTGTTCACCGAAGGCTGGGAGCAGGAAGTGAAGCACGTCCGCGAAGAGGCCAAGAAAATTAAGCTCTCAATCACCCAAGAGCTGATTTACCCTCCGGTAGCCGACAGAAAAATTGCGTTTGAAACGGCTGACCCGTTGGCACCTTTCGTTTAAGCGACAGCGCTGGGGTAGCCTGCAAAATCGGGCTGCCCTAAATTAAACGCTAATCCTGAGAGAAAGGGTGGTCAGATGGGCGGTTATCGTCCGTTTGCCGGGGTTTTGGGGTGCTAGTATCAGTAAATAACTTCTTACTATTACTAAAAAAACCTCATGGAAAATAACTTTCTAAAACAGATTCAGCAGTTCCTGATGGATTTTGAAAGCGCGCCCCTGAACCCTGATTTACCTCGTTACCTGGCTGATTATCTTTTCTCGCATCAGCAATTACTGGATGATGCCGAAACAACGCTGACGCTAATAAATACCCTAGGCGACTGGCTGGACGGAATAGAATTGCAGCCGAACCAGCTTTACCTCGCACTATACCTGTACTGGATTAGCGCAATGACCCGTAACGGTATCGAGGTCTTTTATTTTGGCGATTTGAATCATCTGCAATTCCTGGGCGCTCGTTTCAGCACGCCGGTGATTAATAATCTTTACTTCCTCAGTGCGGCAGAGACCAACAGGCAGGAAATTGACGATTTTTACGCGAAGATTGCCGGTAGCGTAGCGCCATTTGTCATTTACGATCCCCAGGGGCTCAAGCTGGCCCTGGCCGTTGAACACTCCCAGGCTATTGCCTGTCTCTCCTTTTTTGACCTGTTGATTGATAATTTTATTCCGGCAAGCCCCGATGCCGGGAGCCTCACGCATTTGCTGGCGAAACCCTATTGTGATTTGGCTAATCCGCAGGTAAAAACGGCGATTATCGGTAATTCTTATAGCTTCTATGGCTTCCCTGAAACGCTCCTTGAGCACAGCGTTAATATCTCTACCCACAGCCTTGGCCTTAAGCAGGCGCAGCAGCTGACCCGCCATATTCTTGACCGCTTTCCCCATATTGAGAATTTTGTGTACTGCCTCGGCTTTTTTGACCTCTACTGCGATTTATTAAAAAGCAAAGATGACTTCAATCAGCAGATAATCCATGTCTGGAGCCAGCTGAACAGCCATTATCAGATAAAGGAAGTCAGCGAGTCGGCAATGGACGGCTGCCTGGTATTCAGCCGCCTGGCGATGCCGTCTCCCGCTCAGGGAGTGAAAATAGACGGGTTAGAGGATTTAAGCGCGCGCGACCAGGTGTGCGACAACTCCCGGGCGATATTTGCCAGCACCGATTATCTGCCTGTTGAGCAGCAACAGCAGGCTGCTCAGCAGCGGGGTGTTTCACATTCGAAATCGATTCGCCATCATTTAACGCTGAATGAGAATGAGCTCCGGGTAACAGCATTGGCGACTGAGCTGAAGCAGCGCGGAAAGCAGGTAGTCTGGCTGACGCCGCCTTTCCCTCCGGCCTACGTGGAGCATCTTGATGAGGAGATGAAGTCCACCCATCGGCGCTGCTTTGCCGGGCTGGAGAGTGCGGGTTCGCGTTTTATCGATCTTTCAGAAAACCAGGCGTTCCGGCCCGAGGATTTCCGGGACGGCGATCATCTGAACTTTACCGGTGCCAGCAGGATGGCGGCAGAGTTGCGCAGATTAAGAGTGGTTATCTGATAAACAAATAAGGAAGGGGAAGCCCCTTCCTTAGTCTTTCCGGTTTCAGGTTCCGGCGGTCAGGCAGGCTGGCTCGCCCGCTTCAACATCTGATAAAGCTCGTCTTTAAGCCTCAGTTTTTCTTTCTTCATTTGCACGACTTCATCGTTATATCCCGTCCCTTGCGGACCCTCCCTGCGCATAATTTCGCTATCGAGACGGTTGTGCTTGTCAAACAGGCTGAGAAAGCGGGGGTTTTCGGATTTCAGGTGGGAAATCAATTCACGGTACTCAGGAAACATGTCAGGCCTCCCTGGTCGGATGGTAGGTGAATGGAATGAAACTGGCAGATGCCAGAGTTCAGTGTAGAAGCAGAAGGCCCGCAAAGGAAAGGTTAAAAAAGCATCGAATTGTCAATTTGCGATCCAGGTTGTTCCAGCGTGTAATGACATGCATTCTCATTCATCAGCGAAAAATAATGCCGTAAAAAGCTAAAGACGGGGTCATTTTTGTGCTCTAAGATATGTCTATGATATATCTTAACCCTCAAGAGAATAACCTATGACGATACAAAATAGCGGCAAAAAAGTGCCTGTTAGGGTGCGAAATGAACTCAAATTCCGTGAGTTGACGGTAAAAAGCAAAGACTTTATCGCTAATACCTTCTTCCGTATTGTGTTCAGCGGCCCGCAGCTGGCCGACTTTTCCTCCCGGGGCTTTGATGACCATATCAAAGTGTTTTTCCCGGCGGTGGACAGCGCTTTTACTCCACCTCAAATCACCGACGAAGGTATCGTCTGGGGCGACGGGCCGCGTCCACAATCCCGCGACTATACGCCGCTGGACTTTGATGCGGTACGCCAGGAGCTGACGATAGATTTCTATCTGCATGAAGACGGTGTTGCCAGCAACTGGGCTAGGGACGCGAAGCCGGGCGACAAGCTCACTATTGGCGGGCCGCGCGGTTCGCTGGTTATCCCAACCGATTATCGCTGGCAGTTGTACATCTGCGACGAAAGTGGGCTTCCGGCGGTGCGCCGCCGACTGCAATCCCTCCCGGCTGACGCGCGGCCGCTGGTGCTGGTCAACTGCCACAAAGCAGAAAGCCTCAGCTATCTTGAAGCGTTCACCTCCGCACAGGTACAGGCTCTAAAGCATGATGAAATCGTTGAGCTACTGAAAGAGCTTGAGATCCCCGCTGAAGATTATTTCATCTGGATAGTGGGCGAAGGCCAGCAGGCTAAACAGCTGGGCGACTATCTGCTGGACGTTCGCGGCCTGGATGTAGACCTGGTGCGCACCGTCGCTTACTGGCACGGTAAATAAGGAGCGGGCTATGCGAATTCATCATTTAATGCAGCAAAAATGCGAACGTCATGAACGCCACGGGGGAAGGGGCGGCCACGGCCGTCATGAGCAAAGCAACCCGGAAGGTCGCGCCCGTCATCGCCGTGAGCGCCTGTTTGACGCCAACGATATTCGTCTGCTGATCCTGCATTTACTTTCCGGTGGCCCGGCGCACGGCTATGAGCTAATCAAATCCATTGAAGGACTGGCAAAGGGAGAATATGTTCCCAGCCCCGGCATCATCTACCCGAACCTGACGCTGATGGAAGAGATGGGGCTGATTGTTGCCGGCGAAGGGCAAAGTGGCAAAAAAGCATTTGTGTTAACAGATGAAGGGAAAACGTCTCTGGCAGAGCAGTCTCAGGAGCTTGAGGCGGTCACGGGGCGGCTGGCCTCGCTGGGCGTGCTTGGCGATAACCGCCGTCTGCCCGAAGTGCAGCGCGCCATTCATAACTTTAAAATGGCGCTGAATACAAAGTTGGGAAGTGCAGGCTTGTCGCAGGAAACGCTGTACAAGATAGTCGATACCCTTGACCAGGCGGCGAAAGATATAGAACGCAGTTGAGTCCAAAAGCCATTAACTGAAAGTAATACCGGTGCTGATATGCGATAAGCTATTTTTACATGGGAAAAGGCTTAATCATGCCGGTATCTGCATCGCAGCACAGAGTTTCGACCGGAGCTTACCAGAAAAAACTTCACGATAATTTCAGGGTAAATTCCACACTAAAGACTCAGGGCACAAACCCGGACCGCACCGGCATTCCGGATGAAATACGCAATGTAGGAAGCAGCATCAACAGAGTAGTCAATTCCTGCGAAGAGCTGAGCAGACCATCATACCAGGGTACAGCGTCGCGGCAGGGCATAGCCGCACCGCTGTTGTTGCTGTTGAGTCAGGTAAGGCTTGATGCTATCCCGTTTTCAGCTGACCCACTAAGATTTCCGGCAGCAAATGCATCGCCGGTGCCGCTGGCTGAAACAAAATCAACCATGGCAGCAGATATCTTCCGGAATTTGAAAAGCGATGGCTATATTGTTACAGGCGATCGGAAGCAGAGCGAATTAATTTCCAGCCTGGTAAAGTATTGGGTCTCTGACGGGCAACTGACCGCAGATGAAAGCGGAGATGCTGAACTGTGGCTTAGGTCGGAAGCCGCCGGCATGCCGATGGTTGTTGCCCGCCTTGATAATGATAGTTCGGGCACTACCCGCACGAGACGGGCTCTGGTCGAAGAGTCTGACCCTGGAACTGGAGAACATATAAAAGAACACTGCGCATTTGAAGAAGACATACTTAATGCAAGGGGGGAGAACCAGGGAAAGCTGCTTTTATTCGAGGCCCAAAGGGCCGAAAATCCGTTTCGCATGATATATGATGATACTGATGGAGGCCCCTCTCCGGAAGCCCGTGGCGCTGCAAATGGCCTTAACATAGTTGCCGGCATTCTTACGCTGGGAATTATGCCCTTATTCGGGGGACTTATAGCAAACGCCAAACGACGGGAATATTATCAGAACAAAGGGGATGAAATTTGTGCAGAACGATTCAGAAGATTATTTATTGCGGAAGTGGCAACATCTCTTGATGTGGACGGGCTGACATATACGCAGCGGGGAGGTACCGGAAAAGTGAAACCATCAGAACTTTTCCATGCTTTGCCGGAACAAGAGAGGGCCGCTTTTTATACCCGTAACCCACGCTCCGATATCAGAAAGGAAATTCTGCTGGAGCTGAAACAGGGAAATGGAGCAATAAATGATAATGGACGCAAGGTTTATCTCAAACCAACTGATAAAACAAATGAATTCACCACATATCACCCTGATGCGGTAAACACGGAATTACTCGAGAGACGAGTTATTGTTGATGAAAGTAATATGTCATGGCGTTATGCGGATAGTTTTGACTCATCGGCTCTCAATGTCGAAATAAGTGAGGGAAAACAACAGGTAAGACTCCATGGTGAAAACTATGAACTTCATCAGGATGCTGTCGGCAAATATGAAATCGTTGTAAATAAAAAATCAGGGGTGAAAGAATTTATTCCGGTTTATATGGAACCATTATCACGGACATGGCACCTCAGCACGCACAATGAACACTCTGTATTCAGCAACAAACAAATTAACACCATTACAGAAATAAAAGTAAAAAAAGAAAAGGGATTCTATTATACCCGCAGAGAAAACAATAATCAGAGCTACTACGGGAAAGGTAATATATATGTACAGGAACAAATAGGTGACTACAATCGCTATCCCTGGGGGCGTTATGTTGAAATGAACGGGGAACTGGTTCCAGTTAAAGAAATGATAACACCGGGACATGGTTCCCATTATGAAGTGTACGACCGGTCGTTTCCTGAGAAAAAAGGCCATCGGATTGAGTGGGATGGTGAACGCTGGTTATTTGAGCGAAAAACATCTGCTCATGTATCTGAAGATTTAGAGAAAATAATTGATCCCGAAATTGTTGTTGCGAAAGCGGACGTGGGAAAAATTTCGGCCCCTGACCATCAGGGGTTAAGATATGATGCTGATGAAAATAGATATATTAAAATTGATAATAACTTTGTTAATGTTTATAAATATGAGCAGTTATATTGCATCAGAAAAAATAATGGTGATAATTTATTTATTGATTTTAAAAGCGATGAGTTCTTTTTGCATGGGAATAAGGTTACAGATAGATTTGATGCCAGAAAGCTAGCGAATATAGATATATCCGCACTTGGCGTTCACTCTGTTCCAAATCATAAGAATATTTACATTACAGATAATGGTAGTCTTTATATAAAGCTGAATGGTGAACATTATCCAGTCGAATTTATGGGTAAGGATAGACGGGTGGTTCTTATTGGATCACCAAATGAAATTCGCTTTTCCTGCATATATGGGGATGAGGATGGTAGTGTAAAAAATATCGATGAATACCTTGATCAGTCCATTTTGACATATAATGGAGATGCCGGGTTGTATATTGGCACCGATATGGCAACAGAAAAATCACAGATTATGAAATATGATAAAAACAAAAACAACCTGGTTAAAACTCATGCTATTTCGATCCGTGATATAAACAAACAACTAAATAAAATAGAGTTCAAAAACTTTGATCTGTACATTCCTAAAAAAACGTCCCGCGATGTATATCTTGCAGCACATGCTGCACAGGATATTAATCTTGCCAGTCAAATACCTGATAACCTCGAATTAAAATTCTATACAGAGAAAGGGAGGCCTCTTCATGGCTATGTTGATGACTTGCAAGATTTAGTGAATGGAAAATTTAATGCGGTAGAAACAAAAAAAGGAGGTGAATACATTGAGGCTTACGCTATAATTTTTGATCATGATTCACAAATTAATTACGCCAGGTTAGCAGTTGAATCAAATAAAAGTATAATAAAGGTTAAAGATCATGGTGAGGTGACATTGAAAAATTTACTCCGCGATATATCTTCCCTGTCTGATGAAGATAAAACGCTTCATCTGTATATGTGCCGATCTTTTTAAAGCTTCCGCTGACGCTTCTTTTAATGCCAGCGTTAAGCTACTAACCGCATAGATGACGTGTCAAAGTCCCTCGGCAGGTGAACGTGATTTCTCAAAACGAATGTCCGACTCGCCAGATATTGAGACGGGCATCCATCATAAAATCCTGTTCTATATCGCCCCTCCGGGTTTAGCCGAAGGGGAGATGATTACTGGAAGCTATAGCTCAGGTTAACGCCCACGCCATAATTACGGCCCGGAGCCGGTTCAAAATAGCGGCCGTTTCCTTCGTTTACAATCACCGAACCAACATAATCCCGATCAAACAGATTATCTACCCGGCCCCAGACGTCCAGCAGCCAGTTTTGCTTCACATGTAATTTGTAGCCGGTATTCAGCGAGGTGGTAGTATAAGTTGGCGCTTTTGCATCGTTCTGGTCGTCGGCCTGAATATCGCTCATATAGCGCACATCTGCTCCGGCGTACCAGCCTTCTTCCGGGGCGTATTCCAGAGAGGCATAGCCCATATTGCGTGCGATGCCCGGCATGCGATTGCCGTTACAGTCACTCGCCCCGCAGGCGTTACTGCGGTACGTCGCATCAAGGTAAGTCCACGCCATCTTCATGCGCCAGTCATAGCCAAACTGTTGGTCAAGCGACAGCTCAAGCCCGCGCCTGCGAGTTTCTCCGGCATTTTTGTAGGTTGTGCGACCGCCGCTGCTTTGATCGACAACGATCTCGTTATCGGTATCGGTCTGGAACAGGGCCGCGGTGAAGAGGCCGTTGCCTATGCGATTTTTACTGCCAACTTCAAAGGTGTTACTGGTGGATGGTTTGAGGCCAAAGTTAAGTCCGGATTCGCCGTTATCGCGGTAGGAGAGTTCATTGATTGTCGGCGTTTCAAAGCCGCGCCCCGCTGAGGTGTAAACATTCCACCCGTCGTTTATCGCGTATTTGAGCGAGGCCGCAGGCAGCCATTTATGGTAGCTGGCGTCGCCGCTGTCATCCCCGTTTTTACCGACGATGTAATGGTCGTTTGAGTCGAAATAGACCGAGCTATAGCGCACGCCCGCATCGAGGCTAAGTTTGTCGGTTAACTGCCATGCGGTTTGCAGATACGGATCGAGGTTCCACATCAGGTTGCGCTCATTGCGGCGCAGATTACCCTTTTCACCGAATACCGGTGCGCCGTTTTCAACCACAAAATTCTCGTAGCCTTTGCGCTTTTCGGTCATCGTTTCATAGTCCAGACCGGTGGTGAAGGTCACCGGAACCACGCCCAGATCGCCGGTGTGCGTCCAGCGCGTATCAATCCCCTGATAGTGCCTCGCGAGCTGAATAACACCGCCGGGGTGGGTCGGGTTTTTCTGCGGAGCCAGCGGGATTGACTGATATTGCGTGGTTTCCCGCACGCCCGCGTACATCATCACGCTTAAATCATCGTGCTCGCTGAGCTGGCGCTCGTAGCGAAGGCCGCCCTGAGTCTGTTTGGTGGTTTTGCGGGTGTTGTACTGATCTGCTCGCGGAGCCTGGCGCGGGTTATCCCGCCATTCCTGCTCCGTCAGGCCGCCCGGGTCATTGGCATCGATATCCACGCTGTTAAACATCAGAGTCAGCTTGCTGGCGTCATCCAGGCGAACGCCTAATTTCGCATTGCCGAGATTTTTCTGGGCGCTGCTGTGGTCGCGATAGCCGTGGGTGGTGAACCTGGAAGCTGAAATCGCGTAGTCCACGTCTCCTGCGTGGGTGCCGTCGCCGGTGGAGCCAGTCGCCTTCACGCTGTTGCGCCAGCTGCCGAAACTGCCGTAATAGCTGCTGGCTTCCAGGGTTGGCGGCTGGGTTCCGGTTTGGGTTTTAACGTTTACCACGCCGCCGGAAGCGTTGCCGTAAAGCGCAGAGAATGGCCCGCGCAGCACTTCAACGCTTTCCACGCTGTTCAGGTCAATATTCGAAGTTTGCCCCTGTCCGTCGGGCATGGTTGCGGGAATACCATCAACATACATGCGCACTCCGCGCACGCCGTACATCGAGCGCGAGCCAAAGCCGCGAACCGAGAGCTGCAAGTCCTGGGCATAGTTCTGGCGATTTTGTATCTGTAGCCCCGGCACGCTGCTAAGGCTTTCGGAAAGATTTATCCGCGGAGCAGCCAGGCGCATATCGTCGCCATTTACCACGCTAACCGCCGCTGGCGTATCCAGTTCTGAGACGGTAGCCGGTTTTGCCGTAACCAGCAGGGTGGTTTCGTCGCTTTTAGCCGTTTCGGCGGCGTGGGCAAAGCAGGGCGTAAGAGCCGGGATTAAAAGAAGTGGGAACGCGGTTTTCATTCTGTGAGGCTTGTTTTTCAGAGCTATTTTCATCAGGAAGTGTTTTGCGGCTGGCGCCAGTTATTCTGGACAGGAAGGGTATATGTTAGTGGTTGTGTGTAAATTTTGAAAATTATTAGCGCACGTAACGTTAACTATTGGTTGCGAGTGATGAAAAAGAGGGCAAAATTTTTTTTAAAATTGCTGCATCCGGCGGGAGTACCTCAAACGTATATCCAGTTGTGAGCAACTTTTGCTCCTACAACTGAGGAATTCAAAATGAACAAATACTTTGCTTCTGCCGTGTGTGCTTCCGCTTTTTTCAGCACTATCAGCATTGCCGCGATGAATAATGACTCAGTCATGGTCGGCGGTGCGGCTATGTATCCCTCAAAAAATATCGTTGAAAACGCCGTGAACTCCAAAGACCACACCACGCTGGTTGCGGCAGTTAAGGCGGCGGGCCTGGTGGATACTCTGGAGAGCAAAGGGCCGTTTACCGTATTTGCACCTACCGATGCGGCGTTTGCCAAACTCCCGGCTGGAACAGTGAGTAATCTCGTAAAACCTGAAAATAAAGCCACGCTGACTTCTATCCTTACCTATCACGTCGTTGCCGGAAGGTACGACATGAAAGCGCTGGAGAAAAAAATTCAGCAGGGCGGCGGGCACGCGGAACTGAAAACCGTTAACGGCCAGCCGCTGTGGATTATGAGCAACGGCCCGCACAATATTCAGCTTAAAGACGGCAAAGGAAACATTGCCAATATCAGCACTTATGACGTTAATCAGAAAAATGGCGTAATCGACGTTATTGATACCGTACTGATGCCGAAGTGAGTGTCTATACTCGATTCAGGCTTGTTGCCCGGTCGGGAACTCTATGGATAAAACTCTGGTAGAACAGCAGGTAAAATTGATGCAGGCGGTCGCGGAAGGCGACCGTCGCGCATTTGAGCAACTTTATCGTCAGACTTCGTCCCATCTTTTTGCCGTGGCGCTGCGTACCGTTCAGCGCCGCTCCTGGGCAGAAGAGTGCCTGCATGACGCATTCCTTACGGTATGGAACCGGGCTTCAGGTTACGACCCTGCGTTAAGCTCTCCGGTCACCTGGCTTACCCATATCGTGCGTAACCGCTGTATTGACTGGTTGCGCAGCGGGCAGTCTCGCGCGGCAAATCAGGAAGATGAATTGAGCGATCAAACGCCGGATGTTGAAGAGCAGCAGGATAACGGCTGGTGCGACGAACAGCAGGCCAGCCGACTGCGCGGCTGCCTCGACGGGCTTAGCAGTGAGCAACGGCAAAGCGTGGTGCTGGCCTATTATCAGGGCATGTCCCACGGCGATATCGCCGACTGGCTTCAACAGCCGCTCGGCACGGTTAAAAGCTGGATCCGCAGGGCGCTGGATCATCTGAAGGATTGTGTCGGCCTATGAACAGCAGCCAAAAAAGAGATAATGCCCTTGCCGCCGAATATGCCCTCGGCACGCTGCGCGGCAATGCGCGTTTACGGTTTGAAAAGCGCCTTCGGCTTGAGCCGGAGCTTGCCGCCGTGACGGGCCGCTGGCAGACGCTGCTGGGCGGGCTGGACAGCCATCTTGCCCCACAGCAGCCGCCCGAAAGCGTGTGGAAGAAAATTCAGCTTAGCCTGCCGCCGGAGCGCAGCAATGAGCGTTTACGCTTGAGCTGGAACTATCTCGGCTGGGCACTGGCCGCCGGTATTGCGGCCGTGGCACTGGTGCCTTATTTCAGCAGCAAAGCGCCGGAACTGGCTCCGCTGGTGGTGCTTAACGGCGCGCACCAGCAGGGGCAGTGGCTGGTTAGTGCAGACAGCGAACGTAAAACCCTCAGCCTGACGCCGCTCCAGACGGCGGCGATTTCCGCCAACAATAGTCTACAGCTGTGGGCTATTCCGGTGGGGGCGAAGCCGGTTTCTCTGGGTCTGCTGGATAGCAGAGCACAGAGTAAAGTGAGCAACGGAGGCGTGACGTTGTCACGCGGGGTGGCTATCGCCATTAGCCTTGAGCCGCAGGGTGGTTCGCCAACGGGTCAGCCAACCGGGCCGGTGGTGTATAGCGGAGTGCTGTAGCGATTAATCCTCTCCCGGCGGGGAGAGGATTGGGGTGAGGCGGGTTATTCGTGGTGATCGTGAACTTGCTCAGCCACTTCATGCACGCGCTTACGCGCCCCGAACCAGCCCAGAGTCAGCAGCACACCCAGCACCGGAATAGACGCGATTGTGTAGGTGCCGTTCGGGTAGTCGAGCGCCATCAGCACCAGGACGCCAAGCAGGAACAGCAGCGTCAGCCATGAGGTAAACGGTGCGCCCGGCAGCTTGAAGCTTACTTCTTCCGCTTTCCCTTCTTTAATCGCTTTGCGCAGGCGAATCTGGCACAGCACGATAAACGCCCAGGAAGTGATAATGCCGAGCGAAGCGACGTTCAGCACAATCTCGAACACCTGAGAAGGAACCAGATAGTTGAGGAATACGCCAATAACGTAGACGCCGCTGGTTACCAGAATACCGGCATACGGCACCTGGTTCTTGCTCATCTTCGACATAAATTGCGGAGCGGAGCCGCCCATCGACATAGAGCGTAGAATACGCCCGGTGCAGTACAGCCCCGAGTTCAGGCTGGAAAGCGCCGCCGTCAGCACCACGATGTTCATCACGTCGCCGATGTACGGCACGCCAAGCTTCGAGAAGAAGGTAACAAACGGGCTTTGGCCTGCCTGGTAGGCATTCCACGGCAGCAACAGCACCAGCAGCACCACCGAGCCCACGTAGAACAGGCCGATACGCCAGATAACGCTGTTAATTGCCTTGGGCACCATGGTTTTCGGGTCTTTACATTCCCCGGCGGCGGTGCCTACCAGCTCGATGGAGGCAAAAGCGAATACCACGCCCTGTACCAGTACCAGAGCAGGCAACAGCCCGTGCGGGAACAGCCCGCCGTTGTCGGTTATCAGGTGGAAACCGGTAGTGTTGCCGTCGATAGGTTTGCCGGTGCCGAGGAAGATGGTGCCGACAATCAGGAAGGCGACAATCGCCAGCACTTTGATTAGCGCAAACCAGAACTCCATTTCGGCGAACCACTTCACGCCAATCATGTTCATGGCGGCGACCACGGCCAGCGCACCCAGGGCGAATATCCACTGTGGGACATCGCCAAACGCGCCCCAGTAGTGCATGTAGAGCGCAACGGCGGTGATATCCACGATGCCGGTCATCGCCCAGTTGACGAAGTACATCCAGCCGCAAACGTAGGCCGCTTTTTCGCCGAGAAATTCACGGGTATAAGAGACGAAGCTGCCGCTCGACGGGCGGTGAATAACCAGCTCGCCCAGCGCACGCAAAATGAAGAAAGAGAAGATACCGCAAACTAAATAGATCAACGCCAGCGCGGGGCCGGCTGCCTGCAGGCGGGCGCCGGCGCCGAGGAACAGGCCGGTGCCGATAGCGCCGCCGATGGCAATCATCTGTACGTGGCGGTTGCCCATCGCCTGGTGATAGCCTGAGTCCTGTGAATTTAACCAACGCCTTTTGGCGGCGCGGTGTTCCGCTTCAGTCTTTGTTTTCATTGAGATTCCTGTCTGCCTTTGAGTTAAAAAGCGCCGTCCTTTTCCGCCCGTTAATTCTGGCTGCGGAGGCCGTGAAAAAGAGGGCGAGGAATCCTGGCAGAAAATTGAATGAGAAGCAAAATTACAAACTTGCCATTTTACTGATGATATTCAGTAGCTGTGACGCGGGTAACATTCTCAGACTTGAGGCGTTATCCAGCCTGTGCTGAATGGGGGATGTAGCGGCAGTCGTTTTGCATTCTTACTGCCGCTTCGCGATTAGTTATAGAGGATTGTGGGATCAGTAAGGCAGCAGGCTGGCATTATCTGACGGTTTTACTTCTTTCAGCACGACTTTGTTGATGCCGTTTGCTCCGGCTGGCACTATCCTGGTGACTTTGAAGTTTGCCAGCGGAGAATAAATTTTTTCTTCTTCGGTCACGCTATTACCGAATGAAAGTCCGTTACCCACAAAGATCCCTCTCGAGCTGTTGCCCTCAACCTCAAACATGACTTTTACCGCATCTTTGCTGTCGTTGGCGAATTCTTTGGCCACGTTGGCGCTTTTAGAAGTGGAGAAAAACTGGCCCAGCTTATAGGTCTGGCCGTTGGTGAGGGCATTAAAACCGGCCTGCGTCATTCCCTGCCCACGGTGTGTTTTAATGGTTTCACCGCCCGGTGTATACCACGCTTTAGCGCCAGCTTTGACCAGCGAACTGAGGTTAGTCGAACAGGCATTAATGGTATTTTTTATATCTTTATTCCCGCCGGAGAAAATATCATCGCCTTTGCTTCTTTGGTACTCGGCGATAACTTTGCTGCCGCTCAGGCTGCCCGGTGTTTTTGACTGCCCGGACTGGTAGCGCGCCTCGGTATTTAACGCTTTGCAGCCTGCATCACTTTGATAAATAAGTGAGAATTCCTGCCTGGTTTTTTTACTGGCTACATCGTTGCTGGTTTTAACTATTGTGGTGGAGGTTGTTTTCTGAGTGGTGACTACAGGGGTTTGAATTTGCCTGGTGAGCTCTTTCTTCTTATTCATATTATCATTTAATTCTGATTCCTTTTTTTCCAGTGTTGTGTGGTTGGTCGATATTTCTTTTTTCACCAATGAGATTGCATCTGAAGCTGAAACCTCACTCCCCCTGGCACCCAGTTTTGTTGCCGCAGCCTGGCGCTCTTCCTGATAGCGGCCTCCGTTAAACATGTTTTTAATGAAATTATCACCTTCACCGGGTTTGAAGTTACTGCCCTTCAGACGAACGCTGCTGTCGTCTCCATGTTTATCAGCGATAGAATTTAGCCTGTTTAATGATTTCCCCCCTCTTTCTATTGAAATGGTTAATTGCTCGATTGAATTTCCGACCTTTTTTATGTTAGCGGTCAAATTCAGTACTTCATCCCGCATTTCAGCCTTTGTGGGTTGAATGGACTGGGTTGCAACAGTGGTTGCTCTATTATTATTGACACTCATATTCATAGGTGTGTTCTCTTTAAAGGTAAAAGGCAAAAAAAATTACTCAACGATATATTCTTTCCGATAATGCGTTAGTTAATGCTGGAAAGCTTTCAAGAAACGCTTCTGAAAGGGCGAGAAAGGAGCGGAGGCATAACGAAGGTGAGTCTTAAAAAAACGCACGCAGCTCTTTACCTGTTTACCCCAAATCTTGCTAACTCGTGCCTGAAGACGAAAAACTTGTTTGTTTACCCGGGCGGGTGGTTTACAGTCGCCACCAGGCTTAATGCTTGTAAGGCCTTATTACACATAGAAAAAACAAGTTCTTTTTACATGGGAAGGATAGAGCATGCGAGCATCAGATTATCTCCGATTGTTGTTTCTTGCCGCGGTCTGGGGCGCCAGTTTTCTCTTTATGAAAATAGCCGCGCCGGAATTTGGCGCTATTAATACGGCGTTTTTAAGGGTCTTTTTCGGATTTTTTGGGCTGGCCGTTATTCTCTTTATTCTGAAATCATCCTTTAACTTTGACGGCAAGTTTCGCTCCGCGCTTGTGCTGGGAGCAATAAACTCCGGGCTGCCATTTTTTATGTATTGCCTTGCTGCACAACTGTTACCCGCAGGGTATTCGGCAATCTTAAATGCAACGACTCCGTTAATGGGCGCGATCGTCGGCTTCTCCTTCTTTGGCGAGAAGCTTAGCGCCAGAAAATGGGTCGGCGTGGTGCTGGGGCTGGCGGGGATAATGGTCATCACCTCAGTCGGCGATGCTCATTCAACTAACGAGAAAATCTTTGGCATCATTGCCTGCCTGGTGGCGACTACCTGCTACGGCGTTGCCGGGTTCTTAACCCGCCGCTGGATCTCTGATAAAGGCGGGCTTGATCCTAAAATTGTCGCTTTTGGCAGCCAGGTTGGCGCGACGCTGTTCCTGCTTCCATTCTTTGCCTGGAGCGTAAGCACAGGCCCAACCATAAACTGGATGCAGGGTAACGTGTGGCTAAGCGTGCTTGGGCTCGGTATTATTTGTACCGCCGTTGCCTATATTTTTTATTTCCGCTTAATTGCTGATATTGGGCCACTGCGCAGCCTGACGGTGACTTTTTTAATCCCTCCTTTTGGCGTCTTATGGGGATACCTGATTCTAAACGAGACCATCAGCGAAGGGTTTATCATCGGCGCGCTGATTGTCTGTGTTTCAGTCTGGCTGGTTATCAGCCCGGAAAAGAAAAGGGTAGCCGTAAACGGTTAGCCGTTGCGGCAGAGCACCCTCTAATGGCGTTATAATCGGAGCGTGCTGGCAGCCGGTTTCTGGCACGCATTCAAGGAGAAACGATGAAACGTGAAGCCCTCTTTGCCGCCGTATTTGAAAAATACCAGGTTGAGCCTGACTATCCGTGGGATAAATTTAAGGATTACGCTGTGTTGCGTCACCGCTACAAAAGAAAGTGGTTTGGCGTGGTGCTGAGCATATCTGGAGCGAAACTCGGACTAGAGAGCGATGAGATAGTAGATATCGTTAACGTTAAGGTGATGCCGTCGGCGGTGGGCTCGTTAAGAATGCAGCCGGGCATATTGCCCGGCTATCATATGAATAAAGAACACTGGATAACGGTGCTGCTGGATAAGGTGCCCGATGAAGATATCCTCGGGCTGCTTGATGAAAGCTTTAGCCTGACCCGCTAATTGCGTTTCCAGCTTACCGCATAACAGTAACGCGAGCCGGAAAGCAGAAACTCCGGCGAGACGCTGGGGCTCCAGGAATCGTCGCCCCCGACGCCCATATGGAAGCCGTCGATATTCAGCCAGCAGCCTGCCTCCTCTTTAAGCAGATGGCGGTGAGTAGCTTCGCGCAGCTGCCGCTGGCTGTAACGGCTTATACCGAACTGAAAATCACCGCTAAGCCGGTTCTCACCATACTCAAGTAACGTTGTGCCGCAGCGAAGGCCGCTTTCACCCGGAAAGACGTATGGCGTATACATGGCCGCAAGCGGCTGCGTCCAGCGGTCGTAGTGCGCAGAGCTTTGGCGGTCGGGGTAGTTTTCGTGCGGGCCAAGCCCCTGCCAGCTAACCTCCGGTTCAATCTCTGCCAGCTGGCAGCTCAGGCCAATTCGCGCCGGAGCCGGAATGCCGCAGGCAACCTCAACGTCCACGCTAATATGCAGTTCGCCCTCGCAGTCTATACGGTAGCTTTTTCGGCTAATAAACAGCTTGCAGCCGTTGCCCCGGAAAGCATGTTCGCTACGAATCAGGACTTCCTTGCCCAACGAGAAGGCTTCAAAGCCGAGCAGTTCAGTCGTAAGGCTATACATACCGGCCGCCTTCCAGCGCTCTACCCAGGCATTCGGATCGATATGCGCGGCTTCGCTGATGCCGATATCGTTATCCAACGGGGCACGAGTGAAGTTATCCTCAAGCGGCGTAAGAAGAGCGGGACGCTGATGGCTAAGCCACTGGCAAAGCAGGCCGCTTGTGCGCTCAAAGCGCCAGTGTTGCTCGCCGTGAAATACCTCCGCGTAGCGCTCATCCATTTGCAGGACGGGTGCAATACCCGGTTTGCCGCTCTGCGGGGCGACCAGCGTTGACGGCAACTGCCATTGATCTTTAGCGCAAATATGACCGGCATCGCTCCAGGCCGTAGCGGCCACCTGCCGCACTTCGATATTGAGCCAAAGCTGCCCGCTGAGGCTAACTTCCGGCAGGCTTAACTCAATAATCCGGGTTTCCTGCGGTGGCAAGTCGAGCGAGTATTCTCCGCTTGCTAACGTTTCCCCCTCGCACTTCAGCGCCCAGAAAAGATGTTCGTTATCGCAGTGGCGGAACAAGTATTCGCTGGTCACTTCCAGCCGGTTGCCGGGCAAAAGCTGGAACTGGAAGAACTGCTGCGCCTGTTTTGCTTCGTACAATGCGGGATGAGGCGTACGGTCAGCAAACACCAGGCCGTTCATACAGAACTGACGATCGTTTGGCTTGTCGCCAAAGTCACCGCCGTAGGCCGCCCACGGCATGCCGTTTTCATCGTAACGTGTGAGCGACTGGTCTACCCAGTCCCAGACAAAGCCGCCCTGCAGGCGAGGGTGCTGGCGGAAGGCGTCCCAGTACTTGCTGAAGCCACCGAGGCTGTTGCCCATGGCGTGGGCGTATTCGCACAAAATCAGCGGACGATTCTCTTCCGGCAGGCCAATCCACTTTTTAATCGACCACTTCGGCACCTGCGGGAAGGGCTGGTCCATATCAACTCGGGCATACATAGGGCAAACAATATCGGTTGCCGCACTGTTTGCGCCGCCGCCTTCGTACTGCACCGGGCGGGTTGGATCGTTAGATTTAATCCAGCCGTAGAGCGCATCATGATTGCTGCCGTGGCCAGACTCATTGCCCAGCGACCAGATAATTATCGACGGGTGGTTACGGTCTCGTTGCACCATGCGGGTGACGCGCTCGGCCATCGCCGGTAGCCAGCGTGCGTCGTCGCTCAGGCGGTTCATCGGCACCATGCCGTGGGTTTCAATGTTCGCTTCATCCACCACATAAAGCCCGTAGTAATCGCACAGGCGATACCAAAGTGGATGGTTAGGATAGTGGGAGCAGCGCACGGCGTTAAAGTTATGCTGCTTCATCAGCAGAATATCCCGGCGCATGGTTTCGACGTCCATCACCTGGCCGTTTTCCGGGTGATGCTCGTGGCGGTTGGTGCCGCGCAAAAGCAGCGGCTTGCCGTTAAGCTTTAATAATCCGCCGCTGATTTCAACTTTACGGAAGCCAACATCGCAGGCTTCGGCTTCAATGACATCATTCCCGCGTTTGAGCAGCACTACGGCGCGATAGAGGTTCGGTACCTCTGCGCTCCAGAGCAGCGGGCTTTGAACGGGCAGACGCAGGCAGGTACGGTCATTATAACTGCCGCGTTCGTCAATGGTTTCGCTACCGATGGCCTGCTGATGAACGGCAATCAGTTGGTCTGCATACCAGAGCTGAACGGCAATTTCGAAGCCTGAAACCTCAGGCCCCTCAATCATTACCAACGCTTCTAATTCGGCACGGGTAAAGTCTTCATTTAAATGGGTCACCAGTCGGATATCGCTGATTCGGACATCCGGCTTATGCAATAGCGAAACGTCGCGGAAGATCCCGCTCATGCGCCACATATCCTGGTCTTCCAGATACGTGCCGTCGCTCCAGCGCAGCACCATAACCGCAATGCGGTTTTGGCCGGATTTTAACGCAGCGCTAAGGTCGAATTCTGAGGGAAGGCGGCTGTCCTGGGCGTAACCTATCCATATGCCGTTGCACCACAGATGAAAAGCCGAATTCACTCCGTCAAACACGATGCGCGTTTGGCCGCTGCTTAACCACGCCTGTTCGATATCAAACATGAGCGAGTAACAACCGGTGGGATTCTCTTCCGGCACAAAAGGAGGGGTAACCGGGATTGGATAGGTAATGTTGGTATAAATCGGCGCATCGTAGCCCAGCATTTGCCAGTTAGAGGGCACGGGAATCTCTTTCGCATCCCCCAGGTTTTGCGTTAACCAACTTTCCGGCACCGACTCAGGGCGAGGAAAATAGCTAAACTGCCAGATGCCATTAAGCTTTTTAAGCGACGGTGACGGTGCATCGTTGCGCGCGGCTTCTGCACCTCGCCAGCTGGAAAAGGGGGGATGCGCTGCCAGCTGATTGAGCTGCGTAACCGCCGGAGATTCCCAGTCTCGCCGGGCAAGAATAGCGCTTAGTGATAGTGTTCTGTGACTCATTTCGCCGGGCCTCTTTTTTTACTGTCTACACAGTTCAGGGCAATATGTTGCTGAAAGCCGATGAAGTAAATAGGTGACCGGGTTCGGAAGAAAACAAATTTGCAAAATGTATATCCCGTCTTGTTCTGGATGAAAACCAGGCAAAGCGCCGCGAGCACAGAAGCCAGGCAGGCAATAAAATTCAGGGGGAATTAGTCGTTAAAGTTACAAATAGAGTTAATTTAATATCGTTAGATCAGCAGCTAACCCATTTTCACTGCCAATAAATGCTGATATCACTTTAATAATCACCCATAAAAATGATCGTTTTATGCAAATTTAATTTTGCCCATATGCTTAGCTTGGCGGGCACCAAAGGATATAAAAAAATTTTAATATCTATGTCAGGAGTGGATTTGTTAATGGTTAAATTATCAGGCTGCGCTCAATCATCCCGCACTATGGTGAATGTTGAGGCAGTGCATCAAAAAGAGAAGTTAAGTAATAAAGAAACGAGGAGCGTTTCGCCAGTGGGTGAAAATCTGCTAAAAGCCGCAAATACAAATGATTGTAGCTTTATTATGGCGAAGCCATTTAGGGATGAGGCCTTTGTTGAAGGGCAGGTCGCCCGCAAAGCCTGTTCGTTCACGCTTATTGCAAAACCCGATGGAAAGGGGTGAGAAAAACGGAATGTAGCCATAAATTGACTGGAATTGGCTGCAAAATAGAGAGTTAACGCTAGATTAAGGCAGGTTTGTGTAGTGATACAAACCTGTCATTACGATTTATGGACTAAAACTCTCCCATGTCATAGAGTTTCTTGACTGCGCCCGGGATGGGTTTATTGAAAGTTACATCTGGATTGAATTTTATTTTACGCAGCGGCTTAGTATACTGGTGCTGATTTTTAGCACAGGTATCTTTTTCATCAAAAATTATTTTTTCATTACTATTGCAAACGTCAGTAATATGAAGTGGAACTTTGTTTTTTGGGGAGTTTTGTTGTGATGCATTTAATGCCACGGCCCTTAGTCCAGGGCTCACAGATTTCGTAGCTGAGGTGTCTGTAGTATTCACGATGATTTCCTTTAAAAATTCAACTGTGGGGTGGAGTAGTGCAACACACCCCGGTCATGCTAATTATTAAAAAACGCTCATAACTGTTTTCGACGATGGTAAAGGCGGTGTGCTATTGCGAAAAAATTTCTGGTACCAGAGCACTAACGATCATCTCCTCTGCAGGAGGCGCATTTATAGTGATGCCATTATTTACAGCATGGTATCAGCAAAATGGCATTAGATCTCGACCACTACTTCAGGCGTATTCACTATCGTGGGCCACGCGCCGCTTCCCTCGAAACTTTACGAGCCCTTCATCTGGCACATACCTGTGCTATTCCTTTTGAGAATCTGGACGTCCTGCTCGGCAGGACTATTCAAGTTGACGAAGATAGCGTGTTTGAAAAACTGGTTATTGCTGGTCGCGGCGGCTGGTGTTTTGAACAAAACGGACTGTTTCGCAACGTGCTCGCTGAACTGGGTTTCGAGGTGGAGAATTTGTCAGGCCGCGTACTGCTGGCAAACCCGCCACAGATGCCCGCCCGTAGCCATCGCCTGACCAAAGTCACGCTCGATGGCGAAGCGTGGATTGCCGACGTTGGTTTCGGAGGCAAAACTTTGCCCGCGCCGGTACGGCTGGTTGAAGGCGAGCTTCAGGCCACCACTCACGGCGTTTACAGCCTGGAAAGAGTGGAAAATGACTGGCTGCTTAAATTCCACGGCGACGACAAAATTATTAACCTTTATCGCTTCAATCTCGAACCGCAATATCTCTCTGATTATGAAATGGGCAATCATTATGTGGCGACCTGGCCGCAGTCGCATTTCCGCCACTGCCTGACTCTGAGCCTCTACCTGCCAAACGGAGAGAAAAATACGCTCTATAGCGCTGGGGAAAATGCTCCCGCGTTTGAAAGCGCAGAGCAGCTTTACCATCATCTTCAAAGCGATTTCAATCTGAGGCTGGATCATCCGCGCCACGGTATTCAGCTTGAGGAGTTCTCAACAATGCTGGAGCGAATTGGCGTTATTCCTCACGCCTGACCGATGAACCGCCGCATTTGTGCCAAACGGGGCGCGGAGATCGCCAACGATCCCTGTGACCTCGTTTAAAATGCGGCATAAAATTGTGGTTTAATTTTTTAGGGCAGTGAAATTATCTGGTTTCGCGCGAGAGGGTGGCGCTGCGGCAGCGATAATATGATGAATATTCAAAAATTGACGATACTTTGAAAATTTCCTTTATCAATTTGAGCTTTTTTCTTTTAGCATAACGGCGGTTCTAACTCAGCGTGGCACACCGGTTAACAAACAAACGTTATGAAAAACATCTTTCTGGCAATCGTTCTCTCTCTTATGGTTATTGGCGCATTTGCGCACGATCCGCAGCCTGGTTCCGGGCTTGACGCTATTGCGGCGGTTCAGGGCAGGTAACGGCTTCGCCACCCGCCCGGGAAAAGCTTAACCAGCCCAGCGGGAGGCGCGGATAATACTGCAGAAGTTCAGCGGGGCAAACGCTGGCTCCTTATCCTTTATAACATCGGCCTTCACGTTACCAAACGTGGTGGCTGGTTTGTGTTTTATCCCGTCGTAGAACGCCTGAATAATCTCTTCTTTAAACGCCGCCGGGCGAGGGTGCTGGTTCACAATCTGTTCGCGCTGTCGGTCGCTGAATTTCTCATAATCAATCCCAAGCACATCCATTTCGACCCCTGCGGTGACCAGAGCGATTTCCGGCGCCATAAATTCTGGGATCCCCGGCGTGGTATGCAGCGCAATTGCCGCCCACACTTTGTCGATATCTTCCTGTTTTACGCCGTACTGGCGTAAAAAGTCCCGGGCGGCAAAAGCGCCGTCTACTTCAAAGCGCTTATCGCAGCTACAGTGCTCGTGGGTCAACCCCATGTCGTGAAACATACAGCCGATGTAGAGCAGTTCATGGTCAACGTTAAGCTCGCGGCGCTTCCCCGCAAGCGCGGCCCAGTAGTAAACGCGGCTGGAGTGGTGAAACAGCAGCTCTGATTCGGTATCACGCACCAGCTGCGTGGCATCGCGAGCCATTTTGCTGTCCGGAATGGCAACGCCATCAATATTCAAGCTCATCTCTTTCTCCTCATGTTGGTGTTGAGGTAGCATAGGCCGCATTCAAAATGTCTCAAATAATCGTATGGCGACGATTATAGACATATGGCGTAAGAAGCGACGTGGAGACGGCAATGGCCCATAACGTACTGATTCTGGCAGTCCCCGGCGTTCAGCTGCTCGACGTTTCCGGCCCGCTGGATGTGTTTGCCGAAGCAAACCGTATCCTGCGGCGCGAGGTTTATCTCCCGGGAGTGGTGGGCCTGGATGAAACCATCATTGTGGCCTCCTCCGGGGTAAGATTGCTGGCGGACTGCCTATTGGCCGATGTGGAAGCGGGGCGAGAAGCCACGTTTTTACTGGCCGGTGCGCCGGACGCGGGGGAGCGTTTTCTTAGCGAAAAACAGAGCGCTGATATTCTCCGTCTCTGCAAGCGTAGCCGTCGTTTTGGCTCGGTATGTACCGGCGCGCTGCTGCTGGCGCAAACCGGTTTGCTGAGCGGAAAGAAGGTCACTACTCATTGGTCAACGGCTTCGCTGCTGGCGGCGCGTTACCCGGAAACTGACGTTACCGCCGATGCTTTATACGTTATGGACGGGCCACTGCGCACCGCGGCAGGCGTGACATCAGGCCTGGATCTGGCGCTGCGGCTGGTGGAAGAAGATTTGGGGCGTGAAGTTGCCCAGGACGTGGCGGCAAATTTGGTCATGTTCTTCAAGCGCCCGGTGAACCAAAATCACTTTATTCGCGAGCAGAAAACTTCCCTGAGCGGGCGCAGCGCTTTACAGGATCTTCAGCGCTGGACGCTGGCTAATCTTGCGAATGTTGCCACGGTGCAGCAGATGGCCGCGCATATACATCTCAGCGTGCGCCACCTGACGCGCCTGTTTCATCAGGAGATGCAGATGACGCCGGGTGAGTGGCTGGAAGCGGAGAAGGTGGCAAAGGCCAGGCAATTACTGGAGGCGGGCGAGTTGCCGGTCAAAGCAATCCCAGCCGCCAGCGGTTTTTCAGGAGTGGATACGCTGCGGCGGGCATTTGTTCGCCGCATGGGGATAACGCCCGCCGCATATAAGAAACTTTATTAATCGCGTTCCTGCTCGAACAGAAACGCGCCTGGATTATACGTTCGGGAAAGTAATGTTGCTTCCCGGCGCTTCACGATGCAGGTGAATAAAGTTCAGGTGGCGCTCGTACTGGTCGAGAATGTCGATGATCACCTGTTCTTTGCTGTAGTCCATCAAATCGTTGCCCTGGCTACCTTCCAGCAGGAAGGTTTCCAGCCGGTAATAGGTCGATTTACCGCTGCGTGCGCGGTAGGTAAAGCCCGGCACCGAATATTTCTGCGGCCAGATCTGGTAAACAAAGTTTTGCTCATCGCCCATATGGACCCGCAGTTCAAGATGCCCCAGCTTCTCATCCGGCAGCGGCGGCTCTATAGAAAGCTCGGCCTTCGCGCCGCGCAGTTCCAGTTCGTGAGAAACCTCTTCCATTGCCGGATAGCAGACGGTATCCATCATCTTCTGCGTATAGCGCGTGCCCGGGTAGTTCATCAGGCGTGACAGACGCTTCTTCCAGCCGAGTCGATCCTGAGCCGTCATCATATAAGGTGCGGTATCGCGGCTGGCGCTGACGCGGCGGTAGTCCTCAATCTTCAGTGATTTATACAGCCCGGCCATCACGAAGAAGATAACAAAGCTAAACGGCAGCCCCATAATCACCGTCATGTTTTGCAGCGCGGAAATACCGTTGGTCATCAGCATGCCCATGGTCAGCAGGCCAATGGCAATGGACCAGAAAATGCGCAGCCAGTTTGGCGCATCGCTGTTTATATCCTTCAGCTTCGAAGTAAAGTTTCCCAGCACCAGCGCGCCGGAGTCCGCCGAGGTCACGTAGAACAGCAGGCCGGTGATGGTGGCAACCGAGGCGCTGAAGGTAAAGCCGGGATACTGAGCCAGCAGGCTATAGAAACCGCGTTCCGGGTGGGCCATCGCTTCCTGAGCAAAGGTGCCGTCGCCGTGGATTATTTCGTACAGGGCGCTGTTGCCGAATACCGAAAGCCACAGCAGGGTGAAGGTGAACGGAATAATCAGCGTTCCGAGTACAAATTCGCGGATGGTACGCCCGCGTGAAATACGCGCCAGGAACAGGCCAACAAACGGCGACCAGGCCACCCACCAGGCCCAGAAGAAAAGGGTCCAGTTGTTCATCCACTCCACCGGGCGGTCGAAGGCAAAGCTATTCAGCGTCATGCCCATGAATCGATTGACGTAATCCCCGACGTTGAGCACCAGAGCGTTAAGCAGAAACTCGGTATTGCCCATAAACAGCACGAACAGGATCAGGCCAAGCGCCAGCGCCACGTTTAACTCGGAGAGGATTCGAATGCCTTTATCTACGCCAGACGTCACTGAAATGGTGGCGATAATCACCGAAAGCACGATTAATGCAGCCTTTGCGCCCATGCTGTCCGGGATATCAAACAGCACATTCAGCCCATAGTTAAGCTGCACTACGCCGATGCCGAGCGTGGTCGCTATGCCGAAGATGGTGCCGATAACGGCGGCGATATCCACGGTGTGACCAATTGGGCCGTTAATCTTCTTGCCGAAAATGGGATATAGCGCCGAGCGAATCGTCAGCGGCAGGTTATAGCGGTAGCTGAAGTAGCCAAGCGCGATGCCCATCAGAGCATACATCGACCAGCCGGTGAGGCCGTAGTGGAACAGCGTCCAGACCATCGCCTGGCGGGCGGCCTCAATGGTTTGCCCCTGGCCTTCCGGGGGCTGCATATATTGCGTCACCGGCTCGGCAACCGAGAAGAACATCAGGTCGATGCCGATCCCGGCGGCAAACAACATTGCGGCCCAGCTAAGCACGCTGAATTCTGGCTTAGATTGCTCGGGGCCAAGCTTGATGGAACCGAAGCGTGAACAGGCAATAAATACCACAAATACAATATAAAGCGTGGCGGCCAGCAGGTAATACCAGCCGAAGCGGGAGGAGACCCAGTTCAGGGTGTGGCCAATCAGGTTTGCGGAGAGATCGCTGTAAAAAATGGTCATCAGGGAAAATAACAAAATCAGCCCGGCGGAAGTGTAGAACACCACCGGGTTGATTTTGTCTTTTTCGCTTTCGGCAATAACGGGCTTCGTCATCGATTACCTCTGGTTAAGTAACGGTGACTACTCTAATGAGCAGTTAAGTTTTTCTTGTGGATTCATGCGAGGTGGATTTTTAACAAATCCATAATGAATGTTGGGTCTCTAAAAGGCCTTTATTATTATCCCATTGAAATAAATCAAATTAAATCCTCTTTTTTCTTGTCGTTGATGCGAATGATTCGCTGTTTTCCTACCGTAACGTAACAATTAATACACATTTTATATTGAACGTTCAATCAATAAAAGTTTAAATAGATAACCATAATTGATGGATGGAGCGGAGCCATGCCGAAAAAAGGTATGCAACCGATACGGCGGCGTCAGCTGATTGACGCCACTCTGAATGCAATAAATGAAGTGGGAATGCACGACGCGACGGTTGCCCAGATTGCCAGGCGCGCCGGAGTATCCACCGGCATCATCAGCCACTATTTTCAGGATAAGAACGGCCTGCTGGAAGCCACCATGCGCGACGTGACCAGGCAACTACGAGACGCGGTGGTCGGCAGGTTAAAGGCTCTGCCCGGTGCACCAGCGGCAAGGCGGTTGTGTGCGATTGTTGACGGTAACTTTGATGAGACCCAGACGCACAGCGCGGCGATGAAGGCGTGGCTGGCTTTTTGGGCCAGCAGCATGCACCAGCCGATGCTCTACCGGCTACAGCAGGTCAGCAGCCGCCGTCTGCTATCCACCTTAACCGCAGAGTTCCGTCGCGAACTGCCTCAGCAAGAAGCGAGGCTTGCCGGTTACGGGCTGGCGGCGTTGATAGACGGCCTGTGGCTGCGGGCTGCACTAAGCGGCAAGCCGTTCGATCGTAAAGCGGCGAGCGTGCTGACAACGCAATTTATCGACCAGCATCTTGCTACGGTCAAAATGTAATTTAGTGAGGAGAAAACATGTCCCGATTCGGTGAACAACAGCTCTATATCGACGGTGGTTACGTTGCCGCTTTAAGCGGTGAGACTTTCGAAACCATCAACCCGGCGAATGGTGAAGTGTTGGCGGTCGTGCAGGCCGCCGGTCGGGAAGATGTTGATCGTGCCGTTGCCTCGGCTAAAAAAGGGCAAAAAGAGTGGGCGGCAAAAACGCCGATGGAACGTTCCCGCGTGCTGCGCCGCGCGGTGGAAATCTTGCGCGAACGCAATGACGAACTCGCGGAACTGGAAACGCTGGACACGGGCAAAGCGTTTAGCGAAACCGCCAGCGTGGACATAGTAACTGGCGCGGACGTGCTGGAGTATTACGCGGGGCTAACCACCACGCTCGAAGGGCAGCAGATCCCGCTGCGAGACAGTTCGTTTGTCTACACCCGCCGCGAACCGCTGGGCGTGGTTGCAGGGATTGGCGCGTGGAACTACCCGATTCAGATTGCCCTGTGGAAGTCCGCTCCGGCCCTGGCCGCGGGTAATGCGATGATTTTTAAACCGAGCGAAGTGACTCCGCTTACCGCGCTGAAGCTGGCGGAAATCTACACCGAGGCGGGCCTGCCGGATGGCGTATTCAACGTGTTGCCGGGTGTTGGCGCTCAAACGGGGCAATTGCTGACCGAGCACCCGGGGATTGCCAAAGTGTCGTTCACCGGCGGCGTAGCCAGCGGCAAAAAAGTGATGGCCAACGCGGCGGGCTCCACGCTGAAGCAGGTCACCATGGAGCTTGGCGGTAAATCTCCGCTGGTTATTTTCGACGATGCCGACCTCAACATGGCGGCGGATATCGCGATGATGGCCAACTTCTACAGTTCCGGCCAGGTCTGTACCAATGGAACCAGAGTTTTTGTTCCTGCCGCGCTTAAAGCCGAGTTTGAACAGAAAATTATCCAGCGTGTAGGCCGTATCCGCGCTGGAGACCTGATGGATCCCCAGACCAATTTTGGCCCGCTGGTCAGCTTCCCACACCGTGAAAACGTGCTGCGCTACATCGAGTCTGGCCGTGAAGAGGGCGCTACGCTGCTGTGCGGCGGCGACAGGCTGCGTGGTGAAGGGTTCGATAACGGAGCCTGGGTCGCGCCTACCGTGTTTACCGACTGCCGTGACGAGATGAAAATCGTGCGCGAAGAGATCTTCGGCCCGGTCATGGCAATTCTTAGCTACGAGTCGGAAGACGAAGTTATCCGCCGTGCCAATGATACAGATTACGGCCTGGCGGCGGGCGTGGTGACTAACGACCTGACTCGTGCTCACCGCGTTATTCATCAGCTTGAAGCGGGTATTTGCTGGATCAACACCTGGGGTGAGTCTGCCGCAGAAATGCCGGTTGGGGGCTATAAGCACTCCGGTATCGGTCGCGAAAATGGCCTGATGACCCTGCAAAGCTATACGCAAGTTAAGTCAATCCAACTGGAGATGGGCTCTTATCAATCTGTCTTTTAACCCCACCTGAGGAGGATGAATGGAATTTGATTACATCATTATTGGAGCCGGTTCCGCAGGTAATGTTTTAGCTGCACGTTTAACCGAAGATCCGCAGACGACAGTTCTGCTGCTGGAGGCCGGTGGCCCGGACTACCGCTTTGATTTTCGTACCCAAATGCCGGCGGCGCTGGCCTTCCCGCTTCAGGGGAAGCGTTATAACTGGGCCTATGAAACCGAGCCTGAACCCTTTATGAACAACCGCCGCATGGAGTGCGGGCGTGGTAAAGGTTTGGGAGGCTCCTCGCTGATTAACGGCATGTGCTACATCCGCGGTAATGCGATGGATCTCGACAACTGGGCAACATTGCCAGGTCTTGAAAACTGGAGCTATCTTGACTGTCTGCCGTATTACCGCAAGGCGGAAACCCGCGATATCGGGCCGAACGATTACCACGGCGGTGAAGGCCCCGTTTCGGTTACCACACCAAAGCAGGGAAATAACCCGCTGTTCCACGCTATGATAGAGGCGGGCGTTGAGGCTGGTTATCCGCGAACCGATGACCTGAACGGCTATCAGCAGGAAGGTTTCGGCCCTATGGACCGCACGGTAACGCCGAAGGGCCGCCGCGCCAGTACCGCGCGTGGTTATCTTGACGTAGCGAAAAAGCGCGACAATTTGACTATCGTGACCCACGCGACGACCGACCGTATTCTGTTTGACGGTCTGCGTGCGGTTGGCGTTGAATATCTGGCCGGTGAGAGCACTATCCACTCGGTTGCAAAAGCGCGTAAAGAGGTATTGTTGAGCGCGGGCGCTATTGCGTCCCCACAAATTTTGCAGCGTTCCGGCGTGGGTAATGCCGAATTGCTGGCAAGTATGGAGATCCCGGTGGTTCACGATCTACCCGGCGTGGGGGAGAACCTTCAGGATCACCTGGAAATGTATTTGCAGTATGAATGTAAAGAGCCCGTATCGTTATACCCGGCGCTGCAATGGTATAACCAGCCGCAGATAGGTGCGGAATGGCTGTTTAAAGGCACCGGTGTGGGGGCCAGTAATCAGTTCGAAGCTGGCGGATTTATTCGCAGCCGCGAAGAGTTTAGCTGGCCGAATATTCAGTATCATTTCCTGCCGGTGGCGATTAACTACAACGGTTCCAATGCGGTGAAAGAGCACGGTTTTCAGTGTCACGTTGGTTCTATGCGTTCGCCAAGCCGCGGGCGCGTACAGCTTAAATCCAGAGATCCGCACCAGCATCCGAGCATTCTGTTTAATTATATGGCTCACGAGCAGGACTGGCAGGAATTCCGGGACGCGATTCGCATCACGCGTGAAATTATGGCCCAGCCCGCGCTGGATAAATATCGTGGCCGCGAAATCAGCCCTGGTCTGGATTGCCAGAGCGACGAGCAGTTGGACGAGTTTGTGCGTAACCATGCCGAAACCGCTTTCCACCCGTGCGGCAGTTGCAAAATGGGCCACGACGACATGGCGGTAGTTGACGAAGAAGGGCGCGTACACGGCTTGCAGGGGCTGAGGGTGGTGGATGCTTCCATCATGCCGCAAATTATTACCGGCAACCTGAATGCGACAACCATTATGATTGGCGAGAAAATTGCCGATGTCATACGCGGCAAAGCCCCGCTCCCGCGCAGCAGCGCCAGCTACTATAAAGCAGAAGGTGCACCGGTAAGAAACGAACCGGCCCGCAAAATTCAGTAACCATTAAAGGCCAGCTTTGCTGGCCTTTCTTCTCTGTGCCGCTTGCTTCACTCGTTCAATAAGCAGTAAAACTACTGTTCAACAACAAGATGGAGAGTCACCGTGCCGCATATCGAAATCAAATGTTTTCCCCGTGAGCTGAGCGAAGAGCAGAAGCAGGCCATTGCCAGCGAAATGTGTGATGTGCTGAAAAAGCATTTTGGCTCCAAGGACGAGTCGCTGTCCGTGGCGCTAAAAATGATTGAGCAGGCGCGCTGGAAAGAGGAGGTCTGGGACACGCAGCTTGCCCCTGAAATGGATTCTCTATTGAAAAAACCGGGTTATAGCCTGTAGTTTTTATCGTGACTGGCCCCTGCAACGGGGGCTTATATCTATATTATTCATAGTAAAACATCGTTTTATGCAAGAAAACCAGCCCCTAACCTTTAACATTCATCCCGGTTCGTTATCTCGTATTACACACGCAATGTGAATTGCTAAGATTAAATGGGGATTGAAATGAATAATATATCTCTTGGTATAAAAGCTTATTTATTCAGGAATGTTACATCAGCTGTTATGCTGGCGGAGAACAGAAGATCGCCCGGAAATATTCGTTTTGCAGAAAAGCTGCTCTGTGCAAGACAATCTTCATCTCGATTCAATAGAGATAAAATCATTGAGTTTATGGGAAGGAAGGTAAGTAAAGGTGAAAAATATGATGTACTTTACAAGGTTATTTTGGATTTAAAGAAAATCCAGATTCCAGAAAAAAACATCCCTGGCGATCGTGATATTTTGAAGACACGACTAACAGAATTACAGCAACAGTTGCTACCCAGTGCCCGTCGCAATTTTGGTCGATATTTCCTGGCAAGCCCGGCGCAAAGCGATAAGGTGCCGGATGAATGCAGGATTAACCGTTTTGAAGACATCGGGGCAGATGTTTTTACTCGTGTTGGCAATAATCTCAATGCAAACAGAGTCGTGGTTAATGAAAATAATCTCGCCATTGCCAGTCAATACCCATTAAAACATCAAATTGAAAACCATTTAAAGATGCTGGTTGATAACCGCACGCCTGTGATGGCTGTTCTGGCATCACGTCAGGAAATCGATGATAGCAGCAATCAAATGCCGGACTATTTCACCACGTCGAATAGATATCCTTGCGGGGTAAATACGCAATCCACATTAATGAAGACAGAATTATTAGGCGATGGCGTCGAAGCAAATGTTTATCGCCTGGATATCCACGGTTATGATAAGAGCATCTCAACCCATGTTTTGCATGTGCACAATTGGCCAGATAAAACGGCTTTAAGTTCGAGGTTAACTAAAAAGCTCGCCCGGACAATTAATAAATGGACCGATAATGGGGTTGCAAAACTTAAAGAACAAGGCAGTCTCGCGGCTAACGACCCGGATAAAATGTTACCGGTTGTGCATTGTCGGGCCGGAGTAGGCCGCACCGGGCAGATTATTGCCGCAATGGCGATGGATAAACAGGATAAACAAATTAGTCTTGAGAAAATCGTCACCGATATGCGCAACACCCGCAGTGGTTTTATGGTCCAGAAAGATCGGCAACTTGACGTTTTGGTTGAGATTGCTGAACAACAGGGGCGACCTCTTATTGAAAACAAAGGTGCTTAAACATGCCGATAGATAAAATAGCTGCCGGTGTCGTTCCCGGTATGCAAAAGGGTCCAGGCGTTCCGGATGACAAACAGAGCACCGGAGAGACAAAATCCTCACTGAGCCAGTTAAAACATGCCGGGCAGGCTGGCCCGGAAATGAAGTTTAACCCGCCAGTACCGGTCAAAATTGACTATAACGCATACCGTTCCGTCAAAAGTTACAATCCCAGAGTTCGTTTTCTGGTTATGCACTACACGGCGCAGAATTTCGCTGACTCAGTAACCTCGCTAACCGGGAATAGCGTAAGTGCCCATTATCTGATACCCGATCCTACGGACAAAACCTATCTTGCCGCAGGTTTCAACGATATGCGCATCTTTAACCTTGTTGATGAAAAAGAACGGGCCTGGCATGCGGGCGTCAGCAACTGGGCCGGACGGAGCAATATTAATGACACCTCGATAGGTATTGAAATTGTTAATCTTGCCTCGGATGATGGCCATGGTAATCTGAATTTCCCTCCCTTTAATGAACAGCAAATAGAAGCTGTCAGGCAACTCAGCCTGAATATCCTCCAGCGCTACCCGGATATTTCACCGAATAATATTGTCGGGCATTCAGATATTGCCCCCGGCCGTAAAAGTGATCCCGGCGCGGCATTCCCCTGGCAACAACTTAGTGAGGCAGGCGTAGGGGCATGGTATCAGCAAGATATTAAAGATAGTTATCTTCGCCAGTTTACCGCTCAAATGCCGGCGGAGAGTGAAGTAATAGAAAAACTTGCCGCCTACGGTTATGACGTATCCGGTGCCGGTACAGATGAAGGGAAAAAGTTATTGTTTCAGGCCTTCCAGCTCCATTTCCGCCAGAGTGATTACGCTGGCGAAATAGATCCTGAAACGGCGGCAATAATTTATGCGCTGGTGGATAAATACACTGGCCGATAATAATGCGTCATGATAGAAAAGGAGCGACACATGCCTTATTCAGCCTTGCTGCCGGGAACGACAACGGGACAAGCGGCAGTTTGTCAGCAACAAAATGATATAGCTCAGAGCGGTAGTACCTCACAAGTTAAAAGAACATCTGACGAACACATGTCTGAGGCTGGCCTGAACTGTTCTTTCACTCCTAAAATCAATAGATTGAGCAACGTGCCGGAAGAGTTTAAGGGTACGGCTCCACGCTCTCCTTCGCCGATGAAACAAGCGATAATACATAAGCAGTCTTTTGCCGATGAGCATGGGGTTGATAACAAACCTTGCACAGGAAAAAGAAAATCTGTGACAGGCGAACCTGATGTTACGGCAGTGACTTCTAAAAAAGCTCATTTTGAGCCCGCTCATCCCAAACAAGAATCAACACTCAATTTTGGGGATCTTATCGGTAGCGGTGAAATAGGATATGTTTATATAGATGCCGACGATGAAGAGTATTTAATCAAACGTTATCATAATGAAACTATGGATGATGTGCCAGAAATAGCAAGGCATGAAACGGCTATGTTTAAACTCTATTACGGTGAGGACTCGGCATCACTGCTGATAGATGAGCATGGAGATCATTACATAAGGATGCTCCGTGTGCCGGGGAAAGCGTTGGATTCTTTGCCTACTGGCTCTTTACCGTATGATGCAGAGCAAAGGTTTTTTGATATGATCAACAGGCTTGATAGCCTTGGAATAACGCATGACGATCTTCATCTCGAAAATATTTTGTGGGATGACGCTTCACAATCTTTTTTCCCCATTGATATAAACAATGGCAAGCATTACTTTTTTGATGCCAGCGCCGAAAGTAAAGCACAGTTTAATGCTATGAGTGAGGATGATTTCAATAAGATCCTGGAAGAAATAAAAAACCACAAAACCTCTATTGCAGATGTTATCACCTGATAATAGAGGCGGAATAAACGTGCCTGGAGAAGGCTTTAATCTCATTCATATCTTGCGATGTTAAAGCCTTCTTCTTCACCCGGAGCAACAAAATAACGGGTAATCAAATCAAACTGCGCGTCCGTGGCGGCAAAATCATGGGTTCCGCTGGCGTTGCGGGCGCGCAGCCTTTCGCGACAAATCTCATCCGGGACATCAAGGAAATGCAGCCGGTTGTCTGCGCCGGAAGAGTCAACAAGCGTTTTCATCCACTGGCGTGTAGCCAGCGTGTTGGCCGGGAAATCCAGCACTACCGATAATCCATTTTTCAGCAACGAAACAAGATGGGGCCCCAGCGCCTGCTTAAGCTTGCCCGAATAGTTCACATAGTCGTCAACCGTCTGCATTTGCTCGCCATACAGTGCCGCAAGCCAGCTATCTTCGCTTATTACAACGGTATTCGGCAAAACCGCAAGCTGCGCGCAGAGCGTGGATTTGCCTGCGGCAATTTTGCCGCACAGCAAATGAAGAGTCGGTTTTGATGGGGTCATTTGTGCCTCATGGGATGTTATGCCTGACCTTACTTTCTACCGGTCGGAAAAAAGAAGCAACTATCAAAAATGGCAGACGAATTTTTGATTATTTTAGCCGCTGCCTTAAGGCTTTTTATTAATAGATTTTGATAAAACAAAAACGCTATTTCCAATTTTTCCTTGTTCAGAACAATAACCCTAAAGGAGTAATTAACGCATAATCGAAGCCAATCTGATCTCGATCAACTGCCTGTCACTTTTGGGCGCTTAGTATCGCACGCTTTCGAAATATAATCATTTATATAACGGTAGGTGCGTAATGAAGTTTCTATTCAAGTCGGCAGTGGCATTGCCGCTTTTCACGTCTCTGGTTAGCCCGGGCGCAGGTGCTGCGGATAAAAAAGCGGAAACATCCGGCAAGCAAGAAGATCAGATTCTGGTAACCGCTACACCCGCTGCCGCGGAAGATAATGCGGCTGGCGCTGGTTTTAAAACGGCGGATATTGACGTCGGGCCTTTGGGAAATAAAGCCTGGATAGATACGCCTTATTCGTCAACCACCGTGACTCAACAGATGATTGAGAATCAGCAGGCAAAAAGCGTCAGTGAATTATTAAAATATTCTCCGAGTACGCAAATGCAGGCGCGTGGTGGCATGGATGTTGGCCGCCCGCAAAGCCGCGGTATGCAGGGTAATGTTGTTTCCAATAGCCGACTTGATGGTCTGAATATTGTCTCCACGACGGCTTTCCCGGTGGAAATGCTGGAGCGTCTGGATGTGCTAAATAGCCTGACCGGAGCGTTGTATGGCCCGGCGAGTCCTGCTGGGCAATTTAACTTTATCGCTAAGCGGCCAACGGAAGAAACGCTGAATAACGTAACGCTGGGCTACCAGAGCCGCAGCGCTTTTAGCGGGCATGCGGATTTGGGCGGCCACTTCGATGACGAGCACCGTTTTGGCTACCGCGTAAACCTGCTGAACGAGGAGGGCGAAGGCAACATCGACGACAGCACGTTACGCCGCAAGCTGCTCTCCGTCGCCTTTGACTGGAATATCCGGCCCGGCACCCAGCTCCAACTGGACGCCAGCCACTATGAGATGGTGCAAAAAGGGAATCCGGGCGGCTTTAGCTACGGCCCGAACGTCAAACTCCCTTCGGCACCGGATCCGAAAAACAAAAATCTGGCGCTTAGCACCGCAGGGAACGATCTCACCACCGATACCGTCAGTACGCGCCTGATTCATTACCTCAATGATGACTGGTCGGTAACTGCCGGAGTAGGCTGGCAGCAGGCCGATCGTGCCATGCGCTCGGTTTCCAGCACCATTCTGAATGACAAAGGCGATATCTCCCGCTCGTTGAGTGATTCCAGCGCGGCAGGCCGCTTCCGTGTTTTGAGCAATACGCTGACGCTTAACGGCCATGCCGATACCGGCTCAATTGAGCACGATCTGGCGCTCTCCACCACCGGCTATATCTGGTCTTTATACAGCGGGAAAGGCGCCAACACGCGTTATAACCTTGGCAGCTCTAACATGTATGACCCCACGCCGATGGCAGAGCCTTCCGACGGGCGTATCAATAAACACGGCGCGCGCTACAAATCCGGCGAAAATAGCCAGCAGAGCGTGACTCTGGGCGATACGGTGACTTTTAACCCGCAGTGGTCTGCCATGTTCTACCTCAGCCAGAGCTGGATACAGACGCAAAGTTTTAATAAACAGGGGCAAAAAACCGGGCAGAACGATCAGAACGGGTTAAGCCCGAACGTGGCTCTGATGTACAAAATTACTCCCGAGCTGATGGCCTACGTCAGCTATGCCGACTCGCTGGAGCAGGGCGGAACCGCCCCAACAGGGATGGGGGTTAAAAACGAAGGGCAAACGCTGGATCCATATCGCAGCCAGCAGTATGAAATTGGCTTAAAGGCGGATGTCGGCGGGATGAATCTCGGCGCGGCGTTATTTAGCCTGAAACGGCCGTTCGCCTATGTGGATGCTGCTGATATGGTTTATAAAAACCAGGGCGAGCAGATGAATAATGGCCTTGAACTGACGGCTACCGGCAAAGTCTGGCAGGGGCTTAATATCTATAGCGGCGTAACTTTCCTTAATCCGAAATTAAAAGATACCGTTTCGCAAAGCACCAGCGACAAACGAGTTGTCGGTGTCGCGAAAGTGCAGGCCAACCTGCTGGCAGAATACAGCCTGCCTTCACTCCCGCAATGGGTCTACAGCGCCAACGTTCATTACACCGGTAAACGTGCTGCGAATGATACTAACACCGCCTGGGCGGGGAGCTATACCACGCTTGACCTCGGCACACGCTACTCCACAACGTTCCAAAAAGTCCCCACCACCTTGCGCGTGGCAGTGAACAACGTGACCAATGAGCATTATTGGGCCTCGATCTTCCCGTCAGGCACCGACGGTGACGGCGGTTCCCCAAGCGCATTCCTCGGCAACGGGCGAGAAGTTCGAGCCTCTGTTACTTTCAATTTCTGACGGGTGACAAAATGAAACTTGAGCGCATTTTCCTCGCATTAGCGATGGGAGTTTGTGCGTTATCTACGGGCAGCGTGAGAGCTGCTCTTCCTCACGGCGAGCTGAGAATTGCTTCGCCGTGGCCGGCACAAAACACCATTATTACCATGTTGGGATACGGCGACAGCATTGTCGGCACGTCGAAGATTGCTCAGCAAATCCCGCTGTTCAGTCAGAGCCTGCCGCGAATTAAAAACGTGCCAATAGTCAGTATGAATAGCGGGCGAGAACTCGACCCGGAGCAGCTTATTGCCCTGAGGGCGCAGCTGGTATTTATCCCGGAAGGCACCCAAATACCCCGGCAGGAAACGCTGGAGCAGGCTGGCGTACGCGTGCTGGCTTTTGAGGCTAATTCCATGCAGGCATTAACGCGTAGGGTGCAGCAAACGGCGGACGTTTTGGGTGAGGATGCGCAGGTAAAAGCCAGCCTGTATCAGCGCTATTTCGACCGCAATGTGGCCCTGGTCAAAACGCGCCTTCAGAACGTTCCCGATGATAAACGCTTGACGGTGTATCACAGCATGGGTGGCCCGCTGACCACGACAGGGCGGCCGTCGCTCAATCAGGACTGGATGGATCTGGCCGGGGCCAAAAACGTGGCTGAAAACTGGTTTGATGGCAGGAAAAATCGCCCGGGCGAAGTCTCAATGGAGCAACTGGTTGCGGCCAATCCCGCAGTTATAGTGGCGATGAACAAGCGAGATGCGGACGAGATCCTCTCTTCCCCGCAGTGGGCAAGTGTTGATGCGGTGCTTCATCATCGCGTCTATGTGAATCCCAAAGGGATGTTCTGGTGGTGCCGGGAAACGAGTGAAGAGGCGCTACAGTTTTTGTGGCTGGCAAAAAAACTTTACCCGGAACAATTCAGCGATGTGGATATGCAAAAAGAGACCAGAGATTTTTACCGCAGCTTCTTTGGCCTGACGCTTAGCGGCGAGCAAATCGCGGCCATTCTTAACCCGAAAATGTAGCGGCCCGAACCCGGGCCGCCGGAGGATTATTTCAGCTTTGTCCAGTAGGTTCCGGTTTCTTTCACCGTCATAAACTCGCGATTCATCTCATCGAGAGTTTGCTGCGGATCCATATCTTCGAACAGCTGCGGATGGAAGGTTTTGGCGAAGAACTCCACATCCAGCAGGTGCCACGGTGAGAGATAAAAATTGTGCCACAGCGCCCATGCATTGCCGTTCTCAATCGCGCTCAGGCCGGAAATAATCTTCTGCTGCCCAACGACCTGAGTAAAACTTTGCTGCGCCTGAGCCGCCGTCACTTCGGAGCCAAGCTGTAGCCTGCCGTCCTGCTGCGGTCCGGCGCTACCGGTGGCAATATAAATATCAGGGTTCACGGCGAGCAAAGCTTCAGGGGCGATTTTGCCGTAGACGCCGGGGAAGCGGCTTGCCGCAATATTGTCGCCTCCGGCAAAGGCCAGCAGGTCGGCCAGATTGCCGCGCCCGACGGTAGTACAGCAGTCGCTTTTATCGCCAAGGTGCAGCTGGAGCATCACCGTTGGCTTTACCGGTTTGGCATCGACTAAACGTTTGGCAATTTTATCCATATGCCGCTGATAGAAGGCGATAAACTTCTCCGCTTTCACTTCGTCATTCAGCGCCTCGCCAAGAATACGCAGGCTCGGAACTGTGTTATTTAACTGATCGACGCGGAAATCCACATAAATGACCGGAATATGCGCCTGAGTCAGCTGGGCGAGGAAGCTGTCGTGGTTGCTCTCCTTTTTGGCATAAATCGGGAGGATGACCAGATCCGGGCGCAGGGCGATAACTTTCTCAACGCTTATCTGCGAGAAGTTATTATTGCCAATGATCGGAATATCTTTAATTTGCGGGAACGCCGCGCTATAGCGGTTCCACGTCTGCGGGTCGAGGCGCTTTAAATCCGCAGGCCAGCCGACGATGCGTTTAGCCGGGTTGCCGTCCTCAACCAGCGCCAGGGTATAGATCATGCGGCTTTCGCCGACCACCAGGCGCTGCGGATTGTCCGGCACGTCGACTTTACGCTGGAGAATATCGGTTATGGTTTTGGCCTGAGCGCCGGCACTGAGTGCCAGCAGGGCCGCAAGTAATAGCGACTTTTTCATCTCAGAAATCCACGCTTGCGGACAGGTATACGGTGCGAGGTTCGCCTTCAATCACGCGCAGGTTACCGGCGCTTGATTCGTAATATTCCCGGTCAAACAGGTTTTTTACGTTCAGTTTCAGCTCGGTGTTTTTGCCAATAAGCTTGCTGTCCCACGCGATAAACGCATCGGCCACGGTATAGGAAGGCATGGTGAAGCTGTTTTCCGGATCGCCCGCACGGCTTCCCACGTAACGTCCGCCGCCGCCCAGACGCAGTTCACCCGGCAACCAGGAGAAGCGCAGGGTGTGGCTGAGGTAAAGGCCGCCCATAGTCGTTGGGGCATTTACCAGGCGATTGCCGACGTTGATTGGGTTAACGTTATCTTCGACGATCTCGGTTTTGTCGTAGCTGTAGTTGGCCGTCAGGTTCCAGTCCTGTGCAATTTCACCGTTCAGCTCAAGTTCTGCGCCGGTGGAGCGGGCTTTTGGAATGTTACGAGTGACGCCGTTAATAAACACCGACATATCTTTCTCGTCGATGCGATAAAGCGCCAGGCTGCTGCTCAGATGCGGCATCATCTGCCACTTCGCGCCAACTTCCCAGGTGGTGCCTTTCTCGGTTGAGGCCACGTTGCCGTTATCATCGGTCTGCGTCGAAGGGGTGAACGACTTGCTGTAGCTACCGTAAAGCGACACATCAGGTATGACTTTGTACACCAGGCCCAGCTGAGGCAGGAAGGCATTGCCTCTGTCCTCGAGGGTAGTTTGAGGTTTTACCCAACCCGAACTTGAGGTTTGAGTGTAGCGCTGGAGGCGGCCGCCGAGCACCGCAATCCACTGCTCGGTCAGGTGGATGCTGTCTTTGGCAAACAGCGAGCGGCTATAGAGATTGGTGCGCAAGTTGCTGTTGGAGTCATTATATGTGCTGCTGCCAACGATCGGCGCTTCCCCGTAAACCGGGCTGTTCATATTGAAGGTTTTCGACACCTTGCCGCGGTACGAATACTTCTTGTAGGTTTCGTTCTGCTCGTAGTCCGCGCCGAGGGTGATGTCATGCGTCATACCCAGCAGTTCCGGGCTGCCGCTGATGTCCCAGGAAGCGTAATCGGTCTGGTGGTTAAAGCCCCGGTTGGCGTCGGCCCGGCGGGAAACAATCCCGGATTTAGGATCGACCGCGGTGGCGCGAACTTCGTTGCTGTCGTAGCGGCGCTGCATCCATGCGTAGTTGAGGTTGGTTTCCCATGTGTCGTCCAGCTTGTACGAATAGTTGGTTGTCAGGCGTTTGTTCTTGCCCCAGGCGTGGTTCGCGTAATCGTCGATGCGGCGGTTGTAGGGAATATCGAGCGGTTTGCCGTTGATGAATGCGGTACCGCGGTCATACGGAATATCGAACTTGTACTCCACGTAGCTGATATTGAACGAGGCTTTGTCCCCGTACCAGCTCAGGGAAGGGGCGATCAGCGTGTGCTCGTCGCTGCCGAAGTTGCGCCAGTAATCTTCGTGCTGGCGCTCCGCCACCAGGCGGAAGGCAAAACCATTGCCGAGCGGCCCGGTAACGTCAACCATACCGGAGCCCCCGCCGTTGCTGCTGCTGGTGCCGCTGACGTGGGTGTTCCAGCTGTACTGCGGTTTCTTGCTGACCAGGTTGATAACGCCGCCTGGGTTAAGAATGCCGTACAGCAGAGAGGCTGAGCCTTTCAGGACTTCAACGTGGTCGATGCTGGAGTCCATCGCCAGCCCCTGGTTGCTGCGCACGCCGTCGATAAACACGGAGCCGTCGCTATTGGAACCAAAGCCGCGTTTTACAAAGCCGTCTTCTATACCGCCCAGCGTGTTGCTCTGGGTTACGCCGCTGACAAACTTCATGGCGTCATTTACCGAAGTGACATCGTAGTCATCAATAACCTGAGGCGTAACCACGCTGACGGACTGCGGAATTTCGCTGCGCGGCGTTTTGCTGCGCGAGGCGATGGACGATTCATCCTGGGTGTAGCTTGCCGGGGAACCGTCCGGGTTGGCGTTTGCCACCACCGTTAGCGTGTCTTCCTTCGGCTTGTCGGCGGCACTGGCCTGCCCGCCGATGACGAATGTTGCAAGAATGAGTAATTTTGAATTTAACAGCGCCTGGCGAACGAAAGTAGAAGCAAATGGAATGCGAGTCATGATGTTTATTGTCGATGCTGAAGCAATTTTATAATGGGAATTGAGATGATAATGACAATAATTAGCATTTACAATATTAACTCTGCTTACATAAGCACTGGTTTTAAATACAAAATCCTGATGATTGGGAGGGAGATGATGCGAAGGATTCAGGCAACCGCGAGGAGAGTGCCTCGCGGTCTGAGAAGCAGAATTAGCCGACTTCCGGCAGCAGGCCGACGGTAATCAGGAACTGAATAACGATAACCGCAATACCGCAGGCAAAGACCAGGGCCAGTAAAGGCTTGCCGCCCACCACGCGCCATTTTGCATCCGCGTGCTGTATACGGCTCTGCCACACCAGCATGGACGGCACCAGCAGGGCAAGCACTGCCAGCGCCACGCCAGCATAGCCGAGCGCCATCACAAAGCCCTGTGGGTAGAACAAGGCGAACACCAGCGGTGGCAGGAAGGTCATCAGACCGGTTTGCAGGCGGCCTGAAGCTTTGCGGTTGCGGGCAAATAAATCCCCAAGGTAGTCAAACAGCCCCAGAGAAACCCCGAGGAAAGAGGTTGCCAGCGCGAAATCGGCAAACAGATGAACCGCCAGCTCAACATGCGGCGTAGCCACAACCTGGCGTACAACCTGCAGGAAACCATTAAGACCCGAGTGTTCGGCCATCAGCCCGGTAAATGTGGCGGAATCAATCGCGCCAAGGGTAGCAAGCTGCCAGAAAATATAGGCCACCAGCGGAATGGCGCTGCCGACGATAAAGACCCAGCGCAGTTTGCGAATGTTGCCATTCATATAGCTGACAATGCTCGGCACGCTGCCGTGGAAGCCGAACGAAGTGAAAATCACCGGAATGGCGGAAAGCGCCAGTCCCTTTTCAATCGGCAGGGTTAACAGGTTGGTGTGGTGAATATGCGGCATCATCAGCGTCAGCATCACGACCAGCAGGACAATTTTTGCAGTAAAGAGCACGCGGTTGAACATATCCACCATGTGCGTGCCGATACAGACAATAGCCCCGGCAACCACGGTAAACAGCAGCACGCCTGAAGTTGCTGAAATGGAGGTTGAAAGCCACTGGCTGAGGCTGGCGGCCAGCAGTTCACCTGCGCCGCTGATGTAGGCGGCGGTCAGGGCGTACATCAGGAACAGCATGCTAAATCCGGTGAGCCACTGCCCCGGGCGGCCAAGATAACGCCGGGCGAGGGTGCCCAGGCCGGTGTCGGCGGAGACGTGCTGGTAGACTTCAACCAGCAGCAGCGCGGTGTAACACATCACCCCCCAGAGGCCGGCGAGCATCAGCAGGGTGACGCCGAAGCCCACCCCGGCGGAAGCCAGCGGCATCGCCAGCATTCCTGCGCCAATTGTGGTTCCCGCCACGATAAAAACACTGCCAAGAGTCCTGTTCTTCACGCTTCCCTCTGAATTTACGAATAGTTGTATGCAATTATGCCGCGCAGGGTAAGGGAAAAGTACGAGGGCGTCAAATGAGGGTTACGGATGGTGTTCAGTTATGTTTACATTTTTGAATCAATAAAAAGTGACGCTGTCACGTAATAAAATTAAACCATTGAATACTTGCCAGATGAGGGCGCATTAAGGCTTTATTAATATAAATAGTAATAATAACTAATCTCTTTCTCATGGAGAGCATCAATGAAAGCAAGTTTTGTTATGACAGGGTTACTGCTGGCTTCGGCGGGCTGCGGCGCAACGACTTATCCCATCACCGTTACCGATATGGATAACCAGCGCATCACTATCCAAAAAGAACCACAGCACATTATTTTACAGGATGGCCGAGATATTCTTTCGCTGGCGCTGCTGGACAGGGAAGACCCGTTCAAACGCGTGGTGGCGTGGAATAATCTGCCGAAAAAACAGGACACTCAGACCTGGAATGTGCTGAAGGGTAAATGGCCGGAAGCAAGCAAAATTATCGATATGGGCTTTAGCGATCAGGGAGAAGTGAACCTTGAAAGCGTGCTGGCGCAGCAGCCGGACATGATGATTGCGCAATTGCGGGCTAAACCTGCGCTCGAGCAGACCGGTGTAATCAAATCGCTGAAAAAACTCAATATCCCTGTAGTATTCGTTGATTACGAGCTGCACCCTGTGGAAAACACCGCTAACAGCGTGACGCTGTTAGGCACGGTGCTTAACCAGGAAAAACGCGCCAAAGAGTATGCCGACTTTTATCAGCAGCATCTGACTACTATCCAGAAGGTCGCTGCCGGGGTGAAAAACAAGCCAACGGTCTTTATTGAACCGATTGCCGGGAACAGCGAAAATTGCTGCTTCACCCACGGACATAACGGCTGGGGAGCGCTGGTTGAGGCCGTCGGCGGCAAAAACATCGGTTCCACGCTGCTGCCTGGCAGCGCCGGTTTTGTGCCTATGGAGCAGATTATTGCCATGAAACCAGACGTTTATATTATGTCCGGCTCTAAGCGTCCTAACCCGAGCGTATTGCCGTTTGGTTATGGCAGCAACGAACAGGAAGTGAGCGCAGCACTTAATAAACTGCTGGCACGGCCGACTTTCCAGAGCATCGAGCCGGTGAAAGAAGGGAAGGTTTACGGTGTTTATCACCACTTCTATAACCATCCGTACAATATTATCGGTATGGAAATCCTCGCCAAAGATCTTTATCCGCAGCAGTTAAAAGATCTCGACCCGACCGCGGATTATCACCAAATCATTACCCGCTTCACCCAGTTGCCGGATGCCCCGATATTGCTGAGCTACTCGCTAAGCAAAAATTAATATACGCTACGCTGTAATTAACCCCAGCACTCGATGAGCAGGGGTTAATTAAACAACCTATAAATATAATGTTTAATATATTAATATAAATTCCATGATAATTATTTTTTTAATTCAAAACATCTGCTACCTTTACTTCTGAATGATTTTAAGTGTTTATTTAAATATCATATTTAATATATTGAAAATATGACTTTTAAATTAAATGCATTCATCACAAACAATAAGCGAGGATGATATCATGGAAAATAAAATTAAAATATACAAAGTGTTAAATGAAAACCCATCAATTTATGTGGAACTCAATGAGTTCTCCTTCCCAGTTGATTTAGATTTATACCTGGACAATATATTGGTTGATTCCATCTATAATAAGAATACATATCATATATTTAATGTAACCCAGCCTGGGGTGTACCGGGTAGCTGTAAAATCCCATGATTCATTAAAATTAAATTCTAATAATTTGAATTTTTCTAAAGCAGGCTTTCAGTACGGCGTTCCACTTAAATCATCAAAAGCTTTAGGGGTAATGGATTTTAGTGTTAATGAACCTGAGATTGATAATATTAATGATTTTTATGTCGAAATAAAAATTCATAAGGACAGAGTAAAGGAAACAGAAAGCATATTAAATAAAAGGCTGGAGTTAAATACTTTCCAAAAGAAAGTGTTAAATTTAAATTTATTCCAGAAGGATCATTCAATACATAACTATGAATACTACACAACATCTAATATTTTAAGCAAAGAGGATGCAAAAAATATTCGCCAAAAAATTAACGATATCGAGGGGGTGATTTATTGCTCAATTGTTCCAGTAACAGATAATTTACCGCCTCCTGAATTGAATATTATAGAAAAATCAAAAAATAACTTGAACAATGTTGCTGATACACCTGATTTCTCTGAGTTACAAGGTTATCTTGATGAGCTACATGGCATGAATATTCGTAATGCCTGGTCACATGGTTATTCAGGTGCAATGGTGGCCATTAGACATCTCGATTTTGGGGTTTATAAAAATCATGAAGATTTTCAGGAGGGTAATATCACGGTTGTGAGCAGCCGTGATGAAACAAATGACTGTGATCATGGAACTGCATCAACAGGTTGTATAGCAGCAGGTAATAACGGCTTTGGTGTTACAGGAATAGCGCACTCATCATCATTTTATTTCTATGATACCGGAGACATAGATAAAATATTAGAGCAGGCACATCCCGGTGATATTGTAAGCCTGGATATTCAGTGGACAGTAAATAATATTCTTGTACCAGCAATAGCAATAAAAAGTTGGTGGGATACAATTTACAACCTCACTGAAAAAGGGGCTATCGTCATAATGGCCGCCGGTAATTCGGGGGTTGATTTGAGTAATACATCTATTTGCCCTGACTACGGTGACTCAGGCGCGATGCTTGTAGGAGCTTGCAATTCATCGACCGGGCGTAAACTTTCATTTTCAAATTATGGACACTACTCATCACTTATCAACTCCTGGGGACAAAATGTCACTACAACAGGTTATGGCACATCGCAAAATTTACCAGGTCATAATCGAGACTACACGAATAATTATTGGGGAACATCGAGCGCAACACCTTTATGTTCAGGTGCATTAGCTTTGTTGCAGTGTTATGCAAAAATGCATGGACTTGTTCTCACAGCAGAAAGTATGAAACAGTTGTTAAATGAATCTGATTACACCGAAGGTGTTGATGACCTTATTGGAAAAAGACCAAATGTAGAACAGCTGTTTACTTGTATTGAAAACATGTTTATCTAACCTGTAAATGAGTGAAGTCCACCCTCCTTATCATTAAATTACATCAATCACAATTTTTTGATTTTATTTTTGGCGGTGAAATAAAAATTAATTTGGATATAGAATTATGATATTTAATGTATCAATCAATAACATTACAGGTAAGCAGTAGCAATACACAATGGACTAGCACGTTAATATTAAAGGGCATGCTTTACCATATGCCCTTTAATTTTTATATCTGATGCCGATTAAATCGAAGTACGGCGATAGTCGCGGTATTCCGGCAGCCAGAAGTTATCGTCAATTGCCTGCTTCAGCGCTTCGGCAGAGGTGACAACCGCCACGCCTTGCTGCTGGGCAATTTTCGCTACCGCAAAGGCGATATCGCGAGATACTTTCTGAATATCTTTCAGCTCAGGCAGCACCATACCTTCACCGTTTTGCAGCAGAGGAGAGTGCTGCGCCAGCGATTCGCTCGCCGCCATCAGCATCTCATCGGTAATGCGTGACGCGCCTGAAGCAATCACCCCGAGGCCGATGCCTGGAAAGATGTAGGCGTTGTTACACTGGGCGATTGGGAAGGTTTTATCCTTCCAGACAACCGGTGCAAACGGGCTGCCGGTTGCAACCAGCGCGTTGCCGTCGGTCCAGGTAATGATGTCCTGTGGCGTGGCTTCCACGCGTGAAGTTGGGTTAGACAGCGGCATCACGATAGGGCGCGGGCAGTGCTTGTGCATTTCACGGATAATTTCTTCGGTGAACAGGCCGGTCTGGCCGGAAACGCCAATCAGAATATTCGGCTTAGCATTGCGCACGACATCCATCAGCGAAATTGCTTCGCTCTCGAGATCCCAGTCAGCCAGGTGCTCACGGTTTTGCACCAGTTTGGTCTGGAACGACAGCAGGTTAGGCATGTTGTCTGTCAGCAGGCCAAAACGGTCAACCATAAATACATTGCTGCGGGCGGCTTCTTCGCTCAGGCCTTCACGCTGCATCTGGGCGATGATTTGCTCGGCAATACCGCAACCTGCGGACCCTGCGCCAAGGAACACGATTTTCTGCTGATTAAGCTGGCTGCCAGCCGCGCGGCTGGCGGCGATCAGCGTGCCAACGGTAACAGCAGCGGTGCCCTGAATATCATCGTTAAACGAGCAGATCTCATCCCGGTAACGAGTCAGCAGCGGCATGGCGTTTTTCTGCGCGAAATCTTCGAACTGCAACAGCACATCCGGCCAGCGGTGGCGCACGGCCTGAATAAACTCATCAACGAACTCGTAATATTCGTCGCCGGTAATACGCGGATGGCGAGAACCCATATACAGAGGGTCGTTGAGCAACTGCTGGTTGTTAGTGCCGACGTCCAGCACGACCGGCAGGGTGTAAGCCGGGCTAATGCCGCCGCACGCGGTGTAGAGCGACAGCTTGCCGATAGGAATACCCATCCCGCCGATGCCCTGGTCGCCCAGGCCAAGAATACGTTCGCCGTCGGTCACCACGATGACTTTAATGTTGTGGTTCGGCACGTTCTGCAGAATATCGTCCATATGGTGACGATTTTCATAATTGATAAACACGCCGCGGGAGCGACGGTAAATTTCGGAGAAACGCTCACACGCCGCGCCAACGGTCGGGGTGTAAATCACCGGCATCATCTCTTCGAGATGGTTCTCTACCAGGCGATAGAACAGCGTTTCGTTAGTGTCCTGGATATTACGCAGGTAGATGTGCTTATCAATTTCGGTCTTGAAGCCCTGGTACTGTATCCAGGCGCGTTCGGCCTGCTCTTCAATGGTTTCAACAACGGCAGGCAGCAGCCCGAGCAGGTTGAAGTTACGGCGCTCTTCAATGTTAAAAGCGCTGCCTTTGTTGAGTAGGGGGAATTCGAGTAAAACGGGTCCGGCGTAAGGGATATAAAGCGAGCGATGTTTTTTTGGTTTGATGTCCATGTGCATACTCTTTTTTTCGACGTAATGTCTTGCCGTAAGGCTCATTCGGTGAGTTGTCGCGCGATATTATGGCACAGCGGTACCGCATCTGACACAGCCTGTCCAAGAACTTTGGTTACACAAGTCCCCAAATCATCAGGAATTTTGTTTCTGAGCGTAATCAGAGTGTGATTAAATAGCTAAACCAGTTTAGCAATATTTAGCTTACAAATGGAGGAACCATGAGCGCACATGTTTGGGTGCTGGGCGATGCGGTTGTTGACCTGCTGCCGGACGGCAACGGAAGATTATTACAATGCCCCGGTGGCGCACCGGCTAACGTAGCGGTGGGTATTGCTCGCCTCGGCGGCAGCAGCGGATTTATTGGCCGCGTGGGCGACGATCCCTTCGGTCGTTTTATGAGGAAAACGCTGGCGAGTGAGAAGGTCGATACAACGTTTATGCATGCCGATGCACAACATCGCACCTCAACCGTGGTTGTCAGTCTCGATGAGCAAGGCGAGCGTAGCTTCACCTTTATGGTCCGCCCGAGCGCCGATCTTTTCCTCGAACCTGCCGATTTGCCGCCGTTTAAACGCGGCCAGTGGCTGCACACCTGCTCTATAGCCCTGAGCGCGGAGCCGAGCAGGGCCACCACCTTTGGCGCAATGGAACAGATAAAAAAGGCCGCGGGCACAGTCAGCTTCGACCCCAATATTCGCCCCGATCTTTGGCACGATAGCGCCGAGCTACAGGCGTGCCTCACCCGCGCGCTGCTGCTGGCAGACGTTGTTAAGCTGTCCGTAGAGGAACTGGTGTTCATCAGCGGGCAGGCTGACCTGCGGGCGGGCATTGAAAAGCTGGCGAGCCGCTACAACACGGAACTGCTGCTGGTCACCTTGGGTAAAGAGGGCGTAATGGCCAGTTATCGGGGAGAGGTTCATCACTTCGCCGCCCGGCCGGTGGTTTGCGTGGATACCACCGGGGCGGGCGACGCATTCGTGGGCGGGTTGCTGAACGCGCTGGCTGCCAGGGGAATGCCGGAAAACACCGGGCAGCTTGCGCAGACCATTGAGCTTGCCCAGCTATGCGGCGCGCTGGCGACCACAGCCAAAGGCGCAATGACGGCGCTTCCTCACCGCGAAGAGGTTGAGAAACTGCTGTAAATATATTCTGTTTGTCGTGTTTGTCACATTTACTAAATCGGTTTAGCAAAATTCATTGATCCGCCTCTTTATGCCTGGTTAAGATTTTTTAACTAAACCGGTTTAGCAAAATTACAAATGGCACCAGCCTCTCAGGGAAACGACAAACATGTACCAGAAAAGCAAACTGGCGGTGATGATAGCGCTGCTTATTGGAACGGCCTCCGCCCAGGCTACTACGGACTTAAACACCATTGAATCCCGTCTTGCCGCGCTGGAACAGCGTTTGCAGGATGCGGAAAGCAGGGCACAGGCGGCAGAGAGCCGCGCTGCGGTAGCGGAGAAAAAGGCGCAGCAGCTTGCAGCCCGGCAGCAGCAAACCCAGGCTTCCACAGAGGAGGTTGCTCAGCGCACCGCAAAGCTTGAAAGCAAGGCCGATAAGGCGAGCGGCTTTGAGTTTCATGGCTATGCGCGTTCCGGGCTGCTGATGAACGACTCTGCCTCCAGTAGTAAAAGCGGGCCTTATTTGACTCCGGCAGGAGAAACCGGCGGCGCAATTGGCCGCCTGGGTAATGAGGCCGATACTTACGTCGAGCTGAATCTTGAGCATCATCAAACGCTGGATAATGGCGCAACCACGCGCTTTAAGGCGATGCTGGCGGACGGGCAAAAAACCTATAACGACTGGTCGGCGGACTCGAGCGATCTCAATATTCGCCAGGCCTTTGCGGAGTTGGGAAACCTGCCGGGGCTGGACGGGCCGCTGAAGGGCAGCACCTGGTGGGCGGGTAAACGCTTCGACCGCGATAATTTCGATATCCACTGGCTGGACTCCGACGTGGTGTTTCTTGCCGGGACCGGCGGCGGTGTGTATGACGTGAAGTGGAACGATAGCCTGCGTAGTAACTTTGCTGTGTATGGCCGCAACTTTGGCCGTCTCGAAGATACGGGCAATACCGTTCAAAACTACATGCTAACCATGAATCACTTTGCCGGACCGTTCCAGCTGATGGTCACCGGGTTGCGGGCTAAAGATAACGACGACCGCAAAGACGCCAGCGGCGAACTTATTCAGAAAGAGGCGGCTAATAACGGTGTGCACACTTTGCTTGGCCTGCATAACGAAAGCTTCTACGGGCTGCGTGACGGGACGGCTAAAACCGCGCTGCTTTACGGGCATGGACTTGGGGCCGAAGTTAAAGGCATTGGCTCAGACGGCGCGCTATTGTCTGAGGCAAATACCTGGCGGTTTGCAAGCTTTGGCGTAACGCCAATCGGTAACGGGTGGCATATCGCTCCGGCGCTGCTGGCGCAAAGCAGTAAAGACCGCTACGTGAAAGGCGACAGCTATCAGTGGGCAACCCTGAATGCCCGCCTGATAAAAGAAGTGACCCAGAACTTTGCCCTGGCTTTCGAAGGCAGCTATCAGTATATGGACTTAAAGCCCGAGGGCTATAAGGAGCGCAATGCGGTTAACGGCAGCTTCTACAAGCTGACCTTCGCACCGACCCTGAAAGCAGGCAGCATCGGGGATTTCTTCAGCCGCCCTGAGCTGCGCCTGTTTGCCACCTGGATGGACTGGAGCAGCAAGCTGGACAACTACGCCAGCAACGACGCCTTCGGCAGCAGCGGCTTTAACGCCGGTGGGGAATGGAACTTTGGCGTGCAGATGGAAACCTGGTTTTAACCCATCTACCTCCCGCTGCGGCGGGAGAGTCGATTAATAACAATAAAGTTTTAGAGGTTACTATGGATTTCAAGAAAATTGCCCACGAGCTTTTACCGCTTTTGGGAGGCAAGGAGAATATCGGCAGCGCGGCCCACTGTGCCACTCGTCTGCGCCTGGTTCTGGTGGATGATTCACTGGCCGACCAGCAGGCAATAGGAAAAGTAGAAGGGGTAAAAGGCTGCTTCCGCAATGCCGGCCAGATGCAGATTATCTTTGGTACCGGGGTAGTGAATAAGGTGTATGCAGCCTTTATCGAAACTGCCGGTATTGCCGAATCCAGCAAATCCGAAGCGGCTAATCTTGCGGCTAAGAAACTGAACCCGTTCCAGCGCATAGCGCGCCTGTTATCGAATATCTTTGTGCCTATCATTCCGGCCATTGTTGCCTCCGGTTTGCTGATGGGGCTGCTGGGGATGGTTAAAACCTACGGCTGGGCCAACCCGGAAAATGCGCTGTATATCATGCTGGATATGTGCAGCTCGGCGGCATTTATTATCTTACCGATCCTGATCGGTTTTACCGCCGCGAGGGAATTTGGCGGCAACCCGTATCTCGGGGCGACCCTGGGCGGCATTCTTACCCATCCCGCGTTAACCAACGCCTGGGGCGTGGCTGCAGGGTTCCACACCATGAACTTCTTCGGGCTGGAAGTGGCGATGATTGGCTACCAGGGCACGGTGTTCCCGGTACTGCTGGCGGTGTGGTTTATGAGTATTGTTGAAAAACAGCTGCGCCGCGTGATTCCGGACGCGCTGGATCTTATTCTGACGCCTTTCCTCACCGTTATTATTTCCGGCTTTATCGCACTATTGATTATTGGTCCGGCCGGGCGAGCGCTTGGCGACGGAATTTCTCTGGTGCTCAGCACTCTGATTGCTCACGCGGGCTGGCTGGCAGGGTTACTGTTCGGCGGGCTTTACTCGGTTATCGTGATAACCGGCATCCACCATAGCTTCCACGCTATCGAAGCGGGTCTGCTGGGGAATCCATCTATTGGCGTAAACTTCCTGCTGCCTATCTGGGCGATGGCCAACGTAGCGCAGGGCGGTGCCTGCCTGGCGGTTTGGTTTAAAACCAAAGACGTAAAAATTAAGGCTATTACGCTGCCTTCCGCGTTTTCGGCGATGCTGGGAATAACCGAAGCCGCTATCTTTGGCATCAACCTGCGCTTTGTTAAACCGTTTATTGCTGCGCTTATCGGCGGTGCGGCGGGCGGAGCCTGGGTCGTTTCGGTTCACGTTTATATGACGGCGGTTGGCTTAACCGCGCTGCCCGGTATGGCAATTGTTCAGGCAAGCTCTCTGCTTAACTACATCATCGGGATGGCTATCGCCTTTGGCGTGGCGTTTATCATTTCACTCTTGCTGAAGTACAACACGGACTCTGAATAATGACGCAATCCTCCAGCATGCCTGCCATTTTGCAGGCCGTAATGAAAGGGCAACCGCGTGCGCTGCGGGACGAGCACTATCCGCGCTGGCACCACGCGCCGGTAACCGGGCTAATGAATGACCCGAACGGATTTGTGTGGTTTTCCGGGCGCTGGCATCTGTTTTACCAGTGGAACCCGCTGGCCCCCGATCATAAATACAAATGCTGGGGGCACTGGAGCTCGGCTGATTTACTGCACTGGCGGCACGAGCCTTTGGCGCTGATGCCGGGTCAAGATTACGACCGCAACGGCTGCTATTCCGGCAGCGCCGTTGATAATCAGGGCAGGCTTACGCTCTGCTATACCGGCAACGTGAAGTTCGATGGCGGCGGACGCACCGCCTGGCAGTGCCTGGCCGTTGAAAATGAGCGCGGTGAGTTTGATAAAATTGGCCCGGTGCTGGCGCTGCCCGAAGGTTATACCGGCCACGTTCGCGACCCAAAAGTGTGGCAGCATAACGGGCGCTGGTACATGGTGCTTGGCGCGCAGGACCAGGACAAACGAGGAAAAGTTTTACTCTTCTCATCATCCGACCTGCACGCCTGGGAGTCTGAAGGGGAAATCGCCGGGAACGGCGTTAACGGCCTCGATGACACGGGTTACATGTGGGAATGCCCGGACCTGTTTGAGCTTGGCGGCAGGCATGTGTTGATCTGTTGTCCTCAGGGCATTACCCGCGAGCGGGAGCGCTTCCTTAATGTTTACCCTGCGGCTTGTTTAATCGGCGACTTTGATTATGCAACCGCGAGCTTCCGGCACGGGGAGCTAAACGAATTAGATGCCGGCTTTGAATTCTATGCGCCACAAACGGCGCAGGCCCCGGGCGGCCGCCGCCTGCTGGTTGGTTGGATGGGCGTGCCGGATGGGGAGGAGATGTTGCAGCCAACGCTGGCCAACGGCTGGATCCATCAGATGACCTGCCTGAGAGAACTTACGCTGCAAAATGGTAAGTTGTACCAGCGGCCCATCGCCGAGCTGGCGGCTCTACGTGAAGAAGAGCAGTTTTGGCAAGGTATTGCAGGCGAAGCGCCATCCCTCGATGCGCTACGGCTGGAGCTGCTGGTAGACATATGCGGGAGCCTGGATCTGGATTTTGGCGGGGCTTTAAAGCTGAGCATCAACGAGCAGGGGGTGACGCTGCAACGATGCAGCCTCGCTTCCGGCGAGTGGCTTTCTCGCTACTGGAAAGGAACCGTCTCATCTCTACAAATTCTTTGTGACAGCTCCAGCGTCGAAATTTTTATCAATCAGGGTGAAGGCGTGATGAGTAACCGCTATTTTCCGCAGCATCCATCACGGGTCTGTTTCAGCGGTGCGTCTGAAGTCACGTTGCGCTACTGGTCGCTGCGTTCTGCCATGGTAGAATAGCGGTTTGGATTAACTGCCACGGTTGCGCTGTGAAAAAAAACAAACGCGTCACGATTAAAGATATTGCCGAACTGGCGGGCGTCTCAAAGGCTACCGCCAGCCTGGTATTAAATGGGCGAGGCAAGGAGCTGCGGGTGGCTCAGGCAACCCGTGAACGCGTCATGACTATTGCGCAGCAACAACATTACCAGCCGAGCATTCACGCGCGTTCCTTGCGCGACGACCGTAGCCACACCATCGGCCTGGTGGTTCCTGAGATAACCAACTACGGTTTCGCCGTTTTCTCCCACGAGCTTGAAATGCTGTGCCGCGAGGCAGGCGTGCAGCTGCTTATCTCCTGTACTGATGAAAACCCAGGTCAGGAAAACATGGTGGTCAGTAATATGATTGCCCGCCAGGTTGACGGCCTGATTGTGGCTTCCAGTATGCTGACGGCGGCGGACTACCATAAGCTGAGCGAGCAACTGCCGGTTGTGCTGTTTGACCGCCACATGAACGACAGCGCGCTGCCGCTGGTTATCACCGACTCAATCCAGCCAACAGCCGACCTGATTGAGCCAATCGCCAGAGCGCATAGCGATGAAATCTATTTTCTTGGCGGGCAGCCGCGCCTCTCGCCAACCCGTGACCGCCTTGAGGGATTCACTCAGGGGCTGGCCCGCGCGGGCGTAACGCTACGCCCGGAATGGATAATTCACGGCAACTATCATCCCAGCTCGGGTTATGAACAATTTGCGGCGCTTTGCGCGCAGCTTGGCAGGCCGCCAAAAGCGTTATTCACCGCGGCATGTGGCCTGCTTGAAGGGGTGCTGCGCTATATGAGTCAGCATAATTTGCTGGACAGCGACATCCATCTGGCAAGCTTCGACGACCATTACCTGTATGACTCTCTCTCGGTTCGCATCGATACTATTCAGCAGGATAATCGCCAGCTCGCTTTCCACTGCTATGACCTGATTAGCCAGCTTATCGAGGGGGCATCGCCGCAGCCCCTCCAGCGTTATCTGCCAGCTAAGCTGCTTCGTCGGCGCAAATAGCTACCGTTTTGAGTCGGGAAACCGCAGGCCAAAAGTAGTGACACCGTCACGGCTTTCAACCCAGCAGCGCCCCTGATGCAGCAGCATGATCGAATTCACGATAGACAGCCCGAGGCCGCTGGAGTGCGCAGAGTCGTTACGGGACGGGTCGGCGCGGTAAAAGCGGTCGAAGATGCGTTCCTGGTGTGATGGGGTGATAGTTTCCCCGTGGTTGGTGACAAGAATTTCCATTCCCTCTGCCGTGGATGTGGCGCTAATTTCAATCTGGCTTTCCGGGCTGGCGTAGCGCACCGCGTTGGAAAGCAGGTTGGCCAGCGCTCTGCGCAGCAGCAGGGCATCGGCGTACACCAGCCCGTTGCCGCGGGTCTGAATCGTCACTTCCCGGTCGGCGGCGAGATCTTCAAAGTATTCGCAAATGCGGCCAATTTCGTCGCTTACGTCGATATTACCACGCTCAATTTCCTGGTCGGGCTGTTCCGCCTGAGCCAGAAACAGCATGTTGTCGATCATCCGCGACATGCGCTGCAACTCTTCAAAATTTGAGCCGAGCAGCCGCCGGTAATAGTCATTATCACGCGCGGCTCCCAGGCCAACTTCTGTTTGCCCCAGCAGAGTGGTTATCGGCGTTCGGAGATCGTGAGCCATATCGGCGCTGACCTGTTTTAACTGCTGGAATCCACGCTCGAGCCGCGCAAGCATGGCGTTAAACTGGTCGATAAGCGTATCCAGTTCGGGCGGGAGATCGTCTTTGTTCAGGCGTGAGGAGAGCGTTCCGGTCCCGATCTGCGCCGTTCGCTCGGCAAGCCTGCGCAGCGGCGAAACGCCGCGCCGTGCAAAAATCACCGCCAGCACCACGGAGATCGCCGCCATCATCGAGGCAAAGAGAATAATTTTATTGCGATACTCTTCGAGAATATGGGTGCGGTCGGCCAGCACTCTGGCTGACAGGATCTCCAGCGGCGGCAGATTATTGGCCGACGGGCTAACGGCCGCCATATAAACCATCGGCGTGCCGTCCTGGGTATTGGCATGATGCACCGCCTCAAGCGTCAGCCGCTGGTTAGCGGGTACGGGAGTCACGGACGGGATATCTCGCTGCATCGGGTTCACTTCTAATAACGTCGCACCGCCAACGTAGCGAACCACCAGCAGCGACTCGGTATTCCCGAGCATATTGGCAAACAGGTGCGGCTTTTCACGGATCAGTTGCTGAGCATCAAGGTCGCGCAGCAGCGTACTAATCTGGTCAACGCGGGAAACCAGCGCCGCATCGTCACGAATCGATAGCTGCTGGCGAAGCGCGTAATACAGCGCGCCGCCCATCACGGTGAAGGCAACAAAAGAGAAAGCCGCCAGCAGCACCGCAAGGTGAAAAGTGAGAGAAGCACGCCTCATGATTCTGTCTCACAACGGTAGCCCACGCCGTGAACCGTGTGGATCAGTCGCAGGGGGAAAGGATCGTCCACTTTTTGCCGCAGCCTGCGTACCGCGACGTCAACCACGTTAGTGTCGCTATCGAAGTTCATATCCCAGACTCGGGAGGCCAGGAACGTGCGGGACAGCACCTGGCCCGGATGCTGTAAGAAACAGACCAGCAGCTTAAATTCTTTATTAGTCAAGGTGATGCGTTTGCCCGCGCGTTCGCAGCGAAACTTAGCCACATCTACCGTTAAATCGGCAAGTGACAACACCTCCTCAGACTCGGCGGCCGGTAAACCGCGGCGCAGAATAATGCGAATTCTTGCCAGCAGTTCGGCAAATGAAAAGGGTTTAACCAGATACTCGTCGGCCCCCAGACCCAGCCCGCGAAGGCGGTCTTCCAGCGTGCCTCGTGCGCTGAGGAACAGCACCGGCGTCTGGCTATGTGCTCGCAGGCGCTCCATCACCGTCCAGCCGTTCATTTCCGGCAGCATCACGTCGAGCAAAATAAGATCGTAGGCCGATTCGCGCGCCAGGTGCAGGCCATCGATCCCGTTAGCGGCCCAGTCCGCGGTATAGCCCGCTTCATTAAGCCCGCTAACCAGATAGGCTGCGGTTTTAGCTTCGTCTTCAATAATGAGGATTTTCAAGCGGCGGCAATCCCGTAATAAGGAGAGAAAAGGGCGTGGAGACCGCCCCAATCCCGAGATTATAACTTAGTAGCCCGGTACGTGTGCGGCTTTCATAATCAGGCTGGCGACTGCTTCCGGCTGGGAAATCAGCGACACATGGCTGGACTTCAGCTCGATGGTTTGGGCATGCATGCGCTTAGCCATAAAACGTTCCAGATCCGGGTTAATAGTGCGGTCTTCGGTGGACACCGCGTACCAGGTTGGTTTGTCATGCCAGGCCGCAATGGTGGTTTTTGCCATGGTGACTGCCTTGCCCATCGGCTGCTGTACCGCGTAATAAGCCTCAGCTTCTTTCTCCGGCAGGTCGCCAGCGAAATCGTGAATAAAGGCTGATTCAGACAACGCGCCATAGCCGTCGTCATTCCACTTCAGGCCCGCCGAAGCTGGAGCCGCTGGGTATTTTTTAGTGAGTGCCGGGTAATCTTCCCCTGCCTCAGGGGCGCGGGCGGCAATATAAACCAGGCCTTTCACTTCCGGCTCGTCGCCTGCCTGGCTGATGACCATGCCGCCGTAAGAATGGGCAACCAGAATGACCGGGCCATTTTGCTGCGCGAGGGCGCGTTTTACCGCCGCTACGTCGTTATCCAGGGAGGTGGTTGGGTTCTGCACCGCCGTGACGTGCAGCCCTTTGGCCTGCAACAGCGGGATGACCTTGCCCCAGCTTGAGCCGTCGGCAAACAGGCCGTGTACCAGAACGATGTTTTTCACTTCCTGGGATGTTGCCGTGTCGGCATGTGCGGCGGTGGCGCTAAGAGCGGCCAGGACAAGGGAAGCGATGGTAGAGAGATGACGCAGTTTCATGTTCAATCCTCGGGGTTCAACAAAGGGGTTCATGAGCCAATGTAGCCGCCGAAGGCCAACAAACTGCTGACGTGGAAATGACAAAAAAATGACAAGCCAGGCGCGTTAAAACCGTGCCTGGCCGGGTACTAAGATTTAATTTTTGTAGTGCAGTTTATATAATGACGTAGTGATAAACAGACGTTCGCGCTCGGCGACAGAGATATTTGCCTTATAAAAAGGGTTGCCAATGTTCTCAAATAATTTGCCAGAGCGTTTCTCATAAACCTTCACATCTTTTAATGCGGCTTTTATATCACCTCTCGCGGTGTTTTTAATTAATTTCCTGGCGCTTGACTCTGTTTTTTCATACATCCTTTCAACTTTGATGCCCTTTGCATTTGCATCATTCTTAACGCTTTTCAGAGCTAACATCATATTTTTTGCAGAGGCTGATATTTTTGATTCAGTCTCAGACAAAACTTTGGGTACAGGGGCGGAACGAAAAATGCCGATGATATCCATATCGCAAATCCTCAATGAAGAAAACAGTGGCGTATATAACATCTGATTGCCGGGTAGCGATTTAACAAAACGCTGATTATTTAAACCTTTACGATGTCTGTTTACCTTCCCGGCTAATAACTACAGCCAGCAGTCCGGCCAGCGCGAAAGCGGCGGCCACGTAAGGAATAGGGCGGATGCCGGTAAGGTTTATCATCAATCCGCCAAGCAGCGAACCGAGGCCAATAGCGGCGTTAAACACCGACACGTTGACTGATGTTGCCGCATCCGCGCCGCCTTCCAGGCGTGATGCCTCTTTAAACACCAGGGTTTGCAGCAGCACCGGCAGGGCGCCATATGCCGCTCCCCAGAACGCGATAGTAATAAAAATTGCCGTATGGCTGGCAGCGGCCATATTCAGGCAGGCAAGACTTGCCGCGAACAACAGCGCAACGATGCCAAGGCTTGTTCGAGGCGAGCGGGCGGCAAAGGGGCCAATGGCAAAATTAGTTATCACGCCGGCGGCACCGTAGACCAGCAGCAACATGCTGATTTGCCCTCCGCTTTGCCCGGCCATCTGCTCAAGAAAGGGCGCGATATAGGTGTAGGCGAGAAAATTAGCGGTGACGACTAGCGCGGTAATACCAAAAACGGCCAGTAAAGCGCGGCTTTTAAATACCGCTAACATCGCCCCACGTTTTGCTGATTTTGCGATACGTACCGCAGGAACTGACCAGACAATAAGGGTAAACACCACCAGGCAGAGGAAGCAGAGCGCGGCAAACACCGCTCGCCAGTCGTAGAGCTCGCCCAGCATTGTGCCTGCCGGTACGCCAAGCACCGTAGCCAGAGAAACGCCCCCAAACACTACCGAAGTAGCTTTAACCGCATTGCGCGATGCAACCAAATGGACCGCGGTGACAACGGCGGTAGACCAGAAGACGCCGATGGCCGCCGCTATCAGAATGCGGCCAATAAACACCACGAAGTAATCTACGGCCAGATAGGTTATCAAGTTACCGGCAAAGCAGGCGGCCAGCAGCCCGGCCATCAGCGCCTTGCGGTTAATGTGCCCGAGAAGGCCGGTGAGCGGGGCGGCGGTTAACGCCACCATAAAGGCGAAAATTGTTACCAGATAACCGGCAACGCTAAGCGAAACGTTAAGCCCGGCGGCCATGCCGGGCAGTACGCCGACCGGCATCAGCTCGGTACTGACAAATGTGAAACAGCCGAGGCTAAGCGCCAGCACCGCAGCGATACTGCGTGAGCGGGAGATTTTCTCCGCATGATGATGTGTACCTGAATGGGTATGGGAAGTACCTGATTGCATAAAAGCATCCTGAAAATGTGAACGGGTCGAGATGACGAGAGAATTTTGCGGTGCCGACGTTCAGAATGCGATAGCATGAAAGACATAAGACTTATGATTGAGGCGCATCAATGAGGGTATTAAGTTCCCAACTGCTGGAAGGCGTGGATGTCATGGCGGCGGTCGTTGATACGCTGAGTTTTGGTGCAGCTGCCGAAGTGCTGGATATGTCCCAATCCGGCGTCAGCAGGGCGATTGCACGGCTTGAGGCCAGGTTGGGCATCCGGGTTTTTGAGCGCACTACGCGCTCCGTTCGCCTGACCGATGAAGGTCGGGAATTTTACCAGCAGGTGATGCCGCTTCTGGCCGAGCTTGCCGAAGTGACCGGCGGCGCAGCGGGCGATGCGCAAAAAATTCGTGGCCGCCTGCGCGTTAACGTCGATCCGCTGTTTGCAAGCCAGATCCTTGGGCCGAGGCTGGGCGCGTTTATGGATGCTCACCCAGAGCTGGAGATTGAGCTACGCAGCCGTGATGAGCTGGGTGACCTGATTTCTGAGGGTTTCGACCTGGCGCTTCGCTTCGGCCACCCGCAGTCTTCTTCGCTGATAGCCAGAAAACTGTTCGAAACGCGTGTTATCGCTATGGCATCGCCTGATTATTTGCGCCGTTATGGCACACCGCAAGAGCCGCAGGAGCTGGAAACAAACGCGCACCGCTGCATTCTGTTCCGGGAACCGACAACCGGAAAACCTTTCCGCTGGGAGTTTCATCGCAAAAGGGAAAAACTGATGATCCAGCCCCAGGGGCGGCTCACGGTGAACGATGCCGAAACCGTGTTAAGCACCTGCCTTGCGGGGCTTGGCGTGGCGCAAATTTTTGAACTGGGGAGCGAGGAGTACATCGCTTCCGGGCGGCTGAAGCCGCTGTTCCCGCTTTGGTCAGATCACCGCTTCCCCCTGTATGCATACTACCCTTCACGTCACCACGTTCCCGCCAAAACCCGCGCTTTGCTGGACTTTGTTAGCGGGCTGGTGTCTTGATCAACTCTCCGCGACCCACAGCAGGGGAACAACCGGCAGGGCGAAGATAATCATGAAAATAGTCACTTCTTCACCCCATCCGTATCCCGCTTTAATTACGCCAAAGAGCATATTGACGGCGGCGATAGCGTACCACAGCACGGCGAAGCCTCCGGCGATAATTACCGGGGCGGGTGGGTAGACGGGCGTAAACAATCTGATAAGCAAATAGCAGGCGGCGGAGAGTAAAAAGCCGCTAAGTAAAAAAGTGAGTGTGCGCATAAAGAGTCCGCTTGATGCGGCCCCGGCGTCTTAAACAGTGGGGCCGCGATTATGGTTTAAACAGAAGCTGGCCGATGTGTTACCAGCAGATCCCCCAGACCTATGCGCTGTAAAAACTCTTTGCGAATGCGGTCCGCCACCGCATTGACTACCGCGGCACCGTCATCGGAAGGGTCAACGTGTACCCGGAACGGGCGCTTTCCGTAAGGCGCATTGACAATATCAACCATCGCGGCGGCAACATCTGCTACGTCAGCATCTTCCGGCTCGCAGGCGGCAAGCCCCTTCAAGGCTTCATCTTCCAGTCCGGCGGTTGGGCCGTGCCGGGTATACTCCAGTTCGCGCTCGCTATCAGCAGGTTTGCCGGAATGCAGGAAGTGATTGGTGCCTTTAGTAAACGCGCCGGGAACCAGAATCGAGCTTTCAATTCCCCAGCGGCTCAGCTCTGCGGCGTAGCTGACCGCCACGGCGTCCATAGCTGCTTTTGCGGCAAAGTAGGGCGCCAGATAAGGCGGGGTGCCGCCTCTGGTGCTGCTACTTCCCACCCACAGCAGCAGGCCGTTGCCCTGTTTACGCAGCTGAGGCAGCGCGGCCCGGTTTACCCGCTGAGTACCAAGCACGTTGATGTCATACAGCTGGCTAAACTGTTCCGGCAGGAAAGCTTCGGCCGGGCCGAAGGACATATGCCCGGCATTATGAATCACAACGTCCAGCCTGCCTTGTTCGGCAATAATATGCGCCACGGCTTCGTCCGCTGATACCTGAGAAAGTACGTCCAGCTCAACGGCTCGCAGATCAACACAGTGCCGTTCGGCATATTCATTCAGGCTCTCAACTTGTGGAGCGTTACGCCCGGCAGTGTCGCGCATGCTGGCGTAGACGATATGCCCGGCATGGGCCAGCGCACGGGCAGACAGTGCCCCAAAGCCGCTTGAGGCTCCGGTTATCAAAATGATCTGTTGCATGGTTTTCTCCTGTTCAATTCAGGCTCAGGCAAAGCCGCCGTTTACGCGGATCACCTGGGAGTTAACCCAGCTGCCGTCCGGGCCTGCAAGCGTGGCGACCACGCTTGCAATTTCAGCAGGCTCGCCGATGCGCCCGAGCGGGGCCAGGCTGGCAATCGCCTGGATCTGTTCCGGCGTTTTACCGTTTAAGAACAGTTCAGTGCCGGTTGGCCCCGGAGCGACGGCGTTGACGGTGATATTGCGGCCACGCAGTTCGTTGGCCAGAACATGTACCAGGCCTTCAACGCCGGCTTTTGAGGCGATATAAGGGCCGTAAGCAGGGAAGGATTTAGCAATCACGCTGGTAGAAAGAGCGATTATGCGGCCGCCATCGGCAAGGGATTCTGCGGCATTAGCCAGCACCATAAATGCGCCGCGCAGGTTGGTATTTATCACCTTGTCAAAATCGGCCAGACCCGCCGGGGTAATTTTTACCATCGGCATCACGCCCGCGCTGTGAACCACTACGTCCAGGCGGCTATTAACAGCTTTCGCCTCGGCAAACAGGCGGGAAACGTCGGCTTCAGAAGAGACATCGGCCTGAATGGCTATCGCCTCGCCGCCATGAGACTGGATTGACTGCACCGTTTCGTCGGCGCTGGCCTTGTTGCCCGCATAGTTGACGATAACGGTAAAACCGTCGTGCGCCAGTCGTTCAGCAATAGCACGGCCAATACCGCGTGATGCGCCGGTGACCAGGGCTGTTTTGTTTGTTGTTGTCATCATGCTCTCCAGATAGGGTTCAAGATTCACCCGGGATGGGTGCGTGGGAGCCATTGTTAATGTTTTTGATTACGGGATAAATGGTGCTAATTTGATATGATAATTCCAATTTAGTTAATAATAGCGCATGGATAAATTCGACACCCTGCAACTGTTCACCCGCATTGTGGAGCTGGGCAGCTTCAGCCAGGCCGCCGATCAGCTTGGTATTCCAAGAGCGACGGCAAGCAATGCGATAAAAGAGCTGGAAAATGGACTCGGCTGCCGCCTGCTGGAAAGGACTACGCGCCATGTTCGTCCCTCGCAGGACGGCAAAGCCTATTATCAGCGCTGCGTATATATCCTTGCTGAACTCAACGATGCGGAGGCGGCGCTGCGCCCGGTTGTGGCTAAACCACGCGGTATTCTGCGGGTTGACTTACAAGGTACGCATGCATCACAAATAGTCCTGCCGAAGCTGGATGAATTTCATCGCCGCTACCCGGATATCGAGCTGATTATCAGCAGCGGCGACAGGCTGGTTGATCTGGTGCGGGAGGGGATAGACTGCGTGGTGCGGGCCGGTAAATTGCAGGACTCCTCTCTGGTGGCGCGCCACCTCGCCGATCTCCCGCAGATAATCTGCGCCAGCCCGGATTATCTTGCCGCTTTCGGCTCTCCTGTTCACCCGGACGAGCTGGAATCCCACCAGTGCGTTAACTTTTTTTCGACCACCGGCGGAATCAATTATCCCATCGAGCTGATAGTAAATAACCAGAAACGCGCCTACTCGCCAAAAGGCTGGGTGACGGTCAACGAAGCGGAAAATTACGTTATCTGCGCCTTGCGCGGCTGCGGGCTGGTGCAACTACCTCGCTACCACGTAGATCAGGCGTTAAGCGAGGGAAGCCTGGTGGAAGTGCTGGGCGACTGGCAAAGCCCGAAAATCACCGTTTCGGCTCTATATACCCAAAATCGCCAACTTTCTCCGCGCGTACGCGTATTCATCGACTGGTTGAAGGAGATTTATAGAGCGCGTTTTCCAGCTGAGGGCTAAAACGGTAGCCCCACATGTTCCTTAACCATAAATTACTCTTTGCCCTCCGCGCTATTCTCCGCAGAAGGCAGCTGTTTCGCATACAGATAAACCGAAGCCCGGGACACGCCGAGGTGCTGGGCAACGGTTTCCATTGATTTGCGGATCTCCAGTAATCCTTCTTTTTTAAGCACCTGCAACAGCTCAATTCTTTCAGGCGTTTTCAGCGCTCTTGGCGTGCTTGCCAGGCGCGCGGCGTAGCTGTCGATGCGCTGTCTGATGGCTTCCGCTCCGGCAGGCTCCATATGCTCTTCTACCGGGCTGCTGCCGGTTTCGGTAAAGCGGGCCAGGGCGCTTTGCATGCCCCGGAACAGCGTCATGTCCACATTCAGGCAAAGCGCGGCGACGTAGTTCCCGGCCTCATCTTTTAACCCGATGGAGGTGCTTTTTACCGGGCGTCCGTCCGCAAACTGGTTGGCATAGTTGGCGATAACGTTTGGAAACTCGGGTGAGGCGATGCGCGCCAGCCCCATCTCCGTGGCGGCATCGCCCACTTTGCGGCCAGAAATATTGTTGTGTATGGAGAGAATAGAGTGCTCAGGATTGCCAAGATCGTGAACCACAACCTCACAAAACGGCGCGAAAGTCTCGCTTACGCCCTGGGCGATGGCATCGAGCTGGCTGAGCAGGGGGCTGGTTTGGGATTTTGGCACTTTTCTCTCCTTGGGGTTAAAGCTGGCTCGCCTGGGTGAGGAATTCACCGTAGCGGCCAATATCGACGTTGCCGCCGCTGATGATAATGCCGATTTTCTTTCCGCGCAGTTCATCTTTAAGCCCACGTGCGGCGGCAAAGCCGAGGCAGCCGGTTGGCTCAACCACCATTTTCATACGTTCGGCAAAGAATTTCATCGACTGAACGAGTTCCGCGTCGCTGGCGGTGAAAATGTCGTCCACGTTCTGGCGGATAAGCTCAAAAGTATAATTGCCCAGAAACGTGGTTTGTGCGCCGTCGGCAATGGTTTTCGGGGTGTCGATGCGCACGATTTTCCCGGAGCGGAACGACTGCTGGGCGTCATTGCCCGCTTCAGGCTCCACGCCGTAGACTTTGCAATTCTGTGACAGATGGCGCGCCGCCAGCGCACAGCCGGAGATAAGACCGCCGCCTCCGAGGCAGACAAATAGCGCGTCCAGGTCGCCAACTTCTTCAAACAATTCTTTAGCGGCAGTGCCCTGGCCCGCGATAACGTGCGGGTGGTCGTATGGCGGAATCAGCGTCATGCCGTGTTTTTGCGCAAGATCGTCGCCAATCTGCTGCCGATCTTCGGTATAGCGGTTATACAGAATGACTTTTCCGCCATACTCCTTCGTCGCGGCGATTTTCGCCGCCGGGGCATCTTCCGGCATCACGATAGTAGCAGGAATACCGAGCAGCCTTGCCGAGAGCGCAATGGCCTGCGCGTGGTTGCCGGACGAAAAAGCCACCACGCCAGCGGCTTTTTGCTCCGGCGTAAATTGGGCGAGGGCGTTCATGGCCCCACGGAATTTAAACGCGCCCATGCGCTGATAGTTTTCACATTTGAAAAACACCTCTGCGCCGAACTCTTCATTCACGGTTCGGGAAGTCATTACAGGAGTGCGGTTTGCATGGCCTTCAATGCGCCCGGCCGCTGCCACTACGTCCGCATAAACAGGAAGAACTAATTTCATCATGCCACCTTCAAAAGATTGATTTATTCACCGAGCGCGACTGCTTCAACCTCAATAGCCGCCCCATAATGTAGCTGCGCAACGCCCGCCACCGCGCGGGAAGGGCGATGCTCGCCAATCCATTGCGCATAGATTTGGTTAAACAACGGCCAAAGGCTGATGTCCGTGATATAGACGCGAACCGAAACCAGATGCCGTTTTGTCACTCCGGCGCAGGCCAGACAAGCTTCTATATTTTGCAGCACCAGCGCGGCTTGTTGCTTAAATGGAGCATCGCACTGCGGCTCACCTTCAGCCGACACCGGCAGTTGCCCGGAAATAAAGACAAAGCCCCCGGCTGCCGTGGTATGAGAATAATGCCCCACGGGCGCGGGAGAATTTTCGATATTGCGCAAAGTGATATCGGGAGCCATGGTTGTCTCTCAGCTTTTTACCAGAATTGTACTGTTAATCTATATCTGGACTTATTGTTTAGGCAAGGGGTTTAAGCGTGAAACAAGGCTCCGGTCGGAAAAAGTGGGTCAGCGCAAAACAAGGAGCAATTTCTCCAGCCATTCAGAAAATACGCGAACTTTGTGCGAGATATGGCGGTGCGGATAGAGCAGGGATAGCCTGCGCGGCGGAGCCGGGTTGCCGGGCAAAACCTCGACGAGGCTGCCGTTTTCGATATGGGGCTTTAAGTAGAAATGCATTCCTTGTACCAGCCCCAGCCCGGCGACAGCAGCGGCGATATAGGCTTCGGAGTTATCCAGCACCAGCTTACCGGGGAGATAAATTTCTTCCGGCCCGTCCGCTGTTTGAAATGTCCACGGCATAACCTGTCGACTGCTGCTGTTGATCCAGTTCACGGCCCGATGATCCCGTAAATCACTAAGTGTTTCGGGTGCACCGTGCGCTTCAAGATAAGCCGGGCTGGCGCAGGTTGCCATTTTAATACTGCCGAGATTTCGGGCAACATAATCTCCGTCCTCCAGCTCGCCCATCCGCAATACGCAATCCAGCCCGTCGTGCAACATATCCTTTCTGCGGTCAGAGCCGCTAAGGATAATTTCAATCTCAGGATGAGCCCGGTAAAACTCGGGTAAATGAGGCACCACCCAAAGGGCGGCAAAGGCCACCGGCATATCCACCCTCAGCTGCCCGCGCAGGGGGCGATTGGGCGCAAAAGACCCGATCAAATCATCTGCCTGCGACAGCAATGGTTTGCTATTGCGGTAAAACTCTTCCCCTTCGGGCGTCAGGTTTATTCGTCGCGTTGTGCGCTGCATCAGGCGCACGCCGCAGTGTTGCTCCAGCTGCTGCAGGGCTTTGGTCACGGCCGGACGGTGAATTTGAAGGTTTTCAGAGGCCTGAGAGAAGCTGCCTGATTCAACTATCTCTATAAAAATCCTGATGGATTCAAATAAGTTTATTTGCATAAGCGCTTCTTTTTTAGAGGAAGTTGAGTGGTACATATACGCCAATTATTAATTATTTAATAACAGTGATGAATAACTTTAGCTATTTTTCCAAACAATAGCGGTCATTACACTTCCTCCATTCCCGGCTCACAGCGGCCGGAGGCTAATACTTCGGAGGAAATACGTGATGAAAAAACCAACTGTCAGCGAAATTCTTGGTATCGAAAAAACCGTTATTCAGGGCCCGCTTTCCTGGTTAACTGATGCCCGACTGGTGGCGGCGGTGAGCAACGCCGGTGGTCTCGGCGTGCTGGGGCCAAACGCGGGATTAACGGCTGAAACCGCGGCCTCCACGCCGGAAGAAACGGCCGAAAAACTGCGCGAAGAAATTCGCAAAACCCAAAAGCTAACCGAGAAGCCTTTCGGCGTTAACCTTATCCCAATGCCTGAAAATGACATCTGGACAGCGCCCATTGTTAACGTCATAAAAGAAGAGGGCGTCCACGCCGTGGTTTATACCGGCTATGGAGACGGTTCTCTGAAACCAGAGCTGTTTAATGAGCTCAAAGACGCCGGAATTAAGATCATCTATCGGGATATCAACCCAACCCCGGAAAATACCCGGCGCGCGGAAGCCGCAGGCGCGGACATCATTGTTGCAACGGGTTTTGATGAAGGTGGCACCTTACCGGCCACTGCTTTGGGAACTTTTTCCATCGTGCCGCTGATTGCAGACGCCGCAACAAATATCCCGGTGCTGGCGGCCGGCGGTATTACCGATAGCCGAACAGCCCTGGCCGCCCACGCGCTTGGCGCACAAGGCGTATTTGCTGGTTCGGTTTTTATCAGCACGGTTGAAAGCCGCGTACCGCTTTCAGTGAAAGAGAAAATCATCGCCGCCAACGGCCTGGATATGCAGCTGTTTCGCACCGTGCCGGATTACTACCGCTCGTTGCCCGGCAAGCTGGCCGATAAGCTGGTGACGATGGATAAAGACGGGGCCAGCAAAGAGGAGATTGCTAAGCAGATGGGCGGGTTGCGCGGCTTGCGTATTGGGATGCTGGAAGGCAACACGGATGAGGGCTATATCGCCCTTGGCACCGGAATCGGCAGTATCAGAGAAATCAAAAGTGTTCAGGACGTCGTTAATGGGCTGAACGTTCGATAAAACTAAGGCCGATGGTTTCCCACCGGCCTTTACTACGCAGGCGTCACCAGACTTATTTGCCGGACCAGGCGCGCAGCGCGTTTTCACGAGCTTGAGCCTGCTGTTCGGTGTTCAGCTTGAAGTAGTTTGGTGCCAGAGCGCCTTCCCAGTCGCCGTACATCGGGTTCGGCAGCACGATAAACTGGGTGCCAAACTTGTTGCGGTTGTCGCTGGCGAACTGCTGACGCTGGCTTTGATCTTTATGGTAAGTCGCCTTGCCGAAGTCGTTCAGGTTGTCGCCGATATACATGACTACGTTGTAGCCTTCGGCTTTAATCGCGTCAAAACGAGCCTGTTTATTGGAGCTGTCGGTTTTCAGGCGCACGGTTTTGTCGCTCACGCCGGTAAAGCCGAGCGCTTTCATATTGGCAACGGTGGCGTCGAAGTCTTTGCTGTCGCGGTTCGACACGTAGAACATGGTGCCGCCGTGGCTGTTAACGTAGTTAGCAAAATCCACCGCGCCCGGCACGGCCAGCGCCTGGTGAGCCTGAACCCACTGGGACCAGGTTTTATCATCGAAGGCCTTATTATTTTTGGCCTGCCAGGCACTGTAGGCGCTGTTATCCATCATGGTTTCGTCGAGGTCGACGATAACCGCACGTTTAGCACCGCCCTGTTTGGCATACAGATCCCACGAAGCGCGGGCGCTGTTAAACGACTGGTAAGCCAGCGCGCGGTACTCGCCGGACTGCTGGAACCAGTCAACCGCCATCACCGTCTGGCTGGCCAGTTTTTGGTCCGCCGCCTGCTGTTGATTAGCACAGCCTGTGAGGCTTACCAGCACCAGCGCTATTGCGCCACATAACAAACTTTTCTTCATCTTATGTCCTTACCCTTGCCATTTATCATTAATTTCAACCGGTCTCAAAATGAGCCGGAACTCAACAATCCCTAAATTTTTACTCTACAAATCACCAGGCATCGTTAATAGGTGTTCTACCAAATATTAAAGCTACGTTATCAATAGCTTTTTAATGGATCCCCCCTGGATACTCAATATGACAAAAATATTTCGACGTACTTTTTTCCCTGATGACTGACGTCAGTAATCCGCTGTTGGTTCAGTCATTGCTCATTCGGCGGTGGCAGGAAGTTCAAAGATTGCTGGCCATAGCTAAAATCTTTTGCATTTCACCCAGCGCCGGTGAGGCATAACCCTTGCGCCAGACCAGCTGGGTGAGGGCGTCATCGACGAACTGAAGCTGGCTTTCCTGCGGAAGCGTTAGCGTAGCAGCAACGCTTTCCGGCAGCAGGCATCTGTAACCGCCGGAAGCCACGCAGGCGATCATCGAGTGATAGGAGCCAACCTCCTGGACTTCAACGGTTTTATCGCCTTCGCTCAGGCTGTTTAGCAGCGCTTCACCTCTGGCGCGGTATGAGCAGCCTTTAGGGAATGCGGCGAAACGGATTTTTGCTTCACCGCCTGCCGTCATCTGATGCGGTGTGAGCAATACCAGGCGCTCGGTAAAAACGTTAACGCACTCAATATCCGTTGGACATGTCGGTTCCCCGCTGGCGTTTGGCGGTAAGCTTACCAGGGCGCAGTCCAGCGTAGCGTTACGAACTCCTGCCAGTAGTTGCCCGGTCGGCATCGTTTTTAGCGTCAGGGCGACGTCGGGGTAGTGCCGATGAAACTGCTGGAGTATCGGCATCAGGCGGCTCGCGGCGGTAGCTTCCATCGCGCCTACATTCAGGGTTCCGGCAGGTTTAGCCGGATGTAATGCCTGCCTGGCTTCTTCCGCGAGACTCAATATTTTTTGTGCGTAGGAGAGAAAGCTTGCCCCCTCCGCTGAGAGCGTCATTTTTTTGCTGTCCCTGACAAACAGCGTCACCCCAAGCTCCTCTTCAAGCTGGCGAATGCGGGTAGTGATATTCGATTGCACGCGCCCCAGTCTTTTCGCCGCCTTTGTTACGCTCTGCTCTTCGGCTACGGTTTGAAAAATCTGCAATGTGGTGTGGTTCATACTTTTAATTCTCAATATGAAAATGATCTTGATATTAACATCTCACAATAAGATGTTTAGTCATCAATTTTTTTCCCAGGAACCGCCATGACCCGCAGCGTTACGCAAGAACTCGCTATCGACTTCCCCATCATCCAGGCTCCTATGGCCGGAGTTTCAACCCCCGAACTTGCGGCAGCGGTAAGCAATGCGGGAGGGCTTGGATCGCTTGGCGCAGGAGCCAGTAGCGTGGCTCAGGCGAGGGCGGCAATCATAAAAACCCGTGAACTGACTTCCCGGCCATTCAACGTCAATCTGTTTTGCCACGCTGCGGCAACACGAGACGAGGCGTTAGAAAAGGAATGGATTGAGCTGATTCGCCCGCTTTTTACCTCGTTTGGCGGCATGCCGCCTGTAAAATTGGCGGAAATCTATCAGAGCTTTATCGGGCATGACGACATGCTTGAGATGCTGCTTGATACCGCGCCAGCGGTGGTTAGTTTTCATTTTGGCCTGCCGGAAAGCCACGTTATTCAGGCTTTACGCGCTAAAAAAATCGTGACAATGGCAAGCGCAACCAACCTCGAAGAAGCATTACTGATTGTGGCAAGCGGCGTCGATATTGTTATTGCCCAGGGCTATGAGGCAGGCGGTCATCGCGGCATGTTTGACGAAACGGCCCTTGATGCCAGGTTAAGCACCTTCGCGCTGGTACAGTTACTTAAGAGTCGGCTCTCGGTGCCGATTATTGCAGCGGGTGGAATTATGGACGGTTCAGGCATTCGGGCCATGATGGCTATAGGCGCGGACGGCGTGCAGATGGGAACCGCTTTCCTGCTTTGCCCGGAGTCCGCCGCCGATGATGGCTACCGCAGCGTAATAAAGTCCAGCCGCGAGCATCAAACCTTTATGACCCGCGCCATTTCAGGCCGTGCGGCCAGGAGCCTCGATAACGATTTTTGCCGCCATGGCCGCACCTTTTCCCCGCACTCGATACCTGCTTATCCCGTTGCCTACGATCTGGGAAAGGCACTGACAAACGCTGCGAAAGCAGCAGGTCATCAGGGCTACGGCGCTCACTGGGCAGGACAAGGAATTAACTTAATCAGGGAAATGCCGGCAAGGGAGTTGGTTCACCTCCTGGCATGTGAAGCGGGGCTGTAGAAAAAAGTCCCCGGCATTTGGTGTGAAAATCATCAAATATTAAGGGAGTAAATCTGATGATTTCAGCGAGGTTAGTACACTTCCCCCCCCGGTATTCCGGCCCTTCCACTGAAATACCTGCTGTACATTCCGCGTTGTCGCCTCTGGGATCTGTAGATTTTTCTCCTGTGGGTGGGGCAACCCCACCCGAACCTCTTCCCGGTATCACTCCATGCGGGATCATGTCCGCGATGGCAAACAACGTCCTTCAGCGGGTACTCGAACACCTGTTTATTGAAGCCAGTCCGCTGCCGCAGCTTCGCATCTTTAAGGCGTGCTACGAAGAACTTATTGAAATATGGAAGGGTAATTACACCCTGCAACGCAGGCTGGAAGAGCTGGAGATGCTACTGGACAGGCTGGATAAGCTGCTGGTGAGCGCTAACGGCGTAACACCCGAGGAAACCCGCGGATTGAGAGCCTGGCTTGAGGCGGCAAGGCCGTGGCTAAAAAGCGTGAGCCAACGGTGGATGGCGCTTGAACAGATTCAAAATCAGCCCTCGCTGCCAGGTAAGGCTCTGGAACTGATGTCAGCAATACAAAAGCTGCTGGCGGACCCGCTGCTGCATCAGGATTATTTTGGCGGCATCGTCCAATCGGTCGATGTGCTGCGGCAGATATTAAGCCAAGTAGTGCTGTGGCAAAAATTGCCTCCGGGGGCAAATCTGGCGGATTATCTGGATATTGTGATGGGCAACCCGCAGCTGGTACAGCAGCTTGACGCTTCATTATTGCAGTTGGGTCAGGCGCTGAGGCAAACGCTAGCCGCTGAGCCTTATCCCGCAGCAGAGTCTCTTAGCCAACGTCTGGGCTGGCTAAGCAAAATCCTGGCCCGACCCGGGATGGATGAACTCCTGCGCCCGCAGCTGGTATCGTTATTAGGCGGTTCAGTCCAGGCCGATTCGTTGCTCGCCGTATTCAAGTTTGGCTCCTTGTTGGGCGGTTTTCCGGCAAAGAGCGGCTCAGGCGAGCAGGCAATATGGCTGTTCAACATCATTAATCAGGAGAGACCAGCGTTGCCGTGGCTACGGCAGTTCCAGCGCGCTCTCGATATCGATTCGCAAATGCTAACTCTGCTGAACCGCCTGCTCACGCTTAACTCCACCCCGGAGAACTGGGCGTTATTGATGCGAGATGTTGCCAGGGCTGCCGCTCCCGGAATTGGCCTCTGGGCTGTGGGCCGCTGGCTGCCGACTCATGCCGCTCAGGCGCTGGAAACCTTCTATCGCGAAACCTCCGCCGATGAAAGCTGGACCAGCCTGCTCCAGCGGATGACATCTGGTTTCATGACGGTAGCGAAACCGTACCTGATAGAACAGCTCATGGGCGACCCACTTGCCGCCGCCACCGTGCAATATGCGGAGGCGTTACAAAACCACCTTAACTGGGAGCAGACGCTGCAATGGTTTGTGACTCAGGCTCAAGAGCAGGCCCCCGCGCTTCACTTTGCTTACGCCCAATATCTGAACGCCCGATTGGCCTGCCAGATTTTTCAGGCTTTCAATAGCCAATACCCGGAAGAGACTGAGGATCGCCTGCGGCTGCTGGCGCGCCAGCTTAAAGATTGCCAGCTGGTGCGTTATTACCCGCAGCTGGAGAAACTGGTCGATATGCTTCCTCTGCTACCGGCGCTGAGAGAAGTCGGCAAAACATTGGGCGAAAGGCCTCCCGCCGGGAGCTGGATTGAGTGGGGCAACCAATGGCTAAACTCGCTCGCCAGCAGCGACAATAACAGCGTGCGCGAGGCGCGTGAAAGGCTATCCCACCAGGTGGAGGCATGGCTGGCGGACGCCGTAGTTTCAGCCTGTGATTCTCTGGTACAGCAGCCATGGGGGCCTTTGCCCGGAGCCGAGGCCGCAAGTATTGCTCCGCCACGCAATTACGATCCGCAGCTGGACAGCGGGTGGGGGCAAGTAGCGGCCTGCGTTAGCCTGGAAGCCCTGGGCCTCGCTGCCGTCGGTTATGCTTTATGGAATGCCAGGCAAGATGAAATTTCTGCCTCAGACTTTGGGGCGCTATGGCAGCAGAAAACGCCGCTGCTGCTCGGCGTCGCCGCTATGTCCGTGGGCGGTGTTTTGCTTTATCGCCGGATAGCGACTCACCGGACCAGCGTTGATGATCTGCGGAGGATACACCAGCTAATCTCTGAACTTGAGGTGGACAGTCTTGAGTTTGTTTTTGATTCGCCGCAGTTTGTCAGCAATCCTGCCGTGGAGTCCATTCATGTCGCTTCCCGAGAAAGAAGAAGCGCGGAGGATGAAAGCGAGACCGAAGAAGAGGGGCTGGCGTTTCAGATTGAAGAAGTACTGCATAACGAGGATATGGGCAGGGCGATTCGCACCGAGTATCAGCGTATTTTCACAAGAGCAAAACGGGAAAGTGAGGTTCTGGAGGTTCCACCAGGCAAAGCGCGAGAAATCCGGCAATTACTTAAAACGATGGAGCTGTTTGACACTTTCGTTGATAACGCGAAAAGTGCTCCAGGCATGAGCGTGTATAGCGGCCTCAATAGCAAAGTTCAGGCCGGACTATTGGCGCTTGCTGACGGGCAGGTTAACGAATTCAGTAAATCGATTATCGACCGTTATCGCCGTAGTTTTAGGCTAGCGGCCGATGAGACGGTAAATATTGTAGCGACAATTAACGGTGAACACACCATCTCCGATCTGGCATTTCAAAATCTCAGCGAGCATGTTTTAGAACAGGTTGCACAGTTGTACCAGCCTATCCTGAACCCGGGGTCTTATATTGAAGACTACATCCGAACGGGGATCAGAAATTATGAACAACGCAGCGGGACGGTGATAAATTTATTGCCGGACAGCTACATTTGGGTGACTTATTATCCCAAAATTCACCCTAATATGAATGCAAATGGTCATGCGGGGCCGGTGCCCGTCAAACGATTCTTCACCTTGACAGAAATTGTCACAGGTCATTATTTGTACGAAAGCAGCCAGATGAGAGACCCCGTCAGGCGTGAATATGAAATAACGGGAATGGATCACCAGTCGCTGGTGGATCACCTGACCGCAGAAAATCTGCAATCACGAATGGAAGAGGAGCTTCAGGCCTATCGGAATAACCCCGCTAATGTAGTCAGTATGAAGTCCTTTTATAATGAAATGATCACTCTGCGCTGCCTTGATTACCTCAGTCGCCCTCATCAGGTACCGATCTACTGGCGGGAGGTGAAAGCTTTCCTTGAAGGTAAAATAAATGCCAGGACGGTGTTATTCCGGGGCACGGTGTTAAATGGCGTGTTTTTAATTCCCGCAGGGCCGAGTGGCGGCGTCCTGTTTTGCGTGGATGAAAATATCTTTTTTCATTTCGGCAGTTATCCGCATAAATACTGGGAAACAGTAACGAAAGTTGAAATGCTGACGGCATTTCCACAAAACGCCAGATTCAAAGAGTGGGTGTGGAGTAAAATTCCTGCCTGGCATGCCATGGAACATGAAAATGACGATCGTGCGTTTCGGTACTTGGCCAATAACTTAATGACGCCGGGTATCTATTCAGGGCCTAAATTCATCAATAAAGTAATCGATCGCCCATTTACCTTTGCCGACTGCAGTAGCAGGGATGTCCTGGTCAGCAAACTGTTCGACGGCCTGATGACCAGGATTGAGTCGGACATCGATACCTTAGTTTTCAGCCATTCTGAGCATATTACCGCCCAAATACTGGAAGCAGCTAAAAGGGTTTTTGGCATCAGTTCCATGGCACTATCGACATTTATACCCGGTACCGGCTCGGTGCTGGCACGTTTTAGCCTGTTTATGACCTCTCTGACGCTGAATGCTCTCTACGTAGGCACCAGCGCATTACAGTCCCATCTATCCGAACGGCCTGACCAGGCTCAATCCTTCCGGACCGATGCCACTCTCGCGGGCGTGATGGCAAGTATAGACCTGGTAACCGGCGCTTTGCCGCTGCTTCGGCAAAGCGCTAAAAGAACGTTTATGATAAAGAACGTTAATCAGTCCATCCAGTTCTACCGCAGCGCAAGAGCCACCTCACGCCGGGTTTTGCCCGTCGTGCTGAGCGAGATGAACTGGAATCGACTGCCCGACGGCCGCAAGGTAAAGCAGTTAGTCACTACGCTTCAGGATGGGGAACGTGCACGGAGACTGGCACAGCTGACGAGCCGGAAAGTCGTGGAGCAGTCAATACGCAACAATCTGATGCTGGACTACGAAGGATTACAAAAAAAACGGCTGGCCTGGGGAACATATGCCGTCGAGCAGGCCAGTGCTCAAAGGAGGCTGAACTCCGATTATACTCGCCTGGTCAATACAAATACTCATGTTCATCGGCTGCTGGACAACCCACCGATCATTCCCCGGCAAAAGTGGTTGGGCAAGCCTGTTGACGTGGCAACTGACTGGATAGCATCTAAAAGCCGCTCGGCCAAAACGTTGGCACAGAGCGCCGAATTGAAAAACAGAATTAAAACCGCGCTGATAAGCCACCATTCTGCGGATTTGCTGGATATCAGCACCATCGAAAGCCTTCATAAAGCCGTTTACCAGCCGGTTGATGGCCATACTTTCAGAGCTTTTCGCTCCAGCAGCGACCCCATATTTATGGGGTCGGATATTGCGCGCTCCGGATTCTTAAAAATGTTAAACCGGCTCGAAACCAGAAGCTTCACCGGTGAGATGAATCTTGCCGATGCGCTTTATACAACTATTGTGCGCTATCACCCGTTTGGCGACGGAAACGGCAGAACCGCCCGCGCCATGTATGCGTTGGCCAGGTTGCAAAAAGGGGAAAGCCCTTTTATAGCTTTGAGTAAGATGGGGGAGGATATGCTTAACCCGCCGGGAGCGCTGTCCTGACCGCTGAATAAAATTTTTTATTTTTTTCAGCAATATTTCCGTTGCCCAATCGTCTACCTCATCACAAGTGATAATCAGCTACTGTAATGAGGTAACAACGATGAGAGATTTTGATATGCACCGGGACCATCATCACCGCCGTCGCGGATTCTGCCACACGCGTATGGGTAAACCGCTTCTGCTTTGCGCCGCGCTGGTTGTTGTGCTCGGTCTGGTCGTCATGACGCTTTGGAATGCACTACTGCCGGAGCTGCTGGGCGTTAAAACCATCGGCTTCTGGCAGTCTTTAGGCCTGCTTGCGCTGTGCCGCATTCTGTTTGGTGGCCTCGGTTTTCGCCCCGGCATGTGGGGGAAAGCACACCGCCGAATGCACGAGCGTTGGATGCAGATGACGCCGGAGCAGCGCGAAGAATTTATGCAGCATCGCCGCGAGCGTTTTGGCTTCGGGCAGCGTGACCGCTGCGGCTGGCATACTCGCCGCGATGAGGCTGCCGGGGAGCACCCGCAGAAGCCAGCGGACGAGAACGCTCCGAAAAAACCGGATGCTGAGTGAAACCCATGAAAGCCGCAACGGCTGGAGACTCGCTGCTTGCCTCCGCGCTTAACGGTTGTCGGACGCGGCTTAAAGCCTTTATTCGCGGTCGCACCGCGGTACGGGAAGATGCCGACGATATCCTTCAGGAAATAAGCTATCAACTCATGAGGGTGGACCAGCCGGTGGAGAATGTCGCTGCCTGGCTGTTCCGCGCCGCCCGCAACGAAATGACTGACCGGGCGCGTAAAAAGCGAGAACTGCCGCTAACCGCTTATTTTGGCGGCGGCGACGAAGGCGATGATTATCCCGAAGACGAACTGGCCGAAACGCTCTTTGGCGTGCCGCAAACGCCGGAGGATGAATATCTCAAACAACTTCTGTGGGAAGAGCTAAACGCCGCGCTGTCTGAATTACCCGCAGCGCAGCGCGAGGTGTTCGAAAAAACGGAATTGCAGGGCTACAGCTTTAAAGAGCTGGCGGAAGAAACCGGGGATAGCGTCCAGGCTCTGCTTTCCCGCAAGCACAAAACCGTTCTCTATCTGCGCATGCGGCTGCGCGACCTCTACGACGAACTTGCTGGCGACTAGGCCAGCAGCCAGGCACGCTCAGGGAAGGGCGGCCTGGCTTTTTTGTTTATTTATTCTCCCCAGCGGCTTCTGATGTAATTCACCGCCTGCTGCGTCTGAGGCTGGTTAAGATAGTTCTCTCTGAACAGGATGGTGCCGTTAATTTGGGGCACGGACTCGTTTAAATCGAGCTGCTTTTTCAACTCCGGCACGCCGCCGTTCACCGCCCAGTCTGGTTCATTCTTCGAAGGCTCACCTACCTTGTACAGCGCCACGCCGATATACAGCCGGGTATGCGTAGGCTTCACTACATTTGCCCACCAGTTTGCCAGCACATCGTAACGGGCGGCGCTGCGGGAGAACGGCCAGTAGATTTGCGGCGCAATGTAGTCCAGCAGCCCCATCTGCACCCAGCGGCGGGTATCGGCGAAGGACTCATCATAAGCCGCCGCGCCGCGAGTCTCGGAGCCAGCCGGATCGTGGGAAATATTGCGCCAGACGCCGGCGGGGCTTACGCCAAATTCAACGCCGGATTTTAGCTGTTTGATGGTGCGGGAAACCTGTTCGATAAGCAGCTGGGTGTTGTGCCGCCGCCAGTCTGCTTTTGACGCATAGCCCGCGCCATATGTGCGGAAAGTCTGATTATCGTTAAGCGCCGATCCTGGTGATTCGGTATAGAAATAGTCATCAAACTGCACGCCATCGACCGCGTAATGCGAAACCACTTCAGAGACGATGCTGGTTATCCAGTCTCTGGCTTCTGGAATGCCGGGATCGAGCACGTACCGGTCGCCGGAAGTGCGTATCCAGTCACGATGCAATACAAACACGCTGGCGGGCTGCATCGACAGCGTGCGGTTAAGCGCTGATACCGTCCCCGATGTGGTATTGGTCGATACGCGGTACGGATTCAGCCAGGCGTGGACTTTCATCCCGCGTTTGTGGGCCTCATCCAGCATGAACTGGAGCGGATCGTAACCAGGATCTTCGCCAATCTTGCCGGTCAGCATATCTGACCAGGGCAAAATTTTTGACGGCCAAAGCGCGGTTCCATCGGGCTTTATCTGGAAGAAAACGGTATTGATCCCAAGCGTTCTCAGCTTATCCAGCTTGTCCGTTAGCGCTTGCTGCTGCTGGCTGATACGGGCGGTGTTACTAAGGTTAACCGAAGCCACCGGCGGCCAGTCCAGGCGCGAAACAGTTGCCAGCCACACCCCGCGCATTGGCTGGTTATTTTGTTGGGTGTTGGGCTTTGGCTGCACGCCGGGAAGCGGCGTCACCAGAGAAACCGGCGGTTTAGAAGCACAGCTGGCAAGCAGCAAAGCCGTAGCGACAACTATGCCTAACTTTTTAACCTGAGCCACGGGGAGGAAGCGCTGAGTACGGGCGATAATATGCTCCAGATTTTAGCCAGCCATTGAACAACAGGCATTCTCTTACGATTCAACGTTAAGTCAAATCACAAAAAACAAAACACATTTCGTATTTTATCTTATCACGGTTGTGCATCGTGGGTTTACTGACAGCTTTGACGCCGGGTTGCTACTATCGATTTAGCGTAATCCGAAGCAAGGTTCCCCCAAAATGAAAGCCAGAACGCTGTACGACAAACTCATCGACACCCACGTTATCCGCCCGCTGGACGACCAGGGCAACGTACTGCTCTACATCGACCGCTCGATTCTCAACGAGTATACCAGCCCGCAGGCATTTAGCGGCCTGCGCGACGCCAACCGCAAAGTATGGAAACCAAACAGCATCCTGCTTAACGTCGACCACGTTAACCCGACACGTCCGGATCGTACTCCCGAAATGACCGACCCAGGCGGCGAATTACAGGTGCGTTATTTTGAGTCCAACAGCCGCGATTTTGGCCTGGAGCTGTTTGACGTCATGGACGCCCGCCAGGGGATTGAGCACGTAGTGGCCCACGAGCAGGGCATTGTTCTGCCGGGCATGGTGATTGCGGCTGGTGACAGCCACACCACAACCTATGGCGCATTCGGCGCTTTTGGCTTCGGGATCGGCACTTCCGAAATTGAGCATATGCTGGCAACGCAAACCCTGGCGTATAAAAAGCTCAAAACTATGCGCGTGACCGTGAACGGTGAACTGCCGTTTGCCGCCACGGCTAAAGACATCGTGATGCTGCTTATCGCAGATATTGGTGCAGACGGCGCGACGGGTTACGCGATTGAATTTTGCGGCAGCGCCATAGATGCCCTGAGCGTGGAAGGGCGTATGACCATCTGCAATATGGCGGTTGAGGCGGGCGCTCGCGGAGCTTTTATGGCCCCGGATGAGAAAGTTTATGCCTATATCAAACCGGCCCCACGCGTGCCGAAAGGCGAGATGTGGGAGCAGGCGCTACTCTACTGGCGCACCCTGCACAGCGACGCCGGTGCTGTGTTCGATAAAGAAGTGGCTCTGGACTGCGCAAGGCTTGCGCCGAGAGTAACCTGGGGAACCAGCCCGGATCAGGGGGGCAGCATCACTGATTTAGTGCCCGATCCGGTTGCTGAGGCTAATCCGGCCAAACGCCGCGACATTGAAAATGCATTGACCTATATGGGCCTTGCGCCCGGAACACCGCTGAGTGAAATTGCGATTTCCCACGCGTTTATCGGCTCCTGTACGAATGGCCGTATAGAAGATTTGAGAGCCGTAGCTCAGGTACTGAGCGGCAGAAAAATCGCGCCTGGCGTAAGAGGCATTATCGTGCCGGGTTCAACCCAGGTGCGGACGCGTGCGGAGCGGGAAGGTCTGGCAAAAATCTTTATTGATGCCGGTTTTGAATGGCGCCAGTCGGGCTGTTCGATGTGCCTTGCCATGAACGAGGACGTTTTGCAGCCTGGAGATCGCTGCGCCTCGAGCACTAACCGTAATTTTGCCGGTCGCCAGGGGGCAGGAGCAAGAACCCATCTTATGAGTCCCGCTATGGTCGCCGCGGCGGCGGTGGCCGGTCATCTGGTGGACGTTCGTCAATTTTTAGAGAAGGGGAAATAGCCAATGGAACCCTTTAACAGCGTTACCGGGATTGCCGCCCCGATGATGGCGGCCAACATAGACACCGATGTCATCATGCCTAAGCAGTTTCTCAAAGGTATTGACCGTAGCGGCCTGGATAAAGGCGTGTTTTTCGATCGGCGCTTTTTAGCCGACGGCAAATTAAACCCGGCATTTATTCTTAACCGCCCGGAATGGCGCGGCGCTACGTTCCTTATCGTCGGGCCAAATTTTGGCTGTGGCTCCAGCCGTGAACATGCGGTCTGGGGGCTGCGCCAGCTCGGTATTCGGGCGCTTATCGGCACCAGTTTTGCCGGGATTTTTAACGATAACTGCCAGCGTAACGGCGTGCTGACCCTGACGTTACCGGCAGAAGATATCGCCAGGCTGGCGCAGGCAGCGGGCAACCCTGCCAACAACAGTATTACCGTTGACCTCGCACAACAGAAGATTGCCATGGCGGGAGAATATCTCTCATTTGCGGTTGATGAGTTGAAAAAACACATGCTGCTTGAAGGCCACGACGCTATTAGCTATACCCTGCAGTACCAGCAAGACATTCGCGAGTTTGAGCAGCACTATTTTGCCACTCACCCGTGGCTGGTGGCCTAGGACGATAATTCAATGATGAAAGAGACCTCTGGCTTTATTAGCGGGAAGGGCGAATCCCCGTTTATTCCCGGCTTTCAACTGCTTGACGTTGCGCTGGATAACGGCGTAACGCTACGAGCGGCGGTAGGCGGCAAAGGCGAACCGCTGGTAATGCTGCACGGCCACCCGCAAAACCATGTCACCTGGCGCAACATCGCCCCGGTGCTGGCGCAGCATTTTACCGTGATAATGCCCGATATTCGTGGCTACGGGGACAGCAGCAAACCCGAGGGCGACGCGCAGCACCGGGTGTATTCAAAACGGGAGATGGCAAAAGACATCGTTTTGTTGATGCAGCGCCTGGGCTTTGAAGAAGGCTTTTCCTTCATAGGCCACGACCGTGGCGCGAGGGTTGGCCATCGCCTGGCGCTGGATAATCCTCAGCAGGTTAAGCGCAGCATCTTTATCGATATCGCGCCAACCGCAACCATGTATGCGTTGACCGACAAAACGTTCGCAACGCGCTATTTCTGGTGGTTTTTCCTGATCCAGCCCGCGCCGATGCCGGAAAAAATGATCTCCGCCGATCCTGAATTCTTCCTTCGCAAGCACATCGACGGGCAGCTCAAAACGCCGGGTGCGACATCGCCGGAAATCTTTGCAGAATACCTGCGCTGCTACCAGCAGCCTGAAATGCTGCATGCGGTTTGCGAGGATTATCGCGCTTCGGCAACCATAGATCTTGAGGATGACGAGCAGGATAAGCACCGACGCATAACCAGCCCGCTGCTGGTGCTGTGGGGAGAGAAAGGCACCGTTGGCCAGCTTTATGATGTAACATCAACCTGGAAAGAAAAGGCGATGGATGTGCGCGGCAAAGCGATGCCGTGCGGGCACAGTCCGCAGGAAGAGTGCCCGGAAGAGTTACTTGCCGCCATCATGCCTTTTCTCACATGACCCGAGCTGAGCAATGGCATAACTATGAGCCCCAACGAAACGCCGCGCGCACCGCTGCCGCTGATTGAAGACCTGAACGTATTCGTTACCGTGGTACGCAAAGAGAGCTTTGCCAACGCCGCCGCCGAACTGGGGCTTTCGCCTTCCTACGTCAGTAAACGTATTGCGCTGCTGGAGAAAAGCCTGGGCATGCGGCTCTTTCACCGCAGCGCCCGCGCAATTCACCTCACGGCGGACGGCCATAAAGCGCTGACCGGCGCACTTTCGGTTCTGGAAAGCATGGGGGATTTTGTTTCCGGACTTGCCGCCTGGCGCGATACGCTAGAAGGGAATATTCAAATTAGCTGTTCGTTTGGCTTCGGCTCAACCTACATGCCCGAAGTGCTTTCGGCGCTGGCCGAACGTTACCCCGCCTTAAACATCAAGCTGACTCTGACCGACCGGGTGGTTGACCTGATGGAAGAGGGCGTGGATATCGAGATCCGCGTTGGGGACGATATCAAAGATTTCTATATTACCCGCCAGCTTGCTCCAAACCGTCGTGTGCTTTGCGCCGCGCCCGCTTACCTCAAGCGACACGGCACGCCGCAGAGTCTCGACGACCTTAAACAGCACAAGTGCCTGGTCATTCAGGAACGTAGCTCGCAATTTGGTGCCTGGCCGCTAACCAACGGTGACAACAGCGTGCTGGCCCACGTCAGCAGCCAGCTTTCCTCTAATAACGGAAGCGTGGTGCTGAGCTGGGCGCTAAAAGGCCACGGCATTATTTTACGTTCGCTATGGGAAGTGCAGCGGCATCTGGCGAGCGGTGAACTGGTGCAGATCCTGCCGGAGTGGTACCAGAGCGCCAATATCTGGGCGGTTTATTCCAACCGCACCAGCGGTTCGGCAAAGCTCAAGGCCAGTATTGATTTTCTGACTGAATACTTCCGGCAGTTTCCGCCCGTTGGTGAGGCTTAAACCAGTATCACGCCGGAATACTCCGCGCAGGCGTCTAAAAAGCGCTGTTGTAAAGCCGGCTCGTAGGCCTCTTTCGCCACTTTTCCCGGTTTTTGATGGTAATAATACCCGCCCGTTGGCTCCGATGATAAAGAAGGGTCGGATGCCAGCCAGACCTGAGTTAGCGGCCCCTGCGCGAGGTCATCCGTGGCCGCCGGGCCACCCATTTTGGTTGCCACCCAGCCCGGCTCAACGCAGTTAGACATCACTTCAGGCCAGCGTTTCGCCACGGCAAATGCCAGCAGGGCGACATGCAGTTTTGAATCGCAATAAGCCTGCCCGCCGCTCCAGCGTCGTTTTTCCCATGCCAGGTCTGCCAGCGAGTTGTCGCCGCTCAGATGCAGCCCGGAGCTAAGGTAAACCAGGCGTTTTGGGCGATTTATCAGGGCGGTCAGGATATAGGGCGCAAGCGAGTTAACGGCGAAAACCTGAGGAAGACCGTCAACGGTGCCGATGCGTTCTCTTTCCTGATAGCCGACGGCGGCATTGTGAATAATGGCATCGAAACGGCCATATTCATTGACGCGCTCCGCCAGCGATTTAGTTTCAGCTATGCTCGAAAGATCGGCGGTAAAAATCGCTTCGGCTTCAGGCACCTGGGCTATAGCATGTGCCGCACGTGATTCATTCCGTGCATGCAATACAACCTGATGCCCGCTCGCGATGAGTAGTTTCGCCGCCATCTGTCCAAGTCCGTCTGAAGATCCGGTAATAAAAATGCGTGCCATTTCTTGTGCCTCCTGGCGCTGAGTGGAGCAGGGTTTATCGTGACCTGCCGTGTTATGACTGAATCAGCATACCCTTTATTCGCCCGAACCGGGCAGTTTGCGACGCGCTATCTGCTAAACTGCTGGCTGCCTGCTGTTAATTTTTTTTATCAATGGATGGTGATGGTCTTGGCTTATAGAAACCTGCGTCGGGCGCTTTTGCTGCCGGGGATAATTCTGCTCACGGGCTGCGCACGCTCCGACGCGCTGTGGGGCGTGGTGGACAAAGTCTGTATGAGCAATTATCAACATACGAGTAATCCGGCACCCTGCCAGCAAATCTATATGCCAGAAGGGAAAGAGCGCGGCTTCAGCGTTATCCAGAACCCGCGTTATCCTTATCACTTCATTCTGGTGCCTACGGTTGCGCTATCGGGTATTGAAAGCCCGCTGCTTTTAGAAGATGGGCGCACGGACTACTTCGGTTATGCCTGGCTGATGCGCAATCTTTTAGCTTATGAATATCATCGTCCGGTTGACGACGACATGCTCGGGATGGCGCTTAACTCAGCCTATGGCCGCAGCCAGAATCAGCTTCATATTCACCTTACCTGCCTGCGGGAAGACGTGCGGCGGCAGCTTCTTGCTGAACGCCCCTATATTCAGGAAAGCTGGCGACCGCTGCCGGATAAATTATTACGACATACCTATTATGCCCGCCGAGTGGTACAGCCCACCGCGATGGGGATTTACCCGGTTAATTCCCTGGCCAGTCATTTCAATTTATCGCCTCAGGCGTTGGCAGAATGGGGCGTGGCGGTTGTCTCAACCACATTCTCCGGTCAGCCTGGTTTTATTCTACTGGCCACCAGGAGAGGCTCGGACAGCGGGAACCGCGCGTCGGTAGAATCTTTGCTGGATAAAGAATGTGCTATTTTGCCTGGGCGCAGCTAGCACGGTTGCTTTCATATTTTTTCATGCATAGGTTATGTCTTTTTCTTATTTGCCAGCATCAGCACGGTTTGAAAAACTCTCGCAGCCGCACCCGACTGGTGGGTAATTTCAATTTTGCTGTTTTTACTGGTTTAAGGAAGACATTGTTTATGCGTACGGCGATAAAACATACTGTGAAAGTTTCTCTATTAGCCGTTTCTCTGGCAGGCGCGATGCTGCTTTCCGGCTGCGGCCCAAAACAAGACGATAACCACATTAAAGTGGGCATCAGCGCGGGTATCGATCAGCCGCTGTGGGATACGGTTAAAAAAGTCGCTAAAGACAAATACAATCTTGATGTTGAGGTGGTCACCTTCACCGATTACGTTCTGCCAAACTCCGCGCTGAGCAGCGGCGACATCGACGCCAACTCCTTCCAGCACGGTCCGTATCTGGAAAAACAGATAGCCGAGCGTGGCTACAAGCTGGCGGTTGTAGGCAATACCTTTGTTTACCCGATTGCCGGTTATTCCCGCAAAATAAAATCAGTGGCCGAGCTGAAAGAGGGGGCTCAGGTAGCTGTGCCAAATGACCCAACCAATCTTGGCCGCTCACTGCTGCTGTTACAGGCTCAGGGACTTATCAAACTTAAAGAAGGCGTTGGCCTGCTGCCCACCTCGCTGGATATTGTGGAAAACCCAAAACATCTGAAAATTGTGGAAGTGGAAGCGGCTCAGCTAACCCGTGCCATTGATGACGACAAGATAGACCTTGCCATCATCAACACTAACTATTCGAGCCAGGTTGGCCTGACCCCGGCGAAAAACGGCCTGTTCGTTGAGGATAAAAGCTCGCCTTACGTGAACATTATTGTCGCCCGGGAAGACAATAAAGACAGCGAGAAGGTGAAGAACCTGGTGAAAGCCTACCAGACCGATGAAGTGGCCGCCGCGGCCGACGCAATTTATAAAGGCGATGCGGTAAAAGGCTGGTAACACTTTGCGGCAGGTCAACGCTAGTTATAACGTTATAGTAGCGTTGGCCTTACCGCCGGTATTTACCTGTCAGTGTTTGGAAGGGATATTAATAATCAGGTGTTTTATATTCATTAACCACTAAATAAAGCCTGGTAATGACCGGTGATAACTTCATTCAGGCTTTTAGCTCCCGCACGGTGCAGGGCAATCATTTTATAGCGGCTCACCGCGGAATAGCTGATACCCATTCTCAGGGCCACTTCTCCTGGGCTTTGACCATCCAGCAGGGCACAGACTACTTCACGCTCCATTTTTCTTGGGTGTCTCTGAAATTCTCTGGCTGAAAGAGATGAGTTACTTTGAGGGGCGCTAACGATCTTCTGAACCAGTTTTGTTAATACCGCCAGTGGGCGTGATTTATCTATTACGGTCATGCTTCCCGCCTTCGAGTTGACCTTTCGCTCCCCGCCAGAATAGCTGGTGGTCAATAAAATTGTTTTGCCCGGATAATCATTGAGGGCGCTAAACAACGTCGACATATCCGGGCAAAGGCTATCCGACTCTATAATCAGGAGGTCTGCTTGCGGCCTTACCAGAATGTCTTCCAGCTCGTCCAGATCGGCGCGGGCATCGGAGAATTGCCAGTCACGGTGTGCGTCGCACAAAGCTTTGATACCTAGCAACGTATACACGCAGCGGGCTACAACGACTATCTTCTTTGCATCGTTTTGCTGTTTAGAAAAAGCCAATGTTGATTCGCTACGCATTATTCCCCTGCCCGTTAATGCTTTATTAAAAAGACAAATTTATATTCTTAGCAATACTCTGACTCTATGGCCGCCAGTCTTGTTTTGCTATGGGGAAATATAATGTCGAAGGCAGAAACTTAAAATAGGACAGGGCATCTTTGATCTGTAGGCTCAGGACTACAGGATTTTTATGAATCAATTGAAAGTATGAACAGGCTCTTTGAGCCTGTTATTTGGGTGCATTTATTTACCGAAAAGATGAGTGCCAACAGAAAGACATCCGCTGAGCAGAAACAGGGATGACAGTACAAACAAAATTGTTAACCGCTTCATTGAATAATCCCGGCGTTTAGAAAAGCGACACGCAGCCGCTCAGCATAGAAATTGAACATAAAACCACCAGGTGACACACGATTTTCTGATACATATAGTTTTCCCATTTAACGTCGATATGAGGTTTAGCTTGCCCGGTGTTTGTCAAAGATCTGTCAATGTGGTGTGGGGAGATAATCAAGTTTAAAGAGGGATAACTACAAATTTTAGTAGTTATCTGATTGATGTATTGACCGCGAGCATTTCCGAAGTAACATTTCGACACTTTTATGTTTAACCAGAGCCAATAGCTCTGGCTCTGGATGTACCTTGATTCAATAGAAATCTGGGTGAGATTACTATGGACAAAAAAGCGAACGACTCGTTATTTCCTTCAGATTCAGGCCGAAAACAAAACGATAATAACGATGAAGTAAAACGAGATCGTATTCGTACCGCCACTGCGCTGGCGGGAGATGAGGTTGTAAAGCGTTTTGGGAGTGCGAGCGCTGAGTACCTTAAAGGATACCGCGGCGTTGATAATGAAACGGGACAACAGTTTGCTAAAGGTCTGGCGGACGTTGCGAAGCATAAGGTTAATCCCGCGCACGCTAAGCAAAATATTAAGCAACAGGCAGGATTTTCTGCCGAGATAGCAACCACAAGCAGAGATAACGCTGAAGCCATTATTAACGGCGATAGCGCTCGCACCGTCCGCAGTGACGATTTGCCTCAGTATGGCCGCAATCACAACGTAGTCGACCGCGTAAAAATTCAGGATGGCGTAGTTATTGAAGGCTCTCAGAGCCAGATGAAATTTGTTGGTAACCGGGACGATCTTTTTAAAAATATCGCCGGAGAAGAGGGGAAATTCAGCCGCTATCGCGGGGTTAAACTGGAATTACCATCAGAACAATATGAGGGGGCTGCTGCACATTGTCGTGCGAAAGCATCCTCATTGCGCACTCAGGCAGACAGGGTTGAAGCCGAAGGTAAGCAGGATGTAGCCGATCGATTTCGCCGTGAAGCCGATAATTATGAGCAACTGGCTTATAATGTTAGTGACAGCGGCCTGACAACGGAGCAAGCGATCTATTATCGCGAGCATCCTAAGATTGCAACGGCGATGGATATCGCACGTACCAGCCACCGCGCCGGCATAGAAGGGGCAAAGAATGGGGCAATGGTAGGGGCCGCTATTTCATTATTCGCGAATATTTTCAGTGTTGCCCAGCAGGAAAAGGCGCTGGGTGAAGCAATTGAAGATATCGCGATCGATACGGCGAAAGCTGCCGCTCTGGGCTACGGTACAGCATTTGCCGGTTCCGCAATCAAAGCAGGTCTACAACAATCCGGGGGCCAGGGGTTAAGGGCCATAGCCGGAACATCCGCTCCTACATTGGTAGTCAATATCTGCCTGTCTCTGGGGGTATCGATCAAGCGCTATATCAACGATGAAATTGATGGTGCTGAACTGCTTGAAGAAATCGGAGAGAAGGGCGCAGGTATGCTCTCCAGCGGCATGATGGCTGCCCTTGGACAGATAGCCATTCCGATCCCTGTAGCTGGCGGGATAATTGGCGGCATGATCGGTTACACACTCTCATCTATGTTTTATCAAAGTGCCCTTGAGGCTACGCGAGCAGCGGCATTATCACGCGAACGTCTGGCCTATATTCGTGGAATAGAGAGTGAAGCTCGGGCGCAGATTGCCCGACAGCAGACACTAATCGACGAATTTACCGAAAGAGAAATCCCTCAATTACAAAAAGACACTCAGCACCTATTTAGAACGATGGCCAGTAACACCAATAGCGTTGATGATTTTGCATTTGCAATAAATGACTTTGCTACTTTGCTGGGCACTAATATGCAATTCCAGACTATCTCTGAATTTGAAGATTTTATGGACTCCGATAAACCATTAATGCTGTAAAAGGAATACGATCTCGATGTTTATCAACATGCTACCCGAAGAGAAAAAAGTCCTGCTGGTAGAGCTGGCCAGGCTGCTGGCGTTATCCGATAACCCGCTACTGTGGGATGGGAAAGCAAAAGATGAGCTAACGTCGGACTCCAATCTGAATAACCTATCCATACAGAAAAACGCGCTGGAAACCGAATTGCTGGAAGAGATGGCGCAATATGCTCCTGCACGTTCTTATCCGCTGCCAGGTATCCTTGAAGTGGAATGGGATAAGGACACTGAAAAGCGGTTGATCGAAAAGCTTAAGGGATTCCCACTCTCTAAAATTGATGAGCCTGAAAGCCGTATCCAGGCTGCAACATCGGTGTTAAAAGCGATGCTGGAGGGCAAGAAAACGGAAGACCTGGCGACGCCAAAAATCGTTCTTTTCCAGCTTTTCCTGGTGGCGCTGCGCGATGGTCAAATTTCCAACATTGAGTGGATGCTGCTGAAAGAAATTCAACTTTATTACAAGTTACCCGATTTTATTTTTAAAGATTTACTGGATCGTGCCGAATCACTGAATAGTGAAATGAGTAAAACACTTGCTCTCATTCTTGAATAACGGAGTTATTAAATGCCTATTCCTATTATTGTTGGCGCTATAGCTGCCGCCGCCGGGATTTACGGTATCGCTAAAGGCGTTAGCGGTGCGAAAGATCACAGTGATGCAAAAGATCTCAATGAAAGTGCACAAAATATGGTGGACAGCACCAGCGCTGAAATTGATTTAAGCCGTAAAGCGACCAATGACATCATTGAAGATTATGGTCAGCGTAAACTTCGCGCATTTAATGGCGTCATTAATGAATTTATCGTCACTTTTAGTAGCCTCAAAAACGTTGAATTGACCAGTAGCGCAGAGCTGGACAAACTTAATGCCGGTGATTTTACGACCACGACTTTAGCCGGGCTGAGGCAAGATTACCAAATGCTTAAGGATGCAGGGCTTGGGCTTGGTGCTGGGATGGGAAGCGGTGCGGCTCTGGCATTTGGAGCCTATAACGGCACAATGTTACTGGCCACTGCAAGCACAGGTACCGCAATCTCTTCGCTGTCAGGCGTCGCGGCAACTAATGCTACACTTGCATGGTTGGGCGGCGGTTCCCTGGCCACCGGCGGTTTTGGAATGGCTGGCGGCATGATGGTGTTGGGCGGCATTATCGCCGGGCCGGCGCTGGCAATTTTCGGCCATATCCTGGGGAGTAAAGGTGAGGAGGCGCTGAACAATGCCCGAACCAATATGGAGCAGGCTCAAACAATTCGAGCTGAGGGACTGCTGATGGTTAGTAAACTTCAGGCTATCGAAAAGGTCACGGCGCTGGCAAACAACGTATTTTCTCACACCAGCGGTCGCCTGCGTGGAACCGTGCATGAAATGAAAGAAGCTCTGGAAAGCTACGGTGAAGACTTCAAAGCTTTCCCGCAGGAGAGTAAAGACGCTGTGTTCAAGTCCGTTAAGTATGCGCAATTGCTGAAAGCGATGATCGATACGCCTATTCTTGACGAGGACGGTAACCTGGTGCTCTCAACCGAACGTCGCATCATTGATATTGCTGCCGTGGCCGAGGGCAATAAAGACGAACTCGACGAAGTTATCGCGTAGTCTATAAGTTCAGGCTCGCTGAAAAGGCGAGCCTGATTGCGAGACCTGCCTATGCACTGCAACGACAACTTTTCTTCCTTTCCCTGTGTCCAGTGCGGGCTTTGCTGCCAGCGGGTAAATTTTGCAGAGGAAACCCGCGCTCTTGATCGGGGAGACGGCACTTGCCGATACTATAATGCGGCCAGCAGGGGTTGCAGTATTTACAACGAACGCCCGGACATATGCCGTGTGGACCTGCAATACAAACTTAATTATGTCCACCTTTATACATGGGACGAATTTGTGGCGCTAAACCTGACGGTATGCAGGCAGCTCATTGCTGAAGATGAGTCGAGACAGAAGGGTAGCGCAGTCAGCCCTGTATTTTCCTCAACTTAGCAATCCGGCACCCACGTTGACCGATAACCCCAGAATAGCCAGGTTAAAGAGAAATGAGATAACCGATTGCAGCAGCGTAATCTTTCTCATCTCAGTAGTGCCCGTTGCCACATCCGCAGTTTGCGACGCAACGGCGATAGTAAAGGCGAAATAGAGAAAATCCCAGTAGCCGGGGTCGGCTGGTTTATCAGGAAAGATCATCGGCGTGACATCTTTGCTCCGGTGCAGGTAATGGTTGTGAGCGTAATGCATAGCAAATGAACTTGGCAGCAATGCCCAGGAGACAATCAGCGTAGTTGCCGTCAGCAATAAATGGAGTATACGCGGCGTTCCGGTAAGAGAGTGCAGCGAAGAAAGCTCGCTCAGAATAGCGACAATGCTGGCCATACAGGCCAGGATGACCATGCCCAAAACAAGCGCCGCGCTTTGGTCCTGTATTTTTGCGATGTGCTGGATGTCTTTCACGTCGGTACGCAGCATGCGAAACCAGATAAAAATCAGATACAGCCACGCCAGAACATTCCAGCCGATCAACATGCGTTGCAGGGTGCCGGTCTGAGCCGGAAGCGCGAAATAACAGATAACGCCTGCAAGAATTGAAATCAGCAGCCGCAGCCTGGCGAACAGGTGTGTCCTTAGCGAAAGTCCCATGAGGATAAGTTTTCTACGAGTAATGGATAACTTTAACTGTAGACGATGCAGCGACTTAGGGCCTGACCGCTGTATGTTGAAGACCGAGCCAATGAGCCAGAACGTGTTGGTTTCATCAGAGGGAAGGCTGGATATGAAGCTGGGTTAACCTGAGTGCGCACTAATAAATGCAATTTAACATAATATACATTATGCGCACCGAAGTGAGATAAGGAGGAATCTGGCGTTCTGTGGGCCTCGTTGGCCTGGTTCTGTTGAGTGCTACAGGCTCTTTCTTTGGCCGTGAATTATGCTCTTTCGTCTTATCGAACCGACCTGACATGAGCCGCGGCTTGGGTGCAGCGGCTCAAAATTATTAACTGCCCGATGGCTCATCCGTTACCGAACTGGTACGAATACGCTGACCGATTATTTGTAACGTGCGCAGTACCAGCATCACTCCCAGTAAAGTGTCCGGCTGGCGCAGTAACGAATAAACTGCGCGATAGCTGGGTTGCGGATCGCCTAGCTGTAACTCGGTATGAGCCATCTTTAGCGCGGTGCCACTTTCCCAACCCGCGGCAACCACGCCTTCGAAAACACCGGCTAATTTTTCTACCAGCGCGTTATCGGCAATATCCGCAATATCTGAAAGTAATGACAGCATATCAACCACGTTATCGAGCCGACCGCCAGAAAGTAATGGCTGTAATTTTTCAATCAATGCGGCAAAAGACTCAGATGCCTCTGTTGAAGCGTTCATCTTATTCTCCGGTTAGATTAGCCCGCGCACGGTAGCCCAGTACAACCCTCGATTAAAACCGTTGCGCAACATGCCGCCGATTTTGGTTGGCGACGTCGGTAACACATCGTGGCGATAATCGTAAACCAGCGGCATTCCGGCATTTAATCCCATCTGCGCCACCGCCTGAACTTTGCCATCATATTCGCTGACAGTATGCCCAAGGCGCAGCTCCGCCACGATATTGTCTGCAACCACCGGGGCCTGATTATGACAAGATCCGCCAGCTTTACTCACCGGCAGATCGACCGTGTCCCCGAGGACATAAACGCCAGGCTGGCCGTAAACCTGCAAAGTCTGTGGATCGGTTGGCAGCCACCCTTCCCCGTTATCTATATCGCTCAGGCCGGTATTTCGTACGGCTTCGACGGCCCGGATTGGCGGCGTCGCCATCAGAATGTCAAACGGCTGTTCTTCTCCTTCTTCCGAATAAGCGATATTTTTCTCCGCATCGACTCTGTTTAAAGTAAAACCTCGTTGGTGTTTTATATCTCTGGAAGAAAAAATGGATGGCAATATTTCACCGGTTGGGCGCTGTAAGAAAAGACAATTACGCAATAGCTGAGAAACCGTTGGATAGGTATAAACAATTTCAACGTTTTTACGTACACCCCGCCTGCGGAGATAATCATCAAGCATCAGCGTTGTTTCTATTGGGGCAATACCGCACTGATGAGGTACGTTCGGCGTTTGAGGGAAAGAGACGGTGATAAATATTCGTCCTTTTTCAATTGTCGCCAGCTTTTGCGCCAGTTGACGTGCGGGCCGGTATTGATAAAAATGATCGCCAGCCTGGGCCAGCCCCTCGATTTTATCAGGCCACGGAACGCAACCCGTAGCAAAGACCAGAAAATCATAAGAGTAATGCTTCCCGCTTGTGGTATGCACACAACGCTGCGTAAGGTCAAAATAGTCAGCACGATCAACAACAAACCTTACTTCTGGCCTCAGCAGGCTTTGCTGTGAGCGCGTTAACTCCTGTTTGAAAAAGCTATTAAAAGCCACATACATAAATGCAGGCTTGTAATAGTGAACAGGAGAGTCTGAAATCATCAATAGCTCAATTTTATTATTGATGATTTCTCTGTGAAGCTTTGCGGTCAGCAGGTTAGCTAAAATAGTCCCGCCGGTACCACCGCCTACAATAACAATACGTTGTTTCATATTCTTCTCTCTATTTAAGAGTCAATAAAACAGGCCTTTGGATATATTATATAATTCAGGAGTCCATGCTCATATACCTCATGTGATATCTTAGCCGTGGCGTAAATTTATGCCAGAGTAAATAAAACCTCGTTGGATTTATTCTGTGAAAATGTTGCATAAATTAATTTGCCGTTATCCAGATCACTATTATAAAAAATATCTACAGAGAAGACCGCCAGCAATGATGTTATTAGCCGGCCTTTTCTCCTCTTTACTTTGTGTTTAACCCGGCTAAAATACCCGCAGTCATTTTCTTCTTCAGAGGTATTCGTCCAATGCGCTATTGATGCCGCCGTCTTTCTGACGGCCGATTAAGTTGTCCCGATTTATCGGGTCAGTTTCCGGCATCTATGGAGTATTACCCATGACGAATTCTTATCTTGCGCTGGAAGGCGTGTCTTTTAATTTACCCGACGGTACGCCGCTGTTCTCGCAGCTAAACGAAACTTTCGACACACGCGCAACGGGCCTGGTTGGCCGCAATGGCGTGGGTAAAAGCGTGCTATCGCAGATCATGGCCGGGCAATTATCGCCGTCATCCGGGCGCTCCACTTGCCCGGGTTCTGCATATTATCATGCGCAGCAAATTCTCTACCCTGAGGGAGCCACGGTCGCCAGTCTTGCAGGCGTCCAGCCGATAATTGATGCCCTTTCCCGTATTGAGCAAGGCAGTACATCCGAGAAGGATTTCGATATTGTCGGCCAGCGTTGGGATATCCACCAGCAGCTACGCATGGAGCTGGAACGTTGCGGGCTTGGGCATCTTGATTCATCCACGCCCGCAGTTCAGTTAAGCGGAGGCGAGGCTATGCGGGCTTCACTTGCCGGGGCCTGGCTATCTTCAGCGGATTTTCTGATCCTCGATGAACCAAGCAATCATCTTGACCACGCGTCTCGCCTGTCGCTTATTTCCCAACTCACACGTTGGCGCGGCGGGCTGCTGGTAGTGAGCCACGATCGTGAACTACTGGAGTCAATGGAGAGGATTGTTGAGCTGACGCCTTCTGGTTTAAACAGCTATGGCGGTAATTATTCGTTTTATGCACGGCAGAAAAAACAGGAAACGCAGAGCGCATTTTTGCTTCTGGATCAACGTAAACAGGAGCGTCAGCGTGAAATAAAGACGCTTCGTGAGCAAAGAGAACGCCTTGAAAAAAGGCAATCCCGCGGTAACCGCCGGGGGCGTGAGGCAAATCAGGCCAATATTTTGCTTGGCGGGCAAAAACAGCGCAGTGAAAACTCGGCAGGTAAATTAAACCAGCAACATCAGGCTACGCAGGCGTTACTAGACGAGCGGGTGCGCGAAGCCGCAGCCGTCATTGATGAAGATGTGGTTATTGCGTTGCATTCGCTCCCGGTAAATGCGCCTTCCCGCCGCCGCGTTGCCGAGTTGGATGGAGTACAACTTCCCTTCGTCCGCCCTTTTGCCCCGCCATTAACTCTTATGCTGACCAGCGGCCAGCGCATAGGAATTGTCGGGCGTAACGGAGGCGGGAAATCTACGCTGCTAAAAGTTATGGCCGGTCAAACTCAGCCATTGAGTGGAAATTGTTGGATAACGGCTAATTACGCGTGGCTCGATCAACACCTCGTAACCCTTGACCCACAGCGTACCGTCCTGGAGCAAATGCTCGAGGCCAACCGCACTGCCGGAGAAGGTAACCTACGAACGCGGCTGGCACAGCTAGGGCTGGATGCAGACAAAATTCAGGTAGCCAGCGGCTTATTAAGCGGCGGCGAACGGTTGAAGGCGGCTCTGGCCTGCGTGCTGTATGCCGACCCTGCTCCTGAACTGTTGCTGCTTGATGAACCCAGCAACCACCTTGATTTAGCATCCCTTCACGCGCTTGAGAGCATGCTTTCAGGTTACCAGGGGGCCTTTATGGTGGTTTCGCATGACGAGGTATTTCTTAACAACCTCAACCTCACCGGACGTTTATTGCTTGAAGAATCCCGCTGGCAACTTCAGGCGCAGTAGACTGTGATAGTTCAGGAAATATTTAATACAACTGGCCCCCACGCCGATAAAGGTTAAAACAGGCCTGGGGGTTAATTTAGTGGCCATTTCAGGAAAAAATAAGCACTAGCGAGCTATTAACTTCAAGTAAAAATATAAGGAAATTAAGCATTTAAGCTTGAAGATAAGAAGCTCATTTAGTATTGTTTTATGGTTTTCTTTATATTTCATTCACAAAGAAAATATATTGTATTTATATAATCACACAGCTTTAAATAGAGGAAAAAGGATATGCCAAAATCAGACTGGGATTACGTTAACAAAAGTCAGGATTATGAATTAAACGATCTATTGAGCAAGTATGGTTACAGAGAAACAGCGGCGAACAGAACGCTGCTAAAAAATAATCTGCCTGCTAATACAAAGCATAGCGAAGTAAAAGACTTAATTCATAACATTCCAGGGTTGGAGAAGAAATAACTCATTAACCCTTCAGGAATAAAACTCAAAGGCCACTTTGGAGAAACACATTATCTTTAGCGGCCTTTTTAGCCCTGTCTAATGGCTCTCTCGCCAGTCCATATACGCATTACAACGGTTCTCAATCATCAACAGGTTTCTATTATCACCTATACTATATAGCGGTGAGTAACACGTTAAGGTGAAGCAAAATGCCTAATCCACTTGATGCCTGTATGTTTGTCCTGCTTGTAGTGGGAGCCTTACATGAGCTGGGTTTGTTCCCCTATTAAGATGTGCCCCACTACCTCGCAAACGCCTGCACGGCTCCGGATTATCAGATAGCGCCTGACTGCCTCTCCTGACTGGTAATCCGCCCCGTCTTTACCCACAAAGATAGCCCCGTTGAATTTACCAGAGGCTGGTGTCTTAATGCCTGTTACGATTCCACCATAAGCACAGGAATGCCATGAATCCAGAGCTTGAGACCTTTGCAGGCAGTTTGCTTCTCGATGGAAAGACGCTTGTCGCCTCTTACGACCTCGGTCAGTCACCGCTCCCTGCAGATACCGCTATGCAGCTAAAGCCGCTGCACGAGCCTGTAGTTTATAACTATGCTCTACGGCCATTTTCTGTTGATTACCGCACTATCCGGCGTCTCTGCATTATTAACGGCATGGGCGTGACGCTTGGAGATTCGATTATAGGCATCAGCGCCCTTCAGGCGATAAAAGCGATCAATCCTGAAATTCACCTTACCCTGCTTCGCCCGCATACCTGCCCGACCTATATTGAGCAAATTTACCAGCTTGCAGATGCAGTAGTTGATGACCTGCGCTACTTGCCGGTAAATCTTCAAAGCATGTTGGCGCAAAAAGATGTGTTGATTGATATGGGGAACCAGCTGTTCCGGGATGATTTCGGCACAATGGAGATGCACGATTTCTTCCTGCGGCACCTCGGGATCGAACCTGCGACGGTAGAGACCAGTATCAGGACTAATCATTGGCTGCGTGAATCTATTCCGGAGCAACCCTCCCCGCTAAATACGCCTTACGTTTTACTCAGCCATAATGCGAGCACGCCTCTACGCAGTATTCCGCAAAGCGTGCTCGTGGATCTCGTGGAGCATATTTACCGACAGCATAAGGTAACGGTGGCCGGATTTACGGCGGTAGACCACCCGTCTTTTATTGACCTCTCCGCCCGCTCGCAATCCACCCTCGATTTTATCGCCATTATCCGGCATGCCAGCGCGCTCTATACCTGCGACTCTTCCGCACTGCATGTTGCCGCAGCGTTTGCAGTGCCAACGGTTTGTTACTTCAACGCCATCAAATCATCACTCCGGGCCGTCTATTATCCGCTATGCAAGAGCATCGATTTAGGAACGGAGCGCACCGCGCTATTGCACCAAAGCAATGAGAGCCAACTGCTGGAAGAAATCGAACACAACTACCGGCGCTACCTCGGGGCCGTTCTCAGCAAACATCATATATGATATAATTTTGACCACTTTCACTGGTTAAAAAAACTGTAAACAGAACATATCATTATGAAACACCTGCTGCTGGCCCTCTTTATGCTTGTTCCCCTGAAGCTCTCTTTTGCCTCGGTAACGGCCAGCATCCAGGTCAGCATGACCATAATGTCAGACCGGCTACCCCCGAAGATAACCAGGATAAAGCTTTCTGAAGACCGGGTGATGATAATCAATGAGTGGTAGTTTTTGTGCGACAGGAAAATTAGCGACTTTGTGCTGAGGTTGGAGGAATGGCAATATCCTGTCTACCAAAGCGTTAACGCTCAACCCATTATCTGCTGGTAGATGTTTCCCCATATTTATTGCGCTTATGCTGGTATAGCAACTCATCGGCTTTGAGCAACGCGGTTTCCAGAGTATCACCCTGCACTAACTGGTAGCTTCCGTAGGAAAATGCCACCATTTTTTCTTCATCAATCCCGGCCAGATACGCCTGAATGCGGTTTATCACTTCATGCGATTTCGCCAGACTGTAATCAATTAAAATAAGGCTAAACTCGTCGCCACCGAGCCGAATACCGTAATCGCTTTTACGAATCGACTGCGCCAGCGCTCTGCCGAGATACTGGATAGCCCTGTCCCCCATGTGGTGGCCAAGGGTGTCGTTAATTTTTTTCAGGCCGTCGCTATCGACGGAAATCACCGTTACGGCAATGTTTGCCTGTAGCAGAGCCTGAATTTTCTGTTCAAGCGCGGGCGTCAGTACCTTGCGGTTATAGAGACCGGTCATCGCATCGGTCATATTGTCCCGGGACAAGGAACGATGCTTGTCCAGCTGCTTTCTGGCATAGCGGCACAACAGCCAGGTGCCTACAGCGTAAATCACTATCAGCCAGAAGATGTTGATCAGGAAATAGAGCGCATCCAGTTTTATGTGTAGCGTGTAATAGCCGGTTATTTTTTCCTGGCGCGTAATCGGCGTGAATGACTTCAACACCGGGTGGTGGAAGCTGATTTTATCGCCGGTTGCATTATCGGTCACATACAGCGACAGGAAACGCCACAGCAAAGGTCTCTCTGCTGTATAAAATGAGGTCGCAAGATCGTCAATATTGATATCAGTAAGCACCAGCCCTTTAATGGCGTCGTGCTGGAAAACAGGAGTGATCATGCTAATGATATTTTTCCGGGTATAGCCATCATGATAGATGTGGGAAACAATATTTTCCCCAAGGCGTAAATCATGTAACGCCGCAGCATCGATGTTGATGGTTTCCCCGCTACGGTCGATATCTATCTCCCCGTTTTCGCTGGTCAGCCAGTTGCTAAAAGTATAGTGATTGCTGTCAACTAACTTATTGATGTAAATATAATTATTTTTAATATCGATGTAGTATCTGACATTATTGAACAGATAGCCGCTGTAGTTCGAGAAACTGTATTTTGATGCCGTATCCGAACTGTTCCCCTGAACCAGATGCAGGGCAAGTACGTCGTTTTTCCAGCTATCGCAGGCGGGGTTCCTCGTTTGCAAAGTGCCACTTAATGCCCTGAAACGCTGACTGGATAGATTTACCCCGTAAACGCCATTCAGTGATTCCGCATACTGGCATACATTATCCAGATTATTTCCTGCCGCGTTGATACCCGCCGGAGCAGTTGAGAATACACGTGACATCCGAAAGGCAATGTTCTGGTTAATATATTCTTCATGAAACAGCGCTGACTTACCGTTCTCGGCAATATACCCCATGTAGCCTTCCAGACTACGATACTCCCGGAGTGCAAAACCGGCGAAGATTGCAGTCGTTAAAATAAAAATAACAATAACTGCGTTGATATATTTAGTCGGCGACAAAATGATGTATTCCCTCAGAAAATTCTGCCTTTCAGGATGAGAGGGAGTATAGCATATAGCGCTGCTCCGGCTTACCTCCCAGTTTTGCAGTAAAAGCATTCCAGGAAAGCTCCGATCCCGAGGAGGCGTGCAGTTTGAGCCTGAGTGCTGCACAGTGGCTGAAGGGCGAGCCGGGGGATAACAGCCCTACGGAATAGCCAGCACTTTAACGGCCCGACCAGGGTAACCCTGGATCTTTAGCCAGATGCAAAACACAGGTAATATTCATGGGGGTGTATTCGCTCATGCATCTTATTTTTTTGAAATATATTTTTCATTATATATCCTGAATATATTTCATATACACGCATATTAATTTCATATAATGAAATACCTGTTGATAGCAGGCCAATTATAGATAAAATGCGATTTCAGCATTCTCTACATGGCTAAATATTTAAACCTCCTATTGTCACGCTTTATTCACAATCAATTTCAATGAAATACTCAGAATATATTTAAACCATTCACTGTGGACAGGTAAATGATAAATACAGATCAAAGTAAATCAGTTCTTCGCGCGCTTGGCGCACTTGAAAGTTACGCCTGGCAGATTGACACCACCAGCCCCAAACATTTTACGGTGACCGCAGAAGTTAGCGGCAGGACCATACCCGCCGACTGGCAGGTCGCGCTTAAAAAGGTTCAGCTAAGGCACCCGCTGGTGAATGCACGCGTGGACGGCGGCAGCGATGGCCGCCTGTATTTTTTGCACGATCAATCCGTGGAGATCCCGCTGCGCATCGCGCGGATAGATAAAATCTTATCTATTGAACACGAAATTAAAAGAGAGTTCTCGGCCCCTTTTGGAACGGGAGATGTGGCTCTGCTTAAAGCCGCGTTGCTTTATGGCGAAGAGCGCTGCGTGATAATTATTACCGCACATCACGCCATCGCAGATGGCATGTCTCTGGCTCATTTTATCCATGACATTCTGCAAACATTAGCCGGCGAATCCCTGCCGCATTTGGCCTTGCTACCTTCCATTGAAGAGATCTGCTCTACCAATAACCAGGCCGCTGGAGCAATTAATTCGCCCGCTTTTACAAATGAACCGGTGCCTTACGCGGAGCGAAGTTTAGATAAGCTCCAGGTTGTCCGCCAGCGGCTTTCCCCTGAACTTTCTGCCTCTTTACGGGAACAATCCAAACGGGAGAACACGACGGTTCATGGAGCCCTAACCGCCGCTTTTGTTATAGCTTTATCTCAATCCCCTGCCCGGACAAGTCGCCCGGTTCGTATCTGCACGCCCATTAACGCCAGGAAATATTCTTCTCTGGATTACGGCCTCAGTTTTTTAGCCTTGTTTCCAACCTATGGCTATCACGACGGTGAAGCAGAAAATTTTTGGGAGATTGCTCGCTCGGTGACCGCCGACTTAGAAGCCTACAGAATTCAGCCGGGAATGGCTGCCCTGATAGGTCTGGTTGAGCCGTTTATGAACAATCACGGACTCAATAAGATGATTCATTTTGACAGTAGGATCTGTGCGCCGGACATTTTAATCTCAAATCTTGGAGTGCTTAATTTCTCACGAAATATTGGGGAATTAACATTGGAATCACTGTGGGGGCCTAATGTGCTAATCGGTACCGAGGGTGAGCAAACCATTGGTGTTGCCACGATAAACGGCAACATCCATCTGATCCATACTTCGTATCAATCAGCACCTCATCTGTTGGAAGGGGCAAAAAAAATACTGACCGCGGTAACAGGCAGGTTATAAATCTGCGCCGCCGGTCAGGCTGCAAGCTCCCGGCAAACGCTCAATACCAGCTGCCGCAGCCAGCGATGGGCGAGATCCGCTTCCGAACGCGGGTGCCACATCTGCGAAACGGTGATTTGCTGCGTAGCACCCGGAAGCGCAAAAGCATAAAGCTGGCCTGCGGGCTGGCTAACCACAAACGATGCAGGCACAAGGGCTATCAAGTCTGAGGCCTGCGCCACTCGCAATGAAGCGGGAAAACTTGGCACAACGGCGGCGATATTACGCTTCAGGCCCAGCTCGGCCAGCGCATCGTCCACGGGGCCGTGAGGAATACCTCCCCTGCGGGAAGTGACTACATGCCCCCAGGCAATATACTGCTCGGGAGTGATATTTTGCGACTGTGCGAGAGGATGCCCGGCGCGCACCACGGCTACAAAGCTATCGCGGAACAGCGCCTGAAGCCGAATTTCCGGCCCCATCTCACCCAGCACCCCAATCTCAAGGTCAACCAGCCCCTCACGCAAATGCCGCGAACCTTTTTCGGGTTTGGGCATAAAGCACAGCCGCACGCCCGAAGCCTCACGCGCCGCAGCGGCAATCAGCGCCGGGCCAAAGGCCTCAACAAAACCGTCGTTGGCCCGAAGAGTAAAAACGCTATCCAGCGTCGTCAGGTCCAGTTCTGTTCTTGAAGGGCTTAACAAGCTACGAGCCTCAAGCGCCGCGTTTCTTGCCCGCTCGCGAATGGCTTCCGCATAGGGCGTCAGCACCATATTTCGCCCGGCTCTCACCAGCAACGGATCGCCGGTGGCCGTACGCAGGCGGCTTAACGTCCTGCTCATGGCAGAGGCGCTTAAACCCAGCCTGCGTGCTGCCCCGGCCACGCTTCCTTCAGCAAGAAAGGTATCCAACGCCAACAGCAAATTCAGATCTGGCTCGTTCATTATGACTCCTGTAAAAAGACATGGCGTCTCATGCAGCTATTAATTGCAACTGGTGCGTCTTCCGCCTTGTATCAAGTATCACTATATTCTCAGCACTGACAACCGAATGCGCTGCTTTGCGGCAAGGAACGATGATGGAATTACTTTCAACCCGGCCCGGAGATGAGGGTTTACCGGGGCGTCCGCGCCTGCTGGCGATGATTGCCGTGATGACGACGGTAACAATGGCGGTATTTGACGGCTCAATGGTCAATATCGCGCTCCCGGAAATCTCAAGGGCGCTGAGCGTCTCCGCCAGCGATGCCGTTTGGGTGGCAAATGGCTACCTGCTTGCCGCCGCGATGACGCTTGCCATCTTCGCGGCGTTGGCTACCCGCATTGGATTCCGGCAGATATTCGTATTTGGCCTGAGCCTGTTTACCCTGGCTTCCGCTGGCTGCGCACTCTCCTCATCTCTTGATATGCTGGTCTTTATGCGAGTATTGCAGGGGATCGGCGGCGCGGCGGTTCTGAGTATTTCGCCCGCTATTTTACGGTCTATCTTCCCCAACAGGTTGCTGGGACGGATCCTCGGGCTGAACGCCTTTCTTATTGCCACCAGTACGGCCGTTGCGCCTCTTTTGGGCGGCACGCTGCTTTCGACGCTGGGCTGGGAATGGCTGTTTGCAATCAATCTTCCACTGGGAATGGTGGCGTTACTGCTGAGCCTGCGTGCATTACCGTGCAACCCGGCCCGGAACAGCAAACGGTTTGACTATGCCGGCGGCGTGTTCTCCGCTCTTTTATTGGGGGCGCTGATTATGGCTGCGGACAGTTTCACCAAAGCTAGCGGCCTGGTTTCGCATTGTGTTACAGCGCCACGGCTTTGGTGGCCATCGTCGCCTTTATCCGGCGTGAGCGCCGCGCTTCTCAGCCTCTGTTACCGCTGGAGATCTTCGCCTCTTCAAGGTTTTCACTCGCGGCGCTGACTTCACTCGCTTCGTTCGTTGGCCAGGGTATCACCTTTGTCGCTTTGCCCTTCTTGTTCCAGAACGTTTACGGCTATAGCGCCTTTGGTTCCGCGCTGCTCTTTACCCCGTGGCCGGTTGGTATCATGCTGGCAGCTCCTTATGCCGGGCGCCTCGCCGACCGCCATCCGCCGGCCATTATTGCCACGCTAGGCCTGAGCGTTTTTACCCTCGGGTTACTGCTATTAGCTCTACTTCCTGATCACGCATCGGCCTGGGATATCGGCCTGCGCAGCCTGGTGTGTGGTATTGGCTTTGGTATTTTCCAGAGCCCGAATAACAGAGAGATGATGGCCAATGCTTCGCGTGAACACAGCGGTTATGCCTCCGGCGTGCTGGCTATTATGCGTACCTTCGGGCAGTGTCTTGGGGCGGCGGTTGTCGGCATTATTCTGGCCCTCTATGGCAACCAGCTCACGCAAGAGCCACAGGCGGTCCGCCTCAGCCTCTGGATTGCGGCCTGCGCGACTCTGCTGGCCATCGCCTTTAGCGGTCTGCGAACCTTCCGGACGTTAAAAGAGAATATTTAGCCTGATGTTTCAGGAACACTCTCTTCAAGCCGGTAGGCCGGAATAGCTCTTGTCGTGCCGGTCAGGCTGTCGAAAACTTCTCTTTCCACCGTGGAAATGGGCATACCGGACTGCCTCAGCACCGACACATCGGCGGCAATACGCTGCTGCCCCAGCCAGAAAAGACCGTCGAGGGCGGTAACCTCCAGCCCGGACTCCAGCGCCAGCTTCAAACGCCCGCGAGGATTTTTTACCTGTAGGGCAACCTGCTGGTAGGCCGCTGCGGTTGCGCCTCCCGCCTCAGTCCTGCGGATACGGTTTGAGAACCGATAGCGAAATGTATCCGGCACGGCGCTCAGATCGGCTTTAATACTGTAAACCTGCCCGCGTTTATTGCCGTTCACCAGCACACTCTTCTGGCTAAGCTGGAGTTCGTCTCGTAATTTATCAATAAGCTGCGGCGCCCGCAGGAGCAGCAGGCGAAAAGGCAGTTCGAAACTGGTGACGTAATCCACATTGAGTAATGCAAGGCGCAGGCGCTGCTCGCTATCCGTAGGATCTTTTTGATACTCGTCTCTGACCTCAGCCCACTGGCGGGCGAGCCGCGGCGTCTCTTCAATCTCGATAAAACTGTATTTTTCAATCTGGTAGTCGATGCGATTGCTCATAACGATGTCCTTCCCATCATTGCCCGGTGCTACAGCTCGCAAATCATCTCAAAACAGCGCAAAGCGCCGCCAGCATTTCAGGCGGATAATCGGATCGCCCCGCTCCTGATGCCTGGTTACGTAATTGAAAGTAAGAGTGATTACTTAGCATAAAAAGGAATGTTACCCTGCGCCTGAAGATAACATTTAATCAAGGACCGCCCGATGAAAAAAAACGCTGCCCTCGCCGTTTCGCTAAGCCTGCTGGTGACGTCCTCCGCTTTTGCCGCCGAAGGCAAACAGCCAGCGCCCATTGAGGCTCTGGAAAAACAAGGGTTTGAGATAAAAGGCGAGTTCAAAGCGCCCGGTGACTTAAAGGGTTATGCGATGCAGTACCAGGGCCAGGGCACCACCGTCTACCTCACGCCGGACGGGCAGCACGCAATTATGGGCAACCTGGTGGATTCGGCAGGCAAAAACCTGAGCGACGAGCAGGTTGAAAAGTTTGTCTATGCTCCCATGGCGAAGGCAATGTGGCAGAACCTGGAAAAACATCGCTGGATAGCGGCCGGCGACGCAAAAGCACCGCAGATTGTTTATGTCTTTGCCGACCCTTATTGCCCATACTGCACTCAGTTCTGGGAGCAGGCTCAGCCGTGGCTCAAGTCTGGAAAGGTACAGCTCCGAGTGCTGCTGGTCGGCATGCTGCGCCCTGACAGCGGCCAGAAAGCTGCCGCTATTATGATGGCAAAAGATCCGTCTAAAACCCTGGCCGATTACGAGAACAGTAAAGGCAAAATTGCGCTGCAAAAACCGGAAAAAATCACGCCTGAAGTTGGTGAGGCGATAAAAGCCAACCTTACGTTGATGGACGACCTGGGAGGAAACGCCACCCCGTCGATTTATTACCTCAACGCGGAAGGCCGCTTGCAGCAGCACCAGGGCATGCCGGATGCAGAAACGATGAAAACCATTATGGGCGAGAAATAACCGCTAGAGCACCAGCAGCGGCTTACTCTGGCGGCCAGGCTTGCGGAACAGCGCCAGTGCCTGCCGCCACTCTTCCAGCGGGTAACGTTCCGTGCCGGGAAGGTTACAGTGCTCCAGCTGTTGCCACATGGTGACAAACCAGCTCTGCCAAACTTCCACTGGCGTAACCGCCAGCACGTCCCGCAGATGAAAACGTTGAGCAATAACGTTTTTCCCTCGTGGGGAAAATGCTTTGCCGCTTAGCAAACCGTAAGAGACCATGGCCGCTGAGGGATTCAGATTCTCAAGCATCAGAGTAGCCAACTCGCCGCCTACCGCATCGTATACCACGTCTACCCGCTCCGCTGCTTCTGCAATGGCCGCGCCGTTTTTAATACTCAACGGGATTACGCCGTGGCCGAGTAATTCAGGAACATGCTGCTCAGATCGATAGACGCCGTATATTTCGTCTGCGCCCTGCGCTTTTGCCCATTGAATAAGCAAGCTGGCGCAGGCCGATCCTGCCGCGGTTACCAGCACTTTTTTACCGGCGACCGGCCAGCGAGTTAGCATTAGCCAGGCAGCCAGCGGATTAATATAGCCGCGCGCCGCCAGTTCACTGGATATTGTGTCCGGAACAGGCACGGCCCACCGTGGAGAGCAGTCAACCCAGCGCTGCCAGGTCCCGTCTCCGCGCAGCGGCAGAATTCGTTTCCCCAGCCATTCAGGCTCATGCGCCTGCTCAACTATGCCAACGCCCTCATAGCCCGCAACTCGCGGAGGAAAAACCCGATGGCTATAGGCACCGGTAATCGGAATCAGGTCGGAAGGGTTTATTGGCGCATAGAGCATTCTCACCCGCAGCGTGCCGGGGCAAAGGGGTGGAAGCCGTGTTTTTTCGAGGGTCAGAACCTGTTCCGGCTCACCAAACTGGCGAAACCAGAGTGCCGAGTTATCCATACAAAGTGCCTGCAACAACCGTAATGCGGGCACTATAACATGCTGTATCGTTATGGGAGAAAGGTGACGGCGTCACCCCATTCCGCCTACAAATGGCGATAATAGAAAGTCGTGGAGCACGGGCTGCCGTCTGGCATAAGGGCATAAAACGGCAGATCGCCCACCCTCTGCCAGCCCATATTTTGATAAAAGGTTTCGGCATCGCTGCCCGTTGCGGTGTCCAGCACCAGAACAGACTTGCCCTGAGTGGTGGCAACGGCCTCGAGATAGGCCATCAGACGCTGGGCGACACCCCTGCGGCGCGCACTACTGTGGACCAGCAGTTTAGCCACATCAGCGCGATGAGGCTGATTCTCCGGCTGGCTGGTGATCAACTGCACTGTGCCGATGATTTTCCCCTCCCCATCTTCCGCGACGATTACCGTTCTTTCGCCGCGTTCCACGCTTTGCCCGACATTGAGCCAGAAGGCGGTCGCTTTATCGCGAGCCAGCGGATGCATAAAACTGACCGAGGCGCCCCCCTCTACACAATCAATCAGCACGTCGGTCAACGCTTTGTTAGCGCTTTCAAACTCTGTCGCCTTAAGCGAACGAATACGATACTCCGGCACGGCTGCTCCTGCTTATTGAGATGATTTATTTTTATGTTGATTGCGCCGGGCAAAGCAATGAGCGTTATTTGCATCAAACTTAACCGCCCGGACAAATAAAACGGCGCATATTAAGAAGCCAGATTAACCGCAAATTCACTCTCCAGCTATTCAAGAAACATATGGGTAAGTTCGTCGGCGGCAGGCCCCTCACCCGACGAAGAAGAGACTATCTCCCTCGATTGATCCCGCAACAGGGCTTACCAGCCCAGCCCCGGAGCCCGGGCTTAAAAATTGGCTGTATAAGAAATGAGTATCTCCACCCCGATCGCTGACAAAGAGAAAATAAATATGAATATTTCCGATTGCAAAGGTCCGTCCCGGCAAGGAATAAATATTGCCTCCTCGCATCAACCCGACGCGGCGGAAAATGTAGATTCCGAAGACGAAATATATTTTGACGCGCTTGACCATTTCCCCCAAACCCTAACATCTGCATCTGAAGAGTTGGGTAACAGTGAAAACGCCCCCCCTGTTTCCCCCGTTAATGCGCTCTTCGGGCATATGGTGGATAAAATTCTCTACAGTATTTCTCTAAGGCTCCTCTCGCGGCTGGGCGGCCTGGAGGAGTTACATACCGAGTTGCGCGCCCTGGCGCAAAGTCATGATGTATTAACCACTCACCTGAGGATGCTCTGCGAACTCCTTTCCCGCTACCACCAACATGTTCCTGAGCACTACCAACCCCTGCTGAATAATCTCAATGAACTGGTTCGCGCAGGGTTGAGTATTTATCAGCTTTCTGCAACCAGGCTGCCCACGCTTTTCAGTGAAATAAAACAATTTGCCAACCAGGCTGAATATCTATTGTCCCTGAGGGTTGTGAAAGAGCAATTACCGGCCGCGTTGCTCAATCAATTATGCCGTTTGCCAATGCAGATGCGAAAGACGGCCGATATTCTGCTGCAGGCGCAATTAATGCCGCAGGACTCATCCCTGGAGGATTGGTTGCTGGTTATCCAGCAGCATGGCGTATTGCCTGAGCCCTTACAGCAAATGCTGGCCAGCTATACGCAACTCTGGGTGCGCCTGCGCGCACTGCACGACAACAATATTGCCGTGGCCCGCCGTTATCCTTTACCGGCTGAGGACAACTGGCCGGAGCGCATTAACTGGATATTGAGGATTTTGAAAGATCCGCAAACCGCACGCCAAATCGCGGCAAATGTACCCTCCGGCTTAGTCGACGCGGTCAAGTTGAGTGAACCCCTGCTGCGCATGGTCGGCGAGTTTCCTGCAGAAGGAACGCTGGCTCAACAGCTGGAATGGGCCAGGCAGCATGCCGCACTTCCCTCCAGAGAACTGAAACAGTTGCTTACACAGCAACCTCTGGCCGAATTTATCAACACTCTGCACCAGCAGGCTGGCAACAGAATCAGCAGCCCCATCATTTTTAATGTTCTACTCATTCTCGCCAGCCCTGACCTCTCCTTACTGGAAAAATCCAATAATATTATCGCGCTATGCCTGAGAGACTGTAGATTCCGCGGGGGAATTGCCTATGCCATGCGTGGCGCAGCAAGAACATTTTCCGGTGGTGCATTGGCCCTCAGCACATGGGACTGGTACCAGCAACTTCCGGCGGGTCTCACCTGGCAACAAATGATAGAACGATTTGTTAGCGAGCTAAACCAGCAGGTTAGCACTACCCCTCAACTGCTCAGAGAACTACTGCCAGATTACGTTTTACAAAGCGCATCCACACTCTCGGCGCTAATTGATCTACCCGTCGGCTCTTCCTGGCAGGATACTGTGCGTTGGGCTATCGCAAAACTGGGCCTCTCTCAGGCCCATAACTGGATTTGCCAGCGCTACATCGAGCTATGTTTAATCCGGGGTGTCTGTGAGTCATTGCAGCATGGTGATGCCGTACAGCGTGAAGCCTTACTGCGCGATCTGGCCATCAGCCTGAAAGATTACTTTGAATTAGAGCCAAATTCGGAACTGGCGGGCTTAGTAGATCTATTGCCTTACCTGCCTCTACTCTCGAGCCTGCATGAAACCATAAAACACATACCGGCTACCAACAGCTGGTTGACGTGGACGACCCACCTGTTGAGGGCGATAGAACAACATCCTCACCCTGCGCTGGCAGCTTTGCGCAGCCAGATGGAAACGCAGATAGCCCAATATCTCGGCGACAGCCTGGTGACGACATTTGATTCACTCTGGGCGCAATTGCCGGAATTCAGCGACCCATTACGCTTTCCTGAAGCCGAGGCGGCCGCTTTTCCACAAGCACAGAATGATGAAAAAGAAGAAACAGAATTCTTGCTGGAACTCTTCTCTATTGCCGGGGAATACAACAAAGGCAATAAGCGAGTATGGGTACAGGGGGATGCTTCTCTTACGCAGGATGCGGGAGTGGTTGCCGGGTTGTCTGCCGGATGGCTGGCTTCTATTTATATGCTCTGGCGTGCTTATAATTACCCTGCGTCACACCAGGAAATAGCCTCTGACACAGAGATGCAGGTACTTCAGCCGCAGCGCATATCCGGGGCGCGCCCGAGAATTACTCCTGCTAATACATCTGCCTCTGCTGGTATCGCTAATGTCAATAAATATATCTTACCAATGGCGCTCCTTTCAGGCATGGGGGCCGCTACAGCATGGGTTGCCTGGCAGGCATGGGGAGCCGAAAAGACTTTAACGCTCCAGCAGGTATTCAGGGATATGCTTGGTGACGAGCGGGAATATCTGAATAACCAGCATAAGTTAATATTGGGTACAAATAATGGTAGAACAAAACGTATGTTGCCGAATATTCAGAGCAGAACAGTCAGACAAGCACCCTTATCGCCCGATCATGAGATAGGTTATGAAGCGCTTGAGGCAAACTTAAGTATCTGGAATGTCTCAGCTAACACTAAAATCAAACAACACACTGACGCGCTTATTCGGGTGTTAAAGAACACCCGAAAAGATATACGCAAAGAAGAAATCATTATTGCTGGAATGATAATGCATTTGGTTGAGGCTCTGGGAAAAAAAATCAACGCAGTATACCCGAAGGGAAGCATCAAATCTTCAGTCCAAATTAATGCATTCGATGTGGAATTTTTCATTTACACTCTTATATTAATTTCAAAAATAATAAATAGATTACATAGAATAAATTCAGAGATAAAAATAATATCAAGGCTGGAAAAAACTGGCCCTTATAAAAAAATCATCCATTTCATAGAGAATGAATTAGCATCGATTCTTAATGAAAAACACAACCATAAAGATGATGTTTCTACTGCGACTTATGATTTTATGTGTAATGACACATCCTTTGGCTTTATAAAGTTTCCTCAAATAAAAAGTGAAATGGAGAAAAACAACCCAAGCCTTTCTCTACGGAATGCCGTAGGAGTGTATAACAGTAAAACTATTGAAACAGTGAGGAAGTTGGTCTCCGCGCAAATGTTACCCTTTGAGACAAGCGAAAGTATTATTTCCAACAAAAAGGAAACCTTTAAGTTTTTCATGAGAGAAATAAATGAAATGCAGAATGATGCTCCCCTTGATGCATCATTGGACGAAGTGGAAGATATTATGATGCGTGCCGGAACCGCTATTATAGACATGCTTACCCTCTCCGATTACGAAAAAATCACAAATAATGCCCGGGAAAATATATCTAAAAATCTTTATGGCATAATAAATGAAGAACAGCTGCATATATATGTAGAGCAGTGGGAAAGATTTAATAAGAGTTATGCGAATGTGATAAATGATTTTCTGGATAGAAAAGTCAACCAGCATAATGCTGATTCATACACATTAGCTGCATCTGATGCGATCAATTGTTTATTTAATGAAAGAATTATGGTTTTTAAAGATCTTCTCAACAACTTTACAGACATCCCTGGGGCTGAACAGCAATATGCCTTGTATATAATAACATCAACACTAGTCAACAAAATAATTTCATTCAGGCAGGACTGGTATAAAATCCAATTTTACTGGAAAACCGTCATTGAAAACCAGGAAATAAAAAAAGCCATCATCTCTCTCTATCAGCAAACTGATTACAGCGTAGATCGAACAATCAGGGTTATAAAAATACAATCAATTAAAACAACGCTTAAGAAGATAAACATCACGCCAAGCGACAATGATGCAATTGCATTTTATGATGAAATCACCACCAGCAGCCATAAAGATGTGATAATAATCAAAGAAGAGCTTAAACACTATGTGCAAGCTGGAATGTATTTACTCTACCAATATATGACGAAAAACATTCATGAATATACAAAAAACACATACTCTCCAGAGAGTTATTATTCGCTGGACCTTAATACACTTGAAAAAGCAGCTATCCCCTATATGTTTGGCAGCATTCATGACAGAAATATTCATACGCTGGAACAGGTAAGCAGAGAGTCTCTCGGATCATCTATAACCACTAAAATGTTTTACAACCTTTACGATAATTATATCGCAGATGATGCACGAGCAGAGGCAAGGATTGCTGCAACTAATATGATTTATAAATATGGAGACCAGCTACTGACATGGCATAGCGTTGTGAAAAAGATAAAAAGCATTGAAAATTTCAAATTTACTCATTCGTTTTATATTCATGCACAAGACTCACCTGCCTATGTGTCTGACTGGACCAATGTTGGCGAGGCAAAAATTATTACAATTAACGATGACGAGAAGTATTTGTATGCCAATTTTCTTAGCTACCCTGCAATTGCTTTTCTCGGTAAACAATCAAAAAACAGGTTAAGTACCCCACCAACGTATGAGGAAATATATGAGATCTTATACAAAATCTCAGACATAATTGAGAGCGATAAACTCAAATTAATTGCCCCTTATAAAAAGGAAAATATTAGTTCCACAATTAAAGTTGATGCTATTGCAAAGGATATAACAGATTTTACCACCATCAAAGATATCTTCATAGATGAGTTCTACAAGCAATATGTAAATGCTGCCAGGGCGCAAAGGGAAAAAGGTAACGGTTCAATATTAGATTCAATACTCAGTATTATCCCATTCTACACTATAGTTAAACGGAAAATTAACGATCCGCTATATCACCCTACGCTTGCAGATATGAAATGGGACATTATTAATGTCGGCATAGCTCTATCTCTACCGGGTATCAAGCTTGGTAACACTGCATTTTTAGCTCTTCGAAGAATATTCATGGAATCAACCCGAGTATTAGAAGAATCTGAACCTGAACTGAAAGGGCTTGAAAAGTATCAAAAAATAGTTCAGCTCTCATTACCCTCCTTGAGAGAGAAATTACCCATAGCAAGAGAATCGCTGATAAACGCCCTGAAGACTACGGCCAATGCTCTCAATCCAGTCGAACCTTTTCAGTATGTTGGCACCAAAATTTCTCAGATTCTTGATCAGAGCATTCGAAATGTACCCGCCCGTGCGCGAAAATTAGCCGAGGACAGTGAGCTATATAATATGTCAGTTTTCTTACCACAGCTAAATATTACGCCGCCTTATCAGGCGTTTCAATCAATCGGAGCGAATATTATAGACGAATTTCAATATATCGATGAAATCCCACCTGAGCATCTGTCCATAGCAAAGAACCAGCTTCCTGATAGTTTGGTTACAGATGTGCAATTAAAAGAATTTACTCTTTCACCTGAGGGGAAAAGTGCAGAAGCCACACAACTTGCAATTAATGTATTACAACTCCACGGATATGACACTCGGGTTATTGGTTGCCTTATATATAAGAATCCTCTGGATAAGTCACCTCTCAGTTATTATGCAGCTTACGCTAGCAAACAAGGGGATGAATTAATGATTGATATAACCTATGAGCAATTCATCGCTAAGACAAAAAGAAAACACCAGCCAATGTTTACTTCATGGGAAGACTGGGTAAAATCAATAACTAGTTCAGAAAAACTGCAAAACAAATTGATTATTATTAAGCAGTTTAAAAACATTACTGATGCAAAGTCAGATCTTGCATTTTTCGAGGGTGTTAACTACCTTGAAGCTAATAATATAAAAGATGATGAGTTCCAGATTATTAACACTCCAACCAGATTTATAAAACACTATGCCCAGGTTTATTTTAGAGATATGCAATGGATGAAAAACCCTGCGGTGCTAAGTATGCTTGACTCACTTGATTCGAAGATAGATGAGCAGCAGATAAAACTAAATGAACTTTATAAAAATGAATCCTCTTATATTCAAAAAGGAATAGAAGTACCGCAATCAATTTCTGACGAGATAATAAAAGTCAAAGAGACATTGTATTCCCTGGAAGAAACCAGTCATTTACCTAATCGGCTGTATAACTATCCTTATTATAATAAAAGACAGTTTCTGACCGACAACAAGGAAGTTACCTTTAGCACCCCGGTTTCTAATGAAATAGTGACATTGCTGTCGACTCCCGGTGCCCTTTCCACCTCTGAAAACATCCCCCACCCTTTGATGAGGATGATTGAAACCATCGATGAACATGGATTGGTCTATGCTGATAACCTAACTTATCTCGCCAATAATGGTAAGCTTTTCAGGGTAGATAAAAGCAATCGCGGGTTCAAAAACAGCCTGCGTTTACAGCTTGAAAGCAGAACTCTTAATATGAATTTCGTCAATTTCAGATGGGTTCTTGAAAAAGGGTCAACCATGACTATTCAACAAAAAAACATGGCGATAACGAAAACTTTGCTTTCTGGCTCAACCTTGCCACTAAGAAACAAAGGATTATTAAACACGCTTGAAAATAGCCCTATCCAAACTGCATTTGATTTTTTTAGAACAGATGAAAAAACGCGCATGGCTGGCTTAAAAAAATTTTCTCGTTCTGATTTGAAGGATTTACTGGCAGGAAAAATAAGCACCACTACAGGAAATAATCTCACATCAAGAACTCTCGAGGGTCCCATTCTTGGAGAGTGGAAGCAAGGCGATATCAATAATGACGTAGATTTTATCCATGTTAGCAATGGTAGTTCTGGATGTGTTGGTATACGAATCGCTTTCGCAGACTTACAGCCAGACAGGCCATTAATCATTTCCGCGGGTCGCCTGAGTGGTTGCACTATGGTCTATGCTACTGATAATAAATATTTTTATGCTTACCATGCCGGGCAAGAACGCGGCGACGCATATTGGTTCACAAGCCAGCAAGGTGTCGGCAGTATTTATGAGGCGCATCTCGCTTTAAAAGGAACGACAATAGATTCAGTTGCACCGGCAGACCTTAAAAACCAGCATCTCCCTACAATACTTTCTGATTATAACAGCAGTTTGATAACCTATTTCGGAAAAAATACCCAGGCAACAGGTGATACCCGCATAGCAATTGATCGGTTCTCTGATATCAAAGCTTTTGATTATAACAAACATAATACTATTCAGAACCAGGCCAGAGTGGGTCTGGCTTATGCCGTAATAAGTAAAAGCGATGGTGTTGTTAATGCCGTAGCTTACTCGGAAGATCTATCAATATCTGTTGAAAATAATAAATTGACAACCCTCTCCAGACTTCACCAAAGATTAACGGGGAACGTAACCAACACCAATAACTCAATCTTCGATACCTCGGAAGACACATTAAGCGATCTTTATTTTGCATTTGCGATGACTCGATAGAAATAATCATCTACGAAGCGCTATGAGCTTGCTGGATGTTGTCGTCTACGCCTGTTACACCAGCAGGCGTACTTCCCATTATTTTGACTCTTCCAGGCAAATAAAAATATGCTTATCCCCTGCACTTAACATTGCAAAGCACAGTCCCTGCGGTCCATAACCCACTCCGGCATATCTATGACGTGGACGATATCCATGCCCAAAGCACGAGCATCCTGGCCAATACACTCTTATTTGGTCCAATGGCGCCATACGCCGTGGTAAAGGCGCTTTTTCTGCAAATAGCTTACCTGGCATTGCGCATAAAACCGCGCATAGTATCAGGCCGGTTAATCGATATTACGGGCCAATGTGATTATTGAAATCTCTGAATCGGTTAGTCCCTGACGCAATTTCCCCTTACAACTCACAAAGAGAAAATGGATATGAATATTTCCGATTGCAAAGGAACATCCTGGCAAGGAATAAATAATGCCTCCTCGCATCAACGCGACGTGGTGGAAAATGTAGATTCCGAAGACGATATATATTTTGACGCGCTTGACCATTTCCCCCAAACCACAACACCGGCATCTGAACCTGAAGCATTGGGTAACAGTGGAAACGCCCCCGCCACTTCTCCCGTTAATGCGCTCTTCGGGCATATGGTGGATAAAATTCTCTACAGTATTTCGCTAAGGCTCCTCTCGCGGCTGGGCGGCCTGGAGGAGTTACATTCCGAGTTACGCACCCTGGCGCAAAGCCATGGTGTATTAAGCGCTCGCCTGAGGATGCTCTGCGAACTCCTTTCCCGCTACCACCAACATGTTCCTGAGCACTACAGACCCCTGCTCAAAAACCTCAGTGAACTAGCTCGTGCAGGGCTGAGTATTTACCAGCTTTCTGCCACCAGGCTCCCCACGCTTTGTGCTGAAATACGGCAATTCGCCAGCCAGGCTGAATACCTGTTGTCCCTGGGCGTTGTGAAAGAGCAATTACCTGCCACCCTGCTCCATCAGTTATCCGCGCTTCCCATGCAGCTGCGCAAGGTGGCTGATGTACTGCTTCAGGCCCGCCTTATGCCGGAGGGCACCACCCCAGAAGAATGGCTACTGGTTATCCAGCAGCATGACATATTACCAAAGCCCTTACAGCACATGCTCGTCAGTTATACGCAGCTTTGGACGCAACTGCGTGCGCTACATGAAAGCAGCAGAGAGCTGGCCAGTCGCTTTCCTTTACCTACCTGCAGCGACTGGCCGGAGCGCATCAACTGGTTTTTGCGGCTTTTAAACGATCCGCGTGTCGTACGCCATATTGCAGCAGAACGCCCCTCAGCTTTAATTGATGCGGTAAAACTGAGCACGCCGTTACTGCGTATGGTCAGCCAGTTTCCTTCAGAAGGAACGCTGGCTCAACAGCTGGAATGGGCCAGGCAGAATGCAAATGCTCCTACCAGCGAGCTAAATCCTTTACTGGCGCAGCAGCCTCTCAGCAAATTTATTAACGCGCTCCGCCAGCAGGTCGACAGTAGAGTGGTCAATCCCACCCTTTTTAATGCGCTTATTATCCTCGCCAACCCGGAATCACCCATCCGGGAGAAATCCAACCGGATTATTTCACTATGCCTGAGAAATTTTAGATTTCGCGCGGGCGTTGCCTACGCCATGCGTGAAGCGGTGCGAACATTTTCCGGGGGCTCGCTGGCTCTCAGCACCTGGGACTGGTATCAACAGCTTCCCGCCAGGCTCACCTGGCAACAAACAATGGAGCGATTTTTTACCGATCTTCAGCGAGAGATTAATACTACGCCTGACCTGCTCAGGGAATTACTGCCCGACTATGTTCTACAGAGTGCAGAAACGCTCTCAGCCCTTGTTGAACTGCCCGTCGACCAGCCGTGGCAGGATACGCTGCGCTGGGCCATCAGAAAACTTGGCCTGTCCCAAGTTAATGACTGGCTTTGCCAGCGATATATTGAGCTGTGTTTGATTCGGGGCATTTATGAATCCCTGCTGCAAGGTGATGCCCTGGAGCGTGAAGCCATACTGCGCGATCTTACTGTTAACCTGAAAGATTATTTTGCAATCCGGCCCCACTCGGAGCTTGCTGGATTAGTCGATCTGGTGCCTTACCTGCCGCTGCTTTCGAACCTGCACGACACAATAAAACAAATACCGCCTACCGACAGCTGGTTAACCTGGACCACCAATCTGCTGGCGGCAATAGAGCAGGATCCTCATCCCGGGCTGGCAACTTTGCGTAGAGAGATGGAAACACGAATAGCCAATTACCTTAGCGACAGTCTGGTCGCGACCTTTGATTATCTCTGGGCGCAATTGCCGGAATTCAGCGACCCATTACGCTTTCCTGAAGCGGACGCGGCCGTTATACCGCAGGCCCAGGTAGAAGAAAACGACGGTGTAGTTCAAAAGGAGGAAAGCGAATTCCTACTGGAACTCTTCGAAATTGCCCAGGAATACGACAAAGGCAATAAGTCAGTATGGGCAAAAGGTGATGCCTCTCCCGCAAAAGAAATTGGCGTGGTTGCCGGGTTGTCTGCGGGGTGGCTGGCCTCGCTCTATATGTTCTGGCGCGCCTATAATCCCCAGGCTCCTCAGCGGGAAATCGCAACCGGGGCTGAGATGCAGGAACTACAACCACAGGGCGTAACGACGATCCCCCCGACTACTGCACCGGCTCATGGCCATAAATATATTGTACCAATAGCGCTTCTTTCAGGTATGGGGGCCACTACAGCCTGGGTTGCCTGGCAGAACTGGGGAGCAGAAAAGACGCTAACGTTGCAGCAGGTTTTCAGGGATATACTTAATGATGAATACCGCGACCAGGCTAAACATCACGAACCAGCATTAAATACCAGAGCAACGAGGGTGAAACGCGAGTTAAGTCCTGGCAATAATGCAACACGAATTGCTCAAAATTACAACAGACCAGAGCCAGAGTTAGGCCTCAGTGATATTAATCTCCGTTTCAAAACATGGAATATTTCGTCCAATAAGATAATTAATAAACACATCAGCACATTTATTAAAATATTAAATGCTGAAAATCCCCCCATCAAAGAGGAAACGAAAATTGTTTCTGGAGCAATCTTATTTTTCATGAAAATCCTCAGTAATTATGTGAAAAATCTTCATCCTCCAGGTAACTCATCTTCGTCTTTATCTCCAACTCAATTTGATGCAGACTATTTCATCTACAGCCTCATCCTATTAGATAAATTGATCTCAAGAATAAACAAAATAGGTCCAAGTGTAGAAATAAATAAAAGGGTTTCAGCAACCATTGAATATCACACCCTATGTTATTTTATTGAAAATAATCTCTCTGCAAATTTATATACAAAACACGCAACAAAAAATAACATTCCTGAGATAATTTACGACTTTATGTGCAATAGTGTTACCTTTGGATTTAACCAGTTTCCACACCTCAGAGATGTAATGGAGGGCGAAAATAAAAATCTTTCATTCCGTAATCAGATTGGTCTGTACGCAGAAGACACTTATAAAAAAATAGAAGAGTTGATATCGAAAGAATTATTTAAACTTGATAAAACCGATGATATCATCACTGATAAAAAATCAGCCTTTGATTTCTTAATAAAGAAAGTAAATTCCTTACAACAGGATGATCGCTATGATGTGTCTCTGGATGAGATGGAATACATGCTAATACGCGGCAGAGATAAAATTATTAACATCATGCTCACAAGTGATTATGATGGATTTATAAAAAACTCTCAGTCTATAGCATTCAAAACTGATGTGAGCTTTATCAATTCATCAAAATTATTAAACTACCGGAAAAAATGGGCAAAATGTAGCATTGATTATATGGAGATCATAAAAAATAATTTACCCAAAACAACAACAGGCAATCATGGTAATTTATATTCTCGTGCAGCAACTTCAGCCATTAATGATTTATTAAACGATAGAGATGAAATCTCAACTCTTTTAATTGAAAACTTCACTAGTCCACCTGATGCTTATCAGCAGTACGCATTATACATTATGCTTTCATTGCAAATAAACAAAATAGCCTCTTTCAAACAGGAATGGGATAAAATAATGTTGTATTGGCGAGACCTTATTAATGATAAAGAAATAAATTCAAAAGTAATAGCTCTTTATAATACTAAAGATGACAATATATCTAATTTTCTAAAGATTTTAAAATCAACCGCTATTCAAAAGACATTCGACGAAGTAGAAAAAATCCAAAGCATTGAAATTAGAAATGACTTCTATGATGCACTGGCGTTGGATCTATCCAATAGAGCAATAACATTAAAAAATGAAATTGATAATTATATAAAAACAGGAAGTTACCTGCTGTATCAATACATGTCGAAAGGCACCAAAAAGTATAAAAATGCAGATTTTTCCCCTGAGTCATTCTATTCAATAGACCGCAGCATGCTTGAAATAAAATCCGTTCCATTATTAACGGGCAGCTTCTTTGAAAGAAACCTACATCCTCTTGAACAGGTACAGAGAGAAGCTCACGGTGCCTCTATAACCGCAAAAAAATTGTACAGGATTTATAATGACTACATTGTCAGCGATTCAAAAAAGGAGGCCATTATAACGGCAACAAATTTCTTTTATTTATTTGGAGAGCAATTTATTTCATGGGAAAGTCTTATAAAAACGGTTAAAAGCACACAGGAATATAAATACATACGTGAAATCTCGATAAAAGACTCCAGAGTGGGCCATTATCCGATAAAAAGAGAGTACCTTGGTTCAGCGATAACCATAGAACTTGAAGACTCAGAAAAATATTTATATACCAACATGCTTGGTTATCCGGCACTAATTAATCTCGATAAAAAACTAACAAAAAAAATCAGTGCAACACCAAAATATGAGGAGTTATACACTCATGTGTATAAAGCATTAAATATTGGCGATGATCTTTCATTCCAGGCAAAAATGCCTTTTAATGATAACATAACAATTGCGGAGATTTTGATAGAGGCTGACAAAAAAAATCATTCAGATTCTGTGATCTTCAAGAATGTAATTATCGATGATTTTCATAAAAGATACACCCACGCCGCTAATGAGTTAAAAAACAAAGGTAATCAATCTATTTTCGATGATTTACTTTCATTAATACCATTCTATTCGATGCTAAAAAGAAAAATTTACGACCCACAGTATCAACCTGTTATGGCAGACATGGTGTGGGATATTATAGATGTCGGCGCAGGACTTTCTTTTCCCGGCATTAAACTCGCAAATTCTGCTTTCCACACTTTTAAAAAAATCACAAGAAAAACTCAAAAAATGTTATTAAAATCTGACCCCACCCTTAGAGGAACAGAAAAATATATAAAAACCCTCCAGCTATCATTACCTATGGTGCGAAAAAAAATACCCAGAATTCAGGATGCTATTGTTAACACCATTGAATTCTCCGCTTCTCTACTAAACCCTATTGATCCTTTTATACTTATGGGTTCTAAATTAGCAGGTCTGGGTGACCGTGCCATAATAAAAATATCAACCAGAACAAGGGGGGCAATTCCAGGTGATAGTAATAATATATCGATCAAAATACCCGCTAAAGGCATGACAATTACCAATCCAGAATCAAAATATTTTACAGGAAACCCGGCCTATAATTACAGATATATTGATGAAATAACAGGTATTGAACTGGATGAAATGATATCACGAGCCCCCAATAAATTATATACAGATCAAATACTAGAAAAATTTGTTCGAATACCTCAGGGGCAATCTGATAAAGCCTGCCAACAAGCGTCTAATATATTGCAAAGTCAAGGCTACGACACAAAAATCATCGGATGTCTGGTATATAAATTCCCGTCAGATACCGCCCCACTTACCCATTATACTGTTTTAGCTAATAAAGCTGATGATAAATTGCTCATCGATGCAACTTTTGAACAGTTTGTTTCCTTAATGGATCGGAAGTATAAAATTAGGATCACATCCTGGGAACAATGGGTTAGAGATATTACTCAATCTGATAAGCTAAAAAACAATCTAATTATCCTCAAAGAATATGATAATCTCACTGCCGCAAAGTATGAATTATCTAATGTTAGTAGTTATAATTACCTTGAATCATCATTTGTAAAAGATCCTGATTTTCATATGGTAAATATCCCTAAGGGATTTATTAATGATTTCGCACACACATACTCTACAGATAGTCATAGAGTCAAAAATGCAACAACCTTAAGTATGCTTGACTCAATTGATGAGAAAATAGATACGCAGAAAACTATTCTGCTAAATCTTCAGGATGAAGAAATTAAATACGTTAATAAAAACATTCCCGTACCCAATAGGATTGAAACTACACTAACAAAAACCAGAAGAATAATAGAAGAATTGGAGTGCGTGCAACGTTTACCAATCAGGCTATCTAACTATCTATATTTCAGCAAAGTAAACCTATTAACCGAACACAATAAAATTATATTTAACACCCCGGTTTCTGATGAAATTGCATCATTCTTATCAACTCCGGAGGCGATATCTATTTCAGAGGATATTACATCACCTGTGATGAATTCGATACAATCTATTGATGAGTATGGTTTAGCCACAGTGTCAAACATACGTTATGTTATCAATAATGGAAAATTATATAAAATATATACCGGAAGAGCTATGGCCAGACAAACAGCATTAATAGAGTTAGATACCAGCCTCATTTGCATGAACTTTATCGATTACCGATGGGTTATTGACCACCGCTCTACAATTCCTGGTAAGGCCAAAACCAATGCGTTACAGAAACAATTAATTTCAGGTTCGACGCTTCCTTTTAGGAGTAAAGGCATTCTTGATGTTAAGAGCAACACAAAAATCTTAACGCCATTTACATACGTTCGTCGTGATAATAAATTTAATATGGCAATAACAAAAGAGTTCGCCCATTCTGATCTAAAAGGCACTTTACAAGGAAAAATAAAATCAACAACTGGAAATCATCTGTCGTCTCAAACCATAAATGGGCCTATTATCGGGAAATGGAAACTCGGAGAGCTGGATGAAAATGTAGAATTTATACAAATATCTAATGGAAACTCAGGGTGTGTAGCAATAAAAATAGCCTTTGACCTACTACCTGAAGGCAAACCGGTGATTGTTTCAGCCGGGAACCTCAGCGGCTGCACAATGATTTATGCAACTGACAACCACTATTTTTACGCTTATCATACCGGGCAACAACCCGGTGATACCGAGTGGCTAACAAGCCAACAAGGGGTCCGAAGCATCTATAATGCTCATGTTTTAATGAAAGGAACGTCGGTATCTGGCTTTGAGACAGCACTATTAAAAAACCAGGATCTGCCATCAATTTTCTCTGATTATTCCAGTTCTTTAATAACCTATTTAGGGAAGAATACAAAAACAACAGGAAGTACGAGAATAACATCAAACTTATATACTAACGTAACGACATTTGACTACAATAAATATCATACAAATCAGGATCAATCCAGAACGGCGCTCGCTTATGCTGTGCTAAGCAAAAACAAGGGAGTTGTTAATATTTCAGCCTATTCAGAAGACCTGTTAATAAACCATGCGAACGGAGATTTAACCACTCTCTTCAGCCAGCATCAAAGATTAAACGGCATAGACTCCACAATAAATGATTCAATTTTTGATACCTCAGTGGATACCTTAAGTGACCTTTACACTGCGTTTATCGGTATGCGTATTATATCTAAAACAAATAAAGAGTAACCCGGTTGCACGCCTGCACCTGCCGCAGGCGTGCTTTCATTACGAAGCCATTTTCAGGAAGCAAAGATACGGTTCTTGCCTGCCCGCTTCGCGTTGTAAAGCGCATCGTCGGCGGCCTTTAGCCATTCAACGGCATCCGGCATCTCCTTCGTCGCGCAGGCAATGCCGATACTCAGCGTGCAGTAAGCGTTCTTTTCCGGCAATACACGTACGTTAATAGACTCCAGTAATATCCTCCTGGCAATACCCTCTGCTTCTTCCATCGTGGTTATCGGCATCAACACGACAAACTCGTCGCCACCCAGCCGGGCCGGAGTGTCGGTCGAGCGTGTTACGACCCGCAGTACGTCAGAAACCGCCATCAGAATTGAATCCCCGACTTTGTGCCCGAAGCGATCGTTAACTTCTTTGAAATTATCGATATCGATAAACATTAACGCCGAGCTGCCGCAGGCGCTGCGCAGCTTGGCGAGTTCATTATCAATCTTTTTCTCAAGCAGGCGACGGTTGGCTATACCCAGCAGCGGATCCATCATCGCAATGCTTTCCAGCTCGCGGCTTTTCTCACGCAGCTTTACCGCAATCGAGGCGGTAAGCATGCTAAGCGCGATGGTGTAAACGGAAATAAGCGGAAGCGTGGCGTACATCGTTCGCGTCGAAACGGCAGACTCAAACGGCATGCCGTGGCTCAGCCAGGTTAGCAGGAACGTCACGACCATCGCCAACATGGCTTTGATCATCAGCGGTTTTCCCCCGGCGGCCAGGCGGTCGGAGATGAGTATCGTGACGATGGCAACCGACGGCAGCGGGCTTAGCGCCATCATGGCAATCCAGAAACCGCCGGCGGCAGCATCTATCACCAGGTTTTGCTTTTCACTGTTTACCGGGGAGCGTGAGAAACGAGCCTTCAGCAGTGCAACGTGCGGCCACACAAAGGCGTTAGCCACCAGCAGGCAGATAACCGGTAACGACGCGCCGTGTTGGTTCAGCACCGACAAGATAGGAAAAAAACACAGCAGCGTGCCCAACATCCGCATCAGATACATGCGGTTGACGAATCGTGAGCCTTTTTTTCTGGCTTTTGGTGCAGGATCGGGGGCTATCATAAATTTCTCAGGCAAACAGACCGGCAGCAACACTAACAATAGAGTGTAAGAGATCTCATATGGACAAAGCTATGCCATAAGATTACCGAGGCGTCGCGGGCATCTCTTCGCCTCCGCTATCCGTGATGCTCGTCTTGTTTCTCCCCTGTCGCTTCGACAAATAAAGATTCTTGTCCGCTTCCGGGATAAGCATATTAAAGGTATCTTCCAGCGTTTTTTCTGCCACTTCTCCGGCTGCAAGTCCGATGCTCACGGTAATAAATAACGGCTGCTGCTGGTACAAGAAACTGCCCTGCTCGATGGTTTTACGGATCTGCTCTGCAATTTCGTAGCCTTCCTGCAGATCATGGGTTCGGCAAACCACCACGAACTCCTCGCCGCCGATACGAGCCACCATCCCCCGATCGCCTACGGTGTCCAGTACCCTGGCGGCAAAAGATGCCAGCACCGCGTCTCCGCATTCGTGGCCCCAACTGTCATTTATGCGCTTGAAGAAATCGATATCAAGCAGCATTACACACAGCAGCGGCTGCTTGTTCAGCGGCAGATGCCCGGTGCGTTTTAATGCTTCAAACAGGCCGGAGCGAGAATAAACGCCGGTAAGATAGTCGAAGTCGGCGCGCAGTGAGGTCTGCTTTATTAGCTGATTGATCGCATCCACGCTGATAGACACAATCAGCGGGCAGATGGCAATTGTTGCAATCCCCAGGCGGGCGGAAAACATCTGATCGACCAGCAGTAAAGGCTGCTCGGAATGCAGGTTAATCGCGGCGTGGGAAACCAGCACTATCTCCGTCGCACCCGTGATAAGCGTCAGCAGCGCAGTGACCGGCAGCGGATAACGAATGGCGCACCAGATTAACGCCGGAAGCGGGAAAGCGAGGCTACCCGCCCCACCGATAGCAATAGCGGTGCCGACTGCGATAACCACAGCAAACAGCGGATAAAGATCGGAAGGCACCAATGAGGGCCGTTTGCGCCATTTCGGCCAACTCGCGCTGAGCAAACAAGGCAGCATAAGCACGCCGGTTGAGAACTGTTCGCTCACCCAGTCGGCGTACAGCGGCATAAATTTTTCATGGTAGTCGCCGCTTATGCCAAGTGAACCTATTGCACCGAACAACGAGCTTAATATCGCCGCAATGAGCGAAAAGTTGAAAATATTAAAGGCGTTTAGCGCCCAGTTGCTCTCGTCCATATTCCGCGAATAGCGCAATAATAGCCGCGCCGCGGTAACGATAAACACCATGTTGGAAAAGTTAATGATGGTTGACTGCCAGCCCCACTGCGTAGTGAACGCGTCATAAACCAGCATTGCCGCATAGCTAATAAAGTAATATACGGCTTTATTGAGCCACGGATTACGCACAAAAATGGCGGCCAGCACCGCGTTCAGCGGCCAAAATAGCGACAGATCGTTAACCAGCCGCAATGAGGCGCCGAAGAAGTAAAACAGCGTGGTAAAAACGAAGATACTGACAGCATTTAACAGCATCTTTTCCGGGGAAAAGAATAAAAACTTAGGTCGATTAATCATGCCATCATGATTCATGTTTATTCATTCACCGCTGAAAAGAATAGCGCCATCAGGTGATTGCGGAAATAAGCAATAGCTTAGCATGTTTGCTGCGGCCAGGAGCCCGGTTGTTGAGAGAAAAAGGGAAAATCACCGCCCTGGCCCGGCTCACCGCATCAACTATTACTCATAAGCTAAATTCTCGCCACTTGATAACCTGGTGATGGAAAGCTTCGGGATTTCTGACTAAAAATTCAGACTTATTGCCAATTAATAATTAGCAGCCTCAGGTTTAACCGATGTTTAAAGTGACTGCCTTATAGTCACAGCATACAGGTTTTCCCGGAGATGAAATGCGCAAAACACCTTGGGCGGAACGATTAATCATCACCGCCATTATGCTAACCGTTCTGGCAACCGTTAGCCTGGTTGGCGTCCTGTGGTTGCGTGTGCCGGGATTGTTGCTGCTGTAAGCCCCGGCAAGTTTAGAAAATTGAACGCCCAATGCGCTGAGAAAGTATTTCCAGCGCTGCCGTGCCCGCCAGAGAGTTACCTGACGCATCCAGTTCAGGGCACCACACCGCGATAGACATCTCGTTCGGCACCACTGCGATAATCCCGCCGCCGACGCCGGACTTACCCGGCAGGCCAACACGATAAGCGAATTCGCCCGCTCCGTCATACATCCCGCTGGTTATCATCAGGGCGTTAATCTGCCTTGCGTGCTGGGCCGAAACCACCGGCTCCTCGAGATGCAATGCCTGCCCCTGGTTTGCCAGGAACAGGAAAGTTTTCGCCAGTTCAAGGCAGCTCATTTCCAGCGCACAATAATGGAAATAAGTTTGCAGCACCGTTATTACGTCATTTTCAAAGTTGCCGAAGGACTTCATCAGCCAGGCAATGGCGGCGTTGCGGGCAGAATGTTCAAATTCGGAACGCGCCACGCGGGTGTCGTAAACCAAATCGTCTGCGCCTGAAAGCTGGCGTACCACTTCCAGCATGCGTTGTTTTGGCGCACTGAGCCGCGTTTGCAGCATATCGCACACGACCAGCGCCCCGGCATTAATAAACGGATTTCGCGGCTTGCCCTGCTCCAGCTCCAGCTGCACAAGCGAGTTAAACGGCTGGCCGGAAGGCTCTTTGCCCACGCGCTGCCAAATTTCATCTTCTTCGTAGCGGCCCAGCGCCAGCGTCAGGCTCAGAACTTTTGAAATCGACTGAATAGAAAAGCGTTCAGCGGCGTCCCCGGCGCTAAAGAATTCCCCGTCAACGGTACACACCGCGATGCCAAGCTTACTGCCGGACACTTCTGCCAGCGCGGGAATATAGTCGGCAACCTTCCCTTTACCGAGCAAAGGACGGACTTGTTCGAGGATCTCTTCCAGTAACTGATTATTTAATTGGACCGGCACCGTGCTCTCCTGAGCGATGTGTTAAGCGGCGCAAGTATATCAGAGCGACGGGCCGATAATAAAACGAACTCAGGCCGTCATCTGGAAGCGAGCAACGGCTTTTTCCAGTCGCTGCGACTCGCTGAGCAGCCGCTGGGAGGTATGCGTCGAAGCCTTAATCAGCCGTCCTGTTTGATTCACCGCATGGTTGAGCGTGGTAATACGACTTGTCACATGATGGACGCTGGTCCCCTGGTCTACCGAAGCGCTGGAAATTTCGTTTAACAACCCGCTCAGACGGGTGACCTGAGCAATAACGCTCTTGAGTTGATTCTCCAGTTCCGACACCGCCTCGCTGCCCTGTTCAATGCCCTGCAACGAGTTGTTGATAAGCGCCTGAATATTTCTCGTTGACTGGCTGCTCTGCTTCGCCAGCAGGCCAACTTCACGCGCCACAACGGCGAAGCCACGCCCCTGATTACCGGCATGAGCAGCCTCAATTGCGGCATTAAGCGCCAGGATATTAGTCTGGAAGGCGACATTATCGATCATCGCCACAATGCCGCGCATTTCCGCAGAACGGGTGACAATATCCTGCATCGAGGCGTTAACCGTATGCATCATCTGGTCACCTCCGGCTACCATCTCCCGCGCTTCATCGGCGCGCTGGTTGGCCTGAATAGCATACTGACTGTTTTCCTGAACGCGAGATTCCAGCTCGGTAATGTGCTGCGTCACCCTTTCCAGCTCCTGCTCTTGTTGAGAGGATTGGTTAAACAGCTCATTATTACTCTCGGCGAGCTGGCCGATATTACTCAGCAGCGTAGCGGAAGATTCTCGCACCTCCAGCACCAGCTGCTGTATTCCCTGCTGCATTTCCAGCACGCTGCCGTGGAGCTGCTTCACTTCGCGGTTTACCAGCCTGCGTTCGGCTGGCAGGCGCGATAAATCTCCGGCTGCCAGCACATGCAGATGCTCAATCAACCCTCTAAGCGGGCGGATAACCCAGCGTGCGACGCCGAGCCATACCGCGATTGCTACAACCAACAGAATACCCAACGCGATAATAAACAAAGTCTGCGCCTGGCTCAGGCTGCTCAGAAGCGAGCCGCTGGCCTGCACGGTTTGCTTTTCACCCTCGCTCTGGTAGCGCGCGTACTGCTCGTTGAAATCGGACTGAAACGCCTGAATCGGCACTTCAAAGAATGCGTCTATCGAGGCGTGTTTCTGCATCCCTTCTAGTTGCTCTTTCAGGCCGCTGAAAAATAGCTGATAGCTGCTGGCCAGCGCGTCGCTGCTTGCCGGGTGCAGTTTTTGCCAGGCGGAGAAGTTTTGCTGCGACTCTTTTAACGACTTATCGGCTTCATCTACCAGGCTGTTCCAGCTGCCGACCGAGCCGGTTTCTTTATCCTGCATAAAGTAGACACCCGCGCGGTTTAAGAGGTCGCTGGTCATTAACAATGAAGTTCTCGCCTTTTCCATTACCACCTGCTGCTGGTGAAGCTGGCCGCTTTCAAGCACGCTTTGGCGGGTATCACGGAGGATGTTGGAAAGCGAAACGGTCGAGAGAATTTGCAGCACCGAAAAAAGCGCAATCACGCCAACAACCCCGCTCAACAACCCAAACTCGCGCGGCCGCCCGGTGAACAGGTTAAGGGGATTTAAACGGCGAAAAATTTGACTTATGTTCATGATTTTCTTCAGTAACACAACGATGCCGCGAGTGTACTGAGCGAAAATGACAGAAATATTTCACTCCCATGACAAACAAGGCCACCCGAAGAGTGACCTTGTTTAGTGCTGGCTAAATCGCCAAAATCCAGCTCTATCTCTTAATTTGAGGCGACAATAGAGCATTATCCGCCGGCAGTCTGGTGTCGTTTAAACTAGCGACGATCCTTCCATACGGTCTGAATGTTACAGAACTCATGCAGGCCAAAGTGGGAAAGTTCGCGGCCAAAACCGCTCTTTTTCACCCCGCCAAACGCTACTCGTGGGTCACTGGCGCTGTAGCCGTTGATAAATACGCCGCCGCACTCAAGGCCAGCCGCCATTTCCAGCGCCAGGTTCTCGTTAGCGGTATAGACCGTTGCCGACAGGCCGAAATCGCTGTCGTTAGCCAATTCCAGGGCATGTTGGCTATCGCGGGCAACGGTAATAGCGGCCACCGGGCCAAACAGTTCCTGGCGGAAGGCGGTCATATCTGGCGTAATACCAGCCAGCACTGTTGGCGCATAGTAGTTGCCTTCTCCGGCCAGTTTTTCTCCGCCAATCAACAATTTTGCACCCTGACTAAGTGACGTTGTCACTTGCTCATGCAGCTCATCTCGTAGATCGTAGCGAGCCATAGGCCCGATACGGGTTGACTCTTCCTGCGGCGCACCCAGCTGGTAGTGTTTAAGCTCGGCAATGAATTTGTCGGTAAAGGCATCGGCGATACCCGCTTCAACGATAAATCTTTTCGCCGCGGCGCAGACCTGCCCGGTATTCTGGAAACGGCCCGCCACCGCGGCTTTTACCGCCTCGTCAAGGTCGGCATCGTTCAGGACGATAAACGGATCGGAACCGCCAAGCTCCAGCACACATTTTTTCAGCGCCGCGCTTGCCTGAGCGCCAATTGCCGCCCCCGCTCTGCCGCTGCCGGTCACCGTGACGGCGGCAATTCGTGGGTCGTTAATCGCCTGGCTAACGCCTTCCGGCGTGACGTTAAGCAATTCGAACAGCGAGGCAGGGAAACCCGCAGCGATAAACATCTGGCGAATAATCTCGGCGCAGCCCATCACATTTGGAGCGTGTTTCAACACATAGCTGTTACCGGCCAGTAAAATCGGCACCGCACCTCGCAGAACCTGCCACAAAGGGAAGTTCCACGGCATCACGGCAAGGATCGGCCCCAAAGGACGGTACTCAATAACCGCTTTATTATTTTCAACCAGCGTGGACTCTGCGCCGAGCATCGCCGGGCCGTGTTCCGCATACCAGTCGCAGAGGTTGGCCGACTTAGCGACTTCGGCACGAGCCTGAAGGATAGGCTTACCCATCTCGGCGCTTATCATCTGCGCCATCGCCTCACCGTGCTGGCGCACCGCTTCACCTAAATCACGCAGCTTTTGCGCGCGGGCTTCCAGCGGCGTAGCCCGCCACTGTTTAAAAGCCTGGTGGTTGCGGGCAAGCGCGGCATTAATCTGCTCTGCGTTCTCGAAAGGATAAACCGCAATGCGCTCACCGGTAGCGGGATTGCGTGAAATGGCGTGGGTTTGCCCGGTTACTGATTGCATGGTGGTGCCTCGACAGGTGAATGAGATGTTAACAGTAGCCTTGAGGCACGAAGTTTAAAAATGAATAATACTGAGCAAACCATTCACGATTTGAGAAAGCTTATGGACCTGAACCAGCTGGAAATGTTTAACGCCGTTGCCGAAACGGGCAGTATCAGCGCCGCCGCGCAGCAGGTACACCGCGTACCGTCCAACCTCACTACCCGCATCAAACAACTGGAGGCTGACCTCGGGGTTGCGCTATTTATCCGCGAAAACCAGCGGCTGAGGCTTTCGCCTTCCGGCCACAGCTTCCTCGACTACAGCAAACGCATTCTGGCGCTGGTGGATGAGGCCCGAACGGTCGTTTCCGGCGATGAGCCTCAGGGGCCGCTGGCCTTAGGCTCGCTGGAAAGCACAGCGGCTGTACGCATTCCCGGGCTGCTGGCGAACTTTAACCAGCGCTACCCCAAAATCCATCTTTCACTGGCTACCGGGCCTTCCGGGGACCAGATTGACGGCGTGCTTGAGGGCAGGCTTTCTGCCGCTTTTGTTGACGGGCCGGTGCTACATCCGTCGCTTGAAGGCATTGCGGTTTACCGGGAGGAGATGGTTATCGTCGCGCCCGCCGACCATCCGCCAATTGTGCGGGGAAGCCAGGTGAACGGCGCTAATATCTACGCCTTCCGGGCCAATTGCTCCTATCGCCGCCACTTCGAGGGCTGGTTTCACGATGACAAAGCCATACCGGGGAAAATCCACGAAATGGAGTCGTATCACGGCATGCTGGCCTGCGTTATTGCCGGAGCCGGGCTGGCGTTAATGCCCAAAAGCATGCTGGAGAGTATGCCTGGCAGTCATCAGGTGAGCACCTGGCCGCTGCCGGAGGAGAAGCGCTATCTGGACACCTGGCTGCTGTGGCGACGGGATGCTAAAACGCGGCAGCTTGAGGCTTTTATTTCCCTTATCGATCGGGCTCAAATTGATTAAATATTGCATAGGAAACATGGCGATCGGGTTATTTATTGAGCATTGCCACTAATTATTACGACAATAACTAACCGGTCGTCACTTTATATAATATAGCTCTTTTTTGATAGATTATTTTATGGGGGTAAACTAAAAGTAAAATGATTTTTAATATTTTTTAAAACAGGAGTTCATTATGATTAACAATGTAAACTATTCAATAAAGGAAACAAGTAATGCCTGGGGCGTTGATTTAAACAAAACACCAACTCCCTCATCATTGAAAAAAATAATAGAAAGTATAAAAAATGTCGCTAACTCAAATGTTGAGGTCGCTACCCCAGGGCCACTTAATCGTTCGAACATACGCGTGTGTGGGCGGGTAAAACAACCCTCCGCCAATGGTCATCTAATCCTCAATCCGGAGGGTGTTGACGTCAGAATAATACCAGGAAAAATAAATAACGTTGAATACGAGAACGTTTCAGGTGATAGATACAAGGCCCGGTTTAAAGATTGTGATAGCAATGATGTGATGAGCATGAGCTTTACCTCGAATGAAAAAATTGATCGCGGCGTCAGGCCTGTCTACTCCAGACAAATCCAAATGAAGAATATCGACAGTCAAAAAAGCATTGAGGAACTCTGGAGAGGCATGACGGACCCTCATCATTTTTATCCTATGTTACAGCAGCTTGGGATAAGCAAGCTGGACGCTTTTCGGCGTGTGCCGCCCGATCTGGCCTCCCGGGTTGACACCGATAGTTTAGGGCTAACTCTACAGAATATACATAAGAGAAAAGATAACATCATGGCCTTCGTTGGCAACAATGCCGTTGTACAGATTTATACCGGCCCGGTATTAAAGATCGCCGAAGTGAAAGGCAGTGATAAAATATTTATTCATGGAGTAACAAAAGAAGGAGAACCAGCAGTCATTAATTTATCAAAAAAAGATATTGCTCAGGCATGGGTGGTAAATAAGAGATCAAATGACGGTTACATTACTAGCCTGGAGATTTTCGATCATCAAGAAAATCACATCGCACAGTTTTACGGGGTCAGAAAAGAAGGTCAGAAACAAAATGAAAATTGGCATAAACTGATGAAAGAACTTCCAACCATCATTTAGCCATACTCGAGCCTTCCGAACGGTAACTTGCTTTCAAAAAGGCTCGTTTGATATCTATGGCTTAATAATCAAATTAAAACCATTTCCACCCGTTATTTATTCTTTATTGCACTATCGCAATAACACTTTCCCAATCAAATAAGTCACCGCTTTGCCGCCAATCAGCACTCGCTCACCTTTATACTGGCAGCGTAAATCTCCACCGCGGTAAGAAACCTGGCGCGCCAGCAGATGGGTTTTATTTAATTTATCCGCCCAGTACGGGATAAGCATGCTGTGGGTAGAACCGGTCACGGGATCTTCCGGCACCGACTCACCGGGGCAGAAGAAACGGCTAACAAAATCGTATTCCCCCTCGCCCGGCGCGGTCACGCAGACCATTTTATCCAGCGGGATCATCGCGTTGATATCCGGCTTGATAGCCTCTACTTCCGCCTGGCTCGCCAGCACGACCATATAATCCCTGCCCACACGCAGCTCTTTGCACTCGCTAATACCCAGCGTTTCCAGCAGTTGCGGCAGCGGCGCTATCTGTTCGGTTTCCCATGCGGGGAAGTCCAGCGTTAGCCACTCGCCGTTGCGGGTCACCGTCAGCGGGCCAACAAAACGGGTGCTGAAGTGGATCACCGATTCCGGATAATCAAGATGTTCAAAAATAACGTGCGAGGCCGCGAGCGTGGCGTGCCCGCAAAGGTTGATCTCGCTCTGAGTGGTAAACCAGCGCAGCTCGAAGCCTTCATCGGTATTCACAAAGAAGGCGGTTTCCGACTGGTTATGCTGCTGCGCCATCTTCAGCAGCGTTTCGTCCGGGAGCCATTCGATGAGCGGGCAAACCGCCGCCGCATTGCCGCCAAACGTGGTGTCGGCAAAAGCATCTACCATATAAAAGTCAATTGCCTGCATAAGTCATTCCTCTGTTTGTCGTTATTATTTTCGTCCTGTCTACCATGACATACTCATTTCCGGCATGCCTGTTTTTTCTCACCCATTTTTTCTCTGCGCCATCAAATGAGACTTAAATCACAAAATGGGTTGTCTGTGTGTTTTGATGGTTTTATCATCCGCCCATTCCTTCCTTTGTTCACCTGCGCGATAAAATATGACTATCAATACAGTTTCACGCAAAACGGCGTGGCTGCGGGTAGTGACGCTTGCCGTTGCGGCCTTTATTTTTAATACCACCGAGTTTGTGCCGGTTGGCCTGCTGTCGGATATCGCCCAAAGTTTTGGCATGGAAACGCCGCAAGTTGGCATCATGCTGACCATTTATGCATGGGTTGTGGCGCTGATGTCCCTGCCGTTTATGCTGATGACGAGCCAGGTAGAGCGCCGCCGCCTGCTTATTGCCATCTTTTCGCTGTTTATCGCAAGCCACGTGCTGTCGTTCCTTGCCTGGAACTTTACCGTGCTGGTGATAAGCCGCATTGGGATTGCTTTCGCCCACGCTATCTTCTGGTCGATTACCGCCTCACTGGCTATTCGTATGGCTCCGGCCGGTAAAAAAGCCCAGGCTCTGAGTCTGATTGCCACCGGCACCGCGCTGGCGATGGTGCTCGGCCTGCCGCTTGGCCGCATCGTTGGGCAATATTTCGGCTGGCGCACCACCTTCTTCGCCATCGGCGTAGTCGCCGCCATTACCCTGTTCTGCCTGATAAAACTACTGCCGAAGCTGCCCAGCGAGCATTCGGGATCGCTCTCCAGCGTGCCAAAATTATTCAGCCGCCCGGCGCTGGTCAGCATCTATGTTCTGACCGCAGTCGTGGTAACGGCAAACTATACCGCCTACAGCTACATTGAGCCGTTTGTTCAGCAGGTTGCCGGGCTAAGCGCCAACTTTGCCACCCTTCTGCTTCTGCTGCTCGGTGGCGCGGGGATAGTCGGCAGCGTGCTGTTCGGCAAACTGGGCAATAAATACGCGTCGCTATTAGTCAGCTCGGCTATCGCTCTGCTGACCCTTTGCCTGGCGCTGTTGCTGCCCGCCGCAGGCAGTGAGCTAAATCTTGGGATGCTGAGCCTGGTCTGGGGCGTGGCGATTATGATTATCACCCTCGGCATGCAGGTTAAAGTGCTGGCCCTGGCGCCGGATGCCACCGACGTGGCGATGTCGTTGTTTTCGGGGATTTTCAATATCGGGATTGGGGCAGGCGCGCTGCTGGGTAACCAGGTCAGCCTGCATCTTTCTATGTCGAACATTGGCTTTGCCGGGGCGGTTCCGGCGCTGGCGGCGTTAATCTGGTCGGTGCTGGTGTTCCGCCGCTGGCCGGTGAAACTTGAAGAACAGGCCCGGACGACGCACTAAAAAAAACGCCCCGAGGGGCGTTTTTGCTATCAGGCGTGGTAAGTCTTAACGATTTCAAGCACGCCGTTAATAATAAACTGAACGCCCATACACACCAGCAGGAAGCCCATCAGGCGGGAAATAGCCTCGATGCCGCTTTTGCCGACCATGCGCATAATTGCCCCGGAGCTGCGCAGGCTTACCCATAGAATCAGGCCGACAGCGAGGAAGATAAGCGGCGGCGCAACGGTAATCACCCATGCCGGGAAATCTGACCCGGCGCGGACGGTAGAGGCCGAGCTGATTATCATCGCAATTGTCCCCGGCCCGGCGGTGCTCGGCATCGCCAGAGGAACAAACGCGATATTGGCTTCAGGCTCTTCGCTCAGCTCTTCTGATTTGCTTTTTGACTCCGGCGATTCGTGCGCCTTTTGCTGCGGAAACAGCATGCGGAAGCCGATAAAGGCGACTATCAGCCCCCCGGCAATACGCAGCCCGGGAATCGAAATGCCGAAGGTGTTCATCACCACCTGCCCGGCGTAATACGCCACCATCATAATGGCAAACACATTCACCGATGCCATCAGCGACGTGCGGTTACGCTGGCGGGTGTTCATGTCTCCCGAAAGCCCGAGGAAAAGCGCCACGGTCGTTAGCGGGTTGGCAAGCGGCAGCAAAACCACCAGACCCAGGCCAATGGCCCTGAGTAAATCCATCATATTTCTGTCCTTTTAATAGCGGGCTGTTAGCGGGTCTGAGTATAGCAGCAAGCAGTTTACCGACGGCAGGTGAAGCGTTTTAGCTTTTCGTGGCATCGGGTAAATCATCAAGTTGACTTATACTTGCCCCGGCAATAATATCTGCCGTGACTAATCTACTTGCCTGGGCAAACATAGTGAAAAGCACCTGTGATCTGTTTAACGAAATCATCCCCCTCGGGCGGCTGATCCATATGGTGAATCAACATAAAGATCGCCTGTTAAACGATTCACTGTCGCCGCTGGATATCACCGCTACCCAATTTAAGGTGCTGTGCTCCATTCACTTTGAAGTGTGTATCACCCCTGTCGAGCTGAAAAAAGTGCTTTCCGTCGATCTCGGTGCGCTAACCCGCATGCTCGACCGCCTGCTGTGCAAAGGCTGGATTGAGCGTTTACCGAATCCCAACGATAAGCGCGGCGTGCTTATCAAGCTGACGCCGGAAGGCGTTGCGCTTTGCGAAGAGTGCCGCAACCTTGTGGGGCTAAGCCTCCATAAAGAACTCACAAAAAACCTGACGGAAGACGAAGTGGATACGCTTTATCGACTGTTAACAAAGGTATTGCCGTAAACCTGCAAAAGAGGTGAAACGATGTCCAGACGCAACAATGATGCGATTACGATTCATAGCATTTTGGGATGGATAGAACAGAATCTGGAAACCCCCCTCTCGCTTGAGAAGGTTTCTGAGCGTTCTGGCTACTCTAAATGGCATCTGCAGCGGATGTTTAAAAAAGAGACCGGTCATTCACTGGGCCAGTACATCCGCAATCGCAAACTGACGGAAATCGCGCTGAAGCTCAAAGAGAGCAACGAACCGATTCTCTACCTGGCAGAACGCTATGGTTTTGAGTCGCAACAGACGTTGACCCGCACCTTTAAGAACTACTTTTCGGTGCCACCGCATAAGTACCGGGTGACGCGGCTTGCCGGAGAAGGCAAGTATCTGCATCCGTACAACCAGTATTGTAGTTTGTGTAATTAATAGTATCGCCGCCTGTTTTTGCAGGCGTAAACGAGGGAATATGAAATTCATCTCCGCAGCCACCCTTATTCTGGCTCTGGCATCGGCAAACGCTCTTGCGGAGCAATCCGGCAGCTTCACCGCGTCTCAGGCCAATTACGGCAACATGATCTCCTGCTCGGGCGGTCAATTATCTAAAGGCCCACAGCACACCGCTGCCGAAAAATCTGAACAACTTGGCTCACCTTATTACCACGGTAACGCCGGTTTCCAGGATTGAGGCTAACCCGCCCGACTCAGGGCGGGTGCCGCAAGACTCAGGGCGGGTGCCGCAAGAGCTATGAAGATAGGCCCTTCACCGAACGACGAAGACGCAGGCCAAAAACGTTGATATACAGCCCCGCCATAATCAGTACCGCCCCCAGTAACTGCATTACCGAGAGCTTCTCATCCAGCAGCAGCGCAGCGCTCGCCATGCCGACAACCGGCACCAGCAGCGACAGCGGCGCCACGCGCCATGTTTCGTAGCGCCCCAGAAGCGTCCCCCAGATCCCGTAGCCGATAATGGTCGAGACAAACGCCAGGTAAACAAGCGACAAAACGGTCGTGATGTCGATATTTACCAGGCTAGTCAGCATCACGGCCGGGCCATCCAGCAGCCAGCTTGCGGCAAAAAACGGCAGCACGGGAATAAGCGCGCTCCAGACAATCAGCGACATAATCTGCGGACGCGGCTGATGCTGCATAATTATCTTGTTAAAGATATTGCCGAACGCCCAGCATAGCGCCGCCGCCAGCGTCAACATAAAGCCAAGCAGCGCAACATGCTGCCCGTCGAGACTGCCTTCAATCAGCACCAGCACGCCAAACACCGCCAGAGTTATCCCCGCCAGCTGCTTGCCCTGTAGCCGTTCGCCAAAGAAAAAAGTGCCGAGAATAATGGTAAAAAAGGCCTGTGATTGCAGGACCAGCGAGGCAATACCGGCGGGCATGCCGAACTTAATAGCGGAAAATAAGAAGGCAAACTGCCCGAAGCTGATGGTCAGCGCATACCCAGCCAGCAGGCGAAAAGGAAGTTTTGGCCGGGCGACAAACAGCAGCGCGGGAAACGCCACCAGCAGAAAACGCAGACCCGCTAGCATCAGCGGCGGCATATTGTGCAGCCCCAGCTTGATAATCACAAAATTCACGCCCCAAATCACCACCACCAGCAATGCCAGTAGCCCATCTTTACGCGTCATAACCCTGCCCTGTATTTATTATCAGTATGTAAAAAAATAATCCCGATGCGCGAAATCAAACAGATACAGATCGCACTTTTTTGTTGGGATACAGATGTGTTGTAACGTGCTTTGCCGCCGTTTATTGTATGTACTCGGCTGATTCTTCATGATAAATCTGTTCCCCACGCACATAAACCTATAATAATGCACACAACCATGACCACCCTGAGCAAACTGTTTTCCGGCAAGCAATTAGCAACAACTGTGTTACTTCTTTCCTCCCTGTTACTCACAATAGGGCGCGGCCTGACCCTGCCATTTATGACCATTTACCTTTCGCGCGAATACCATATGCCGCTGAAGGACATCGGCATGGCCATCACCGCCGCGCTGGTTGCTGGCGTGTTGTTCAGCCTGTGGTTCGGTATTCTGGCGGATAAGTTCGACAAGAAAAAAACCATGCTGCTGGCGGTCATTATCTTCTTCGGCGGCTTTCTTGCTATTCCGATGGTGCATCACGCCGGGCTGGTTGTGCTGTTTTACTCCATCATCAACTGCTCTTACACGGTGTTTTCCGTGGTGGTAAAAGCCTGGTTCTCGGACACGCTCGATATCAGCCTGAAGCCCAAAATTTTCTCGCTCAACTACACCTTCGTGAACGTTGGCTGGACGGTTGGCCCGCCGCTTGGCACCTTCGTGGTGATGTACAGCACCAACCTGCCGTTTTTGCTCTCCGGCCTTACCGCCGTCCTGCCGCTGCTGATGATTGGCCGCTGGGTTAAACCCCTGCCGATGAGCGCCTCTACCGCTGATGCCTCGGACAAAGTCCTGCCCTCACCGCGCATCATGCTGCGCGACAAACAGCTGATGTGGTTCACCAGTTCGGCGTTCCTCGGCTCGATGGTCTACGGCGCGTTCGCGGGCTGCCTGTCTCAATATGCCATCGTCATCGGTGACGCAGGATTGGCGGAAAAAGTGGTCAGCGTGGTGCTTTCGGTTAACGCTATCGTGGTGGTGGCGTTTCAATATTTCCTCGGCAAAAACATCCGCCCCGATAACATCAAAAAAATGATGTTCTACGGCACGCTCTTTTTCGTCTGCGGGCTGGGCGGTTTTATGCTCTCCGGCACTAATCTCTGGCTGTGGGGGCTATCTTCACTGGTGTTTACCATCGGAGAGCTTATCTATGCTCCGGGCGAATATATGCTGATCGACAACATTGCGCCGCCGGGGCTGAAGTCGAGCTACTTTGCCGCCCAGCAGCTTGGCTGGCTCGGCGGAGCCTGTAACCCGCTGGTCACCGGGCTGCTGTTAAGCTGGCTGCCGCCGTATATGCTGTTTGTGGTGCTGATGGCCACCATCCTGCTGGCTTACTACGCCGTAGTGGTCGGGATGAAAGCGCCGCCCCGCCAGCCGATGGCGGCCTGACGGGGCGCCCAGGTTAGACTTCTTTCTGGTATTGAATAAAACCGGACTTCGCCGCTACTTTGTCATACAGGGTTTGAGCGGTGGCGTTAGTCTCGTGGGTGTGCCAGTAGAGGCGGCCGCTGTTATTCGCCTCCGCGTGCTGGCGTACGGCCTCGATTAACGCACGCCCTACGCCCTTGCCTCTCGCCTGTGGAGCCGAGAACAAATCTTCAAGGTAGCAGTAGTGAGTCTCAGACCAGGTGCTGCGATGATAGAGGAAGTGGGTGAAGCCGAGCAGCCTGCCCTGGCCGTCAAACGCGCCCAGCGCCCACATCGGTTCTTTGTCATCAAGCATGCGCCGCCAGGTGAGCGCCGTGACCTCGTCGCTTATTTGCGCATCATAAAACGTCAGGTAATCCTGCCAGAGCGCCAGCCACTGCTCGCGATCGCCGTGATTGAGCAAGCGCACGTTCAGCGAAGGATTGAGTTCAGTATTGCCGCCGCTAAGCTCCGTGCGAATAGCGGCCAGCCCCTGCTGCTGGACGCCACCAACGATATTCGACGCCGAAAGCCAGCGCTCAAAAGCGCTTTTCACCAGCGGCCATTCACCGTCTGTAATTGAGAACCAGGCCGTATCGCGGGTTCTGCCTTTATAAATGCTCATCTGGCGGAAAACGCCTTCAAAACGAAAACCTAAACGCAATGCCGCGCGGCGAGATGGCCCGTTAAGGCTATCGCACTTCCACTCGTAGCGGCGGTAGCCGAGGGTTTCAAATGCGTACTTCATCAGCAGGTAGTGCGCTTCGGTTGCCTGAACGGTACGCTGCAACAGCGGGGAGAACACCACGAAACCGACTTCGATAGAGCCGTTTGCCGGGTCGATTCGCATCAGTGAAAGCGTGCCCATGGCCTGGCCGCTTGCGTTATCCACCACCGAAAAATGGAACGGATCGGCGCTTTTCTCAGCCCCGGCAATATAACCCATAAAATCGGCTTCGGTTTCAAAAGGCCCCACGCTGAGGTAGGTCCAGCCGCGCTGGTCTTCGGCCTGGCTCCACGCCTGCCAGAGCTGAGCGCCATGCTTATCGGCACTCAGGGGTTCAAGGCGACAATATTGCCCGTTGAGAGTGACCCGCTCAGGCAGCGGGCGACGCTGCCAGTCGGGAAGAGAGAAACCAATCGGCTGCTGAAAACTGTTAACGGTAAAAGACATGATAACCTCAGGAATTCGATAGGGAATACCGAAAACTATAGGCGCGCAGAGGTTCAGCCAGAAGTACCACAATCATTAATTTTTGGCAGACCACTTAAATAGCGACCAGCCCGCGCACGCCCTCCTGCTCCATCTCGCTTCCGCGCCCGCTCTGGACGATTTCTCCTCGCGACATCACCAGATAATTATCCGCCAGTTCGGCGGCAAAGTCGTAAAACTGCTCAACCAGCAGGATAGCCATATCGCCCTTTCCGGCCAGATGGCGGATAACCTGAGCAATCTCTTTGATGATTGAAGGCTGGATGCCTTCGGTTGGCTCATCGAGGATCAGCAATTGCGGTTTGCACGCCAGCGCCCGGCCAATCGCCAGCTGCTGCTGCTGCCCGCCGGAAAGATCGCCCCCGCGCCGCTGCCTCATCTCATGCAGCACCGGGAATAGCTGGTAGATTTCATCCGGCACCGTTCTGGCCTGGCGACCGGGATACCGTGAAAGCCCCATCAGCAAATTTTCCTCAACCGTCAGGCGCGGAAAAATATCGCGCCCCTGCGGCACATACGCGATTCCGGCCTGCACCCTTTGGTGAGGTTTACGCTGGGTTATCACGCTATCCTGCCAGCTTATGTTTCCACTTTTCACCGGGAGCAGTCCCATCAGGCACTTCAGCAGCGTGGTTTTACCCACGCCGTTGCGCCCCAGCAGGCAGGTCACTTCGCCGATCTTAGCTTCGAAGCTGACGCCGCGCAGAATATGACTGCCGCCGTAATATTGATTTAATTCGCTCACCCGCAGCATGCTCGCTCCTTAACGTCCGAGATAAACTTCGATGACCTGCTCGTTAGCCTGCACCTCGCGCAGAGATCCTTCCGCCAGCACCTGCCCCTGATGCAACACCGTTACATGGTCGGCGATGGTTTCCACAAAGCCCATATCGTGTTCGACCACCATCAACGAGTGTTTTCCCGCCAGGGCGCGAAACAGCTCGGCGGTATATTCGGTTTCCGCATCGGTCATGCCCGCAGCGGGTTCGTCCAGCAACAGCAAATGCGGCTCCTGCACCAGCAGCATGCCGATTTCGAGAAACTGTTTTTGCCCGTGCGACAGCAGCCCGGCCCGGCGTTGCCGCTCGCCCGAAAGCCGCAGCGTAGTGAGCATCTCGTCGATGCGATCCCGCTGGTCGCTATTCAGCTTTGCCTTAAGGCTGGCCCACACGGATTTATTGCCTTTCTGGGCAATCTCCAGATTTTCAAATACCGTCAGCGCCTCAAACACCGTGGGTTTCTGAAACTTGCGGCCAATTCCGCGCCTTGCAATCTCACCCGGCTCAAGGCGCAGCAAATCGATTGACTGGTCGTAAAATGCGCGTCCGCTCTGCGGCTTTGTTTTGCCGGTAATCACGTCCATCAGGGTCGTTTTTCCCGCGCCGTTGGGGCCAATAACGCAGCGCAGTTCGCCGACGCCAATCTTTAAAGACAGATTGGTGAGCGCCTGGAAACCATCAAAATTGACGTTAATATTCTCAAGATCAAGCACCGGATCGGTTTGCTCCCGGAAGCGGTCGGTTGGGTGCTGGCGGGTGAATAGCGGTTCAGCAGGCTGCATCACTTCTCTCCTTTGCGCAGCAGGCCAATTACCCCGCGCGGTAAAAACAGCGTCACCAGAATGAAAATCAGCCCGAGAAACAGCTGCCAGTATTCCGGCACGGCTACGGTAAAATAGCTTTTCGCCCCGTTAACCAGCCCGGCCCCCAGAACCGGGCCAATCAGCGTGCCGCGTCCGCCCAGGGCCACCCAGATAGCCGCCTCAATAGAGTTAGTCGGCGACATTTCGCCGGGGTTGATGATGCCGACCTGCGGCACGTACAGCGCTCCGGCCAGGCCGCACAGCACGGCGGAAAGCGTCCAGACCAGCAGCTTGAATCCGCGCGGATCGTAGCCGCAGTAAATCAGCCGGTTTTCCGCATCGCGCACCGCGGTCAGCACCCGGCCAAACTTGCTGCGGGCAAGCGCAAAACCAATGCCCAGACTTGCAACCAGCAGCAGCACCGTAGCGACAAACAGCCCGATGCGTGTGCCGGTGGCAGTAACCGACATACCGAGCAGCGTGGTAAAGCCGGTAAAACCGTTGTTGCCGCCAAAGCCGGTTTCGTTACGAAAGAACAGCAGCATTCCCGCGTAGGTCAGCGCCTGGGTCATTATCGAAAAATAGACGCCTTTAATTTTTGAGCGGAAAGCGAAGAAGCCAAACAGCAGCGCCAGCAGCCCCGGCACCGCCACTATCAGCACCAGCGCCCAGGCAAAATGCTGAGTGCCCCACCAGTACCACGGCAGCTCGCTCCACGAGAGAAAAGACATAAAACCCGGCAGCCCGTCGCCCGCGGCCTGGCGCATCAGATACATGCCCATTGCATAACCGCCGAGGGCAAAAAACAGCCCGTGACCGAGCGACAGCAGCCCGGCATAGCCCCATACCAGGTCCAGCGCCACGGCAACGGTTGCATAGCAGAGGATCTTGCCGATAAGCGTCATAGTGTAGGTTGACAGGCTCAGAGGGCTCCCCGCAGGCAGCAGGGTAAGAAACGGCAGCGTCAGCATCAGAGCAACCAGCAGCGCCCCCAGAACCAAAGTGGCGCGCGGAGCTTTACGGCTCAGCGTTAAAGTCAGCGGCATGCTCATCAGTCAATTACCCTCCCTTTCAGCGCAAACAGCCCTTGCGGACGTTTCTGAATAAACAACACAATCAGCACCAGGATAATGATTTTCCCCAGCACCGCGCCCGTCTGCGGCTCGAGGATTTTATTAAAGATACCGAGGCCGAAAGCCGCAGCCACGCTGCCCGCCAGTTGTCCGACGCCGCCCAGCACTACCACCAGGAAGGAGTCGATGATGTAGCCCTGGCCAAGCTCCGGCCCGACGTTACCAAGCTGGGAAAGCGCGACCCCGCCCAGGCCGGCAATGCCCGACCCGAGGCCAAAGGCCAGCATATCCACACGCCCGGTAGAAACGCCGCAGCAGGCGGCCATCGTCCTGTTTTGCGTGACCGCACGCACGTTCATCCCGAGGCGGGTTTTATTCAGCAGCAGCCAGGTAAACAGCAGCACCAGCAGCACAAACCCCAGCACCGCCAACCGGTTCCACGGCAGAATCAAATTCGGCAGAACCTGTAGCCCACCGGAGAGCCACGCGGGGTTCGCCACCTCAACGTTTTGCGCGCCGAACGCCATACGCACAATCTGGATAAGCATCAGGCTTATGCCCCACGTCGCCAACAGCGTCTCAAGCGGGCGGCCATAAAGGTGGCGGATAACGCTGCGCTCAAGCGCCATGCCAATCCCTGCGGTCACGACAAAAGCAACCGGCAGCGCGACCAGGGGGTAAATCGCCAGCCATGAAGGGGCGAACTGCTGGAAGCCAGCCTGCACCAGCCAGGCCGAGTAGGCCCCGAGCATCAGCATCTCGCCGTGCGCCATGTTGATGACCCCGAGCAGGCCGTAGGTGATGGCCAGGCCAAGCGCCGCCAGCAGCAATATCGAGCCAAGTGACAGGCCCATAAACGCCTGGCCCAGAATCTCGCCCAGCCACTGCCGGTGCTCAATCTTGCGCAGCCCGTCGATGGCGGCCTGGCGTACAGCAGCATCCGGCTCGCCTGCGGCATCGCTTAAGGGTTTGAGTACTGCCTCGGTGTCCGGGTCAGCCGAGTGGCTCAACAGCGTCACAGCAGCCAGGCGCTCGGACGCCTGCGGGCTGGCAAGCTCAAGCCTCGCAATGGCGGCCTCCAGCGCTCCGCGAACGGCATCGTCTTTTTCCATGCCCAGCCTTTGCTGCAATACGGGCAGCAGTTCAGGCGCGGCGTCTTTCTGCAACGCTCTGGCAGCGCTCAATCTTATGGTGACGTTGTCACTTAGCAGCTGATGGCTGGCAAGCGCCCCCGCCGCCAGAACGCGTAATCTGTTGGTCAGGCGCAGCTTTTTAGTTTCGCCCTGCGGCACGGCCTCCTGCCCAAGCGGAGCTAATCCGCTGCTGGTCTGGTTAAACGCGCTATGCCCGTCGGTAACCAATGTCTCCTGCTGCAAAGCGTTTAGCAGCGGCAGGCGAGCCGGATCGGGCTTAACCGCCCAGGCCTGCAACAGCCCGGCCTGCTGGCTGCGGTTAGCCGCCGCAAATGTCTCTGCATCACCGGCAGCGACAAGCCCCGGCAGCAGCGCGGCCACAACCAGCAGCAGCCGGGCCAGTGTTGCTAATGTCATGGCTTTCTCCTGTTTGATTTCATCCTGTTGCCCCTCACCCTAACCCTCTCCCCGGAGGGGCGAGGGAATAAAGGATTTCCCCCTCTCCCTCCCAGGGAGAGGGCCGGGCTGAGGGTAAAAATCAGTTACTGGCGGTCTTCACCGGTAGATCCGATTTCTTATCATTTCCCGGAATAAAAGGACTCCACGGCTGGGCGCGAACCGGCTTGTCGGTCTGCCAGACCACGTTGAACTGGCCGTTGCCTTCGATCTCACCGATCATCACCGGCTTATGCAGATGGTGGTTGGTAGCGTCCATTGTCAGAGTAAAACCGGACGGAGCCTTAAACGTCTGTCCGGCCATGGCGGCACGGACTTTATCCACGTCGGTGGTTCCCGCCTTTTCAACGGCCTGCGCCCACATATGGATGCCAACCCAGGTCGCTTCCATCGGGTCGTTGGTCACAACGGTTCCGGCGTTCGGCAAATTGTGGGCTTTGGCATAGGCCTTCCACTCGCTGACAAACTGTTTATTGGTTGGGTTATCAACGGACTCGAAGTAGTTCCAGGCCGCAAGATTGCCCACCAGTGGTTTGGTGTCGATGCCGCGTAACTCCTCTTCGCCCACCGAGAAGGCCACAACCGGCACGTCGGTCGCCTTCAGCCCCTGGTTAGCCAGCTCTTTGTAGAAAGGCACGTTAGAGTCGCCGTTGATGGTGGAGATAACCGCCGTTTTGCCGCCCGCTGAGAACTTCTTGATATTGGCAACAATGGTCTGGTAATCGCTGTGGCCAAACGGGGTATAAACTTCTTCGATATCTTTATCCTGAACGCCTTTAGAGTGCAGGAAAGCGCGCAGGATCTTATTGGTGGTGCGCGGATAAACGTAGTCGGTACCGAGCAGGAAGAAGCGTTTTGCCGCCCCGCCGTCTTCACTCATCAGGTACTCCACGGCGGGAATGGCCTGCTGGTTTGGCGCCGCGCCGGTATAAAACACGTTCGGCGACATCTCCTCGCCTTCGTACTGCACCGGGTAGAACAGCAGGCCGTTCAGTTCCTCAAATACCGGCAGCACCGACTTGCGGGACACCGAGGTCCAGCAGCCGAAAACCACGGCTACTTTGTCCTGGCTCAACAGCTGGCGAGCCTTCTCGGCAAACAGCGGCCAGTTGGATGCCGGGTCAACCACTACCGGCTCAAGCTTTTTCCCCAGTACGCCGCCCTTCGCGTTGATATCGTCGATGCTCATCAGCGCCACGTCTTTTAGCGGCGTTTCGGAGATGGCCATCGTGCCCGACAGCGAGTGCATAATCCCGACCTTGATGGTGTCGGCGGCCTGAGCCGCAAAGGCCAGCCCAAAGCTGACAACCGAGGCGGACAGCGCGAAAGCTTTAACAAAGGTACGACGTTGCATAAGTCTGACTCCCCTAAAAGAAAAATAGATAGTTAGCCCAGCTTGAGCTGCCGGGCCTGGTGCAGCATATGAAGCGTTATCTGACGAACCTCTTTCTGACTGGCGGCGATATGGTCGTGTAGCCGGGTTTGTGCCTCCTGAAGGTTGCGGTCCCATACGGCGAGCAAAATCTGCCCGTGTTCTGCGTAAGTCGCGGTAACTCGAGGCTGGCGGGTAAAATCCAGCCTGCGCACAATGCGAATTTTTTCGGTGATTTCCCGGTGGATCCTCGCCATTTCCGGGTTGCCCGCCGAGGAAACCAGCGTCATATGAAAAGCTTCATCGTGCGGCGCAACATTCATGCCCTCGTCGAGCTGCGGGCTGTCGAGCCAGAATTGTTTAAGCGCCTGCAACGGCTGCGGCCAGTCCGGCTCCGCCCGCAGGCATAAGCGCTTCACCGCCTCAAGCTCCAGCACGATGCGCAGGTCATAAAGTGACTCGAGACTTTCGAAATCCACCGCTTTGATCTGCCAGCCGCTACGGGGCTGCACATCGACATAGCCTTCCTGTTGTAGGGCATAGAGCGCCTGGCGAACCGGCGTGCGGCTGGCGCTCATGCGGTCCGCAATTTCGTTTTCGCTGAAGCGATCGCCCGGCAGCAGCTGGAAGTCGAAGATCTCCTGCTTTAGCTGCTGGTAAATGCGTTCGGCTACGGCTTCTGGTCGCTTTGGCATAGGCTTACACCGCGTCCAGCCACAGCAGCGCATCTCCCGGCCCCACCGGTCGCCCCTGCTGGCACTGAATACGCACCACCTTGCCGTCGCACGGGGCGCTGACCAGCAGCTCCATTTTCATCGCCTCGACCACAATTAGCGGCTCGCCCTGCTTCACGCTCTGGCCCGGCTCCACAAGAATTTTCCAGACGTTGCCGTTCAGGTCAGCGCTAACCAGCTGCCCTTCCTGCTCTTCATCCGGCACTCCGGCGGCGAGCAGCGCGCTTTCAACCGCGGCGCTTTCCTGTTCCTTCCAGTGCGCGACTTCGCTGTGGAAGGCGGCCTGCTGGCGGCTGCGGAATGCGGCGATATCTTCTGCGTTGTCGGCAAGGAAGCGGCCGTATTCGGCGAAGTCGAACTCAACCTCTTCAATTTCAATCTGCGCTCGCCCCTCACGGAATGCGGTGCGCAAGCGGGTTAGCTCTTCTTCACTCACCGGGTAGAAACGCACCTGGTCGAAGAATTTCAGCAGCCACGGCTCGTCGCCAAACTGCTCGTTTTTGAGGAATTTGTTCCAGATAGGCAGCGTGCGCCCCACCAGTTGATAGCCGCCGGGCGAGTCCATGCCGTAGATGCACATATACATGCCGCCAATGCCCACCGTGCCTTCTGCCGTCCAGGTGCGTGCCGGGTTATATTTGGAGCTCAGCAGACGGTGGCGCGGGTCGAGCGGTACCGCGCAGGGTGCGCCGAGATATACGTCGCCCAGGCCCAGCACCAGATAGCTGGCGTCGAACAGGATCTGCTTCACCTCTTCGCGGCTTTGCAGCCCGTTAGTGCGCTGAATAAAATCGACGTTGTTTGGCAGCCAGGGCGCCTCCTCCCGCACCGTCTCCCGGTAACGTTCCACCGCAGCCAGCGTGGCGCTGTCTTCAAATGCCAGCGGAAGGTGAATCACGCGAGAAGGAATTTTCAGGCTGGTTACGTCGCCAAGCTGTTTTTCCAGACTCAAGAGCAGCGCCAGCAGCTGGCTCTGGGAAATTTGCTGGCCGTCATAGCGAATTTGCAGCGAACGCACGCCCGGAGACAGCTCTTCAATGCCCGTCTGTCCGGCCTGTTTAATCGCTTTCATCAGCAGGTAAATGCGCAGCCGCAGCGCCAGATCCAGCACGTTGTCGCCGTATTCAATCAGCAGATAGTTGTCTCCCGCCTGGCGATAAGTCACCGCAGGCAGCGCCCCTTCGGCGGCCAGTTGGGCAAGAATAGCGGCGCTGGTCGTCGCACCCGGCTCGATGGAAGGATGCAAGTCAGGCAAGGTGTTTACCGCACAGAGATGGTTGACGGCCACCTGCTGGGCAATTTCCAGCGACTGAGCGTGCTCAAAACTGATGGCGTGAAAACGAATCCGGTCGCCGGGCTTAACCTGCCCGACCTTCCACAGCTCGGCTTTGGCAATCGTAACCGGGCAAACAAAGCCGCCGAGGCTTGGCCCGTCTCGCGTGAGGATCACCGGAAAATCGCCGGTAAAGTTCACCGCGCCGATGGCATATTCGCAGTCGTGAACGTTAGACGGATGCAGCCCCGCCTCGCCGCCGTCGGCTCTCGTCCATTCGGGTTTTGGCCCCACCAGGCGCACGCCGAGACGGTTAGAGTTGTAGTGAACCTGCCATTCGGCGCTGAAGAAGGTTTCCATCGACTCAGGCGTGAAGAAGTCCGGCGCGCCGTGCGGCCCGTACAGCACGCCTATATCCCAGACATCGCCGTACTGCGGGATAAGCGCCGGTTCCGGGGCCTGCGGCAGGCCGATTGGCGCAGGCGTGGTGCAGGCCGGAAGACCGGGCTGCGAGATAGCCAGCACGTCCGCAATGCGCAGAGTGCGCCCGGCATGGCCGCCAAACTGCCCGAGGGCAAAGGTCGAACGGCTGCCGAGATAAACCGGCACGTCGAAACCGTTACGCACCGCCAGATAGGTGCGACACCCGCTGCTGGCGCGACCCAGCTTGAGAACCTGCCCGGCTTTAACCACCGTCGGCAGCCAGAAACTTACCGGCTGGTCGTCAAGCGTGGCCGGGCAAGGCGCGCCGGTGAGCGCAATTGTCGCCTCGCTGTGAAAGCGCAGCGTTGGCCCCTGCAACGTAAACTCCAGCCCGGCGGCGGAAGGATGGTTGCCGACGATACGGTTAGCCAGCCGGAAGGCATAATCGTCCATAGGCCCGGAAGGCGGCACGCCGATGTCCCAGTAGCCCAGGCGACCCGGGCTGTCCTGGATGCTGCTCCAGGTGCCTGGCTCCAGCACCTCAACGGCATGAGCCTGATAACTCACGCTATCCAGCAGGCGCGTCCACATCACGCCCGCTTTAAACTCCGGCAGCTGAATAATCTGGCGCAGATAGTCGATATTGGTGGCAATGCCGTGCAGGCGGGTCGCCGCCAGAGCCGCGTTTAGTTTACTTAACGCCTGCTGGCGGTCTGCGCCGTGAACGATGATCTTGGCGATCATCGGATCGTAAAACGCGCTCACTTCGCTGCCGGTGCTGACCCAGCCGTCTACCCTGACATTCGGCGGGAAATACACTTCGCTCAAGACGCCAGGCGAGGGCTGGAAGTTTTTCAGCGCATCTTCCGCATAAATACGAACTTCGATGGCCGCGCCCTGAGGGGCTTCCGCCATTTTCTGCCAGTCCGGGGAGTTTCCCGCCGCCACGCGAAGCATGCATTCAATAAGGTCAAGACCGGTTACACACTCGGTTACCGGGTGCTCAACCTGCAAGCGGGTATTCACTTCGAGGAAATAAAAAGCATCCCGGGCCGCATCGTAAATAAACTCCACCGTACCGGCGCTGCGGTAGTTGACCGATTCACCCAGCGCCACGGCAGCACGATGCATAGCCTCGCGGGTTGCCTGCGGCAAATTTGGCGCGGGCGTCTCTTCCACCACCTTCTGATTGCGGCGCTGTAGTGAGCAATCACGCTCGCCGAGCGCCACGACCTTCCCTTTACCATCGCCAAAAATTTGCACTTCAAGATGACGAGCCTTATCGACAAAGCGTTCGATAAACACGCCGTCATCGCTAAAGAATTGCGCGCCCATGCGCTTAACGCTTTCCCAGGCCTCAAGCAGCATTGCTTCGCTATCGCAGCGCGTAAGGCCGATACCCCCGCCGCCTGCCGTAGTTTTTAGCATCACCGGATAGCCAATTTTTGCCGCCGCCAGCTGCGCCTCTGCAAGCGATGTCAGCAGGCCGGTTCCCGGCGTCATGGGGACATCCACCCCGGAAGCCAGTTCACGGGCGCGGTGTTTCAGGCCAAAATCGCTTATTTGCTGCGCGGTTGGGCCGATAAAAACGATGCCAGCGGCCTCACAGGCTTCGGCAAACTCGGCCCGTTCTGAGAGAAAACCATACCCGGGGAAAATCGCCTCCGCGCCGCTCTCTTTGGCAGCAGCCAGGATTTTGGCAATATTCAGATAAGTGTCGCCGGCTTTGTCTCCGCCCAGAGCAATCGCCATATCGGCGTCAATAACGTGCTGCGCGCTGGCGTCGGCGTCCGAATAAACGGCAATGCTGGCAATGCCCATTTTTTTCAGCGTGCGGATGGCACGGCAGGCAATTTCACCGCGGTTGGCTATCAGTACCTTGCTAAACATGTTCCCTCCTCAGGCGCTATGATGGCGAGCGAGCCAGGCTTTCCAGCCGCCCCACGCGGTAATGTCCGTCGCGCCTTCTGTTGCGCACGGTTCACAAATAAAACCTTTCACGCTGCGCCCGTCGTTCAGGGTGAGCGTGCCAATGCCAAGCGGAGCCGGGATCTCGGCAACAAATTCCCCGAAACGAGCCAGCGGGATGTCCCAAAGCTCAACGGCAATCGGCTGCCCTTCTGCCGATCGCACCAGGCCAGGTTTTGGCGGCTGGGTATTAGCTAAGGCGTACAGGCGGTAGGTTTCGGCGGTGTGCGTTTCTTCGATAAACACCGCATTACGATCGGTAAGCTGGTGGTTCAGCGGCATACCGCGCAGATGAGCGCCAACGACCGCCACGCGCACGTAGCCCTCATTCGGAGTAAAAGGCCGGGTCGCAGGCAATTTCTGCGAGGTGGCTCCTGCTTGCAGACCAGACTGGTTTTGCCAGACCGACCCGAAGTGGCCGAGCGCGGCGTCATGCCAGGCTGGCGCAATCAGCGTTATCCCCGCAGGTAAACCGTCGGCACGGAAATCGGCGGGCAGCGCCAGTGCGCTGAGATCGGCGAGATTTGTGAAGTTGGTATAAGTGCCAAACTGCGAGTTGTAGCGCACAGGCTCATCCCGCATTTCCGCGATGGTATGGATGGTTGGCGAAGTCGGCACGACCAGCGCGTCAAACTCCGCCAGTTGCTGATTGATACGGCGCGACAGCCCGGCGCGGGTATATTCGGCCTGCCAGGCATCGCAGGCTGAGTAATTCAGCCCGCCCGCAACAATGCTGCGCACGGTTGGGTCCATGGCTTCCGGGTGTTTTTCAAAAATCTCTTTTACCGCCACGGTACGTTCTGCAACCCATGCGCCGTAATAGAGCTGCTCTGCGAGCGTGATGAAGTCGCTGAAATCAATGGCAACCAGCTCCGCGCCCATTGCCATCAGCCGCTCCAGTGAACGCTGAAACGCCTCTTCGCTCTGCGTATCGCCGAAAAACTCCAGCCGGTCGGGAATGGCAAAACGCATAGCCGGATTGAAACGTGCCGGAGCGGTATTGGGATTCGTGCGCGAATAGGGATCGAGCGGATCGTAGCCGCCCGCCACGCTGGCAACCAGGCTGGCATCTGCTGCGGTATGGGCGAAAATAGATACGCAGTCATTAAGGCGGCAGGCGGGCACCACGCCCGTGGTTGAAAGCCAGCCTTTGGTCGGCTTTAAGCCCACAATATTGTTAAACCCGGCGGGTACGCGGCCGGAACCTGCTGTGTCGGTTCCCAGCGAGAAGCAAACCAGGCCCCGGGCCACCACGGAGGCAGAGCCAGAACTTGAACCGCCGCTCACATAATCCGGGTTAAAGGTGTTTACCACCGCCCCAAAAGGCGAACGTGTTCCCACCAGGCCCGTAGCAAACTGGTCGAGGTTGGTTTTGCCCACCACGATTGCCCCAGCCGCTCTAAGGCGCGCAATTACAGTGGCGTCTTTGCCCGGTTGATAAGTAAATTCCGGGCAGGCGGCGCTGGTTGGCATCCCGGCAACATCGATATTATCTTTAACCGCAAACGGCGCGCCTAATAAGGGAAAGTCATCCACCGTTTTCGTTCCGGCATTTAACGCCTGCAACAGAAAATTTAGCTGGTCAGCTATTTGCTGCTCGCTGGCAATATAAATCCAGGCATTATCCTGCCGGGAAATATCCGTCATCAGCTGGCGGTAAGCGCCGACGAGAAGGCCGGGCTGCGGGCGGTAATCATTAATCCACTGCGATAACAGAGCGACTGTCATAAACTGGCATCCCAACTGGTATACAAGATGGAATAGATAAAGCAATTACGATGCCAGAATAATCAATTCATTAATTAACAATAAGATAGAATTTAAACATAAGTTTTAATTATATTGATCGCACCGTTATGGCGCTTTATTTTAGTGCGGATGGCTTATTCAGAGGAGATATCCGGCGACGGCATTTGCCGCCGGATATATTATTTGAAGTGATACCGTGAGCAGGCAGTTTAAATAATAGTGCCGCTGCGCGTCAGTAACTCGCGGCGTTCTTCGGTTTCTTCTTTATGATGATTGCCCTTGTGGGCAATGGCGATACGCAGGCGCTGCTGCTGGGCGTAGCGATCTTCACGCGTTAACTCTGCATCTTCACTTAATTCGATAAGTAACTCGTTCATATGAACAATGACGTCTTCGGCAATTGCCGCGTCTACACGGCTGATAACGTCTTCAAGATGAGCCATAGATATTCCTTACGATTCTTACAGTGGTTCGCCCCTCACACCTGCATTCGTGAGGGGCGAGAGTGTCTTAGTCCAGCTTCGCTTTAGAGAAGTCGCTTCCGGCCAGGCTCACGCTATAGCCGCTGACGTTGCTGCGGGTAACGTAGAAGGTTTTTCCGTTAGCCAGCGCAATCCACGGAGCCTGCTGGTAATAAACCTGCTGAGCCTGAACGTAGAGTTTAGCGCGGGCGGCCGGGTCGCTGGTTAACTTAGCTTTCTGTACCAGAGCATCGTAGTTTTTGTCGCACCAGCGGGCAACGTTGGAGCCGCTGGCAACGCTGCCGCAGCCCAGCAGCGTATCCGCGAAGTTGTCCGGGTCGCCGTTGTCGGACATCCAGCCGAACAGCGCGGAGGAGTGCTCGCCTTTGCGCATCCCGGCCAAATATTCGCCCCATTCGTACGTCACGATTTTGGCGTTAACGCCAACTTTCGCCCAGTCGCTCTGGATCATCTCGGCAATACGGCGTGAATTTGGATTATAGGGACGCTGCACCGGCATCGACCACAGGTCGGTATCTAAGCCCTTCTCCAGCCCGGCTTGCTTCAGCAGCGCTTTAGCTTTCTCCGGGTTGTAATCGTAATCTTTTAAATCTTTGTCATAACCGAGCATGGTCGGCGGGATCGGGGATTTAGCCACCGTGCCGGAGCCCATAAACACTGCGTTAACAATGGCTTTTTTATCCACCGCGTAGTTCAGCGCCTGGCGCACCAGAGCATTATCAAACGGCTTTTTGCCGGTGTTAAACGCCAGATAGCCTACGTTCAGGCCGTCGATGCTGTGCAGCGCGAGATTTTTATCCGCTTTGATGGCGTCAAACTGCACCGGGCTGGGTGCCGGGATAATCTGGCATTCGTTTTTCTGCAACTTGGCCAGGCGCGTTTGCACGTTAGGCGTAATAGAGAAGATCAGGTGCTTAGTCGGCACCTCGCCTTTCCAGTAGTTCGGGTTGGCAACATAGCGGATCACCGAATCGATTTTGTAATCCTGTAGCGCATACGGCCCGGTGCCGATAGGGTTGTTATCCACGCGCTCCGGCGTGCCCGCTTTTAGCATCGCATCGGCATATTCCGCCGAAAGAATAGAAGCGAAGTCCATGCCCCAGTCGGCAAGGAAGGCGGCGTTCGGCTCGCTGAGGGTGAACTGAACGTGGTAATCATCCAGTTTTTTCACATCGACAATAAGCTTGTCCAGCCCGACGTCGTTAAAGTATTCGTAATTCGCCTGGGAGACTTTGTGGTACGGGTTGTTGGCGTCTTTCTGGCGCATGACCGAGAACACCACATCGTCGGCGTTGAAGTCGCGCGTCGGCTTAAAGAATTTATTGCTGTTGAACTTCACGCCCTGACGCAGCGTAAAGGTATATGTTTTGCCGTCCGGGCTGATTTTCCATTCTGTTGCCAGAGAAGGGATCGGCGTATTGTCGCTCGGGTTGAAATCAATCAGGCGGTTATAGAGCGTTTGCGAGCTGGCGACAAAGCTTGGGCCGGAGCTGGCGATTTGAGGGTTAAAGGATTCCGGAGAGGCTTCAGAGCAGTAGACCAGAGTGCTGTTTGCCGCCGCCATTGCGCCGCTCGCCGGGAGGAGCGCGCTCAGCAGCAGGCCGAGCAGAGTTTTCCCTGTAGACATGTTGTTTGCCTTTTATTTGCTTGCCAAATGGTTGATCAACTTATTATTACTCACAGTAATAACAGCACAGCATGGCGCCACAATCAAACAGCAAACATCCGGTTTCCTGTGCAATTGTGGCGGTTAAGGTGTGTATTCAGGCAGATGGCAATACAAAACGCTGCAAAATGGCTCTGGCTTCGGGCGTTCCACTGACCTCGCTCAGCAAGGCCTGTTTGTCTTTGCCCTTCAGCGCCGCCCGCTCGCTGCGGCTGGCAATTATCTTGTTCATCACCGAGGGGGTGAATTCAGGGTGGAATTGCACCGAAATCGCGCTCGGCGTGTAGCGGATAATCTGGTTGGCGTCGTGGGAGGACGCTCCCAGGCAGACCGCGCCCGGAGGCAGTTCCAGCACGCTTTGCTCATGGCTTAAAAATACCGGAAACGCCGGGGGAAGATGAGCGAGCGCCGGGTCTTTTTGGCCCGCCGCGTTTAGCTCAACCTGAAGTTGCCCGACTTCACTTCCCTGCGGGTGGTAGTCCACTCGCCCGCCCAGCGCATAGGCCATAAGCTGATGCCCGTAACAGACGCCAAACAGCGGCGTTCCGGCGGCCACCACCTGTTTAATCCATTCCGCCGTGCGCTCGCTCCAGGCTTCGTGCTCGGTCACCATCGACCAGGAGCCGGTAATTACCGCAGCCTGAAAGGTCTCCGGCGCAGGCAGCGGCTCATCCAGGAACGGGCGAACAATTTTAAGCTCGACTTCCGGGTGCTTTAGCGCCGCCTCAAACCACGACGGCTGGTCGCCCACCGCGTTGCGAATATCGACCGGCGGCCGCCCCATCTGCACCAGCAGAGCTGGCAATTTTTCACTCATGCGTAAGTCATCCTCAGCGTAATCCCGATGCTCCAGAATTAGCACAGGCCGCCGGGGTTGTCTCAGACAAAAAAGCTATAAAATGTAAGCCAGAATGTTCAATCTGCTGCCCTGATTGCCTGACCGGCGAAGTCCCTCCACAGGCAGGTAAGCACCGCGAGAACGGTTAAACCCAGCGAAACCAGGGCCGCCAGTGCAAAGCCATAATGAGTGTAGAGTGGCCCATAGCCGCTGCTCCCGGCAAAGACCGCAAGGTAGGTTACGGCGCTGTTCAGCCCCATCAGCGTGCCGCGCTTTGCCGGATCGATTGCCGTAAGCCGCTGGATCAGCAGATTAACGCCCAGATGGTTAACCAGCCCAAGCGTAAACAGCAGGAAAATGACGGCCATAAAGCTGCCGCCCAGCAAGGCCAGCCCGAGGTAAACCGCTGCCGCCACCAGCAGTACGGGCGGCATCAGCCCTCGGGTGCCAAGCTTATCCACCATGCCGCTAAGAAATGCCGCACAGCCAAACCCTGCGCCGTAGGCCACGGCTACTACGCCGTTTGCCGTAACCGGCAGGCCCAGCCCCTGATGGAGATGATCGCCAAGGTAAGCATACAGCCCATAAAAAGCGGTCATAAAAGCGCCGCAAACCACCAGCAAGGATTTTATGCCGGGTAAACTCAGCGCAGAAAGCGGAGACGGCGCGATCCCGGCTGCCGGGCGATCCTGCATGTTTAAGCGGATAAGCGCGAATAACGCCAAGGCTGCCAGCCCGCTCACAGAAACGTAAACCGCGCGCCAGCTAATCAGCTCGGTAAGAATCACCGAGAAGGAAACGCCCGCCACCATACTCAGCGTCCAGCCGGTCAGCACTTTGCCAATGGTCCGGCTCTCCCTGCCCGGCTGAGCTATGGATGCGGCGCTGGCATAAATAGCGGGTAAGGCGATCCCGGAGGCCACTCCGGCAATAAGCTGAGAAGCAACGAAGAACGTTACGGACGGTGAAGATGCGCAGAACAGCAGAGCCGCACCCAGCAGGCTCATGGTGAATTTCAGCATTCTGGCCGAACCAACCAAATCAATAAACCGGGCCAGGAATAACGCGCTTGCTGCCGTCCCGAGACCAAAGGCCGCAGCGGCCATCATGACCGCCGGCACCGTCGCGCCGAGTGAAGCGGCCACTTCAGGGCCAATAGGCCCCAGCACCATTGAGTTTGCGCCGATTACGCCGACGCAGCCGGTGAGTACATACACGGCTTTAGAGGATGTCAGAGACGGCTCCGGATGACACTCCAGACACTGGCTAGTTTTCATATTTCTTCCAGGATAACGATTAGAACTTGACTTATATTCAATAAAAACCAATTTTAACCGAATGAAATTCAGGGTCATCAGCCAGAGGCAATATGAAAAAAGAAACAGATAGTATTAAGCAGAACGGCGTGGCGGAGCGAAATATCGATGCCGCCGACCGAAGAATATTAAGCGCACTGGTGGAAGATGCCACCATCAGCTATGCGGATCTGGGTGAAAAGGTGGCGCTTTCCGCTCCGGCGGTGCACGAAAGAGTTAAGCGGCTGCGGCGCTCAGGCGTCATTCAGCAGACCTCCGCGATTATTGACCCGAAAGCTATCAACAAGAACCTGCTGGCCTTTGTCCACATTGACACCAAAGGCTGGGGAAAGACGCCGGATCTGCTGCGTATCTCCGCCTACCCGGAGGTAGAAGAGATCCATTCTGTGGCGGGCGATACCTCAATGTTGCTGAAAGTCCGTACCGAGGATTCACATGCCCTGGAGGCCCTGCTCGCCCACCTCTACGAGATTAACGGCGTGCTGGCGACCAGAACCTACATTGTGCTTTCGACCTACCTCGAACGCCCCGTTCAGCCCGGCATCACCAGCGACTGGCCGGGGCAGGAATAGCCTTACTTCATCACATAGCGCGTTGAGGCGAAATTATTCAGCAACTTATGGACAATAAAAGTGACCGCCAGAGTGCCGATAATCGCCACCGAAACCGATGAAATGCGGTACAACGCGCTAAAAACAATGTCCTGATTCGGGTGCATGTATTGCCCGAACATCAGCGCCAGGGTGGTAAGAATAGAGAAACCAACGCCCGGCCCCACTTTCTCAAACACATGTATACGCGCCGCGAGTAAAAAGCCCAGGCTAATCAGCGGCATCAGCAAAATCAGGTGGCGGCTGAAGTCATAGATAACCAACTGCACCAACAGAGCATAAATACAGCCTGCCACCACGCCAACAATGCGCCACCACGAAGAAAGGATCGCCCCGCGAAAGTGCATCGGGAACAGCGCAAATATTCCGGCCATCAGCGCCGCCAGCGAATCATTCAGCGTGTAGATTTGAAACACCGTAAACAGGAGAGTAGCGGTAATCGAAGCCAGCAGCGTTTCATGCATTACCCTCGCCCCATCCTTTTGGATGGCGGGAGGCGGCTGCCGTGGCTCCAGGTCGGGCAGCAGGTAACAGCCCAGCGCCGAAAGCCCGACGGCCAACAGGCTGCCGATGATGTTTGAAATCATCAGGTCGCTCATGTCCGTTGTCGGATAGCTGAGAAAGTTCGCCATCACGCTCAGGCAAACCACGCCCATTGAGCCAAAAAGAAACAGCGGCCCGCGGCTCATCAGGTAGAACCGCACCATATACATCAGAAAAACGATAATTGTCATTGGCAGCGGGTATGTCGCCAGCACGGTGAACAGCACCGTCATTTCAACGCAGTTAATCAGGGCGTTGGCTATCATCTGCCGGGCAATGTGGCCGTTAAATATCGGCACCAGCCCGGTCAGCATTATCGGGTAGACAACGTAAAACACCCCGTACTGAGTATTCACCCAGCTATAGACAAACATCCCGATGCAGCCCGCCATCACGATGCGCAGCATATGGCGGAAGTCATTACCGCTGAAGGGTGTCGGCTTATTACGCTTGAGCGGGCCGAGGATAAATTTAATAAACATAGTGCAGCCAGCTCACCAGTTTTATCTGCATGCTGCCGATAAACGAGGCAAATGCCGAGGGAGAGTTGTATAGCTGAACCGTTGCTCTGGCACCCGCAGGCAGAGCGGGCATGGCCTCGCCTTCAAGCGTCAGGTGGATACGCATTCGCTGCGCGTCACGCACCCAGCGGTTTGAGGTTTCAGGGGCCGATAGCTGGCCGTTGATGGCCTGCTGCCCCGGTAAAACGCCCGCATCTTTGCTGGAGACATGTGCTTTAAACACCTGCCCCGGCAGGCCGTCAAAGACGATATCTGCGGCGGTATTGGGCAGGGTTTTACTCAGGCTTTTTTCGCGAAAATCGGCCACGATATCGAGATTATCGCTCACCAGCGCCAGCGCGGGCGCTCCGGCTCCTGCATACCAGCCCTCTTTCAGTTGCAGGTTACTGATTACCCCGTCGCTGCTTGCTACCACGCGGGTGTAATCCAAATTCAGTCGGGCATCGTTGAGTAGGTTACGGTACTTCTGTAGGGTGACGTTTTGCTCATCGCGGCTGCCGCGTGAAATAACCAACTGATCGAGCGCGGCCTTCAGGTTATTGACGTTTTGCTCCGCGCTCTGCCAGCGCGTGAATGCGGTATCTAAATCCTGCCTGGATATCAGGTTGCCGCTGCTCAGACCGTTGTAGCGGTGATAGCTGCGCCCGGCGTTATCGGCGTCGAGCTGCGCCGCTTTGATTTTCGCCCGGCTGGCAGCAATCTGCGCATCAATTTGCTGGTTATCCAGAATCGCCTGCCGGTAACCAATTTCCGCGCGCTCGAGCTGGTTCTGATAAGGCTTATTATCGATTTCAAACAGCACGTCGCCCTTTTTCACCAGACTGTTATTGCTGACGTAGATATGCGTCACGTAGCCGGAAACGCGGGAAGATATCGGGGTAACAACGCGCATAACCGTTGAGTCCGGGGTTTGCGGCACCCAGATATCAGCGGCAAGAAAATAGAAAAACATTGCGGCAAACAGCGCCAGCGTCACTTTTACCCAGCGGGTAAATCGTTGTTCAGGGGTCATAACTACTCACAAAAAGAGGACAAAAACGGGCCGCTCATGCCGCAGCCAGAAAAAAGGTATTAGCGAATTTTGATCATGTTGGCCGCGAGCTGGTTAACCGTCTGGCTAAACTGCTCGAGCTGTTCCTGAGGAATGTCCTGCGCAACCTCAAGCTGACAGCGCTCGACGGTTTCGCTCACGGCTTTAATCGCCTGCTTCCCCGATTCCGTCAGCGAGATAAACTTCACCCGGCGATCTTTCTCATCCGGCGTGCGGGTCACGTAGCCCTCCTTCTCCAGCACCGCGAGGGTTCGGGTCAACGGAGGTAAATCAATGCCCTGCGCCCTGGCAAGATCCGTCACGGTCGTTTTATCCGCCGCGACGCTAAGCTGCATCAGCACCGTCCAGCTGCATTGGGTCAGGCCGGTAAAAGCGACGGCATCATCAACAATCCCTCGCCACAGACGAACCAGCATCGCCAGACGCATACCCAGCGGCCGGTCGGCAAAGCCTGCTATATCGTACTTATCTTCATGCATGATGGATTCCTGCCGGGAAATAGTTACTTTGATAGTTATCATGATAACTATAACTTTGGAAATTAAAACCGATAATCACCAGGGGTAATCAATACGGGGAAATAGCGGGTGGGATAAAACAAAAAAAAGCGCCCGCAGGCGCTTAGAAGGTAAAGGCAGGATTTAGCTCAGGCGAGCGGCTACATCGGCAACGCGAGCGCCATATTTAACCGCAGTGTCCAGGTCGCCCTGGGCAATTTGCTCTGCGCTGGCATCGGCTGGAGACTGGACCAGCAGGCCAACGGAGCCGCCGAGGTTGTTAACGTCGTCGCGGGTTGCCGCCAGGGTGTTAGAAGGCAGTTGACCGAGGCTGACCCAGATCCCGCCGTGCTGGGAAGCAAGGGTCTGCATCCACTGCAGGCTAACCTGCTTGTCGCCGTTCAGGCTGGCGCTGTTGGTGAAGCCGCCGAACACTTTGTCCTGCCAGCCGCGGGTGAACCAGACTTTGGAAGAGGCATCGGCGAACTTCTTGAACTGCCACGGAACGTTGCCCATGTAGGTTGGTGCGCCGAAGATAATCGCGTCGGCGTCGTTAAGCGTTTGCCAGTCTGCTTCCTGAATATCGCCATTGCTGTCAACGGCGATAAGTTCGGCGTTAGCGCCTTTGGCGACATGCTCCGCCACTCGTTTGGTGTGGCCGTATCCGGAAAAGTAAATAACAGCGATTTTAGCCATAATTTTTCTCGACATGGTTAGTGGAAAGGCTCCGGCCAGATGGCCGCAAAACTTCATCCATCCTCACCTTCTTTTACTTACAGGTCAAGAAGTTACCCGACCGTAAGTTACTTACCTGCGGGTAAGTATCGGCTTTGTAGTTAAGCCACTGTTTTATCTAATAGCCAGATAATTTACCCATTTTGCCGTCTCTTCTGCCGTTTGACTTAGGGCCGCCTGGTTAAAATGCTAAGCGTGAAGGTGGCTCTCGGGTGAGCCGTTAACAGCAGGATTGATGACGTGGCAAAAACATTATTGCGCAGTGGATGCCTTGATGACTTTCTCGCACTGGGCGAAAACGGTCAGGCGGTGTTTGATTCGGCGTTTCAGATACGCGAAACCTTACGCCTTCGTAAGCAGCAGGCCGTCGCCGACGCGCTGGCTATTCCCCAGCCGAACGATGAAGGTGACCGGGTAGACTGGTATTCTCCGCAGGAAGGCAGCGTGACCAGCTGGGCCGCCGCCAGCGATGAAGAACGCCGCACCGCCCTACGCTACCTCGATAATTGTCTGTCTAACGTGGCTTCGCTTAGCGCCCGCTGCCAGCAGGCGGAAAAAACCTCCATTCGCCTGTTTGGTGCCCTGCTCGAGAAAGCGCTGCAATTTCCCGGCAGCCAGCACGTTTACCTGGTGAACGGTAAACCAGTTATCACTTTTTGGGGCTTTGTAAACCTGAACCAGGGCGCGCGTGACGATGTGCTTGAATGCCTGCGTGCGGTCGAACCTCGTGAGCCGGAGATTGCTTTTATCCCGGAAGAGGTAATGCCGGAGCCGGAGCCTCTGCCGGTAGTGATTAGCGAGCCGGAAAAACCGCTGCTCGAAGCGCCGGTTGCGCTCCAGGCCTCAGATGAATCGCCGGTGTACAGCATCGGCCCCGCCCCTGCTAACGCCGCCGTGGTTGAAGAAACACCTGAAGTTCAACCGCAGCCCGCTTCCGCGCCTCAGGCCCGACGCCGCTGGCTACTGCCGGTAGCCGCCGTGGTTGCTCTCGCCGTTGCCGTTCCCGTTGGTTATTTCCTGATTTCAGGCCAGCAGCCCGCACCGGTCGCCGTTGCCCAGGCCGAGGTTGTGCCTCAGCCTGGTGCCCCGCGGCCCGTTCAGGTGGTCGAGGTGGCTAAAAGTAGCCTGCCGCTGACCCAGGCCGAAGTCGTGGTGCCGCCAAAACCCGAGCCTGCGCCAGTAGCCGCCCCGGAGCCTGAGGTTATTGCCGTGGCCGCCGACGTACCGAAGAATGCGCTGATCCTCCCTGCCGAGGCGTTAAAGATTGGCTCCACCAAATTCCTCAACGGCACCTGGCGGGCACAGATCAACTTTAGCGATCCTATCACCGGCAAGCCGCCGAGCCTGCGCTACCAGATTGCCAACAACAAAGGCAGCGTGCGCCTGGTTTACGGCGACAATGTAGTCTGTAAAGCCGAAGTCTTCTCCGGCCTGCATCAGTCCGGCGCGTTGATGATTAAAACTCGCGGCAGCGCACGTTGCAGCGACGGCAACCGCTACCCGATGCCGGAAGTCACCTGTAAGACCGGCAGCAACGGTGCCGCAGAGTGCACGGGCCGCTATGAAAACGACAAAGTCGTGCCTATCACCTTCCGTAAAGTGAGTAACTGATAATGCTGGCGACTCTTTTTAACTACAAGCCGAGCGTTACGCTCATCAAAGACAGCGGCATTCAGTTCCTGGATTTTGGCCTGGCGCCGCAAACAAATGCCGCCCACGCCGGGCGCTTTGTGCGCCAGACGGCCAATGGCCCGCTGCTGCGCCTCGACTACGACGTAGTTCCTGGCAAATTTACCCTGCCCGGGGAGAACGGCTCCGCGCCTGAAGTGGTGAAACCCGAAAGCACCATTACGCTTGGCCACTCTCTGCGGGTGATGGACAAAACCTGGCTGCCGCTGCCGTTCCTGCGCTTTAACCCGCCGCGTACCTTTGTGGGCGGCCCGGATAACTGGGCGCGCGTGCAGGTTCGTGTCCTCGATACGCCGGACTCTGCTGGCAACACGGTGCGTATCAGCATCGCGCTGGACAGCAAAATCTACGCCGACGATCATCCCGCGGCGCACCTCGCGCCGACCGAGAGCGACGTGCGCAACGGCACCCGTTTTGCGCTGGCATGGCACAACCACGAAATCAAAGATTTTCTCGACCAGACCTGGGTCGACGGCTGGCTGCGTGAAGCCTTTAGCCAGTTTGCCACACGCGTGGAAGAGCGCGCCGAACGCGACCTGAGCGCGGCAATGAAAGCGTTCGAATACCAGGCGCATTACCTGAACATTCTAGAGCTTATCGGCAATCAGCTTGCGGTACCGGAAGTGAAAATCGTCACCGCTACGCTGCAATCTCCGGCGATTGACGTGGATTTAGTGCTCGACGTCGGCAATACCCACACCTGCGGCGTACTGATTGAAGACCACGGCGAAGAGAACGACGGCCTGCGCCAGACAGCCGAACTGCAAATCCGCTCCCTTAGCGAACCGCAGTTGATCAACGACGCAATGTTTACCAGCCGCCTGGAGTTCAGCGAAGCCAAATTCGGCAAGCAGCATTTCTCCGTGGAGAGCGGCCGCGACGATGCGTTCGTCTGGCCTTCTATTGCCCGCGTGGGCGACGAAGCCCGCCGCATGGCCTGCGCCCGCCTGGGTACGGAAGGTGCCAGCGGCATCTCCAGCCCGCGCCGCTATCTGTGGGACGTTACGCCCGCAGGCCAGGACTGGCACTTCAGCCAGATGGGCGTGAAAAGCCAGCGTGAGCCGCTCGCGACCGCCTTCCCGCTGATGAACCTGATGAACGACGACGGCCAGCCGCTTTACGCCCTGCCGATGGACGAGCGCCTGCCGGTATTTTCCCCGCAGTACAGCCGCAGTTCACTGATGACCCTGATGCTGTGCGAGTTGCTGTCGCAGGCGCTGATGCAGGTCAACAGCATCGGTTCGCGCCAGAGCATGGGCCACCCGACGTCGCCGCGTCAGCTGCGTAACCTCATTCTTACCCTGCCTTCGGCAATGCCGAAGCCCGAGCGCGAGCTGTTCCGCCAGCGCATGCAGGAGGCGGTAGGCCTGGTCTGGAAAGCAATGGACTGGCACCCGACGGACGAAGGCTTCACGCTCGAGCGTGATAAGAAAAAAAGCATTGTGCCGGTGCCGGAAGTGCAGATGGAGTGGGACGAAGCGACCTGCGGCCAGCTGGTCTGGCTGTACAATGAGGCGCTGGTTAACTACGCCGGGCAAACCGGGCGCTTCTTTGAAAGCCTGGCCCGCCCCGACCGCGCGCTGACGCCAGACGAACCAGCAGGCAAAACGTTGCGCGTCGCCTCTATCGATATCGGCGGCGGCACGACGGATATGGCCATCACCCAGTATCAGCTGGACGACGGCGTAGGCAGCAACGTGAAAATCGCCCCGCGTTTGTTGTTCCGCGAAGGGTTTAAGGTTGCCGGTGACGACATCCTGCTGGACGTTATCCAGCGCTGCGTACTGCCCGCATTACAGGCTCATATTCATAAAGCCGGCGTGGCCGATGCTCCGGGTTTGATGACGACGCTGTTCGGCGAGTCAGGACGCATGGATACCCGCGCCACCCTGCGCCAGCAAACCGCGCTCCAGCTGTTTATCCCGCTGGGACACGCGGTACTTTCGTTCTGGGAAGAGAGCGACCCGGAAGAACCGGATTCGGTGCTGGAAGCCACCTTTGGTGAGCTGCTGACGCAAATGCCAACCCGCAACGTCATCAATTACGTTCAGCAGGCGGTGCAGCATGAGCTCCCCGCCGACGCGCCGCAGTTCGACGTGATGAGCGTGCCGTTACAGGCAGAAATTGCCGCCCTGCAGGATGCGCTGCTGGCGGGCCAGTTTACCCTCACCGCCCCTTTACAGGCGCTGTGCGAAGTGATCAACCATTATTGCTGCGACGTACTGCTGGTCACCGGCCGCCCGGGCTGCCTGCCGGGCGTGCAGGCGCTGCTGCGCCATTTGCAGCCGGTGCCGGTCAATCGCATAGTCTGGCTGGATAACTACCAGACCCACGAATGGTATCCGTTCAGCCAGCAGGGGCGCATCGGCAACCCGAAATCTACCGCTGCGGTGGGCGCGATGTTGTGCAGCCTGGCGATGGATCTGCGCCTGCCCAGCTTTAACTTTAAGGCCGCCGATATTCAGGCCTACTCCACGGTGCGTTATCTCGGCATGCTGGACGGCAACGACCGCCTGCTGGAAGAAAACGTCTGGTATCGCGATATCGATCTTGATAGCCCGCAGGCGAGCCTGGACACCCGAGTCCACTTCCCGCTGCGCGGCAACGCCTGCCTCGGTTTCCGTCAGCTGGATAATGCCCGCTGGCCCGCCACGCCGCTGTATACCCTGGCTATCAACTCGCCGCAGCTGGCCAAGTCCATCGCCGGAGACGGCGTACTTAACGTCAGGCTGAAGCAAACCCGTGAGGCCGAGTCGTTCCATCTGGCGGAGGCGTGGCTTTCAGACGGCAGTAAAGTGCCGCTTGAACAACTGAGTTTTAAATTGAATACCCTCGCCGGCAGCTACAGCGGCGCGACGCATTACTGGATAGACAGCGGGAGCGTGTACCAAAAATGAAGCAGTCAACCACCTCGCTTAACCATCTGGTGAACTGGGTTCAGATGACCCGTACTTTTGCTCCGCTGCTGGACAGCGAAGCCGACAGCCTGCTGATAAAACTCCAGCAGCTTAGCGAACGAAATCGACGCATTACCTCGCTTGAAGACGCGCCGCTAACGCTCGGCATCTACGGCCACGCGCTGGACGGTAAAAATCATCTACTGAATACTCTGCAAGGCAACCCGAATGGCCGCATTGATATTCAGCTTGGCGACAAACGCCTCGATTACCTGACGCACATTAATCCGGGCCATACTCCGGCTGCAATGGCGGTACGCTTTAGCTCACAACAGCCGCCGGAAGTGGATAATTACCCCCTGCTGCTGACGCTGTATAGCGAAGTCGAGCTGGCTCAGCAGTTTATTAACCAATACCACGCAGCTCCGGCTCCGCGCCTTGCCACTTCCAGCGCGGTAACCCTGCGCTTAGCCGAACTTGAATCCCGCCGTCAGGCCACGCCGGTAGAGGGGCTAACTGCCGAACAGGTAGCCGATCTGCTGCGCGGCTACCACCGCTTGCAGCGTCGCCAGAATCACCTCGACGTTAACGTTTGTTATCAGATGGCACAGCTCGCCCCGCTGCTTACGGTGGAAGATCGTGCTTCGCTGTTTGCCCTGCTGTGGGGAGAGGACAGCGCCCTGACCGAGACCTGGCTGCGGCTGGCTCACGCGCTCCAGCATCTCGGCGGCGTGGAGCAAGTATTGGCTCCGGCAAGCTTGGTGGTGGACAGCTTCCTGCTGCCAGCCGAAGGCTTCCTGATCCCGGCAAGTCCTGATGATCCTCAGGAGCAGGCCGACGTAATGGTTTGCCCGCTCTCGGAGCGCCAGCCTGGCCCACATCTTAGCCTGCCGCAGAGCGATCTTGCCCTGCTGTGCGCCGAAGTTGTGTTTACCCTGAACCAGGAATCCGCGCTGCCGCTGGTTGATTTGCTGGACATTCCCGGGCACCAGCTCACCTGGTACACCAACCGCCTTCAGCCCGATACGCTGCTGGTTTGCAACGCGGTAAGCGAGCGCGCTGAAGTTCAGGCGACCGGTAAAGCGCTGGCATGGTGGGTGGACAGCACCCAAAGCCCGGGGCACAGTTCGCTGCCGGGTCTGGTCTGGACAATCACGCCGTTCGACGCCCGTTTCACCAGCGGAGCCAGTCTCGATGATGGCGTACAAAGGCTGGTCGGCCACCCCGGCAAACGTTGGGGAACGCTACAGGCGCTGGACAGCCGAAATATGCACCGCCTGCTTGAATGGCTGACAGACGCTCTGAATCACGCCCGCCGCGAACAGCGCATTGCCGCTTTGCGTAACGAGCTGGACGCGCAAACCGTGGCCCTGTTCCAGCGCTTTAGCGAAGCCCATCAGGTCACGCCGCAGCAGGCTCGCCAGCAGGCAGAAGATCTTGTTCGCGCCCTGCAATCCCGAGCGACCCAGCACGGCAACCTGCTTGCCAGCCTGGTGCCTTCCCGCGATGCGCTCCAGCAGCGCTGGCTTCAGCACCAACAGCAGCATCAGCCGAAGCCGGAAGGTTTTGCCCTGGAGATAGACCTGTTTGCCGACACCGTTGAGAGCGAAGCGCCGGTGACCGATGGCATCAGTTATGCCCGCGCCGTGCACCAGCTCTGGGTTAATCACCTGCGCCTGCTAGGTCATCGCCGCGAAGCCGCGCACCAGTTTGGCCTCGACGGCATTCAGCTTCAGGCACTGTGTGATGTGCTGATTGTCGCCAGCTACCGGCTGGATGTTCCTGCCATGCTGGAACGCAGCATGCAGAGCGGCGAGTCCGGCCTTGAGCTGGACATTTCCCGCGCCAGCACGGTGCTGGGTGACTTCATCGCCTGGCTGGGCTATGCCAGCGTTCCCGTTTCTGGCCGCCCGGCGAGCCGTGTAAACAAAGGACTGGCGGTATTTGCGCCCCCAGCTCAGGCCGACATCAGCCGCCGCCTGACAAAGCTTGGCGAGCAGCCAACACGGGGCAACGCCAGCTATGTTTACGACTGGCTGGTTGCGCTCTACACCCGAGCGACAGAAAACATCGGCTACCAGAACCCGCAGGATATAAACGATAAGCAGCGCCAGACATTGCTTAAATTATTGGGGTAAATGAGGTTGTCCTGACCCTGGCGGACATTTCACCCAGGGTTGAGCCAAGTTCATCTATGCAACGCTAAGAGGTTATCTTTTCTGGTTACAGGCGTTTATGTAGCCAGGAATTCTGGCAGTTGGCAGCCAGCTGAATTTCCCGCTACAATCGCTTCACCCATAAACCAACTGAATATAAGGAGGATCCCCATGTTGTCTTGTGAGCGTTTTAATCGTTCGCATACTTTTGGCGATCGTCACTGCTCAAGCGTTATCGGTTCCGTGCTGCGATAACTTCGGCTTGAGCGAAGACATTCACTAAATCCCTTCCCTCGGGCTTACCGGGTTATCGTCAGCTTTATACGACGAGGCGTTTTTACGCCCTAACTCTTGAGTAAGTACCTATGAGCACTTTATTAACCGCCCAATCTCTGCACCTCGACACCGCTTTCGGTTCGCTGCTGGAGTCCATCACTTTTACCCTGAAGAAAGGCGACCGCATCGGCTTAATTGGCCATAACGGCTGCGGCAAAAGTACCCTGCTGAAACTGCTGGACGGCACCCTGCTGCCAAATAGCGGCTCGGTAACACGGGCCAGCGCCTGCCTGATGGCAAGGGTTGAACAACATCTGCCGGAAAGTCTCAATGAGATGACTATGCTGGACGCCGTGCTGGCTCAAATTGAGACGGGTCTGCGCGAGAGTGAACGCTGGCGCGCGGAGGCTCTGCTGGCAAGCATGGGCTTCAACGAAGCCGACTGGCTGCTTACCTCGGGCACGCTGAGCGGCGGGCAGCATACGCGCCTGCTTCTGGCGCGCGCGTTGATTAGCGAACCGGACCTGCTGCTGCTGGATGAGCCGAGCAACCACCTCGACCTGCCTACGCTGCTATGGCTTGAGCAGTTCCTGCGTGGCTGGAACGGCAGCTTCGTGCTGGTTTCACACGACCGCAGCCTGCTGGATAACGTCACCAACGGCAGCTGGATTTTGCGCGACCGCACGCTGCATTTCTTTGCTCTGCCCTGCTCTCAGGCGCGTGCCGCGCTGGATGAACGAGATAAAACCGATGCCCACCGCCGCCAGGCGGAGCAGAAGGAAATTGACCGTATCGCCGCCAGCGCCAAACGCCTTGCTATCTGGGGCAAGGTCTACGACAACGAAGATCTGTCGCGTAAAGCTAAGCAGATGGAAAAGCGCATCGACAAGCTCAAGGATGAGCAAACCGAGCTAACCGCCGGGACACAGTGGCAATTGCGGCTGAAAGGCGAAGCGCTACCGGCCGACCGCCTGCTGGAGCTGGAAGCGCTGGACGTACGCCCCGCGCCCGAGTGCGAGCCGCTGTTTAATCTCCCCTTACAGCGGATTAAAAGCGGCGACCGCGTGGCGATTATTGGCCGCAACGGCTGCGGGAAATCTTCGCTATTGCGCCTACTCTGGCAACAGTATCAGCAGCCGGAGCAGGAGGAAGGCATCCGCCTGCATCCTCGCGTTCATCTCGGTTATTATGACCAGACGCTGCACCAGCTAAAAGACGGCAACACGCTGCTCGAAGCGCTTGAGCCCTTTGCCGCGCTTAGCGAACAGGACCGGAAGATGGCGCTGATTAACGCTGGCTTTCCGTGGCTGCGCCACCAGCAAACCGTCAGCACGCTAAGCGGCGGAGAGCGTTCACGGTTGCTGTTTGTAGGCCTGACGCTGGCGCGCTACTCGCTGCTGATGCTCGACGAGCCGACCAACCATCTGGATATGGAAGGTAAAGAAGCGCTGGCTGAAACGCTGCAAAGCTTTGAAGGTGGCGTGATGCTGGTGACTCACGACCGCGAGCTGATAGCCAGAGGCTGTAATCGCTTCTGGCTGGTGGATAACGGCGAGCTTAGCGAGTGGCACGACCTGGATGCGCTGTACGGCCTGCTTACCGCCGAAGAAACCGGCCAACCGGTTTCCGAAGCTCGTCCTCCTCTCCGGGAGAACAGGCCAAAATCCCGGCACGAAAGCGATGAGCTACTGGAACGGCTAATCGAGCTGGAGGAAAAGCTGGCTGAGGATATGGAGCGTAAGGAAAAGCACCAGAAACCGGCGCTGCAAAGTCAGTGGCGAAGTGAGATTGAAGTGTTAAATAAAAAATTAGCGATATAACTAATAAGGCCACTGTAATGGTGGCCTTATTTTTCATGAAATACATCAGCGCCATTAATTCCCTAATATATTCTTTTCTTTTTTGCGCGGCTTACTTAACATTAATCACCCTGAGATAACCTTATGCTATTTATCGCCGACGGCAAGCCGTTATTTTAAATAGCTGATGTATTTATTGGATCGACTAAAAACGAAAGGATACGACTATGCAAATAGTAAATTTAACGCGAGCCTTGTTTTGCAATAGTGGGAAAGCAGCATACCGGTTAGTTTTAGGTAACCCGCGATTCAGCCGCTTCGCCACCTTTGTCATCTCGATAAAAAACGAAAATGCTCAATTTAAATTAGCTAACGCTAATCTAAGCAGTAAGGAAACGATTCATTTAAAAAACAAAGTAGCCACCTATAGCAGATACTTAGAAAACATAAACTTCCTTAACGCGATGAGAGGATAAATCCCAGGGTTTTCAACAACCTCCCCTGGGTTCATATCAGTTTTATGTTGCCCGGGGGATGTTTTATTGGCCGATAACGTGAAAAACGTTACCTCTTGTCTTGCTGGCGGCATTCAGAGGGAAGAAATAGCGTGCCGCAGTGCGTGCAGACCAGAATTCTGCCTTTCTTTACCTTCGCCGAACTTTGCCGTGACCGGTGCCCGCACCATGGACAGGCCAGACTCACCGAGGGAGAGAAAAACGCTTTAATAAAGCTGATATATGACATCAGGCATATCTCGTGAAGGGGTCTGCAACCTTACGCCCGTTACCCGACAATAGCCCTTTATTTAGTTTTTATTTTCTACTTTTGCGTGGTGTCAGCCACATCAGTGAAATTTTTTGCCAGATGACTCAAAACGAAGCATTAGCGTTCCCGCTCTTAACGCAAGAGAGGGAACGCTCCAAATAATTATTTCAGCGGCTCCGCCAGCTTAATCACCCACAGCTCATTCTGTGATTCTGGCTTCTCCAGCGGCTTCAGCTCGATTTTAGCATCCACTTCTTTTCCGTCTTTCAGCAGGTGACCCTTGCCGTCAACCTGATAGTCGTCGGCTTTATCCAGCACCGCCTGCAGGCCAAAATCGTTATCGTTGATAACCGCGATGGTCTGGTTATCAATCAGCGCCATTCCTTCGGCTTTCTCCTGCTGCCAGCCAAGCTTGCGCAGGTCGGCAACTTCTTTCTTGCTCGCCAGTTTGATACCGCGCGCTTTCAACTGCTCCGCGTCATCAAATTCAGGCGCTTTTTCTTTATCGAAGCTCGACAGGTCAGAAGCGTCTTTCAGGTCAACAACATAGACCAGGTTACGCATCTGTTTATTCTTGTCGCCACCCTGCTCAATCAGCAGCAGGCGATGATTGTCCAGCGCCACAATGTCACCGATTTTGGCATCTTTGGCCTTTTTGTAGACATCAACGTCTATCGGGTAGCCGTACATTTCAGTTTTGCCGGTCGCCGGATCAAGGCTGACCAGGCGAGTAAACTGTGCGCTGTTTTTGGTTTTACCGTCGATGTCGAGCGTGCTTTGCACCGCAGCGATAATACGGCCATCTGGCATACGGGTAATGCCTTCAAAACCGCGGTTCGGCTGGCGCCATTTGACGATGTTTGGCAGCCCGCCGGCCACGCCTTGCTCACCATGCTCCGCCTGCGGGCCGTATTTCTTCAGAATTTTGCCGTTAGCGTCGATGTTTAGCACAAACGGGCCATATTCATCGCAGATCCAATATCCGCCTTTACCGTCCGGCGTGATGCCTTCGGTATCCAGCCCGCGCTTGTCGCTGCTGAGCTGTTTCAACGTGTCGCTGAGCGCGATTTCATTGGTCGCACCGATAAGACCTTCCGGCAGCGGCAGGCCGCTAATTGGCCCCTGGTCATCATGCAGTGGTTTGGCATCCACGGCTTCGGCTTTGCCATTCCCGACACGAATGGTCATCAGCAGCGGGGTAAATTTGGGATTAGCAAAAATCTTTGACTCTTTTTTACCCGCCTTCGGCGAGTCAGCATTTGGCCCGCGATCGGTTACCGTAGCGAACACCAGATCATCGCCCTGCTTGCCGATAAATGTCAGGCCTGAACCCACGCCCACCGGCAAGCCATGCGGGAAGTTAGCGGCGTATTCACCTTTGTATTCCACGCTATCACCTTGCGGGAACGTGACAACGTAACGATCAGTCTGCGCATCAGCAGCGTGACCGGCCAGAGGTAAAACGGTACTGCAAAGCAAGGCAAGTGTTTTTAATTTCATGGTTTTTATACACATCAGTGGTTGAAGTACCGGAGTTATAAAATAGACAGATGACAGTAAGATTACACTTTGTGCGCTTAACTCGCGCGACGGTAAATATCCGGCTCCCTCTGCCGATAACCCTACAGCCAGCAATGACGAAGAGCGTTCGCCGCTGGCAGGGAAAGAATATTTTATCGATGTAAGGATTAATTATGTCAGTCAGGCGTTTTTCGATTTTAGTTTTCAGTACGTTACTGCTTATTTTTCTCGCCAGCACCGCCACCAATATCTGGTCTCTCACCCGCAGCAACCACGCCCTAAATGACGTAAATAGCGAAATTCGCGTTGTGTTATCGGTTATCGACCCGATCAACCATAGCCGCACCATGCGCGTACGCGCGATGCAGGCAGTCCAGGAGATGGACCTGGGTAACGCGGCACAGGCAACAAAGAGCCTTGAAGGCGCAAGCGAAGCGTTGGGCAAAGCTGATTCCAGCTTCCAGGGCTATATCAACGCCGTTAAACAGCCCGGAGAGCAGATGCTTGCCGATGACTACAAAGCAGCTTATCTCACCTATCGTGACCGGGGCCTGCAACCCCTGCTGGATGCGGCAAAAGCCAATGATAAAACGCGCTCTACCGAACTGGTAACGGCGACAATTCCAATGCTCGATCGCCAATTTGAGATAACGCTGGATAAACTGCTTGCCTTCCGGGAACAACATGCCCGCCAGCTAAATGAAAACGCCCAAAGCGGGTTCCACTCAAGCCTGGTCACCCTCGCCCTGTTTGCAGCACTGTTTATCGCTATTCTGGCCGCTATCTTTATTCTGCTTAAAGTCCGCGTGCTTAAAGAACTGGATACCGCCAAAGCCCACTGCACTGAAATTGCTAACGGCCTTCTGCATCGCTCGATTGAGATCAAGTCTAAAGATGAAATTGGTGAAATGATGCATAGCCTCGAGCAGATGCGTCTTTCCCTCACCGAAATCATCGGCCAGGTGCGCGAGTCCAGCCATACCGTGGCTCACGCCTCCGAAGAGATAGCCGCGGGCAATACCGACTTATCCGCCAGAACCGAAGAGCAAGCCGCCTCACTTGGCGAAACTGCCGCCAGTATGGAACAGCTTACGGTGACGGTAAAACGCACCTCAGAAAGCTCGCACCAGGCAAATACGCTGGCTAACGGCATGCTGGCCGCCGCCAACGACGGGCAGCAGATTGTCAATCAGGTTATTGATTCTATGCGCAATATCGAAACCAGCTCCGGCAAAATCGACAGCATTATTTCAATTATCGAGGATATCGCCTTCCAGACGAATATTCTGGCTCTCAACGCGGCGGTTGAAGCCGCCCGCGCAGGAGAGCAAGGCCGTGGCTTCGCGGTAGTTGCGTCCGAGGTGCGTAACCTGGCACAACGTTCCTCCGTCGCCGCGAAAGAGATAAAAGATTTGATTGAGCTTTCCGGGCAGCAGGTGACCAACGGCAGCGAGCTGGTGAACCGCGCCGGACAGAGTATGCAACGCATCTCCTCTTCCATTAATCAGGTCACGACTCTGATGGCAGAAATTGCGGTGTCCACCGGCGAGCAGAGCCGCGGCATCGAACAGATTAACCAGGCCGTGCTGCAAATGGACGTGGTAACCCAGCAGAATGCCGCCTTGGTGGAGCAGGCTTCCGCCGCCGCGATGTCGTTAAAAGAGCAGTCGCAGATGCTAAATGAATCAGTATCGGTATTTAAACTGGCCTGATTCGGCTGGCAAAGTGCCGCCTCGTATCTCAACGCGGCGGCATCTTGTTAATGTTTTGTAGTGATAAATGTTGATCTGGGTCACGGTCTGCCGTTAAATACAGGCTCTTGTTACTATTCTGTTACTCATCATGATCGTTCGTCCACATCAACATTGGCTGGCCCGGCTGTTTGTCTGGCATGGCTCGGTACTGGAAAAAATCTATTCCCGCCTGCTGCTGAACCTCGCACTTTCAATCAGCGTGATTTTCTTTCTGCCGTGGTATGAAACGCTTGGCATCAAGCTGACCATTGCTCCATTCAGCATCCTCGGCGTTGCTATTGCTATCTTTCTGGGGTTTCGCAATAGCGCCTGTTACGCCCGTTTTAACGAAGCGAGACTGCTTTGGGGCCAGCTGGCAATCACCTCCCGCTCGCTGCTGCGCGAGGTGAAAACGCTGTCCGGTGAGCAACCAGAGGCGGTACAGCAGTTCGTCAATTTGCAGGTTGCCTTTTGCAACAGCCTGCGCATGACGCTGCGTAAAAAGCCGCAGCACGAAACGTTGAGCCGCTTTCTTACGCCGCAGGATTTAGCCTGGGTGAGCGAGAGCCACGCGCCCTGCAACCGTATTTTAATGTTGATGGGCAGTTGGCTGAACGACTGGCGTAGGCGCGGTGTTATCTCGGACGTGCTGTGGCGCAGCCTTGATAATCATCTCAACGAGCTGTCTGCGGTTTCTGGCGGCTGCGAGCGCATCATCTCCACTCCTATGCCGTTTGCCTATAGCCTTATCCAGCACCGCACGGTCTATATTTTCTGCATTATGCTGCCGTTTGCCCTGGTGACCGACCTGCATTACATGACGCCGTTTGTCTCGGTCTTTGTTTCCTACACCTTTATCTCGCTGGACTCGCTGGCGGAAGAGCTGGAGGATCCGTTTGGCACCGAGGATAACGATCTGCCGCTGGATGCCATTTGCGTAGCCATCGAGCGTGATTTGCGGGATATGAATGACGAGGCGGAGAAACCGGAAGCCCTGAAGCCTAACCGGCATTATCGGCTGAACTAATCAGCTGCGCTGGGCCTGAAATATCCTCTCCCTGTGTGGGAGAGGAAAACGCTAAAACACCACGCCAAACACTTTCCCCAGCCTGCGCTTGCCGGTGTCGGAAATATGCAGTTCACGGCTGACTAAATCGCGTTTTACCCACCCTTTTTGCTCGCAGGTGTGCAGAAGCGCTTTTCCCAATTGGCCGCCAAGATGCTCGCGCCTTTCGCTCCAGTCCAGGCAGCCGCAGACCTGGCGCCGCCGCGACGAGCCGATATCTATATTTACCCCAAGCCCAAGCAGTTGCTCACGCCCATGATTCGTTAACTCGTAGCCTTCACCCTCCAGCCAGTTAAGCTGAAACAGCGAGTCGTGAATGGCTACCGCAACTTCTCCGGCCATGTGGTCGTAGCAGGTTCGGGCGTAGCGTAAATTGTCGGGGGTTTTGCTGCGCAAAGATGCTCTATCCATTCCCGCAAGCCCCATCAGGCCCTCAAGCGCCCCGGCTATTTGGCTGCTGTAAAGCCGGTAGTAGCGGTGCCGACCCTGCTGCACGCAGGCAATTAGCGACTGTTCCATCAGCTTTGCCAGATGGCTGCTGGCGGTAGAAGGCGCAACATTTGCCATCACGCTCAGCTCGGTAGCCGTCCAGGCGCGGCCGTCCATCAGCGCGCACAGCATGCTGGCACGGGTTTTATCGGCAATCGCGGAGGCGACGGCGGCGAGGCGGGTTTCGAGAAAATTGGTTTCCATATTTCGATGCTCAGCGAAGCGTCCGGTCCGGCGATGATTTAGGGTTAATGCGACATAACAACAAGGAGCAACCTGATGATCGCCGTGATTTTTGAAGTTCTGCCAGCAAAGAATAACTATAACCGCTATCTTGACCTGGCGGCAGAGCTTAAACCGCTGCTGGCGGAAATAGACGGGTTTATTTCAATCGAACGTTTTCAGAGCCTTAGCGAACCGCAGAAAATTCTTTCGCTCTCGTTCTGGCGTGATGAAGCCGCCGTGTTGCAGTGGCGCAATCAGGAGATGCATCGGGGCGTACAAAGCCAGGGGCGCAATTCCGTGTTTGAAAATTACCGTCTGCGGGTGGCTCACGTCGTACGTGATTACGGCATGTTTGACCGGGAGCAGGCCCCTCAGGACAGCCGCAGCGCCCACGAAGGAAATCCTCATGAATGAATTGACGCTAACGCTGGCAATTGCGGCAACCTTCGTGCTGGCGGGCACGGTCAAGGGCGTAACCGGAATGGGGCTGCCGACGGTTGCGATGGGCATTCTTGGTTCGCTTATTTCTCCGCTAGCCGCAGCAGGTATGCTGCTTCTACCCTCCTTCCTGACCAATTTGTTCCAGCTTTATGAAGGCGGCAACCTGCCTGCTTTGCTGAAGCGCCTGTGGCCGATGATGTTGACCATTGTGCTCGGCACGCTGGCCAGCAGCAGCCTGCTAGCCTCCGGGAGTAGCCACGCCACGACTATCGCCCTGGGCACAGCGCTGATTATCTATGCGCTGTGGACGCTATTTGCCAGTCCCCTGCACATTCCTCCACGCCATGAACCCTGGCTTTCGCCGCTGATAGGCCTGCTAACCGGCCTGCTGACCGGCGGAACCGGCGTGTTTGTTATCCCCGCAGTGCCTTATATCCAGTCGCTGGGTTTACAGCGCGATGAGCTGGTACAGGCTCTCGGGCTGTCGTTCACCTTCTCCACTCTCGCGCTGGCCGCCGGGCTTTGGTGGCACGGAGCTCTGCAAGATATTGCCCTGGGCACTTCGGTAATGGCGGTACTCGCCGCGCTTATCGGGCTGTTTGCCGGGCAGCGTATTCGCAAGCGCATCAGCCCGGTTGCGTTTAAGCGCGGCTTTCTGGTCTGCCTGATACTGCTTGGCGCGGATATGGTGCTACGCGCGCTGCTCTAGGCAAAGGCCAGTTTCTCATCTTCCCACCCGGTGATGCCGCCCGGCATCACTTTTACCGGCCTGCCGAGGCGGGCCAGTTTGAGCGCGGCCTGGTCGGCTCCGTTGCAGTGCGGTCCGGCACAATAAACAACGAACAGCGTATCCAACGGCCATTCAGCCATGCGATCCGCGGTAATAAAACGATGGGGTAAATGAATTGCGCCGGGAATATGGCGGCGGGAAAAAGTTTGTTCCGTTCCAACCACATGCAGAATAACGAAGTCTGTTTCGCCGCTCTGGATAGCGGCATTCACATCCGCACAGTCGGTTTCCAGAGACAATTTGTGCAGGTAATGCGCGGCGGCAATATCAGGTGCAGCGGCCGGGTAATCGGTAACATAGCTCATCATAGTCCTCCTTTTAGAATGAGCTTTGATTGTGCCGGACAGGCCCCCTCTTGACAGCTGGCATAAATGACCATTAGCGTAAAGATTATGACAAAATTAATCGCTGCCGCTAAAAATCCGCTGGTCGTCGCAATCGCTTACGACGGGCTTTGCACTTTCGAATTCGGCGTTGCCGTCGAGATCTTTGGCCTGCCGCGCCCGGAAATGGGCGAAAACTGGTATCGCTTTGCCGTTGCGGGGGTTGAACCCGGCGAACTCCGGGCAATGGGAGGTATAAGGCTGACGGTGGACGGAGGGCCCGAGCTGCTCGATACGGCCAGCCTGATAATTGTTCCCGGCTGGCGAGGCGTTGACCAACCTGTGCCGGAAGCGCTTATCCGGGCGTTGCAGGCTGCTCACCGGCGCGGAGCGCGCATCATGTCTATTTGCTCCGGCGTGTTTGTCCTGGCGGCTGCCGGGCTGCTCAACGGCAAGCGGGCAACCACCCACTGGCGCTACACCTCAGCTTTGCAGACTCGCTTCCCGGAAATTGAAGTTGTGCCGGACGTGCTCTACCTGGATAACGGCGATGTGCTGACCTCGGCAGGTAGCGCGGCAGGAATAGATTTGTGCCTTTATCTGGTGCGCCAGGATTTTGGCTCTGCCGCGGCCAATAGCGTCGCACGGCGCCTGGTCGTTCAGCCCCACCGTGACGGAGGCCAGGCTCAGTTTATTGAGCAGGCGGTGCCCGTTGAGTATGAAGGCGAACGCTTTGCTCCGCTGTTTGACCATCTCCAGCGTCATCTGGCAGATAATCATTCCGTGGCGAGCATGGCGGCCTTTGTCGGTATGAGCTCACGAACTTTTTTACGCAGGTTTGAGGCCGCAACCGGTATGACTCCGGCGCGCTGGCTGCTGCAAACCCGGCTCAAACGCAGTCGCGAACTGCTGGAGAACAGCCAGATGCAGGTGGAACAGATAGCCGAACTGGCCGGTTTTGGTTCCGCTGCGACCCTGCGGCATCATTTCCGGAAACATTTACGCACCTCTCCCGGCGCTTATAGAAGTACATTTACTTCTCAAAACGAATAATTTACCACCGGTTAGGCATTGTTTAAGTTGTGTACGCTATGATGGCTCCACTCATCTGAGTAAACCCTTTTTTATCACGCGAGGTATTTCTATAGAAATGCAGTAATCTGGAGGATTAATTATGTTAGGGAACATGAACGTATTTATGGCAGTACTCGGAATAATCTTGTTTTCCGGTTTCCTTGCCGCCTGGTTTAGCCACAAATGGGATGACTAATGAACGGTGACCTTCCCCCACCTACGACGCCTCTCGCGAAATAATATTTCCGGGAGGCGTTTTCTTTTGTACTGCACCAGAAATAAAAAACCGCCAGCAGGCTGACGGTTTGTGAATGAATCGGTCAACTATTACAGCGCTGTTTTACCATATTCAGGTGAGCGAGGCCCGTACAGCAGGCCGTTGCCCCCACCCGCTGACAGCAAACGCGCGCTGGTCACGCCCGCAACATCATGCGATTTATCGGTAGCCGTATTGGCAATCTGCGTCACAGCTGCGGTGATTAAGATACCTAACAGGCTGTTATTGCCGCTGTTATTGTTACCTTCGTCGGACGACGCGGTAGCGCTCTTTTTCCACAGCTCTTTACCGGAACGTAAATCAACCAGGCGAGCGTCAGCCGTTACGCGAGTGCTGCTATTAATAACCTGGTATGAAGTCCCATAGTCCGTCACGTTAAGATATAAAACCGCATCTGCGCCAAAAATATCGTGCAGCTTCTTAACAGGGATAGCGTTAATGTCATTCGCATTGCTCACCCCATTTTGCTTAAAGGTTTCTTCAACCACCGCGACCGGGAAAACGTAATAGCCAGACTCTGCCAGTGGCATTGTCACTTCACTCAGGAAGCTATGCCCGGCATTGATCTCCGGGGAGGCATTTTTCGGCGTCAACACCAGGATGCTGCGCGGTTTGCTCTGTTTAAAAGCTGAATAGTCCGTTTTAGGCGCGTTAGAATTCTGGGCACAACCGCTTAAGACCAGAGCAGAGGCTATGGCAAATAGAGCTAATAATGATTTCATTTCAGGGCACTCTTATTTTTGCTGGTGAGAAAATCGATATAAGTAGCAGATTCAGGGAATGCCCTTTTCTCACTATTAAATTCAGTCATCGCCAGATCCATTTTCCCCGTATTGCTATAAAGCATGCCAAGGTGAGCATGTACGCCAGGAGGAACAGGTTTTGAGCTGGCTTTCGCTTTTTCAATCAGCTGCTGCAGAGCAGCAATTTGCTCCTGCGGGTTCGCATCCTGCGAGTAATATTTGTATACCGTGTCCTGATAATTATCCCATTTATAGATTTGAGTGGGTGCCTTAGCGGCGCAACCTGCCAATAATAATGCAAAAGTAACAAGTGTAACTTTATATAAACCAGTCATTATAAATTCCGTTTAGTTTGTTTTTGCCGGGTTCCAGGCGCCGGAATCGATACCAGCAACAAGATTGTTCACCGCTTCACGAATAGCCAGATCCAGCACTTTGCCGTTTAGCGTGGAGTCATAGCTGGCGGTGCCGCCGAAGCCAATAATTTCGCGGCTGGAAAGCGCGTACTCGCCGGCCCCCTGAGACGAAAAGACCACTTCAGAAGTTTTTACATTAACGACATTGAGAGCAACTTTGGCATAGGCTATTTGCGATTTACCGCGCCCCAGAATACCGAACAGTGCGCGATCACCGGTTTCTTTACGGCCAAATTCCGTGACGTCACCGGTAATAACATAGGTGGCGCCCTTCAGCTGCTGGCTTTTGCCATTAATATCGGCTTCTGCTTTAATTTCCTGCATATTTGCGCGGTCGAGAACGTTGAAACGCCCGGTTTGCTGCAAATCGGTCTGCAAAATAGTCTTAGACTGGTTACCTAATCTGTCTACACCATCCGAAAAAATACCGTTCATGTAATCAGAGCGGTTGTCGAATTTACCAATGGAGATTGGACTGCGAGGGCCCTGCCACGGCGTGTTGTAGCTAGCTACTTTAGCCACTTCGAGCGTACGGGAACTTTCCTGTGCACAGCCGCTGAGCACCAGCGTAGCAACGCACAACGCGCCGAAAGATATTTTTTTATACATTACGTCTTCATTTCCTTGTCAAATGAACGATAAGCCTCTGCAAATCGTGAATAACCCCGAGGATATCGGCAGCGCGACATTCTTCTTTACGGCAATCGCCCCTCCTAAATTTGGTAGATATCGGCACCTTACGGAGGATTTGCTAACAAAAAAATACAGTGCGTAATGAGCAAATCAGGAAAATTCGTTGTCTTCGTTAAACGATTAAACAAAAGCGGACTGGATTTCACTCTGGAGAATTTATGCGCAAGTCGACGAAAGTGGCAGTATTGACAGCGGTATGGCTGGCGGGCGCGTTGCCCTCTTTGGCCTTTGCCTACTCGGGGGATAAACAGCTTAAAGCAACGGCGCCGGGCACGTCCGCGCAATCCTACGAACTTAAAGAATTCTCCTCAGATTTCAAAATGTATAAGATTGGCGATATCGCACCGGAAATCTACCGTAGCGAGCCTTACAACATCAAAAGCTGGCAGCTGCGCCACCTTCCCGCTCCGCAGGCTGGAAGCCACTGGACCTATATGGGCGGCAATTACGTGTTGATTACCGATGCCGAAGGGAAAATACTTCAGGCAATGGCCGGGGATATATTCTACCAGCACTAAGGATTACCCAACCCTAAGGCCGGATATCCTCAGTGTGACCATGGTTTATTTCAATAAATTTCGCAGGGGATCGATATCAGAATATTGATTGTCGATCTCCAGTTGCCCGGCAATATCCAATACCTGTCTGTATTCCTCCGGGCTAATGCGCACCTGATAATTTGCGATATGTCCGCATAGCGTTTCAAACGCCAGTACGTTTTCAGAAAAGTCGATATATTCCAGCGCAAAGTCGATAAGCGACGAATCGAGCCGGTTTTTAAGAGCCTCACCAAAGGTTTTAATTTTTTCGTTGATATCCATGTTGACCACGTAAAGTTAATTGTTATTTGCGTGCCATCATTGCGTAAGAGGATCGGCATCCTGCCGAAATACATCCTTTGGGATATCGGATTACGAGGGGATTTCTTGAGGGGAATTATCAGCTGTATTTTTAAATAACGATCGTTCTCTAACTTTCAGCCAGCCATTTGGCATAATGCTGCGGCCATTTAACAGTTGGCGTTCCGGGCTTACCCATTCCGAACCCGTGACCACCGCTGCTGTAGCGGTGCATTTCTACCGGCACATGCCGCTGCTCGCAGGCTGCCGCCATGATTAGCGTGTTCTGAGGATTGGACACCGGGTCGTCCTCCGCCTGAACCAGGAAGAACGGCGGAGAATGCGGCGTAACATAGTTTTGCACCGACCATTCAGCGTTCTGCGCCGCTGGTGCATCTTTGCCCACCAGAATTTTATGGGTTGAGGTATGGCTATAGGGCTCTTCCAGGGTAATTATCGGGTAAATCAGCGCCGCGCGGTCTGCAAACGCCGCCGTGTCGTCCAGCTTGTCCTGGCGAAGATACGAACGATAGTCCTGCCGCGTAGCGGCCAGGCCAAGCAAATGGCCACCGGCTGAAAACCCCAGCACGCTGACGTGTTTTTCGCGCTGGCGAATCACTCTTAATGCCCGCTGGGCATCCTGGAGCGCCACAAGATTGCCATCGGCCCAGCCTTCCCCCGGCAGCCGGTAGCTGAGTACATAGGCGGTATACCCTCGCTCCGCCAACCATTCGGCGGCGGGCCAGGCTTCTGAGCCCATTTCAATCCGCTTATAGCCTCCACCGGCAGCGACCAGCACCGCATGGCCGTTTGATGAAGCGGGTTCAATAACGGTAAGGACAGGGATCGCAACATTGCTTTGTGCGCCGCGCGCGGAGGTTTGAATACTCCCCGAAGGCCCACCTCCGCCGGGAGGCGAGCCGTTCCACAGCGGAATAACCGAGCGTTTAATGCCTGATGAAGCAAAGGATACGCCAGCCTTTGCGGCTAACAGACTGGCGGTAATACAGGTAATAAAATGACGACGATCCATATTAAGCTCCTGGCAACACAGGCTTTGTAATATGCCAAAACAGTGTTGCTAAACTAGCAGGATAAACGTTAATAAGGTAACCAGCCGTTTCATCAGAATTTATCTGACTACTGTTATCAGGCGCCGCGTCTCCCGAGAATACCGCGCGGCATTTCAGCAATGATGTCGCTTTTGATTTTTTCCATCTGCGACTCAGTTTGAGCCGCCCTGTTCTCATGGGCTTCACGTAGAGTGGTACGTGTTTCCTTCAACTCATCGCGCAGCCTTTCGCTAATGCGGGTTTCCATTTGCTCCATAATTCTGCTTAGCCGTTGCTCAATAACTTCATCAACAATGGCCGGTAGCCGGGATAGGCTGTTTTCGATCTCTTCCTGCTGCTTTTGTATTTCAGCGCTCTTTTCCGTTAATGCAGCAATTGTGATATTTGCCTGTTCAAATGTGCTGCCGGCGTTTTTCTGTGCATCATGAACATCCGTCAGTAAATTTCTAAGCTCTTCTACTTTGCTTATCACTTCGCCAAGCTTTTCACTGGATGCTTTCACTTTGGCAATGGCATCAAAACCTTCTTCAAAAGACATTATTTCCTCAGATTATTTGAGCTAATTCGTCAGCAACTTCCCGGAAAAGAGCGGATTTGATGGCCGCCGCCGGGAGGTCTTTATGTATAGATAAAAGCTGGTGTCGTGTTGGCTTAGCCTCGAGCAGCCAATGGGCGATAGCTTCCCGGGCGTAGGCGTTACTTCCCGCAACTTTGACCAGGAGCGTATGCCCGTCCTCTTCCCAAAAGCGAAGAACACCTTCGGGGACAGCTTGTTGAAAACGCATACGTGTTTCAGTGTCTGATGCCGTTTCATTTAATAATTGCAGGCAGGCAGCAGCAAGATTCAGACCGGGGCTTTCCTGAGTGCCCTCAAGTAAACGAGCCAACTGGGCGGATAATTTTCTCAGGATAGAAGCATCGAGGAGCTCCTCGCTATCTTTTGATGTAATTAATGCACAAAGCGCCTCCGCTGACTCGGCCAGCGTCATGTCTCGCAATGAGGCCAGCTGGAACGCATTATTGTCCACTTTAAAAAACGATTCGAGCGTGTCGCGAAAGGCAACGGCCTGCTCGGGCGTGTATTTCAAACAAGCATTGTACAAGTTCCAGGTAGATTGCAGCCTGCTGCCAAGCTGAGTCCTGCGCACCCAATCCAGCAGCAATGAATAAAGCCCTGGCCAGTTTTCTGTTTCTTTGGCCAGGACATTCAATTTGTCTATCACCACTGACTCGGCCGCTCTACCGTCAATGGACTGGATACGAGCTTTAACCGTGCCGCAAGCTTGAGAGAAGCTGGTTTTTAACCGTCGAACCTCTACCGCCTGCACCGAAAGCTCCTCACCTTGTCCTCTCCCCCAGTCAATGACGGTCCAGGGTTCAATTAATCCCATTTGATAGAGGCGGAAAAGCGTCAACTGGAAACGCAAACCGTTGTGCAAATCTCCACATACGCTCTTTATATGTATTGTTAAGCTGTCTTTCTCTGAATCGCGGATAATCCCATGGAGGCGGGTAACCAGATCCTGTTCATCCGCCAGAGAAATTAATCCCTGCCTGAGAAACCAAAGCTGTGAACGGAAATCACCTCTGGAAGCCTGGCCTCTTGAGGATATTTCGTTTTCCACCGCTTCAGGTGTCAGGTTTGCTTGCAGCTTGAGCCAGATTTGTTCCGCCTCATCGGTTTCTGCGCGGAATAACATATGGCAGTGCGACGGACGGCGATCTCTCCCGGCGCGGCCAGCCTCCTGGTAAAATGCCTCCATTGAGCCAGGCATTCCGACATGCAGCGTATGCCGAACATTAGACTTGTTGACGCCCATCCCAAAAGCCTTGGTGGTGATAATGATATCAAGCAGACCCTTCTTCCAGCATGACTGAACCACCTGCTTATATTGCTCATAATCATTTGACGCCGTCAGAGGTTTATTTTGCAATATCCGCCACGCATTTTCAGGGTTAAAGCTCTTAGGCATAGAGCCGGAAAAGAACCCTATTTTTAAATCACCCCGCTTCTTTGCAAGGCTTTGCGATAATAATTCGACACCATTTTTTCCACTGGCGTACCTCGAAAATATATGCACAGCTGGCGGTGGCTCATCACTATTTACTGGCGCTATTTTCTCAATCTTTTTAATCACTTCGCTGGACGAGTTATCTCCTTTATAGATAGAGAAATTTAACTCAGTGCGGCTTCGGTGCATTTCGTAGGCAATGAACTCATCCGGAATCTGGAATTCGGTTTGAATATCCTTCAACACATTCACGCTTGCCGTTGCCGTAAGCCCGAGAACGGGAATATCACCGGCAATTTTGCGGAGTGTACCCGGCAGGGTGAGATAGGAAGGCCGAAAATCGTGCCCCCACTCACTCATACAATGGACTTCATCAATCACAAACATTCTCAGTAAATGGGCCTGGCGTAGCCGGAGAACGATACGGCGGAACCCTTCTGTTTGAAAACGCTCTGGAGAAACAAATACAAAGCGCATATCGCCGCTTAAGATTCGTTCTTGATAAATTTTATCTCTCAACGCTGCGGGCATGTCGCTGTCAATATTGACGACTCGGCCAGAGAAGCCAGCATTTTCTAGTTCTGCACAGTGATCCCGGCCGAGAGCTTTGATCGGGACCACTACAATGGTGACCCCCTGGCTCAATAACGCAGGAATCTGAAAGCAAAGGGATTTCCCACCTCCTGTCGGCATCAGCCCCAGCGACTTTTGTCCTGATAGCGCATTTAAGATAAGCGTTTCCTGCCCGGGGCGAAAACTGCCATGCCCAAAGATTCGATAATTTAATTCATTCAGGCATTCACCAGAATATAAACCAACAAACCTTTGATCTGGATTTTTCGCGCTTAGATAAGATTTTCCTGAGCACCGCAGCCTGATTAGCTTAGCCGGAGATTGCGTCCCTATAGAGAATGAGTGAGTTTGCACCGGGCTGGTATATATCGTTATACCGGCGGCATTTCCCGCATTATCATCCGGGCGGCTGAAAAGTCGCATATCAAAAAGCAACTCATCATCATCAAAAATAAGGTCGGGAGGAGTAAACACCTGGTTGCGTATTTTTGAAAACAGTGAAAACCAACCAAATAACTCTTCGAACGCCCGACCAATCCATTTGCGCTCTGGATCGGAAATGAAGTCTTGTTTGATATTCACTCGCCAACTGGATGACAGCAAATCTAATTTGCCGCAGGAAATGGCCAGCATTATTGCAATTTGTAGTCTTAGAATGGCGGTTAATTCATACCGCACCGAGGGTTGCTGCTGCTCTCCGTCTGAGAGCATCTTTTTATATCCAGCAAGCTGCTTGCTCTTTTCAAAGTGTGCAGTTAATTGGCTGATAAAATCATAAAAATGATTGTTTTTAAGGCGCATATCCTCAGTTTTTAGGCGCAACGTTTTAATACCATGCTGTACCAGAAAGCCGTCTCTTTGCCGGTCCTTGAGTTTCTGGTGAGTTTCTCCATGCTGCCCTCCATCGATTTCAATAACCAGTTCTGCCTGTGGCAAATAGAAGTCTACTCGTTCAGAGTTGGCCCCGGACATGAGCTTGTAAGACGCACCCAGTGCGCTGAAAAGCGGGTACTCGGGAACCATAAGACCGCAGACAAATTCCCACCCTCTCAGGTAGTTGGGGATTATCTCATCAAAAAATTCCAGGGCAGGGTTGTAGCCATCGTCGCCACCGAGAATAGTCTCTCCCCAATAAGGGTGGGTTTGCGTCGATAATAACAGCGAAGTCTGGGCCAGCTGTTCCCACTGGCAGCTCATAAGCTTGAGAAGCTGAGGAGTTGGCCGGGTTGGAGCACCTCGAGTTAAAATAGCAAAACTATTTGCCACATAATCAGGTACGGCTCCGCATTCATCTGTTAAGCCATCCACCTCGAACAGAATATCTCCCTTAAAATATCCTGCACAAACCGAAATTCGTGTATTTTTTGAAGCAGCAAAGAAAGGTTGCATTACAAACAACGCTGTATAAAAAGACGATCGAAGAAAGATATTCAGCCGCCAGACTTATGTCAACTCATGCTCCAAATTAGTTAAAAAAACGACACTTAAATAGTTTACAGGTGTAACTATCAGCACCCAACATTCATCATACAAATGCACCAGTATTGATCTCGATTAATGTTCAGCTGCCACCGGCTTTTTTAAAATAGTGGCCGTCAGATTTTTTCATTCGCAAAGAGGAGCACTGAAAATGATGATGACCTGGGACCGCAATCGCAATGCCATTACCACAGGTAGCCGTGTGCTGATTAACGGCACGGGCAAAACTGGCGTGATTAAGGCTATTCACGGCGAAGGGAAAAGTGCCGAGCAGATTCGCCGCAGCAAGTGCGTGGAAGTAGAAGGCTGTGAAGGACAATATGAGCCAACGGAATTATTCCGTCTTGGGCTTCACTAATGATTAAAATTACCCGGCATTGTGCCGGGTAATAAAACTATTTGCGCAGCGCTCGTACCTGGGAAAAGCCGTGCTCAAACATGCTGTCAGCGGCGCAGATGATGACAATGACGTCTCCGCCTGAGGCTTCGCTCAGTAAACGCTCCAGTTCGGCGTCCAGCTCGCGGTTCATCTTCGGCATCGCGAGGTGCATTTCGCCCGGATAATCTTCGTCCTCATCGGGAGGCATGTCCTCGATGCGGCTGCCTTTCACCACGTAAATCAGCAACTCGTTGCCATTATGGTTAAGTTGTAGTCTTAAATATTTGCCTACCGGATGTTTAGCCATGCGTTACCTTCAATAGCGTATAAAATAGTTGTCGGCATGTTAGCAAAGCAACGAGGATAAAACGATGCAGGACTGGAACCCCGCGCTCTATTTGCAGTTTGAAGCTGAACGTACCCGCCCGGCGGCCGAGCTGGTTGCCCGAATTAACCACCCTGATGCCAAAACGTTTACCGATTTAGGCTGCGGCCCCGGCAACTCCACCGCCCTGCTGCGCAACCTTGCCCCCACGGCCGCGATTATCGGCCTTGATAACTCTCCGGCGATGCTGGCCAAAGCCGCCGCCGCGCTGCCCGACTGCCGTTTTGAAGAGGCTGATATCGCCAGCTGGCAGCCGGAAGTGAAGCAGGATGTGATTTTTGCCAACGCCTCGTTACAGTGGATACCGAATCATAAGCAGGTGTTTCCGCACCTTGCCTCACAGCTTGCCGCAGGAGGCGTGCTGGCGGTACAGATGCCGGATAACTGGCAGGAGCCGACGCATAGCCTGATGCGCCAGGTGGCGGACGAACTGGGCATTTCGCGTTCCAGCCGCGAGGCGCTGCTCGTTGCGCAGGAGTATTACGATTTGCTGGCGGGATCCGGCTGCCTGGTTGATATCTGGCGCACCACCTACTTCCACGTCATGCCCTCTGCCCGCGCGATCATCGAATGGCTCAGCTCCACCGGCCTGCGCCCTTATCTGAACGGGCTGGACAGTAATCAGCAGGAGGCGTTTCTTGAACGCTATCATCAGTTGCTCCAGCGAGCCTACCGCAAGCAACATGACGGCAACGTGCTGATGCCTTTCCCACGTTTGTTTATCGTGGCGCGTAAACCAGCCTAAAGCGAGGTGCCCTGCTGGCGCAGGGCATCGATATCCTGAAGAGGAGATGCTCCGAACGCGCGGCGGTATTCCCGGCTAAACTGCGAGGGCGAGTCATAGCCCACCTTCCAGGCAACGCTTGCCACATCGCCTTCGCTGCTCAGCAAGCGACGGCGCGCTTCCAGCAGCCTTATCTGTTTTTGATATTGCAGCGGGCTCATGATGGTCAGCGCTTTAAAGCGATGATGCAGGCCAGAGGTGCTCATGCCCACGCGCTTCGCCAGCTCATCAATTATTAGCGGTTCGGCATAATTTTGTTTTATCCAGGCGATAGCTTCCCCTACGCCTTTACCCTGCGCCCAGCCCAGGGCCTGTTTCCAGAAAGCGGCTCCCACCGGGGCAACGACCAATCGGTAAAGGATTTCCTGCTTGATAAGCGGGGCAAGGGCGTAAAGGTGTTCCGGGCTGTCCAGCAGCTGAACCAGCCGCAAAAAAGCCGCCTGAAGCTCTTCTTCCGCGTCGGCAACCCAGGCACCGGTTTTCTCCCCGCTGCCGTCCGGGAGCGTAACTTTCATGTTCACTACCAGGTCGGCTATCTCTTTGCCGTCAAGATCGATGCGCACGCCGTAATAAGGTTTCTGAGCGGTGGCCTCGGTTACCTGGCCGGAAACCGGCATATCCACCGCCGCCAGCGAGTAGCTTCCCGGCCCGTATTCGCTGACGCGTTCGCCAATCAGCATTTTTTTGCTGCCCTGAAGCACCATGCACATGGAAGGCGAAAGCATGCCGCGGTTAAGCAGCGTCGGGCCGTCCAGGCGAATAAAACTCAGCCACGGCAAGGCGCTACCCAATTCTTTCAGGCCTGAGTCTTGTGGCGAAAAACGCCCGGCAACCAACCTGCATAATTCACTGATAATGCGGCCCGCAGGCCGCTCCTCTTGTTGCATCTCACCGCCCCATAATGGCTTTTGGTTCAAGATACGCTTCCAGCCCGTAGACGCCAAACTCCCGCCCCAGACCCGACTGTTTGAAGCCGCCAAACGGTGCGAGCGGCTCGTCGTAAACGCCGTTAATAAACACGCGCCCGGCAATCAGCTGGCTGGCAATAGACGCCGTACGTTGAGCATCGTTCCCGCTGACATAAGCCTGTAGGCCATAAACCGTGTCGTTGGCAATTTGTACCGCTTCGGCATCGTCTCTGTAGGTTATAACAGACAATACCGGCCCGAAGATCTCCTGCCGGGCGATAGTCATATCATTGCGCACGTTGACGAATACCGTCGGCTTAACAAAATAGCCGCTGGTTAAGCCCGCTGGACGACCTTCCCCGCCGCACAGCAGCTCCGCACCTTCTTCGATGCCGGTACGAATGTAATTCTGCACGCGCTGATACTGGCGGGCGGTAACGGCGGTCCCGATAGTAGTCTGCGGGTCGCGCGGGTCACCCACCACCAGCGTATTCAGGTGTTTCAGTATCTGCTCTTTAACTTCTTCCAGACGGTTTTCATGCACCAGCAGCCGCGTTCCGGCAATACAGGCCTGGCCGCTGTTCCACGACATAACCTGCAAGGCCAGAGGAATTGCCCGCTCAAGATCCACATCGTCGAGCAGCACATTGGCCGATTTTCCACCCAATTCAAGCGTTACGCGCTTCATGGTCGCCGCGCCGTCACGGGCAATAGTTTTGCCCACGTCGGTTGAGCCGGTAAAGGAGATTTTGGCAACGTCCGGGTGGCGCGTTATCTCGGCTCCGACCACATTGCCGAGGCCGGTGACAATATTAATCACGCCGTCAGGAAGGCCAGACTCATGCAGACATTCGGTAATCAAGGCCGTTTGCTGCGCGCTTAGCTCGCTGGGTTTAATAACGGCCGTGCTGCCGGAGGCGATAACCATGGACAGCTTATTGGCAATAAAACCGTAATTAGCATTCCATGGCGTAATCAGGCCGACAACGCCAAGCGGCTCCATAACTACTGTAGCCGTACCAACCTGGGTTTCGAATGGATAGTTTTTCAGCAATTCGCTGGCCTGAAGAAAGCCGGTATATGAGCGGATGACGGTGCTTTGGGCAAAGCCGGTCGGGCAACCGTACTCTTCTACCATAGTTTCTATAAGCTCGGACTCACGCGCTTTTAGTGCATCATGCAGCCTTTGCAGCCAAATCATCCGCTGTTCGCGGCTTGAAAGGCGCATCTGGGGAAAAGCTGCTTTTGCGGCGGCGATGGCAAGGCGGGTATCTTCTTCATCCGCCAGGCGAACGTGGGCGACGGGCTGCTCGCTGACCGGGTGAAGCAAAGTCAGCACCTCGGTGCCGTGCGGCGTAAGGTGCTGACCGTTGATATAAATAGTATTGAGGGTTTTCATGGGTTGCGCTCCAGGGGTTGTGTCTACCGTTTAAGTCTCGGTGACTCAGGCCATTTTCCTGTAGCGCAATCCTGTTGGATGATTGCACAATCCTGCAAAAGCGGATTAAATTTTCAACTACCTGTTCTCTGCGGTCTGGAAACGACGCGCCCGTACCCAGTCGTAACACCAGTTATAAAGCACGGTATACGGCAGGAAGAACAAGAAGAAGCCGATTTCAACCATCAGCGCCTGCAGCAGAGTGACGTTAAGCATCCACGCCGCCAGCGGCAGACCGATCAGAATAAAGCCCCCTTCAAAGCCCAGCGCGTGGGCGATGCGCAGAGGCATGCCGCGTTTGCGGGACGGCGGGAAGAATTTATCAAACCCGGTGTTATAAATAATGTTCCAGACCATGGCGACGGTGGACAGCATGATCGCCAGCGCTCCCATCTGGAACAGCGGCTTATTCATCAGCCATGCGGCCGTGGGTGCACAAATACCAATGGCGATAACTTCAAAACCGACGGCGTGCACGATACGTTCGGCGAAGGTTCTGTTTTGCGATTTCATTTTTATGACTCCTGTTTCACAAGGTCGCCATTATCATCGCAATTACTGATATGATTAAGCTAACAGCCATCGATAAAAGCGATAGTTCATGCGTTACTCACCGGAATCTCTGGAAGCCTTCTTACAGGCCGTTGAAACGGGCTCTTTTTCCGCCGCCGCGCGCAAGCTGAAAAAGAGCCAGTCCACCATCAGCAGCGCGATTGCCAATCTTGAGGCGGATTTGGGCGTGACGCTGTTTGACCGCCACGCCCGCCAGCCAACGATTACCGCCCACGGTCAGCGGATTCTGCCCTACGTACAGGCCATATTTGCCGCCAGCGAGCGGCTTGATGAGGTCTCGGTAAGGTTGGCGGATAACGTCGAACCGCGCCTGAGCTTTGTGCTCTCCGACATGTGGCAAACCGCCCATCATGAGTCGATTCTTCAGCAGTTTTCCGCGCTCTACCCGGATATAGAGTTCGAGTGCATGATTGCCGAAGATGAAGACGTTATCGACCTGCTGCAATCCGGCCGCGCCCACGTAGGCGTTTTGCGTGTGCAGAAAAATTATCCGCCGGATATCACCGTCGCACGCCTGCAGGTTGGCGCCGAGATGACCATTTTTATCCATCGTGATCACCCTCTGGCCGCCCGTAAAGAGGTGCGAATGGACGAGTTACATACCGTACGGCAGCTGGTGCTGAAAACTTTTGTTCGCCCGGGTAATGTGGCCGAGCGCGGGCCCGTTTGGTCTTCACCTTCTCTGCTGTTGCTGCTGGAGATGGCGGAACAGGGATTTGGCTGGGGAATATTGCCGAGCTGGCTGGTGAAACAGTTTGGCCACGGCGTGCTGAAGGCGCTGCCGGTGGAAGGCTGGCCTCAAATGCTGGAAGTTGACGTTGCATGGTCGAATAAAACACCGCCGGGCCCTGCCGGGCGATGGATGATAGACAGGTTACGGGAGCGGCAGTAATAAATGCGCACACAGTTTCGGTTGTCAGCCTTTGTATTTTCAGGTTAAAAGTTTTGTTTCCCCACTCACAGAAAGGCCGCAGATGAGCGCTATTACCACTCTTTTCGCAATTACCGCCACCGTTACGTTGGGGGCGATGAGCCCCGGCCCCAGCTTTGTTTATGTGGCGCAGAATGCCGTTGCTCGTTCACGGGCGCACGGCCTGGTGACGGCTTTAGGCACCGGCGTTGGTGCTGCGGCGTTCTCGCTGATGGCGCTTCTGGGTTTACAGGCTTTTCTTCTGGCGGTTCCGGTGGCGTATACCGGAATAAAAATTGCGGGGGGCATTTATCTGCTGTGGCTGGCTTATAAAATCATTCGCCATTCACGCGAGCCGCTACACGTAGGCAATGTCGGCAAAAGTGAGAAGAGCATGTTTTCGACCTTTCGCGACGGGCTTTTCACCCAGCTTAGTAACCCGAAAACGGCGGTAGTTTTTGCCAGTATTTTCACCGCGTTGCTGCCGCGAGAGATCCCGACCTTCTATTATGTGGTGCTACCGTTGCTCTGTTTTGTGATTGACGCAGGCTGGTACTCGATTGTTACGCTGGTGCTCTCATCTGAAAGGCCACGCAACGCGTATCTGCGCTTTAAGACAGTTATCGACAGGCTGGCGGGCGGCGTGATGGGGATTCTGGGGCTGAAGCTGATTTTCTTTTCACGCTGAGCATTAAAACAGAAAGCCACCGCAGACGGTGGCTCATTCGAGAGGAATCAATGAATCCCCAACCGGTGCGCATGGGAGATTTCTTCGCGCAGCTCAAGGTGGGTTAAGCCCAGTAGATCGGCAAACTCCAGTTTTAGCTGCTGCAGGCGGATCAGGAATTGTGCGGGGGTCAACTGCTCCTGCTCACGGCGAAGAAATTCAAACGCTAAGGTGGTTGGGGTTATCTCGGTGTCCATGTTAATCCTCTGTTTGGTTGTGAAATCAGGACGATTGTATCACAAACGAGCTGTGCAAAAAACGGTCAAAACGGCGTTTTCTGGCGCTTTTAACTCTTACCTAAACGACATCAGGAACGAAGCATGTTTTCAAAGCATTATGAAGTTGATGAAAGCCATATTGATTTTCAGGGCGTGGTAGACGGCCTTTATTACCCGTTTTATATGGAGTGGACCCGTCACGCGTATATGCGTGAAGCGCTGGGGATTGATATCGAAGAAGAGTTTCGCCAGGGCAAGCTCTATATGGTGCTGGAATACTCCCTGCGCTTTCGCAAAAGCCTGCAAAAAGGCGACAGCGTCGAAGTCACCTGCCAATTAGAGCGCAATGAGAAGCGTAACCGCGTGAACTTCGCCCAGCAGATAAAAGTCGACGGTGTGGTTTATGCCGAGGCGACTTTTGTCGCAACCTGCCTGGCAAACGGCCGCCCTTCTATGCCGGAAGCCGTGATGAGTGCGTTAGAGCAACTCTGAATATCGTTAAGGCCTGAAAAATGGCCTTAACATTAATATCTTTAATTATTTATGGTTATTCTGTTGCCCAAATCCTGCTAACCTTTGCCGATACGTGAATTCAATTTCAGGATATTGCTATGCAAGAATTTATCCGCCCAATGTTGCAACTGCCTAATAACGAAAAGAAACTGCTGCTGCATTCCTGCTGTGCCCCCTGCTCGGGCGAAGTGATGGAGGCGATTCAGGCTTCCGGTATCGAATACACCGTTTTCTTCTACAACCCTAATATTCACCCGCAGAAAGAGTATCTGCTGCGTAAAGAAGAGAATATCCGCTTTGCCGAGCAACATGGCGTGCCGTTTGTGGATGCCGACTATGATACCGATAACTGGTTTGAGCGGGCAAAAGGGATGGAGTGGGAGCCTGAGCGCGGGGTCAGATGCACGATGTGCTTCGATATGCGTTTTGAACGCACCGCGCTGTATGCCCACGAGCACGGGTTTAACGTCATCAGTAGTTCACTCGGTATTTCTCGCTGGAAAAATATGCAGCAAATCAATGACTGCGGCCAGCGAGCGGCCGCGCCTTATGAAGGCATGAGCTACTGGGATTATAACTGGCGTAAACAGGGCGGCTCTGCACGCATGATTGAGATAAGCAAGCGCGAGCAGTTTTACCAGCAGGAGTATTGCGGCTGCGTTTATTCCCTGCGCGACACCAACCTGCACCGCAAAGCCAACGATCGCCCGCTGATTAAGATAGGCAAGCTTTACTACGGCAAAGACGACGACACTTCGCAGGCATAAATAAACGGGGCGGGTGAACGAGCGTGCGGTGGGGTTAAAAATCCGGGAGCCTGCCGACATCAGTCAGGCCCCGTAATTACTCAGTAAATCCCAGAAGTCCCCTGCACTTTCCTGAGCAGGTCTGCAATTTATAGTCAGCAACCCTGTAAATTGCACGGATATATTCTATTTGATTTTTAAGGCACTTAACGCAAATCATAGCTTTGCAGTTTGCGTTAAGTGCGATTTCACTGTGGCTACATTAATGAGAGCGCTTTCTTCGCGTTATTCTCCCGCCAGCCCGCGATTTTTTAACATCGGCTCGCTGCGTGGATCATGACCGCGCCAATCGCGATACAGCGCTTCCAAATCGCTGCTGTTGCCGCGCGATAAAATAGCCTCCCTGAAACACTGCCCGTTTTCCTGCGTCAGCCCGCCCTGCTCCACAAACCACTGATAGCCGTCATCCGCCAGCATCTGCGTCCAGATATAGGCGTAGTAGCCTGCCGCATAGCCGCCGCCAAAGATATGGGCGAAATAGCTGCTGCGGTAACGCGGAGGAATTTCGGCCAGCCGGATATGCTCTTTTTCCAGCGCCTGAGATTCAAAGAGTGTGACATCCTCAATTTGCGTTCCCGCCTCAAGGCTGTGCCAGTTCATATCCAGCAACGCGGCCGCCAGCAGCTCGGTCATGTCATAGCCTTTGTTAAACTGCGCGGCACGGAACAGTTTGCTGCGCAGCGCTTCCGGCATAGGTTCATTGGTTTGGTAATGGCGGGCGTAGTTGGCAAACACCTGCGGCTGGCTGGCCCAGTGCTCGTTGATTTGCGAAGGAAACTCCACAAAGTCACGCGGCGTATTGGTGCCGGAAAGGCTTGCATAGCGCTGGGTCGCAAACAAGCCGTGCAACGTGTGGCCAAATTCATGGAATAGCGTCACTACGTCATCCCAGGAAATCAGCGCCGCTTCACCGGCCGCCGGTTTAACGTAGTTACAGACGTTGTAGATAACCGGCATAGCGCCAAATAGCGTTGACTGCTCGACAAAGTTGCCCATCCACGCCCCGCCGCTTTTGCTGTCGCGGGCAAAGAAATCGCCGTAGAACAGCGCCATGCCGCGCCCGTCTTTATCGAATATTTCCCAGGTTCGCACGTCCCGGTGATAAGTCGGGATATCAAACCGCTCGACGAAGTTCAGGCCAAAAAGCTGGCTGGCCGCCCAGAACACGCCGTTGTGCAACACGCCGTTAAGCTCGAAGTAGGGTTTAATCTGGCCTTCGTCGAGATCGTATTTAGCGCTGCGAACCTGTTCGGCGTAGAACTGCCAGTCCCAGGCTGCTGCCTGAAAACCACCCTGCTGTTGGTCAATGACATGCTGAATGTCTTTCAGTTCGCGCCGGGCCCGCCCGGTTGCGGCAGGCACAATATTTCTCATAAAGCGCAGCGCCGCATCGGGCGTTTTTGCCATCTGGTCGGCCATTTTCCAGGCCGCATAATTGTCAAAGCCCAACAGCCTGGCCTGTTCTGCCCGCAGTACCGCCAGGCGCGCCACAATGGAACGAGTGTCGTTGACGTCGTTGCGCTGAGAGCGTTCCCAGCCCGCGTTAAACAGTTTTTCACGCGTGGCCCTGTTAGCCAGGCTTTGCAACGCGGGTTGTTGGGTAAAGTTCAGCAGCGGTATAAGCCATTTACCCTCCAGCCCTTTGTCCGCTGCGGCCTGAGCGGCGGCGGCAATTTCAGCGCCGGTTAAGCCTTGCAGCTCGCTGACATCATCAACAACCAGCCCGCCGGCTTTATCTGCCGCATGCAGGCGATTGTTGAACTGGCTGGTCAACTGCGCGCTCTCTTTATTCAGCGCTTTCAGACGCGTTTTATCGCCCTCGCTAAGCGTTGCCCCGGCCAGCTTGAAGTATTGCCATGTGACCTCGATCAGGCGCAGCGATTCCGCATCCAGTTCTAAACCGTGGCGCTGACGATAAACCTCGTCGAGACGGGCAAACAGCCTGTCATTAAGGCGAATGTCATCGGCCAGTTCCGCCAGTTCGGTTGAAAACGCTTCATCGAGCTGCTGCAAAAAATCGCTGGTATGAGCCGACGTCATGGCATAAAAAACGCTGGTCACCCGCCCCAGCATCGCGCCGGTTTGCTCCAGCGCCAGATAAGTGTTTTCAAACGTTGGCGCATCCGGGTTAGCGGCGATAGCGGCAACCTCTTCCCGTTTTATACGCTTACCTTCATCAAAGGCAGGACGATAATGCTCGTTAGCAATGACGTCAAAATGCGGAGCCTGATAAGGCAATAAACTCGGCTGTAAAAATGGGTTGTCGTGCAGCATTCTTTACTCCCGGTGACCTGAAAAGATCTCTAGTTATAGCGTATTTGCCTCTGTTTCTTAATATAAAAACTAAGATTACCGCAGCCCGCTGGCGTGCTAATGTAGGGGAAAACAAAATCATTGAGGAACGAAGAGATGATTGTACTGGTTACGGGCGCTACGGCAGGTTTCGGTGAAAGCATTACCCGCCGCTTTATTAAGAATGGCCATAAGGTTATCGCCACCGGCCGCCGTCAGGAGCGCCTGATAGAGCTGAAAGAAGAGCTTGGGGATAACCTGATGACGCTGCAACTCGATGTGCGCAACCGCGCCGCTATCGAAGAAGCGCTGGCAAGCCTGCCGGGCGCATGGCAGCAGATTGATATCCTGGTGAACAATGCCGGTCTGGCGCTGGGCATGGAGCCAGCGCACAAAGCCAACGTTGACGACTGGGAAACAATGATCGACACCAACAACAAGGGCCTGGTTTACATGACCCGCGCCGTGCTCCCCGGCATGGTCGAGCGCAATCGCGGCCATATCATCAACATAGGTTCCACCGCAGGAAGCTGGCCGTATGCGGGCGGTAACGTCTATGGAGCAACTAAGGCGTTTGTGCGCCAGTTCAGCCTGAACCTGCGTACCGACCTGCATAAAACCGCCGTGCGCGTGACCGATATTGAGCCGGGCATGGTTGGCGGCACAGAGTTTTCCAACGTACGCTTCAAAGGCGACGATGATATGGCGGGTAAAACCTACGAAAATGCCAATGCTTTGACCCCGGAAGACGTAACCGAGGCGGTCTGGTGGGTTGCAACGCTGCCTAAGCACGTTAACATCAACACGCTGGAGATGATGCCGGTTAGCCAATCCTTTGCCGGGCTGAGTATTCACCGCGAAGGTTAATCCTCCCCCTGTACCCGGATGATTACTCCGGGTATAGGTTTTAACGTTATTCGATGTTAAATTTGCCTAAAAGCTCTAATAAGAAAAACGCATGCCACTTTCCAGCGAAATCAATCCCACTCAGCCGGTAAATCAGCAAATTTATCGCATCCTGCGGCACGAAATTGTGCGCTGCCTGATAGCACCAGGTACGCCACTTTCGGAGAAAGAAGTTTCGCTGCGCTTTGACGTCTCGCGCCAGCCGGTGCGGGAAGCGTTTATCAAACTGGCGGAAACGGGCCTGGTGCAAATTCGCCCTCAGCGCGGCACATGGGTAAGTAAAATATCCATCAGCCACGTAAAAAACGGGTGTTTTATCCGCGAGGCCATCGAAAGAGCGGTGGTAAAACGCGCGGCGACGAAAGTAACCCACTCGGATTTATTCACGCTTGAGCATTTACTCAATCAGCAAAGCGTAGCTATCAGCGACGGTAAAATTGATGATTTTTTCTCTCTTGACGATAAATTCCACCAGCAGCTCGCGCTGATTGCGGATTGCAGCCTGGCGTGGGAAACGGTCGAAAATATTAAAGCAACTATGGATCGTGTGCGTTACATGAGCCTCGATCACGTTTCGCCCCCGGCGATGCTGCTGGAGCAGCACCACGACATTTTTAATGCGCTGAAAGCTCAGAATGAAGAAGAAGTTGATGCCGCAATGCACCGCCATTTACATGAAATAAGCCAGTCTATCTTGCAAATCAGGCAGGAAAAACAGGACTGGTTTAGCGACGAGTAATTTTATTTCCCCTACAGCGAAATAAGCATCAGGCGGGTTACCCCGCCCGGTAAATCAGAACTTTGCTACCGTCGCCATTGCGCCGTTTTCCCACAGTTCCAGATACAACTCGGTTACCAGCGCCACAAATTCGCTGTTCGCAGGCAGGTCTTTCCCAAAGATAGTTTCCAGACCAAGCAGGGCGATGACTCGCTCAGCCCCTTCTTCGCTTTGCACCACCTTACTTTTAATCACTCTCGCTAGCGGATCGCTAATTTCTATTGGCTCCCCCAGGTCGTCTACGCCGCCCACATAGCGCAACCAGCCCGCAACGCCGAGCGCCAGCAGATCGTATCTGCTACCGTTGGCGATATGCCATCGAACGGCATCCAGCCAGCGCTGAGGAAGCTTCTGGCTGCCGTCCATCGCAATTTGCCAGGTGAGATGCCGCAGAGCCGGGTTGGTATAACGGCTAATGAGCGAATCAGCATAGATTTGCAGGTCTACGCCCCTCACGCGGAGCGTTGGCGCTTGCTCATCGAGCATCAACCGTTTTGCCACACGGCGATAATTTTCGTCCCACATGCAGTCGGAAATATACCTGTAGCCTGCCAGATAACCCAGGTATGCCAGAAAGGAGTGGCTACCGTTAAGCATTCGCAGCTTCATCTCTTCGAACGGCAGCACGTCGCGGACCAGCTCAGCACCCGCAAGCTCCCAGGCCGGGCGACCGGCAACAAAGTTGTCTTCAATTACCCATTGGCGGAAAGGCTCACAGGCAACCGCCACCGAATCGGCTACGCCAGTTTGCTCCGCCACTAGGGCAAGCGTTTCCGGCGTAACGGCCGGAACTATTCGGTCAACCATGGTCGAGGGAAAAGTCACGCTGGCCTCAATCCAGGCTGCCAGTTCCTCGTCAATAGCTCTCGCCCAGGCGATAATCACGCGGCGGGTTATGCGGCCATTTTCCGGCATGTTATCGCATGACATCACGCTGAATGCCCCAAGGCCTGCTGCTCTGCGCCGAGCCAGCGCCTCCACAATTACGCCCGGTGCGGACTGCGGCCGATGCAGGTTGGCAAGGTCATGTATAAATAATGGATGATCGGTCAGTAATTCCCCGGTTGCTGGGGAATGACAGTAGCCCTTTTCGGTCACCGTCAGGGAGACAATCGCTACTTCAGGCTGGGTTAGCGCGGCCAGCACCGCTTCGATGCCATCCATCTTCGCATGCAGCGCCTGTGTCACTACGCCCACTATACGGGTATGCCAGGCATCAGCAGACATCTCCGCTACGCTATACAAGTTACCCTGCCGTTTCAGGTCAGCAATTTGCTGCTCACCGCCGATTAAGTTGACCTCACAATACCCCCAGTCGCTACCGTGCTCGTCAGCCAGAATATCGGCGTACACAGCCTGATGTGCGCGGTGGAAAGCCCCAAATCCGAGATGGACGATGCGCGTAACCAGCCGGCTTCGGTCGTAGCCAGGAACAACCGCCCTGGCCGCGAGTAATTTATTTTCCATAATAGATTTCCTGTGGATTGCGCTGTGTATAGCGCTTCAGTAGCTACGTGCTTGATCAAGCGCTGGCGTGGCTTTGGGTTCGGCGGCGTCTTCCTCAATACTAAGGTCACGATCCCTGACCTCCGGCATCAACAGCGCGGAAAGCAACCCAATAATCGAGTAACAAACCAGCATCACCACAACGGGCCACCAGGAATCCGTCATATTAACGAAAATACCGGCCAGCACCGGCCCGAAACCAACGGCCACCAGCCCGCCCACTTCCTTGGAAATGGCCATGCGGGTAAAGCGATTACGCGAGCCAAACATTTCCGCCATCGTGATGTTCTCCAGCGCGAACAGCCCCAGGACAGCAACGTTATGAATGATGATAATGGAGGCCATAATCACGCTTACCCCCTTGCTGCTATCAACAATCATCGAGAGCATTGGCCAGGCGAGAATAATCGCCGAAATATTGATGATGATATAAGGTACGCGGCGGCCCACTTTGTCGGACAGCCAGCCAAGAAGCGGAATAGTGATGAATCCGATAGCCGAGCTGATCATTAAGGCATCGGTCGGAATGCTTTTATCAAACAGCAGGGTCTGTACAAGGTAGCCCGCAAGGAAAGTCTGGATCAGACCTGAATTACCCGCCTGACCAAACCGCAGGCCGGTTGCCAGCCAGAAGGATTTGCTGGTGAACATGGCGCTAAGCGAATGGGTGTCGCCGCGCTCTTTTACGCCAGCCGTTGCCTCCTCCTCGCTGACTTTCTCAAACACCGGGCTTTCTTTCAGGTTAAGCCGCAGCCAGATCGCAAATATCATCACCACAGCGCTTGCGAGGAACGGCACGCGCCAGCCCCACGCCAGCAGCTGTTCTTTATCCAGCACAAAGAACATCACCGCCCAGATTGCCGTAGCCGATAACGTACCGCAGTTGGTGCCCATAGCGACCAGGGAAGAAATAATGCCGCGCCTGCCCTTTGGCGCATATTCCGCCAGCATTGTTCCCGCTCCGGAAATCTCGGCTCCCGCCCCCAGCCCCTGTATAATACGCAAGGCAACCAGCAGCAGCGGTGCAAAAATCCCGATTTGTGCGTACGTCGGTAATACGCCAATCAGCGTGGTGCAAATCCCCATCATAGTGATGGTAATAAACAGGACTTTTTTACGCCCGATGGTGTCACCCATACGGCCAAAAATAAAAGCCCCGACTATCCTGGCAATATAACCTGCACCGTAGGTTCCCATTGCCAGAATTAATGCCATGGCAGCAGACTGCTCCGGGAAAAATATTTCGTGAAACACCAGTGCTGCGCCAAGAGAGTAAAGCTGGAAGTCCATGAATTCCAGCGCGGTGCCCAGCCAGCCTGAAACGGCGGCCTTTATCAAGTCTGAAGTGCTTCTTTCCGGCTGTTGCGGATTTAATAGGGTTGTCGTCATAGTTCTGATCTCTGAAATTTATTGTTGTAGGTACAGAAAATATTCAGAAACAGCAGCTGTGGCTCAGAAATTCAATAAGACCTTACAGCAGTGCTGCTGGTCTTTTTCGAAGGTTTCCATCGCCTCAATAATCTGAACATAATTAAAATGATGAGTGATTAGTTTTTTAGGCTGAATAAGCCCGGCCAGCATCCAGCTGATGACCTGAGAAAAGCGATTACTGTTGAGACGGGAGCTATAGATAGTTAGCTCTTTGCTGGTAATGCCCTGCTGGCTAATGACGCAGGGTTCGGAGGCAAAACCCATAATGCCGATACGCGCCGCAGGGGATGCGAGGCGAATCGCCTCCGGCAGAATGGAAGGATGGCAGGCTGCATCGATAATAACCGTCGGGAGGATGCCAAGCACGGTGAGCTCTTCAACCAGATCCAGCCCTGCGTTGTTGATAACGCGATCCGCGCCGCAGGTTTTTGCCATTTGCAGGCGTTCCTCAATGCGGTCGACGGCAATCACCTCTTTTACGCCATACACGCCGCGCAGCGCCTGAATACAGGTCAGTCCCATCGGCCCTGCGCCGTATACCAGGGCGGTATCCAGCTTGCCGGGAGTCAGCTGGCTGCAAAGATTGGCGGCGATGGTAAAAGGCTCAATCATCGTCGCTTCATCGTCAGAGATTGCATCCGGCACAATGTGGACATTTTTAGCGGGGAGCGTCACGTATTCGCTGAAGCCGCCGTCGCGGTGCACGCCGATAACCTGGAGTTCTTCGCAGACGTTAGGCCGCCCGACGGAGCAAGGATAGCAGCGCCCGCAGCTTACTACCGGGTCCCCCGCCACTCGCGCCCCGAGCAGATTTGTGTCAACGCCCTCGCCAACGGCATCAACGTGGCCAAAGAATTCATGTCCGATCACGCGTGGGTATTTAGCAAAAGGATTATGCCCGCGCCAGATGTGCAGGTCCGAGCCGCAAATTCCCGCACTGGCAACACGCATTCGCACCTCGCCCGCCTCCGGGTGCGGGTCTTCGCGCTCTTCGATAACTAAATCATTCGGGGTTCTGACGGTAATAGATTGCATTATTTTTACTCCATCCAGTTTCGATAAAGGCTCGATCACCAGTTCCAGAGCGTGCCGTCTTCCAGGCGAGCCACCGGAAGATAGGCTGGTTCGTAGGGATATTTAGCCGCCAGCTTTTCGTCAAATTCGATGCCGAGGCCGGGCTTATTGCCGGGATGCATATAGCCGCTGTCGAACGACCAGCTATGGGGGAAGACTTCCAGCATCTGCTCTGAATAACCCATATATTCCTGCACGCCAAAATTCGGCACCCAGAGGTCAAAATGCAGCGCCGCGGCCATGCAGACCGGTGAGAGATCGGACGGCCCATGCGAGCCGGTGCGGACCTGGTACAATGAGGCAAAATCGGCAATACGGCGCATGCCGGTAATCCCGCCCGCGTGGGTGATGGTGGTGCGGATATAATCGATAAGCTGCTCTTCAATCAGCTGCTTGCAGTCCCAGATGCTGTTGAACACTTCTCCCACGGCAATTGGCGTCACCGTGTGCTGGCGAATCAGGCGGAAGCACTCCTGGTTCTCCGCAGGCGTTGGATCTTCCATCCAGAACAGGCGGTAGTCCTCAACGCTTTTGCCAAAACGCGCGGCTTCTATCGGCGTCAGCCGATGGTGCATGTCGTGCAGCAGATGCTCCTCGAAGCCAAACTTCGAGCGAACCGCATCAAACAGCTTTGGCGTAAAGTCGAGGTATTTTTCCGTAGACCACAGCTGCTCTTCCGGCCAGTCACCCTTGGTCGCTGGCTCATATGCCTGCCCTTTGCCTTTCGCCATACCGTAAGTCGTTTTCATGCCCGGCACGCCGCACTGGACACGAATAGCTTTGAAACCCATCTCTTTATGGCGGGCATAGTCTTCCAGCACTTCATCAATGGAGTGCCCTGTGGTGTGGCAATAGACCATGACGCCTTCGCGCGACGCCCCACCCAAAAGCTGGTAGAGCGGCATTCCGGCGGCCTTGGCTTTAATATCCCACAGCGCCATATCCACAGCCGAAATGGCAGACATTGTGACCGGCCCGCGCCGCCAGTAGGCGCCTTTGTAGAAAAACTGCCAGATATCTTCGATGCGCTGGGCATCGCGGCCTATAAGCTGCGGGCAGACGTGATCCCGCAGATAGGAGGCGACCGGCAATTCACGCCCGTTGAGCGTGGCATCCCCCAGCCCGGTTATTCCCTCATCGGTGGTTATTTTCAGCGTGACAAAGTTACGCCCCGGGCAGGTGACAAACACCTCGGCACTCACTATTTTCATTACCTGATTCCTTGCGGCAGATTGCAGCGGCGACAATTATTGAGGCAGAAACTACCTTCAACGCAACTACCATACAAGTATGCAAATAATGATATCCGAAGATGAGTCACACTTTATGTATGACTCAATGCAACGTATACATCCGAAATGGGAAGAGGATTGAAGGGAAAAAAAAGAGAATCAGGCCCGGCCCCAGCCGGCGACGATAATCAGCATGCCGCAGAAGGCAATGGCCGCCCCGGTCCAGTCATAAACGCTAAGTTTTACGCCATCAACAATGCGCAGCCAGAGCAGCGCGGTGACCACATAGACTCCGCCATAGGCCGCATATACCCTGCCGCTCGCCGCCGGATGCAGCGTTAACAGCCAGACAAAAATCGCCAGAGAGAGCGCAGCAGGCAGCAGTAACAACACCGAACCGCCTCGCCTCAACCATAGCCAGGGCAGAAAACAGCCGATAATTTCCGCAAGCGCGGTGGCAAAAAACAGCAATGTCGTTTTGATCATATTGTGATTTATTCAGTAATAATGGTTGCAGAAGATTGACGCATATAGGCGCAATCCTGGACGAATGGTATTATTCGCTCTGAAAACTGCTTAACCCTAAAAGGAAATTGCAATGAACTCAATCCTTCGTAAGCCTCTGTCATGGATGCCGTTAGCCTTGCTGGGTGCAGCGCTCATGGTTTCCGTTCCGGTGCAGGCAGATACGAACGTTGTCGTCGTCCAGCCAGGCTCCGGCAACACCGTGGGCGGTCAGGAAAACTCGCTGACCCGCCAGCGCGCCGCTGAAGAAAAAGAACAGTGGAACGACACCCGCACTCTGCGCCAGAAGATTAACCGCCACAACGAAAAAGTATTCGATCGTGAATCTGCCCGTGGTGATAAAAACTGGGACAAAGAAGATGCCGCCCAGGACAACTTCGACAAATGCCAGCAAAGCGCCAACGTCAACGTCTACTGGGAGCCAAACACAATGCGCTGCCTGGACCGCCGTACCGGCCGCATTGCTAACCCATAATTTCACTCGTCTTTAAAGGCTCCTGCCGCCGGGAGCCTTCCCCATCTGCGCAAGGACAAGCCATGAGTCAGGAATTAACAATTCGCCTTCGCCCGCTTGAGCGCGAAGATCTTCGCTTCGTTCACCAACTGGACAACAATGCCAGCGTGATGCGCTACTGGTTTGAAGAGCCTTACGAAGCGTTTGTGGAGCTTTCCGACCTTTACGACAAGCACATTCACGACCAGAGCGAACGCCGCTTCGTTATCGACTGCAACGGCATGAACGCCGGCCTGGTGGAGCTGGTAGAAATAGACCATATTCACCGCCGCGCGGAGTTCCAGATAATTATTACCCCGGATTATCAGGGCAAAGGCCTGGCCTCACGCGCCGCCAAGCTGGCGATGGATTACGGTTTTACCGTGCTCAATCTCTATAAGCTGTATTTGATTGTCGATAAAGAGAACGAAAAAGCGGTGCATATCTACAAGAAGCTGGGCTTTATTGTGGAAGGCGAATTGATTCACGAGTTCTTTATTAACGGCCAGTATCGGGACGCTATCCGCATGTGCATTTTCCAGCATCAGTTTTTGGCGAAAAAAACGCCGGAAAACACTTTACTGAAGCCTACCGCACAGTAGGCCAGAACCCTCTCCCGGCCCGGGGAGAGGGCATTAATCCCGGCTACTGATTCGCCGCCTGGCGCAGGTCGCACACCCGAATAGCCTTTCCTTCCGAACGCGGCAGGCTGCCGCAGTTAACGATAGTAATATCGGTAGAAATCCCCACCATCGACTTGATGCGATGACGCAGCTCGTGGCACACGCCGCAGCGCTGTTCATGGCTGAGATAGAGGCTGCTTTCCTTCAGTTCCACCTTGATTGCCAGGGTGTCGAGATGCCCGCGGCGATGCACTTCCAGCTGATAGTGCGGCGCAAGATGCTGGAATTTGAGGATCTCTTCTTCCAGCTGCGACGGGAAGACGTTTACCCCGCGGATAATCAGCATATCGTCCGAACGCCCGGTGATTTGGTCCATGCGGCGCATAGTGCGCGCGCTGCCGGGCAGTAGGCGCGTCAGGTCGCGCGTGCGGTAGCGAATAACCGGTAATGCTTCTTTGGTGAGCGTGGTAAACAGCAGTTCGCCTTGCTCACCGTCTTCCAGCGGCACGCCGCTCTGCGGATCGACAATTTCCGGATAAAAATGATCTTCCCAGATGGTCGGCCCGTCGCGAGATTCGAGGCACTCCATGGCAACGCCTGGCCCCATCACTTCCGACAGGCCATAAATATCCAGGGCGGTAATACCCAGGCGACGCTCTATTTCCGCGCGCATGGCTTTAGTCCACGGCTCCGCGCCAAACACACCAACCCGCAGGGAGCAGCCGCTGGCATCCCCGCCCATCTGGCGCTCCATCTCTTCAATCAGATTCAGGCACCAGGATGGCGTCACCATAATCATATCCGGCTTAAAATCACGGATCAGCTGCGCCTGTTTTTCGGTCTGGCCGCCGGACATCGGGATCACCGTAGCACCGAGTCTTTCTGCGCCGTAATGCGCACCCAGCCCGCCGGTAAACAGGCCATAGCCGTAGGAAACGTGGATTTTATCTTTGGGCGTTCCGCCAGCGGCACGCAGAGAACGGGCAACCAGGTTAGCCCAGGTATCGATATCGTTCTGGGTATAGCCCACTACCGTGGGTTTACCGGTGGTGCCGGAAGATGCGTGAATACGCACCACTTGTTCCATCGGCACCGCGAAAGTGTCAAAAGGATAGTTATCGCGTAGATCCTGCTTAGTGGTGCAAGGAAACAGGCGAATATCCTTCAGCTCTTTAAAATCATCAGGGTGAACGCCAACGGCGTCAAATTTACGTTTATACATTGGGACATTGTTATAAGCGTGATTCAGGGTCCACTTCATGCGCTCCGTTTGCAGGGCCTGAAGTTCATCCAGCGATGCGGTTTCAATCGTTTCCAGCTTGGTTGCAGAGGTTATCATTATAGGGTACTCGCAGGTTTGATTAGCTCACACGCTCAAGGATCAGGGCAATACCCTGACCCACACCGATACACATGGTGCAAAGGGCATAGCGCCCGCCGCGCCGGTGCAGCTCCAGGCTGGCCGTCAATGCCAGTCTGGCTCCGCTCATCCCCAGCGGGTGCCCTAAGGCGATGGCGCCGCCGTTAGGATTCACATGCGGGGCATCATCCGGGAGCCCCAGTTGACGAAGCACGCCGAGCGCCTGCGCGGCGAACGCTTCGTTTAATTCAATTAAATCCATGTCGTGAATACTGAGCCCGGCGATTTCCAACACTTTTCGTACCGCAGGAACCGGGCCAAGCCCCATCAGACGGGGTTCGACGCCTGCGGTTGCCATAGCAACAATTCGCGTTTTCGGGGTCAGACCCTGACGTAACGCGGCAGATTCGCTGGCAATAATCAGCGCCGCCGCCCCGTCGTTCACCCCGGATGCGTTACCAGCCGTTACCACGCCGTTTGCACGGAACGGGGCCTTCAATCCTGCCAGCTGTTCCAGCGTCGTTTCCGCTCGCGGATGCTCGTCTTCACGCACTTCAGTTACCGCCCCCTTGCGCCCGCTAAGGGTCACCGGAACAATCTCTCCGGCCAGAATTCCCTTCTGCTGAGCCTCCGCGGTGCGCTGCTGGCTGCGCCAGGCGAAGGCATCCTGATCGGCACGACTTATATTTAACAATTCCGCTACATTCTCTGCCGTTTCCGGCATGCTGTCAGTACCAAATTGCGCGGCCATGAGCGGGTTCACAAAACGCCAGCCGATGGTAGTGTCGAACATCTCCGCCTGGCGCTGAAACGGCGAGCTGGCCTTGCCCATCACAAACGGCGCCCGCGACATGGACTCCACTCCACCCGCCAGCATCAGCTGTGCGTCGCCCGCTTTTATTGCACGAGCAGCGAAGCCCACGGCATCCAGCCCGGAGCCGCACAGGCGGTTAATAGTGGTGCCCGGCACGCTCTGACCTAATCCCGCCAGCAAGGTCGCCATACGCGCCACGTTGCGGTTATCTTCTCCGGCCTGGTTGGCACAGCCGAAAATCACGTCGTCCACCGCGCTCCAGTCCAGATTCGGGTAACGAGCCAGCAATTCCCGGAGAGGAATCGCCGCTAAATCATCCGCGCGCACGCCGGAAAGCACACCGCCGTATCGGCCAATCGGAGTGCGAACGCCGTCGCATATAAAAGCCTGATTCATAATTTTGCTCCCGAAACGGTAGTCCCGATGCGATGCGCACGGCCGCGAAACAGCGCCAGCGTTTTCTCATCCTGATTGATAATTTCGATGTCGTAGACCCCGGTCTGCCGTCCCTGATGGCGCACCTGAGCCACCGCTTTCAGGCGGTCACCTTCTTTACCCGGGCGCATGAAATCGATATTGCAGCCCGAAGCGACCGCCGCCAGTCCCTGGCTGTTGCAGGCGTAGGCAAAAGCGGTATCGGCAAGGGTAAAAAGCTGCCCGCCGTGGCAGGTCTGGTGCCCGTTGAGCATTTCGGCGGTAATCGTCATGGTCAGCACCGCAAACCCTTCGCCCATTTCGATGATTTCAATGCCCATTTGCTTTGCGCAGTTGTCGCGGGCGTACATTTCGCGGGCGTTAGCCCATGCATTAGTGCTCATGTTGGTTCTCCAGCAGCGCGCGCTGGCGCAACAGTGAGGTTGGCCGGTAACGCTCTTCTCCGTAGTGGCGCTGGAGGTTTTCCAGCAGCGTTAGCACGTTCTGCCAGCCGAGTTTTGCGCCCCAGGCGAGCGGCCCCTGCGGATAATTGACGCCCAGGCGCATAGCGGTATCGATATCCGCCTCGCTGGCGACGCCTTTTTGCAGCGCATCCAGCGCCTCGTTTGCCAGCATCGCGACTGTGCGCCAGACCAGCATTCCGGGGTAATCTTTAATCACCAGCACGCGCTTGCCCTGCTGCTGGAAATAATGAATAACTTTCGCCAACTGCAAAGAAGTGACCGATGCAGATGCCGCCAGTATCTCCAGCGAGGTGTCGGCCAGCCTGTCTCTCAGCACCACCGGGCGCTTTAGCTCTGCCGACAGCGCCGTTGCGGTAATCCCGCTGGTCACCGCCACCAGAACTTCATCCAGCTCGAGCGTTTTACCCGTATGTACCACCTGCGTAGCGGCGTTATCGTCCGGCTGCCCGGCCTGATATTCCGGCTGGACATCCAGCGGCCAGCGGTATACGCCCTGCCCGGTTTTCTTGCCGAGGCGTTTGCCCAGCACTAATTCTTGCTGAGCCAGGGACGGCAGGAATCGGCGCTCCTGCCAGAAGGCGTTAAACACCGAGCAGGTCACGGCAAAATTTACGTCCTGACCAATCAGGTCAGTCAGCGCCAGCGGCCCCATCGGGAAACCGGCGCCCTCACGTAAAGCGGCATCAATCACTGCCGCAGGAGCAACCTGCTCCTCCAGCGCTCGCCACGCTTCGGCGTAATAAGGACGAGCCACTCGGTTAACGATGAAGCCCGGCGTGGACTGGCAGCACACCGGCTGTTTTCCCCAGCGCAGAGCCAGCTCGCTCAACTGCCCGGCAACCTCAGAAGAGGTCTCCAGGCCGCTAACAATTTCCACCAGCTTCATGACCGGCGCGGGATTAAAGAAGTGCAGTCCGGCCACGCGCTGAGGGTTTTCAATTCCACTGGCGAGAGCGGTAATTGAAATCGATGAGGTATTACTGGCAAAAACCGCATCCGGAGAGCAAATTGCAGCAAGATCGCGGAAAATTGCTTGTTTGATATCGATTTGCTCGGCGGCGGCTTCGATGACCAGGCCAACATCGGCCAGGTCTGCCAGCTTTTCTGCCGCATGCAGACGGGCCACCGTCGCCAGCCTGCTGGCTTCATCAAGCTTTCCCTTTGCCACACGGGCGCTGAGCGCGGTGGCAATACCGTCGATGGCGCGTTTAGCCGCGCCGGGCTGAATGTCGTAGAGCCAGACGCGATGACCGGCACCGGCGGCAACCTGCGCAATACCCGCGCCCATTGTGCCGCTGCCGATCACCGCAATAACTGCATCAGGCGTCAGCATGATCATTTCCCCTTAAAGGTTGCCGGGCGCCTGGCCAGAAACGCAGAAACGCCTTCACGGTAATCTTCGCTGCGCCCGGCGAGGCGCTGGTAATCACGTTCCAGATCCAGTTGGGCATCAAGCGTGTTGGTTTCTGAGGCATAAAGCGCTTTTTTGATTAGCCCAAGGCCGAAGGTCGGCTGGCTGGCAAAATGGGTCGCCAGCTGGCGCGCGGTATCGCCCAGTTGCTCGTCGTCCACTACCTGCCAAATCATGCCCCACTGGTGAGCCTGTTCGGCGCTAAGCGTATCGCCCATCAGCGCCAGGCCCATTGCCCGGGCGCGGCCCGTAAGGCGGGGTAAAAACCAGGTGCCGCCGCAGTCGGGAACCAGGCCCAGCTTGCTGAAAGACATAATGAATTTTGCCGAACGTGCGGCGATAACCATATCGCAGCCCAGCGCAAGCGTAGCGCCCGCTCCGGCAGCCACGCCGTTTACCGCGGCGATGACCGGTTTTGGCAATTTAGCCAGGCGGCGCATCAGCGGGTTATAGAAAGTCTCTACCGAATAGCCGAGATCGGGCACTTCGCCGCTCGGGTCAACATTGCGGTCATTAAGATCCTGCCCGGCACAGAACCCGCGCCCCGCGCCGGTAATCAACAGGCAGCGAATAGTTTCATCGCGTTCGGCCTGGGTCAGAACTTCCGCCAGCTGGCGGTGCATCTCATCGTTAAAACTATTGAGGCGCTCCGGGCGGTTCAGGGTCAGGGTCATTACCCCGTTTTGCACATCGCTAACAATAAAATTCATGATTAACGTCCTTTGAAGGCGGCAGGTCGTTTTTCCAGGAAGGCGGCAATGCCCTCATGGCGATCTTCGGTGGCTGCTAGCAGGGTAAAAAGCTGGCGTTCCTGCAACAGTCCCTGATTAAGGCCAGTTTCCTGAGCCTGACGAAGAGCCGTTTTTGCCGCCTGAAGCGCAAGTGGAGCGTGGCGGGCAATTTGCGCGGCCAGCTTTTGTGCATACTCGAGGGTAAGCGCCGAAGGGTGAACCTCCGCAACCAGCCCGGCCTGCAAGGCCCGCTGCGCATCAATTGGCTCGCCGCTCAGCACCATGCGGTAGGCCAGCGCTTTTCCTACGCTGCGGATAAGCCGCTGCGTACCGCCTGCCCCCGGCATAATGCCGAGCGTAATTTCCGGCAGGCCGAAGCGGGCATTATCCCCGGCAATAATAATGTCGCTTAGCAATGCCAGTTCGCAGCCTGCGCCGAGCGCATAGCCGTTAACGGCGGTAATCAGCGGTTTAGAAAAGCGTTCAATGTGCGCCCAAAGCTGCGGGCGCGGGTCGTTGAGCGTGGCTGGCATATCGCGGCTCGCCATCTCTTTTAAATCCGCTCCGGCGGCAAAAAAACGTTCGTTGCCTGCAACAACAACGGCGCCAATGCTTTGCTCCTGCTGCGCCGCTTCCAGCGCTTCGGCGAGCTTCGTCAACAGCTCATTATTCAGGGCATTACGCGCCTGGGGGCGGTTCAGCGTCAGGGTTAAAACTCGCCCGATCTGGTGGCTCAATATTTCGCTCATCACAGCCCCTGCGCGTCAAAATCGAGTACCACATCGTCACCCTTCGGCAGCGCCTGGCAGCTCAGCACATAGCCCGCCGCCAGCTGATCCGGCTCCAGGCTGTAGTTGACGCCCATTTCCACTTCACCGCTTATTACTTTGCAGCGGCAGGTGGCACAGACGCCGCCCTTGCAGGCATACGGCAGGTCAGCCCCCTGACGCAGCGCCGCATCAAGAATGCTTTCGTCCCCGGCGGTAAGCGTAATCTGGCGAGCGACTCCGTCCTGGCGCAGGGTGACAACTTTGCCTGCGGCCTGCGCCCGCGAGCGGGAACTCGGGGTGATGCCCGGCGTGTTGAAGTGTTCGATATAGATATTCTGCTGCGCTACGCCAAGCTCCAGCAGCGTGGCCTCGGCTTCCTGCATCATGCTTTGCGGGCCGCAGATAAAGGTGCGATCAAAGCCTTTGAGATCCAGCAAATGGTCGCCCAGCGCCCGGAGTTTCGCGCCGTCCAGCCGTCCGCTGAGCAGGTCACTTTCCGGCTTTTCCTGGCTGAACAGATAGATAAGCTGTAGCCGCTGCGGGTAGCGGTCTTTAAGATCGGCCAGCGCCTGGCGGAACATCATGCTGCCGCTGCTGCGGTTGCCATAAACCAGCGTGATGCGGCTTTGGGGTTCAGCGGCGAGCGTAGAGCCGATAATGGCCAGCATCGGCGTAATGCCGGAGCCAACCGCCAGCGCCAGATAATTGCCTGTGGTTTGCGGGTTTGGCTGGTAGCCAAATGTCCCCTGTGGAACCATCACTTCCAGCGACATACCTGCCGCCAGGTCGCTTAATGCATATTGAGAAAAGCGCCCGCCTTCAATGGCTTTTACCGCCACGCAAATTTCGCCCGGCTTTTCCTCACGGCAAATGGAGTAACAGCGGCGCAGCTCTTCGCCGCCCAGCTTCGCCTTCAACGTCAGGTGCTGGCCGGGACGAAAACGATAATGGCCGCGCAGCTCGTCGGGAACGGCAAAAGTGATAGCCACCGCTTCCGGGGTTTCAGGTTCAATACGCGCCACTTTCAGGGAATGAAACGTCGTCATGGCAACCTCAAATACATTTAAAGTAATCAAAGGGTTCGCGGCAGCTGTCGCAGCGGTAAAGCGCTTTACAGGCCGTGGAACCGAATTCGCTAATCAGCGAGGTGTGCTCGCTGCCGCAGCGCGGACAGGTCACCTGTGCCGCCAGAGTCGCGTGGCACGAATGCCCCTGAGGCGGACTGATGCCGTAGGCACGCAGTCGGGATTTAGCCTCCGGCGTCATCCAGTCTGTTGTCCATGCGGGATGCAGAACCTGCTTGATATGCACCGGGATTAGCTCCGCCGCTTCCAGCGTTTCGCGAATCGCAGCGAGTAAAAACTCGGTCGCCGGGCAGCCTGAATAAGTCGGCGTAAAGCCGATGTGCCAGCCGTCCTGCCGGTGCTCCACGCTGCGAACCATGCCCAGGTCGGTGATGGTCAGCACCGGAATTTCCGGGTCGCTTATCTCACCAAGCAGGCGCCATACGTCGCGCACGGCTGCGGGTTGAAGCGTTGCGGTTTGCATCCTGTTCTCCTTACCACTGCTGATTCGGATAAGCGCGCTGGAGGTATTGCATTTCTGCCAGCAGCGGGCCGAGGTGTTCGGTGTGCAGGCCCTGCTTGCCGCCGGTGCGGTACGGCGCTTCTGCCGGTATCTGCAACGAGGCTTCGCTCAGCCCGGCGACGACCTCCAGAAGCCATTCGTCTCTGAGAGCCCTCGAGTCAACCGCAATGCCCTGCTCCGCCAGCTCAATCTCCAGCTCATCGGCGACAAACATTTCGCCGCTAAAGCGCCACAGTTTGTTTAGGGCGTTTTGCATTTTTTCTTGCGACAACGCCGTCCCGTTACCCAGGCGCAGCAGCCAGCCGCGGCTAAAACGCAGGTGGTAACGCACCTCTTTAATCGCTTTGGCAGAGATGGCCGCAAGCTGCTGGTCTTTGCTGTCCACCAGGCGGCTGAACAGTGCGACATGCCAGGCGTCCAGCAGGTACTGGCGCATTAAAGTTTCGGCAAAATCGCCGTTTGGCTGCTCGGCCAGCAGCAGATTTTTGTATTCGCGTTCATCGCGCCCGAATGCCAGCTTGTCTTCATCCAGACCGCTGCCTTCACGTTCCGCCGCATAAGTCAGGAAATTGCGGGCCTGTCCCAGCAGGTCGAGGCCGATATTTGCCAGCGCGAGATCGATTTCCAGTTCAGGGGCATGGCCGCACCAGGCGCTGAGGCGCTGGGCCAGCACCAGGCAGGTATCGCCGAGGCGCAGGCTGTATGTTGCTACGGGATCGAGTGTCATTGGCTGCCTCACATATGCTCGATGCCGTCAGGCAGCGTGTAGAAAGTGGGATGGCGGTAAACTTTGCTGTCCGCGGGGTCGAAGAATTCCGGGCGCTCTTCCGGCTGGGAAGCCACTATCTCGCTGGCCTTGACGACCCAAATAGAGCAGCCTTCGCTGCGGCGGGTATAAGCATCGCGGGCGTTTTCCAGCGCCATACGATCGTCGGCGGCGTGCAGGCTGCCTACGTGACGGTGGGATAATCCTTTTTTATTACGGATAAAAACTTCGTACAGCGGCCAGTAGACATTGCTCATTTTTCTCTCCTTCAGGCGGCGTTGCGTGCCTGTTGTTTTTCGGCATACGCAAGGGCGGCTTCGCGCACCCATGCCCCTTCTTCCCAGGCTTTACGTTTGGCGGCCAGGCGCTCTTCGTTGCAGACCCCGCGCCCGGCAACCACTTCATTAAATTCCTGCCAGTCAATTTCACCGAAGCGGTAATGACCGCTTTCTTCATCAAGGTGCAGGTCTTTGTCCGGTGCGGTCATGCCCAGCAGTTCAACCTGCGGGACGGTGTTGTCCACAAAGCGCTGGCGCAGTTCATCATTGCCAAAACGTTTGATTTTCCAGGCCAGGCTTTGTGCGCTGTTTGGCGAGTTGTCGTCGTTCGGGCCAAACATCATCAGCGCCGGCCACCAGAAGCGGTTGATGGCGTCCTGCAACATCTGACGCTGTTCGGGGCTGCCGTTTGCCAGCACCGCGCAGGCTTCAAATCCTTGTCGCTGGTGGAAACTTTCTTCTTTGCAGATTTTCACCATTGCTCTGGCATAAGGGCCATAAGAGGTGCGGCACAGCGCCACCTGGTTAACGATGGCGGCCCCGTCTACCAGCCAGCCAATGACACCGATGTCGGCCCAGTTCAGCGTCGGGTAGTTGAAGATTGAGGAATACTTCATCTTGCCGTCGAGCATCTTCTGGTAGAGATCTTCCCGCGCACAGCCCAGCGTTTCGGCCGCGCTGTAGAGGTAAAGGCCGTGCCCCGCCTCGTCCTGCACTTTTGCCAGCAATATTGCCTTACGGCGCAGGCTTGGGGCGCGAGTAAGCCAGTTCCCCTCCGGCAGCATGCCAACTATCTCAGAGTGGGCGTGCTGCCCAATCTGGCGAATCAGCGTTTTACGGTAGGCCTCCGGCATCCAGTCCTGAGGCTCAATAGCGGTTTCCTGGCGGATCCGCTCCTCAAAGCGTTGTTGTTCTGTCACGGCATCACCTTATGATTCAGTTCAAATCCACAAGTCGTTAAAATGTGAATCACGTAATGATTAAAAGTTACAGATAAGTTAATGGAGATCGCAAAGCCATCACCACACGTTTGTGAGGCTTATCACGATAAATATCCACAAACATCTATTTATCATTGAGATAACCTAATGACGGATAAAACACAAAATCACACTGTTAATAAATTATTAAATTACGACTTGATTTTTATGATTCACAAAACAAACACTATATGAATTAAATGCAGTGAATTATGGAGAGTGTGATGCAACAGTTAACCAGCTATCTGGCCGGGCAGTGGTTTACCGGTCACGGTAAAGAAAGAACTATTTTTCATGCCGTTAGCGGCGAACCTTTGTGGCAGGTCACCAGCGAAGGTGCGGATATGGCGCAGGCGCGCCGCTTTGCCATAGAGCAAGGCGGCAAAGCGCTTCAGGAAATGACCTTTATTCAACGAGCGGCGATGCTAAAGGCGGTTGCCAAACATCTGATGGCAAACAAAGAGGCGTTTTACGAGGTTTCCTACCAGACCGGCGCAACCAAAGCAGATAGCTGGGTCGATATCGAAGGCGGCATTGCTACCCTTTTTGCCTATGCGGGAATGGGCAACCGCGAACTGCCGGACGACATCCTCTGGCCGGAAGATGAGTTAATTCCGCTGTCAAAACAAGGAGGCTTTGCCGCCCGCCACGTACTGACTTCAAAATCCGGCATGGCGCTGCACATCAACGCCTTTAACTTCCCCTGCTGGGGCATGCTGGAAAAACTGGCCCCGACGTGGCTCGCGGGTATGCCAGCCATCATCAAACCCGGCACCGCCAGCGCGCAGTTGACTCATGCTATGGTGAAGTCGATTGTTGAGTCTGGCCTGGTGCCGGACGGCGCTATCAGCCTGATCTGCGGAGGCGTTGGCAACCTTTTCGAACAGCTGGACGAGCAGGATGTGGTGACCTTCACCGGCTCCGCCAGCACCGGCCAAAAGTTACGTTGTCACTCAAATATTGTCGCCCGATCCATCCAGTTCACCATGGAGGCAGACTCGCTTAACTGCTGCGTGCTTGCGGAGGATGTTTCGCCGGAGCAGCCTGAATTTGCCTTGTTTATTCGTGAGATAGTCCGCGAAATGACCGCCAAATCAGGCCAGAAATGTACCGCTATCCGTCGCATCATTGTTCCCCACAAGCAGCTTGATGCCGTGGTCAGCGCTCTGAAAGTGAAACTGGAAAAAATTCAGCCTGGCGATCCGGCAGTGGAAGGCGTGCGCATGGGCGCATTAGTCAGCGTGGAGCAGCGCGAAGACGTTCAGCGCAGAGTCGATCAACTTGTCGAGGCCGGTTGCGAAGCCGTGCTCGGCGGCAAGGCTGATGCCTCGCTGCGCGGCGCATTCTTCCCGCCAACCCTGCTGCTCTGTCAGCAGCCGGACGAAACGCCTGCGGTACATGAGCTTGAGGCCTTCGGCCCGGTGGCAACCGTTATGCCGTATCGCGATATGAACCACGCCATGGCGCTGGCTTGCGCAGGCCAGGGTAGCCTTGCCGGAACGCTGGTTACGGCCGACGAGAAAATCGCCCGCGAATTTATTCTTGGCGCGGCGCGCGCGCATGGCCGAATTCAGGTACTCAACCAGGAGTCAGCGGTTGAATCTACCGGCCACGGCTCGCCGCTGCCAATGCTGGTTCACGGTGGCCCCGGGCGAGCAGGCGGCGGCGAGGAACTAGGAGGCCTGCGGGCGGTGAAGCATTATATGCAGCGCACGGCAATTCAGGGCAGCCCGACGATGCTGGCCGCCATCAGCCAGCAGTGGAACTATGGCGCTAAAGTTCAGGAAGATGCGGTGCACCCATTCCGCAAGCACTTTGAAGAACTGCGCCTCGGCGAAAGTATTCTTACAGCACGCCGAACGATTACCGAGGCCGATATTGCGAACTTCGCAAACCTCAGCGGCGACCGTTTCTATGCTCATACCGACAAGATAGGGGCGGCGGAATCTTTCTTCGGAGAGCGTGTGGCACACGGCTACTTTGTTGTCTCTGCCGCAGCCGGGCTGTTTGTTGACCCAGGCGTAGGCCCGGTTATCGCCAACTACGGCATGGAAAACCTGCGTTTTATCGAGCCGGTCAAAATTGACGATACCATTCAGGTGCGCCTGACCTGCAAACGCAAAACGGCAAAACCGCAGAAAAGCGCGGAAGATAAGCCGGTTGGCGTGGTGGAATGGGCGGTGGATATCACCAACCAGCATCAGCAGATTGTCGCCCGCTATTCGATTCTTACTTTAGTGGCCCGTTTACACGGTGATTTCGCCTTGTAGTTTTACTCACCTTGCAGCAAGTGCCGCGCTTCAGGCCCGCAGCGATGCCCTTGCCCCTGGCTCTCATCGTCCCCGGCTTTGACCCATTGCAGGCGGGGTGGAGCTGCCGGGAGCAGCGAAAGAGAGCGATCGTCGGGAACGGAGCATAACCAACCTTGCGGAAGTTATCTCTCCGGGTTACAGCCGTTTATGCACGGCCGTAGATGATTCCGGTCACTTCCAGCGCTGCTTTATATGCAGCCACCGAACCGGTGAACGTCTCAGGGGAGTCACCGTCACTCCCCTGAGCACCCGGACTCCCGGCGAGATAAATCGCCGCAAGCGGTAAACCTCCGTTTTATCTCCCAGCCCTGGGTCGGCTGCGATGCGTTCCCGACGCTCACAGCCTCCGCCCGCTCCCGGCGTCCGGACCCTGGTCAGTCGGAGAGAAAACGGAGGCGATTTAAGCCGGAACCAGGGACTCGCTTTTAGCCCACAGCCATTCTGAAACTCCGCGTCGCTTTAAATTCCGCAGCCACGCCCTTGTCCCCGGCTCTCATCGTCCCCGGCTTTGACCCATTTCAGGCGGGGTGGAGCTGCCGGGAGCAGCGAAAGAGAGCGATCGTCGGGAACGGATCGCGAACGACCCCGAATGTTTGGGTGATAGCCGGGGGTTTACCGCTTTAGCGGCGATGAGTTTGCCGGGCGCCGGGGGTGGTCAGGGGGAATGGCGTATTTCCCCCTGACACGTTCACCTTTCTCTGCGCGTGCAGAGAAAACAGATTTACGGGTGAACGGAACATAATCATGGTCACAGAGGTTATCTCTCCTGATTACAGACGTTTATACACGCCCGAAGATGATTCCGTTCACTTCCAGACCTGCTTTATATGCAGCCACCGAATCGGTGAACGTCTCAGGGGAGTCACCGTCACTCCCCTGAGCACCCGGACTCCCGGCGAGATAAATCGCCGCAAGCGGTAAACCTCCGTTTTATCTCCCAGCCCTGGGTCGGCTGCGATGCGTTCCCGACGCTCACAGCCTCCGCCCGCTCCCGGCGTCCGGCCCCTGGTCAGTCGGAGAGAAAACGGAGGCGATTTAAGCCGGAACCAGGGACTCGCTTTTAGCCCACAGCAATACTGAAAATAACAGTAGCTTCAGGTCCCACAACCACGCCCTTGCCCCCGGCTCTCAGCGCCCCCGGCTTTGACCCATTTCAGGCGGGGTAGAGCTGCCGGGAGCAGCA
>NZ_KE161030.1:2292786-2513749 GCF_000412335.2 Cedecea davisae DSM 4568
TATTTCCCCCTGACACGTTCACCGTTCTCTGCGCGTGCAGGGAAAACAGATTTACGGGTGAACGGAACATAATCATGGTCACAGAGGTTATCTCTCTGCTTACAACCGTTTATGCCAATCCGAAGATAAGCCATGCCCTTGCCCCGGCTCTCATCGTCCCCCTCACCCCGGCCCTCTCCCCAAAGGGGCGAGGGGGCAAAAGATTCCGCCGGACGGGTGAACGGAACAGATCCGGGCGAATAGCTCCCCCCTTCAAATCCGCATTCTGGCAACCACAACAAAACGGTTGGCAGGCACGACAAGGGAAGCGCCGACGGAAGTTGTTATGTTGAATCCGACACTCTTTATCCAGCACGCAGATAACAACACAACACACTCTGAAGGTGAGAACGTGATGACAATTAAAACTGGAAAAAAAGCGCTGGCGCTGGCCATTGCGCTCCTGACCTCTGCCGGTGTTAACGCCCCAGCCTTCGCCCACGGCGGCGAAGCGCATATGGTGCCCATGCAGAAAACGCTCGCTGATTTTGGCGCGGACGTCCAGTGGGACGATTACGCGCAAATGTTTACCCTCATCAAAGACGGCGCTTATGTAAAAGTGAAGCCAAACGCCACCACGGCGGTGGTTAACGGTAAAACGCTGAAACTTGAAGTGCCGGTTATCTTTAAAGACAAAACGGCGTTTATCTCCGAAGGCTTTATCAATGAAGTTTTCCAGTCCGGGCTGGATCAAACCTTCGCCGTAGAGAAAAAACCACACCCGCTTAATTCCCTCAGCGCCGATGAAATTAATAAAACGGTGGAGATAATCAAAACAGCGGCGGAGTACAAAGCCAATATCCGCTTTACCGAGATTTCACTGCGCGAGCCGCCTAAAGAGCAGGTATGGAAGTTTGTGATAGACGGCACCAGCGTGAGTCAGCCCCGCGAGGCCGATGTCATTATGCTCGATGGTCGCCATATTATAGAGGCCACGGTGGATATAAGCGCCGGAAAAGTGAATTCATGGAAGCCCATAGAGGGTGCTCACGGCATGGTATTGCTGGACGATTTTGCCAGCGTACAGTCAATAATCAACGGCAGTAAAGAATTTGCCGAGGCGGTGAAAAAACGCGGTATCAAAGATCCGTCGAAAGTAGTAACCACCCCGCTCACCGTCGGCTATTTTGACGGTAAAGACGGCCTGAAGCAGGATCAGCGTCTGCTGAAGGTCATCAGCTATCTCGACGTTGGCGACGGCAACTACTGGGCGCATCCGATTGAAAATCTGGTCGCCGTGGTAGACCTCGAGCAGAAGAAAATCATCAAGATTGAGGAAGGCCCAACTATCCCGGTACCGATGACGCCGCGTCCTTATGACGGGCGCGACCGCGCTGCCCCGAGTCATAAACCGCTGGAAATTATCGAACCGGAGGGCAAAAACTACACCATTACCGGCGACACCATCCGCTGGCAAAACTGGGATTTTCACCTGCGCCTCAATTCCCGCGTCGGGCCAATCATCTCTACCGTGACCTATAACGACAACGGCACCAAACGCAAAATAATGTATGAAGGTTCGCTGGGCGGGATGATTGTGCCATATGGCGACCCGGATATCGGCTGGTACTTCAAGGCTTATCTGGATGCAGGTGATTACGGCATGGGCACGCTGACCTCGCCAATAGCACGCGGTAAGGACGCACCGGGCAATGCGGTTTTATTGGATGAAACCATTGCCGATTACACAGGTAAACCAACCACGATACCACGTGCTATCGCCGTTTTTGAGCGCTATGCCGGGCCGGAGTACAAGCATCAGGAAATGGGCCAGCCGAACGTCAGCAGCGAACGCCGCGAGCTGGTGGTGCGCTGGATTAGTACCGTCGGCAACTACGACTATATTTTTGACTGGGTATTCCACCAGAACGGCACCATCGGTATCGACGCGGGCGCTACGGGCATTGAAGCGGTAAAAGGCGTGAAGGCTAAAACCATGCACGATGCCAGCGCGAAGGAAGATACGCGCTACGGCACGCTGATTGACCACAATATCGTCGGCACCACCCACCAGCATATTTATAACTTCCGCCTGGACCTGGATATCGATGGCGAAAATAATAGCCTGACTGCTATCGATCCGGTAGTGAAGCCAAATACCAGCGGCGGGCCACGCACCAGCACCATGCAGATCGATGAATATGCGATTAAAAATGAGCAGGATGCGGCTCAGAAATTTGACCCCGGTACCGTGCGCCTGTTGAGCAATCCTAATAAAGAAAACCGCATGGGCAACCCGGTTTCTTATCAGCTGATCCCTTATGCGGGCGGCACTCATCCGGTGGCTACCGGCGCGAAATTTGCTCCGGACGAATGGATTTACCACCGCCTGAGTTTTATGGATAAACAGCTGTGGGTGACCCGCTATAACCCGGATGAACGCTATTCAGAAGGCAAATACCCTAACCGCTCCGCCCACGATACCGGGCTGGGAGCCTATACCAAAGACAACCAGTCGCTGGAAAACAGCGATAACGTAGTCTGGCTGACCACCGGCACCACGCATATTGCGCGTGCCGAAGAGTGGCCAATCATGCCAACGGAATGGGTACATGCCCTGCTCAAACCCTGGAACTTCTTTAACGAAACGCCAACCCTGGTGCAGTCGGCGGATAAGGACGGGAAGTAGTCAACAAGGGCGCTCCGCAACGAGCGCCCGCTTTTTATTCCGCAGACTTAACAGCTTGCCAGGCGTGGATCAGCAGCGACTGAAAGAACTGGACGCTGCTCGCAAAACCCGCTTCCAGCAACAGAGCCTCCGTTTGCCGCGGTGCAAGCAGCAGCAGGCGACGGTTTAGCTCAGCCTTAACCTCTTCGATATCGCGCGGGCGCTGGGTGAACGCCTGCTGCAACGCTACCCAATTTTTCAACTGCCCGTTAAAAGCCGGGTCCTGCATATCACCGGCTATCTCGGCCGCTATCAACTGCCCGTTTGGCTTCAGCCTGTCAGCAATGTGCTGGTAAATTCCGCCGCGCCGTGGGTGCTGGATAAAATGCGCTACCAGCAGGCAAAGCGCCACGTCGAATTCGCTCTGCGGCTGAACATCATCCACATGGCCAACAATCAATTCGCAGCGCTCGCTCAGCCCTTCCCGCTCAAGTTTTTCAGCGCATACCGCCAGCATATCCGGCGAAGGATCCACCCCGGTAAAGCGCCATGTCGGGTGCTCTTTTGCCAGCCTGACTATTTCTGTTCCGGTGCCGACACCCACGCACAGCACACGAGAATCATCTGGAAAATCTCGCAGCAGCAATGAGATAAGCAGGTGCAGGTTGTCCGAAATTTCCTTCAGCCGCTGGTTGCTGACGTCGTACTGGCGCGAAAACTCAGCGTTAAAAATGTCATTGGTATCGTTCATCAGGCTGCCTCGGTTCACGGCTTTAACAACTCATGTAACTTACGATAGCACATGAGATGAAGGTTTAAAAATCGTTTTCTTCAGCGCCATAAACGCCTCTCAGAACAGATTCTCCGCTGAAAAATATCCGATTAAATAACCGATTGATTAATATCCAGGCAAATAAAACGGCCGCTAATGAAATTTCTTTTCCGCTGTCGGAATAATTTTTTCCGCAAAATGAAACAAAATATTACCTGAGTAAAAATAAGCATTTTTAGTCACGAAAAAGTAAAGATCAAATAATTCCGAGACGATCTTTTTTATTTGGAGGCAACTAGTGATATACTGCCAGACGGTTTGCAAACCATTTAAGAATAATCAGGCCACTTGTTATCTGGCCTTACAAAACCTCAATCTGGCACTCATTTTATGGGTTCGATCCCCCGTAACTGAAAGACCGGGACAATAAATAATTATGACCTACCATCCACTTCAAAACACCATAGCAACATACAGTCAGCAAATAAAAAGCCACCCTCGATTTCGGGAGGCTATGCGGCATCATTATGACTCACTGTTAGTTACTTATAAAAAGCAGCCGCTATTTTATAAAACTATTCTGCAAAGCTCCCGCTTTCATGTTGTGCTGGCGCTGCTTTGCTTCCACTATGGCGACCGTCGTGCGGTGCTGGCGGATATTAAAGAGTTTTGCGTGAGAATGGAGTTAACCAGCCTGAACACCGTGAATTCGCTGGTGACTCTGCTGCGCATCACCGGGCGTATGACGCTGGAAAAAAGCGAGGATGACCGCCGGGTTTTGCTCTATACCCCCAGCGAAAAAGGCCTCAATGAAACGCGCAGTTATATGCAAATTTCCATACCTTCGCTGAAACTTTTACTCCCGGAAAATACGCTTTCGATTCACGCTCTGGAAGATGAGGCAACCTTCACACAGTTTTTCCGCCGCAGCGCCGGGCTGTTATTTGATGAAGTAATATTGAGCCGACTGGTAGACAACAGCGCGATGTTTGTCGATAAAGATGCCGGGCATATTATCATGTTAAGAATATTACTTAACGCCCGCCAGGATGAAAATGGCCGCTGGTGGCTACAGCCCAACTACAATAAAACGGCAAAAGAGCTGTCAATTTCGCGCATGCATCTTCGCCGCATTATTAACTGTGGTATCTTAGCCGGGCTATTCAGCGAGGATAATGAAGGCCTGCTGGAAATTCATCAGAGCTTTATTGAAATGGCCGAATCTTATTTTGGGTATTACTTCTCATTTATCCTTTACGGGCTTAATATCAATCCTTGTGAAGTGTAAGAAAAGCCGGCATAAAGCCGGCTTTTCTATTATCTCTCCCGCAGCGCCTCTCTCGCCTTATTCAGCGGTTTCAGCAGATAGTCGAGTATCGATTTGCTGCCGGTTTTAATATCTACCGTCGCTATCATACCCGGGAAGATCGGGAACGCTTTTCCTTCGCGGTTTTCAAGCTGGCTGGCGTCGGTGCGAATGTAAACCCGATAGTAGTAAACGTCCCGCTTCACTTCATCCTGAAGGGTGTCAGGCGAAATCATCGTAACCACGCCCTGCAGCCCGCCGTAGATGGAGTAATCGTAAGCGGTTATTTTGACCAAAGCCTTTTGTCCTGGATGGATAAACGCTACGTCTCGCGGAGAGATCTTCGCTTCAATCAGCATTTGGTCATCAAGCGGAACCAGCGTCATCAGCTTGCCGTTCGGCGGGATCACTCCGCCAACGGTGGTCACTTCGATGCCCTTCACAATCGCCCGCAGCGGCGCGGTGAACTTCAGCCGGGTCAGGGAATCCGTTCGCCCACGCATCACCGAGCGCTGGGTTTCTATTTCTTCATTGGTTTTTGCCAGCTCTTCACGCGCGCGCACGTAATACTGGTTTTGCATTTCGGTAATTTTGTTTTGCAGCTCATTTTTCTGCCTTTGCAGGCGCAGCACCTCAACGCTGCTGGCCGCTCCCTGCTTAACCAGCGGTTGAGTCATGGCCAGCTCCCGCTGCACCAGCGCTACGGCCTCGCGTAAACCGGCAACCCCTTTTTCCAGGCTGCTACGGCGTGATTCGTATAAAGCCGTCTCCTGGCTGACCAGCTCGCTGTCGGTTGCCAGAATGTCAGGGAAAGTCAGAGGCGTACCGCCAACTTCGGCTTTTAAACGAGAAGCCGTTGCTATCGCGGCGTGCAAACGTGATTCGCTCTCCTGCACGCCGGACTCGGTTTTGGTGCGATCAAGCTGGGCCAGGACCTGCCCGCGTTCCACAATATCGCCCTCATGGACTTCAAGCTTGTATAGGATCCCGCCTTCCAGCGACTGAATGACCTGCTCACGGGCGGAAGGCACAACTTTGCCCGAACCTGTTGTCACCTCATCGAGGGTGAAGAAGTTTGCCCAGACAACAAAAACCAGCAGCATCAGCCCCAGGGCCCAGGCAACCAGGCTGGAGCGAGGGAGCGCAGGCTCCTTGAGGCGGCTGTTATAACGCGTGATGTCATTCATGCCTGCGCCTCCGTGGCTTCGGCCGTTTTAAGAGTTGCGGTACGGCGCGGCGCGGCCTTTTTCTCCATCATGCCGTGCTGTTGTAGAATTTTGTCACGCGGGCCGTCCATGACGATACGGCCCTGATCCAGCACGATAATGCGGTCAACAAGCTGCAAAATCGGCATTCTGTGAGTCGCCACCACCATCGTTCGGTTGCCGAGCCAGCCCCCAAGATTGGCAATCAGCTGCCGCTCGCTCACTTCATCCAGCCAGGCCGTTGGCTCATCAAGCAGCAGGATCTGCGGCTGGGTTATCAGGGCTCTTGCCAGCAAAAGCGCCTGCCGCTGCCCGCCGGACAGCCCCGCGCCGCCTTCGGTAATCAGATAATTGAGGCCATTTTTCTGTTTCTGCACAAAGCTCAGAGCGCCGCTAAGAACCAGCGCCCGATGGATCTCTTCGTCGGTCGCCAGCGGGCGCCCCATCGTCAGGTTGTCGCGTACCGAGCCAAAGAACAGCCGGGCCTGCTGGCTCAGCAGATGCATATCGCGGCGTAGATCGGCGGTATCCAGCTGGCCGAGACTAATATCGTCTAGCAGGATCTGGCCATGCTGCGGCGTCTGCATTCCTGCCAGCAGCTGCAATAACGTGCTTTTCCCCGACCCGTTGCGGCCCAGCAGCGCAATCTTTTCCCCGGCCTGAATGGTCAACCTGGCGATATCGAGGTCGTTAACCTTCTCTTCTTCGTCGTAATAAAACGCGGCGTAGTTGAGCTGATAATTGCCCCGCAGGTGAGATTTATGCACTTTCTTACCCTGCTCGGGATCGTCAAGCGGGCGCTGCATAAGGTCGTCCAGCCCCTTGCGCGCGACTTTCGCCTGCTGCCAGCGCGAAAGAACGCCGGAAATCTGCGCCAGCGGCGCAATAGTGCGAGATGCGAGGATCGAGGTTCCTACCAGCGCACCGGTGGTCATATCGCCATTGATAACCAGATAACAGCCGACAAGCAGCACAACGGCGTAAACAATCGACTGCACTTCCTGAGTCCAGGTCATCAGCATGCTGGTCAGCCAGCGCTGCTTCATGCCTACCGCCGCCGCCACGTCGTTGGTGTTATTCCACTGATTCTGGAACCGCTGTTCCGCCCGCAGCAGTTTAATGTCTTCGATGGACTGTACGGCTTCAACCAGCGTTGCGTTGCGGATAGCAGACTCGCGCATTCCTTCATTGGAAAGCTGCGCCAGCGGGCGCTGTACCAGCAGGCCGGGGATCAGCAACAGCGGAATAGCCAACAGCACCACAAACACCAGCGGGCCGCCGATAAGCCACAGGATAAAGACAAACAGCAGGAAGAACGGGATATCCGAAACCGTGCTGATGGTGGTGGAGGTAATTAACTCGCGCACCGATTCCAGCTCGCGGATTTGCGAGATAAACGAGCCGGTGGATTTTGGCCGCGCGTTATTTTTAATGCGCAGCGCGCGGGCAAAAACCCGGTCAGAAATACGCAGGTCGGCCCGCTTGCCGACCACATCGGCAATGTGTACACGAAGCATACGCATGGTGAATTCAAAAATAATCGCCAGCATCACCCCGCCGAACAGCACCCAGAGCGTCGGTACCGACTGGGAAGGCACGACGCGGTCATATACCTGCATCGAAAAAATCATCCCGGCAAGCGCCAGCACGTTGGCCGCCATTGCCACCAGCATGATGTCTCCGTAACGCTTCCAGTCTTTCAGGGCCAGCGTCCAGAACCAGTTTTTCTGATACGGCTTAACGTAATCGTCCACGCGCGCATCGGGAATGGAGTTCAGCGGGCGCAGCAGAATAATGCCTTTAAGGCGCTTTGCCAGCTCGTCACGGCTAACGACGGTTTCCAGCCCGCCGTCTCCGCTGAGCTGCACGCTAATCTGCCCATAGTTATCCATACGGGTCAAAACGGCCATTTGCCCGTCGGTAAACTCGGCCACCAGCGGCAGTCGCCACGGATCGATAAGCGAAACGTCTGCCGGTGCGGTACGCATGGCGAGCCCAAGCTGGCGAGCGATATCTTCCAGCACCAGATGATGAGGGCTTTGGCTCTCCTGATTGATGCCCACGCGAACGTGTTCCTCGGAGAAATCCAGACGATAGTGGCGCGCGACGCTAAGCATCGCCTGCAGCCAGGGTTCGTAGCGGGTATGCGTTGAAGTCATTACGTTTCACGTCCTGCGAAAGAAAAATAAATCTGCGGCTATATCTTTTAAGCGACAGCTGCCCCGCCGGGCTTAACTCCGGCGGGGCCTGTTACGCTAGATAACCAACAGCTGGTGGTTGGCCAGTAGCGTAGCCAGATCGGTCTGCACGCCGTTGAGCGTGACGACCGTGGTTGGGTCAAAGGCTCCTCCCTTGCCGTCACGATCGATCTGGATTTCGGTATTACTGCCGTTCTGCACCACTTTGATGTAATCGCCGATATTGCCTGCCCCCGCGCCCAGCTGCGCCACGCCGTTGATGTAATGCGCCGAGCCATCTCCGGCATAGCCGCTGCCCTGCAACAGTTCGCGCAGGTCGATACGGTCGCTGTCTGCGGTACCTTCCCAGGTGCCAACCGAGAAGCCGTTAACCACATCGCTGCCGTTCCCGCCGGTCGCATCCGCGTTATTCAGCAACTTGTATAACAGCGTATCGTGGCCGCCGTTGCCGATATTGAAGATGTCGTTGCCGCCGCGACCTTCGAAGACGTTATTCCCGCTGTTTCCGGTTATCACATCATCGTGGTCAGAGCCTGCAATGCCTTCGATATTGGTGAAGGTTGCGGTGTTAAACCCGGTGTTTTGCGCGCCGGTTTTACTCAGATCCGCATTGATCCCAACGGTGGAGTTTTTAAAGTCAACAATATCCATACCGCCGGTTGTGCTCCAGGTCTGGTGATCCGAAGAGGTTTCCCATCCGCCGCCGCCGTTGTAGACGTAGGTTCCCTGTGCGGCGACAAAGGTATCGTTGTAGCCGGTTCCGGTCAGGGTTCCGCCGTGAATACCGGTTGCAGCGTCTGCCGTCAGGGCATAGCTTTCTTTTCCGTCTCCGGCGGTTAACCCGTCCCACGTTTCGTTGCTGGAAACGCCGTTAATGGCGCGCACCAGTACCGCGCTGTAGGTTTCTGACGGGCTCAAACCGTAGAAGCTCACCAGCGCCGAAGCATCGTTAATGCCGATGCCCGACTGGGCGTTAATCACCTGGCTTGCCACCAGCACGCCCGCGGAGTTGTACAGCTTCACGGTGTTGCCGTAGAAGACGTTCATCCCTTCGCCATCGACTATTTTGAGGTGGATAGCCGTACCCGGCGCAACGGTGTTGGTGTTGCGCTCCAGCACTACGCTGCCGTTCTGGCGGAAGATCAGCAGATCCTGCGCACCATCCCAGTCGTAATCCACCAGCGCCGCGCCGGAAACCTGGCTGGTGGTGGCCGATCCAAACTTAGATGAGGTAAAGCTCGCCGCACCCGGCAGCGCGTCGTTGGTGTAAATGTACGACTGCCCGGTATTCGCCAGCTTGATGATGTCCATCCTGCCGTCGAGGTTCCAGTCCACCGCCACGCTCACGGTGCCGTTATACTTCTCTGTGCCTACCGCCGTTCCGGTCTGCAAATTGCCCTTGCCGTCGTTCAGCATTAGCAAGCCGCCGGTTCCCGCGCGGGACATGCCCATATACAGATCCATATAACCGTCACCGTTAAAGTCGGCCCAGGTCATGCTGACCGCATTACTCGCCGCCGCAGAGCCGGTTGCGCTGTACATGGTGTTAATGAAGTTCTGGCTCCAGGTAAACGTCCCATCACCTTTGCTGAACATGGTGGACAGCGCGTAGTTATTGCCCCCGTTGGTGGTGTGCTGGGCAATATCCACCATGCCATCGTTGTTCAGGTCAACGCCGGAAGCTTCAATCAGGCTGTTGTAGTTACCCACTTTTGCGCCGGTCACGAAGTTGCTGTAGGTCCCACTGCCGGATGTGCCCGTCAGCTTGCCGCCGTTGTTGTTCATAAAGGTGCTGGAGTCCGGCCCGCCCGCGTCGCCCATCACAAAGTCAACGTAGCCGTCGCCCTGGAAATCAATCGCCACCACCGCGCCGTACCAGAGCAGTGCACCAACCGCCGCGCTACTGCCGGTGCTGGTCGACGTATAGGTTCCGTCGCCGTTGTTTATCAACTGGGCGATGTAGCTATAGTTGGTGCTTTCCACCAGCATATCTGCCAGCCCATCGCGGTTGATGTCAGCATAGGCGCCGGTGGTGTAGCTCCCGGTCATGGTGAAGTTGCCGCTGACGCTGTAATTGTTGCGGTCGTTAGCGGAGGCAAACTGCTGGTTGCTGGCAAACGTCCACATACCGTCCGTATCCAGCATATAGCTTGCTGAATAAGCGTTGGTTGCGCTGGTGAAGGACCAGCCCGGCGTCATGGATGCCTCCGCCCCTACCACTACTGTGCCGTGCGTAAGACCCGCGTTGTTGCCGTTACCCGCGCTGCTCATTACCTGCGCCGTTACGTCATAGCTTTTCAGCCCCAGGGCATTTCCGTCAGGGATCTGCAAATACCAGGTGTTAGATGAAGGATCGACCACCACCGCGCCGCCGCGTTCAGAGCTGTAGGTTTTGCCGTCTACCGTGACAACCACATACTGCCCGTTGACCAAATCGGCATTTACGGTGCCGGTAATAATCGGCGTGGTGTCCGTCGTCGTCAGGCCGTCAACCAGCGCTTTGGTGGTAGGTATCGAGGTATCTACCGTCAGGCTAAACTTGTTCGAGTCGGTGTAGTTCCCGGCTTTGTCGGTGATACGCAACACATAGTTGTAATTGCCGTCCAGCAGGCCGGAATCCGCAAACGTCCAGTTGGTTCCGCCGGTAATAGTCACCTTGCCCACCAGCACGCCGTCGCGGAAAATTTGGGCTATTTCGCCGTCCGCCAGCGCATGATTCAGAGTGCCGTTAAGCACCGGAGAGTTATCATCCGTCGGATAGCTGCCGTCGAAGTTACCGGTACGTTCGCCGGTATCATCGGTGTAGCTCACAATAGTGCCGAGCGTGTCCGGCGCCAGGGTATCAACCGTGACGGTCTGGTTGGCGGTTGAGCCAACGTTTCCGGCCTGGTCGATAATACGAACCTGGTAGAGGTAATCCCCGTCAGCAAGCGTGCGCCCGTCAACGTAGTGCCACGCCGTGCCGTTAACCACGACATCGACCCAGTTTTTGCCACCGTCCAGGCTTATCTGCACTCGCTCATCGCTTGCCAGCGTATGGCCCAGCGTACCGTTCAGGGTCAGCGTGGTATCCATGGTGATAAAGTCGCTGCTGCTCTGCCCGGTGTCTTCGGAGATGCTGTCGATAGTAATCCCGTAGACAGGTGCGACGGTATCAACGGTCACGGTCTGGGTGGCCGTATCACCCACGTTCCCGGCGAGATCGACCACACGAACCTGGTAAGTGTGATTTCCGTCAGCCAGAACCCGCGCGTCAGTGTAGTGCCAGCTGGTTCCGCTCACGGAGGTGGCGTAAACCCAGGTTAAGCCGCCGTCCAGGCTTATCTGGACGAACTCGTTGCTGCCGAGCGCCTTGCCCAGGCTGCCGTTCAGCGTCAGCGTATTATCGTTGGTGATAAAGTCGCTGCCGCTGAAACCGCTGTCGTTGCTGATGCTATCGACGGTAATCGTTATCGCCGCATCCGGGGCGACGGTATCCACCGTCACCTGCTGCGAAGCGCTCTGCCCGACGTTTCCGGCATCATCCACCACGCGCACGATGTATTGATAAGTGCCGTCGCTAAGGGTTCTTCCGTCGTTGAAGTACCAGCTGGTTCCGAGCGTAGTCACCGTCTGCCAGGTCGTTCCGCCATCGAGGCTTATCTGGACATACTCGCCGTCCAGCAGCGCGGCGCCCACGGTTCCACGCAGCGTCAGCGAAGTATCGTTGGTAACAAAATCGCTGTTACTCAGCCCGGTATCGTCGCTGATGCTGTCGATAGTGACGGTTTTGCTGGCGTCAGGCGCTACGGTGTCCACCGTTACCAGCTGGCTTGCGGTTGAGCCGATATTGCCCGCAGCATCAATAACCCGAAGCTGATAAAGATAATCGCCGTCCGCGAGTACCCGGCCATCGATATAGCTCCAGCTGGTGCCGCTGATGCTGACATCAACCCAGGTTTTACCGCCGTCAATACTAATCTGCGCGTGCTCCCCGGCCGCCAGCGGCGCGCCAAGTTTACCGCTCAGCGTCAGGGTATTGTCGCTGGTGATAAAATCATGTGCGTCCAGACCGGTATCGCGGGAAACGGCTTCCACTGTGATGGTTTTGCTTGCATCAGGGGCGACGGTGTCGATAACCACATTTTGCGCGGCGGTCGCGCCTACGTTGCCCGCATTGTCTATCACGCGAACGTTATAGGTTACCGTGCCGTCCGGCAGCGTGCGGCCATCCGCAAAACTCCATGCGGTGCCGTTAACCACCAGATCGATCCAGCTTGCGCCGCCGTCGAGGCTTATCTGTGCCTTCTCATTATTGCCCAGCGCTGCGCCCAGCGAGCCTTTCACCACCACCTTGTTATCGGCGGTAATAAAGTCCGTGGCGCTCAGCCCGGTGTCGTTTTGCAGCGCATCAATAGTAATGCTCATCTGCGGCGGCGTGGTATCCACGGTAATGGTGCGGTCGGCCCCGGCGCTATTGCCGATGCTGTTGCTGACGCTGGCGTGAATCACATACGAGCCGCCGTCTGCGAGAGCGGTTACCGCACTGCTGCCGAGGGTGTAGCTCCAGCTGCCGTCGCTTTGTACCGTAGTGCTATAAGTCTGTCCGTTCAGCGTGATGGTCACGGTTTGTCCGGCAGGAGCATTGGTTGTCCCGCCGATTACCAACGGCGTGCCGTGCTCCGCGGCGCTGACGATATCGTCTCCGGCAAAGGTGCCTACGCTAATGGTCGGCACTTCGCCGCTCAGGGTGACCTGAGTGCTGCCGCTGCCGCCGTTGCCCGCCTTGTCGCTGACGGTGGCAGAAATAACATAACTGCCGTCCGCCGCGCCGAGGAAGTCCTGCGCCGGAACGGTAACCGACCAGCTGCCGCCGTCGCCAACCTTAGCGGTGTAGCTATGGTTATTGAAGGTAACGGTGATGGTCTGGCCCGGCTGTGCGCTGGTGGTGCCGCTGATGACCTGGCCCACCTGCTGTTCGCCGCTGTTAATGATGTCGTCGCCCGCCACCTTATTGAAGGTGATGGTTGGCGCCACCGTGTCCACCGTCAGGGTGCGGTCCGCGCTGCCCGGGTTACCGGCTTTATCGCTTACCGCGGCATTAACGATAAAGTCGCCCTCGGCAAGTTTCGCCAGGTCCTGGGCAGGTACGGTAAGGCTCCAGCTGCCGTCCGCCTGAACGGTGGTTTCGTAGCTTTCAGTGCCCAGGGTTACCGTCACTTTTTGCCCAACTTCCGCGCTGCTGGTTCCGCGGATCGTCAGCGGCTGCTGCTGCTCCACGGCGTTAATCACATTATCGCCAGACAGGTCAGCGATAGTGATAATTGGCGCGGAGGTATCCACGCTGATGTTATGGCTTGCTGAGGCCGAATTGTTGGCGCTGTCGGTGGCCGAAGCCGTCACGGTGTAGCCGCTGCCGTGCGTCAGATTCTGCACCTGCTCCGCCGGAACGGTAACCGACCAGCCGCCGCCCGCCTGAATAGTGGCGCTATAGCTCACGCCGTTCAGGATGACCGTAACCTGCGTCCCCGTTGCCAGTTCGCTGCTGCCCCCGCTGATAATCAGACTCTGGCTGGCTTCGGCCGCGTTAATCACGTCATCATTGCTGATGGTGTTGATAGTCAGCCCGACGGTTGAAGCGCTTACCAGCACGTTATGCGACGCGCTGCCCTCGTTACCTGCGGCATCGGTCAAGACCGCGCTCACGGTGGCGGTGCCATTTTGCAGAGCGGAGATAGCCGATGCCGGAACGCCGACGCTCCAGTTTCCGCTGGCATCCACCGTTGTGGTGTATTTGATGCCGTTGAGGGTGATAACAATTGTATTTCCCGGAGCCGCGCCGCTGCTGGAGCCGGAGATAATCTGCGCCTGCCCGTGCTCGCTCAGGTTGATAATGTCATCGCCCGCTATCGGGTTGAAACTGATTGTCGGCGCGGTGGTGTCCAGCGTGATGCTCTTGCTGCTTGTTGTGCCGTTGCCAGCCGCATCGTTAACGCTGACGCTAATCTGGTAATTATTGTCCGCCAGCGCACCCAAAGCCGTTGCATCGAGAGTGATGCTCCAGCTGCCGTCCGCCTGCACAACGCCGGTATGTGTTTTTCCATCCAGCGTCAGGGTAACGGTCTGGCCCGGTTCCGCATTTGAGCTACCGGTTACCGTTACGCCGGTTCCGGCTTCTTTCGCGTTAATCACGTTGTCTGCCGCAACCGTATCGATTGTCAGGGCTGGAGCGCTTGCGTCCACGCTATATTCACGCTCTGCCGATGCGCCGTTACCGTTCACATTAGAGACGCTAACCTTTACCGAAGCATCGCCATCTTTCAGGCCGCTGAGGTCACCCGTCGGAACGCTGTAGCTCCAGCTGCCATCATCTTTAACCTGAGTGGTATAGCTGCGCCCGCCGAAGGTAATCGTGACGGTTTGCCCGGCCTCCACGTTCTGAGTGCTGCCGGAAAGCAGCAGGTCTGCGCCTTTCTCTGCGGCATTCAGCACGTTGTCGGCCGTAATGCTATTCACGCTGATGGCTACCGGGCTGAGATCTACTTTGACGGTATGATCGATGGAAACCGGGTTACCCGCGCTGCTGCTGCCTGCCGCGCTGACGGTAACATCGCCCGCTGGCCAAAGGCTTACATCATTCGCCGGTACTGCCGCAGACCAGACGCCGCTGGCGCTAACGGTCGCCAGATAGCTTTTTCCGCCGATAGTTACGGTGACGGTGCTGCCCACGGCCATGCCGCTGGCGCTGCCGCTAACGATCAGATTCTGTCCGTGTTCGATAGCATTAATAACGTCGTCGCCCGCCACGGTGTCGATGCGGATGCCAGGCAAGCCGGCGTCGATAGCAAAATCATGTTCGGCGGACCCGCTATTACCGTGGCCGTTGGTGACCGATGCGCTCACCGTCAGCTTGCCGTTACCCAGCGCGGCCAGCACGTCCGCCGGGAGTTCGAGGCTCCAGCTCAGATCGCTTTTCACCGTTGCGGTGTAGCTTTTTCCACCCAGCATAATTGTGACAACGTCACCTTCCGCAGCATGGCTTACCTTCCCGCTCAGCGTCTGCCCGGCGGCAACTTCAGCCGCATTCAGCACGTTGTCAGCGGTTATCGCATTAATGGTGACGGCCGGGGCCGCCGTATCCACCAGCAGATTGGCATTAGCGCTCGCGCTATTGCCGATGGCGTTTGTCGCCGTAGCGCTCAGGGTATAATTCGCTTCACCCAGCGCGGCCAGATCGCCGGGCTGAACCTCAAGGCTCCAGTTGCCGTCTGCATCCGTAGTGGCGCTGTAGTTTTTGCCGTTCAGCGTGACGGTTACACGGGTTCCCGCCGCAAGGTTGGCGCTGGTTCCGCTCAGGGTCAGAGCTTCGCCTTTTTCCACCGCGTTAAGCACGTTGTCGCCGCTGATGGCGTTGAAGTTAACCGACGGCAGGCCGGTATTAACCAGCACTTCGTGGCTCCCGCCGCCGGTATTCCCCGCCGAATCGGTCAGGCTGGCGGTTATTGTCACTTTGCCGTCGGCAAGCTGGCTCACCACTTCCGCCGGGACGCCTATGCTCCAGTTGCCTGCGGCGTCAACGGTTGTAGTCCAGCTTTCAGAGCCGAGGGTGACGGTGATTTTATCGCCCACCGCCGCGCCGCTGCTGGTGCCGGAAACTATCTGCGCCTGGCCGTGTTCGGCAAGGTTAATCACATCGTCGCCCGCCACGGTGTTGAAGCCGACGGACGGCACGGTAGCATCCACCTTCACGTTATGGCTGGTTGTGCTGCCGTTGCCTGCCGCATCGCTGACGCTGGCCGCTACGGTATATACGCCGTCGGCAAGCGCGGAGGCTTTGTCCGCTGGCACGGTCACGCTCCACGAGCCGTTCGGCTGCACGGTCCCGGTGTAACTTTCGCCGTTCAGCACCACGGTGACGGTTTGCCCCGCCTCGGCGCTGCTGGTGCCGGTAATGACCACCGGCTGCCCGACTTCGACGGCGTTCAGCACGTCGTCTCCGCCAATAACGTTGATTTGCAGCGTAGGCGCTGCGGTATCGACGCTGATTTCGCGCCCCGCAGAAGCGCCGTTGCCGTTAACGTTCACCGTGCTAACTTCAACCGAAGTGTCGCCGTCTTTCAGGCCCTTCATATCACCGGCTGGAACGGTAAATTCCCAACTGCCGTTCGCCTGTACCTGAGTGGTATAGGTGTGCCCCGCAAAGGTAATCGTGACGGTTTGCCCCGCTTCCACATTCTGCGTGGTGCCGGACAACAGCAGATCCGCCCCTTTCTCGGCGGCGTTCAGCACGTCATCCCCGGCAATTTGGTTGACGGAAATCGCCACGGCGCTGAGATCAACATTCACCGTATGGTCGATGGATACCGGGTTGCCGGTATCGCTGCTGCCTTTAGCGGAAACGGTAATATCCCCGGCCGCCCACAGGCTAACTTCATTGCCCGGAACGACGGTTTGCCAACTGCCGTCCGCGCTGACCACCGCGCCATACTCTTTGCCATTGACCGTTACGGTCACCGCGCTGCCCACGCTCAGGCCGGAGCTGGTGCCGCTGATAATCAGATTGAGGCCATGTTCGATGGCGTTAACAACGTCATCCCCGGCAATGGTGTTAATACGCAGCCCCGGCAGCGCGGCATCAATGGTGATTTCGCGCGAGCCGGTGCCGGTATTGCCGGCGCCGTCGGTCACGGAAGCGTTGATTTTAAGATCGCCGTTGCCCAGCGCTTCCAGTACGTCTTTACCCAGCGGCAGGCTCCAGGTCAGATCATCCTGAACTTTTGCCGTGTAGTTAACGCCGCCGATATTGAGGGTAACGTCCGCTCCGGCCTGCACGCCGGTGACTCGCCCGCTGATTATCTGCCCCGCGGTCAGTTCGCCCGCGTTGATAACATCGTCTGTAGCAACAACATTGATGGTTACGCCCGGCAACGTCGAAGCCACTTCCAGCGTGCTGGTCTGGCCGCCGCTGTTCCCTACGTCATTGCTGGCGCTAACGGAAACCTCGTAGAAAGCTTCGCCAAGATGAGCGACATCCTGCGCAGGAACGGTCGTCGTCCATTTGCCCTGGTCATCAACCGTTGCGGCATAGTTTTTGCCGTTAAGGGTTACGGTTACCAGAGCGCCAGGAGCCAGCCCGGTCGATGAGCCGCTGATAACTACGTCGCCGGTTTTCTCATCGGCATTAAGAATATTGTCTCCGGCGATGGTATCTATCGCCAGGGTCGGAGCGGCCGTGTTGACGGTAATTTCGCGCGAACTGTCGCCGGTGTTGCCCGCTTTATCGGTAATGGAAGCGGTAACGGTGTAGCCGCTGTCCGCTAACGCGCCGATATCCCCGCGCGGTATGCCCACGCTCCAGTTGCCCGCCGCGTCAACCACGCCGGTGTAACTCTTATTACCCAGCGTCACGGTGACAATATCACCCGCCGCCGCGCCGGTACTGGTGCCGGAGATAATCTGCGCCTGCCCGTGCTCGCCGCTGTTTATCACATCGTCTGCGGCAATCGCGCCGATGGTGACTTTTGGAACGGTAATATCAACCAACATGTCGCGGCTGGCCGAGCCAGCGTTGCCCGCGCGGTCTTCCACGTTTGCCGTAATGACAATATTGCCGTCGGCCAGCTTGCCGACATCTTCCGCCGGCACCGTCAGGCTCCAGCTGCCGTCGGCCTTAACGTTCGCTTCGTAATCTTTGCCGTTGAGCTTCACGGTAACGGTCTGGCCCGCTTCTGCGGAACTGGTGCCGCTAATAACCAGCGCCTGCTTCGCCTCGGCGGCATTCAGCAGGTTGTCCTGGCTTACCGGATCCAGCGTGACCGTAGGGGCAAGCGTATCCACGCTGACGTTTTGTGCCGCGCCGGTACTGTTGCCGTTATTGTTGGTCACGCTGACCTGCACGCTGGTATCGCCGTCTTTCAGGGCGACCATATCCGCGGCGGGAACCTTGTGGCTCCAGCTGCCGTCAGGCTGCACGGTAGCGGTGTAGGTGTGGCCGCCAAAAGTGATGGTTACCGTCTGGCCTGCTTCCACATTCTGCGTGCTGCCGGAAAGCAGCAGATCGGCGCCTTTCTCGGCGGCGTTCAGCACGTTGTCACCTGAAACGGTGTTGATGCTGATAACCACCTCGCTCAAATCAACAACGACCTGGTGCTGGATGGCGACATCATTACCCGCGCTGCTGCTGCCTTTTACCTCGATGCTAATGGAACCTTCACTCCACTGGCTAACCTCGTTGCCCGGCACGGCGGCCTGCCAGCTGCCGTCTGCCCGCACGGTGGCATCATAATCTTTGCCGTTTATGGTGACGGTCACCGCGCTCCCGGCTTTCAGGCCGGTGCTGGTGCCGGTAATAATCAGGTTCTGGGCATGCTCGATGGCGTTTATCACGTCATCACCCGCCACGGTATCCACACGCAGCCCCGGTAAATTGGCATCTATAGCGATATCGCGGCTGCCGCTGCCGGTATTGCCGTGGCCGTTGGTAACCGAAGCCGTCAGCGTCAAATCACCGTTGCCGAGCGCCGTAAGGATCTCTTTAGAAACCGGCAGGCTCCAGCTCAAATCATCCTGCACAATCGCCTGGTAGAGTTTGCCGCCGAGATTAATAGTGACAACGTCACCTGATGCGGCACCGGTCACCGTCCCGCTGAGGGTCTGGCCGCTGGCGATTTCACCGGCGTTGAGGATATTGTCGGCGGTAACGCTGTTGATGGTTACCGTAGGCAGCGCGCTGTCTACCTGCACGTTATGGCTGGCGCTATTGCTGTTGCCGCTGGCGTCGGTCACGTTTGCGCTAACCTGGTAGTTAGCTTCGCCCAGCTTGCCTACCGCAGAAGCGGGCACGGTAGTGCTCCAGCTACCGTCATCCCGGGTGATGGCCTGATAGTTCACGCCGTTTAGCGTGACGGTGATGACGGTGCCCGCTGGCTGATTACTGGTGCCGGAGATTTGAAGATCCTGACCTTTTTCAACCGCGTTGATCACATCATCGTGCGCAAGCGTTGCGATATCGATCGTCGGCAGAGCGATATTCACCGTTATGCCGTGCGTGATGCTGCCGGTGTTGCCCGCAGCATCGGTAACGCTGGCGGTGAGCGTATAGCTTCCGTCCGCCAGCCCTTTAATCACAGCAGCAGGAATGCCTACGCTCCAGTCGCCGTTGCTGTCCAGAGTCGTGGTGTAGCTGAATGAAACGCCGGAATCGTTAGTAATTTTTACGGTCACAACGTCCCCGGCGGCTGCGCCGGTGCTGCTTCCGCTGATGGTTTGCGCGTAGTTGTGTTCCGTAGCGTTAATGGTGTCATCGCCCGCAACGGTTTCAATCGTCAGCTTCGGCTCGGTGATATCTACCAGCATGCTGCGGTCGGCGTTTGACGGGTTGCCGGCTTTGTCAGCAACCGTGGCATGAACCGTGACATTCCCGTCGCTAAGCGCCCCCAGCGCGTCTGCCGGAACGGTGATGCTCCAGCGGCCATCGGCCCCAACTTTTGCGCTGTAGCTGATGTTGTTCAGGGTAAGCGTCACTTCCTGGCCCGGCTCGGCGGTGCTGCTCCCGGTAATGGTCAGAGGCTGCTTCGCTTCTGCCGCATTAAGGATATTGTTGTCGCTCAGCGGATCGATGGTCAGCAGCGGTGCGCTGGTGTCAACGCTGTATTCCTGCCCGGCGCTCGCCGGGTTACCGCTGGCATTGCTGACGCTAACGGTGACCTGTGCATCACCGTCTTTGAGCTTAGCCATGTCCGCCGCCGGAACGCTGAAGCTCCAGGTGCCGTTATCGTTAACGGTGGTGGTGTAGCTGTGTCCGGCGAAGGTAATCGTCACGGTCTGCCCCGGCTCCACATTAGTGGTCATCCCGGAGAGCAGAAGATCGGCGCCCTTCTCGGCGGCGTTCAGCACGTTGTCCGCCGTGACGCTATTAATACTGATTGAAACCGGAGCCAGGTCTACATCCACGATGCTGTCGATGCTGACCGGGTTTCCGGCGCTGCTGCTGGCGGAAGCGGTGACCGTCAGCACGCCATCCGGCCAGGTGGCAACGTCGGCGGCAGGCACCGCCGCACTCCAGCTGCCGTCGGCATTGACCGTGGCCGGGTAATTTTTGCCATGCAGGGTAACGGTGACGACGCTACCTGCCGTGAGATAGCTGCTGGTGCCGCTGATTATCAGATTCTGGCCGTGTTCCGCGAGGTTAATAATATCGTCGCCCGCAACCGTGTCGATGCGCAGCCCCGGAAGTTGAGCGTCGATAGTGATATCGCGCTCCGCGCTGCCGGTGTTGCCGTGTCCGTTAGTCACCGAGGCATGAACCGTTAGCTCGCCGTTGCCCAGCGCGGTAAGAATCTCTTTCGACAGAGGCACGCTCCAGCTGAGGTCGTCCTGAACCACGGCGCTGTAGCTTTTGCCGCCCAGCAGCACGGTCACGGTGTCACCGGCCTTCACGTTCATCACGCTGCCCCGCAGGGTTTGCCCGGCGTTCACTTCAGCAAGATTGACGGTGTTATCGCCCGCCACGGTATCGATCAGCACAATCGGCAGCGAGCTGTCTACCAGCACGTTGTGGCTGGTGGAATTGCCGTTGCCGCTGGCATCCGTGACCGCCGCGCTGACGGTGTAGTTAGCCTCACCCAGCTTAGCAACGTCCTGGGCGGGGATTTCTACGCTCCAGCGATTGCCGCTCACGGTGGCGCTGTAGTTCACGCCGTTAAGCGTGACGGTGACCCCCGTACCATCAGGCTGATCGCTGGTACCGCGGACGACCAGTGAAGCGCTTTTTTCAGCCGCGTTAACCACGTCATCCTGAGCAACGGTGTCGATGCTGATTTGCGGTAGCCCGGTCGCCACTTCGAAGTTAAGCGCGCCGCTGCCGCTGTTACCCGCTTTATCCGTAACGACTACGGTTGCGCTGTATTTGCCGTCGGCCAGGCCGCCGATGACATCGGCAGGCAGGCCAAGGCTCCAGTTGCCGCTGGCATCCAGCACCGTCGTATATTCAACGTTGTTGATGGTGATTTTGACCGCATCGCCAGCCGCCGCGCCGGTCGCTTTGCCGGTAAGCATCTGCGCCTGGCCATGCTCAAGCTGATTAATGATGTTGTCGCCTGCAAAGGCGTTGATAGTGACAACCGGCACCGTGGTATCCACCAGCATGCCGTGGCTGGCGCTGCCCGGGTTGCCCGCAACGTCATTGACGCTGGCGCTTATCGACCAGCTGCCATCGTGAAGGTTGGCCAGATCCTGCGCCGGAACGGTGACGCTCCAGCTGCCGTCCGCCTGAACCTGCCCGGTGTAGCTTTGCTTATTGAGAATGACGGTCACCGTCTGGCCCGGCTGGGCGGTGCTGGTGCCGGTAATTGCCAGATCCTGCGCCGCCTCGGCGTGGTTAAGAATATTATCCGCGGTGATGCTGTTTAAGGTAATGGCCGGAGGTTGAGTATCCACCAGCACTTCACGCGCCCCGCTGGCGCTGTTACCGCTAGTATTAGTCACGCTAACGGACACTTCGGCGCGGCCGTCAATCATTGCGCCCATATCAGAAGCCGGAACCGTGTAGCTCCAGCTGCCGTCTTCATTCACCGTCGTGGTGTAGGTGTGACCGGCAAATTTGATAACCACGGTCTGCCCTGGCTCAACGCCCTGGGTTTTACCGTTGAGCGTCAGGTCTGCCGCCTTCTCGACCGCATTTAGCATATCGTCGCCGGTGACAGCTTCGACGGTTATTGCCACCGAATTCAGGTCAACTTCCAGTTCGCGGGACATCACCGCCGGGTTGCCCCATTCGTCTGCGGAGCTGGCCACAATGCTCAGCTTTCCGTTTGCCCAGGAGGCTAAATCAGCGGCGGGAACGCCAATCTGCCAGCTGCCGTTTGTGTTAACCACGGCCTGGTAGTCAATGTTGTTGATCCGCACCGTAATGGTGGTTCCGGCGCTAAGATTCGCGCTGCTGCCCGTCACGGTAAGATCCTGGTGCTGTTCGATGGCGTTAATCACGTCGTCGCCGGAGATGGTGTTAATGCGCAGCCCCGGAAGCTGGGCGTTAATGTTAATTTCGCTGCTACCGCTGCCGGTATTTCCGTGCCCATTAGTCACGGAGGCAACGATAGACGCATCGCCGTCGCCCAGCGCTTTTAAGTCAGCAGCAGGCACCGTGGTGCTCCAGCTCAGATCGTTTTGCACCGTCGCGTTATAGGTTTTTCCGCCGAGTTTAATGGTGACCGTATCACCTTCGTGCGCCCCGGTGACCCGGCCGCTAAGCAGCTGATCGTTATCTATTTCGCTGTTGTTAACCCGGTTATCCCCGGCAAAAGCAGAAACAATCACCGTCGGCAGCGCGGTATCAACCAGCAAGGTCGCACCCGCCGATCCGGTATTGCCGTTGCTGTCTGTGCCGCTAACGCTGAGGGTGTAGTTGGTATCGCCGAGCTTAACCACATCGGTGACAGGCACTTCTACGCTCCACGCGCCATGGTTCACCACGCCCGCATAGTTCACGCCGTTAAGCGTAACGGTAATCGCGCTGCCGTCCGGCAGGTTACTGGTGCCGCTCAGGGTAAGCGGCTGCCCGGCCTCGCTGGCGTTGAGTACGTTATCGTGGCTTATGGCGTCGAAGCTAAACGACGGAGGCGTGGAGCTAACGGTAATATCATGGTTTACGCTGGCGCTGTTGCCTGCCGCATCGGTGATGGTCACCGTAATAGTGTTCTGGCCTTCCGGCAGCGAGGAAACAACTTCTTTAGGAATGCCCACGCTCCAGCTGCCGTCTGCTTTAACGGTAGTGCTGTAGGTTGCGCCGCCCACGGAGACGGTTATCTTATCGCCCTCTGCCGCGCCGCGGCTGGTGCCGGAGACGATCTGTGCCTGCCCCTGCTCGGTCACGCTGAGGATGTCGTCGCCGGCAACGGTATTGACGCTGGCCTCTGGCGGAGTGGTATCGACCAGAAGCGAAGTGTTGGTATTAGTGGTATTGCCCGCTTTATCGCTGACGCTGAAGTTAAGCGTGTAGTTGTTGTCCACCATGGCCTGAACGTCAGCGGCGGGGAGCTCCAGGCTCCAGCTGCCGTCCGCGCCGACTACGGCTGTGTAAGTCAGGCCGTTCAGTTTCAGGGTAACGATTTGCCCCGCTTCAGCGTCGGTTTTACCGCTGACGATGACAGGGCCGCCGTGTTCCGCCGCGTTAACAATATTGTCCCCGGCAACGGTATCTACCGTCAGAACCGGCGCTTTGGTATCAACGACAATCGTCTGGCTGGCGGAGATTGTATTCCCGGCGGCATCTTTGCCGCTTACGGCAACCGTCCAGCTGCCGTCGGCCAGGTTTTTTGCATCAGCAGCAGGAACGTTGAGACTCCAGCTGCCGTCCGCGTTAACGGTGGTTGCGTAGGTTTTACCATTAAGGGTCACGGTTAATGCCGTACCCGCTGCCAGCTCTTTTGAGCTGCCGCTTAACAGCAGATCATTTGCCTGAGCGGCCGAGTTAATGACGTTTTTGTCGGCGGTAACGGCGACGTCGATGGCGGCCTCTGCGGTGACAATATTCAGCGTGATATCGCCCGCAGAGCTGACTTTGCTGCCGTCAATCTGCACTACGCTGTAGGTATGGGTGCCGTCGGGCTGTTCGCCGAGCAGCACGCTCCAGCTACCGTTTTTATCTACCATGGTGCTGGCGATGGTATTGCCGTTAGCGTCTTTGATTTGAATCGTCGCGCCCGGCTGGCCGGAGCCGCTAAAGGTTGGCGTGGCGTCATCGGTGACCGCATTGCTGCTCAGCAGCCCTTTGCTGTCGCCTTTGTTATCGGTCACCGCAAAGGTCGGCCTTGCGCTCTCAACCTCTTTGGTATTATCGATTATTTCGGTGTGATTTTTGTCGCTGCCGCCGTGAGCGAGCAGTGCGCCAACCCCGACGCCGCCGGCAATAGCACCGGCAACCCAGCCCCAGGGAACATCGCTCAGTACGGAGCCATCCAGCAGAGGCTGTACGGACTCAATCGGCATAGCCGTTGCCGTAAGCTCGATGCCCTGGCCGCCCAGCGCCGCGCCCGCGTCGTCGAAAGTGATATGAGTAAGCCCGTTGCCGTCGTCGAATACCAGCTCAGAGTGGCGGCCGGACTGCCCCTCTTCTTCCGCGAAATAGCCGTTACAGCGCATCACGCTGCCGTCTTTCATGTAGATCAGCAGGTCTTTACCCTGGCGCACATAGCGAGCCACGTCCTGGGCGCTGCCGTGAACCTGGATGATCGACGGGGAAGAGAGCGAAACGGAAAGATTGCCGTCGCTGGTTAATACTGTTTTCTCTGCATTTTTGCGCGAAATAACGTCAACAACTTTACTCATAGCACTTCTCCTTAAATATGCCGAAACGGGGCATATACGCTTATTTTTGAATGTGCGTATCCCTGAGAAATCTGGATCTCATTTCACATCAACTTATTTTTTCAGTTATCGCTAACTTGCTGCTCTGTTGGTATTTATTTCAATTCAGGTAATTTCGATGCGGCGTTTTTTTCAATCCCCGTCAGCGGCAATAAATTGTCTACGGCGGCGGCATAATTTACCGCTGCCAGCCAGCCGTCATAATCGGCATTAATTTGTGCCCACGCCGCCTGAAAAACGTCCTGCTCCACGCTTAATAAATCGTTGAGGCTGCGTTTGCTGAGCTTGTATTCGTTTTTATAAACCTCACGGGCGCGGCGGGCGTTGTCCAGCTGTAGCTTTCCGGCCTCTTCCCGGCCTCTGGCACCGCTCCAGTCCGCCATCGCTACCGAGGCCTTCTGCAACACGTCAAATTTAGCCTGCTCTACCTGTGAGGTAGCAATACGCCGCGCGCCCTGAGCCTGCTCAACCTGGGCCGAAACGGCGCCCCCCTGATAGATTGGGGCATCAACGTTAAGTTGAATTTGATCGTCCCAGTAAGCGTTATTGTTGGACTGATAGCGGGTGCGCCCGCCCCTCAGGCTTAACGTGGGCCAGTGGCCGGACTTTGCTTTATCGACGGCATAATCCGAGGAGTTGCGCATGGCTTCAGCCGCTAATACCGCCGGGATAATCGAGTAGTCAATGTTGTCGAGCGGCTCCTGCTCCAGCGCCAGCTTCATCGGCAGCGGCTGGTATTGAGCGGCTTTCACTCCTGTCAGCACCACCAGCCGCGCTTTCGCGCTCTGTAAGGCGGCCTGATATTGTTCCAGCGTCGAGCGCATGCCCGCTATCCTGGTTTGGGTTTGCAGCACGTCCGAGCTGGAGCTAAGCCCGGCGTCAGCACGCAGCTTCGCCATGTTGTTCACGGTTTGCAGCGCGGCAACGCCCTCGTCGGCGGCAGCAATCAGCGCCTGGTAGCGCTTGACCTCGATATACGTCTGGGCGGTTTTCTCCGCCACCTCGGTTAACGTTGCCATCAACTGATAACGGTAGCTTTCCCGCTGGCTCTGCTGCTGGCTAATATTGCTGCTGGTTTTGCCGAAGTCATACACCAGCTGGGTAAGACTGAGACCGTAAGCAGCCGAATTTTTTAATGAACCGCTGGAGTCAGTGGTGCTGGAGTGGCCGGTGCTGCCGCTAAGAGAAACCTGCGGGAACCATGCGCTCCGGGCCTGGTCGATTTGTGCCTGGCCGATGCCGAGCTGCGCGGCCTGCCGGGAAACCGCAGGATCTCTGTCCAGGGCAAACAAAATGCTCTCTCCGAGCGTCAGGCTGGTGGCTTGAGCAACGCCGGGGGCAGCGGCCCACTCCGGCGCAGGGGCGGCATTTCCACCCGCGCTGGCCCCGATACAAATAAGGGCGAAAATGACGCCTGACAGAGAATAAAAATGGGCCATAATCGCAAGATCCTTCTACTCAAAATAAATACAGAGATGCGGCAAAAGCTCCGCCTGCTGATTGGCGGATATGACTAAGCAGCCCAATAAATTGAGCGTATTAAATATATAAAAAGACAAAGATTTTATTATTGCGTGGCCGATTAATTTTCTTACCAGCACACCATCTGATTTCTTCAACTATCAATGAGTGTTTTTTCTTCGCACTTTCGCTTCCCATGAATAAATGAAACCCATAATCGAATAGCTATTTCCTTTAGGCTTCCGGCGATTTGAAAAAATAACCAACGAATTAAATATGACTTATTTTATTCAGCGGCGCAAATAACCAGGATGCTTTTTCCTACCGGTTTGTAAGAAAAATCCTACCAGATAAAAATTAACCTCACCAACGATTTTGTGTTAAAGACATGTTACGCAAAAGCAAAGTGGTGACAGTAACTTAGGAGAAAATGACAATATCTGCGCTAAAAACGAAAACGTCGAAGATCGATAATTCATAGAGTTAGCTTACATAAATTGATTTACATCAAATTTACATTTCGTATTAACAGACCGATAATATCAGGTTGCTCATTTTTGGTTGTTTTTTTATAGATGTTAATTTCTTGTTGATGCAAGGGTGTGCTGCGGTCGCCAGAACGCTTTTCAACGCCGCTGAATACCCCTCAGAGAAAGTCACTTCATGACCAAAATAGCGGTTTCTTGACAAAAAAACGCAAAAAAAGCCGGGAGATCCCGGCCTGAAGGTAGCTACAGATTTTATTAGACTAATGGTCAAGACTGGTTAACAGTCTCCCCCGCAAGCGAGGGAGTTCAACACTAGCAGCGACAAATAATAACGGGTCGTGATAAGACCCAAAATGTGTCGCTATTTAGTAGCGCACGCATACCGTTTTAGTTTCGGTATAGGCGTCCAGCCAGTCCGGGCCAAAATCACGCCCGGTTCCGGACTGCTTCATTCCGCCAAACGGCATGTTGGCGTCTATCAGCGTGTGGCTGTTAACCCACACCGTTCCGGCCTGGATGCGCCCGGTATACTGCATTGCGGCCTGTAAATTATTGGTCCAGAGACTGGCAGTCAGGCCGTATTCGCTATCATTGGCCTGGCGTAAAGCCTCTTGCGCATCCGCCACCCGAACAAGATTGACAACCGGGCCAAAGACTTCTTCACGAGTGAGTTTCAGGCTGGTGGAAGGATTCACGACCAGCGTAGGCGCAATGTAAAAACCGTCGCCCTGCGGCCCCGAGTTACCGCTGATAATTTCAGCTCGCTGCTGTTGCGCATCCGCCAGATAGCCCGCTACTTTCTGCTGCTGAGCTTTAGAAACCAGCGGGTTAATGTGCGCCTGAGGATCCAGGCCCGCACCAACCTGTAACGATTTCACCGCCTGCTCAAAACCGCTAACCAAAGTATCAAACAGCGGCGCTTCAATATAAATTCGCGAGCTGGCAGCGCATACCTGCCCCTGGTTCAGGAAGCTTCCGGCCATCAGGCCTTCAATAACCATTGCCGGGTCGGCGTCTTTCAGCACAATGGCCGGGTTTTTACCGCCCAGCTCCAGCGTGACCCTGGTCAGACGGTCAGCCGCCGCTCTGGCAATGCCTTTTCCGGTGGCCGTCGAGCCGGTAAAGCTAACCTTAGCCACAAGAGGATGTTCGGTCAGCGCTTTGCCGCAGCGTACTCCGCTGCCGGTTACTACATTAAACACGCCATCCGGCACGCCCGCCTCGCTCGCCAGTTCCGCCATGCGAAGCAACGTCAGCGGCGTTGTCTCGGAAGGTTTCACCACGATGGAACAGCCGGCGGCGAGTGCGGGCATGACTTTCCACATACCTATCAACAGCGGAAAGTTCCACGGCACGATACCGGCTACCACGCCAATTGGTTCTTTGCGTGTCCAGGCCTGGTAACGCGCCCCTTCCGGCATCGGGATCGATACATCCAGCGTCTGGCCGCTAATTTTAGTGGTCAGGCCTGCGGTGTAACGCATCCAGTTCAAAGTGCATCCCACTTCAAAAGCGCGCGAAATATTGATCGACTTACCCTGCTCCAGAGTTTCCAGCTGCGCCAGCTCTTCCGTATTCTGCTCAAGCAAATCGGCAAAACGCAGTAAGATCCTTTCCCGCCCGGCGGGCAGCATATTTGCCCAAACGCCGCTGCTGAATGCGCGCCAGGCGGAGGTTACCGCGCGATCGACATCCTCTGCGCTGGCATCGGCGCTGCTGGATATTTGTTGCCCGTCCGCCGGGTTGTAAACCGCCAGCCGGGAGGCGCTGTCGGACTCCTGCCAGCGGCCATCAATGTAAAGCCCATGAGAACGCTGAAGAAACTGGCGCACATTGCCCAGCACGCTTACCGTTTCTTGCTCAGACATAGCATCTCCTTATCAAAGTCATTATCGGGTAGCACCTCTTCATTCTAGGCGTTATGTTGAATTCCGGGTTTGCTGCGGCTGACATTCGCTTTGCTGGCTGTGACACGCTACACAAATACAAATCATGCTTCTTTTTTTGAATCACGTTTACCTATAGTTATTGGCGTCGGGCGACGAAAGGTGGGGGATGTATGGCACAAGAGCAATACAACGAGCGATTCGAAAAATGGCTGGATCAGGTTAATCGTGCATGCGGGTGCTTTGCCGGTGCGGCGCTGAAAAGTGAATTTCACGGCAGCCTGAGCGAGCAGCAGATGCATGCCATGAAGCTTAGTGTCGTGGAGATAAGCCAGGCCAGCCTGGTGAGAACCCGGCGCGAGGTTTCACAAAGCAACGACGCCTGGTTTTATACCGTATTTCAGCTGGCCGGAGAGGCCGTAATGGAGCAAGGCGACAGCCGGGCCGTGCTACGAGGCGGCGACATCACGCTTATCGACGCCTCTCAGCCCAGTCGTTTTACTTATACCAGCGGCGCAAAACAGGTCTCTCTGCTGCTGCCCCGCCACCTGCTTGAACAGAACCTGCGTTTCGGTGACATTCCCTGCGCGCAAAGGCTGGCGGCGGAATTACCGATGGTGCGGCTTAGCCATAGCCTGCTGCGCGAAAGCATGGGGAGCAACTCTCTTAGCAATAGTGAGAGTGAGGCTATGCTGGAAGCGATTACCTGCCTGCTTACCCCTGCGCTTATCAACCGCAGCCTTCCTCACTCCAGGCGCGACCGCCATCTGCAAAAAGTCATGTCGCTGATTGATGAGCATATTCAGTCCGAAACGCTGCGCCCGGAATGGATTGCCAGCGAATCCGGCATGTCGGTACGCAGCCTCTACCGCCTGTTCGCAGATAAAGGGCTGGTAGTCGCTCAATATATTAAAAATCGCCGTCTTGACCTGTGCGCCCAGGCGCTGCGCACCGCCGGGCAAAGCGAGAAACTCGCGGGGATTGCTTACAGCTGGGGATTTGCCGATCACAGCCATTTTTCAACGGCTTTTAAAGGAAGGTTTGGGCTTTCGCCGGGGGAATATCGGAAGCGTTTTCAGGCCGCCTGAAAAGAGCCCTCTCACCCTGAGCCTTCCTGAAAGAAGGCCGGGGGTGAGAGTAAAATACCAAAACTACTTCTTCATCCACTGGCCGTTCAGACCACGCACATACTCACCGGCCGGCGCACGATCGACCAGTTTCTGCCAGGCAAGCCGCGCCACTTCGTTGATCGAAATATTATTGGTGTCCGCCAACTGCTGGTAATGCTGGGCGCGGGCATCATTGATGCTTTTTACCAGCGCCAGGGTTTCCTGGTCCTGTTTTATCGGCGCAATATAGCCGCTTAGCGTTTCGCCGACCCGCCCCTGTTCACGAGCTTCATTCAATGTCAGAGCCATTGCCGACGCGCTGAACAACAAGGCCAGCGCCAGCGCCCCTTTAAGAATAGATTTCATCCCCGTTCCCCTCATCAGAACAGATCGCTGCGGCTTTTGAGCAGGCTTTCGACATCTTTATCCACTTTGATATGGATCTCATGCTCAATTTTGACATTCATATTGATGGTTATTGGCTCTTTCGGCGCCGCTACCTCGATTCGCGGCGTGCAGCCCGCCAGCATCATGGCGCAGGGTGCCAGCAGCGCGGCGGTTAATATTTTCATTGTCTGTCCTCACAGGCTTCGCCGGGTTGGGTACAGCGCGCTGACGGCAGCGCGGCATTCTCTTCCAGCCAGGTTTGTAAATTATCGCCAAAGCGCAGGCTGCGCCACAGGGTAAACAGGTTTTCCTGATGGGTATAGTTGAGATTGACGGTATTTGTTTTCCCCTCGACGTGGCTGATGCCGGTCACGCTGGAGCGCATTTTCACTATGCCGAGATTATCAAGACTGAGTTGGGTCCAGGAGCGGGAAATTTCCATATAGCGCAGCCAGTTAATTGCCGCCCCCGCAGCCATATTATTATCGACGATGGCGTCGGCCATATCCTTATCCATACGGAAGGTCATCGGCCCGGGGTTTGTCAGCCAGCCGTCTTTGATTATCCACTGCGGATGGTTAAGCCATAGCGGCAGCGCGCCGTTGAAGCGCCCGGACATGGTGAATTGTTTCGGGCTAATCGCGCTGATAAGTTCGCTCGAGGAGAGATTTTGCAGGCGCAGCAGCGCCGCATCATGCTGCGGCATACGCAACTGCTGCATGGATATCTTGCCGCCCAGCACATCGGCATTCACGTTGCTTAGCAGCAGAGGCTGACGTTCACTCCATGGATACCAGCCTTCGAGATCGGCAGTAATATTTTGCGTCGCAATCTGGTTGCGCACTTCTGCGATGCGCAGAGTGACCGGCCCACGGGTGCCGAGATGCCAGGTGGAGTCGCTGAAGCGGAACGGCAGCACAAAGTCTACGCCGTTGATTTGGTTATCCGGCATCCAGACGCTGCCGTTTTTTACCACGCCGTGGCCGCCTGCCTCGAAGCCCTGCCCGGCTGCGGCCGAGAAAGCAACCTGAGCGTAGAGCGCGCCGCCCTTCAAATCCATTTTCCAGTCCGGCGGGAGCAGGGGCTGGAACACGGTCAGCACCTGCTTTGGCCACCACGCATTACCGCGCAGGCGCTCGCCATCCCAGCGCCCCACCACCCGTACCGGGCCAATAGCACCCGCATGGAGATCGCCTTTGTACAGGAAGGAAGTTGGGTTTTGGCCACTGACGCTAAACTTGAGCGTTGAAGGGGGCAAGGCGCTGCCGCCGCTGAAGGTGGCTGCTCCGGCATCCAGCGAGAAGTCGCCGCTAAAGGTTTCTTTTTTTTCGTTACGCTCCCAGCGCAGCGGTTTTTCCAGCACCAGGCGCGGCTTGGCTATCAGCATCGAGCCGTATTCCAGTTTGTCGAATCCGGTTGATAGCGAACTAAGCTCTATTGCGCTGTCGCGCCATTCGCCAAGGCCCCTTACGTCCCATTTAGCCTGCATCGGCGTGAAACTGCCCTTGCCCCAGTAGCGCCACTGCCACAGCCCGGCGTCCGGCAGGAAGTCGTTAGCTTTGCCGTCAAGATGCAGTTCAACGGAGCCCATTTCGTTATCGTGAGCGCGCAGAATTGCCTGCAGGCGGCCATCTACGCCTTTACCCGAGACGCGCACGCCGGCCAGCGGCCAGCGCACATCATCTATATTCAGGGTTTCAATCAGCCGCCCGCGTGAACGCAGCAGCGCGCCGGGGCGGAACAGTAAAGCCGGGTCGGTAAGCGCCCCGGTCAGCTCGCCGGGCAGCACCGCGTAAAAAATCAGCTGATCCTGTTTGGCTTCGCCGGTTAGCTGAAACGGTAAGGCGCTGTCGGTCATGCTGAGCTTGCCCGGCCCGATGTTCAGCACGGCGTTACCCTTCCCGGCTTCGCCCTGGGTCACCACGTTCATTCGCCCGGTGAATACCGCGTTATCCAGCCCCTGCTGCCAGTCTTCTACCTTCAGCGCCAGGCCGCCGCGCAGAGGGAAACCGGCGTAGGGCCAGTTCCACTCGCCGCCGTTAATCTCCAGCACTTTCTCGCTTAGACGCCACGGAACCGAAAGCAACATCTCGTCTGAGGCGGCTTTTCTGACCGCTAACGTACCCGAGCTGGCATGCCAGTTCAGCATCACGTCAAGCTTGTCCGACTCCTGCGGAATTTGTACCTGAGTCGCAACCTGGCCATCGGTCGGCAGGCCGTCGGGAACCAGAGGCAGGGTTAACTCGCCCACCAGCTCCAGCGGTGGAAGACCTTCGAATGCGCCAACCTTCAGCTCGCCTATCCGCAGGCTCTGCCCTTTAAGGGTCGCGGCAACGGTCAGCAGTTTGCCCTGGTAATCCAGGTGCTGTTGCTCCGGCGTCAGCGAAAGGCGCAGCGCCCCCGAATACTGCTGCCACGGAGTCACGTTGAGCTTATCGATAGTCAACCAGGTGTTGGGCAGCATTTTCTGCCATTCTTCAAGGGTACGCGGCGCGGCGAACGAGGCATCATCCTGCGGGATTTTGCCGATACAGTCCGGGTTCAGATTCAGTTCCGCAACCTGCAGGCGCCAGCGGCTTGGGTGGCTGAGGGTGGCATCCCTGAGATTGGCAAGTTCGCACTCACCCGCCAGATAACGGAGATCGGGAATAACAATTGCGCCGTTATGCAGGCGCGGGCTGGCTTCCATCGCGATGCGCGTTCCCTGCGGCAGCCAGATACCGGCAAGCGTCGGCAGCCAGTGAGCGAGCGTCAGCAGCAGCGAAAGCGGCAGTAAAATCAGCGCCAGCAGCAGCGCAAGGGCGGCTTTGTATTTACCCTTCATGGGTGGTTAATATCCTGATTCAGCGACAATTTAAGCCGAAATATGTCATTATTCTGGCACGATTATGGCCGGACGTGAAGGCGGCGACAGCATTAAGCTTAGCTTGCCCGGAAAGTGTAATAGTCACCCGGCGTTAAAATTTCTTTTAAGAAATTGTATGATTATTTTAAGCATGGTAATTTTGGAACCAACCCTTTCTGGAGATAAGTCTTATGAAACTTGCGGTTTATAGCACAAAACAGTACGACAAAAAGTATCTGGAGCAGGTTAACCAGGAGTATGGCTTTGATCTTGAATTTTTTGACTTCCTGCTGAGCGAGAAAACTGCCAAAAACGCCAACGGCTGCGACGGGGTCTGCATCTTCGTTAATGATGATGGTAGTCGCCCGGTGCTGGAAGAGCTAAAAAAACACGGTGTTAAATTTATCGCTCTGCGCTGCGCCGGTTTTAATAACGTGGATTTGGAAGCGGCAAAAGAGCTCGGCATGCCGGTAGTCCGCGTACCTGCTTATTCGCCTGAAGCCGTCGCCGAACACGCCGTGGGCATGATGATGTGCCTTAACCGTCGCATTCACCGTGCCTACCAGCGCACCCGCGATGCCAACTTCTCGCTCGAAGGGCTGACCGGTTTTACCATGCACGGCAAAACCGCTGGCGTCATCGGCACCGGCAAAATCGGCGTTGCGGCGCTAAGAATTCTGAAAGGGTTTGGCCTGCGCCTGCTGGCGTTCGATCCGTACCCAAGCGCGGCGGCTCTGGATCTAGGGGTGGAATATGTTGACCTGGAAACGCTGTTCGCCCAGTCAGACATTATCTCCCTGCACTGCCCGCTGACGCCGGAAAACTATCACCTGCTGAACCAGAGCGCCTTCGACCAGATGAAAAACGGCGTGATGATCATCAACACCAGCCGCGGCGGCCTGATTGATTCCCAGGCGGCCATCGACGCGCTCAAGCATCAGAAAATTGGCGCGCTGGGGATGGACGTTTACGAAAATGAACGCGATCTGTTCTTTGAAGATAAGTCCAACGACGTGATTCAGGACGACATTTTCCGCCGCCTCTCCGCCTGCCACAACGTGCTGTTTACCGGACATCAGGCGTTTTTAACCGCGGAGGCGTTAACCAGCATCTCCGAAACCACGCTCGAGAACCTGCGCCAGCTTGAAAAAGGCGAAGCCTGCCCCAACCAGCTGAACTGATTTGCCGCCCTCTTCACGCCGGAGAGGGCTTTTTAAGATTATCCTTACTGCTTCATGCGCCACATCCTGCGAAAGTGGCGCCCTTTCATTGATGACACATAAACCTTAGGGAGAAGAGATGAAAAAGTTTGCTTCACTTATGCTGGCAAGCGTTGTTCTGGCGGGCTGTGCCCAATCAGCCGATAAAGGCTCCGTAACCGCGCAGGACTTGCAGCACCACCGTTTTGTGCTGCAAAGCGTTGACGGCAAGCCTCTGGATGTGAAAAACAGCAAGCGCGCACCCGAGCTGAGCTTTGGTGAGAACATGCATATTTCAGGCGCGATGTGTAACCGCTTTATGGGTCAGGCAACGCTTGAGGGCGACACGCTGAAGGCGAAGGGTCTGGGGATGACCATGATGCTGTGCGTAGAGCCGCAGCTTAACGACCTGGATCACCGCATCAACGACATGCTCACTGCCGGAGCAAAAGTTACGCTGGAAAATCAGCAACTGGTGCTGAAAAGCGGCCAACATACGCTGACGTACAAACTGGCCGATCTGGTTAACTAATCAGTAGCTGCCACAGGTGCCGGCGGCGAGCGAGTTCTCATTACAACGCTTGCCGTTTGGCATGGCACACATGCCCATCGCACTGCCGTCCAGCTGACGCGCAACGCTCATCGTCCCGCCGATCATCGCACAATTCGCTTCGCCCTGGCTCGACATCGCTGCCCTCAGGCCCGGTGGAACATGGGCCGCAGTGGCCTGTTGCGGGGGTTCATTACTGCAAGCTGATAATAATAGTGCGGCACAACCGGCTAAAAACGCAGCGCGCATGGCTTCTCTCTCCTGGCTGAATATGCAAAACCTTTGCATAATGGCGCATGGTTACCGCTGCGTCGAGGGCATAAAGCAATAAAATGTGTTGCTTTTTGTGGTGTCGATCACCTTTTAAAACAAAACATCAGAGTTTTCTTAGCGCCCCGCCTTTTTATCTCGCTAAATCAAGCTCGCCATCACTCCCGGTCAACCAGCAATAACGTGCCGTGACTACCGGGCAAAACGCGGTGTTCAGCTCCGGCCGGAATAAGATAAAAATCCCTGGATTTAAGCCTGATGGTTTCTCTCCCGACCTGGAGATCCATCTCGCCTTCAATCACCACCAGAAGCTCATCAAACCCGGCATGGGACTCAACCGGAATGCCTTCCCCACCCATTTTGATAAGCTTAATGTTGGCGCCGCCGATTTTCCCCAGCACCTGCGACTTCCAGATATCCGGTAGTTCAAACGCCATCTGTGTTAACGATCCGCTATTCATGCCGTCTCCTTGTAGGGTAAGCCCCTATCCTCACCGCACTTTTCCCGTCGGCCAAATTCTTAATAACCATAAGATATTCACGAACTATTGCGCCGGGTAACGCAGTCGTTAACGATGGATCAATTTGTGCACTCCTGGCCCGAACAACTTCAAGGGGCCAGGTGGACGTACTATAATTGAGGGATTAATTATTACGGGACTCGGGGTTAGCAGGCGGGTCCCTTTATTTTGCGCAATGTAAAGGTGTCTTATGATCACTATCGACGGCAACGGTGCAGTCGCCTCCGTGGCGTTTCGTGCCAGCGAAGTTATTGCCATCTACCCTATCACCCCCAGTTCGACGATGGCCGAGCAGGCCGATGCCTGGTCCGGTGACGGCAGGAAAAACGTCTGGGGCGACACGCCTCGCGTGGTAGAAATGCAGTCCGAAGCGGGTGCGATTGGCGCCGTCCACGGCGCGCTGCAAACGGGTGCCCTTTCTACTTCGTTTACATCATCTCAGGGTTTGCTGCTGATGATCCCAACGCTGTACAAACTGGCCGGTCAGCTGACCCCGTTTGTGCTGCACGTTGCCGCCCGCACCGTAGCCACCCACGCGCTGTCGATTTTTGGCGATCATTCCGACGTGATGGCCGTGCGCCAGACCGGCTGCGCCATGCTCTGCGCCAGCAGCGTGCAGGAGGCACAGGACTTTGCGCTGATTTCGCATATTGCCACCCTGAAGAGCCGCGTGCCGTTTATTCACTTTTTCGACGGCTTCCGCACCTCGCACGAAATCAACAAAATCGTGCCGCTGGCGGACGACACTATCCGCAGCCTGCTGCCGCAGAAAGAGATCGATGAGCACCGAGCCCGCGCTCTGAACCCTGAGCACCCGGTTATCCGTGGGACCTCGGCAAACCCGGACACTTACTTCCAGTCCCGCGAGGCCACTAACCCCTGGTACAACGCCGTTTACACCCACGTTGAGCAGGCGATGAGCGATTTTGCCGCTACCACCGGGCGCAGCTATCGTCCGTTTGAGTATTACGGGCACCCCGAAGCCGAGCGCGTGATTATCGTTATGGGTTCTGCGGTAGGGACTTGCGAAGAAGTCGTGGATGAGTTGCTGACTCGCGGCGAGAAAGTGGGCGTGCTGAAAGTCCGCCTGTTCCGCCCATTCTCAGCCGGGCATTTGCTGGAACTGCTGCCGCAAACCGCCCGCCGGGTAGCCGTTCTGGATCGCACTAAAGAGCCGGGAGCGCTGGCCGAGCCGCTTTATCTCGACGTGATGACAGCCCTGGCCGAGTCCGTCAGCCGTGGCGACCGCGAAACATTGCCTCGCGTGATTGGTGGCCGCTATGGCCTGTCATCTAAAGAGTTCGGCCCGGAATGCGTGCTCGCCGTCTTTAACGAACTGAGCGAAGACAAACCTCGCCCTCGTTTCACCGTCGGTATTTATGACGACGTTACAAACCTGTCGCTGCCGTTAGGGCAAAACACCCTGCCCAACCGCGCTAAGCTTGAAGCCCTGTTCTACGGCCTCGGCAGCGACGGTAGCGTTTCGGCAACCAAAAACAACATCAAGATTATCGGCAACTCGACGCCGTGGTTTACCCAGGGCTATTTCGTTTACGACTCCAAAAAAGCCGGTGGCCTGACGGTTTCACACCTGCGCGTAAGCGAGCAGCCGATAAATTCCACTTACCTGATTGAGAAAGCGGATTTCGTCGGCTGCCACCAGTTGCAATTTATCGACAAGTATCAAATGGCGGAGCGCCTGAAGCCCGGCGGCATTTTCCTGCTTAACACGCCGTACGCCGCCGATGAAGTCTGGAGCCGTCTGCCGCAGGAAGTGCAGGCGGTGCTTAACCAGAAGCAGGCGCGTTTATACGTGATTAACGCGGCGAAAATCGCCCGTGAATGCCATCTGGGCGCGCGCATCAATACCGTTATGCAAATGGCCTTCTTCCACCTGACGCAGATCCTGCCGGGCGATACCGCACTTGCCGAATTGCAGGGCGCGATTGCCAAAAGCTACAGCAGCAAAGGCACGGAAATAGTCGAACGTAACTGGCAGGCGCTGGCGCTGGCGCGCGACTCCCTCGCCGAAGTACCGCTGCAAGCCGTTAACCCGGACAGCGCAATGCGCCCTCCTGTGGTTTCCGACGCCGCACCTGATTTTGTTAAAACCGTCACCGCTGCCATGCTGGCCGGCCTGGGCGACGCCCTGCCGGTTTCTGCTCTGCCGCCGGATGGCACCTGGCCGATGGGCACCACCCAGTGGGAGAAACGCAATATTGCGGAAGAGATCCCAATCTGGAAACCGGATCTTTGTACCCAGTGTAACCACTGCGTTGCCGCCTGCCCGCATTCGGCCATCCGCGCCAAGGTGGTTCAGCCCGACGCGATGGAAAACTCGCCGGAAGCCCTACAGTCGCTGGATGTAAAATCTCGCGATATGCGAGGCCAGAAATATGTGTTGCAGGTTGCGCCGGAAGATTGCACCGGCTGTAACCTGTGCGTGGAAGTCTGCCCGGCTAAAGATCGCCAGAACCCGGAAATCAAGGCCATCAATATGCTGTCCCGCCTTGAGCACGTTGAAGAAGAGAAAGAGAATTACGACTTCTTCCTCAATCTGCCGGAAATCGACCGTTCCAGCCTGGAGCGCATCGATATTCGTACTTCTCAGCTGCTGACGCCGCTGTTTGAATACTCCGGCGCCTGCTCCGGCTGCGGCGAAACGCCTTATATCAAGATCCTCACCCAGCTGTACGGCGACCGCATGCTTATCGCTAATGCCACCGGCTGTTCGTCTATTTACGGGGGCAACCTGCCGTCTACGCCGTACACCACGGACGCCAATGGCCGCGGCCCGGCCTGGGCTAACTCGCTGTTTGAAGATAACGCCGAGTTCGGGCTTGGTTTCCGCCTGACCGTGGACCAGCACCGCGCCCGCGTAATGCGCCTGCTGGGCCAATTTGCCGACAAACTACCGGCAGAGCTGAACGAGCAGCTGCACGCTGAGGCAACACCTGAAGTTCGCCGCGAGCAGGTTGCCGAGCTGCGCAAGCACCTGGCTAATGTTGACGATGCGGATGCCCGTCAGCTGGTGACCGACGCCGATGCGCTGGTGGATAAATCCATCTGGCTGATTGGCGGCGACGGCTGGGCCTACGACATCGGCTTTGGCGGTCTTGACCATGTGCTGAGCCTGACCGAGAACGTCAACATTCTGGTGCTGGATACTCAATGTTATTCCAACACCGGCGGCCAGGCCTCTAAAGCCACGCCGCTTGGGGCAGTAACCAAGTTTGGCGAACACGGCAAACGCAAAGCGCGTAAAGATTTGGGCGTCAGCATGATGATGTACGGCCATGTCTACGTCGCACAGATTTCCCTGGGCGCACAGCTGAACCAGACGATAAAAGCGATTCAGGAAGCGGAAGCTTACCCTGGCCCGTCGCTGATCATCGCCTACAGCCCTTGCGAAGAGCACGGCTACGATCTGGCCCTGAGCCACGATCAAATGCGCCAGCTCACGGCGACCGGCTTCTGGCCGCTGTACCGCTTCGACCCGCGCCGTGCAGATGAAGGCAAACTGCCGCTGGCGCTGGACTCTCGTCCGCCGTCGGACGCGCTGGCAGATACGTTGATGAAAGAGCAGCGTTTCCGCCGCCTGAACGCACAGCAGCCGGATGTTGCCGAACAGCTATGGAAGGATGCCGCAGCTGATTTGCAGAAGCGTTATGATTTCCTGGCGCAGTTGGCGGGCAAAGCGGAGAAAGTTAGCGAGTAATTGGGTAATGACCCTCACCCCCGTGGGGTGAGGGGAAAACTGATTTACTTCAGCAGGCGAACCTTCACGGATTTACCCTTGATTTTGCCCTGCTGGAGCTGCTTCCACGCGTGACGTGCCACGGACTGGCGCACCGCCACGTAGACATGAACAGGATGCACGTCGATTTTACCGATATCCGCCCCTTCCAGCCCCATTTCCCCGGTTAATGCCCCCAGAATATCACCCGGACGCATTTTGGCTTTTTTACCACCGTCGATGCACAGGGTCGCCATTTCGGCTTCAAGAGGTTTAACCGAAACGCCGGACGGCACCTGCTGCCAGTTCAGGGACAGGTTGAGCATTTCGGCAAGCACGCCTGCACGCTGGGCTTCTTCCGGCGCGCAGAAACTGATAGCCAGCCCGCTCTGCCCGGCACGCGCCGTACGACCGATGCGGTGAACGTGAACTTCCGGGTCCCAGGAGAGTTCGTAGTTAATCACCATTTCAAGCGCTTTGATATCGAGGCCACGGGCGGCAACGTCGGTAGCTACCAGCACGCGGCTGCTGCCGTTAGCAAAACGTACCAGCGTCTGGTCACGGTCGCGCTGTTCCATATCGCCATGCAGCGCAAGCGCGCTTTGGTTACGCTCATTCAGCGCATCGCACACGGCCTGGCAATCTTTTTTGGTATTACAGAACACCACGCAGGAAGCAGGCTGGTGCTTGCTCAGCAGCGCCAACAGCAGGCCAACTTTACCGCCGCGGGAAACTTCATAGAACTGCTGCTCAACGGCAGGAAGTTCGTCCACGGTGTCAATTTCAATGGTCAGCGGGTCACGCTGCACGCGACGGCTGATGGCCGCAATCGCCGTTGGCCATGTTGCGGAGAAGAGCAATGTCTGGCGCTTTTCAGGCGCATGGGCGATAACTTCATCGATAGCATCGGCAAAGCCCATATCCAGCATGCGGTCAGCTTCATCCAGCACCAGCGTTTGCAGAGCATCCAGGCGGACGGTCTCTTTTTTGAGGTGATCCAGCAGGCGGCCGGGCGTTGCCACAATAATATGCGGGGCGTGTTGCAGGGAGTCACGCTGGACGCCAAACGGCTGGCCGCCGCACAGCGTCAGAATTTTAATATTCGGCATATAACGAGCCAGGCGGCGCAGCTCTTTAGCGACCTGGTCGGCCAGTTCACGCGTTGGGCACAGCACCAGCGACTGGGTTAAGAACTGGCTGGCGTCGATGTGCTGCAACAGGCCGAGGCCAAAAGCTGCGGTTTTACCGCTGCCGGTTTTTGCCTGAGCGCGGACGTCTTTTCCGGCAAGAATTGCGGGCAAAGCCGCGGCCTGAACGGGCGTCATTTCGTGATACCCCAGTTCGCTAAGGTTGGCGAGTTGTGCTTCAGGTAAAGCGTTCAGTGCGGAAAAAGCGGTCACAATGGTCATCTCTTAATAATAACGGGCAGGCGCGTATGCTAGCAGATTCGCGGGCTTCAGGCGTCAGTTTATCGATTTTGCTGCTTTAACGGACAAATCGATAAAAATTGCCCTTTCTTCTGCTTCTGCGGGTCTGGCGGCAATAAAGGTTTAAAGATTGATCCCAAACAGAAATTCGGCTAAAGAAATGATTATTATGCTGTGCTTTGCGCCTTAAGCTAAATCAACAAGGTATTTCCCGGTAAAAGATAAGGAATCAGAATGTTCGAGGATAATGACTATAAGCTTTACGTTATCGTCAACCGTAACGCCGAGATTAGCGTGCAGATGAATGCCGTTGGCCACCTTTGCGGCGGGATTATGCTAAAAGCCGAAGAGCCGAAATTTCATGATTACCTCAACCAGGATAGCGGCTTAAGCGCCTATATGAACCACTATCCGGTTGTGGTGTTGCAGTCCAAAAACAGCAGCCAGCTGGCTACCGCGCTTGAAAAATGCAAAGAGGAAGGCGTGCTGTATAACTTCTTCACCACGACTATGCTGTCCCACTCCTCTGAACAGCAGATTAAAGATACGCTTGAAGCGCCCTTTGCCGGGCTGGACTTCGTGGCCATCGCCCTGTACGGCGAGACGGAAAAACTGAAGCCGGTGACTAAAAAATTCTCAGTGTTTAAAGGCTAATCGCCGGGGTAATAATGCGCCGTGTTATTACCCTGCCCTTACTACCACTCATCTCCCGCGTAGAGGCTGAGAATGTCATCCTCAAACCAGCAGCCTACTTTGTAATACATTGCGCAGCCGATCAAAAAGCTGGCGATAAGTATCAATGCCGTCAAAAATCCTTTCACTTCGTAACACTCTCCAGTAGGTCTCGCGGTGATATTGACAGGGCGGGCAAAAAAAAGTTCCGCGATGTTACTATCTCACACAGCCGGGGCATCTTGCGGGGAAGACCAGACCGTTAGTATCGGCCCGGCTCCCTGAGACTTTATGGATAACGGGATAGCCCGTTAGTCAGGAATATTTTTAGATTTAAAACAGCATAGCGTGATGACAAGGATCACCGGCGCCCAGAATAAAACAACGCTCAGCGTCAGATTAATGTACACATAGGCAGACGGCGATGCGTAGTTGATGGCAATCACGCTAAGCAGCCGGTTTAACAGCGGTAACAGATACGCAATCCCAAACCACCAGCCGGTGCGACCAATATCATGCATTCTCCTGATCCCAACAGCCAGCGTCGGAAGCAGCAGCACGAGCGACATCACGGCGTAAATCAGGCCGATATAAAACATCGGCGGCTCCTGCTGAGCCAGGCCCGCGCGGATGCCGATAACCACTGGCGTTAACAGCAACACCGCATAATTGATGCCAACAAACGCCCAGAACTCTTTCCTTGTTGCTCGCCCATTAAAAACGAGTCCTTTTTTCCATCCCTGCAAATAACTTGCCCAAAATCCCATATCTATTCCTTGTTATATCCTTGCGTTAAGCGCGCATGAAACGCTGGTTATCAGCGGCTGTCAAGCTACCCGATCTGTTAGCAAAAGCTGCCTTGCTACTGGAGCAAAACCACAAAAGCCCTCAGGTGTACTGAAAATAAACATAATGATATGTTCAACTGCGGAACAGGTACTCTACAAAAGGACTCGTGATGAAACAGTCAGAGATTGAGGATTTACTCAGCAAGCTGGAAACGCCGCACGACGAGGCAGCGCTAAGCTGGGTGGCAAAACAGAATCAACGCACGACGGAAAGATTCTCCCGTGGTGAGCGTTTCGAGAAAATGCAGCACGCTATTTTGCTGGCGCTGGACGACAAAACAAATATCCCGTGGGGGAGTCATTACCGCGAGATGGTCTACAACTTCAGGCAGGATGACGAACACCCGCGCGGCATCTGGCGACGCACCACAGAAACCTCGTACCGGACGCCAAACCCGGAATGGGAAACGGTACTGGATATCGACCGCCTGAATGATGAAGAAGGCAAAAACTGGAGCTACCACGGCGCGGATCTGCTCTACCCGGATTATTCGCGGGCGCTGATCTTCTTATCAAGCGGCGGCGATGCCTGCGAGATTCGTGAATTCGATCTGGTGAATAAAGTCTTTATCCACGACGGTTTCTATCTGCCGGAAAGTAAAAGCTCGGTAAGCTGGCTTGATGAAAATACGCTGCTGCTGGCGCTGGACGCGGGCGGCGACACGCTCACCACCTCAGGCTATCCACGCTGCGTTTACCGCTGGATTCGGGGAACCTCACCGCAGCAGGCCGGGCTGATTTGCGCCGGTGAAGCAACGGATATGATGGCTTCTGCCTGGCACGACCCTACGCCAGGCTTTGAAAGAGACCTGGTGTACTGTCGCCAGGATTTTTACCACGGTAAGACCTGGCTACTGAGCGGCCAGAACGAGCTGGCGCTTATCGACATCCCGGATGATGCTTCATGTCGGTTCTTTAAAGACTGGCTGCTGGTAACGCTGAACTCCGACTGGCTTATTCCGGATAAAACCTGGCCCGCCGGATCTTTACTGGCTATTGATTTCGCGACCTTCCAGCGTGGCGGGCGTGAATTCATTACTCTGTTCACGCCAAACTCCCGAACCAGCCTGCTGGGTTTCAGCACGACCCGCGATTATCTCCTGCTTAACCTCACTCAGGATGCGGTAGAAAAAGTCGAAATCATGAAAATCGAGGGTGGGCAGCCGCAAAGCTTGAAGATCCTGGCTCTGCCTGATTTTACTAACGTTTCGGCCGGCGGTATTGATCGCGAAAGCAACCGCTACCTGCTGGTAAGCCACGGTTTCCTTCAACCTTACAGCCTCAGTTATGGGGATCTGGACGACGACTCGCTTGCCCTTGTAAAACAAGACCCGGCCTGTTTTGAGGGACGTGAATTTGAAGTCACCCAGCACTTTACCCTGTCGCCGGACGGCGCGCGCGTCCCCTATTTTCAGATAGCGGCCAAAGGTCTGGCGCTTTCAGGCGATAATCCAACGCTGCTCTACGGCTATGGCGGGTTCGAGGTTTCATTAACGCCCGATTATTTAGGCCCCAAAGGCGCTACCTGGCTGCAAAAAGGCGGCGTTTACGTTGTCGCCAATATTCGTGGCGGCGGTGAGTACGGGCCAGCCTGGCACCAGGCCGCCTTAAAGCAACATCGCCACCGAGCCTATGAAGATTTTGCGGCCGTTGCTGATGATTTAATCGCTCGTAAAGTCACTAGCCCGGCAAGTCTGGCGGCTCAGGGCGGCAGCAACGGCGGACTGTTGATTGGCAATATGCTGACCGACTACCCCGAGCTGTTTGGTGCTCTGGTGTGTGAAGTCCCGCTGCTGGACATGCTCAACTACCATCGCTGGCTGGCGGGCGCTTCGTGGATTGCCGAGTATGGCGACCCTGAGATCGCCGAAGAGCGTCAGTGGCTGCTGAATTACTCTCCGTTTGACAAAGTTAGTGCCGAAAAACAGTACCCGCCGACGCTATTTACCACCGGTACGCAGGACGACCGAGTAAGCCCGGCGCATGCACGCAAAATGGTGGCGCGTATGCAGCAGCAGGGCCACGAGGATGTCTGGCTGTACGAGGAAACTGAAGCGGGCCACGGCAGCGCGCCGGAGAATAGCCAACGGGCTTTTCACCAGGCAATGGTTGAAGAGTTTTTGTGGCAGATGTTGACCGGGCGCTAAGAGCCCAAGGTAAGGCTGCCTGCTGGCGCTAACTGCAAGACTATTAGATATGCTAATGGATTAGCATATCTTTTAATTTTTATTTATCAGCCAAACGCTATTTAATCTGCGTCTTAACCCCCTCGACGGAGAAAGAAAAATGGCTGGTGAGAATAACCTCGAAATCCTGCTTAAAAACGCATCCCCGGAACTTAACCCCGGCCGGTATGTGTTTTGCACGCTGGAAGACCCTTCTGCGGAAATTAAAGACGCGGCTATCGTCATCATTCGGGAAGCCGAAGGCGTCACGCTGGTTCTCCCTGAAGACGTGGCCGGTCAGCATGCTTTGCGCTATGACTATGTCGCCAGCTGGATAACCCTGAAAATCCACTCTTCCCTTGCAGCCGTTGGCCTCACTGCCGCCTTTTCCCGCGCGCTTGCGAATAAAAGGATCAGCTGTAACGTGGTCGCGGGCTATTACCACGACCATATTTTCGTCGCCTGCGAGGACACGGCCTCTGCTCTTGCCACGCTGTCTTCACTTTCGTCAGACGCATAACCGCCCCCGCAGCTGGTAGAAAGCCTCCGGATTGCCGGCCCCGCTGTAAATCCTGCTGGCATTTGGTGCCGCAATCCGTACCATACACGCCAGCATTACACGCCTCGCGTGTTGGATTCAGAGCCAGAGACTTTCATGACCAGCTAAAAATCCGAATGTGGCACAGTGATTCCGCCCCCCTGAATGAAAAAATCATATTAAATATTAATTAGTTAAACCCCTGACACTTTTCCGTCAACTTACTAAATAAATGCCCCGTTTGCTCTGCTTTGCTCCTTTTTTGCCCCTAAGTACATGCCTGCATTTCAGTCCAATTTGCACACCTCCACAAGTAATTGCGATTGTATTTAGACCATTAATGGTCTAAATTAAGACTGCAAGCACTGACCAGGAGAGTATATGAAAGTTGAAACTATTAGCTTCGTTAAAAAGAACGCTGCTTCTCTTAATCTGTCCGAACCGATACTGGTAACGCAAAATGGCGTTCCTGCTTATGTCATCGAGTCTTATGACCAGGTGCAAGAGCGTGAGAATGCCATTGCTCTTTTGAAACTGCTTACGCTTTCGGAGAAGGACAAAGCCGAAGGCAGACTGTTATCGAGAGAGCAGTTGCTGGATGGCATTTGATGGGGGAGCGCTGATAAAAGGATCAGGTCATGCAACAAGTCAGCATCGAATACACGCTCACGGTAAAAACCTGTATTGATCATATTGCGGTTTTTCTTCGCAATGCAGGGGTAGAGCCAAGGGGAGTAATAGCGCGTATTTTGGATGAGTTTGAAAGGAAAGTAAGCGCGTTCCCTCTCGGCTGCCAGGTATGCCCGGAGCTGGTTAATCTTGGTGTTTCAAAGTACCGCGAATGCAATACCTCAGATGGCTACCGAGTGCTGTATTCAACTGACGGCTCGACAGTAACAGCACATGCGGTTTTATCGCAACGTCAGGATGTTAAGCAACTGCTATTCAAACGCCTTATTCAAGCATGAAATCATCCCGCTTCGGCGGGACTTTTCATTATCTTGCGAAGAGAAAGTTCACCGGCACAGTAATCCTGCTCCAGGCCTTTCTCGCCCTCGGTAGCCATAATAGCACTCCTTGTTCACAACATATTTTTTGCAAAAGCTTCCATACTTCTGATTGAATACTCACGAATCAACATCACCTCTCTCAGCCGTTGGGCTTCACCCGAAACACCGATCACAAAGCGAGCAGTAATCAACTCATACTCATTGGGCCTGTGCTTACGCAACCTGCCGACACAGCCATCAATCAGGATGTCTTCATCATCGGTGCACTGTGACCATGATTTTTTACCTTATGGCAGTAGCCCTCTATAAAGTTACTAATACCGATTCATTGAATGACAAAAATCTTAGAGTCGTTTAGTTTTTTTTTAGTATATAATATTCAAGCACCCTACCGACTATGGTTGGTTAATTCTTGAGAAACAAAGAATACAGCGCGATTGACGCAACTTTCTTCCTGGTCCTAACCAAAGGTAAGACTAAAATGGTTGACATTAAAGTTAATACTTATTCTGCCAACGTAAATTCTAATGAAAAGAGAGTTATAAGAGTTTATCTAGATGTAAACCATACTAATAGTGAGGACAATACCAAAATAGCCAGTTACTAGATGGTTGACGATACCAGAGCTACCATCCCGGGTATTCAAGCTTTTCTTTTTCAAGGTTCTCTTATGCAGTTAATCACGGTTTAAAAATTTCCTTAACTGAATAAACTCAAAGAAACCATCTATGGTTTAGGCTACCATCACCAAGCGGAAAACAAAGTCATCAATTTACAGGACTGAAACTTCAGCCCCAAAAAAACCTCATCTAATCGGAATTACTCATCCTGTACTTATATATTTATTACAAAAGCACTTAAGTTGATGGGGTAATCATTTCGCGTGTAAAATATATGAACTGTAAACCCTCAAGTGAAACCAAATAACCCGCCGCAGCGGGCTCTCCCTAAAAACCATGAGCAAACCATAGAGGAAAAATATAATTTTGGGATATTATTGATAAAGTTAAAAGTTTTCTATCAAGTTGACATACTAATCATTTTAACTTACCTTCAAATATATTTATAATATCATCCAAGTTACGATTCTGCTTCCTTGCTTTATCAAGAACACTCTTTTTGAACCGTTCTGAGTAACTATCTCTATCCGTAGGGTCCCCTTTTAAAAGGGGTTGGAATATTTTTTTACATCCATTATTGGTTTGTTCTTTGGCAACACCAATTATATCTAATAAAAAACCTTCTAAACACGGCATTGAGCCAATGACCCGAATACCTTTTTGCTTCGCAGTCTTAAGAACAACAGGACAACAAATAAGGTCCAAATCTATTAGCACAGCAACTCTATCATACCCATCATTTTTCTTGCATGAAATCGCATGATTTATTACATGCTCAGGCCCCTTACCCTTCGCTGTAACAATTTTTGTTTTAATCACTCCTTTAGAATACAGTCCGTTTACGTGTGCTAGAAACGCTTTTTCACAGAAACCTTCACCCACAAAAAGTAATGTTTCTTTTTTATATCTTATCTGCCTCACCTTAGCCATAATACCCTCACAAACAGATATCAGGCACGCCACCGAGTGCACCTGTTATATATTTAGCATAAAGATTATCTTGGCTACGAAGGCCCTTTACATCATCTAATCGCCAGCACTCACTTTTTCCATCATCTTTTTCCACTAAATAAACATGATGTTTTTTTAGGTTTTTCAAAACCTCAGGCGAATGACAGCTAAATATTAATTGTGCGTTTTTTGTATTTATGGCCTCATTTTCAAACATGCTCAGAAGTTCTACAACCATATTTGGATGTAAATCACTATCTAACTCGTCTATAACAGCTACACCACCATCGCGAATAGCAATAATGAGAGTTAATATAAAATAATAGCATGCTTGAGTACCACTCGATTCCATGTAAAATGGAACCTTAAATTTCTTTCCTTCGCACTTATGGACACCATATGGCATAAACTCTTTTTTTCTCTCACCAGTCTCTTTTTCAATAACCTCTTGCTCTTTTAAAATTATATTATCCAAGCCTAAATCCATTCTTTTCATGTACTTAATGGCTGAATTAAATACATCTTTATCACTAGAATAATATTCAGTTGCCTTCATAACATGAGAGTAGTTGAAATTTGTTTTACCATAAACATTCAAATTGTTATCAATAGAAGATAAGTTATCCAGAATCAGACTTGCAATAATACTATCTTTGCGGTGCATATATGCAATAGTAGATGAGTTTTTTGGTATAGACTTCATTTCAGATACTGGGAACGCATTTTCATCAGACATAAGGGCATGCGACTTACATATATATTCATTACTTTCTTCATCGAGAGTTCTTTTGAATAGAGTCGTGTACTGTCGACTTGTTTTTAATTTTAACTCTTCGTGATAGACCCTTTCTCTTGTTAATTTAACTAAATATTTATATTCCCAATGTCTATCTTTATCATCATAATCTAAAAAACATATTTCAATTTCAGATGGTTCCGTAATTGCTGAGTAATGTGGATAAAAAGGCAACTGACTTTTACCATCTAATTTTTTGAACGAATGGGTACAAAACCAACTTAAAAAAGCTAATGGCTTAAGCATATTGGACTTACCAGATCCGTTTGAGCCTAGAACAGTAAGAATTTTCGCAATCTTAGTTTCATTAATCTCAGTATCATAACTTGAAAATGATGAGTTTTGTTTCAAGGTAAGATCAACGTACGTGTCTTCCTTGAATGAGTAGAAATTCTTAAAACGATACCATTTGATCATACTAATCCAACTTAGACAATTTTATGTTTAACTCGCTCCAGTATTGCATTTGCAAGCATTTTTTTCTAGTTAAGTATCAACAAAAAACACATTGAGTTAACTAATTGATATAATTGTACTTTATGAATAAACCTGCCATATCCCCCTGACATCAAACTTTATAATTTCATTTAAAATCATTAACATATATGGTTGCCAGTGTGTTCTTAGGCCTGACATCACTTCAGAGACAAGAGTTAAATCCATACTCGCCTCTAGCAACGAATTACCATATGGCGTATTCGTTCAATTAGTTCATCAGTAGGCCGGTACCAATAAACAATCGCAAAAAGCAGCGTTATCGCCGTACAGTCCGGCCCCCCACTGAAAAATTTAATGTTTCGCCTTAACCCGGAGGGTGGGCGACATTCCCCGGGATATTCATACGCCATACTGCCAACACGGGCTCGGTGGGCTCAATAATCCTCATTCAAGATCGCTGTCTAAAAGTACTGAAATTTTATTTATTTCAGGGCACATCGTGATGGTGTCAAAAAATTACAGAAACTCAGGACAAAACCCGATCCTCTGACAAAGCAGGAATTTGAGAAAATCAGTATGGCGGAGAAGGGACAGAGCCAGAATTTATGGCGGTTCGCCATTTACTCAGGACTGCGCCATGGCGAGCTTGCCGCCCTTGCCTGGGAAGATATCGATCTCGAAGCCGGGACGGTCACGGTATGCCGGAACCTGACAATGATCGGCACATTCGGACCACCCAAAACGGATGCAGGTTACAGAAAAATAAAACTGCTCGGGGTCGCGCTGGAAGCCCTGAAGGCGCAGCGTGAGTTGACGGCTCTGCACCCAAAAACCAAAATAATATTTCATCACCGGGAGTACGGCCGCACCGAAACACAGTTTTTGCACTTCGTTTTTATGCCGCGGATGTGTAAAGGAGAGCAAAAACCTTATTGTTCTGTCACCAGTATCAGCGCCAGGTGGAACGCCGCTGTAAAACGTGCTGGAATTCGCCGCCGTAATCCGTACCATACACGCCACACTTACGCATGCTGGCTGTTATCGGCCGGTGCGACCCCCTCTTTTATTGCGAATCAAATGGGGCATGAAAACGCGCAAATGGTTTATGAGGTCTACGCTACGTGGATTGAAGAACTGAGCGGTGATCAGGTGAATATGCTTAACGGCAGGCTGGCACTTTGAAAAAACTTTGCCCCTTATATGCCCCTTTTGGTTTCAGAGACAGTAAATAATGCAAGAAAATCAGCAAGCTACAAAGAAAGAACAGTACAACCTGAACAAGTTACAGAAACGCCTGCGCCGCAACGTGGGCGAAGCGATTGCCGATTACAACATGATTGAAGACGGCGACCGTATTATGGTCTGCCTTTCCGGCGGCAAAGACAGCTATACCATGCTGGAGATCCTCACCAGTCTGCAAAAGAGCGCGCCTATCAGCTTTAGCCTGGTAGCGGTGAACCTCGACCAGAAACAACCGGGCTTCCCTGAGCACGTTCTGCCGCAGTATCTGGAAAGCATCGGCGTTGAGTACAAAATTGTCGAAGAGAACACCTACGGCATCGTTAAAGAGAAGATCCCGGAAGGCAAGACCACCTGCTCACTTTGCTCGCGCCTGCGCCGGGGTATTCTGTACCGCACGGCAACCGAGCTGGGCTGCACCAAAATCGCCCTCGGCCACCATCGCGATGACATTCTGCAAACGCTGTTCCTGAACATGTTCTACGGCGGAAAAATGAAAGGCATGCCGCCGAAGCTGATGAGCGACGACGGCAAACACATCGTTATTCGCCCGCTGGCCTACTGCCGCGAGAAAGATATCGAGCGTTTTGCTATCGCGCGTGAATATCCGATTATTCCATGCAATCTCTGCGGCTCGCAGCCAAACCTGCAGCGTCAGGTTATTGCCGATATGCTGCGTGACTGGGATAAGCGCTATCCGGGTCGAATCGAAACCATGTTCAGCGCTATGCAAAACGTGGTGCCATCGCACCTGTGCGATACGGAGCTATTCGACTTCGTTGGTATCACTCACGGTTCTGAAGTGGTTAACGGCGGCGATCTGGCGTTCGACCGCGAAGAGCTGCCGATGCAGCCCGTTGGCTGGCAGCCGGAAGAAGACGGAGCAGAAACCTCTCTGCAACGCCTGGATATTCTGGAAATCAAATAACCTTTCATTCCCTCTCCGCCCGGAGAGGGAAAACTTCAGTGATGCGCAGGCGGGTCGATTATCGGATGCGGATCGGGTTCGGTCGGCGGGTCGGGTAGCGGCTGAGGTCTGGGAATGGGGTCGGGTACCGGGATGGGTTCGTTCGGGAACGCCGGGTCGCTCATTGTCAGGCTGTTGCGATACAGCATCGTCATCTCCTGGGTCAGTGAATCACCCTTTAAAGCATAGCCGACAAATCGCAGGCAAAAAAAAGCCGACTAATAAAGTCGGCATCGTACGAATCAATTGTGCTATGCAGTAATTCTAAAAAAGGAAGTAAGACAATATGGAGCGCAACGCCCATCGCTTGACGTTGCATTCACCTGCGAGAGAGAGTTTGCCTTTGTGGCGCTTTTTGTTTCTTGATTTCGCTCAATAACAGCGCCGTTTTCAGGCCATTTCCTCGCTAAAATCGCGCAAATTTATAACCATTTACTGCGATGCAACCACCAGGCAACACCGCCGATAAGAACTACCAACATTATACAGAACAGGCTGAAGCCGAACGCCCAGCCGCCGCCGGGAATGCCGCCGAGGTTGACCCCAAACAGCCCGGTTAAAAAGGTGCTTGGCAAAAACACCATCGCCATCAGCGACATGGTGTAAGTCCTGCGGTTCATCGACTCCTGCATCACCTGGGATATTTCGTCCGTCATTACCCCGGTACGTGCAATGCAGGAATCAATCTCATCAAGCCCCCTGCCCAGCCTGTCGGCAATATCCTGCATGCGGCGGCGCTGGTCGTCGCTCATCCAGCTCAGGCGTTCGCTGGAAAGCCGGGCATAAACGTCACGCTGGGGCGACATATAGCGGCGCATCACAATCAGCTGTTTACGCAGCAGCGCCAGCGTGCCGCGAGGCGGAACTTGCTGATCAAGCAGGTTATCTTCAAGGTCGATGATTTTGTCGTGCATCTGCTCGATAAATTCGCTCGCGTGGTCTGTCAGGGCGTCGCAGGCATCCACCAGCCAGCTTCCACAGTCCGTTGGTCCTGTGCCTTCGTTGAGATCGTTAACTACGTCGTCAAGCGCCAGAACCTGGCGGCGGCGGGTGGAAACAATCAGGCGCTCGTCGATGTACAAACGCACGGCAACCAGCTGGTCCGGGCGCTCATCCGTGCTGCCGTTTATACAGCGCAGCGTAATCAGCGTGCCGTCACCCACTCTTGATACGCGCGGGCGCATACTCTCGCCCGCCAGCGCATCGCGAACATAATTAGGCAGCAGCGGCGTATTGGCCAGCCAGTCGGCGCTATCGGCATTGGTATAATTCAGATGCAGCCAGCAGGGGTGCTCGCTGTCGATAATCTCATTATTATCAAGCGGCTTGACGCCGCCTTTACCATCAAGTTGCCAGGCGAAAACCGCGTCCGGTACATGCAGCTCGCTGCCTTTAATTACATCCACTGCGCAATCCTCAAACTGAGTCTGTTCTTTCTGACAGTCTAGCCATCTCTGGAGCTAAGGCAACAGATAGCGCGGGTCAAACGTTCTGAATTCGCAGGAAAAAGAGTAAACAAAGCTTAAGCGGAGGATTGTTTCGTGCAGAAAAAACCGGGCGGGCGCCCGGTTTTATTAGCGTAGCTGGCTGTCTTTAGAGCCGCGGCGGTTATAGCCTGAAAACGTTGCCCGGTGGGCATCTTCCACCTGCTGGCATTTAACGCACAACCGCACGCCCTGAATCGCTTTTCGCCTTGCCTCCGGGATGCTCTCCCCGCACTCTTCGCAGTGTGCAAGGCTTTCTCCCTTTGGCAGTTCGCTGCGCGCTCTGGCTACAGCATCGTCTATGGTGCTGTCGATTTGCTCCTGAACGGCGTCGTCGCTGGCCCAACCTGATGCCATATTCTCTCCTCCGCAATCGCTAACCTGATGAGAGGATTATAACACTTTCAGCGTACGAATTTTAGCCAGGACTAGTGCTTAATAATGTACATCGTCCGGCTATAGGCAACATCTTCAGGGTTATCTATCGGATAGCCTTTCAGCCAAGGCTTGATCAGGCGGCCATTGGTGTACTGATAGATTGGCGCGATCGGGGCTTTTTCCTGAATGATTTTTTCCGCTTCGTTATAGTCTCTATTACGCGCTTTATCGGTGGTTTCCAGAGCAGCCTGAGCCAGAAGTTTGTCATAAGCCGGGGAGTTAAAACGCGAAATATTACCGCTGTGGGTGGCCGTGAGCAGCGAGAGGAAAGTAGAAGGTTCGTTGTAGTCACCTACCCACGAAGCGCGGATCACGTCGAAGTTGCCGGTATTGCGGCTGTCGATATAGGTTTTCCACTCCTGGTTTTGCAGCTTCACGTCTACGCCGAGGTTCTTCTTCCACATTGAGGCGACGGCGATGGCGATCTTCTGGTGGTTTTCAGAGGTGTTGTACAACAGCGTCAGCTTCAAAGGTCTGGACTCGCCGTAGCCCGCGGCACGCAGCAGCATCTTCGCCTGGGCGTTCAGCTCCTGCTGGCTCATGGTTTCAAACGGTGAAGGCTCGGGGGTAAATCCGGCGGTCACGTCCGGGGTAAAGCGCCACGCCGGTTTTTCACCGGTTCCCAATACTTTTTCCGCCATCAGGCGACGGTCGATTGTCATGCTCAGCGCCAGGCGAACGCGCGAATCAGCCGTCGGCCCTTTTTGGGTGTTAAAAGCATAGTAATAAGTGCCAAGCTGCGGCGGCGTGTAAACCTGGCCCGGAATATCCTTCAGCAGCTTCTGGTAGAGGTTTTTCGGGAAGGATTCGGTGATATCGATATCCCCGGCCTGGTAGCGTTTAGTGGCCGCCGACTCCTGGTTAATCGGAATAAAGGTGACTTTGGTCAGCACCGTTTTGCCGTTATCCCAGTAGTTTTTGTTCGGTACAACCACCAGCTTCTCGTTGACCACCCGGTCCTGCAACGTGAACGCGCCATTACCCACCAGATTTCCGGGCTTAGTCCACTCCCCGCCAAATTTCTCAACCGCCGCTTTTGGCGTTGGGTAGAAAGCAAAGTTGGCCGTCAGGCTCGGGAAAAACGGTACCGGTTTATCAAGCTGGACGCGCAACGTTTTAGCATCAACGGCAGTAACCCCGAGCTTATCCGCAGGCATTTTACCGTCGATAATTGCCTGTGAATTAGTGATGCCCGCCAGCGTGGCGAACCAGGCAAATGATGAGGTATTTTTTGGATCAACCAGGCGCTGCCAGCTGTAGACGAAGTCCTGCGCCGTCACCGGCGTCCCGTCGGACCAGCGCGCGTTGTCCCGCAGCGTAAAGGTCCAGATGCGGTTATCGTTGCTCTGCCATTTGGTGGCAACGCCCGGCACCAGCTCTCCCTTTTCATTCTGGTTAACCAAACCTTCAAAAAGGTCACGTATAACCTGGATTTCAGGCAAACCGACCGCTTTTATGGGATCAAGGCTCGCGGGTTCGTCTTTAATATGCCTGACCAGCTCCTGATGGGCAGCTAACTGGGTTCCGGCCGGAACGTCCGCCGCCCACGCGCTTTGCAGCATGCAGGCAACGGCCACCGCACAATAGCTTAAACTGACGCTTTTTTTCATCGTTATCCTTCCGTGTTTTTGCAATCAGGAGATTAATGTAAGTTACTGTAGCGCAATTTATTATTCTGTTGCCAGGAAGATGCTCACATCTATGGTTTAAGGTGAGTTTTGCTGAAAACATTGCTATTAATAATGTTAAAACATTCCTGTTTAGCAGAGGAACATCATGCCCACGACCCGCCCTCGTCCCCAGCGTGGACATCTGCCCCCGGGCTGTGAACGCTACGGAAAATCCGCTTTAGGCGCCCCGCTGCTCTGGTTTCCTGCCGCCGTTACCGACGAGCCCAGTGGGCTGATTATTGCCGGTACGCACGGCGACGAAAACGCTGCGATGGTTGCACTTTCCTGCGCGCTGCGTACGCTTGAGCCGCAATTTCGCCGCCATCATGTGATTCTCGCCGTTAACCCGGACGGCTGCCAGCTGGGGCTGCGCGCCAACGCTCACGGCGTCGATCTTAATCGTAATTTCCCTTCTGCAAACTGGAAGGCGGGCGAAACGGTCTACCGCTGGAACAGCAGTGCAGAACTGCGGGATGTAGTGCTTTCAACCGGCAAAACGCCCGGTTCCGAGCCTGAAACCGCCGCCCTGTGCCAATTAATTCACCGGCTACAGCCCGCATGGATTGTCTCTTTCCACGATCCTCTGGGCTGTATTGAGGACCCGCACAGCTCTGCTCTTGGTCACTGGATGGCGGAGGCTTTCACCCTGCCGCTGGTCACCAGCGTGGGTTACGAAACGCCGGGTTCTTTTGGCAGTTGGTGTGCGGATTTAAGCCTGCCCTGTATTACCGCAGAGTTCCCACCAATTTCAGCGGATGAGGCCAGCGAGCGCTATCTCCAGGCAATGATCGGCCTGCTTCACTGGCGTAAATAGCTACGGGTAAAGCTTGCCGGTTACAAAATTCAACCCCGGCTCGACGTCAACGGCAAGCCAGGTCGGGCCATCCAGGTCGGCAAAGCGAACTTTAGCCGCCAGCGGCAAGGCGGCGGCTATCGCGCGTGAAGTGCAAAGCATACAGCCGAGCATCACGTCAAACCCCTGTTCACGCGCCGATTTAGCCAGCAGGAGCGCTTCTGTCAGGCCGCCGGTTTTATCCAGTTTGATATTCACCATTTCATAGCGCCCCGCAAGGGTTGCCAGGCTGCTGCGGGTGTGGCAGCTTTCGTCGGCGCATACCGGCAGCGGATGGATAAAGTTTGCCAGCGCCTCGTCCTGCCCCGCAGGCAGCGGCTGCTCCAGCATCGCGACGTTAAGGTCGGCAAGCAGTTGGCAGCGAGCGGCTAGCCCGTCACCGCGCCAGGACTCATTGGCATCAACAATTAAAATGGCCTCAGGCACCGCCGCTCTTATAGCGACCATTCGCTCGGTAATCAGCCGGTCGTCCAGCTTCACCTTTAGCAAGCGAGCGCCCTTTTCCCACAAAAGCGCGGCGGATGCCGCCATCTGTTCGGGTGCGGCAATAGTGACGGTTTGCGCGGTGGTAATCATTTCCGGCAGCTCAACCGCGGCCAGGCCGGAGATTGTTGTGTGTTTCTGTCGAGCCTCGAGATCCCAAAGCGCGCTGTCGATAGCGTTGCGGGCGGCTCCGGGCGGTAAAGCCTCTTGTAGTCCGGCACGCGTCATCCCGCGTTCAAGCTCGGCTAAAACGGTGGTAATTTGCGCCAGCACGGAGGCATCGCTTTCGCCATAGCGGGGGTAAGGCGTGCATTCGCCAACGCCTTTTACTCCGTCTTCTTCAAGCTCAACGACCACGACAACCGCTTCGCTGCGCGTCCCCCTGGAGATAACAAATGGCGTATGGAGCGGCCATGCTTCCTGGTAAACTTTCACTGTTCTCATCATTGTCTCCCTTTGGGCTTATCACCTGAGTATAGCGAGCCCGGGCTTTTATCAGGAGTATCAGTTTTTTATGTTCATCACGGAATTCATGGAATACACTGTCCCGGGCGTTAATTTTATGTAAAAGGAAGATTAAACATGTCACAAACCGTTCATTTCCAGGGCAACCCGGTGAAGGTTGCAGGTCAGCTCCCGCAGGCAGGCAGCAAAGCAGCAGCGTTCTCTTTGGTCGCTAAAGACCTTTCTGACGTTGCGCTGAGCCAGTTTGCCGGCAAACGTAAGGTGCTGAATATTTTCCCGAGCATCGACACCGGCGTCTGTGCCGCATCCGTGCGTAAATTCAACCAACTGGCAACCGAGCTGGATAACACCGTTGTACTGTGTATCTCTGCCGACCTGCCGTTCGCCCAGTCTCGTTTCTGCGGCGCAGAAGGTTTGAACAACGTTATTACGCTTTCCACCTTGCGCAACCCTGAGTTCCAGCAGGCCTACGGCGTGAGCATCGCCGAAGGCGCTCTGAAAGGCCTGACCGCACGCGCGGTAGTGGTTCTGGATGAGAAAGATGAAGTGGTATTCAGCGAGCTGGTGAATGAAATCACCAACGAGCCGGACTATACCGCGGCTCTGGAAGCTCTGAAGGCTTAAGATTGTAAGCGCTACAGACAAAAAACCCCGGCGAGCCGGGGTTTTCTTTTTCTACTCTTCGCTTTTCTTATGGCTCAGGCCATATTCGCGCAGCTTATTGGCTATCGCGGTATGGGAAACCCCAAGGCGTTTTGCCAGTTTGCGGGTACTTGGATAGCTGCGATAAAGCTGGGTCAGCACCGAGCGCTCGAAGCGGCTGGTGATATCATCCAGCGAACCTTCCATCGCCTCCTCGCCCACCGCAAGGCTTGCGGTATCGAAGTCCGGCAGCAGAATGTCCTGCGGGCGCAGTTCGTAGCCTTCCAGCTGGGTCAGCGCGCGATAAATGGCGTTTTTGAGCTGGCGCACGTTGCCCGGCCAGCCGTAGCGAGTAAGCACGCTGCTCAGGTCATGCGCCAGTTTAGGACGCGGAACGCCCTGTTCGTCGGCAAAGCGGGCAACAAACAGTTCGGTCAGCGGCATGATGTCCTGCGGACGATCGCGCAGCGGCGGCAGATTCAGCGTCAGCACATTCAGGCGATAATAGAGATCTTCACGGAACTCGCCTTTTTGCACCAGCTCAACCAGGTTCTTCTGCGTGGCGCAAATCACTCGCACATCGACGTGGACTTCGTGCTCCTCGCCTACGCGGCGGAAGGTTCCGTCATTCAGGAAGCGCAGCAGTTTGGTCTGCATCCTCGGCGACATCTCGCCGATTTCATCCAGCAATACGGAGCCGCCGTTGGCCTGCTCGAAGAAGCCTTTTTTGCCTTCGACGGCGTTCGCGTAAGCACCCGCCGCGTGGCCGAACAGCTCGCTTTCAATCACATCATCAGGAATTGAGCCGCAGTTCAGCGCCAGATAAGGTTTCTGTGCGCGCTGGCTGCTGAGGTGGCAGGCGTTAGCCAGCAAATCTTTGCCTGTGCCGGTATCGCCAACAATCAGCAGCGGCGCGTTCAGCAGCGCCAGTTTACGAGCCTGCTCAACCACCTGCCGCATTTTAGGGCTAACGGCAACAATCTGGTCGAAGGCGCTGAAATCGCTGCTGGAAAGATTTTGCAGCTGGCGACCCATGCGCACCGTGGAGCGCAGCATCACTACCGCACCCACCAGCAGAGGCTGTTTATCTTCCCCGTCCAGGTGAACCGGGGTGATTTCCATCAGGAAGTTTTGCCCATGGATCACAACATGTTCGGTATGCGAGTCGCGAGGCTCGCTTTCCAGCCAGCGGGTAAAGTTAAAGCCGCTGATAAGCGTCCCGGCATTGTGATTGCGCAGGCGGTCTTCACTCTGCCCGAACAGCGTGCAGCTGGCCGGGTTTGCCAGCTCAACTTTGCTACGCATATCCAGCGACAGCACCGGCTCCGGCAGCGCTTCCAGCAGCGCGCTCAGGGCGCGGTGCTCACGCTCGGACGGCATCCACGGCACTTTACGCACGTCGGTAACGTCGGGAATGCGGCGAATTTCAGCCATCAGGCTGCTGAAGGATTCAAAATCAAGGGAGGAGAAATTAAGGTAAATACGCCCAATCGGGTCAATTTCGATGCCGCGCAAATCGATACCGCGCAGTACCAATAGATCGAGCAGTTCGCGTGTGAGACCAAGGCGGTCCTGACAAAAGACTTCCAGACGCATGCAGGTGACCTTATTTTGCAGTAAACGGCCTATGTCCGTCAGCCTGAGGCTGAGCTCTCATAGAGTTGAGAGAATGATAACTCAGTTAGTCCCCGGCAAGAAGATACCTGTCATGAAAAGTTGACACTGAAAGGCAAACCACTGGTCAACGAGAAGATTATTTTTACCCGAAGCTGTAAATGAAAAAAGGCAGCCGCAGCCGCCTTTGTTGTCGCTGATACTCGTTTTAATGAGCCGCTTTGTTTTTCCCCGAGGCCAGCGTCTCTTTCAACTGCACCAGCAGCTGTTTACGGAAGTCGCCAAGCCTCGGCTTATCGCCCTCCAGCCACGGGAGCGGGCGGCAAAGCTCCATTGCTTTAATGCCGAGGCGCGCGGTTAGCAGCCCCGCACCAATGCCCTGAGCGGCACGGGCGGAGAGCCGGGCGGCAATATCCTGAGACATCCAGTCCATTCCGACCTCCCGCACCAGCTCGCTGGCCCCGGCGAAGGCGATGTTCAGCAGCACAAGGCGGAACAGGCGAATCCGGCTGAAGTAGCCAAGCTCGATGCCATACAGCGTGGCGATGCGGTTAATCAGGCGCAGGTTACGCCAGGCGATAAACGCCATATCGACAAGCGCCAGCGGGCTGACGGCTATCATTAGCGTGGACTCGGCGGCAGAGCGGCTGATTTCGCGCCTTGCCTGAGCGTCAAGCACCGGCTGCACAAGCTGGGCATACAGCGAGACCACTTCGCGATCGTTATGGGTTTCGTGAATAGAAGCGTACCAGCGCTGCAGCGCCGGGTGGCCTTTATCCAGCCCGGCCTGAGCGGCCAGTTTCTCGCAAAATGCACGCCCTTTACCGCTGCCGTGGCTCGCCAGCAGATCTCGTGCTTCATCACGCTCTTCAGCACGCTGACGCAGCCGCCATAGCCGCCGCCATTCGCTGGCAACCGATCCCACACCGGCGGCAACAATTAACCCTCCGGCAACGCCGCCGCCGAGCGCAATCCAGTCCTGCGCCAAAAAGGCGTTGTGCGTCCACTGGATCCCCTGAGCAACGACGCTAACGCCGAACAGCGCCAGGCCCGCCGTGACCATTTTTCGCCACAGGCTGCGCTTTGGCCTTAGCGCGGCTTCAACCGCCGCCTCGGCCTGCCCTTCGTCTTCGGCCAGCTCATCAAAGGTGGCGGCAACCGGGGTGAATTTTTCCGCCTCCGGCTCGCTAAAGGCATGAGCCGCCTTCCAGTCCTGCTCCTTCACCGCCTCAAGCGGCTGCGCAAAGTCGATGCGCGGTTTGATAGGATCGCTCATCGCAATTTATCTCCAATCAAAAACTCCAGCGCCGCGTCCAGACGGATGTGCGGCAGCGGCCTGTCCACATCCATAACCTGCGGCCTGAACTGTTCAAACTGAAACCCCTGATTTTGCCAGAAGGCGTTACCCGGCAGGCGCGAAGGGACTTCGCCGGGATAAACCGTCAGAGGTGCGCCGTCGCTAAGGCGGTTCCCGCGCAGGGCGGGAATTTGCTCCCCCTGCACTTCCACCATGCCGCTTTGCGTGGCCTGCACCGAAGCCAGCCCCATGCAGTCCATGCTGATGCCTTCAAAAGCCGCGTTCTGCCATGCGTCCTGCACCAGTTGCTGGAGCAGCGAAACCATGTTCGCGTGCTGGTCAACCGTTACGTGGTCGGCTTTAGTCGCGGCAAACAGCAGCTTGTCGATAACCGGGGAAAACAGGCGGCGGAACAACGTGCGCTGCCCGTAGTGGAAGCTCTGCATCAGCTGAGTCAACGCCAGGCGCATATCATTGAACGCCTGCGGGCCGCTGTTAAGCGGTTGAAGGCAATCGACCAGGACTATTTGCCGGTCGAAGCGCAGGAAATGATTTTTATAGAAACCTTTGACCACTTTTTCGCAGTAGTAGTCAAAACGTGCGCGCAGCATTCCGAGATTGCTGCCTTTATCCGCCTGTGCCAGTCTGGACTCGCCGAAGCCGTCCACGTCCGGCCACGGGAAGAATTGCAGCGCGGGCGCACCAGCCATGTCGCCCGGCAGTACAAAGCGCCCCGGCTGAATAAAATGCAGCCCTTCTTTTTTGCAGCGCACAAGATAATCGGTCCACGCCTCTGCGATAGCAGCAAGGCGGTTCTCATCGGCGGGCGCTAACGGGTCCAGCCCCTCGCACAGGCGGCGCCACTCGGCTGACCATTCGGCACGCTGGCCCTGCAACAGGCCGGTCATCTGCCGCGACCAGCTCAGGTAATCCTGAGCCAGCATCGGCAGGTCCAGCAGCCACTCGCCCGGGTAATCAACAATTTCCAGGTACAGAGTCGAAGTGTCTTTAAAATGGCGCAGCAGCGAATCGTTGGAGCGATAGCGCAGCGCAAGGCGCATTTCGCTGACGCCGCGCGTCGGCGTTGGCCATGCAGGAGGAGTGCCGTACAGCTGCGCCAGCCCTTCATCGTAGGTAAAGCGCTGAATACCGAGGTCGCGCTGGGGTACGCGTTTTACGCCAAGCAGCCGCTCTTCACGCGCGGCGCTCAGCATCGGCAACCTCGCGCCGGTATGAATACCGAGCAGTTGGTTAACCATTGCGGTGATAAAAGCGGTTTTGCCGCTGCGGCTAAGCCCGGTTACCGCGAGACGTAAATGACGATCGACGCCCCGGTTAACCAGGGCGTTAAGTTCATTTTTGATTCGGTTCATAAGCGTCCTGATTGCCTTAGGCCTGGGGGAAATACCTTCATTGATAATATCAAATAGGGCTGATTGCCACGAATCAAAGCGTTATGGCGAAAAAACTCGCCGTTGGGAGGGAGGTTATTTTGCCATGCGGCGATCGTAACGGTTGGAAACGTTACGCAGAATGCGGGTCAGCAGCGGCTCCAGCACCACGGCCAGTACCATTTTTAGCGGACGACGGGCAACGGATTTTATCGCCCATGCTGCAAACCCGGCCGGGCCAAACCGCAGCGCGGCCAGCAGGGCCAGTTTCCCCGCCAGTTGCAGGCCGGGTTTTGCTTTTTGCGAAACGGATTGAAACTTAGTCATCATAACTCCTCACAACGGCGGGAGGTCGCCCTCCCGGTTTCGGACTATAGCTGGCGGAAGCGGCTGCGCAGCGTGAAGGTATCAGAAGTGATATAGCGCTCCATCGAACGCAACTTCTGCTCCCCCGCTGCCAGTTCGGCATCCACCGCGTTTAGCAGGTCGCGGCTGGTAGGCTGGTCGCTTTTCTCATCCGCGCCGTAGGGCATCGGGTCAAGAACAAACGTCATGACGATGTAGGCCACCAGCACGAAGAACGACAGGCCAAAAAATATCGACAAAATGGCGATGGCGCGGACCAGTTTGACCGGCACATCAAGGTACTGGGCAATACCGGCGCAAACGCCCTTTACCATCCCTTTCTCAGGGATGCGCCACAGCTTACGACCGGAAAATGAGTTCACCATTAGTTATGTCTCCAGTTCGGGTGTTCGGCATCGAGGATCTGCTCCAGAGACTGAATGCGCTCCCGCATCTGCCGCGCCTCATCAGTCAACTGCGCCAGTCGTTGCTGTTCACTTTGTGAAAGCTGAGTGCCATCGGGCCGGTTGCTGTAATGAAGCCAGAGCCAGATAGGCGCGACGAACAGCACAAAGATGGTCAGCGGTATAGCAAGAAAAAGCGCGGTCATGTGTACTCCTTACGGGTCAGGCTCGACTCGCGGCGCGCCATGCGCAGCCGCGGCCTGGATTATTATTGATTATCCTGGTTCATTTTTGCTTTCAGCGCGGCGATCTGAGCGCTGATTTCATCATCCGCTTTCAGTTCGGCAAACTGCGAGTCCAGCGATTTTTGCTTGCCGAAGCCGTGGCTTTCCGCCTCGGATTCCATCTGGTCTATACGGCGTTCGAAAGATTCGAAACGCGCCATCGCTTCATCCAGCTTGCCGCTGTCCAGCTGGCGACGAACATCGCGTGAAGAAGAAGCCGCCTGGTGGCGCAGGGTCAATGCCTGCTGGCGGGCACGGGTTTCGCTGAGTTTATTTTCCAGCTCGCCTATCTCTTTCTTCATGCGGGCCAGAGTTTCATCAACGTGAACCACTTCATTTTCCAGCGTGGTAATCAGGTCGGTCAATTTCTGTTTTTCAATCAACGCGGCACGAGCCAGGTCTTCTTTATCTTTACGCAGCGCCAGCTCGGCTTTTTCCTGCCATTCGGCCTGCTGGGTCACAGCCTGCTCTACGCGGCGGGCGAGTTGTTTCTTCTCGGCCAGCGCGCGGGCCGAAGTGGAACGAACCTCCACCAGCGTGTCTTCCATTTCCTGAATCATCAAACGCACCAGCTTCTGCGGGTCTTCCGCTTTTTCCAGCAGCGAGTTGATGTTAGCGTTCACGATGTCGGCAAAACGAGAAAAAATACCCATAATTCAATCCTCTTAGTCATTATCTCAGGTGCCAGGCACTCTGTTCGCAGTGGATATTGCAGAGTTCATGCCAACTTTTTAATGCATTGATTTTAATCTATTTTATAAAATTTGACCTATCAAAGAAAGCCGCTATATTGGTTAAATTAACTAACTATTAGTGAATTTAACCATGTCGGATAACAAAGATAACCTAATCGGCGAGGCCAACAGCTTTCTCGAGGTAATGGAGCAGGTTTCCCGGCTCGCACCGCTGGACAAGCCGGTTCTTGTCATCGGCGAGCGCGGCACGGGTAAAGAATTGATAGCCAGCCGCCTGCACTTCCTGTCCCGCCGCTGGCAGGGGCCGTTTATTTCCCTCAACTGCGCCGCGCTAAATGAAAACCTGCTGGACAGCGAATTGTTTGGCCACGAGGCCGGAGCGTTTACCGGTGCCCAGAAACGCCATCAGGGGCGTTTTGAACGTGCCGAAGGCGGGACGCTGTTTCTTGATGAGCTGGCTACCGCCCCCATGCTGGTACAGGAAAAACTGCTGCGCGTGGTGGAATATGGCGAGCTTGAGCGCGTCGGCGGCAGCCAGCCGCTACAGGTTAATACCCGGCTGGTTTGTGCCACCAACGCCGACCTGCCACAGCTTGCCGAAGAAGGGAAATTCCGCGCCGACCTGCTGGACAGGCTGGCGTTCGACGTGGTGATGCTGCCTCCGCTGCGCGAGCGCCGCTCGGATATCCTGCTGCTGGCGAACCACTTCGCCATGCAAATGTGCCGTGAGCTGAACCTGCCGCTGTTCCCCGGCTTTACCGACTATGCCAGCGAAACGCTGCTCGACTATGCCTGGCCCGGCAATATTCGTGAGCTAAAGAATGTAGTGGAGCGCTCGGTTTATCGACATGGCTCGAGCGATGAGCCTCTGGATAACATTATTCTGAATCCTTTTACCCGCAGGCTCGCGCCCCTGCATCCGGCAGATAAGAGCCCTCCTTCCGGCCTGCCCGCGCTGCCGCTCGATCTACGCGGCTGGCAAAATGAGCAGGAAAAAAGCCTGCTGGAACAAAGCCTGAAGCAGGCGGCATTTAACCAGCGCCGTGCTGCAGAACTGCTGGGCGTGAGTTATCATCAGCTGAGGGCGATGATGAAAAAGCACCAGATAAACCCGGCCACGCCGTCATAAGCGCCGATTTTTTCATCGCTCTGCGCAGAAAATTGCCGATCGTCACCAGTAATTTTGGGGACAAGGCAAGAGTGCGATACACTTTGCCTATCACCTGAGATAACTCAAAAACTTATGCGCGGAATGCTCTCCACCCTGTTACTGGGTTTATGCTGCCTGAGCGGCGCGGCGCGTGCCGCAACGCCTGCTGAAAAGCCGGCAGATATTCGCCGGAGCGGGTTCGTTTATTGCGTCAACGGGCAGGTCAACACCTTTAACCCGCAGATGACCAGCGGCGGCCTGACTGTAGATACGCTGGCAGCTCAGCTTTATGACCGCCTGCTCGACGTAGACCCTTATACTTACCGGCTGGTGCCGGAGCTGGCGGAAAGCTGGGAAGTGCTGGATAACGGCGCAACCTACCGCTTCCACCTGCGCCGCAACGTCCAGTTCCAGACAACGGCCTGGTTCAAGCCCACTCGCCCGCTGGACGCCGACGATGTGGTGTTCACTTTCGAGCGCATCTTCGACCGCAACCACCCGTGGCACAACGTTAACGGCGGCAGTTATCCCTATTTCGACAGCCTGCAATTCCCGGAAACGGTAAAAAGCGTGCGCAAGCTGGATGACAACACCGTCGAGTTTCGTCTCAACAAACCAGATGCATCCTTCCTCTGGCACCTGGCGACGCATTATGCGTCCGTAATGTCCGCCGAATACGCCGCGCAGTTGAGCAAAGCCGACCGCCAGGAGTTGATGGATCGCCAGCCTGTCGGCACCGGCCCATTCCTGCTTAGCGAATATCGCGCCGGGCAATACATTCGCCTTGCACGTAATCAGCACTTCTGGCGCGGCGTACCGCTGATGCCGCAGGTAGTGGTTGACCTCGGCTCCGGCGGCACGGGCCGCCTGTCCAAATTGCTGACCGGCGAGTGCGACGTGCTGGCCTGGCCTGCCGCAAGCCAGCTGACTATTTTACGTGACGATCCGCGCCTGCGTCTGACGCTCCGCCCCGGGATGAACATTGCCTATCTGGCGTTCAATACCAACAAAACGCCGCTCAACAATCCCGCCGTTCGCCACGCGCTGGCGCTGGCCATTAATAACCAGCGTCTGATGCAGTCGATTTATTACGGCACGGCAGAAACCGCGGCTTCTATTCTGCCGCGTGCTTCATGGGCCTATGACAACGACGCAAAAATTACCGAGTACAACCCGGCGAAAGCCCGCCAGCAGCTTCAGGCGCTGGGGGTCAATAATCTTGAACTGCGCCTGTGGGTGCCGACCAGTTCCCAGGCCTGGAACCCAAGCCCGCTTAAGACAGCGGAGTTGATTCAGGCCGATATGGCGCAAATTGGGGTAAAAGTGATTATCGTCCCGATGGAAGGCCGCTTCCAGGAGGCCAGGCTGATGGACATGAACCACGACCTGACCCTGGCAGGCTGGGCCACGGACAGTAACGACCCGGACAGTTTCTTCCGCCCGATGCTGAGCTGCGCCGCTATTGGCTCCCAGACTAACTACGCCCGCTGGTGTAATCCGCACTTCGACAGCGTGCTGCAAAAAGCCCTCGCATCACAACAGCTGGCCGCCCGCATCGAAGCCTACAACGAAGCACAGGATATTCTCTCCGAGGAGCTGCCGGTACTGCCGCTCGCTTCATCCCTGCGCCTTCAGGCTTACCGCTATGACATGAAGGGTCTGGTGCTTAGCCCGTTCGGCAATGCTTCTTTTGCCGGGGTGTCGCGGGAAAATGTTGAGGTGAAAAAATAATGATAATTTTTACCTTACGCCGCCTGCTATTGCTGCTGATCACCCTGGTTTTCCTGGCGCTGGTCGGCTTTAGCCTCAACTACTTTACCCCCCACGCCCCGCTACAGGGTGCCTCGCTATGGAATGCCTGGGTATTCTGGTGCGAGAGCCTGCTGCACTGGGATTTTGGCGTCTCAAGTATTAACGGCCAGTCGATTAACGAGCAGCTGCGAGACGTGTTCCCGGCCACCATGGAACTGTGCATTCTGGCCTTTGGCTTCGCGCTGCTGATCGGCATTCCGGTGGGAATGCTGGCCGGCGTCATGCGCAATAAATGGCAGGATAAACTGATCAGCGCCCTGGCGCTGGTGGGCTTCTCCATCCCCGTATTCTGGCTGGCGCTGCTGCTGACGCTGTTCTTCTCCCTGACGCTCGGCTGGTTCCCTGTTTCCGGGCGTTTTGACCTGCTGTACGAGGTGAAATCCGTCACCGGTTTTGCGTTAGTGGATGCCTGGCTCTCCGACTCCCCTTACCGCAGCGAAATGATCGTCAGCGCCATACGTCATATGGTGCTCCCGGTCGCGGTGCTGGCCGTGGCGCCGACCACCGAAGTCATTCGCCTGATGCGCCTGAGCACAATTGAAGTGTTCGACCAGAACTATGTGAAAGCTGCCGCCACGCGCGGGCTCTCTCGCTTTACTATTCTGCATCGCCACGTTTTGCATAATGCATTGCCGCCGGTTATTCCGCGTCTTGGCCTGCAATTTTCAACCATGCTGACGCTGGCGATGATCACCGAAGTGGTGTTTAGCTGGCCGGGCCTTGGCCGCTGGCTGATCAACGCCATTCGCCAGCAGGACTATTCGGCGATTTCTGCCGGGGTGATGGTAATCGGCTCGCTGGTAATTATTGTTAACGTGATTTCCGACATTCTGGGCGCTATGGCCAACCCACTGAAGCATAAGGAATGGTATGCCTTACGATAGCGTCTACCGCGAGAAGCGGCCGCCCAGTACGCTGCGCCTGACGTGGCGTAAATTCTATGGTGATACTACCGCGATGATTGGCCTTTACGGCTGCGGCGGCCTGGTGCTGCTGTGTCTGTTCGGCGGCCTGTTCGCACCTTATCAAATCGATCAGCAATTCCTCGGCTATCAGTTGCTGCCGCCTTCATGGTCGCGCTATGGAGAGGTTTCGTTTTTCCTCGGCACCGATGATCTTGGTCGCGATGTGCTTAGCCGCCTGCTAAGCGGTGCAGCACCGACCGTCGGCGGCGCTTTTATGGTCACGCTGGCCGCTACGCTTTTCGGCATCGTGCTCGGCGTGATTGCCGGGGCGACTCACGGGCTGCGCTCTGCGGCGCTCAACCATATTCTCGACACCCTGCTCTCTATTCCTTCGCTGCTGCTGGCGATTATCGTGGTGGCCTTCGCTGGCCCAAGCCTCAGCCACGCGATGTTTGCCGTCTGGCTGGCCCTGCTGCCGCGTATGGTGCGCTCGGTGTACAGCGCGGTGCATGACGAGCTGGAGAAAGAGTACGTGGTGGCCGCCCGCCTCGACGGCGCTTCTACCCTCAATATTTTATGGTTTGCGATAATGCCGAACATCACCGCAACGCTGGTGACGGAAATTACGCGAGCGCTCTCTATGGCGATTCTCGATATTGCCGCCCTCGGCTTTCTCGATCTCGGCGCACAGCTGCCCTCGCCTGAGTGGGGCTCGATGCTCGGGGATGCGCTGGAGCTGATTTATGTTGCGCCCTGGACGGTGATGCTGCCCGGCGCGGCCATTATGATAAGCGTACTGCTTATCAACCTGCTGGGCGACGGCCTGCGCCGCGCAATTAATGCGGGGGTGCAATAATGCCATTACTTGATATCCGTAATTTGACCATCGAGTTCATGACTTCAGAAGGCTGGGTGAAAGCGGTAGATCGCGTCAGCATGACGCTGACGGAAGGCGAGATTCGTGGCCTGGTCGGTGAGTCCGGCTCGGGCAAAAGCCTGATAGCCAAAGCGATTTGCGGCGTGACCAAAGACAACTGGCGCGTAACCGCCGACCGCATGCGCTTCGACGACATCGACTTGCTGCGCCTCTCCTCCCGCGAACGCCGCAGGCTGGTGGGCCATAACGTATCGATGATTTTCCAGGAGCCGCAGTCCTGTCTCGACCCTTCGGAAAAAATCGGCCGTCAACTTACCCAAAATATCCCCGGCTGGACTTATAAAGGCCGCTGGTGGCAGCGTTTTGGCTGGCGTAAACGCCGCGCCATCGAGCTGCTACACCGCGTCGGGATCAAAGACCATAAAGACGCCCTGAGCAGCTATCCGTATGAGCTTACGGACGGCGAATGCCAGAAGGTGATGATTGCCATCGCGCTTGCCAACCAGCCGCGCCTGTTGATTGCGGACGAACCGACCAATGCCATGGAGCCGACCACGCAGTCGCAGATTTTCCGCCTGCTGACGCGCCTGAACCAGAACAACAACACCACGATTTTGCTTATCAGCCACGACCTGCAAATGCTCAGCCAGTGGGCCGACAAGATTAACGTGATGTACTGCGGGCAAACGGTGGAAAGCGCCAACAGCGAAGATCTGGTGACGACGCCGCACCATCCTTATACCCAGGCGCTGATCCGCGCTATCCCTGATTTTGGCAGCTCAATGCCGCATAAAAGCCGTCTGAACACTATGCCGGGCGCTATCCCGCTGCTGGAACAACTGCCGATGGGCTGCCGCCTTGGCCCGCGCTGCCCTTACGCCCAGCGCAAATGTATTGAAGCGCCGCGGCTTGAAGGGGTGAAAAATCATCTGTATGCCTGTCATTTCCCGCTGAATATGGAGAGTCAGTAATGGTCGAAACGCTGCTGGAAGTCCGCAATTTAAGTAAGACGTTTCGCTACCGCACCGGCCTGTTCCGGCGTCAGCATGTTGAGGCGGTAAAGCCGCTCAACTTTACGCTGCGCGAGAAGCAGACGCTGGCCATTATCGGCGAGAACGGTTCCGGTAAGTCCACGCTGGCGAAAATGCTGGCCGGAATGATAGAGCCGACCACCGGCGAACTGGTGATTGACGATCATCCGCTGCATTACGGCGATTACTCCTGGCGCAGTCAGCGTATACGCATGATATTTCAGGACCCCAGCACCTCGCTTAACCCGCGCCAGCGTATCTCACAGATTCTGGACTTTCCGCTGCGCCTGAATACCGAGCTGGAGCCGGAGCTGCGGCAAAAGCGCATTCTGGAAACCCTGCGTATGGTTGGGCTGCTGCCCGATCACGCCAGTTACTATCCGCATATGCTGGCGCCAGGGCAAAAACAGCGCCTTGGCCTGGCCCGCGCGCTGATCCTGCGACCGAAGGTGATTATCGCCGACGAGGCGCTGGCTTCGCTGGATATGTCGATGCGCTCCCAGCTGATCAACCTGATGCTGGAATTGCAGGAAAAACAAGGAATATCTTATATTTACGTCACGCAGCACATTGGCATGATGAAACACATCAGCGACCAGGTAATGGTGATGCATCAAGGTGAAGTGGTCGAGCGCGGCAGCACCGCCGATGTACTGGCCTCCCCGCTTCATGAACTGACTAAGCGGCTGATTGCCAGCCACTTTGGCGAGGCTTTAACCGCTGACGCCTGGCGTAAAGATCGTTAAACCCCACTTTTCCCACAGCGGGAAAGTGGTCGGATTAACGCTTACGTTAGACTCATGTTAGAATCGCCCGGTCTTAACGTCGGCCTGCCTGTTTTTTTCACCTGCTGGCCGCAACAACAATGACTATTAAGGATTAAAAGCTATGGGTTTTCTTACCGGTAAACGCATTCTGATCACTGGCGTCGCCAGTAAACTCTCCATTGCCTACGGTATCGCGCAGGCGATGCACCGCGAAGGTGCCGAGCTGGCCTTCACCTACCAGAACGAAAAGCTGAAAGGCCGTGTGGAAGGTTTTGCCGCCGATCTGGGTTCCAGCATCGTGCTGCCTTGCGATGTGGCTGAAGATGAGAGCATCGAAGCGCTGTTTACCGAACTGGCGAAGAGCTGGCCGAAATTTGACGGCTTCGTTCACTCCATCGGCTTCGCACCTGCCGACCAGCTGGATGGCGACTACGTGAACGCCGTGACCCGTGATGGCTTTAAAATTGCCCACGACATCAGCGCCTACAGCTTTGTAGCGATGGCAAAAGTTTGCCGTGAAATGCTGAACCCGGGTTCTGCCCTGCTGACTCTGTCCTACCTGGGCGCAGAACGTGCTATCCCTAACTACAACGTTATGGGCCTGGCAAAAGCTTCTCTGGAAGCTAACGTTCGCTACATGGCAAACGCTATGGGTCCTGAAGGCGTTCGCGTTAACGCTATCTCCGCTGGCCCAATCCGCACCCTGGCAGCTTCCGGTATCAAAGACTTCCGTAAAATGCTGGCCCACTGCGAAGCGGTTACCCCGATTCGCCGTACCGTTACCATCGAAGACGTAGGCAACTCCGCGGCCTTCCTGTGTTCCGACCTGTCTGCCGGTATCTCCGGTGAAGTGGTTCACGTTGACGGCGGCTTCAGCATCGCAGCAATGAACGAACTGGAACTGAAAGACTAATTTCGGTTCTTTAGCGGGGCGGGCTCAGGCTCGCTTCGCTATTTCCCCCTGCCTTCCTCCCCCGTTCCCGAATTTGTTATAGCTTTCCGATATTTATTATCACCGATCATTCTTTTGTCACCTCCCGAGCTTGCGCCAGGATAAAACAGCGAACCAGGCCCGGCATTCACGTTGTATCCGGGTCTGCAAACTTTTTGACCAAGGAACGACAATGGAACAACGCCGCTTTTCTGGTAAAAGCCACTGGTATCATGAAACCCAGTCCAGTCTGTGCCCGGCGGATGTACTGCCCTTAGTTCCCGAAGCGGCGCAGGTTGATGACCGCTTCCTGCTTGATTTAACGCCTTCTGAACAGCAATTAATCGTTGAGGCTCCGTGGCTTGACGCTGCCAGAGCCGCGGCCCATGTTCTGCTGCCCGACAGCATCGCCGTGACGCGCCTGCATACCCTGAGCAGCTATGACCGCCTGAGCACTGCTCTGACCGTCGCTCAGGTTTATGGCGTGCAGCGTCTTTGTAATCACTATGCCGCTCGTCTTGCCCCCCAGCCCGGCCCGGACTCCTCGCGTGAAAGCAATCGCCGCCTGACCCAAATAACCCAATTTGCCCGCCAGCTTGCCAGCCAGCCGACGCTGATTGATGACGTGGCGCTGGCCCAGCTCGATGAATGCGGGCTTTCGGTGGACGATATCGTCACCTTTACTCAGATTATCGGCTTCGTGGGCTTCCAGGCGCGCGCGATTGCAGTCTTGCAGGCTCAACAGGGCCTGCCCGTACGCTGGCTGCCGGGCCTGGACGGACTCCAGGATGCCGACCCTGCGCTGTTTGGCCCGGAGCCAGCCAGCTGGCAGCCGGGGCTGGCTCCGGTTGAATCGCGCTATGCCCGCCCGGAGCAACTGGAAATTTTAAGCATCAGCCAGCCTTTACGTGCGCTGCGGGATATTGCCTGGCTGCTGGCCCACGATGAACGCGCTTTGTCCTCGCTCAGCCAGCTAACGCGGCTGTTCTGGCAGATAACACCTCAGGTTTCACACGATTCACTGCTGGTCATCATGCTGACGTCGCGCATTAACGGCAGCCCCGCCTGCTTTAGCGATGCGGTAGCCGCATGGCAAGGCGATTCAGGCCTGCCGGACGCGATGCGCAACGGCGAACGCGCTCTGAACGCATGGAGTCATAATCACCCGCGTGAAAAAGCGATCATCCAGGCAGTCCAGTTGCTCACCCGGGCACCCGACAGGTTCAGCGCCGCCCAGCTTCAACCTTTGTATGAGCAAGGTTTTAGCGAACAGGAAGTGCTGAAATTGCTGGTGGGCGCCGGGCTTGCGGGCTGGATAAATCGGCTGAAAATTAGCCTCGGGAATACCGCTCAAACGCTGGCTCCCTGAGGCTTTCAGGCAATCAGCGCTTGCCGCAGGGTGTGGTTTCGCGTAAAACTGTCAGCCGCTCTTTTGGCCACGAAAACGAAACGATATGCTTCAGGATAACCCGCTGCTCGCGCAGCTAAAACAGCAACTGCATTCCCAGACTCCACGCGCTGAAGGTGTGGTAAAAGGTACTGAAAAAGGGTTCGGCTTCCTCGAAGTCGATGCCAATAAAAGTTACTTTATTCCGCCTCCGCAGATGAAAAAAGTGATGCATGGCGACCGTATCAGCGCCGTTATTCACAAAGATAAAGACCGCGAGTCTGCCGAGCCGGAAGAGCTTATCGAGCCTTTCCTGTCGCGTTTTGTTGGCCGCGTTCAGAAGAAAGACGATCGCCTGTCGATTGTGCCTGACCACCCGCTGTTAAGAGACGCCATTCCATGCCGCGCCGAGCGCAGCGTGACGCATGACTTCCAGAACGGCGACTGGGCGGTTGCGGAAATGCGCCGTCACCCGCTGAAAGGCGATCGCGGTTTTTACGCGGAGTTAACCCAATTTATTACCTTCGGGGACGATCATCTTGCGCCGTGGTGGGTGACACTGTCACGTCACAACCTCGAGCGTGAAGCGCCGGACGGCGTGGCGACCGAAATGCTTGACGAAGGCTTGGTGCGCGAGGATTTAACCGCGCTGGACTTTGTCACCATCGACAGCGCCAGCACCGAAGATATGGACGATGCGCTGTACGTTGAAGAGCTGGCCGACGGCAAGCTTCAACTGACCGTTGCCATCGCCGACCCGACGGCCTGGATTGCCGAAGGCAGCAAGCTGGACGGCATCGCCAAAGTGCGCGCTTTCACCAACTACCTGCCGGGCTTCAATATCCCGATGCTGCCGCGCGAACTGTCTGATGACCTGTGCTCATTGCGCGCCAACGTTACCCGCCCTGTTCTTGCCTGCCGCATGACCATCGAGCAGGACGGCGCAATCGGGGACAATATTCATTTCTTCGCCGCTAACATCGAGTCTAAAGCCAAACTTGTTTATGACGAAGTGTCCGACTGGCTTGAAGAAAAAGGCGACTGGAAGCCGCAGAGCGAAGAGATTGCTCAGCAAATCCGCCTGTTGCAGCGCATTTGCCTGGCCCGCGGCGAATGGCGCCACAACCATGCTCTGGTGTTCAAAGATCGCCCTGATTACCGCTTTATTCTCGGCGAAAAAGGCGAAGTGCTGGATATTGTGGCCGAGCCGCGCCGCATCGCCAACCGCATCGTTGAAGAGTCGATGATCGCCGCTAACGTTTGTGCCGCTATCGTGCTGCGCGAAAAACTTGGCTTCGGCGTTTATAACGTCCATACCGGCTTCGACCCGGCCAATACCGAACAGCTTGCGGCGATGCTGCAAACTCACGGTATCACCGTGGACGCGCAGGAAGTGCTGACCCTCGACGGCTTCTGCAAACTGCGTCGCGAACTAGATGCCCAGCCAACCGGCTTCCTCGACAGCCGCATTCGCCGCTACCAGTCATTCGCGGAAATCAGCACCGAGCCAGGCCCGCACTTTGGCCTCGGCCTGGAAGCCTACGCGACCTGGACTTCACCGATTCGTAAATTCGGCGATATGGTTAACCACCGCCTGCTGAAAGCGATTATCAAAGGCGAAAGCGCCACGCGCCCTGGCGAAGATACCACCGTACAGATGGCGGAACGCCGCCGCCTGAACCGCATGGCCGAACGTGACGTCGGCGACTGGCTCTATGCCCGCTTCCTGAACGCCAAAGCAGGCACCGATACCCGCTTTGCGGCGGAAATTATCGACGTCAGCCGCGGCGGCATGCGCGTACGCCTGGTGGAGAACGGTGCGGTTGCGTTTATCCCTGCGCCATTCATCCACGCGGTGCGTGATGAGCTGGTTTGCAGCCAGGAAAACGGCACCGTGCAAATTAAAGGCGAAGTGGCCTATAAAGTGACCGACGTTATCGATGTCACCATCGCAGAAGTGCGTATGGAAACTCGCAGCGTCATCGCTCGCCCTGCCGCCTGATAGCGCAGCAAAGCCAGCAAAACCGGGCCAGGTGCCCGGTTTTTTTATTTCTATAAATCCCGGCGGCTGTTTTTTGGTACATCCTCTGCAAAAACAATATCTTTTCTCTTTCACCTGGGCTTTAACATCGGCTTTCTGTTGCTACTATAAATAGTAGATTTAGGTGATTTTTTTCCCTGAGGCTCAGGAGTAAGAATGAAAGACGATTTGGAGCAGAACCTGCTTTATCGTTATCTGGGAACAACCAGCCCGTACTGGCGTTTGCCGGCGGACAGTAACGCTTTGCAGCTTTCGGCCAGCGAAGACGCCGACATCGGCCAGGTCGTGGCATTAGACTCGGCTCAGGCCGATGAAATTCGCCAAATGACGGTGATTACCTCCAGCCTGACCATGACGCTTTCGCTTTTTGGCATTGAGGTGCCGGTGCATATGGTTGGCCGCAAGGTTTCCAAACGCGAGTGGGCCGGCACGGCTTCCTCCTGGCATGATACCCACTCGGTCGCTCGCGATCTGGTGCAGGGCCTCTCTTTTGCAGAGCAGGTGGTTTCCGAAGCTAATTCGGTTATCGTCATCCTCGACAAACAGGGAAATATTCAGCGTTTCAACCGGTTGAGCGAAGAATACACCGGAATGAAAGAGCATGAAGTCATCGGTCAGAACGTCTTTAAATTATTTATGAGCCGCAGCGAAGCCGCCGCCTCGAAGCGTAATATCAGCGGTTTTTTTCGTAATGGCAGCTCTTACGAAGTGGAGCGTTGGGTAAAAACCCGCAAAGGGCAGCGCCTGTTTCTGTTCCGCAATAAATTCGTTCACAGCGGCAGCGGTAAAAATGAAATTTATCTTATCTGTTCGGGCACCGATATTACCGAAGAGCGCCGCGCTCAGGAGCGGCTGCGCGTGCTGGCAAATACCGACACTATCACCGGCCTGCCCAACCGCAACGCCATTTACGACCTGATAGCCGAAGCCATCGAAAATCGCGGGTCGGGCCAGGTTGGCATAGTTTATCTTGACCTGGATAACTTCAAAAAAGTGAACGATGCCTACGGGCATATGTTTGGCGACCAGCTGTTGCAGGCGGTTTCGCTCGCGATTTTAAGTTGCCTAGAAGAGGGCCAGGTGCTGGCACGTCTCGGCGGCGATGAATTTATCGTGCTGGCGACCAATACCTCTCAAGGCTCTCTTGAAGCCATGTCCTCCCGCATTTTGACCCGCCTCAGGGTGCCGTTCCGCATCGGGCTGATTGAGGTTTACAGCGGCTGTTCTCTGGGTATTTCGCTCGCCCCGCAGCACGGTGAGGAACGCGAGAGCCTGATCCGCAATGCCGACACCGCGATGTATACCGCTAAAGAGAGCGGCCGCGGCAAGTTTTGTGTGTTTTCGCCGGAAATGAACCAGCGCGTGTTTGAGTATTTATGGCTGGATACTAATTTGCGCAAGGCGCTCGATAAAGAGCAACTGGTGATTCACTACCAGCCGAAAATGACCTGGCGAGGCGAGGTGCGTAGCCTGGAGGCGCTGGTGCGCTGGCAGTCGCCGGAACGCGGCCTGATCCCGCCTCAGGGGTTTATCTCCTACGCGGAAGAGTCCGGGCTGATTGTGCCGCTCGGTCGCTGGGTGATGGTTAGCGTGGTGCAGCAGGTCGCGAAATGGCGCGATAAAGGTATTAACCTGCGCGTGGCGGTTAACGTTTCTGCCCGTCAGCTAGCGGACCAGACGATTTTTAGCGATCTTAAGCAGGCGCTTAAAGATCTTAATTTTGAATACTGCCCGATTGACGTGGAGCTTACCGAAAGCTGCCTGATTGAGAACGAAGAACTGGCGCTGTCGGTTATCAAGCAGTTCAGCCAGCTTGGCGCTCAGGTACATCTTGACGATTTTGGCACCGGCTACTCCTCGCTTTCCCAGCTTGCACGCTTCCCCATCGACGCCATTAAGCTCGACCAGTCTTTTGTGCGCGATGTTCACAAACATTCGGTTTCCCAGTCTCTGGTGCGGGCGATTGTGGCCGTGGCCCAGGCGTTGAACCTGCAGGTGATTGCGGAGGGCGTGGAGAATCAAAAAGAAGACGCCTTTCTTACCAAGAACGGCGTCAACGAACGGCAGGGATTTCTGTTTGCGAAACCAATGCCCGCGGCCGTATTCGAGCGTTGGTTTAAGCGCTATCAGGCGAGGACAAAGCGCTAACCGGCCTTACGCATCGCCGTCGAAGTGTGGCGGTTTTGCAACTGTACCAGGCGCTCCATGTAGGCGATGTCCTTGTCCTCAAGGCAGAATGCCGCATCCACCCAGTCTTCGGTGATATCCATCAGCTCCGAGCGCGGCAACTGCAACACCCGCTGGCGCGCTCGCAGCATCGCTCTCACGCCGTTTAATTTCGGCAGCAGGGTATCAATGAAGGTCCGTGTGGCGAGGTAGCCCTGTCCCGGCTCAAACAGCTGATCCACCAGCCCGTGCTGGTGATACCACTCCGCCGTATGTGACTCCCCTTTATAAATAAGCTCTTCCGCCAGCTTCATGCCGGAGCGGCGCGCCACCAGAGAATAAGCCCCCATGCCGGGAAACAGGTTAAACGCAATTTCCGGGAAGCCGAGCCTGGCGTCGCGCTGAGCCAGCAGAAAATGGTGCGCCAGGGCGGCTTCAAACCCGCCGCCGAGCGCACTGCCTTCTACCATGGCAAGGCTTATTGCTCCGGTATCAAATCCTCGAGACGCCGCATGAACGCAGTCAACGCAGGCCCTTGCGTAGGCGCGTAAAGCCTCGCGCCGCCCATTACGAATCGTTTCGACAAAAAAGCCTAAATCGCCGCCGGTGTTATACATCCCGGGGACCAGCGAACCGGTGACCCAGAAATCAACTTTAAATCCGGCCTTCTGGACGATATATCCCAGATTCATGATTTCCTCTATCAGGGCATGATTGAAACAGGGGCGCGGCCGTGAGCGCAGCATCATCCAGACGGTGCGTCGCTCTTCTTCGTAATATCCAGACAGTTGCGTAAAACGTGCAGTATCGGTAAATAACTTGCAGGTTGTTTGGTCAATAACTGTCATAGCCTTATCCTCATCAAATGAATGTGCGTTAATCGCAGGATCAGACTAATCCACGGCTGTAGTTTGATGAATGTGATGCGCTGATTAATAATTATTGCTTATATGTTGTGCGATAATTTATTGAAGGATAAGGCGAAGAATTGGCCGTGCGCCCTTCTCTTTGGCGGCCTTTTTTTGCATTATGGATTTATGATTCGTTCGCCAACACAGACAGGATTTACTATGCCAACGCTTGATCCGCAGCAGCTTGCTAAACGTATTGATACCGTGCTGGATATTCTGGTTGCCAAAGATTATGCCTCAGCGATAAATAATCTTGAGATCCTCAAGGCCGAGCTGCTGAGTTTAGATAATGACGGGAATAAAACGAACGGCGAGCAGAAAAAGTCGCCGTGGGAAATTTAAGCAAAAGCCGGTAACCACCGGCTTTATTATTTTTTACAGCGTTAATGCGCCAAACGCACCCTGCCAGTCTTTTTCGAAGCCTTCAATGGCCGCCGTCACCGCTGGCGTAACCAATATTTGCTCGGCCACATCAACCGGGAGCGTGATCGCCTCACACCCGGCGAGCAGGCAGGACATTGCCTGATGAGGCGTGCGGAAGCTGGCTGCCAGCACTTTTGAATCCGGGGCATGCAGCGTCAGCAACTGCTGGAGATCCTGCACCATTTGTATGCCGTCCCCACCCTGGGCATCCAGACGATTAACATAAGGCGCCACGTATTCCGCACCGGCCAGCGCCGCCAGCAGCCCCTGAGCCGCACCATATACCGCCGTGCCCAGCGTCGCAATGCCCATAATTTTTAGCTGTTTTAGCGCCGCCAAACCTTCCGGTGTAACAGGCACTTTTACTATCAGCCCCGGCACTCGCGTCGTCAGCAGTTGAGCCTCTTTAACCATCTCATCCGCCCGACTGGCAATCACCTGGGCAAAAAGTTTGCCTTCGCCACCCAGCGCATCCTGCAACGCGGGCAAAACGTCCCAAAGCGGCTTGCCTGCCTTAGCAACAATTGAAGGATTGGTTGTTACGCCCTGCAATGGCAGGACACGCGCCAGACGTTTAACGGCGGCAACATCGGCGGTATCTAAATACAGTTCCATCACGCTCTCCACATTTAGAGTCATCTCTCACTGCGGGCATCATAACCCGGCTGTCGGATGTTTAGCTGATCAATATCAATATAACTTTCATTCGAAAGTAATTTAATTTACGAAAGAAACACGAATGAGATGAAGCCATGCTGTTTAATATTCAGCGTTACTCAACACACGATGGTCCTGGGATACGCACGGTGGTTTTCCTGAAAGGCTGCTCGCTCGGCTGCCGCTGGTGCCAGAACCCGGAAAGCCGCTCCCGGGAATGTGACCTACTGTTCGATCCTCGCCTGTGCCTGGCCGACTGCAATCTCTGCCAGCAGGCGGCACCTGAGATTGTTACCCGAGTGGGTCAGGAGCTGATTATTGCGCGCGGCAATCTCGACGAAAACGCAATAAGCACGCTGAGGAACTGCTGTCCGACCCAGGCGCTGACCGTCTGCGGAGAAGAAAAAACCGCCGACGACATTATGGCCGCCGTGCTACGCGACAAACCTTTTTATGAGCGTAGCGGCGGGGGCATTACGCTTTCGGGCGGCGAACCCTTTATGCAGCCTGAGCTGGCTCGCGAACTTTTGCAGCGCAGTAAACAAGCCGGGCTGAATACCGCCGTTGAATCCTGCCTGCATGTGCCATGGAAATACATCGAACCTTCGCTGCCGTTTTTAGATCTTCTGCTCGCCGACCTTAAACACGTAGATAAGCAGCGCTTCCACCAATGGACGGACGGCAACGCGGAGCGCGTGCTGGATAACTTCCGCAAACTGGCCGCGCGTGGCGTGGAGATGACGGTCCGCGTACCGCTGATCCCCGATTTTAACGCCGATGAGCAGTCGATTCGGGCCATCAGCGATTTTGCCGCCGATGAAATTGGCGCTAAAGCTATCCATTTTTTGCCCTACCACACCTTAGGTATCAACAAATACAACCTGTTGGCTCAGCCTTACCGCGCCGCGCGCTCGCCGCTTGATGCGCCGGATCTCCTGCATTTTGCCGAACAGTACGCCAGCCAAAAAGGCATGACGGCCTGGATAAGAGGATAAACATCATGACCGAACTGAACCTGAACTTTCTTAGCCCGCGTATCAAGGCGCATAAAGAAGCGCTGATCCACATCGTTAAGCCGCCGGTTTGCACCGAGCGCGCTCAACACTACACCGAGGTTTATCAGCAGCATCAGGATAAACCGCTGCCGGTTCGCCGCGCCATGGCGCTGGCTCACCATCTGGCCGAACGTACCATTTGGATAAAACACGACGAGCTGATTGTCGGTAACCAGGCCAGCCACGTTCGCGGCGCGCCTTTCTTCCCGGAATACACCGTCGGCTGGATAGAAAGTGAGATTGACGAGCTCGGCGACCGTCCAGGCGCAGGCTTCTCGATTTCAGATTCGGACAAAGCCGTGATGCATAAAATTTGCCCGTGGTGGCGCGGGCAAACGGTGCAGGACAGGTGCTACGGCATGTTTACCGACGAGCAAAAAGCCTTGCTGGCAACCGGCATCATTAAGGCCGAAGGTAATATGACTTCCGGGGATGCCCATCTGGCGGTTAACTTCCCTCTCCTGCTGGAGCTTGGCCTTAATGGCCTGCGCGATAAGGTGACCGAGCGCCGTGCTCGTCTGAATCTTACCGACCAGGAGGATCTGCATAAAGAGCAGTTCCTTAAAGCCATTGATATGACTTTTAGCGCCCTTAGCGACCATATCCTGCGTTACGCCGAGCTGGCCAACAGAATGGCGGCTGAGGAAACGCGAGAAACTCGTCGCGATGAACTGCTGGCGATAGCGGAGAATTGCGAACGCATTGCCTCTCAGCCTCCGGTAACGTTCTGGCAGGCGCTACAGTTAAGCTACTTTATTCAACTGGTGCTGCAAATTGAGTCCAACGGCCACTCCGTCTCATTTGGCCGCCTGGATCAGTATCTCTACCCGTGGTATCGCCGCGACGTTGAGCTTAAGCAGACGCTGGGCCGCGAACAGGCGATTGAGCTGCTGCAAAGTTGCTGGCTGAAACTGCTGGAGGTAAACAAAATCCGCTCCGGGTCGCATTCAAAAGCGTCGGCAGGTAGCCCGCTCTACCAGAACGTCACCATTGGCGGACAGACGCTGGTACACGGCGTGGCGGTAGATGCCGTCAATCCTCTGTCTTACGCGGTGCTTGAATCCTGCGGCCGCCTGCGCTCCACGCAGCCAAACCTGAGCGTTCGCTACCATGCAGGCATGAGCAATGACTTCCTCGACGCCTGCGTGCAGGTTATCCGCTGCGGATTTGGGATGCCGGCGTTTAACAACGATGAAATCGTCATTGATGAATTTATTAAAATCGGCGTCAGCCGCGAAGATGCTTACGACTACGCCGCCATCGGCTGTATTGAAACCGCGGTGGGCGGCAAGTGGGGCTACCGCTGTACCGGCATGAGCTTCATTAACTTTGCCCGAGTGATGCTGGCAAGCCTTGAAAATGGTCGCGATGCAACCAGTGGAAAAATCTTCCTGCCTCAGGAAAAGGCGCTCTCAGAGGGAAACTTTGCTTCATTTGATGAGGTGATGGACGCCTGGGATACGCAGATTCGCTATTACACTAAAAAATCCATCGAAATAGAGTGCGTGGTGGACACGGTGCTGGAAGAAAATGCCCACGATATTCTCTGCTCGGCGCTGGTGGATGATTGTATCGAGCGCGGCAAAAGTATTAAACAAGGCGGCGCGAAATACGACTGGGTGTCGGGTCTTCAGGTCGGTATTGCCAACCTTGGAAACAGCCTCTCGGCGGTGCGCAAGCTGGTATTCGACGAGGGAATTATCGGCCAGCAGCAGCTGGCGGAAGCATTAGCCAACGACTTTGACGGGCTGAGCGGCGAGCAGCTGCGCCAGCGGTTAATCAACGGCGCCCCCAAATACGGTAACGATGACGACGAAGTGGATATGCTGCTGGCCCGCGCTTACCAGACCTATATTGACGAACTGAAGCAGTACCATAACACCCGCTTTGGCCGCGGTCCGATTGGCGGAACCTATTACGCCGGAACCTCTTCAATCTCGGCTAACGTGCCGTTTGGGGCAGCAACGATGGCGACCCCGGATGGCCGCAAGGCGAAAACCCCGCTGGCCGAAGGTGCAAGCCCTGCCTCCGGTACGGACAGACTCGGTCCAACGGCGGTCATCAGCTCGGTTGGAAAACTGCCTACCGGCAAAATCCTCGGCGGCGTTCTGCTCAACCAAAAACTGAATCCTTCGACGCTGGATAATCCACGCGATCGGGAAAAATTAATGTTTATGCTGCGTACTTTCTTTGAGGCACACAAAGGCTGGCACGTTCAGTACAACATTGTTTCCCGTGAAACCCTGATAGATGCCAAACAAAATCCTGATAAATATCGTGATTTAGTGGTCAGGGTAGCGGGATACTCGGCCTTCTTTACTGCCTTATCTCCTGACGCGCAGGATGATATTATAGCCCGTACTGAACATACACTTTGACGAGAAGGCGGCGGTTACCCCGCCGCCTGACTACTGGCTGACATGAACTCAAGACAACAAATTATTCTGCAGATGGTTATCGATCAAGGCCGGGTAAGCGTGGCTTCTCTGGCGAAAACGACCGGCGTTTCAGAAGTCACGATCCGCCAGGATTTAAATCTGCTCGAGAAAAACAACTACCTGAGACGCATCCACGGTTATGCCGTCCCGCTCGATAGCGACGACGTTGAAACCCGAATGATGAATAACTACACGCTCAAACTGCAACTGGCGAATTACGCCGCTTCTCTGGTTAACGACGGCGAGACGGTATTTATCGAGAACGGCAGTAGCAATGCCCTGCTTGCCCGCACGCTGGCGGAGCAAAAAAATGTCACGATAATTACCGTCAGCAGCTACATTGCGCACTTGCTGAAGGATACCTCCTGCGAGGTTATTCTGGTGGGCGGGATCTACCAGAAGAAAAGCGAAAGCATGGTTGGCCCGCTGACCCGGCAGTTTATCAAACAGCTGCATTTTACCCGGGCATTTATCGGTATAGACGGATTTATGCCGGAAACCGGCTTTACCGGGCGCGATATGCTGCGCACCGACGTGGTCAATTCGGTGCTGGAAAAAGGCAGTGAGGCTATCGTGCTCACCGACAGCAGCAAGTTTGGCAATCTCCATCCTTATACTCTGGGGCCGATATCGCGCTTTAGCCGCGTGATAACCGATGCAGCGCTGGATGCAGAAACCTTACAGCAGCTCAAAGCCGCTGATTTACAGGTAGATATTGTAGATCCGTATCTTCCTGCCTGACGCTCTCCGGCCCGTGCGCCGCACGGGCATCATTGCTCTCAGAATTATCCCACACGTTAATTAAGAGTTTTTACCTGTGTTAATTCCGCGGGAAATTTAGAATAGAATTTAGCGATATAACAGGGAGTAATAAACGCACCTGCTGTTTTTTGAGCTTATATCGCAACATCGTTTCACGAACCGGCCCGGAAAAGTGCTCAATAAGCACTATACTTATCTGAGACTGGCTTCCGTGAATCAATTATTCTGGAGAAAGTATGATGACCTTAAATAACAAAAAAGTGGCCGCTGCAATGCTGGCTATTACTCTCGCAGTTTCCCTGAGCGGTTGTTCTAACTGGTCCAAACGCGATCGCAACACAGCAATCGGCGCAGGTGCCGGTGCGCTTGGCGGCGCGGTACTGACCGACGGCAGCACTCTGGGGACACTCGGCGGTGCGGCAGTAGGCGGTATTATCGGTCACCAGGTGGGTAAATAAGGCATGACGCCAGCAAAAGCTAACACGCTTTGACGAATTAATTGTGCATGATTTTCAGGTCTGACAAACAGCAGTCAAAAATAAGAGGCCACGGTATTTCCGTGGCCCATTAATAGATAATGCGAAATATTAACCGCCCGCGAGTTTGACCTTCATCCCTTTCGCTTCAAGCAGTGACTTTATCAGGTCGCGTTTATCGCCCTGAATTTCGATTATTCCGTCTTTAACCGCCCCACCGCATCCGCATTTCTTTTTCAGTTCTGCCGCGATTTTTGCCAGGGTAGCGTCGTCTTCATCAATCCCGCTGATAAGGCACACGCCCTTTCCTTTGCGTCCGCTGGTTTGCTTCTGGATCCGCACAATGCCGTCACCCTTTGGGCGCTCGGCTACCGCTTTTGGCTCATCAATACGCCCGGTTTCGGTGGAATAAACCAGACGGCTGTTCTCATCTTTCATTAAGCCTCAAGCCTCCTGTGCCAGCGATGCGCGGATATCACGCAGAGTTTGTGCAGGGTCGGCAGATTGGGTGATCGGACGCCCGATTACCATAAAGTCTACGCCTGCCTGCTGAGCCTGTTGCGGAGTCATAATGCGGCGTTGATCGCCCGCGTCGCTGCCTACCGGGCGAATGCCGGGAGTTATCAGCTTAAACTCGCGGCCAAAGGCGCTTTTAAATCGCACGGCCTCCTGCGCGGAGCAAACTACGCCGTCCAGGCCACACTCTTTCGTCAAGCCGGCCAGGCGTTCGGCATAATCTGCCGGGCTGGACGCGATGCCTAAGTCAGCCAAATCACTGGCCTCCATGCTGGTGAGCACGGTGACCGCAATCAGCAGCGGCGCATCTTTGCCAAACGGCACCAGCGCTTCGCGGGCGGCACGCATCATTCTTGCCCCGCCGGTCGCGTGTACGTTCACCATCCACACGCCAAGTTCCGCAGCAGCAGCAACCGCCCGGGCAGTGGTGTTCGGAATATCGTGGAATTTCAAATCCAGGAATACGTCAAAGCCGCGCTGCTGCAAATCCCCCACCAGCTGCGGCCCAAACAGCGTGAACATCTCTTTGCCTACCTTGAGGCGGCAATCGCGAGGATCGATACGGTCGACAAAGGCCAACGCGCTATCGCGGTTATCATAGTCGAGTGCGACGACAATCGGTGAATCAGTGGCAACACGGGAGGAGGATGACGCAGTTGAGTTCATGGCAAAACCTTCTGACTGTTGGGCACCGGCGCGGCGCAAAAAAGTTAAACGGCAGCATTCTACTCGCCAGCCCGGAAAATTTACAGCCGCCATTGCCTCCTGCTAAGCGATAACTGCGCGGATGCTGAGGTTTGATGATTATTAACACCATTAGTATGTTGTAACTAAAGTGCGCTTTTTTTATAAATAGCCGCGGGCTATTGGCCGTCAAGCCCGCGGATTGGTTTCACCGTTGACCACGCGCGGCAGGACGGGCAGTGCCAGTACATGGTATAGGCGGTAAAGCCACATTTCTGGCAGCGGTAGCGCGGCTTGGTGCGAATCTGCTCGCCCACCATATCACGCAGCACCATCAGGCTCTCTTTGGCGCGCCCTTCTTCCGCCTCATGCAGGTGGTAGTCCATCAGGCGATGGAAGACCCGCATGGTCGGATGGCGCTGCAACTGCCGGTTGATGTAGAGCTGGGCGGTTTCTGCCCCCTCTTTCTGCTCCAGAATGCTGGCCAGCATCAGCTCGGCTACCGCGCCGGTATTTTCTTCCACGCAGCGCTTAAGGAACGCTTCCCACTCTTCGGGCTTCCCGAGCTGCTGGTAGCAAACCTGTAGCATTTCCAGCGTCTCGCTTACCAGCTCGCTGTCCTGCTCAATAACGCGTTTGAGTGATTCTACCGCTTTGGCATACTCGCCCTTCTCCATAAAGATGCGGCCCATCATGATGGAGACTCTGGCGCAGTTGCGATCCGCCGCCGCGCCTTTTTTCAGCAGCGACATGGCTTTATCCGAGTCGTCACTGCCGATATTTTGCAGCGCAAGTTCGCAGTAGAAATGCGCGATTTCAACTCGCTGCTTGTCTTTGCCGAGCTTCACCAGCCTTTCTGCCACGTCGATGGCTTTTTGCCAGTCGCTGGTAGCCTGGTGGATTTGCAACAGCTGTTGCAGCGAGCTGACCCGGAAGTCGGTCTCATCGATCAACTGGGCAAACATATCCTCTGCACGGTCGTACAGCCCGGCAGCCATGTAGTCTTTACCCAGTTGCTGAACCGCCAGCATGCGCTGGTCGTAGTTAAGCGACGCGCTTTCCATTAACGACTGGTGAATACGGATGGCGCGGTCAACCTCACCGCGCTGGCGAAACAGATTACCCAGCGTAAGGTGGGCTTCAACGGTGCCGGTGTCCTCTTTGAGCATATCGAGGAACAGATCGACCGCCTTGTCCTGCTGGTTTGACAGCAGGAAGTTGACCCCTGCCACGTAATCACGGGAAAGACGGCTGGCTTCCTGCTGCTTATCTTGTTGCGCACTTCTGCGCCCCATGTACCAGCCATAGGCGGCCGCAACGGGTAACAGCAGAAACAGCAGTTCCAACATAGAGGGTTATTCCTTCACGGTCGGCGCGACGGGCGCCGGAACATCAGCGGCGGGAGTAACCTGCTGCTCAAGACGTTTAATTTTGCGCTCGGCGCGAGCCAGTGAGACGCGTACGCGCAGCCAGAACAGGCCGCAAATCAACCAGCCAAGGATAAAACCAGCGGCAAACAGCGTTGCCAGCAGGGTTGAAACCCGGTATTCGCCCTGCGCCAGCAGATAGTTAAAGTGAACAACCTGATCGTTTTGTGCGCCCAGAGTGACCGAAACCACGAAGATGGCGAGTACCAGCAAGAAGATGAATAAATATTTCACATTACGTCCCGTTATGTGGTCACAGGTGACTCAGCTATGCCAAAAATGAATCCCGGATGTATAAACTACCATTTCAGGCCAAACCGTGGAATCCATTAACCACCTCCAATTCGTAAGAAATGGGGGTTAAAACACTATTATCAAGCTTATTCGCCGCGTTCGGCTATTTCCTGCTCTTCCTGAGCCGGCGGCGTAAGCGGCCCGCACCAGCGTTGAGCAAGCCAGGTAGCTAAAATTACCAGCAGCGCGGAGATAACCGTCGCCACGGCTAAATCACGCGGCCAGTGCATCCCCAGCAGCAGGCGGCTGCCCATAACCGCCGTCGCCCAGACTAATAAAACCACCAGCGTAATGGTCCGCCTGCGCGGCCACAACAGGCCGACGCCCAGCAGCGCCCAGCTGGCGGCAAACATCGTATGCCCGGAAGGGAAAGCAAACCCCGTTTCAAACTGCCAGTGGTTGCGCAGCCAGCCGGGGATAGCCTGCTCATTATGAAGCTGTTCTTTGACCAGGTCCGCACGCTGGGTACGCTTTAAATTGTAGAACTCGTCGGTCGGGATATGGTGAGTTTTTTCGAGCCAAACAACGAACGGCCGGGGTTCCTGCACTTTATTCTTGATAACGGACTTAATGCCCTGACCTATAAGGATAGCAGCTGCAAGAATAGCAAATAACATCAGGGCGGGCTTGAGGCGAAAACGCAGGCACCACAGAAACCAGCCACAGAGGGCAATATGGGTAATTGCGCCCCAGGGCTGGGTCACGGTTTCTGTCACCCAATAAAGCAATTTTAATACACTCTCATTGCCACCCGGCACCCACTGCCAGCCGCTCAGCCAGACGAGTAACGGCATGATTAACAGAAGAATTGCACCTGCGGTAATACGTTTTACTATTGCCTGCATGAAAACCTCGTGATAATGAAAGCCGTTCAAGAATAACTGATAAATGCCGGAGATGGCGAAAACGCAGCAAGGTAATTGGCAAAAATGGCTTTTTAACCTGCCAATGGAGCGAAGTGGCGTGCGTTATGGCAAAATATCCGGCATTAACGTACAAGCCAGACCTCTGGCAGACGCCGCAGGCGGTGTCGATATAAGTACCTGGAGAATCACATGCAGCTTAAACGTGTGGCAGAAGCCAAACTGCCAACCCCATGGGGCGATTTCCTGATGGTGGGTTTTGAAGAAATAGCGACCGGGCACGACCACGTAGCCCTGGTTTTTGGTGATGTTAGCGGAGAAGAGCCGGTGCTGGCTCGCGTTCACTCCGAATGTCTGACCGGCGATGCGCTGTTCAGCCTGCGCTGCGATTGCGGCTTCCAGCTTGAAGCCGCTCTGACCCACATCGCTGAACAGGGTCGAGGCATTCTGCTTTATCATCGCCAGGAAGGTCGTAACATTGGTCTGTTGAATAAAATTCGCGCCTACGCGTTACAGGATAAAGGCTACGACACGGTGGAAGCTAACCACCAGCTCGGCTTTGCCGCCGACGAGCGTGACTTTACGCTGTGCGCCGATATGTTCAAGCTGCTGGGAGTAGACGCCGTGCGCCTGCTGACCAACAACCCGAAAAAAGTCGAAATTCTGACTGAAGCAGGAATAAACATCGTTGAGCGCGTGCCGCTTATCGTTGGCCGCAATCCGAAAAATGCCCATTATCTGGATACCAAAGCCGCGAAAATGGGCCACCTGCTGTCCGAGTAATAACTTGCTTTACGGCTCCCCCCTTTCGGGGGGAGTTTCTTTCTTACTTCAGCATATTTCTGATGACATAGTGCAGGATGCCGTCGTTGCGGAAATAGGTTAATTCATTTCCGGTATCGATACGGCAGCGGCAGTCAATTACCTGCTGGCGTCCGTCGGCAAAGGTCAACGTTACCGGCACCGTGGCGCCAGGCTTTAATTGATTAAGATTGCTAATGTCTATTTTCTCTTCGCCGGTCAGGCCAAGCGTTTTACGCGTTACGCCCTGCGGGAATTCCAGCGGTAATATCCCCATCCCGATAAGGTTGGAGCGGTGAATACGCTCGAAGGATTCGGCAATAACGACCCGAATGCCCAGCAGCCTTGGGCCTTTTGCCGCCCAGTCGCGACTTGAACCGGAGCCGTACTCTTTCCCGGCGATCACCGCCAACGGCGTGCCCTGCTCTTTATAGCGCATGGCTGCGTCATAAATCGAGAGGACTTCTTCCCCCGGCAGCAGGCGCGTCATCCCGCCCTCCACGCCCGGCACCATTTCGTTACGAATGCGGATATTAGCGAAGGTCCCACGCATCATTACTTCGTGGTTACCGCGCCGTGAACCGTAAGAGTTGAAGTCTTTGCGCTCAACGCCGTGCCCTTGCAGGTAGCGCCCTGCCGGGCTGTCCGGTTTTATACTGCCCGCAGGAGAGATATGGTCGGTGGTGACAGAATCGCCAAGCATCGCCAGCACTTTGGCGCCGTGAATATCCTCCACCGGCTTAGGCTCCACGCCCATATCGTCAAAGAATGGCGAAAGTCGAATGTAGGTTGAGTCATCCTGCCAGCCGTAGGTCGCCGAGCGTTCAACTTCAATACTCCGCCACTCCTCAGTACCTTCAAACACTGCGGCATACTCTTTGCGGAACATATCCGTCGTGACCTGAGCTACCGCAGTGGCTATCTCCTGGCTGCTCGGCCAGATATCTTTCAGATATACCGGGTCACCTTTGCGGTCATGCCCAAGCGGCTCTTTGGTCAGGTCGATGTTCATATTGCCCGCCAGGGCGTAAGCCACCACCAGCGGCGGAGAAGCCAGCCAGTTGGTTTTCACCAGCGGATGGATGCGGCCCTCAAAGTTGCGGTTACCGGAAAGCACCGCGCCAACGGTAAGATCGCCCTTTTTAATCGCCAGCTCGATAGGATCGGGCAGCGGGCCGGAGTTGCCGATACAGGTGGTACACCCGTAGCCGACAAGGTTAAAGCCCAGTTCATCGAGATAAGGCGTCAGTTTCGCTTTTGCCAGGTAGTCAGATACGACCTTCGAGCCGGGAGCCAGAGAAGCCTTGACCCACGGCTGAGGTTTAAGCCCAAGCGTTACCGCCTTTTTGGCCAAAAGCCCCGCGGCCATCAGCACGCTTGGGTTGGAGGTGTTGGTACAGGAGGTGATTGCGGCAATGACTACCGCACCGTCCGGCAGTTGATACTCTTTGCCGTTAAGCGTGTAATTCACCGGAGCACGATCTTTATGCGAGGCGTTAACCTCCAGCTCGTTGCTGGCGGCAAATGCTTTCGGCACGCCGCCAAGCGGCACGCGATCCTGCGGGCGTTTTGGCCCGGCAAGGCTGGCCTCAACATCGTCCATATTCAGCGCCAGGGTGCTGGTAAATACAGGCTCATCACCCGCGTTACGCCACATGCCCTGCGCTTTGGCATAAGCTTCAACCAGCGCAACCTGTTCTTCGCTGCGGCCGCTAAGGCGCATATAGTCGAGCGTCACGCCGTCAATCGGGAAGAAACCACAGGTAGCGCCATATTCAGGGGACATATTGGCAATAGTCGCGCGGTCCGCGAGCGGGAGCGAATCCAGCCCATCGCCATAAAATTCGACAAATTTACCCACCACGCCATGCTTGCGCAGCATCTGGGTTACGGTCAACACCAGGTCGGTGGCGGTTATCCCTTCCCGCAGTTTGCCGTCGAGCTTAAAGCCAACGACGTCGGGAATAAGCATCGATACCGGCTGGCCGAGCATCGCCGCTTCGGCCTCTATGCCGCCTACGCCCCAGCCTAAAACGCCGAGGCCGTTAATCATCGTAGTGTGGGAGTCGGTGCCGACGAGGGTGTCCGGGTACGCAACCCATTCTCCTTCAAGCTGTTCGCTCCATACGGCTTTACCGAGATATTCGAGGTTAACCTGGTGGCAAATGCCGGTTCCTGGCGGTACAACGCTGAAGCGGCTGAACGCCTGCTGGCCCCAGCGTAAAAAGACGTAGCGCTCATGGTTACGTTCCATTTCAAGACGCACGTTTTCTTCGAATGCATCTTTGTCGCCGAAATGGTCAACGGTAACCGAGTGGTCAATCACCAGGTCAACCGGCGAGAGCGGGTTCACTTTAGCCACGTCACCGCCGAGGCGTTTCACGGCTTCACGCATTGCCGCGAGGTCAACAACAGCAGGTACGCCGGTAAAGTCCTGCATCAGCACGCGGGCGGGTCGATAGGCAATTTCACGGTCGGCGTGGGCGTTTTTCAGCCATCCGGCAAGGGCGTGGATATCTTCCCGGGTAACGGAGTCTTCATCCTGCCAGCGCAGCAGGTTTTCCAGCAGAACTTTTAGCGACTTAGGTAAACGGCTGATATCCCCAAGCTGTTTCGCGGCTAGCGGCAGGCTGTAGTAGTGCCAGGTTTTATTTAGCGCCTGTAGGGTGTCCTTGCTGGCTTCGCGTAGGGTTAACGACATAGCTCCTCCTTTATGACAGGGATAGCGAGTGCCCTGATTATCGTCAGGGTCACTATTAAAGATAACACAAACCTGTCGTAACGATTTGATAACAACCCGAATTGATAAATAGACGTTATGCAAGCGGAGGTGAGAAAACAAAACGCCCCGGGTGTTAGCCGGGGCGCTGAGAGATTAATTAGTAAAAATGCGGAATAACTCTAACCAGAACAAAGAAGAGAGCAAAAACGCTCCCAGCCATGCCCAGTATTTAGTGCCACAACGGCTATTCATAAACATTACTCAATGTTGCGCTATGCAATATGACTGATTAATTAATCAGTCTCGATGGATTATTGCTGTGTGTAATTATCAGTAAATAGTTCGTTTAGCCGCGGTAAATAAATTGTGTCTTTGGGCCGCGGATAAAATAAGCAATGTTAAATTAATCTTATTGTTTTTTACTGTCGTCTTCGGAAAACAAATCTATAAACGCCTGCTGCTGTTTAGTCAGCTCCCAGCCATCGGGCGTGGCGTTTGCGCTTTTCCTGTCAACCTTGCGCGGCTTGCTGTCGCTGCGGGTTACCGTTTTTGGTGCAGAGAGTCTGGCTCTGGCGGACATAGCTACCCCCAAAATTTCCAGGCAACTAATGCCACAACCAGCCAGAACAGGGCTGAAACCAAAAAGACCGCAATCCAGGCTTTACGTTTCAGGGCCGGATCCCTTTGCGGTTGTTCACTTCCTGATGACATTGCTAGCCTCATACAATCGACACCACTTATCGTAATAATTCTTAACAATCGGTATAACTAATCGCCAGTTGGGATTAATCCTAAAGAAACTCTAGCGCAAAAGCCAGCGAAATTGCGCCCTCAGAAGGAGAAAAGATTTAATCTTTTGACCTGAAATAAATAATTGAAGTGCCAAATTTGCGCAACTACTAATTATTTACTAGCTGTGTCTCTTTATTGCGACACAATAACCATTGGCGGGATGTGGCTTATTAAATGAAAGGGAACCGGCAAGAAGAATGCGTTTAATTCTTGTTTAATATTTAGAAGGGTATCTCCGGTTTAGCCGAAGATACCCTGGGGAATTATTTAGCAGGTAATTTAATATCTTTAAACATCGCTTCAATATCTTCATTGGAGCGTAATGCCACGGCGGCATCCACCACGTCACGCGTTAAATGCGGCGCAAAACGCTGAATAAAATCATACATATAACTACGCAGGAAGGTGCTGCGGCGGAAGCCAATTTTTGTGGTGCTGTGGCTAAAGACGCCCTGCGCTTCAATGCGGACCAAATCCGGGTCTGAAACAGGGTCAACGGCCATGCTGGCAATAACCCCTACTCCCAGCCCCAGGCGGACGTAGGTTTTAATTACGTCGGCATCGGTTGCGGTGAACACAATGCGCGGCGTGAGCCCGGCGCGGTTAAACGCCGTGTCCAGCTCTGAGCGGCCGGTAAAGCCAAAGGTATAGGTAACCAGCGGGTATTGGGCCAGCTCTTCAATCGTTACCGACTCTTTGGATGCCAGAGGATGATCCGGCGTTACCACGATAGAGCGGTTCCAGTGGTAGCATGGCAGCATCACCAGATCGTCGTAAAGATGCAGCGCTTCGGTGGCAATGGCAAAGTCCGCATTGCCTTTAGAAACGGCCTCAGCAATCTGCGTAGGCGAGCCCTGATGCATATGGAGAGAAACCCGTGGGTAGCGCTCAATGAAGCCCTTGATAACGCCCGGCAGCGCGTAGCGTGCCTGGGTGTGCGTCGTTGCCACATACAAAGAGCCTTTATCCGGCCAGGTATGTTCACCGGCGACGGACTTAATCGCGTCCACCTTAGAAAGCACTTCGCGCGCGATGCGGATGATTTCCTGCCCCGCCGGAGTGACCTGAGTGAGATGTTTGCCGCTGCGGGCAAAAATCTGGATCCCAAGCTCATCTTCCAGCATACGCACCTGCTTGCTGATGCCGGGCTGGGAAGTATAAAGCCCCTCTGCGGTGGAGGAGACATTAAGATTGTGGTTTACCACTTCAACGATATAACGAAGTTGCTGTAATTTCATGAATTACCGTCCAGGGTCAAAAAGGCCCCGGCACGGAAATGGCGGGGATTGAGACGCAGTGAAAGCGAAAATTGACATTGCTTTACGCACTATATCAGTTATAGCTACTTTGTATAGATGCGATAAAAAGATAATAAACAAGTTATATATGGCGCAATAAAAAAACCGGAGCCAGGCTCCGGTTTTCATCACTTCAGGCGGGATTATTTCTTGCCAACAACCCACTTGCCTTCCACGAAGAAGGCGGACCAGCCGGTAGCTTTACCCTCTTTTTCAGAAGCCACGTACTGCTGTTTGGTCTTGCGGCTAAAGCGCACTACGGCTTTATTGCCTTCAGGATCTTCCTGAGGGGCATCGGCCAGGTAGCGCAGTTTCTCCGGCAGACGATCGCGGAAGCGGTAAAGCTCTTCCACCAGCGGCGCACGCGTTTCACGCGATTTCGGGAAAGTATTCGCAGCCAGGAAGACGCCGGCAGCCCCGTCACGCAGTACGAAGTAAGCATCAGACTTCTCGCACGGCAGTTCAGGCAGCGGAACCGGATCCTCTTTCGGCGGAGCAACTTCACCGTTACGCAGGATCTTACGGGTGTTTTTACACTCTTCGTTGGTACAGGCCATGTATTTCCCGAAGCGCCCCATTTTCAGGTGCATTTCAGAACCACATTTTTCACACTCAACGATTGGGCCGTCGTAACCCTTGATGCGGAACTCGCCTTCTTCAATCTCGTAGCCATCGCAGGTCGGGTTATTACCGCAGACGTGCAGCTTGCGCTTAGGATCGATAAGGTAGCTGTCCATCGCCGTGCCGCATTTCTGGCAGCGACGTTTGGCGCGCAGAGCGTTAGTTTCCGCATCGTCACCTTCCAGCACGTTGAGAACTTCGTTCTCAGGCACCAGGTTGATGGTGGTTTTGCGGCGCTCTTTTGGCGGCAACGCATAGCCCGAACAGCCGAGGAACACGCCGGTACTGGCGGTACGGATCCCCATCTGGCGGTTACAGGTCGGACAGTCAATGCTGGTCAGCACCATTTGGTTCGGGCGCATCCCGCCTTCTTCCGGATCCTGCTCGGCTTTTTCCAGCTGGCCGCTGAAGTCGCTGAAGAAGTTATCCAGCACGGCTTTCCATTCGGCCTGATTGTTTGCTACCTGGTCCAGGCTGTCTTCCATTTGCGCGGTGAAGTCGTAATTCATCAGCTCGCGGAAGTTCTCTTCCAGACGGTCGGTAACAATCTCCCCCATCTTCTCGGCGTAGAAACGGCGGTTTTCAGTGCGCACGTAACCACGATCCTGAATGGTGGAGATAATAGAAGCGTAGGTAGACGGGCGGCCAATACCGCGTTTTTCTAGCTCTTTAACCAGCGAAGCTTCGCTAAAGCGAGCAGGCGGTTTGGTAAAGTGCTGAGCAGGTAGCAGTTCAACCAGCGAAAGCGTTTCACCCGGATTCACCGGCGGCAGGGTGCGATCTTCATCGCCCTTACGCAGCGCAGGCATCACTTTCGTCCAGCCGTCAAAGCGCAGAGTACGGCCACGAGCCTTCAGGCGATACTCGCCCGCTTCTACCGTCAGCGTGGTAGAGTCGTATTTCGCCGGCGTCATCTGGCAGGCAACAAACTGCCGCCAGATCAGCTGATACAGCTTCTGGGCGTCTGCTTCCATATCTTTCAGCGCTTCGGCCTGGACATTCACATCCGAAGGACGAATCGCTTCGTGAGCTTCCTGCGAGTTGTCTTTGCTGGCGTACTGGTTTGCATCCGCCGGCAGATATTTCTTACCGAAGCTCTCTTCGATAAAACCGCGCACCATGCTCACCGCATCCTGGCTCAGGTTGGTTGAGTCAGTACGCATGTAGGTGATGTGGCCCGCTTCATAGAGGCGCTGCGCCATCATCATGGTTTTCTTCACGCCGAAGCCCAGACGCGTACTTGCGGCCTGCTGCAACGTGGAAGTGATAAACGGCGCGCCAGGCTTGCTGCTGGTCGGTTTATCTTCGCGATCCAGCACGGTATAACGAGCTTTCTCCAGCAGGCTGACCGCCGCCATAGTTTGCTCGCGGTTAACCGGACGGAACGGCTTATCAAGATGGTGACTGACCTGCATCGGCAGAGCATCGCCCTTCGGCGTCGCCAGATTCGCATCGATTTCCCAATACTCTTCCGGCACAAACGCTTTAATCTCGCGTTCACGCTCAACCACCAGGCGAACCGCTACGGACTGAACGCGCCCTGCGGACAGGCCACGCGCAATTTTCTTCCACAGCAGAGGCGAAACCATGTAACCCACAACGCGGTCCATAAAGCGGCGCGCCTGCTGGGCGTTAACGCGGTCAATATTCAGTTCGCCCGGCTTTTCAAACGCCTGGCGAATCGCATTCTTGGTAATTTCGTTAAAGACCACGCGGCTGTAGCGCGTGTCGTCGCCGCCGATAACTTCCCGCAGGTGCCACGCAATGGCTTCCCCTTCGCGGTCAAGGTCGGTTGCGAGATAGATGTGGTCTGCTTTTTCTGCCAGAGCTTTCAGCTCGTTGACTACTTTCTCTTTGCCCGGCAGGACTTCGTAATGAGCATCCCAGTTATGCCATGGATCAACGCCCATACGGTTGACGAGCGCTCCGCGTTCATCCTTTTTGACCTTTTTGGTCCCTTTGGCGGCGGCAGAGTCAGCGCTCTTCTTGGTGGTTGATCCACTGGTCGGCAAATCACGGATGTGACCGACGCTGGACTTAACCACGTAGTCATTACCGAGATATTTGTTGATCGTTTTGGCTTTTGCCGGGGACTCAACGATAACGAGAGCTTTACCCATTTTCACCTTTACCTATTTAATTCTTCCAGGAATACGTCGCGGGTTTACCTTCCACTGGCGACGTGCCTTTTTATATTGAGGCAGCGTCGAAGGAGATCAACTCTTTTTTTCAATAACCTGCATCACCCGAGGCGGACACAGTGGTTTTTGAGAACCCGAGTTCTGGCGCAAGTGGCATAGCACGACGGAAGTTTGGTCGAATGTCAAGCAATTCTGTTACCAGATTTGCGAAAGCGTCACACTCTACCTGATAAAATATGTTACGCAACTTTATTAGCATGCAATGGCCTTTCTCGCCAGCATGGTTAACTTTGCAAACCCCATAAGGTTTACAGGGAAAATTTGCCCTTTACGCCCGAGCGGACGTAAACTAGCGCCAGTTTTTTAAGGAGAACATCATGCAAGAGACAACTCAGCCAATTAACCGCGAATCCCTCCTCGTTGAGGCGAATAAAATCATTCGTGAACATGAGGATTTCCTGCACGGGATGGAAGCCACCGGCGTAGAGCAAAAAAACGGCGTGCTGGTCTTTAAGGGAGAATACTTCCTCGACGAGCAGGGCCTGCCGACGCCGAAGAGCACAGCGGTGTTTAACATGTTTAAACACCTGGCCCATGTGCTTTCAGAGAAATATCATCTGCAAGACTAAATAAAAAAGCGAGGCTCTCAGGCCTCGCTTTTTTGCTTTAAAGCAGCGGCTTTTCACCGCGCTGCCACCAGCGGAGCAGCAGCCGATCCAGGCTCTTAGCCGCGCTGCCGGTAAAGCGATCCATCACTTTCTTGCGCTGCAGGTAGCGCACGTTTATGGCGTCGAACTCCTTCATCATATCCAGCAGCAGGTCGTCGCTGGTTGCAATTTCATCAACCAGCCCCTTTTCCTTCGCCTGCGTGCCGTACCAGTGTTCGCCTGTCGCCACCGCGTTAATATCCAGCGCCGGGCGCATATCGCTAACAAACTGTTTGAAGAGAAGGTGCGTCTCGTTCAGGTCTTCCCTGAACTTCTCGCGGCCCTGCTCGGTATTCTCGCCGAACAAGGTAAGGGTGCGTTTGTACTGACCTGCGGTATGCAGTTCTACGTCAATATTGTTACGCTTTAACAGACGGTGGAAGTTCGGCACCTGGGCGACAACGCCAATCGAGCCAATAATAGAGAAAGGCGCCGCCACGATGCGCTGCGCAACGCAGGCCATCATATAGCCGCCGCTTGCCGCGACCTTGTCCACCGCCACCGTCAACGGCACCTGCTTCTCACGCAGACGCTGGAGCTGAGAGGCCGCAAGGCCGTAGCCATGCACCACGCCACCGGGGCTTTCCAGGCGCAGCAGAACCTCGTCTTTTGGCTTCACAACCGAAAGTACCGCCGTCACCTCTTCACGCAGAGAACTCACCTCGTGGGCGTCCATACTGCCTTTAAAATCGAGGACGTACAGCGTTGGCTTACCGGAACTGACGGTTTCACCGCGTTTAGCGCGAGCTTTGGCCTGCTTTGCCTCCAGCTTGAGCTTTTTCTTTTCCCCTTTGTGCCACAGCTTCTGCTGGTGCGGGTCGAGCATCGCCACCTGCATTTCCTGCTGAATATCCTGATACTGCTCGCTTAGATTCGTCAGCCGTAATTCGCCGCGCGTCTGCTTTTTACGTTGCGCAACATTCACCAAAATGAGGGCAATTGCGGCAATCGCGACCACAACCGTCACCGCTTCGGCCAGAAAAAGTCCATAATTAGCAATCAGATCCACATCTACCGCCTTTATCACCAAGCATTGTTAATACCTTCAAGTGTACCCGAGCAGATACGCTCCCGTCTGTAAGTAACTATAAAGGCTGCGAGAGCGCTTCCTGAATGGCATGAAAGGGATGAAATTTTTGCAAAATGTTAATCTCCGGCATTGTCTCCCGCTGGCTGATTGAAATGCATCCACCTTTCAGGCATAAAGCCGGGTAACTTAATGAGAAATAAGACGTGAGCGCTGAGCATCACGCGAGGAGCTAAACCATGCACTACCAGCCGCAAGATAATTTACTGCAAAACCGCATTATTCTGGTCACCGGCGCCAGCGACGGCATTGGCCGTGAAGCCGCCCTCACTTATGCGCGCTTCGGCGCCTCGGTGATCCTTTTAGGCCGTAACGAGCAAAAACTGCGCGCCGTGGCCAACGAAATTCATGCCCACGGTCTGCATCCGGCACACTGGTTTACTCTTGACCTGGCAACCACCACGCCGGAGGAGTGCCACGCTCTGGCAACTAAACTTTCCGGTATTGTGCCTCGCCTCGACGGCGTGTTGCACAATGCGGGCATCCTGGGTGACGTCACGCCGATGGACAAGCAGGACCCACAAACCTGGCAGGACGTTATGCAGGTGAACGTAAACGCCACCTTTTTCCTGACCCAGGCGCTGCTTCCTTTATTACTCAAATCAGAATCAGGCTCTCTGGTATTTACCAGCTCAAGCGTGGGTCGCCAGGGTCGTGCGGGCTGGGGCGCGTATGCCGTCTCAAAATTTGCCACCGAAGGCATGATGCAGGTCCTCGCGGAAGAATATAAGCAGCACAACCTGCGGGTAAACTGCATCAACCCAGGCGGGACGCGTACCGCGATGCGTGCCAGCGCCTTCCCGACGGAAGATCCGGCAAAACTTAAAACACCGCGAGATCTGATGCCGCTGTATCTGTGGCTGATGGGCGACGACAGCCGCCGCAAAACAGGCATGAGCTTTGACGCCCAGCCTAACCGCAAACCGGGGATCTCAGAATGAGTGATGACCGCTACCAGCAGCGCCAGCAGCGTCAAAAAGAGAAAGTGGATGCCCGCGTAGCCAGCGCTCAGGACGAACGAGGCATCCTGATTGTCTTTACCGGCAATGGCAAAGGGAAAACTACCGCCGCATTCGGGACCGCTACGCGCGCCGTTGGCCACGGTAAAACAGTCGGCGTGATCCAATTTATCAAAGGCCAGTGGCCGAACGGCGAGCGCAATTTACTGGAGCCGCACGGCGTTGAATTTCAGGTGATGGCCACGGGTTTTACCTGGGACACGCAAAACCGGGAGACCGACACCGCCGCCTGCCTTGAGGTTTGGCAACACGGCAAAAGAATGCTGGCGGACGCCGCGCTGGACTTAGTTATTCTCGATGAGCTGACTTACATGGTGGCCTACGATTATCTGCCGCTGGAAGAAGTGCTCAACGCGCTGGCACACCGCCCTGAGAGCCAGACGGTGATTATTACCGGCCGCGGCTGCCACCGGGAGATTCTGGAAATAGCCGACACCGTGAGCGAGTTACGCCCGGTGAAGCATGCTTTTGATGCCGGGGTTAAGGCGCAGATTGGGATTGATTACTAATAAAAAACCCCTCGGATGAGGGGCTTAGATTTAGTTGCCGTTACCGCTATTGCGGCCGCCGCCGGAGCGACGGTTGCCGCCGGTCACCTGAGTGTGACGCTTAACGGCGCGGCGAATCTGGTTCGCCTTCATACGGCGACGGTCTTTTTCAACCGCCACTTTGCTGCTGGTTTCTTCCGGCAGCTCTACCAGGGTACGCAGGTAGTTAGTCTGGGCCAGGTCAAGCTCGGTATAACCGCCGCGCGGCAGGCCCTTAGGCAGCTTGATGTCGCCGTAGCGAACGCGGATCAGGCGGCTAACCTGAACGCCAACCGCTTCCCACAGGCGACGAACCTCGCGGTTACGGCCTTCGGTCAGGGTCACGTTGTACCACTGGTTAATCCCTTCCCCACCGGTGAACTTGATGGTTTTGAACGCCGCCGGGCCATCTTCCAGCTGCACGCCGCGGGACAGTTGCTTAACCTTGTCTTCATCGACCTGGCCAAACACGCGAACCGAGTATTCACGCTCGACTTCACGGCTCGGGTGCATCAGGCGGTTAGCCAGCTCGCCGTCGGTAGTGAACAGCAGCAGGCCGCAGGTGTTAACGTCCAGACGCCCAACGGCAATCCAGCGTGCACCGCGCAGTTTTGGCAGGCGGTCAAACACGGTTGGACGCCCTTCAGGATCGCTGCGGGTGCACAGCTCGCCTTCCGGCTTGTAGTAGGCCAGCACGCGGCAGATTTGCTCCGCAGATTCGCGAATCGAGATCAAATGACCGTCGATACGAATTTTCAGCGACTGGGTAATTTCAACACGATCGCCGAGCGTGGCGATTTTGCCATCAACGCTCACTCGACCAGCAGAGATAATGGTTTCAATCTCACGACGGGAACCATGGCCGGCGCGAGCCAGCACTTTTTGTAACTTTTCGCTCATTGAGCTTCCTCGGGTGTCGCCTTCACAGGCGTCTCAGATACTTTGAAATCAAAAGGCAAGGGCCTGATGAAGTATAAATACGGATTTGGACCGCTGCCCGGCGGTTAACAAACGCAACGGGCAGTTTCGTGGCCGCACATACTACACGAATTTTAGCTTAAATGGAGTTAAAACCCGCCCCCCGGAAGCAACTCTGGCTAATTACTGAGGCTATCTAATAACGAAGCCAGGGCCGGGGGCGAATGCCCGCTATTGGTTTCCAAATTTTTGGGCGGGTTGGCCGCCTCGCTTCCGCCGAGGAAAACCGGTCGCCCCTGGCTCAGCCAGCGTAAATACAGCGCCTGTTGCTCCGGATTTAGTGCCTCATCGGCCCAAACCATAATATGCTCGGCGTTGATACGACTCAGGTCCGGCATTGGGATTTCGCGGTCTAATACCTCGACGCGAAAACCATCGCTGGCAAAACGGATACCTTCCAGCCAGAGTTCTACCGGGTCTTTCAGGGACAGCGCCAGGATAAACATGCTGCCGCCGGGGCGTTTACGCCCGCTGGCCAGTACAAAAGTGGCGTACTCAATTAGCGCCGTATCCAGCAGCGCGCGGTTCATCGCCATATCAAAACGTGCATCGGCGTTGAGCCACAGCCTTAGCGGGCGAATAACTTCATCAATAAAGATGCCGGGCGGCACTTCACGCCCGTAGCGCCATATCAGCGCCCGCAGCTTCGTGGGCTGCATCGCCTCGCACTGTTCCAGCAGCGCATCCTGAACCTCCAGCCAACCGGAGGGGAAAGCGGTTTCGCCGCCGTTCAGCAATGCCAGCATATCAGGCAGGGCCACGCCTTTTTCCAGCCAGCCGACAATCTCGGCAACGCGCGTGCAGTGAGTCATATCAAAAAAACGGTGCCCGTTCTCATCCATCTGCGGTTTAATCAGGCCGTGACGCTGCCAGCTACGAATATTTGTGGGCGTCACGCCGCATTGAGAAGCAAGAACATCAATGTTAAATCGGGCCATTGCGATTTCCTTAGAGGAAAGGTTTAACGTCTCCGACGCCCTCACGCATCACTACCGGCGCGTCTTCCGTCAGGTCGATAACCGTGGTGGGCTGCTGCCCCAGATAGCCGCCGTGGATAACCAGATCCACCACTTTCTCAAGACGATCTTTGATCTCTTCGGGATCGGACTCGGTAAATTCGCTGCCCGGCAGCATTAATGAGGTCGAAAGCATCGGCTCATTCAGCGTTTCGAGCAGCGCCAGCGCTATCGGGTTCGACGGTACGCGCAGGCCGATGGTTTTACGCTTTTCCTGAAGCAGGCGGCGCGGAACCTCTTTGGTCCCTTTCAAAATAAAGGTGTAATTACCCGGCGTATTGTTCTTGATCAGGCGAAACGCGACATTATCGACAAACGCATAGGTAGACAGCTCGGACAAATCGCGGCACATCAGGGTGAAGTTATGCCCGTCCGGCAGCTGGCGAATGCGGCAGATTCGCTCCATAGCGCCCTTCTCCTCAAGCTTACAGCCCAGGGCGTAGCCTGAATCCGTAGGGTAAACAATCACCCCGCCTTTACGAATAATGTCCACCGCCTGATTAATCAGACGCGGCTGCGGGTTATCCGGGTGAATATAGAAAAACTGACTCATACTGCCCTCTCTTTATCTTTCTGGCCCTGCCCCCAGGTCTGCCAGACCGGTTCAACCCCGGCCGGGAGCCACAGCTTGCGGCCCAACTCTATCCACGCGCAGGGCAGATGAAAATCCGACCCCTGCGACGCCAGCAGATTAAACTGCTGCGCGTAGCTCGCCAGCTGAGTACGTTCATTGGGGGCCTGCTGGCACTGCGCCACTTCCATAGCATCGCCGCCATGTTCAGCAAAGTGCGCCAGCAGTCGTTTTAGCCATTTTGCGGTCAGGCCGTAACGGCCCGGGTGCGCCAGTACCGCCTGCCCGCCAGAATGGTGAATCACATCAATAGCTTGTTCTATTGTACACCACTGGGGCGGAACATATCCGGTTTTCCCCTTTGCCAGGTACTTCTTAAACACGTCGCCCATATTGCTGGCCTTGCCCTGCTCGACCAGGAAACGAGCGAAGTGGCCGCGGGTAATCGCTCCACCGCCTGCGTGACGCATCGCCCCTTCCAGCGCGCCGGGGATACGGGCTTTATCCAGCCTGTCGGCAATCATCGCCGCACGCTGATGGCGGCGCTCGCTTTGCTGCTCCAGGAATAGCCTGAGCTCGGGATGTTGCTCGTCAATGCCGAGGCCGACGATATGGATCTCGTGGTTTTCCCAGAGGGTAGAAATTTCAACGCCGCTGATTAACTGTAGCGGTAATTGAAGACGTTCGATCTCTGCCCGCGCGGCCGGTAGCCCCGCCACGGTATCGTGGTCGGTAATCGCCAGCACGCTGACGCGCATATCAACCGCGCGTTTAACCAGGGCTTCAGGAGACAGCAGGCCGTCCGAGGCGGTTGTGTGGCTGTGTAAATCGTGGATCGTGGCCAGGGTGGGCTCGCTCAAAATAGCTCCGGGAATGGATAAATAGAAATTAGCGGCCCATGATAACGATATTCGGCTATTTTAAAAAATCACTATTGACAACTTACGTCCGAACCAGTTTACTAGTACGCAAGTTCACATGACGAGGTATCTGAAATGAAAGCGATGAATTCCCTGCTTAGCTGGTGGCGTGCTTCCTGACTTCGGGCGGACCTCACGCGAACGCTGGTTACCAGCGCAGATACCAGGCCCGCTAATAACGCGGGCTTTTTTTTGAACAAAATTTGAGAACTGACATGCAAACACAAAAACCAGCATTAGAACTCCTGAGCAGCGAAGCCGCCTACCGTGAAAACCCAACCGCGCTGTTCCATCAGCTTTGCGGCGCTCGTCCGGCTACTCTGCTGCTGGAGTCCGCCGACATCGACAGCAAGAACGATTTAAAAAGCCTGCTGCTGGTCGACAGTGCGATGCGCATTACCGCCCTGGGTGACACTGTCACGTTACAGGCGCTCTCCGTCAACGGCGCTTCACTGCTGCCGCTGCTGGACGCCGCCCTGCCTGCGGGCGTTGAAAACCAGCATTTCCCTGATGGCCGCACGCTGCGCTTCCCGGCAGTCAGCACCCTGCTGGATGAAGATGCCCGCCTGTGCTCGCTTTCGGTCTTTGACGCCTTCCGCCTGATGCAGGAGCTGGTTAGCGTCCCTGCCGATGAGCGCAATGCGATGTTCTTTGGCGGCCTGTTTGCCTATGACCTGGTCGCCGGTTTTGAAGATCTGCCGCAGCTGAAGCAAGACAACCGCTGCCCGGATTACTGCTTTTACCTGGCCGAAACCTTATTGACCATCGATCACCAGAAAAAACAGACCCGCATTCAGGCCAGCCTGTTCACTCCGTCGGAGAGTGAAAAGCAGCGCCTGCTGAAGCGTACCGAACAGCTGCGCCAGCAGATTAGCGAGCAGCCAACCGCGCTGCCGGTGCAGAAAGTCGAGCACATGAGCTGCGACGTTAACCAGAGCGACGAAGAGTACGGCGCGGTGGTTCGCCAGATGCAGAAAGCGATTCGAATCGGTGAGATCTTCCAGGTGGTACCGTCCCGCCGCTTCTCACTGCCCTGCCCGTCGCCGCTGGCTGCGTACCAGACCCTGAAAAAGAGCAACCCGAGCCCGTATATGTTCTTTATGCAGGATAACGACTTCACCCTGTTTGGCGCTTCGCCGGAAAGCTCGCTGAAATACGATGCCACCAACCGCCAGATTGAAATTTACCCAATTGCAGGGACTCGCCCTCGCGGCCGCCGCGCCGACGGTTCTCTTGACCGCGACCTGGACAGCCGTATCGAGCTGGAAATGCGTACCGACCATAAAGAGCTTTCCGAGCACCTGATGCTGGTTGACCTGGCGCGTAACGACCTTGCCCGCATCTGTACTCCAGGCAGCCGCTACGTTGCGGATCTGACCAAAGTTGACCGCTACTCCTTTGTTATGCACCTGGTTTCACGCGTTGTCGGCGAGTTGCGCCATGACCTCGACGTGCTGCATGCCTACCGCGCCTGCATGAATATGGGCACCCTGAGCGGCGCACCAAAAGTCCGTGCTATGCAGCTGATTGCCGGTGCCGAAGGCGTCCGCCGCGGCAGCTACGGCGGCGCGGTCGGCTACTTTACCGCCCACGGCGACCTGGATACCTGCATCGTCATCCGCTCCGCCTATGTAGAAGACGGCATTGCAACAGTTCAGGCCGGTGCTGGCGTGGTGCTGGACTCAGACCCGCAGTCCGAAGCCGATGAAACCCGCAACAAAGCCCGCGCTGTTTTGCGCGCCATTGCCACCGCGCATCACGCACAGGAGATTTTCTGATGGCTGACATTCTGTTGCTCGATAATATCGACTCCTTTACCTACAACCTGGCAGATCAGCTGCGTGCTAACGGCCACAACGTAGTTATTTACCGCAACCACGTTCCGGCCCAGACCTTGATTGAACGCCTGGCGACGATGGACAACCCGGTGCTGATGCTCTCCCCTGGCCCAGGCGCGCCAAGCGAGGCGGGCTGCATGCCGGAGTTGTTAACCCGCATGCGCGGCAAACTGCCGATTATCGGCATTTGTCTCGGCCACCAGGCGATTGTTGAAGCTTACGGCGGCTATGTTGGCCAGGCCGGTGAAATTCTGCACGGTAAAGCGTCTTCAATTTCTCACGATGGTGAAGCGATGTTTGCCGGGCTGCCTAACCCGCTGCCGGTTGCGCGCTATCACTCTCTGGTCGGGAGCAATATTCCGGCCGGGCTGACCATTAACGCCCATTTCGACGGCATGGTCATGGCCGTGCGCCACGAAACGGACCGCGTTGTTGGCTTCCAGTTCCACCCTGAATCTATTCTGACCAGCCAGGGCGCTCGCCTGCTGGAGCAAACGCTGGACTGGGCTTTGCAGAAGCTGAAACAGGCAAATACGCTGCAACCTATCCTCGACAAGCTGTACCAGGCCCAGACCCTGAGCCGCGAAGAGAGCCACCAGCTGTTTTCCGGCATTGTGCGCGGCGAGCTGAAGCCGGAACAGCTGGCAGCGGCGCTGGTCAGTATGAAAGTACGCGGTGAGCACCCGAACGAAATTGCCGGTGCGGCTTCCGCCTTGCTTGAGCATGCGGCACCGTTCCCAAGCCCGGACTACGAATTTGCCGATATCGTCGGCACCGGCGGCGACGGCAGCAACAGCATTAACATCTCCACCGCCAGCGCCTTTGTGGCCGCCGCGGTGGGAATGAAGGTCGCTAAGCACGGCAACCGCAGCGTGTCGAGCCGCTCCGGATCATCCGATTTACTGGCCGCATTTGGCATCAACCTGGAAATGCCAGCCGATGCGTCCAGAAAAGCGCTGGACGAGCTGGGAGTTTGCTTCCTGTTTGCGCCTAAGTACCACACGGGCTTTCGCCACGCGATGCCGGTTCGCCAGCAGTTGAAAACCCGCACCCTGTTTAACGTGCTGGGGCCGCTGATTAACCCGGCTCATCCGCCTCTGGCGCTGATAGGCGTTTACAGCGCAGAGCTGGTGCTGCCTATCGCTGAAACCCTGCGTGTACTCGGCTATAAACGTGCGGCTGTCGTTCACAGCGGCGGGATGGATGAAGTTTCGCTCCATGCCCCAACGCAGGTTGCCGAGCTGCACGACGGCGAAATCAAAAGCTACCAGCTGACCGCCGCAGACTTTGGCCTGCCTGCTTACCACCAGGAAGCGCTGGCGGGCGGCACGCCCGAAGAAAACCGTGACATTCTGACCCGCCTGTTACAAGGTAAAGGTGAGACAGCGCACGAATCCGCAGTGGCCGCCAACGTCGCCATGCTGATGCGGCTGCACGGCCACGAAGATTTGAAAGCCAACGCGCAGAAAGTGCTGGATGTATTACGCAGCGGCGCAGCATACGACCGCGTTACCGCACTGGCAGGGAGAGGATAAGGCAATGCAGGAAACAGTATTGAATCAAATCGTCGCAGACAAAGCGCTGTGGGTTGAAGCCCGCAAGCAGCAGCAGCCGCTGGCGAGTTTCCAGAATGACATCGTACCGGCCACGCGCAATTTCTACCACGCGCTACAGGGCGCGCGCAGCGTGTTCATTCTTGAATGCAAGAAAGCTTCGCCGTCTAAGGGCGTGATCCGCGATGATTTCGACCCGGCGCGCATCGCAAACGTCTACAAGCATTATGCCTCGGCGGTTTCGGTCCTGACCGATGAGAAATATTTCCAGGGCAGTTTTGATTTCCTGCCGATAGTCAGCGGCATTGTCAGCCAGCCGGTGCTGTGCAAAGACTTTATTATCGACGCTTACCAAATTCATCTGGCGCGTTTTTACCAGGCCGATGCCTGCCTGCTGATGCTCTCCGTGCTGAACGACGAGCAGTATCGCCAGCTTGCGGCCGTGGCGCATAGCCTGAATATGGGCGTGCTGACCGAAGTCAGTAACGAAGAGGAACTGGAGCGGGCCATTGCGCTTGAGGCCAAAGTTGTTGGCATCAACAACCGCGACCTGCGTGACCTGTCCATTGACCTCGACCGCACCCGCCAGCTGGCTCCACGCCGGACCCACGGCGTGACGGTGATTAGCGAGTCCGGCATCAATAACTACGCTCAGGTTCGCGAGCTGAGCCACTTCGCCAACGGGTTCCTGATTGGTTCCGCGTTGATGAGCGAAGATGATTTAAACGCCGCCGTGCGCCGCGTGTTGCTGGGTGAAAACAAGGTTTGCGGCCTGACGCGCGGTGAAGATGCCCGCGCGGCACAAGAAGCCGGGGCGATTTACGGCGGGCTGATTTTTGTTCCGGCCTCACCGCGCTTTGTGAGCGATGAAAAAGCTGAAGCGGTTATTGCGGCCGCTCCGCTGCGCTACGTCGGCGTGTTCCGTAATACGCCTGTAACTGAAGTAGTAGAAAAAGCAGAGAAATTCTCTCTCACCGCCGTACAGCTGCACGGCGACGAAGACCAGGATTATATCAACCAGCTGCGTGCGGCTCTGCCGACGAAGGTACAAATCTGGAAGGCGCTTAGCGTCGGCAAAACTCTGCCGGAACGCAACCTGCAGTCCGTCGATAAATACGTGTTTGATAACGGCCAGGGCGGCAGCGGGCAAAGCTTCGACTGGCGACTGTTAGCCGGACAAAAGCTGGATAACGTGATTCTGGCGGGCGGCCTCGGAGCGGATAACTGTGTAGAAGCGGCAAAAGCCGGCTGCGCAGGACTGGATTTCAATTCCGGCGTGGAAAGCGCGCCGGGAATCAAAGATGCTAACAAGCTGGCTGCGGTCTTCCAGACCCTGCGGGCTTACTAAGGAAGAGATACAATGACTTTACTGAACCCTTATTTTGGTGAATTTGGCGGCATGTATGTGCCACAGATCCTGATGCCCGCCCTGCGCCAGCTCGAAGAAGCGTTTGTTGCGGCACAAAGCGATGCTGACTTCCAGGCCGAGTTTAACGACCTGCTGAAAAACTATGCCGGTCGCCCTACGGCGCTGACCAAATGCAAAAATATTACCGCCGGCACCAACACCACGCTGTACCTCAAGCGTGAAGACCTGCTGCACGGCGGCGCGCATAAAACCAACCAGGTTCTGGGCCAGGCTCTGCTCGCCAAACGGATGGGTAAAACCGAAATTATTGCCGAAACGGGTGCCGGTCAGCACGGCGTGGCCTCCGCCCTTGCGAGCGCCCTGCTGGGCCTGAAGTGCCGCATTTATATGGGCGCAAAAGATGTTGAGCGCCAGTCGCCGAACGTATTCCGTATGCGCCTGATGGGTGCCGAAGTGATCCCGGTACACAGCGGCTCCTCTACTCTGAAAGACGCCTGTAACGAAGCGCTGCGCGACTGGTCTGCAAGCTACGACACCGCGCACTACATGCTCGGCACCGCTGCGGGTCCACACCCGTTCCCGACTATCGTTCGTGAATTCCAGCGCATGATCGGCGAAGAAACCAAAGCGCAGATCCTGGAGAAAGAAGGACGTCTGCCGGATGCGGTCATCGCCTGCGTCGGCGGCGGATCCAACGCTATCGGCATGTTTGCTGATTTTATTGATGAAACCAGCGTCGGCCTGATTGGCGTTGAGCCTGCCGGTCACGGTATCGAAACCGGCGAGCACGGCGCGCCGCTCAAGCATGGCCGCGTGGGCATTTACTTCGGAATGAAGTCGCCGATGATGCAGACCGACGAAGGGCAGATTGAAGAGTCCTACTCTATCTCTGCCGGGCTGGACTTCCCGTCCGTTGGGCCGCAGCACGCCTACCTTAATAGCACTGGCCGCGCCGATTACGTGTCGATCACCGACGACGAAGCGCTGGATGCCTTTAAGACGCTGTGCCGTAACGAAGGAATTATTCCGGCGCTGGAATCTTCCCACGCCCTCGCCCATGCGCTGAAAATGATGCGCGAGAATCCGGAAAAAGAGCAGCTGTTGGTGGTGAACCTCTCAGGCCGCGGCGACAAAGACATCTTCACCGTCCACGATATTCTGAAAGCACGAGGGGAAATGTAATGGAACGTTATCATCATCTTTTTGAACAGCTTCAGGCACGCAAGGAAGGCGCGTTCGTTCCCTTTGTGACCCTTGGCGACCCGAACCCTGAGCAGTCTCTTAAAATTATCGATGCGCTGATTGAAGGCGGTGCAGATGCGCTTGAGCTGGGTATTCCGTTCTCCGACCCGCTGGCCGATGGCCCGACGATTCAGAACGCCGCGCTGCGCGCTTTTGCCTCTGACGTTACGCCGAGCAAATGTTTCGAGATGCTGGCTAAAATTCGCCAGAAATACCCGGAAATCCCCATTGGCCTGCTGATGTATGCCAACCTGGTGTTCAGCCGCGGTATCGACGAGTTTTATGCCCTGTGTGCCAAAGTTGGCGTTGATTCAGTGCTGATTGCCGACGTGCCGGTTGAAGAGTCTGCTGAATTCCGCAATGCGGCCCTGCGCCACGGCGTGGCACCTATCTTCATCTGCCCGCCAAATGCCGATGATGCGCTGCTGCGTGAAATTTCTACCCACGGGCGCGGTTATACCTACCTGCTTTCCCGCGCTGGCGTGACCGGAGCCGAGACCCGTGCTCAGCTGCCGCTGCATCATCTGGTAGAAAAATTGACAGAGTTCCAGGCCGCTCCGGCACTACAGGGCTTTGGTATCTCCGAGCCTTCTCAGGTTCGCGATGCGATTGCGGCGGGTGCGGCGGGTGCCATTTCTGGCTCGGCGGTGGTAAAAATTATCGAGAAGAACCTTGATAAACCTGACGTGATGCTGAGCGAGCTAAAAAGCTTCGTTCAGGGCATGAAGGCAGCCACGCGCGCTTAAAACATTCAGGCCGGGGAAACCCGGCCTTTTTGGCTCTGGCTATCAGAAACGATAACCTGCCGAGAACATAAATACCCACGGATCGAGGCGCGTTTTGATATTCTGCTGCTCGCCGCCGGCTTTGAATTTCACCTCGGTATCGATGTCCATATACCAGACGGACATATTCAGCAGCCAGTCGTTGTTTACCATATAATCCAGCCCGACCTGGCCCGCCGCCCCCCAGGAGTCTTTGACGCTCAGGTCGCTGAGACCCGCACTTTTACCCGTTTCGTTAAAGCTGGCATCAAAGAATGTGGTGTAGTTAATCCCGGCCCCGATGTACGGGCGCACCTTGCTTTTAGCATCGCCAAAGTACCACTGCGCCATCAGCGTAGGCGGCAACTGGTGCACGGTTGCCAGATCCCCGGTTGGCCCAAGGCCGACTTTATGGCGGAATGGCGTAGCCGCCAGCAGCTCAATCCCGATGTTGTCGGTGACCATATAGTCAAAGGTCAGCCCCAGTTGGGTATTGTTATTCACCTTAAAACTGCCCATGTTCAGCACGTTGTCCGAACCTTCCGTTGGGCGAACCGTCGCCGTACCTGCACGCATAAAGAATTCACCCGCCTGATGCGCCGACGCAGCGCCAGACAGACAACCCATCGCCAGTAATGCCAGAGTGAGTTTTTTCATAGCCCTTCCCTTGTTATGGTTTTTTAAACAGCGGGCTGAATATACTCAGAAAGAAGTACAAAGTGATCTAACGCCGATCACACTTTGCTGCCTAATTTAACATTCAATGATCTGGATTAATTTTTTGCATCTGCACAACAATCAATAAACAGAATCCAAATCAATTTTATTGAATTATCAACTTTCGTAAATTTCTGTCATATCTGTACAACCTACAAGCTAATCGACACTATTCAACCGCTTATAGAAAGTCTTTGTGGTGCCACGGCGCGTGCATCCAGGGTACAATTGCCCGCAGATTGATAACCGCTAGCAACACCAAGGAGAGTGCATGTCTATCACGGCGGGTTCCGTATACCGTGACACGGGAAATTTTCTTCGTAATCAGTTTGTTACTATCTTACTGATTGCATTACTTTGCGCCTTAATTTCGGTGGTCATTGGTCACGCGTTAACGCCCAGCGACGAACAAATGGCGATTTTGAGCCAGGGCGATAATCTGACGGGAAGCGTTGGGCTGTTCGAGCTGGTGCAAAATATGACCCCGGAACAGCAGCAGGTGCTGCTCAAGGCCTCGGCCGCGGGCACTTTCTCTGGCCTGATTAGCAACGCTATTCTGGCGGCCAGCGTGCTGGTTCTGGTGCAAGTCGTCTCCGCCGGTCAGCGGGTTAGCGCCCTGCGCGCCATCGGTGCTTCTGCGCCAGTGCTGCCAAAAATGTTTATTCTGCTGTTTCTGGCAACGCTGCTGTTCCAGATTGGCCTGATGCTGGTTGTCGTCCCGGGCGTTTTGCTGGCTATCCTGCTTTCGTTTTCGCCGGTGATGCTGGCGCAGGATAAAATCGGTATTTTCCGCTCGATGCGCGCAAGTATGGGATTAGTCTGGTCCAATATGCGCCTGGTTGCCCCGGCGGTTATCGCCTGGCTGCTGGTAAAAGGGGCATTGTTGCTGCTGACCTCCACCTTCGCGGCGCTGCCGCCGGAAGTCGGCGTGACCATCCTGAATACGGTCAGTAACCTGGCATCTGCCGCGCTGCTTATCTATTTATTCCGCCTTTACATGTTGATACGTCAATAACCTTCCCCGGCTCCTGAGCGCGCGTTATAGTCAGGAGCCACCTCTTTACGGAACAGATTATGAAGCAGTTTCTCGACTTCCTGCCGCTGATTGTTTTTTTCGCCTTCTATAAGATGTACGACATTTTTGTGGGCACCTGGGCGCTGATTATCGCCACTGCATTAGCGCTGGTGTACAGCTGGTTTAAATACCGCAAGCTGGAAAAAACCACCCTGGTGACCTTCGTGATGGTGGTCGTTTTTGGCGGCCTGACGCTCTATTTCCACAACGCCGAGTTTATTAAGTGGAAAGTGACGCTAATCTACGGGCTGTTTGCCGCCGCGCTGCTATTTATGCAGTTTGGCATGAACAAGCTGCTTATCCAGAGCATGCTGGGCAAAGAGATCTCACTCCCGACGGTGGTCTGGTTTCGCCTTAACATCGCCTGGGCGCTGTTCTTTATCGTCTGCGGTCTGCTGAATATTTACGTTGCGTTCTGGCTCCCGGAAAGCATCTGGATTAACTTTAAAGTCTTCGGACTCACCGCCCTCACGCTGGTATTTACCTTGCTGAGCGGGGTGTATATCTATCGCCATATGCCGCAGGATGAGAAGTAATGCCGAACGAATTACCGCAAGGTGAACTAGTACTGCGCACCCTGGCGATGCCAGCGGATACCAACGCCAACGGCGATATTTTCGGCGGCTGGATAATGTCGCAGATGGATATGGGTGGCGCAATTCAGGCCAAAGAAATTGCCCATGGCCGCGTGGTTACCGTGCGCGTGGACGGGATGACCTTCCTGAAGCCGGTAGCGGTTGGCGACGTAGTCTGCTGCTACGCGCGCTGCGTTAAGCGCGGTACTACGTCCATTACCATCAATGTGGAAGTGTGGGTAAAAAAGGTTTCTTCCGAACCTATAGGCCAGCGCTATAAAGCCACCGAGGCCATTTTTATCTACGTGGCCGTGGATAAAGCGGGCAAACCTCGCGCTATACCTCAGGTGGATTAAAGCTCAAGAAAACCCGGCATTGCCGGGTTTTTTTGAGCAAGAGCCAGACTTCAAACCAGTTCTTATTCACTCTCCTCGTACTGCAACTGAACATTCAGGGACGAGAGGACATCCCTTACCTTGCCCAGAAAATCGATTCCCTCTACTGAGACAGAATGCTGGAAAAATATTTTAATAACTATATCCCGCCCTAGTGCATTAGGAAAATGGTTGTAGATCTCTCCGCTTTCAATAGCAGCAATATAGCTATTGATTTTTTCCTGCAGTTTAAAAAGATGTTCATTAACATTAGTAACCCAGTCCAGATGATCGGTTATGACCATAAAGGCTTGGGGAGGATAAACCTCTTCGCTTGTAACCGTAAATATGTCGATTTTATTTACATCTTCTACAGACATAGATGCCTCTAACCTTTTGGTGATTCTGGTCTAACTATATCAACTTTCGTTGGCGGTATCCTTGTACCGTCCTCAAATCCCGGACGCCCCTTGCCAATAATCGTTGCTCCGCCTTGTTCCAACTCAGGGAAACCCACTTTTTGATTAGGCGTCAATGGTGCTATTGGTGAACTTTTACACTCTACACAGACAAAGTTTCCTTGCTTATCTTTGGCTATAATATCAATCCTGACTTTCGTTCCACCTTTTGTTTCAAGTGTAACCTCTCTGACAGGGTCAATTATATTAGGGTTGTTTTTCATCTTATCATAAACAGAATTCTCAAATTCTTTGCCCTTTTGATAGTTCTGTTGTACTTGAGAACCTGCATTCGGCGACGAGACCTTAACTTTCCCGCCCTTCTCAAACGTGTAATAAGCGCCATTATTGCTGTAGATAGTATTTCCTACCGCATCAACTTTTCCGGTGTTGCTATAGAGACCGCCTTTAGGACCGGTAATTGAATCTCCCTTCTGCACGTAGCCTACGGGTAAATTTGACGCCGGAGTTTCAATCGCTCCCGCAGAGCCCCTCCCGGATACGCTTTTGCCCACAACAATATCATCAATGGCCGAGGCTCCCGACGTCCCAATAGGGCGAGCGGATACTCCCTTTCCTGGTTTAACACCTGCGCCGCCAACTAACTCTAAAATAGCTGCGGCAGTCACTGCTTTCACATAGTTGCGTTGATGTAATGCCGTATCATTAATAACCGGCTCAAGTTGAGAGATAGAGTATTGAGCCAGTTCGCGACATTGCTGAGTACATTCTGGTGATGTGCTAAGTTGACGAAGTTTTTCCAGTTCAGTTTTCTGGTCTTTGATTGAAATCCCCATAGCCAAAGCTTGATTCTGCTGCTGCACATCAAGTTCTTTAAGCTCCGCACGCAATTGCTCTCTCTCTGCTTCTGTTTTTGCTTTCGCATACTTTTCAGTGAAAGTCGTGATGTCTTTGTCACTTAAATAGTTATTCTCAACCGCATTTTTCCCGGCCTGAGCGCCGGTCGTTGCCGATGCAGTGCTGTTACCCACAACACCTCCGGCAAGTCCCGCGGCCATGGTGCCCAGCAGGCTAACGACCTGTTTTTGATCCTGGCTCAGATCGCCAGGATCTTTGCCCGGGAACATTTCCGCGGCGATATGTCTTGCCGCAAGCTCTCCGCTGAATGCGCCTGCCGCACCCGCTGCCGCATTGCCTCCGGAAAGCTGAGCTGCCAGCGCCCCCCAGACCGCATGCGCCATAAGGTTAGCGGATTCATTCACCTTGCCGTCTTCGGTGGTTGCGCCCTTAATGGTCTGTGCCATGAGCGGATTCAGCCCACCCGCCAGCGCTTTTTTAAGGTCGCCCCCTGCTGCACCGGCCAGGATCCCGCTGACCGACTGCGCGACCATCTGGTATTTACCGCCGATGCCGTACTCGCTAAACGCTTGTTGGTAGTCATCGGTTTTGCGCAACTGCTCTGCGGTCATGCTCGCATTTTGCCCGCCCTTCGCACGCGCGGCTTCCAGCGCCTGGGTGTCGCCGTAGGTCGACACCATATTGGTCATCTGCCCGCCAATCTCACCCACCAGCTGCGCCGTTTGCAGGCGTTTCTGTTCTTTTTCCTTATCAAAGATCTGGCCAATACTGTCATTGGCGTGCTCGGTGTCACGGCTCAGGGCCGCAACGTCCTGCCGCTGGTTCGCCTTATCGCGGATGGTTATCGTGCCGTCCGCAACGGCGGATTGCGTGGTTCCCTCGGCATGTCCTTTACCGTTCATCCCCGCCAGCAATGACCCGGCATTTGCTATCCCATTTGCCGCCAGCATGGAGCCAGCCGACATGTTGCTGCCGCCAGACAAACTTATCCCGCTGTGGCTAACTTTATAGTCCGCTTTATTGCCAAGACTGGAGAAGCCCAGCGTCCCGGTATCGAGACTGTTCTTATCTGCCGTTGCGGTAGAGGCGATAACCGCTCCATCAAGCTGGGTATGGCGCCCTACGGTGAGATCAAAGCCGCCGTTACCGGCAAACAGGCCCGTTTGCTCCTGCACCGAATCATAGGTGCTCTTCATCTTGTCCTGGCTGGCGCTGATATAGCCCGAGCCGGTCATACTCCCGAAGGTAAAGCTGCCGCCCGCGGCCACGCTGGTCTGCTTGCTGTCGTAGCGGTTGGAATCCTGCTGGCTGCTCATCAGCAGGTCACGGCCGATATCCGCGACGATTTTGTCGCCGTTAACCTGCGCTCCGTTCAGAATCGCATCGCGACCGCTGGTCAGAGACACCGTGCCGCCGCTGTCGAGCGTGGTTTCGGTCCACGCCGTGCCGTTGCCCTTCTCTTTGCCTCTCGCCGCATTTACGTTGGCAAATACGCTGATCCCTCCGCTTCCGCCGCCAACGCCGATACTGACGCCCACGCCGCCACCGCTGCTGCTGTTTTTCCCCGTCGTCAGTTGAGTATTTGCCGCGCCGCTCAACACGATGTCCTGAGCCGCCGCCAGCGTGGTGTCGCCTCCGGCTTTAAGCTGGCTGCCGCCAATTACGATATTGCCGCTGCCTTCACTTTTCCCGGTCGCCGCAATACTCAGGTTATTGCCCGCCGTCAGGCTTGAGCCGTTAACCGCATCCGATTCCATATGTTGTTCGGATTTGGATTTCTGTGTCGTGAGCGAGATGCTGACGCCGATGCCGTTATTGGGATCTGCTGAGGCCGCAGCCTGCTGAGAATTCAGATACGCCTGCCCGCCGGCCAGCGCGGTTTTAGTCGCCTGTAGGGCAGCTAAACGTCCGTCGCTCTCATTTTTAGTCGCCTGAGCCGTAGTCACCGCATTGTTGATGGCGTCTCCCACCGCCCCCGAAAGCGCCACGGTCAACCCGCTGCTTTTCTGCTCAAACTTCTCATCGCGGGTGCGTTTATCGTGACCCGGCTCAATCAGCACGCTCTCACCGGAAACCGACAGGTCTTTACCCGCCACCAGGTCAGCACCGCCAATATGCGCCACGCCGCCTGCGTTCACGCTGACGTTTCCGCCGGTTGAGCCAACGGTGCTGATGATCTGACTCTGGGTGGTGCCCTGCTCACGAAGATCGTGCGTGCTTTTGCTGCTGCCGATGGTGAAGCCGATGCCTCCGGTGCCCATCAGCCCGCTCTTTTTAGTTTCCTTAAAGTGCCACGAGGAATCGGTGTTGGTGGCGGCCACAATATCGACGTTATTACCCGCATGCAGCGCCACGCTACCGTCGCCAACCACCGAAGAACCTTTCACCAGCAGGTCATTACCCGCTTTGAGCGTGACGTTATCGCCACTCAGCAGCGTCCCGGCTTCACGCGTCGAGCTGCTTTCGTTAATGGTGTGAGTGGTTTTCTTACTGAGGAACCCTTTTTTGGTTTTGGTTTCTTCGTCGTAGTGGTAATCGCTTTCGGTGGCGGTCAGCAGGTTGATATCGCGACCTGCCCCCACGCCAATATCCCCGTGGGCGGTAACCTGCGCCGCTTCGGTATTCACATCGCGCCCGGCAAGTATCATCGTACTGCCGCCGCTGGCAATTTCGCTGCCCTGCTGGCGTACGGACTCATTAATTTCGACCTTTTTCTTCGCGCTGTATTTATCGCTGTGGGTAGACTCCGCCGCCAGCAGGTTGGCGTCCCGCCCCGCCTGCAACCCAACATTGCCCTCTGCGGCAAGCGCGGAGGCGGTGCTGTTCAGATCGCGCCCGGCAACCAGAACCAGGTCTTTCCCGGCGCTAATCGCAGTGCGCGTGTTGCCGGTATCGAGGATGTCCATGTTGCTGGTCTGGCTATGGCGGCTGTTCTGCGCCACGTCCAGAGTCAGGTCGTTCCCTGCCCAAAGCGCGGCGCTACCGCCTGCATTCAGGTTACTGCCCACAACCGCCAGGTCACGCCCGGCCTGCAGGTTCAGGTTCCCACCACTGGTAACCGAGCTGCCCTGATGGGCAATGGCTTCATTGACGTTGCGCCCTCGCAGATCGCGCTCGGTCAACTGGTTGCTGCCGATGGCAATATCATCCCAGGCCCTTAGCAGCATATCGCCACCGGCACTGAGATCCGCTCCGGTGTTGATGATACTTTTCCCGGCGTTCAGGCTCAGGCTGTCGCCAGCGCTGATGGCGGCGAGCGAACCGAGTTCAGTGTGTAAAATCCCCGGAGCAGGTGTCTTACCTTCGCCGACTTTGCCCCAGACGTCCCATTGGTTGGTCAGCGTTTGGTTAATAATGCTGCCGCCCACGCTCTCAAGGCTGACTTTCTGCCCGGCAATAGTGGAGCCAATGTTGTTGATATCACCCAGGGCGCTTAATTGCAGGCTTCCGGCAGAATTGATTGCCCCACCGTTAATATTATTAATCGCGTTCTGACTGCTGGCTGCGAGCAGATTTTTACCCTGCAATGTACTACCGTCATTGGTGATGCTGCCGCCGTTCAGGATGACCTGATTCCCGGCTATGACGCTCCCGTTATTAACCGCAACATCCTTCGGTGAGAGATAGAGCTTCGGCACCAGCACTTTCTGGCCGTCGATAACCACCGTTTCCCACCACATAATACTGGTGTCGAGAGCGGCAACCTGCTCCGCAGAAAGGCTAACGCCTAATTGCAGCCCGAGCTTGTCACGCGCCTGTGCCGCATGGTCAATAAGGTACTGCATCTGCTCCAGGTCGGAACCAATGCCGTTAACGTAGCGGTTCCCTGTCTGGCTGAGGATCTGGTTGCTGACGTAGCGGGTGTCGAAAGCGGCATCGCCGAGGAAGCGATAATCATATTCCGGCCTCAGGTTGAGGCGCGCCAGGAAATAATCTGAGCCGAGGAAATTATTGCTGTCAGTGTAAGTTGAACGGTTTTCCTGCGGAGCAGTTGGGGCAGAAGTTCCGGCCAGCTTATACAAATCGTTGAACAGGCTGTTATCCAGTTGCCCCAGGCCATCCAGCTTCGGGTTAGTGACAATCAGATACGGGCTTTTCGGATCTTTATTCGCCACGAAATAGCCGTTATTGCTGGCGGGCAGCGGGTAGTCGCTAAGCCTGACAGGCGATCCGCTGGCGGTTAGCGTCGAGGCGATAGCCGAGATATCCGTCAACGAAACCGGGCGATAATCATAACCCGCTGGCGGGGGCGTTTTTCCCCCGCTGGACGAAGCAATAACCTGCTCAGTTGCCGAAGTAATGCCGCCGATTTTATCGCGGGCAACAGAACCGGATGTTTCACCCTGAGGCCCGACGGCTTCTGGCGCCACAGCCCCGCTGCCGATGCTGGTGTGTTTACCGCCAGCATTGCCGAGGTCGGTAAACGTAGCATCCTTACCCCCCAGCTCAATCGGTTTGCCGTCAGGTCCATTTCGATTGATTAAGGCCGTCGTTTGCTCTTTGATCCCAGCCTGTTTATCGTCGGACTGCCCAAAATCACCTACTCCCTGCGGGCGAGTATCAACCGCATTCAGGCCATTATTTTTAGTACTGTTATCGGCGAGGTCTTCAACATGTCCAACTCCGTTCCCGGCACCGGCTAAATTGATAGTCGCCTGTGGAGCACTGAGCAATGTATTACCGCTATTATTAAGCCCGGCGGCCTGAGAGCCAGCCCCAACGCCAGGTCCGGTAGCTAAATTCAGCCCTGGAGCACTACGCCCCGGCGTATAGCCAGCGGTATATGCAGTGGTTGATGTATTGCTGATATTATTGCTGAAGTTGGCGACAACCGAGCCTCCGGCCTGGATAACCGATCGGAAAATTTGTCCATCGGTATTCTCGATACGCATTTCATTGGTAGGCAAATAGCGTAAAAACTCGCCTCTCCGCGGATCTTTGTTCTGCGAGGTATGCCGCGATTCCGTCGCATATTTTTGATCCCTGCCGTTAATATTGCCCACGCCATAGTAATAGGTTTGGTAACGAGTTTGCGTCCCCTCTTTCCATGATTGGTTGTTCAGCGTGCCGCCGCTCAACACCGCATTGCGGTTAGCTAAAATATTGCTGGCGTTGTTATCTAACTGCCCGGTATCCAGCGATATATCCCTGCCCGACGATATTCGCCCGGCTGCAGAGCCATTGCTATTTACCGTTATCTGAGTGCGTGATACGGCAAATTCGAGTGTGGCTTTATTTTGATAAGCTCCGGCGTAGGAGTAATAAGCGCCGGCACATGAGTTCGCACACCCCGTGGCAGCACGGTAATATCCATAATTGCCTTCGCCAATGTAACTCAGCGGCACGTCAGCCACCGTTGGCGTTAGCCATGGGTATTGAGCGGTTAAATCAACGGAATCATTCACTGAGACACTTAACCCGTCCCGCTCATTCAGTAAATGTCCGGTGCGGATTGAAATATCGCCAATCTGGGTTTCAATGCTGCCAGAAGTATTCACCACTTCAGCATTAGCATTGCCCGCCGCATCGCGCTGCATCCACAGGTTATTGCCTGCCAGAATATCGCCCCGGTAGTTGCGGATGCTGTTCGCCAGCAGGCTCATATTATTGCCCGCATACAGCAGGGCGCTGTTCAGCAACGTGCCGCCCGCGCTGGCAATCAGGTCGCCTGCCGTGCCGACAAATCCGGCGTTGTTGATGCCGTTTCGGCTGGTCAGGCGCAGCGTGCCGCCCGCCTGTACGCTGCCCGCCCCGTTAAGGTTTAGCTGCCCGGCATTCAGGTGGCTTTCGCCGTAGCCCGCTCTCAACTGCCCGTTGTTGTTAAGCGTCCCGGCGGTGGAGAGTTGCAGCCCCTGGCCCTGCATCAGCCCGTTGACGTTGATATCACCCTGGCTGGTAAGCGACAGCGTGTTGCCCGCCGCCAGCGTGGCAAGCTGGTTAAAACTGGCCTGGCTTGTCAGGGCGAGATTGCCCAGCGCCGTCACCTGCCCCTGCAGGCCGGTAGTCCCGGCGTTAATCGTCAGGTTGCCCTGGCTCAGCAGTTTTGCGGCCGCGCCGTTATTCACCTGCGAGGCAGTAATGCCCAGATTCTGCGCTGTAGAGCGTGCCGTTATTATCCAGCTGGCCGGGGTTGACCGTCAGGTTCGCCCCCTGCAACATGCCGTTATTCAGGATGTAGCTCCCGCCCAGTGTGCCCTGCTGCTGCGCCAGCACCGTGCCGCTGTTGGCAAGCGACCCGCCGGACAGCCACAAGTTAAGGCCCTGTACCCAGCCGCCGTTGGTAAAGCCCGGCGCGTTAAGCGTCAGCGTTCCGCCGCTGAGCAGTTGCCCCTGGTTGCTGCCGCGCTCGCGCAGGTCGAGCTGCGTGTTGCCGTTGCCCTGAAGCGTGCCGTCATTGTTCAATTGCTGCGCACCGAGCTGGAACGTACCCTGGCTCAGCATCACCCCACCGCGTCCGTTATCCGCATTGCCCCGCAGGCTGGCATTCAGGGCGGTGTTTGCTTCCATGCGCCCCTGGTTGTTCAGCCCCGCGGCGTTCAGCGTCAGGGCATTACCCTGAATATGCCCGAGGTTGGTCAGCACGCTGGCCCCGATATTAAGCAGGCCGTTGGTCAGCAGTTTTGCGCCACTTTGCAGGTCGAGGTTACCCCCGAGCGTAACGCCCAGGCCGTCAACCCCGCTGATGCTGCCGCTGCTGGTCAGAGTTGTGCCGCTGAGCGACAGGTTTTTAGCCGTCAGTTGTCCGCCGTTGGTGAGCGTAGGTGCGGTCAGGATAGCCGTCCCGTTAGCCACCATCGTTCCGGTATTGCTCAGCCCGGATGTGAGCGCCAGGTCCATATTGCCGGTGCTCTGTAGCGTGCCATTATTCTGTAGCTGCCGGGCGTTCAGCTTCAGATACTGCGCCTGCCATAGCCCGCCGTTGACGATATCCCGCCCGCCCACGACGAACGCTCCCTGGGTCTGCATCGCCGCGCCTGCGCGATTGGTCAGCCCCTGCTGAGGTTGCAACGTCAGGGACTTGAGGCCAATCACGGAGCCTGCGTTATCGATGTTTAGGTTGCTGGCGGTAAGGCTGTCTCCCTGAATGTTGCCCCCGTTAAGCAGACTGCCGCCTTCAAGAATGACATCGCCTTCCCCCAGCAGAGAGCCGGTATTGTTCAGCGCCCCGGCGTTGATGCGGGCGTTGCCCTGGCTAAGCACCCGTCCGCCGTTGATCAGCTGGTTGTCCACCTGAGCCGTTAGGCCGTTAAGGCCGAGGGCGCTGCCGCCGTTGTTCCAGTTGCCAGCCGCCAGCGTCAGCTGCTGGCCCTGCATCAGCCCCGCGTTACCGAGTTGCCCGGCTTTCAACCACAGCAGTCCTCCGCTCAGCAGTTTGCCGGGAGCAGTATTGCTCAGCGTCGTGGCGGTTATCGACAGCCCGTTATCGCCCTGCAACACACCGCCATTATTGAGAATACTCACCGCCAGCGTGGCGTTATTCGCCGCCAGCCTCCCGCCGTTATCCAGCTGAGTTGCCGTCAGCGTCAGCCCCTGCTGAGAAAGTATTACCCCCTGGTTTGTCAGCTGCGGCAGGGAGAGGGAGAGCGATCCACCGGTCAGGATTTTCCCGCTGGCCTGGTTAGTGAGCGCAAGATTTGAAGGTATAAGAGAGCCCAGAGTCAGAGCGTTATTGCCCTGCAGCAGGCCGCCGTTAGTCAGGACATTGGTGGTTACCGCCACGGTATCACCCGCCAGCGTCCCCTGGTTGGTGAGGCTGGCAGCGCGCAGGGTGAGATCTTTCTGCGCCAGCAGCCGCGCGTTATTGCGGTTGAGAATGCTATCCGCAAAATTCAGCGCAAGGCTGGCGGCCTGTAATGTTCCGTGGTTATCCAGCGTGCTGCCCGAGAGCGTCAGCGCGTCTTTTACCGATATCAGGCCAAGGTTGACCATCTGCGGGATGCTCAGGCTCAGCGACCTACCGCTGATAAGCTGGCCGCCTTCCAGGTTATGAAGTGCCGAAGTATTCAACCCCAGAACGTTTTCACCCTGGAGCACACCCTGGTTATCAATTTGATTAGCGGTAAGGTCGAGATTATCCGCCGCCAGTACGCCGCTATTATTCAGGGTGCCGCTCTGGCCGGTAAGCTGCCGGGTTGCCAGCAGCCTGCCGCTGGTCTGGTTATTGAGCAGCCGGGCGATGCTCAGAATGACATTATTCCCTGACAGCGTGCCCGAGTTGTTGAGGTTGTCGAGTTTCAGCATCAGGTCCTGCTGAGCCTGAATGACACCGTCGTTGGTCAGCTGCGGTAGCTGCAAATTAAGCTAACTGCCGGAAAGAATCTTCCCGCTGGCCCGGTTTTCCAGTTCGCCGGTATTCAGCGTTAGCGCACTGCTACCAAGCACCGTGCCGCCATTGCTCCAGCTTCCCGCCGTAAGATTAAGCGTTTTGCCCTGAAGCTTGCCTGAGTTGTCGCCTTTACCCACCGTAACCCGGAGTTCGCCATCGCTTAATAGCTGACCGCCGCTAAGGTTGTTCAGCACGTTAACGGCTGCCGGTTGCGCAATAGCGAAGCTTCTCGCGCCGCTGAAACCCTCTACCGCCAGGCTATTGTTTCCCTGAACAAGTCCACCGTTGGTCATGATATTGACCGCCAGACGGGCATTCTCCGACGCAAGCGTACCGCTATTGGTGAATGAACCACTTGCGATATTCAATTCATGTGTGGCAAGAAGCTTGCCGCTACTTTGGTTATCCAGCGTGCCGGTCCGAACATTAATTGCATCAGCCGCCAGGGATCCGTTATTGGCGAGGTTTTTTGCCGTAACCTGCATCCCGCCCTGGCTGAGTAATTGCCCGCTATTAGTCAACTGGTCGGCCAGGGTCGCCGTCAGGCTGGATTTGCCTAACAAAGAACCCCTGTTGCTTATACTCCCGCCGTTCAGGGTTAAAGACTGTCCCTGCATCAGCCCATCGTTTTGCCCCTGTGAAGCGGTAATAGTGACGTTGTCACCCGAAAGTTTACCGCTATTATTCAGTTCTGACGCCTGCAACGTCAGCCCATTGTCCGCCAGTAAAATCCCGCTCGTCTGGTTATTCGCCCTACCGGCCAGATTAAGCTGCAACCCAGCGCCTTCAATATTGCCGCCGTTGTCGAGCGTTGTGCCGTCGAGGTGAAGCACTTTGTCCGATGAGATAAGCCCGCTATTCGTAAGGAGCGGAACGGTCAGCGTCACATCATCGCCGCCTGTCAGCGAGCCGTTTTTCTGGTTAAGCAGTGAACCGGCGGAAAACACCAGCCTGCCGTCGGCCTGGATAAGCCCCGCGTTGTTTACCTGCCCGGCTCCGCCATCCAGGGTGATACTTTTAGCCGCCAGGATGCCGGTATTATCCAACTGGCTTGCTTTCAGGCTAACAGCGCTCAGCCCGATAAGCCTCCCGTCGTTGTTAAACGCACCGCCGAACAGAATAGTCAGCGCCTCCTTCCCGAGCATCTGACCGCTGTTTGTGCCGCCGGACTGCCCGCCGTCAAGCGTCAGCGTCTGCCCCTGCATTCGCCCGGCGTTATCCAGACGCGCCGCATTGATGGCGAGATTTCCCTCGCTCAGTAGCTGGCCATTGGCCTTGTTATTGAGGCTGCTTCCCCGATAGCTCAGGGCCTGATTCCCCTGGATCAGGCCGCCGTTGATTAATCCGTTAACGGCCAGACGAGCATTGCTGGCGATAAGTTTCCCGGCGTTCTCCGCGTTTGCGCTATCCAGTTCAAGGGAATTGTCCGCAAGCAATACTCCCCCGGTCTGGTTATCCAGCTTCTGTGCAAGCTTCAGCGTCAGGTCACCCGCTTCAATATTGCCGCTATTTTTCAGCGACAGGGCGTCTATTTCCCATCCCTGCCTGGCCGAAATCAACCCGGAGTTAACCAACTGTTCAACATGCAGACTGCCGCCTTCGCCGCTTATTTCCGCCCCGGTGGCGTTATTCAGCGTCTGGCCGCTAAGCGTCAGAGATTGCTTAGCGTGCAAGATGCCGCTGTTAGTAAGGTTGTCCGCATGTAAGATGCCGGTGCGGCCAACCAGCTGCCCGTCGTTGTCAAACATAGCGGCAGACAGCCGCAGTGAGTCGTCCGCCAGCAGCACGCCTTTTGACTGGTTTATCAGGCGGTCACGCAGCGTGAGTTGGAGATCACGAGCCTCTATTTTCCCGCTGTTTTCAAGAGTTGCGGCATCAATAGCCAGCCCCTGCTCCACGGAGATTAATCCGGCGTTGATAAGCTCCGGGATGTTCAGCGCCAGGCCGCTGCCGCTGATGATTTCTCCGCCCCGCAGGTTGTTAAGCGCGGTGGCGATAAGTCTAAAGGACTGGTCGCCCTGCATCAGTCCGGCGTTAGCAAGTCGCCGGGCATCCACGCTGAGATCCGTCGCCGCCAGCTGCCCCTGGTTGTTCAGCCAACCGCCGGACAAAATAAACCCGCCTTTGCTAAGCAACTGCCCGCTGTTGCTTACCCCATCCTCCGCATTCAAGCTCAATGAGGACAAACCCAATATCTGGCCGCTATTATCCGCCCGGCGGTGGCTCAGCAGCACCTCATTGCCCTGTACTTTGCCAGCGTTATCCAGCGCCGGAGCGTTCAGCTTCAGGCGGCCTTCAGCCAGCAGGACGCCCCCCGCCTGATTGGTGAGTTTGTCACCCAGCGCCAGCCGCAAGGCATGCGCCTCGATATGCCCGCGGTTATCCAGGCTCAGGCCATCAATCGCCGCGCCCTGTTTTGCCGTGATAAACCCGGCATTTACCAACTGCCGGACGCTGACGCTCAGTTCACCCTCGCTTTGCAGCAGCCCGCTGTTGTTCAGGCCATCGGCAGTAATATCCAGGTTGCCTGCGCTGATACCGCCCTGGTTTGCCAGCTGCCCAGCCGTTAGTCTGCCGCTTTGCTGGCCGCTGAGCCGCCCCACCTCTGCATTGCCAAACGTGCCGCTGACGTCAACCGCCAGCGTCTTAGCCTGTACGCTGCCCGCATTATCAAAGTCAGGGGCCGCCAGCGTGAGCGCGTCTTCCGCCAGCAATACGCCGCCTTTCTGGTTACTGAGCCGCTCGCCCGCCCTTAGCGTCATCGCCTTTGCTTCGATATTCCCGCCGTTGGCGAGCGTCAGGCCGTCTATTGCCAGCCCCTGTTTCACCGAAATCAGCCCGGCGTTAACCAGTTGCGGAATGCTCAGCGTCAGCCCGCTGCCGCTGATGATTTTGCCCCCGAGCCGGTTAGTTAACTCAGCCCCGCTCAGCGCCAGGCTTTGACCGCCCTGTACCAGCCCGCCGTTATCAAGCGTCTGGGTTGTAAGGTTAAGCGAGGCCGCCGCAAGCTGACCGGCGTTAGTCAGAGCCGGAGCGAAAACATCGAGAGTTTTCTCGGCCAGTACGCTGCCGGTTGCGAGGTTAGAGAAGCCCTTATTCAGCGTCAGAGAGAGGGTGCTGCCCGCCATCTGGCCGCCGTTGGTGAGCGTGTTGCCGGTTAACGTCAGGCCGTTACGGGCGGTGAGTTTACCCCCCGCCTGGTTATCCGCCGCGCCCGCAATGGCGAGGGTTAAGGCATCGCTGTCCAGCGAGCCATGGTTGGTAAATTGCCCCGCATTAACCTGTAACGCTTTCTGCGCCAGCAGCGCGCTGCCAGCTTGCTGAACAATAGTGTCAGCATTAAGCGTCATGGCGTTATCCGCCTGGATATTACCGCTGATGTCGATTTGATTTGCCCGCAGCGAGACGTTGCTCCCGCTGCTGCTGCCCCGGTGGGTCAGGCTTCCGGCGTTTATCGTCAGGTCGCCTTTCGCCACCTGAACGCCTTCAAACGTAGCCGCGCTCCGCGCCTCGAGCAGCATATTGCCCCGAGATTGAAGTTGTGCTCCGGCGAAAGAAGTCAGGTTGGTAGCGCTCAGGCTCAAGTCTCCGCCGCTGCTCAGCGTCCCGCCTACCCGTGCATCGCCCGTCGAGATAGCCAGCCCGTCACCCGCCAGTATCTGCCCGGTATTATCAAGCGAGCTCGACTCCAGCCGCATGTTCTGACGGCTTTGCAGCGTGCCGCTGTTAGTCAGATTTCCTGTCTTCGCGCTCAGTTCGCCCCCGGCGACGATTTTCCCGCTGTTGGCCAACTGAGACGCGGAGAGGCTCACAGTGCTGCCCGCCGTCATCTTCCCGGCGTGTTTTGCAGCGCCCGCTGTGGCAGAGCGGATAGCTCCGCCCGCGTTGATTTCACTGGCCGCATCCTGGTTTAGCGTTCCGACATTCAGGGCAACGTCATTCCCCGCCGTCAGAGCGGCAGCGGAAGCAGTAAGTTTGCCGCTGGCGTTAAGCGTGATATTGCCGTCGCTAACCAGTTTGCCGTTGGCCAGCGCGAGGTCGCCCCGGCTGTTAACCTGCGCCGGGCCACCCGCTTTGTGGTCCCCGGTCAGGGTTACGCTTTCGCCCTGCGCCGTCAGGCTGCCGCTCGCCAGGCTGTTATTCACCGCCAGCCTGCCGTTCGCCTCGAGGATAATGTCCCCCTGACGGGCGTTCAGGTTGCCGAGGTTCACGCCCACGCCTTTCTCGCTCGAGACCAAATGAATGCGGTTGGCGTACATCCCGCCCAGCGCCCCGGTATCCACCGCAACGGTTGGTGCTGCGCCTTCACCTGCGACTGGCGTCACCGCCCCACCAGCGGAAACCCGGTTTGCGCCAGTGGTAACTTTCAAATCCTTAGCGTGGATACCGGCATTCACTTCCGTGGCGCGGGCAATAATCGACAGGGCGTCGCTTTTGCTGGCGTCCAGCCCCTGGCCTTCAACCGTGATGGTGCCCTTGCTGACATCCAGCGCCAGCAGGTTGCCCGCCGCGTCAAACTGCGGTTTGCCGGTGGTCAGGGTCGCGTTCGGCGTGTTGATAAAGCCGCAGCCGTTACAGGTGATGCCGTACGGGTTGGCGACCATCACGTTGGCGGCTTTACCCGCCACTTCGGTGTAGCCCTGCAGCTGCGAGCGACTGCCGCCAATCACCTCATTGATGATGCCGCTGGCTTCCTGGCCCGCCTTCAGGTTCGGGTTGTTCTGAATAAGCCCGCCGAGCTGGGTCTGGGTAAGCTGCCCGGTGGCGTTGTTGAGGATCAGCCCCTCTTTGCCGACGTTGTAGTCCTGGAACTGGTTATGGGAAATGCCCGCCGGGTTCGGCGTGGCAATGTTAAGCACCGGCACGCCGTTTCCGGCCTGGTCCATCTGCGCACCCGGCGTCATCGGGTTTATCGTCGCCGCCACCGCAGGAAACACCGGCTGCCCCGCCACCAGGAACATCACAAGGTAACTGACCAGACGTTTTGTTACTCCAACGGGGTGCTTATCCATTTTAATTTCCTATATCGCTAAACCGAGGCGGTAATAAATGACGAGGTGGTCCGGCGCGAGCTCGCCGGGATACTGAAGTGGCGTGCCCACGCTGAACTGGCTTGAGTAGTAGCGCCCGGAAACGGTTAAGCCCCCGGAAGCGCCCCACAGCGTGCCTGATGCCTGCTGGTCGGCGCTATCGTTACGCAGCCAGCCGCCGTCAACCGCCACGACTGCGCTGACGTTACCCAGCCAGGGGAGGCTGAAGAGCGCATAGTTGATTTCATTACGCAGATAGCCGCCGTTGTCGCCAGAAAGATATTGCTCTTTAAAGCCGCGTACCGAGCTTTCGCCGCCGATAGTCAACCGCTCGCTGCCGTAGAGCTTGTCCGGCGACCACTGGCCGTAAATGCTGCTCAGCCACCATATTTTTTGCGCCAGAGGGCGCTGGAAACTGCCGTTAAGACTCCACTTTTTAAACTCAGCCTTCGGCACATCCCCCCTTTTGCCGTTATCATTTTCTGCGCCAAACCAGGGCATGCCGTGGCTGAAAGAAGGGTTAAAAGTTGCCACGCCGCCCAGCACTTTCTGGGTGTGATTGAGGCCAAATTGCAGGCTGCTAAGCTTGCGGCTGCTGCTGAGCAGCGGCGCATCGTTGAGGTAGTTGCGGCTGATGCGATGGGACAGGCCGATGGAGGCCGCGGTTTTTAAATCACCGTTGCGGTACAGCACCTGAGAGAAGCTGAGGCGGTGGCTTTCCGCCCGCCCGGAGGAACGCCACAGGTAGCCTTTGTTGTCGAGGGTGCTGAGATAGTCACTCCAGCTGTAGCTGTAATCAACCAGGCTGTAGCCCCAGGGGATATTGACTCCGGCCTGGAAACTTTGCGCGTCATGGCTGCTTGCGAAGTCACTGCTGCGCCCGCCGCTGATAAACCATTTATCCGCAAGCCCAAGTGGGTTATTGGCGGTGATGGAGCCGGTAAGCTGCCCGGTTCCGGTGCTCTTTTGTCCGCTATTATCAAACCCTACGGCAGCGGAAAGCGGAAATTCCGGCGTGGCCGTAAGATTAACAATAGATTCACCGGCTTTATCTCCCGGCAGAATTTCAATCTGTACCGGCACCGCGCGCAGGCGGTTGATCTGTTCCATTCCCTGTTCGATATCGCGCAGATTAAGGATTTTGCCAATGAGTCCCGGAAACGCCATTTTTAGCTGACGGGACGGCGCGCCTTCGATACGAATATCCTGTAAATGCCCTTCCAGCACCGCTACATGCAATACCCCGCCGGAAAGATCCTGTTCGGTAAGAAATGCGCGGCTGGTTATGTAGCCCCGGTTGATATACCAGTCGGAGATATCGCGCGTCAGATTATTAATTTTTGCCATTCCCAGACACTGATTAATATAAGGCGCGATAAGTTTTTTTTGGACTTTACTGGAAAGCAGCGTGGCATTATCAATATTAATTTGATTTATGGTAAAACAGGGGCCTTGATCAGACACTGTTGCAGGCCGCTCCAGCCGTGGCTGAAGGCTTCTCTGTAATTCTTCTCGCTGCTGCTGATTCTGTAATAGCAGGTCTTCCTGCTGTTGGCGCACGGTATCTCTGTCGGCAGGTGATAACGGAGCGGCATTATTTAATGAGGAATAAACCAGCACGCACAGTAATGCGGCCTTACGGTAATTGCGCATAAAGTAGCTAATATTTTATTTCGAATTATTGGCAGTATGCCACCTCCTGCCGAAATAAGAAAAGTCTTAAATAAACGACCCTATTATAATTGGTAGTTAATTTCAGTTAAGTTAAAAATATAATTTAAGATAAGTTCAAGGTGAATTTTCAACTCATTGTTTTTAAACCGCTAAATTATTTTTATGACTCTGCCGGGAAATATAATAATAAAGATATGATTTTTATTTTAATTATGTGACTTGAGTAGAGAAATATAAAAAAGCCGCAACACAAAATGCCGCGGCTTTTTAATAACGGCTGGACGCCGGGCGTTAATCCATGCTTGCGCCGCCGCTGATGCGGAACTTGATGTTCACGACAATCCCCTGCCCGGGCTTACCGCTTTCATAGCGCCACTTCTTCATCGCCAGTTTAACTTCGCGCTCGAACATGTTCGCCGGCTGGGCCGAAAGGATCTCGACGTTGCTGACGCGCCCGTCCGAATCTACATCGAACTTAACCCGCACGCTTCCGTCCATGCGTAAAGCGAAGGCACGAGCAGGATATTGCGGCCTGTCGCGGCTAATAACGCGCGGCCCAACGTTTGCCGAAGGTGCAGGTGCGGCTGGTGCCGGTTTAGCTGCCGGAGTCGGTGAAGGGCGCGGCGTCGCATTGTTGTCGAACGGCGAGGCTGGGCGCGGTTCTACCGGCTTAGCTTCCGGCTTCGGCTGCTCGACCTTCTTAACCGGTTTCGGCTTAGGTTTCGGCTTTGGTTTAGGCTCAGGCTTGTGAATAACCACCGGCGCTTCTTTTGGCGGCTCGGGGATCGGTTCAGGCTCCGGCTCGGGTTCCGCTACCGGCTGAGGCGGCGGCTGAACAACTTCAGGCTGCGGCGGCTCAAGGTCGGCGGGCGCAACCATGGTGACGCTGATAGGCTGCGAAGGCGCCGGGGACTCAATAACCTGATGTACCGAGGTGTAGAGCAACCCGGCCACAACGGCACCATGCAGCCCGACGGAGAGTACGGTCGGCCACGGAAAGCGGCGAGGTAAATCGAGGGTCATTGACGTCATAATGGTTTCAGTATCTTTAAGAGACCGCAATTTTAAATGCAAATAGCAATCATATTCAACAACGCATCGAGTAAAGGCGCGCTTTTTCATGCTGTGTGCGCTAATTTCCCGCAGTTATCTCAAGGATTTAACATCCTGTTTATCTTTCAATTGCAGTCTTCGTGCCGTTCACTTACCGTGTTTTTGCAACCCAACATTAAGAAGGAAGAGTGCTCGTGCTGTATGTAATTTATGCCCAGGATATTGCTGACTCACTGGAGAAACGCCTGGCAGTGCGCCCTGCCCACTTGGCCAGACTGCAACTGCTGCGTGATGAAGGGCGACTGCTTACCGCAGGCCCGATGCCTGCCGTAGACAGTAACGACCCGGGCGCCGCTGGCTTTACCGGCTCCACCGTTATAGCCGAGTTCGCCTCGCTTGAAGAAGCCCAGGCCTGGGCTGATGCCGACCCGTATGTTGCGGCCGGTGTCTATGAGCAGGTTTCGGTTAAGCCGTTCAAAAAAGTATTCTGACAGGAAGTAAAACGAGCCTGTGACATTCGCAGGCTCGCTGTTCGCTTATGCCTCAACCATCAGCAGATACTTGCGGCGAAAGCTGTCTCTGTCCAGCGGGCGCGAGAAGAGAAAGCCCTGCGCCATACGGACATTGTTATTAAACAGCATTTGCATCTGGGAAAAGGTTTCCACCCCTTCGGCAATCACATCTACCTCATGATCCTGAGCACAGCGCACGATGTTCAGCGTTTCATCGGTGCAGGAAGCTTTAAAACAGGAGCGGTCGAGCTTAATAAAGTCAACGCTTAATAGCGCCAGCCTGTCCTGGAGCTGATTCACCCCATGAATATTATCCCAGGCCATCAAAAAGCCGGCTTCACGCAGGCGCAGGGCATTTTCGCGCCCGGTATCATCCAGTGCGATATCGTTATCCGTAATTTCAAAAACAATGCGCCCAACGGGAACCGCAAGCCTGGCCGCCAGGGCACAAACTCGCCCGGCAAATCCCTCGTCGTTCAACTGCACCGGGGAAAGGTTCAGATGCAGCGGATAAGCCGCATTGTGCGGCGTGATGACCTCCGCCATATAGCTGAAGGCCATTTCAATCACATGCTCTCCCAGGGAAACGATGCCGCCGTTTTCTTCCAGACGGTTAATAAACAGGTTCGGGGCAATCAGATTACGGCGGTGAACGCCCCTGATTAGCATTTCGGTCCCGACGCATTTAAAGCTGGATGTGTCAAAAATCGGCTGCAATAGCGACTCAAAAGCCAGGCTAAAATTATTTTTCATCACCCGATTAACGATAAATTCAGTGCTTTTTTCCATATTAAAACTCCTCGTGCAGGTGCGCCTTAGCTGGTCGCGATGACAACTTTATTTTTACCGCTGGATTTGGCTTTATAGAGCAGCTTGTCCGCCTTCTCGATAAGGCGCGCGTAGTCTTCCCCCCGCCACGGGCAAAGGCCGCCGCTAAACGTTACCGTAAGCCCTGGCTCACGCCAGACTTTGGCCTCCAGCTGTTTACGCCAGCTCTCCATGATTTCCATCGCCTTGACCTGGTTGTCCGAAAAATAGATAAAGGCAATTTCTTCCCCACCGTAGCGATAGAGTTTGGCGCGGTCGTCGAGCCGGCCCATACCCATATCAGCCACCACTTTCAGCACCGTGTCGCCAACCAGATGGCCGAAGCCGTCATTTATTTTCTTGAAATTATCAATATCGACGATACCGATACTGAAAGGGGCTTCGCGGGTGATTAAGTAGTCGAGATCGTTATCGAAACTGCGGCGATTTAGCAGCCCGGTGAGCCCATCGGTGAGGGAAATATATTTGGCGTTTTTTATTTGCTGGCTGCTTTCGGCTATCTCGCTGATGAGTTTATTATCCGCGCCCTCATCCAGCGCCAGCCTGCCAAAACGCATCATCGAAACAATATCAACGATCATTGACTTGATTGACTGACGCATAAAGAACCACAGCATCAGATAAATCGTAAGGCAAAATATAAATACCGGGATGATAATTTGGGTTTCGAAAAGTGCAAAGCCTTCAATTTCATTTTCACTTACTCCATACACCACAAACCAGTCGGGGTTAGAGTAGGAATAATAGTAATAATACTTACGCGCATTTTTATCAAAAAACGAGCCCAGTCCATTGCTCATTTTCTGCATAATTGCGGGTGAAATAACGCCGGTGCCTATAGCGTCGCTATCCGCATCGAGTATCGCTTTTCCCTGCCTGTCCACGATGGAGAAATGGCCGACGCTCGGGCTTTTGAGCTGGCGCAGCGGATAGCTCATGTTAATAAGGTTCAAATCCATTGCAAACACGCCGTAGCGCATACCTGTATCGCTGTGGAGCAGCTTTGACATGGTTATGACCGCTGCGTTATCCCTCGCATTTGCATAGATTGCAGAGTAGTTAATAAAGGCATTTTTAGCGCTGATATTCTCGTACCACGCCCGCCCGGCCAGCTCAAAACTGCTGTCGATATAGGATTTGGGTATGCTGTTATAGCGGCCATCACGCTTCGCCACGATATAGCCGGAAACGGACGGCATCACCGCTATTGAAGTCGTCAACTTTTTCTCCATTTCCTGGTTTTGATTATTTACCAGGGCTTCAACATTTTTACTATCCAGTAAAATAGTGTTTTGCCATAGAGTATTTTCTAAAACCTTCAATTGCTGTTCAAGATAGAATGTCGCAACATTATGAACGAAGCCTTCGTTTTCTTTGTGTAGCGTTCTTTTTTGATGACTATAACTTACACCGGAAATTGCCATACTAAAAACAATTAGCACGACAACAATAATCACAAATAAAAAATTCACTCTTTTAGTGTAAGAGAAATCCTTTTTAACTAAATCGGCAATCAAATTATTTCGCTTCCGTGTGCTGTAAATTAAAAAGCACAAAATAGCCACTACAACCGGCTTATGGGATGATCGCGATCATGAAAAAAACAAACTTCCGCCGTCTGGAAAGATAATTTCCAGCTTAGAGGAAGCGTTATTTCCTCATTTACAGGAATATATATTTGATGGGCACCGCATGCGGTGCCCTGGCCTTATGCCCAACGATCGTGGATGGCAAACAGCAAGGTATTACGCTGCTGGTTCACCAGGCACTTTCGAATGGCATGGATGCGCATATTGCGTCGGGACTGGCTTTCCAGCCAACGCGCCCTGCGTTTTTGCGTCTGGCGCTGCATCCGCCAACGCCCGACTTCCGTTCTGCTACGCCTCATTTTTACCACTCAACTTTCTAAAAAAGACCCGCCATTATAGAACCTTCTGCCGGGCAAACCATCCGTTTTGCGTATACTTTTAGTGTTAAGCGCTGAAAGTTCTGCGTACACTCTCAACTATTCGGTTTCAAAAGGATTTTTAAGGCATGACAACCTTCTATACCGTGGTGAGCTGGCTGGTCATTCTCGGCTACTGGCTGCTGATTGCCGGCGTTACGCTGCGAATTTTGATGAAACGCCGCGCCGTACCCTCAGCTATGGCCTGGCTTTTGATCATCTATATTCTGCCGCTGGTCGGCATTATTGCTTACCTCTCGGTTGGGGAACTCCACCTTGGCAAACGGCGTGCGGAACGCGCCAGAGCGATGTGGCCTTCGACGGCAAAATGGCTGAAAGACCTGAAAAACTGCAAGCATATCTTCGCCAGTGAGACCAGTAAGGTCGCCGAGTCCCTGTTCCAGCTTTGCGAAAGGCGCCAGGGCATTGCCGGAGTAAAAGGCAACCAGCTTCAGTTACTCACCAGTTCGGATGACACCATGCAGGCGTTGATCCGTGACATCCAGCTGGCCCGGCACAACATCGAGATGGTGTTCTACATCTGGCAGCCCGGCGGTATGGCAGATCAAGTTGCCGAGTCGCTCATGGCGGCGGCACGGCGCGGTATTCATTGCCGTTTGATGCTCGACTCCGCGGGCAGCGTCGCCTTCTTCCGCAGCCCGTGGGCTAATATGATGCGCAATGCCGGTATTGAGGTGGTTGAGGCGCTTAAAGTTAACCTGATGCGTGTCTTCCTGCGCCGTATGGATTTACGCCAGCACCGCAAAATGGTGATGATCGATAACTATATTGCCTACACCGGCAGTATGAACATGGTCGACCCGAGGTTCTTCAAGCAGGACTCTAACGTGGGCCAGTGGGTTGACCTGATGGCACGTATGGAAGGCCCGGTCGCCACGGCGATGGGGATTGTTTACTCCTGCGACTGGGAGATAGAGACCGGCAAACGCATTCTTCCGCCGCCGCCGGACGAAAATATCATGCCGTTCGAAGAGGCCAGCGGCCACACTATTCACACCATCGCCTCCGGGCCGGGCTTCCCGGAAGATCTGATACACCAGGCACTGCTGACCTCGGTTTATGCGGCGCGTGAATATCTGATAATGACCACCCCCTACTTCGTGCCGAGCGACGATTTGCTGCACGCGATTTGCACCGCAGCGCAGCGCGGCGTGGACGTCAGCATTATTGTTCCACGCAAGAACGATTCTCTGCTGGTCGGCTGGGCAAGTCGCGCCTTCTTTACCGAGTTGCTCGCCGCCGGAGTGAAGATTTACCAGTTCGAAGGCGGCCTGTTGCATACCAAGAGCGTGCTGGTTGACGGCCAGTTAAGTCTGGTCGGCACCGTGAACCTGGATATGCGCAGCCTGTGGCTCAACTTTGAGATAACGCTGGTGATTGACGACGAAGGTTTTGCCGGTGATTTGGCCGCAGTACAGGACGACTATATCTCCCGCTCACGGCTGTTAGATGAGCATTTGTGGCTAAAACGCCCGCTGTGGCAGCGGGTGACAGAGCGACTGTTTTACTTCTTTAGTCCGTTGCTGTAAAACGTGGCGCATCAGCACTCGATAAGTGGATGTAGACATGGAAATGGATCTGAACAACCGCCTGACCGAAGACGAGACTTTAGAGCAGGCGTACGATATTTTTCTCGAGCTGGCGGGCGATAACCTCGACCCTGCCGACATTATTTTATTCAACCTGCAATTTGAAGAGCGCGGCGGCGCGGAGCTGTTCGATCCTTCCGAAGACTGGCAGGAGCACGTCGATTTCGACCTGAACCCGGACTTCTTTGCAGAAGTGGTTATCGGGCTGGCCGAAACCGACGGCGGAGAGCTGAACGATGTCTTTGCCCGCGTGCTGCTGTGCCGCGATAAAGACCACAAGCTTTGCCATATTCTGTGGCGTGAGTAACCGTAGCGCGGCCGCCTGGCCGCGTTATTTTTCATCAAGCTTCGGTAAATGCTCTCCGCAGGTTTTACAGTAATGCGCATTGGCCGCATGATCCTGCTGATGGCAGCGCGTACATTCCCGCACTGAACGCCTTCTTTGCATATCCTGAGACATCTGAGAGGTTAAAATACCTGTCGGAATAGCAATCACCGAATAGCCAATCAAAATCAGCAGCGATGCAACAAAACGCCCGATGGCCGTATGCGGCACAATATCGCCGTAGCCCACCGTCGTCACCGTAACAACCGCCCAGTAGACCGAGACACCCAGGCTTGTGAAGCCATTGGCCTTCCCTTCTATGCCGTACATCAGCGCGCCCGCCGCCACCATCACGATGGCGATAAACGAATAGAACAGAATCAGCTGATTGCTGGCGTTAATCAGGCTGCGCCAGAGGCTCTTGAGGGCGGGCATATAACGTAGCAGCTTGAGAATACGCAGCACGCGAATCGCCCGCATCGCCCGCCAGGCAAAGTAGTAGTGAATGGCGAATTCAGGCCACAGCCACAGCACATAAAGCGGCAGCATGGTCGCGAGGTCGATAATCCCCCAGAAGCTAAAGACATAGCGTATGGGTTTCGGCCAGGTGAGCACGCGCAGAAAATATTCGCAGGTGAAAAGCAGCGTGAAGATAATTTCCAGCCAGATAAACAGGCGCCATTCGCCATAGGTCAGGCTCGGGTCGTTTCCCACGCTGGATTCGGTAAAGACAACGGCAACGCTAAGCAGCGCCAGCAGGCCACAGAACGCCTCAAAGCGGCGGCCGGAGCGGGTGTTTTGGTCGAACAGAAAGCGGTAAAGCAGCGCCCGAAATGATGAACTAGTCCCTGACACGATGATCCTCGCAAAAAAAAAGGGCCGGCTCGGTGCCGGCCCTTAGCGGGATTATAGCGGGTCAACCTTCAGACAGGAAACCGCGTGGCGGAAACTGCCTTCCAGTACCGGACGCGTTTTAGCGCATTCCGGCCCGGCAATCGGGCAGCGCGTACGGAACACGCAGCCTGAAGGCGGGTTGATAGGCGACGGCAATTCACCTTCCAGCAGCTGGATAGTTTTGTTCTTCTCCAGGTCCGGGTCGGGAATAGGCACAGCCGACATCAGCGCTTTGGTGTAAGGGTGCAGCGGGTTGTGGTAAACCTCGTCGTAGGTGCCGAGCTCTACCGCATGGCCGAGGTACATTACCAGCACGCGGTCAGAAATATGCTTAACTACCGCCAGGTCGTGGGCGATGAAGATAAGCGACAGGCCCATTTCGCGCTGCAGTTTTTGCAGCAGGTTAACCACCTGCGCCTGAATCGACACGTCCAGAGCGGAAACCGGCTCATCACAGATGATAAGCTTAGGCTCGAGGATAAGCGCGCGGGCAATCCCGATACGCTGACACTGGCCGCCGGAGAACTCGTGCGGATAGCGGTTCACCAGGTTCGGCAGCAGGCCGACTTTCATCATCATCGCCTTTACGCGGTCACGGACTTCCTGACGCGGCATTTTAGGATGATAAGTCAGCAGCGGCTCGGCGATAATATCCCCGATGTTCATACGCGGGTTCAGGGACGCCAGCGGATCCTGGAAAATCATCTGGATGTCGCTGCGCACGTCGCGCCACTCTTCCGGCTTCATTCCCAGCAGATCTTTACCCAGCCAGGCCACCCGGCCTTCGGTCGCTTTTACCAGGCCGATGATGGCGCGAGCAAATGTCGATTTACCGCAGCCGGACTCGCCCACCACGCCGAGGGTTTCCCCTTCGTACAGGCGCAGCGTTACGCCGTCCACGGCTTTCAGGGTTTTTGAAGGCTGCCAGAACCACTGTTTACCGTCTTTAATATCAAAGTGAACCTTGAGATCGGCAATTTCTAACAGAACTTTTCTCTCATCTGCAACGGTGCTCATACTAATTCCTCCACCGGTCTAAAGCAGGCGCGCAGGCGGCCTTCACCAAATTGCTCCAGTGGCGGAGCGCTATTACAAGCTTCCATTGCGAACTGGCAGCGAGGCTGGAACGGGCAGCCTTGCGGCAGGCGCAGCAGGTTCGGCGGGTTGCCGGGAATAGTCAGCAGCGCTTCCCCTTCGGCATCCAGACGCGGCACCGCGTTCAGCAGGCCAATAGAGTAAGGATGCACCGGCTGGTAGAACACATCCCGGGCTTTGCCATATTCCATGGTGCGCCCGGCGTACATCACCAGCACTTTATCGCAGATACCGGCTACCACGCCCAGGTCGTGGGTGATCATGATGATCGCGGTATTAAACTCGCGCTTCAGCTCGTTGAGCAGCGTCATTATCTGCGCCTGAACGGTAACGTCCAGCGCGGTAGTTGGCTCATCGGCAATCAGCAGTTTTGGACGACACAGCAGCGCCATAGCAATCATCACGCGCTGGCGCATACCGCCGGAAAATTCGTGCGGGAACATGCGCATACGCTTACGCGCTTCCGGCATTTTTACCGCATCCAGCATGCGCACGGACTCTTCAAACGCTTCCGCTTTGCCGAGTTTTTTGTGCAGCATCAGGACTTCCATCAGCTGATCGCCCACCCGCATATACGGGTTCAGGGAGGTCATCGGATCCTGGAAAATCATCGAGATTTGCTCGGCGCGCAGGCGGTTGAGCTGCGACTCCGGCAGGTTGAGGATCTCTTTACCGTTGAATTTAGCCGAGCCGCCGATGCGGCCGTTAGCCGCCAGCAGGCCCATCAGCGCAAACGCGGTCTGGGATTTACCTGAACCGGACTCACCCACGATACCCAGAGTTTCACCGGCACGCAGGCTGAAGTTGAGGTCATTGACCGCCGTTACGTCACCGTCAGGCGTTCCAAAGGTTACGCGCAAGTCTTTAACGTCGAGCAGCGCCCCGGATGTGTTCAGTGGAGTGGCCACCGCAGAGGTTTCAATTGTACTCATGGAGGACTCCTTAACGATCTTTCGGGTCGAGGGCATCACGCAGGCCATCGCCGATAAAGTTAAAACAGAACAGCGTAATCACCAGGAAGCCTGCCGGGAACAGCAGCAGCCACGGTGAAACCTCCATGGAATTGGCGCCATCGCTTAACAACGCGCCCCAGCTGCTCAGCGGCTCCTGGGTACCCAGACCGAGGAAGCTCAGGAATGATTCGAACAGGATCATGCTCGGCACCAGCAGCGAAGCGTAAACCACCACCACGCCCAGCACGTTCGGCACGATGTGGCGCAGCACGATATTGATGGTAGATACCCCGCCAACGTGGGCCGCTTCGATAAACTCTTTGCGTTTCAGGCTCAGGGTCTGGCCGCGCACGATACGCGCCATATCCAGCCATGAAACCATGCCGATAGCCACGAAGATAAGCAGGATGTTTTGCCCGAAGAAGGTCACCAGCAGAATAACGAAGAACATGAACGGGAAGGAGTTCAGGATCTCCAGCAGGCGCATCATTACCGAGTCGGTTTTGCCGCCGAGGTAACCCGCCAGGCAGCCGTAAAGCGTCCCGACGACGACGGCTACCAGCGCCGCTGCAACACCCACCATCAGGGAGATACGCCCCCCGATGGCCACGCGAACCAGCAGGTCACGGCCCGATGAGTCGGTGCCGAAGTAGTGCCCGGATGCCATATCAGGCGCCGCGGACATCATGCCCCAGTCGGTATCAAAGTAGGTAAATTGCGACAGAACCGGAGCCAGCGCCACGAACAACGCAATCAGCACCAGCACAACCAAACTGGTGATTGCCGCGCGGTTATGGATAAAACGGCGACGCGCATCCTGCCACAGGCTGCGGCCTTCAACTTCCAGTTTTTCACTGAAGTTTTCCAGCGCCTCGCTGTTTTTCTTAGTCAACATTATGGCCACTCCAGCTTAGTAACGGATTTTCGGATCGATAACGGCGTACAGCACGTCAACAATCGCGTTGAACAGAATCGTCAGCGCACCGACCAGAATGGTCAGGCTTAGAACCAGTGAGTAGTCACGGTTCAGCGCTCCGTTTACAAACAGCTGGCCGATACCCGGCAAACCATAAATCGTTTCAATAACCATTGAACCGGTGATTATCCCCACAAATGCTGGCCCCAGGTAGGAAAGTACCGGCAGCAGAGCGGGTTTCAGCGCATGGCGCAGTACGATGCGGCGCATCGGCAGGCCTTTAGCGCGGGCGGTACGGATAAAGTTCGAGTGCAGAACTTCAATCATCGAGCCGCGGGTAATACGCGCGATGCTGGCGATGTAGGCCAGAGATAAGGCAATCATCGGCAGTATCATGTACTTCGGCGCCCCACCGTTCCAGCCCCCTCCGGGAAGCCACTTCAGGGTGATGGCGAATATCAATACCAGCAACGGGGCCACCACGAAGCTGGGGATAACCACCCCCGTCATGGCAAAGCCCATTACCGTGTAATCCCATTTGGTGTTTTGATTAAGTGCCGCGACTACGCCCGCCGTTACGCCCAGCACGATGGCAAAGATGAAGGCGGCTGCGCCTAATTTCGCGGAAACCGGGAAGCTGGAAGCCACCAGGTCGTTCACAGAATAGTCTTTGTATTTAAACGACGGCCCAAAGTCCCCGTGCGCCAGCTGTTTTAAATAGCTGAAATACTGGGTCGTAATAGGATCGTTCAGGTGATACTTCGCTTCAATGTTCGCCATCACTTCCGGCGGCAGCGTACGTTCGCCGGTAAAAGGGCTACCCGGTGCGAGACGCATCATAAAGAAGGAGATCGTTATAAGAATAAAGAGTGTCGGAATTGCTTCCAGACAACGACGTAGAATAAATTTCAACATTGCCCGTACCTTCTGGCCTGTGCCTTTGCAGTGCGATGTAAATAAGACACGATGGGGCAAGACTGAGCCACCAGCCGCAGCCGGTGAGCCCTGCCCCACGAATTGCCATTAATGTTTGATAATGTACAAGTCTCTGACGTAGACATTATCCAGCGGGTCTTTACCGGTATAACCACCTACCCACGGCTTAACCAGGCGGGCGTTAACGTAGTAGTAAACCGGAACGATTGCTGAGTCTTTATCAAGCTGCTGCTCTGCTTTGTCGTACAGCGCAGTACGCTGAGCTTCGTCAGTCACCTGCAGAGTATCGGCAATGATTTTGTCGAACGCCGGGCTCTTATAGTGAGCGGTGTTGTTCGAGCTGTCGGACAGCATGGTGTTCAGGAAGGAGGTCGGTTCGTTGTAGTCCGCACACCAGCCAGCACGCGCCACGTCGAAGGTCCCCTGATGACGGGTATCCAGGAAGGTTTTCCATTCCTGGTTTTCCAGCTTGACGTTCACACCCAGGTTTTTCTGCCAGATGGAAGCCACGGCGATAGCCAGCTTCTTGTGCAGGTCAGAGGTGTTGTACAGCAGGTTGAAGGTCAGCGGTTTGTCTTTGGTGTAACCCGCTTCGGCCAGCAGTTTCTTAGCTTCTTCGTTACGTTTTTCCTGAGACCAGGTGAACCACTCTGGTTTGGTCAGTTTCGCGCCATCGGTATACGGTGGGGTGTAGCCGTAAGCAGGCAGGTCACCCTGGTTTTTCACTTTATTTACGATGATGTCACGATCCAGGCCCAGTTTCAGCGCGGTACGTACACGAGCGTCGGTAAACGGTGCTTTCTGGTTGTTGATCTCGTAGTAATAGGTGCACAGATACGGATCGGCGTGTACTTCAGTTGGGATCTCTTTCTTCAGCTTCTGGAACAACTCAATCGGCAGGTTGTTATAAGTCATGTCGATTTCGCCGCTGCGGTAGCGGTTTACGTCGGTAACTTCAGAAGAGATTGGCAGGTAGGTCACCTGGTTAATAACGGTTTTTTTGTTATTCCAGTAGTCGGTGTTACGCACCAGAACAATACGTTCGTTAACAACCCAGTCTTTTACTTTATAAGCACCGTTGGTCACGATGTTTGCTGGCTGAGTCCATTTGTCGCCGAATTTTTCAATGGTTGCTTTAGGAACCGGAGAAACGGACGGGTGAGTCAGCAGCTTGTAGAAATAAGGAACCGGCTCGCTAAGAGTCACTTCCAGAGTATTTGCGTCGATGGCTTTTACGCCCAGATCGCTGGTTGGTTTTTTACCGGCGATGATATCGTCGATATTAGCGAGGTGGCCGTATTGCAGGTAGCTTGCGTACGGGGAAGCGGTTTTCGGGTCAGCCAGGCGCTGCCAGCTGTAAACGAAGTCCTGAGCGGTAACAGGTTCGCCGTTAGACCATTTAGCGTCTTTACGCAGGTGGAAGGTCCAGACTTTAAAGTCTTTGTTATCCCATGACTCGGCAACGCCGGCGGTTGGGTGACCCTGCAGGTCGGTAACCAGCAGACCTTCAAACAGGTCGCGGCTGATGTTGGACTCCGGCACGCCTTCAATTTTGTGCGGGTCCAGAGATTGTGGTTCTGAACCGTTGTTACGAACCAGGTCTTGCTTCTCTGCCAGTTGAACACCCGCCGGGACGTCAGCCGCCATAGCGACATTGCCGGCAATTAGCGCAGTTAAAATGCCTGCTGCAATCAGGCTTTTTTTAGTGATGTTTGTCATTGTGTTGGTACTCCACTCATTATAATTACCGGCCCGAAAGCCGGCCTCTTCCCCTTGGGGTCCCTTACAGCGCAGGAGCGTTAAGCGTCCGTAGGGGATACTGCTTTTACTTCTCGCTATCACCGACTTTATTTTCGGGCCGTTCGATACGACAGCCTCATTACGTCGATTCTGTTATGCCGCCGATTGCGTGGTCGACGGCCGGTTGTTCGTTATCGCGATAGGCATGATTACGCTGCGTAATCATTCTCATCTGCAAAAGAAACTTTTTTCAGCGAATTGTTTTGCCCGGAAAGTATCAAAAGCTTCAGATACCCGCCAATACAATTTGCAAATTTGTTAACCATTTCTCTTTTATGGAGAGATTGTGGGGGAAGCGACGCTTAATAAGCTGCAACAGTAACTCACGCATAATCTTTATAATCATGGAGTTACTATGACATCGCCTCATCAGGAGGGAAGAACATGACTCACCCGCTACACCACTCACAAAAAATTAACAATTGGTTATTTTTTAGCACATTCCTCTGCGGGAAGGCATGAATTACTAATATCATCTCAATAAACCCGCAGCAAGCCTGATTGCATAACGGCGGCTAAATATAATTTCAATCGCCACTTTTATGTACAGCTTGTTACAAGGTCAACGGCTAATTAGCGGTTTTCCAAAGCATTTTCTTATGAATGATTCGCATATGCTTTTGCGAAAATGGAGCAATGTTTATTTGAATTTTTTATCTATAGAGAGAAAAAAAGCAGAATAGAGATTCTGCTTTTTCATTTGAAAGGGGCAGTCGAATTAACTTACTAAGCCGGGGAAAATGGCTTTCACGCCGGTAACAATAAATTCGATGCCGAGCGCCATTAAAAGCAGGCCCATGATACGGGTGATGACGTTGATGCCGGTTTGCCCGAGCATGCGCACCAGCCACGGAGCAATGCGGAACAGCAACCAACAGCTGAAGGCAAACAGCGCAATAGCAATAGAGAAACCGAGCAGATGGCCCCAGTTATGGTAGCGGCTTCCCCATACGATGGTGGAGCTGATTGCCCCCGGCCCCGCCATTAAAGGCAGCGCCAGCGGTACCACGCCCACGCTCTCGCGAATTGCGCTTTCCGACTTCTCCTGCTTGTTTTGTTTATCCTCGCCCAGTTTGCCGCTGATCATCGACATGGCGATGGTCACTACCAGAATGCCGCCGGCAATGCGGAACGAATCAATTGAAATGCCAAATACCTGCAAAATGCCATCACCAAGAAACAGCGAGGTCCAGAGAATAATGGCGACGGAAAGGTTGGCGGTGAGGTTGGTTTTATTTCTTGCAGCCGCGCTCTGATAGCTGGTCATGCTGATAAAGACAGGAATAATTCCTACCGGGTTGACCAGGGCAAACATCCCGATAAAAAACTTAATATAGGTTGGCAAGTCAAAAAAGGATTGGGCCACGCAAGACTCCGCAAATGAACAAAGCAAAAGCAGGCGTAATGTAATGGAAAACCGCCCCCGCCGCCACGCTATTTCCCTGCATAATCGACTGCCCTGACAACTAATTTTAGCAGCATGGCAAACTGTTACCCGAATGTTGAAAATATGGTAACGTGAGTTGTCGCCGTTGTGACTAAAATTTTAATGATTTTTCAAACACCTGGATACTGTTAGCTGAAAGGTGTCAGCATGAGATACTTGTGATGCAGATCACGAAAAACCTACTCAGAAGTGGGTACTCTTGGGGTCACCTGAAGAGCAGAAATAATATCTCCAGCGGCTTATTCAGGGTCAGGCTCTTTTAGTAAATCAGCGGACGATTTGAGTATTTACACGGTCACTTTTTGTCTTAACACGCAACCTGTTGCCTGCTGACTATACTGTCGACTCGCGCAGCTTATTTACTAAAAGAGTTTAACATTATCAGGAGAGCATTATGGCTGTAACTAATGTCGCGGAACTGAACGCCCTCGTAGAGCGCGTAAAGAAAGCCCAGCGTGAATATGCCAACTTTACTCAAGAGCAAGTCGACAAAATTTTCCGAGCTGCCGCCCTGGCCGCTGCCGACGCTCGAATCCCACTTGCAAAATTAGCCGTTGCCGAATCCGGTATGGGTATTGTCGAAGATAAAGTGATTAAAAACCACTTTGCTTCCGAATATATCTACAACGCCTATAAAGATGAAAAAACCTGCGGTGTGCTGTCTGAAGATCACACCTTCGGTACCATCACTATCGCTGAACCTATCGGTATCATCTGCGGTATCGTGCCAACCACCAACCCAACCTCTACCGCTATCTTCAAATCTTTAATCAGCCTGAAGACCCGTAACGCCATCATCTTCTCGCCACACCCGCGTGCTAAAGATGCAACCAACAAAGCAGCGGATATCGTGCTGCAGGCAGCAATCGCTGCCGGTGCACCGAAAGACCTGATCGGCTGGATCGATCAACCTTCCGTAGAACTGTCCAACGCTCTGATGCACCACCCGGATATCAATATGATTCTGGCAACCGGTGGCCCGGGCATGGTTAAAGCGGCTTATAGCTCCGGTAAACCTGCTATTGGCGTTGGCGCGGGTAACACCCCGGTTGTGGTTGACGAAACTGCCGACATCAAACGTGCTGTCGCGTCTATTCTGATGTCCAAAACCTTCGATAACGGCGTTATCTGTGCTTCTGAACAGTCCGTCATCGTGGTTGACTCTGCTTATAACGCAGTGCGCGAGCGCTTCGCTACCCACGGCGGCTACCTGCTGCAGGGTAAAGAGCTGAAAGCCGTTCAGGACATCATCCTGAAAAATGGCGCGCTGAATGCCGCAATCGTTGGCCAGCCTGCTGCCAAAATTGCTGAGCTTGCAGGTTTCACCGTCCCGGCTGATACCAAAATTCTGATTGGCGAAGTTTCAGTTGTTGACGAGTCCGAACCGTTCGCTCACGAAAAACTGTCTCCGACGCTGGCAATGTACCGCGCCAAAAACTTCGAAGACGCCGTGGTTAAAGCGGAAAAACTGGTAGAGATGGGCGGTATCGGCCATACCTCTTGCCTGTATACCGACCAGGACAACCAGCCTGAGCGCGTGAAGTTCTTCGGCGACAAAATGAAGACTGCACGTATCCTGATTAACACCCCGGCTTCTCAGGGTGGTATCGGTGACCTGTATAACTTCAAACTGGCCCCTTCCCTGACGCTGGGCTGTGGTTCATGGGGTGGTAACTCCATCTCTGAAAACGTGGGTCCGAAGCACCTGATCAACAAGAAAACCGTTGCTAAGCGAGCTGAGAACATGTTGTGGCATAAACTTCCGAAATCTATTTACTTCCGCCGTGGCTCCCTGCCAATTGCGCTGGACGAAGTGATTACTGATGGCCACAAACGTGCGCTGATCGTCACCGACCGCTTCCTGTTCAACAACGGCTACGCGGACCAGATTACCTCTGTTCTGAAAGCCGCTGGCGTTGAAACCGAAGTGTTCTTTGAAGTTGAAGCTGACCCAACGCTGACCGTTGTTCGCAAAGGCGCAGAGCTGGCTAACTCCTTTAAACCAGACGTGATTATCGCCCTGGGCGGCGGCTCCCCGATGGATGCTGCTAAAATCATGTGGGTGATGTACGAACATCCTGAAACCCACTTCGAAGAACTGGCGCTGCGCTTTATGGACATCCGTAAACGTATCTACAAGTTCCCGAAAATGGGCGTGAAAGCGAAAATGATCGCGGTCACCACCACCTCCGGTACCGGTTCTGAAGTTACGCCGTTTGCGGTTGTAACCGACGATGCAACCGGCCAGAAATATCCGCTGGCAGACTACGCGCTGACCCCGGATATGGCGATTGTTGATGCCAACCTGGTTATGGACATGCCTAAGTCCCTGTGCGCATTCGGCGGTCTTGATGCCGTGACTCACGCCCTGGAAGCTTACGTTTCTGTTCTGGCGAGCGAGTTCTCTGACGGCCAGGCTCTGCAGGCGCTGAAACTGCTGAAAGAAAACCTGCCGGCTTCTTATAATGAAGGTTCTAAAAACCCGGTCGCTCGCGAACGTGTTCACAACGCGGCAACCATCGCCGGTATCGCGTTTGCTAACGCCTTCCTGGGCGTGTGCCACTCAATGGCTCACAAACTGGGTTCTCAGTTCCACATTCCTCACGGTCTGGCGAACGCCCTGCTGATCTCCAACGTTATCCGCTATAACGCGAATGACAACCCAACCAAGCAGACTGCTTTCAGCCAGTACGACCGCCCTCAGGCACGTCGTCGCTACGCTGAAATCGCCGACCATCTGGGTCTGACCGCTGCGGGCGACCGTACTGCGGCTAAGATTGAGAAACTGCTGGCCTGGCTGGACACCATCAAAGCTGAACTGGGTATTCCTAAATCTATCCGTGAAGCTGGCGTGCAGGAAGCTGACTTCCTGGCCCACGTTGATAAGCTGTCTGAAGACGCATTCGATGACCAGTGTACCGGCGCTAACCCGCGCTATCCGCTGATTTCCGAGCTGAAACAGATCCTGCTGGATACTTTCTACGGACGTGAATACGTAGAAGGCGCGGCAGCAAAAGAAGCCGCTCCGGCAGCTAAAGCAGACAAGAAAGCGAAGAAAACCGCTTAATTGCCTCTGCCTTAAATAAAAAACCCGCCGAAAGGCGGGTTTTTTTATTGCTAAATAATCATTACAGACGCCAATGAGGCATTAAATACAGAAACTGAGGCTATCCCCCAATCACTCTTTTAACGCCCCTGAAGCTCCTGTAGAGAGCCTTTAGCCAGCGCCTCTTTATAATGCTTGCGGCAGACGGATACATAGCGCTCATTGCCGCCAATCACGACCTGCTCACCTTCATTATAAGGCCGCCCGGATTGGTCAAGGCGTAATACCATGCTGGCCTTACGCCCGCAGAAGCAAATAGTTTTCAGCTCAACAAGCTTATCTGACAGCGCCAGAAGATACTGGCTGCCGCTGAACAGCTCGCCGCGAAAATCCGTGCGCAGCCCGTAGCATAAAACCGGAATATCTAAATCATCAACCACGTCAGATAAAGCGTATACCTGCTCTTTGGTTAAAAACTGACTCTCATCTACCAGCACGCAGTGGACCGGAGCGGACTCCTGCTCGGCACAAATATCGGCAAATAAGTCTGTCGCCTGGTTATAAAGTTTTGCAGGGGATGACAGGCCTATACGCGAGCTGACTTTGCCAACCCCAAAACGATTATCGATCTCTGCGGTATACACCAGAGTACGCATCCCTCTTTCCTGGTAATTGTAGGAAGACTGAAGCAGTGCCGTTGATTTCCCCGCGTTCATTGCAGAGTAGTAAAAATAGAGTTGAGCCATTGCGTCTTTAGCCTGAATCAAAATGTAAATATTGTTGCTGGCGATTGTACCACAGCTCCAGGAGGCTGGGGATTCCCGATTTCCTTGCTAAACATCAGGATTAATAACATCAGATATATTAATAATAGCCGCCGCCGCCCTGCCTATTAGTAAGCGTTTATCTGAGCAAAAAGCCCTTAACAGAGGAGGTTACGGCTTTTTTATCGCCAACCGGAGTAATTGTTCAGCCACTCAATTATTATAAATTGTAAACAGTCGCTAAGGCCCATAACCATTAATAAGCAGCAGGAATATTTGATGATTAATGCGAAATTTTTATCTTTTCTACTCGCTAACAACCCCTGCAAGCACAAGGGTTGTTGTCTAAAATTTGAGTCTCAAAGCGCCATTTTCTGTGACCTGGCAGGCGAAAATTAAGTTAACCAAATTTAAACCATCGCATATATATCAGCAAATTTTGAATTCCTTACATTCACGGCTATTGCAGAACTTAATTTAACGCTCTATTATTAGCTCAAACGTCACCCCCCCAATAATAAGTTTGAGATTACTAAAATGAGCGAAGCACTTAAAATTCTGAACAACATCCGTACTCTTCGTGCCCAGGCAAGAGAATGCACCCTGGAAACTCTGGAAGAGATGCTGGAAAAATTAGAAGTTGTAGTTAACGAACGTCGCGAAGAAGAAAACGCGGCAGCCGCTGAAATTGAAGAGCGTACCCGTAAACTGCAGCAATACCGCGAAATGCTGATTGCTGACGGTATTGACCCGAACGAACTGCTGAACAGCATCGCTGCTGTTAAATCTGCAGGCAAAGCTAAACGCGCTGCACGTCCGGCTAAATATCAGTACATCGATGAAAACGGCGAAACCAAAACCTGGACTGGCCAGGGCCGTACTCCAGCAGTAATCAAAAAAGCAATGGAAGAGCAAGGTAAAAAGCTGGAAGATTTCCTGATCTAATTACCTTCAGTGCTGCTTATTAAGATCCCGCTTCGGCGGGATTTTTATTTTCAGTCCCCGGACAACACAAACTGCCCCTCCCCCGAAGGCCAGGCATGACGCGGCCTGCATTTGTTATTAACTCGAAGATGCCAATATTTTTTGATTCAATACCCGTCGGCAACTGCTGTTGCTTTCCTGCGTTAATCATAAACTTATGGATAAAATCGATTTATCGTTCTAAAGACTAATCCTTTTCTTAGCTCCGATATAACCCATAAGAATTATCCGAGCCAGGCAGGATATTACTGCATAAAGTTGGATGGACGGGATAACGTAGCCAGGCCACCGCCACGACCATAGCCTTAGGTTTAACGTAAGTTTCTTTACTTTTATTTCTCTCTCCCTCAATACGCCCCTATTAACTCACGGCGTGGAATGCCGTCCCCCCTTTTGTTTAACACGCTCCCCAACCCTGGCAGGAAACCCCGGAAGATTAAATAATGAACACATCTATCCCAGAGCAGTATTTCATTTGAAACGGCCACGTCCGGGCTATGTTTGACGAGATAGTAAACCAAAGGCCGAAATTAAGCGTAGAAGCGCTCAGGAGAGGTTTAAACGGAGCAGGAATAACAGAAGTGGTTAACACGTTACCGGCAGCGTACAGATACTTAAGCGTTTCTGTAGCGCCGGTAACTATAAATAACGTCAGAACGGGTTATTTAAGCAATACTGATGGAAGCGCCGCGGCCAATCGCATAATAGACGAAGCCACGCTTATTCAATCTCTCAGGGTCATACAGGTTACGACCATCAAAGATAACCGGCTGTTTCAGAGACTTCTTAATCAACTCGAAGTCCGGCGCTTTAAAGCTTTGCCATTCGGTACAGACCACCAGCGCATCGGCCCCCTGTAAAGCGGCCTCTTTAGTTCCCATCAGCCTGAAATCGCTGCGGTGACCATAAATACGCTGGGCCTCATCCATCGCCTCAGGGTCAAATGCCTGCACTTCAGCACCGCGCGCCCATAAATACTCGATGAGCACCCGGCTTGAAGCCTCGCGCATATCATCGGTATTTGGCTTAAAGGAAAGCCCCCATAGCGCAAAAGTTTTCCCTTTGAGATCATCGCCAAAATAGCGGGTCACAAATTCAGGAAGCTTTTGCTTCTGCGCGTAGTTCACTTCTTCCACCGCCTGCAGAATGCGCGGCGTGTAGCCAATCTGCTCTGCGGTGCGAATCAGCGCCTGTACGTCTTTAGGGAAACAGGAACCGCCATAACCGCAGCCGGGATAGATAAAGCTGTAGCCGATACGGGAATCAGAACCGATACCCATACGCACTTTCTCTATATCCGCGCCCAGACGTTCCGCGAGATTGGCAATCTCGTTCATAAAGCTGATTTTAGTCGCCAGCATGCAGTTAGCCGCATACTTGGTCAACTCCGCGCTGCGGATGTCCATCAGGATCATTCGGTCATGATTGCGGTTAAACGGCTCGTACAGCTCGCGTAGCAGATCGATGACTTCTTCGTTATCCGTCCCGATAACGATGCGTTCAGGACGCATACAGTCAGAAACCGCGGCGCCTTCTTTAAGGAACTCGGGGTTAGAGACCACGTCGAACCCGATCTCAACGCCACGCGCCTTGAGGGTTTCAGCCATTACCGCACGAACTTTATCTGCCGTGCCAACCGGCACCGTAGATTTGTCGATAACAACTTTATGCGAGTCCATATGCTGAGCAATAGTACGGGCTACGGCGGTCACATATTTTAAATCGGCAGAGCCGTCTTCGTCCGGCGGCGTGCCTACGGCGATATACTGCATTTCGCCGTGATGAACGCCCTGCTCAGCGTCGGTGCTGAACTGCAGGCGCCCTTCTTCAAAATTCTTTTTTACCAGCGGAGTCAGGCCGGGTTCAAAGATAGGGATTTCACCTTTTTTAAGGTTTTCCACTTTCTTTGCGTCCACGTCGATGCACATAACATCGTGCCCGACGTCGGCGAGTACGGCAGCCTGCACCAGGCCAACGTAGCCAATACCAAATACGGTAACTTTCATCTTACCATCCTGCGTTGAATTGAATTATTTCTTCGCGCCAACGGTGGCTTCCAGCCAGGTTTTAAAGTCTTCGCCCAGCGTCTTATGACGAATACCGTACTCAACAAACGCCTGCATATAGCCCAGTTTGTTGCCGCAATCGTGGCTTACGCCTTTCATGTGATAGGCTTCAACGGTCTCTTTATCCATCAGCATGGCGATAGAGTCAGTCAGCTGAATCTCGTCCCCTGCGCCCGGAGGCGTTTTCGCCAGCAGCGGCCAAATATCGGCGCTCAGCACGTAGCGACCCACAACCGCCAGGTTAGATGGCGCAACGTCTGCTTTTGGTTTTTCGACGATGCCAACCATCGGCACGCTATCGCCTGCAGAAAGCGCGGCGCCTTTACAGTCAACTACGCCGTAGGCGGTAACGTCGGCAACCGGCTCAACCATAATCTGGCTGTGGCCCGTTGTATCAAAACGGCGGATCATTTCGGCCAGGTTATCCTGGGAAAGATCGGATTCGAATTCATCGAGGATAACGTCCGGCAGAATAACCGCTACCGGCTCGTCGCCCACAACCGGGTGTGCGCACAGCACCGCGTGGCCGAGGCCTTTAGCCAGACCCTGACGCACCTGCATGATGGTAACGTGCGGCGGGCAGATGGACTGAACTTCTTCCAGAAGCTGGCGTTTAACGCGCTTCTCAAGCATCGCTTCCAGCTCAAAACTGGTATCGAAATGGTTTTCGATGGAGTTTTTAGAAGAGTGGGTAACCAGCACGATTTCGGTAATACCGGCGGCGATACATTCATTAACGACATACTGAATCAGCGGTTTATCAACCAGCGGCAGCATCTCTTTTGGAATTGCCTTTGTTGCCGGCAACATGCGCGTTCCCAATCCCGCAACCGGGATAACAGCTTTCGTTACTTTAGAATTAATGGCAGCCATTGAAAAACCTCCAGGACTGTTCAAGTTTCACACTTGTCGTCAATTTAAAAACGCGGTTGAGTATATCAGCTTAAAAACAAAAACCGCCCCTGTTTACCCCGGCAGCGGTTAATTTAAGACAAATACGATTAGGTTGAGCGCGATATTACCACCACGCTGCTTACAGAAGAAAAGCTAAATGTAATCAGTTGTTCCGCTGTTTATTCTGCGGACAACATCAGCCGTAAGCGGCCTCCGGAACCCCACACCTGGCACTGCCAGGCGGCGCTGCGTTGGCTGATTTGGTTAAGGTAGGTGTTACCCAGCGTACCAAGCGGCACCCCATTGCTGACCTGAATTTGGTGTTCTCCGGTATTTAACGTGGCATTAAGCCCGGCGGAAACAAGGATAAGGTTTTTTAATCCGCTGTGATAATAACCAACCATTAAAGGAAATTGCCCGCTGAGGTTTGCCTGGCGCAATAGCTGATTGACCTGTTTAAGTAAATTTCCTAATTCCGGAAGGCGTTGACCATGATGAGAAAGTTGTTCCTGCAATAGCCCGTTGAATAACGCGCGTAACAACAGCGCGGCTAATACACCGTTATCTCCGGCGCGGGTAACATCCAGGCAATAAAAAGCTAAGTCATTATCCGAAAGTGGTGCAATATCGAGCACCAGCCCCGGCTGATCGACCGAGATAAGCTGGCGATAATTTATCCTGCAATGCGATATCACTTGCTGAACAGGCGGCTGCAGCTCCTGTAATAGTTTAGAAGCCGCCTGGGGGTCCTGCACCAGGGCGTCCCAGTCCTGAAACAGCCGCTCTTCTTCTTCCACACGGGAATTAAACATGGTCGGGTAGAGGCAGGATAAAACGGTGTCTTTTAACCGATTAAGATCTTTAATCGGTTTCAGCAAGACATCCTGCACTCCAAGACGCAGCGCCTGCGCGATATCGGACATATTTTCGGTAGCAGAAATCACTAAGATAGGCGTCTGGTCGCCTTCATTACGAATGTGCTCCACCAGCTCAAGGCCGTTCATTCTCGGCATGGCTAAATCGCAAATCAGCAAATCCACTGAATGGCCGGCGAGTTTCTCCAGAGCATCCACGCCGTCCCATGCCAGATGGGTCATTCCACCAAGTGAAGTCAGATAGCTGTCCAGCAGGGAGCGGAAAACCGGCTCGTCTTCAACAATGAGGATCTGTTTTCCTTCCAGCGGCTGGCTCATGCGCACTCCCCTGCCCGACAATAATTAAATAGTGGCACGGTATTGCAACAAGCGCCTGTAAGAATCGCCTGAAGCCGTAACTTATACATGAGTACGAACCAGCGGTAGAAGCTCATCCATCTTTTTCTCAACCGCGAGACTGCCCGCTGCAATCGCTTCAGATGCGCGGTGAAAGTCGAGCGTGGAAATTTGCGGGCAAAACGGCTGTAAAAGAATATCGGGCGGGTCTCCCGCCATGCGGTTACGCTTGAGGCGATTTTCCAGCACCTGAATAGAGGTCGTCATTATTTCCATTGCCGTTGGCGTCACGTTAGCCCGGCGGGAGGTCATTTTCCCTAACCGTTCACGTAATCGGCCACGCCAGTTTGTGGCCTGCGGGTGATTATCCTCGCTGGACGGCGTCATATTCACCGAGAGTAAATCCTGCTGCATCAGGTGCGCATCGTGCTGTAGATCAACGGCTATCACAATATCGGCCCCCAGCGCGCGGGTTAATGAAACGGGCACAGGGTTCACAATAGCGCCATCCACCAGCCAGTAGCCGTTGTGGGCAACGGGCGACAGTAAACCCGGCATGCTGCAAGAGGCGCGAACGGCCTGGTGCAAATCGCCTTCGGTAAACCAGAGCTCTCGCCCGGTGCTAAGATTGGTAGCCACCGCACCGAAACGCAGGCCGCAGCCTTCAATCATCGTTTCGGGGATAATATGGCGGATATTATTGAACACCCGCTCGCCTCGCAGCAGGCCGCCGCGACGCCAGGAAAGATCCATCAGCCGCAACACGTCCCAGTAGCTAAATGAGCGAACCCATCGCTCCATTACCGGCAGGCGCTGGCTCGCATAGGCAGCGCCCACCAGCGCACCTACGGAGCAACCTGCCACGACATCAATCTGGATCCCTGCTTTTTTTAACGCATTGATAACGCCAATGTGCGCCCATCCTTTTGCAGCACCCGACCCTAATGCCAGGCCGATCTTTACCTGTCTCATCACGCCTCGGTCAATCTTCCCCGGTAATCACTCCGTGACGCCAACGCCACTGCTCAGTTAACATAACCGCTGCCGTAGTGTTATTGACGCCGTTTATATTTTTTCCTGGAGATGCAATGTTGCAACTTTGTCCATGTGGCAGCGGTCTGGAGTATAGCTTATGTTGCCAGCCTTACCTAAGCGCCGGCCAGCATCCGCAACGTCCGTCACAGCTTATGCGCTCTCGTTATACCGCTTTCGTCCTACAAGATGCGGACTATCTGGTTTCCAGCTGGCACGAGAGCTGCCGCCACCCCACGTTTAAATCAGAAATATCCGGCGGTTTTGGCGCCACCGAATGGCTTGGCCTTACCGTCTATGAAGAAGCCGAAGGCAGTAACGAAAACGAAGGATATGTCAGCTTTGTTGCCCGTTTTAATGAAAACGGCAAGCAAAGCGCGATAATCGAACGTTCACGCTTCGTCAGAGAAAATGGCCGGTGGTACTATATAGACGGCCAGCGGCCTCAGTTTGGTCGTAATGACCCCTGCCCTTGCGGCTCAGGTAAAAAATATAAAAAATGCTGCGGATGATAGCCTTCGCCGCCTAACAGCATTATTGTTTGCAAACACCGTTCAACAGGATTTACCACTTCATGCAGGCATTACAACGTAAAGTTCTCCGCACTATCTGCCCCGATCAGAAGGGGTTGATCGCACGAATCACTAATATTTGCTACAAGCACGAACTCAATATCGTTCAGAATAACGAATTCGTCGATCATCGCACCGGGCGCTTTTTCATGCGTACCGAGCTGGAAGGCATTTTCAACGACACCACGCTGCTGGCCGACCTCGACAGCGCATTACCGGAAGGCTCCATTCGCGAATTAACGCCTGCGGGCCGCCGCCGCATCGTCATTCTGGTCACCAAAGAAGCTCATTGCCTGGGCGACTTGCTGATGAAGGCCAACTATGGCGGGCTGGATGTAGAAATCGCCGCGGTCATCGGCAACCACGAAACGCTGCGCACCTTAGTGGAACGTTTTGATATTCCGTTCCAGCTGGTCAGCCACGAAGGCATGACGCGTGAAGAGCACGACACGTTGATGGCCGACGCCATTGCCGCCCACAATCCGGATTACGTGGTGCTGGCGAAATACATGCGTGTGCTGACGCCTGAATTTGTCTCCCGCTTCCCGAACCAGATTATCAATATTCACCACTCGTTCCTGCCTGCCTTTATCGGCGCGCGCCCGTACCATCAGGCATATGAACGCGGAGTGAAGATTATCGGCGCCACCGCGCATTACGTTAACGATAATCTCGATGAAGGCCCAATCATCATGCAGGACGTTATCCACGTCGACCACACCTATACCGCAGACGATATGATGCGCGCAGGCCGTGACGTAGAGAAAAACGTGCTCAGCCGCGCGCTGTACGAAGTGCTGGCGCAGCGGGTCTTCGTTTACGGCAACCGCACCATTATTCTGTAATCACCCGGAAAATGAATTGTTTAGCTTTACGGCGTTACGAGTAAAAAAACGGCAAACGATTCATTTTCTTAAAGTGAAAGCTTTACAGCGGCGCTTCATTTGATATGATGCGCCCCGCTTCCCGCAAGGAAGCAGGCCAGTAAAAGCATTGCCCCAGGCGGGGTTCCCGAGCGGCCAAAGGGAGCAGACTGTAAATCTGCCGTCATCGACTTCGAAGGTTCGAATCCTTCCCCCGCCACCATTCAATACGCAGTAAAGCAGCAATAATCAGTACCACGCTCAAAGTATCATACCCCTGGCGGGGTTCCCGAGCGGCCAAAGGGAGCAGACTGTAAATCTGCCGTCATCGACTTCGAAGGTTCGAATCCTTCCCCCGCCACCATCTCTCAGAAAAACACCAAACTTTCAAATCTGTAAAATATTCTCATATTCCCGTTGGGGAAGGACGAGAAGCTTCGACTAAGGTTCGACTCACGCCAGTGAGAACGCGCACTGCGCGATCATCCTTCCCCCGCCACCCTCTCTCAGAAAAAACCAAATCAGACCTGCAAACCATTCCTGACATAACCCAAACTGCGTTATGCTATTCCGGCTATTGTTCGGAGAAATTAAGATGTCCGTTATAAAAGAATTCAACGCCTGCATGACCACTTTCTGGCACCAGCATCAGGCGGAGCTCTATCATTTCTTGCTCGCCAGAACCGCCAGCCCGGACCAGGCAGCCGATATGATGCAGGAGCTTTTCCTTAAGGCACGAGCCACCCCGGACACATTTTGCGATATGGCGCATCCTCTCGCCTGGTTATACCGGGCTGCCAGAAATATGCTGATTGACCAACATCGCCTGAAAAAAGAGTTCACCGGACTAACGGACGACATGCCGCAGTCCCGGTCAGACACCGATCCCGTCGCTCAGCTTGAACGTTGCCTGCCTGAAACGCTCCAGGCGATGCCCGAGGACGAAGCCTGGCTGATTGAGCAATGCGATATCTTTGGCCGCCCTCAACAGCACCTGGCGGACGAGCTGAATATAACGCTTGCGGCACTGAAATCCCGCCTTTTACGAGCCAGAACCCGGTTAAGAGAAAAGCTGATTGAGCTATGCGAAATCGAACCGGACGGCGGCTCTGCCGTTTGTTGCCATAAAAATATGAATTAATCGCGCATCCTTTCCGCCATTCATTCGTTTACCTCATTGCCACACTTCGTGGCTAAACATTGAGGCAAACACTATGTCCCGTATTGAAATCTTTGAAGCCGCCGGCTGCTGCGCTACCAGTGGCGTGACGGTCCAGGACTCCGCCCTGCAGTGGAACGCGGACCTCCAATGGGCCAGGCAGAACGGTATTAGCATTCAGCGCTATAGCCTGGCAAAAAACCCACAGAGTTTTATTACCAATCCGCTAGCTCAGGCGTTTCTTAACAGCGCAGGGCCAGGCGCTCTGCCCCTCATCTTGCTTGATGGTGCTCAGGTTATGGCCGGTCAACTCCCGAGCCGTGCGGATCTCGCCCGCTGGGCGGACGTTCCTTTCAGTCAGGACTGGGACGATGACCGCGCCATACCAGCCTGCTGTAACATTCCCCGCCTGCCTTAACTTGCCCGGAGATAATGATGAACATTTCTTTTCTAAAAGACATTCCCCAGTTTATTTTTTTCACCGGCAAAGGCGGCGTTGGCAAAACGTCGCTGGCCTGCTCAACGGCGGTCTGGCTGGCTAACCAGGGTAAAAAAACATTACTGGTCAGCACCGACCCCGCTTCCAACATCGCGCAGGTGTTCAACCAGCCGATCGGGCACCGAATTACCGGAATCAGCCAGGTCCCGCCGTTGGATGCAATGGAAGTTGATCCGATGGCCGCCGCCCAGGCCTACCGCGACCGGGTGCTTGACCCGGTACGAGACCAAATGCCGGCCGATGTTGTCAGCAGTATTGAAGAGCAGCTTTCCGGCTCCTGCACCACCGAAATAGCCGCTTTCGATGAATTCACCGCCCTGCTAACAAGCGCTGAACTGCGTGAGAAATACCAGCATATCGTGTTCGACACTGCGCCTACAGGACACACCATCCGCATGCTTGAGCTGCCGGGAGCCTGGAGCGGCTATCTCGACGCCAACCCGGATGCCGCCGCAAATCTCGGACCGCTTGTCGGGCTGGAAAAACAGCAGCATCAATACGCCAATGCGGTGAAAGCCCTGTCGGACGCCGCTCTTACCAGGCTGGTGCTGGTCGCCAGAGCGCAAACATCGACGCTAAAAGAGGTGGCGCACACCCATGATGAACTCTATCAGCTTGGCCTGAAACACCAACATCTTGCGATAAATGGCGTGCTTTCTCCTCTGGCAGAACAGGCCGATCCTTTGGTGCGAAGCATCCTGGCCCGGGAAGAAAAAGCGCTGCACGAGATGCCGACTAATTTGGCGAGCCTGCCGCGAACAGAACTCCCGCTAAAAGCGTTTAATCTGGTTGGTGTGGAAGCGCTCAGGGCATTACTTACGGAAGATAGCGGTGAAATCAAGCCACATACTGCGCCTGACGCCGACGGCGAAATAGCGCTCCCGGCGCTATCAACTCTGGTGGATGAACTTAGCCAGTCCGGCAACGGTCTGGTGATGACCATGGGCAAAGGCGGCGTAGGGAAAACCACCGTAGCCGCCTCGATTGCCGTTTCTCTGGCAAAACGCGGCCATAAAGTACACCTGACAACCTCTGACCCCGCAGCACATCTTTCTTATACTCTGGCCGACTCAATACCCGGCCTGGTCGTGAGCCGTATCGATCCTAAAGTCGAGACGGAACGCTATCGCCGTTTCGTTCTTGATAACCAGGGGAAAACGCTCGATGCCGCAGGCCGGGCTGTGCTGGAAGAAGATCTTCGCTCTCCCTGTACCGAAGAGATTGCGGTATTTCAGGCCTTCTCCCGCATTATCAAACAGGCGGAAGACAGTTTTGTGATTATGGATACCGCCCCCACCGGGCACACGCTGCTGCTGCTCGATGCTACCGGCGCCTACCATAAAGAAATGGTGAGGCAGATGGGCCAGTCGGAAGAGCGAATGATCACCCCGATGATGCAGCTCCAGGATCCCACACGGACAAAAGTTATTATCGTCACGCTTGCCGAGACCACTCCGGTGCTTGAGGCAGTGAACCTGCAAAACGACCTCCGCCGGGCCAGAATAGAACCATGGGCATGGGTTATTAATAATAGTATCGCCGCAGCCAGGCCTTCCTCCCCGCTGTTAAAAGCCAGGGCGGGTAATGAGCTGCCGCTTATCCGGGAGGTCAAAGAGACTCATGCCGGGCGTGTAGCGCTGGCATCGCTACAAAGTGAAGAACCGATCGGCATAGCGTTATTACAGAAAATGGCCGAATAGCCTAATCGAAATACGGACTCAGAAGCCTGAGTCCGTTGCTTAAGAATGATAGCGAGGCATGGGTCAGGACCCCAGTCGCCGGCCTTTTTCATCTACTACACGCTCGCCGTCCTCTTTGTTAAACGCCCCGGTTTGCCCCGCAGGCAAAATATCCAGCACTTTCTCGGACGGCCGGCAAAGCCGGGTTCCCAGCGGCGTGACGACAATCGGGCGGTTAATCAGAATCGGATATTGCAGCATAAAATCAAGAAGCTGCCGGTCGGTAAATTTATCCTCCTCCAGCCCCAGGGTTTCGTAAGGCTCCACGTTTTTACGCAGCAGTTCGCGTACCGTAATGCCCATATCGGCAATCAACTTTCTGAGTTCCTCGACTGAGGGCGGCTGTTCCAGATAATAGATAATCTTTGGCTGTTCGCCGCTATTGCGGATCATCGCCAGCGTATTGCGGGACGTCCCGCACTCTGGGTTGTGATAAATCGTTACGTTGCTCATAGCCCTGCCCGTTAATGAGTAAAGGAGAGACGCAGCGCCAGCGCGGCTAGCGTCACCAGCAGCACCGGTAGCGTCATCACTATTCCGGTACGGAAGTAGTAGCCCCAGCTTATTGTCAGCTGTTTTTGAGAAAGCACATGCAGCCAGAGCAGCGTGGCAAGGCTGCCGATAGGGGTAATTTTAGGGCCGAGATCGCAGCCAATAACGTTGGCATAAATCATCGCCTCTTTAATCACACCGCTGGCGCTGCTTCCGTCGATTGAAAGCGCTCCAATCAGAACTGTAGGCATATTATTCATCACCGACGACATGAAAGCCGTCAGGAAACCGGTGCCCAGCGTTGCCGTCCACAGGCCTTTTTCCGCCAGCCAGTTCAGCACGCCGGAGAGCTGTTCGGTCAAACCGGCATTGCGCAGGCCGTAGACCACCAGATACATGCCCAGCGAGAAGATAACGATTTGCCAGGGCGCGCCGCGCAGCACTTTCCCGGTATTGATTGCCTGCCCTCTTTTCGCCACCACAAACAGAACCAACGCTCCGGCCGCCGCAATCGCGCTAACCGGCACGCCAAGCGGCTCCAGAACAAAAAAGCCCACCAGCAGCAGTACCAGCACTATCCAGCCGGTAATAAAAGTCGCCGGATCTTTAATTGCCTTCGCGGGCGTCTTCAGCAGCGTGAGGTCATAAACCGGCGGAATATCCTTGCGGAAAAACAGATGCAGCATGATAAGCGTCGCAACAATCGCGGCGATGTTGACCGGCACCATGACAGAAGCATATTCGGTAAAGCCGAGATGGAAGAAATCCGCCGAGACGATATTCACCAGGTTGGAAACGATCAGCGGCAGGCTCGCCGCGTCGGCGATAAAACCCGCTGCCATTACAAACGCAAGCGTTGTCCCTTTGCTGAACCCCAGCGCCAGCAGCATCGCTATCACGATTGGCGTCAGGATCAGCGCTGCGCCATCGTTGGCAAACAGCGCCGCGACCGCCGCGCCGAGGAGCACAATCCAGGTAAACAGTAGCCGTCCTCGCCCGTTTCCCCAGCGGGAAACATGCAGCGCCGCCCACTCAAAAAAGCCCGATTCATCCAGCAACAGGCTGATAATAATTACCGCGATAAAGGTGGCGGTCGCGTTCCAGACGATGCTCCATACCACAGGAATATCGGTGACATGCACCACGCCGCTAGCCAGCGCCAGCCCCGCGCCTAGCAGCGCGCTCCAGCCGATCCCCAGCCCTTTCGGCTGCCAGATAACCAGCACAATGGTCAGAATAAAAATTGCCGCTGCCAAAAACATCCTGCCTCCCGTCAGCGCCGTGAAGATCCGACGCAAACATATATGAAAAAATGAATATGATTAGATAAATTTTTTACCGGCAAAGCGCCGTCGAACCATCGGCTTCGATGCGCTTCAGCCGCGCCAATACGTCCTGCCCCTGGCCGTGCCAGGCCTGCTCAATCACCGCCGCGGCCCAGGCCGGCATATGGGGCGAGAGGCGATAGTAAATCCACTTTCCTTCGCGCCTGTCCAGCAGCAGTCCGCCTTCACGCAGCATCGCAAGATGGCGGGAAACCTTGGGTTGTGATTCCTGAAGCACGGCGGTTAATTCGCAGACACAAAGCTCATTCTTAGCCTTGAGCATCAAAACGATCGCCAGCCGCGTTTCGTCAGATAAGTTTTTAAAAAGCTGTAACGGCGTCAACGTGGACATAAACCTGACCTCATGGATTAACCCCGCCATGGTAAACCTGAAGCAAGGAATGTCAATAAACACATTCGAAAAAACATATTTGTTATGGCAAAAAAATACCCGACCTGAGCCGGGTATTCGATGCGCTACTCGCGGTTAGCGGCGGGCGCGTACTATCTGATATTTACGCGTCAGATATTCTACCGGCGCGCTCCAGACGTGCACCAGACGGGTGAACGGGAACAGCAGGAAGATAGTCATGCCCAGCACCAGATGAACGCGGAAGATAAACGCCACGCCTTCCAGGTGCTCAGACGCGCCGCCGCGGAAGGTCACCACGCTCTGCGCCCAGCCCACCAGCTTCATCATTTCGCTGCCGTCCATATGCTGGGCGGAGAACGGAATAGTGCCGAGGCCTAACGCACACTGCACCATCAAAATGCTGAGGATAAGAATATCCGCTGGCGTCGAGGTTGCACGAATACGCGGGTTAAACAGGCGGCGTTTCAACAGCAGCAGGCCGCCCACCAGCGTCATCACACCGCAGGCACCGCCCGCGATCATCGCCATTTTTTGCTTCACGTCCACGGGCAGGAAGGATTCATACATCCAGTGCGGCGTCAGCATGCCGAGGAAATGGCCGGCAAAAATCCCCAGAATACCGAAGTGGAACAGGTTGGAAGCCATGTTCATGCCCTTCGGATCCAGCATCTGGCTGGAGGCGGCGCGCCAGGTATACTGCCCGTAGTCATAGCGCAGCCAGCTGCCCACCAGAAATACCGTCCCGCACAGGTACGGATAGATATCAAAGAAGAATACGCTCAGGAAATGCATTATTGCTGCCCTCCGATTTCGAGATACTGCGGAGCAACCGCCCCGGCAAAGCGGCGTTGATGGCTGGAGATCTCAGACTCTCCGCAGCCCGCCTCGGCGATAAATTTGACCTGCTCCTCTTCCCACACCGCGTCCAGCGCCTGCGGGGTATCGTCGCGTGCTTCATCGGCAATCTGCTTGCCTACGCTTTCCGCGCTGACATCACTTGCCGACAGAGCCAGCAGCATATCGAACAGCAGCGCATAGTCGCTTTCCCGTTGTTTGAGGCGCGCGCTAAGCAGCGCCAGAATCGGGGCGATATCCTGCAAGCCGCCGCGCGCCTCGCCTTCCGGCTGCTGGGAAAGATATTCCAGATACAGCGGCAGATGGTCCGGCAGTTCGCGGCTGTCGATTTCCAGCCCGGCGCGCTGATACTGATTCATCAAATTCACCATCGCCTGGCCCCGGTCGCGTGACTCGCCGTGAACGTGTTCAAACAGCAGCAGCGAAGTGGCGCGGCCACGGTCGAATAACTCGCCGTAACTGGCCTGAGCATCAAGCAGCTCGCGGCCGCAAAGCGAGGAAATGAAGCTCCCCAGCTCTGCACGCTGGGCCGAATTGAGGGCGGTGCCCTCCTCCAGCGCGGCCGCCAGTTCGTCATGGTGCTGCCACAAAGCAGCATCCGGGTACTCCATCAGGCGGGAGATTATCAACAGTTCAATCATGGGTGCGGCTCCGTTTTACCGGACACATCGATGGCGTCGATGCGGCGGCTGTTGAACAGGTTGAACTTGGTATCGCTGCCGTGGCAGCCGTCGCCGAAGCTAAAGCCGCAGCCGTTACGTTCCGGGAACGCATCTGCCGCCAGCTCGCGATGGCTGGTCGGCACCACAAAGCGGTCTTCGTAGTTGGCGATAGCCAGATAGCGATACATTTCCTGAGCCTGAGCTTCGGTCAAGCCCACCTCTTCCAGCGCACGGGTATCATTCACCCCGTCCACGGTTTCAGCACGTTTGTAATGGCGCATAGCCATCATACGTTTCAGGGCGCGCAGCACCGGTGCGGTGTCACCTGCTGTCAGCAGATTCGCCAGATATTCCACAGGAATACGCAGGCTTTCTACGTCAGGCAGAATGCCGGTATGCGGCAGCTGGCCCGCATCGGCAGCGGACTGGATCGGCGACAGAGGCGGCACGTACCAGACCATCGGCAGCGTGCGGTATTCCGGGTGCAGAGGCAGCGCCAGCTTCCAGTCCATCGCCATTTTGTAAACCGGCGACTGCTGGGCCGCGTCGATAACGCTCTGCGGCACGCCGTCTTTCAGCGCCTGCTCGATAACCGCAGGATCGTTCGGGTTCAGGAACACGCCGAGCTGGCGCTCATAGAGATCCTGTTCGTTTTCGGTGCTTGCCGCTTCTTCAATCGCGTCCGCATCGTAAAGCAGCACGCCGAGGTAGCGGATGCGGCCTACGCAAGTTTCGGAGCAGACCGTCGGCATACCCGCTTCGATACGCGGATAGCAGAAGATGCACTTCTCAGACTTGCCGGTCTTCCAGTTGAAGTAGATCTTTTTGTACGGGCAGCCGGTTACGCACATGCGCCAGCCGCGGCACTTATCCTGATCGATAAGCACGATGCCGTCTTCTTCACGCTTGTAAATAGCGCCGCTCGGGCAGGTCGCCGCACACGCCGGGTTAAGGCAGTGCTCGCACAGGCGCGGAAGATACATCATGAAGGTATTTTCAAACTGGCCGTACATCGCCTTCTGCATGTTCTGGAAGTTCTGATCTTTAGCGCGCTTCTCAAACTCGCCGCCGAGGATCTCTTCCCAGTTCGGGCCTGCTTCGATTTTGTTCATCCGCTGGCCGGTTATCAGCGAGCGCGGACGGGCGATCGGCTGATGCTTGCCTTCAGGCGCGTTATGAAGATGCTGGTAGTCGTAATCAAACGGCTCGTAGTAATCATCGATGCCCGGCAGGTGCGGGTTAGCGAAGATTTTGCCCAGCAGCATGGCGCGGTTGCCCATGCGCGGCTGGAGCTTACCGTTGATTTTACGGATCCAGCCACCTTTCCATTTTTCCTGGTTTTCCCAGTCGTTCGGGTAGCCAATGCCGGGTTTGGTTTCGACGTTGTTAAACCACGCGTACTCCATCCCTTCGCGGCTGGTCCAGACGTTTTTACAGGTCACCGAACAGGTGTGGCAGCCGATGCATTTATCAAGGTTCAGCACCATGCCGACTTGTGAACGAATTTTCATTTTACGCTCTCCTGTTTCTGGTCGTTACCTTCGCCATCTAACCAGTTAATCTCTTTCATCTTGCGCACCACCACGAACTCATCGCGGTTGGAGCCCACCGTGCCGTAATAGTTGAAACCGTATGCCAGCTGCGCGTAACCGCCAATCATATGCGTTGGTTTAGGGCTAATACGGGTCACCGAGTTATGAATACCGCCGCGCTGGCCGGTTATCTCAGAACCCGGCAGGTTCACAATGCGCTCCTGGGCGTGGTACATCATGGTCATCCCGTCAGGAATACGCTGGCTCACTACCGCACGCGCGGTCAGGGCGCCGTTTTTGTTGAATACTTCAATCCAGTCGTTATCCGCAATGCCAAGATCTTTAGCATCCGACTCGCTCATCCAGACAATCGGCCCGCCGCGCGACAGCGTCAGCATCAGCAGGTTGTCGCTGTAGGTAGAGTGAATGCCCCATTTCTGGTGCGGCGTCAGGAAGTTCAGCGCCTTCTCCGGGTTACCGTTGGACTTGGTGCCCATCACGCCTTTTACCGAACGGGTATCAATTGGCGGACGGTAAACCAGCAGGCTTTCGCCGAAGTCGCGCATCCACTGATGATCCTGATAAAGCTGCTGACGGCCGGAAAGCGTACGCCATGGGATCATCTCGTGAACGTTGGTGTAACCCGCGCTGTAGGAAACATGCTCATCCTCAAGACCTGACCAGGTCGGGCTGGAGATGATTTTGCGCGGCTGCGCCTGAATATCGCGGAAGCGAATTTTTTCGTCTTCTTTATTGGTCGCCAGATGCGTATGGCCGCGGCCGGTAAACTCACCGAGCGCGGCCCAGGCCTTCACCGCAACCTGGCCGTTGGTTTCCGGTGCCAGGGTGAGGATCACTTCAGCAGCATCAATCGCGGAGTTGATCATCGGCTGGCCTTTTGCCGGGCCGTCTGCTTTCTCGTAGTTGAGCTTGCGCAGCAGATCCATCTCGCTTTGGGTGTTCCAGGAAATGCCTTTCCCGCCGTTGCCGATTTTTTCCATCAGCGGGCCAACCGAGGTGAAGCGCTCGTAGGTTGCCGGATAATCACGCTCAACCACCATAAGGTGCGGCGCAGTTTTCCCCGGGATCAGGTCGCATTCACCTTTCTTCCAGTCCTGCACGCCGTAAGGCTGAGCCAGTTCGGCGGCGGAGTCATGCTGAATAGGCAGCGTAACCACGTCGGTTTCTTTACCGAGATGGCCAACACAGACTTCTGAGAATTTCTTCGCGATGGCTTTATAAATTTCCCAGTCGCTTTTTGACTCCCAGGCCGGGTCAACTGCGGCAGAAAGCGGGTGAATAAACGGATGCATATCCGAGGTATTCATATCGTCTTTCTCATACCAGGTTGCCGTCGGCAGCACGATATCGGAATACAGGCAGGTGCTGGACAGGCGGAAGTCCAGAGTCACCACCAGGTCCAGCTTACCGTCGAGGCCGTTATCGACCCACTCAACTTCTTCCGGCATCACGCCGCCTTCCTGGCCCAGGTCTTTACCCTGAATACCGTTTTCGGTTCCCAGCAGGTATTTGAGCATGTACTCATGCCCTTTACCGGAGGAGCCAAGCAGGTTGGAACGCCAGACAAACAGGTTGCGTGGATGGTTATTGCCCGCGTCCGGCTGTTCGGAGGCGAAACGGATCCCGCCTGATTTCAGCTGTTCGGCGGTGTAATCAGCCGGGGACATACCGGCGGCTTTCGCCTGCTGCGCAATGTGCAGCGGGTTGGTGTTCAACTGCGGAGCGGAAGGCAACCAGCCCATACGCTCGGCGCGCACGTTGAAGTCAATCAGGTGGCCGCTGTAGCGGGATTTATCCGCCAGCGGTGACAGCAGCTCTTCCGCCGTCAGCGACTCATAGCGCCACTGGCTGGAATGGTTGTAGAAGAACGAGGTGCTGTTCATATGGCGCGGCGGACGCTGCCAGTCGAGCGCAAACGCCAGAGGCTGCCAGCCGGTCTGCGGACGCAGTTTTTCCTGGCCGACATAGTGCGCCCAGCCGCCGCCGCTTTGACCAACACAGCCGCAGAAGATCAGCATATTGATCAGGCCACGGTAGTTGCTGTCCATGTGGAACCAGTGGTTCAGACCGGCGCCGACGATAATCATCGAACGGCCATGGGTTTTGTTGGCGTTATCGGCAAATTCGCGTGCGATGCGGATAATATGCTGACGCGGCACGCCGGTAATCTGCTCAGCCCAGGCCGGAGTATAGGCTTTTACATCGTCGTAGCTGCTGGCGCAGTTTTCGTCGCCCAGGCCACGGTCAAGGCCATAGTTAGCCAGGGTGAGATCGTAAACGGTGGTGACCAGCGCGCTGCTGCCGTCCGCCAGTTGGATACGTTTGACCGGCAGTTTGTGCAACAGAACGTTTTCCAGCTTAACGTTATTGAAGTGTTCGGAGCTTTCGCCGCCAAAATACGGGAACCCGACTTCGGCTACCTCGTCATGGCTGCCCAGCAGGCTCAGGCGCAGTTCGGCTTCTTCGCCGCTGGTGCCGTCGCGCTGCTCAAGGTTCCATTTGCCCTTCTCGCCCCAGCGGAAGCCGATGGAGCCGTTCGGCGCGCTCAGGTCACCGGTGGTGTCGTTCAGGGCTACGGTTTTCCACTGCGGATTGTTTTCCTGACCGAGGTTATCCACCAGATCGGCAGCGCGCAGCATACGGCCTGCGGCGTAGAAGCCGTCGCGCTCTTCCAGCATCACCAGCATCGGCATGTCGGTGTAGCGGCGAACATAGTCGGTGAAATACTGGCTGGGATTATCGAGATGGAACTCGCGCAGCATAACGTGGCCCATCGCCAGCGCCATCGCGGCATCGGTCCCCTGTTTAGGCGACAGCCACTGGTCGCAAAGCTTGGCTATTTCGGCGTAATCCGGGGTGACGGCAACGGTTTTGGTGCCCTTGTAGCGAACTTCAGTGAAGAAGTGCGCATCCGGCGTACGGGTCTGCGGCACGTTAGAGCCCCAGGCGATGATGTAGCTGGAGTTGTACCAGTCGGCGGACTCAGGTACGTCGGTTTGCTCGCCCCAGGTCATCGGCGAAGCCGGCGGCAGGTCGCAATACCAGTCGTAGAAGCTCAGGCAGGTACCGCCGATAAGCGACAGATAGCGCGCGCCGGAAGCATAAGAAACCATCGACATCGCCGGGATAGGCGAGAAGCCCGCGATGCGGTCCGGGCCGAAGGTTTTTGCGGTAAAGACGTTAGCGGCGGCAATCAGTTCGTTCACTTCCTGCCAGCTTGAGCGCACAAAGCCCCCGCGTCCACGCGCCTGCTTATAGCTTTTGGCTTTTTCAGGATCGTTGATAATTGAAGCCCAGGCGTTTACCGGATCGCTGTGCTGCACTTTTGCTTCACGCCAGAGTTTGATCAGGCGTTTACGCATCAGCGGGTATTTCAGGCGGTTGGCGCTGTAGAGATACCAGGAGTAGCTGGCGCCGCGAGGGCAGCCGCGTGGCTCGTGGTTAGGCATATCGGGGCGGGTGCGCGGGTAATCGGTTTGCTGGGTTTCCCAGGTGACCAGGCCGCTTTTAACATAAATCTTCCAGCTACAGGAGCCGGTGCAGTTCACGCCGTGAGTAGAACGAACCACTTTGTCGTGCTGCCAGCGCTGGCGGTAACCTTCCTCCCAGTCGCGGTTGGTGTCGAGCAGTTGGCCATGTCCATTGGCAAAAGTTTCGCCCTTCTGTTTGAAGTAACGAAACCGGTCGAGGAATTTGCTCATCGGGGTTCTCCTGATGTGGAGCCTGCAGGCTCTTCTGGTGAAATCGACATTGCTGAATGACAGGAAAGTTAACGCTTAGAAAGCATAGGATATTTGATGATGATCAACTGCTCCGGGTGTGGTCTTTCACCAGAAACGAAGATCTACCACCAAAGTATAATCACGGAAAATCCTGTAACTTAATGTATTTTAAGGATTAAAAATAACACCTCGTTATCATGGGGGTAAAGGATTCATCCCTACAGGTATTAAGGGGTAGAGACTCACAAATGCGTCGCTTTCCGCTGCATAAGGCAAAAAAAAGCGCGACCGAAGCCGCGCAAAGGGATAACCAAAGGTTAAATCGTTTAGCGTGAAGATTTACGGCCGTAAACCGCCCAGGTAATCACCACGCAGACAATGTAGAACACCAGGAAGACTTTCATCGCCCCTGCGGGAGAGCCGGTTAATGCCAGAGAGGTCCCGAAGGCTTTAGGAATGAAGAAGCCACCAATCGCGCCAATGGCCGAAATAAAGCCCAGCGCGGCCGCGGTGTCGGTTGCCGCCTCACGCATCGCGTGCTCATCGCTGCCGCCCGCCGCTTTGACTCTGTCCATAGTCAGCTTACGGAAGATAACGGAAATCATCTGGAAGGTTGAGCCGCTGCCCAGACCCGCAGTGAGGAACAGCATCAGGAACACGCCGAAGAAGGCGATAAAGTTGCCGCCCTCGCCGTTGCTCGGCAGCGTGGTGAACAGCAGCGCGCTGAATACCGCCATCAGGATAAAGTTATACAGCGAGACGCGGATCCCGCCCCAGCGGTCGGAAATAGCACCGCCGGCCGAACGAGCCAGCGCGCCAAAGAGCGGGCCGAAGAAGGCAAAGTGGAGAATATTCACGTCCGGGAACTGGGTTTTGGACAGCATCGCAAACCCTGCGGAGAAGCCGATGAACGAGCCAAAGGTCGCCAGATAGAGCACGCCCAGCACCCAAAGATGCCCGCGCTTAAGCACCGGCAGCTGTTCACGCAGCGACGCTTTCGAGGCGGAGAGATCGTTCATGCCAAACCAGGCGGCAATAGTGAAAATGGCCAGGAACGGCACCCAGATCCACGCGGCATTTTCCAGGAACAGCATCGTGCCGTCGCCCTGTTCAACGCCCTTACCGCCAAATACCGCAAACATTGACGCAGAGATAACCAGCGGAGCCACCAGCTGCATCACGCTGACGCCCATATTGCCCAGGCCGCCGTTAATCCCCAAAGCGCCACCCTGCTTCGCCTTCGGGAAGAAGAAGCTGATGTTAGCCATGCTGGAAGCAAAGTTCGCACCGGCAAAACCGCACAGCAGCGAGATGATGATGAAGGTATTGAAAGAGGTGCTGGTATCCTGCACCGCAAAGCCCAGCCACACGCACGGAATAATTAAAATCCCGGTGCTGAACGCCGTCCAGCGGCGGCCGCCAAATACCGGCACCATAAATGAATACGGCACGCGCAGCAGTGCGCCGGAAACCGAAGGCAGCGCGGTAAGCATAAACAGCTGGTCGGTAGAGAAATTAAATCCAACTTTGTTAAGGTTGACCGCTACGGCGCTAAACAACATCCAGACGCAGAACGCCAACAGCAGGCTGGGAACTGAAATCCACAGGTTACGGCTGGCAATACGGTGACCTTTTTGCTGCCAGAACTGCGGGTCCTCCGGCCGCCAGTCGGTAATCAGTGCGTCCGAGGACTTCTCGGTTGCGGGGGACTGTGACATAAACACCTCAATTTGTGTGAGTAACTGCTGCAACCTTAGGGTTATGGAGTGGAGATTAGTTGATGCAAATCAATGGATAATCCATCTCTGCGCGGGGCAAAAATGCCCCCTCATTCTTTGTGAGTAAGCCTTTTCGGTAAAAAATATGTGGTTTTTCACATCCCTGACTAACGTTATGGTTAAACGAATAGAACAACCTGCCACCTTTGGCAATTTAGGGGTAATCCTTAGGGGGTATGGGTATACTCCAGGGGATGCCTGAAAATAGCGCCACCTTCCGAATCAACCGCCCGGAGCCCGTACATCAATGCTAAAACGCCTGTTCTCCCCCCTTTCGCTGGTAAACCAGCTGGCGCTGGTCGTGATGCTGCTTGCGTTGCTGAGCGTGGCGGGAATGGGAGCGGCAGGATGGCTGGCGCAGGGCATATCCGGTAACGCCCACGCGATTAACAAAACCGGCTCAATGCGTATGCAGAGTTACCGCCTGCTGTCGGCAATTCCTCTGTCGGAGCAGGACTCGGTATTACTTCGCGAAATGGAACAGACCACCTGGAGCGACGAATTGCGCCTCGCCGCCCAGCGCGACGGCCAGCAGGCGAAGCTCAAACAGCTACAAGACTACTGGCGTACCACGCTTGAACCGGCGCTCACGCAGGCCCAGACGCCCCATCAGGTCGAACCCGAGGTCAAACATTTCGTCGCCAGTATTGATGAACTGGTTAGCTCCTTCGACCGCACCACGGAAATGCGTCTGCATCACGTTATTTTGCTCCAGCAGGGAATGGCCCTGCTGCTTGGCCTGCTGATTATCTTCACCCTTATCTGGCTGAGAAAACGGCTGCTGAAACCCTGGCGCCAGCTGCTGGCCATGGCCGTTGCTATTGGCAAACGAGATTTCACCCAGCGCGTGAACGTGCGTGGCCGCGACGAAATGGCTACCCTGGGGATTGCGCTGAACAGCATGTCCGGCGAGCTGGCGCAGAGCTATGCCGTGCTTGAGCGCCGGGTGCGGGAAAAGACCGCCGGTCTGGAACAAAAAAACCAGATGCTGTCGTTCCTCTACCAGGCAAACCGTCGCCTGCACTCCCGAAACCCGCTGTGCCAGCGCATTTCGCCGGTGCTGAGCGAGCTGCAGGAATTAACCCCGCTGCACGGCATCGAGCTGAGGGTTTATGAATACGAAGACGAAGAAAACTACCAGGAATTTACCTTCCAGCCGGACGCACGCTGTAATGCCCAGGGCTGCCAGCTTTGCCCGGCCAGCGGCTACAGCGTGCCGCAGGGCTCCAGCACGCTAAAATGGCGGCTGACGGATAACCAGATTCAGTACGGCCTGGTGCTGGCCCAGCTGCCTCAGGGCAGCAGCCTGACCGACGACCAGCAGCAGCTTATCGCCACGCTGATGGAGCTGCTTACGGCCACGCTCGCCATGGAGCGCCAGTATGAGCACCAGCAGCAACTGGTCGTGATGGAAGAGCGTTCGGCTATTGCAAGGGAGCTGCACGACTCTATCGCCCAGTCTCTTTCCTGTATGAAGATGCAGGTTAGCTGCCTGCAAATGCAGGGCGAAGCGTTACCCGAGCAGAGCAAAACCCTGCTGGAGCAGATTCGCGGCGAGCTGAATACCTCGTGGCGACAGCTGCGCGAACTGCTGACCACCTTCCGTCTACAGCTTACCGAACCCGGCCTGCGCCCGGCGCTCGAGGCCAGCTGCCAGGAGTTCAGCGAAAAATTCGGCTTCCCGGTGACGCTTGACTATCAGCTTCCTCCCCGTCTGGTGCCTTCCCACCAGGCAATTCACCTGGTGCAAATCGCCCGCGAGGCAATGAATAACAGTTTAAAACACGCCGATGCCAGCGCCTGCGGCATCAGCGTGACCCGCCAGGGAAATCAGGTTCGCCTGACGATATGGGATAACGGCCGCGGCATTCCCGATAGCGCGGAGCGCAGCAACCATTACGGCCTTATAATCATGCGTGACCGCGCGCAAACCTTACAGGGTGACTGCCAGGTCCGCGCCCGCCCCTGCGGCGGCACGGAAGTGATAGTCAACTTTATGCCCGAATCACCGCTTTCTTCCACGACAAGGAGTGAAGAATGAGCCACCAGGAAGCAGCAACCATTTTGCTGATTGACGATCATCCAATGATGCGTACCGGCGTTAAACAGCTTATCAGCATGGCACCGGAGCTTGCCGTCGTGGGGGAAGCCGGCAACGGCGAACAGGGCGTTCAGCTTGCCGAGTCGCTCGATCCGGACCTGATCCTGCTCGATCTCAACATGCCGGGGATGAACGGCCTGGAAACCCTCGACTGCCTGCGCGAGAAAGCGCTTTCCGGGCGAATTGTGGTGTTCAGCGTCTCCAACCACGAAGAAGATGTGGTGACAGCCCTGAAACGCGGCGCGGATGGTTATCTCCTGAAAGATATGGAGCCAGAAGATTTGCTCAAGGCGCTCCAGCAGGCCGCTGCTGGTGAAATGGTATTGAGCGAAGCGCTGACGCCGGTGCTGGCGGCAAGCCTGAGGGCCAACCGCTCGACTTCCGACCGGGACGTTAACCAGCTTACGCCGCGCGAGCGCGACATTCTGAAGCTGATTGCCCAGGGACTGCCGAACAAAATGATCGCCCGCCGCCTGGATATCACCGAAAGCACGGTGAAAGTCCACGTTAAGCACCTGCTGAAAAAGATGAAGCTCAAGTCTCGCGTTGAAGCAGCGGTCTGGGTACACCAGGAGCGCATTTTCTGAATGCCGGTTACTCTCCCGGCATCAGCGAATAACGCGAGTCGTTTTCAGGGTTGATCAACAGCGGCGCGGCAGGTTTGAGCGTTACCCAGTTCGAGGTCGTCCGCTGCCCTTTCTCATCTTCGATAGTGACCGACAGGCGGTATTCGTTATCCGCCCCTTCCTGCCACGCTGGCAGAATAATACTCCAGCCCTCCGCGCTACGCGCCTGGGCTGGCGGAGTCAGGCTTAACGCCCGGGTGTCCCCCTGCCACGAAACATTACGGATGCCGTGAGGCGCGCGAACCTGTAGCTTAAGCGCCACGGTTTCACCCGGCTGAGGCTGCCACGGCGGCGTAGCCAGAAACACCGACAAGGTTTTACGCTGGCGATACTGCATCACCGGCACCGATTCTCGCTCTACGCTGTCATAGCGGCTACCACGTAGGGAACTGGTGGTCGCCACCTCATCCGCCGAGAGCTGTTTTTGCAGCGGCACGCCAAAGCGGTAGTTAAGCTTCAGGCCAAGGTTTTCCTGCGCCGTCCCGCTTTCCCCCTGCTTGTGCTGCGCGGTCAACGTCACCAGCGGCACCGGGGTGTAGTTTATCCCCATTGTTACGGCCACCGGATTACGATAACCGGTATCGTTATTAAATAACGTTACACTGTCACCGAAATACTGTTCGAAGCTCAGGCTGGTATTGATATGCCGGTAAAACGGGAGCCAGGCCTGCGCCGTAACGTCATAACCGCGAGCAAGCCGCTGTTCGAGCGTTTCCGTTTCGCCGCGCCAGCCGTTTAGCGGCTGATAATAGTTGGCGGAAAGCCGCAGGTATTCTCCCCAGGCCTCTGCGCCAAAGCCTGCCCGCTGTAGCCGGGTGACCAGCTGATTATCATAAAAGGTGTTGTAGCCAAGCAGCCACTTCCCGGCAACCCAGCGCTGCCCGACGCCAAAATTGCCCACGGCGCCGCTCTTTTGCTGACTGAGGCCAAGCTGGCTCCAGGTAAGATAGCGGTTGTTGTCCTGCCAGGGGGTAAACAGCGCCCCGCTGCTTCCCGCCCAGCTGCCGTGCTCGTCCACGAGCAAATTAAAGCTGGCTTTGCCCCAGGGCGAGAGCAGCGACTGGGCTTCGTCGGTGACTTTATCGGCCAGCACATCGCGCAGGCTGGTAAAGGCAAACAGGCGCGCCTGGTCACCGGCGTCCAGCCCGTTGTCGGTCATGCTGTCTTCCCCGAACTTTTTTGCCATCGCCGCAATTTTGCGCGCGGCGGCATCGGACTCAGGAGCCAGCCCCAGACTGGGCAATTCCTCTGAAGACTGAGAGAAGGGATTTTCGGCGGCCTGAATGAATCGGTTTGAGGTATCCATCGCCCCTCCCACGTCAGGGAGCAGGCCAGGCAAAATGATAAGCGGAACGACTAATCTACGCATTTCTTAATTATAACATAATGATTTGTTGAGTAAGCAGTACCCGCCTGCGCCCCTCAGCGCTACACTGACGGCACCCTAACTTGCCACAAGTCAAAGGAGAATCAAGTGCAAAAAATCGTGATTATTGCCAACGGGGCGGCCTACGGCAGCGAGTCGCTGTTTAACAGCCTGCGCCTGGCTATCGCCCTGCGTGAGCGTGAATCGCAGCCTGAAGTGAAGCTATTTTTAATGTCCGACGCGGTAACCGCCGGTTTGCGCGGGCAAAAACCGGCCGAGGGCTACAATATTCAGCAAATGCTGGAGATCCTCACCGCTCAAAACGTGCCGGTAAAATTATGCAAAACCTGCACCGACGGGCGCGGTATCAGCGGGCTGCCGCTGGTTGACGGCGTGCTTATAGGTACCCTGGTTGAGCTGGCAGAGTGGACGCTGGAGGCAGATAAAGTCTTAACATTCTAATAGTTCCGGCGCGGCAATATTTTTTGCTTATACTCCCTGCCGCGCCATCAAGTTACCTGCTTAAGTTGCCGATATTTCAGTTAGGACAACACAGCAGGATAATAAATATGATTAGATCTATTCGTACACGCATTCTTTTAGTTACGGCGATTTGCCTGGTCTCAGCTTTATGTCTCAACACCTTTATCAACTACTACGTCACCAGCCGCGATAATCAGCAGTCCCTCAGCGCGACATTAACCAGCACCAGTCTCAGCCATTCGGTAGCGATTAGCGACTGGGTGAAGGGTAAAATGACCATCATCCATTCCCTCGAAGGCGTAGCGTTAAGCGATGATCCTATCCCGGTTTTCCGCCAGCTTGCCGCTGCAGGAGGGTTTACCAATATCTACGTTGGCTATGCCAGCAAAACCGCGAAGTTCTCCGACCCAACCGGGGTTCCGGCTGACTTCGACCCTACGGGACGCCCCTGGTATCAGCAGGTCGTTAAAGACGATGCGCCCGTGGTTACCGCTCCCTACGTCGATGCGGGAACCGGCAAGCTTGTCGTGACTTTTGCTGTGCCAATCAAACAGGACGGCGCGTTAAAAGCCGTTGTGGCAGGCGATGTCGCGCTGGACAGCGTTATCGCCAACGTACGCAGCATTCATCCTACCCCCAACAGCAGCGGATTATTGCTTAATAACGACGCCACCCTGATTGCAGCCCAGGATCCAGCGCTGACGCTCAAACCCTTTATCGATGCGGTAAAACAGGCAGATTTGAATCAGCTGCTCGGCGGCGACCGCCGTACCGGCGGCACGATTGCCGACCGGGAGAAACAGCTGATGGCAAGCCCCATCGCCGGTACGCACTGGTATCTGGTGGTCGCTTTGGATGAGCAAGATGCCACCTCAGGGATGCGCTCCCTGCTGAAGGCTTCGGCGGTAGCACTCCTGGTGCTGGTGCTGATTTCCGGCGGCGTCGTACACCTGCTGGTGGGCAAAGTTATGGCTCGCCTGGGCACTATCCGGGACGGCATGCGCGCCATCAGCAGCGGCACCAATGACCTTTCGCAGCGCCTGCCGGAAACCGGCCACGACGAGGTGACCGAAATTGCGCACGCCTTTAACGCCTTTAGCGACAAGCTGGGGCTGGTAATGATGCAGCTCAGGGATTCCAGCGCCTCGGTAAAAGTTGCGGCAAACGAAATTGCCGCCGGTAACCAGGATCTTTCTGCCCGTACCGAGCAGGCCGCTTCCAGCCTGCGTGAAACCGCCAGCGCCGTTGAGCAAATCACCGCCTCGGTTGCCAACTCCAACGAGTCCGCCGCCCAGGCGAATACTCAGGCGCACTGCGCAAGCGAAGCGGCAGAACGCGGCGGCGAAGTGGTGTCCAAAGTGATTACCACCATGCAGGCCATCGAGCAGGCCTCCGGCAAAATTGGCGATATCACCAGCGTCATCGACAGCATTGCCTTCCAGACCAATATTCTTGCTCTGAATGCCGCAGTCGAAGCCGCCCGCGCCGGAGAACAGGGGCGAGGTTTTGCCGTAGTAGCGGGTGAAGTGCGTAACCTCGCGAGCCGCAGCGCCCAGGCGGCAAAAGAGATTAAAGGCCTGATTGACTCCACCACCGGCAGCGTCGCCGACGGCTCTCTTTACGTTCGTCAGGCGGGTGAAGCGATGGGCAAAATCGAGCACAGCGTGGGAAGCGTGCTGGGTATTATGCGGGAGATAAATATCGCCACCGGGGAGCAAATGAAAGGCATCCAGGAAATTAACCACGCGGTGAGCCATCTTGACCGCATGGTGCAGCAAAACGCCGAGCTGGTTGTACAGTCCGCCGCCGCCGCACAGGCGCTGCAAACCCAGGCCGGGGAATTAGCGGAAACCGCCGGGCATTTCCGTATTTAATGATGTGCCGGCGGGCGTTTGCCAACGAAACGCTCGTCGGCTGAATGGTTTCAGGCACAATGTCATTATTGTTGAATCGTTGCGGCGTTTTTTGATCAAAATCAGCATTGCTCCCCCTTCGCTCTGGTGTGATGCAAAGAGTGATTTGTGAACAACATCACTTACTGAAGCGGTACTTTTGGGGGCCTGAGGCCATGATTGATGCGGGAGCGGAGTGAAAAATGCCTGTAGTAAAAGCCAGTCTGAAACTTTTTGGCGGCGATACCGTGGTGGTTCGCTGTTCGGATAGCTGTCATATCCATTTGATGTGCGCCTCGGAAAACCGCGGCAGGCCGCAGGAAGATATTCTGAGCGTGCAAAACCGCCAGTCTGCCTACATCCCCGTGCCCTACAGCGGCACCTGGAAAGTGCTGATCGACAGCCACAGCCAGTCGCTTGAGCACTCCATCAGCTTTGTTCCGGCCTGATAAATAGTAAGGCCACCGCAGGGTGGCCTTTTTAATACTTACACAAAACCGGGCTGTAGCCCGCTGTCACCTTCTTCGCCACGGCCGTTCAGCCACGCGCGCACCTGGTTTGCCAGCTCCGACATTCGGTCATCCTGCATACCGCGGTTCTTCATCTCCTGTTCCAGGGAGAAAAGATACTGAGCGTTGGTGCCGAGCGGGCCGCTGGCCGAGCCGATAAGCGGCGCGATGGTTTCCGCGCGGGTATCTGCCTCATAGAGCGGATGACGCGGGTCCATAATAAACACCAGGACATTTACCGTCCGACCATCGTCCAGCTCCAGCTTGCACCAGGTAGGCAGATAGCAGCCGGTTATCATCTCGCGCTTCCAGACCAGCGTAAGCTCCTCTTCGAGGATCGCTTCCGGCAGGCGGTAAGCAAGGCCCGTCGTGCGCCCTCCTTCCTTCAGCGCCAGCATGCGTCCGGGACGGCAAGCCGTACCTCGCCCCGCCGTGAGGCGCAGGCAGAAGGCGCGATGCCACCCCACCAGCGTGCCGGGCGCAGACTCTTCAAATTCAAAAGCCGGGTTCCACATCAACGAACCGTAACCAAAAAGCCACACCGGGCTTTGGTCGGGGCGACAAGCAAGCGTCGCGGCAAGAGATGCCGAGCGCTGCTCAGGGGTCCACAATAACGATTCCTCAATGGCTCCAAAAGCCGTCTTACAATCCGCTTTCATTAAGAAATCACGCGTTAACACCATATACCTCCGCCACTGCATGCTTCCGTGCGACTGCACAAGCTGCGCCTTCCCGGCTTTTATTGACAACTTTTGCTTACTAATAGAGCAACATATCAAGACCATAAGCAATTCGTCGCGTACTGGCAAGTATGATGATGATCACATAACAGCGAAATTGTCATTTTAACTTGCCATACTGGCGCGCAGAACAGCGTTACATAGCCAAAAGGCACACGGAACCAAAGGTTTATTTCCGCATTAGCTCCGTTATCAGTCTCTTATACTCCCGAATCGCTTTCTCACACAGCGTTAAGGCCAGAATCTCGCCCTTTAGCATAGCTTATTTGTATTTAACAAAAACATATCAATATGTTTTATAAGCATTAAATAACGAACACTAACCATTTTAATTGATTAGAACATTTTTAATAGAAATGCGGTAAAAGTAAGTAAATTTTAACTAAAAGAAAGGTTTTTTTGCTAACTTATGCGGGTTCAAAAACCTGACTATAATGATCAAAACAGGTTATCGCCTGCAGAGATGGAGAAGTTGAATGACAAAAACACAACATGAGGCGGTAAAAACCCGCCACAAGGAGAGTTCTCTCATTTTCCCGGTACTGGCACTGGCGGTACTGGCGATGTGGGGGTCAAGCCAGTCCCTGCCGGTGGTGGTCGGAATCAATATTCTGGCGCTGGTGGCAATTTTAAGCAGCGCTTTTAGCGTTGTTCGTCATGCGGACGTGCTGGCTCACCGTCTCGGTGAACCCTACGGCTCGCTGATCCTGAGCTTATCTGTCGTTATTCTTGAAGTCAGCCTGATTTCCGCCCTGATGGCCACGGGCGACGCCGCGCCGACCCTGATGCGCGATACGCTTTACTCCATCATTATGATTGTTACCGGCGGCCTGGTGGGCTTCTCGCTGCTGATGGGCGGGCGTAAATTTGCCACTCAGTATATGAACCTGTTCGGCATCAAACAGTATTTAATTGCCCTGTTCCCGCTGGCAGTTATCGTGCTGGTGTTTCCGATGGCGCTGCCGGGCGGTAACTTCTCGCTGGCCCAGTCGCTGCTGGTGGCGCTGATTTCCGCCGCTATGTACGGCGTGTTCCTGCTGATTCAGACCAAAACGCACCAGAGCCTGTTTGTTTACGAGCATGAAGATGAAGGCGATGACGATGACCCGCACCACGGCAAACCGTCGGCGCACAGCTCAGCCTGGCATACCGTATGGCTGATTGTGCATTTGGTTGCGGTTATTGCTGTGACCAAAATGAATGCGAACCCGCTGGAGCACCTGCTCGAAGCCGTTAGCGCTCCCGCACAGTTCACCGGCTTCCTCGTCGCCCTGCTCATTCTCTCCCCTGAGGGTCTGGGAGCGTTGAAGGCGGTGCTCAGCAACCAGGTACAGCGTGCCATGAACCTGTTCTTCGGTTCGGTGCTGGCAACAATCTCATTAACGGTTCCGGCGGTCACGCTGATTGCCTGGTTCACCGGTAATGACCTGGTCTTCGCGCTTGGCATGCCGCAGATGGTAGTGATGCTGGCGGCGCTGGTGCTGTGCCAGATATCCTTCTCCACCGGGCGTACCAACGTGCTTAACGGTACCGCTCACCTGGCGCTGTTTGCCGCTTATTTGATGACGATATTCGCCTAAGTAAACAGCAAGACTGCTTGTAAGAGCAGTCTTTAGTGTTTGCTCCCTCTCCCTTGAGAGAGGGACAGATATAAAAAAACCCGCCGCAGCGGGTTTTGTTTTTTGCAGCAATTAGTGGCTGGTATCCAGCGGCTCAAAGTTTTTCACCAGGTCGTCAATGGCTTTAATCTGGGTCAGGAAAGCTTCAAGCTTGGCCAGAGGCAGCGCGGACGGGCCGTCGCAGCGAGCGTTGTCCGGGTCCGGGTGCGCTTCAATAAACAGACCCGCCAGCCCCGTAGCCATCCCGGCGCGAGCCAGTTCGGTAACCTGAGCGCGGCGGCCGCTGGATGCAGCGCCAAACGGGTCGCGGCACTGTAGAGCATGGGTCACATCGAAAATCACCGGCGCACCGCCAGAAACCTGCTTCATCACGCTGAAGCCCAGCATGTCCACAACCAGGTTGTCGTAGCCGAACTGCGTCCCGCGGTCGCACAGAATAATTTTTTCGTTGCCGCCTTCGGCGAATTTATCAACGATGTTGCCCATCTGGCCCGGGCTAACAAACTGCGGCTTCTTCACGTTAATGACCGCGCCGGTTTTTGCCATCGCTTCCACCAGGTCAGTCTGGCGAGCGAGGAAAGCTGGCAGCTGGATAACGTCAACCACGTCGGCCACCGGCTGAGCCTGGTGAGATTCGTGCACGTCAGTGATGATTTTCACGCCGAAGGTCTGCTTCAGCTCCTGGAAAATCTTCATCCCCTCTTCCAGACCCGGACCGCGGTAGGAATTGATGGATGAACGGTTGGCTTTATCAAAAGAGGCTTTAAACACGTACGGAATGCCCAGTTTCTGGGTCACGGTCACGTAATGTTCGCAGATACGCATCGCCAGGTCGCGAGACTCCAGCACGTTCATGCCGCCGAACAGCACAAACGGCAGGTCGTTTGCGACGTTGATATCACCAATGCTAACCACTTTTTGTTTCATATGTTCGCCTTATCAGGTGTGAACTTAATGCAGGGTAATCTGCTTGTGCGCAATCGAGTTGATTTGCGCTTTAATCATTTCGCTAATCGGATCTTCCGGGCATTGCTCAACAAAGTAGCTCAAATCGCTGAGCGCCACATGTTCGCAGTCCAGCTGGGCGTAGATCAAACCGCGGTCGCGAATTTCGTACGGATCTTCCGGATTGAACTGCAACAGCACTTCGCTGGCGCGCAGAGCAAGCTCCATCTGGCGCTCTTCCATCAGCGCGGACTTCAGGGTGTCCAGCAGCTTGCGGATAACTTCGGCATTATCCGACTCGTCGAGATCTTCGTCGAACAGCTCGGCGGTCGGGTTAATGTTGCCCTTGATCCACACTTCCAGCGTGTGCTCGTCCAGCGTATCGCCGTTAAACGGATTGATAAGCCACATTTCGCCATCCATCCAGTCGGCGCGCAGGATCAGCTGCGTAGGGAAAATCACCGGCATCAGCGGGATGTCGAGCTGCCCGGCAACCCACAATAAAATTGCCCCAAGAGAGACGGCGCTCCCCTGGCGGCTTTCTAAGACATTATCCAGCCACAGGGCGTCGGACAGGCGGTAAACGCCGCCTGAATCCTTAAAACCCCATTCGCCGTAAAAAAGTTCCAGCAGTTTTTCCAGCTGCAAATCAGGGTGTGCCCCCTGGCAAATTTCTTCTTTTGCCAGGCTGACTAATTGCCCAAGCTGCGCCTGTACTTCTTCAGTCGGAAAATCGTCACGAATCAGCTGCGAAATTAAAATCATGCCTTCGCAAAGCGGTGCCTGATTAAATTCGAAATCGGCTAACGACCTCATGCTTACCCCAGTATCGGTATTTTAGTGGTGGCGAGTTTAATGATGATGTAGAGCACCACCAGCCCCAGCAGAAAAGCAAACCAACGGATCTGCTGGCTGCGCGGGCGTTTGCCCAGCGCGATAAAACCCAAAGCGATATAGATGATAACGCCAAACAGTTTCTCCGTCAGCCAGCTTCCTTGAGGCGTAAACGGATAGAAGTGCGTAATCAGAACCAGCCCGAAGCCGCTTAACAGCAGCACGGTATCATTTATGTGCGGCACAATGCGCACCCAGCGCTTAGCGGATATTGCCGAGCCGCGATATTGCCACCAATAGCGTAATACAAACAGGCTAATTGAAATTACGACGGTGAAAATATGCAGATATTTAAGTGAAAAATAAGTCGCCACAGCATCTGTTCCTTAATTCAAAGATAGCGTCCTGACGTCAGGCGTTCATTGCCGCCATAATCTTTGGTGGTTTCAACATCCTGAAAACCGGCTTCGCACAATAGCTGCCTCACCTGCTCTCCCTGCTGCCAGCCGTGTTCCAGCATCAGCCAGCCGCCGGGTTCAAGGAAGCGCCGTGAATCACTCACCAGGATTTCAATGTCCGCCAGACCGTGATTGTCGGCCACCAGAGCGCTCTTTGGCTCAAAGCGAACGTCGCCCTCTGCCAGATGCGGATCTTGCTCATCGATATAAGGCGGGTTGCTGACGATCAGCGTGAAACGCTGATTATTGAGCGCGCTAAACCAGCAGCTTTGCAATACCTTAACATTGGTAATACCCAGATTTTGTGCATTCGCGCGCGCAAGCTCTACTGCCTCCGGCACCAGGTCCAGCGCCGTCACGTCGCAGTCCGGGCGTTCGCTGGCAAGGGCCAGCGCTATAGCGCCCGTGCCGGTGCCCAGGTCGAGAATCGAGCACGGCGTAGAAGGCAGCTTTGTGAGCGCCTGTTCGACCAGGCATTCGGTATCGGGCCGGGGAATAAGCGTGGCCGGAGAAACGCGCAGCGGCAGCGACCAGAATTCTCGCTCGCCAACCAGGTGCGCAATCGGCTCACCGCGCTCGCGGCGAACCAGTAAAGCTTCAAGCTCGGTTTGCTGCTCCTGCGTCAGCCGGGTTTCGCCAAAGGCGAGAATATAGGTTCTCGCCTTGCCGGTAACAAACCCGAGCAAAATCTCCGCATCGCGCTTTGGGCTTTCGCTCTGCGCCAGACGCTGTACGGCCTGGCGGAGCCATGACTGAAACTCCATTAATCCTGCTCGGACAACGCCGCGAGCTGGTCAGCCTGGAATTCCTGGACTATCGGCTCAATCAGGGCGTCAATCTTGCCTTCCATCACTTCATCCAGGCGGTAAAGCGTCAGGTTGATGCGGTGGTCTGTTACGCGCCCCTGCGGGAAGTTATAGGTGCGGTTACGGTCTGAACGGTCGCCGGAGCCAAGCAGGTTGCGGCGGGTAGAAGCCTCTTCCTGCTGACGCTTAGCCACTTCAGCGGCGCGAATACGCGACCCGAGCACCGAAAGCGCTTTGGCTTTGTTCTTATGCTGGGAACGTTCGTCCTGGCATTCAACCACGATGCCGGTTGGCAAGTGGGTGATACGGATGGCGGAGTCGGTGGTGTTAACGTGCTGGCCGCCCGCGCCCGAGGAGCGGAAGGTGTCGATGCGCAAATCCGCCGGGTTAATGTCCGGCAGTTCTGCTTCCGGGATCTCCGGCATCACGGCAACGGTACAGGCCGAGGTGTGGATACGCCCCTGAGATTCCGTAGCGGGAACGCGCTGCACGCGGTGGCCGCCGGACTCAAACTTCAGTCGGCCATAGACGCCGTCACCGCTGATTTTTGCGATAACTTCTTTGAAGCCGCCGTGCTCGCCTTCGTTAGCGCTGATAAGCTCAACGCGCCAGCGGCGGGCTTCCGCATAGCGGCTGTACATGCGGAACAGGTCACCGGCAAACAGCGCGGCTTCGTCACCGCCGGTTCCGGCGCGGACTTCAACGAATGCGTTGCGCTCATCATCGGGATCTTTCGGCAGCAGCAGAACCTGAAGTTGCTGCTCCAGCTCTTCGCTGTTGGCTTTAGCTTCTGCCAGCTCTTCCTGCGCCATTTCGCGCATTTCCGGGTCGCTGAGCATGCTTTCTGCGGTTTCAATGTCTTCCTGAACCTGGCGCCATTGCAGGAAACAGCGTGATACATCGCTTAACTGGGCATATTCACGAGACAACGCGCGAAAACGGTCTTGATCGGCAATCGTCGCGGCATCGCCGAGCAGGGCCTGAACTTCTTCATGGCGCTCCTGCAAGGCTTCCAGTTTGGCAACAATAGAAGGCTTCATGGGCGGTGGTTCACCTTGTAATAAGAGTTGTGTGTGCTAATCCAGCCCGAGGCTGTTACGCAGGATTTGCAGGCGTTCGTCGTCCCCGTCACGGGCGGCCTGCGTGAGCGATTTGGTTGGGGCATGGATCAGGCGATTGGTCAGTTTCCAGGCCAGATCCTGCAAGACGGATTCCGCGTCGCCACCCTGCTGAAGGGCGGCCAGCGCTTTGGCAGCGAGGTCGTCTCTCACCTGCTCTGCCTGACTACGGTATTCACGAATGGTTTCGGAGGCGTTTTGCGCGCGCAGCCACGCCATAAATTCGCTGCACTCCTGGGCCACGATGGTTTCAGCTTCAACCGCCGCCGCTTTACGCTGGGCGAGGTTGTTCTGAATAATGGCCTGCAGGTCGTCCACGCTGTAGAGATAGGCGTTGGCAAGCTTGCCGACTTCCGGCTCCACGTCGCGCGGTACGGCGATATCCACCAGCAGCATCGGCTGGTTACGGCGGGCTTTCAGGGCGCGTTCCATCATCCCTTTGCCGATAATCGGCAGCGGGCTGGCGGTGGAGCTGATAATGATGTCGGCGTCCGCCAGGCGTTCGTCTATCTCACTCAGGCTAATCACTTCCGCGCCGACTTCGTCCGCCAGCACCTGAGCGCGTTCGCGGGTACGGTTGGCGATAATCATCTTCTCAACTTTGTGCTCGCGCAGGTGGCGGGCAACCAGTTCGATAGTCTCCCCGGCGCCGACCAGCAGCACGGTGACCGAAGAGAGGGATTCAAAAATTTGCCGCGCCAGAGTACAGGCGGCGAAGGCGACCGACACCGCGCTGGCACCGATATCTGTTTCGGTGCGAACGCGCTTGGCGACAGAGAAGGACTTCTGGAACATGCGTTCCAGCTCGCTGGAAAGCGAATGGCCTTTTTGCGAGTCGGCAAAGGCTTTTTTGACCTGGCCGAGAATCTGCGGTTCACCGAGCACCAGCGAGTCCAGACCGCTCGCCACGCGCATTAAATGGCTGACGGCGTCGTTATCGTGGTGCCAGTAGAGGCTCTTGCGCACTTCCTCTTCATTGAGGTTATGGTAGTCGCACAGCCAGCGCACCAGCTGTTCGTGAAGATTTTCCTGTTGCTCAACGCTCAGGTATAACTCGGTTCTGTTGCAGGTAGAAAGTACCACTCCGCCCTGCACCATCGGCTGTTCCAGCAAGCTTCCCAGCGCCTGGTCGAGCGTGTCCGGCGAAAACGTAACACGTTCTCGCAGCGATATTGGGGCCGTTTTGTGGTTAATTCCTAGCGCTAACAGGGTCATGGAGCGGTCTGAGTAATACCGATGTTGATAAGGATTTCTGGTCGCATCATACAGGATGAGCACGGTCAATAAAAGAGAGCTTCCCCTTGCGGAGTATGCGGATGATTTATGATTTAAGACAACTTGACCGTAGACGCCTTCCCGCCTGGCCGCTAGCATGAACGGTTGACCACCAAAATGACTTTAAGGATTTGCTGCCGCTATGTTTATGCCCAAAGCCCGTCTGATGCGCCTTCTGCCCCTTGCCAGCCTGGTTCTGGCCGCCTGTTCAGTTCACCAGCCGAGCGGGCCGGGGAAAAGCCCTGACTCGCCGCAGTGGTTAGAACATCAGCAACAAGTGCAAAAAATCACCCAGTATCAAACGCGCGGCGCTTTTGCTTATCTTTCCGATAGCCAAAAGGTATATGCCCGCTTTAACTGGCAGCAAACCGCCCCGGACCGCTACCGCCTGCTGCTTACCAACCCGCTTGGCAGCACCGAACTTGAGCTTAATGCCCAGCCGAACCAGGTTCAGCTGACCGACCGCGACGGCAAGCGCTACATCGCGACGGATGCCGAAGAGATGATTGGCAAGCTGACCGGGATGCCTATCCCGCTTAACAGCCTGCGCCAGTGGATGCTGGGCCTGCCGGGCGAGTCCACCGACTACAAACTTGACGACCAGTATCGCCTGCGTGAAGTCAATTACATCCAGGGCGGTAAAACCTGGAAAGTGGTGTACAGCGACTACGACAGTAAAATCCAGCCTTCCCTGCCGTCCAATATGGAGCTGCGTGAGGGCGACCAGCGCATCAAGCTGAAAATGGATAGCTGGACGGTGAAATAATGATTTCCCGTTGGCCTGCTCCCGCAAAACTGAACCTTTTTCTCTATATCACCGGCCGCCGCGCGGACGGTTACCATAATTTGCAGACGCTGTTTCAGTTTCTTGACTACGGCGACACGCTGACAATTGAACCGCGCCAGGACGGCGTTATCCGTCTGGTGACGCCCATCGCTGGCGTACCGGACGAAGAAAACCTTATCGTGCGTGCCGCCCGCCTGCTGCACGCCTTTGCCGCTGAGAAAGGCACTTTGCCCGCGGGCGCAGGGGCCGATCTAGGCGTGGAGAAGAAACTGCCGATGGGCGGTGGACTGGGCGGAGGCTCATCCAACGCCGCGACGGTACTGGTTGCCCTGAATCAGCTCTGGAATACCCGCTGTAGCGAAGACGAGCTGGCCGGACTGGGCATTCGCCTGGGCGCGGACGTGCCGGTCTTTGTTCGCGGTTACGCGGCCTTTGCCGAAGGGGTTGGCGAAATTTTGACGCCGGTCGAGCCGGAGGAAAAATGGTATCTGGTTGCCCACCCCGGCGTGAGTATTCCGACACCGATTATTTTTGGCGATCCGGAACTGCCGCGCGAAACCCCGATAAGGTCAATTGACACGTTGCTAAAATGTGAATTTGGCAACGATTGTGAGGTTATCGCAAGAAAACGTTTTCGCGAGGTTGATGCGGCGCTTTCCTGGCTGTTAGAATACGCGCCGTCGCGCCTGACCGGCACCGGCGCTTGTGTGTTTGCAGAATTCGACACCGAGCAGGCCGCCCGGCAGGTGCTTGAGCAAGCCCCGGAATGGCTGCATGGGTTTGTTGCGCGAGGCGTTAATAGATCTCCGCTGCATCAGGCCATATCCGGGCAAGCTGGGCATTGGTGACAACGTCACCTCGTTTCAGACGTTGCATCGTGCTCTTTAATACACCGCCTGGATGGGGGCTACCCCGCCCGCACATTTGCGGTAGCAACCATCCGCCACTGGACGCATGCCTGAGGTTCTTCTCGTGCCTGATATGAAGCTTTTTGCTGGTAACGCCACCCCGGAACTAGCACAACGTATTGCCAACCGCCTGTACACCTCCCTTGGTGACGCCGCCGTCGGTCGCTTTAGCGACGGTGAAGTAAGCGTACAAATCAACGAAAATGTACGCGGTGGTGATATTTTCATCATCCAGTCCACCTGTGCACCAACGAACGACAACCTGATGGAACTGGTTGTCATGGTCGATGCCCTGCGCCGCGCTTCTGCAGGCCGTATCACCGCTGTTATCCCTTACTTTGGCTACGCCCGTCAGGACCGCCGCGTGCGCTCCGCTCGTGTGCCAATCACCGCGAAAGTCGTCGCTGACTTCCTCTCAAGCGTAGGGGTTGACCGTGTTCTCACCGTGGACCTGCACGCTGAACAAATCCAGGGCTTCTTTGATGTGCCGGTAGACAACGTCTTCGGTAGCCCAATTCTGCTGGAAGATATGCTGCAAATCGGCCTGGAAAACCCAATCGTGGTTTCCCCGGACATCGGCGGCGTGGTACGTGCCCGTGCTATCGCTAAGCTGCTGAACGACACCGATATGGCTATCATCGACAAGCGTCGCCCACGCGCTAACGTTTCCCAGGTTATGCATATCATCGGTGACGTGTCCGGCCGTGATTGCGTTCTGGTTGACGACATGATCGATACCGGCGGTACGCTGTGCAAAGCGGCGGAAGCGCTGAAAGAACGTGGCGCGAAACGTGTATTCGCTTACGCAACTCACCCGATCTTCTCCGGCAATGCGGTTCACAACCTGCGTAACTCGGTTATCGACGAAGTTATCGTATGCGATACCATCCCGCTGTCTGACGAAATCAAAGCGCTGCCAAACGTCCGCACCCTGACTCTGTCCGGTATGCTGGCCGAAGCTATTCGCCGCATCAGCAACGAAGAATCTATCTCTGCGATGTTCGAACATTAATCGACATTGCTTTTAAAACCCGCTGCGGCGGGTTTTTTCGTTTTTGTACTACTCTTTTTAAATGCCTCCTTCACCTGCCTGAATGACAGATGATGCGCTCACGGATGGAATCATAGTGAAAACCGTATCTTCTTCTCACGTAATGCCTTTTCGCGCCCTTATTGACGCCTGCTGGCGCGAGAAATACACCCTTTCCCGCTTTACCCGTGATGCTATCGCCGGCATAACCGTAGGCATAATCGCTATTCCCCTGGCGATGGCGCTGGCTATCGGCAGCGGCGTAGCGCCGCAATACGGCCTTTACACCGCGGCAGTTGCCGGGATTGTTATCGCCCTGAGCGGCGGTTCGCGCTTTAGCGTCTCCGGGCCTACCGCAGCCTTTGTGGTTATCCTCTATCCGGTAGCGCAGCAATTTGGCCTGGCCGGGCTGCTGGTTGCCACGCTGATGTCCGGCCTGTTCCTGATCCTGTTCGGCCTGGCGCGGTTTGGCCGCCTGATTGAGTACATTCCGCTTTCGGTCACCCTCGGCTTCACCTCCGGGATTGGTATCACCATCGCGACTATGCAGGTGAAAGACTTCTTCGGCCTGACGCTCGAACATGTGCCCGAGCATTATCTGAATAAAGTCGCCGCCCTTGCGATGGCGATGCCGACCGTGAACGTCGGCGATGCGGCTATCGGAATTGTTACCCTGGCGGTGCTTATCTTCTGGCCGCGCCTTGGCATTCGCCTGCCGGGCCACCTGCCTGCGCTGCTCGCGGGCTGCGCCGTAATGGCTATTGTTACCGCGCTCGGCGGCGAAGTGGCAACTATCGGATCGCGCTTCCACTATATTCTGGCCGACGGTAGCCAGGGCAACGGCATTCCGCAGCTGCTGCCGCAGCTAATGCTGCCGTGGGACATGCCAAATTCAAACTTTACCCTGAGCTGGGATTCACTCTGTGCCCTGCTACCTGCCGCGTTCTCTATGGCGATGCTGGGCGCGATTGAGTCGCTGCTTTGCGCCGTGGTGCTGGATGGAATGACCGGCACCAAACACAATGCCAACGGCGAGCTTATCGGCCAGGGGCTGGGCAATATTATTGCGCCATTCTTCGGCGGAATTACCGCCACCGCGGCCATTGCCCGTTCGGCGGCAAACGTGCGCGCCGGGGCCACTTCTCCCGTGGCGGCAATTATTCACTCTCTGCTGGTTATTCTGGCATTACTGGTGCTGGCACCGCTGCTCTCCTGGCTGCCGCTTTCTGCCATGGCGGCCCTGCTGTTGATGGTGGCGTGGAACATGAGCGAGGCGCATAAGGTCGTCAGCCTGCTGCGTAAAGCGCCGAAAGACGACATTATCGTGATGCTCATCTGCATGTCGCTGACCGTATTGTTCGATATGGTTATCGCGATAAGCGTTGGGATTGTGCTGGCTTCACTGCTGTTTATGCGCCGAGTGGCGCGAATGACCCGCCTGGCTCCGCTGAGCAACGTTTCGTTACCGGAAGGTGTGCTGGCGCTGCGCGTGACGGGTCCGCTGTTTTTTGCCGCCGCCGAAGGATTGTTCACCGAGCTTTCGCGGCAGGTTGACGGGCATAACCTGATTATTTTGCAGTGGGATGCGGTGCCGGTGCTGGACGCGGGCGGGCTCGATGCCTTCCAGCGCTTTGTTGAAAAACTGCCGGAAGGCTGCGAATTGAGAGTAACCAACCTGGAGTTCCAGCCGCTGCGCACGCTGGCCCGGGCTGGCGTACAGCCGATCCCTGGCCGTCTTGCCTTCTTCCCTGACGTTCAGGCGGCTCTGGCCGCTGAATAGCGGCTAGCCCGGCTACCCTCTGGCTTCCCGCCGCCGTCTGCTGGTGACGCTTTCGCGGTTAACGCCCCAGTTATCGGTTTCGACCTCGTCGATGATGACAAAGGTGGTGGCGGGATCTTTATTCAGCACCCTCATTAGCAGGTCGGTGGTGCCTTCAATCAGCGCCTGCTTTTGCTCCGCGCTGACCCCTTCTTTCGTCACCCGAATATTCACATACGGCATAAATTTACCCTTTCGTTAACGGCCGAACATCACCAGGTTCCGGCGGTGCTGCCGCCGTCCACCGCCATCACCGTCCCGCTGACGAACGTGGAATCAGTCAGGTAGAGCACCGCATCAACCACATCCTGCGTTTTACCGGTACGCCCGCTCGGTGAAAGCGTGCTAAGAAAGCCGATAGATCCCGAGTAATCTGAATGCAGAGGCGTTTCGATAATCCCAGGCGCAACGGCGTTCACTCTTACATTGTCAGCCGCCAGTTCCAGCGCCAGGCCGCGAGTGGCTTCGTTTAACCCGCCTTTAATCATCACCGGCAGCAGCGCGGGGACTTTAACATTCGGCTGGAGCGCAATGCTGGCCGTAATGTTAACGATATGCCCCGCTTTGTTTTTGCTCATATGGCTGGCGGCCTGCTGCGACGGGAACAGGAAGCCTTTCAGATTGGTATTGATCAGCGCGTCGATATCCTGCTCGCTATATTCGGTCGCCGGTTTGGGAATAAAAATGCCCGCGTTGTTGATCAGAATATCGACCTTGCCAAAAGCGGCAATCGCCTCTTTAAACAGCGTTTCCGCCGTAGCCGGCAGCGAAATATCACCGGCAATCGGCAGGAAGTTTGGCGGATTGCCCAGGCTTGCCGCTGCGGTCTGCAAGCGCTGAAGGGTACGGCCGTTGCCGACCACGTTATAACCGCGAGCCAGATACGCTCCGGCGATGGCGAGGCCGATGCCGCTTGAAGCGCCGGTGACGATAACGGTTGGTGTTGCCTGCATGATAGTGCTCCTGTTTGTGGATGTGGAGCCGACTATACTTGTGACATAATGGACAATAAATCAGCAACCTGTAACATGAATAGATACATCATGTAATAAATACGGAGAGAAAACCGGCATGAAACGCCACTTCGAAGAGATGCAGCTCGGCACCATCGAACTGTTTTGCCAGGCAGCTGAACGCCTGAGCTTCAGCGCGGCGGCGAATTTTATCGGCATCACGCCCGCGGCGGTAAGCCGCTCCATTGCCCGGCTGGAAGAACGGCTGGGCGTGCGCCTGTTTGTGCGAACCACTCGCCAAATCCGCCTGACGGACAGCGGCGAGCGCTATTATCAGCAGTGCCGACAGGCACTTCAGCAGCTGAGAGAGGCCGAGCGGGAAGTCACCGGCGCGCAGATGGAGCCTGCGGGCATGCTTCGCATTAGCGTTCCCACGCCCTATTCTCATTACCGCGTTCTGCCGCTGCTGCCCGAGTTCAGGCGGCTTTATCCCCGCGTATCGGTACAAATTCACATCAGCAACCGTAATATCGACTTCGCCGACGAGAGCTATGACATAGCCATCCGCGGGCGCTCTCCGGCGGACTCGTCGTTGATAGCCCGCAAGCTCGAAGACGCGGAGCTGGTGCTGGTCGCCTCGCCCGATTATTTGCGGCGTGCGGGAACGCCAAAAACGCTGGATGAGTTAAGCCAGCACGAATGCATTCAATTTGATTTGCCCAGCACCGGGCGCAAAGTCCCCTGGACGTTCAGCCTCGACGGCCAGAGCACCGACGTTTTTACCAGCGGAGGGTTTACCTGCTGTGAAGACTTTTTAGGAATAGTCACCCTGGCCCGCAGTGGCGCAGGCCTTGTTCAGACCTATCGATTTATTGTTGAACAAGACCTGGCCGACGGAAGCCTGGTGGAGCTGCTACCCGAATACGGCGGCAGCTCGCGGCCTTTTATTTTGCTTTACCCTCACGCCCGCCACCTGTCGCTGCGGGTTCGCTGCCTTGTTGACTTCTTAGCCCAGCGGCTTGGAACATAATTCCCACCGCCTGCTGTAGCCAGGCCAGCAACTCGGGCGTCATCCACGTTCCACGGGCCAGCTCAGGCTCCTGAGCCATAGCCGCGCGGAACTTCATCTGGGTTTGCGGACTTGTACCTGCAAAAGACTGGAAGAGTTCCAGCCAGCGGCGGGCCAGCCGCTGGGCCTCGTCCGACGAAGGGGCCCCCCCCTGCTCTTTGGCCTGGCATACGGCAGCCACCAGCGGCGGCCACTCCTGCATCCGGTCAAAGTAGTGGCGGCTGGTGAACGCAAACTCTTCATCGTCCAGATAGCGACGATAAATATCCAGTTTGCTTTGCCCGAAAGCGCGGGTGACATAGCCGGTCATTTCGGCAGTGATGCCCGTTTGTTTGCTCATTTCCGGCTCAACCTGATGCATTGCATTCAGGCGCACCAGAAAATCTGGCTCGCCCGCGGTATCGCGTACCAGCATCTCCATCCAGCGGGCAGCCAGCTGCTGCGCCCGTTTATCCTCCGGGGGCACGTTTTGCTGGCGCAGGGCGGCCACTTCAGCAACAACCTGCTTCCACTCTTCATCGCGGCCGCTGTCGGGCTGCGCAAAGGGCAGACGCCCTAACTCTTCTTTTGAAAAATAGCGATCGTACATCGTCATTAACTCCAGGGTAGTTAGCCATTCCCCGAGGTCAGGATCCGCGCCGCGGCTTAACGTCTCACGCAGCGAAACAAGGCGCTGGCGCAAAGTGGTGATTTCCGCCAGCTGGCCGTCCAGCATCGAGATTTGTGAATCAATGATCTGGTTAAGCGACACGGCCTGACTCTCGAGACAGTCGCGCACCTCGCTCAGGCTCATTCCCATGCGATTTAACGCCTGAATGTGATGAAGCCTGGTAATATCCTGCCGGTTATACAGCCGGTATCCGGCAGGGGTGCGGGCAGAAGGGAGCAGCAGGCCCATCGCTTCGTAGTGGTGCAAGGTGCGTACCGTAATACCGGCGCGCTTTGCCAGTTCGCCTACTTTAAACAACATTTACCTGCTCCTTGTGCTTCTGCTGCCGGGAAGTGTGCAGCCTGACGTTACGTTAGGGTCAACATGCTAAGCATAAAAAAAACGGCTCCTTTTCAGGAACCGTTTTTTTTTAATCCGATAATTATTAACCGTGGCGGTGGTGTTCATCCCTGCGGCAGCGTTTATCGTAGTGGCGAACCCACCAGTAGCGGTCGCACACCTGCTCGCGGCCGCCTATACGGGCCCCGGCGAGCCACAGTACAGCCCCAACGAAGATGCTAAGCACGGCACCGTGGGCGAAAAACTGCGGTAAATTCAGCTGCGGAAGCTGATTCAGAATCGAATAGCCTACGCCAACTACCATCACAACCAGCCCCAATCCCATGAGGACATTACCGAGTAACGAAGCGTTTTTGCGTTTCATATGTCACCTCCGCAAGATTACGGGTCGGTGGGGAACATCCCCTTCCTTGTGGCTAAAGTATAGACAATGCCCCTGCAAACCATATGCGCGGGCGATCACAATTACGAACGAAAGCTCTACAAAAGTTTACAAATAAGCCGCTGAGTTACATGAAATTCTAATGGTTCACCCCCTCAACTATTCAATATTTCAGCGCGGCGGCCATTGCGCTTTGTCAACGCGGCGGCAGCACAGTAAACTACGCGGCTGTGAACGGTTTTCAGGAAGCTAAACGTGAGCATTAAATTGATTGTCGGCCTGGCGAACCCGGGCGCTGAGTACGCGGCTACCCGCCATAACGCCGGAGCCTGGTACGTGGATTTGCTGGCCGAGCGCCATAATCAGTCGCTGAAAGAAGAAGCGAAGTTCTTTGGCTATACCGCCCGCATTAATCTCGGCGGAGAAGACGTGCGCCTGTTGGTCCCGACCACGTTTATGAACCTCAGCGGTAAGTCAGTTGCCGCGATGGCCACTTTCTTCCGCATTGCGCCAGACGAAATCCTGGTCGCGCATGACGAACTGGATCTGCCGCCAGGCGTGGCTAAGTTCAAACTTGGCGGCGGCCACGGCGGCCATAACGGCCTGAAAGACATCATCAGCAAGCTGGGCAATAACCCCAACTTTCATCGCTTACGCATCGGGATCGGCCATCCGGGCGATAAAAACAAAGTTGTTGGCTTTGTACTTGGCAAACCGCCGGTTAGCGAGCAGAAGCTGATTGACGACGCGGTTGACGAAGCGGCGCGCTGCACCGAAGTCTGGCTGAAAGAAGGCCTGACTAAAGCGACCAATCGTCTGCACGCCTTTAAAGCACAATAATCCCGTCAGCGGGCGCCGGGCAGCGATTTCCGCCCCCGCTGACGGTGGTTTAAGTGTATAATGGGCAAAGTTATCTACATTTTTTCAATGAGCACAAACAAACTCATTGATTATCAAGCAATTAAGGTGATTTAAACCATGGGATTCAAATGCGGTATCGTCGGCTTGCCGAACGTTGGTAAATCCACTCTGTTCAACGCGCTCACCAAAGCAGGTATTGAAGCGGCTAACTTCCCGTTCTGTACTATCGAGCCGAACACCGGCGTTGTGCCGATGCCGGACCCGCGCCTGGACAAGCTGGCCGAGATCGTTAAACCGCAGCGTATTCTGCCGACTACCATGGAGTTCGTGGACATCGCAGGCCTGGTAAAAGGCGCTTCCAAAGGTGAAGGCCTGGGCAACCAGTTCCTGACCAACATTCGTGAAACCGAAGCTATCGGCCACGTTGTTCGCTGTTTCGAAAACGACAACATCATCCACGTAAACAACAAAGTGGACCCGGCTGACGATATCGACGTTATCAACACCGAGCTGGCGCTGTCTGATCTCGACACCTGCGAACGCGCGATTCACCGCGTACAGAAGAAAGCTAAAGGCGGCGATAAAGACGCGAAAGCCGAACTGGCCGCGCTGGAAAAATGCCTGCCGCAGCTGGAAAACGCCGGTATGCTTCGCGCCCTGAAAAATCTGACCGAAGAAGACAAAGCGGCGATCAAATACCTGAGCTTCCTGACCCTGAAGCCAACCATGTACATCGCCAACGTTAACGAAGACGGTTTCGAAAACAACCCGTACCTCGATAAAGTTCGCGAAATCGCCGCCGGGGAAGGCTCCGTTGTGGTTGCCGTTTGCGCTGCCGTAGAGTCCGACATCGCCGAGCTGGACGATGCCGACCGCGATGAGTTTATGGCCGAGCTGGGTCTGGAAGAGCCGGGCCTGAACCGCGTAATTCGTGCGGGCTACGAGCTGCTGAACCTGCAAACCTACTTCACCGCTGGCGTGAAAGAAGTGCGCGCGTGGACCATCCCTGTTGGCGCAACCGCTCCGCAGGCCGCCGGTAAAATCCACACCGACTTCGAAAAAGGCTTTATCCGCGCACAAACCATCGCCTATGAAGACTTTATTACTTATAAAGGCGAGCAAGGCGCGAAAGAAGCCGGAAAAATGCGCGCCGAAGGTAAGGATTACATCGTTAAAGATGGCGACGTGATGAACTTCCTGTTCAACGTCTAATCCCCCTTCCCCGCTTCAACAAAAATCCACGTAAATACGTGGATTTTTTTGTTTCATAACGTCTCATGTAATCTCGCTTTATCGCAGCTGAATTTGAGTACAGAGAATGCGGTGGTCAACGACCCGGAACTTACACGTAGCTATCCCCACAGAGCACATCATCAATATGTCAGAAACATTCCAAAGTGGATGTTTTTTCTGACAGAAAACTTACAGATTTCATCCCCATTTGTCATAACCGAGTCGCTCAAAGGTCAGTTTTTGGCACATCTTGCAGCAGGCCATTATTGTGGAGCGCAATGACGATATTGACCTGATCATGCGCCTGAATTTCGGTTTCAGTTATCTTCCGCCATATAACTTTTTTGTCTGAAGCTTGTCCTGATAAGATCATATTAGCCGCAGCAATAGCGTAAGCTTTATTTTTATTGTTTTTTCGTAAACCATAACGCCCAGGCTTAATACCCTTAACCATTCCTTCCTCGCAAAGCCCAATAAAAGCGCAGCGTGGACATACCTCGTCGTACGCCTGTAACTCTTTAATCACTTCGCGCCATTCTGCTTTAATATCAGGTGTTAGACTGCCCTGGCAGCGCATCACCGTTTTTATCGCAGCATCAGTATATTTTGTCATATATTTCCTTTGCTTTAGAAAATGGCCACCTGCGCCAGGAGGTGACTACGCTTTGTCTCAAACGTTCTCAATGCGGATAACGCGTCATAAATACCTTGTAATCAGGATGAGCCTTAATATGCCCATGTTGAGGCTGTTTTGCATGACAGGCAATACAAAGCACTTCAAGATTCGAGTCTCTGTTATCATGCTTCAAACCATTGCGATGGTGCACATGGAGATATCGAGAATCCGCTTGATTGAAAGATTCCCTACACGATTCACATTGATACCCACGTTTATGTCTGAGCGCCTTCGACAATTCAGCCCAGTTTTGTGAATAATCATTAAGGGGTGCAGACGTTGAAGTATATAAAGGTTTTTTCCCGATCAAGTCGCGAGGGTATACCTCAAAAAACTCAGGCAGTGAAAAGCCCTCAACTCGATTCTGCCGTTCCAACCGTGATATACCGGACATACTGAAACCCTTCCAGCGAATCTTATCGAGACAGTGCTGACACACATTTAATCTTACGGTTTGAGACACCACTTCACGGTCAATCATGTTGACTTTAAACTCACCTGAAGTCGTTTGTGCAACAACGTATCGGTCAAAGCGCGAGTTTTTCTGCATTTTTTCAAGAGTCTGGCAATAGGCCAGATGAAATTTTGGCATCCTGGCTTCACCCGAAATAGAAGAGATATCCCGGATATGGAGCAACCCCCGATAACCCCTGTAGAGCAATGTTCCATCTTCATGGACACTAATCTCATCAAGATCAATTTCGACTCCACCGGTATTCAACTGCTCCATGATGGATATTTCAGAATATACGGGAACCAACACAAAGTTATCCGTAAGCGGGGCTCCCATTTTATGCCGTAAAATGTCCAGTGATGGCCAGGTGAGAAAATCTGGTAACTTAAAGCTCATTTTTTAGATAACTTCCCCGCAATAAGATCCATCTTCTCGCTGGCATTCGTGACGATGCGAAACTCCACGCGCTGGTTTGCCGCCTGCGATGATTCATTTAAAAGTGGATGAGAGGATGACAATCCATTCGCTGTCACATGCTGAACAAGCCATTTTTCATCGCCCAGCACCTTTGGCAATGACATTAGATATTCCAGCGTGCTGCGGGTCCTTGCCTGGGAAAGCTCCATATTTCTGAAATAAGCTTGTTTTTCATTTTCAGCCCCACTCCAGAAGGCGCTGGTATGCCCTTCTATGCGTATTTCCTTAACGGCACCCCTGTATTTTTCTGAGGTCAGCAGAGCGATATAACGGGGGAAAAACTCACCAAGCACTACCTTGAACCGAGGACGTAATTCTGACGAACCGGTGGCAAAAAGAACGGATGGGTCGTTAAAACGGATAGTCATATCGCCCAATATTTCTGCATTCCATTGCTTCAGATCTTTCGCGAACTCTTTTTGCAGAGCCAACTGCAAATCACGTTTCGTAATTTCATACTCTTTTACAACCAGCGTCGTTGTCTGCTCTACACGAAGCATAAATGCAGCAGTCAGTAGCATGAATACCATCATTAACCCCGTCATAAGGTCTGCAAGAGGTATCCAGTAAGATTGGTTGCTCTGTTCTAAATTCATATTATTCTCACGTCGCAGAAGCGATCCGCACAACTTCTCTCAGGCGTTCGGTCAAAGGGGTGTAATCAGCGACGAATTTCTCGGAAAGTGATGCAAGCTGTCGGCCAAGGGTTTCGAGACTCTTTGTAAGTTCCTCCTGCAACCCCGTATCCAGAGCGACGACACTCTGGTGGATTTTGTCCACTGACTGGGTGAGCCCGGCATTAACTTCCGACTGCGACTTAGTGAGCGTCTCCGTCAAAAACTGTTTTATTTCCCCGGAGAAAGTTTGTGCCTGAGTACTAAAATCTTTCACAATATCACCGACCTCACCCTGTAGTTTTGCTACCCCCAGGGCCATTGATACTGTCATTTCATCAATTTTGTGTGAGAACTGTGGCGTGACATCTTTCATTTGCGACAACACTTCACACATAGAGCGCTGAGACAGATCGATATCCTCATGCTGCCGGGCCAGGCCCTCAAGCGTGTTTTCCAGCGCGTCCGCGGTCCGGGCAAAACTGGATGCCTGGCCGATAAACGAAGCAAGTCCCAGTGAAGCCTCTTTGAGATCGTCAGCTGAGGACTTTTGCAAACTCTGCAAAGTGTCCAACTCTTCTTTATATTGTTTCTGCCAGATGACCAGTTTTTCCACACTTGCGTTCAGGTGTTTGAAGTTCTCTCCAAACTGCTCATTTATTTGCGCATTAAAATCGCTGAGCACCTCTTTCAAGGCATCAATAAGTGCCTTAGAGCCGTCCTCAGCCATTTTCTGAGAAAAAGTATCAAAGGCACTGCGCAATGCACGTAATTCATCTGCCTGTTCCTGGCGCATGAGTTTGAGCTGTGTCAGAAGACTACTGTCCTCGTTACCGGCAAGGCTTTGCTGGAGCGCATAAGTGGCAGCAACAACATCATCCAGACTTGCCGCCTTGGGCGTACCAGAAGCCTGAGGAATGGGCTTTTTCTGGAAATAGTGTCTTGCACGAATAACAAGTGAACCACCAACACCACTTAACGAAGCAAGAAAAGCCGTCTTCACGCCTTCAAGCAGATGAGGCACGCTTTCTGCCACGTTAGCCGAGTCAAAATGCAGTAACGAAGTTGCAATGCCTGCAAAACAACCGAGAATACCGACAGTAGTGAGTATCTCTGGGCCGTGAACAATGGCAAACCTGTCGAAACGCATAAATGTGAAAAATACCGTCAGGGCCAGGTTAATTAATACAAATCCGTTAGTGATAGGATCTGAGGTAATAGAGTTAAACGTTACCGTCGCTGCGGCATACGACACGCAGGGAATGAATAACAGCGGAAGCAGAAGTCTTTTTTTCATCGTTATCAAAGAAAGTGGGTTCTAAGTTTATTAACTTGCATGTGAATGCCTGACATTGCATACAGGCTGAAAATAGCGGCTCATGTTACTCCTTTTTCTTGAGTGGTTTAAGTTATTGTGAAGTTTTAATGATGAATAGACTGTATTTATGCCATCGAAGCCTAAAATTTGATTGACAAGTTAATGGGGCAGTCTGCTTACTGCTGGCTAAAATAACCGGCTTCAGAAGAGCCATTTTCAGTGCTAAATAAATCAGATTTCACTTATGACGACTGCCCGATGAATATAATCAGCATGTCATAAGAGTAAATGCGATACATTAACGCCACTAAAGTTATGGATTAACTGGAGGGTTGGGCCGTGATGGAAAACATGAAAGCGTTCAGAATGGTGGTGGAGTGTAAGGGGTTCAGGGCTGCGGCTCTGGCCATGAAAATCTCCCCTGCTATGGTCAGCCGCCGTATTGAGAAGCTGGAGCATGAGTTAAAAACGCAGCTTTTTAAGCGTAATTCGCGCAAAGTGCTGCTGACGACTGCCGGAGAACAGTTATATCAGCGCTGCGTATCCATTATTGATGACTACGAATCCTGCCTGCGGGACGTGAAAAGCTTTAATGCGGAAGTCAGCGGCTGCCTGAAGGTGGGTATTCCCCACTCCATCAATCACCTGCACGTTATCCCTAACCTCCGCCAGTTTTTCGAACTGTACCCCAGACTCCGGCTGGAGACGGTAACCGGCAATCACTGCATGGAACTGTTCAGCCACGGTTTCGACCTGGCCTTACAATGTGGCCCTCTGCCGGACAGCAATCTTTACTATTCTCTACTCGGCTACTGGCGAAAGCACGCCTGCGTCACGCCCGATTATGTACGGCGCTGCGGCCTGCCCGGCCACCCTGATGAGCTGCTAAGCCACACCTGCCTGTTCCACTTCGATAATCACCGCCGCTCGTGGAAGTTTATGATTGACGGAGAGTTAACGGAGGTTCGCCCCGCCAGCACCTCGAGAGTGAGCAACAGCCTGGATCTCTACCAAATGGTGAAAAATGGCCTCGGCATTTCGTACCTGCCCGACTTTACCGTGAGGGACGGAATTAATTCAGGCGAGATAATTTCCATACTTGGCGAGTTTATGCCGCCCCCGCTCCCGATGTATGTGGTGCACGTCAATCCCAAACCTTCGCCAAAAGAGCAGGCATTTATCGATTTCATCCGCACGCTTAATCTGGCGACGGTTGCGGGTCCAGCATCCTGAGAGGATTAAGCCGCCTGACCGCGTCAACTTTATCCACTCCCAGCCCGGCCCGACGAAACCAGGTTTCGCTGTCGGCCAGCCAGTGGCTGATACCCGGCTGGTGCGGCTGGCCGAGATCGGAGCTGTAAACCACATTATTCACACCCGACAGCACGTCATACATATCTTCTTCGGTTTGATATTTAAGGTAAACCGTGAGCGCGCATTGCTCGATATAAAGCCAGCTGTAACGCCCAAGCGCCTTAAGCTCGGGGGCGGAAAATCCGGTCATAGGATTAGCCGGCTGATTCAGCATTAACCGGCAGCCGCCCGCTTTTTCCACGGCCTCAATAAGCCGCAAAGTCTGCCCTTTGCCCGCATGCCCCGAAGAAAGCACGATATTGTGATGCCGGGCGAACGCTATAATCGCTTCCACCTCGGGGCGGATCCGTCCATCGTCGTCAGTAATAGATAACGGCTGTTGCGCATTTTCACGAGCATATTTATTAGCAAACGTCCGGGTTAACGCGCTCCGGTGCTCGCTGCTAACAATGGTCGGCAGGTGAACCAGCAGCCGGGGCGCCGCGTCGAACTGATACTGGCTTAGCGCCTGTTTTATCGCCTCAAGGCTGAACCCGCCTGCCAGAGCATTGAGAACGATTGAGCCAAAGACCGGCAATCCCTGCTGTTGCAGCCCGGCGGCCAGAGCCGATACGCTGCCCAGATGGCTTTTCAGCACCACGCCGCCCTTTAGTTCGGCATAGCGCTGCCCGGCCTCAAGCGCGGTGTAGCGCCGCAGGTAGCTGTCCGGGCTGGCATGGTAATGTACGTCCAGAAAGCGCAGCCGTTGTGACCAGCGGGCAAAAAAAGGGTGGGTCATCCTTTTAGCCCCCATGGTGCCGCGTATCCCAGCGTGCGGCGGGCATCTTCAAGCCTTGTGCCTTCGTTAATACTGCCGAGGATTTGATGCTCGGTTTTTTCAACATTTTCGGCAAGTAAGACGACTTCCATCAGCCTGTCGCGCGGTATCGCTACTACCCCGTTATCGTCGCCCATAATCCAGTCGCCCGGCTCTATTTTCACGCCGCTAATCTCCAGGCCGCACTGTACTGCCCTGACGCGCGCCCGATTTTTCCCGGAAACCATAAAAATATTGGCCGCAAACAGCGGATAATTCATATTGCGGATATCGGCGATGTCCCTTGCCGAACCGTGAATTACCGTGCCTGCTATTTTTTTCTGCAACGCTTTGGTCGTCAGGATGTTGCCCCAGCTGGTGCAATCCTCCCGCCCCTGATTATCAACGACGATAATCGCCCCCTCCGGCACCTCGTCAATGTAGGTTCCGGCGTTCATAAAGGTGTTTTTTTCCGGCTCATAAGCTTCATACTGAACAGTGAAAGCCGGCCCCGCAATTTTACGCCCCGCAACCTGCGGTTTAATGCCCGGAATTCCCCCGGCGATATAAATGCTGTCCAGCGCATCCGATACCGCCGCCGTATCCAGCGCCAACAGGCGCCGGCGAATATTAGTCAGAGTTTTGTTCATCATGCGCTTATCCATTATCTGCGGCCAAAGCATTCAGAACGCACCATGCGGCATATTCCGGGATACTTTGCGGCAGTAAGGTTTTGTTATACGGGAAGGTAGCCGTTTGTATCATTCCGCTTTCAAGGCGCACCGACATCTTCATTTTCCCCAACAGGTTATCGCCGGTGACAACGCTTGCCAGCGTCGGGTTAACGTTGATTTCGGCAGCAAGCAGCGGCTTGCCTCCGGCCGTATCTCTCTCATTCAGGAGCAAAACTGAAAGGGCGGCGTCCGGCGTAGTCCAGCGGATATCGCAAATATCATTCAGCAGGTTAACGGCTGTTTTATTATTTTTACTGACCAGTTGCGCATCGAAGATTTCATCCAGCGTATTGAGCATCGCCTGCGGCATGGGCTGAGACGGCGGCGTTTCTATTTGCACCAGCACATACGGGCTTTTCCACAAAAAATGGATATCCCATTCGGTAAACGGCAGCAACTCCCTGACCTTCGACCCCACTTCGCCCTCTGAGATACCAATCAACATCCAGTCGTACTTGTTCTTGCCCGCCTCACGCTTCTCCGTGAGCGATAAAAAACCGTCCATCATCGGGAGCGCCTGAGACGGCGGCCCCGGCAACACAACAACCTGGCTACCTCCACAGGCAATATAGAATCCAGGAGCAGTACCGGAAGGGTTAGCGAGAATGCGGGCGCCCGAAGGGAATAAAGCCTGCTGGCGGTTCGATTTATCATCCTGCACTCCAAGCTGACGCAGCTGTTGCTGGATGGTTACCCAGACATTCTCGTGGTGAATAAGCGGCTGATTAGCGGCGTGCGCTACCGCCTCGCGGGTCTTATCGTCCGAAGTTGGCCCCAGCCCTCCGCACACCACAATTAGCTCATCCTGCCCGCAGCAGGCGTTAATCTCACCGCTGATTTGCCGGATATTGTCCGCGCAGACCGCCTGCAACCTGACCTGATAATTGGCCTTCGCCAGTTGCTGGCTCAGATGCTGCTGATTGCTGTTTTGATACTGCCCCGACAGCAGCTCGTCGCCGATGGTTATCACGCTGGCCGTGCGCATTACCGCAGGTGCAATAATGGCGCGGATTATAGCGTTGGCCATTTGCTGCGTGGTCGCCGCGCCCCCCAGATCATAGGTGGTTATTTTGCCTTCCCGAATAACCCGGTCAACGGCACGATTAATCGCCTCTGCCTGACGGTTAAATCCCAGATACTCCAGCATCAGGGCGATGCTGTAAAACATCGCGGAAGGGTTCGCTTTGCCCTTCCCGGCCATGCCCGGCGCGCTGCCGTGCACAGGTTCAAAATAGGGAATATGGCTCCCGACGTTGGCGCTTGGAGCCAGTCCCAGACCGCCCATAATACCCGCCACCAGGTCGGATAAAATATCGCCAAACATATTCTCGGCAACAATAACGCCGTATTCATCAGGCTTGAGTACCAGCCGCAGCGCTACGGCATCAACGTTCTGGATATCCGCCGCGATATCTGAAAACTGCGCCGCAACCTCGTAGAAGACCTCTGCGGCGAACTGGCCGCTTTCGCGCATAACGTTGGGCTTATCGGCAAAGGTTACGCGGCTAAAATGGTGCTGACGGGCATAATCAAAAGCCGTATAAAACAGGCGCTCAAGCCCAAAACGAGTTTGCAGGCGCACCGTCCACGCTGCCTCTTCCGGGCCATATTGATCGATGTTTGGATGTTTTAGCCAGCCGGAAACCTCCGCGCCAACACCTTTAAAATCCAACCCGGCATAAAGCCCCTCGGTGTTTTCACGAATAACGCAGCAGCGGAAAGGACGCCGGTCGCCTTCAATATATTTAACCGGCCGGATATTGGCGAACAGGCCCAGCCTTTGCCGAAGCTGGATAACGGGCGACAAATAAGCAATATTCTCGCCCTGAAGGTGTGAAGGCAGAGCGCGCTCGGCTTCGGATTTACCTTTGCTGGTAACCGCCCCCAGCAGTATGGCGTCCACCTGCTTTATCTCGTCCCACGTTCGGGCCGGAACAGGGTCTCCTTCAGCTTTCCAGCACTCCCAGCCTATCTCTCCCCACGAGAGCATTATTGGCAAATTTAACGCGCTAATCACCGGCAGCGCCGCCTCGCAAACTTCCTGACCGATACCATCGCCAGGTAGAACCAGTACCTTTTTCATAGTTCTTCAATCCATTCGTTAACCAGCAGATTGATGGCGGAGGCATTATCATTCCATGGCCGCATGCCCGCCCCCGGTATACGCTCATAGCGGTGATTTGGGTTACCGCTGTGGGTCTGGTTACCCCAGGTCGCCAGCTGTGATTTTTCCCCAACAATGCCGAGGTATTTTCCGCTGAACTTTGCCATTGCGGGCCTGGCATCTAACCTGCGCAATAAAGAAAACCCGCGCAGCATTCTTTCTATCGCCACTTTCCGCTGCGACTCGGGGATAGTATTTACAGCGTGCAAAGACGTTTGCCCCTTGGGTACCACAAACTGATTCAGCGCCTCGACGGCCTCATCCAGATACCCTTTGCTCAGCAACGACACCAAATAACCGACGCGTTCATTTAATAGGTAATCAGAGAAGCCCGGCGCGCTGATAGAAATAACGCCGGTCAGGCAATCCATTCTTGGCGATAATATCTGCACCAGTGTCCCTGCCATTGCAAAACCCACCAGCAGGAAAGGTGAACCCGCTCTGGCAATAAGCTCATGATGGACCGATTCAATAGTTTCTTTTGGGTCAGCGGAGTGGATCAGTGATAACGTATCCACAAGCGATACCTTAAAGCCTTTATTCGACAGCAGCGAAAGCAACGGTTTACAAAACATGCCATCGTCCCAAAGCGGCATTACCGGCGCCATAATAACGACGTCCATTTTACTCATGCCACTTTCTCCGCCGTAAGCTTTTTAATTTCTTTAAAAACCGAAGGGACATCCTGCCCAAGGGTAGCTTCTACTATTGCCCTGTAATCAGCGTTGAGGTTTGACAGCCCCATAATCATATCCAGCACGGTGCGCTTAGAAGCATTAAAGAAGTCGCCGGACTGTAATATATTAATTTGGTTTAAAACTACGCCGATGTTGTATTTCTCTTGCTGCTCATAAAAATTAAGCAATGCGAGCCAGCTTTCCAGGGCTAAATTCCCTGCGCCTTTACCCATCCCGGTCAGCGAGCTATCAATGAATGTGGCGCCTGACCTAACCGCCTCGATTGAATTAGCCACGGCCAGGCCAAGATTATCATGGGCATGAAAGCCAACGTCCAGATGAGTCTTGAGCCTTATAAGACACACCATGTGCGACACCTGCTCCGGCAGTAAACTACCGTTTGAATCGGCAAGGTAAAAAATATCCGCCCCGACATCCTGGTAAAGATGCGCAATCTCAATCATCGTATCGGTACTTACCTGGCTTACGCGCACTAAATTAATGCTGACCTTCAGGCCAACTGATTTGGCAAACTTACATAATTCAATAGCACGTTGTGGTTTATCTGCTTTAATACAAAGGCGAAGCATACTTAAGCCACTCGCTTTCATTTCTTTAATATCTTCGGTCGTAATATTATGCGGGTGAGCAATCACCACCATTTTAACATTGGGGGCAGCGGCGTGAATAAAATGTATATAGCTGTCCGGAGACAGGCCGGTCATGCCAATATTTGGGATTGGTTTAAAAGATCCATTGCGATAGCCAACCTCAATCCATTCAACGCCGCTTTCGGTCAGCATCTGAGCATGTTTTGCTGCATAGTCAGAGGGAAAACAAAAACCGTTCTGATAGCCGCCGTCGCGCAAAGTTACATCAATATTATTTATCACTTTATTTCACTCTCTTTATTTTCCATAAAATTAACCAGCCGTGCCTGGCCGAGCAAATAAATCACAAACCCAATTACCGCTACGGCGGCGATAATAAGCGCCGTCACTTCAGGGTTATGCGCTGAGACTTTGCCGATAAGAAAGGCTGACAATGCGGCGCTACCAAGCTGTAGCGCCCCCATCACGCCGGACGCCGTGCCGGACGCCCGTGAGTGGGCAGCAATAGCGGACGCCGTGCCCAACGGCAGTAAGAAACCGTTGCCAAAAGTAAGAACAGAAATAGCAATCACGCTGGAAACCAAAGGCAGCGGACTGATAAACATCTGTAATGCAAATATAATCCCCCCGAAAACAAAAACGATATATCCCTTACGCAGAGTTGCCTCAACGCCTTCCTTGCGGGATATTTTTTTGGCCGTCAGGTTACCCGCCACATAGCTCACCGAAAGCAGCACGTAGGTATAACCCACGTACACGGGTGAGAGTCCCAGTTTACCCAGCATAAACGGTGACTCTACGATGTAGGCAAAGTAAGCCGCATAGGCAAAACAGGGAATGGCCGCGTAATAGAGAAATTTTTTATTCAGTAAAACATTGCAGGTATTAATAAGTGATGCGGACAAACTCAGCCTGTGTCTTTTTTCCGGCGGCAAAGTCTCTTTTAATGACGTAAAACAGAGCCCGAGCGTCAGCAAGATAAATAAGGTTAAGAAAATAAAACATGCATGCCAGCCAAAATACTGCGTCAGTACGCCACCTATCATAGGTGCAATCGCCGGCGACATGCCGACAAAAGGAAAAATCACCAGATACAATTGCGCGGCAGACTTTTTATCCATCATGTCATTTATCAATGCCCGGCTAATAGTTATCCCGGCGCAGGAGCCTATACCCTGAAAGAGGCGTAAAACCAATAGCTGGTTAATACTGGTGGTGTAGATTACGGCTATCGTTGAAATCAGCCAAATAATGCCCCCGACGATGAGTACCTTCTTCCTTCCGAGACTGTCGCTTAATGGGCCATATATCAGTTGAGAAAAAGAGACGGCAAATAAAAATATTGCGATAGCATTCTGTATTTGTGCCTCGGTAACCTTATAGTAATGGCTCATGCTTCCGAGCGCAGGCAAGAAAATATCGGTAGATATTAACCCGCCAACGGACAGGCAAACGATCAACACCACCAGAGGCGTTGTGAGTGTTTTTTCCATCAGTATATCAATACTCTGGTTTAACTGGGTGGACAGACGATAGGTTAAAATTCCAGCTCTATAAATCCTTATCTGCTAAACGCTCTGTTGCCGATCGGTAAACATTAAATGGTCCGAAGGTGTCACAACCTTCAAATGAAAAAAATCCACGCAAAGGCGTGGATTCGGTTTAATTCTATAACCAGATTATTGGTCAGAATGTTCAGGATAGAGGGTTGTTTTTGGCAACACCCGTTTATCCAGTCGATGAAGGCCGTAATACAGAATAGCCGTCCCAAACCAGCCGATAATCCAGGAAACGTCGTTACCGTCGAAAATCCACGTTAACGATCCATGGAATAAAGGGTTTTCAATAAAAGGCAGCTGAATAAGGACGCCGAAAACGTACACGCCGATGCCAAATAGATTCCAGCGCCCGTAGCGTTTATCGGCATCGAAAAGCGCAGGAATATCTACGGCGCGGGCTGAAATCAGGTAGTAATCGGTTAGGCCAATCGCGCTCCAGGGTACAAAGAATGCCAGTAGAAACAGCAGAAAATGCGTAAAGTGTTTGAGGAAAGCCGGTTCGCTAAGCAATGCAATAACGCAGGAGGCCGCCACCATCAGCACCACAAACAGAACACGATTTTTTTGGCTCAGCGTAACCTGCTTGCGGAACCCGGAAACGATTGTCGTCAGCGACATAAAGCTGCCGTAGGCATTGAGCGTGGTAAAGGTAATTTTGCCGAAGCAGATGGCAAAATAGATGACCATCGCCATGGTTTCGGTTTTCCCCAACCCGACAATGTAGCTCACCTCGTGGCCCGAGAAAGCGCTGCCCGCGATGGCGGCGGTAATCACCCCAAGAGACATTGAGGCCTGGGTGCCTAACACCGTCCCGCTAAAGACAGAAAAGAACACCTTCGGGCCTGAAACGCCGCGCGGCAGGTAGCGCGAATAGTCGGAGACGTACGGGCAAAAAGCTATTTGCCAGGACGATGAAAGCGACACCGCCAGTAAAAACATCGGTAGAGAGAAATGGTTGTTTTGCATAATCACGCTGAGGTCGGTATTCAACAACAGCGAGGCAAACAGCCAGGCGAATGCCAGCACGCCGACCATGCTCGCCACCTTGCCCAGCTTGTGAATAACGCGATATCCCAGCACGGCAATAACAACAATAATGGCGCTGAATAAGATCATCCCGCTAACGTCGCTTATCGACAGCAACCGCGCCATAGCCTGCCCCGCCAGCACGGTGCCGCTCGCCGAAAAGCCGATATACATAATGCAAACCAGCACCAACGGAATGACCGCTCCGTATACGCCAAACTGCGCGCGGGTAATTATCATCTGCGGTAATCCCAGCCGCGGCCCCTGTAACGCGTGGAACGACATCACTACCGCGCCAATGATTTGCCCGACCAATAATCCTGTTAATGACCAGACCACGTCTCCGCCCAGCACAACCGCAAGCGCGCCGGTCACAATGGCGGTGATTTGCAGGTTGCCACCGAACCACAGCGTAAACTGGCTGAAGGGGTGCCCGTGACGTTCGCCGTCGGGGATATAATCGATGGAACGGGATTCCGTAAGCCGGGCCGCGCTCTTAGACTGCTCTTCTGTAGATGAAAGGGAAGACATAACTACCTCGCTAAAACCTGATTAAACGGCGCCATATCGGGTAAACATCACATGACCAATCATGTATATACAACCACTCTCGCGAGTAAACACCTGTGAAAAGGTGAAAGTGAGAAGCTGATTGTAGATTTTATGTAACCAAATTGATGCTTACATGTGCCAATACAAAACGGTGATGGCTGCAAGCCGAAGGATAAGCAAGATGTATGGAAAGGCGTGGAGAGGTTCACCGCGGGAATCTGTACAACTGCCGCGGTGAACACTCATACCAGGTGAATGGCTACCGGCTAAAGCCCTGCGGGGCGGGGCACTTCGAAGTAATTACCGTTGATATCTTTCTGGAAATAGCTCCCGTTACGCACGTAGTATCGCTTGCCGTTATAATCCAGGACGCTGATGCCGGCCCCTGGGCTGGATGGGGTTTCAACCCGAACGTACTCCGCCCCCTGCCGCTGATAATAAATACCGTTGACGACGTAGTAAGTCAGCCCGCCGACGATAATCGCGGTTGCAAGACCGGGCAGAACAGTCAGGCGTGGCCCCGGGTAAAAGTAGTGAGGCCCGCGATAGAACCCTGGCCCGTGCCCCCACCACGGTCCCGGGCGGGCCAACGCCAGCTGCGGCACAACCATCAGCGCAGACATCGCTAAAACATAAAGTTGTTTTTTCATCTTAACCCTCCACTCCCGTGGCCGGACGTAACCTTTAGCCCGTTATCTGTCGATTATATGCCCGCCCTGTCCCGGTTTACCGTAGAGGAATGGTAAATCCCCAAAATCTCCACAATCCCCCTTCAGGTGTTTTTATTTATCCCCAAATGTAAAAAATCCACGCCGGGGCGTGGATTTATCAGTCGATGCGATGTGACCGGCGTTTATTTATTCGAAGTACACTTCCGGGTTATCGGCCAGGGAAATATAGGTCTTGCTGTTTCTGTCCAGCGTGCGAATTTCACCGCTTTCGATGTCATAAACCCAGCCGTGAAGACGCAGGCCGCCGTTACGCAGGCCAACCGCAACCGATGGGTGGGTTTTAATGTTATTCAACTGGGCAATAACGTTCTCTTCCACCATGGCGTTAACTTTGTCGGTTTCGTTATTCCAGGTTTTCTTTTCAACTACCGCTTTCGCCGCGTCTGAATAGTGCAGCCAGTGCGCCACGGCCGGCATCGGGTCAAGACACTGGCACGAGGCGATGGCCTTCATGGCTCCGCAGTTAGAGTGGCCGCAGATAACGATATCAGTCACGCCAAGCGCAACCACCGCGTACTCAATCGTCGCCGACACGCCGCCCGGCTCAGGGCCGAAGGAAGGAACGATATTGCCTGCGTTACGGATAACGAAAAGCTGCCCCGGATCCTGCTGAGTCACCAGCTCTGGCACCAGGCGGCTGTCGGAACAGGAAATAAAAAGCGCTTTAGGATTTTGGCTGGAAGCCAGGCTGCGGAAGAGTTCTTTGCGTTGCGGAAAAACTTCTTTCTGGAAGCTCAGAAAACCTTCAATGATATGTTGCATAGCACATTCTCTTATTCTGTATTGACCACGACATGATAAAGATCACATTCAGTTAGTCCAGTCCCTGCGGCCAAAAAGAGAGATTTCTGGTCGCCCTTAACCGCCACTTTGCTCATCCTCATGCCGCATTTTAATAAGCATATAGCTGTTAAGCAGCTGGCGTAGCCTGCTCTCCAGCTGGCCTTGTAGCGCCTGCGGTACGGGCTCATCGGCGGGCAAATCCTGTAACCGGCGAACCAGCTCTTCGGCAGGCACTTCGTCATTCAGCGATTTTGAAACAGAAAACACCACGGTTTTTAGCTCGCTAACGGTCAGGTATTTTCCCTTCTTCTCATCCAGCTGGTTCAGGCGCTGCTGGAGCATTTGCAGTTCGGCCACGCCGTGACGCCAGCCTGCCGCGCCGGATGCCGGTAGCGCATTGGCGACCATTATCGCCCGCCATTTTCCTGCGGCGTTTTTCGCCATTTCCGAACCAGGGTAAAGCTGCCAGGTTTGCTCCACCAGCCGCTCCCCGTGCAGCAGCGGCCAGTACGGAGGGAGCCTGCCAAGCTCTTCAAGGCGCGACTGCAATTGGCTGCCATAGGCCACGTTCTGATGCAGCCAGCCCGGGGATTCACGGTGCAGTGTTTCGACCTCTGCCGCTGGCAGAGTTGCCGGTAATTCTGCAACCGAGGCCATCAAAGCATTTTCCGCCGGATGATTAAGCAGAGCAGGAATGGCTACGCCACCCAGTCCCGCAAGGGCCGCCGAAACCGCGAGGCCGCAAACAAAGGCTTTAAGCGGCGTAATACGGCGTGGGGCTTCGGTTTTAATCTCAACTTCTACTTCTGGCCTGTCGTGTACCACATAAACCCAGCGCGGAGCGCCTTCACTCGCTTCTGAATTGACCGCATGGATCGGCAAAACCACGGCCTGAGGCTGATGTTCCTCGGGTGCTGCCGCATCGCTGTTTTCAAGCCGGGTAATGTCGTTTTGCAGCATCTGGCGCAGCGCCTCAATCCCTGCCGCATTACGCAATTCGAGGCGCTGCAATACCTCGCCTATAGCCGCCAGTAACCTTTCACTTCTGTAGAGCGCCGCAAGATCCACGCGCTGGAGACTCAGCGTGCGGAACACCTGCTGAAGCCTTTTACTCAGGCCGCTGATAATCTCAATTCTGGCGTGTACCGAAGCGGGCCACATGGCCGACCACTGGTAGCGAACCAGGGCATCCACTATCGCCAGCCCTTCGTTAAAACCGTAAACCCCCGCAAGCTGGGTTCTTGCCAGAGTGAACCAGGCCGCCGTCTGAAGATCGACGCCGTTAGAGTCAAATAAATTAAGCGCCAGGCGTTCAACATAGGCCCAGTTAACATCGGGCCGCGCCGGGTGGGAAAGCTTGCCGAGTTCATCGCGCAGCGCTGCGTAATCCGGCATTGTTCGGGGGTCGCCCCCGGTTTTGAGTTGGCGTTCGTATGCCTGGGACATAGTGATATCCATTTCGACTGTAAATGACAAAGTGAGGATTAAATAAACTGGCTGGTTTCGAGATAGTTTTGCTGTTTAAGGTGCCTGAGCATCACCTTGCCCTCCGGCATAAACTCGGTGCCGTAGCGCACCAGCCCAATGCCTTTTAGCTCCGCGTCTATGGCGTAGCGGAGTTCGCCGGGGATATTTTGCCCGAGCATCACCACCTTGATGGCCTTAAGCCTCGGCTCGTATTTCAGCAGCACTTCGGACAGCGTCGCCATCAGCTGATGAGCCGTACCCGGCATGCCCTGAAGGATTTTGGTCATATCCGGCAAGCCGTAATCCGGCAGATGTGCCAGAGTGCCAGCCCGCGCGTTGAGGATGCGCTGCATATTATCCAGCACCGACAGCACCACCTGGTTTTCTTCGCTCACGTTGTGCAGTTCAAGGCCGCCGCTGTAGCTGCCGGTCAGCATTTCATACAGCGAAGGGCCATTATGATTATCGGGCATCATTCATCCTTAAGCGGGAGGAGTTTCAGGCCATGGCTTCCTGCCTCAATAACTCTGGCCTTATCCGGGTCGAGCGCTTCGCGGCTCATCACCAGCTTCCAGTTATTTTTTTCCATATCGGGATGGCGGAAGAACCCAACCACCGCAACGAATTTAGCCTCAGCCTCCATCGGCATATCCAGCGAGGCATCCTCACCCGGTTTTATCACCAGGCTGCGGCTCGCAAGCTGGTCGCCGTCCAGCAGGCTGTCTCCCTCGGCCAATAACTGCTGATACAGCGCTTTATCAAATACCTGGCGATCTTTTAGCTGGTAAATACGCACCACCATAGGTTCGGAAAATGAGCGAATTTCAGTTGGATCGGTGTTAAGCGCCTCACGGGCGGTAAAGTCGAGATGCAGCACTTTGATTTGCTTATAAAATACTGAACTAAATGCCGATTTAGTCCCGTCCGCAACGCTCTGGCCAAGACCACAACCGGACAAACCGCAGGCAAGCAGCGCCATCAGCATTGATTTAGTCAAATTTGTAGGTAACACGTCGATTTCCTTTTTGCAGTGTCGCCGGTTTAAGGCCGCCGTAGTAGCCAAGCTCGGTGGTAAACGTTCCCGGCACTTCCTCTTCCGGGCAGCCGTCATCGCCCCCCAGAACGCCGTTCATTCCGGGCCAAAAAGGCGCTTCGCCCAGGGGCGGTATGGTTAACAAATGCGTCGCGGCCGTCAGCGTGATACGCGCCTTAAAACGCCAGCCCAGATAGACGCGCAGCATCACCATAAAGTCCTGATATAGCTGCCCGTCTGGCATCCAGCCTTGAGCCTCGTCCGCAGATCCGGTCTTCAGCTCAATAAGAAGTTGGCTACTGGCGTCCATCACCTCATCGCCGAGGGGGGCGTTGCCGTCCAGCAGAATGTCCTCTTTGCCACTGAATGCCAGAGGGTGTGCAACGGCAACCGGCCTCAGCGAATAAGGGCTAACACAAGCCGTTGTTTCCGGGGCCAGAAGCTGAACCAGAGCCCGCACCCCTTCCTGCGTTTTACCGGGCTGGCGCAGTACGCCAAGCAGCGCGAGAAAACGGGATACCGGCGTGGCAATGTGGTTTGCCGTCCCGGGGATCCCCAGCCCCACCAGCCCCAACAACGACTGTGAAATAGCATCCGTCCCGCCATTTTCAAAAGTGGCCGGATAGGAGTATTTCCGCCAGATGCGATAAAATTGCGTAAGGATGCGGTGGCTGAAAATATCAAGAAAACCCTGGAGCGCCTCGTGCCCTTCCCTGCGTTGGGTAATATCATCCAGGTAAGCGGTAGGCAGCGGGGAGTCCACGCCGTACAACCCCATGAACGTGGTACGAATAACCGGGGGCTTGTCGGCATTATCCTCATCGTATTCAACCGCTCTTAGCTCACCGGCCGGGAAGCCCATGCCCGGCCAGGGGCTGAATCGCACCGGATCGTTTGCCGGACTACCGCCCCCCAAAGGCGCATTCTCCGGGTTCTGCTTCTCAATGAGCTGGCAAAAACGATAAAAGTTAATCCGCGAAATATCTTTTGCCAGGTCACGGCTTAACCCGGAATGCGGCGGTTGTGTTTCTCTTCCCATTCCAGGCGCTCTCCGGTTGGTTGCAGAATGATAATCAGGCGATTAAACAGGTAGATATCGGTATAGAGGGCAAAAAATCGACTCAGCATTTCACCAAACAAACAGATATCGCCGTGCCCGGCAAAACCGCCGCTGTCGAGGGTCACTTCTATTTGCACGCCGCGTAACAAATGGCCCTGTTCGAAGCGCTCCGTTTCACCGTGGCTGACATCGATAATCGCTTCGAGGCGGCGACGGTTCATTTCACTGTCCGTCCATTCATAAAGAGCCAGCGTGCCGCGCAGCACCTCTGCGTTATCCATCATAGAAAGAAAATTACTGCCGAGGTGGCTTAAAATACGCCAGTGAAAGCGATCTCTGTCCGGCGGGTAACAGGGCAGAGTTGGCGCGCAAAGATTACGCACGGCAATACTTGCCGAGGTGGTTTTCATCACGCTATCAAGCACCGTACTTTGCAGCGCCCTGCGCGGGAGTTGCCCGTTAGTGCCGGTCAGCGTTAAAGACAGGCTTTCATCTGCCGGCACGGTATGGTTATCAAATGCTTCGCCGCCGAGGATTATCCAGGTGTTGTGCAGCCCCGAAGGGCCGCGGCGTACACGAGTATGGTAATAATATTCGGGCGCTTCGTGCCGCATCATCCCGCCCTTATGGCGGAAGCTAGAAAACGGCACATAGGTGTTTTTCCCCGAAGACAGGACCGAGTCAACCGAATAGATCTCGGTGTGCCCGTCCTGAACACGCATTGGGCGCAGCAGATATTCCGTTTGCAAAGCGTTAATGGTCAGTGGGTCCGATTCCAGCAGAAATAAGTTAACCACCGGCACGCAGTTCAGCCTTAAATGCTTCTCGGTGAAACTAAAATCATGCTCCCAGCGCTCAGAAAGCACGACCTCAATTTCAAACCAGGGTAATTGAGGAGGAAAATCAATGCTATCCAGTCCATGAAGACCGGCGAACATGAATTTTTCACGAAAGGTAAAATACTCCAGCAGCAGCTGGTAGCCGCTAAAGCTGGCACTTCCTTTTGGCCATAAGCCGCTCTCCTCGTCAAAACCTGAAGCCGTGAAATATCCCGCAAGAGGCCGACGTTCTGCTTCTCCAGCCAGACGTATCCACATGCGTTCAACATTCAAAGTAAAAGTTTCGTGCATCGCGCATGCCAGCGGCGCATCGGCGTTGAAATACAACGGCAGGCAGCTAAGATCGATGCGGCCCCAGTCCGCAAGGCTGCTGCACTGAAAGCGCATGTTAATCACCGACCGCCCCTCTGAGTCGGTCGTCAGATTAGCGTTTTCCAGCGACAGCGGCTGGAGGTTTATCTCCTGCGTGGTGCTATAGCGGCAGCGGGTATTCTTCTCGCCGATGGGCCGGGAAAGAACCTCAAAGCCCTTTTCGATACGCATCTTCTCTTTCATTTCCCGCCAGTCAGGCGTGAACTCCACGATCGACATAGAAGGAATGGTGCGTAGGTAGTGTGGCCACAGCAGGCTGACCAGCCCCTCCGTCAGCTCGGGAATATCGTCGTCAAGCTTCTCGCGCAGCCGCCCCATAAGAAAGGCAAATCCCTCAAATAGCCGCTCCACATACGGGTCCCGCGCACCGGCTTTATCGAGGTTTAGCATTGCGGCACGTTCAGGGTGAGCGCGGGCGAACTCCTCCCCGGCTTCCAGCAGATAGCGCATTTCAGCGTCGTAATAACGCAGAGTTAAATCGTCCATAAATTTATATTCTGTTTGTTCTGTAGGTTAGCCGCACAATACTGCGGCGCGAGCGGGATCGAGAGACAGCAGCCCGGCAAGTAAAGTATCCATCTCTGGCTGGAGGCGGATTTTATCCGTCTCGCTACGTGCCGCCTTCATACGCAGCAGCTTCAGGCGGCGCGCCCTCACTTCAAACAGCAAATCTGGCGTCCATTGTTGCAGGGTTATCTGCCGGGCGGCGGCATCCAGCTCCCCGAGCAGATGCAGCGCCATCTCGTTTTTACCGTATTGCTCGGCGACCCGCGCCATAAGCAAACGCATTAGCCAGCGGTCACGCGGAGTTGCCATGCCCGGCCGGTTTTGCAGCCAGTTGAGAGCAGACTCGATACCTTCCCCATCGGCTTTTGCCAGCACTTCCGGCTCAAGAGCGAGGATGTCATCCTGTGTTGCAGGAGCCGTACTAAGCGATTCGCTCTGCCAGCTGCCGGGTTCGGCGAGGATCTTTTCACCTATCCAGCTAAGCGTCACTTCATCGGCAAACGGCGTGCCATCGTCAAAAGCAAGCGACTCCAGGCCCGGCAGCCGGGCAAGCAGCCCTTTAAGGTCATGGCACAGGATATCTGCCCGGCAGCTATCGGAGTCCATCTTCAGCAGCGCCTGCCACGCATACCATTGCACGTCCAGCCACAGGTGATTTACCCCGCGCACAAACAGGCTATCGGTTTGTTCAAGCAGCTCCAGCCAGCTTTGCTGCAGGTATAAACGCTTAAGCCGGGCGCGATGATCGGGCTTAGGTGCCAGCAACCGGGTACGGCTGTTAGCATCAAGCGGAGGAAGCTGTGTCAGCGTATCCCAGCGCACGCTTTTGATAAGGTGATGCCCGGCAAGCCAGCCGCCGGGCTGGTTACGGAGGTATTGAGCCAGCACTTTTGCCTGGTCAAGAAGATCGCGCCCGGACGCCACATCGGTCATGCCCGGGACTGCCGGGCCGCTGGAAGTTGACGCCGGAAGTGCATCTTCGTCCCGGCTGGTTTGCGGCACTATGCTCTGCGCGCCACCGCTTTGCGCCAGCCGGTTTTCGAGCGCCTGATACAAGGGATTGAGTTCGGGCAGAGCCTCTTCACTCCCTTGCTGCAAAATCTGCTCCGAGAGCAGTAATGCTCCCACCACACGCTGCATCACGGCAACGTCCACTTCCGGGTACAGCGACAGGCTGTCCAGCATTCTGCTGCTGCCCAGCCACTGGAGAGCAGCTCTTCTACTGCGGTCGCGGAGCGGATGCAGCCTGGAGCCAAAATGCTTAAGCATTCCGGCCAGCAGCTCCAGCCCCTCAGCCAGACCGGTTTCGCCGTCCTGATGCAGGCGAGCCCACACGTAAAAAGTGACGACACGTAAATCCTTGCTGACGCCGGTCAGCAGCTTTTCAGTCAGGGAGCAAATCAGGCCGGTATCAATCCCTGAAAGCTGGTTAACTTCTTCACGAATGCGCTGAAAATCGTCGTCATAGCCGGGATCTTCCCCCACTGGATTGTCATCGCTCAGCGGCTGAAGCCAGTTATCCCACAGCTGAAGACGTGTAAGAGATTGTTGGATCAGCTTATTTTCATCAGCCCCGCAGGCTAAAACTAAATTGTGTAGAGAGGCCATTAATTCACTCCATCCATGGGTATAACATCGCCTTCATCGGCAAATTGCCCCAACGCGCCAGGCTCCACGCTAAATATTTGCGCTGGCAGGGTAAAATTACGCAATGACAGCAGTTCCAGCGGGCCATTCCCCAACTGTGTGCGCAACACCCACTGTAACGTTCGGCCATCTGGCGCGGTGAAGTTCATCATCCAGTGGCTGCTGTCCAGCCGCTGCCGCTTGCTTTGCTCAAGCCAGCGAATAAAGCCCCATGTCCCCACATAGTCGCCAAACAGGCGGGCGCCGCTCCCGGTTGTAGTCCAGGTCAATAGCGTGCCGGGTTTATAGGTTTCACCCGGCCAGCGGAAGCTTTGCCAGTCAGCCATCTGGTTAAAATAATGCAGTTTTTGCCCATCAATGGTGAGCTGCGTTTCCACCACCTGCGGCACGGGGCGCGCCTGTAGCTCAAAACCGATCCCCTGCCCGCCGTCCGTGAAGAGAACGTCCGACAACTGGCTGAGCTGATTGACCGCCTTGAGGAACGCAGGATTAAAGGTCAGCCCCTGGCTATGAGCATTATCCGGAACCCACCGGCTGCCTTCTTTATGCAGCACGCCGTTGAGTTCGGTGACGAGAAAACGATCGATGCGGCCCGTGTCTTTGCGGATAAACTCGGCCAGCATCGGCAAAGATGCATCGCTTTTGCTTGCCGCGAACGGAAAACGCCCGTTAAATGCCGTATTCCAGTTTGCCACTACGGCCCGGTTCCAGCGCTGGTTGAGGCTGGCAGCCGAGGGCTGCAACACGGTTTCCCAGGCCTGATTCAGAGGCTGGACAAACAACGTGTTGCCAAAACCACTCCACTCTTCCCCAAGGCTTGCGGCCACCAGGCTGCCGTACTGCTGGGTGTCGGTCAAATCGACACTTTTTCCCTGAAACACGGTTTGCGCCAGAGTCTGCATCATTTCCTGCGGGTCCGACGCGCTGGCGATCTGTTGCAGGCGCAGACGCACGCGCGTAATGCGGGTCAGGTATGTTTGCAGGCTCAGCGAACTGTCCGCCGATATAGCATCGTTGTTTTTATTTTTTCCCATAAGCTGAAGCAGCGGCCCAAAGCTTTCGTCCAGCGGGCCTTGCGGCCCCAGAGCGCTCTGGTCGATGACCGGTTTATCTTTGCTGTTGATTAAGTCCTTAGCCGATTTGATTATCGAGTCGGACAAACCTTCACTTTTCTGCCCGGCCTGCCCCTGCCGCGCCAGGGTATTCATCAGCGCAATCAGCGGCGACTGGCGAACATCACTCATCAACGTCAGTTGATCGGTGACATCCGCGATATTATTTGCCGGGTTAAGCCGCAGGCTATTGAGGAAGTTGAGCCAGCTGCCGGCGAAGTCGGTGAAATAACGCTGGGTTAGCCGCGCCCGAAGCGCTTCCGGAGCCAGGTCAGCGGAGACCGCCTTACGGCTGTCGCTCAGCACCCAGTCAATTTCATCCCGGCGGGTATTAGCAGCCTTATCAATGGCCTGCTTAACGCCGCCTTCCCATGCCTCACGGGTGAACATGCCCGGCACGCTCTCGTCGGTCGAGAACAGACGGCGCGCGTCCGTGCCCGGGGTCATATCCTCAAGCGAAACATCGGCAAAATTACGGCGCACCGATTTGAGCATGTTTTCATACAGCGTGCTTTCGGCATTACGGCGGCCAATTTGCTGCAATAGCACCTGGCGACTTTGGTTAACCAGGGCGGCGTTCGGGGTGATTTTCCACTGCGGCTGGTGCGGCAGCTCAGAGATATAAAATGCCCAGAGGTCGGGCGACAAACTCTGCCATAAACCTTTGGAGACGCCGTTTAGCTCAGGCTGTACGGCCTTCATGGTTTGAGCATAAAACGCGCCGTCCGCTTTGTCCGGCCGCGCCATCATCAGCCAGGCTTTTAGCTGGTCGTAACCCGGTTTCGCAAGCTGAGCGCGCTGGTCGCTATTCGGGGCAGAATTGACCAATGCGCCAAGCTTACCGGCCAGGGCGGCATTGGCCGGGTCGCGAATCAGCCGATTGTTAACCACGCCATACCAGGGCAACATCGCGCCAAGCAGCTGCTGGCTGTGATCCAGCCCAAAACGCTGATACCACGGGGAACCATGCAGTAGATGGTTCTGCAGGCTGCCCGCGTCGTTGCGCAGACTGTGGAGGGAAGTCAACTGAGCGTCAGAAACAGCAGGATGTTCCACCAAATCCCGGGCTTTGCTTGCCACGGTAGATATTTGCTGCCAGTTCAGGGCGAAGGAGATAAGCAGCCCCGCGCCCCATATCCCGATAACGCCCATCAACCCCCAGGCAAGCATTCGCTCCCACGCAAAACCAACACGGCGCCCGCGCACGCGGCCACAATCGTCAATAATGGCCTGCCAGGTAGCGGGAAGTGCCAGCGTATTTTTACGGCCAGCGACCAGCGGCGCCGCCGCGCTTTCCCCTGCTCCCTCGCGATTCTCCAGGCTAAAGGCCAAACCTCGTAGCGGAATGCGCTGCTGGCTGGCATACAGCCAGGGTGCCAGTTGCTGCCCCCAGAGGGAGATGCCTCCGTTCTTAAGATGTTGAGCTAGGCGCAGCAAAAAGTCATGGCCGTTATTCTCCACAACCTGACTCATGCCTCTGCTGCTAAGCTCCGGCAGTAAATTTTCCAGCTGGTGAGCAATATCATCCGGCGCGGCGCGCAGCGGGAAGGCAACGCCAACCGCCTGTTCGGTTCGGCCACTTTGAGACCAGCCGCTGGCACACAGCTGCCACAGCCAAACCGGCGGCTGGTAGCGCAGCAGCTCGCCAATCCTCTCCAGCCCGCGCAGGTCATCATCACTCTGCCCCGGATCGAGGCTAAGCCCCTGACCAATAACCCGGACAATCCCGTCCAGCGGGCGGCCACGGCGTAGCTTGCGTAGTGAAGCGTATTTTTCAGCATTAATTTCCGCAGACAGGCTGCCGCCGTAGATCAGAACGGTACGCTGACCTTCCAGCCACTGGTTTTCCTCCAGCCCCGGAAGCAGTAGATTAATGGCCGCCTGGTCACCGATGACCAACAGCAGGCGGACTTTGCTGCGCCAGAAAAAACTGTAGCGGTCACGCATAGCCCGGCTAATGCGTCCTGTCAGCGTCATTTGCCCGGCTTGTTTATCTCGCTGGGTTTGCTTTATGCCCTCTTTAGAGGCGCGCTTTATTTGGTTGCGCACCCAAAGCTGCCAGCCGGCAAAAACCAGCGCGGCGACACAAAAAGCCATGGCCCAAACTATGCCGCAAATAATCAGGATAGGCAGAATTTGCGACCACTCGGTGGAGGCTTCCGTTGCGAAAAACCAATAAATAATGCCACCCAATAAAACAGCCAGCGTCATTGCGGCAGCCGCTATAAACGTTGTCGACGCCACGGTGATACTGTCCGGGTGTTTTTTGTCCTTATCCATGGGGCTTGACGATTCCAAGTGCGAGTGAGTGTTGAGGGTCGGTGGCTATCCAGCCGCAAGGCTCCTGCCGGGTACGGGCAAATAACGCAGCAAGGGAGATGACGACCAGGGCCTCCATTTCCCCCAGCTCTCCCCAATAGGTGTCCTGCAGGTATTGATTGAGACTCCAGCCGCAGCTGTCCAGTTCAGGCTGTTCGGGCTGGGTAAAGAGAATGCATTGCTCCGGGATCTTGTCGCTCTCGCTTTGTTCCTGCGCCCGCTGGCAAACCTGCAAAAGGGATTCAGAAGACGCAGCCTCGAAAGTTTCCCCACGGGTCAGCAGGACGGGGGCTTCAGCGCTAACCAACCAGAGTGCTGCCGACTCCCCGACAGGGCGTGGCGTTCCGGCAACCGCGGGGACAGACAGACACCCGGCAACCAGTATTAGCGAACCGGGTTCTGCTTCACTGAAAAAACCGGCAAGTTCGGCCAGGGTTTCTTCGCCTTTCCAGGCTTTTGGCTCCGCAGGCAGCGTAACCTGCGGAAGACTCGTCTTCATCTGCGCTAAAAAATCGCCCCACGCGGCACGGCTTCCGGCCCAGTAACATCTTGCGGGAAGGCAGGTGTCCGGTATCTCACCCTCCTGTACCCACTGCAAAGCCAGCATTTTCGCAAGCTGCTTTTCACGCTCGGCCAGCGCCGGAGAAAAGGTGCGGGCAACCCGCAATGCGTCAATAGCGCCCTCCTTTCGTGGCTCCGGGGGCAAACTCTCGCGGCGCAACACGCGCAACCATTCCGACTCCCGGCTCCCGGCCGGCCCAATCAGGATAATCGTCTGCAAACCGAACGGCTGCCGGTGCCCGGCCCACCACGCCTGCTGTGCCTTTTCCACCCCCCGGTGCCAGGTTCTGGCGTTTAATACCGCGCCCCGGTAATACCCCAGGCGAAAAAGCCACAGCGTCCCGATAACGGCACAACCCGCCAGCATCACCGCAACCAGGGTGCCGCCGCTGGCCCCCGATTGATGAACCAATGCAGTGCAAATACCTGCCGCCAGCGCCGCCGCAAAAGCCGCAACAAGCCAGCGCTTTGCCACCGGCGGCCGAGCAACCCGGTAAGGCGGGAACAAGGGAGGCGCTCTCACGTTTCAATACCAAAATCGGGAAATGAACTCACCAGCGTGCAGCCGCAGCGGCACTTATGCCCGTGAAGCGCAACCGGCTGGCCGTCGACTTCGGTAAGCGAGCTGCCTTCCGCGATAGTCGTCATGCCGTGTTTATTACATTTAACGGCATCGCCCTTAGCGGCAATACCTTTGCCAAAACAGAGATAGTGGCCGCCCAATACCCGGCCGCCATGCTCCTTCAGGGTGTCACCCTGACGAATAATGTTTTTCATATGACGTCTTCCCTGAGTCAGGAAATGAGCGTTGAAGCGGCTTCTTTCGCCCACTCTGAATGGATGATGGATTTTGCAAAGGCGAGGCGTTGCTCCTGCACGGCGGCCGTTTGCTCGGCGACCACAACGCCTGGCTGGGGAGTAAAGGCTTTGAGTTTTGCGGCATCCGGGCTCATGGCAATCGGCAGCCCGGTGAGCAAGTCAAGAGCCTCAGATTCCAGCGAGAATATACCGGCCGTTCCCGCCAGGCCTGCCAGCTTCGCGGTTGTGCCCTTCTGCCTGAAGCTGAAGATAACCCCGCCAACCAGCGTTGCGGCCCCAACGACATTCCCGGCGATGGCCAGCGGAGACAGAGATTTACTGCATTCGCGGCCAAAATAGATCATCCGATAGCGAAAATAGCCGCTCCATAGCTCTCTCCCCTCAAGGGCATAGTGCATAAACCAGGCTCGGGAATCATGAACCTGATCGTCAAACAGCGCCCTGACAAGCCCTCCTGGCTGGTCCGCATTACTTTCCTCCCCCAGCAGTGGAAACAGTACCCGGACTTTATCTTCACCTTCGCGTTTCATTGTTGCGAAGTCCTGCCGCTCGTCATCAGAATTCATCATAAAGATTGCGTTGCGTGGAATAACGTCCAGTACCAGTTGAGGGAGGCTTTGCACGCTGCGGAACTCGCCCCGATAGTCTTCACCAAACTCCTGCGCGGCCTGCTGAAGCTGGGTTTTAGAGACTTCGGGGTCGAAATCTTTTATTCCCGGCTCCAGCACCAGATCTTTTATTTTGTCCGGAGGCGTATTGTCGAGAATATTTTTTCGCCTGGCTCTCACCGCGCCCTGTTCAAGTTCCCTTCTCACCTCGGCCTCTTTAAGCACACCCGACACACCATGCTTTTCCGACGCATCCTTGTAAAAGTGAGTGCCTAGCATCGTCCCGCGAGCATAGCGGTTAATGCGCCAGGCCGTTATCCAGGCCAACTGATTCTGGACCGCTTTTTCCAGGCTAACGGTGGCCCGGGGCGCCTCATATTTAGCCGCCTGCTCATCGGTGACGGGCTCCTTCGATAAGGGCTGGTTAAGGGTTAACTCTCGCCAGGCATTGAAACGGCGGAATAAGGCTGCATCAACATCGAAGTGCTGTATTACCTCTGGAGACATTACTCGCCAGACTTCCTTTTTCTTGTCTTCAGGAAGTGAATTCTTAGGGACTTTAAAAGGTGCGCCGGAGGAAAATGCTGAGGCAAACATATCGTTTAACACTACTTGCGAAAGTAGTAAGCGATCATCATTATAATTGGCTTTTCCTTGATCTCCCGGAGGATAGCCTCCGCCAATATCAGAGTGCATTCCCGGGTAAATCACCTCCACGCTATTAGCCGGGTATTTCCCGTTCGAGCGTCGAATAGAATCAAGCGGGAAGCAGAGCCGCTGCTCATGGGCCGAAACCAGGTGTACGCAGTCTTTAATAAATCCACCGTAGGTTTTCTCATCGGGCAGTTCCTGAGTATCGTCCGCCCAGGACATATGCCCCTCGGCAAGGGGGAGTATATGCGCCGCGCCGACGGAGGCCACGGTATCCAACAGCCCCAGAAACTCCACGCTTAGCGGGATCTTCAGGTTACCCACCGCCAGGCACTGGTCGGGTTTTTGTTTGCCCTTCTCGGGTTTTGGCAGTAGCTCGCTTAACCAGCGAACGAAGGTTCTTGCTGCCGCCGCCCCGCGGGAAAACCCGTAAATATAAAGCTTAATCCCCAGCAGTTTGGGCTGGCCGGGGTTTGGCGGCTGTAGCGCAGTCGCCAGCTCCTTCTCCATTTTTTTTAGCTGGGCGGAAAACTCCTCGTAGCGATTATGGCTGCCGGTTAGCCCGAATGAGGCCATAGAGGTCGCCATATTCTTTAGCGCATCACGTGTTTCTCCATCTGATAGCTTGCTGCTATCGGTATTGCTCTTGGACAAGGAACGTTTGAGGGCATCGATAATTCGCAGCAGCCCCCAGTTAATACGATCCTCTCCCCGGTCCGCAAAGGCCAGCCCCCTAAGGGAATAGTCCAGATCGTTAATTTCCGGGAAAGGCGTACCAACCCCGGGAATATAGTATTTGAAATAGCCTCCTTTCAGAGAAGAATCAGAATCAAACAGCTCGCCGGCATTGCTTACGCCCCCTGCCGTGCCGTTACCGATGCTGGCCCTGAACAACCTGGCAATATTGGTCGGGTGCTTAGGGTTCGAAAGATAAAAGTCGTTATTCAGATTATTGCCGGTACCGTCAAAGAACAGGCTGATATGCAGCGTCTTGCAGCAGGGTAGTTCTACCACCCTGTCCGCCGCCTCACAAAGCGAATCTCGGTACTCCCGCTCCATACTTGCCTGCTTTTTGCAGTTCGCTCCTATTAGCGCGGCGCGAGACGGCAGCCTTCCCTGAGCCGGAAAAGGCGGCGGGTACCAGGCCAGATCTGTCGTTACCTTGGGCATACCTTCGGCTCCTTCATCTCAAGCGGCAGTTTAATTGGGTAAGATGGGCTACCATAGGTAAAGCAGCTGGTAGTCACTTTCACTTCGTCACAGGGTAAAAAATGAACGGTGATACCGCAGGTTTTCTGCCCGGTGTAGTCAGGGACAGGAACCGTCTTACTATGTTGGCGTTTTTGCGCGTCAATGTTTTTTTTTCCAGGCGTTATATTTTTCTCTGTCCGCAAAACCAGGGAAATCATCAGACGAACCTTGTCCAGTTTCCCAGTCAATCCGCACCGTCATACCCGGTTTCCAGACGCCAGGTACCCCGTAGCAGCAGCCCCCGCCTCCGCCGTCGAA
>NZ_KE161030.1:2514749-2517525 GCF_000412335.2 Cedecea davisae DSM 4568
CGGCCCGATAGCATCGATGCCCGACTGCCCGTTAACGCTGAAGTTGTTGATGGCCCATTTGGTATGGTTTATCGCTTCTATGGTTCCGCCCCCGCCGCCGCTTTGTGTCTCCGCATGCGGCTGGCTGCAGCCGCCAAGTAACGCGATGCTCAGTACTATGCCGTAGTATTGTCTCTTCATTATCCTCTTCCTTTTGTTGTGCTGTCCGGTATCTGGAAAATCCTTTAACCCTGCCCGCAGCCGCAGGCACGGTTAAAGGATCTGGCTGACTTATTCAGCTATTGCCGGGAAAGGCGGCGGGTACCAGGCTAGATCTGTCGTTATCTCGGGCATACCTTCGGCTCCTTCATCTCAAGCGGCAGTTTGATTGGGTAGTTTGCATTGGTCGGCGACCAGCAGCTGGTGGTCACTTTCACCTCATCGCAGGGTAAAAAGTGAACGGTAATGCCGCAGGTTTCTTTCCCGGAGTAGTCTGGTAATGGGACAATTGCACTATGTGTTTTTTTTTGCATGTCCATTTTTCTTTGCCACTTGAGATATTTTTCCCACTGTTCATATCCGGGGAATCCTTCTGTCCCTCCTAATCCAGTTTCCCAATCTATTTTTACCGTCATACCCGGTTTCCAGACAGCAGGTACCCCGTAGCAGCAGCCTCCGCCTCCGCCGTCGAATGGCCCGATAATATCGATTCCTGACTGGCCGTTAACGCTGAAGTTGTTGATGGCCCATTTGGTATGGTTTATCGCTTTGATTGTTCCGCCCCCGCCGCCGCTTTGTGTCTCCGCATGCGGCTGGCTGCAGCCGCCAAGTAACGCGATGCTCAGTACTATGCCGTAGCATTGTCTCTTCATTACCCTCTTCCTTTTGTTGTGCTGTCCGGTATCTGGAAAATCATTTAGCCCTGCCCGCAGCCGCAGGCACGGTTAAATAATCTGACGGCCTTATTCAGGCTATTGCCGGGAAAGGCGGCGGGTACCAGGCCAGATCTGTCGTTATCTCGGGCATACCTTCGGCTCCTTCATCTCAAGCGGCAGTTTAATTGGGTAAGATGGGCTACCGTAGGTAAAGCAGCTGGTAGTCACTTTTACTTCGTCGCAGGGCAGGAAGTGAACGGTAATACCGCAGGTTTTCTGCCCGGTATAATCTGGAACAGGAACCGTTTTTCTGTGCTGCCTGTTGTTTGCGCTCATTTTTTTTTCCCAGGCTTTATATTTTTCATAGTCTGCAAACCCCGGGAATCCGGCAGTTGACGCCTCTCCACTTTCCCAGTCAATCCGCACCGTCATACCCGGTTTCCAGACGCCAGGTACCCCGTAGCAGCAGCCCCCGCCGCCTCCGTCGAATGGCCCGATAGCATCAATTCCCGACTGGCCGTTAACGCTGAAGTTGTTGATGGCCCATTTGGTATGGTTTATCGCTTCTATGGTTCCGCCCCCGCCTCCGCTTTGTGTCTCCGCATGCGGCTGGCTGCAGCCGCCAAGTAACACGATGCTCAGTACTATGCCGTAGCATTGTCTCTTCATTACCCTCTTCCTTTTGTTGTGCTGTCCGGTATCTGGAAAATCCTTTAACCCTGCCCGCTGCCGCAGGCACGGTTAAAGGATCTGGCTGACTTATTCAGCTATTGCCGGGAAAGGCGGCGGGTACCAGGCCAGATCTGTCGTTACCTTGAGCATACCTTCGGCTCCTTCATCTCAAGCGGCAGTTTAATTGGGTAGTTTGCATTGGTCGGCGACCAGCAGCTGGTGGTCACTTTCACCTCATCGCAGGGTAAAAAGTGAACGGTAATACCGCATACTTCCTGTCCCGTATAATCAGGTAATGACACGGTTTTGCTATGTTGCCTGTTATTAGCGCTCATTTTCTTTTCCCAGGCTTTATATTTTTCACGATCGGCAAAGCCAGGGAATCCGGCAGTTGACGCCTCTCCACTTTCCCAATCTATTTTTACCGTCATACCCGGCTTCCAGACGGCAGGCACTCCGTAGCAGCAGCCCCCGCCTCCGCCGTCGAATGGCCCGATAGCATCAATTCCCGACTGGCCGTTAACGCTGAAGTTGTTGATGGCCCATTTGGTATGGTTTATCGCTTTGATTGTTCCCCCACCGCCGCCGCTTTGTGTCTCCGCATGCGGCTGGCTGCAGCCGCCAAGTAACACGATGCTCAGTACTATGCCGTAGCATTGTCTCTTCATTACCCTCTTCCCTTTGTTGTGCTGTCCGGTATCTGGAAAATCATTTAACCCTGCCCGCAGCCGCAGGCACGGTTAAATAATCTGGCTGACTTATTCAGCTATTGCCGGAAAAGGCGGCGGGTACCAGGCCAGATCTGTCGTTATCTCGGGCATACCTTCGGCTCCTTCATCTCAAGCGGCAGTTTAATTGGGTAAGATGGGCTACCGTAGGTAAAGCAACTGGTAGTCACTTTCACTTCGTCGCAGGGCAGGAAGTGAACGGTAATACCGCAGGTTTTCTGTCCGGTATAGTCAGGGACAGGAACCGTCTTACTATGTTGGCGTTTTTGTGCGTCAATATTTTTTTTCCACGCTAAATATTTTTTTTCGTCAGCAAACCCGGGAAATCCAGCCGATGACCCCTGCCCAGTCTCCCAGTCAATCCGCACCGTCATACCCGGCTTCCAGACGGCAGGCACCCCGTAGCAGCAGCCTCCACCCCCGCCGTCGAACGGCCCGATAATATCGATTCCCGACTGGCCGTTAACGCTGAAGTTGTTGATGGCCCATTTGGTATGGTTTATCGCTTCTATGGTTCCGCCA
>NZ_KE161030.1:2518525-2888351 GCF_000412335.2 Cedecea davisae DSM 4568
CCGCCGCCGCTTTGTGTCTCCGCATGCGGCTGGCTGCAGCCGCCAAGTAACGCGATGCTCAGTACTATGCCGTAGCATTGTCTCTTCATTACCCTCTTCCTTTTGTTGTGCTGTCCGGTATCTGGAAAATCCTTTAACCCTGCCCGCTGCCGCAGGCACGGTTAAAGGATCTGGCTGACGTATTCAGCTATTGCCGGGAAAGGCGGCGGGTACCAGGCCAGATCTGTCGTTACCTTGGGCATACCTTCGGCTCCTTCATCTCAAGCGGCAGTTTAATTGGGTAGTTTGCATTGGTCGGCGACCAGCAGCTGGTGGTTACTTTCACCTCATCGCAGGGTAAAAAATGAACGGTAATGCCGCATACTTCCTGCCTGGTATAATCAGGTACTGGTACTGTTTTGCTGTGCTGACGACGTTGCGCCTTTATCTTTTCTGCCCATTCCAGAAATTTTTTTTCGTCAGCAAACCCGGGAAATCCGGCCGATGACCCTTGCCCAGTCTCCCAGTCAATCCGCACCGTCATACCCGGCTTCCAGACGCCAGGCACCCCGTAGCAGCAGCCTCCGCCCCCGCCATCGAATGGCCCGATAATATCGATCCCCGACTGGCCGTTAACGCTGAAGTTGTTGATGGCCCATTTGGTATGGTTTATCGCTTTGATTGTTCCGCCACCGCCGCCGCTTTGTGTCTCCGCATGCGGCTGGCTGCAGGCAGTAAGAGAGCAAATGCAAAGCACTGCGCTAATGATTTTTATATTCTTTACCATTACCTTGCTCTCCGCTGCGGTATTCAATGAGTGCCGATACAAACAGCGTCAACAGGTAAAGTCAGGGTGTCGACAACGGCAGAAAAAGGGACATCAATCCAGAGGATCCAGGCCCAGTGGCCCAGGTTTACCATCCTTTCAGTTCCCTGATAATATTCCCGGTAACAGCCTTCCGAATGGGTGGCTATAGAACCGCACCCGCTCAGAAAAAATACCGTCGCCAGTACAATAATGTTTTTCATCAATGAATAACCTCTTCCTTTTGGTGTTTACAAAGGTGTTCCATAACCCAGGTGTCTCGTTCCTCCTCAAAGAGGATCCTTTTTTTAGTTGCCGCCTGCATCGCGTTAAAACATGCTGAAAATGCCGCCTCTTTGGTTGCAAAGATATGAGCAGGCAAACTCTGAGTACTTAAAAAATTCTCGGCATCGCACAGGCACATAAACGCTTCGAACTGAGCGTCGCTAAAATCGATTTTCTGACATGTTTCCTTAGACGCGACTGCGCCATTTCCCTCAAGCATCGCGGGCCGCCGGTCCCTGTCCATCCAACTCCAGAAAAGAGCCGGCCGTTTAAGCTGCGCTTTCCCCGCCTCATCAAGAATATCGGTAAATAATTCAGGGAAAACACGCGTATCCCAGAAGCGGAACACTCCGGGTCGCCCTTCATGGCTGGCGTCTATACACCGCCTTAGCCAGTCCGCAAGGTCGGAAAACGGCCAGCAGGAAACCACCACAAGCAGGGGAGCCTTGAGCGAAACCTCCCGTGCAAGCTCATACAGCCAAAGAACCTGCTGCTGCTCAGCAAGATCGATGCGAATTAATAACGGTGCCTGCTCCCTGTAGATATCTTCAGGCAACCCTTCATAGAGGGAACACCATGTTATCTCTGGGGAAAACCCGGATAATGCCGGGATAACGGAGATCTCGCATTGATCAACGATGATGTCGATATACCCCTGGCCAAATTGCCTGCAGGTATGCTGAATTTTATCCAGCCAGATTTTCGTGCTGTCCATCAGTTAGCCCTCCCTTGTGACAAACCCCTGAGCGCGCTCCTGCGCTCGCTTCAGGCACTCTTTGCAAACAGACGATGGCAGCTCGGGGAGCGGAAATTCCTCGCTCGCCGGTGCCTCCATTTTGTGCTGCCCTTTGAAACTAAGAAGACCAGGGCCATGAATTTCCACCTCTCCCCCCGGAGCCAGGCGGATATATGCGCCGCCACAGCCCAGGGTGATGCCATTTTTTGCAGTAAGCTGCAAATGCCCCTGGGTAGATTGCACAACAACGTCTTTCAGGGAGGTCAGGGAGAGAGTATCGGCATGTGACTCAATGGCCAGAGGCCCCTTGCCTGAAACCAGCCGCATTCCCATTTGCTGCGCAAGAAGAGAAATTTCTTTACTTGAAACAACAGAATGCCGCTGAGCGGTAGTAATATTGACTTCGCCCAGACTTTGGAGGCTTAGCCCTTTACCGCTGTGTAACAGCGTTGACTGCGGCGTAACCGCAGCTATGCCATCTGGCGCGCTCATTAACAGCGCCGCCGACTTCAGGTCAGTTGCCCCTTCAACCAAAGCCTGAAGAGGCCCTTTATCGGGCACCACATTGTTATGCGACTGGGCAATGCTTCCCCATTCCGTTAGTTGATTGAGCGCACCTTTGAGCAGGCTAATAGCCGCCCCCATCTCCAGCGCTTCCCCCTGCGCTTTTTCCTGCCCGTCCGCGCTGATGAACATGCCGTTGCGGGCGCGGATGGCCCCCCAGCTGTCGGTTCTTAGCTCGAAGCCCTCGCCGCGCTTTTGTTTCTCGCTGTCGACAAGGTGGCCGAGGTTTAGCTGGCTCTTACCCCCGTATTCGGTCGAAACCTTAATGTGCTCCTGACCGCGGTTATCATCGAGGCGGATTTTGTTATTGGACGGGGTGCGCAGCACGTTGCGCTTATAGTTACGGATGGTGACATGGTCGCCGTGCGCCGAGTCGTGCAGCACGCCGGTGATGTATGGCCTGTCCGGGTTGCCGTCTTCAAACCCAATCGCCACCTCTGTGCCCGCCAGCAGCGGCAGATGCAGGCCGTAAGTGTCTCCGGCATACGGGCGGGACTGGCGTACCCACAGGCTTTCAAACCCGGTTTCCCAGTTGTCGCGGTCAAACAACATGTTAACGCAGTAGCGGCCCTCTTTGTCGATATGGCCATAGGTATCATTTTCGGTGGTGCTGGTGACGCGAGCGGGCAGCGTGCCCGCCATCACCGGTCGCCTGCCCGGCCGAGGGCGAAAGCCGTAGTCACCGCCGGCCGGAATAGCGCTGAAATGAACGTCAAAATCGCTGTCGCGCCGGGCGTGGCTGCTCATTCCGGTGATAACCACACCTTTAGCAAATACCTCCGTCACTTCATCCCCACCGCTGACTGCCAGCACCGCGCCCGGAGAGAGCGTCGGGCAACTGGTTATCCCTGCCAGCTTCGTCTGTCCGTTAAGGTAGCGCTCATGCCGCAGCCGGGCGTAAAACGCCCCCGACTCCGGGGCGGGGTTACGTTCCTGCGGGCTGCCCGGCGTCAGATAGTTGTCGGCATAATGGTAGGCGTCTCCGTAGGTTGTGCTGTCATCCCGGGTGGCATCCACCTGCACATTCATATCTTCGGTCGCCAGACGGTAGTTATAGTCCCGGGTGCTGACCTGCTTCTCGACCACATGGTAATGGCTCTCCATCCCCCACACCGAGTCCACGCCTTTAGCATGTTGCCCCGAAGGCGGAACGGACGGCAGCGCCAGGCTCTTCTCGTAACCCTGCTGGCTGTCGTAAAACTCAACCACATCAATATTAAGGCGGGTATCCGCGGTAAAGCGGAACCAGATACCCACCTCTCCCAGAAGGCGGGTGATGAAGTGCAGGTCATCCTCGCCGTACTGCATCACCTGCTCCCGCCGCGGGTACTCTTTGCTGAGAGAAAACAGAAAGTCCTGCCCCTGCATGCCGTGCCGCTCGCGGAGGATTTTCTCCACTATCTGCGGCACGGAAGCATCCTGGTAGATGGCGTTCTGGTGCGAGCGGCTGAGCAGCGCCAGGCGTGGCTGGAGCGTGAGCGCATAGTGCGTTTGATCTTCTGAGGTGGCAAAACGCTCGAAAGCCGTCACCACACCCTGAACCACTCTTACGGGCTGCTGGATTTTAATGCCCGCCCCCTGATCAACCGGGGCCTGCAGCGTCAGAGAAGCGGTTTTCATCAGCATGGCTTCCCGGCTGATGGCGTGATCCGGGCTGGTAAACTCTATGCGGTAGCTGAACGGCAGGCTCAGGTCTTCCCGGCCTTCAAACGCCAGCACGTCAAGAGAACCGTCGTAATCACGCACCGCAAGCAGGTGGTGGCTATGGCTGAACATCACTAAGGGATGGGTACTCATACGCTTTCATCCTCCGAAGGATCGAACTCCAGCACAATGCCCTGTTCTTCATCCCAGCCGAGCGCCAGTGATTTTGGTTTTTGTTTTGCCGCCATCCAGGTGAGCAGTTGCTGGCTAAGTACCGGCAGGATTTGCTGATTAAGCAGGCTGTCTACGTTGCGCGCTCCGGTGTCAGGCAGCAGGCAGGCGTCGGTCAGGGCGCCATACAGACTCTCTTCAATATGGGTTGCCAGACCGTAATGGCGATTCAGGCGTTTACTTACCTGCGCCAGCTTCATTTCGACTATGGTGCGCATCGCCGCCCGATCCAGCGGGCGGTAAATTACCGTCTGGAAGCGGGCAAGCAACGCGGGCTGGAAGTGATCCCTGAGGAGGGGGCGCAGCAGCTCCTGGAGATCTGACTCACCCGCTTCGGGCTGCTCATCCAGAAGCTGCATCAGGTGGTCACCGCCGAGATTGGAAGTCATCAGAATAACGGTGTTACGGAAGTCGATCTCACGCCCTTCGCCGTCGCGCATAAAGCCGCGGTCGAATACCTGATAAAAGAGGTTCATCACGTCGCGGTGCGCTTTTTCCACCTCATCCAGCAGCACTACGCTGTAAGGCCGCTTGCGCACGGCCTCGGTAAGAATGCCGCCCTGGCCGTAACCCACATAGCCAGGAGGCGAACCTTTAAGCTGGGAAACGGTGTGCGGCTCCTGGTATTCAGAAAGGTTGATCGTGATAAGCGATTTTTCACCGCCGTACAGGGCATCCGCCAGCGCCAGCGCCGTTTCCGTTTTACCCACGCCGCTAGGGCCAACCAGCAGGAATACGCCCTGCGGTCCGTTTTCCGAGGTCAGACCGGTTTTTGCGGCACGCAGCCGTTGAGCAATAGCGTTGAGGGCAACATCCTGGCCCACTACGCGCTTGGCGATTTCATTTTCCAGCGTCAGCAATTCCGTCTGCTGGTCCTTCATCAGCGAAGACAGCGGTACGCCCGTCCAGTCGGCAATCACGTTGGCCACCGTGCGGGTGTCCACATCCACGGAAAGCAGCGGGTTACCGGACTGCATCTCGTTCAGCTGTTGTTGCAGGCGGTGAGTTTCGCTCTGGCGGGAGATATCCTGTCGGCTTTCCAGCAACTGTTCCGTCAGCTCCAGCGCCCGGCCGTACTGCGTCTCCAGCTCATCCAGCTCAACAATCAGGCTCACTTCTTCCTGCTCGATTTCCGCCAGCCGTTCGCCACAGGCATCGTTGCCCACGGCAATGTCCTCCAGCAGCGCCTGTTTTTCTACTTCCAGGGCGGTGATCTGCACGCGGATTCGGGTTAGCGGTTCCGGCACGGTATCAAGGCTCATGCGCACGCGAGCGCTGGCGGTATCGAGCAGATCAACGGCTTTGTCCGGCAGCTGGCGGCCTGTTAAATAGCGGCGTGATAACGTAACGGCCGCTTTTACCGCGTCGTCGGTTATGTGCACGCCGTGGTGCTCCGCATAGCGGGATTTCAGGCCCCGGAGCATCAGGCAGGCGGTGTCGTCGTCCGGCTCATCCACTTTCACCATCTGGAAGCGGCGCTCCAGGGCAGCATCGCGCTCAAAATATTGTTTGTATTCGCTCCACGTCGTGGCGGCGATGGTCCGCAGCTCACCGCGAGCCAGAGCTGGTTTCAGCAGGTTTGCCGCATCCGCGCCGCCCGCCTGGTTGCCCGCGCCGATGATAGTGTGCGCTTCGTCGATAAACAGCAGGACGGGCGTGGGGGACTGCTGCACGGCATCAATCACGTTTTTAAGCCGCTGCTCAAACTCGCCCTTAACTCCGGCCCCGGCCTGCAAAAGACCGAGATCGAGAGTACGCAGGCTGACGCTTTTCAGGCTTTCCGGCACATTACCTTCGGCGATACGCAGCGCCAGCCCTTCCACCAAAGCCGTCTTGCCCACGCCGGGTTCGCCCACCAGAATGGGGTTGTTTTTACGGCGACGGGAAAGAATATCCACCATCTGGCGGATTTCCGTATCGCGGCCAAACACAGGGTCAATTTTGCCTTCTTTCGCTTTAGCCGTAACATCCAGAGTGAACTTGTCCAGCGCGTTTTGCAGCGCCGGGTTCAGTTCACCCTCTTTGATTTCCGCCCCCGCCGGGCGGCCAACAAACTCAACTTCACCGCCGTAGTTTTGCGCCAGTTCCGCTTCCTGCTGTACTTCAGGGCGTTCGTCCGACTGCATATCCAGCAGCGGGCGCAGCCGCTCCAGCTGGCTCTGCCCGAGGCTCAGCATCGGCCACAGGCCGTCGCAGCGCAGCAGTTTGGGTTTATCGACCAGCGCCATCAGCAGATGCACGCTGCGAATTTGCTCTTCCCCCGCCAGGGAAGCCCGCAGCCAGGCTTCCTGCATCAGAGCCTGAATGCCGTCCGAGAGTTTCGGGCGGCCGCGCACCGAACGAGGCAAATTATTCAGCCAGCCCAGCAACTCTTGCCAGAGCGTATCCATATTCCATTCGTAACGCCGGGCCAGTACCGTCAGGTCGCCTTCGCCCTGTTCCAGCAATTTCAGCAGCCAGTGTTCGGGCTGGATCTCAGCATGAGCGCGGGTCTGGCACAGGGAGGCGGCACCTTCCAGCGCGCGGGCGCAGTAAGGGTTAAGGCGGCGTAGCAGGATGGCTGAATTTTCCATAATTCTCTCTCTTTCTCGGTTCCGGGCACGCTACCGCCCATCGCTTTCCCGGTAATCAGGAACCCAAGCGCATCAGGTCAGGCAGGTGGAATGATGTGATTTTTTGCTCAACATCCGCACGGCAGACGCTGGGGAAAAAACTGCGGACGGGCTGCCCCGTCCGCATCGGCTTACGCGGTAGCGCGTTCGTTCCAGGAGTCGGAATGAATGATGTTGCCGTCTTTGTAGGTCCAGGTGATTTTTTCGTAACGCAGTTCAATGCGCTCGAGGTGGTTGTGTTTCTCTTTCGACGGGTCTTTCACGTCGTACATTTCAGGATTCACTTTCACCACCTTCACGTTTTCCAGTTTGGTGTTGAAATACTCCACTTCCTGGCCCGCATCGTTAATTTTGTACCACTTGAATTCAGCAGACTTGAGGGTCTGGCCGGTGGTTACCGCTTTGTAGAGATACGGGCTGGAAGAGTCGATTTCCTTGGTGAACAGGAAAGGCGTGTGGATACGGGTGCCGGTCAGCTTGCCGGTATTGTTGTCGGTTGGGATATACAGCTTATGCTCCTGAGCGACTACCTCGATGCTGCCCTCGCGGTCCTGCACATCAACGGACCCCTTAATGTCCGCACCGCCGTCGTCCTTCAGCCAAAGATAAACAGGAATTGCCATGAGATTTACTCCATTTCGTTTTTTAATACGCCATCATCCTGCGATAGCGCGAGGGTTTCGCCCGGTAACCGGCAGGCATCCGCCTGCGGAACCAGACTGATTTCGACACGGCGGTTAAGCGCGCGGCCTTCCGGCGTGTCGTTGGTTGCGGCAGGGCGGCCTGCGCCATAGCCCTGAACCGCAAAACAGCTTTCCGGTACGTCTCCGGTGTCACGCATCCAGTCACGCACCGCTTCGGCACGCTTCAGGGAAAGCGTCTGGTTCAGCTTTGCATTACCGGTATTGTCGGTGTGGCCGCTGACCACAATCAGCCAGCCGGGTTTGGCTTTAATGCCCACCAGCGAGTTAACCAGCAGCTTCGTGGAGCCGGGTTTGAGCAATGCTTTACCCGAGTCGAAAAGCGACATACTGTCCAGCCGGATGATTGCCGGAGCCGGTTTTGGCTTCGGCGCCTTAGGTGGCGGAGGCGGCGGAACGTAGCCGCGTAGAGCGTTAACCAGCGGCAGGCGCAGCTGTTCGCCCCTGTACAGCCCTAACCCCAAATGGACGGGAAGCCCGTTGCGCGCATAGTTATCAAACTGAAACGCATGCTCGCGCAACCGACCGACCGCCAAGGCCTTCGGGTCATAATCATTCATGGGGATCTGGCTGTAGTGCTGAATGTCGAAGCCCACCCGCAGCAGCAATTGCCGATTATTCCAGGCACTACCGCAAAGCGCCGCAATGGCGGCCAGGGTGAAGATCGCCCCGGCCCAGCAAAAAGCCCTCTCTGCGGGCGTAATGCTTCTGCGTACGGGCAGCAGGGGCAGGATAAAATCTGGCAAAATTGCTGCATCTGCCGCCCCGGACTCCACGGGATGCCAGCCCGCCACGTTTGGCATAGCCGTCTGCATGGTTAACCAATCGGACCATGACGAAACGCTCAGGCCGCGGGCAAGCACGGGGAATAACCCCCATAATTTTGCCGCAGGCGGGAGCACGTCAGCGTCCTGGTTTTTATCCGTAAAGATGCTTTCGACATAACGATGACACCAGGCTACCAGGCTATTTATCAGCACCTGAGATGAAATCTCCATCACGTTGCCAGTCGTTATCAAAGCAGCGGAAGCACCCGGTAATGAAGACGCTCTCCATACGCTGGCTCCTTCGCCCGGCACCACTGCCTGCCAGAGAACATCCTTAACAAGGGGGGTTCCGGCGTAGCAGCTAAGCACCAGCGGAAACGCATGCCCCGTATCGCGGCGGAGTTTGGCTATCTGCCAGCGCACCGCCAGCAGTTGGCTGGTAAGAGCCTCCGTATCGTTATGCCTCTGCGGGCAAACGTTAACCATTATCGAAAGCTGGCCGCCCCAGCCCGGCCGCCGGTAGAGAACCTGCCGTGCAGTCTCTGCCAGGGCCTGAGCCTCTTCGACCCGAACCCAACACCCCTGAGCCACCGTCAGGACGCTGCCCCCTTCCGGCCAGCCGTGCGGTAAATCACCGCAGACCAGAACGACGGGCTGCCTGTAGGTAGCGTCCGGCAGGTTGTCCAGTTGCTCCGTCTGAGCGGGCTTCGTTTTGCGGCTTAGCGCGAACCAGACCAGCGCCACGCAGGCCCAGGCAGCAAGCAAAATTAAAACTTTTGCCAGCACGGAGACCGTCAGGTATCCAACGCAAACGCAGCCAGCCAGCAACGCGGCCCACAAAGCCAGGAAACGGAGTTGATTTTGGCTCATCCCACTATTCCCGGTAGCAATGCGGCCAGAGTCCTGTCCAGCCAGCTATCCAGGCCCCACCACACCCCAACGAGCACCAGCACGCTCAGGAAAATCACCGCAGGCCATGAAGTGAGCCAGCCGCTTCGCCCTAAACTCAACGGGCTTTCCACCATAACCGGGTGGCTTTGCGGTAATGAAAATGGCGTCACTTTAGCTTCCAGGGCTTTCACCAGCTTGCTGCGTTCCGGGTCGTTCAGAGAGCTAAAATCGCCCACCAGGCCCAACATCATCACGCGATGAAAACAGGTCAACACCCTGTCGTTTGGCTGCGGCTCACGCAGAACTTCGCGCATTCGGGTAGACAGCGTGTCTCCGGATTCAATGGTGCCCAGAAAGTGGCCCTGCAAAGGAATGTCATACCACTGAACGCAGGCATCATCCTGGGTCCCACGGGTTTTGACTGCCTCATCCAATAAAGCGCATTGCGCCAGCAGAATATCCTTGCGGCTGACTTCATCCACGCCTTGTTCTTTTAGCGACTGCTGAATGTGCTCAACATTTGCCACGCAGCGATCCCAAAGCACTCGCCCTTCGCCATCCTGAAATACCGCCCCTTTCCGCAGGCTGATGACCTGTAACCAGGTATCCTGTAGCAGCATATCGATATCGCCATCGGCGGTTGTCGCTCGTTTGTTCTCTTTCATGATCTGAGTACCGCAAAGAGTTCAAGGCCAACCTCGCCAAGCGTACCGGGGGTGTAGAACATACAGTTGCCCTCCTCAAGCATTGCCTGTGCCGACGGATGAGAGAGATCCAGCGAGAAATACTGATTTTCCAGGCGCAGCGGGATGGCCGCAGGCACGTGCTGCATAGGTTTGAGCAAAATGCCCTGCCGGGAGGAATTGACCAGGCTTGTCACCTCGTCCGGGCTCCCAACTTTACATTGACGCGGGAACTGCTCTTGCAGTTGCGCCACCGGCAAAGAAGAACGCACCGAGACATAGTAATCAGCCCCTTCACGCAGGCGCGGCTCCTGAAGGCGAGCCAACCACTGGCGAAGACGTTTATCGTGAGTGAGTTCAATAGAAACCACGCGCGAAGGCAGGCTCGCTTCCAGCAGAGTACCGAGCAAATCGAAGAGCGGAGGAAATGTCGCATTCAGCTGTTCATGCTGGTAGACAGGAATGGCGCTGACCTGATGCTCCAGAGAGAAAGTCAGCAAGCTCCCCGCCAGCCGGGCAAGTTCAGTGAATAAACGCTCACTGGAACTTTGAGGGGCACGCTGGAACTGCCCCAGTACCGGCTCGGCGCTGTTAAGCGCATTCAGCAGCCAAAAAAGAGACACATCAGCGACGGCAAAATCGGCCATGCGCTCATTGCTTTCTCTACGCATAGCCATCAGCCGCTTAAGGCGCGCGCGTAACTGAGTCATCAGCTGTTCTAGCTGCATCATCAACCAGTGGCTGCTTTGTACCATCAGCACAGGGGGCAGGAAATGGCTATCCAGCTCCCAGCTTCCCTGCGAGTTCTGCCTCAAACGGGCAACGGGACAGGTCAAGTAATCACTGTTATTTTGATGAGCGTAGCGCAGCGTCAGCTCAGGCTGGAGAACGGCAATTTGCCGCGTATCTTCGCCAAATTGGTTGCGAACATCACGCCAGCGCTGGCGATAACGGATTGGGCGTTCGGCAACCTCATCGGTTCTCAGGCAGTTGCCACCGTTGGCGCGCAACAAAGGGAGCGCCAGCACAACCAGAACGTCCTGCTGTTCAGCGTTAAGCTGCAACGCCTCAGGGAGCGCGTCGGCATTGTCGGTATCAACCAGCGTTCCGTCCTGAAAACGCAGATGCAGCCTGCGGGCATGCAGGCGCCCCAGCTTCAACGCATCCGGTTCAAATGAAACATCAATCACCCCCCAGGGGTGATTGAGGCCCATCTGCGCAATGCATTCGGTGAACCAGGCCGTGTGGGCGGCCTGTTGTTGAAAATGCTGGGGCGAGACCATGATCCCTCTCCCCCATAGCGGCTGTTCTGTCTTCACAAGTAGCCGCCTTACGCTTTCGCTTTCGGCATTTGAGAAACCAGCGACAGGTTGACGTCCATCCCTTCCACCTGGAAGTGCGGCACGGCGTAGAGTTTCACGCGGAAGAAGCCCGGGTTGTCTTCGATATCTTCTACGGTCACTTTGGCATCGCGCAGCGGGTGGGAAGCCTGCAGGTCGTCGCCCGGGTCGGTCATCTCGGTTACCAGACTGCGAACCCAGGTGTTCAGCTCCAGCTCAAGCAGGCGGCGGTCTTTGGTGGTGCCGATATTTTCACGCTGGATAAGCTTCAGGTAATGCGCAATGCGTGAGAGCAGGAAGATGTACGGCAGGCGCGCGTTGATCCTGCTGTTAGCCGTAGCATCCGCCGTGTCGTACAGCGCCGGTTTCTGCGTGGAGTTAGCGGAGAAGAAGCACGCATAGTCGCGGTTTTTGTAGTACGACAGTGGGATAAAGCCCAGGTTAGCAAACTCGAATTCGCGGGTTTCCGGGATCATCACTTCAGACGGAATTTTCACCTGGTTGCCGGTGCCGAGATCGTAAAGGTGAATCGGCAAGTCCTGCACCGCACCGCCGGCCTGTGGGCCACGAATTTGCACGCACCAGCCGTTATTGATAAAGCTGCGCACCATATTGGCAGCAAAGGCAAACGAGGCGTTGGTCCACAGGTATTTATCGTGATCCGGGCCTTTGACCTCTTCCACATAGTTAAAGCTGCGCACCGGAACGGTATCCGGGCCATACGGCAGGCGGCCCAGCACGCGCGGCATCACCAGGCCGATGTAACGGCTGTCATCGGTGTCGCGGAAGGACTTCCATTTAATGTATTCCGCACGGTCGAAATAGTTGCCGATGTCTTTAATGGCCGCGACGTCTTCCATATTGTCTTTAAGGAAGAACTGCGGCCCGGCGGAGCCGATAAACGGCATATGGGCAGCGGCAGAAACTTTAGAAATATTACGCAGCAGCGCCACGTCCTGAGCGGAGGCGTCGAACTCATAGGCTGAGATCAGCGCGCCAATCGGCTCCCCGCCCGGGGTGTCGTATTCTGCCACATAGGTTTGCAGGTAGAGACCGCTCTGGATAATTTCCGGACTGTCTTCAAAGTCCTGACGCAGCGCGTCTTTAGACAGATCGAGCAGTTCAATTTTCACGTTCTGGCGGAAGTCGGTTTTATCCACCAGCGACTTCACGCCACGCCACAGGGACTCAACGGCCTGGAAATCGTCATGATGCATCACCGCGTCCAGCTGGCGACCAATTTGCTGGTCAAGCTCGGCGATATGATGGTCAATCAACGTCTTGTCCAGCTTATCCACTTTAGTACCCGCTTTGCTCAGGCACTCCAGGAATACCTGCATCCCGGCGGTAAGGCGCTCGTCGGCGGTAGCGTCAGACATCGCCTGGCTGTCCTGCCAGATATCCAGCGCGCTCAGCTCGGAAACGGGGCTAAGGTTAATTTTTTCAAACAGGGAAGCATAAACGCCGCCCGCTTCCGGGCGTTCCAGAACCACGCTTTCGCCGGAGGTTGCATTTTCATTTTTTACAGACATCAGCATTTTCTCTCGTTAATCCGTTAAACATCGCCGCCGCTATGCCTGTTTTGGCGCCAGGGCAGAAAGCTCGCTGCGCAGTTCTGCGCTCAGGGAAGAGTCGAGCAGGATTTTTTCCAGCTCTTTACGGAAAGCCTGGTTGTCCAACAGGTTGGCTTTTAAATCACGAAGGAGATTGCGCATGGCAAGCATGGCTTTTAATTGCGGGATCTGGCGGGCAACTTGCTCGGGTGTGAAATCATTCATATCACGGAAGTTCAGATTTACATTTTCTTCGCTACCGTCACCTGCCAACGTATTTTCAACCGTCAGGTTCAGCGCAGGAGAATAATCTGCCAGAACGCTGTTAAAGTTATTTTTATTAATGTTCATCTTGCTGCGTTCGGATAACGGAGCCGTTTCTCTTCCGTTACTGAAATCACCGGTAACCAGCAATTTCAGCGGCAGTTCAGTTTTTTTCTGTGCGCCGCCGGTATGTAAATCAAGTTTTAAATTAATACGCGCCTTGGGTATCTCTCTCTGGAAGCTGTCGCTCATAGTTCCCTCTTTTCATCGCCATGTGGTAGCCGTCTGACTACATTTCTTTACGCGCCGATGATAGAACATTGCTCTGCCAATGATAAAATACAAAGATCTAAGATCTGACATTTCACTTTATTAAGAATTTTCCACCAACAAGTGAGTAAATGATCACCAGATGAGACGCTTTTCATGGCACTTATCACCATAATGAAAATAAATAGCAGCAGACTAAGCTATAAAAAATCACAATACCGGAGAACAAAGCTTAACTTCACTTTTACTTGATCTAAATCAAAGATATATCCTTTCAGACATCAGAGTTAGGAATTATCTTAATATTTCCAGGATAATTACCGCCGAAAGAATAAAAACCATGAAACATCCGAACAAAAATGTGCAATGGATAAGCGTTTTTATATAGCTTCAGGAAATAACAGGATTAAAAACTCCAATAAAAATAACCTCAACGTTTCCACAAATAAATTTAACCCGCCACTTCCGCCATAAAAAAATCCACGCCAAAACGTGGATTTTTTCAGAGGTGATTAAAAATCAGGCGCAGCGGGCTTTAATTAATGTCATATTCTTTTCAAGATTTTTAGGAGAATATTCGGCCAGCTGAAAGTTGAAACTGTTGTTCTTATGCACGTTGAGGCGTTCCGGGCGCAGCATCTTCACGTTGCCGTCAATATCAAACAGCTTTGCGATATGCTCGGGATCCACCTTGCCGCTCGCCATGTTATTGAAATGCTTATTGATATCGTTAAGAGCGATTGGATGGGCGGCTTTGCGGCTCATCCAGTCCTCCAGACGAAGCGGCCGGGTAGCGCCGTCACCGAGATCGGACTGATAAAGAAAAGCGTCACGATGAGGTTTTGCGCTGGCCGGGAGATCGATAACGTAGGCGTGTCCCATCCCGCCGTCGTTTACCCGCAGAATAAAATGCTTATCGGCCGGCAGCTTCGCCAGCTGGTGTTGCAGTTGAGAAAGCGAAATAGAATGCCCTTTTTCAAAACTGTAGCTGTGCCGATCGTCATCAAGAAACAGTTTCATCACGTTGTTGGCGGTCACCCCACAGACCGGCGCGTTAAAGCGCTTACTGCTGCCCAGCATCGCCTCAACCTCCGGTTTGGAGCATCCCCAGTCGCGGGCGGTTTGTTCAATATTGTCATCAATGGCTTTCAGCAACGCTGAAGGGCTTTTGCGATGAATCGGCGTATCGCCGTCGTCGCTATTTAGCAATACGTTGGCCCTGAGGCTGGTAGCGCTCAGCTTTGCAAAGTCCTGCAAATGCCGGGTTGAGGGGTTATTGGCGCTCCGCGAAGCGGATGCCGGAGCGTTGGTACGGCCAACACGGCTATGCTGGCCGCTCTGGGTTTGCAGGCGTGGGTCAGGTTGCGATGGGCGAAAAGTGTTAATGAAGTTTCTCATAAGGTGGATTCCACTCGTTGTACTTGTCAGGCTGAGTGGAGTCTTGCCGGGGCAGGTTCCCGGCGGGAGAAACTAAAAAGCCACGCCGAAGCGTGGGCATCTAACGTAGGGTGTAACCGCCGTCGCAGTACAGCGTGCTGCCCGTCATGTTGCCGTTATCGAGTAAAAACAATGCCGAGGCGGCCTGCTCCTGCACGCTGGCCGGGCGGCCAACCAGCGCCAGGCTGTTCCAGTATTGATAAGCGGACTCGCGCTGCGCCGCATCACGGTTACGCCAGAGTTCGCTGTCGGTAGTCCCGGGAGACAGGCAGTTTACCCTGATGGGGTTAAGTTCAACCGCCAGCCCGCGAGCCAGCCCCTCTAACGCCGCATTACAGGCCGCATAGGCGGGTGCGCCAATAGGGCGAGCGGACGCCGCACCGGACATAAGCACCACCGCAGCAGACTCCTGCAAATAGGGCAAAGCTTCATAGACCGCCCAGTATTGAGCCCAAAATTTTGCCTGGAATAGAGCTTCAGAAGTAGCGATATCGCCGTCGCGGAAGTTACCGGTGGAGTAGGAAGCGGCGGGGGTAAACAGGCCGGTCAGCGTTGCGCTTCCGGAAAAGAAAGCTTTCAGAGAATCCCGGTCGGTGATATCAACCGTTTTCCCTTCCGCCAGCGGGCCAAGCTGCTCTATCGCGGCGTTCAACTTGCCTTCAGAGCGGCCACCAAGCAGCACTTTGTTACCGCGGGCGATGAGTTTATGCGCCAGCGCCAGCCCAATGCCCGAGCTGCCGCCGACGATAGCGTAAAGAGAGTCTGCCATGTTTGCTGCCTTGTTGAGTCGCAAGGCAGCATTAAAACCTGAAACCGGGAGGCGGGATATCTCAATAACGGATAAGCATTTTTACCCGCAGACTAACGGGTCAGCTGTTTCAGAACCAGGGTAAAGTCAGCTTTTATCTCTTCATCTTTTGCATGACGCCCATCGCGGATAACCCAGCTTCCGCCGGTCATCACATCCTTAATCGGGTTAGCCGCGCAGGCAAAAATCCAGCGATTAAGCAGCTCGCTATCCTGGGCGGTAGCAAGGAACGGGTCACCGCCGTCCAGCACCAGCAGGTCGGCGCGCCCGCCCACGGCCAGCTCGCCAATATTCTGGCCCAGCGCCATTTTCCCGCCTCGTAATGCCCCCTGGTACAACACGTTGCCCACATAAGGCTCGTTTGCCAGGTGGAGCAGGTTGCGGCGGCGGTTATTCAACCGCTGCCCGTATTCAAACCAGCGCAAGTCTTCGCTGACGCTGACGCTAATGTGGCTGTCGGAGCCGATGCCCCAATTCCCGCCCTGGTGCAGATAAGCCTGCCCCGGGAAAATGCCGTCACCCAGGTTTGCTTCGGTCGTCAGGCAAAGCCCGGCCACCGTACCGGAGTCAGCGATGAGCTTAGTTTCGCTCCCGGTAATGTGCGTGGCGTGTATCAGACACCAGTTTTCATCGACAGGCATATTCTCATAAAGCCACTCCACCGGGCGCAGGCCGGACCAGGCCAGGCAGTCGTCCACCTCTTTTTGCTGCTCGGAAATATGGATGTGAACAGGCTGAGGATGCGGCTGGCTTTCCAGTACGGCCCGCATTTGCTCGGGCGTAACGGCGCGCAGCGAATGGAAGCACAGCCCGGCGCGCTGCATGGGCTCGGCGGCAAGCTTAGAGACAATGCTGTCGTACAGCTTAAGGTAACCGTCAGTCTGGTTGATAAAGCGGCTTTGCCCCGCAGAGGCAGGCTGCCCGCCGAAGCCGGAATGGGTATAAAGTACCGGCAGCAGGGTCAGGCCAATTCCACTAGTTTTTGCGGCCTGAGAAATACGCAGCGCCAGTTCGGCAGGCTGGGCGTAGGCTTTGCCGCCGCTGTCGTGGTGCAGGTAATGAAACTCGGCCACCGAGGTATATCCGGCTTTAAGCATTTCGATATACAAATAGCTGGCGATGGTTTCCAGCTGTTCCGGAGTGATTTTACCCACCAGCCGATACATCAAATCTCGCCAGGTCCAGAAGCTGTCCGCCGGGTCGCCGACCACTTCCGTCAGTCCCGCCATTGCGCGTTGAAAGGCGTGGGAATGGAGGTTAGGCATACCGGGAACCACAAAGCCTTCCAGCCGGATGCTTTCGTCATCCGCTTTGGCGTTAACTTCAACGGCGGTGATAGTGCCCTGCCCTGAAACGCTTAATTTGACATTCTCTGCCCAGCCCTGCGGCAGAAGCGCCTTCGCCGCGAAATATACCGCCATATCAGCACCCCGGTTCGATGTTAATCAATTGTATATACATGCATGTATATATACATCCAAATAACGGTAGAGTAAACTTTAAAGCATACCCGGGCGAGGAATGATGAATGGCACAAAGCGACGTTTTTAAAGCAGCGGCAGAGACGGAAAGTCTGGAGCAGCCGGCCCCCTATTATGAGCGGGTCAAAAGCATCATTAAGACCAATATTCATAGCGGACTTTGGCCGGTAAATTACCGCGTGCCGTCCGAAAGCGAGCTGGTGAATCAGTTCGGTTACAGCAGGATGACCATCAACCGCGCCCTGCGCGAGCTGACCTCCGAAGGCCTTCTGGTGCGCATGCAGGGCATCGGCACTTTTGTAGCCGAAGTCCGCGGGCAGTCTGCGCTGCTGGAAATCAATAATATTGCCGACGAGATTGCCAGCCGTGGCCACCGCCACCACGCACGCGTTCTGGAGCTGACTCAAGTCTATGCCGACGCGCAGCAGGCGCTGGCGTTCAACCTGCCAAAAGGCAGCCGCCTGTTCCACTCGCTGATTTGCCACTACGAAAACGGCGTGCCGGTGATGCTGGAAGACAGGCTGGTTAACTCGCTCATCGTACCCGACTATTTCCAGCAGGATTTCACCCGCATTACGCCAAACGCCTATCTTTCTTCTATCGCGCCTATTGTCGAAGGTGAGCACATCATCGAGGCGGTAAACGTTACGCGCGAAGAGTGCGTTTATCTGGAGATAGACGAGCAGACTCCGTGCCTGCAAGTTAACCGCCGCACCTGGACCGGGCGGCAAAATAAAAAAATCGTCACCAGCGTGCGCCTCGTATATCCCGGCTCGCGCTACCGCCTTGAAGGGAGCATGCACAAATGATTCGCCTGCTGCCCTATGCCGACAGCCCGGAGATGCCGTGGAAAAACGGCCTGGGCGTAACGCGCGAGATCTCTCGCCATCCGGCTGTGGAGGCCTATGACTGGCGTATTTCGGTCGCCACTATTCGCGACGATGGCCCCTTCTCTCGTTTCAGCGGCTATCTGCGCAATATCAGCGTGCTGGAAGGCGAAGGCATGTTCCTGACTATCGACGACGAAGAAAGCGGGTTAATTGCGCCGTTTCAGGCCACCGACTTTAACGGCGAGAGCGAGGTTTCCTGCAAAATTCACGGCGGCCCGCTGCTGGACTTCAACGTTATCTATAAATCAGAAACAACTACGGCCGCCGTAAGCTGGCTGCGAGACGGAGAGTGGTCAGAGCAACAAAATACCCAGTTGCTGTTCAATGCCGGAGAAACTCTGGAGCTTGAGGTGAACGGCCAGCATTATGCTCTGGGGCATTATGACAGCCTGCTGATTGGCGCTCCGGCAAGCGTGGCGGTCGCATCAGGCCAGAATGCCCGGTTCGCCCGCGTAGTCATCGGGCAGTAAATACCGGCAGCCAGGCTGCCGGGCGCAATCTTCAGCGGCCTTTGAACTCGGGCCGCTGTTTGCTTTTAAACGCTTCAAGCCCCGCCGTGCGGTCCTCGCTGTCGGCAATCAACGCCGAAAGCACTCTTTCATAAGCTACGCCCGCGCTGAGCGGCATTTCGTAGCTGGCGGCCACCGCTTTTTTAATCATTACCGCAGCCAGCGGAGCCGCTTTTGCAACCTGCCCGGCGAGCGCCAGCGCCTGCTGTTCAAGTTCATCGGCGGCAACAATGCGGCTCACCAGTCCGGCCTGAATAGCCTCCTGAGCGTTGATCCTTCTGCCGCCGAGCAGCATCTCCATCGCCAGCGACTTGCCCACCGCCCGCACCAGCCTTTGCGTGCCGCCCGCGCCGGGGATAACGCCGATATGGCTTTCCGGCAGCCCGAACTGCGCCGCCTCGTCGGCGATGATGATATCGCACAGCAGCGCCAGCTCCAGCCCGCCTCCCAGCGCATAGCCGGAAACGGCGGCAATCAGCGGTTTTTCAATTTCCCCAACCCGGTCCCATTTTTCACTAAAGCCGCTGCGCCATAACTCAGTGGCGGAAGCGGAGGCCAGGGTGCCGGTGTCCGCTCCGGCGCTAAAAGCCTTCGGAGAGCCAAGCAGCACAATTGCCCGGACTTCCGGCTGCCCATCCAGCTGCTTTAAGGTGTTTACCAGCTCGTCCAGCATGTCAGCAGTCAGCGCATTGTATTTCTGCGGGCGATTAAGCGTGACGACGGCAACCGCGCCTTCGAGGCGGCATAAAATGTCACTCATCTGCCGCGCTCCCGCCGGTGAGTCCCTTCACAGTTTCATCACGCTTGCGCATTGCGGCGGCGGCCGTTTCCGGCGTCCAGGCGTAGAAACCTTCCCCGCTTTTGACCCCAAGCTGATTATCCGCAACCTTTTGCTTCAGCCACGCGGGCAGGCTGTCGCTATTGTCCAGCGCCGGAAGCAGAATCCCCGCAACCTTCTCAACCGTGTCCAGACCGGCAAAATCCATCAGCTTCATCGGCCCCATCGCCGCCCAGCGCGGAGCCAGCGTGCGCTGTACCGCCCGGTCAACGTCCTCGACCGAGCCGATCCCCGCATCCACCAGATACAGCGCCTCCCGCAGCATCGCGTATTGCAGCCGATTGATGATAAAGCCGGGAATATCCTGGTTAACGGTAATCGTCTCTTTACCCAACTGGCGGCAGATATCACGTATCCGCTCGCAGACCTCATCGGCGGTTTTCTCGCCGCGAACAATTTCAATCATCGGCATGGTATCCGCCGGGTTAAACCAGTGCATACCGATAAGCCGCTGCGGCTGGCTAAGGCCCGAAGCCAACAGCGTGATAGAAACGCTGGAGGTGTTGGTCGTTATCAGGCACTCAGGGCCGACCAGCTGTTCGACGGTTTTCAGCACGCTTTTTTTGAGCGCCACGTCTTCCGCCACGTTTTCAGAGACCAGGTCGGCCCCGGCGAGGCAGCTTTCAAGCCCGGTGGTAAACTCAACGCCGCCCTGCGCGCCGAGCGATGCCACAATCGAGCGAGCTTTATCCAGCGTCTGCTCCGAGCGTGACCACAGGCTTACGCTAAACCCCGCGCGGGCCATCACTACGGCAATCCTGGCGCCCATCGTTCCGGCACCCACAACCGCCACCTTTTTCATTTGAGCCATTTGCTTTCTCCGCCGCTTAAATCACGCCCTGCGCTCTTAGCTGAGTAAGAGTGGCCTGGTCGATAGCCAAAATTTCACTCAGCACGCTGTCGGTGTGCTCCCCAAGAGACGGCGGAACCAGGGACGGCTCGACCGTTACCGCGCTCATTTTTACCGGCTGCGGCACGATAGCGATATCACCCGCGGTTGGGTGCTGAACCCGCTTAACCAGTTCGCGCTCGCGCGCATAATCGCTGGTAAGGATCTCCTCAAGACGCAGAACCGCAGAGGCAGGAACCCCCGCGTTATCCAGCAGGGCCTGAGCGTCGCTAACGGTTTTATCTGCCAGCCAGCGTTCAATTTCTTTACGCAATGGCTGCTGGTTAGCCAGCCGCAGCGGATCGGTAAGGTAGAGCGGATCGGCTGCCAGCTCCGGCCTTTCCATCGCCGTACACAGCTGGCGGAACAGCTTGTCGTTAGCCACGGCAATTACGATATGCCCGTCCTGAGCCGGATAGCTGTCCATCGGGGCGCTGATGGGGTGCGCGTTGCCCAGCCGCCCGGCGGAAGGCTGGCCGCCAATCCACTGGGTCAGGGAAACCATTTGCAGCGTCACCATGGTGTCGAGCATTGAGACATCCAGATGCTGGCCTTTACCGCTAATTCCGCGCTGCAACAACGCGGCAAGTACCGCCCAGCTGCCGTATAGCCCGGCGACCACATCCCCGATGGCGTCGCCCACTCGGGTCGGCTCGCCTTGCGCCCAGCCGGTCACCTGCATAATGCCGCCGTAAGCCTGCACAATGTGGTCGTAGGCGGCCTTATGCGCCATCGCCCCCTGCTGGCCAAAGCCGGAAATACTGGCGTAAACCAGCCGCGGGTTAATCTCCTGAAGCGTCTGGTAATCAATGCCGAGACGCTTAGTCACGCCTGGGCGGAAGTTCTCCACCAGCACGTCGGCTTGTGCCACCAGCTGTTTAAGAATTTCCAGCCCTTCCGGCGTTTTTAAATCCAGCGTGACGCTTTTTTTGCCGTGGTTGAGCTGCATAAAATAGCTGCTCTCCCCGGCGATATGCGGGGTAAAGCTGCGCGAGTCGTCGCCGCTGCCCGGCATTTCAATCTTAATAACCTCGGCACCGAGGTCATTGAGCAGCGAGGCGCACCACGGCCCGGCCAGCACGCGGGACAAATCAAGCACCCGAATGCCCTTCAGCGGCTGCAAAGCTTCACTCATTTTCGTTCTCCTCAATCAGGGAGCACAGCCTGCGGCTGAGTTCACCGGCCGCAATCAGGTCGCGAACGGCATGCATATCAGGATAAAGCGCGGTGTCCGTTTCGCGGAACGGGACGCGTTCACGAACCATACCCAGCGTCAGCTCGCTGCCGACGGAAGCCCGCAGCGGCCGATGAAACTCCAGCGCCTGGCAGGCGCACAGCAGTTCAATGGCGACAATATCGACCGCATTCGAAACGCCCAGTAAAGCCTTACGCGCGGAGGAAACGCCCATGCTGATGTGGTCTTCCTGCCCGGCGCATGTGGTAACGGTATGCACGCTGGCGGGCGCGGCCAGGCTGCGGTTATCCCCGGCAAGCGCGGCGGCAACATAAGGCGGGATCATCATGCCCGAGTTGGCACCGCTTCTGCCGACAAGAAAGGCGGGTAGCCCGCTGAGATGCACGTTGGTAATGCGGTCGGAACGAGCCTGCGAAGCGGTACTGACCTGCGCGATAGCAACCGCCAACGAGTCCAGCGCCAGAGCCAGCGGTGCGCCGTGCCCGTTGCCGCCCGGCAGAATAACCAGCTCGTCGTGCTCAATTAAAAATACCGGGTTATCGGTGACCGAGTTCAGTTCGATTTCAACAATACGGCGGCAATGAGCCAGCTGGTCGCGCACCGCACCGTGAATTTGCGGAATACAGCGCAGGCTGAGGGCGTCCTGCACGCGGTGGTCGCGGTAACGAGCAAAAATTTCACTGCCGTCCAGCAGGCGGCGCAAAATAGCGGCCGTTTGCCGCTGCCCGTCATGGGGGCGCAGAGCGTGCAGCCGCGCGTCGTAACCGCGAGTATTGCCCTTCAGCGCCTCCAGGCACATGCCTCCGGCCATATCGGCCACCGGCAGCAGGCGTTCAAAATCATGTATCGCCAGGCAGGCAAGACCGGTTATTTCATAGGTGCCGCTGATAAGCGCATGCCCTTCACGCGGGCCGGGAATACGTGGCGCAATCCCCGCTTTTTCCAGCGCTTGGGCAGAGGGCAGCAGCTCGCCCTGATACCAACATTTTCCTTCGCCAAACAGCGACAGGCCAATATGCGCGGTAGCAATCAGGTAACCCACGGAGCCGCTGGCAGGTGACCAGGGCGTCACCCTGCGGTTAAGCATTTCGGCCATACGCTGTACCAGCTCAGGGCTAACCCCGCTGTACCCCTGCAACAGCGACTTAAGCATCACCGCCATCATGGCGCGCACCTCGCGCACCGGCAAATCTGGCCCCATCCCGCAGGCGTGGCTGCGCAGCATATTGAGCTGCACGCTGGCAATTTGGTCCGCAGAAAGTCTTTCCGTGACCAGGTCGCCCACCCCGGTGGTCAGCCCATAAATGACCTTCCCTTCATCAATTGCCCGGCGAATATAGCCGCTCACATTCTCCATGTTCGCCAGCGCGTCAGGCGCGAGTGCAACCTGCGCGCCGTCGGCAATGCGTACCAGCTGTTCGATGGTGGTCGGTGTGATGCCCAGGGTTACGGCATTATGCTGCTGCCCGGAGGAGCCAGTTTGTGTTGTCATCTTGCTGTCCTTACTTGCTCAGGCCGTGTTTAACCAGCCACTGGTGAGCCACGTCATCAATATTCACAAACTCGGCAAGCTGCCCGTTCATGGCGATTAAATCGGCGGTGGTCAACTGGGCAGAGACTTTGTTCAGGGTATTTTCAATCGTCGGATTGAGCGTGGCGCTGGCCACGATCGGCACAATATTCTGAGCGGCAAACAGGTTTTTAGGGTCACCCAGCGCCACCAGATGATCTTTCTGGATTTCCGGCGTGGTGGACGTTAAGTCCGCGGCCTGAATCTGATTGTTTTTCAGCGCGGTCAGCGTCAACGGCCCCGCCACGTCCAGCACTTTGAAGTTTTTGAAATTCAGACCATAGACTTCTTTCAGCCCCGGCACGCCTTCATGGCGAGTCTTCCACTCCGCGGGGCCGCCCAGTACCAGCTCGCTGGCATAAGGCTTCAGGTCTTCAATGGTTTTGAGCTTGTATTTATCCGCCGTTTTTTTGGTTACCGCGATAACGTCGCTGTTTTGCGCCACCGAGGTGTTCAGCATCTTCACGTTAGCAGGCAGTTTGGCCGCCAGCGCGCTCGCCACTTCTTCTGAGCTATGGGCTTTGTTATTGGCATCCAGGTAACTAAGCAGCGCGCCGCTGTACTCCGGGATCACGTTGATGGAGCCGTCCAGCAGCGCCGGGATATAAACTTCGCGGCTGCCGATGTTGAGTTTTTTCTCCACCGGAATGTTTTGCGCCTCCAGCGCTCCGGCGTAGATGGTCGCCAGCAGCTGGTTTTCAGGGAAGTCAGCCGAGCCGATAATCACTTTCTGAGCGGAGTCTGCCGCCCAGGCGGAGGAGACAACGGACAGCATCGCGGCACTTAACAGCGTCAAACAACGTTTCTTCATATTCATCGCATTCACCTTGTGTAATTAACGGGCTGGAGATCACTGGGTTTTGATACGTCGGGAAATGCCGCGCGACACAACGAATTTCACCGCTACTGAAAAGAACACGTCAACAAACAGCGCCAGCAGGGCAACCAGCAGCGCACCGGCGGTCATTTGGGCAAAATCGTTCGCCGCCCTGCCGTCGATAATCAGGCGGCCAAGACCGCCCAGAGAGACATAGGCCGCGATAGTGGCGGTAGAAATAATTTGCAGCGTGGCGCTTCGAATGCCGGAAAGGATCAGCGGCGTGGCGCACGGCAGCTCAACCTGGGTCAGGATCTGGAAAGGCGTCAGGCCGATGCCCTTTGCCGCATCATGAACGCTGGGGTCTACGGAGCGAATTCCGGCGTGAACGCCGAGCGCAATCGGCGGCAGCGCCAGCACCACCAGCACGATGATACACGGCAGGATAAACGCCATATCCGACTCAAAATAGCCCGCCATCACGATGACCAGCAGGATTATCAGGCCAAAGGATGGCAGCGAGCGCAGCGCGTTAGTGGAGCCGATCAGCAAGGCTTCCCCCTTCCCGGTGTGGCCGGTATAGCAGCCAACCGGGAAAGCAATAGCGATAGCAATCGCCAGCGCGGCGGCGCTGTAGCCGATGTGCTGCGCCAGCAGAGGAAAGATGCCGTCGTCGCCATACCAGTGGCTAAGCGTGAAGAACCAGTCAGACATACGTTATCCCCTTACCGGCTGCCAGCGGCTTAATGAGCGGGTGCCGGCGACCACCAGGCAGTCCAGTACAAACGCCAGCACGATACACAGCACGATGCCGGCGATGATTGGCGTAAGAAATTGCAGCTGGAACCCCTGAGTAAACAGCGAACCCAGCTGCGGCGCGCCGATGAGTGCGGCAACGGAAACAATGCTGACGTTAGACACCACCGCCACGCGCAGCCCGGAACCGATAACCGGCACCGCCAGAGGAAGGTCAACCTGGAAGAACTGATGAATCGGCTTATAGCCCAGGGCAAACGCCGACTGCCGGGTGTCGGTTGGCACCGAGTCCAGCCCGTCGCACACCGTTCTCACCAGCAGCGCAAAGCTATAAATGGTCAGCGCCACCACCACATTTATCGGGTCGAGGATCTGCGTATTCAGCAGCGGCGGGAGCAGCACAAACAGCGCCAGGGACGGAATGGTGTACAGCAGCCCAAACAGGTTGAGCACCACGCCCTTCACTCGCGGCATGCTGTTGACCAGCCAGCCCACGGGAATAGCCAGCAGCAGGCCAATCAGAATCGGCGTTACCGACAGATAGAGATGCCACAGCAGCAGATTGAAGATCTTGTCGCTTTGCGACCACAGCCAGTCAAACCTCATACCGCCTCCCGGGCCATGCTCTTGCAGGCGTCCAGCACATGGTCGAGCGCGAGGGTGCCCAGCACTTCGCTGCGCTCGCCAATCACTACCGCCCGGTGGCAGGGGGAGCTAAGCGCGGAGTCCAGCATCTGGCGCAACGTGCCGCTTTGCGGGTAGAAGGTCGCCCCGAGGTTAACGTGTTCCGGCACAACGGCCTCAACCTGCTGATGGGTGTCGAACCAGCCGCAGGCTTTCCCCTCGCGGGTGACCAGCAGCCAGCGCTGGTCGGCAATATTACGCGCCATCTCAATTGGCGTTCCCAGTTCGGCGGTGGGTTCCATCAGCATTGAGGCCAGCGGCCCGGAGTTGTAGAAGCTCAGCTTGCGGTAGCCGCGGTCGCGGCCGATAAAGTCCGCCACAAAATCGCTCTGCGGGGCATTAAGCAGCTCCCCCGGCGAAGCCAGCTGCCCGAGTTTGCCGCCGGGTTTCAGCACCGCCACCAGGTCACCCAACTTCATCGCTTCATCGATATCGTGGGTGACCATAATGATGGTTTTACTCACCTCTTTTTGAATACGCAGAAACTCTTCCTGGAGCTGCTCACGCACGACCGGGTCTACGGCGCTGAAAGGTTCATCCATCAGCATAAACTCCGGGTCGGCGGCCAGGGCTCTGGCAACGCCAACGCGCTGCTGCTGCCCGCCCGAAAGCTGCCACGGGTAACGCTTTGCCAACTGCGGCGCAAGGCCCACCACTTCCAGCAGTTCGGCCGCTCTGGTCCTGGCCTTGTTTTTGCTCGCACCATTGAGGATTGCCGTGGTGGCAATGTTGTCGATGATGTTTTTGTGCGGAAACAGTCCCGCGTTCTGGATGACATAGCCGATACGCCGCCGCAGCTGCACCACATCCATTCCTGAAGTGGACTCGCCGTTAAGCAGGATTTCACCCGATGAAGGCTCAATCAGCCGATTGATCATGCGTAATGACGTCGTTTTGCCGCAGCCGGAAGGGCCAACCAGCACGGTGATTTTGCCCCCGGGAGCGACCAGGTTCAGGCCATCCACCACTACCGTTCCGTCGTCGTAAAACTTGGTCACATTGTTGAAAGTAATCATCGCTACGCCTCATGGTCATCTGGCTGCCGAATAAATGAACGGCTGCGTAAAAAAGCTATGTATAGCATTGTATGTACAATCTGCAAAGCCTGTGCCATAACAAAATAGCAACATCAGTAAAAACAAATAATATTGTTTTAAAACATGCAGATAATTATTTTTAGTAATTTTAATTGTGATCAATACGTGATTTTCATCAGGATTAAACGGGGTATGAAGAGTGATTTACCAGCTATCTGAACTGCTATTTTTGCCCTAAAAAGGATCAATCTCTTTGTAAAGCGCGCCAAATTGGTGCGTAAAGGGGGCTTAACGAAAGCATATATGATGTACACACAGCCACAATCAGAAATAACCGCATGTTTTTATTGATAAATAATTTCAATATTGCACCCGGCACGAAATATGCTAATCATGTATATACAAGCAGACGAAAAAATGACATGTTATTTTTCGTGAGCATTTCTCCCGCTATTCCTAAACAAGGTGAACCCCATGAAGAGTGAGTTTTCTCGTTACCGCGATGTTGAAATCAGGGCGCCGCGTGGCACAAAGCTGAACGCAAAGAGCTGGCTGACCGAAGCCCCGCTGCGCATGTTGATGAATAACCTCGATCCCGACGTCGCCGAAAATCCAAAAGAACTGGTGGTGTACGGCGGTATTGGCCGGGCGGCGAGAAACTGGGAATGCTTCGATAAAATGGTTGAAGCTCTTAAAGAGCTTAATGATGACGAAACCCTGCTGGTGCAGTCGGGCAAGCCGGTCGGGGTATTTAAAACCCATACCAACGCGCCGCGCGTGCTGATTGCCAACTCCAACCTGGTTCCCCACTGGGCAAACTGGGAGCACTTTAACGAGCTGGACGCCAAAGGGCTGGCGATGTACGGGCAGATGACGGCAGGCTCCTGGATTTACATCGGCAGCCAGGGGATTGTGCAGGGTACTTACGAAACCTTCGTTGAAGCTGGTCGCCAGCATTTTGGCGGCAGCCTGACCGGGCGCTGGGTACTGACGGCGGGCCTCGGCGGCATGGGCGGCGCTCAGCCGCTGGCCGCAACTCTGGCCGGAGCCTGCTCCTTGAATATTGAGTGCCAGCAGTCGCGCATCGACTTCCGCCTGCGTACCGGCTACGTGGACGAGCAGGCCAAAGATCTCGACCATGCGCTGGCGCTTCTCAAACGCTACACGTCCGAAGGCAAAGCGGTTTCTATCGCCCTGCACGGCAATGCGGCGGAAGTTTTACCCGAGCTGGTTAAGCGCGGCGTACGCCCGGATATCGTCACCGACCAGACCAGCGCCCACGATCCGCTCAACGGCTACCTGCCGGTTGGCTGGAGCTGGGAAGAGTACCGCGAGCGCGCCGCCGCTGAACCTGCGGCAGTGATTCAGGCGGCTAAAGCCTCTATGGCGGAGCACGTCAAAGCGATGCTTGCCTTCCAGCAGCAGGGCATTCCGACCTTCGATTACGGGAATAATATCCGCCAGATGGCAAAAGAGATGGGCGTCAGTAACGCCTTTGACTTCCCCGGCTTTGTGCCGGCCTATATTCGCCCGCTGTTCTGCCGCGGCATCGGCCCGTTCCGCTGGGCCGCGCTGTCCGGGGATCCGGAGGATATCTACCGCACGGACGCTAAAGTGAAAGAGCTGATAGCGGACGACAAGCACCTGCACCGCTGGCTGGATATGGCGAGAGAGCGCATCAGCTTCCAGGGTTTACCGGCCCGCATCTGCTGGGTAGGCCTGGGCCAGCGCGCGCGCCTGGGTCTGGCGTTTAACGAAATGGTCAGAAGCGGCGAGCTTTCTGCTCCGATTGTTATCGGCCGCGACCATCTGGACTCCGGCTCCGTTGCCAGCCCGAACCGCGAAACCGAAGCCATGCAGGATGGCTCCGATGCGGTTTCCGACTGGCCTCTGCTGAACGCCCTGCTGAATACCGCCAGCGGCGCAACCTGGGTTTCTCTGCACCACGGCGGCGGCGTAGGCATGGGCTTCTCCCAGCACTCCGGGATGGTCATCGTTTGTGACGGCACCGACGAAGCGGCAGAGCGAATCGCCCGCGTGCTGAATAACGATCCTGCGACCGGCGTAATGCGCCACGCGGACGCTGGCTATGAAATTGCTATCGAGTGCGCAAAAGAGCATGGCCTGAATCTGCCTATGCTTAAGTAATGTCCCCGTGGCGCGGCAGATGTCGCGCCACATCCTCAAGAGAGAATGCTATGCGGATTTTATGGCACAACTGCCAAATCGTCACCATGGCCGAAGGCCGTTACAACCTGATAAAAGAGGCATCACTGATTACCGGAGACGGCAAACTACTGTGGCTCGGCGAAGATGCCGGGCGGCCTGACATTGCCGTTGATGAACACAAAGATTTGCAAGGCAGGCTGGTGACACCGGGGCTTATCGACTGCCATACCCACAGCGTGTTTGGCGGCGACCGCAGCCAGGAATTCGAAATGCGCCTTAACGGTGCAACCTATGCCGACATTGCCGCAGCCGGCGGCGGCATCGCCAGCACGGTGAAAGCCACCCGCGAGGCCAGCGAGCAGCAATTGCTGGAAAGCGCCCGCCGCCGCATTAACGCCCTGCGCAAAGACGGCATTACCACCCTTGAAGTGAAATCGGGCTACGGCCTGAGCCTCGAAGATGAACGCAAAATGCTGCGCGTTATTCGCCAACTGGGGCAAAGCCTGCCGTTAACGCTACACAGCACCTGCCTTGCCGCCCATGCCCTGCCCCCTGAATTTAAAGGCCGCAGCGACGAGTTCATCGCCGAGATTTGCGACAGCTGGCTACCGGCGCTGCACGCCGAAGACCTGGTTGATGCGGTAGATGCCTTCTGCGAACACCTTGCGTTCTCCGTTGCCCAGGTTGAACGTGTGTTTATTAAGGCCCGCGAACTTGGCCTGCCGGTAAAACTGCACGCCGAACAGCTCTCGTTGCTGCACGGAGCCGGGCTTGCCGCCCGTTACAATGCGCTTTCTGCCGACCATCTTGAATACCTGTGCGAAGAAGATATTGCCCTGATGGCCGAACACGGCACCACCGCCGTGGTGCTGCCGGGTGCATTTTATTTCCTGCGCGAAACCAAAAAGCCGCCGATTGAGCTGCTGCGCCAATATCAGGTGCCGATGGCGATTTCCAGCGACCTTAATCCCGGCACTTCTCCGGTGCTGTCCCTGCGGCTGATGATGAACATGGCCTGCACGCTGTTCGGGCTAACGCCGGAAGAAGCCCTGGCTGGCGTTACGTTGCATGCGGCACGCGCGCTTGGCGTCAGCGATACCGCAGGCTCGCTTGAGCCGGGGAAAGAAGCGAACTTCGTGGCGTGGGAAATCGACCATCCCGCAGAGCTTAGCTACTGGCTGGGCGGCACATTGTCAAAACAGGTTATTTATCAGGGTAAAGAGGTGTGGAATGACTAACGCATTTGAGCTACACAAAGGCAACCTGCCGCTGCTTATCAGCATGCCGCACCCCGGCACTCGCCTGACGACGGAAGTAGCAAACGGGCTAACCGAACGAGCCAAAAAGCTCGAAGACACCGACTGGCATATTCCGCAGCTTTATCAACCCATTCGCGAAATGGGCGCCAGTATTCTTAGTGCCGGTTATTCACGCTATGTGGTTGATCTAAACCGCCCTGCCGACGATAAACCGCTTTATAACAGCGCAACCACCGGCTTATTTACGGATATTTTCTTTGACGGTGAACCGCTGTTTGAGGCCGGTAAAGCGCCAGATGAACAGGCCAAAGCGGCAATCTTAGAAAACATCTGGCAGCCCTACCATCAGGCTCTGGCTCAGGAACTGGCGCGGCTGCGGGAAACCTTTGGCTATGCCCTGCTCTGGGATGCACATTCGATAAAATCCGTGGTGCCACGCCTGTTTGAAGGCCGCCTGCCGGACCTTAACTTCGGTACCGCCGACGGCACCAGTTGCTCCCCGGAACTCAGCGATGCCCTGCTGCACGCCAGCGCTGACTTTACGGATTACAGCAAGGTGCTGAACGGGCGCTTCAAAGGCGGCTATATCACCCGGCATTACGGTTCGCCGCAGAACAATATTCATGCGGTACAGCTTGAAGTTGCCCAGTGTTGTTACATGGATGAAGAAACCTTCGTTTACTCCGACGAGAAAAGCGTTCCGTTCCAGCAGTTGCTGACCCGTTTGATTGGCACCGCGCTCGACTGGGGAAAACGGCACTACGGCTAACCGCTATTGACTTAATTTGTCAAAAGAGTACGTTTCAGGACATGAAAACGATTCTGATCATTGTTCCTGACGGCGGCATGCTGTTCGAGGCCGCCGGTATCGCCGATATTCTGATGCAGGCTAACTGCCTGCATGTGGATGAATCCGCCCCGCCGCGCTACCGGGTAAGCATCGCCACCACTCAACCCCACCACGTAGTTCATGGCCGTTCGGGACTTAACCTGCTGGCCGACCACCGGCTGGCGGATCTCGACCCGAATGAGCCGCGCGATACCATCATGATAACCGGCAAAGGCCTGAGCGAGCCGGAGGGCAGCGAGGTGGTTAGCTGGCTGAAACGAGCAGCGCCAAACGCAGAGCGCATCGCCTCTATTTGCGGTGGCGCGATTTTGCTGGCCCAGGCGGGGCTGCTGGACGGCCGCAGGGCTACCACCCACTGGCGGCTACTCGAGAGCATGCAGGCCAGCTGGCCGAAGGTAAAAGTGGAAGCCGGGCCGCTGTATATTCAGGACGGCCCCGTCTGGACATCCGGCGGCGTCAGCTCCGGGTTTGATCTCACCCTTGCGCTGGTTGAAGCCGATTACGGCTTTACCCTCGCCCGCGACGTAGCGCAGGATCTGGTGATGTTTCTGCATCGCCCCGGCGGGCAGCTACAGTTTAGCCGCTACCATCTGCGGCAGGCGGCAAACTCAGGGCCGGTATCTCAGTTACAAGACTGGCTGCTGGATAACCTGACCGAAGACCTGTCGGTGGAGAAACTGGCGGAGCGCCTCGCCATGAGTCCGCGCAATTTTACCCGCGTGTTTACCCGTGAGACCGGCGTATCGCCCGCCCGCTATGTTGAAGAGGCCAGGCTCGCCGCCGCTCGCCATCGTCTCGAGCAAACCAACGAAACCCTGGAGCGGGTTGCCATTGCGGCCGGTTTTGGCAGCGCGATTAATCTGCGCCGCGTTTTCGAGCGCCATCTCCACCTGACGCCGGGTGAGTATCGCGAGCGTTTTCACTGCCGCAGAATGGCCTGAATTGATCCTTTTTCGTCGTTTACGCCACCGGGCTCCGGGCATACAGTGACTCCAGACATTAAAGAGAAGGAGTCAATCATGGTTAAGGTCGGCATTAATGGTTTTGGCAGGATCGGACGCAACGTACTGCGTGCCGCGCAGGGTAACCCGAATATTCAAATCGTGGCGATTAATGACCTGACGGACAGTAAAACGCTCGCTCACCTGCTGAAGCACGATTCCCTGATGGGGAAATTCCCTGCTCCGGTTGAGGCGGGTGTTGGCCAGTTGCTGGTTGACGGTAAACCTGTCCGCGTATTTAGCGAGAGAGATCCTGCGCGTATTCCGTGGCACGAAACCGGCGCTGAAATCGTTATCGAAGCAACCGGCTTCTTTACCTCCCGCGAACAGGCGGCGGTGCATATCACCAGCGGCGGAGCAAAACGCGTCATTATTTCCGCTCCCGGAAAAGATGATGACCTCACTATCGTCCTGGGCGTGAACCACGACAGCTACAACCCTGAAAAGCACTTTGTCGTCAGCAACGGCAGCTGCACCACAAACGGCCTGGCCCCGGCGGCTCAGGTGCTGCATCAGGCATTCGGCATTGAGCACGGACTGATGAACACCACCCACGCCTATACCAACAGCCAGGCACTGCATGACCAGCCTGAAAAGGATTTGCGCGGCGCTCGCGCGGCGGCACTCTCCATCGTGCCCTACTCCAGCGGTGCGGCAAAGGCGCTCGGCAAGGTGATACCGGAGCTGGACGGCCGCCTGACGGGTTATTCCCTGCGCGTGCCGGTACCGGTGGTCTCTATCGTGGATTTGACCGTAACGCTTAAACGCGACGTCACGGCTGAAGAAGTGAATGCGGCATTCAAAACAGCGGCTCAATCCGGCCCGCTGAAAGACATTCTCGGCTACAGCGACGAACCGCTGGTGTCCAGCGACTATCAGGGCGACCCGCGCTCGTCGATTATCGACGGGCTTTCTACCCTGGTGATTGGCGGCAACCTGGTCAAAATCCTGGCCTGGTATGACAACGAATGGGGCTTCTCGAACCGCCTGGTTGACCTGGCGGTGCTGATGGAAAAACGCGGGCTGTAATTCACCCGCACGTTGAGAAAAGCCAGTCATTTGACTGGCTTTATTTTTTATTTCAGATGGTTGGCAATGGCGTTAAACATCAGCGAAGCCTCAAGCGGCTGAGCGCTGAAGGAAGGTTCCGCCTTCGGCCAGGTTGACCACTGCACGATGACCAGCTTCTCTTTCTGGTTAACCATAATTATCTGCCCGTAGATGCCAAGCGCCCACATGGAGTCTTTACTTTCCAGGCCGTGCTTCGGCCCCACATCGCCCGCATTAGCCGGGACGCTATTGTTCCACCACTCATAGCCGTAGCTGCCGTCCGGATGCGCGGCGGTGACGGATTTCTCAGCTTTATTCCAGCTTCGAGCCTGCTCAACCCAGTTATCCGGGAGCATTTTCTTGCCGTCCGGCAAGACGCCGTTATTCATAATGAACAGGCCAAATTTGCCCCAGTCTTCAAGAGTGGCGTTGAAGCCGTGCGCGCCCACGTCGTGTTTGCCTTTCAGGTAGCTGTGCCAGACGCCGTCATTCGTCATGCCGTACGGCTGCCAGATAGCGTCCTGCAGGTTCTGCGCCAGAGACTTGCCGGTGGCTTTTTCCAGGGTATCGCCCAGCAGCCACGCGCCGCCGGAAGAGTAAGACCAGGCCTCGCCGGGCTTAGCGTAAGCTTTACGCTGAGGATCTTTTACCAGCTTATTCACGCAGTCGTAAGTATTGCTGCTGGCTTCGCACTGGGTGAGTTTGGCAAAGTCGGACTCTGGATTAGTGTAATCTTCACCCCAGGTCACGCCCGAAGTGTGCTGCAACAGCTGGCGCACGGTGACGTGCTCCCAGGCTGTCCCTTTGACGTCAGGATTATATTTAACAATTTCGTCGTCCAGCGAGGCGATCTTGCCCTCTTTGAGCGCCACGCCCACCAGCGTGGAAACCACCGACTTACCTACCGAGCGTGAGGTCCAAAGCGTGGTCGGCGTATTTCCCTCAGCGTAATAATCCGAGACAACTTTACCGTCTTTAATCACCATCATGCCGGTCACGCTGTTGCGCTTGAGGTAATCCGCCAGTTTAAAATCGTGCCCCTGGTATTGATAACTTACGCTGGATAAATCCTGCCCGGCACGCGGGATTGGCACCGCCTTTCCGGCTTTAAAGACATCGCCTTCATAAGAGCGATAGTCATTGCGAAAACCAATCACCCGCTGCTGTTGGTTCCACGTCAGCATATCTTTTACCGCGGGCAGCTGAGAGTCAGCCGGTGCCGGGCAGTGGGTCAATTGCAGAGTCTGGCAGTCGCTCGTTGCGGGAGCCGCATTTGCCTGCATGGCGGCACCCAGGCAGAGGGCAAGCAGGCAAATTCCGGTTTTCATTTTAGTCATAGTGTTTTCCTTCAGATTGGCGTAATGGCCTGTTAACCCGAGGAACTTTAGGGCAGAGATCTCAATAATTGATATCGGTTAGCGGGGGAATATCCCCCGCCAGATAGCGTTGTCGAGTCTGAGGGGCAAAAAAAAGCCCCCGCGCTGGCGGAGGCTTGATTCAGTTCGCTATAGCGCGGAGGTTTAGAGCGCCATATCGTGCTGCGGGGATGCTTCAGCTTTTGGCTCCGCCGGTTTGGCCTGCGGGAGCGCGCTCTGGTCGTTCATCTGAATAACCGGAGGTTTGGTCAGTTGCAGCGTCGCCGCAGTGTCGTTCCAGACCTTCTGGGTCAGTTCAACATTGCCGTTCATCTCCTGGCCGTAGCTTGGCACCACGGAGCGGATTTTGCTCTGCCATTCCGGCGAGTTGAACTGCTCAGGGAACATTTTCTTAAGCACGTTCAGCGTAATTGGCGCTGCGGTAGAAGCACCAGGAGATGCGCCCAGCAGTGCAGAGATGGTTTTCTGCTGGTCAACAACCACTTCGGTACCCAACTTCAGCACGCCGCCTTTATCTTCATCTTTTTTGATGATCTGTACGCGCTGGCCCGCCTGAATAAGTTTCCAGTCTTCTTTACGCGCGTCCGGGTAGTACTCTTTCAGCGCTTCAAAACGGTCTTCATCGCTCAGCATAACCTGGCCAATCAGGTATTTAACCAGATCGAAATTATCCAGGCCCACGTCGGTCATCGGCATAAAGTTGCTGGTGGTCGTGGTGCTCAGCAGGTCAAAGAACGAGCCGTTTTTCAGGAACTTGGTTGAGAAGGTTGCGAATGGCCCGAACAGCACCACGCGCTTGCCGTCGATAAAGCGGGCATCGATATGCGGGACGGACATTGGCGGTGCGCCAACGGAAGCCTGGCCGTATACTTTTTCCAGATGCTTGCTTGTCACCGCCGGGTTTTCGGTCATCAGGAACGAACCGCCTACCGGGAAGCCAGCGTAATTTTTAGATTCCGGAATGCCGGTTTCCTGCAATAATTTCAGCGCGCCGCCGCCGGCACCGATGAACACATATTTAGCGTCGATAGCGTGCTCTTTGCCGCTATTTACGTCTTTAATAGTGACGTGCCAGGAATTGTCGCCATTGCGTTTGAAGTCGGTAACTTCAGAAGAGGTTTGCAGCGCAAAGTTCGGGCTTTTTTTCAGGCTGCCGATCAGCTGGCGGGTAATTTCGCCGTAGTTAACGTCGGTGCCTACCGGCGTCCAGGTGGCGGCGACTTTCTGGTTTGCGTCGCGGCCTTCCATTACCAGCGGAGCCCATTGCTTAATTTGCTGGTGATCGGTGGAGAATTTCATCCCCTGGAACAAGGTTGTTTTTTGCAGCGCATCATAACGTTTGGTCAGATACTCGACGTTTTTATCGCCCCAGACAAAACTCATATGCGGAGTGGAATTAATAAACGAATGCGGGTCATTCAAAATACCGCGCTGAATTTGCGCCGACCAGAATTGTCGGGAAATCATAAACTGTTCGTTAATTTCCAGCGCTTTGCTCACGTCGATAGAACCGTCCGGACGCTCCGGCGTATAGTTCAGTTCCATATTCGCCGAGTGGCCCGTACCGGCGTTATTCCAGCCGTTAGAGGACTCAAGCGCAACGCCGTCCAGCTTCTCAACCATGACCTGTTTCCAGTCCGGTTGCAGCTCCTGAAGCCAGGTGCCAAGGGAGGCGCTCATGATCCCACCGCCAATTAGCAGGAAGTCGGTTTTTTGCGCGGCGTCGTCTTTAGCGTAGCTAGCTGAGCTTGCCAATAACGCAAGTGTAGTCAGGGAAATAATTGTCTTTTTCATTGCAGGCATAATATTAATATTGCATCGCAGGTGAATGAAGTCATTCTATGTTAACCCAGTTTCACGATATTTTAAAATCTCATTCACAATTTTAATAGTCCATACAATTAATACCGATGATTTTTTTAATTAAAAAAACCAAATATCTTTCAGTAATTTGATTTAATATTCCGGTAAAATATATCCTGTAACGTTGCGTTATTATCGGCTAATTCGCTTATTTATCGGGATGTTATTAGCAAAAAATCCACGCCGCGGCATGGATTCTGAATCCCGAATACAGGACATTAATGATTTGCTTTCAGGGTTAGCCGTTTGTGCTATTTTTCTCTACCACGTTTAAAAACACCTCCAGCTGAGCGCGAATATGCGCCCTCGTCACCGGGTCGGTCAGACGGCCATTCTCAATTTTTTGTTCGGCAAAACTGATCGCGATTTCCGGCAGCGGCACCATATTGCACAGCATGGATGCCAGCGTTTCACGCAGTTGATACTGCGCGCGAACCCCGCCCAATGCCCCCGAGGACTGCGAAACAAAGAAGACATATTTGCCCATCATGCAGCTGGCGCGCACGGGCCGTGAGAGCCAATCAAGCGCGTTCTTTAATACTCCCGGCATGCCGTGATTGTATTCCGGTAGCGTAATAATGACGGCGCCGGCCTCTTCAACCCGCCCTCTCGCGGCGATGACGGCCGCCGGAAGTTCACCTTTTTCCAGATCCTGACAATAATGCGGTAAAGCACCGATATCGAGCGCATCGAGGCTTACCTGCGGCGGCAGGCACTCGCCAATGCTGGTCAATATCGCGTGGGAGGCAGAAGCCGCCCGCAGGCTGCCAGCCAGCCCAATAAATCGTAATGTTTTCATATTTATTCTCCTTAAATATTATCGATGGGCGTATTATCTGCGAAAGAAACACGAACTTCTTTCGCCAATCCGCCATGATTATTTGCTGGAGCGCCACTATGTCAGGATCGCCGCTGCCGACCATCGTCGCTTCGGGAATGTCCCATCCCCGGGGAGATGAGGTAACCTTTCATCACCATTCACAGGGGCAATTGAGCATTGCGCTGCAAGGCACCATCAGGCTGCAAACCGAAAGCGGATGGTGGCTGGCAACGCCGGGTAATGGCATCTGGGTGCCGCCGGGGGTTCCACACAGGGCTGTGTATGCCGAGCAATCGCGGCTCATTAATCTACGCTTTGCCGGAGGGTTTGAGAGCCAGTTGCCCCAGCTTTGCACGCTGGTAGTGGCGTCTACGCTATTAACCGAACTGGCGAAAGAGGCGCTGGCTATTTACGAAACGGGCGAAGCTGACGCTCAGCTCGAGCCTATTTCTCAGTTAATTCACTTTCAGATCCGCAAACATGTGCTGAAAGTGGAGCTGTTTGTGGCCGAAGGGAAGGATAAGCGATTGAGGATAATCACTCAGTTGCTCAGGGAAGATCCGGCCTGCAATAAGACCCTTGATCAACTGGCCGCTCAAGCATTTACCAGCCCACGGACGCTCGGCAGGCTGTTTGAGAATGAAACCGGCATGAGCTTTACCCGCTGGCGCGAGCGGCTGAGGATGATCGGTGCCGTAGAAAAATTGGTTAATGGTGAGCCCATCATCCGGGTGGCCGGAGATATGGGCTATCAAAGTGCCAGCAGCTTTACTACCGCTTTTACCCGAATAATCGGCTCACCGCCTGCACGTTACCTTAAAGCGACCTTAGGGCCAGATAAGAGCTGACGCCGGGTAATGGCCGCAGCGCCCAGCGCGAGCATCATCACAACTTCCACGGCCAGGAAGCCAATCATCGCCAGCGAATAATCCCCGCTTTGCTGGTGCAAATGCAGGAATAATGCCCCGAGAATGGCAGGCCCAAGGCCCAGAGCCGACTGCTGTAAAGTGCTGAGGATGGCGCTCGCCGCTCCGGCATCATTTAGCTCGATGTCACGCATCCCGATGCGGTAGAAACTGTTGACTATCAGCGCCTGCCCGTAGCCCACCACCAGCGTGGCGGGCGCAATGGCCAGCGGCCCGGCATGAACGCCAAAGTGATAAAGCGTCGCTATCAGCCCCAGCAGGCCAGCCACCTGAATGGCTACCCCGCTAAGCAAAATCGTGCTTAGCGAATGGCGAACAATCAGCCTTGGCGCAAACCAGGCCGAGACAAAATAAGAGATACCCATAGCGATAAAACTGTTGCCCGACTGCCAGGGTGCCATGCCCATTCCAGACTGCAACGTCAGCGCCATGCAGAACATAAAGCCCGACCAGCAGGTGAAGAACAGCAGCGCAATCAGCAAGCCGAAGCGAATGCTGCCCAGTTTGAGCAGGCGCGGCGGCAGTAGAGGCTGCAAGCCGCGCTGCTGCTGGCTAAGCGCGCCGACGCGCATCAGATAGCCCAGCGGGAGCGTCGCCGCCAGCATCAGTTGCAGCTGCCACGGCCAATGTAGCTCCGGTCCGAGCGCCATCGGGAACAGCAGGCAGCAGAGCATCAGCGCCAGAGTCAATGTGCCCTGCCAGTCGATACGAGAATGAGCGTCACTCCGGGTTTCGGGAATATAGAAACGGCTAAGCAGCAGCACCAGCAGGCAAATCGGCACGTTAATAAAGAAAGCGTTACGCCACCCCAGCCCGGCAATATCCGCCGAGACCAGCCAGCCGCCGCCCATCTGGCCGATAATAAACGCGATACCGCCTATTCCGCCGTAGAGACTAATGGCGCGGGCGTGCGCCGTCCCCTTCAATGTAACGTGCAGCGTGGCGAGGATCTGCGGCACGATAAGCGCTGCCCCCATACCCTGAAGCGTGCGCGCCGCCAGCAGTTCGCTTACCGACCCGGCTATCCCGCATAGCAAAGAAGCAATGCCGAACAAGGCCACGCCCCAAAGCAAAATGCGCCGCCGGCCGTGGTTGTCGCCCAGCTTGCTGCCTACCGCCAGGCTAACGGCAAACGCCACGCCGTACAGCGCCACAATTAGCTCCAGCTGGGTCGGCGTGGTGCCGAGTGACTGGGTAATAGAGTCCAGCGCAACGTTGGTTATCGAGGTGTCGATTAGCGGCAGCATCTGGCCCGTTAACAACAGCACCAGGCCAGCGCGGCCGGGTGAAACAGGCGAATTATTCATCAGGGACTCCATTGCATAGTTCGGGATACCGACGTAGCATTCCTGATAATTTAACCGGGTACCAGTTCCTGCTTATACTGGTACTGGCACTACTATTCTGGAGTATTTGTGATGCTGCTCACTCAACCGGAGATGCGAACCGGCCCGCTGGACGACAGTCGAAAAATGCTGGCGCTGTTTTTACGCACCCGGCGCGAAAGCCTCGATCCCCAGCGGCTCGGCCTGCCGCGCAGCGGGCGGCGGCGGACGCCGGGTCTGAGGCGTGAAGAAGTTGCGCTACTCGCCGACATCGGCGTGACCTGGTATACCTGGCTTGAGCAGGGGCGTGAGGTAAACCCTTCTTCCGTCGCCATGGCGGCCATTGCCAGCGCGCTCCAGTGCTCCCCGGCGGAAACCCGCCACCTGTTTATTCTCGCCGGATTACCGCCTTCCGAAGCGCCCGCGGCAGCCCAATGTGAAAACCTGAGCCACGCCTCTCGCCGTATGCTGGACGCGCTGATGCCCAACCCGGCCAGTATTCAGAAGCCAAACTTTGACATCCTTGGCTATAACACGCACTTTTGCCGCCTGATGGGCGTTAATCTTGACGACGTTGAGCCGGAACATCACAACTGCATTTATCAGTATCTGACCAATGAAACCTGGCGCAGCCGGGTAGACTGCAATGAAGATGTGCTCCCGAAGTTCGTGGGCTGGTTCAGGGCGGGAATAACCGAGTATCGGGGCGATCCCCGCTGGGAGGCGCTGCTGGAGCAGTTTTTCAGCGTCTCGCCGGCTTTCCGGACGCTCTGGGAGCAGCGCTACGAAATTCGCAATATTGAAAACCACATTAAGCACTATACACACCCGCAGATTGGCACTTTCGGTATGCAGCAGGTTAACTGGTATTCAGCCCCGCGCGACGGCTCGCGCCTGCTGGTTTATTTACCGATAGATGAAGTTGGAGAGCGCGCTTTGCGGCTATTTTCGGAATTGAAAGACGTTTAGCGATCCGCGCCGGGGCCAAATCGTTTCTGCACTGACCTTTAGACGACAAATCCCGGCATTTTTTTTGATTTAAGAATAACCTCAGGGAAACCCGCCCCGCCCGCAGAGATTGACCAAAGAATGAAATTTATGCCACGGCGAAATAGTTAAATTTATCAAATAAATTCAAAAAATTAGCCTTATTTCACTGTTTATCGCCGCCGTTAGCCAAACCGCCGTTCAATTTTACAACAGGCAAAAATTCCCCTTCGCCCTCACGGCGTGAAACATGCATCCGGCTTATAGGTTACTCAGGTGTTATCTCGCCATTGAATTGTTAACCAGGCTATGTAAAATCACGCTACTATGCTGAAACCACGTAAATTCCTTTAACGCGACGAGCCGATAAAGCCGTTGCACGGTTTTGCGTGGCCGTATCTCACGTCGTGGACCATTTTCCTGTGCGGCGCTCCTGGCATCCCGCGGCGGTTGGGTTTTAACCTTTTTCTCAGGGAACGTCTCAATGAAATTGCGAAGCCTGTTAGTCCTTCTTGTTGTCACTACGGTTGTCGGCTGCAAAGCGCCACCGCCTAAGATGACCGACGACACCATTGTGACCAGCACGGTGAACGGCGTCACCCTTACACACCGCTATATTGTCGAAGCTCCTGGCGAATTTACGCCGGTTGATGCCAGCTATCGCGCACTTTATCCCGGCTCCATTATGAGCAAACCTGACTTTAGCGGTAAGGTGATTGGCCAGCTTGAGAACGGCCAGAGTTATACGGTACTTGGCGAAGTTGAAAATCATTGGTTCGCTATAGCCGAGCAGGATAAGCAGGAGCTGCTGGGCTACGTTCCGCTAAGAGCGCTGGTAAAAAGCGAGCTGTACGCCCAGGCTCTGAAGAAAGATCGCCCACGCCCGCGTCGCGCATCAAAAAAATCAACCTGCGTTGCGGTAGATGACAAAAGCAAAGCGTGCCAGAACGCGGATAGCGGAACCTGGATTATTAATTAAGCTTCCCGCAGGGGAAGCTGATAAAAAGTTGTTTCCGTGAGAGCACGGCGACGGTCAGCCAGGCAGTCTGAGCAGGCATTGATTGTAGCCCTCCCCCCTACACACAGGCTAACAAGGATTTTTATGAAACTCTGGCTTTCGGGTATGGCGCTGCTGTTTGCCTCCACTACCGTTTGGGCAGGGAACTACCGCATCGTTCAATCCCCGTCACAGAAGCTGGACGTCTGGATAGACAACGTCAAAAGCAACTCTCCGCAAAGCTGGTGCGGCAGTGAACTCCCGCTGCGCATCGTGGCCAACGGCGATAAAAACCCTCAGGTTCTGAAAAGCTTTATGCCCCGCCTTGGGGTTTTGCTGGAAAACCAATGCAGCGAGATTGAGCGCGTAAACTGGCAGTTGGAAGATACCGGCGGCACCACCGTCGCCCACGGTACGGCCAGCAAAGCTAAAGATTGGGAGCTCTCGGTTGACTCGCAGCTCTCTTCCCTTGCCGCTACCAGCGAGCGCCCTGAAGATCTTTCTACGCCGTTGGACCGCACGCCGTGGCTGGAATTTACCCTGCAGGATGGCTGCCATTTGCGCACCTTCTGGCAGGGCGATGCCAGCAGCAGCGCGCTGTTTATTCCGAGTAAAGTAAACGGCAAATGTGAAAAGGGCGGCTGGCTAAACGGCAGCAGCGAAGTGGTGCAAAACGCCAGCAACGGCGCACAAAAGCGCATGACGATGTCCTTTGTACACGGTTTCCCGGTGAGCGGCCTTAATCCGGCGGCAGATGCCGACAGCCTGCTTATCACCAGCGTGAATAATGAGCGTATGGTGGTCAGCAATGAGCATGCCCCGCAGAGCTGGCTGATTTTGCCCTACCGCCCGGAAATTAACGGCTGGAAAACCAGCGGCACCGTCGCCGTCGAAGTGCCTCGCGACATGGCTCTCGATGAACAACGCCTCCAGGCGAGGCTAAACGACGTGCGTAAGCTATGGGCTGGCTGGCTGACTCCCAATACCACCATTACGCTGGTGTTGATCGAGTCTCTGCATCCGCAGCTGCGCGATCCGGCAGCCGGTGCGTGGCGCGTCCAAAAATAATCATTTTGCATGTTGCACGATTTCGCGCAGAGAACATCATGACAGATAACGATTTTATTCCCAAAGTGCCCAACGCCCTGCCGCCAGGCTATCGCTTTGATGAATTCGAAATTCAGGAAGCTATCGACGCCAGCATGACCAGCATTTTGTATCGGGCGTGGGATAGCCAGCTCGAGCGGGTAGTCGCGATTCGCGAATACATGCCCAAAGCCTACGTCACGCGCAATGACGTAATGGAACTGGTGCTGCACAGCGAGCGCGATCATCTGGTCTTTGCTACCGGGCTGAACGAATTTATCCAGGAAGCGCGCCAGCTGGCGCATTTTAATCACCCTAATCTGCCTCAGGTATTACGGGTCTGGAGCGATAATAATACCGCCTATCTGATTACGCTTTTCTACAGCGGAGTGAGCCTCGACGAACTGCAAAAACAGCAACCTTCGGTCATCAATGAGGCATGGATCCGCCGCATGCTGCCGATGTTATGCGGCGCGCTGGCCACGCTTCATTCGGCAGATCACCTGCACCGTAATGTGTCGCTAAAGAGCATTCTGATTCAGGATAACGGGTTGCCTATTCTGCTCAATGCCGGGGCTACGCGCCGCGGCCAGGGGGCTTCTCTCGATGAGGGCAACACCTTGCTCCATCCCGGTTTCGCCCCGCTGGAGCAATACACCGGCGATTTGGCAAGCCAGCTTGGCCCGTGGACAGATATCTACGCCGTTGGCGCGGTGCTTTACACGCTGATTGTCGGCAGTGCGCCTCCGGCAAGCGTCGCCCGCAGCATCCAGGACAGTTGCCTGATCCTCGCGGAAAATCACCCTGAAGGTTATTCGCTTAATCTATTGCAGGCGATAGATAAGGCGCTGTCGCTTAAGCCGGAAGACAGACCCCAATCCATCGATGAGTTCGCCGCGCTGCTGGATATCCCGGTTGGCGACGTGCGTGAACTGGTTAGCAATAAAAAAACCGGCACCGCGCTGGTCGCCGTTGAAGAGCCGGAAACCGCAACGGCCCTTCCGCTCTGGCAGCGCCATCGGTCAACGCTGCAAACTGCCGCTGCCGCCGTCGCTGGCCTGGTGGTTGGCGCTCTGCTATTTGGCCGTAGCCCGGAGCCTGCCGCGCCGCAGGTGAGTTCAGCCGAGCCTGTTGTCGCCGCCAGCACAGCGCCTGCCAGCCCGGCACCTGTCGCCGCCGCTCCTGACGGCTCTCTTGCGCGGATTTATATCCGCATGAACGACGGTGAGCAGTTGCTGATTAATGGTAAAGAGCAAAAAGTCACGCCTGCGGCCAACGGTTTCGCCTCATTACAGCTACCCGCCGGGAAGTACCTGCTGACGCTTAGCGGTGGCGAGCAAACAAGAAAGCAAACCATCGTGGTGGCTAACCCCGGCACCTGGTTGGTTAATCCGCAGGGGTGATGATTCGCCACCCGACTTTTTACTCAGCCCCGCATGCGGGGCTTTTTTACGCCGGTAAATAGTCTGGATTTTGCTATTTTGCCACCCACACCCCGCGAAATTCGGAAAATTCAGCTAAGGTTTTCAGAGGGTTGATCGCAACTTACTTGCGTTGCGTCCCGTTAAGGAGATTTCAAGATGATAAAACCCGTTTTGCGCCGATCCCACACGCTATTTCTTGCCGTCCAGGTGGCGCTTACCGGCGCCGTTTTTAGCTTCACGCCGCTTACCGTTAATGCCGCTGAAGAGAGCAAGCCTCAAACCCAGCCCCAGGGGCCTGATGAGCTATTTGGCCCGCTGTTTGTTGATGTTCAAACGGCAAAACTGTTCCCTGACCAAAAAACCTTTGCCGATGCGGTGCCCAAAGGCGACCCGCTGATGATCCTTGCCGATTACCGCATGCAGCGGCGGCTCTCCGGGTTCGATTTACGTCATTTTGTGGAGGTTAACTTTATTCTGCCTCAGGAGCCTGAGAAGTACGTTCCTCCTGCCGGGCAAAGCCTGCGCGAGCATATTGACGGGCTGTGGCCGATACTTACGCACCCGGCAGACAACGTGACTAAATGGGACTCTTTGCAGCCGCTTCCGAAGCAGTATGTGGTTCCCGGCGGGCGCTTTCGCGAGGTTTATTATTGGGACAGCTACTTTACCCTGCTTGGCCTGGCGGAAAGCGGCCAGTGGGATAAAGTGCAGGATATGGTGGACAACTTCGCCCACGAAATTGATAGCTGGGGACATATTCCTAACGGCAACCGCAGCTACTACCTGAGCCGTTCCCAGCCGCCGTTTTTCGCGATGATGGTCGAACTGCTGGCGCAGAAGAAAGGCGATGAGGTCTACAGCACTTATCTGCCGCAGTTGAAACAGGAATATGCTTACTGGATGGAAGGCGCAGACGCCCTGAAGCCGGGGGAAGCCCACGAACGGGTGGTAAAACTTAAAGATGGCTCTCTGCTGAACCGTTACTGGGATGACAAAGACACGCCGCGCCCGGAAGCTTACCTCGATGACGTCGCCACTGCGAAAAATACCCCAGCCAGACCGGCAACCGAGATTTATCGCGACCTGCGGGCTGCCGCGGCCTCGGGGTGGGACTTTAGTTCGCGCTGGATGGATAACCCGGCCCAGCTCGGCACCATTCGCACCACCAGCATTGTGCCGGTTGATTTGAACGCCCTGCTCTACCAGCTCGAACAAACTCTCGCTCACGCAAGCCTGATAGCGAAAGATGACGCCGCCGCGAATACCTATAAGCAAGCAGCCGCCGCTCGCCAAAAAGCTATCGAAGCAAACTTGTGGAATGCAAAAGAAGGCTGGTACGCAGACTACGATCTTAAAAGCCATAGCGTGCGTAATCAGCTAACCGCCGCGGCGTTATTCCCACTTTATGTTCATGCGGCTTCCCAGGAGCGGGCGGATAAAGTGGCTAAAGCAACGCGCCAGTCTCTGCTCAAAGCCGGCGGTCTGGCCACCACCAGCGTCAAAACCGGCCAGCAGTGGGATGCGCCAAATGGCTGGGCGCCGCTGCAATGGGTCGCAACCGAAGGCTTACAGAACTATGGGCATAAAGACCTGGCGCTGGAAGTCAGCTTCCGCTTCCTGAACAACGTGCAGCAGGTCTATAACAGCGAACAGAAGCTGGTTGAAAAATATGATGTGTCCACCGCAGGAACCGGCGGCGGCGGCGGTGAATACCCTCTTCAGGACGGATTCGGCTGGACCAACGGCGTCACCCTGAAGATGCTGGATTTACTCTGCGGCACGCAAAAACCGTGCGACAACGCCCCGGATAAATTACCTTCCGCAACTCCGGGGCCGGTAACAGACGCGGCTGCCGGGAAGCCTGCTGCGGCTACGGAACCGGCTCCCACTCGTTAATAATACGGCGGCTGAGGCCGCCTTTTCCTTCCTGAACTATTTCATTTTCAACAATCAGTGGCCTAAATCACCAATCATTTCATGGACTTTACGCGCAAAAAAGATCATAACTTCGCTTGAATGAGATAATAATAACGATAATAATTCGCATTCGAAATCGCATGTAGATACTTTGCGCTTTCCCGCCTTCCGGCACGGCGGTGGAATTCCATCAGGATGATGACCCCAATACTTCCCTGGACAAATAAAATGATAAAGGCTTTTACCGTAAAGCGCTCCGCTTTACTCTGCGCGCTCGCCCTCATCGCCCCTGCATCCGCGCTGGCTGAAGAGACTCTGGTTGTCACGGCGAAACCCGCCGATACCGCTACCTCCCCAACGCTCGGCTACACCGCTACCACCACCCGCGGCGCAACAAAAACCGATGAGCCGCTGATAACTACCGGGCAAAGCATCTCCGTGGTCACCCGTCAGCAGATGGAAGACCAGGGCGCGATGACGATTAACAGCGCCCTTAACTACACGCCGGGCGTGTTCACCGGCTTCTCCGGCGGCGCAACCCGCTACGATACCGTTGCGCTGCGCGGATTCCACGGCGGCGACGTCAACAACATCTTCCTCGACGGCCTGCGCCTGATGAGCGATGCGGGCAGCTTTAACGTCGTTCAGGTCGACCCGTGGTTCCTTGAGCGCCTCGACGTGATTAAAGGCCCTTCTTCCGCGCTCTACGGCCAGACCGTGCCGGGCGGCCTGGTGATGGAAACCTCTAAGCGCCCACAGTTTGTTGAAGAAGGCCACGTACGGGCGATGTACGGCAACCACAATACCAACGGCACCGCTTTCGATTACACCAACGCCATCAACGACCAGTGGGCCTTCCGTATTACCGGCCTGACCAAAAATAGCGATACCCAATACGAAAACACCCGCGACGAACGCTACGCTATTTCACCTTCCTTGCTGTGGCAGCCGGATGATGCAACTTCGCTGGTGCTGAGAGCTTATCTGGAAAAAGATCCTTCAGGCGGTTACCACGGCTCGGTGCCGGGAGACGGCAGCCTGTACACCACCACCGGGCGCAAGCTTGATACCGGCTTCTCCGACGTGCAGCCCGGCGATGACGCCTTCAAGCGCCACCAGCAGATCTACAGCTATGAGTTCGCCCACGCCTTCGACAGCGTATGGTCGTTCCGCTCTAACGCCAGCTACACTCACTCCAACGTAGCGCTGCGCCAGGCTTACCAGATTGGCTGGGCGGATACTCAACACAATGAACTCAACCGCTATTACAGCAGCGAGAACTCATCCCTCGACGCCTGGGCCATCGACAACCAGCTGGAAGCGGACTTCGCCACCGGCGACCTTCAGCATAAAGTTGTGCTGGGCGGCGAATATCATCGATTCACCAACGACCTGACCGACGGTACGGGCTACACCACTAAGCTGAATCCATGGACCGGCGTTTCCGGCGGGGTTGGCGGCTACTATTATTACGATCCGCGCGACACTAGCTACGCGACGATTAATCAGGGGCTGCTGGTGAAATCTGGCCGCCGCCAGTATGAGCAAACCGGGGCGTACCTGCAGGACGAAATGAAGTGGGATCGCTGGCATATGACGCTGTCAGGCCGCTACGACCATCTGACCACCAAAAGCCACCTCGTGGCCCCGGAAATCGACAGCGACGTAACGGATAACCGCAGCGATAACCACTTCAGCGGACGCGCCTCCCTGCTGTATGCCTTCGATAACGGTATTTCGCCTTACGTGAGCTACAGCCAGGCCGTGACGCCGCAGGTGCTTTCCGATGCCCAGGGCAAGCTGCTGAAACCGACAACCGCCGAGCAGTATGAAGCGGGGATTAAATATCAGCCGGTGGGAACCAGCGACCTCTACAGCGCGGCCGTTTACGACCTGACTCAGAAAGACGTCGGCAACCGTAACGTTCAGGGCGGCTACTTCGAGCCTGCCGGGAAGGTTCATTCCCAGGGGCTGGAGCTTGAGGCCCGAACTCAGTTGACCTCTCGCCTGTCCACTATTGCCAGCTATACCCTCAACCGCGTGCGCTACAAAGATGCGATTGACGGCAACGACGGCAACACGCCTTACGTGACCCCAAACCAGATGGCCAGCCTGTGGAGCACGTTCAAAGCAGATTACGGCATCAGTTTCGGGGCTGGTATTCGCTATATTGGCCGCCAGTGGGCCGACAACGAGAATACCCTGCGCGTGCCTTCTACGACCTTATTGGATGCGATGGTTCGCGCCGATATGGGCGCGTGGACGCCGTCGCTGAAAGGCGCGTTTGTGCAGCTTAACGCCACCAACCTGACCGGCCGCGATTATGTTGCAGGCTGCTACGGCACGGGCTATTGCTACTGGGGCGCAGAGCGCTCTGTAATGGCTACCGTTGGCTACGACTTCTAACGCCCGGCGCTAAACGTAAAAACGGCCCCGAAGGGCCGTTTTTTTATAATGTATGACCCGCTGTTACCGTCGAACCATCCTGAAAATTGCCAGCACAATAATGGCGCCAATCACCGCAACAAAGAAGCTCGGCCAGTTGAAGCCGGTTACCGGCCCGCCAAGGTGCAGCGCGGTTGCCACCCAGCCGCCAACTACCGCACCCACTATCCCCAGAATACAGGTAAGGATAATGCCGCCGCCGTCTTTACCAGGCATAATCAGCTTAGCAACCACACCCGCGATGAGACCAAAAATAATCCAGGCCAGGATACCCATTTTAGAACGTCCTCTTCTATATTGTGAGCGTTAGCAGGCTCGCCCTGACGCCATACGCGTCGAGGAAGCCGCCTGCTGTCAGAATGATTATAGCCCTGTTGGCAAAAAATGTGATGCATCTCACCTGGTTATGCTCATTTTCAGACAAAAAAAATCATAAATTTGTATTAAGTTTTACCCGATTTTGCCGATAAGCTTCGATACCACAACCTGAAAACACAACAAGGACTTGAGCCTTGAGTCACTATAACGAGCAGTTTTTGAAGCAGTCCCCTCTGGCTGTATTAGGTGTGCTACGAGACTTACACAAACAGCAGGTTCCTGTCCGGCTTGAATGGTCGAACGGCCAGTTCATCAGCAAAATTCTCGACGTTTCGGCCCAGGGTCTGGTGCTGGACTTCGGTAGCCAGGCGCAGGAAAACCTTTCCGTGCAAAAGGCCACCCACATCGAATTTATCGCCGAAACGCAGGGCGCAAAGGTGGAGTTTTCCCTGCCGGGCCTGAAGGCGATGGAATATCAAAAATTACCGGCGTTTACCACGCCGCTGCCGCCGTCGCTGTGGTTCGTTCAGCGCCGCGAATACTTCCGCATCAGCGCCCCGATGCAGCCGCAATATTACTGCCGTACCGAGCTGCCGGACGGTTCTCAGTTCGCTTTCAGAATGTGTGACCTTTCGCTGGGAGGCCTGGGCGCGCTGGTTGAGGGCGCGCTGCCGCCGGGGCTTTCACCGGGCCTGCGCTTTGGCCGCGTAGAGATGGATCTCGTCGAATGGGGCAAGTTCTATTTTGACATGCAGCTGGTGATGGTGTCGGAGCGTAAAGTGGTGGACAGCAAAAATGAAACCATCTCTACGCCGCGCCTGAGTTTCCGCTTTTTGAACGTCAACCCGGCGGTTGAGCGGGAATTGCAAAAGATTATCTTTTCACTGGAGCGGTCGGCCCGGGAAAAGGCCAACCGCGTTAAATAATCAGATAGCGTTCATGGCCCGCGTCACCTTATACAGGTAGCGCGGTGCCTGCGGCGCAGGGTGATTAGTCTCAATGTGTCGGTAGAATTCGTCCGGGCTGAGGCGGTTTATCTTGTCGATAGCGTCCTGCCGGTCTGAGTCGAAGGTTCTGAGCAGCGCGCCCGCCCCGTTCACGTATGAAACGATCAGCGCATACTGCATCACCTGCGGATCGTTAATCCCTCGCAGAATTCCGTGCTCCAGAATGCTAAGATACGCCGTACCGATATCAATATTGCGCGCCGGATCTCTCAGTTCGCTGTTGGAGGGCTGCCCGCTAAACCCCTGATTGCGATAAACATCTTTACCGGCAGTCGAGGCTTTGATCTGCATCAGGCCGATCGCGTTCGATCCGCTAACCAGTTGAGGATTGCCGCCGGACTCAACGGCGATAATAGCGGTGATCAGACGCGGGCTTACGCCCCACTGCTGCCCGGACTGCTCGGTGAGCGGCATCCACGTCAGCGCTCGCTGGGTGGGAATGGTCGGGTCCCACGGCGCCTGCTGCTGCGGCGAATGGCTGGAACAGCCGGCAAGAAATAGCACCAGAACGATAAACCATCTTAATTTCACGCATCTATCCTTATTGATATGGCTCGCCATAACGGCGATGACAAGCGCTCTCGATAGCGGCATGATAACCAATTCATATTCAGCAAGGAAATGCCATGTCTCTGATTCATTTAATCGCCCCGTCGGGCTATTGCATCAACCAGCAGGCCGCCGCGCGCGGCATCCGCAGGCTTGAAGAGGCCGGGCATCAGGTAACGAATCAGCAGGCCGTAACGAGACGTTTTCAACGCTTTGCCGGAACCGATAGCGAACGCCTGGCAGAGGTAAATCAGCTGGCCTGCCTGCCGCCGGAGACTGATATTGTGCTGGCGGTGCGCGGCGGTTACGGAGCCAGCCGCCTGCTTGAAAGTATTGATTTTGCGCGCATTGGTGCCGCGCTGCGCGCCCGCCCGCAAATTATTTGCGGCCATAGCGACTTTACCGCCATCCAGCTTGGACTACTGGCCCAGTGCGGAGCTATCACCTTCAGCGGGCCAATGCTGGCCGGAAATTTTGGCGCTGATGAGGTGGATGAATACACTTTGCGCCATTTCTGGATGGCGATGCGCGACCCGGAGTTCACCGTTACCTGGCAAAGCGATGCCCCGGCAACGCAAGCCGCTGGCACGCTCTGGGGCGGCAATCTGGCGATGCTAATCTCTTTGATCGGCTCTCCCTGGCTGCCGACGATTCACGGCGGTATCCTGGTGGTCGAGGATATTAATGAGCATCCGTTCCGCGTCGAGCGCATGCTTTTGCAGCTGCACCACGCCGGAATACTGGCGCGCCAGAAAGCGATTATTTTAGGAAGCTTTAACGGTACAACGGCAACGGATTATGACGCAGGATATGATTTCGACGAGATGCGCCGTACCCTACAGCAGCGCTTAAGGGTGCCTATTCTTTCCGGGCTGCCGTTTGGTCACGAACCGCAAACCGTAACGCTGCCTCTCGGTGCTTTTGCCGAACTACAGCACGACGGCCACACCGCCCGCCTGAGCGTTAGCGGCCACCCGGTACTGTGCTAAAGAAAAGAGCTTTAAGCGCCCTTTTTGGGCGTTTAATCCGCAACTTACGTGTTAACCTTTTGCAACACGCTAAACAGAAATATTAGATGAAGGAGAGTGATGATTTTGGACGCAGGGGCGATAGTCAGTCTGTTTATTTTGGGTTCCGTTCTGGTAACTTGCAGTATTTTATTAAGTTCTTTCTCCTCTCGTCTGGGCATCCCCATTCTGGTTATCTTCCTGGCTATCGGCATGCTGGCCGGTATTGATGGTCTGGGCGGTATCCCGTTTGATAATTATCCCTTCGCTTATCTGATAAGTAACCTGGCGCTGGCAGTTATCCTGCTTGATGGCGGGATGCGCACTCAGGCAAGCTCCTTTCGCGTTGCCCTGGGCCCTGCGCTTTCGCTGGCGACCGTTGGCGTACTCATTACCTCGGGGCTGACCGGCCTTGCCGCAGCCTGGCTGTTTCATCTCAACCTGATAGACGGCTTGCTGATAGGCGCTATCGTCGGCTCTACCGACGCTGCGGCGGTGTTTTCGCTGCTGGGTGGGAAAGGCCTGAACGAGCGCGTGGGCGCTACGCTTGAGATTGAGTCCGGCAGTAACGATCCGATGGCGGTATTTCTTACCATCACGCTGATTGAGATGATCCAGCAGCACCAGACGGGCCTGAGCTGGCTTTTCCTGGTCCATATTATTCAGCAGTTCGGCCTGGGTATTGCGCTCGGCCTCGGCGGCGGCTACCTGCTGTTGCAGATGATTAATCGCATTACCCTGCCCCAGGGGCTGTACCCAATGCTGGCGCTCAGCGGCGGTATCATGGTGTTTGGCGTGACCACGGCCCTGGACGGCAGCGGCATTCTGGCGGTTTATCTCTGCGGCTTTGTGATGGGCAACCGCCCAATCCGCAACCGCTTTGGCATCCTGCAAACCTTCGATGGCCTGGCGTGGATGGCGCAAATCGGTATGTTCCTGGTGCTCGGCCTGCTGGTTAACCCCTCCGACCTGCTACCGATTGCGGTTCCGGCGCTGCTGCTTTCTGCCTGGATGATTTTCTTTGCCCGCCCGCTGTCCGTTTTCGCCGGACTGCTGCCGTTCCGCGGCTTTAACCTGCGCGAGCGCGTGTTTATCAGCTGGGTTGGCCTGCGCGGCGCGGTGCCTATCATTCTTGCGGTTTTCCCGATGATGGCCGGGCTGGATAACGCGCGTTTGTTCTTCAACGTGGCATTCTTCGTGGTACTGGTTTCCCTCCTGCTTCAGGGCACATCCCTTGGCTGGGCGGCCAAAAAAGCGAAAGTTGTGGTGCCGCCCGTCGGCTGGCCAGTTTCCCGCGTAGGGCTGGATATTCATCCTGATAACCCGTGGGAGCAGTTTGTTTACCAGCTTAGCGAAGATAAATGGTGCGTGGGCGCGGCGTTACGCGACCTGCATATGCCCAAAGAGACGCGAATCGCGGCGCTGTTCCGGGATAACGCCCTGCTGCACCCGACGGGCAGCACCCGGCTGCGCGAAGGCGATGTGCTCTGCGTCATCGGCCGGGAACGTGACCTGCCTGCGCTCGGCAAGCTATTTAGCCAGTCACCGCCCGTCGATCTCGACCAGCGCTTCTTCGGCGACTTTATTCTGGAAGCCAGCGCGCAGTTCTCTGACGTCGCGATGATTTACGGCCTGACGCTGGATGAGACCGTTGATACTCAGCAGTCGCTGGGTGACTTTGTTCTGGGCATGCTGGGCGGTGCGCCGGTCGTGGGTGACCAGGTAGAGTTTGCCGGAATGATTTGGACGGTTGCCGAAAAAGAAGACAATCTGGTGCGCAAAATTGGCGTCCGCGTGATGGAAGAGGAAGAGGAGTAACATCCCCTCGGCCAGCTCGGGCTCAGGAGAAAACGGCACCTACTCTTCCAATAAGGATTTCATTTAGCCCCCTCTCCCTCACGGGAGAGGGTTAGAGTCACAGACTTACCACCACAGGCACACGCGGCGCTAACGCACACATCAGCTCATAGCCAACGGTTCCCGCCGCGCTGGCAACATCGTCAATCTTGACGTTTCTCCCCCACAGTTCAACCGGGCTGCCGATCCCCGCCTGCGGGCAAGGGGTGAGATCTACGGTTATCATATCCATCGAAACTTTACCCACCACGCGGGTCATTACGCCATCTACCATGATCGGCGTTCCATCCGGTGCGATACGTGGATAACCGTCCGCGTAGCCGCCGGCGACGATGCCGATTCGCTGCTCGCCGCCTGCGGTATAACGGCTGCCGTAGCCTACGGTATCCCCGGATTTTAAGTTCTGAACGCCAATAATTTCGCTGCTCAAAGTCATCACAGGCTGAATGCCGCTGGTGGCAACATCCTGCCACTGGCCGCTCGGGGAGGCGCCATAAAGAATAATTCCGGGGCGAACCCAGTCAAAATGCGCTTCGGGGTGCCACAGGGTCGCCGCCGAGTTAGAAAGCGAGCGCGGGGCGTCGATGCCTTCCGCAGCCTGCTCTATACGCTTCATCGGCTCGATGATGCCTTCCGGCAGCTCCGCATCGGCAAAATGTGCCATCAGCGTAAGCTGCCCAACGTTGTCAACGGAACGCAGCTTCTGCCAGATACCGTGAACGCGATCCGGCGTAAAGCCAAGGCGATTCATCCCGCTGTTGATTTTAAGGTAAACATCCAGCGGCGCGCTTAACTTCGCGTTCGCCAGGGCCTTCACCTGCCAGTTGCTGTGCAGGCTGGTGGTCAGCCGGTACTTATCAAACAATTCGAGTTCGTCGGCGTGGAAGAAGCCTTCCAGCATCAGAATTGGCCCTTTCCAGCCGCGCTCACGCAGCAGGATGGCTTCTTCGAGGTTAAGCATCGCAAAACCATCGGTAGCGCCAAGCGCGGACCAAATCCTGTCCAGGCCGTGCCCATAGGCATTGGCCTTCACGACCGACCAGACCCGGGAATGAGGCGCGGCTCTGCGCACCACATCGAGATTATTGCGCAGCGCGCTGAGACTCAGCGTCGCCACCACAGGACGGGACATGACTGCTCCTTTTAGTTATGTGCGCCGTGAAGATGTTGAGCACCTGACGGCGTAAAGCCCGGCGCATAGCGTGCAACACCCAGATCTTCGCTCGGGATAGCCGGAGTACGCCCGGAAATCAGGTCACTCAGCATCTGGCCGGAACCGCAGGCCATGGTCCAGCCAAGCGTGCCGTGGCCGGTGTTGAGCCACAGATTTTTAAACGGCGTACGGCCTACAACCGGCGTGCCGTCCGGCGTCATCGGGCGCAGGCCGGTCCAGAATGTCGCCTGCTCTACATGCCCGCCGCGCGGATACAGGTCGCGCACCACCATTTCCAGCGTTTCACGGCGAGGTTGCAGCAGTTTGGTATTAAAGCCGACGATTTCCGCCATGCCGCCGACGCGGATTCGGTTATCGAAGCGGGTAATGGCGATTTTGTAAGTTTCATCGAGGATAGTCGAGACCGGCGCGCCCTGCTCGTCGGCAATGGGAATAGTGAGAGAGTAGCCTTTTAGCGGGTAAACAGGGATATCGACAATCCCTTTAAGTAGCCCGGTGGAATAAGAGCCGAAGGCCACGACGTAGGCATCTCCCTTAACCACTTCCTGCCCACACTGTACGCCTGAAATCTGCTGATTTTCACACAACAGACGGTCAACCGGCGTATTGAAACGGAACTCAACGCCCGCCTCAGCCGCCATACGCGCAAGGTTTTGGGTAAACAACTGGCAGTCGCCGGTTTCGTCATTGGGTAAGCGCAGGCCGCCTGTGAGTTTGTGGGCAACATCCGCGAGCGCCGGTTCAACCCGATTCAACTGGCTGGCTTCCAGCAGTTCATACGGCACCCCAGCCTCTTCCAGCACGGCGATATCTTTTGCCGCGCTCTCATACTGCTGCGCGGTGCGGAACAGCTGCAACGTGCCGCCCTGGCGGCCTTCATACTGAATGCCGGTGCTGTGACGTAGCTCTTTCAGGCAGTCCCGGCTGTATTCCGCGAGGCGCACCATGCGGCCTTTGTTTTCCATGTAGTGACGGGTGTCGCAGTTGCGCAGCATCTGCCACATCCATTTGAGCTGAAACTGCGTGCCGTCGAGGCTGATGGCCAGCGGAGCATGGCGCTGGAACATCCACTTGATGGCTTTTAGCGGCACACCAGGAGCCGCCCACGGCGCTGCGTAACCCGGTGAGATTTGCCCTGCATTGGCGGCGCTGGTTTCCTGCGCCGGACCTGATTCGCGATCGATGACGGTGACTTCATGCCCGGCCTGACGTAAATACCAGGCGCTTGCCACGCCGACAACACCACTTCCCAGCACCACAACACGCATATCTGCTCCGCATTTAGCTAAAAGAATAATCTTCTGATTACATATTGATAACTCAGTTGAAAATGTTATTCAACATACGGCTTTATTATGGTGACTAAACTCACATCTTTGCCCGCCAGGACTGGCACGAGATAATTAGCATCTCCTGCGATGGAAAATATTTTCGCCAAAATAAAATGCTGGGCATGCGGCTGAAATCGCGTCATCGGGATCGATAAATCGTGCAGAAAAAATTTTACTTGTCGGCGCTATCTTTCAGGAGTTGTCTATTCTTGAAAGTGAGGCTTTCCATCCAGAGAGAGCCGTAAACAATGAGGGCGCGCTGATGGCTACCGTAACTGATTTCGCCACAAAGGATCCCAACCGTCTGAGTGACGGCCCCGACTGGACGTTCGAGCTACTGGACATCTACCTGGCCGAGATTGACCGGGTAGCAAAGCTCTACCGGCTCGATACCTATCCCCATCAAATTGAAGTGATTACCTCGGAACAAATGATGGACGCCTACTCCAGCGTCGGGATGCCGATTAATTACCCGCACTGGTCTTTTGGCAAGAAATTCATCGAAACCGAGCGCCTGTATAAGCACGGGCAGCAGGGGCTGGCGTATGAAATCGTCATCAACTCTAACCCTTGTATCGCTTACCTGATGGAGGAGAACACCATCACCATGCAGGCGCTGGTCATCGCGCACGCCTGCTACGGCCATAACTCATTCTTTAAAAACAACTATCTGTTCCGCAGCTGGACCGATGCCAGCTCGATAATCGACTACCTTATTTTTGCCAAAAACTACATTACCCAATGCGAAGAACGTTACGGGGTGGATGAAGTTGAGCGCCTGCTTGATTCCTGCCACGCGCTGATGAACTACGGCGTTGACCGCTATAAACGCCCGCAGAAGATTTCTCTGCAGGAGGAGAAGGCTCGCCAGAAGAGCCGGGAAGAGTATCTGCAAAGTCAGGTGAACACGCTGTGGCGTACCCTGCCGCGTAAGGAAGAAGAGAAAACCGCCGAGTCCGCCCACCGCTTCCCTTCAGAGCCGCAGGAGAACCTGCTGTACTTTATGGAGAAGAATGCGCCGCTGCTCGAGCCATGGCAGCGCGAGATCCTGCGCATCGTGCGTAAGGTGAGCCAGTATTTCTATCCGCAGAAGCAGACCCAGGTGATGAACGAAGGCTGGGCGACCTTCTGGCATTACACCATCCTCAACCATCTTTATGATGAAGGAAAAGTCAGCGAGCGTTTTATGCTGGAGTTTCTCCACAGCCATACCAACGTGGTGTTCCAGCCGCCCTACAACAGCCCGTGGTACAACGGCATTAACCCGTATGCTCTTGGCTTCGCGATGTTCCAGGACATTAAACGAATTTGCCAGACGCCGACCGAAGAAGACCGTTACTGGTTCCCGGATATCGCCGGTAAAGACTGGCTGGAAACTCTGCATTTTGCGATGCGCGACTTCAAGGATGAAAGCTTTATCAGCCAGTTCCTGTCGCCCAAGCTGATGCGCGATTTCCGCCTGTTTACCGTGCTGGACGACGACCGCAATAACTATCTCGAGATTGCGGCTATCCATAACGAAGAAGGCTACCGCGAGATCCGCGCCCAGCTTTCGGCCCAGTACAACCTCAGCAATCTTGAGCCGAATATTCAGGTGTGGGATGTGGATCTGCGCGGCGACCGTTCGCTAACGCTGCGCTATATTCCGCATAACCGCGCGCCGCTGGACAAAGGCCGTAAAGAAGTGCTCAAGCATGTGCATCGCCTGTGGGGGTTTGACGTGATTATGGAGCAGCAAAACGCGGATGGCAGCGTGGAGTTGCTTGAGCGTTGCCCGCAGCGAACGTCGCTTTAAGAGACAAAAAAAACGCTTCCGTCTGGAAGCGTTTTTTATTTCAGGCTATTAGCGACCGTGCATCGCTAAGTCACCCGGCAGATTCTTCTGCATCCTGTGCCAGATCTCACCGCTCTCGCGACCGTAGTTACGCACGGTATCAAACACCTGATCGTGAAGGCTCTGCTGGCAGATTTCCGCCAGACGATGATAGAAACCAAGCGCCAGGCTGCGGGCTTCCGGGTTAGAGAAGTAGTGCCGCCCGATACGGGTATACAGCCCTTTCATCCCGTTGAGGATCAGGCCGTAAATTGGGTTCCCGGAGGCAAACGCCAGGCCACGGAAAATGTTGTAATCAAGATCGGCAAACGCATCGGCATGGTCTTCAACCTGGTTGGCTGTCGCCAGCACTTCCTGCGCTTTATCAGGGTGTTGGCGGATCGCCGTGCGGATAAAGATGGTTGAAATATTGGTACGCACCGACAGCAGGTTATCAATAAGCTGCGGCACGCTGTCATGATCGAGACGGGCCAGAGTTTCCAGAATATTCAGACCTGAAGTTTCCCAGAAATTGTTAACCTTGGTCGGCTTGCCGTGCTGGATAGTCAACCAGCCGTCACGGGCAAGGCGCTGTAACACTTCACGCAATGTCGTTCGGGTTACGCCAATAAGCTCTGATAATTCACGTTCTGCCGGGAGAATTGACCCCGGAGGAAAACGACTATTCCAGATGCTTTCTATAATATACTCTTCCGCGAAACCCGCTGGGCTCTGCGCCTTAATGACCATAGTAAGATTTCCATTACTCAGGTTTTGCAAATTGGACTCATCATACCAGATGCCATACGCTCCAGATAGCGGGGGCAAGGGGCAAATGCGGGATCGGTGTTGAATTTTGAGGATAAATGCCTTAACTCGGGATTTTCTGCGGCTTGATAGCCCACCCCATATAGGAGTAACCTGAGAGGTTATTTTCCTATACATCAATATAATACAACGGATAACGGTAACTTAACGATGGAAATGTCTGCGGGGCGGGCTTTGTACCGCAATTTTCTGGGTCAATCTCCTGACTGGTACAAATTAACGCTGATTCTCTTTTTAGTGGTTAATCCGCTGGTCTTTTGGTTTGTCAGTCCATTTATCGCGGGCTGGATGCTGGTTGTGGAGTTTATTTTTACGCTGGCGATGGCACTCAAGTGCTACCCGCTGCTGCCGGGCGGCCTGCTGGCCATCGAAGCGGTTATCGTCGGTATGACCAGCCCCGACCACGTTCGCGCCGAGGTTGTATCTAACCTTGAAGTCCTGCTGCTGCTGATGTTTATGGTCGCCGGGATCTATTTTATGAAGCAGCTTCTGTTGCTGTTGTTCACCCGCCTGCTGCTGGGTATTCGTTCAAAAATAGCGCTTTCGCTGGCCTTTTGCGTGGCTGCCGCTTTTCTCTCCGCTTTCCTCGATGCCTTAACCGTTGTCGCCGTGGTCATCAGCGTCGCGGTCGGCTTCTACAGCATTTACCACCAGGTGGCCTCTGAAGGCACGGAAAGCGGCAATTTGCAGGATGACAGCCGGATTAAAACCGAAAACCGCGAGGTGCTTGAGCAATTCCGCGCCTTCCTGCGCAGCCTGATGATGCATGCGGGCGTGGGAACCGCGCTCGGCGGCGTGATGACGATGGTAGGAGAACCTCAGAACCTTATCATCGCGAAGAATGCCGGCTGGCACTTTGGCGATTTCTTCCTGCGGATGATGCCGGTCACGGTTCCGGTGCTGGTTTGCGGCCTGCTGACCTGCGTGCTGCTGGAGTACTCTAAAGTGCTGGGCTACGGGCAAGTGCTGCCGGAAAAAGTGCGCGGCATTTTGCAGGAGTTTGATACCCGCAGCGCTCAGAAACGTACCCGGCAGGATAAAATGAAACTGCTGATTCAGGCGCTGATCGGCGTCTGGCTAATTATCGCCCTTGCCCTGCACCTTGCGGAAGTCGGCCTGATTGGCCTGTCGGTGATTATCCTGGCGACTTCGCTGTGCGGTGTTACCGACGAGCACGCCATCGGCAAAGCTTTTACCGAGGCGCTTCCGTTTACCGCCCTGCTGACCGTGTTCTTTACCATTGTGGCAGTGATTATCGACCAGCATCTGTTTAGCCCGATCATTCAGTACGTGCTCGCCGCTTCTCCACACTCTCAGCTCTCGCTGTTTTATATCTTTAACGGCCTGCTTTCTTCAATATCGGATAACGTGTTTGTCGGCACCGTTTATATCAATGAGGCAAAAACCGCGCTGCAAAATGGCGCTATCGATATCAAGCAGTTTGAACTGCTGGCGGTGGCTATCAATACAGGTACAAACCTGCCGTCGGTAGCTACGCCGAACGGCCAGGCCGCGTTCCTGTTCCTGCTGACTTCCGCCCTTGCACCGCTGATTCGTCTCTCTTACGGACGAATGGTCGTTATGGCGCTGCCGTATACGCTGGTGCTGACTCTGGTCGGCCTGCTCTGCGTTGAATATACGCTCACGCCGGCAACGGACTGGATGCTTGCCAGCGGCTGGTTAACCACCCCGGAAACCGTGGTTGCACCGCACTAAGGCAATTTAACGGGAAGTCCGCTTCCCGTTACATTTTTTTTCCTTATAAACATCCGATTAGTACGTTATTTTCATCTACGCTACTGGCGCAGAAAAGGATTTGGTTTACACTGCCGATTCTACGCATGCTGCAGGGAAACTGATTATGTTGCGATATTTAAACCAATGCTCCCAAGGACGTACCGCCTGGCTGCTTCTGGCCTTTACGGCGTTTGTTCTTGAAATGGTGGCATTGTGGTTCCAGCACGTTATGGGGCTGAAACCTTGTGTGATGTGTATTTATGAACGCTGCGCGCTGTTCGGCGTGATGGGTGCGGGTCTGGTTGGCGCAATCGCCCCAAAAACGCCGCTGCGCTATGGCGCACTGGCTATCTGGCTGTACAGCGCAGGGAAAGGCGTTCAGCTCGCGTGGGATCACACCATGCTTCAGCTTCATCCGTCGCCGTTTGTGACCTGTGATTTCTTTGCTCGTTTCCCGAGCTGGCTGCCGCTGGATAAATGGCTGCCGCAGGTATTTGTTGCTAACGGCGACTGCTCCGTTCGTCAGTGGGAGTTCCTGTCGCTGGATATGGTGCAGTGGCTGCTGGGGATCTTTGCCGTGTTCCTGGTGATTGCGGTTCTGGTACTGATTGGCCAGTTCTTCAAACCGAAACGCCGCGATTTGTTTGGCCGCTAATTTAGCCGCCCGCAGATAACAATAACCCACCTTTCGGTGGGTTATTGTTTTTATGAATGATCGCGTCGGTACAGCGCCCACTCGTCGATTCGTTCGCCGCCCGGTAGCAGGCAATCGGCTCGCTCGCCCTGCGGCGTTTTCACCGCAATGGATTTTCCGCCTTTCTGCTGGCAGTAAACCGATGCCGGGTTAGCCATTCCGATACTGCCCGGTGGTTTTGGCGCTTCTCGCTCGGCGGTTGCACAGCCGCTTAACAGCAGCATGCCCATTATTATCGTCAGTTTTTTCATTATCCCTCCTGTGAAGAAGGAATATTAGCAGCGAGGCTGGGAAGAAGGCAAAGCCTGTTGCGCCAGCGGGCTAAAACCGGAGAAGGTCGCATTTAACGGACGATGAGCGGAAACCTGCATTGCGGATTTGCAAAAGATACAGACTGCGCCATGGGGATTTGATTCTCGGACATCGTAGGAGGAAGTGCGATACTGCGATCCGCCGCATGACGGACACTGGAATAATAAATTCAGGATAAAACTCTCTTGTTTTTGGTTATTGAAAATCCATCCTATCACAAAATTAGTTATAAGAAGGATTTATTTATCTGCCGACTCGCGCCGGCAGAAGCGGGCTATCAATCAGCCCACTCGGGCTTGTTCAGGATATGGTCCTGCCAGTCGCGAACTTCGGACTCTTTCACTGCGATATGGCGTACAGAAATACGCTCGCCGTGCATTGCAGCCTTTGAGCCGGTAATCAGCGGGTGCCACTCAGGCAGCGGTTTTCCTTCGGCCAGCAGGCGGTAAGCGCAGGTATGCGGCAGCCACTCAAAGGTCGGCAGATTGTCACGCGTGAGCTTGATGCAGTCCGGCTCATATTCAAAGCGGCGGACGTAATTTTTGCACTGACAGGTTTTGATGTTGAGCTGCTTACAGGCGACGTTGGTGAAATAAATTTCGTCGGTATCTTCGTCCATCAGCTTATGCAGGCAACACTGGCCGCAGCCATCGCACAGTGATTCCCACTCGGCGTCGCTCATTTCGTCGAGAGTTTTACTTTGCCAGAAGGGAGTGGGTGTCATAGCGGTTCCTGCATTTAAAAATTAAGCTGCACCTTATAAACAGTCTGACACCCGGATGCAAGTTTTGCCGCCCTGAAGCGGCAAATTGTTTACAGCACGCGCGTCGTCAGAGCATGTCCGGCAAAGCAGACTTCCAGCTCGTCGCCGCTGTTTAGCGGGCCAACACCTTCCGGCGTCCCGGTGAGGATAACGTCTCCGGCGCGCAGGGTGAAGAATTTGCTCATATAGGCAATAAGCGGCACTATCTTGTGGATCATGTCTTCGGTATTGCCCTGCTGGCGTACTTCACCGTTAATTTTCAGCTCAAGCGGCGTATTTTGCGGATCGTGAGTGAATTGCGCGGCCGGAATAAAACCGGAAATTGGGCATGAGTTATCAAAGCCCTTGGCTTTTTCCCACGGCTGGCCTGCCTTCTTCATTTTGGCCTGCAGCTCGCGCAAAGTGAGATCCAGCGCGACGCCATAACCGGCAATCGCTTTGCGCACATGCTCTTCACTCGCCTGTTTCAGGGTCGAACCAATCAAAACTGCCAGCTCAACCTCGTGATGCACTGAACCAAAGTCATGCGGCAGCGCCAGCGGCTGGCGGATGTCGCACAGCGCGCTTTCAGGTTTGATAAACACCACCGGTTCGTCCGGGGTTGCACTGCCCATTTCTTTAATATGTTTGGCATAGTTGCTGCCAACACAGACTACTTTATTAACCGGAAAATCCAGCAGCGCACCCTGCCAGTTATGATGTTGATACATGCCTTTCCTCTGCGTCGTTTGTGTTAACTCAGCTTGATACTAGATAAAAAAATCCCCGGTGAATACCGGGGAAGTGTTTCTAACCGTAGCTTATTTAGCAATCGCGTCCGCCATCTTGCCGATGCTGATGGCGAAGTAATAAGAGCGATTCCAGTGCATCAGAGTGCGGAAGTTGTTGAACACCAGAAACGTTCGCCCCTGGCTATCATCCGGCGTCACCAGCCAGCCTTTTTGCGAGGAGGCAGGCAGCATTAAACCGCCCGGCAGCGTTACCCCCAGTTTTTGCCAGCGGGCTACGGTTTTCCCCTGCCCCGGCCGGGTTCCCGCCAGCGCGCTGTTAAAACCGGAGGGAAGCCTGACTTCAAATCCCCAGTTGCCTCCAGAGCGCCATCCTTCGGTCGCCAGATAGTTGGCCGTGGAGGCAAAAACGTCGCTGGTGTTGTTCCAGATATCAATCTTGCCGTCTCCGTCGCCGTCTTTGCCATAGCGCAGCAGGGAGCTGGGCATAAACTGGTTTTGCCCCATCGCCCCGGCCCATGAACCTTTCATCTGCTCCGCGCTAATATCGCCACGCTGAATAATTTTTAGAGCGGCTATCAATTCTTTAGTGAAAAATGCCTCGCGTCGACCTTCAAAAGCCAGCGTTGCCAGGGCGGAGATAACATCCTCTTTGCCCTGAAGCTTGCCAAAGTGACTTTCCATCGCCCATAACGCGACAATGTAGTTACTCTGTACGCCGCTTCTGGCGCTGACTCTGGCAAGCTCTTCACGGTGCTGTAACGCCAGGCTTCGCGCCTGCTTTATTTTTGCCGGAGTAATAACCCGCTTCAGGTAATCATCAAGAGTTATTTTCTTCTCCAGCTGATTACGGTCGGATTTAATTACCCGGTCAACAAAATGAATATGGGCAAAGGCCGACTTCAGGGTGGCATTACCGATCCCCTGAGCTTTGGCTTCGGTTTTTAGTTTTGCTACAAAGGCCGGGAATTCAGCGGGGTCGCGCCCCTGTTCGGCCAGTGTGGTAACGGACGGCGCGGGAGATGCTTTTGCCTGAGGAGTCGCGGAGGCGGCGGGTGCCGCCTCTGCTTTAGACGTTTGGCCGTAACAACTGGCAAGCATTAAGGCGCTGAGGGTCAAACAAAATGCCGAAGTTTTCATCATCCTTCCCGCGATTATTTGTTTTACACATCTTCATGCTTAATGCCCGGAAAAGATTTACCGGCAGTCCGAATTTTATTTTTTAGGACTATTTTCCAGGTGCATTGTCAGCAAACTTTCAATCGGCGGCGGCAGCTGCAAATAATAACCTTCACTTTCCAGTGCCTGTTTAACTTTTTCAAGATCGGCGTTAACCAGTTTCTTACTGCCATCCAGCGGCAGCAGCATCGACAGCACGGGTTTACCAAAGCCTTTCATCAGTTCTTCCGGCACGCGGGAGAAATCGTCCTTTTTTTCGACATAAAGATAAGTCTGGTCACGTTTGGTACTTCTGTAGATCACACAAAACATTTTTTTTACTCTATTTTCGCCAGCTTGTGGCTTGCCTGAATATAAGCTGGACTATAACATGCCTGGTGTACTTCGGAATATCGTCCCACAATTGTGGGGATTGAAACTGAATTGAGTAAGGCCAGGATGTCAAACACGCCAATCGAGTTAAAGGGCAGCAGTTTTACCTTATCTGTGGTTCATTTGCATGATGCACAACCCGAGGTTATTCGCCAGGCTCTGGAAGACAAAATCGCCCAGGCGCCGGCGTTTTTAAAAAATGCCCCGGTAGTGGTTAACGTCGCCAGCCTCGATGGTTCCGTCAACTGGAAAAAAGTACAGCAGGCCGTGACTTCCACCGGCCTGCGCGTGGTGGGGATCAGCGGCTGTAAAGATGAGGCCTTAAAAGCCGAAATCGAGCGGGCTGGCCTGCCATTGTTAAGTGAAGGGAAAGAAAAGGTTGTCAGAACGCCAAAGGCCGCCCCCGCTGAGCCGGTGGTGGTCGCTGCGCCAACTGTTACCCCTGTCACAAAAACACGCTTAATTGATGCCCCCGTGCGTTCCGGGCAGCGCATTTATGCGCCAAACTGTGACCTGATTGTGACCAATCATGTTAGCGCCGGTGCAGAACTGATAGCAGATGGTAATATTCATATCTACGGCGTGATGCGTGGCCGTGCGCTGGCCGGTGCCAGCGGCGAACGTGATGCACAAATATTTTGTACTAACCTGGTAGCAGAGCTGGTCTCTATAGCGGGCGAATACTGGCTGAGTGAGCAGATCCCAGCCGATTATTATGGAAAAGCGGCCCGCCTTAGCCTGGCGGGTGGCGCACTTTCCGTTCAACCTTTGAATTAAGCCCTTTTAACAAGGAAATCCTTTATGGCACGCATTATTGTTGTTACATCGGGTAAAGGGGGCGTCGGTAAGACCACGTCCAGCGCGGCCATCGCTACGGGTTTGGCCCAAAAGGGAAGAAAAACCGTGGTTATCGATTTCGACATCGGCCTGCGTAACCTCGACCTGATTATGGGTTGTGAGCGCCGCGTGGTGTACGACTTCGTTAACGTTATTCAGGGTGACGCGACGCTTAACCAGGCGCTGATCCGCGATAAACGTACCGAACAGCTTTATATCCTGCCTGCTTCACAAACCCGCGATAAAGACGCACTGACCCGCGAAGGCGTGGCCAAAGTGCTGGAAGACCTGAAAAACATGGACTTCGAGTTTATCGTTTGTGATTCCCCGGCAGGCATCGAAACCGGTGCGCTGATGGCGCTCTATTTTGCAGATGAAGCTGTTATCACCACCAACCCGGAAGTCTCCTCGGTGCGTGACTCAGACCGTATTCTCGGCATCCTTTCTTCCAAATCCCGTCGCGCTGAAAACGGTGAAGATCCGATTAAAGAGCACCTGCTGTTAACCCGTTACAACCCGGGCCGCGTCAGCAGAGGCGACATGTTGAGCATGGAAGATGTGCTTGAAATTCTGCGTATTCCGCTGGTTGGGGTTATCCCGGAAGACCAGTCGGTGCTGCGCGCGTCTAACCAGGGCGAGCCGGTTATTCTTGACGCCGAGTCTGATGCGGGTAAAGCCTACTCAGATACCGTTGAACGCCTGCTCGGAGAAGAACGCCCTTTCCGCTTCATTGAAGAAGAGAAGAAGGGTTTCCTGAAACGCCTGTTCGGAGGATAAGTTATGGCATTACTCGACTTTTTTCTGTCACGAAAAAAGAACACCGCCAACATCGCCAAAGAGCGTTTACAGATTATCGTGGCCGAGCGCCGTCGTAGTGATGCAGAGCCGCACTACCTGCCTCAGCTACGCAAAGATATTCTTGAGGTGATTTGTAAATACGTGCAGATCGACCCGGAAATGGTCAGCGTACAGCTGGAACAAAGGGACGGTGATATTTCGATCCTGGAGCTGAACGTTACGCTGCCGGAAGCGGAAGAAGCAAGCAAGTCTGCCTGAATTAAAAAACCCCCTGCATTTGTCAGGGGGTTTTATTTTTCAGAGATCGCTAAAATCTTATTAAGATCTTTCTTAGCAACACCCTGCCAATATATTTCGACCTGAAAATAATACTGTGATTATTTCCAGGTGACGAGACTTTCTTAATAATCAGCCAGCAGTTTTGTTAACGCTTCGGCCATTAATTCAGCGCGCCAGCCGCTAATTAATTCCGGCTCAACGGCCTGTGGCTTCAATTTCCAGTGCCAGTTCAGCAGCTGGTTTATTTGGCGGCGTGAAGCCAGCAGCTCGGCGCTAAGCCCTTTTGCTTCGCTAACTTCCTGCACCAGCGCCTTGATAGCTTTAAATACCCGGCGGTAACCCGGCATATCTACCAGATTTTGTAACGGCTCCGGCAATTCACTCTCAGGCAACGCCTGAGCTTCGGCTACCATCGCCACCAGCGCTTTACCGTGGAAGCGGATTTCGCTGCCGCTAAGGCCCAAAGCGTCCAGCTCTCCGAGCGAGCCAGGCATATAACGCGCAACCTGCCAGAGATTTTCCTCGCGTACCACGAAGTTGACCGCCATATCACGCTCGCGCGCCTTACGCAGACGCCAGGCCGCCAGCTTTTTGAGGCAGGCAAGCTGGCGAGTGCGCAGCTGCCACGCGTTGCTAATTTCGCGCCATGCCTCTTCCGGATCCAGCTGATCGCGACGGCGAGTACACATCAGGCGGCATTCATCCAGAGCCGCGCTCATCCAGCCTGCCGCTTCGGTTTCTGCCATCAGCTTTTGCGCGATCGGCAGCAGGTAAAGCACGTCCGCTGCGGCATATTCACACTGGCGCTCGGTCAGCGGGCGTGCCAGCCAGTCGGTGCGGGATTCGCTTTTGTCCAGCGCGATGCCGGTATATGACTCAACGATGGTAGCGAAGCCGCAGGAGAGCGGGCGCCCGGTGAATGATGCAAGAATTTGGGTATCGATAAACGGATCCGGCAACATGCCAAAAGCGTTCAGGAAGACTTCGAGATCTTCGCTACCGGCGTGCAGGTATTTAACCGTATCGGGATCCTGCAGAAGCGCTTTAAACGGCGACCAGTCGCTAATGGCTAGCGGGTCTATCAACGAGGCCTGCTGGCCGTCATAGAGTTGGATCAGGCCCAGCTGCGGGTAATAAGTACGGGTGCGGACAAATTCGGTGTCCAGCGCCAGCGCGGGGAACTGACGAGCGGCCTGGCAGACGGCGGCCAGTCCTTCATCGGTAGTAATCATCTGGTAGGTCAAATTCAGTTCTCTTAGGTTGCGCCCATAAAAAATGCCGGCGAACCGGCATCAGGACGAGTGACTTGGAGCTCAGACGTTATTGTTGCCTGTCTTGCTCGCTTCGTCACGTAGTTCTCGTCGTAAAATCTTCCCGACGTTAGATTTAGGCAGTTCCGTGCGGAATTCTACCAGTTTCGGCACCTTATAGCCGGTCAGTTGGCGGCGGCAGAAGGCAATCAGCGCCTCTTCGGTCAGGGCCGGATCTTTCTTCACCACGAAGATTTTTACGTTTTCGCCGCTAACGCCAGCAGGAACGCCCACGGCCGCAACTTCCAGCACGCCTTCGTTCTGCATCACCACATCTTCGATTTCGTTTGGATAAACGTTAAATCCGGAAACGAGGATCATGTCTTTTTTGCGGTCAACGATGTTCATAAAACCTTCGTCGTTCATTACCGCAATATCGCCGGTGCGCAGCCAGCCATCCTTGAGGATCTCATCGGTCTCTTTAGGGCGCTGCCAGTAGCCAAGCATCACCTGCGGGCCTTTAACGCACAGTTCGCCAGGTTCGCCCGTCGGCACTTCGTTGCCTTCATCATCAATGAGCTTCACGTCGGTTGACGGCACGGGCAGGCCGATAGAGCCGCTGTGGTAATCAATGTCGTGCGGGTTTGCGCTGACCAGAGGCGCGCACTCCGTCAGCCCGTAGCCTTCAAGCAGGTAACGGCCGGTAAGCTTTTCCCAGCGCTCGGCAACGGCATGTTGAACCGGCATCCCGCCGCCTGCCGAAAGATGCAGGCTGGAGAAGTCGAGCTGCTGGAAGTCTTTATTATTCAGCAGCGCGTTAAAGAGCGTGTTTACGCCGGTCATGGCGGTGAACGGATATTTCGCCAGCTCCTTCACCAGGCCCGGAATATCACGCGGGTTGGTGATTAGCAGGTTTTGCCCGCCGATGTCGATAAACAGCAGGCAGTTAATGGTCAGAGCAAAGATGTGGTACAGCGGCAGCGGGGTCACCACCAGCTCCTTGCCTTCGTGCAGCAGCGGGCTGTATGCCGCCCTCACCTGTTCGAGGTTCGCCAGCATGTTGCGGTGGGTAAGCATTGCGCCCTTCGCCACGCCGGTGGTGCCGCCGGTATATTGCAGGAAGGCAAGATCGTCATTGAGGATCTCAGGCTTGATGTACTGCATGCGGTAGCCGCTTTGCAGCGCCCGGCGGAAGGAAATAGCGTGTGGCAGATGGTATTTTGGCACCAGACGCTTAATGTACTTCACCACAAAGTTAACCAGCGTGCCTTTTGCCCCGGAGATTTGATCGCCAAGCCGGGTCAGGATCACATGCTTAACCTGCGTTTTTTCGACAACTTTTTCCAGCGTGTGGGCAAAGTTCGACACTATAACGATAGCGCTGGCGCCGCTGTCGTTCAGCTGGTGCTCCAGCTCGCGCGGGGTATAAAGCGGGTTAACGTTAACCACCACCATTCCGGCACGTAAAATACCAAATAGCGCCACCGGATATTGCAGCAGGTTTGGCATCATCAGCGCTACGCGGTCGCCTTTCTTAAGACCCAGCCCCTGCTGCAAGTAAGCGGCAAATGCCCGGCTGCGCTCTTCCAGTTTACGGAAGGTCATCACCTCACCCATATTGATAAAGGCGGGCTTATCGGCATAGCGAGTCACGGCCTGCTCAAACATATCAACCAGGGATTGATAGCGATCGGGATTTATTTCAGCCGCAACGTCGGCCGGGTAGCGGTTAAGCCAAACCTTATTCAAGGATCCACCTCTGAAATTATTATTTGTCGTCATCACAACCCCAGGCAACACACATTTCGTTAACATAATATTAACTCAGCGTACCAGTTTATTAATTAGCCTGATTAAAGGTTGCGAAGCGCATCACTAAATTTTTTCATCCGTCCTGGATAAAAACAAACAGCGGCCAGGCCGCTGTTTGAAAGTATTTTTAAAACAACAGATTATTCGGTTACAACGGTTTGCACCTGTGCGGGCCCCGGGTTATACCATCCGCCCCACATGCCGTAGTGGCCGCGGTACGGGTAAGGCCCGCCCCAGAACCACGGGTCAATTGGCTGCGGCGGCATCACCACCTGCTGGGTAACGTTCCAGCGTTTATAGCCGATGGCCTGCATGGTCATAAACTTATAAGGCGTCTGGCCGATTTTCCCCTCGGTGGTGCCGGTAATCGGCCCAACTACGGTCACCAGCTGGTTTCGGAAGTCTACCGGATCGAGGAAACCGTTCACGTCCGCATAAATGCGGCCATGAGAAGGCTCGTTCAGGGCCGGCCGGGCACCTTCATCCAGGCTAACGGTGGCAATCTCCAGACGGGTTTTCCCCTTCAGATTATCCACATTGACCACCCGACCACCGAAGCGAGCTTCCTGCCCTACATAAAGATTTGGAGCGCTCATTACCGCCGTCAAATCTTGCTGAGGCGTCGCGGAAGTCCCTTTAATGGCATCCGGCACGCTAACGCAGCCGCTTAAAACCAGCGCTGCCGTGGCGGCAAGCAGCCAACTGCACTTTTTAACATTACGAACAGCCATACCTCATCTCCTTACCTCTGCCCCGTTCAGGGCGCGGGCATTACTCTCTGCCGGGAAGCTTTTTCCAGGTCACTTCATTGCGCAGATAGACCGGCTCGGCGTGCTCAACGGCGACGGTTTGCCCGGCGTTGAAGGCCAGCAGCGCGAGCGGCAGCATATCTTCCGCTTCGGGCAGCGTGGTTTCACCGTCCTGCAATATAAGCCCGCTATCCTGAGCCATATCAGGCCAGGCCTGCCAGCCTGTACCGACTGTAGCCCAGCTCCCGCTGAGTTGTTTCAACCGGGCGGCAACGGCGTCCGGCTTAAGCACGGCTTCACTTTCTTCACCGTGCCAGACGCCCTGCTCGTCTCGCTGATATTCGGCCCAGTAAACTTCACCCATGCGGGCGTCGATAGCCGCCAGCACGCGGGTCGCCCCGGTACGGCGGAACGCACCCTGTGCCATTGTGGCAAGCGTAGATACGCCAATCATCGGCAGTTCGGCACCCAGCGCCAGTCCCTGCGCAATACCAATACCAATTCGCACGCCGGTAAAACTCCCCGGGCCGCGCCCGTAGGCGAGTGCGTCCACATCAGACAAAGTAATTTCGCCCTGGTTCAGGATGTCCCGCACCATTGGCAAAATTCTTTGAGTATGCTCGCGCGGGCAGAGTTCGAAATGGGCGTACGACGCCGCGTCGTTTTGCAGGGCAACAGAACAAGCTTCTGTTGCGGTATCGATGGCTAAAATTCGCATGGACTTGCCAACCTCTGGCGGAGATAAGGTCAAAAAACGGCGCGCATCATACCATAGCCTGGCACAAATTACTGCCGGGCTGTGGCATTGAGGAACTCAACTGCCCGATTTATGTCCCGCGTGCGGGGCGTCGGCGGCAGGCTATTGAGGAAAACCGCGCCATAAGGACGCATTACAAGGCGGTTGTCGCAGATAACCAGCACGCCTCTGTCTTCCACGTCGCGGATCAGGCGGCCAACACCCTGTTTTAGCGTGATAACCGCATCCGGTAGCTGGACGTCGTCAAACGGCTCGCCGCCGCGCAGGCGGCAGTCTTCCATGCGCGCTTTAAGCAGCGGATCTTCCGGCGAGGTAAACGGCAGTTTGTCGATTATCACCAGCGAGAGCGCGTCGCCTCTTACGTCAACGCCTTCCCAGAAGCTGCTGGTCGCCACCAGCAAAGCGTTACCGGCCTCCACAAACTGCTGTAGCAGCTGCCCTTTACTGGTTTCGCCCTGCAACAGTACCGGCAGCGTCATGGTCGCGCGGAACTGCTCGGCAAGGTCCCGCATCATCGCGTGGGAGGTACACAGCATAAAACAGCGCCCGTTGTTGGCTTCGATAAGCGGGCGCAGCAGATTTGCCAGATGGCGAGCGCCGTGCGGCTGGTTTGGCGTTGGCAGCCCTCGGGGGACGCACAGCAGCGCCTGCTTTGCATAATCAAACGGGCTTGCCAGCAACAGCGTTTCCGCCTCTTCTATCCCCAGACGCTCGGTGAAATGGCTCATCTTGTCATTCACCGACAGCGTGGCCGAGGTGAATATCCAGCAGCCGGACTTCTCTCGAATCACTTCTTTGAACTTGTCGGCGACGGAAAGCGGCGTTAACGCGAGGGTAAAATGGCGCGAGTTGCATTCGTACCAGTAGCTGTAGCCCGGCTGGTTAATCTCTTTCAGGCGCTTGATGCGCCCGCGGTAAACTACCGCTCGCTCGAAGGCGGCATCCAGCAGCGCTGAGCGCCCAAGGGAGAGCTTCGCCACATCGTAGCAAAGCTCCAGCGCGTCATCTAACAGCAGCAGCGCACGCTGAATGGTAGGTTCGGCCAGCAGCTCGCGCAGGTTGCCCCGGTAGCCGGGGTCGCCGAGCTGGAGCCGGAAGTCCTGGGTACGCTGCGCCAGGCTGTCGGCGCTTTTTTGCAGTTGCTGAGCGTCACGCACCTCGGTGCGGTAGGCAATTGAGATATCTTTGGCAAGGTCCAGAAGCTGGCGGCTGGAGATCGACTGGCCAAAATACTGGCTGGCGATATCAGGAATTTGGTGCGCTTCATCGAAGATAGTGACTTCTGCTTGCGGGATAAGCTCCGCAAAACCGCTCTCTTTCACCACCATATCGGCCAGATAGAGGTGATGGTTTACCACCACTACGTCAGCTTCCATCGCTTTTTTGCGCGCCTTCACCACAAAGCAGTCCTGATACTGCGGGCAGTCCTGCCCCAGGCAGTTATCGTTGGTGCTGGTGACCATCGGCCAGACGGTGGAATCCTCGGCTACCGAGCCGCAGGTGCTGATATCGCCGTCTACGGTTTCAATCGCCCAGTTGCGCAGATGAACAACGTCGCTTAGCGCCTGTACCGGGAGATCGCCCCCCGCCAGCGCCTGCTGTTCAAGCCTTTCAAGGCAAAGATAGTTGGAGCGGCCTTTCAGCAACGCCACGCGCCCGTTGAATTTCAACGCGCCCGAAATGGTTGGCAGGTCACGGGAGAACAGCTGATCCTGTAACGCCTTGGACCCGGTGGAGATAATGACTTTTTTACCAGAGCGCAGCGCGGGAGCAAGATAAGCGTAGGTTTTACCCGTCCCGGTTCCCGCCTCGACTACCAGCTCGCTGCCGGCTTTAATTGCTTTGCTTACCGCCTGCGCCATCTCGCGCTGGGCCTCTCGCGGCCTGAAGCCGGGGATCACCGTAGCCAGTTGGCCGTCTGCTGCAAAATCGTCCGTCACGTTACCCCCTGGTTAAATTGCCAGTGATTATGTCAGCCCCGGCCCGGTTAATCCAGCAAGCCGGTGGAACCCAAAGCGGGATTGTGGCAGGCTGTGCACCACATATCGTTTGTTGTTAAGGAGTTGCCATGAGTATTGTGCGTATAAAACCTGAAGCCCGCTGGTCTGATGCTGTTATTCATAACCAGACCCTGTACTACACCGGCGTACCTGAAAACCTCGATGCCGACGCCTACCAACAGACGGCCAATACCCTGGAACAGATAGACACCCTGCTGGCAGAACTGGGGAGCGACAAAACGCGCATTCTCGATGCCACCATTTTCCTGCCGGACGGCGCGGATTTTGCTGCGATGAATAAAGCGTGGGATGAGTGGGTGGTGGCAGGTCAGGCGCCGGTACGCTGCACCGTACAGGCTAAATTGATGAACCCGCGTTACAAAGTGGAAATCAAAATCATCGCAGCAGTGTAACGCAGAGCCGTTGAGGCCCGGCTAGTCCTGCGGGTCTTCTTCTTCGTCGTCCTCGTCTTCAAAACGTGCGACGACGTTACCGCCGGTATGGGAGGCACGGATTTCACTGGCAACAAGAGCGATAGCTTCGCCGCTGCTCATGCCATCGGCCATCAGTTCGTGAATACGATCGACAGCCTGCTGCTGCTGTTCGTGGCTAAGTGCCGGTAATCCTGAAATCATGTTGAACTCCTGTTACATTGCACACTCCGCCATTTTACGCCGCATCCACCTACACCACCAAGATGAAAGTTATGATGTTTCCTGCTTTTCATGAACTTTGCTGGCAACCCGACGCCGTACAACACTATTTTCGCCCCCTCGCTCATCAACCGTGGGCGATGATGCTGCATTCTGGTTTTGCCGACCACCCGCATAACCGTTTTGACATTATGGTGGCAGAGCCGCTTGCCACCCTGGTGACCCGCGGGCAGCAAACCGTTATTGAACAGCATGGCACCACGACGACGCACGAAGATTGCCCCCTCGCCCTGCTGCAAAAAACTCTGGACGGTTTCGGACTTAAGGCTCAGCCCCGTCCGGATATTCCGTTTTGCGGCGGCGCGCTGGGGTTATTGGGTTACGATCTTGGCCGCCGCTTTGAAAAGCTGCCGACATCCGCCGGGCAGGACTTATGCACGCCGGATATGGCGGTGGGCATTTATGACTGGGCGCTGATTGCCGACCACCAGTTACAGCGGCTGACGCTGGTAAGCTGGGGAGATATAGACAGCAGGCTTGCGTGGCTCAACTCGCTCTCCGGGCCTGAGGCAGGCGAACCTTTTCGCCTCACCGGCGAATGGCAGTCGAATATGTCCCGCGAGGAATACGGCGTGAAATTCCGCCGGATTCAGGAATATTTACGCAGCGGCGACTGCTACCAGGTCAACCTCGCCCAGCGCTTCAGCGTTGGCTATGAGGGCGACGAATGGCAGGCTTTTGAGAAGCTCAACCTGGCAAACGGAGCGCCTTTCAGCGCATTTTTACGCCTGCCGGAAAGCTGTATTCTTAGCCTTTCTCCGGAGCGCTTTGTGCTGCTGGAAGGTCAACAAATTCAGACTCGTCCCATCAAAGGAACGTTGCCGCGCCTGCCCAGTCCTGACGCGGATGCAGAACAGGCCCGCAGGCTGGCCAACTCGCCAAAAGATCGCGCCGAAAACCTGATGATTGTCGATTTGCTGCGCAACGATATTGGCCGCGTGGCGGTGCCGGGCAGCGTGAAAGTGCCGGAGCTGTTCGTGGTTGAACCCTTCCCTGCGGTTCACCATTTGGTTAGCACCATTATCGCCGAACTTCCTGCTACGCTTAGCGCCTGCGATTTGCTTAGGGCCACTTTCCCCGGCGGGTCCATTACCGGGGCGCCAAAAGTCCGTGCGATGGAAATTATCGAGGAACTTGAGCCGCAGCGCCGCAATGCCTGGTGCGGCAGCATCGGCTACATTAGCTTCTGCGGCAATATGGATACCAGCATAACCATCCGTACGCTCACGGCAGAAGGCGGGAAATTATACTGCTCTGCCGGAGGCGGTATCGTTGCCGACAGTAACGAAGCGGCGGAATATCAGGAAACCTTCGATAAAGTTAACCGCATCCTGCCCCTACTGGAGAAATAATGCATGGCTGGTTCGCCCCTGACGCTGAATGACTTCCTGGCTCGTTTTCAACTGCTGCGCCCGGCCGCTGCCCTGCCTGTCAGCAATAAACGTCAGGCTGCGGTGCTGGTGCCGATTGTGCGTCGTCCTCAGCCGGGGCTATTACTTACGCAGCGTTCAATCATGCTGCGTAAACATGCCGGGCAGGTTGCGTTCCCGGGCGGCGCGGTTGACGCCAGCGATAGTTCATTGATTGCCGCTGCGCTGCGAGAAGCACAGGAAGAAGTCGCCATTCCCCCGGAGGCGGTTGAAGTGATTGGTATTCTCCCGCCGGTAGACAGCGTAACAGGTTTCCAGGTCACGCCGATTGTCGGCATTATCCCTCCCGATTTACCCTGGCGCGCCAGCGAGGATGAAGTTGCGGCGGTTTTCGAGATGCCGCTGGCCGAAGCGCTTAGCCTGGGCCGCTACCATCCGCTGGATATTCATCGCCGGGGCAATGCCCACCGGGTCTGGCTCTCCTGGTATCAGCACTATTTTGTCTGGGGTATGACGGCGGGCATCATTCGCGAGCTTTCTTTACAAGTAGAGAGCGATCCAGGCGACACTTTAAATCGCTGAAAATGGCTATATTAAAAGGACATAAAGGCCATAAACTGCCTGCTATTAGGTGGTTTATCGTTAAGCATTAGTTTAAATCATGTGAATAGTTTCCTGGTGGAAGCAATAAATTTTTAAACTAGCGCATAGCCATTTCAAAGCATCATGTTCCATGAAACAGGGTGCTATCAGAGGAGTTCCAGAGTGATTAGTATATTCGACATGTTCAAAGTCGGCATCGGGCCATCCAGCTCCCATACCGTCGGGCCGATGAAAGCCGGGAAACAGTTTGTCGATGACCTGGTCGAAAAAGGATTGCTGGACGCCACCACCCGCATTGCGGTGGACGTCTACGGTTCCCTTTCCCTCACGGGTAAAGGCCACCATACCGATATCGCCATTATTATGGGCCTTGCCGGTAACCAGCCTGACAACGTTGATATCGACTCCATTCCCGCGTTTATCCGCGATGTCGAAGCCCGTGGCCGCCTGCTGATTGCTCAAGGCCGCCATGAAGTCGACTTCCCGCAGGATAACGGCATGCGCTTTCGCAGCGACAACCTGCCGCTGCACGAAAACGGCATGCAGATCCACGCCTATAGCGGCGATAAAGAGATCTACAGCAAAACTTATTACTCCATCGGCGGCGGTTTTATCGTTGATGAAGAGCATTTTGGTAAGGACTCGGTAAACGAAGTCAGCGTGCCTTATCCGTTCAACTCCGCGCAGGAAATGCTCGATCACTGTAAAGAGACCGGCCTTTCGCTCTCCGGCATGATAATGCAGAACGAACTGGCGCTGCACAGCCGCCAGGAGATTGACGATTATTTCGCTAATATCTGGCAGACCATGCGCGCCTGTATCGACCGCGGCGTTAACACCGAAGGCGTGCTGCCTGGCCCGCTGCGCGTGCCGCGTCGTGCTTCTGCGCTGCGTCGCCTGCTGGTATCCAGCGATAAACTCTCCAGCGACCCGATGAACGTTGTGGACTGGGTAAACATGTTTGCCCTGGCGGTTAACGAAGAAAACGCCGCCGGTGGCCGCGTGGTCACAGCCCCGACCAACGGTGCATGCGGTATCGTTCCTGCGGTGCTGGCCTATTACGACCACTTTATCGAACCGGTCACACCTGACGCCTGGACCCGTTATTTCCTCGCCTCCGGCGCAATCGGCGTGCTGTACAAAATGAACGCTTCGATTTCCGGTGCCGAAGTGGGCTGCCAGGGTGAAGTCGGCGTAGCCTGCTCAATGGCGGCCGCAGGCCTCGCGGAACTGCTTGGCGCAAGCCCGGAGCAGGTGTGCGTGGCGGCAGAAATTGGCATGGAGCACAACTTAGGTCTGACCTGCGACCCTGTTGCCGGGCAGGTACAGGTGCCGTGCATCGAACGTAACGCCATTGCGTCGGTTAAGGCTATCAACGCCACGCGTATGGCAATGCGCCGCACCAGCGCCCCACGCGTTTCCCTCGATAAGGTTATCGAGACGATGTACGAAACAGGTAAAGACATGAACGCCAAATACCGCGAAACCTCCCGCGGCGGTCTGGCGATTAAGGTGCAGTGCGACTAATCCCCCAGGCCCTCCCTTTCGGGAGGGCCTTTTACCACCCGTACTCACGTCATTCCCTCAGCGGCGCTTTTTCCCCATTTCGCCCCCTTTATTTCTTTGCCACCCTGATATCCCACTACACTTTGATGATAACGTTACGCATCACAAATTGCGGCGAACACCAGGGACACACGGATGCAAACGGCACAGAGGATTATTTCTGACTATCGCCGCAGGCGAGTTATTGTCTGTGCCACACTGGCCATTATGGTTTTGCTGGTCACGCTTGGCGTGAGGTATGTCACCGAGCGCAATCTTAATGAGCAACGAATCACCCAGTTTAACCAGCGCATCATTACTACCCTTGATACCCTCCTCTCGCCGCTAAATTCCGTGAGTGATGACGTGATGCAGATGGTGGGATCCCGCTGCGAAGACGCACAGTTAAAAATCCGCGAGCATGCGGCAAAAATGCAAACGGTACGCGCCATCGGCCTAATTAAAGACGGGATACTTTATTGCTCCAGTATTTACGGTTCGCGAAACGTTGCCATCCACCAGCTGCACGCCAGGCTGCCGTCCACTACCCCGCTGCTTTTTCTATCGCGTGACAGCTCATTGCTGAAGGGGACGCCGGTGCTTATTTACTGGCGGCCGCTGGCAGGCCAAACGGCCGATGGCGTGATGCTTATCGTCAATATCCAGATGCTAACCAGTTTAGTGCTCAAACCCGAGCACCCGTGGGTTACCCGGGCGATGCTGAATGTTGAAGACTCGCATCTGGAATACGGTGCGGGTCTGGACGGCGAAATTAAGCTCGCCGACGGAGAAGTGATGCACCGAACGGCATCACACCTTTACCCATACTCAATCACCGCAATTGGCCCTTCGCCAAATAGCCTGACGCTCGAAAACCTGCCGGGGCAACTCCCGCTGGCGCTGCTCCTCAGCCTGCTGGTGGGCTACATCGCCTGGCTTGCTACGGCTAACCGTATGAGTTTTTCATGGGAGATAAATCTCGGCCTGGCCGCACGCGAGTTTGAAGTATTTTGCCAGCCGCTCGTCAGCGCGCGCGATTTGCAATGTGTTGGCGTAGAGCTGCTATTACGCTGGAATAACCCGCGCCAGGGCTGGATTTCTCCTGAGGTCTTTATTCCGCTAGCCGAGCAGCAGGAACTGATCGCCCCACTTACCCGCTTTGTTCTGGACGAAGCGGTGAAAAACCTCGACCTATTCCCAAAATCATCGCAGTTCCACATCGGGCTTAACGTCGCCGCCAGCCATTTCCACGACGGAGCGATTATCGATGATTTAAAACGGTATTGGTTCCCAGCCCGCCCGATACAAAAATTAACTCTTGAGCTTACCGAGCGAAACGCCTTGCCGGAGATGGATCATCGCGTAGTGAATGAGCTGCACCAGTTGGGAATCGATCTGGCGATTGACGACTTCGGCACCGGGCATAGCTCGCTGGCCTATCTCGAAACGCTCATTCCAAACGTGCTGAAGATAGACAAGTCGTTTACCGCCGCCATCGGTACCGACGCGGTGAACTCCACGGTAACGGATATTATTATTGCTCTGGGGCAAAGGCTGGGTATTGATTTAGTGGCGGAAGGCGTGGAGACGCAGCAGCAGGCGGACTATTTGCGCCGCAATGGCGTGACGGTGTTGCAGGGTTTTTTATATGCGAAACCAATGCCGTTGCAGGATTTTGCCCGTTGGCTCGAGGGCAACTCGCCGCCGCCCCCTCGCCACGAAGACCGGACTATTCCGGCCTTCCCTCAAGGCTAATTACTCTTCTTCATCCTCGTGTGGAGAACGTTCTTTCTCCACCCGCACCAGATCAACGCGATAATCATTCACTTCAATGATTTGGATGCGCAGCGGCGGAACTTCCACCACATCACCCTGTTTCGGGATGTGTCCATTCACCGCGATAACCAGACCGGCGATAGAGGCAATATCCTCCTCGTTATGGATCAGTCGGGGAATGTCCAGGCGCTGCTGCAACGCGTGCAGATCGGTGGAACCTTTTACCAGCCAGCCGTCTCCGTCGCGAATGATTTCCGGCGTCTCATCGGCATCCGGGAATTCCCCTGCGATGGCTTCCAGTACGTCCAGAGGCGTAACCAGCCCCTGCACCACGCCAAATTCGTCGTTGACGATAACAAAGCTGCCGCGAGCGCGACGCAGTACGCCGAGCAGGTTGATCGGATCCAGCGTTTCCGGCACGACAATAGCCGGTGACTGCGCGGCAATCGCCGCCACATCAGCGCCTTCATCCAGAGCAACCAGCAGCTCTTTGGCACGCACAATGCCGATAATTTCGTCCAGTTCGCCCCGGCACACGGGGAAGAGGCTGTGCGGTGACTCCAGAAGCTGGGCACGGATTTCAGGAATACTTTTCGAGGCGTCAACCCAGGATATCTCACCGCGCGGCGTCATGATGCTGCGCAGGGAGCGAGAGGCCAGCGTCAGCACGCCGTTTATCATGTAGCGCTCTTCTTCAGCGAAGGACTCCGCTTCGATTGGCGTCATGGCTTTGCTGTCTTCGCGATTCTGCACACGTTCCTGACGCTTGCCGCTCATCATGCGCAAAATCGCGTCAGCCGTACGGGCACGCAGCGGCAGGTTGGACTGATGGCGAATAAAGTTGCGGCGCGCAATCTGGTTAAACAACTCAATAATGATTGAGAAGCCAATTGCCGCGTACAGGTAACCTTTCGGAATATGGAAACCAAAGCCTTCCGCGACCAGGCTTAAACCAATCATCAGCAGGAAGCTCAGACAGAGCACAACCACGGTCGGATGTTGGTTCACAAAGTTGGTCAGCGGCTTCGACGCCAGCAGCATCACGCCCATAGCAATGACAACCGCGGCCATCATCACCGGCAGATGGTTAACCATACCCACGGCGGTGATAACCGCATCGAGGGAGAAGACCGCATCCAGCACCACAATTTGCAGCACCACCACCCAAAAGCTGGCGTAGCCTTTACCGTGGCCACCATCGTGCTGGCGGTTTTCAAGCCGCTCGTGCAGCTCGGTCGTCGCCTTAAACAACAGGAAGAGACCGCCCACCAGCATAATTAAATCACGCCCGGAGAAGGTCACGTCCGCAACGCTAAACAGCGGCTGGGTAAGGGTCACCATCCATGAGATCAGCGACAGCAGCCCCAGTCGCATAAACAGCGCCAGCGACAGGCCAATAAGTCGCGCCTTATCGCGCTGCTTTGGCGGAAGTTTATCCGCAAGAATGGCGATAAAGACCAGGTTGTCGATACCCAGCACAATTTCCAGCACCACCAGCGTAAGCAAACCGACCCAGATTTGCGGGTCCATTAACAATTCCATGTCAGGCTCCTGGTTGTGATGTGACAAATCGGCATCCCGTCAAATGAGGGCGCGAAGTGGCTAATTAACTGTGTTTTCGGGCGCGAAACGCCTCTGAGATGGGGGGATTTAACGATCCCGGCAGTGAAAAGACGTCGGTGACGGTCCATACGGTGGGCTACTGCCCTCTACTCCTGAAAATTAATCGGACGCTAACATTATCAAAGGAAAACGGGTTTTGGCAAAGATTTACCTCTCTTTGCAATTTTTTTGCAACTTACGCTGACCATATTTTACAGCGTAATTGTTCGCATCCGTAACAAAGTTAAATTACGGATCTTCATCACATAAATTATTTTTTCACTGTCTAAAATAATTCCGGCAAATGGTTTGTTCTTTTTTGAACGTGTTATCTGAATCGATTCGCTAAGAGCGACTCCGAAACACCACCGCACCCTTCAAGGGGTGATGTAATGACAAAAACAGGAGGTAGCAAGTGACTATTGCTATTGTCATAGGCACACATGGCTGGGCAGCGGAACAATTGCTGAAAACCGCCGAAATGCTATTGGGCGAACAGGAAAACGTTGGCTGGATAGATTTCGTCCCGGGTGAAAATGCTGAAACCCTAATCGAGAAATATAACGCTCAGCTGGAGAAACTCGACACCAGCAAAGGCGTGTTATTCCTCGTGGATACCTGGGGGGGCAGCCCGTTTAACGCGGCAAGCCGAATCGTTGTGGATAAAGAGCATTACGAAGTGGTCGCCGGGGTTAACATCCCGATGCTGGTAGAAACGCTGATGTCGCGCGACGACAACCCAACCTTCGACGACCTGGTCGCCCACGCGGTAGAAACGGGCCGTGAAGGCGTGAAGGCGCTGAAAGCTAAAGTGCAGGAAAAAGCCGCTCCGCCAGCTGCTCCCGCGCCAAAAGCTGCCGCACCGGTTAAACCCATGGGGCCAAATGACTACATGAATATTGGCCTCGCGCGTATCGATGACCGCCTGATTCATGGCCAGGTCGCCACCCGCTGGACCAAAGAAACCAACGTCACCCGCATCATCGTGGTAAGCGATGAGGTCGCGGCCGATACGGTTCGTAAAACGCTGCTGACCCAGGTCGCGCCTCCTGGCGTAACCGCGCACGTTGTCGACGTGGCGAAGATGATCCGCGTTTACAACAACCCGAAATATGCAGGCGATCGCGTGATGCTGCTGTTTACCAACCCTACCGATGTTGAGCGCGTCGTGGAAGGCGGCGTAAAAATCACCTCCGTCAATATCGGCGGCATGGCATTCCGCCAGGGTAAAACCCAGGTGAATAACGCTATTTCCGTGGATGAAAAAGATATCGAAGCTTTCAAAAAACTGAACCAACGCGGTATCGAACTTGAAGCGCGTAAAGTCTCTTCCGATCAAAAACTGAAAATGATGGATCTGATCGCTAAAGTTAAATGATTTTAATTACTTACTATATTGCTCAGATTTCACACATAAGTCATCGTCAATAGGAGAAGTACAATGGAGATTACCACTCTTCAGATTGTGCTGGTGTTTGTCGTAGCCTGTATCGCCGGTATGGAGTCGGTGCTCGATGAATTTCAGTTCCACCGTCCGCTTATCGCCTGTACCTTAATTGGCGCCGTACTCGGCGACATGAAAACCGGCATCATCATCGGCGGTACGCTGGAAATGATCGCCCTGGGCTGGATGAACATCGGTGCAGCCGTAGCGCCCGATGCCGCTCTGGCATCTATTATCTCAACCATCCTGGTTATTGCCGGTCACCAAAGCATTGGGGCGGGTATCGCACTGGCTATTCCGCTTGCCGCGGCAGGCCAGGTACTGACCATTATTGTTCGTACTATCACCGTAGGTTTCCAGCACGCAGCGGATAAGGCAGCCAATAACGGCAACCTGACGGCGCTTTCCTGGATCCACGTTTCCTCTCTGTTCCTGCAGGCTATGCGTATCGCTATTCCGGCGGTTATCGTGGCGATTTCCGTAGGCACCAGCGAAGTCCAGAACATGCTGAACGCCATTCCTGAAGTGGTGACCAGCGGTCTGAACATCGCCGGCGGTATGATTGTGGTTGTCGGTTATGCGATGGTCATCAACATGATGCGCGCAGGCTACCTGATGCCGTTCTTCTACCTCGGTTTCGTTACCGCGGCGTTCACCAACTTCAACCTGGTGGCGCTGGGCGTGATTGGCGCAGTGATGGCCATTCTCTACATCCAGCTGAGCCCGAAATATAACCGTAGCGCGGGTGCTCCACAGGCCGCTGCCGCTAACGATCTTGATAACGAACTGGACTAACAGGTGAGCGAAATGGTTGATACCACTAAATTAGCGACTGAGAAGAAAATCACGCAAAGCGATATCCGTGGCGTATTCCTGCGTTCCAACCTGTTCCAGGGTTCATGGAACTTCGAACGTATGCAGGCGCTGGGCTTCTGCTTCTGTATGGTTCCGGTTATCAAGCGTTTGTACCCGGAAAACAACGAAGAGCGCCGCCAGGCGATTAAACGTCACCTTGAGTTCTTCAACACCCACCCTTACGTTGCGGCCCCTGTACTGGGCGTTACGCTGGCGATGGAAGAACAGCGTGCCAACGGCGCGGAGATCGACGATGGTGCCATCAACGGTATCAAAGTCGGTTTGATGGGGCCGCTGGCCGGTGTCGGTGACCCTATCTTCTGGGGCACCGTGCGTCCGGTATTCGCCGCCCTCGGCGCGGGTATCGCGATGAGCGGCAGCCTGCTCGGCCCGCTGCTGTTCTTTATCCTGTTCAACGCGGTACGCCTGCTGACCCGCTACTACGGCGTGGCCTACGGCTACCGTAAAGGTGTCGATATCGTTAAAGATATGGGCGGTGGCTTCCTGCAAAAACTGACGGAAGGGGCGTCAATCCTCGGCCTGTTTGTCATGGGGGCGTTGGTTAACAAGTGGACCCACGTTAACATCCCGCTGGTGGTGTCGAAAATCACCGACCAGACCGGGGCGGTAAAAGTGACCACCGTGCAGACAATCCTTGACCAGCTGATGCCGGGTCTGGTGCCGCTGCTGCTGACCTTCGCCTGTATGTGGCTGCTGCGCAAAAAGGTCAACGCGCTGTGGATCATTATGGGCTTCTTCGTCATCGGTATTGTCGGTTACGCTATCGGCCTGCTGGGTCTGTAATCGGTTTTTAATAACCGGGGGCATATCGCTCCCGGTTTTTTTATCTCTAACGGGAGGTGTCATGACGTTAACGGATGTCGTACTGGTCGTTTTTATCGCTCTGCTGCTGGCTTTTGCTATCTATGATGAGTTTGTAATGGACAAGCTCAAAGGTAAAACCCTGCTGAAAATCCCTCTTCTGCGCCGCAACCGCGTCGACAGCGCTATCTTCGTTTTCCTGGTTGGCATTCTTATCTACAACAACGTTACCGCTCAGGGCACCCCGCTGACCACATGGTTATTATCTGCTCTGGCGCTGATGGCCATTTATCTGTCGTGGATAAGGCAGCCGAAGATATTGTTCAAAAGCCATGGTTTTTTCTTCGCCAATGTTTGGGTGGAATATAACCGTATTAAAGAGATGAATTTATCGGAAGATGGCGTGCTGGTGATGCAATTAGAGCAGCGGCGCTTACTGGTGCGGGTAAAGAATATTGATGACCTTGAGAAGATTTACAAGTTAATGGTTAAAACTCAATAAGTTAAAATTATAGCAATGTCTATATTTGTGGGTTATTTTTCACCATTAAAAACATAGCCTTGGCTATTTCATAAGCTTTGTGTGTCTATATTTTTAACTTTATTTTAGCATCTGCATTTAAATGAAAATCGTTATCAACTAATTGTCGATAAATTAAAATTCAAAGATTGTTTTAGTTTAAAAAAATATGTTAAGGTTGCGCCCGTCGTTGGGGAGTAGCCGATTTCCATGCTGGATGGAAATGTACATGTCAACATACTCGTTATATCCGCTTAAGAGATAAACGTGGCATGTACGCCTCAGAGTTCTGAGTAGGCGAGACCATAGGCACGCGCCATCGTAAAGTTGGGGATGGTTTGCGTGTATATGGATATCCCAACTGAGGCGCACCGATGAATATCTCCGCAACAATCCTTCTTGCTTTTGGCATGTCCATGGACGCTTTCGCGGCTTCCATTGGTAAAGGCGCCACGCTCCATAAACCCAAATTTTCCGAAGCACTTCGCACCGGCCTTATCTTTGGCGTCATTGAAGCCATTACCCCGCTTATCGGCTGGGGGCTTGGCCTGCTGGCAAGCCAGGTGGTGCTTGAGTGGAACCATTGGGTGGCCTTTATTCTGCTGGTATTTCTCGGCGGGCGTATGGTACTGGAAGGCTGCCGCAACGTGGGGCCGGAAGACGCACCCAAAATTCACCGTCACGGATTCTGGCTACTGGTAACTACCGCCATTGCCACCAGCCTTGATGCAATGGCCGTCGGCGTGGGCCTGGCCTTCCTTCAGGTGAATATCATTCAAACGGCTTTAGCCATCGGCTGCGCAACCGCCATTATGTCTACCCTTGGCATGATGGTTGGCCGCTTTATTGGGCCGATCCTCGGCAAACGTGCCGAGATCCTCGGCGGTATCGTGCTAATTGGTATTGGCTGCCAGATTATGTACAGCCATTTCGCGGCGTTTAGCTAATCAGTCGCGCTGCCAGACCCGAATAACAAAATCCGTTTCACAGATAAACGCCGCCTGGGCCTTGAGCTGCTCCCATACTTCGGGGCGGGCGCGCCAGGCAAACGGCGTCATTTGCAGCAGGGCTGCCGCTTCATCACCGTTCAGGGTCATCGGCCAGGCGGGTTGAAGCGTCTGCTGTAGCGTAAAGCCCGGCATTTCTTCAACTTCCTCGCTGTGCAGCACGATATCCTGGTAGATAAGCCCTTTTAGCTGCATCAAATGGCGCGGGCCGGGTGTTGCCGTAATAACCACGCCTCCGCTTTTAACCACTCTCGCCAGCTCCTGCGGTTTGCAGGGGGCAAAGATACGCACGATAGCGTCCATACTCTCGTCGGCAAAAGGCAGACGATGGCTTGAAGCCACGCAGAAATGAACGTCCCGGTAGCGTTTAGCGGCATAGCGAATGGCGACTTTTGATACGTCCAGCCCCCAGGTTTCCCCGCCCTGCTCCGCGACGACATCAGCGAAGCCCGCGGTGTAATAACCTTCACCGCAGCCGATATCCAGCAAAGCAGCAGGCCTAACTCCGGCTAAAATCCCACAAATTGCGTCACGTAATGGCTGGTAATGCCCGGCATCCAGGAAGGCGCGTCTCGCCTGCATCATTTCACCGCTGTCACCGGGGTCTTTCGAACGTTTATGCTGAACGGGCAGCAAATTAACATAGCCTTCTTTGGCGATATCAAATTGATGCCCCTGAGGGCAGCGATAGCTGTTCGCGCTGTTGGCAAGCACGGTATGACAAAGCGGGCAAAGCCAGGACATAAAAAACTCCGGAGGCAATAAAGGGCGCAAGTGTAACGCCCCGTTTGCCAAACCGCTACATTGCCGCGCGATCGTTGGTTATTTTGTTCAGCACCATCATGCTGTTGTCGCCTGCGGGCAGGCCGTCTGGCTCAATGTTCTCCAGCCGCAATACGTCGCCCATGATCTGGCTAAAGACCGGGGCAGAAACCGCGCCGCCGTAATATTTGCCGTTTGACGGGTCGTTAATGACAACCACCAGGGCATAACGCGGGTTGCTGGCAGGTGCCACGCCCGCCGTGTAAGCGATGTACTGATCGACATACTTCCCGTCAGGGCCGATTTTCTTGGCAGTACCGGTTTTTACCGCCACACGATAACCATGAACCGCGGCCTTGACGCCGCCGCCGCCAGGAAGAGCAACGCTTTCCATCATATGCTCGACCTGGTGAACTATCTCTTCCGACATCACTCTTTTGCCTTCAACCGGGGGATCGACGCGCGTTATCGACAGCGGGCGCGAAATACCGAAACTGCCGATGGTGGCGTAGACGTGCGCCAGTTGAAGCGGCGTCACCATCAGGCCGTAGCCAAAGGCGAAAGTTGCCCTGTCCAGTTGGCCCCAGCGCTGGCGCACCGGCAGCAGGCCACGGCTCTCACCGGTTAGCCCGATAGCGGTTGGTACACCAAAACCGAATTTGTGGTAGGTATCCCAGATATCCTGAATCGGCATCGCCAGTGAAAGGCGAGACACGCCGGTATCGCTCGATTTTTGCAGCACGCCGGTGAGAGTCAACTGCGGATAGTAGCCCACGTCGCGGATATGGTGGCCATCAAGGGTGAAAGGATGCGTGTCGATAACGCTGTCCGGCCTGACAATGCCCTGCTGGAGCGCGGTCATTACCACCATAGGTTTCACCGTCGAACCGGGTTCGAAGGTATCGCTGATGGCACGATTACGGAAGTCATCCAGCTTCGCGTTATCGCGGTTGTTAGGGTTGAAGGTTGGATAATTTGCCATCGCCAGCACTTCACCGGTTTGCACATCGATGACCACCGCCGCGCCGGACTCCGCTTTGTTCCATGAAACGGCGTTGCTCAACGCATCTTCGGTGACGGTTTGCAGGCGCTCATCAATGCTGAGCATAATGTTGTGGGCCGGGCTGGCTGGCGTTTCGGTAATATTCTCCACAACATGACCATAGCGATCTTTGCGCACCAGGCGCTCGCCTTCTTTCCCGGTCAGCTGTTGATTAAAGCTTTTCTCAATCCCTTCAATGCCCTGGTCGTCGATATTGGTGAAACCAATCAGGTTCGCCCCCACGCGCCCGGCCGGATAAAAACGCCGCGACTCGTCACGCAGGGCAATACCGGGAATATTGAGCTTATCAATATAGTGAGCCTGCTGGGGATCGAGCTGGCGGGCCAGATAAATAAAGCGGCCGCGCTCGTTGCTATGAATACGGGCGGAAATTTCGCTGAGGGGAACGTGCAGCGCCGATGCCAGAGCCTGCCAGCGGCTGTTCACCAGCACGCCGCCCTTCTCCATCACCGTTTTTGGGTCAGCCCACACGGCTTCTACCGGCACACTCACCGCCAGAGGTTTACCGTTGCGGTCTTCAATCATGCCACGAGGGACGTCAATCGGCTCTTCGCGCAGGGAGCGCATATCCTCCTGCTTAACCAGATTATCCGGAGAGATGATTTGCAGCCAGGCAATACGCCCGAGCAAAAACACCAGGCTCACGGTGATGGCTACGCACAGCAGCCCAAATCGCCACTGGATAAAATTACCGGTTAACGCCGGAATACCCTTCTTCACAACCACTCCTTGCACGACCTAAGCAATTGAAAGATTTAACCAGATTGGAGGGATTTTACCGGGGTAACAGTGCTAAAACCTTCGCAGGTTTGCAACAAGAGGCAACAAATGCGTCAGTTTGTTAATATTTTGAAAAACAGAGGCTTAACAACAGGCATGAAAAAGCCCCACCGAAGCGGGGCTTTTATCTCAATTCGGCGTTATTCGCGCCTGAGCTCTAATCCAGCAGAATTAGATGGCAGTCACGTTAACTGCAGCAGGGCCTTTCTGGCCGTCCTGGATTTCGAATTCAACGTTCTGGCCTTCAGCCAGAGTTTTGAAGCCGTTACCCTGGATAGCAGAGAAGTGTACGAATACATCTTTGCTGCCGTCTGCAGGAGTAATGAAGCCAAAACCTTTAGACTCGTTGAACCACTTAACTTGACCTTTAATCTTTGCCATTTTGCAAAATTCCTTAGATTGTATTCTTCGCCCGCAGGCATAACATAGATAAAACAGAGACGTTACTGCATGAGGCACTAATATAAGGCTCGGCAGAGAAGCGGTATTCAACGACAACGTGTTTACTCAGGACTTCTTTACTGAAAATGCCACACATAAACAGAACTGTACCTCGTTTAACCCAACGTGTTATCACACACAACGTAAACAATGGCAAGCCATTTTTAAGCATGTGTCGATCTGCCGCACAGATTCAGAAAGTTACACGGTTGCTTTAAGTAATCAACTCGCGCTTTTTGAATATAAATTTCACCATAAAAAGTTGCCGCAACAGACTGTGTTACAAGAAAATTTTGGCAACTTTTGAACCTTAGCTTAAACCTTACTTTTCGTCCAGATGTCAGGCCAACAAAATCATATTTTGAGAATATATCTTTATGATTTTTTATGCATATCTATGCACAAAATGACCTAACGCAAGTCACAGCGAAACGCGGGCCAATTTCACCGCTGTGTTTTTTCTGAACAAAGGAATAAAACATGCGCAGTCGGCTAATAATACTGCACCAAAATAATGAAAGTTTAATGACATATTGCCCCATGATAAGGCAATAAAAACGTTTCGATGAATTATCCCGCGATTACGGAAGGTGATTTAATTTAACAAAATAGAATAGTGATGACGGGGAATAATATTTAATCCTTATTTCTTCAATAAGGGCAAACTTTGACCAATGCGCAGCGGCGAAAAGCCTTCCGGGCTTTCCCCGGCCTGTTCCAGCGCTTCGCGCAATTCCTGCGGCGGTTTATCCAGCGACTCATCGGCTAATTCAAACACACCCCAGTGGATTGGAATCGTGGTCGGTTTACCCATCGATCTCCACAGCTTCACCGCCTGCTGCGGGTCCATATGGTGGTCGCCCATGAACCAGCGCGGCTCGTAGGCTCCAATCGGCAACGCCGCCATATCAAACGGCCCAAGCCGCCGGTAAATTTCCTCCAGCGATTCGGTATAACCCGAGTCGCCGCTAAACCAAAACCGCAGCGCGCCCCGCTCCACTACCCAGCCGCACCACAGCGAGCGGTTCCTGTCCCAGAAACTCCGCATACTCCAGTGCTTTGCAGGCACGGCGGTGAAAGCCATCCCTTGCCAGTTAAAACTTTGCCACCAGTCCAGCTCCGTTACCTGCTCAATTCCGCGTTTGCTGAACCAGGATTTCAGGCCGAGCGGCACGAAGAAATGCACGTTCGGGAAACGACGCACCAGTTGGCGAACGGTTTTAGTGTCCAGATGATCGTAGTGATTATGGGAGATGAGGACCACATCCAGCTGCGGTAGCTGTTTAATATTTAGCGGAACTTCGGTTCGCCGGGCGGGGCCAACGAAGGAAAGCGGCGATGCCCGGCGAGAAAAAACGGGATCGGTCAGTAAATAGTTGCCATTAAGTCTTAATAACAGGCTGGCATGCCCCAGCCACCAGGCACGGTCATCGCTGCCGCTAAGGCTTACCTGTTGCCACCAGTTTTGTATAAAAGCGGAGTAGCCTGAAGCGGGAGGTTTTGGAAGCTGCTGCGCTTTACGTTCCTGACGCCAGCGCTTTACGGCGCCCGGCTGGCGAACAGAGGGCTCCGGATTGCGGAACCCATCGGGAAGATGGTGGGATAACTGCGGATTATACCAGGGGTTTTTCCAGCTCATCCCACCTCCGGTGCGCTTAGCGCTCTGCTACCAGACGAACAAAATCGTCGTCAACGTCTTCTTCCTGCGCTTTTGCAACAGGCTTTTGCTCCTGCTCCGGCTCGTTTGCTTCACACAGACGGCGCAGCAGCGCGTTTTGACGTTTTTGCAAGTCAACCAGCTCTTCGAGCAGCGCGATTTGCTCGTTTGCACGACCGCTGGCTCGATTCACAAAAAACCACAGTACAAGGCCAATAATCAGCGTCACCAGCGAGATAGCCAGCGGCATGAAACTCAAAGCACCAAAACTCAATTCGTTCATCTTACCACCTCAATAAAAAAAGCATTCTACACCTGAGGCAGGGAGAGAAAAATCACTACCAGGGGATAAATTTGTTAATGGTACAAATGCCGCTGAAAAACTGCACATCCTGGTCGCACATCACATTTATCATTTGAGTCCATAACAGCAGGCAGGCAACGACAATAACTAAAACAATCACCCATCTGTACTTTCTCACTGCTACGCCACCTTTTGACCGTATAATTTCGCCAATTTAACACCATCCACATAAACTATAAGTAACGATTCCTGCTTTTTTATTTCAGAATCATCAGATTGTGACGCCTATAGATCAAAGTAAGATGTTTACTGTTCCTGATTGATACATGAGGTATCTATGCGCTTTATTATCCGTACTGTTGTCGTTATCGCATTGATCTGGATTGGATTATTGCTATCCGGCTATGGCGTTCTCATTGGCAGCAAAGAAAATGCCGCAGGGCTTGGATTGCAGTGCAAATATCTGACCGCACGTAATACCGTTACCGCGCAGTTTATTCACACAGACAGCGGTATCATCGGTTTAACCGACTGCCCGATACTACGCAAAACTGATACACCCATTGATAACGGCTAATAATGAAGCCGCCGCGCTGCACCGCGCGGCTTAGCCAGACGCTCAGAAAGGATAGTGATTGTAGCCCAGCTCCCGGGAGACGCTGCCGGCGGCCTGATGAAGAATTTTAACGTACTCCTCCAGCCGCTCTTCACTGTAGCGCAACGTTGGGAAAGAGATGCTCATACCCGCCGTCACTACGCCAAAACGGTCAAATACCGGCACCGCCACGCAGCGAATGCCCTCCTCCTGCTCTTCATTATCTTCGCCGTAGCCCTGTTCGCGAACGATATCCAGCACCGGTAATAATGCTTCAGTGCTGCAAATCGTGCGATCGGTACTGCGGAAATATTCCACCGGGCTGAGAATATCAAGCACCTCAGGCCGCTCGCGCCAGGCCAGAAGAACTTTGCCAATCGCGGTACTATAAAGCGGGTTGCGTCGCCCTACCCTGGAGTACATACGCAGGTTATAGAGCGAATCGATTTTGTGAATATAGACGATGCTGCTGTCATCCAGCGCCCCAAGGTGAATGGCCTCTCTGGTCTGGCGGGAGAGTTCTCGCATTTGCACGTCGGCGCTGCGAATAAGATCGACATTCTGCAATGCGCTGCTGCCCAGTTCGAACAGCTTGAGGGTAATAGAGTATTTTTCCGACTCATCTTCCTGGGCAACGTAGCCAAGGGATTTCATGGTTTGCAGGAAGCGATAGACGGTGCTTTTGGACATCATCACGCGCTGAGCCAGCTCGGTGATCCCCATTTCTTTCTCTTCGCCGAGGGCCTGCAAAATGCCGAACACTTTCAACACGGAAGAAACTGAATCTGGTTGCTTATCGGGGTCTACAAGCGCCATTCATCACCTCGATCTTGTTTATTTTATAAAAATCGGAACTGCTTTTTAGTATATGCGTCGCCCCGCGAGCACCGCAATCAAAGCCTGCTGATTCGTTACAAATCTGCGGCATAACGCGAAGGGATTAATGATAAATTAACTACTCTCCTGACGAATTTAGACAGCACAATTTATAGTATGGATAAACTCTTGTCCGACGGCATCCCTGCGCCTCAGCGCTATGGCGCAATACTCACCATCGCACTGGGTATCATGATGGCCGTTCTGGATGGCGCTATCGCCAACGTTGCCCTGCCCACGATTGCACACGATCTTAATGCCAGCCCGGCTGAATCAATCTGGGTGGTAAACGCCTATCAAATTGCGATTATTGTCTCCCTGCTTTCGCTCTCTTTCCTTGGCGATATCTTTGGTTACCGGCGTATTTATCAATGCGGGCTGATGCTGTTCTGCCTGACGTCGTTATTTTGCGCGGTTTCTGACTCTCTGCCGATGTTAACCTTTGCGCGCGTATTGCAGGGCTTTGGCGGTGCGGCATTAATGAGCGTCAATACCGCGCTTATCCGCCTGATCTATCCCCAGCGCCAGCTTGGCCGTGGCATGGGTCTGAATTCGTTTATTGTTGCCGTATCCTCCGCAGCCGGGCCGACCGTGGCCGCCGCCATCCTCTCCGTTGCCTCCTGGCAGTGGCTGTTCTTGATTAACGTACCGATTGGTATTGTGGCTCTGGTTCTGGCGCTGCGCTATTTGCCGCCTAATCAGCAAAAATCTCAGGGCCAGCGTTTCGATATGCCGAGTGCGATAATGAATGCCCTGACCTTTGGCCTGCTGATTTCAGCTATCAGCGGATTTTCTCAGGGTCAGCCCGCCCCGTTGATCATTGGCGAACTGGTCGCGCTTGCGGTCGTGGGTTATTTCTTTATTCGCCGCCAGCTCAAACTCCCTTTCCCGCTGCTGCCGGTTGATCTGCTGCGCATCCCAATTTTTTCACTGTCGATAGGCACATCCATATGCTCGTTCGCCGCGCAAATGCTGGCCCTGGTTGCTCTGCCCTTTTTCCTGCAAACCACCCTCGGGCGCAGTGAAGTGGAGACGGGGCTGCTGCTGACTCCGTGGCCGCTGGCAACAATGGTGATGGCTCCGCTCGCGGGCTACCTGATCGAACGCCTCCACGCCGGGCTGATGGGGGCCGTGGGGCTGGCCGTTATGGCTTGCGGATTATTCGCCCTGGCGCTGCTGCCGCATAATCCGTCCGATATCGATATCATCTGGCGCATGGTGCTTTGCGGGGCGGGTTTTGGCCTGTTCCAGTCGCCTAACAACCACACTATTATCTCTTCGGCTCCTCGTCACCGCAGCGGCGGAGCCAGCGGAATGCTGGGCACGGCGCGTCTGCTCGGCCAAAGCTGCGGCGCTGCGCTGGTGGCGCTTATGTTCAACCTGTTTACCACCGGCGGCACTCACGCTTCGCTGGTGCTGGCGGGTATTTTTGCCACCGTTGCCGCCATCGTCAGCGGATTACGAATGTCCCAGCCCCGCGCGCAGGCATAAAAAAAGCGTGCCGCTCAGGGCACGCTTTTTACTTCAAGACTTCGTTTATTTCAGGTATTCGCCGCTGCGCAGCGCTTCGATACGTTTGTCCAGCGGCGGGTGAGTCATAAACAGCTCGCTCATCGACTTCGCCTTACCATTGATGCAAAACGCCATCATGCTGCTGGCTTCCTGCGGCTCATAGCTGGTTTTCAGACGCTGCAACGCGGCAATCATCTTCTCACGACCTACCAGCTTCGCAGAGCCTGCATCCGCATGGAATTCACGGTGACGTGAGAACCACATGGTAATGATGCTGGCCAGAATACCAAACACCAGCTCCAGCACCGTAGCGATAGCGAAATAGACCATCGGGTTACCGTTGCTACTTTCGTTATCATCTCTGTTCCCGGACAGGAAGCCGGAAGCCACCTGAGCGATGATACGAGAGATAAAGATAACGAAGGTGTTCACTACGCCCTGAATCAGGGTCATGGTCACCATGTCGCCGTTGGCGATGTGGCTAATTTCGTGGGCGATAACCGCTTCGGCTTCGTCACGACTCATGTTCTGCAACAGACCCGTGCTGACCGCCACCAGGGAGGCGTTACGGCGCGCCCCGGTAGCAAACGCATTGATATCCGGCGCGTGATAAACCGCAACCTGCGGCATCGCGATGCCCGCCTGCTGCGACTGCTGGCGCACGGTTTCAACTAACCAGCGCTCAGTTTCGTTACGAGGCTGCTCAATCACCTCCCCCCCTACCGAACGTAATGCCATCCATTTTGACATCAGCAGGGAAATAAATGAGCCGCCAAAGCCAAACAGCACCGCCATGATCATCAGACCCTGAACGCTGCTCGACTGGATCCCCGTCAGGCTTAGCACCAGCCCGAAAACGACCATCACCGCAAGGTTGGTCAACAGGAAAAGCCCGATACGCATCATAATTTTCTTTTTACCTCGGTTAAAAACACGCTCTTTGCGCTCCACAACATCGTAGGGGCGCGCCGCCTATTTTCAAGCATCTCGAGCCGCCAAGTGATTAATAATACATAACTTTACATTTTGTATGCATTTGTCTTACATCGCTGGAGACAGATAAAAAAATGGGCACCGTTTCGGGTGCCCATCGGGGAGTTATTTCGCGGGAGCCGGCTGCTCTGCCGGTCTGTCCTGCTCCATACCGGCAAGATCGATGGCGATATGAACCGTTTCATCAAGATACGGATCGGGCTCCTGGTAATCCTTAGGCAGATCGTCCAGTTTCTTGAGCGGTGCCTTGCCTTCGCGTTTATAGCGGTCATTGATACGAGCCAGGCGGGTAGCATCGTCTTCCAGGTTCTCTTTTTCACGCTGGGCGTAATTAAGGGAAACGATGTTGCGCTTCTCTTTCAGGGCATTGAAACGGGCAATGTCCTTCACGATGTACTGGAACTCAGGATCTTTAGCGATGCGATCCTCATGCTGCTTCAGAAGCTCCGGCTCAAATGGCGTTAAGTCACCGGTCTTGACGTAGGTCGCGGCATTGATGCTATCCCACGGCAGGGCGTTATCTTCAAACTTCTCGCCGGTTTCCGTCTGCTCGGTGCCGGTAGGCATCATGATGTCCGGAGTAACACCTTTACGTTGGGTACTGCCGCCGTTGATGCGGTAGAACTTCTGAATGGTGTACTGAACAGAGCCAAGCGCAGGCCATTCCGGGCGCAGCATCTGATCGTAGATGCGGTTCAGGGAACGGTACTGCTGGACGGTGCCCTTGCCAAAGGTCGGCTCGCCGACAATCAGCGCACGGCCATAATCCTGCATCGCGGCGGCAAAGATTTCCGAAGCCGAGGCGCTGAAGCGGTCAACCAGCACCACCAGCGGCCCTTTGTAGTAAACCACGCCGTCGGTATCGCTATCTTCACGGACTTTACCGTTGTTGTCGCGAACCTGAACCACCGGGCCACTCGGAATAAACAAGCCGGAGAGCGAAACCGCTTCAGTCAGCGCCCCGCCGCCGTTGGAGCGGAGATCGATTATCACGCTCTTAACGTTCTGTTTTTCCAGCTTCTGCAGCTGAACTTTGACGTCATCCGTCAGGCCAACGTAGAAGCCTGGAATATCCAGCACCCCAACTTTGTCCTTGCCGACGGTTTTTACAGACATTTTCACGGCGCGATCTTCAAGACGGATGCGCTCGCGGGTCAGCGTGACGATACGCGTTTTAGTGCCTTTGCCTGCGGGCAGGATCTCAAGGCGAACCTTGCTGCCTTTCGGGCCTTTAATAAGCGCAACCACGTCATCCAGACGCCAGCCGATAACGTCAACCATCGGCTTACCGGTCTGGCCAACGCCAACAATGCGGTCACCCACGGTAATCGATTTGCTCTTCGCCGCCGGACCACCGGCAACCATAGAGTTAATCAGCGTATAGTCATCATCCATTTGCAGAACGGCACCGATCACTTCCAGAGAAAGGCTCATTTCGGTGTTGAACTGCTCGGTGCTGCGCGGAGAAAGATAGTTGGTATGCGGGTCGATTTCGTGCGCAAAGGCGGTCATTGCCAGCGAGAACACGTCTTCGCTGTTGCTTTGCGCCAGGCGGCGAATCGCAAACTGATAACGCTTGGTCAGCGTTTCACGAATTTCCTGCTCGGTTTTACCCGTCAGCTTCAGGCTTAACTCGTCGTATTTAACCTTTGCGTCCCAGAGCTTATCCAGCTCATCAACGCTGGTTGGCCACGGCAGCTTACTGCGGTCCAGGTTTATGGTGTCGTTGCCGGTGAAGTCCATCGGCTTAGCCAGCACCTTCAGCGCGTACTGATAACGTTCAAAACGGCGCTTCTGACCCAGATTGTATAAATCGTAAAACACATCGAGCTTGCCGGAACGTAACTCATCGCCAATCTGCCCCTTTCTGGCGGCAAACTGCGCTACGTCACTTGCCAGCAGCACGTTGTGGCTGTAGTCGAGCAGGTTCAGGTAGCGGTCAAAGATTTTTGCCGAGAAGTTAGCGTCCAGATCGAACTGACGATAATGCGAGCGGGTGAAGCGAGAGGTAACACGCTCGCTCACCGTCGCGTGCTGAGGCTCTTCCTTTAACTGCGGAATTTGGTCAGCACGGGTGATGTTGTCCAGGGCCAGGGCACTGCCTGCCACGAACAGCAGGCTGGCGATAGCCGTAAGCTTAAAGAGTTTGTTCATGCCTGAGTCAGGCCTCCGTTTCAGAACTGCAAGTGTTCTGCGCGTACGATCATTGCCATACCAGAAGTCAGCTGTACACGGACGCCATCTTTGGTAATTTCCAGGACGGTTGCATCCATTGCGTTGTTGCCTGCTTTGACTTTAATGGCCTGTCCAACCTGCAGAGCTGAAATATCGGTCACCGGCGTACGGCGCTCTTCGCGCACTGCCTTAGGAGCCGGTTTTTCTGCGCGAGGTTTGCGCTCTGCACCTTCTTTACGACGCGGTGCAGCGGCCGGGCGCGGTTTGCGTTCGCGGCGTGGCGCTTCTTCCGTTACGCCAGCGGCGGCGGCAGCTTCACGCTTCTTCGCCTGCTGTTCGGCGCGCTGTGCCTGCACGCGAGCTTTTGCTTCTTCAAGCTGCTGGCGAGCGTGCTCTACGTGCTGCTCATCCAGCTCACCGCACGGGTTGCCATCAAGATCTACGCGAGTCGCGCCAGCCTTGATGCCGTACAGGTAACGCCAGCTTGAGGTATAAAGACGTAATGCCGAGCGAAGCTGAGTTTTGCTGAGGCTCATTTCGCCTTCAACACGAGAGACTAAGTCCTGGAAGATACCAATCTTCAGAGGACGTGCTTCACCTTCAGCACTAAAACAGTGCGGAAAACGCTCTGCCAAAAATGCGATAACTTCTTTACTGCTATTCAACTTAGGTTGATTTTCCATGAAATTTCCTGATTACAACGGAATTGCCAATAAGCCGCAGGCATGAACAGGCGACATTATAATGACGCCATCGCTAAATGCCACGTTATCCGTTGCTTATCATGCTATCGGGAGAAGAATTTTTTAAAATCGGTGCCGCTAAGCACATCTGAAAGCAGAGAAACCAGGGTTTTTAAGCCGATTTCGTCTTCTTCTGAAAAACGCCCAAACTCGGTGCTGTCGATATCAAGCACGCCGATAACCTGGCCGTCTACCGCCAGCGGCAGCACGATTTCAGAATTACTGGCAGCGTCACAGGCGATGTGGCCGTCAAAGGCATGTACGTCTTCAACACGCTGGATGGTGGCTGTCGCTACCGCGGTGCCGCATACGCCTTTACCTACCGGGATGCGCACGCAGGCGATTTTGCCCTGGAACGGGCCAAGTACCAGCGTGTCTGCTTCAAGAAGATAGAATCCTGCCCAGTTCACCCCTTCCAGGCGCTCAAACAGCAAGGCACTGGTATTGGAGAGGGTTGCGAGAAAACTGGTTTCTCCTGCCATTAACGCACTAAAATCGCGGTTCAAATCCGCGTAAAATTGCTCTTTGTTCATTTAATAACCGTTATGTTGTCTTACTCAACTTCATAGCATACTAAAATAAGCATTAAATGCGCTGTGCCACAAGGTGTATCATTTTATGAATTACTATAGGCTAAATGAATAATTCAGATAACAACGCTCCCGGCTTACGACGCAACATGAAAATATACGCCATCAGTCAGGTTCTGCCGCAGGCACGTTATCAGCGTTGTCCTCAATGCGATACCCTTTTCTCACTGCCGCCGGTCAAATCAACACAAAGTGCCTATTGCCCCTGCTGCAACGCTCGCGTCCACCACGGCCGCGACTGGTCATTAACTCGCCTCGGGGCGATGGCGATTGCCATGCTGGTACTGATGCCCGTCGCCTTTTCCGACCCGCTTTTACGCATTTATCTACTTGGCACCCGCATTGATGCCAACGTGTTCCAGGGGATCTGGCAAATGGCCAACCAGGGCGATGTGCTGACCGCTGCCGTCGTTTTGTTCTGCGTAATAGGCGCTCCGGCAACGCTGGTGGCGGCGATTGCTTATCTCTGCTTTGGCAATATCCTCGGCATGAATCTGCGTCCGGTGCTGCTGATGCTGGATAAGCTCAAAGAGTGGGTGATGCTCGATATCTATCTGGTGGGCATCGGCGTCGCGTGCATTAAAGTCAAAGAATATGCGTTTATCCAGCCGGGGCCGGGGCTTGTCGCTTTTATCGCGCTGGTGATCCTCAGCCTGTTGACCATGATCCACCTGAATATTGAGCAGCTCTGGGAACGCTTCTATCCCCAGCGCGCTCCCCGCGCCTTCAACGCCCAGCTGCGCGTCTGCCTCGGCTGCCATTTTACCGGCATCCCGGACGCCCGCGGCCGCTGTCCGCGCTGCCATATTCCAATGCGTCACCGCCGCAAGCAGAGCTTACAAAAATCTTGGGCGGCGCTGATAGCCTCTCTGGTCTTCTTGCTTCCTGCCAACCTGCTGCCTATTTCGATTATCTACGTCAACGGGGCGCGCCAGGAAGACACGATTATGTCGGGCATACTGTCATTAGCTCACAGTAATATCGGCGTGGCTGCGGTGGTATTTATCGCCAGTATCCTTGTGCCGTTTACTAAAGTTATCGTATTGATTACGCTTCTTATCAGTATTCACTTTAAATGCCAGCAGGGGTTAAGAACCCGCATGCTGCTGCTACGCTTTGTCACCTGGATTGGCCGTTGGTCAATGCTCGATCTGTTTGTTATCGCCTTAATGATGTCGCTGGTTAATCGTGACCAGCTATTAGCTTTTACGATGGGCCCCGCCGCGGTGTTTTTCGGCGCGGCGGTTATATTAACTATTCTTGCCGTTGAATGGCTGGATAGCCGACTACTTTGGGACGCACATGAGTCAGGAAACGCACGCTTCACCGACTGAGGCGCGAATTAAAACAAAACGCCGGATCTCACCCTTCTGGCTGTTACCTATTATTGCGTTACTGATAGCCAGCTGGCTTATCTGGACGACTTACCAGGAACGTGGCAACACCGTTACTATCGACTTTATTTCCGCCGATGGCATCGTCGCTGGCCGAACGCCGGTGCGCTACCAGGGCGTGGAAGTCGGCACGGTACAAAGCATTAGCCTGAGCGATGACCTGCGTAAAATCGAAGTTAAGGTCAGCATCAAAAGCGACATGAAAGACGCGCTGCGTGAAGATACTCAGTTCTGGTTGGTGACGCCAAAAGCTTCGCTCGCCGGCGTTTCCGGCCTCGATGCGCTGGTCGGCGGGAACTACATCGGCATGATGCCGGGTAAGGGAGAACCGCAGGATCACTTTACCGCGCTCGATACCCAGCCTAAATATCGGCTGGATAACGGCGAGCTGATGATTCATCTCCACGCCCCGGATCTCGGTTCGCTCAATAGCGGCTCGCTGGTTTATTTCCGCAAAATTCCGGTTGGCCGGGTGTATGACTACGCCCTCAATAAGAACAAACAGGGCGTCACCATCGACGTGCTTATCGACCGCCGCTTCACCAATCTGGTGAAAAAAGGCAGCCGCTTCTGGAACGTTTCTGGCGTGAAGGCAGACGTGGGCCTGGGCGGGGCGAAAGTGCAGCTTGAAAGCCTGGCGGCGCTGGTCAACGGGGCTATCGCCTTCGACTCGCCGGAGCAATCCGCCCCGGCGAAAGCCGATGACGAGTTCGGTCTGTATGAAGACCTGGCCCACAGCCAGCGCGGGGTGATAATCAAACTCGGCCTGCCGGGCGGCAGCGGCCTCAAAGCGGGTTCGACCCGGCTGATGTACCAGGGCCTGGAAGTCGGCTCGCTGACCAAACTGAACCTCAATCCTGAAGGCACGGTAACCGGCGAGATGACCGTTGACCCGGGCGTGGTTAGCCTGATGCGCAGCGGAACGCGTATCGAGCTACGCAGCCCGAAAATCTCCCTCGATAATCCAAACATCAGCAGCCTGCTTACCGGCAGCACCTTTGAGCTGGTGCCGGGGGAAGGTGAACCGCAGGACCACTTCACGGTATTGCCGAGCGATAAAACGCCGCTCCAGCAGCCGAATGTGTTAACCCTCTCGCTCACAGCGCCGGAGAGCTACGGCATCGACGCCGGGCAGCCGGTTATTCTGCACGGCATTCAGATTGGTCAGGTGCTTGAACGCAGCCTGACGGCGAAGGGGGTCACTTTCTCCGTTGCCATCGACCCGCAGTATCGCCATCTGTTACAGGGCGACAGCAAGTTCGTTGTTAACAGCCGTATCGACGTCAAACTCGGTATGGACGGCGTTGAATTCCTGGGCGCCAGCGCCAGCGAGTGGGTCAACGGCGGTATTCGCGTACTGCCCGGCAGCAAGGGTGAAATGAAAAGCAGCTATCCGCTGTTTGCCAACATTGATAAAGCGGTTGAAAACAGCCTGAGCGATCTCCCGACCACCACGCTGACCCTCACGGCCAGCAGCCTGCCTGACATCCAGACCGGCTCCGTGGTGCTGTATCGTAAGTTCCAGGTTGGGGAAATCATTACCATTCGCCCACGCGCCAATAATTTCGATATCGACGTACACATCAAGCCCGAGTATCGCAGCCTGCTAACGCCGAACACCGTGTTCTGGGCTGAAGGCGGCGCTCGCGTTCAGCTCAACGGCAGCGGATTGACGGTTCAGGCCTCGCCGCTTTCCCGTGCGCTGAAAGGTGCCATCAGCTTTGATAACCTCTCAGGCGCAAGCGTCGGGCAGGTGAAAGGCGAGAAACGCGTGCTTTATGCATCAGAAACCGCCGCGCGGGCGGTAGGTAGCCAGATAACGCTTCACACCTTTGACGCAGGGAAACTCTCCGCCGGCATGCCAATTCGCTACCTGGGGATTAATATCGGCCAGCTTGAGTCCCTGAATCTTACCCAGTCGCGTAGTGAGGTTGAAGCCAAGGCAGTGCTGTACCCGGAATATGTTTCCACCTTTGCCCGGGCAGGTACGCGCTTCTCGGTAGTGACACCGCAAATCTCTGCGGCAGGCGTCGACCATCTGGATACCATTTTCCAGCCTTACATCAACGTAGAGCCGGGCAATGGCGGCCCGCGCCGCGACTTCGAGCTCCAGGAAGCTTCGATTACCGACTCCCGTTATTCAGACGGCCTGAGCATTGTGGTCGAAGTTCCGGAAGCTGGGGCGCTGAGCATCGGCACGCCGGTTCTGTTCCGCGGCATTGAAGTCGGGACGGTAACCGGAATGACGTTGGGCAACCTCTCCGACCGCGTGATGGTTGGCCTGCGCATCAGCAAGCGCTTCCAGCATCTGGTCCGCGACAGCTCGGTATTCTGGCTGGCTTCTGGCTACAGTCTGGACTTTGGCCTGACCGGCGGCGTGGTGAAAACCGGCACCTTCAATCAGTTCATTCGCGGCGGTATCGCCTTTGCAACGCCGCCGGGCACGCCGCTGGCGCCGAAAGCCGAGCCGGGCAAACACTTCCTGCTGCTGGAAAGCGAGCCAAAAGAGTGGCGTCAGTGGGGAACCGCTCTGCCGCGTTAACCCTCAGGCCCCGGTGCTCAACCGGGGCGATTCCGTGCTAAACTGCGCCCCTTATTTTTTCCAGGGGCGTTTTTCATGGCTCAACCTACTGCCGTTTATCTTCCGCAAGCTTTCCTCGACGCTATTCGCGAGGCGCTTCCCGCCGACCAGACGCTGGAAAGCTTTATCGAATACTGCCAGCTACCGCTGCGCCGCAGCCTTCGGGTGAACACGCTGAAGATAACCGTGAGCGACTTTTTAGCGCTTGTTGCGCCTTACGGCTGGCGGCTGACGCCGGTTCCGTGGTGCGAAGAGGGCTTCTGGATTGAGCGCGATGATGAAAATACGCTTCCCCTGGGCAGCACCGCCGAACATTTAAGCGGCCTTTTTTACATCCAGGAAGCCAGCTCGATGCTGCCGGTTGCCGCCCTGTTTGCCGATGGTAACCAGCCGGAACGCATCATGGATGTGGCCGCTGCCCCGGGATCCAAAACCACCCAAATAGCCGCCCGATTGGGCAACAATGGAGCGATCCTCGCCAACGAGTATTCGGCCAGCCGGGTAAAGGTGCTGCACGCCAACATCAGCCGCTGCGGCATCAGCAACGTTGCCCTGACCCATTTTGACGGCCGCGTTTTTGGTGCAGCCCTGCCGGAAGCTTTTGACGCTATTTTGCTGGACGCCCCCTGTTCCGGCGAAGGCGTGGTGCGTAAAGACCCCGATGCGCTTCGCAACTGGTCACCGGAAAGCACGGCAGAGATTGCCAATACGCAGCGTGAGCTGATTGAAAGCGCGTTCCATGCTCTTCGCCCAGGAGGCACGCTGGTTTACTCTACCTGCACGCTAAACCGCGAAGAAAACCAGGAAATCTGCCAGTGGCTACTGGACACTTACCCGCAGGCGGTTGAAATTGCGCCTCTTGGCGAGCTTTTCCCCGAGGCGAAACGCGCTCTTACGCCGGACGGTTTCCTGCACGTCTTCCCGCAGATCTACGACTGTGAAGGTTTTTTCGTTGCGCGCCTGCGCAAAACCGCATCTATCGAACAACTTCCCGAGCCGGGTTATAAAGTAGGGAAATTCCCCTTTGCGCCAATGAAAGGCAAAGCGGCAGCCGATGTTACGGCGGCGGCTGAAAAATCGGGCTTAATCTGGGGAGACCAGCTTCGCCTGTGGCAGCGGGATAAAGAGATCTGGCTGTTCCCGACTGAAATAGAGCCGCTTATCGGCAAAGTGCGCTTCTCCCGAATTGGCCTGCGCCTGGCTGAACAGCACAATAAAGGCTTCCGCTGGCAACACGAAGCGGTGATTGCCCTGGTAAAAAGTGACAATCCGCTTTGCTTCGAGCTGAGCGAACCGGAGGCCGAAGAGTGGTATCGTGGGCGGGATATTTATCCTGAAGTGACACCGTCACGCGATGAGGTGATTGTCACTTTTCAGAGGCAACCGCTCGGCCTGGCGCGCAAAGTGGGTTCACGCCTGAAAAACAGCTACCCGCGGGATCTGGTGCGCGACGGTAAGTTATTTGCCGCACCCCGGGCCGAATAAAGAAATAAGCACTTTTTAATTTGGCAATTTGTGCTGCCTTGACTACGCTGAAAATGGGGCGACCTACTGGTCATACCACCTGCCGCAGATAACAAGGAGCGCAAGATGACAAAAACCAATGTCCGAATCGGTATATTCGAAATCGACGATGCCGAATTACACGGTGAACAGCAGGGGGATCGGACGTTAAGCATCCCCTGCAAATCCGACCCTGACCTGTGCATGCAGCTGGATGCGTGGGACGATAAAACCTCTATTCCCGCCGTACTGGACGGTGAACATTCCGTTCTTTACCTTCAACATTACGACCAGCAGCGTGATGCCTGGGTCATGCGCCTTGCCTGACTCAAGATGAACCCGTCTCCCGGACGGGTTATTTCCATGACAAACAGCCGAAAAACGTGGTTTTCGACCATTTGGGGCAAGTCAGAAAACATTATTCATTGTTTTTGTCAGACCGAAGTTCAGGATTTTTAAATCAATGAACTTTATCGGCAGTCTCCCCGTCCTCATGACGGGTTATTTTAAAGGTTTATTCCCCCTATCCTGCCAGCTCCCCTACACTTAAACCAAACGAAGCGGTTCAGAGGCGCTAATGTTTGCTTTGGTTTTATTCGTTTGTTACCTGGATGGCGGCTGCGACGATCTGGTTCTTGAGGTGTTTAATACCGAACGCCAGTGCCTGAGCGCGATGAGCGAGCAGCGCATGCGCCACGGCGGCTGTTATCCGGTTGAAGAGTTTATCGATGGGTTCTGGCGGCCTGCTCAGGAATACGCTGATTTCTGAGTGGATTCAGGCCGCCTGTTAAGGGATTAGCGGTTAAGCGGGCGAACCAGCATTCTTACCTGCTTATTGTGATAGCCCACATAGTGCTGAAAACGGAAGCCAAAACGCTCCGCCAGCCGAATCGAGCACTGATTGTCGTCGTCAATAATGCAGCATACCGGCACATCGAAGCACTCATCCGCCCAGCCCAGCACCGCTTCCAGAGCTTCTACCGCATAACCTTTGCCGTGAGCCGTTGGAATTAACGTCCAGCCCGCCTCAGGGTATTCCAGCTCAGGAGTCAGGTCGCGCTGAGCATTCTGAAAGCCGAACGCCCCGACAAAATGGCCGCTTTGCTTCTCAAACAACGCCCAGTAGCCATAGCCCAGAGCCTGCCAGTGGCCGATGTAACGCAGCAGCCTTCCCCAGCTCATTTCTTTATCCTGTGGTTTGCCGCCGCCGATAAACTTCACCATTTCCGGGTCAGACCAGCAGGCAACCAGGGCCGGGTAATCGTCCAGCGTAAAATGACGCAGGATCAGACGCTCTGTTTCAATTCGTGGTGCTTCGGTAAACATAATAACTCCCGCAAAATTTATTCTTGTAATCGCTGCCGTATGCCCGCTTTGCTGGCGTAGATAATAGCGCACAGCAGCAGGCTAAACAGCGCGGTGCTGAGAAAAACGCCCGCCCCGGTCAGGGTTAACATCACTCCGCCGATTAACGGCCCCAGCGCAATACCAAGCGTGGACAAAGTGGAAGCGCCCAGATAAGCCCCCCGGTGTTCATCCGGCGCAAGCTGATCCAGCAGGATGTTCAGGTTCGGCATCAAAATCGCCTCTCCAATACTGAAAACGATAGTCACGCCCACCCATAGCAGAGCATCCGGGGCGCGCACCGACCAAAACAGCAGTTGGGAAAGCGCGAAAATAGCCCCGCCCAGCAGAATACGGTTAGGCAAGCTAACCCGGGCCAGGAAGCGCACCAGGAAAAGCTGAGCTATTAGCACGGTACAGGCGTTAGAAACCAGGATCAGCGTGATGAGCTTCACCGCGGCCTCCGCGTCGAGCGTCAGCAGGTAAAGCGGCACCACGGACTCATAGTGAACAAACACCACGGCGCATAAAATACTGCACATCAGCGCGGCGACAAAAAGTTTATCGCGGGCGATGATAAGCATAATATCCCTCAGCCTTATAGTCGGCGCTGACTGCGTTTTATCACTGATTAACTTTCCCGCAGGAATATAAAGCAAGGTATAAACCAGCAGCGGCAAATAGCTTATTGCGGTAATTACGAAGGTGCCTTTTTGCGACGTAAGCCCAAATGCTATTCCCACCAGCGGGCCGGTTACCGCGGCAACGTTGACGAGGTAATAACGTATTTGCAGCGCCAGCGCGCGGCGGCGGCGGTCGCCTAATAAATCGCTCATCAGGGCTCTGATCGGCGGCTCAACCCAGGCGAAGCAGACCCCGACAATCATTAATCCCATGATAAATAGAGTCATCCCGCCCGCCAGCCCCAACAGGGCATAACCGACAAAAGATAAAGCGCACCCAAGAGACAATATGCCGCGCCGCCCCAGCTTGTCAGACAGCTGGCCGCCGTACATGCCCAGCCCTACGGCCAGCAGCGCGCTGCTGGTCATCGCTATTCCGACCGAAACCGGCGACAGATGGTAATTACGGGTCATTATCACCGTCATAAACGGCCATGCCATAAAATAACTGAAGCGAATAACCAAAGTAAAAAACAGCAGCGCAATCACCGTAGACGGGAAGGTTTTTAGCGTTTGAATAAAACCCGGCGTAGCGTCCTCCCGGACGGCATATTTTGTCGTCATAATTTTTCCTGTTAATTATCGTTATAGTGGAGGCGGGGCCGCTTGCAGATAAATAAGCGGTTAAATAGTAATAAGATATTCCGAAAGGTGCCGCAACGGAAATGTTGCAGGATTGTTTAATTCCCGAGCTTATGATTCAAAGGGTCTGGAAGGCAGCGAAATGTAGTGAAAAATTGTGACGTACTGCTCAAAAAGTGGTGTTTAATTCTGCATCAATAAAAAGTGAAATCGGCAACCAAAAGCTGCCGATTAAATACTAAAGCTTGCCGCTTAAACGCTGATGGAAATCGGCGCTGCGTACATCCAGGCCAATAATCTCGACGTCGGCATTGTAACGCCGGTATCGGGTTTCAACCGCATCCAGGACGGCAACCGTTGAGGCGTCCCAAATCTGAGCATGGGTCAAGTCGATAATCACCCGCTGCGGATCGTCGGCATAGTGAAAATGCTCCACCAAATCATTGCTGCTGGCAAAAAATAGCGGGCCACGGACCCGGTAGGTCACCGCGTTTCCATCATCAGAAAGCTGACGCTCCGCTTTTACCACATGCGCAATGCGGCGAGCGAACAGCATCATAGCGAAAATCACTCCGCCCAGCACGCCCAGGGCCAGGTTGTCCGTATAAACGGTGACAGCGACGGTGGTCAGCATCACCAGCGTTTCAGGGACCGGCATCCTGCGCAGAGTCGCGGGCGAGACGCTGTGCCAGTTCAGCGTTTTCACCGCAACAATCATCATGATTCCGGCCAGCACCACCATAGGAATTTTTGCCATGACGGAGCTTAACGCCGTGACCAGGAGCAGCAGTACCAGCGCCGCAGACAGAGTAGAAAGCCGCGTGCGCCCTCTCCCCAGCTCTACGTTAACAATGGTTTGGCCAATCATCGCGCAGCCCGCAATCCCCCCATAAAAACCAGCAAAGATATTGGACAGGCCAAGCCCCCAGCACTCGCGGCGTTTACTGGAAGGCGTATCGGTCAGCTCATCCACCAGTTTGGCCGTGAGCAGTGACTCCATAAGCCCGACGAAAGCGATGCTCAGCGCGCAAGGCCAGATAATGTGCAGCGTCTCCATATTGAGCGGAACCAGCAGTTCAGTTAACCCCGGCAGCCCTGCCTTCATTGGCCCGCTGTCGCCAACGGTAGGCAGCGTCCAGCCCATTGCAACGCTGGCGGCGGTCACCAGCACAATCGCCACCAGCGGCGAAGGCACGGATTTGAGCACTCTGGGTAGAAGTAAAACCACGGCAAGCGTAATAGCGAATAGCACCCAGACCAGCTGGCTTTGTCCCCATACGTGCGGCACCTGAGCAAAGAAAATCAGTATCCCCAGAGCGTTTACAAAACCGGTCATCACCGACAGCGGAATATAGCGCATCATGCGCGCCAGGCCCGTCACGCCGAACAGGATCTGAATACCTCCGGCCAGCACAACCGCGGGCAGGATGTAGCCCACGCCATACTGGTGCACCATCGGCCCAATAACCAAAGCTACCGACCCGGCAGCGGCGGTAACCATCGCCGGACGTCCGCCAAGTATCGACATCGCCAGGCACAAGACAATGGAAGCGATTAGGCTGACTTTGGGGTCAACTCCGGCAATCAGCGAGAAAGAGATAACTTCGGGGATTAGCGCCAGGGCAGTGACCACCCCGGCTAAAATTTCGCGCTGGATCAGGCGCGGCGAACGAAGCACGGCGCGAAGACTATTTTCACGCGCATGTTGAGCGGCAAGCTCGGTTTGGTTTGTCATAGTGAAATGCAGGCTTATTTGTTATGAACGCCGCGCCTCTACTGGAACGCGGTCAGCAAGGCGGGGATTGTAGCTTCGTCCCGGGCGTGATGCGAATTTTTGTGACCGGCATCATACTCCAATGCCGGAAAGCAAAGCACGAATTTAAAGACGCGGGCCGACGCCAAATTTCGGAGACTTAACGTTTGCCGCCCACAGCTTGATGTCCTTCTGAATTAACACCGTAAAATCTGAAGTCAGCCGTTCGACCACATAATTGGCCTGCGCGGCTTCGGCTATAACAAAATGCTCGAGAATTTTATCTTTGAGTGGAAAACAGCGATATTCCGCAGGAACAATTTTGCCGTCAATTTCCAGTTTTGCGCTGCGCCCGGCTTCGTCACAATTACCGCTTCGCGTATACGAAACAACCATATTTGCCGATTCAAACCCGGCGTTACCGATACTGACCAGCACCGGCTCGTGCTCGGCGGTCTGCGTCATGCCATACAGAACGCCATTCTTTTTATGCCAGGTATTATATTCTCTTTGCTGCTCTGCGCCGTGGGCGCCTGAAAGCGAAGCCGCCAAAAGCCCCACGGTAAACATTATTATTTTCATTACTCATCCTTACGCTCTCCTCCCTGAGACAGACAAACTAAAAAAACCACCAAGTCCGATATGATAAAACTTAGCGATGAAAAAAGTTGAATAAAAGCCCTACTCTTTTAGGTAGGTTCCCCCTCATACGACAGAATCTCTTGCGCAACAAATAATTAACAAAATCAGAAAAAAACGCTGGACGAAAAGCCCGCAAGTTATGGTATGGTTTTAGCGCACAGGTGGGGTCAGGAAGGTGATGGGAAATCTTTCTCGCGCAAGCAGCCTCGCCGGTTTCCGGGCAAAAAAAAGACCGAACACGATTCCTGTATTCGGTCCAGGGAAATGGCTCTTGGGAGAGAGCCGTGCGCTAAAAGTTGGCATTAATGCAGGCTAAGTCGCCTTGCCTCTTAAGAATAGATTACCGACGCAGGTTTTCCAGTCCGCAGCAAAAGTGGTCAGAAAAAAGCCGCATTTAAGGTGACTGTTTATGCAAAAACAGCAATATCCCCTTGAGGTTATTGCTGTTTTTTTATGGCGAGATTTTATGCGGTTTTTAGCTTTTACACAGCTTCTGAGCGCGTTCTACAAATGGCTCAAGGCTCATTTTCTGCCCCGGATGCTGCGGGTCATCAACCTGAATCACGCCGATCGGCTGCCCGGTAGTTTTACCGCTTTTCACCTGCTGTTCCGCAACATCGTTCAGCGGATACTGCATCAGGGTGCTAGGGTTAATAGCAAACAGGGCGTTACCCGCGCGGCAGCTGAGCATCACCTCTTCGCGGTTGAACGCCCATTTGTCTTTACCCACCTCAAAGCGGCTCACGGTGATAATTTGCGGGGCGGCAAGCGCGGAACTGGCGCAGGCCATCAGCAGTAAAGTCAAAATGCTCTTTTTCATGAATCTCTCATCTAACCAGTTCGTTGCCGTCAGAACGGCTCCCAGGTCGCGAATATACTGACTAGCAGAATTACCGCCACCGATAAAATAACTTCCAGCCAGGTCAGCTGGATGAAACGTTTTTGCGCCCCGGCCCGTGCGGAATCAAAACGCGGCACCAGCAAATAACGGTTAACCAGCGCCAGAATGACCATCACCGCCACCAGCGCTACTTTCAGCGCCAGCAGTCGAAAATACCCGCTTTCCACAGGCAGAGACCAGCCCAAAATGAGCAGGCCGTTGACAATGCCGGTGACCAGAACGGTCGCCACGGCAAGGTGCCCATAACGGGAAAAACGCATCATCGCCGTAATTGCCGGGCCTCGCCAGCGTGGTTTGCGCGCCATGTGCATACAGACCAGCAGCGGCAGAAGACCACCCGCCCACCAGGCCGCGCTCAGAAGATGAATAGCGTGATTGATGCGTTGAAAAGCGCCGAGAGCGCCGTCGTGCATTGCGGCATGCCCTGCTCCGGCCAGTAAAATGAGCTGGGCGGCGGCCAACAGCAATAATAATCCCTGTAGCGCACGAGGCCTGAGCAGCACCACGCCAAAAGTAGCCACCGCCAGCAGCAGCTGCCAGATCCACACCGAGCCAAAGCGGGTGCCCGCAACCGCGAGCCAGACATCCGGGGAGAACACATCCGCCCAGCCGTCGCCCATCAGCCCGGCCTGAGCCATAAACAGCAGGCAGGCGCTGAGCAGAGAGAGCCAGACCGCCGGCCGCCACTGCATTTGCAGGCGGCGCACCAGTACCGGTTTAAAACGTTGCGGAGCCAACAGCGAGCAGCAAATGGCGCTGCCAAGCAGCACCATCAACGCGGTGAAATGGACAAAGCGCAGCGCGATGTAAAACGCCGACAGCATGGCGGTTACTTCACGGAGAAGTGGTAGTTGCCTTTAGTTTTGTGCCCGTCAACCGACACTACATGCCAGTCCACCGAATAATCACCCGGCTTTAACGCCTCTTCTACCGGCACAATAAGCTGTTTGTTATCCGTTGCATTGAGCTTCACTTTGCCGGTTTTTACATTCGCCTGCTGCGGGCCGGTAACGGTCACGCCGCTAAAGCCTGGCTCCACGCCTTCAGAGAAACTCAGCGTCAGCGCCTGCGGCGAAGCGGTAACCGCGGCATCGGCTGCCGGGGACTGCTGCTTTAAATGTGCGTGAGCAAGGACGGCAGGGGAAACGGCCATTGCGGCAACAAACGCGGCCACGGTTGCGATGCGGGAAGAGATGAACGCCATATTAACTATTCCTTTTTGTTATGTGATAAGGCGGAAAGGATAACTCCCCCCCGATATCAAGTCGAGACGGGATAAGCTATTGTTACTTGTCATCCGTGGCGCAAAACAGTAACTTCTGCGCTGACATTGCAGGAGGATATGATGAGCTACAATCTCGCCGATTTGCCCCAGGAAGAGATGGACAAAGTCAACGTCGATCTCGCCGCCGCGGGCGTGGCCTTTAAAGAACGTTATAATATGCCGATCGTTGCCGAAGTGGTTGAGCGCGAACAGCCTGAACACCTCAGAACCTGGTTCCGCGAGCGGTTAATTGCCCACCGGCTGGCTTCGGTAAAACTCTCTCGCCTGCCGTATGAACCCAAGCAAAAATAAATCATTACCACTGCTCAACAAGTGACGAAATGGATATTACTCTGTTTCTTGTTAGGGTACGGAAACGTTACGCCTGTATGGCAGGATGCTAAAACCTGTTAATGGAGCCTCGAATGCTGCGCATTATCGATACCGAAACCTGCGGATTGCAGGGCGGCGTGGTGGAAGTGGCCTCGGTAGACATTATCGACGGCCAGATAGTTAACCCGATGAGCGATTTGGTACGCCCCGACCGCCCCATCAGCCATCAGGCGATGGCTATTCATAAAATCACCGAACAGATGGTCGCCGATAAGCCGTGGATTGAAGATGTTATCCCTCGCTACCACGGCAGCCCTTATTACGTCGCCCACAATGCCAGCTTCGACAGGCGAATGCTGCCGGAAATGCCGGGTGACTGGATATGTACCGTCAAGCTGGCTCGTCGCCTTTGGCCGGGGATCAAGTACAGCAATATGGGGCTGTATAAATCGCTGAAGCTTGAGGTAGAAACGCCTGCCGGGCTGCATCAGCACCGGGCGCTGTTTGACTGCTACATCACCGCGGCGCTGCTGCTGAAAATAATGGAAGTTTCCGGCTGGAGCGCCGAGCAAATGGTCACCGTTACCGGCCGCCCGGCGCTGGTGACCACCATGATGTTTGGCAAATACCGCGGCAAGCCTATCGCGGAAATCGCCGAGGACGATCCGGGTTATCTTCGCTGGATGCTGAATAACATCAAAGAGCTGGCCCCGGATCTGCGGATGACGCTAAAACATTATCTTGCCGATTAATGCATTCGCCCTGGCAGAGTTCCCTGCGCCAGGGCTATCAGGAAGGCAAACTCCAGCGCCACGCCCTCATAGGCTTTGAAACGCCCCGATTTCCCTCCGTGCCCTGAGTCCATATCGGTACACAACAGGAGCAATGTATCGTCCCGCTTGTGATCGCGAAGTTTAGCTACCCACTTAGCCGGCTCCCAGTATTGAACCTGCGAGTCGTGCAGGCCGGTCGTCACCAGCAAATGCGGGTAAGCCTGCTCGCTAACCTGGTCATAAGGGCTGTATTGCTTCATATAGCGGTAATATTCTTCATCCTGCGGATTGCCCCACTCTTCAAATTCGCCGGTCGTCAGCGGGATAGACTCGTCCAGCATCGTGGTAACAACATCGACAAACGGCACCTGGGCCACCACGCCGTGAAAAAGCTCCGGGCGTAAATTAATCGCCGTGCCCATCAACATTCCGCCCGCGCTACCGCCCATGCCATAGAGCAGGTCAGGATCGCCATACCCCAGCTTTAATAGCTCATCGCAGACGTCGAGGTAGTCGTTGAAGGTGTTCATCTTCTTCAAATATTTACCGTCTTCGTACCACTGCTGCCCCAGCTCACCGCCGCCGCGTACGTGAGCGATGGCGTAGACAAAGCCGCGATCCAGAAGACTCAGGCGGCTGCCGCTAAAATCGGCATCCATGCTGCTGCCGTAGGAGCCATAGCCGTAAACCAACAGCGGATTTTTGCCGGGCCGGAAGTGCTTGCGGTGGTAAACCAGCGAAACCGGTACCTGAACGCCATCCCGCGCCGTTATCCAGAGATGCTCGCTGCGGTAGTTGCTGGCCTCAAAGCCCGCAACTTCGGTCTGCTTGATGACCCTGCGTTCGCCGCTATCCATATTTAGCTCAAACAGCGTGTCCGGCGTGGTCATGGAAGAGTAACCATAGCGCAGGCACGCGGTCTCCGGCTCCGGGTTGTAGCCAAGCCAGGTCACATAGGCCGGGTCATCAAAAGCAATCCCGGTGGATTCTCTGGTGTGGCGGTTAATCTGGCGCAGGCTGGTCAGCCCCTGCTGGCGCTCCTCGACAACCAGCCAGTCTTTGAACAGGGTGAAATCTTCGAGCATCACCTGCTCGCGTGGGGCAATCAGCGTCTCCCACTGTTTTTCATCCCTGACCGCGCTGCGGTAAAGACCAAAGTTTTTCCCGTCTTTATTGGAGCGCAGGTAAAAATTATGCTGGTAGTGGTCGAGCGTGTATTCGTGATCTTTACGGCGGGGGGCAAATACCTGCGGCTGGGCATCCGCCAGTTCGGCATCCAGCAGCAGTGCCTCGCTGGTGGTCGCGCTGGCAAGATGAATCACAATAAAGTGCTTAGACGTTGTCTTATGCACGCTGACGTAGAAAGTATCGTCTTTTTCCTCATACACCAGTTGGTCATCCGCAACCGGATGGCCAAGCGTATGCCGCCAGACCTGGTAAGGCAGCAGCGTTTTCGGGTGTTTGCGCACGTAGTAAAGCGTTATCGAGTCATTAGCCCAGACAAAGCTGCTGGAGACATTATCAAGCAGTTCCGGGTACCAGTTGCCGGTTTTCAGGTTACGCAGGCGAATGCCAAACTGGCGTCGTGATAAATAATCCTCGGCCAGGGCCATGACTTCATTGTCCGGCGTAATCGCTAAACCGCCCATGGTGTAAAACTCGCTGTGGGCGGCACGTTTGTTGGCATCCAGCAGCAGTTCCCAGGCCTCCCACTCATCACGCATAGCGGACTGGCGCTGATAAATCGGGTACTCATTTCCCTTTTCATACACCTGCCGGTAGCGATAGCCGTTTTTGACATAAGGAGCCGAGACATCATGCGGCGGAATACGCGCGATCATCTCTTCCAGCAGCCTGTCCTGCAACGCCCGCTGGCTCTCCATTATCGTTTTGCCGTAGTCATTTTCCTGGTTCAGATATTCAAGCACCGCCGGGTCGGCACGCTCATCGTCGCGCAGCCAGTAATAGTTGTCCGTGCGGGTATCGCCATGAGTGGTCATAGCGTGGGGAATTTTTTTAGCTTTTGGCGGCATCAGTTTCTTCATTTGTCATTTAACACCCTGTAAGGGTGGCAAATTCAGGCGAGCTTGCAAGCGAAACGTGAGGGATAACACGAAAATGCCGGGAAGCCCGGCACTGTAAAAGCGGAGAAAATCAGGCGTCAGGCAGGAAGAGCCAGCTTCTGCTGCTGAATATCCTGCTCAATGCTCGCCCTGACATCCTGCGGGATATTCAGAGCATCGCCCAGCGCGCTGAGGTAACTGCGCTCCATAAAGTGATCGACGTCGATAGCGGTGCAGCTGAGATAATAAAGCTCCAGCGCTTCCTCTTCGTTTTTCACATCACGCGCCAGCAGTTGCGGATCCAGCGGCCGGTCGATGGCTCGCTCAATCAGGGCTTTGCCTTCGCCGTCGATGCCCGTTTCGCGCAGCTGTTGCTCGATGAACTGACGTTCTTTGGCGTCGATATGACCATCGCTTTTGGCGGCAAACACCAGGGCGGTTATCAGGCGCTCCGTGCGCACATCGACGGAAGAGTGCTGATGCCCGTAGCCACTGGCCTGCGGCTGGCTCTGGCGAACCCGCTCTTTGTACTTGTTCCACAACACGCTACCGGCTACCGCACCGCCGCCGACCAACAGGGCGCTGGTGCCGTATTTTGTTAGCAATTTGCGTGAAGACTTGCTTGCCAGCAGTAGCCCCGCCAGGCCGCCGAGTGCGCCGGGCACCAGCAGCTTGCTAAGCCCTTCCGGGCCAGCGCCTGGCTGGGAAGATTGCTGAGAGGACGTTGATTGCCCCAGTAACGACTGAAGCTGCTGTAACCAGTTATTCATGACAGGCACCCCTTATTGGCTTAACTCGTCGAGAGTAGGCCACGGCACGTCAAGAAACGTATCAGAGGGCTAAAGATGGGAAAAGAATCGCGCCGGTAGCCCGGCGCCGGCATGCCGTGTTATGCCGCTTTGGTGCGTTTGCGCCCGGTGTGTTCGCTAACGTTATCTTCAGATACCGCAGCCAGTTCCTGTGCATCCGCTTTTGGTTCAGCAGCGGCAGCTTCTGCCCCGACGCTTGCCGTTTCTGGCTCCGGCAGCTTGCCGTTTTTCAGCACGCCTGCCAGCAGGTCTTTGTTTTCCGCCATCCACATCGCCAGAGTGTCGCTCTGCCCTTCTTCAAGCTCGAGTGGGCTTTGCTGTAGCCATTCACCCAGCACTTCGGCTAGATCCAGCATTTTGTCGTAAGCGTCAGCGTCCTTTTTACTGGCAAAGGCCATTTTCTCTTGTCCCTCTCTCACCACCACATATTTAATTTCGACCGCCATTTTGCAGCTCCATTTACCTGTTTATTTATCCAGTATAACGTCATTCATTTTAACACACAAGCCGGAAAGGCGCTGCCAACGCAAACGTTTTCGTTTATACTGCCGCGGTCTTTTTTCTCTGTTAAGGCTAAATCACATGTCAACGTTGGGAACAGCTCTGCGCCCGGCAGCTACTCGAGTAATGCTGCTTGGCTCCGGTGAATTGGGTAAAGAAGTGGCCATTGAATGCCAGCGCCTCGGCGTGGAAGTGATCGCCGTAGATCGCTACGCCAATGCGCCTGCGATGCATGTCGCGCACCGCAGCCACGTCATCAATATGCTGGATGCCGCCGCGCTAAAAGCGCTGGTTGCCGCCGAAATGCCTGACTTTATCGTTCCTGAAATTGAAGCTATCGCTACCGACGCCCTGCTGGAACTTGAGCAACAGGGCCAGCGCGTTGTGCCGTGCGCTCGCGCCGCTAAGCTGACCATGAACCGCGAAGGTATTCGCCGTCTGGCGGCGGAAGAATTACAGTTACCAACCTCAAGTTACCGTTTTGCGGACAGCGAAGAGGCGTTCCGCCAGGCCGTGCAGGAAATCGGCCTGCCGTGCATTGTTAAACCGGTGATGAGCTCTTCAGGCAAGGGGCAAAGTTTCATCCGCACCGCCGACCAGCTGCCGCAGGCGTGGGAATATGCCCAGCTTGGCGGGCGCGCCGGTAAAGGCCGCGTGATTGTTGAAGGCGTGGTTAATTTTGATTTTGAAATCACGCTGCTGACCATCAGCGCCGTGGACGGGATCCACTTCTGTGCGCCTATTGGCCATCGTCAGGAAGATGGCGACTACCGCGAGTCCTGGCAGCCGCAGCAGATGAGCGACCTTGCCCTTGAGCGCTCTAAAGAGATTGCCGGGAAAGTGGTTACCGCACTCGGCGGGCACGGCCTGTTCGGCGTAGAGCTGTTTGTTTGCGGCGACGAGGTTATCTTCAGCGAAGTCTCCCCTCGCCCACACGACACAGGCATGGTAACGCTTATCTCGCAGGACTTGTCCGAGTTCGCCCTGCATGTTCGCGCCTTCCTCGGCCTGCCTGTCGGTGATATTCGCCAATACGGTCCTGCCGCTTCGGCGGTTATCCTGCCCGAGTTGCAGAGCGACAATGTTAAATACTCGAATGTCGGGGCGGCATTAGGCGGCGGATTACAGCTGCGCCTGTTCGGGAAACCGGAAATCGGCGGTAAACGCCGCATGGGCGTAGCGCTGGCGACCGGGAATAGCGTTGACGAAGCCGTTGCCAGAGCGATTGCTTCTGCGGCTCAGGTAAAAGTTGAAGGCTAAAAAAATCTCCCTTAACTAAGGACGATTTGTTGATTAAGCCCTGCCATCGCGGCGGGGCTTTTTTATTGCTTACTGTTTCGCGCCTTCTACCGCTTCGCGAGCCAGTTTGGTGATACGGTCGTAGTCGCCCGCTTCCAGCGCGTCCGCCGGAACCAGCCAGGAGCCGCCGATACACAGCACGCTTTTCAGCGCCAGGTAGTCACGGTAGTTAGCCGGGGAGATACCGCCGGTTGGGCAGAAACGGACCTGGGAGAACGGACCAGCAATAGCCTGCAGGGCTTTGGTGCCGCCATTGGCTTCAGCCGGGAAGAATTTAAACTCTTTCAGGCCGTAGTCCATGCCCAGCATCAGTTCAGAAACGGTGCTGATACCCGGGATAAGCGGGATGGTGCCTTCGGTTGCCGCTTTCAGCAGCGGCTCGGTCAGGCCAGGGCTAATAGCGAACTGTGCGCCTGCCTCCGTCACTTCCGCCAGCTGCTGCGGGTTCAGCACGGTACCGGCACCGATAATGGCTTCCGGCACTTCTTTGGCGATGGCGCGAATGGCGTCCATCGCACACGCGGTACGCAGCGTAACTTCCAGCACACGCACGCCACCGGCTACCAGCGCTTTTGCCATCGGCACAGCATGTTCCAGCTTGTTTACCACGATAACCGGAACGACCGGTCCTGTTTTCAGGATCTGTTCCGCTGTTGTTTTCCAGTTTTTCATCTGAGCGCCTCTTCAGCCAACTTGTAATTTGTGAACCGCCGCGGCCAGGCCGCCACGGGATTAAAATTTAATGCAGGTTGCGCCTTGTTCAGCGCCGGAAAGCTGTTCACGCAGCGCACCAAACATTTCGCGCCCCGTTCCCACGCGCTCTGCGCTGAGATCCGGGTGATAAGCGGTACGGGCGGCAAGTTCAGCCTCGTCCACCAGCAGCGTCAGTTCGCCGGTCTGGCCGTTAACGCGGATAATATCGCCATCCTGCACCTTCGCCAGCAGCCCGCCATCGTAGGCTTCCGGGGTGACGTGGATAGCAGAAGGAACCTTGCCAGAGGCGCCGGACAGTCTTCCGTCGGTGACCAGAGCAATTTTGAAACAGCGGTCCAATAATACTCCAAGCGGCGGCATAAGTTTATGCAATTCTGGCATGCCGTTGGCTTTTGGCCCCTGGTGACGCACCACAACCACGCAGTCGCGGTCGAGTTTACCTGCCTCAAAGGCCGGTAATACGTCATGCTGGCTTTCAAAGATAATGGCCGGGGCTTCAATCACCTGATTCTCAACCGGAACGGCAGAGGTTTTCATCACCGCACGTCCCAGGTTGCCGCTCAGCACTTTGGTGCCGCCGTGACGTGAGAACGGTTTTTCCATGGTCGCGATAACGTCGCTGTCCAGCGGTTTGCTGGCACCTTCGCGCCACGCCAGCTCGCCGTTGTCCAGCCACGGCTCCATGGTGTAATGCTGCAAACCAAAACCGGCAACGGTATTCACATCTTCATGCAGCAGGCCGCCTTTCAGCAGCTCGCGCATAAGAACAGGCACGCCGCCAGCCGCCTGGAAGTGGTTAATATCCGCCGGGCCGTTCGGGTAAAGGCGCGCCAGCAGCGGTACTATCTCAGAAATATCGGAGAAGTCATCCCAGTTAATAATGATGCCCGCCGCGCGAGCCATCGCAACCAGATGCATGGTGTGGTTGGTAGAGCCGCCGGTTGCCAGCAGCGCCACGATACCGTTCACCACCACTTTTTCATCGATCATTTTGCCCAGCGGCATCCACTCGTTGCCGTTGCCGGTCAGGCGGGTGACCTGCCGAGCGGCCGCGTCGGTCAGCGCGTGACGCAGTTCGGCATCCGGCTGTACAAATGAAGAGCCCGGCAGTTGCATCCCCATAAACTCAACCACCATCTGGTTGGTGTTAGCGGTGCCATAGAAGGTACAGGTGCCAGGGGCGTGATAAGAGGCCGCTTCGGCTTCCAGCAGCGCAAGGCGATCGACTTTACCTTCGGCATACAGCTGGCGAATGCGTACTTTTTCTTTGTTTGGCAGGCCGCTGGCCATCGGGCCCGATGGCACAAAGACCGCTGGCAGGTGGCCAAAGGAGAGCGCGGCCATCGTCAGGCCGGGGACAATTTTATCGCACACGCCGAGGTACAGCGCGCCATCAAACATATTATGAGACAGACCAACGGCGGTAGACATAGCGATGATTTCGCGGCTGAGCAGCGAAAGCTCCATCCCGTCCTGCCCCTGGGTTACGCCGTCACACATGGCCGGAACGCCGCCAGCAACCTGCCCGACTGCGCCAACGGAATGCAGCGCTTTGCGGATCTGTTCGGGGTAATGCTCATACGGCTGGTGGGCAGAGAGCATGTCGTTGTAAGAGGTAATGATCGCAATATTGTTACGCAACATGCTTTTCAGCGCGGCCTTGTCATCCGGCTGGCAGGCGGCAAAGCCGTGCGCCAGGTTACCGCAGGCCAGTTCGGAGCGGTGAACGGTTTGGCTCTTAGCCTTCTCGATACGTGCCAGATAGGCTTCTCTCGTTGGGCGGGAGCGCTCAATGATGCGCGATGTTACCCGTAACAAATTTGGATTCATAAAAATTCCTCAGAAAGTGGCTGTTCTCCCGCATTGCAGAAGGTTCGTTTTGGGTGCAAAAAACTGACTTACCGCCCATCAACCCTGCCATCGGGAGCAAAATCGCTTCAGCTAGTGTAAATAAAAAAGCCCCGCAGGTGAATCCACGCGGGGCTTTAATTCATAAAAAACTATGCCACTTCTGTGTTAGATCATGTTACCGGTAAAATGAAGGCAATTTGTTATCGCCTGTTTGCCGTTAACCTTCGCGACTGTTACTCAAATTCGTTCCATGAGTGCCCGTCGCGGGTGATCATAGCAACCGATGCTACCGGCCCCCAGGTGCCAGCCTGGTAAGGTTTCGGCGCATCGTTGTCCGCAGCCCAGGCTTCGGTGATGGAGTCGACCCATTTCCACGCCTCTTCTACCTCATCGCGACGAACGAACAGCGCCTGGATACCGCGCATGGTTTCCAGCAGCAGACGCTCGTAGGCATCCGCCAGATGCGATTCGTTAAAGGTCTCGGAGTAGCTCAGATCAAGCTTGGTGGTTTGCAGGTTATGCTTGTGCTCCAGACCCGGTACTTTGTTCAGGATCTGGATATCCACGCCTTCATCCGGCTGCAGGCGAATGGTCAGCTTGTTCTGCGGTAGCTCCTGCCAGGAGTCTTTGAACAGGTTAAGCGCCGGGTTCTTGAAGTAAACCACGACTTCAGAGCATTTGGTTGGCAGACGTTTACCTGTACGCAGGTAGAACGGCACGCCGGCCCAGCGCCAGTTGTCGATGTCCACGCGGATTGCCACGAAGGTTTCGGTGGCGCTGGATTTGTTAGCGCCCTCTTCTTCGAGGTAGCCCGGCACTTTTTTACCCTGAGCAAAGCCTGCGGTGTACTGACCGCGTACGGTTTTATCCCGCACGTTAGTACGGTCGATGCGGCGCAGAGATTGCAGAACCTTCACTTTCTCATCGCGGATATGGTCAGCAGTCAGATCGGACGGCGGAGACATAGCAATCATGCAGAGAATTTGCAGCAGGTGGTTCTGGATCATGTCGCGCATCTGCCCGGCCTGATCGAAGTAACCCCAGCGGCCTTCAATGCCCACTTCCTCGGCCACGGTGATTTCCACGTGATCGATGGTGCGGTTGTCCCAGTTGTTGGCGAACAGGGAGTTAGCAAAGCGCAGAGCCAGCAGGTTGAGTACCGTCTCTTTGCCCAGATAGTGGTCGATACGGTAAACCTGGCACTCTTCGAAGTATTCACCAACCTGGTCGTTGATCTCCTGGGAGGTTTCCAGCGAAGTTCCCAGCGGTTTTTCCATCACGACGCGAGCAGGTTTGGCATTGAGTTTCGCTTTACCCAAACCTTTGCAGATGGCGCCGAAGGTGCTTGGCGGCATCGCGAAATAGTTGATTGTGACGCGGTTCTGCTGGTCGAGCATTTTCCCCAGTTTGGAGAAAGCGCCGGTGTCGTTGACGTCCAGGTTGCAGAAATCAAGGCGACCGCTCAGTTTTTCCCACAGGCTCTCGTCAATCTTCTCTTTCATGAAGGTTTCGAGGGCTTCGCGTACCACTTTGGTGTATGTCTCTTTATCCCACTCCGCGCGGCCAACACCGAGAATACGGGTGTCCGGGTGGATTTGACCTGCTTTTTCCAGCTGATACAGGGATGGCAACAGTTTCCGGCGCGCCAGGTCGCCTTTTGCACCGAAAATGACCAGATCGCACGCCTGGGCTGTTTGCGTTACCGCCATGTTTGTCTCCTCGTTTCGGATATCCCGGCCGTTACCGCCCCTGAAGGGCGCGGATAGCATTAAGCCGGGCAACTCTTGTAATTTTATTACGCTGCAATGTACTGCTTTTGCTGAATTGACGACAACCGTTAAGCCCGGTTTGATCGCCACATTTGCTAACTTTTCCCAGAATGCCGCACTAAATCGTTATTTGATGCCGTTTTTTCGTACAATGTAACCGGTGCCAAAGTTAGACGCCGATCATGTAATGAAAAAAAACAACAACATTATGTCAGTGACACGCCCTTTAACATTTTAGCGAGAGTATATTCTTGCTAAATCGGCCCACGATTTCTCCAGTTAATGAAATCGCTAAAACCCATGAGTGCCCGTCTTTATGAATATGCTGGAAAAAATCCAGTCTCAGCTGGAACACCTTAGCAAATCAGAGCGCAAAGTCGCAGAAGTGATTCTCGCCGCTCCCCAGGATGCCATCCACTCCAGCATCGCCACCCTCGCCCGCAGCGCTGATGTCAGTGAACCGACCGTTAACCGCTTCTGCCGCCGCCTGGAAACCAAAGGCTTCCCTGATTTTAAACTACATCTCGCCCAGAGTCTGGCGAATGGCACGCCTTATGTAAACCGCAATGTTGATGAAGATGATAGCGTCGAGTCTTACACCGGCAAGATTTTCGAGTCCGCAATGGCGAGCCTCGACCGCGTGCGCCAATCGCTGGATATGTCCGCCGTTAACCGCGCGGTAGACTTGCTAACACAGGCAAAGAAAATTGCCTTCTTTGGCCTCGGCTCTTCCGCCGCCGTCGCCCATGACGCAATGAACAAATTTTTCCGTTTTAACGTGCCGGTTATCTACTCGGACGATGTCGTCATGCAGCGCATGAGCTGCATGAATTGTACCGAACAGGACGTCGTGGTGCTTATCTCCCACACCGGGCGGACCAAAAATCTGGTCGAGCTGGCGCAGCTGGCGCGTGAAAACGATGCCATCGTGCTCGCTATCACGTCCGAGGGCAGCCCGCTTGCCCGGGAAGCCACGCTTTCGCTGCTGCTTGACGTCCCGGAAGATACCGACATTTATATGCCGATGGTTTCGCGGCTTGCCCAGTTAACCGTAATTGACGTGCTGGCAACCGGCTTTACTTTGCGCAGGGGCGCAAAATTCAGGGATAACTTGAAGCGAGTCAAGGAAGCGCTCAAAGAATCGCGCTTTGATAAAGAACGTCTTATCTCAGGCGATGAACGTTAAATTTTGATAACAAAGTTGTAACTTATTAGGCTGTTCGGTTACGTTGTCATGGGTGCTCACAGCGCACCCTGACCCACCGAGTTTTGTTCACGCAACACCAAGTTGTTTCAGTCAACGGAGTAATACATGTCCAGACGGCTACGCAGAACCAAAATCGTTACCACCTTAGGCCCGGCAACCGACCGCGATAATAATCTGGAAAAGATTATTGCCGCCGGCGCTAACGTGGTGCGTATGAACTTCTCCCACGGCTCGGCTGAGGATCATCAGCTGCGTGCGGATAAAGTTCGTGAAATCGCCGCAAAACTGGGGCGCCATGTCGCGATCCTCGGCGATTTGCAAGGTCCAAAAATCCGTGTTTCAACCTTCAAAGAAGGTAAAGTATTCCTCAATATCGGCGACAAATTCCTGCTGGACGCCAACCTCGGTAAAGGCGAAGGCGACAAAGAAAAAGTCGGTATCGACTACAAAGGCCTGCCTGCCGACGTGGTGCCGGGCGATATCCTGCTGCTCGACGATGGCCGCGTACAGCTGAAAGTGCTGGACGTTCAGGGCTTGAAAGTGTTCACCGAAGTGACCGTTGGCGGCCCGCTTTCCAATAATAAAGGCATCAACAAGCTGGGCGGCGGGCTTTCCGCCGAGGCGCTGACCGATAAAGATAAAGCGGACATTCTGACCGCGGCGAAAATTGGCGTTGATTACCTGGCCGTTTCCTTCCCTCGCTGCGGCGAAGACCTGAACTACGCCCGCCGTCTGGCGCGCGACGCAGGCTGTGACGCGAAAATCGTGGCGAAAGTTGAACGCGCCGAAGCCGTCTGCGACGAAGCGGCGATGGACGACATCATCCTCGCCTCTGACGTGGTAATGGTTGCCCGCGGCGACCTCGGCGTAGAGATTGGTGACCCGGAGCTGGTCGGTATTCAGAAAACCCTGATTCGCCGCGCCCGTAAGCTTAACCGCGCCGTGATCACCGCGACCCAGATGATGGAGTCGATGATTACCAACCCAATGCCAACCCGCGCCGAAGTCATGGACGTGGCAAACGCCGTGCTGGACGGGACCGATGCGGTAATGCTGTCTGCCGAAACCGCTGCGGGCCAGTATCCTGCGGAAACCGTTGCCGCAATGGCTCGCGTCTGCCTTGGTGCAGAGAAGATCCCAAGCATTAACGTTTCCAAACACCGCCTGGACGTGCAGTTCGACAACGTGGAAGAAGCGATTGCCATGTCGGCCATGTACGCGGCGAACCACCTGAAGGGCGTTACCGCCATTATTTCCATGACCGAGTCCGGGCGTACCGCTCTGATGACCTCGCGCATCAGCTCCGGTCTGCCGATTTTCGCCCTCTCCCGCCACGAACGCACTCTTAACCTGACTTCGCTGTACCGCGGCGTCACGCCGGTCTATTTCGACAGCGTTAATGAAGGCGTTGTGGCCGCAAGCGACGCGGTAAACCTGCTGCGCGATAAAGGCTACCTGATTTCCGGTGACCTGGTTATCGTGACCCAGGGTGACGTGATGAGCACCATCGGCACTACCAACACCACCCGCATTCTTTGCGTTGAGTAATCCGCACACGCTATAACCGGGCAAGCTCTGCAAGGGCCGCGAGATACCATCGCGGCCTTTTTTATTTCCTGCGTCACGGACTGCCGCCAAATCCACACAAAACCCATTATTTTAAAATTATAATCAATGTGTAATGATATGTTATAACATTACACATTATGACTGAGTGAATCTTAGCTCCGCCATTATTTGAACAGGCACGTTCATTTGAGTACACACATACCGCTATGAAAATCCAACGCACCGTCTTATTTCCCGGCATATTGTTTACGCTTTTGTCTCCCCAACTTTTTGCCTCAGAGTGCAACACAGCTTCATGTGAAGAAAATATCACCGTAGAAAGCAACGCGCCTGCCGGGCTTGCCCCTGCCAGCGGCACGGCATCACGTCTGGGGTTGACCGACAAAGAAACGCCACGCTATGTAGAAACCTTTTCACAAAAAGAGATCCTCGCCCGCGGCGACCGCACGCTTGCCGAGACGGTCGCCCATGCTACCGGGATGTCCGGCGTAGCCTCTCCTACACTTTCAAACAGCTTTTCACTGCGCGGCTTTATGCCGGTGAGTTGGCTGTTGGACGGAATGGAAATGCCGGGCAGCACGCTTCAGTTGGGTAACCCCGCGCACTATCAGCAGGTGGATGTTTTGCACGGTCCCGGCTCCGCACTCAACGGCATCGGTGCAACCGCCGGAAGCGTCAACCTGGTTTCGCGCCAGCCGGGTTTCGTGCCATCCCCTGCAATGCTTAGCTATCAGTTGGGTAGCCACAGCACCCAGTCCTTGCTGGGCGGGGGCGGAGGTACGCTGCCGGGGGATAAGATTGCCTGGCGTCTTGACGCTTCCGGGAGCGGCGGCAATAGCCAGGTTCAGCACGAGCGCAACCGCCAGTCCAGAATCAGCGGCTCGCTGCTTTTCCGCCTCACTGACGAAACCACTCTGACGCTGTACGGCGACAGGATGAACAATAGCAGCGACAACCCCTACTTCGGCACACCGTTGGTAGAGGGTAAAGTGCAAAAGAATCTACGCGGCATCAACTTCAACAACCTGACCGACGCAAAGATAGCCAGCCATGCCACGGCATTGCAGGCCGTGCTGGACAGTGCTCTGGCCCCCGGGCTCACGTTTAATAACCATACCTGGTTTTACTCTGGCTACCGCTACTGGCACAACGTTGAACGCTATCGCTACGACACCGCCTCACCGGACACGATCAATCGTGACTCCTGGGGCGATTTAAGCCACAAAAATACGCTGTTGGCCAACCGTTCAAGCGTTTCAATCGACCATACTTTGCTGGGCCTTGATAACCGAATGGTTGCCGGGATAGAGCTACAGACCGGCCAATTTGATTACCAAAAAAACGGCTTTCCCGGCTCGCAGGATATCCCCATGTTCAGCCCTGCGCGCGAGCCGTTTAGCGCTGAAACCAACATTACGCGTGCCCCATGGAGCAAAGTTACCCAGCGCCAGTATGCGGCCTTTCTGGAGGACAGTCTTCAACTGACGGACCGTCTTAGCTTGCTGAGCCAGCTGCGCCTTACGAGACTGAATATGGACTGGCGCTACTACACGCCAGCGGCCAGTGAAAGCCAGAATCGCAGTTTCCTGAATACCGGCCTCGGCCTGAACTGGGACATCAGCAGCAACACCACGCTTTATGCCAGCTATGCTAACGGCAAGGAAGCGGGCGGCGACATCTTCTTTCTTAGCGCCGACCAGACGCACCTGCCTCTGACAAACTCGCAACAGTGGGAAACCGGGATCAAGAGTCAGTTCTGGGATCGCAGAGCATCGGTTAATCTTGCTCTCTATCAGTTGCGCAAAAACAACCTGTTTACTCCTTCAGCCTCCACGCCGGGCGAGCTCCTCGCCGTGGGGCAACAAACGTCCCGTGGCATTGAGCTTTCTTCTACGATACAACCCACCGAGCGCTGGGAAGTGGCGGGTAATGTCGCATGGACACATGCAAGTTTTAACCGATTTAGCGCGGGTTCTCCGCCTGAAAACCTGAACGGGAATCAGCCTGCCTACGTCCCGACATGGAGCAGTAATCTCGCAATAACCTGGCACCCTATCCACCCCCTCAGCCTGAGGAGCGATCTCCGCTATGTTGGCAGCAGCTACAATGACACCTCCAATAGCCGAAAAATGGACGATTACATCACGCTGGATCTGACTGCCGAGTACCAGCTAACGCCTAAAGTTACGGTGGGTTCGCGCGTACGCAACGTGACCAATACTTTCTATTCTTACCAGCGGACTTACGACGGCCAGGTTCTGATTGCTCCGTCTCGCACGTGGGAAGGCTGGGTGACGGTATGGTTCTGAGGTTGAAGTTAGCAACCTTAATGCTTACGGCGACCGGCCTGTTATTTTCCCCAACGGCCCCTGCCATAAGCCTGAGCAATTGTGGCGAGCCGCAGACGTTTACCGCGCCCCCTAAGCGTATTGTGGTTTACGGCAATCCGGCTCTGGAAAACCTCCTGGCGCTGGGCGCACGGACAGAAATTGTTGGCGTGGTAGGCTACGCGCCGCACAAAGATCCTCAAGGCAGAGCGGCCCGAACCGCCCTTTCGCTTCCCGTCGTAGCCGGGAATGGCCTGATTTCCGCCGAGGCGCTGCTGCTGCTACGCCCTGAAATGGTCTACTCCTCAAGCTGGTACTGGCTTTGGTCACCTGAAGGGGCAACACGCGATCAAATGACGGCCTGGGGAATATCAAGCTGGCTCTCGCCCGGCGCCTGCACAGGACAGCAGAGTGCACCTCAGCAAAAAATCAGCTTTGCCGACCTGTTTCGGGAAATTGAGGATCTGGCGAAAATTTTACGTCTCGAGAAACAGGGCAAGGCGCTCGTTAGTATGGCGAAAGTGCACCTTGCCACTCTGCGCCAGCGTGCGTGCCTCCTGCCCCCGGTGCGGCTACTCTGGTGGTATTCCGGCACGGACTCACCCTACGTTGCGGGGTGCTGTGGCGTTCCAGAAATGCTGAGTGAGGAAAGCGGCAGCCGCAATATTTTCTCTGATGTGCCAGCGCTTTGGCCAAATATCTCCTGGGAAGAGATAGCCCGCAGGGACCCGGATATCCTGGTACTGGCAGATCTGCCGAGGGGCGGTGCCGGAGACAGTGCGGGAGATAAAATAGCTTTCCTCAATCAATTCCCTCTTACCGCCGGCCTGCGCGCCGTAAAAGAAAAAAAATTCATCATTTTGTCCGGCTATGACATGGATCCCTCGATCCGCTCGCTGGACGCTCTGGACAGGCTCATCGCCTCACTTTCTGTTAAGGAAAATCATGACTGACATCACCCTGGACACCCTTGTCACACTTTGGGATAGGCAACAAAGCGCCTACATTGCCAGCAGGGAAGCACGCTTCGACGCCCTGATGGACATACTTGCACTGCAATTTGAGGGGGATTTCTCACTGCTTGAACTGGGATGCGGGGCAGCCTCTCTCACCAGACGCCTTCTTCAGCGTTTCCCGTCCGTACACGTCACCGCGGTGGATTTCGATCCGGTCATGCTGGCCATCGCCCGTGAAACACTCCTTCCGTTCGGCGACCGCGTTCGTATTTTGTCCGCCGATTTGGCCCTCCCAAGCTGGCAGGAAAAAATTGTCGGGCTGCGCCCGCAAGCTATCGTGTCCAGCACCGCGCTGCATTGGCTGATGCCTGACAGGCAGCACGCTCTACACTGTGAGATTCAAAGCTTGCTGGCCGATAACGGGGTATTTCTCAATGCCGATCACCAGCGTTTTAACCCGGCTGAAGTTAACAAGAAAGCCCTCAGTGAGCGCCATGACGCACTCACCCAGCAGCAGGCCTGGGATAACGGCGTAGTTGACTGGGATGCGTGGTTTACTCTTGCCAAAGAGATACCAGAAATTGCCCAGTTGATCCCGGCGCGGGAAGCCGTGTTCTCTGGTCGCCCGGTTCCCCCGCCCACTTCGCTAACCTTCCAGCTGGGGAGCCTCAGCCAGGCCGGTTTCCAGGAGACAGGAACCCTATGGCAGTTGATGGACGATTATCTGATTGCCGGGTGGAAATAGGCGCGTGAAGCTACTTCGCCTGCTGTTATGTGGCATAGCGGCTCTGGCAGCGCTGGTGTATAGCCTGCGTTTTGGGGCCGTTACATTGTCGCTTAACGATGTGATTCAGCTCCTTAACCCGGCCCTTCCCGAAGAGCCGGACATGGCGCTTTACCATAAAATCGTCTGGTCCTTACGCTTACCCAGAGCCCTCCTGGCGATGACCTGCGGCGGCGGGCTGGCGCTGGCGGGGGCCGTGCTTCAGACATTAACCCGCAATCCACTGGCCGATCCGTGGCTGCTTGGCATATCTTCCGGTGCTGGCCTGGGGGCGGTCGTTATCATTGCGCTGGGTATCCAGCCGCTGTTAACGGCCATCCCGTCCGGGGCATTTGCGGGCGCGATGTGCGCATTTGGATTGGTACTGCTTTTAGCCGGACTGGCCGTGACGCAGCCCGCCCGGTTTATTCTTTCCGGCGTAGCCGTTGGGCAATTGCTGAGCGCATTAACCTCACTGATCGTCTTCTGGCAAACGGATTCGACAACCTCGCGTGGGTTTACCTTCTGGCTGCTTGGTGCGTTTGGGCAGGCAACATGGGCGCAGGTGGCTATCTGTGCCACCGCGCTATTTTTTGTGGGGGCGCTTTGCCTGGCAATGTCCCCAACCTTGAACGTGATGGCGCTGGGAAATGTAGCTGCTAAGGGCCTGGGGGTTAACGTTATCGCCCTGCAGATATCGCTCTACCTGGCCATCACGCTGCTTACCGCCACGCTGGTTTCGTTCTGCGGGGCAATTGGCTTTGTCGGCCTGACAGTCCCCCATCTGGCAAAACTGATAATCGGCAATCGCCATCAATGGGTTTTGCCTGCCAGCATTCTCTGCGGCGCTATGCTGACGCTAGTGTCCGATACGCTGGCGCGTACGCTATTTTCCCCAAGAGAGCTTCCTCCGGGCATCATCACGGCGCTTATTGGCGTACCGGTATTTCTGTTCGCCCTCCACCGTCGCCCAAATCCTTAACTCCCTGCGCAGAAAAACGCAGGCCTGAGAGCCCTCCGCTTACGCCGCCCCTGGAGTTGTCACGAAATTGTTAACTCTCGAGGAGGATTTAGTGAGTATTCTCTTAATAAAGTACAGCCGCAGGTTCATGAAGAGTCCGGTCAATTTCACCCGACTTTCCGTTCTTTCACCCCACGGGGGCTTTGACGATGCTGGTAATTATTCTTGCTTATCTGGGCGGCCTGTTGACCATCGCCAGCCCCTGTATCCTGCCGGTGCTGCCTTTTGTGTTCGCTCGCTCCGACCAGCCCTTTGCCCGAACCGGGTTGCCGCTGCTGGCCGGAATGGCGATAACCTTTACCCTGTTTGCAACCCTGGCGGCAGTCGGTGGCGGCTGGGTGGTTGCCGCGAACCAATACGGCCGGGGCGTGGCGTTGGTCCTGATGGCGCTGTTTGGTATTACGCTGCTGTTTCCGCATATTGCCGAGCGGGTAATGCGCCCGCTGGTTAACATCGGCAAGCCTGCCCGCTTTAAAGTCACTATTGATGGTCAGGCACCCGGCAGCGTTCACGGGAGCGATGTCGCACCCGACGGCAGCGGAACGGTAACCGAACAGCGTCTGTATCAGCTTATTCGTCAATCAACCGGCGACGGCGAGCATACCTTCAGCATTGAGTTTGAAGATGCGGACGTCAACGCTTATGCCTTCACCTTTGGTTAAATCAGGCGGGAATCAAATGAAATCATTTATTCGTTCAAAATGGGTTTTAGCCGCTCCAGCGCTGATGATTGCGACGCTGGTTTTTCAAAACACGGCGTGGTCTCAGGCCGAATCGGCGGTGAGCATCCCGGCACCACAACAGGATGAAGCACCTGCGGGCGCACATCTGGAGACAGCGGTCTTTGCCGGAGGGTGTTTTTGGGGCGTTCAGGGCGTCTTTCAGCACGTTAAGGGCGTAACCAGCGCAATATCCGGCTACACCGGCGGCAAGGCCCGAACTGCAAATTACGAAACTGTGAGTATGGGGATGACCGGCCACGCGGAGTCGGTGCAGGTTATCTTCGATCCCACTCAGGTGACCTACGGCCAGCTACTGCAAATTTTCTTTTCCGTGGCCCACAATCCGACGGAGTTAAACCGTCAGGGGCCGGACTACGGAACGCAGTACCGTTCCGCCATTTTCCCGATGAATGAATCTCAGACGAAGATAGCGCAGGCCTATATCACCCAGTTGAACCAAAGTCATAGCTTTAGCGCACCGCTGGTAACGACCGTTGAGCAAGGCGCTCACTTTTACCCTGCGGAGAAATACCACCAGAACTTCCTCAACGACAACCCGAATTACCCCTACATTGCTATCAACGATATTCCAAAAGTTGAGCAGCTAAAGCAGTTCTTCCCGGTTTTGTGGAGTGACAAACCGGTGTTAGTTAAATCCTGACGATTGTCACCGCGCCATACACGGCGCGGTTCTTCTCTGCACTACTTCTTCTTTTTCGGGTATAGCTCATCCCGGCAATACGGCTCTGTTTCGCCCTCTTTGCGGGTTTTCAGCAGCTTCAGGATCCAGGTGTACTGCTCAGGGTGCGGGCCAACCAGCAGCTCCACTTCTTCATTCATGCGCCGCGCGAGGGTGTGGTCGTCGGCTTCCAGCAGGTCGTCCATCGGCGGGCGAATAAATATGTCCAGCCGATGGGTTTCACTGTTATAAACCGGGAACAGCGGGATCACTCGCGCCCGGCAAACCTTCATCAGGCGGCCAACGGCCGGAAGCGTCGCTTTGTAAGTCGCGAAGAAATCAACAAATTCACTATGCTCCGGGCCGTGATCCTGATCCGGAAGGTAATAACCCCAGTAACCCTGGCGAACCGAGCTGATAAACGGCTTGATACCGTCGTTTCGGGCGTGCATACGCCCACCAAAGCGGCGGCGAACGGTATTCCAGACGTAATCGAATAACTGATTGCCCTGGTTGTGGAACATTGCCGCCATTTTTTGGCCTTCAGAAGCCAGCAGCATAGCGGGGATATCTACCGCCCAGCCGTGCGGCACGAGGAAAATCACGTTCTCGCCGCGCTCGCGGATTTCATCGATGATTTCTTTTCCATGCCAGTCCACGCGCTGCATAACTTTCTTCGGATCGCGCAGGCCAAGCTCGGCCATCAGCACCATGGCCTGAGGGGCGGTAGCAAACATCCGGTCGATAATGGCTTCGCGGCGCTCTTCCGGCAGCTCCGGGAAACAGTAAAGCAGGTTTATCTGGGCGCGGCGACGAGCGCTTTTGGCCAGCCGCCCGGCTAAGCGCCCAATTTTCCCCAGCAGCGGGTCGCGTAGCCCCGGTGGCAGCAGCGCCAGCCCGGCAAACGCGCCCACGCCAAGCCATGCGCCCCAGTAGCGCGGGTGTAGAAAGGCTTTCTGGAATTCTGGGATGAACTCACTGTGGTTTTTTTTTGCTTTTTCCATGCGGCTCTCAGTATTTCGCCAACGCGTTGACGATACGAATTTATGGCTATTTTAGCGGGGCAAAGGCTGGCAGACAAAAGAAAAAGCCGGTAACAGGTACCGGCTTTATACTCTTTAAGCAGAATCAGTCAAAACGCAGCTGCGGGACAACCTCTTTTACCTGAGCAAGGTAATCGCTGCGATCGGAACCGGTCAACCCTTCAGAGCGCGGCAGCTTCGCCGTCAGCGGGTTTACGGCCTGCTGGTTGATCCACACTTCATAATGCAGGTGCGGGCCGGTTGAGCGACCCGTGTTGCCGGAAAGCGCAATGCGGTCACCGCGTTTCACTTTCTGGCCCGGTTTCACCAGCAGCTTTTTAAGATGCATGTAGCGCGTGGTGTAGGTCCGCCCGTGCCGGACGGCCACGAAGAAACCGGCCGCGCCGCTGCGCTTAGCCATCACGACTTCACCGTCACCCACAGCCAGAACCGGCGTGCCCTGCGGCATCGCAAAGTCCACGCCTTTATGCGGCGCTATGCGGCCCGTAACCGGGTTAAGACGGCGAGGGTTAAAGTTAGAAGAAACGCGGAACTGTTTCACGGTCGGGAAGCGCATAAAGCCTTTTGCCAGGCCCGCACCGCTGCGGTCGTAGAACTTGCCGTCTTCGGCGCGAATAGCGTAATAATCTTTACCATCGCTGCGCAGGCGCACGCCAACCAGTTGGCTTTGCTCACGTTTGCCGGCCAGCATTTCACGGGACATGAGCACCGAGAACTCGTCGCCTTTTTTCAGCTTACGGAAGTCCATCTGCCACTGCATCGCTTTGATAACAGAGCTAATTTCAGCGCTGGTTAAACCGGCGTCTCTGGCGCTGGCAACAAAGCTTGCGCCCACAGTGCCCTTCAGTACGCTGTTCACCCAGTCGCCCTGCTGGGTTTCGCTGCTCATTTTAAAACCGTTTTCAGTACGATCGTAGGTGCGCGTTTCGCGGCGAGACATTTCCCACGTCAGGCGCTGGAGATCGCCATCCGGAGTGAGCGTCCAGGAGATCTGTTGGCCGATTTTCAGGTTACGCAGGTCTTTATCAACCGAGGCAATCTGGCTGATATCGCCCATCTCGATGCCGTACTGATTAAGAATGCTGCTCAGCGTATCGCCGGTAGAAACAACATATTCATGAACGCCCGCTTCGCCGGACGTTTTATCGTCAAGCTCGTCCTGCGGGATGGTGTCATCTTCGGCGTCGGGAGACTGATCAAGAGGTTCACTGGCCTCCGGCAGCAGCGAATGGATTTCGCTTTTCTCAAGCTCGATAGTTTTAATTATCGGGCTGGACTGCGGATGGTAGATGGACGGTCGCCACACGGCGACCGCGAGAGTAAGAACCGTAAGGGACCCCAGCATAACGCGGTGGGGTCGTGACAAATTGTCAAATGCCATGGCGACAGAGCGGGCTATCTGTTGCACGTATTCACTTCCTCGTTAATCTCCTTTCAGGCAGCTCGCGTACTGGTTCGCAAGTCCGGTCATAAACTGCATATAGCTGTTTTTACCCAATGCGACACTCATTCCCAGAGGATCTAACGTGCCGGAGCGAACATTAGTGCCTCGGGCTACGGCGTTAATGACCGCTGGCCTGAATTGTGGTTCAGCAAAAACGCAAACCGCTTTGTGCTCAACCAACTGTGTTCTGATTTCATGTAAACGCTGCGCACCAGGCTGTATTTCAGGGTTTACGGTAAAGTGACCAAGCGGGGTCAAACCGTAGTGTTTTTCAAAGTAGCCATAGGCGTCATGAAAAACGAAATACCCTTTTCCTTTCAGCGGTGCCAGCACGGAACCCACCTGCTTATCGGCGTCGGCTAAGCCTGACTCGAATTGTTTCAGGTTGGCGTCAAGTTTGGCTCGATTTTCGGGCATAAGTTCCACTAATTTATCGTGGATTGCAACCGCTGACAGCCGCGCCACCTCTGGGGAGAGCCAAATGTGCAAGTTGTATTCACCGTGATGGTGATCTTCGTCACTATTTGCGCCATGAGCCTGTTCATCGCCATGGTCGTGCTCGTCGTCGTCACCGCCTTTCATCAGTAAAGGTTTCACGCCGCCCAGCGCCGCAAGCTGCAGCTGTTTTTGCTCGGGAAGCTGGCGAACGGACTTTTGCATGAAAGCTTCCATCTCAGGCCCGACCCAAACCACTAAGTCCGCGCCCTGTAAGCGTTTTACATCTGACGGACGTAGCGCATAATCATGTTCGGAAGCGCCATCTGGCAGTAATACTTCTGTGCTGGTGACGCCGTCGGCAATGGCGGATGCGATAAAACCGAGCGGCTTAATCGAGGCGACAACGGCGGCGCTGGCTGCGGTTGCGCCGAAGCCCCAGAGAGCGGTGGAAAATGCAGCGAAAAGAAGTGTCTTTTTATGTAACATAATGCAACTTATCATCGTGAATGCCTTAAGAATTGTGATATTATAACATTCGCTAACTTATGCAACCCCTGAAATTGTCATGACTAATTTGGTTGAACTAGAAAATATTTCGGTCTCTTTCGGCCAGCGCCGCGTGCTGGCCGATATCTCTCTGGCGCTAAAGCCGGGCCGCATCCTTACGCTGCTTGGGCCAAACGGCGCAGGTAAATCTACCCTGGTGCGCGTTGTGCTTGGCCTGGTCAAGCCGGATAAGGGCGTGATTAAGCGTGACCAGCATCTGCGTATTGGCTATGTGCCACAAAAGCTGCATCTTGATGCCACTTTACCGCTGACGGTCAGCCGTTTTTTAAGGCTGCGCCCGGGCGTGAAAAAAGCAGATATCCTGCCCGCGTTAAAGCGAGTCCAGGCCGCTCACCTTATTGATGCCCCGATGCAAAAGCTCTCGGGTGGCGAAAATCAGCGCGTGCTGCTGGCGCGGGCGCTTCTCAACAAACCACATCTGCTGGTTCTGGATGAGCCAACCCAGGGTGTCGACGTTAACGGCCAGCTGGCGCTTTACAATTTGATCGATCGGCTGCGCCAGGAACTCAACTGTGCGGTGCTGATGGTTTCGCACGACCTTCACCTTGTGATGGCAAAAACCGACGAAGTGCTGTGCCTTAACCACCACATCTGCTGCTCCGGCACGCCGGAAGTGGTGTCTATGCACCCGGAGTTTATCGCCATGTTTGGCCCGATAGGCGCCGAGCAGTTGGGGATTTATCGTCACAATCATAATCATCGTCACGATCTGCAGGGTCGCATCGTTTTGCGCAGAGGGAATGGTCAGTAATGCTTGAATTGTTATTGCCCGGCTGGCTGGCCGGGATACTGCTCGCCTGTGCGGCTGGTCCATTGGGTTCGTTTGTGGTCTGGCGCCGTATGTCCTACTTCGGCGACACGCTGGCGCATGCCTCTTTGCTTGGCGTAGCCTTCGGCCTGCTGCTCAACGTCAATCCCTTTTATGCGGTCATTGCGGTGACGCTGCTGCTGGCGCTTGGTCTGGTCTGGCTTGAAAAACGCCCTCACCTCGCCATAGATACTCTGCTCGGCATTATGGCCCACAGCGCCCTGTCGCTCGGCCTTGTGGTCGTGAGCCTGATGTCGAACGTGCGCGTAGACCTGATGGCGTATCTGTTTGGCGATTTACTCTCCGTCACCCTGCCGGACATTATTTCTATCGCCATCGGTACTGCGGTAGTGCTAGGTGTACTCGCGTGGCAGTGGCGCAACCTGCTGGCGATGACCATCAGCCCGGATCTTGCGCACGTAGACGGCGTAAATTTACAGCGCGTGAAGATGCTGCTGATGCTGATAACGGCCCTGACGATTGGCGTTGCGATGAAGTTTGTTGGCGCGCTGATAATCACCTCGTTGCTGATCATCCCTGCCGCCACGGCCCGCCGCTTTGCACGCACGCCGGAGCAGATGGCCGGGTTTGCCGTGCTGATTGGTATGCTGGCCGTTACGGGCGGGCTGGCCTTCTCGGCGGTTTACGATACGCCAGCGGGCCCTTCTGTGGTGCTGGCCGCCGCCGCGCTGTTTATTCTCAGCATGGCGAAGAAACAGCCGGCTTAATACCGCTGTGCTATTGAATTGAAAAAGGCGCCCTGAGCGCCTTTTTTCTTATCGGGATTTTACGGCTGAGCCGGAGGCACAATGCCGAAGTGGGTCCAGGCTCGCGGCGTGGCTATTCGCCCGCGCGGCGTGCGCTGTAAGAACCCTTGCTGGATCAGGAATGGCTCAAGCACGTCCTCTATCGTTTCGCGCTCTTCGCCAATTGCCGCCGCCAGGTTGTCCAACCCTACCGGGCCACCGAGAAACTTGTCGATGACTGCCAGCAGCAGCTTACGGTCCATGTAGTCAAAGCCTTCGCTGTCAACGTTGAGCATATCCAGCGCCTGGGATGCTATCTCGGCGGTGATTGCCCCGTCGTGTTTCACTTCCGCAAAATCACGCACCCGGCGCAGCAGGCGGTTTGCAATACGCGGCGTACCGCGGGCGCGGCGGGCCACTTCCAGCGCACCTTCCTCGCTCATCTCCAGCCCAAGCACGCTGGCGCTACGCCCAACGATATGTTGCAAATCAGCAACCTGGTAAAATTCGAGGCGCTGCACAATACCAAAACGGTCACGCAGCGGCGACGTCAGCGACCCTGCACGCGTAGTCGCGCCTATCAGGGTAAACGGCGGCAGGTCTATTTTGATTGAGCGCGCCGCTGGGCCTTCGCCAATCATAATATCGAGCTGATAATCTTCCATTGCCGGGTAAAGCACTTCTTCTACAACCGGTGAAAGACGGTGGATCTCATCGATAAACAATACGTCGTGAGGTTCGAGATTGGTCAGCATCGCGGCCAGGTCACCGGCTTTCTCCAGCACAGGGCCAGAGGTCGTGCGCAGATTTACGCCCATCTCATTGGCCACAATGTTGGCGAGCGTGGTTTTACCCAGCCCCGGAGGGCCAAAAATCAGCAGATGATCGAGCGCGTCACCGCGCAGCTTCGCCGCCTGAATGAAGATTTCCATCTGCGAGCGGACGTGCGGTTGCCCGACGTACTCTTCAAGCAATTTGGGGCGGATCGCACGGTCAATCAACTCGTCCTGGGTAACGTTTCCTGGCGATACCAGGCGGTCTGCTTCAATCATCCTCTACCTCATAGCGCAGCGCGCAGCGCTTCGCGGATCAGGGTTTCGCTATCGGCACCGGCGCGGCCCACTTTGCTTACCATTCGGCTGGCTTCCTGAGGTTTATAGCCCAGGGATACCAATGCGGCAACGGCTTCTTGCTCAGCATCGTCCGTCTGGCCATTATCCGGGGAAGTCAGCACCAGGTCGGCTGCCGGAGTAAACAGGTCGCCATGCATGCCTTTAAAGCGGTCTTTCATCTCAACAATCAAGCGCTCGGCGGTTTTCTTGCCCACGCCCGGCAGCTTGATCAGAGAGCCAATTTCTTCACGTTCGACGGCGTGAACAAACTGCTGGGCCGACATGCCGGAAAGAATGGCCAAAGCCAGCTTAGGGCCGACGCCGTTAACTTTAATAAGCTCGCGGAACAGAGTGCGTTCCTGCTTATTATTAAAACCGTAGAGCAGTTGAGCGTCTTCACGCACCACAAATTGGGTAAACACCACCGCTTCTTTGCCGATGTCCGGCAGCTCGTAGAAGCAGGTCATCGGCATATAAACCTCGTAGCCTACGCCATTAGTTTCCAGCAAAACCAGCGGAGGCTGTTTTTCCAGAACGATGCCTCTGAGTCGACCTATCACATTGTGCTCCTGGGGATTTACGTTGATGCGCGAAAATGAGTTCTATAATACGAAAAAGGCTGGATAAATATCCAGCCTTAATTATTTTAATCTGCCCCTGGCGAGATTGAGCCGCGACTCGCTCATCTGGGCCGCATTCTGCGTGACGTGACAATGGGTAATGGCGATAGCCAGCGCGTCCGCCGCGTCCGCCTGCGGATTAGCCGGAAGTTTTAGCAAGGTTCGCACCATATGCTGCACCTGGCTTTTCTCCGCGCTGCCAATGCCAACCACCGTCTGCTTTACCTGACGAGCGGCATACTCAAACACCGGGAGGTCAGCATTCACGGCGGCGACAATCGCCGCGCCGCGAGCCTGCCCCAGCTTGAGCGCTGAGTCCGCATTCTTCGCCATAAATACCTGCTCAATAGCGAAGTATTCAGGCTGGAACTGGGTAATGATTTCGCTCACCCCCGCGTAGATAAGCTTCAAACGCGAGGGTAAGTCGGCGACCTGCGTTCGGATACAGCCGCTGCCGAGATAGGTCAACTGCCGTCCGGTCTGGCGAATAACGCCATAGCCGGTAACGCGTGACCCCGGATCGATACCGAGAATAATCGCCATCACGCGTCTCCTGAATACAGGTCAATAAGGCTGGGCTGCGCCATTAAAGGGTAGCCGCCACCTCGTCAGAGATCTCACCGTTGTGGTAAACCTCCTGCACATCATCACAATCTTCCAGCATATCGATAAGGCGCATCAGTTTAGGCGCGGTCTCCGCATCCATATCCGCTTTGGTAGAAGGGATCATGGACACTTCGGCGTTATCCGCCTTCAGGCCTGCGGCTTCAAGTGCGTCTCGCACCGCGCCCATTTCTTCCCAGGCGGTGTAAACGTCGATAGCGCCGTCGTCAAAGGTCACAACGTCTTCAGCACCGGCTTCCAGCGCCGCTTCCATAATCTGATCTTCATCGCCAGCTTCGAAGGAGATAATGCCTTTTTTGCTGAACAGATAAGCTACGGAGCCGTCGGTCCCGAGGTTGCCGCCGCATTTGTTGAAGGCGTGACGCACTTCGGCAACGGTACGGTTACGGTTATCGCTCAGGCACTCAACCATCACGGCGGAGCCGCCAGGGCCGTAGCCTTCATAAATGATGGTTTCCATGTTGGCATCATCATCGCCACCCACGCCGCGAGCAATCGCACGGTTCAGGGTGTCACGCGTCATGTTATTAGACAGCGCTTTATCGATAGCGGCGCGCAGACGCGGGTTAGACCCTGCGTCGCCCCCGCCCAGACGGGCAGCGGTTACCAGCTCGCGAATAATTTTAGTGAAAATCTTACCGCGTTTGGCATCCTGTGCCGCTTTACGGTGTTTCGTGTTGGCCCACTTACTATGACCTGCCATAACAATCTCCAAAAGCGCCTGTATCAGGCGGCATCAATTACAAACTCTTCAATCGCCTGCCGGTTGCTCCATGACTTGGTCATCAGGGCCGCCTCTTCGGCGGGTACCCATTTCCAGGCCAGATGTTCCGTAATGGTAATCTGGCGTTCATGAGGCAGCGCAAGACAGAACCAGGATTCGGTATTGCGCGTTATCCCCGGCGCATAGCGATGACGCAAATGAGTAAATATCTCAAACTCCACGCAGCGCTGGCAGTCAACTAAAGGGAGCGGCTCTTCGACCACGTCGATAGCGACTTCTTCCATTACTTCGCGCTGGGCGGCATGCAGCGCGCTTTCCCCCTCCTCCAGGCTGCCGGTAACCGACTGCCAGAATTCAGGATCGTCGCGCCGCTGTAACATCAGCACCCGTTTGGTGTCCTGCGCGAATATCACTACCAGAACCGAAACGGGACGCTTATAGGTCATCAGTTTTTCTCTGCCTTTTTAACCACTTCAATGCCCAGCTCGGCAAGAGATGCCGGGTTCGCGAAGCTTGGTGCTTCGGTCATCAGGCAGGCCGCAGCCGTGGTTTTCGGGAAGGCGATAACATCACGGATGTTGTCGGTGCCGGTCAACAGCATGGTCAGACGGTCCAGACCGAACGCCAGGCCCGCGTGCGGCGGCGTGCCGTACTTCAGGGCATCCAGCAGGAAGCCGAACTTCTCGCGCTGTTCCTGCTCGTTAATCCCCAGAATGCCAAACACGGTTTGCTGCATCTGGCCGCTGTGGATACGTACGGAACCGCCGCCCACTTCGTAACCGTTGATCACCATGTCGTAGGCGTTAGCAATCGCGGTTTCCGGCTGCGCCGCCAGTTCTTCCGGCGTCATGTCTTTCGGCGCGGTGAACGGGTGGTGCATTGCGGTGAGGCCACCTTCGCCGTTGTCTTCAAACATCGGGAAGTCCACGACCCAAAGCGGCGCCCATTTGGCTTCTTCGGTTAACTGCAAATCTTTACCGATTTTCAGACGCAGAGCGCCCAGCGCATCGGCAACCACTTTCTTGCTGTCCGCGCCGAAGAAAATCATATCGCCGTCGGCTGCGCCGGTACGCGCCAGAATCGCTTCCACGATTTCCGCATTCAGGAATTTAGCCACCGGGCTGGTGATACCTTCGATACCTTTAGCGCGCTCATTAACCTTGATGTAGGCCAGACCGCGAGCGCCGTAAATTTCGATGAACTTGCCGTAGTCGTCAATCTGTTTACGGCTGATTTGTGCGCCACCCGGCACGCGCAGCGCGGCAACGCGGCCTTTTGCGTCATTGGCCGGGCCGGAGAACACTTTAAACTCAACGTCTTTCACCAGGTCAGCAACGTCCACCAGCTCCAGCGGGTTGCGCAGATCGGGCTTGTCGGAACCGTAACGACGCTCGGCTTCGGCAAAGGTCATTACCGGGAAGTCGCCCAGCTCAACGCCTTTGATATTCACCCACAGCTCACGAACCAGTTTTTCCATTACTTCGCGAACCTGCGGCGCGGTCATAAAGGAAGTTTCTACGTCGATCTGGGTAAATTCAGGCTGGCGGTCGGCGCGCAGGTCTTCATCGCGGAAGCACTTCACAATCTGATAATAGCGGTCAAAGCCGGACATCATCAGCAGCTGTTTGAACAGCTGAGGAGACTGCGGCAGCGCGTAGAATTTGCCTTTATGTACGCGAGAAGGCACCAGATAGTCACGCGCGCCTTCCGGGGTCGCTTTGGTCAGCATCGGGGTTTCGATGTCGAGGAAGCCGTGATCGTCCATAAAGCGACGCACGAAGCTGGTCACTTTCGCGCGGGTTTTCAGGCGCTGTGCCATTTCCGGACGACGCAGGTCCAGATAGCGGTACTTGAGACGCGCTTCTTCGGTGTTAACGTGGTTGGAGTCCAGCGGCAGCACGTCTGAACGGTTGATGATGGTCAATTCGGTGGCGAAAACTTCAACTTCACCGGTAGCCATATCTTTATTTACGTTACGCTCATCGCGAGCGCGGACGGTGCCGACGACCTGAATACAGAACTCATTACGCAGTTCAGAGGCGAGCTGGAACGCTTCCTGACGGTCCGGGTCGAAGAACACCTGCACGATGCCTTCACGATCGCGCATATCGATAAAGATAAGGCTGCCGAGGTCACGGCGACGATTGACCCACCCACTAAGCGTTACTTGCTGTCCCACATGGGATTGATTGAGCTGCCCGCAATATACTGTACGCATGAGATATCCCTTAATTAGCTGCACGCGACCCGCCACCTGCGACGGCAGGCGCTTTGGTGGCAGCTATTTCGACTGTCACAACTGGATGAAAAAAGGGGGCTATTATACTGGAAATAATGGCTGGCGATAACCCCGAAACCGCCGACTGGCGCGAATCGAAGCGCCGGTATTGCAGATTCTCACAAAAATTAACAAAATTTGTAAACTCAGCAACCTGGCTTCCAGCGTAAGGTATTGCCCCTCAACCCTCTATCTGAACCGGAGTCACAATGACAGAACTCAACGCATCCCGCACTGCCCTGGTAGTGATTGATTTGCAGGACGGCATTCTGCCGTTTGCCGGTGGGCCGCACAGCGCCGACGACGTTGTGGCTCGCGCTGCGCGCCTTGCTGACAAATTCCGCGCTAACGGCTCGCCGGTGGTTATGGTCCGCGTTGGCTGGTCTGCCGACTATGGCGAAGCCCTGAAACAGCCGGTTGATGCGGCGCCTCCGGGCAATAGCTTACCCGCGAACTGGTGGGATTACCCAACCGCGCTGGGCAAAAAAGAGAGCGATCTGGAAGTCACTAAACGCCAGTGGGGCGCGTTCTACGGTACCGATCTTGAGCTACAGCTTCGCCGCCGCGGCATCGACACCATTGTACTGTGCGGGATTTCAACCAACATCGGCGTTGAGTCCACCGCGCGCAACGCGTGGGAAATGGGCTTCTCGCTGGTACTGGCGGAAGATGCCTGCAGCGCGTCCAGCGCCGAGCAGCACAACCACAGCCTGAAGTTTATCTTCCCGCGCATCTCTCGTGTTCGCAGCACCGACGAAATCATCGCCGCGTTATGATTTATATCGGCCTCCCGCAGTGGCAGCACGCCAAATGGAATCGCCTCGGCATAACCTCGCTTGAGGATTACGCCCGTCATTTCAACTGCGTGGAGGGCAATACTACGCTGTACGCGCTGCCAAAAGCAGAAAGCGTGCAGCGCTGGCGGGAAATGACGGACGATAATTTTCGTTTCTGTTTTAAATTTCCCGCCACCATTTCCCATAATGCCGCCCTGCTCCACTGCGGCGATTTAACCGCCGAGTTTTTAGAGCGCATGTCGCCGCTGGAAAATCGCATCGGGCAATACTGGCTTCAGCTCCCGGCAACCTTTGGCCCAGGCGATTTGCCCGCGCTATGGAATTTTCTCGACGCTTTACCGTCCAGCTTTACCTACGGCGTTGAAGTGCGCCACCCGCTGTTTTTCAGCAAAGGGGCCGACGAGCAGGCGCTAAACCGCGGGCTGCATGAGCGTAAAGTTAACCGCGCAATTCTCGACAGCCGCCCGGTACATAGCGCGACTCCACACAGCGAAGCCGTACGCGAAGCGCAGAGAAAAAAGCCCAAAGTACCGGTTCATGCCGTGGTTACCGCCGCGAACCCGCTGGTGCGCTTTATCGGCAGCGACAATATGGAGCAAAACGCCGCGCTGTTTGACGTCTGGCTAAAAAAACTGCCTGAATGGGCAGCTAACACCACGCCATATCTGTTTTTGCATACCCCGGACATCGCACAGGCCCCTGAACTGGTTCATACGCTCTGGCCCGCGCTGCGGCAGGCTTTCCCCGATCTTGGGCCACCTCCGGCCATTCCTCAACAAAACACACTTTTCTGAGCACTAGCGACAGCACCACGGTTGCGAGCTATCATAGCGGGAGCCGTAACTGTTTCGACATGGAGTTAATATGGTAAGCGCGCTTTACGCGGTGCTGGCTGCTTTGCTTTTAATAAAGTTTTCGTTCGACGTCGTTCGCCTGCGCACGCTATACCGCGTCTCTTACGGTGACGGAGGTTTCAGCGAACTCCAGAGCGTGATTCGTATTCACGGCAACGCCGTAGAGTATATTCCCATCGCCCTGCTGCTGCTTTTGCTCATGGAAATGGACGGCGCTGAAACATGGATGGTGCACCTTTGCGGCATCATGCTGCTGGCGGGACGCCTGCTGCACGCTTATGGATATCACCACCGCCTGATTCGCTGGCGTCGCTCCGGCATGGGCGCGACCTGGTGTTCGCTGCTGCTGATGGTGCTGGCCAACTTATGGTATATGCCGTGGGAGTTGGTTTTCTCGCTCCATTAACGCAAAATACGCCCCTTTCGAATTTCCGGATTTAACGTTATGTCTGACCGCGATACGCTGTTTTCCGCCCCGATTGCCAAACTGGGCGACTGGACCTTTGATGAGCGGGTAGCCGAAGTGTTCCCCGATATGATCCAGCGCTCGGTGCCAGGTTACTCCAATATCATTTCTATGATAGGCATGCTGGCAGAGCGCTTTGTGCAGCCGCATAGCCAGGTTTATGACCTCGGCTGCTCGCTGGGGGCGGCAACATTATCCGTGCGTCGCAATATCCATCACGATAGCTGCAAAATTATCGCCGTAGATAACTCCCCGGCGATGGTTGAACGCTGCCGTCGCCATCTGGACGCTTTTAAAGCCCAGACTCCGGTCGACGTCATTGAAGGCGATATTCGCAATATTGCTATCGAAAACGCCTCGATGGTGGTGCTTAACTTTACGCTGCAATTCCTCGAGCCTGACGACCGCCAGCTGCTGCTGAATAAAATCTGGCAGGGCCTGAAGCCGGGAGGCGCGCTGGTGCTGTCGGAAAAATTCAGTTTTGAAGACGCGGAAGTAGGCGAGCTGCTGTTTAACATGCACCACGACTTTAAACGTGCCAACGGCTACAGCGAGCTGGAAATCAGCCAGAAGCGCAGCATGCTGGAAAACGTTATGCTCACCGACTCGGTGGAAACCCATAAAAAACGACTTAAACAAGCGGGCTTTGAACACGCCGAACTTTGGTTCCAGTGCTTTAACTTTGGCTCTCTGGTCGCCGTCAAATCCGGAGAAGCAGCATGATTGATTTTGGTAATTTTTATCAGCTTATCGCCAAAAACCATCTGGCACCGTGGCTGGAAACGCTGCCGGCTCAGATAGCCAGCTGGCAGCGCGAGTCCCTGCACGGCCAGTTCAAGCACTGGTACAACACGGTTAACTACCTGCCGGAAATGACCCCGCACCGTCTTGACCTGCTGCATAGCGTGACCGCCGAAGCGGCTGCGCCCCTGAGCGAAGGGCAAAAACTCGGCATTGAAAAACTGCTGCGTAACCTGATGCCGTGGCGTAAAGGCCCGTATTCCCTGTACGGCGTGGATATCGACACGGAATGGCGCTCTGACCTGAAATGGGATCGCGTGCTGCCGCACATCTCCCCGCTGGCGGGCAGAACCATTCTCGACGTAGGCTGCGGCAGCGGCTATCACCTGTGGCGCATGATAGGCGCGGGCGCACACCTGGCAGTCGGTATCGATCCTATGCAGTTGTTTATCTGCCAGTTTGAAGCGGTGCGTAAGCTGTTGGGTAACGATCAGCGCGCCCACGTTCTGCCGCTCGGCATTGAGCAGCTTCCCGAGCTGAACGCTTTTGATACCGTGTTTTCCATGGGCGTGCTTTATCACCGCCGTTCCCCGCTGGATCACCTCTGGCAGTTGAAAAACCAGCTGGTCAAAGAGGGGGAACTGGTGCTGGAAACCTTAGTGGTTGAAGGCGATGAGAATACCGTGCTGGTGCCGGGCGAGCGTTATGCCCAGATGCGTAACGTTTATTATATTCCGTCCGCTCTGGCGCTGAAAAACTGGCTTGAGAAATGCGGTTTTGTTGACGTGAAAATTGTTGACCACAGCCTTACGACCCAGGAAGAGCAGCGCCGTACCTCGTGGATGATAACCGAGTCATTGGGCGACTTCCTCGACCCGAACGACAGCGGTAAAACTATCGAAGGCTACCCTGCCCCACTGCGCGCCGTGCTGGTGGCGCGTAAGCCATAACAGGCTAATAAAAAAACCGGCGCTTAACGCCGGTTTTTTATCTTCTCTAAAGTTTAGCGGTAAACCTGAGCCGTTCCGCTCCACAGGCTGGAGTCACCCGGCGTCCCCAACCCTACGATTTGAATTTTACTTCCGCCAATTTTCTGCGCTTTTTCTCTCAGCTGGTTGATGGCGTCGTCGGTGCTTCCCGGCACGCCGCTGACTGAAACCACGCCGATGCGATCCTGGTTTACGGAACCGCTATTGATGAGTTCAGGCAACGGCGCGGCAAAAGCGGCGGAGGCGAAAACGGAAGACAGAGCCAGAATCACAGTTGCTGTTAATTTTTTCATTTTTAAATCCCTCTAACGTTGATAGTTGTCGGAGAGGATTATTCACAATTGAGCGTTTTGGAACGTAAGTTGCTGGAAAACGAAGTTAAACAATGTGTGGAGAAAGTGATGGAAAGGTTACATAACGCTTCACCCGTTACAAAATAAAAAAAGCCCCGCGCAATCCGCCGGGGCCTGGTACGAGCAAGCATCATATTGGGCGACATGATGCGCGGTAGAAACCTTCTGCTCAGCGCGGCTCGTTTGCCGCCAGAGCGTTTTTCATTGCCGCTACTACATCTGCATCCACGCAGTAGCGATTAAACTCATCGGCCTCGGCGTCGGCGCTCATAGAAACGCCCGCTTTACGGTAACGCATCGGGGATGGAACCGAGCGCCCTGCCGAGCTGTGAAGCTCTTCAACCCCGTTTTCAACGAACTTGTTCAGGTTGCTGAGACGCACGCCAGCACCGGCCATGATAATTGGAGCACGGGAATGCTGTTTTAGTTCCCGAAGAAGCGAGATTCCCGTTTCGGCAGTTTGCTGCTGCCCGGAAGTCAGTATTCTTGCCACGCCCAAATCGGCCAGCTGCTCCAGCGCCAGCAGCGGGTGATGACACATATCGAAAGCACGATGGAAAGTGACCGCCATTCCCGCCGCGGCCTGCATAACCTGCTCCATGCGCGGTAAATCTATATTGCCGTCTTCATCCAGCATACCAATCACCAGCCCCGGAAAGCCCAGGTCGCGCACAAAGGCGATGTCTTCCAGCATGGTGGCAAATTCGCCGTCGGTATAACAAAAGTCCCCGCCGCGCGGGCGAATAATTGGGTGCACGGGAATCGAAACTTTCCGCCTCACCTCGCGCAGTAGACCAGCAGAAGGCGTAAGGCCTCCCTCTTTGGGCGCCGAGCAGAGTTCAATTCTGTCCGCTCCGGCCTGTTCTGCAGTCACCGCACAATCTATTCCATAACAACATATTTCAAGCAAAGCCATTGATTACTCCTTAAAATCCTGCAGCCTGCCGGTTGTGTACCTGACCAGGAATGATAATCTGAAAACAGGTTCACAAAAAGGTAGCGTACTATGGCATTCAATTTTGATGAATGGATCGACAGGCGTCACAGCGACAGTTCGAAATGGAATAAATTTTCTGAGAATGTGCTGCCTATGTGGGTCGCAGATATGGATTTTCGCTCGCCCCCTTGTATCCTTGAAGCGCTCCGCACGCGGGTTGAGCACGGCGTGTTTGGCTACGGCGGTCGCCCGCATGAACTTGCCGAAGTTGTGACCCAAAGAGTTGCAAGTCTCTACCAATGGCAGGTCAAACCGGAATGGCTGGTTTTCCTGCCGGGCGTGGTAACCGGCCTCAATTTATGCGTTCGCGCTTTCACCTCAGCAGCCGAATCAACAATTGCCCCCACGCCGATCTACCCGCCGTTTCGTCACTCTTCCGCTTACGCTCAACGCCGGCAGCTTAATGCCCCGCTCAGGCTGAAAGAAAAACGCTGGATTGTCGACTTTGATGCATCAGAAGCCAGCATGACGGGCGGCGAGAAATTACTGATGCTTTGCAACCCGCAAAATCCCGGCGGCACGGTTTACCGGCGCGAAGAGCTGAAACAGCATCTGGCTTTTGCCCAGCGGCACGATCTGGTCGTTTGCTCAGATGAAATCCACTGCGATTTATTGCTGGAGCCCGGCGTACAGCATATTCCGTTTGCTACCTTAAGCGAGGATGCGGCGCAGCGCTCCATCACGCTGATTTCGCCATCTAAGACGTTCAATATTGCCGGGCTTGGCGCATCGGTTGCGGTGATTCCCAACGCCGAGCTGCGCCGCAGATTCAGGGCAGAGAGAGCAGGAATGGTGCCGGAAGTTGATGTTCTGGCGCTGACGGCAGCCGCAGCCGCGTGGCAAGACGGCGAAGCGTGGTTGCGGGAGTTGCGGGCTTATCTGAGAGCGAACCGCGACAAGCTGGCCGCCGCCATCAGCGCCATGCCGGGCTTGATAATGCACGCGCCCGAAGCGACCTACCTGGGCTGGGTAGATGCCAGCGGGCTTGCCGTAGATAACCCGGCGCAATTCTTCCTGGACGCCGGGCTGGGCTTTTCTCCCGGCGCTGACTTTGGCGAGCCGCAGTTTGTGCGCATCAACTTCGGCTGTACGTCCGCCCTGCTTGATGAGGCTATCGAGCGCATTCAAAAGGCGACAGCAAACCGCTAGTCGGCCTGCTCGCTGGCCACGATCTGCTCGATGCTCCACGGATGGAATTTGATGGTCACTTTGCCGTCGGTGACCGCAAGTGTTGGGTTCGGCAGCCGCTCGCGCTCGCCTTTTGGCGAACTGGTTTTGACCGAGATCCCCGTTTCACGCAGCCCGGCGTCGGACAGCAAATCCAGCGCCCGCGCGTTAAGCGTTGCAGGCTCGCCCGGCAGCACAATCTCAATATGCTCCCAGCCTTCATGCGGGTAGCGTTTTTCACCCGGCCACGGCAGCTCAACCACCGTAAAGCGCCAGTGCTCCACGCACACCGGCTGGTCTAATTTGTACAGGCAGATTGGCCTGCCGTTAATGATATTCTCACTCAGCAGCGTGCCGCATTTTTCCAGGCCAGCGCGCCAGCGTTCGGCGGTCGCGTTCTGGTGGCAGCGCAAAGAAATGTGATCGGCCTCAAGGGGTGCGATCTCCAGCCCGAGTCGGGTGGCAAGTTCTGTTAACGCTTTCGTAAAGCGCGGCAGATCTGCCGAAATATCATGCAGTTCATCAACCGCCTGCCAGTTTGCCATGCTGCATTCCTCATCTTTAGAAAGCGCGTAATCTACCGCGTTCCCGGCCGCTAACCAACACCCCAAAAGCGCCGGGAATGCGTGAATGGTTATTCACTGTACCGTCGATAATAATTGCAAAGGCGGCAGGCAAGGCTTTTGCTGACGTCGGGCGGCAAATAACGTTATACTCTCGCCCTGTTTCTTTCCCCATTTAGAGGCGGCCCAGTGCGCGGCGGCCCAGTACAAATTGTAAGGTATCCCGGTGAATATTCAGTCTCTTCTCTCAGAAAAAGTCAGTCAGGCACTGATTGCTGCAGGCGCGCCAGCGGACTGCGAGCCGCAGGTTCGTCAGTCGGCAAAAGTTCAGTTCGGCGACTATCAGGCCAACGGTGTGATGTCCGTCGCTAAAACCCTGGGCATGCCGCCACGACAAGTTGCAGAGAAGGTCATCGCTAACCTCGACCTGACCGGCATTGCCAGCAAAGTTGAGATTGCAGGCCCGGGCTTTATCAACATCTTCCTTGAGCCGGAATTCCTGGCGAAAAGCGTTGACGAAGCGGTTGCTTCCGAGCGCGTTGGCGTTGCTGTGGCTAAGCCACAGACCATCGTCGTGGACTATTCCGCACCGAACGTTGCCAAAGAGATGCACGTCGGCCACATCCGCTCCACCATTATCGGTGACGCAGCGGTGCGTACCCTGGAATTCCTCGGCCATAAAGTTATTCGCGCTAACCACGTCGGCGACTGGGGCACCCAGTTCGGCATGCTGATTGCGTTCCTCGAGAAACAGCAGCAGGAAAACGCAGGCGAAATGGCCCTGGCGGACCTTGAAGAGTTTTACCGTGCCGCCAAGAAGCACTACGACGAAGACGAAGCTTTTGCCGAACGCGCCCGCGCCTACGTGGTAAAACTCCAGGGCGGCGACGAATACTGCCGCGAGATGTGGCGCAAGCTGGTCGATATCACCATGACCCAGAACCAGCAAACCTATAACCGCCTTAACGTTACCCTGACCCGCGACGACGTGATGGGTGAAAGCCTGTACAACCCGATGCTGCCGGGCATTGTTGCCGACCTCAAAGCCAAAGGGCTGGCGGTAGAAAGCGAAGGCGCAACCGTGGTGTTCCTTGACGAGTTCAAGAACAAAGACGGCGACCCGATGGGCGTTATCATCCAGAAGAAAGATGGCGGCTACCTTTACACCACCACCGATATCGCCTGTGCAAAATACCGCTACGAAACCCTGCACGCCGACCGCGTGCTGTATTTCATCGACTCCCGCCAGCACCAGCACCTGATGCAGGCCTGGACCATCGTGCGTAAAGCAGGTTACGTTCCTGAGTCGGTCACGCTGGAACACCAGATGTTCGGCATGATGCTGGGCAAAGACGGCAAGCCGTTCAAAACCCGCTCAGGCGGTACGGTAAAACTGACCGACCTGCTTGATGAAGCGATGGAACGCGCCCGCAGCCTGGTCGCGGAGAAAAACCCGGACATGCCTGCCGACGAGCTGGAAAACCTGGCGAAAGCGGTTGGCATCGGCGCGGTCAAATACGCCGACCTCTCCAAGAGCCGCACCACCGACTACATCTTTGACTGGGACAACATGCTGGCGTTTGAAGGCAATACCGCGCCATATATGCAGTACGCCTATACCCGCGTGCTCTCCGTGTTCCGCAAAGCGGATATCGAAGAGGCCGAGTTGCTGAAAGCCAAAGTGGTGCTTGCCGAAGCGCGCGAAGCGCAGCTGGCTGCACGCCTGTTGCAGTTCGAAGAGACGCTGAACGTGGTCGCACGCGACGGTACGCCGCATGTTATGTGCGCCTATCTTTACGACGTAGCTGGCCTGTTCTCCGGCTTCTACGAGCACTGCCCGATCCTCAGCGCTGCCGACGAAGCAACCCGCAACAGCCGCCTGAAGCTGGCGCTGCTGACGGCGAAAACCCTGAAACTGGGTCTGGATACCCTGGGTATCGAAACCGTAGAACGTATGTAATCGACCGGCCTGCACTCTGCGGGCCTGGATAAAAAAAGCCCGGTCATTTTGGACCGGGCTTTTTTGTTTTAACGCGTGTAGTTAACGATGACCTGATTACTGCGAACCCGCAGCGGCGGATACATAGAACCGCCTCCCGGCACCTCCCAGACAAAGCGCAGAGGCTCATTGGCATCGGTATTGGTCAGCCCGCGGGTCGTGCCGCTCTGCCCGTCAATAGAAGTACAGTTCGTTTGCGAGCACAGTTTTACCGTCAGTCCGGCGGGCGTCGGGCCATCCAGTACGTAGGTCCAGGCAATCAGCGACATTCTGCCGCTGACCGGCTGCGGCGGAGCCAGCGGCTGCGAAGAGGCGGCCACGCCGCGATGATCCAGCGTTACCCCAACTCCGCTACCCTGCCAGGCACCGTCGCCCAGCGCCAGCGCGCCGAAGGGAATGAACATCATTAAAAATAAAGCGCGCATTATTTCGCTCCAATCGTTGAAGTCATGCGGATATTGCGGTTGTCGGACAGCTCAAGGCTCGACAGCACAACAAGCTGCGGCAGCGTGCGGCGCAGGAAGCGGGCAAGCAGCGGACGCAGCGCGTGGTTCACCAGCAGCACAGGCGGCGCGCCCATCATCTCCTGGCGCTGTAAAGCTTCCTGAGACTGCTCAAGCAGGCGGTCAGCAAGGCCCGGCTCCAGCCCGCCGCCGCCCTGCAAGGCCTGCAACAGGAGGCGCTCAAGGGAAGCATCGAGGCCAATAACCTGCACTTCGCCGGTGCCCGGGAACCATTGCTGGGTAATAGCGCGGCCCAGCGCCACGCGCACCACGGCGGTCAATTCATGCGGATCGTTTTGGATCGGCGCATGCTCGGCCAGCGTTTCAAGAATGGTGCGCATATCGCGGATCGGCACCTTCTCTTCCAGCAGATTTTGCAGCACCTTATGCAGCGTGGTTAAGGTCACCACCGCAGGAATAAGATCTTCGGTAAGCTTCGGCATTTCCTGCGTCACGCGGTCCAGCAACTGCTGCGCTTCCTGGCGGCCAAACAGCTCGGGAGCAAATTGCCCAATCAGGTGATTAAGGTGCGTTGCCACCACGGTACTGGCTTCCACCACGGTGAAGCCCTGGATCTGCGCCTGCTCTTTCAGCGCGCTTTCAATCCAGATAGCCGCGAGACCAAAGGCCGGATCGATGGTTGCCTCACCCGGCAATGTGCCCGCTGCGGTGCCGGGGTTAATCGCCAGCCAGCGGCCAGGGTAAGCGTCACCGCTGCCAATTTCAACGCCCTTCATCAGGATGCGATAACGCGCCGGAGGCAGGTCCATATTGTCGCGAATGTGTACCACAGGCGGCAGGAAGCCCATCTCCTGAGCGAATTTTTTACGAATACTGCGGATGCGGCCCAGCAATTCACCGTCCTGCTGGAAATCCACCATCGGGATCAGGCGGTAGCCCACTTCCATACCCAGCGGATCTTCGAGCTGAACGTCATTCCATGTTGCCTCAACCGCCTGAGTATTTTCAGGTAATTTCACCGGCTGAGGCGCGGCTGGCGCTTCCATCTGGCGGCCACGCATCCACCAGGCAAGTCCCAGCAGCGCTGCGGTAAACAGCAGGAAGACAAAGTTTGGCATTCCCGGCACCATGCCGAGCAGGCCGAGTACGCCAGCCGAAAGCAGCATAACGCGCGGGTTGTTGAACAGCTGGGTGACCATCTGCTCGCCAACGTCCTGGTCGGTGGCTACGCGGGTAACGATAACGCCCGCGGCGGTTGAGATAACCAGCGCGGGGATCTGGGCAACCAGGCCGTCGCCGATGGTCAACAGCGTATAGCTCTGCGCCGCCGCTCCCATCGCCATATCGTGCTGGATAACGCCGACCATCAGGCCGCCCACCACGTTGATAACCATAATAATGAGACCGGCAACGGCGTCGCCGCGCACGAATTTACTCGCACCGTCCATCGAGCCGTAGAAGTCGGCTTCCTGAGTCACTTCCGAACGGCGTTTTTTAGCTTCCTCTTCGCCAATAATCCCGGCATTCAGGTCGGCGTCGATAGCCATCTGCTTGCCCGGCATCCCGTCCAGCACAAAACGCGCGCCCACTTCGGCGATACGTCCGGCACCCTTGGTAATAACCATAAAGTTGATGATAACCAGGATGATAAACACCACGATCCCGATGGCAAAGTTCCCGCCAACCAGGAAGTGGCCAAACGCTTCAACCACCTTCCCCGCCGCCGCCGCGCCGGTGTGGCCGTCAAGCAGGATAATACGGGTGGAGGCGACGTTCAGCGCCAGGCGCAGCAAGGTGGTGAACAGCAAAATGGTAGGAAACGCGGCGAAGTCCAGCGTGCGCTGGGTGAACATCGCCACCAGCAGCACCATTATCGACAGCGCAATGTTAAAGGTGAACAGCAGATCGAGGACAAACGGCGGCAGCGGCAGCACCATCATCGACAGAATCAGCAGGATCAGTACCGGCCCGGCAAGGATCTGCCATTGCCCAGATTTCATGTTGCCCGGCAGGCGCAACATCGCAGCCAGATTAGCCATCGGAGTCCTTCTCGTTTGCAAAGTCCAGCGCCTCAGGCACCGGCAGATTTTCAGGTTTCTTCGGAATTAAACCGCCCGCCACGCGCCAGCGCCTGAGCTGCCAGACCCAGGCCAGCACTTCCGCCACGGCAGAGTAAAGCTGGCCGGGGATCTGCTGGCCAATTTCGGCGTGGCGGTAAAGCGCACGGGCCAGAGGAGGCGCTTCCAGAGTCGGAATGCGGTTTTCATTACCAATTTCTCTAATGCGCAGCGCTATCAGTCCGGCTCCTTTGGCCAGCACCTTCGGCGCGCTCATTTTGTTTTCGTCGTACTGCAAGGCCACCGCATAGTGGGTCGGGTTGGTGACGATAACGTCGGCCTTCGGCACGTCCGCCATCATGCGGCGACGCGCAATCGCTCGCTGCTGCTGACGAATACGCCCTTTAATATGCGGGTCGCCTTCGTTCTGCTTATATTCGTCACGAATATCCTGACGGGTCATACGCAGCTTTTTAATATGGCTGTAGATCTGGAAGAAGACGTCAAACCCGACCATCGGGATCAGCCCCAGAATCACCAGCAGGGCGCACAGCGCGACCATGTTCAGCGCATTAGCAAGCGCCGTCACCGGGGACTCGCTCATCAAACGCATCATCGCCGGCCAGTTATGCCACAAATACCAGGCGGCCACGCAGCCCACCAAAATGGCTTTCAGCAGCGCCTTGAGCAGCTCGGCTGCGGTCTGCATCGAGAACATGCGCTTTAGCCCGGCAATCGGGTTCAGCTTGCCGAGATTGAATTTGATTGATTTACCGCTGAAATTCACGCCGCCGAGCAGCATCGGCGCGGCAATCGCCACAATCACCAGCCCGGAAATCAGCGGCAGCAACGCCATCACCGCCAGTTTTATCAGGTGGCTAATCTGGTTCACTATCAGGCTGGGATCGTTAATGATTTTATGATCAAAGTGCAGGCCGTCGGACAGCATCGCGCCCAGCATGCGCCCCAGCGACGCGCCGCCCATCCAGATAATGCACAAGCCCACCAGCAACATCAGCAGTGAGGTCAATTCTCGGGAACGCGGGATCTGCCCCTCTTCACGCGCCTTTTCTAGTCGGTGGGCCGTGGGGGCTTCTGTTTTTTCCTGATCGCTATCTTCAGACACCGCAACAGTCTCGTGGCCGCAATTTCAAGGACAGCATGCCAGAGCACGGTTGGGCTAATAGAGGAATTACAAACGTTTTTGTACGTTTATTTTGACGTTAAGAAACCGCCTCCCCCGCGCACGCGGGAAAGGCGGTGGTGTCGATTAGAAGCCTAAGCTGTCCAGTAAATCATCGACCTGGTCCTGGCTTGCCACCACGCCTGCGGCGCTGGCGTCAAGCTGAGGACCGTTAAGCAGGCCTTCGTTCACGCGTTTGGCGCGCGCGTCCGGCTCCGGCATGTTCTCCAGCAGCACCATCAATAGCTGGCGTTCAATCTCCTGGATAACATCCATCATGCGCTTAATAACCTGACCGGTAAGGTCCTGGAAATCCTGCGCCATCATGATTTCCAGCAGTTGGGCGTTGGTGAAGCTGGTGTGTCCCGGCACCTCCGACAGATAGCTGCGGGTATCGGTTACCAGCTCACGGGCATCTTTCAGCTCGATTGGGTTTTCAAACCATGCATCCCAGCGGCCGCTCAGCGCCTTTGCTTCACTCTCCATCTGGTTCTGGTGAGGCTGAGACAGCTCCACGCAGTTCAGGGCGCGCTCTGCGGCCTGGGCGGTCATTTGCACCACATAGTCCAGACGGTCACGGGCATCAGGGATAGCTTCTGCTGCTTCGGCAATCGCCTGATCCAGGCCCAATTCACGCAGGCTGTCGCGCAGCATACGAGTCAGACTGCCGATACGAGCGATAATATCGGTCGGTGAATGCTCGTGTATCTCTGTTGCCGGGTTTGTTGATGAGTGCATTTGCGCCTCCTTACATGCCGAGCTTTTCGAAAATTTTGCCCAGTTTCTCTTCCAGGGTTGCCGCGGTAAATGGCTTAACTACGTAACCACTCGCCCCGGCCTGTGCTGCCGCAATGATGTTCTCTTTCTTGGCTTCCGCCGTGACCATCAGAACCGGCAGAGCTGACATCGCCCCGTCGGCGCGGATGGTTTTCAGCAGTTCCAGGCCGTCCATGTTCGGCATGTTCCAGTCAGAAATAACAAACCCGAAGCCGCCAGCCTGGAGTTTGTTCAGCGCATCTACGCCGTCTTCGGCTTCTTCAACGTTGTTAAAACCCAGCTCTTTAAGCAGGTTACGCACGATGCGGCGCATAGTTGAAAAGTCGTCTACGACCAGAAACTTAAGTTCTTTGTCCGCCATAAAATCCGGGCTCCTTCAGTTAAATACGTATTGCCTGTCCGGCACTAATTTTCGCCAGCATTTGCTGGCTAACCTGGCTTAAATCGACCACTTCGCTGACGCCACCGGAATTGATGGCCTCACGCGGCATGCCGAACACCACACAACTTGCTTCGTTTTGGGCGATGGTCCACGCCCCTGCCTGGTGCATCGCCAGCATCCCGGCGGCACCGTCATTACCCATCCCGGTGAGGATAACGCCGACGGCATTACGCCCCGCGTACTTCGCCACCGAATGGAACAGCACATCCACTGCCGGGCGGTGCCGGTTCACTGGTGGGCCGTCATGTAATTTGATTTGATAGTTCGCACCGCTTCGCGACAGCTCCATATGCTTATCACCCGGCGCAATGTAGGCATGCCCCGGCAGCACTCGTTCGCCGTCTTCTGCCTCTTTCACGCTAATCTGACACAGCTTATTCAGGCGCTCGGCGAATGAGCGCGTAAAGCCGGGCGGCATATGCTGGGTTATCAGCAGCGCCGGGCTGGAAAGCGGCAGCGGCTGTAGCACATGGCGAATCGCCTCGGTGCCGCCGGTGGAGGCCCCAATGGCAATCAGCTTCTCAGAGCTCAGCAACGGCCCCGCTTTCAGGGTAGCCGGGGCAGCCGCTGGCGCACGCGCAGCCAGTTTTGCTCTCGCCGCCGTACGCACCTTCTCGGCTATCATTTCGCTGTAGGCCAGCATGCCTTCGCGGATGCCCAACTGCGGCTTGGTGACGAAATCAATGGCGCCCAGTTCCAGCGCGCGCAGCGTCACCTCCGACCCTTTTCCGGTCAGCGAGGAAACCATCACTACCGGCATCGGCCGCAGGCGCATCAGTTTTTCGAGGAAGTCGAGGCCGTCCATGCGCGGCATTTCGACATCCAACGTTAATACGTCCGGATTGAACTTCTTAATCAGATCGCGGGCCACCAGAGGATCCGGCGCGGTCGCCACCATTTCCATATCGCTATGACTGTTGATAATTTCCGTCATTATCTGCCGCATTAGCGCAGAGTCATCGACCGATAAGACACGTATTTTCGTCATGTTCTTTCCTTACTCAGCCCGTAAACCGTCTGGCCACGCAGCCAGAAGTCGCGGCTGAGGTTACTGAAGTTCTCCGAATGCCCGGCAAACAGTAATCCTCCGGGTTTCAGCAGCGGGACGAAGCGCTGCAAAATGGCCTGCTGCGTGGGTTTGTCGAAATAAATCATCACATTTCGACAAAAGATCGCGTCAAACGGCCCCGGCACCGGCGCCTGCTTATCCAGCAGGTTGATCGGCGCAAAATCAATATGGTTTGCCAGTTCGCTGCGCACCCGCACCAGCCCGTCGTGCGGCCCGGTTCCGCGCATGAAATAGCGCTGCATCTGTACCGGGGAAAGCGTTTTAAGCTCCTCCTGGCGGTAGACTCCGCTCCGGGCTTTTTCCAGCACCTGAGTGTCGATGTCGCTGGCAAACACCTTCCAGCGTCCGGCGCCCGAGCCTAAAACATCCGCCAGGGTAATGGCGATGGAGTATGGCTCCTCCCCGGTGGATGCCGCCGCGCTCCAGACTTTGTATTCGCCGGAGTGCTTGCGTGCGTGCTCCGCCAGAATCGGGAAATGGTGCCCTTCCCGGAAAAAAGCGGTCAGGTTAGTGGTCAGCGAGTTGATAAACGCCTGCCACTCGGCGCTGCTGGAGTTAGCCTCCAGCATGCCTAAATAACGTCCAAAATCATCCAGCCCCAGCAGACGCAGGCGGCGTACCAGACGGTTATAAACCATGTCCCGTTTATGGTCGGCCAGCACAATTCCCGCGCGCTGATAGATTAACTGGCATATCCGACGAAAATGCGTGTCGGATAGCGGCAGACGCTGTGTCATCTGTAACATTAATGACTGTTGCCCAAGGGGCGTTGGTGATGTCATAGCGCCTTCTTAATTACGATCACGATGTAACCAGCACTCCGGAAGGAACAAATTCACCGCTGGAATGCGGCGGTTCGCTGCCGTTTAACTTAAACACGGCGACCACTCCGGAGAGATATTCGGCCTGACTTGCCAGCGCATCGGTGGCACCGGCGGCTTCTTCCACCAGCGCGGCGTTTTGCTGAGTCACCTGATCCATCTGGCTGACGGCCTGGGCGACCTGCTCGATTCCGCGACGCTGCTCGTCAGAAGCGGAGGCAATCTCACCCATAATGTCGTTAACCTGGGTTACCGAGCGAACAATCTCGGCCATGGTCGTGGCGGCGGTATCTACCAGCCTGGAACCCTGCTGTACCCGGTCAACGGACTCTTCAATTAATACTTTTATCTCTTTTGCCGCCTGCGCGCTGCGGCTGGCAAGATTGCGAACCTCGCCCGCTACCACCGCAAAACCTCGCCCCTGCTCACCGGCACGGGCAGCTTCCACCGCCGCGTTAAGCGCCAGGATATTGGTCTGGAAGGCAATGCCGTCGATAACGCTGGTGATATCGCTAATTTTTTGCGAGCTACCGGCGATATCACGCATGGTATTGGCAACATTTGCAGCCTGCTGCCCGCCCTGCTTAGCGGTATCTGCCGCGCTGCGTGAGAGCTGTGCCGCCTGGCGCGCGTTATCCGCGTTCTGGCCCACGGTTGCGGTCAACTGCTCCATGCTGGCAGCGGTTTCGGCCAGCGAGGCCGCCTGCTGCTCGGTACGGGCGGAGAGGTCGTTATTCCCTGCGGCAATCTCCTCAATACCGGAGTGCATGGCGCTGGTACCGCCGCGAACCTGGCTTACCGTCTCTTTTAATGAGGACTGCATATTTTTCAGGCTGGCAAAGATTTCAGAGATCTCGTTGCGGCCATAGACCGCAATCGGCTTCGCCAGATCCCCCGCGGCAATGCTCTCAAAGTGGCTGCGTACAATCGCCAGCGGCTGAACAATCATCTTGCGGGACCAGGCCAGGGAGCCAAGCATCAGCACCACGGCAATAATCGTGACCGTAAAGAAAATGACCGCCGAGATATGGTAATTTTTCTGGCTGTCGCCGCTGGCGGTAGCCACAATCTGATTAATACTCTGCTGCCAGGCGTTGAAGTTAGCGTCAAAAACGTCCTGCGATTTCTGCACCGGGGCGCTCATAAAGTCGGAGAGCTGGTTGTTTTCGAGCCAGGTCGCCTGATGCTGTAAATCGTCACGGAAAGCGCTATAGCTCTGCTTCGTGGAGGCCATCATCTGCTCGCCCTCGCCGCTTTTATGCGGGGTCTCGAGGAACTGATTAAACAGCAGATCCGCCTGGGTCAGGCTGCCGCGGGCATTAGCCATCAGGCGCTTGATATCTTCCGCCGGATAGCTCAGAGCCGTAAGCGTTCCGGCGCGGTTTAAAGCATTGCTGGCGGCCAGCAGCGCCGCGCGGCTTTGGGTTAACGTATCGCGCTGCTGATTACTGACCTCGACCATTTTAAGGTTCTGAAAATCATCACGAAAAGCCCAGAAAGACAAACCATTACTGCCAATCTGCAGCACGCCGCAGATAATCACAATCAGGAAAAGAGTGGTCGAGACTCGGATACGGTTTAACATCAAAGCTTCCCTCTACCGGCCAGCAGGCCGGTATTCATCTAATCAGAAAGTTTCCCAGTTATCGTCATCACCGGCCCTGGCCGGAGTACGCGGGGTGTGAACCACGGGGCCTGGCGTTACCGCCGCCGCCGCAGGCTTTTTACTACCCGCATTCCCTTGCAAACGGAACGTCGCAACCGACTGAGTCAGGCGGCTGGCCTGCTCCTCCAGCGCGGCGGCCGCAGCAGCAGACTCTTCCACCAGCGAGGCGTTCTGCTGCGTCACTTTGTCCATCTCCGACACCGCCAGCGCGACCTGGTCTATACCACGGCTTTGCTCATCGGATGCAGAGGCTATTTCACCCATGATGTCGGTGACCCGCGTAACCGCGTTCACGATGTCGCTCATGGTTTCCCCCGCGCTTTCAACCAGCACCGAGCCGGTATCCACGCGCGAGACGGAATCTTCAATCAGGGACTTAATCTCTTTTGCCGCCTGGGCGCTGCGGCTTGCCAGGTTACGCACTTCGCCTGCTACCACGGCAAAGCCGCGCCCCTGCTCTCCGGCGCGTGCGGCCTCAACGGCGGCGTTCAGCGCAAGGATGTTTGTCTGGAAGGCAATACCGTCGATCACGCTAATAATGTCGGCGATTTTCTTTGAAGAACCGGCGATGTCGTGCATGGTCTTGACCACGCCATCTACCACTTTTCCGCCGCGCTGGGCGGTTTCGGAAGCGTTAAGCGCCAGTTGAGAAGCCTGACGAGCGTTTTCGGCGTTCTGTTTAACCGTGGCGGTCAACTGCTCCATGCTGGCGGCAGTTTCTTCAAGAGAGGCAGCCTGCTGTTCGGTACGGGAAGAGAGATCGTTGTTGCCGGCTGCGATTTCGCTGGTGCCGCTATAAATAGCGTCCGACCCTTCGCGCACCCGGCTCACGGTGTTAATTAATTCCCGCTGCATATGCTGGACGCTGGACGCGAGCTGGCTCAGCTCGTTTTTACCGACCACGGCAATGTTTTCCGTCAGGTTGCCGGAAGCAATCTCGCGGATATGGTTAATCACCACGTTCAGCGGCCTGAGTAACACATGGCGCATCCCGAACCAAACCAGCAGGATAACCGCAGCCAGGGCTAAGGCCAGAACACCAAGCTGCCAGATGGCAAAGGTGTACCCGGCGCGGCTGTCCACATAAGAGGCTTCATACATCCGGTCGTTCAGAGCCAGATAGCCGTCATACGCTTTCTCCAGCGCATTCTGCATCCCCTGGGTGGACTGGCCGAAATAGGCGTCCATATTGCCGCTTTCGAGATAGCCAATTAATTCCGCCAGCGCCTGGTGATAGGCCAGGTAATCGCCGTCAATATCTTTGACGACGGCGTTCATTTCGTCGGAAATCGGCGCAACTTGTTTAAAGTTGTTGTAGTGCTGCTCGGCGTTCAGCAAAGATTTTTTGGCGTTGTTCAGCAGATCCGTTTTCGCCGCGCTTTGGCTATTCGTCGGGTCCATCATCATACGTGCGGCGGAGCGGCTAAGGTTGATGCGCGTATGCAGCATCAGGACCCACGCCTGATTTAACTCGGCCTGCTGAACCCGTAATTCGCGGGAAACTTTAAAGTTGTCATTATTGTTTTTTAAGGAATTAAAGAACATACCACCGGAAATGATTTGCAGCAGCGCGAACACCACAAGCACCATCATCAGCATGGTGACCACGCGAATACGGTTTAACATACGACGCCCTTTTAACGACTTGTTCCCGAGGTTATCGGCACGTACCGCGGGAACTTTACGTTAAGTCACAGGGAAATTGGCCGATTGGGCGCGCTAGTAGGTCACGGTGATGGTCACCGTATCGGCGTAATCATCGGGGATGTAGTTAGTGCTTGGGATAGTGACATAGACCGGGTACTGCTGCGCGACGCCCGTGCCCGTGCTGGACCGATTGTTCAAGGCCGTATTCCCCCAGACGGCGCCCGATGTCCCCGAAGCCTGCCTTAGCTGGTAAGGCACCTGGTCGGTGTTAGCCCCTGTCCCTTTTAGTACCCCGGTGCCCCCCGTGTTGTTATTCGAAGGGGAAAGCCCAATCGTATAGGTCGTGCCATTGGTACAGGCAACGCCGATGGTGTTGCTCGAAGCCAGATTGCTTTGCATTGCGGCGACTGCCCCGAAGCTCACGTTATTGGCATAGCTGATATTGCACTGCTTGCTGACGGCCGCTATCACATTAAAGGGAAAGTTTGTTGCGACAGATGTCCCACAGCCAGCGGGGGGAGCCAGCAGGCCGGTATTAAGCGTGACCGTCGCCATTCCGCTGGTGTAAATGTCCTGATAGCTCCCCGGTGCAGCTGAAGTTTGCGGAAGCGTCATTTGCCCGTAGACCGTCAGGCTTCCGGTGACGGGCGTCAGGTTAAGCAAATTTAGCTGCACCATCGGGAAGGTCGTCCCCGTCTGAAACTGGCTGCCCCACGCCCCTCCACTGACGGTTCCCTGGTAAAGCTCATAGCTCAGCGTACTGGCAGGCGGCCCGGCAAAAGACATTTTATGGTTCCCCACCCCGGCACCATCAATGTTGAAACAGAGCGTCACCCCGGCCAGCAGGTCGCCTAATTGCTTGGAACAGCTGTAATCAAACGTCATCGAGGTATTGGGCGTAGCCGTCGCCAGCGGATTGACGGTGCCAAAGTTTACCGTCTGCACATTGCTCACCGAACACACCACCGCGTGGCTAATTCCCGGGGACAGCAAGAGCACCGCCAGCAGCAAAAGTTGTTTTAATCTCATGCGGGAAACTCCTGTATCAAAAGGCCACAGATTCGCTAGCGGCACACTATCGGCCCGATATTCGGTACGCTTTTCTGGTTTTCGGGGTAATCAAATTCGGCGATACAAATGCCGCTGTCGGTGGTCACTCTGAGCTGATTGCGCAGTTCAAGGGCATCAAAGTAGGCCTGACCATCAAAGCCCACCACCGTGTCCTGCCCGGCTCCCGCCATCGATCTGACGGGGCTACCTTCTCCGATGGCGTTGCCTTTCGCATCGACAAGGATCACCAGCGCGGCACGCACCGGCTTAATATCAAAACTAACCAGCGTGCCGGAGCGGTCGGCAGGCGTGGCGTTGAGATTAACATTACGAATACGCATGCTGGCGGGCAGGTTCATGGGGTCGATGCTGATCAGGTTGTTTTGATAACTGTTCAGCGGCGTCACCAGCAACAGTCCGTTACCGTCGCTGTTTCCCACAAGGTTATTCTGCAATTTGACCGGTACATTCGGGATCCCATCGGTAGAGACAACGGCAAACCCGTTATTGATCTCCCGCGCGGCGAAGATGCCGCCGCCCATCATCACAACAGATCCCGTCGCCCCGGCGTAGCCGTAGTTATTATCAGGAATACTGCGGTAGCCGGTATAAACCCGACCATTGCGCCCCAGGTAGCCAACCTCGCCCTGCCCGCTTTGCTGCGAGCTCTGCTGGCTGGCGGCCAGATTCCAGCCTACGCCGCCTTCAGATGGCGGAGTCTGGCTGGCGTTGAGCTGATACCCCATCTTGTCGCCGGTGCGCTGAACGGTGGCCCCGGCGGTCAGGTTATTACGGGTACTGACGGTCACCATCAGGTAAACGCTGCGGTCGCGGCCGTCGTCAATGTTCTGGTTAAAGCTGGCGCTGAGGGAGACGTTATCGGTGATGGATTTGAACCAGGTGGCGTTGGCGTAGCGTATGGCGCTTTGTTCCGGGTAACGAAACTGCAGGTAACTCATGCTGAGATTGCCCCCAACGCCGAAGTTATACCCTACCACCGCGCTGCCGCTAAACGCTGAGGGGGCTGAGCCATAACGCGTGGCAACATCGCGGTAATCTCCGGAGGTTGCCGTGGCGCTGGAGCTAAAGCTGAAGCGGCCGTCGGACCAGCGGTAACCCAGCCCATATAAATAGCCGTTCGCCCCGGAGTCCGAGCTGGCGGCCAGCGCGGTTGAAATTGTTCCCGACTGGCTTGCCGGGATCCAGTCGCTGCTCAGCCCGCCGTTAATCAGGCTATCGCTGGTTTCAAAATGCCCCCCGGCGGTCAGAGTGTTGCTGAAACCTCGCCGCCAGGTCCCGCTGATTGCGGGTTCGCTGGCATAATCAAATGAGGAGTAACCGTAATTTTTCCGCACCACGCCCAGCTCCAGAGACCAGTCCGTCAGCCCTTCCCGGAGCAGAAGCTGATCGTTATAAAAGGAGAAGCTCTGCACGCTGGTTCTGCCGAGCGCATCCGTCATCATTACCTGGGCGTTACCCGCCCCGGTAATATTCGGCAGCGTATTAATCTGGAAACTGCCCGCAGGCACGTTGCCGTTGTAATACTTGACCCCGTTAACGTATAGCTCAACGTCCGACGGCAGGGTTGCTGAACCCAGGAACGAAGGCAGCGGCGTGGTGGGCATATAGGGGTTGAGACCAAAATCGGTACCAATTTTTATCCCGGCGATACGGGTCTGGCGCGACCATGAGAGCGAACTGGTTAGCGTGTCCCCCAGGGTAACCGCCAGCATTTTATCGGCAAAGGAAGTGCGCCAGCTGGTATCCAGGCGGCTAAATGACTGGTTATCATTTTGCTCCGTAGAATAACGTGTCAACTGGGTGGAACTCAGCACGCCCGCCGCATTGAACGCGCGGAACTCGCTGAAGGTGTTAACGTTACTTTCTTTTCCCGTATCGGCGTAAATATCATAATTCAACAACGCGCCGTAGGCGTTTGACGCCCTGGGGGCAGAGACATCCGACGAGTTAAGCTGGGTGGTTTTCAGGTCTAACAGGCTCAGCGGCGCGGTCAACGCCAGCGTTTGCTGTCCCACGTTATAGTCGATCGTTATTTGAGCGATGTCATTCAGATAATACGGCGGTTGAGCTTTTTCCGGCGGGCGAAAACCCAGCTGCCGCAGAGCCAAAGCGGTACCGTATAATTTTCCATCAGCGTAGCCAAGATGAACCAGACCCACGGGATTTCCATTCACCGTCGTGTCGAGATATAAATCAATGCCTACAGGCTGTGTTGTATTATTAGTGGCCGCATTCTGAGGTAGGTCATTATGGGTATTTTGTGCTGCTGCCATGCCGGAAATAACCAAACCATTAAGCAATAAAATTTTTACCAGAGAATATGGCCAGTCATAAATTTTGTTCTGTTTGTTGACCATTGATAGTGACTTCAACTTTCCCGCTATGGTAAGCATCATTAGCAGACGATGATATTATCCACCGCATACTCGAATCTGGAAGGACATAACCCAGCAGACCAGAAGTAATAACTTTTCGTACGCCATTAGGTTGAATAAACGTCATTGCCGACAGCTGAGCGTGGCTGTTTCCCTGATTACTCACTTCAACAAACGCTTTGCCATCTATATTGATTAATTTCCAGTTTAACTTTGCCGAGGCTTCCGCCTGCCCGGCGGGCTGCAAAAACACCGGAACGGAATAGCGCATCACAAACTGAATTTTATTTCGCTGAAGCTTTGGCGGTGGAAGTTCATCGATAAACAAGCGATAAGCCTGCTCAACTTGATTAGTTGCAGGACCCGTGCGAATCACCCGAATAAGCTGACGCTGCCCGGCAGGCAGCGTCACGATAGGCGGGCTGATGACCAGCCCCTGAGAAGCCGAAAGTTTGTCGGCATAACTGCTCTGCTGCCAGCTAAATACGCGTACCTGCGCGTTAAGCGGCGCGTCACCTTCATTGCTGAGCCAAATGCCATCTGCGTTTTGCGTGGCATGCAGCATCAGATTAACCGGGGAGATTTGCAGCCCTCCGGCTAACGCATTCCCTCCAGCGGCCAGCCCCAGCATCAGGCATACGCAGGCGCAACGTCGTCCACCAAATTTCAATTTCATCCGCTGTCCTGAAATCAGTAGTTAACGTTGACGGTGACCGTGTCCGCATAGCTGTCTGGCGTAAAGTTAGCGCTCGCCGCCGTCGCATAGACGGTATAAGTTTGCGCGGCTCCCGACCCCGTACCCGCTACGCCGTTACCGACGACGGTAGTGGTGGCGGTATTCCCCCAAACGGGCCCGGTAGCGGATGTCTGGTTCAGTTGATAAGGGACTTTATCGGTGTTGGTGGCCGAGTTAGCCACGGATGACATTGCACCTGAACCGGTGGTCGTTCCTCCGTTTGCCGCCGAAGGGGCCAGACCGATAAAATAAGGGGTTGTCTTTGAACAGTTAACGGTAAAAGTATTGCTTTGCGAGGTGTTTACTGCACTGGCATTTACCGTCCCTAAGTTAATATTCGAGCCACTACCGGCGGTAACCGCGCAGGACTTCTGAATAGTAATCAGTACCTGGAACGTGCCGTTTGCCACCGCCGCATTAGCCGATGGAATAATCGCAAACGCAGTACAAGAAAGAATTAAGCGTGCAGCTGTGGCTGAATTCATATCCTTACCCTTATTCAAAATGACTCAATCATGCTTCGTGGATACGCAGCGAAGCGGCACGGGACGATTTAACGCCAGCCGGTATTGCACTTTAATACCGGCAGCTGACTCCATTAACTTATGGTTAATATAATTCGTCCTGAAGTCGCATACATTTTCCATCAAATACCGTTATCTCTCCCTGCCCCAATAATATTGGGACTCTCTTCACCTGATTGTACATTTTACAACCAGGCACAACGGCTTATGTTCGCGACATTCATAGACGAACTGGTAAGAAAAAAATCAGTACGTTACGCCATCACTTAGTTGAAATTTAGTTTAGAGATCGCGAAATAACCAGACCGCGCAGTCAAATTCAGTAAAACAGTGTATTGACGAGTTATCTTCATTAAAAACAAAGAATTAGACACACACCCATTCACTTTAATGCAAACTGAAAAGAATATATCCGCAATTTTGTGATCTTATTCACATGGAATGATTAAGTGCTGCTTAATTAACAATTTACAGAATTTATAAAAAAGAGTTGTATATCGGCGCGCTTTGATTCAAGTTATGCTCCGCGCACTTATGACCCATTCACAATAATTATATAAGGGTCAGTAAGTTACAAAAAAACACAATTCAACTACAGTCAACTACTGGGTTACTAAGTCAGTGGCAAGTTCAAACAAACTCACGCTATTCATTATTCTGTTCATGATAGCGGGGATCTTCTGCGGAGCGGCTATCCACGAATACGCCGGTGCCGACATCATCAAAAGCTACGCCGATAACATCACGCTGTTTACCGACATCTTCCTGCGATTGATCAAGATGGTGATTGCGCCATTGGTCTTCAGCACCCTGACGGTCGGTATCATGAAGCTTGGCGAAACCTCCACCATTGGCCGCGTCGGCGGGAAGGCGATGGTGTGGTTTGTCTCCTCTTCAATCTTGTCGATTCTGGTCGGCCTGTTTATCGTCACCCTTGCACATCCTGGCGCAGGTATGAATTTGCAGGTTCCGGCAGAAGCGGTACAAACCGGCCTGGCGGTGAGCGGCATGACGCTGAAAGCGTTTATCTCGCACACTATTCCGACCAGCATCGCCGGCGCAATGTCCGATAACGAGATCCTGCAAATCGTCGTGTTTTCTATGTTCTTCGGTATTGCAGGGGCATCTCTGGGCGAGAAGTTCAACGCGCCGCTGGTCAGCGCCCTGGATGTGGTCTCTCACATCATGCTCAAAGTGACCGGCTACGTGATGTACGTCGCGCCGCTGGCTATCTTCGCGGCCATCTCTTCGGTGATTGCAACTCAGGGTCTCGGTATTCTGCTGAACTACGCGTCATTTATCGGCGGTTACTACGTGGCGATTGTGCTGACCTGCATTGTGCTGATTAGCGTGGGCTACATGGTGCTGAAGCGCGATGTGTTCCGCCTGCTGGCGATGCTGAAAGATCCGGTGCTGGTTGCCTTCACCACCAGCAGTTCCGAAGCCGCTTATCCGAAAACGCTCGACCAGCTCACCCGCTTCGGCTGCTCGCGCAACATCGCCTCGTTCGTGCTGCCTATCGGCTACTCCTTCAACCTCGTGGGTTCGATGGTGTACTGCTCGTTCGCTTCGATGTTTATTGCCCAGGCTTATAACGTTCACCTGTCATTCTCTGAAATTGCCGTGCTGATGCTGACGCTGATGCTGGCCTCTAAAGGGATTGCCGGGGTGCCTCGCTCCGCGCTGGTGGTACTGGCCGCAACCATCCCAAGCTTCAATATCCCGGTCGCGGGTATTCTGCTGCTGATGGGCATCGACCACTTCCTGGACATGGGCCGCTCGGCTATTAACGTTCTGGGTAACGGCGTGGCGACGGCGATGCTGTCGAAAAACGAAGGCATGCTGGAAGAAGGAACGGTAAGTACCGCTCCCGGCAAAGAAATCCAGGCCTAAAAAAAGGGGCTACCTCACGGTAGCCCCTTTTTACTCTCCCACCCGATTAAGCCACAGCAGAATCAAGCAGTTCCATCTCTTCGCTGTTCAGCAGCTTCTCGATATTTACCAGAATCAGCATACGCTCGCCCAGAGCACCCAGGCCCGTGAGGTATTCTGTTGACAGCGTCACCGCAAACTCCGGCGCAGGGCGAATCTGGTCGGCGGTCAGAGACAATACGTCTGACACGCCGTCAACCACGATACCCACAACGCGTTTCTCAAGGTTGAGAACGATAACCACGGTATTATCGTTATATTCCACGCCGTCTTGTTCGAACTTCAGGCGCAGGTCAATAATCGGCACGATAACGCCGCGCAGGTTGGTCACACCCTTGATAAAGGCCGGAGTGTTCGCGATACGCGTTACCTGATCGTAACCGCGAATTTCCTGCACTTTCAGGATATCAATACCGTACTCTTCGTCGCCGAGGGTGAACACCAGAAATTCCTGTCCCACGTTTTCCCCGGTCAGTTTTGTCACATTTGTTAGTGCAGTCATTTGCGTACCTATTTTCTTAAGCAGTTAATCAGGCGACGGTTAGCGCCAGACGTTGTTCACGGTTCAGACCCTGCAGCGCAGAGACATCGACGATCAGCGCCACGCTGCCGTCACCCAAAATGGTGGCAGCAGAAATGCCCGGCACTTTGCGGTAATTGCTTTCAAGGTTTTTAACCACAACCTGATGCTGACCAATCAGCTGATCGACCAGCAGCGCATAGCGACGACCGGCGCTTTGCAAAATAACCACAATCCCCTGAGTCGCCTCGGTTTTGGCTCCCTGAACGTCGAAGACTTTCCACAACTCTACCAGCGGCAGGTATTCACCGCGCACTTCCAGCACGCGTTCGCCGCCCGCCAGCGGATGCAGGTCTTCTTCCTGCGGTTGCAGAGATTCCATTACCGCGTTCAGCGGCAGAATAAAGACTTCGTTGCTGACTTTGACCGACATCCCGTCGAGGATAGCGAGCGTCAACGGCAGCAGAATGCGAATGGTGGTGCCTGCCCCAGCCTTAGACTGGATTTCAACATGGCCGCCCATTTCCTGGATATTACGCTTCACTACGTCCATGCCCACGCCGCGCCCGGAAACGTCGGTGACCTGCTCGGCGGTGGAGAAGCCAGGCGCGAAAATAAGCATGCCGACTTCATCATCGCTCATGCTCTCGCTAACCGGCATCCCCTGAGACAGAGCTTTAGCCAGAATACGCTCGCGGTTCAGCCCTGCTCCGTCATCGGTCACTTCGATGCAGATATTGCCGCCCTGATGCTCCGCAGAGAGGATCAGGTTGCCGACCTCAGATTTCCCGGCAGCAAGACGTTTTTCCGGCGACTCGATGCCGTGGTCCAGGCTGTTACGCACCAGGTGCGTTAGCGGATCGATAATGCGTTCGATCAGGCTTTTATCCAGTTCGGTGGAGCTGCCCATCAGCGTCAGCTCTACCTGCTTATTCAGTTTACCGGCAAGGTCCCGCACCAGGCGCGGGAAGCGGCTGAACACGTATTCCATCGGCATCATGCGGATGGACATTACGGACTCTTGCAGGTCGCGGGCGTTGCGCTGTAGCTGCCCCATGCTGGTAATCAGGTCGCCGTGATTCACCGGGTCCAGCTCGTTGGAGCGCTGGGCCAGCATCGACTGGGTAATGACCAGTTCGCCGACCAGGTTAATCAACTGGTCAACTTTTTCTACCGCTACGCGGATGCTGGTTGATTCAGAGACGCGGGCTGCAGGCTTATCACGTTCTACGCGGCCGGTTGCCGGAGTCAGCGGCTCGGGTAATCCGGCTTTTTGCACGGCAACGGCTGTTTGAGCCGGAGCTTCGGGAGCCACCACGGCGGTTGTTTCGGCCACGGCCGGAGCGCTGGCAGCGGCGGTTACCGGAACAAAGCTAATCTGCTCTGGTTCAATCACAAAGCAGAGCACAGCGGTGATGTCGTCTTCGCTAACGCTGGTTTCAAGCGTGGCGGTTACGGATGCGGCATCTTTCACTACGTCGCTCACGGTGCCAAGATTGCCCAGCTCTTCGAGCATCAGATCGAGTTCGGCCTCTTTCAGCCCGTCGATAACTACGCGCAGTCTGCCGCCATTATCCGTCGAAGCCGGAGCGGCCTGCTCGGTTTCAACCACTGACAGTTTCGCCGGTGCCGTTGGGGCTTCACCTTTGGCCTCAAGAGCCAGCTGGCGCAGCGCCTTACAGATGTAGTCGAAGCTTGCTGCGTCCGGCTCTTCAGAGTTTTTATAAGCGTCCAACTGTTCCTGCATAATATCCTTGGTTTCCAAAAACAGGTTGATGATATCGGTGTTAAGCTGCATCTCACCGCGCCGCGCCTCGTCCAGCAGGTTTTCCATCAGGTGAGTGGTCTCCTGCAACACGGAGAAGCCAAAAGTCCCTGCCCCGCCCTTAATGGAGTGGGCCGCGCGGAAAATGGCGTTTAGCTGTTCGGAGTCCGGCGCTTCGGGCACCAGATCCAGAAGATGCTGCTCCATGTCGGCCAATAGCTCGTCGGCTTCGTCAAAAAATGTCTGGTAAAAATCACTGATATCCATGCTCACGCTATCACCTCGTAGCCGGTTGTGGCGCAATTGTATTATTCACCGGAGCCGTTACAGGAACCTGTTGCAGAACGCTAACCGGCTGGTTATCGCTCTCCGAGTTCTCGTGCATGATGGCGTCTTCGGTCTGTTTATTAAGCACCAGCAGACTGATGCGACGGTTAATGGCGTCACCGCCCCCACGTTTGGAGAGGCTCATCTGCGAGGACATACCGATCACACGCAGAACTTTTCCATCGTCCAGCCCACCGGCAACCAGCTCGCGGCGGGAGGCGTTAGCGCGGTCGGCGGAAAGCTCCCAGTTGCTGTACCCGCGCTCGCCGTTGGCGTAAGGCAGGTCATCTGTATGGCCGGACAGGCTGATTTTGTTAGGAATACCGTTCAGCACCGGAGCAATTTTGCGCAGAATATCGCGCATATACGGCTCAACTTCCGCGCTCCCGTTTTTAAACATCGGGCGGTTCTGGCTGTCGATAATCTGGATGCGCAGACCTTCCTGCACCAGATCTATCTGCAAATGCGGACGCAGCGCACGCAGTTTCGGATCGGACTCAATTAGCTGATCCAGGTCGCCTTTAATCCGCTTCAGGCGGTTGGCTTCCATACGCTTGCGCAATTCTTCGATGTTGGGCTGTTTTTTAACTTCGCCCTGCTGCTGGGTGACATCATCACCGCCGCCGGGGATCGGGCTGTCGCTGTCAGCGATACGCTGGCCGCCGGTAATCGCCTGCGCCAGCGGAGTACGGAAATAGTCGGCAATTTGCGCCAGCTCTTTCGGGCTGGAGATAGAAATCAGCCACATCACCAGGAAGAAGGCCATCATCGCGGTCATAAAGTCCGCATAGGCAATTTTCCATGAGCCATGGGCCGCCCCACCGTGGCCCTTGTGCTTGCGGCGTTTTACAACAACGATGGGGTGAGCCTGGTTTTTCATACTTCTTCTTCCGTCGCGCGCTGTCCGTTTGGAGAGCGTACGGCCCGGACGTGCTCTTCAAGCTCAATGAACGACGGACGCTCGCTTGAGTAGAGCGTTTTACGGCCAAATTCGACGGCGATAGGCGGCGCGTACCCGTTGAGACTGGACAATAATGTAACTTTTACACACTGCATCATCTTGGTGGTTTCAGCGCTTTTTTGGCGCAGCACGCTCGCCAGCGGGGAAATAAAACCGTAGGCCAGTAAAATACCCAGGAAGGTCCCTACCATTGCGTGCGCAATTAACGCGCCCAGCTCCGCAGCGGGTCTGTCGGCAGAAGCCAAAGCGTGTACTACGCCCATTACTGCGGCAACGATACCGAATGCCGGTAATGAATCCCCCATTAGCGCAAGGCTATTGGCAGGTATTTCCGACTCGCTTTCATGAGTCTCGATTTCTTCATCCATCAACGCTTCAATTTCGAAGGTATTCATATTTCCGCTAATGATAAGACGCAGATAATCAACAATGAAATCAAGCATCATAGTGTCCGCTAAAATACGCGGGTAGCTGGCAAAGATTTCACTTTCTTTGGGATTTTCGATGTCTCTTTCAAGTGAAAACATACCCTGCTGACGAGACTTAGCCATCAGCCGATAAAGCAATGCCATCAAATCCATATACATGCTTTTGGTATATTTTGAACGTCTGAAGAGCAGCGGAAGCGCTTTTAAGGTGCCCTTAATCGCTTTACCGTTATTCCCTACAATGAACGCCCCAATACCCGCCCCACCAATGATGATAAACTCAGCTGGTTGATAAAGTGCGCCAAGGTGGCCGCCGGTTAACATATAACCGCCGAACACTGTCCCTATAACAACCAGGTAACCTATTAAAATCAGCACGAGATCATCCTTACGCCGTTGAGTGTAGCGAGGATGCCCAGGAAGGCAGAAGCAGCGTTATGTGCGGGCATAAAAAAAGCAGCGGCAATCACTCACCGCTGCTGGAATGCTCAAACACAGAATCTGTTAAACAGCCTGTTCCACCTGGTCATCCAGCAGTTGTGGAATAATATCGGCAGTGTTCTGGGAAAGTTTACGTCTTTTTACCGCTCGTGATGGCGGTTGGCACAGACTGCAGGCAAAGCTGCCCACCGGCTGATGCGCGTGAGTGATAAAATTGCCATTACAGCAGTTGCACTGGCTGAGCTGGAGCATGCCGCTCTCAACAAAACGCACCAGCGTCCAGGCGCGGGTTAGCGCCAGCAGAGGACCTTCCGGCTGGGAAGGACATTGTTCAAGATACAGGCGATAGGCTTTGATAACCGCATCAACGCCGGTACATAGCCCACTTCGAAGTAAAAACTGCCAGGCATTACAGAACATGGAAGCATGAATATTTTGCTCCCAGGTCATAAACCAATCGGTAGAGAAAGGCAGCATCCCTTTTGGAGGAGGACTTCCACGGAGTTCTTTGTAGAGTTTGATCAGGCGACCCCGGCTCAACTGCGTTTCGCTTTCCAGCATTTGCAGTCGTGCACCGAGTGTTATCAGCTCCATTGCAAGCTGAATGTCGCGAGCTTCCTGGACAATACTTTTCTCGCTCATTTGTTATGCCCTTTTTTTCTTAGGTGCCTCGGCAGGCGTCGACACCTCATTCAGTAAACGGGTAGATAACAAAATACCGGTATGAATTTGCTGTAAATCATCCACACGGGAGTCTTGCGTTAAGCGAGTAATCGTTTGGTGATCGTTAAAACGGAACTGACACACTAATTGGTTAGTTTCCGCCAATTTAACCATCTGTGGCAGCGTTAATTCGCCCAGAGTATTTGCCATATCTTCAGCGATTCCTAATCGAAACATTGCTGAAGCTTTGTCCTGACTAATAAGACGCTGTGCAAGCAATAAGTACGACAAATTAATGTCGTAAATATGTTTTAGCAACTCGGAAGTATGCATTTTTTCCATCCCGAATAACCAACTATTATTGTATGCGGCCTAGCCTAAATATTTCGGATGACAGTACAGTGTCAAACACAGAAAATTCTCCAGAAACTTACGGCTGCAAGAAACCGGAGCGAACCTGTCGCACTCATACCTGTTTTCTGAACTATTAGGGGGTTGTTACCGCACCCCGCGATGTCGCCGGGTTGCCCCGGTAGAATTAAAACAATCGTTACGGCCAAAATGCACGGATAAATCTTACGCTCTGACTAAACTCCCCGCACTCTGCGGTAGAAGCCCTTTCCCTGACAAAGCCCGAACGTATGTTGTCGTTCATCATTTTATTACAAAAAACTAAGATTTTTCCTAATTCGGGCAAACTCTACTCGTAGCCCCTTGCACATACAATGCAGCCACCTGCGATTTTGGAATTTATGTGACGCGGATCACATAAATACATCACCCAAAGAGGTGAGAAGCATCAGAATCGCTTTTCATTTGCATAATTATTAGCCAGATCAAGAATTTTCCTCACGGCCAGGAGTGAATAGTTATACCAAAAACTCACAACTGCATGAGTTACCGTAGCTTTTTATACGATACCGTTGCTTAGGAATGCATAAGCGATCACATTTTGCGAATGCAGTTAGGGGTAATCTGCTTATATTCATAGACTTAACCTAAATTATAACTGAAGTTTATCCGAGTGCAGGGATTTCAAAAGGGGCAGTTATCGAAACTTATCGCCCGATCCAGGTTCGCAAATTAATCCGCGAGACTGATGGTAAATTTTCACAGATCGACTACTCAGTAATGTTGCAAATTCGTTTCATAAGAATAACTGAACAATTTCTATGATTAGCTTCACAATTCGTATGGTGATTGCCGTTGCGCCTGAGCAACATCTGGTGTAAGAAAATGTTAACAATTCACGCTAAATGTGGGGTGAGATTATGAGCTATAGCCACGTACTGGTTGCTGTTGCCGTCACGCCTGAAAGCCACCTGCTGGTGCAGAAGGCCGTCTCCATCGTTAAACCCGTCAACGGGCGAATTACTCTGGTCACCCTCGCCTCAGATCCGGAACTGTATAACCAGCTTGCCGCTCCGATGATGGAAAACCTGCGAGAGTTGATGCTGGAGGAGACGCGCCTTTTTCTCGATGAGATAAGAGAAAAAGCACAATATCCTATTGAAAATATAATTATTTCCAGTGGGGAACTAAGCGAACATATCCTCAACATCTGCGAAAGGCAGGATGTTGATTTGGTCATTTGCGGCAATCATAACCAGAGTTTTTTCTCTAAAATCATGTGCTCGGCCAAAGCCGTAGTCGCCGCCAGCGCGGTAGACGTTCTGCTGGTCCCGCTTTAGCCACTGCCACAACAGGAAGCGGAGAAGCTTCCGCTTCCCGGCAATGTTGTTCTCTATATTCCAGGTTATTCCATAGAGACTAATTTCGTCAGTTTATGAAAGAGCAACTTTTTACCCTGATTCCATCTTTATTTTCTTCCGCCCGCGCGGCTTTAAAATAACCGATATATTTTTGCCCATAAAATCATCCACTCCGGTCCCCAACAGGGCCCCCAACGACCCTCGCCCGGTCATAAGGATTTACGATAGTCGGTCGGAACCTATTCATTAGCCGGGCCAGCGGATGTTGGTCCCCTGAAAGCACACCGAACAGGAAATGACCAGATCAAGCTTTTGCTATTTATTGGCCGAACGCAATTTTTTAAAATATCGACAGCGGGGGATTCTGTGCAAAAAATGACGTGCAACCCGATCTATTTAAGTGTGGCTAAAGTTACTCATGCAATAAAACTGTATAAACACAATAAATTTAAAACTCTCATCCACACACCTCCTCAACTTTCAAAAAAAAAATAAATAAAACAATGACATATAGAATATATTATACATCAATAACAATGAGTTACATGAGCACCTCATGCCTGCGCAGGAATGAATTCATTTGCTTTAAAATAAAAAACAAATAATTCTTTTTAAGACTTTTCCCGCTATTAATTGCAGAGTATGTTTACTTAATTGCCCGTAACATGTTCCATGAATAAGGATGTTAATATGCCTGCTGCCAGCCTGATCCAGAGACTTAATGCCCAAATAAACCGGGAATTTTACTCCTCACACCTCTGCCTGCACCTGAGCGCCTGGTGCACTCAACACAGCCTGACCGGCAGCGCCAATTTTTTGCGTAGCCAGGCTCAAAACAACGTGACCCACATGATGCGGGTTTTCAACTTTATGAAGCAGTCAGGCGGAATGCCGAGCGTAGGGACTATGCCGCCGCCAAAGTGCGAATGCCTGAACCTGGAAGAGTTGTTCCAGCAAACGCTGGATGATTACTACCTTCGGCATGACACGCTGTCCGGGCTGAAAGAAGAAGCCCGGGCCGCCAATGCCGGAAAGGTGGAGAGTTTTTTGGTGTCGCTAAGCAAAGAGCAGGATCGGGATGGGAAGATATTGTTGGCCATTCTTGAACAGCTGAAGGAGGCCAAAAGCGCCGGATTGTGCATGAATCAGGCGGACCGAAAGCTGCTCGAACTAATAGACCGCTGCCACTGAAACTCGCTTAGCCTTTGTTGTTGGCCCCGGCTCAGCCCGGGGTGTTGATTCCCTCCCCTCCATGCCAGAATGTTAATAAATAGTTAATAAGCAGATGTTTTTATTATCATTTAACAAATAAGATCTATTCCACAAAATATAACCTTACATTTTGTAATGCTTCTGTTAATCATCACTTTCAGAGGCACTTATGATAACCATCGAATTTATTGTCATTATTTTATGTTTGCTGGCCGGTACCCGTTTTGGCGGGATGGGGCTGGGCCTGATTAGCGGTATCGGCCTGTTTATTCTGACCTTTATTTTCGGGCTGGAACCGGGCAAACCGCCGGTAGACGTCATGCTTACGATCCTTGCGGTCATCGGCTGTGCCGCCACGCTACAAACCGCAGGCGGGCTGAACGTCATGATGCAGTTTGCCGAACGCCTGCTGCGGCGGCATCCGCAGCACATCACGCTGCTGGCCCCTTTTACCACGTGGATGCTGACCTTTTTATGCGGCACGGGGCATGTGGTTTATACCATGTTCCCGATTATTGCCGATATTGCGCTGAAAAAAGGCATCCGTCCGGAGCGGCCAATGGCGGTCGCTTCCGTTGCCTCTCAGATGGCTATTACCGCCTCACCGGTCTCGGTAGCGGTCGTTTCTCTGGTTTCTATACTGGCGGCAGGACACGGCGTTATTCCACACGCCTGGGGAATTCTTGAGATCCTATCCATCTCCGTACCTGCCTCGCTGTTTGGCGTACTGATTGCCGCGCTCTGGAGCCTTCGTCGCGGCAAAGCACTGGAAGACGACGAGGAATTTCAGGCAAAACTTCGGGATCCTAAGCAGCGCGAATTCATCTTCGGCAGTACCGACACATTAATGAACCAGACCTTCCCGAAGCAGGCATGGTGGTCAACGTGGATCTTCTTTCTCGCGATTCTCGCCGTCGTGTTACTCGGTGCCTTTCCAGAGCTGCGCCCTTCGTTTGCGGTAAAAGGCGTGATGAAGGCGCTGTCGATGAATCTCGTGATCCAGATGATGATGTTGATCGCCGGGGCGGTGATGCTCGTCACCTGCAAGGTGAACTTCAGCGCAATATCTAACGGCGCGGTATTCAAGGCGGGGATGGTTGCCATCTTCTCGGTGTTCGGCGTGGCGTGGATGAGCGACACTTTTTTCCAGGCCCATCTGGGCGAACTCAAGCAGGCGCTGGAAGGCGTCGTGCAGAGCCATCCGTGGACTTACGCTATCGTGCTGTTTCTGGTTTCGAAGCTGGTAAACAGCCAGGCCGCAGCCTTAACAGCGGTGGCGCCGATGGGACTAATGCTCGGCGTCGAGCCTAAAATGCTGATTGCTTTTTTCCCCGCCTCCTACGGCTACTTTATCTTGCCGACCTACCCAAGCGACCTGGCCTGCATCGGATTTGACCGCTCCGGCACTACGCGAATTGGGAAATTTATTCTTAACCACAGCTTTATTCTGCCGGGGCTTATCGGCGTGATTAGTTCGTGCGTTGCCAGCTATCTGCTGGTGCAGACATTTTTATAAGCAGGAAATACGCCCTCCCGGAAGGGAGGGTGCAGTGTTTAATGAGCGTCTTTTTGCTGAGTAAACTTCAGTTCGATCAGGGCAATCGCTTTTTGAATCGCACGGCGAGTTACCGGATCTACCGCCGCCGGGTGGGTGGTAAAGTCGATAGTTTTCAGCTGCTCCGCCATTTTTTCGCGCACTTCAACCGGAGCAATCACGTCAATCACATCAAGAATTTGTTTAATTACCAGCTGGCAAGCCACGACATCAGAAACCAGTTCCTGGTCAGCGGAAAGTTGTTCGGCCATTTTAATCTCCTGTTTTAATTGCGCGACAGTCTACCCGCGCCCCTCCTGACGAGGCAACAGAACATTGCTGGAAAGCGCCTCGGAAAACCCGCATCAAAGTAAGAAAAAAATAAAACTGTATGATATTTAACTAAGCCATTGACTTACACCCTCAGTTTGATAACCTGACCTGGCCATACGCCAATGGCGGATAATATGCTCTTTATAGAAAACCCCATCTTTACCCATGATGTCGCGACTTTACTCACGGACCAGGAGTTTGCCCAGTTTCAGGCGTACCTGGCCTTCAACCCTAACAGCGGAGACGTAATCCCTGATAGCGGTGGGTTGCGTAAAATTCGCTGGCCCTCCAAAGGCAAAGGAAAACGCGGCGGTGTGCGGGTTATCTATTTTCATAAGTCAGCCTTTTATGTCATCAGATTGCTGCTGATTTATCAAAAAGGGATAAAAACCGACCTGAGCGAGGCCGAGAAGCAGCTGTTGCGCAAACTTAATGAGAGGTGGTAAATGGATAAGCAGCTTTTTGAACGTCTGACCGCCAGCATGGCGGAAATGAACGAAATAATAGAGGGGACGCGTGAAGCAGGCCGCACCACGCTGGTCACCGCCATACAGGTGAAGACTATTCGCCAGGCAACCGGGCTTTCACAGGCAAAATTTGCCGCGCTTATCGCCGTTAGTGTCGATACGTTAAAAAACTGGGAGCAGGGCCGCCGTGAACCTACCGGCCCTGCCCGCGCGCTGCTGCGGGCAATTCAGAACGATCCGCTTCATGTCATCCCGGCACTTGCCCCACCGGACGCCGGGGCCTGAATACCCCGGCAGTCTCTATTTTTCAAACTGCCAGCAGGCAACACGATGCCCGGGGGCTATCTCTTTCATCTGCGGTGCCTGCTCACGGCATTGCTCCATAGCCCGTGGGCAGCGGCCCGCAAATTTACATCCTGATTGCGAAGCAAACTCCCCGGTATTTTCGCCTTTTAAGCTCCCCTGCTCCAGCATCTGAACATGAGGGTCGGCAACCGGAATAGAGGCCAGCAGCGCCCGGGTATAAGGGTGGGCAGGCTGATGATAAAGCCGCTCCGCCGGCGCCTCTTCCACCAGCGAACCGAGATACATTACGCCGATGCGGTCAGAGATATGGCGCACCATCGACAAATCATGGGCAATAAAGAGATAAGTCAGCCCGAATGCCTGCTGCAAATCCTGAAGCAAATTGACCACCTGAGCCTGCACCGAGACATCCAGCGCCGACAGCGGCTCGTCACACAGCACAAACTCGGGGTTAACCGACAGCGCCCTGGCAATGCTTATCCGCTGGCGCTGGCCGCCGCTGAACTCGTGAGGAAAGCGGTCAAGATGTTCCTCGTTCAGCCCAACTTGTTTTAGTAATTCAAGCGTGCGCGATGCTCGCAGCTGCGCGTCATAACCGTGGATCCGCATCGGCTCGGCAATCAGCTGCGCGACCGTCATGCCCGGGTTCAGCGACGACCACGGATCCTGGAAAATTGACTGCATGCGGCGACGCAGCGGCTTAAGCTGCCGCTCACTTAGCTCCGCGATATTTTGCCCCGCGAACTCGATTTCGCCTGAAGTGACGTCGAACAGCCGTAATATGCTGCGCCCGAGCGTGGACTTACCGCAGCCGGACTCGCCCACCAGGCCGTATGTTTCTCCCGGAAGAATATCAAGACTGACATTATCCACCGCTTTTAAGGCTGTGTTTTTGCCGAACCATCCCCGGCTGGAAGTAAAATGTTTACTCAATCCGCGAACGCGGATCAGCGGTTTAGTTTCAGACATGGGCGGCCTCCTGCTCCCACAGCCAGCAGCTGGCTTCGTGCCCCGGAGCCACGGCGTATTTATCTACAGGCTCAGTACACTTTGCCATACGCTGCGGGCAGCGCGCGGCAAACGGACAACCGGCCGGCGGATTAAGCAGCCCCGGCGGGCTGCCCTCGATCGGCGAAAGGCGCTCCCCTTCTCCGTCAGGGCGCGGGAGCGATGCCAGAAGCCCACGGGTATAAGGATGCGCCGGGCGATAAAAGATATCTTCAACGCTGCCCTGCTCCATCACCAGCCCGCCATACATCACCACCACGCGCGAACAAACCTGCGCTACTACGCCCAAATCGTGAGTAATCAGCAAAATGGCGGTATCGGTCTGCTGCTGGAGCTGCTTGAGCAGCCGCAGAATTTGCGCCTGGATGGTAACGTCCAGAGCCGTTGTTGGCTCATCGGCAATTAGCAACGACGGATGGCAGGAGAGCGCGATAGCTATCATCACCCTCTGGCGCATGCCGCCGCTAAACTCGTGCGGGTACTGCTCATAGCGTTTTTCCGGCTGGGCAATCCCGACCTGCCCGAGCATGGCGATGGCTTTTTCTTTAGCCGCTTTTCTGCTTAGCCGCTGGTGGCGAATCAGGATCTCGCTCATCTGTTTGCCGATGGTCAACACCGGATTCAGGGCGGTCATCGGATCCTGAAAAATCATGGCTATTTCATTTCCGCGCAGCTGCCGCATTTGCCCGACGGTTTTGCGGGCCAGGTCCTCTCCCTGAAAGCGAATATGCCCGCCAACTATCTTGCCGTTTGCTCCCAGCAAGTTGATGACCGATTTACAGGTCACGCTTTTACCGCAGCCGGACTCGCCGACAATCCCGACGACTTCCCCGCGCCGCAGATTAAAACTGACGCCGCGCACCGCGTGAACTTCGCCTTCTCGGGTGAAGAATGAGGTTTTGAGGTTGTCTATTTCCAGCAGGTTACTCATTTCGGTTCGCCCCCGGTTCAAAAGCGGTACGGAACACATCCCCGAGGACATTAAAACTAAGCACCGTCAGCAGGATCAAAACGCCGGGGAACATCGCCAGCCAGGATGCTTCCCCGATATAAGATTGGGCGTTATTCAGCATACTGCCCCAGGAAGCATGCGGCTGCTGAACGCCAAGGCCAAGAAAGCTCAACGTTGACTCCATCAAAATGGCCGAAGCGATATTCAGCGTCGCCGCCACGATAATCGTCGGTAAAATATTCGGAATAATATGGCGCGCAATAATCAGCAAAGGATGCTCTCCCGAAGCCCGGGCATAGATGACGTATTCACGCTCTTTAACCGACAGCGTTTCGGCCCGGATCATGCGCGACATGTTCATCCACGTTAGCGCGCTGATAATCAAAATAATATTGGCAATACCGGGCTTCAGGTAGGCGTTAAGCACCAGCAGCAGGAAAAACGCCGGAATCGACATCAGAATATCCACCAGCCTCATCAGCAGGTTATCAATTCTGCCGCCAAAATAGCCGCTCACCGTCCCCACCAGCGTGCCGATAAGCGTTGAGAACACCATCGCCAGAAAACCCACCATCAGCGATATCTGCCCGCCGTACAGCGCTCGGGTAAAATAGTCACGCCCGTACTCGTCGGTGCCAAACCAGTGGCTGGCCTGGGGCGGAAGCATACGGGCCTGGAGCGACATCTGATTTGGGTCCCAGGGGCTGAAAAATGCGGATAACGCGGCTAGCGTAAAAATAACCAATACCGCCAGAGAAAACTGTGCCGGACGGTTTCGCTTCATCCCATGTTTAAACTGTTGCCATCTTCTGCTCATTAGCTACCTCAGCGCCTTAATGCGCGGGTCAGCCACGCGGTACAAAAGGTCCGCCAGCAGATTACCGGTGACCAGCATAATGGAGGAAAGCAGGATAATCGCCATGATCAGCGGGTAGTCCAGCGAAGTGATGGACTGAATGCCAAGCAGCCCCATGCCGGGCCACGAAAAGACGCTTTCGGTCACGTAAGCGCCGACCACCAGTTCACCGAAGGAAAGCCCAAACAGCGTAATCACCGGCAGCAAAACGTTTTTCAGCACATGGCGGAAGAGAATCGAGCGACGGGTTGCCCCGTAGGCCAGCTGAGTTTGCACGTAATCCGCCGACAGCTGGCTAATGGTGTTGGAGCGGATGTAGCGCACATAGCTGGAGAGGTTGTAAAAGGTCAGCGCGATGCAGGGCAAAATACCGTGGCGCACAACGTCAAGCCAGGAGTCCTCCATGCCGATGGTGCGCATTCCCATGCTCGGCAGCCAGTTCAGCTGCACCGAAAATACCGTAATCAGCAAAATGCCAAACCAGAAAATCGGCACAGAAATGCCAACATAGGCAAAAAGATTCAGCACGTTATCCAGCCAGCGATGCTTATACGCCCCGGCCAGCAGACCAAGCGGTATGGCAAGTACGATAGCCAGCAGCAGCGAAGCCCCCATCAGCCCAAGCGTAGCGGGAATGCGTTCGGCAATCATCGTGAGCACCGGGCGATGGTAAATCAGCGAGTAGCCAAGGTCACCGTGCAGCAGGTTTTTCAGCCAGAGTAAATACTGCACCGGCAAGGGCTTATCCAGCCCCATGCTTTGGCGAATACGCTCAATGTCTTCCGGGCTCATGCGCGGCGTAATATACGCCTGTAAGGGATCGCCCGGCGCGAGCTTCACCAGCAGGAAAGAGACCAGCGAGATAAATAGCAACATTGGCAGCAGTTGCAGCAGCCGCCGGAGGAACAGGTTATTCATATTTTCTACTCCCCTCACCCCGCCCTCTCCCAAAGAGAAGACCGGATGAGGGTCAATGCTGGTTATTGTTGATAAATCTTCGACAGATCCTGGAACATATAGACCGGCTTAGGTTCGGCTTCTTTGGTGCCGCCAAAACGTTTATCCACCGCGACAACCGCATTGGTATACGCTATGGGATACCATGCCATATCGTTCGCTACCGTTTGCTGAATTTGCTTATAGATAGCGCCGCGTTTGGCTCCGTCCGTTTCAGTTGCGCCTTGCTCCCACAATGCGTCAAATGCCGGATTTTTGTAGTGCGCGTAGTTATAGGCTTCGTTGCTCATATATAAAGACTTATAGCCGTCCGGCTCCGCGCCCATAATGTAGCCTCCCAGGCTCAGCTCATAGGCGGTATTGTTCATATCCTGGCTGCGCTGGGACATGGCGTTAGCGTCCAGCGGCAACAACTCCACGTTAATACCAATAGCCTTCAGCTGCTGCTGGATATACAGCCCCATGCTTTCCTGAGTCTTGTTGCTATTGATATACGCCAGGCGCAGCTTCAACCCTTCCTGCTGCCCGGACGCTTTAAACAGCGCTTTGGCTTTTTCGAGGTCAAACTTATACGGCTCGACGTCGTTGGTCTGGTAGAGCGTGTCCGGCGTTAAAATCGAGGCGGCTGGGGTGGCATAATCCAGCGAGGTGAACGCCGTCTGCACAAGATCGTCCTTGTTCAGCGCGTAGGCAATGGCCTGGCGTAACGCTTTGCTCTTCATACTTTCGACGTTCTGGTTAAACGTCATATAAGCCAGACGACCTTCCGGATAAATCACAAAGTCGAATTTGCCGGTCGACTTCAGCCGGGAAACGTCCTGCGGATCCACCATCTTGAGGTTGATCTCGCCGTTTTGCAGCGCAAGGTTCGCCGAGTTTGAGTCTTTGGCGAAGCGATAAGTCACCGACTCCAGCTTCGGTTTCCCGTTCCAGTAATCGTCAAAACGCGTCAGAGCATAGAATTGACCGGCACGATATTCTTTAAATTTGAACGGCCCGGATCCGACGGGCGCATCGTTTTTGCTGCTCTTTTCCAGGTCGCCGTTCTCGGAGGCAAAAATATGCTGCGGGATAGGGAATACCTGCACCAGCGTACCGGCAAAGGCGGCGCTCACCTGCGGCAGGGTAAATTTAACCGTCAGGTCATCTATCTTGCTCACGCCCAGCGGCTTATTGCCGTAAACAAACATGCTGCGGAAGAAGCTGTGCTGCTTCTCATCAAGCAGTTTATTGAAGGTAAAGACGACGTCGTCAGCGGTAATCGACTGGCCGTCCTGCCATTTCAGGCCTGGTTTTAGCTTCAGCGTCCAGGAGAGGTTGTCTGCGGCGGGCGTCAGGCTTTCGGCCAGCCCCCATTCGATTTTGTCGCCGTTGTAGCTATAAAGAGGCGAATAAAGCGCCTGCATAATAGTCAACGTCGTGCGGTCGCTGGCGTACAGCGGGTTCAGCACCAGCGGGTCGCCCGAGGTGATGCCGATAATCAGGCTACCGCCCTGTTTGGCTTCTTTCGCCGGGGCAGGGGCTGCCGCTGTGTCATTCTTAGGGTTATCGCAGCCGCTTAACGCCAGGGCGGCTATCAGCGCCGACAAAATCAAAGGTTTACGCATTGCTTCAGGAACTCCTTATTAAGTTGCAGCCCGCATAGTGAGGTACAGGTAACTACTTGTAAATGCACCTAAAAAGCATAACCTTAGTCGAATTTTGACTAACCGCACGCCGCCTGTGCTGCCCGCAAGCAGAGAATATGATTTAACCAACCTGCGTCACAAAATAGTTGCTACACAGTCACCCTTTAGGTATTCAGCCCTGGCTAAAAGACGTAAAAAAGGCAGCCATATGGCTGCCTTAGTAGAGTCAAAAGAGCGGGTTATTTCTGCGTGGCGCTTTCCCCCGAACGGAACATCGCAACTACGTCGTGAAGATGATGTGCCTGCTTCTCAAGTTCGCCCGATGAGAGTACGGATTTCTGCACCAGATTGACGTTTTGCTGGGTCACGCTGTCCATTTCCCTTACCGCCACGCCGACCTGCCCAATCCCCTGGCTTTGCTCAAGCGAAGCGCTGGCTATCTCGCCCATAATATCGTTAACCTGCTTAACGGCTTTCAGGATCTCATCCATAGCTTCACCGGCCTTTTTAACCTGCTGCGAGCCGGTATGAATGTTGCTGACGGATTCGTTAAGCAGGGTTTCAATCTCTTTCGCCGCCCCGGCACTGCGGCTTGCCAGATTGCGGACTTCGCTGGCGACCACGGCGAAGCCTTTGCCCTGCTCGCCTGCTCTTGCGGCCTCAACTGCCGCATTCAGCGCCAGAATATTGGTCTGGAAAGCGATGCTGTTGATCACGGTAGTAATATCGACAATTTTGTTGGCGCTGCTGGCGATAACATCCATGGTCTTCACCACCTGTTTTACCGAAGCGCCGCCGTTCACCGCCGTGTTAGTGGCATTCTGAGCCAGGTGGCTGGCGTGGTTGGCGTTATCGGCATTGAGCTTTACCGTGCTGTTAAGCTGCTCCATGCTGGCGCTGGTCTGCTCCAGCGCGGCTGCCTGCTGCTCCGAACGGGAAGAGAGATCGGTATTGACTCCTGAGACTTCCGTGGCGTTGGCGCGTATTGCGTCCGCGCTATCCCGAATGCTGTTGACGGCTTTTTCCCAGTTGGCCTGCATTTTCTGAATCGGCGGAACCATCAGGCCAATGCAGTTGCGGCCAAGATCGGGCAAAGCAACGGTAAGCTCGCCGCGCGCCAGGACGTGCATATGGTTACGAATGGTATTTACCGGCTTCACCAGGCAAAACCACAGATAGCGTTCGGTGAAAATAGTAATAGCAATGCTTACCACCACCGAAAGCATCAGCATAAACTGCGCGTCGGTAATCCAGCTTTTTTGCTCCGCAGTCAGCGCCGCAGTCTGCTCAAGACTGTACAGCAGCCATAGCGTTATACCGGCCACGCTAATCCATGCGACGGTCGAGAGGATTTGTATCAATACCACCATAGCGCGGATCTTGATATTGCGAATAACATTCATCTGTGTGTTTCCCCGGTCAAAAATTAAAAGGCATATCCTGTGCTGTTTTAAACGCCGCCCGTCCTGATTTATCCGCTTGTATAGCTTCATAAGTGAAATTAAATCGCGCCGTAGCGCTATTGTCGGCACGTTTCAGCAAAACTTGACGTCTATTTGATCAAAAAATAACCGAGTGTTTTGTGGGGAATTTCCGTTATGTAAAACGCATTTACATTGCAATTTGAATTAGGGATTATTTAAAGCTCGAATTTTGCCAAATTCAGCTCCCGCCTGCCGGAATGGGCTTTTCCTTTCTCACCGCGTGCTACCATGACGAGGGTTAAGCATGAGGAATAAATAAAGATGAAGCTCATTTATCTGGCCGCGGCCGCCCTGTTACTCGGCGGTTGCACCGTGAATAAAACGCCCGTTCCGCTCAATGCCAACGAGCCTTCCGGCGTGGTTCGCCTGGCCTACAATCTGCCACCGTTACAAAATGCGAAAGTAGACAAATTCCTCGCGCAATCTACCGCATCCCGCCAGTGCCAGCAGTGGGGCTATGCCAGCGCCTTGCCTTACGGCAGCGATATTAAAACCTGCACCACGTTTAGCGGCAGCTTGTGTCTGAATACCCAGGTTGTGCTGGAGTACCAGTGTCGGGGAGTTAGCGGGCCGCAATTTGCAGGCGTCACCAGCAACTGGTAAATACCGGCAAATTCATCTACTTTTGACACATTCTCAGCAAACGAGTCATCTCGCCAATGTAACCCACGCCTGACGATAAATATCTCACGCTGCCGCTCCCGGAACGGCAGCCTGTACCTATTTGTTTATCAGGAATTGATGATGACTCTTTTACTGCTACGCGCCCTGCGCCAGCACCGCTGGTTTGCGCTGCTCGGGCTTGCCCTGCTGTTCTCTTCCGTTGGCAACGGACTGACCTATGTGCTGGTCTTTAGCCAGCTGCTCCAAAGCCAGGCAACGCCCGCCTGGCTCTCCCTCGCTTACGTTCTCGCGCTTGCTCCTGGCCTGCCGGCCAGCTTTATCGGCGTCCGGCTACTGCGCCGATGGCCGCCGTTTAAGATATTGATCGTTGCGGAAATGGCGGGGCTTTGCGGCCTTGCGCTGCCACTTTGGGCGCTAGCCGACCATCACCCGGTGTGGCTGCTGTTAAGCCAGGCAGCAGCGGCTTTCAGCACCGGGCTTACGGTGCCGGTGCTCAGCCAGCTATTCAAAAAGGGATTACCGGAAAAGCTGATGCCTGCCGCCGCGGGTGTTGAAACCCTGGTGTTCGCCGCAAATGTCATTTTCGGCGTGGGTATAGGTACTTTGCTCTACGGGAAAGTGAGCCTCTGGCTACTGCTGATGCTGGATGCGCTAAGCTTCTTGCTTGCGGTGATGCTGCTTTGCCGGGCCGCAACCCGATTTATGCCCAACGCGGACGACCCACACGCATCTTCATTAGCACGCTTCCGCTGGCGCACGCTTAAGCCGCAGCAAAGACGCAGCCTGCTTCTGCTGCCGTGTCTGGCGATGATTGGCGCCCCTGCAATGGCGCTGCTGCCCGCTTTAGCTCCCTCTTTACCCGGGGATAACACCGACAACGGGCTGATTTTACTCTTTGCCCGCAGCACGGGTCAGCTGCTGGCGCCGCTGGTGCTGAGCGAAAAACAGGTTCGTCATCGTGCCGGTAAAACCTCCCCACTGCTGCTGGCCCTGCTCTTTTTCACTCTTTGCTATTTCGGCGTTGCGCAGTCCGGCAGCCTGTGGATTGCCGTGCCGCTTATCATCATCGCCCACCTGTTCAGCAACTGGTTTTATCTGGTGGCAACGCTCAACGTTATGGACAGCTTTGCTCCGGCCCATGTTGGCGCGGCGATGGCCTCAAGCTGGCGGCTTCAGCTTGGCATCACTCTACTACTACCGACGCTTACCGGCGCGCTGGCTAACCACTTCCCGCCGCAGTGGGTACTGCTGGGAAGCGGCATCTTCGGGATTATTATTGCCCTGTTTATGCTCGGTAGCTTGCCAAAGTTACGGAATTGTAATTTGATAACGCGGCGGAATATTTCCGCACTTAATTTTAATAATGATGATGACAGTAAGACAGGTGGATAATGGCATTTTATAAAGCAACACTGGCAGCAGCGCTGGCTCTGACACTGGCTGGCTGCGTAGCACCGGCTAAAACAACCGCACCGGTAGCACCAGCACCTGCCGCCGCCCCGGCTAAACAGTGCCAGGTCGGTGACGCAATGACGCAAACCACGCTCTACTTCGGTATTAGCCGCCCTTCAGGTGCAATCATCACCGCCAAAGAATGGCGCAGCTTTGTTGATAAGGACGTAACCCCACGCTTCCGCGACGGGCTGACAGAGTATGATGCGAAGGGCCAGTGGCTTAATGCGAAAGGCGAAGTGACCCACGAGCCAAGTAAAGCGCTGATGTTAATTCGCGGTAGCGATGTGGAAAGCAGCAAGAAAGTAGACGAACTGCGTAATATCTATAAAACCCGCTTTGCGCAGGAATCCGTAATGCGCGTTGACCAGCCGGTCTGCGCCGCATTCTGATAACGAGATAACGTTAAACAAACGGCGGGTTTCCCCGCCGTTTTTTATTTACAGCACCAGCCCGGCAAATGCCGCAGACAGCAGGCTGACAAGCGTCGCGCCATAAACAAGGCGCAGGCCAAAGCGAGAAACAACATTGCCCTGTTTTTCATTCAGGCCTTTAATTGCCCCGGCTACGATGCCGATTGACGCAAAGTTGGCAAACGACACCAGGAATACAGATAAGATCCCCAGACCGCGCGGCGTCAGCGTCGCCATGATTTTTTGCAGCTCAATCATCGCCACAAATTCATTCGCCACCAGCTTGGTTGCCATAATACCGGCGGCTTTCAAAGCATCCGGCGCTGGAATGCCTACCAGCCAGGCAAACGGGTAAAACACGTAGCCGAGGATCTGCTGGAAGCTCAGGCCGAACACCGTCGCGAACAGCGCGTTGATGGCGCTAATCAGGGCAATAAAACCAATCAGCATCGCCAGAATTATCATCGCTACTTTGAAACCGGCGAGGATGTACTCCCCCAGCATCTCAAAGAAACTCTGCGATTCGTGCAGTTTCTCAAGCTTGATTTCGGGTTCATCGCCCGGGCTTGTCGGGTTAATTATCGACACAATAATGAAGGTGCTGAACATATTGAGGATCAGCGCCGCCACAACATACTTCGGCTCCAGCATCGTCATGTACGCGCCGACAATAGACAGCGAAACGGTGGACATCGCCGTAGCCGCCATGGTGAACAGACGGCGGGAGCTGAGATCCCCAAGAACGCCTTTATACGCAATGAAGTTTTCCGACTGGCCCAGGATAAGCGAGCTGACGGCGTTAAACGACTCCAGCTTGCCGAGACCGTTAACTTTAGAAAGCAGCGTGCCCACAATGCGGATAATAATCGGCAGAATGCGGAAGTGCTGCAAAATCCCGATAAGGGCGGAGATGAAGATAATCGGGCACAGCACGCCAAGGAAGATAAACGCCAGCCCGGCCTTGCTCATACCGCCGAACACAAAGTCACTTCCCTGCCCGGCAAAGGTCAGAAGGTGCCCAAAGAAGCCGGATACGCCGTTAATCACCCACAGGCCGCTGTCGGAGTGCAGGAAGAAGAAAGCCAGCAGGCCTTCAATAACGACAAGTTGTAACAAATAGCGGATGCGAATGGTCTTACGATCGAAGCTCACCAGCCACGCCAGTCCCATAATGACAAAAAGTGCGAGTAGAAAATGAAGGATATTCATGTGCAGTCTAATTTTGAAAGAAAGGTATTTAGCCACAGCCTCCGCGCGAGGTAAATGGTGGCCATAAGAATATTTAACCATAAGTTTTTCCAATGACAGCATAGACTTACACTTAGCGTGGTTACTTTTTTTAACGTTAAATATTGCAGAGAAAATAAAATTTCAGAGCAAATAAACAGTAAAAACGAAACACGATTAATTCTCATTATTAATTCATTTCTTCACAAATAAAATAATAGTAACAACCATTCTCATTACACTAATATAATTAACAATTCCTTTGCATTCGTAAAAATAAATAATTAAAGTAGCGCCATTAACGCCCCCCACAATTTATGGAGCCTGTGATGCTGAAGACGGAAATGATCGAAAAACTGAACGAGCAGATGAACCTCGAACTCTACTCCTCGCTGCTCTACCAGCAGATGAGCGCCTGGTGCAGTTATCACAGCTTTGAGGGAGCGGCCGCGTTCCTGCGTCGCCATGCACAGGAAGAGATGGAACATATGCAGCGCCTGTTCGCATATTTAAGCGACACCGGAAATATGCCGCGCATTAACGCCATTGCGTCTCCATATTTAGAGTACGCCTCTCTTGATGAGTTATTTAAAGCGACTTACGAACACGAGCAGTTAATTACTCGTCAGATTAATGAGCTGACCCACTCAGCGATGATCTCCCAGGATTACCCAACCTTTAATTTCCTGCAGTGGTATGTTGCCGAGCAGCATGAAGAAGAGAAGCTGTTTAAATCCGTACTGGATAAACTCAGCCTGGTGGGCAAAAGCGGTGAAGGCCTGTACTTCATCGACAAAGAGCTGGCAACCCTGGACACCCAGGCTTAATTGTCGCTGTTACTCAGCAGGCCACTGCGGCCTGCTGATGTTTTATCTTAGTGTAACGCCCCGCCGTCGCGCTGGCTGTGCCAGTAGCCGTACAGTTCCAATGCAGCCGGTTTAATCGCTTCGATACTCGCCCAGAATGCCTCCGGCGACAGCGTGTCAAACTTCTCCAGATTCTCTTCAAGACCATGTAAAGCAATGGCTTCAAGCGCAGGTTGCAGCGCTGCCGGGAGCGCAGGCCACTGTTCCAGAGCAACGCCGCGCATATAGCCGTAGCACCACTCCTCAACGATGGTAATTTCACGCCCATCCACTTCGTCGGTGCCAAACAGCGGCTCAAACTGCTCGGGATACCCGGCAAGACGCTCGGCAATATCGTTCATATGCTGGAATACCAGCACGTTAAAACGGGTTAACTCGTCGGCATTTTCCCACTCTGGCTCGGCATCGCCTCCCCATACTGCTCTCAGCACGGTTGCTGGCTCGGTCACTTTCGGGCCGGACAGGATGGCCGTCAGCAGCCCGTCCAGCTCGGCCACATCGATGACGGAATGGGTGGTCCCGTACTTCATCAGCACATCGTCAAGCCATACAATTTCGTCTTCGTTTAACGGTCCCTGGGTCATATGCTGGCTCCTCTGCGTAGCTCTTTTTAATAAAATGAGATGTATTCTACCCGCTCCGGGGCCTAAATGATTGCCGTGCTTTCACTCCGGCGATAAACAGTCCATCAGCATGGCTTTATTTATCTGCTCCGGGGTCGCAGCATACAGCTTTTACGAGATTCCGGCAGGAATAACCTGGTCATCGCCCGCAGCAATCACCAAAAGCTTACCCCCGTAGCCAGAATGAAGTTTAGTGTTAATTGTAGAATGACATTTATTCCTGTAAGCAGAAACACTTGCAATTAGAGAATAAAAAACAGGCAGTAGGCACAAAAATATAATGGGAAAGGCGCGCCTGGGGAATTTGCTTTTGCCACAGCATAATTGCGGTGAGATAATGCCAACCTTAAGTACAAAGTCACTCCATAAAAACCTTGCGCTATCTGGTAATTAATAACGTTACTGTCACGTAATGTTAGTAATTTATTGATTCATCTCTGGGAGTTTTAAAACGTGAATACATTACTTGCCGGCGTCACGTTGCTTATTTTGGGCGACAGTCATGTCGCCTTTAAGGATTCTCTGCTTTCTGTTTTACCCGAAGCCTATGAAAGCATGGGGGCAAAAGTTGTTACCTATGGCGTTTGTTCTTCAAGCCCGGCGGGTTGGGTAAAAGGCCCGAAAGACACCGGCTGCGGCGGCGTAGTCAGAAACGGCACCGGCCCGATAGCCGACCCTTCTGCCGCCACATTTCCCTTCCCGGACGTCGCCAGCCTGATTGATAAATGGCAGCCGACGGCGGTGATGTTTATCTACGGCGACACCATTGGCAGCTACACCGCAGACCCTTTCCCTGCCGAGTGGATTGAAAACCAGGTGAAACCCGTAGCCGCGCTGGCCGGAGCCAAAACAAAATGCCTGTGGGTGGGGCCGACATGGGGCACGTTTAACCCACGCTACGGTAAAACCGAAGAAACCACCAAACGCATCACCGGTTTCCTGTCATCCCACGTTCAGCCCTGCACCTACATCGACAGCACGTCGTTTATGCAAAATAAAGCGGTTGAAACCGTAGATGGCCTTCACCTGACGCCTAAAAGCTACAAAGCCTGGGGCGCTGGGATTGTGGACGCGACTTTGCCGCTACTAAGCGGGAACGGGAGTAAGAGCTGATTACTCAACGTCGACACGATATTGACGGGCTGCGCGGGCTGGCCGTGCTGCTGGTGATGTTTTTCCATGCCGGATGGATTTCAGGCGGTTTTGTTGGGGTAGATGTTTTTTGCGTCATCTCGGGCTATTACATGAGCAAGATGGCGCTTATGCAGCAGCCTTTCGCCCCGATTAAATTCATGATCAGGCGTATACAACGCCTATTACCAGCACTGTTATGCATGGTGATAACGGTCTCAGCCCTGATGCTGTGGTGGCTATTGCCGCGGGACAGAACTGATATTGCCTCAAACGGCATGTCCGCCCTCTTTTATTTATCTAATTTTTGGGCTCATCAGAACGTCGGCTATTTTGCCGGACAGTCGCTCGCCTATCCGTTCCTGCACACCTGGTCTCTGTCGCTGGAAATGCAGTTCTACCTGCTTATCCTGCTGCTGGGTATGGCCGGAAGGCGCTGGGGCACGCTAATCGCTATCGCGGTCATCTCTTTTGCCGTCTCGCAGTCCAGCTGGAGCATGGGATATTACGGTCTGGTAGACCGACTCTGGCAGTTTGCCCTCGGCGGCATTGTTGCCTGGCTACCGCTCTCTCGCTTGTCTTCGAAGCTAAACTCGCTGTTTTACTGTATAGCGACCGCGGCTATCGTCGCCTGCGCCCTGCTGTATAACAACGCCTTTGCCAGCCCTTCGGCCTGGTCTTTACTGCCCTGCCTGGCCGCGGCCCTGATTCTGGCGCTGCCGAACGCTTCGGCAAACAGGTTGCTGGCCACGCTCTCCCCGCTGGGGCTTATCTCTTATTCACTCTATTTGTGGCACTGGCCGGTCATTGTCGGCGCTACCTATTTCTTTGAAAAGCAGATAACCGGCATCTTGATGGCCGCCGCACTCGTCACCTCTGTCGTGCTGGGTACCCTTAGCTACCTGCTGGTTGAGCGCAGAGCGCCGGTCAAGCTGCTGCTATCCATTAACGTGCTGGCCGCTGCCGGGCTGTTTATCGTCAGCAGTTATTGAGAGATCCAACTAATAAAGGGGGAGCGTGATTTTCGGCGCTCCCTTTTTTATTTGCGGGAGGCCAGCGGCGGAATAGATCGAGGAAAAGCGTTAGCTAAATCGCAGGCAATAAAAAACCACCCGAAGGTGGTTTACACGACACTGCTTATCATTGATTTTATTCTTTATATTCCCATGGTACCCGGAGCGGGACTTGAACCCGCACAGCCATAAGCCGAGGGATTTTAAATCCCTTGTGTCTACCGATTTCACCATCCGGGCTCGGGGAAAATTGGAGGCGCGTTCCGGAGTCGAACCGGACTAGACGGATTTGCAATCCGCTACATAACCGCTTTGCTAACGCGCCAAAATCTCTTGCCTTTGCAGGCTGTAACAGACAAATATCTATTACTTAAATCTGGAGCGGGAAACGAGACTCGAACTCGCGACCCCGACCTTGGCAAGGTCGTGCTCTACCAACTGAGCTATTCCCGCAATTTGTACAAGTGACTGTTGGTGGCCGTTAAGCTAATCACTTGATTTTGTTATCATCCGGCAAGCCGTGCTGCCGTTCGATGCGATGCATTCTACTTACCTGACGCAATGAGTCAATGAAATTTTCTAACACCGCGAATCGTTTGCTGAATTTTGCGCCGGATAGATCACGGTTCGAGCAAATCGCCGCGTGCGGCAGCAAGATATTGGAACATTGACCAGAAAGTTAGCACAGCCGCGATGAAGAAAAGCGCGATCCCGATGTACTCGATCCACATGTTCGGATGCCACAGCATACCGATCAGCGCCAGCATCTGCGCCATGGTTTTCGTTTTACCTATCCATGAGACGGCAACCCGGCTACGTTTGCCGATTTCAGCCATCCATTCACGCAGCGCGGAGATAATAATCTCGCGGGCGATCATCGTTGCCGCAGGCAGGGTCACCCACCAGGCATGATAGTGCTCAGCCACCAGCACCAGGGCCACCACAACCATGACTTTATCCGCCACCGGGTCGAGGAACGCGCCGAAGCGGGTGCTCTGGTTCCAGCGCCGCGCCAGGAAACCGTCAAACCAGTCGGTAATCGCCGCCAGCCAGAAGATAAAGGCGCATAGGAAAGGGGCCCAAGTGAACGGCAGATAAAATGCCAGCACAAAGAATGGGATAAGGATGACACGAAACAGCGTGAGCAGTGTTGGGATATTGAATCGCATAGTGCCGGTTAACTATCTGTCATAAGTGGAAATTGTCTCTATGTTGCTACAGAGGCCCTAATGTTTCAACGAGTAGTAGATCTTTTCTGCCAATGCCTGCGAGATCCCCGGCACTTTTGCTATTTCCTCTATCGATGCATTGATTAACGGTTGCAATCCGCCCATATACTTTAGCAGGGTCTGGCGGCGCTTAGGCCCAATGCCCTCGATAGTCTCCAGCGAACTGGTACTTTTCACTTTGGCGCGTTTTTTACGGTGCCCGGAGATAGCATGGTCGTGTGAGTCATCGCGGATATGTTGAATAACGTGCAGCGCCGGTGAATCCGGCGGCAGAGCGAAGCCCTCACCTTCCGGCTCAAGGAACAGCGTCTCCAGCCCTGCCTTGCGGTCGCTGCCTTTTGCCACACCGAGCAATAAAGGATGATGCTTGTCCCATGGCACGTCCAGCTCGGCAAATACCGCCTTCGCCTGCCCCAGCTGCCCTTTCCCGCCGTCGATCAAAATCACATCCGGGATTTTACTTTCCTCGATGGCTTTACCGTAGCGACGGCGCAGTACCTGATTCATCGCCGCATAGTCATCCCCCGGCGTAATGCCGGTGATATTGTAGCGACGGTATTCCGAACGCAGCGGTCCGTTGGTATCGAACACCACGCAGGAGGCAACGGTTTGCTCGCCCATCGTATGGCTGATGTCAAAACACTCCATCCGCTTCACTTCCGGCAGCTTCAGCACTTCCGCCAGCGCTTTCAGGCGCTGATGAATGGTGGACTGCTGGGACAGTTTCGTCACCAGCGCCGTTGCTGCGTTGGTACGAGCCAGCTTCAGGTAACGGGCGCGGTCGCCGCGCGGTTTCGTCTGCACGTTAACTTTGCGCCCGGCTAATTCACTCAGAGAATCCGCCAGCAGCGATTTATCCGCCAGGGCAAAATCGAGCAGGATCTCGCCCGGCAAGGTTCGCATCTGGCTGCCCTGCAAATAAAACTGCCCGACAAAGGTTTCCACCACTTCGTTGAGTTCGGTTCCGGCCGGAACCTTCGGGAAGTAGCTGCGGCTCCCCAGCACTTTCCCCTGGCGGATAAACAGGACATGAACACAGGCCATCCCCGCATCGAACGATACGCCGATAACATCGAGATCGTCACCGGTATTCGAAACAAACTGTTTCTCGGTAATGCGCCGCACGGCCTGGATCTGATCGCGGATCCTTGCGGCCTCTTCGAAAGCCAGGTTCTGGCTTGCCTGCTCCATTCGGCCTATCAGCTGCGTCAACACCTGGTCGTCTTTACCGGCCAGGAACAGGCGCACGTAATCAACCTGCTGGGCGTACTCTTCTTCGCTGACCAGGCCCGCCACACAAGGGCCGAGGCAGCGGCCAATTTGGTACTGAAGGCACGGGCGCGAACGGTTGCGGTAAACGCTGTTTTCACACTGACGAATCGGGAAGACTTTTTGCAGCAGCGCAAGCGTCTCGCGCACCGCGTAGCCGTTAGGGAAAGGGCCAAAATACTCACCCTTCGCGTGTTTTGCCCCACGGTGCATAGCAAGCCGCGGGTGGCTATCGCCGCTCAGGAAGATAAAGGGGTAAGACTTATCGTCACGCAGCAGCACGTTATAGCGCGGCTGGTAGAGCTTGATGTAGTTGTGCTCCAGCAGCAGCGCTTCGGTTTCGGTGTGGGTAACGGTCACGTCGATATGCTGGATCAGCGCCACCAGCGCCTCGGTTTTGCGGCTTGCCAGATTAGTGCGGAAGTAGCTCGACAGACGTTTTTTCAGGTCTTTGGCTTTGCCGACGTAGATAACGGTGCCGCCGGCATCGTACATACGGTAGACGCCGGGCTTGCTGGTTACCGTCTTAAGAAAAGCCCGGGAATCAAAGGTTTCACTCACTACTGATTAACGTCTCCGCGTTGAATAGCCCGTGGCGAATCGCAAGGTGAGTCAGTTCCACATCGCCGCTGATATTCAATTTACTAAACATCCTGTAGCGGTAGCTGTTCACCGTTTTCGGGCTGAGATTAAGCTGCTCAGAGATCTCATTGACCTTCTGGCCTTTGGTTATCATCAGCATAATCTGTAATTCACGCTCAGACAAACTGGCAAACGGGGATTCAGCCTCTGGCTCAATCTGGCTCAGGGCCATCTGCTGCGCGATATCGGAGGCGATGTAGCGCTGCCCCGCATTAACCGAGCGAATAGCGTTCACCACATCCTGCGGTGCCGCTCCTTTACTCAAATAACCGGCCGCGCCCGCCTGCATCACTTTGGCAGGTAATGGGTTTTCGGTATGGATAGTCAACATGATAACTTTGATATCTGAAGAGTAACGCGCAATTTTGCGGGTGGCTTCCAGGCCGCCGATGCCCGGCATATTCATATCCATTAAGACAACATCGACCGGATTGCTGCGGCACCATTTGATGGCATCCTCGCCGCAGTTCACTTCACCCGAGACTTTGATGCCCTTAATCTCTTCAAGAATGCGTCGTATCCCTGCGCGCACCAGTTCGTGGTCATCAACAAGAAGAACGTTGATCAAAGGACTATTCTCCAGAAGGGGATAACGCTGCTGATAGCTAATTGAGGCATATATTAGCTTTTTTCAGGCCACATTAAAATCCAAATTGCAGCCAGCAACATTTTGCTAACCACACAGAGAATATATCTTTACTTTCGATGGCACTTCTGTGGCATGCGTCAACTTTCTTCACACCCTGATGACAGCCTATTACCCGACAATAAAACACAGCTTATTATCCCAATTGGGCACGAGGGAGAATAATCCTCTTATTCTCCTGCCTTATTTAACACTGGTTAAACGGCAGCAAAACAATTTGTTTTTTTATATAAAAATGAGCACGACCAATAAGCAACAGCGCTTCATTGTTTATTACCATAAACACCGAACGCTTTCCCCTGCCTTAACATGAATAACTTTGCCAAAGCTTATGCTATACTCCGCCGCCGTATGAATATCACTGTGCATAATGGCAGCGAACTAACTAAGCATTGAGGAAAGTAAATGAGCACTCCTGATTTTTCCACAGCCGAAAACACCAGCGAACTGGCGCAAGAAGTTGCCTGTATGAAAACGCTGTTAACCCTGATGCTTCAGGCTATGGGCCAGGCTGATGCGGGCCGAGTTATCCTGAAAATGGAAAAGCAAATCGCTCAACTGGAAGACCAAACTCAGGCTGAGGTATTCACTAATACCGTTAAGCAAATTAAACAGGCTTACCGTCAATAAGCCGGGGGCGGCTGGCAAGTAGCGTTTCGCCAGCCGTCAGCGCCTGACGCACACTGCTGTATTGTGCTTAGATAATCCCCATCGCCGCCGCATAACACGCAATCTGCGTTTTGTTAGGGGCATTAAATTTCTTCTGCATATTCTTCTGGTGGAAATTCACCGTATTCTCAGAAATAGACAAAATAATAGCGATTTCCGCCGAGGTTTTTCCTTCCCCCGTCCATTGCAAAATCTCACGTTCGCGCTTGCTAAGCTTCATTTCCAGCATTTCCAGCGCCGGATCTTCCAGGCGAGCCATGGTGGATAAACTCAGTTCCGCCAGGTAATTAAGACGCAATCCAAGTTCATCATCCGGCATTAGCTCTGAGCGAATCGACGTCCGTGACACGGAGAAGAAGCCTGCTGCGCGGTTAGGCGCCATCACGCAAAGCGATCGGCCAGAAGCCAGCCCGTGGTCGCGTGCGGCGTCCCAAAGGTCTCTGGCATCGGCAAATAATGTGTCACTCCAGATTATTTCCCCGCGTATAAAGCTAGCCTGTTTAAGCACCGGATCGACGGCGAAATAATTTTCGCTGACATAACAATCCAGCCATTTTTGCGGATAAGAACTTTGCAGCGATAATTTAGGCCGGGTAAAAGGCACCGGGTGCCGGACACACAGTGAAAAATAATCAAACTCAAGCTGCTGAGTTTGTCGTTGAACTAAAGTTTGTAATTCGCTGGCTTGAGTAATTGACAGGAATTGCTCGAGCATATCCCGTCGCCAGCTAAAAAAGTCGCGATCCAGCATTATATCTGGCGTGTCTCCTGGCGCTAAAAATGAATTCATTAATAGAATGTAATACGCTAACACATTTATTAAAGTTATTGATGATATTTATTGTCTGGATCGCACAATTCTTCGGTTATAACGAATGTCAGGAAAAATTTACTGGAGCTGAGTATGGTTACCTCTGCGTTTTCCCCTCTTCTTACCGCAATGATAAACGCCCTCGGGCTGAGGACGCCTGTGCTTCCCGTTATCGTCGGCGGAGAAGGTGAATTACCTTCCTGCTTCCCGGTCACCGGGCTGGCGACGGCAAGCATCGCCGCCGCAGGGATAGCCCTGAGAGATTTGTTATCACGCCCCGATGCCCCGATGTATCTCGACCAGAGGCTAGCCTCATTTTGGTTTTCCTCGAGCCATATGCCGATTAACCGCGCGCCGGCTGCCCTGTGGGACGAATTCGCCGGAGATTACGCAACGCGAGACGGCTGGATCAGGCTGCATACCAATGCGCCCCACCACCGCATGGCGATGGAACAGATCCTCGGCATCAGCGAGAACAAAACCGCGCTCGCCCGGCAGGTAGCTGGCTGGAAAAAAGGCGAGCTTGAACAGGCTGTGGTTAACGCCGGTGGCTGCGCCGCCGCGATGCTCAGCCGCGATGAATGGCTTAGCCACCCACACGGTAAAACCGTGGCCACAGAACCCTTATTCTGGCAGAACCTGCACGACGAAGCGCCACGTATAAAAATGCATCTTCCCGTTGCTCGCCCGCTGGCGGGCATAAAGGTACTCGATCTGACCCGGATTATTGCCGGGCCGGTGGCCACTCGTTTTCTTGCCGGTCTTGGCGCAACAGTTTTACGCCTCGACCCACCGGGCTGGGAAGAGCCCACCCTTGCCGAGGAAGTCACTCTCGGTAAAAAATGCGCCCGCCTTGATCTCAAATCCGCAGCGGGACGCGAACAATTTAAAGCCCTGCTTTGTGAAGCCGACGTGCTGGTGCACGGATACCGCTCGGACGCCCTTGAAGCGCTGGGCTTCGACGAACAAAACCGCCAGGCGATATCTCCGGGCCTGATTGACGTTTCGCTCAATGCCTGGGGCTGGACCGGCCCCTGGCGTAACAGGCGAGGGTTCGACAGCCTGGTGCAAATGGCCTGCGGAATCGCCGAAGCGGGCCAGCGCTGGCAAAATGCCCTCAGGCCTCACCCGCTGCCGGTTCAGGCGCTGGATCACGCCACCGGCTATCTGATGGCCGCCGCCGTACTTCGGGGGCTAAAAATAAGGCAAGAGCAGCACCGGGGCTACAGCGCCCGGCTTTCCCTTGCCCGCACCGCCGCAATGCTGCTCGCCTACGATGTTGGAGAACAGCGGCCGCTTGCCGCAATAAATAAACGGGACCTACAGCCGCTGATGGAATGGTCGGTCTTCGGCTGCGGAAGCCGCCTTAAATTCCCGCTGATGCTGGCCGGTACACCGCTCGCCTGGGCTACTCCGCCGGTGGCTTTGGGATCTGGTTCTCCCGGCTGGTAAAGCAATGGCCCGCGCAGGGCCACGGGCCTTTTAGCGATTGAGAAACTTATCCAGAAATTGCCGCGTGCGGGGCTGCTGAGGGTTGGCAAAAAGTTCTTTTGCCGGCCCCTGCTCTACAATCTTCCCCTGATCCATAAATATTGCCCGGTCGGCAACGTCCCGGGCAAAGCTCATCTCATGGGTGACGATAACCATGGTGCGCTTCTCTTCCGCCAGCTGGCGAATAGTGCTCAGCACCTCTCCCACCAGCTCAGGGTCAAGCGCCGAGGTTGGTTCATCAAACAGGATAACTTCCGGGCGCATCGCCAGGGCGCGGGCAATGGCGACACGCTGCTGCTGCCCGCCGGATAAACGGCGCGGATAGCTGGTTTCTTTCCCGCTCAGGCCGACTTTTACCAGTAGCTCGCAGGCCATAGCAATCGCCTGCTCTTTCGGCTCACCCTTAACGATGACCGGACCTTCAATTATGTTTTCCAGCACCGTGCGATGCGGGAAAAGATTGAAGTTCTGGAATACAAAACCCACCTGCTGGCGCAGTTCGCGGATTTTCTCTTTCTGTTTTGCCAACGGCCGGGCGGCGTCAATAACAATATCACCTACCTGAATCGTGCCGCTTTCCGGCTCCTCAAGCAGGTTGATGCTGCGCAATAGCGTGGTCTTACCGGAGCCGCTTGGGCCGATGATCGCCACCACTTCACCCGGCTTCACCTCGAGATCTATGCCGTGCAGCACGGTCACACCGTGGAACTTTTTCACCAGTTTTTTGATATCGATGGCGCTCATTTCGGCTCCCTGTCCTGGCGATTAAGCTGGTTTTCGAAATAATTTTGCAGCGAGGAGAGCACCGTCGCCATCACCCAATAAACCAGCGAGGCGGCAAGATACATAGTAAACACTTCCAGGGTGCGGGAGGTAATCAGCTGCGCCTGGCGGAACAGCTCCGGCACCTGAATCGTCGCCGCCAGAGAAGTATCTTTTACCAGGCTGATAAAGCTATTCCCGAGAGGCGGCAACGCCACGCGCAAGGACTGAGGTAAAATAGCCCTGCGCAACGCCTGCCCGCGCGTCATACCGATACTTGCAGCCGCTTCCCACTGCCCTTTATCAATGGACGAAATAGCCGCGCGCAGCGTTTCTGACGCATAAGCCGCGGTATTTAACGACAGGCCAATCATCGCCGATGGAATAGGATCCAGCTCGATGCCAAACTGCGGCAACCCGTAATAAATCATAAACAGCTGGGCGATGAGCGGCGTGCCGCGAAAAATCGACACATAAAAGCGCGACAACAGCGAGAACGGTAAAAACGAAGACAGGCGCATCAGCGCCAGCATAAAACCGAGGATCAGGCCGAAGAACATCCCGCCGATACTCAGCTCCAGGGTAAAAACTGCCCCTTTGAGCAGATAAGGTGCCGAGTCCAGCACCAGTTGCAGACTTTCTTGCATTATGGTTCCTGATTATCAAGTCTTGCCCTGCTCCGCCCTCTACAGGTGCGGATGATAGGCAAACAACGCGGGCGCGCCGCCGGTATGAATAAAGACTATCGGGCCCTGATCCTTAAATCTTTTTTGCGCCACGCCGTCGATAAGCCCGGCCATTGCCTTACCGGTATAAACCGGATCGAGCAGGATCCCTTCCAGCCTGGCAAGCAGTTTTACTGCCTCCATACCTTCATCGTTCGGCGTGCCGTAACCCGGCGCGAAATAGTCGTCCCACAGGATGATGTCGCTGGTAGCGCTGACCTCAAGAGACTGGGCAACCGCCTGCTGCAGGGCAATAACCTTTGGTTTCTGCTGCGCGACGGTTCTTGAAACCGTTACGCCAATAAGCTCTACGTCCGGCATCAGTTGCTCAAGGCCAACCGCGAGGCCCGCATGAGTACCGGCGCTGCCGGAAGCCACGACTACGGAGGACAGATTAACCGCGTCCTCACACTGCTGAGCAATTTCCAGCGCGCTTTCAACATAACCCAGCGCACCCAAGGCGTTAGAACCGCCAACCGGAATAACATAAGGGCGGAACCCCTGAGCTTCCAGGCGAACGGCAATCTCTTCAAGCTGCTTGTCCGGGGCGGTTAACGCCTCACACATTTCAACTTCAACATTAAACAAGTCGAGCAGCAGACGGTTACCGTTGGTCAGGTAGTTTGGCGCGCTGGTGCCGATAGGGTTTTCCAGCAGCGCCACGCAGTTTAAGCCCAGCTTAGCCGCTACCGCCGCAGTCTGGCGCACATGGTTCGACTGAATAGCACCCGCGGTGACCAGCGTGTCGGCACCTTCGCGCAGTGCGTCAGCCGCAAGGAACTCAAGCTTACGCAGCTTGTTGCCGCCCATAGCCATCGGCGTAACATCATCACGTTTAATATAGATTTCGCGGCCAAGATAATCAGAAAAGCGCGGCAGGTATTCCAGCGGAGTAGGCGCGCCGATAAATTCCAGACGCGGAAAACGCGTTAAATGATGCAGTGACATAGGGCCTCCTGAGCCGATATCGATATCCAGTTTCATTATGCACCAGACAAGCACGTTGCCCCGCCCCGGTAAATAAAAAAGGTGCTGAAATCAGCACCTTTTCACGGTGAGCGAACGCTATTTAGTCACGTCAGCGCCAAACCACTTATCGGAAAGCTTCGCCAGAGAGCCGTCTTTCTGCATCTCAGCGATAGCCGCATCGATGGCCTTCAGCAGATCTTCATTGCCTTTACGCACGGCAACGCCTGATTCCTGACGGGAGAATGCGTCGCCCGCTACCGCCAGCGTATCTTTAGTTTTCTTGACAAGATCCAGCGCGGCAAGGCGGTCAACCAGAATAGCGTCAATACGGCCTACGCGCAGATCCTGATATTTGGTTGGGTCATCATCATAGGTACGAATATCTACGCCCGGCACGTTTTCACGCAGCCACTGCTCGTAGTTAGTTCCGAGGCCCACGCCCACTTTTTTACCTTTCAGGTCAGCTGCGGTTTTAATGCCGCCTTCATTGCCTTTTTTAACCAGCGCCTGAATACCGGAAACGGTATAAGGCGTGGAGAAGTCGTATTTTTTCTTACGCTCTTCGGAGATAGTGACCTGGTTAATGACCACGTCGATACGTTTGGAGTCTAAAGATGCCAGCATGCCGTCCCATTTAGTGGGTTTCAGCGCCGCTTTAACGCCAAGATGCTGAGCCAGCTGCTCGGCAAATTCGACTTCAAAACCGGTGAGCTTGCCGTCATCGCCCTGGAAGCTGAACGGAGGATAGGTGCCTTCCAGGCCAACCTGCAGCGTGCCGCGCTCTTTGACTTTATTAAGAAGGTTTTCTGCCGCGAAGGTTTTTACGCTGGCGCCAGCCACCAGCGCCACTGCCAGTACGCCCATCAGCGCCTGACGCCCTGCCATTGCTAGTTTCATGTTTACCCCGATAATTTACATTTTTTCTAGTGTAGCGGCCCGGCCTGGGATATATCAAAACCAGTCCGCTACAACTTATGCAAATTTAGTATATATCGGAAGTTGCGCTAATTTCCTGACGCGGGATCGCATACCCCTGCACCTGAAATTGCCAATACTTTCGCAATGCAATGCGGTAGTTATTGGTGCTGGTTCTCGGCAACCAGGCATCCAGAGTTTCATCCAGCAGCCCTTGCGGCGAGCCGGGAAGCGGGACTTTATTCTCGCTTAAATGGTTGCCAAGGCGACGCAGGCGCACCACATACTCACGTATCGTCCCGTGGCTCATTTCGGTTTGCTCAAAGAGATATTGCTTGAAACCGATAATATCGAAGTAATTATTTTGTTCTTTGCAGTGCAAATCGCCACAAAAACGACACAGCGCAACCCATTCCTTCTGCTCGATAAGCCAGGTGGCCTCGTCAATTAAGGTATCCAGTTGAGCAATGGTGGCTTTATTAATAATGACCCCGCTACGCGTCAGCGTGATACGGTCAAGAAGCTTGCTGCAATGTGCACAATGTGTCTGGGTGTGTTTGAAATCTTTGAGATAGCGGCTTAATGGCCGTCTTTTTGACTGCTGCACCGTCATGATAATTCCCAGGTCGTCAGATAATTGTGCGGCACTCCTTACAACTTACCCAATTTGGTGCGCAAGCGCTTAATCGCCTGGCTATGCAGCTGGCTTACCCTCGACTCACCAACATCAAGCACCGCGCCAATCTCTTTAAGATTCAGCTCTTCCTGGTAATACAGCGTCAGCACCAGTTGTTCGCGTTCCGGTAAAGCTTCAATGGCTTCCATCACGCGCTGGCGCAAATTACTGTCCAGTAATTGCTGCAGCGGGTTTGCCTGCTGATGTTCCTCGGTGACCAGTTCGATACTATCGCCGTGCTCTTCACGCCACTCGTCATAAGAGAAGAGTTGGCTATTGTTTGTGTCGAGCAACATCTGGCGATACTCGTCGAGTGGGATCTCCAGCCGCTCCGCGACTTCCGTCTCGGTAGCGTTGCGCCCCAGCTCCTGCTCCAGTTGACCAATCGCCTGTGCCACGCCGCGGGCGTTACGCCTGACGCTTCGCGGCACCCAGTCACGGCTGCGCAATTCATCAAGCATCGCCCCACGGATGCGTTGCACCGCGTAGGTAGTAAATGCCGTTCCCTGCAGGGCATCGTAACGTTCGACTGCATTCAACAACCCGATGCCGCCTGCCTGTAGCAGATCGTCAAGCTCTACACTCGCCGGCAGACGTACCTGCAGGCGCAATGCTTCGTGACGCACAAGCGGTACATAACGCTGCCACAGCGAGTGTTTATCCATTACACCTTCAGCGGTATACAGTGAATTCACGATAAACAGCCCTGCGTTAATTGAGTTATCGGCATGATTATCCGTTTCTGGAGGGGTTTTAATCGTCAGAATAGTGGGTGAAATGGGGGGTTATTTGGGGGTTATGAAGAAATAAACCTCTCGGATTTTAGCCATAAGCTATGGCAAATCGTGTTCAGGCTTACTTAAAAGTATCAATTGGTTGTTAATTATTAACGCCACATACTATAGCTATTCCTTGCTAATTAAGCCGGACAATCTATCGTCCAAAAAAGATGGAAAAAAACCTTTTATTCCGGGCCTGAGCGCGCGCCCTTTTATCTTAAAGTGGTAAATATACGTGTTGTCTCTACGCGCCAAAAACTGGTTCCCATGCCTCCCGAGCCGGTTCGATTACAAGGCAGGTTACCCGCATGAAGATTTTAATTACGGCTTTAGGTTCAATGTCCGCCAACGCCGTGATAGATGCGTTGAGACGCGAATCTCATACCGTCATAGGATGTGATATCTATCCTGCCCACTGGCTTTATTGTTCCCAACGGGTTGACGCTTTCATTCAGGTCCCCCGCGCTACCGATGCCGAAGCCTATATTGAAAGCATCAATGCTATTTGTGGCGACCATGACATCGACCTGATTATTCCGCTTACCGATGTTGAAGTTGACGTACTTTCCCTGCACCGCACTCGGCTGCGCTCGCCTTCGGCTCTAACGCTGATGGACGCGGAGTCTATCGCTATTGCCAGGGACAAATTCGCCTGGAACCAGCGTTTTGCCGGCAACGATATCTTTCTGCCGCTGCCCTCGATACTGTTGGCCGACTACCGGCCGCAGGCGCTAGGCTTCCCGGTTATCCTCAAGCGCAGGGATGGCCGCAGCAGCGAAGGGCTTCGCCGTATTGAGACCGAAGTCGAACTGCTCGAACTCAGTGCCAGACTTAACGGCGACGACTGGATCGTGCAGCCATTTCTGGCAGGAGAGGTCCACGTTATCGATATTGTGCGCCAGCAAGAAACCGGCGCATGGGCAGGTATCGCGCGCAAAGAGCTGCTGCGTACCGCCAACGGGGCCGGGCTAACCGTTGAAATATTGCCAGACGACGCATTGGTTGCAAAAGCCGCCGCAGTCGCCCGGCTGCTGGATCTGAACGGCTGCATCAATATTGAATTTATGCGCCATGAGACTGGCGATTACCTGATGGACATTAACCCTCGCTTCTCGGCGGGAGTCGAGTTCTCGGTGATGGCAGGCTACGACATGATAATTAACCATATTCATTGCTTTACCCGTCAGCCAATCCAACCCTCTGTTGCGGTACAAAATGCCGTATTTACGCGCCACTACGTCGCTGAAAAATCAATTACAGGATAGAGAAAATGAGCCAAACCACCGAGCCAGCTAAGCTGATTACGGCCGAGGACTGGGACCAAAAATGGCAGGGAATTTTCGATCATTATCAGAATGATATTCGGCACGCCTACTATATTGATGCCGTCAGAAAGAGCCACGAAAAGCGCGTGCTTGAAATTGCCGCCGGCAGTTTTCGCGATATCGTGCAGCTGACAAAACGCGGCGTTGAAGGCCACGGCATCGACTTTTCACCCGAATCGGTGAGCCTGGCGAAAAAACTCTATCCTTCTTTGCAGGATCGTTTTTCCGTAATGAACGCCTTCAATCTGCAATACCCGGATAAGCATTTTGACCTGACCTACCACAACGGGTTCTGGGTACTGTTCTCGGACGAAGATATCCAGAAGATGGCTCAGGAGCAGGCGCGTATTACCCGCGGCAGAATGATTATCACCGTGCATAACGCCCACAACCAGTCGTTCGTGAACTACTTCAACTCTAAAAAAGAGAGCGACTCGCTGTTTAATATTCGCTTCTTTACCGTCGACCAGATGCAGGAGATCCTCGGCAAGGTCGCCAAAAAAGTAACTATCATTCCGGTGGGCAAAGGCAAAAAAACGCATGAAGACTGGCTCATCCGCCACGGCCTGCACAACCCGCTGTTGATAAACGGCATGTTTAAATGGTCCGGCGACCGCTATCTCGAGCGCAGCGAACGTTTGATGTGCATTGCCGAACTGTAAACAACTATTCGCCTCAGCAAAAAGGGCTCTGTCTTACGACAAAGCCCTTTTTTGTTATTCACTCCGCCAGCACGCTATGCCGCGGCGCTTTGCCCAAGGCTAATACGTCTTACCGCGGCGATAATACGCTGCTGCCCCTCTTCGCCCAGGTCAGGGAAAATAGGCAGGCACAGCACCTTCTGAGAAAGCTCATTGGCTACCGGCAAATGTTCCGGGGCGGAAGAAGGCAGATGCCGGTACATGGCAAACGAGCTGATGAGCGGGTAGAAGTAACGGCGTGAATAGATGCCCTCTTCTTTCAGGGCCTCATAAAGCGCATCGCGGCTAATCGGGAAGCGCTCATCCACCAGAACAGGATAATAGGAGTGGTTCCACTCAAAGTCGCTTTTCTGAGTATAGAACTCCAGCCCAGGAATACCGGCCAGCCCCTCGCAATAGCGCCGATAAATGTCGGCGCGGGCGCTTAATGCCCCGTCAATATGCTGAAGCTGTAGCAAGCCAAAAGCCGCCTGTACTTCATTCATTTTGGCGTTAATGCCCGGTGCAATCACCGTGGTTTCATCGGCAAAGCCAAAGTTTTTCAGGTAGTCGATGCGTTTTTTAGTTCTGGCATCCGGGCAGATAATCGCCCCGCCCTCGATGGTATTAAACACCTTGGTGGCGTGGAAGCTCAGAATAGACAGATCTCCGCAGTTAAGAATACTGGAGCCGTTTTGCTTCACGCCGAACGCATGAGCGGCATCATAGATAACCTTCAGGCCGTACGTGTCTGCGATGCGCTGAATTTTATCCACATCGCACGGGATGCCGTAGCAGTGTACCGGCATAATCGCGGTAGTTTGCGGGGTGATCAGAGCCTCGATAGAGTCCGCATCAATATTAAATGTCTGCGGGTCAATATCGGCAAATACCGGCGTCAGGCCATTCCACAGCAGGCTGTGTGAGGTGGCTACAAAGGAGTAAGGCGTGGTAATCACTTCGCCACTCAGCCGCAGGGTCTGGAATGCCGTCAGCAGCGCCAGCGTGCCGTTAGAGAATAGCGATAAGTATTTAACCCCCAGATAATCGGCCAGCGCCTTCTCAAGCTGCTGATGAAACGGACCGTTATTGGTGAGGTACTTATTGCCCCAAATTTGCTCGAGATACGGAATAAACTCTTCGAGCGGCGGCAGCAGCGGGCTGGTAACAAAGATATCTTTCATAGTGCATACACCTCAGCGTAGAGACGGCGGGGACGGCGAGTGCATCGTTACCCGCCGCGGCCACATCACTCCATTACGGTAAAAGTACGGGGCGCCTCGCCCGCGCAATAAATGCGCCAGGCCTCCTGCAACGCTCTCCCAAATGTGCCGGCAACGTTAAAACCGTCCTCCGTTTCCATCGGGATCCTGCCGCGCATCGTCGTACGTATTTCACTTAGCTCGGCAAAACGATCGCGCCAGCTAAGTGCTTTTTGGATGTAATCTTCCTCTGTGTAGGCGATAAACTCTTCCAGCCCGTGGATCCGCATAATGTCCACCCCCTGGCGGGCGGCCATGGTCGCGCCGCACAGCGTCAGAGTTGGCACGCCCATCCAGCAAGCATGGTTGCTGGTGGTGCCGCCGGAGTAAGGGAAGGCATCCAGCAAAATGTCGATTTCATGGTGATAGGCCAGGTAATCCACCAGCGAGGCTCTTCTCTTGAAAATCAGCCTCGACTCATCAATACCCAGCTGCTGCAACTTTTTCGTCATAGCCGCTACCATCTTGTCATCGTTCATAAAGCCAATGACAAACCGCGACTCGGGATACAGGGTCAGAATTTTGGCCCAGACCCTGAGGACTTCATCGTTGATTTTTTTCGGGCGATTAAAGCTGCCAAACGTAAGCCAGCCATTTTTAAGCGCCGGCAGCGGCTGAATATCCGGGCTTTGCGGATGGGGTTCGAAGAACTTACGCATCTCAATAAACATGATGCTTTCAGTCAGTTGCTGTTCGAGGTCGGCAGGCTGGGCAAGCGTCGCGGTCAGAATGCGATAATCCATGGTGCTCAGGCCGGTTGTCCCGGGGTAACCAATCCAGGAAATTTGCACCGGTGCCGGGCGTAGCGCAAACGCGGGCAGGCGGTTATCTGAAGTATGGCCGGAAAGGTCGAACAGAATATCTATGCGATCCTCATTAATCTGTTCGGCAAGCCGCCGCTGGCTCAACTTGTCAACATGGCGCCACAATACGGAACCGGCCCTAAGTGCTCGGTTACCTCGTCGCGAATGGGCGACACGCTGTAGCCCACCAGTTCAAAATGCTCGCGATTCAGCCCATCCCAGAATGGCTCCAGGAAATGGCTGACGGGATGTTTACGCAGATCCCCGGAGACAAAGCCCACACGCAGTTTTTTAGCCGGATCTTTTTCCCCGGCGTAAGAAAAATGCAGATCGCAGGCTTTGGCCCATTTATCCACCGCCTGCCCGTATTGCAGGTGTTTTTCAAACAGCTGTTCAGCCGTCACGTTGTGGTCGTGAGTCAGCACAAACAGCAGGCTGGTGAAGTACTCAAAATTGCCCGGCTCAAGCTCTATTGCCTTGTTAAGGAACCAGGCCGCCTCGTCGAGTTTTTGACTGTCGCTTAAAATCACCCCCATGGTCGCAAGATGAATGGCCTTAACGCCCTCACTGCGCAGGGAGGCTCGGGAACATTGCTCCGCCAGCGCCATCTCTCCGTGCTGATAATAGGAGTAGGCCAGGCTATGCCAGAAATTGACATTTTTGTCCTCGAGCCTTAATAACCCTTGTAAAACCACCCGGGCATGATAGTGATCGCTGGTTTTCTGAAATGCGGTTGCCAGGTCGTAATAAATATCCAGGCTGGAGAAGTAATAGCCCATCAGGCGACACAGCGCATTTATCGCGTCATCCCACTGATTGGACAAAATGCAGGTACGGGAATAGCAGCGTAACGCTGAGATATCCTCGGGATTATCGCTCAGTAATTGCTCAGAGCGCGCCTTTGCCTGCTGAAGATCTTTAGCCTGAATGAGCTGATTTATCTCATCATAAATATCGTCGCCGCTTTGTTCCGTACGCGGCACGTCATTAACATCCTCACTCAGGAGTCCGCCCCGATTGGTGGAAACGCTAAGCAGGAGTAAGGTATTCAGCAACTGCCGTAAATATTGAGTGTTTCCGGTACGCAGAAAAGATTGATAATGTTTTTTCCAGGCAAGGGGAGATCCCGTCAGCGCGCCTTTATTGCGCAGTGAGAGAAAACATTGCCACGCATCATCGCCGACACCGGCCATCCCGCCGCGCAAGTAGCACAGCTCTTCCGCCGTCAGAGTAAAGTCTTCGCCCCAATAATTTTGCAGCGTCAGCGCTTCACCCTTTTCCGCATCGAAAGATTCCGGCGGCACGATGGCGCTTAGCGTATCGTTTTCTGCCCTATTGTAGGCACCTGGTGATGCGCTCCAGTAAAGGCCGGAAGGCTGCTTAAGGTAGAGCTCCTTTAGCGTCGCCAGCACTTGCTCACGAACGTCGGCATGCTCTTCGGGCATACGGCAGTTAAAGACTAGCTGATCGACGCTCAGGCTGAGTGGCCATGCCGCGCCCAGCAGATCCAGCACCCGGAGCGTAACGGGATTGTCGCTACTTAACGCTTGCCCGCTGCCGCTGGTATGCCCTTTAACAATCTGAGCATTGTCATTGATTCTGCGCGTAAAGCTCCCCGACCAGTGAAGCGTTTCAAGGCTCGACAGATCGGGAAGCGGCGGAAAATGCGCCTCTTCCCGTGCGGCAGCCAGCAGGCTGAAACGTTCGCTACGTGATACGCTAAAATCCAGATATTGCTGAGCCGCTATCCGATCCTGCCCGGCAACCAGACCATGGAGCGTGGCAACTTTGTCACCGTAATAGCCCGGTAATTCATACTGCGGTACGGCATCTCCCGCATAACCGAAGCCCAGCTCATCGACTTTGCTATAAAACTCACTAAAGGTAAGCGGTTCAACGGCAGGCGCAAGGTAACGCAGAGTCAGCATTAAATCGCTCTCTCGCTCGGCCTCTTCAACACGCGTTTTTAGAGCACCCTGCGGCAACGTCATCGCCAGATAACTCAGCATGCCGCGCGCGGCGTTGACCTGTACCTCAGCATCGCTATTACCCCCACGCATGGCATGGTAGCTGAGAGCATCACGGATAGCCGCAGTGTCACCGGCTCCCGTCGAAGGGTACCAGTGCAGGCAGACAACGCCTGATTTGGAGAGGTTTTGGCGACACCACGTCAGCAGCGCTTCTTGCTCAGGAGCCCCGAGCAATGAGAAAGCACCGCGCACAATGATGTAATCAAATTCACCGCCTTCAATAGCCAGAATATCTCCCAGCCCCGCATTAAACAGCTCAACATTTGCAAGCCCATGCGCCAGCGCACGCCGCTGCCCCACGGCAATACTGGCCTCATCAATATCAATGCCAATAACAATGCTTTCCGGGCACGCATGCGCATGGGCCACAATGCCCTGCCCCTCACCACAGCCAAGCTCAAGAATACGCGCACGCTCGGGCGCCACCGCAGGCAGATGGTAGAGGTGGGCCGCGCACTGAATGGCCGCGGGAGAAATATTGCGATCCGGGTAATACTGACTCACGTTACGCTATCCATTATTTTCAGGAGAAATGACCTGGGGTCAGCCGATTAATGCGCTGTAGTTTTCCAGCAGCGAAGATTTGTATTCTCTGTAGGCCTCGCTTTCCTGCCGGGACTTACCCAGCACCCAGCAAAATGCATCTTCACCGTGCCCGGCATCCGCCAGTTTGCTGATTGCTTCACGGCCGATTGCCATTTTTTCCATAGCGCTAAGTTCATTTTCTGCCGCGGCAAGAGCTATCTGATCGAGGAACCATTCGGCGTTATTGTTTTGCAGATTGATATCGATAAACCGCGCGACGGTCGCAAGATATTTCGCCGACGGCTCGCCGCCTTCGCTATAGATAAACGCCGCCAGAATGGACTCCCAGAACGGGGCATTTTCATCCCAGGTCAGCAGCAGATCTTTCGCTTCAAGGGTCTCTTTCAAAGCTGACCACGGTTTTCTTACCAGGCTATCGGCATCCAGCAGCAGAACAGGAGAAGCTATTTTTTTCAGGGCATGCGGTAAGAAGACCAGGCGACGGCTGGCGTAATGCACTTTGTCCGCCTTGCCCGTCCTGAACGCTTCGCTACTCAGCGAAATACCCAGCTCGGGCATTGCCTCACGCAGCCCGGAAATCTGCTGTTCCAGTCCGGCGTCACAGTTATAAATGTGGAAGTGAACGTTAAGCTCGCTGCGGTTGGTATTAAAGATTGAGAGCAGCAAAGACAGGCCGTGCGCCGAGAAATAGGCTTTGTCGCAGCCGACCAGAACGGTTGTTTTGCTATTGTTCGCCGGTTCAATCAGCCATTGGTAGCGTTCGCTATCCGGCCGGCAGAGCGTGTCTGCCAACGGGCGAAAATCGATAAATGAATCCGGGCAGCCACCGAGCCGATAGAGAGCCGAAACCACCATCAATAACGTCATAGGATCTTCGCCAATAAGCTCCATATTTCCGGTGAGCTGCTCAATAATGACATAGGCCTGATTAAAATCTTCTTCCATCAGGCAAACCAGCAGCAGGATTTTCAACGCCACCGGAGATTCGCTAAGCTCGGAAAGGTTATTGGAGATCAGGAAAATCGCAGAGCTAATTTCATTAATGCGGAACAAGACCTGAACGCCAGCAACCAGATAGTTTTTATTGCCGTCGAGCTTCAGGGCTTCAACAATATAATGAGTTATTTTCTCAATTTTATCGGCATCGACAGGCTCCGGATTAGCATGCTGATGCATATCCAGCGCTGAATTCGAGAGGATAATAGCCCCCATCATTAGCTTCAGCGCCCTATCCTGTTCCGGATTCAGCCCGGTCTGAGCAAGGGTTAATTTGTCGTTCAGGGAGGCAAAATCAGGGTTGGCGAAATTAAGGACTTCAGTCACCAACCACGCGGGCAAAACATCCGCTTCCGGCAGGAAAATAGTGCGGGTAAACAGATCGCGGTAATATTGTTGCAGCGCCCGGGTGCGAGAGAAACTGTTCATAACTGTCCTTTGATGTGCATTTTTTTGCCAGACCGGTGATTGTCTGATGCTAGCATTCGCACGGCAGGCATAATGAGCAGAACAAAACTGAAATTAGCGCCTTATCCTTCATATTAAAAAACGGCGGTCGGCGGCTATTTTCGACAAAAACAAAAAAAGGCTGCTGTTTCCAGCAACCTTTCTTGTAGCAGTCTGCGAAATTAACGCAGCAGGGACAGCATTGCCTGTGGAACCTGGTTTGCCTGGGACAGTACGGAAGTACCAGCCTGCTGCAGGATCTGCGCGCGGCTCATGTTGGAAACTTCGGTCGCGTAGTCAGCATCCTGAATACGGGACTGTGCAGCAGACAGGTTGGTGATGGAGTTGTTCAGGTTGTTGATAGTGGATTCGAAACGGTTCTGAATCGCACCCATGTTAGAACGAGCTTCATCGATTTTTGCAATTGCAGCATCAGCAGCAGAAACAACAGCCTGTGCAGTAGTGTGGTCGGCGATTGCAGTGCTCAGGCCGCCGTCCAGGCTAGCGGAAGAAGCGGCGATCAGCGCGTTGCTGCCGATAACGATGGTGTCGTTAGAGGTGGTGTTAGCGCCAACCTGAATGTTCAGACCGGTGCTGCCTACGGAACCGTCCAGCAGTTTTTTGCCGTTGAAAGAAGCACCGCCAGCGATACGGTCGATTTCGGACAGACGCTGGGTGATTTCAGTCTGGATGGATTTCAGGTCAGTGGTACCGTTGGTGTCGGTAGCAGCCTGCAGAGACAGCTCACGGATACGCTGTAAGTTGGTGTTGATCTCGTTCAGGTTACCTTCAGCGGTCTGAACCAGAGAGATACCGTCGTTAGCGTTACGAGCGGCCTGAGTCATACCCTTAACCTGGGAAGTCATACGGTTGGCAATCGCCTGACCAGCAGCATCATCTTTTGCGCTGTTGATACGCATACCGGAAGACAGACGCTCGATAGCGGTACCCAGTGAGTTCTGAGATTTGCTCAGGTTGTTCTGAGTAGTCAGGGACAGCAGGTTAGTATTGATAACTGACATAGTTTTAATTCCTTAAAAATTGGGTTTAGGTTCGGTGCCTAACACTCACGGCGTCTCTCACCGTCAACAAGGTTATCGACGCCCTCAGTTCCAACTTTAGAAATAATCACAGAAAAAATATCAACCCTTTGAATTAAAAGAAAAATTAATATCAATATATTCTTTTTTCTTTCGTTTATACCTGCATTTCCCTCCGCCGGTTTATATCAACAGGCGGAAATGAAAATAAATACTCCCCGGCCTTCTGATGCGAACCGACTACTCTATTAATGAAGACATACGCTTCGACAATCGGCTTATAAGACTAATTCCCACCCGGCTATTCGACTGATTATTTTTTTCAACTGGCAGTAAACTTTTCGTCCAGTCCGCCGATAAGTAGTGTAACTACCAGCGACTTAAAGGAAGACATCAATGGCATCGATCTCTAGCCTTGGAGCAGGCACGACCCTGAACCTCCAGGACACATACGATAAGCTTTACGCGGCAGAACAGACTAAATTAACGATTTTTGATACCCAGACCAAAACGTATCAGGCTCAGTTTAGCGCCTTCGGTCAATTAAAAACGGCGATATCGGGTCTGGAAACGGCGACCGCTGCGTTAACAAAAAGCGGCGCACTGCTGGCAACATCCGTCAGCAGCACCAACACCGCATTCAGTGCCACAACCACCAGCGATGCGATTCTGTCTGACTATACGGTTAACGTACAGCAGATGGCGAAATCCCAGGTGCTGATGAGCGGTAGCATTGCCAGTAACACCGCGCAGCAAGGAGCGACGACCGGTGGAACACGGACAATCACCATTACTCAGCCAGGGACAACGACCCCGCTGAACGTGACGCTGTCCGACTCGGATACCTCGCTGAACGGTATCGCCAAAGCCATTAATGCGGCCAACGGGAACGTTTCCGCTTCCGTGGTTAAAGCAAGCGACGGTGATTACCGCCTGATGCTCTCCTCCAAGAGCACCGGCGTGCAGTCTGACATGACCGTCACCGTGACCGGCGATGACAAACTTCAGGGCGTTATTGGCTACAACTCGGCCAGCAAATCCGGCGCGTTAAATGAGCAAACGCCGTCGCAGAATGCCAAAGTACAGGTCAACGGCGTCGTCATTGAACGCCAGAGCAACACCATTTCCGACGCCATGCCGGGTGTGACGCTGAACCTGAAAGCAAAAAGCACGGCTGACGAGACGCTCAGCGTTACGCGTACCAGCGATGCCAGCAAAAAGGTTATTAATGACTGGGTTAAAGCTTATAACTCCCTGCAGTCAACCATTGCCAGCGTCACCAAGTATGTGAAAGTTACCGCAGGTAACGCCCAGGACCCGAATAACGGCGCACTGGTCGGAGACAGTACGGTTCGCGGCATTCAGGCCGATATTCGCAGCATGCTGACCAACGTTCAGGCTGGCGATTACAGCATCATGGCTCAGCTTGGCGTTAGCCAGGATCCGGTTCTGGCTCCAGACGGCTCCAGCGTGCTGAAAGTGGATGATGCCAAGCTGACCAAAGCGTTGACGGATAACCCGCAGGGCGTGATCAACTACTTTGTTGGCGACGGTAAAACCACCGGTTTTGCTACCCAGTTGGATACCAAGCTGAACAACATGCTGAGTACCAGCTCAATCAATGCCGGCGTGATTAAAAATGCGCAGGATGGCCTCACTTCAACCCTGAAGACCGTGGCTGACCGTAAGCAGGATATGAGCGACAGTATTGACGCCACCATGGCACGTTACAAGGCACAGTTTACCTCTCTGGCAAACCTTGTCAGCAAGATGACCAATACGGGGAACTACCTGACGCAGCAGTTCACCAAAAGTTAAGGATTTAATATGTACAAGAGTTCTGGTGTACAAGCCTATCAACAGGTCGGTCTGGAAAGCGCCGTTATGAGTGCCAGTCCACACCAGCTCGTGGTGTTGTTGTTCGACGGGGCACTCAGTGCCCTTGTGCGGGCGCGCCTGTTTCTGGAGCAGGGCCAAATGGCCCCCAAAGGCGAGGCGCTCTCCAAAGCCATTAATATTATTGATAACGGACTGAAAGCAGGTCTGGATATGGAGATCGGAGGGGAATTGCCCGTTAACCTTGCGAATCTTTATGACTATATGGTGCGGCGTCTCCTGCACGCTAATTTGCGCAACGATGTCGACGCAATCAGCGAAGTAGAAAGGTTGCTCGCCAATATTGCGGATGCATGGAAACAAATAGGCCCTTCTCCCTCTACACTTCAGGATGCTATCTGATGAATGATTTCATCTCATCCCTAAATGAATGGTATGCCCTTCATGCCCTCAGTCAAACCATGCTTGACCTTGCTCATTCTGGAAAGTGGGATGAGTTGATAGAACAGGAAGTGAAATACGTTCAGCTGGTGGAGGCGATTGCCAATAATCCTATTGCCCAGGCCAGCAACAGAAGCCAGGAAGAAGCGAAGGGACTGCTGGATATGATCCTCGCGAATGAAAACCAGATCAAAGCGCTGCTGCACGGTCGGCTTAGCGAACTGCGCGACCTTATCGACCAAAGCGGCCGCCAGAAATCGCTCAACAACACCTACGGATTTCTTTCCGGCAATGTTTTAATGCCCAGCGATTTAAATCAGTAAACCTGCCTGTTTTCGCTTCTTACTCCATACTCCAGAGGTCAGCTAAATGACTTCTGGAGCACGGATGATATGAAGAACCCCACCCTGTTACAGTTTTTCCACTGGTATTCCCCCGGCGACGGCAGTCTGTGGCGCGAAGTTGCGGACCGTGCAGGCAGCCTCAGCGACATCGGCATCAATATGGTTTGGCTCCCGCCCGCCTATAAAGGCAGCTCTGGCGGCTATTCCGTAGGCTATGACAGCTACGATCTTTTCGACCTCGGTGAATTCGACCAGAAAGGCAGCGTGCCGACCAAGTACGGCGATAAGGCCCAACTGCTGACGGCGATTCAGGCCCTACGTGATAACAACATTGCGGTGCTGCTGGACGTGGTGGTGAACCACAAAATGGGCGCCGATGAAAAAGAACAGGTGCGGGTTAACCGGGTCAACGAAGAAAACCGCAACGAAATTTCGGAAGAAGTCATAGAATGCGAGGCCTGGACTCGCTACACCTTCCCCGCCCGCGCCGGGCAATACTCGCAGTTTATCTGGGACTACAAATGCTTTAGCGGCGTTGACCACATTGAAAACCCGAACGAAGACGGCATCTTTAAAATCGTCAACGACTACACGGGCGAAGGCTGGAACGACCAGGTGGACGACGAGCTTGGCAACTTCGACTATCTGATGGGCGAAAACATTGATTTTCGCAACCACGCGGTCACCGAGGAGCTGAAATACTGGGCGCGCTGGGTAATGGAGCAAACAGGCTGTAATGGCTTCCGGCTGGATGCGGTAAAACACATTCCGGCCTGGTTCTATAAAGAGTGGATTGAACACGTACAGCAGGTTGCCGCTCAGCCGCTATTTATCGTTGCCGAATACTGGTCACACGAGGTCGATAAACTCCAGGAATACATCGCCCAGGTCGAGGGCAAAACCATGCTGTTCGACGCGCCCCTGCAAATGAAATTTCATGAGGCCTCCCGCAAGGGCCGCGATTACGACATGAGCCAAATTTTCACCGGCACCCTGGTGGAAGCCGACCCGTTCCATGCCGTCACCCTGGTTGCCAACCACGATACCCAGCCGCTGCAATCCCTCGAAGCTCCGGTGGAGCCGTGGTTTAAACCACTGGCCTATGCGCTGATCCTGCTGCGTGAAAACGGCGTGCCCTCGGTATTTTACCCGGACCTTTTTGGTGCTCACTATGAGGATGAAGGCGGAGACGGCCAAAATTACCCGATTGAGATGCCGGTTATTGAACAGCTGGACGACTTGATTCACGCCCGGGAACGCTTCGCCCACGGCGTACAAACGCTGTGGTTCGATCACCCCAACTGCATCGCTTTCAGCCGCAGCGGAACCGATGAAGATCCGGGCTGCGTGGTGGTCATGTCTAACGGGGATAACGGCGAGAAAAACCTGACGCTGGGCGAAAACTTCGGCGGGAAAAACTGGCGTGATTACCTCGGCAACCGCGAGGAAACAATCTCCACCGACCAGAGCGGCAGCGCAACCTTCACCTGCAACGGCGGAAGCGTCAGCGTTTGGGTGCTGGAGGATGTTCTGTAGCGTTATCTCACCGGCCCCCTCCCATCGCCACATCAGGAAGAGGGGTCGGATGAGGGCTTACTCTTTGGGCAGCTTGCTGTCCAAAGGGTTTTTAGCGAGGAAATCAGCGCACTCTGTCGTCAAACGATCAACGCGCTTCAAAGTCATTCCGGCGTACTCCAGCGTGTCGCCGTCGCGCTCTATAGCGTAAATCTCACGTTTTACGGTCACGTTGCTAAGCTCGCCGGAAAGCTTTGTCAGCTTGCCCGGCAGGGCAATCACACGCTGCCACTGGCGGCAATCGAGAGTATCGCCGTCGGCGGTAACCACCAGCGAAGCAATCGCCTCCGGGCTAACCAGCTTGCTCTGCGGTCCGTTCGACTGCCAGTAGCCCGCCAGCCCTGCCGGAGCCGGCTCACGAACGACTTGCTTATAATCTCTGACCTCGGCGCAGCCGCTCAGAGCTACCAGCGCTGCCAAAAGTAAAACCTTCTTCATCGTCTATCCTGACTGCGGAGAAAAAATAATTTTGGCATTAAAGCCACGCCCTCGCCAGCAATTCCTCCATTGGCCGAAAAATTGATCCAGATTGATTTTTCATGTTTTCAGCCTGTTAACCCCCGGATATCGGCGTATGATCGCGCCCTCTTCGTCCCATGTGGCGCGTTCTTCTGAGTTCAGAGGCGAAACAATGACCTGGCAACACTTCAAACACCAATACCTGGTAACCTTCTGGAAACCGATGCCCGCGGTAATCGCCGCCGGCATTCTCTCCACCTACTATTTCGGCATCACCGGCACCTTCTGGGCGGTCACCGGAGAATTCACCCGCTGGGGCGGCCAGCTGCTACAGCTGATGGGCGTTCACGCCGAAGAGTGGGGCTACTATAAGCTTATCCATCTCGACGGCAGCCCGCTGACCCGCATCGACGGCATGATGATCATCGGCATGTTCGGCGGCTGTTTTGCCGCAGCACTATGGGCCAATAACGTCAAGCTCAGGCTGCCGCAGCACCGGATCCGCATCATTCAGGCAGTGGCGGGCGGCATTATTGCAGGCTTCGGGGCAAGGCTTGCCATGGGCTGCAACCTCGCCGCCTTCTTTACCGGTATTCCTCAGTTTTCTCTGCACGCCTGGTTCTTTGCTCTGGCAACGGCAATCGGCTGCTGGTTTGGCGCACGCTTCACCCTGCTGCCGATGTTCCGCATTCCGGTGAAACTGCAAAAAGTCTCTGCCGCCTCTCCTTTGACGCAAAAGCCTGACCGGGCAAAACGCCGCTTCCGCATCGGCATGCTGGTGTTTATCGGTATGCTCGGCTGGGGAGGCTTTACCGCCATCAACCAGCCTAAGCTGGGGCTGGCGATGCTGTTCGGCGTTGGCTTCGGGCTGCTTATCGAGCGGGCGCAAATCTGCTTTACCTCCGCTTTCCGCGATATGTGGATAACCGGCCGTACCCATATGGCCAAGGCTATTATTCTCGGCATGGCGGTAAGCGCGATAGGTATTTTCAGCTACGTGCAGCTTGGCGTAGAAGCCAAAATCATGTGGGCCGGGCCAAATGCGGTTATCGGTGGCCTGCTGTTTGGCTTCGGTATCGTGCTGGCCGGTGGCTGCGAAACCGGCTGGATGTATCGCGCCGTTGAGGGCCAGGTGCATTACTGGTGGGTTGGCCTGGGGAACGTTATCGGATCCACGCTGCTGGCCTGGTTCTGGGATGATATTTCACCCGCGCTTGCCACCAGTTGGGATAAAGTGAACCTGCTCAACACCTTTGGGCCGCTGGGCGGGCTGCTGGTCACCTACCTGATGCTGCTGGCGGCTTATTTACTGATTGTCGGCTGGGAAAAACGCTTTTTCCGGCGTAAAAATCAGGCTATCGCTAACGCTACCGGGGAGGCAGCATGAGCCAGAATATTGTTCCTGATTATCGTCTCGATATGGTGGGTGAACCCTGCCCTTACCCTGCGGTTGCCACGCTTGAAGCCATGCCACAGTTGAAGAAAGGTGAAATCCTTGAAGTGGTAAGCGACTGCCCGCAGTCCATCAACAACATTCCGCTGGATGCAAAAAACCACGGCTACACGGTGCTCGATATCCAGCAGGACGGGCCGACCATTCGCTACCTTATTCAGCGTTAATCAGTAAAAAGGGGCAACACTTTGCCCCTTCAATTAACGAACCGGTTTCACCCACGCGCCCGAGTCCAGCAGAAAGCGTTCGGCGCTGGCAATCTTCTCTACCGCTCTGTCACCGTGCTTTGCAACCATCATTGCCAGCAGGCATTCCGCAATTCCCATAGCCGACACCACCGAAGGGAAAAATGACGGGCTGTGTGCGGAAAAATAGAGCGTGCTGGCCGCATCCTGAGCCAGAGGCGAAAGCGGCGAGTCGGTCAGCGCCACAATTTTACTTCCGGCACGCCTGGCCGCTCCCAGAACGTCGAGCGACTCCCGCGAATAAGGCGCAAAGCCAATCATCAGCACCACATCCTTTGGCGTCAGCTCGCGAGTGAATATCTCGTAGTTACTGGCCTGGCCGTCAATCAGGGAAACATTCTTATTAAACAGGCGGTAGATATAAAACAGCGTGTAGGCAACCGAATAACTGGCGCGGAAACCGCAAACATACACATGATCCGCCGCATCCAGCACTTCTACGGCCACCGTCATTGCCTGCTGGTTTTCCGCCTCGGTATGGGACAAATTGGCGGCGTGAGCATCAAAAACTTCCTGATAAAGCGAAGCCGTACTGCCTTTATCTACCAGTTTTTCCGCCCTCGCCTGATGGCTTTCAAGGCTTAACCCCAGCCCCTGAACAAACGCCTCTTTCAGTTCACCCCAGCCAACATACCCCAGGCGCTGGGCCAGGCGCAGCAAAGTGGCGGGTTTAACGCCAATACGCGAGGCAAAAGCCCGCATAGAAAGCGTAACCAGGTCGTTGATATTATGCAGGGTCAAATCCGCCGCACGCTGCAGCTCCGGCGTTAAAGTGGAGTAGTTACTTTCTATCGTCTGTTGCGGGGTCATAGGCAGATAAGGCGCTCCGGTTGCGACCGGAATTACAAACCGGTGCCAAAAGATATCACCCTGATTTTGCAGTGGAATTGCTCACTGCGTCAAACAAATGCGCGCAACGCCCCGGCTTTGCTGGCTAAAACGATACCTGGCTCAACAAACTGAGATATATGTCTCAATTATCCGTGATAAAAAGAACATCGCTGCAGCACATATCCCCATAACGCCGCACGCAATAAAGATAAAAATCCAATAAGACCGCATCGCCACTCTCTACGCAAAAAAGCCTCCGAAGAGGCTTTATAAGCTTACATCACCACTGATATGCCGCGCCTGCACCCACGACAAAGTTCTGCTGCGAGTCATTCGAGACCGAGGCTTTAATAACGGTGTTTTCTGTCGCACGGGCGGAAAAGCCAACGGCCAGAGCGCTTTCACCATCCGTTGTACCAGCACCTGCGCCAACAGAGAAGGTAGCGCCCTGAGTAACCTGCGGGATGTTTGCCATCGCCGCGACGCCCGCAATACCCGCAGAGGCACGCTGGCGGTTATCGTCTACCTGGTTTTTGAGTCTGGCAAAGCTATTGCCTGCGCCGGTATTGGCTTCTAAAGCATCAATACGGGATTCATGGTTAGCCAGTTCCGCAGAATGTGCCGCTACAGCCTGATTGGTTTTAGCCAGCGCCGCTTTATTGTTTTCAGCATTGGCAATTGCGGCATCGGTTCTGGATTTTGCATAAGCACCGGTCATCTGAATTTGCCCATTCAGCACATTCAGCGCTTTGTTTTGCTCTTCGTTTTCTGTCGCATTGTTGATCAACGCGGTTTTGGTGGTTGAGCCAAGATTTGCAATAGCCTGCTTATTCCCTTCGACCTGAGTACCGGTCACCTGAATTTGCCCATTCAGCACATTCAGCGCTTTGTTTTGCTCTTCGTTTTCTGCCGCATTATTGATCAACGCGTTTTTGGTGGTTGAGCCAAGATTTGCAATAGCCTGCTTGTTACCATCGACCTGGTTTCCCAGAGTTGTCCTCGCCGAAACCTCCGCATCGGTCTGCGCCTGCAGGTTATTAATTGCGCTATCATGCTGGAAAACGGTAAGCGCCGTATTCTCCAACAGAGAGGACTCACCTGAGGTAAACACCGGATCATAATTATTTGGAGCATCGATCACCGTCGCTGCGTTAGCGAAACTCATTACAGAACTCAGAATTGAACCAATAATTAAAGCCAAAGTTGCCTTTTTCATTCTAAAAACCTACTATATATTCGCTTGTGAAGATTTAGTAAAATCCGATCAAATTGATAGTTAACCGGCTGCAACCGGTTAACTATCACCCTTCAGTCATTTATTTATTTATTCAATTATCAAAAACACATCAGTTAATAAAAGCGGGTTAATAATTTCGCCCGAAATTAATTATCTGAATCACTTCTATTACGCCGAATAGCGACATAAAACACCCAAGCCGCGCAGCACAAACCCGCACAACCACCTGTTAATTATGCTCTTTTACTTTATTTAGTTATTAAATTAATCTGCACACTTTGCCACCAGGAGATACGGCAACAATAAAATAAAATAATAATATTGCGTGATAATTGATGCGCTGAATATGCATTGCGTGAGGGGAACGAAGTTTGATCTACGTCATGCTATTGAGCATTTATTTAGCTTTAGGTGGGAATATTCTTAATGCCTTTCATATGAAATAGGCAATTGTTAATTGAATATTGTTGAAAAGTTCTGCTGCGGGATGTTAATGAAATTAAAATACGAATGATTATTAAATTTAATTGTCTTGCCACGATCAAGTAAAAGGCCTTCAACAGGCCATTTACCCGCCAGGCGGCTACACCTGCATGTTCATGATATGAGGAGTCGAATTGTAAGATAGAGAAAGAACAGGAAACATCACGATTCAAGACAGAGATTTAGCGCGAGAGTGTTTGGGCTACTGGTAAGTTCACGCAACCTCGCGCTAGTTTTTTTGTCCCATCAGTGTCCCATAAGTTTTATTGGTGGTTTTTCATCGCCGCGCTTACGTCTGCCTGCTTATTGTTCCAGGCGCTGTTCTGCGGCATCTCTACGCGCACAGATACAAAGCTGTCAGCTGGTATGGCTAGCCATGCGAACTCGATCAACCATCTCTTGGTACTTCTGCACCATGCTAGACATTTCACGCAGCACGGAAGAAGCAATAACAAGCTTGATGGTAGACGACAGGCGGCTCAGGCTGGTATTAAGCTTGTCTGAATTCTTGGAGAGCTCATCAAGCTCGTTTTTGTTTTTCTCACCGAGGCGATAAGCTTGCCGGTTTCAAGGTCTACCTCGTAATAAATACCGCCTAAATCCTGCGCCATACTTTTCTCCGGGCATAAAAAAACCCGCCGTGGCGGGTTGTTAATAAACTTTAATTGCAGTTTATCGGTCGTCCAACGAAGATTATGTCTCCATAGGATTGAAGTGGTTTACTGAATTTGGCCACCTGAATAGAGGTGATATGCTCACCTCAGAACAACACAGGTGCTCCAATGAAAAGAAGAAATTTCAGTCCTGAATTCAAACGCGAATCCGCTCAGCTGGTTGTCGATCAAAACTACACCGTCTCTGATGCCGCTAAGGCTATGGATGTCGGTCTTTCCACGATGACAAAATGGGTCAAGCAACTGCGTGAAGAGCGTCAGGGCAAAACACCAAAGGCCTCTCCGATAACACCGGCACAAATCGAAATACGTGAGCTGAAGAAAAAGCTACAGCGTATTGAAATGGAAAATGAAATATTAAAAAAGGCTACCGCGCTCTTGATGTCAGACTCCCTGAACAGTTCTCGATAATCGGAAAACTCAGGGCGCGTTATTCTGTGGTCACTCTCTGCCATGTATTCGGGGTTCATCGCAGCAGCTACAAATACTGGATAAACCGTCCTGAAAAGCCAGACGGCAGGCGGGCTGTATTACGCAGTCAGGTACTTGAGCTGCATGGCATCAGCCACGGTTCGGCCGGAGCGAGAAGCATCGCCGCAATTGCAACCCAGAGAGGCTACCAGATGGGCGCTGGCTTGCTGGCAGGCTAATGAAAGAGCTGGGGCTGGCCAGTTGCCAGCAGCCGACTCACCGGTATAAGCGTAGCGGTCATGAGCACGTTGCTATCCAAAATCATCTTGAGCGACAGTTCGCCGTAACAGAGCCCAACCAGGTGTGGTGCGGTGATGTAACCTATATCTGGACAGGTAAGCGCTGGGCGTACCTCGCCGTTGTTCTCGACTTATTCGCAAGAAAACCAGTGGGCTGGGCAATGTCATTCTCACCGGACAGCAGACTCACCATGAAGGCGCTAGAAATGGCATGGGAAACGCGCGGTAAGCCCGCTGGAGTGATGTTCCACAGTGACCAGGGCAGTCATTATACGAGCAGGCAGTTCCGGCAATTACTGTGGCGATATCGGATCAAACAGAGTATGAGTCGGCGTGGAAACTGCTGGGATAACAGTCCAATGGAACGCTTCTTCCGGAGTCTGAAGAACGAATGGGTGCCAGTGATGGGTTACGTAAGCTTCAGCGATGCAACTCATGCCATAACGAACTATATCGTTGGATATTACAGCGCGCTCAGACCGCATGAATATAACGGTGGGTTACCACCAAACGAATCGGAAACCCGATACTGGAAAAACTCTAAAGCTGTGGCCAGTTTTTGTTGACCACTTCAAACCATGGATGGAACCCTCCTGGAAGTAACTTACGCCTGGAAAGATGGCACATCCATGATGAAGCATTTGAATGGAAATCGCACTGGTCGAGAAGATTGCATCAACGGACAAAGTATTTTCAAGTTAGTGAAAGATATCGATCAGGTCGCTTAGGCGGCCTTTTTTATTACATACGGTTTAACAGAGGTGAGAGATGGAAATCGCAGTATCAAGCATCAAAGAGGGCCAGGTGTTTTACGCCATCAACCTTGGCAGCCAATTTCCTGAATTTAAAAAATTCACAGCAAACACAACGTCGGGGAAACAGGTTAAGGCCACTGAGACGGGAAATCGTGGCTGGGGGAGTTATGAAAGAACATTACGTTCAGCTGACTGTCGATTCTTCAGTGGCTTCATTTCAGCTCGTGGCATTTGGGTTGGATCACGACTGACTCCAGAGGAGAAGCGGATTGAAAGGATGCTTGAGCAAGCCAGAAAGTCCATTGATGAAATCATGGCCAAAGATGACCTTTAGCCCGTTCGGCGCACAACTAAATAGAGGGTGAGGATATGGAGTGGCAAAAAGTCAGCGATGTTTTACCGGGTGGGAAAAATGATGTTCAGATTTATTGCTCTGACACGAAAGAGCAATTTGTAGGCTTTCATATTGGTAGCGGTCAATTTCAATACGCAATTTAGGATGGCATGAAGATTGCCTGTGTTCCAACTCACTGGGCAAAACTGCCTCCATCACCCACCGAGTAACCTCCGCATCAGCTTTCACTGAGATCTGATTCTGATTCACCCTCGTTGTTCCTGTTGCCCACTCCTGTGGGCTTTTTTGGTCTACATATCAGCAGGGATCATGATGGTATCGGAGACAATTGAAAACGGAAGATCAAGGATTAATAGAAGTGGCACAGGAAAAGGAGTGCCCCCCATAGCCCTAAAGTCGAATTGTGTTGCAGGATAAATTCCTCCTGAGTATTCGCCATCATGTCTGCCAAACATCATTCCACAACCAGAAAGAAGAGATGACATACAAATAAGGAGCAAAATCCGTTTCATTGTTAATTCCCAATTAATTTTTAGAAATACTAGCACACCTCATCCATTGAATTAATTTCGCCCTCGCCAGGAATCTTAATTTCAGATATTTCGCGTCCATTCCTAAGCTAAAGGCTGAGGAATGAACACAACTAAACAGGAGCATCAACCATGCAATTCTCTATTGCAGGGGCGGCATCGGTATGCCCTGGATTCAACGCCTTCAGCTATATCGAACGTCACCCGTCAAACATTCTCAACTCTGCCAACTTCACTCCACCACCGAAAAAGAGCTGACTGGATAAGTTGGTCGATTTTCTTCGTCAGGAGGGGCAGCCATGAGCGGTCAGTCACCTGAGAAGAAATGGTCAGATACGCAATTCGCCAGGCTGATGAAAGACCTCGGCGTACCCGTGAAAATTCCTGAGCCAGTGAAGGAGGAATCATGAGACTGACTTTTGCAGATAAGCAGGAAATTAAGGCCATCATTTCCGGCCTGAGCGAGCGCGACAATGAGCGCATTTCCGAAGAAGTTGAGCGACTGGCGAAAGGTGCTGACCCGATAACCACCATTCTACGCAATTTCAGGCCTGACGAGCACACAGCAGACGCCGTTGAATATCTCGAAGGTGATGATGTGGATTATCAGGAAAAGTCCTCTGAGTGGTTCTGGGATGCATTAACCGCGCGGGTAACTGCTGAGTATGCCTTCGGTATCTTTAAGGCAAGACATGAACATAGGGAGGCGGCGTAATGGCTAGCAACATCGTTCAGCGGGTTTTCGATATCGTTAACCCGCTTAAAGCGGAATTCGAGCAGGTATGCAGCGAACCGTCGATCAACTTTAAGCGCGAGTCTGAGTTCGCAATGCTGATTTTCGCTAACAACGATTATCTGGCCGGGGTCGCAGCAAACAACACCGTCTCGACCCGCAGCGCGATTATGAATGTCGCAGCTACCCCGCCAAAAACTGATGCTGGCACAGACAGGGTGATCATACGGATTGATGCTGCTCTGGAAGTTCTTCGCGATCAGGCGGAACTAACCAGATTAGGAAAACAGCATGAGGTCGATGTGGTTTTGAGGGAGTACAAAAAGAAGGAGCTCCACAAATGTACATTTGTGTTTAACCCATCCATTCACGCAAAGAATGGGCGAGCAGGTCATCATTATGCTGTAGGGTCAGTAAACCAAAGCTGGGAAGCGGCAATGCGAAGGGCTGGATTGAGATACCGAAAGGCATATCAATCCAGGCACACATATGCATGCTGGTCACTTACAGCAGGGGCAAACCCGAACTTCATCGCATCTCAAATGGGGCACGCCAATGCCCAGATGGTTTATCAGGTTTATGGTAGATGGATGACTGATAATGACCGTGAGCAGCTTGCCATCCTGAACCAGAAATTATCGTCATTTGCCCCATCCATGCCCCACGCAAAAGTTGTTTGATTAAATTATTCAGTAAAATCAAATAGCTTAATCAACTACACCTGCATGTTCATGATTTCCTGGTAGGCAGAAACCAGTTTGTTACGCACCTGCACGCCCATCGCCAAAGAAACGGATGATTTCTGCAAATCAACCATCACATCATTAAGCGCAATGCCCGGCGTGCCGAGAGCAAATTTCTCTGCCTGAGCGCGAGCGGTGTTAGACGTCTCGCTGACGCGGCCCAAAGCAGCCTGCAGCTCACCGGCAAAACTCACTCCCGGCGCGGCAGCGGTAGACGCCGCGGGATTCGTCGCCGCCAGTGCGGTGGTCTGGAGTTGTTGCAGTACGCCTTCGATACCCTGAATAGCCATTTCTTAGCCCCATTTTTATTAAGCGGGTGAAGATTAACACCTTGTCAATAGGATAAAGGCGGTAAATAGACGTAAAAAATAGAGCTAATTCAGCCATCGAAATCTTCCGAAAAGAAAATAATGACACTGCCATCCATATGGAACTTTTGTCGTGTTTGTCGACCCGGGAGTCTGTCTTGTTCACTCTTTACTCAGAATTTTATGTCAACGCTAAGCCGCGAGGTGCCCAATGACCACTGCTGCTCAGGCGCAAACGCCGCAGAACAAGACTCTTGAGTGGTTGAACCGCATTCGTGCTAACCCCAGAATACCGCTGATGATGGGCGGTGCCGCCGCCGTTGCCATCGTGGTCGCTCTGGTGCTGTGGGCAAAAGCCCCGGATTACCGCGTGCTTTACAGCAATCTTGCCGACCAGGACGGCGGCGCGATTGTTACCCAGCTCACGCAGATGAACATTCCTTATCGCTTCTCCGATAACGGCAGCGCGATTATGGTTCCGGCAGACAACGTCTACGACCTGCGTCTGCGTCTTGCCCAGCAGGGTCTGCCAAAAGGCGGCGCGGTTGGTTTTGAGCTGCTGGATCAGGAAAAATTCGGCATCAGTCAGTTTAGCGAGCAGGTTAATTACCAGCGCGCGCTGGAAGGCGAACTGGCCCGCACCATTGAAACGCTTGGCCCGGTAAAAAGCGCCCGCGTTCACCTCGCCATGCCAAAACCTTCGCTGTTTGTCCGTGAGCAAAAATCACCTTCCGCTTCCGTTACCCTCAGTCTTGAACCCGGCCGTGCGCTGGATGAAGGCCAAATCAACGCCGTTGTGCATATGGTTTCCAGCGCCGTAGCTGGCCTGCCGCCGGGTAACGTGACCTTAGTGGACCAGGGCGGCCATCTGCTGACCCAGTCCAACACCGCGGGACGCGATCTTAACGACGCGCAGCTTAAATACGCTAACGATGTGGAAAGCCGCTACCAGCGCCGTATCGAATCTATCCTTGGGCCGATCGTCGGCAACGGCAACGTACACGCCCAGGTCACCGCTCAGATTGACTTTGCGAATAAAGAGCAGACCGAAGAGCAATACCACCCGAACGGCGACCCGGCTCAGACCGCGGTGCGTTCGCGCCAGTTGAACCAGACGTCTCAGGTTAACGGCCAGTTCCCTGGCGGCGTGCCGGGCGCACTGTCTAACCAGCCTGCTCCGGCCAACACGGCACCTATCACTACGCCGCAGCAGAATAATCAGAACAACCAGGCCAACAACGGCCAGCAGAATCAGAGCACGACTTCAACCTCCAGCCAGAACGGCAGCAGCAATACTTCCCGTGACGAAACCACTAACTATGAAGTGGACCGCACCATTCGTCATACCAAGCTGAACGTCGGTGACATCCAGCGCCTGTCCGTCGCTGTGGTGGTGAACTACCGCACGCTGGCAGACGGCAAACCTCTGCCGCTGACCGCAGACCAGTTGAAGCAAATCGAGAACCTGACCCGCGAGGCTATGGGCTACTCCGAAAGCCGCGGCGATACCCTGAACGTGGTTAACTCACCGTTCACCGCCACCGAAGACGACAGCGGCAGCAGCCTGCCATTCTGGAAGTCTGCGGCGTTCTTCGACATGCTGCTCTCCGCCGGCCGCTGGCTGATTGTGCTGATTGTTGCCTGGCTGCTGTGGCGTAAAGGCATTCGCCCGCAGCTGGTTCGTCGCGCAGAAGCAATGAAAGCCGTTACCGAGAGCCAGAAAAACCAGAAAGCCGAAGAGGAAGCCGTTGCCGTCAGCCTGAGCCGCGACGAGCAGCAGCAACAGCGTAAGGCAAACCAGCGCCTGAGCGCAGAAGTGATGAGTCAGCGTATTCGCGACATGTCTGATAACGATCCTCGCGTAGTTGCGCTGGTGATCCGCCAATGGATGAGTACCGAAATATGAGTATTACCGGAACAGAAAAGAGCGCCATCCTGCTGATGACCATTGGCGAAGACCGCGCCGCCGAGGTGTTCAAACACCTCAGCCCGCGTGAAGTGCAGCACCTGAGTGCGGCAATGGCTAACACTCACCAGATTTCTAATAAAGTGCTGACCGAAGTGCTGGCGGAGTTTGAGCAGGAAGCCGAGCAGTTCGCGGCCCTGAGCATCAACGCCAACGACTACCTGCGCTCTGTGCTAATTAAAGCGCTGGGTGAAGAGCGTGCCTCCAGCCTGCTGGAAGACATCCTCGAAACTCGCGATACCACCAGCGGTATCGAGACGCTGAACTTTATGGAGCCGCAGAGCGCCGCGGACCTGATTCGCGACGAGCACCCGCAGATCATCGCCACCATCCTGGTCCACCTCAAACGTGGCCAGGCGGCGGACATTCTGGCGCTGTTCGACGAACGCCTGCGCAACGATGTAATGCTGCGTATTGCCACCTTCGGCGGCGTACAGCCTGCCGCGCTGGCGGAGCTGACCGAAGTGCTGAACAACCTGCTCGACGGCCAGAATCTCAAACGCAGCAAAATGGGCGGCGTGAGAACCGCAGCCGAGATTATCAACCTGATGAAAAGTCAGCAGGAAGAAGCCGTTATCACCGCGGTGCGCGACTTCGACGGAGAACTGGCGCAGAAAATCATCGACGAAATGTTCCTGTTCGAAAACCTGGTGGCCGTGGACGACCGCAGCATCCAGCGCCTGCTTCAGGAAGTGGAGTCCGAATCTCTGCTTGTCGCCCTCAAAGGCGCGGAACAGGCGCTGCGCGAGAAGTTCCTGCGCAATATGTCCCAGCGTGCTGCGGATATCCTGCGCGACGACCTTGCCAACCGTGGCCCGGTACGTCTGTCTCAGGTGGAAAACGAGCAGAAAGCCATCCTGCTTATCGTACGTCGCCTGGCGGAGACCGGCGAAATGGTAATCGGCACCAGCGAGGATACGTATGTCTAATTCGCTGCCATGGCAACGCTGGAAGCCGGACGATTTAGCTTTCCCGACGCCGGTATTCGAAGAAATTTCTATGCCGGAAGCCTCCCCTGCCGCCGAAGAGCAGGAGAGCGAACCTGATTTACAGCAGTCCCTGGCGCTGATGCAGGCTCAGGCCCGCGAACAGGGCTACAGCGCGGGTTTTGCCGCCGGGCACGACCAGGGCGTGGAAGAAGGCCGCAAGGTTGGGCACCAGCAGGGCGTCGAGCAGGGTCTTAACGAAGCCAGACAGCAGCAGGCGCCGGTACACGCGCGCATGCAGCAACTGGTGAGTGAATTCCAGTACACGCTGGACGCGCTGGACAGCGTTATTGCTTCCCGCCTGATGCAGATGGCGCTGGAAGCCGCGCGTCAGGTTATAGGCCAGACGCCTGCGGTCGATAACAACGCCCTGATTAAACAAATTCAGGGCCTGCTGATGCAGGAGCCTCTATTTAGCGGTAAACCACAGCTGCGCGTGCATCCGGACGATTTGCAGCGTGTGGAAGAGATGCTGGGCGCGACGCTAAGCCTGCACGGCTGGCGTCTGCGCGGCGACCCAGGCCTGCATCAGGGCGGCTGCAAAGTCTCCGCCGACGAAGGCGACCTTGACGCAAGCGTTGCCACCCGCTGGCAGGAGCTGTGCCGTCTGGCCGCTCCGGGAGTGCTCTGATGACCGCCCGCCTCACGCGTTGGCTGAACACGCTGGACAATTTTGAAGCGCGGATGACAGAGCTGCCGTCGGTACGCCGCTATGGCCGCCTGACACGCGCAACCGGGCTGGTACTGGAAGCCACCGGGCTTCAGCTGCCGCTCGGCGCAACTTGTATCATCGAGCAACACGACCGTGAAGTTGAATGCGAAGTAGTCGGTTTTAACGGCCACAAGCTGTTCCTGATGCCGCTGGAAGAAGTGGAAGGCATTCTGCCGGGCGCGCGCGTTTATGCCCGCGTCACCACGGCTGAAGGCCTGCACAGCGGGAAAAAACTGCCGCTCGGCCCGGCACTGCTCGGGCGCGTACTCGACGGCAGCGGCCGTCCGCTGGATGGCCTGCCTTCCCCGGATACCGGCCTGATGGGTGCCCTTGGCGCGGCGCCGTTTAACCCGCTCCAGCGAACCGCAATCGAACACGTTCTCGACGTAGGCGTGCGCCCGATCAACGCCCTGCTCACCGTTGGCCGCGGCCAGCGTATGGGCTTGTTTGCAGGCTCCGGCGTCGGTAAAAGCGTCCTGCTCGGCATGATGGCGCGCTATACCCAGGCCGACGTCATCGTGGTCGGGCTTATCGGCGAACGTGGCCGCGAAGTAAAAGACTTTATCGAGAATATTCTCGGAGCCGAAGGCCGTGCGCGTTCGGTCGTGATTGCCGCTCCCGCCGACGTTTCACCTCTGCTGCGTATGCAGGGAGCCGCCTACGCCACGCGTATTGCGGAAGACTTCCGCGATCGCGGCCAGCACGTCCTGCTGATCATGGACTCCTTAACCCGCTATGCCATGGCGCAGCGTGAGATTGCCCTGGCTATCGGCGAGCCTCCGGCAACCAAAGGCTACCCGCCTTCGGTATTCGCCAAGCTCCCCGCGCTGGTTGAACGCGCCGGGAACGGCATTCACGGAGGCGGGTCTATCACCGCATTTTATACCGTGCTCACGGAAGGCGACGATCAGCAAGACCCGATCGCCGACTCCGCGCGAGCCATCCTTGACGGCCACATTGTGCTGTCGCGCCGCCTGGCGGAAGCAGGCCACTACCCGGCCATCGACATCGAAGCTTCCATCAGTCGTGCAATGACATCGTTAATCACCGAGCGGCATTACGCCCGGGTTCGTCGTTTCAAACAGCTGTTATCCAGCTTCCAGCGCAACCGTGATTTGGTCAGCGTGGGGGCTTACGCCAAAGGCAGCGATCCAATGCTCGATATGGCCATTGATCTGTGGCCACAGCTGGAAGCATTCCTGCAACAAGGCATTTTTGAACGCGCAAGCTGGGAAGAAGCCTGCCTCGCACTGGAGGCGCTCTTCCCGACTCTTTGATAAGAGGTGACCATGAACCAAAACAGCGCACTGGATACATTGCGCGATCTCGCCGCCCAGGAAGTTGAAAAAGCAGCGATTCGTTTAGGTGAGATGCGCCGGGGCTGCCAACAAGCGGAAGAGCAGCTCAATATGTTGATTAACTATCAGTTTGAGTACAGCAACAGCCTTAATGACAACATGAGTCAGGGTATCGCCAGCACACGCTGGCATAACTACCAGCAGTTTATCCGCACGCTGGAGAAAGCTATCGATCAGCACCGCCAGCAGCTGATGCAGTGGAGCAACAAAGTAGACCAGGCGCTAAGCTTCTGGCAGGAAAAACAAAAGCGCCTGCAGGCCTGGCAAACCCTGCAGGACAGGAAGGCAGCGGAGCTGTTGCTTGCAGAGAACAGGCTTGATCAAAAACAGATGGATGAATACGCCCAGCGGGCCACACTGAGGAAAGGCGAATGATCACATTGCCACAAATTTTGTTAAGCAACGCGGCCGATGGCGCTGCGGGCGGCGACGCAAAAGGCACCGACGGCAAAGGCGTTGGCGCGGATTTTCTGGAGCTGTTCAGTAAAGCTCTGCCGGGCAAAGTGACGCTTGAAGACGGCAAAACCCTGCCGCTGAGCGCCGCATTAAGCAAAGTGCTGGGCAAAGATAGCGTTCAGGGTGACGGGAAAGAGAGCCAGGCCGCACTCAGCGAACTGCTCAGCAACCCGGGCCAGCCGGAAGCGCTTTCGTCCCTGCTGGCTTCTGTCAGCAAAACCGATGCCAAAGATAAGCTCGACCTGACCGCCAAAGATGACGGCACAGACAAGCCGCTGAGTAATGCCGATCTACAGGCTCTAAGCGCGCTGTTTGCCATGCTGCCGCAGCCCGTTACGACGGCTTCAGCGGCTGCGCTAAGCAAGACCGACGCTGAAACCTCCCCGCTCTCCGGCCCGATCTCTCCTCAGGGAGCCGGCGCTAAGAGCTCGACGGAAAGCCTGCTATCCACCAGCGGCAGCGCGAAAAAAGCGCCAGCAACGGCGGCAACGCTTGCCGAGAGCAAAGCCTCGACCGCTCCGGCTTCTGCGCCAGGCCAGCAGCACGTTGACGATAAAATTCAGCTGGCAGCCAATAGCGACAGCCGCGATAACGCATCGCCGCACGCCAATAACACCGCTCCGGTAACCGCGCAAATCACACCGGCTATCAGCAGCGCGACCGTTGCCGCACCAACCACAACGCACATCGCTACCCCAACCGCGCCGATGATAAGTTCCCAGCTTGGCAGCCATGAATGGCAACAGCAGATTTCTCAGCACGTTACGCTGTTCACCAAGCAGGGCCAGCACAGCGCCGAACTAAGATTGCATCCGGAAGATCTCGGACAGGTGCAAATTAGTCTAAAACTAGAAGATAACCAGGCTCAGCTTCAGATGATGTCGCCGCACAGCCACGTCCGGGCCGCGCTGGAAGCAGCCCTGCCAACGCTGCGTACCGCGCTTGCGGAGAGCGGTATTCAACTGGGCCAGAGCAACATCAGCAGCGAGAGCTTTGCGCAGCAGCAATCCGGCCAGCAGCAACAGCAGCAAACTGCCCGTAGCGCCGAGCGTTTCTCTCTTAACGGCGACGACGCGCAGGCGCTCCCGGTGGCCGAAAGTTTGCAGCGCCTGGCAAGCAACAACGGCGCGGTGGATATTTTTGCCTGAGGCTTACCCACGGGTAAACGCCAGAGCTAGCGACAATAAACGTGTGTTTTCCGGGCTTTGACCGCCCGGATACACGGGATAATCGCCATTCAGCAGTACCGATACAGGAATAAAGCGTTCAATGACTGATACCGCTATCACGAAAGGCCGTAAACGCGCCATCTGGGTGCCGATACTGGTTCTTATCACACTTGCCGCATGCGCTACCGCAGGCTACAGCTACTGGCGGATGCAACAAGCGCCGGCAGCCGCACAGGTTAAAGCTCCTGAGCCACCTCCTGCGCCGGTGTTTTTCGCACTGGATACCTTCACCGTCAATCTGGGTGATGCGGACCGCGTGCTGTACATCGGCGTAACGCTGCGCCTGAAAGATGAAGGGACTCGTCAGCGCCTGAGCGAATTCCTGCCAGAAGTCCGCAGCCGCCTGCTGTTGCTGTTTTCTCGTCAGGACGCCAACCAGCTTGCCACCGACGCCGGTAAGCAGAAGCTGGTCGAAGCAATTAAAACCACGCTGGCTCCTCCGCTGGTAGCCGGTCAACCCCAACAGGTAGTCAGCGACGTGCTGTATACCGCCTTCATTTTGCGGTAACTCCATGGGCGACAGTATTCTTTCTCAGGCCGAAATCGATGCGCTGTTAAATGGCGACAGTGAGAATAACGACGAGCCAAAGGCCGGTGTTGTGGGCGAAACAGATATTCGCCCTTATGACCCGAACACCCAGCGCCGCGTAGTGCGCGAGCGCCTTCAGGCGCTGGAAATCATCAACGAGCGTTTCTCTCGTCAGTTCCGTATGGGGCTGTTTAACCTGCTGCGTCGTAGCCCGGACATTACCGTCGGGGCTATCCGTATTCAGCCGTATCACGAGTTTGCCCGCAACCTGCCGGTGCCGACCAACCTTAACCTGATCCATCTGAAGCCGCTGCGCGGCACCGGGCTGCTGGTGTTTTCCCCAAGCCTGGTGTTTATCGCGGTCGATAACCTGTTTGGCGGTGATGGCCGCTTCCCGACGAAAGTGGAAGGCCGCGAATTCACCCACACCGAGCAGCGCGTTATCAACCGCATGCTGAAGCTGGCGCTCGAGTCCTACAGCGACGCGTGGAAAGCCATCTACCCGCTGGACGTGGAATACGTTCGTTCGGAGATGCAGGTTAAGTTTACCAATATCACCACTTCGCCAAACGACATCGTGGTCAATACCCCGTTCCACGTCGAGATTGGCAACCTGACCGGTGAGTTCAACATCTGCCTGCCGTTCAGCATGATCGAACCGCTGCGCGAGCTGCTGGTGAACCCGCCGCTGGAGAACTCTCGTCAGGAAGACCAAAGCTGGCGCGACACCCTGGTGCGCCAGGTGCAGCATTCCGAGCTGGAACTGGTGGCGAATTTTGCCGATATCCCGCTGCGGTTATCCCAAATCCTAAAACTGAAACCTGGCGATGTGCTGCCCATCGAAAAGCCAGATCGCATTATCGCGCATGTCGACGGCGTGCCGGTGCTGACCAGCCAATACGGCACGGTCAACGGCCAGTATGCCCTGCGCGTAGAACATTTGATCAACCCGATATTGAATTCGCTGAATGAGGAACAGCCCAAATGAGTGATATTAATCAACCGTCCGATGACAATGCAGGCTCAGTGGACGATCTGTGGGCTGATGCGTTAAACGAGCAGAAAAGTTCCGGTAAAAGCGCCGCTGATAACGTATTCCGCGCGCTGGAAGGCAGCGATGTTGCAGGCAACATCCAGGATATTGACCTGATTATGGACATCCCGGTCAAGCTGACCGTGGAACTGGGCCGCACCCGCATGACCATTAAAGAACTGCTGCGCCTGACGCAGGGTTCCGTCGTGGCGCTGGACGGCCTGGCAGGCGAGCCGCTGGATATTCTGATCAACGGCTATCTGATTGCCCAGGGTGAAGTTGTGGTCGTCGCCGACAAATATGGCGTACGTATCACCGACATCATCACGCCGTCGGAACGTATGCGTCGCCTGAGCCGCTAAATGAAAACCGGAGCCACCGTCAGCCAACCGTCCGTTAACGCCAACTCGCCGCTTGTTCAGGTGAGCGGAGCCTTAGCGGGCATTGTTATTTTTATTCTGGTGGCCGCATGGCTGGCGAAACGCTTTGGTTTCACCGGCGCGGGCGTTGGCGTGAAAAAGTCGCTGAACATCAGCGCCAGCGTCAGCGTTGGCCCGCGGGAGCGAGTGGTGGTAATTGACGTCGAGGATGCACGCCTGGTGCTCGGCGTAACCGCCACTCAAATCACCCATCTGCACACTCTGCCGCCCGCACCGGTAACCGAAGAAGCAGAGGCGAAACCCGCCCCTGCCGACTTCCAGAAATTGATGAAGAATTTGCTTAAACGTAACGGGAAAGATTGATGAAACGTTTGCTGCCGCTCTCGTTACTTAGCGCATTATTGCTTATCCCGGTTTCGACCTTCGCCCAGTTGCCGGGGCTGATAAGCCAGCCTCTCGCCAACGGTGGTCAAAGCTGGTCGCTGCCGGTCCAGACTCTGGTCTTTATTACCTCGCTCACTTTCCTGCCGGCTATTTTGCTGATGATGACCAGCTTCACCCGCATCATCATCGTCTTTGGCCTGCTGCGTAACGCCCTGGGAACCCCGTCGGCACCGCCAAACCAGGTGCTGGTTGGCCTGGCGCTGTTTCTGACTTTTTTCATTATGTCGCCGGTTTTTGACAAGATTTATTCCGACGCCTATCTGCCGTTTAGCCAGGACAAAATTTCGATGGAAGTTGCCATCGATAAAGGTGCCCAACCGCTGCGCGAATTTATGCTGCGTCAGACCCGCGAAGCCGACCTCGCGCTGTTTGCTCGCCTGGCCAACACCCAGCCGCTCCAGGGGCCGGAAGCGGTGCCGATGCGCATCCTGCTACCTGCCTATGTCACCAGCGAGCTGAAAACGGCCTTCCAGATTGGCTTTACGGTGTTTATACCGTTCCTGATTATCGACCTGGTGATCGCCAGCGTGCTGATGGCGCTGGGGATGATGATGGTGCCCCCGGCAACCATTGCCCTGCCCTTCAAGTTGATGCTGTTTGTGCTGGTGGACGGCTGGCAGCTGCTGGTCGGCTCGCTGGCCCAAAGTTTCTACAGTTAGCGGAGAGAGAGAATGACGCCAGAATCGGTCATGATGATGGGCACCGAAGCGATGAAGGTTGCCCTTGCCCTCGCCGCGCCTTTACTGCTGGTCGCGCTTATCAGCGGCCTGATAATCAGCCTGCTGCAGGCGGCAACGCAGATTAACGAAATGACGTTGTCGTTCATTCCAAAAATTCTGGCGGTGTTCGTCACGATGGTTATCGCCGGGCCGTGGATGCTCAACCTGCTGCTCGACTATATGCGTTCGCTGCTGACCAATCTGCCGAATATCATTGGATGATCCACGTTGACAGTAATCAGTGGCTTGACTGGTTAAGCCTCTATTTCTGGCCGCTGCTGCGGGTGCTGGCGCTGGTCATGACCGCGCCTATACTCAGCGAGCGCTCAATCCCAAAACGCGTGAAGGTGGCTCTGGGATTGATGATAACTTTTACCGTCGCGCCGACTCTGCCGCTAACCGGCGTGACCATTTTCTCTGCCGCCGGTTTCTGGCTCGCCGTCCAGCAAATTCTTATCGGCGTGGCGCTGGGTTTCACCATGCAGTTTGCCTTTGCTGCGGTGCGCACCGCCGGGGAAATTGTTGGCCTGCAAATGGGCCTCTCATTCGCCACCTTCTTCGACCCCGGCAGCCGCCTGAACATGCCGGTGCTGGCGAGATTTCTTGATATCCTGGCGATGTTGCTCTTCCTCACCTTTAACGGCCACTTATGGCTGATCTCCATGCTGGTGGATACGTTTCATACCCTGCCCATCGGCGGAGAGCCTATCAACAGCAACGCCTTTATGGCCCTGACCCGCGCCGGGGGACTTATCTTCCTCAACGGCATGATGCTGGCCCTTCCGCTTATCACTTTGTTACTTACGCTTAACATAGCCCTGGGTCTGCTAAACCGTATGGCACCTCAGCTATCGGTATTTGTTATTGGTTTTCCCGTAACCCTGTCTATCGGCATGCTAATTCTTATGGCACTGATGCCGCTTATCGCTCCATTCACCGAGCATTTATTCGGCGAGATTTTTGATCTACTGGCGGATATAGTTAGCGAAATTCCCAAAAATTAATCCCCCTGGATTTCATAATGTCTCTCTGAGGATATTCCTAAAAATAATCCCTAATAACATCCGCCACGATATATCTGGCGCGGAATATATGATTTTACCTGGCTCACAATACGTAACATTCACTTTACTTTAAGAACATTCCTGGCAAATTATAGGCAACTTTACGGGATAGTGATTTCGCCTTTTAGATTATTAATAATGGGTTACCCCAAATAATTCGAACTGCGGAAATGCGGCGCACTGGCTTTGCCCTGGGATTGACACGGTCATTCATCTGGTAATACCAGTACAGCTAACAATCTGCTCTCCGGGCTATTGCGGGTATAACGCGCTTAGTGAGGGTTTGCTATGTCAACGATTATTATGGACTTATGCAGCTATACCCGGCTGGGGCTTGTCGGCTATTTAGCCAGCCGCGGGGTTAGAAAACGGCATATTACAGATGTAGAAACGGTAGAGCAGCTGGCACAGGCATGCCGGTTGCAGGCGCCCAGCGTGGTGTTTATTAATGAAGACTGCTTTATTCACGACCCAGAAAGCAGTCAGCAAATAAAGCAGATCATTAATCAGCATCCGGGCACGCTCTTTTTAGTCTTTATGGCTATTGCCAATATTCATTTTGATGAATATCTGTTGGTCAGGGAAAATCTGCTGATCAGTTCGAAATCCATCAAGCCGGAATCATTAGACGATATTTTAGCGGAGTATTTAGCAAAAAATGCACAATGTATTGGACATATTAATTTGCCAACGCTTTCTCTAAGTCGCACTGAATCCAGCATGCTGAAAATGTGGATGTCCGGGCAGGGAACAATTCAAATTTCCGACCAGATGAACATCAAGGCAAAAACCGTTTCGTCGCATAAAGGGAATATCAAACGCAAAATCAAGACCCACAATAAACAAGTTATATATCATGTAGTGCGTCTTACCGATAACGTCACCAACGGTATATTTGTTAATCTTCGGTAGTTTTTTTACTTGCGCCTCCCCCCTACGCCCCTGTGGCCGTAGTATTTAATCTCTGACGCCTGTCAGAGATTAAATACAAGCTAAACAAGATCCACCATTGTAACAAAATAGCAACCATCGCTAAACAAAAGCGGATGAGTCTTACTACGCTTGTAGCGCATGTTTATACAAGGAGAGATTTGCAGTCATGGTTGCCGTCATTATCATTGGCATTTTTGTCATCAGCGTCATCTACGCTCACTCCCGCGGCGTAGAAAAACAAAAACTTTCGCGCCAGCTTTTTGACCATTCAACGTTTATGGCGCCGATTAATATGTTTATGACCCGCTTTTCGCGCCTGCCGCCAAAACAGCCCTATTTCCCGACCGGCGACTTCCCTGAGTTACAAAAACTCACAGACAACTGGGAAATTATCCGCGAGGAGGCGTTACGCCTGCAGGGTCATATAAAGGCCGCGGAAACTCACAATGATGCAGGGTTTAATACCTTCTTCAAGCGCGGCTGGAAACGTTTCTATTTAAAATGGTACAGCGAAGCACACCCTTCGGCTAAGGAACTCTGCCCGGTGACTACCCGCCTGGTCAGCGAGATCCCGTCGGTTAAAGCGGCAATGTTCGCCGAATTACCCGCGGGCTCTCATTTGGGTAAACACCGCGACCCTTACGCCGGTTCAGTTCGCTATCACCTCGGGCTGGCCACGCCAAACGACGACCGCTGCTTTATTGAAGTTGATCGGCAGCGCCACAGCTGGCGCGACGGTGAAGCCGTCATTTTTGATGAAACCTACGTTCACTGGGCGCAAAACCAAAGCGAACAAACGCGAATTATTCTGTTTTGCGATATAGAACGCCCGATGAAGTGGCGCTGGGCGCAGGCGGTAAATCACTGGGTGGGAACAACGCTGATGTCCGCCGCCAGTTCGCCAAATAGCGCAACCGACCGCACCGGCGGGGTGAACAAAATTTTTAAATACGTTTATGCGCTGCGCAATGGCGGGCAGGATCTCAAAAAGCGTAACCGCAAACTTTACTACACGATGAAATATTCCGTCATAACGCTCATCTTTGCGGCAATTATCGCACCAAGCGTAATGTAGGAAAATTTTCCCCTCTTCCTTCCCAGCGGAGGCGAGGGGAAACAATCCCGGCGTGAGTGAATACCCTACTCTTCTTTCTCAACAAAAATACCGTCCTCGTGCCCGGACTCATTAAAGAACCAGATCCCCAGCGGGTAGTCCTCCAACGACACCAGGTACATGGTCCCCTCGTTAAACGGCTCAACCGCCAGCACAACCCCGGAACGTCGCGGCCCGCCATCGGTTTTAACGGTGACTCGGTCATTGATTTGCATCGCAATTTCCTCCAGATTCTTTGCCTGCCATTGTAGATCAAAAAAGGGCTAAACGCCCTGCTCCCCGTGGGACAGGCGCATTATCTATAGCGTCTATACTTACAGATGCACATGGGCGGGAGGTGAATGCAATGAAAACCGTGAAGATGAGCGCCGATGGCGCGCGCCCGCAGGCAGAGATCGATGTTGATGCGCTGCTGGCGGCAATTAATGAGATAAGCGAAAGCAACGTCCAGCATGCCGGAAATGAGGAGCACCCGCAGCGCGTCAGCGTTGATGGTCGGGAATGGCATAGTTACCGGGAGCTGGCAGATGCGTTTGAACTGGATATTCGAGATTTCAGCGTGAATGAGATAAATCGCTGATAAAAGAATCCCGGCCGGGGAGCCGGGATGAAAACTTGCATATGCAAGAAGCATTTTAAATTCGTTACATCAGGAAATCTGATGTGTTGACCACATTACCCTAAATTTTATTGAACACAAGAATATATTCTTTTGGTGAATATTTACCTCGATTGTCATTGATCGAGGGAATTCATTGTAATTGTTGGGAAAATCAGTTTTTTTAGTTACTAATCGCGCTGTAGCTCAAAAAAATGATTTCTTAAAATGGGATTTATCCTAAACATTATGTCACGCCCTCTTATTGCGGATCGGGAACCCCGGCGACCAACGGCTCGCCACTTCGTCTTACCAAACGTAAATGCTTTACGCTTGCTCCGTCCAGAACGGCAGTAGATGAAGTAAAAGCATCAAGATTGTTTATATTACACGCCGGAACTATCCGGCCCGGCTGAACTATCAGCGGCGCAAACCTGATTCCGACCATTTTGCTTGGCCTTATACAGCCGCCCGTCCGCTATCGATTGCAGATGCTCAAAATCATAATCATGCCGCTCGTGGGCGCAGCTCACCCCAAACGATGCGCTGATTTTTATGCTTTGCCCGGCCATCAGCAGCAGCTCTTTATTATTGATTCGTACTCGGATCCGCTCAGCCACGCCCGCCGCCGCCGCGAGGTTCGCCCCCGGCAGCACTACGCAAAACTCCTCGCCGCCCACACGCCCGGCAACATCCTCCTCGCGCAGCGCGGAACTTAGCAGAGCCGCGGCATGAGCCAGAACCTTATCCCCGGCAATATGCCCGTAGCGGTCGTTTATTCCTTTAAAAAAGTCGAGATCCATCTGGATAACCGAAAACGGCTCCTGCCGACGCTGGCAATCGCTCGCAAGAGCGCGGGCCGTCTCGAAAAAGGCCCCGCGGTTATAAATTCGGGTCAGTGTATCGTAGTTAGCCCGCCAGCTCAGCGTCTCCTGTAAGGCCAACATGCTGTTGACCAGACGGCGGATGACCCGCCAGGAGATATACAGCATCAGGGTAAACAGCATCCAGAGCACGGTGAGCACGATACTGATGCGGCCAAACTCGCCGCGCACGCCTTCGTCCAGGGTATGCACCTTGATCAATACGCCGTCAAAATTCGTCAACCTGGCCCAGGTTACGAAGCGGGTATCCATTCTCAGTTCCCCTTCTTGCCCGTCCGCCATCGACCGGGCAATTTCCGCCTGCTGTTTGTCATCGAACAGCGGTCCCGCAGGCACCTTGTCTGCGCCGGTGGCAATCAAATTAAACTGCTTATCAAACAGCATCACCGTGCCTTCATAGCGGTCGCGCGATGAGTTCTGCAAAAATTGATGCATGGCTTCGATAGGAAAATCCATAGCCAATACGCCGTACCAGCGCTGTTCAAAATCCAGCGGTAGTGCGGCGGTAATTATCTGCCCGCTCTGGCTGGAAGGATTGAAGGTATGCGTCCACTGCACGCAGCGGCGGGGATTGTTTTGCGGCGACTGGGCGGCGAAATAGGGCTGGTCAATTAGCCGGTGATACAGCGCGACGATGCCCGGATCGTTTTCCGGCGGCGTGCTTGAAAGGAAGAACCCCGCGCGCGAAGCGTAGAACACTCTGCGCTGCAAATCCCTTTTGCCGTCGGCAAGCTGGATGATATAGCTAAACTCCAGCGCGGCGGCAAGCTCCGGGTGCAGCAGTGCCTCATCGCGTTTCAGCAAAGGGCTACGGGAAACTGACTCATCGGAAATGCCGTTAATCGGCATGCTGCGGTTGATATCGAGCCGAAGCTGCCAGTAAGGCTGGGTGCGCTCAATATCAAAATTCGCCAGCAATTTACGCGAAATGTCGGTAGAAATCGGCGATTGCATCGCGTAATGCATGGTATTGCGATAAAACAGCAAATTATCGATGCTGTGCTGAAGCTGCCTGTCTAAAGCGGTGGCGATGTTGTCCAGGCTGTTGCGCTGGTTGGAGACGTATGCCGACTCGAGGACAGAGACTTCGCGCCAGGTCAACACGGTAGAAAACAACAATACGGCGATAAAACAAATATTTACCACACGTTGAGGTCTTTTGTAGCGGCTTAAAAAACGTTCAAATGCGTTACCGATCAATGTGGGTGCTCCCTGGCGGACGAATCGAGCCGCTATTTTTTCAAACCACCCGTTACGTTTTTTGCGCCTCTCAGGGCGCAACAGCCGCGTATTATGCATAAATAACGCTTACAGCCCTCCAGGAAAAATCCTAACGGGGCTTTTAATACACAGATTCTGCCATTGAGCCGGCGCCTTTATGCGGTGATTACCCAACAAAAAACCCGGTATATACCGGGTTTCAGGTCACCAACATAAAACGAAAGTAAGGCTTCGTCCTGCGGGTGTCAACTAGCTTTGCTGCTGCGCTAAGGCATTAACCGGAGCCAGGTCTTCCTCGCGGAACGCCTCCCGTTTAACGCCAAATCCGTCGTACCAACGGCACTCAACCATGCCACTGGAATAACCTGTGACAACCATGCGTGGGCCACCGTTTTTACGCCGGACCTCATCACTGACCATATAGACCATCGCCGCCTCCGGCATCAGGGGTGAAAACCTCTAAAGTTATAGCCAGGGGTCAGCGTTTTTGCCTGCTTAAAGGGATATTTTTCTGCGAAAAATTAATCCGAAGCGCGTCCCCGCAGGCGGTTTATGCCGTTAACCGCCAGCAACACTATGCCGCCGACGATAAAGCCCAGCACCAGGTTCACAAGCGTCGGCCCCACCAACGCCACAACGCCGCCGAACTGGCCAGCCCCCTGCTCAATAGCATGGTGAAGCGCCGGAATACCGTGCACCAGAATGCCGCCGCCGACGAGGAACATAGCCAGCGTGCCGACAATCGTCAGCGCCTTCATTAGCCACGGCGCCAGCACCAGCAGCCCTTTGCCCACCGCCCGGGCAAGCGCGGCGCGTTTATCCGCCAGCCAGTAACCCAGGTCATCGATTTTGACTATCATCCCCACCAGGCCATAGACGCCGATGGTGACCAGAATCGCTATTCCAGCGAGGATCAGCACCTGGTTAAGCAACGGTGCTTCCGCCACAATGCCGAGCGTAATGGCGACGATTTCCGCAGAAAGTATAAAGTCGGTGCGCACCGCCCCTTTCACTTTCTCTTTTTCAAATGCCATAGGATCCTGGGAGGCGATGGACTCCAGCCGTTCCTGCTTCTCTTCCGCGCTCTCCTTATGCTTACGCGCCTGCAGGCTATGGATAACTTTTTCCACGCCTTCGAAGCAGAGAAATGCCCCGCCCACCATCAGCAAAGGCGTAATCGCCCACGGCGCAAAGGCGCTGATGATAAGCGCCAGCGGGACCAGAATGAGCTTATTGAGAAACGAGCCTTTTGCCACACTCCACACCACAGGCAGCTCGCGGTTGGCCCGCAGGCCAGAAACCTGCTGCGCGTTCAGGGAGAGGTCGTCGCCCAGCACGCCCGCGGTCTTCTTCGCCGCCAGCTTGCCCATCATCGAAATATCGTCCAGCAGCGTGGCAATATCATCGAGCAGAGTCAGTAAACTACTTCCAGCCAAAATAAAGTCCTTCTTGAATGATTTACCTCTCAGTATGAAGCAAAATCGCCGCCGCGAAAATCGAGCCGTCTTGTCAATGAAAATTAACAATATATCAACAAGTATAATGCTCGCTATCACCCCGATTTTGGCGTTAACTATCGGCCTGCTATTGAAGCCTGGTGAGGGATTATGCGTCTTCGTTCTGGTCAATTATTGCCGCTGATTGCGGCGCTTTTCGCACTGTATATCATCTGGGGTTCCACCTACTTCGCTATCGCCATCGGGGTGAAAAGCTGGCCGCCGTTTATGATGGCGGGCGTGCGCTTCCTCTGCGCCGGGGCCATATTAACGGCCATCCTGCTGCTCAGAGGGCATAAGCTCCCTCGCCTGCGGCCGATGTTGAATGCCGCGCTGATAGGCGTTCTGCTGCTGGCGGTTGGCAACGGCTTTGTGACGCTTGCCGAGCATCAGCACGTTCCTTCCGGCATTGCCGCCGTAATGGTTGCCACCGTGCCGCTGTTTACCCTCTGCTTCAGCCGCCTGTTCGGGATTAAAACCCGCAAGCTGGAATGGCTGGGGATTGCTATCGGGCTGGCGGGAATTGTGCTGCTGAACAGCGGCGGCAACCTCAGCGGTAACCCGACGGGCGCGCTGTTGATTTTGATTGGCTCACTGAGCTGGGCGTTTGGCTCGGTTTACGGTTCGCGCATCGAGCTGCCCGAAGGGATGATGGCCGGGGCTATCGAGATGCTGGCGGCGGGCATTGTCGCCCTTTGCGTTTCGGCGCTTAGCGGCGAGCGCTTAACCGCTATGCCGGACGCCGCGGGTTTCCTCGCGGTTGGCTATCTGGCCGTGTTTGGCTCGATGATCGCCATCAGCGCCTATATGTATTTGATTCGCAATGTTTCCCCGGCGGTTGCCACCAGCTACGCCTACGTTAACCCGGTGGTCGCCGTCCTGCTCGGCACCAGCTTTGCCGGGGAGAGCCTCTCCGGCGTTGAATGGCTGGCTCTGGCTATTATCATCTTCGCAGTGGTGCTGGTGACGCTGGGTAAATATCTGTTCCCGGCTCCACCCGTTGTTGCTTCCTGCGAGCCTGAAAAGTAGCTACTCTGCGGCCGGTTGCCCCCGGCCGCCGTCATCAAGCTGATGAATGCCTTTAGTGTCTATTTCTGCTCCCTGCCCGCCGCCGCAAATCCACTCTTCCAGCCGCTCGACCAGCCCGGTATCGCTCATTTTTTCGCGGCCGCGCAGCGCGCACTCCCAGACCACCAGCACCCGCCAGCCCTGCTCCAGCAGCAGCCCGATATCACGTTTATCTCTTTTGACATTACTGTCGATTTTACTCAGCCAGAACTCGGTGCGGGTAGCCGGAACCTTAAACAGGTAGCAGTCGTGGTGGTGCCAGAAGCAGCCATGGGTAAAGATAATGCAGCGGTAATCATCGACCACAAAATCGGGCTTACCCGGCAGCGAGGCGTCCTGCATGCGGAAGCTAAAGCCGCACCCGGCGAGTAAAACCGCAAGGCGTTTTTCAATGGCGGTGTCGTGCGTTGCAATCGCCCGCATGTTTTTACTGCGTATCGCCTTGCTGTGTACGTCCGCCATTGTGCCTCCGCTAGCGCTTTTTCACCGCGCGTTTGATGGTTGGCTCAAGCAGCTTCGCCACGGCGGCAAAAGCCGGAACCACCACCGAGTTGCCAAACTGGCGATAAGCCTGAGTATCGGAAACCGGAATACGGAACGCTTTCCCCTGAGGCGCTTCGAATCCCATCAGCCTTGCGCATTCGCGCGGCGTCAGGCGGCGAGGCCGGTGCAGCTGATTTGTCGGGTCGTTAAAGTCGACTTCTCCCAGCGCTTTGTCCCAGCCGCGATCGATAAGGATTTCCGCCCCGTCTTTATAATATCGGGCCGAAAGCGTGCGGGCGACGCTGGCAGGATTAGTGGGGTCCACCAGCCCATACCCGAACCCGTTGCCCTTGGCCTGGTGCTTCTTCGCGTAGTTGTAGAGGTATTTCCACAGCGTCGGCGTCAGGATGTATTTGGGGTCAACTTCAGGGTCAAGTAACTCGCCAAAGGCGGGACGGCGGGCAGGATAGAATTCGCTAAGCCGGGTCAGCGTGACGTCCGGGTGCAGATTGAGGTCGCGCCGCGTCCCCACCAGCACGATGCGCTCGCGGTGCTGCGGCAGGAAGTTTTTACCGTCGACAATTTTCGGGTCGTCGCGCCCTGTGACCGCCGCGTCCGCTACTTCGTAACCCAGTTCATCGAGGGTCTGCATGATAATGCGGAAGGTGTTGCCCTTATCGTGACTCTTGAGGTTTTTAACGTTTTCCAGCACAAACACCGGCGGACGTTTGGCGGCGATAATCCTCGCCACGTCGAAAAACAGCGTTCCCTGAGTTTCGCAGGCAAAGCCGTGGGCGCGGCCAAGCGCATTTTTCTTCGAGACGCCTGCCAGCGAGAACGGCTGGCAGGGGAACCCGGCGAGCAATACGTCGTGATCCGGCAGCGTGGCCTGAATATGCGCCGTTGCCTGCTCGTCCGTAATTTCGGGGCGATTACTCAACGTAACGTCGCGAATATCTTCATTAAACTGGTGCTCGGCCGGGTCGCAATACCAGTTCGCTTTATAGGTGCGAACCGCGTGTTTGTTCCATTCGCTGGTAAACACGCACTTGCCGCCAATAGCTTCAAAACCGCTGCGAATGCCGCCGATACCGGCAAATAAATCGATAAAGCGAAACGCATAATTTCCGTGATGAGCGGGTGGCGACGGCAGCATACTTTGCAGCATCCGGACTTCCACTTCGGTCAGCCCTCGCGGGCTCGATTTACCGTTATACCAGCGGTTCAGGGACTCACGCGTCCAGTCTCCTCCTACCTGCTTCAGGCGCAGGGCTACGGTTTTCTGATCGTAGATTTCCAGCAGGCGGCTCACCAGAGCGTGGTCTTCTTCTTGCTGAGTCTGTTTATGGCGCAGGGCCTGGAGGGAGAGTTGTTCTGCAATCGCGTCGAGGTCGTTCATTATCAACCAAAAATGGGAAAAGGTAGTGAGACTGTATCACTGATTTGACCCAGAGAGAACGGAAACGGCCCGCGCTAGCGGCGAGCCTTATAGATTAAGCCTGCGGGCGCTAAGGCTGTGATTTAAAACGGCGTATAACCTGGTCGTCCAGCGTCAGATAATCCCCTTTCAGTTCAGCGCACAGCTTAGCCATATAACCGACGAGGAAATCGGCGTTGTGGTGAGCCAGCGCGCGGCCAGCCTCGGTTTGCATTGACCCCGGAAGGCGCAGCAGCTTTCTCTGGAAATGGTCGAGGGAATAAAGCGTGTCGTCCAGCTCGCGGCTTTCAGCAAGCGGGTCCTCACTGTCAAACAGCGAGCGCCCGAGCGCGCCGGAAACGTAAAACACGCGCGCCAGGCCGATAGCGCCAAGAGATTCAAGCCGGTCGGCATCCTGCACAGCTTTGGCTTCCAGCGTCTGCGGCTCAATGGCCGCGCTGAAGCTGTGGGCGCGCACCGCGTGGGCGACGTCGTCGTACAGCTCGCGCGGAAACTCCGGGAAATGAGCGTCAAGAATGCGCAGCGTTTCCTGCGCCGCCTGGGTCGACGCCAGATGGCGCTCCGGGTGATTTTTTGGCAAATTTACGATGTCGTGAAAATAGCAGGCCGTCAACACTACCAGCCTGTCCGCCTCGGTGCCTTCGATAATGTGTTGAGCGGTTTTCCACACGCGCCGAAAGTGCGCCACGTCATGCGCTTTGTCGTCCTGCGCCCAATTTTCAATCAAATACTGCTCAAACTGCTGCTGCCAGTGGGCAATCGGCATACTCGTACTCCCGTTTTCGTGAAAAGCGCATGTCCGAGTATACCCAGATTTATGACGATATCATGACCTCATCCCGCAGCAGGTTGAGCATCTCTCGCGGCGAACCGGCGGCCATAAGGCGTTCGCGGAAGGATTCATGCATCAGCCGCCGGGCTAAAACTGAGAAAATACGCATATGCTGCTGCCCTTCGCCCTCGCTGAGGGTCAGCATAATCACCAGTTTTACCGCCACTCCATTCCCCCACTCCAGCGGCTCGGTCAGCCGTAAAACGGAGATGCTGCTGCGGGTTATTGCCGCCGATTTACAGTGGGGGATAGCGATAGAAAATCCCAGCGCGGTGGTGAAAACTTCCTCCCGCTGCCAGATGGAATGCTCGGCCAGCGTCGCTGAAACAACCCTCTGCTGAACTTCAAGATTATCCGTCAGCCGCTTTATCACCTCGTGTTTGTCACGCAGGTTTTCATTAAGCAGCACCAGCGACTCAGAGAGTATATCCCCCTCCGGCTCGTCACCGCTCGCGGTGGGCAAACGCCGCTGTTTCTCGCCTTCAAGCTGGAACCAGCGCCGGGCGACCTCATCCGGGTCCGACAGCAGCAGGCCACAATCGGCAGCCAGCAAAAGCTCCCCGGCGGGTTGAGCGAATAACTCGCCCGTTGAGTCAGGACATAGCAGCGGAATAGCAAAGACCCCGGCCAGAATAGCGGTGTGGGACGTTTCGCCCCCTTTGGGCATCACAATGCCCCGCAGATTTTCCCCGCGCAGCAGCAGAAGCTGGCCGGGCGTCAGCAGGCCGCGGCATACCAAAATCGAACCTTCGTTCAGCTCTGGCAGCCACATCCTCGCCTCCCCGGTAAGCTGGCAGGCAAGCCGCAGCCCGAGATCGTAAACATCCAGCTCGCGCTGGCGCAGGTAGTCGCTTCCGCTCTGCCGGAACGGTTCCCGCAGCGCGTCAACGGCTCGCGCCAGAGCGGCAATCGCATTAGGCGTTCCCGACTGCCCGAGCAGGCATTCCTCAACGGTTTCATCCTCCAGCAGCTGGCTTTGGGCATCGAGGATCTGCGCCGCCTCCCCTTCGTGGCGGGCAATATCGGCCCGCAATTTCCGGCGGGCATCTTCGAGCGCCTTGCCCAGCTGCCGTTGCTGAACGTCTGGCGGCGTTTCCTCCTGCTGGCGGGCAAGTTCATCGAGGTCTGTATGCTGCAAGTAAACGGCTTTTGCTATGGCAATACCTTTCCTGACGCCGGTTCCCTGCCAGATTTTCGACCGGCTGCGGGAGAGAAAGACCGGCAAAAGCTGCTCGCCGCCTGCGCTTCCCCCGGCCAGCGGCTCATCGCTATGCTCAAATTCATTTTCGATAAAATGCCGCAGCGCCAGCAGCGCCTGTTGCTCGTCCTCGCCCTCTATCTGCAACTGGCATTCATCCCCCGGAGCCACGTCGGCTCCCACCATAGCAAGCACGCTTTTGGCGCTGGCCCGCCGTGATTTAGTCAGGTTTATCAGGGTCACCGTTGCGGCGAACCGCGCCGCCTGCTGCTCCAGCGCGCTGGCGGGCCTGGCGTGCAGCCCGTTGGCTAACCGGCAGCGAAATAAAAGAGTCTGCATAAGTGTTCCACCTTGTTCAGATTATCGAATCAGCCAGGAGATCGGCGTTCCGGCCGCCACAGGGCCCGCAGAATTGCCGACCGGAAGTTCCGCCAGCGTGACCTGCTCCAGCAGCCCGTCAGCTTCCGGGGCAATGTTTTCCAGCGGCTCCAGGCCAGGATTCCAGCCTCTGAGCAGCAGCGCCTCTTCGTTCTGCGCTTTTTTCAGAGTGCTGAAATGCAGCTGACTCTCCCAGTTGAGGACGCTGAAGCGAGAGGGGAAATTTCGACCATGAGGGTTGGTGCGAAAGCGCGACCAGCCGGTGTCCAGATATCCGGAGGCCGGCGTGCGCCATTGCTCAACTGCATGCCAGAATGCGCCATCCTGCCCGTTATTCATCGGCAATACCGCAAGATGGAAGCGGTGAATACCCGGCATTTGCGAGTCTGGCGAAGGGAGCACCATCCCTGAGGCTCGCCCCGGCCGCCACGGCAGCGCCGCCTGCCCCAGCCAGCCCACGCAGCGGAACAGGGTGATTGCCAGGGTGTCCGGCTGCCCGACGGGGATTTCATACTCCCTCAACCCGGCAGTCACCACGCCGAGGCCACGCTGCCCGTCATGGAGCAAAGCAAGGCTTTGCATCGGCCAAAGCGACGCGGGCGCTTCGGTCCAGTTTTCCTGCCGCCAGACCGCTAATGCCCCCGGAATGTTTTCCCGCTGGATCAGGCCAAAAGGCTGGTCGGCAAAGTGAAACGCCTGGTGAATATCCGTCGGCAGTTCCACCTGTAAACGGTGATCGCGCAGCGTATTGTTGACCTCAATTTCCACGTCCAGCCACGCCCTGTCGTGCGGCAGAGAAACGGTCATCGTCACTTCAAGCAGAGCATCCAGGCGGCGTGCGCGACGAGAAGCCGAGTCCACGGGCGCGGGAATACGCCAGTCCAGCTGCAGCGTGTCTTTAAGCGGGCCACGTTCGAGCTTGCTGTGATGCAGGCAGCCGTCGCCGGTAATTTTCCAATCCTCTTCCGGCGGAGAGTAGTTGTAGTTGTCCCCGGCATCTTCACCGTCCACCAACCGCAGAATGTGCGGGTAAACCTCGCCGGAACGCTTATCGATAAGCGTCAGCACGCCGCCATTAATCTCGAGGCGCAGCCAGGCATTTTCCAGGGCGCTAATCTGCGGCTCCGGCAGCTCGAACCCGGCGGACTCCCCTTCCTGAAGGTAAAAAGTTTGATAGCCGCAGGCCGGAAGATCCCGTGCCGCCAGCAGGATCTGGCACTTGCGGTACCAGGTTGGACTGGTGCTGTTGGACAGTTCCTGCACCACCAGCGACATGTCCTGCGGCGCTTCATGCAGCAGTTGCCAGACGCAGGCGTTGCCGTTCTCATCGACGATGCGGAACGCCTGCTCCGGCGTGAACAACGTCAGGCTGACCTCAGCATCTCTGGTACGAGGAAGCGGGTTGAAGACCAGAATTTTTTTACCCTGCTGCCGGGCTTCTATTCCCTCCGCCAGCATTTTCATATTCAGGTCAAACAACTGCTGCGCACTCTCTTTCCCGGACTGCAAACGCCCTTTCACCATTTGATTTACGCGGTCTGAATTACAACCGCCGATGCTGTCGTGGGCGTGGGACTTCATCGCCTCGCGCCAGAGGGTTTCAACCGCATGCTGAGGGTAAGGCAGGCCAAGCCGCCAGCCCACGGCCAGCAAAGGTTCCAGCGTCTGGCTGAGGAACTGCTCCAGCGAGGCGTTGAGCTGTTTAATGTCGGCGCGGGTGGAGAAAATACCGCGGTGGATGCGCATATATTTCGGGCTAAGCAGCTCGCCGTGCCATTCGGGCAGGCTTTCGCCGCTGGCGCGTAAGGCGCTGAAGAAATCGCTGAAGCTGCTGCGCTTGAAGCAATAGTCCTGCTGGCGGGTATTCATCCGCTCCAGCGCCTCAGGTACGCCGTATTCGAAAGGCGACTGATCGTTACCGTTCGGCAACAGCAGGTGATCCGTGGCCGAGAAACGGGCCTGTTTTTTTAGAATGGGCGGCAGCGCTTCGTCCAGTTTTCCCTGCTCGGTCGGGAGCCACTTCGCGCAGCCGTAGCCCCACGGCAGCACCGCGGTTAACACGCTCTGCCCTCCCTGCGCATGCCAGTAAAACTCACTCCTGCCGACGTCGCGTTCGCACCATCCGCGCCAGATAACCGCGCTGTCTATAGCGAATTCGCTAAGGAACATCGGCAGCTGGGCGCTTTGCCCGAAGGAGTCCGGCACATAGCCAACCGGCATATAGCTGCCCCAGGCTTTACAGTCCGCCAGGCCAAACAGCAGGTTACGGGCGATAGACTCCGCGCCAACGACTAAAAAGTCGCTTTGGGTGTACCACGGGCCAATCAACACCCGGCCATCGGTAACTAATTTTTGCAGGCGCTCACGCTGCTCCGGCGCCACCGCCAAAAAATCTTCCAGCATCACCGTTTGCCCGTCGAGAATAAAAGGTCCCAGCGTTTCGTCCTGCTCCATACGGGTAAGTAAATCCAGCATAAAATAATAGAGCACAACTTTTGAATCATTCTCGGTGAAATACCACTCACGATCCCAGTGCGTGTGTTGAACCAAATGTACGGTCTTCATTTTGTCACCTTAATAGCGAAATTCTGGGTGTGAAAAACCTCGGCAGTAAATACTGCCGTGAATATGAAAATTGCCGCCGTGAATTAATCAGGCACGCATCTAACGCCCCACCTTGAATTTATGCGCAGGTGCCGCCGCTTTATTTTCAATAACACTCTCGCCGCGGAAGACTAATAATGAGCCAACGGCAATAATCGCCGATCCGGTAGCAATGGAAAGCACGTATATCGGCCATTTGTCCACCGCCAGCCAGCCGTAAAAACCGGAGATGGGCGCATGATTCACCGCCCCCAGCCCGACAGCCATGGCCGCCCCGGTGGCGGCGCCAATAACGTTGATGAGGATGATTTTTGGGTTGGAAAGCGCAAAGGGAATTGCCCCTTCAGATACGCCGATTAGCCCCATCAGCGTAGAGGCTTTCCCCGCCTCACGCAGCGATACAGGAAAGCGTTTTGACCACAGCAAAGTTGCAACGCCCAGGCCGATTGGCGGGACGATAATTGCCACCTGCGCCGCCGTGTTCGGGTCATAAATACCGGAGGCCAACAGCGCCATAGCGGTTGTTACAGCCGCTTTGTTCACCGGGCCGCCGAGGTCGAAACCCACCATGCCGCCGACTACTGCTGCAAGAACAATTTTGTTGGTACCGGACATCGCCAGCAGCCAGTTTTCCATGCCGTGGTTAAGCGCCGCCAGCGGGTTACCGATGATAAAAGCCATGACAATGCAGGTCAGCAGCGTCCCGCCTACCGGCAAAATAAAGATAGGCCCGGCGGAGGCCAGCACCTTCGGCAGTTTGATATAAGTCGCCAGCCCGCGCACGATGTAGCCCGCCACAAACCCCGCAGCCAGTGCGCCGAGGAACCCGGTGCCGAGGCTGCTGGCAAGCAGGCCGCCAATCATCCCCGGAGCCAGCCCCGGTTTGTTGGCAATGGCAAAACTGATATATCCGGCCACAACCGGCAGCATAAGGGAAAGCGCGAGGCCGCCAAAACCGTCGAATTTATGCAGCGTTTGCACCACAATGCTGGCCGCCTGGGCATGGCTGGCGTCCCAGATATTGTCGATGCCGTACAGGGATGCTCCAATGCGCGCGATGCCCATAATCACCGCCCCGGCGATAACAAACGGCAGCATCCATGACACCCCGGTCATAATGGCATTCTTAATCTCGGTTCCGGTTTGGGATTTCCCCTCTGCCCTGAATTTAGCCATTTGCACACTCCGCCTCTATCGCCTCAAAAACGGCGTCGCCGAACTTGATAGGGTCCGCTACGCTGCACTCCAGCTTCATCATGCCGTCAAAACGTTCCCGGCCGGTAATCGCCACGTCCGCGGCGATGATGACCGCATCGGCTCTGGCGAGATCTTCGGCGCTGATTTCATTTTCAACGCCCATGCTGCCCTGGGTTTCAACTTTAATTTCATGGCCGCGATGTTTGCCGGTCATTTCAAGCGCTTCCGCAGCCATGTAGGTATGGGCGACGCCCGTCGGGCAGGCTGCAACACAAACGATATACATAACAACTCCTTATCTGGCTGAATTTAGTCAATAAAAAAAGCACAATGGCTGAAAAGCGCATTGTGCTTCGGTGTAGAACGACTTGCTGCATAGCTGTATCTCCCGAGTCGCCGCTGGCGTGGAGGCACATCATCAGCTGATGCAGACTGGAAATGCGGAACAGGAAGGCAAGCTCGTAGCGCTTACGGATAGCCAGGCGGCATGGCCGACTGACAGCGCGCTGCGTTTTTAATAACTGAGCATGACCATGGCATAACTCGTTATACAATTTCCCGGCGCTGCACCACAGCCGTGACCAATTTGCGGCGAACTCGTTATCGATGCATTCGGAATAAACTGAGGTATCTTTTTCCAGCTCGTTAACCACGTTGAACCAGCAGCTATTATTCAGACAGATGCGCACCTTGTTGCTGGCGGACAGCAACATCAGGCGGCAAACTATAAAGGTCCGAACAATATAAGCGTGCATGGCTTCTCCTGAAAATATGAGTGCAGTGTAGACAGTTCGAAAAATAACAAACGTGACTTTACGCACAGATATAAACACAGAGTTATATGCCTGTTTTTTACAAGGGATTATTTATAACGAGCTTAACAAATGTTAATTAATAAAAAGAGCGTGCGTGCGGGGAATTAAATCAAAGACCGGAAGAGGTAAACCAGAGGGAGGTTTGCGCTCTGAATCACATGCATAAGGATGCCATTCAGAGCGCAAGTTTTCGAATTCAGCGCAGGTGGTTATCCCTGATGCGGGCCGGATAAGCCCGCGGCCGGGTGTACCACGCAATCCATCCCAGCACGGCCGCCACGGAGCCAAGCACCAGCAGCCCCATTAACGCGCCAAGCAGTTTTCCGCCGAAAGTCCCGAGATCGCCGCCGGTTACGTTGCTGACCACCCAAAAGTAGCGAATCATCGCCCAGACAATGTACAAACAAAAAGCATAAAACAGCCACAGCGCGATTTTACCGCCGGGACTGCGAGTTGGTTTCGCATCCATAACGTTCGACCTAACTTAATAAACTAAACAAGACGGGTTGCCGGCAGCAGTTCCCCTGCCGCCTGAATGTGATTTTTATCACACTAACGGCGTATATCAACCGCCATAAGCGTTAAATTTTGTTTCAAATCAAGGCTTGTGGGCCAAAAATCAGCATTGCAGCCCGGAATTGATTTAGCTTAAGGAAAATTCTTAATGCTGCTTTTGCGGTTGCCTCCTCATCCTTGTTCGTTTTTCCGGGAGGAAGGCAAAAACAGCACGACCGATCGTCCTCTCTCCTTTCGGCCACATGTCCGGGTAAGCCAGACATATTCTCAAATCCCTAATATTTAATTCCTTAACCCTCAATATTTCCTAACTGAAATATAAACGAATAAATTTAATCTTCCCTGACGGGTTGACAATACTATTAGGCATGGGTAGATTTCACGGGCCGAAGTTGCGGCCTTTCCTAACCTGACATAAGAGACTAATGGATACTGAATTTAGTAGCTGCCCGAATATTGCCTTAAAGGCTGTTCGGGAAAGTAAACATGAAATCGATTGTGATCACTTCTTCGTTTTGGTGTGTCTCGCCGGAGCCTGATGCTCTTGTGTTGTCCCACCTCGACCAGGGTTTTCACGGTCCCGAGGTGTGTTATGAACTTCAAATCTACCCTTTTTCCTGGTGTCAAAACAGTGACATCAACTTTGCGTGTCCGGCCGCCCCGCGATCGGGTTTTGTCCGCACGCAAAAAACAGCCAAACTCAATTTTCTCTTCGAAAATCAGTGAGTTGAAGCAACGCATCACTAACTGGCGCGTCAGTCCTGTGACCGGCCAGCTGGAGCGCCGTTGCAGCTTCTCCGATAGCGAAGACCCACAAAGTCGACCCTCCGCCGCCTGATTCAGCCGTTGCGTTGTGATGCCGTGCGCGCTCTACCGAGCCGCCTGCGCCTACACGTTACGCTGAGTTAAGCCATTATTGGTGTCTGAATATTCACTGATGTTTTCACATAAACATCAGGCGGATTAGTCATGCCCAAATAAAAATAAATAATTTTCCGTTCTATTTATTTCAAATAATAAATAGCGGGAAGCCGTGTCCGAAATTAATTTGAAACCGATCGTTTGCGCTACCGCAGACTATTTTCGGCCGCCCTTAATAAGGCGCTAACCGCAAAATGGTCGGCTGCTGCCCGGCGACAGGAGCACCACCATGACCGTACAAACCAAGAACCGTAATAAAAAAAGCACGCTCTCTATGCGTGCGGCCCAGGAAGCCAAAAACGGCATCGCTGAAACATTGGTTAACCTCAACACCACCAGAGAAGGATTACAGGAAGCCCACGCCAGCGCTCGTCTGGAACGAGATGGCCTGAATGAAGTCGCCCACGACAAGCCGCCTCACGCGCTGCTCCAGCTGCTGATGGCATTTAACAACCCGTTTATCTACGTGCTGGCCATTCTGGCCGGTATCAGCTTCTTTACCGACTATTGGCTGCCGACCAGCCACGGCGAAGAAGGCGACCTGACCACGGTTATCATCATCGGCACCATGGTTGCCCTTAGCGGCCTGGTCCGTTTCTGGCAGGAACACCGCTCGGCAAAATCGGCCGAAGCGCTGAAAGCGATGGTACGTACTACCGCAACGGTCGTGCGCCGTGAACACGCAGGGCAAAAAGGAACCCCGCGTGAAATCCCGATGCGCGAGCTGGTGGTGGGCGACATCGTGCAGCTGTACGCCGGGGATATGATCCCGGCAGACGTTCGCCTGATCGAATCCCGTGACCTGTTCATCAGCCAGGCGGTATTGACCGGTGAAGCGCTGCCTATCGAGAAGTACGACACCCTCGGGGACGTGGCGCAGAAGTCCGCTCACGACAAAGCCGACGAGAGCGAAAACCTGCTGGATCTCCCGAATATCTGCTTTATGGGTACCAACGTGGTTAGCGGCACGGCGCTGGCCGTTGTGGTGGCAACCGGGCCACGGACCTACTTCGGCTCGCTGGCTAAAGCGATTGTCGGCACCCGGGCGCAAACCGCCTTTGACCGCGGCGTAAACAGCGTTAGCTGGCTGCTGATCCGCTTTATGCTGGTGATGGTGCCGGTGGTGTTCCTGATTAACGGCCTGATGAAAGGCGAATGGTGGGATGCGCTGCTGTTTGCTCTGGCAGTTGCCGTCGGCCTGACGCCTGAAATGCTGCCGATGATAGTCAGCGCCAATCTGGCAAAAGGCGCGGTCGCCATGGCGAAGCGCAAAGTGGTGGTTAAGCGTCTCAACGCTATCCAGAACCTCGGCGCGATGGACGTCCTGTGTACCGACAAAACCGGTACCCTGACGCAGGATAAAATTATCCTCGAGCATCACGTTGATACCCACGGCCAGAAAAATGAGTCCGTGCTGGCGCTGGCGTGGCTCAACAGCCATCACCAGAGCGGCATCAAAAACCTGATGGACCAGGCGGTGATCTACTTCTCCGAAAATGAGCCGGGCTTTGTGAAACCGCAGGGCTTTAGCAAAGTGGACGAAATGCCGTTCGACTTTGTGCGCCGCCGCCTGTCGATTGTGGTGAAAGATGCCCAGAGCAACCATCTGCTGGTGTGCAAAGGCGCGGTGGAGGAGATGCTGAGCATTGCCACCCACATGGAAGAGAATGGCAAGGTTATCGCCCTCGATCAGCCACGCCGGGACGCCATGCTGGCGATGACAAACGACTATAACAAGGACGGGTTCCGCGTCCTTGTGGTTGCCACACGCGATATTCCTAAAGCCGAAGCTAAAAAACAGTACGGCGCAGATGATGAGCATGACCTGATTATCCGCGGCTTCCTCACCTTCCTCGATCCACCGAAGGAGAGCGCTGGCCCGGCGATTGCCGCTCTGATGGATATTGGCGTGGCGGTAAAAGTGCTGACCGGCGATAACGCGATTGTCACCACGCGTATCTGCCGCCAGGTCGGCCTGGAGCCGGGCGAGCCGGTGCTAGGGCCGCAGATTGAGCAACTGAGCGATGCTTCTCTGCAACAGCTGGTGGAAGAACGCACGGTATTTGCCAAGCTGACGCCGCTGCAAAAGTCCCGCGTACTGAAAGCGTTGCAGGCCAACGGGCACACGGTCGGCTTCCTCGGCGACGGCATTAACGATGCCCCTGCCCTGCGCGATGCCGACGTCGGTATCTCCGTCGACAGCGGCACGGACATCGCCAAAGAGTCCGCCGATATCATCCTGCTGGAAAAGAGCCTGATGGTGCTGGAAGAAGGCGTTATCAAAGGGCGCGAAACCTTCGGCAATATCATGAAGTACCTGAACATGACCGCCAGCTCCAACTTCGGCAACGTGTTCTCGGTGCTGGTGGCGAGCGCCTTTATTCCGTTCCTGCCGATGCTGGCCATTCAGCTGCTGCTGCAAAACCTGATGTACGACATCTCCCAGCTCGCGCTGCCGTGGGACAAAACGGATAAAGAGTTCCTCAGCAAGCCGCGCAAATGGGATGCAAAAAACATCGGCCGCTTTATGGTGTGGATTGGCCCGACTTCATCCATCTTCGACATGACGACCTTCGCCCTGATGTGGTTCGTCTTTAGCGCCAACAGCGAGCATATGCAGACCCTGTTCCAGTCCGGCTGGTTCGTGGAAGGCCTACTGTCGCAGACCCTGGTCGTGCATATGCTGCGTACCCAGAAAATACCGTTTATTCAAAGCACTGCCGCCTGGCCGGTAATGATGATGACCGGGCTGGTTATGGCTGTGGGTATTTACGTGCCGTTCTCTCCGCTCGGGCCGTTGGTCGGGCTGCAGGCGCTGCCGTGGCAGTACTTCCCGTGGCTGGTCGGCACCCTGCTCGCCTACTGCTGTGTGGCTCAGGGAATGAAAACCTTCTACATGCGTCGTTTCAAACAGTGGCACTAAGCTCTTTTTAAAACAATGCCATACGGTGCCGCTGCGGCGGCACCTTTCAGGTAAGCAATAAAAGCTGGAATGCATTATGGAAAAGCACCATTCCATTATTTTCCTGATTAAAAATAGGACCATCGCCTTGATGATTTTATTTTTAATGAAAATAACCCGCACCCTGCGCGTTCGTGCTTTGGCATGGTACGCCGGGGGAAAAATTAACTATCAGCACTCTAAATCACTACTCAATCTCGCCAGCGCCATAAATCGTCTTTCGATCAGGTTACTGCGTTTTGTTACTACACCCGCCCTTAAGAGGGGGAATAAATGATGTCCGGAACTACTCTGTTAATTAACCTGGCTGGCGCCATTGCCCTGCTACTCTGGGGCAGCCATATGATTTCCACCGCGTTACAGCGCGGCTTCGGCACGCCGCTGCGCAACTGGATGGGCCGCCACCTGACCAACCGCTGGACCGCCCTGCTCTCGGGGGTCGGCATTACCGGCATCCTGCAAAGCAGCACCGCGGTCAGCATGATGGCAACCTCGTTTACCGCCGCAGGAACCCTTAGCCTCGCCCCGGCGCTGGCGGTCATGCTCGGCGCGAACATCGGCTCCACGCTGGTGGTACAGCTGATGAGCTTTAATACCGAAATCGCCATTCCGCTGCTGATCCTGGCCGGTTTTGTGGTGTTTAAACTGCGCGATCACTCGAATTTCGAGAGCGTGGGATGCGCGCTGATTGGCCTCGGGCTGATGCTGCTCGCCCTGCATATGCTCGGCAGCACGCTGGGAGAAATTGAAACCACGCCGGTGTTCCACGCCGTAATGCAGGGGCTGGAGGGCGACGTGCTTATCGCGCTGCTGGTTGCCTTAATGCTGACCCTGATTTGCCACTCCAGCGTGGCGATTATTCTGCTGATCGCCTCCCTTGCCGGAACCGGTGCAATATCGCCTGCGACCGCCATGGTCCTGGTGCTGGGTGCAAATATAGGCGGTGCGCTGCCGCCGGTACTGAATGCCGGTTCCGCCGTGGCTCGCCGCCTGCCGATGGGTAACCTGATAGTACGCCTGTCCGGCTGCGCGCTGGCTTTGATTCTGCTGCCGCTGCTGACGGATATAGCTGCGAAAATGGCCCTGAGCACGCCGCAGTTAGTTGTTTGGTTCCATACCGCTTTTAGCGCGGTACTGGCGCTGCTGTTTATCGGCCTGACCGCGCCAATGGCGCGCATGCTGGAGCGTATTTTCCCCGAGGAAGAGCGCGTTGGCGACCCCGGTATGCCGATGTATCTGGACGAGGCCGGGCTGGAGGTGGCCTATATCGGACTCTCTAATTCGGTACGTGAATCGCTGCGGGCGGCGGACATGCTGACCATCATGCTTGACCGCCTGCTGGTGCTGTTTGTCACCCAGGAGAAACAGGCCGCCGATGAAATTCGCCACCTTGACCAGTCGGTTGATCTGCTGAGCGCGGCGGTGCGCGCCTATCTCGCGGACATCGGCCAGGACGGGCTAAACGATGCAGACGCCGACCGCTCGCAAGAAATCCTGATGTTTATCATCAACTTTGAGCATGCCGGAGACATTATTTCCAGCAACCTGACCCAGCTGGCTACGCGCCGGGCGCGACGCGGCGAGCTGTTTAATGATTTTGAGCTGAACAACATCCGCCTGCTGCACGCCGAGATCCTTACCAGCCTGCGGCTGGGGATTGCCGCCTTCATGGGGGAAGATTTGTCCGCCGCGCACCAGCTGGTGCAGCGCAAAGAGACTATTCGCCAGCTCGAAGCCTCTGCCAGCCGCGAGCATTTTAAAAATCTGCGCGACGACAAAAATACCTGGGCTGAATCCGGCGATATTTTCCAGCGCGTGCTGCGTGATTACCGCCGGGTACATCACCACATCGCCGCCGTGGCCTACCCGGTAATTGACCGCCTGGGCGACAAAGAACCGCTGTTTATTGACCCTCCGGCGGAAGTGTAAAAAAACAATAACCGCCGTGCGCGGAAGAACGTTTTTTCAGGGAAAGCAACTTTAAGGTACAGACCAGTGAGAGTATTAATCTGCTCGGGTCGGTTTTATGCCGACACCAATACCGTGACCCGCGTACTGGAGCTTTACGCCAGCACGCAGGGCATCAACGTTTTAATCCACGGCGGCCATCAGGCGCTGGGGGGAATAATCGAGACCTGGGCGCGCGGAACCGATATCCACGTCATCCGCTATCCGGCAAACTGGGCACTGCACGGGAAATATGCCGAAGTGCGCCGTAACCTGTTTATGCTCCAGGACAGCCGCCCCGACGTACTGCTGGCTTTCCCCGGAGGGGAAGATACCGCGGAATGCATAAGAATGGCGCAAAAAGCCGGAATCAGAGTGATTGAGATTTAGTCCCTACAGGAAAACGGCGCTGCTTATCGATCGGCACCGTTTTCCACCGTTGCTCAGGATACAATCGATCCCCCCGCCCAATCGAAAACAATAAAAACATAAAACTACAAAAAACACCAGATTCATAATAAAACTCCAGAAATGAAAGCCGGATAAGTGTAAAATCGCTATGAAATGAGGTTTATCCCTTTTCGTTGAGCCGGTATTTACTCTGTAAGAGGATGATCATTGGGATAAAGAATAATAAACCCTCGTTTTTAGATCATTTTATCTACAGCAAATTAATTTTTTCATAACCGGGTTTGCTGATTCGTTAATTAAGTTTGGGTTGCTTGATGGCCGTTTCCTCACCGAAACGGCGGATCCAGCCCTGGGGTAGCATCGGATGTCCGGGTTCAAAACACGTTTATTTTTTCTGAAAAGAATCAGCGAGCGCCTGCTATTTCTGTGCAGCATAATACTGCCGGGTTTACTGGCTATACTGATAGTTACCGGCATGTTGAAGCTCCCGGTGAAGGCGACAAATGACCTGAATCCTCCGGCTTCCCTGCTTGTTTACACTTGGGAAGCACAGGCCAGCTCGCATTTATCTGCGGCAAAGATTCGCCATACCACCGACGCCGGAACCCGAAAGGATATTTTGCTGATGGTCTGGAACGTTAAGCCCTGCCTGCTGGCCGGTAAAATATCCGTCTCGGCCATGCCCAATCAGGCGATGAAATGGGTACAAAGAGGGCTGAGGGAAACCTTGCGCGTAGCTTTACTTCCCTCTCCTGCTGCCCGCTGCTTGCGCCCTGACGCAGAATCACGGTCTGGCTTCAATAAACAAAGTATCGCCGCAGATAGCAGACCCTATGGGCAAATACATGAGCATTCCGTCATAGAGAGCAATCAGGATGAGGCGCAAATTCAGCCCACCGGAGCCAGCGCCGGGCATCTTTCCTCGCCGAACAAAATTGACACCCGGCATGCGGTCTGAGGGCCGACATACGGCCCCCCTTTGTTTTTCGGCAAAGGGTTGTTAGCATTAAAGCTAAACATAGATCCACAGCGGAATGCAGCGCGCTTTCTCTGAATCAAAAATGGACGAGAAATGAAAACGTATTTCCCCTCCTGGCTACAGCGAACCTTTATCCTGCTCTTGTGGGGCGGGGTATATTATCTCTCGGGACTGATATCGCTTAAATTTGACGATCCAAATTCTGCCATTGCTATCGTCTGGTTTCCTTCCGGCGTTGCCGTAGCGGCTTTTTTGTCCGCCCGCTGGCGCGACTATCCTGTGCTTATTCTTATTTTCGCATTAATGAGCGTGTTGCTTGATGTGGCATGGCAGAGCGTTCCCATATTTGTCACCACGCTGGGGTATTCGCTGCTGGCGATGCCTGCTAACGTGCTCATCGCCTGGATTGTTCGACGCTTCTCGCGCGCTAATGACGACCTGCATGTCATCCTTCTGTGGATATGCTCCACCTTTATTGTCAGCCTGTTAGATGCGCTGCTGGTCGGCGGAGGTTACGCCTTTATCACCGACCAGCCGATGACAAAAACCATCTGGAACGGGTTCGTTGCCGATGTCACGGGGATCTTCTTCGCCACGACCGTGGTGATGGGCTTCGTGAATAAACGTGGGCCCGCGGCTTCCGCCTCCTGGCCCACCCGCCTGGCCGGTCTTGCGCTGCTGCTGTTGCTCTGCGCGGCAACGGCATTTATTTTCGACTACAAGGGGACCTGGCTCAGAACCGAAGCCGCCGCGCTCTATTTCGCTCTCTCCTGCTTGCCGATTGTGCTGACCATGATGCTTTCTCTGGTATGGGGTAACCGCGGCGGGTCCATCGGACTGGTGGCGTTGGGGGCAATCGTTATCCACTTTACCGACCAGCATCAGGGGCCTTTCTTTCTCCATGGCCTCAGCTTCACGGAGTCACTGCTGCTGGCGCTGAGCTATCTCTCAGCCGCGGCTTTGCTTATCGTGTTTGTGCGTGTGGTAAGACGTTCAACTAACCGTTTCAACCCGGACACCGGCAGGCTAGCCGGGAACGGCGTGCTTTATCGACTGGAGCCTGCCACGGGCGTATTTAACTGGGAGAACGATCTCTCTTCCCTGCTGGGTTCAGCCTCCCCGGATGAGTTCAACACCGTGGAGCGAGTGCTCCGGCATGTGCACCCTTCAGATCGGGAAAAACTTCGGCAACACTGGTTTACCCCGGCTAAGGCCAGGCACAGCGCGCTGATATTCCGTATAAAAACGAATAACGACGAGTGGCTGACGCTGGTTGACAGCGGCGGCGTTGCCATGTCCAACGGCGGCTCGCGGATTATTGTCGGAAACTGGCAGACCAGTCATTACGATCTGGCTATCTAAACACGGATGTGATGACTTTTAAGGAGCGGAAAGCTTGTGATTCAGATTGCCCTGTTATTGTTCGGCGTTGATTTTATGCGCTCCCGGGTTAAATACCTGATCCTGCTGGGTGGGCTCTGGGGCCTGCTCGGGCTGGCTATATTTCTTGATGGCCTGGACGGCGTGACCTATTTCCCTCTGCGTTTTTTTGGCCTGCTATTACTGATGGAAAGCCTGGTCACATTGAGCATTGCCTCCGGCGGCGTTGGGGCGCAAAAGGCCGTGCTTTACTTTAAAGGCGGGGTCTTCTGTTTCGTCTCGCTGCTTATCATATCGAATCAATCTTATAGCAACTTGCTGCTGGCAATCGTATTCGGCTTTGCCTACTTCGTGATTGGCCTGTTTGTGATTTTCTCCGCGTGGATTGTTCGTTTCCCGCACTGGAAGAGTACGCTGGTCACCGGCATGGCGCAGATCGTGTTCGCCATTTTCATGTTCAGCCCCTGGCCGACTCACTACAAAGCCACCGTCTCCTTCTTCCTGGGAACGCTAATGATCTTCAGCGGCATCCATACCGTACGGCTTGCGCTTCGTGTGGCACGTCTGAAAGAAGGCACCTCTGTATTTGAGCTTTTGGTGCCCGCGGGAATGAACTTTGAAGTGAAGAAAGGTGCTGAAACAAAAGCTAAGCCGGTAGACTCGTCTGGCGCCGATTTTAGCCAACCATTAACGGTGCATATCTGGACCCCGGAAGGCACGGCCAGCGCTTCGACCATCCCCCGGCCGGTGATCAATCGCTATATCGCCGCCGTGGATACCGAAGGTGTGATTTCAACCGGCCATGCCGCGCTGGAGGTCCCGCCGGGTATCTACATCAGTCTTTATCCGGCAGAGGACATCGACCGCTCACCGTCTGAGTTTTTAAATACCCTCAAGGCAACACGCGATAACGACGTTCCGGGCACGTTCCAGCCGGACTATGCCACGGAGGCAGCTGAGTGGTGCCATTCAGATCGCAAAATCTACTTCCACCAGTACAACGGCAAAGCCTTACAGCGCTTCTGGAGCGCCTACAAGCTCACCAAAACCTATAATCTGACCTATCGCAATTGCTCAAGCAGCGTTGCCTATGCGCTGGAGGCCTCGCTGGATGGCGTGCTGTCCAGGCGCAGTAAAAGCTGGCTATCCATACTCAGAACACTCGCAATGCCCGAACTTTGGATAGCCGCTCAGGTTCGTAAACGCGCCGTGTCTATGGCCTGGACGCCGGGGCTGGTGATGGATTACGCCAGAGCGCTGCGCAGCATCGTTCATCCCGTGCCGGAACCATGGTATCAGCGCGTGTCCTACAAATGGCGCGAAGACAAAAAGGCGGAGAAGTAGCCGCCCTGAAAGTGCCTGTTAATGGGTAACGGACTTCGAAAACAGCTGAATAATCATAATCCCTACGGCAATGAACAGCATGCCTGCCAGGGCCGGGAGATCGAGTTTCTGCTTATAAAACAGGAATGACATCACGGAAACCAGGAAGATCCCCATGCCCGCCCATATGGCGTAAGCGATGCCGATATTCATGGTTTTGACAACCTGCGACAGGCCGTAAAATGAGACGGCATAGCCCACCACCACCACGATGCTGGGTACTAATCGACTGAAACCGTCAGAGGCTTTCATCATGGTGGTAGCCAGCGTTTCTGCGCAGATAGAAATAGCGAGAATAATCCAGGTATTAGGCATTGTTTTTCCTTGAGTTGAAAATCCTGGTTGAATTATAGAACTTAACCCAGGCCAAAATATCAACAAGAAGAAAATGAAAGGCAGATTAAAATAAATGCGATGTTCACGGCAGCAATGCTCCGCGAATGAAGAGGTTACAAGATCTGGTTCACAGAATGAACTAAGGGTGGGTAAACAACTACCCTGCTGCACAAGCCAGGTGATAAGTTGTGCGGCGAAGAATGGCGGAGAGAGGGGGATTTGAACCCCCGGTAGAGTTGCCCCTACTCTAGTTTTCGAGACTAGTCCGTTCAGCCGCTCCGGCATCTCTCCGTTCTGGTGGTTGCCATAATGCCAGGTTATGCGGCATTTTAACAGCCTGCGTTCTTTCGTTTCTGTTCAAACGATGACTTTGCGAGCAAGTAACATGATTAAGTGGCCCTGGAAAGCAAGTGATTCAACCGCTGCCCCGGCTTTGCCGTGGGAGCAGGCGTTAGCCATTCCCGTGCTGGCGCCACTCAGTGAAACCGAGCAGCAAAAACTTATTACCCTTGCCGAGCGTTTTTTACAGCAAAAACGGCTGGTGCCGGTGCAGGGTTTTGAACTGGATGAGCTAAAGTCCGCCCGTATTGCGCTGCTATTTTGCCTGCCGGTTTTAGAGCTGGGTATCGAGTGGCTGGACGGCTTTCATGAAGTGCTGCTCTACCCCGCGCCGTTTATCGTCGATGACGAATGGCAGGACGATTTTGGCCTGGTTCACAGCCAGCGCGTGGTGCAGTCCGGGCAGAGCTGGCAGCAGGGTCCGGTGGTGCTTAACTGGCTGGACGTGCAGGACTCTTTCGACGCCTCCGGTTTTAACCTGATAGTCCACGAAGTCGCCCACAAGCTGGACGCCCGCAACGGCGACCGCGCCAGCGGCGTACCGCTGATTGCCCTGCGCGACGTTGCAGGCTGGGAGCATGACCTCCATGCGGCGATGGACAGCATCCAGGATGAAATCGATATGGTGGGTGAAAACGCCGCCAGCATTGATGCCTATGCGGCCACCGATCCGGCGGAATGTTTTGCGGTGCTCTCCGAATATTTCTTCAGCGCCCCGCAGCTTTTCACGCCTCGCTTCGCCTCACTTTACCAACGTTTTTGCCAGTTCTACGGACAAGACCCGCTGCAACGGCTGGTTGATCGGGAAAACACCCCAGGAGTGGCCGGAAACACGGTGCATTAAATCAACAACACGGCGCAAAATTAATCATACGAATTAATACGTTACTTTTACTGTTGACAGTTTTTATGGCTAACGATAACATGCGCCCCGTTGAAACAATTCCTCTGTAGTTCAGTCGGTAGAACGGCGGACTGTTAATCCGTATGTCACTGGTTCGAGTCCAGTCAGAGGAGCCATATTCGAGAGCCCGCTTAAGGAAACTTAAGCGGGCTTTTTGCTGTTTTGCATTTCAGTTGCGGGCCAAATCATTAAACCGTATTTTGAGAGCGATGCTCCCTGCTGGCTTCTTATTGCTTTAAATGATGAGGAAATATGGATTCGTTATTTGTCTACGGTACGCTGCGCCCCGGTCATTCCAATGCTCACATTATGGAGAACATCGGCGGTGAGTGGCTGCCGGGCTATGTGACCGGTACCTTTTATGAGAGAGGCTGGGGAGCTGCCGCTGACTTCCCCGGCATTGTGCTGGATAAAGATGGCCCTCAGGTTCAGGGCTACCTGTTCTTATCCAGCAATCTCCATGCGCACTGGCCAATGCTGGACGAGTTTGAAGATGGCTACGACCGCGTTAAGGTCGAGGTCACAACCCTCGAAGGCCAGAAGGTTACCGCCTGGATTTACCAGCTACAGCCGCGCTAAAAAAAGCCCACCATGTCCGCCACGGCAGGCTTTGGAATATTCGGACATTAGCTTTAGCTGAAATCGACTTTTAGCTTCGCTTAACGCCAGCCCAATTCAGGCGCGATGTATTTGAGAATAGATTCAATAACGTGCGCGTTATAATCCACGCCCAGCTGGTTCGGGACGGTTAACAGCAGGGTATCGGCTTCGGCGATGGCTTCGTCCTGCGCCAGCTGTTTGATCAGCAGCTCCGGCTCGGCGGCGTAGCTGCGCCCGAAGATAGCTCGGGTTTGCTGGTCGATATAGCCGACCTGGTCACCCTCTTTGCCGCTGCCGCCAAAGTAACTGCGGTCCCGCTGGTCCATCAGGGCGAAGATGCTGCGACTGACAGAAACTCTCGGCTCGCGGGTATGCCCCGCCGCTTTCCATGCTTCGCGGTAGGCGCGGATCTGCTTAGCCTGCTGGATGTGGAACGGCTCGCCGGTTTCATCGTTTTTCAGCGTCGAACTTTGCAGATGCATGCCCAGCTGCGCCGCCCACACGGCGGTGGCGTTAGAGCTTGCACCCCACCAGATACGCTCCCGCAATCCCGCGGAATAGGGTTCCGGGCGCAGCAGGCCGGGCGGATTTGGGAACATCGGCTGCGGGTTAGGCTCCGCGAAGCCTTCCCCCTTCAGCGCTTCAAGAAAGACTTCGGTATGGCGGCGAGCCATATCGGCTTCGGTTTCGCCTTCGGCAGGAACATAGCCGAAGTAGCGCCAGCCGTCGATCACCTGCTCGGGCGAGCCGCGGCTGATGCCGAGCTGTAAACGGCTGCCGGAAATCAAGTCTGCCGCTCCGGCATCTTCCGCCATATAGAGTGGGTTTTCGTAGCGCATGTCGATAACGCCGGTGCCAATTTCTATACGTTTAGTTTTTGCACCAATGGCCGCCAGCAGGGGAAACGGGGAGCTAAGCTGCCGGGCGAAGTGGTGAACGCGGAAATAAGCGCCGTCCGCGCCCAGCTCTTCGGCGGCAACGGCAAGATCGATGGACTGCAACAGCGCGTCGGCCGCTGAACGGATGCCGGACTGGGGAGAAGGCGACCAGTGGCCGAACGACAGAAAACCAATTTTTTTCATCGGGGACTATCCTCAGACTCGAAATCACAGGCTTACAGTGACAAAAATTGCGCCTCCTGCGCCAGCGAAATCTCCGTAAACCGCACTAAACGAAACAGTTACGCCAGCCGCCAGGCTCCCCGACGGCGATTGTAATCAAAAAGTAAATATCGTATAACAGGCACCTCCGAGGGGTGTCCTGTTATGGGCTGAGATGGCGTAAGCCGAACCCTTTGAACCTGATCTGGGTCATGCCAGCGAAGGGACGGTCGGCCATAGCGCTTAGCCTATGGCCTGTTCTCACCCCCAGCGTGCCCGGATCTCCACTTATTCAGGAGGTCCAATGTTCACCCCACTTTTCGAAAAGGGTCTTTACGGACGGTTACGCCAGCAGGCTGGTAGCCACTGGCAGGACTACGTTGCTCACCCGTTTATCCAGCAATTAGCCGTCGGCACACTGCCCGAAGCCGCGTTTCGCCGCTATCTGACCCAGGATTATCTATTCCTGATCCACTTTGCCCGTGCCTATGCCTTGCTGGTCAGCAAACTCCGCACCCTGCCGGAAATGCGCACCGCCACCGCGTCGCTCAATGCCATCGTTGCCGAACTACCGCTGCACATCGCCTATTGCACCCGCTGGGGCTTAAGCGAAGAGCAAATTGTTGCCCAGCAGGAAGCGCCGGAAACCATAAACTACACCCGCTACGTACTGGACATAGGCCACTCCGGCGACACGCTCGATCTGCTGGCAGCCCTGATGCCCTGCGTGGCAGGTTACGCTGAAATTGGTCTGAACCTGCTGCACAGTCCTGCCACGGTGATGGAAGGCAATCCTTATGCTTCGTGGATACGCAATTACGGTGACGAAGGTTATCTGGCCGGAGTGCAGGCCTCTATCAACCTGCTGGAAACCGTCGGCCACCAGCGCGGTGCCGAAAGCCGCTTACCTGAACTGGCGGAGATTTTCACCACCGCCACCCGGCTGGAGTCGGCCTTTTGGCAGATGGGGCTAAACGCCTCATGACCGGCAAGCTAACCCCACCCGGCATTCAGGTGCAGGATCTCAGCCTGCACTTTGGTAAGCAGGTCATTTTCGAGAAGCTGAACTTCGATATTGCAGGCGGCAGTTTTGTTGCCCTGCTCGGGGCCAGCGGCGCGGGAAAAACCAGCCTGCTGAAGATAATCGCCGGGCTTGCGCAGGCTGACGCCGGGAGCGTTACCGGCAGCGATGGGCAGCCCATTGCCGGACGAATGGCCTGGATGGGGCAAAAAGACCTGCTTTATCCGTGGCTGACTATCGAAGAAAACGTGGCGCTTGGCTCACGCCTGCGGGGTGAAACGGTTGACCGGCAATGGGCGGCTCATCTGCTTGAGCGGGTAGGTTTGAGCGGTCACGCTCGCGCCTTACCGGCAGAGCTCTCTGGCGGTATGCGCCAGCGTGCCGCCATCGCACGGACGCTATATGAACGTCGGCCCATCGTGCTGATGGACGAGCCGTTTTCTGCACTGGACGCCATCACCCGCACCGCAATTCAGGATCTGGCCGCCGAGCTGCTGGCGGAGAATACCGTGCTGTTGATAACCCACGACCCGATGGAAGCCTGCCGCCTCAGCCACCGTATCCTGGTGCTGTCGCGCTGGCCTGCGGGTATCGACGATACGCACGTTGTTGCCGGGCAACCTCCGCGTGCGCCGGACGATCCCGACCTGCTGAGAAGCCAGGCCGGGCTGCTGCAACAGCTGATGAGGGCCGCGCAATGACCGGGGAGAAAGAACACGCCCTGGATCGCCTGCGCCGGGGTCTGACGGTATTTGTCGGCCTGGTGGTGCTTTGGTGGCTGGCCACTCTGGGCGATATTCCTGCTTTTCTGCTGCCCTCTCCCACTGCCGTAGCGCAGGCGTTGTGGAATGGCCGGGATTATCTTGCCTGGCACACGCTGGTTACCGCATCTGAAATTATCAGCGGCCTGCTGCTCGGCATACTGCTGGGGGCGCTGCTGGCGCTGGGGATGATTTTCTCGCCCCGCCTGCAACGCTGGCTGATGCCGCTGGTGCTCACCAGCCAGGCGATCCCGGTGTTTGCCCTCGCGCCGCTCCTGGTGCTGTGGTTTGGTTTCGGGATGAGCGCCAAGGTGGCGATGGCGGTGTTGGTTATCTTTTTCCCGGTGGTTTCGGCCTTTTTTGACGGAATGCGCCGGGTCAACGGCGACTATCTCGATCTCGCCCAAACCATGGGCGCTTCACGCCGGGCGCAGTTAAGGCATGTCCGGCTGATGGCGGCGCTGCCCGCATTCGGTTCCGGCCTGCGCATGGCTGCCGCCGTTGCGCCAATCGGCGCGATTATCGGGGAATGGGTCGGCTCGGCCGAGGGGCTGGGTTACGTGATGCTGAACGCCAACGCGCGCATGCAGGCCGACGTTTGCTTTGCCGCGCTGTTTATTCTGGTGCTGATGACCGTCCTGCTTTGGCTGGCGGTGGATGCGCTGCTGAGGCACCTGATTACCTGGGTGCCGGAAAACGAATGATGTCTCTATTTATTAAGGGAACAAAATGCTGAAGAAAACCGCCTTCGGGCTGCTGCTCGGCGCGACGATGGCCGCTCAGGCTGGCGCTGCTGAAAAACTGACTCTGGTGCTCGACTGGTACATTAATCCGGATCACGCGCCAATCCTGGTCGCCGAGCAGATCGGGGCTTTTAAAGAACAAGGATTAGACTTCAAAATTGTCCCGCCTTCCGACCCGGCTCTGCCGCCTCGCCTTGTCGCCGCCGGGCAGGCGGATTTAGCTATTACCTACCAGCCGCAGCTGCATTTCTTTGCCGACCAGGGTCTGCCGCTGGTTCGCGTTGGCACGCTTATCAACACCCCCCTGAACACGGTGATGACCCTGGATAAAAGCATCACTTCCCCGGCGGGCCTGAAAGGCAAAAAAATTGGCTATTCGGTTAGCGGCATCGAACAGGCCACGCTTGCGACTATGGCCGCCCATGAGCATATTTCGCCTGACGATATGAAGTTAATTAACGTGAACTTCCAGCTGACCGGCGCCCTGCTGGCGGGCCAGGTGGATGCGGTAATTGGCGGCTATCGTAATATTGAGGCGCAGGAGCTAAAACTTCAGGGCAAGGATCCGGTCGTGTTCAACGTTGAAGACTACGGCGTACCGGCCTACGACGAGCTGATTATCGTTGCCAACCGTAAAACGACGGCAGAGCCGAAGATAAAGAAATTCCTCGCCGCGCTGAAGAAAGGCAATGAGTATCTTCAGGCACACCCGCAGGAAACCTGGCTGGCATTCGCCAAAAAACATCCTGAGCTAAACACCCCGCTGAATAAACTGGCCTGGCAGGCCAGCCTTCCGCTGTTTGCCGCAGACCCGGCAAAGCTCGATCGCGCACGTTATCAGGCCTACGAGCAGTTCCTGTTTGATAATAAGCTGATTAAGAAAATCACGCCGGTGGACGATTACGCTCTGGAACTGCATTAAACCTGACAAACCCGGCTGCCTTCAGGTTTGGCAGCCGGGCCGGGTAAGGCTTCTGCTATTCAAACCACGCATCAACTGGATCGTAGTATTTCGCCCAGGCTTGCGAACCTTCCGCCATTTCGGTATCGGTGAGCAAAGCATATTCCAGCTTCTCGCGCAGGCCAGCTTCATCCATATCAATGCCAATAAAAACGATTTCCTGGCGCGCATCGCCGATGCCGTCCTTCCAGTTGTTCATGATGTGCCGGAGGCTTTCAGGATCCTGCGGCCACTGTTCGCGGGGAATACTTGCCCACCACATCCCCGCCAGCCCCTGGCGCATCACGCCGCCAGCGTGGGACCACGACCCGGCATACTGCGGGCGGCTCGCCAGCCAGAAGAAACCTTTAGAGCGAAGAACGCCTTTTAACCCAGCATCGGCAACCATCTGGAAACGCGCCGGATGGAAGGGGCGACGAGCGCGAAAAACAAAATTGCGGATACCGTACTCTTCCGTTTCAGGAGTATGTTCGCCACGTAGCTCTTTTAGCCAGCCCGGAGCCTGTGCGGCGGCGTCAAAGTCAAACAGTCCGGTATTCAGAACCTGGTCAAGGCTCACCTGACTAAACGCCGAAGTGATGATTTTGGCCCTCGGGTTGAGGGAATGCAGCACGGACATCAGCCGCTTTTTCTCTTCTTCGCCAATAAGATCCGTTTTATTGAGGATCAGCACGTCACAAAATTCAATTTGGTCGATAAGCAGGTCAACCACCGTGCGTTCGTCGTCTTCCCCCATCGATTCCCCGCGCGACTGAATGCTCTCATAAGATTCATAATCACGAAGGAAGTTAAAACCGTCCACCACCGTTACCATGGTATCGAGCAGCGCGATATCAGACAGGCTTTCGCCTTTGTCATCCACAAAGGTAAACGTCTCTGCGACCGGCAGAGGTTCGGAAATCCCGGTTGACTCAATTACCAGGTTATCAAAGCGCCCTTCCCTGGCAAGCTGGCTAATTTCCACCAGCAGGTCTTCGCGCAGCGTGCAGCAAATGCAGCCGTTGCTCATCTCAACCAGTTTCTCATCGGTGCGCGTCAGGCTTGAGCCACCTTCGCGCACCAGCGCAGCGTCGATATTCACTTCGGACATATCGTTGACAATCACCGCGACGCGTCGCCCTTCCCGGTTATTTAAAATATGGTTCAGTAGCGTGGTTTTCCCGGCGCCCAAAAACCCGGACAGCACGGTAACGGGCAGCTTTTTCGCCCCTTTATTCGCCTGTGTTAACGATGACATTGCAACTCCTTACTGACTTCATAGCCATTATTGATATGTTATAACATAACAATAATGAGTTGTATTGTCATGCCGGAGGCTAAAAAAACGGGCTGGAGAAATGAAAAAAGCCAGCGGATGCTGGCTTAACGGAAGTGACGAGGAGATTACCGCAGGCGGAAAACGCGAACCAGGTCGCGCAGTTGCTGAGCCTGATCGTTGAGCGACGCGGCGGCGGCAACGGACTCTTCCACCAGCGCGGAGTTCTGCTGCGTGGTGGAGTCAATCATGCCGATGGCGCTGTTGATTTGCGAAATACCGTCGGTTTGCTCCTGGCTCGCTTGCTTGATTTCGCCGAGGATACTGTCCATTTCCTGCACGTTGCTGATCATCCCGGCAATCTGGGCGTTTGCCTTCTCAACCAGCCCCATGCCATCGCGGGTTTGAGTGGTGGAGTTTTCAATCAGGCTTCTGATCTCGCTCGCAGAAGAGGCACTTTTCTGCGCCAGCTGGCGAACTTCACCGGCAACCACTGCAAAACCACGCCCATGTTCTCCCGCGCGAGCCGCTTCAACCGCCGCATTCAGGGCCAGAATATTGGTCTGGAAGGCGATGGAGTCGATAAGATTGATAATGTCCGACATACGGTTAGACGTTTCGTTAATCACGCGCATTTTGCTGGTGACCTGGGACATCATCTGGCCATTGTTTTTCACCACAGATGCCGCTTCGGAAGAGAGTTTGGTCGCTTCGTTGGTGTGATCGTAGGTGTTTTTAACCGTCGCGGTTATCTGCTCCATTGAAGCCGCCGTTTGCTCAACCGAGCTGGCCTGCTCTTCGGTTCGCGCCGCCAGATCCTGGTTACCGGCAACAATTTGCGCCGCCGCCGAGGAGATGGTTTCTGACCCCTGCTGAACCTGATGGACAATCTCTTGCAGGCGCACTTTCATGCTCATCAGCGCCTGCAGCAGTTCTCCGGTTTCATCTTTATGGGTTACGGTAATGCTGCGCGTCAGGTCGCCTTCGGCAATCGCCTCGGCAAATTCGACCGCCTGCACCAGAGGGCGGGTAATAGAGCGGACAATGAAGACGCCAATCACCGTACCCAGCGCGATGCTGAGCAGCGTCAGCAGGATCATAATCAGGCGGTTGGAACGGTAATCTTTATCCACACGCTGCCCGGCGGCGTCCATTTTCTGGTTCTGAATAGCGATCAGTTCCTGAACTTTAGCCTTGTATTTCTCCTGTACCTGAATCGTGGTTCCCATCATCTCCTGTAATGCAGCCGGGCGATTGTTTTGCTGCACGGCCTGCAAAATACGGAAGCGGGAGTCCAGGTATTCTTTACGAATGGCGGCCAATTCCTGCAACGCTTTCTGCGAAGCCGCGTCGGTACTTGATTTGCTCAGGTCAGCAAGCAGAGCGGTAATGTGCGCACTTAGCTCACCCAGATGCTTTTCTGACTTCTCACGGAACGTACCGGCATCGTCCAGCAGCATCAATTGCTGGGTGTTAACGAATTCCTGAAAGCTATCAACCAGGTCATTCGCTTTAACCGTGGTGGGGTAATCGCTATTAACAATCGTCTGAATACCGGTATTTGCCCGGTTCAGGCTTAACAAAGAAAGTACCGAACTGAAGACCATCAATAAAATAAAAAAGGCAATCGCCAGCGTTAATTTGCTGCGAATTTTCACATCATGTAGTGACATTTTTTCTCCCTGGGAAGCATATTTTTATGAATGTGCAAAATCCCCTGCGGCCGAAACCACAGAGATGAAATAAACACAAAGGGATGGAATCACCTCGTACAGGCTTATCGGATACATTCAGATTAACTTTATGAATTTGATCGGTTTTTTCGCATGGCCTGGCCACATGGATAGCCCTGGACTATTAATGGCTTAATGATTGATCGATAATTTGCGATAGGGATTATTTTTAAATCATATTTCGCAGAGGGAAGAATTTTTCGCACACTAAATTTTCAAATACAGCAAGAGCACAGTGTATATAAACGCACTGTGCTGCTGCTTTATTTAATTACTTAATATTTCATTAACAATGACTGGAAATACCACAGCGGGGAAAGGGAATTACTAAATCTGATAATCAATCGCAGGTTCTTCCGGCTCCAGCGCCAGGCGTTTGATCTCATCCACCGACAGCTCGGGATTACACAGCTCGATAAAGCGCCAGACATAATTGCGCTGAAGCTGGCCGCGCCGGATACCCAGCCAGACGGTGTTGGCGTCAAACAGGTGGCGGGTATCAAGCCTTACCAGACTACTCCCCTCTTCGCCGCTGGCCTGGTCGGCAACAAGCCCGATGCCTAAGCCAAGTTCAACATAGGTTTTCACCACGTCGGAGTCCTGTGCGCTCAGCACCACGTCCGCCGTCAACCCGCGTCGGGTAAAAGCCTCATCAATACGTGAACGCCCGGTAATTCCCTGCCTGTAGGTAATTAGCGGCCAGCGGCTGATGTCGTCCAGCGTCAGCGGGCTGGCATGAATCAGCGGGTGGCCCTGCGGAACCAGCAGGCTGTGATACCAGCGGAACCACGGGTAGGCGACCACCAGCGGATCTGTACTCAGGCGTTCGCTGGCAATGCCAATGTCCGCCGCGCCGCTGTGCAGCAGAGATTCAATTTCCTGGGGCGTTCCCTGAATCAGTTCAAGGCGAACTTCGGGGAATAATGCGCGGAAGGCTTTGATAACAACCGGCAGGCTATAGCGCGCCTGGGTATGGGTGGTGGCAATGGTCAGTACGCCACTGGTGTCGTTAGTAAATAAATCGGCCAGCCGTCGCACGTTGCTGGCTTCATTTAATATGCGCTCGGCAATCACCAGCAGCGCCTTACCCGGTTCGGTCATACCTAATAACCGTTTGCCACGACGGATGAAAATTTCAATCCCAAGCTCTTCTTCCAGCTCGCGTATATGGCGGCTGACGCCCGACTGAGAAGTGAAAAGCATATTGGCGACTTCGGTGAGATTGTAGTCCCGTCGCGCCGCCTCGCGGATTATTTTAAGTTGCTGGAAATTCACATCGCCCCCGGGATCGTAACTGTTCTTTACACCATTGTTAAAGTCACAGCCCCGGCGGGACAAATAATAAAAACCAGCAACCTATTCCATTTAGTAATAAGCAGGCTTAGCCCACCAACATCAGCTCGCGATTTTCCAGCGCCGGACGGGTCACCAGAGACATAAGAATATCTTTTACCGCCTGGGCCTGCGGCGACAGCGGCAGACGAGCAGAAAGGTTGAGGGAGAGCGGCAAATTAAGCGACGGACTGGTAATACGCGCCATCCAGCCGCCGGAGGAATCAGCCAGCGAACGAGCAGCAGACTCTGGCAGCACGGTGACGCCCATTCCGCTGGCGATAGCCGCCGTTAAGGTCGAAATAGACTCAATTTCGCCGATAATTTTTGCCGTCAGGCGGCGCAGGGAGAAAGCCTCGTCCACGCGCTTGCGCACCGCGCTATAGTCACGCGGCAGGAACAGGTTCATCGCCGCTACGTCGGATAAATCAACCGTGGTTCCGGGGCAATCGCGAGTGCCGACCAGGAACAAATCTTCTTTCAACAGCGGCTGGCTAATCAGCCCCGCCGTCGGCGTGCGATCGTAGAGAACAGCCATATCGAGCTGGCCGCTCAGTAATTTATCATTCAGCTGCGAGCCGCTATTCTCGTGGAGATAAACCTGCACGTCCGGCAGCTCGGCGCGAACCGCCTGTAACAGCGGCATAGTAATTGAGGAAGCCGCCATCCCAGGCGCGAGGCCGATAGCAACCTGCCCGTTTATCGTCTGGCCGACGTTATTCACCGCCAATTGGGCCTGTTCGCACTGGCGCAGAATAGTGCGCGCGTGGGCATAAAGAATTTTGCCTGCTTCGGTCGGCGTGACGCCGCGCTTGGTGCGGATCAACAGTTGTTGGTCCAGCTCCCCTTCGAGCGTGGCAACCTGCTGGCTCAAAGCCGGCTGTGCGATGTGCAGTACTTCTGCGGCCTGGGTCAGGCTGCCAATATCAACAATTTTCACGAAGTACTTCAGTCGTCTTAAATTCATTTTGCCCCCTATTACGGAATGCCAGTGCCAGTCATGGCAGTGATGTCGTAATGGGTTTTGCAATATGCTTGCCACATTTCTCGTTTATGGCACAAACGCGTTAACAGGCTGGATAATAAGAGAAACTAATAAAGACTTCGGGGATGATTAATGAAACTGGGGTTTTGCTTATGCCCCATAAGAGGTATGAATGCACCACGAAGGTGCATTCTGAGACTGAAAACAGCGTGCCGGATAGGTTCCGACACGCCCGGTCACACTCCGGCCCACCACAGGCGCAGTTTCATGCCCCAGTAACTGGTCCAGCCGCTGGTGCTGGAGACCACTTTACCCTTATCTACCACCACCAGCGTTGGCGTTACGCCAATCTGCCAGCTTCGGGAAATAGCGCCGTCCGCGTCGTTAACCACCGGGAAGCTCGCGCCTTTACGCGCCAGCCAGCGGGCAACTTCGCTTTCATTCCCGGAACGAAGCGCAATCGTCATGACGTTGTTCCCTTCAGCTTGCAGCTTTGCCACATCCGGCGTAGTAAAGCGGCAAACCGCGCACCAGCTGGCCCAAAAATAGACCAGCAGCGGGCGTTCAGCACTAAGCGCCCCCAGCGTGACGGTCTGCCCGTCGAGAGTGTGCAGCGGCGTGCTGTCAAAAGCCGGCGGCGAGTGCGGCGCTCGCCACCAGTCCATCGCCAGCATCACGGCGGCCAGCAGCATCAGCAAAATCAATCCTTCGCGCAGCCAGCGCCTCAGCTTACTGACCATTGGCCGCCGCCAGTTTTTCTTTTACTACTGCCTCAAGCGTTTCCCACGGCACCGCGCCGGGGATCATCTCATCGCCAATAATGGTGGCGGGCGTTCCCTGAACCCCAACAATCCGGGCCAGTTGGAGGTTAGTACTCAGCGTTTCCATGCTTTTTTCATCCGGCGTAACCGGCGTTGCGCCGCTCTTCTCAACCGCAGCGGCGATGCTTGCGGCATCGTGGTAGCCTTTTTTCTGCATCAGTTTTTCATGCAGAGCCAGGAACTGGTCAGGATGCTGCCGCCAGGTGGTCAACACGGTACGCGCGGAGAGCACCGAACTTTCTCCTTTAAACGGCAGCGGTTTCACAATCACCGCAACCTGCGGATACTTCTGGACGATTTTTTCCAGCATCGGGTCCAGCTGCTTGCAGTAAGGACAGTTGTAATCGGTGAAGTTGACCAGGGTTAAAACCGGCTTTTTCGCCCCAAAGCTCGGGCTGGCCGGATCGTTAAACAGCGCCTGCTCAATCAGCACCTCCAGCTGTTTTTGCTGCTCGGCGGAAAACGGCGCGGCCGGCTCTTTAGCGGCCATAGTCAGCCCGGAGAACAGCGCGAAAAACAGAATGAAGAGATATTTCATGGTTTAGATCCTTTGGCATCGTCCAGGGTGCTCAGCACCGAATCGCGAGACAGCAGCGTCGGCAGCACTTTGCCTTCCGGCAGCCCCGGGCCATAAATTTGGTTGAAAGGCACGGCAACCTGGCCGCGGCTTCTTAAGAAATCGGTAATTTTCGGGGAAGGCAGCGTCCAGTCGCCGCGCAGGGCAACCACGTCCGGGGCCTGCAATGCGGCCTGCACATCTTCTTTATTCAGCACGTTGTATTTATTGGCCTTGCAGGTGATACACCAGTCGGCCGTGACGTCGATAAATACCCGCTTGTGTTGGGCAAGCGCGTCCTGAATAGCCTGCTCGCTGAGCGGCTGCCAGGCGATGTTCTCCTGCGCAGGCTTGCCGGAGGAAATGCCAAAATGCACCAGCAGCAGGCTCGCCAGCCAGATAGCGGAGCCGAGCATCAGCAGGCCGAGGATCCGGCGCAGCCAGTTCATCCATTTGCCCGGACGAGGCAAGCGCATGGCAAGCCCGGGGCGCAGAGCTATCAGTAGCCACGGCAGGCTCATACCCAGCCCTAAGGCCAGGAACAGCCCCCACAGCACCGGATAAGAAGCGGTCAGCGCCACGGCAACTGCCGTCCCCAGGAACGGAGCGCTGCAAGGCGTAGCGAGCAGCGTGGCAAATGCGCCCTGCCAGAAATGCCCCGCCATGCCGCTGCCGCCCTGCGTTGCCAGGCGGGTGTTCATATTCGAAGAAAGACGGAACTCAAACAGGCCAAACAGACTGGCGCTGAACACCAGCATCACTACCGCCATAAACCCGATGAACCACGGGTTCTGGAACTGAATACCCCAGCCCAATGCCTGATTCGTCAGGCGCAGGACCGTCATCAGCAGCGCCAGCACCATAAAGGAGGCGAGAATACCCGCCACGGAGGCAAGAAACTGGCGGCGAACCAGGCCGCGGTCTTTTTCCTGCACCAGCAGGATCGAGCCGAGCTTCATGCCCAGCACCGGCAGCACGCAGGGCATGAGGTTAAGGATAAGCCCGCCGACCAGCGCCATCAGCACGACCTGCCAAAGCGGAATGCCGCTGTTGCCTCCTGCGCCAGCAGAAGCGGAGCCGATAGTCAGCGTACTTTGCTGGGCAATACCGCCGTCTTCCAGCACCAGGGTAAGCGCTTTACCCCGCAGGTCCGGCGTGCCTTCGCCCCAGCTGTCGCTAACCGGCACCGTCGCCTGAAGGCTATCGCCTTCGATACGGAACTGCGGTTTGCCGAGGTCCGCGTCTTCCGGCGGGTCGAGATAAAGACCGGGCTTATTCCAGCCCCCCGCACGCACGGCATCCACTACCAGCTCGCCCTGGCGATAGCCCACTTTCAGAGAGTCCGTCAGCCCGCTGGCAACCGGCACCTGCCCCATTGCCTGGGCGAAGTCATGGTCAAACTGAGCGTCCTGATGCGTAGGCGTTACGCTGAAGTGATAATCGGTCAGCAGGCAGACGTTGCTACAGGTGGATAGCGTCAGCACGCCGCTTATAGCCTCCGGCGCGGTGCCTTTGATAACCATCGGGAGGGTGACCTGGTTGTGGTAGCCCTGGGTCGTTATCCCGGCAACATCAAAGCGCGCCGGCGTTGGCCAGAACCACTCCACCTTTGGCATTTCTCCCTGCCAGGCAATAGACGGCGCAACGCCGCCCTCGCCCGGCGAGCGCCAGTAGGTTTTCCAGCCTTTCTCCAGCTTCACGTCCAGCAGCAGGCGAGTTTCGTTATTAGGTGCGGTATCCGCGCGCAGCCTGACGCTGGCGTGATCGTTGTCCGGCGAAGTCAGCCAGCCGGTTTCCGCCGCCCAGGATACGGGCAGCCAAAGCAATAGCAAGCTGAGCAGCGCCAGCCTGAAGCGAGTAAACATGTTTTTTCTCCGTAAATGATTAACTAACTGTCGGTAACAGCCGGTTTTTCATTCACGGAATACGCAGAAGCGTAGATGCACCCTGAGGGTGGGAGATGAAGTGGCTCTGGGGGTCAAGAACGGCATGCGCGTGGAGCGCACCGGTGCCAGCAGAGAAAGCAGCAGGCAAAGCGCAAGCAGCGCGCCTTCAAACAGTACCGGCGGCACGCTCAGCAACGACTTGGCGCTGAGTTCACAAGGGGTCACCGGGGCGGCGTCTTCAGCCTGCGGGTTATCCTGCTGGGCAACCAGGGTAGTAGCGGCGGCTTCCATTTGCAGCGCGTGCATACCCGCCATGCGCTGCGCGGTACACACCAGTACCACTACACATGCCAGGCAGAGAAACCAAATCCCTATACGCTGCTGTTTGACCATTACGCCCTCACTGTTTAACCCGGCTTATCTTAACCGCTGGCGAAATATTGGCAATCTTTGCCCTGTAAAGTTATGTCTGAGCGCGATTTATCGCCCGGTTTGCTTGTTTTATCGGCAAACGATTCAAAAGGCGCATTGCAGGCTTTGACAAGCCTGACCTGCCTCGCTAATATTCGCCCCGTTCACACGATTCCTCTGTAGTTCAGTCGGTAGAACGGCGGACTGTTAATCCGTATGTCACTGGTTCGAGTCCAGTCAGAGGAGCCATATCTTAGTTCTCATGCATGTTTGCGAATCTTTATGTGTTTTAGATTCAATAATTTGGCGTGAAAACTCTTCCCGATGCATTTTCAGTTATCCCTCCGCATCGGGAAACATTGGTGGTCTGATCTGGGGTCATTTCAGTTCGATTATGGAGTGACCACCCTATGTCTCTCAACGACACGAAAATCCGCAGTCTCAAATCTTCAGATAAACCTTTTAAAGTCTCCGATTCTCACGGTTTGTACCTCTTAATCAATCCCAGCGGTTCACGTCTTTGGTATCTCAAATACCGTCTTAATGGTAAAGAATCCCGGCTTGCTTTAGGCCCCTATCCTATCGTCTCATTAGCTCAGGCACGCCAGCAGCAGGAAGAGATCCGTAAACAACTTACACAAAATATCAATCCTGCCCGGCAACGCATGGTTGATAAAACACGGCTCTTACCGGAACAATCCTTTAAGGCAATAGCCCTGGCCTGGCACAAGAACAACCGAAGCTGGTCAGAAAATCATGCAACACGCCTGCTCGCCAGTATGAATAACCACATCTTCCCGATAATTGGGCACCTGCCGGTTACAGAACTAAAAAGCCATCATCTTATTCATTTATTGAAGGATATTGAGAAGAAAGGTTTGCTGGAAGTTGCGTCACGAACCCGACAGCAGCTGTGCAGCATTATTCGCTATGCCGTACACCAGGAACTGATTGATAATAATCCGGCAGCAAATCTAAGAGGAGTAACAACGCCTCCCGTCCAACGACACTACCCTGCCCTTCCGCTGGAACGTTTGCCTGAACTTCTGAAGCATATTGGTGGCTATCGGCAAGGGAGAGTGTTAACCCGGCTGGCACTGTCGCTTACCCTGCATCTTTTTATTCGCTCCAGCGAGTTAAGATTCGCACGCTGGACTGAATTTGATTTCAGGCACAACATCTGGACAATCCCTGCCACACGTCAAACCATCCCTGGCGTCCGTTATTCAGGACGAGGCACAAAAATGCGTACAACGCATATTGTACCGTTATCCCAACAAGCTATTGATATTCTAAAACAGATAATGAAAATCTCTGGTCATCTGGAACTGGTATTTCCCGGCGACCATAATTCGCTCAAGCCAATGTGTGAGAACGCTGTCAACAAGGCGCTAAGGTTGATGGGTTTCGATACGAAAAATGAAATCTGCGGTCATGGTTTCCGGGCAATGGCCTGTAGTGCGCTAATGGAGTCCGGCCTGTGGCCTCAGAATGTTGTCGAGTGTCAGATGAGCCACCAGGAACGCAACAGTGTACGCGCAGCTTATACCCATAAGGCAGAGTACCTGGATGCCCGGAGAAACATGATGCAATGGTGGTCAGATTATCTGGATATAAACCAGGAAGAATATATTGCACCTTATATTTATGCACATTCCTATGAAAACATTAGAACAACCTGATCGTTAACAATGTGAAAAGAACAGTTCCTTTATCGGGGCTGTTCTTGAGCATATAGAAAATATATCGCGCTATTGTGGGATAATCATTAATGCTGAATTAGGGTTATTCTTCTTGTAACGATGGTACTGTAAAATGAGCGTGGCAAGATCTTCATCCACCGCATAAAAATAAGCTTCCGGTACATCCAATACCTCAGCAAATCGGCAAACTAATCCAAAATCTGGCGAGCTGATCTCTCTTTCATACTGACTTACGCGGGAACTGGCCGTTTCTTCATCTATTCCAGCGAGGCAACCGAGTTCAACCTGCTTTAGCCCCGCGTTCACCCGCGCTAGTCTTAATCGTTTACCAATCACACTAACACCTGCTTCCCTGATTAACATACAGCGATTATCACGGTTCAAGGCACGTCTATCTTGAATTGATTCTCTTCTGAATAAAGCAAAAATTTATTTTGGTGTATTTTTAGCTCAAAATTGAAGAAAAAATTTACTAATGACAGAGATAATCAAATTTGAACAAAAAACAGTCAAAAAAGTAACCCCGGAGAATACCTGCTTCAGTGAGGAGTAATAAGAATAGTGGACTGTGGATTGGCTTTTCTGAAGCGATGATACTGTATAATCAAGGCTGCAAGATCGTCATCTACTGCATAGAAATAAGCTTCCGGGACATCCAATACCTTTGCAAACTCACACACCAACCTAAAATCTGGCGCACTCACCTCTCTTTCATATTGGCTCACACGAGAACTTGCAGTTTCCTCATCCAGTCCAGCGAGACATCCGAGCTCTGCTTGCTTTAAGCCTTTGTTCACACGAGATAATTTTAATCTTTTACCAATCATTATGTTACTCACGATATCGATCCATATAGACCGATTATCTCTCCTCGCGGAAACCCGTTCTTAAATAAATTCTTTCTTTAATGAATTTAAACTTCATTTTTGATTGTTTTTGATTCAAAAATGAAGCTATTCTTTACCAGGGAAAGTAAAAGTCAAATACCAAAGGAGAATGTATGCACATTGAACAGAAAGAGAAACGAGCAGACTGGCACCCCGCCGACATCATTGCAGCGCTCCATAAGCGCAAAACCAGCCTTGCCGCCGTATCACGCGCAGCAGGTCTCAGCTCTTCGACACTTGCAAATGCTCTCACGCGCTCATGGCCAAAGGGAGAGCAGCTTATTGCGGAAGCACTGGAGTTACAGGCCAGCGAAATTTGGCCTAATCGTTATTTTGATTCACAAGGTCAATTAATTTCGCGAAAAATTCGCCATGTATGCAATTAATTGATAAGAGGTTTCTGTTATCCTGTCGTTCAGAAAACCAAAGCAATAACTTTGACTCTCGACTGATTAAGCCTTACAGCATCATCAATTGGTTCAATATAGTTCATGAACCAATTGATATGCTCGTTTTCTTTTCAAACCTACCCTCTGTACAAAGAAATGTGCCTCAGATTATCTAACCACATTCAGATGCAATTAAGTTTTTTAAACTATTTTTTTGGTTATATTTAAAAATCACCAATTACTCTCTTTTTTGTATTTTCATTTTATATATAAATTATTCTTCAGATATGGATATTTTTATCTTTCACGATGAAGGTGTCGTCCTATAAAAGGAGATGAGCGGTGGCGATTAATGATAAGGTGTCCCTCCCGAAAAATGATGAGCTTAACTGGCTAACAATACAAGAAGCACTGGCTATATCAAGTCATCAAAAAAGCAAACAACTGACAGAGGCAGATATCTACCGCCATGTTTTATATGGCGGGATCAGCCTTTCTATATATTTTCAATCACCCGTACTATTACGCAAAATCCAGATAAAAAACAAAAAGGTGAGGCTCAAATCCATTGACAGTTCGCTCATCAATCGACTGTGCACACTGGATAAAGATTGTTTTATTTATGAAAAACACTTAGTCCCTGTAACATCAGGAGAATATATACATGCCCTTCAAAGGGTCATTGACACAAATCTTTTCGGATATGAGTATGTTCTGATACAGCATCTATTAGCCAATTCACTTGGCATCCCACCCCCGACAACTAAAGGTGGTTATATCAATTACGGCCTTACAGTTAACCTCTATGGTGATATTTTCCAGGTATTTGAAAACATAAGCTATCAGGAGAGAATAGATCAACAGCTCAAGCGGTTACCTGAAGATATAGTCTCAGGTATTACAAAAAAAGTCTTAGCCCAAACCACAAAAAAAATCGGCATAAAGGGATATTTTCCTCTGCATAACTTGCCACCGGATGCCTGTTTTGTTATCAAACATTCAGAGTTCGAAAAACTAATCAATTTACCGTCTACAAACGCTTTTCACCCATCATCTCCGACACGTATATCAACACCATTGGCCCGCCTGTTCTGGCTTGCTTGCAAAAATAACGAAATAATTAGACCATTGATCAAACAACCCTACAAACTACTGTCCATCTTCGAACAATGGGCACTAATAGAGGGTATTACCGATCGATTCAGCGGCGACACGTTAAAAACAGCGCTTGAACGTGGTTCGCCCACATCCATTTAGGCGCCTAATTACAATGACATTACATGCTTCAATCTAAAAACCCGTATTAAGGATTGTAGTATCCGTAATACGGGCTCTTCAACTTCCACTCCTTTCCTCACTGTGTTTTTTTGTCATCTCCGGGCATATCCCATTTCTGTACTGGAGGTATTTATGACATCGCATCAGCTGTTGCGCCTGAAACAAGTAGAAGTAAAAACCGGTCTGAAACGCTCGCAAATATACCTTTACATGAATGAAGGATCCTTTCCCTCTTCAATAAAGATTGGGCCAGCCAGCGTTGCCTGGCTGGAATCTGAAATTGACGAATGGATTAACTTCAAATTAGCCAACCGCTTAGAACGCTGAAGGGGGATAGAACATTATGTTTCCCTCACTGAATTATGCGGTATTAACAAATGCCCTTGCCGCGCTCAAGGAAGGTAATTTTCGCTATTGTGAAACGTTAGGATTCACATTTGACGAATTAAATACCCTCAATCAGCTATCACTCGACGAACTGTTTATCGTCAGCCGGGCATCAGCGCAGTTTATGTCGATTACCGTTTGTCACGACGCTCTAAAACAGATTCTGGCGATGTCCGGCCAGGAGGCGCAACGCCAGCAACAGATTAATCGAGCTATCAGGTTGGGAGGGTCTATTGCACTCCTGAATCATTTTTTTGGCCTCACCTCGAATGAGGTCTGCACTCGCCGTCGATTGCTGAGCGTCACCATCCCTTATGGCCGCACGCCTATCCCGGATGAAACCATTGATGCCGAAATCTGGCTGTCATGGAAAAAAAACCGCTCTGAAAACCTTGATACGCCTGATGCGCTGGAAGCAATGATGTTGATTACTGAATCATTGTCTTCTCATAAAAAAGGGCCTTCCCTTACCGCCATCTGGAACCGTATCACCCTTTGCGAGAAAGAAGCATTGAAGAGGAGGATATCGCATGCCAGATGAGATCGATCGCGATCAGGAATTCAATGAACAGCGTCTGAAAGAGATGATTGAACAGAACCGTTTGAAACCAACAACCACACCTTCATTACATTACTGCCGTTTGTGCGGTGAACCTATTCCTGAGCAGCGACGGCAAACTCTGCCGGGAGTGACAACCTGTACGGAATGCCAAACCATAATTGAGCGTCGTCAGCGCTGATAGCCGACAGCACTCGTGCAGAGAAGTTACCTTCTCTGCACGTTTTTTATTACCTGAATAAATACTATGTTTAACTATCAATAGTGAAATACTGAATGGGAATCCGTCACCATTATTGCTTGTCTGTATTGATTCAGACTTTAGCTGGTATTTTTCCTTTTTAGAACACAACTAGACTTGGCTGTCTGCAATGAGCGGACATTCAATCGTTCGTGAGGTATTTACAATACTTAACTTAGTTAATGTAGATATGTTTTTAAGTAATTATATCGGTTGAAAATAAATGTCAAATTTGTCACTGTACAAATTCCCTTTCTGGTAATTAACATTTGGATCCGTAATTATACTTTTTACCAAATGTATATCTGACATATCTGTCTTGCAGCCGAAATAGACAGAAATTAATTCTGCGGGCCAAGGATGTAACTCATTACCTTGCTCAACTACATGCCTCCACTCCTGCTCGTATTCCCAATGTTTAGATTTTGTGTGTAATATTCTAATTTTATTAGATAATGTATCGACTTCATTTAAAATTGAACTCGCCTGTATCGATGGATAATTATCATTGTAATTCATCGGCCTGGTTATTTTATCATCTGCTAAGGCTGTGCCGACGATGCGTTTAAACTCTAAGCACATACCTTTATGTTCAGAAGCATAATGCGACCACATCAGCAAATTTTTGTTACTGCTTGCTAGTGAAAGAATACCTAATTTTTCTAAACCGCTTTTAAATCTGTCCAAAGGTTCATCAAGAGAGCGTTTTTGGGAAACTATTACATCTGACATATCTTCACCAAAAATGGCTGATAATTTTTCAGAGTCCATTTCCCGTTCGTACACATGCCTTTGTCCTCTCACATAAAATTGGGTGTCAAAAGGATCATTAAATCCTGCCGGTTTTGAGTACCAGATTTTCCGCTGTGCAAGAGCACTTAATTGATTCTTACCGATAGAGCAGTATTTGAATAGAGATGTAATTTCAGGCTTTATCACTAGCATTCCTATGATTTTTTCAATGTTAACATAATTAATTATGCAACTTTACTATCACAAATTCAGACATTGCTTACGGCTGGGGTCTGATGGTGTCACAGCGTAAGGGGCCGTTGCAGGTTTTTTACCTCGATGCTCTGTTGATACAGAGCCGGGAAAGTCGGAATCTTACGAAACTTTTTTTCGAAGCCATCTTGATAAACCACTGTCCAAAATTAGCCCAGCCAACTTATTTGGTCCGATTAACGTAATGCTGTCGGCTTTGATATTTTCCGATAACGGCCCGCTGTGCCAGATAAAAAACATTCGTTCATAGGCACTGCTTTCCCTGAACCGCTTTTCGTACTCGCTGAAAGCATGTGCGTCCGCATATGATTTAATCTGTATAAATGCTTTCTCTCCGGTGGTGGGAGATTCAAGCTCAAGATCCAGCGTTTTTTGTGTTTTCCCGACAATACTGATGCGTCGCCACCCGCTTGTTGAAAAAACAAGATCTACCAGTAGTTCGAAATCCTGCCAGGTCAGTAGCTGACAAAGATTTTTTATAGCCGTCAGATAAGTCTCTTCAGCTTTCTTCGCATCAGATACCGCAGGGAGATCTTCATCATTTATTTTACGAACAACGTAATCATGTGCACTTACGTTACATATCGTTCCCCGGTATCCCTGAACCTTTAACAGATCTCCGCTCAAGTGATCTTTGGTTAACCGTGCTCCCCCAATGCTGGTGTTCTGCCACCCCTCCATCGTTTTTCTGACTCGACTACCATCCGCCAGCACCTTAACCGGGCCCACGGGTCGACACCAGTACAGAAATCCCCCCATGAAAGTAATGAATAGCGTCTCTGAGTCCGCCATGTAAAAGGTCTTGATCTGCCTAACGTCATTGCTCGCATTACCTTTTTTCCCCTTGCGGATATTAAGCCATATCTCGTGCACGTCTGCCCATTGTCCCTCAACACAAAGACTGTCCGGGGTTTCATGATAACCAAACCGAAGCGTGCCCTCCGACAGACACAGCTGCTCCCATTCACCGGCCTCACCAAGCTTGATAAACTGAACTGTTGCAGGGCTGATTTTCTCCACAATTTTCTCTGGCGGTTAAGATGTCCGCTGATATAAAACAGGAAATGTTAGGGTATTTCAACGCAAACAGGCAACGTGTTGTGAGAGGGGCTATGCAGACAACTACACTCTATGTAATCGGAAACGGCTTCGATCTCTGGCACAAAATTCCTTCCAGCTTGTGGGATTTCAGAGAATATATTCGGGCTAAAGATTCGAATACCTACCAGAATGTTGAAGAGCACCTTCCCGTGGATGATGACTGGTGCGATCTTGAATCCGCGCTTGCAAAACTGGATGCAGGCATGCTTATCAATAACTTAGGCAATTTCATGAGTTCATATGCTGAGGAGGACTGGAGTGATGCAGGTCATCATGATTTTCAGTATGAGGTGGGTCAGGTAGTCAAACGCCTTTCTAAAAGCTTACGTTATCAATTCGGACTGTGGATCCGTGAGTTGCCTATACCTTCGTGTACAAGTGCACCAACTCGCCTGACTACACTGGATCCACATGCATTTTTTTTAAGCTTTAATTACACCGCTACACTGAGTCACGTTTATGGAGTCGATCCGGAGCGTGTTCTTCATATCCACGGTTCTGTAGAGACGAAGGACAATGATTTGATCCTAGGACATGCCTGGGAGCCGAGATCCCGTCCCTCTCTCAACGACAGGGAGGATATTGCAGAGATTGATACACGGCTCATAGAGGCGAACAGCATCATTGATGACTATTTCTCCGCGACATTTAAGCCTTCACAGAAGCTTATCGCTGATCACCGACATTTTTTCGAGGGTCTAAGCGAAATTAAGCAGGTAGTAATTTTGGGCCATTCTCTGTCTGCGGTTGATGCAGTTTATTTCCAAGCGCTGTTTCAGGAGAGTTCCGTTTCTGCGGCACAGTGGGTGATAGCGTGCCGTAGTGAAGAAGAATGGGCAGAAAAGTATCGGAGACTTGAACTGATAGGTATCAGAGCGGCCATTGTCAGGCCAGTCCTCTGGGATACGCTGTAAATCTGCCCATCTCGAGCCATCTTAAGATCGCTGAGAGACTCTGAACCGACTAACCCTTACCGGAAGATACTTCACTTTCGGCCTTGTTTTTAGCCTTTCTTGCCCTATACCTGTTGATGATCCCGTTACCCGAGCGTACCAAGCGTTGCAGAAGCGGTAAGACCAGTTCTGTTGCAAAAAGCCTGATTACCAGCAGTGTATTGTGGACGATGAACCTTATGCAGTTGAACAGCCATGACCGCGGGCGAACCGTATCATGTGCAACCATTGACCTTGACGCATTCGCAAGCTTACCGCCCGCCACAAAGGCCAGCATGAGAAAGACAAAATAGCGAGTGTTATGCCCTTGCTCAATATCCTGTATACGTGCATCGGCTTTCTGCATGGATTTATGCAGTAGCAGAAGTCTCTGGGCATACGCTGGAGGGAGAAAATCCCTAGGCGTTTTATAATCCTCACTGTCGAGAGACATCTCAATGGGGACAGTCTGGCAATTACCCCTGAGTTCGTTTGGTGAACATGCCAGAAGATTGAACTCCTCAATCTGTTTACTGATTTCCGGATCGTCCGCCACTCTTGTTACCCAGTCTGGCAAATCGCTTCTGGCACGTAAAATGTCATTCGAAGAAAAACTATCCTTAAACGACCACTTCATCTCTGATCCCAAGCCACATAAATCAGTAACCTGATTTTTCACGTCCGGATTTTCACACATTGTTTCAAGGTTTTGCTGGCCATTGCGAAAATGCTGCATAATGAGAGAGGTACGTTCGCCTGCTTCTGACAGGTCCTTTTTGTATGAGGGCAGGCCGCTGTCCGTTACAAAATAGAGAGCCGCGACCAGACCCAGGATGTACCAGATATGGTCATAAGCGTTTTTGAAAGTATTTTTCTTCCATAGCGCGCTGAACAGCATAATGACTGACCAGCCGGTTACCAGAGAGATAAATAAACTGGCTGCCGCTGAAGACGTACTGCCCGTAAACCCCTTCCCAAACCTGAACACATCCGGACCGTAACTTCTAAGGTCAGGGACATAACCCATCAGGCTGAGCGCACCCGGCAGGATCCACAAAATCAGGCTTATCCAGCCCGCCCATTTGTTTAGGTAAAATCCGGCACGGATATTCAGCAATGCTATCGGGATGAGAAAGAGAGTGAGTAAGCCTGATAATATGTTAACGCCGTGCGTCGGGCTGAGATTCCAGGGATAGATAACATCACTTCCGACCTGCAAAGGTAGGTCATTTATACTGTGAAACAAGCCTAGGCCCTCAATATTCTGAGCCAGACCCCAGGCAGCCAGATTAGAAAACATCATGTATGGATGAAGGAATTTTAAAAGCAGGAGCATTGGCAATATGGTTCTATATGAAAGACAGTAGTTTTTCAGGATACAAAAAACATCCGCACCATTCTAATATTTATTTCCCCAATATTTAGCACTCATCCTTAATTCATTAACAGCCAGACTTGGTCCTGTCCGTACATAGCCAGTATTGAACGCATCGAGTCAGCAAGAGCTTTTTCAGATTCCGGCTTAGTCAGCTCTGTTTCAGTGAATCAGGTGAGCTCTGCTCACAGCAGATTAACATACTACGTGGTTAGTAAGGTCTACTCTTAGCACAAACCTGTCTGCCACATTAGCTACGCCCACAAGCAGCAATAGCGCCAGCTAAAATACTAGTCAACACTACCAGTCAGCCCAAAATAATTACCACGCGATTCATTTTCTCTCTCATTCCCTTTTTGATTTCCTCATTTTCATCCCATCGCTGATATCGCACGCTAATCACGTCACCTTCCACTGGCGAGCTTGATGGACGTTTATTCGTCCGGGACCAGTATTGCTCTTTAAAAATATGAGTCGGGCTGTCACGTAACCACAATTCAGGGTGCCGCTGAATGTTCTCGCTGACCCGTTGAAACCGGAATGCAGAATCGGGATGTGATCGATGTAGTTAACTCCCCATGACTTTTTATTAAAGGAAATAGCATGAGAAAACCTACCTATCACGTATTTGTCACGCAGGAAAACCAGCCCGATCCTGGCAGAGAGAAGAACACGTACGGGACAAAAGTCGGCGTGGCGTTCGCTCATAACGGCAAACCCGGATTGAACATCGTACTGACACCCGGCATTGCTGTCTCCGGTAAACTGGTGCTTCTTGAACCGAAGGACGATAGCAACACAGCGCAGGCTCCCCAGCTCGATTAGCACTCAATCCTCACGCACCTTTCCCATGCCACCGACAGCCAGATAGCTGCGTACGACTCAATTTTTTACCGAGGCAACCATGCTTTCACCCACGACCTTTATTGTGGTGGCCATGCAGTGTGCCGCCACCATTCCCCCATCCACCACGTTTGATGTAGCTAAAGTGGAATCCAGCTTTAATCCTTACGCCATCGCTGAGATTGTGCCAAAGAAGGAGAGAACATCCGGCAGTATAGGTGTCATTTCTCATCAGCCCACCAGCAAGCAAACTGCCGTCAACATCATCAAACGAGTGGCAGCAAAAGGTCGCCGCTATTCGGTCGGGCTGATGCAAATCACCAGTACCAACTTTCGCCATTACGGCGTGTCAGCCCATGACTTGTTAGACCCCTGCACTAATCTGTCCGTTTTTGAGCAGATCCTCACCGACTGCTACCAACGAGGCGGCACGCTGAAGAGAGCGCTCAGTTGTTACTATTCCGGCAATTTCGATACGGGTCAACGACCAGAATCTGCCTTCGACCAAACCAGTTATATCCAACGTATTGGCTATGCTGTCCCGTCAACGCGGGAAGATCTCAAGCACAGTACCACCAGCCCATTCCCTTCAGAGATTCATTACCCGGCCACCGTCCTGCGCGGTGAACTTACCGATAGAGCCACACCTGTTTTGACCTCCCTGCACTATCCCGACGCCATTATTCGCGGCGATGTATTCATGCCTGTAATTAATGAGGAGAAATAACGATGCAAAAACGTAAATACTGGCCTGCGTTTTCTTCCCTGTTGGTATCAACCCAAACGCTGGCGGCAGGGAGTGGATTTAATAAAGCCAACGATACGCTGAGTAATACCGCCACAGGCATGCTCGGACTGGCCGCCGCCACGATCACGCTGGCGACCATGTGGGTCGGTTACAAGGTGCTGTTTGATGGTAAAAGTTTGCATGACATGCGCAACGTCATTATCGGAGCCATTCTGATTGTTGGCGCATCCGGCTTTGGTGCCTATTGGGCATCATAAGGGGAATCGATGACCACCCTGAACAAAGCGCTGACCCGCCCTGCCGCCATTATGGGTATCCCTCTTGTCCCGTTCGTGATTGTCAGCGGGGCTATCGTCCTGCTGTCGGTCTATATCAGTTATTACCTTGCATTGTTGTTGATCCCAGCCTGGCTGGAAATGAAAGCAAAGGCTCGAACGGATATTCATTATTTCGGACTGCTGTGGCTGGCTTTTAAAACCCGTGGGCGATTTTCTACGAACCGTCATTTCGGTGCCAGTGCCATGCTGGCAAGCCTCTATGACGCCGTCGACGTTTCGGAGTTTATCGATAAGATGAAATTAAACGAGCGCATCACGCTGGATAAATACATTCCTTACTCCTCCCACATCCACCCTCGCATAATAAGAAATCGCTCCGGTGATTTAGTCGCTACCTGGGAATTGGATGGCACTGTATTTGAATGTGAGGATGAGCATCATCTGACATTCCTGGCAAGCCACCTAAACAACCTGATCCGCTCGTATGAGGGGCTACCGATCACTTTCTATATCCACCGCATACGGGAAAAATATCAGGATAGCTTTGATGCCAGCTCGGGCATTCCTTTTTCGGATGAAGTTACTGAACGCTATTACCAGACAATAAAAGGTAAACCACTCTGGCGGCACCGGCTGTTTTTCACCCTCTGCTATGTTCCTTTCTCCACGCTGGAGAAAAAAGTCATGAAGACGCAGCCCTCAGGAAAAAGGAAAGCGGCGCTGGATGATTCCCTGAAAGGGATGCTGGAACATCATGAGGCAATCAACACCGCCCTGTCCCGTTATGTGGCGACGCCATTGGGCCTTTACGAGGAGAAAGACCGGCTTTACTCTTCGCAGCTCGCTTTCTACCACCGCCTGATTACAGGAAAGTGGCAGAATGTGGCGGTGACGCGCACACCGTTTTATCACACACTCAGCACGCCAGATGTATTCTTTACCACCGATACAGCCGAATGTCAGACGGCCAGCGGCTCCCACTTTTTCCGTAGCCTGGAAATTAAAGATTATTCACCTGAGACCTATACTGGCCTGCTGGATGCGCTGTTGTATGCCGAAAGCGAGTATGTCCTGACGCAGTCTTTCACCTGTATGGCCCGGGATGAAGCGCAAAATCATATCCGACTGGCTGAAAAACGGCTGGACTCAACGGACGATGATGCCATTTCACAGCGAGAGGAATTGATCGTCTTACGCGATCTGCTCCAGTCCGGGCATGTGTCCTGCGGCAAATATCACTTTTCCCTGTTGGTCACATCCACCAGCGCCGATCGGGTAGTAAAAGAGACCAATGCGCTGGCCCAACCTTTTAACGATCTCGGCATCATGACATCCCTGTCTACGCTGTCGTTACCTGCCGCCTATCTGGCTCAACTCCCCGGCGTCTATTCGCTACGCCCCCGTCTGGTGGTGGTCAGTAGCCAGAATTACGCTGATATGGGTAGCTTGCATAACCACCATCCCCATAAACGCCACGGCAATCCGTGGGGTGAGGCTATTGCTATCCTGAAATCCCACAGTGGCGGCAGTTACTATCTGAACCTGCATGACAGCCAGGCGGGGCGGGATGACTTCAATGAGAAAACGCCGGGGAATACCGCCATCATCGGAAAAACAGGTTCAGGAAAGACTTTGCTGATGACGATGATGAAACAGTTGATGCAGAAGTACCGTAATCCGGCGACATTTTCCGCCTCTGCCACCATCAAACGACTGACCACCGTTTACTTTGATAAAGACAGAGCGGCGGAGATGTCTATCCGCCAGATGGGAGGCCGTTACTTCCGCATCCGGACTGGGATGCCTACCGGATTTAACCCGTTTTCACTTCCGCCTACACGCCGAAACATCAGCTTTATCAAGCGACTCATTCGGATGCTGTGTCGTCGTAACGGTAAACCACTCGATCCCCGTGACGAAGAACGTATCAGCGCTGCTGTGGATACGATTATGCTGGACTACCCGCCGGAATACCGCCGCTATGGTATTACCCGATTATTAGAAGTGCTGCCGGAGCCACCAACTAAAGAGGCACGAACTAATGGTCTGCGTATACGGCTGAAACAGTGGGCGCAGGGCGGTGAGTTCGGTTGGGTATTTGATAACGAGGAGGACACATTCAACATCAGCAATATTGATAACTTTGGTATAGACGGCACGGAATTCCTGGATGATGAGGACATACGCGGACCCATCACTTTTTATCTTCTATACCGCGTCACCAGCCTGTTAGATGGTCGCCGACTGGTGATGTTCATGGATGAGTTCTGGAAATGGCTGGCCGATGTCGAATTTTCTAAATTCTCCCTCAATATGCTCAAGGTGATCCGCAAACTGAACGGCATTTTTATCCCCGCTACCCAATCGCCCGATGAAATCGTCAGGCACCCCATCGCTCCGGCGATTATTGAGCAATGCAGTACACAAATTTTTCTCGCCAACCCCAAGGCCAGCCGTGCGGATTACGTTGAGAAAATGAAAGTCCCGGAAAACGTTTACGACATCGTCCGTAATCTTGATCCCGGTGAGCATTATATGGTCATTCTTAAAACACCGCTGCGTGCCGGTGAAACTCGCCCTTTTGTCGCCATGGCAAAAATGGATTTATCGGGCCTCGGTAACATCACCAAAATCCTGAGCGGCAGTGAAGACAACCTGAAAATATTTGATGCCATTTATCAGGAAGACATGTCACCCACCGACTGGAAAGAAACGTTCCTTAACCAGGCTATCTGATATTCACCCCGGAGGTCATTACCATGCACACCAGAAAGATGTTTCTGGCGTTATCTCTATTGGTTTCCACACCCGCACTTAGCACTGGTATCCCCGTGTTTGATGCCACCAGCAATCTCGAGTCGATTAATCAGTGGGTACAAAAGCTCCAGCAATGGCAGGAAACGGTCACCCACTATAAAAGCGAGCTTGACGCCTATAAGCAGCAATTAGCGACCGCGACGGGCATACGAGATATTCAGGGATTTCTCCGCGACGCAAAAAGCCTGAAAAACGATATTGATATTCTCCGTAAAAATGGGATTTCGCTGGATGGTCTACTGACTAATCAGGACGGTAACTACTCTTCTGACCTCGAGCGCTTATATAAAAAATATCAATCGTTTGATATTTGTAATCAGTCCAGTTCATCGCAACGCTATCGGGAAAGTTGCAAACAACTTGTCCTAAATCAAGCGGTATCAATTGAAGATACCAGCAATGTCCAAAACCGGATTAATAGCACATTAAACGATATATCAGACTTGTCCAACCGTATTACTAACGCCAAAGACTCGAAAGAGTCACAGGACCTGGCTAACGCGATAGCAGCCAAAAGCGTACAATTGAACGCATTAACCAGCCAGTGGGAAATGTTAGTCAAACAGGCTGAACAGCGCTCTGTGATGTTGGCTCAACAGCGGCAAAAAGCATTCAATGAACAACAACTTGTCTCCCCGATTCCTGACTTTAATCATTAAGAGGATAAGAATGAAAACATCATTTCGAATTTTGACGGTTATTTTAGGTTCATTATTTCTGGCGGGGTGCGACAACCCGAAATCAACGCAGTGGTACAAAGAACATCCGGATGAAATGAGTAAGCGGTATAAAGCGTGTGAATCATCCGGTAGTGACTCCCAGGATTGCGAAAATGCACAAGAGGCGCAATTTGAACTCCGTCAGGAAAATGCCAGGGTTCCCGATTTGAACTAAAGGGGCAATCTATGTCAGGTGGTATGTTTGTTGGAATGAACAACACGATCGCTGACGGTTTACATGCCGTACTGCGGGGACAATCCTCCGTGTACGGCGACATGGTAAGCGTTATCGCCGTCAGCTCCTTCACGTTATTTGTCACTTATCGGGGTTATCAAACCCTGGCCGGAAAACTCCAAACGCCTGTAGAAGATGTCCTATGGGATGTAGGGCGAATGCTATTAATCATGACATTCGTTTTAAATCTTGATGGATGGCTGGATTTAGCCATTTCTGCCATTAATGGATTAACCGATGGCGTCAGCGGTGATGAGAATGTCTGGGTATTACTGGATACCGTATGGGCGAAAGCACAAACGATAGGACAAAAACTTTATCAACAGGATGATTCCACCTATGTAAAACTCAACGGCGGCATTGCCCAACTCCTGGTCTGGGGAGGTGCAATCGTCACCCTGCTATTTGGTTCAGCGGTTAACCTGTTAGCCGGGATAATCATTCTATTAATGACCACCACCGCACCGTTATTTATTTTCTGCCTGCTGTATGGATTCCTTATCCCGATGTTTAACAACTGGCTTAAAGTTATCTTCACGGTGATCCTGACGATTATGTTTTCCGCGCTATCCATCAGAATTGTCATCAATTATCTCAATAGTTTATTAGATAAAGCGGTTAATTTTTCAGATAGCGCCAATATCGTCACGCTGGGCGTTCAATGCTGCGTTGCGGGGGTTATCTCTGGCGTCGTTATCTGGTTTTCAGCAAAAATCGCGAACGCATTAGGCGGCGTCGCCGTTCAGGTTGCGCTCCAGGGTGTCGCCATGAGCGGTCTGCGAGGGCTAGCGAAACCTTCTTCTGACTCAGCAAAACCGGCTATGAAAGCCGGGGCGGCGGGAGCCAGGTTAGCGGCAAAAGGGAGCGTAAACGCCACTCGCTCCGCCGGTACGCTTATCGCCACAGGTGCCAACAAAGCCCTATCCGCATGGCAAAAACGCGCTGCCTCTATCGATAGCATGAAGCGCTTCAATCAACAACATAACCGCTGATTCCCTTTTAACGCAGTCTCGCCCCTCGTACCGTGGCAGCCGCCACCGGTATGGTATTTCTGTCTTCCGCAAACACAGGTAACGATATGAAATCCAGCCTCGTCTTTCTGATGCTGTGCGTCCTCACAGGCTGCGCACAGAATCGGCACAACCTCCCGTCGGTATCTGGCGAGCCTCAACCAGTTAATTCCCCCGCGACTATTCAGGAGCTGACAAAGCATGTCTGAAACAGAAAATATCATTGCGTCATCCCACACCTTTGAATCCGCCCTGCTGGAAAAGGATGAACGGGAAAAAAAGATGGCGTGGCGAATAGCAGCCACAGGGTTTGCTCTGGCCGCAATGGCGACCGCCGCATTGATTATTCTGCTGCCGCTGAAAACCACCGAAATTGAATTATGGTTGGTGGATAAACAGACCGGGCGCTATGAATATATGACCCGGATTAAAGAGCAGAACATTTCCACAGAAAAAGCACTGGCTCAGGCATTAGCGGCGCATTACGTCAGGCTCCGCGAGGGCTATAACTATTTTGCTCTCCAGCGCGATTATGACAATGTGCAGTTATTCAACAGCGACAGTGTGAACCGGGATTATTTAGACGGGTTTAACAACAATCAGGCACCTGATGTCATATTCAATAAAGCGGAATATGTCGTGTCTATCGACATTATTTCCAACGTTCACGCAACCGCGACAGTTCCCGACCATCTGGCAAGCTTACGCATTAAACGGACTATCCGTCGCATTGTCGATAATTCGGTTAAAACAGATATCTGGAACATCCGCCTGACTTATCGCTACCTCCCCCGTAAACAACTGACCGACAGCCAGCGAGAAGTAAACCCGCTGGGATTCGTTGTGACCAGTTACCAGCGCGATAAAGAATTGAGGGGTGAATGATGCTCAAAAAAACAGCGCCCTTGTTGCTCCTTCTGATGTCATCCATAGCCTGGAGCGCAGCGATACCACGCGGCAGCACATATGACAGCCGAATGCAGAATGTCACCTATAACAGTCAGAATGCGACCATCGTCAACACCCGCCCAGGCTACCTCACTACACTCCTGTTTGATGACGATGAAGAAGTCATCGACGCACAAGTAGGTTTCCCAAAAGGCTGGAAAGTCACAAAGAACAATAACCGGGTCGGTGTTGGCCCGAACCCCATTACCCAACCGGTAACCGATGACAACGGCAACAACGTCAACAAGGTGTTTCTCCCGACAGCTAACGAGTGGAAAACCAATCTCTTTGTCGTGACATCAAAGCGTGATTACAGTCTGGAGCTGAATGTCCTGGAGAACGACTCGCCTTCGCAGGCCTTTATTATCCGCTTTCGCTATCCGGATGACGAACGCAGGCAATCAGAAGCAGCCAGTACAGCCCGGCTGAAACTTCTGCGTGAAACACAGGAAAAACAGCGGATAACCACCGCATTCGAGCAGAGTACCATGCCGCGAAACTGGCTATATACCAAGCGAGTCGCAGCAGGTGCAGCTTCCATAGCACCAGATTTTACTTACGATGATGGTCGCTTTATCTATCTGGGTTTTTCTCCCGTCAAAATCCTTCCGTCTATATTCCGGCTTGTTAACGGCCAGGAGCAGACCGTAACGCCCCGCATAGCCAAACACGGAAACTACACAGTCATCGTCGTGCGCACAATGTCGCCTCATCTGGTGTTGCGCTAGGGCAGCGCGGTGGTCGGAATTGAGAATATGTCATTCGGCAACGCCACCGTTGGCAGCGGTGACACCGTTTCACCTGTCGTCACGCTGGAGGCTAAATGACTGATAAATCGATCCCAGATAAAACGGAAAAAACCGTGGCGGAGCTGGAAGTCGAAGCCCGCGAGCGAACCCGTTCAGCGATGGCGAGCCAGGCACCAGAACAGAACAAGCCTCCCGGCCAACCTGAAGTGACCCGCTTTAAAAAAGCATCAAGTCGCCGGACGCTGATAGTCAGCCTGCTGAGCCTGGGTGCCCTGATTGCGCTGGCATTGGGTGGAGATCGCTTCCTTGAAGCATTAAAGCAAAGCGATGATGAGACGGTTGAAACCACAGCGCCCCCGTCAGACAGTACAGGGCAGCATGAGCGTAAAAACCTTGGCATGAGCAACAATCCGTTCGGCCTGTTCGGTCAGGGCAAACAGGAAACCGCAATAAATAATCATCCAATACAGACTGCACCGCCGCCTGAGCCTCCCGCTTTAAATAAGGCAGCAGCACTGGTCGATGGAGCAGGCAATGCCGCTGATTCCGCACTGAACGGTAATACCCAGAACTCGCAAACAGCACCGTCCGGCACGCAGAGCAAAGATACACCTGCAACTACGCCTGGCAAAGACGCTAACGACATCAATCCTGGTGTCGCAAAAGCTATCAGCGTCAGGCCTCTTGGTCTCGATCCCAATCTTTACCTGCCAGTTGATAGTTTTATTCCATGCTCAATGATGCGCCGTTTTGTCTCTGACGTGGGTGGTCGTATTTCCTGTCTCATCGGTGAAGATGTCTACAGCGCCAACCACTATGTGAGGTTGCTCCCTGCCGGAACCATCGCCAGAGGCATCTACCGCACCGGCGCACTGCAACATGGTCGGAGCCGAATGTTTGTTATCTGGACGGAATTACGCACACCGGAACCCGATAGCCTGCAAATTCCACTGGTTGATACCGAAGCCACCGGCCCTTTGGGTGAGGCAGGTATTAGCGGCTGGATTGATACCCATTTCTGGGAACGGTTCGGCAATGCGTTGATGTTGAGCACCGTACAGGACGTGGCCGCCGCCGCATCCGATTCAGCTCCGGGGAAAGAGCGCAATACCGATTACACCGAAAACACCCGCGCTGCCGCGTCAGAAATGGCGAAAACGGCGTTAGAAAACAGCATCAATATCCCACCCACCATGTATCTGAACCAGGGCGATGTGATCGGCATCATGACCGGTACGGATATCGATTTCTCTTCCGTCTATCAACTCCGTCTAAAAAAGAGGTGGTATGAACGCTGAAAACCTGTCGCTGGATTTTATGAAAAACCAGTTATTTGGTGAATTTCTGCAAATGGCAGGCCTGACGGAAATCGCCATTAACCGCCCCGGAGAGATCCACACCAAAATAAACGGTCGATGGCAGAAGCATGATTCTCCTGTGACGTTGCGTCAGTGCCATGCTTTTGCCAAAGCATTGGCCTCATGGAATGAGGACAATATCGATGATACCTCCCCTATCCTTTCCGCCACATTGGGATCAGGCGAACGAGTCCAGACCATTATTCCCCCAGCCTGCGAGAGGAATACCGTATCTATTACGCTGAGAAATCCATCATTCAAGCAGAAAACGCATCAATCCTGGATTGATGCTGGTTTTTATAACCGGATAGCGGGTAAGGAGAGAAACGAAAGCAAAGATGATGAACTGGCCCAATGCTATAACAGTGGTGACATCCCTCACTTTATCGAAAAGGCCGTCGAGTACGGCAAAACCCTCTTTATTGTTGGTGAAACCGGCTCCGGTAAAACCACCTATATGAAGACGTTGCTGCACTATATTCCGCCACATCTCAGACTGACAACGATTGAAGATAATCCCGAAATTCAGTTTTACCACCACACTAATTATGTCCATTTATTTTACCCGGCGGATGCCGGAGACGAGGCGATTATCACGCCCGGCAGACTTATTCGTGCGAATTATCGAATGAATCCTGATCGGATTCTGCTGGCGGAAATTCGTGGACGGGAGGCGTGGGATGCGCTGAAAATTATCGGATCAGGGCATGAAGGCCTTATCACCTCCATGCACGCAGGCGGCCCGGAAGAATGTATTGAAGGGCTCATTGACCGTTGCTATGAGAATCCTGACTGCAAAAATATCCCGTTCGATGTGTTGTTACGCAAAGTGCTGAAATGCGTGGACATCATCATCAGCGTAGATATTCAAGGCGATATTCGGCGAATAGGAGATATCTACTTCAAACCGATACACCTTCATCAAATGAAGAAAACCTTCCGATAGATGAACAGCTCCCCCCTCTCATTTCCAATAAAGGTATTTAATATGAAAACAATTATATTCACCGCCTGCCTTTTCTGCATGAATTTGCTAGTACCTTCTTCCGTAATGGCTGCTGATGTCTGTGAGATTGTTTTATGCCTTTATGGTAAAGCAATCGGGAATGGAGGAGGAAGTGAATGTCACTCAGCTGAACGCACATTCTTTAATGTTGTAAGAAAGAACAAACACGGATTTCGCCCCAACCGTACCGCCGATGCCCGAAAGGCCTTATTACTCGAATGCAAGCCAGCCAACCCGGAAGTTATTGACCTTATAATTAATAAATTTGGCCGCGTGCGTAATTGAATTCAAAGTAAACGGTAATAACAGCACCTTGATTATTACCGATCCCCCTGAAAAATCTGGTTGGCAAACCTGGCATCGGTCGTGACGGTTTTAGGGCTTTTTAATTTATGCGAATAGCAGAAATTAAAAAGTGGCCGTAAGGCGAGTAAATTCGATTTCGCAGAAATTGTTAATTTGCGTCGCCGACTCCATCTGCAAACAGCCGCGCCCACGCGGATTTTGCAGGCCGGGGGAGCCGAATAAATTTCGCCGCCCCAGCGAGCGAAAAGCTATCGCCCACGATAGCGGTTTATTTGGGGGGCTTGCCCCGCACACCGTCGCGGCTAAGTCTCCGGCCAAAAGCCGGTAGCGTGGCGCGACCAACCCCTTTAAAGGTCAGCTTCCCTTTTATTCACGCTGCGAGGAACGAGCAAAGGGAATAAAAAGGCGAAAGCGACCGTCTTAAAGGGGTTGGTCGCGCGTAGCGGGCGACGGTGTGCCGCCTTTGACGTTGGGGGTTTTGGCGCGGCGTTCAGCCGCGACATTACCCCCATGCGACAGGCAATAAGGGCGTCCAGCCCGCATGTACTGGCGCACACCGTTTCGTGCAGGGAAGCATGTTTTCCTGCATATGGCCGCGCAGCGGCCACCTTCTTTGCCCCATACGCTCGCCCCACGTTTTCGCCCGACACCGTGGGGCGAACTGATGGGGCGATGTCATGGGGCGAATCGCTGACGAAGGAGGCATCATGATTTTAAATAAGCTTGCCGCTTCACTGTCGCCGATAGTGAACGGGATGCTGGCACTGCTCGCTTTTGTGCAACAGCAACAACTGATGCTGGCGTTATTAGCGGGGCTGACGATGCCGTTTTTTGTATCAATGAAAAGCGATGAACGGCAAAAAGCCCCGTTGTGGCAAAAGCTGATTATTGCTTTTTCCATGCTGTGTTTTCTTTGCGGCTCTATGGGGCCGGTACTTATCTGGATTTTCCAGTGGCTTTATCAGGGCCGTGTTATCGCCAGCATTCCCGTTCTGGCATGGCCTGCGCTGATTACATTTACCGTAACGGGTTTTATTTTGCACATTCTGCTGCGAAGAGTATTAACACCTGAATTAGACAAAATAAAGAAACGCCTAGTCAGAAAAACCACGCTTGAGCGGGAATTGCGCACCGATGTCCGCACGGTGAAATCACTGCTGCCGGAAACACTGCATTATGACCCGCTGGATTATATCGACCTGAACAAAGGGTTATTTATCGGCATAGACCGAGATATTCAGCCGATGTACCTGCCGTTAAAGGACTGGCAAAAACAACACGCGGATATTATCGGCACCACCGGAGCCGGTAAGGGCGTTGCCACCGGGATATTACTTTATCAAAGTATTCTGGCCGGTGAAGGCGTATTTGTTATGGACCCCAAGGATGATGAATGGGCCCCCCACCTTTACCGGAAAGCATGCGAGGATGCAGGTAAACCTTTTGCCCTGATTGACCTGCGAAAACCCCAATACCAGTTAAACCTGATTGAAGAGATCACTGCCGATGAACTGGAAGAACTTTTTGTTGCCGGGTTCAGTCTGGCAGAGAAAGGTCAGGAGTCAGACTTTTATCGCATTGACGACCGGAAAGCGGCCAGGATAGCCGCACAATTTGTCACCCGTAATACCACTGCAACCATTCGGGATGTTTATAACGGAGACTACGTTCAGGGCATTGCAGATAAAATAAAAGCCTTTTTCGGGAAAATTGAAGAGCTGGCTTTACTCAATGCCATTAATGCCCCCACTGGATTTTCGCTTAATACGATATTTGATGAAGGGGGTTGCTGTTATGTGATTGGCTCAATGCGCAACAGCAAAATCATTACCGCTCAGCGCATGCTGCTGGTTCGCCTGTATCAGCTGGCGGAAAAGCGCGAGCGAGTGAAAGACGTGCCCCGCCCCATTGCTATTTATCTTTCCGAACTGAAATACCATCTATCCAGGCCAGCGCTGGAAGGTTTAGGCGCGGCACGCGATAAAGGCGTACACATTATTATGGACCACCAGTCGATTGCCGATTTAAAAGACTGCCCGGCTGATTTGAAAGGCGACGCCGTTGTCGGCGCTGTCGTTGAGAACGCCAAATTCAAACTGGTTTATCGCGTTATGGACCCGGACACCGCGGAATGGGTGGCCAGGATGTCCGGCACTATATTAGTCGATGATGAAGTCCGCAAAGCGAAAACCGACGCCGTGCTGACAGAGACTATCGACAGTGAACGCACCATCAGGCAGGCCGAGCGTTTCTTCACCGACAGCAATATGATCCTGAACCTACCCGATTTTGTCAGCTTCATCTTCACAACAAAAACACTCCCGTCGGCCTCTCTGATTTCGCCCATCAGGGTGAAAAAACGCGAACTGGAGATCTGCGCTGTGTCGCCCGCGATTGCCGCCACCGCAGCAACGGTAAACATTCCCCTGGAGTTTAACGAGGAGGAGACATCCCCCGAACCCGTATCAACACCGGATATCACCACAACGCGGCCTGATCTTTTTTTTGATGAGACGGGAGAAAAAGACACGACAATGCCGAATGCCGACAAAGAAGAAAACCCGTCAATGCTGGATTTTTAAAGGGGGAATGATGCTGATCACCGCATACTGCGAACGCCAGACGCGACACCGCGAAAAAATACAACGACTACTGAATTTCCTAAAAGAAGAAACGTACAGTGACTTTAAAACACTGATGCAGCTGTATGGCTTCAGGGATCATAAATCGCTGTATTCCCTTCTTTCAAAAGTCGAGGGAATGGGCTTAATACAAAAGCACGTCCTGGTATCGCGCAACATGAAAATTTCATTATGGGGCATAACCACTGACGGACTGGCCGTTGTCTTAACCCCCGACGATGCGCTTTTCCCGGCACGGTTTGAGCCATCAAAAATTACCGGCTGGACGCTGGCGCATCATCTTGATAATCAGGCAGCCCGGATCATCCTTGAGCAAAAAGGCGCATCCGGGTGGATAAATGGCGATCGCACGACCTTCCTTAGCCGTTACCAGGTTAATCACCGGCCGGACGGCTTGATCACCCTCCCCGGTGGCACCGTGGTCGCCATTGAGACCGAGCGCCGTCTGAAAACTAAAGCTCGTTATCAGTCGATCATCGTCAGCCATTTGCTTGCCCGAACCCGTAAAGACTGGATTTACGTTTTTTATATCGTGCCGGACCCGCAGAAAAAACGCGGTCTTGAACGGCTGTTTGACAGCATCCGGCACGTCATCGTTAACCATCAGCACATCCCGCTGGAAGAACGCCACCGTCGGGTGTTTCGCATTTATACTTTTGATGAACTGAAACACCTTTCATTAGACAGCTATGCGTAAACTTTTACTCAGGCCATCGTGATGGCCTCACCGGCCTGGCGGCGGTACCGCCTGGCCGGAATGTTTTTTATTCCACTGTGAGGCGCAGACTGTTCGGTACTCGCTGCGCCGCGTTCCACCTCAGTCTGCGCCTTGCAGCGTTGCCGGTTAAAAACCATTAACCGCATTCCCTTGCGGTTGTCTGATTCGGTCTCAGAGTTTATCCATCAGGTAACGATGTGCTTTAGAGGCTGCGCTGGCCGCTTTGAAAATATAACGCTTGTCGTTTTTCAGCGCTTTCAGCCAGGAAGCAATATAGCTTTCATATTGTACCTCTCCCTCAATCCCAAGATCCGCCATCAGAAAGGCACTTCCCAGCTCCGCGACAAGTTCTTCCTCTGCATAATCCGCACTGCCAAACTTCCCTTTCATTTCACGGTTCAGGCGTTTTTTACCTCCACTCCAGTGAACCAGCTCATGCAGGCCGGTAGCGTAAAAGTTAGCCGCATCAGAAAACAGATGGCGCTCCGGTAACCAGACTTCATCAGTTGAAGGGCTGAAAAAGGCGTTTTGTCCTTTCTCGATGATGTTTGCGCCGCTCTTCCTGAATAGATTTTCAGCCTGCGGCAACGGGGCAAATGTCGCTTCCGGGCTGACAGTTACCTTTGTCAGAGGCAAGCCGTCGATTTGCTGAACGTTAAACACGGTGAAAGTTTTCAGCATCGGGATATGGTCGATTTCTCCGGCGTCGTTTTCCTTCTCCAGCGTGGTGTAGAAAATGGCTGTGGTGCCACGTTCACGCGTGCGAACCTGCCCACCGACTGCCTGCGCCTGTTTGTAGGTCATCCAGCGTGAATCACCAAAGGCCTGTTCCGACGCACTGCACCACAACAGCATGATATTCATTCCGCTATACGCGATACCGGTTGCAAAGTTGGAAGGCAACCCAGACATACCCGGCACTCGTTGCCATGGGCAACACCACGGTTTTACATTGGCCTCAAGCGCTGCAATGATGTTGTCGGTAACTGTCTGATAAATATCCGTTCGGGTTTTCGAAAATTTCGTTTTTGAGGAGCCTGACTGCTCCAGCGGGGATACGCTGGTCGCCGCTGCGGTGTTAGGGGCGCTAGTCTGGGGATGTAGGGAAATCGGCATGGTGTTTTCTCCGTCAGTGTGTGATTTTCGTCTTCGTATCGCCTGACGGTTCGCTTTCCCGGCATCGTTCCGTCCCGCAAGGGCGCAGAATGCGTGCCATTTATCCTTGCGGGACGGGTTGTGTTGGGAAACGATTAACAGGAAGCCGATAGAGGAACGAAAAGCGCACAGGAGAAAAATCTTGCCCCTGCATATCCGGGCGTAGCGCCCCTTACTTTGCTGTGGCGAAATGGGTTTGGGGTTTGGGGTACCGCCAGCAACATAACCAAGGTCATTAAATTATGACTATTTTTAAATCTTGTGTATAAAATACAATCAAAAAAGATGGACAATACTGAGGGACTCATGCGTATTCAGCAGGTTCAAATCAAGAATTTTCGACTTTTAGCAGATGTAGAGCTAATGCTGGAAGAACAGACCACTGTTATCGTTGGACGAAATAATAGTGGAAAAACATCTCTGTCGGAGATAATCCGCAGGTTTTTGGCAGATGGGAGCTCAGCCTTTCAGCTCGAAGACTTTTCCAGTACCTCTTATGACTGCTTCTGTGAGGCGCTGGATGCACTGAACCAAGGGGCTGAAGAAAATATTATTCGTCAGCTTATCCCCGCCATTGAACTTCGATTGAAATTCCAATATGACCCTACTCAACCTCAGTTAGGTCCCTTGAGTCCTTTCGTGATTGATTTGGATCCCGGATGCACTGAGGCACTGGCTGTAATTCGTTATGAGTTGAAACATGGTCAACTTGCACAGTTTCTAGAAAATCAGCCTAATAAGCCGCTAACCTATGAAACCCGTATATTATTCCTTCGTACACTACGGGAACGAATACCCAATAATTTCAGCACAAAAATATGGGCCGAAGATCCAAACGATCCAGATAATCGCCGTGAGTTACAACCTAGCGCATTACGAGGCTTAGTCAAAACTGGATTTATCAATGCTCAGCGAGGACTTGATGATGTAACATCTCGAGAGTCTGACGTGTTGGCCAAAACTGTAGAAGGACTTTTCGCAACAGCTTCTTCTGCATCAGCTGATACAGCAGATAAGCAAATTGCCGAGGCTCTAAAAGACACAGTTCAGGACATTCAAGCTCAGATTGATACGAACTTTGGTGGTCAGCTCAAAAGCTTGATTCCTGCGCTTAAAACATTTGGATACCCCGGTCTGGGAGGGCAAGAGCTTCATACCGAAACCCTGTTGGATGTCGGAAAATTACTGTCTAACTTCACTAAAGTTCGTTACGCGGGTTATGGAGGCGTAGCATTACCTGAATCATATAACGGCTTAGGTGCGCGAAATCTGATATTTATCCTTTTGCAATTAGCAGGCTTTTATAAGGCATTTCGCGCAGAAACCAAAGAGCCAGGCGTGCACTTGATCTTCATTGAGGAACCTGAAGCGCATCTACATCCTCAAATGCAGGAAGTTTTTATTCGCCAGCTAGCTAAAATAGCACAGCAGTTGGTTGATGGCACTGAGGATAAGAAGCCGTGGCCTGTTCAATTCGTCGTTTCAACCCACTCATCGCATATTGCCAATGCAGCTGGCTTCGAGAATATTCGCTACTTTCTCGGGGCTCCTATTACAGGTGCACAACAAGGTATACGCGAAACCAAAATAAAAGATCTACGCAAAGGGCTGAAGCACATATCACCCGGAGATAAGAAGTTCCTTCATCAATACATGACGTTGACACGTAGTGACTTGTTTTTCGCAGATAAAGCGGTTCTCGTCGAAGGACTGAGCGAACGTTTGCTGCTTCCAGTCATCATTGCAAAATTAGAAGCCGAAGAACCGGAATGTCCTAAGTTGTCCAGCCAATATGCCACCATACTGGAAATAGGAGGGGCTTACGCTCACCTGTTCTTCGAGTTGTTGCAGTTCCTTGAACTTCGCAGCTTAATCATCACAGATCTAGATGCCGTCGAGAAACCTGGAGGAAAAACTTGCGCAGTACACCTCGGAACATATTCCAGTAACGCCTGTTTGAAGGCATGGTTCTCCGCGGATGCTTCTTTCACTTTAGCTGGACTACTTGCCAAGAAAGACTCGGACAAAATACTTAAAGGAAATCGCATTGCTTATCAATGTGTAGAGAAAGAAGATGGTCCCTGCGGACGGACATTTGAAGATGCATTTATTCTTGCAAATCCAAAGTTGTTTGGCTTGGTCAAAGAGGATTCCCAAGAACTAGAAATCGAAGCCCGTTGCAAGGCGGATGAGTGGAAAAAGTCTGAATTCGCATTGAAGTATGCAATTACTGAAACGGAATGGGTGTCTCCGAAATACATTAAAGACGGCGTTCGCTGGCTGGCTCGTGAGAACGTGGCAGTACCAGATCCAGAATTGGCATTGGCTGTAGAAACAATAGCCGACGCGTTGAATGGAGGTGAGGCTAATGTCTGAGATCCATTCACCTGCCGAGGTTGCAAGTCAGCGTGCTCTTGAGGCCATGTACACTTGTCTTGCTGAGGGACAAAGCTTTCGTTTAGAAGCCGGTGCTGGTGCTGGCAAAACATATTCGCTGATCAAAGCAATCAAGTTCCTAATTGAAAATAATAAATCAATTTTTTTGAAACATAGCAAGCAAATTGCATGTATCACCTTTACAAACGTTGCAAAGGACGAAATTGCAACGCGTACAGATCGGAGTCCGTTGGTTTTCTGCGAAACCAATCACGCATTCTGTTGGTCGCTCATTTGTGGCTTCCAGAAATCGCTCCGGATCCTGATCGAAACGATGCCAGTTTGGAAAGAAAAGATTCAGGAGGCTGGAGGAACTATAGGTAATCGTACTATCGAATACAGCCTCGGACATCGGTCAATACGCGATCATAGCGTGTCCATTCACCATGACGACGTACTGCCTCTAACAATATCACTCATGGCCCATGAAAAGTTTCGTCGCATGATCACGGATAGATTTCCGATCATTTTGGTTGATGAATACCAGGACACAAACTATGAGTGGGTTGAAGCGCTCAAGGAGCATTTCCTAGGACAACCAAGTGCACCTTTGTTTGGCTTCTTCGGAGACCATTGGCAGAAAATTTATGGTGGAGGATGTGGGAAGCTTGAGCATCCAAGCGTGAGAGAGATCGGAAAAGAAGCTAACTTTCGGTCTGTTAAGAAAATAGTTGATGCACTCAATCGCATGAGGCCAGAGCTGAAGCAATTCGTTCAAGACCCTGAGTCTAAGGGTGAAATATGCATTTTTCATACTAATAACTGGCAGGGAGTACGTCAAAAAGGACCTCACTGGGCAGGCGATCTACCTTTGACTGATGGACATGCCACTTTGGTACGCGTTAAGACCGCGCTAGAACTTGACGGTTGGGACTTATCACCCAAGCACACGAAGATCCTCATGTTGACTCATAAACTTTTGGCTAATCAACAAGGCTATTCTAATTTGGCGGCAGCTTTTCGATACAATGAATCATTCACCAAGAAGGAGCAGGAACACATTGCTTTCTTTGTTGATAAATTAGAACCAGCCTGTGATGCTTTCTCTAATCGTAAGTATGGAATGATGTTTGAATCCCTAGGGGGTTCTACACCTCACTTACGGAGTCATTCCGACAAAGCCAGTTGGCACGATGCAATGTCACAGTTGCTTGCTATCCAGAGTACAGGAAGTGTTGGCGAGGTGATCGATCACTTACATAAAGTGCGAAAACCAAGACTTCCTGATGCCATCGAAAAGCACGAACTTGAGCTCCGTGAGTTCAACGAGGCTGCTGGTGTTGAGTTGCCACGAACGCTGGAAGAATTAAAAAATTTCCGAAATGTTGCATATTCTGAAGTGAAGGCGCTTCGCAATTACCTTGTAGGTTACTCGCCTTTTGAAACGCAACATGGCGTCAAAGGCGCTGAATTTGATAATGTATTGATCGTAGTTGGACGTGGCTGGAATCAGTATAACTTCGGTGAGATGCTGGAACTTGCCAGCGCTAAAGTAGTTCCCCCACCAAAAGAAGAAGCATTTGAACGTAACCGCAATTTGTTCTATGTCGCCTGCTCAAGACCACAAAAGAGGCTTTCCATCTTGTTCACACAGTTCTTGTCACCAGAAGCACTTAATACTCTTGAAAATTGGTTCGGAATCGATGCGATTAAACCAGCACCATAGTCGTTCTGACAGGAATAATCTACCTTGAACTTGAAGAAATTTCATTTATAAGTAGTAGCTTATTAACTAATAAAAAAATTTTTATTAATCTGTGAAAAACATTATCAGAATTATCTTAATAAGTATAAAACATTAAAAGGGATGCTGAACTTGGGGAAAAATATCGTTGTTTGTTGTGATGGTACTGGTAACGAAGTGAATGCAGAACTGTCAAATGTTCTTAAACTTTACCGTGTTATGAGTATAAATAATACTCAAGTAGTTTACTACAACCCAGGCATTGGTACTATTGGGCTACATAATCCATGGCAGCGATTCAGACAGAAAGTTCGTGGTTTGTTTGAGTTAGCCACGGGTTTTGGCCTGGATAAAGACATTCTTAATGCTTATCGTTATCTTTGTGAGAACCATATTAATGGGGATAAAATATGGTTATTTGGTTTTAGCCGAGGAGCTTATACAGTGCGAGTTCTGGCGGCATTTGTGAATATGATAGGGCTTCTTAGCAAGGACCAGTTAAATCTTGCTGAATATGCGTTAGCTGCATATAAACGGGCAAGCTCATATGGCTACACAGAAGCACAATATGCCGAAAATTCAAGTGAACCTAAACGATCTTCCTCTGCATTGGCTGATGCTTGGCATCTGGCCCGTGTAACCAGAACCCGCAAGGTCCAGATCGAATTCATTGGAGTCTGGGATACAGTATCCTCTGTATTTGCACCTAAAAAATACGGCTTAATACCTTGTATTGAGAATCTACTTTACACCCAGAAAAATCCTATAGTTAAATGTTTTCGCCAAGCGATCGCTATTGATGAACGTCGTAGGATGTTCCGTTTACATCATTGGAATGATCCACAACCCTTTAGAGAGAAATCTTTTAATACTGAGAGTGACGTAGAACAGAACATCAAACAAGTCTGGTTTGCTGGTGTACATGCAGATATTGGAGGAGGATATCCAGAAGCAGAAAGTGGCCTGTCAAAATTTCCTCTCGCTTGGATGATAAAAGAAGCTCGTGATTGTGGCTTACTTGTTAATCAAGCAAATATAAATCGACTGGTATTTGGTAAGCCCCGGAAAGGTAGCAAATACTTTTATGTCGAACCTAATGCAACAGCAAAATTGCATGATTCATTAACTTCATTCTGGAAAGCATTGGAATGGATACCTAAGAAGCTGACAACGAGGGAGTGGGAAAATCGCAGGTCATGGTTAGGATTTTATTTCCCTAGAGGTGAGCCTAGATTAATTCCTGAGGGTGCCTTGATTCATAGTTCAGTTCGCTTAAGAATGAAACTGTCTGGATACAAACCTATTAACCTTCCCCACCGGTATGAGTATACAGATGATTAACTCCTATTATTAATGTTGTAACAGCCAGAATATATTAGGGTGTAGACTTACTATATTGTCCTCTCAGGACATGCCTATTTACACTCTCTTATGCAGATTCCCTATAAGACTAGGGTTGAAGAAATATATTATGGATAGAATCAAAATGTATATTTCTGTTGATGTTGATATACCTAAGCTTATACTCGAAATATTTAGCCTTCTTTTCATCGGACCCTGTCTTTTTGAACGGTAACTCTCTTGAACAGTCTGTAGAAAATTAGATCTTTTTTGTAATCAGAGTCTGACTGTACAACTCGGTGTGATATATATCCGATTTATCAGAGCGGTATTTATAACTACTGTGGTTAACCTCGATTAAGTGGTAGAGTATATCCACAGGATATACACGCCCTGATTTTTCAGATTAACGAGAACTGTTCAGGGACTCTGACGAAGAGAGCACTAGCTTTTTAATATTTTTCTCTCTATTTCAATATGTTGTGGCTTTTTATTCAACAAACGTATTTCAATTTATTCCCAGGTAATAGAGAAGATTTCTTTTTTCCTGTCACTCGTTCTGTAATTGTCTAACAATCAGGTCATTATTGAAAGGCCTTAATCCATGCTTTTGCTACTTCAACAGCTGTGTAGTTCTGTTCGACAAGAAATTAAGCCGGTTCACGTTTGAACTGCGCACTAAAATCTAATTTTTCATTGAAGCGGTTGTACTGTTCTGAGGTGAGCATGTCACCTCTGTCTTGGTGGAAAAATTCAGTATTTCACTTCATCGTTCCTTAGCAATTAAGTATTGGCAAAGGATAAAATTTTTTAATTTGATTATACGACAATCATTTTTTTAAAGCTTCACTATAAAATTCATTTTTATAGACCCATGCCTTTATCCCATCTTGACATAATGAAGTTCCAACTATAATAAAAATAGGAGATCTTATAATCTCTTTATTCATAACATAGAATCGCTCAATACTAATTTTATCTTGATATGACAACTTAGGGATTTCTTGGGGGTGAGTGTGCCAATAACCTGCAAAAACTAAACCATTTCCTCTCGCTAGGTTCTGTTCTGATTCACATCTATTAGAATTGAACTCTACCCAATTTTTTGAGGATTTATCATCTGGATGTGGTAACGTTGCGGAAGTTAGCCATAATCCATTGTTGAATGAGATATCTATAAATAACTGCCCGCCACATTCATTTTTATTATTGTATTGCCTATGCGAATCAAATACATCGTAAACATCTTTACTCACATGCAATTCAAAATCATATTCATTCCAATCCCAAATCCATGCTAGCGTGGGGATATTATTTGTCATGCCATTCATTTTTAATCACCATACTTTCAATATTGTCAGCTATCTCAGGACCTATGTATTGACCGCCAGACATAATAATTTTTCGACTTTCAGTAACAAAGGAGTTCCATGTATTACATTCCAAGCTGTCATTTTTTTCCAAAACGTTTAATACGGATTTTGATACCATGCCTGCAATCTGTTGAATGCTTAATGAGCTCCCTGGAATGAAACCTACACCACAAGCAGGCAATTTATGATATCCATTATTCTCCCAATGAGTAAATTTCTTTATGAAATTCCCCCTTCGATCAAATAAATGTCTCGCATCGGCAGTTTTTGTTTTATCACTACATATAACATGGCCAACGAAAGCGAATGGTTCTACCCAAGCTTGCACAAATGCCATATCTTTAATCTTAGATTTCATTTCCCAAAGAAAATATTCATTTGACCAGTCAGCAGAAGTTGAAACAATACAATCATATAAATTGATATTAATGTCTTTATAAAAGAGTGCTTCATAAAAAGTTTTTGGAATCGCTGTTATTAGAGCTGTTGGTATGCAAGACTTAAGATGGCTTTTAAGGGCTATAGATTTATTTTTCCCTAGGTCGTCAATTGTTAATATATGCCTACCTAAATTTGAATCATCTAGAGAATCAGGGTCAACAATTGTCAAATCAGTTATGCCTGAATGTATTAGTTGTGATGCAACGTGACTCCCAAGTGAACCTGCACCTATCAGGAGAACTTTTTTTTTGGTATTTTCTTCAACTTTAAAATCTTTTGAACGTGAAAAAATAACTTCATTATCAAGAATGAAGGTATCAGTTATTAGTAACTTATCTTTTTCACCAATCAGGTTTGCCTGAGGTTTTTTTTTCGCCTTCCTTAATCCAAAATTAAATGTCTGATTATCTCTAACCCCTTTCCTTTTAATCAAAAATGATATTATGCTAACAGGCTCTGAATTAAATATCTCAAGTATCACCCATCTTAATGGATAATTAGAATCATTTTCTAACCAATCTTTAAGGGCTTGAATATCATTGCCATTAGCATGACCTGAGAGCCAATCAACTAGACCAAGGGCAGTTGGTAATTTTACATTTGGTGTAGATGTAAGTTTCAAATAAAAAGCCCCCTTTGCAGCATCAATTTTCTTTTTAGATGGAGAAACCTGCCATTGATAGTGTTCTAAAATTTTTATTTCTTTGTCTGAAATCCAAATTTCTTCCCTGCCTGATGTATCACTCTTAGATAAAGTATACAATGGTGCTGAGATTTTTGGCTTATTTAGAAGAATTAACCTCTGCTTACTTAATGCAACTTGCATGCCCCAATAACTAATGATTTCACTATCAAACTCATTTTTTATCTGACTAGAATTTTTATACTCGCAGACTAATGAGATGAGTTTGCCGAGTCTATAGAATGTATTATCTATAACCTCGACAGGATCACCATATACAGCCTTATCTCCGCCCCCAAACAAACAAACGAAATCATCTAAGATATGAGGCCATTCTAACCATGGACTTGGTATTATGGATAATATTAATGCTACACTGGGGAAGTTTTCACTGAAGCCTATTTGTAACCTCCTGTTTATCCCTAAATAATCAACTGGTAGGCTTAACTCAAATCGTATCACTTCCTTTTTATTTATTGCATCAACCTCAATTAGATAGCAATCACTAAATATTTCATTAAGCCTTTCTACACCTGCCTGAATGGCAGGTGTAATTTTATTAGTCTTATCCAAGGCGTTCGACCGTCCCTGCGTTAGCTTGACCTGTCCCTGATAACGTACCAAAAGCACTAAGTACCGTTTTATTCAGCGTTTCGCCAGATTTCCTTCCCGGTAATGTCCAGGACCTGCCAAATTCTTTTGATATCTCATTTATCATAGATTGTGGGACACCAAATTTATCACTAACTTCCTGCTCAAATCGATGCTGTGTTCCCCAATCGCTCAAACCCAGTGCTATATCAGTGATAGCATCAGCATGCCATTCATAAAAAGCAGACATGTACATATCACCTTCTCCGTTATTTCTATTCCATTTTTCAGCAAAGTTCTCACCTTCATCACATGGATTTAATACTTGGTATTCATTATTTACATAATTAACATATTGAGTCATATCCGATACAATTGAGAACATTACATCGATCGGTCTCATTGGTTTTGACGCAGATCTTAACGCAATATTATAATAAGCTTGGGTTGCTAGTGTTGTAATAACCGCAGAAATTGGTCTATAAAGCTCAGATGAAGAACGAATAGCCCAGCGATCACGATGCCTTTTCAATAGTTTAATCGTTGCGCCAAGAGGGTGAGAATCTGTATATTCTTGATATTGGGGAATAGGATCCATTGTGGATTTAGCAAATTCTTCATTGCTAACAATACTATCCATAGTTCTTGTTGATTCAGAGATCATTACAATTTTTTCAGTGCTGACACTCTCAAGCCATTGGGAATAGGAGCGCGGCGAACTTGCTTTCCAACCATCTACCCTATCTGGAACAAGCAGTTTACCATATCCATCATCTTCATTATTGCCATAGGTTTTAATAGCAGGTGTTATATCAATATGAAAACCAGGATTTTCATCAGAATAAACGATTCTGATACCTCGTCTCAGTTGCTCTGGTTCAGCCTTAACAGTTGACTCGGCTTTAAATAAAGCTTCAATTGCAAGCAACACATCCTCCGAGCTTGAGTTTGAGGCGTTAGGTAATAGTATGATAGCATCTGCATCAATAGTTGCCATATCACCCTTGGCCTCAGGGGCAGGTTTGACAGTAGTCTTCAGCCCAATGGATCCTTGGATAAATATATGAGCCCCGGATAAAAAATACTCTTGAGCTTTATCTAGGACTTTTTGTAATTGAGCATATCGGCTTTCAATTAAATCATATTGTGTTTGACTTAAAGATATTTTTTTAGAGGCTTCGAGGAGCATCTGCTCCCAACTATTTACTTGTGTAGAATCTTGTGCTGTAAAGTCTAAAACTTGAGAGCTCATGTTAATCTCCTAATGAAAATGATATTATTTTTTTGAAATAATACTAAATATTTCCGATTGATATATCGCATCCTTAAGAGCATCATGGCTTGCCATATTTTTTGTTTTTAATTTAATATCTATTTTACTAGATTTAGTTTCCTGCCAAAGTGTCCCAAACCTTCCCATGTAATATGATTTGATATCTAACGCTGTGAACCCAAATGGATTTTTTCCAATATGTTTTATGAATGCATAATTAATAAATGACCAATCAAAAGCAGCATTGAACCCAACGAAAACTAAGTTTTTTTGTTTGAACTCACTTCTCTCAAGCCAATTACTAAAGAGCTCCATGGCGAGAATTATGTTTCTCCCATTTGCATTCAAATAGTCAATATCTAACCCAGTTACGGCAAGAGCATCATCCTCAACCAAGCCTCCCTGTGGTTTAACTAAGCAACTGAAATTATCTTCAGGTTTTCCAACTACACAGGCACCGATACTAATTAGATCATATACCCCCGGGATGGGCCCAGTTGTCTCTATATCAACAGATATATATACTTCAGGATAGAGCATTGACATCGTAAACTCATTTTAGTTAATTGAGATCAACCCTTTATGAAAAATAACAAATCAACAAAAAAAGTCAATTAATCAATAGGCGCCCCAATCAAAAAAGTGCTAACATTTTGTTTTTTATAATCTTTTAAATAGAAATCGGCTTTGTTGGATATAGATAAACCAAACTTTTGCTCAATGGTAAACCCAGCCTCCTACCAACACCGGGAATCCTATGGAAAATCAGAATCTTAAAATCACTAACTGGAGCTCTTACAACGAGGCCCTTATTAACTGTGTCTTTGCCAACTTCTGGCTAGACGATAAATCTATTAAGGCATGGTATTAGTCATCAACGCCTTCATCATAGGGAAGACCACGACGCTATTCTGACCTTGCCATCATGACTGTATTGGTTATATAGCACGTATTCCGGCTGAATCTTCGGGCTGCATAGACTGATTCCATTTTTTTAACTAATGGATTTTCCCCTACGGGTCCGGATTACAACAGCCTCGCCAGCACGGAATGCCTGATAACACAAGTCTTAGAAAGACTAGCCGAAGTGAAATCGTCCATTTGGTAATAGATTCAGCAGGGGTGAAAGTCGTCGGTGAAGATGAGTGGAATATCATTGAACACGATAAAGTGCGCCATCGCACCTGGCGAAAGCTGAGCCTTGCTGTAGGTGCAAAAACGCATGAAATTACTTGTTCTAACCTATCGCCGGACAATGTGACGGAGGCAGGAGTCTCACCGAAATTTATACGAAATACCCACCCTAAAATCAGCTCAGCTAAAGCGGATGGTACTTACGATACGCCGTTATGTCACAAAGCACAGTGGATTAAGAGCATCAGGGCGCTGATGACCCGCAAGGGGCGGAGACAGCATCGTACTGTTGCGAATCAGCCTCTGAGCGGGAGTGATTCGTGCCGTATGAACAACAGAGTATGCCCGCCGTTGGATAGCCGAAATAGCTATGTCCGAAGTGAAACAGTTATTCGGTGGTTAACCTGGTTGTGACCTTTATTCTCTTGAGCTATATTAATAGCCTGCTTCCAAACATATTGAACTATGGGATGGCGCGAGTATCGTCTGACAGCAATAACCGGTTAAGTGTATGCTTATCCAAAAGCTGATTTAGTCAACAAAGCTTTCCAGCATGAAATTGTTGATATTTTTGAAGGCACAACATAATATTTTACTATATTGCAATCTCGATGCCTGCCAAAAGCAAAGTCATATTTATTTGAGTCAAATATAAATTTGATCGGGAGCCTAAAATGAATAAAAATGAGTTACTTAATCAAACTAATTACCCTCCTCTTGAAGATGAACAATCAATTACAGAATTCTCGTGTTTTATAGAAACTGAAATAGAATGGGATTGTGTTGACGTAATCAGTGATGAAGGTAGTTCAAATATAATTATTACCATGATTGACAGAGATGTTGTAAAATCTTGCTTTAGATTAAATCTACCACCCGACGAATTCATAGAAGTTATAAAAAAAATTGCATGCGATAAGACAGTAAGACTTTCATATCTTCAAGGTAATAGTTTCTCATCTCAAGATCTTTTAAGTTTCGAATCAATCCAAGCTATATATCTGCGTACTAGAGGGCAGTCATCTGAAGTGGACTTTCTAGAATTAGCTGAATTCCTTGTAGCTGCAGAAAAAGGGAGTAGGGAAAAAGGTAGAGGGAAAGATTTCTCAGTTGAAACTATACGAGCTGTGAATATGGCTAGCCATAGCCGTTGCATGTTTATTGGATGTGGCGAGCATTTAAATGTAGATGAATTGACAGGACGGGAAGGTAATTACTCTTACCTAGCTCATAATGTTGCTTCTTCTGAGAATGGTGAACGTGGTATTCCTGTTTTATCAAACTTGCTTTCAAATGAACCAAGTAATATTCTTTTGTTGTGTGATAAACATCACCGATTAATAGATCGTGTCGCGGCATGTGATTACACTGCCGAAATATTATCGACTATGAGAAGCAGGTTTATTAGAGATGCTGATGAACTTCTTAACGGCCTTAAGTATCAGCCGATACCGGTCTACTCGATTTTATGGCCCATAAACACTAATGTTGCATCGCCACCGAACAAAAAAGAAATTTCAGCATGCCTCTCTACACTTAATATGAAAATGAGTGGTGTAGTCAATAGCATCTACGATAGTAATGATTCTACTCGGGAAGATCCAGAATCTCATAAGTATATTATGCCCTCTAGCATAAAAATGGCTGCAGATAAAATCATTCAGCAAACAAGAGATTCTGGACACCGTGCAGCATTGTTTGCTTTTGGTCCAACACCTGCTTTAGTCGCACTAGGAGCATTTCTTGGAAACAAAAGTCAATATACTCCTATGTTGAGATACCGAGACGGTGCCTGCTGGAAGTGGCCTTCTGCCACTTCAGCTGGAGTATTTTATGATAGAGATGGATTTGATGCTCTAGAAAAAAATGAAGAGGTTATAATATGCATAGCTTTTACTGCATTTCCTGAAGCTATGGTGATGACAGCAAAAAGATTGAGCGAAAAGCTTGGCATAAAAATAATCACGTACAAACCGAAAAATAATTTTTTCGATAACGGCGCGATACCGCATCCCACTGATGGAGTTCTTTTCTCCTCAAGGCTTAACTACGACTTCCATACTTTAAAGTCGCACTTCGGTGTAAAAAAAATGCATGTTTTAATTTGTGCATCTAATGCGGCATCTGTATTTATAGGACAAGCATTCGATTTGCACCATCCAGAAATGATAGTTTACGATTTTAAAGATGGGAGTATGCAACCAATCTTATCATTGATGAATGACTCAACTCGCACGACGATAAATTACTACTGACTATTAAGCAAATGTCCTTATTGTAGGGATTTATACTAACATTAGTTATTAGCGAAATCTCTTTTTTTTTGTTCTATATAGCGATTGCAGAAGCTCTGATTTTTTTAGATTTATGTACCCTATCACTATTGGTGGTCATCTTGGTGGTCTTGACAGGAGAGGAATTCAGGTTTAGCTTATTTATTAGCCGCCTACTGGCAAAGGCGATCCCAGTCAGAGGAGCCATATTTGAGAAGCCCGCTTAAGGAAACTTAAGCGGGCTTTTTGCTTTTGGCTTCGCCAACCTCCCCTCCTCCTCCCCCACTGCCCTCCACCGTTTAAACCGCACACAATCTTTTGCATCCTGAAAGCAGAGCAATGTATAATAATATCTAAACATTTTCCCTGGTGTTGCTCAGGTCGTTGACCACCTGATCCGCAGACGTGTTGGCGTGGCGGGTCAGGTTTCTTTTCATAATGATTAGAAAAACAAATGATTAGCCACGGATGGATCTTTACGGGCAGGGATGCCTGGCGCATTGTGCGCCCGATCCTTTGATAAGAATATATGATGTTTTTCTTCGTTTGCTCCCCATGTTCAATGTCTACATCAGCCAAAGCGATTTACAGGGCATAAAACCGCTCGCCGGATAAGCATTAGATATGGTGCAACCTGGCCACTCGCTCAACGTATTCGCCGCCCCAACTCTCCGCCAGAGTGCTGCTTTGCTCACTGCATGAAAAACAAACCCCACCCACCTCCGTTTTAATTAATGAAAGCTAAAAATATACCCCTTAAAAACACGCATTCCGTTTTCTTATAATAAACATTTATCGTGTTGATAATTTTTTATCACCGTGTTTTAGTCCAAATCAATTAACGCCAATTTAATTAATTGAGGGCTAAGTGCCATGCAGGATATTCGTAAAAAGATGATCCCGGAGTTTAGCGTATTGCAGGGTGGGCTCTTTAGCAGCGTAAAAAAAGCGGATGTCGGCACCGCCATACTCGACTTAATGAATAACGGCGTGGACATGCTTTGCTGGGCGGATCCCTTTTTCCCCGACCACGTATTACCCCAGCATATTGCCGATGCCGTAAGCCAGTCGATGGTTAACGGAAGCGCCAGCCATTATACAATGCCGATTGGCAACCCTTATTTAAAAGAGAAAATAGCCGAGAAACTGAAGCGTTATAATCATTTAAATGTCGATCCGCAGCGCAATATTCTTATCACCCCAGGTTCTGACTCCGGGCTGCTCTTCGCGATGATGCCGTTTATTAATGAAGGCGATGAGGTTCTGATCCATGCGCCCTCTTATCCGAGCAATTTTCTAAACGTAGAGCTGCTCGGCGGCAAGCCGGTTTCCGTGGAGCTGAAGGCGGTAAATAACTATCAGATAGATATTGCCGCCTTCGAAGAAAAGCTGAGCGTAAAAACCAAAATGGTGGTGCTCACCAACCCCAATAACCCTACCGGGACGGTATTCCGCCGCGAAAGCCTGGAACAGATTGCGGACTTTGTTATCCGCCATGACCTGGTGCTGGTGGTTGACCAGGCGTTTGAAGACGCCATTTTCGACGATATTGATTTTTGCTCTGTGGCTTCGCTACCCGGTATGTGGGAGCGCACGGTTAGCGTATTTTCGTTTTCCAAAGGCATGGGGCTGAGCGGGTTCCGCGTGGGCTACCTGGTGGCGGACGACCGGATTATGGACGTGCTGTTTGGCTGTACCGTTAACGTGCTTGGCGCCACCAACACGTCGTCGCAGGCGGGCATGCTGGCCGCGCTGGATAAGCCACAATTTATGGATGAATACATTCAGATATTCGATGCACGCAGAAAAAAAGTCTTTGAGATAATTAATTCAATCCCCGGAGTTTCCATGGCGTTGCCGGAAAGCGGATTTTTATCCTGGATAGATATTTCCAGCTTGGGAAGCTCCGCGTTTATCTGTGATTATTTATTAGAACACGCCAGGGTCATTGTTAATGCCGGTACGCCGTACGGCGAAGGTGGAGAAGGTTTTATCCGCCTGGTTCACGGCTGTTATAAAGATGACGACAAGCTATATGCCGTCCTCAATAAAATAAAAGACACACTCACTTTATTAGCGCAGCACCAGGGGATAAGCAATGATTGAAAATGAACTCACCTTTCACGGCGGGAAGAATATTGCACTCTTGCCGATAGCACTCTTTATTATTTCATGCTCGCTGTTTTTTTCGGTTTACCACGTTTTTGATTTAACCGCGCTGGCGATGTGGGCTTTTATTGCCATTATGATCGGGGCTGTTTTTTCCCGCAACGTCAATGAATACTGGAGGGCGGTCGTTTCTCAGGGTATCGGGAGCGAAATGGCGGTGACTATCGCCACCATTCTTTTAGTCATCGGCATGTATGCAAAAATGATTGCCCAGTCCGGCGTGGCGGACAGCTTTGCTTTGCTGGCAAGCCACCTTGGCCTGCATGACGGAGCCTTTACCCTGTTTACCTTTGTGGCCGTGTGCGTGGTCTCAACGGCGACCGGCACCTCCATCGGCACCCTTTTTACCGCCTTCCCGGTTTTCTACCCTTCCGGCATTCTGCTGGGCGCTGATCCGGTGGTGCTGGCCAGCGCGATCCTGTGCGGCGCAATTTTTGGCGATAACATCGCACCAATCTCGGACACCACGGTAGCCTCTGCCTCAACCCAAAGCTATACCCATCGCCGCGGCAGTGCGGAAATAGCAGGCGTAGTGGCCGCGCGTTTCCCGTTCGCGATAGTCAGCGCTCTGATTGCCTGCGTATTTTTCTATCTGTTCGGTACTCACAGCGGCCCGGTTCCTTCTCTGCCGGTCACCCATCACGACCAGGCTTCCTGGCGTAGTCTGTGGATGCTGGTGCCTATGGCGGTTCTGCTGCTGGTTGCCATGAAGACACGCAACATCTTCAAGGCCATTCCTTCCGGGATCTGCGCCGGGATTGTGATTGGCCTGCTGGCCGGTATTTTTCACCTCCAGGACATCTTCACGCTGGATAACGGCAACGCCGGAGGCTTTCTGTATAAAGGGTTCAGCGGCATGGTAAGCACTATTTTGTTCGTGCTTTCCCTGTTCGGCATTATCGGTATTCTGCGGGCCAGCAACACCATGGAGCGTATTTCTTCCGCGATATGCCGCAGCCGTCTGGCTCAGTCTTCACGCGGAGCGGAATGGTGCATTGCCGTCGGATCTATTGTTGCCACCGCTTTAGTGGGCGGCGTGACCAGCGCCTCTATTCTGGCCTTTGGCCCGGTAGCGAGCGAAATTGGCGCTCGCCGGTCGCTGCACCCTTACCGCCGCGCGGTGCTGCTGGACTGCTTCGCGATGACGCTGGCCGCCATCCTTCCCTTCCTGAGCGCGTTTATTTTTATCGTCACCGCAATTATCAGTTCGCTGCACAAAGACTATCCGTTTATTAACGACGTCAACCCGATCGCTCTGTCGCTGACCTCGTTCTACCCGCTGGCGCTGTTTGTGGTGATGTCGTTTGCCATCGTCGTGGGCTGGGGTCGCCGCTATGAAAATAGCCGGGGCGAAGCCGTTACCCAGCCGGAGAAAGAGTAGCCAATATGACTCAGGATGAAATTATTAAGTCATGGACTCCGATGGTTGATTTTATCGCCCTCACCTATGGCGAACATTGCGAAGTGATTTTGCATGACCTGCGAAATATCGATAAATCCATCGTCGCCATCAGCCAGAACCCCATTTCCGGGCGGCAGCCTGGCGGCACGATTACCGATTTTGCGCTGAAAATCATTCAGGACAGGTTGTGGGAAGACAAGGACTTCATCACGAACTACAAGGGCCGGATCCCCGGGAAGTCTGAAAATCTGCGATCCTCAACGTTTTTCATCCGCGATGAAGAAAACGAGATCATCGCCATGCTGTGCATGAATATCGATCTCACCCCGCTTTCAATGGCGAAGAAGGTGATTGAGGGATTACTGTTCACTGAGCAGGAAAACAAAGTTGATGAGGAAACGTTGAGCAGCCTTTCGATGACCGACATGCTGCACGAGCAGATTTCTGATGTGCTGAAAACGTCTCCCCGCTCCCCCGCGCTGCTGGTGATGGAGGAAAAGAAAGAGATAGTCCGCAAGCTGAACGACAAAGGTGTGTTTTCGCTTAAAGGAGCGGTAGCGGAAGTTGCAAGGCGGCTTGAAACCTCCGAGCAAACTATTTACCGCTATCTGAAATAGTGGATGATGCAGGCGAGCCAGCAACGGTTCGCCTGCAACACGGTAATTACAGTTCGGTCAGGATTTGGCTGAACTCAAGGCGGGATTTTGGCAGCCCGGCGTTGAAATCTTCCACGCTGCGGTAGCCAATCGGCACGATAACCGAACTGGTGAATCCTTTCTCGCGCAGGCCAAACTCTTCGTCCAGAATACGGGCGTCAAAGCCTTCAATCGGCACTGCATCAATGTTCAGCGTGGAAACACCCAGCAAGAAGTTGCCCACATTGAGGTAAACCTGCTTCTCCATCCAGTGCTGGGCGTCTTTCAGGTCAAAGCGGTGCATATTGGCAAAATAAGAGCGGCCTTTATGCTGGCCTTCCATCGCCTGCTGGCTGGCAAAACGCCCGTCTGCCTGTTCTTTTTCAAGCAGGGCTTTCAGGTACGTTTCATCGACGGTGGTTCTGGTGCAGAACACCACAACGTGAGAGGCATCCAGCACTTTGCGTTCGTTAAACACGTAAAAACCTGATGTGGATTTTGCAATACGCGCCTTGCCTTCTTCGCTGCTCGCCAGAATGAAATGCCACGGCTGCGAGTTGGTGCTCGACGGGCTGAGGCGCAGCAGATTTTTAACTTTTTCGATCTCTTCGGCGGCTATTTTTTTAGAAGCATCGAAGGCTTTGGTCGCATAGCGTTTAGACGCTGCATCAATAATATTCATCATTTTTCCCTGTGGATTTCTTAATTCCGCGGCGGCGGGCGGGCCACCGCAGGCCGATTAAATGTCTACCGCTTCCAGCGGCACCAGCTTCAGAGGCTCCGCCAGCAGGTCGTCCATCTGCTTAACAAAAGCCTGGAAGTGCGGTAACGAGTTATGCAACTCAAGCGCCTGTTGCCCGCGCCAGGACTCGCGAACGTAAAAGGCGTCCGGTTCGTCTTTAAGCTGGAACAAAGCGTAATCCAGGCAGCCCGGCTCTTGCCGGCTCGGCGCCACCAGCGCCTTTAATGCCGCTTTGAGGTTCTCCCTCTGCCCTGCTTTCGCCTTCAACATGGCGATGATCGTCAGCGTTTCCGTGCTCGCCATGTTAAAACCCCTCCAGCACGATTTTGCCAACGGCACGGCCGGTTTCCAGCAGCTCGTGGGCACGCCTGAGGTTGGCGGCGCTAATTGTACCGTAATGTTCGCCCAGAGTGGTTCGCAGCACGCCCTGGTCGATAAGATTTGCCACGCGAGTCAGGAGGTTATGCTGCTCGATGATATCGCTGGTGGTAAACATGGAGCGGGTAAACATAAATTCCCAGTGCAGCGAAATGCTTTTCGCTTTCAGGGCACGAACGTCCAGCGCGGTTGGGTCGTCAATCAGGGCGAATTTCCCCTGCGGAATAAGGGCTTCGATCAGTTGGCCGTAATGCTGCTCGGTATTGGTCAGGCTGGCAACATGAGTCACCTGCTTGATGCCGATGCGTTTTAGCTCTTCGGTCAGCGGCTTGCCGTGGTCAATCACGTAATGCGCGCCCAGTTCGGTGGCCCATTTCTGACTTTCAGGGCGAGAAGCCGTGCCGATAACGGTCGCTTTTGTCAGCTTACGAGCCAGTTGAGTCAGAATTGACCCCACGCCGCCCGCCGCGCCAACAATCAGCAGCACGTCATTTTCGCTGCCGTTTTCCTTAATCCCAAGACGGTCGAACAGCATCTCCCAGGCGGTGATGGCCGTCAGAGGCAATGCCGCAGCGGCGGCGTTATCAACGGATTTGGGCTTCAGCGCCGCAATACGCTCGTCCACCAACTGATATTCGCTGTTGCTGCCTGGGCGAGTCAAAGACCCGGCATACCAGACTTCGTCTCCCGGCTGGAACAGGGTTACGGCCTCGCCGACTTCAACCACTTTGCCTACGGCGTCCCAGCCCAGTACACGAGGCTCGCCGCCCGCATAACCAGCGCGAACTTTGGTGTCCACCGGGTTAACGGAAATAGCGTTAACTTCTACCAGAATATCGTGGCCGCCAGCCTGAGGCCTGGGCAAAGTAATATCCTGTAGCGCTTCGAGATTGCTGCCGTTTTCGGCGGCACGGGTAATAGCGATAGCTTTCATAGCGACTCCAGCGAGGTAATGGGTTCATCAATTTAGTAAAATCATGGTACAAGGAGCGCTAAACGCGAAAAACAGGCGCCAGGAAACAACACTTATACTCGGAGAGTGAAAATGCTCAGGCTGGAAGACCTTACTCTGTTCGTCAGGGCCGCGGCGTTAAACAGTTTTAGCGATACCGCCAGAGAGGCGGGGCTACAGCCCGCCCAGGTCAGCACCGCCATTAAGCGGCTTGAGCAAAGCCTCAATATTCGCCTGTTTGCCCGCTCCACCCGCAGCCTGAGGCTGACGCCGGAAGGCGAGGCCTGGCTGCCGTATGCGGTACAGGTACTGCAAACGCTTGAGGCGGGCTATGAACAGATCCAGCCGCCCAGCGACGAGGTACGGGGCATTTTACAAATCGCCGTGCCGTCCGACCTCGGGCGCAATATGTTGCTGGCGGTGTTCCAGGCGTTTCGCCGCAGCCACCCTGCCCTGAGCCTGAAAATCCTCTTTTCCGATCAAATAACCGATGTCTTTAAAGATCCGGTGGATGTGGCATTTCGCTACGGCAACAACGACGATGCCTCATTTATTTCGCTCCCGGTTGCGCCAGAAAACCGCCGCGTGGTCGTTGCTTCTCCGGACTATATTGAACGCCACGGCGAGCCAAAAACCATCAGTGATTTAGCCCAGCACAACGCGCTGACCTACGTTTTGCGCGGGCGGGTTTATGACAACTGGACGTTTACCCGCCACGGCAACAAGCACCACGTAGCGGTAAAAGGGACGATGATGAGCGACGACGCGGAGGTTATTCACCGTCTGGCGCTCCACGGCGAAGGCATTACTTATAAATCGTGGCTGGATGTGGCGGAAGATGTGCGGGCCGGGCGCTTAAAGCTGCTGCTGCCCCAGTACGAGGGGGACAGCATTCCGCTGAACCTGATTTGCCCGCACCGCAAACAGCTCTCTGCCACGGTGCGGCTGCTGCATGAGGCGGTAAAAGCGCGCTGCGAAATTGAGATGCGCACCCTTCCCGCCGTTAAAGATTAGAACGCCACCCAGTCATCCGCCGCCGCGCCCGCTGCGGCGGGTTTAGCTAACGGCTTAACCTTTGCTTCAGGAACAAAGTTTTCATCACGCCCGGAGAGGCGGAAGCGGGCAACCGCTTTCTGCAATGTTTCCGTCTGGCCTTCCAGCGCCGCCGCCGCCGCCGAAATCTGCTCGACCAGGGCGGCGTTTTGTTGGGTCACGCTGTCCATCTCGCTGACGGCCACGCTGACCTGCGAAATCCCCTTGCTCTGCTCGTCGGTCGCGGAGGCAATTTGCTTCATGATTTGCGTGGTGTCGGACACCGCCTTAAGCACCTCTTTCATGGTGTTGCCCGCCTCGTTGACCAGCGCCGAACCGCTGTTGACGCGGCTGACCGAATCGGCAATCAGCGTTTCGATTTCTTTTGCCGCACCTGCGCTACGGCTAGCCAGGTTGCGCACTTCACCCGCTACCACGGCAAAACCACGGCCCTGTTCGCCCGCGCGTGCGGCCTCAACGGCGGCGTTCAGCGCCAGAATGTTGGTCTGGAAGGCAATGCTGTTAATGACGCTGGTGATTTCGCTGATTTTTCTGGAGCTGTTGGAAATCCCTTCCATTGTGACCACCACGTCGCCCACCAGCTTGCCGCTGCGGCTCGCGGTTTGAGAAGCCTTCTCGGCAATGCTGCTGGCCTGGCGGGCGTTCTCGGCGTTGAATTTCACCGTTGCGGTCAGCTGTTCCATGCTGGCGGCAGTTTCTTCCAGCGCCGCCGCCTGCTCCTCGGTGCGCGACGAGAGATCGTTATTGCCGGAGGAAATCTCCGCCGAGCCACGATAGATGTTTTCCGTGCCGCTGCGGATGGCGCTAACCGCCTCGCGCAGGCTGCTTTGCATCTCGGCAAGCAGCGGGAACAGTTTACCCACGCAGTTGCGGCCAAAATCCTCTATCGGGTGGCTCAGGTCACCTTTGGCGATTGTCGAAAAATGCTCGCGAATGCGATCCAGAGGCTTGACCAGCAGGTTAACGAGGTAGCGGTCGGTAAACAGCAGGATCAGCAGCCCAATCACGATAGCCACCACTACGGTCACCTTCATCAGGCGCGTCAGCCCGTCTACCGCGACCCTGGTGCGGTCCAGCCGCTCTTCGGCTACCGAGGTGAATTTACTGCTGCTGGCACCAAATGCCCGGCTTAACGGCGGGGTCACCTGCGTTGCCTGCTGGCGATAGTCCGCAGCCGAACCCTGCTGCGCGAGCTGCATCTGAACGGCCACGCCGTTATCCAGCAGCTTCTGCCATTTGTCGATAACGTCTGCAGAAACTGCCGGGTCCATTGGCCCTGGCGAAACGCTTTTCAGCCGCTCAAGTTCTTTTTTCATATTATCCAGCGCTTCCTGCACCGGCTTAAAATCTGTGGCTTCTCCGGCGGCTTTCGCCTCCATCACGCGTGAAAGGCGGGTAATAAAACGGAAATACTGGTCGTTACCCTTGCTTAGAATCGTCATCTGGGACACCAGCTGACGGTCAACGGCGTTGCCGTCACCGAGCTTAGCCAGCGAATAGACGGTAAACACGCCCACGGCAGACCACAGCAGGCAAAACAGCCCCAAAACGGTAAGCATCACCCGGCGTACGGTAAAGTTCTTTAACATTCCCATGTGTATCCCCAATTCGTTATTGTCGTTATCCCATTTACCTCGGGTATCACTTTGGTTATCGGCAATGCCTGCCCGGGTATTCATCTATTTGTGATGATTTTTTTATGAGGCACACAACTCGGGCCGTCTTCCCCTTCCGTTCTCGCCACGGCATGACATACTGAGGGTCTAACCCGGTTTGAACCGGTAAAGGAGAATCAATGGATAATAACGTTGCAAATCAGGGGCTGACGCCTGCGCAGGCTCTGGAAAAGCTGGAAGAATTGTACGAAAACTCGGTCGCCGCGCTGCGCGATGCAATAGCCCTCTATACCCAACAGGGCACGCTGCCGGACGTTGACGCCCGCTCCGACGGCCTGTTCGTTTACCCGGAGCTGCGCGTAAGCTGGGACGGCGTTCCCAGAGGCCCGAAGAACACCCGCTCCTACGCCCGTTTTACCCATTCCGGCAGCTATACCACCACGGTAACGCGCCCGGCGCTGTTCCGCAGCTACCTCAATGAGCAATTAAGCCTGCTGTGCGAAGATTACGGCGTCCACATTGAAGTTGGCCCGTCGCAGCACGAAATCCCTTATCCGTACGTGCTGGACGGCCTGAACCTCGACCGCACCATGAGCGCGGGGCTGACGCGCCATTTCCCGACCACCGAGCTGGCGCAAATTGGCGACGAAACGGCGGACGGGCTGTTCCACCCGACCGAGGCCTGGCCGCTTTCGCACTTTGATGCACGCCGCGTTGACTTCTCGCTGGCTCGCCTGCGCCACTACACCGGCACGCCGGTTGAGCACTTCCAGCCCTTTGTGCTGTTCACCAACTACACCCGCTACGTGGATGAGTTTGTGCGCTGGGGCTGCCAGCAAATTCTTGACCCGGACAGCCCGTATATCGCGCTCTCCTGCGCGGGTGGCACCTGGCTGACCGCCGAGACGGAAGCCCCGGAAGAAGCGATTTCCGACCTTGCCTGGAAGAAACACCAGATGCCGGCCTGGCACCTGATCGACAAAAACGGCAGCGGCATCACGCTTATCAACATCGGGGTTGGCCCCTCCAATGCCAAAACCATCTGCGACCACCTTGCGGTACTGCGCCCGGATGCCTGGCTGATGATTGGCCACTGCGGCGGCCTGCGCGAAAGCCAGCAGATTGGTGATTACGTGCTGGCACATGCCTACCTGCGTGACGACCACGTGCTCGACGCCGTGCTGCCGCCGGATATTCCTATCCCGAGCATCGCCGAAGTACAGCGTGCGCTTTACGACGCCACCAAACAGGTCAGCGGCATGCCGGGCGAAGAGGTCAAACAGCGCCTGCGTACCGGGACGGTGGTCACTACCGACGACCGTAACTGGGAGCTGCGTTATTCCGCCTCGGCGCTGCGCTTCAACCTTAGCCGCGCGGTCGCAATCGATATGGAGAGCGCCACGATTGCCGCCCAGGGTTACCGCTTCCGCGTGCCTTACGGCACTCTGCTTTGCGTGTCCGATAAGCCGCTGCACGGCGAGATAAAACTGCCGGGCCAGGCAAACCGCTTCTATGAAGGGGCGATTTCCGAGCACCTGCAAATCGGCATTCGGGCCATTGATCTCCTGCGCGCCGAAGGTGAGAAGCTGCATTCGCGCAAGCTACGCACCTTCAACGAACCGCCGTTCCGCTAACAACAATAATAAGGAAACTGGATGCAACACACCTCCACACTCGCCGCACTGCGTGCGCTGCTCACGGAGCGCGAACTGGACGGGATTATCGTCCCGCGTGCCGATGCTCACCAGAGCGAAGACTGCGCCCCACACGACAATAAACTGGCCTTTATCAGCGGCTTTACCGGCTCGGCCGGGCTGGCGCTGATCCTCGCCGACCGCGCCCTGCTGTTCGTTGATGGCCGCTACCAGGTACAGGCTCGCCACCAGGTGAATTTGCAGGAGTTCGACATTCATCACCTGCATGATGAGCCGCTGCACCTTTGGCTACGCGACAATCTCCCCGCAGGAAAACGTATCGCCTTCGAACCGCTGCTAATGGTGAACAGCCAGTACGAAAATCTGCGTACCAGCGGCTGCGACCTGGTGGCCGTGGATGACGATCCGCTCGATGCTATCTGGCTCGATCGCCCGACAGCACCCTGCGGAGCCATTAGCGCCATGCCGGAGGAGCTGAGCGGTGAAAGTTCTGCCTCAAAACGCTCTCGCGTGGCTCAGGCGCTGAATAAAACCGGTGCCGATTTCCTGGCCCTGACGCTGCCGGACAATATCGCCTGGCTGCTGAACGTGCGCGGGTCCGATATTGCGATGAACCCCGTCCCGCACTCCTTCGCCCTGGTGAGCGCCAGCGGCGACATCGAGTGGTTTGTTGATCCTGCCAAACTGCACGGGCTGGATAACGCCGCGCTGGCAGGGATCACGTCCCAGCCGATGGAGGCTTTTATCGGGCGCTGCCAGCAGGTAGCGGCGGGAAAACGCATCCTTATTGACGCCGATTACGCGCCCGTGGCGGTTCGCTTCGCCGTTGAACAAGGCGGCGGCGAGGTGATATGGGCCGCAGACCCGGTAACGTTAATCAAATCCAACAAGAATGAAACCGAGCTGGCGGGCTACCGCAGCAGCCACGTTGATGACGGCGTAGCCTGGGTGAATTTCCTGGCCTGGTTAACCCGGGAAGTTCCGCTGCGCGAGGCCGCAGGCAACCCTGTAACGGAGCTGGAAGCCCAGGAAAAACAGCTCGGCTTCCGCCAGCAGAGCGCTAACTTCACCGAGCAGAGTTTTAGCACTATTTCCGCCTCGGGCAGTAACGCCGCAATGTGCCATTACCACTCATCCCCGGAAACCAACTTCGCGCTAACCGGCGATCGGTTCTACCTGAATGATTCCGGCGGCCAGTATTTCAACGGCACCACCGACGCCACGCGCACCCTTAGCTTTGGCGAGCTGGACGCGAACCGCCGCCTGCATTACACCGCGGTGCTCAAAGGCTTCCTGGCGCTTATCTCCCTACAATTCCCGCAGGGTACTCAGGGCCACCAGCTGGATGCGTTTGCCCGCGCCCCGCTTTGGGCGCTGGGGCTGGATTACGACCACGGCACCGGGCACGGCGTTGGCCACCGGCTGATGATCCATGAAAACCCGCACCGCATGGCGAAAAAGGTGAACCCGTGGCCGATGCTGCCGGGCAACATCATCACCATCGAGCCGGGCTATTATCTGGCGGACCATTACGGTATTCGTATTGAAAACCAGGTGGAAGTCGTCGCTTCTCAGCCCGGCTTCTGCAAGTTTGCCTCGCTGACGCTCATCCCTATTGACCTGGCGGCGGTAGATTTTGATTTACTGAGTACCCAGGAGATAGCCTGGCTTGATGATTACCACCGGCAGGTGCGCGAGACGCTCTCCCCTCGCGTTGGAGAAGAAACCCGCCGCTGGCTTGCTTCAGCTACGGAGCCGGTCAGCGTTCAGCGCAGCCGGTAACCGCTCAAAGGCCGCAGAAATGCGGCCTTTTTCATTGATTTGCTGGATTAATCGGCAGTTGAGCGCATTTCGCCAAAACAGGCTTTGACAACCCGCCCCCCCGCCGTTAATATGCGCCCCGTTCACACGATTCCTCTGTAGTTCAGTCGGTAGAACGGCGGACTGTTAATCCGTATGTCACTGGTTCGAGTCCAGTCAGAGGAGCCATATTTGAGAAGCCCGCTCAGGGAAACCCGAGCGGGCTTTTTGCTTTTGAAAAACTCATTCACCTGCCGCGTTATCTCTTTTTACTCCCCAGATATAAATCAATTGATTAACATCAAAAACTGCCATCAAAACCGGCTATTGGATCCACGGTCAATACAGTATGTTAAATCTTTAAACCAAATGGATCGGGAAAATACTGATGGCAGCAGTTTCGATAAATAAAATAAGCGGTGCGATTATCTCCGGGATAGAAAAAGCGCAGATGGACTACGCAAAAATGTCTGGCGGCGAGTGGGTATGGAATGCCGCTGAATATGTCCTGACCACGTATATTGCCAAAGAGATCGATTCTCTCGAAGGCAGTAAATACGTGACGATTGAGCATAGCGGCCTTGCCGCCGTGGGCGACGCAGGTGCAATTGGGCCAGGGCCGAAGCCTTTAAAAGCAAGGCTAAGAGGCCGTTTTGACCTGGTGTTATGGTGGGCAAATAGCAAGCCGAGAGCCGTGATTGAAGTGAAAAACCACCCTTCAGGGCCAAAAGGATGGATTAAAGATATCGATCGTATTGCTGCCGTGCTGGATATGCAGAAAGACAATTCTTCTTTTAACTTTGGTGCTTTTGCCTATTACTATTCGGCTCGGGATGGAAGACAACTCAGCGCCGAAGAGAAGATAGCCGGCAAGCTTGAGAGAATGAAAGAATTCGTAGCCTCACAATTATCTGATAAATTCCGCGTAGAGCAGGTAGAGTCCGATATACACAACGAAGGTGAATACGGTGCCTGGGTGGCGGCCTGTATCATTATAAAACGCGTAAACCAGTAGCTACTGGCCTTATGGCAGAAAACCCGCACAAAGAAACTGATACGGGTTTTCTTTCTCTATCATGGTGCCTGACTCAAGCCTTGCTCTTTATCCCCCGGTCAGCTCAGGGGAATGGTAATATCTGATTTATTTTTTGAGGGATGATATTCGCCGGGAAGATCTGATTTTCATAGGGCACCGCACAATTGACGTCCTGAGCTAACGTTAACAATGCATTTTGATGATCTTCACTTAATGCATGCCACCAGCTTAAAGGGAAATAAACATTTTCGTTCCACCCGAGTATTGCCCAGCAGAAGAATGCCATGATGTCCTGCAAGCTTCGGCTAAAAAGCTGTGCCAGAAACTCAGCGGCAATAGTCTGCTCCGGCAGACAAGAGATTATCCACGCGCCATTTCCTTCATACATGACTGTAGAAATGGAAAAATGCTCTAAATGGCAGGTAACCCTTCCCCCCTGAATTTGCTCTCCGTTCAGTGAGTAAAAAGGCGAAAATGTCCCGCTGACGGCCAGAAGAGGTGGGCCGTCAAACGTTACCATCCAGCCAAGAAGTTTGCCCTCAGGTTGCTTAACTATTTCTTCAAAACGATCTTTAATGCGTTTAATAAACATTAAACCGAGTTTTTGCTGTTCAAGCGTATGTTGAATGTTTCTCTGAATATAAAACTGCCAGGGTAAGCTATAACCATTATCGGCAAAATCTCGCTGCGCCAGCGTGCCTTGTATTGCCGCCATTTTTTGATAATGCTCATGGCAAACCGCTCTGTAAGAAGAGGCCCAAAGACATTCCGCCGTTAACGCTACGGGAGCATCTTCTATACACTTGAACAATTGCTTATCATGTTTACCGCAAAACCCGCGAAAAATCGAAGCTGAGCTGGCGACACCTCGTTTGACCCTCACACCGGACAAATCTCCGACTTGCTGATAAAGACTGCCAACATGCCCATCCTCTGCCATCAGGCTCAGGACGCCATTATTCTGGATGGTGTGCGCTTCAACAATATTACCCTGCTCACAATTTTCACTGTCAAAGCTCGCGCTGCAAAAACTTTTCTTTTTAAAAGTTCGTATGCGAATACCAATCTCATGGCCTTGATTAAATTTGGCAGCACTCTCCCGCTTTTTATGACAATCTTTATGAAGCTTCCCGCTTTGGCACCAGCAAGGTTGATCGTCACCAAGGCGCATTATGGCAATTAATTTCTGAGTGAACTCTATTCTCTCATCTTGAGTCGCCAGTGAACTCAGGACATCTCTCAGTGCTAATTTAAAGGCTTGATCCATAAATCCATCCCTGAAAGCAATGCTCATCACACAGTAAATTTAATAGTAGTAAAAAACCTCAGTAATAACGGGAAGCCGTTTTACTTAAAGCGCCCCAGCAGCTGAACCAATTTGCACCGGCATACCGGAGCGGCGGTTTAGCGCCTCGCTGACTACTACGGCATTTACGCCTGCGGCCTGGGTTTCGTTACGCAGTACGGTGGTCATCGGGAGCGGGACTTTTTTGTCTGACTCAAACTCCGCGCGGTTGCGGGACAGCGGCTCGTGGACTTCTAACCAGCGTTTGCCGTCCGGCTCGACGGTGACTTTTACCGGCTGGTCTATCAGCTGCACGCGGGTGCCGACCGGCACGTTGTCGAACAGGTATTTAATATCGTCGTTGCGCAGGCGGATGCAGCCCTGGCTAACGCGCAGGCCAATGCCGAAGTTGGCGTTGGTGCCGTGAATGGCGTACAGCTTGCCGATGTAAATGGCGTAAAGGCCCATCGGGTTGTCCGGCCCCGGCGGCACAAAAGCAGGCAGCGTTTTGCCCTCTTTGGCGTATTCACGGCGGGTGTTCGGGGTTGGCGTCCAGGCCGGAGCATCCTGTTTACGCTCCACGCGGGTGACCCAGTTGCGCGGGGTTTCACGCCCGGCCTGGCCGATGCCGATAGGCAAAATCTCAACTGTGTTGCTGCCCTTCGGGTAGTAATAAATACGCATTTCGGCCACGTTCACGACCAGGCCTTCGCGCACCGTATCCGGCAGGATCACCTGCTGCGGAATAACCAGCTGCGTGCCCACTTTTGGCAGGAACGGATCGACGCCGGGGTTAGCCTCCAGCATATTGCTGAAGCCCTGGCCGTACTGGGCGGCAAAGTGCTCAAGCGGCTGGGTATTACCCTCCGGCACGGTGATGGTAATTGGCTGGCCCACCAGGCGGCTGCCTTCCGGCGGGAGCGGATAAGTCACGGCCAGAGCGCTTTGGGTTACCGCTGCCAGCGCAAAAGCGAGGCTGGAGAAACGAATCATAATTTCCCTGTTATTAAACATGATGTGATTAGGCTAAGCATAACCGCCGTGGGCGTTTTCTGTAAGCCTTGCGGGGAAATATGTTCATTAACCAGGCGGCCGGGTTGCGACCGCCGCCCCGGCAAGGCATCATGTCCTCTTGTTTGTTAAGGAGACGTTATGCAGGAATTGATATCCGCACTGAAGCAATACGGCTTTCAGCCAGACCACACCACTTCCCTGATCGTCATTTTCGGCATCATTTTTCTCACCGCGCTAATTGTTCACGTTATTCTGCATCGCATTGTGCTGCGCACCTTTGAAAAACGCGCCCAGGCCAGTACCAGCCTGTCTTTGCAGATAATTACCCAGAACAAGCTATTCCACCGGCTGGCGTTTTTATTGCAGGGGATTATCGTCAACGTACAGGCGGTGCTGTGGCTGCAAAAAGGCAGCGACGCGGCGACTATACTCACCACCTGCGCCCAGCTGTGGGTCATGCTTTACGCCCTGATGTCGTTCTTCTCGCTGCTCGACGTGGTGTTTGGCCTGTCCGGGAGATTCACTTTTGCCTCCCAGCTGCCGCTGAAAGGCATTTTCCAGGGCGTGAAGCTGATTGCCGCGATTGTTGTCGGCATCATGATGGTTTCGCTCCTGATTGGTAAATCCCCGGCCATTCTCATCAGCGGGCTTGGCGCGATGGCCGCGGTACTGATGTTGGTGTTTAAAGATCCGATCCTTGGCCTGGTGGCGGGTATTCAGCTTTCGGCCAACAGCATGCTGAAGTTGGGCGACTGGCTGGAAATGCCGAAATACGGCGCTGACGGGGCAGTTATCGACATCGGCCTGACCACGGTGAAAGTGCGCAACTGGGATAACACCATCACTACGATCCCAACCTATGCCCTGGTTTCTGACGCGTTTAAAAACTGGAGCGGGATGTCTGCCTCCGGCGGGCGCAGGATCAAACGCAGCGTTAACATCGACACCACCAGCATTCGTTTTCTGTCTCACGAAGAGCAGGACAAGCTGCTGAAGGCGAAGCTGTTGCAACCTTATATGGCAGAGCGCAGCAAAGAGATTGAAGAGTACAACCGGCAGCACGCCGACGATCTGGTGCTGAACCAGCGCAAGATGACCAACGTTGGCACCTTCCGCGCTTACCTGAATGAATACCTGCGTAACCACCCGCGTATTCGTAAAGATATGACGCTGATGGTGCGCCAGTTAGCGCCGGAAAATGACGGCCTGCCGATTGAGATTTACGCCTTCACCAATACTGTTGCGTGGGCGGAGTACGAGAGTATTCAGGCCGATATCTTCGACCATATTTTTGCCGTGGTAGAAGAGTTTGGGCTGCGTATTCACCAGGCGCCGACCGGGAACGATATTCGCTCTCTGGCCGGAGCCTTTAGCCGCTAAACGGACTTTTCGCCTGCTGCAATAAGCGGTTCTTTTGGCGGTCGCGGGTATTTTTTCAACCAGCGGCCGCTGACCATTCGCCAGTAGAAGCACGCCCCGCGCACCGCCCAGTCTCCGAACATGCCAAGCCAGACGCCCACCACGCCCATACCCAGCACAATGCCGAGCGTATAACCGGCGATTACGCGGCAGCCCCACATCCCGGCCATTGACACCCACATAGCAAAACGTGCGTCTCGCGCGCCCTTCAGCCCGGCGGGCAGCACCCAGGAAGCGGCCCAGATAGGCATAAACGCGGCGTTCATCCACAGCAGGACTTTAACCACCTCTTTTACGTCATCTTCACTGGTGTAGAACGAAGCAAAAAGCCCGGCGAACGGCGCGGTTCCCCACGCGATAACCGTTAAACCAAAGGTTGCCAGCCAGAAGGTGTGGCGCAGCTGGCGCTCCGCCTGGCCTATTTGCCCCTTCCCTAACCGCCTGCCGACGATGATGGTCGAGGCCGACCCGAGGGCGTTGCCCGGCAGGTTGATAAGCGAGGCAACGGAGAAGGCAATAAAGTTACCGGCAATCACGTTGGTGCCCATCCCGGCGACGAACATCTGCGTGAGCAGCTTACCGCCGTTAAACAGCACCGACTCCACGCTTGCCGGAATGCCTATACCGAGCACTTCCCAGAGAATGCCCCAGTTAAGCGGCGTAAAGTAGCTTTTCAGCGAGATGCGCAGCGCCGGGTTAAAGCCAATCATCAGCACGAAGATAATGCCCGCCGCGCCGATATAGCGCGAGATGGTCAGCCCCAGACCCGCGCCAACGAAGCCCAGCCCGCCCCAGCCAAAAATGCCGTAAATCAAAATACTACTGATGATGATATTGAGGATGTTCATGCCGCCGTTAATCAGCAGCGGGATTTTGGTGTTCCCTGCCCCGCGCAGTGCACCGCTGCCGATAAGCGCGATGGCCGCCGCCGGGTAGCTCCAGACCGTGGTTTGCAGGTAAGAAAGCGCCAGGCCTTTTACTTCTGGCGTGGCGTTCCCGGCGATAACATCGATGATGTGTGTGCCCGCCAGGTGAATGCCTGCCGCCATAATGAACGAGACGATGGTCATTAAAATTAGCGACTGCCTGGCCGCCGCCCTCGCCCGCTCCGGATCGAGCCTGCCGAAGCTGAACGCCACCACCACCGTGGTGCCGAGATCGATGGCGGCGAAGAACGCCATAATCACCATATTGAAGCTGTCTGCCAGGCCCACGCCCGCCATGGCTTCTTTGCCAAGCCAGCTGACGAGGAAGGTGCTGAGCACACCCATCAACAATACGCAGGTATTTTCGAGGAAGATTGGCACGGCCAGGGGCGTTATTTCTCGCCAGAACAGCACCCGGTAACTCTTACGTTTGGCGTACCACGGCGTTTTCGCCACGGCCTGGCGAAGGACTGCATGTAAGTTCAAGAAAGGACCTGCAAGGGAAGATAAAACGGCATTTCAAATAATGGGCGACAAATCGTTATCCTGCAAAGGATTTTTTGTCGCGGATTGCCTGAAAAGGCAACAAGATGTTGATAGTTTCCGCAAACGCACCGCGCCGGGCGATTTTGCCTTTGACAAGCCGGGCGTAATCGCTAAGATATGCCTCCTAACCGATTCCTCTGTAGTTCAGTCGGTAGAACGGCGGACTGTTAATCCGTATGTCACTGGTTCGAGTCCAGTCAGAGGAGCCATATTCGAGAGCCCGCTCAGGGAAACCTGAGCGGGCTTTTTGCTTTTTGTGATTTGATTTGGCTTTTGAGCGGCTGCTTTGAACGAGGAGCGGAGTTTCTAAATACTTACTTACATCGATGTACCTTGAGTCATAGAAAGCAGGTCACTTCAGTTGGCTTAAAGGATAATGACAAATCTCAGCTGATAACTGATAATTATAGGCTGTTAAGTCACATCAGAACGGAAAATGGCAATGTGTTACTATAATAAAAATGGGGTCTTGAGGATTTAGGGATTATAAATATATGAGATTTTACAGCATAGATTATCTGCAAATACAGTCTAACATCAATGACTATTTAAAATACATTGTTATATTTAGCACTTTATTTATCCTGATCGTTGTTTTTAGTCTGTATATGCGCCATCGTTTGCAAACTAAATATCGTGATTTAACAATCATAGCTTTCTTATTTTTGCTCTTTATTTCTGGCGTTCAGTATACTGATTATACCGATAGCCAAAATATACACTCCCAATCATCACAAATGGTTAACTTTGTTAGGTTGTTATCACAAGGAAAAGATGTGGATGAGAATGCGATATTTTCCAGTTCAGTACAACTTTCTGATGGCATTATCGTTAAAATTAATGACCTTTTTTATCGCGTCAACTTAAGCCCGGATCAAAAAACATACAATTTAGTAGAGGTTTCGTTAGTAAACCCAGAAATAGAAATCATAAAAAACTGAGGTGTGAAAATGATAATTTATTTACCTATCATTATAAAGTTGGGCCTGGGGATACTGTGTTTAATTGTTCAAATAAATCTTATGGGGAAAGGAAATCTGGCCCCGTCATCCGCAATGGATCAGGTTCAAAACTATGTGCTGGGCGGGATTATAGGAGGCGTAATTTACAACGAATCGATAACAGTACTACAATTTGTCCTGGTCTTAATTATATGGACTTTTTTGGTATTTGTTCTTAAATTTTTGAAAGAAAACAATCGATTAGTTAAAAGAATAATTGATGGCAAACCTATTACCTTGGTACATAATGGCAGCGTTAATGTTAAAGAGTGTTTACGGAATGGTGTTTCTGCAAATGATTTAATGTTCAAATTAAGAGCAAATGGCATTTATGAAATAGAACAACTAAAACGCGTGGTTCTCGAACAAAATGGGCAGTTAACCATTATACAAAGTGGTGATGAAAATATACGCCATCCAATTATAGTGGACGGTTTAGCCAACCATGATCTGCTCGAAATACTTAATAAGGACAGTGAATGGTTAGAAAATGAAGTTACAAAACAAGGCTTCAATAAAACCAGTGAAGTATATTTAGGTGAGTACTTATCGGGTAGGATTAATTTATACGGATATGAAAAATAACATCCAAAATTAACGCCTTTATTATCAGGAGGCAGCCATTTCAGGTGTGCCTCTGCCTGAAAACACTAACATAAACGTCTGCTCCTGGCGCATAGCAGCTGCTCAAAACGCAGCCCCCCCCTAAATCAGGTAGGCATATATCTAATACCGTCCCTCCAAATTCCATTTTCCACCTCATTATCCCGTTTTGGGATAATTTCAAAGCCAGGAGATAGTCGAGTCTGGAGAAAGCAGGTAACGGCTTTCATTGACTCACCTGAGTATCAGGATGGATAAAATGGATAAGTTGAGAGAAGAAAATGACTGGCATCCGGCGGATATCCTTGCGGCATTGAAGAAGAAAGGAACGTCTCTGGCGGCTGTATCACGTAAAGCAGGGCTGGCGTCTTCTACGCTGGCAAATGCGTTAACGCGCCACTGGCCGAAAGGGGAAAGACTGATTGCCGAAGAAATTGGCGTTGCGCCTGAGCAAATCTGGCCTTCTCGCCAGCGTCAGGTTAAGGAGCAGTAAAATCATCGCCACCGGTATTGCCGGTGGCGAGAATCACCTACATCCCCAGCTCCCACTCCACTCCCCCAAGCACCTTGCCGTTAACCTGGATCTCGATAAACTGCGCGCCCGCGTAATACTGGCGGGTGGTGATTTTCTTTACCGCGTGCTTTTTCTCGATGGTTACCGTGCCGTTAGCCGGGAGTTCAAACGCGCGGAGCTTGAAGACTTTGGGCGCGGTTTTGTTGTTGGCTTTCATAAAGTGAATGATGTAGTCCACCACAATGTTTTGCGGGGCGGAGCTGGTCGAGCGAAGGCTGACTTTAAATTCCAGGCTTTCACCTAACAGGATCTGCTTTTGTTTCAGGGCAAACGCATCAAGCGCTACATCCGCACCGTGCTGTACGCCAATAAGCGCCAGCGCGTCCGGGTGGCCGTTTTTAATTAAGGTGCGCAGCGCGTGGCGGGTTATCCAGGCCACCTTTTTCACATCGTCATTTCTGGCCTGCTGCTGCCAGCTTTGTAATAGCTCAATAACGTAGTCCGGGTGGTCTTTGGTGATGTCGTTCAGGTGGTTCGCCACGCTTTTTCTGACGAACAGCTCCGGGTCGAATTTCAGCGCCTCTAATATCTCTCTTGTCCCGGAGGGGTCGGTAATAAACATGTGCAGCTTTTCGCCCCACGGCACGCGCGGGCGTGTGCCTTCAGATGCCCAGCGGCGAATATCCACGTTGTCATCCTGGGCGCATTGCAGCAGAAAACGCATTGTTTCGGCGGGATTGGTTTTGATAAAGGGGCGCACCGCCCATTCAGAGGTAAAACAGGTGGTGACGACCTTCAGGGCATTCAGAGAAATCTCGCGGTGCTCAAGGCCGTAAACCTGAATAAATTCGGCAAAGGGCCAGACGGCAAACCCGCGCAAATTGTTCTCTTTAAGCACGGAGACAACCACGGCCAGCGCCTCCGGGTATTCCCGGGGCAGCTCCGCAGCCAGCGCGTCCCGAATAACCCGGACTCTGGCCTTCATTTCTAACTTATCCAACTGGGCGTTTTGATCCAGAAAGGCACGCGTATTGAATGGCGGATAATACCGCGCAACGGAGCTTGCCATCTCCTGCAAAAGAGCAGGATTAAATGCATGCTTAAACGCGTTTTCGTTCTGGTTATCTACAGAGCTACCCATTTAACTACCTTATTCACCCGTTAAGTATCACGGGAGTTTATCACTGTTTCTGCCGGGTCAACCTGCGATCTCGCCGTGCCAAATATCTTCTTTTCATCAGCGCTGCGGGCTATAAACTTGAAGATCAATGCGTATCCGACATTGTATTCATGGCCTACGCCTTAATTCCTGCGTCTTCGCCAACTCAACTCCAGATACAGCAGAAATAGCTTCAAGGTGCGATCTCAATCTTTTAAGGCGGTAAGCATAGCTGCCGTTGGATTCGTGAAGCCTCCTGGGGTGAAGCTGCCGGAGCATCGCCTCCCGGCCATCGTGCTCCTCCCTTACCGTGCGGATTAACCGATGTATTGTGCCCAGCGTCATTCCGGTCACCGCTGAAATCGCCTCAACATCCGCACTGATTGTCACAAGGCGTCGGACATAATCAGCGTGTTTTTCATCAAAACATTGAGGATAGGTCCGGCACAGCCTCTCCGCCCTGCCATCCCGCTCTGCTGCGGCCACACGTTCGAGTTGCTTTACATGCGCCAGAGACAGCCCGGATGCGGCCGAGATAGCCTCAATGTCTTCATTAAACAGAACGAGACGCCGGGCATAATCTCCGCCGGTTTCGTTTTCCTCTCGCGGGAGAGCCTGCCGCAGGCTCTCCGCCCGGCCGTCTGCTTCTGATGCTTCGGTGCGAAAGAGGGTATTGGGTTTCAGCGAATCAGACCCATAGCTATCTTCAGAAGGAGACAATGGCCCCAGAAAAGCTGCATATGCGGCACCCAAAATATTGCGGATTCTGCTTTCATCGACCCCGGTGCTTTGCGCAAGCACGCTTGCCGACGGGCATTTGTCCATACCCGAAACCAGCTGGCGCAACTGCCCCGCAAAGATATCTTCCCCCACCTGCATACCCGGCGGAGGGGGGGTAAGGTAGAGAGGTTTAACTGTGGCTTGCATGAGATGCGATAAAGGCTGCATATTTTGCGCGGTATTTCTTACGCCGCTTAAAGTCTGCAATGAGGGTAAGGCGGGGTGTGCCTCGGCGACGGGTAAAGGTGCCCAGTGAGAACAACCGGGCGTGGCCATATTGTTGATTCTGTTATCCATGGTGGTTTAACTCCTTTTCGCTGGAAAAGGAATTGAATACAGAATGGCTGACTACCTTACTATAATAAACCGGTCATATATCGAACAATCATTCGATATATTCAGCGATTAATTATTTTAATACCGCTAAGCAATCCGCCCTGGATTAGCGAGCACTATGCGGAATTTCTCTACATCACAAATCACATATTCATGTGCGACTTTCTGAATGTATTTTTCTTCTATCAGCTGATTAATCACCCGGCGGTAAGTTCTTTCCGAGCAGCCAAAGCGCTCCGCTTCACGGGATACCTGGGAGAAATCCACTAACGGTTTTTGCTGCTGATAGCGTTCATAAAGGTCAGCAAGAATGTTCAATACCAGCGGCTGGAGGAAGCGCTCCATGGTTTTTGCCATCCCGCGCTGATAGCTGGTAGAAAGTAGCTGGCTCAGCCAGACACCCACTTCGGCATGCCCGGTGAGCAGCGTGTCCATCATCGCCAGCGGGATGACTTTTACCGTCATGGTGTCGTGGGCAACGACCGAGAACTGGCTTGGAGTGTGGGTCAGGTATTCAATTTCGCCGATGATGGTGTCGCTGACGAAGCGCTGCCCCAGGCTGAAGGTTTTACCGTTTTCCGCGCTGTAGTGCATGGTGTATTCGCCGAGCGTTATCCAGTACAGCGCTTTGATCTCTTCGCCCTGGCGCAGAATAAACTCACCGGGGCCGATCTCTTTATTCTTTAGCGGCGCGGCGAGCACGGCATCACGCAGGAGCTGATGCCCGCGCTGAGCGAATTGCTGAATAATATTCATAGTGTTGTCGCTCTCCGCTGCGCCGTATGTGGGCACTCAGCCAGGGTAAATAGTCGATTTTTCTTGCCTGGTTCTCCAGCCATCCGGGGCGAAAAGGCGCACGAGATTAACTATCACTCTGCGGTATTGTCAATACTCCGCATTTTTCTTCACTCCGCCCAGGCCAGCACTGCCGCTATTCACCCGGATTTATCGCTCACCCGTTTAGCGGGGAAAAATCAAAACTGTGATCGCCGTCAGCCTGGCCGGACATTTGCCTTTTTCTGCAAGCAAACGGCTTTCTATCGTAGTGGCCTGAACCAGACCAGGAGATCGCCAGATGACACCACATATTAATGCCAACCCGGGCGACTTCGCCGAAACCGTGATCATGCCGGGCGATCCGCTGCGCGCGCAGTACATCGCGCAAACCTACTTAACTGACGCCATACGCGTGTGTGATACCCGCAATATGTTCGGCTTTACCGGCAACTACAAAGGCAAGCGTATTTCCGTGATGGCGCACGGCATGGGCATTCCGTCGGTCTCTATTTACGCTCACGAACTGATCAATGAGTTTAGCGTTAAACGCCTTATCCGCATCGGCACCTGCGGAGCTGTCGACGAAAGCGTGGATATGCGCAACGTGATTGTCGCCACCGGGGCAGGCACCTCCTCTTCCGTTAACCGCGACCGCTTCGGCGGCTACGACTACGCGGCAGTGCCGGACTTTGACCTGCTCCGCCGCTGCTGGACAGTAGCCGAAAAACACAATATCCCGACCCAGTTCGGCAACACCTTTACCAACGACCTGCTGTACGACAAACCCGAAGGCATGCTTCCCGCCCTCAAAAAAATGAACATTCTTGCGGTGGAGATGGAGACCTCGGCGCTTTTTACTATCGCCGCGCAGTACCGCGCCCAGGCCCTGAGCCTGCTGACAGCCTGTGTAAACAGCGTTAGCGGCGAAGAGCCAACGGCAGAAGAACTACAAAGCACGTTAGACAACATGATTGAGCTCGCTTTAGAAACCGCAATTTTCTGCGATTGATTTCTCCCATAAGGGTTCTCCGATGACAAACTCTACACAACAGCCTGCCTCTGGCGGTATGAAAGTTGAATCAAACGGCGTTAATGCCGTGCCCGAAGCGGAACGTTACGGCAAACCTTCGGGCCTGTTCCCGATTTGGTTTTCCTGGAACGTTTCTATTCTGGGCATGACTTACGGCATTTACGTTTACTCCCTCGGCCTTAGCGTCTGGCAGTCTATTAGCGCCGGTATCGTCGGCTACCTGCTCTCCTGCATGCTGGTTGGCGTGCTGGCGGTCGGCGGCCCAAGAACCGGCCTGCCAACGCTGACCCAGACCCGCTTTAGCTTTGGCTACCACGGCAATAAATTCCCGACTCTGTTCGCCTACATCTCGAATATGGGCTGGAAGATAACCATTATTACCCTCGCCTCTTCCACCGGCGCGGCGCTGTTTGCCAAACTCTGGCCTGCGGCCTTTGCGCTGGCGGACGGTAAACCGACGCTGGTATGTGTTCTGGGCTGGTTTATCGTCAGCCTGGCGCTCACCATGTCGGTCGCGATTTATGGCCACCAGCTAATCATGAAGGTGGAAAAATACATCGCCTGGCTGACCGGGTTTATGAGCATCATTTTTATCTTCCTGATGCTGCCGCATATTCACTGGGACAAGCTGGGCCAGAGCGCGGTACACGGCAACCTGCTGACCTGGATTGGCGGCATGGTTATGGCGATGACGATGGTCGGCCTGGGCTTCCTTAACTACGGCGGCGACTTCGCCCGCTATCTGCCAAAGAAAACTCAGGCTTCGAAGGTGATTTTCTGGACCACGACGGGGATTTCACTCCCGGTTAGCGTGCTGCTGGTGCTGGGTGCATTCCTGGTCGACAGTAACCCGGAGCTGGGCGCGGCGGCGGCGCAGTCGCCTATTGCCTCGCTGACTAACCTGCTGCCATTCTGGTTCTACGTGCCGTTTTCCATCGTGATTATCGTTTCCCTGCTGGCCGCCGCCATTACCGGGGTTTACAGTTCCGGGCTGGCTTTGCTGGCGCTCGGCATTCCCGCCAGCCGCGCCACAACTACCACGCTTAACGCGGCAATCATCGGCTTCGGCGCATTTTACCTGATGTTTATTTCCGACTCGTTCCTGGCAACGTTCCAGTCGTTCCTGGCCTCTATTTCGGTGGTTATCGGCTCCGCAGGCGCTATTCAGCTTATCGACTTCATACGCCAGAAACGCCTGGGCTGGGATGTGACAATGGCTAATAAAGCTGGTTTCGGCGGCAGAGATGGCCGCTGGACGGCGCTGCTGGCGCTGGGCATTGCCACCGTTGTTGGCCTGGGCTCGATTACCTCCGGCGACCCGTACATCGCGCATATCGTAGGGTTCCTGTTGACGGACGAAACCCGCCACAGCGTCTTTGCCACGGCTAACCTCGGCGTAATTGTCTCGATGCTGACGGGCGGCGTGATTTACTCTCTGCTGACCTTCGGCCTGAAGATTGAACTGCCGGGGATCTCATCTGCGCAGGCAGCATCTGCTCGCCCCGCTAAAGCACAAAAAGCGATTTAACCTCTAAAAACAAGCCCGCCGCGCCTAAGCGGGCTTGTTGCTTTCCCACTCCTGCAAGAAATCAATCAGCGCCCGCACCTTAGCCGGAACGTGCCGCGTATTTGGGTAAACCGCGTAAATACCCTGAGAAGGGAAGCGGTACTCCGGCAAAATATGCCGTAATTCACCGCGCTCGATAGCCTCTCTCACCAGCCACTCGGGCAGCAGCCCCACGCCGCATCCCTGAACCACAAAGGCCATTAACGCCGCAGCGGTATCGGTCATAAAGCGGGACGGCCCGGTAATTGTCAGATCACGCGTTTCCCTGTCGCTGCCAATGACCTGCCATTCGCGCGGGGTTGGTAGCCGACGATGGATAACCCATTCTGCTTCAGCAAGTGCTTCAAGGCTGCTAATTGGATTGCGGGCAAGCCATTCAGGAGCGGCAACTGGCACAATTTCAAAACGTTCGATCAGCGCCGCACGGTAGGAGGAGTCCGCCAGCTTACCGAGGCGGATAGCCAGGTCGAACTGTTCGGAAATCAGGTTTATCGGCGCGGAGGATGAATCATGCCGAATGGTTAATTTGGGGTGCAGCTTGCCGAAGGTGCTTAACGCCGGGATGACCTTTGCCTGGCCGTATTCCGGCGTGGTCGAAATACGCAGCTCCCCGGAATAGCCGCCGTGGTGGGTCTGTACCTCTTCGACCAGTGCGTCACTTTCTTTCAGCAGCAATAAAGCCCGCTGGTAGAAGACTTCTCCGGCCTGGGTTAAGGCCACGCGCCGCGTGGAGCGCACCAGCAGAGAGACACCCAGCTCAGTTTCCAGCTGGCGCACATTAAAGCTGATAACCGCCTTGGTCTGGCGCATAGACTGCGCCGCCGCCGTAAAGCCCCCGGCTTCAACCACCGCAACAAACATCGCTACCCGCTGTAGGTTAAGCATGTTAATTCACCACATTATCAAAATATTTTTGACAGTGTATCAGCAGATGCGGGATTTATCCGCCGGGCGGAACCTGCTGAAATCGCGTTTTACTTTGTACGAGAGCCATCATGCCCTACCGCCATAAGGTCGCCGCCGTCTATCTGCTCGGCTTCTTTCTCGACTTAATTAATATGTTTATTTCCAACGTCGCCTATCCGCAAATTGGGCGCGAGCTGCACGCTACGGTCGCCGAGCTGGCGTGGATTGGCCACGGCTATCTTTGCGGGTTGACGCTGGTTATCCCGATTAGCGCCTGGCTGACTCAGCGCCTGGGCGCTAAGCGGCTGTTTATGCTCTCGCTCGGGCTATTTTCTCTCGGCACGCTGGCTTCGGGCATGTCTCCCGGGCTGGAAGCGCTTGTTGCCTCGCGTATTTTGCAGGGCATCGGCGGCGGGCTGCTGATCCCCGTCGGTCAGGCGCTGACCTGGCAGCTTTTTGCCGTGCATGAGCGGGCGAAACTTTCCTCGGTCATTATGATTGTAGCCCTGCTGGCTCCGGCGCTTTCACCCACCGTTGGCGGGCTGCTGGTTGAGTCGCTGGGCTGGCGGTGGATTTTCCTGGCGAGCCTGCCGCTGGCGCTGCTGACTTTATTGCTGGCGAGCCTGTGGCTACAGCCCTCCCCGGTGCAGAAATCCAACACGCCGCTGGACGCAAAAGGGCTGGCACTTGGCTCAGTCGGGCTTTTTGCCATCCTGCTCGGCCTGACTCAGGCAAGCAGTCCTGGCGCTCATTTATCGGCGCTGCTGTTGTTGGCCGCCGGAGCGCTAATGCTCTGGCTGTTTGTTCGCCATAACAGTAAACATCTTCATCCGCTGTTCAGCCTCCCGCTGCTGGCAGACCCGCTATTACGCTATGCGATGCTGGTTTACCAGTGCATACCGGGGCTGTTTATGGGCACCAGCCTGGTGAGCATTATTTATCTGCAAACACAGCTGGGGATGACTGCCACGCAAACCGGAGCGCTGATGGTTCCCTGGGCGCTGGCTTCCTTCGTCGCCATCTCTTTTACCGGCAGGATGTTTAACCGCCTTGGCCCGCGCCCGCTGATTACGCTGGGCGGCTTACTCCAGGCGGCGGGCATTCTGCTGCTGACTCAGGTCACATCCGGGGAGCAAATCGCGCTGCTGATTGCCGCTTATATTCTGATGGGCCTCGGCGGCAGCCTTTCCAGCAGCACGGCGCAAAGCACCGCATTTATCTCAACACCTGCGCGGGTGATGCCGGAGGCCAGCGCGCTGTGGAACATCAACCGCCAGCTGAGTTTTTGCTTCGGCGTTGCGCTGCTGAGCCTGCTGTTGACGGTGCTGCAAAGCCAGCTTCCGGCACAGCAGGCTTATCTGCTCACGTTTAGCTTTGCCGCCGCCGGGACGATTATTCCGCTGGCTTATCATTTACGGCTTAATAACCAACAAATTAAGAAACAACTTATCAAAAAGGAGTCCTGAGCAATGAATATCTGGTTTAAAGAAGTTATCGACGCCCACGTCGCGATAGAACAGTGGCTTGGCGCCAAAGAAGGCGGCGTTGAGGCCATGCTGGCACGCTTTAGTGCAGATTACTCAATGGTGGCGCTAAGCGGTGCAAAGCTGGATTTTCCTGGCCTGTGCGGCTTTTTCAAGGCTCAGGGCGGCAGCCGTTCCGGCCTGCAAATTCAGGTGGATGAGCTTACCTTGCTGGATGAATGGCCGCAGGGTGCGGCGGTGCTTTACCGTGAAACGCAGACCCTGAACGGGTCAAGCACGGTGCGCTGGTCTACGGCCATTTTCCGCCGCGAGGGCGATAAAGTGTTATGGCGCCATCTGCACGAAACCGGGCAAATTTAAGGCAGGCCGGGCGGTGAAAGCCGCCCCGTTGACTTACAGCGCGATGTTGAAGTGGCTACCGTCCGGCAGCTCAATATCAAGCTTAACTTTACCGCCCGCCGCCTCGACATAGCGTTTGAGCGAGGACAGCTTAATATCGCGCCCCTTTTTCTCCATTTCGGCCACGGTTGGCTGCTTAACGCCAAGCTGTTTTGCCATTTCGTTTTGCGTTTTTCTCACCCGCTCACGCAGCTCGGCGAGGTGGATATTAAGCAGCATTTCATCGGCCATCGCCTGTGCCGCAGCCACGACTTCCGGTTTTTCTGTGGCAAGCAGCTCTTCTAGTGTTCGACCCATTCTATTTGTTCCTTTTCCGTTAGCTGTTTCAAATGTGCTGCAAATTCCTTATCGGCCAGGGGGATCATGACATCATAAAAACGCTTTTCATTTCCGACCTTATTCCCGGCACACAGCAGGATGGCACAACGTCTTATATCAAAAGCAAAAAATAACCTTAATGGCTCCCCTCTGCACTGAACGCGCAACTCTTTCATATTTGCGTATTGCGAGCCTTTCACCGTGTCCGCATAAGGCCTGTTTAATAAAGGCCCCCTGTTCTTCAGCAACACCATTGATGCTATGACACAGGATTTGGTTGCATCATCCGATGCCGTAAACCAGGCATCAAACGTATCCGTCATTTTAATCGACCACACATCACCCTCCGCAATATAGGTTAATTCCTATATAGGCACAAGCCTATGCGGCTATTATGTGAGCAGCAGCCAGGTTAATCATCTGACATTCAGTGAATGGCCGAGTGGGATTCAGAAATAAAGATTAAAGTTCAGCGGGTTGCAGCGTTAGAGGGAAGACGCTCGCAAATTGATGGGATTGAAAGGTGGATGAGAGAACCTCATCCACCCGGGTTACTGATTATGATTTACGGCTGGCAATAATGGCGTCCGCCACGTTACGCGGTGCTTCCGAATAGTGATGGAACTCCATGCTGTAAGTCGCCCTGCCCTGAGACATGGAGCGCAGCGTGGTGGAGTAGCCAAACATTTCCGCCAGGGGAACATCGGCGCGAATGATCTGGCTGCCAAACCGCTCTTCCATGCCTTGCACCATGCCGCGGCGGGAAGAGAGATCGCCCATAATATTACCGGCATACTCTTCCGGCGTTTCCACCTCGACGTGCATCACCGGCTCCAGAATAACCGGGTCCGCCTTCCGCGCCGCGTCCTTGAAGCCAAATATAGCCGCCATCCTGAACGCCATTTCCGAAGAGTCGACGTCATGATAGGAGCCAAAGGTCAGCGTCGCTTTGATGTCCACCACCGGGTAACCGGCCAGCACGCCGGTGTTCATGGCTTCACGCAGGCCTTTTTCCACGGAAGGAATAAACTCGCGCGGCACCACGCCGCCTTTGGTGGCATCTTCAAACACAAAGCCTTTGCCCGGCTCAAGCGGTTCGAGCGTCAATACAACGTGACCATACTGGCCTTTACCGCCGGACTGGCGAACAAATTTGCCTTCAACGTCCTTCGCGATTTTGCGGATGGTTTCGCGGTAAGTCACCTGAGGGCGACCGATATTTGCTTCCACGCCGAACTCACGCTTCATGCGGTCAACGATGATTTCCAGATGCAGTTCGCCCATCCCGGAGATAATCGTCTGGCCTGACTCTTCGTCCGTATGTAGCCTGAAAGACGGATCTTCAGCCGCCAGCCGCTGTAGCGCGATGCCCATTCTCTCCTGGTCGGCTTTGGTCTTCGGTTCAATAGCCAGCGAAATAACCGGCTCCGGGAATTCCATACGTTCCAGAGTAATAATGGCATCCGGGTCGCTCAGCGTGTCGCCCGTTGTCACATCTTTCAGCCCCACGCAGGCGGCGATATCACCGGCACGCAGCTCGTCAACTTCATGCCTGTCGTTAGCATGCATCTGTACGATGCGGCCAATACGCTCCTTCTTCCCTTTCACCGGGTTGTAAACCGAGTCGCCTTTTTTCAGCACCCCGGAATACACGCGGATAAAGGTCAGCTGGCCGACATACGGGTCGGTCATCAGTTTGAACGCGAGCGCCGAGAACGGTTCGTCGTCGTTAGCGTGGCGTTCAATCACGCCGCCTTTTTCATCAACACCCTGAATAGAAGGAATGTCGAGCGGAGACGGCATAAGTTCAACCACCGCATCCAGCATGCGCTGCACGCCTTTGTTTTTAAAAGCACTGCCGCAAAGCATCGGCTGGATTTCACCGGCAATCGTGCGGACGCGCAGCCCGGCAATAATATCTGCTTCGTCCAACTCACCGGTTTCCAGATATTTATCCATCAGCTCGTCGTTGGCCTCGGCCGCAGCTGAAACCATTTTTTCGCGCCACAGCTGCGCCGTTTCCAGCAGCTCGTCCGGCACCGGAGCATAATCAAAGGTCATGCCCTGGGTCGCATCGTCCCATAAAATGGCCCGCATTTTGATGAGATCGACTACGCCGGTGAAGTGATCCTCTGCGCCAATCGGGATAACGATCGGCACCGGATTAGCCTTCAGTCGGTCAACCATCATTTGTACCACGCGGAAGAAGTCGGCTCCCGGTCGGTCCATTTTGTTGACGAAAGCCAGGCGCGGCACGCCATATTTATTGGCCTGCCGCCAGACGGTTTCCGACTGTGGCTGTACGCCGCCAACGGAGTCATAAACCATCACGGCACCGTCCAGCACGCGCATAGAGCGTTCTACCTCAATGGTGAAGTCTACGTGTCCCGGAGTGTCTATGATGTTGATACGGTGCGGTTCAAAACCGCGATCCATACCCGGCCAGAAGCAGCTCACCGCGGCGGAAGTAATGGTTATGCCGCGCTCTTGCTCCTGAGCCATCCAGTCTGTCGTTGCTGCGCCATCGTGAACTTCACCCAGTTTATGGCTCATGCCGGTGTAAAACAGAATACGTTCCGTAGTCGTCGTTTTACCGGCATCGATATGGGCTGAAATACCAATGTTGCGATAGCGTTCGAGAGGGATGGGTCGGGGCATGATGCGTCCTTAGTCTTATCGACTGTTTAGTTGCGGCCGGAATGGCCGGTTCGTTTGTTCGCCATCATCATAGTACAACTGTACGAGTATATTCGAACTATTTTAGTTATAGTTTATCCCGATGCTCGCTTAGCCTTCGGGTTTTGCTATAGTAGCCGGCCGCCGAGCCGCCACCGCCGACACAGGAACAGTATGATCGCCAACCATCCGGAACGTGAACAAATCCGCCTTGAAAATGTGCTTTTTGCCCTCGGGAATCCCCTCAGGCTGGAGATTGTAAAATCGCTGGCAGACGGCGTGGAGCTGTCATGCGGGGCATTGCGTAAAGACGTGGCTAAATCGACGATGACACACCACTGGCGCGTACTGCGCGATAGCGGCGTTATCTGGCAGCGCCCCCAGGGGCGAGAGAATTTGATTTCGTTAAGGCGTGAAGATTTGGACGCGCGTTTTCCCGGCCTGCTGGAAACGTTGCTGCGGGTGATGGTGGACGAGACGTAAAAAAGCCGCCCTTCAGGCGGCCTCTTCAAATCAGCAACGGTTACTCAGACTTGGTGTCGGTAACTTTCTGCTCGCCCATCACTTTGAGCTTTTTAGAGATTTCACGACGCTCTTTAGACAGCTCTGCGTTTTTGATGATGTAGTCATCCACGCGGTCTTCGTAGTCGGTTTTCATGCTGGCGATGATGCCCTGCACCGCTTCGATGCTCATGCCAGGTTTGATGTAATCGCTCAGGTTGTCGAGCAGCAGAACACGTTTCTGGTTGTCACGGACTTTTTTCTCTACGTCCTGGATTTCACGCTGCAGTTTGTTTTTACGACGGAACAGACGAACAAACTCCAGAACGTCCTGGAAGGTAGGTTTGATATTTTCCATTTTTACACCCCTGCTAAATTGGTACTCGGATTCGTTAAGACAACCGCCATAACCTTAGTAGTAGCGGTTGACGATTACAATTTTTTGTCAGTCTCACTAACGGGCTTGCCCTATCTTAACCTCAAATTCTGCTGAATCGAAACAAGCATTATGATTTCTGTGCTTTACGCGCGCTATTTGCGCAGCGCGCGGCAAATCAGACTCGACAGCAGCTCAAGCTGGCGAGCCAGTTCCAGGCTAAGCCAGACGTAACCGTGGATCGGCGTTTCCTGTAGCTGGCCGTTCTGCCCGTCTTCCATCAGTTGGCGCAGCTCGGAGACAATCTCATTAAGCTTTTCGCTATTGGCCGAGATAGGCGAAGGGTTCCCCTCATGCAGCGCCTTCGCAATTGCCCCCAGGGTGCGCTGGGTCATTTGCTGAGTATCGCGCAGCGTATGGGCATTAATCATCAGGAAATGGCTGGCGCGGGTTGCCCAGTAAGCGTTGATTTGCAGCTCAAGCGTGCAAACCAAATTACGGTTGATGGTCTGAATAGCCTCAAAAACCGACTTCTGGATGCGCGTTTCTTTGCTGCTCGGGCCAATCAAAGCCCGCATTTTTACCACGTCGTTGAGCACTTTTTGCAGCGGCTTCTCGAGCCTTGGCCGCTCAACCAGGTTGGGCGAGAACCCGGCGGTGTAGATTTTACCGAGCGCCTGCACGAAGCTCGCCATCTGGATACGCCAGTGGATGAAGGCGCGCTGCGGGTAAACGCTGGTGAACAGCATCGCCAGCAATGAGCCAAAAATGACGTCGCCGCTGCGCCAGAGCGCCACTTCCATATCCCCGGCTGGCGCACCGACCACAACCGACAGCGTGATGCCTATCAGCAGCGCCTGATACGGGCGTTTGCCCAATGCCAGATAGCCGCACAGGAACATCGCCAGCCCGCACCAGATAATCATCAGCGGCAGGGAATAAAGTTCCAGCTTCAGGGCTATCAGCCCCACGGCAGCGCCGAAAATGGTTCCGCCAATGCGCTGGAAAGCGCGCGGCACCACGTTGCCCCAGAACGAGATAGGCCCCATCACCACCACCAGCGTGATAAGCGGCCAGGTCCCTTCGGGGATTTGCAGCATGCGAACCAGAACGAAAGTCAGAACAAAGGCAAGCGCGATACGCACACCGTGCACGATGCGATAGTTACGGTAGATGCGGATCTCAAACGGGGTCAGTGATTTGTCGGGACGCACACCCGGCTCTCCGGAAACAAAAACGCGATTGTACTCGTTTTTCCAAAAACGAGATCATAAAGCCGCCGCCCGCAGGCCTTTTACGAGCGATATTTCACATTTCCTTGCTGAATATCAGAAATCAGGCGGCATAACGCCGCCTTATAGAGCTTTAGCGCAGCCAGGGCGTTACCGTGACGCCCACCAGCAACCCTTCCGGGCTGAGCAGGCGAGATACCGTTTGCCCCCACGGCTCCAGGCGGTTTTCAATCAACAGCTGATACCCCGCCTGCTTAAGCACCGCCGTTGCCTGCCCGACATCTTCAACTTCAAATTCCACCCAGCTTTGCGGCGTAACCTGGTCAGCAGGCCACAACGCCAGGCCAAAGCATGACTGAGCGGCCTGGGCGAGCGGCCAGAGGGCAAAGTGCTTCACCCCGTCCAGCTCGCCGTGTTCCGTAGCCAGATAATCTTCATTGCCGTCCATCGCCTTTAGCGGCAACCCAAGCGCCTGCTGATAAAAAGCAGAGCTTGCCGCCACGTCTTGCGTTATCGGGCCATATCCGGCGACAAATAAAACCTTCAGCCCGGCAATCGCATCCACCATGGTCAGTACCTCACTCAGGCTTTAGTCACCGGGATATACATCTCTATTTCCCATACGCCGGAAGCAGAGCCGTCGCTAAGATAGATTTCGTAGCATGGCTTGCCGGTTAACCGATAACCGCCGTCGGCTTCGATCTGGTCGAAGAAGCGTTCCCAGGCCTGCTGGAATGCGTCGTTTTCAACGACGGCACGGCCGATGGCATAAGTATCCGCGGCAATTGAGGTGATAATTACGCCTTCACTGTTTTGCGGGAGGACGAAGTCATCCGCCACGCCAATTACCGTGTCTACGCGGAGTTTTTCTGCCGGGACAACGTCCGGGTCGTCATAATAAACGGCCAGCCAGTCGCCGTTCAGGCTGTGGGATTTCGCCCACAGAGCCAGTTGACCGAAGCCCTGTGGAACCGTTGTTTCCCACGGCCCCACCAGATGAAACCCGGCTACTTTGCGCGCCGGAACTTGCTGAACTTTGAACGTCATACTGCCTCCACGCTGATGAATAAATGCACTGTACATTTATACACTATATTTTTTGGAGCGAGCAAACAAGCTGCCAGTTTTGGGAGCAGCTTCGCAATCAGCTTAGGCCAAAAAAACGGGCCGCGTGATTAGCGCAGCCCGTTAGCAGGAAGTCCGGTTCCGGTTAAAACTTGCGGCTGATGAAATCGCCCAGGCGAGAGAAAACGCCGCCTTTATCTATAGGGGTCAGGTTAACCAGCGGCCAGTGAGAAATAAGCTTGTCGCCATCATAGAGTTCAATTTCACCCACCGGCGCATTGGCGGCGAGCGGGGCTTCCATGTCCTGTTTATTCAGCACATATTTCGCCTTAATGTTCGGCAGCTCTGATTTTGGCAACGCCAGGAAAACATCCTGATCCGGGCCTACGCTGAAGTTTGCTTTATCGCCATACCAGATGTGCTCGCTGCCGATAGCTTTGCCTTTTTGCAGCACCTGCACGGTGTCGAAGTTATCCTGCCCCCAGTGCAGCAACTTACGCGCCTGCTCCTCACGCCCTTTTGAGCTTTCGCCGCCCATGATCACTGCTATCAGGCGGCGCTGGCCCAACACGCTGGAGGCGATGATGTTAAATCCGGCGCTTTCGGTATGGCCGGTTTTCAGCCCGTCGACGTTAAGGGATTTGTCCCACAGCAGGCCGTTGCGGTTTTGCTGGGTAATGCCGTTCCAGGTGAGGCTGCGCTCGCTGTACATATGGTAGAACTGAGGCTCGCCGTGGATGATGGCGCGGGAGAGCACCGCCAGGTCGTAAGCCGAACTGTGCTGGCCGGGCGCATCAAGGCCGTGAACGGTTTCAAAATGGGTGTCATGCAGGCCAAGCTGCTCAACATAGTGGTTCATCATGGCAACAAACTGCTTCTGACCGCCGGCCACATAATCCGCCAGCGCCACGCAGGCGTCGTTGCCGGAGTCGATAATCAGCCCGCGGCTGAGGTCACGCACGGTCACTCTGTCGCCGGGTTTGATAAACATCAGCGATGAACCGTCAAATACCGGATTACCTTTCGCCCAGGCGTCTTTACCCACGGTGACGATATCGTCCGGCGTGATGCGTTTGCTGTCGATGGCGCGGTCTACCACGTAGCCGGTCATCAGCTTGGTGAGGCTCGCCGGGTTGCGCTGTACGTGTTCATTTCCCGCGGTTAAAACCTGCCCGGTGGTGTAATCCATCAATACCCATGCCCCGGCCTGAACCTGCGGCGGCTGTGGCTGATGGGCAAAAATATCATCAGCAAATGCGGTATTAACGGAAAGGGATACAAAGCTCAGAGCGGCAAGCAGGCGGGTTTTCAACGGAATATCCTCAAAGACTTAATTTACAGCGGCTCGTTTTACGGGAGTTCTTGTTACTTTGCCTCTTTAAATTGCAAGAAAATATGACATTTCATATTTGGTAATAATAATGACTGATAATTGTACGGAATATATTCCTTCATTTATCGTACTGCGTTTATTCCTGGATTCTCGATTTGCGCAAGTTTGGGATTGTCGCCCCGGCGATTCATTTTTACTCTGGGCAAAGAAAATACACTTTGAAGGTAACCTTATGGTGGAGAGTAAACCTTGGTCTCCCGAGCTTGAAGGGCTGCGCGGCCTGGCGTCGCTTTGGGTGCTGTTAGGCCACATTTGCCTGCTGGTGCAGTGCAAAATTCCGCTGCTTTACGACCCGGGGATGGGCGTCGATTTGTTTATTTTGCTGTCAGGTTATTTGATGGCGAAGAATTATCAGGAACGGCGTGAGCGAGAGCCGTGGAATAAATTATCAACATTTCGTGTCTTCTGGCTGAGACGCTTCTTCCGCATCGCCCCGCTCTATTATTTATTGCTGCTGGTGGCGTTGCTATTTGGCGGCTGGTTTGGCGAAATGCGCGATATTATCGCCAGCGCCTGGCCTTCAACCGCCACCGCAAGCAGCCGCTATGCCGACCATTCATTTATCAATATTGTCAGTCATCTGTCGTTTATTTTTGGTTTTATCCCGGCCTACTCTTTCCGCACCGTTCTGCCGGACTGGAGCATCGGCCTGGAGATGCAATATTACCTGCTGTTCCCGTTTATTATGCTGCTGGTGATGCGCTACGGGTTCGCACTGAGCTCGGTGTTGCTGATGATCGTTTGCCTCGCCGCCCGCTGGCTGCTGCCGGGTTATTTCGAGGCATTCCCGATGCCGTCGATGATCCTGATTAAGCTGCCGCTGTTTATTGCCGGAATGCTGATTTCCAGAGCCGTAATGCACAATAACCTGCGCTATTGTGCGCTGGCGCTGCTCGCCCCAGTCATTGCCTGGCAGATGCATATTGCCGAAAATCATCTGCGGCTGGTGGCGGAGTGCGTGATGATAATCGGTATGACGGTGCTGCTTTGGCCGCACGGGCAAGAAACGCGCCTGAGCCCCATCACCGCCCTGCCGCGTCGGCTATTAACCTGCCGGTTCAGCCTGTTTTTGGGCGATGTTTCTTACTCGGTTTATCTACTGCATTTGATGATAGTCATCCCGTTAATTGGCCTGCTGGTGCGCTACACGGCGTTTGCTCATCAACCCTCGCTGATACGCGCCCTGATTGTTGCCGCCATCACGCTGCCGCTGGTGTGGTTGATAGCCCTGGCGCTCTACCATAAGGTCGAAAAACGAGGGATTGCGTTAGGTAAGCGATTGATTGTCAGCACCGGGCTTCCCGCCGGACGCACGGCACCTTAAACGCGCTTTTCCTTCTGATGAGCAGACAGATGGTTTACCATTGGGTCAGATTACAACTAGCTCAATGGTAACCTCAGTGTCTGACTCCGCATCGCTTGCTACATTTCTGTTTCACGATTACGAGACCTTCGGCAAAAGCCCCTCCCTGGACAGGCCGGCGCAGTTTGCTGCCATTCGAACCGATGGCGAATTCAACGTTATTGGCGAGCCCGAAGTGTTTTACTGCAAGCCTGCGGATGACTACCTGCCCCAGCCGGAAGCCGTGATGATAACCGGAATAACGCCTCAGCAGGCGCTGGCCCGGGGCGATAACGAAGCGGCTTTTGCAAAACGCATTCACGCCATTTTTACCGTGCCGAAGACCTGCGTGGTGGGTTACAATAATGTGCGCTTCGACGATGAAGTTACCCGCAATATCTTTTACCGTAACTTCTACGATCCGTACGCCTGGAGCTGGCAAAACGATAACTCGCGCTGGGACCTGCTGGACGTGATGCGCGCCTGTTATGCCCTGCGCCCGGAAGGCATTGTCTGGCCGGAAAACGAAGACGGACTACCGAGCTTCCGTCTTGAGCATTTGACCAAAGCTAACGGAATTGAACACGCCAACGCCCACGACGCGATGTCCGATGTGTACGCAACTATTGCTATGGCTCAACTGGTGAAAACCCGCCAGCCGCGTCTGTTCGACTATCTCTACAGCCACCGCTCGAAGCAAAAACTACAAACGCTGATTGATATTCCGCAAATGAAGCCCCTGGTTCACGTTTCGGGCATGTTTGGCGCCGCACGCGGGAATACCAGCTGGATTGCGCCGCTGGCCTGGCACCCGGATAACCGCAATGCGGTGATTATGGTGGATTTGGCCGGGGATATTTCTCCGCTGCTGGAGCTGGACGCCGATACGCTGCGCGAGCGCCTGTATACGCCAAAAGCGGCGCTGGGCAATACGGCAGCGGTGCCCATTAAGCTGGTACATCTGAATAAATGCCCGGTGCTTGCGGTAGCTAATACCCTGCGCCCGGAAGACGCCGAACGCCTGGGGATCAACCGCCAGCAGTGCCTCGATAATCTGAAGGTGCTGCGCGAGCACCCTGAAGTGCGCGAGAAGGTAGTCGCCCTGTTTGCCGAGGCAGAGCCTTTTGTTCCTTCTGATAACGTGGACGCCCAGCTGTATAACGGCTTCTTCAGCGATGCAGACCGCGCTGCAATGCGCATTGTGCTGCAAACCGACCCACAAAACCTTCCGGCGCTGGATATCACCTTCGCCGACAAGCGTATTGAGAAGCTGCTCTTCAACTACCGGGCGCGTAACTGGCCGGGCACGTTGAGCGAAGATGAGCAGAACCGCTGGCTACAGCATCGCCAGGAAGTGCTTTCCCAGGAGGCTCTGCAGGCCTACGCCCAGGAGCTTGAGGCACTTTACAACCAACATGAAGGCGACAAAGAAAAGCTGGCGTTACTCAAAGCGCTGTTCGAATACGCTCAATATCTGGTGGGTTAATCTTTCCGGCAGGTAAAAAAAAGGCTCCCATCGACGGGAGCCTTTTTTATATTTGAATGCTATTACGCGATGTCTTCGTTGTACTGAGGCACCGGGTTACGGAAGCTGCGGGTGACGCAGGCAACGTAAATCAGGCCAATTGCGCCCCAAATCAGGCCGAGGATCATCGAGCTTTCTTCCAGGTTAATCCACAGTGCACCAACGGTCAGAGCGCCAATAGTTGGCAGAACCAGGTAGTTCAGGTGGTCCTTAAGGGACTTGTTGCGCTTTTCGCGGATCCAGAACTGAGAGATAACCGACAGGTTAACGAAGGTAAAGGCCACCAGCGCACCGAAGTTAATCAGAGCGGTTGCGGTTACCAGGTCAAAGTCGATAGCCATCAGCGCTACCGCGCCAACCAGCAGTACGTTAAACGCCGGGGTACGCCATTTCGGGTGAATGTAGCCGAAGAAGCGGTTCGGGAACACGCCGTCACGGCCCATCACGTACATCAGGCGAGAAACGCCGGTGTGCGCCGCCATACCGGAAGCCAGCACGGTAATGGTGGAGAAGATAAGCGCGCCAACCTGGAAGGCTTTACCCGCAACGAACAGCATAATTTCAGGCTGAGACGCATCCGGATCTTTAAAGCGAGAGATATCCGGGAAGTACAGCTGCAGGAAATAGGTCGAGACGATGAAAATCATGCCGCCAATCAGCGCGGTCAGGAAAATAGCCCGAGGAATAACACGCTCGGCGTCCTTGGTCTCTTCAGACAGGTTGCTGATGCCGTCAAAGCCGGTGAATGAGAAGCAGAGAATAGTCGCCCCGGTAATCATCGGTGCAATGTGTGCGTTTTCAGACCAGAACGGTTTGCTGCTTGTCAGCGTACCCGCGCCTTCACCACCGGCAACACCGTAAACCACCATGCCCATAATGACCGCAATCAGCACGATTTGCAGCAGCACGATGACGCTGTTGAAGTTGGCAACGGTTTTGACGCTGCGCAGGTTAGAGACCGTCATAAAGCCGACCAGCACCACCACGAAGATCCACGAAGGGACACCGGGCACCAGAGCTTCAAAATAGATTTTCGCCAGCAGAATATTGATCATCGGCGCGAACAGATAGTCGAGCAGCGACGACCAGCCCACCATAAAACCGACCAGCGGGTTAATGGACTTCTGAGCGTAGGTATAAGCGGAACCCGCAGACGGGAAACGACGCACCAGCTTGCCATAGCTCAGCGCGGTGAACAGAATCGCCACCAGAGCAAAGGCATAAGCCGTCGGCACATGGCCATCGGTCATCCCGGAAACAATACCGAAAGTATCAAACAAGGTCATCGGCTGCATGTAGGCAAGGCCCATCATAACTACCGGAACCAGCGTCAGGGTCTTATGCAGACCTGGGCGGGTGTTTGCACCTGCGGTGACGTTAAGCGACATGGTTGTTTCCCTCAATAGAGAAAGCCTGCGCAAAAGCAAAAATCTGCCCCATCTCAATTTCCTCGGCGACACGACTGTCGTTTTTTAAAAGCTAGTATCTATCCGGTACGAAGCCCGGCCTCTTGGTTTTTTTGGCAAATGCCGTTTGTCTGACTTAGTTGATTGCAAAAAAATAACCGACGTCTCTTAAACGTCGGTTAGTCTTCTATTTTTGCTGGCGCGTATTTTGCACCATTAACGGGCACAATGACAAGATGTTAGAATCATCTTTGGCAATTTCTTTTTCACCGGCTCGCCGTCATAGACCTTAGTCCTTGTATTGGATTGTTGCCAGGTAAGAAAGTGCTATTTTTCCGGGCGGGCATAAACCTGCGCAATTTGCGCGTCGCTGACAATTTTCTCCCGCCACCATTCGCTGGCAAGTCCGGCGGTTTGCTCGTTCCAGCCTATCCAGACCGGCACAAAAGGCACCTGCCCGACGACCTGCTTTTCCACCAGCGCCCCGCTGTCGATAAAACGCTGGGCCATATAGCGCGGCATGTAGCCGCAGCCGATGCCGCTGATTTGCAGTTCCAGCTTGGTTTTGAAATCAAACACCGTGATGGCTTCCTGTTCTTCCAGTAGATGCATGGCGCGGGCAGACTCTATTCTGGAAGTATCCCCCACGACTACGGCGCGTGAACGCTTGATTAAGCGCCTTGTCAGCGGCTCCTCTGCTTTCGCCAGCGCATGGTGGGGGGCCACCACAAAGACTATTTCCAGCCTTCCCAGCAACGTAAAGCCAAAGCCGCTCAGGGAAGGCGGGTCGCTCATCGCGCCGACGATAATATCCGCCCGCCCTTCGGTTAGCGCCTCCCACGAACCGCCCAACACGTCGTTAATAAATTTAAGGCGCGTCACGCTGTAACTTTGATAGAAGGCTTCGATTAACGGGGTAAGCAGAGAGAACGGAAAAGCATTATCGACGCCGATGGTCAGCTCGTTTTCCCAGCCTTGTTGTAGCTTGATGGCCTGCTGCTCCAGCTCGCGCACCGAATGCAGGATCTCCCGCCCTTTTTCCAGCAGCAGCTCGCCGGTGCGGGTAAAACGCGACCGATGACCGCTGCGGTCAAGGATCTGGATATTGAGATCGCTTTCCAGCTTTTGCACGCTATAGCTCAGCGCAGACGGTGTTTTAAAGAGTTTTGCCGCCGCAGCAGCAAAACTCCCTTCTTTATCCAGCGCATCCAGAATGATCAGGACCTCAAGCAAAGGTTTCATACTCGCTCCCGGGTGCGCGGAGCCTGCCGCGCGGCTGTTATTGCATCGGCATAATCAGCGGATTGGGGTATTGATACTCGAAGCCTAGCTCATTACAGATGCGGCTGCCGTCAATCAACTTGCCGTGGCCGCTTTGCGCCTCGCTGCGGAACTGCGGAGCCTCCAGCCCAATTTGCCGCGCCATGTGCGAATAAAACTCGGCCCGCGTTGGGTGCGAAGGCGCGCAGAGGTTATAAACGTGCCCGCCCTTAGGCGCCTGCAACAGCAGCGTGATGGCGGCGATAACGTCTTCCAGGTGCACCAGGTTCACGCCGTGATGCCCGTTTGCCACATCCTTTTTCCCTGCCAGGAACCGGCCAGGATGGCGCTCCGGCCCGACCAATCCGGCCAGGCGCAGAATATCAACCGAAGTACCGGGCAGGCGATGCAACCAGTCCTCCAGCTCTTTTAACACTCGCCCGCTGGCGGTAACCGGCCGAAGTGGCGCGGTTTCTTTAACGTTACCTTCACCCTCGCCGTATACGGAAGTCGAGCTGGTAAAGATGATGCGGGGCACCGAATGGGCCAGCGCGCTATCAACGATTTCCTGCACCGCCTGCAAATAGAAGTCATCGCCCTCGCCGCTGCGGCGAGCCGGCAGCGTTATCACCAGAGCATCAACGTTCAGCAAAGCGTCCAGATCCTCGCTTTCGCAAACCAGCTCAGGCTGTAATTGCAGCTGATAGCTTTCGATGCCGCACATACGCGCCGCTTCTACGCCATCCAGCGTGGTTTTGCTTCCGCTGACCTGAAAACCGCGCGCTGCTAATGACAGCCCCAGCGGCATTCCCAACCACCCCAACCCGACTATTGCGACCCTTTTCATGCCTTGTCTCCTGACCTGACAGCATTATCTTCTGACGAGTGAATTTGACTCTCTATTAAGGCTACGCCACCGGCGCGTAACTGACAATTAACTCTCCCCAACAGAATATTAACCAGAGGGGAAAAAACCCCTTGCGCTCAATGCGTAATCTGGTTTACGTTAATTGGCACATAATGAATAGTCATTCATACGAGAATTTTATGACACGCGTTCCATTTAAAAACCACCATCATCACCATCACCCTGACTAGTCTTTCAGGCGATTGGTGCTGGGAGACGAAAAGATCTTCCAGTGGTGCGTGAACGCGAGATAAAGCCCCCGGAAGATTTCTTCCGGGGGCTTTTTTTTGGGCGTCAGACAGGAATTAATAAGGGGTAACAACCGATGACCGACAACAACCGTTTACGCATAGCTATGCAGAAATCTGGCCGCCTTAGCGATGATTCACGCGAATTACTCGCACGCTGCGGCATAAAAATCAACCTGCACACTCAGCGCCTGATTGCGCTGGCAGAAAACATGCCTATCGACATTCTGCGCGTACGCGATGACGACATCCCGGGCCTGGTGATGGACGGCGTTGTCGACCTCGGTATTATCGGTGAAAACGTCCTTGAAGAAGAGTTGTTAACCCGCCGCGCCCAGGGTGACGACCCGCGCTATTTCACGCTGCGTCGCCTCGACTTCGGCGGCTGCCGCCTGTCTCTGGCAACCGCCGTGGACGAACCGTGGGACGGCCCGGCAAGCCTGAACAACAAACGCATTGCCACCTCTTACCCGCACCTGCTCAAGCGCTACCTCGACCAGAAAGGCGTGCAGTTTAAATCCTGCCTGCTTAACGGTTCGGTGGAAGTGGCTCCGCGTGCGGGCCTGGCCGACGCAATTTGCGACCTGGTTTCCACCGGCGCAACGCTCGAAGCCAACGGCCTGCGTGAAGTTGAAGTGATCTACCGCTCCAAAGCCTGCCTTATTCAGCGCGACGGCGAAATGCCGGAAGCCAAACAGCAACTTATCGACAAACTGCTGACCCGTATTCAGGGCGTGATTCAGGCACGCGAGTCCAAATACATCATGCTGCATGCGCCAAGCTCTCGCCTGGACGAAGTTATCGCCCTGCTGCCGGGTGCCGAGCGTCCGACCATTCTGCCCCTGGCCGGTGACCAGCAGCGCGTAGCCATGCATATGGTGAGCAGCGAGACGCTGTTCTGGGAAACCATGGAGAAGCTGAAAGCGCTGGGCGCCAGTTCTATTCTGGTGCTGCCGATTGAGAAGATGATGGAGTGACCCGATGAGCAACTTCAACACGCTGATTAACTGGAACGAGTGCGATGAAAACGCCCGCAGTGCCCTGCTGATGCGCCCGGCGATTTCCGCCTCTGACAGCATTACCCGCACCGTTGCCGAAATTATCGACAACGTAAAAAGCAACGGCGACGTCGCGCTGCGTGAATACAGCGCAAAGTTTGATAAAACCGAAGTCCGGCAGCTCAAAGTGACTTCGCAGCAAATCGACGAGGCGGTAGCCCGCCTGGGCGTCGATATTAAAGAAGCGATGGCCGTTGCGGTTGCCAATATCGAAAAGTTCCATCTCGCCCAGCAGCTGGCTCCGGTTGATGTGGAAACCATGCCCGGCGTGCGCTGCCAGCAGGTTACCCGCCCGGTGGCTTCCGTGGGCCTGTATATTCCCGGCGGCTCTGCGCCGTTGTTCTCCACTGTACTGATGCTGGCAACGCCCGCCCGCATTGCCGGCTGCAAAAAAGTGGTGCTTTGCTCACCTCCGCCGATTGCCGACGAGATCCTCTATGCCGCGCAGCTGTGCGGCGTGCAGGAGGTGTTTCAGGTTGGCGGCGCACAGGCGATTGCCGCCCTGGCGCTGGGGACCGAAAGTATCCCGAAAGTGGATAAAATCTTTGGGCCTGGTAACGCCTTTGTTACCGAGGCGAAACGCCAGGTCAGCCAGCGTCTTGACGGCGCGGCAATCGACATGCCCGCCGGACCCTCAGAAGTGCTGGTCATCGCCGACAGCGGCGCAACGCCGGACTTCGTGGCCTCCGACCTGCTTTCTCAGGCGGAGCACGGCCCGGACTCGCAGGTTATTCTACTGACGCCGGACGCCGCGATGGCCGAAGCCGTAGCCCAGGCCGTTGAGCGCCAGCTTGCCGCCCTGCCGCGTGCCGAAACGGCCCGTAAGGCGCTGGAAAGCAGCCGCCTGATTGTTGCCCGCGACCTTGCCCAGTGCATCGAAATCTCTAACCAGTACGGTCCGGAGCACCTGATTATCCAGACGCGTAACGCCCGTGAACTGGTGGACAGCATTACCAGCGCCGGGTCGGTGTTCCTGGGCGACTGGTCGCCGGAGTCCGCTGGCGACTACGCCTCCGGCACTAACCACGTGCTGCCGACTTACGGTTATACCTCCACCTGCTCCAGCCTCGGGCTGGCGGACTTCCAGAAGCGCATGACCGTGCAGGAGCTTTCCCCGCAGGGCTTCGCCTCGCTGGCAAAAACGATTGAGATTCTGGCCGCTGCCGAGCAGCTTACCGCCCACAAAAACGCCGTTACCTTACGCGTCGCCGCCCTGAAGGAGCAAGCATGAGCATCGAAGAGTTAGCCCGCGCCAACGTTCGCGCCCTGACCCCTTATCAGTCTGCCCGTCGCCTCGGCGGCAGCGGCGATGTGTGGCTGAACGCCAACGAATACCCGACGCCGGTTGAGTATGAGCTCAGCGCCAACACGCTGAACCGCTACCCGGAATGCCAGCCTAAGCAGGTCATTGCCAATTACGCCAGCTACGCAGGCCTCAAGCCTGAGCAGGTACTGGTCAGCCGCGGCGCGGACGAAGGCATAGAACTCTTGATCCGCGCATTTTGCGAGCCGGGCAAAGACGCGATTCTTTACTGCCCGCCGACCTACGGAATGTACACCGTCAGCGCCGAAACTATCGGCGTGGAGTGCCGCACGGTAGCCACTCTGGATAACTGGCAGCTGGATCTGCCCGCGATTGCCGAAAAGCTCGACGGCGTAAAAGTGGTTTATGTATGCAGCCCAAACAACCCAACTGGCCAGCTGATTAACCCGCAGGATTTACGCGTGCTGCTGGAAATGACGCGTGGCAAAGCGCTGGTGGTTGCCGACGAAGCCTATATCGAATTCTGCCCGCAGGCGACGCTGGCGGGCTGGCTTGAAGAGTACCCGAATCTGGTGATTTTGCGCACCTTGTCAAAAGCTTTTGCGTTGGCAGGCCTGCGCTGCGGCTTTACCCTGGCGAGTGAAGAGGTCATTAACCTGCTGCTGAAAGTCATCGCCCCTTACCCGCTCTCTACTCCGGTGGCCGACATTGCCGCACAGGCGCTTAGCCCTCAGGGTATAAACGCCATGCGCGAGCGTGTTGCCCAGGTGCTGCTTAACCGCCAGTTCCTGATTAGCGAGCTTAAAAATACGCCTTGCGTCGAGCAAGTTTTCGACAGCGAAACCAACTATGTTCTGGCGCGAATTACGGCTTCCAGCGCGGTCTTTAAATCGCTGTGGGATCAGGGCATTATCTTACGTGACCAAAATAAACAACCGACTTTAAGCGGCTGCCTGCGCATCAGCATCGGCACACGCGAAGAGTGCCAGCGCGCTATCGACGCGCTGCGCCAGCAACCCGGCCTGCAGGCCACGGAGAGCAAATGAGCCAGAAAGTTCTTTTTATCGACCGCGACGGAACCCTGATTTCCGAGCCACCAAGCGACTATCAGGTCGATCGCATGGATAAGCTCGCTTTTGAACCGGCGGTTATCCCGGCTCTGCTGCAACTGCAAAAAGCAGGCTTCAGGCTGGTGATGATTACCAATCAGGATGGGCTCGGCACCGCCAGCTTCCCGCAGGTTGACTTCGACGGCCCGCACAACCTGATGATGCAGGTACTGACTTCTCAGGGCATCACCTTTGATGAAGTGCTGATTTGCCCGCACCTTCCGGCCGACAACTGCGACTGCCGCAAGCCTAAGCTGGCGCTGGTTACCGGTTATTTGCAGGAAGGCACGCTGGATAAGGCCAACAGCTACGTAATTGGCGACCGCGCTACCGACATCGAACTGGCGGAAAATATGGGCATTCAGGGGCTGCGCTATAGCGGTGATACCCTGAACTGGCAACAGATAGCCGAGAAGCTGACAAAACGCGACCGTTATGCGCACGTTGAGCGCAATACGAAAGAAACACAGATTGACGTGAAGGTCTGGCTGGATCGCGAAGGCGGCAGCAAGATTGCCACCGGCGTGGGCTTCTTCGACCACATGCTCGATCAGATCTGTACCCACGGCGGCTTCCGCATGGAGATCGCGGTGAAAGGCGACTTGTACATTGACGATCACCACACCGTGGAAGATACCGGCCTGGCGCTCGGTGAAGCGCTGAAACTGGCGCTCGGCGACAAGCGCGGTATCACCCGCTTTGGCTTTGTGCTGCCGATGGACGAATGCCTGGCACGCTGCGCGCTGGACATCTCTGGCCGCCCGCACCTCGAATATAAAGCCGAGTTCAACTATCAGCGCGTTGGCGACCTGAGCACCGAAATGGTCGAACACTTCTTCCGCTCGCTTTCTTACACTATGGGCGTAACGCTGCACCTGAAAACCAAAGGCAAGAACGATCACCACCGCGTAGAAAGCCTGTTCAAGGTGTTTGGCCGTACCCTGCGCCAGGCGATCCGCGTTGAAGGCGATACGCTCCCCTCCTCTAAAGGAGTGCTGTGATGAATGTGGTTATCCTCGATACCGGCTGCGCCAACCTTCATTCGGTAAAATCGGCGATTCAGCGCCACGGCTATGAGCCGCAGGTGAGCCGCGATCCGGACGTTGTGCTGCGCGCCGACAAACTTTTTTTACCCGGCGTGGGCACCGCGCAGGCGGCAATGGATCAAATTATCGAACGTGATTTGGTCGAGCTGATTAAAGCCTGTACCCAGCCGGTGCTGGGGATTTGCCTCGGCATGCAGCTGCTGGGCGGCCGCAGCGACGAAAGCAACGGCGTTGAGATGCTCGGCATCATCGACCAGCCGGTATTGCAGATGAAAGACTTCGGCCTGCCGCTTCCGCATATGGGCTGGAATCGCGTTTACCCGAAAGCGGGCGATCGCCTGTTCCGCGGCATTGAAGACGGGGCTTATTTTTACTTTGTTCACAGCTACGCGATGCCGGTCTGCGCAAACACCATCGCTCAGGCAAGCTACGGCGATCCGTTCACCGCTGCGGTACAAAAAGATAACTTCTGGGGCGTGCAGTTCCACCCGGAGCGTTCCGGCGCGGCTGGCGCTCAGTTGCTGAAAAACTTTCTGGAGATGTAAGCCATGATTATCCCGGCTCTTGATTTAATCGACGGCAAAGTGGTGCGTCTCCACCAGGGCGATTACGGTCAGCAGCGTGACTACGGCAGCGATCCTCTGCCACGCTTGCAGGATTACCAGGCCCAGGGCGCGCAAGTGCTGCACCTGGTTGACCTGACAGGTGCAAAAGATCCGGCCGCCCGCCAGATCCCACTGCTGCAAAAACTGCTGGCTGGCGTAACCGTGCCGGTGCAGGTTGGCGGCGGTGTGCGTACCGAGCAAGATGTGGAAGCCCTGCTGGAAGCCGGTGCGGCCCGCGTAGTGGTTGGCTCAACGGCGGTTAAATCCCCGGAGCTGGTACAGGGCTGGTTTGAGCGTTTTGGCGCCGATGCGCTGGTGCTGGCCCTGGACGTGCGCATTGACGCCGCAGGCAACAAACAGGTGGCGGTCAGCGGCTGGCAGGAAACCTCCGGCACCACGCTTGAGCAACTCGTCGAACAGTTTTTACCCTTCGGCCTGAAGCATGTCCTGTGTACGGATATTTCTCGCGACGGGACGCTTGCTGGCTCCAACGTGGAGCTTTATCAGGAAGTATGCGCTCGTTTTCCGCAGGTGGCTTTCCAGGCTTCCGGCGGTATCGGCGGCATTGACGATATCGCAGCCTTGCGGGGTAGCGGCGTGAAGGGCGTGATTGTCGGGCGCGCGCTGCTGGAAGGTAAATTCAACGTAACGGAGGCCATTTCATGCTGGCAAAACGGATAATTCCCTGCCTGGACGTGCGTGACGGCCAGGTCGTAAAAGGCGTGCAGTTCCGCAACCACGAAATCATCGGAGATATCGTTCCGCTGGCTCAGCGCTACGCGCAGGAAGGTGCCGATGAGCTGGTGTTCTACGATATCACCGCTTCCAGCGATGGCCGCGTAGTAGATAAAAGCTGGGTCACTCGCGTGGCCGAAGTGATTGATATTCCGTTCTGCGTGGCGGGCGGGATCAAGTCCGTTGAAGACGCGGCGCAGATCCTCTCCTTCGGCGCAGATAAGATCTCCATCAACTCCCCTGCCCTGGCCGACCCGACGCTGATAACTCGTCTGGCAGAACGCTTTGGCGTGCAGTGCATTGTGGTGGGAATTGATACCTGGTTTGATGCCGAAACCGGCAAATACCACGTTAACCAGTATACCGGCGACGAAAGCCGCACTCGCGTCACTCAGTGGGAAACGCTGGACTGGGTGCAGGAAGTGCAAAAGCGCGGCGCGGGGGAAATTGTGTTGAATATGATGAACCAGGACGGCGTGCGTAATGGCTACGACCTGGAGCAATTAAGGAAAGTGCGTGAAGTGTGCCACGTCCCGCTGATAGCCTCCGGCGGCGCGGGAACGATGGAGCACTTCCATGAAGCGTTCCGCGATGCGGATGTTGACGGCGCCCTGGCGGCTTCCGTGTTCCATAAGCAAATTATCAATATTGGTGAACTGAAGGCGTTCCTGGTTCAGCAAGGCGTGGAGATTCGAGAGTGTTAACAGAACAACAGCTTGCCCAGCTGGACTGGGAAAAAACCGATGGCCTGATGCCGGTTATCGTTCAGCATGCGGTGTCCGGCGAAGTGCTGATGCTGGGCTATATGAATCAGGATGCGCTGGCGAAAACGCTCGATACCGGCAAAGTGACTTTCTTCTCGCGCACCAAACAGCGCCTGTGGACCAAGGGAGAAACCTCTGGCCACTTCCTGAACGTGGTGCGTATTGCCCCGGACTGCGATAACGATACGCTGCTGGTGCTGGTGAACCCAATCGGCCCAACCTGCCACCTTGGCACCTCAAGCTGCTTTGGCGAAGCTCATCACGACTGGCACTTCCTGTTTGAGCTCGAACAGCTGCTGGCCTCACGTAAAACCGCGGACCCGGCAAGTTCTTACACCGCGAAGCTGTACGCCAGCGGCACCAAGCGTATTGCTCAAAAAGTGGGAGAAGAAGGCGTGGAAACCGCACTGGCCGCCACCGTGAATGACCGCCACGAACTGACTAATGAAGCCTCCGACCTGATGTATCACCTGCTGGTACTGCTCCAGGATCAGGATTTGGACTTGAGCACCGTGATTGAAAATTTACGCGCCCGGCATAAATAACGGCTCGCTGTAGACGTAAAAAAGGCCGCTGATGCGGCCTTTTGTTTGCTTCGGGCATTTATGCCGCGGGTTTATAATTCCGCAATGCGTTACGGCCAAGCACATAGCCAGAACCCACAATCACGCCTAACAGAGCAGCTAATACAAGCGTTAACCCTTTTTTAGGACTGTCCCTGTGAACCGGCAGAGTCGGTTTCATAATGTAGCGAAATGCGTAAGTCGTTTCAGGTGTGGATTTCAGCTCACTAACCGCTAACAACGCCTGACGCGCGTTAAAGTAAGAGTTATCTAAAGGTAACGGGCGAGAAGCTTCATTTTTAATCATCGAAGAGAGTGCTTCGCTACCCAGTACAAACAGGGTGTCTTCAGATAACGTTTCCGCCTGCGAAACCACAGGTTTGGTAATGTTTGACTGCTGAGCGACAACCAGCGCCTGGTTTAACTCATCAAGGCGTTTTTGCTGCTTCTCTTTGGCGACTTTTTCTTGAGTAGATAGCTGGTCCTTTAAATCACTGATTTTTGCATCAACAGAGGTTTTAAGGTCGCTATCCAATTCAGTAACAATACGCTTATTAATTTGCTGAATGTATGCGTTAAGGGTTTGCTGCGCCTGCTGAGCAGAGTTAGCAACGTAGCTAATTTTCAGCGGTAACGGCTGATCTTTGCTTGCCGCCTCAATGATTAATTTCTCAGGCTTCTGCTGGTTATCTAACTGATCGGAAAGCGCTGCAAGAGCAGAGTTAAATCGGCCAAAGTAGCGTTGCTGGATTTCAAGAAGTGATGGTGCTGCTTCTGAATGCTGGAGGCTAAGAATATTCATAGCATTGCTGTAGTTTGAAACCTGTCCGGCATCTGCATAGGTCACAATCGCTGCTGATGTCCATTTTTCTTTGGCAACAAAAAGATATGCAACGGCACCAATAAGAAAAATGACAGCAAAAGCGATGATTATTTTTTTACCACGCCACAGTTGTATAACAAGATCGATTAAATCAATTGACTCTTCAGCCTGGCTGCCGGCGCGATCCCTCGTCACGTTAGTATCATTTATGCTCATAATAACCCTAATATTTATAAGTTGATCTGCGCTAACCGCGGACCAGTAGACATGTGCTTATTGCTAAGAGACCGAAAGACAATAAATTCGATAAAACGACTATTTTTTATTCTATACATCAATTCTATATTATCATCGAAATCATATAAAAAGGGTCCCTGATGAAGGACCCTTTAGAGTTAGTAGCCAGATTTTAAGATTAATCTAACCATTCGGTGTGGAACACACCTTCTTTATCGGTACGCTTATAAGTGTGCGCCCCGAAGTAGTCACGCTGTGCCTGAATCAGGTTAGCCGGCAGAACCGCTGCGCGGTAGCTGTCGTAGTATGCGATAGCAGCCGAGAAGGTTGGCGTTGGGATACCATTCTGTACAGCATAGGAAATCACGTCACGCAGAGCTTGCTGGTAATCGTCGGCAATCTTCTTGAAGTAAGGCGCCAGCAGCAGGTTAGCAATAGCCGGGTTCTCTTCATAGGCGTCAGTAATTTTCTGCAGGAACTGCGCACGAATAATGCAGCCCGCACGGAAAATCTTAGCGATCTCACCGTAATTCAGATCCCAGTTATTCTCTTCAGACGCAGCACGCAGCTGAGAGAAGCCCTGAGCGTAAGAAACGATTTTACCCAGGTACAGAGCACGGCGAACTTTCTCGCTAAACTCGGCTTTATCACCGGAGAATGGCTTAGCCTGTGGGCCACTCAACACTTTAGATGCCGCAACACGCTGCTCTTTCAGGGAAGAGATATAACGAGCAAATACGGATTCGGTAATCAGAGACAGCGGCTCACCGAGATCCAAGGAGCTCTGGCTGGTCCACTTACCGGTACCTTTGTTGGCAGCTTCGTCCAGAATCACATCAACCAGATATTTCCCTTCTTCATCTTTCTTGGTGAAGATATCTTTGGTGATGTCGATCAGATAGCTGCTCAGCTCGCCTTTGTTCCATTCAGTAAAGGTTTCGGCCAGCTCTTCGTTAGACAGGTTCAGACCGTGCTTCAGCAGAGAATACGCCTCAGCAATCAGCTGCATGTCACCGTATTCGATGCCGTTATGCACCATCTTCACGTAGTGACCTGCGCCATCAGGACCGATATAGGTCACACATGGCTCACCGTCTTCTGCAACAGCAGCAATTTTAGTCAGGATAGGGGCAACCAGCTCGTAAGCGTCTTTCTGGCCGCCAGGCATGATGGATGGCCCTTTCAGCGCGCCTTCTTCACCGCCGGAAACACCGGTACCGATAAAGTTGAAGCCTTCGGCAGACAAATCACGATTACGACGGATGGTGTCGTGGTAGAAGGTGTTCCCGCCATCAATAATGATATCGCCTTTATCAAGGAACGGTTTCAGGGAGTCGATGGCAGCATCAGTGCCAGCGCCCGCTTGCACCATCAACAGGATACGACGCGGCGTTTCAAGGGACTCAACAAACTCTTTTACGGTGTAATAAGGAACCAGCTTCTTGCCAGGGTTCTCTGCGACGACTTCTTCAGTCTTCTCACGGGAGCGGTTGAATACGGAAACGGTATAGCCACGGCTTTCGATGTTCAGCGCCAGGTTGCGCCCCATCACGGCCATACCAACAACGCCGATCTGCTGTTTGGACATTACATACTCCTGTCAGGTGTGCTCACCGCGCCACCGGCGCGGCTTGAAATGTGGCTTTGATGTTAACTCACCTTATTAGCTCTGGGTAGAGTTTGATGCAACTCACATTATAAAGAGCACAGAGTTAGAAAACTAAGCGATCATTTTTGACGTAACAAGTCTAAAACTTCGGCAGTTTTTTGCTGCATCAATGCTTCGTCATTACGCGACTCCACGTTAAGGCGCACCACCGGCTCGGTGTTGGAGCTGCGCAGGTTGAACCGCCAGTCGCCAAACGCCATGCTGATCCCGTCCGTGTGGTCGATTTCTTCTGCATGTGGCCCAAAATGGGCACGCACCCGCTCAATCGCCGCGCTCGGGTCATCCAGTTTGCTGTTGATTTCCCCGCTTGCGGGCCAGGCGGCCATGCGGTCACGGACCAGCTCGCCCAGCGTTTTACCCTTCAGACACAGCAGCTCGGTCACCAGCAGCCACGGGATCATCCCGCTGTCGCAGTAGGCAAAATCACGGAAATAGTGATGGGCGCTCATCTCCCCGCCGTAAATCGCATCC
>NZ_KE161030.1:2889351-2911213 GCF_000412335.2 Cedecea davisae DSM 4568
GTGATGTTCATGCCGACCATCATTTTTTAACCTCTCAACGACCTTTTTGACATCCTGCACATGATTTCTGTCAGCAACCAATACCGCATCTTTGGTCTGCACCACCACCAGATCTTTCACGCCTACGGTGGTCACCAGACCGGACTCGGCGTAGATATAGCTATTTTCAGTCTCGTGGCTGATAACGTCGCCGTGATGCACATTGCCATTCGCATCTTTATCACTGATCTCCCACAGAGAGGACCAGGAGCCGACGTCGCTCCAGCCCGCATCCATCGGAACCACAACCGCATCGGCGGTTTTTTCCATAACCGCGTAGTCGATGGACTCATCCGGGCAGTCCAGGAAGGCCTGCTCATCAACTCGCACAAAATCAAGATCCGGAGCGACATTCGCTACCGCCTTTTCACAGGCCGCAAGAATGTCGGGGCGGAATTTCGCCAGTTCTTCAAGATACCTATCTGCTCGGAACAGGAACATGCCGCTGTTCCAGTAATATTCACCGCTGGCGACATAGGACTGTGCGGTGCAAAGGTCCGGTTTTTCAACGAATTCGGCGACTTTGAATGCAGCGTTTTCTTGATGGCTGGCAATTGCAACTCCCCGACGAATATACCCGTACCCCGTCTCAGGTTGGTTTGGGACAATACCAAACGTAACGAGCTTGCCGGCTTCAGCATAGGGTATTGCACAGCTCACCGCATCACGGAAAGCGTCTTCATTCTGAATCATATGATCGGCCGCAAGCACTAAGATCAATGGCTCTTCTGTCTGCCCGGATCGTAAAGCCGTGAGTGCAGCAAGCGCTATTGCTGGTGCCGTATTCCGGCCTGCAGGTTCCAAAATGATGTTCTGAGTCAATCTATCAAGCTGTCTTAATTGCTCAGCAACGATGAAACGATGTTGTTCGTTGCAAATCACTACCGGGCTTTCGCATTGGAAGCCATCAAGACGATTAACGGTAGTTTGAAGCATAGTCAGCTCCCCTTTCAGGCAGAGGAACTGCTTTGGATAAAGAACGCGAGAGCGCGGCCAAAGGCGGCTACCGGAACCACCCGCCATGATTACAGGATAAAGACTCATAATTAATTCAACTCTTGGTTAGCAAAGCATCGACCCAGGCGGACAAAGATAAACATCCATCAGTGAACAGGTGTGGATTTTCCTGTTTGATCTTATCTTTATACTCAGTGCACTGAGTAACAGACCATTCAAGGCCACTATCACGATCAATAACCGTAACCAGGTCGCTGGAGCTATGTAAAAGTACAGTAGGGTTAGTTGTTATTAGTTTATGCTTACCCTGAAGAGTTTCCCAAGTTCTCATCGTCAAGCCAGTTTGTTTATGATGATGAATGTCAATGATATGTCTACTTGATCTTGAGACAGCCTCTACTTCATTTCTGGGGACCGACTCGAAAGTTATCCATTTTTTGGGGCAAGATCTCAATGCTGAGTCACGCAGGTAATAGAAAATATACTGCAGATAACTTTGGAAATAGATTTTTATATAAGTATTGGCTGCTTCTTTGTTTGCGAGGAAACGAGACAGCACTCTTATTCGATCGCCGTGATAACTACCAATGAAAGTATAATCAAAGGTTTCTGAAGATGCCCCATTGAGACTTACCTTTTCATCAGATATCTCACTAAAAAAAAGTGGTAGATAGTTTATCTTATAATTCAGACTATCCTTGATATCAAACGTGAAAGATCGATCTGATTTATGAGCAAGATTAATAAAGGTTTTAATATTTGATACTGAATCCCAAGAATAGCTTATCACTCGAATTTTTTTATTCTTACGTCTTAGAAGCTCAATAAAACCGGGTGTTATACAAGTCCCTTTGATAATAATAACATCCGTAATTTCTGGTAATTCATTTACAATGGCACGATAAATACCTTTATCATACTTAGTCGACATATGCTTAGAAAAGACAGGTGCATTATATTTAAATAATGCCTTGGAGATTGAAGAACAAACAGGTCTATCGGGAAAACTGATTACTTTTTGAAAGTAGTTTTCAAGTTCTTTACTGATAAGGGTTTTATAATCAAAAAAATCCGGGCAGATAAGCAACACAGTTTTATTACTAACCATTAACATTCACCCATTCATTTCTTTGAAAATCAAACTGCTTAATAATCTTAGCAGGATTGCCTGCTGCGATTGAATATGCAGGAATGCTTCTGGTAACAACAGAATTTGCACCAATGATTGAAGATTTACCGATCTTGACACCAGGTAAAACAACTACGCCTTCACCCAACCAAACATTGTCATCGATCCGCACGGGATTTGCCTGTAACTCTCTTTCACGACAAATAGTATCTGGATGAGAGTGAATCTGTCCTTTGTAACTACCATGATTGAGATCAGTTATAAAAACACGGCTAGCAATCAAAACATTATCACCAAATGAGATCTTTTCTGCCGCTGCAATATGCACTGAATCATTTATTTGACAATTCACACCAAACTCAATGATATTGCCCTGAAACTTATTTAGGCTATGAGCTTCAATCCTACAATAACGGCCAGATGTAAATCCCTTAGAAAAATAGATATGTTTCTTACCTCTAATATCGAATGGCCTGCGTATTAAACGTGCAGTTTTGAAAAAGAGCTTGGTGTAGATGACCTGACTTAAAAGGGAAAAACACCCGAGGAGACCATATAGATGATAGGTATGTTTTAACTTGCCGATCATTTCATTCTCCTGACAACGTCATTAGCAATCAATGAATTTGCACATTGATTATTGACACCACATGTTCGAAAGTATTTGAACACTAAGTCTTTGTTAATTGTTTTATCCTTAATTTTAGAGTTTAAAAACTCATGTAATTCATTTCTGTTTATAATAAAACCATTAACCCCATCTTTAATTTTGCTTTTAAAAAATGGTAGTTCTGAAGTAAGAACCGGTACACCTAGTGAGTTTGCGATATCGATTAAAGATGTTGCTGTAACAGAATCATACATGGCAAACATCATATCCGAATTCTTAAGTTCAGAGATAACTTCTTCAGCAGAGGCAAATCTGTTAATCCATGTGACATCTTTTTCATTCAGTGAGCGTGCATATAAATCAGGAGCAACTTTTTTTAAGTCACCTCTTCCAATGATCCTCACATTAATATAGCCCGCGGGTAAAGTAGAAATAACATCATTCAAATAATGCAATCCTTTGTAGGCGGTAATACCGCCAAAAAATAATATTCTAATAGGCGCTTGCTTATCAAAAGATATTACCCCCAATGAATCGTTAGTATTAGGAGTACCATTAATAGCTAACTGTTCATAAAAATCACCTGAGAGCGGTAAACAAGAGTTAATTATTATTTTTTTAGGGTACAACAACCCTGCCTTTTTATAAAGATCATCCGAGCCAACAATAACCTTACTCGTACGCCTCCCCATATATCGGTCGGAGAGAAAATAGTTCAATCCACGCAACAGCCCTGAGCGAGAAACATAGTTATCAATTTCATGAGACCAAGCAATAACATCAATGTCCTTTCTCAATAAGAAAACCAATAATGCCGAAAATATTCCTTGCGAAAATATCACGACGCGCTTATGACTTTTATTAATTGTTTTGGCCAGCTTAAATACCGATGAAAATGTTTTCAAAGGAGTTTTAAGTCGATAGTAAAAAACATTATTGCAATAAGTTGTTTCAGTATCCGGCACAGTAGAGGGGAAGTAAAATTCACAGGAAACGCCTGTGTCTTTTAAAGCATGGTATAGACCAGTAAAAGAAAACCACATTGCGGAGTCGCGGCCAGACATGGATACGAAAGCAACTGATTGTTCATCCTTGATATCCACGACTATACACTCCCTCTTTAATAGACTGGCTGTCAGCCTGCAGTAATAACATTGTTTTTCCCACCGTAAGAATCAAGGACAACAGAATAAAACAAATAAGAAGAAATCTTGGTGTTCTGGTTTTAGGGTATTGAATAAGTGGTAGTAATACCAACAATCCAATAGGATACAACCTAACCATTACCGGTAATACTGCCAACAGACACAATGCAACATAAACAAATTTAGGAAACACTGCATCGTCCATTTTGAAAATAATAAACGGCAAGAATATAAGCAATAGCGTCTGAATTAAAGATGCATCGAAACGTAAGTTAATAGCACCAATTTCCTGGTAATCATGTAACTTCTTCACAAGATATGGCATATTAAAGAATAGTACAATAGCCAAGACTATACCAATATACACCATATTTCTATTGATGCGCTTTATATATAATGCACCCATTAATAGTGAAGAAAAATGAGATAGAATGGCCATGCCGAAGTAAACATAAGACTTTAATTTTTTATTATCGCTCAAGCTAACTGCTGCCAATAACCCAAAGTGGACAGCCAACCCTTGCCTCAATAAATTAAGTTCAAAGGTAACAAATGAGATCGGAACATAAAGACAGAAAAAGAATATTAATTTATATCTATCAAGTTTGAAAATCGCTACAGCCAAAACAAAAACATTCAAAGTTCTAAGTAATATCAAGAAACCAATATAATCCAACCCAAAAAATTTTGCTATATATGTAACAGCTTGATATATTGGCTCATACTTTACGTCTGCAGGGGCGGTTTCATAAATCCATTTATAAAGTGAATGGTCCGGACCTGAATCTATATGATAAAAAATATAAAAAGCGCAGATGGCAATGAGTAATATTTTTACCAGGACTTCCTGACTGGAGGATGAAAATATCAACAACAGCAAGGGGAGAAAAACAAGAATAACGAGATAGATAGTCATATTAGTTTACATCCTCAAGCCATCACGAATTCCTTTAAGGATGTTTTTATAGACTCCACGTGATTCTTTTCTTATTGCAGGAAGCATTAATCGAGTACAAATAGTGTAGACAATACTTATCTCACGGACAGGGAAAGTAAGGCATTTCTTTGCAAAATATATTCTATTCCGCGTAAGATGATAAGCGCCAAAGGCGCTATAGCCTCCCCCAGTAGAGATGCTCACTTTATGGTAAATAATAGAATCAGATACAATTCTGACCTTATAGGACGCCAGCATAGCCCGGTACATGAAATCCGTATCATCATAATAAGCAAAATACTTCTCATCCATTTTGCCAATTTTATCAAAAACTGATTTATGAACCATTAAAAAGCAAGTGGGTGAATAAGTGCAATGCTTAGGCAAGGAGTCTTTAATGTCATTATAATCTGCTCCCACATGTTCATGTGGAGCCAACGCACGTTTACAATCAAAATACCCGCCGACATACCAAGCTTTTTTTTCTGGGTAGTTCAAAATAGCAGGACTTAGTATCTCTTCCTTTTCGTTCTCAGCAATAGAAATAATGTTCGATAGAATAGTCGCATCATCAAAAAGCAAATCATTATTAGCAATCAAGATATACTCACATTGATCTGCCAAAGCAGCATGAATTCCTTGATTATTCCCTGCCGCCACACCAACATTTTCGCCATGATTATTAATCATAGTTGATGTAATTTTATATTGTGCAGACAACTGCTGGGCCAGTTTAAAAGACTGATCATTTGAACTATTATCTACAACATATAAATGATAATTACTATGCTCCTGTATTGATAAGCTTTGATAGAAATCAGGTAACACTTCAGGTGAATTATAAAACACCGTAACGATACCAATTTTTGCACTGCTCATTTAAATTCGTTCCCATTGATTGTTTTTAGCATTTAAACGTTTGATAATTCGAGCAGGATTTCCTGCAATAATGCAGTTATCAGCAAAGCTTTTAGTAACAACTGACCTCGCACCAACAATGCAGTTTTTACCAATAGATACACCCGGATTAATATGTACTCCGTAGCCGATAAAACTATTTTCACCAATAGACACAGGCAAAATTTTGTCAGAAATTCTATTACCTATTTTTTCAATTTCTAGTTTTTCATCATAGGGATGAATGATATCAACGATAGAACAACAACCGGTGATCGAAACATTATTACCAATTTTAATACTATCTTTCGCTACAATATGCACATATTGTTCTATATTAACATTATCACCAATTTCTATGACTATATCATTTTTGTCGCCGACGACCTCCAGTCTACAGCCATTTCTTATCATAACGTTATTCCCGATGGCTATTTTTTTGTGATTTAATATAAGCATCGGTTTAATTATTCTACTACCGGAACCAAAGGTTCTCATCATTAATTTATATTTGAACTGACCTATAAAATAAAATAATTTATTTTTCAATTTAATAAAAATCATATTTTAATCCATTCATTCATATCAGGATCGTATCGCTTGATTATTTTTGCTGGGTTACCAGCGATCATAACATACCCTTCTGGGTACGATTTTGTTACCACACTACCCGCACCTACAATTGTCCAATCACCTAACTGAATATTTGGCAGTATTTTTGTACCAAAACCCAAAAATACATTATCGCCTAAAACAACTGCACCTTTATCACTATCCGGCTGTGTGAGTATAGGGCCCGCTGATGGGTTAATGCCGTGGGCAAGAGTACTGATATAAACATAATCACTTATAACCGAATCACGACCAATTATAATATATGAGTTGGTATGGATATTAGCATTGCGCCCTACATAAACATTCTCGTTTACTTGTATAGTAGCTTGAAAATTGTCTCTAACAATGAAAGTAGCACCATGGTGAATAAAAGCCGTTGGATGTATAATCACACGCTTATCAATCAACCATTTATATTTAATCTTATAAAATAAGCTTATAATTTTATTTAACATATCAACTCTCTAAAATATTTTTTATCCGCTTGATATCTTTTAGAACCAGAACGCTACTAATTATTGCTAAGACAATCATCGCAGTATTAAAGATCAACACGGATGAACTATCACTAATTGATACTTTGATTTGAGCTAAGAAGTAAACTGAAGCCAGCAAACTAATTGGGCCGCCTGCAAGAAGGATTTGGTATTTAATCCTATTTTTTTCTAACGCTGCAACACCGATCAATTTAAACGAATAAATAAGCATTATCACAATTGTCGATATACCCATAGCAATTGCTGATGCATATATGCCATATGTATTTACAAATATATATGTTAGCATGACACTGAGTACGCCTTCGAGCAATGGTAAGTATATTATTTCATTCTGCTTGCCCCTAGCCAAATAAACAAGACCCAGAGGGGCACCCGCAAGGCGAGATAAATTGGTCAACAGGAGATAAACAAATACTGGGTAAGTGAGCGAAGCAACATCATTACCAATCCATATATTGAGAGCAAATTTTCCAACTAAAAAATTTGCGATTAGCAATGTGAATGAAAGAGTTAATATTACTCGCGTCAATAAAAATACAAAACCATCAAGCTTGTCTTTATTATTATTATGAGCTAGCTTGACTATCGGTTGCAGGACAGGAGTTAATGCCGCGTTGAGAAAACCTACTACGGCGGTAACTAAAGTTAGCGACAATGCGTAATAAGCATAATCCTTAAATGCATACCGCCCTATTAAAACACCATTTAGATTAATAATCAAAAAGGTTGATAGATTGAATACCAGCACACCAACACAATAACTAAGAAACTCTTTAAACTGTATGTTATCAACATCGCCGACACGTTCAACTCTACTGAGTTTTCGCGAGCTTACATATAAATAAAAGATAACAACATATGATAAAATATTAACGACTAAATAAGTCATAGCCATCATAATCATACTATGATTAGCAGCTATAAGGACTCCAACTCCGAGTACCACTCGCGAAATAAGATTCACCATCGCGGGAATATCATTTCTTTCAATACCAGTAAAATAGCCATTATAAACAGAGGCAATTAAACCAATAATAAAAGACAGTGCAACAATAAAAAAGACATTGGGCGCATAGCTTGACTCATGCATTTTTATTGCATCAAATATAACAAAGAAATTTGAATATATAAAAAACAAAACAACAAGAGAGATGAATATACTTGCTATCGAAACATAACTGCCATAATTGATAACTTGTTGGACTTTTGGTTCATTCTTTTCTGCTTTTGCCAGAGTTATATATCTTGCAACCGATAGTTGGCCACTGAAACCCAGCAGAGAAAAGAAAGCACCAATTTGTAACACCAGGGACCAAATGGCAAAATCACTTATAGAAAGTATCTTAACCAAAAAAGGGGATATAACAATCCCCAAAATAACATTCGAAAATCCGTTGATAATATTTGAGATTGAATTTTTAACGAGTCGTTTGAAACCACTCATTTATGTGTATCCATATTATCTCTAAACCTGGACACCATGCTCTCAATGTCATCTAAAACATTACGTGGCTTATAGTCATGTAACAGGGTCGTTATTGAATTGATATTGGTTACCGGAAAAACTTCTCTTGGAAAATCCCTTTGATGCCAGGTGACAGTACAGCCAGTAGAACTGACTAAAATCCCAGCGATTTCTTTTGCAGTAACATTATAACCTGCCGCTATATTATAAATATTCCCTACAGCTGAATCATGTTGTGATAACCGAATACAAGCTGCTGCAACATCCTCAACGGAAACATAATCTTTGGCATATTGTTGATCAATGAACATATCAATATGACCATTATTAATTGCATTGCGTGTAATTGATGGCAAGAATAATGGACTATTTAATGCAACCCCATATACGTTACTTGGTCTAACAATCACAATGTCTTTACCGCTTTTAAGACATAGTTCTTCTGCAACCAATTTAGTGAGGTTAAATAAACGACGAGCGTCATCCTGGCATACCAATAAATCTGTATTTTCTCTAGTATCATCCCAATTCATGTATACACGAGTTGAAGACATGTAAACTAAACGTTCAAATTTGGCGTTCTTCAATATGCCAGAGAGTACAGTAGTATTTGCGTCGAAAACAGAGAAAGGCGTATTTTGGCAGTCACCATTACCTGCACAATAGATAACCGTACCTAAATGTCGTTGAAAAATCTCAGCATCGTCCCGTTCAGGTACCCAGACATGATGATGTAGAGTCTGTAATTGATTGACGATCTCTCGACCAATAAAACCTCTACCGCCAAAAACCGTAAACTGAGCCATTATTGCCACCCTTTCAATAGGTTGTTCTGGATTTCCTTTAATGTGGGCAGCACTTTATCTTTAGCAGATAGGTTAGGATTTTTTATTGGCCACTGGATATTGATCGTTTCATCATTCCACAGCACACCGCCCTCATCTGAAGGATCATAGAAATCTGTACACTTATACTGGAAATCAGCACTATCACTAAGTACACAAAATCCATGGGCAAAACCCGGCGGGACGTAAAACTGAATCTTATTTTCACCACTTAGTAATATGGATTCATACTGCCCAAAGGTTCGTGAATTTGGACGAAGATCCACCGCAACATCAAAAACTTCACCACTAGTCACAGTAACTAGTTTGCCCTGCGGTTTATTTTTTTGGAAATGAAGTCCCCTTAATACACCTTTTGATGAACGGGAGCGATTATCCTGAACAAAGTCTTCGTTGATCCCTATTCTCTTATAGCGTTCTGCATGAAACGTTTCATAGAAAAAACCACGTTCATCGCCAAAAACTTTAGGTTCAATAATTAAGACACCATCTAATTTTGTTTTAATGACGTTCATATTATAATTGTTCTCTTACTTAATTAGATTTAACAAATAACTTCCGTAACCAGTTTTCGATAATGAATTGCCGATAGTTTGAATTGCTTCTTTGCTCAACCACCCATGGTTGTAGGCAATTTCTTCAAGGCAAGCTATTTTGAAACCTTGACGCTTCTCAACCGTCTGAACGAACTGCGATGCTTCCAGCAAAGAGTCATGCGTTCCGGTGTCTAGCCACGCAAAACCACGGCCAAGCTGTTCAACCTTAAGTCGTCCCAGCTCAAGATACTTTTGGTTAATGCTGGTTATTTCTAATTCGCCACGCTCAGAAGGTTTAACATTTTTAGCAATATCCACAACCTGATTATCGTAAAAATATAGACCTGTTACAGCCCAGTTTGATTTAGGCGTACGAGGTTTCTCTTCGATGGATAACGCATTAAAATCGTTATCAAATTCAACAACACCGAAACGCTCAGGATCCATAACTTTATAACCAAATACAGTTGCGCCTTCTAAATTTTCCACCGCATGGCGTAATTGTTTGCCAAATGATTGGCCGAAGAAAATATTATCTCCAAGTACCAGACAAACATCATCAGTTCCAATAAATTCTTCACCCAAAATAAAGGCCTGTGCAAGGCCATCCGGTGATGGCTGAACCTTATATTGAAGATTAATGCCGAACTGCGTACCATCACCCAGGATACGTTTAAAACTTGCTTGATCTTCAGGTGTGGTAATTAAAAGAATATCCTGAATCCCCGCTAGCATAAGGACTGAAAGCGGATAATAGATCATTGGTTTATCGTAGATAGGGAGGAGCTGTTTAGATGTACCTAATGTAATGGGGTGCAGACGAGAACCAGAACCACCGGCTAAAATAATACCTTTCATTAGTTTTTATCTCCATATTGCTCAGACATCCAGTCTTTATAGGCACCACTTTTTACATTAGCGATCCACTGCTGGTTATTCAAATACCACTCTACGGTTTTACGAATCCCGCTTTCAAAGGTTTCCTGTGGTTTCCATCCAAGCTCGCGACTAATTTTATCAGCATCGATGGCATAACGGCGATCGTGTCCAGGACGGTCAGTCACGTAGGTAATCTGCTCGCGGTAAGAAAGTTCTTTCGGAACGATTTCATCTAACAGATCACAAATAGTTAGCACCACATCGAGGTTTTTCTTCTCGTTATGTCCACCAATATTGTAGGTCTCACCAATCTGGCCTTGGGTCACCACGGTATACAATGCACGGGCATGATCCTCAACGTATAGCCAATCACGGATTTGATCGCCTTTACCATATATTGGCAGTGGCTTGCCTTCCAGCGCGTTCAGAATGACCAGCGGAATAAGTTTTTCCGGGAAATGGTACGGGCCATAGTTGTTGGAGCAGTTAGTCACCAGAGTTGGCAAACCGTAGGTACGCAACCAGGCGCGAACCAGGTGGTCGCTGGACGCTTTTGATGCCGAGTATGGGCTGCTTGGCGCATAAGCTGTGGTTTCAGTAAACAGGGGCAACACGCCACCACTCTCAACGTCATCAGGATGCAGCAGATCGCCATAAACTTCATCAGTAGATATATGATGGAAACGAAAAGCGGCTTTCTTCTCGGCCGATAAATTCGCCCAGTAGTTGCGGGCAGCTTCCAATAGAACATATGTGCCGACAATATTGGTTTCCACAAAAGCAGCAGGGCCGGTGATTGAGCGGTCAACGTGGCTTTCGGCAGCGAGATGCATTACAGCATCTGGTTGATGCTCGGAAAATACACGAGCCATCGCGTTAGCGTTGCAGATATCTGCGTGTTCAAAATAGTAACGGTCGTTATTTTCAACAGCGGCCAATGATTCGGGATTTCCCGCATAGGTCAATTTATCAACGTTAACTACGCTGTCCTGGGTATTGTTTATGATATGGCGAACAACGGCTGAGCCAATAAACCCGGCACCACCAGTAACAAGAATTTTCACTTGAACAATCTCTCTATAAACTTGTAGTTATATTCATGGGGGAAGGCCCCGAGCACAGAATATATTTTGAGGTAAACCAGATAGCAGATGTGTTTCCACCGCTGATTGTTGACCATGCTACCGCCCCTGGCTCAACAGCTACCAGTGCACTGTACTTCTTAGCAATAGATCTACCTGAGAATTTTTTAGGAAAAATCCCGGTGATTTTCATACTTCATGTAATGATAAACAAGGGAAAATTTTGCTCTATACACTAACGTTTAAAAATGCTAAGCGTTTGAAACGACTCAGCTTAACGGCTCATTTATAAAGCAAAACGGCGGCTAATCGTTCAGTATCTATCGCAGACTGAACGCTATGCCACCGCTTATCACGTTATCATCCCTGACGATGACCTCTCACTCCAGACTCACCAGGCTATCTGAGAAGCTTCTGAATGCTTTCGCGAAACTTCTGACCTTCCTTGTGGTTACGCAACCCGTAGTTCACAAAGGCCTGCATATAACCCATTTTTTTGCCGCAGTCGTAGCTTTCACCGGTCATCTGCATGACTTCAACCGGCTGAGTCTCGTTGAGCACCGCGATCGCGTCGGTTAACTGGATACGGCCCCAGGCACCTGGCTCGGTTTTCTCCAGCAACGGCCAGATATCCGCAGACAATACATAGCGACCCACCGCTGCCAGATCTGAGTCCAGAGTTTGTGGCTGATCCGGTTTTTCAACGAATTCTACAACCCGGCTCACCTGTCCTTCATTAGCCAATGGCTCTTTGGTGGTGATAACGGAGTAAGCAGCCAGGTCTTCGTTTGGCATATGTTTAGCCAGCACCTGGGTACGCCCGGTTTCATTGAAGCGGGCAACCATCGCCGCCAGATTGTAGCGTAGCGGGTCAGCACTGGCATCATCAAGCACTACATCAGGCAGAACCACCACAAACGGATTGTTACCAATAATTGGATGAGCGCAAAGGATAGAATGGCCGAGACCCAGAGGCTGGGCCTGACGCACGTTCATGATAGTCACGCCCGGCGGACAGATAGACTGAACTTCAGCCAGCAGCTGACGCTTCACGCGCTGCTCAAGCAGCGCTTCCAGCTCATAAGAGGTGTCGAAGTGGTTTTCAACGGCATTCTTGGAAGAATGGGTCACCAGCACGATTTCTTTGATACCAGCAGCAACAATTTCGTCGACGATGTATTGGATCATCGGCTTATCAACGATAGGCAGCATCTCTTTTGGGATAGCTTTCGTAGCAGGCAGCATATGCATGCCTAAACCAGCTACCGGGATTACTGCTTTTAAATTAGTCATTTCGCTCCTACCTCATAACAGCTGAGAAAATGCATACTCATGCTTAACTTGAACAGTCTTTGATGGTTTAAACGCAGTTGAACAATCTGAGACCACTGTTTAGCTAAGATACTCTCCCCCAGCCAGAAGCTTTACTCAGAAAAATCGGAAAGCAATCATAAGTGCTAGTTGATTGATCTAATTCCGAATTTTCGTAGATTGCAGGCCATCTTCAGTAATGTGCGTTACTCAGTCACAAACGTAATGTCGTCTTTCTTATCATGCACAAATTCGTACTGCAGCGTACGATCCAGTCCCTGAGAGAGCGAATAGGGAGCAACAAAACCGCAGCTGTGCACTTTCGAAGCATCAAACTGAGTCGTTGCACAGAATTTCTTCACCCGGACAGCGCTAATAGCATATTTCTTACCGGTGACTTTACTTAACATATCGAAGCAGAAGCCACCCAGCATGCCAAGGCTGTATGGAAGATGTACAGAAGGGATCTTTTTATTGAGGCTTTTTTCCACTTCAGAAACCAACTGATTCATATTGAGATCGGGTTTGTCGACATAGTTGTAAACTTCATAGCCAACCTGCACGTTAGCTAATTTATACTTAATAAACTCAACAATATTACCAACATAAGCCATCGACTTGTAATTATTACCCGCCCCAACCATCGCAAATTTCCCACTCGCAATCTGTTTGAGCAAGTTGTATACATTGCCGCGGTTGCGCTCACCGAAGATAACGGTAGGGCGAATGATAGTCAGTGAACGATCGCCTGGAGAGTTCTGATGCCATTCACGCAATACTTCCTCAGCCTGCCACTTGCTCTTGCCGTAGTGGTTGAAAGGATCATGGGGATGGGTTTCATCAGGGTTGGTTTTATTCAATCCATAAACGGCCACTGAACTTGTAAAAATGATGTTTTTGACGCAGTTTTTTTCCATAGCGGCAAGCACGTTGCGCGTACCCTGAACATTTACGTCGTAGTAAAGCGATGTTGGACTAACATCATCACGGTGTTCAGCAGCTAAAAGAACGACTGTGTCATAACCGCTAAGAGCCTTGTCGAGGGTCTCCTGGTCACGCACGTCACCCAGAGTAGTTATTTCCGGGTAGAAATGACTTTGCTGCTTATCCAGGTTATGAATAGCAAAGTCGGAAAGGGTTGTCTCCAGAAGTCTGGTGCCTACGAAGCCAGATGCGCCGATTAACAAAACTTTTTCGTTCATAAATCACTTAGTCTGTTTGCATTGAACAAAACTTGAGATAAAGCTGGATTCTTCCCTGGATCGCAACTGCCAACGCCCCAGTCCTAACTTTAACTAGCGGATCCGCCGATTATAGTCTTTTCGTGCTCTGATGCCAGCATGAATTCGTCAGGCCAATGATTCATGTTATCGCTCCCCTTCGCGAAACGAAATACGCTACAGGCCGCATTTCTGCTGCCACGGGCTCGGATTGCTCGCAAAAGGGTTTGCATTATTATTTACGTGCGAGGGGCAACGCAAAATTGAGATTTTCGCTGTTAACGTGAAGCTGATCGACGCGGTCAATATCGACCGAGCTTTGCCCCTTCTCATTTACCGCGTGAATATTCGCCAGCGAAAGCAGCGTGTCGTCTTTGGCCATAAACTTACCGCGCACATCCTTACGCAGATCGAAGTTCAGCTTCAGCGCAGGGCCGACGGTTGAAAGCTGCATCACTTTGATATTACGCATAAAAAGATGTTGAGGTTTGTTATGAAACTCAAGCGTTGCCCGCTTTAAGGTGACGTTGGTCATAGCAACGAAGGAGGTAGCATTGCCGGAAGAAATCTGGATACCCCGCAACGTATTATTCAGTTCGCTATTATCGAGCTTAATATCGCTAAGCTTAAAGTTTTGCGGAATTGACAGGTAATTGCCTTTTATCACGCCATAGCCAATCAGCATCCCAGCGCTATTGACCATATCAACATCATCAATCACAAAATTATCGCAGCCGTATATCGCCACGCTGGCGTTATCAATACCGGCATTGCGGCTGAAAGTTGGGTTGATATTGCGCGCCTTTACGTTGCGAATAAGAAAATGCTTCCCATTCTCAACATGGACCAACTGGCGACAATTACTGCCGGTGATATTGGCTACTACAAAGTTTTTTACCGCCTGATCTTCAGGATAGTTATTATTATATGTACTCCCCGCCAGGCCTATACCGATCCCCCAGTTAATCTTGCCGTTGGTGCAGTTAATGTTGTCGATAACGTGGTCTGAAATCAGCAGATCGTGGTCGTTAATCGCCACATTCCACTCGATGGCATCGCCCTGCAGGTTGCTAAAATGTCCGTTAGTAATTCGAACGTTTTCCATACGGTTATGGAAACCCTGCCGCAGAATCGCGTAGTTGGCATCATGTACCGTGATGCCGTCGATAGTCAGGTTGCGCATGGTGCGCTTATCTTTACCGCCGATGTAAATCTGCGCGACGTTAACGAACCCGCTCATATCAATGCCTTTGATAACGCAGTCGGAGCCGCGCACATCCAGCGTGATATTGTTAAACCGCCCTCCCCGCTCGCCGATAATCTGGCAGCCATCCTGCAAAACAAACCGCCCTTTACCGTTGCCCTTCAATCCACCAGCAACGTGTAATGTTTTACCCTGCGGCATAAATATCGCGGTATTGATGCTGTCGCAAACCAGTTCTGCCGGAACCAGCACGCGGTCCGAAGCGTCAAATGCCTGTTTAAAAGCGGCGATCCAGTCATTGTGATAGAAGTCTTTGACGTTAACTTCGCTCGCGCGTCCCGCCGCCATTACCGCGCGGGGTGTCAGAGAGGAGGCGGCGATGGCCGAGCCTGCTAATAGCAACTTACGGCGGGAAAGAGAATACGGAAGGCGCTTCGGTTCAATGCTTTTCGACATAAGTCCTCATCATAAGATTCGTGATTTACAGCGTCTGAAGCTGACGGGCGAGCTGCCGATAAATGACCTGCTGATTGAACTGGCTCGCAACCTTCTCTCTTGCCCGGGCAAGCATCAGCTGTAGCTCGCTTTCAGAAACGGCAGCAGAGGCCTGTAGCCTGTCGGCAAGGGCAAAGGCGTCCTTCTCAGGCACCAGCCAGCCGGACTCTCCGGCATCGATAAGTTCGGGAATACCGCTGTGAATAGTAGAAACAACGGGAATGCCGACCGCCATCGCCTCCATTAGCGCAACAGGTATGCCTTCCATATCTCCGTCCTCGCCGGTGATAGACGGCAGCAGGAATAAATCGGCGCTGTCGAGCATCTCTTTAACTTCGTGACTGGGTTTAAAGCCGGGCATAAATACCACGTCGTCCAGTTGTAACTGCTCAATCAACGTCTTCAGGCGAAGCTCCCACGGCCCAATGCCGAGAATGTTGTAGCGGAACGCCACGCCGCGGGCTTTCAGCAGGCGGCAGGCCTCAATCGCGATATGCAGCCCTTTCTTCTCGGTAAGGCGCGCCACGGATATTATCTCCAGCGGCGTTCCGGGCGTTTTCATCGGCCGCAGCGAGAATTTATCCATATCTACGCCCATCCGTGAGACGGCGATTTTGCCGTCCGGGCAGCCCATTTGCTTCAGGCGGCTCGCCCAGAGATCGCTAATCGGCAGCATCAGGTCCCCACGCTCAAACAGCTGCCGGTACTCCGGCGTGTAGTGGGCCAGAGCATCGCGGTGCGAAATGTCTATGCCGTGGAAAACGGTAGCAATCTTGCCTTTCAGCAGCCCAAGCTCCTTGAGCTTCGCCGCCGTTACGCCTGCCGGGCCGAAGTGGGCAATAAACACATCGGCCTCCAGCGTTTTCTTTTGTCGCCCACAAATCGATGAGAGGATTAAATTCCTTGCCTCATCGCCATAGCGGGCGCGGCTCAGCGCCCTCCAGGTTCTTGTACGCCATGCTCCCCGCAAAGTATTCAGCGCCCGGCTTTGCAGCTTGCCGACCTTACCTTCCGGCTCGTCGAGCAGCCAGACGGTTTTTTCCGAAAGTTTGTAGCTTTTAAACGCCGCATGGGTATGGGTTAAATCGCCTTTTTGCAGAGCGACAATCTCAACTTCATAACCCATGTCGATAAAGGCGGTTATCTGGTTCAGAACAAAAGTTTCCGAAGCCAGCGGAAATTTTAACAAGAAGAAGCCAACCTTCATTTTCCCTCCTTAACTCGCGCCAGAACCGACTCAACCATCCGCATGCCGTTTTCACGTTCGGCTCGAACCGCAGCGCTCAGCCGCTGGTTAACCTCGGGCAACTGCCCTAACACATCCGCTACTACGCCCTGTAACGAGCCGTCCAGCAGTTGGCGAATATCTATCGCCATTTCCGGCAGACCAAGCTGCTGCATGATGCCCGCTGATTTGTGTTCGTAGTTAATGGCGATAGCGGGCGTACCAAAGTTCATGGAAATAATCGCCGAGTGCAGGCGCGTGCCTACCGTCAGATCGCAGGCGGCAAAGATTTTGCCCATTTCCAGATCGTTGAGCTCATCCATGACGACGTGATAATCATCGGGCTGTTTAATGTACTGGCGGATATTGAGCGCCACCATACGGTCATCTTTGTTATAGCTGTCGATACCGGTACAGGTGGAAAGCGCCAGAACCTGGTAGCCCAGCTCTATAGTGCGGTTAACCACTTCGGCAAATGCCTGCTCATAGGCTTGCTGCGTGGTGCCAAGGCGCTTATCAAACGGGGCAAGCTCGCGCAGCGTAATTGCCACGGTTTTCTTGCCCGCTACCACGCCAAGCCAGTGCTTAACCGCGTAGCTCGGCACAAAATCATCCTCGTGCTGGGCCACCAGCCACGCGGTATCAACGCCCTGTTCGACTTTACTGGTATCTATCTGGCTCTGCTTCATCAGATCCAGGCTCACGCTTTCACGTAAAATCAGCGACTGAGCCTGGCCAAAAACATAGTTTGCCAGTTGGTTAAACTGCGGATCCTGGAACGGGCCAACGCTGTGGCCAATCATGTACACGGGCTTGCGGGCCATAAAACTACAAAGCGCATGCTCGAACTGGCTCACGCCGTACAGGTCGACAAAAAACGAGCCGCCAACCTGGATAATGGCGTCGTACTGATGTAACGACTTCACAAAGTCGATAAACCCCTGCGGAATAGCAATATTACGCAGACGCCCGGAATTGGTCGCCTTCGCCAGCAGCACCTGATGCTGATATTTACGACGTAAAACCTTCTTCACCCTGCCCATCAGGCCAACGGCGTTGTTGTACTGCTTCATCTGCTTATACAGGCCGTCCCCCAGCACCGGGCGCCCCAGTAGCCAGGCGGAGCTGACCGGATAACGGCTCATTACATCCACATGCACGCCGGCATCAAGCGAAGTAATCGCGTCGGTCAACCCACGCAAAATGGCGCTATCACCCCGGTTTCCGCAGGTGTGGTTGCCAAGAATAAGTAATTTCATGTTGACCTCTTATTAGGTTTCTTAGCCAGCGCGAAGCAGCGCTTTCAGGCGTTCATTTCGGCAAAACTGTCGCTTCATTTCGACGATCAGCGCATTGCGGGACAAAAAAATCATGGCGATAAAGGCGGCGGCTCCCGCGGCAATCTGGGTGCAAAGCAGGACGCCAGGCGGCAGGTGCCCTTTGAGGGCAACGCCCAGGGCCGCGCTTACAATCAGGGTCGGTAGCGAGAGATAAAACGGCAGCCAGATGCTAAGGATGTACTCCCGATAGCTGGAGCCAAGCACCGGCTTTATCATGATGAAGTAGCTGAGTACGGTGTTAATCACTTGGATAAGCAGAAAACCAAGCGTCACGCCCAGCGCGCCGCCCAGCTGGCCGCCGACGATAATCGCCGGAATAAACAGGCAGGTTTTAAACACATTGAATTTGAAACTGATATCCACTCGCGCCTTCGCCATCAGCAGCGAACCAATCGGATTTCCGATGGAGCGCAGCAGGCCAACAACGCACAGCAGTTGCAGAATAGGCGTAATAAATTGCCATTTTTCACCGAACGCCAGCAGGACGAAGTTATTCGACACCACCATCAGCCCCAGCAGCGCCGGGAAATTGATAATGCCGACGATGGACAGCAGCTTGTAGAAGTTCACCCTCAGTTTCGCGGTGTCATCCTGAATTTTGGCGAAGGCCGGGAACAGCACGCGGGTGATAATCGGGTTGAGCTTCATCGGCGGAACAACCGCCACGTTATAGGCCAGGTTGTAGCCGCCCGCCACGCTCGCCCCGAGAATACGCGCCAGCACCAGCGTAGACAGGTTAGTGTTAACGTAGTTAATCACGCTGTCCGCCGTCAGCCAGGCACCAAACTTCAGGTTGGAATTCACCGACTTCAGGGAAAAATGGAAGCCCGGCCGATAAATTTTGCGCCCGAAGAATCCAAACAGCGAGGTGCGTACCAGAGTATTGACCAGGTAACCAATAATCGCCGTCATCGCAAACGGGTAGTACATCGCCGCCGTCACGGTAACGGTGAACCCGGCCAGCACTGACACGGTTTCAATCGAGCCGATTTTGGAGAACTCCAGCTCCTTTTGCATCAAGGCGCGGAACTGCTGCCCGTGAGGAATAATAATAAAGGCAAACGACAGCGTTTTAATCAGCGGCGACAGCGCGGGAGTGTGAAGCACCCCGGCTATCACGTCGCTCAGCAAAAAGACCACCACGCACACCGCCACGCCCAGCCCCACGTTCAGCCAGTACAGCGTGGTCAGCTCAAGGTGGCTAATCTCTTTGCGCTGAATAATCGAGTTGGCAATGCCGAAATCGGACAACGTATCGGCGAGGGCGATAATGACCAGCGATACCGTCAATAAACCAAACTCATGGTTATCGATAGTTCTGGCAAGAATCGTCATCTGCGCCAGACCCAGACCAATAATAATCACCGTCGCAATGGCGGACCATTTGGCTCCGCTGATGGTTTTCTCTCTCAGGCTCATGGTGATTTCCGTCAGTAGGCCGCTTTGTGCACAAAACCTTTGAACACGGTGAGGAAGACAATTTTGATATCGAACCACAGGCTCCATTCGCGAATGTATTCCAGGTCGTACTCAACGCGTTTTTCCATCTTGTCGAGGGTATCGGTTTCACCGCGCCAGCCGTTGATTTGCGCCCAGCCGGTAATGCCGGGCTTCACCTTATGGCGCAGCATGTAGCCTTCAATTAGCGCGCGATATTGTTCGTTGTGCGCCACCGCGTGCGGGCGCGGACCGACGATAGACATGCCGCCAAACAGCACGTTGATAAACTGAGGCAGCTCATCGAGCGAAGTGCGGCGCAGGAAACTGCCGATAGGCGTAATGCGCTTGTCCCCTTTAGTGGCCTGCACCACCACTGCGTCGTTTTCCATTACCTTCATTGAGCGGAACTTCCAGACCTTAATCGGCTTGCCGTCCATGCCGTAGCGAGTCTGGCGGAAAATAACCGGCCCCGGCGATGTCAGCTTCACCGCAAGGCTAATGCAGATAAGCACCGGCGAAATCAGCAGCAGAATAAAAGAGGACAACACGATATCTTCGAGGCGCTTAATGACGCTGTTGACGCCGCTAAGCGGTGTTTCAAACAGCGGCACAACCGGCACGCCGTTAACCTCTTCGGTTCTGGCGTTAAGGATGTTGAAGGTGAAAACGTCGGGGATCAGCAGCACCGAGCAGGTGGTATCCGCCAGCTCGCGAACCAGCTGTTTAATTCGGGACTCATGGCTCATCGCCATTGCGATATAGACTTTATCGATCTCGCCGTTGCGGGCATCGGTAACCAGATTATCGAAGTTACCTGCATAGTTAATCAGGCCGCCCGCAGGCGGTTCATCGTCATAAACGCCAAGCACTTTGAAACCGAGCCATGGCTCATTATTGAAGCTCTGCGCGAGAAGCTGCCCCACCGGCAGCGAACCGGCGATGGCCACGCGCCGGGTGTTGTAACCTTTGTTGCGCGCCCAGCCTGCGGCATAGCGAATCAGCGATCGGCAAACCACCAGCCCGGTACTGGTTAACAAATACCAGGCCAGATAAATCCAGAAAGAACCGTCAAAATCGCTATTAAATGAAAGCAGGCCGACGCTGAAAATCAGGCTTAATGTCCAGTTTTGCAGCAGCAGGCGCAATTCGCTGGAGATTTTCACCCCGCGCCATGAGCGGTAAAAATCCGTAATGCCGCCAATCATCTGGAACACAACGAGGGTCAACAAGGCCATCAGCAAATGCATGTAGAGGAACGGCAACCCGTTGACTTTGCAGATAGTCCACAACCCGACAAACATAATGCTGATGTCGGAAAAACGTTGCACCATAGAGATCAACGATGCGTTGGTTTTTGGCAGCTCGCCCTTTTTTAGATTTGTCATCGTTTTACCTTTGAAAGAAGTCGCATCGGTGTTTCCCCCTCACCCCAGCCCTCTCCCCTCGGGGGAGAGGGAGGAATAACCAGGACTTAGCCATTCCTTCTCCCCACATGGGAGAGAGGGGAATAACTGGAACCTTATCCCCTCTCCCTTCCAGGGAGAGGGCCAGGGTGAGGGTTAAAACACCCGGAGGCGACGAGTTACTGGTTCAGCAAAGCCATAATTTCCTGCGTTCGCGCATGCATCAGCGGCTCATCGCTTCGCGACTCCACGTTAAGGCGCACCACCGGCTCGGTGTTGGAGCTGCGCAGGTTGAACCGCCAGTCGCCAAACGCCATGCTGATCCCGTCCGTGTGGTCGATTTCTTCTGCATGTGGCCCAAAATGGGCACGCACCCGCTCAATCGCCGCGCTCGGGTCATCCAGTTTGCTGTTGATTTCCCCGCTTGCGGGCCAGGCAGCCATGCGGTCACGGACCAGCTCGCCCAGCGTTTTACCCTTCAGACACAGCAGCTCGGTCACCAGCAGCCACGGGATCATCCCGCTGTCGCAGTAGGCAAAATCACGGAAATAGTGATGGGCGCTCATCTCCCCGCCGTAAATCGCATCT
>NZ_KE161030.1:2912213-2913594 GCF_000412335.2 Cedecea davisae DSM 4568
AACCACCGGGAAGTGTATCGCCCGTGGGGCAAATATGACTCTATTGATTCCGGCGAGCGTTATCAGGTGAAACGCATCACCGTTAAGCCGGGAGAAGGGCTGTCGCTCCAGATGCATCACCACCGCGCCGAGCACTGGATTGTGGTGGCGGGCACCGCGAAGGTGACCCTCGGTGATGAAGTGAAACTGTTGGGCGAGAACGAGTCAATCTACATCCCGCTCGGCATGACGCATTGCCTGGAAAACCCCGGGAAAATTCCCCTCGACCTGATTGAGGTCCGCTCCGGCACCTATCTGGAAGAAGACGATATCGTCCGTTTCCAGGACCGCTACGGGCGCATTTAACCCTTAAATCCCCATAATTCTCCGCGGGCCTCAGGCCCGTGGGTTGGGTAACTGTTGCCCGAAGGAGCGAAATGATGCAGCAACTGACCTGTTTTAAAGCCTACGACATCCGTGGCCGCCTGGGCGACGAACTGAATGAAGATATCGCGTGGCGCATTGGCCGCGCCTACGGCGAATACCTGAAGCCAAGAACCATCGTGCTGGGCGGCGACGTGCGCCTGACGAGTGAATCCCTGAAGCAGGCGCTGGCTCGCGGCCTGCAGGATGCGGGCGTGGACGTGCTGGATATCGGCCTGTCCGGTACCGAAGAAATTTACTTTGCCACCTGGCACCTGAACGTGGACGGCGGGATTGAAGTGACCGCCAGCCACAACCCGATGGACTACAACGGCATGAAGCTGGTACGCCAGGGCGCCCGCCCAATCAGCGGTGATACCGGCCTGCGCGACGTGCAGCGCCTGGCGGAAGCCAACGACTTCCCGCCGGTTAACGAAGCCGTACGCGGCAGCTACCGGAAGGTGTCGGTGGTGGAAGCCTACCTCGACCATCTGTTCTCCTATATCAACGTCGACAACATTAAGCCGCTGAAGCTGGTGGTGAACGCAGGTAACGGCGCGGCAGGCCCGATTGTGGACGCTATCGAAGCGCGTTTTAAGGCACAAAACGTCCCGCTGACCTTCGTGAAGATACACAACACGCCGGACGGCAATTTCCCGAACGGTATTCCTAACCCGCTGCTGCCGGAATGCCGGGCAGACACCCGCAATGCGGTGATTGAGCACGGGGCGGATATGGGCATCGCCTTTGACGGCGACTTTGACCGCTGCTTCCTGTTCGACGAGAAAGGGCAGTTTATCGAGGGGTATTACATCGTTGGCCTGCTGGCGGCGGCCTTCCTTGAGAAACAGCCCGGGGCAAAAATCATTCACGACCCGCGCCTGTCATGGAACACGGTGGACATCGTCGAACGCGCGGGGGGCAGGCCGGTGATGTCGAAAACCGGGCATGCGTTTATCAAAGAGCGCATGCGTGAAGA
>NZ_KE161030.1:2914594-3173841 GCF_000412335.2 Cedecea davisae DSM 4568
ATGATGTTCATGGCGGCCGTCACCTTTGATTCGCTCGACCACTTTCTTCACGCTTTGAACGTGGTCGCGGTCGGCTATCAGCACCGCGTCTTTGGTCTGCACTACCACCAGATCTTTCACGCCTACGGTGGTCACCAGGCCGGACTCGGCATAGATATAGCTGTTTTCAGTCTCGTGGCTGATAACGTCGCCGTGATGCACATTGCCTTCAGAATTTTTGGTGCTGATTTCCCACAGCGATGACCAGGAGCCGACGTCGCTCCAGCCCGCATCCATCGGAACCACGACCGCATCAGCGGTTTTTTCCATAACCGCGTAGTCGATGGACTCATCCGGGCAGTCCAGGAAGGCCTGCTCGTCAACGCGCACAAAATCAAGATCCGGGTCAACGCCTGCCATAGCTTTCTCGCAGGCGGCCAGGATATCCGGGCGGAATTTCGCCAGTTCTTCGAGATAACGCCCGGCGCGGAACAGGAACATGCCGCTGTTCCAGTAATATTCACCGCTGGCGACATAGGCCTGTGCGGTGCAAAGGTCCGGTTTTTCAACAAACTGGGCCACGCCAAAGGCCAGCGAATCAGCCCCGTTTTCCGGGCTGGCAACGCCGCCCCGGCGAATGTAGCCATAGCCCGTTTCCGGCAGGTCGGGCACGATGCCAAAGGTCACCAGCTTCCCCGCTTCGGCGTAAGGCATCGCACTGCGCACCGCATCGCGAAACGCATCTTCATTCTGAATAACGTGGTCTGCGGCAAGGATCAGCATCAGCGGATCCTGCTGCGGCTGATTACGCAAAGCGGCAAGAGCCGCCAGCGCGATGGCCGGAGCGGTATTGCGCCCGGCAGGCTCCAGCACGATATTTTCGGTTAACTTGTTCAGCTGGCGCAGCTGCTCGGCCACGATAAAGCGATGCTGCTCATTGCAAATCACCACCGGGCTTTCGCATTCCACCCCGTTCAGGCGATTAATGGTCGTTTGCAGCATGGTCAGTTCCCCTTTCAGGCAGAGGAACTGTTTCGGGTACAGCACGCGGGAGAGAGGCCAGAGGCGGCTGCCGTTACCGCCTGCCATAATTACCGGATAGAGTTGTGAAGTACTCATAAATTATCCCCGACTGTTTTTGAAGATATGGCGGCAACAAATTGACTCAGCACGTTCTCTTTTTCGATCGTGCGTTCGGCATATTCACGCGCCACCGTGTTGTTTGCAGGAAGCTGCAGGCAGCGTTCAATCCCGTCTGCCAGCGCGTCCGCGGACTCAGGCTCAACGCAGACCGCGATCCCCGGATAGGCTTCGCACAGCTGCCCCAGTTCGGTTTCCGGTTCAGCGGTAATCACCGCATTGCCGCCAACCGCCAGAATATTTGTCAGTTTTGAAGGCAGCACGGCGTCCGCCGCGCCGCGCCGCTGGATAACCAGATGGCAATCGGCCAGGCCAAGCAGCGCCGGTAGCGCCTCATAAGATTGAAGCGGGTGGAACACCACGTTATTCAGCCCGTGCACATAAACCAGCTTTTCGAGACGCTCTTTGCCGCCGCCCTGCCCAACAATCACGAACAGGTACGGCATTTCGGCGAACTTGCCCGCAACTTCAATCAGCGTTTCCAGCCCCTGCTTCTCGCCGATATTGCCGGAGTAGAGAATGATTTTTTTATCTTCCGGCAGATTCAGGCTGGCGCGTAAAGCTCGCAGCTGTTCTGGCTCCACGTCGCGAAAACGCGCAACTTCCGACCAGTTCGGGAAGAAAATAACCCGCTGCGGATCGACGCCCTTTTCGACGGCTTTGTTCATCATCGAGCGGGAGATAGTGGAGACGTTATCCACGTTATGCAGGCCGCTCTGTTCGAAACGCTGCGCGAGGCGAGCGATTTTGCCGGGCGTTTTGCCCGCCATTCCCAGCCCAAGCATCGCGTCCACTTCATAATCCTGAATATGCAGCAGCGTGCGTGCGCCGCTGAGTTTTGCCAGCAGGCGCATACCCGGTACGCAAAACAGCGTAGGCACCACGCCGATAATGCGGTCCGGCTTCCAGCGGCGCTGCGCCAGGAGCGGGAACAAAGAGCTAAACGCGAAGCTACCGAGATGGATAAGGCGCTTCAGCGTAGAAGGCTGCTTCGGCACATAGAGCGGGCAGCGCCAGACGGTCGCTCTGCCCTGCTCTTTTTTGTATTTCCATGCCGAGTAGTCCGGGTGAACTTTCCATACCGGATAATAGGGAGGCGCGGTTATCACCCGCACCTCGTGGCCCTGGCTGGTCATCCACTCCACCATTTCACCGGTGTACTTGCCGATGCCGGTCAGTTCGGGTGAATAGTTAATGCCGTAGACCAGAATTTTCATAAGCCCGGTACCTTCCCTTTGCCCTGCTTAATGAAGTAAGCGCGGCTGTTATCGTGCACATCTTCGCGCTTGAGCAACGCTTCCGGCGTCAGCCAGCAGTAAGCTTTATGCTGCTCACCCGGCAGGCTTAGCTGCTTGTCATCCACCCGCAGGCGGAAGCCCAGCACGATGTAGTGGGTTGAAAAATCCTTGCCGGAAAAGTTATCGCCGTAGAAGTGCTGCCAGACGCCGTAAAACTCCCCGTCCGCAAGCGGGAAGGATGTGCCCAGCTCCGCCTCAGTCAGGCGGATAAAGGCGTTAGCCAGGGTTTCATCCTTCTGTACACGTCCGCCGGGCACGAACCAAAAGCCCTTTGCAGGGCGATTGGTGCGCAGGCCAAGCAGGAATTCTCCGGCCTGGTTTTCGACGATAAGATCGATGGAGATAAGCGGCGTAGAGCTGACTACGGTGACAAAATCTTCAGCGCTCAGAAACATGCTTACCCCCGGAACCGCTGCAGGTTTTCGAGGAACCACTGATAAGTGCTGGCGAGGCCGGCCTCCAGTGAAATCTCGTGATACCAGCCGAGGCGATGCAGGCGGGAAACATCCAGCAATTTGCGCGGCGTGCCGTCGGGCTTGCTGGCGTCGAACACCACGCGGCCACGGTAGCCGGTCACTTTTGCAATGGTCTGTGCCAGTTCCCGAATGGTGCAGTCGATGCCGGTGCCGACGTTGATGTGCGACAGCATCGGTTCGGTATTCTCCTGCCACACTTCCTGGTCCAGCTCCATTACGTGAATACTTGCCGCCGCCATATCGTCAACGTGCAGGAATTCGCGCATCGGCGTGCCGCTGCCCCAGACAACCACATCCGGCGCGTTATCCTGCGTGGCTTCGTGGAAGCGGCGCAGCAGCGCAGGAATAACGTGCGAGTTGCTCGGGTGGAAGTTGTCGTTCGGCCCGTAGAGGTTGGTCGGCATCACCGAGCGATAGTCGCGGCCATACTGACGGTTATAGGACTCGCAGAGCTTGATCCCGGCAATTTTGGCTATCGCGTATGGCTCGTTAGTCGCCTCAAGCGTGCCCTGCAGCAACTCGCTTTCAGCCATAGGCTGCTGCGCCATCTTCGGATAAATACAGGACGAACCGAGGAACAACAGCTTGTTCACGCCGTGCGTATGTGCGGCATAAATAATGTTGTTCTCAATCATCATGTTCTCGTAGATGAACTCCGCCGGATAAGTGTTGTTGGCAACAATGCCCCCCACTTTTGCCGCCGCAAGATACACCTGGTCGATTTTCTCACCGGCAAAAAAGGCGTTCACCGCTGCGCTGTCCAGCAGGTTCAGTTCGTCACGCCCGCGCAGTACCAGCTCCACGTCATCACGCTGCCCAAGCTGGCGTTCGATGGCCGAGCCCACCATTCCCCGGTGGCCGGCAACAAAGATACGTTTTTTATTCATGCTCAGGACTCCAGCGCGATGGCTACCTCATACCCGTGGGACTTCAGCAGAGAGTGTTTCTTCGCCGCTTCCAGATCTTTGGCTACCATTTCGCCGACCATTTCCTGAAGCGTAATTTCCGGTTTCCAGCCCAGGGTTTCGTGCGCTTTGGTCGGGTCGCCCAGCAGGGTTTCTACTTCGGCAGGACGGAAGTAACGCGGGTCAACGGAGATGATAATGTCGCCAGGTTTTACGCCCGGTGCGTCATGGCCAGTAACGGAAACCACAATGCCTTTCTCTTCCACGCCCTGGCCTTCAAAGCGCAGCTTAATGCCGAGCTGAGCGGCGGCCATTTCCACAAACTGGCGAACGGAATACTGCACGCCGGTGGCAATAACGAAATCTTCCGGCTTGTCCTGTTGCAGCATCATCCACTGCATTTTCACGTAGTCTTTGGCGTGACCCCAGTCGCGCAGCGAGTCCATGTTGCCGAGGTACAGGCACTTCTCCAGACCCTGAGCAATGTTGGCGATAGCGCGGGTGATTTTACGGGTCACGAAGGTTTCGCCGCGGCGCGGGGACTCGTGGTTAAAGAGAATGCCGTTACAGGCGTACATGCCGTAGGATTCGCGGTAGTTTACGGTTATCCAGTAAGCGTAAAGTTTGGCAACCGCGTAAGGAGAGCGAGGGTAGAAAGGCGTGGTCTCTTTCTGCGGGATCTCTTGCACCAGGCCGTACAGCTCGGAGGTAGAAGCCTGATAGAAACGCGTTTTCTTTTCCAGGCCAAGGAAGCGGATAGCCTCCAGCAGGCGCAGAGTGCCCATCGCATCAACGTCAGCGGTATACTCCGGCGATTCAAACGAAACCGCTACATGGCTCATGGCGCCGAGGTTATACACTTCATCCGGCTTCACTTCAGACAGAATGCGGGTCAGATTGGAAGTGTCGGTCAGGTCACCGTAGTGCAGGTGGAACTTAGGGTTGCCCGCATGCGGGTCCTGATAAATGTGGTCAACACGCTCGGTATTGAAAGAAGAGGCGCGACGCTTGATACCGTGAACTTCATAGCCTTTTTCCAGCAGGAATTCCGCCAGGTAAGAGCCGTCTTGTCCGGTGACACCCGTGATGAGAGCTACTTTAGTCATGATAATTTATCCTCTATGAACATTTTTATTGGCCCTTACCCCTCACCCCATCCCCCTCCCCGATGGAGAGAGGGCGAGAACCGCTAATGAGTAGAGCGAGGGTGAAAATAATTACGCGCGTTCGCGTATTTTTACTGCCGGGTTACCCCGGCAAATGGCATTCGCCGGTAATGATTTATAAACGCTGCTACGTGCCCCAACTACACAACCATCACCGATGGTTACGCCAGGAGAAACAAATACATCTGTCGCCAGCCAGCATTTTTCCCCAATCACAATTGGCGCCTGAGTAATATCAAAATGCTTACTCATATAATCGTGGCTGCCGGTGCACAAATAACACTTCTGCGATACAACCGAATTAGCCCCGACAACAATTTCGCCGAGGGTATAAAGCACTGCGTCATCGCCTACCCAGGCATGATCGCCAAGTGTTAATTTCCACGGATAGGTAATTTTAACCGATGGACGAATAACAACTTTCTTGCCCACCTTCGCGCCAAACAGACGTAATAAAAATGCACGCCAGGGATATAAAACCTGCGGCGACCAGGCAAATAATGTTGCCTGAACGGCCCACCACAATTGCACTTTAATGCCACCAGCGCCGCGAAATCCCCTCGGCACGCTGAAGCCGCTTAATTCCTGCATAATGATCCCCGTGCGCTCAGGCTTTGTTATAAAGCGCCTTGGCTTTACCGGTGGTTCTCAACCGCAGTTGAAAAGAAAGCTCCGCAATAAACCCCGGCACTCGTAATATTTTGCGCTGTACTTTTTTTGCATCACGACACAGCTCAATATTATTGGAGGTAGATACGCCGCCCATTGAAAACTCAGACACCAGCCCTTTAATGCGTTTAAATGCATAACCACTTTTATACATTTTTGCCGCCAGAGCGTAATCGGAAGAGACTTTATATTGCAGATCGTAAGGATGTTTACGCAGCCCGGAGAGCGGAAAAAATATCGCCTGATGGCTGGCAGGCAGGCTGTGGTAGATATACCAGCCGCGCTTGGCGCTGCGGCGAGTTTTGTTGCCGTCACCGAAGTCCAGCAGCGCATCGCCGATGACCATCGCGTTATCTCGCTCGCTAAGCACCACAAGCTGTTGAATAACTTCGGTGATTTCCGGGTGGAAGGCATCTCCGGAATTAAGGAATAAAGCATAACGCCCGCGCGCCATCGCGATGCCTTTATTCATGGCATCATAAATACCGTTATCTTTGTCGCTAACAAAGCGCAGGTTGTACTGGCCGTTCAGGCTGCCAAGAAATTCTGCGGTGCCGTCCGGCGAATTGCCATCGACGACAATCCACTCAAATTCAACGCCTTTTGCCTGAGCTAAATGAGCCAGCGACTGCCAGGTTTTCACCACGCCGTCATAATTACGCCATGCGACTGTAATAACACTTAATAACATTATTGCGCACCTCCTGGCAGCGTCGAATTAATTGCCTTGCGCAAAATAAATGGGCAAACAATTAAGAAAGCATATTCCGGACTAAAAATTGAGCCGGTAAAAAACAAGGATACAGGCATAAACAGCCAAAGCTGAACCCGATAATTCTCATTATTACCGAAAGCGTTACGCATCATTTTCAAAACGCGCCACATATAACCGGCGGTCATCAATACTGCAAACCATGAGAAATAAATAATCAGCAGATAAAGACCATTGTCCACGGTTTTACCCACGTCCGCACCGTTAAATATTCCGAATGATGCGACATATTCATAAAGTGAGCCAAAACGTACCACGCCATCAACGTTGGCCAGGGAATAACCTACCATCGCCAGCGGACCTATTATACGATAATAGGAAGATGACCCTTCGGTTCCCAAATCTCCGACTCGCGTCGCGATATAAGGAAATGCAAACACCAGCCCGATTAAAAAAACCGCCAAAGAAATAATTGCTAACGGCAACTTCTTTTTGATGGCGCTTTTATTAAGGTATTGGAACGCCCACTCCAGCAAATAAAACAGAATAAAAGTCATTACGCCGGAGAAAGATCCTGAAAGGATTATCCCTAAAAGAATCATAACATCAGTTTTCGGCGTTTTGATACCAAACTGTTTGATGCTGAGCCAAATTGAGATTAATGCCAGGGCGAAGAATGCCGGCTCAAAATAGAGAGCGGTAGTTCGCCGCCCGCCAAAGCTAATAAAGTTGAGTACATAGCTGTTGCTGTAGATAAGAAACTTCGAGATTTTCTCAATCAGGGTGCTGCCGCCGGTAAGGATAATCTGCGCCATTTCGGCAGCGGCAAGGATGACGATAATCCCCACCACACAGTAAAAGAAACGCAGGATTTTTCGGTGGTTACGCTGCGAAATGGTTTTAAAACGGCAACTCCACGTCATGCCGAGGATAAGCACGATGTAGACAAACAGCATCATCGACGTCACGTATTTAGCGGCATCAAGCGACTGACCAAAGATGTAGTTAAACGCCGTCAACCCTGCCCCTACTCCCAACGCAATCATTAACTTCTTCAGATTAATGCGCTCGATGTATAAAAACAGGATAGCGGGCAGAAACGTCACGATGGTGATGGGAAAGCTCTCCCCGAGAGAGGCCAGCTTGATGTTCACCACCAGATAGATGAACGGCAGCAGCAGATAGCTACAGACCCTGATAGAACGAGACATATTCCTCCAGCATCTGTTTTCCACTGTAGGCCTGGCGACTCGCTTCGCGGAAGGTGGCTAAATCGGTGGCAAATATCTGCCGGGCAAGCTGAGCTTTTTTGAGCTGAACCAGGGCCGGAACCCGATCGGAAGTGAAGGTTTTTCCGCCGACTTTACGCAGCACTTCGTCCGCAGCTTCACTGCGGGTTGCCACTACCGGCACGCCGATGGACAGCGCTTCACAGAGGATCAGCGGGTAGTTGTCCACCCTGGAGCTGAACACCAGACTGTCCATGGTATTCAGCTCGCTCATCAATGCCCGTTTGTCGGTCATATAGCCGTGATTAATCACGTTATTGCCGCTAAACGGAGAGAACTTGCCGAAGGTATGCAGCTCAATTTTATCGCCGAGTGCCATCAGTTCCTGCACCAGTTTTTGGTCTGTTTTGCCGTCGTAGCGCAGGTCATGGGCAACAATCGCTACCCGCGGTTTCGCGGTACCGGCCGCACTTTCAGGCAATTCCGCCAGAATAGCTTCGGTCGCTACGTCGATGCCGTTATTGATTATTTTGCAGCACCCTGCCCCGTACAGCTGGTTAAAAGCTTCGGCAACATGCTGGCTCGGGGAAATAAACTGGCAGCCGAGCGCCAGCATTTCACGAAACAGCTGGCGCTTGCCGTCTACCATCTGGTGAGCTTTATCGACCTTCACCGGCGGGTAGTTGTTCAGCGTCGGGCATTTTGTGCAGCCGGTTTTCCAACCTTCGCAGCCGTCAAGAAACGCACAGCGGCCGGTAATACTCCAGTGGTCGTGCAGCGTCCAGACGAAGGTCACGTCCGGCTTGTTGGCCTTTACTCGCTGGCAGAAAGAAACCATCTCATCGAGATTCAGCCAGTAGCTGTGTACGACGTGGAAGTGTAAAACCACCGGCTGCTGGCTGCGGATAACGCTTCGGTAAAGCTTATTGAGGTTGCCGAACGGGTCGCGATTTAAAAAGCGAAACAGCGCGATATTGGCGATAGAAACCAGGCGGGGCGTGTGCTTCACCACATCCGGGTAGATATCGTGGCTGGCGCTTTTTTTACCGCCCTTGCCGTAGCCATAAATAAAACGCGAAGATAATCCCGCAAGGCGCGCGCGCTGATGCAAGTCCAGCGCTACGCCAGCAGCTCCGCCTTCGGCCAGCCGCACGTTAAATTGCATAATGTTCATTTGATGACCTTCACCCGTGCTTTTTCACCGACTACCAGCGCATTGTCCGGCACGCTGTCCAGCACCACGCTCCCCGCCCCTATCGCCACGTTATTACCAATGGTGATATCGCCAACGATAACTACATTGGCACCCAGCTCAACGCCGTTACCGATGACCGGGCAGGCCAGGCTTTTGCCGCGGTTGCCAATCGTTACGCCGTGACGGATGGTTAAATCATCCCCGGCAACCACGAATTTATTGATAACCACCGCGTAGCCATGATGAATAGTAAAACGGCGGCCAATCGTGGCTCCGGCCTGGATCTCGTAGCCAAACAGGCATTCGGTAACGAAGCGATAAAAAAGTATCGCTGGCGCAGCCCAGAGGTTGTTGATGACGTTTTTTTTGCGCCACACCGAGCAGAAATGGGCGACGCGATAGGCCAGCACCATGCAGCAGGGCCGCAGGCTCCAGCTATTAGCTCGTAAGTCTTCCAGCACGCTTATTTCCCCCGCAGGCTGTCGGCCAGGCGCTTGGTATTACGCACGGTCAGCAGCGCCAGCAAAGTACGCATCGACATGCGCTTATTACGAATCTGGTAAAGGGTGTAGAGCTGGTATTTCTTACTGGCGCGGTCGAACTTGTCCTTGTGCTTGCGGTAGAAGTGGAAATAACCGGAAAACTTCTTCGGCGATTGGGTTATCTGCATTTCCCCGTGGTTCACATGCAGGATTTGCGTGGCCTCTTCCAGCTTCCACGGCTGGCCGTACTCGACCACCATACGCAGGAAAATATCGTAATCCTGAGCCGCCTTTAACGTCGTATCGAACAGGCAGTTTTTAAAGCGTTCAGCGTAGGTAAATACCTGATTGCCAATAATATTACGCTTATAAAACAGCTTCAGAGAGTAAGGTGACTTCGGATACAGCGGCAAACTACCCGGCTGGGAATAAACCTGCCCCTCACACAGATAATCGTTGGCATACAGGAAGGCATGCGTGACCAGCTGATGCTGATGAGAGAGGAAAGTAGACAGCCGGTTGGGCGTCCACTCGTCGTCGTCGTCAATACCGGTGACAAACCGCCCCTGCGCCAGCCCGATAGCCTGGTTGCGCACCGAACAGGCACCGCTATTAACGTCGTTATGGATGTAACGCACGCGCGGGTCGCCAAGCTCCTCAACAAACTGCTGAAGCTGTTGAAAATTAGCCGAGCAGTCGTCGACGATAATCATTTCCCAGTGAGTATAATCCTGACGCAATACCGACTTAATGGCGCGAATGGCCAACTGCTGCCGGTTCCACGTGGGCATATAAATAGAGATAAGCGGGCAGTCTGCGCTGCTGTTCATGGTCATCACCTTATTTAGCGTCCGACTTATATTCATATTCGTAGTAACCGTAATCCTGGTAGCCGGTTGCTCTGCGGAAGATCGAGTTAAGGATCACGCCGCGAACCGTAATACCGTTTTGCTCGAAGCGCCCAACGCTGGTCTCAACTTCTTTGAGCGTGTTCACGGCGTAACGAGCCACCATCAGCGTGGTGCCCGCGTGGCGACCGATAATTGCTGCATCCGTTACGGCAAGGATTGGCGGGGTATCTATCAGTACCAGGTCGTAGTTCTCGCTTGCCCATTTCACCAGCTGAGCAAACCGTTCGTTCATCAGCAGCTCTGAAGGGTTAGCGGGCACCTGCCCACGCGGGATCAGGTCGAAGTTCGGCACCGAGGTTTTCTGCGCGCAGCGGCTAATATCGCCCTGCCCGGAAAGCACGTCTGACAGACCGTTGGCGTTTGTCGTTCCCAGCAGTTCATGGGTGTAGCCTTTACGCATATCGCAGTCCATCAGCAGCACACGCTTGTTGGTCTGGCTGATTACCGCAGCAAGGTTGGCACAGACGAACGTTTTACCGATAGACGGGCTGACGCCGGTGAGCATCAGGACGTTGTTAGGCGCCTGCATCATGGCAAAGTGAAGGCTGGTTCGCAGGCTACGGATAGCCTCGATGGCAAGGTCGGTTGGATTACCCACCGCCAGCAGTTGACTCTGTTTATGGCGCTTAGCCCCTTTGACGTTGCGCACATTGGCGTGGTCACGAGTTTTCTGCCATTCGGAAAGCGGGATGCTGGCGTAAACGCTGAGGCCAGCCTCTTCCAGCGTCGTCGGGCTTTCGATGCCGCCGTTGAACAGCGAACGCAACAGCACGCCGATAATCGAAACAATCAGGCCAAGAATAATGCTGCCCAGCACCACCAGTGCTCTCTGTGGCTTAACAATGCCCGGCTGGGTAATCGCCGGGTCAACGATACGTACATCGCCTACGGTGCTGGCCTCGGTAATTTTCAGCTCCTGCTGCTTATTCAGCAGTTGCATGTAAACCTGCTGGCCGGACTCCACATCGCGGGTCAGGCGCACAATTTCCTGCTGGGTTTTTGGCATCGCGGTAACGCGGTTATTCAGGCGGGTTTTCTCGTCTTCCAGCGTCTTGCGTTTTTCCAGCAAGGTGCGGTAAGCCGGGTGCGCTTTGGTATACAGCTTGGAGATTTCTGCTTCCCGGAAGGTCAACTCGTTCAACTGGGAGTCGATGTTAACCATGGTATCGAGTACCGACTTCGCTTCCAGAGAAAGATCTACCGAGTCCTGCTGCTGGCGATAAGCATTAAGCTTGTTTTCTGCGGCATCAAGATTGTGGCGAACCTCGGGCAGCTGTTCAGCGAGGAACTTCAGGCTTTTCGCCGCTTCTTCCGATTTACGCTGGACGTTCTGCGCAAGGTAATTACGGGTGATGCTGTCGAGGATAGCGCGGATCTGGTCTTTATCTTCCCCGGTATAAGAAAGGCTAAGTACGCCGGTATCTTTGCCATTTTCAGTTACCGTCAGGTTCCCCAGCAGCTGGTTTACCATCCCGAGCGTGGAATATTTCACCACCGTAAAGCTGTCGCCCGGGCGAGCCTGGATGCCATCCACTTTCATGGTGACGCCGTTTTTACTCAGCGTCTGCCCCACTTCACCTTTGGCGCTAAAACCATTATCGCTGGTGAGCTGATATTGCTTCCCGTTAAGAACTTCGACGGTGAAGGTATCTTTATTCATCCCCGACGGCAGGTTGAAGGTCGTCACGTTGACCGTATCGTTCTGATGCCCGTGAAGCCGATCCCAGCCGACCCCAAACAACCAGAAGGTGTTTTTAGTCACCGAAATATCCAGGTTCAGGTCATCAACTGTCTTGCCAAGGACCAGGCGGGACTGGATCAGCTGAATTTCCGCAGCCGAGGCAGGAGGCTTATTGCTGAGCGCGGAACTGATATCGTTGACCAGTGTATTACCCGCGTTTTGTTCAATTTGCACCAGCGCATCGGCTTTATAAACCGGGGTGGCGAACAGGGCGTAAACTATCGCCAGCGCGGCAAAAAGGCCGGTAATGCCGATAACCCACCAACGAGCCTCCAGCACGGTGCCCAGTAAACGGCCGATATCAATTTCATCATTGCCCTCGGTCGGGGCGCTCGAACGGCGTGCTTTGTCTGTCATTGTTATCCCTGATGAGCTTTAAGTGCGTTAGCCCACTTCTGGGCAGAAAGGTCGAGCATGCTATAGACCGCTTCGAAAGCATCGCGGCTCTTGCGGTACGGATCGGGAATTTCCCGCTCTGCATCCCAGTGACCAAAGAGCATCACTTTGCCGCGCATCTCCGGCGCTATTTCACATAGCGCGGTGATATGGCGTTTTTCCATCGCCAGAATCAGGTCCTGCTCCCGGCACAGCCGCCCGCTAACCTGGCGGGCAAGGTGCCCTTCCAGCGACAAGTTATGCCGCCCCGCCACCTCAACCGCACCGATATCGGCCCCTTTGCCTACTAATGCCCCCAGCCCCGCAGAGCTGACGCTAAGCCCCGGCTGATACTGTTTCAGCAGCCGTTCAGCCGTAGGGGAACGGCAAATGTTCCCCACGCAAACTACAAGTATTTTGTTGAACATAGCGGGTTACCAGGTGTGAATATCTTTGGCGGTATCCGTCATGTAGCGAACGCCGCTGATGGTTGGCAGAAGCTGGTTGATCAGGCGATTCCAGCGGGTTACCGGCGCGGTGGTGACATAAACAACGTCATAAGGCTGTAGCTGGAATTCGGTCCCCATCACCAGCGAAGTCGCGTCGGACATATCAAGCTGGTAGATACTGGCAATCTTGCCGTTTTGCTGGTTTTTGCCTTTGAGCGGGCGAATAACGAAGACGCCGCTGGCGTTTGAGGAGGTAAGGTCGATACCTTCGGCCTGGCCCAGCGCCTCGGTCAGCGTCATGCCGCTGAAGTCCATTCTCAAGGTGGTTTGTTTTTTCACTTCACCCATCACGAACACTTTCAGGTCGTCATTGCGCGGCACAAACAGAATATCGCTCGGGTAGAGCAGATGGTTCTGGCTAAGGTCGCCGTTTTGCATCAGCGCCTGGAGCGAAATACGTTTTTCCTGCCCGTTATGGGTCAGAACGACATTGCGCCAGTCAGCAGCATCCGTCAGGCCGCCGGCGGCATTTATCGCATCAAGAATAGTCAGCGGAACGTTGGTGATCGGTTGCTGCCCTGATTTATTGACCTGCCCGGAAACGTAGGCTTTTTGGGAGCGGAAGGCGGCAATATTAACGTCTACCTGAGGTTCGGCGATGTACTGCGCAAGGCGGCGGGTAATATCGCTGCGAATTTCTGCCAATGTTTTACCGGTGACGCTGATTTTGCCCACGTACGGATAGAACATCGTGCCGTCGGACTGTACCCAGTTGCCGGTATCGCTGGAACTGCGGTACTGACCGGCGGGGGTGGTTAATTCCGGGTGATCCCAGACCGTGACGCTTAACACGTCTCCCGGGCCGACCCGATACTGATAATTGGCAATCTCTTTATCCAGCTCTACATTTGGCTGGGCAACGGCCGGGCGCGTCCTCAGCTGTTCAACCAGGCGTGGAGTCAGCGGATAAACATTCACCATTCGGTCAAGATCGAAGTCCGCATCCTGTTGTTTGATGACGTCTTTTCCCGAGCTGGACATATTGCTGCCCGGAAATACCGTACAGCCGCTCATCAGGGTTACCGACACCAATAAAGGCATCAACTTAAGTTTGTATTTTATCATTGAGTATTTATCACTATGGCTGAGTAATTATCCTGAGCGAATAAAGCAAGCAATTAGCCGAGAGAATGAAGTACAGAATTGAACATATTCGAGGAGCGAGATAACTGGCATTATTCCTAAAGTCAGTATATTTTCCGGCACTCCGATGACTCCATGACCTGCTTTTATTTGGCCGCATCCGGGCACGCTACCGCCCCTGGCTCACAGTCACCAACCTACTGAAAAGTTAAACAATCTTAATTGATTGACGCGTTGAAATATCCATAAAGATATTCAATTCTAACAATCAGAGCTTATAGAAACGCTGAGGCGAACCATTAACCAATGTATAAAAAATACATCTATTGCTAATCATCGATAAAGATTGTTGCAGCTTAAATCCGTGCAGGCAAGGAGACAAAAGGCCGCAACCGGACTTTTAAGAATAATATGAACCGCGCAATAATAACCTTTTAGGAATTTCTTTATATTGACAATAAAATAATCAGACAAACAACCCTAACCTATACAGATATATCTCATAGCCTATCAACGCCAATTAAAATAAATGAATACAAAGCCCAATTAATTACCCACATTAATTAACGGGAAGTTGTTGGTATTAGTCTGAGAAAAAATATAAGCCATTACGGATTAATCTCAGTCGGGCGTTGCTTTTTGTCACACGATTATCCATCATTTCACTGTGGCATTTGCCACAGGTCAAAAGGTTGTAAACCCCGTATGGAATGGATTGCCGACCCTTCAATTTGGGCCGGGTTAGTTACCCTGGTCGTTCTCGAACTGGTTCTTGGCATTGATAATTTAGTGTTCATTGCCATCCTTGCCGAAAAGCTCCCTGCCAAGCTGCGCGACCGCGCCCGCGTCACCGGCCTGCTGCTGGCGATGGTGATGCGCCTGCTGCTGCTGGCCTCTATTTCGTGGCTGGTCACCCTTACCCGCCCCCTGTTCAGCATTCAGTCGTTCAGCTTTAGCGCCCGGGATTTAATCATGCTGCTGGGCGGCCTGTTCCTGCTGTTTAAAGCGACGATGGAGCTTAATGAACGCCTCGAGGGTAAGGACTCAGAGCACCACGCGCAAAAGCGCGGGGCTAAATTCTGGCCGGTAGTCGCCCAGATAGTGATTCTTGATGCGGTTTTCTCTCTTGATTCCGTAGTCACCGCCGTGGGCATGGTCGATCATCTGGCGGTGATGATGGCCGCCGTGGTTATCGCTATCTGCCTGATGGTGCTGGCAAGCAAATCCCTGACGCGCTTCGTTAACAGCCACCCGACTATTGTTATCCTCTGCCTCAGCTTCCTGCTGATGATTGGTTTTAGCCTCGTGGCGGACGGCTTTGGCTACCAAATCCCCAAAGGCTATCTGTACGCGGCGATAGGTTTCTCGGTGATGATTGAATCCCTGAACCAGCTGGCGATATTCAACCGTCGGCGCTTTCTTTCCGCCAACCAGTCATTGCGCGAGCGCACCGCCGAAGCGGTATTGCGGCTGCTAAACGGTAAGAAGGAAGAAGCCGAGCTTGATGCGCAAACCGCCTCGCTGATAGCCGACGGCAGTCCGTTTGACGAAGTGTTTAATCCTCAGGAAACGCGGATGATTGAACGCGTGCTGCACCTTAACCAGCGCAGCGTCAGCAGCATTATGACTTCCCGCCATGACGTGGAATATCTGAATATTGCCGCCCCTCAGGAACAGCTTCTTGAGCTGCTGGACAAAAACCAGCATACGCGCATCGTCGTCACCGATGAGGGGGACGAAATTCTTGGCGTTGTGCATGTTATTGACCTGCTGCACCAGTCGCTTCGCGGCGAAACGCTGGACATTGCCCCACTGATTCGCCAGCCGCTGGTGTTCCCGGAAGCGCTGCCTTTACTTCAGGCGCTGGAGCAGTTCCGCACCGCACGTACCCACTTCGCTTTTGTGGTGGATGAATTTGGTTCGGTCGAAGGCGTGGTGACGCTTAGCGACGTGATGGAAACCATTGCCGGGAACCTGCCAAACGAAATCGAAGAGATTGATGCCCGCCACGATATTCAGAAAAACCCGGACGGCAGCTGGACAGCCAACGGCCATATGCCGCTCGAAGATCTGGTGCAGTATATTGCGCTGCCCCTCGACGAAAAGCGTGAATATCACACCATCGCTGGGCTGCTGATGGAGCACCTGCAGCATATTCCTGCTCAGGGTGAGAGCGTTGAGGTCGGTAATTATCGGCTAAAAACGCTGGAGGTGAAAAATCACCGCGTCAATAAAGTGCAGATAGAAACGCTGCTAGCGGATGATGCGCTGGATTATGAAGTATAAAAAAACCCGGCGATTTGCCGGGTTTTGTTTGCATCAGCCAAAACGCTAAAGCTTTTTAAGCAGCTGCTTCGCATCCTTCGCATTATCGCTATCTTTATGCTTATCCAGCCAGTCATTAAGGCGGCGTTTGGCTTCATCCTGAAGCTGTTTACGCAGCACCTGATCGACCTGCAGGGTGTAATTCAGCTCCTGCCACGGGCCGTATACACGTAGCGGAATCGGGGTCGTTTTCAGGACTTCAATCAGCTTGCTGTCGCTTCCCTGCCAGCCGCCATTTACTTTGATGGCAAAATTGGTGTCGCAAGTTTCTTTCACCAGATCCATCGTTCCCTGGCCGGTTAGTGACAGCACATTGGACTCGCCGACCATGTTATTCAGCGCCAGTGCACCGTTATCCAGCGAGGCCTGAGTGGTGAAATGGTTAAGCTCGGTGACGTTTTCACTGCTCTGCTGAGCATCCACGCCTGAATTACTGCGGCTCACCGCCTGCTGAATCAGCTGCTGGAAGTTCATGCCCTGAAGCCGGGAATGCGCCAGCTCAAGCTGAGCATCGCCCTGCCAGCTGCGGCGGAAAGCTTCGGCGTTAAGATGATCGCCGGAGAATTCACCGCTCATGGAGAACTGGCCGCTTAACGCTATCGGATAGTCGAAGGCGGTCAGAATACTGGCAATTTCAATGTTCTTAACCTGCGGCTGGAAGCTGAGTTTCGGCCGCGCGCCGCTGGCATCAAGCACGCCGGGCAGCGAGAGCGTGCCCTGCCCCAGTTTACCGTTGAGCTGGCTAATGGTCAGTATGCCGTCCTGGTTAGCCAGCGCCGAATGAACATCGCTAAACGCCAGCCCGCGCCAGCGCACCGCGTCAGCCGTGATATTCACCCCGGCATTAAAATCACGCAGGTCGCGGTAATCGGATTCCCCCGCTTCCTGGGCAATCACCGGGCTGGGCCGGTTTTGCGCCGCCGCCTGCTGAGCCTGTTGATTTGCACCATCGCCCGCAGCAGAGGAGGAATTTACTACCAGCTTGTCGAGGTTTAGCAGGCGAGAGTGCAGATTCACCTTCCACTCCGGCTTATCCTGCATCAGAACGCTGGCATCTCCCTGCAAATCGCTGTCGTTGGCGGTTATCTGGAGCTGACTCAGGGAAAGCTGGTTATTTTCGCTGCGCCATCCCAGCTGTAACGAACCCGCGCCGCTAATGCCCGAAGGCGGAAGAGCAGCCCCCTGTAACTGGTAGTTAAGTTGGCTAAGGTTGGCGGTAATCTGTTGCGGGTAATCGCTGACGTTAACATCGGCGGTCAGCGACAGCGTCAAATCACGCTGGTCGCGGGTGATTCGGCTGCTGAATTCAACATGCGCCTGCCGCTTATCGTCCTGCTCCATTTGCAGGTTAATATTGCGAACGGTCACCTGCTCGTCGCTGCCGCGCTGGAATACCAGAACGCTGTCGACGACTTTCAGTCTGGAAACATCAAACGACCAGCCGCGCGTGGCATCCGGCTCGCTGATGGTTCCCTTCGGCACTACCGGCGCATTTTTTGCGCGCTGGGCCTCTGCTTCGGGGGTCAGTTGAATCACCGCGCCCTTAAGCATCACCTGGCGCACCTGCAACTGGTGGGAAAGCAGCGGAATTAACGCCACGTCAAGGCGCATATTGTCGGCGCTGACCACTGGCTGGCTGGCGCCCGGTGCGGTTAACGACATGCGGCCGGATAAAATACTGAGCTGCGGCCAGACGTGCCAGCGCAGCGGCCCGTCGAGCTGAAGGTTGTAGCCGCTGCGGGCTTCAACCTGACGCACCATATAACCACGAAAGTCGTTGGGGTTAACCATCAACACCAGTGAGGTCAGGCCTGCCACCAGCACGACCAGCAGAATCATCAACGTGGTTAAAAGTCGTCTCATAACATTCTCCATTTTACCCGCCAGTTTGCGGGTAAAGGACGGCGATTTAGTCTTTATCGATACGGCTTGCTACCGCGCCCTGCTGGTCGCGATATTTGGCGTCCTGGCGGCGGTTATAAGGGCGAGCGGCCGGGCCGGAGAGCGGCTCAAAGCTGAGAGCGCCAATCATCATGCCCGGGCGCAAGGCCAGCGGCAGTTTGCCTGAATTGTAGAATTCGAGCACGATGCAGCCATGCCAGCCGGGATCGATACGGTGCGCGGTTACGTGAACCATCAGGCCGAGGCGAGCTAACGACGAGCGTCCATCGAGCCAGCCCACTAAGTCGTCCGGCAGGGTGACCGACTCAAGCGTGACCGCCAGCGCCAGTTCACCGGGATGCAGAAAGAACGCATCCCCTTCTTTTAGCACAATCTCGTCGCTCATTACGCGCTCGAGCGCCGCGCTGACTTCATCTTTTGGGCCACTGAGATCGATAAAGGCAGCCGTGTGGCCGCTGAAGGTGCGGAATTTATTGCCCAGGCGGACATCCACCGTTGCGCCATTAATGCGTTCAATCGGCGGGCGTGGCGTAATTGCTAAACGGCCGTCATCCAGCCAGGCTTCGATATCACGATCGCAAAGACGCATCGCAAATTCTCCTTATCAATCTCAGTTTTACCCACACTGCCACAGAGCGGCTTCGATAGCCACCGGGCGTTCAGCATGGGGTTCAACATAAAGGCGAGCGGCTTACGCTCGCTCGCGGACGGTCATCATTCAAAGAACTGACTGATTTTGGCTTTCAGAATATCAATAGCAATGCGGTTTTTACCCCCGCGAGGCACGATGATATCGGCGTACTGTTTAGAAGGTTCGATAAACTGCAGGAACATTGGACGAACCGTCTTCTGGTACTGCGCCATCACCGAGTCCATTGAACGACCGCGCTCGTTAACATCTCGCTTCATGCGGCGCATCAGGCAGATGTCCAGCGGAGTATCAACGAAAATAGAGAAGTTCATTTCCTGGCGCAGACGGGCATCTGTCAGCAGCAAAATGCCTTCAAGAATAATAACTTTCTTTGGCACCAGGTGAATCGTCTGGTCGGTACGGGTGTGCTCGACATAGCTGTACACCGGCAGTTCAATAGCCTTGCCTGACTTCAGCGTTTGCAGATGCTGAAACAGCAGGTTATGGTCCATTGCGCTGGGGTGGTCGTAGTTGGTTTTTACACGTTCTTCCATCGACAGATGGCTTTGATCTTTGTAATAACTGTCTTCCGGAATGACACCAATGTGTTCATCGCCGACTTGCTCGCGCAGTTCACGATACAGCGTGCTGGCAATGAGGCTTTTCCCTGAAGCCGATGCGCCGGCTATCCCGATGATGACGCATTGATGAGACTGATCGGTCATATTATTTACGGCCTGAATACTAAAAGTGATGGAAGGACGACGCGGAGGGCGTCAAACGCGGCAATTATAGGGACAACCGCCGTTTGATACCAGCCTCTTACCCGCCGCATTCGCTAATTTACCCGCCTTGCTCAACAGAAAGTTGCGGTGTAATCGCCTCAAGGAGGCGTAAAGCGGTCAGTTAGAGTGGAATTATTTAATTACGTGATTTGACTACGCAATTTCTGACGCTCTGTAGGTAAATTCTGACAGCCGAGCATAGGAATTGTAAAACGTTTGTACTAGCATAAACCGATTCTTTATTTATATGCATCCGGGCGTTGCTCCTGGCGGCAGTGTCTAAGCGGATTTGCGGTTATGATTATAAAAAACAGACAAACTGATACCGCCCTCCATTTGCTGATACTGCTGGTCGGCCTGGCGATTTTAAGTTTTATTTTTACCCTTTACTCGATGGAGCTGACCCTCAAGGGAACCGATTTGGTTCCTATTTGGTTCACGACATCGGTGATGATGGCCGCCTTCTTCCGCAACCCGCTGCATCGCTGGCCGGTTATTGCTCTGGCCTGCGCCGCAGGGAGTCTGGCGGCAAGTCTTTTGCTCTACCCGCCGAGCTGGCTGAACCTGATCCTCACCTCTATTAATGTGCTTGAGGCGCTGCTAGGGGCCATACTGCTGCGCCGCTTTTTACCGCGCAAAAATCCGCTGCAAACGCTTAATAACTGGAGCAAGCTGGCAATTTGCAGCGCGGCGATCCCGCCGCTGGTTGGCGGGCTGCTGGTCGTTCTGCTGCCGACCCCGGTTGACTCCACAACCCTGAAAACCTTCCTTATCTGGGTACTCTCGGAATCAATAGGTGCGCTGGCTCTGATGCCTGCGGGCCTGCTTTTCAAGCCTTACTACCTGCTGCGCCACCGTAAAACCTCACTGCTGTTTGAAACGCTGGCTACGTTCGCCATTACCCTGGGCCTGAGCTATTTATCGCTTATTTACCTGCCGTGGCCGTTCACTTTTATTATCGTCATTCTGATGTGGAGCGCTATCCGCCTGCCTCGCCTGGAAGCCTTTATTATCTTCCTTGCCACGCTGATGATGGTTTCCGCGATAATCGCGATCGGCAAAATGCCGCTTTCCACGCCGCATCCAAAAGTGCTGGAGTATGCTCCGTGGCTGCCGTTCTTGCTGATTCTGTTACCGGCAAACGTCATCACCATGGTGATGTACTCTTCGCGCATAGAGCGTAAGCACATCACCGAGAGCGAAACTCGTTTTCGCAATGCGATGGAATATTCCGCTATCGGCATGGCGCTGGTCTCTACCGAAGGTAAATGGATCCAGGTGAATAAATCGCTGTGCAAGTTCCTCGGCTATTCCGGCGAAGAGCTGGGCAACCTCACCTTTCAGGAAATTACCTGGCCCGAAGATTTAAATCTCGACCTTCAGCACCTTAGCAAGCTGGCCGCCGGCCAGATCAATAGCTACTCGATGGAGAAGCGCTATTACACCAGCGCGGGCAACGTGGTGTGGGCGATGCTGACGGTTTCCGTGGTGCGCAATACCGACGGCTCCCCGCTCTACTACATTGCACAGATTGAAGACATTAACGACCTGAAGCATACCGAGTGGATCAACAAACGCCTGATGGAACGCATTACGCTTGCCAACGAGGCGGGCGGGATCGGTATTTGGGAGTGGGACCTGACCAGCGACGTGATCAGTTGGGATAAGCGGATGTTCGAACTTTATGACGTTCCGCAGCACGTTAAGCCGACCTACCAGCTTTGGCTTGAGCGCCTGGTGAAAGAGGATCTTGCCCATTCAGAGCAGGTGATCCGCGACTCGCTGAAAAATCGCCTCCCGTTTAAGCTTGAGTTCCGCATCAACGTGAAAGGCGGCATTCGCCATATTCGCTCTCTCGCCAACCGCGTGCTGAATAAAAACGGCGACGTGGAAAGACTGCTTGGCATCAATATGGATATGACCGAAGTTAAGCAGCTTAATGAAGCGCTTTACCAGGAAAAAGAGCGCCTGCACATCACGCTCGACTCTATCGGCGAGGCGGTGATTTGTACCGATGTCGATATGAACGTCAGCTTTATGAACCCGATTGCCGAGAAGCTCAGCGGCTGGGCGCAGGAAGACGCCGTCGGCCAGCATATTCTGGCGATACTGCGCATCACCTTCGGCGACAACGGCCCGGTGATGGAAAACATCCACAGCGGCGATTTCTCTCGTACCGCCATTGAGCAGGATGTAGTGCTGCATTGCCGCAGCGGCGGCAGCTACGATATTCATTACACCATTACGCCGCTGACCACGCTTGACGGACAGAGTATTGGTTCCGTGCTGGTTATTCAGGACGTGACCGAATCCCGTAAAATGCTGAAACAGCTGAGCTATAGCGCCTCGCACGATAGCCTGACTCACCTGGCCAACCGGGTGAGTTTTGAAAACCATCTCAAGCAGTTGCTACAGGGCGCTCTCGATCACCGCCAGCGCCATGCGCTGGTCTTTATCGATCTCGATCGCTTTAAGGCCGTTAACGACTCGGCGGGCCACGCCGCCGGAGATGCTTTGCTGCGGGAGCTGGCGGCGATGATGCTGGGTATGCTGCGCACCGGAGATTTCCTTGCGCGCCTCGGCGGGGACGAATTCGGCCTGCTGCTGCCGGACTGCTCAACGGAAAACGCCCGCTATATTTCCGAACGTATTATTCGCAGCATCAACGACTATCATTTCATGTGGGACGGGCGTCTGCACCGCATCGGCGCCAGCGCCGGGATAACGCATATCGACGGCGATAACGCGATAGCTTCTGAAGTGATCTCCCAGGCTGATATCGCCTGCTACGCCTCGAAAAACAGCGGCCGCGGGCAGGTTACCGTCTATGAACCGAATCGCCATTATATGGAGCAAGGCCGCGACACTATGCCGCTGGACGAGCAGTGGCGGGTAATTGACGACAACCCGCTTCTGATGGTCGCCCTGGCCGTCGCTCCGCCGCGCATCCCGGAGTCTACTTGCTTCTATCTGCTTTCCCTGCGCTTCTGGGGCAGCGAAGGTGATGTCATCGATGAACCCGCTTTCCGGGCGGGGCTTGCCGATCCGGCGCTTCATCTCGCCCTGGATCGCCGGGTATTTAACGAGTTCTTTGTTAAATTTGCCGCGCAGGTAACGATGAAAGGGTTTGGCGTCGCGCTGCCGCTATCCGGCGCTGGCCTCGCCAGCAATAGCTTTGTTGATGAGCTGCTGGACCGGCTCAGGGAAACCCGCACGCCCGCGCGCCTGCTGCATTTAACGATAAACAGCGCCGACCTGCTCGAAAACCCTGAGCCCGTTCACGCCAACCTGAAAAAGCTACGTGCGGCGGGCTGCCGTACAATACTGAGCCACGTCGGGCGCGACCTGGAACTGTTTAATACCCTCAGCCACCAGCTGTTTGATTATGTGATGATTGATCCGGAACTTATCCTCAACGTTCACTGCAATTTAATGGACGAAATGATGATAACCATCGTGCACGGCCACGCCCAGCGCCTGGCGCTGCAAACTATTGCCGGGCCGGCGGATATGCCGCTGGTAATGGATACGTTATCCGGGATCGGAGTCGATTTAATCTACGGGGAAACGATTGTTCAGCCGCAGCCGCTTGAGCTTCTGCTGAGCAATAGCTACTTCGGGATTAACTGACCGGCAACCAGCCGTCGCTATACCAGATATGCAGCAAAGCGTACGAGCGCCACGGCTGCCAGCGCTCGGCATAGCGCCGGATTTGCGCTGGCGTCATGTCTGGAAAGCGCTGCTTAATCAAATAATCATCCGGCAGAAAAACATCGCTGGCCTGCCAGCCGCGCAGGGCAAAGTAGCTTGCGGTCCAGCGGCCAATGCCCGGCAGAGCCATTAGCGATTTTACGCCCCGCTCCACATCATCGGGCTGCAGCAGCGGGAACTGCCCCTGCTCGACCAGACCGGCAAGATGCACGATGGCCTCCGCCCGCTTCAGCGACATTCCCAGAGATTTGAGCTGTTGCACATCGCAACGCGCCAGCGTTGATGCCTCCGGGAAAAGATACCAGTTCTCATGCCCTGCAAGCCGTTTACCGTAAGCCCGGGCGACTTTCCCGGTAAGCTTCGATGCCATCGCCACGCTGACTAACTGCCCAAGAATAGCCCGTATGGCCTGCTCAAAAGGGTCCATGCAGCCGGGTAGGCGCAGGCCAGGGCGAGCCGCCGCAAGCTCACCGAGGCTGTGAAGCACCTGATGCGGATCTCGGTCGAGATCCAGCAGCCGTTTTACGTGTCCTGACACCTCATCGGCTACCGCAATCAGGCCCTCGCTCAGCGTCACCCTGAGGCAATGGTTAACCTCGTCGGGTTCGAGCGTGACCAGCCCGGCATGTCCGTGTAGGGCAAAACTCCGCTGGTAGCGGCTCGCGGTCACAACTTCAATGCCCTCTACGGCACGCCCTTGCAGAAAACCGAGGATCCAGGACCAGTCGTATGGAGGTTGATAGCTAAGGGTGTACATAAATAATCCTGAATGGAATGAGGGCATTAGCCAGAATACATCGACTATTTATCATACTGCTAAACGGCGATTTCTGCCTTGCTTTGATATTCAGTTGCCCGCGGCCCGCCATTCGGCTAAAGTCGCCCCCCTTCTCACCGGCATGGGGATAAATAAACAAAAATGAATATTGGTTTTGACTACGGAACGGCGAACTGCTCGGTCGCAATTATGCGCGACGGCAAGCCACAATTACTGGAGATGGAAAACGGCTCGTCGCTGCTTCCCTCCATGCTTTGCGCCCCGACTCGTGAAGCGGTGAGCGAATGGCTTTATCGCCATCACGAAGTCCCGGCTACCGGGGATGAAACCCAGGCGCTACTGCGCCGGGCGGTAAGCTACAACCGCGAAGAAGACATAGAAGTGCTGCCGGGCAGCGTGAAGTTTGGCCTGGACTCGCTGCGCCAGTATATGGAAGACCCGGAAGAGGTTTACTTCGTTAAATCACCGAAGTCATTCCTCGGCGCTACCGGCCTGAAACCGCAGCAGGTTGCGCTGTTTGAAGACCTGGTTTGCGCCATGATGCTGCATATCCGCAAGCAGGCCGAAAGCCAGCTGACCGAAAGCATCAACCAGGCGGTTATCGGCAGGCCGATTAACTTCCAGGGGCTGGGCGGCGAAGACGCCAACCGGCAGGCCCAGGGGATTCTGGAACGCGCAGCGCACCGGGCAGGCTTCCGCGATGTGGTGTTTCAGTTCGAGCCGGTAGCGGCCGGGCTGGATTATGAAGCCACTTTGCAGCAGGAAAAACAGGTGCTGGTAGTCGATATCGGCGGCGGCACCACGGACTGCTCGGTATTGCTGATGGGGCCGGAGTGGCACCATCGTCGCGACCGCGAGCAAAGTCTGCTGGGCCACAGCGGCTGCCGCGTTGGCGGTAACGACCTCGATATTATGCTGGCCTTCAAGCAGCTGGCTCCCCTGCTCGGCATGGGTGGCCAGACGGAAAAAGGCATCGCGCTCCCGGTTCTGCCGTGGTGGAACGCGGTAGCAATAAACGACGTTCCGGCGCAAAACGACTTTTACAGCGCAGCTAATGGCCGCTCGCTCAATGAGATGGTGCGCGACTCACGTGAGCCGGAGAAAGTGGCCTACCTGCAAAAAGTCTGGCGTCAGCGCCTGAGCTACCGGCTGGTACGTGCGGCGGAAGAGAGCAAAATAGCCCTTTCCGACAGCCAGCAGGTTGCCACTCTGCTGCCGTTTATCGCCAAAGAGGTGGGCTGTGATATCAGCCAGCAGGCGCTGGAAACCGCCATCAGCCAGCCGCTGCAGCGCATTCTGGAGCAGGTTACGCTGGCGATGGAAAACAGCAGCGCGAAGCCAGAGGTGATTTACCTCACCGGCGGCAGCGCTCGCTCACCGCTGCTTAAACATGCGCTTGCGCAGCAGCTTCCCGGCATCCCAATTGCGGGCGGCGATGACTTCGGCTCCGTAACCCAGGGGCTGGCCCGCTGGTCGGAGGTTGTCTTCCGCTAATCTATGTTCTAAAACATCAACCGCAGGCTTCCTGCGGTTTTTTATATCCGAAACTGCTTCATCCCTTCCGGGAACTCAAGCTGCAGCGAAAGCCTGCCGCCCAGCGCCTCAACATAGCGCTTCAGGGTCAATACTTTTAAATCATTGCCGCGCTGCTCTATCGCCGCTATTGCCGGTTGGGACACGCCCATTTTTTGCGCCACCTGCTTCTGGGAAAGCCCCAGATCTTCGCGTACCAGCTGTAAACCCGTTTCCAGAATCAGCGCCTCGGTCAATTTATGAATTTCGGCCTGATCTTCTGGCGAAAATTCGGCAATCACTTCCGTTAACGTTTTCATTTTATTTTCTCCTGCTCCGCAAGATGGAGCGCGAACTGCGTATCCGCCAGCGGCCTGCTTAATTCCGGCCCCCAGAAACCTATGTTGCCGAAGGCTGCCGCCAGTCTTTTACGCAAGGCCAGCGGCTGGGCCTGATACCAGAAATAAAAGTAATCTGTAAAAATAACAGTCCATATCATGACCAACTCCATAAACTATAGTTTATAAAAGAAAGATAAACTACAGTTTATTTTTCAAGTCGTGACATGGCTATCGGTTAATCACATGATTGGGAACGGGCTCGGAAGAAGGTTGTTTTAGAGCACGAATACGCTCATCAAAACGCCGTGCTTCGGCGATATCTTACTAATCTGACAGTATTTCATATTTCCTCCATCATTGAGGGGCTATCGATTACTAAACTAGTATCATCAACGAATAATCGTTTCAGGAAGAGAACTCGCCACATTATGAAAGGCACGCACACACCTCGCTGGTTATGGATTGCAGGACTCATTCTCGTTGCTATTGCTGCGGCCTGGTTCTGGCACAGCCATACGGCTTCGTCCGATGCTCAACCCCAGGCTAAGGCCGGGCAATCACATTCCCAGGGCGGGCGTCGCGGCATGCGCGGTGCGCTGGCACCCGTTCAGGCGGCAGCGGCAACCAGTGAAGCCGTGCCTCATTATCTGACGGGCCTCGGCACCATCACCGCCGCCAATACCGTTACGGTTCGCAGCCGCGTTGACGGGCAGCTTCTGGCTATCCACTTCCAGGAAGGCCAGCAGGTTAAAGCCGGAGATTTGCTGGCAGAGATTGACCCAAGCCAGTTTAAAGTCGCCCTCGCTCAGGCCCAGGGCCAGTTGGCAAAAGATCGGGCTACGCTGGCAAACGCCCGCCGCGATTTAGCCCGCTACCAGCAGTTGGTGAAAACCAATTTAGTTTCCCGCCAGGAGCTGGACACGCAGCAGTCGCTGGTTGACTCCAGCGCCGGAACGGTCAAAGCGGATGAAGCCGCCGTAGCCAGCGCTCAATTGCAGCTCACCTGGAGCCGCGTGACCGCTCCGATAGACGGCCGGGTTGGCCTGAAACAGGTCGATATCGGCAACCAGATTTCCACCAGCGACACCAACGGCATCGTGGTTCTGACCCAGACACACCCGATTGACCTGGTGTTTACCTTGCCGGAAAGCGACATCGCTACTGTCATTAAAGCGCAGAAAGCAGGCCAGACGCTCAGCGTAGAAGCGTGGGACCGTACTAATTCTATCAAGCTCAGCAGCGGCAAGCTGTTAAGCCTGGATAACCAGATAGATGCCACCACCGGCACCATCAAGCTCAAAGCACGTTTTGATAACCAGGACGATGCCCTGTTCCCGAACCAGTTCGTCAACGCCCGCATGCTGGTAGACACTCAGGAAAATGCGGTGGTTATTCCTGCCGGGGCGCTGCAAATGGGCAATGAAGGCCACTTTGTCTGGGTGCTGAACAGCGACAATAAAGTCAGCAAGCATCTGGTCACGCCGGGGATTCAGGACAGCCAAAAAGTGGTGGTCAGCGCCGGGCTTTCTGCCGGTGACCGGGTCGTGACGGACGGCATAGACCGCCTGACGGAAGGCGCTCAGGTTGAAGTTGTTGCGCCGCACAGCGCGGATGCGGATACCGCCGCCAAACCGGCCGCTGAAACAAAAACCGGCCGTAAACATAACGGAGCGGGTTCCTGATGCAGGTGTTACCTCCAGGGGCTACGGGCGGCCCTTCCCGCCTGTTTATCCTGCGCCCGGTAGCCACCACGCTGTTGATGGTGGCCATTTTGCTGGCGGGGATTATCGGTTACCGCTTCCTGCCCGTTTCGGCGCTGCCGGAAGTTGACTACCCGACCATTCAGGTAGTGACGCTTTACCCTGGCGCCAGCCCGGACGTCGTGACCTCGGCGATAACCGCGCCGCTGGAGCGGCAGTTCGGCCAGATGTCCGGCCTCAAGCAAATGTCTTCCCAAAGCGCGGGGGGCGCATCGGTCGTCACGCTCCAGTTCCAGCTAACCCTGCCGCTGGATGTCGCCGAGCAGGAAGTACAGGCGGCTATCAATGCGGCGACTAACCTGCTGCCGACCGACCTGCCAAATCCGCCGGTTTACAGCAAGGTTAACCCGGCTGACCCGCCGATTATGAGCCTCGCCGTTACCTCAAGCGCTCTGCCGATGACTCAGGTTGAAGACATGGTTGAGACCCGCGTTGCGCAGAAAATTTCGCAGGTTTCCGGCGTCGGGCTGGTTACGCTCTCGGGCGGCCAGCGCCCTGCGGTGCGGGTTAAGCTTAATGCTCCTGCGATTGCCGCCCTGGGCCTGACCAGCGAAACCATTCGCACGGCTATTACCAGCGCAAACGTCAATTCGGCTAAAGGTAGCCTCGACGGCCCGGAGCGCGCGGTCACGCTCTCCGCCAATGACCAGATGAAGTCCGCGCAGGAATACCGCAACCTCATCATTGCTTATCAAAATGGCGCGCCTATTCGCCTTGGCGATGTCGCAACCGTTGAACAAGGGGCGGAAAATAGCTGGCTCGGCGCGTGGGCAAATAAGCAACCCGCCATCGTAATGAACGTGCAGCGCCAGCCGGGCGCCAATATTATTGATACCGCAGACAGCATCCGTCAGATGCTGCCGACGCTGACCCAAAGCCTGCCGAAGTCGGTTGAAGTAAAACTGCTTAGCGACCGCACCACCAACATTCGTGCTTCGGTAACCGACACTCAGCACGAGCTGATGCTGGCTATTGCTCTGGTGGTGATGATTATTTACCTGTTCCTGCGCAACGTTCCGGCCACCATCATTCCCGCCGTCGCCGTGCCGCTGTCGCTGGTTGGCACCTTCACGGTGATGGTATTCCTCGACTTCTCTATCAACAACCTGACGCTGATGGCCCTGACTATTGCCACCGGCTTTGTGGTGGACGATGCCATCGTCGTTATCGAGAACATCTCGCGCTATATAGAGAAAGGCGAGAAGCCGATGGCCGCGGCCCTCAAAGGCGCGGGCGAGATTGGCTTCACCATTATCTCCCTTACCTTCTCGCTGATTGCGGTGCTTATTCCGCTGCTATTTATGGGCGATATCGTTGGCCGCCTGTTCCGCGAGTTTGCGGTCACGCTGGCGATTTCAATATTAATCTCCGCCGTGGTCTCGCTGACGCTGACGCCGATGATGTGCGCCAGAATGCTGAGCCACGAATCGCTGCGCAAACAGAACCGCTTCTCCCGCGCCAGCGAGAAAATGTTCGACAATATTATTGCCGCCTATGGCCGTCTGCTAAGCAAGGTGTTAAACCACCCGTGGCTGACGCTTGGCGTGGCATTTGGCACCCTGGCGCTCACCGTCGTGCTGTGGGTGTTCATTCCTAAAGGCTTCTTCCCCATCCAGGACAACGGCATTATCCAGGGCACGCTTCAGGCACCGCAGTCCGTCTCCTTTGCCAGTATGGCGCAGCGCCAGCAGCAGGTTGCAGACGTCATTCTGAAAGATCCGGCGGTTGAAAGCCTGACGTCCTTTATCGGCGTTGACGGCACCAACCCGGCGCTGAACAGCGCTCGCCTGCAAATAAACCTTAAGCCGCTGAGCGAGCGAGATGACCGTATTCCTGTGGTTATCGACAGGCTCCAGCAGAATGTTGCCGGCGTGCCGGGCGTGCAGCTATTCCTGCAGCCAATTCAGGACCTGACCATCGACACCACGGTGAGCCGCACGCAGTACCAGTTCACCTTGCAGGCTACCTCTCTGGAAGAGTTGAGCACCTGGGTTCCGCAATTAGAAGATAAGCTCAAAGAGCTGCCTCAGCTCTCCGACGTCAGCAGCGACTGGCAGGACAAAGGGCTGATGGCGTACGTGAATGTTGACCGCGACAGCGCCAGCCGCCTCGGCATTACCATGTCCGCCGTGGACAGTGCCCTGTATAACGCCTTCGGCCAGCGGCTTATCTCGACGATTTATACCCAGGCCAACCAGTACCGCGTGGTTCTGGAGCACGATACCAGCACTACGCCGGGCCTGAGCGCGCTGGACAATATTCGCCTGACCAGCAGCGACGGCGGCAATATCCCGCTCAGCGCAATCGCCAAAGTGGAACAGCGGTTTGCCCCGCTTTCCATCAACCACCTTGACCAGTTTCCGTCGACCACCTTCTCGTTCAACGTGCCTGAGGGCCAGTCCCTGGGCGATGCGGTTAACGCGATTACCGCTGCGGAAAAAGATCTCTCCCTGCCGTCGGACATTACCACCCAGTTCCAGGGCAGCACTCTTGCCTTCCAGGCCGCTCTGGGCAGCACTATCTGGCTGATTGTCGCCTCAGTAGTGGCGATGTATATCGTGCTGGGCGTGCTGTATGAGAGCTTTATTCACCCGGTCACTATCCTTTCCACTCTGCCAACGGCGGGCGTGGGTGCGCTGCTGGCGCTGATGCTGGCGGGTGCGGAACTGGACGTTATCGCCATCATCGGCATCATTTTGCTGATTGGTATCGTGAAGAAAAACGCCATCATGATGATCGACTTCGCCCTGGCGGCCGAGCGTGAACAGGGTATGGCGCCTTATGAGGCCATTTACCAGGCCTGCCTGCTGCGCTTCCGTCCGATCCTGATGACCACCCTCGCCGCTCTGCTTGGCGCTCTGCCGCTGATGTTATCAACCGGGGTTGGGGCTGAACTGCGCCGCCCTCTGGGTATTGGCATGGTGGGCGGCCTGCTGGTGAGTCAGGTGCTGACGCTGTTCACCACGCCGGTGATTTACCTGCTGTTTGACCGTCTGTCGCACTACACTCGTCGGCGCTTCGGCCGACAGCATGAGGAGGCGTAAGTGAAGTTTTTTGCCCTCTTCATTTACCGCCCGGTGGCGACGATACTGCTGACCGTGGCGATTACGCTTTGCGGCGTGCTTGGCTTCAGGCTGCTGCCCGTCGCCCCGCTGCCGCAGGTGGATTACCCGGTGATTATGGTTAGCGCCTCGCTGCCTGGCGCTTCTCCGGAAACCATGGCTTCTTCGGTGGCAACGCCGCTTGAACGGTCTCTGAGCCGCATCGCAGGCGTGACCGAGATGACCTCCTCCAGCTCGCTCGGCAGTACCCGCATTATTCTGGAGTTTAATTTCGACCGCGATATCAACGGCGCGGCGCGAGACGTGCAGGCGGCAATTAATGCCGCCCAAAGCCTGTTGCCGAGCGGCATGCCTGGCCGCCCGACTTATCGCAAAGCCAATCCGTCGGACGCGCCGATAATGATCCTGACGCTCACCTCCGACACGCTGTCGCAGGGCGAGCTGTATGATTTTGCTTCCACGCAGCTGGCGCAAACCGTGTCGCAAATCGACGGCGTGGGCGATGTTGACGTTGGCGGCAGTTCGCTACCGGCGGTGCGAGTCGATCTCAACCCGCAGGCGCTGTTTAACCAGGGCGTGTCGCTGGACGCGGTGCGCACCGCCATCACCAATGCCAACGTTCGTCGCCCGCAGGGTGCGGTTGAGGACGGCATAAATCGCTGGCAGATCCAGACCAATGACGAACTGAAAAAAGCGGCAGAATATATGCCGCTGATAGTCCACTACAACAACGGTTCGGCGGTGCGGCTTAAGGACGTCGCTAACGTTACCGACAGCGTGCAGGACGTGCGCAACGCGGGCATGACCAACGCCAAACCGGCGATTTTGCTGATGATCCGCAAGTCGCAGGAAGCCAACATCATCGAAACCGTGGACCGCATTCGCGCCAAAATCCCTGAGCTAAGGGAAACGATTCCGGCCTCGATTGATTTACAGGTGGCACAGGATCGCTCCCCCACCATTCGCGCCTCGCTGGAGGAAGTCGAGCAGTCGCTGGTAATTTCCGTTTCGCTGGTCATTCTGGTGGTGTTCCTGTTCTTGCGTTCGGGGCGCGCGACTTTTATCCCGGCGATCGCGGTGCCCGTTTCGCTGATTGGCACCTTTGCCGCCATGTATTTATGCGGCTTTAGCCTGAACAACCTTTCGCTGATGGCATTAACCATCGCCACCGGCTTTGTGGTGGATGACGCCATCGTGGTGCTGGAGAACATTTCGCGCCATCTGGAAGCGGGCGTGAAGCCGATGCAGGCGGCGCTGCAAGGGGTGCGTGAAGTCGGCTTTACCGTACTCTCCATGAGCCTGTCGCTGGTTGCGGTCTTCCTGCCGCTGCTGCTGATGGGCGGCCTGCCGGGGCGGCTGTTCCGGGAGTTTGCGGTGACGCTTTCGGTGGCGATAGGCATCTCACTGGTGGTTTCCCTGACGCTAACCCCAATGATGTGCGGCTGGCTGCTGAAGAGCCGTCCGCCGGAAAAACGAAACAAAAATCGCGGTTTTGGCCGACTGCTGATTGCCATGCAGGGCGGCTATGCCCGCTCGCTAAAATGGGTGCTGAACCATACGCGCCTGGTCGGCGTCGTCCTGCTTGCCACCATCGCGCTTAACGTCTGGCTGTATATCGCCATTCCGAAGACGTTCTTCCCGGAGCAGGATACCGGCAGGCTGATGGGCAATATTCAGGCCGACCAGAGCATCTCCTTCCAGGCGATGCGCGGTAAGCTACAGGACTTTATGAAAATCATTCGTGAAGATCCTGCGGTAGACAACGTGACCGGCTTTACCGGCGGTTCAAGAGTTAACAGCGGCATGATGTTTATCTCCCTCAAGCCGCTGAGCGAGCGAACCGAAACCGCCCAGCAGGTTATCGATCGGCTGCGCGGGAAGCTGGCCAAAGAGCCGGGAGCCAACCTGTATTTAATGGCGGTGCAGGACATCCGCGTTGGCGGCAGGCAGGCCAACGCCAGCTATCAGTACACGCTGCTGTCCGACGAACTAAGCGCGCTGCGAGAGTGGGAGCCAAAAATCCGTAAAGCGCTGGCGGCGCTGCCGGAACTGGCCGACGTTAACTCAGACCAGCAGGATAACGGCTCGGAGATGGATCTTATCTACGACCGCGAGACCATGTCACGGCTGGGAATCAGCGTTTCTGACGCCAACAACCTGCTGAACAACGCCTTCGGCCAGCGCCAGGTTTCCACCATCTACCAGCCGCTGAACCAGTACAAAGTCGTGATGGAGGTTGACCCGCGCTACACCCAGGACATCAGCTCGCTGAACCAGATGTTTGTGATTAATAGCGAGGGCAAGTCGATTCCGCTTTCGTACTTCGCAAAATGGCAGCCTGCGAACGCCCCGCTGGCGGTAAACCACCAGGGCCTGTCCGCCGCGTCCACCATTTCGTTTAACCTGCCGGATGGCGTTTCGCTGTCAGAAGCAAGCGACGCCATCGACCGCACCATGACCTCGCTTGGCGTGCCCTCCACCGTGCGCGGCAGCTACGCCGGTACGGCACAGGTCTTCCAGCAGACGATGAATTCACAGGTGATTCTGATTCTGGCGGCAATCGCCACGGTATATATCGTGCTGGGTATGCTCTACGAGAGCTATGTTCATCCCCTGACTATTCTCTCCACGCTGCCTTCCGCGGGGGTCGGAGCGCTGCTGGCGCTGGAACTTTTCGGTGCCCCCTTCAGCCTGATAGCGCTAATCGGTATCATGTTGCTTATCGGTATCGTGAAGAAAAATGCCATTATGATGGTGGACTTCGCGATTGAAGCTCAGCGCAAGGGCGACCTGACCCCGGAAGAGGCTATTTTCCAGGCCTGCCTGCTGCGCTTCCGCCCGATTATGATGACCACCCTCGCCGCGCTATTTGGCGCATTGCCGCTGGTGTTGACCAGCGGAGACGGCGCGGAGCTGCGTCAGCCGCTGGGGATAACCATCGTGGGTGGCCTTGTTGTCAGCCAGTTGCTTACGCTTTACACCACGCCGGTGGTTTACCTGTTCTTTGATCGACTGAGATTGCGCTTTAGCCGCAAGCCCCGTGAAAGTAAGGCTCTGTCCGTATGATTGATTTGCCCCCCGCCGTTCGCTGGCAGCTATGGATTGTCGCCTTTGGCTTCTTTATGCAGGCGCTGGATACCACGATTGTTAACACCGCCCTGCCCTCTATGGCGCACAGTCTGGGCGTCAGCCCGCTGCATATGCACTCGGTGGTGGTGGCCTATGTACTGACGGTTGCGGTGATGTTACCCGCCAGCGGCTGGCTGGCGGACAGAGTGGGCGTGCGTAATATTTTTTTCACCGCCATTATCCTGTTCACCCTTGGCTCCCTGTTTTGCGCCAACGCCAGCACCCTCAATGAGCTGGTGCTGGCGCGCGTGGTTCAGGGCATCGGCGGCGCGATGATGGTGCCCGTCGGGCGCTTAACGGTGATGAAAATCGTACCGCGCACGCAGTATATGGCGGCGATGACCTTCGTCACCATTCCCGGCCAGGTTGGCCCGCTGCTGGGACCTGCACTCGGCGGCGTGCTGGTAGAATATGCCTCCTGGCACTGGATCTTCCTGATTAATATTCCGGTTGGCATCGTCGGGGCCATCGCTACCCTTTGGCTGATGCCGAACTACACTATGCAGACCCGCCGCTTTGATATTTCTGGGTTCCTGCTGCTGGCGTTCGGCATGGCGGCGCTGACCATCGCCCTCGACGGGCAAAAAGGCCTTGGTATCTCCAGCCAGACCCTGGCCCTGCTGGTAGCAGGTGGAATAATCGCGATTGCGCTTTACCTGTGGCATGCGCGCGGCAACCCCAACGCGCTATTTGACTTAAATCTTTTTAAAACCAAAACCTTCTCAATCGGCCTGTTTGGCAGCCTGTGCGGGCGCATCGGCAGCGGAATGCTACCCTTTATGACGCCGGTATTCCTGCAAATCGGCCTCGGTTTTTCGCCTTTCCACGCCGGACTGATGATGGTGCCAATGGTGCTCGGCAGTATGGGAATGAAGCGTATTGTGGTGCAGGTGGTAAACCGCTTTGGCTACCGCAATGTGCTGGTGGCGGCCACGCTCGGGCTGGCGCTGATAACTCTGATGTTTATGGCCGTCGCGCTGATGGGCTGGTACTACCTGCTGCCGGTGGTGCTGTTCGTGCAGGGCATGGTCAACTCTATGCGCTTCTCCTCGATGAATACCCTGACGCTTAAAGATTTACCGGACGACCTGGCCAGCGGCGGCAACAGCATGCTGTCGATGGTGATGCAGCTTTCAATGAGTATCGGCGTGACCGTGGCCGGGCTGCTGCTCGGCATGTTCGGCCACCAGCAATTGCCCGCCGACGGCGCTCAGGCCCACAGCATCTTTATGTACACCTACTTCTGTATGGCGCTGGTCATTGCCCTGCCCGCCCTGCTGTTTACCCGCGTGCCGAAAGACGGCTCTCAAAATGCCGTTATCGCCCGCCGTAAAAGGAGCGAAACATGAAACTCTGGCGCTCTGGTATTACCAGCAAGTTATTCCTGGCGATTTTCTCCACCTGCCTGCTGCTGCTGGCCATCATGCATTGGGGGGTCCGGCTCAGTTTTGAACATGGTTTTATCGACTACATCAAACGCGGCAACGCCCAGCGGCTTGAGATGTTAAGCGATGCTCTCGGCGAGCAGTACGCGCTTCACGGAGACTGGAAATTTTTACGCCACAATGACCGCTTTGTGTTTCAGATTTTGCGTTCTTTTGAGCGTGACGGCGACGAAGGGCGTGGCCTGCCGCCCCACGGCTGGCGCACCCAGTTTTGGGTCGTTGACCAGAATTATCGCGTGCTGGTCGGCCCGCGAGAAAAGCCGCCGATGGACGGCATGCGTAAAGCAATCAACGTCGATGCCAAAGACGTGGGCTGGGTTATCGCCTCCCCGGTTGAGCGCCTGACGCGCAGCACGGATATCAATTTTGATCGCCAGCAGCGGCGAACCAGCTGGATAATCGTCGCGCTCTCTAGCCTGCTTGCGGCGGCGGCCACCTTCCTGCTCGCCCGCGGGCTGCTTGCGCCGGTAAAACGGCTGGTTGAGGGAACCCATAAACTCGCCGCCGGGGACTTTACCGCTCGCGTGGACGTCAGCAGCGGCGACGAACTGGGGCGGCTGGCCCAGGACTTTAACCAGTTAGCCAGCACGCTGGAGAAAAACCACACCATGCGCCGCGCCTACATGGCGGATATTTCCCACGAACTGCGAACGCCTCTGGCGGTATTACGCGGCGAGCTGGAAGCTATTCAGGACGGCGTGCGCAAATTTACCCCTGAGTCGGTGACCTCGCTGCAAATGGAGGTTGCCACGCTGACCAAGCTGGTGGACGACCTGCACCAGCTCTCGATGTCCGATGAAGGTGCGCTGGCGTACCAGAAGAAATCCCTCGATATCATTACGCTTATCGAAGTGGTTGCCGGGGCGTTCCGCTCCCGTTTTGATTCACGCGGCCTGACCATACGCCTGGCGCTGCCGGACAGCGCGATGATCTTTGGCGACGGCGACCGCCTGATGCAGCTGTTTAATAATCTGCTGGAAAACAGCCTGCGCTACACGGACGCAGGCGGCCAGTTAGTGATTAGCGGCAAAGTAGTAAACCAGCAGTTCGTGATGAACTTCGACGACAGCGCGCCGGGCGTTTCCGACGAGCAGCTGAAGCAACTTTTTGACCGTTTTTACCGCGCCGAAGGGTCGCGAAACCGGGCCAGCGGAGGCTCCGGCCTTGGCCTGTCCATCTGCCAGAACATCGTCACCGCCCACGGCGGTACGCTAAGCGCCGACCATTCGCGTTTGGGCGGGGTTAGCATTACAGTAGAACTTCCTCTGGAAGCCGAAACGTCGAGAACACTATGACCGAGCTACCGATTGATGAAAACACGCCGCGCATTTTGATAGTAGAAGATGAGCCAAAGCTCGGGCAGCTGCTGATTGATTACCTGCGCGCGGCCAGCTATGCGCCCACTCTACTGACCCACGGCGACCAGGTGCTGCCTTATGTGCGCCAGACCCCGCCAGATCTGATCCTGCTGGATCTGATGCTCCCCGGCGTAGACGGCCTGACGCTGTGCCGGGAAATCCGCCGCTTCTCCGAGGTGCCCATCGTAATGGTGACGGCTAAAATCGAAGAGATCGACCGCCTGCTGGGGCTGGAAATTGGCGCGGATGACTATATTTGCAAACCCTACAGCCCACGCGAAGTCGTCGCCAGGGTAAAAACCATTCTGCGCCGCTGCAAGCGCCAGGCCGCCAATATTCCCGGCTCCGAAGAAAGCCCGCTGATCATCGACGAAGGCCGTTTCCAGGCCATATGGCGCGACAAGCTGTTAGACCTCACGCCAGCCGAATTTCGACTGCTAAAAACGCTCTCCCACGAACCGGGAAAAGTGTTCTCACGCGAAATGCTGCTGAATCACCTTTACGACGATTACCGCGTGGTCACCGACCGCACCATCGACAGCCACATCAAAAACCTGAGGCGCAAGCTTGAGGCGCTGGATGCCGATCAATCGTTTATTCGTGCAGTTTACGGGGTTGGCTACCGTTGGGAAGCCGACGCGGGGCGGGTTATCTAACGTTATGGGCGACTACTACTTTTAGTAACTGCCCTGCACGTCAAAAACACTCTACGATGGGTTATTAGCCGGCCTTGTTGACCGGCACTTCCCTTCAAGGAGTTCATCGTGGAAAAGTATGTTTTCTATAGCAAAGATATTGCCTTCAATATCTACCCGAAAACATCTCTCGGTGCAGAAGTGAAAAAGCAGCTGGCCGCCGACGGTTTTCAAAAAATCGGTTTCCAAACTCGGGCGGCGGATGAAGCCGAGGCGCTGGAAAACTTCATCGCTCACTTCAAAGAAAATACCGAGGCGTTAAAAGAATACACGGAGAACATTGCCTTCGCGTCGCTGCTTTTTGTCGGCATCCCGCTGATAGCCTGACTTAGCAAGAAGGTTTACTCCCCCGCCCCACGGCGCTACAATTCCCGCCCTTAAATTGTGGTAATCCACTCAACTTTAGCCGTTCCACCTGGTGGGGCGGTTCTGACCTGATATCAGAACGAGAAATTCATGTTTAAACCGGAACTCCTTTCCCCGGCGGGAACGCTGAAAAATATGCGTTACGCTTTCGCCTATGGCGCAGATGCCGTGTACGCTGGCCAGCCTCGCTACTCGCTGCGCGTGCGCAACAACGAATTCAACCACGAGAACCTGCAACTGGGCATTAATGAAGCCCACGCGCTGGGTAAAAAATTCTACGTGGTGGTTAACATCGCCCCGCATAACGCCAAGCTGAAGACCTTTATTCGCGATCTCAAGCCGGTCATCGACATGGGGCCAGACGCCCTGATTATGTCCGATCCTGGGCTGATAATGATGGTGCGTGAAGCGTTCCCGGAGATGGACGTTCACCTCTCGGTACAGGCCAACGCCGTCAACTGGGCCACAGTGAAATTCTGGAAACAGATGGGCCTGACGCGCGTCATCCTCTCCCGCGAGCTGTCGCTCGACGAAATTGCCGAAATCCGCGAGCAGGTTCCTGAGATGGAGCTGGAAATTTTTGTTCACGGCGCGCTGTGTATGGCCTACTCCGGCCGCTGCCTGCTCTCCGGCTATATCAACAAGCGCGACCCTAATCAGGGCACTTGTACCAACGCCTGCCGCTGGGAATATAAAGTTCAGGAAGGCAAAGAGGACGATATCGGCAATATCGTTCACGTTCACGAGCCGATTCCGGTACAAACCGTAGAGCCTACGCTCGGCGTTGGCGCGCCGACGGATAAAGTGTTTATGGTGGAAGAAGCCCAGCGCCCTGGCGAATACATGACCGCCTTTGAGGACGAGCACGGCACTTACATCATGAACTCGAAGGACCTGCGCGCCATCGAACACGTAGAGCGCCTGACCAAAATGGGCGTACACTCGCTGAAAATCGAAGGGCGCACCAAATCTTACTACTACTGCGCACGTACCGCTCAGGTTTATCGCCGCGCCATTGACGATGCCGCCGCGGGCAAGCCGTTCGACCCGACGCTGCTGCAAACGCTGGAAGGCCTTGCCCACCGCGGCTATACCGAAGGCTTCCTTCGTCGCCACACCCACGACAGCCACCAGAACTACGAATACGGTCATTCAATTTCTGAGCGCCAGCAGTTCGTCGGCGAATTCACCGGCGAGCGCCGCGGCGAGCTTGCTGCGGTGGCGGTAAAAAACAAATTCCTGTTTGGCGACAGCCTGGAAATGATGACCCCGCAGGGCAACATCACCTTCCAGCTGGATAAAATGGAAAACGGCAAGGCGGAACCGATTGAAGTGGCCCCGGGCGACGGTCATACCGTATGGATACCTGTACCCCAGGACATCGCGCTGGATTATGCGCTGCTGATGCGCAATCTGGCTGGTCAGACAACCCGTAAACCGCACGCTAACTAGTTAATTAAGGTTATTTTTTCGCGCTAAGACCATTCTTAGAAACCGATCACATACCGTTACACAAGATGACGTTATTATCCGCGAGCTGAAAAACATAACCGATAAATGCTAGCTGTACCAGGAACCACCTCCTTGGCCTGCGCAATCTCCCTTGCGCAGGCTTTCTTTTTTGTGAGCATAAATATTAAAGGCCACCGGCGGTAAACCGGTGGCCTTAGTTACGTTTCCTGGTTGCTTATGACAAGCAAGCCAGAATCAGCTCGATAAAAGCAACAAGTGCTTTCAGAACGATGACAGCTACGTCAAGGAATGCTTTCATCCGTCTGCTCCAGTAACAGGAGCGCGATATCGCTGTTAAAGCCTTTGAATCGCCTGATTAACGGCGTCGCTTCATTGTTAGTGGAAACAGTACGCACTCTGGTTGAGGCTCTGAACCGACACCACTCGTAACCCAGCCAGGACTTGAACACATTTCCGCAAACGCAGAAATCCATTTCAATGGCCATAAACGCGAACAAGCTACACCAGAGATTAACCTCACTAACAAAATGGATTATAGGGATGGAAGATTAAAATTCAAACAATTAAGCCCGATTTACAGACATAAAAAAACCCAACGGGTAAGGTTGGGTTTTTATCGCTCCACTTTGGTTGGTCGCCTCAGAAAGAACGCGTACTGCTTCCACTAACTGCTGTTATTTTATCCTCAACCGACTTCAATAGCAATTAATTGTACATATATCGCACTACCAAAACGATACTGAAAGCCTTCGCGTTCCTCTTAAACTCACGCTTTTTTCTGCTGATTCAGCCAGTTCTTACTCCTCCAGCTCCGGTTTGCTCTACACTTTGATAATGCTCATTTTTCTGAGGTAAGTCATGGAGACATTTCCACTTTCACTTTTGGTATTAAACGGCAAGGGTGCCGGTGACCCGCTGCTGCGTGAAGCGGTGAAAACACTGCGTGAGGAAGGTTACACGCTGCATATCAGAGTGACCTGGGAGAAGGGCGACGCGGAACGTTATATCGAAGAAGCGCTGGAGCTCGGCGTGGATACCGTGGTGGCCGGAGGCGGCGACGGCACCATCAACGAAGTCGCTACCTGCCTCGCAAAACTCGCCCCTGACAGGCGCCCGGCTCTGGGTATTTTACCGCTCGGGACGGCCAACGACTTCGCCACCAGCGCGGGTATCCCGGAAGATCTTGAAAAAGCTTTGCGCCTGGCAATAGCAGGCAAAGCGGCAGATATCGATCTGGTGCAGGTCAATGACCACGCCTTTTTCATCAACATGGCGACCGGTGGATTTGGCACCCGCATCACCACTGAAACGCCTGAAAAGCTGAAAGCGGCGCTCGGCGGCGTCTCCTACTTCATTCACGGGCTAATGCGTATGGATATGCTAAAGCCCGATCGCTGTGACATTCGCGGAGACAATTTTAGCTGGCAGGGCGACGCGCTGGTGATCGGCATCGGTAACGGGCGTCAGGCTGGCGGCGGCCAGCAGCTTTGCCCCGAGGCGCTGATCAACGACGGTTTGCTTGAACTGCGAATTTTTACCGGGGAAGATTTACTCCCGGCGCTGCTGACGACCTTAACGCGCCCGGAAGAAAAACCCAACGTGGTAGAAGCAAAATCGGCGTGGTTTGAAATTTCTGCTCCGCACGATATTACCTTTAATCTGGATGGAGAGCCGCTAAGCGGCAAGCACTTCCGAATCGAAGTACATCCCGGCACTCTGGCCTGCCGGTTACCGCCAAACTGCGCGCTATTGGGATAAAGAAAACTCAGCCGTACCGCGAAGGTACGGCTGTTTGCTATTACGCTATCGTCACTTTGCCGCTCAGGTATACATCCTGCACCGCATTGATCAGCTTCACGCCGTCGGCCATTGATTTCTTGAATGCTTTACGCCCCAGAATCAGGCCCATGCCGCCCGCTCGTTTATTGATAACCGCCGTGCGAACCGCATCCGCGAGATCGGTTTCACCGCCCGCCGCGCCGCCGGAGTTAATCAGCCCCGCGCGCCCCATATAGCAATTTGCCAGCTGATAACGAACCAGGTCGATTGGGTTATCGGTAGTCAGTTTGCTGTAGACTTTCTCGTCGGTATAACCAAAGTTCACCGCTTTATAGCCGCCGTTGTTCTCGGCCATTTTCTGCTTCACGATGTCGGCCCCGATGGTTGCCGCAAGGTGGTTAGCCTGGCCGGTTAAGTCGGCGCTTACGTGGTAATCCACCCCGTCTTTTTTAAACTCCGGGTTGCGCAGATAGGCCCACAGCACGGTAACCAGCCCCAGCTCATGTGCGCGTTCAAAGGCGGCAGAGATCTCTTCTATCTGGCGGCGAGACTCGGGTGAACCAAAGTAAATTGTCGCCCCAACCGCCACGGCCCCCATATTGAACGCCTGCTCGACGCTGGCATACAGCGTTTGGTCATAAGTCGTTGGGTAGCTGAGGGTTTCGTTGTGATTAAGCTTCACAAGGAAGGGGATGCGGTGCGCGTAGCGGCGTGAAACCGAGGCCAGCACGCCATAAGTCGAAGCCACACAGTTACACCCGGCCTCGATGGCGAGCTCAACAATGTTTTTCGGATCAAAATAGAGTGGGTTAGCGGCGAAAGAAGCGCCGGCGGAGTGCTCAACGCCCTGATCGACTGGAAGAATGGAAAGGTAACCCGTTCCGGCAAGACGCCCGGTGTTGTACAGCGTCTGCATGTTTCGCAGCACCGCTGGCGGGCGATTATTGTCGACCATGACTCTGTCAACGTAGTCCGCACCGGGCAGGTAAAGCTGGTCTGCCGGAATAGTCATACAACGATGCTGTAACAAGCCGTCGGCGTCTTTGCCAAGCAACTGCGCAATATCAGTCATAATACGCTCCCGTAACGGCGGCGGGCACCCTGCCCTCCGCGCAAGAAAAATCCCGGCCCACGCAGTCAAAAATGTGGGCAGCCCTAATCCTGGTACCCGCAGCGCAGATTCGCCAGTTAAAGCGCACTTTTGCACCCTTTCCAGGAGTAAAGCCAGCATGACATCGGTTACCACCACTCATGGAAGTGGTGCACCGGCCCAATGCCGTGCCCGACTTCCAGCGAATCCGCCTGCGCCAGCGCTTTCGATAGCCATATTTTTGCCGCAGCCACGGTCTGCCCCCAATCATCATGGCGCGGACGCAGCGCGGCTAACGCGGCAGATAAGGTACAGCCGGTGCCGTGAGTATTTTTGGTCTGAACGCGTGGCGCGGTAAAACGTTGAGCGTCGCCACGGGTAAACAACCAGTCCGGGCTTTCCTCATCGTCAAGGTGGCCGCCTTTCATCAGTACCGCCTCGCAGCCCATACCCAGCAGCGCTTCGCCCTGCTCACGCATCTCTTTTTCAGTTCGGGCGTGGGGAGCGTCAAGCAGCGCGGCAGCCTCGGGAAGATTTGGCGTAATTAAAGCTACGCGGGGCAGCAGCCTACGGCGCAGGCTTTCCACCGCCGAAGGCGCCAGCAGCGCGTCTCCGCTTTTCGCCAGCATAACCGTATCCAGCACCACATTTTGCGCCTGATAAAATGCCAGCCGCTCCGCCACCGCCTCAACAATATCTGCCTCTGCAAGCATGCCAATCTTGGTTGTATCTATGCGCACGTCGCTTAAAACCGAATCCAACTGGGCGGCAACAAATTCAGGTTCGATACGGTAGACCGACTGCACGCCGCGAGTGTTTTGTGCCACCAGTGCCGTAATCACGCTGGTGCCATAGGCGCCGAGCGCCGAGAAGGTTTTAAGGTCGGCCTGAATACCCGCCCCGCCGCTTGGGTCCGTGCCTGCAATGGTTAAAGCGTTGATTCGCTTCATGCCAACACCTCCGCATTCAGCTGGTAGAGCGCATCGAGAAACGCGGGCGTAAAGCTGCCTGGGCCGCGGCTGACGGCGATAGCCTGTTCCCCCGCCAGCGACATAAACCGACATGCGCTGGCGACGTTTTCAAGCATTGAGCCGGGCAAAGCGCAGCAGGCCGCCACTACCGCCGACAGCGCACAGCCGGTGCCTACCACGCGCGTCATCAGCTCCCCGCCACCGCTCACCGCAATAATCCTTTCGCCGTCGGTGACGTAGTCTGTCTCCCCGGTTACGGCGACCACCGCCCCGGTTTGCCGCGCTAGTTTCTGCGCCGCAGGCAGCGCGGAAAGGGCATCGTCCGTGCTATCCACGCCGCGCCCGCCGGCCTGCTCACCCGCCAGCGCGAGGATTTCAGAGGCATTACCGCGTATTGCTGCGGGTTTCAGGGCGATAACTTCATGGGCAAAACGGGTGCGGAATGCTAATCCGCCTACCGCAACGGGATCGAGCACCCAGGGCGTACCCGCCTGGTTCGCGGCCTGGATAGCCGCCAGCATCGCGCCCTGCCGCTCAGAGGTCAGCGTGCCGATGTTAATCAGTAATGCGCTTGCCAGCGGGCTGAACTGAGCGGCCTCTTCGGCCTCAATGACCATCGCAGGCGCGGCCCCCAACGCCAGCAGTACATTGGCGGTAAAGGTTTGCACTACGTCGTTGGTCATACAGTGAACCAGCGGGGAATGATGGCGAAGATGAAGTAAAACGGACGCGGCGGTGGCGCCGGGTAGCAGGTCAGGTTGCATAAGGTTAAGGCTCCTGTCCGGCGTGAAAGAAGGGACGCCGGACAGGCATCTGACTTCCCTACGCTGGCATTATCCAGATCAGGTGGTACGGGTATTTCTCAGCCTTCACGTGGAAGGGCACCCCGAGTCATTTAAAATCAAAATGTTGTGATTAATACATTGTGTTAATCGCGTTCAGAATAATGCCAGCGGGCAAGCATTTAGACAAGCGCCAAACCTGTCCGGCGATTATTTACTTCGCTAAAACCACTGCTAAGCTGTATTGCTGCAACAGATGCGAATTTAGTGTTCAGGGTACTCTGAACCTTTATAAAGGTTCGGCTGGGAACGATAAAAAACACACAGCGGTCAGATAATAGAATATGAAATATATCATTTTGCTTATTCTCGTTATTTCAGTGGTCTACGTGCATTATCGCGGCCGGGTTCGCTTCCGCTTCTGGCGGCAGCTCTCCGATCATTCAACTTTTACCGCCCCGCTCAACGGCTTTATGTATCTGTTTTCCAGGGTGCCCAATACGCCTTATTTAAACGTGCAGACTTTCCCCGAGCTGGCAATTTTGCAGCAGAATTGGGATGTTATTCGCGAGGAAGGGATAAACCTGCAAAGGCTGGAGCAAATTAAGGCAGCAGAGAAATTCAGCGATGCCGGGTTTAACTCATTTTTTAAAACCGGCTGGAAGCGCTTCTATCTGAAGTGGTATGAAAACGCCCACCCGTCCGCAAGCCAGCTTTGCCCGAAAACAACCGAGCTGCTGCGCGCCATTCCTTCGGTCAAGGCGGCGATGTTTGCCACGCTCCCGGACGGCAGCCGACTGCCTCGCCACCGCGATCCTTACGCAGGATCTCTGCGTTTTCATCTGGGGCTGGCAACGCCAAATGATGACCGCTGCTTTATCGAAGTGGACGGCAAACGCTACAGCTGGCGGGATGGCGAAGGCGTGCTGTTTGATGAAACCTATATTCACTACGCGGAAAATACCAGCGGCGAGAACCGCCTGATCCTGTTTTGCGATGTCGAAAGACCGATGCGCTACCGCTGGGCGCAGTGGGTCAACCACTGGCTGGGGCGTAATCTGATGAGCGCCGCCTCTGCGCCTAATGATGAAAACGATCGGATCGGGGGAATTAACCGGGCTTTCCGCTATATCTACCAGATTCGCATCGTTGGCAAGAAGCTGAAAAGCTGGAATAAGACGATTTATTACATCGTCAAATGGATTTTGTTTGGCGGTATTGCGGTACTTATCTGGCGGGCGTTTTAATACGGGATTGAGGCCTCTGTTGAAGAGGCCTCTGATAAAGCGAATTACCGCAGCTGACGGCGCAGGCGGCGCGTATCAAAGCTCAGTGAAGTTGCCCCCAGCGCGGAGATTTGCAGCAGCCCTGACGCGATCATCAGGTTCTTCAGGAAGTGCAGCACGGTGTTCTGGTCGGCAAAGTTGTGGTGGAAGAATACCGCCGTCGCCACGGTGAAGATTGCCAGTAACGCAGCAATCAAACGAGTGCGATAGCCCACCAGCAGCAACACGCCGCCTCCCACTTCAGCCGCCAGGGCGATAATGTACCCGAGCAACGGGAACGGCAGCCCTACCGAGGCAATATAGCCCTGCGTCGCCTCAGGCGCGGCAATCTTCCCAAGACCGCTGACGATAAAAATCGCGGCAATCACAATACGACCCACGGTCGCGAAGTTAGTAGCGTATCTGTCCATTCGGGTTTCTCGTTAAATTGATTTAAGGCGCGAGGTCAGTTATCAGGACAGCGCGGCAATCTGCTCTTTTGCCTCGGCAAGCGCGGCGTTTTTAACTTCATCACCGCGGCTTACGCCCTCGGCACGGATCACGGTCACATCGGTCAGGCCAATGAAACCAAGCACCGCTTTAAGATAGGTTTCCTGGTGTTCGAGGAATGCCGCCGGGCTGTCACCTGTGTACTGGCCGCCTCGCGAGGAAGCGATAAATACCTTCTTGCCTTTTGGCAGCAGACCTTCCGGGCCGTTAGCGCCGTACTGGAAGGTGCGGCCCGCCACACAAACGCGGTCGATCCACGCTTTCAGCTGTGAAGGAATGGAGAAGTTGTACATCGGCACGCCGAGAACAATAACGTCAGCGGCAAACAAGTCGTCGATGTAAGCGCCGCCAACGGCCAGGTCGGCACCCAGTGCGGCATCGGTTACTTCTGCGCCCTGGAAGGCGGCGATGTGTTTATCGGAAAGATGCAGCGCTGGCGCTTCTACCAGGTCACGATAGATAACTGTCGCGTTGGGATGCAGGGTTTTCTGGCGAGCAACAATCTCGGCCGACAGCTGGCGGCTGACGGAGTAACCGCCAAGGATACTGGTATCAATATGCAGAATGGTCGACATGGTTTTAGCCTCCGGGCTGGAACTCTGAGTAGTGGATGAACGGGTAAAGAGCTTTTTCAGGGCAGTGAACATAGGCGCGCTCAATTCTTTGGCATTCGCTGAACATGGCTGCCACTATGCCACCGCCTTTTTCACCCGAATAGCCGTTATATTTCGATGCAATCCATCGCCTCAGCCGATGGATGAATTTACCAATGTCCGCGATGACAAAGTCAGGCGTTAGGGCTATATTCCGCTTCTCCCCCTGCCACAGCTAACAAGGCGCAACCATGCTGGACGGTATTTCGCTCGATCAACTCAGAACTTTCATTACCGCCGTAGATGAGGGCAGCTTTTCTGCCGCAGCCCGCAAAATGTATCGGGCGCAGTCGGTTATAAGCGATCTGATTAGAGGACTTGAGGCGCAAATTGGCGTGCAGTTGTTCGACCGTTCGGGCCGTTATCCGAAGTTAACCGCAGAAGGGACCGTGCTGCTGGCCGATGCCCGGGGCATTGTCTCACGCGTTGATTTTATGAAAGCCCGGGCGCGCGGCATGTCTTCCGGGCTGGAGTCCGAGCTTTCGGTAGTCGTGGATGTTTTCTTCCCGCTGGAAGCTATCACCTCGGCGGCAAAAGCCTTCAGGGAACAGTTTCCGGGCACGCCGCTGCGGCTGCTTGTCGAAGCCCTGGGCGGCGGCTATAAGCCGGTACTTAACGGCAGCGCGGGCATTGGTATTCTCGGCTCGCTGCCGGATATGCCCGACTCATTAACCGGCGAGCGGCTGACCGGCGTTTCACTGGTTATGGTTGCCGCCCCCGAGCACCCGCTGGCGCAGATCAAAGGCATGGTGCCAAAAGCAGAACTGAGTAAACACGTTCAACTGGTGCTGACAGACCGCTCCGAACTTTCCAAAGGAAAAGAATTTGGCGTGATGTCGCCTTCCACCTGGCGGCTGGGCGACCTTTTAGCCAAGCATGCATTTTTGCTGGACGGCCTGGGCTGGGGCAGTATGCCGTCGCACGTGGTGCAGCGAGATATTCAGGAAGGTCGGCTGGTTGAGCTGTCTATTGAGGATGTTCCGCCGGGCGGGCTGGCGCTGCCAATGTTTGGTGTTTATCCCATCGCTTCACCTCCAGGCCCCGCAGGACGTTGGCTGATAGAGCGGCTGAAGAATTTATGCCCGGCGAAGCTGGCCGCCAGGCAGAGCAGGAGCTAGCCGCTGATAGCTATAATTTAGCCGGTAGTCAGCGGTATTATTTATATCAGAGGGGGCGGCTTATTCTCTATATACATCCCCACAACATTTATTATTCATTTTAATACTATTTCATTAAAGACAATAAAAAATAGCCAACATATTAGCCACTCAATATTGATTGAGATCTTATTTACTCTTAAAACTCTATGATCAAGTTCACGCGTTTATAACTCAATCATTATTTCAAAGTAATTTGCAATTATCCTCCCCTTCATTATCACTGAGGGAATAACCCCAACCGGAGGATAAATGCTAAACCTAACCCCTAATATTTACAACGCAAACACACTTGCAAAAAATGACTATTTAATCCGACGCCATTCCTTTTCTGTAGGTGATGCAGTTACATTCACCGACAAGATAAAAGAGATACAAAACTCATCGACAACACCGATGCACGAAAAATTAAAGGAGGGCCTAACACTGACCAGCAATAACAAATCCACTCGGCACATGGCGAAAATAAAATACAACGAAACCTTAGCTAACAATATCAGCTCAAAAAACTATGTATATTGTGGCATGGCAAAAATGCTACCCATAAATAGTTTAGGCATGTCTATTGACGATGAGGGTCACCTTGTATTAATCAAGGGAAAGCAATATGATTTATTTAAAGGTTTAGTCGTAAAAAACACTTCTGGTTATAAATACAAAACAGCGCAGCTTATAAATGATAAGTGTGACATACGTTTTAAAGATCTTTATATAAATGATGATGGGCTATTAATCGGCGTTGACAAAAAAACTGAAAAAAGCTATTCCATTGAAATATCCGCCCCTGAAACCGACATTAACACCAGCGAACAATTTGTTAATCTCAACTTTTCAGAACATGGAAAAAACAATAAAATTGATGAACTGGCATTTAAAACTGACGAAAACACTTCCTCTTCTTATTTTTGTAAAAATGGAAATCTTTACCTGAAGTCTATTAAGAAAGAAAACAGCATAAAGGACTACTCTTTTATGCAATATGAAATAAAAATCCCTCTTCCGTCCGGATTTAGCGTAATAAGTATAAAAAAATCCATGGGCTTCCTGCAAATAAACACCAGCAATGGGAAAAAGGGAAGAGTATTTTTCATTAACCCAAAACACATATCAAACAGGAGGCTTTCAGTAAGTAGAATTAGCCATAAACCGCCACAGAATTTCTCATCACGTTTGGGCAATGACCCACATGAAAAGTACCACGCCGGTCTCCCGTTTACTTCAGACCGCAAAGCCAACTTCAGCAGCACGACGATCCCTCTCTTTTCTTCAATCGTCGATAATTTTAGAACTCATATAAAGCGTTCCAGGTCCTGTTCTGCGGAAGGTCTAAAGAAACGAACCCTGATCCATGCAGCAAAAGCTATTGATCCGGGCGTAAGCGGCATTTGCGCTAGCGTCTCGGCAAAAATCAGGGCGGCCTCCGGGCAGCAAGGAAGCAAAGTCACTCGTAAAGGTGAATTATACGACCGCAATATCAATATATTAGGGTCACCGAATCACCCTTTATCCAGAGCGGTTGATAACGCTCTGGGTGTTGAATCCAGGACGGAAACGTCAGAGTCGTTACTTCATCTGGCAAAACAAATAAAGCCCAAAGAGGCGATTCATCTGACCAGAACTGACAGAATCGCTGCATTTTTCGGTATATCCTCCGGCGGCATACCTTTCGCTCCCGGGTGGTTTGCTGGTGTGGTCGCTGAGCTATCAAACAGCCATAACTTGACGATTTCAAAAACAGACATGGGTAATATTAAGTTATCATTTAGCAACAGGCGTAAGTCTGCTGTCACTGGTCTGGCAGGGGGTGGGCAGGGCTTAGAAAAAACTATGCTTAGTGCAAGCGGTCTAGATTTCATGACGATAATGCCTTTCGAGGCCAATGCTATAATGGCGGCGAAATGTATTTCTGGAAATGATTTTTCATTTGACCTGTCGGAAGATAACTTCTATAAGTTTGCCACGCAATTTTCCAACCCGCAAAAAAAGTCAGAGATTAAGAATATAATTATTAATAAATCTGAGGCTGAAAAAAATAAAGGAAAAAGAATTTGTTATTAAAATAGAAGCGAAAAGTGAACTCAGACTACAGGCAGGTGGAATGGCCAATGCCAGCACGTATATGGTTATGCCGCGTACCGCCGTTGGTGCCCGACTCGCTTTAGAGTTATTAAATATAAAGAGTAAAACATCAAAATCAGTAGTGGGTAAAGAGAATGAATTCTCGGCTAAGAAGAGCAACGTAAAGATCACAACACTCTCCCAGAATGCCAATTTGTTTGCTGAATGGAAAATCATGCCCGTTGCCATGTACGAGACAGAGAATGGAATGCACCTGTGCCAGCCATTACCCTTACTGGAGGAAAATAAGGCATTAGGTAAAGTCTACAGCAAAGATGGTCTGACTCTGGTTGACACCCAACAAGCCAATAATAAAAAAATGGCATCAGATAATGTTTTTCACAACACAAAAAACATTAGCAGCGTAGAAAAAACCCCAATGTTCATCACTCTTGATGGTAAGAAAAAGCTCAAGAAAGTTCTTTCTCTGAAAAAAATGGCGATGGTGGATAAAAGAATAAGTCTGGTGAATGAAACAATCGATCATTTGAGAAAAACTTTACTCTCCCAGGAGAGAGATAGCCAAAATAAGGCTTGCGTGATCAATGTTGTGTCTCACTACGAGCTTATTCCCGGCACACCCCCAGCCTTACATGATTCAATCAACGTCAAATCCCCGGAAGGAGCGATACACAGCGCTGATGGGAAAAGATCCTATCGATTAAAAAAACTAGAATTTCGCCGGGTCAGTTCGTTGCTGCTAAAAAAATCAACAATCCCTTTGCCGATTTTGAGTTTCTCCAGCACCAACGGTATTACCTATGATCAACTCCTGGGCGAGATTGACTTTCAGTACAACAACAATGGCGATATATCGCCCGCCAGCGTGAGGCGCAAACTGGCTACGCTGTACTGATAGCCAGTAAACAAAGCGCGTGTGAATAGATAAAGCGCCGGTCCGGAGGACGGCGCTTTATTGATCACTAAGTCCGTTAATCACCAGCACTGAATCCTGAGGTTCCGCACGCGGCCGCATCCTGGCGCTCAGAAAAATTCCCACAGCCCCGTTCCAAACGGTATGAGATCGATTATCATTCCCTTTCGAAATGTTCCCCGTTCTGAAGGTCACCCATGTTCACAGTGTTTACCGCCAAAGCTCGCTGGCTGCTTGCCGCCGTTGCATTACTGAGCTGCGCGGCCCAGGCTGCACCGATTGTAGTTACCGACGTCGCCGGGCGCGAAGTTACCCTGCCAGGCCCGGCAAAACGCGTGATGCTGGCCGATGCCCGCGCCCTGCTGGCGTTGAATATCATCCACCCGAAAGATCCTCTCCAGGACGTTATCGCCTGGGATAACTCGCTAAAAACCAAAGCGCCGGATCTGGCGGAGGCCTACGCGAGAAAATTCCCGCAGGTCAGCAAAATCACCATGTTTGAAAACCCCTACTACACCGACTTCAGCGTAGAAAAGGCGGTAAGCCTGCAGCCGGATTTAATCATTTTTGATATTGGCGTCCTGCCAAAACTGAAGAACAGCGGCGTGCTGGGCCAGCTGGAAAAGGTAGGTATTCCGGTACTGATTATCGATTTCCGCCAGCAGCCGCTGACCAATACCCTGCCAAGCATCGAACTGCTGGGTAAAGTGTTTGATGAGCAGAAAAACGCCGACGCTTTTATTCAGTATTACCAGCAGCGCATGAACCTGGTGCGCGAGCGCGTTGCCACTCTGAAGCCGGAGCAGCGCCCGAGCGTGTTTATTGAACGTGCGGCAGGCATTCGCGGCGACGAATGCTGCCAGACCTTCGGCAAAGGTAGCTATGGGCAGTTTATTGATACCGCCGGCGGGAATAACATCGGCAGCAAGCTGTTCCCGGAAATGAGCGGCCAGGTGAACACCGAGCAGGTTATCACCAGCAATCCGGACTTCTACCTGATGACCGGTGCCGACTGGAACCGCGGCAACCGTGCGCCTCAGGCCGTGCCGCTGGGCTACGTTGCCGATAAAGCAGTTGCAGAGCAGAAGCTCAAAGCGCTGATGAACCGCACCGGAATCAACGTGCTTACGGCGGTAAAAGAGAAGCGTGTTATGGCGATTTACCACCAGTTCTACGACTCACCGCTGAACTATATCGCCGTGGAAACCATCGCCAAATTCCTGCACCCGGATTTGTTTAAAGATATCGACCCGCAGGCCGACATCGAACAGGTGCATAAACAGTTCACCGCCCTGGACTACAGCGGCGTGTTCTGGGTAACGCCTTAATCCAACCCGAGCCGGGTCTGAAATAAAGACTCGGCTTTCTTTGCTTACTTTTCGTCTTATCCCGAATTATTCCGCAACAAAACTATTTACTTGAAAATAATTATCATTAAGATTGTCATTTCCAAAAAAATAACATAACAGCAAACCCACGTTGTAAAGGAATGATGATGCGCCCCCTCTTTCGTGTCTCTCTCTTGGCCAGTGCGATAGCCTTTGCGTTACCGACGCTTGCCGCAGAACAAACTCAAACTGATAAAACCAAAACCGAGAAACCGGCTGATGACATTACCGTCGTCGGTAACTGGCTGGATAACCCGGACAACAGCACCGTACTGCTTAACCACCCGGGTGCCCGCTCGATCGTAACCGAGCAGCAGCTGCGCGAGCAGGGTTCCGAAACCGTCGCCGATGCGCTGAAGGGCATTCCTGGCGTTCAGGTTCGCGACAGCAACGGCACCGGCGGCAGCGATATTTCCCTCAACGTTGGCGTGCGCGGCCTGACTTCGCGCCTGTCTCCACGCTCCACCATTTTGATGGACGGCGTGCCGTTGGCAGTCGCCCCTTACGGCCAGCCTCAGCTTTCTATGGCTCCGCTGGGCATCGGCAATATTCAGTCCGTTGACGTGGTTCGCGGCGGCGGTGCGGTGCGTTACGGGCCGCAAAACGTCGGCGGCGTGATTAACTTCGTCACCCGCGACATTCCAAAAGATTTTGGCGGCACCGTTAGCGCTCAGACCCAGGGCGCAAGCCACGGCGGCCTGAAAACGCTGACCAGCGCCTCCGTCGGCGGCACGTCCGATAACGGTCTGGGTGCCGAGCTGCTGTACTCCGGCCTGCACGGCCAGGGCTACCGCGACAGCAACGACAATACCGACATCGACGACTTTATGCTGAAGACGAAGTACGCCTTCACCGAACGCGATGAACTCCAGGCTAACTTCCACTATTACGATGCTAAAGCAGGTATGCCGGGCGGCCTGACCAGCGCGCAATATGCGGCTAACCCGTTCCAGTCCACCCGCGCGTGGGATCAGTTTGAAGGCCGCCGCAAGGATATGTCCTTCAAATATAAGCACAGCGAAGATGACAAGCAGCTCGAAGTCCTGACCTACTTCACCGACAGCTATCGCGGCAGCGATATCGCGCAAAAGGTGGGTAACAAAGGCCTGTTCCAGATGGGCTCCTTCCCGCGCCATTACACCACCTGGGCTTTCGAACCTTCTTATTCACAGCTGTTCCGCTTCTGGGATATGTCTCATGAAGTCACCGTCGGTTATCGTTACCTGAACGAAACCGCGGATGAAAAAGCCTTCCGCTCGACCAGCTACAACCCGGATAAAACCTGGCAACAGCCTGATGCATCGACCTATTATCAGCACACTTACGGCGGCACAGCGGCCAACGCATTTTATATTGATGATGCCATCAACGTCGGCAACTGGACCATTACGCCGGGCATGCGCTATGAAAGCATCAAGACCCACATAAGCGACGACTTTAACAACATCAGCCGCGAGAAGAACTACAGCCAGCCGCTGCCTTCCATCAGCGTGATGTACCACCTGACGGACTCCTGGAATGTCTTCACCAACGCCAGCACCTCGTTTGGCAGCATGCAATACTTCCAACTGACCAAAGGCGGCAACGGCAGCCAACCTGCACCGGGGCTGACGCCAGAGAAAGCGCACACTTATGAAGTGGGCACCCGCTACGACGATACGGTAATCAAAGCCGAAGCAACGCTGTTCTATATCGACTTTGACGATCAGCTGCAATACATCAGCAACACCGTGGGCTGGACTAACCTTGGCGCAACCAAACACCAGGGGATTGAGCTGGCGCTTAACTACGATCTGAGCGAGCTGAACCGCGCGCTGGACGGCGTGAGCGTTTACACGACTTATACCTACACCAAAGCTACCAGCGACAACGGCGCCTTTGCGGATAAAGACCTGCCGTATTACTCGCGCCAGGTTTACACCGTTGGCACCCGCTATGCGACCGGAGACTGGGTGTGGAATCTGGACAGCTTTGCCCAGTCTAAGCAACGCTCTCCGGGTACCGGCGATACCTACATCACCGACGAAAGCGCGGACGGCCAATACGGCAATATCGCGGGTTATATGGTGTGGAATATGCGCGGCGAATATGACTTCGGCCCGTCTCTGTCTCACCTGAAACTGGGCGCAGGGATTAAAAACCTGTTCGATCAGCGTTATTACACCCGCTCAAGCGACAACAACTCGGGCAAATACGTTGGTGAGCCGCGTACCTTCTTCGTACAGGGTTCTATCGCATTCTGATAAACATCCTCACCCTCTCCTGACGAAGAGGGTTTTCCCCCATCCGCCTGGAGGGGGAAACAAAGGAGATTTACTCCAGATCTCCGCCGTTGCTGGCAATCACCTTCTTATACCAGTGGAATGACTTCTTCGGCGTACGCGCAAGCGTGCCTTTCCCTGCATCATCGCGGTCAACGTAGACGAAGCCGTAGCGCTTGCTCATCTCGCCGGTAGAAGCGGAAACCAGGTCAATACAGCCCCAGGAGGTATAGCCCATCACCGGGATGCCATCCTCAATTGCCTCGCCCATCGCCTTAATATGCTCACGCAGATAGCTAATGCGGTATTCGTCGTCAACTTCCCCCTTCGCATTTAGCTCGTCCTTCGCGCCCAGCCCGTTTTCCACCAGGAACAGCGGCTTCTGGTAACGGTCATACATCATATTCATGGTAATGCGCAGGCCAAGCGGGTCGATGCCCCAGCCCCATTCGCTGAAAGTAATATGCGGGTTCTTGAGCGACTTAATGATATTAGCCGGGTTAGTATTCCCCTCGTTCATGTCTGCTGAAGCACAGCGCGAGGCGTAATAGCTGAAGGAGACGAAGTCTACGGTATTTTTCAGGATCTCCGCGTCGCCCGGCTCGGTCACAATCTCAATACCTTTCTCACGGAACATGCGTCCGGCATAGGCCGGATAAGCCCCACGAGCCTGAACATCAATAAAGAACAGGTTTTCACGATCTTTTTCCAGCGCAGCCCAAACATCCTCCGGCTTGCAGCTGTAAGGGTAGAAGTTGCCGCCCGCCAGCATGCAGCCGACCTGGTTTTCCGGGTTAACTTCGTGGGCGATTTTGGTCACCAGGGCGCTGGCGACCAGTTCGTGGTGCGCGGCCTGGTACATCACCTGCTCTTTGTTATCGCCTTTCTCAAACACCAGCCCGGCCCCGGAAAACGGGCTGTGGAGCATGATGTTGATTTCGTTAAAGGTCAGCCAGTATTTCACCTGGCCGTTAAAAGCCTCAAAGCAGGTGCGGGCGTAGCGGCTGAAGAAATTCACCATTTTACGGTTGCGCCATGAGCCGTATTCACGCACCAGATGCATCGGCACGTCGAAGTGACACAGGGTAACCAGCGGCTCAATATTGTACTTTTTACACTCGGCAAACAGTTCGCGGTAGAACGCGATCCCTTGTTCATTTGGCGTAGCTTCATCGCCATTCGGGTAGAGGCGGCTCCACGCGATAGAGGTGCGGAACACGGTGAAACCCATTTCGGCCATCAGGGCGATGTCTTCTTTATAGCGATGGTAAAAATCAATCGCCTGGTGGCTCGGATAAAATTCATCATCGCGCAGCTCAAAGCGTTTCTCCACGCCGAGCTTTACCCCAAGGCGATTTTCACCATGAGGGATCATATCCACGGTGCTCAGCCCCTTTCCGCCTTCCTGATAAGCGCCTTCCGCCTGGTTAGCCGCTATTGCTCCGCCCCACAAAAATCCTTTTGGAAATGCTGTCTCTGCCATGTTTACCTCTGCTTAAAGTGTTTTTACTGCATTATCTGGTGCTACAAACGCCGTAGTGCTGCCCTTCTCCACCGCTTCTTCAACCGGGATATCTTCAAAGCCAAGAATAAGCGTAGTGATAAATGAGAGCACCACGGCCAGAATCATTACAGCGGCGACCCAGACAATGCTCATTGGGTTAGCCGGGTCAAAAAACTGCACGCTGGTGAATAAGCCCGGCGAGGCCATAGAATGGCTTGCCAGCCCGCCAATACCGGCAACGGCACCGCAAATAAACCCGCTAATCAGGCAGGCAATCAACGGGCGCTTGAGCCGCACCGCCACGCCATAAAGCGCGGGTTCAGAAATACCTGCCACAATAGCCGAAGCCGCAGCGGCCAGAGCCGTCTGGCGCAGTTCAGGGTTTTTCGTTTTCCAGGCAACGGCAAGCGAAGAACCACCCAGAGACAAGTTGGCCCCGATTTCCGACGGCATAACCATGCCCTCTTTTCCGGTTTCAGCTATGGTCTGAATAATTGTTGGAGTGAATACGCGGTGCATCCCGGTCATCACCAGCAGCGGCCAAATCGCTCCCATAATGGCAACGGACAGCCAGCCCAGATAGCCGTGAACGGTATAAACCAGCGAGGAAATACCGCTGCCAATCCAGATACCCAGCGGGCCAATCAGCAGAATTGCTATCGGAGCGGACACCAGCACGATAAGCATCGGCTTAAGGAAGTTTTTTGTTACCGCTGGCGTGATACGGTCGATGGCCCTTTCGATATAAGACAGCAGCCAGGTCATCACCAGCGCAGGAATAACGGTGTAGGTATATTTCACCGCCGTCACCGGCACGCCCATAAAATCAACATGCTGGCCCTGAGCCGCTTTTGCCATCAGGTCGATAAACGCCGGATGAACCAGCACCCCGGCAATAGCAATCGCCAGCGACATATTGGTTTTAAATTTCACCGCAGCGGAGGCCGCCACCATCACCGGCAAGAAGAAGAATGCTCCGTCGCCGATAAGATTCAGGATAATCAGCGTGGAGGAGGTTTTTTCGAACAGGCCCGCCATATCAAGGATCATCGCCAGCAGCTTAACCATCGAGCCGCCGATAATGGCCGGAATAAGCGGCGACATGGTGCCTATCAACGCATCGAGTATTCCCGCGCCAATTCGCTTTAAGGTCAGCTTATTTTTTCCGGCAGGCACTTCCGCCGGCCGCGAGCCTTCGGGCAGATGTTTCAGCACTTCGGCGTAAGCCTGAGAAACGGTATTGCCGATAATAACCTGGCACTGCTGGTCGCTTTTCACCACGCCCAGCACGCCGCTAATAGATTTCAGCCTTGCGCCGTCAATAGCGGCGTTATCCCGCAATACGAAGCGCAAACGGGTCATACAGTGGGTCACCGCCACTACGTTTCCTGGCCCGCCTAAAGCCTCAACAATCTGCCGGGATACATCCACATATTTGTTCGCCATGAAGTAGGGTTCTCTTGTTATGATTTCGTAGGTAACCGGTTCCACACAATCATGTTAAGTTGAAAATTAGATCACAATAATTATTTTTATATTGATCTAAATTTGTGATTCAGATCGCCAGATAACGCACACTGCGTCCGTGAGGCGAAGAGTGTAAAATGGCGGAAAATGAACAAGCTACGGGAAGCCTTTATGTCAACAATGCAGGAAGTGGCGAAAAAAGCAGGCGTCTCGAAGGCGACCGTTTCGCGCGTGCTGACCGGAAAAGGCTACGTCAGTGAAGCCACTAAAACGCTGGTTTATCAGGCCATTGAAGAAACGGGTTACCGGCCAAATTTGATGGCCCGTAACCTGGCGACCAGCAAATCAGGCTATATCGGCCTGGTGGTAACCAACACCCTGTATAGCGGCAATTACTTCAGCGAGCTGCTGTCGCAGGCGGCGCTTAAACTTGAGGCCAGCGGGCGACAGCTCATTCTGGTAGACGGAAAACACAGCGCCAGGGAGGAGCAGGAAGCGGTGCAGTTTCTGCTCGACCTTCACTGCGATGCGGTGATTATCTATCCGCGCTTTTTGAGCGTGGACGAAATGGACTTGCTTATCGGGCAGCACAAGCAGCCGATAATGGTGATGAACCGCAAGCTGCGTAAGCACCAGAGCCACTGTATTTGCTGCGATCATAAAGGCTCCAGCTATAACGCCACGCGCCATTTAATTGATAAAGGCCACCGTGAAATCGCCTTTATCAGCGGGGTGCTGGACTCCCCTACCGCGCGGGAGCGCCTGGCGGGTTACAAAGAGGCGCTTGAGCAGGCGGGTTTAACCCCGCGTGACGAGCTGATTGTTGCCGGAAAATGGACGCCAGCAAGCGGCGCTGCGGGTGTTGAAAACCTGCTTGCCCGCGGGGAAAAGTTTAGCGCTCTGGTTGCCAGCAACGACGACATGGCCATTGGCGCCATCAAGCAGTTGAGCAACGCCGGGCTTAGGGTTCCCGACGATGTTTCGATTATCGGCTTTGATAACGTACCCACCGGCGCATTTCTCAGCCCGGCGCTGTCCAGCGTGAAAGAGCCGGTAAGTGACATGATTCATGAAGTGATAAACCGCCTGACGGCGATGCTGGACGGGGGCTATTTCTCCAAAGATAACCTTTACGCTTCTGACCTGATCGTGCGGGATTCGGTGGCGAAAGGTCCGCATTTTATGGCGAAATAACCTTACTCAGTAAAATCGGCAAAGGAGACTCACCCCGCTCTTTTGCCGGTTTTTTTATGCCGGAGCGCCCATCACCGCTTCAACCGTAAGAGCGGCAATCTGCCCGTCCTGCTCTTTAGTTGCCCCGGAAATACCGAGCGCGCCAATCACTACGCCTTGAGCATTGCGCAGCGGAACGCCGCCGTCTATCCCCACCAGCCCGCCGTTACTGTTTTCCAGCGAATAAGCCGGTCCGTTGGGGTGCAAATTAGCCCCAACATCGCCGCTGTTTGCCTGAAATAGCACCGCAGTTCGCGCTTTTTGCATCGCAATATCGATGGTTGCCAGGAAAGTCCCGTCCATGCGGGCAAACGCGGTCAGGTGGCCGCCAGCGTCCAGCACCACCGCCGACACGGGCGGCAAATCATGGGATTTCACCACGGTTTTAACGCCGTCGAGAAGCGCTTCTGCGAGAGTAAGAGTTAACATCACGGGGAAACCTTAATGGGTTAAAGGAGCCTGTTTTTTGGCGTCAATAACCGCCCAGGTGTGGATAATCAGGCCGAAGACCGCCAGAATCGCGCCAACCCAGCCGGTAGACTGCCAGCCAAAGCCCGCAGAAATGGTCACCCCGCCGAGCCATGCGCCGAGCGCGTTTGCAATATTGAACGCAGAATGGTTCATCGCCGCCGCCATGGTTTGCGCATCTCCCGCCACGTCCATCAGGCGAATTTGCAGCACAGAAGAGAGCGAAACCATAGTGCCGACCAGCATCACGGTTACCGCCCCAAGCCACGGATAATGCGAGGTATAGACGTAGGCGCTGAGCACCAGAATGGCCCATATCAGCAGCAGGCGAACGGTTTTCTCCAGCCCTCTGTCCGCCAGGCGGCCGCCTACGATATTACCGACGATCATCCCGAGGCCAAACATTGAGAGAATAACCGGGATCATGCCCACGGACTGATGAGCCAGCTCCAGCATGGTTGGCTTAACGTAGCTGAATACCGAGAACATACCGCCGCTGCCGATGGCCCCGATAGCCAGCGTCAACAACACCTGTTTGCGGGTAAGCGCCGTCAGTTCCCGCAGCGGACTGGCGTCTTTGTCGCCTTCACTCCACGGCACCCAGGCGCGAACCAGAATAAGCGTCAGCACTGCAAGCCCGCCGACGATGGCGAACGCGCTGCGCCAGCCAAACAGCTGCCCGATAGCGGCAACCGCGGGCACGCCCAGCAGGTTGGCAATCGTCAGGCCGAGCAACACCATCGACACCGCCTGGGCGCGTTTCGCCCGGTCAACCAGACTTGCCGCCAGCAGCGCGGCAACGCCGAAGAAGGTGCCATGCGGGAAACCGGCGAGAAAACGCGCCAGCATCATCGAGTAATAACCCGGCGCAAAGGCGCTCAGCAGGTTGCCGACGGCAAACATCGCCATCAGGACAATCAGAAAATCACGGCGCGCCATGCGTGCGCCGAGCACGGCCAGCAGAGGTGCACCAATAACCACGCCGAGCGCATAAATGCTAATCAGGTGACCGGCTGACGGAATAGAAACGTGCAGCCCGTTGGCAGCATCGGGCAATAAGCCCATGATGACGAATTCGCCGGTGCCGATAGCAAAGCCGCCCATACCAAGGGCGAACAGCGCTTTCAGCAGCCCGGCACGCGACAGAGAGGATGACCCCGCTTCCGCGCTTACGGTCTGTTCATTGAGTGATGACATAGCGTTTTTTACTTATGCAGGTGAACAAAAAAATGCGCCTCAGGCAGCGGTCTGCATGAGGCGCGGGACTCTTTTACGCCAGGTTATGCGCGGTGCGGTGGTGCCATAAATTCGGCGCCAAGCGGCTCCGGGATATGCTTATTCAGGATAGCGTCGATATCGCGCATGTCGTCAGCGCTAAGCTGCCAGCCATACACTTCCTCAACACCTTCAAGCTGCTGAGGGCGGCGTGCGCCCCACAGTGCAATAGTTGGGCCGGAGTCCAGCACCCAGCGCAGCGCCAGGGCCATGACGCTTTTGCCGTAGCGCTGGTGAGCAAAGGCTTTCAGCTCTTCAACCGCAGCCAGATACTGCCCAAAGCGCGGCGGCTGGAACTTAGGATCGAAGCTTCGCAGGTCGCCTTCGCCAAAGGTGGTTTGCGGATCCATACGCCCGGACAGCAGGCCGCGGCAGATAGCGCCGTAAGCCAACACCACCAGTTGATGATATTTCGCATAGGGCAGCAGTTCGGTTTCGGTTGCGCCACGTTCGAACAGGTTAAGCGGCGGCTGAAGCGTTGCCAGCGGGGCCACGCTGCGGAACTTATCCATCTGAGCCGGAGAATAGTTGCTGACGCCAAGCGCCAGGAACTTGCCTTCGCGGTGCAGGTCTTCAAGCGTACGGGCGGTTTCTTCTATCGCCACCAGCTTATCCGGCCAGTGAACCTGGTACAGGTCGATATAGTCGGTTTGCAGGCGGCGCAGCGAGTCTTCTATTTCCTTGCGGATGCGTTCCGGGGTGGAATTACGGGTAACGCGCCCGGCATCGTCCCAGTCCAGCGCCACTTTGGTGGCAATAATTGCCCCGTCACGACGGCCCAGCAGAGCCTTGCCCACCACCTCTTCAGAATGGCCAAAACCATAAACCGGGGCGGTATCAATCAGGTTAATGCCTCGCTCAAGCGCGGCGTGCAGTGTGGCAATCGACTCGTCGTCGTTGCTCCCGCCCCACATGCTGCCGCCAATTGCCCAGGTGCCCAGCCCGACACGGCTGACCGGTTTAGAAATGCCTGCGATGTGAATCGTTTCGACTGCCATTATTGACTCCCGTCTGTTCTGTGAATCTATAATAACTCATGTCAGGTTGAATTAATTTCAACGAACCCTTGATGATTGAGGCCACTTTTATGCCGGTTCCGGTACGCGGCGAGCTCGCCGATCTGAACGTTTTTCTCGCTATCTGCCGCCGCAAAAGCTTTCGCCTGGCGGCCGCTGAACTGGGGGTTTCCACCTCGGCGCTGAGCCATACCATGCGCGGGCTGGAGGAGCGCCTTGGCGTCCGCCTCCTCAACCGCACCAGCCGCTCGGTAGTGCCCACCGACGCCGGAGAGGCGCTGCTGGGCCACCTGGAAACCGGCTTTTCCCATATCCGCATGGCGCTGGACGAGCTGGATCATTACCGCGAATCCCCCGTCGGCCGGCTGCGCATTAACATCCCGCGCGACGCGGCTCAGCTGCTGTTCACTCCGGTGCTGGCGCGATTCATGACCATGTACCCGCGGCTCCAGCTGGAAATCACCGTCGACAATACGCTGGTAGACATTATCGGCAGCGGTTATGACGCGGGCATTCGCTACGGCGAAAGCGTTCCCCGGGACATGATTGCCATGCCGGTGACGCGCAAGCTGAAATGGATTGTCGTCGCCTCGCCCGGCTATCTGAAGAATAGCGCTCACCTGCCCTTATCACATCCCAACGATCTGCTGGCGCACCAGTGCATCCGCATGCGGCTCGGCAACGGAACGCTTTATAAATGGGAGCTGAATCATGCGGGAGAGGCGCTGGCGCTGGATGTGCCCGGCTCGCTTATCCTCAACGAGAGCGAGATGATTATTGATACTGCCTTAAACGGCTTCGGGCTTGCCTACTGCCTGGACGTGCGCGTGCGCCCGCTGCTGGAGAGCGGCCAGTTGGTGCAGGTTATCCCGGAATGGGTGTGCGAAGACGAACCGATGGTGATGTATTACCCCAGCCGCAGGCAGCTGCATCCGGGTTTGAGAAAGTTAATTGAGATGATGCGCGAAGTTACGCTGTACTGACCGGGATAACATCAGAGGTATATCCTTCTGCACCGAGCGCGACTCCTGAAACATGTGAATATTTCATCTGGCGGGTACGACCCGTTTGATTTCGATCAACGCGAAAAGCCCCCGTAAGCGCAAGATGCAGCGGCGGAAATAATAGATATCTTATTATCCCGTAACGAAACAAATAATCTAACAGGGTCGATGAGTGAATGATGAGTAAGCTGAAATTACTGGTGCTGGCGCTGGGTCTGGCCAGCGGTATGGCAAACGCCGCGCTGCCGCTGTTTAACGGGCACGGTGCGCCGGGCGATGTGCATATCGACAACGGCGGGCCGGTATACCTTAACGATAAAGAGATGGTTTTGAAGAAGGTGAACGATAACTTCTATGAAGCGCGGGGCCAGGGCGTGATTCTGTCTATCGCTATCATGCCGGACGGGACGGCCTCGGTGAGCTGGAACGGCAAACGCCGGGCGAACGGGATGATTGCGCCAGTTCAAAAATAACCACGCTTTCAGGCGGGTGAGTTTGCCTCACCCGCTGCACCGTTTATTCCGCTTTAGCCGGCTTAACGCGCTGGGTCAGGCCACGCAGGAAGTAGCGCAGGAACTGATCGCCACATTCGCGATAGTTTTTATGATCCGGGTTACGCATCATCGCGGTGATTTCCGGCATAGAAATGCGGAACTCCTGGGCAGTCAGGATCTCGAGCACGTCGTCGGACTTCAGCTCAAAAGCGATACGCAGTTTTTTCAGGATGATGTTATTGGTCATCCGGCGTTCGATCTTCGGCTCCGGCTTGCTCTCATCTTTGCCGCGTTTGAAATAGATAAGCCCGTTGAGAAAGTTTGCCATGATAAGATCCGGGCAGGCCTTAAAGCCTTCTTCGTCCTCTTTCTTCAGCCACGGAACGATTTGTTCCGCGGGGACGTCGGTGCCGGTCAGGGCAAGGATCTTAACGATTCCATCGTTATTCAGGTTCAGCATATAGCGAACGCTTAGCAATACGTCATTATTCAACATGGGGCAATCTCAGGGTCTAAAAACGGGCAGTATATAGATAAGCGAGCCCATTGTAATAAAAACCGAGCGTATTTACCCGCCAGAGCCTAAATTAGTGGCTATTTATTGGAAGCCTGATGGCGTAAAGTCAGGCTCAGGCTGATAAACATTTTCACGCTAAAAGGTAGACATTTGATCCTAAGACTCTGGCAAGAATCCGACCGCCCTTTCTTACGCACCCTTTACCTCCATTCCCGCCGCGAAGCCTGGCCCTGGCTCGATAGCAGCAGCTGGCACCTCGAAGATTTTGATAGCGTGACTCAGGATGAAAAAATCTGGGTAGCCGAAGATGATGGGCATCGCATCGGCTTTGCTTCGGTATGGGAGCCGGATAACTTTTTACATAACCTGTTTGTTAGCCCGGACTACCACGGTAAGGGCGCGGGCAAGGCGTTATTGCAGAAAGTACAAAGTGAATTCACCAGCACCGGCTCGCTGAAATGCCTGGTGAAAAACCAGCATGCCGCCGAGTTTTATCAGCGTAACGGCTGGCATATTGAAGCCACCGGGGACAGCCCGGACGGCGAGTATTATTTAATGCATTTTGTGTTGGGCCGCTGATGCTAAACCTCCCCCTTAGCGGGAGAGGTTTATAGCGAAGTCCGCCGTATTATACCGCTCTGAAAGCGATTTCAGCCGGGATAACTTCCCCATTCCAGTAAAGCTGAGCCGCAACGCTCCCCGCCAGCTCGCGGTAAAGTGTGGTGATATCGCTTTCCGGGCGGTTAACCACCGTTGGTTTACCGGCGTCCAGGTCTTCACGCAGCGAAATATGCAGCGGCAGCTGACCCAGCAGGGTTGTGTGGTATTGCTGCGCCAGTTTCTCCGCGCCGCCGGTGCCGAAAATAGGCTCGTGGTGGCCGCAGTTGCTGCAAATGTGGATACTCATGTTCTCGACGATGCCGACCACGGGCACTTCGACCTTCTCAAACATCACAATGCCTTTGCGGGCGTCGATAAGCGCGATGTCCTGCGGCGTGGTGACCACCATCGCGCCGGTTACCGGGATATTTTGCGCCAGCGTCAGCTGAATATCGCCTGTGCCGGGCGGCATATCGATAACCAGATAATCCAGGTCCGGCCACAGGGTTTCCTGCAGCATCTGCATTAACGCTTTGCTCGCCATCGGCCCGCGCCACACCATGGCATTTTCGTCGGTCACCAGGTAGCCAATGGAGTTGGTTGTCAGCCCATGAGCGACAATCGGTGCCATATGTTTGCCGTCCGGCGAGGTTGGGCGCTCGTGCTCCGCGCCCAGCATGTTCGGAATAGACGGGCCATAAATATCGGCATCCAGAATGCCCACTTTCGCCCCTTCGGCAGCCAGCGCCAGCGCCATATTGACCGCCGTGGTGGACTTACCTACCCCGCCTTTGCCGGAGCTGACGGCGATAATGTTTTTCACGCCGTTCACGCCGGGCTGGTTTTTCACCCGCTTAAGGGTGGCAATCTGGTGGGTCAGCTTCCAGTCCACCGCCTTCGCGCCGGTGATGCGCAGCAGATCCGAACTGCAACTCTCTTTTAGCGCTTCAAACCCGCTTAACCAGGCAAACGGCATTTGCAGTTCAACGTGCAGCGTGTCGTCCAGCATCGCAACGTGGTGCAGCGCTTTCAGGGCGGTGAGATTGTGTTTCAGGGTAGGGTGCTGAAAATTTGCCAGGGTCCCGGCGACCATCGCGCGTAGCTGTTCCGGGGACTTGCTGGACGGGGATTGAGAGTTCATCCCGGCTCCTTATGTTTTTATCGGACATTGCAGTGTGCTAAGCATACCAGAAAGGCGAACAGCTATTCATATCCGGTTATTGCGGGCTTTGGGGTTACTAATCAATTGCCAATCCGGTAATATCAAAACCCCTTTTTTAAATCAGAAGATGCAATTCCCACTATGGCTCAAACCGCGAAGAAAATATTGGTAACGTGCGCCCTGCCGTACGCAAACGGCTCAATCCACCTCGGTCACATGCTGGAGCATATTCAGGCTGATGTCTGGGTCCGTTACCAACGAATGCGCGGCAACGAGGTCAACTTCATCTGCGCCGATGACGCTCACGGCACGCCTATCATGCTGAAAGCTCAGCAGTTGGGCATTACCCCGGAACAGATGATTGCCGAAATGAGCCAGGAGCATCAGACCGATTTTGCCGGCTTCAACATCAGCTATGACAACTATCACTCCACCCACAGCGACGAAAACCGCGAGCTGTCGGAGCTGATCTACGGCCGCCTGAAAGAAAACGGTTTTATCAAGAACCGCACCATCTCTCAGCTTTACGATCCGGAAAAAGGCATGTTCCTGCCGGACCGGTTCGTAAAAGGCACCTGCCCGAAATGCAAAGCGCCGGACCAGTACGGCGATAACTGCGAAGTCTGTGGCTCAACCTACAGCCCAACCGAGCTTATCGACCCTAAATCCGTGGTCTCCGGGGCAACGCCCGAGATGCGTGACTCCGAGCACTTCTTCTTTGACTTGCCTTCCTTCAGCGAAATGCTGCAAGCGTGGACCCGCAGCGGCGCGCTGCAGGAGCAGGTTGCGAACAAAATGCAGGAGTGGTTCGAGTCCGGCCTTCAGCAGTGGGACATCTCCCGCGATGCGCCTTACTTCGGCTTTGAAATTCCAAACGCGCCGGGTAAATATTTCTACGTCTGGCTGGATGCGCCAATCGGCTACATGGGCTCCTTCAAGAACCTGTGCGACAAGCGCGGCGACACCACCAGCTTTGAAGAATACTGGAAGAAAGATTCCTCTACCGAGCTGTATCACTTCATCGGCAAAGACATCGTTTACTTCCACAGCCTGTTCTGGCCAGCCATGCTGGAAGGCAGCAACTTCCGCAAGCCGACCAACCTGTTTGTGCACGGCTATGTGACGGTAAACGGCGCGAAGATGTCCAAATCTCGCGGCACCTTTATCAAGGCCAGCACCTGGCTTAAGCATTTTGATGCCGACAGCCTGCGCTACTACTACACCGCCAAGCTCTCCTCACGCATCGACGATATCGACCTTAACCTGGAAGACTTCGTACAGCGCGTGAACAGCGACATCGTGAACAAAGTGGTTAACCTGGCCTCCCGTAACGCTGGCTTTATCGCCAAGCGCTTTGACGGCCAGCTGGCGGCGGAAATTGCCGATGCCGACCTGTACAAAACCTTTACCGACGCGGCAGCAAGCATCGGTGAAGCGTGGGACAGCCGCGAGTTTGGCCGTGCGGTCCGCGAAATCATGGCGCTGGCCGATATCGCTAACCGCTATGTAGATGAGCAGGCTCCGTGGGTGGTGGCAAAACAGGAAGGCCGCGATGCCGACCTGCAGGCCATCTGCTCCATGGGCATTAACCTGTTCCGCGTGCTGATGACTTACCTGAAGCCGGTGCTGCCAACCCTGACCGAGCGAGCTGAAGCTTTCCTTAACGCCGAGCTGAGCTGGGACAGCATTCAGGAGCCGCTGCTGAATCACAAAGTGAACAGCTTCAAGGCGCTGTATAACCGTATTGAGATGAAGCAGGTGGAAGCCCTGGTAGAAGCGTCTAAAGAAGAAGTTAAGGCGCTGTCTGCTCCGGTCACCGGCCCGCTGGCCGACGATCCGATTCAGGAAACCATCACCTTCGACGATTTCGCCAAAGTCGATATGCGTATTGCGCTGATCGAAAAAGCAGAATTTGTGGAAGGCTCTGACAAGCTGCTGCGCCTGACGCTGGATTTAGGCGGCGAGAAGCGCAACGTGTTCTCCGGTATTCGCTCCGCATACCCGGACCCGGCGAAGCTGGAAGGCCGTTTAACCGTAATGGTGGCGAACCTTGCGCCGCGTAAAATGCGCTTTGGTATTTCCGAAGGCATGGTGATGGCCGCAGGCCCTGGCGGGAAAGACATCTTCCTGCTCAGCCCGGACAGCGGTGCTCAGCCTGGTATGGCGGTTAAATAAAAACAAAACCCCGGATATCCGGGGTTTTTCTTTTGTCAGGCGTCTCTGGCCTGCCCTACCGTTTTGTCCTTCAGGAACAAGAACATCAGCCCCAGCCACACTAACCCACCCAGCAAGTTAAACAGGCTGAACAGCCCGTTGCCGCCAAATTGATAAGCGTGCTTGCTCAGCTCAATACCCACGGTAAAGATCAGCATTTGCAGCATCCCCATCGCCGCAGACACCGTGCCTTTACTCATGTCGCTGGCGAACAGCGTCAGGCGGACCAGGCCGGCGTTTGCAAGGCCAATCCCGAATGCATACAGGCTCAGACCGGCGGTCATCCACAAATAAGCGTGGGATGAAACCACCGTCGCCACGGCGGCCACAATCAGACCAGGCACAATCCACCAGCCGCCCATAATAATCAGGCTGCGGACGCTGCGGCGTGCGGTCAGTTTTGCCAGCACCAGGTTACCGAGGATCAGTGCGCCAAAAATCGGCACCTGCAACAGGCCATATTCGTAGCTGCTGAGGTTTTCGCCGCTAATGATGATAACCGGCGACTGGGCAATCCACGCCAGCAGCGGCAGGCTTACGAAGCCGGTAGCCAGCGCGCCCGCCACAAAGCGGACGTTCTTCAGCACCAGCTTGTAATCACGGCCAAGCTCGGGCAAAGAGAGCTTTTCGCCGAGGCGGGTCGCAGTTTCAGGCATCGCTTTGTGCAGGCCAAAGAAGGAAACAGCGGCCAGCACGGCAAACAGCACAAACATCGTTTCCCACGGCGCAACGTGGATCCAGGCAGCCCCTACCAGCGGGCCGAGCAGCGGCGCTATCAGCGCTACGTTTGCCATCAGGGCGGTGATTTTAATGCACACCGCCTCTTCAAACGATTCCTGAATTGCGGCGTACCCCACCGCGCCAATAAAGCAAAGGCTGATGCCCTGCAGGAAGCGCAGGAAAGTAAATTGCTCAATATTTTGTGCCAGCAGCGTCGCCAGGCAGGTGACGATAAACCACACCACGCCGGTCAGCATTACCGGACGGCGGCCGATACGGTCGGACAGCGGCCCCAGCAACCATTGCAGGAACATGCCGCCCGCCAGATAGGCGGTCATCGAGGTCGGCACCCATTCAATACCGGCCTGGTATTGATCCACCACGGCCAGCATTCCCGGCTGGATCATATCGTTGGCGATATAAGTTGAGAATTCGTAGAGCACCAGGCAGAGCGGAAACAGCAACGCCTGACGGCCTAACGATTTGTTAGCTATCGTATTATTTTGCATTAGGAACTCAGAAGATAAAAAAACGCGCAGAGTGTATTCAATTGCCCGCGCGGATAACAGTTTGTTGCAGATGAAAAGCACGGGTTGTAAAAGCGCGCATATGATAACCCAATTGTATTAAGGATTTCTTAATCTGTGATGAATATTCTCTCCTCATCATTTTCCTACCCGCGCAGCACTCGCCGTTTACATAATGCAAAGTTTTCCTAAACCAACGGTAAATAAGACAAAACTGCTTTACCGACTGCCGCCACGCTTCTATCTTTTCCAGCTTTTCATCCTGATAATGCTGGCTATCATTTTTAGCTGGCTTGCCAGAGATGAAGGGCTGGATCGCTGGATAACCGGGTACTGGTTTGATGCCGCCACCCGGCAGTTCCCGCTACAGAACAACCGGCTGCTGGATTTGCTGAACCACCGCCTGTTAAAGGATTTGGTGATAGTCGGGGGAGCGCTGTCCCTGATGTGGGGCCTCTGGCGCCGCCAGCCACGGCTGGTGGTCGTGGCGCTCTTAATCGGCCTCGGGGCGTTAACCGTCGGCATCCTGAAGGATTTTAGCCACCACTCCTGCCCGTGGAGCCTGGCCGAATACGGCGGTAATGCCGTTTCTTATCCGCTGTTTGGCGCCGTTCCGGCAGGCAGCGGGCCGGGGAGATGTTTTCCCGGCGGCCACGCGTCCAGCGGCTTCGGGGTGATGGCATTGTTCTTTTTGTTTTATCGCGAACGCCCGCGCCTGGCGTGGTTTTGCCTGTTTGCCAGTGTCTTTCTCGGCATAATGATGGGCTACGGCCAGGTGATGCGCGGCGCGCACTTTTTCAGCCACAACCTGTGGGCGGGTTGGTGGGTATGGTTAACCCAGGTGGCGATTTATGGCCTGCTGTCCACCTGGCTTGTAAAGGAACAGGAAACGTTATGATGGAAAGTCTCAACCAGAATCTGTTTTTGCTGATTAACGCCACTCCGGCCTCTCCGGAATGGATAATCAAGCTGGCTATTTTCTTCGCCAAAGACCTGATAAGCATCGTCCCGCTGCTGATAGCCATTCTCTGGCTTTGGGGGCAGCGTAAGCAAATGACCGCCCAGCGCCAGGTGGTTATCAAGACGGCGATGGCGCTGATTATCAGCGTGATCCTCTCGTGGGTCATTGGGCAACTGTTCCCGCACGATCGCCCGTTTGTTACCGGGCTGGGCTATAACTTCCTGCATCATGCGCCGGACGACTCCTTCCCGAGCGACCACGGCACGGTGATTTTCACCTTCGCGCTGGCCTTCCTGTGCTGGCACCGCGTCTGGTCCGGTATTTTGCTGTTTGTTATCGGCTGCGCGATTGCATGGTCCCGCGTGTATCTCGGCGTCCACTGGCCGCTGGATATGCTGGGCGGCCTGCTGGTCGGCATGAGCGCCTGCCTGCTGTCGCAGCTGGTCTGGAACCTGCGCGGGCCGCAAATCCACCGACGCCTGCACCTGATCTACCGTTTTTGCTTTGCGCTGCCTATCCGTAAAGGTTGGGTGCGTGACTAAGCCTCTTGCGGCAGGTAAAATACGTTAACTAAAGCCCTGCCTTAGCGGGGCTTTTTAATGTTCAGAGGCCGCTATGGAAACCCGCCGTGACGAGCGCATTAACCGCCTGGTACAGGCGCTAAAGCGCAGCGATAAAATGCATCTTAAAGAAGCGGCACAGCTGCTTGGTGTGTCGGAAATGACCATCCGCCGCGACCTGAACAGCGAGCCGGGCCAGGTCGTGCTGCTTGGCGGCTATGTGGTGCTTGAGCCAAGAAGCGCGGGTGCCAGCCATTACCTGTTAAGCGACCAGAAAACACGCCAGATTGATGAGAAACGCCACGCCGCGCAGCTTGCTGCCCGCCACGTTGTTGCTCACCAGACGGTGTTCTTCGACTGCGGCACCACCACGCCCTATATCATCGATGCGCTGGACGACGAGCTGGTCTTCACCGGCGTTTGTTACTCGCTGAACACTTTTCTAGCCTTGCAGGACAAACCTAACTGCCGGGTGATTTTAAGCGGCGGTGAGTTTCACGCCAGTAATGCGATTTTTAAGCCGATAAACTTTCAGGAATGCCTCGGCAATATCTGCCCGGATATCGCGTTTCTTTCCGCGGCAGGGGTTCACCTTCGCCACGGCGCGACCTGTTTTAATCTCGATGAATTACCGGTTAAACACTGGGCGCTGAGCATGGCTCAGCAGAGCATTCTGGTGGTGGATGATACCAAGTTTGGCAAGGTGCGCGCCGCCTGCATGGGACCGCTGACGGCGTTTGATACAATAATCAGCAATCAGCCTCCCGCCGCAGAGTTTGTGGACTACGCCGCGGCGGAAAGCATTACTCTGGAGTGGTAAGCCTTACGAGAACCAGCTGCCGAACCAGCTGTGGAATTTCATCAGCACAAAGTCCCACATGCGGCTGAAGAAGCCGCCCTCTTCTACCGGCTGCATCACCATCAGCGGGCGCTGCTCGATAGATTTGCCGTTCAGCTGGAAGTCGATAGTGCCGACAACCTGCCCCTGCTTCAGCGGAGCGGTAAGCTGCGGCTGATTCAGCGTAAAGCTGGCTTTCAGGTTTTTAAGCTGGCCGCGAGGAATAGTGACCGAGCCGCCCTCGCCCGCACCAAGATTCACTTCGCTCTTATCACCGAACCACACGCGCTGGGTCACAAAAGTGGCATCCGGCTTAATCGGGGTTACGGTTTCATAGAAGCGGAAGCCCCACGTCAGCAGCTTTTCGCTTTCGTTAAAGCGGATGCGGTCGGTTTTAGCCCCGAGCACCACGGAGATAAGGCGCATATCCCCGGAAGTTGCAGAGGCGACCAGGTTGTAGCCCGCCCCTTCGGTGGTGCCGGTTTTCATGCCGTCCACGTTCAGGTTAGAGCTCCACAGCAGGCGGTTGCGGTTCGGCTGCTTGATGTTATTAAAGGTGAACTCTTTCTCTTTATGTACCGCATATTCGTCCGGCACATCATGAATCAGCGCCTGCCCAAGCAGCGCCATGTCGCGCGCGGTGCTGAACTGGCCAGGCGCATCGAGGCCGTGCACGGTTTTGAAGGTGGTATTGGTGAGCTTCAGCTTTTGCGCGTAGTTGTTCATCAGGCTGACGAACGAGTCCTGGCTACCCGCCACGTAATCGGCAATGGCGATGCTGGCATCGTTGCCGGACTGAATAATCACGCCTTTGTTTAAATCCTCAACCGAGACTTTATCGCCCGGCTTCAGGAACATCAGCGACGAGCCGCGCAGCACCGGGTTGCCGGTAGCCCAGGCATCTTTGCCGATGGTCACCATATCCGTGAGGTGAATTTTGCCGGCCTTGAGCGCCTGTCCCACCACGTAGCTGGTCATCAGTTTGGTCAGGCTTGCCGGATCCAGCTGCGAGTCAGCATTCCCTTCGGCCAGCACTTTCCCGCTGGCGTAGTCCATCAAAATCCAGGCTTTGGCGTCTACCTGGGGAGCATCTGCGGTCTGCTCAGCGCTCAGCGCAGGAGCCGCCACCAACAGCAGGGTCGTTCCCGCCGCTAAAGCACGTAACGTTGCAGGCATTTGCAAGCTCTTCATAAAACCACCTGAGTATCCATTCTTAAAAATCACGGCGCGCGCCGCCACCCATATGTCAGGATGTGAGTAATAACGCACGAATCCACTTAAAGAAACATAGAGTTGGTAAAGTTTGTTAAGTTTATTCGATATCTGGCCGACTTGCCGCCGTTGCGCTTATTTTTTTAGCTTTGGTTGAGTTGTTGTGGTGTTTTCGTCATCAAGCTGCGCGATACTCAACCTCCACCAGCAAAAAAAGGAACCATCATGATTACCGTTTGGGGCAGAGATAATTCCACTAATGTTAAAAAAGTGTTGTGGTGTCTGGAAGAGCTGAACCTGCCGTACCGTTCTATTCCCGCCGGAGGGAAGTTTGGCCTGACGCACGATGCAGAATACCTGGCGATGAACCCGAACGGGCTGGTACCTTGCCTGCATGACGACGCGCACGGGCTGACGCTCTGGGAGTCGAATACCATCGTGCGCTATCTCGCCGCTGAATATGGCCGCGATAAATTATGGGTAAATGAACCCGCCCGAAGAGCGAAAGGGGAAAAATGGATGGACTGGTCGGCAACAGCCGTTTCCGGCCCTTACCGCGACGTCTTCTTCAATATGGTGCGCCTGCCGCCCGAGCAGCGCAGCCAGGAGCAAATTGAGCGCGGCATCATCGCCTGCAATAAGCTGTTCGCCATTGCGGATGCGGAGCTCGCCAGACAACCCTGGCTCGGCGGCGATGCATTCGGCACCGGCGATATCGCCTTCGGCCCGCAGATTTACAGCCTGCTTAACCTCGACATTCCGTGGGACGCGGTGCCAAATCTACAGCGCTGGTATCAGCAGTTGACCCAGCGCCCGGCGTTCCAGAAAGTCATTATGATCCCGCTAAGCTGACGGGCTCAGCTTTAACAGCTCGCCGTGAGTTTCGTCGGTCAGGACATACAGATAGCCGTCCGGGCCGACTCTTACATCACGAATGCGCTGTTTTCTCCCTGCGCGATAAATAAATGGCCTTTGCCGTCAAACGCGCGGCGACAATAACATGCCGCAACGTCGGCCACAGGCCAGAATCCAGAACAGCTAAGGGCTGTCAATCCGGTGGCGACTAATCCCGAATAATTAAGAATAAGCTTCAAAAATATCGCTGTCTCAAATGCTCCTGACAGCACAAAGGGTGAATTAACCATTGATTGAATAAGCAATCTATTTTTTCGATTGTAGATACTTCCCTGTATTACTGAGGCAATTATTAAAAAGCATATCTATCTGCCTTTTATCTTCGGGCGTCTGTAACGGATATACTTTCGGTACATCAACGGCATTTGTAACTCTGTTAACTATACCCGCAACGCCGACAGGCCTACCTTTTGAATCATTATAGGCGCGCCCATCAGTAACAATATGCTGAGATGATAATTCATTAACTTTCATGCGAAAACCTCGAAATAAAAAGTAAAGTAATAATTTCCAGAACCTTTCAGCCTGAAGGGATATTTTTTCACAGAGTTTAAGCCATTATCTTTAGAAGTGATATTTTCACGTTGAGGAATGAGTGAAATCTTAATGTTTCAATAGCAGCACCCAGCGATGCCCGATGCCACTTTTATAAGCTTTAATCGCGTAGCCGGTTGATATGAATGGTCAAAAATATGATTTCATCGTGACTCAGGCTGTAGTTATAGTTTTTGCTGAGATAAGCGTTAATTTTATGAGCGCATTGCCAGGCCTGAGTCATTGCCTCTTTAATGCCTTCGTACAGGCTTTTATCTTCATGGCTGACCGCCTGGTTATTCATCATTCGCAGGGTGAAGAACTTCAGGTGGGTAATAATGCGCTGGTAGTTCAAAGAACTCTCATCGTATTTAATTTTTAATTCATACTTAATAATCGAAAGAACATCTTTAATGATATTAGCGCTCTGCATCGTGCTTTGCATATCGTTCACTTTGGCATTTGCCAGATGCAATGCAATAAATCCGGCCTCGTCTTCCGGCAGTTCAACCTCAAGCTTGCGGTTGATTAACGCGACGGCTTCGCTCGCCAGATCAAACTCCGGCGCGTAAAACTTTTTAATATCCCACAGCAGCATATTCTTTATCGCCAGCCCTTTTTTATGGCGCTGCACGGCAAAGTTAATATGGTCGCTAAGAGCAAAAATAAGCGACTCCTGTACTTCAATAGCCAGACGCTGCTGCGCCAGCTGCAAAATGGCCTGAGTGATCAGCAAGTGTTCCAGCGGAATAGAGTTCACCAGCTCGCTGAGCACCTCGCTGATGCCGCCGCTTTTTTTAATAAACTGGCTCTCTATTTCCTGTGCCGCAAGCGGGTCGCCTTCGCGTTTACCAAACCCGATTCCACGGCCAACCGCCACAATCTCGCAGTGCTTGTCATCAACGGCAATTACCGCGTTATTGCTCAAAACTTTCAGGACTGTAATCACTGAAACCCCTATCGGTTACTGATTGACGGCGGCAGCACTCCGGCGCTGCCGCTCGTCGCTGGCTGGTTGTTATAACGCGTTATTTTTCATAACGTCAGCATACCAGCCAGCGCTTTTTTTCGGGATTCGACGCAGATCCTTCAGGTCAAATTCGTCGCGATTAACATAGATAAGACCGTAGCGTTTGGCGCAACCCTGGTGGGTGGAAATCAGATCCAGCGCCGACCATGGCGTATAACCAAAGACCTCAACCCCATCGGTGATAGCCAGCTGCATCTGTTCAATGTGCAGGCGCAGGAAGTCGATACGGTAATCATCATTAATCTCGCCATTCTCATCGAGTTTATCAAATGCGCCCAGCCCGTTTTCGGTTATCAACAGCGGCAGATGGTAGCGGTCCCAGATTTCACGCAGCGTATTACGGAAGCCCACCGGATCGATTTCCGTACCAAACTGCGTACGCGGTAGATGCGGGTTCGCCGCCCCACGGTGTACGCCATCTTCCCCCGACTTCAGCAGCTTATTGCCGCCGCGCACCACTTCATCGTTGCCGTCGCCGCGGCTGGCCTCAACCGCCTGCGTGGTGTAGTAGTTAAACGCGATAAAATCTGGGCGGCCGCTTTTTAGTACTTCGGCATCCCCAGGCAGCATCTCCGGGGTGTAGCCTTTCTCTTCCATATAGCGCCAGGCCTGAGTGTTGTACTCGCCTCTCGCCGCCACATCCAGATACAGCCAGTTGCGAATAGCGTTGTAGTTAAAGGCCGCCTGAATATCTTCCGGCTTGCTGCTGGCCGGGTAAATCACCGCAATATTGGGCGCGGGGCCAATTTTTGAATCAGGATATTTAGTATGCAGATCCCGCATCGCCATCGCCTGCGCCACCATCATATGGTGGTTTTGCTGGTACAGGTTTTTCTTTTTATCGGCCTGGGTCGAGAGTTTAGGATCAAGCGTTCCCAGCGCCTCGCCCTGAAGGATCATTAAGTTCTGCTCGTTGATCGTCAGCCAGTACTTCACCTTATCGCCAAATTCATCAAACAGAACGTTGGCGTAGCGGGCAAAAGCATCGACGCTCGCGCGGTTATGCCAGCCGCCTTTTTCCTGAAGCGCCTGAGGAAGATCGAAGTGATACATCGTCACAATCGGCACAATATTATGCGCCAGCAGTTCGTCTATCAGGTTGCGGTAAAAATCTACCCCGGCTTTGTTAACGTCCCCTTCTCCGTCCGGGATTATTCGTGTCCAGGCAATTGAGAAACGGTAGGTTTTAAACCCCAGTTCGGCAAACAGGGCGATATCTTCGCGGTAGCGGTGGTAATGATCGCTGGCGACTTTGAAGTCGGTTGTTCCCTCGGGGTAGCTTTCACGGGCATCAATTACCGACGGCCCTTTACCGTCTTCGTTCCATGCGCCCTCAACCTGATAGGCCGAGGTTGAGGCTCCCCAGAGAAAGTTTTTTGGAAAGGGTTTGAGTTCCCGATATCTCATAGTTAACTCCTTAATGAATCATGATAAAGAGAGCAGCGTGTCGCCAACGCGAGCCTGCGGCTGGGTCTGTTTTTGCAGCTGTTGGTAACTGTCAGCATTGGCAATGATGACCGGCGTAATGGTGTCGTACCCCGCCAGCTCTATCGCTTCTCTGTCGAACTCGAGCAGCAGATCGCCGCGCTTAACCTGCTGGTTTTCTGCGACGTGGATTTGATAGTGCTCGCCGTTGAGCTGCACGGTATCGAGGCCAACGTGGATCAGAATTTCGGCCCCGTGTTGGGAGAGAATTTGCAGCGCGTGGCCCGAGTCAAAAGTGGCCGAAACCGTGCCGTCGACCGGGGAAAAAACTTTGTTGCCGTCTGGCCGGATGGCCAGGCCGTCGCCGACAACGCCGCTGGAAAAGACCTTGTCGTTAACCTGCTCCAGCGGAACGATGGTGCCGCTCATCGGTGCCACAATTTTTTCGGCACTCACGGCAGCAGCCAGGGTCGCCGCAGGCTTATTATCTGCCGTCGCCCCGGCGCTGCCTTCTTCGGGAATATCCTCGAAACCGACGATATAAGTAAGGACGGCAGCAAGTACAAACGAGACACAAATCCCAAGGATCAGCCCGCCGAAACCTTCACCATAGAAAATCGGCAGCGTCAGCAGGCTGGGGATACCGGTAGAAATCGCCGCGCTGTTAGAATACCCAACGATGCCGCCCCCGACCGCCGCCGCAATAACGGCGCAAACGAACGGTTTTTTCAGCTTTAAGGTCACGCCATACACGGCGGGCTCGGTGATGCCAAACAGAGCCGTAATAAAGGTACTTCCTGCCAGGGCCTTCATTTTCTTATTTTTGGTTTTCAGCATAACCGCCAGCACCGCCCCGGCCTGGGCAAATACCGCCGGTACGGTGGCAGCCTTGAGGGTGCTGCGCCCGATAGTCGTGATGTCGTTGATGATCACCGGCGTAAACGCCCAGTGCATCCCAAAGATAACCAGAATCTGCCAAACCGCGGCAATCAGCGCGCCGGCCAGAATCGAGTTAAAACCGAAGATGGTGACGAAGAAGCTGGCCGCCAGTTCGCTGGTATAAATACCGATTGGCCCGATGGTTATCAGCGTCAACGGCACCATAATCACTAACAGCAAAAACGGAGTGACAATGCTGCGCACCGTTTCATGGATGAATTTGTTGAACAGTCGTTCCAGCTGGCACATCACCCAGATGGATAAAATAATCGGAATGACGGTTGAGGTGTATTTCATCAGCACCACCGGAATACCGGCAAAGCTAACGTCCGCTTTGGTGTTGAAAAGCTCAATAATGGAGGGGTAAATCAGCGCCCCGGCTATCGACACCGCAACAAAAATATTGCCCTGGAATTTCCGCGCCGTGGTAATTGCCAGCATGATCGGCAGGAAGTAAAACAGGCTGTCCGCCGCCGCCGCCAAAATCACATAGGTGCTTTCGGTTTTGCTCATCCAGCCTTCTGCCAGGGCAATGCTCAAAAGCCCTTTCAGCACGCCGGATGCGGCCATCGCCCCCAGCAGCGGGGTAAAGATCGATGAGATAATGTCGATCATTTTGCTAAACACGTTGGTGTTATTGGACCGGCTGCCCTGCTGGCTAGCGTGAGAGTCATCCAGCAGGGATGAGATCTCTCCAATCTGGCGATATACCTCCGAAACCCGGTTGCCAATAACCACCTGAAACTGGCCAGAAGCCTTCATTGTGGCAATCACGCCTTCGAGCTGTTCGAGGCCAGCCACATCCACTTTATTGATATCACGCAGAGAAAAACGCAGTCGTGTAGCGCAGTGCACCACCGTCACGACGTTATCTTCTCCGCCAACAAGGCGCAAAACATTTTCAGCCAACCATTTGATATTCATATTATTTACCTTTCGCTTAGCGCGCTTTTGTTATCCATGGGCCAAAAAAAAACCTGACCAGCAGCATGTCGGCACAGGGCAACATGCTGCTGGTCAGGTTTCGCTCGGGCTTTACCCGATAACGTCCTTAATCAGGTTTCGTTATATAAAACTCCCTCGTGGCTAACAATCAACAGTTTGTGAATCTGTGACTGAGAGCAGAAAAATTGTTACCGGGAACAATGTGGAAACTCATTGCCGTCCAGCAATGACTCGCAGTGGCTGAAGTGAACCAGGCTAGATTCCTGCTGTACCGCCCAGACGCCTGCCTGGCCAAGCATAGCGAAGTGACGCCCGTTGTGAACCGGCACGATAACCTTATTGCAGTAGCGCCTGATGTTACTAATCAGGACCGGGAAAATGGGCCTGCTGATGTTCAAAGTGGCGTAATGCTTATTAAAGCGGACAACTTCACAACCCTGAGTGAATAAGGGGATCGCGCTGCTATTGAAGGCTCCCATCTCATCAATCCAGAATCCAGTCTCTGGCCGCTCGCGGGAGTGATTACTGAAAAATTTAATAAACGGCAACCCCTGCGCCAGGGATTTTGCCTCGCTGCTGACAATGCAGAACAACCCGTTATCGATAAACCAGCCGGCTTTTCTATCCAGCCACCCGGCCTCCTCCTCAAAAATACGCCTGCCGATACTTTCGTCCTGCATAGCGTAATTTGTTAACACCCGACACCCGTTAACCTCAACACGGGTTTCCAGTTCAACGCCTAATAATTGCCCATCCGGAGAGGAGATTGGCAGCGCCCAATGCTGCATGTTCATTAATATTCCCTTATTATCGTAACCCACTGATAATTGATCGTTTTTACCAATCAATCAAATAAAATTGATCGTTCTCGCAAAACCTACCAATTTTAGTGGTATATCCATCTGGTTGATTTAAGGAAAGATTAAAATCCACAATGAGATTAATCGCAGTCGATATCCAGCATTTTTCACCGCTCAATCAGCGCCCGGGGCTGAGGGTTAAAGCAACACCTGTTGAATGCAGGAGGGCGCGCTCAAAAAACGAACTGCAATTATCCAGTACAAATTCCGGCCCAACCTCTGTAGAATCGCTGCCTTAATATTTCTAATAATTGAACACTTTTTAAGCTATGAGCAATGTAACCCACCAGCCGCGTATCGGCTTTGTCTCCCTCGGCTGCCCGAAAAACCTCGTGGACTCCGAACGTATCCTGACCGAACTGCGTACCGAAGGCTACGACGTGGTGCCAAGCTATGACGACGCCGATATGGTTATCGTCAACACCTGCGGTTTTATCGACAGCGCCGTGCAGGAATCGCTGGAAGCGATTGGCGAAGCCCTGAACGAAAACGGAAAAGTGATCGTCACCGGCTGCCTGGGTGCAAAGGTAGATCAGATCCGTGAAGTGCATCCTAAAGTGCTGGAAATCACCGGCCCACACAGCTATGAGCAGGTTCTGGAGCACGTTCACCACTATGTGCCAAAACCTCAGCACAACCCGTTCCTGAGCCTGGTGCCGGAACAGGGCGTGAAGCTGACTCCGCGCCACTACGCATACCTGAAAATCTCCGAAGGCTGCAACCATCGCTGCACCTTCTGCATTATCCCGTCTATGCGTGGCGATCTGGATAGCCGCCCGATTGGCGACGTGCTGGCAGAAGCTAAGCGCCTGGTAGAAGCCGGCGTCAAAGAGCTGCTGGTTATCTCCCAGGATACCTCAGCCTACGGCGTGGACGTGAAGCACCGCACCGGTTTCTGGAACGGCGCGCCGGTCAAAACCAGTATGGTGAGCCTGTGCGAACAGCTGGCTAAGCTTGGCGTGTGGACGCGCCTGCATTATGTCTACCCTTACCCGCACGTTGACGACGTAATTCCGCTGATGGCCGAAGGCAAAATCCTGCCGTATCTGGACATCCCGTTACAGCACGCCAGCCCGCGTATTCTGAAGCTGATGAAGCGCCCGGGTTCTGCTGACCGCCAGTTGCAACGCATTAAGCAGTGGCGCGAAATCTGCCCGGATCTGACCCTGCGTTCGACCTTTATCGTCGGCTTCCCGGGTGAGACCGAAGAAGATTTCGAGATGCTGCTCGAGTTCCTGAAAGAAGCTCGCCTGGATCGCGTTGGCTGCTTCAAGTACAGCCCGGTTGACGGCGCAACGGCCAATGAGCTGCCGGACCAGGTACCGGAAGAAGTGAAGGAAGAGCGCTGGAATCGCTTTATGCAGCTCCAGCAGAAGATCTCCGCCGAACGCCTGCAGGAAAAAGTGGGTCGTGAAATTCTGGTGATGATCGACGAAGTTGATGAAGAAGGTGCGATTGGCCGCAGTATGGCAGACGCCCCGGAAATCGACGGCGCGGTTTACCTGAACGGTGAAACTAAGCTGAAGCCGGGCGACGTAGTACGCGTGAAAGTTGAAAACGCGGACGAATACGATCTCTGGGGTTCAGTCGTTTAATCCTTTCTGTCCTCCTCCACCCGGAGGAGGACAATTCTACTCAGAACGTATAGCTCATCCCCACCGTAAGCTCACGCAAATTATTCTTATTCACCATCGGGCTGTCGCTTATCGTATCCGGGTAAAAGCGCTGGGTAAGCTGCGCCCAGGTATTCCACTGCGGCGTCCAGGCATAGTTCATGGCGAGCCGGGCATAAGGCAGGAAGCTTGCCTGCGGCCGCCAGGTCGCTAACCCGGTCTTCGCCGATTCTTTATCAGAGATACCGTAGTAGTAGCGAGTATTCTGCGCGTTAGAGAAATCCACGCCCACTTCCGGCACCAGGGTAAACCCGCCCCACTGCGCCATCGCTATCCAGCCGGCGTTAGCAACCACGCCATTACTGACCCCCAGGGTATCCGCCGCCAGCGTGGCGCTCAATGCACCCAGCGGCGTGGTGTATAGCAGCTGCATGCCACCCATCATGGTGCTGTTACGATTATTCAGCCCACGCAGCGCAGGCGTTTGTCCCATTGAGGCGCGGTATTGTGTGTCGTAGTAATAGACTTTGGCGCGCAGCAGGAGCGTGTCGGTATTGATGAAGTTGTAGCCAGCCTCGGTGCCGTCGATATACCAGGTTTTCCCGTCATAGCCAATATAGGGCAGCGCCCAGCGTTCCTGATGGCGGGTCTGGTAGGGTAACTGATACAGGCCGCCCTGCACCCCGGCGGACCAGTTAGCGGCAGGGCTGGAGGTGGCAACAAGGAGCGGGCTTAACAGCAGAGCCCCGGTAATTTTTCGCATTTGTTCACTCCGGGGCGACGGCTTTACGGCATATCGCTACCCTTTAATCTTCGGATCCAACGCATCCCGCAGTCCGTCCCCCAGCAGGTTGAACGCCAGCACGGTAAGAAAAATGGCAAGACTCGGGAAAATAGCAACGTGCGGGGCAATAACCATATCAGCCCTCGCCTCGTTCAGCATCGCGCCCCATTCAGGGGTTGGCGGCTGAGCACCAAGCCCGAGAAACGACAGGCTGGCGGCGGAGATAATAGAAGTTCCGATGCGCATCGTAAAGTAAACCACGATAGATGAGACGGTCCCCGGCAGGATATGCCGGAAGATAATAATCGCATCCGGAGCGCCAATACTACGAGCAGACTCGATAAAAGTTTGCTGTTTAAGCACCAGTGTATTGCCGCGCACCAGGCGAGCGAACGCAGGAATACTGAAAATGGCGACGGCAATGATGACATTGGTCATGCCGCTGCCCATTATCGCCACCACGGCAATAGCCAACAGAATACCGGGGAAGGCAAACAGAACGTCGCAAATGCGCATCACAATGCGGTCCCACCAGCCTTCGTAATACCCCGCCAGCAGGCCGAAGAAGGTGCCTATCAACGCGCCAATCAGCACCGAAAAGACCCCGGCGGCCAGGGAAATTTGCGCGCCCACCAGCACGCGGCTAAAGATGTCGCGCCCGAGAGAGTCAACGCCAAACCAGTGCAACATCGAAGGCCCTTCGTTCAGCCGGTCATAGTCGAAATAGTTTTCAGCATCAAAAGGCGCAATCCAGGGGGCAATCAAAGCAACCACAAACAGCAGCAGCACAAACAATCCGGCGGTCATGGCCACCGGCTGCTGGCGGAAGCGGCGTAAGAACTCGCTCCACGGAGTGCGAATTTGGCCGCTGCGAACGGTGGGCATCGCGTTTACTATGGCCTGGCGTCGCCAGTTTAAAAGTCGCATCCTTATTTGTACCTGATGGCCGGGTTAATGGCGGCGTAAAGCAGGTCCACCACTAAGTTGATAACAATAAACTCCAGCGAAAACAGCAGCACTTCCGCCTGAATCACCGGGTAGTCGCGCATCTCTACCGAGTCCACCAGCAGGCGCCCTAACCCCGGCCAGTTAAACACTTTCTCGACCACAATCGAGCCGCCAAGCAGGAAACCAAACTGTAGCCCCATCATGGTGATAACCGGGATCATCGCATTACGCAGGCCGTGCTTAACCACGATAAGCGTCTCGCTCACGCCTTTAGCGCGCGCGGTGCGCATATAGTCCTCATGCAGCACATCGACAAACGAGGCGCGGGTAAAACGAGCCATCACCGCCGCGACGGCAGCACCAAGGGTTATCGACGGCAGGATGTAGTGTTGCCAGCTGTCGGCGCCTACCGTCGGCAGCCAGCCCAGTTCGACCGAGAAAACCTGCATCAAGAGCATGCCGAGCGCAAAAGCCGGGAACGAGATCCCGGAAACGGCAAGCGTCATACTCAGGCGGTCCGGCCAGCGGTTGCGCCAGACGGCGGCCACAATGCCGGTCACCAGGCCAAACAGCGTCGCCCAGGCCATGCTGGTTATCGTCAACCATAGCGTTGGCATAAAGCGGCTGGCAATCTCTTCGGAAACCGGGCGGCGAGAAACCAGCGAGGTACCAAAGTCGCCCTGCACAACGTGGGTGATGTAGTGCTGGAACTGCCGCCACAGCGGCTGATCCAGCCCCAGCTGTTTACGCACCAGTTCGATGACGGTGGCGTCGGCTTCCGGCCCGGCAATCAGCCTCGCCGGGTCGCCCGGCAGGAGGTGCACAAACAGGAATACCAGCACCGCCACAATAAGCAGCGTTGGGATCAGGCCGAAGAGGCGTTTGAGAAAATAGTTAAACATCGAGGCCCCTCCCCCTCACCCTAACCCTCTCCCCAGAGGGGAGAGGGGACGAAAGACAGAGTATGGAATCCTTCTCCCATAAACGGCGAGGGGACGAAAGGCAGAGCCTGGAACCCTTCTCCCATAAAGGGCGACGGGAAGAAGGACAGAGCGTGGCCCCCCTTTCCCTTAAAGGGAGAGGGAGCAGAGACCGACCTCGTTTTCCCCCTCTCCCTTCCAGGGAGAGGGATGGGGTGAGGGTACAAGCCACTCTACTTCAGGTCCGCATTATCAAAGCTGAATCCGGTATCCGGCATCACATAGAACCCGGTGAGGTTTTTGCTGTGGGCGGAAACCAATTTTTCTACCACCAGCGGCACCCACGGAGACTCTTTCCAGATGGTGTCCTGGGCGTCTTTATACAGCTTCGCTTTCTCCTGTGGATTGGTGGTTTGCAGCGCCCCGGTCAGGTCTTTGTCTACCTGAGGGTTGCTGTAGAAAGCGGTGTTGAACAGCGTTGGCGGCCAGTTCTGGGAGGCAAACAGCGGAGACAATGCCCAGTCAGCTTCACCGGTAGAGGCGGACCAGCCGGTGTAGAACATTCTTACGCCGCTCTCTTTCTGCCCTTTGGCTTCCACTTCAGCCGCACGCTGCCCGGCGTCCATCGCCGTCACTTTAACTTTGATCCCCACCTGCGCCAGCTGCTGCTGCGTAAACTGCAACACTTTCTGCGCGGTGCTGTGGTTATGGGAAGACCAGAGCGTTGTTTCAAATCCGTTCGGGAAACCGGCCTCTTTCAGCAACGCTTTTGCTTTGGCCGGATCGTACGGCCAGGGTTTGAATTTTTCCGCATAGGCGATAGACGGCGGCACCACACCTTCGGCCGGCGTTGCAAAACCGGAGAAGGCCACTTTCACCAGCGCCTGGCGGTTAATGGCGTAGTTAATAGCTTCGCGCACTTTCGGGTTATCGAACGGCTTCTGGGTGACGTTCATGCTGATGTAGCGCTGCATGATGGATGGAGAAGCCACCAGCTCCAGCTTGCTGTTTTTCTCCAGCACGCCTGCCTGCTCGTAAGGAATTGGGAAGGCGAATTGCGCCTCACCGGTTTGCAACATCGCCGCACGGGTGTTGTTGTCCACCACCGGGCGCCAGGTAATGCTGTCGAGCTTAGGCAGGCCCTGCTGCCAGTAGCCGCCGAATTTCTTCACCTTCACGAAGTCGGTCTGGTTCCAGGTATCAAGCTGATACGGGCCGGTACCAACCGGGTGGAAGCCAATCTCTTTCCCGTATTTTTGCAATGCGGCCGGGGAAATCATCGCCGTTGCAGGGTGGGCAAGAATGTTGATAAACGCCGAGAACGGCTCCTTCAGGGTGATTTTTACCGTGGTCGGGTCAACCGCTTCGGTCTTCGAAATGGCTTTATACAGGTTATAGCGTTTGAGGTGATTGTCAGGGTTGCTGGCGCGGTCGAGGTTGGCTTTTACCGCTTCGGCGTTAAAGTCGGTACCGTCCTGGAACTTCACCCCGGAGCGCAGCTTGATGGTGTACACCAGGCCGTCATCAGAAACTTTATAGCTTTCCGCCAGCACGTTTTGCAGCTTCATATCTTTATCAAGCCCGAACAGCCCCTGATAGAAAGACTTGGCCACCGCCTGCGACAGCGTGTCGTTGGCGTCATACGGGTCGAGCGTGGTGAAGTTGGAAGCAACCGCTACGACGACATCTTTAGCAGCGAAGGCGGGCGCGGCGATAACGGTGGAGGCAAGCCCCGCCGCCAGCAGCCATTTTTGCGTTGTGTTAGCTGTCATTATTGTTTTCCTTATAGTCGATTTTCACTGCTGCCGATGGCGTGACGGGCGACAAAATGCCCCGGCCCCACGGCAACCAGCGGTGCTACATGCGGTTCATCCCCCAGGCTGCGTGTGGCGCTGGGGATCTCGTCAGAGACTAAAACAGGCTTACGTCCCTTGCGGGATGGGTCTGCAACCGGCACCGCCGCCATAAGCTTGCGGGTATACGGATGCTGGGGGTTTTCAAACACCGCGCGGCGCGGGCCAATCTCGACAATCTGGCCGAGGTACATGACCGCCACGCGGTGGCTGATGCGTTCCACAACGGCCATGTCGTGGGAGATAAATAGAAAAGCGATGCCAAACTCGCGCTGTAAGTCGAGCAGCAGGTTCACTATTTGCGCGCGGATAGAGACATCCAGCGCCGAAACGGATTCATCGGCAATCACTACTTTCGGGTTCAGCGCCAGCGCGCGGGCAATGCAGACCCTCTGCCGCTGGCCGCCGGAAAACTCATGCGGATAGCGCCAGGCGTGTTCGGGCTGCAATCCTACGCGCTCAAGCAGCCAGGCTACGCGCTGCTGGGCTTCTTCCTTCGGCATTGCGTTATGCACCAGCAGCGGCTCCATAATCGAATAGCCGACGGTCTGGCGCGGATCCAGCGAAGCGTAAGGATCCTGGAAGATAAACTGAATGTCTTTGCGCACGTGCTGTAACTCGCCGTTGGGCAGGTTATCAATGCGCTGGCCGTTAAAGGTAATAGTCCCGCCCTGAGTTTCCACCAGCCGCAGCAGCGAACGCCCGGTTGTCGATTTCCCGCAGCCGGACTCTCCCACCAGCGCCAGCGTTTCACCGGGCAGCAGGTCGAAACTCACTTTTTCTACGGCATGAACCTGGCGCGTAACGCGGTTGAAAATGCCGCTGCGCAGCGGGAAGCGGGTGACCAGGTCCCGCACTTCAAGCACCGGCTTCGCGCCGGGCGGGATGGTGTCCTGCTCGATTTCCGGTTCCTGCTGGTTCGGCTCGCCCGCTACCACCAGCGGGAATTTTCGCGGTAAATCACTGCCGTTCATCGCGCCTAAACGCGGAACGGCGGCCAGCAGCGCCCGGGTATAAGCGTGCTGCGGGTGATTGAATATTTGATCCACTGGGCCGGTTTCTACCGCTTCGCCGCGGTACATCACCAGCACCCGGTCGGCAATATCCGCCACCACGCCCATATCGTGAGTGATAAAAATCACCCCCATTTGCATTTCGTCTTGCAATACGCGGATCAATTGCAGGATCTGCGCCTGAATAGTGACGTCCAGCGCGGTAGTGGGCTCATCGGCAATCAATACCGCTGGGCGACATGAAAGCGCCATCGCAATCATGACCCGCTGGCGCATACCGCCGGAAAGCTGATGAGGATAACGGCTGAGGATCGACTGCGCCTCCGGGATTCGTACGCGCTCAAGCATACGTTTCGCCTCCGCCAGCGCGGCCCGCCCATCAAGTTTTTGATGCAGACGAATAGACTCTGCTATCTGCTCGCCCACGGTAAACACCGGGTTCAGCGAGGTCATCGGCTCCTGGAAAATCATCGCCACATCCGCACCGCGCACGCGGCGCATCTGCGAATTGCTGAGCTCCGGCAGGCTGAGTACTTCTTTATTTCGGCGGCGCAGCAGCAGCTTTTCGCAGTTAACCTCTCCGCCGCCCTGCTCCAGCAGGCGCATCAACGCCATTGCGGTGACCGACTTACCGGAACCGGACTCGCCGACAATGGCCAGCGTTTCACCGCGGTTCAGGGTAAGCGAGAGGTGGCGCACCGCGTCGGTGACCTGCTGCTGCTGACGAAAGCGAATATTCAGGTCGCTGACAGCCAGTACCTGCTCGTCCGGTAGTTCATGGCCTTGCGACATTAACTCTCCTGGTCACGATAGATTCCTACGTTCGGGGCATCATTCACGAAGCCAAAGCCGCGATACATTCCTTCGCTGTTAAAAGGCAGCGCCACATTGCCCTGATTATCAATCGCTATCATGCCGCCGCTGCCGCCGAGTGCGGGCAGTTTTTCCAGCACCACGCGGTCTACAGCCTGCTGAAGGCTCAGGCCAGCGTATTCCACCAGGGCGGCGATATCGTAAGCCGCCAGCGTGCGCATAAAGACTTCACCCGTGCCGGTGCATGAAACGGCGACGTTGGCGTTATTGGCATAGCAGCCCGCGCCAACTATCGGCGAGTCGCCCACGCGCCCCGGCAGTTTGTTAGTCATCCCGCCGGTTGAGGTTGCCGCCGCAAGATTGCCGAACTTATCCAGCGCTACTGCGCCAACGGTGCCAAATTTTTTATCAGCGTCTATCGGCTCGGCTCCGTCGTGATCCAGCACGGTTTGCTGACTTTCACGGGCGCGGAGCAGCTGCTGATAGCGCTCTTCGGTTGAAAAGATATCCGCCGCTACCGGCTCAAGCCCCTGCCCGGCGGCAAAATGCTCTGCCCCCTCACCAATCAACAGGACGTGTGGACTGTTCTCCAGCACCTTCCTGGCGGCCAGAATAGGATTGCGGATATGGCTGACGCCCGCTACCGCTCCGGCCTCAAGCGTGTTGCCGTCCATTATGCAGGCATCCAGCTCGTGCTTACCCTCGCTGGTATAAACCGCGCCAATACCGGCGTTAAACAGCGGGCACTCTTCAAGCAGGCGCACCGCTTCGGTAACGGCGTCAAGAGCACTTCCCCCTTGCTCAAGGATCTGCTGCCCGGCAACAACAATGTCTGATAGCGCAGCGATAAACTGCAGCTCTTTTTCCTGCGTCAGTCGGGCGCGGGTTATAGCCCCGGCCCCACCGTGAATAGCGATAACGGCTTTAGTCATTCGGCATTGCCTGCAAAGAGTGGTATCCGGCAGCGTTTTTTCTATAAATATCAGAATAGTTGCCAAACATTGATACGATTTTTGAATATAGAAAGACGTAAATGTGTTGTAAAGAAAATTGACTTTAGTCTTCGGGACGCGGCAGGCAGCGTGCAGGCCCCTTCGCCGCAGCAAAGAGGCCAACTTACTAAGGGATAAGAAAAAGTTAGAACTTCGCGCTAATGCCGAGGTTGTAACTGGTCTGATTACCGTCGCTCAGGCCGGCCGTTTGTGATACGGCGGCAAAAGCAGAAACCGTAGCGGAAAGCGGCATGTCCGCGCCGACAGAAAGCTCGGCCCAGTTTTTATCCTGCTCTTCGCCGGTACGGCTGAAGGTTAGCGCGGTGGATTTCAGCCCGCCGTTCACGCTGTACTCGCGGTCGCCAAACTGGTGGCGGTAGCTTGCCTGCGCCCACGGATTAATGACGCCGGGGTGGGCATCAACCCGCCAGCCCGCGCTGCCAATCTGCGAATGCCCGTTCTGGTCGCCAAAACGCATCGCCGTGCTGCTGCTGCCGTTTTCACCGTAGCCATTTACGTGGCTGTAATCCCACGCATATTGCAGCGTCGGCCCCGTGGTCAGCCAGGGTGTCAGCGCAAAGTCATAGCCCGCGGTGAGCCTCGCTCCGTAGAGCCTTCCGTCGGTATCACCCTTTTCAGTGCGCGTTAGCTGCCCGAGAGTAATATCGCGCTGAATGTTGGTGAAGTCCGCAGAGAGGTAGTGAACGTCGCCGTTAAGCCACGCCTGGCCCACGCGCAGCTGGCTGAACAGCGCCGCCTGAACGCCTCTGGTGTCGTAGCGGTAGTTATCATCCGGCCGCTGGTTATCCAGCGAACCCGCAATCAGCCCGCCCACCAGCAGGCTGTCGTTAAGCTGGTAATCGACCCCGACGCTGAGGTTGTTGGTATTTCCTTTTCCTTCACCGCTGTAACGCTGATAGCCCCCGCCGTAGCCGCCGAACACGCCCAGCGAACCTACAGCGTTATCGTTATGGCGCAGTTGCTGGTAGCGACCGTCGAGCGTTGCCCTGCTGCCACGCACCATCGCCAGCGTGCCCTGATTAAGGCGAGTGACCTGCACCGGGGCGGCAATAATTGACTCAATATACTGGGCGATGATGCTGTGAACCTGCGGGCTGGGGTGGAAGTGATCGGCAAACAGGTAATCCTGAGACGGGTTGAAGCCCGGCGTTGAGCTGGTGCAATCGCTGGCAGACACGCCAGCCGGGCACGCCATGCCGGCGGTATTGGTGAGGCCAAACGCCTGCGGATTAACAAGGATTTCCTGGAACACGCCGTTGATGTCCGCGCGGGCAATATTTCCGCCGCGCTGCGACAGGGCTTTATCCTCAGCACCGTTGTAAAAATCGGTTAAGGCAGAAGCCTGCTGTGCCGCCGCGTCATAGGCGGCAATAAGCTGAGCGGCAGCAGCTTGCTGGACGAGCGGATTAGCGCTGACCACCGAGGCCGCGGCGCGAAGCGCATCGTGAATAGCCTGCTGGCGGCTGGCGAGATCCGGCGTTTTTGCGGCATCAAGCGAGGCGTAAGCGGCCTGAATCGCGGGCGTTGCCGCCGCGCCCAGCCCCACGCTCAGCACCATCTCCATCAGCGTTGGCGTCGCGCTGATGTCCGGCACATTCGGGACGACCACCAGCCCTGCCCCAGCATCCAGTAATGCACCAACCTGGGCTGCGGCATTTGCAGCGCTGTTCGCGGCAATGCCCTGCGCCAGCGCCGGTTGCGTTGCGGCGGCGGCCAAATCATTCCCGCCAATCCAGTGAATATATAAGCCGTTGCCGTCCGCCCTGCCGCCGGTCTGGCTCAGATATTGCTGCACCTGGCTTTGGGTATTATCAGCCGGGTTAAGCCCCGGCACGGCGGTCCCGCCGCCTGCCGCATAGTTACTCCCGCCGGTGCGTGAAGGGGTTAACGTCAGCCCGTAGCGGTCGGCCAGCTGCTCGTCATAAAGTTTGTTTTGGCTGCTGTTCCACGTCCAGCGGCCGTTATTACCGGTATCGCTGAGGCTGTCGCCGAATACGGCCAGCGAGTCAAAGGCGAATGCAGATGAAGTGAGTCCTATTGCCACGGCTAGCGTACTGAATTGAAATGCTTTTTTTATGTCTGTCATCAGTTCTTCCTTGCAGAGGTTTTGAGTAGCCACAATGACTATAGCCAATAGCCGTTTGCGTGCAGGCCGAGAGTAAGCAAGAAACGTGACAACGTGATGTAACGCATAGGGAGTAGAGGGGGAAATGATTTTGCTGATCCGGGACATGCAGCCCACGGCCATTTTCTGCCATACTAAGCCCTTATTTTGCCCCTGCCCCAGGAGTTATGCATGGAATTTACCGCCGGGCTGATCCCGCTTGAAACCGCACTTGGACAAATGCTTTCCCGCATTAAACCGCTCACCGAAACGGAAACATTGCCGCTGCTACAGGCTGCCGGTAGGGTTACCGCCGAACCGGTGATTTCTCCGCTGGATGTTCCGGGGTTTGATAATTCGGCAATGGACGGTTATGCGGTGCGCATGGCGGATATCAAAGCCGGGGGCGCATTGCCGATAGCGGGTAAAGCCTTCGCCGGGCAGCCGTTTAGCGGCGAATGGCCGGAAGGCACCTGCGTGCGCATCATGACCGGTGCGCCAATACCGCAGGGTGCCGAAGCCGTCGTGATGCAGGAAGAAACCAAATCTACCGAGTCCGGCGTACGCTTTAACGCCACGGTACAAAACGGCCAGAATATTCGCCGCCGTGGGGAAGACATCCGCCAGGGCGCAAGCGTGTTAGCCGCAGGAACAAAACTCACCGCGGCCGAACTGCCGCTGATTGCTTCGCTGGGCATTCCCGAAGTCACCGTTTACCGCAAGGTTCGCGTCGCCGTGTTCTCCACCGGGGATGAATTACAGCTGCCCGGCCAGCCGCTGGCCGAAGGCCAAATCTACGATACCAACCGCCTGGCGGTGCATCTCATGCTGAAAGAGCTGGGCTCGGAAGTTATCGACCTCGGGATTATTCGCGATGACCAGGACGCTCTGCGCGCCGCATTTAAAGAGGCAGACAGCCGTGCGGACGTGGTTATCAGCAGCGGCGGCGTGTCGGTTGGCGAGGCGGATTACACCAAACAAATCCTCGAGGAACTGGGCGAAGTGGGCTTCTGGAAGCTGGCGATTAAGCCTGGCAAACCCTTCGCCTTTGGCCGCCTGGAAAACAGCTGGTTCTGCGGCCTGCCGGGCAACCCGGTTTCCGCGGCGCTGACCTTCTATCAACTCGTACAGCCGCTGTTGACGACGATGGGCGGCCAACAGGGCAACCCTCTTCCGCCGCGGATGCGGGTGCGCACCGTCGGCAGGTTGAAAAAATCGCCTGGCCGCCTCGACTTCCAGCGCGGTATTTTACGCCGCAACGAGCAGGGCGACCTGGAAGTGCTGAGTACCGGCCATCAGGGCTCACATATTTTCAGCTCCTTCAGCCAGGCCAACTGCTTTGTGGTGCTCGAGCGCGAGCGCGGCAATGTCGAAGCCGGGGAATGGGTAGAAGTCGAGCCGTTTAACTCGCTGTTCGGAGGCTAACGTGGTCGAGCTTAGCGATGCAGAAATGCTGCGCTACAACCGCCAGATAGTCCTGCGCGGCTTTGACTTTGACGGCCAGGAAAAGCTGAAGGCCTCGCGGGTGCTTATTGTCGGGCTTGGCGGGCTGGGCTGCGCGGCGGCTCAATACCTTGCTGCCGCGGGCGTCGGGCATCTCACCCTGCTGGACTTCGACACCGTCTCGCTCTCTAACCTCCAGCGCCAGACGCTGCACCGCGACGCCGCTATCGGCCGGCCCAAAGTTGACTCAGCCCGGGAGATGCTGGCCGCCATTAACCCGCATATCCGGCTGGAGACGGTGAACGCCCTGCTGGACGAGCAGCAGCTTGCCGAGCTGGTGGCGCAGCATGAGGTGATTCTTGACTGCACCGATAACGTGGAGATCCGCAACCAGCTTAACCGCAGTTGCTTCCTGCATAAGCGGCCGCTGGTATCGGGGGCGGCGATTCGCATGGAAGGTCAGATAAGCGTGTTTACTTATCAGGCCAATGAGCCCTGCTACCGCTGCCTGAGCCGCCTGTTTGGCGAAGGCACACTAAGCTGCGTGGAAGCTGGCGTGATGTCGCCGCTGGTGGGAATTATTGGCTCTCTGGAAGCGATGGAGGCCATCAAACTGCTGGCAAATTACGGCACGCCAGCCAGCGGGAAAATCGTGCTCTACGATGCGATGACCTGCCAGTTCAGAGAGATGAAGCTGGCGCGTAATCCTCAATGTGAGGTTTGCGGCTGCGAATAAAGAAACGGGGATAATATTATCCCCGTTTCTTATCTTAGATGGCGAGATCGGTCAGCATGAGTTCGGCAATTTTAAAGTAAATAAGCAGCCCTGTGCCGTCGATTAAAGTGGTAATAAACGGGGCGGAAACCACCGCCGGGTCGATATTTACTTTACGCAGCAGCATCGGAATAATCGAAGATACGATAGCGCTCCACACCGTAATCGCTATCAGCGTCAGGCTCACGACCATCATCACTTCCATCCCTACGCCCAGCATCCACGCCCGGATAAATCCGGCGGTGCCGATGGTGATGGCAATTAATACCGAAGCGGAAATCTCTTTTCTTAATATCGCACCAAGATCCTTCAGCCCGACTTCTCCCAGCGCCATCGCCCTGACCAGGGTCGAGGTAATTTGCGTCCCGGTATTGCCGCCGGTGCCGATTAAGAGCGGGATAAAGAAGGCCAGCGCAATCGCCGCTTCCAGCTGGTCCTCAAAGGATTTAATCACCGAGCTGGTGTAAGCCTCGGCAACGAACAGCAGCAGAAGCCACACCGACCGTTTGCGCCACAGCGTGAAGACGCTGCTTTGCAGATAGGGTGTTTCCAGCGGGGATGAAGCCCCCTGTAGCTGGCTGTCGAGGGTGTTTTCATCTTCCAGCAGCTGCGCGATTTCCTGCGGGCCAAGCACCCCTTTCAGTTTTCCATAGCTGAGTACCGGAATGTAGTTTGAGGCGGATTTTTTAATCTCCATGCAGGCTTCATGCCGCGTTTTCTCAGGCGGCAGCGAGAAATGAACCGTTCTCATCAATTCGCTCAGCAACAGCTCTTTATCTGCCTGAAGCAGGGTTTTTACCGGCACCAGGCCGTACAGATGGTCGTCATCATCCACAACAAAGATTTGAGAAGGAATTTGCTCGTTTTTAATTTCCGAACAGAAGTATTCCCGCGCCTGGCCGACCGTTGTTCCCGGCGGAAGAGCGATAAAATCCTGGCTCAGATAACCCAGAACGGTGCTATGCGCTTCTGAGCCGGGCTGTTTAGCAGGCAGGAGTATAGATGCGCGAGAGTGCGCAGAAGTATTGGTTGAAAAGGTCATGATTTTTCCCCGGTTACTGTTTTAAAAAATAAACAGTCCTCATCCTGGGGCGAAGCAAGATATGAGAGTGCTGACGCTATCTCCATGTCTCGGTTTTAGCACTGTACAACGTATCCCCAAATGCGGGGGAAGTTACCTGGGGTTATACCTTGACTCGATATAACCTGTCCTAATCTTGGGCGTCTCTCGACGTCGTCAGATCAGTAACCTGTGTTTGTACAGGAGCCTCGCCTAACGAGATACTGCAAGTCTTCCGCGGCCTATAGTAGGGATCTCAGCCCGGGGCGCAAGTCAAAGAGCCTGCTTTGTTTAGGGTTTATTTATGCTTTCCTGTGCCGCTTCAGTCATACAGCCCGTCGCTATTTACCGCCGAGTGCCCCTTTCCGTAGCGTATACGCCGCACCGACTCACGGGCCTTAAGCGAGCCTGCCAGCAGGATATTCACCACCGGAGCGTCAGGCCGCATCAGGCGCTGCTGTAAAAGCTGCACCGCCTCTTCCCCCAGCTCGTCCCGTGGAACATGGACCGACGTCAGGGGCACATCGTGAATTTCCGCCAGATTGAAACCGTCGATACTCATCACCGACATATCCTGCGGCACGCGCAGCCCGGCCTTTTGCAGGGCGCTAACCGCCCCCGCCGCCATAAAATCGCCGCCCACCAGCAGCGCGCTGGGCCAGGCGGGGCGTGGTGTATTTGCCAGATAGTCGCTTACCAACGCCTCGCTTTCTTTAGCGCTAAAGCTTTGGGCGGTAATCAGGTGGCGGGTTTCATCGAACGAGAGGTTTCTGCTGTCCCAGGCATCGCGAATGCCCTCCAGGCGCAGCTCCATGGTATAGCGGCGCAGGCACAGCAGCGTCAGTACGCCTTTATGCCCCATATCGAACAGGTAGCTGGCGGCATACTGGCCGATAAGCTGATGATCCGGCGCGATGCCGGGCAGCCGCATTTTGCGGTCTCGGCAGTTGATCAGCACGCACGGTTTACCGAGATCTGCCGCCAGGTCGTGAATATGGGGGTCATCTATTCCCAGCAGGATAGCCGCTTCGCTGTCCGGCTGGTTCATCTTGCTTAAAAAGAGGTTGGCATCGCTGTCGTTTTCCTCCAGCGCGCAGAACCGCAGCCGCACGTCATGGGGTTCCAGCGCCCTGCCAACGCCCTGAATAACCCGGTAGTAAAATACGTCCAGCCGTTCATCAAACGCCCGCTGCGGAGCAAAAATCACCAGGCTATTCAGCAGCAGCCGTCCCGCCGCTATTCCCTGCAACACCCCCTTCTGCCGGGCGCACTCCAGCACCCGCTGGCGCGCCGTTTCGCTGGTATTGGCTTTACCGGCTAAGACTCGCGAAACCGTGCTTATCGATAGCCCCGTTTGGGCAGCAATTTCGGTGATTTTTAGCGTTTTACTCATTTTGTGATCGATGCCCATTTGTGAAATGAAAAAATTTTCATACCCGACAATTGCAGATTCTGCGTGAAAAAAGAGCATTAAACGCTCAGCAGATGCTGGATATGAAAACTTTTGCAAAAAATACGCTATTGGTTGGCTTATAACTCATCTACGCTGCCATTGTCGACTAAACAAAGCGCTTAGCTTTGATGAAAATAAATTTAAATAAATAAAAATCAATTAGTTAAAAAAACAAAGTATGCCGTGTGTTGGCATACCAATTCCACTAATTACCCCTACAAGGTGGAGCACAACTATGAGTCATGGCATCAATCAACCGGTGACCGCAGTCAAAACCAGGCGTATTTTCCGCAATTTGCGCTGGTGGGTGCTGGTGCTGTTTTTACTGGGCGTAACCGTCAACTACATCACCCGCAACGCGCTGGGCATCCTCGCGCCTGAACTGAAAACCTCCCTCGGAATAACGACCGAGCAATATTCCTGGATAGTGGGCGCCTTTCAGCTGGCTTACACCCTGTTCCAGCCCCTGTGTGGCTGGCTGATAGACGTAATCGGCCTGAAGATTGGCTTTCTGATTTGCGCCACTATTTGGGCGGTGATGTGCATGCTGCACGCCGGAGCCGGTAGCTGGCTCCAACTGGCAATCCTGCGCTTTATGATGGGTGGTGCGGAGGCGGCGGCTACTCCGGCTAACGCCAAAACCCTGGGCGAATGGTTCCCGAAAAAGGAACGCCCGATCGCAGCAGGATGGGCGGGCGTCGGCTTCTCAATTGGCGCGATGCTGGCTCCACCGATTATTTACTTTGCCCACGCCTCTTTTGGCTGGCAGGGTGCCTTTATGTTTAGCGGCGCGCTGGGCCTGGTTTGGGTCGTGCTGTGGTGGCTGTTCTATCACAACCCGGAACAGCATCCCAATCTCGGCAAAAGCGAGCTGGCGTTCATTAAACAGGACAACGAACCGCCAGCGGTGAAGCTGCCGTTTTTCACCGCCCTGAAAACCGTGTCTAAAAACAAGCGCTTTTACGGCATCGCCATTCCGGCATTTATGGCCGAACCGGCCTGGGCGGTGCTGAGTTTCTGGGTGCCTCTGTATCTCGCGAATGAGCGGGGAATGGATCTGAAACAGATTGCCATGTTCGCCTGGCTCCCGTTCCTGGCCGCCGATCTCGGCAGCATCGCCAGCGGCTACTTAACCAAAATTTACGCCCGATTCTTTGGCTGTAGCCGAACCAACTCGGTAGTTGCCAGTTCGGTCACCGGCGCTTTTCTGATGCTCTCCCTCGCGCTCGTTGCGCTCACAAAAGATCCCTGGGTCGCCATCGCCCTTATCTCCGTCGGCGGGTTCGGACACCAGATTATCTCCTGCATGCTGAGCGCCCTGGTGGTGGACTCGTTTGACAAGGGCCAGATGGCCACCGTCAACGGAATGCGCGGCTCTTGCGCCTGGATAGCCAGCTTTATTTTCTCGCTGATTATCGGCGTCACCGCCGACAAGATTGGCTTCAACCCGCTGTTTGTGGCCATGGGCTTCTTTGACCTGATAGGCGCGGTATTCCTGGTCGCCTTTATCGCCGAACGCCGCGCAAAACGTACCTGAATGGATAGAACACGATGAAAACGCTGAAAAACTGGACGCTGAAAAATCACGATGCCAACCAGGTGGTGTTAACCCTGGACGACAAGCATGAACTGCACCTTTATGTGCTGGAAGAAGGCATGTTCCGCGTGCTTATCAAACGCCAGAGCGGACTGGCGCTCAACAGAACCTGGAGCATTGCGCCGCAGCAGGACGTGCCCTGGGAGGGGCGCGAGCGTGAAAGCATGGAAGGTTTCCCCCTACCCGGCTTTCGCCTTGAACTGCTCGACGATGTTCTGTTAATCAGTACCTCAAAAATGCGCGTCACCGTTCACCAGCCTCTGTGGCTGGAGTGGGAATATAAAAACGCGAAGGATGAATGGCACCCTTTAGCCAGCGACCGTCCCACCAGCGCCTACCAGCTCAATGCCCACGGCGACGGCGTGGCACACTACCAGCGCCGCTTCAAAGACGAGCGCTTTTACGGACTGGGGGAAAAAGCTGGCCCGCTGAACCGCAGCGGCAAGCGTTATGAAATGCGTAATCTGGACGCAATGGGTTACAATGCAGCCTCCACCGACCCGCTTTATAAGCACATCCCTTTTACCATCACACGCCGCGACGACGTCAGCTTTGGCCTGTTTTACGACAACCTCAGCAGCTGCTGGCTGGATCTCGGGAATGAGATAGACAACTACCACGTTGCCTACCGCCGCTGGCAGGCAGAGGCGGGCGATGTGGATTACTACATGTTCCTCGGCCCGCGCGTGCTGGACGTCACCAAAGCCTTTGTGCGCCTGACCGGTAAAACCTTCTTCGGCCCGAAATGGAGCCTGGGCTACAGCGGCTCGACAATGCATTACACCGACGCGCCGGATGCCCAGAATCAGTTGATGAACTTTATCCGGCTTTGCGAGGAACACGCTATTCCGTGCGACTCATTCCAGCTGTCGTCCGGGTATACTTCGATCGACAACAAGCGCTATGTCTTCAACTGGAATTACGACAAGGTGCCGCAGCCGAAGCTGATGAGCCAGGCCTTTGCCGACGCGGGCATCAGGCTGGCGGCAAATATTAAGCCCTGCCTGCTACAGGATCATCCCCGCTACCGGGAGGCGGCGGCGAGCGGCCTGTTTATTCGGGACTCGGAAAGCGACTCGCCGGAGTGCTCAAGCTTCTGGGACGACGAAGGCTCGCATCTCGACTTTACCAATCCGGCCACGGTGAAATGGTGGCAAACCGGCGTCACCACCCAATTGCTGGAAATGGGGATCGGCTCGACCTGGAACGACAACAACGAATATGAAGTCTGGGACGGCGAGGCGCGCTGCCACGGCTTTGGACAGCCTATTGCCATCAAGCATATTCGCCCGGTTATGCCGCTGCTGATGATGCGCGCGTCAATGGAAGCCCAGCAGACCTTTGCCCCGGAAAAACGCCCGTACCTTATTTCCCGTTCGGGCTGCGCCGGGATGCAGCGCTATGTTCAGACCTGGAGCGGCGATAATCGCACCAGTTGGGAAACGCTGCGCTACAACATCCGCATGGGCGTGGGTATGAGTTTGTCCGGGCTGTTTAACGTCGGGCATGACGTCGGCGGCTTCTCGGGTGACAAACCGGACGCAGAGCTGTTTGTTCGCTGGGTGCAAAACGGCGTGATGCATCCCCGCTTCACCATTCACTCATGGAATGATGATGCCACGGTAAACGAACCGTGGATGTACCCGGTCGTCACGCCTGCCATTCGCGCCGCCATCGAACTGCGCTACCGCCTGCTGCCCTGGTTCTACACGCTATTGTGGCAGGCTCACGCCGACGATGAGCCGATGCTGAGGCCGACGTTCCTCGACCATGAACACGATGAAAAAACTTTCGAAGAGTGCGATGAATTTATGCTGGGCCGCGATGTGTTGGTTGCAAGCGTTGTGGAGCCGGGCCAGCGCGAACGTACTTTGTGGCTGCCGCAAAACGAACACGGCTGGTATGACTATTACACCGGGCAGTGGTACAGCGGCGGGCAGCACGTCACCGTTCAGTCTCCGCTGGAGCATCTGCCGCTGCTGGTGCGTGCCGGGGCAGCGTTGCCGCACAGCAGCCGCATTAGCTATGTCGATATTAAGGCCGATGATCTTCGCGAACTGAAGATTTATCCGCTGCCCGGCACCGGGGTTTCTCATGGCTCGCTGTTTGAAGACGATGGCGAATCCTGGGGATATAAATCGGGCAATGCGCTGTGGCTAAGTTGGGAAATTAACTGTTCTGCTCAAGAGATTAATGTGGTCTTTAGCCGGAAAGGCGATTACCAGCCGGCCTGGCGCGAGATTAACTTATCTCTGCCTGCGGGGGAAAAACGGCGTCTGCTGGTGAACGGCGTGGAATGCGAGGTGTGGGCGCTGTAATTGCCCCTCACCCCGGCCCTCTCCCCAAAGGGGCGAGGGGGAAAACAGGTGGGAGCAATAACTATAATTCGATCTGTCCCCTCTCCCTTTTCAGGGAGAGGGTTCGGGTGAGGGAAAAATTACCCGTCGATCCCTTTACTGCGCAGGTAATCTTCGTAGCCACCGGTGAAGTCAATCACGCGTTCTGGCGTAATTTCCAGCACGCGAGTCGCCAGGGAGCTAACGAATTCACGGTCGTGGGATACGAAGATAAGCGTCCCCTGGTACATCTCCAGCGCCATGTTCAGCGACTCGATGGATTCCATATCCAGGTGGTTTGTCGGTTCGTCCATGATCAGGATGTTTGGTTTTTCCATCATCAACTTGCCGAACAGCATACGACCCTTCTCACCACCGGACAGCACTTTGGCCGGCTTTTTGATGTCGTCCTGGCTGAACAGCAGGCGACCAAGGATGCTGCGCACCGCCTGCTCGTCATCGCCTTCCTGCTTCCACTGGCTCATCCAGTCGAACACGGTGAGATCGTTTTCGAACTCGTATTCGTGATCCTGAGCGTAGTAGCCGATTTGAGCGTTTTCAGACCATTTAACGCCGCCGGATTCCGGAGTAAGTTCGCCTACCAGGGTTTTCAGCAGCGTGGTTTTACCGATGCCGTTAGCGCCCAGGATTGCCAGCTTCTCGCCGACTTCCAGCAGCAGGTTAACGCCTTTAAACAGCGGACCGCTTTCAAACCCTTTGGTCAGGGCTTCCACTTCCAGCGCATTACGGAACAGTTTCTTGTCCTGCTCGAAGCGAATGAACGGGTTCTGGCGGCTTGAGGCTTTCACTTCGTCCAGCTTGATTTTATCAATCTGGCGGGCGCGAGAGGTTGCCTGACGAGATTTAGAAGCGTTGGCGCTAAAGCGGCTAACGAAAGATTGCAGGTCGGCAATCTGCGCTTTTTTCTTGGCGTTGTCAGACAGCAGGCGCTCGCGAGCCTGGGTGGCCGCGGTCATGTATTCGTCGTAGTTGCCCGGGTAAACGCGCAGCTCGCCGTAGTCCAGGTCGGCCATGTGGGTGCAGACCATATTCAGGAAGTGACGGTCGTGCGAAATAATAATCATCGTGCTGTTACGCTCGTTAAGCACGGTTTCCAGCCAGCGAATGGTATCGATGTCCAGGTTGTTCGTTGGTTCGTCGAGCAGCAGGATGTCCGGGTTAGAGAACAGCGCCTGCGCCAGCAGTACACGCAGCTTCCAGCCCGGGGCCACTTCGCTCATCGGGCCGTAATGCTGTTCCAGCGGAATGCCCACGCCGAGCAGCAGTTCACCGGCGCGCGCTTCTGCGGTGTAGCCGTCCATCTCGCCGTAGGTCACTTCGAGGTCGGCAACTTTGTAACCGTCTTCTTCGCTCATTTCCGGCAGAGCATAAATGCGGTCACGCTCCTGCTTTACTTCCCACAGCTCGCCGTGGCCCATGATAACGGTATCGAGCACGGTGAATTTTTCGAAGGCGAACTGATCCTGACGCAGCTTACCGATGCGCTCGTTCGGGTCGAGAGAAACGTTGCCCAGAGTCGGCTCAAGGTCTCCGCCGAGGATTTTCATGAACGTAGATTTGCCGCTACCGTTAGCGCCGATCAGGCCATAACGGTTGCCGCCGCCAAATTTAACGGAGATATTTTCGAACAGCGGTTTGCTGCCAAACTGCATGGTAACGTTGCTGGATACAAGCACTGGTATGTCCTGGAGAAATAAGTTGTCGAGATTTTGGAATGTGATTTCGGCCACATTATGCCATAACTATGATAAAGGGTCGCCCCGCATCTTAACCGTACAATAGTTAAGCAATGTGAAAAAAATGTGATTTCATCCACATCTGATTTCCCAGATGAAGGTAATGCACATATAATGCGCGGCTAAATCGTCCATGAACACTCACTAGCTGGCCCGTCTGGCATAACACTCGCACAACATGAATATGAAATTACGCTCGCTTTTACTGGCTTTTGTGGCTGTCGCGTCTTTCTGTAAAACAGCCTCCGCAGTGACCTATCCATTGCCGACTAACGGCAGCCGTGTGGTTGGTCAAAATCAGGTTATCACTATTCCGGAAGGCAGCACCGCGCCGCTGGAAGAGTATGCCGCGCAGTACCAGATGGGGCTTTCCAACATGCTGGAAGCTAACCCGGGTATTGACCCGTATCTGCCGAAAGCGGGTACGATTTTGAATATTCCTCAGCAATTGATCCTACCGGACACCGTGCACGAAGGGATTGTTATTAACAGCGCCGAAATGCGCCTCTACTATTACCCGAAAGGCACCAACACCGTTATCGTGCTGCCAATCGGTATCGGCCAGTTGGGTAAAGATACCCCGATTAACTGGACGACTAAGGTAGAGCGCAAGAAAAACGGCCCAACCTGGACGCCAACCGCCAAAATGCACGCTGAATACGCGGCAGCAGGCACTCCGCTTCCGGCTGTGGTACCGGCTGGCCCGGACAACCCAATGGGCCTGTACGCGCTGTACATCGGTAACCTGTACGCGATTCACGGCACCAATGCCAACTTCGGTATCGGCCTGCGCGTAAGCCACGGCTGCGTGCGTCTGCGTAACGAAGACATCAAGTTCCTGTTCGACAACGTGCCGGTTGGCACCCGCGTTCAGTTTATCGACGAACCGGTTAAAGCCACCACCGAGCCTGACGGCAGCCGCTACATCGAAGTTCACAACCCGCTGTCTACAACAGAAGCGCAGTTTAACTCCGGTGAAATCGTGCCAATCACTCTGACCAGCAGCGTGCAGAAAGTCACTGCTCAGTCTGATGTGGATACCAGCGTAGTAGATCAGGCGATTCAGAACCGTTCCGGTATGCCGGTTCGTCTGAACTAATCTGCCTCACGATGTTCGATAAGGCGGCCTCCGGGCCGCCTTTTTTATTGCAGTAATAAAGAACAGCAAACCTTCACGCAGGGAATATTTGTTATGCTGATAATTCATGATGTGATGGATAGCACATATTTGGGTTTAATTGTATGATGAATGCGTTTCTTAAAGGGTAACCTCTATGCGTAACTCGTTCACGGTAATCTGGCAGTATCTTCGTTCTTTTGTCTTAATTTACTTATGCTTATATGCAGGCATTTTTGTCGCCTCGCTGCTGCCCATCGTCATTCCCGGCAGCATTATCGGCATGCTAATTCTGTTTGTGCTGCTGTCGCTGCAAATCCTACCGGCGAAATGGGTAAAACCCAGCTGCCACCTGATGATTCGCTATATGGCGCTGCTGTTTGTCCCCATCGGCGTGGGCGTTATGCAGTATTACGACGTGCTGAAGGCGCAGTTCGGCCCGGTGGTCATTTCCTGTTTAATCAGCACGCTGGTGGTGCTGGTGATTGTGAGCTGGAGTTCGCACCTGGTTCACGGCGAAAGAAAAGTGGTTGGCGAAAGCGAGGCAGATAACAAATGATGCATTATATATGGTGGTCCTTGCCGCTGACGCTTATCGTCTTCTTTGCCGCCCGCAAGCTTGCCGCCCGCGTGCAGTCTCCCCTGCTGAACCCGCTGCTGGTTTGTATGGTGGTGATTATTCCGCTGCTGCTGGTAACCGGCATTCCCTACGACCATTATTTTAAAGGCAGCGAGGTGCTTAACGACCTGCTACAGCCCGCCGTTGTGGCGCTCGCCTTTCCGCTTTATGAGCAAATCCACCAGATCCGCGCCCGCTGGAAATCAATTATTACCATCTGCTTTATCGGCAGCATGGTGGCGATGACCACCGGGACTTCAATCGCGCTGCTGATGGGCGCTTCGCCGGAAATCGCCGCTTCGGTGCTGCCTAAGTCAGTAACCACGCCAATTGCCATGGCCGTTGGCGGCGGCATCGGTGGTATTCCTGCGATTAGCGCAGTCTGCGTTATCTTCGTCGGCATTCTGGGTGCGGTGTTCGGCCACACGCTGCTGAACCTGATGCGCATCAAGACTAAAGCTTCTCGCGGGCTGTCTATGGGGGCCGCTTCACATGCGCTGGGTACGGCTCGCTGCGCCGAACTCGACTTCCAGGAAGGCGCTTTTAGCTCGCTGGCGCTGGTGATTTGCGGGGTAATGACCTCCCTTATCGCACCGTTTTTATTCCCGGTATTGTTGAAACTCTTTGGCTAAAACCTGCAACAGATCGCGAAATTGTATTTTTCATTGCATACGTTGCATTATTAATGAGATACAGATCACATATTAAGCCCCATCAGTTCCGTAAACTAGGTTCCCGTTACCTGTTATGAGGCTTAAACATGCGTTCACGTTTTGATGCTGCTTTTGCGCAGCTCCCTGCTGCGCTGCAATCCGCTTTGCAACCGCTGCTTGCCGATGAACACTTCCCGGCGATGTTTACGGCAGCAGAAGTGGAAGCGCTGAAACATCAATCCGGGCTTGGCGATGACGATTTGGCGTTTGCTTTACTCCCGCTTGCCGCAGCCTGTGCCCGCGCTGACCTCTCGCATTTTAACGTTGGTGCCGTTGCGCGCGGCGTTAGCGGTAATCTCTATTTCGGCGGCAACATGGAATTCCTTGGTGCCACCATGCAGCAAACCGTGCACGCAGAGCAAAGCGCCATCACCCACGCCTGGATGCGCGGTGAAAAAGGCCTGGTTGATATCACCGTCAACTACACGCCGTGCGGCCACTGCCGCCAGTTTATGAACGAGCTGAACAGCGGCGTTGCGCTACGCATTCATCTCCCGGGCCGCCAGGCTTCAACCCTTGGCGACTATCTGCCGGACGCCTTCGGCCCGCGTGACCTTGAGATTAAAACCCTGCTGCTGGACGAAGAAAACCACGGCTTTGCGCTTAAGGGTGACGCGCTTGAGCAGGCCGCAATTACCGCAGCAAACCGCAGCCACGCGCCTTATAGCAAGGCCCCGGCTGGCGTAGCGCTGCAAATGCGCGATGGTAAAATCTTTACCGGCAGCTATGCCGAAAACGCCGCATTCAACCCGTCTTTACCGCCGCTACAGGCCGCTTTGAACCTGCTTTCGCTTAACGGTTACGACTACCCGGACATTCAGCGCGCCGTTCTGGCTGAGAAAGCCGATGCCCCTCTGCTGCAATGGGACGCCACTTCCGCAACCCTGAAAGCGCTGGGCTGCAACAACATTGAGCGCTTCCTGCTCGGCCAATAATCCTCCTCTGCGGGTGTACCCACACCCGCATTGTTGAAATTTGCCCCAACCGAACCCGCGTTTCTTGCTCTTGAGGGCCTGGTAAAGTAGCCTTGGATGAAATTTCACCCCGCGAAAGAGTCTGCAAGTTAATGTTGAAGCGAGTGTTTTACGGCCTGCTGGTGCTTATTGGCTTAACGCTGGTGGCTGCGCTCGGGCTGGATCGCTGGATTAGCTGGAAAACCGCCCCCTACGTTTATGATGAACTCCAGGACCTGCCCTACCGCCAGGTCGGCGTTGTGCTGGGCACAGCCAAGTATTACCGCACCGGCGTGATTAATCAGTATTACCTGTTCCGCATTCAGGGCGCGCTGAACGCGTACAACAGCGGGAAAGTTAACTATCTGCTGCTGAGCGGGGATAACGCCCAGCAAAGCTACAACGAGCCGATGACGATGCGTAAAGACCTGATTGCCGGCGGCGTTGATCCGGCGGATATCGTGCTTGATTATGCTGGCTTCCGCACGCTGGACTCTATCGTTCGCACCCGCAAAGTGTTTGATACCAACGATTTCATCATCATTACCCAGCGCTTTCACTGCGAGCGTGCGCTATTTATCGCCCAGCATATGGGGATTCAGGCGCAGTGTTATGCCGTGCCTTCGCCGAAAAACATGCTGACGGTGCGCGTTCGCGAGTTTGGCGCACGCCTCGGCGCTCTGGCGGATTTGTATCTGTTCAAGCGGGAGCCTCGTTTCCTCGGCCCGCTGGTGCCGATTCCGTCGCAGCAGGAAGTGCCGGAAGATGCGCAGGGTTACCCGGCTGTGACGCCGGAGCAGCTGCTGGAATTACAGAAGAAGAAATAAAAAAATCCTCTCCCTTTCCGGGAGAGGATTAGCCTGCGGGGAACTATTACTTCTTGCGCGCGTACTTCAGGGAGTCCAGCGCAACGGCGAAGATAATGATCCCGCCCTTGATGATGTACTGCCAGTACGGGTTCACGCCGATATAGGTCAGGCCGTAGTTGATAACCGTAAAGATGATTACGCCTGTTACTACCCCCACTACCGTACCCACGCCGCCGCTAAACGACACGCCGCCCACCACGCACGCCGCAATCGCATCCAGCTCATACATAAAGCCCAGGTTGTTGGTAGCCGAGCCGATACGCCCCGCTTCCAGCATCCCGCCGAAGGCGTAGAACACGCCGGACAGGGCATAAATCATTATCAGGTTCAGCGCGACATTTACGCCGGACACTTTCGCCGCTTCCGGGTTACCGCCGATGGCAAAAATGTTTTTACCAAAGCGGGTTTTGTTCCACAGCACCCAAACGAAGAACACCGCAAACAGGGCGTAGAACGTTATGTAGGAGAGGCGGAAACTGCCCAGCGCTATAAACCCCTGGGTAAAGGTAGAGAAGTGAGAGTCAAAGCCGGAAATCGGTGAAGCGCCGACGAAATCGTAATACAGGGAGTTGATACCGTAGACGATAATCATCGTGCCCAAAGTGGTGATAAACGGCGTCACGTTCAGGTAAGCGATGATAATCCCGTTCACCAGGCCGATGACCGCGCCAACCGCACAGACGATAAGCAGCACCAGCGGGATAGGCATAGTGTGCATATCCGGGAACACTTTGTTGACGTTATCCATAGACTGCAACAGCGTCGCCGCAACAACCGCCGCAAGGCCAACCTGGCGCCCGGCGGAAAGGTCTGTACCCTGGGTCACAATCAGCCCCGCTACGCCCAGCGCGATAATAATACGCACCGAGGACTGGGTAAGGATGTTACTCAGGTTCAGCAGGCTTAAGAATGTCGGGTCCTGGAAAATAATAATTGCCAGCAGCACCAGCAGCACTACATAGATGCCGCCTTCTTTTAGATAAGTTAGAAAACTCTTTTTATTTAACACACTCATTTTTAATAGCCCCTAAATCATCACAGGTGCACAGACGCAAGACGTAAAATTTCGTTCTGCGTTGTTGTTTTGGTGTCTACAATTCCGGCCACGAGCCCGTTGCTCATTACCAGGATACGGTCTGTAATCCCTAACAATTCCGGCATCTCGGACGAAATGATAATGATCCCTTTCCCTTTTTTGGCAAGCTCGGCAATCAGCTGATAAATTTCGAATTTAGCGCCAACGTCAATGCCGCGCGTCGGCTCATCGAGCATCAGTATCTCCGGCTGGGTCAGCAGCCAGCGGCCAATAATGACCTTCTGCTGGTTTCCGCCCGAGAGCGAGCCGATAGAAGTACGGTGCCCCGGCGTCTTCACACGCATCGAGTCGATAACCCACTGGGTATCGCTCTTCATGCGGGTGTTATCCAGCAGCCCGACCTTGTTTTTGTAATTCCGAATATTGGAAATGAGTGAGTTAAAGCCGATATCCAGATAGGCGTAGATCCCGGTCGAGCGACGCTCTTCCGTCACCAGCGCAAAACCGTGGTTTATCGCTTCGTTCGCGTTGTGATTATTGATTTTTTTGCCGTGCAGCTTAATGGTGCCGCCTGACTTCTCACGGATACCAAACAGCGTTTCCACGATATCGGTACGCTTCGCGCCGACCAGCCCGGCAATGCCGAGGATTTCGCCCTGGTGCAGGTCAAAGGAGATATCGCGAATAGAAGGCTGGCGCAGCGAGGTCAGGTTGCGAACTTCAAGAATAACCTCACCCGGCACGTTGGACTTGTCCGGGAAACGCTGGTTCAGCGAACGACCAACCATCATGGAGATGATTTTGTCCATATCCAGCCCTTCCAGCGGCTGGGTGGCAATCCACTGCCCGTCACGCAATATCGTAATTTCGTCGCACAGCTGGAATATTTCTTCCATTTTATGGGAGATATAAACAATCCCGCAGCCGCGATCTTTTAATTTGCGAATAATTTTAAAGAGATGATTAACTTCTTTTTCCGTCAGGGACGATGTTGGCTCATCCATAATAACGATTTTGGCGTTATAGGAGAAAGCTTTGGCAATTTCAATCATCTGCATTTGAGAAACGGATAAAGTCCCGACGCGGGCTCGCGGATCGATATCAATATCCAGCTCATCAAAAATCTCTTTGGTATCGCGGTACATCTTATCCTGATCGACAAACACGCCTTTGGTCGGGTACCGCCCGAGCCACATGTTGTCCATTACGGTACGCTGTAATACCAGGTTAAGTTCCTGATGCACCATAGAAATACCATTTTCCAGCGCTTCTTTAGTGCTGCTGAAATTAACTTCTTTTCCCTGAAAAAGGATACTGCCGGAATCTTTGCTGTAGATCCCAAAAAGGCATTTTAATAATGTCGATTTCCCCGCACCGTTCTCACCCATCAGGGCATGAATAGAGTGTGGACGAACTTTTAAATTAACATTATCCAGTGCCTTAACGCCGGGGAAGGATTTATTAATGTTGGTCATTTCCAACAAAAATTCCGACGACGTAGCTGAATTATTATCGACCATAGTTATACCTGTGTCGCTGAGTAGCCGGTCTGAAACCGGGCGCAGGGACCCGCGCCCGGATAAAACGGTATGACTTACTTGCCGACGAACTGGGCCAAGTTATCTTTATCCACGCCTACATAAGGTACGCGGACAATCTTGTTCTCAATTTTCCAGTTGGTGCCTTCTGCCGCTGGCTTACCTTCGGCAAGGTTTTTCGCCAGATCGAAGGTGGCTTTAGCCTGGTTGTTAGCATCGTTCAGCACGGTCCCGGCCATTGCGCCAGACTTAACCAGGGCCAGAGCTTCCGGCAGGGCATCTACGCCGAACACAGGAATTGAGGTTTTGTTGTGGGCTTTCAGCGCTTCTACAGCTCCCATTGCCATCGCATCGTTGTTGGCGATAACCACTTCGATTTTGTTAGCGTTAGGGCCGGAGAGCCAGGCATCCATTTTGTCTTTAGCCTGAGCGGTATCCCACATTGCGGTATCCAGCTGCAGCTGCTGAGTTTTCAGCCCCTTGTCGTTCAGCTCTTTGATAACGTAAGTGGTACGCGCTTCTGCATCCGGGTGGCCCGGCTCGCCTTTCAGCAGAACGAATTGCACCTGGCCGTCTTTGTTCAGATCCCACGCCGGGTTAGCCGCCCAGTGTTTAGCGATCAGGTCGCCCTGAATGATGCCGGACTCTTTAGAGTCGGTGCCGACGTAGTAAGCTTTGTCGTAGCTGTCCAGCGCTTTGCGGGATGGTTCTTTGTTGAAGAACACAACAGGTACGTTTTGCCCGCGTGCTTTTTCAATCACGGTGCCGGCAGCGGCCGGGTCAACCAGGTTGATAGCCAGCGCTTTAACGCCTTTAGCCAGCAGAACGTCAATCTGGTCGTTCTGTTTTGACTGGTCGTTCTGGGAGTCGTTCATCAGCAGCTGAACGTCTGGTGCGGCTTTACCGTCTTTCTCAATCGCCTTACGCACCACTGACATGAAGTTGTCGTCGTATTTGTAAATAGTCACGCCAATACGGCTATCAGCGGCGTGGGCTGCGGCACCAAACAGCATGCAGGACATCACGGCGGACAGGGTCAAAACCTTCTTATTCATGGTATCTCCGGTTTTTTATTTTGCAGGGTAGTTCGGGTTCGAAACCAGGCAGGACAGTAATGTTAATAAAAAGTTACTGAATGCCGAAGTTATCCTAAAAAAAAGCGCTTCCGTGTTCGGTAACAATCCAATACTGCGTTTTTTATGGTCGTTTTTGGCTAATCGCGCTGCTAAAAGTGAGTAGTCACGGTTACATTGCGTTTCAGCTGATAAAACGCTGACATAATAGTCAGCGCAATGTTAATTAACTGTGAATTTACTCACAGATTGAAACCGGTTACATCTAACTCTTTGGCAGCAGAGTGATCGACGCCACATTTTGCTTCACGGCCACCGAGTGGCGGCGAACTAAAGTCGGCATAAAACAGTGCGTTACATCACGATTCAACGTACCTGCCGCGCCCTGTAACGCCAGCTCCGTCGCCAGCCGCGCCATAGAAACGACCGGATAACGCACGGTCGTTAACTGCGGATCGGTGTAACGAGCGATGGGAATATCATCGAAGCCGATGATCGACACATGCTGAGGGACGATAATGCCGTTATCTTTCAGGGCGGTAAGCGCCCCGGCCGCCATGCTGTCGTTATAGGAGAAGATAGCGCTCAATTGCAGGTTACGGCCCAGTAGCTCAACCATTGCCGCTTCTCCGCCCTGCATATCCGGCGTGCCGGTGCCGACCCAGCTGTCCGGGGGCGTTATGCCCTGCTCCGCCAGCGCCTGAAGCCAGCCCTGATGCCGCTGGTCGTTGTCTTCAATTTGATGGCTGGAGGCGAGGTAGCCGACGCGCGAATGCCCCTGGTTGAGCAGCATGCGGGTAGCCATTACCGCCCCGCTGACGTTATCGAGGCAGACACAGCGGTGGGCGTAACCGGGGACGAGGCGATTAATCAGCACCATGCCCGGCACCTGCTCCAGGAAGGAGGCAAGCTCTTCGTCGCTCAGCGCCTTGGCGTGTACGATCAGGGCGCTGCACCGCTGGCGAATCAGCACCTCAATGGCGTGGCGCTCTTTCTCTTCCTGGTGGTAGCTGTTGCCGATGAGCAAATATTTATTATGCTGCTGGGCAACCATATCCACCGCTTTGACCAGTGCGCCAAAGAAAGGATCGGAAACGTCCATCACCACCACGCCGATGGTGTCGCTGACCTGAGTAGCCAGCGCCTGTGCGTTGGCGTTAGGACGGTAGCCCAGCTCGGTTACCGCCTGCATGACATTTTCGCGCGTTTCCGGGCTGACCAGCGCGCTGTTATTTAATACTCGGGATACTGTCGCTACTGAAACCCCGGCGATACGGGCAACGTCACGAATGGTTATCGGCGTTGGGGGAGTCGGTCTCATAGGTACACCCTGTTTTAGGCAAGGTGGCTATTCTGCGGCGAGCGGGGGTCAGTGCGGCGTGAAGTCGATCACAGGGATGAAAGCGGTTACATACAATTCGTTAACCTTTGTGACGAATATCATTATCTCTGAGTACCGCTTTGCGTCTGCCCTGATGCGCGAGCGGTTAGCTGCCGCCACAGCCATTCAACCGGCCCCTGGCGGAAATAACGCAGCCAGAATACCGACAGCAGCAGGTTCACCGCCCAGACTGCGGGGACAAAAGCCAGCAGCGACAGGCGGTCGAACTTCATAAACAGGCCAAAGCGGTAAAACAGCGTGGTGCAGATGACGCTTTGCAGCAAATAGTTGCTCAGCGCCATGCGCCCGACGCAGGCAATCCAGCCTACCAGCCTCAAACGTGACAGCTGCGGCCAGAACCCCCACGCCAGCGCGGCATAGCCAATCGCCTGAAACGGCGCACTTAGCTCTCGCGGTGCCTGTAACAGCAACGCACACCAGCGGTAATCCCAGGCAAGCCACCACTGAGCGGCCACCGCCGGGAGATTAATCCCCAAGCCGACGGCAATAAGAGTAATACCGCAGCGCCGGTAGTGACGCAGGCTAAATTGACCTTTGAGCCAGCCGCTGCGCATCAAGGCGGCGCCAATCAGCATCATGCCCGCCAGCTGCCAGCCGTACTGCGCGCCAAGCGCAACCAGGTTGGAAGAGAGTAAATCCACGCGGTTACTGATAGCTTCTTTGCCACCGCCAAGCTTCCACCACTGCTCGTATTGCAGGTTGGCCGCATCCGGCACCCAGGTACGGTTGGCCGCGTCGCCGGAGATAAACCCTAACAGCAAAAGCACGCCAATCCCGGTGAGGTAAAGCATGACGCCGGTATTAAACAGCTGTTTTTGCCCGGGCGCATCGCGGATCATACGCCAGCACACCAGCCCCACCAGGCCGTAAGCCAGAAGAATATCGCCGTCCCACAGCAGCAGAGCGTGGATAAATCCAAGCAGCACCAGCAGCGTCAGGCGCGACTGGATCCAGCGCGAACCGCGAGCCAGCAGCATTTGCAGCCCGGCCCCAAACAGCAGCGCAAATAAGGTCAGGAATTTAACTTCGGCAAAGAGATCCATCGCCGCCCAGGTCCAGGCGTCGCGCGAGGTGATTGAACCGTACCAGGCAGGATTGAGATAGGCCGCCTTCGGCAGGCCAAAGGCGACAATATTAAGCAGCAGGATACCAAGAATGGCGGTTCCGCGGACGAAGTCCAGGGTGACATTTCTCTCCACGGATACCTGCCTGAGATGTTAGCTGTGGCGCACTGCGCGCAGGAATTCCTGACGCGTATTCTGGCTCGACTTAAACAGGCCGCCGAGCGAAGTCGTGGTGGTGGCGCTGGTTGCGTCTTTAACGCCGCGCGCTTTCACGCAGTAATGCACTGCATCAATTGAAACCGCTACGTTATTGGTGCCAAGCAGGGTTTGCAGGGCAATCAGGATTTGCTGCGTCAGACGCTCCTGAACCTGCGGACGCTGGGCAAAGAACTGCACAATGCGGTTAATTTTAGAGAGGCCGATAACGGTCTCTTTTGGGATATACGCCACGGTCGCTTTGCCGTCGATGGTCACAAAGTGATGCTCGCAGGTGCTGGTCAGGGTGATATCACGCACGGTCACCATTTCATCAACCTTCATTTTGTTTTCAATGACGGTGATTTTCGGGAAGTTAGCGTAATCCAGGCCGGAGAAAATCTCATCGACATACATTTTAGCGATGCGATGCGGAGTTTCCATCAGGCTGTCATCGCTCAAATCGAGATTAAGCAGCTGCATGATTTCCGTCATATGTGCGGCAATCTGGCTTTTGCGGGTTTCATTATCCAGTTCACGCAACGGTGGACGCAGCGGCGTTTCCAGACCGCGCGCAACCAGCGCCTCATGAACCAGGGCGGCTTCTTTTGAGAGTGATGACATGCTGTTTTCTCCTGCAGGTGTGGCTGACCTCTGCCCTTCATGGGGCAAAGTGTCCGCACATTGTGCGGCAGCACGTACTCAGAATCCAGTAGTGCCGGGCATAATTATTGAAATCGTTAATACCGTTGTTCGACCGTTCGGATGGGAACAATACCGTTGCGGCCATAATGCGGGATGGCTAGACTCAGGTGAAGTGAAAGTTGTTCATAACAGACTGTTGAAAAACATCAGGCGAAAGAATAAATGTCCGGAAACATAAAAAATAAACGAGGGAAATCAGTTTATTGAATTTCGGCCAATCGCTACAGAGAGGGAAAAACACACTTTTCACTTTTGCCCGCAATCATACCTATTGAATACTTTTAAGGAGCCTCTGGATGGAATTACTGGAAGAACACCGATGTTTTGAGGGCTGGCAGCAGCGCTGGCGCCACCCGTCCAACGTGCTTAACTGCCCGATGACATTCAGTATTTTTCTTCCGCCGCCTGCAAGCAACACGCCCCCACCGGTGCTTTACTGGCTCTCCGGCCTGACCTGTAACGACGAAAACTTCACCACCAAAGCGGGCGCGCAGCGGGTCGCGGCAGAGCTGGGTATAGTGCTGGTGATGCCGGATACCAGCCCGCGTGGCGAAGACGTGCCTAATGATGCCGGGTACGATTTAGGCCAGGGCGCAGGTTTTTACCTCAACGCCACCGAGCAGCCATGGGCGGCAAACTTCCGCATGTACGACTACCTGCGAGACGAGCTGCCGCAGCTGATTGCGGATAACTTCAGCGTCAGTGAAAAGTCTTCAATTTTCGGCCATTCGATGGGCGGCCACGGCGCGCTGATAATGGCGCTGAAAAATCCGGGGCGTTTCAGCTCGGTTTCAGCGTTTGCGCCTATTGTTAACCCAACTCGCGTACCCTGGGGGCAGAAGGCTTTCAGGGCCTATCTCGGTAACGATGAATCGCGCTGGCAGGCATGGGATAGCTGCTGCCTGTTGAGTAAAGCAGAGGCGTCGGCAAAACTGCCGATACTTATCGATCAAGGGGATGACGACCAGTTCCTGGCCGACCAGTTACGCCCGGAAGAGTTTGAAAAGGTCGCGCAGGAGAAAGGCTGGCCGCTAACGCTTCGCATTCAGCCAGGCTGCGACCACAGCTACTATTTTATTGCCACTTTTGTTGAGGACCATCTGCGGTTCCACGCGGAGCACTTGCTGGGCTAGTTCTTTATTTCCTCTTCCTGCCGGGATGGTTAAGGTGTTTAGACCCCAGATATGCAACACCCAAATCATCCCGACGGGCACCGGCGATAATGACTGGCATCTTTTCCAGCTTCATTCAGGCCACAGCAAAAACATTTAGATGAAAGCTTTATCCCACAATGAAAGCTTTTCAGAAAGCAAATTCAGCTTGCGTGATTGCTGAAACATCAAATCAACATTAGCCGTATTTTTAATTCGCAAATCAGTGATTTTACTTTCCGCAGCTGTTTGTATTTCTGGACTTACAGTTGAAGAGTTATCTCTATTCATTCGATAATTATCCAGAATGGCCTTTGCCAACTGTTTTCTAATATCTATGTTTCTTTGCAGCTCCTTTTGATAAGCATCAAGCATTTCCTCCTTTGACCGAACAAGCCTATTTCGCATTACATCAATCGGCAATTTAATTTCTTCTGGCCTGGATATATATGCCAAAACGGCATATTGACATTTAGCTTTCGCCAGCAGATCGCCTGGTTTTCCGGACTGTTCTTCTTCTAACTCACGCACCTGTCGCAAAGTAATCTCATGTTTTTTTGTCATCGCTTCAAATGCTGAAAGATAAGGCAAAAAATTAACATCGGGTGGTGTTTCCGTATCCTGTTTTAAAAAAAACTCTAATGCAAGATTGAAGATAGTCTGATTGAATTCAATATGATGCCTGGGAAGGCTAACGCTCAATAAAGCCACCATAACTATATGGTTGAGCAAACTATAACTTTCATCAACCGAGCGTTTACTTCTCAACAACTCATCTTCAAGCTTAATATTCAAGCCTTCCACTCTGGCCCCACTTAAAACATGAATCATATATGCATTGTATTCCGCAGCATTCAGAAGGGTATCGGCTTTAATAAGCTTGCTGTTGTGTAAAACTGCGCGTGCGATCTGTTGTTGTCTTTCGGTTGGCATAATACTTCGGGGTAAATCTAAAGCATATCTTATATTATCAATTTTTGACTGGTTATTTTCGATAAAATGCTCTGTTTTACGGGCTGAAAACTCAAATGAGGAAGGAAATGAACCTCTTTTAGCACGCAGATCTCCAATATAAGTATGATCCAATGTAGTAGCAGCATTATGTAAAACCTCATGGACTACTGTGTCAACTAATCCGCCTCGACGCTTATCCTGCGGCAACATAGCTACCATGATTCTTTTCTTGCTGTCATAGGGCAACGCAATGGCCTGAACATTAGATAAATCAGGTTGCCGATATCTATATAAAACAAAAACATCATAATTAGATGTCTTTTGTTCTGAAAGAAAGCAATGTATTTTGTCGATGTTATTTTTAAATCTGGCATAAACCATGTCAGATATGGCAGAAATATCTTTTTTATCAATATTAACCAGTACATCATCATTCAGTCCAGTGGCTTCATCAAGCAATCCCTTTAGATCAGCCTTAATTTCAGGACTGATTTCAGCTTCATCAAAAAGTGCTTTTACTTTAGATACTTTTTCATAGGCGTGATTAACAGAAGTAATAACTTCCCCAGAAAACGCTTTTACCTCTTCATCCGGGTGTTCCAGGCCATCGGTAATTTTCTCAGATAATATCTCTGCATCGTAGTCCCGCATAATTTTCTGTATAGTAGCCTCCGCGGCTTCGGGAGATATTGTTTCCACAGGTTTGACAGATGCGAATGAATCTCTTACATGAGATTTTAGTATTTCCAGGCTCTGATAATAATCGTGAATAACTGATGAGGTAGTCGCCGGGCTTTCCAACTCGTCGCTGTAATCAGGTTCATCAAGAATATTATGAGTGCTTTTCTTAGAGAAGAATTTAGAAAAACTGTCAAGTTGATAGCCGATGCTTTGAGTTATTGGATTAACACCATTAAATGAAAATGTCTTAACGTGCTCTCCGGGAATCGCATCATAACTCTCAAGTTCACTGCATATCGCTTTAGTGCCAAGAAACCGAGCTACATTTTTTATGTTATATTTATGCAGTTGCTCTTTAGAAATCAATCCATTATTAGTGAGAAAATCCGCGACTGCAGGATATTTATTAATAACAACGTAGGGATGTGCCATTAAGAAATCCAGGTGCAGATCGGAATTATTAATATCATATCGAAAAACTGCCAACCCGTAATGATTTTCTACCAATTCATTTGATTCCCCTGTTTTAGTTAAAACATACACGGAATTATAATCAGTATCAGGAGAATCGATTATACGTTTTGCATCCACTAACCCACGCTGGATTACAACGAGATTATTGATCACATCTTCCTTATCTTTTCCCGTATACTTATTAATGTTTTCTACTAAGTCAAAGGCCTTTTTCTCCATATCATTGATCGATATACTCATAGACTCGATAGATATATTCTCAGTCAATTTTCTCCCGAAAGACATATTACTGGCAACAGTGAACTCATCATTTTTCTTGAACTTTAAAGAAACATTATCAAAAGTGCTCGCTCTGGCATTTTTTAAATTTTCTGGTAAGCACAAACTTGGTTATTTTATTCAGACTTATTTGATGATGGGTAGTTTTTTCAAAAGTTAATTCTCGGCTACCGGAGAAACCTGAATATGGCATTTCCCGGGCATTGTCTTCCTGTGCCGGCGGATATTCTGTTGATGGTGAATAAGCCTGAAACACAGGCATCTTATTTTTAGCGGATTCGCGCACCCTGCGGGCATTCTCCAGCCTGTAAGCTGCCAGGTGGAGTTCATTTCCTTTTTCTATGAGAAATCTACCGTTTCTGCATATCTCTACTTGCCCCTTGTTTATTCTTGTTAATACCTCTGTCTTTCCGATCATGACGGTACGGAATGGCATGTCCGACCTTACTGAATATTCTGGCAGATTACTTTGGAGTGCTTCAAGTTCTTTCAGCGTGCCGCTTTCCTCCATTTTTTTGGAGAACTTCAGCGCTGAAGATATATGCTTTGCCATATGATAAGAACTCCTGATACTTAAGCCACTGGCTATAAATGCCTGGTAAATAGCGAGTGGTTCTCCGCTCTCTTCCGCGGCCTTAATGCTTTTACCCACAACAAGCAAATCCACCACTTTTTTTCCAACCATCAAACCATATTTCACTGAATCGCCTGCAACGTGGCTGAATCTTCCTAATTTAGCTGCAACTTTCGCATCAGGAATGGCCCCCAAAATTAAAGACATAATATTTAATATATCAGGGGGATTATGTTCCAACACATCAGCACCAATACCCGCAGCTGTTTGAGCCAAACCAATAGCAAGCCCAAGGGGTGTAAATGCAGCGGCTACATCGGAAGTGACGTCAACCCATGTGCCTATATACTCGGCCCGAATTATGTTTTGTTCTTTCTGCTGTAAAGTCTCCCCTTCGATATTGCTGAGTATTAGCTGCATCTGCCCGCCGAGTGTCGCAAAAGGACGTGAAAATGATCTTAAATATTCCTCTGGTTTTAAATTACCCCAGTCAAATTCAAGGCGGTATTTCACCTCGGTCACACTTACTTCTTGATCAGGAATTTGAGCCCCAAGGATCGCCCTATTAACCAGCTTTTTGTTATCAATCACCGCTGATTTATTTTTATAGTCCTCAGTTATGGTCTTTTCAAGTAATGTAGCGAGAACATTAATATTTATCGCCTCTGATTTATTATAATTAAAAAACCTATCAAAACTAATTACCCCATCCCTTATATCATTAACAAAACTAAAACCATTGAAAAAAGGACTATAAGCATGTCCACCAATAGATGGAATCTCTTTGTTTCTCCACTCATTTGCATCGAATGGCATTGCCCATTTGATATCCGGTAAAAGATCCTCTCCTTTCCTGACATAATAGTAAAGCACTTCCGAATCCAGACGAATAAGCATTCCGGATTTAGAGCCAGGAGAATCAGGCAGTAAAAATGTGTTATTAAGTTTGTATTTATATATATCAACAGGGACTGAAAGTGTAGCACCTATACGAGCAAGATAGGCATTACGCCTGATTTCCCTCGGTAACCTCTCATCATTTTCTATTTTAAATAACGCATATTTAATACCATACAAATAAGTCGTTTTTTTCTTATCATCAGAGAAGTTGCTAAACTTCAGGGTCTTCTCAAAATCAGCATACTCCTCATGTTGATCCCCGGCGGCAAGGGCTCTCTTATTTCTGGCCCTGCCTAAAGCAGTATTATGTTTACGGTTTTCAGAGCACGAATCAGTATCTTTTTGTGGCGGTAAAGCCGCTGGCCGCCTCACAGGTTCCACGCCATTCACAGCGGCGTCCACCAGTGCTGTGGCATAAGCGACTACAGCTGTTCTGCTTCCCGCATCCAGGGCACGCCACGGCGCTTCTCCTACAATATTTTTCGCAATTTTTTTCCCTGCCCCTTCCAGTCCCCCCTCGTAAATATCGAAACACACCAGGCTCACGCCCAGCAGAGTGGTCAGTCCGGGAGGCAGTGAAAGCATGACTTTGAGGGCCGCCGTTTTGTAAGTCTGCCTGGCGTATTCCCTTACCCCATCGCTGATATCTCCCTCACCACCGCGTATTCCCTGCCGCCCTTTGCGGGCAGCCCACGCTACTTTTGCCCCCGTAATAGCAAATTTAATCCCCATGCGCAGCGGTAGTGCGGCCAGATTCGGTATTAGATTAATCCCCTCCAGACAGGCTGCCAGAAAGACCATTCTGACCAGTTTTCTTCCCGCCCAGCCTCTTATTACCTGATTGCGACTCTTCATTCCGGCGATGATTTCGTCCATCGTTGCAGGGTAAAAGGTGATACCTTTGGCTGCATTACCCATTTCGAGCCGCAGCCTCTGAAGAAGCCGATTCCCTTCAGGATCGGACTCTCCGGATAATAAGGGAAGGTAGTGCTGAACGAGCTCAAGAAATAAACTGTCATAGGCTTTTTCAGAGGCAGTCCGGTCTTCTTCAGAAAAACGACTCAGATAACGTTGCTTTTCCGCTTCGCTCCATTCGCCCATCCTCCTGGCCAGCATTCCCTGGCGAGAAAAGTTGTTAATCGACCGACCAGTGGCTTTTATGAGGCTGGTTTTCAGATTGTTTTTTATAAGTTTAAGGCGTTGTAACCCGTTTACGGTGTACTCGTGCAGCTCTTTATATCCGGCCTCTCCACGCTCCAGGAGAGGTAACAGCGCCTGGTTCATCTCCTTATCAATGCTGGCCAGTATCTCAACGACCTCTTTTATCTGCGTATCAAAATCACTGATGACGCTGTCTGATGCCATCACCCCGGGAGCCTGGTTCAATTCATCTCTTAAAGCTGACAGAAATTTTTGTTTTATATTCTCTTCGGCCAGCGTTGTTATTTCCTGGCACCTACGCCGCAGCGATTTTTTTAACTCTTCTATTTTGTTCTGCCACTTTTCAGATTCAGCACACAGCCTGGCATCCAGAATGGCGTTGGGCGGCATATCAGATAACATTCGCCTGAGCCCATCGTAATGCGTTATGGCCTGCTGTAATGGGTGACAGGTTTGTCTGGTTTTATGTATATCGGCCGTGGTTTGCTGAATTTTATCCAGCAGTATTATTCCGACCCGAAAGATAGCTTCGTTTATGTTACGTCTGGCAGTATGTGTATAAAGAGAGTTTGAGTCGTTAATATGTTTATGCAGTATACGCTGTGCATTCTTATCTATCTTACCGGTCACCATTCCAAGAGTTGATGAATATTCCTGGACGTGTATACGCACGGTTTTCCAGGACGTAACCAACTCTTTTTTTATCGTTTCAGTGAAGGTGAGAGTTTCCCTCTGTCGGGATGATCTATGCCCGACGAGCGCCCCGCCAGGTGGGGGCCGTATATACTTCCCTTCGTACTGGATGCTTTCGATAATACCCTGAAGGATCCGGCAGAGCGTCAGGATGTCACGAGCGATCCTTTGAGTCTCAGTTTTCCCCTCTGCCTTTTCCGCATAACATCTGGTGAGAACAATATCACTCAGTAATATTCCCGATAGCCCCTCGAGTTCCCTACTCAATACCTCACGGGCCATTCTTTCATCCAGCGTGACTGAGTTCACGATGGCATTAAATTTTATGTTGTCCGGATGATTTTTAGTCAAGTTGCCACGGGTTTGAGCGGAATATTGATTGTGATGATCTTCGGTGTCTATCGGGAGGAGCGCTCTGAGGAGTTCATCGTAACTTGTTTGCCGCGCGCACTCCCACGATATCTGCTGTTCCGTGCTGCTGAGCAGGCTAATAAGATGCAGAGTACCCGAGAGATGACTGCTCATGCGGTTGGCATATTTTAGTGCTTCATTGTCATCCCGAGCTTGCGGTGAATCCCAGCCAGCGTCTTTTATCGCCAGGCGAAACTTGATGAAATCAAGCGCGTTATTGTGCCACGTCTTCTCTTTTCGAAATAATCTAAACCGGTCCAGAAAAGCGCCAGCGGCCTGCTCGAGATGTTTCTGCTGCGGTTGCATAAATGCCGGTACCTGCATTGCGTTGACTCGCGCCTGTAATGCCTCGATATCGACTGGTTTGGGATACAGAATATTACAGCCCGTTCGCCGGAATTCATAAAACTCAGGCAGATAGCCGCCGATCATAGCCTGCAAACGAGCCCTCAATTCGGCCAGCTCGTCCCCAGCCTTATCCTCATGCCCGGTAGCTGAAATCCCAGGCTGTATCTCCGTATCCGGTGTGATATCTTCGGAAACAACAGATAAGCTTTCATTTTCCATTGGTTTTCTTTGGTTATTTATAGTCAAGTTAACGCAAGGCATGAAATGTCCTTAATACACGCATAAAAATATATTCACAGAAACATCAGCATCTATGAAACATCATCGAATCAGGCACTCGATTAAAACTAATTAAAATAATTTGTTATGAACCCCGGATAAAAAGACACTTCCTGTGCCATATCTCACATCATCTAATAATTAAACGAACCACATTAATCAATTATTTACTCCTGAAGATAAAGCTCTGAAATATCCTTTATTTTTTTAAGGTAACATCTCTGTAAACACAAAACAAACCACACCGGTCACAATTATATAAATTCAGAATAAGAAGCGGAGCTGGCAGGAAAATAAAAAAAAGGATAAAAAATACCCGCCAGATGGCGGGTAGTTGAAATGACTTATAAATAATTAACAATAGATTAGAAGCTGTAATCCAGCGCCATAAAGTAGCGACGCCCGTCCTCGTTATAGCTATAAACATCGCGATTCAGGTCTTTATCGCCCAGGTTTTGCACCCCGGCTCGTACCTTCACGTTTTTGGTCGCTTTCCAGGCTGCGCCCGTGTTCCAGACTACATAGCCACCCGGCGTTTTATCCGATGCCGATACGGCACGCTGCTTGCCGGTGTAGTTTGCCGACACATAGAACGACCAGTCATCCAACGGTGCCCAGTCGAGCGTGCCGTTAGCGGTGTGGAACGACTGCTGTTGCAGTGGTTTATTGCCGCCGTTGCTCAGGTCACGCCCGTCGTTATAGGTATAGTTAAGCGAAAGCTTCCACTGGTCGTTAAACGGTATTTTCAGCTCGGTTTCTACGCCGCGAATACGCGCTTTATTGACGTTGTAGTAGCGGAAGATTGGGTTGCCGCTCTTATCAAAACCAACGAAGTTTGAGTAGGAAGGCGCGATGCTTTTGTTGGCGGTACGCTGGATATCAATCATATCTTCAACGTTGTTCTGGAAAGCAGTCACGCTGCCGCTCACGCCGTCGAGAATACCTTCATCCCCGGCGTAGTAGATGCCCAGCTCAAAGCTCTCGCTGGTTTCCGGCTTCAGGTCAGGGCTACCGACAATCTGGCAGGCGCCGCGGCAGGATTTACTGGTCCAGTCGGGGCTAAGCTGCAGCAGAGATGGCGCTTTAAAGGCCGTTGCCCAGCCGCCTTTTACCGTTACGGTATCGGTGGCGCTATACACCAGGTAAGCACGCGGGCTCCAGTGGTCGCCATAGGTTTCGTGGTCGTCCATACGAATACCGGTGGTCAGCGCCAGCGGCTCGAAGATGCGCCATTCGTCTTCAATAAACAGCGCGTACTGGCTGGCGGAGGTTTCAGAGCCGTTGCCACCGGTAATATTGACCGGATCGGTCAGCTTGTCGTGACGCCATTCACCGCCGAAGGTCAGGAACTGGTTAATCTCTGCCAGAGGCAGCACCAGCTTGCCGTCAATGCTGTTATTGCGGGAGGTAATTGGCGAGCTGTTACCCGGGTTCAGGTTATCGATTTTGTCGCCATAGAAACGCAGCTCGGTATTACCAAAATCCCAGCGCCCGTTGTGGCCGATGGAGTAATCCTGGCGTTCGATACGGTTCTTATCCAGCGAGTCAGATTCCCTGTCCTGGCGGTCGAAACCATAGCCGAATGTAACATCCTGGTTCGCGGCCGGGGTCCATGAAAATTCGGTGCTGGCATTGCGCGCGGTAAACCCTTCAATTTGCGGAGTCAGGCCCGTGTTGTTAACCGTGGACGGCTTCTGGCCATCTTTCTGGCGCTTGCCGAGGCTGCCGTAAACCTTAACGCCCAGCACGTCGTCGATAATTGGGCCGCTGGTGAAGAAGTTGCCGTTATAGGTGTCTCCGCGATCGCGATGCTCCTGCACGGTTGAGTCAACGGTGAAAGTGCCGTGCCAGGCTTTGCCTACCTTTCGGGTAATAATGTTAACCACGCCGCCGAGGGCGTCTGACCCGTAAAGGGAAGACATTGGCCCGCGAACCACTTCGATGCGCTCGATAGCGTCAGCCGGGATCCAGTTAAGATCAAAATCGTTGTGGCGGAAGACCGCATTGCGGGAGTTTACTCGCTTGCCGTCAACCAGAATCAGGGTATAGCTGCTGTCCAGGCCGCGCAGGCTGACGCCGCGGCGATTGTCACCTTCATTGGTTAACTGAACGCCGGGCACTTCCTGAAGCACATCTTTCAGATTAGTAACTGGTTTCTTTTGCAGGTCGGCCTGAGTAATAACGCTGATACTGGCGGGAGCATCTTTGAGGTTTTGCTCGATAGCGGATGCGGTAACAACCATCGTTTCTTCACGATCGTCGGCGGCAGCGGGAAAAGCCAGACCGAGTACCGATGCGCAGAGTCCTCCCCGGACAATGGGATTCAACCTTAACATTCCTTTTCTCTCCATGAGGTGAATTACAAACGAAACAACCGTTTAGCGCTCACATTGCACTATGCGCCAGCGGCTACATTGGCCGCCGGCTGCATATTGTGTTCCTTAGTATTCCTGAAAAGCTTTGTTATACGGTGGGCGTCTCGACTAAGCCGTCGATAAGCACCTGAGCGACGCCCTGGGAACAGCGCTCTATCCGCCCCCTGACGCCGTAAACCTGAGCCAGGCTGCGCGGAGTAATAACCGCTTCCGGCTCGCCGCTTGCTACCAGCTTGCCGTCGCGCAGCATTAGCACATGCTCGCTATGGCGCAGGGCAATATTGATATCGTGAACCACCACAACTGTGACGATATTACGCTCGCGGGTTTCACGGGCAACCAGGTCCATTACGTGGAACTGGTAATTTAAATCCAGGGCGCTCAGCGGCTCATCCAGCAGCAGCAGAGAGGGCCGACGGATAAGCGACTGCGCCAGGCCAACCAGCTGTTTTTGTCCGCCGGAAAGCTGGTCGAGATAGCTGAGGGCGAGATGGGAAATCCCCAGCTGTTTAAGCAGCTGCATCACCTGCTCTTCGCTTTCGGCACTGTGGCGACCGCCGGAAGCGCGCTGGGCAACGATAATCGACTCCAGCACATGCAGATGCACGCCCTGAGGCAGAGACTGCGGCAGGTAAACAACTTTCTCAGCGCGTTTGGCAAATGGCAGCGCCATCAGGTCTTCACCGTCCAGATACAGCTGCCCTTCTGCGCGGTTCAGGCCCGCGAGCGAACGCAGCAGCGTAGACTTACCGCAGCCGTTCGGCCCCAGCAGCACGGTGATTTTGCCGCGCGGCAACGCAGGCACGTTGAGGTTTTCGATAATTTTACGCTTCGGGTAACCGGCGTTGAATGCATCAATCTTTAGACCCTGCATCACACGTTCCCCTTATGGCGCAGAATAATACTCAGGAAGAACGGCACGCCCACCAGCGAGGTAACGATCCCCACCGGAATAATAACGCCGGGGATGATGTTTTTAGAGGCAACCGACGCCAGCGACAGTACCAGGGCGCCAACCAGCACGCTGCCCGGCAGATAGAAACGGTGATCTTCGCCAAAGAGCATGCGGGCAATGTGCGGCGCAACCAGGCCGATAAAGCCGATGGGGCCAACAAACGCGACCGAGAGCGCAGAGAGTATGCTGATGCGCAGCAGCGTGCCTAAACGCAGGCGCTTCACGTCGATACCGAAGCTCACGGCACGGTCTTCGCCGAGGCGTAGCGCGGTCAACTTCCACGAGCTAAGCATTGAGATAGGCATAATGATGGCAAAGGCCAGCAGCAGCACGCCCAGTTTGTCCCACGACGCGCGGGCCAGGCTGCCCATCGTCCAGAACACCAGCCCCTGCAACGTGTCTTCGCTGGCAATAAATTGCAGCATCGACACCAGGGCATTGAAGGTGAACACCAGCGCAATACCAAACAGCACCACGCCGGAACTGGCAACGCGCGTCCAGCGGGTGATGGCGTCGAGCATTAACGCGGCAAACAGGGCAAAGACAAAGGCGTTAGCCGAGATAAACCACTGATCGGGCACCCCCGGAATACCAATTCCGAGGATAATGGCAAGCGCCGCACCAAAGGCCGCGGCGGAAGAAACACCGAGGGTAAAAGGGCTGGCCAGCGGGTTATTGAGGATGGTTTGCATCTCCGCCCCCGCCAGGCCAAGCGCCATGCCGACCAGCAGCGCCATCAGCGCATAAGGCAGACGAATGTCCCACACGATGACCCTGGTGCCGGGGTTAGCATTGGCCGGATCGATCAGGGTCTGCCACAGCGTATCCAGCGGCAGCCCGGACGGGCCAAGGGTAAAGTCCAGCAACAGCGAGGCGAGGATCGCAATGACCAGCGCTCCCATCAGCAAATAACGGTGACGCAGTACCTGCTGGTAGCGCCCCATGATGGTTTCGGGTTGCGCCTCGTTTGGCATCGGATCGGTGGTGGCACTCATCAAGTCTTACCTTCGTTACTTCTTAAGATCGGTCCAGTAGGTTCCCGTTGGCTCTACCGCAAGGAACTGTTTATAAAGTTGTTGCATAGTTTGCTCCGGATTAACCCCGGCAAACTCCTGCGGGTGGAACCAGGTCGCCATCGCCTGAATAGCGAGGATGTTGTACGGCGAATTATAGAAATTATGCCATACGCCATAGGCGCGCCCTTCTTTGACCGCCGTTAACTGGTCAATGCCTTTACGCTCCAGCACTTTTTGCAGGCTGGACTGCGCTTCAGCTTTTGTTGCCTGAGCGCCCAGGACAACGCCCGGAGCGGTGGAGCCGGGTGCTTTACCGCCGCTGGCAATATAAACCTTAGGATCGGCCGCGATGACTTTTTCCAGGTTTACCGTGCCCAACGCGCCGGGCAGCAGATTTTTAGCAATATTGATGCCGCCAGCCTGGTCGATAAAGTCGCCCATGTTGCCGTTACCGGCGGAGCCGCAGCACTCTTCCATCGCCGCAGCGCGCAGTTCGATAAACACCGACGGCTTATCTTTTTCCGCCATCTTGCCGGTGACATCGGTAATCTTTTTCAGGTTCGCTTCATAAAAGGCGATGTAATCATCGGCCTGCTTTTCGCGATGCAACACTTTGCCCAGCACACGCATGCTCGGCAAGGTATTTTTGAGCGGCGAGGTACGAAAATCAACGAACACTACCGGCACGCCCGCTTTTTCAAGCTGGGAAACCAGCTCGCTGTGGCGGCCAGGACCGTGCCCGGACAGGCCAAAAATTGCCACATCCGGGTGCAGAGTCAGCACTTTCTCCGGGCTAACGCTGTCGGCCGTGGTGCTGCCAATCAGCGGAATATCGTCAATCTTCGGGAATTTTGCTTTGTACTCCGCGTAAGTCTGGGTATCCAGCTTACGGAAGTCGCCCTGCCAGCCAACGATGCGGTCGATAGGCTTTTGCCCTTCCAGCAGCGCCAGAGCATAGAAAAGACGCCCTTCACCCAGCAGAATACGGTCAACCTTCTGAGGAATAGTGACCTCACGCCCGACGATATCGGTCACGGTAGCCGCAACCGCCGTTTGCAGGCAGCCGGCGGTTAACGCCAGTGCCAGACAGATATTTTTGAATTTAATCATATGCTTCACGCCAACTCTCCTTCGTTCCTTAAAGAATGGCGTTAACGATAAAGCAAATGATAATGGTTATCAATTTAATTGTTCTCTACTATAACCTGGAGGAATTATTGCTGGCGAGAGAAATGAAAAAAGGGCGTGGTAAACACGCCCTTTAAAGAGTAACGCCTTGTTACTGACGGAATTTCGGGAACGTCATTTCGCTGTAGCGTACGAAACGGCTGCCTTTCGTTATCTTGTAGCCGAACCAGATAGCCAGGAACAGCGGGATACCGATATAGGTTGCCGCCACGCCGCCCCAGTCGATGGTGTCGGAGAGGAACGCTTCGTAGTTCTGGCCAAGGGTGATTATCAGACACAGTACGAAGGCAAAAATCGGCCCAATCGGGAAGAAGCCCGAACGATACGGCAGGTCTTTAATATCATTGCCCTGGAGCACATAGCCGCGACGGAAGCGGTAATGGCTGATGGCGATGCCCAGCCAGGCGATGAAACCGGTCATCCCGGAGGTATTGAGCAGCCACAGGTAAACGGTCTGGTTGCCAAACATCGAGGTCAGGAAGCACAGCCCGGCAATCACGGTGGTGGCATACAGCGCGTTACGCGGTACGCCGCCTTTAGACAGCTTCGCGAAGATACGCGGCGCTTTACCGTCGCAGGCCAGGGTGTAAAGCATACGCGTTGAAGCATACATACCGGAGTTGCCCGCCGACAAAACCGCCGTCAGGATAACCGCATTCATTACGGCCGCAGCGGAGAGCAGCCCTGCGTGCTGGAAGACCAGGGTGAACGGGCTAACGCTGATGTCTTTAACGTCGTTGCGCAGCAGGCTCGGGTCGGTATAAGGGATAATCAGGCTAACAATCAGGATGGCGAACACATAGAACAGCAGGATCCGCCAGAATACCTGACGCACCGCACGCGGAATGTTTTTCTCCGGGTCAGCGGACTCACCGGCGGCAATACCGATAAGCTCGGTGCCCTGGAAGGAGAAGCCGACTATCATCGCCACGCCAATCATCGCCGCAAAACCGCCGGCAAACGGCGCGTCGCCGGTCGTCCAGTTGCTCCAGCCTACCGGCTGAGCGCCTTTGAAGATGCCGACAATCATCATCACGCCGACGATAATAAAGATAATGACGGTGGTGACTTTAATCAGCGAGAACCAGTATTCCGCTTCACCAAAGCCTTTCACCGAGATCCAGTTCAGCAGGAACATAATGCCGAGGAACAGCGCGCTCCAGATCCAGCCCGGCGTGTCCGGGAACCAGTAGTTCATCACCAGCTGCGCGGCCACGAGGTCAACGGCGATGGTTACCGCCCAGTTGTACCAGTAGTTCCAGCCCAGCGCGAAGCCGAAGCCTTCTTCAACGTATTTTTGCCCGTAGGTGGCAAAGGAGCCGGAAACCGGCATAAATGCCGCCAGTTCGCCCAGGCTTGTCATCAGGAAGTAAACCATCAGGCCAATCAGCATATAAGAGAGCAGTGCCCCGCCTGGGCCAGCCTGAGAAATGGTCGCCCCGGAGGCGACAAAAAGCCCGGTCCCGATCGATCCGCCAATGGCGATCATCGTCAGGTGGCGCGCCTTTAATTCGCGGCGTAGGCCAGGCGCTTGTGTGGTTTTATCTTGTGAAACCATAGGAAATTGTTGCCTATCCAAAAAATGAGGCGAGATTGTAACAAAACGTCTTTATTCATATAGCAGAAATCCCGGGTTATAAGAGAGCTTCATGATTGCCCGGCGATTATTAGCAAGGCGCTAATCAGGCAGGTGAACCGGAGGGAATTAAAAAAACCGCCGATCCGAAACCAGGAACCGGCGGTGAGGGGGTTAACCGAGTCCGCGCACGGACGAGATAAACTGTTGCAATTCCGGTGTACGAGGGTTGGCGAAGAACGACTTACTTTCGCCCTGCTCCCACACTTTGCCCTGATGCATAAACACCACGCGGTCGCCAACTTCTCTGGCAAAGTTCATTTCATGGGTGACCAGGATCAGGGTCATTCCCTCCCCCGCCAGCTGCTCCAGCACTTTTAGCACTTCGCCCACCAGCTCCGGGTCCAGCGCCGAGGTAATCTCATCGCAGAGCAGCACTTTAGGCTTCATCGCCAGGGCGCGGGCGATAGCAACGCGCTGCTGCTGGCCGCCGGACAAGCTGGACGGATGATAGTCCACGCGCTCGCCCAGCCCGACCTTGTTCAGCATTTCCAGCGCCAGCTCGCGGCACTCGGCGGCGCTTTTATTCAGCACCCGGCGCGGTGCCAGCATCACATTTTCCAGCGCCGTCATATGCGGGAACAGGTTAAAGTTCTGGAACACCATGCCAACCGAACGGCTGATTTCACGCGCCTGGGATTCACGGTCGGTTATCGTCATGCCGCCAAGCTTGATGCTGCCGTCCTGGTAACCTTCCAGCCCGTTCATGCAGCGCAGCAACGTGCTTTTGCCGGAGCCGCTGCGCCCGATAATCGACACCACTTCCCCCATATCGATATCAAGGCTGACGCCCTTCAGCACGTGGTTGTCGCCGTAATATTTCTGTACGTCATTAATGGTGATGAGCGGCATGGAATTTTTTCTCCAGATAACGGCTGTACCGCGACAGCGGATAGCAAAGCAGGAAGTAGCCGAGCGCCACCAGGGCAAAAACTTTGAACGGCTCAAAAGTGACGTTATTCAGCATCGTGCCCGCCTTGGTCAGCTCGACAAAGCCGATAATTGAGGCCAGCGCGGTGCCTTTAATCACCTGCACGGAAAAACCAACGGTGGGCGCAACGGCAATACGCAGCGCCTGCGGGGCAATCACCCGGAACAGCGTCTGCCCGAAGCTCAGACCCAGGCAGCGGCAGGCTTCCCACTGGCCTTTCGGCAGAGCGCGAATGCTGCCATACCAGATATCCAGCAGAAAAGCGCTGGTAAACAGGGTCAGGGCAAGCGTGGCGGCGGTCCAGGCGCTGACGTCGATGCCAAACAGCGCGAGGCCGAAGAAAGCCAGGAACAGCTGCATTAGCAGAGGCGTGCCCTGAAACAGCGCAACATAGCCGCTTATCAGGCGCTTCGGCCACGTCCACCGGCCCATGCGCAGCAGCAATAGCGGCAGCGTCACCAGCGTGCCGCAGACAAAGGCAATCAGCGACAAAAGCACGGTCCAGCGCGCGGCCAGCAGTAAATTGCGCAAGATATCCCAGTCGGTAAAAGTCATCATCCGGCATCACTCCCTAACCATTTACGCCCGGCGGCAAGCAGGAGCTGGCGCATGATAAGCGACAGCACCAGATACATCAGCGTGGTGACCAGGTAGACCTCAAAGCTGAGGAAAGTCCGTGACTGAATAAGGCTCGCGGCAAACGTCAGATCCTCGCAGGAAACCTGAGAAACCACCGACGAGCCGAGCATCACGATAATGCACTGGCTAACCAGAGACGGATAAATACGCTTCAGGGACGGCGGCAGGACAACCCGCAGAAAAGTCTGGCTGCGGGTCAGGCCGAGGACACGAGCCGCTTCCCACTGCCCTTTTGGCGTAACCTGAATCCCGGCGCGGATAATTTCCGTGCTGTAGGCTCCCAGGTTTACCAGCATAGCTATTAGCGCCGCTTCTCCGGCGGTCAGCTTCAGGCCCAGCCCCGGCAGCCCGAAGACAATAAAGAACAGCTGAACCACAAACGGCGTGTTGCGGATAAGCTCAACGTAGCCGCCCCAAATCAGGCTAAGCAGCCCTGGCCTGCCGCTGCGGATAGCCGCCCCGACAATGCCGATGGCAACGCCGCCGACCGTCGCCATGGTGGTGAGCGCCAGCGTCACCCACAGGCCGGAGACCAGCTCCGACCAATAGGGAAGCAGACCAGCAAAATCAAGTTGCGTGGTCATTCCCGGCTCCTCAGGCGCCGAGATTCGCAGGCAGCGGCGCCTGCATCCATTTCTGCGACAGGGTGTTGAGGGTGTTATCCTTCAGCGCTTCGCCAATCAACTCGTCCACCTTCGCTTTCAGCGCTGGCTCGTTTTTCTTCAGGCCGATGTAACAAGGCGAATCTTTGAGCATAAATTTGCTGACCGGCGCTTTAGTCGGGTTCTGGCGAGCAATAGCCGCGACCACAAGGTTACCGGTTGCGATGTACTGCACCTGGCCTGAGAGGTAAGCAGATATAGTCGTGTTGTTGTCTTCGTAACGCTTCACCTCAGCATCTTTTGGCGCAAGGTCGCTAAGCACCATGTCTTCCACCGCACCGCGGGTTACGCCGACGGTTTTACCGCTCAGCGCTTTCGCATCGGCTACGGTGCCATCTTTAGGACCGAAAACGCCGAGGAAGAACGGCGCGTAGGCGCGGCTAAAGTCGATAACCTTTTCGCGTTCGGCGTTCTTGCCGAGGCTTGAAATAACCAGGTCAACTTTGTCGGTTTGCAGATACGGCACGCGGTTGGCGCTGGTCACCGGCACCAGTTGGAGCTTCACCTTCAGCCCTTTCGCCAGGTAAGCCGCCATATCAATATCGTAACCCTGAGGTTTCAGGTCAGCATTCACCGAGCCGAACGGCGGGAAGTCCTGCGGAACCGCCACGCGCAGCACGCCGCGCTTTTCGATATCCTGCAATTGATCGGCCATTACCGCTCCGGCCTGAGCCAGCAGAACCGTCGCGCCAACTAAAGAGAACAACCATTTTTTCATCGTCATGTGCAGCCTCGTCGCCTGATTGAAACAAAAGATTCTTTGAATTCAAATTTGCAACTAATGTGCCAACGAGGCAGGGAAGCGAGTTTTACTGCTTCATCGCGGTGAAATGAGGGTTAACGGGGAGAGCGATGCCTCACGGTTACACCCCAGACGGGTGCAACTGCGAGGTTTTGGTGCATCACGCTTCGCAATAGCGCAGGAAACGCAGCAGCGCGTTGGAAATATGCTTCTGGCGATGGTGAATGCGGTACAGGGTGCGCACGAGGCGGGGGAGCGGAACATGGACTTCAACCAGCGAGCCGCTTTCCAGCTGCTCGGCAATCACCCGGCGCGACAGGCAGCTAATGCCCAGCCCGTGGCGCACCGCATGTTTGATAGCCTCGGAGTTGCCCAGCTCCATGCCCAACTGGAACATCGGCAGGTGCGAAAGCAGCAGGTAGTCAACAATTTCACGGGTGCCGGAGCCGCGCTCACGCAGGATCCACGGCTGCTTAGCGAGGCTTTCCAGGGTTACCGGCTGGTGCACCAGCGAGTTGCCCGGCGAGGCAAACACCACCAGCTCATCCTCCAGCCACGGTTCCGCCACCAGCTCGGACATATGGCACGGCCCTTCAATCAGGCCGATATCAACGCGAAAGTCCGCCACCGCGTTAATCACGTCCTGGCTGTTGCCGACGCTAAGCTCCAGCGGCAACTTCGGGAAGTCACGGCGGTAGCGGGCTATCATCTCCGGCAGGATATAGTTGCCGATGGTGCTGCTGGCGTAAACGCGGATTGCCCCGTTGTCTTCACGAAACAGCTGTTCTATTTCGCCAGCCTGCTCCAGCAGCCCCACAACGCGGGGGTAAAGCAGCCTGCCGTGCTCGTTAACCACCAGCCTTTTCCCAACCCGGTCGAACATCTGAACGCCAAGCTGCCCTTCAAGGTCGGCAAGCGCCGCGCTAACCGCCGACTGCGAGAGCGACAGCATCTGGGAAGCCTGGGTAGTGGAGCCGCTTTTAAGGACTTCGGCAAACACTTCAAGTTGCCGCAGGGTGATATGCATAGTGGCTTTCCTGGTGGTGGCAGCGGGTTGCTTACCACTTATAAAGATTAATTATAAATATATAATCAATTTTATTTTTATGCCAGCAAGGCGTAGCCTTTTCGTCATCACAAAGGAGAAGGTTATGACTGCACTACCCGTACAAGCTCATCGTCATACATTGCGCCACTTCCTGCCGGGACTTGCGCTTTCTGCCGCCATTACCGGGCTGGCTTTGTGGCTGGGCAATATTCCTTCGGTTGCAGGACTGGGCCTTGGTGCGCTGACGCTGGCCATTCTGTGCGGCATGATTATCGGCAATACGCTGTATCCGAAAATCTGGCAGCACTGCGACGGCGGCGTCCTGTTCGCGAAACAACATCTTCTGCGCCTCGGCATTATTCTTTATGGCTTCCGGCTGACGTTTTCGCAAATTGCCGACGTCGGCGTAAGCGGCCTGGCTATCGACGTGCTGACGCTGTGCAGCACCTTCGCCCTCGCCTGCTGGTTAGGCCAGAAAGTCTTCGGGCTGGACAAACACACCAGCTGGCTGATTGGCGCGGGCAGCAGCATCTGCGGAGCGGCGGCGATTCTGGCTACCGAGCCGGTGGTTAAAGCTGAAGCCAGCAAAGTAACGGTTGCCGTCGCCACTGTGGTTATCTTCGGTACGCTGGCTATCTTTATTTACCCGATGCTTTATCCGCTGGTTAGCCACTGGTTCACGCCGGAAGCTTTCGGGATTTATACCGGCTCCACCATGCATGAAGTGGCGCAAGTCGTCGCAGCCGGCCACGCAATCAGCCCGGAAACGGAAAATGCTGCGGTGATTGCCAAAATGCTGCGCGTGATGATGCTGGCTCCGTTCCTTATTTTCCTTGCTGCACGCGTTAAAGCGCTGGCTCCGGCGGGCGCTGCGCAAGAGAGCAAAATTACCATTCCGTGGTTTGCGGTGCTGTTCATCGTGGTAGCGATTTTCAACTCCTTCCACCTTCTGCCGCAGGCGGTGGTTAATGCATTAATTACGCTGGACACCTTCCTGCTGGCAATGGCGATGGCCGCGCTGGGATTAACAACCCACATGAGCGCGCTGAAAAAAGCCGGGGCACGCCCGCTGCTGATGGCGCTGGTGCTGTTTATCTGGCTGATTATCGGCGGCGGCGCGATTAACCTCGCGGTGCACCACCTGATGGCATAATTCGAAGCAGAAAAAATGCCCCTGACCCGCTATCATTGTTTTTTCCCCGATAGCGGGTTTTGACAGGAGAAGAAAGATGAAGTTTATTGGAGCGCACGTTAGCGCCTCAGGCGGTCTGGAAAATGCCGCCATCCGCGCCCACGAACTGGAAGCGACCGCTTTTGCCCTGTTCACCAAGAATCAACGCCAGTGGCGTGCCGCGCCGCTGACCAGCGAAGTTATCGATAGCTTTAAGGCCGCCTGCGAAAAATACCATTATGGTCCGGGCCAAATCCTTCCCCACGACAGCTATCTGATTAACCTGGGCCACCCGGTTGAAGACGCGCTGGAAAAATCCCGCGAAGCTTTTATCGACGAGCTGGCCCGCTGCCAGCAGTTGGGGCTGACGCTGCTCAACTTCCATCCCGGCAGCCACCTGAAGCAAATTCCTGAAGACGAGTGCCTGAAGCGCATCGCCGAGTCGATTAACATCGCGCTCGCGCAGACCGAGGGCGTTACCGCCGTGATTGAAAACACCGCGGGCCAGGGCAGCAACCTTGGCTTCCGCTTCGAACACCTGGCGGCCATTATTGACGGCGTGGAAGATAAGTCCCGCGTCGGCGTCTGCATTGATACCTGTCACGCCTTCGCCGCCGGTTACGACCTGCGTACCGAGGCAGACTGCGAGCAGACCTTCAACGAATTTGAGCGCATCGTCGGTTTTAAATACCTGCGCGGTATGCACCTCAACGATGCAAAGAGCGAGTTCGGCAGCAGGGTTGACCGCCACAATAGCCTGGGCGCGGGGAACATCGGCCATACGCCGTTTAGCTGGATAATGCGAGATGCCCGCTTCGACGGCATTCCGCTGATTCTGGAAACAACCAACCCGGATATCTGGGCGGAAGAGATTGCATGGCTGAAGGCTCAGCAGCATGAAGAAGCAACGGCGTAACAAAGAACATTCCTCAGGAGGTGCCAACGCGCCTCCTGACGCTATTTATCAGGCCGCAAAAGAGCGTTTTTAATAAGTTAGTGGGCGGCCAGTTCGTAGAAAAAGGCTGGATTGGCCTGTATGGTTGCCAGCACTTTTGCCGCCAGCCCGGTCGGGTTTCGCCTTTTTGACTCCCAACTTTTTATTGTATCAACGCTGGTCCCCAACGCCTTCGCCATTTCACTTTGAGAAACGTTCAACTGCTCCCTTATGGCGCGCACATCCGCTACCGTATAGCGGGTTGTCCTCGCCGGAGACTTCACCCCGTTTTTAATCTCTACAGCCTCTTCGAGAGCGCTTTTCAGGTCATTAAAAAAAGTCATTTCACACCTCATCCTTCAGTAACTTAGTCAGCTTTTTTAGCTCGGATCTCTCGGCATCGCTCAAATTATCTTTAGCGATTAGCTTGATCTCCCGGGTAAACATCGTAGTTTCGATAAACTCAATTCCATGTGTCACCGGTGTACGCACCCTTGAGGGTACTAAGTACACCAACAAGGTGACATAGTAAGCCAACATTTTATTTTCCGATCGAAATTTTCGCTTTTACCTGCGAACAAACAAGTTTGAAACGTTCAAAGCATTGGAAGGAATAAACAAATGAATGCAAATGCGGGGAGTATTTTCACTCTGGAGGGAGGAGTCTCGAGAAAATGCGAAAACAACAGAAGGTGGAGGGCATTCCCCGCGCTCTCCGCGTCCTTAACAAACGCATAGAGAGAGCGGGGAAACAGAGCGGTTATGCGGCTTTAGCAGCCAGCTCGGTTTCAGGGCGTTTCAGGAAGGCGTAAGACAGGCCCGCCACCAGCGTACCGGCGATAATCGCCAGCAGATAACCCAGCACCGGCGTGATTGCGCCAGGAATAAGCAGCACGAACAGGCCGCCGTGCGGCGCCATCAGCTTCGCGCCTACCGCCATGGAGAGTGCCCCGGTCAGCGCGCCGCCGATGATACAGCAAGGCAGAACGCGCATCGGGTCACGGGCGGCAAACGGGATCGCCCCTTCGGTAATAAAGCACAGGCCGAGAACCAGAGCCGCTTTGCCCCCTTCCTGCTGCGCTTTATCAAACTTACGGCGCGCAACCAGAGTCGCCAGGCCCAGCGCCAGAGGTGGCACCATGCCCGCAGCCATAATCGCCGCCATCGGCGCGTAGGTTTGCGTACTTAACAGCCCAACGCCGAAGGCATAAGCCGCTTTGTTCACCGGGCCACCCATGTCGGTACACATCATCCCGCCAAGAATAGCGCCCAGCAGTACCGCGTTAGCGGTGCCCATGGTTTGCAGCCAGTGCGTCAGGCCAGCAAGGATTTTGGCAACCGGGGTGCCGATCAGGTAGATCATCGCCAGGCCAACAACCAGGCTTGAGAACAGCGGAATGATCAGAATTGGCTTCAGCGCTTCCATGCTTGGCGGCAGCTTCAGCTTTGAGCTAATCAACTTCGCAATATAGCCCGCCAGGAAACCGGCGATGATCCCGCCGATAAAGCCGGAACCGGTGCTCACCGCCAGCATGCCGCCGATAAGACCCGGCGTCAGGCCAGGGCGGTCTGCGATGGAAAACGCGATATAGCCTGCAAGCACCGGCACCATCAGAGCGAAGGCAGAGCCGCCGCCGATTTGCATCAGCGCCGCAGCCAGGGTGCCTGGCTCTTTAAACGCCTGGATACCAAAGGCAAAGGAGAGCGCGATACACAGGCCGCCCGCCACCACCATCGGCAGCATGTAAGAAACCCCGGTCAACAGGTGACGGTAAGCCCCGGCGCTCTCTTTCTTGCCGGACTCCTGGCCCGCGCTCGCCTTGCCCACAGCTTCATAAGGTTTGGCTTCAGCCAGCGCTTTATCCAGTTCCTGAGAAGTTTTCTTCAGCGCAAGGCCGGTAGAGGTGCGGTACATCGGCTTACCGGCAAACTTCGCCAGATCCACTTCGATATCCGCCGCAACGATAACCAGATCTGCCGCAGCCACTTCTTCTGGCGTGATAGCGTTACCCGCGCCAACCGAGCCGCGAGTTTCAACCTTCACCCACCAGCCGCGTTTTTTGGCTTCGGTTTCAATCGCTTCCGCAGCCATAAAAGTATGCGCTACGCCTGTCGGGCAGGCTGTAACGGCTACAATACGTTTCGGGCCGCTGGCGGAAACCGCCTGGGCAGGAGCCGCAACAGCCGGAGCGGTATACGGCGTGGCTTTACCTTTGGCTTCGCTCAGGAACAGCTCAGGATGCTGAACCGCACGATCGATATCGCCGAGGAAAACTTTTTTACCGTTCAGCGCGTTGTCAGCAGGAACAGCATTCCCCACCACGATAGCCAGTTCGGCATCGTTTGGGTTGTCGATAATGTCGAGATGCGCTTTTTGCGCAGCGGCACCGAGCAGCGTCTTCGCGAGATATGCGCGCGCCTGGCCCAGCCCCGGCTCAATAATTAACAGCGTTTTCATTGCCTGTCTCCTGCTGTCAGTGGAAAGGTTTCAGGTCGACACGAGCCATCATGGCGGCCAGTTGTGTGCGATCGGTAATGCCGACATTGCTCTGGCTAACGGCCAGGGCAGCAACGGCGGTGGCAAGACGTAGAGTGTGTTCGCTGGACTCGCGCATCAGCAGGCCGTAAATCAGGCCACCAACCATTGAGTCGCCCGCGCCCACGGTGCTAACCACTTCGCAAGACGGCGGCCGCGCAATCCATTCCCCGGAGGCGTTAACCCACAGCGCGCCTTCCGCACCCAGCGAAATAACAACGTGGGCAATGCCCTGCTCGCGCAGCGCGTGAGCGGCTTCAATAACATCTTTAAGTTCTGGCAGCTTGCGGCCAGCCCAGATTTCCAGCTCGCGACGGTTTGGTTTTACCAGCCACGGCGCAGCTTTCAGCCCGGCCACTAAGGCCTCGCGGCTGCTGTCGAAGATGATGCACGGGCACTGGCTGCGCAGGCGAGTCATCCAGTCGGTGAACGCCTCAGGGGAAACGCCTGCCGGCAGGCTGCCGCTAACACAAACCATATCGAACTGGCCCAGCCAGCTCAGGGAGTCCGCCACAAAGCGTTCCCAGTCCGCGCCGGTCACTTCAAACCCGGAGAAGTTGAGGTCGGTCACTTCGCCATCTTTTTCGGTCAGCTTGACGTTAATACGGGTGCGGCCCTGTACCACCTGGAAGCGGTTAGCTATGCCCAACTCGCTGAACAGCTGCTGAAAACCGTCCTGGTTATCTTTACCGAGGAAACCGCCAACGGTGACGTCGATACCGAGATCTTTCAGGACTTTGGCAACGTTAATCCCTTTACCTGCGGCATGCAGGCCGGTGGTGCGAACGAGGTTAACTTCGCCGCGCTCAATCTCCGGGCAAAAGCCCACCAGATCGTAGGCCGGGTTCAGGGTAATAGTGGCTACACGTCTGGTCATTACGCGCCCTCCCCGAGACCGGCAGCGATGGCATCGCCAATCGCCTTCAGCGCCTGTTCAGCATCTTCACCCTGGGCGGTGAAGCGCAGGCGGTGGCCCTTCTTAACGCCGAGTGCAACAACTTTCATCAGGCTGCGTCCATTTGCCGGTTTTCCGGTTCCATCAAGGTTTGTCACGGTTATTTCGCTATTAAATTGTTTAATGGTGTTGACCAGCGCCGTACCCGGGCGGGCGTGCAGGCCGTGTTCATTGCGCACGGTGAATTCAGCGCTCAGCGCCTCTTCGGCCGGAGCCTCATCGCTGGTCAGCAGCGTCAGCAAAGTTGGCGCATCGGCGCTTAACAGTTTGTCGGCGCGATTGCCAATCAGCATATCGCTCAGGCGGTTCAGCACCTGAAGCGGCTGCTCGTCGGCAACGGCGACGGTCATCAGCAGCGAGACCGGCTGGCCTTGAGCTTCGAAAGTCGCCGCCGGGCGGCTAACGGCGACCGCGCTGGCAAGGTTGCCTTCTGCGCTGTCGTTCAGCCAGATGCCCTGCCCGAGGTAGAGCGGCTTTCCGGAAATGACATTGCTGACAAAGGCTGCATCTGCCGCGCCAGCCTGCTTGAGGCGGCCAGCGTTTAGCGCCTGCAGCGTTATCAGGTCGCTGGCGTCAACGTTCAGCGCCAGCAGGCTGTTGTCCAGCAGCAGGGCCGTGGACTGTTTTTCGCCCATTAGCAGCGCGCGTAACTCTTCCGCGCCGGTGGCCGACTTCAGCTGTTCAGCAACTTCATCGTCGCTCAGCACATGGGTCAGCTGGCGCAGCAGGCCGAGGTGTTCGTCGGAGCTGGCGGCAATACCGATGGCGACGTACGCCGTCTGGCCTTCGCCCCACTCTACGCCGTCAGGAAACTGGAACACCTGAACGCCGGTCTTCAGCACCAGGTCGCGGGTGTCGGTGGTGCCGTGCGGGATAGCAATCCCGTTGCCAAGGTAGGTAGAGGTTTGCTGCTCGCGGGCCAGCATACCGTTCACATAGCCTTCACCGACATTACCGGCCTGCACCAGGGCAGCGGCAACCAGGCGGATGGCCTCTTCTTTACTCCCGGCGGATTTACCGGGATGAATATCCTGCACAGATAACTGGAACATAAATCTCCTCTCTCGCTGAATTGAAACGATTCAGCTTTTCTGAGAAAAAATACGTCATCTCCGGGTGGCGGGATGCCTAAGATGACGCTGAAACGTTTCAAGGAGTGTTGCGCTAAATCGGCTTTCTGTGCAACATTTCTCGCATTTCAGCTTTCTAAATTTAGAGCTTCAGCACATTTTCATTTTAGCAGACGACAAAGTTCAGCGCCTGAACCGACGGTAATGGTTCGGCATCAGCAAACTTCAGCTTTTACAAACGAGCGATCACCCGGACGGGTGTTAATGAGGTTTGATGAATTATTTGTGCTGGCCGTCCGACATCCTGCGAGGGTAAATCTGTTTATTTAAGGGTAACGGGCGTACACTCCGCGCATTCTTTTTCCTGCCGCCCGATAGCATGCAAAACGCTCCCGTTACCGCCGCCCGTAAGCCTCTTGATTTCACTTCATCCGCGTTTCTGATAGTCGCATTTTTGACCGGCATCGCCGGTGCGCTGCAAACGCCGACCTTAAGCCTGTTTTTGACCGATGAAGTTCATGTCCGCCCCGCGCTGGTAGGTTTTTTCTTCACCGGCAGCGCGGTGATAGGCATTCTGGTCAGCCAATTTCTCGCCGGGCGTTCTGACCGCAAAGGCGACCGCAAAAAGCTCATTTTTGCCTGTTGCCTGCTGGGCGCCCTGGGCTGCGTGCTGTTCGCCTGGAACCGTAACTACTTTGTTCTGCTGTTCGTTGGCGTGTTTTTGAGCAGCTTTGGCTCCACGGCCAACCCGCAGATGTTTGCTCTCGCCCGCGAGCACGCCGACCACACCGGGCGCGAGGCGGTCATGTTCAGCTCTATCCTGCGCGCTCAGGTCTCTCTCGCCTGGGTTATCGGGCCGCCAATTGCCTATGCGCTGGCGATGGGGTTCGGGTTTGAAGTGATGTACCTGAGCGCCGCTTTTGCCTTTGTGATTTGCAGCGCGATGGTCTGGCTGTTTCTGCCGTCAATGCGTAAAGAGCCGGTGGTAAAAACAACCGCCACCCTGGAAGCGCCCCGCAGCAACCGCCGCGATGCGCTGCTGCTGTTCACCGCATGCACCATGATGTGGGGCTGTAACAGCCTGTATATCATCAATATGCCGCTCTATATTATTAACGAACTGCATCTGCCGGAGAAGCTGGCCGGCGTAATGATGGGCACAGCCGCCGGGCTGGAAATCCCGACTATGCTGATTGCCGGGTACTACGCAAAACGGCTGGGAAAACGCTTCCTGATGCGGGTAGCTATCGGCGCGGGACTGCTGTTTTACATCGGCATGCTGACGCTGCATAACCAATATATGCTGCTTGGGCTACAGCTGCTGAACGCTATCTTTATCGGCATTCTCGCCGGGATCGGCATGATCTATTTCCAGGATTTGATGCCGGGCCAGGCCGGTGCGGCAACCACGTTGTACACCAATACTACGCGCGTTGGCTGGATAATTGCCGGTTCTATGGCAGGTGTAGTGGCGGAAATCTGGAACTATCACAGCGTATTTTTCATCGCGCTGGGGATGATTGCGATTAGCGTTTATTGCATGGCGCGCATCAAGGATATTTAAGGCGCGGTGGCGGCCTCGAGGTCAATCAGCCAGGTAATAGCCTGCTCGCGCGTACTGCCGCACATGTCGGCCGCGGGCTGAAGGCCGCCGCAAACTTTAGGCCGCAGAGGCGAGCCAAACAGCTTACAGCGCAGCCGCTCGTCGAGCTGAACGCAGGGCGTGTTGGCGGGCTTGCCTAACATATAATTATTCACTGTTTAAAATTCACATTCCTGCTGTTAGCATCAGGTCCATCTGATCAATCAATACCATCCGAAGGGAATCACACTTAATGAAACCTAAGCTGTATTCGTACGTGCGTTTTTCATCTGTGAAACAACGGGAAGGCAACTCCCTGGAGCGTCAGCAAGATACCGCTCTAAAAATTGCGACCCGTTATAATCTCGAACTTGATACAACGGCTTTCCATGATCTCGGCATGTCCGCGTTCAAAGGAAAAAATGCTCATGAAGGGAAGCTATCGGAGTTCATCAAGCAGATTGGGGTTAAAGTTCCCGTTGGTTCGTGGCTGGTAGTCGAAAATCTTGACCGCATTAGTCGTGATGATGCCTGGAGCGCTTTGGATATATTCAAGAGCATACTTAGCAAGGGGATAGTCGTTGTTACTGGTATGGATGAAAAGGTCTATAAGTACGCGGACGTAAAGAATAATCCAACCGATTTAATCATTTCGTTGTTGATGTTCACACGCGCCCACGACGAATCGTTGACAAAAAAGAATCGGGTTGAAGCCCAGGCTCGTTCGCTGATACGACACAACCTGACAAGAGAACCGGGAACACCAGCAAAAGCCATAGAATCAGTAGGTCAGAATGTCTGGTGGGTAGACACAAAATCAGGATACGTTACCCCACACTCCATTTATTTTGCCGCAGCGCAGAAGATTATCGAACTAAAACAAAACGGTGAAACTCTTCTTGGTATCCAACGATATCTTAACGAACACTACACTGCCCCTAAAAAGAGGGTTTATAAAGACAAGACAGGTCAAGCGCTGACACCCAAAACGGAGCAATGGGGCAAACATTTGATCAGAACCTTTTTGAATCCCACTGTTCACGGACAAAAAATCTTCACGCTGGATAAACGCGATGAATCAGGTGCCATCATATACGATTCCGAATCAGATGAACCGTTGAAAGAAACATTCATTATTCCGGATTACTATCCAGCACTTATGTCGGAAGTAGACTACTTGACACTTTCGAAGTTAGATCGACATCGTGCTGTCACTCGTAGTTCATCAACATATCCAGGAGGTAATCCTGAACCTGAAATACCGCTACTCTCAGGTATCGGTATTCTTTTTTGCGGTAAATGTGGATCTTTCATGTTCAAATCTGGTTCAAGTGAAAACAAGTACCGATATATATGTGGTTCAAAAATCGTTCAGGGTAAACCTTGCGGTAAAAAAGGGTTTACGTCATACCAACTTGAGCACACTGTTTTACAACTAATCGCTGATCACGTCTGGAACAACCACCAAGAGGATAAAACAGCATGGTACGAATCTGAGATTGAAAAGGCATCTGAAGCGGTTAAGAAGCTGCTAAAACTAGCAACTTTGACAGACAACATCGAAGAATTGGCAGATCAGATTAATGCCAATAAACAAAAAAAAATTACGCTTGAGAAAGAATTTCAACAGTACAAAATCAGCCGTTCAGAAATTCAAACTACTGGCTGGGATCAATTCCGACATTTCGATGTTCATGACACAAAGAATCCTGAGCGTAAGCGGATTAGACTGAAGGTAAAGCAAGCTATCAAACGTATTGATTGTTATGACATTGATGGTCGGCACAGTCATTTTGAAGTGACCTTCGCCGACGAAACAAAGCAGAGAATAGTGATTAAGTTTAATCGCAACAGATCACCTGGTATTTCGTATGTAGAGGCACAAACAGTAAACGATCATGACTTACTAAAAATGCAGGGACTTGTGTTGCACTCCTTCATTGATGAACTGATTTCACCTGAAAAATTTGCGCAGCATATTAAAGACAAACACGAAGTCAGCATTCTAAACCCGACATTTATAACCGAGCTGGAGGATGGCGTAACCCGAGACGAAGACAGTGGAATGGCTATCAGGGTAGATGGCATTACGAGCAAATCATATGCAACTGTCAACGGCATTAAGTACGAGATTAACTCACTGGAAGACTTAGAGAAACTTTCACAGTAAATAACACGCTAAATCACTCTCCCCTTGCCTACCTGACAAGGGGAAAGCAACCAAACCGTCCCCCAGAAACCATTCCATACCAAAGCCCCGTAAAACTTTATACCGAGCGTTTTAGAGCAAGGGTTCAAATTACATCGTATTCATTATGTCTACGAACTGTGCGAGTTGCACCGCTTCTTATCGAAACACCTCTATGGTTGCCGGAAACCCCGCACAAAGTAGATGGTTATGTCTTTCAATCGCAGTATTCAAGACTAAGCGCAGCCCCGCCCCACATTAGCATCAAGCATATGAACCATACAAAAACCCTGTAAATACAATCGACTTAGTAACAATCCCCTCTCTTCCTCTCATGTTAATTGATCGTTTTTATAGATCAATTAAGCAATATTGATAGATTTTATAGATCGATGTAAGATCATGATTCTTCGGTTGGTGTTTCTCGTAAACAAGACTCATGGAATGAATACTCTGTCCACGATGGAGTGAGAACGATAGAAGGCATCCAGAATGACTATCCTTATAAAAACCTTAAAAATCATGGCGTCAGGTGTTGTTTTCGTTTCAGGTATAACCACCGCCACCAGTACCGTCTATTTCTTGCCAGAGGCAAAATCAGCAGGTGTCGCAAGCAGCGACAAAAACGCCCTGATGTTTCTCGGGATGGACAGGGATGTAAATCTGAAGGGGATATGCTTCGCGATGACAAAGCAATCCTCATCAATCGTTCCGCTGGTAGATATCACTGCTACAACTGATAACGGCAGATTCACGATGCACGGACTGCGCCCAAAGAATAACGACGATACGAAGGAATTGGTCTGTTCTCTTGGTTCAGAAGCCGGGGATTTCTTGACGGGCATTTCGAAGTCAACAGTCGTTAACGTGAAGCTGGATTTCAACGGCGAGATCCGCAGTTACAGCTTCAACACTACAGAGTTCGGAAAGATATTGACTACCAATGGGCAAGACGTGTGGGAAGAAGCAGCTAAAGGCTACGCTCAGGGAGTACGTGCCCCCGTTTTCTATGGAAGCGGCAGCGAGGCCCCCAAAAACAATAAAGTAACCTCAAATGTCGATACACCCAGTTATGAAGCAAGCGATGAGAAACTTAATGCTGTCTGGAAAAGACTTAGTCCTGAAACACGAAAACGTTTACTCCCTTCTCAAAGAGAATGGATAAAGCAAAAATCCGCCTGCAATAATGAGCAGAAATGTCTTATCGACATGACGAACAATCGCATTCGTGAACTGGAATCTGAACATGGAAAATAATGCGCTGGCTTTGGTTTTAAAAAACGATTGGGTAGCTTTATCTTCTTCTAATGCCTATACAGGAAAATACACGGTCGGACGATTTCACCTGACAGATACGTTTATCATTGAGTATATGAAGTTGATACATGAAATCGAAATACCTGATTCATGGGTCAGTAGCAGTTTCACTAACATACCAGATACCGATACCCGTAGGGTTATGTATATGGAAGGCTGCGATATGTTATCGAAAGAAACAATGAACGAAATTCGTAATACGGTGAAGTCCCCAACAGACAATATGAAAATACACCGCAATGGCAATCATGTTACCAAAATAGAATTCATGGAAGAACGAAATGAAATCACCCTATGAACGTTATATTAAAATAGCAGTCATAACCGTCGCAATAGCCTACGGCATCAATCTCCTTTACGGGCTGACGCCCCCCCCATATCAGCCTAAAACCCCCGAAGTGAAGGCCAAGGTAAATGCTGATACCGTAACTCAGCAACAACCTGAGCAACCATCCAAACCATCGATAATCGATATACTTCCGCGAATGTATACAACAGGGGAAGTTTATGCGCGGTTTGAACAACATGAATTCAGGGCAACAAATGACTTCAAAAAATGTCAGTTAATGGTAACAGGAAAAATAACTGGTATCGGTACTGTTACTTTCAGAAAAAATCCTGTAGTAACATTGGGTATTCCCGGTTCAGATGAAGGCCTGAAGTTCATATTTGAAGATACGAATTACAATAACGATAAAGTTGCTGCATTGAATATTGGGGATCTGATTATAATCGCCGGGAAGAATGCACGACCAGGAACCTTTGGTGGTATCTTTCTTGATGACTCGAAGATAATGACTGATATGATTTCAAAGAAGAAACGACAAATTTTGGTTGTCAATGGTGGCGTTTACGACCGGGAAATTTGCCAGAAGTAGCGTTGTCCTTGCCCTTGAAATGGAGGGGGAGAATCCCCTCCATCACCCCTTCAACAGGTATTGGCGCAAGCAGGAATCGAGTTTGAAGGGAGCTGCATTGCAAATTGTTTTGCGAAGCATCGCCAGTAAGATGGTACTCGAATTGTGCTTCATAACATTAAAGCAGGGCCTGCCCTGCAAAATGACCAATCCCCATAGACAAAAGCATAGCCATGGTACTCCAGAACGTAATTCTTATGATCGCCCTGACAGGAGAGGCTTTACTCAAAACCGAAGATATATAGCCAAGGACTGCCAGTGAAAAAAGGGTGGAAAGGATTATCAACAAAAAAGCCAGTTTCAGAGGGGAGAGCCATGCCACGATTAAGGGTAACACCGCACCAGCGGAAAAACTCAGGGCAGAAAAGACAGCTGCCTGTAGGGGCTGTGCAGAATTTATATCCGTCAACCCCAGTTCTTCACGGGCATGAGCATCCAGGGCATCTTTGACCATAAGTTGCTCCGCAACCTGCCGGGCAAGCTCTGGCTCCAGTCCACGTTGCATATAAAGTGAAGTCAGTTCCCGCACCTCTCCCTGATAATCAGTTTCCAGCTCCCTTTTTTCCTGGGCAAGTGCTGCGTTTTCGGTATCCGCCTGAGATGAGACGGAAACATATTCCCCTGTAGCCATTGACATAGCTCCGGCAACCAGTCCTGCAACACCTGCAAGTAAAACACCGGAAGGACTGCTATTTGCAGATGCAACCCCAAGAACAAGGCTCGCTGTCGAAACAATTCCGTCATTTGCCCCCAGTACAGCTGCCCTCAGCCATCCCACTTTTTCGATACTATGTCGTTCAAGATGCATATATTTTTTCCTTCAAATACGCATACTCATCGGAATTACGGATAAATAGAAAATGCATTGACGGATAAATGCGCGGTTATAGTCTGTTTTAGCCAACCATTACAGGGCATCTTATCCATCATAAACCTACAGCACTATTCGGTAACGGGATTTTTCCTTTGGCTACGAACGGTGAGGAAGATATGCAGCAACCCCATCGCACCATGTGCCCAGAAATAGGTTTCAATAAATACAGTCAGAAACTTATGCACATGCAGGACGGTTTCTGTCAGCACAGGTGACGTGCCAAGAGCAGTATTGAGAGCAAACCAGAATCCACCACATAATGCAACGCCCAATAGTGCAAGTACACCAAGCCCCTGAACCAGAGCAGCAATCCCACCAGCATGAGCTTCAGGAAGACGGAATGATATCAGCATTTTGATATCTTCAACCACACCTCGAAAATCAAGGACCACCCAGGCAAAATAGTAACGAAATCCTCGTTGTGTCAGCATCCATGCAAGCATGACAAACCCAAGGACAATCAGTGATAATCCAGTGATAACATGGAACCATGTTACGAACCCAGTGAGAGTATAGTCACTAAGCGCATCGCTTTCGGTAAGGTTTGAATTAATAATCTGCAATAAAATCAATACAGCTACGATGATATGCAGCACACGTAGAAATGGTGTGTTTTTGTGAGGAAGAGCATTACGTAAATTTTCGTTCATAATTTAGCCACTTTTTTTAAGGTTGGTTGACCACTCAATATTATGCCTTTTTATTAATGATAACCTTAACTTCTCAAAACCAAGATGCACTCAGTAATATCCAAACCATGTTCAAAGGCCCAGTACTCGACAGGTAAATTCAGGTTCCTGAGTGGTTCTTATCGTCGCCAGATAGCCACGAAACAACGCAATGCTGTACAGAATGCTTATATCTGAACGCTTGAAATTCCAAAAGCGACGTGGATCGTACGGCACTTAATCCGACGACCGATGAAGAGTGCAGCCATGACAAAATCCATTCACCAAGCCACATTAGGTGACGTCGGAAATGATCTTCTTACGGCAAAGCACATGGCTTAGAATCCCTGTTCCAGCCTCGAAGAGGATACTGATGATTTATTTGCCGGAAAAAAGCATCTTCATGAGGGTCTCATACCGATGATGAAGACATTACGGGCATCAGTGTGTTAATCAACGGGGAGCAGGTCAATAACTTTTGGTATACTAACTGACTCCAAATATCAAAATTGATGATACAGGTTTTCATGAGAAAGCAACTGGCACACTTATTATGATTCCTTTATCATCATTTCAACGATAACTGCCCCACGGTTCCCATGCTTTTCTGAACGCGAAAAAAACGGAACACTATTTATGAAATATAACCACCTGTTGTCAGATATCGCGCTGTTGTGTTTCCCCCTGTTGGCATTAATGTTGAGCTTTTTCAACCAGAACGCTCAATGGGGGATCAATTCAACAATTGTGTTGATCTTATCCACTCTTCCTTCGTTATTGTTAACAAGTTATGAGATGGTTAAATCTTTGCTCAAACACCAGGTTGGGGTTGATGTCCTTGCGATTATTTCAATGTCTGGTGCACTTTGGATGGGAGAGTCGGCAACGGCAGCAGTGATTGCCGCTATGACCGCCACAGGCAGATTGCTTGAAAGCTATGCTCAGGGCCGTGCCGAACGAGAAATGACCTCTCTGCTTTCTAAAGCACCTCGTTCAGCGAATAGACTTCTTAAAAACGATATTCAGGTTATCCCCGTAGAATCTATTCAGCCCGGTGATTTGCTCTTAGTTAAGCCGGGAGAAACTATTCCTGTAGACGGTCCACTGGTGAGTGCGAGCGCTGTCTTGAACGAATCCTCAATTACCGGAGAATCATTACCCGCCCCCCGGAAGGCTGGTGCACTGATGCTTAGTGGTGCAATTAATGCGGGAGATGCCCTGAAAATGTATGCAGCCCGTTCAGCAAAAGACAGCACGCTTCAGGGTATTATCCGTGTGGTAGAGCAGGCCAGTCAGTCACGTGCGTCAACAGTACGACTGGCAGACCGTTATGCCGTCTGGTTTATCCCCTTTGCCCTTGGCATTGCTCTACTGGCATGGGCCGTGAGTAACGAACCCGTTCGCGCATTGGCTGTGCTGGTTGTCGCAACCCCCTGTCCACTTTTACTGGCTGTACCGGTGGCGTTGGTCTCCGGCATTTCCCGCTCTGCACAGAGAGGGGTACTAATTAAAGGAAGTGCCGCACTGGAGCAACTGGCTCGGGCAGATCACCTATTTTTTGACAAAACAGGGACCCTGACAGGGGGGACTGCAAAACTGACGTCGATTCAGAGCCTTAATCCACATTATACGCAGCAGGATTTACTCAGGCTGGCAGCAAGTCTGGATCAGTTTTCCTGTCACATTATCGCCAGCGCTATTTTACAGGAGGCACATGAACAAGGCTTAGGCTCTTTACCAATACCGGAATCAGTGCAGGAAGTGGCCGGAGCGGGTCTGACAGGAAAAATCAACGATCAGCAAGTATGTATTGGTACATTGGATTTTGTTCTGAGCCACGCCAGAAGTGGTAGCTGGTTTGAGTCCGCACGTCAGCGCTTGTTCATTGAAAATGTGACGGTAGTTGCGATCGCAATTGATGCGGAGTTGGTCGGCTGGCTATTGCTCTCTGATCAGTTACGGCTGGAAACACCAAGAGCTTTGCGCATGTTGCGAAAAGCCGGTGTGCGCGAGATAGTTATGCTGACAGGGGACAGGCAGGAAGTGGCGGACAGTATTGGTACAGGCCTTGGTGTCGATCGTGTTCTGGCTGAACTGACCCCGGAGATGAAACTGGCGCATATATTAGATGCCTCAGACTCTTTTTGCACGATGATGGTTGGTGACGGGGTAAATGATGCCCCGGCACTTGCAGCAGCTGGGGTCGGAGTCGCAATGGGGGCAAGGGGAACCGCTGCGGCAGCAGAAAGTGCTGATATCGTACTGCTGACAGATCAGTTAGACCGATTGGTTGATGCCAGACAAATAGCCAGACTTTCCATGCGTATCGCCACACAAAGTGTCTTGCTCGGAATGGGGTTATGTTGCATAGCTATGGTTATTGCAGCCCTTGGTATGTTACCACCGTTTGAAGGTGCACTTTTACAGGAATTCATTGATCTCCTGGCTATTCTCTCAGCTTTACGGGTGCTGACCTGTCGGGTTACACGCCCACTAGACAAGGCTATAAGTAACCAACAGCTTGAAACATTGAGAAACGAGCACAAGCATTTACAACCTGTTCTTCAATGTTTGGCTGAAGTTGCTGCACGTTTCCCCCTAGCAGATCAGGAAGAGCAACGTATGCTCCTTAAGGAGCTGCATGAACAACTGGTCCAGAAGATCCTGTCTCATGAGCAACAGGATGAACAAGATCTGTACCCTTCATTATCGACAATGCTGGTCGGCGATGACCCCCTTGCTGCTTTGTATCGTAGCCACAAGGAAATATATCAGGAAGTAAGGAAGTTAGGTCGACTCAGTGAACTCCTGCAGAACACAGATGTTTCAGCTGATATTATTCGTGATGTACAACGTTCCTTGTATGGGCTTGAGGCTATTCTGCAGCTACATTTTGCTCAGGAAGAAGAGTTATACAACAGTCTTCAGGCTTAAATCTTATCCACATATCCATGGTGATCCTGCAGATCTCACTATAGGTGTCTTTAACTCCTATTGAAGTGGCATACCGATGAAATGCCAGAATTTATATACAATAAGTAGTTTTATTACCGTTAGGTTTGTTCAACTTTTCCAGGATTCCAAACATACAGCCTAGTGTGTATAAAACGAAATAAGTACCTATGTACTTCATGACCAACAAACAAAACACAGACTGACGCGTGACCACCAAATATAATTTGGCCCCCTGAATCCACCCCGCGCAACACCAATAGGTACTTAACTTATGTTGAGGCAACAAACTAAAATATGTAGCATTGATAATGCATGTTTGTTACCCCAACATTTTTATATGTATTTTGCAGATAAGATAACGTTGTGAAATTTCCTCACCAGTGCATAGCTATCTGCTTGATTACAGGCACGTGTATCATGTCAGTTCAGGGATATCTTTCCAGCATATCTACCTTCACCGAATAATTCCCGGTCTCAGTCAACACCTAGTTTATTGTGGTATTTTCTCATCAGACTGCCTAGTTTCTGTGCTGCAATTTTCCCGGCGTCAAGACCTTCCTTCTCAGCGGTACTTTCAACGGCAGTTACCTCATCAATTAGAAGTGACATGCCTGCAACATACGTTTCCCTGTCATACCCTTCTACAGGGCTGTTCAGGATGGACTCTGCTGTTGCTTTCAGTTCCCGCATATCTTTCCTGAAGGATGTAACGTCCTCCTCCTTAAGTGCTGCGCGGTAGCTTTTATTCATCATCTTCATGGCATGTTCAACACCGTCAGAACCAGCCATTACACAGGGGGATAAAAGAAGAGTGGCTCCTATCACAACAGTACGCATAATTTTTCTCATAATAGCCTCCATATTGTTTACTCTCGTTTTCACAGTCAGAAGGGGTAATATTGCGCAAAAAAATAATCCCTTCCCAATCTTCTCAAAAAACAGCAGCATTCATATTATTTTTCAGGATTATTTGCCCCCGCAACCAGGACTATTATCACCTTTAAAATAAGGGTCAACATGTGTCATAACATTTAAAACATGATGATTATCTAAAACTGATTTCCTGGCCAAAACAGCAATGTCATGTCCTACTTTCACTGATAAATCACCATCAATTTCCAGATGAACATCAACAACAACAAGGTCCCCCATTTTTCTGGTCTTGAGGTCATGGATGCCTTCGACCCCAGGCGTGGACAATAATGTTGTTTTTATACTATTTTCAGTTTCAATATCCACGGCCCTGTCCATCAAGTCATGAAGCGAATCTGACATAAATGAATATCCCATTCTGGTCACAATCAGTCCCACAACCAGTGCAGCTACCGGATCAAGCAATTTAAACCCTGATAAACTACCAATAATACCAATAGCCACCACCAAAGATGAGGCGGCATCAGAGCGGGCATGCCAGGCATTGGCAACCAGCATAGTGGATTTTACTCGGGTTGCTACTGCCAGCATATAGCGAAAAAGAAGCTCTTTGATAACCAGTGCGGCTAAGGCCACCCACAGAGCAACAATATGTACCTGAGGAATATCATCTGGTTGTTGCATTTTATTTGCTGCTGACCATAACATCCCGATGCCAACAATGAATAAAATTGTCCCCAGAATTAATGATGCACCATTTTCATAACGATGATGCCCGTAGTGATGGTCATCATCGGGATTTTTTTTACTTTTATGATTAGCAATAAGCACCACAAAGTCTGAAACTAAATCAGACAGAGAATGGATACCATCCGCAATAAGCCCCTGAGATCCGGAAAATACGCCAGTAATCACTTGCCCGGATGTCAGAAAACAATTAACAAGCACACTAACCCATGTGCTTTTACGGGCCGCGAGGAAACGCTCATGAGAACTAATATCAATATCATCCGTAAGTTTGTTTACCTGCACCTGAAACTCCTAATAACAGCATCTACAGTTAATACTAAGCAGCCAATACTACCCGGCCAAGTTCAGTTTTGGTATATGAAATTTTGAGGTACTGTGGTGAAAATATAAAAATGGTGAGATTTATTCCTGTAAAGACCGCGCCATGGTGGCGATAACATTTATTTATCATAACGCCTGAACATTAATTTATTCTGAACAGAAGAGAGAAGAAAAGTTGACAGTTATCACAACTATACACTTACGCCCAGTGTGGATGGGTTCAACAAACTAAAATTGCAAACCCGATTAACTGAGGAATTGAGCGCTCTCGAAGAGGAGTTGCTTTCGGGTAGCTGTCAACCATTGCAAAATGGTAAACAACATCCTTTGGGTCCCCAACTGTGTGGCCACTGTAGTGACTGTGGTGGGTGATAGAACTGGTCACATTGATGCCAGACTTTTTCGTGCCGCATGTATGGCACACTGAATTTGATTAAGACCTGCTGAAATGAAACCGGAGTGCTTCAGCTACAGAAACTGACCAAATCGTATACCCCAAGCAAGATCTGAATACCATCCGAACAATATCTCTTTTAGGTATACCTGATAAAGACCATGACACACAGTATCAATAGGGTTAAATTTGACTCTATTGACAATAAAAACACGCACTGTATCATATGGGTATCAATTTAATACTCAAAAGAGAATGCATAATGAATGTCCGTATCTATTGCCGTGCATCTACCGAAGGCCAACATGCTGATCGTGCATTAGTTAGCCTGCGCGAATTTGCGCAAAGCAAAAACTGGCAAGTAGCCGGAGAATACATTGAGAATGCCAGCGGTGCGAAGCTGGAACGTGTGGAACTGATGCACCTACTTGCCGAAGCACGGCCTGGCGATTTGCTTCTAATTGAAGCGATTGACCGTCTCAGTCGTCTTCAACATGAAGAATGGGCTGAACTCAAAGCTACGCTGAACAGTAAAGGACTGGTTATTGTTTCGATGGATTTGCCAACAAGCTGGCAGATGGTTGAAATGTCTGGTAACGACCTTACTAGCGGCATTCTTCGGGCAGTCAATGCTATGCTGATCGATATCCTTGCGACAATGGCACGACAAGATTATGAAACCCGCCGTAAACGCCAGGCACAGGGGATCGAGAGAGCAAAACTGGCAGGTTTGTATACGGGGAAAGAAAAAGATATGGAAGCCCGTGAAACTGTTCGCGAAATGCTGGCGCAGAATGTTAAACCAGCCCACATCATGAAAGCGGCAGGTATCAGCCGCGCCACCTTTTACCGAATCAAGAAAGAGCTTTTGTGTTAAAAACGGACTTGATAACAGTATTTGCTGCCCATATGTCCTGACTTTGAAACGCTCATATTATAATTAAGGATATCCCATGGTAGGTAACTTATTCTTCAAAGGTGTTGATGAAAAAATAGGCAGACAAAAACAAGAGCAGATTGAAGAAAAAGAAACGTTAGCCCAGGAACGAGAACGCTTATCGGAAATTATTGAATCTCTCGTACCAGAAGTTGAAACGTACAAAAATGGTTTACTTGAAAGAGGAATCCACGCTGAAATTTCTACATCTGCACGGCATATAAGCTTCAATATGAAGTATAAAGACGGCGGGAAGCATGAACTTTTATTATCAGAAACTGAGCGATTTGATGGCCGCTATTCGATAACGACATTTTCTACAAACGATAATGGTCGTACTTTTAGTTCTACAAACGGTGCATCTTATAGTTCAACTACTTGGTCGAATGATGATTTCTTTAAAGCTTTAGAACGGCATATCAATTATTTCTTGTTCTATGCGAATCGTCATGGTGGTCTTTAAACAACGACCGTTGTATAACAAGCCTCGCTGAAGTGCGAGGCTTTATTTTATCCATACCGATGCTCGATTTCGATAACACCAACACATTCATCAAACCAGCAACAGTCAAATACTTTCATATATTCAGTCTAAACTGTTGTAAAATTTATCAATAGTCTGACTTTGACAAATTCATTTAATCTAATTCGTAATTTTACTTTTCAAATTAGGTTATGAATGCATCAAATCCAATTCAACCTGTGGCAGATCAAAAAAACAACCATACCTAAAATTATAATCAAAAATATTTTTAATGTATTTGGAAATTTATCTTTCCAAAAAGTTAAGGATAACTGTTCCTCAATCCATCGCTTCTCCAATTCACTGTAAAATTTATAGTGAGCATACCAATTACTACCACAAATTTGTTTAGTAATTGTGCTATTATCAAAATCTTGCATCAGAACTTCAAGTTCCTGAATATACTTAGCTGAATCTGGCTGGCTCTCTGATTTTGCATCGTAATACAGTCGTTCAATCTTTCTGAAGATGTCAGTTTGCCTTTTCCCCGCCTCTTCATATTTACTTTTATCACCATCATAGAAATTAATGTATAGGCTACCAATGCTCAGAATAATAAAAATTGCAGAAATATTCTTAGAACTCATTTCATCCATATAAAGACCAAGAACAGATACTGCGAGTGATATTATGCCAATCCAGCCAGGAAGCTTACTTACAATGTCAAATGTTGCAAAGGTTTTCTTTGCTCCGAACCCAACGTTGTATCCAGCAGAAGCAATATGATTCAGCAAGTCATTTTTTAGCATGTTTTTCACTCAATTGGAATGTCGATAGTAGCCTGGGCAATTACTATATGATTCTTAACGATATAACACCACACCTTATGACTACCTCTGAACTTTGTATGTTCAGTATGGGTAGTTTGACCTAAAATTATTTGACCTCGAATTTCATCACGTTCTTCAGCCTCTTTACCTCTATTCAATACTTTCCAGTATATGTCATAAGGTTCAGGAATCAGATCTAAACTTGCTTGATTGATCGAGAATGATAAAGTCTTATTAGGAGGTAACCAAGGTCGAGCTATATCCGAAAGGTAAGCTCTAATCGAGCGTTCCCTATACCCACTTTCTTTGACAATACAGTTTACTTCAAGTGGATATCTAATATCGACATCATCAAATTTTTCATCCGTAAATTCTTCCGTATTACGCCATGTGCGGGCAAAATATGATTCATTAACGAAATTATCTGACCCCAGCCCCAGAGAGTCTTGCATTTCCGTTGCTGCTTTAGGAAAAGTAAGTCCGAAAACTTCCCGCCAAAGTTCATGACATTTCTTTGTATAGCCATTCTCGTACGCGTCAATCGCTTGCGTGCATAGTTTGAAGGCACGTTTTGATTGTCGCTGGAAATTTTTGTAGACCTTAACCCTTTGTCCACTGCCTATTGCAGCATAGTGTTCATGAACGTCTTCTTTTTGCAAAAAATCAAAAAAGTCACGGCACATGAAACCATAACTAACCATTCCAGTTTCATCATAATCATCGGTTTGTTTAAGGAACCTCCATGCTAACGTGTCAATAAGAAGTCCTCCCATGTCTACTGTATTTCTGTTTTTCCAAGCTCGCAACATGCGACAAAGATTATGGAGATTACGACTTTTGTTATTTCGGAAATTCCTCATTTCGGTAATTTCCATACGAGGTTTAGTTACCCGCCACCCACCATTACCATTGTCAGCTTTCGTATCAGGGTATTTAAAATGATCTCCGTCAGCAAAGACTGGTTGCACCTCTATATGGAAAGAGTCAAAAACAATCTGCACTACTAATCGATCAACCTTGACTTCTTGCTGCGAAAAGGTTTGTTTTAAAGCATCTTTTACATCACGAAGTAAACGTCGTTGAGGATTCAAACCTACTTGATAAGCCTCCCACAACCCTGAAGGCATAATGTACAGCATATCTAAATCTGACGTTTTGCTGACCGCCGTACGACGACCTGCTGAACCAACCTTCAGTCGATTATTGAAACCGTTTTCAGTTTCCCGAAACCTTATGTTAAGCCTTCTTGTGGCATTTTTATAATGTGTTGCAATTGCCGTCATTCGTTCATTAGGTATTTTCAAATTGTCCAGGAAAATACGAAACATCTCTGCTGTTTGCATCTAATTATCCTTAACTGTCCAGAGGTTACACAATGTGCTGGTACTAACGCTAGTAATCACACCTTTTCATTACTTTCGTAAAATCAAGCACTTTTGAAGCCTGCATTTTAGAAAGCTTTAGAAGGCATACGGAGGCTAATGCTAATACAAAAAGTGTGTTTTTCATCCTTTTTCACACAATTACATAATCTCGAATAAAATACTAATTATATCAATAGACTACACATTGCATAGAGAACTAAAGAAGGTCTTGACCGAGCAAGGAAGGTAGGTAAAAGTTAGGCGGTTGCAACAGATATTCGTAAGCGACTTCTGGAAGCCAATATGAAGAGGTCTCAGCCAAGCAAAAAGTGGGATTAAGTCTTCCTACGATCAAAGGGAACTGGAACATGCATCAAGAATGACGGGCACGTTCCAACAACCCAAAAACAAGACCGCGAGCGAAGCGAGTTCCGTCAAGCGAAGCGAAGACGGATAGTTAGCGTTGATTAAAAAACATACGGAAATGTACTGTTTTTTCTATATATAAAATATAAATATTATAAACAGTACATAGTACACAGACACTCACTACGTTCGTGTCCCTCGCTTCGCTCGGAATTTTGAAGGAATGTATTATTCTATAAGCAAAGCAACTATAGTTGAACTATCATGCATCTGACCGAAGCATAAAGTTAACCAGCTACAAATTATGCCTTAAAACGCTCTGAGCGAGACTGTAAGCGATTTTCATGATATGGGTAATGCGATTGCATACCTTGGAAAGAAAAACGCGCTACGGGCTTCCTGTGCGATATTTACGAATTTAGTGCTTTACGACTCAATTTTGATGTTGAGTACATGCGTGTTCCCTTCCCTGTTTGCGCTTTACCACGTTCTTTTGCCAGGTAAGAAAGCCAGAATACCGGACCTTCGAGTGATGAAGGATGTTCACGATGAATGACGTAGTGATCGGGATAGTCTCTAGTGGCTTTAGACAAGTTTACCAGCGTTGCTTTACCACCTTTCAGTTTCATCCAGATTTCCGTAATAATACCAGCAATCCCTCTTTCATATACTCGTAAGCGAGTTCAGGAAGCGAGGAGCAGAGGTCTTAGCCAGTCAAAAGCGGCTGCTGGAATTAGGGTTGAGTCTTCCGACCATCAAACGGAACTGGAACCTACAGCAAGCCTGATGCAGCCACTCCCAGCGACTTCGCAAACATAGGAGGCAGCTCTGCGTTATACTGAAAAATAGCGTGACACTACTCACAAATCATAAACGTATTCATGAGAAACTAAAACCAATCAGTTATAATGAAAGGTTTATCAAACAAACATTGAAAACCGCTCTAAAACAGCCTGTATGAAGCTATAAGAGGTTTAAATCACGCAGGTAATGCGAACGTACTACCGCCCCCTTAGAAAGGCTTAGAATGTGTTACAGGAAGAATTTGTATTTTCTGTTCAAACTGACCTACACGAAAGATTTTGCCACCTGCGTTAATTACTCTCTTTCATTCTGAGCTTAGACGTTGAAAAGATCCTCTGCCCTTCCCCAGATGAAAACTTACCGCTGTTTTTCGCGAGGTACGATATACGCTCAACAAAATCCACAAGACTATCGTGATCACCCCTTACAATAGAGTATCGACTATTCTCGGCTAAATGCACGCGACTGATATTGTCTGTTAATTCATCCCAAAGCTCACTTATCAACCCAATCATGCCTGTGTTACCAAAGCCAGCAGTTTGAACCTGGAAGTAAGGTAATGCAATCCAGCAGTGGTAATGAACCTGATTAGCAGCTTTTTTTTCTCGAACCCAGCCATAAGCAAATTTTTTGATCGGCTGTTCATTCCACGCCTTCTTTTTGAAACGACCTCTCAGCCGCTCAAAAAGATTACTCACTAAGACATTACTTTCCGTAACGTGCATCCCTTCCGGCACTGATAAGTCAAATCGGAAAGCAAAAATCTTACTGTAGTGCGATTGCATAGCCTGTAACTGCTTAATGAATGCATCAATGATTTCTTTTCTGATCGGATGATAACCTTTCTTCATCGAATCATAGTTCAAACGGTATATAAGCCCATCAAGCACATATTCAGAGCTATGGATAAGTGAGTAACGGCCATCATCACGATGGTTGGTTATTTTTTGAACGACAGGAAAAAGCAGATCTACGGACATATAACTAACACCACATAACAGATATTAATAATAACCAGTATGAGGGAGAGAATCCCAAGGAGGACCAAGCCCTACAGCCACTGGCATAAATGCGGTGTTAGTAGACAAATAGAAACTCCGAAAAGTTTCCACAGCAAATTTTTATTACTATACACCATCAAATTATTTATGGCAACAACTTCATGATGAGGTCAGCTTTTCAAGATGAATCAAGTAACCCATAGCCTCATCACGATTTGTATGGCACATATCGAGTGAAGGGCGCAGATTGCTACACACCTTGGGGCGGTGGATTGACCCAAAGATGTTGCATAAATTATCTTCCGATAACTGCACACATCTTACATTTGCTGGCTTGCCTTGTGGCATCCCGGGAATAGGGCTTGATATAGAAGGAGCAATGCAACAGGCCCCACAGTCGATTCGGCATTCCATCAGGACCTCTTAAATTCTTTGTCTTCGAATAAAACATTAACACACTGTCACAATCGGAGCGATAGCATGTAACCCAGAACTATTCCCCTATAAAATGAGCGATTTTCCTCTTAGATGGGTTAATGTTCCTTTAAAAATATGAAACATATGCTGTAAAATCCACCAGTTACACCGCCCTAGCTTACGATGAATTAAGCCCCTCGTTTTACAAGGAGTTACCATGAGCTTTTACATTAAGAAAAGCATTCGAGTCGGACCGATGAGATTTAACCTATCCAAATCAGGAGTCGGTGCATCTATTGGTATAAAAGGACTGAGGTTTGGTACTGGCCCAAGAGGAAATTACATCCACATCGGTGCTGGCGGAGTCTATTATCGTGCTTCGCTTTCACCAAGCCTGGTCCCACAGAACAGAAAGAAAGTTCAACATGTACCAGACCACTCCCCAATAGAACATGACACTACACATGCACCTCTCGAGGAAATCAAGTCATCCCATATCTCGGAAATCGTTGATTCAAGTTCCCGAGAACTGCTTGAAGAGTTGAACAACAAACGTAAGAAGTCACAAATATGGCCCCTGGTCATGTGCCTTTCGATTGCGCTGTTACTTTACGGTTTTTCACAGACATGGCCTGATTGGTGCCTCGCTATAGGCTTTATCGTAGGGGTAGCAATCTCTGTTTTTGCTTACATGTACGATCAGCTAAGAAAGACTACTGTTCTTTTTTATGACTTTGATGATCAAATGATGGCATGTTACCAGCAACTTCATGAAAGTGGAGCCAAGCTCGCAAGCTGCTCAAAAGTATGGCATATAGAAGCTTCTGGAGCCGTTTATGACCCCAAGTATCATGCCGGAGCTGGTAACTTACTACGTAGAAAAGTCACCTCAATCAGCAAATCAAAGCCTCCCTTTGTTAAAACAAATATTGAGACGATTGCTATCAATGTCGGTCGCCAAACATTGCATTTTTTTCCAGATAGAGTACTGGTTTATGACCGTGAAGGTGTAGGCGCTGTTGGTTATAACCAGCTATTCGTTAATGTAGATGATAGTCGATTCATTGAGAGCGAAGGTGTACCTGGAGATGCCATAGTCGTTGGCAGGACATGGAAGTATGTGAACAAGTCTGGAGGCCCAGACAGAAGATTTAAAGACAATTCAGAACTTCCTATATGTCTTTATGAAAACCTTTCGTTTACAAGTCATTCTGGGCTAAATGAGTTATTACAACTGTCTAAAACTGGCTATGGAGAAAGCTTTTCACATTCAATTGAAACACTTAGCAAAAAAGTCATTTCTGCTTAGCTATGTCATTTTTTATACTGAGAATAATTGACTGTTAGGCTTGCCCTCCGGCATGCCGGGGATCGGAGAGGATATTGAAGGTGCGGTACAGCAGGCTCCGCAATCAGGACGACAGTCCATTTATATTTCCACCAGCGTCAGAGGGTGCGTGACAATAGCAGACCCGGTGCCTGCGTCAACGAACAATTTATTTAACATCATTCCCCCTTCCAGGATACACTCGCGCCACAACGACTACGGATCGGTAACGTTTTGTCTGGGCGCAAACTCTTTCACCGAACGGCCTCATGGCTGGCGCTGCTTGCCGTTGCGATGCTGTTTATTGCACCGGTTATCTCAAAATCGCTGATGCACCATACGGCGTGTGAACACGGCAGCACGATGATGACAATGGACATGTCTGACATGAGCCATCATATGGACATGCCTGAACCCTGCCCTCACGCAAGCCTGCCCCATAACATGCTGATGTCCGGCCCGGGCATGTCACCGGGCGAAGAGATTGCCTGCGGTTACTGCCAGCTGCTTATCCATCTGCCTTTTATCCAGTTCAGCCTTATCGTACTGCTGCTGTTATTGCTGATAGCAGTGCGCAAAGCGCCGGTTACCGCCCTGTGCTGCGCGGTGATAATTCGCCCGAGGTCTGCCCATCCGGCCCGCGCGCCACCTGCTTTCGTTCTTCATCGCTTTTAAAACTCTAAAAATTAACTGCGTAATGTTAGACGGCAGCGCTAAGGCGCGATGCCGCCCGGCCTCTTATTAATCAAGAGCCGCCGCGTTACGCCTGAAGAACAGTAAGGCATTTATGAAAACTCACCTGAAGCCGCTGGTACCTCTGGTACTGCTGGCCATCGCCTCCCCTGCTGCGCTTGCGCAGGAGCAGCACGAACATACAACAATGCAGGACGATCAGGTCATGATCGTCGCCTCTCCCGCTTCATCGCCGCTGGAGGTCATCACTTCGCCAAAAACGCCACGCCAGCCGGTTCCGGCAAGCGACGGCTCCGACTACCTGAAAACCATTCCCGGTTTCTCACAGATCCGCAACGGCGGCACCAACGGCGACCCGATGTTCCGCGGGATGTTCGGCTCACGCCTGCGCATCCTCACCAATAACACGGAGATGCCGGGCGCATGTCCGGCGAGGATGGACTCGCCAGGTTCCTATATTTCTCCGGAAAGCTTTGACCTGCTGACGCTGATTAAAGGCCCGGAAACCGTACTCTGGGGGCCGGGGAACTCGGCGGGAACGGTACGCTTCGAGCGCGAACCGCCGCGCTTTGAGAAAGCTGGCATTCAGGGCACGGCGAGCCTGCTTACCGCGTCTAATCAACGCTGGGACAGCAATGCGGACTTAAGCCTCGGCAGCGAAGACGGTTACCTGAGGCTTATCGGCAACAAATCTCATTCCGGCGACTATCAGGACGGCAACGGTGACCGGGTCGCCTCTAAATGGGATAAATGGAACGCCGACGTCGCGCTGGGCTGGACGCCGGATAAAGACACGCTCCTCGAGCTGACGGCGGGCAGAGGCAACGGTGAAGCCCGCTATGCGGGGCGCAGCATGGACGGCTCGCAGTTCAAACGCGAAAGCCTGGGGATGCGTTTTGAAGAATCCAATATCGGCGAAGTGTTTAATAAATTCGAAGCCAGCGTCTATTACAACTACGCCAACCATATTATGGATAACTACTCGCTGCGTTCTCCGGGTAGCATGCCGGGGTCTGGCGGCAGCATGCACTCGTCGATGGAAATGCATCAGCCCATGGATATGGGTGGGTCGATGAGTATGAATATGCCGATGGCGATGCAGCTCGATCGCCGTACCGTCGGCGGCCGTATGATGGGCACCTGGCTGTGGTCCGATTACGAGCTGCGCAGCGGCGTGGATGCTCAGCAAAGCACCCATCGCAACAAGCAGGATGAAGGCTGGCGGCAGGATGCCCGCTTCCAGGACTTCGGGGCATTCAGCGAACTGACCTGGCATGCCAGCGAGCAGAGCAAAGTCATCGGTGGCGCAAGGCTTGACCGAACGCGGGTGGATAACGATACCGGAAATGGCTCAGCAGAACGCAGCGCCACGCTGCCCGCCGGTTTCATGCGTTATGAGCGAACGCTGACCGACGTGCCGGTCATGCTGTACGCCGGAGTAGGTTATACCGAGCGCTTCCCGGATTACTGGGAGCTATTTTCGCCAACTTATGGCCCTGGCGGCTCTAAAAATGTATTCGATAACCTGAAAACGGAAAAAACCACCCAGCTCGACATCGGCATGCAGTACGGCGGTGAGCGCTTCAACGGCTGGGTCTCGGCTTATCTTGGGCGGGTGAATGACTTTATCCTGTTCCGCTACTCTCCCAATAACGCCCGTATTAGCCAGGCCGATAACGTCGACGCCACGATTATGGGCGGCGAGATGGGCTTCAGCTACCGGCTGACGGAGAGCTGGAAAACCGATGCCAGCCTGGCCTATGCCAGAGGTGAAAACACCAGCGACCATCAGCCTCTGCCGCAAATCGCCCCGCTGGAAACCCGCTTTGGGCTCACCTGGGAGCAGGGAGACTGGAGCAGCACAGGCCTGCTGCGGCTGGTCAGCAGCCAGCAAAGAGTCGCGCTTAATGAAGGTAACGTGGTGGGCAAAGACTTTGATAAAAGCGCCGGGTTCGCTATCTTCTCCGCCAATGCCGCTTACCGCCTCAACAAGGCCATTAAGCTTAGCGCGGGGGTCGATAACCTGTTTAACAAAACCTACAGCGAGCACCTGAATCTGGCGGGCAATAGCAGCTTTGGCTATTCGTCCAATACGCCGGTGAACGAACCAGGAAGAACCTTCTGGGGCAAGGTGAACGTCACGTTCTGATTAATCTCGCCCCTGAGCAAGGGGCGTTTACGCTTTACTACTAACCGGCCTGGAGGCTGATATGTTTGCAAAACTTCGTACCCGCGACGGTAAAAAATTCCTTATCGCGGTAGCCATTGTCTTCACTATTGTCGTTTCACTTATTTCAAAAGTGACATTTGAAGGCGTTGAAGAGCAGTACAACTGGCCGATGGAGCAGTGGACGCTGGACATGTTTATTATGCAGGGAGCCTGGGTGGCTATTTACACCATTATGTTCACTATTCTTTGCTCGACTCCTTTTGCCTTCTATTTCTTAGCGCCTAAGGATGGCCGGGGATAATGCCTCTCCCGCCGCGCCGGCATATGCTGGCGCGGCATCACAAACTGCTTTCTTGCGGCTTTGTTGATTAAATCCACTTGCCTGAATCGCGCCTCGCGGGTACTTTGACGCAATATTTTTGCATCTCAATTTTCGACAGGACACATCGATGGCAAGAGCTAACGAAATCAAAAAAGGCATGGTTCTCAATTACAACGGCAAGCTGCTGATTGTTAAAGATATTGACATCCAGGCTCCGAGCGCGCGCGGCGCGGCAACGCTGTACAAAATGCGTTTCTCCGATGTTCGTACCGGGCAGAAAGTGGAAGAGCGCTTCAAGGGCGACGATATCGTCGATACCATCACCCTGACCCGCCGTTTCGTTGACTTCTCTTATATCGACGGCAACGAATATGTGTTTATGGATAAAGAAGATTACACCCCGTACATCTTCACCAAAGACCAGATTGAAGAAGAGCTGCAATTTATCCCTGAAGGCGGTATGCCTGATATGCAGGTGCTCACCTGGGACGGCCAGCTGTTAGCCCTGGAGCTGCCGCAGACGGTAGATCTGGAAATTATCGAAACCGCTCCGGGCATCAAAGGCGCATCTGCCAGCTCCCGTACCAAACCGGCAACCCTCTCTACTGGCCTGGTCATTCAGGTGCCGGAATACATGGTTGCAGGCGAGAAAATCCGTATTCATATTGCTGAAAAGCGCTCTATGGGCCGCGCGGACTGATTTGCAGAAACGCTCTTTCGGGAGCGTTTTTTATTTATCTCCCCCGCCAAAGTTGTTATACCAATATCGCTTTTCCCTCTATTATTTTGATGTAATTCACACTTCACCGATTAACATCCCACACCAATTCCAATTGTTGTCATACAGCTTTAGACTGATCGGGTTCATTTACCGCTAAGCAGGACGTTAACCCATGCGCACTATTGCCTCAGAAACGCTTCCGTCGGCTGTCCAGTTCCCTCGTTACGACCGCAGCGCGCTGCAAACGCGCATCGTTCATTTTGGCTTTGGCGCATTTCATCGCGCACACCAGGCGCTGCTCACCGATCGGGTGCTAAACGCTCAGGGCGGCGACTGGGGGATCTGCGAGATAAGCCTGTTTAATGGCGATAAGTTAATGAGCGATCTTCGTCGCCAGGATCATCTGTATACCGTGCTGGAGAAAGGCGCGGACGCAAACCAGGCCATCGTCGTCGGCGCGGTAAAGGAATGCCTGAACGCAAAGCTCGACGGAATGGAAGCCATTATTGAGAAATTCTGCGAGCCGCAGGTGGCAATCGTTTCGCTCACCGTGACGGAAAAGGGCTATTGCATCGACCCGGCAAGCGGCAAGCTGGACGTTGCTAACGAAAGAATTATTCACGATCTGGAGCATCCGGCAGAGCCGCATTCGGTGCCGGGCATTCTGGTTGAGGCACTAAGCCGCCGCCGCGAGCGCGGGCTGCGACCGTTTACCGTGCTCTCCTGCGACAACATCCCTGATAACGGGCATCTGGTACGCAACGCGGTTCTGGGTATGGCGACGCGGCGCAGCGACGAGCTGGCGGAGTGGATTGCGGAGCAGGTGACTTTCCCGAGCACCATGGTAGACCGTATCGTTCCGGCGGCAACGCCTGAATCACTGGCGGAAATAACCGAAATCCTCGGGGTGGAAGACCCCTGTGCCATAGCCAGCGAGCCATTTATTCAGTGGGTAATAGAGGATAACTTTGTTGCCGGGCGGCCGGAGTGGGAAATTGCGGGCGTTGAGATGGTAGACGACGTGATGCCCTGGGAACAAATGAAGCTGCGCATGCTGAACGGCAGCCATTCGCTGCTGGCTTATCTGGGCTACCTTGCCGGATATCAGCATATTTCTGACTGCATGGCGGATGAGCACTTCCGCCTCGCCGCCCGCCGCCTGATGATGCAGGAGCAGGCACCGACGCTGCGCATCAGCGGCGTAGACCTTCATCAATATGCCACAAACCTGCTTGCCCGCTTTGCCAACCCGGCGCTGAAGCATCGGACCTGGCAAATCGCGATGGACGGCAGCCAGAAATTGCCGCAGCGCTGGCTGGAAAGCGTGCGCTGGCACCTGCAAAACGGAGATAGCTGGCCGTGCCTCGCGCTGGGTATCGCCGGCTGGATGCGTTATGTCAGCGGCGTGGATGATAAAGGCAGCGCCATTGATATTCGCGATCCGCTGGCAGAAAAGATCCATACTCTGGTTGCCGGAAGCGATGAAACCAGCCGTGTGGATGCCCTGCTGAGCCTGCATGAAATTTTCGGTGAAGACCTCCCAGCCAACCCGAATTTTGTCACCGAGATCCAACGGGCATGGCGGCAGCTTGCTCAGTTTGGCGCACGTAAAGCGGTCGAAAACCTGGCCGCAGGTTAGCAATCAATGCGTTTAACGCGGTTTCCTCAGGGCCAAACCGCGTTGAGCCTTCTCTTTTGTCCGGGTTTTAGTCAGGATAGTCAGCGTGAATAATTAACATAACTGGCTAATAAGCGTGGCTTACAGGCTGTAACCACCCGGAGCACCCGTGACAAAAACGAATTTAATTACCGGCTTCCTCGGGAGCGGCAAAACCACCACCATTCTTCATTTACTGGCCAATAAGCCAGCCGATGAAAAGTGGGCGGTGCTGGTGAATGAATTTGGCGAAGTCGGCATAGACGGCGCGCTGCTCGCCGACAGCGGCGCATTGCTAAAAGAGATCCCCGGCGGCTGTATGTGCTGCGTCAACGGTCTGCCGATGCAGGTTGGCCTCAATACCCTGCTCCGCCAGGGCAGGCCGGACCGCCTGCTTATCGAGCCTACCGGCCTCGGTCATCCAAAACAGATCCTCGATATGCTCACCGCCGAAGTCTATCAGCCGTGGATTGATCTACGGGCAACCCTGTGCCTGCTGGACTCGCGGCAGCTGCTGGATGAAAAAGCCCTGAATAATGATAACTTCCGCGACCAGCTGGCCGCGGCGGACATTATCGTCGCAAATAAACAGGATCGGGCAACGCCAGAGAGCCTTGCCGCGCTGCAACTGTGGCAGCAGGCCCGAGGCGATGGGCGGGAGTTGGTCAGCACTGAAAAAGGGGAAATTAGCCCCGAACTGCTCGACAGGCCGCGCCTTAATCAACGCGAGCTACCGTCCAGCGCGGAGCATAACCACGGCCATGCGGCAACTCGCGGCCTCGCGGCGCTTAGCCTTCCGGCTCACCAGCGCTGGCGGCGCAGCGTAAACAGCGGCCAGGGCTATTTTGCCTGCGGCTGGATCTTTGATGAAGAAACCGTATTCGACACCGTTGGCATCCTGGAATGGGCCAGACTTGCGCCGGTTAATCGGGTTAAAGGCGTGCTGCGCATTGCCGAAGGTCTGGTACGAATCAACCGTCAGGGCAATGACCTGCATATCGAAACGCAATCCACTCCGCCGCCGGACAGCCGCATCGAATTAATTCACTCCGACGAGCCGGACTGGAACGCTCTGCAATCCAGTCTGTTGAGCTTACGTTTAAGTTAGTAAGCCTACCTTTGCGCCCCCGTAATGAGATTTAGAAACCGCATGATGACTAATCGCCTCCCTCTGATACTGCTGCTAAACGCGCTGGGCCTCGCCCTGTTCTTTAGCTGGTATCTGCCTGAGAACCATGGATTCTGGTTCAATATTGATTCCACGCTGTTCCACTTCTTTAATAATGAACTGGTCAAAAGCCATACTTTTTTAACCCTGATAGCGATTACCAACAACCGCGCATTCGACGGGATCTCACTGCTGGCGATGGGCGTGCTGTTCTCCTGGTTCTGGTGGCATGAAGATGCTCCAGGCCGCCGTCGGCTGGTGCTGATGGGCGTGGTGATGCTGCTTGCCGCGGTAGTAATAAACCAGCTGGGTCACCTGATCCCGGTCGTCCACTCCAGCCCGACGCTGTTCTTTACCGACATCAACCGCGTTAGCGAACTGTTGCATTTCCCGACCAAGGATGCCTCGAGCGACAGCTTCCCCGGCGACCACGGATTGATGCTGCTTATCTTTACCGGCTTTATGCTGCGCTATTTCGGCCTGCGCGCATTCCTGATAGCGGCCTCTATCTTCATTATCTTCTCTGCGCCGAGAATAATGATAGGCGCGCACTGGTTTACCGATGTCTACGTCGGTTCTCTTTCTATTGCCCTGGTTGGCCTGCCGTGGGTGCTTTTAACCCCGCTAAGCGACCGGTTAATTTCCGTACTGAACCGTACAATACCGGGCAAAAATAAAGCCCGGGGCTGATGGCTAATAAGCTATTACGATTGCAAATAAGCAGAGTTCCCCCACGGTCTCTGCTTATTTTTTCGCCTTTATGACAGCGAGATGAATATTTACCCACTTCGAATCCCCTGAGATTTGAATGACCTGGCGATAAAATCAGCGCTCCTGCCGAGAGTTTGCTCAAAATAACCTTTTACTACCGAACATCACAATTTCTTATAAAAATAAGAATAAAAAGGCTCGCATCACCTGGTTTGATCGGGTACTCTCGGAAAAGTTTGCGCTACGGCTCAACGCATTCAGGCAGTGAATAAAATTGTGCGTTGTTCCACATTTTTGTGCATGAATAATTGTTTCGACGCTCAGACGTATTTAGTCTCGTCACGTTGGTATTTTTGTATAACGAATTATTCGTTAAGGACTTCAAGGGAAAACAAACAAAATGGTCAAATCTCAGCCTATTTTGAGATATATCTTGCGGGCTATCCCCGCGATTGCGGTAGCAGTTATGCTTTCCGCCTGTAGTTCGACTAACACAGCTAATATGCATTCTGAGACGCATGCAGTCGGTGAAAAAGATGGTTTTTTACTGCAAGCCTCTCAGGATGAATTCGAAGAGATGGTTCGTAATGTTGACGTTAAGTCGCGCATTATGGAGCAATATGCAAGCTGGAAAGGCGTTCGCTACCGTCTCGGTGGCAGCAGCAGAAGCGGTATCGACTGCTCTGCATTTGTACAGCGTACCTTCCAGGAGCAGTTTGGTTTAACGCTGCCGCGCTCAACCTCCGAGCAGCAGGACTCTGGTAAGTCCGTGTCGCGCAATAAATTGCGTACCGGCGATTTAGTTCTGTTCCGCGCAGGTTCTACCGGGCGCCACGTAGGCATCTATATTGGTAATAACCAATTCGTACATGCCTCCACCAGCAGCGGCGTAGTGATCTCCAGTATGGACGAGCCCTACTGGAAGAAGCGGTATAACGAAGCACGTCGCGTGCTGAGCCGTAGCTAAAAGTTTTGTGGGCTGTTATTCCCTTGGCCGCCCGCTGAAACAATCAACTTGACGATAAAGACGCTGCCCGTGCAGCGTTTTTTTATGCCTGAAATTCAGAGCATTATTTTCTTAAACGTTGGCAAAACGCAGAATAGTTGCCAGATGAAACAAATTAAACAATTTTGTGGTTATGGGTTATAGTCAGAAAAAATCATAAAACAAACGATGATTCGCTTGCCCCTGCGGGACTCATACATCAATGTCTTATAAGAACATCTTTTCGCGCTACTTTAGCACCCCAAAACAGATTGCTGTCTTCAGCCTTCTGGCGGGATTGTTTGGCGCCTTGTTAGTCGGCGGCCTGTCCAGCCTGGCGCTGCATTCAAAACGCGAGTCCGCCTATAATCTTTTAGCCCGCGATATTAGCGGCTACCTCGATACCTTCTTTAAAGACCTGCACAATACCGCCGACGGCATTCAACCTCTTAGCATGGATGAATGCGAACGGGTAAGCGGAGAGCTAACCTCCCGGGCGGCCTTTAATTCCAGCGTGCGTGCTTTCCTGCTTATCCACAGCGGTGTGGCCTACTGCTCTTCCGCTACCGGCGATATGAAGCTCTCAATGAGCGAGCTGGAACCCGAGCTTGATATTAGCAAACCCGTTGATGTCGCCATTATGAATGGCACGCCGATGATGCCCGGCAAACCGGTTATCGCGGTATGGTTTCAAAATCCGCTTTCGGCAGACCACGGCGTGTTTACTACTCTAAATGTGAACCTCACGCCTTATCTGGTGTTCACTTCACGCCAGCAGGACATCAGCTCGATGGCGCTGGTCGTGGGCAACAAAGCGCTGGCCTCCTACTCCCCGGACGTAGTCAATACCGACGAGCTCCCGCCCTCGCCCACGCGCATAGCAAATCTCGAAGGCTACCCGATTAAGCTCTACATCTACGGCACGCCGTGGCCGGTAGAAGATATCCAGTTAGCGATTCTTGCCGGTTTGCTCTCCGGCCTGCTGTGCGCCGCGCTTTGCGGCTATTTCCTTTCGGTGAAAGTGCGCGCCGGGAAAGAGATCCTCACCGGCATTAAGCGCGGGCAGTTCTTTGTGGTTTACCAGCCGGTCGTCGACTCGCAGGAGCTGAAAATGCGCGGGATAGAAGTCCTGATGCGCTGGGAGCACCCGACGGCGGGCATGATACCGCCGGATGCGTTTATCGGCTTTGCCGAAGCGCAGCAGCTGATTGTCCCGCTGACGCGCCACCTGTTTGAGCTGATAGCAAGGGATGCGGCTGAGCTGCAAAAAGTTCTGCCCGCCGGGGCGAAGCTGGGCGTCAACCTGGCACCAAGCCACCTGCACTCCCCGACCTTCAAGCAGGATATTCAGGCATTCTCCGCTTCTTTGCCTCCCAACTATTTCCAGTTGGTGTTTGAGATAACCGAGCGCGATATGCTCCAGGAAAAAGAGGCGATGAGCATCTTTGCCTGGCTGCACCAGCAGGGCTACGAGATTGCGGTTGATGACTTCGGCACCGGCCACAGCGCCCTGATTTACCTTGAGCGTTTTACCCTGGATTACCTGAAAATAGACCGCGGCTTCGTAAACTCTATCGGCATGGAAACGGTTACCGCACCGGTGCTGGACGCGGTCCTCACGCTTGCCCAGCGGCTAAATATGAATACCGTTGCGGAAGGCGTGGAAACGCCGGAACAGGCGAAATGGCTGATTGAGCGAGGCTGCAATTTCCTGCAAGGTTACTACTTCAGCCGCCCGTTAACTCTCAGCCAACTGCTAAGCTGGAACCCGTCACACAGCCTTTATGATGAGCTAAAAGACTGACAATCATTGCGCAATCTTCGTCGGCTAACTTATGATTAAGCATCATGGGCTTAGCGGCTGCTCGCTAACCTGTCAGAGCAGCAACCACCCGGCAAGGAATGAAGATGACGAAAGCTGTACGCGCGCTGATGCTGCTTTGCCTTTGCGCTGCCTCTCTGGCAGCACGAGCCGCACAAATCAATGAAAGCTACTCCTTCTCGGTGCTGGGCGAGCCCAAATATGCCGTTAACTTTACTCAATTTGACTATGTGAATCCCGCCGCCCCGAAAGGCGGAAATATTACCCTCTCGTCTATTGGCACCTTCGACAACTTCAACCGCTTTGCCCTACGCGGTAATCCCGGCGTCCGCACCGATGCGCTTTACGACACGCTATTCACCACCTCCGACGACGAGCCGGGCAGCTATTATCCGCTGATTGCGGAGATGGCTCGCTATCCGGTCAATTTTGCCTGGGCCGAAGTTTCCATTAACCCGCGCGCGCGCTTCCACGACGGCAGCCCAATTACCGCCGAAGACGTAGCCTTTACCTTCAATAAGTTTATGACCGAAGGCGTACCGCAGTTTCGCCTGGTCTACAAAGGCGCGACCGTTAAGGCCATCGCGCCGCTGACGGTGCGCATTGAGCTGGCTAAACCGAGCAAAGAGAGAATGCTGGGCCTGTTCTCGCTGCCGGTCTTCCCAGAAAAATTCTGGAAGGACCATAAACTCAGCGACCCGCTCTCCTCGCCGCCGCTGGCCAGCGGGCCGTATAAAATTACCGCCTGGAAAATGGGCCAGTACATTACCTACTCCAGGGTTCGCGATTACTGGGCGGCTAATCTGCCGGTGAACCGCGGCCGCTGGAACTTTGACTCTATCCGCTATGACTATTATCTCGACGACAACGTCGCCTTCGAGGCATTCAAAGCGGGCGCATTTGATTTCCGCGCCGAACCCTCGGCTAAAAACTGGGCCACGCGCTATATCGGGAAAAACTTTAATAATCACTACATCGTCAAAGATGAGCTGAAAAATGAATCCGCGCAGGACGCACGCTGGCTGGCGTTTAACATTCAGCGCCCCATCTTCGCAGACCGCCGGGTCAGGGAAGCCATCAGCCTGGCGTTTGATTTCGAGTGGATGAATAAAGCGCTGTTTTACGGGGCCTACAGCCGGGCTAATAGCTACTTTCAGAATACCGAATATGCCGCTCGCGGCTACCCGGATGCCGACGAGCTGATGCTGCTGGCGCCGATGAAAAAGGATTTACCGCCAGAAGTCTTTACCTCTATCTACAACCCGCCAAAATCAGACGGCAGCGGCTATGACAGGGAAAACCTGCTCAAGGCGCTGGCTTTGTTAAAAGAGGCCGGATGGGAGTTAAAAGACCAAAGACTGGTTAACGTCCAGACCGGCCAGCCCTTTAGCTTTGAGCTGCTGATTGGCACCACCGGCAATACGCAGTGGGTGCTACCCTTCCAGCATAATCTACAGCGGCTGGGCATCACCCTGAACATCCGCCAGGCAGATAACTCGCAGCTAACCAACCGCCTGCGCAGCCGTGATTACGACATGATGCCGACGTTATACAGCGCCATGCCCTACCCCAGCACCGAACTGCAAATTTCCTGGGCTTCCGAATACGTTAACTCGACCTATAACGCGCCTGGGGTAAAAAGCCCAGAGGTGGACAACCTGGTGAGCCAGATAGTTGCCAGCCAGGGCAATCAGAAGAAGCTGCTGCCGCTGGGGCGGGCGCTCGACCGGGTGTTAACCTGGAACTACTACATGCTGCCGATGTGGTATATGTCAGCCGATCGCCTGGCCTGGTGGAGTAAATTCTCCCGGCCGTCGATTCGCCCGCTGTATAACAACGGTTTTGATAATTGGTGGTACGACGTCAACAAGGCGGCGAAGCTGCCTGCCGACAGGCGATAGGGGGAGGAGACGTGGGCGCTTATATTCTGCGGCGTTTGCTGCTAATCATTCCCACGCTGTGGGCAATTATCACGATAAACTTTTTTATCGTGCAAATTGCTCCCGGCGGCCCGGTAGATCAGGCGATTGCCGCGATTCAGTTTGGCCACGGCAGCGGCGTGCCCGGCGTCAGCAACGAGATGATGGGCAGCGGCCATGCAAAAACCGGCGTGGGCGACGCCACCAGCAGCCAGTACCGGGGGGCACAGGGCCTGGATCCTGAAGTTATTGCGGAAATAACCCATCGTTACGGCTTCGATAAACCGTTACACGAGCGCTACTTCAAAATGCTCGGCGACTATTTACGCTTCGATTTTGGCGACAGCCTGTTCCGCAGCTCTTCGGTACTTAAGCTGATTAAAGAAAGCCTGCCGGTGTCCATGAGCCTCGGGCTATGGAGCACGTTGATTATTTACCTGGTGTCGATTCCGCTCGGTATCCGTAAAGCGGTCAGCAGCGGCAGCCGCTTTGACGTCTGGAGCAGCCTGTTTATTATCATCGGCTACGCCATCCCTGCATTTCTGTTCGCCATCATGCTGATTGTGCTGTTCGCCGGCGGCAGCTATCTGGACTGGTTCCCGCTGCGTGGTTTGACTTCGGCCAATTTCGACGCGCTGCCGTGGTACGGCAAGGTGACCGACTACCTGTGGCATATTACCCTGCCGGTTCTGGCTACGGTCATCGGCGGCTTCGCGACCCTGACGATGTTGACCAAAAACTCATTTCTCGACGAGATCCGCAAACAATATGTCGTCACCGCCCGGGCCAAAGGGCTGGACGAGAAGAAAATTCTCTACCGCCACGTCTTCCGCAATGCGATGCTGCTGGTTATTGCCGGATTCCCGGCCACCTTCATCAGCATGTTCTTTACCGGCTCGCTGCTTATTGAAGTGATGTTCTCGCTCAACGGGCTCGGGCTGCTGGGCTACGAAGCGACTATCTCGCGCGACTATCCGGTAATGTTCGGCACGCTGTACATCTTTACCCTGATTGGCCTGCTGCTGAATATCCTGAGCGATGTTACCTACACGCTGGTCGATCCGCGTATTGATTTTGAGGGACGAGGATGAGCCGCTTAAGCCCGGTAAACCAGGCGCGCTGGACGCGCTTTCGCCAGAACCGTCGCGGCTACTGGTCGCTGTGGATCTTTGCCGTTTTCTTCGCTCTCTGCCTCTGCTCTGAGCTGGTAGCTAACGACAAACCGCTGGTCGTAAGCTACGAAGGCAAGCTCTGGTTTCCCTTTGTGAAAAACTACAGCGAGAGCGATTTTGGCGGCCCGCTGGCAACGCTGGCGGATTATCAGGATCCGTGGCTGGCAAAACGTCTGGACGAAAAAGGCTGGGTGCTGTGGGCGCCGGTGCGGTTTGGCAGCCAGACGATTAACTATGCCAGCAGCCAGCCGTTCCCCTCGCCACCAAACGCGCAAAACTGGCTCGGCACCGACGCAAACGGCAGCGACGTGCTGGCACGTATTCTCTACGGGTCGCGTATTTCATTGCTTTTTGGCCTGATGCTAACGCTGTTTTCCAGCCTGATTGGCGTGCTGGCCGGTGCGGTTCAGGGCTATTATGGTGGCCGGGTCGACCTTTGGGGGCAGCGCTTTATTGAAGTCTGGTCGGGTATGCCGACGCTGTTTTTAATTATCTTGCTTTCAAGCGTGGTGCAGCCGGGCTTCTGGTCGCTGCTGGGCATAACGGTGCTGTTCGGCTGGATGGGGCTGGTCGGCGTGGTGCGCGCCGAATTTCTGCGTACCCGCAATTTCGATTATATCCGTGCGGCGCAGGCGATGGGCGTCAGCGACTGGTCGATAATGACCCGCCATATGCTGCCCAACGCCATGGTGGCCACCCTCACCTTCCTGCCGTTTATCCTTTGCGCCTCTATCACTACGTTAACCTCGCTCGATTTCCTCGGCTTTGGGCTGCCCCTGGGCTCTCCTTCGCTTGGCGACCTGCTGCTGCAGGGCAAAAATAATATGCAGGCTCCGTGGCTGGGCATTATCTCGTTTCTGTCGCTGGCAACGCTGCTTTCACTGTTAATTTTCATTGGCGAAGCGGTGCGCGACGCCTTTGACCCAGGCAAGGTGCGCTAACCATGACCACCCCGCTGCTCACAATCAACAATCTCTCCGTCGCTTTTCAGCAGGGCGAAACCCTGCGCCAGGTGGTGGACTCGGTTTCGCTTCAGGTTAATGCCGGTGAAACGCTTGCCCTGGTCGGTGAGTCCGGCTCGGGCAAGAGCGTGACCGCGCTGTCGGTGCTGCGCCTGCTGCCTGCTCCACCTGCGGTTTATCCCTCCGGTGAGATCCGGTTTAACGGCATCGAGCTACTAAATGCCCCGGAAAAAACCCTGCGTGGCGTTCGTGGTAACAAAATAGCGATGATTTTCCAGGAACCGATGGTGTCGCTGAACCCGCTGCATACCATCGAGAAACAGCTCTATGAGGTGCTTTCCCTGCACCGGGGAATGCGGCGTGAAGCGGCGCGAGGGGAAATTCTTAGCTGCCTTGACCGGGTCGGTATCCGCCAGCCTCTAACCCGGCTGAACGACTTCCCTCACCTGCTCTCCGGCGGTGAACGCCAGAGGGTAATGATTGCGATGGCGCTGCTGACTCGCCCGGAATTACTGATTGCCGACGAGCCAACAACCGCCCTGGATGTCTCGGTTCAGGCGCAAATTCTACAACTGCTGAAAGAGCTGAAGCAGGAGCTGAACATGGGGCTGCTGTTCATCACCCATAATCTCAGCATCGTTAAGAAACTGGCGGATAATGTTGCGGTAATGCGCCACGGAAAATGTGTCGAGCAGCAACCCGTGGCTGAGCTTTTCAGCAACCCTCAGCATCCTTATACCCGCCAGTTGTTAAACGCGGAGCCTTCCGGCCAGCCGGTCGCTTTAGACACCGGCCAGGAACCGCTGCTGAAGGTCGAAAACCTGCAAGTTGCCTTCCCCATTCGCCGCGGCCTGCTTAAACGCACCGTTGGCCATCATTATGGCCTGAAAGAGCTGAGCTTTGAGCTGCGCCCCGGTGAAAGCCTCGGCCTGGTAGGTGAGTCCGGCTCCGGCAAAAGTACTACCGGTCTTGCTCTGCTGCGGCTGATTCACTCCAGCGGCAATATCTGGTTTGACGGCCAGCCGCTGCACCAGCTCAACCGCAAAAAGCTGCTGCCGCTGCGCCACCGCATTCAGGTGGTGTTTCAGGATCCTAACTCCTCGCTCAATCCGCGCCTGGATGTGCTGCAAATTGTTGAGGAAGGCTTGCGCGTTCATCAGCGTGCATTAACCGCCGCCGAACGCAGAGCGCGTGTGATTCAGGTGCTGGAAGAAGTGGGTCTGGAAGCCGATATGCTGCACCGTTACCCGGTTGAGTTTTCCGGCGGCCAGCGTCAGCGCATCGCCATCGCCAGGGCGCTCATCCTTCAGCCACAGCTGATTGTGCTGGACGAGCCAACCTCTTCACTTGACCGCTCGGTACAGGCGCAAATCCTGGCGCTGCTAAAGTCGCTGCAGGAAAAACACCGGCTGGCGTACATTTTTATTAGCCACGATCTACAGGTAGTGAAGGCGCTTTGCCATCAAATGGTGGTGCTGCGGCAGGGAGAAGTAGTGGAACAGGGAGAGTGCGGCCAGATATTCCGGGCGCCACAGAGCGACTACTCGCGCCAGCTGCTGGCGTTAGCCTGAATTCAGAAAGGATTATTGCTGGAGAAGGACTCGGCAATGGCTACGCCAAAGTTTTTCAGGCGGCAGGTTGCGGCCAGCTCATCCTGTAAGTTAACAAACAGGCACGGCTCGCCTTCGCACTCGACTACCGAGCTATCCACTTCGATATCGCTTAATGCCTGGCTGAGCGTATCCATAATAGGCCACGCTTTTTCCCCATCCGGGCTTAACAGCTTCAGGCCGATCAGGCAGTCCTCATCGCGCTGGCCGTTTTGCGGAATCGGTTCAACTCTGGAGCCTGCAAAACCCGCCAACCAGCGATAGCTCTGCGGCAGACGGTGCACTATGGACAGTTGTATGCTATTCAATTTCATTTCCCCGGAGGTTCCACTCGGCAATTTATCTCAAACAGTTTACATAAAGGTTAACACAATGTTGATAAATTGCGTCTAAACGAGTATGGAAACGGCCGACATCCGCCGTAGTAATTTCATAACTAACGCTTTATTTTTGTGCTCTGGCACGCGTTTCGGCGCTATATGTATCGCTTTCTGAGATCTAACTCAACCTTTTTAACTACAAAGTTGTGACTTTTTACAGTTGAGGTTTTTACATACGCGAAACATATATCCTATTTTTTCGGGCGGCTGGCGGGGAATTTTGCGGGGTTAGCGAGCATTTCGCATCCGAAATGCTCGCCTGTTTTATGCCTGAGAGTGGCGCGCCCTGCTGGCGTAGAAATAGAACAGCACCGAGCAGGTGGCGCAGACGGCAATAGACCAGATCATCGGCCATGCGGTATTAAAGGTCGCCACCGACAGCAGTGCGCCGGTCAAGGCACCGATACCGAAACGGAAGGTTCCCGCCAGCGAAGAAGCCGTGCCCGCCATATGCGGAAACTCGTCAAGAATGACCGCCATCGCGTTTGAGGAAACCAGCGAAACGCAGCTGATAAATATCGCCACGCCCAGCACCATCGCCCAAAAACCAAAGTTTAGCTGGCTGCTTACCACCAGCCAGACCGCCATCGTAAACTGGATATACAGCCCGATTCGGAACATGTTTATCGCCCCGATGCGGCGCACAAAGCGGCTGTTAATCATGGTCATAACGAACAGGAACACCACGTTCAGCGCAAAGTAGTAGCCGAAGTGCTGGGGTGAAACGTGGTTAAGCTCGATATAAACAAACGGCCCGGCGCTGAGGAACGAAAACATTCCGGCAAAGCTGAAGCCGCTGGCCAGCATATAGCTGAGCACCCGCTTGTGGCGAAACAGCGTAGCAAAGTTGCCGATAGTAGTGCGCAGATGGAATTTCTGCCGCATCTCGGGTGCCAGCGTTTCGTGAATAAAGAAGAAGATCATGGCCGATGCCAGCAGCGCTGCCGCCGCCAGTATCCAGAAGATAGCATGCCAGCTGAACCACACCAGCACCGCGCCGCCGACCATCGGCGCCACCAGTGGCGCAATGGTGGTTATCAGCATCACGAATGACATCATCCGCGAGAACTCTTCCTTCGGGTAGATATCGCGCATCAGGGCATTAATCACCACGCTGGCCGCCGCGGCAGCCAGCCCGTGAAGGAAGCGCATGGCGATAAGCTGGTCGATGGTTTGCGATAGCGCGCAGGCGATTGCCGCCACGGCAAACACCAGCGTCCCGCCGAGCACCACCGGCTTACGCCCGAGGCTGTCGGCCATTGGCCCATAGAAAATCTGCCCGATAGCAAAGCCCAGAATATACGTGCTGAGGGTCATTTGCGCGCTGCCCGCCTGAACACCAAAGCCCTGGGCAATCATCGGCAGCGCCGGTAAATACATGTCGATGGACAGCGGCATTAACATCGCCAGCAGGCCAAGGATGACCACGATTCCGACAGAAGAGTTCTGTTTACGACTCAAGAGTGACTCCGGGATTTTTAGGGCATGCCAACGCTGGCAATTTCCTGCTCGGTCAATGGGCGGTATTCGCCTGGTTCCAGTTCTGGATCCAGCACTATCTCGCCGATGCGCTCGCGATGCAGGCCAACAACGCGGTTACCGACCGCGGCGAACATACGTTTCACCTGGTGATAGCGGCCTTCGCTGATGGTCAAGCGCACTTCCAGCGGGGAAATAACTTCCAGCACCGCAGGTTTGGTCAGGTGTTCTTCATTATGCAATTGAACGCCCTTCGCAAAGTGCTCCGCAGTGCCCTCTTCCACCGGCGACTCCAGCATCACCAGATAGGTTTTTTCGCAATGGTGGCGCGGGGAGGTAATACGGTGTGACCACTGGCCATCGTCGGTCATCAACACCAGGCCCGTGGTATCAATATCGAGACGCCCTGCGGCATGCAGCTTGTGGGCAACCGGCACGTCGAGGAAGTAAAGCACCGTCGGATGATCCGGGTCATCGGTGGAGCAAACGTAACCCTGCGGCTTATTCAGCATGAAATAGCGCGGGCCATTTTGCTGGATAAGCGGGTTGCCGTCGAATTCAACCTGATGCTCCGGCTTCAGTTTAAAGGAGGCATCGCGTACTACTTCACCGTCAATGGTGATGCGGCTTGCGCGAATTTCACGGCCGGCGATAGCGCGGCTGACGCCGAGCTGCTGAGAGATAAATTTATCGAGTCGCATTAATGTATTGCCTGTTCAAGAAGGTGCCGCCAGCAAGTTGACGACAGGGCCTGACGCCCAAATTCAGGTGAAAATTGGTTTGCCTGATAATTAGTTTGCCAGTATAGCGACATCAAAAACTCTCTCAAGGTAAAAGCGTGCGTTATGGCATAATCGTTGCAGTCATTTAATAACGATATTGATAAACCTGAACCCGCATGTCTTTTACTTTACGCCCTTACCAGCAAGAAGCGGTGGACGCCACCCTTAGCTACTTCCGCAAACATCCTGAACCAGCCGTTATCGTGCTGCCGACCGGCGCGGGCAAAAGCCTGGTGATTGCCGAACTGGCCCGGCTGGCTCGCGGGCGCGTGTTGGTACTTGCTCACGTTAAGGAGCTGGTGGCTCAGAACCACGCAAAATATTGTGCTCTGGGGCTGGAAGCCGATATTTTTGCCGCTGGCCTGCAACGTAAAGAGAGCCAGGGAAAAGTGGTGTTCGGCAGCGTTCAGTCCGTTGCCCGCAATCTCGAACAGTTTCACGGTGAATTTTCGCTGCTGATTGTTGACGAGTGCCACAGAATTGGCGACAGCGATGAAAGCCAGTATCAGCAAATCCTCATTCATCTGCGCGCCAACAACCCGAAACTGAGGCTGCTCGGGCTTACCGCCACGCCCTACCGGCTCGGTAAGGGCTGGATTTACCAGTTTCATTATCACGGCATGGTGCGCGGCGACGAGAAAGCGCTGTTTCGGGACTGTATCTACGAGCTGCCGCTGCGCTATATGATCAAACACGGCTACCTCACGCCGCCGGAAAGGCTGGACATGCCGGTGGTGCAGTATGATTTCAGCCGCTTACAGGCGCAGCCGAACGGGCTGTTTAGCGAGGCGGACCTGAACCGCGAGCTGAAACAGCAAAAGCGCATTACGCCGCATATCATCAGCCAGATTGTCGAGTTTGCCGCAGAGCGTAAGGGCGCGATGATCTTCGCCGCGACGGTTGAGCACGCTAAAGAGATTACCGCCCTGCTGCCCTCCAGCGATGCGGCGCTGATTACCGCAGATACCCCCGGCCCGGCGCGTGACACGCTGATTGAAGCGTTTAAAAATCAGCAATTCCGCTTTCTGGTCAACGTCGCGGTGCTGACCACCGGCTTTGACGCCCCGCATGTCGACCTGATAGCTATTCTTCGCCCTACCGAGTCAGTTAGCCTTTACCAACAGATAGTCGGGCGTGGGCTACGTCTTGCGCCGGGCAAGACTGATTGCCTGATTCTGGACTATGCCGGAAACCCTCACGACCTGTTTACCCCGGAAGTGGGCAACGCTAAAGGTAAAAGTGACAACGTGCCGGTGCAGGTATTTTGCCCCTCCTGCGGCTTCGCCAACACTTTCTGGGGGAAAACCACCGCCGACGGCACCCTCATCGAACATTTTGGCCGCCGCTGTCAGGGCTGGTTTGAGGACGACGATGGCCTGAGGGAACAGTGCGATTATCGGTTCCGCTTCAAAAACTGCCCGAACTGCAACGCGGAAAACGATATAGCCGCCCGCCGCTGCCACCAGTGCGAGCAGGTGTTGGTCGACCCGGATGATATGCTGAAGGCGGCGTTGAAGCTAAAAGACGCGCTGGTGCTACGCTGCGGCGGGATGACGCTTGAGCACGGCGGAGATGCCAAAGGCGACTGGCTAAAAATCACCTATTACGACGAAGAGGGAGCGGACGTTAGCGAGCGCTTCCGTCTGCAAACGCCCGCCCAGCGTATGGCCTTTGAGCAGCTGTTTATTCGCCCGCACTCCCGCGCGCCGGGCGTGCCGCTACGCTGGATAAACGCGGCGGACGTTGTGGCCCAGCAGGCATTGCTGCGCCACCCGGACTTCGTGGTCGCCAGGAAGAAGGGGCAGTTCTGGAACGTGCGTGAAAAGGTCTTTGATTACCAGGGGCGCTTCCGCCGGGCCAATGAATTACGAGGTTAGCGGTACTTTTCATTGCCGACATAGCGAGATATAGCTATAATGCCGCCCGCTTTTGCATCCGCAAACGCAGATAACTTTCCTGTTGCTGGGTCGCCTGTAGCAGGAGTATTTAAGAGAGAAACAGTTAATGTTTACTATTCCAGCAGTAGAACGTAAAGAGCAGGGCAAGGGTGCGAGCCGCCGCCTGCGTGCAGCAAACAAGTTCCCGGCTATCGTTTATGGTGGCGCGGAAGCTCCTGTTTCCATCGAACTGGATCACGACTCCGTAATGAACCAACAGGCTAAGCCTGGTTTCTACGAAGAAGTTCTGACCCTGTCTATCGACGGTAAAGAAGTTAAAGTTAAAGTTCAGGCTGTTCAGCGTCACCCGTTCAAGCCAAAACTGACTCACATCGACTTCGTTCGCGCTTAATCGCGAGTTGAGATCGAAAAAAAACCCGCTTCGGCGGGTTTTTTTGTATCTTGAGTGACGGATTATTTGATTAAGGTCTGGCACCCAGAGATGAGCGACATGTTGAAACCAACTCCCCCCACTTCCGTCGAAAAAACGGCGATCCAAACGCTCCAGACGATACAAAGCTATCACGCTCATATCTATTTTGATGGCCCTCAGCAACGGCTTGCGGCAGAAACGCTGCGCGAAGAAATTGCTCTGCGTTTTTCCGTTCTGCTTGGCCGCTGGCACGACGTTCTGGTCGGCCCTCATGCCATGCCGATGTACCAGGTGGCGTTTACGCCCGATGTGTTTGAACGCTTTGTGCCGTGGCTGATGCTTAACCGCCGCGGGCTGACGGTGCTGCTTCATCCCAATAGCGGCCAGCCGAGGGCTGACCATACTGAGCATGCAGTGTGGATGGGGCAAAAACTCGATATCATCAACTTGCAGCGCCTGCCCGAACGTGAAGAACCGGAGCCACCGCTGACGCCCAATACGTCTCCTTCAGTGGCTCCATAACGACAGGCTCTGGCGTTTATTTACTTGAAGTGCGGCGCTGGAGCTGATCGCGCAGGTTCGGCGGCGTGCCTTTAATCGTCAGGGTATCGGTCGCCGGATCCCAGAAAATACGCTCACCCAGCAGCATGGCGTCGAAGTTAATCGTCAGCCCACCGCCGCTACCGGCATATTTTGTCAGCTGGCGCAGGGTGCTGCGGTCGGCCGGGAAACTCTCTTCCAGCTCATAGCCTTTGTCGGCCGTAAACTGCTGGAAGTTTTTATCGTCCACCGCCCACGGCAGCTCGTCGGCCAGGGAAGACAGTTCTATCTCCTCTCCCGCCTGTAGCTGCTCGTTGCAGTAGGCGTAAACCTGCTGGCGCGCGGCCTGGCGCTCACTTTTATCCAGCTGCGCTTCGTTGGTGAAATCGTCCAGCGCCTGCAGCAGGCCTTTGTTCTGCGCTTTGGCATTAAGCCCTTCGCTTGCGCCGAGGAAGTCCATAAAGAAATCGGCCACTTTGCGCCCCACTCTTCCCTTGAGGAAGGTCAGGTAACGGGTCGATTCCGGATTGGTTTCCCATTCGGTTAAGTCGATACGCGCCACGATATCCGCGTGGTTGATATCGAGATAATGAGTAGCGCTGATATCCAGCTCTTCGTTAACGCGCATGCTGCTTAAGTTATTCAGCACCGCAACCAGCAGGTATTCAACCGCCAGGTAGCGGTAATGGCAAAACAGCACGATGCCGCCGTCGGCAAACGGGTACTTCGCCAGCTCGTCGCGCAGGCGGCCGGTTGCAGCCCGGGTAAATGCCAGGAAATCTTCATCGCCTTTACGTTGCAGGCGCAGGGCATCAGCCAGCTCGCTTTCTTCGCTAAACAGGCCGTAAGCTTTGTTTTTTGCGCTGTATACGCGGTGCAGCTCCGCCATCATATCTTCGACGGCGCCGTCGGTTGCCAGCAGTGAATCGCGCAGCACAACGTCCAGCGTCTGCTCGTCGCGCTTAATCAGTTGATGCAGGGCAATCTGGTTGATATCCAGACTCATGTTAAACTCTCCTTTAAGACCGGGCGGTATTCAACCACTGCCGATGGCGGGACGCAAGCGTGATAAAAATGCGGAAAAAAAGTCCTTGCTACGGTAAGATAACGCCCTTTCCCGAAGACGAATGATTTTTAATTTATGCCACAAACATCCCGCTATAGTGACGAACAAGTTGAAGCGATGCTGACCGAACTGGCCGGTGTGCTGGAAAAACACCACGCGCCTACCGATCTTTCCCTGATGGTGCTGGGAAATATGGTCACCAACCTGATTAATACCAGCGTGGCGTCCGCTCAGCGTCGTCCTCTGGCTCGCTCCTTTGCTGAGGCGCTTCAAGCCTCGGTGAGCGAAGATAAAGCCCACTAAGGAACTATCGTAACAAGTTATGGTGACTAACCGTCAGCGCTACCGCGAAAAAGTTTCCCAGATGGTCAGCTGGGGGCACTGGTTCGCCCTGTTTAATATCCTGCTGGCCATGCTGCTGGGTAGCCGCTATCTGTTTATTGCCGACTGGCCAACAACGCTCACCGGGCGCGTTTACTCGTACCTGAGCGTTGTTGGGCACTTTAGCTTTCTGGTTTTTGCCACCTATTTACTGGTGGTATTCCCGCTAACGTTTATCGTGATGTCGCAGCGCCTGCTGCGGTTTATCAGCGCGGCCCTTGCCACGGCGGGGATGACGCTATTACTGATAGACAGCGAAGTTTTCACTCGCTTCCATCTCCACCTTAACCCCACCGTCTGGGAGTTGGTGATAAACCCCGACCAGGGCGAGATGGCGCGTGACTGGCAGCTGATGTTTATCAGCGTGCCGGTGATTTTACTGATTGAGATGCTGTTCGCGACCTGGAGCTGGCAGAAGCTGCGCAGCCTTGGCCGCCGACGTAAATACGTGCGCCCGGTCGTGACGCTGTTCTTTATCTCCTTCTTTAGCAGCCACCTGATGTATATCTGGGCTGACGCTAACTTCTACCGCCCGATTACCATGCAGCGGGCGAACCTGCCGCTCTCCTATCCGATGACGGCGCGGCGTTTTCTTGAAAAACACGGCCTGCTCGATGCAAAAGAATACGAACGTCGCCTGGTTGAGCAAGGTAGCCCGGAAGCCCTTTCGGTGCAGTATCCGCTCAGTAATTTGCAGTTCCGCGATATGGGCATCGGCAATAATGTGCTGCTGATTACCGTCGACGGGCTGAATGCCGAAAGCGTAGCGAAAGATATGCCCGCGCTTAGCGAGTTTGCCGGGAGCAATATCAGCTTCACTCAACATATGAGTTCAGGGAACAGTACCGACAGCGGTATCTTTGGCCTGTTCTACGGCATCTCCCCGGCTTATATGGACGGCGTGCTCTCCTCCCGCACGCCTGCCGCACTGATAACCGGCCTGAATCAGCAGGGCTACCAGCTCGGCCTGTTTGCCTCGGATGGTTTCGATTCATCCATGTATCGCCAGGCCCTGCTCTCTGATTTTTCTCTGCGACCGGCGAAAAGCCAGGCCGACAGCCAGACCGCCTCCCAGTGGATTAACTGGCTGAATCAGTACGCTTCTGACGATAACCGCTGGTTCTCATGGGTGGCCTTCAACGGCACCAACGTTGATAACAGCGGCAACCAGCAGGCCTTCGAGCGCCGCTATTCGCGTGCGGCTGGCAGCGTTGACGACCAAATCAAACGCGTTCTGAATGCGCTACAGGAAGCCGGAAAACTGCAAAATACCGTGGTCATTATTACCGCTGGCCACGGCATTCCGCTTGGCGATGAGCGCGACTCTTTCGCCTGGTCACGTTCGCGTATTCAGGTTCCGCTGGTTATTCACTGGCCGGGAACGCCTGCTCAGAGCATCAGCAAGCTTACCGACCACCAGGATGTGATGACCACCCTGATGCAGCGCCTGCTGCACGTTAAAACGCCAGCCTATGAGTATTCTCAGGGTGAAGATCTGTTTGCCGCCACCCGCCGCAATAACTGGGTGATTGGTGCGGACAACAATACTCTGGCCGTGACGACCCCGGAAATGACGCTGGTGCTGAGCAACAGCGGCAACTACCGGATGTACGATCTCAAAGGCCAGAGAATAGAAGAGACCAAACCGCAGCTTGATTTACTGCTGCAGGTGCTGACCGACGAGAAGCGCTTCATCGCTAACTAATTGTTTACTTATAAGACAGTTAGCGTATGGCTCCCTTGCAATCAAATCGGAAAAATGTAGTATTGGTCTTCTGCGTCGGCACGTAGCGCAGCCTGGTAGCGCACCGTCATGGGGTGTCGGGGGTCGGAGGTTCAAATCCTCTCGTGCCGACCAAATAAACATTTAAAACCAGCCTCTTACGGCTGGTTTTTTTGTGTCTGAAAACCGAAAACCGGGATTACAGCAGGAACAGCGTCGCCAGGCCGAGGAAGATAAAGAACCCGCCGGTGTCGGTAATTGCCGTAATCATGACGCTTGCACCCACCGCCGGATCTTTGCCGAGTTTGGCCATCGTCATCGGGATAACCACGCCCATTAGCGCGGCGACCAGCAGGTTGAGGATCATCGCCAGCGTCATTACGCCGCCCATCGCCGCATCGTTATACAGCAGCCAGGTTACGCAACCCATTACCCCGCCCCAAACCAGGCCGTTTATCAGCGCTACGCCCAGTTCACGCAGCATCAGGAAGGAGATGTTCCCGGCCTGAATATGCTGCAAAGCCAGCGCCCGCACGATCATCGTAATAGTTTGGTTCCCGGTGTTTCCGCCGATACCGGCAACAATTGGCATCAGGGAGGCCAGCGCCACCAGTTGGGAAATCGTATGCTCAAACAGGCCAATCACGCGGGAAGCGACAAAAGCGGTACACAGGTTTATTGCCAGCCACGCCCAGCGGGTTTTGACGGCCTTGCTCACCGGGGCAAAAACATCCTCTTCGGCGCTCAGGCCGCCCATGCGGCGCAGGTCGCTGTCGGTCTCTTCGTAAACCACGTCAACGATCTCGTCGACCGTTAAGCGCCCCATCAGCTTGCCGGTGCTGTCGATTACCGCGGCGCTGATCAAGTCATCTCGTTCAAAGGTACGAGCGGCCTTTTCATCATGGTCTTCCGGTGCAAAACAGGTCGGATTGTCATCCATCACCTTCAGCACCGGCGTCTGCGGAGGATGCAGCAGGATAGCCGTCAATTCCAGCTCGCCTAATAGAGTTTTATCCCGGCTGGTGACAAAGAGTTTATCGGTATTTTGAGGGACTTTACCGCGGATACGCAGGTAGCGCTGCACTACTTCCAGCGTCACGTCGGGACGCACGGTGATCACTTCAAAGTCCATGATCGCCCCGACGCTATGTTTGTCATAGTGCAGGATGCGGCGAACCTGGGTGCGTTCATTTTGCGGCAACGTTGCCAGCAGGCGGCCCACCAGGTCACGCGGGAGGTATTGAGCAAGGTAGATCTGATCGTCGATATCCAGCGGGCGCAGCGCGTTAAGCAGGGCTTTATCGCTCATATCTTCAATCAGGTCATCCCAGAGCGTTTCCGAGGCCTCCACCAGTACGCTACCGCGTCTCTCTTCGGTTATCAGGCTCCACAGCGCCTGACGCTCTTCCGTCGGCAGCGCTTCCAGGACATCGGCGAGATCCGGCGCGGGCAGCCGCCCTACCAGCGTCACTATCTCGGCGATATCCTGTTCGGCGGTTTGCGTTTCAGCAAAGGGTTCTTTTGCCAGAATGCCGCTGGCGACGGCTTTATTAGTTAGCAGGAGTTGAAGAATGCGCGCGCGGTCCAGGTCACGCTCTTTGGTGCTGTATTTCTGAGTAGATGTCATAAATAAACTATTCCCTTGAAACGACGAGTTAGTTTATAGCCTGAGAAGATGAAGAAAACAAAAACCAGCCGTGAATGACTGGTTTTTTTATTTTGTTTAACAATTGCCGGTTCTTGCGACCGCGTCCCGCGAGGCTTGCTCACGCTCATGGCCGGTAAGCTCGCTAAGCTGCCCCTGACGCATCTCCAGCAGGCGGTCGGCGTGAATAAAGTAATGGTCATCGTGGCTGATGGCGAACACGGTTTTGCCCATTTGCTGCATCAGCGGCAGCAGCACCTGATAGAATTCGCGACGGAAATGCGGGTCCTGATCGGCAGCCCACTCATCCAGCAGGATGATGTCTCGTTCTTCGGCCAGGGCAAGCAGCAGCGCCACGCGCTTGCGCTGCCCTTTCGACAGCTTCAGATTAAGGATGGTGCCGTTTTCCAGCTCCAGCTTATTATTCATCTTCAGGCGTTCAAGCCAGGTGGCAATCAGCCCCGGGTTTGCCTCGCTGCCCTGCGGCCCCAGTAGGCGGTCAAACAGCCATACGTCGGTAAACACCGCCGAGAACAGCTTGCGGTAGTCGTTCTGGTTCGCCGCATCAATTTTTTTACCGTCGAGATAAATCGCCCCGCTCACCGGCTGATAGAGGCCGGTGAGCAGCATTGCCAGGGTAGATTTCCCGCTGCCGTTGCCGCCAATAAGGAACAGCAGTTCGCCGCGTTTTATCGTGAGGTTAAGCGGGCCAACGCTGAAATTATTATCGCCATACTGGAAAACCACTTCACGCATTTCCAGCTGTTGCCAGCTTTCTGCTTCTTTCGAGCGCGGGAAGGCTTCATCGTAAGGGGCCAGCTGGAATTTATTCAGCTTGTTGAAAGCAACCTGCGCGCTGAGTAGCGTAGGCAAAGCGCCGACGGCAGAAAGCAGCGGCGTGCGCAGGAACAAAAGCGTTAAAGAGAAAGTCGCCGCCACGTTGGTGTCTGACCAGCCAAGACTGTTTGCCATGTAAAACACCAGGCCAATAGCGCCCAGCATCATGATATTTGACCAGTTGACCGCGCTGAGGTGGAAGGTATCGGCCCGGATAATATGGCTGCGGTATTCTGCCGCATGAGGCGTGTAGGTATCTTCATAGACCCGCTCGGCGCGTTCGCGGTTCAGCGCCAGCTCCTTGCGCCCTTCTATCACGGTTTGATAGTCGTTATAAAGCTTGTCTTCTATCTCACGCAGCTGCGCCATGTGCTTATAAACGCGGGATACCAGCAGGTAGCCACCAACAATGGTGACCACCAGCCAGACGGTCGTCACCCCCAGCATTTTAGGCGACAGCCAGGCAAGATAGGCCGCCGAGCCAATAGCCAGGATAATGCCCTGAACCAGTTCCGGCAGGCGCACAAAGGCAATAGTAATATTGCGCACGTCGCTGGTTAAGCCCGCCAGCAGCGCAGAGCTGCCGAGTTGCTCCACGCGTTCAACGTCGGTGTCCATTAAGCGTTTTATAAATTCGCTACGCAGGCGGAAAACAAAATGGTGACCAAGCGTGGTTAAAGCCAGCTGCGAGCCGAGCGTTACCGCCATTAACAGCAGCAGTAAGCCAAGAAATTCAGGCAGTACCGACAAAGAAATATCGGGCGTTTCAATCAGACGCTGATTAATGAAGGCGATAAGACCGATGCCAAGCGCCGCGCTTACCAGGCTGAGCGCCATAACCATCATAAAAGGCCAGCGATACTGGCGGTAGACCACACGTAGCAGTTCCATCGTTCCACACCTACAAAACAAAACAGCGAGCAGTTTAAACAGCTCGCCGGTCACATCAAGAATAATTCTTATTTTTATTTGCCTTATGAGGCTTTACGGAAGGTCAGGTTGTAGCGGAAGGCATCCGTCAAGGGATGGAAACCGGGTTTGAGCGGCAAAATACCGTGGTAAAAAAGCCGGGAAGCACCGCCCCATACCACGACATCACTGTGCTCCAGCATGACGCGTTTGAGCGGGTCGCTCCGCTGCAGGCCGCCAAACTGAAATACCGCAGGCAGTCCGAGCGAGACAGAGACAATCGGCTGGCCGAGATTGGGTTCATCCTTGTCCTGATGCAGCGACAGTTTAGTGCCGGGCGCGTAACGGTTAATAAGACACGCATCCGGCTCAAAGTTGGGATAACCCGCGGCAAGAGAAGCCCGGTCTGAAAGCGCCCGGAAGGCTGCGGGGATCTGCGGCCAGGGCTGGCCGGTCTGCGAGTCCTCAGGAGAATACAGGTAGCCGTGCTGATTGGTGCTCCAGCCAACGCTGCCGCAGTTGGTCATCGCAACCGACATAATATGCCCTCCGGGGGTGACCATATGGCGGAACGGTGCCTGTTGCGCCAGGCTGTGGATGTCCATCATCAGGGCAGCGGCTTCATCCCGCGCAAAACGGCGTAAAATTGTCGCCCCCTCGGCCAGCGGCTCTTCCCACGGTTCATCCCCGGCAAACAAGTCCAGCATTACTCCTCCTGTCGTTGCGCTTCGTTTTCCAGCAGCTGACGTTTACGCTCCACGCCCCAGCGGTAGCCGGAGAGGCTGCCGTCGTTACGAATAACGCGATGGCAAGGAATGACAATGGCCAGGGTGTTGGCCGCACAGGCTCCGGCCACCGCTCGTACTGCACCGGGCCTGCCGATGCGGGCGGCTAATTCACGATAGCTAACCGTCTCTCCCGGCGGGATAGCCCGCAGAGCCTGCCAGACTTGCTGTTGAAACGCCGTCCCGCGGATATCCAGCGGCAGGCTAAATTCTGTTCCTGGCGCTTCAATAAAGCTCACTACCTGAGCCACGCGGGCGGCAAATTTGTCGTCGCCAGCGGTAAGCAGCGAGCGAGGAAACTCGGCTTCAAGTTCATGGATCAGCGCTTCGGGGCTTTCGCCCAGCAAGATAGCGCAAATTCCACGTTCACTTTCTGCAACCAGAAACTCGCCCAGCCGACAGCTGCCCACCACAAACTGGATGCTGGCGCTCACCCCACCACGGCGATACTGGCTGGCGGTCATGCCGAGCGCGGAATCGGCCTGGTGATAAAAGGCGCTGCCGGACTGAAAACCTGCATCATAGATGGCGCGCGTCACCTCTTTGCCCTGGGCAAGCTCCTCGCGCAGGCGGCGTGCCCGGTGGGCTTTTTGCCAGGCGTTTGGCGTTAAGCCGGTGACGCTTTTAAACAGCCGGTGAAAATGGAAGCTGCTCATCGCGACCCGCCCCGCCAGCTCATCCAGCGTTAGCGGAGAGACGCTGGCCTCAATAATACGGCAGGCTTCCTCGATACGCGCAACGCGCTGAAGCTCAGGAGACAGTTTATCCGGCTGGCAGCGTTTACAGGCACGGAAGCCCGCGTTTTGTGCGGCCTCCGGGGTACTAAAAAATTCCGTATTTTCACGCAGCGGGCGGCGGGCGCTACAGGAAGGTCGGCAAAATATACCGGTGGTTTTGACGGCGAAAACAAATTCGCCGTCTGCCCCGGCGTCGCGTGCCTCTACAGCCTGCCAGCGCTGCTGTTGAGTGATGTAATCGTTATGCTGTTTCATGGCTGTAACCTCATGCTTATCGTAACGATACCATCATGGACTGGCTTGCCGGATGAAAAACCCGCGTTCTTGCTTTTTAATTTTTCTCGCTAAGCAGGAAGGTTTTAAACTGAGGCGACATCCAGCTGCGGAACCCGTCGCCTTCTTTACTGATGAGGTAGACCGCAAGCCCTTCTTTCTCAGCAACCTGTTTCGCCTTTTCCTCACCCAGCACCATCAGCCCGGTATCCCAGCCGTCTGCTTCCATTGCTGTCGGCGCGATAACCGTTGCCGACACCAGTTTATGTTCGATTGGCCGCCCGGTTTGCGGATTGATGATGTGTGAAATACGTTTCCCGTCCAGCTCATAATAGTTGCGATAGCTGCCGGATGTGCTGATGCCGTGACCGTTGACATCCACCATCGCCTGTACCGCATTCTCGCGATCCGTCGGCTTCTGGATAGCCACTCGCCATGCTTTCCCCTGCGGGTTGGTGCCGCGCGTGGTGACAGCGCCCCCAACTGAAACAAGGTAGCGACTAATGCCGTTTTGCTCCATCAGGCGCGCAAGATGATCCGCCGCGTAGCCTTCGCCGATGGTCGAGAGATCGACATACAGGCCGGGCAGATCTTTTTGTAACCATTGCTTCCCGGAAGCGTTAATCACCTTCAGATGCTGTAAGCCGGTCAGCGCTTTCGCGGCGTCTATTTGCGCCTGGTTTGGCGTATGCGGAGGCTGTTTGTCCGGCCCGAATCCCCAAAGGTTGACCAGCGGCCCAACGGTGATATCCATCGCGCCATCGGTCTTTGCTCCAATACGCAGCGCCATAGTAATGATATCGCTCATCGCCTCGCTCACCGGGTAAGGCTCTGTGCTGGCCGACTGGTTAAAAAGCGACAACGCCGACTCTTTTTTCCAGGTCGACATCAGCCAGTCATCACCGTCAAGCTGAGCCTGAATTTTGTCTTTAAGCTGCGCTTGCTGAGCTTTATCCACCCCGGCCAGGCTGACCCGCCAGTAAGTCCCCATGGTTTTACCTTCCAGCACCAGCCCGTTCGCAGCGTCGTTTTGCTGGTTATCACAGCCGACGAGGGCTAAAAGAGCCACGGCAAACCAGCCGCGACGAATAATGCGTAAATCCATGGTGTTTTCTCTCCTGTTTCGGGAGTGCAAGAGTACAACAAAAGGAAAAATCAGGTGAACCGGGCGGCTATTCATTGAGGTTTCAGACATAAAAAAGGCGCCTTTCGGCGCCTTAGATTCACAATCGCGTGGATTAGAACTGGTAAACCAGGCCTACACCCACAACGTCATCAGTAGTGATGCCGGTTGCTTTAGTGAAGTCATTTTTGTCCAGCAGGTTGATTTTGTAGTCAACGTAGGTGGACATGTTTTTGTTGAAGTAGTAAGTCGCGCCAACATCAACATATTTCAGGATATCCTGGCTGCCGTAACCTTCGATGTTCTTACCTTTAGACTGCAGGTAAGCGATGGATGGACGCAGGCCGAAGTCGAACTGGTACTGAGCAACAACTTCGAAGTTCTGAGCTTTGTTAGCGAAGCCAGACTTGTTGATTGCGGTTGCGTTGTAGCTCTGAGTGTACTGAGTAGCCAGGTAGATGTTGTTGGCATCATATTTCAGGCCACCGGTGTAGGTAGTTGCGTCATCACCGTGACCCAGTACGCCAACGCCGTTCTGATCGCTGGTACGTTTAGAGCTGGAAACAGCAGAACCTACGCTGAAGCCTTCGCCCAGAGCATAAGTCAGGGAGCCGCCGAAGCCGTCACCGTTCTGATTTACAATGCTACGGCCGCCATCTTGTTTAGCTTCGCCAGACTGGCTACCGTTTTTACCCTGGTACTGCAGAGCAAAGTTCAGGCCATCAACCAGACCGAAGAAGTCGGTGTTACGGTAGGTTGCAACGCCGTTAGCACGAGACTGCAGGAAGTTGTCCGCACCGTAGGTATCGCCACCGAATTCTGGCAGCACGTCGGTCCAGGAAGTTACGTCGTAAACAACGCCGTAGTTACGACCGTAGTCGAAAGAACCTGCATCGCCAAATTTCAGACCAGCAAATGCCAGACGAGTCCACGCCTGATCGCTTGCGCCTTCTTCTTTGTTTGCCTGAACGTTGTATTCCCACTGGCCGTAACCGGTCAGTTGGTCATTGATTTGGGTTTCGCCCTTGAAGCCGAAACGAACGTAGGTTTTGTCGCCGTCAGAGCCTTTGTCATTGGAGAAATAATGCAGACCGTCTACTTTACCGTAGAGGTCTAATTTATTGCCGTCTTTGTTATAAATTTCGGCTGCATTTGCAGCGCCTGCTACCAGCAGAGCCGGTACCAGAAGGGATAGTGCTTTAACTTTCATCTTATTAACCCTCTGTTATATGCCTTATTTTATTTACCACTGCTTACTGATTAACCCTCTAATCAGTCGGCAAATTCATTGTCCAAAACAAACACCGATTAATCCAACAAGAATATGATACGAAAACTATATAGATGTTTCATTTAGCCATATAGATGTATCAAAATGTAAATGCAAGGGAACTTTTTTCAGCACGAATAGCTAATAATATAAGCACGAATAATCAAAAAATAACAACAGCAGATTAAAAACAATAACTTACTAGCAAATTAAAAAAGTAGCACTGAATGATAATTTTTTTCCCACATTCGGATATAAAATCACTCTCGCTATCATCATTAACTTTATTTATTACCGTCATTCGAATCTGAATGTCCGTTTACCCCTATTAGTACCGGATGCCCGCATCCGGTTTTTTTTACCTTCCTTTACACAACTTTAATATCCGTGTGCTATCCACGCAATTTATAACGTCTGTTAATCAATCAATCTGCTCTTTTTCTCCCTATTTCATTGTGGATACGGATTTTTCTTAAAGTAGCAATTTTAGGGTGATGCCGATGTACGGAAAAATTATCTGTACACTTCCCGAGCAGCTGTACAAATATCCTGCGTCATTTTTGTGAGAAAGCTTATTTAAGGATTTTTCCTAATAATCAGTCACCTGAAAAACTCGCCGGAACCCCCTATACTGCGTCAGGCTGCCAACAGTAACGATGACGTCACCGCCAGATAAAGGTATTCTTAATGTCGGCATGCGTGAAGGCGCAAAGGCTACACCGCCTCCCCTTTCGGTTGGCGTTCTATAATCCTGGATTGGCGAGGTTTCGCCGGGTTGCATACATATAATGAGCCAGTCTGAGACTACTTCGCTAAATAAGTTTTCGCTGTTTCCCGGCAACATCACACGCTTCTTTCTACTGCTGATAGTCGTTCTGCTGGTGGCGATGGGCGTGCTGGTGCAAAGCGCCGTTAACGCCTGGCTAAAAGATAAAAGCTACCAGATTGTCGATATCACTCATGCGTTACATAAGCGAGTAGAGACCTACCGCTACGCTACCTGGCAAATCTACGACAATATCGCCACCGCACCCGCCGCTTCCGGTGAAGGGCTACAGGAAACGCGCCTGCGCCAGGACGTTTATTATCTCGACAAGCCCCGCAGCAAGACCGAGGCGCTGATTTTTGGCTCCCACGACAGTTCCACCCTGGAAATGACCCAGCGTATCTCCGGCTATCTGGACACGCTTTGGGGTGCGGAAAATAGCCCGTGGTCGATGTATTACCTCAACGGCCAGGACAACAGCATGATCCTGGTCTCCACGCTGCCGCTAAAAGACCTCTCTTCAGGCTTTAAAGATTCCGGCGTGGGCACCATCGTTGACTCGCGCCGCGCGGAGATGCTGCAACAGGCCAATGCCCTGGATGAGCGGGAAAGCTTCTCGCCGCTGCGCAAGCTTAACTGGCAGAACGGCCACTATTTCACCCTGCGCACCACCTTCAACCAGCCGGGCCACCTGGCAACGGTCGTCGCTTTTGATTTGCCTATTAATGACCTTATCCCACCGGCCATGTCGCTGGACAGCTTCCAGCTTGAGCCGGACGACCACCAGCTCGCGGCAACAAATGCAGCGGATAAGGACGATCCGGATAGCGTAAGCATCAACTTTAACAGCGCTCGTATCGAAATTACCGCTCCGGTAGCGACCACCCAGCTTCAGCTGGTATGGCAGGTACCTTTTGGTACGCTGATGATGGATACGCTGCAAAATATTCTGATGCCGCTACTGCTGAATCTTGCCCTGCTTGGGCTGGCCGTATTTGGCTTTGCCACCTTCCGCCAACAGCCTCAGCGCCAGCCAGAGAGTAATCAGGGCAACGGTGAGCTACAGATCCTGCGCGCGCTGAATGAGGAGATTGTCGCCATTCTTCCGCTGGGTTTGCTGGTTCATGACCTGGATGCCAACCGCACCGTTATCAGCAATAAAATTGCCGACCACCTGCTGCCGCATCTGAATTTGCAGAACATTATTTCGATGGCGGATCAACATCAGGGCGTGATCCAGGCGACGGTGAACAATGAATTGTATGAGATTCGCCAGTTCCGCAGCCAAATAGCTCCCCGCACCCAGATTTTTGTTATCCGCGATCAGGATCGTGAAATTCTGGTGAATAAGAAGCTCAAGCAGGCCCAGCGCCTGTATGAGAAAAACCAGCAGGGACGCGCGGCCTTTATGCAGCACATTGGTGAAGCGCTACAGTTGCCGGCAAAACAGCTCGCCGAGCATGCTGCCAGCATTGCCGACAGCCCCCACCTGCAACTTGCCAACGATGCTCAAACCATCGTGAGGCTGGTGGATGAAATCCAGTTGCTGAATATGCTGGAAGCTGACAGCTGGAAAAGCAGCCCTGGCGAGTTTGCCATTCAGGCGCTTATCGACGAGGTGGCGCTTTCCATGCTGCCAATTATCAAGCGCAAAGGGCTGCAGCTTCTGATAAACAACAACCTGCCTGCCGATGAAAAACGCCACGGTGACAGGGACGTTCTGCGGAAGATCCTTGAACTGCTGCTGCACTATTCGGTCACCACCACGCAGATAGGCAAAATCACGCTTGAGATCTGCGAAGAAGAAGCGGGACCGGATCGCCTGCTGTTCCGCGTGCTGGATACCGGCAGCGGAATAGGCGGCGGTGAAGTGGATAACCTGCACTTCCCGTTCCTCAACGAGACCAGCGAAGATCGCTACGGCCAGGCCAACGGGCTGGCGTTCTATCTTTGCGATCGTCTGGCGCGCAAGCTGGGCGGCCACCTGAATATCAAAACGCGCCCGGATATTGGTACGCGCTATAATTTACACATCAGAATGGCCGCTGAACCGCAGCCTGAAGCTCAGGAAGAGAAGCTGCTCGATGACGTGGTAGCGATGCTCGACATCACCTCCAACGAGGTGCGCAGTATCGTAACCCGCATGCTGGAAAACTGGGGGGCCAACTGCATCTCCCCGGATGAAAGATTATCGAGTCAAGAGTTTGATATCTTCCTTACTGATAATCCGTCTAATCTTACTGCTTCGGGCTTGCTTTTAAGCGATGATGAAAACGGGATTCGGAAAATCGCTCCCGGCCAGTTCAGGGTGAACTTTAATATCAGTAACGCCATGCAGGATGCCGTTCTGCAACTGATTGAAAACCAACTGGCGGAGGAAGAAACACCTGACTCGCCTCTGGGCGGCGATGAAAACGCTCAGCTACACGCCAGCGGTTATTACGCGCTGTTTGTCGACACGGTACCGGAAGATGTAAGCAGACTGTATACTGAATCTGCAGCGGGCGACTTTGCCGCGCTGGCCCAGACGGCTCACCGCCTGAAGGGCGTGTTTGCGATGCTTAATTTGGTACCCGGCAAGCAATTATGTGAAACGTTAGAGCATCATATTCGCGAGAGCGATGCTCCCAACATACAAAAATATATCAGCGACATTGATGCTTACGTCAAAAGTCTGCTGTAGCAAGGTAGCCTATTACATGAACAGTATGAACGTAATTATTGCCGACGACCATCCGATTGTTCTGTTCGGCATTCGTAAGTCCCTCGAGCAGATCGAGTGGGTGAATGTTGTTGGTGAATTTGAAGATTCCACAGCACTTATCAATAACTTACCGAAGCTTGAAGCCAACGTCCTTATTACCGATCTCTCAATGCCGGGAGATAAATACGGCGACGGCATCACGCTGATTAAATACATCAAGCGCCACTTCCCGAGCCTGTCGATTATCGTTCTGACCATGAACAACAACCCGGCTATCCTTAGCGCGGTGCTGGACCTGGATATCGAAGGTATCGTGCTGAAACAGGGCGCACCAACCGACCTGCCAAAAGCGCTGGCCGCGTTGCAGAAAGGCAAGAAATTCACCCCTGAGAGCGTTTCACGCCTGCTGGAAAAAATCAGCGCTGGCGGCTACGGGGACAAACGCCTGTCTCCGAAGGAGAGCGAGGTTCTGCGCCTGTTCGCCGAAGGCTTCCTCGTCACCGAGATTGCCCGCAAGCTTAACCGCAGCATTAAAACCATCAGCAGCCAGAAGAAGTCGGCGATGATGAAGCTGGGCGTCGAAAACGATATCGCCCTGCTCAACTATCTCTCTTCCGTGAGCCTGACCCCGGCGGACAAGGAGTAAGCACTCCCCTACCCGGCCCGGAAAGAAAAAGCCCCCGTTTAATCACGGGGGCTTTTTTATCACTAAGGAAAACTTCACGCATCCCGCGAGCTGCGGACCCGCGCGGCATAAACCGCCAGCGTTTGTTTAATCACATCCAGCGTAACCGGCTTCGACAGGCAGCTGTCCATGCCCGACTCGAGGCAGCGCTGCTTCTCCTCCGCCAGGGCGTTTGCCGTGACGCCAATTACCGGCAGCGTCAGCCCCAGCTGGCGTATACGCTGGGTCAAACGGTAGCCGTCCATGTTCGGCATGTTGACGTCGCTAAGTACGATATCGATATGATTTTTGCTCAGGACATTTAGCGCATCAACGCCGTCGTTCGCCGTTTTACACTGATACCCCAGAGAACCCAGCTGATCTGCCAGCAGACGGCGGTTGATCGGGTGATCGTCCACGACCAGAATCATCATGTCGTCGTTTTGCTCGTCGCTTTCATTTACCGCCGCGAGCGCCGGCGAACTGCCCGGCACCTCAACATCAATACTGTAAATCCGGCCTAACAGCGGCAGCAGCTCGTGCGGAGCGGCAACGCTATGCACCCAGCGACCCGGCTCAAACTCGGCGGGAATACCAATATGGCGGCGGCAGAAAACAATCGCCGCCCTCCCGGCCCACGGCTCATCAAGGGTATCATCGGTTATCAGGATATCGTCGCTGCCCGGCGTCTCACCCGCCCAACGCTGGGCCATGAGACCATTGCCGGTCAACAGCGCTTCAAGATAGCTATTCAGATAATCGTTGCGTACCGCCAGCCAGCAGCGCTTGCCCGCCAGCCCTTCAACATTATTTTTCGGCGCAAACTGCGCCTGATAAAGCGGTATACGCACCGTAAACTGGCTGCCCATGCCCGATTCGGTATCCACCGAAATATCGCCGTCCATCATGCTGATAAGCTTTTCACAAATCGCCAGACCCAGTCCGGTGCCCTGGAAGTTACGCTGCACGCCGGTTCCCACCTGGAAGAAGGGATCGAACAGCCGGGTCACCTCTTTGGTCGGAATACCGACGCCGGTATCACGCACGCGGAAGCTCAGATAGTCGCCGTTTACCGAGACATGCAGAATAATGCAGCCGATGTCGGTGAACTTAATCGCGTTGCTCAGCAGGTTGGAAATAACCTGCTGAAGGCGCATCGGGTCGCCCTGCAATGTCAGCGGCACATCTGAGTCGATAAAGCAGTAAAGTCCGAGCTGTTTACGCACCACCAGCGGTAAATAGTTAGCGGTGATATGGCTCATCACCTCGCGCGGTGAAAACTCGCGCGGCTCGATTTTCAGCTGCTCGGACTCAATTTTAGAGAAGTCGAGAATATCGCTGATAATTTTCAGCAGCAGGCTCGATGAATTGTTCATCGCCGTGACCAGCCTGTCCACGCCCTTCGGTAGCTCTTTGGTTTGCAGCAGATCAAGGTTGCCGATGATGCCGTACAGCGGCGTACGCAACTCGTGGCTGACGGTAGCGAGGAACATTGATTTCGACTGGCTTGCCTGCTCAGAAGCCTGCGCCATCTCCTGCAACGACTCTTCCATCTTCACGCGCGCGCTTACGTCCACCAGCACGCAGATAGCCACGTTCTCATTACGGTAGCGGGAGTGAACAAAGCTAATTTGCAGATTGGTATGGTTGCTGGTCAGCACGTCCACGAAGTTCACCTGCTGCCCGCAGATAATTTGCGTCAGCCGCTGCCTGTCTTCGTGGGTGAGCATATTGAGGTAGTTATGCGCCAGTTCGTTACTCAGAATATTGGTGCCGTCCTGGGTGCGCAGAATACAAATGCCCACCGGCGCGGAGGCAACAATTTTGCGGTTAAACTGCTCGTGCTCTTCCAGCCGCTGTGCGTCGCTCTCGGCGGGAATAAATATCCGTCGCTCGTACATCCTCGCCAGGGTGAACAGCACAATGCCGACCAGTACGTTAAGCAGCAGCGCATTCAGAATAAGCATACGGATACGTTCCAGCACCAGGTCAACCGGCACCGAATAGATAACGCTCAGGGATGAAGGCGGCAGGTTCTTCTTCAATACCAGCGCTTTAAAGCCTGAGGTGTAGCCAAACCATGAACGATCCTGGATCCAGCGATTTTCCGGTTCCACGCGAGATTCCGGGCCGGTCAGAGAAATCAGCGGATGGCCGTTTTCATCAAGAATAGTCACGCCGATAGGCAGCGTTCCGGGAGTAATAAAGTTCTCGATGCGCACCGTCTGCTCAATACCCAGCAGCGCCTGAAGACGCGTGCCCAGATAGACCGGCGTCAGGGTATAGAAATAGCCAATTCCGGGGCGCGGCCCCTGGCCAATCCAGTAGATGCTGTTGGCGCGCTCATCCTGCGGTGCGGTGCGGTACTTCATGATGCGCTCATGCAGCGTTTTCAGCGCGTTCTCGCGCTCCAGCGGCATATCGCGCAGGCCAAAATCAGCCATGCAAAGATTGTCACCCCCGATCAGAAATACGCGGTTCAAGTCATAAGCGGCGGAGAAGTTGTCGCGCCAATAGCGCAGGAACCAGGACAGGGATTGCAGCGAGCTACGCCATGTCGCGCTGACCGCCGAGCAGTCCGAGTCAGGAAACAGCGGCATAAACGTTGGCGCATCCGGCTTCGTTTCGCTTTGCTCGAGCGGCGGCAGTACGCCATTCGGGGCGGTGAGACGGTTTTCAGCAATATACTTCAGCTCTTTCACCACATCCGAGGTGCGCTGAATATAGCGCTGGGCCTGGTCAAAGCTGATATTAAATTCCTGACGAATTTCCGACTCTTTATCGTGCAGCGCGTTGACGATGTAAAACACGGAAAACAGCGCAATCAGCAGCCAGAGCAAAAGCGCCAGCGCCCTGAAAAGGTAGCGCGAGATTTTAAGGGTGCTGCGAAAAGAGACGAGATATTTCAAATTTGGCCTGGGCGGTGCGAGAGCGAATAAATTGAGATGCGCTTAAGGTAGCCGCAAAACCCTTGTCCCGCAACGGCAAACAAAAAGGGCCGCCGAAGCGACCCTTTATTGACAGACAATTTCGGATTATTCTTCCGCGTCGTCCGCTACATCATCATCGGCTTCCGCTTCCGCTTCCGGGGCGATTTCATCGTCACCTTCCGCTACGCTACCGTCGATGCTGTCCAGCTCTTCGTCGTCCACCGGCTCGGCCACGCGCTGCAGGCCGACCACGTTCTCATCTTCCGCAGTACGGATGAGGATAACGCCCTGGGTGTTACGCCCAACTACGCTGACTTCCGAAACGCGAGTACGCACCAGCGTACCGGCATCGGTAATCATCATAATCTGGTCGGTATCTTCCACCTGCACCGCGCCGACAACGCTGCCGTTACGCTCGGTGACCTTAATGGAGATAACGCCCTGAGTTGCGCGAGACTTGGTTGGGTATTCCGCAGCCGCGGTACGCTTACCGTAACCATTCTGCGTGACGGTCAGGATTGACCCTTCGCCGCGTGGAATAATCAGGGAAACAACTTTGTCTTCGCCCGCCAGCTTGATGCCGCGAACGCCTGTTGCGGTTCGGCCCATGGTACGAACGGCGTCTTCTTTAAAGCGCACCACTTTACCTGCGGCTGAGAACAGCATGGCTTCGTCGCTACCGTTGGTCAGGTCAACGCCAATCAGTTCATCGCCCTCGTTAAGGTTAACGGCGATGATACCGGCAGAACGCGGACGGCTGAAATCGGTCAGCGCGGTTTTCTTCACGGTGCCGCTTGCAGTAGCCATAAAGACGTTAACCCCTTCGGCGTACTCGCGTACCGGCAGAATAGCCGTAATACGTTCATTCGCTTCCAGCGGCAACAGGTTGACGATTGGGCGGCCACGCGCACCACGGCTCGCTTCCGGCAGCTGATAGACTTTCATCCAGTACAGACGACCACGGCTGGAGAACAGCAGAATGGTGTCGTGGGTGTTGGCCACCAGCAGGCGGTCGATAAAGTCTTCTTCTTTAATACGGGCGGCGGACTTACCTTTGCCCCCGCGGCGCTGAGCTTCATAGTCGGTCAGCGGCTGATACTTCACATAGCCCTGGTGAGACAGGGTGACCACCACATCTTCCTGGTTGATCAGATCTTCAATGTTGATATCGGCGGTGTTGGCGGTGATTTCGGTGCGACGGTTATCGCCGAACTGATCGCGCATCGCTTCCAGCTCTTCGCGAATCACTTCCATCAGGCGCTCGGCGCTGCCAAGAATATGCAGCAACTCGGCAATTTGCTCCAGCAGCTCTTTATACTCGTCGAGCAGTTTTTCGTGCTCAAGGCCGGTCAGTTTCTGCAAGCGCAGATCCAGAATCGCCTGAGCCTGCTGCTCGGTAAGGAAGTATTTACCGTCGCGGATACCAAATTCAGGCTCCAGCCACTCAGGGCGTGCCGCGTCGTCACCGGCGCGTTCCAGCATCGCGGCAACGTTACCCAGATCCCACGAACGAGCAATCAGGCCAGCTTTCGCCTCTGCGGCGTTTGGCGAGTTGCGAATCAGCTCGATGATCGGGTCGATGTTCGCCAGCGCGATAGCCAGACCTTCGAGGATGTGGGCGCGGTCGCGGGCTTTACGCAGCTCGAAAATGGTACGGCGGGTCACCACTTCGCGGCGGTGACGCACGAAGGCAGAAAGAATATCTTTCAGGTTCATTATCTTCGGCTGGCCATGGTGCAGTGCCACCATGTTGATACCGAAGGAAACCTGCAGCTGAGTCTGCGAATAAAGGTTATTGAGCACCACTTCGCCAACGGCGTCGCGTTTGATCTCAATGACGATGCGCATGCCGTCTTTATCAGACTCGTCGCGCAGCGCGCTAATGCCTTCAACGCGTTTGTCTTTCACCAGCTCGGCGATTTTCTCAATCAGGCGTGCTTTGTTAACCTGGTACGGAATTTCGTGAACGATGATGGTTTCGCGGCCGGTTTTGGCGTCGGCTTCGACTTCCGCGCGGGCGCGAATATAAATTTTGCCGCGGCCGGTGCGGTAGGCTTCTTCAATCCCGCGGCGGCCGTTAATGATGGCGGCAGTCGGGAAATCTGGCCCTGGAATATGTTCCATCAGCCCTTCAACGCTGATGTTCTCGTCTTCGATATAAGCGAGGCAGCCGTTGATGACTTCGGTAATGTTGTGTGGCGGAATGTTGGTCGCCATCCCAACTGCGATACCGGATGAACCGTTTACCAGCAGGTTAGGAATTTTGGTCGGCATAACGTCTGGAATTTTTTCGGTGCCGTCGTAGTTATCGACGAAATCAACCGTATCTTTTTCCAGGTCGGCCATCAGTTCGTGGGCGATTTTCGACATACGGATTTCCGTATAACGCATCGCTGCGGCGGAGTCGCCGTCTACCGAACCGAAGTTGCCCTGGCCGTCAACCAGCATGTAACGCAGGGAAAATGGCTGTGCCATACGGACGATGGTGTCATAAACCGCGGTGTCACCATGAGGGTGATATTTACCGATTACGTCACCAACAACACGGGCGGATTTTTTATATGCTTTGTTCCAGTCATTGCCCAATACGTTCATCGCGTAAAGTACGCGACGGTGTACCGGCTTAAGTCCATCTCGGACATCTGGCAGTGCGCGGCCGACAATAACCGACATCGCATAATCCAGATAGGAGCTCTTCAGCTCTTCCTCAATGTTGACCGGCGTAATTTCTCTGGCAAGGTCGCTCATGTAACCGCTATCCCTCTAGTGTTTTCCCGGATTCAAAGGTCGCAAATTATAACACATGCGGCACTCTGTGGGGAAACCGGAACGCATTTGTCGACGCTTTATTCGCACCGCCAGCCTGATATACTGCCCGCCTCAACATCTGCAAGGAGTCACCGCTGTAATGAATGCTGAAAACCAACCGGTTATGCAGAACGTCGACCACGATGAAATCGCCAAATTTGAAGCCGTTGCTTCGCGCTGGTGGGATCTTGAAGGCGAATTTAAGCCGCTGCATCGCATCAACCCGCTGCGTTTGGGGTATATCAATCAGCGCTCCGGCGGTCTGTTCGGCAAAACCGTGCTGGATGTCGGCTGCGGCGGCGGTATTCTGGCAGAGAGCATGGCGCGCGAAGGGGCCAATGTTACGGGTCTGGATATGGGCTTTGAACCGCTTCAGGTCGCTCGCCTTCATGCGCTGGAAAGCGGAATCAAAGTCGATTATGTCCAGGAGACGGTTGAGCAGCATGCGGACAAACACGCGGGAAAGTACGACGTCGTGACCTGTATGGAAATGCTGGAACATGTGCCAGACCCGCAGTCGGTGGTTCGCGCCTGCGCTCGCCTGGTAAAGCCCGGCGGCCACGTCTTCTTCTCAACCATTAACCGCAACGGCAAAGCCTGGCTGATGGCGGTTGTCGGGGCGGAATACGTGATGCGCATGGTGCCAAAAGGCACCCACGACGTGAAGAAGTTCATCAAACCGGCCGAGCTATTAGGCTGGGTCGATCAGACTCCGCTGCGCGAGCGCCATATTACCGGGCTACATTTCAATCCGCTGACCAACAAATTCAAGCTGGGTCCAGGGGTAGATGTTAATTATATGCTGCATACTGAAGCATAAATCGGCATATCGTATAAGCATTGATTATCGATAATTGCGCGCGACCGGTTGCGCAATTATCGATAGAGTTTAAGAAATCAGCACCCGATCAAAATTTTCATTTTTTTTGCATCCCATTGACAATTCCCTCAGGCCTTACGTGACGTGGACTTAGGAAAAAAGCCCCCCGCTGAACATCATTTTATTGCCGAAATCAATACTTGTACTGAACGGATTCCTTACTAGAATACTCACCATCTAGTGACCATTTTGTCACCCACCCCCTATATGTAGTATTTATCCACAGAGTTAGTCACAGGCTGACGGGTGTGCATAAATCAGGGGAAAACTCATCTCACGGACAGGTAAAACTCACATGAATCAGAGTCTGCTGGTTACCAAGCGCGATGGCAGCAAAGAGCGCATCAATCTGGACAAAATCCATCGAGTGCTCGACTGGGCCGCTGAGGGGCTGAACAACGTTTCCGTTTCTCAGGTAGAGCTGCGTTCCCACATCCAGTTTTATGACGGCATCAAAACCTCTGACATTCATGAAACCATTATTAAGGCCGCTGCCGACCTGATTTCCCGCGACGCGCCGGACTATCAGTATCTCGCCGCACGTCTGGCGATTTTCCACCTGCGTAAAAAAGCCTACGGCCAGTTCGAGCCGCCGAAGCTTTACGATCAGGTAGTTAAAATGGTTGAGCTGGGCAAATACGATCAACATCTGCTGGAAGACTACACGGAAGAAGAGTTCAAGCAGATGGACGATTTCATCGATCACTGGCGTGATATGAACTTCTCCTACGCGGCCGTTAAGCAGCTGGAAGGCAAATATCTGGTGCAGAACCGCGTCTCCGGCGAAATCTACGAGAGCGCGCAGTTCCTTTACATCCTGGTAGCCGCCTGCCTGTTCTCCGGCTACCCGCGTGAAACCCGCCTCAGCTACGTCAAGCGTTTCTATGATGCGGTTTCCACTTTCAAAATTTCCCTGCCTACGCCGATCATGTCCGGCGTGCGCACCCCGACTCGCCAGTTCAGCTCCTGCGTACTGATCGAGTGCGGCGACAGCCTGGACTCCATTAACGCGACGTCCAGCGCTATTGTGAAATACGTTTCCCAGCGTGCAGGCATCGGTATTAACGCCGGCCGCATCCGTGCTCTGGGTAGCCCTATCCGCGGCGGTGAAGCGTTCCACACCGGCTGTATCCCGTTCTACAAGCACTTCCAGACCGCGGTTAAGTCCTGCTCTCAGGGCGGCGTGCGCGGCGGGGCTGCGACCCTGTTCTACCCAATGTGGCACCTGGAAGTCGAAAGCCTGCTGGTACTGAAAAACAACCGCGGCGTTGAAGGCAACCGCGTGCGTCATATGGACTATGGCGTGCAGATTAACAAACTGATGTACACCCGCCTGCTTAAGGGCGAGGACATCACTCTGTTCAGCCCGTCCGACGTCCCGGGGCTGTACGACGCGTTCTTCGCCGACCAAGAGAAGTTCGAGAGCCTGTACACTAAATATGAGAAAGACGACAGCATCCGCAAACAGCGCGTGAAGGCGGTCGAGCTGTTCTCCCTGATGATGCAGGAACGCGCCTCTACCGGCCGTATCTACATCCAGAACGTTGACCACTGTAACACCCACAGCCCGTTCGACCCGGCAATTGCTCCGGTTCGCCAGTCCAACCTGTGCCTGGAAATCGCCCTGCCGACCAAGCCGCTGGACGATGTGAACGACGAAAACGGCGAAATTGCGCTCTGCACCCTCTCCGCATTCAACCTGGGCGTTATCAACAGCCTGGACGATCTGGAAGAGATGGCCGTGCTGGCGGTTCGCGCTCTGGACGCCCTGCTCGACTACCAGGATTACCCAATTCTGGCGGCTAAACGTGGCGCAATGGGCCGCCGTACGCTGGGTATTGGCGTGATCAACTTCGCCTATTACCTGGCAAAACATGGCGTACGTTATTCCGACGGCAGCGCCAATAACCTGACGCACAAGACCTTCGAAGCCATTCAGTATTATCTGCTGAAAGCCTCTAACGAGCTGGCAAAAGAGCAAGGTGCCTGCCCGTGGTTCAACGAAACCACCTACGCCAAAGGCATCCTGCCGATCGACACCTACAAGAAAGATTTGGATGCGATCAGCAACGAGCCGCTGCACCTGGACTGGGAAGCGCTGCGTGAGTCCATCAAAACTCACGGCCTGCGTAACTCCACGCTCTCCGCCCTGATGCCGTCTGAGACCTCTTCGCAGATCTCTAACGCCACCAACGGCATCGAGCCACCGCGCGGCCATATCAGCATTAAAGCCTCGAAAGACGGTATCCTGCGCCAGGTGGTGCCTGATTACGAGCGTCTGAAAGATAACTACGAGCTGCTGTGGGAAATGCCGAATAACGACGGTTACCTCCAGCTGGTTGGCCTGATGCAGAAGTTTATCGACCAGTCGATCTCCGCCAACACCAACTACGACCCAACGCGCTTCCCGTCTGGTAAAGTACCGATGCAGCAGCTGCTGAAGGACTTGCTCACCGCCTATAAATTTGGCGTGAAGACCCTTTACTACCAAAACACCCGCGACGGGGCCGAAGATACCCAGGATGACCTGGCACCTTCTATCCAGGACGATGGCTGCGAAAGCGGCGCTTGCAAAATCTAACGCTTAATCCCCTCGCAAGAGGGGATTTTTTCGACGCATCATAGGATTTGACCTCATGGCCTATACCACTTTTTCACAGACAAAAAACGATCAGCTCGCCGAACCGATGTTCTTTGGCCAGTCGGTTAACGTCGCGCGCTACGATCAGCAAAAATATGACATCTTTGAAAAACTGATTGAGAAGCAGCTCTCCTTCTTCTGGCGCCCGGAAGAAGTGGACGTCTCCCGCGACCGCATCGACTTCCAGGCGCTGCCGGAGCACGAGAAGCACATCTTTATCAGCAACCTGAAGTATCAGACGCTGCTGGACTCCATCCAGGGCCGCAGCCCGAACGTGGCGCTGCTGCCGCTGATCTCTATTCCTGAACTGGAAACCTGGGTGGAAACCTGGGCGTTTAGCGAGACCATTCACTCCCGCTCTTACACCCACATCATCCGTAACATCGTTAACGATCCGGCGATTGTGTTTGACGATATCGTCACCAATCAGGAGATCCTCAAGCGTGCCAAAGATATCTCCGGCTACTATGACGATCTGATCGAGATGACCAGCTACTGGCATCTGCTGGGCGAAGGCACCCATACCGTGAACGGTAAAACCGTCACCGTTAACCTGCGCGCCCTGAAAAAACAGCTCTATATCTGCCTGATGAGCGTTAATGCCCTGGAAGCCATTCGCTTCTATGTTAGCTTTGCCTGCTCCTTCGCTTTTGCAGAGCGCGAGCTGATGGAAGGCAATGCCAAAATCATCAAGCTTATCGCCCGCGACGAAGCCCTGCACCTGACCGGCACTCAGCACATGCTGAACCTGATGCGCAGCGGCGAAGACGACCCGGAAATGGCTGAGATCGCCTTAGAATGCCGCCAACAGTGCTATGACCTGTTCGTGCTGGCCGCCCAGCAGGAAAAAGAGTGGGCGGACTACCTGTTCCGCGACGGTTCGATGATAGGCCTGAACAAAGACATTCTCTGCCAGTATGTTGAGTACATTACCAACATCCGCATGCAGGCCGTTGGCCTTGATTTGCCGTTCCAGACCCGCTCAAACCCAATTCCATGGATCAACGCCTGGCTGGTTTCCGACAACGTGCAGGTTGCACCGCAGGAAGTTGAGGTCAGTTCCTATCTGGTTGGTCAGATAGATTCCGAGGTCAATACCGACGATCTGAGCGACTTCCAGCTGTAAGTTATGGGCCGTATTACGCTAAGCATTACCGGCGCACATCTCATTAGCGAAGAGGAACACCCTTCGCTACTGGCCGCGCTGGAGTCACACAAAGTCTGCGTTGAGTATCAGTGCCGGGAAGGTTATTGCGGCTCATGCCGGACTAAGCTGCTGGCAGGTGAAGTGCAATGGCTGACCGAGCCGCTGGCCTTTATTCAGCCCGGCGAGATCCTCCCCTGCTGCTGCAAAGCGCGGGGAGATATCGAACTCGAGATGTGAAGATGTGAAAAAGGCCGCTAAGCGGCCTTTTTATTTACTACTGCTGTTTTTTAAGGAACTGCACGCCCTTGTCGGGGAAGTCGGTAAATAACCCCTCCACGCCCGCTTTGTTATAAAGCACATCATACAGCTGATTTACGTCGCTCACGTAATCCGGCAGCGCGTCCGCCCTTACCGTATAAGGATGTACCGTCAGCTTGCTGGCGTGCGCCTCGGTAACCATATCGGTCAGCCTGACGTGGCCTTTCTTCGAGTCCTTTTTCACCAGCATGTGATAGTCGGGGCCGATGCCGTCGGCATACTGCGCAATCTGCTTCATGGCGCCCGGCTTAAACATCCAGTCATAGCTGTAGTTGGCCCACTTCCCGTCCGCCTGCTTCTCCTGGGTTTCATTCCAGTCGGTATAGGCAATCAGCTGTACCAGCTTCAGGTCCATGCCCATCTTCGGCTCAAGCTGGTTCTTAATGCGCTTCAGCTCGGCGGCGTCAAAGCATTGCAGGTAAACCTTATCCTGCTTGCCGGTGTAGCCGTACTGCTTGAGCACCTCCAGCGTTTTAGCCGCGATGTCCTTGCCTTCCTGATGATGGAACCACGGAGCCTTAATTTCAGGGTAAATCCCGATATTGTGCCCGGTGGAGTGGTTCAGCCCCTGGATAAACTCAATCTCTTCCTCAAAGGTATGCACGCGGAAGTCGGACTTGCCCATCGGGAAGCGGCCAGGGTAAGTCTGCACCTGCTTGCCGTTAACGATATCGAAGCCTTCGGTAAACTTCAGCGACTTGATTTCGGCAAGCGTAAAGTCGATAGCGTAGTAACGCCCGTCTTTACGCGCCCTGTCAGGGAAGCGCCGGGCCACGTCGGTAACCCTGTCCAGATAATGGTCATGCAGCACCACCAGCCGGTCGTCTTTGGTCATTACCAGATCTTGCTCAAGGTAGTCCGCCCCCTGAGCGTAGGCCATGGCCTTAGCCGGTAAAGTATGCTCCGGCAGGTAGCCGCTGGCTCCCCGGTGGGCAATAACGATTTTGTCCGCCGTTTGGGCAAATGCGGCGCTGGTTGCCACCAGCACTACGCCCGCCAGCAGGGATTTTGCAATCAGTTTCATTTCGCTCTCCTTAGCCGTTCTTCAGCAGTTTTTCATCATGCTGTTTACGTTCGCCAATCATCACCACAATCAGCAGCAGCACCGCCAGCACGCTACCGCCAATCATGACGATGAACCCGCCGTCCCAGCCGAAGAAGTCAACGGTATAACCCACAATGGCGCTGGCCGCTACCGACCCGCCAAGATAGCCGAACAGGCCGGTAAAGCCCGCCGCCGTACCGGCAGCCTTTTTAGGTGCCAGCTCAAGTGCATGCAGGCCGATAAGCATCACCGGGCCATAAATCAGGAAGCCGATGATTATCATACAGGCCATATCCACGCCCGGATTACCCGCAGGATTAAGCCAGTAAACCACGGTGGCGATGGTCACCAGAATCATGAAGAACACGCCGGTTGCGCCGCGGTTGCCCTTAAAGACTTTGTCCGACATCCAGCCGCACAGCAGCGTGCCCGGAATGCCCGCATATTCGTACAGGAAATAGGCCCAGGAGGATTTATCCAGCGCAAAATGCTTCACTTCTTTCAGGTAGGTCGGTGACCAGTCCAGAATGCCGTAACGCAGCAGATAGACAAACACGTTAGCAATGGCGATGTACCACAGCAGGCGGTTCGGGAACACGTACTGCATGAAGATCTGCTTCGCGGTTAACTCTTCTTCCGCTTTATCGTTGTAATCCGTTGGGTAGTCGTTTTTGTACTCTTCAATCGGCGGCAGGCCGCAGGATTGCGGAGTATCACGCATCAAGCCAAACGCAACAATGGCCACAAAAATGGCGGCAAAAGCAGGCATATAAAGCGCCGCATGCCAGTCGTTAAACCACGCCATGCCCAGCATAAACAGCAGCGGAGGAATACCGCCGCCGACGTTATGGGCGCAGTTCCAGACCGAAACAATCCCGCCGCGCTCCTTCTGCGACCACCAGTGAACCATGGTACGCCCGCACGGCGGCCAGCCCATTCCCTGGAACCATCCGCACAGGAACAGCAGCACGAACATGCCCGCGATGCTTGACGTTGCCCACGGCACAAAGCCCATAAACAGCATCACCGCCGCGGCGAGTATTAAACCGGCAGGCAGGAAAACGCGCGGATTCGAGCGGTCAGAGACCGACCCCATGATGAATTTCGAAAACCCGTAGGCGATGGAAATCCCGGATAGAGCAAAACCGAGGTCGCCGCGCGAGAAGCCCTGATCAATCAGATAAGGCATCGCCAGCGTGAAGTTTTTTCTTACCAGATAGTAAGCGGCGTAACCGAAGAAGATGCCCATGAAGATCTGCCAGCGCAGGCGGCGATAGTGCGGGTCTATCTGCTCCTCTGGCATACGCGCTTTATGCGCTGCGGGTTTGAAGATACTTAACATACGTGCCTCCGTGGCCTGGATTTGCAGCGGGAGCAAACGGCTCCTGCCAAATGTTCTTTTGCGAGCGCATCTTAGTTATCAATGCGCGTATTTACTGTGAAACATCGCACACAATGTTACATTTTTATTACAAAGAGGCGAAAGCGTGCATTGAACGACGCTTTATTTTCGTTTTTTGCTCGAATTTGCTCGCAATCAAACATTTCGTTCTTTATTTATGGCTGAATACCTGTAAATAAAGCAGGGATAAAGGGAGCGCCAGGTGAGCAGAGAAACGGACGTAATTATCATTGGCGGAGGGGCTACCGGGGCCGGAATAGCGCGCGACTGCGCCCGCCGCGGGCTTAGCGTACTGCTGCTGGAACGCCACGACATTGCCACCGGCGCTACCGGGCGCAACCACGGCCTGCTGCACAGCGGCGCGCGCTATGCGGTGACCGACGGCGAGTCCGCTAAAGAGTGCATTGAGGAAAACCGCATCCTGCGCCGTATCGCCCGCCACTGCATTGAGCCCACCGACGGCCTGTTTATCACCCTTCCGGAAGATGATTTAGCTTTTCAGGGCGGGTTTATCGCCGCCTGCCGCCGGGCGGGAATCAATGCCGAAGCGCTGGAGGTAAAAGAGGCTCTGCGCCTCGAGCCGTCGGCTAATTCAGCGCTTATCGGCGCGGTACGCGTCCCGGACGGAACGGTCGATCCCTTCAGGCTCACCGCCGCCAATATGCTGGATGCCAGAGAGCATGGCGCAGAAGTGCTCACCGGCTGCGAAGTTACCGGCCTGATTCGCGAAGGGGCCAGAGTTTGCGGCGTCAAAGTCTTCAACCATTTGACCCGCCAGCCCGATGAATTGCGCGCCGCCATGGTGGTCAACGCCGCCGGGATTTGGGGGCAGCATATCGCCGAGTATGCCGATCTGAAGGTGAAAATGTTCCCGGCCAGGGGCGCGCTGCTGATCCTCGGGCATCGCATTAACAATATGGTCATCAACCGCTGCCGCAAGCCTGCGGATGCCGACATTCTGGTGCCGGGCGACACCATCTCGCTTATCGGCACCACCTCCACCCATATTGATTACGACCAAATCGACAATATGCGCGTGACCGCCGACGAAGTGGATATTCTGCTGCGCGAAGGAGAAAAACTGGCGCCGATCCTTGGGCAAACCCGCATTTTACGCGCCTATGCCGGCGTGCGTCCTCTCGTTGCCAGCGATGACGACCCAACGGGGCGCAGCGTCAGCCGCGGAATAGTGCTGCTCGACCACGCCGCACGCGACGGCATGGACGGGTTTATAACCATTACCGGCGGCAAACTGATGACCTATCGCCTGATGGCAGAGTGGGCTACCGACCTGGTTTGCCGTCGTCTCGGCAATACCACACCCTGCACTACCGCCACAACTCCACTTCCCGGCTCCGAGCAGACCTCGGAGCAAACGCTGGGCAAAGTCATTTCTCTTCCCCCAACCATTCGCGGCTCGGCGGTCTGGCGCCACGGCGACCGCGCAACCCGCATGCTGAATAACAGCCGGTTGAGCAACAGCCTGGTGTGCGAATGCGAGGCCGTCACCACTGGCGAGGTGCGCTACGCAATCGACGCTCTGGGGGTAAAAAGCCTGGGCGACCTGCGGCGCAGAACCCGCGTGGGCATGGGCACCTGTCAGGGTGAGCTGTGCGCCTGCCGTGCGGCCGGGCTTTTGCAGCGCTTTCAGCAGACCACGCCAGCCCAGTCGCTGGAACAGCTTTCCCATTTTCTTAACGAGCGCTGGAAAGGCGTGCGCCCCATAGCCTGGGGCAACGCCCTGCGAGAAAGCGAATTTACCGCCTGGGTTTACCAGGGGCTTTGCGGCCTGGATAACGGAGAACAAGGATGAAATTCGACACCATTATTATCGGCAGCGGGCTGGCGGGGCTGACCGCCGGAATACTGCTGGCAGAGAGCGGCCAGCGCTGCGCTATGATCAGCCGCGGGCAAAGCGCCCTGCATTTCTCCTCCGGCTCGCTGGACCTGCTCTCCACTCTGCCTGACGGCGACCAAGTTGCTGGCCTGGAGACGGCGTTAGATAGCCTTGCGCAGCAGGCTCCGCATCATCCTTATAGCCTGATGGGCAAAAAAACCGTGCTGGAACTTGCCGCAGAAAGCGAGCGACTACTGGCCAGAGCCGGGGTCGAGCTTGAAGGTAGCTACCGGCAAAACCACCGGCGAATAACGCCGCTCGGCAAGCAGAGAGCCAGCTGGTTAAGCCCTCCTGAAGTCCCGCAGGCTCCGCTGCCGTGGCAAAAAGTGACGGTGATTAATATCGCGGGCTTTCTGGATTTTCAGGCCGAGCTGATTGCCGGTTCGCTGTCGGACTCGGGCTGCGCGGCGCACGTTGCCGAACTCACCCTGCCCGCGCTGGACGTCCTGCGTAATAACCCCAGCGAGTTCCGGGCGGTCAACATCGCTCGCCTGCTCGACCAGCCTCAGAACCGCCAGGCGCTGACGGACGAGCTTAAAATGCTGCTGGGCAGCGGGGAAGCGATGATCCTGCCCGCCTGCATCGGGCTGGAAGGCGATACCGTCTCTTCCTTGCAAAAAGCCCTCGGCATCCCGATTAAACTGCTGCCAACGCTGCCGCCTTCGGTTCTCGGTATGCGTCTTCATGAGGCTCTGCGCCGCCGCTTTCAGTCGCTTGGCGGGCTGCTGATGCCGGGCGATGCCGTCACCGGCGCACGGCTCGAGCAGGGCTATATTCGCGCCCTGTTCACCAAAAACCATAGCGAAGTGCCGCTGCGTACCGACAACGTTATTCTCGCCAGCGGCAGCTTCTTTAGCGGCGGACTACAGGCGGACAGAGAGTGTATATTTGAGTCAATTTTCGGCCTGGATATCGACTCCCCGATGGCTCGAGCCGAATGGAGCAAGGAAGACTTCTTTGCGCCGCAGCCCTGGCTGCAATTTGGGCTAAAAGTCGATGAGCACTTTCACCCCTTCCACCAGGCCACACGGATGGAAAATTTGTACGCAATTGGTGCCGTACTCGGCGGCTTTGACCCCATCGCACAGGGATGTGGCGCTGGCGTTTCGCTGCTAACCGCCCTGAGTGCCGCCCGGCAAATTCTCGCTACCGCGGAGGAAAGCCATGAACCTGCTTGATGAAACCAGCTTTGAAAGCTGTATTAAGTGTACGGTCTGCACTACCGCCTGCCCGGTTAGCCGGGTTCGCCCGGAATATCCAGGGCCAAAACAGGCCGGGCCGGATGGCGAGCGGCTGCGTCTCAAAGATCCTTCTCTGTACGACGACGCGCTGAAATACTGCACCAACTGCAAACGCTGCGAAGTCGCCTGCCCTTCTGAAGTTAAAATCGGCGATATTATTCAGCGCGCGCGCGCCAAATATGGCGAACACAAACCTTCCCTGCGTGACGCCATTCTCAGCCATACCGATTTAATGGGCACGCTCTCCACGCCTTTCGCCCCGCTGGTTAACGCCACAACCGGCCTGAAGCCGGTGCGCAAGCTGCTGGATAAGGCGCTAAAAATTGATTCGCATCGGGAGCTGCCTAAATACTCTTTCGGCACTTTCCGCCAGTGGTATCGCGGCCAGGCGGCCCATCAGGCCAGCTTCGGGCAGCAGGTTGCCTTCTTCCACGGCTGCTTTGTTAACTACAACCACCCGCAGCTTGGCAAAGATTTAGTGAGCGTCTTCAACGCGATGGGCATCGGCGTACAGTTATTGAAAAAGGAAAAATGCTGCGGCGTACCGCTTATTGCCAACGGTTTTATTGATAAAGCGAAGAAACAGGCGACGGTAAATGCGGCTTCGCTTCGCGAGGCGGTGGAACAGCGTGGTTTACCGGTCGTTGCCACGTCATCAACCTGTACTTTCACGCTGCGCGATGAGTATCCGCACTTACTGGGCGTGGATACCGGCCCAATCCGCAATCAAATCGAACTGGCAACGCGTTATATCTGGAAATTACTGGAGGAGAATAGCAGCAGGCTAATGCTAAAAAGCACGCCGCTGCGTATCGCTTATCACACGCCCTGCCATATGGAAAAAATGGGCTGGACCCTTTATTCACTGGAGCTGCTGCGCCGTATTCCCGGCGTGGAGCTGGTGATTCTTGACTCGCAATGCTGCGGTATTGCCGGGACTTATGGTTTTAAAAAAGAGAACTACCCGGCGTCCCAGCTCATCGGCGCGCCGCTGTTTCAGCAAATAGAAGAGAGCGGCGTGGACCTGGTGGTAACCGACTGTGAAACCTGCAAATGGCAAATAGAGATGTCCACCAGTAAACGCTGCGAGCACCCGATAACCCTGCTGGCCCGGGCGCTCGCCTGACGCTTAGCGGCTAACGGACTCCACTACGTTAATCCAGCCATGATCGCTCTCAAGCGGCTGACCGTTAAGCCAGCGGCGCAGTATGTTGAGGGCCATCATGGCGCAAACTTCCTGCCGGGTGGATAAAGCATGGCGGCTGACGCCAAACTTCACGCCAAGCCCGTATGCGCCGTGCGGCGTTGCGAGGGCAAAATTAATCTGCTGCGCCTCGGCTCCGGCGACGACCAGAGCGATATCAGCCTGTTTATGCAGGCGTTGCGCAATGCTGTACTCCAGCGCCGCATTAAGCGTATCTGCCTGAGCGGGCAGAACTTCGCTGGCCTGCAAAGCGGCCTGCTCGCGGGAAAGCTGCAGCGCCAGTAAGCCGCCGGTAAACTGCTCGCTCAGGGTAATCGTCAGATTTTTTTCAGCAAGCCGACGGGAAATTTGCGCCGCCAGCCCTTCAGTGCCTTCAAAAATCAGGCTTTCACCGGCAACGCGCCTCACCTCCGGCCACACCGCTTCCATTGCCGCACGCTGGCCGGCGGGGCCGGTGAGCTTGAGTTCAATAATAGGCATTGACGAGCGGTAGCCCATCACCACGCCTTCGGGCAGAACCAGCGGATCAAGGCTCTGCGCCAGTTCGCTTTCAGAACGCCCGAAAGTAGTCAGACGCAGGCAAACCGGCGGCTCCGGCAGCGTAAAGCGCTCACGCAGGCTCGGCATTATCTGCTGGTCAACCATAGCTTTAAATTCGGACGGCACGCCGGGGGTGAAATACATCACGCAGCGGTTCAGTTTCAGGGCAAAACCGCAGGCGGTGCCGACAGGATTATCGATCATCTCGCTTCCGGCCGGGATCTGCGCCTGTTTGCGGTTGCTGGGGGCCATCACCCGCCCGCGCTCGGCGAAGAATTGTTCCATATGGGCCAGCCATTCCTCATGTTCAACCAGCGCCACGCCCGCGGCAGTTGCCGCCGCCAGCGCGCTTAAATCATCGCTGGTGGGCCCGAGGCCACCGTTAACAATCAGAATATCGGCTTCAAAACTGCGCTCTTTCAGCACCGAAACCAGGTCAGCAAGACTGTCGCCCACCGTGTTGCGGCGCGACATCGGTAAGCCCTGATTAAAGAAATAATCGGCAAGCCAGGCTGCGTTGGTGTCAATAATTTGCCCGTACAGCACTTCGTCGCCGGTTGACAGCATTTCTACTTTTAACATCTTCTACTCCGCGGCAGGGAAACGCCCCACTATAGCGCAGACTGAAGGGGCCGACAGGCACAAAAAACGCGGCTAAAAGCCGCGTTGGGGGAATTAGAAGCTGGCGCTCACGCCGACATACGGGCCGTCGGCAACCGTATCGGTACGATCGCCGTCTTTGCCGCCAAGGCTGATGTAGCGGTAACCCGCCTGCACAGAAAACGGACGCATAAAGTTCCAGCTTGCGCCCGCGCTGGCTTCTTTATAATCCTTCACGCCGCTGGAGAGCGAGTCCGGGGAGTAGTAGTAATCGCCAAATACCGCGATATCGGGAGTAATTGGCCATCTCAGGCCGCCGCCGGCCGCAAGGGCATAGCCTTCTTCACGTTTTTTCGGGTTCAGGTAAACGCCTCTGCCGCCCACGGTCGCCATCATCGGCCCCAGCGGGATATTGAAACCAAGGCCAAGCCCGACGGCGTCGCCGTTATCGTCGTTGTGCGCATAGTTGCCGGTTACCGCAATGCCGCTGCTTTCGGTGCCGAAACCCACGCCAATATTAGTGTATTCCTTGCCGACTTCGGCGCTAACGCCAATCGCGCTTGCACCAGCAGAGACCAGCAACAGACCCGCGCCGCCGGCTAAAAGTAATTTGTTCATTCCTTGGTTCCTGAAAATAGAGAAAGGGTAGCCCCTGAAAAACGCCAAATTGTAGCGCGACGCATTATCTATTCAAGACGCCGGAAAATGCCAATAATTCCTTGATTGTAAGGAAATGAAAAGAACGGCTATCCCGTTACAAGATCAATGAACACCTGGCCCCGGTAGTGACAAAGTGTTTTAGCAATTTTAAAAGACGCATTTTAAAAGTGGTCTATATTTAAAGCTTTTTGTAACGACCGTATCCGGTCCCAAGGAGGCATTGATGAGCAAGAAAGGATTAACTACCGCCGCTGGCGCACCCGTTGCTGATAACAACAACGTTGCTACCGCAGGCCCGCGTGGCCCGATGCTGCTTCAGGATGTTTGGTTCCTTGAAAAACTGGCCCACTTTGATCGCGAAGTGATCCCAGAGCGCCGCATGCACGCCAAAGGATCCGGCGCCATCGGCCATTTCACCGTGACCCACGACATCACCCGCTACACCCGGGCAAAGCTGTTCTCGGAAATTGGTAAAAAGACCGAGCTGTTCCTGCGTTTCTCGACCGTGGCCGGTGAGCGCGGTGCGGCAGACGCCGAGCGTGATATTCGTGGTTTTTCCATGAAGTTTTATACCGAAGAAGGCAACTGGGATCTGGTCGGCAACAATACGCCGGTGTTCTACCTGCGCGATCCTCTGAAATTCCCTGACCTGAACCATATTGTGAAGCGCGACCCGCGCACTAACCTGCGTAACCCGACTTATAAATGGGACTTCTTCTCGCATCTGCCGGAAGCGCTGCATCAGTTGACCATCGACTTCAGCGACCGCGGCCTGCCGCGCTCCTACCGCCATATCCACGGCTTTGGCAGCCATACCTTCAGCTTTATCAACAAAGACAACCAGCGCTTCTGGGTGAAATTCCATCTCAAATCCCAGCAGGGTATTGAAAACCTGATGGACGATGAAGCGGGAAAAATCATCGCGGAAGACAGGGAAAGCTCGCAGCGCGATCTCTATGAATCCATTGAGGCCGGTGACTTCCCACGCTGGACTCTATTCATTCAGATTATGCCGGAAGCCGAAGCGTCAAAAACGCCTTACAACCCGTTTGACCTGACCAAAGTCTGGCCGCACGGCGATTACCCTTTAATCGAGGTTGGCGTGCTGGAACTTAACCGCAACCCGGAAAACTACTTCTCCGACGTCGAGCAGGCAGCCATGTCGCCGGCCAACATCGTACCGGGCATTGGTTTCTCTCCTGACCGCATGTTGCAGGGCCGCCTGTTCTCCTACGGTGATGCTCACCGCTACCGCCTGGGCGTTAACCATCACCAGATCCCGGTTAACGCGCCGAAATGCCCGTTCCATAACTATCATCGCGACGGCGCGATGCGGGTGGACGGCAACAGCGGCAACGGCGCGACCTACGAGCCAAACAGCTTCAACGTTTTCCAGGAACAGCCGGATTTCAGCGAGCCGCCGCTCAGCCTTGAAGGCGCGGCAGACCACTGGAATCACCGCGAAGACACCGACTACTTCAGCCAACCGCGCGCGCTGTACAACCTGCTGAGCGAGGAAGAGCATCAGCGTATGTTCGCGCGTATTGCCGGTGAGATGAAGGACGTGCCGGAGAGTATTCAGACACGCCAGATTGCGCTGTTCAACCAGGTTCACCCTGAGTACGGTGCTGGCGTAGCGAATGCGCTGAAGGCATTGAAAACGGGTAAATAACCGGCCGCAGGGGTTACTCCCCTGCAACCCATTCTGTCAATTTGCGGCGGGAGATTTTTATCCCGCCCTGTTTCAGCTCCTGCGGCAGCGCAAGCCAGCGCACCGGCAGTTGAAAACGCGGCAGCTTACCGTCAAGCCATGCGGCAATATCATCGAAGGTTCCTTCTGCGGCCAGTTCAACCACCGCTACCGGCCTTTGGCCAAATTCGACATCATCAACCGGCACCACAAATACCTGCTGAACGGCTGCGTGACCGGCAATAACCCGCTCAACTTCTTCCGGCTGAATGCCTTCCCCGCCGCTGAAAAACAGGTTGTCGAGACGCCCCACAATGGCGAGCCGCCCATCAAGCAAAACGCCCCGATCGCGGGTGGCGAACCAGCCCTTATCGTTGACCAGCGGAACAAGCTCGCCGCTACGCCAGTAGCCGCTCGCCAGACTTTCTGCCCGCAGCCACACTTCCTCATCAACAATCTTTACTTCCCGCCCCGGCAAGGGTTCGCCGACATCCGGCTGGCCGTCGGCACGTTTAGCGCAAACCGTGGAGGCCAGCTCGGTTAAACCGTAGCCGCACCAGCAGCGAATACCGCGAGACTCCGCCTGCTGTGTTAACTCAACAGGAATAGCGGCTCCGCCCAACAACACCTCCCGCAAGTCCAGCGTGCCGGGCTGCTCCAGTAGCCGCCATAGCTGGGTCGGCACCAGTGAGGCATGGGTACAGCTTCGCAAGGCTTCCGCCAGAGGATGCGAAGGCCGCACCACCAGCTCTCCTCCGGCATACAGCCAGCGCCAGAATATGCCCTGCCCGGAGACGTGAAACATTGGCAGAGAAAGCAGCCAGCTGTCCCCGGCGCGATAATCCATCACCGCCAGCACGCCTGCGGCGCTGGCAAGATGAGCAGAGGCAGTATGAACAGCCGCTTTGGGTAAGCCGGTCGAGCCTGAAGTGAGCGTCATCGAAGCAAGCCGGGAAGGTTGCCACTCTTCGCCCCATGGCTGGGACTCGGCCAGCTTTAGCTCGGGCAGGCCCGGAACCGGCGGCTGGCCACTGTTTAAAGCTAAGCCGTAACTCAGCGTCAAACTCGGCAGTAATTGCCCGAGCAGCGCGTCGGGAAGCTGGGGATTAAGCGGCAGAATTCTGGCTCCGCATTGCAGCAAAGCCAGCCAGGCTAGCAGCGCCTGCGAACTATTTTTAGCCCTCAGCGCCACGCCATCTCCGGCCTTTAAGCCCTGCTGATGGAATCCGCCGGCCAGGGCATCAACGCGGCTGCACAACGCCTGCCAGTTCAGCGCCTGGTCTTCAAGGCGCAGAGCGATTTGCTCTCCCCTCTCCTGCGCCCAGTGCTGCCAGGGCCAGATGCCAAACTTCATCGTATGCGCTCGAGATGTTCTGCGTTCAGGCAGGGAAGCGGGCTGCCCGGCCAGCGGCGCTCAAGCTGGGCCTGCATCAGCGACAGCGTATCAAGCCCCGGAATGGCGTCCGGCGTGAGCCAGGCGGCAATACGTGCAAGCTGGGTCAGGCCCAGGCTCGACTCGATGGAGGAGCTTATTACCACCTTCTGCCCAAGCTGATGCGCGGCGGCCACCTGCCGACGAACCTTCTCCAGGCTGCCGGTCAGCGTCGGCTTGATGACTACGGCCACCACGCCAGGTTCAGCGGCGAAAATAAAATCGTCCTCGCGCAGGCTCTCGTCCCAGGCGATAGCAATCCCCGTTTCCCGGCTAAATTCCCGTGACTGGTCACGCGTTTTGCACGGCTCTTCGATAAATTCGATGCGCGAGCGATGGGCCGGGTTAACGTATTTGGCAAACTGCTGCGCTTTCAGCGGCGTCCAGCTGCGGTTGGCGTCAAGGCGCAGCTGAAGGTCCGGAACGGCCTCCAGCAGCAGGTTAACCACCATGCCGTCTCGTACCGCTTCGTACAGCCCAACCTTCACCTTCGCTACTTTTTCGCCGGGCATATCCGCCAGGGCGATAATCAGTTCGTCCGGGTCGCCGGTACATAGCGGAGCCGCGCGATAATTGGCGGCCTGCGGCAGCTCGCCTTTCAGCTCCGCAAGGGCGCAGCTCAGGCCAAACGCAACGGACGCCAGCCCAGGCAATGCAACATCGCCCCCGGCAAGCCAGTGCTCAAGCCAGCCCTGCGCCTGCTCCTGCGCTTCAGGCAGGGCTTCGCGACTGAAGCCCGGCAGCGGAGAAATTTCTCCCCAGCCGATAGCATCGCCTTGCGTCAGCCGCACCACCAGACCCTCACGCTGCTTCAGGCGCTGGTCGCGCAGCACTACGCCAGCCTCCATCGGAATTTGAAAGCGCCACAGCGCCGCGCTACGCATTACGGATTCCGTTTGAATTTACTGAAGTCCGGCTGGCGCTTCTGGTTAAACGCGTTGCGGCCTTCCTGCCCTTCCTCGGTCATATAGAACAGCATGGTGGCGTTGCCCGCCAGCTCCTGCAGCCCCGCCTGGCCGTCGCAGTCGGCGTTGAGCGCCGCTTTCAGGCAGCGCAGCGCCATCGGGCTGTTTTGCAGCATTTCGCGGCACCAGCGCACGGTCTCTTTTTCCAGCTCGGCAACCGGCACCACGGTGTTTACCAGGCCCATATCCAGCGCTTCTTTCGCGTCGTACTGGCGGCACAGGAACCAGATCTCACGAGCCTTTTTCTGGCCTACGATGCGCGCCATATAGGATGCGCCCCAGCCGCCGTCAAAGGAGCCGACTTTTGGGCCAGTCTGCCCGAACACGGCGTTCTCAGCGGCGATAGTCAGGTCGCACATCATATGCAGAACGTGGCCGCCGCCGATGGAGAACCCGGCAACCATCGCCACGACAGGTTTAGGGCAGGTACGGATCTGGCGCTGGAAGTCCAGCACGTTGAGGTGATGAACGCCGCTTGCATCCTGATAGCCGCCGTAGTCGCCGCGTACTTTCTGGTCGCCGCCCGCGCAGAAGGCTTTTTCCCCTTCGCCGGTCAGGATGATGGTGCCGATATTGTCGTCATAGCGGGCATCTGCCAGAGCATCGATCATCTCTTTAACCGTCAGCGGGCGAAACGCATTACGGACTTCCGGGCGATTAATGGTGATTTTGGCAATGCCGTCGGCGGATTTATGGTAGCGAATATCGGTGTAGCCTTCGGAGCAGTCCTGCCATTCAATCGGGGCGTAAAGCATTTGTTCATCAGGATAAATCATGAGAGATCCTTACAGGTCATAGTGACGAAAGAGGGTTAACAGGGCGGAGCTAAACGCGGCAGGCGCGTCGCGGTGAGCGTTGTGCCCGACGCCAGGAATTAGCGTGACCGGGCATGCCAGCTCTTTGGAAACGGCGCGAAATTTTTCGTCCCGTTCTCCGCACAGATAATGGAAAGGCGCAGCGAGCTGGCTAAGCGGCTCGCGTAAATCAGGCTGGCGGGCAAGCGATGTGGCTTCAAGCATCTGCGCCAGAGAGCGTGAATCGTTCTGGCTACGCAGCGCCACCAGATGTTTGCGCTGTTGAGCATTAAGGGAGCGAAACACCGGCTGCCGATACCAGTCGTTGAGCACGGCGGGCAAATCCTCGTCACGCAGCCGAGCCGCCCAGCGGGCGTCGCCGAGCGCTCTGGCTTCCCGCTCATTTTCGCTTTGCAGGCCCGGATGGCTGCCTTCAACCACCAGCCCGCGCAGTCCGTGAGACTCAGGCTGGCAGGCGTGATACATCGCCAAGCGGCCGCCGAGGGAGTAACCCACCAGCCAGTAATTAAGTATGTTGTAACTATTTAGCGTGGCCCGCAGCCGGTTATCCACGTCCGCAAAGTCCTTCGCCTTTATGCCCGCCGAGCCGCCGTGGCCGGGTAAATCCACCAGCAATTGAGGCCAGTCGCTAAAATGCGGGCTAATCTCCAGCCATTCCCGATGGCTGCCGAGAAAGCCGTGCAGCCAGACAATCCACGGTTTATTCGGCTTATCTGCTGAACACGTTACGGCATGAAGGGTCATGCCTGACTGACCTGGGCCAGAAGGTGCTGTAGCGTTTGCGCCCCTTCGGTTTCCGGCACGGTGATTTCAACTATCGTGGCGCCGGGGCGCAGCCAGGCTCGCTTAATCGCCTCTTCCAGCGCCTGCCAGCTAGCAGGGTTTTGATACCCGAGTTCGAACATGGCGGCGGCGTGGGAGAAATTGACGTTCTGCGGCATGCAGTAAAAGCGCTCGCGCTCTTCGGCAGGCGTGGGCAGCAGTGAGAAAATCTGGCCGCCGTTGTTATTCACCACCAGCAGCACAAACGGGGCGGACGCGTGGCGAAGCAGCGCCAGGGCGTTGAGGTCGTAGAGCGCGGAAATATCCCCAACGATAGCAAGCGTGGAACGCGCCGTTGCCCGCTGCACGCCCGCTGCGGTAGACAGCAGGCCGTCAATACCGCTCGCGCCACGGTTGCTGTAAACCGGGTAGCCTTCCGGCAATTGTGCGAAGGCGTCAATCAGCCGGACAATTAAGCTATTGCCCACAAACAGTTGGCCGCCTTCCGGCAGCAGCTTAGGTAAACGCTGGGCGACCTGGGCCTCGCCAAAGTTCGCCGTACCGGCCTCCACTTTCTCCAGCGTCTGCCAGGCAAGCGAGGTAAGCTCGTCGGCCCACGGGACGCGTTTTTCCGCCGGGTGTTTGTCCAGCCAGGATGTTATGTCGGCAGTCAGCCGGCGGCCACGGTGGTTTGCCGGGTCGAGGCGGCCGGGTAATTTATCCACCAGCCAGTACTCCTCCGGCCGGCAGGAAGACTGCCATTGCAGCACCCGTTTTCCGGTCAGGCTGCTGCCAAACTGAATAACGATTTGCGCCTGTTGCAGGCAGGTCACGGCCTGGCTGTTGCTGAGCCAGAGGTCGGCGCACGGCAGCGGCTGCCCGGTTTGCGACAACACATCGCCAATCAGCGGCCAGCCAAGCATTTGCGCCCAGGCCGCCACCTGCTCACCTTCGCTGGCGGAAAGCCGCCCGGCAACCACTACGCCGCGCTTTTGTCGCCAGAAGAACCAGTCGCGCTGCTTATGCACGTCATGATTGCCGGTCACTTCCCGCAGCCAGGGCTTGTCGCCTTCCCACCAGCCTTCAAGCTCGCCCTGCCAGTCCAGGCCGGTATCGTCGGGCGCGCCGTAAAGCGGCTCGGCAAACGGGCAATTAATATGCAGCGCGCCGCCTCTCAACTGACCGACAGCGCTATCAACGGCGGAGACAACCCAGCTGGCGGGGATGTCGTGCGTTGGGCGCGGCAGGTTCAGGGAGCTGGAAGGATGAGAGCTAAACAGGCCCGGCTGGCGGATAGCCTGATTTGCGCCACAGTCGATAAGCTCCGGCGGACGGTCGGCCGTCAGCAAAATAAGTTTTTCGCCGGTTAGCCCGGCCTCAATGACGGCGGGATAAAGATTGGCGACGGCGGTGCCGGACGTCACGATAATAGCAACCGGTTCGCCGCTCGCTTTGGCAAGCCCGAGCGCCAGATGCCCAAGGCCGCGCTCGTCGAAATGGGTGTGGCAAATAAAACTGCGGTTTTCCGCCGCGCTCAGGGTCAGGGGCGTGGAGCGAGAGCCGGGTGCAATGCAGACGTGGCGCACGCCGTGCCGGGTCAATGCTTCGAGGATAACGCCCGCCCAGCGGCGGTTAAATGAGCTTATCGACATAATATTGTCCGCAGTCAATTTCGACCATTGATTATAAATACCGTGGAAAAAGTTAAATTGATTTGCGTCGTGAATAGCTTATTCAGTTGCCGCCGTCGATAAGCAATGTTTTCAGCCCGGCCGCTTTATTTTCAATCTCTTGCCACTCTTCTGAAGCGACTGAGCCGGCAACAATTCCCGCTCCGGCATAAAGCCTTACCGCACTCCCGCTGACGCGTGCGGAGCGTAAAGCAACGCAAAACTCCGTCTGGTGGCGAGACAAATAACCCGCCGACCCGGCATACCATTCACGTTCAAAAGGTTCATGGGCGGCGATAAACGCCCGCGCCAGTTCGCGCGGCAGTCCCGCCACTGCGGCGGTTGGCTGTAGCTGTTTCAGGCAAAGTGCGTCATCCTGGCGCTTAAGCAGCGTCCAGATGCACCGCCGCAGATGCTGCACTTTTCGCAGCCTCATCACCTGAGGCGGCAGCACGTCGAGTGCGCCGACGGTGCCCTGAAGCCGCTGGCAGATATCTTCCACAACCAGCATGTTTTCACGCTGATTTTTGTCGTCTTTCAATAGCCACTGCCCGAGCTTTTCGGCCTGCATGTCGTCCGGGTGGTTGGCAACGGTGCCCGCCAGCGCTTCGGTACGCAGCGCATCATCGATACGCCGCCACAGCCGCTCCGGGCTTGAACCCAGGAAAGCATTTTGCGGGTCGAACGCCATTAAGAAATGATAGCAGTTAAGGTTAACCCGGCGGCTGGCGGCCATAAATCCGGCGGCTGAAACAGGGGACGAAAAGGCCAGGTCCGTTGCCCGCGCCAGCACCACTTTATCCAGCTTGCCCTGGCTAATAGCGCCGGTGGCAAGGTCGATAAGCCGGTGCCACTCCGGCTGCTCTGGCAGATGGGTTGCGCCGAGGCACTTCAGGTTTAACTGAGGCAGCGGTTTGGCGGGGAGCAGTTGCTCAATAAAAGCCGCAGCGGCCTGAGCATCCTGCTTTAGCGAGGTTTCGCTGTACAGATGGAGCCAGAGATGCGCCTCACCGCCCACGCGCCGCCATTCCAGACGAGAGAGGAACAGGAACCCCTGAGCCGGATCGAAAGCGTTAAGCCCCCAGACGCGCAGGAAAGGCTGGCCGGGGTGAGATTGCAGGAAACTCTGCGCCTGCCCCAGGGCGGAAAACTGGAGCAAGGCTCCCAGGGCCGCAACTTCTTCGTTACCGTTACGCTGCTGCCAGTAAAACTGAGGAAAGAGCGGCTGGGCGGTTAACCACGCCAGCGGGTCGGAGGCATCGCTGAGGGTGACCGCAACACACAGGCGCTGCAGGCCCGGCTCGTCGGCAAATTCTCCTGCTAATTCCTGCTGCATCTGCTGCAGTGCTACGGCTACTGAATTCACGACTACCTCACCCTTGCGTAAAAACCCCTGATTATACGTGGTCGTTGCCGCAAAAAAAAATCCTACCCTGGGGGTAAGATCTTTATTTGCTGCGCCCGTCTTTCACGGCGGGCGCCAGGCTAAGGCTAACGACGCAGAAGTAGCCCTACGACCAGCCCAATGGCCGCACCGGCACCAATGCCTCTCCAGGGATTTTCGTGCACATAATCATCGGCACGGTAAACCGCTTTTTTGGCGCGATAGTAATAGTTATCGGAAGCATTGCTGATACGTTCTTTCACTTCGTGCAGCGCCTGTTCCGCTTTGGCCTTCAGCTCAATATATTTTTGGTCGGCCGGGTCGCCGGATGAACGCAGCACTTCTTCCAGGGTTTCGCTCAGCAGCGCCAGGTCATCATCAAGACGAGATTCATACGGTTGCATACCTGTTCTCCGTGTTAAAAAAATTTCTCGTCCGCTAACTATAGACAACCGGGGCTGATTTCGCCTGCGTTAGCCGTTGGCCATGCCGATATGCGGGATGCCGTCTTCGTCGTACACATCCGTTACCGGCTTAAAACCGAAGCGGGCATAAAACGCCTGCAAATGTGCCTGCGCCCCGAGGTAGATGGGTTTGCCGGGCCACTGGCGCTCGCAGGCGGCAAGGGACTGTTCCATAAGCTGATTACCAAGCCTTTCTCCGCGAACGGAGGCGTCCACGATGACGCGCCCAATAACAATCGGCTCCAGGTCATTCTCACTCTTCAATATTCGGGCATAGGCGACAAGTTTACCCTCCTTCCAGCCAAGGATATGGCGGTTCTCGCCCACCAGATCTTCACTGTCAATGTCGAGATACGGGCAATTTTGCTCAACAACAAATACCGCGCAACGCAGCGCCAGCAGAGAATAGAGAGCGGCGACGCTCAGTTCAGAATGGTGTAAATCCTGCCATTTCAGCATTGAAAATTCCTTATAATTCAAGCGTCGCCGACCAAGTTTAGCGGTGACGCTGCATTAAGTGTTTTAGCACAGTTTCGAGTGGAGTGGCACCCTTGAGCGTCTCGCCTTCGAAGTCAATCCATCCCTCGTTAAAACCATCAAGCATTTGCATGCGTGGCAGAGGGTTTTTCATCCCCAGGGCGAGGAAATCCGCCTCCCAGTTTTCACGCGGAACCGCCTTCACCGTGACCGGGCGACCAAGTACCTGAGAGAACGCCTGCGCCGCCAGCTGTGGACTATAGCGCTGCGGGCCTTCCAGTTCGATGACCCGGGTCCCGGTTTGCGGCTGGGTTAACAGCTGCGCGGCAAGAGCGCCAATATCAGCGGTTGCAACCATAGGAATAGTGCGTTCCAGCGGCTGGAGATGGCTGTAAATAACGCCGGTCTCCTTCGCGCTATTAATATCCCACAAATAGTTTTCCATAAACCAGCCCGCCCGCAGAAACACGGTTGAATCGCAGATATCCGCAAGCTCCTTCTCCATCAGCCCCAAAGCATTGAGCAGGTTTGGCCGGGTAGCCTGAGCGCCTATCGTCGAGAGGCAGACAACGTGCTGCGGGCGGCTGGCCAGCAGCGCCTGCTTAATTGCGGCAATATTGGCGCGCGGCTCGGCCATATCTCCGGCAGGGTCAAAGACCGGCGGCAGCAAAATAAATACCGCCTCAGCGCCGCGGAATGCCTTAGTCAGCCCTTCGGCATCGTTCATTGCCGCAAGCGCCAGCTCGGCCCCCTGCTCAACCCAGGGCTGCCCTTTGGGTTCATTGCGCACCACGGCGCGAACGTCATGCCCGGCGGCTATCAGCGTTTTAGCCAGCGCACCGCCAACCTGCCCGGTAATACCAGTAATTGCGAACATCATGCTTCTCCATTGTCAGATTTCGCCTTGCGGCGTGGGGAGCATTATGTTGAAACGGCTAAGGTGCATCGATAACATCATAGACAATTCACTGATGACTCCGGGGCACCAATATGATTTTTAACGATCGCACTTTTGATGGTCTGGCGGTCTTCACCGCCGTGGTGGAAAGCGGCACTTTTGCCGCCGCGGCCGAGGTCATCAATATGTCTCCGCCGGGCGTCAGCCGCGCAATTGCAAGGCTTGAAAAAAGGCTCGGCATCCGCCTGTTCGACCGTACCACGCGGGCGGTTTCGCTCACCGTCGAAGGCAAGGAGTTTTACCGCCAGGTGCTGCCGCTTCTCGCGGCGCTGGAAGACGTCACCAGCGGCGCGTCATTATCCAGTAAAGCGGTCGTGGGCAGGCTCAGGGTCAATATCGATCCTTTCTTTTCCAGCCTGGTGTTTGGCCCGCAAATTGAAAGCTTTATGGCACGCTACCCCGAGCTTGAGCTGGATCTGGTCACCCGCGACAGGCTGGGCGATATGGTTTCCGACGGCTTTGACCTGGCGGTCAGGTTCGGCGTCCCTCGCAACAGCAGCCTGGTAGCCAGAAAGCTGCTGGAAACGCGCATCATGACCGTGGCAACGCCAGCCTATCTTGAGCGTTTTGGTCGCCCCACAACCCCCGAGGCGCTGATGGAACACACCTGTATCCATTTTCGCGATCCGGAAACGGGCAGGCCGTTTGAGTGGGAGTTTCACCGTAAAGGTCAGGTAGTCAAAGTGCCGGTCAACGGGAGGCTGACGCTGAACGATGCCCGCACCCTGCACGAAGCGTGCCTCAGCGGCCACGGCATCGCGCAGATGATGACATTTGGCTCGGAGGACCTGGTGAAAAAAGGCTTACTGGTTGATTTATTCCCGGACTGGCCAGACGAACGCTTTCCGCTCTACGCTTACTACCCTTCCCGTATCAATCCGGCGGCCAGAACGCGCTGTTTCCTCGATTTTATCCTCGGGCTGGCCAAAGCCTGAGCCCATAAAAAAACCGCCAACAAGTGGCGGTTTTGAACGGTTTCGTAAACCCGATTACATCAGCGGCTGCGCTAACTGCACCAGGCTGATAAGCGGCTGCGGGTAAACACCCAATAGCAGCACCAGCAGAGCAGAGATAAGCACAACTACGCCGCCCGCGGTCAGCGCCCAGTTGGATGGGGTATCGCGGTTAAGCTGCTGAGGCGCGCTCAGGTACAGGCTCACGGTGACACGCAGGTAGTAGTAGAGGCCGATGGCGCTACCCAGCACCACGGCGCCGGTCAGCCACCACAGATGCGCCTGAACGCCTACTGCAATGATGTAGAACTTACCGATAAAGCCGAGTGTCATCGGGATACCGGCCAGGGAGAGCATCATCACGGTCATCACCGCAGACAGCACCGGCTTGTGCCAGAACAGACCGCGGTAGGAGAACAGTGAGTCGGCATCCGGGCCACGGTACGGGCTGGACATCAGGCTAACCACGCCGAACGCACCCAGGCTGCTGAACAGGTAAGCGGCCAGATAAACGCCTACCGCTTCCATCGACATATTGCCGGTTTGCAGCGCAATCAGCGCCACCAGCAGGTAGCCGAGGTGGGCGATGGAGGAGTAGCCCAGCAGACGCTTGATGTTGGACTGGTTCAGCGCCATCAGGTTACCGAAGAGGATGGAGGCGAAGGCGATAATGCCCAGCACCACACGAACCGCTTCGCTGTTGCCCACAGGTGCGTAGAGGAACAGACGCATCACCACGCCAAAAATGGCAATCTTGCTGGCGGTTGCCAGGAAGGTGGAAACCGGAGCAGGTGCGCCCTGGTATACGTCCGGCGTCCACAGGTGGAACGGCACCAGAGAAAGCTTGAAGCCAAGGCCGACGATCATCAGGCCCAGACCCGCCAGCAGCAGAGGCTCGTGCAGCATGTTGTCCGCCAGGCTCTTACCGAGGCTGACAAACGACAGGCTGCCGGACTCGGCGTAAACCAGCGCCATACCAAACAGCAGGAAGGACGAAGCCGCCGCCGACAGGATAGTGTACTTGATGCTCGCTTCCAGAGAACGCTTCTGGCGGAAGGCATAGCCCACCAGGCCGAACAGCGGGAGAGAGATAAGTTCAATGCCGAGGAACAGCGCCGCCAGATGGTTAGCGTTAGCCAGCAGAATGCCGCCGAGGGAGGCAATCAGCACCAGCAGGTAGAACTCTTCGCGGTTGTCGGTGTAGCCCTGTAGCCACGGGTAAGCGAAAGTACAGGTCGCCAGGCTAGCCAGCAGCACCAGCCCGGTATAGAGCATGGCGTAGCCGTCAACGCGCATCAGCGGAGTCACGTCCATCGCCCCGGCCTGCCCCACAAACCAGAGTGAGATAAGCGCGGCGTTAAGGCCGATAACCGATAGCGTAGCATTCAGAAAATGATCGCGGCGCCACGCAATGGAGAGCATCACAACCACCACCGTCAATCCGACGATCAACAGCGGTAGCAGCGCGATCAAGTGTTGAGGAGTTAAAGTCATGAGCGAATTACGGCCTTGTAGTAGAAAGTGAACTGGTAAACCACTGCTGAATATTGCTCATCGCAGAATGAGAGGTATCCAGAATCGGCTGCGGGTAGAAGCCCAGCAGAACTAACAGCACCACCAGCAACAGAATGATAAAGAACTCGCGCATCGACATGCCCGGCAGTTGCTTATCGCTGATTTCACTTTTCGCTTTACCAAAGTAGGCGCGGTGCAGCATTGCCAGCGAGTAAACCGAAGCAAACACCAGGCCGAAGGTAGAAATCACGGTAATGACCGGCACAACGTGGAAGCTGCCGAACAGGATCATAAATTCGCCGACAAAGTTACCGGTGCCCGGCATCCCGAGGGTTGCCACCGCAAAGAACATCGACAGCGCAGGCAGCCATTTAATTTTGTTCCACAGGCCGCCCATCATACGCATATCGCGGGTATGCAGACGCTCGTACAGCTGGCCGCAGATGATGAACATACCGGCAGCGGACAGGCCGTGCGCAATCATCTGAATCACCGCGCCCTGGTAGGCCAGCTGGTTGCCGGTGTAGATAGCAATCAGTACAAAGCCCATGTGGGAAACGGAGGTGTAGGCAATCAGACGTTTAATATCGGTCTGAGCAAACGCCATCCATGCGCCGTAGAAGATACCGATAACGCCCAGCCACATGGCGATTGGCGCGAACTCGGCAGAAGCTTCCGGGAACAGCGGCAGCGAGAAGCGCAGCAGGCCGTAAGCAGCGGTTTTCAGCAAGATACCGGCAAGGTCAACGGAACCCGCGGTGGGTGCCTGAGAGTGCGCGTCCGGGAGCCAGCCGTGCAGCGGAACCACCGGCATTTTTACCGCGAAGGCGATAAAGAAGCCCAACATCAGCAACCATTGCACGCCGTGGGACATCGGCGTTTTCAGCAGCAGCTCATAGTTAAAGGTCCACACGCCGGTAGCGTTGTAGTGCACAAACACCAGGCCGAGAATAGCAATCAGCATCACCAGGCCACTCGCCTGGGTATAGATGAAGAACTTCGTTGCCGCGGTAATACGCGTCTTCCCGTCGGAGGCTTTGTGGCCCCACAGCGCAATCAGGAAGTACATCGGCACCAGCATCATTTCCCAGAAGAAGAAGAACAGGAACATGTCGATGGCAAGGAACACGCCGATTACGCCGCCGAGGATCCACATCAGGTTGAGGTGGAAGAAGCCCTGATACTTTTCAATTTCATTCCAGGAACAGAGCACCGCCAGCACGCCAAGCAGGCCGGTCAGCACCACCATCAGCAGCGACAGACCGTCGAGCGCGAGGTGGATTTCAATGCCAAAACGCGGGATCCACGGCAGAACAAACTCAGACTGCCACTGCGGCAAACCTGCCGACTGAATCAGAGAGTAGCCGCCCTGCAGCCAAAGCTGCAGCGAGAGCGCCAGTGTCAGCCCCATGGTTATTAGCGCTATCCAGCGAGGCACTTTCACGCCAAAGCGTTCGGTCTGCCAGCAGAAGAAGCCGCCGATAAAGGGGATTAGTATTAGCCAGGGTAATAGCATGGCGTTTGTGTCCCTAAGTCAAAATAATTCTTAAACATCGCTCACTTCCCGGTGCCGGGTGACGGGTTTAGCCCTCACTCCGGCCCTCCCCCGTAAGGGAGAGGGGGACGAAGAAATCCTGTTAACGCAGAACCAGCAGCAGGCCAAGTACCACAACGGCCCCGATGCTCATCGACGCAACATACCAGCGCAGGTAACCGTTCTCGCTTACCAGCAGGCCGCGGCCTGCGAAGCGGGAAAGAATTGCCGGAATGTTCATCAGCGCGTTCAGCGGGTCACGACGCAGCAGCCAGGCAATGCCGAGGAACGGCTTGACGAATACTTTGTCGTACAGCCAGTCGAAGCCCCATGCATGGAACCACCAGGTGCCGAAGAAGCGGCCCGGCGCGCTGTTAGCGATGGAGGTAACAAGCGTGCGTTTACCCAGCCACAGGAAGGCGGCAATCAGGATACCGGCGATAGCCACTACGCCCGAGATGATTTCCAGGGTCAGCACGCTGCCGTGGGCAAGCTCCGTCGTTTCCGGCAGTACGCCGCGCAGCGGTGGAACAATCATCGCGCCAACGAAGGTTGACAGCACCAGCAGCACAATCAGCGGCAGGTGGTGAGTAATGCCTTTGCCCGCGTGAGCGTGGATTTTCTCTTCGCCGTGGAAGACGATGAAAATCATGCGGAAGGTATACAGCGAGGTCATGAATGCCCCGACCAGGCCCGCAACCATCAGGTTGAGGTGGCCGTTCGCCATTGCACCGGCAAGAATTTCGTCCTTACTGAAGAAGCCTGCGGTGATCAGCGGCAGAGCAGACAGCGCCGCACCGCCCACCAGGAAGCAGACATACACCAGCGGGATAGACTTGCGCAGCCCGCCCATCTTGAAGATGTTTTGCTCGTGGTGACACGCCAGGATAACTGAACCGGAAGAGAGGAACAGCAATGCTTTAAAGAACGCGTGGGTCATCAGGTGGAAAATTGCCGCATCCCACGCCTGAACGCCCAGCGCCAGGAACATGTAGCCAATCTGGCTCATGGTGGAGTAAGCCAGCACGCGTTTGATGTCGGTCTGAACCAGCGCGGCAAAGCCTGCCAGCACCAGAGTGACCGCACCAATAATGCCGACCAGATGCAGAATTTCCGGGGTCATCAGGAACAGGCCGTGGGTACGGGCTATCAGATAGACACCTGCGGTAACCATGGTAGCCGCGTGGATAAGCGCAGAAACCGGCGTTGGGCCAGCCATCGCGTCGGCAAGCCAGGTCTGCAACGGCAGCTGAGCGGATTTACCTACCGCACCACCTAACAGCATCAGGGTTGCCCAGGTCAGCATCTGGTTACCGGCAGCAAAGTGCTGCGGCGCCAGCTCAACCATTTCGCGGAAGTTCAGCGTGCCCAGCTCGTTATAGAGAATGAACAGGCCGAAGGCCAGGAACACGTCGCCTACGCGAGTCACCACGAACGCTTTCATTGCCGCAGCGTTGTTCTTCGGATCGGTGTAATAGAAGCCGATCAGCAGGTAAGAACAGAGGCCCACGCCTTCCCAGCCGAGATACATCAGCAGCAGGTTATCGGCAAGAACCAGAACTACCATGCTGGCGATGAACAGGTTGGTGTAGGCGAAGAAGCGGGAGTAACCCTCTTCACCGCGCATATACCAGGAAGCAAACATGTGGATCAGGAAGCCAACGCCGGTGACCACGGAAAGCATGGTCAGGGAGAGGCCGTCCAGCACCAGATTGAAGCCGATATTGAAATCACCGACCGACATCCAGGTCCACAGCGGCTGGGTAAACGCCTGCTGGCCGTTGCTGAAGAAATCAACACCGGCAATCGCGGTCACTACCGCCGCCAGACCAACAGATCCCATCCCGACGGTAGCGGACAGGTTTTCTGACCAGCGCCCGCGGGAAAATGCCAACAGTACAAAGCCAATAAATGGCAGAACAATGGTTAACCAGAGAAGGTTCATCCACGCATCTCACTTACTGAATCGATATTCAGATTCTGGCGACGACGATGGAGCTGCAGTAACAGCGCGAGGCCAATACTGGCTTCGGCGGCAGCTAAGCTAATCGCGAGTATATACATCACCTGACCGTCAGCCTGGCCCCAGTAGCTACCGGCGACCACGAAGGCCAGCGCGGCGGCGTTGATCATCACTTCCAGGCTTATCAGCATAAACAGCAGGTTGCGACGGATAACCAAACCGGTCAGTCCCAGCACGAACAGAATGGCGGCGAGGATCAGTCCATGTTGCAGCGGGATCATACGTTCTCCTCCGTTTTTCTTCTCACGGCCATGTCGGACTGGCGGTTGCTCAGCACTTCACCGGCACGATCTTCACGCCCCAGATGGAACGCGACCACCAGGCCCGCCAGCAGCAGCATGGAGGCCAGCTCCACCGCAAGCACGTAAGGCCCGAACAGCGCGATACCGACCTGTTTAGCATCGATGGACGTGCCATCAATGCCCTGGTCGTTCACGGTACGGATAGCGTAAATCAGCACCACCAGCAGCACCGCAGAAAGGACGCCAGGCCCAATCCACAGCTGCGGCTTCAGCCACTCACGTTCCTGCTGCTGCACCGCGTTGCCGAGGTTAAGCATCATCACCACGAAGACAAACAGCACCATGATGGCCCCGGCGTAAACGATAATCTCCAGCGCACCGGCGAAGTAGGCCCCCAGGGAGAAGAATACCCCGGAGATAGCCAGCAGAGAGATAATCAAATACAGCAGCGCGTGCACCGGATTGGTGTGCGTGATCGTCCGCAAGGTAGTCAGGACGGCCACAATGGCGCAGATATAAAAAGCGAATTCCATTGCCTTGCTCCTTAAGGTAACAGGCCTTTGACGTCGATAGGCTTGGCTTCGTTTTCCGCTTCGCCCTTATCTTTGCCGTCGATTGCCATACCTGCCATCCGGTAGAAGTTATATTCCGGGTATTTGCCCGGACCGGAGATCAGCAGATCCTCTTTTTCGTACACCAGATCCTGGCGCTTGTACTCGCCCAGCTCGAAGTCCGGGGTAAGCTGGATCGCGGTGGTCGGGCAGGCTTCTTCACACAGGCCGCAGAAAATGCAGCGTGAGAAGTTGATGCGGAAGAATTCCGGATACCAACGGCCGTCCTGCATCTCGGCTTTTTGCAGAGAGATACAGCCTACCGGGCAGGCTACCGCACAAAGGTTACAGGCAACGCAGCGCTCTTCCCCGTCCGGGTCGCGCGTCAGCACGATACGGCCACGGTAGCGCGGCGGCAGATACACTGGTTCTTCCGGATACATGCGGGTTTCGCGTTTGGCGAAAGCGTGCATGCCAATCATCCAGATACTGCGTACCTGGGTGCCGAAACCAACCACTAACTCTTTCAATGTCATGGTTTTTTCACCCCTTATGGTGCCTGGTAAAGAATGACCGCGGCGGTCACCAGCAAGTTGACAAGCGTCAGCGGAAGGCAAACCTTCCAGCCGAAGGACATCACCTGGTCATAACGCGGACGAGGTAATGCGGCGCGAATCAAAATGAACATCATCATGAAGAACGCGGTTTTCAGCGCGAACCAGATGAACGGCGGTAACCACGGGCCATGCCAGCCACCAAAGAACAGCGTCACGATCAGCGCAGAGACGGTGACGATGCCGATATATTCCCCGACGAAGAACAGGCCGAACTTCATGCCGGAATATTCGATGTGATAACCATCGGCCAGTTCCTGCTCGGCTTCCGGTTGGTCAAACGGGTGACGGTGGCACACCGCAACCCCGGCAATCGCGAAGGTCACGAAGCCGAAGAACTGCGGGATAACGTTCCACAGATTTGCCTGGTTGTTGACGATGTCGGCCATATTAAAGGAACCGGCCTGCGCCACCACGCCCATCAGGGAAAGCCCCAGGAACACTTCGTAACTCAGGGTCTGCGCGGAAGCACGCATCGCACCAAGCAGGGAGTATTTGTTGTTGCTGGACCAGCCGGCAAACAGCACGGCGTATACCGCCAGGCCTGCCAGCATCAGGAAGAACAGAATGCCGATGTTCAGGTCCGCGACTACCCAGCTCGGGCTGACCGGCACAATGGCGAAGGCCAGCAGCAGCGAGGTAAAGGCAATCATCGGTGCCAGAGTAAAGATTACGCGGTCAGAGAAGCGCGGAACCCAGTCCTCTTTGAAGAACATCTTGATCATGTCCGCAACCAGCTGAAGTGAACCACCCCAGCCTACGCGGTTCGGTCCGTAGCGGTTCTGGAACAGACCGAGCAGGCGGCGTTCGCCGAAGCTCATGAATGCCCCACAGGTCACTACGACCAGCAGAATGACAACCGCTTTGAGGATGCTCAGCAGAATGTCGATAACTTCCGGTGTCAGCCAGCTCATTGCGCAGCCTCCTGCAGATTTTCAAGACGAGCACCCGCAAGCACAGGCGCGATTCCCGGCATCCCCATCGGTAAACCAACCTGACCGGCAACCAGCCCTTCGGACAGTTGCAGCGGCAGGCTCAGCGTCTGGCCTTCGTAGCTGAAGGAGACCAGGCTACCTGCGTTGACGCCAAGCTTCGCGGCATCGGCCGGGTTCAGCTTGATGTACGGCTCAACCATACGCTTCTGGAACACCGGAGAACGCTGGGACAGCTCGTCGCTACCGAACAGATGGTAGTAAGGAGCGATGAGCCATTTGCCCTCTTCCGCATGGAAGGTTTCCGGAACGGAAGTGAAGTAGTCCAGACCGTTTTCAGAGGCTTCAATCAGGCGAACACCCGGGTCGCCGTGGCGCAGGTGACCGCCCACTTCGGCCTGGAATTTGTTCCATGCCTGCGGGGAGTTCCAGCCTGGAGCCCAGGCAAACGGGATCTGCTGACGGTCGGCCAGCGGGCTGTTGTTCCCTTCCATAGAGAAGGCAAACATCGTGTCTTTATCCTGCGGCTGACGCGGCTCGTGCACGCTGATATTGGCGCGCATTGCGGTACGTCCGCTGGAGCGGATAGGAGAACGAGACAGCTTCTGGCCTTTAATGCGGAACGACGCATCCGGCGCGGCATCTTTGATACCGGCCAGCTGAGGCAGAGCCTTCACGCAGGCGTCGATAACGTCATCAAGCTGCGTCCAGTCAACTTCGCGACTCTGCACGGTGCTGTGCAGCGAGTGCAGCCAGCGCCAGCTTTCCAGCATGGTTACGCTGGTGTCGTAGTATGCCGGGTCGTAAACCTGGAAGAAGCGCTGTGCGCGGCCTTCGTTGTTGATTACCGTACCGTCGCTTTCGGCGAAGCTTGCAGCGGAAAGCACCAGATGGGCTTTATCCATGATGTCCGTGCGCTGATGGTCGATAACCATCACCAGCGGCGCTTTGCTCAGGGCAGCATCGACGCGGGCGGCGGAAGCGTGCCGGTGCAGGTCGTTTTCCAGCACCACTACCGCATCGGCAGCACCGCTTTCCAGCTCGCTTAACGCCTCTTCCAGAGAGCCACCGCCGATGATCCCCAGGCCAACGCTGTTAACCGCGCGGGCAATCATCGTCACGCCAACGTCTGCGCCGCGGCCTTTCAGGGCTTTAGCCACGTTAGCGGCAGCCTGAATAACGGCTTCGCTCCCGGCGTTGGTGCCGGAAACAATCAGCGGCCTCTTCGCACCGGCCAGCGCCTGTACGATGACGTCGACTTTATTTTTCAGGTCACGATCGAGTTCAACCGCCGGAGAGTTGTTGTCCAGCGCGTTGGCAATCGCAAAGCCGAGACGCGCCTGGTCTTCTACCGGAGCGCGGTAGGTCCACGCGGCGATATCATCCAGACGGGTGCTGTCTACGTTGGTCACGAACAGCGGATGTTTGGCGTGCTGGCCGATGTTCAGGATTGCAGCAATCTGCCAGTCGGCTACTTTCTGAGCCGCCGCCATTTCGCGAGCCTTCCCTTTCACCGCCTGGCGAATCGCCAGCGCGGCACGGGCGCCGGTCTGGGTAACGTCTTCGCCCAGAATCAGTACCGCATCGTAGGATTCGATTTCACGCAGAGCAGGAGTATGGATCCCGCTTTCACGCAGCACTTTCAGCATCAGCTGCAGGCGAGCCTGCTCACCAGCAGCAATGCCGGTGTAGAAGTTATCTGCCCCGACCAGTTCACGCAGCGCAAAGTTGCTTTCCACGCTGGCACGAGGTGAACCGATACCGATAACTTTCTTAGACTGGCGCAGGATATCCGCCGCGCCCTGCATCGCCTGCTCGGCGTTGAGGGTGATGAAGTCGTCCCCGCGGCGCTGAATTGGCTGGCGTGGACGGTCTTTCAGGTTAACGTAGCCGTAACCGAAACGACCGCGGTCGCACAGGAAATAGTGGTTCACGGTGCCGTTATAGCGGTTTTCGATGCGACGCAGTTCGCCATAACGTTCGCCCGGGCTGGTGTTACAGCCCAGAGAGCATTGCTGGCAGATGCTTGGCGCAAACTGCATATCCCACTTACGGTTGTAGCGCTCGGAGTGGGTCTTGTCCGTGAATACGCCGGTCGGGCAAATTTCTACCAGGTTACCGGAGAACTCGCTTTCCAGCGTGCCGTCTTCCGGGCGACCGAAGTAGACGTTGTCGTGTGCGCCATAAACGCCCAGATCTTTGCCGTCCGCATAGTCTTTGTAGTAACGCACGCAGCGGTAGCAGGCGATACAGCGGTTCATTTCGTGAGAGATGAACGGGCCGAGATCCTGATTGCGGTGGGTACGTTTGGTAAAGCGATAGCGGCGGAAACTATGACCGGTCATAACGGTCATATCCTGCAGGTGGCAGTTGCCGCCCTCTTCACAGACCGGACAATCGTGCGGGTGGTTAGTCATTAACCATTCCACAACGCTTTCGCGGAACTGTTTCGCTTCGCCGTCATCAATAGAGATGAAGGTGCCGTCGGAGGCCGGTGTCATACAGGACATCACCAGGCGACCGCGGGTGTCTTCAGCGTTCTGATATTGCTTCACCGCGCACTGGCGGCAAGCTCCGACGCTGCCCAGCGCCGGATGCCAGCAAAAATAAGGAATATCAAGGCCGAGGGAGAGACAAGCTTCAAGCAGGTTGTCCGCCCCGTTAACCTCGTATTCTTTGCCGTCTACATGAATCGTAGCCATAGTCAGCATGCTTCCAGTTGGCCTGAATAACTTCAGGCGTTAATCAAAAATTCTTGTGCAATGCACCCTCACCCGTTTTCGCTTTCTCCCTCGCCCCTTAGGGGAGAGGGCCGGGGTGAGGGGCTATATCACCAGCGCGTTTTTAACAGGTTCGGCTGAATGCCACTGATGGCACGCAGATTACCGAAGTCCTGTTTGGCAATGCCTGCTTCGAATTCGTCGCGGAAATATTTAATCGCACTCTGCAATGGCTCAACCGCACCCGGCGCGTGGGCACAGAAGGTTTTACCCGGTCCGAGGTGGCGGCACAGCTGCTCCAGGGTTTCGATATCCCCCGGCTGCCCTTCGCCACGCTCAAGCGCGCGCAGGATTTTTACGCTCCACGGCAGGCCATCGCGGCACGGCGTACACCAGCCACAGGATTCACGGGCAAAGAACTCTTCCAGGTTACGCACCAGCGGCACCATGCCAATTTCATGGTCAACCGCCATTGCCAGCGCCGTACCGAGACGGCTGCCTGCTTTACCAATACTTTCAAATTCCATCGGCAGGTCGAGGTGCGCTTCCGTCAGGAAGTCCGTCCCCGCCCCGCCCGGCTGCCAGGCTTTAAACTTCAGGCCATCACGCATGCCGCCGGCATATTCTTCAAGGATCTCACGCGCGGTCGTGCCGAAAGGCAGTTCCCAGACGCCAGGATTTTTCACGCGCCCGGAGAAGCCCATCAGCTTGGTACCTGCATCTTTACTCATGCCGCCGCCAATGCCCTGATACCACTCAACGCCGTTTGCGAGGATGGCAGGCACGTTGCACAGGGTTTCGACGTTGTTTACACAGGTCGGTTTACCCCATACGCCGCTTGAGGCCGGGAAAGGTGGCTTAGAGCGAGGGTTCGCGCGGCGACCTTCGAGGGAGTTAATCAGCGCGGTTTCTTCCCCGCAGATATAACGGCCCGCGCCGGTATGCACGATCAGCTCAAAATCAAAACCGGAGCCAAGAATGTTTTTGCCCAACAGGCCGGCTTCGGTCGCTTCGGCAATCGCACGGCGCAGATGAACCGCAGCCTCGATGTACTCGCCACGCAGGAAGATGTAACCGCGGTAGGCTTTCAGCGCGAAGGCGGAAATCAGCATGCCTTCCACCAGCAGGTGCGGCAGTTGCTCCATCAGCAGGCGGTCTTTATAGGTGCCCGGCTCCATCTCATCGGCGTTACACAGCAGGTAACGGATGTTCATGGACTCGTCTTTCGGCATCAGGCTCCACTTCAGACCGGTGGAAAAGCCCGCGCCGCCGCGCCCTTTCAGGCCAGCGTCTTTTACCGCATTAACGATTTCATCCGACGCCATGCTGGTCAGCGCTTTACGCGCGCCTTCATAACCGTTTTTACTGCGGTATTCATCCAGCCAGACCGGCTGTTTGTCATCGCGCAGACGCCAGGTCAGCGGATGAGTTTCGGCAGTACGAATAATCGTCTTCATTTATACTGCTCCAGCAAATCAGGGATTGCTTCCGGCGTCAGATGGCTGTGAGTATCCTCATCAATCATCATGGTCGGCCCTTTGTCGCAGTTGCCCAGGCAGCAGGTTGGCAGCAGGGTAAAGCGACCATCAAACGTGGTCTGGCCCGGTTTGATGTTCAGTTTTGCTTCAATAGCGGACTGAATGCCCTGGTAGCCGGTGATATGGCAAACCACGCTGTCGCAGTAGCGAATGACGTGGCGGCCCACCGGCTGGCGGAAGATTTGGCTGTAGAAAGTGGCCACACCTTCTACGTCGCTCGCCGGGATACCCAGCACGTCAGCGATAGCGTAGATAGCGCCGTCCGGCACCCAGCCGCGCTGTTTCTGAACGATTTTCAGCGCTTCGATAGAAGCCGCGCGTGCGTCTTCGTAATGGTGCTTCTCGTGCTCAATCGCCTCACGCTCTGCCGCACTCAGCTCAAAAGCCTCAGCCTGGTTTTGTTGGTTATCGTGCATAGTTAGCGATCCACATCAGACATTACAAAATCGATACTACCCAGATAGACAATCAGGTCAGAGACCAGGCTGCCGCGGATCGCCGCCGGAATTTGCTGCAGGTGCGCAAAGCTCGGAGTACGAATACGCGTACGGTAGCTCATGGTGCTAGCGTCGCTGGTCAGGTAGTAACTGTTAATCCCTTTCGTTGCCTCAATCATCTGGAAGGATTCGTTGGCCGGCATAACCGGGCCCCACGATACCTGCAGGAAGTGAGTGATCAGGGTTTCGATATGCTGCAGCGTGCGCTCTTTCGGCGGCGGCGTAGTCAGCGGATGATCCGCTTTGAACGGGCCGGCTGGCATATTTTTCAGGCACTGCTCAAGAATGCGCAGGCTCTGGCGAAGCTCTTCAACCTTCAGCATCACGCGGGTGTAGCAGTCGCTGATACCGCCGCCAACCGGCACTTCGAAGTCGAAGTTCTGGTAGCCAGAGTAAGGGCGAGCTTTACGGATGTCGAAGTCGATGCCGGTAGCACGCAGGCCAGCGCCGGTGGTGCCCCACTCCAACGCTTCTTTCGCGTTATAAGCGGCAACGCCCTGGGAGCGGCCTTTCAGAATGGTGTTACGCAGCGCGGCTTTTTCATACGAGTCGAGGCGTTTTGGCATCCACTCGAGGAACTCTTTCAGCAGGCGCTCCCAGCCTTTTGGCAGGTCATGCGCTACGCCGCCGATGCGGAACCAGGCCGGGTGCATACGGAAACCGGTAATCGCTTCAACCAGATCGTAGATTTTCTGACGATCGGTAAAGGCGAAGAACACCGGGGTCATCGCGCCCACGTCCTGAATAAAGGTGGAGATGTAAAGCAGGTGGCTGTTAATGCGGAACAGCTCGGACAGCATCACGCGGATAACTTCAACGCGCTCCGGCACCACGATACCGGCCAGTTTTTCAACCGCCAGCACGTAAGGCATTTCGTTCACGCAGCCGCCGAGGTACTCGATACGGTCGGTGTACGGAATGTAGCTGTGCCAGGACTGACGCTCGCCCATTTTCTCTGCGCCACGGTGGTGGTAACCGATGTCCGGCACGCAGTCGACGATTTCTTCGCCGTCCAGCTGCAGGACAATACGGAACGCACCGTGCGCGGACGGGTGGTTCGGACCAAGGTTCAGGAACATGAAGTCTTCATGCTCGCTGCTGCGCTTCATGCCCCACTCTTCAGGCTTGAAGGTCAGCGCTTCCATTTCCAGATCTTCTTTCTGTTTAGTCAGGATAAACGGATCGAATTCTGTGGCGCGCGCCGGGTAGTCTTTACGCAGCGGATGGCCTTCCCACGTTGGCGGCATCATGATGCGCGTCAGGTGCGGGTGACCATTGAAGGTAATACCAAACATTTCCCAGGTTTCACGCTCATACCAGTTGGCGTTGGGGAAGAGCTTGGTCAGCGTCGGCAGGTTCAGATCGTTTTCAGACAATGCCACCTTGAGCATGATATCGCGATTGCGTTCAATGGAAATCAGGTGGTAGAAAACGGAAAAATCCGCAGCCGGTAAACCGTTGCGGTGTGTGCGTAGACGCTCGTCCATGCCGTGCAGGTCGAACAACATGACGTAAGGCTTCGGTGATTTCTTCAGGAAATCGACAATTTCCAGTAACTGTTCACGCTTAACCCAGACTACGGGCACCCCGGTGCGGGTTGGCTGAACGGTAAAGGCATCCGGCCCAAAATGGTTACGCAATTCGCCAATGACCGGATCATCCAGATGATCCCTTGTCTGCCAGGCTGGCATGGCGGCTTCTTGCGCGGTTAAATCGGTCATATTTCTCACCATTGCAAATGGTTCTGTGGTGACTGCGCTCAGTGTCCTTGCTTTAATATTATTGATATACAAAGACTTTCACTGACCGCAGGCGCAAATTAAATTTCGTCCGGTGTCCGCAGATTGGTTACCGCAATACGTTCGCCGCGCTTACGCTCGCGTTCCGATTGCATGTTGGCGCGGTAAACACCCTGATCGCCAACAACCCACGACAGCGGGCGGCGTTCTTTACCAATCGACTCCTGCAGCAGCATCAGCGCCTGCATGTAGGCTTCCGGGCGCGGTGGGCAGCCAGGAATGTACACATCCACCGGCAGGAATTTATCTACGCCCTGCACAACGGAATAAATGTCATACATGCCGCCAGAGTTAGCGCAGGCACCCATGGAAATGACCCATTTAGGTTCCAGCATCTGATCGTAAAGACGCTGTATAACCGGAGCCATTTTGGTGAAGCATGTCCCTGCCACCACCATCAGGTCAGCCTGACGAGGGGAAGCACGTAGAACTTCTGCACCGAAACGAGCCACGTCATGTACAGCGGTAAACGACGTCACCATCTCTACATAACAGCAGGAAAGGCCAAAGTTATAAGGCCAGATTGAGTTTTTACGACCCCAGTTCACCATATCGTGCATGGCATGCTCGAGCTTGCCCATGTACACGCTGCGGTTAATCTCTTGCTCGAGGGGATCGGTTACGATCTCCTGCTTTTGCAGGGGGTAACGGTCATTCTCACCGTTGGGGTCTATGCGGGTGAGCGTATAGTCCATCTTATTGCCTCGCTGTTACTGCGTATGACGGTTAGTGCGACTGTCTGTTTCCGGGTTGATTTTCTCGCGGCGTGAACGCGCGGGAGTCCAATCCAGCGCACCAATGCGCACCAGATACACCAGACCAGCCAGTAGTACTAAAATGAAAATTGCGGCCTCGACGAAGCCAATCCAGCCGCTTTCGCGAATAGAAGTTGACCACGCGTAGAGATACAGGGCTTCCACGTCAAAGATGACGAAAAACATGGCAACCAGGTAAAACTTGGCGGAGAGACGTAACCGTGCCGTGCCAACGGAGTCGATGCCCGACTCGAAGGGGATGTTTTTGTGTCTTGCCTTTGCTCTTCCGCCGAGGAACCAGCCCCCGACAAGCATCAGACAGCACAAGCCAACGGCGACAATAAGAAAGACAGCGAACGCCCAGTGATGAGCGATAACTTCAGTGGATGTTGACATACTCATTGCTTACTCATCAAAAGTGGCGCCAAAGTCTCTGCTCTTACTGGCAGATGAACGCCACATCGATTCATGGGGAGGAACAATCAACCGTACAATAACTGCCGGAAATAATGCTTAGGCAGCCAATTGATGGGGTTTTTTACTCCTTTCTATAACCTTTTGTCAACTTTAACAAAAGTATCCACACATTAATTTACACCGACAGCAATTCATTAACATTTAATGCGTTAAAACTCATCAAAGCCGGCAAAATGCCCAGATTTAAATGAGGGTGAATCGTGTCCGTTCCGTGTGAAAAAAGAAACAGCCCCTATATTTTGGCAGGAAATCCCAACTATTCCTCCCCCCAATTGGGAGTATTTTCTTGATCTGAGACACGCTTTTGTTAATCCACTTCAAAAAGAAGCAACATTGTTATGCTTTTTTTGACATTAACCGGCAACAACCTCAGGTTTTTGTACACAAAACGCCCAAATCACAAAAATATCGCAATTATTTGAATTTATTGGAAATTATCAAGAAGGCCGGCACTTACCCTAAATTGAGCATAAAAAATGGGCCGTTGGTGCAAAAAGCATCTCCAACGGCCCATTTTTACATTTAATATTTTGTTACTAACTAGACTGCCCGCCGGTTATTCAAAATCCCCTTCTACCAGCAAAGTATCGCCACCTTCGTTATCAGCGGCTGAATACTGGTAAGGATTAGACGGCGTTCCCAGGGCGCTGAAGATGGCCTGGGCCAGCTCATTGCTGGTTTCCGGGTTCTTGCACAGCAGATATTCCGTCTCAGGCAGAATCGGTAGCCCTTCGGAACCGCCCAGAACCCGCAGTTCCGGGCTCATCATCTCAACCGGCCGGGCGGTAACGCCCAGCCCGGCTTTAACCGCCGCACGCACGGCAGCGAGCGTAGAGGCCACGTAAGAAATTCGCCATGGGATCTGATTGGCGTCAAGGTGCTCAATCATCATATCGCGGTACGGGCTGGGTTCATCCAGCATCACCAGCGGTAGCGCCTCTCCGTTCTGGAAAACGTAATCCGCCGCGCAGTACCAAAGCGTCGGCGAGGTACGCAGAACCACGGCATCAAAATGCGATGGATTAGACGTGGTTACGACCAGGTCGACTTCATGCTGGCTGAGCATTTCAATCATAAACGGGTTGCGCTTAACCCTGACATCCAGCGCCAGCTTCGGGTACACCGAGCTAATGCGGTTTAGCAGGAAAGGCAGAATAGTGTCTGCCGTTTCATCAGAAGCGCCGAGCGTCAACGAACCCTGCAGGTTATTAAACATTAACGAGGAGCAGGCTTCGTCATTGAAACGAAGGATTTTACGCGCGTAGCCAAGGAGTTGAATGCCGTGCTCGGTCAGGAGTTTATTACGACCATGTCGCGCAAAAAGCTCTTTCCCGACTAATTGCTCAAGGCGCTGCATCTGCTGGCTGACGGCGGATTGAGTTCGGCACACCGCTGCTGCTGCTGCGGCAAAGGTATTGAGATCGGCGACCGCAACGAATGTCCTCAGCAGATCGAGGTCGAGATTCAGTATCGGACGATTTGCGTTAATCATAATTTTTTCACTAATAGGTTGCTCTTTCGAGTCTGCCCTGGTTGTATTGCTATGATTTATCAAAGAGATAAAGCAATTCCTTTTTACCGAATGTCTCCGGTAGTGTTAGCCGTGATACGTTAGCGGCGCTTCTGTTTGTTATTTTTTTGTATTCCCCGGCGTGAAGCAATTACCCGAAACGCTCTCCTTCGGGGATATAACGCAGGTCGAATAAGATGCAAACCCCTATCTCATCTGACCAGTCGGCTATTTTAAAACCGGGTAATAACGGTCAATCAGCGACAAAACGACTTTTAATAAGCTCTTATATGATTATTTAACGGGTTGAATGACTATCCAGAGCATATCCCGTGCCAACTCCACAACCAGTTGAATAATAATAGTAATATTAAGCAACGCTAACTAAGTTCAGGCAACGCTTTGGAGGCGACACCAGAGCACACGCCGTTTTTCGCCGCTTATCTTACCTCAAAACTATATGTTTTATAACACATATTGCGAATTATCTGCCCGCATTCTCTTGCCACAATTTCATCACAGTTGATTATTCACAACGTTTTTTGAAGCGTAAAGCGCTCTATAATAAAAGGCTCATAATTATTGCCGCGGTATTTAACGCTTCACCAGCCCCGCCTTTTGATATACATCTCTTTACCCCCTTCTGTCATTAACCTCTTAATGATTTTAGCGTAAATATTAATTTTTCCTTATGTTTAGCCCCTGTTTTATGACTGGAGCAGCACCTCTCACTCGGCCAGCGCCACATTTGCAGAGCATCGCGTCATACAAAAAGCCAATGGCCAGATTTAAAATCCCACATAAGATAATTTAAAAGAATATTTGACTAGCAAAATTTATTTAAACCGCCACTGCCTTTACATTGTGCTGGACAGATAAATTACATTTCTAACCGCCCCTGCCTTCAAATCTCGACGCGGCAGGAGTACATTGTTGCGGTGCGCTTCCACGGCAGGACGCGAAATTAACAACAAAGGTCGAAGCTTCATGTCCCCCATCGAAAAATCCAGCAAACTTGATAATGTCTGTTATGACATCCGCGGCCCGGTTCTGAAAGAGGCTAAACGCCTTGAAGAAGAAGGCAATAAAGTGCTTAAGCTCAACATCGGCAACCCTGCGCCTTTTGGTTTTGAAGCGCCGGACGAGATCCTTGTTGACGTGATCCGCAATCTCCCAACCGCTCAGGGATACTGCGACTCAAAAGGGCTGTTCTCCGCCCGCAAGGCCATCATGCAGCATTATCAGGCGCGCGGGATGCGGGATGTCACCACCGAAGATATCTATATTGGTAACGGCGTTTCCGAACTCATCGTTCAGTCAATGCAGGCGCTGCTGAATAGCGGCGATGAAATGCTGGTTCCGGCACCAGACTACCCGCTGTGGACGGCGGCCGTTTCCTTGTCCAGCGGCAAAGCGGTACATTACCTGTGCGACGAAAGCTCAGACTGGTTCCCCGACCTCGATGATATCCGCGCCAAAATTACCCCACGCACTCGCGGCATCGTGATTATCAACCCGAACAACCCTACCGGCGCTGTATATTCAAAAGAGCTGCTGTTAGAAATTGTCGAAATCGCGCGCCAGCATAACCTGATAATCTTTGCCGATGAGATTTACGACAAGATCCTTTATGACGAAGCGGTGCACCATTCCATCGCCGCGCTGGCGCCGGACCTGCTGACCATCACCTTTAACGGTCTGTCAAAAACCTACCGTGTTGCGGGCTTCCGCCAGGGCTGGATGGTACTGAACGGGCCGAAAAAACACGCCAAAGGCTATATAGAAGGTCTGGAAATGCTGGCCTCGATGCGCCTGTGCGCCAACGTACCGGCCCAGCATGCTATTCAGACCGCGCTCGGCGGCTACCAGAGCATTAGCGAATTCATCGTTCCCGGCGGCCGCCTGTACGAGCAACGCAACCGGGCATGGGAGCTAATCAACGAAATCCCGGGCGTTTCCTGCGTGAAGCCTCGCGGTGCGCTGTATATGTTCCCGAAAATTGACGCTAAGCGCTTTAATATCCACGACGACCAAAAAATGGTGCTGGACTTCCTGTTACAGGAAAAAGTGCTGCTGGTTCAGGGCACCGCCTTCAACTGGCCGTGGCCGGACCATGTGCGTATCGTTACGCTGCCGCGCGTTGACGACCTGGAAATGTCTATCGCCAAGCTTGGCCGCTTCCTCGGCCATTATCACCAGTAAACCCGTGGCTAAGGGGGATTTGCAATGTCCCCCTTTTTCGCCGCACAATGACTTCACCGAGTTGTAACCGCGAGAACGTCATGAGTCAGAGCCACTTCTTTGCCCACCTCTCCCGCCTGAAATTAATCAACCGCTGGCCGCTAATGCGCAATGTTCGAACCGAAAACGTGTCGGAACACAGCCTGCAGGTCGCGATGGTTGCCCACGCTCTGGCGGTCATAAAGAACCGAAAGTTCAGCGGCAATGTGAATGCCGAGCGTATTGCGCTGCTGGCGATGTACCACGATGCCAGCGAAGTGCTTACCGGGGATCTGCCCACGCCGGTAAAATACTTCAATTCGCAGATTGCCCATGAGTACAAAGCGATTGAGAAAATTGCCCAGCAGAAGCTGATTGAGATGGTGCCGGAAGAGCTGCGCGACATCTGGGAACCGCTGATCGACGAGCACAGCTACAGCGAAGATGAGAAAGCGCTGGTCAAGCAGGCTGACGCACTCTGTGCCTATCTGAAGTGTCTGGAAGAGCTGTCGGCGGGTAATAACGAGTTTTTACTGGCAAAAGGACGGCTGGAAAAGACGCTTGCCGAGCGCCATAGCGAAGAGATGGACTATTTTATGCGTGTCTTCGTCCCAAGTTTCCAGCTTTCTCTGGATGAGATTAGCCAGGACTCACCGCTTTAAACACTTCCCCTCGCCCTGACCCTCTCCCCAAAAGGGCGAGGGGGCTAAAAACACCCCCCATATACTCAGAGCGGTTTTCTCCTTTCCCCAAAGAGGAGGCAGGGATGAGGGTAAGTATCAGAACGGGAATAACATCGGCACCATGACCACGCTGACGATCATCACAATGATAGTAAACGGCACGCCCAGCTTCACAAAGTCGCTAAACTTGTAGTTCCCCGGTGCCATAACCAGCGTATTCACCGGCGATGAGACCGGCGTCATAAACGCCGCGGACGCGGCCAGGGCTACAATCATCGCGAAAGGATAAGGCGAAACGCCCATCGACTTCGCCGCGGCCAGCGCAATTGGCGCCATCAATACCGCAGTGGCGGTATTAGAGATAAACAGCCCGATTGTCGCGCACATCACAAACAGGCAAACCAGCATAATGTAAGGCCCGTAGCCGCCGCCAAACTCCATCAGCCCGCGGACAATTAAATCCACCCCGCCGGTTTTTTGCAGCGCCAGGGCAAAAGGCATCATGCCGACGATAAGGATAATGCTCGGCCAGTGAATCGCCTTGTAGGCGCTCTCCATATCAATACAGCGGAATTTGCCCATCAGCATACAGGCGATAATGGCGGCAATCGGGTTAGGAATTTCATCGGTCAGCATCAGCGCAACCATCAGCGCCAGGCAGAAAATAGCGTGCGGAGCCTGGCTATGGGCGGGAGACGCGTCCCTCTCTTCCACCGGCAAGTTCAGCACCAGGAAGTCACGGCTCTGCTGCGAAAGCTCCTTGATTAACTTCCAGTCGCCGACCACCAGCATGATATCGCCAAGCTCAATGGGTTCATTAACCAGCGCGCCTTCAATGGCCTCTCCGCTGCGCCGCAGCCCAACAACGTTAAGCCCGTAGCGGGTTCGGAACGCCATCTCTCTCAGCGTTTGCCCGGTCAGCTCTGACTCCGGCACCAGCGACACTTCGGCCATGCCGACGTCGAGGGCCTGGTCAGAAAAATATTCGCCACGCAGGATGAGCGGCTCCAGCATTTGCTCGCCGCAAAACTCCCGCAAATCCACTTCAGAAGCAGACATGTCTATCAGAAGAACATCACCGGAACGGAACTCTGTAATGCCGGTAACGTTGACGATGACCCGGCGGAACCTGCGCCAGCGCTCAATACCGATAACGTTGGCTCCGTAACGCTCGCGCAGCTTCAGGTCATCAAGCCTGCGGCCAACCATGGGCGAGCCGGAGCGAATCGCCAGCCGACGCGCTCGCCCGGTAAGGCGATAATCTTTGATCAGATCTCGAAAAGAACGGCGCTTCCAGCTCTCTTTCCCCGGCTCTTCGCCCTGCCCTTTAAGCGCAAAGCGCACCACCAGCATATAGAGAACACCCAGCACCAGAACCGCCAGGCCGATTGGCGTCACGCTGAAAAACTGGAAGCCCTCCAGCCCTTCACGCAGCAATTCGCTGTTAATCACCAGGTTCGGCGGGGTCGCGACCAGCGTCATCATGCCGCTGATTAGCCCGGCAAAGCTTAGCGGCATCATCAGTCTGGAAGGCGGGATTTTCATTCGCATTGAAACGCTAAGAACCACCGGGATAAAGATAGCCACTACGCCGGTTGAGCTCATAAACGCTCCAAGGCCGGCCACGGTGACCATTAACAAAACCAGCATTTTGGTTTCGCTGCTGCCTGCAACCTCAACCAGCCAGCTGCCCATTTTGGTTGCCACGCCGGTGCGGACCAGCCCGTCGCCGATGATAAACAGCGCGGCTATCAGGATGACATTAGGATCGCTGAACCCGGAAAACGCTTCACTGAGGCTCAAGGTGCCGCTGAGAACAAAAGCGACGATCACCAACAGGGCCACCGCATCCATTCGCATCTTCCCGGTAGCGAACAGCAGCACGGCAATGCCCAATAATGACAATACCCAAATGAGTTCCGAATTCAAAACGAGTCCCTGTATGGCAGAAAGTAGATGAATTGAATGTAGACGAGAATGCCATAAAAAAACCCCGCAAATGCGGGGTCAAATCATGGGATTAGTGTTTTCTTAACACTTCGACGCTGCCGTCGGGGGATTTTTGAATCAGCAATTCGGTGAGCGAGGAAAGGGCATAATCCACGTGCTCCAGCCGCGGCGTATCCGCCGGGGCATTAACAGCGATAACGTGGCAACCGGCCGCAAGACCAGACAGCACGCCAGCGGGCGCATCTTCAACAACTACGCACTCTTCCGGCTCAAGGCCCAGCAGCTGAGCACCCAGCAGGTAAGCGTCCGGCTCCGGTTTGCCACGCGCAACGCGCTCTGCGGTCACAAAAACTTCCGGCTCCGGCAGGCCACCCGCTTTACGGCGAGCGGATGCAACCGGCACGGAGCCGGAGGTAACGATAGCCCACGGAATACCGGCCTCGTTCAGATGAGCCAGCAGCTCTGCGGCACCCGGCAGCGCAACGATGCCGTCGGTGTCTTCAGACTCCAGCTTCTCAAGGCGCAGAAACTCCTGCTGGATCTCCTCTTCAGCGGCACCGGCCATAAAGTGGCGCAATGAAGTAATCGCCTGCTTGCCGTGGATGAAGCCTAATACCTCTTCCGGGGAAATATCAAAACGCTTCGCCCAGTTAACCCACGCGCGCTCAACGGCAGGCAGGGAATCGACCAGCGTACCATCCAAATCAAACAAGAAACCTTTACACTTCACTACGCTCTCTCCTCAGGCATTGGTAATCTGCGCAATCTCGTTGGCGCTTAAATGATACTGGCGCGGGCAGGCGTGCCACACTTTCAGCATTCGTTGGTATTTGTCCCACATTGGGGTTTGCGCGTTGAAGCCGTGCGTTCCCGCGTCGAAATGGGTGTAACGCCCTTCGATATTCACCATAAAGCGAACATAACCGAGGAAGCGGGCTTCGGTCGCGGCATCAAAGCCCATAAAGGTGACGCGGCGTTCGTCGATGTCCTGGCTATCTTTCAGGTTGGTCCAGGAAACGTGCAGCGCGTGGTACATCTCCATGATGTCGATGACGATGCGGCAGGTCTCTTCTTTCAGCTCGCCAAATTCACGATCCAGCTCGCGCATTTGCAGGCCATAGCCGCGTTCGATAATGGTTTGCAGACGACGATAGCGCTCGGCGTTATCCGGGTCCATCATCGTCATCATCTTGTACTGGTTGGATAAAATCAGACGTTGCGCGTTAGTCATTTCCATTTCCTGACTCCTTTAGTGCATGGAAAATTCAGGTTATGACGAAGATAACCTGTAAGAAAGTATGCCTTCCTTTATATGCGCAACCGTAGGGTAATTACAAATCATCCAGGAAAGTTTTATCCAGCTGTTTGAACGCGCGCTTAAGCACGTCCGCCAGCGCCTGATAGTCCGGCTTGCCTTCTACTGGTGCCAGCGCCTGGCCCGCTTCCTGAAGTTTCACACGAACTTCATAAAACCATTGTAAGGTCGTCGGCGGGAGCGGCGTAACCGAGCGCTTGCCCAGCCACCATAAGCCCTGCATCGGCAGGCTACAGGCAAAAAGAGCCGTAGCCACCGCCGGGCCAAGCTGGCCGCCAAGGGCAATCTGCCAGCTCAGGGTGAATACCGCCAGCGGCGGCATAAAGCGAATGGCGTAGCGGGTGGCACGAATCACACGGTTTTCGATAAAAACCGGCGCCAGGCGCTTATCCAGCGGCCAGGTCTTCGAGTAATGTTGCCCACGTCCGAACAGGCTAAACCAGCTTACATGGCTATTCTGGGGTGTCGACATGGCTCATACCTCAACTCTACATATAAAAAATAAAATAATTTTGCAACACAGCAACTCTAAATGACATCGTTCAAAAAATTTTGTCTTTACGAGTCTCTATCTGCTACCCTGTGCCGGCCTTTGATGGCCGTAGTTGGGAAACAACACGCTGTCAAACATTCTTTTACATCGCCGTGACCTGCAGCTTCGGTAATATGGCGTAAACTCTGAGTAATTTTATTCGCCATGCCAAAAAACGCTTCTGGCATGACGTTAATCATAAATGTCCGCGTCATCATGCGCTACGCTGATAGACTAACTGACGTTTTTTTAGCCACGTATCAAAAATAGGTACTTCCATGTCGAGTAAGCTAGTACTGGTTCTGAACTGCGGTAGCTCATCACTGAAATTCGCAATTATCGATGCTGTAAACGGTGAAGAGTACCTTTCTGGTTTAGCAGAATGTTTCCACCTTCCTGAAGCCCGCATCAAATGGAAACTGGAAGGCGCTAAACAAGAAGCGGCTCTGGGTGCAGGTGCCGCTCACAGCGAAGCTCTTAACTTCATCGTTAATAAGATTCTGGCAGAAAAACCAGAATTGTCTGCTCAGCTGACCGCTATTGGTCACCGTATCGTACACGGCGGCGAAAAATACACCAGCTCAGTAGTGATTGACGATTCTGTTATTCAGGGTATCAAAGATTCTGCCTCTTTTGCACCGCTGCATAACCCGGCACACCTGATTGGCATCGCTGAAGCGCTGAAATCCTTCCCTAATCTGGCTGATAAAAACGTTGCCGTGTTCGACACCGCGTTCCATCAGACTATGCCGGAAGAGTCTTACCTCTATGCCCTGCCGTACAAACTGTACAAAGAGCACGGCGTTCGTCGCTATGGCGCACACGGCACCAGCCACTTCTACGTGACTCAGGAAGCAGCAAAAATGCTGAACAAGCCGGTTGATGAACTGAACATCATCACCTGCCACCTGGGCAACGGCGGTTCCGTTTCCGCTATCCGTAACGGCAAATGCGTTGACACCTCCATGGGTCTGACCCCGCTGGAAGGCCTGGTCATGGGCACCCGTTCCGGCGACATCGACCCGGCAATCATCTTCCACCTGCACGACACTCTGGGCATGAGCGTGGAAGACATCAACAAAATGCTGACCAAAGAGTCCGGCCTGCTGGGTCTGACCGAAGTCACCAGCGACTGCCGCTATGTTGAAGACAACTACACCACTAAAGAAGACGCTAAACGTGCAATGGACGTTTACTGCCACCGTCTGGCGAAGTACATCGGCTCTTACACCGCGCTGATGGAAGGCCGTCTGGACTCAGTAGTCTTCACCGGCGGTATCGGTGAAAACGCCGCAATGGTACGTGAGCTGTCTCTGGGCAAACTGGGCGTACTGGGCTTCGACGTTGACCACGAGCGCAACCTGGCCGCACGTTTTGGCAAGTCTGGCTTCATCAACAAAGAAGGCACTCGCCCGGCGGTGGTCATCACCACCAACGAAGAGCTGGTCATTGCGCAAGACGCATCCCGCCTGACCGCCTGATTCCCTCGCCGCCAGCCTTAGCTGGCGGTGTTGTTTTCTGAGTCGAGTGAGCCTGAGTGCTCGCGAAAACGAAAGAGGTTATACCGTGTCCCGTACTATTATGCTGATCCCTACCGGAACCAGCGTCGGCCTTACCAGCGTAAGCCTAGGCGTTATCCGTGCTATGGAACAAAAAGGCGTTCGCCTGAGCGTCTTCAAACCTATCGCCCAGCCGCGTACCGGTGGCGATAGCCCGGACCAGACCACCAGCATCATCCGCGCTAACTCCACCATCCCGGCCGCTGAGCCGCTGAACATGGGCCACGTTGAGTCCCTGCTGTCCAGCAATCAGCAGGACGTGCTGATGGAAGAGATTATCGCCAACTACCACGCCAGCAGCAAAGATGCTGAAGTGGTGCTGGTTGAAGGCCTGGTGCCGACCCGCAAACATCAGTTTGCTCAGGCGCTGAACTACGAAATTGCCAAAACCCTGAATGCCGAAATCGTCTTCGTTATGTCTCTGGGCAACGACTCTCCGGAGCAGCTTAAAGAGCGTATCGAACTGACCAGCAGCAGCTTCGGCGGCAGCAAAAACACCAACATCACCGGCGTGATTATCAACAAGCTGAACGCCCCGGTTGATGAGCAGGGCCGCACCCGTCCTGACCTGTCTGAAATCTTCGACGACTCCAGCAAAGCCAGCATCGCGAATATCGATCCTAAGCAGCTGTTTGCCGACAGCCCGCTGCCGGTTCTGGGCTGCGTGCCGTGGAGCTTCGAGCTTATCGCCACCCGCGCTATCGACATGGCTCGCCACCTGAATGCGACCGTGATCAACGAAGGTGACATCAATACTCGCCGCGTGAAGTCCGTAACCTTCTGCGCGCGCAGCATCCCACACATGCTGGAACACTTCCGCCCTGGCTCCCTGCTGGTTACCTCAGCAGACCGCCCGGACGTGCTGGTTGCCGCCTGTCTGGCCGCAATGAACGGCGTTGAAATCGGCGCAATTCTGCTGACCGGCGGGTACGAAATGGACCCGCGCATCAGCAAGCTGTGCGAGCGTGCATTCGCGACCGGCCTGCCGCTGTTCATGGTTGACACCAACACCTGGCAGACTTCTCTGAGCCTGCAGAGCTTCAACCTGGAAGTCCCAACCGACGACCATCAGCGTATCGAAAAAGTGCAGGAATATGTGGCAAGCCACATCGATGCCAACTGGATCGAATCCCTGACCGCGACCTCCGAGCGTAGCCGCCGCCTGTCTCCTCCTGCGTTCCGCTACCAGCTGACCGAACTGGCCCGTAAAGCCGGTAAACGCGTTGTGCTGCCGGAAGGTGACGAGCCGCGTACCGTTAAAGCCGCTGCAATCTGTGCAGAGCGCGGCATCGCGACCTGCGTGCTGCTGGGTAACCCGGATGAAATCACCCGCGTTGCTGCCGCTCAGGGCGTAGAACTGGGCGCCGGCATTGAAATCGTTGATCCTGAAGTGGTTCGCGAAAGCTACGTTGCTCGCCTGGTTGAGCTGCGTAAGAGCAAAGGCATGACCGAAGCCGTTGCCCGCGAACAGCTGGAAGACAACGTGGTTCTGGGTACGCTGATGCTGGAACAGGACGAAGTTGACGGCCTGGTTTCCGGTGCGGTTCACACCACCGCGAACACCATTCGTCCGCCTCTGCAGCTGATCAAAACTGCACCGGGCAGCTCCCTGGTTTCTTCCGTGTTCTTCATGCTGCTGCCTGAACAGGTTTACGTTTACGGCGACTGTGCGATTAACCCGGACCCAACCGCTGAGCAGCTGGCAGAAATCGCGATTCAGTCCGCTGACTCCGCTGCCGCATTCGGTATTGACCCACGCGTTGCAATGCTGTCTTACTCCACCGGCAACTCCGGCGCGGGTAGCGACGTTGAGAAAGTGCGTGAAGCAACCCGTATCGCTCAGGAAAAACGCCCTGACCTGGTTATCGACGGCCCGCTGCAGTACGACGCAGCAGTTATGGCTGACGTTGCCAAGTCTAAAGCGCCAAACTCTCCTGTTGCCGGGCGTGCTACCGTGTTCATCTTCCCTGACCTGAACACCGGTAACACCACTTATAAAGCGGTACAGCGTTCTGCCGACCTGATCTCCATCGGGCCGATGCTGCAGGGTATGCGCAAGCCGGTTAACGACCTGTCCCGTGGCGCGCTGGTTGACGATATCGTCTACACCATCGCTCTGACCGCGATTCAGTCCGCTCAGCAAGAGTAATCTCGTTGAGATAAAAAAGGGCAGCCGGCTGGCTGCCCTTTTTATTGCTATTGCCCGCTACAGCAGCTCTTTAGCCGCTTTCACAATCTCCCGCGCCGTCAGACCATATTCCTGCTGCAAGAACTCCTGAGTTCCCACCTGGCCGTAACGTTCCTTCACGCCCACCCTGCGCATCGGCACCGGGCAGGTTTCAACTAACACTTCCGCTACCGCTGAACCCAGCCCGTTATGGATGCTGTGGTTTTCGCAGGTCACGATACGCCCGGTTTTTTCCGCATAGTTCTTCACCAGCATGCGGTCGATAGGCTTGAGGGTGAACATATCGATAACCGCCGCACTTACGCCCTCTTTCTCCAGCTCCTGAGCCGCCTTAAGCGCCTCTGTAACCATAATGCCGTTGGCAATCAGCGTGATATCCGTGCCCTCGCGCAGCACGTTGCCCTTGCCGATGGTAAATGTCGAACCTTCCTCATAAACCGTCGCGGCCTGCTTGCGGATGGTGCGCACCCAGTAGAAACCTTCCAGTTCGATAAGCTGACGCAGAATGTCTTTAAACATCACCGCATCGGTCACCTCCAGCACCACCGAGTGGGCCAGCCCGCGCACGATACCCATATCTTCAAAAGACATATGAGTGCCGCCGTTGTGGCAGGCGGTCACCCCGGCATCCGAGGCGATAACCTTAACGTTGTTGCGCTGGTAATCCAGCGACATAAAGAGCTGGTCGAAGCAGCGACGGCTGGCGAAGGCGGTAAAGGTATGAACGAACGGTTTACGTCCGGTCAGAGACAGGCCCGCCGACACGCCGATAACATTGGCTTCCATAATGCCGCAGTTGATAACGTGCTGCGGGTTGTCGCGCTGTACGCCGTCCATTGCCATAGAACTCATCAGATCGGCTTCCAGGGCGATAATGCCGCTGTCGGCGTTTATCTGCTGCTGCACAAAACCGGCGTAAATCTTACGCATCTCTACGGCGTCCTGAGCGCCCGACTGGCTTACCTTAATCATGTCTCGCCTCCAGTTGCTCAATGGCCTGCTCAAGCGCCTGCTTTGACTGCTCCGTCAGGCGCAGGTGGTGTGAATTGCCCAGTTGCTCAAGGTATGGAACGCCCTGCCCTTTAATGCTGTCCAGGACAACCAGAAGAGGACGCTGCTCGCCGCCGCGGGCGGGTTTAACCGCCGCCAGCAGCCCGGCGACGTCATCGCCTTTCACCTTCACGACGTCGAAGCCAAAGGCGCTGAACTTCTCTTCCAGACTGAAAGCGCAGATGATTTCATCCAGCTCGCCGTCCAGCTGCTGCTTGTTCCAGTCCACGAACACCGTCAGGTTATTAAGCCGGTGATGAGCGATAAACTGGAAAGCCTCCCAGCACTGCCCCTCATTCAGCTCCCCGTCTCCCACGATGCAGAACACGCGGTTGCGGCGCTGCGCCAGCTTGTGCGACAGCGCGATACCGGCGGCAATTGAAATCCCCTGCCCCAGCGAACCGGTCGTCGCATCCACCCCTCGCGTCTTCAGCCTGTCAGGATGGCTAGGCAGCGTGGTGCCGTTCTGGTTCAGCGTCGCCAGTTGCTCAACGGGGAAGTAGCCTTTCAGCGCCAACGTGCTGTACAGCGCCGGGCCAGCATGCCCTTTTGAGAGCACGAAGTAATCGCGCTCCGGCCAGTCCGGGTCGTCCGGGTCAACGTTCATCACCTCGCCGTACAGCACCGCCAGCGTTTCGACCACCGACATACTGCCGCCGTAGTGGCCGAATCCCAACTGGGTGAGCGCCTTTAGCGTCTCCACCCGAATATCACGCGCAAACCGCGTAACGTCAGCCAGTTCACTCATCATTTAGCCCCCGTATTGTCTTCAGTTTGCGCGGCAGCCGCGCCTTTTCCCTTACCCAGGTAGTTAAAGCCGACCAGCAGCGCAAAGATGGCTACCACCAGCGCGGTAATCGCCGTTGGCGACAGGAAGCGCGCCAGGTTACCCAGCACGATGCCCACCACGCCGAAATCGGCATCCGAGAAGGTGGTGTTAGCGAAGCCGAGCGCGCCGAGCACAGGCAGCAGCAGAACCGGCAGGAAGGTAATCAGCAAGCCGTTGGCGAAAGCGCCGACCATTGCCCCACGGCGGCCTCCGGTAGCGTTACCAAACACGCCAGCAGTAGCGCCGGTGAAGAAGTGCGGCACCACGCCGGGCAGGATAAGCACCAGCTTCATCTGCCCGAGCAGGAACAAGCCGACCAGGCCGCCAAGGAAGCTGAACAGGAAGCCAATCAGTACGGCATTTGGCGCGTAAGGATAAACCACCGGGCAATCCAGCGCCGGGCGGGCGTTTGGCACCAGCTTCTCGGAGAAGCCGGTAAACGCCGGGACTATCTCAGCCAGGATCAGGCGCACGCCCTGCAGGATGATGAACACCCCGGCCGCGAAAGTAATTGCCTGAATAATGGAGTAAACCAGGAAGTTTTGACCGCCGCTTAGCTTCTCTTCTACATACGACTGGCCGGCGCAAATCGCGAGGATCATGTAGATAATTATCATGGTCAGCGAGATGGAAATGGAGCTGTCGCGCAGGAAGCTAAGGTTCTTCGGCAGGTTCATCTCTTCCGTTGAACGTGAGCCTTTCCCGCACTTGCTGCCTATCCAGCCGGAGAGCACGTAACCCAGCGTACCAAAGTGACCAAAGCCGATATCATCCGTGCCGGTAATGCGGCGCATATAGCGCTGAGCGATTGCCGGGAAGAAGGCCATGATCAGGCCGAGGATCAGAGACCCGGTAAACACCAGCCCCACGCCCTCAAAGCCCGCCACCGTCAGGATCACGCCAATCATACAGGCCATATAGAAGGTGTGATGCCCGGTCAGGAATATGTATTTCAGGCGCGTAAAGCGGGCAACAATAATATTTGCCACCATCCCAAAAGCCATAATTAACGCGGTGGATGCGCCATATTTTTCCAGCGCAATAGAAACAATCGCCTCGTTATTTGGAATAATCCCCTGAATATTGAAAGCGTGCTCAAACATCCCGCCCAGCGGGTTTAAAGAACCGACTAATACGGTTGCACCGCCGCCCAGAACAATAAAACCTAAAACCGTTTTAATGGAGCCTTTAACGACATCAGAAAAGGACTTCTTTTGCGCCACCAGGCCAATAAGTGCGATAAGCCCTACGAGAATCGCCGGGACTTTGAGTATATCGACTATAAAATTCAGCGTGCCAAGGATAAACATATCCGCCTCCGCTTATTTTTATGATTAACGACTGGCAAAATAAGCACTCAGCTTATTTTCCAGTTCATTGATATCAATGATGTTATTGATAACCACCAGTTGGCTATCCGGCAGGCTGGCGCTGGCGGCAATGTCCTTCGCCATCACAAACACATCTGCCGCGCCCGGCGTCGCGGAGGATAAATCTGAATGCTCCACCTCGGCTTCAATATTGAGTTTTTTGAGTACTTTTTTAATATTCATCTCGACCATAAAGCTGCTGCCGAGACCGGAACCGCAGATTGCCATTATCTTCATGATTATTACCTTATTGTTTTAAGTAGAGTACAAACACATCGCATTTTTCAATGCAACGTAAAATACCTTGGTGTTAAGTTTATAAAATCAGAATCGATTAATGATTTCTGTTATTTCCTCCAGGTTCGTTGCCTGATGAAGTAATGCCATGTCATGCTCGCTGGAAAATAATTCAGCGAGCGCCGAGATCATTTCAATATGGCTGTGGCTATCGGGCGCGGCCAGCATAATAATAACGTTTACCGGGTCGTTATCTTGCGAACCGAAGCTCACTCCCTGCCTCAGCTTAAGCAGCGAAAGTCCCAGCCCGCTTGCCCCTTCTTCAGGGCGAGCATGCGGCATCGCCAGCCCCGGCGCCAGTACATAGTAAGGCCCAAGCTTTTGATGCTGCTGCATGATGGCCGTCAGATAGCGCGGAGCAATCACGCCCGCCTCCAGCAGCGGCCTGGCGCTAAGCTCCAGCGCCTGCTGCCAGTTTTCCACGCCATCCTGAAGCAAAATAGTCTGCTGATGCAGCCATTGGTTAAGCACGAAAACCTCTCGAATTAGACGTTGATGATGGGCAAACTTTATTCAACGGCCTCGGGTTTAACTGTGATTGATATCACAAAGATAGCGCTACCAATGACTATCATTCGGTTTTGTGATAGCGCTATCAAAATGCAATCATTGCGTTAAATCGCATTAAGCACCACGATTTCAGGCGTATACTTGAGCGATATTTCCCCTTCCTTTTCAGGGGCCAACGTCAGCCTGGCGTTTTACAGGATCAGAATCAGGAATCACAATGTCCATAACCCGAAAGCGGCGTAGTACCGGTAAGGTGACGCTTGCAGATGTGGCTCAGCTGGCGGGCGTCGGTACGATGACGGTATCGCGAGCGCTACGAACCCCGGAGCAGGTTTCCGACAAATTACGCGAGAAAATTGAGGCCGCAGTTTCCGAACTCGGCTACATGCCAAATCTGGCCGCCAGCGCGCTGGCTTCAGCGTCTTCGTACACCATTGCGATGGTGGTGCCGAGCCTGGCAGAGTCCGGCTGCAGCGAAATGTTTGCCGGATTGCAGCAAGTCCTGCAGCCCGCGGGGTTTCAGATTGTGCTGGCCGAGTCCCAGCACCGGCTGGAGCAGGAAGAGAAGCTGCTGGAGACGCTGCTGGCCTCGAATATTGCGGCGGCGATCCTACTCAGCGTCGAACATAGCGATACCGTGCGGGGCTGGCTAAACCACGCCAGCATTCCGGTGCTCGAAATTGGCGCTACCCGCTCAGATCCGTTGGATATGAATATCGGGATTGATAACGTCGCGGCAATGTTTGAACTGACCGAAATGCTCATCCAGCGCGGCTACCAGAATATCGGCCTGCTGTGCGCTAACCAGGAGCAGTGGATTTTCCAGCAGCACCTGCACGGCTGGTACAAAGCCATGCTGCGCCACCATATGTCTCCCAACAGGGTCATTAACGCCGCCGCCCCGCCGAACTTCTCCACCGGAGCTGCCCAACTGCCGGAGTTTTTGCTGGCCTGGCCGGAACTGGATGCCCTGGTATGCGTTTCGGACGAGCTGGCCTGCGGCGCGCTGTACGAATGCCAGCGCCGGCGCATCAAGGTGCCGGACGATTTAGCCGTAGTGGGGTTTGGCGATAGCGACGTAAGCCGGGTTTGCCAGCCCGCGCTGACCACCATCTCGGTCCCACATCGCAAAATTGGAATTGAAGCCGGGCGGGCGCTGCTGGCGAGGCTCAACGATGAAGAGTGGAACCGCAGCCCGACAATTGCTTCATCGCTGTGTATGCGGGACAGTTGCTGATTTCTCCCGCCATTCTACCTCTCCCCCCAAAGAGGCGAAGGGATCTGAGACGTTCCTTCGCCTTCCACCGAGCGTACTATCAAATCCCTCAGCCATTTATGAGCCGGTTCGCGGTGCAGGTGCTCATGCCAGAGCATATTCATATCAAAGCCGGGAATATCTATCGGCGGCGGGAAATACTGCAACTGCGGGTTATTCTTAACCAGGCGCAGCGGCAGCATGCCGACCATATCTGTCGTGGCGATGGTGAAGACGGCAAACATAAAATGCGGTACAGAAAGCACCACTTTCCGGCTTAGCCCCATTTCAGACAAAACCTTATCGGTATTGCCCCAGAACCCACCGCCGTCCGGCGATATCATTACGTAGTCCAGTTCAAGAAACTGCCTGAGCTTTGGCGCGGTTTTCAGCAACGGGTGGCCAACGCGGCTTGCCAGGACATACTCTTCTCTGAAAAGCGTGCGGCTACGCAGCCCCTGTGGCGACTCCTCGGGAATATGAAAGAACAGATCAACCTTGTCCTGACCTGCCGATTTCGCCATATAAGAATTAGCGCCGCTGAGAATAGCCAGCCGGGTTCCGGGCGCATCACGCCGCAGCATTTGTAGCACCGGCAGCAAAACCGTATTCTCGCAGTAATCCGCCGCAACCACCTGCCAGGTGTGGGACGACTCGCCGGGAATAAACGGCCCGGGAGGAGAAATAGCTTTATCGAGCATTCCCAGCGCCTCGCTCAGCGAGGCTCGCAGCAGCTCCGCACGGGCGGTAGGCCGCATGCCACGCGGGCCGGGCAAAAATAGCGGATCGTTCAGGCTTTTGCGCAATTTCGCCAGCTGCACGCTGACGGTAGGCTGCGAAAGGTTCAGCGCGCGGGCGGCACGCGTCACATTAGGATCCTTTAGTAACGCTTCCAGAGTGAGAAGAAGGTTGAGATCCAACTTTCTGAGATTATCCATTGCAATACCTGGTATCAGGGAAATTCATTTCTACTATACCGAACAACACAATAACATTCATCCCTGATGAAGTCCTGACGGAGAGCGCGATACGCTCAGCCCTCAGCGATATTTCTTAATATTACTATAAGCGCCAGTACAATTATTTCCAGTGCTGAAGAAAAAATTATTCATGACCCAAAATATGAATAATTACCCACCTTTTTAATTGTTATTCAAAACCTGAATAGCAAAATAATAAAACAGGAGATTAAAATGCCAACGGGTCTTTTTGCCTTAGCACTTGGGGCGTTCGGAATTGGTCTGACGGAATTTGGTATCGTCGGCCTGCTTCCGCAAATCGTTGCCGAATTTAATATTAGCGAGCAGGTAGCTGGCTATCTGGTTTCCGGTTATGCAATCAGCGTGGCGGTAGGCGCAATTGCCTTAACCTCAATTATGATCCGCATGGAACGTCGCTTAACGCTATTACTGCTGACCGCATTATTTATTGTTGGCAACCTTATTTCCGCCATGTCCACTAGCTACGAAACCCTGCTGTTTGGGCGTATCGTTGCGGCCCTGTGCCACGGCGCATTCTTCAGCGTGGGCGCGGTCGTTGCCTCTGATATGGTTGCGGGCGATAAAAAAGGCGCCGCTATCTCTCTGATGTTTGCCGGTCTTACCGTCTCCAATATCGTCGGCGTTCCTCTTGGCACCTTCGTTGGCCTCGAACTGGGCTGGCGCACCACCTTCTGGGCACTGTCTATTATCGGCCTGGTTACCATAGTCGGGATCAAAACCCTGGTTCCGCCGATGCCCGCTCATAAAGACACGAACCTTGGCCGCGAGTTTGCCGTTTTCAATCGTCCACAGGTCTGGGTTTCCGCTCTGCTTAGCGTGCTCTCCTTCGGCGGCGTAATCGGCGGCTTTACTTACATCGCCTTCACCCTGACTCAGGTTTCCGGCTTTGCCACGCAGACCGTACCATGGCTGCTGGTGCTGTTCGGTGTGGGAACTTTCATCGGCAATATCTACGGCGGCAAAGCTGCGGATAAATCGCTGAATAAATCTCTCGGTGCCATTCTGCTGCTGCTCACCCTGGTGATGGCCTCCTTCGCGATGTTCGCCCAGAGCCAAATCATGACGGTCATTCTGATGCTGCTGATGGGCACCGTTGGGCTGGCTACCGCGCCAGGCCTGCAGCTGCGTATGATGAAATACGCCAGCGACGCGCCTACCGTGGCCTCCGGTACCAATATTGCCGCGTTTAACATCGGTAACGCTTTGGGGGCATGGCTTGGCGGCATGGCTCTGGATAAAGGCTTCGGCTTTGTCTCTCCGCTGTGGGTCGGGGCTGCACTGAGCCTGGCCGCGCTGGCTGTGGTTATCCTTGGCAGCGTAAACG
>NZ_KE161030.1:3174445-3178740 GCF_000412335.2 Cedecea davisae DSM 4568
ATAAGCCTTAACACAACAACTCAATAATTCTGTTATATCAGTGCTTATTAATACCATCAGAATAAACGCCGGTGAGAACTAAACATCCGTTCTCACCATAATTACTGATTAACATAAATAAGATAGCAGCCGTACCCGGTTATAAAACTCTTTCTCCACAAGAGCCTTTTCTGTTTTTTATAAAACAGGAACGGGCACGGCTGCTTTATAAATATGTCAATATTAATGAGATAAACAGATGAAAAATTCCAACATAGCAAAAGAGAGTGTGGCTGGCAGAAATAATATAGTGGGATTTTTCCCGGGCTTAGGCAGCCGGGTTATGTATAAGGATATTGGTGATTGCCTGTTACGTTCAGGAAATAAAGAAGTCGAACAAATATATTGTGAAGCGGCTGCTGCTATGGGGTACGGAAATCAACCAGAAAAAATGCTGATTACTCCGGCAACGCTTCCTTCCGGGAAAATGGAACAGCAAGGTTTTATCGGCGCCAGTTTCCTTATTCATAATTTAGCTCTGGCCGCCCTTTTGCGCGCAGAGGCTCACCGGCAAAATCAGGATCTTCATTTTCTCGCTTACAGCGGGGAAAGCTTCGGCATCATTAACTCGGCGGTAGCCAGCGGGGCGCTCAGCGTCAGCGACGGCGTAAAAATCGCCAATTTCTTTACCCCGTATATTCTACTGGCCTCCGATAAGCAGGACGATGCATTCAGCCAGTCTATTGCCGCCTGGTATCCGGCGGCGCTGCAAGCGCAAAACTTAATCCCCGAACCCTATTATGTCGTCGCCCTGCGCGGCAAAGAAAAACAGCTGGCAGAGGCATACGCCGCGCTGCAGGAAGAATTTCTCAGCACCGAGATTGAACAACATAAAGCCTATAGCCCATGCCAAATCAATCTCTATGTGAAGACCAGCATCAAGTCATGCTTCGATATTTTTATGAAGAGCTACCCGGCGGTTGAGGTGAACAAGCTCAAAGAGCCGACCACGTTTCTCACCCATTCGGCGCAGCTTACTCCGCTTAAACAGGGGCTGGAGCAGTTCTTCATTGAGCGCCAGATTGTCTTTTGCGACCCGCATACGCCGGTGATTGCCAACCACAGCGAGCAGTTGCTGACCAGCAAAGAAGAGATACGCGCGGCGGTGCTGGCAATAATCGATTGCATTATGCTCTCGGCTACCACGGCCAGCATGGCAGATGCTCTGGGCGCTGACGCGATTGTTGAATTGGGTCTGGGAAATAAATCCGTCCAGCTGCTGCGCGACAACGATATTCACACTCCGGCTTTATCCTTCACCGGCGCTCCCGGCGAAGCCGCGCTGATGGTACAGGCGCTGGGTGCTTTAAGCCGCATTCGTGACGGCAAAGAAGCCGCCGATATCTGTTCAGGTATCGACAGCTGGTTGAACGTAGCCCGCCAAAACGCCGAGTTCACCAGCCGTTTTTCAACCAAAATCGTGGAAGCTATCCAGCAGGTTGCGCCGCTCAGGCTGGAAGTTAGCGGCTGCGCCCCGGTTAGCGTGGACAGCATCTACAAAAATAGCTGGCGCTATCGCGACTATTTGCAGCCGGGCGAGCGGGTATTGATGTCCCGCCTGAGACGCAATATTCACGGCACGGAACTCGATAAAAACCAGACCTACGCCGATCTCAAAATTCAGCGCAAGGATGGCGCAATTCGCTATCTGAAAACGCCGTTTATCATCCATGCGGAAAAAACGCTGTTCTACTTCTCCAGCCTCGATGAACTCAGCAATATTGCGGTATTTAACTACCTGCAGGATTTAGCCTCCGCCCCAAATTACGCTGAAGTTTGCAGCCGTATAGCGGCGGAGCGCAATCATGGAGAGCCGCTGGACGGGTTGTTGCAGCTGCATACCGCCGAGGCGCCGCCTGAAACTCAGGTTATCCGACGTATCATCCTGCAAACGCTCGCTTTCGAGTTAATGCAGGTTCATCGCCCGGCGCTGGTTCAACAGGCCAATACCTGCCTGGCGACTCGAGATTTTATCGGCTGGCTCGCCTGCCTCGTCGCCGTCGGGGCTGCATCGTTCGACAGCACGGTGCAGCTATGCCGCGATTACTACTCGTCACACAGCCGTAAAATGCTGCCGTGGGGCGGCGTTAAAAAATTTGCCGCCGAGCTTGGCGACGCCCGCGTTCCCGTGCTTTCCGTCAACGGACTGCCGCTGCTGGGGCACCGCGATCTTGAGGTCAACACGTTCAAAATCTTATTGGGTGATTTCCCCAATGAGCGCGTACAGGCGGCTCTCGACTGCCATCTGTCGGTGATAACCCTCGACGGCAGCCTGGTCGATAACTCGCTGGAAACCGAGCCTTATCAATCAGACATCATTCTTATCGCTTCCGCCCCGGAAATCTGGCTGCGTAAGCCGGAGCTGGCGCTGGAGCAGCGCGAACGTGAAGCGCAGACCTGGCTGACCGAAGAACATCGCCAGGTTTCCGACTACGCCAGCCGTCGTAATCTGCTTTGCAGCACCGTTAATGCCTACATTGAGGCGGACGAAGTCCCGCTGCAATTCTGCAACGGCGGCAGTGAATCGATGACCATGTTTATTCAGCGTGCGCCGCATGAGCCGGTGGTGGTTCGCAAAATATTAAGCGAGGCGCTAACCGCCGCCAAATGGCACGCGGGCGGCACGGGCGTGATGCTGCCTCCGTTCGCCAAAGCGGCACGCCAGGTAGACTATTTGCGCGCCCTGCCGGACAGCGTCAAACCGTGGTTCCCGCAGGTTTATGCCGTGACGGAACGCGAGATCCTGACCCCCGCCAGCCAGTCACGCGTGGGGAAAGCGACCTGCAAAGAAGTCATCTATGAAATGAGCCTGGTGGAAGGCGAGGAAGTCAGCCAGTTTATCGAGCGCAACGACCTTTCTCCGCGCCTGATTGCCCGGCTGTACGAAATCATCTTCACCTTCCTGCGAGACAACATCCATCGCGAAAACCGGGTGGCGGCCAGCGGAAACACGCTGGAGTCGTCCTATTTCCGCAAAATTGAAGATCGCCTCGCCCTGTGCCGCCAGACCGCGCCGGGCTGCTTCAGCCCTGAACTGCTGGACAGCGAGAAGATCGTTATCAACGGCCGCGAATACCTTAACAGCAAGGCTCTGCTGAGCGCCTTCCGCTCGCGCCCGGAGTACCAGCGCATGCTTGAGCCGGTTTGGCACTCTCTGGTGATGGGCGATACCAACACCGAGAACATCAAGATGGGCAACACCGCCCCGCTGTTGGCCGCTCAGGTGCTGATTAACCAGCACAGAAGCGAAGATGAGATAGCCCGGGCTCTGGCGACCATCAGCGCCGAAGATATTCAGCTCCGGTTCCTCGATCCGCGGGCCATCGGCTACCAAAGCGAAGGTGCGGACTGCCGCGACGACTACATGTACGACAACAAGCCGTGGCACAACTCCCTCGGCCACTATGACGAAATTCATAACGAGCTGTTTAACCTCACCATGAGCCTGAACGCGGCCAAAAACCCGGTGGTTACCATCCAGTTCGCCGAAAGCAATGACTACCAGCGAACCTACCGGATAACCGACTGCGCCGAAAAAAATATCAACCCGCTTAGCCAGCATGAAGTTGTGGGTATGGAGCGATATTTCGCCCAGGTGATGAGCACAGTCTATGACACCGCTAACCCGGACTCGGTTTTCCTGCGGGAAGATCCGCACTGGCTGGTGCGCTTCGTGTTCATGATGGGCACGCACTTTACCGCCATGCCGCCGTTCCACTTCAGCTCCGAGCTGGACGGCACGATTAAAGACAGCATCCGTACCCAGCGCAGGCCGGTAGCAATCTACTGCGAAGGGATTAAGTGGCTCAATTGGGCCTTAGAAATTTTACAGGGCAAGCGCGACCAGTTCCTTGGCGTCAGCGTGCCTTATGTTGAACAGTTCGCCAAAGAGGCAATGTAACTATGCAGCGATTTAACCAACAGGTACTCGAACACAACCTGAACAATGCCATGGCACACCTGGATAACGAAAGCCGACTTATCGCCACGCCGTGGAGCAGAATAGTCAGAGGACTGGGCCTGGGTCAGTATCCGGTGTCCTACAACGAGACTATTTCTCTGTGGATCCAGAATGCCTTTGATGAGCTGAAGGATAAAACCGAGTCTAAAAACAACTATGTTAACTTTTCGTCGCTGCTTTGCGACTTTATCTGCCTGCTGGTTAAGCCGGGTCAGACGCTGAGCGAGCACGACAAACAGGTCTATATCTTTAACATCCTGTTTTTAATCAATTATGAGTTAGACCCGTACCGCCG
>NZ_KE161030.1:3179740-3199874 GCF_000412335.2 Cedecea davisae DSM 4568
AATCATGCAATACAGCATCACCATTGATGCGCTGGCAAAATTGAATATCAACCTGTTTGATTTGCTGGAAAACACCATCGACCTTCCCGGGCTGCTGTTCCGCAGCATTAACGAGATCCAGTCGAACGGCATCAAAGATGAGAACAGCGGCAGGCACGGCGACTATGAAAAACTCTCCGCCTATACCTCAGTATTCTTTGCGCTGGCGGCCTGCGATAAGGCAGATCTTGCTGTCACCCGCAGCCGTAACCACATTGCGGATGCGCTGAAAACCTTAGAGAACATTCCTTCACCGTTCTTCCGCGGGCGCGGCGGCAGTATGTTATTTAGCGCTATTAGCCTGCTCGGCTATTCCGAAGTGCTCTATAAACACGGCCGCGACTACATTATCGAAATGCTGGACTACCTCGACAGCGCGGATACCCTCGGCATCAATCCGTCATTCCCGCAGAGCATGTCGCCCGAGTTTGTGAAAGTTTACCCGCTGCTTACGCTGCTAAACTCTATCGCGGCAACCGGGCATCATCAGGCGCTTAACTATCGTCAGGACCGCGTGCGCCAGGCGAGCGAACTGCTGGAAGCGCTGACGCCGGTAGAAAGAACCCACATGGGGCTGTACTACATTACGGCGGTGTACAACCTCGGCCTGATCGACCAGGAAAAACACCGCGTCAACGCGCTGGTAGAACAGCTGGGGCAGACGGCCGAAGTTATCGACCCGTCAGAGAACTATTTCCTGCACGGCATCGCCTGCTCTTATGTTATCGAAACCGCGATGATAACCGGCAAACAGCACCTGATTACCGACCGCCTGCTCAACACGCTCGCCGACAGTTTCTCCACCATGGACAAGCGATTCGAGGATGAAATCAACCGCCCTTATCCTTTCGCCTATGCCCTGACAATGCTTGCCGAAGCGGGCCATGTGGATAAGCTGTTTGAGCCTTCACCGCGCTATGATAATCAGTCGGCAACCAGCTGGATGATAGGCAATCTTGCCCAGATTGGGGACGGGGCGGACGGCAGGCTTTATATGTTTAACCACGCGCTTATCAACCTGATGCTGCGCATGCGTGGAACCCGCTTCCCGGCGCTTAACGCCTATAGCGGTTTTAACTTTAAGGCGGCTTGATGCTTTGCCCTTTTCCGTTAAGGGAAAGGGCAACCTTCTTTCACCCTCTCCTTCTCAGGGAGAGGGCCAGGTCTGACTACTCGCTATCTTCGCTCTGAGACTCATTCTTGGCGTTGCGGGTCATCCACAGCGCCAGCGCCTTCAGCGAGTCAGGGGTGAATTCATCGCAGCGGGCGGTTATCTCTTCTGGAGACATCCAGCTCACTTCGCTGACTTCTTCTTCCTGCAGGGCGAACGGCCCGTGGGAAACGCAGCTGAACAGCCCACCCCAGACGCGGCAGTTTTCGTCTTCAAAATAGAACTGACCGTGCTCGGCGAACGGAACACCGGCGATGCCCAATTCCTCTTCCGCTTCGCGGCGGGCGGACTCCAGCATCTGTTCGTCGGCCTGAACCACACCGCCTGCGGTGGCGTCCAGCATGCCCGGCATAAAATCTTTCGTCTCGGTACGACGCTGCACCAGAATTTTGCCCATACCGTCGGTGACGACAATATAGGTTGCACGGTGACGTAGACGCTGCGCGCGCATTTGCTCGCGGCTGGCCTGTGCGATGACCTCATTGTCTTCATTGACAATGTCTACCCATTCCGTGCCGACAAAATGACTCTGATCCACCATCGGGAAAACCTTATTCAGGGGCGCTCTTACGGCGCGTTATTGGATTAACCTGCCAACGTTACGGGGTAATGCTCACCTGCGCAATAACCCCATTGCTCTTCAGCGTGCGAACGCTCAGAACGCCATCATCCAGCATGCCAAAGCTGGCCTCAAAACCGCCCTTCGGAATGCTGACAGAACCTGGATTAAACAAATAGATCTGTTCGTGCTTTTGTGCAACCGGAAGATGAGTATGGCCGAATATCAGCACATCGTTAGCGGCCAGAGGCGGCCTGTGGTCAGGATTATAAAGGTGCCCGTGAGTGAGGAAAAGGCGCTGCTGCGCCAGCAAAATCTGCTGCCACGGCGCGGTTATCGGGAAGTGCAGCAGCATCTGGTCAACTTCGCTGTCGCAGTTTCCACGTACCGCGATGATTTTATTAGCAACCTGGTTGAGCGCTTCTGCTACCGCCGGAGGATTATAGCCGTCCGGCAAAGCATTACGCGGGCCGTGATTCAGAATATCGCCAAGCACCACCAGCCATTGCGCATCGCTTTGGGCGAAACGCTCAAGCACTTTTTCCGTTGCGGGTAGCGAACCGTGCAGGTCCGAAGCAAACATCAGTTTCATATATCCCTGGCTCCTGTAGTTATAATGGGCCAATGATAACCAATTCCCGGCTCGCTATCAGCCCGTGGTTTTAGCCGAAAGCGCCACCCAAAGCTGCACGGAGGCGCGCTGCCACTGGAACGCCGCGTACTCCTTCAGGCGCTCTGGTACGTCATCACCATTAAGAATCAAACGGTTGAGCATCAGCGCCAGGTCGGTATCGGCAATCGACCACTCGCCAAACAGGTTTTGCTGCCCCTGCGGCAGCAGGCCCATGGCGGTCTCAATCAGCTTGTTCGCGGCCTGCTGTCCGGCGGCGCTTAACGGAGGCATTTTCGCTCCGGCAAACACAACCGCCGTAGAACGCTCTTCTCTGATGGGCATCAGGTCGCTGCGCAGCCACGCCTGAATCTGGCGGGCGCGGGCGCGTTTTTCTATGTCGTGCGGGTAAATTCGCTCCCAGGTTGGTGGCGAAAAGCGCTCTTCAAGATACTCATCAATCGCGGAAGATTCGCTCAACACAAAATCCCCAACCGCCAGCACCGGCACGCGCCGCGTCAGGTCATATCCCTTCCAGCCCGGCTTTAAATTTTGGCCGCTGGCGAGGTCCACGGTTTGCAGCGAGAAGGCGAGTCCCTTCTCTTTCAGCGCTACATAAACGGAAAGCGCATAAGGGCTAAAATAGTGGCTGTCAGACCACAGGGTAACGGCAGGCTGGCTCATCGTAATCTCACTTATTAGCGCGTCAGGTTATTGAACATAGAGCGAAAAAAACGTTTTGTCATCCGCTGAAAATGCACCATCCCGGTGCAAGGCTGACAAAAGCTCCTATACTCGAAAAGTTTGCCAAAAAATAAGCTAACCCCTGGAGTGACCATGATCGATCTTTATTATGCGCCTACCCCAAACGGCCATAAAATCACGCTATTTCTTGAGGAAGCAGGCCTGGACTACAAAATCCACCGGGTGGATATCGGTAAGGGTGAACAGTTTCGCCCCGAGTTCCTGGCTATTTCACCGAATAATAAAATTCCGGCAATTGTCGATAACAAACCGGCGGACGGCGGTGAACCGCTGAGCCTGTTTGAGTCCGGCGAGATCCTGCTTTATCTGGCGGATAAAACCGGCCAACTGCTGAGCAAAGATCTGCGCGCCCGCACCGCCACGCTCCAGTGGCTCTTCTGGCAGGTTGGCGGCTTTGGGCCAATGCTGGGCCAGAACCACCATTTCAACCACTTTGCCCCTCAGCCGGTGCCTTACGCTATAGAGCGTTACCAGGTCGAAACCCAGCGGCTGTACGGCGTGCTTAATAAACAGCTCGAGAAAGCGCCGTGGCTCGGTGGGCATGATTACAGTATTGCGGATATCGCCACTTACCCCTGGGTAGTTTCCCACGAGCGTCAGCGTGTCATACTGGCCAATTTCCCGGCGGTGCGTAACTGGTTCGAACGGATACGCACCCGCCCTGCGACCGTAAAAGCTTATAAGCAGGCGGAAAAGCCGTAACCTCCGGTTCAAGTTTTTTCCCGCGCTGGTGTATTCTGTTGCGGGAAAAAACGAATAAGGAGCCTGCAATGTCATCCGTTCAGCCAGACGCCGTCATCCGTATTAAAAACCTGCGCCTGCGCACTTTTATCGGCATAAAAGAAGAAGAAATTGCCAACCGTCAGGACATCGTTATTAACGTCGCTATTCACTACCCCGCGGACAAAGCGCGCGGCAGCGAAGACATCAACGATGCGCTTAACTACCGCACCGTGACCAAAGAAATCATCCAGCTGGTAGAAAATAACCGCTTCTCGCTGCTGGAAAAATTAACTCAGGATGTGCTGAATATCGCATGTGCCCATCCGTGGGTGACTTATGCTGAAGTAGAGATTGATAAACTTCACGCGCTTCGCTACGCCGACTCGGTTTCCATGACCCTGAGCTGGCGGCGTTAAGCGCTCCTCACCGGGAGGTACGCATGGAGATTCTGGTTACCGGCGGCAGCGGATTAATTGGCCGCCACCTGATACCCCGCCTGCTTGAACTCGGCCATAAGGTTACGGTCGTCACCCGCTCGCCTGAAAAAACTCGCCGGCTGCTTGATGCCAGAGTCTCGCTGCTCAACGGGCTGGGCGAGCTGCAAAATCTCGATGCTTTTGATGCGGTAATCAATCTCGCCGGGGAGCCGATTGCCGATAAGCGCTGGAGCGAACAGCAAAAACAGCGCCTGTGCCAGAGCCGCTGGCAAATAACGGAGCGGCTGGTCGAGCTGTTTAAGGCCAGCGCTCGGCCTCCTGAAGTCTTTATTTCCGGCTCTGCAACCGGCTATTACGGCGATCTCGGGGAAGTGGTGGTGACCGAGGACGAGCCGCCGCACAATGAATTCACCCACAAACTTTGCGCCCGCTGGGAGCAAATTGCCTGCGGGGCGCAAAGCGAAGCAACCCGAGTTTGCCTGCTGCGTACCGGCGTCGTGCTGGCCCCCAAAGGCGGCATTCTGGCAAAAATGCTGCCGCTGTTTCGCCTCGGGCTTGGCGGCCCCATCGGCAATGGCCGCCAGTATCTGGCGTGGATCCACGTCGACGACATGGTGAACGGTATTCTCTGGCTGCTGGATAACGATCTGCGCGGGCCGTTTAATATGGTTTCACCGTACCCGGTGCGTAATGAGCAATTCGCCCACGCTTTAGGACACGCGCTAAAGCGCCCTGCCATACTGCGCGCTCCGGCAACGGCTATTCGCCTGCTGATGGGCGAGTCTTCTGTGCTGGTGCTCGGCGGGCAGCGCGCTCTGCCCAAACGGCTTGAGGAGGCGGGCTTTGGCTTCCGCTGGTTCGACTTAGAAGAGGCATTGCGGGACGTCATTCGTTAAAAAAACAAGCCGGGTTTATCGCCCGGCTTTTTACTACTGCTCCACGGTACTCATTTTCCCCGCGCTGGCATTGCCCTTCTCCCGCTTAGGCTGCGGCACCTTAATAATAAACGTCAGCACTCCGGCAAACAGATACAGCCCGGTATAGGCCCAGACTACGCCCACAATGTCGAAGAACGGCAGAATTAACGAGGCAATTGCCGGAGCGACAAAATTGCTCATCCCCGCCGACAGGTTATAGATGGAAATAGCCGCCCCGCGATGATGCGGCTCCAGAGTCGGGAATACCGCCGTCATCGGCACAAACGCCGCCACAAACGTCCCCAGCATCACAGCAGGAATGAGCGCCACCCAGAAGTTATGGCCTGCCCACACCGGCAGGTAGTAAAACGTCAGGCTGGAGATAGCCATGCCGAGACAGCCAAACCAGCGCACCTGACGTATCCAGCCGATGTATTCGCCCATAATTCCCCAGAAGATATTGGTGAAAATGGTAACGAAGAAGAACACCGCCCAGACCTGTAGCCACTCGGAAATGGTAAAGCCGAGGCGATCGACAAACAGCAGCGGCATTACGATAGCAAAGCCAAATAGCGACAGCGTATTGATGATGCGGATCAGGCAGGCGTAGAACACATCGCGGTTGCTGAAAAGAATGGTTACCGCGCGGGACATTTCGGTCATTTTATCGCGCATCGGCAGGTTCACGCGTGAGCGGTCAACCGGCACATTTCGCAGGCTGAAGAAGGCAATCAGCCCCCCGCACATGACCCAGGCAATCGCCAGCCACAGCGTGCCCGTTTCCCCCATCGCCGGAATAGTCAGGCTTGGCAGGTAGCTGCCGATTACGCCGATGCCAATAGAGTACATAGCCCAGAACCAGCCGGTTGCCGCCGCCAGCCGCTCGCGCGGAACAACCTGCACCAGCATCAGCATAAAGGAGTAAATAAACAGCGGATAAGCCAGGCCGCGAATGCCGTAAAACAGCAGCATCAGCGGATAGTTACGCAGCCCAAGCCCGAGCGACATAAACAGGGCGTGCATCACCACCCAGGTGACAAAACCGATCAGCATCGCTTTTTGCGGAGTGATTAGCTCCGCGACTACGCCAGAGGCCCAGGCTGCCAGCCCCGCCGCGAGGCCGTACATAGTAAACACCATCGCCGACTGCGCGGGCGTAAAGCCCATATCGGTAATGTGTTTCGACAAAAATGCCATCTCGAAACCATCGCCGCTCATAAAAATCGCAATCGCGATAAAGCCCCAGAGCAGGTGTTTGGGTAAGCCAAACCAGTAATGTTTAGATTGCATAACAATCTTCCTCGTTGACGGGTACAGGAGTTCCCGGCGGCGAAACTGCCCGCCGGGTGGGCAAATCAAGGCAGCAGCTTACGAGCGGCTTTTTGTTGTTGGTAAAGCAGGCGGAACGCGCACAAACGCTGTTGCAGAACGCCTTGTGACGCCTTGCGCGGAGTAAAGCGCTGCTGAACCGGCGGCTTACGGCACACCACCTCTTCCACGCCGCCGTCTGCAAGCCAGCCGAGGCGGGCCGCGCCAAGCGCACCGGAAGAGCTTGCCGGATGGGTGACAATCGGCACATCCAGCACGTCGGCAATTAGCTGCGCCCAGATAGCACTGCGGGCGCCGCCTCCGGTCAGACTGCACTGGCTGATTCGGCTGCGGGAGGTTTCCAGCACCGCCATGCCGTCGGCCAGGCCAAAGGTCACGCCTTCAATGACCGCATAGCCCAGCAGCGCCCGGTTGGTTTCATGATTTAGCGCGAAGAAGCTGCCCATCGCATAGGCGTCGTTGTGCGGAGTGCGCTCTCCGGAGAGATACGGCAGGAAAATCGGCGCGCGCTTTTTCTGCGCTTCACTGAGCGTCGCCATCTCCTCCATCAGCTGGCTTTCGGTCACCGACAGCAGATTACATACCCAGCGCAGGCAACTGGCGGCGCTTAGCATGACGCTCATCTGGTGCCAGCGGCCCGGCAGCGCGTGGCAGAAGGCATGCACGCCGGACTCAGGGCGGGTTTGCAGCTCATCGTTCACCACGAAAATTACCCCGGAAGTACCGAGCGAGATAAACGCATCGCCGTTATTTACCGCACCAACCCCAACCGCCGAGGTGGCATTGTCCCCGCCTCCTCCGGCAATTTTCACCCCGGAACTCAGCCCCCATTCGGTTGCCAGCGCCGGGCGCAGAGTGGCGCTGACTTCGCTGCCCTCTACCAGGCGCGGCATCTGCCCGCGGTTAAGGCCGGTGGCGGCCAGAAGTTTGTCTGACCAGTCACGCTTTGCCACGTCCAGCCACAACGTGCCTGCCGCGTCCGAAGGATCGGAGACAAATTCGCCGCTGAGCCGCCAGCGCAGATAGTCCTTGGGCAGCAGCACTTTATCCACGCGGGCAAAGATTTCCGGCTCGTGCTCCGCCACCCAGCGCAGCTTCGGCGCGGTAAACCCGGGCATCACCAGGTTGCCGCCGACAGTGAGAAATTCAGGATGCTGCTCCGTGAGCGCGGCGCACTGTTCCGCGCTTCGCGTGTCGTTCCAGAGGATGCAGGGGCGCAACACATTGCCCTGGTTGTCGAGCAATACCGCCCCGTGCATCTGGCCTGAAAGCCCAATAGCACGGATTGTTGCCCAGGCGTCCGGCACCTGCTGGCGTAAATCAGAAACGACTTGCTGAGTAGCCTGCCACCAGGCTTCCGGCTCCTGCTCAGCCCAGTGCTGGCGCGGGCGCTGTACGGTCAATGCAGCATGGCCCGAAGCCAGAATCTCGCCCTGCTCATCAATAATCAGAGCTTTTAGCTCGGAGGTTCCAATATCAATCCCGAGATACATAGCGCCTCCTTAAACCGCGGCCAGCGGCTGCTGCGGTGCTTTAATCCAGCTTTCCAGCCGGGCGACCGTGCGCTGCATAAGCTGATGGAAATCGTCAGAACGGGAAAGCCCGGCAAACAACGTCTCGTCGCTGACGAAGGCTTCCAGCGGCGATGAGGAAGCAAACAGCGCCCTAATAGCCTCCTCCTGCATCACGCCGTCCTGATAGGTGTAAGGGAGGCTTCCCTGCGCCCAGCGTTGCAGGAACAAGAAGAACAGCGCGGGCAGCACTGCGGTGGCCGCAGGCTGCTGGCCCCGCTGATAACACTCAACCAGCGTCGGGGTGATAAAACCGGGGATTTTAGACAGCCCGTCAGCGGCAACGCGCTGGTTGGTGTCCTTGATATACGGATTGCTAAAGCGGGCCAGCACCACGTCGCGATATTGTTCGAGATCCAGCGGGCATGGCGACAGCGAAGGGATCACGTCTTCGGTGACATAATCCCAGGCCATCTGCTTAATCGGCTGCTGGACGGTGCTTTCATCAATGTAGCTCAGGCCGGTAAGCGTTCCAGCCCAGGCGATGCAGCTGTGGCTGGCGTTGAGAATGCGGATTTTTGCCTCTTCGTACGGCAGCACCGAATCCACCATTTCGACGCCAACCTTTTCCAGCGCCGGGCGGCCATGAATAAAATTATCCTCAATAACCCACTGGATAAAGGACTCTCCCATCACCGGCACTTTATCGTCAAAACCGGTAGCAGCCTTCACGCGCGGCGCGATGTCGGCGGTCGGGCGCGGGGTAATGCGGTCCACCATGGTATTTGGCGACACGGTATGGGTGCTAACCCAATCAAAGAGCGCATGGTCGCCCTTCGCCTTCAGAAACGACAGGAAGCCGTGGCGGAAGCGCTCACCATTGTGCCGAAGGTTATCGCAATTCAGCAGGGTAACCGGCTCGCCACCTTCGCTCATACGCCGGTGAAGGATACGGTTTAGCGCCCCGTACAGCGTGGAAATCCCGCCCGCAAGGTCGCCCTTAACATCCGGCAGATTAACGTCCAGTTCATGCTGCGGGGTCAGGTAATAACCGGCTTCGGTAACGGTAAATGCAATCACGCGGGTTGATGCCCTGGCACCCTCTTCAACCAGGGCAGAGATCTCTTTATCCCACGGCAGGACTTTGCGGATAGAGGAAATTTTTTCGTAAGCCCGCTCGCCTTCCGGAGTCACCGTTTCCAGTACATATTCGCCGCCCTGCGCCGCAAGCTGTGCCAGCAGCTCGTTGGCATCGTTGCGAATATTGCCGAGCGAAATACTCCAGCTTTCGTCGCCCTGCTTCAGCAGCTCGTTGAGATACCACGCCTGATGCGCACGATGGAAAGAACCTGCGCCAATATGCATCCATACCGATTTCGTCGTCATCTTCCACCTCATAATTAAACATTTGTCATTATCAAGGGCATTTGCCCGTTTGTTATAGTCTAGTTGCGTCGAGGCCGAGCTTTCTGAGATCAAACTCACAGCTGCAACATTTGCCCATAAAAATGACTTTTGCCCAATGACCAATGCAGGACCCTGAGGGTAGAATGCGTTCCAGAGATTAACGAGGTGCCGGAATGAGCAGAGAAGAGAAAAAACAAGAGCAGGCCGCGCGCGTCGCCTGGATGTATTACGTGGCGGGGATGACACAGCAGGATATTGCCCGCGAACTGGGGATTTCGCGCCAGGTCGCACAGCGTCTGGTGTCTTCGGCGCGCGAGCAGGGAATGGTGACGGTCAAGATTGCCCACCCGGTTGCCCGCTGCCTGAAGCTGGCGCAGCAGGTGCGGGAGCGCTTTGGGCTTGAGATTTGCCGCATCGTCCCCTCGGAGGGGCTGGACAATGAAGCCATCCAGCAGATGCTGGCGGTAGAGGGTGCGGAGGTGATGTCGCAGTTTATCGCCGAAGAGCAGCCGCAGGTATTCGGCATTGGCTCCGGCAAAACGCTACGCTCGATTATCGACGTTCTGCCGTGGGTTGAACGCCCTCAGCACCACTGCGTATCGATGATTGGTGCGATAGCCCGCGACGACTCGGGAACGCGCTACGACATGCCGCTGAAAATGGCGGAGAAAATGCAGGGGAAATATTTCTTCATTCCCGCTCCACTGTACGCAGACGATGAAGAAGACCGTGAAATGTGGTGCCGTCACCGGGTTTACCAGCGCGTAGCCGACCGGGCGCTGGGGGCTAACGTGGCGTTTCTGGGTATTGGCGAAGTCGATATTGGCTGCCCGCTAAACGCCGAAGGTTTTATTACCGACGAGCAGGTCAGGATGCTGCATGCCCGGGGCGTGGCGGGCGAAATGCTCGGCCACTTCTTCGACCACAAGGGCGAGCGTGTTTACAGCGAACTGGACGGGCTTTTGACCAGCGTGCCGCTGCAAAGCGACAACCCGCGCAAGATAATCGCCTTTTCCGGCGGAGAAAAGAAATTTGGCGCAATTAAAGCCGCGCTCACCGGCCACTGGGTTTCTGGCCTGGTGACGGATGAGAGTACGGCGGTACGGCTTCTGGCTAAATAGCAAAACGGGCAGAAAATCTGCCCGTTTCTTATTAAAGAAAACATCAGCAGGGATTATTCTTAAGGAAGGTTGCTCATTTATTAAATTTATCATAATTATTTTTCTTATTTATCACCACCCTCCATTCTCAACAACAAAAAAATGAAGGGCGCATCATACTTATTATCCCCCCCAAGCAATAGAAAAACATGAAGAATAATCACACCGCCCCCTAAAAAAACCTCCTCCTTGATTTTAATCAACACCACTAGTCAATCAATATATTGCCACATTGCCTCCAATAATATTGGTGCTAGGCTAATGTTACTTATCACGCAGAGGCGTACATCATGGAAGTGCATGAAATATATTTAGAAATAGATCCAAAAATAGATTCAACATTAACAATCAAAAAAATAGAGAGCACACTCAATATCAAATTTAAAATTCAGAAGGTTGCAAATAGTGACCTGGTCAGGAATGTCATCAAAAAACATAACGCGAAACTTAGCGCAGAATATCTCAATATATTATTCAATGGCTACAAGCTATACTTCGATGATAGTCACTCCAGAACTCTTGTTAAAAACCAGGTTAACATTCTCTCAGCCATCCCGGGAGTGTCTGCCGTTAAATATAGTGGCCAACTCGTAAGTTGCGCTGAAAACTACAGTTTCCCGACCCTCGCCAGTCAACCCGAAAACAACCCCAGCTTTTATGACTCACAGCATCTGTTCAGCTCCCCCCTGGGTCTTGACGCCATGTATGGCTGGACGCTGGAAGGCGGAAACGGCAAAGGAATGAATGTCTTCATTACCGAGTTTGGATATGGTTCCCATCCGGATATCGATTTTACTATCATAGGTAAATTACCGGGGGGGGACTCCCATCCCTTACAGATATCCGGGATCATCGCAGCCAGAAACAATGATATCTCATGTATTGGTATTATTCCTGATGCATCCCTCTATATTAGCTGGTTAAATAACTTTGATGGTGTATTACAATATGGAAAGGCGGGAGACACCATCAGCATATCTGTAGCTTATCAAAGTGATGATGGTGTAACTTATTGCCCATGGCCCGCGGAACGGAGTAACTTAGCGCTCATCGCTCTGGCTGCAGAGATGGGCATTACTGTCTGCTACGCTGCATCAAACGAGGGGGTTGATTTAGATAATGTTACCTACGACGGTAAGTATGCATTTAATAAAAACCACCAAGACTATATCGATCCCAAGGGGGTCTGTGTTGGGGGATATAATTATTCATACAGCTTAGAACCGATCCGGAGTCATAATTATGGGAGCTTTGTTGACGTGTTCGCTCAGAGTGTCTACGTCACTACGCTGCTCGGGACCAATTCAATATCAGGCACATCCTTTTCAACGCCGATGATTGCCGCGCTGATCGCACAAATTCAGTCCATACATATCAGCAAATTTGGCTATGCACTACCGCCGTTAAAAATCCGTGAACTTATCAGCAACCCGGAAAATGGTATCACCGCCAAAGTCCGGTCACCTTACGATAAAGCCGTTATGCCCGACCTGCGTAAAGTGCTTGGCGCATTAAATATCTACTCCAAAACGCCTTACCCGGAAAACTACGGCGTTACCGTAGAAGAGATTAACCGACTCACAGAAACCGTGAACTCTGTTTTCACCGATGACAGCCATACCACTTTAGTCGATAATATTACTATGAAAGAGCTGAGAACGACTGCCAGCCTTTTGTATGATATGAAGCCATGTGTTAAAAAAATAGAGCTACTTCAATGGATGAAGACGGCTGTAGATTTATATGTAAGCATGCAGCACGGTGAGCTGTTGGAAGAAACCGAATTCTCTAATGCCAGCTCGGCATGGAGTCTAATTGCAAAAAAAACAACCTACACTGAGAATGGTGCCATTTTAGATGGAGTTACTTCAGGTGTGATTGGAGCAATGTATCGGCGGCCAATAGAAATCGACTCAAAATATAACTATCAGCTAAGTGTAGCATTTGACGTGCTCGAGTGGGATGATTCTGGCCTGAAAGAGGGCATTATTGGTGGGTATCTTCCTCAGGTTGATGGCGTGAAATATCCAAGACTCACAACATATACCACGCTGACTCAGGATAGTAACGTTATTGATATGGTAATTTCAGGAGAATCTGTATCATCCGCCGAAGGTTTTCCCGGAATGGGCGTAAAAGGAGCAAAAAAAATTCTCCTAAAAAAAATATCATTGATAAAGAAAGAAGATGAATAAAGCGTAATTATCTGCAGCTAATATTTATCTTATCTACTCCCACACGGACTTATGTCTGGGAGTAGATATTAATCATCGATTATTTCAACGAACCAGAAAGGAACTGCTGAAGGCGAGCGCTTTTCGGGCTACCGAACAGCTCCCCCGGCGGCCCTTCTTCCTCAATGCGCCCCTGATGCAGGAAAATAACGTGGCTGGAAACGTGGCGGGCAAAGTCCATCTCGTGGGTTACAACGACCATGGTTTTACCCTCTTCGGCCAGCTTCTGCATGATGCGTAACACTTCGCCCACCAGCTCCGGGTCCAGCGCCGAGGTAGGCTCGTCAAACAGCAACACTTCCGGCTCCATCGCCAGCGCGCGGGCAATAGAAACACGCTGCTGCTGGCCGCCGGACAGATGCACCGGGTATTTAATATGCTGACGTTCATCGATGCCGACCTTTGCCAGATATTTAATCGCCCGCTCTTTCGCCTCCTGCTTGCTGAGGCCCAGCACCTGAATCGGCGCTTCCATCACGTTTTCCAACACCGTCATGTGGCTCCACAGGTTGAAGTGCTGGAACACCATCGTCAGCCGGGTGCGCAGCAGGCGCAGCTGGTTTTTATCTGCCACCTTGAGCTGGCCGTCTTTATCCCGCACCAGATTGATATTCTGGTTGCTGACCACAATCGTGCCTTCGCTCGGTTTTTCAAGAAAGTTAATACAGCGCAAGAAGGTACTTTTACCCGAGCCGGAAGAGCCGATGATGCTGATAACATCCCCGGCGTTGGCCTTGAGTGACACCCCTTTCAGCACTTCATGTTCGCCGTAGCGTTTGTGCAGATCCGTTACGTTTAATTTAATTTCAGCCATCAGAAGTCACTCAGTGCGAAGCGGGTTTAACGTGCTGTAGCCAGCGTTTTTCCGCCTTGCGGAACAGGCTAATCAGCACATAGGAAATAATCATATACAGCACCGCGGCAATGCCAAACGCGGTGAACGGCTGATAAGTAGCGGAGTTGATATCCCGGGCAATCTTCAGCAGGTCCGGCACCGTGGCGGTAAACGCCAGAGCCGTAGAGTGCAGCATCAGAATAACTTCGTTGCTGTACGCGGGCAGCGCAATACGCAGCGCGGAAGGCAGGATAATACAGCGGTACATTTTCACCCGCGAGAAGCCATAGGCGCGCGCCGCTTCAATATCACCATGCGGAACCGAACGAATCGCCCCGGCAAAAATTTCCGTAGTGTAGGCGCAGGTATTAAGCGTAAGCGCCAGCACGGTACAGTTGAGACCGCTGCGGAAGAACGCGTTCAGCAGTTCGGTGCCTTTAACGACTTCCAGGGTGTACATGCCGGAGTAAAACACCAGCAGCTGCACGTAGAGCGGCGTACCGCGAAAAATATAGGTAAACAGCCAGATAGGAAACGCGACAAATTTGTTGCTGGATACGCGCCCGATGGCGAGGAACAGCGCCAGAATACCGCCCATCACCACAGAGGTGATCAGCAGCCACAGAGTAATCGCCACGCCGGTAAAACGGTAGCCGTCGGTCCACAGCAGCGACTGCCAGTAATCATGAATGATATCAATCATAGCTCCGCCCTCTTCACGCCAACGGAATAGCGGCGTTCAAGCCAGAGCAGTACCCCGTTTGAAACCGTAGTAAACACCAGGTAGATAATCCCGGCCACGATGGCGAAGTAGAACGGCTGCCAGGTACTTTTCCCCGCCAGCTGGGTAGCCTTCACCACGTCTTCAAGGCCGAGCAGCGAAACCAGCGCGGTCGCCTTGAGGATAACCTGCCAGTTATTGCCGATCCCCGGCAGCGCATAACGCATCATGGCCGGGAATAAAATGCGGCGGAAGGTTTGAGAGCCGGTAAAACCAAATGCGGTAGCGGCCTCAATATGCCCTTTAGGAACGGCAAGAAACGCGCCGCGGAAGGTTTCGGTAAAATATGCGCCGTAGATAAAACCGAGGGTAATAATACCGGCGATCATCGGATCGATGTCGAACTGAGCCACCCCGAGAGCGTCGGTAATGCTGTTGAGCACCATTTGCAGCCCGTAGAAAATCAGCAGCATCAGCACCAGGTCCGGCACCCCGCGAATAAGCGTGGTATAGCCTTCGAACAGCATCGCCAGCGGGCGGTTTTTGGAGAGTTTTGCCCCTGCTCCGGCAAGCCCGATAAGCACCGAAAGCACAACCGAGGCGAGCGCCAGCTCAAGCGTGACCAACGCCCCTTTAAAAATTACTTCAGAAAAGCCATACAACATGGTGCGTATCCTGTCGTCAGTGTTTGCTGCTTACTGGCCCCGTCTGGCGCGGGGCCTTTATCACCGGTAACGGTTAATCACCATACACATTAAAGTCGAAGTATTTCTTCGCTAACTTGTCGTACGTGCCGTCTTCACGCATCTGGGCGAAGGCTTTATTCAGCGCCACGCGCAGTTCGTTATCTTCTTTGCGCAGCCCCATGCCGGTGCCAACGCCAAACAGCTTGTCGTCTTTAATCGACGGGCCGCCAAACTGGTAGTCTTTGCCAACCGGCTGCTTCAGGAAGCCTTCGCTGGCGGCAACTTCATCCTGGAATGCGGCGTCGATACGTCCGGCAGCCAGGTCAGCATAAATAGAGTCCTGCCCCTGGTAAGAGACAATCTCGATGCCTTTAGGCGCCCAGTGTTCGTTGCCGTAGGTTTCCTGAGTGGTGCCCTGCAGCACGCCAACGCGTTTACCTTTAAGCGACTCCAGGGTTGGCTGAATCGGCGAGCCTTTGGCAACAACCAGGCGCGAGTCGGCGGCGTACAGTTTGTCGGTGAAGGCGATTTCCTGCTGGCGCTTTTCGGTAATCGACAGGGAAGACATGATGGCGTCGATCTTCTTCGCTTTCAGCGATGGGATCAGCGCATCTAATGGATTTTCAACAAAGGTACATTGAGTCTCAAGGCGCTTGCAAAGCTCTTTGGCCAGGTCGATATCAAAACCGATCAGCTGCCCCTGGGCATTTTTAGACTCAAACGGCGCATAGGTAGGATCGGTGCCAATCCTCAGATTTTTTGGAATAGCGGCGAACGCTGCGGTTGCGCTGGAAAACGCCAGCACCAGAGAAAGAGACAAAACCAGCTTTTTCATAATTATCCTCAATAGACTGTCCGTTACTTAAGGCTCACACCCACTACGTTGACAAGGAAAACTCACGCATAGCGCTGCGAAGACAACGTTTTCGCACCATAAAGGTGCGGTCGGAACGGGACCGCACCCTGCATAGTTATCCTGCCCGGTTAAGAATATATTCAAAACCAGGCTACAGACTAAGGGATAAACTTATTCGCCGTAAACATTAAAGTCGAAGTACTTTTTCGCCAGTTTGTCGTAAGTCCCGTCTTTACGCATTTCGCCCAGCGCTTTGTCAAACGCGGCCTTCAGCTCGGTGTCATCTTTACGCAGACCGATGCCCGTTCCGTCGCCAAAGTATTTCTTATCTTTCACCGAAGGGCCGGCAAACGCGAACTCCTTCCCGGCAGGCTGTTTCAGGAAGCCTTCGCTGGCGGCGACCTCATCCTGGAATGCAGCGTCCAGACGGCCTGCGGCCAGGTCGGAGTAGATCAGATCCTGGTTGGCATAAGCCACCACATCCACCCCTTTTGGACGCCATTCGGCGTTGCCATAGGTTTCCTGGATTGAACCCTGCAGCACGCCAACGTGCTTGCCTTTGAGCGAATCGATAGTCGGAACAATCGGGGAGCCTTTGCCGGCAATCAGGCGAGAGTCAGCGGCGTAGAGTTTGTCGGAGAACAGAATCTCCTGCTGGCGCTTTTCGGTAATCGACAGCGAAGAGATGATGGCGTCGATTTTCTTGGCCTTCAGCGACGGGATAAGCGAGTCGAAGTCGCTGCCTACCCAGGTGCATTTGGTCTGAATGCGCTTGCAAAGCTCGTTACCGAGGTCGATATCAAACCCGACGAAGTCCCCTTTCGCGTCCTTCGAGGAGAACGGGGCGTAGGTCGCATCGGTACCGATACGGACGTTTTGCGGAATCGCTGCAAAAACGCTGGCTGCGCTGGACAGACCGAGCAGTAAAGAAAGAGCAAGAACCGACTTCTTCATACGATACCCTCAAGTTTGGCTTTCTTATTTATGATGTCTTGTTGTGTGGTAATGCGTTGGCAAACTGAGAGTTGCAGTTCTCATGCCACTTTTCCCTGCGTGGAAAAAAGCGGCTGCGTTATGTTAACAAAACGTTGCAACTCTGCTGCTAGCTTGAAAGATAGCAGGTCTGAGGAGCCGGAATAGAGGGGAAAGGGTATTTAGCGGATTAAATCTTCTAAAAGCGATCGGCGTTACAGAATTGCCCCAGAATGAGGCAATCATTTTGTGATGCACTGCCGCAGTGCAGGCTATGCACCGTTCCAGCGGCTAAACAGGTCTTCCGGCAGCTCAAGGTCGAACTGATCCAGCACCCGGTTCACCGTCTGATCGACGATGTCCTGTATCGTCTGCGGGCGGTGATAAAACGCCGGAACCGGAGGCATAATCACCGCGCCAAGCTCGGCGGCCTGGGTCATCAGGCGCAGGTGGCCAAGGTGCAGCGGCGTTTCGCGAATGCAAAGCACCAGCGGGCGGCGCTCTTTTAACACTACGTCCGCCGCGCGGGTCAGCAGCCCGTCTGTATAGCTGTGTACAATGCCGGAAAGCGTTTTGATTGAGCAAGGCAGTACCGCCATCCCCATGGTCTTAAACGAGCCGGAGGAGATGCTGGCGGCAATATCGCGGGCATCGTGGACCACATCCGCCAGCGCCTGAACGTCACGCAGGGAGTAGTCCGTTTCCAGCGCCAGCGTCTGGCGTGCGGCATTGCTCATCACCAGGTGGCTTTCTACTTCCGGCAGCTGTTGCAGAATTTGCAGCAGACGCACGCCGTAAACGGCTCCGCTGGCCCCGGAAATACCGACAATTAGTCGTTTCATTGAATTTGCCCGTCAAGAATATCTGGGCTGACTTTGCCGTAAGATGAGGTGCGATGCAAGGGATGGCCCTCACCCGGCAAGGGCGAGGGCGTAAGGCAGGAGGAAAATCAGCCTTCGTTGTGCATCTCTAAGTTTTCCACTTCGTTTTGGCGAGCCAGCGCTTTGGAGTCGTCGTTACGCAGAGATTCGAGATACTCGAGGTATTTATGATCCACGTCTTTGGTGACGTAAATACCGTTAAACACCGAGCATTCAAACTGGGCGATGTCCGGGTTTTCAACACGAACGGCTTCAATCAGATCGTCGAGATCCTGGAAAATCAGGCCGTCGGCACCGATTATCTGGCGGATCTCATCCACTTCGCGACCGTGAGCAATAAGCTCGTTGGCGCTCGGCATATCGATGCCGTAAACGTTCGGGAAGCGAATTTCAGGTGCGGCGGAAGCGAGGTAAACCTTTTTGGCTCCGGCTTCGCGCGCCATCTCAATAATCTGCTCGGAAGTGGTGCCGCGCACGATGGAGTCATCCACCAGCAGCACGTTCTTGTCGCGGAACTCGGCGCGGTTGGCGTTCAGCTTGCGGCGCACGGACTTACGGCGCAGCTGCTGGCCCGGCATGATAAAGGTGCGGCCAACGTAGCGGTTTTTCACAAACCCCTGGCGGTACGGCTTATCAAGAATACGAGCGATTTCCAGCGCGATATCGCAGGAAGTTTCCGGGATCGGGATAACCACGTCGATATCCAGGTCTTCCCACTCGCGGGCAATTTTTTCGCCAAGCTTTTTGCCCATCTCAACGCGAGCGCTGTAGACGGAAATCTTGTCGATAAACGAGTCCGGGCGCGCAAAGTAAACGTACTCGAACAGGCATGGGTTGCTGACCGGATTATCCGCGCACTGGCGGGTGAACAGTTGGCCTTTTTCGGTAATGTACACCGCTTCGCCCGGCGCGATGTCGCGCAGGAACTCAAAGCCGAGGGTGTCAAGAGCCACGCTTTCGGAAGCCACCATGTATTCAGTGCGTCCGTCGCCCAAATCACGCTTGCCGATAACCAGCGGGCGGATACCGTTAGGGTCACGGAAGGCAACCATGCCGTGGCCGATAATCATCGCCACGCAGGCGTAAGCGCCGCGGATCTGGCGGTTAGTGGCGGCGATGGCGGCAAAAATGTTGTCTGCTTCCAGCGGGTAGTGGCGGAAGTTATCCAGCTCGCTGGCAAAGATATTGAGCAGGATTTCAGAGTCTGAGGTGGTGTTGATGTGGCGGCGTTTTTCTTCGAACAGCTTCTTACGCAGTTCGTGGGCATTGGTCAGGTTACCATTATGCGCCAGCGTAATGCCGTAAGGAGAGTTAACGTAGAAAGGCTGAGCTTCAGAAGCGCTGGAACTGCCGGCGGTTGGGTAACGAACGTGCCCAATCCCCATATTGCCCTGCAGGCGCTGCATGTGGCGGGCTTCAAACACATCGCTCACCAGGCCATTCGCTTTACGCAGACGGAAGCAATTTAAAGCGTCGATGGTGACGATGCCTGCGGCATCCTGGCCACGGTGCTGAAGCACCGTTAACGCATCATAAATCGACTGGTTGACCGGCATAAAACCGGCGATTCCGACAATACCGCACATGTTGTCTTTTCCTCATTAAGCCACAACCCCGCTACGATTAACGGGGCAAGAAACTTGACGAGCTTTGCAGATAGTCAAAGAACCATCTGATGATGAAACTGAATTGCGGGATAAGCTGCGACTTATGCCAGTCATCGCTTTTTGAAAAACCGGTAAAGGTATCCAGGAAGAACAGAATGGCGGAGACTATCAGTACGCCACGAAGTGCGCCAAAGCAGATCCCCAACACCCTGTCTGTACCCGACAGGCCGGTTTTTTGTACCAGCGCGCTAATCACATAATTGACTATTGCACCGACGATAAGCGTCGCGATAAACAGCACCGCGATAGCTATCCCATTGCGTACCAGTTCGTCTTCAAAGCCAGTGAACCAGACTGACAGATAAGTGTAGTAATGACTGGCGACAAAGAATGCACATCCCCAGGTCACAAGCGATAAAGCTTCCTTCACAAACCCACGAATTACGCTTACCAGACAAGAAAAACCGATAACCGCAATGATGGCGTAATCTATCCAGACCATGAAAAAATCTCGTGATAAATCGCCCTGACGTCCAGTTCGGGGCGCATTCTAACAGAAAAAGAAAACGTTTGCGTAGGGATTTCCTTCCCCCGCGTAAATAAATAATGGCGCTGAAAAAAGCATCAACGCCATTAAAAATTGCCCTTTTTTCCCCTCACCCTAACCCTCTCCCCACAGGGGAGAGGGGATAGTATGGTGGTGACCTTTCCCAT
>NZ_KE161030.1:3199899-3304864 GCF_000412335.2 Cedecea davisae DSM 4568
GGGGAGAGGGGATAGTATGGTGGTGACCTTTCCCATAAAGGAGCGAGGGTCTCTATAGCCTTCTCCCTCTTCCCATAAAGGAGCGGGGGTCGCTATAGCCTTTCCCCCTCTCCCTTCCAGGGAGAGGGTCGGGGTGAGGGTCACACATCGCTACCGTGGCGAGTAATTCATCACCACGCCGTTCAAACCAGAGAGCGAATTCAGCTCGCCAAGCGACGATTTAAGCTTGTCTTTAGAAGCATCCGGGCCCACCAAAATGCGGGTAATTTTCCCCTGTACCGGCGTCCCTGGCGATGTGTAAACCTTGAACCCGGCACCGCGCAGCTTACCAACAATTTCATTAACCTTGTCGGCATTTTTCAGCGCGCCAAGCTGCACAACATACGCCTGACCGGTCGGGGCTTTCTCAGCCGGTTTTTCTGCTTTTGGCGGCTGCTCAGCGGTCATCGCCAGGCGTTGTTCCGTCTGGTCTGTGGTCGCAGGCTTAGTCTGAGGTTTTTCAACCGGCTTCGGTTTTTGTTTTTCCTGCACCGGCTTAGGCTGCTCGCGGGTAACAGGCACTTCATCTATACCGGCAGAACCGTCATTGGGGATAGTGCCGTTATTCAGCCCCGGCGGCGCGGCGGTTCCCGCCCTCACCTCTTCAGCAGCCCCCTCAGGCGGCTGAGAAGGCAGCGCCTGGCTGGCACCCGGCAGCATATCCGGCTCGTCGCTGTCCCCTGGTTTTGGCACCAGAGGAATGGCCGCAAACTCGTCCTGATAGTGTTTTTTCTGCCCGTCCAGTAGCCCCGGCAGCACAATCACGCCCAGCGCCACCAGAATAATGGTTCCGACTAATCGGTTTTGAAACTTACTCGCCACCTGCTCTCCCCGCGTCCAGTACTTCCATTACATGGGCCACCGTGTGGAACGAACCACACACCAGCACGGTATCTTCTGCCGTAGCTTCCGCCATCGCCGCGTGCCAGGCATCCGCAACGCTTGCAAAGGTTTTGCCGTGGCCGAGGTGCTCAATAAGCTGCCCGGCGCTTGCGCCGCGAGGCCCCTCCAGCGGAGCACAATACCAGCTATCCACCTGAGGCGACAAACAGGCGAGCGTCCCGGCGATATCTTTATCATGCAGCATGCCAATCACCGCCAGCACTCGCCCCTGTTTCGGCAAGGCCGCCAGACGCCCGGCAAGGTAAGCCGCCGCATGCGGATTGTGTGCCACATCGAGAATCACACGCGGTGCCTGCGAGACTATCTGGAACCGGCCCGGCAGCGTGGCGTGCTCAATGCCGTAGCGAATAGCTTTTTCGCTCACGTTTAGCTTGCTTGCCCGCAGCGCGGCCAGCGCGGTCGCCGCATTAGGCTGCGGCACCAGCGGCAGCGGTAAATGAGTTAACTCGCCCTGAGCATCACGGAACGACCAGCCGTTTGCGTTAACTTCATAATCCCAGTCTACGCCACGGCGCAGCAATACCGCGCCTTTCTCTTGCGCCACATCGGCAATAGTGTGCGGCATATCAGGCTCGCCAACCACCGCCGGGTTTCCGGTGCGGAAGACGCCGGCTTTTTCACGGCCAATGCTTTCGCGATCCGGGCCCAGCCAGTCGGTGTGATCCAGCGCGATGCTGGTCACCACGGCAACGTCAGAATCAACAATATTAGTCGCATCGAGGCGGCCGCCAAGGCCTACTTCGAGAATAACCACGTCCACCGCCTGCTGCTTAAACAATAGCAATGCGGACAGCGTTCCGTATTCGAAATAGGTTAATGAAATATCACCGCGCGCGGCCTCAATTTCCGCAAAGGAGGCGGTATGCAGCGCTTCCGGCAGCTCTTCGCCCTGAATGCGAACGCGTTCGGTATAACGCACCAGGTGAGGAGAACTATAAACGCCAACCCGGTAGCCATCGGCCATCAGCGCGGTTTCAAGGGTGCGGCAAGTCGTTCCCTTGCCGTTGGTCCCGGCTACCGTAAAGACCGTCGGCGCGGGTTTGAGCACGTCCAGCGTAGCAGCAACTTTGCTGATGCGCTCAAGGCCCATATCGATAGTGGTGGAGTGAAGGTTTTCAAGATAGCAAAGCCACGTTGCCAGGGGCGACGTGGCTTGAGGAATAAGGTCTTTTTCCATGATGCCCACTTAACATGCACATAAAGAAAAGGGCAGAGCCTGCTGGCCTGCCCTTAGTTGCGAATCAGGCCTCTTGACCCTGTTCCGGAGCTGGCGGAACCACAATTGGCTCGCCCGGTGCTTCCGGATTTGGTGCCGGTTGATTCATAAACTTAGCCAGCACGCTTGCCAGCTTCAGGCGCAGTTCCGGGCGACGAACGATCATATCAATCGCCCCTTTCTCGATCAGGAACTCGCTGCGCTGGAAGCCCGGCGGCAGTTTTTCACGAACGGTCTGCTCGATAACACGCGGGCCGGCAAAGCCGATCAGCGCCTTCGGCTCGGCGATGTTCAGGTCGCCCAGCATCGCAAAGCTCGCGGAAACGCCGCCCATAGTTGGGTCGGTCAGCACGGAAATGTACGGCAGACCACGCTCCTGCATCTTAGCCAGCGCTGCGCTGGTTTTCGCCATCTGCATCAGCGACATCAGCGCTTCCTGCATACGCGCGCCGCCGGAGGCGGAGAAGCAAATCATCGGGCAGTTGTCTTCCAGCGCCTGTTCAACGGCACGCACGAAGCGAGCGCCAACCACGGAACCCATAGAGCCGCCCATAAAGGCGAACTCGAAGGCCGCAGCCACAACAGGCTGGCCGTGCAGCGTACCTTTCATTACCACCAGAGCGTCTTTCTCACCGGTCTCTTTCTGCGCGGAGGCCAGACGATCTTTGTATTTTTTGGAGTCACGGAACTTCAGCACATCTTTTGGCTCAAGCTCACTACCCAGTTCCACCATGGAGCCTTCGTCTAACAGGCTGTGCAGGCGATCGCGCGCTGCCATACGCATGTGGTGGTCGCACTTAGGGCAAACGCCAAGGTTGCGTTCCAGCTCGGCGCGGTACAGGACCTGGCCGCAGCTATCGCACTTGGTCCACACCCCTTCAGGGATGCTCGCCTTGCGGGTGGGAGTAATATTGCTCTTATTGAGAATTCGTTCAATCCAGCTCATTGATGACCTTTCTGCTTGAACCTGGTCGATGCCAGTTTTTCTGCGGCAGATATTCCTGCCCCAGACCATAAATGGTGCTCATTAAAACACAACGGCCCGCGACTTTGGATAAAAAAGTGGTCGAACCGCTGCCGCGTATTATTTCGACTGCCGCGCCGCAGCGCGTTTGTGGCGGATGACTTCCACCACGCCGGGCAGAATCGACACCAGGATAATTGCCACAATCAGCAGCTTCAGGTTTTCCTGTACTACCGGCAGATTACCAAACAGGTAGCCCGCATAGGTAAACAGCAACACCCACAGCAGCGCGCCGACAACGTTATAAATCGCAAAATGGCGATAGGACATACGCCCCATCCCTGCGACAAACGGTGCGAAGGTTCGCACAATCGGCACGAAGCGCGCGAGGATAATCGTTTTTCCGCCGTGACGCTCGTAAAAAGCGTGAGTTTTATCAAGATAACTGCGGCGGAAGATCTTCGAATTCGGGTTGCTGAACAACTTATCGCCAAATAGCCGCCCGATAGTGTAGTTCACCGCGTCGCCGATGATGGCGGCAATCACCATCAAAATGACCATGTAATGCACGTTCAGGTCGTTGGTTTCCAGCGAAGCCAGCGCTCCGGCCACAAACAGCAGCGAATCACCCGGCAGGAACGGCGTGACCACCAGGCCAGTTTCGCAGAACAAGATCAGGAATAAAATGGCATAAACCCAGACGCCATAATCCCGCACCAGCTCGGCCAGATGCACGTCGATGTGCAAAATGAAGTCAATGATAAAGCGGATGAAATCCATCAAAGTATCCTTTTAAGCAACAATCAGTCGGCTAAGAACAGCGGCCCCATAGGGAGACGCGGCAGAGCAAAACGGTCGGGATAATCCACCGACACCAGATAGAGGCCTTCCGCTTTCGCGGTGGCGGCGGCCTTAGTACGGTCCTTCATTGCCAGCAGGTCGGCCATCCAGGTTTCATCCTGATTACCGCAGCCCACTTCCATCAGGCTGCCGACGATATTGCGCACCATATGATGCACAAAAGCGTTGGCCTTGATATCCACCACGATATAGGCGCCAAAGCGGCTCACCGTAATGTGCATCATATTGCGCCACGGAGTACGCGACTGGCACTGGACCGCGCGGAACGAGGTGAAATCGTTTTCCCCGAGCAGGCTCTGCGCAGCGCGGTGCATACGGTCGGCATCCAGCGGCAGGTGGAAATGGGTCACCCCCTGCTGCAATACCGCCGGGCGCAGCCGGTGATTATAAATCACGTAGCGATAACGGCGAGCCGTGGCGCTAAAACGGGCGTGAAAATCTTCCGGCACATCTTTAACCCAGCGCACCGCAATATCACCAGGCAAATTCGCATTTACCCCCAGCGTCCAGGCGGCATCTTTGCGCGTGGCGCGGGTCTCAAAATGCACCACCTGCCCGGTAGCGTGAACGCCTGCGTCGGTGCGGCCTGCGCAAAAAACGCCGATCGGCTCGTTTGCGACCTGAGAAAGCGCTTTTTCCAGCTTTTCCTGCACGCTGCGGACTTCGTTCTGGCGCTGCCAGCCGTAATATTTACTGCCGTCGTACTCAATGCCGAGCGCGATTTTGTGGAGCGGATTTTCGCCAAGCACTTCGGACATTAGTACATATACTCCTGCACCAGCTTCTCTGCGGTTTTCACCGCCATCAGCGCGCCGCCAAAGCGGACGTTGTCGGCAACCGACCAGAACTGAATTTGCTCCGGCATGCCGTAATCGTTATGCACGCAGCCGATAGAAAGATGGCCGCTGCCGGAGGCATCCGCCACCTGAGTCGGGAAATCGCCTTCTTCAGACAGTTCGATGTCTTCAGCCTGAGAAAACGCATCGCGCGCTTCTTCGGCAGCCAGCGGGCGCAGGGCTTCAAAACTCACCATCTGCGCGTGGCCGTAAAACACCGGCGACTGCACGATGCTGGCGGAAATCATCAGGCCGTCATCCTGCAAAATCTTACGCGCTTCATTGACCAGGCGGCGTTCTTCGCGCACGCTGCCTTCGGCATCCGGCACCAGCGGCAGCATGTTAAACGCAAGCTGGCGGCCAAACAGGTCTTCTTCATCAATCGGGATCCCGTTAAGCAGGCGAGCGCTCTGCCCGGCAAGCGCGTCCACGGCGACCTTGCCGCGAGCGGAGGCGGACAGCAGGTTGGTCACCTGAATACGTGATAAACCGCCCTGCTCAATCAGCGGTTTTAACGCGCTGAGCAGCTGGCTGGTCAGGCTGTCGGCAACGGCCACCAGGTTGCGGTTGCGGTAATCGCTCAGCACATAAGGGTTAACGTCCGGTACCACCAGCGGCACGTCCGGCTCCATGGCAAACAGGCCGCTGGAATCAATAACCAGGCAGCCCGCGTTGGTTGCTTCTTCTACATAGCGGGCGCTCGCCTCAACGCCGGCCACGAAGAACGCAAGCTGCACCTGAGTCCAGTCGAACTCGGCCGCGTCCTGCACCATGACGGTTTTCCCCTCATAACGCAGATTCTCACCGGCGCTCTCGCTACGCGCCAGGGCATGTAATTCACCAACCGGGAACTGACGTTCAGCAAGCAGTTCAAGCAAAGCTGAGCCTACGGCACCGGTGGCGCCCAGGATGGCAATATTCCAGCCTTCGGACATGTTGGTTTACTCCAGAAAATAAAACAGATGCTCCCCGAAGCCGGGCCTCGGGAAGCCAGAAGATTAAACTTAGCGAAGCGGGTGATGAACCGCGCTAAAGCCCAGTTTTTGCAGCATGGTTGCCGCATCGGCGTCATCGCACTGCACATAGAGCGATGACCACTCGCGACGCTCCAGATAGTTTTTACGCAGCTTGTCGAATTCACCCGGCTGCCCGGCCACTTTACGCAGCGGGGCATCGTCGCGGCGCACATCATACACCAGATGCGCCAGTCTTTTGAGCGTTGGCTGGTCGAGCGGACCCGCAAGCGTAATGCGGCCAAATTCCGGGGCAGGCAGCAACGTGTCCAGCGCAACCTGATGAGGCTGGCCGATAAACTTGCTAAAAGCTTCAAATACCTGCGTGGTGCCCCGCGCTTTGCCTTCCAGGGTATAACCGGCGATATGCGGAGTGCCGATATCAACTTTTTCCAGCAGCCCGACGTTGAGATCCGGTTCCGGCTCCCAGACGTCCAGCACCACGCTGAGCTTTTGCCCCTGATTAAGGCATTTCAGCAGCGCGGCGTTATCCACCACCGGCCCGCGGCAGGCATTTATCAGAATAGTGCCAGGCTTCAGGCGGCTAATCAGCGCTTCGTCGGCCAGGTGCAGCGTTTTGTACTCGCCTGACTTAAACAGCGGAGTGTGGAAGGTAATAACATCGGCTTCCTGCACCAGGGTTTCCAGCGGCTGGAAATCACCCTCGTCGCCGCGTGCGGCACGCGGGGGATCGCACAATAAGGTGCGCACGCCCCAGGCTTCCAGTCGCGCCTGTAACCGTGCTCCCACGTTACCGACGCCAACGATGCCGACGGTGCGGTCTTTCAGCTCAAAGCCATCGCGCTCGGCCAGCATCAATAAAGAAGAGAATACATACTCAACAACCGCAATCGCGTTGCAGCCTGGAGCCGCCGAAAATGCCACTCCGGCGCTTTGCAGATACGCTTCATCAACGTGGTCGGTTCCGGCCGTCGCGGTACCGACAAATTTGATCCCTTTACCGTCCAGCAGTTCGGCATTCACTTTCGTGACCGAACGCACCATAAGCGCGTCCGCATCCGTTAACGCTTCCACCGGAACAGGGCGCCCCGGCACGGCGGTAACCTCGCCCAGGCGGCTGAAAAGTTCGCGGGCATAGGGCATATTTTCATCAACGAGGATTTTCACCTGAGTACCTGTCTGTTAATCGTCGAGATAAGGCCGGATAGTGTGCCATAATCTGGCGTCCGGGCATAACGAACTACTTGTTAATGTTTTGTCGTTTTTAAGGCGATCTTAAGGATTACTCTATAATGCAACCCATTCAGGGCGCCACGCCGCGTCCTCCGGGGGAACCTCCCTCCACGCCGTCTGCCGTCGGCGAACAACCGCTCTCTACCCAGCAACGCACCGTGCTGGAGCGCCTGATCACCCGGATCATTGCGCTTAGCCAGCAGCAAAGCGCCGAGGTATGGGCCGGATTAAAGCACGACCTGGGGATGAAGAATGACGCCCCCCTGCTTTCTCGCCATTTTCCGGCAGCGGAACAGAACCTGAGCCAGCGCCTCGTAAGCGCACAAACCACGCTCGCCACGCGCCAGATAATTCAGCAGCTAACGGATTTGCTGCCGCAGGGGAACAATCGCCAGGCGGTGAGCGACTTTATTCGCCAGCAGTTCGGCCAGACGGCGCTCAGCCAACTGAGGCCGGACCAGCTCAAAACCGTGCTGACGCTGCTGCAAAATAACCAGTTGGCCATTCCTCAGCCGCAGCAGCGCCCGGCAACGGACAGGCCGCTGCTGCCCGCAGAGCACAATAGCCTGAACCAGCTGGTCACTAAACTGGCGGCCGCTACGGGTGAGTCGGGTAAGCAAATTTGGCAGTCGATGCTTGAGCTGTCCGGCGTGAAGACCGGGGAGCTTATCCCGGCCCGGCATTTTACGCTGCTAAGCACCTGGCTTCAGGCTCGCCAAACGCTGAGCCAGCAGCCCGCGCCTAATCTGCACAGCCTTCAGGCCGCGCTGAAACAGCCGCTTGAAGCAACGGAGTGGAAAGAGGTTGTTGATTATAGCCAGCAGCGTTTTCAGGCCACGCCGCAAACCGTGCTAACTACGGCCCAGGTGCAGGATATTCTTAATCAGGTATTTTTGAAACGCGCCGAGCGGCTGCCGGGCAATACCGAAGTGCGGGATATTCAGCCGATCTACAATCCGCTTTTCAGCTCGATAATCGAACCGATTAAGGCGCTGAGCGCCAGGCCAGGGCTTGCTCTGATTGCTTTGGTAGTTGTGATGGTTTTGCTCTGGCTGGTTATCTAGTTCCTTCGCCTGTCCCTCTCCCAAAAGGAGAGGGATAAAACCCTCAGCCAGGGTGATAGCACTACTTTCTGAAGGCCGCCAGCGTCACTACAATCCCCAGCACCGCCGAAACGGCTCCCGCCATAAATACCGACGAATACCCCATCGACGTAGCCAGAATGCCGGTTAACGGCCCGGTTACGCCGTACGAGATATCCTGGAAAGCGGCATAGCCCCCAAGCGCGGTACCGCGTACCTGAGGCGGAACGCGCTTCACCACTTCCACACCCAGGGCCGGGAAGATAAGCGAGCACCCGCAGCCGGTTAACGCCGCGCCCAACAGTGCGGTCCACGCGTCCGGCGCGTGCCACAGGAGCAGTAAACCAACGGTTTCAACAGCTAACGAGAACAGCGCTACGCGCACGCCGCCGTAGCGGTCCGGCATCCAGCCAAACAGCACGCGCACCAGCACAAACGCGCCGCCAAAAGCGGTCAGGGTAAAGCCCGCATGCGCCCAGCCGTTAGCCGCAAAGTAGAGCGATACAAAAGTGCCGATAACCGCAAAACCCACACCCTGTAGCGCCAGCCCAAGGCCCGGCTGCCAGATGAGCCCCACAACCGCCAGCAGCGAAGGGCGTTCGCCTTTATGGGCGGGAACGGAGGCTACGGTGGCGTTGAACAGCAGGCCGATAAGCGGCAGAGCAATCGTGGTAACGCCCAGCGCCACAAAGCCCCACTGGCTGTTGAGCATCAGGCCAAGCGGCGCACCGGCGGCCAGCGCGCCGTAAATCGCCATTCCGTTCCAGGACATCACTTTTCCCGAGCGCCCAGGGCCAACCAGCCCCAGCCCCCAGGTCAGGTTGCCGGTCAGCAGCTGGCTTTCACCAAAGCCGAGGATCAGGCGGCCTACAATCAGCAGAGTGAACTTTATCGCAGGATCAACCGGCAGCAGCGCGGCAAGCAGATAGGCCAGCCCGGCAAGTCCGCAGGCGAACATCCCCTGCAACACCGAGCGCTTTGCGCCCATCTGGTCGGCGAGACGCCCGGCGTAGCCGCGGGTTAATACCGTGGCAAGGAACTGAATGCCGACGGCAAGACCGACCATCATATTGCCGTAGCCAAGCTGCTGATGAACGAAAAGCGGAATGACAGGCAGCGGCAGGCCGACGGTCATATAAGTAAGAAATACGGCAAACGTGATTCTGAATAGCGATGTATTAGCTGATTTCGACGATTTAAGCGTAGATTCAGGTACTGCGGACATACTGCTTACTCCATAAATTCAGAGCAAGGCGCAACTCAACCTGCGCCCTTTCCTCTGATGATTCAGATTACAGGGTGCGTTGGTTAACGTTGAACGCTTACGCATTATCAAAATGATAATGGAGGGAAATGAATAGTGCCTTCAGGCCAACCGGCTGTCAATGCCGGGAAACGGGCAAAAAAATAGGGCACCCTCAGGCACCCCATTTCGCATCAGCCGTAATGATTAAACGTCAAGCTTGCGCATAACAAGCGTTGCGTTAGTCCCGCCGAAGCCGAAGCTGTTGGACATAACGGTTTTCAGCGTCGCATCAGTAGGCTTAGTGACGATATTCAGGTCAGCCGCCTGCTCGTCCAGCTCTTCGATATTGATGCTTGGGGCGATGAAGCCGTGTTCCAGCATCAACAGGCTGTAGATAGCTTCCTGAACGCCTGCGGCACCCAGAGAGTGGCCGGTCATCGCTTTGGTCGCGGAAATAGCCGGGCTGTTATTGGCGAACACTTCACGGATAGCGCCCAGCTCTTTCACGTCGCCTACCGGAGTAGAAGTCCCGTGGGAGTTCAGGTAGTCGATTGGCGTGTCGACGCCGTGCATCGCCATCTTCATGCAGCGCACCGCGCCTTCGCCAGATGGAGCAACCATATCTGCGCCGTCTGAAGTTGCGCCGTAGCCAACGATTTCAGCGTAGATGTGTGCGCCACGAGCCAGAGCGTGTTCCAGTTCTTCAACCACAACCATACCGCCGCCGCCGGCGATAACGAAGCCATCGCGGTGCGTATCATAAGTGCGGGATGCTTTATCCGGCGTTTCGTTGTATTTGGTAGACAGCGCGCCCATTGCATCGAACTCACAGGCCATTTCCCAGCCCAGCTCTTCGCCGCCACCGGCAAACACGATGTCCTGTTTACCCAACTGAATCTGCTCTACCGCGTTACCGATACAGTGTGCAGAAGTCGCACACGCGGAGCTGATAGAGTAGTTCACGCCGTGGATTTTGAACGGCGTAGCAAGGCAGGCGGAAACCGCGGAGCCCATTGCTTTGGTCACAACATAAGGACCAACCGCTTTCAGGCCACGCGGGCTGCGCATTGCGTCAGCACCGAATACCTGCGCTTTTGAAGAACCGCCGGAACCTGCAATCAGGCCAACGCGCGGGTTATTCTGGTAAACCTCTTCGCTCAGACCTGCATCAGCAATCGCTTCCCGCATGGAAAGATAGGCATAGATTGAGGCATCGTTCATGAAACGAACTACTTTACGGTCAATCAAACCGGTGGTGTCCAGTTTGACGTTACCCCATACGTGGCTACGCATTCCCGAATCTTTAAACTCTTCAGAGAAAGTGATCCCGGAGCGTCCTTCACGCAGAGATGCCAGGACTTCCTGCTGGTTATTACCAATACTGGAAACGATGCCCAGGCCAGTAATCACTGCACGTTTCATTCAAATACCTCGTTCACTGCTCTATGTAGGATTTCGTGTGGCACAATAGCGTACACTTGTACGCCGAACAAGTCCGATCAGACAAATTATGCGGAAATTTGCGCCGCTCCGCTCACGCCGTTATGATCGACGCACTGCCCGCATACGAGCCACTTACGTGAAACATTCTCCTATACAATCCGCCAACCTTGGTTTCAACGAAGAAGGTACACCTGTAGCCCGAGACTTCGATGATGTGTACTTCTCTAACGATAATGGGCTGGAAGAGACGCGTTACGTGTTCCTTGGGGGAAATCATCTTCCTGAACGCTTCGCAAGCCACGAAAGACCGCTGTTTGTGGTCGCGGAAAGTGGGTTCGGCACCGGACTTAACTTTTTGACTTTATGGCAGGCGTTTGATGAATTTTGCGTGAAACATGAGGATGCGGCGCTAAAGCGGCTGCATTTTATCAGTTTTGAAAAATTCCCTCTGACCTCTGCGGACCTGGCGCTAACCCACCAGCACTGGCCGGAGCTAAGCCAGTTTGCCGCCGAGCTTCAGCAGCAGTGGCCTCAGCCGTTTGCCGGTTGCCATCGCCTGCTGCTCGGGAATGGCCGCGTCACGCTGGATTTGTGGTTTGGCGATATCAACGAGCTTATTCCTGAACTGGACGACACGCTTAACCAGCAGGTGGATGCCTGGTTCCTCGACGGCTTTGCCCCGGCTAAAAATCCGGATATGTGGACGCCGCAGCTGTTTCAGACCATGGCTAAGCTGGCTCGCCCCGGCGGCACGCTGGCCACCTTTACCTCGGCAGGTTTTGTACGGCGCGGCCTTCAGGAAGCTGGTTTCACCATGACCAAAAGCAAAGGCTTTGGCCGCAAGCGCGAAATGCTGACCGGATTCCTGGAGCAGGCCATTGACTCCCCTGCCCGCGCGCCATGGTACTCCCGCCCCGCGGCCACGGAGAAAGAAACCGCGATTATCGGCGGCGGTATCGCCAGCGCGCTGCTCTCTCTGGCACTGCTGCGCCGTGGCTGGCAGGTGACGCTCTATTGCGAAGATGACGCTCCGGCACAGGGCGCTTCCGGCAACCGTCAGGGTGCGCTTTATCCGCTGTTAACCGCGCACGACGCCGCGTTGACGACCTTTTTCCCGGCGGCTTTCACCTTCGCCCGGCGGCTGTACGACTCGCTGCCGGTAGAGTTTGATCATCAATGGTGCGGCGTCACCCAGCTGGCCTGGGACGAGAAAAGCTCGCAGAAAATAGAGCAAATGCTCGGACTAAATCTTCCTGCCGCGCTGGCAGCGGCGGTTGATACCGAAGCGGTGGCAGAAAGCTGCGGCGTGGAAACCGGGTGCGGCGGCATCAGTTACCCGCTCGGCGGCTGGCTCTACCCGGCTCAGTTGACCGCAGGCGCGCTGGAGCTTGCTAAACGCCAGGGGCTGAAGGTGTTTTACGGCCACCGCATAACCGGGCTAAACGGCCAGCAAGGCGGTTGGGAACTGACTTTCTCCAGGCAGGATACACGACACCATGAAGCCGTGGTTCTGGCAAACGGCCATCAAATCAGCGACTTACCACAAACGGAAAAACTGCCGGTTTATGCCGTTGGCGGTCAGGTTAGCCATATCCCAACCACTCCTGCCCTCGGCGAACTGCGCCAGGTGTTGTGCTACGACGGCTACCTTACGCCGGTCAACCCGCAGAATCAGCAGCACTGTATCGGCGCAAGCTACCACCGTGGTCAGAGAGAAATGGCGTTCAACGAAGCCGACCAGCAGCATAATCGCCAGCGCCTGATTGACTGCCTGCCGGAGGCCGAATGGGCAAAGGAAGTGAATGTTTCGGCCAACGAGGCCCGCTGCGGGGTGCGCTGCGCCTCACGCGATCATCTGCCGATGGTGGGCAGCGTGCCGGATTACGAAGCGACGCTTGAGCAATACGCCACGCTTGCCGACGAGCGAGAAAATGCCGCCCCGTCTCCGGTGTATCGTAATCTTTATATGCTGGGCGCGCTGGGGTCACGCGGGCTGTGTAGCGCGCCGCTGGCGTCGGAAATTCTGGCGGCTCAGATGAGCGATGAACCAATACCTCTGGACTCCGCTACGCTGGCGGCGCTGAACCCGAATCGGCTTTGGGTGAGGAAGCTATTGAAAGGGAAAGCAGTGAAGTAATTTCCCCTCTCCCCAAAGGGTCGAGGGAGAAAACTATTTATTCCCTCACCCCTTTGGGGCGAGGGTCAGGAACAGGGCGAGGGTAAAACTTAGGCCTGAGCCTGTTGGTACAGGTTATCCCACATACCCAGCACCAGAGCCTGATCGCGCGGCGAAAGCTCACCGGCCTGAATGGCTTTATGCAGGCTGTCGGTCACGACGGCATGCAGCGCCTGGGATGAATGGTCATCACCATTTTCCACTTCGGCTACCGCCAGAGTGAGATGGCCACGCAGATAGCCGCTGGCGAACAGCTCGTCATCACTGGCGTGTTCCACCATCCCGTCAATCAGCGCCAAAATGCGTGACTCAAATTCCGCGATCATCGTACTTCCTCTTCTACAGGTGATTTTTAGTTTAGGTCTTCCGGCCACGGAAACTGCTCAGCGGCCAGCGGAGGGGTTTCATAATACGCCCTCAGCGCTTCAATAAGGCGTGCCGGACGAGCCGGGATGCCCTCTTTCAGATAAGTCATAACCTGAGCATGCACCCTGCGCTGGAACGCAATGCGGTCCGGCTCGAAGTCGCCGCTCAGGTTGTCGCAGCTCACGTTGAACGGGAAATTAGCGGCGGTGCTGAGCATCCACTCCAGCGCCTGCGGCTTCACTTCCACATCTTCAAACTTGCCCTGGGTTTCGGCATCGCGCCCGTCCGGGCAGTACCAGTAGCCAAAGTCCACCAGCTCGCGCCGCGCTTTACCGGCCACGCACCAGTGGGAAATTTCGTGCATCCCGCTGGCGTAATAGCCGTGAGCGAAAACGATGCGGTTATACGGAGCTTCGTCGTCGGCGGGCAGGTAAATAGGCTCGTCGTCGCCTTTGATCAGGCGAGTATTAAAATCATCTTTAAAGCAGCCGTCGAAAATATCGATCAGCTCCTGATAGTGGTGCTGTTTGCTCATTGTTACGTTATTCATTTTCAGGCTATCCCTAACCAGTGGAGGATTTCCGGTCCGTGGCTGTCATACAAAAGTTTAGCGCTCATCACCGCCGAGACCGCGACAATCATCGGCCGAATCAGCTGCTGCCCTTTGCTTAATACCAGGCGAGAACCCATTCTCGCGCCTATAAACTGCCCGGCCATCATCACGAAGCCGGTTCCCCAAATCACTTTCCCGCCGATGATAAACAGCAGTAATCCGCCGAGGTTTGAGGTGGCGTTAAGCACTTTGGCATGGGCGGTGGATTTAGCGAGGTTAAAGCCGCAGAGCGTCACGAACGCCAGAGCGTAAAACGACCCCGCGCCGGGGCCAAAAAAGCCGTCATAGAAACCGACGCATCCGCCTGCAATCAGGGCAAACGGCAGGCCGTACAGGCGGCGCTGCCGGTCTTCTTCCCCAAGTTTTGGCATCAGCAGGAAGTAAAGACCGATGCCGATAATCAGCAAAGGCAGGATCTGGCGCAGGATATCGGACTTAACGTGCTGCACCAGCAGGGCGCCGCAGGTCGAGCCGATAAAAGTCATCAGGATATTGAGCTTCTGGTCCGCAAGGTTAACCACCTTGCGGCGGATAAAATAGAGCGAGGCCGAGACCGAACCGCCGCAGGCCTGTAGCTTGTTGGTCGCAAGCGCCTGAGCCGGTGACATGCCCACCGCCAGCAGCGCGGGAACGGTTAGCAACCCGCCGCCGCCCGCCAGGGCATCAATAAACCCCGCCAGCATAGCGACGAAGAAAAGCGCCGCCAGCATCAGCGGGGAAACCATAAACCATTCCATTATCCGACGAAAAACCTCATGCCTGATGTTAGAGAACGTGCTCATCCAGTAATGCCTGACAGGACGCTGGCAGCGGCGGTGGCGTTGTTTTTTTCGGTGGCGTACTGCCCGGCGCAGGCGGCGCAAACCAGCTTTGCAGCTCGGCGCCGCAGCCGTCGCCCGGAGGCGGCAGAGGCTGGTCTTCACACTCAAGGCTGTTGGCCGGGCAACGCAGGCGAACGTGCATATGCGCGCGGTGGGCAAACCACGGGCGCACCTTGCGCAGCCAGTCTCTATCTGCCCCGGCATCTTCACAAAGCTTCTGCTTGATGGCCGGGTTCACGAAAATACGCGTCACGTCATTATCTTTGGCGGCGAGCTTAATCAGGCTGTCGATTTCCGGCTTCCACAGCGCAGGCACAACGCGCTTCCCGTCGGCGGCGACCAAATCCAGCGCCTGCGGACGCAGCAGCTGCGCCGAACTCCAGCGTGTTTTCGGCAGTTGCAGGAAAATATCGACATCTAATCCGGTCTGGTGGCTGGCGTGGCCGGAGCTGAAGCGCCCGCCTGCCGCCATGCCCATATCGCCAATCAGCACCGTGCCGAGGCCCAGCTGATTGACCTGGTTACTCAGGCGCTGAATAAACATCACTAAATCGGGATGCCCGAAATAGCGGCGCTGATCCGGGCGCATCACCTGATAGCGAGCGTCTTCGAGCGGCAGCGCGTTAGCGCCGACGATGCAGCCATTGGAGAAAGCGCCGATGGACTGCGCGCTACCGCCAATAGGATGGTCGATTTTTTGCCACGGCGTTGCCGCTAAAGCCTGAGCGCTGGCGGCCAGCACCAGCAACCCTACCAGGAGTTTTTTCATCGTCTTACCAGCGAGGAAGCGGGGAAGAAACGTCAGCGTTCTGAGCGCGCTGGCGCAGCAGGTGATCCATCAGCACGATAGCCAGCATCGCTTCGGCAATTGGCACCGCGCGAATGCCTACGCAAGGATCGTGACGGCCGCGGGTGATCATCTCCACTTCTTCGCCTTCGCGATTAATGGTTTTACCCGGCACCGTAATGCTCGAAGTCGGCTTAAGCGCCATATTGGCCACAATCTGCTGGCCGCTGCTGATGCCGCCCAAGATGCCGCCGGCGTGATTGCTCTGGAAGCCCTGTTTAGTGATTTCGTCACGGTTCTGGCTGCCGCGCAGGTTTACAACGCCAAAACCTTCGCCAATCTCCACCCCTTTCACCGCGTTGATGCTCATCAGCGCGTGGGCAATATCGGCGTCCAGGCGGTCAAATACCGGCTCGCCGAGGCCCGGCGGGACGTTATCAGCCACGACGGTAACTTTTGCGCCGATGGAATCACCCTCTTTTTTGAGGCCGCGCATCAGCTCGTCGAGTGCTTCAATTTTATCCGGGTCCGGGCAGAAGAACGGGTTCTGCTCTACCTGTTCCCAGTCTTTGATTTCCAGCGGCACGTCGCCCATTTGCGTCAGGCAGCCACGGATTTTGATGCCGAATTTCTGCTCAAGATATTTCTTGGCAATCGCCCCTGCGGCTACGCGCATTGCGGTTTCACGGGCGGAAGAACGACCGCCGCCGCGATAGTCGCGCAGGCCGTATTTCTGTTCGTAGGTGTAATCTGCATGTCCGGGGCGGAACACATCTTTGATGGCGCTGTAATCCTGCGAGCGCTGGTCGGTGTTTTCGATAAGCAGGCCGATGCTGGTTCCGGTAGTCACGCCTTCAAATACGCCGGAAAGAATTTTGACCTGGTCCGGCTCGCGGCGCTGGGTGGTATAGCGTGAAGTCCCCGGGCGGCGGCGATCGAGATCGTGTTGCAGGTCAGCTTCGGTAAGCGGAATGCCCGGCGGTACGCCGTCAACAATACAGCCCAGCGCGATGCCGTGAGATTCACCAAATGTCGTTACGCGAAAAACCTGTCCAATACTGTTACCTGCCATCACGGCTCCTTATTACCGTTGTCGTTGTTGTGTTGTGCGCGGGAAGTAAAACGAGCCCCCGGGCTCGTCTACGTTCGGCAATTAATCTTTGTAGATGCTGAAATGTTCGTGCGCCGCAATCAGCTGCGCTTTGGTCAGCATAAATACGCCGTCGCCGCCGTTGTCGAACTCAAGCCAGGTAAACGGCACCTCCGGGTATTGCTCCATCAGATGTACCATGCTGTTACCGACTTCACAAATCAGAATCCCGCCGTCGGCCAGATAATCCGGCGCACAGCCAAGGATGCGGCGCGCCAGCTTCAGGCCGTCGCTGCCCGCGGCGAGGCCAAGCTCAGGCTCAAAATGGTACTCGCCCGGCAGGTCAGCCATGTCTTCTTCATCAACATACGGCGGGTTGGTGACGATGACGTCGTACTGCACTTTTGGCAGGTCACGGAACAGGTCAGAGCGAATCGGCGTGACGTTATGGTCCATGCCGTGCTCGGAAATGTTCTGCTCGGCAACCGCAATCGCGTCCAGCGAGATATCAACAATGTCTACTTCCGCGTTCGGGAATTCGTAGGCGCAGGCGATACCGATGCAGCCGCTGCCGGTACACATATCGAGAATATGCTGCGGTTCGTGCTCAATCAGCCCGGCAAAGCGGTTATTGATTAGCTCACCAATCGGCGAACGCGGCACCAGCACGCGCTCGTCCACGTAAAACTCATGCCCGCAGAACCACGCTTTGTTGGTCAGGTAGGCAACCGGAACACGCTCGTTGACGCGGCGAATCACGCGCTCAACGATGCGGTGGCGTTCGCTTGGCGTCAGGCGAGCGGTGCGCATGTCTTCAGGAATATCCAGCGGCAGATAAAGGCTCGGCAGAACCAGCTGAACGGCTTCATCCCACGGATTATCGGTGCCGTGACCATACCAAATGTTGGCGGCGCTAAAGCGGCTGACTGCCCAGCGCAGCATGTCCTGAATGGTATGCAGCTCGTTCACTGCCTCATCGACGAAAATTTTATCCACGTTGCCCTCCGCAGGCGACTCACGCTAGTTCAATAATAGTCGGCTAGTTTGCCATGAAGGCCGCGACAAATCAGCATCCATCCACTCTCCGGGGCCGGTAAAATTGCGTTTTCTTTATTGCCGGAGGAGAAAGCAGGTAAACTGGCGCGAAAGCGAATGCGAGATGGGAAGCACATGAAAAAGAAATCACCGCTCAGTTCTGAAGATGAGGCGCTATTCCGCGGCCTGATGAGCGGCACAAAGAAACTGGCGCAGGACACCATTGTTCACCGCCCGGTGCGTAAAAAAGTTGCGGAGGTGCCGGTAAAGCGGCTACTACAGGAGCAGGCGGACGCCAGCCACTATTTTTCCGATGAATTCCAGCCGCGCCTCGCCACCGAAGGCCCGATGCGCTACGTGCGGGAAGACGTCAGCCATTTTGAACTCAAGAAGATCCGCCGCGGCGACTACTCCCCGGAACTGTTTCTTGACCTGCACGGCCTGACCCAGCTACAGGCAAAACAGGAGCTTGGCGCGCTGATAGCCGCCTGCCGCCGCGAGCATGTGTTTTGCGCCTGCGTGATGCACGGCCACGGCAAGCACGTTCTCAAGCAGCAAACGCCGCTGTGGCTTGCCCAGCATCCACACATTATGGCTTTTCATCAGGCACCGAAGGAATACGGCGGCGACGCCGCGCTGCTGGTGCTGATTGAGGTTGAGGAATGGCAGCCACCTGAGCTTCCGTAGGCTTCGCGTCGGGGATGACCCTCACCTCGGCAGAAATAGCGCAACGCGTTGTTCCCTCGCCCCTCTGGGGAGAGGGTTAGGGTGAGGGGAAAAATCCCGGGCACCTGAAAAGCAAAAGAGCCGCTTTCGCGACTCTTTTTTCATGCTCACAGCAATCAGATAGCCTTCGCCACCTTAAAGTTGCAGGGGCTCATCTGCCAGTTAAACACCCCTTTTCCGGTTTCCGGATCCAGCGTGACGTTGGCAATTGCCGAAGTGGTAAACATCGGCGGGGCCTCTTCCGGGCAAAGCTCGGAGACAAGGTAGCCAACCAGCGGCAGGTGGGAAACCACCAGCGCAGATTCTACGCCTTCATTTGCCAGGGCTTGCAGGTAGTCACCTACCAGGCCCACATCACCGCAGGGCCGCAGCTCCGGCAGGATGTCTTCTTTCTCCGGGAGGTTCAGCGCTTCCCGCACCACGTCCAGGGTCTGTTCAGCTCGCAGGTAAGGGCTCACCAGAACACGTTCGATACTCGCCACCTGACCCGTTAACCAGGTCGCCATCAGACGGGATTCATCGCACCCACATTGGGTTAAGGGACGAACCGAGTCGCTGGCAGCATCGAGTGCTGCGTCGCCGTGACGCATGATAAAAACTTGCATATTGCACCGCTTTTGTTAACCAGGAACGCCAGAACCCGCACGCTAAAAAGTGGGGGTTCCCGGCAGCCGGGCATTGTGCCTTATCCGTACATCGAATGAAACGCTGTCTTTTACCTCAATGCTGCAAGTATAGTCAATATCTGTTTACAAAATGACCTTGCAGCGTACATTTGACGGTTTTCAGAGCGCCGTTTCGTCAACCCCGGTTGCCGCCTGCGGGTTTAGCGCGGGCCAGAAACTAAGGTGTTGTTCCGCCATAATTATCAATCTTTCGCAGGGTTCGAAACGCTCCCCGTACTGCCCCGCCAGACGCCGTAATCTTGCCACAATATCGGCCGCGCCCTGGCTGTCCATATACCTGAACGGCCCGCCCAGGAACGGCGGGAAACCAATCCCGAAAACGCCGCCGATGTCGCCATCTCTTGCGCTTCGCACTACGCCTTCATCCAGGCAGCGGGCGGCTTCGTTCAGCATCATCATCACGCAGCGCTCGGCTATCTGCTCCGGTGCCTGGCGTCCATGTGGCGACACGCCGATGAGCTTATAAATCGCGGGGTCGGCCTGTTTCTTGCTTTTACGCCCTTTCGCTGGATAAAGATAGAAACCGCGACCATTTTTTCTTCCTTTGCGGTCGTCCTTAAGAATCGCATCCACGCTGCCCGGGGCGGCAAAGCGCTCGCCGAAGGCCTGGTGCAAAATCGGAATAATTTTAGTCCCAACGTCAATGCCCACTTCGTCCAGCAGTTGAATCGGCCCGACCGGGAAACCAAACTTAACCAGCGCCTCGTCGATGCGTTCCACCGGCTCGCCTTCCACCAGGCAGCGCATTGCTTCATTGATGTAGGGAGCAAGAATTCGGTTAACGTAGAACCCGGCGCTGTCGCCGACCACAATCGGCGTTTTGCCCTGTTTTTTGGCCAGTTGAACGGTTGTGGAAATCGTTTCCGCGCTGGTTCCGGCGTGCGGGATAACTTCCACCAGCGGCATTTTATCTACCGGGCTGAAGTAATGCAGGCCGATGACCTGCTGCGGGCGGGCGGCCTGCGCCGCAATATCCGCTATCGGCAGCGACGAGGTATTCGAGGCAAAAATGGTATGCGGGGCAGCATTTTGCTCCACTTCGGCTACCATTTTCTGCTTCAGAGCCAGGTCTTCAAACACCGCCTCAACGACGATATCGCGCTGATGGAAGCCGTGGTAGTCAGTTCCGCCGGAGATACGAGCCAGCTCGCGCTGCCGCTCCGCGGGTTTCATATGGCGGCGGCGCACCTTTTTATCCAGCAGATCCCAGCTGTACTTCAGCGCGTGGTTGATGCCTTCATTGTTAATGTCTTTGATGCGCACAGGCAGCTTGCCTTTAGTGGCGGTCACATAGGCGATACCGCCGCCCATCAGCCCGCCGCCCAGCACGCCCACGGCGTTCAGCGAACGAGGTTTAGCTTCGCCGCCGTACTCTTTTTTCAATTCGGTACTGGCGAAGAACAAGCCCCGCAGCGCGGCAGATTCCGGTGACATAGCGAGTATGCCGAAAGCTTTCGCCTCCGCCTCGTAGCCGCTTTTACTCCCCTGCTCCAGCCCGATGCGGATGACATCAATAATGCGGCTGGTCGCCGGATAGTTGCCCTGAGTCTTTTCCTCAGTCTTTTTACTGACGAGGCTGAACAGCAGCGAACGGCCGAGAGGACCGGCAAGAATACGCTCTTTCACCGGCAGCTCACGGGAAGGTTTACGCCCTTTCAGCGCCAGCTCAACCGCGGTTTCCAGCAGAATAGATTCCGGCACCACATCATCCACCAGCCCCAGATTCAGCGCCTGGCGCGGGCGCAGCTGTTTGCCGGTCAGGATCATATCCAGCGCATTGCTGACGCCAATCAGGCGCGGCAGACGCTGGGTACCTCCGGAACCCGGCAGCAGGCCGAGCTGCACTTCCGGCAACCCGAGCTGGGTTTTCGGTGAATCAGTACAGATACGCGAATGGCAGGCCAGCGCCATCTCCAGCCCGCCGCCAAGGCAGGCTCCGTGAATAGCGGCGATGACCGGGATCGGCAGCGCGGCGATTTCCGCCATAATTTGCTGCCCCTGACGCGCCAGTTCCTGCGCTTCCTGAGCGGTTTTGCAGCCGGCTATCATGTTGATATCCGCCCCGGCGATAAAGTTATCCGGCTTGCCGGAGATAAACACCAGGCCCTGCACGCTCGGATTGTCGCGCAGCTTTTTGATTATGCCGTGCACCTGAGAGCCAAACTCGGCCTTCAGGGTATTCATTTTCTCGCCGGGAACGTCGATAGTGACAACCGCAACGTTATCCAGCCGAATGTGTAAATCGAATGCGCCTTTGTGCTCCATTATTCGGCCTCCAGAACCATAGCTGCCCCCAGCCCGCCCGCCGCACAGGCCGTAACCAGGCCAAAGCCGCCGCCGCGACGGCGCAGCTCGTGCAGAGTTTGAGTGATCATTCGCGCCCCGGTGGCAGCAAACGGATGACCATAGGCAATAGACCCGCCCAGCACGTTGAATTTGGCATCGTCCACCTCGCCCGTGGCGTGGGCGCGCCCAAGCACGTTGCGGGCAAAGTTTTCGCTGGAAAGCATTTTCAAATTAGCCAGCGTCTGGGCGGCAAAAGCTTCATGCATATCAAACAAAGTGAGATCGTTTAGCGTGATCCCGGCGCGCTCCAGCGCCAGCGGCGTAGCCCATGCAGGGCCAAGAAGCATGTCCTGCCAGACATCGATAGCGGTAAATGCGTAGCTGCGCAGATAGCCTAACGGTTTAAGGCCGAGCTCTTTTGCGCGGGATTCAGTCATCAGGATGACCGCCGCCGCGCCGTCAGTAAGCGGCGTGCTGTTTGCTGCGGTTACCGTGCCGTGCTTGCGGTCAAAGGCCGGGCGCAGCTTCGCATAATCGGCAAGGCTCGAGCCTTTACGCACGTTGTTATCTTCGGCAAACGGCTGACGATAAGGCGGAATAAACGCGGTCATCACCTCTTCGGAGAGCTTACCTTCCTGCCAGGCCTGAGCGGCACGTTCGTGGGAACGGTGAGCCAGCGCGTCCTGTTGTTCGCGGGTAATGCCATGGGTTTTTGCCATCTGCTCGGCGGTATCGCCCATCCGCAGGCCGGTTGAATACTCGGCAACAGCCGGAGGAACCGGGAGCAGGTCACGCGGGCGTAATTTGGAAAATAGTTTCAGGCGCTGGCCGAGGGTACGCGCTTTATTGGCATCCACTAAAGTACGGCCCAGCTTTTTACTCACCCCGATGGGCAACACGGATGAGGAGTCTGCGCCTCCGGCAATCCCGGCGCGAATGGTTCCGGCCATCAGGCTTTCAGCCACGTTTGCCACTGCCTGGAAGCTGGTCGCGCAGGCGCGGCTAACGCTGTAGGCGTCGGTATGCACGCTCATCCCCGTTCCGAGGACGATTTCACGGGCAATGTTCGGGGCTTCGGGCATCTGAACAACCTGGCCAAATACCAGTTGCTCAATGACTTCCGGCGGGATTTCGCTGCGGGCCATCAACTCGCTGACCACCATATTGCCGAGATCGACGGCGGGTATGCCGTGAAAAGCCGTGGCCTGGCGGGCAAACGGCGTACGTAAACCGCTAACAATGGCAATACGATCGCCCTGGCGGGTAATCAACGGCAGTGCCTGACTCATAACGCTCCCCTGCTAAAAAAAGTGAATACAGACAAAAAAAGTGGTCTGACCTGATCACAGTCTTAACTAAAAATTCACATCCAGCCAACTGGCTGGCTAAAAAATTGGGAGAGGCGACACGAATTATTACACAACGAAAGAGAACGCCCTCGAAAATCGAGGGCGCAGAAGGAAGGATTAACGCAGGCCGAGCTGGAAGATCATAGTTTCAGCCTGGCAGCTGAACACGAAGTCGATATCCAGCTGCACGCCGTCAGCCACTTCGGTATAACGCGGGGTGATCTGGCAAGTTTCCGATTCCACTTCGCGGGCTTTGGCGGTTAACGCCGCCAGCACTTCGTCTGCCTGCTTTTTGTCAGCGAATACGCGGCTGTAGGTAGCGATGCAATCGGTGTTGTCGATAATGGAACCGACATCAATGCAGCAGCAAACTGGGGTTTCATCGGCGGTATTTTTACTCATCACGCTTTCCTCTGTAGTGCAGCTTAAAATGGAGAATAGTTAAAATAATTGTCGTTATTTTACGCCCGCGGTTGTCTCTGCTCCAGTTGATAATTCTCACAAAGTCTACAAGTGACGGAAATCACACTTAAAAATGATCTAAAACAAATTACATCCCCCGTAAGGGGGGAAGTTCCCCGCGGTTTTGCCAACCAGATCTCGTTTTTAAGATCAAACTTGAAAAACTTTAGAAACAAACTTGCAACATCCTCTCTGGTCAGACCTATACTCTCGCCACTGGTCTGATTTCTCTGTACCCGATCAGTCCCTACTATTCGCGCTCCTGTTACGGTACGTAACAATGTTTGCATAAAAATAAATCAATGAGGTTTTGGTCATGAGCCAGAAAAACCTGTTTACAAAGTCAGCCCTCGCGGTTGCAGTGGCAATAGTCTCTTCCCAGGCTTACGCAGCCGGCTTTCAATTAAACGAGTTCTCTTCCTCTGGCCTTGGCCGAGCGTATTCGGGGGAAGGTGCAGTGGCGGATAATGCGGGTTCAGCAAGCCGCAACCCTGCAACAATTATGATGTTTGACCGCCCGTCCCTCTCCGCTGGCGCCATCTTCGTTGACCCGGACGTAGATATCTCCGGTACCTCAAAAACCGGCAAAAGCACCGATGCAAAAAACATCGCGCCGACCGCATGGGTGCCTAACCTGCACTTTGTCGCGCCGATTAACGACCAGTTCGGCTGGGGTGCATCCGTCACCTCTAACTACGGCCTGGCAACCGAATACAACGACAACTACACCGCAGGTTCAATGGGCGGAACGACCGACCTGACCACCCTCAACCTGAACCTGAGCGGCGCTTACCGCCTGAACAGCAACTGGAGCTTCGGCCTCGGTTTTGACGCGGTATACGCTAAAGCGAAGATTGAGCGTTACGCAGGTGACCTGCCGCAGCTTATCGCTGGTAACCCAGCCGCACCGCTGACCCCGGCACAGCGTCAAGCCATCGGCAGCATTCCTGCTGATACCCAGATTGCTCATCTGAAGGGCGATAAATGGGGCTTCGGCTGGAACGCAGGTATCCTTTATGAAATTGATAAAGACAACCGCTACGGCTTCACCTATCGCTCAGAAGTAAAAGTAGACTTCGACGGCGACTATAAGAGCAGCCTGCCTGCGGCCTATAACCCGTTGCTGTCTAACTTTGGCCTACCGTCTGGCACCAACGGCGCAACCGTACCGGGCTCTCTGAGCCTGCATCTGCCGGAAATGTGGGAGCTGTCTGGTTACAATAAAGTGGCACCGAAATGGGCCGTCCACTATAGTCTGACCTACACCAGCTGGAGCCAGTTCCAGGAGCTGAAAGCGACCGGCAACAACGGCCAGACGCTGTTCTATAAAGAAGAAGGCTTTAAAGATGCTTACCGCATCGCGCTGGGCACCACCTACTTCATGGACGATAACTGGACCTTCCGCACCGGTATCGCCTTCGATGACAGCCCGGTTCCGGCCGACAAGCGTTCCATCTCCATTCCGGACCAGGATCGTCTGTGGCTGAGCGCCGGTACGACTTATGCGTTTAACAAAGACGCATCCGTAGATGTGGGTGTTTCCTACATGCACGGCCAGAAAGTGACTATCGAAGAAGGCCCATACACCTTCAAATCTGAAGGTAAAGCCTGGCTGTACGGCGCTAACTTCAACTACGCGTTCTAAGTTACCGCCCCGAAAAGCAAACCGCCTTCATCACGAAGGCGGTTTTTTTATTTCTGCTCGCTCAACTTCTCTTCAAACCGCAATAACCTTCCCGCGTTGCCCAGCACCAGCAGCGTGCTGAGATTATGCAGCAGCGCAGCAACCACCGCGCCGGAAGCGCCGAGCCAGCCGAAAGCGGCCATCGCCACAATAGCCAGCGTCCAGCCCAGCCCGATAAACACGTTCACCTGCAAAGTGCGGCGGCAGCGGCGGCTTAAACGAACGCAGGTGCCGAGCCGACGTAAATCACTGCCGATGAGCACGATATCCGCCGACGACATAGCAATGTCTGACCCACCCGCGCCCATCGCCACACCGACCACTCCTGCCTTGAGCGCCAGCGAATCGTTGATGCCGTCGCCGATAACCATTGGCCGGTAACCGCTATCAATTTGCTGTTTAACCTGGTTGAGCTTGTCCGCAGGCAGCGCTCCGGCAATAACATCCGTTATCCCCACGCTGCGGGCGATACGATCGGCAACGGACTGACGGTCGCCGGTCAGCAGCAGTTGGCGGTTCAGGCCAAGTTCCCGCAGCTCGGCCATTGCCGTTGCGGCCTCACCGCGCAGGCTATCGGCCAGCAGCAGCCAGCCAAGGAAACGGCCTTCCAGCGCCAGGCCAACTACCGGCCCATCGTGTTCCGGCACTTCCGGCAAGTCTGCGACGCTCGTTGTCAACAGTTCTGGCCTGCCGAGCACGGCTTCGCCCTGCGGCGTTGCGGCAGAGACGCCCAACCCCTGAAGCTCACGCACGTTTTCCAGCGGCAGCCACTCTTCACGCGGGGCGATATCGCTCAGGGCACGGCTTACCGGGTGGTTGCTGGTTGCGCCCAGGCTGGCGGCAAGCGCCTTCAGCTGCTGCTGAGTCACGCCGTCTGCCGGAGCCAGCGCCTCCAGCTGTAGTTTGCCATGGGTCAGGGTGCCGGTCTTATCGACCACCACGGCGTTAACTTCCGCCAGCTCCTCAAGGAATGCCGCGCCACGGATTAGAATGCCGTGGCGGGCGGCCACCGTTAACCCTGCAATAGAAGAAGCCGGGGCGGAAAGCACCAAAGCACACGGGCAGGCGGCGACCAGCACGGCCAGCATCGCCTGAGCGTCCTGGGTCAGAAACCAGGTGCTGGCGGCAATCATCAAAACCAGCAGTAAATAACGGGCAGCATGTCGCTCCAGCAGCCGGGTAATCGGCGGGCTTGCCTGCTCGGCGCTTTGCATCAGGGCAATGACTCTTCCGAGCGTGGAGGTTTCACCGGTACGCGTTACCCGCACGCGCAGCAGCCCGTCAAAGTTAATGGCCCCGCCGTACACTTCGCTGCCCGGTTCAACCTCCTGCGGCACCGACTCGCCGGTAATCGGCGCGGTATCCAGGCTGGCTTTGCCCTCCAGCACCAGCCCGTCCGCGGGAATATGGTCTCCGGCCCGGACTTCTACTACGTCGCCGGGCTGTAAATCGTGGTTGTCGATATCGTGCAGATTGCCTTCGCCATCAACGCGCCGCGCCCGGCTTCGGGTCAGCTTGCTCAGCGCTTCTATAGCCTCCTGAGAACCAATCACGCTGCGCTCTTCAAGAATATGGCCGACAATCATAATCAGCGGCAGCAGCGCGGCGGTGAGCAGGTCGCCGGTTGCCCACGCCCCGAGCAAAGCCAGGGCAATAAGCTGGTCGGTCAGGCCGTGCAGGCTGGGGTAACGCAGGCTGTGCCAGGCGTGGCGCAGCACCGGCACGGCAACCACCAGCGATGCGGCTCCCAGCAGCAAATCGGCCACCGCAACCTGCTCCGGGGCCAGCCAGCGCCAAAGAAGCCCGAGGATCAGCGCCCCGCTGGCTATCAGTGCCAGCAATAACTGGCGGGTAATATGCCGCTGCTCCTGGCGCGTCAGCGCGCCACCCGGCTGTGCAGATGAGGTGCTCATGGTGTGGAATTATCCTTTTGCTCAACGCCCTGCAGGATCAGGTGGGCATCATCCTGCGGCGACACGGTGACCACCGATCCCGCTTTAGACAGGATCTCAGCGATCCGCTGACGATAAATCCTGCCCATTAAATCCGGATCGTCACGGTTATTAGCCAGATGGGCAATTGTCGCGGTATCCGACTGCGCTTTTGCCACGCTTTCCTGAGCCTTAGCCTGGGCGGTCTGCCGGAGCTGATCCGCCTGTTGCACGGCTTTCTGCCGGGTGAGCGAGGCGTCGCTCTGAGCGGTGGCGATAGCTTTAGAGGCCTGCTGGCTGGCGGTCAAAACCGCATTGAAGGCGGCAACCGTGGCAACCGGCAGCGCCGACTGAACCGTGACCCGTTCAAGCGTGATGCCTGCATCGCTACCGGACTGCTGAAGGCGCAGCAGATTTTGCTCAATATTATGCTGCACGTCGCTGCGCAATTGTTCGCGCTGTTGGGCAACGTTCATATCATTACCGGGCATTTCCGGGCGAGCGACCAGAATGGTGTCCAGATCGCGTGAGGCACAAACGGCAACCGCCGCGCGCTCTACCAGCCTGTCGAGCAGCGGCAGAACGTGTTTCCCCTGGAGCACATACGCCATCGGCGTTCTGACCCGGTAAAACACGCTGATATCCAACTGCACCACGCCCGCATCTCCGGTCAGCAAGAAGCCGGAACCGGCAATCGCATCGCTGGCCGGGCCGCCGTTAATATCGAGGCTTTGCGCGTCCGATGAGCGCAGCAGCGCGGTAACCCGATGCTCAATCACCCGGTCGGCCCCCGGAACCATCACCACGTCGTTAATCGGCGAAGGCCAGGCCAGCAGCAGGCCCGGCTCGGCCACCCGCTGTTCGGCACCGAAACTTAGCACCACCGCTCTGCTTCCCGGGGGAATTTCCCGCACGTTCGAAAACAGCCATGCCGCGGCGGCGAATAACGTCAATACAAATATCGCGATAAACGCCAGCCGGATCGACTGCGTCCATGGCCCGTTCGGCGGGAGTTTTTGCCGTTCCGTCATGGCTTCTTGTCCGCCGCTTTATCCAGCTGCGGGCCTTCAACCAGCAGGCTGAACGGTTTCGCATCGGTGCGCAGAACCAGCCGGGTTTGTGCATTCACCATGCCGCTGAGGGCGTCAATCTGGCGCAGCAGGCTATAAAGCTGCGGCGCGCTTTCATAAGCCTTGCCGTAAATAGCCGCCGTTTGTACCTGAGCCTGAGCCTCAATATCCGCAGCCTTCACCGAGGCCTCGGCTTCGGTAATACGCGCATCACGATCGGCAGCAGAACGGATCTCAGCCGCAGCGCGCTTCCCTTCCGCCGTTCTTTCTATAGCAATAGTTTCACGCTCGGCGCGCATCCGGTCGACGGTGGCATTCAGCGTTACCGCGGGTAATGTCAGGCGCTCTGTCCCCATCTGCACCAGCCGGATGCCGTAGCTTTGCAGCAGCGGCTGGCTGATTTGCTGCTGCAAGTGCGATTCAAACGCCACCAGCTGGACCTGCTTGCCGTCGGTATTGACCAGCTGTGAGAGGGTAAAGCCGCTGGCCGTGGTTTCCAGCGCCGAACCGAGGTAGGTACGGATCTGGCGAGCGGCTTCATCAGGCTGGTTTTGCACCGCACGCATAAAGCGCTGAACGTGCTCGGGGGTATTATCCACCTCCCAAACCGCATAAGACTGGACGATTATCCGCAGCCCGTCTCGCGTGCCTACGTCCTGCAGGCCGCTCGAGGTGGTACGCAGGCGCAAATCAACCACCGTGGCGGTTTCAAAAGGTGCAGGCAAGCGCCAGGCAAGCCCCGGCTCAAGCAGCACGCGCACCGGCTTGCCGAAGCGGGTAATCACCAGTGACTCGCCGGAGCGTACCTGCACCAGGCTGGCAGCGGTGAGCAGAATAAGCACCAGCAACGCGGCGGCGGCAATGCGTTTCCCCATCCCTTTTTTGCCGCCTTCCGGGGCGGAAGAGTGGTTATGGCCGCAGCCACTACCGTGAGAATGATGATGTCCATGAGAATGTGAGTGGCTCACCGGGAAGGCTCCTGTGCGGGTTTTACTGGCGCATCGCGCCGGGCTGCGTCATTCAGGGAAGGAAATTCACGAAGGTCGAGCGTTGGCGACGAACCTGCGCCGATCCGCTGGTCGATAACCAGCAGCGGGCGGCCGCTAAGCGTGAGCTGGAGTTGTTTAAACCACAGCTCGTCGATAAAGACCTGCCCGGCCTGCTGATAAGCATTTTTCTCGGCGGCAAAGCGCACCGCTGTCGCCCTGGCAAGGCTGAGCGCCTCCGTGGCGTTAATTTTCGCCGTATCCTGGCGCACGGCGGCGTTGGTTGCGGCAAGCGCGGCTTTTTCTGCGGCACTGCCCTGCTCCCGGAGGATCAGCGACTGGGCGGCAATTTGCGCGGCCTGTACGCCGTGGAACGCGTCCGCCGCACCCGCCGGTGGATGAATAGCTTCAACAACCGTGGAAAGAATTTCGACGCCGCTGCCCAGGCTATCAAGCTGCTGCTGGACGGCGCGATTTATCTGCGCGGCTAAATCGTCACGACGCTCGCTCAGCACATCGTCAAGCGTGAGCGAAGAAAACTGATGCACCAGCACCTGATTGGCGGTGCTGCGCACCAGTTCGGCAAGATTGGCCGAGCGGTAGGTTGCCGCCAGAGCTGCTTTATCCGTCAGGCCGATGCGCCACATAAAACGCACGTCGCTGTTAACGATTTGCAGGCTTTGCTGGTCGCCACTCTGGCTGGCGATTATCTGCGCCTTATCGAAATTGTGGGTCGCATCCCACAGGCGGTCTGCGCTGGCCGGAGCCGGCCCTTCGGCGTCCACCAGCGGAGAGGCTTTCTGAGTCGCAGGGTCTTCCCCGGCTGCCAGCTCGTGCACCTGACCATTTTCGGTCAGCAGCACCCGGCCAAACGGCCACGGCATGCCGACGTGCAGGCCCGGTTCCAGCACCGCCACCGACCGGCCAAAGCGTTCATAGACCCCGCGCTGGGTAGCGGAGATTTGCTGTAGCCCGGTCAGCAGCCAGCCACAGAGCAGCATCAGCGCCAGCATCGGGAAAAAGGCGCGCCGTAAAACGGTAAACGCCCACACCTGACGCAGGTCGATGCCGAAGCGCTGGTGAAGTTCCTGCTGCAAAAAACGCAGCGGGCGCGGCGGCCAGCTAAGCTGTGCAGCAAGCTGGCTTTTGGGAATAAGCTTTGGTTCGGCGGAACCATCCCCCGGCGGTGCAAACAGGGAAAACAGACCCCGCAGCATAAACTCGAGCGCCGCCAGGCCAACCAGCAGCGCGGGCAGGTTTATCACCAGCGAGCTGTTGAGCTGCGGCCAGATAAACGCGGGCAACGTCAGGAGTTGTACCGCCATGACAAGGCGCAGTACCGGCGCAATCTGCCCGGCCTCCGGCGAAGCTTCTTTTGCCATAGCGCTGAGGTGCCGCTCGGCAACCAGCGCGGTGAAGATAGCCGCAGCCAGGCAGCCAACGGCTATCCAGCGGTTATTATCGGCCGCAAGAGGAACGTAGCTGCTGCTCCAGCCGCACAGCGCGATATAAATCGTCAGCGCGGCAAGCGAGCCGGACCAGATCCCCTCGGCCTTGAAAAAGTTTTCGATGCGGCGGAAATTCAGCGGCACGGAGGCGGTAAACCAGCGGGCTAAGGCTCCCGGCGGCGGCTCCGCTTCCGGGGTTTGTGGCTCGGGCGGCGGCGAAAATTTTGCGCTGCGCCACAGGCAAATACGCTGGGCCGCATGCAGCGAAATAACCAGCAACAATAGCGCGGCGGCGTTGCTGCACAGCAGAGGAACCCAGCGCGAGGCGGGTTCCAGCAGGCTGATGGTCAGCGCCAGCATAAGCATCATAAACAGCGGAATAGCCAGCACGAACACGACCCGCGCAAGGAGTCGGGCTTGCCCGGACGCCAGCGAATAACGCGCGGGAAGCGCAGGCGGCAGCAGTTCAGCTTCAGGTATCTGGGAAGGCGGCATGGTCTTAAAAGGATAAGGTGCACAAGAGTTGTGCAGCATTTTCAGGTTGTTACCTTATAACATACCAACACAAAATGCTGATGGGTAAAGATGTGTCAATTTATGTCGTTCTGATGACAATAAAAAAGCGAGCAACCGGTGCTCGCTTTCTCCTTGCCATCGCCTCGTTTACTGGGAGTCGATGTCTTTCAGATCGTCCTGAATCGCCGCCGCGTTCGGGTTGGCTTCCGGCTTCAGCTGTCCGCCATTCGCCAGGAAATCGTGGCGCTGGAAGTAAGCCTCTCGCACCGTAATGTACGGATCGGAGGACTGGCGCAGCAGGCCGTCGGAGTCCAGCAACTGGGCGCGGGTTTCGATGCCTTCCACCGTCCATTTACCGATAGACATCGGCCAGGTCAGCCAGGAGAGCACCGGGTAAAGCGTATCGGCGAAGTCGCCGCCGTCTTCACGCACGGTAAAGCTTCCGTAACCCGGCAGCATCACATAAGGGCCATAGCCCGCGCCGTAGTGGCCGAGCGTACTGCCGAAGCGGTGCGGTTCAACACGCTGCAATTTGGGGTTCGCCATACCGGCGACGTCGATAAAGCCGCCCATCCCCAGCAGGGTATTAAGGAAGAAGCGCGTAAAGTGCACCATCCCCTGGTACGGGTCGCCCTGTACGAAGTAGTTCACCATCGTCGCAGGTTCTTCAAGGTTGCTGGTGAAGTTGCTCAGGCCGTTACGCGCCGGAACCGGCACGTAATCTCGCCATGCAACGGCCACCGGGCGCAGCACATACGGGTCCAACACGTTGTAGTTAAAGTTGAACATTGAACGGTTGAACCCTTCAAGCGGGTCCGAACGCCCCTGAGGCTGCTGGCTGCCGGAGCTGGCGCACCCCACTAAAACCGTGGTCGCCAGGGCAAGCCCTGTCAGGCGGAAATTCATTAGCGTCTCCCTATTATTGTTTGTCTGCGCTTTCAGTGGTGCCCGTTTCGCTTTGGGCCCCCGCCTGCTCGATGCTGCGCTCAATCACGGCGCGACGCCGATCGCCCGCCGGTAAAATTTTCAGCATTGTTTGCCACGCCCCAACCGCTTCACGGTAGCTCTGGCGCTCAAAAGCATTGAACGCCAGCAGGCTGAGCACGCGAATATTCGTGTGGTCATCTTTTAGCATTTCGCGGAGCAGGAGACCACCCAGCTGGTTGTCCTGCGCGTCGGCGGAGCGGGTCAATACTTCAGCATAGCCCAGCTTTGCTTCGGCGTTTGCGGGCGCAAGTTTATAAGCACGAGCAAAGGCTTGTGTGGCCGTAGTTGCGTTATTTAACACCATGCCGATGCGCCCAAGCATCATCCAGCCCTCAAGATTATCAGGCTGGAGCTGTAATCGCGTGCGTAATCCTAACCCAAGTCGCGCCATCTCTTCCATAGTCAGGGGCGCTGCCTGCTGGTCCAGAACACGTTTTAACAACGCGGGCGTCTCGGCGGTCGCCTGCTGCCAGGCCCTGACCTGGCCCAGCCCGGAGGTTTTCAGATAACTGCCAGCGCTTACCGCCACCAGCGCCAGCGCTCCGGGCAAAAACACCCACAGCGAGATTTTCCCGCCGGCCTGTTGGCCCGGATGAGCTTCATCGTCACCCGCAAGCGAAATCTTTTGCCGACGGCGACTTCGCAGCACAATCACCCCGATACCGCCGAAAACAAACAGCGCGGGAAGCGCCCACAGCACGAGGGTTGCCGGGGTTAAAGGCGGCTCATAGGTCACAAAGTGGCCGTAGCGCTCAACCATATAATCGATGATTTGCTGGCTGCTTTTGCCCTGCTGCATCAGCTCGTAGACCTTGAGCTTCATGTCAGAGGCAATCATCGAGTTGGAGTCGGCGATACTGTTGTTCTGGCATTTCGGGCAGCGCAGCTGCTCGGTAAGCTGACGGAACTGCTGCTCCTGCGCCTCATCTTTAAAGGTATAAGTGTCGATGGCGGCAGCCGCATGGCAGCTAAATGACACGGCAATGAAAAAGAGCAATGCGCGCATCATGAGCCTGCCTCCTGGCTGTATTTATCCCACAGCGGCTTCAACTCCTCCCGCCAGACACGATCGTTAAGATCGCCCGCGTGGCGATAACGAATGATCCCTTTGCCGTCGATCAGGAACGTTTCCGGCGCGCCGTAGACGCCCAGATCCAGCCCCAGCATGCCGTTGCCGTCAAACAGGCTCAGCATGTACGGATTGCCGAGATCGCGCAGCCAGCCAATGGCCTTGTTACGGTCGTCTTTATAATTCATGCCCACCACGCGGATGCCCCGGGCGGAAAGCCCGTTGAGGAATTTATGCTCGGCACGGCAGGTTGGGCACCAGGTCGCCCAGACGTTAAGCAGCAGCGGCTTGCCGTCCGCCAGCACTTCACTGCCCCAGACTTTGCCGGGCTGCTCGAGAGATTCAAGGCGGAACACCGGCACAGGTTTGCCAATCAGCGCGGATTCTAGATCGGTCGGCGCTTCGCCCTGTGCGTTACGCGCCAGCTGCCAGAGCAGCAGCCCGGCCAGCACCAGGAAAAGCGCCAGCGGAATATAAAGATAACGGCGCTTCATGCTGCGGCCTCCGGCTTAAATTTACGGCTACGGTAGCGAGGGTCGAACAGGCAGAACACACCGCCAAGCGCCATCAGCAGCCCGCCGGCCCAGATCCAGCGTACGAACGGCTTATAGTAGAGGCGAACCGCCCAGCTTCCGTCCTCCAGCTCTTCCCCCAGCGCGGCGTACAGGTCGCGGGTAAAACCGCCGTCTATGGCGGCCTCGGTCATCATCGCCCGGCTGCTGTTATAGAAGCGTTTCTCGGCGTGCAGCGTGGCTTCCGGTTTACCCTCACGCGTTACGTCGATAACGCCAACACCGCCGCGATAATTAGGGCCGGTTATCTCGCGCACTTCGCGGAACACAAAGTGATACTGGTGAATGTTGATGCTGTCCCCGGACTTCATGCGTACATCGCGCTCTACGCTGTAGCTCTGGCTAAAAGCGATGCCGACCACGGTCACCGCCAGGCCAAGATGTGCGGAGACCATGCCCCAGTGGCTGGCCGGAATTTTGCGTAACCCATCCCACAAACCGTGGCGATGCGTCGCCCGCTGATAAACCTCCACCAGCGCCAGCACAAACACCCAGACGGCCATCAGCAGGCCGACAACGGTCATCGCTTCGATGCGGTCCTGCATCAGCCACGGTAACAGCAGCGACAATGCCAGGGTAATCACCACCGCCAGCAGCAGATGCTTACGCAGCTTACCCGGCTCGTCGCGCCGCCAGCGAACCAGCGGCCCAATCCCCAGCATCAGGGCAAACGGCGCCATCAGCGCGGTAAACATGGTATTGAAGAACGGCTCGCCGATGGAAATACTGCCCAGCCCGAGCTGCTTATGTACCAGCGGCAGCAGGGTCCCCAACAGCACGACCAGCATGGCGGCAATCAGCAGCACGTTGTTGCCGAGCAGGAAGGATTCACGCGACCAGAGATCGTTGCTGACGCGGGAGCGAACCTTGCTGCCCTTCACCGCGTACAGCAGCAGCGAACCGCCGATGACTATCACCAGGAAGGCGAGGATAAACATGCCGCGCGCCGGATCGGAGGCAAAAGAGTGCACCGATACCAGCACGCCGGAACGAACCAGGAACGTGCCAAGCAGGCACAGCGAGAAGGCGCTAATCGCCAGCAGCACCGTCCAGGCCTTAAAGCTGCCGCGTTTTTCGGTGACGGAGAGCGAGTGGATAAGCGCCGTCCCCGCCAGCCACGGCATAAAGGAGGCATTTTCTACCGGGTCCCAGAACCACCAGCCGCCCCAGCCCAGTTCGTAATAGGCCCACGCCGAGCCGAGCACAATGCCGACGGTCAGGAAAGCCCAGGCCGCCAGCGTCCACGGGCGGGTCCAGCGCGCCCAGGCGCTATCCAGCCTGCCGCCCAGCAGTGCGGCGATAGCAAAAGCAAACGCCACCGAGAAGCCGACATAGCCCATATACAGCAGCGGCGGGTGCAGGATAAGCCCGATGTCCTGGAGCAATGGGTTAAGATCCCGCCCTTCAAGCGGGTAGTCCGGCAGCGTGCGGATAAACGGGTTGGAGGTGAAAATAATAAACAGCAGGAAGCCAAAATTGATCATGCCCATTACCGCCAGCACGCGGGCATGATCCTCCTGGGGCATGCGCCGGGCCGTAAGCGAAACGGCAAATGTCCAGCCGCTCATCATCAGCACCCACAACATCAATGAACCTTCGTGCGCGCCCCAGGTCGCCGCCACTCGATACCATACCGGCAGTTCGGTATTGGAGTTGTTGGCGACGTACAACACGCTGAAGTCGTTGACCACAAAAGCGTTCACCAGAATCAGGAACGAAGCGCATAAAGTGATAAACAGCGCCCAGCTAAACGGCCTGCCGGAGGCCATCAGCCGCTTATCGCCGCGAGCCACGCCCCACAGCGGGTAAACGCCCAGCAACAGCGACCAGCCAAGCGCCAGGCAAAGCAGAACATTTCCGATTTCCGGCATCATGGGGCGCTGTCCTTATACACTTCCGGCGGCTGCTGATGATTCTGCTCCATTGCCGCTTTAACCTCCGGCGGGGTGTAGTTTTCATCGTGCTTCGCCAGCACTTCTTTGGCATGGATTAGGGTCGCGCCTTCCATTACGCCCTGAGCTACCACGCCCTGCCCCTCGCGGAACAGATCCGGCAGAATGCCTTCATAGGTGACATCCACCACGCCGCGCGCGTCGTAGAGCTTAAAGCTTACCTTCAGGCTTTTGCTGTCCCGCTTCACGCTTCCCGGCATTACCATGCCGCCGATTCGCAGACGCTGCCCGGTTTCCGGCATCAGCTGGCTTTCGCCTTTGCCATAGATAATTTCGCCGGGGGTATAAAACAGATCGATATTGCTGCGCAGGGCGTACAGCACAAGGGTGATTGTCAGCCCCAGCCCGGCCAGCACCGCCACGGCCAGATAGAGCCGGTTTTTACGACGAGGATTCACTTATGCACTCTCCTGACGCTGACGTGCGGCATTGACCCGCTGCTCTCTTGCCTGCTGGCGAGCCACCGCCCGCAGAATGGCGCGGTGCTGATAGCGGCTGTGGAAAACCAGCCCCAGCAGAGGCAGCAGCGTGAAGGCCACCGCCAGCCAGACGTAAAAGGCGTAGCCGCCCATCGCGAAGAATTCGCTCCAGTGAGTAAACGCCCACGTCATGATTTTGCTCCTTTGCCGTTAGCAAGCGCTAACACCCACGGACGACGGCTCTCCTGCAACAGCAGCAGGTTGCGCATGCGCATTAGCGTCAGGGTAATAAACAGCGCCAGGAAGCCAAAAATAGTCCAGCGCAGCGGCGTGCGCATTGAAGGGTCGATGGATTGCTGCATATTGGTGGAGCCTTGATGCAGCGTGTTCCACCACTCCACGGAGAAATGAATAATCGGCAAGTTCACCACGCCCACCAGCACCAGGATACCTGCGGCACGCCCCGCCTGACGGCGGTCATCGAAGGCGCTGTAAAGCGCAATCGCGCCCACATACAGGAACAGCAGCACCAGCTCGGAGGTGAGCCGTGCATCCCAGATCCACCAGGTTCCCCACATCGGCTTGCCCCAGGCAGAGCCGGTTACCAGCGCGATAAAAGTAAATGCCGCACCCACCGGTGCCATTGCCATAACCGCGAGATCGGCGGTTTTTATCTGCCACACCAGGCCGATAAAAGCGGCAATCGCCATGCTGGCGTAAATGCCCATCGACCACATGGCCGCCGGCACGTGCAGGTACATAATCCGGTAGCTCTGCCCCTGCTGATAGTCCGCGGGAGCAATACCGAAGCCCCAGACGCAGCCCACCACCAGCAGTATCGCGCTGGCGGCAGCCAGCCACGGCAGAAGCCGGCCGCAGAAGTGATACAGCCGCTCGGGTTTAGCAAGCTGATGTAATGTTTTCCACATAGTTTTTGCTCACAAAACAAAGAATAAAGTTATTGCACGCTTACCCGCAGCGCCGCTGCGGTGGCAAACGGGCTAAGCGTGGCGCTCCCGGCCAGTAACGCGCCAAGAATAGCCATATAGCCCTCCACCGGCAGATGCATCGAGGCGGCATCCATCGCGGCGGTAGCAAAGATTAGTAGCGGGATTGTCAGCGGAAGCACCAGCAGGCTGAGCAGCACGCCGCCCCGCTTCAGGCCGACCGTTAACCCCACGCCGGGCGCGCCGAGGAAGCTCAAGGTTGGCGTCCCCAGCAGTAAAGTGGCTGCCATCACCCGCCAGCCGTAAAAGTCCAGCCCCAGCAGCAGCGCGGCCAGCGGCGAAAGCAATAACAGCGGCAGCCCTGTCACCACCCAGTGAGCGGTCACTTTCGCCAGCACCACCAGCGGTAAAGGCACCGGCATCAGCATCAGCTGTTCCAGCGAGCCGTCCTGAAAGTCGTCCCGGAATAACCTGTCCATTGCCATCAGCGAGGCCAGCAGCGCCGCAACCCAGATAATGCCCGGAGCAATACGCGCCAGCAGTTGAGGTTCCGGGCCAATGCCCAGCGGGAACAAAGTAATGACAATCAGGAAGAACCACAGCGGGTTGGCGATTTCCGCCCCGCGACGAAACACTACCCGCAGCTCGCGCCAGAAAATACGCCGCATCATTGGACGCTGCCCTGCAAATGGATCTGGCGAACCGCACAGCCGAGCGGCTGATGGCTGGTAAGAACAACCATTCCGCCCGCATCGGCATGCTGGCGCAGGCGCTGAGTTAATTTTTCGATGCCGGTCGCATCCAGCGCGGTAAAGGGTTCATCAAGAAGCCACAGCTTTGCCGTGGAGAGCCACAGGCGAGCGAGCGCGGCGCGGCGCTGCTGCCCGGCGGAAAGTTGGTTAACGGGTAAATCTTCAAACCCGAGCAGCCCGATTTGCTCCAGAGCGTGCCAGCGCTGCGCTTCGGCAACATCGGCATGGAAAAAAGTGAGGTTTTCAAACGGCGTGAGAACGGTTTTGATGCCTGCCTGGTGGCCAATCCACAGCAAGTCATCATGGAATAAATCCCGCTGGCGGCTCAGCGGCTGTGCCTGCCAGAATACATCCCCTTCATCGGCCTGGGCCAGACCAGCAAGAATACGCAGAAGCGTGGTTTTTCCTGCGCCGTTTTGGCCCGCCACCTGCACCATTTCGCCCGGCTCAACGCGAAATGACAGCGCATTGAACAGCGTGCGTTCATCACGCTGGCAGGTCAGTTGTCGGGCTTCTAACATCGGGAGGCGCTCCTTGTCTCAGGTGGCGCCAAGCATATCATATTGCCCCATTTTCTTCAGTCCGCGCCCGCGCTACGGCCTACTCCATTAGAGTTATTCCTGTTACTCAGATCAAAGCAGGGACGATTTTTCCCATTAATCACGAGCAGGAGGCAAAAACCGCTACGCTTAAAAGACCGTTTTCTGACGCGGAACCGCCCAATGGACAAGATTGCAAACGACAAGCTAAGTAAAACCGACGAGCTGGAAGTGGACAGCGAAGAGAACACCAGCGGGAAACAAATTGAGCTGGATGAAGACCGCCTGCCCTCCGGCGCGATGGCTATCCACGAGCATATTCGCCACGACGGGCAGAAAGAGCTGGAGCGGGACGGCATGGCGCTGTTCTGGTCCGCCGTAGCGGCGGGGCTTTCCATCGGCGCTTCATTTCTGGCTAAGGGCATTTTTCACGTTAACCTGGTCGGCGTGCCGGGCAGCTTTTTGCTGGAAAACCTCGGCTACACATTCGGCTTTATTATCGTGATTATGGCGCGCCAGCAGCTGTTTACCGAAAACACCGTTACCGCCGTGCTGCCGGTAATGCAGCACCCAACGGCCAGTAATTTCTGGCTGCTAATGCGGCTGTGGGGCATTGTGCTGCTCGGCAACATCGTCGGCACCGCGCTGGCGGCGCTGGCTTTTGAATACATGCCAATCTTTGACGAAGCCACCCGCCAGGCGTTCGATGATATCGGCATGAAAGTGATGGAAAACCCGCCGGGCGAGATGTTCGCCAATGCCATTATCTCGGGCTGGATTATCGCCACTATGGTGTGGATGTTCCCCGCCGCAGGCTCGGCAAAAATCTTCGTCATCGTGTTGATGACGTGGCTGGTAGCCCTGGGCGATTTAACCCACATCGTGGTTGGCTCGGTAGAAATCCTCTACCTGGTGTTCAACGGCACGCTGCACTGGAGCGAGTTCTTCTGGCCGTTCGCCCTGCCGACTCTGGCAGGCAATATCTGCGGCGGCACCTTTATCTTCGCGCTCATTAGCCACGCACAGATCCGCAACGATATGAGCAATAAGAAGAAAGCCGAGGCTAAGCGGAAGCAGGAATCGGAAAGATAAAAGTGTTGCGGCTCAAAGTATGGCGGGTAAATTGTACAGGAATCAGGCAAACAGCACTGTAACCCCTTAACCTGGCGACAAAAGCGGGTATACTACGCCCGCTGCGTTCCCTTAGTTAAATGGATATAACGAGCCCCTCCTAAGGGCTAGTTGCAGGTTCGATTCCTGCAGGGAACGCCATGTTATCCCCCTTCCAAAGCGCAGCTCCTTCTTCTTTGCTCTTAAAGAAAAATAATTAGCATTATCAATTAAATGTACCGTATTAGCCCGCATTCTGGCACTGATCCTGGTGTTAAGGGTATAATCCCGGGAATTATTTAATCAGCCCTGAAGAAAATCATGACAAAACTCACACTACAAGAGCAGATGCTTAAAGCTGGATTAGTCAGCAGTAAAAAGATGGCTAAGGTGCAGAGAACAGCTAAAAAATCACGCGTTCAGGCTCGTGAGGCGAGAGAGGCCGTTGAAGCCAATAAACAGGCTCAGGTTGAGCGTGATAAAGAGCTGAGCGAGCAGCAGAAGCAGGCCGCTATCGCAAAAGAGTATAAAGCTCAGATTAAACAGCTGATTGAAATGAACAGAATTGTTATTTCGAGGGGCGATATTGGCTATAACTTCACGGACAATAACTTAATTAAAAAAGTTTACGTTGATAAGACAACTCAGGCTCAGCTAACCAACGGCCGCCTGGCCATTGCTCGCCTGGTTTCGGACAAGAATCCTGAAGGCGAATACGCAATTATTCCCGCCATTGTCGCGGATAAAATCAAACAGCGTGATGCCAGCTTTATCGTATTAAGCAGCGAACTCACCCAGGATGCAAAAGACGAAGACGATCCGTACGCTGACTTTGTCGTGCCTGACGATTTGATGTGGTAAGCGGGCTTTACCGGCCTTCAATGACTTAGCAGCAGCCCCGGACATTAACTTAGAGACGACTTATGAATAATGAAGTACCGCTGAAATTCTATGACATCGCGGATGAGTATTCGACCGAAACCGCAAAACCGGTTAGCGAGGAAGAACGCGATCGCCTGGCGCACTATTTCCAGTTGCTGATTACCCGCCTGATGAACAACGAGGAAATCAGCGAAGAAGCGCAGAAAGAGATGGCGACTGAAGCCGGTATCGACGAGCAGCGCATCGATGAGATTGCAGAATTCCTGAACCAGTGGGGCAACGAGTAGCCTCCCCTGAGGCTATTTCCGTAGCGCCGCCTATTATCTGGCGACGGCACTTGATGCTGCCGTCTTCAGAACGGGCTGGCGTGACGAGCTTTGATCTCTTCCCCGCTAACGGGATGCACAAAATGAAGTTCGCTGGCGTGCAGCATTAGCCGCGGCGTGTGCTCAGTGCCGGGCTGCAAAAGACCGCCGTACAGGTCGCAGCCTAATATAGGGTGGCCCAGTTGCTGGCAGTGAATGCGGAGCTGATGAGTTCGCCCGGTCTCCGGCGTGAGCTGTACCCGCGTCAGCGGCAATAAGGTCCCCTCCCCTGACTCTCGAGAAAACCGCTCAACAACCCGATAGCGGGAACGCGCAGGCTTGCCATTGATAGCGCAAATCGACATCAGCGGAAACAGCGCAGGGTCTTTGGCAATCGCCGCATCTATTACCCCTTCGTCATCATTCAGATGCCCGCAGAGCAGCGCGCTGTACACTTTAGTCACCGAACGCTGGCTGAACTGCTGGCACAGCGCGGCATTAATAGCCTTATTGAGCGCAACCACCATCAGCCCGGAAGTCCCGAAATCAAGCCGGTGAACCAAAGTGCAGCCGGGGAATAGCTTCACCAGTCGATAATGCACCGAGTCGAGATTTTGTGGATTTTTCCCGGAAAGACTCAGCAGCCCTGCGGGCTTGTTGATAAGCAGCAGGTGCTCGTCCTGATAAAGGATCTCTATCTCTTCGCGGCACGGTGGGGCAATAAAAGTATCAACTATGGTAGACATCAGGCTGCCCGGCTGGAGAGTGGGTGCGGATGATAACGAATTTTCAGCCGACAGGCGAATCCGGTTGGTACAGCTGCAGCCAGATTTTACCCCCATGGCTGCGACATAATTTATCGAGGCATCGCGCAATTACTCAAACCCACATCATCTGGTGATTGATCCAGTAATTTACAGGAGGATAATTGCTTCACATCCACAGCAGTTAATATTCCGACCTGGCATTCGGAAACTTTATTTCAACCCGATTTTCGAGGTTAAAAGAGAGAATCATATCTGTGCAGCGGGCCGGATGTCCGTCAGCCTCTAATTTCACAAATCTGATTGCCTGCAAAGAAATGATGAAATGTGAACTCAAAGCATGGAGCACTTTTTTATGCCTGTCATACTACGGATCAAAGGGTATATTTTCTTCTTCTATTCCAATGAAGGAACACCACGGGAACCCAAACACATTCATGTTCGGAATACTGATGCTGAAGCCAAATTCTGGTTAATTCCTTTTGTTACTCTCGCACGTAATGCTGGTTTCAGCCCCAGGGAACGAAATGAATTAGAAAATTACGTTAAACAGTATCGCAAATTATTTATAGAGGCCTGGTATGGCTATTTCAGCTAAACACCTGAGATTTGATGAGCAAAAAATGTGGGTTGAACTGAGCGATGGGCGCACTCTCGGCATCCCGCTGGATTGGTTTCCAAAGCTACTTAATGCCAGCCATCAACAGCGTAGCGAATACGAGTTAAGCACCCACGGCATTCACTGGGACGCACTCAACGAAGATATTTCGGTGGAGGGGCTGCTGGCGGGGCACGGCGATGCAACATGTCGCCCATACGATGCAGCCTGAAAGCCCTGATGAATCACGTTAACAGGCAAGGCGACGTTATTTGCCGGCAGCCAAAAGCAAAGGGGCCATAACGGCCCCATTCGGTCACAGATAAATTAGCGAAGTTATTTAGCTTTCTCTTCGCCGACAATCTTCTGCACTTCAGCCTCGGTAGCTGCCGGAGCGCCATTGCCCCAGGAGCCGCGCACGTAGTTCACTACGTCAGCCATCTCTTTGTCCGACAGCAGGCCTTTGTAGCCCGGCATCATAAACGGGATAGTGCCCTGGGTTTGCGGGGTGTGCGCCCCGTCAGCGATCACGCGGATCAGCGAGGACGGATCTTTCGCCATTACCGCAGAGTTGCCCACCAGCGACGGGACGTTGTAATCGGTGCCCTTCCCGTCCGGGCTGTGGCAGGTAGAGCAATAGCGCATATACAACGTTTTACCGTCGGACGGCTGAGAAAACACGGCGGCATTAACCGGAGCAGCCTCCGCTTTTTGCGGTTTAAAATTAGCGATATAGAGCGCAATAGCTTCCAGGTCAGAATCGGTCAGATATTGTGTACTCTGGGTAACGACTTCGCCCATCGGCCCGGCAATAGCATGGTGCTGGCTTCTGCCCTTGCCCAGCAGGTCTTTCACTTCCTGAGTGGACATATTCATGCCGCGCAGAGAAGGAGCATACCAGCCGTCGATCATCGCCCCGCTCAGGAATTCCGGGCTGGAATCATCGTAACCTTTTTCCTGCATCGCTAAGCCGCGCGGCGTGTGGCAGGCGCCACAGTGGCCTGGCCCCTGCACCAGATAGGCTCCACGTTTGATTTTCTCCGCGTTATCGCCGCTTGCCTCAACGACTACTCCGCCGGACTTTACGTCATCCACAAACAGGCCGTTCCACACGCGCAGCGGCCAGCGGGCGGAAAGCAGCAGCGGAATGTCGTTCTGTTTATTGGCGGCCGCCGCCGGGGTGACTTCTTTCATAAAGTAGTCGTACAGCGCCTTTATATCCTCGTCGGTCATTTTGGCGTAGGAAGGATAAGGCATCGCCGGGTAGAGAGCGTGGCCGTCTTTGGCTATGCCCCGGCGAACCGCTTTTTCAAAATCTTTGTAGCTGTAATTGCCGATACCGTTGGTTTTATCCGGCGTGATGTTAGTGGAATAAATATCCCCCACCGGCGTGGAGAACTTTTTGCCTCCGGCCATTGCCGTCCCGCCGTCTACCGTATGGCAGGCTACGCAGTCCGAAGCACGCGCCACGTATTCCCCGTGCGAGACAGCGGCAAAACCGCTGGCGGAAAAAATCAGTGAGATAGCCGCTAAAATCTGTTTCATGTCTGGTTACCCCATCGCCACAAGTTCATTAACCGCGCGCCACGCCTGGTCAATTGCCGCGTGGGCGTAAGCGCTCCAGTCCGAGTCGGAGTTCGCTATCGTGATTCGGCCAATCGGCTGGCGGGCGCGGCTGATAATCTCGGGCATTTTCTCCATATCATCGCTTAATGAGTTAGCGTAATAGGCGTAGCCGTGCGCCCAGCGGTTCACCGTAATAGCCGCGATATCACGCTGACTATCAAACCCGGTATGGCCCAACATTTCCTGTAGCTGGGAACGGATCATCTCTTCGTGGGTTTCAAAAGTAGATCCCAACAGGAAGGCGCGACCCCGGCGGAACTGCTCGCGCGGCGACATATTGCTGCCCGGATAGGTCGGGACATACACCATATGAATGCACATCGGGTCGTCCGGCGTTTTCGGATGATGGTAGTCGCCCATGCTCACAGGGTAATCGAGTTTTACGCGGCTGTACGGAGCGGCCGGGGAATAGAATTCATGCACCCCGGTATTTTTAAACGCACGCCAGTTATTGACCACCACGTTGGTATAAACCAGCGGCGCTTTCACGTTAAGGCGCAGATCTTCTTTCTGCTGCTCCGGCATCTCCGGCACGAGGTACGGGATCATCATGTTGTAGCCCGCCATAATGGCGTTGCGGCTCTTCACCCGGTACAGCTTCCCGCTTTGGTTATTGATGTAGCTCACCATCACGCCGCTATCGGTATTGGCCGCGTTGATAACGCTGCTGTTCAGGCGGATCCGGGTGCCGTTTTCCGGGATATCCAGCAGCTCGTAGTGCAGCCTCGCGGTGACGGAGTCTTCCATCGTGCTACCCGGCAATGCTTGCGGAATAAGCTTTCTCACCATCAGGCGAGTCAGCCCGGCATTACCGTCCGGGAAGTGATATGTGTACGGCTCTTCGAGATCGGCCAACGCTTCGCCGTCCAGCGGCGGGAGGCCCATCGCCTCCATACCCGGCAGCGCGCAGGCGCGGGCATCGCTACAGCTCACGCCTTCAATCCCGATGGCAAAGAAGTCGTTGGTACGCTGCTGGAAGTACATCAGCACCATTTTGCTTAAGCCGACTTTCTTCTCGAGGAATTCGTGGTAGCTGTGGGCGTCCAGCCACTCGGTTTTCTGCTCTACGCTCATCCCTGCGAGGTAATCAGACGGGTTAACGTGCAGGTCCAGCAACGCCTTGCGATCTGCCTCGCTAAGCGGGAAGTCATTGATAAAGGCTTCGATGCTGCGGCCATTTAGCCTGTCCGGCGGAATATCGTCGGAAACCGCGCGGCCAGGATCGCCGCTGACGATTTTGGTTTCGCCGAAGTTCTTTTTATCAAAAAACACGCCACGGCTCAGGTTGTTATCCGGGTAAAAGTTAGCATCAAAACTGCTTTTCATACGCGTGATGCTGACGCCGAGGGAATCCATCAGGCCGTGAACCACCGGGCTGAAGTTACTGTTCGGAGACTGGAAAGACTCGCTGCCGCCGTAGCCGAGCAGGGTTTTGCCGCCGACGTTGAATTCGTTACGTTTGGCATGCCCACCGAAGTCGTCGTGGTTATCGAGCACCAGGATTTTTGCATCCTTGCCCATTTTGTCGCGCCAGAAGCAGGCAGCCGCCAGGCCACTGATACCGCCGCCGACAATCACCAGGTCATACTCTTCTTCTGGCGGCAGTTTGCTGAAGTCGAATTTTTCGTGCTCGCGGCCAAGGGCGTGCGCCATTTCGAACGAGCCGGGGTGGTTGCCGCGTAGCCCGGTTAATAGCGGAGGATAGTAATCTGCATTAAGAGCGGCGCTGCCCGGCACTTTGCCGGTAGCCCTCACCAGTTCCAGAGGCGTTAAGCCAGAGACAATTGCAATTGCCATCCCGTTAAGAAAATCACGTCGGGTAATAGACATAGAGAGCCTTTTTTATCAGTCTTATAGATATATCTTTACGAAATGATAACAAATGATTTCCGCCGCTGCGATAGCACCCGCGGCCAATCCCCCGCCTGAACCGGGGATTGGCGCTTTATTAAGCTCTTTAGCCCAGCGCTAACTTCCCCGAGCCTTATTCGGTGATGTCGCACATGATGTGTTTGATGCGGGTGTATTCGTCGAGCGAGTAGGAAGAGAGATCTTTGCCGTAGCCGGATTTTTTAAATCCTCCGTGAGGCATTTCGGCGCACAGCGGAATATGGTTGTTGATCCACACCGTACCGAAGTCGAGACGGGTGCTGAACCGCTGCGCCCGGCTGTGGCTGCTGGTCCAGACGCTGGCAGCCAGGCCATATTCCACATCATTGGCCTGGCTAAGGGCTTCTTCCTCACCGGAAAACGACTGGATGGTCATCACCGGGCCAAAGACCTCATGCTGAATGGCCTCATCATGCTGCTTAAGCCCGGAGATGATTGTTGGCTCAAAATAGAAGCCCGGCCCCGCGCCCTTTTTGCCGCCGGTTTCTATTTTTGCGTGCGCCGGCAGCCGCTCGATAAAGCCCGTGACCTGCTTCAGCTGGTTGCTGCTGTTCAGCGCTCCGTACAGCGCATCGCGGTCGTCGGGCTGACCAAATGTTATCGTTTTGGTTTTCTCAATGAGCTTCTCAAGGAAGGCGTCATACGCTGACTCTTCAACGATAATGCGCGTAGCCGCCGTGCAGTCCTGCCCCGAGTTGGAGAATCCTGCGGCGGTAATAACCTCCACGGCTTTGCTCATGTCCGCATCGGCAAAAACCACCACCGGCGCTTTGCCGCCCAGCTCTAAGTGCGCTTTGGTCAGGTTAGCCGCCGCTGAGGCAGCAACCTGTAACCCGGCGCGCACCGAACCGGTTATAGACACCAGCGAGGCCTCGGGATTTGAAACGACCAGCGACCCGGTTCCGGCTTTGCCCAGCACCACGTTGAACGCGCCCTGCGGGAAAATCGGTGCGGCGATTTCGGCCAACATCAGGGTACTGATTGGCGTGGTGTCGCTGGGCTTGAGCACCACGGTATTACCGGCCGCAAGCGCCGGGGCGATTTTCCATACCGCCATCATAAACGGGTAGTTCCACGGCGTAACCTGGCCGACAATACCCAGCGGTTCACGGCGAAGGGTGGAGGTAAACCCGGCGGTATATTCCCCGGAAGCTTTGCCTTCAAGGCAGCGTGCCGCTCCGGCAAAGAAGCGGATGGCATCGCAGGAGGCGGCGATTTCATCCCTCTCGATAAAGTGTTTTAGCTGCCCCGTTTCCTGGCTTTGTACGTCCACCAGGCGCTCAACGTTGCGCTCAATCTCGTCTGCCAGTTTCAGCAAAGCGCGCTGCCTTTCAGACGGCAAAGAGTGTTTCCACACCGCGAAAGCTGCTTTCGCCGCCGCGTAGGCCTGGTCCACTTCCGCCGCCCCGCCGTCGGGCGACTGAGCATAAACCTCGCCGTTAACCGGGCTGACCAGGTCGAATAACGCATTCTGCTCGCCCGCCACGTAGCGCCCGTTGATGAAATGCTTCAGGATTTGCATCGCCTTCTCCTCAGATTAAACATAAACAATATTATGTAATATCTTTTGATGAGCAATCTTTCAATCCGCTTGTTTTAGCAACATGATTGGCATCTCAATTTAACAATATTTTCACACAAACATCCGCAGCTTCCGCCGTTCAAACCCGGCTTACCCGCGTATGAAAGCGTAAAGCTCCTGGTTCTGGCAGGGCGGCCAGCGCCTTTCTTAAAAGGCCGTCCTGTGCTATCAATAACCGTTGATTCAGGGACTTTAAATCAGAGATTAATATGATTACTCATGCAGTAATATTCGCACCTATAGGACAGGCAAGTCGCTCCGATCAGATTGTGCAGCGACTTTCAAATGCAATTATTACTGGTTTGCTTGAGGCCAATGAGCAGCTTCCGAATGAGGCCGATCTTGCCAAAATGATGGGCGTTTCACACATTACTATCCGTGAAGCCTTAAATACCCTGCGGGCAAATAATTTAATCCATACTATTCGTGGCCGTAACGGCGGCAGCTTTGTTTGCGAAAACAGCGGTGAATTTAATACCACCCTGCACCCTTTTAAGGCCATCAGCTCCGACTATATTTCCGACCTGGGTGAAATGCATTGCGCCATAATAAGCCATAGCGCCAAACTGGCTTCCCGCAGAATGACGCCCGCCGATATTAACCGGCTGCGTGACTTTATAGAGGAGCTAAAAACGGCCGCCACGCCGGAGATGAAGACCCAGGCCGATATGCGCTGCCTGCTGGCGCTTGCCGCCAGTTCCCAGTCCGCCAGGCTCGCCAACCAGGAGTTGCTGCTACAGGCCGAGTGGGCTTCGCTGGTCGCCATTCTTTACCGTTCTGAGGCTATTCATCGCGAAGTTATCGATCTTTATACCGAGCTGATTAACGCTCTGGAAAACCATAATGAGCACGAAGCCGTGAGATTAGCCACGCAGCTAATCGACACCTTCACCCTTTATCTTATTGAAAATAAATTAAAATATAAATTCAGCTGACAACAACAAACGCGGGCATAAATATGATCTTACCCTCATCGCTGCTACCCTTTACCCGTAAAATTGACGACATCATTAACTCCACCATCGATGCCACCGTTAGCCTTGCGCACGACATAGAGTCCGCCCTCGGCGAGTTTCGCGGCCACGACCTGAAGCTGCTGCTTGACCCGGCGGTTAAAAAGATGATTCAGGAGCACATCAAAGAGACGCTGAATAATACCGTTTACTGTTCCGGCTCCGGGTTTGCCAGCCATATTGAAGCCAGCCCGGATAATAAAGAATTCTGGCTTCTGGAGTGGTGGTATAAAAAAGCAGACGGGGTTAACAAGGTCAATCTCGACCTGGATCAGGCTACCCAGCAGCGGCTGGATTTCAGAACCTTTGAATGGTTTAAACGCGCGCCGGAGCACGGTAAAGCCTATATTCACGGCCCGTATGTTGATTACGTCTGTAATACCTCGTACACGCTAACTTCAGCGATGCCGGTTTATTTTAATCAGCGCTTTGTTGGCGTTGCTGCGATTGATCTTTTAGTTAGCCAGGTGGAAGAAGAATTACTCCCGCTATTCAATAACCATAAAGTTGTCCTGACTAATATTGATAAGCGAATTATTTTCTCTTCCTGGCCGAAATACCGGGTGGGCGATCTGTTCAACACCGGCGATGTACAACCGGTGTATCAAAGCGATTATTGCACGCTGTACGAGGTGTAAAAAAAGGGCCATCAGGCCCTTTTCCTAATACTCCCGCGAAAGTTTTAGCTTATCCGCATATTCAATCGCATCATTTTCCGGGGCATCTGAATGACCGAACGGCCTGGCCAGCGCCATATACGCCAGCCCGGAGCCAACAATCAGCGCCAGCCCGACCAGTACCGTCCAGCGGTCGATAAAGTTTGTGCTGTCCGCAGGCTGAGCCAGCAGCCAGATACCGCCTATGCCGTAGGCCAGCGCCAGCACGTTCACCGGCATTCCCCACGAGCCCAGCGTCCATTCCCCGGCCGGTTTCCAGCCCTTCAGGCGCTGGCGCAGCGCGGCCAGAATCACCATCTGGAAGGAAATGTAGATCCCGATAACCGCAAAGGCGGTAATGCGGGAAAGATTATCCGGCTGGAAGTAGACCCAGACGCAAATCACCATCGGCAGCAGGCAGCTCACCAGCATCGCATTATCCGGCACGCTGTGCTTCGAGATCTTCGCCAGCCATTCGCTACCCGGCAGCATTTTGTCGCGAGAGAAGGAGAAGATCAGGCGGCTTAGCGCGGCCTGAAGCGACAAAATACAGGACAGCATCGCCACGACGGCAATCACGATGAAGAGAGTTGCGCCCTTCTCGCCCAGGGCGTCATTAAGAATCGCCGGGATCGGATCGGCTATTTTGCCGTTTACGATGTTCATCAAGTCCGGGGAAGACAGCAGATAGCCGAGGATCGATATCACCGCCGAAATAGCCCCGAACACGATGCTGAGGATCATCGCAACCGGGATTTTGCGCCCTGGGTTTTGCACCTCTTCAGCCACGTTGCCGCAGGCCTCAAAGCCAAAAAACATAAACAGGCCCATCAGCGAAGCGGACATAAAAGCGGTGCCGTAGCTGCCGTCTTTCGCCAGCGCCCCCATTGCGTCAAACACCACCGAAAACGGCTGGCTGCGGTGGAAAATAAGCAGGTAAATACCCAGCGCAATCACGCTGATGATTTCGCACCAGAAGCCGAAGCGGGCCACTCTTGCGAGGTTTTTAGTCCCGGACATATTCACGCCCATCATGATTGCCAGCAGCACGACCGAAGTAAGCAACATGGCAATGGGCGTATCGCCGTAGTGGAACAGCGAAGCCACGAAGGTGGAGGTGTATTCGACGATTGAGGTAATCGTCACCACCAGCGCCCAAAGGTAAATCCACGCCGCAATCCAGGCGTATTTCTTGCCCCAGAGCCTTCTGGCCCACGGATATAATCCGCCGGTTATCGGGTACTGCGAAGCGACTTCGCCGAACACCAGCGCCACCAGCAGCTGGCCGCAGGCGGCAATCAGTATCCACCAGATGGCGGGTGGCCCGGCGAGGGTGATCGCCAGCGCAAACAGGGAATAAACGGCGGTCAGCGGCGAGAGATAGGTAAACCCTAGCGCAAAGTTGGAGACCAGCCCGATGGAGCGGTTGAACTGCTGGCCCTTCTCCGGCGGCGGTACGGTACTTTTTGTAGCAGATGTCTGTTCCATATGTCTTTCTCTTTAGGGGGCATAGTTGCAGGCAATGGCTACATTTTATAAAACATAATAAGTTATATGTATATTGCGCCTTGTCACAAAGTTGTTAGATATAATGTTATTTTATTGTTAACCGAAAAAGACAAAAGAAATTGGAATGGATTGTATGGAGGGAGAATAAGGGGCTATTTCAGCTGCCAGAATCCGCTGCGGGCCGCGCCAATCCGCGAAAGGCGGCCTTTGTGCTGGAGCGTTTTTAAATTACGTTCGACGGTGCGGGTAGTTAACCCGGTAAGCACCGCCAGCCGGGCAATGGTTATAGCCGGTTGTTGCCCAATCAGCGCCAGAATGCGCTCCTCCGTGGGGCGGATCCTTTCGGCATAATAAGCCGCTGGCTCCTCTTCCAGCCGGCTATGCGCCACGCCTTCCCGCAGCGCCAGCACTATTTTATCCAGCATAAACTCGATAAAAGCCGTGCAGTCACCGCGGCTGTCGCATTCTCTCAGCACGCGGTAATACGCATCTTGCTGGCCGTGGATCAGAGTTTCTACCGGGAGCCACGCCAGCTCGGGCCGCCATTCACTGAGAATAAGCGTTTGCCACAGCCGCCCCATACGCCCGTTGCCATCGGCAAAAGGATGAATAAATTCGAATTCATAATGAAAAACAGAGCTGGAAATCAGCGGATGAAGATCGGTATCTCTTAGCCATTCACAAAGCTGGCTCACCAGATGCCCGACCCGGCCAGCCGGTGGCGCCATATGAATAAGTCTACTTTCGCGGTAAATCCCGACATCGCCAGAGCGTAGTTTCCCCGGCGCATCCACCAGCCCGAACATGAGTAGCCGATGGGCAGCGAGCAGGCTATTAACGCTATGGCTTTGCCAGCCGGGGAGCTTTTCGTAAGCCAGAATGGCGTTGCGCACTTCCTGGATATCTTTTGCCGGAGCAAGTATACGCTTCCCTTCCATAACGGCGGTAACCTGCTGTGCAGACAGGCTGTTATGTTCTATAGCAAGCGAAGCATGGATGGTGCGAATGCGATTTTCTTTGCGCAGCAGAGGGGAAGAACGTTGCGTCCCGGCAGACCACCGCCCAAGCAGCTCCCCGGCCTCAACCGTCTTGTTCAGAAGCGCAGGAGTCAAAGAAAATGGCGGCTGGTAGCGGTTCATCTTTTACTCTCCGGGAAAGTTTCTCCGACATTTATACCGACATTTACTCCGACATTCCACGGTCGTTATCAGGCGAAAGGCTGAATAGCTATGCCCCGGGACTCAAACACTCTGCGGATTTCGCCCGCCATAGCGATGGCTCCGGCGCTGTCTCCGTGAACGCAGATAGACTCGGCTTCAATGGGCGTAAATTGCCCTTCGATTGACTCGATGCCGCCTTCGGTAATCAGCCGGAGCATACGCGCTGCAACCTGCCCGGCATCGTGTAAAACGGCTCCCGGCTCGCGCCTTGAAACCAGTGAACCATTGGAGTGATAAGCCCTGTCGGCAAAAGCCTCGGCGATGGTTTTCACCCCTTTTTGCTGCGCCCATTCCAGCAGCGGCGAGCCTGCCAGCACCACCAGCGGAAGAGCCGGGTCAACAGCCAGCATGGCATCAAGCACCGCATCGGCCTGGCGTTTGTTGTCGGCAATAGTGTTATACAGCGCGCCGTGCGGCTTCACATAACGCACGCTTGTTCCCGCCGCACGCGCCAGCCCCTGCAACGCCCCAATTTGGTAAATAACATCTGCCGTCAGTTCATCACTGGCGATGTCCATATTGCGCCGCCCAAATCCAACGAGATCCGGATAAGCCACATGAGCACCCACGGTTACGCCCCGCTCTTTTGCCGCACGGAGCGTTTCCAGAATGCCCGCAGGCGACCCGGCATGAAACCCGCAGGCCACGTTCGCGCTGCTGACAATTTGTAAAATGGCGGCATCGTCACCCATCGCCCACTGGCCGAAGCTTTCGCCTAGATCACTGTTTAAATCGACTCTTTTTTTCATCGTTATCCTTTACGCAGTGGTTCATTTTTCATAAATAGCGCCAGCACGAACCCCAGCACAATTACGCTCGCCGCAATAATAAACACCGAGTGAATAGCCGACCCGAAGGCCTGAAGATAATCGTTACGGATGGCCTCCGGCAAGTGGTGCACCGCTTCTGCTCCCAGCTGGCGAGGAAGCTGAGTGCCTTCGGGGATCAGGGTTTCAAGATTGCTGCGCAGAACCGAGGTAAACACCGCGCCGAATGCAGCGACGCCGATAGAACCGCCGATAGAGCGGAACAGCGTCGCGCTTGAGGTCGCCACGCCGATAAGCTTCAGCTCCACGCTGTTTTGCACCGCCAGCACCAGCACCTGCATCACCATGCCGAGGCCAAGCCCCAGCAGCGCAACATACAGATAAAGCGTGTGCAGCGGCGTATCCAGTTTCAGCGTACCCAGCAGCGCCATCGCGATAAAGCTCAATAGCGTGCCGAGTATCGGGAAAATACGGTAGCGGCCAATTTTGCTGATGATACGCCCGCTAATAATCGAAGTCAGGAGCAGGCCACCCATCAGCGGCAGCATCTGCATCCCGGCCTGAGAAGGCGTGGAAAATTTCACCACCTGCAAATAGAGCGGCAAAAAGGTCATCGAACCGAACAACGACATGCCGATGATAAAACCCACCAGGCAACTGATTAAAAAGGTGCGATTGCGAAACAGATGCAGCGGGATAATCGGCTCCACCGCCAGCCGTTCTTCATAGATAAAGCCGCCAAGCGTGACCGCAAAAAAGGCGAAAATACACCAAAGCTGCGGGTCCGACCAGGCCAGTACCGTTCCGCCTTCGCTGGTAAAGAGGATCAGGCTGGTCAGAGAAAGCGTGAGGTAGCCCGCGCCAAGGAAGTCTATCTGGTGGCGAATGCGCGCGGTCTGGGACTTCAGCACCGTGCCGATGACCAGCAGGGCAAAAATCCCCAGCGGCAGGTTAATGTAAAAAATCCAGCGCCAGGAGAAATGCTCCACCAGAAAACCGCCGATCAGCGGGCCAATTACCGTTGCCAGGCCAAATACGCCGCCAAACAGCCCCTGATATTTACCGCGCTCCGAAGGCGGAATAACGTCGCCCACCGCCGCCATTGTGACCACCAGCAGCCCGCCGCCGCCCAGTCCCTGCAGAGCACGCATCAGAATAAGCTGCGTCATATTCTGGGCGAGGCCGCACAGCGCGGAGCCAAGAAGAAACAGCGCGATAGCCGTTTGCAGCACCACCTTGCGCCCCAGCAGATCGCCAAATTTTCCGTACAAAGGCACAACAATTGTTGAAGCCAGCAGGTAGGACGTGACGACCCAGGAAAGGCGGTCCAGCCCACCCAGCTCGCTGACGATGGTCGGCAGCGCCGTGGAAACAATCGTCTGGTCAAGCGCGGCTAAAAGCATCACCAGCATAAGCGTGCCAAAAAGCAGGCGAACGGAAGTGGTCTGCGGCGAGCCGGTTGATGCGGTTTCGGAGGTTGTCATTGCCTGCTCACTAAAAGGGGAAGCTGATTCACCCGGAATATTTTATGGAATAACTGAGCATACGCTCAGGCTTAGCGCCCGGACTGTATCAAAACTCTGAAACACCGCTTTAAACGTTGGCGACCTGCCCAAATGCCCGCCAGCATGTGTGTTCCTCTTATTCCGAAAAAATACCCGATTTTTCTTATCTTCGTGAAAAATTCACAAAATATATTGTCAGTAAAAATACTTATTTCACGTCAAAAATAATCATTAATTATTCAGATTAACACAATGATTTTTATCGCTTTTAAACCCTTTCATAGCCACACCACCAAAGTTCAAAAAATAGACAACTGTCACAATTTTGAGACACTTGTTTTCAATTTCGATTTGAGAGTACATTACCGCCGTCCGGGTAAGGTTTTACCCCCGAATGCCAGGCGGAGCGGCCATAAAAATCTGCGGCTTCACCTTATTATGTACCTGTTGAGATGCGCGTCAGCGCGGAGCTATGTGAAGTGAAATATTTTCTGATGGGTATTTCCGTGATTGTTGTGTTGTGGGCTGGCACCTTCTTCCTGATGGTTGAGTAACCGGCAGCGGGCAACAAGTCAAAAGAACAGGAGCCAGATGGCTCCTGTTTTCGTTTTATTATTCAGCACTCTCAGCGGCGTTTTTAGGCACCGGCGGCAGCAGGCCGTCGGCACGGAACATCGATTTAATGCCGCGCACGGCCTGGCGAATGCGATCCCGGTTTTCAATCAGCGCGAAGCGAACGTGAGTATCGCCGTAGTCACCGAAGCCAATCCCCGGCGAAACGCAGACTTTCGCTTCCTGAAGCAGTTTTTTAGCAAACTCCAGGGAGCCCATTGCCGCGTATTGTTCGGGAATTTTTGCCCACACGTACATTGATGCTTTCGGGCATTCAACCATCCAGCCCGCTTCATGCAGCCCTTTCACCAGCACGTCACGGCGGCGTTTGTACTGCTCGGCGATATCACGAACGCACTGCTGGTCCCCTTCCAGGGCAGCGATTGCCGCCACCTGTAGCGGCGTAAAGGTGCCATAGTCGTGGTAGCTCTTGATTCGTGCCAGAGCGCTAACCAGCTCCTGGTTGCCGACCATAAAGCCAATGCGCCAGCCCGCCATGTTATAGCTCTTGGAGAGCGTAAAGAATTCTACCGCCACGTCACGCGCGCCGGGAACTTCCATAATGGACGGTGCTTTCCAGCCATCATAAACAATGTCTGCGTAGGCCAGATCGTGGATAACCAGCACGTCGTACTGCTTCGCCAGGGCAACAACTTTTTCGAAAAACTCCAGCTCCACGCACTGCGCGGTTGGGTTAGACGGGAAGCCGAGGATCATCATTTTCGGTTTCGGATAGCTTTCACGGATAGCCCGCTCCAGCTCGGCAAAGAAGTCCACGCCTTCCACCAGCGGTACCGAGCGAACCTGCGCCCCGGCAATGACCGCCCCGTAAATATGAATGGGGTAGCTCGGGTTTGGCACCAGCACGGTATCGCCGTGATCCAACGTTGCCAGCATCAGGTGCGCCAGCCCCTCTTTGGAGCCGATGGTCACGATGGCTTCGCTTTCCGGGTCGATATCCACGTCGTAGCGGTCTTTGTACCAGCGCGAAATAGCACGACGCAGGCGGGGGATACCGCGTGAGGTTGAGTAGCCATGTGTATCTTCACGCTGCGCAACGGTGCAAAGTTTCTCGACAATGTGCGGCGGCGTGGCCCCGTCAGGGTTGCCCATGCTGAAGTCAATAATGTCTTCGCCGCGCCGACGCGCAGCCATCTTCAGTTCAGCGGTGATGTTAAAAACATACGGGGGAAGGCGATCGATACGCGAAAAACGACGTTTTGGACTGGAGTCAGCCATAAATTCCTCAGAGTCACGTTAGCGCCCGGACCGTCCGAGCGACGCTGCCACGTATGTGGCCTTTTTTGAAAATAGCCCGAATAAAAATCCCCTGTCGAGGGGGTAACGAAAAAATATTTCTTTTCTCCTAAAACGGGAAGCTTCATTCGAAAGTCATCTCTATTTCATTTAATCAATTAAGCTTAGATTAACCAGGTAGCAACAACCCAGCAACTTACTCTCTGATGAGATGGAGTCCCCTATGCACCTGGAAATTAACGATCTGCCAAAAGCTATCCGCGTGATAAAACAAAAGCTTCGCCAGGACTTGCCAAACTATCAGGCGGTATTCGCCGAACTTGAAGCCAACATTAGCCAGCAGATCGAAGAGATCCGCGGCGAGATGGCGCGCGGTGAGAATCCTGTTCCACAAATCAATGCCGATGACATTATTCATAATCGCGTCAGCGAGCAGCAAAAAGCGCTCATTCGCCAGCGCGGCTGCTGCACCATCAAAGGCGTATTCCCGCAGGCCACGGCTAATGGCTGGAACCAGGAGATAGGAAATTATCTTGAGCGTAATAATTTTGTAGAAAAGCTGAAAAACGCCGCAGAGGATAACTATTTCGGCACACTTGCCGACAGTAAACCGCAAATTTACGGCATCTACTGGTCCAGGCCGCAGGTCGAGGCTCGCCAGCACGAACGTATGAAAGCGGTGCAGGTTTTCCTGAATAATCTCTGGGAAACGCAGAGCAACGGCAGACAGCATTTTGATCCCGATCGCGTTGTCTCTTATGCCGACCGCACCCGCCGCCGCCCGCCACGCTCAAGTTCTCTTGGCCTTTCGCCGCATGTGGACGGCGGTTCGGTAGAGCGCTGGCTGGACGAAAACTTCCGTCACGTTTACCGTCACGTCTTCTCCGGCCAGTGGCGGGAGTACAGCCCTTTTGCCGCCGAAGGCAGGACGGAAGTGCGCGAATTCCCATCGCCCGCGGTGTGCTCAATGTTCCGCACCTTCCAGGGCTGGACGGCCCTGACGCCGCAGCGCAAACACGGCGGCACGCTGAATCTGCTGCCGGTGGCCAATGCAATGGCCTATATTTTACTGCGAGCTTTGCAGGATGACGTACCGGAAGACTCTCTGTGCGAGGCGAAGCCTGGCAGAGCGTTATCCATTAACAAAGAGTGGCATCCCCTTTTATTGACTGGGATTTCCTCAATTCCAGATATGGAGCCGGGCGACACCGTATTCTGGCACTGCGACGTTATCCACTCGGTAGAGAACGAGCACCTCGGCGAGTTCGACAGCAACGTGATGTATATTGCCGCCGCGCCGTGGTGCGAGAAGAACGCCGAATACCTGCCGCACCAATGGGCTGCGTTTGTGGAGGGGAAATCTCCCCCTGACTTTGCCGCCGATGATTTCGAAGTTGATTTTGAAGGCCGGGCGACGGAGCAGGATTTAACGGCTGCCGGGCGTGAACAGCTGGGCGGGAAGTAACTGACCCTCACGCTGCCAGAGTTGTCACTTAGTCATAAACATCGACGATTATGCAGGCCTGGCTAAGGTTCCGTTCACTTCCAGTCCTGTTTTATATGCGGCCACCGCACCGGTGAACGTCTCGGGAGAATCACCGTCATTCCCCCGAGTCCCCGGACTCCCGGCCAAATAAATCGACCGCTGAAGCGGCAGACCTCCGTTTTATCGCCCCCGATTATGACCCAACTCAGGCGGGGTTGAGCTGCCGGGAGCAGCGAAAGAGAGCGATCGTCGGGAACGAATCGCGAACGACCCCGAATGTTTGGGTGATAACCGGTGGGTTTACCGCTTTAGCGGCGATGAGCTTGCCGGGCGCCGGGGCGGTCCGGGGGATGGCGTTATCCCCCGGACACGTTCACCGTATCTGAACGTACAGGGAAAATAGATTTACGGGTGAACGGAACCTCAGCCGCCCCTGCATAAGGGTGGATGTTACTGAACGGTATAGGCGACGGCTCAAGCTGAGGGGCAGCCCTTAACTGGAAACCCCCTGCAAATTTCCTTATCATTACCCCTTCCCCTCTGAGCCACGCGAGTATCCCGTGCACGAAATCCTTAATATGCTGCTGGCGGTGTTCGATCGCGCGGCGCTGATGCTTATTTGCCTGTTCTTCCTGATCCGCATCAGGTTGTTCCGCGAGCTGCTGCACAAAAATGCCCACACGCCAAAAGAGCTGCTGGCCGTTACCGCCATATTTTCCATGTTCGCGCTGTTCAGCACCTGGTCCGGCGTGCCTGTAGAAGGCTCGCTGGTGAATGTGCGAATTATTGCCGTGATGTCGGGGGGGATTTTGTTCGGGCCGTGGGTCGGGATCATTACCGGGCTTATCGCCGGAACCCACCGCTACCTGATAGACATCGGCGGTATCACCGCCATTCCCTGTTTTATCACCAGCATTCTGGCCGGTATTATCGCCGGTTGGATCAACCGCAAAGTGCCCAAAGACCGGCACTGGCGCGTGGGGATAATCGGCGGCATGTTATGCGAGACCATGACCATGATTCTGGTCGTGGCCTGGGCACCTTCGACCGCGCTGGGCCTCGATATCGTGTCAAAAATCGGCGTGCCGATGATTCTCGGCTCGGTATCGATAGGTTTTATTATTCTGCTGGTGCGCAGCGTGGAGGGCGAAAAAGAAGCCAGCGCCGCTCGCCAGGCCAAGTTGGCGCTGGATATTGCCAATAAAACGCTGCCGCTGTTCCGCAAGGTCAACAGCGAGTCGCTGCGCCAGGTCTGTAAGATTATCCGCGAAGATATTGATGCTGACGCGGTGGCGATAACCGATACCGAAAAGGTGCTGGCCTACGTCGGGCTGGGGGAAAGTAATTACCATGAGAACGACCAGGCGTTCAGCCCGCGCACCCGTAAAGCGCTGAAAGAAGGCCGTATTATCATCCGCAACGATGACGAAGCCTGGCGCACGCCGGAGATTCACTCGCTGATTATTATTCCGCTGTGGGAAAAGGGCGTCGTAACCGGCACGCTGAAAATTTATTATCGCCATGCCCACCAGATAACCTCGACGCTACAGGAAATGGCCGTTGGCCTGTCGCAGATTATCTCCACTCAGCTGGAGGTTTCGCGGGCAGAGCAATTAAGAGAGATGGCGAACAAAGCCGAACTGCGGGCGCTGCAAAGTAAGATAAACCCGCACTTCCTGTTTAACGCGCTCAATGCTATCTCCTCCTCCATTCGCCTGAATCCGGACACCGCGCGGCAGCTTATCGTCAATCTGTCACGCTATCTGCGCTATAACATCGAGCTGAATGACGACGAGCTTATCGACATCCGCAAAGAGCTTTACCAGATAAAGGATTATATCGCCATTGAGCAGGCGCGCTTCGGCGACAAGCTGACGGTGATTTATAACATCGATGAAGAGGTAAATTGCCGCATTCCGAGCCTGCTTATCCAACCGCTGGTTGAAAACGCCATCGTGCACGGCATTCAGCCCTGCAAAGGTAAAGGCGTGGTGACGATAAGTATTGAAGAGAGCGGCAACCGGGTGCGCATTGCGGTTCGGGATACCGGCAACGGTATCGATCCGAAGGTGATTGAGCGCGTGGAGAATAACGAAATGCCGGGCAATAAAATCGGCCTGCTGAACGTGCATCACCGCGTTCAGCTGCTGTACGGCGAAGGGCTGATCATTCGTCGCCTGGAGCCGGGAACCGAGATTGCGTTTTATGTACCGCGCGCCGTCCCAGCCGCCGTTCGCCCACAGGAAGGGAAAGAAGCATGAAGGTCATCATTGTAGAAGACGAATTCCTCGCCCAGCAGGAGCTTAGCTGGCTGATTAAAAATCACAGCGAGATGGAGATTGTCGCCTCTTTTGACGACGGGATGGACGTGCTCAAATATTTACAGCATCACGAAGTGGACGCCATCTTTCTCGACATCAATATTCCGTCGCTGGACGGCGTGCTGCTGGCTCAGAACATCAGCAAGTTCGCCCATAAGCCGTTTATCGTGTTTATTACCGCCTGGAAAGAGCACGCGGTTGAGGCTTTCGAGCTGGAGGCTTTTGACTACATTCTGAAGCCCTACCAGGAGTCGCGCATCATCGGCATGCTGCAAAAGCTGGAGGCCGCTTATCAGCAGGTGTCCCAGCCAGCGGCCAGCCATGAAAACCGCGAAGCCACCACGATAAATCTGATGAAGGACGAGCGGATTATCGTTACCGACATCAACGATATTTACTACGCCGAAGCCCACGAAAAAATGACCTTCGTGTATACACGCCGCGAGTCTTACGTGATGCCGATGAACATTACTGAATTTTGCAGCCGCCTGCCGGAGAGTCATTTCTTCCGCTGCCACCGTTCTTACGTGGTTAACCTGAGCAAAATTCGCGAGATAGAGCCGTGGTTCAATAACACCTACATATTGCGCCTGCGCGACCTGGATTTTCAGGTGCCGGTGAGCCGCAGCAAGGTGAAAGAGTTCAGGCAGCTGATGCGCCTTTAGAGGGAGAGATGGCGGGCGCAGTAGCTACGCCCGCGCAATATTACAGAACCTGCCCCAGCGTCTGGCGAAGATGCGCCCCGGCGCCCACCAGCCCCGGCTGGTCGTGAACAATCAGGTAAACAGGGATGTCCTTCACGTACTCTTTAAAGCGGCCTTTATCTTCAAACCCGCCGCGGAAGCCGGAAGCTTTAAAGAACTCAAGGAAACGCGGCACAATCCCGCCTGCAATATAAACCCCGCCAAAGGTGCTCATATTCAGCGCCAGGTTACCGCCAAAGCGCCCCAGAATAACGCAGAACAGAGACAATGCCCGGCGGCAGTCGGTGCAGCTGTCATCTACCGCACGTTCGGTAATATCCTTCGGCTGGTAGTTTTCCGGCTCGCGGCCGTCGGCTTTAACGATAGCGCGGTACAAATTCACCAGGCCCGGGCCTGAGAGTATACGCTCGTTAGAGACGTGGCCTATCTCCTGGCGCAGCTGGTGAAGAATAATCCCCTCTTCTTCGCTGTTCGGCGCAAAGTCCGAGTGGCCACCCTCACCCGGCAGGCTTATCCAGCGCTTATCGACATGCACCAGATGCGACACGCCCAGCCCGGTTCCGGCCCCGTAAACCACGACCGGTTTACCCTCGACCGGCTTGTCTCCGCCAAACTGGATCAGGTGTTCCGGTTTCATCATCGGAATGGCCATTGAAACAGCGGTAAAGTCGTTAATAATTTCCAGATGGCTGAAGCCAAGATTTTTCTTCATTTCGGACGTGGAAAACGCCCATGTGTGGTTGGTCATTGCCACCCAGTCACCGGTTACCGGGCAGGCGATAGCCACGCAGCCGGACTGCACGCTGATGTCATGCTCTTTGAGATAATGCTGGATAACTGCTTCGAGGCTCGGAAAGTCCAGCCCGGAGTAAGTCTTCGCTTGTGAAATATCACCATTACTCAAATCGCATAGAGCCAGACGTGCATTGGTGCCGCCGACATCTCCCACCAAAGCATATTTTGTCATTCTCAAACAGCTCCGCTAAAGTCAGAATAAGTTCTGGCAACACTGTAAAAGTAGCCAGCCGAAACAACAACGACCATCATCCTGCTGCGGCTTGATTGTTGAACCAGGTCACATTCTGGCTTTACCGTTTCAGCCCTGTTTGCAATGCGGCTTCTGGCTTTCGGGCGCGGAGCCGTTCGGCCCCCCTATTTTAAGGACTGACTATGCTCCATCCGCGAGCCAGAACCATGCTGGTTCTTTCCATTCCGGCTCTGATTATCGGCGTCTTTTCCAGCCTGGTGTTGATAGTCGTGATGAAGGTTGCCGCTGCGCTCCAGGGCTTTTTGTGGGTCACGCTGCCCGCCGGGCAGGGTTACAGTCCGCATTCGCCGTTCTGGATAATCACGATCCTGACATTAACCGGCATAGCCGTTGGGCTGGTGCTGCGTTTTTTGCCGGGGCACGGCGGCCCCGACCCGGCAACCGAGCCGCTGATTGGGGCTCCGGTTCCGGCGATGGCCGTCCCCGGCCTGATTCTGGCGCTGGTGATTGGGCTGGCCGGGGGCGTTAGCCTTGGCCCGGAGCACCCGATTATGGCGGTGAATATTGCGCTCGCGGTAGCCCTTGGCGCTCGTGTGCTGCCGAAGGTTAGCCCGCTGGACTGGACTATCCTTGCTGCGGCAGGCACCATCGGCGCGCTATTTGGAACCCCGGTTGCCGCCGCGCTTATCTTTTCTCAAACGCTCGGTGGCAATAACGAAGTCCCGCTTTGGGACAGGCTGTTTGCCCCGCTGATGGCCGCCTCCGCCGGGGCGCTAACCACCAGCATCTTTTACCACCCTCACTTCGCGTTGCCGGTTGCCAGCTACCCGGAAATGCATATTGAAGACATCTTTAGCGGCGCGGTGGTCACGGCCATCGCCGTTGCGATGGGCATGGTTGGCGTCTGGTGCCTGCCGCGCCTGCACCGCCTGATGCATCAGCTAAAACACCCGGTGCTTATCCTTGGCGTTGGCGGCTTTATGCTTGGCCTGCTGGGGGTTATCGGCGGGGAGATTACGATGTTTAAAGGGCTGGATGAAATGCGCCAGCTGGCGATTTCTGACTTTTCAGTCTCTTCGCTGCTGCTGTTTGCAGTGGTGAAGCTGGCGGCGCTGGTTATTGCCGCCGCCAGCGGGTTCAGGGGCGGGCGTATTTTCCCGGCGGTGTTTGTCGGCGTGGCGCTGGGCATGATGCTGCATCAGCACGTGGACGCCGTTCCGGCGGCCATTACGCTTTCCTGCGCGGTGCTGGGCCTGGTGCTGGTTGTCACGCGTGACGGCTGGCTCAGCCTGTTTATGGCGATGGCCGTCGTACCCGACGTCAAACTGCTGCCGCTGTTGTGCATCGTGATGTTACCCGCCTGGCTGCTGCTGGCGGGTAAACCCCTGATGATGGCCGGACGACCGAACCGCTAGTGTTCCATTTCCGAGTTGCGCTTGCCGAGCGAGCTGGTTACCGCCCGCAGCAGCTCTGGAATGTCCTGCTTCGGCAGCATAATCTCTATCAGCGCCAGCCTTTCCGGGCTGGCCAGTTTTTCCATCACCGCCGCAAGCTGCGCCGTTTCTGTCACTCGCCAGCACTCCGCCTGCCCGTCCACGCTCAGCGCCTGCGGCAGCCGCGTCCAGTCCCAGGCGGCTATATCGTTGTAGCGCTGTTCAGGGCCGTGAATGGCGCGTTCAACCGTATAACCGTCGTTGTTCAGCAGCAGCACGACAGGTTTCTGCCCGTCCCGCAGCATGCTTCCCAGTTCCTGAATAGTGAGCTGCGCGGAGCCGTCGCCAATTAGCAGCAATACGCGCCTGTTCGGGTGAGCGGTTTGCGCCCCAAATGCGGCGGGCAGCGTATAGCCGATAGATCCCCAAAGCGGCTGAGCAATAAAAGTGACTCCCTCAGGAAGCGTCAGCGCCGCGGCACCGAAAGCAGCCGTCCCCTGGTCAGCCAGCACGATATCTCCAGGCTGAAGCGCATTTTGCAGAGTGTGCCAGAGCGCATGCTGGTCGAGCTTGTCGCCATTGCCGGGCTGTAGCTCCGATGGCCTTTGCGTCGCCGCTGGCCACGCGGAGGCCTGCCGTTTGCAGAGCTGATGCAGAACGTCTACCGCCTGCGCCATAGAGATGCCGCTAAACCAGCGCTCACCCACGCGAACCGCATTGGGCTGAACGTCTATCGTCTGCTGCTGGCTTAGCTTCTGGCTGAAGCCTGCGGTTATGGTGTCGGTAAATCTTACGCCCACGCAAATGACCACCCCGGCGCTTTCAATGCCCTGCCGTACCTGCGGTTCGCTGGCGGCCCCGCTGTAGGTGCCGAGAAAGCCCGGTTTACTCTCATCAAACAGGCCTTTGCCCATCAGCAATGAGGCGTGAGGCATTGGCGTGCCGTCCATCCATTGCTGGAGCGCCTCCTGCAGCCCATAACGCAAGGCAAGGAAATCAGCCAGCAGAGAAGCGCTGCGGCTTTCGGCAATTTTTGCCTGGGCGCAGTGGCGGAACGCTTCCAGCGTGGCGGGCTCAGCAGCGGCGGCGGCAACATCCAGCCGTTTTGTCGGCCTGGTTGCAGGGGCTTCTGCCACGTCGCTCGGCAGCAGCAGGTAGCCGGGGCGCTGCTGTTTTAACGCTTCCAGGATAACGCGGTCTATTTCAGTACAGGCGTTGGCGGGGGTAAGCGTGGCCTGCGCGACAGAAACCTCTTCGGCAATACGCAGAAAATGCCGGAAGTCGCCGTCGCCCAGCGTGTGGTGCAGCAATTCGCCGCGCTGCTGGGCATGGCTATTTGGCGCGCCCACGATGTGAATAACCGGGAGGTGTTCGGCGTAGCTACCGGCCACGCCGTTAAGCGCGCTTAACTCACCCACGCCAAAAGTCGTTAACAACGCCGCCGCACCTTTGCAGCGGGCGTAACCATCGGCGGCGTAGGCCGCATTAAGCTCGTTGGCACAGCCCACCCAGGCGAGTTCAGGGTGGGCAATAACATGGTCGAGAAAAACCAGGTTGTAGTCTCCCGGCACGCCAAAAAGATGGCGGATCCCACATTCATTTAGCCGGTCGACCAGATAGTCTGCCACACAGTAGCGCATAGGGTTTTCCTTCTATGGGTGCTTGCTGTGAGTATTGGAGAATCGGGATCGGTGTCGAGAATATATCCTATTTAGCAGGTGGAAACCGAGGTTTACAGAGGAATGAGCGTGATTCTGATAGCCACCGCCTTTGTGAAAACGTATACACTAAATCCTCTGTTCCCGATAAGGATAACGATAATGACCTGGCAGCCCAATCCCGACCGCTACGCTTCTATGGAGTACCGTCGCTGCGGCCGCAGCGGCCTGAAATTGCCCGCTATCTCACTTGGCCTCTGGCACAATTTTGGCGATGAAACGCTGCTGGAAACCAGCCGCCAGCTGCTGAGAAAGGCTTTTGATTCAGGCATCACCCATTTCGATCTCGCCAATAATTACGGGCCGCCGCCGGGGTCGGCTGAGGCCAATTTTGGCCGCATCCTGCGGGAAGATTTCCCCGCCCTGCGCGACGAGCTGATTATCTCTACCAAAGCGGGCTACACCATGTGGGACGGGCCTTACGGCGACTGGGGTTCGCGTAAATATCTCCTCGCCAGCCTGGACCAAAGCCTGCGCCGGATGGACCTGGAATACGTGGATATATTCTATCACCACCGCCCGGACCCGGAAACGCCGCTCGAGGAGACAATGCGCGCCCTCGACCATGTCGTACGCCAGGGCAAGGCGCTGTACGTCGGGCTCTCGAATTACCCGGCGGAGCTGGCGGAAAAGGCAATTGAGATCCTCAACCAGCTTGGCACACCGTGCCTAATCCATCAGCCGCGCTATTCAATGTTTGAACGCTGGGTTGAAGGCGGGCTGCTGGATCTACTCCAGGCTAAAGGCGTCGGCAGTATTGCGTTTTCACCCCTCGCGGGCGGCCAATTGACCGACCGTTATCTGGCAGGCATTCCGGCGGACTCGCGCGCCGCCAGCGGCAGCCGCTTCCTCAATCCGGAGCAAATCACTCCCGAAAAGCTCGATAAAGTACGCAGGCTTAACGACATTGCGCTCGGGCGCGGGCAGAAGCTTTCCCAGATGGCGCTGGCCTGGGTGCTGCGAGATGATAAAGTCACTTCGGTGTTAATTGGCGCCAGTAAAATCAGCCAGATTGAGGATGCCGTCGGCATGCTCGCCCGACGCCAGTTTAGCCAGCAGGAGCGTGAGGCCATCGAAGCCATTCTGGTGTAACCGCTTACCCTTCTGCCCAGAAAAGACGATTATCTTTAACAAAAAGTGCTGCCGCCGCTGATTTAGGAGTTGTGTAGTTCATCGTCCCGCTAGCCGGTTTGTAATATTGTGTTAACAGGCCGCCGGTGCGGCTACGGGAACCAAGGAGAGAAAGTATGTTCAGGTCACTGATGCTTGCCATTGCCTTACTGGTAGCGGCACCGCTGGTTGCCAATGCGGGGGAAATCACCTTGCTGCCATCGGTAAAATTGCAGATTGGCGATAGGGATTATCGCGGTAATTACTGGGACGGCGGCAAATGGCGCGACAGGGACTACTGGCACCGTAACTATGAATGGCGCGATCGCGGCTGGCACCACCACCGTGGCTGGGATCGCAACTGGAAACGGGGCCCAAGCAGCTACGAGCGCGGCTACCGCGAAGGCTGGAATGACCGCGATGACCATCGTGGGCGTGGCCGGGGTCACGGGCATCATCACTAAGATAGATAAAGGGCCGGTTTAACCGGCCCTTTTTACTTTACCCGGCAAACTTAGTTGCCAAACAGCGTACCGAAAATAAGCCACAGGTTGAGCGTCACCACCAGGGCCACAATCGCCCAGCCCACCAGTTTCACCCAGCGGACGTTAACCAGGTCGCCCATCAGTTTTTTATCGCTGGTAAAGATAAGCAGCGGCACCAGCGCCAGCGCGATACCAAAGCTCAGCAACACCTGGCTCATCACCAGAATTCTGGTGGGATCTAATCCCATCAGAATCACGACAAAAGACGGCGCCATGGTAATAGCCCGGCGCACCCAAAGCGGAATGTAGAAGCGTACGAAGCCCTGCATCACCACCTGCCCGGCCAGCGTGCCGACAACCGTTGAAGAGAGACCGGCCGCCACCAGGCTAAGACCAAAAATGGTCGCCGCGCCGTGGCTCAGCAGCGGTTCCAGCGTTTTGTACGCATCTTCCAGTTCGGCAATGCCGGTATGCCCGGTAAAGTGGAATGCCGCCGCCGCGGTCGCCATCATCGCCAGGTTCACAAAGCCCGCGATAGTCATCGCGATGCCCACGTCCCATTTTGTCGCGGAATAACGCTCTGCACGGTTACCGGCATGCAGATGCTGGGTCAGCGAAGAGTGCAGGTAAATAACGTGCGGCATAATGGTTGCCCCCAGTACGCCAGCGGCAAGGAATACCGCCTCCGAGGTTGGCAGACTCGGGATTAGCATCCCCTTCCCTAACTCGGCAAATTTTGGCTGAGAGAAGATAAGCTCGACAATATATGCCGCCGCAACGAACAGCAGCAGCCCGCCGATGACTTTTTCCAGCGGCTTTTGCCCCCGGCTTTGCAGCATCAGGATCAGGAAAGTAGCAATCCCGGTCAGCACCGCGCCCTGTAACAGCGAGACGCCGAGAATAAGCTTAAAGCCGATGGCCGCGCCGATAAACTCAGCCAGATCCGTCGCCATGGCGATAATCTCTGCCTGCACCCAGTAGATCCAAACCAGCGGGCGCGGGTAATGGTCACGAATTTGCTCGGCAAGGTTTTTGCCGGTGGCTATCCCAAGCTTGGCCGAAAGCACCTGAATCATGGCGGCCATCAAGTTAGCCCAAACCACCACCCACAGCAGCTGGTAGCCGTAGCTGGCCCCGGCCTGAATATTGGTCGCGAAATTACCGGGGTCGATGTAGCCGATAGCGGCGATAAACGCAGGCCCCATTAACGCCAGGCGTAGTTTGCGCGCGGTTCGCCCGGTGCTGCTGTCAATGCGACTGTTTGTCATCTTCTGCCTCTGAGATATAGCCTTTGCTATGTTTTATGCTATCAAAGTGAGAATGATTATCAAGTTCATTTAGTGCCGGGAAATTGATTTCTCTGATAGCTGAAAACGATGAGCAGGAGGCGTGAGATGGCGATTCTGGATGCCGGTTAACGGATTAACATTTGAACAACATGTAAACTGTTTACCGCAAGTCCTAACGTAACTTTTAGCTTCTTTACTTAACATAGCAGAAATGTATGGTGGATCACTATTTTTGCGTTCCGTCACAGCTCATCACTATAGTGTGGAATTGATCTCGTTTTCTTATTGCTTGTTACATAGAATGTGCAACGAAATTAAACCTGCCTCATATTTGGAGCAAATATGTCCCGCGTTTTGCACTTTGTTTTAGCGCTTGCTGTGGTCGCGCTGCTGGCTCTGCTGGTTAGCCCTAACCGCAAGCAAATTCGTATTCGCTTTGTCATTCAACTGTTGGTTATCGAAGTTTTACTGGCCTGGTTCTTCCTGACCTCTGATGTCGGCCTGGGCTTTGTAAGAGGCTTCTCCGAGATGTTCGAGAAGTTGCTTGGCTTCGCCAACGAAGGGACAAACTTTGTGTTCGGCAAAATGAACGACGAAGGTCTGGCATTCTTCTTCCTGAAAGTGCTGTGTCCTATCGTGTTTATTTCTGCGCTGATCGGTATTTTGCAGCACATTCGCATTCTGCCGATTGTTATCCGCGCTATCGGTACCGTGCTTTCTAAAGTCAACGGTATGGGTAAGCTGGAATCCTTTAACGCCGTAAGCTCGCTGATTCTGGGACAGTCAGAAAACTTTATTGCCTATAAGGATATTCTCGGCAAGATGTCACGCAACCGCATGTACACCATGGCGGCAACCGCTATGTCTACCGTGTCGATGTCGATTGTGGGTGCCTACATGACCATGTTGCAGCCAAAATACGTGGTTGCCGCGCTGGTGCTGAACATGTTCAGTACCTTTATCGTGCTGTCGCTTATCAACCCGTACCGCGTGGACGAGAAAGAAGAAGACCTGCAGATGTCTAACCTGCACGAAGGCCAAAGCTTCTTCGAAATGCTCGGCGAGTACATTCTGGCAGGTTTCAAAGTTGCGATTATCGTTGCCGCGATGCTGATTGGCTTCATCGCCCTGATCTCCGGCCTGAACGCGCTGTTCGCCGCCGTGCTGGGTATTTCCTTCCAGGGCATTCTGGGCTACATCTTCTACCCGGTTGCATGGGTGATGGGCGTACCGTCCGGCGAAGCATTACAGGTGGGCAGTATCATGGCGACCAAACTGGTTTCCAACGAATTCGTTGCCATGATGGACCTGCAGAAGATTGCCAGCAGCCTGTCTCCGCGTGCGGAAGGCATCCTGTCCGTGTTCCTGGTCTCCTTCGCTAACTTCTCTTCTATCGGGATTATCGCCGGCGCGATTAAAGGCCTGAACGAAGAACAGGGTAACGTGGTTTCCCGCTTCGGCCTGAAGCTGGTCTACGGCTCCACTCTGGTCAGTATCCTCTCCGCTTCCATCGCGGCGCTGGTTATCTGATTTAGCCTGATGAAGAAGCCGGGGCATCTCCCCGGCTTTTTTTATGCCTGCAATTCGCCTTCTTCACGCCAGCATACCCGGTTTCTCCCCTGCTGCTTGGCGTAATATAGCCGGATGTCCGCCAGGCTCTGTATCTGCTCCAGCGTGCCCTCCGGCTCCTCTTCGTGGGAAGCAACACCCAGCGAAGCGCTCACCAGCAGACTCTCGCCATCGGCAAGCTTCAGCGGCGTATTGACCAGCATTTTGCGTACCCGCTGCGCCACGGCAACCGCCGCGTGCAGGTCGGTATTGGGCAGATAGATACAGAACTCCTCTCCGCCGATGCGCCCAACAATATCCTGGCTGCGGATCGCCTGCTGAATACAGCGCGAGGCGTGGCTTAGCACCTGGTCACCCACCTGATGACCAAAGCGGTCATTAACCCTCTTGAAGTGATCGAGATCCAACTGAATGAGCGAGTAGTCAACGTAGTGCGGGCTAATCCTGGCGGTCGTTTCAAAGAACCCGCGGCGGTTAAGCACCTCGGTTAAATGGTCGTGGAGCGCATGCCGGTGCATCTCTTGTTGCAAAGAGCCCATATTGCGAACCAGGCGGCAAATCATGCGGTGCGACCCCAGCAAGATGAACATGACAATCAGCCACATCACCACCAGCAGCACGCTAAAACGGCCAAAGTCTTCATGCAGACCCTGGCCGATAGTCTGAATGCTGACGAGGATGGCTCCGGTGCCCATCACTTTCCCGAAAGTGACATAGGCGTGGCTAAAGCGCAGGGTTCCCCGCGAAGCATGAGACAAACTTTCGAGAATGGCCTGGCGCTGAGGTTCGCTGAGCCGGTAGCCATTTTGCGAGCCAACCGCCTGGGTCAGCGGGTTGAGCTGCTCGTCAAATAACAGATAGGCGCTTTGCGTGCCTTCCGGCAGCGAGCTGGAGAGAAACATTTGCAGCGTTTCGGCGGTTACCGCGATGCCGAATAACCCGATCCACTGGTTGTCAAAATCCACCGGCAGCGAGCCGTTAATCAGCGTTTGATTGGTGCCGGGGATGTTCTGCCTCGTCCAGAATGAGCCGCGCGAGGGATTTAGCAGCGGCGAACCCAGCACAAAAGATCCCTGCTGGTGCAGAGGGTTAGCGCTCTCGATAAGCAGCTGATTCACCTCCTGCGAGAGCGAAGCGATAAACGCCCCGGAGCGGGACATATAGTAGATATTGGAAGAAAGATGGTTCCCACCGCCCGCCAGGGGGAAGAGATCCTGAATCTCACGCAGCGCCTGGTACTCTCTGCGCGTCAGCAGTTCTTTTTGATCATTTTTTTCCGGCTCAGCGACGCTGTCAGGAATAGGCAGGTTGCGGATCCAAAGATGCGCCATCCCTTTTTTGTCACCAGCCAGCATAGAAAGCCGGGACAGCGGCGTGAACAGAGGCTCGTCCAGGGTCTCAATAAACATGCGCCGCAGGTAGCGCAGGTTGTCGATTTGATACTGAGATTTGGTTTCCAGCCGGGCTATCACGCTTTCAAGGTGGCTAAGCTGGCTGGTGCGATAGCCGTGATTAAACAGCTCGCCCTGCTGCCAGAACAGGAAAGTAATCAGCAAGAAAAGCGACAGAAAGCAGACATGGGTAATGCGCAATGTCTTTTCCATCGGCTGGTGAAAGTGGCTCATCAACGAGGTGCTCACGGTGATTCCTTTTTACGGCGCAAAGGATAGCGATCGACTTTCCAGCAGGTGCAGCGGTTCAGGCCGCCCCACCAGATAACCTTGCAGGAACTGGACACCAAGCTGCAGCAGAATTTCTCGCTGCTCTTCCGTTTCGACATACTCGGCCACCACGGTCAGCGGTTTGGCTGCCGCCAGCTCACAGATGGATTTCACAATCAGCTTATCCATAACGTCGCTGGTGATATCGCGGACAAAGCAACCGTCTATTTTGATGATATCGGCCTGCAGGTTTTTAAGGCGCTCATAGTTAGCGTAGCCTGTTCCGAAATCATCGATAGCAATCCTGAAGCCATTCTCGCGCAGCAGGGCAATATTATGGTTTGATGTTTCAGAGTGGGAAAATGCCTGCTCTTCCGTAACCTCAATCACCACCGCGCTGGTCGGTACTTTGAATGAGCTAAACAGCGCCATAACCTGCCGGGCAATATCCTTCTGCATCAGCGTCAGGGGCATCAGATTGACCGAAAAACGAGGCTGCCGGGCGTCACCGGGATGCTTTGCCAGCCACGCCAGCAGCTTTTTAAGAACCATCAGGTCAAAGCGGGTGCTGAGGTTAAATTCGGCAATAATCGGGATAAACTTATCCGGCCCGATGGTCTGGCCGTCGACTATCAGACGGCTGAGGATTTCGTGATAGCCCTGCCCCTGATGGTTAACAATCGGCTGGGCGTAAAGCTCAAATGCTTCTTCATCCAGCGCGCGTTTTACCTTCTGCAACAGCAGCACGCGCTCGGTGGTCTGCCCCGAAACAGCCGCCTGCCTGGAGTCCAGCCCCAAAACGCGGTGTGCGCCGCTGGCCTTCTCTGCCAGATAACTCAGTTGCCCAAGCGTGCGTTGCAGCTCTGCTGGCGTATCGACAACGCCCCAGGCGGCACCATATTCAATTTCCAGCGCGGCGTTATGCCACTGGATTTTCTTATTATTTAGCTGCTCAACAAAATAGGTTAAACGCGCTTCAGATTCATCGCCTCGCAAAAAAATCAGCAGTTCGCTTCCCGGCAGCTGAAATATTTCCTCACCTTCCAGCAGCCACGGCTGTAATTCTCTGGCGATGGTTTTCTTGCAATATATACGCATCATCATGCCGTAATGGCGGCTGAGAAATTCAAAATTGGCCATTCTCAGGCAGCATAAAGCCCCTAAAGGATAACGCCTGATATGCTGTTCGAGTGCTCGCAGGTTAGGCAATTGTGTTAAAGGGTCAGTCAGCGCCTGCTGGTGATAAATACGCTTCATTAGCTCGTTTTTATGATACGAAATAGCCATATAGAGCAGACAAACGGTAAAGGAGATAAATACCGAAAGGATAAACGACAGAGCATATTGCGTATTTACGCCCTGTAAAAAACTGGTGTTGTAGGTCAGCAACACCCAGGCAGAAATCCCCCACAGCAGGGAAACCAGCCGCGAGCCAAGGCGGCGGATGCCGAGCGTGAATAACACAAAGACCAGCGGCACCAGGTAACCGGAAATCAGTTCGCTGTGCCACGGAGAACACATCATCAGCAGGTAAATCACCCATGCCGCCAGCCAGCATGGCGTAAAGAGGCGGTGCTTATCCTGCCGATAGTGCCGGACGCAGCGCCGCCAGAACCCCACCGCAAAACGCGGGTTAAGCAGCATGCGCAGCGGGAAATAGAACAGCGGAGTGAAGATAAGCGACGCCACCACCAGGTTGAGCACGTCGACAATCATATAGATTGCCGAACCACTACCGAAGAAAGGCGCAAGTTCAGGCGGGTACGCTATCACCCTCCCCATCATGTACATCAGCAGTTTAATGGTAAAAGGTGCGATAAACCCCAGCCAAAAAAAGCGCGCACCGGTGTTCTTATTGGGCAAACCAAAGCGCCAGCGCGAGCCGATATAACGCCAGCTAATCAGGCTGGTTAACAACAGCGGGAATAACAGACAAAAAACAAAGGCGGCCAGCGGGACAAAGGGTAAATCAAGCAGCAATGAATAAATTATCAACGTTCCGACGGCTAAAGGGAAAATCACCGCCCGGCCATAAATAATAATCATTGCGGTGATGAAACTTAACGGGAGATAGGCCAGATAGGTTTTATGTCCGTCCACCAGGGTAGTGGGAGAAATATAGCGCGAGAAAGGAATAAACAGGAAACACAGAGCCAGAGCAATCGCTATTTTTCTTATCATCTTGTGAATAACCATAGGCCGCAGTGTTAAGTTTATGTAATCGCTGAATTATTGATTTTGGGCGGAAAGAATACGTTTATTTATTAAGCGAATCAAGTTCACAAAATGCCATAAGCGAAATCTAATAGTCCCGCATAAATAATAGAACAATCGGGTGTAAAGGGAGGAGTTTTTACCCGGAGCGCGTCTGGCGGGGCGAAAAACAGATTGAGCCGAAGCTTAAATGCAAAAACCCCCGCCGAAGCGAGGGTTTTAAATTTTGGTGGAGCTAAGCGGGATCGAACCGCTGACCTCTTGCATGCCATGCAAGCGCTCTCCCAGCTGAGCTATAGCCCCACGGACAGGCTTTGTTTTTACGGTACAAATCTTGCTGGAGGAAGATTTGGTGGAGCTAAGCGGGATCGAACCGCTGACCTCTTGCATGCCATGCAAGCGCTCTCCCAGCTGAGCTATAGCCCCGAACCGTAAAGACCTTGTCGTGTTGACGGGCGGCATAATATGAAACCCAACATAAGGTGTCAACGCCAAATTGTTCTTCTGCGATCAATCGCCTAAAAAGCCAGCGCCTCAGGCAAATCCCGGTTGCATATCATCCCGTTGTAGTTAATTCTGTCACAGTTTCCGGTAAGTCAGTTCAATAAAATGAACCTCGAATGACTTGCTACCCGCACGGCCACAATGAAAAGGAATCACTGTGCTCAAGGAAAGAATGACACCCGAAGAATTAGCCGATATGACCGGCTACAGCCGCCAGACCATCAATAAATGGGTTCGCAAAGAAAAGTGGACCACCTCGCCAAAACCTGGCGTTCAGGGCGGTAAAGCCCGGCTTATCCACATCAACGAGCAGGTTCGGGAGTTTATCAACAGCGCACGCCGGGTCACGGACACCAATGTTCGCTACAGCGTGAACGATGCCTCTCTGGAAAATCTGCTGCTTAACTCGGTGCAGCAAATGTCGGAAAGCGAGCAGCACAAAATGTCCGCCATGCTGCTGCGCGACGGGATTGCTGGCCTGCTTAAGCGTCTTGGTATCCGGGATAACGAGTAATCTCCCAACCGTTTCCCGCTGGAGTCAGGGAAAATAAAGGATTGCACATGTTTAAGGATAAAATGACCCCCAATGAGCTGGCGGAGATGACGGGCTACAGCCGTCAGACCGTCAACAAATGGGTCAGGGAAAAAAACTGGGAAACCTGCAAAAAAGAGGGCGTCCAGGGCGGCAGGGCACGATTTATTTATATGTCCGAACCGATACTCACGTTTATCTACAACACCCGCCGCATGAACGACAAAGTGGCTCTCTATAAAGCCAACCAGTCTCCGCTGGAACAGCTTATGCTAAATGCCCTGCGCGATTTGTCAGAAACAGAACAGCGACAAATGTCCTCCTTGCTGGAGCGCGAAGGCCTCGACGGCATACTAAGACGCCTCGGTATCCGAAATTAAGCATAAAAAAAGCCGGTGACTCAGCACCGGCTTTTTATATTCTACGAAGCTTATTGCTGCGCTTCGCGCTCGCTGATGAAGTCCAGCGCTTTATTGATGCGCGCAACGGAACGCTGCTTGCCGATAGCGTGTACGGTCACATCCAGGCCAGGGGACTGGCCTGCACCGGTTACCGCAACGCGCAGCGGCATCCCGACTTTACCCATGCCCACTTCCAGCTCATCGGCGGTTGCCTGAATCGCATGATGTACGTTTTCAGCCGTCCAGTCGCTCAGGGCGGCCAGCTTGTCGCGAACCACTTCCAGCGGCTGGCGGGCAACCGGGCGCAGGTGTTTTTTAGCCGCGTCGGCGTCAAACTCGCTGAAGTCTTCATAGAAGTAGCGGCAGGTTTGCGCCATCTCTTTCAGGGTTTTGCAGCGCTCGCCCAGCAGTTTCACCAGCTCGGAGAGCTGCGGGCCGTTGCGGGTATCAATATTTTCCTGCTCGATGTGCCATTGCAGGTGGGTCGCAACGTACTCCGGCTCCAGGGTATTGATGTAGTGATGGTTCAGCCACTGCAATTTCTCGGTGTTGAAGGCGCTGGCCGATTTGCTCACCGCGTTAAGGGTGAACATTTCGATCATTTCGTCACGAGTAAAGATCTCCTGATCGCCGTGGGACCAGCCCAGACGCACCAGATAGTTCAGCAGCGCTTCCGGCAGGTAGCCGTCGTCGCGGTACTGCATCACGCTTACCGCACCGTGGCGTTTGGACAGTTTTTTACCGTCGTCACCGTTGATCATAGAAACGTGAGCATACAGCGGAACCGGAGCATTCAGCGCTTTCAGAATGTTAATCTGGCGCGGAGTGTTGTTGATATGGTCTTCACCGCGGATAACGTGCGTGATTTCCATATCCCAGTCATCTACCACTACGCAGAAGTTGTAGGTCGGTGAACCGTCGGTACGACGGATAATCAAGTCATCCAGTTCCTGGTTGCTGAACTCGATCGGGCCACGGATCTGGTCGTCAAAGATAACAGAACCTTCCTGCGGGTTAGCAAAGCGAACTACGCAAGGTTCGTCATCCGCGTGATGTTCATGCCCATGGCGGCAGCGGCCGTCATAACGAGGTTTCTCATTATTCGCCATCTGCTGTTCGCGCAGTGCTTCAAGGCGCTCTTTAGAGCAGTAGCACTTATAGGCCGTACCCGCAGCCAGCATCTCGTCGATAGCCTGGTTGTAACGATCAAAACGCTTAGTCTGATAGTACGGGCCCTCATCCCACTGCAGGCTCAGCCAGTTCATCCCGTCCATAATCGCTTCGATAGCTTCCGGGGTTGAACGTTCGAGGTCGGTGTCTTCTATACGCAGCACGAACTCGCCCTTGTTATGGTGAGCGAAAAGCCAGGAATAGAGAGCAGTACGAGCACCGCCAACGTGCAGATAGCCTGTTGGGCTTGGCGCAAAGCGAGTTTTGATTTTCATTAAACGGCCTTAATTACGCAGAAATGCCGACATTGCGGCAATTGCCAGGGAAAAATTAACAGGCGTCATTCTATCACTGTGCGCTAATTCCTCAATGATGATGCCTGTAGATAGCAGGAAAGCTGATAATCTGATGATAAATCAAACGCCAATGCACGTTTCTTGATCGCATCGTTTAATTTTAAGACGAACGAATAAAAACTTTAGAAAAGGCGTTGACTCATTTTCAACTGTCCCTATAATGCGACTCCACAAACCGGGGGTGATTAGCTCAGTTGGTAGAGCATCTCCTTTACACGGAGGGGGTCGGCGGTTCGAGCCCGTCATCACCCACCATCCTTCAGGATGACCCGGAATGTAGTAAGAGATTTAGAGATGGGTGATTAGCTCAGTTGGTAGAGCATCTCCTTTACACGGAGGGGGTCGGCGGTTCGAGCCCGTCATCACCCACCATCTCCTCTTACAAGAATTAGCAGTACCGAAGTTTGGGTGATTAGCTCAGTTGGTAGAGCACCTCCTTTACACGGAGGGGGTCGGCGGTTAGAGCCCGTCATCACCCACCATTCGGGTCGTTAGCTCAGTTGGTAGAGCAGTTGACTTTTAATCAATTGGTCGCAGGTTCGAATCCTGCACGACCCACCAATGTAGAAAGGCGCCCTAAAGGCGCCTTTTTGCTATTTGCAATTCGTGTTGGGTTCGAACCTGCCGCAGGTTCGACAAAATTGTCGGGAACAATTTTGCATCACCGCTTGCGGTGACCCGAAGGGCGAGTCTCAGGATGAGACGAGTGCATCCTGCACAATCCTCCCACCAATGTAGAAAGGCGCCCTAAAGGCGCCTTTTTGCTATCTGAGATTCGCCAACCTTCCCCCCAACAAAAAAGCATCAACTTCCCCACCGCCCGGCCGATAACTCTCTTACCATTCCATCAAAGGAGTTATGATGACTACAATATCCAGCAGTGCTTTGCAGGGCGGTCAATTGACGACCAGCACCGCAACCGGATCTTCCTCAGCATCCGGCGGTTCGGATAACAGTACAGCAGCGCAGATTGCCCAGATCACTAAAAAAATTAGTGAGGTAACCCAGAAGCTAAAAGAAGTTTCGAGCACGCCAGACCGCCCTGCCGCAGAGAAGAAAAAACAAGTCGAGATCCTTCAGGCCGAGATCAAAATGCTGCAGGCCCAGCTGGCCCAGCTCCAGCGCAAACAGGCTGAAGAAGCCCAGCAGAAACAAGAACAGCAGCAAATAAAAGCGACCGGAGTGAATAAACCTTCCGACGACCACCAGATTGATATTTATATCTAGTCGTCAATAAATAGAGGATCGCCTTTACGGGCCAGGGTTAACAGCCTGGCCTGCTCGCGTACTACCTGCCAGATTGCCTCTGCCGCCCTGGAAAGCGAACGATTCTTTCGCCTCACCAGCATCAGCTGTCGGTTTACCACCGGCGTTAAGCGCTTCACCACCAGCGGCCTGCCCTGCGGCAGCGGTAAAGCCAGCGCCGGAATAACGCTCAAACCAATTCCCGCTTCAACCATCGGGTAGAGCGTTGTCGGGTGGCCAATTTGCTGCGCGACCTCAACCTCAATTCCCTGCCTATGAAACGCTTCATCAATCAGCGGGCGGCTGCCGGAAGCGTAGTCCTGTAAAACCAGCTTCTGCCCCTGCAAGGACTGCCAGGCAACCTGTTCCTGCCCTGCAAAAAAATGGTCGCTGCGGCACAACAGCAGAAAAGGTTCCGCCAGCACCGTTTCGCACTCCAGGTCACCAGCCTGAACCGGATCGATAACTACGCCGAAATCCACTTCACCCTGGCGAATGCTTTGTAAAACCCACTGCTGCGAGGCGTCATGCAGCACAAAACGAATGTTCGGATAAGCTTGCGTAGCGGCGGCAATCGACTGTGGCATTAAGTGTGCGGAAAGGGTCTGGCTGGCGGCGACGCGCACCGTGCCACTAAGCCGGTCGCCGACAACGCGCGCATCCAGCAGCGTAGTGGTTAGCTCCTCCAGCAGGCGTTCCAGGCGCGGAGCCAGCTGCTCTCCTGCCGGAGTTAACACAACTTCGCGAGTGGTGCGATCGAGTAATTTCACCCCCAGCTCAACCTCAAGCTCCTTCAGACTATGGCTGACGGCCGACTGGCTCAGGCCAATGCTCTCCCCTGCCCGACTGAAGCTCCCGGCATGGGCGACGGCGACAAAAACGCGAAGCTGGCGCAGCGAGTAATTCATCTATTTTCTTCATCAATGCATGTAATAAATCAATTTTATTTCTGAAATCAGCACAAACACAATAGCGCTATTCACCTTTAAGGAATGGCTATGAAATTGCTACGAATTCTCGACCCTTTCACCCTGACGCTGGTTTGCACCGTGCTGCTGGCCTCCTTTTTCCCGGCCGAGGGCAGCTTTGTCGGCTTCTTTGAAGGGCTGACGACCGCCGCCATCGCGCTGCTGTTTTTTATGCACGGGGCAAAACTTTCGCGTGAGGCGGTCATTTCCGGCAGCAGCCACTGGCGGCTGCATTTGTGGGTGATGTGCAGCACTTTCGTGTTATTCCCGGTGCTCGGGGTGCTGTTTAGCTGGTGGAAGCCGGTTGACGTCAGCCCCGAGTTATACAGCGGCTTTCTTTACCTCTGCATTCTTCCGGCTACCGTGCAGTCCGCCATCGCTTTCACGTCTATCGCCGGAGGCAATGTGGCAGCGGCTATTTGCTCGGCCTCTGCTTCCAGCCTGCTGGGGATTTTCCTCTCGCCTCTGTTGGTTGGCCTGGTGATGCACGTCCAGGGCGCAAGCGGCAGCCTGCATCAGGTCGGCAGCATCATGTTGCAGCTGCTGGTACCGTTTGTGGCCGGGCATTTAATGCGGCCGTGGATTGGCGCCTGGGTAGCAAGGAATAAAAAGTGGATAGGAAAAACCGACCAGACCTCAATTTTGCTGGTGGTTTACTCGGCCTTTAGCGAGGCGGTCACGCACGGCATCTGGCACAAAGTTGGCGCGGGTTCGCTGCTGTTTATTGTCGTCTCAAGCATCATACTGCTGGCGATTGTGATAACGGTAAATATCGTGGTCGCCCGGCGCTTTGGCTTCAGCAAAGCCGACGAAATCACGATTGTTTTCTGCGGGTCGAAAAAGAGTCTAGCCAACGGCATTCCGATGGCGAATATTCTGTTCCCGGTGGCGGCTGTAGGTATGATGGTGCTGCCGCTGATGATTTTCCACCAGATCCAGCTAATGGTGTGTGCAGGAATGGCCCGGCGCTACCAGAGAAAAGCCGCAGAGGCCGGTGAAAAACCAGCCGCAGCGGCCAAGGCTTAGTGGCGTTTTAAGGGGCGAACCAGGTTATCCAGCCCCTCAACCTTAATCAGCAGCGTCAGGGCCATCAGCTCGCCGAGATGGCCCTGCGGAAACTCTCCCTTTCTGGAGAACCACAGCAAATACTCTTCCGGTAAATCAATCAGCATCCGGCCTTTGTATTTACCAAACGGCATCGCCGTATTGGCTATCTCGATAAGCTGCTCTTTGTCCATTTAGTTACCCAGCAAGCGGATCATTTCCGCCTCGTCGATAACCTCGATGCCCAGCTCCTGCGCTTTAGCAAGCTTGGAACCGGCGGCCTCACCGGCAATCACCAGGTCAGTTTTCTTCGACACGCTTCCGGCCACTTTTGCCCCCAGCTCCACCAGGCGAGCCTTAGCATCGTCCCGGGACATAATGCTGAGTGAGCCGGTGAGCACCACGGTTTTCCCGGCAAACGGGCTGTCGATTTCTTCAGCCTTGATAACCACCGGAGCCGGCCAGTTAACGCCCGCCTCTTCCGTTAGCTGGCGAATCACTTCCCGGTTGCTCTCTTCGGCAAAGAAGTTGAAGGTATGCGTCGCCACGACGATGCCAACGTCCGGCACTTTTTGCAGATCTTCTATACTGGCCGCAATCAGCGCCTCCAGCGAGCCAAAGTGAGCCGCCAGGCCCGCCGCCGTCGCTTCGCCTACTTCACGAATACCCAGCGCGTACAGGAAGCGTGCAAAGGTAGTTTCTTTCGCTTTTTCCAGAGCATCGACAACGTTCTGCGCCGACTTAGGCCCCATGCGATCCAGCCCGGTGAGCTTACCCGCGGTCAGCTTAAACAAATCTGCCGGGGTGTGGACGTACTCTTTTTCTACCAGTTGATCGATTATCTTGTCGCCCATGCCGTCTACATCCAGCGCGCGGCGGGAAACAAAGTGCTTCAGCGCCTCTTTGCGCTGCGCGCCGCAGATAAGACCGCCTGTACAGCGGGCAACCGCCTCGCCTTCTACTCGCTCAACGTCCGAACCGCACACCGGGCAATGGCTCGGGAAGACAATTTCCTGAGTCACTTCCGGGCGTTCAGATTCAACTACGCCGACAACCTGAGGAATAACGTCCCCTGCACGACGGATCACGACCCGGTCGCCGATGCGCAGGCCAAGACGTTCAATTTCATCGGCATTGTGCAGCGTAGCGTTGCTCACCAGCACTCCGGCGACCTGAACAGGCTCCAGACGAGCAACAGGAGTGATAGCGCCGGTGCGCCCGACCTGGAATTCCACGTCGCGAACGGTGGTCATCTGCTCCTGCGCCGGGAATTTAAAAGCCACGGCCCAGCGCGGCGCACGGGCTACAAAGCCCAGCGTTTCCTGGAGCGCGAGAGAGTCTACCTTGATAACCACGCCGTCTATGTCGAAGCCCAGCGTCGGGCGGTCGGCCTCAACCTGATGATAAAATGCCAGCACTTCCTCAGGCGTATTACACAGGCGGATGCGGTCGCTGACCGGCAGTCCCCAGGCCTTGAACTGCTGGAGGCGTTCCATATGGCTGGCCGGCAATTCACCGCCTTCCAGCAGGCCAACGCCGTAACAGAAGAAGGTCAGCGGGCGCTTAGCGGTAACGCGAGGATCGAGCTGGCGAAGCGAACCTGCCGCCGCATTACGCGGGTTAGCAAAGACTTTCCCACCGGTGCGCCGGGCGTCTTCGTTGATCTTCTCGAAGCCAGCCTGCGGGAGGAAGACTTCCCCGCGAACCTCAACGCGGCGCGGTATATTTTCGCCGGTCAATTTCAGAGGGATCGCACGGATCGTACGCACGTTAGCGGTAATGTTTTCGCCGGTTGTCCCGTCGCCGCGTGTTGCCGCCCGAACCAGAACGCCGTCTTCATAGAGCAGGCTTACGGCCAGGCCATCCAGTTTCAGTTCACAGCAGAAAGTCAGCGCATCGGTACTTTTTAGCCTGTCCTGCACGCGCTTATTAAAAGCCAGGTAGCTCGCCTCATCGAAGACGTTGTCGAGCGACAGCATCGGCACTTCATGGCGCACCTGGGTGAATTCGCTAAGCGGTGCAGCGCCAACGCGCTGGGTCGGCGAATCCTGAGTAATCAGCTCCGGGTGAGCCTCTTCCAGCCCCCGCAGCTCACGCATCAGGCGGTCGTATTCCGCGTCGGGAATTTCCGGGTTGTCGAGCACGTGATAAAGGTGTTCATGATGGCGAAGCGTGGTTCGCAGCTGAGTGAGTTGTTGTTCGATTGAGTCCATATCGCACCATCAATGATAAAAAACCCCCGACAGGCGGGGGTTCAGGGGAAACGTTCAGGCCAGGATTCAGGCGTTAGCTTCAACAACCTCGCGAATTCTGTCCTGGTACTCGCGCAGCTTCTGCGGAGTCATCATGCGACGCTGATCGTCGAGCACCACGCCGCCAACTTCGTCGGCAATGTGCTGGGCAGACTGCAACATCAGCTTAAAGTTTTGTGCCGGATCGCCGTAGGACGGCACCTGCATAAAGATGGTAATGCCAGGGGTAGCAAAATCATCCATGCTTTCCGGGTCAAAGGAGCCTGGCTTCACCATATTAGCGAGGCTGAACAGCACAGGGCCGCTGCCGTCCGGGCTAAGATGGCGATGGAAAATATTCATTTCACCGAATTTGAAACCGGCCTGCTCGATGCTGCTTAACAGCAATTCGCCGTTCAGCATGCTGCCCGCGTGGGCGGCCACGTTCATCACGATAACCGTCTCTTTTCTCTGCGCAACAGGCTGCGGTGCAGGCTCTGCGGCAACAGGTTCTGGTTCAGGCTGCGGAGCAGGCTCTGCGCTGAAGGGCTGAGACACTGGCTGTACCGGCGCGGCTGGCTGAGCCGGAGCGGCATGTACCGGAGGCTGAGGTGCAGCAGGGTGCACGGGTTCAGCGTGCTGCTGAACAGGCTCGGCGTGGCGAGGAGGCTGAGCAACAGGTTCCGGCTGACGAGGCTGCGCGGCAGGGCGAGGCTCTGCGGACGCATACGGCGGCTCGTAGTTGTGCTGAGGTGCCTGCGGCTGACGCGGCGCACCTGTATCGCGGGAGGCTGGCTCCTGCGCAGGAGTCGCCCGACGGACGCGCACTTCACCGACACCTTCCTCTTCTTCCTCGTCCTCTTCTTCGTATTCGTCACGTTTCGACTTCATACGTTTCAGCGGGCGATCGCGGAACACGGAAGAACGTTCCTTACGGCTGGTCCACAGGCCGTGTACCAGTAAGGCTATTATGGCGATCGCGCCAACAATGATTAATATCAGACGCAAATCCTGCATCATTATATTCTCTGTTGTTCTAACACCTTGCCACCGAGGCAAACATTTACTCACTAAGAGTATTTGCCCATCTGCTCAAGTGCAAGTGCGAGCACGGTTTTCTCATCATAAAGATAGCTTAAGGGCACCTTTTCGCTGTTTTTTCGACCAAATCCTGGCGGGTTTTTCTCAATACAGTCGGTTATGATAGCCCCGCAGCTTACAGCATTGACCTAAAAGGAGTCTGTTCAGATATGGTTTCATCTTCCGGAGCCGCGCCTCGTAGTGGCGTTTACTATTTTTCTCAGGGCTGGAAACTGGTACGCGAGCCGGGCATTAAGCGCTTTGTCGTGCTGCCGCTGCTGGTGAATATTTTATTGCTTGGTGGAGCCTTCTGGTGGCTGTTTACCCGCCTTGATATCTGGATACCGGCGATGATGAGCCACGTTCCGGACTGGCTACAGTGGCTTAACTATCTCCTCTGGCCGCTGGTGACCGTTTCCGTGCTGCTGGTGTTCGGCTATTTCTTCTCGACCATAGCCAACCTGATCGCCGCCCCGTTTAGCGGGCTGCTGGCCGAGCAGCTGGAAGCGAGGTTAACCGGCGCTACCCCGCCGGATACCGGCGTTGTCGGTATCATGAAAGACCTGCCGCGCATTATGAAACGTGAATGGCAGAAACTCGCCTGGTATCTGCCGCGCGCCGTGGTTCTGCTGCTGCTGTACTTTATCCCCGGTATCGGCCAGACGGTCGCGCCGGTGCTGTGGTTCCTGTTCAGCGCGTGGATGCTGGCCATCCAGTATTGCGACTACCCGTTCGATAACCACAAAGTGCCGTTTAAGCAAATGCGCGTGGCGCTTCGCGAGAAAAAAGTCGTCAACATGCAGTTTGGCGCGCTGGTGAGCCTGTTTACTCTGATCCCCGTGCTCAATCTTTTCATCCTGCCGGTCGCCGTTTGCGGCGCAACCGCGATGTGGGTGGACTGTTACCGCGGCAAACATGCTCTGTGGAAGTAACGCCCCGGAAGGGAGAAAGCTTATGCCATTGCTTATTCCAGGTTGCATTGGCTTATTTCCCTTCCACATATAGATATGCTATTTCCTTACTTCCGCATATTTCCTGAGCGGGTATGCTGAACCGGTATCCCAAAATTCAGACAGTTAAGGACGAGCCATGAGTAAAATTTATGAAGACAACTCCCTGACAATCGGCCATACGCCGCTGGTTCGCCTGAACCGTATCGGTAATGGACGCATTCTGGCGAAGGTGGAGTCCCGCAACCCAAGCTTTAGCGTCAAATGCCGTATTGGTGCCAACATGATTTGGGATGCCGAAAAACGCGGCGTGCTCAAGCCTGGCGTTGAGCTGGTTGAACCGACCAGCGGTAATACGGGGATTGCTCTGGCTTACGTGGCGGCGGCTCGCGGCTACAAGCTGACGCTGACCATGCCGGAAACCATGAGCATCGAGCGCCGCAAGCTGCTGAAAGCGCTGGGCGCGAACCTGGTGCTGACCGAAGGCGCTAAAGGCATGAAGGGCGCGATTCAGAAGGCAGAAGAAATTGTTGCCAGCGACCCGGCTAAATACCTGCTGTTGCAGCAGTTCAGCAACCCGGCTAACCCGGAAATCCACGAAAAAACCACCGGCCCGGAAATCTGGGAAGATACCGACGGTGAAGTAGACGTCTTTATTGCGGGCGTGGGTACCGGCGGCACGCTGACCGGCGTCAGCCGCTATATCAAGAACACCAAAGGTAAAACCTCGCTGATTAGCGTGGCGGTTGAGCCAACCGACTCTCCGGTTATTCAGCAGGCGCTGGCAGGCGAAGAGCTCAAGCCTGGTCCGCACAAAATTCAGGGCATCGGTGCCGGTTTTATTCCGGGCAACCTGGATCTTAAGCTTATCGATAAAGTGGTGACTATCTCCAACGAAGAAGCGATTTCTACCGCCCGTCGCCTGATGGACGAAGAAGGTATTCTGGCCGGGATCTCCTCTGGCGCGGCCGTTGCGGCTGCGTTGAAGCTTCAGGAAGACGAAGCCTTTACCAACAAGAACATTGTGGTTATCCTTCCGTCCTCCGGGGAGCGCTATTTGAGTACTGCACTGTTTGCCGATCTGTTCACTGAGAAAGAACTGCAACAGTAATGCCAGTATTTGATATATGCTTAAAAAAGCACCCGAGAGGGTGCTTTTTTGTGGCGCACATCAAAGTTTCACCCTCATCGGCATTGCTTTCACCCCCGCAGGTCTGGTATTTAACCAGCAATTATTTTGATGCGCGAAATTAATCAAGCTGTGAGATGGGCCTGCTGAATCGATTTAACGATTTGGTGGATATTCGCTTTTCACGGCATAATGGATACGGATCGGCGAAACGCTTCTGGCGTCTTTTTCGCGGTTCCCAGGCATCCGGTGCCTCGTTCCATCAACGTTGGCGCTAACGATACAGGCTAAAGTTTGGCCGCCAGGCTAGACTTTAGTTCCACAACACTAAACCTATAAGTTGGGGAAATACAATGTTCCAGCAAGAAGTAACTATTACCGCTCCGAACGGTCTGCATACCCGCCCTGCTGCTCAGTTTGTTAAAGAAGCGAAAGGCTTCACTTCAGAAATCACCGTGACGTCTAACGGCAAAAGCGCCAGCGCTAAGAGCCTGTTCAAACTACAAACTCTGGGCCTGACTCAGGGTACCGTAGTGACTCTCTCCGCTGAAGGCGAAGATGAGCAGAAAGCCGTTGAGCATTTAGTAAAACTGATGGCTGAACTCGAGTAAGTTCTGGGTTCTTCGTAAATATCAGTCACAAGTAAGGTAGGGTTATGATTTCAGGCATTTTAGCATCCCCGGGTATCGCTTTCGGCAAAGCACTTTTGCTGAAGGAAGATGAAATTGTCATCGACCGGAAGAAAATTTCTGCCGACAAAGTTGAGCAGGAAGTTGAACGTTTTCTCAGCGGGCGCGCCAAAGCATCCGAGCAGTTAGAAGCGATCAAAATTAAAGCTGGCGAGACCTTCGGTGAAGAAAAGGAAGCTATCTTCGAAGGCCACATTATGTTGCTGGAAGACGAAGAGCTCGAGCAGGAAATCATAGCCCTCATCAAAGATAAGCTGGTCACCGCGGACGCTGCGGCGTACGAAGTGATTGAAGGCCAGGCGACGGCTCTTGAAGAGCTGGACGACGAATACCTGAAAGAGCGTGCTGCTGACGTGCGCGACATCGGTAAGCGCCTGCTGCAGAACATTCTCGGCCTGAACATTATCGATTTAAGCGCAATCAAGGATGAAGTTATCCTGGTTGCTAAAGATCTGACCCCGTCAGAAACCGCACAGCTGAACCTGAAAAAGGTGCTGGGTTTCATCACCGATATCGGCGGCCGTACCTCCCATACCTCCATCATGGCGCGTTCTCTGGAACTGCCTGCGATTGTGGGCACCGGTAGCGTCACCTCTGATGTGAAAAACGACGACTATCTGATCCTCGATGCGGTTAACAACAAAGTTTACGTTAACCCGACCAACGAGCAGATCGAAGAGCTGCGTGCGGTTCAGCAACAGGTTGCTTCTGAGAAAGCCGAACTGGCTAAGCTGAAAGACCTGCCTGCTATCACCCTCGACGGCCATCAGGTCGAAGTTTGCGCCAACATCGGTACCGTTCGTGATATCGACGGTGCAGAGCGCAACGGTGCGGAAGGTGTGGGTCTGTATCGTACCGAATTCCTGTTCATGGATCGCGACTCGCTGCCAACTGAAGAAGAGCAGTTTGCCGCGTATAAAGCCGTTGCTGAAGCCTGCGGCTCTCAGGCGGTCATCGTTCGTACCATGGACATCGGCGGCGACAAAGAGCTGCCGTACATGAACTTCCCGAAAGAAGAGAACCCGTTCCTCGGCTGGCGTGCAATTCGTATCGCCATGGATCGCAAAGAGATCCTTCACGCTCAGGTTCGCGCCATTCTGCGTGCTTCCGCCTTCGGCAAGCTGCGCATTATGTTCCCGATGATCATCTCCGTTGAAGAAGTGCGTGCGCTTAAAGCAGAGATTGAGCTTCTGAAAGCGCAGCTGCGCGAAGAAGGGAAAGCGTTCGATGAAACCATCGAAATCGGCGTAATGGTTGAAACCCCTGCGGCAGCGACGATTGCTCGTCATCTGGCCAAAGAAGTTGACTTCTTCAGCATCGGCACCAACGATTTAACTCAGTACACCCTGGCAGTTGACCGCGGTAATGATATGATTTCACATCTTTACCAGCCAATGTCACCGTCCGTACTGACTCTGATTAAGCAAGTTATTGATGCTTCTCATGCAGAAGGTAAATGGACCGGTATGTGTGGTGAGCTTGCGGGCGACGAACGTGCTACACTTCTGTTGCTTGGGATGGGCCTGGACGAATTCAGTATGAGCGCCATTTCTATCCCTCGTATCAAGAAGATCATCCGTAACACGAACTTCGAAGATGCGAAAGTGTTAGCAGAGCAGGCTCTTGCTCAACCGACAACGGACGAGTTAATGACGCTGGTTAACAAGTTCATTGAAGAAAAAACAATCTGCTAATTCACGAGATGCGGCCCAAATTACTGCTTAGGAGAGAAGGCTAATGGGGTTATTTAGTAAACTGTTCGGTGACAAAAGCAATAGCGACACCGGAACCATTGAGATCGTTGCTCCACTGTCTGGCGAAATTGTTAATATTGAAGATGTGCCGGATGTAGTGTTTGCTGAAAAAATCGTTGGTGACGGTATTGCTATCAAACCAACCGGCAACAAAATGGTTGCTCCGGTTGACGGTACTATCGGTAAAATCTTCGAAACTAACCACGCTTTCTCTATCGAGTCCGATAGCGGGATCGAGCTGTTCGTTCACTTCGGTATCGACACCGTTGAACTGAAAGGTGAAGGTTTCAAACGCATCGCCGAAGAAGGCCAGCGCGTCAAGAAAGGCGACGTGGTCATTGAGTTCGATCTGCCACTGCTGGAAGAGAAAGCCAAGTCTACCCTGACTCCGGTTGTTATCTCCAACATGGACGAAATCAAAGAGCTGATCAAACTGACTGGTAGCGTGACCGTAGGCGAAACGCCGGTTATCCGCATCAAGAAGTAAATTTGATTGCATCGAAAAAGGCACCTTCAGGGTGCCTTTTTTATTGGGCTGCGTTTAGCGCGGTAGCAGCAACTCATCAAGCTGATTTTGCTCAGTCCAGGCCATAACCTCAAACACCCGATGCGCCGCCTCTCCTGCCGCCTCTGCAACCTTTTTCCCTTCAAGCAGCCGGCTCACCAGCTCGGCGCAGAACAGGTCGCCAGTGCCTTTAAGGTCAGTCACCACGCGCTCGTGGCTCATAACCTCTACCGCGTCAGCCGTTACGGTTACCACGGAAATGGCCCGCGGATCTTTCGCCGGAGCGCTGGTAATCACCACCCAACGAAGCGTTTCTGAAAGCAGACTTTTTGCCGCCTCCACCGCCTGCTCAAGCGTGCCGCAGGGCATACCGGTCAGTATTTGCAGCTCAAACAGATTCGGCGTTAAGCCCTGAGCCAGCGGCAAAAGCTCGCTGCGGTAAGCCTCGGGGATCCCCGCCTTCACGTAGATGCCGCTGTCGGTATCACCCATCACCGGATCGACAAGAATAAGCAGCTCAGGGTGGCTCATACGTCGTTCACGCAGCCATCCGGCAAGCAGATGGATTTGCTCCGCACTGCCCATATAACCGGTCGTAACCGCCTTAAGATTACGCAGGGAATCCCGCTCTTCAAGCGCCCGCAGGTAGCCGCTAAACCATTCAGCCGGGATAACGCCGCCGTAGAAGGTGTCGTAATGCGGCGTGTTGCTAAACAGCACCGTCGGCACCGCCATTGCTCGCCAGCCGTGCTGCGCGATTGCCGGTATTGCTATGCTGTTGCCCACGCTGCCATACACCACCTGAGACTGCACCGCGACAATATCCGCCTGCAGCGACCTGCCCGCGTTATGAAACAGTACCGACTGTATATCGTTATCCTGAGCCATCTTCCCTCTCCTTTACGGGTTAGATACCCGCGCCCTGAACGTAGCTCTCTTCGCCAAATACGCCTGTTGAAAGGTAACGGTCGCCCCTGTCGCAAATAATTGCCACCACAACCGCTCCCGGATTTGCCTTCGCCACCCGCAACGCTCCGGCCACCGCGCCACCGGAACTTACACCGCAGAAGATCCCTTCTTCCATCGCCATACGGCGCATGGTTTGCTCGGCTTCTACCTGCGACATATCAATCACTTCATCCACCAGCGACGGGGTATAAATCTTCGGCAACCACTCTTGCGGCCAGCGGCGGATCCCCGGAATGCTGCTCCCCTCTTCCGGCTGTAGCCCAACAATCTTCACGGGCTTATTTTGCTCACGCATAAAGCGCCCCACGCCGGTAATGGTTCCGGTGGTGCCCATGCTGGAAACAAAGTGGGTGATGCGCCCTTCGGTCTGACGCCAGATCTCCGGCCCGGTGGAGGTATAGTGCGCCAGCGGATTGTCCGGGTTATTAAACTGGTCGAGAACTTTGCCCTCGCCGCCATCGGCCATTTGCTGCGCCAGCTCGCGTGCGCCTTCCATTCCCTGCGCTTTGCTCACCAGAATCAGCTCCGCGCCGTAGGCCTGCATCGCCGCTTTGCGCTCCATACTCATGTTGTCCGGCATCAGCAGCTTCATGCGGTAGCCTTTCAGGGCGGCTATCATCGCCAGCGCAATCCCTGTGTTGCCGCTGGTCGCCTCGATTAACGTGTCGCCGGGTTTAATGTCGCCGCGTTTTTCCGCCTGAACAATCATCGACAGCGCCGCGCGATCTTTAACCGATCCCGCAGGGTTGTTGCCTTCCAGCTTGACCCAAATTTCGCTGCCGTTATCAAGCCCGCTGCGCTGCAGCCGAACCAGTGGAGTATTGCCGATGGTGCTTTCTAAAGTGATCACTTGCCTGCCCGGAATAGAATAAAAAAAGCGGCCACATGGGGCCGCTTATGCGTGTCCTGTTGGGGTAAATTATCAGGCGGATTGCGCCAGGTCTACACCCTGAATACGGTTGCCGCCGTCGTACAGGCGCGCATTTTGCAGCCCAACAAACAGGCGTTCGCCGCGCTGTGGGATTTGCTGCTCTTTCAGCACCACGGTTAACGGCTCGTCGTACCAACCTAACGGCTGCACAACCAGCTGCATATAATGGCCGCGCGGACTGACTTCCAGCACCTGCACCGGCAACGGCGAGTCAAGATTGGTGCGTCGGCTCACGTCCACTTCCCACGGGCGCAGGAACAAGTCGACTTCCCCCTGATAAGCCGGGGTAAAGCCTAGCGGCCAGCGGTGCGCACCGACGTGGAACTGGCTGCCGCGCACGACGCCTTTCAGGCGATTAACTTCGCCGAGGAACTCCAGCACGAAGCGCGTTGCCGGTTCACGCCATACCGACTCAGGCGTGTCCACCTGCTCGATATTCCCCTGGCTCATAACCACCACGCGGTCGGCGACTTCCATCGCTTCCTCCTGGTCGTGAGTCACAAAGACGCTGGTAAATTTCAGCTCTTCATGCAATTCACGCAGCCAGCGGCGCAGCTCTTTACGCACCTGGGCATCCAGGGCGCCAAAAGGCTCATCCAGCAGCAAAATCTGAGGCTCTACCGCCAGAGCGCGAGCTAGGGCCACGCGCTGCTTTTGCCCACCGGAAAGCTGGGCCGGGTAGCGGTCCGCCAGATGGGAAAGCTGCACCATTTCCAGCAGCTTTGTCACCTTGCGCTTAATTTCCGCAGAGGAAGGACGTTCGCGGCGCGGCAGCACGGTCAGGCCGAAGGCGATATTGTCGAACACCGACATATGGCGGAACAGGGCATAGTGTTGAAACACAAAACCCACTTTGCGGTCACGGGCGTGCATACGGCTGACGTCGGTGCCGTTGAAGCTAATGCGCCCGCTGTTTTGATGTTCCAGCCCGGCGATAATGCGCAGCAGCGTGGTTTTACCGGAGCCTGAAGGCCCGAGCAGCGCCACCATCTGACCAGAAGGGATATCCAGCGAGATATCGTTCAGCACCTGGGTGCGACCAAAAGACTTCTTAATATTGGCAATATCAATGCTCATGATTTTCCTCCTGCTTGAGGCGTTTTTCCTGATTATTCAGGCGCCACTGCACTGCACTCTTTAAGAACAAGGTTAAAACCGCCATCAGGGTTAACAGTGCCGCAGCGGTAAACGAGCCGACGGTATTGTAGTCCTGTTGCAGCAATTCAATTTGTAGCGGCAGCGAGAACGTCTCGCCGCGAATCGAGCCGGAAACCACCGACACCGCGCCAAATTCGCCGATGGCGCGGGCATTGGTCAGCACCACGCCATAGAGCAGCGCCCAGCGAATATTCGGCAAGGTAACGCGGCGGAACATCTGCCAGCCGGAGGCACCAAGCAAAATAGCGGCCTCGTCTTCCTGGCTGCCCTGGCTGAGCATCACCGGCACCAGCTCGCGCACCACAAACGGGCAGGTCACAAAGATAGTCACCAGCACCATGCCCGGCCAGGCAAACATAATTTGCAGATTATGGGCATCAAGGAAACCGGCCAGCGGGCCGTTGGAGCCGTAAAACAGCAGGTAAACCAGGCCCGCCACCACCGGCGAAACGGCGAACGGGATATCCAGCAGCGTAAGCAGCAGCTGGCGCCCCGGGAAGTTAAAGCGCGTCACCAGCCAGGCCAGCAGCGTGCCGAACACCAGGTTAACCGGCACGGTTATCAGGGCAATCATCACCGTCAGCCAGATGGCATGCAGCATGTCCGGGTTGGCGATATTTTGCAGGGCAGGCATCAGCCCTTTGGAGAAGGCTTCAACAAAAATTGAGGCAACCGGCACCACCAGAATCAAAAAAGAGACCAGCACGCCGATGGCAATAAGCGTCCATTTCCCCCAGTTAATGCGGGGGCGATTATAGGTTTTCAAAGCGGTTACATCCGTCATCAGTGGCCCACCACGCGCCGACCAAAGCGGCTCTGCAACGTGTTAATGCTGAACAGCAGCAGTAAAGAAGCCGCCAGGATTACCGAGGCAATAGCGCTTGCCGCCGGGTAGTCAAACTCCTGCAGGCGAACAAAAATCATCAGCGAGGTGACTTCCGTTTTCCACGCGATATTACCGGCGATGAAGATAACCGCGCCAAACTCACCGAGGCTGCGGGTGAACGACAGCGCAACGCCCGCCATCAGCGCCGGGGAAAGCTCCGGCAGCACCACGCGGCGGAAGCTCTGCCAGCGCGTTGCGCCCAGAGTTTCCGCGGCTTCTTCGTATTCGGGGCCAAGCTCCTCAAGCACCGGCTGTACGGTACGCACCACGAAAGGAATGCTGGTAAACGCCATCGCCACCGCTATACCGAGCCAGGTGTAGGTCACTTTGATACCAAACTGCGCCAGCCACTCGCCGTACCAGCCGTTAACCGAAAACAACCCGGCCAGCGTTAAGCCTGCTACGGCAGTCGGCAATGCAAAAGGCAAATCCATCAGCGCGTCAAGCAGGCTACGCCCCGGAAACTGATAGCGGGTAAGTATCCACGCCATCAGCAGGCCGAACACGCCGTTAAATATGGAAGCCAGCCCGGCGGAAAGCAGCGTCACCTTATACGCCGCCACCACCTGCGGATTGGTGATAACTTCCCAATACTGAGACAAAGACATTTGTGCGAGCTGCATCACCAGCGCGCTCAGGGGCAGCAGCAGGATCAGGCAAACAAACAGCAGGCTGGTGCCGAGGCTAAGGGTAAACCCCGGCAGTACGCGTTTTGAGCGACTGACAAACATCAACTACGCCCCGCCGCTAACAGTTTGTCCAGCTCCCCGCCGGTGGCGAAATGAGTTTTCATCACTTCCGGCCAGCCGCCAAATGCATCTTCAACGCGGAACAGCTCGGTCTGCGGGAATTTATCCTTCAACTTATCCATTACCTGCGGGTTATTCACGCGGTAGTAGTAGTCGGTAATGATGGTCTGAGCCTGAGGGCTGTAGAGATAGGTAAGATAGTCCTTAGCCGCCTTCTCGGTGCCGTTAGCCTTCACGTTTTTATCCACCCAGGCGACCGGGAATTCGGCAAGAATATTCACCTTAGGCACCACAACCTCGTAGCCGTCTTTTGCGTACTGATTGCTGATGTTGTTCACTTCAGATTCAAAAGAGATAAGCACGTCGCCCAGCCCACGCTCCACGAACGAGGTGGTTGCGCCGCGGCCGCCGGTATCAAACACTTCGACGTTTTTCAGGAACTGCGTCATAAACTTTTCGGTTTTAGCTTTATCGCCGCCGTCGGCTTTATCCGCCGCGCCCCAGGCTGCCAGATAAGTGTAACGTGCATTGCCGGAGGTTTTTGGATTCGGGAAAATCAACTTCACGTCCGGGCGTACCAGGTCGCTCCAGTCGTGGATATTTTTCGGGTTGCCCTTGCGCACCAGGAAAGCCATGGTGGAATAAAACGGCGAGCTATTATTCCCGAGACGGCTCTGCCAGTCGGCCGGGATCAGGTTGCCTTTATCGTGCAGGATCTGCACATCTGACACCTGGTTATAAGTTACAACGTCAGCTTTTAAGCCCTGGAGAATAGCCAGCGCCTGTTTTGATGACCCGGCATGAGATTGTTTAATCGTCAGCTTGTCGCCGTTATTCTCCTGCGCCCACTGTTTTTCAAACGGTGGATTCAGCGCGGCAAACAACTCGCGTGACACATCATAAGAGCTATTCAGCAGCTCTGTTGCGTGGGCAGTGCCTGCCAGCAGCAAAGAGACAGCGAGCGCGTTCCATACTTTTTTAACTGAACCGATTGCCATGTTTCGCCCTTATAGATGTCATGAAAGTCATAATTAGCCGACTGTCAGTGTATTTATAACGAGCGATAAAGCTGTAACGCTTTTATATACCGTTTGGCGATTTTCAATAAGAAAGGGATATAAGAAAGTGGCGTAGCAAACGCTACGCCGGAAGGGATTACAGGCTCAGTAACTTATCCAGTGACGGGGCAAAATAGTAGCCGCCGGTGACCGGTTTAGTGAAGCGCAGCATGCCGTCGCGCTTGCCGTCGGTGTCGCCGAACATGCTCAGCAGCTGCTGCTCGATGTTATGGAGGCGCGCGCAATAGGCGATAAAGTAAAGGCCGTGAACGCCACTGGCTGTGCCATAAGGCAGGCTCTGGCGCACAATCTTCAGCCCTTTGCCGTCTTCTTTAAGATCAACCCGGCTCAGGTGAGAAGTCGCAGGGCGTGCGTCTCCGTCGATTTCTTCGTTTTCCTGTTTGGTGCGCCCGAAGATCATCTCCTGGTCGTGCACGCTCAGGCGGTTAAGCTGCTTGAGATTATGTTCCCAGCGCTGAACCAGCACGTAACTGCCGCCTGCATCAACGCCTTCGTTGATGACCGCAACCTGGCGGCGATTTTCTTCGCCCTTAGGGTTCTCGGTGCCGTCAACAAAGCCGCTCAAATCACGCTCTTCCACCCAGCGGAAGCCGTGGATCTCTTCTTCAATCTTCAGCGTATCGCCGAATGCCGCCAGGGCGGCCTGGGCAACGGAGAAATTCACGTCGTGGCGCAGGGAAAGAATGTGGATCATCACATCGTGCTGCGTCGCCGGTGCGAGACCTTTACCCAGCGGGGTAAAGTTTTTCAGCTCGGCGGCACCTTCGCCTTTGCTGAGGTCACGCCACAGGTCATGCCCGAAACCAATAGTTGCCCCCAGCATGGCATCCGGGAATTTTTCCTGGAAGGTGCTCAGCGCGTCAATAAAGGCTTTGCACCCCGCGCTCAGCGCGCTGAAGTCGCCCTGCAATGAAGCTTCCAGCCAAATAGCAGCACGACAATGTTCCGGCAGAATGCCGCTTTGAACCCGAGACATGAATCCTCCTGAAAAAAAATGCCACCGAAGGTGACAAATAATGATGCCACCAACCGGTGGCATTTATCGGGCTATTTTAACCTGATTCATTAACGCCGACTTGCGGCGGCGCAAACCTGGCGCAGATTTTATCGACGCCAGATAATTTTGTTAAGCGTCCATTTCTTCAGCGCGTCGTCGGACGGCATTAACCCTTCCGGACCGTGCCACACGCCTTTAAACAGATAGCTAATATGCTGGCTACCTGGAGCCTTGCACATCACGCCGTCGGCATCGTCGCCGCTGCCTTTTTCACAGGCGCCAAAGGCCTTGTCATACAGGTCGCTAAACGGAGTGCCGATTTTAACGCCGCCGGCGGTTTTAATATCCTCATCCATGACGACAATATTGCTCACGCTGCCGCTTTCGCCGTTAATCACCAACTTAACGTCTTTATCTTTCAGGGCTTCGAAATAACGCACAATTGCGCCGTTCTCGGTTTTCATTCCGCTGCGCAGGCGATAGTTGTCGTTCAGGCCTTCGCTAACGGCCTTCTCGTCCATTAATGTTGCGGAGGTCAACTTGCCCACGCCCTGCTCGCTTACCTCAACGGATGAGCCAAACCAGTTCCACGGATACGCCGAAGACCAGTTGACGGAGGAAAGCGTGGAGCAGCCGCTCAAGACCAGCGGCAGCCCTAACATCATCAGGCGCAGAGATTTCATTTGTGATTCCTTTTCAGAAAAGAGTAACGGCCTTTGGAGTGCAACAAAGCTAAAAAGTGCCGTGTTATTCGCTTTGCACCGCAAAGTAGTCCCGCAGGCGGCGGTTTACAACCAACCACCAGAGCGCAAAGAGGTCGGCCACCAGCAGTACAATCGTGGTAGCGGTCAACTCCTCGCCCCCGGCCAGCAAAGCAAGCTGCCAGACCAGCAGTGCCGCCTGTGCCGCCACCAGCAGCCAGCGAAATGCACGCCAAAAGCGCGGCCAGAGATGGCGACGCCCGCTTAACAGAAATGCGAAAGCGGCCGGTACGCCGGGAATAAGCCCCAGCCAGAAGGTATCCCGGTCGGGATAAAACAGCCCCAGCAGCGCATCGCCCTGCTGCCGGGAGGCTCCGGCCAATACCAGCAGCACCCAGGTGCGGGCCTGTAATAACAACACCGCCCAGAACAGCAGCGGTGCCTTCAGGTTGCCCTGCGAGTCATAATCAGCGGGCGGGTACATAAGATAAACACATGTGAAAATTAGTATTCCTGGTCTTCAATCAGCCGCTTGCCGAGCAAAATTGTGTCCTGATGTTCGTAATCGAGCTTTTCATAAAGGCCGATAACCATGTCATTCTCTTCGCGCACCATAATATGGATTTTTGGGCAGCCCCGGGCGATAAGCTTTTTCTCCAGCCGGTTCAGCAGCGCGTTGGCAATGCCGCGCCCGCGAAACTCAGGATGCACGCCCAGGTAATAGGCGGAGCCGCGGTGGCCGTCATAGCCGCCCATTAGCGAGCCGACAATTTCGCCGCCGACTTCGGCCACCAGAAACAGGTCCGCATCGTGATGCAGCTTACGTTCAATATCCATTTCCGGGTCATTCCACGGGCGCAGTAAGTCGCAGCGCTCCCAAAGGGTGATGACCTCTTCGAAATCTTCCTGGCGAAAAACGCGAATTTCCATGGTTTTAGCCACCTTAAGCCGTAAAAGGTTGATTATGGCGGTAACCGCCCGTTAAGCCAATAACTGCCGCAAAAGCGTGAAAAAAATGGCATAATCCCTACTCAGTCATGAAATGAAATGAATGGAAAAACATTTCTGACCTCAGAGTGTCGTTTGCCAGGTGCCGATACGTTATAACTCCCTATCCGGACTCCATAAGATAAATAATTCATCCGCATGAGCAAAATTAAATCGCTAACGCAACTTACGACGCGCCGCCAGGTCCTGCTCACGGGTTTAGCGGCGTTAACGCTAACCGGTATGAACAAAGCGCTGGCAAAGGAAGAGGCCAAAACGCTTAAAACCACCAATTCGCACAGCAAACCGGCCAAAAAGTCCGGCTCTCGCCGTATTGTGATGCTCGACCCGGGCCACGGCGGCATCGATACCGGGGCCATAGGCCATAACGGTTCGAAAGAGAAGCATGTGGTGCTGGCGATAGCCAAAAACGTGCGCAGCATTCTGCGTAATAACGGCATCGACGCAAGGCTGACCCGCACCAGCGACGAATTCATCCCGCTTTATGACCGCGTAGAAATAGCCCACAAGCACGGCGCAGACCTGTTTATGTCTATTCACGCGGACGGTTTTACCAGCCCAACGGCGGCGGGTGCTTCGGTGTTTGCCCTCTCCAACCGCGGCGCAAGTAGCGCCATGGCAAAATACCTTTCAGACCGTGAGAACGCCGCGGATGACGTGGCGGGCAGCAAAGTAAAAGATAAAGATCACTACCTGCAACAGGTGCTGTTCGACCTGGTGCAGACCGACACAATCAAAAACAGCCTGACCCTCGGCTCACATATCCTCAAGCAGATAAAGCCGGTGCATAAGCTGCACAGCCGCAACACCGAGCAGGCCGCATTTGTGGTGTTGAAGTCGCCGTCCATCCCTTCGGTGCTGGTCGAAACCTCCTTTATTACTAATCCAGGTGAAGAGAAGCTGCTGGGCACCACGGCGTTTCGCCAGAAAATTGCCACCGCTATCGCCTCCGGCGTAATGAGCTATTTCAACTGGTTTGATAACCACAAAGTCCACGGTAAGAAGCGTTAATTTTTATGACTGAGCCCGATATCCACGCCGTAAAACAGTTCCTGCTTAAATTACAGGACACCATCTGCCAGCAGCTTTCCGCCATCGACGGCACGGCTTTTCAGGAAGATAACTGGCAGCGCGAAGGCGGCGGCGGCGGGCGTAGCCGTGTGCTCAGAGGCGGCTCGGTGTTTGAGCAGGCCGGGGTAAACTTTTCGCACGTCCACGGCGACGCCATGCCTGCCTCGGCAACCGCGCATCGCCCGGAACTTGCGGGCAGGAGTTTTCAGGCCATGGGCGTCTCGCTGGTGGTTCACCCCAACAGTCCGTATGTACCGACCAGTCACGCGAATGTGCGCTTTTTCATCGCGGAAAAACCCGGTGCCGACCCGGTATGGTGGTTTGGCGGCGGGTTCGACTTAACCCCGTATTATGGGTTTGAAGAAGATGCCGTTCACTGGCACCGCACCGCTCGCGACCTGTGCCAGCCGTTTGGCGAAGGCGTTTACCCTCGCTATAAAAAATGGTGCGACGACTATTTCTTTATTAAGCACCGTAACGAGCAGCGCGGCATTGGCGGCCTGTTCTTCGATGATTTGAATCAGCCCGACTTCGATTACGGTTTCCGCTTTATTCAGGCCGTAGGCCAGGGCTATCTGGACGCTTATCTGCCAATTGTTGAGCGCCGCAGGCAGCTGCCGTTCGGCGAGCGCGAGCGCAACTTCCAGCTTTACCGCCGCGGTCGCTATGTGGAATTTAACCTGGTGTGGGACAGAGGCACGCTGTTTGGTCTGCAAACCGGAGGGCGAACCGAGTCGATTTTAATGTCGATGCCGCCGCTGGTGCGCTGGGAGTATGACTACCAGCCGGAAGAAGGCAGCCCTGAGGCCGCCTTGTACAGTGATTTCCTGCCTGTGAAGGAGTGGGTGTAGCTTTTTTACCCTCACCCTAACCCTCTCCCTGAAGGGAGAGGGGATCTTTAGTGCTCACTTTACTCAGTTTTTCTCCCTCGCCCCTGTGGGGAGAGGGCCGGGGTGAGGGGAAGTCCAGTCAAAGCGGGGCGGTTTGCGCCTCCACCACGGCCAGAGCCACCATATTCACAATGCGTCGCACCGAAGCAATCGGCGTTAATACGTGAACCGGCTTCGCCACGCCCATCAGTACCGGCCCAACGGTCACCCCTTCAGAACTGGAGACACGCAGCAAGTTGTAGCTAATGCGAGCGGCCTCTACGTTCGGCATGATCAGGATATTAGCTGAACCTTTGAGCGGGCTGTCCGGCATGCGTTCGTGGCGAATGCTTTCAACCAGCGCCGCGTCACCGTGCATCTCACCGTCAATTTCCAGCTCCGGCGCACGTTCGCGAACCAGCTCCAGCGTTTTACGCATTTTGCAGGCGGCTTTCGAGTCAGAAGAACCGTAGTTGGAGTGAGACAGCAGCGCGACCTTAGGCTCAATACCAAAGCGACGTACCGTTTCCGCGGCCAGCAGCGTGATTTCAGTCAGCTCTTCCGGCGTCGGGTCATCATTCACGTAAGTATCGGCGATAAAGGTGTTACCGCTCGGCAGCAGCAGGGCGTTCATTGCCCCGGCGGCTTTAACGCCGTCACGGTAGCCAAACAGTTTTTCCACCACGTCAAAATGCTCGTGATATTCACCGATGGTGCCGCAAATCAGCGCATCCGCTTCGCCACGGTGGACCATTATCGCTCCGATAACCGTGGTATTGCTGATCACCGCACGCTGCGCCTGTTCCTGAGTAATGCCGCGGCGCTTCATGATGTTGTAATACTCGCTCCAGTATTCCTTAAAGCGCGGATCTGACTCGTTGTTAACAATCTCAAAATCTTTGCCCGGCTGAATTTGCAGGCCAAGTTTTTTGATACGCATTTCGATAACGCTCGGGCGGCCAATCAGGATAGGCTTCGCCAGCCCTAACGTAATCAATTCCTGAGTCGCATGCAGAACGCGGGCTTCCTCCCCTTCGCTCAGCACCACGCGCTTCGGCTCTTTGCGAGCCTGAGAGAAGATAGGCTTCATAAACAGATTGGTTTTGTAGACAAACTCGGCCAGCTTTTCGACATAAGCATCAAAGTCTTTGATTGGCCGCGTTGCCACGCCGGAGTCCATCGCCGCCTTCGCTACGGCCGGGGCGATTTTAACTATCAGGCGCGGGTCGAACGGTTTTGGAATGATATATTCCGGCCCAAACGTCAGCTCCTGGTCGCCATATGCAGAGGCCACCACGTCGCTTTGCTCGGCGTGGGCCAGTTCGGCAATAGCGTGAACCGCCGCCAGCTTCATCTCTTCGTTAATTGCCGTTGCGCCAACGTCTAGCGCGCCACGGAAGATGAACGGGAAGCACAGCACGTTGTTAACCTGGTTTGGATAGTCCGAACGGCCGGTACAGATAATAGCTTCCGGGCGCACTTCTTTCGCCAGCGGCGGCAGAATTTCCGGTTCCGGGTTAGCCAGCGCCAGAATCAGCGGCGCTTTACCCATCTTTTTCACCATATCCTGAGTCAGCACTTTCGGGCCGGAGCAGCCGAGGAAAATATCCGCCCCGTCAATCACGTCGTCGAGAGTGCGTTTACCCGTGTCTTCCACGGCGTAGGCGGCTTTGGTTTCCGCCATGTTCTCTTCACGACCTTTATAGATAACGCCCTTCGAGTCGCAGACCACGATGTTGTGCTTCTGCATCCCAAGCGCCACCAGCAGGTTCATACAGGCGATTGCCGAAGCGCCTGCCCCGGAAACCACCAGCCGCACGTCGGAGATATTTTTCTCTACAACGCGCAGGCCGTTGAGCACCGCGGCGGTACAGATAATGGCGGTACCGTGCTGGTCATCGTGGAACACCGGAATATTCATACGCTCGCGCAGCTTCTGCTCAATGTAGAAGCACTCCGGCGCTTTAATATCTTCTAAGTTAATGCCGCCGAAAGTTGGCTCCAGCGCCGCCACAACGTCGATAAGCTTGTCCGGATCCATCTCATCAATTTCGATATCGAACACGTCGATCCCGGCGAATTTTTTAAACAGCACGCCCTTGCCTTCCATCACGGGTTTACCGGCTAAAGCGCCGATATTGCCCAGCCCCAATACCGCAGTGCCGTTAGACACCACGCCCACCAGGTTGCCGCGCGCTGTGTATTTGTAGGCGGCGAGCGGATCTTTTTCTATTTCAAGGCAGGGGGCAGCCACGCCCGGCGAGTAGGCCAGCGCCAGATCGCGTTGAGTAGCAAGCGGTTTTGTAGGAGAAACCTGGATTTTCCCTGGAACAGGAAATTCATGGAAATCGAGGGCACTTTGCTTCAGTTGTTCATCCATTGCATCGTTCCTTTAGCGGTCTTCTTTATTGTTACATCAGCCACGTAGTATCACGCGGGCACGTTTCGCAAACTTTGAACGTAGCCATACTATTAACATTAGGCGTGATTATTGTTAGCTAACTATAGAACCAATGTTAGCGGTCACAGCCTCAATGGCCGCCCGTCTGCTATGCTTTCTGGTCAGGCAAAGCGTAATTTTTCACGGCGAGCGACACGGAGCGCTCCAGTAAGGCATTGTTTTTTCAAGGAGAGAGTAATGAACCAGCTCGACAGTATTAAACAGTACACCACCGTGGTCGCCGACAGCGGTGACATCGAATCCATTCGCCACTACCAGCCCCAGGACGCCACAACCAACCCCTCATTGCTCTTAAAGGCCGCAGGGCTCGAACAATATCAGTCGCTTATTGACGATGCTCTGGCCTATGGCAAACGACGCGGCGGCGGTAGAGAGCAAATAGTGGCCGAAGCCAGCGACAAACTGGCGGTGAACTTTGGTGCGGAAATTCTGAAAAGTATTCCGGGGCGCGTGTCTACAGAAGTTGACGCCCGCCTGTCGTTCGACAAGCACAAAAGCATTGAGAAAGCGCGCCGTCTGGTAGAGCTGTACGCGGAGCAAGGGATCGATAAGTCGCGCATTTTGATCAAGCTCGCCTCAACCTGGGAGAGCATTCGCGCCGCTGAAGAGCTGCAAAAAGAGGGCATTAACTGCAACCTTACGCTGCTGTTCTCCTTCGCTCAGGCCCGCGCCTGCGCCGAAGCCGGCGTTTTCCTTATCTCCCCGTTCGTAGGCCGTATTTATGACTGGTATCAGGCCCGTAAGCCGATGGACCCGTATGTGGTAGAAGAAGATCCGGGCGTGAAGTCGGTACGCAACATCTACGATTATTTTAAACAACACAATTACGAAACCATCGTAATGGGCGCCAGTTTCCGCCGCACCGAACAGATCCTCGCCCTGGCCGGATGCGACAGGCTGACCATCGCGCCTAATCTTCTCCAGCAGTTGCAGGACAGCGAGGAAGAAGTGGTGCGCAAGCTTATTCCTCATTCTCAGGGGTTCCGTCGCCCTGCCCCGCTAAGCGAAGCAGAATTCCGCTGGGAACATAATCAGGATGCCATGGCGGTTGAGAAACTGGCCGAAGGGATCCGCCTGTTCGCCGTAGACCAACGAAAACTGGAAGACCTGATCGCCGCCAAACTTTAACAAGACCTGGAGTGAAACATGTCATCACGTAAAGAGCTTGCCAACGCCATTCGCGCCCTCAGTATGGACGCGGTTCAGAAAGCCAACTCCGGCCACCCGGGCGCGCCGATGGGCATGGCCGATATCGCCGAAGTGTTGTGGAACGATTTTCTCCACCACAACCCGTCTAACCCGCACTGGGCCAACCGCGACCGTTTTGTGCTGTCGAACGGCCATGCGTCGATGCTGCTTTACAGCCTGCTGCACCTGAGCGGTTATGACCTGCCGCTGGAGGAGTTGAAAAACTTCCGCCAGCTTCACTCCAAAACGCCGGGCCACCCGGAAGTGGGCTATACGCCCGGCGTTGAGACCACCACCGGCCCGCTCGGTCAGGGGCTGGCGAACGCCGTGGGTATGGCAATAGCCGAACGCACGCTAGCCGCGCAGTTTAACCAACCCGGCCATGACATCGTTGACCACTACACCTACGTGTTTATGGGCGACGGCTGCCTGATGGAAGGGATTTCCCACGAAGTCTCTTCCCTCGCCGGAACGCTGGGGCTTGGCAAGCTGATTGGCTTTTATGACCACAACGGCATCTCCATCGACGGGGAAACGGACGGCTGGTTCACCGACGACACGGCCAAACGCTTCGAGGCCTACCACTGGCACGTCATCCATGAGATAGACGGCCATGACCCGGAAGCGTTGAAAAAGGCGATTAAAGAAGCTCAGAGCGTTAAAGACAAACCGTCCCTGATTATCTGCCGCACGGTGATTGGCTTTGGCTCACCGAACAAAGCCGGTAAAGAAGAAGCCCACGGCGCACCGCTGGGCGAAGAAGAAGTGGCCCTGGCGCGTAAGCAGCTCGGCTGGAAATATCCTCCTTTCGAGATCCCAAAAGAGATTTATCAAGCCTGGGATGCCAAAGAAGCAGGAGAGAAAGCGGAAGCCAGCTGGAAGGAAAAATTTGCCGCCTACGCCAAAGCCCATCCAACCCTCAGCGCCGAATTTAAGCGCCGCACCGAAGGCAAGTTGCCGGAAAACTGGCAGAAAACCGCTCAACATTATATCGAGCAGCTCCAGGCTAACCCGGACAAAATAGCCACCCGCAAAGCCTCACAGAATTCGCTTAACGCTTTTGGCCCGGTGCTGCCCGAGCTGCTTGGCGGTTCCGCCGACCTGGCCCCGAGCAACCTGACCATCTGGAAAGGGTCTAAGTCGATTAAGGAAGACAGCGCGGGCAACTACATTCATTACGGCGTGCGCGAGTTCGGCATGACCGCCATCGCCAACGGGATAGCCCTGCACGGCGGCTTTGTGCCTTATACGGCAACCTTCCTGATGTTTGTTGAATATGCCCGCAATGCGGCGCGTATGGCAGCGCTGATGAAAGCCCGGCAAATCATGGTTTATACCCATGACTCTATCGGCCTCGGCGAAGACGGCCCGACTCACCAGGCGGTTGAGCAGCTTGCCAGCCTGAGGCTGACGCCAAACTTCAGCACCTGGCGCCCCTGCGATCAGGTAGAAGCGGCTGTGGCGTGGAAAGCGGCGATTGAACGCCAGACCGGCCCAACGGCGTTGATCCTGTCGCGCCAGAACCTTGCGCAGATGGAGCGTAGCCCAGAACAGCTGAAGGCGGTGAGCCGGGGCGGCTACATCCTGAAAGACAGCGACGGCAAGCCGGATATCATCCTGATTGCTACCGGCTCGGAAATGGAGATTACGGTTGAGGCTGCGAAAACGCTGGGTGACGAAGGCCACAAGGTGCGAGTCGTTTCGATTCCGTCCACGGACGTATTCGACGCTCAGGACGAGGCCTATCAGGAGTCCGTACTCCCTTCAAACGTTAGCGCTCGCGTGGCGGTAGAAGCCGGTATTGCCGACTACTGGTACAAGTACGTTGGGCTTAAAGGCGCGATTGTCGGGATGACAACGTTTGGTGAGTCCGCACCCGCCGGGAAGCTGTTCCCGTTCTTTGGTTTTACGGCTGAAAACGTGGTTGCGAAGGCCAGGAAAGTCCTTGGGAAGAAATAGCCCCTGACGCTACGCCTCTCCTTTACGGGAGAGGTTTAGCCTATTTAGTTACCCAGAGCGTTGGCCAGGCTCCCGCTTTATGCCACTCATCGCAGGCGGACTCGGCGGCATACCGCACAAGGCGGAAGCGCTGCCCGTCATAACGCCAGCGCGTTGATACCCCGCAATCCCCAATCCCTCGCCCCTTAGCCAGCGTAGTTAGCTCCCGGTTATGCTCATCGAACCCGGAGTTCATCAATTCCAGATCCGTAGAGCCGCTATCGGGCATAAACGGCAGCTTCAGGCGAACAGGCCGCGCAACAAACGGCTTTTGCCTTGATACCACCCACGCTAAATCCACGACGTTATAGGCCCCGGCCTCACAGCTGGTGAGCATCAGCGCTTTATCATCAGCAAGCGGGAAAACCCTGACTTCACGCCGCATCGGGTCGAGCGAGCACTGGCTGTTATTCATGCGCCAGGAGCCGAAATCCAGCAGGTCGTTAAGTTCATCATGGGAGAATGGCGCTGGCAGGGTCTCTGGGAGAGTCACTTCTTTTAATGCGGGAGCGGGAGGCACGCTAAGCGGCGGCCCGTCGCCTTTTTTGATCCACGCAGTTTCGCTGCCAACACGTTTTTGCTGGCTGTCGATAAACAGCAGCGCCGCTTTCAAACCACTTAGCGAAATAACCCCAGCGCCGTCGGCGAGCGTAATTTTATCGCCGTTTGCGATAGCGTTTAGCAGGGCATTAATCGCCTCCGCGTTACTGGTCATAAGGTGGTGAAGCGTGATTTTCCACTCATTTTGCTGAAGAACCAGAGGCGCACCGTCCAGCCTGAGCCGCGGCTCAACGGGCGGCACTTTGACATCGGCGCTTTCGAGGTTGCCAAAGTCGATGCGTAAATTCACATCATTGCGCGCCCCCGCGCCGCGGGACAATGCCATTACCAGCCCCTGATGCAGCCCGGTATTACGGGCGCTACAGAAGTTCTGGTTATTGCAGGTCACCTGCCAGTCGGAAAACTGCTTTTGCGCCGGAGCGGCTATTGCAGCGTTCGCCACAAGCAAAGTGAGCAAAAGCAGGAATGAGATCCGATAAGACATTAAAGGCTGACCCTAAGAAACGAAGCGTGAAAAACGTACGATAATGCCACGTATCTTCGGCTCCAGAGGCAGCCTGCTCAATCGGATTTGTCGGATAGATTTATGCCGGGATTAAAAATGTTAATTAGATGATTTTACAGAACTTTAACCCATCACATTGCGTAACTGTAACTGTTGCAACAATATCACCGTCTTACCGTCGCGAATTTCGCCCTTGCGCATCATCTCCAGCGCCTGGCTGAACGGCATCTCCAGCACCTCGATATCTTCATCCTCCACACCGCCGCCCGCGTTCTCCCGCTGGGCGTCACTGTATTCGGCCAGATAGAAGTAAACGATTTCCGTTACGCCACCCGGAGACATATACAGCTCAAAGACTTTTTCGACCTCACCGACCTGGAACCCGGTCTCTTCCATTGCTTCTTTGCGGGCGCACACTTCCGGCTCATCGGCATCCAGCAGCCCGGCGCAGGCTTCAATCAGCCGCCCGTCGGTATTGCCATTAACCCAGGTTGCAACGCGAAACTGACGCGTAAGCACCACGGTTTTCTTTTCCCGGTTATACAGCAGGATAGTGGCCCCGTTGCCGCGATCGTAGACTTCACGCTTATGGCGCACGCTTTCAGCGCCGTTACGAGACAGGTCATAGGTAATATTGCGCAGGATGAAGTAGTTATCTGACAGGACTTTATCTTTGATGACTTCAATTCGTAACGACATAGGGTCTCCACAATGCGGTAAGGGAGCGGATAATCATATGCCGTTATGTGAGCGTTGTCGCGTTACGTTAAGTCAGTTTTGTTCCCGGCTCTCATTATCCCCCTCACCCCGTCCCTCTCCCCAAAGGGGCGAGGGGGCAAAAAATAGCGTTGTATCACCAGTGCCAGATCGCGTTAGATTCCGCAGCCACGCCCTTGCCCCCGGCTCTCATCGTCCCCGGCTTTGACCCAATTCAGG
>NZ_KE161030.1:3305864-3425381 GCF_000412335.2 Cedecea davisae DSM 4568
TATTTCCCCCTGACACGTTCACCGTTCGCGGCAGTGACAGAGATAATCCGCTGTGCGGGTGAACGGAACATAGCCGGGCTTGTAGAGGTTATCTCTTCGGGTTACAGTCGTTTATGCCAATCTTGAGGGAGTTCCGTTCACGCACTATCCCGCAGCTTATGTAGCTCCCGGACCCGTGAACGTCTCAGGGGAGTCACCGTCACTCCCCTGAGAACCCGGACTCCCGGCGAGATAAATCGCCGCAAGCGGTAAACCTCCGTTTTATCTCCCAGCCCTGGGTCGGCTGCGATGAGTTCCCTACGCTCACAGCCTCCGCCCGCTCCCGGCGTCCGGACCCTGGTCAGTCGGAGAGAAAAAGGAGGCGATTTAAGCCGGAACAAGTGCCACGCTTTTGTCTCCGGCTCTCATTATCCCCCTCACCCCGTCCCTCTCCCCAAAGGGGCGAGGGGGCAAAAAATAGCGTTGTATCACCAGTGCCAGATCGCATTAGATTCCGCAGCCACGCCCTTGTCCCCGGCTCTCATCGTCCCCGGCTTTGACCCAACCCAGGCGGGGTGGAGCTGCCGGGAGCAGCCACCGAACCGGTGAACACCCCACAGGCGTCGCCGTCAGAACCCGGTATCCACCTCTCGCATATCCGGCAGCTTGTGGGCAATCCCTTTGTGGCAGTCAATGCAGGTTTTACCGTCCTTGACCGCCTGGTCATGCATTTTTGCCGCTACCGTTTTCTGAGCGGTGAAGTCCATATAATCGAAGTTGTGGCAGTTGCGGCACTCCTGCGAATTATTGTTCTTCATGCGCCGCCACTCATTTTGCGCCATCGCCAGACGATGGTCGTCAAACTTCTGCGGCGTGTCTATCAGGCCAAAAGCTTTAGCGTACAGCTCTTTGCTGGCCTGAATTTTACGCACCATTTTCGGCACCCACTCGTGGGGAACGTGGCAGTCCGGGCAGGTCGCACGCACGCCGCTGCGGTTGTTGTAATGCACGGTTCCCATGTACTCCTCGTACACGTTATTGCGCATTTCGTGGCAGCTGATGCAAAACTCCTCGCGGTTAGACATTTCCATACCGGTGTTAAAACCGCCCCAGAATATAATGCCTGCGCCAAAGCCAATAAGCAGCAGCGTCCCCAGCGCCAGGCGGCTCGGCCTACGCCACCAGTGCCAGAGACGTTTTAGTAGCCCAGGTGTACGGGTTGAGTTATCCATCGCTTATTCCCCAAACCCTTTAGACGGCGTGAAAGTATTTTCGACGATTGGCGCGGCATCGGTCTGCGGAACGTGACATTGCAGGCAGAAGTAGCGCCGGGGAGCTACGTTAGAAAGCACTTTCCCCTCAGCGTCCATAAAGTGGGTCGGGCTGACGCGCGGCGCGCCGGTGGTGCGGTAATGCTCAACGCCGTGACACTGCATGCAGCGGTTGTAGTTACTGTTAACCTGGTAGCCGTCCACGCTGTGCGGGATAAGCGGCGGCTGATTGACGTAGTTCAGCGCCATCTTTCCCTGCTGCTTCGGCATATGGACCGATCCCTTTTCCGTCGCCGACACTTCCGGGGATGAACTTAAATCCGCCCCGTTAGCCGCCCAGGTCACGCCGCTCACGGCCAGCAGCAGCCCGACAATCCACGGCATCACGCCGTTTTTCAGGAATTGTTTTTTCATGAATTTGCTCCCGGATTTGCTCAAATTATTCATCAGACCTTCGCCAGCTTGACGGCACACTTCTTGAAGTCCGCCTCTTTGGATAGCGGGTCGGTGGCATCCAGCGTCAGGTTATTTACCAGCTGCGCGGCGTCGAAGAACGGCATATAAACCAGCCCTCGCGGCGGCTTATTGCGGCCACGGGTTTCGACGATGGAAATGACTTCCCCGCGGCGAGAGATAAGCTTCACTTTGTCGCCACGGCGCAGCCCGCGCGCCTGAGCGTCCAGCGGATGAATAAACACGACCGCCTCCGGGAAGGCACGGTGCAGCTCGGGAACACGGCGCGTCATGGTGCCCGTGTGCCAGTGCTCAAGCACGCGGCCGGTAGAGAGCCACAGGTCATATTCTTCATCCGGCTCCTCGGCTGCCGGTTCGAACGGCAGAGCAAAAATCACCGCCTTTCCGTCCGGCTTACCGTAAAACCGGAACGCATCACCCGCTTTGACGTAAGGGTCGTGCTGCTCGCTGTAGCGCCACTGCGTCTCTTTCCCGTCAACCACCGGCCAGCGCAGACCGCGAGCTTTGTGGTAATCATCGAACGGGGCGAGATCGTGCCCGTGCCCGCGTCCGAAGGCCGCATACTCTTCGAACAGCCCTTTTTGCAGGTAGAACCCAAGCTCGTGGGATTCGTCATTAAGCTGCCCTTCCGCCAGCTCGCTCAGCGGGAATTTGCTGACGTTTGAGTTGGCAAACAGCACGTCGAACAACGTTTTGCCGCGATACTCCGGCTTAGCGTTGACAAGTTCAGCGGGCCAGACCTCTTCAACCTTGAAGCGTTTAGCGAACGCCACCAGCTGCCAGAGGTCAGATTTCGCTTCACCCGGAGCGCTCACCTGCTGCCGCCAGAACTGGGTACGGCGTTCGGCGTTACCGTAGGCACCCTCTTTTTCAACCCACATGGCCGTTGGCAGGATAAGATCTGCCGAAAGCGCGCTGATGGTCGGATACGGGTCAGAAACGATGATGAAATTGCGCGGGTCACGCCAGCCGGGCATACGCTCTTCGGTGATATTCGGCCCCGCCTGCATGTTGTTATTGCACATCACCCAGTAAACATTCAGCTTGCCGTCTTTCAGCGCCCTGTCCTGCGCCACCGCGTGCAAACCGACTTTGGCAGGCAGCGTACCCGCCGGGAGTTGCCACATTTTTTCGGTGATATCGCGGTGCTTATCATTCGTGACGACCATATCGGCAGGCAGGCGGTGCGAAAAGGTTCCCACTTCACGAGCCGTACCGCAGGCGGAAGGCTGGCCGGTAAGCGAGAACGGCCCGCAGCCGGGCTTAGAAATTTTGCCCGTCAGCAAGTGCAGGTTATAAACCAGGTTATTGGCCCATACGCCACGGGTATGCTGGTTAAAGCCCATCGTCCAGTAAGAGACCACTTTTTTGTTCGGATCGGCATACAGCTGCGCCAGCACTTCCAGCTGATCCTTCGGCACGCCGCTCATTTCTGAGGTCTTCTCAAGTGTGTATTCGGCCACGAACGCTTTGTACTCTTCAAAGCTCATCGGCTCTGAGGCATCTGACCCCGGGTTTTTAGCGGCTTTTTCCAGCGGATGAGTGGGGCGCAGCCCGTAACCAATATCCGTCGCGCCCCGCCGCAGGTTGACATGCTGCTTAAAGAAGCTCTCATTAATCGCATTATTTTCAATGATGTAGTTGGCGATGTAGTTGAGGATAGCCAGGTCACTTTGCGGCGTGAAAACCATTCCGTTATCCGCCAGCTCGAAGCTGCGGTGCTGATAGGTGGAAAGCACCGAAACGTTAACGTTTTCATCGGACAGGCGGCGATTGGTGATGCGCGTCCACAAAATCGGGTGCATCTCCGCCATGTTGGAGCCCCAAAGCACAAAAGCATCCGCCTGCTCGATATCGTCGTAGCAGCCCATCGGCTCGTCCATGCCGAAGGTACGCATAAAGCCGACAACCGCCGACGCCATGCAGTGGCGGGCATTCGGGTCGATGTTATTGGTACGGAACCCCGCTTTGAACAGCTTTGATGCGGCGTAGCCTTCCCATACCGTCCACTGCCCGGAGCCGAACATGCCGACGGAGTCCGGCCCCTTCTCCCTGAGGCTGGTTTTGAATTTCTCTTCCATCACGTCGAAGGCCTGCTCCCAGCTGACCGGCTGGAATTCACCTTCTTTGTGGTACTGCCCGTCCTTCATGCGAAGCAGAGGCTGAGTAAGCCTGTCTTTGCCGTACATGATTTTTGGCAGGAAGTAGCCTTTAATGCACAGCAGCCCGCGGTTAACCGCTGCTTCAGGGTCGCCCTGGCTTGCCACAACGCGGCCATTTTGCGTCCCAACCAGTACGCTACAGCCGGTGCCGCAGAAGCGACACGGCGCTTTATCCCATTTAATGGCATCTGACTTGCCCACTACCGCGCGCGCAACGCCCGGCACGCTGAGGCCCGCCGCCGCCGCGGCAGCGGCTACGGCGTTCGCTTTCATAAAGCTACGACGACTGAGTTTCATGGTGCTTCCTCACCTTGTTCATTCTGCTGGTGATAAACCAGCGACACCGCCAGCACGCCGGAGATATTGCGGGCCAGCTCTATTTGTTCGAGCAGCGTTTTGCCGTCAGTTGCCTCCATCACGACCGCCAGCTTGCCGGTTCCGGCGTCATCACCGGTCACTTCGCTTCCCGCAAGCTGATTAAGGGCGCTGCGCACGGCAGCAATATGTTCAGGTTTGGCCTGAACCACCAGGCCGCAAACGTGCCAGTCAGTGTGCATCTTGTGGCCTCAGGGTTATGGCTGACGCCGGGCAGCCCGCAACGCAGGCGCCGCAGCCATTACAGTCAGAAAGGGAGAGTTTTGGGCGAGAAACGCCCTGCATCGAAGGTAAAAAACGGATGGCCTGAGGCTCGCAGGCGTCTTCGCAGCTACGGCATTCCACCTGGTGCCAGGCAAGGCAAGTGTCGGCCAGCCGCAAAGAGAGTGACCAGGGCTGCGTCTCACGAGCAGCAAAAAGCTTCTGCGGGCAGGCTTCAGCGCAGGCGTAGCAAAAAGTACACTCGCCGCGCGTAAAGTCGATTTCGGGGTAGCCGCTCTGCCCGCGTCTCAGCACGCGTTCGCCGCAGGAGGTAATACAGAGATCGCAGCGGGTGCAGTCCAGCAAAAAATGAGATTCATCCCCGCTCCAGGGCGGGCGAATAGCAGGAGTGGCGTTGCGCCAGCCGCCGGTCAATAAGCCGCGGCGGGTCAGTTTAGCCATTGGCAGATCCTTGCTCAAAGTTCCCGACAGGCACGCTACCGGGCAGTCAATTTTTTGTTTTTATCCCCGTAATATTTACGGGCTTTTACCGAACCCTAAGGTATGTGACGAGGGATTACAAAAGCATCCCCCTAAAGGGGTAAATGCCGTTGTCGGATCAAAGAGCAGGCGTTAAATAAGGCCGCATTTTTCGCACTGCGGTGAAAAAGTCGTATCCAGGCGTTTGCGAGCCGGCCAGATTCTGGTACGTTTCGCCCACCATACGCTTTCAGGGGTTATTGCGTCGTGATTGTAAAACGCCCGGTCTCGAGTAGCCTCGCGCGCGCCTTCTTTTCGATTGTTTTGCTGTCGCTGCTCTCAACGGGCATTGCGATGCTGACGCTGGCAAGCAGCCTGAAAGATGCCGAAGCGGTGAATATCGCAGGCTCCCTGAGAATGCAGAGCTACCGCCTGGGCTATGATTTACAGGGCGATCGGGCGTCTCTCCCGGACCATCTGCGGCTCTACCAGCGGTCGCTCAACTCCCCCACGCTGCGGCAGCTCAATCGGTTTTGGGTGCCAGAAGAGGTGAAATCTCGCTATCTCTCTTTACAGCAGGACTGGCAGCAAATGCAGCAGCAAATACGCAGCGGCGATCTTGACTGGTATCGCCACAATATTGCGGCCTATGTCGGGCAAATAGACTTGTTTGTGCTGGCGCTCCAGCATTATGCCGAGCGAAAAATGATGCAGGTGGTTGCGGCCTCGGTGGTCGGTTTTATGGCGATTTTCACCCTGGTGTTCTTCACTCTGCGGCGTATTCGCCAGCAGGTTGTTGCCCCGTTAAACACCATGGTTGAGGCAAGCCGGGCGATTGAGCGCGGGGAATTTACCCTGCCGGATCTCAACCCTTCGCTGCCCAACGAACTGGGGCAACTGGCAAAAGCCTTTATCCGCATGACGGATGAATTGCAAAAGCTTTACCGTTCTCTGGAACAGCAGGTAGAGCAGAAAACCCTGCGCCTGCAGGAAGCCAACCGCATGCTCGAAGTGCTGTATAGCTGCTCGCAGGCGCTAAACGTCAGCACCATCGACAAACGCTGTTTTATGCAAATCCTGAAGATTATCCACCAGCATGAGTCCGTTAATGCCCTTGAAATGCGGGTGGGCGAAAACTGGCGTCTGGCAGAAGGCACGCCTCAGCCGGAAGGCGAATGGCAGTCCCTGCCGCTGGTTCAGCAGGACAGCGCCTACGGCTCGCTGCGCTGGCAGCCTGCGGGCGAAGCGCCTTCTCAGCAGTTGATGGCAAGTGTCGCCACCATGCTCGGGCGCGGGGTGTACTTTAACCAGGCACAAAAGCACTACCAGCAGCTACTGCTTATGGAAGAACGGGCCACCATTGCCAGGGAGCTGCACGACTCGCTGGCACAGGTACTCTCCTACCTGCGCATTCAGTTAACGTTGCTAAAGCGTGCCGTACCTGATGAAAACCAGGCCGCTCAGCGGATTGTGGGCGACTTCTCTCAGGCGCTAAACGACGCTTACCGCCAGCTACGTGAATTATTAACAACTTTTCGCCTGACGCTTCAGCAGGCGGACTTAACGGCCGCTTTACAGGAAATGCTCGGGCCACTGCGCGAGCAGACGCAGGCTGAAATCAGCCTGCAATGCAGTATGCCAAGCCAGGCGCTGGATGCCTCTCAGCAAATTCACCTGCTGCAAATCATCCGCGAGGCGGTGCTCAACGCCATTAAGCATTCGGCGGCCGGGCGTATTGAAGTTGTTTGCCGCTCGCAGGAGAACGGTGAACATTATGCATCGGTATTCGATAACGGCAGCGGGATTGCCAGCTTTGATGAGCCGGAAGGCCATTACGGACTGAATATTATGCATGAACGAGCCGGTCGCCTCGGCGGCGAGCTTACTATTTCCCGCCCTTTGGGGGGCGGAACGCGGGTCGAAGTGGTGTTTACCTCTCCGCTCCCGGCAAAACTATAATGATAAATAGCCTGATTCAGGAGTCAGCAATGTCCGAGAAAGCAGTTTGCCAGGTGTTAATCGTCGACGATCATCCGCTGATGAGGCGTGGAGTCCGCCAGCTTCTCGAGCTGGATAGCGCGTTTGAAGTTATTGGGGAAGCCAGCAGCGGTGCAGAAGCGGTTAGCCTGGCTAACCGCCTTGCGCCTGACCTTATCCTGCTCGACCTCAATATGAAGGGCCTTAGCGGGCTGGACACGTTAAACGCCCTGCGCCGGGACGGCGTAAGTGCCAGAGTAGTTATCCTTACCGTTTCCGACGCGCGCAGCGACATTTTCACGCTCATAGATGCCGGAGCCGACGGCTATCTGCTGAAAGACAGCGATCCTGAAGTGCTGTTGCAGGAGATCCATCAGTGTCTGGCGGGTGGAAAAGCCTTTAGCGAGCAGGTTCGTGAGTATTTACATAACCGGGGCAGCGAGCGGCAAAACAGCAATCCATTTGCTATTCTCACCGAGCGAGAGCTGGACGTCCTGTCGGAAGTGGCGCGCGGGCTTTCTAATAAACAAATCGCCAGCGGGCTGCATATTTCCGAAGAGACGGTAAAGGTGCATATTCGTAATCTGCTGCGCAAGCTGCAGGTGAGATCGCGCGTGGCTGCGACGGTGCTATTTCTGGAAAGTCGGGGTTAAAACGACCCAATAAAAGGTATGGTTACAAATCCTGCCAATTACCAAGCTAATTTACACGATCTCCTAAATTTCTCCACGTTTGATTAAGCGGTTAAAGCTACAGTGGTGCGGTTATTGATAACAATTAGAAGCTTTTAAGGGGTCCTGACCGCATGGCGAATTTTTTCATTTCTCGCCCCATTTTTGCCTGGGTGCTGGCAATATTGCTTTGCCTTACCGGCGCGCTGGCTATTTTTTCGCTCCCCGTCGAGCAATATCCTGACCTCGCGCCGCCAAACGTAAGAATCACCGCTAACTATCCCGGGGCTTCGGCGCAAACGCTGGAGAACACCGTTACCCAGGTTATCGAGCAAAGCATGACCGGGCTGGACAATATGATGTACATGTCCTCCCAGAGCAGCAGCGCCGGTCAGGCCACCATTACCCTGAGTTTTAAGGCCGGAACCGATCCTGACTCCGCGGTTCAGCAGGTACAAAACCAGCTGCAGTCGGCGGTGCGCAAGCTGCCGCAGGATGTGCAAACCCAGGGCGTGACGGTCAATAAAACCGGGGATACCAATATCCTGATGGTGGCCTTCGTCTCCACCGACGGCAGCATGGATAAGCAGGACATCGCCGACTACGTTGCCAGTAATGTGCAGGACCCGATGAGCCGCGTGAACGGCGTCGGCGGCGTGGATGCCTACGGCTCGCAATACTCCATGCGTATCTGGCTCGACCCAAACAAGCTCATCAACTACCAGATGACCACAGGGGATGTGCTCACCGCCATCAAATCCCAGAATGCGCAAATTGCAGTCGGCCAGCTTGGCGGCACGCCAGCGCTCGACAAGCAGGCGCTGAACGCCACCATCAACGCCCAGTCGCTGCTGCAAACTCCCCAGCAGTTTAAGGACATCACCCTGCGGGTGAATCAGGACGGTTCGCTGGTGACGCTGGGCGACGTCGCTCAGGTGGAGATGGGCGCGGAAAAATATGATTTCCTCAGCACCTATAACGGTCAGCCCGCCTCCGGGCTTGGCATCAAGCTGGCTTCCGGCGCTAACGAGATGGAAACCGACAAGCTGGCCCGCGCCAAAATAGAAGAGCTGTCGCAGTTTTTCCCGCACGGCCTCGAAGCGAAAATCGCCTATGAAACCTCGCCTTTCGTCAAGGCCTCTATAACCGACGTCGTGAAGACGCTGCTGGAAGCGATCCTGCTGGTCTTCCTGGTCATGTACCTGTTCTTGCAAAACTTCCGCGCAACGCTGATCCCGACGATTGCGGTGCCGGTGGTTCTGCTCGGCACCTTTGCCGTGCTTTACGTCTTCGGCTACAGCATTAACACCCTGACGATGTTCGCCACCGTTCTCGCCATCGGCCTGCTGGTGGATGACGCTATCGTGGTGGTGGAAAACGTCGAACGTATTATGAGCGAGGAAGGGCTCTCCCCAAGAGAGGCCACCCGCAAATCGATGGGGCAAATTCAGGGCGCGCTGGTGGGCATCGCGATGGTGCTCTCGGCGGTATTCGTGCCAATGGCGTTTTTTGGCGGCACCACCGGGGCTATTTATCGCCAGTTCTCCATCACTATTGTTGCCGCGATGGTGCTCTCGGTGCTGGTGGCGATGATCCTGACTCCGGCGCTGTGCGCCACCATTCTTAAGCCGCTGCACAAGGGCGAGCATCACGGCCAGAAAGGATTCTTCGGCTGGTTTAACCGCACCTTCAACCGCGGCGCTGAACGCTATGAAAACGGCGTTGCCCGGATCCTCGCCCGCAGCGCACGCTGGATGCTGATTTACGCTCTGCTGCTCGGCGGCATGGTGTTCCTGTTTATGAAGCTGCCAACCTCGTTCCTGCCGCAGGAAGACCGCGGTGTGTTTACCACCTCCGTGCAGCTCCCAAGCGGTGCCACGCAGCAGCAAACCACCAAAGTGGTTCAGCAGGTTGAGCAGTATTACCTGAGCAAAGAGAAAGACAACGTAGTCTCGGTCTTTTCAACCATCGGCGCGGGGCCCGGCGGTAACGGGCAAAACGTGGCGCGTATGTTTATCCGCCTGAAAGACTGGGAAGAGCGCAGCGCGGACGGAAGCTCGTTTGCAATCATCGAGCGGGCAACCAAAGCGTTTAACAAGATTAAAGAGGCGCGGGTTATCGCCAGCAGTCCTCCGGCGATTAACGGCCTCGGCAACGCCGCGGGCTTCGATATGGAGCTACAGGATCATGCCGGTGCCGGGCACGATGCGCTGATGCAGGCTCGTGACCAGCTTCTGGAAATGGCCGGAAGCAACCCGCAGCTGACGCGTGTACGCCACAACGGCCTCGACGACAGCCCGCAGCTGCAAATCGATATCGACCAGCGCAAGGCGCAGGCGCTTGGCGTCTCCATCGACGATATCAATAACACGCTGCAAACCGCCTGGGGCTCAAGCTATGTGAACGACTTTATAGATCGCGGGCGCGTGAAGAAGGTCTATGTTCAGGCCGCGGCTAAATACCGCATGTTGCCGGACGATATCAACAGCTGGTACGTGCGTAATAAAACCGGCAGCATGGTGCCGTTCTCCGCGTTTGCGACTTCGCGCTGGGAAACCGGCTCGCCGCGCCTTGAGCGCTATAACGGCTACTCCGCGCTGGAAATCGTTGGCGAGGCTGCACCCGGCCTAAGTACCGGTACGGCGATGGATATCATGGAGCAGCTGGTCAGCAAGCTGCCGAACGGATTCGGCCTGGAGTGGACGGGCATGTCCTACCAGGAACGCCTTTCCGGGGCGCAGGCTCCGGCGCTCTACGCTATTTCTCTGCTGGTGGTGTTCCTGTGCCTGGCGGCGCTGTATGAAAGCTGGTCTGTACCGTTCTCGGTGATGCTGGTGGTGCCGCTCGGGGTGATTGGTGCCCTGCTCGCCACCTGGATGCGTGGCCTGGAAAACGACGTGTACTTCCAGGTCGGCCTGCTGACGGTTATCGGCCTTTCGGCGAAAAACGCCATTTTGATCGTCGAGTTCGCTAACGATCTTAATGCCAAAGGCCAGGATCTGGTTTCCGCCACGCTCGAGGCCAGCCGCCAGCGCCTGCGCCCTATTCTGATGACTTCTCTGGCGTTTATCTTCGGGGTTCTGCCGATGGCGACCAGCACCGGGGCAGGCTCGGGCAGCCAGCACGCGGTAGGCACCGGCGTAATGGGCGGGATGATTTCAGCCACCGTGCTGGCTATCTTCTTTGTGCCGCTGTTCTTCGTCCTGGTGCGCAGGCGGTTCCCGCTGAAAGAGCACCCTGAACACTAAGCAACAAAAAGGCGGCCTTCACAGGTCGCCTTTTTAGTGATGTTCGCAGAGTATTCAGAACCAGAATATCGCGCCGTTGCTTTTTATGCCGGAACGCTTATTTGCGCAACATATCTTCGATGAAGTCTTTCCACTGCCCTAACTCGTGCTCAATCATAACCGCCTCTCTTGATGTTGGCGCAATTATACGCGGATATATTCTCCCGTTGAACCTTTTTTGAGCGGGCAACTGTTGAGCAAACTCACAAATATATTGTTAGCAGAATAACGATTTAGCGGGCAATCGCGGCTCGATAATTGCCCTCAGCTGCGGCAAAATGACCGACCAGACCATCTAAACAAGAGTGACCGCCCCATGATTACCCTGTACGGCATTAAAAACTGCGACACCATTAAAAAGGCCCGCCGCTTTCTGGAAGCCAACGGCGTGGATTATCAGTTCCACGATTACCGTGTTGACGGGCTGGACGCGCCGCTGCTGGAGAGTTTTATTGCCGAACTGGGATGGGAGCCGCTGCTGAATACCCGCGGCACCACCTGGCGTAAGCTGGATGAAGCCCGCCGCGCCTCCATTAACGATGCTAAAAGCGCGGCGGTATTAATGCTGGAGATGCCGGCAATCATCAAACGCCCATTGCTCTGCGCGCCGGGTAAGCCTATGCTGCTGGGTTTCACCGAAACCAATTATCAGCAGTTTATCAACGAGGTATAGTCTTATGTCCTGCCCGGTTATTGAGCTGACGCAACAGCTTATTCGTCGTCCTTCCCTGAGCCCCGATGATGCCGGTTGCCAGGCGCTGCTGATTGAGCGCCTGCGTGCGATTGGTTTTACCGTCGAACATATGGATTTTGGCGATACCCAGAACTTCTGGGCCTGGCGTGGACAGGGTGAAACGCTGGCGTTTGCCGGGCACACCGACGTAGTGCCAACGGGCGATGCTGACCGCTGGATCAATCCGCCTTTCGAACCGACCATTCGTGACGGCATGCTGTTTGGCCGCGGCGCGGCGGATATGAAAGGTTCGCTGGCGGCAATGGTGGTCGCTGCGGAACGTTTTGTCGCTCAGCATCCCAACCATAAAGGCCGCCTGGCGTTTCTGATAACTTCCGATGAAGAAGCCAGCGCGAAAAACGGCACCGTGAAAGTCGTCGAAGCGCTGATGGAGCGCCGCGAACGCCTGGATTATTGCCTGGTGGGCGAGCCTTCAAGCACCGAAGTCGTCGGCGACGTGGTGAAAAACGGCCGCCGTGGCTCTCTGACCTGCAACCTGACCATTCACGGCGTGCAGGGCCACGTTGCCTATCCACACCTTGCGGATAACCCGGTACACCGTGCCGCGCCGATGCTGAACGAGCTGGTGGGTATTGAGTGGGACCGGGGTAACGAATTCTTCCCCGCCACCAGCATGCAGGTAGCCAACGTACAGGCGGGGACCGGCAGCAACAACGTGATCCCCGGTGATATGTTCGTGCAGTTTAACTTCCGCTTCAGCACCGAGCTGACCGACGAAGATATTAAACAGCGCGTGATAGCCCTGCTGGAGAAGCACCAGCTGCGCTACACCGTTGAATGGTGGCTCTCCGGCCAGCCGTTCCTGACCGCGCGCGGTAAGCTGGTGGATGCGGTAGTGAACGCCATTGAGCACTATAATGAGATTAAACCGCAGCTGTTAACCACAGGCGGTACATCCGATGGGCGCTTTATTGCCCGTATGGGCGCTCAGGTTGTGGAACTGGGGCCGGTGAACGCCACCATTCATAAAATCAATGAATGCGTCAACGCCGCCGACCTGCAGATGCTGGCCCGGATGTATCAACGCATTATGGAACAGCTTGTCGCCTGACGGGCAGTCAACTGAACGAGGTATCAGCATGGAATGGCTATCGCATTACTGGTGGATTATCGTCCTGGTGTTATTGCTGGGGATGTTTATTAACGTGATTAAAGACCTGAGCCGCATCGACCCCAAGAAGTATATGGCCAACAAGCCGGAGCTTCCGCCGCATCGTGATTTTAACGATAAATGGGATAAAGACGACGACTGGCCAGAGAAGAAGAAGTAATGCTGTACTCCTCCCTTCCAGCCGGAGGGAGGAGTGAAGTCCTGCCTGGTTACAGCAGCTCAATCAAATCGTCATTCTTCGGCGCTCCGCCGCCTAAAGCCTCGTCAAAATAGTGCTTCGGCACGGTATAACGCAGATGATCCAGCGCCGCCTTCATGCTGCGGTCGTCGATGGCGTGCCCCAAATCATCAATTAAATCCAATGTCACGTCGCCGCCAAGCTCCAGCAATTTTTCGGCCGCATCCACCGCGTGCGTAGCGTGGATAACCTTGTCGTTATCGCCGTGGATCAGGTGGATAGTGGTGCTGGTTGATGCCTGCTGCGGTAGACCGGCATAACGGCCGCTAAATGCAATCACGCGCCCCACAAGGCCCGGCTCGGCTTTAAGACTTTCCAGCGCCATTATCGCCCCCTGAGAGAAACCAATCAGCGCCGTCGCCGCCGCGCTCACGCCGCTTTGTTGCTGCCAGTAGCGCACGGTTTCAATAAAGCCCGGCATCGCGGTATCAACCCGCTGCTGGCGGTTTTCTTCGGTTACGCCAGCAACGGAGAACCATTCACGCCCGCCGCCGAAGCCGCTCTGCGCAGGGCCGCCAATGCTGACGATCAGGGCATCCGGAAACTCAGGAGCAAACCAGCTGCCAATCTCGCCCATCGCTTTTGCGGTGTCGCCGACGCCGTGGAACAGCAGCAGCAATTGGCTTGCGGGAGCCGACGGACTCTGGACAACAAAATGGTCGTGTTTCATGGTTTTCTCCTCGGTTAATAGCGCTAACTATACGCCGCTGCCCGGGGATGACCATGCCGTTTCATTGAACGACTTAGCGAAATTTTTGCAATTGCAAAACGCCCGTTCGCAGGGAATCGCTGCGGCTGCGATTGAGATTTTCCAGCGCCAGTACGGCCTCCTGCCGCATCGCTGCCAACAGCCCTTTTTTCCCGGAAAGACCAAGTTGCTGGCTAAGTACCGCAGCGCTTTCGTACCGCTGGAGGCGGCCTCGCAGCGCGGGCAGCGGCAAATCACAGGCCAGCAGCAGGCGATTTAGCGACCCGATGCAGGCTTCCAGCGGACGATGGGCGAAGGCAAAACCGGACAAATCCAGCCAGTCCTCGTCCAGCAATTGTGCTGGCCGCGTGGAAGCCAGCGGCAGGTTTAATTCAATCCATTCCCTGAACCACGGCCAGTCTCTTGCCAGCCTTTGTCGCTCTTCGCGAACGAGCGTCTGCCCTTGCACCGTTAGCGGCAGCAGCGCCATCGCGCTATAACAGCCGCTGCTGGCCTCTTTGTGGCTTCCGACACGCACCAGCTCAAACCCGCAGCGCTGCCAGAAACGCCACAGCTCATCGGTGTAACCGAAGCTGACCGAAAGATAGTCATATTGCCCCCCGGCCAGCCCACGCGCACGTTCAACCATGCTGGCGCCAATATGTTCCCGCTGCCGCCTGGGGTGTACGGCGATCCTGCTGACGCGCAGCCCTTTCAGCGTAGCGGCCAGCGGGCTGCCGCCGTGAGCGGCCAGTGATTGCGCAACAAGATTCCCGCGCGGACGGCGGAACCCGGCCCACACGCAGCGGCTTAAGGTTTCGTCCAGCCCGCCCTCTTCCACCAGCCATAAAGCCCCGACACATTCATCTCCTGCGTTTGCAGCGATAAAATGCTGGCCTGGCGCATCCAGCATGCGCCGCAAGTCGAGGGGAGATGTCCGGTAATGCGCGCCCGACAGCAGGCGGTACATCTGCTTTAACTGCCCGGCATTGTGCTGCCAGTCTGCCTGCCCGACGGCCGCAAGTACCGGTTCCCCCTGTACAGGCCGCTCCATTTCCGGCTCGTCAAACAGCATGATCTCGTCGATCGCCTGCTCCAGCGGATCGTTCTGTGCCCAGCGGATCGGCGCGCTAAGCGTGAACCGCCGCAAAGACGGAAGAGAGGCACAGAATTTCAGCAAAAATCCCCGCCCCGTGCCTTCGTAACCCTGAACCGTGGTGGTAAGCAACACGCGGGGGAAACAAGCAATTACCTGTCGCAGCAGCGGAGCCGGAATAGCGGCAGCTTCATCAACAATCAACCAGCTAAATCCCGCAGGCATGTTTTCTGCCGCCAGCGCATCCGGGGGCATAAACTGAAAACGCTCACCCGCATAGCTCGCCAGAACGTCGGTTGCGGCTTTAGTCGGGGCGGTAACCAGGCTCATTCCAGGACTGATGTTGACCAGCATTCCCGCCAGGGCCGACTTACCTCTGCCCCTGGCGGCGGTAACCACGGCAACGCCGGAGTCCATTTTTGAAAGCCCGGCCAGAATTTCCGCCTGCTCTTTCTCCGGCGCGCCGCTGGCGGGGAGCCAGTCTGGCCGGGGAGCAAAATCAGGCAGGATTAACCCAGGCTGCTGGCGCCACAGCACCGAACCGGCATTGTGGCTCAGGCAGGTTTGCAGATGGGAGATAAAATTCGGCGTGGCAATGGGCTGCGGAGCGTCGCTCCAGCGGGCGGAGTCTTCATCCGGTTGTTCGGGCCAGCTTTCCCAGTCAGGCACCAGCAGAAGCAGCCAGCTTCCCGCCCTGAGCGTCCCGGAAAGGGCGGCCAGCGCCGCGGCGTCCAGCCCGCTTCGTGCGTCGAAAACCGCGTGCTGAAATTCTCGCCCCAGCAAAGTTCGCAGCGCCGTCGGGGCGCAGCTAAGCGGCAGTTCAGGCGAGCCGCCGACCCAAAGCCAGTCCCCCGGCAAATGGGCCGCCAGGGCTTGCACCTGCTGGCTGCTCCAGCCGCTCTCTCCGGCCAGCACCATCAGGCGTCGAATACCCTGGCACCGCATACTCTCCGTGACCTGGCGGAGCCGCGCTATCATCCCTGCCTTCATAGGTTAACGAAGCGAGTTGCCGAAGGTGTTGCACTGCGCCGGGTCGCCGCTGTCAAAGCCGCGCTTAAGCCAGGTGTAACGCTGCTCGGAAGTGCCGTGGGTAAAGCTGTCCGGCACCACGCGCCCCTGCCCTTTTTGCTGAAGCCTGTCGTCGCCGATGGCCTCGGCGGCGTTAAGCGCCTCCTGCAAATCTCCCGCATCCAGCACCTGCTGCTTCTCCATGTTGTGGCCCCAGACGCCTGCAAAACAGTCCGCCTGTAGCTCCATTTTCACCGACAGGCGGTTGGCTTCTGCCGGTGAAGCATTTTGCTGTAGCTGGCGAACTTTAGGCTCAATGCCCAGCAGTTTCTGCACATGGTGGCCAACTTCATGAGCAATGACGTAGCCCTGGGCAAAATCACCGCCCGCGCCAAGCTTGCTTTGCATGTCATCGTAGAAGGAGAGATCGATATACACCGTGCTGTCAGCCGGGCAATAGAATGGCCCCATAACCGACTGGCCGGTGCCGCACCCGGTGCGGGTCGCGCCGCGATACATCACCAGTTTCGGCTGCTGATAGCTGCGGCCCATTTTCTGGAAGATTTCACCCCAGGTATCTTCGGTGGTCGCCAGAATAACCGAGGTAAACTTTGCCGCCTCGTCGTCTTTCGGGCTAATGGAACGCTGCTGAGAGGATTGCTGGGGCACCGGCTGGCCGCCGGACAGGAAGGAAGTCAAATCGACGCCGTAGTAGCTGGCAACAATCACCACTACCAGCAGCACCAGCCCGCCCTTACCGCGTGGAATACGGAACCCGCCGCCGCCCATGCTCATGCCGGGGCCGGAGGAATCACTGCGCCTGTCCTCTACATTGTCGCTTTCGCGACGTCCTTGCCAACGCATACTTTCTACCTCATTCACAACTTGTAATGGTTAGATCGTAGGTGGTTAACGGCAGGATTACCATAAGAACAGACGGCGAAAAAACAGGGTGCGCAAAAACGCACCCCATTGCGCAACGTAAACGATTGCGTGGTTAGTCTAATTTTACGCCAAGACGGTGGGCAACTTCCTCATACGCTTCAATCAGGCCACCCAGGCTCTGGCGGAAACGATCTTTATCCATCTTATCAAGCGTCTGTTTGTCCCACAGGCGGCTGCCGTCCGGGGAGAATTCGTCACCCAGCACCACTTCGCCTTTGAACAGGCCGAACTCCAGCTTGAAGTCGACGAGGATAAGCCCGGCGTCATCAAACAGCTTGCTCAGCACGTCGTTTGCCTTGTAGCTCAGCTCACGCATGCGGGCCAGATTCTCTTTGCTCACCCAGCCAAAGGTTTCGCAGTAAGATTCGTTGACCATAGGGTCATGCATGGCGTCGTTTTTCAGGAACAGGTCAAACAGCGGTGGATTCAGCTCAATGCCTTCTTCGATGCCGAGGCGTTTTACCAGAGATCCTGCGGCACGGTTACGAATGACGCATTCAACCGGCACCATATCGAGCTTTTTAACCAGCACTTCGTTGTCGGACAGAAGCGCTTCCATCTGGGTCGGGATACCCGCTTCTTCCAGTTTGGCCATAATGAAATGGTTAAACTTGTTGTTTACCATCCCTTTGCGGTCGAACTGCTCAATGCGCGCACCGTCACCTGCTGACGTATCATTGCGGAACTCGAGTACCAACAGGTCCGGGTTCTCCGTACTGTAGACGGTCTTCGCTTTGCCACGATACAACTCAGCTTGCTTTTGCATCTTTCTTACTCCAGGTATAGCGATCGCTTGCGCAATCGGAGGGGTTTACCCGTCATACTTCAAGCTGCATGTGCGTTGGTTGCGCCTGCTCACTCCGGCCACATAGTTCGCTATGCTCCCGGAGATTTCCAGTCTTACCGCCTTCCTGCAGCTCGAATTATTCAGGGTATCTACATAGGCTTAAATAACAAGGGCCGGAATTATCCGGCCCCTGAGTATTACTTGCTGAATGCTGCCTGGAAGACGGCTACCAGAGCATCATTCTGAGACTGCGTTAGCGTGTGCCCTTTCGGGTCGATGAACTGCAGGCTACTGCGGTTATCGAGGTCGCCGACCTGCAGCTTATAGTCGCCGCTCACGAGGCCCGGGTCTTTTGCACCCAGCTCGCTCCACGCACTGTCGGAAAGCGGTTTGTAGGTCACCGCGATATTGCCCTGAGAACGGGTAGTATCGGTGGCTTTCATGCCCACTTTTTCCAACGCGGCCGGCAGACGGTTCCACACGACGTTAAACGGCGCACGAACCACCAGCATTGGCAGGCCGGTATCATCCGCGGCGCTCTGCACGTCGAGCTGTGCGGAGCTGCGATTGTCCTGCGTGTTCTGGCGAGCCGTTTCCGACTTGTCGAGGCCCGCGCTGATGACGTTCAGCATCTGCGCGCTGTAGCGCTGCATGGATGCGGCATCGGCAATTGGCTTATCGCCCTGCTCCAGATTCAGCAGCTTAACCACAACCGCCTGCTGGTAGTTCTGAGGCTGCACGGTAATCTGGTAGCGGCCACGATACTGCACGTCTTCGTCAGCACGGTTCCACTGTACCCAGTCGGTAGTCAGGGTCTGGCCAGCGTCGTCGCGCTTCGCAATCGTGTAGTTCTGAGACTGAATAATGCTGACAACCTGGTTCCACAGGCCGCTGGCTTTATTCCCTTCAACCAGCAGAGACGCGGTATCGCCGGTAAACTGAGTACGCGCCCCGTTGACCAGAGCCAGAGCCTGAGCCGGTGGGCGAATATCCAGCTGCTTACCTACAGCACCGCTGCCGTTAGTGACCGGAATGTTGTAGTCGCCATTCTGTATCGGCAGGATCATCCCGGCCGGAGAGTGGATTTCCGCAAGTGGGGTTGCATCCAGGTAGGACTCATCGCCGCTAACCTGACGCTTGTAACGCTGATCGGAACTGCACGCCGCTAACAACATGGCGAGCGAAACAACAGCAACTTTTGCCACCGTCGACTTCTGTACTGAGTAAGCCATCAAATCTCCCTAAGCTTTACAGCAAACCGGCATGCTTAAGCGCGCTGATAATCACCGGGCGACTTTCGTCGGTCAGCGGCGTCATCGGCAGACGTAAGGTATCGGTTGCCACAAGACCCAACTCCCTGGCGGCCCATTTCACCGGGATAGGGTTGGGTTCTACAAATAATTTATGGTGCAGCGGCATCAGACGCTGGTTAATTTCGCGAGCCTGTGCAAATTGCCCTGAGGTAGCCAGTTTACACATTTCCGCCATCTCACGCGCGGCTACGTTTGCGGTAACCGAAATTACCCCGTGGCCGCCGAGCTGAATGAAGTCCAGCGCGCTGGCGTCATCGCCGCTCACCAGGATGAAGTCATCTTCAACCAGCTCTTTGATCTGGTTTACGCGACTTAAGTTCCCGGTGGCTTCTTTGATACCGATAATATTTTTAATTTTCGCCAGGCGGCCAACGGTTTCCGGCAGCATGTCGCAGCCGGTGCGCGACGGCACGTTGTAAAGCATCTGCGGCAGGTCGGTGCTTTCAGCAATCGCTTTGAAGTGCTGGTACAGGCCTTCCTGGGTAGGACGATTGTAATAAGGGGTGACCGTCAGGCAGCCAACAATTCCACTGTTGTGGAGGTGTTTGGTCAGGGAAATAGCTTCAGAGGTGGCGTTCGCTCCGGTGCCGGCAATAATCGGGATACGCCCGTCAGCCAGTTCCACCGTGAGCTTCACTACGTCGACGTGCTCGTCGTGGCTTAAGGTAGCCGATTCACCGGTAGTTCCTACCGATACAATCGCCGACGTTCCGCTGGCGACATGGTAATCAATCAGTTTTTTCAGGCTGGACCGGCAGACACTACCTTTCTCATCCATCGGCGTAATTAGCGCGACAACACTTCCCGTAAACATTAGCCACCCTCTTTGCAAACATGTTCTCCAATGTTACGTTTGGTGCCATAGCAAAAGCAAGCCGCCAGAAGGTGCTAAGCGGTTGGCAGCATACTTTTTTTATGCTTTCCTAATGTCAATCTCACCGATTCACAGGAAGAACGCGCTTGGCACCCTCATCACGTCATTATTTGGTTATCACAGCCCTGGGGGCGGACCGCCCTGGTATCGTCAATACCATTACCCGCCACGTCAGCAGCTGCGGCTGTAATATCGAAGACAGCCGCCTCGCGATGCTGGGTGAAGAGTTCACCTTCATTATGCTGCTCTCCGGCAGTTGGAACGCGATAACCCTGATTGAGTCCACCCTGCCGCTTAAGGGCGCGGAGCTTGATCTGTTAATTGTGATGAAGCGCACAACGGCTCAGGAAAGACCGGCGATGCCCGCCACCGTCTGGGTGCAGGTTGAAGTCGCCGACTCTCCACATCTGATTGAGCGTTTTACCCACCTGTTCGATACCCATCAGATGAACATTGCAGAGCTGGTTTCCCGCACGAAACCCGCAGAAAATGACGTTGGGCCGCGGCTGTATATTCAAATAACCGCCCACAGCCCAGGCTCCCAGGATGCAACAATTATTGAGCAAGCTTTTAAAGCCCTATGTACAGAATTGAAAGCAGAAGGCACTATTAGCGTGGTTAACCCACAGCAAGACGATTAAAGACGGAGAGTAGCGATGAGCCCACTGAAAGCCGGTGATATTGCACCGAAATTTAGCTTGCCCGATCAGGACGGCGAACAAGTAAATTTAACCGACTTCCAGGGACAGCGAGTTCTGGTTTATTTCTATCCTAAAGCGATGACACCAGGCTGCACCGTGCAGGCATGTGGTTTGCGCGACAACATGGATGAGTTGAAAAAGCGCGGCGTGGAAGTGCTGGGAATCAGCACCGACAAGCCGGAAAAACTTTCCCGTTTTGCCGAGAAAGAGCTGCTTAACTTCACCCTGCTTTCTGATGAAGACCACCAGGTCTGCGACCAGTTTGGCGTGTGGGGCGAGAAATCCTTTATGGGCAAAACCTATGACGGCATTCACCGCATTAGCTTCCTGCTGGACGGCGAAGGCAAGGTTGAGAAGGTGTTTGACGATTTCAAAACCAGCAACCACCACGACATCGTGCTGGGCTGGGTGAACGAAAACGCCTGACCCGAGAATAAATAAAAAAGCCGACTTAACCGTCGGCTTTTTTGTGGCTGTTATTTATCTCCGACGCCGTCGTCGATAAGCGTCGCATCCGGCCAGGCATGTACCACAGCCTTAATCAGCGTTGCCAGCGGGATGGCGAAAAACACGCCCCAGAACCCCCACAGCCCGCCGAAGATAACCACCGAGAGAATAATCACCAGCGGGTGAAGGTTCACCGCCTCGGAGAACAACACCGGCACCAGCAGGTTACCGTCCAGCGCCTGAATAATCAGGTACACGCCGAACAGCGTCCAAAATTCGGTGCCGAGGCCAAACTGGAACAGCGCCACACAAACCACCGGGATAGTGACCACAAATGCGCCGATATACGGAATAAGCACCGAAAGGCCGACAAGCACCGCCAGCAGCAGCGAATAGTTAAGTCCGAAGACGATAAATCCGATATAGGTCGCCACGCCAACCACGATCATTTCCAGCACTTTGCCGCGAATATAGTTGGTGATTTGCTGGTTCATTTCCAGCCAGACCTGCCCGGCGAGGCCACGATTACGCGGCAAAATGCGGCGCACGGCATTCAGCATTTGCTCTTTGTCCTTCACCAGGAAGAACACCATCAGCGGCACCAGGATTAAATAAATGGCGAGGGTCAGCAGCCCAACCAGCGACGCCAGCGAGAATTTCACCACCTGGTCGCCCATGCCGGACAGACGCCCACGCATGTTCTCCGCCATGGCATCAATAATGCCCGCATCCACCAGCGCCGGGTAACGCTTAGGAAGCGTGGCGGCAAAGTCGGACAGCTTATTGAGCATGCCCGGCATGTCGCGAATCAGGTAGATGCCCTGCTGCCAGGCTACGGGAGCAACCACCAGCACCATCAGCAGCAGAATGCCGACAAATAGCACCAGCACGATAGTTGTTGCCCAGGTGCGAGAGCAGCCCACCCGCTCAAGGCGAACGGTCGGCCACTCCAGCAGGTAGGCCAGCACGATGGCGACCAGCAGAGGCGCCAGCAGGCCGTGAAGGAAGAACAGGATGCAAAAACCCGCCACCAGAATAACCAGCAGGGCAATAGCCTCCGGATCGCTGAAACGACGGCGATACCACTGCAACAACATGTCGAGCATACATCCCTTCCGTGAAACTTTTGTACGAGGCCGAATTGTATCTAAATGTCACCGCAAAGACTTCGCTTTTTACGGCGCATTACAAACTGCTTATTCACTAAATAAAATGTTCGCAGCTTCAACGCCCTACAGTACACTTCTTTATGCGAACAAACTGGTATTCATCGTGTCAAAATCTGGACGACGACTAAACGGGACAGTAGTTATGGTTAGGCAGTTGAAAAAGACCCTGATTGCAACACTTATGGCGGCGCTGCTGGCAGGCGGCTCGCTTCCGGCACGGGCGGATGTTACCGATCAACTGCCCGATATGGGGACGTCGGCAGGCAGCACGCTGTCCATCGGCCAGGAGATGCAGATGGGCGATTTCTACGTCCGTCAGCTGCGCGGCAGCGCACCGTTAATTAACGATCCCTTGCTGACCCAATATATTAATTCCCTCGGCATGCGGCTGGTTAGCCATGCCGACTCGGTAAAAACTCCGTTCCACTTCTTTTTAATCAATAACGACGAGATTAACGCCTTCGCCTTCTTCGGCGGAAACGTGGTCCTGCACTCGGCGCTGTTCCGCTATGCCGATACCGAAAGCCAGCTGGCTTCAGTTATGGCGCACGAAATTTCCCACGTTACCCAGCGCCACCTCGCGCGCGCGATGGAAGACCAGAAGAAAAACGCTCCGCTGACCTGGGTTGGCGCTCTGGGCTCTATTCTGCTGGCGATGGCCAGCCCGCAGGCCGGGATGGCGGCGCTTTCCGGCACGCTGGCTGGCTCGCAGCAGGGGATGATCAGTTTCACCCAGCAAAACGAGCAGGAAGCAGACCGCATCGGGATCCAGGTGCTTCAACGTTCTGGTTTTGATCCACAGGCGATGCCCGGCTTCCTGGAAAAATTACTCGACCAGGCTCGTTATTCTTCTCGCCCGCCGGAAATTCTGCTGACCCACCCGCTGCCGGAAAGCCGCCTTGCGGACGCCCGCAACCGCGCCAACCAAATGCGCCCGGTTGTTGTGCAGTCCTCAGAAAATTTCTACATGGCAAAAGCCCGCGCGCTGGGGATGTATAACTCCGGGCGCAACCAGCTCTCCACCGATATGCTGGATACCTGGTCAAAAGGCAACGTGCGTGAGCAAAGCGCAGCCCAGTACGGTCGAGCGCTGCTGGCCCTACAGGCCAGTAAGTACGATGAGGCGAGGAAGGCTCTACAGCCGCTGCTTAGCGCCCAGCCGACTAATCCGTGGTATCTCGATCTCGCTACCGATATCGACCTCGGCCAGCACAAGGCCAACGATGCCATTAACCGCCTGAAAAACGCGCCGGATCTGAAAAATAACCCGGTGCTACAGCTCAACCTGTCCAACGCTTACCTTGAAGGCGGCCAGCCTGCCGCCGCGGTAACCCTGCTCAACCGCTATACCTTCGCTCATGCCGACGATACCAACGGCTGGGATCTGCTGGCTCAGGCTCAGGGAGCGCTGGGTAATCGCGACCAGGAGCTGGCCGCCAGGGCGGAAGTCATGGCATTAAACGGGCGGCTCGATCAGGCTATTTCCCTGCTCAGCAGCGCCAGTTCGCAGGTCAAGCTGGGCAGCCTGCAACAGGCGCGTTATGACGCCCGCATCGATCAGCTGCGCCAGCTACAGCAGCGTTTTAAACCTTATATGAAGATGTAAACAGGAGTCTCTATGTCCACGAAGGTCGAAATCTACCACAACCCGCGCTGTTCCAAGAGCCGCGAAACGCTGAACCTGCTGAAGGAAAATGGCGTTGAGCCGGAAATGGTGCTTTACCTGGAAACCCCGCCGGATGCAGCAACCGTCAAGTCGCTGCTGGCAAAATTAGGCTTCACCAGCGCGCGTGAACTAATGCGCCGCAAAGAAGATCTCTACAAAGAACTGAAGCTTGATGACCAGAGCCTCGGGGAAGATGCGCTAATAAACGCCATGATTGAGCACCCGAAGCTTATCGAACGCCCTATCGTGCTGGCCAACGGAAAAGCTCGCATTGGCCGCCCGCCCGAGCAGGTTCTGGAAATCCTCTGACCTGCCCGCCCGTTCTCTTCCCGGGGAGCGGGATTATTCACTTATCGGCACAATCTTCAATTCAGCCAGCCCCACCCCGAGCTTGCGCGGCTCATGGCCAAGAATATTTCCCTCGTTCGACAACTGCGGCTTCGGCGGCTCAATCGTTAGCACGTTGCTGCCTTCGGGGTTTTCAAAACGCAGCGTGACGGTAGAAAGCTGATCCCCAAATGTGATCGTCTGTTCCTGTTCTCCGACTTTGATCGATACCGGCTCACCCACGTTCGGGCCAAAAGCTTTGGCGATCAGCACCAGATCAAACTTCTCTGGCAGCGGTTCAAGGTAGTCAATTTTCACCTGCGGTGCGGTATTGGCGTTCGACCAGCGCCCCCAGGCCTCCGGGCGGGAAACTCCGCTGAACTGCTTCACGGTTTGCGGCGCTCCGGCCACGTTGAAAATAAAGCTATCGGCCTGGTAACGGATGTCTTTTTCATCGGCTTTCAGCTGTGAGACGTTGCGTTTAAACCGCGCGTTATCGAGCTTTTGTTCGGCAAACTGCACGTTATATTCATCAAGCGGATTTCCCGCCAGCCGCACCGTCGGCTCGCCGCCGAGCTGCCCCTGCGCCACGCAAAGCTCATTTGAAAGCGCAAGCTCCGGCGCCCACAGGCGAGCCATTTTGTAGCAGCGGTCGGCCCAGATAAACCGGTCATCGCTTTTAAAATCAGCCAGCTGGTAGCGCAGAGGCGCAGAATATTCACTCTCCGGCAGCGGCTCGATTTTGCCCTTACCAATTTTCAGCAGCAGCGGCAGCTTAAAGTGCGCCCCGGAATAGCTGAAGGTATTTTTCTTCTGGTCTATGCCGTAGCGGCTGATGGTTTTGGGGAAATTCCACAGGTCGATAACGTCCGGCTTCCACTCAACAACCTTCTCTTTAAGGTTAGTGAAAACCATCGACAGCGACTCACCAGACAGGCTGCTGCGGCCCAGCCCGATATAGTTTCCGCCACCGAGGATATCCAGCACGGTCGCGCCGTTATCCATGGTGTTGCGTTTCACCGCCTTAAGCCCGGCCTGCGGCCGATCGCCGCGGATCACAAAGAACAGGTTCTGCCTGTCCTGCTTTGTCAGGTATTTATAAGCGGTGTTGTTCATCGCAAGGTGGTCAGAAGAAACCACAATCACCGTATTGCGGAAATAAGGCGAGGCTTTGATTTTTTCAATCAGCGCGGCAATGTGCTGCTGGCTACACGCCACCGCGCCAAATGAGCGATTGTCTTTGCCTTCGTAGATATAGTCGCGCCGGGTACAGGTTTTCGATATAAATCCGTCCGGGTGATGGGTGTCTACCGTCAGGGTAAACAGGGAGAAACGCTTGCCGGCCTTCGACAGCTCGATGAACTTTTCATAAGCCTCTTCCAGCACGGTATCATCGTAAAAGCCCCAGTTATTACGATAGTTCGGGTCGGCCACCATTCCCTTCAGTTCCTGAGCGCCATACATATGCTCAAAGCCGTGAGATTGCAGGAAGATGTCTTTACCGGCAAAGCGCAGGTCAGCCCCCTGAATAAAGTAGTTTTGGTAGCCGGAGGCTTTCAGGATATCGCCAAGACAGATGTTCTTCGGGAAGAAGCTCGACATTGAAGCCGACGAGTTACCTTCAAACGGGGCAAACAGCGGGATCCCGCACTGCGAAGCGACAATCCCGGCGATGGTGTAATCCATGCCCGGCATCTGGCCGGTATGGCTGAAATCCAGTGAATCGCTTTTCAGAGCATTTAGCTCCGGCGCAAGCCCCGGAAACTGCTGCTCGTCAAAATAAGTACGCTCAAGGCTTTCGCCGTAGATATAAACCAGGTTCAGCTTCGGATTTTTGATGTTGCCTTCCGGCACTTTGTACCACGCGGCAAAATCGGAATCCCCGCTGCGGGTCTGGGATTTAATCAGCGAAACTACCTGCTGGTAAGCCGGTGTGGTTTTAATCGAGAGTAGAGCCAGTACGAGCGCCAGCACGCTATAGCCGAGATGATGAGGCCGATTTTTACGCCGCAGAACCCACGTCAGGCCACCAAACATCGCCACCAGCGCGGCGGCAATGCCAAGCCCGGGCAGAACATATTTGCCAACGCCTGCCCCGGTCATGCTGCTGGTCAGGGTATAGAGCACCGCATCGTTAATGCCTTCGCCGGTAAAATAGTTACTCGCCAGCAGCGTAACGTTAAGCACGATAAACAGACCGAGCATCACCAGAATGGCCGTCAGCCACCAGATGTTTCGCCCAGCCTTCGCCGCGTACACGGCAATCGCCGCTATAAATAGCCCAACAGAAAGCAATTCCGACAACGCCAGTACCTCAAAAACCCCGCCGTGCGGCGCGGTTTCATGACTCAGGAAGATAAGAACCCGCCAATTTAGCGTCGTTGCAACGCCGCTGCAATTCCCCCGTAATCAAATTGTGCATCGCTTTGGATTTCTCGCCACTTATGTGCATTTTAAGACAAAAACCCTTTAATAGTTTCCAGCTATTACAATCATCGCCACTACAACGGAGCGGGGAATTGACCTGTTTAGCCGTTAGATGCTGTAATTTCACCGCTGTTATAATTTTTTAAAGTGGAATTGTAACGCGCAACGTCGGCCCCCTTCCCGCAACGAAGGGGGCCAATAAAAAACCATCTCGCCCTATCAATTACAACATCCAGAAGTTATTGCTCAATAATCACCAAAAATAACAATTCATTGAAATCATTTTCTTCTTCAACTCTTCGCTAGTTATCATTAAGCGTTTCCTGCAAGAAAGACTCGTCCCATACAAATAATCTGCTGACCTCTGAAATAAAAAATAAATTTATCTTCAGGGCAACTCATTCATTATTTTCGGGAATATAGTCATGCCAAATATATCAATCCCTTATCAACAGCATCGCCGGGCTACGGGAAGCCACACCATGCAACAAGATAAATACCAGCCTACTCAACAGTCTCAGGATGAAAGAATCAAAAAACAGGCGTACCGGCCAGGTTTACATTCGGGTAATCACAACAGACAAAATACTGCTCATGCGATGGTTAATCTTCTTGCGGTACTGAGTACGGTGCGAAATCATCATATTGGGCCAGCCGTAACACCTGCGAGGGCGGAAGATATTTCGAGAGAAAACCGTACGCGCCAAGCCAATTCTCCCCAAACCCGACCAGAAGTGAACAAGGTGTTTTTGGTGCCAGAAAATAAGGTTAACCCGCCAGCCTCCATAAACTACTCCCCCCCACAAAAACCACCCCTGGACATCCCTTCCCGGCCTCCGGGAATATGGAATAAAATGACCAATGGAATACAACAGATAACCGATTATATTGCCCCCTACGATATTTTAAAATTCCCGATGGCTAACGCAGACTCTGTTACCCCATCAGCTGCCCAGCAAAGTCTACCTGATCTATTTGACAATATAACCGAAAACATTATCAACATTCATGACGATTTCATCAGCAGTGGGGATAAAAAAATATCTCAATACTATGAAGATACATCATCGACAAAAAACAGAATCAAAAATCTTGTTTCAAAACACATAAAAAAAACAATCCCTAAATTTAAAAACATAAATATAGATCCAACGACAACTTACCTGCTGTGCCTCAACGGGGACTATATACTTGTAGAGGATAAATTATTTCCGCGAAGGTCTTTCCTGGATAAGATAGCGGATCAACATATCGTTAAATTATCTCCTGCCAAAATAAATACAACCCTTACCAACTGGCTACTTAACTCAAAAGACAACCCATTTGACTGGAAAGAATCTCGTATAGATATAGATTGTGGAATTTATAATATTAGTAAAATAAACCAGAAACATTTCATTAAGAAAGACGAATTAAATATCCTGGCATCCGATGTCGTCACTATTTTTTCTGACTTTGATATCTCATCTTTTGCCCAGGATCAGCTGCTCCCTTCATTAGAAAACAAAGAGGCATTTATCAAAAGACGTTTCATTGACTTTGTTGTTGGTCTGGAAAATAGCATGATCGATAACAATTTTGTTAAAGATGCATTACAGGGAATAGGCAAGCTACCGGGAAAAGATGTGACCCTATCACCATTCGCCATCAACAGTTATGAAGCTTCAAATGCTTTTATATTCAAGAATCATAAAAATGGCCGTATAACACTTTACTTCCCTAACAATATCGTTAAATTTATCGGTCTACCGAACGACTCGGCAATGAAGCGCTGGGTAATGAATTTTTGCAAAACAAGAAACGGAAGGGAGCAATTAGCATCACATTTCAGCTTAATCATCCGCCAGGATGGTAAATTTTATTATGGCATTGACAGCTGGCTTATATATTTTGGAAAAAACAATGATTACGGCAATGCAATTGCAAGAGGAAAACCAATTAACAAGAATAAATTCTTCCATGAATATCACAATAGAATATTAAAGAAAATAAAATCAGATCTTCATATAATAGATTTATCACCAAGTGTGTATAAGACAGGATTATGGGAAAATTTACTCTATGATTTAAATTTGATCCCCAACCCTGTCACACCATTTATTTCATTTTCTTTTAACCTTGTACGCGCTCTGAATGCCGACAGTTACCAGGAGAAAATATCCGAATACAAAAAACTGCGTGATAATGCTATTAACATATTATGCATGAGTTTGCTCAGCGAAATGCTGGAGGCAGAAGAACTCCTGGGTTACGCATTCATTAACCGGGTACGACTTTTTCTGGCTGATGACGATGAACTCTTAGCAACAGTCAGCCTGAAAGAATCAGAAAAAACTTTATTCCGGGAGACGAACGCTCTTTCTTCTCCTCTTTCCGATCCATTGACCAGTAAAAATATTAACTTCTATAGTTTTCATAAAACCAGAATACCTAACTTTAATGAGAATTATTTTATTGAGGATGAAGCATATCAATATCTGATCAAAAATGGAAAACCCAGCCAATCCCACCCCAAAATTAATGTAGGGCAAGGAGTTTTCATTGATAATAACTTTAATATGATATTCTCTACAGGTGATAATAATTTCAACATCCTACACATTGATAGTGAGGGAACGGTTGAAATAGAGAATCTTAAAAAGAGTGAAAAGTCCGTAACAAAACTCTACCCTCACAATGACAAATACCTGCTAATTAGAGAAAAGAATAACGATGAATTCCTCACCACTATTCCGCTAACTGTATGTGCCGAGAAAAAATCACCAACACAAAAATCAAGATGCAGTCAATTAAAGATAACGTCATCTCTTGACCAGCTATTAAAAAAAGAAATCAAAAACAGAAATACCAGCAGCAAAACCATATTAACTAAAGACATGCATCCTCTTCCTGATGAGAAGTACCCAAACATCTATCGCAACCAGAAAAATGGAAAATATTACTTCCTTCATGAAGGGCATTTCTTTAATGCTGAATGGATAGCTGCCGCAAATAAAAAAAACCCAACAAATAAAGAAGCCCTTAAACTTTATAAAAGTCCATTACTTTCTGGAAAAAAAGATAAACTAGCCATCGTGACATTGATAGAGAAAAAAAATGACAAAGATACCGAGATCATCCTTAGCCTTCCTGAGGAGTATCTGGCAAGCACCGTAAATGTTCCTCGGGCATCGATAGACAACTATTTCGAAAATGAAGATCTTGTTTCACTCGGCCATGCAAATAAAATTCATACTGCTGTCGAAGCTGTTTTAAAATCTGGCGTATATAACATCCCCGATATAGAACTCCGTATTACACCCAAGATAAGTCTTTCACCGGATATTATCAGAGCAGAGCTATATCCAAAAAGATATTCAAAAGCAACGGAAAATATTATCCAATCAATTTCGCTCTCAGAAATAAATGAGGATTCTTTTTCATATCTTTACGCTGCAAAATGGAAAGTATCAAGTATCATTAACCATATTAAAAACAACGTGTTTGAACTCGTTATAAACAGGCTTGAGACGTCTGACAAGAAAGTAACCGATTATATCTCCAGCACATTCAAAACAGACAGCACATTGTTTATTCATAGCTTCTCCGCAGCCCTCGCCCAGCGCATTGAATTTATCAGAGAGAATTTAAAATCAGACAAAATAATTTTATCCTATATCAATAAAACCCCATCAAAAACCTTTAAACAGCTCTCACTCAAAGAGGATCCATATGGGCCGCCGATATTAGATTATACAGATTGTTTAACCGGTACGGTTGCATTCACGCCTACCGATGGCAGCAGAAACTTTGTCATAAACTCCGACAAACTGCATTATATGAACGGGGACCATGGAATTTATCATTATGTTGAAGAGGGCAAGCACGCTCCTGATTTGGTTAACATCCTTGTGCATGAAGCTTCGCACTTTGGCGGAATGGCACTTGATATAGCCTACAACCCGTTGCATCAAGGGCAGTATTTAGAAGCATCGAAATCAATCAGCCACATGATAGATAAAATAAAAAATGGAGAGATAAAGAGAGACGAAAGGCTTAATTTTGAGAAATTAAATCTTAACTACTTTAAAAGTATCGCAGTTTATAAGCCTTTAATGCAGGAACTGGCCGACAACCAGGCGCTGGATTATCTTCTCAGAAACGATCCGGGTTATTTAGCTACAGTTATGCTCAATAACGCTGATAGCATTGCTCTTTTAGTGCGTGACATTTACGCGCTGTTCACCAAAAAAACCTCCGCCGCGGGCTAATACCGCACACTTGATATCACACTCTCCTGTACCAGCCGGTACAGGAGAGTGGTTCGGGAATTCCTCGTCAATTCACCTGCACAATATCATCTTGTTAGGTAATGCCTCTTGATTCGATAAAACCTACCCATTAGAGCCTGAACCAAAACTTCGTTACCTTAGCCCCATCGCAAAACGGAGGAAGTTCAGATGTCTTTAATCAATACTAAAATTAAACCTTTCAAAAACCAGGCTTTTAAAAACGGCGAATTCGTAGAAGTCACGGAAAAAGACACCGAAGGACGCTGGAGCGTGTTCTTCTTCTACCCGGCTGATTTTACCTTTGTATGCCCTACCGAACTGGGCGACGTGGCTGACCATTACGAAGAACTGCAGAAACTGGGCGTGGACGTTTATTCCGTCTCTACCGACACCCATTTCACCCACAAAGCGTGGCACGGCAGCTCTGAAACCATCGCTAAAATCAAATACGCGATGATCGGCGACCCAACCGGCGCGCTGACCCGTAACTTCGAAAACATGCGTGAAGACGAAGGTCTGGCAGACCGCGCAACCTTCGTTGTTGACCCACAGGGCATCATCCAGGCTATCGAAGTGACCGCAGAAGGCATCGGCCGTGACGCTTCTGACCTGCTGCGTAAAGTGAAAGCCGCTCAGTATGTTGCTTCTCACCCAGGTGAAGTTTGCCCGGCTAAATGGAAAGAAGGCGAAGCGACTCTGGCTCCATCTCTGGACCTGGTCGGCAAAATCTAAGTTTTACCCGCGTTACCCTCTTTTATTTTACGGCTACTCCTTTTGGTAGCCGTTTTTTCTCGCCACCAGGGAGACTTATCATGCTCGACACAAATATGAAAACCCAACTCAAAGCCTACCTTGAGAAACTAACTAAGCCTGTTGAGTTGATTGCCACGCTGGACGACGGCGCAAAATCTTCAGAAATAAAAGAGCTGCTGGCAGAGATAGCTGACTTATCTGACAAAGTTACTTTCACCATTAATAACGACCTGCCGGTGCGCAAACCGTCATTTTTGATTACCAACCCAGGCTCGAATCAGGGTCCGCGCTTTGCCGGTTCCCCACTGGGTCACGAATTTACCTCTCTGGTGCTGGCGCTGCTCCAGACCGGCGGTCACCCGTCCAAAGAGTCTCAGGATCTGCTGGCGCAAATCCGCGAGATAGACGGTGACTTCCACTTTGAAACCTATTATTCCCTCTCCTGCCACAACTGCCCGGACGTTGTGCAGGCGCTGAACCTGATGAGCGTGCTCAACCCGCGCATCAGCCATACTGCGATTGACGGCGGCGTTTACCAGAATGAGATTCAGGAACGCAACGTGATGGGCGTTCCGGCGGTATTCCTTAACGGCAAAGAGTTCGGCCAGGGCCGCATGACGCTTGCCGAAATCGTCGGCAAAATTGACACCGGCGCGGAAAAACGCGCGGCAGAAGCGCTAAATAAACGTGATGCTTACGACGTGCTGATTGTCGGCAGCGGCCCTGCGGGTGCGGCGGCGGCGGTGTATGCGGCACGTAAAGGCATTCGTACCGGCCTGATGGGCGAACGTTTCGGCGGCCAGGTACTGGATACCGTTGATATCGAAAACTACATTTCGGTGCCGAAAACCGAAGGCCAGAAGCTGGCCGGGGCGCTCAAAGTCCACGTCGATGATTACGACGTGGACGTTATTGATACCCAAAGCGCCAGCAAGCTTATCCCGGCAAAAGCGGAAGGCGGACTGCACCAGATTGAAACGGCTTCCGGCGCAACCCTGAAGGCCCGCAGCATTATCATCGCGACCGGCGCGAAGTGGCGCAATATGAACGTGCCTGGCGAAGATCAGTACCGCACCAGGGGCGTGACCTACTGCCCGCACTGCGACGGCCCGCTGTTTAAAGGCAAGCGCGTAGCGGTTATCGGCGGCGGTAACTCCGGCGTGGAAGCGGCTATCGACCTGGCAGGCATCGTCGAACACGTCACCCTGCTGGAATTTGCCCCGGAAATGAAAGCTGACCAGGTTCTGCAAAATAAAGTTCGCAGCCTCAAGAACGTAGATATCATTCTGAATGCGCAAACCCTGGAAGTGAAAGGCGACGGCAGCAAAGTGACAGGTCTGCAATATAAAGACCGCGTAACCGAAAGCGTCCACGACGTTGTCCTGTCCGGCATTTTCGTGCAAATCGGCCTGCTGCCGAACACTACCTGGCTGGAAGGCAGCGTGGAGCGCAACCGCATGGGTGAAATTATCATCGACGCGAAATGCGAAACCACCGTGAAGGGCGTATTCGCCGCGGGCGACTGCACCACCGTGCCTTATAAGCAAATAATCATCGCCACCGGCGAAGGCGCTAAAGCCTCCCTGAGCGCGTTTGATTACCTGATTCGCACCTCAGCGCCAGAATAAAGCACCTGCAAATAAGGCCGCGCCACAGCGGCCAGGCATAAAAAAAGCGGCTCATTGAGCCGCTTTTTCACATTTGAAAACTTACTTACGACGCCACGTTGTCCCACCCGCGCCGTCTTCCAGCACGATGCCCATCTCATTCAGACGGTCACGCGCCTGGTCCGCCAGCGCCCAGTCCTTAGACTTACGTGCATCATTACGCTGTTTGATAAGCGCTTCGATTTCCGCCACTTCGCCATCGTCCGCCTGAGCGCCACCTTGCAGGAACTGCTCCGGATCCTGCTCCAGCAGTCCCAGAATGGCAGACAGCTTGCGCAGCGCCGCTGCCAGGCCGTTAGCCGCATGAATGTCTTCGGTTTTCAGGCGGTTCACTTCACGCGCCATATCAAACAGCACGGAATAGGCTTCCGGGGTGTTGAAGTCATCATTCATCGCCTCACGGAAGCGGGCTTCAAAGGCTTCCCCCCCTGCCGGCGCAACGCTGCTGTCGGTGCCGCGCAGCGAGGTATACAGGCGCTCCAGGGCGCTGCGAGCCTGTTTCAGGTTCTCTTCGCTGTAGTTAAGCTGGCTGCGGTAGTGGCCGGACATCAGGAAATAACGCACGGTTTCGGCGTCATAATATTTCAGCACGTCGCGCACAGTGAAGAAGTTGCCCAACGATTTGGACATTTTCTCGCGGTCGACCATCACCATCCCGGAGTGCATCCAGGTGTTGACGTACTCGCCGTCATGGGCACAGGTAGACTGCGCGATTTCGTTTTCGTGATGCGGGAACATCAGGTCGGAACCGCCGCCGTGGATATCAAAATGGTTGCCCAGCTCTTTGCAGTTCATTGCCGAACATTCGATATGCCAGCCCGGGCGACCTTCGCCCCACGGAGAAGTCCAGCTCGGCTCGCCCGGCTTGGACATTTTCCACAGCACGAAGTCCATCGGGTTGCGCTTCACGTCAACCACGTCAACGCGCGCGCCGGCCTGGAGCTGATCCAGGTCCTGGCGAGACAGCAAACCGTAATTCGGGTCAGTCACCACAGAGAACATCACGTCGCCGTTCTCAGCCACATAGGCGTGATCGCGCGCCAGAAGCTGTTCAACAATTTCGATGATTTCCGGAATATGCTGGGTGGCTCGCGGCTCGCTGTTCGGGCGGGATATGTTCAATGCATCAAAGTCTTTGTGCATTTCAACCACCATGCGGTCAACCAGGGCGACAAAATCTTCGCCGTTTTCCTGCGCGCGCTTGATGATTTTATCGTCGATGTCGGTGATGTTACGCACGTAGTTCAGCTCATAGCCGAGAGAACGCAGGTAGCGGGCAACCACGTCAAACGCGACAAAAGTACGGCCATGGCCGATATGACACAAATCGTAAACGGTGATACCACACACGTACATGCCTACCTTTCCGGCATGAATAGGTTTGAATTCCTCTTTTTGGCGAGTCAGGGTATTAAATATTTTTAACATCAGGGGATTCCATGTAAGCGTGTGGAAGAATACTCCGGTTATCTTACCCGATAATTTTCCCCGGCGGCAGTCTGCTTTGCATTACTGACTATGATGTAGCGTTATGCTATAACAGCGTGCTGGTACGGCAGCACCGTTTGCCGTCGTACTCTCTGACACTCATAGGATGCAAGCATGGTTACTTTTCACACTAATCACGGCGATATCGTCATCAAAACTTTTGATGATAAAGCGCCGATTACCGTTAAAAACTTCCTGGATTACTGCCGCGAAGGCTTCTACAACAACACCATTTTCCACCGTGTGATCAACGGCTTTATGATCCAGGGCGGCGGTTTCGAACCGGGTATGAAGCAGAAAGCGACCAAAGACACTATTCAGAACGAAGCGAATAACGGCCTGAAAAACACCCGCGGTACGCTGGCGATGGCTCGTACCCAGGCTCCGCACTCTGCAACCGCACAGTTCTTCATTAACGTTGCCGACAACGACTTCCTGAACTTCAGCGGCGAAAGCATGCAGGGTTGGGGCTACTGCGTATTCGCAGAAGTGGTTGAAGGAATGGACGTTGTTGAGAAAATCAAAGGCGTTTCCACCGGCCGCAGCGGTATGCACCAGGATGTACCGAAAGAAGACGTTATTATCGAAAGCGTAACCGTAGCCGAATAATGTCGACGCTGTTTATTGCAGATTTACACCTCTGCTCAGAAGAACCGGCGATTACCGCCGGTTTTCTGCGTTTTTTAGCCGGTGAAGCGCGTAAAGCCGACTCGCTCTACATCCTGGGCGACCTGTTCGAAGCCTGGATTGGCGATGACGACCCGGAACCGCTGCACGGGCAAATCGCCGCCGCCATTAAAGCGCTGGTTGATTCAGGCGTGCCCTGCTACTTCATTCACGGCAATCGTGACTTCCTGGTCGGCAAGCGCTTTGCCAAAGCCAGCGCCATGACCCTGCTGCCGGAAGAAAAGCTGCTCGATCTTTATGGCCGTAAAGTGCTAATCATGCACGGCGACACGCTCTGTACCGACGATGAAGGCTACCAGGCATTTCGTCGTAAAGTGCATCAACCCTGGCTGCAAACGCTGTTTCTGGCGCTGCCGTTGTTTATCCGCAAACGCATTGCCTCACGCATGCGCGCGGGCAGCAAAGCGGCCAACAGCAGCAAGTCGATGGATATCATGGACGTTAATCCGCAGGCGGTTATCGATACCCTCACCCGGCAACAGGTGCAGTGGCTGATTCACGGCCATACCCACCGCCCCGCCATTCACGAGCTGAGCGCCAACGGGAAACCCGCGTTTCGCTGCGTATTAGGCGCGTGGCACGAGGAAGGTTCGATGGTGAAAGTCACGCCGGAAAACGTCGAGCTGATTCGCTTCCCGTTCTGATCCTGAAACCGTTTTTTTGCCGCATTGTTAACCACGCAACCGTTTTCCTTGCCTCAGGATCGTGCTATTCTCTCAGCCCTTCTGACCGAGCGCACGACGCTCGACGATGTCTGCACACCCACAGGAGTTTTGAGACGCATGTCTTCTGAGCACACCCCGGCGCGTATCGCCATTGTTATGGGTTCCAAAAGTGACTGGGCCACCATGCAGTTCGCCGCTGAAATCCTTACCGCCCTGAATGTCCCTCACCATGTCGAAGTCGTCTCCGCACACCGCACGCCGGATAAACTGTTCAGCTTTGCCGAGCAGGCCGAAGCCAATGGCTACCAGGTGATCATTGCCGGGGCCGGTGGTGCAGCGCATCTGCCGGGCATGCTGGCCGCGAAAACTCTGGTGCCAGTACTGGGTGTGCCGGTACAAAGCGCCGCATTGAGCGGCGTGGACAGCCTTTACTCTATCGTCCAGATGCCGCGCGGTATTCCGGTTGGCACTCTGGCGATTGGCAAAGCGGGAGCCGCTAACGCCGCCCTGCTGGCCGCCCAGATCCTTGCCTTACACGATGCCGAACTGAGCCAGCGCCTGGCCATATGGCGCCAGAGCCAGACCGACGAAGTGCTGGATAACCCGGACCCACGGGGTGAGGCATGAAGCAGGTTTGCGTATTAGGCAACGGCCAGCTGGGCCGTATGCTACGCCAGGCAGGTGAACCGCTGGGCATCGCCGTTTACCCCGTAGGGCTGGACGCCGAACCGGAAGCCGTTCCCTTTGCTCAGAGCGTTATTACCGCAGAAATTGAACGCTGGCCGGAGACCGCGCTAACCCGCGAACTCGCTCGCCATAATGCCTTCGTGAACCGCGATGTCTTCCCGATAATCGCCGACCGCCTGACGCAGAAACAGCTGTTCGACAAGCTCGGGCTGGCAACAGCGCCGTGGCAGCTACTTTCAGGTAGCGACGAGTGGAACGACGTATTCGGTAAGCTTGGTTCACTCGCCATTGTAAAACGCCGCGTCGGCGGTTATGACGGCCGCGGCCAGTGGCGCTTACGTGCCGATGAAACCGACCAGTTGCCGGAAGAGTGCTACGGGGAATGCATCGTCGAGCAGGGCATCAACTTCTCCGGCGAAGTTTCTCTGGTTGGCGCGCGCGGGCACGACGGCAACACGGTGTTCTATCCGCTGACCCATAACCTGCACCAGGACGGCATTCTGCGCACCAGCGTTGCTTTCCCTCATGCTAACGCGGAGCAGCAGCGCCAGGCAGAAACCATGCTTAGCGCCATCATGCACGAGCTGAAATACGTTGGCGTGATGGCGATGGAATGCTTTATTACTCCGTCCGGCCTGCTGATTAACGAACTTGCCCCGCGCGTACATAACAGCGGCCACTGGACGCAAAACGGCGCATCCATCAGCCAGTTTGAGTTGCATCTGCGCGCCATTGTTGATTTGCCGCTGCCGCAGCCGGTGGTCAATGCGCCTTCGGTGATGGTTAACCTGATTGGCACCGACCTGAATTATGACTGGCTGAAGCTGCCGCTGGTGCACCTGCACTGGTACGACAAAGAAGTGCGCCCCGGCCGTAAAGTGGGCCACCTCAACCTGAACGACAGCGACACCGACCGCCTGAGCGCCTCGCTCGAAGCGATAGTGCCGCTTCTGCCGCCTGAGTACGCCAGCGGAATTGCCTGGGCTCAGAGCAAGCTGGTGAAGTAAAACCGCACCTCTTCTGACCCTCTAATTTCTGTGGAGGGTCAGACCAATTTCCGACCCTGCCCTTTCCTTTGCCCGACCAGAAGCGCACAATCCCCAACGTTTCGCCGCTTCAGACTAAGGTTATGCCATGGAAAAACGCCCCAACGCGCAGGACTACGACCGCCTGCTGCTCAACGACATCCCGCTTATCGACGTGCGCGCCCCGGTAGAATTCGCTCAGGGAGCCATGCCCGCTGCGCATAATTTACCGCTGATGCTGGACGATGAACGTGCCCAGGTCGGGACATGCTATAAGCAGCAGGGCCAGCAGGCCGCTGTCGAACTGGGGCACCGGCTGGTCAGCGGGGAGTTAAAAGCCAGCCGAATCGCACGCTGGCTGGAAAGCTGCCGCCAGCAACCGGAAGGTTATTTGTGCTGCGCCCGTGGCGGAATGCGCAGCCATATCGTGCAGCAGTGGCTGCGGGAAAATGGCCTGGAGTATCCGCTGGTCACCGGTGGCTACAAAGCCCTGCGCCAGCATGCTATGCAAGTAACAGAAACCCGTTCTCAATGGCCGATGATTATCGTCAGCGGCAACACCGGCTGCGGCAAAACCATCCTTATCCGCTCGCAGCCAACGGGCGTTGACCTTGAAGGCCTGGCGCACCATCGCGGCTCGTCGTTTGGCCGCACGATTGTGGCGCAGCCTTCTCAGGCCAGCTTCGAAAACAACCTCGCCGTCACCCTGCTCAAAATCAGCCCTGTCGAGCCCACAACGCTGGTTGTGGAAGATGAAGGCCGGATGATTGGTTCCCGTCATATCCCCGAAGCCTTCAGAGATCAGATGCTGCGCTCGTCGATTGTGGCCATCGACGATCCGTTTGAACTGCGGCTGGAGCGCCTCAAAAACGAATACTTCCGGCAGATGATCGAGGCGTTTTTATCCGTCAGCGATGAAGAAAGCGCGTGGCGCAATTACGCCGAGTACCTGCACCACGGCTTGTTTGCCATCCGCCGCCGTCTGGGCATGGAGCGCTTCCAGCAGTTCACCGCCAGGCTAGACGAAGCGCTGCTCACCCAGCGGAAAACGGGTTCCTGCGAAGGCCACCTCGCCTGGCTGTCGCCGCTGCTGAAAGAGTATTACGACCCGATGTACCGCTATCAGCTCAGCCAGAAAGCCGACCAGATCGTCTTCCGTGGGGATTACCAGCAGGTTGAATCCTGGCTGCGCAGCATTAACGATTAGCCGGTTTATCCCCTGCCGTGAGCGCAAGCCCTAACCCGGTCACCGCCAGCCCGACCAGAGGAATGCCAACCGCCCACGGCAGCGTAAACGAAAGCGCGAACAGTGCCGTGCCGGTAGCTGGCCCCACCGATCCCTGTAGATCGCTGACTACCGAAAGCGCCGCCATGTAGGTCGCTCGTAACCGCGCCGGGGCTAACTTATTCACCGCCGTCGGGATCAGCGGGCCGGTCATCATCTGGGACAGCGAATAGAGGCAGACCGCCATCACCAGCGTCACGACGTGAGGATAAGCCAGCAGCAAAACAAAGGCGGTGATAAGCGAGGAGCCTGCGCTGAGGGTGATAAATAACGGCGAGCGTCGGGCAAACAGCTTCGTTAAGGCGAGTTGGCCAAGCGTGTTAATCCCCGCGCCAAACGCGAACAGATAGCCGATACTGGCGGCACTCATTCCCATCTGATTGCTGGCATACAGCGGCATGACGGCCTCCACCCAGCTCCCGGCCACGCCCAGCAGCAGCACCCACATTAGCAGCACGGCCAGGCGGCTATCCCGGAACGCGGGCAGCAGCGCGCTAAACCCTTCTTCATCATCATCCTCATCGCCCTCATCAGCGGCTAACGAACGTGTTTCCGACAGGCAAATCGCCAGCATCAGACCGCCCGCAACCATCACCGAACCTCCGGCCAGAAAAACGTAACCCAGCCCCTCTTGCACCAGCACCGTACCCAGCAGCGGCCCGGCTATAGCGCCCGCGCCTGAGCACACTCGCATCACGCTAAACTGGCGGCGATGCTCCGCAGCTGGCGTGGCGTCCGCCACAACGGTGTAAATGGTCGGATGCAGCACCGACTCAAACAGGCCGATGACGATTAACACTGCTGCGGCGGCAAAGACGCCGTGGGCAAAGAACAGCGCGATAAAGCCCGCCCCGACGCCGGTCGCCGAAATAATCAAAACGGGCCTTCTGCCCACGCGATCGGCAATGCCGCCGATAAACGGCGCGGCCAGCAGCTCACCCCCGGCATAACAGCCGAAAAGCAGGCCAATAAACTCCACCGGAATAGCGGCAGACTGCTGCGCCCACAGCGGGAAAAAGGGAACAATCGCCCCGTCGACCAGGCCGACAATGAAATAGAGGATAAAGCCCAGAACGTGGGGCTTGCGGTACGAAATAAGGGGGGATGTAAAAAGTGCCATGATATTACCCAAGTACAATTACCCCGAATGCTGGGGAGAATATGTACGTTGGATAACGTTAACGTTTACGACTTACTGGAAGCTGCAAGGATATTAGCTAATCGTTGGGGAAAGGGCAACTGTGAGATTTGGGGGCTGGTGGCGGATGGGTGATTGGGGGTAGTTTTTTCTGTCTGCTTAGTGCCAGTAGCGGAAGTAACTCAAACATATGTTTCTGCAAGTGGCTATCTGTTAACATAATTTTGTATGATATTATCTATACAATGAACCTGTCGAATAAAACCTATTGCATAAAAATTACACTAACACACTGATTGTAAATGAATATATGGAAAAAACACATTTAATCTTGAGCGCTATTAAGGAAATGTTAATTCGAGTGTGGCATTGGAAACGACGCGACAATGTTTCGTTGCCTAAAATAAATGAACACATCTCAAATAAACTTAATATAAACAAACTTGACTCTAATGAGATAGAGTTATCACAGATTGATTTTCCTGATACAATCACAAACGAAAAAGAACGAAGGGTCAAGAATATAACTTTCAATAAATGCATCTTTTCTCAATCAAGAATTAATGGCTATACATTTATAGGATGCTCTTTTATAAGTTGTTCATTTAATGGGAGTGAAGTTTCTGACTGTGAATTCCATAAATGCTCCTTCTCAGAGTGTAGCTTTTATAAAACAAAATTCATAACAACTTATATCGATCCGATTTCTTTCAAATTTTCATGGATGTGGCACTGGCATTGGGCAAATGTTAATGCTTGGCTTTTCCAATCTCTTTATAAAAACTCAAAGGATATGCATCAAGAAAAATTTGCAATGCAAGCTGATAGAAAATTTCAATTTTATAGGCGATATGAATTTTTACGCGGGCAAAAACGACAATTAAAGAAGTTTTTTACAAGTCTTTTGTATGACTACATACTAGGTTATGGTTACGGAATTAAAAATGCATTAATTATAACTTTAATGATGATCAGTAGCTTTGCATACATCATCGATGGACATCTTAAAACACATGAGAAAAGTTTCTTTAAGGCCCTGTATTTTTCGGTTGTTTCATTTACAACTGTTGGATATGGTGATGTTGGGCCTGAATTCGAAACCATACCTATGGTAATTACAATAATTTTCCTCCTTATCTCAATGATATGGTTTGCTGTTGTTACGGCAATAATTGTCAAAAGGATTGTAAGATAATGTCTTATTTAATCCTTGAGTGTGGCTCTGCTGCCCGTGGTGATACAAATATTCATAGTGACAGGGATTTGGTATGCATTTGGTCAGGAAGCCCACCAGATTATTCGATTTTAAAGGAAGTGCATGGTGAGATAATGTACTACTCTTTAGATACCATAAAAAAGATGAGTAAGAAAGGCTCACTTTTTCTAACACATCTGGATATTGATTCAAAATATTTAGATGGCGACCAAAAAATTTTTAGTTCTTTTAGAGGATATCGTCCAAAAAAAGAAAAAATTGAAGAGTCCCTCATAAATACCGCTAATGTCATTAAGGAGATAGTTTGGTACCCGGATACATTAGTTGGTAAATTGTGGTTGTATGATGTTCTTTATGTTTCTCTTAGAAACTTCATTTACTGTAAAAATGCGTTAAGTGATATTTATTCATTTGGTTACGAGGATGCCATTGAAAAATTACACATAACACAAAATGATAGTGATAAAATGTTATTGCTCCGTGAGGGTAAATATTCGTATAGGCGTAATGATATAAAAAACATAGAGAATATAAGCATCAAGGACATTGAAAATGTATGCCAGTCAATACTAGGCAAAACAGTAAAATTCCTCAATGGAGGAAATACAAACTGGGAACAAATGTACAGAAAAGACTATTGGGCTGAGAGGTTTATTGAAAGAGCTATACTTAATGGTGAATACAACGATAGCAGCTTTCTAGATAAAATTAGATTTCATAACTATAATAAACACTGCATCAAATCTGATGTGGCCAGAATAATAGACGTTAAAACCAATAGACATGTAATAAAGGTAAATGCATAGTGATATCTTTTCAAAAAAAGAATCATTAGAAGAGTTGGTGAGTCTTCGTTGCTACTAATGGAAAATCTTTACAGGGCAGTTCAGAGAAAACGTCTGCTCCTTGCTCACAGCGGACCATCAATTCAGTTAGCTTGTCAGCTGTGTGCCAAAAGTAGACATTGCAAACGTTATAACATGCTGGTAGTTCTTTATGAAAGTTTTAATGATATAGTTCAAATCATCAGTAGTTAAAGTAATAATAGATTGCAGCAATCAAATATTGATTTTTAATCTTTTTTTGTCATCAGCAAAAATGATTCATAGCGTAATAATATAGTATGGGAATCAAATGAAAATAAATGGAAAGTTTAAGTTTCATATTTTGTGTGGGGTTTTGTTGGTTTCTTACCCTGTATATATTTACCATGGTGTTATTTGGAAGTTCATGGATAAAATCGGAGCGCTGGCTACAGGGCTTGCTCTTTTCGCAGCTATGTATCAAGGTTATGTTGCCTGGAAAGCCGCAAACCTTACAAGAGAAGCAAACTCACAAAACTTGTTTCAACAGAAATTTAATCTCGTTTTAGAGCAACATAATGATTCTTTGGCTAGGGTCAGAGATTGGTTGAAATCTAATAATTATTCAGACAAAATAATTACTACAGAGTGGCTTATCAGTGAGATAAGAGGTCATGAGCAACTAAGTCCATACATGCGAATTCTGTATCACACGCTTAAAAGTATTAAAGAAGAATTACCGGTAACTGATGAATTCGACGAAAAAGAAGTGATTAAAACTCAAAAAAGATATACATCTCTCGTTAGATCTTTTATCCCAAACGATATTTTATTTCTTGTGGCCTGCAATGCATCTGTTATTGATAGAAAAATATTTGAAATAAATGATAGTGAAAGTTACTCGTATTATAACTTAATGCTCAAGAATTTTGATTTTTTTGAACATTTGAAAACCCAAGCTGATAAAAAAATTAGTTTAGAAGATTTAACTAAAGAGGTTGCTTACAATACATACGAAAGCTGTTATCTTTATTATTTTAGGCGTGATTTCATGGAGGGTGTAGATAGCGAGAATAACCCTCATATAATTAAGCTAAAAGAATTTTTATTGAACCCCGATTTTTTCATATGTTTAGAATACAATTTAAAGAACAAGGCGATTGATACAAGTAGTTTCCCAGATGAATCATTGAGCGTAAATGAAATGCTTATCCTTTCTCTAAATGAACACATTAGAAAACTTAATGAAGAAGATCTGAATTCTTATATTTCCTTTAAAACAAATGAGTTCTACAGAGAAAGGGTTGAGCAAATCGTTCAGAGAGAAAATAATATTTACACCAATGTATCATATTTATCTTCATCGTCAATAAAAGGATTGTACTACGATGCGAAACTCATTGAGTATTTCACTTCTTTCATGCGTTACGATATATCAATGAAAGACCTTTTGATTTTCCGAGATGATTTCCATTCAACATTAAAATCTTTTATCTTGAACACCTCTTCGCTTCATAAAAACCAGGATTGGTATCAATATAGCGTTGACGCGAGCTACATAGGAATTATCAAAAAAATATCGCCTCTTATAGATGAATTAATCGCATTTAGAAATAGTATTAATTATACTAAGTTACCATCGGAAGTTTTAAAAAATAAAAAAGAAGAACTACAACGGTATATCGCGAGTCTTTCTAATCAGCTCTGACGGTCTTTAAATATTTGTGGCCTGTTCCCCATTGACTGCTACGTCCTGAGGTCAGGTGACGCTTCCATCTATTGCACACAAACACTTGTGAATGTCCATTCTTCGCTAAAAGCTGCCTGTCGATATCTGGTACACAGTTCATTACAGGCGGCTTTGTGCCATTATCTGACGTTGTATTTTTTTATGCTAATACCATTGATATTGTATATACCTGTTCGCTTAATCCGCTTGCCCTTTTTGTCCGTAATAGTGGCTGTAAGCGTGCTGCAGCGAATGGAATGATGTTCATCAATCACCAAACGAATTGCTTCTGAAGAATCCTCCACCTCTACGAGATCATCAGTCTTATCCAGGCCGAATGGTACAAGGTGGAATGCGGTTTTTCCCGATGATTTTCTGGTTACCTTTACAGGGTAAAGCACATCACCACTTTTATGGATCAATTCAAGGCGTTCAGTGTAAATCATGGCAATTCTCCTTAGTTTGTCTGCATGAATGTACAAACTGAAGATAGGAGATACAACAAAAAAGACAGGTAAAGATAAAATAGCCTAACTCGCCCCATAATTTATTGAATTAAATATCTTTTTTTGCAAGGTGCAGGTAAAAACTGAAATATTGATTAACCTTAGAGCCAGTTAAAGTGATCTTCTCCCTATAACTCAAGACACTCTGATTTAAATATGAATTCCGAACTTCCGCTCTTCGCTCAAAACAGCCCTCCCCCCACCAGGGGGAAGGCGATTTTCACAATACAACTTTAAATCAATGAACCAAATTCAAAACCCCGCCCGGAATCATCTCCAAACCACCATCCAACGAACGAACAAACCTCGGGGCTTTTAAATCCTCGGCCAGCACGGTGAGTAGCTCATACAGCAGCCCGGTCATTTGTTGCCTTTGCTCGGGGGATTCTTGCTGATTCAGCAGGACGATGGTTAATGCCGTGCAGTATTCGCGGAGCGGTTCGGAGTCAGTGGCTAGTGGGTTGTAGCAGATGCGGGCCTCGCTCTCTTTGAGCGTCAGCTTCTCTATCAGGTGGTCCGGCAGCGGGGCTTTGAGCGTGCTTTTTAAGACTTCCAGCCCGGCGAGCAGGCGGCCGCAGAGCGCCATGCGTTCCGTTTGATTTTTGTTTTCAAGCAAATGCTCTGCGTACTGCTCGCAAATATCGAGCACCTGGAAGAGATCCATCGCTGCGCCCTGCGGCTTTTCTAGCAGGGTTGCGATATCGCCCGCAAATGCCGGGTCGTGTGGGGTGATTTCAGGGCGAGCCTGTGTGTTACTATCAGCGTTAGCCATAGCTGTTACTCCGTATAACGGTTGTGGTCAGCCCCCGTCTGGTGTTCCACCACCATTCGGGGGCGCTTCTTTTTCCGGCTTTGACCGGGTTTATCTCTTGCTCATCCCTCCGATCATACTGGATGGTTGCACAGTAACCCAGATGAAAAACCAGGCAGATTGGCAAACTTCGAGGCGGCTCGCAGGAATGATGAAACGCTTTGGGGAATTGCAGATTGGGGGCTTATCAGGAAGAAAACAGGCCGAACAGACGTCCGGCCAGAAAGCAAATTAATGTCTGTCGCGTTTATCCGCGCGTTTGGCGAGGTAGTCGCCAAACATTTGCACGATCTGCACCAGCACAATCAGCGCCACGACCGTGACCACCATGACCTGGGTTTCGTAGCGGTAATAGCCGAAGCGGATAGCCAGGTCGCCCACGCCGCCGCCGCCCACAATCCCTGCCATTGCCGAGTAGCCAATCAGGCTGACGAGGGTGACGGTTAACCCGCGCAGCAGCCCGGCGCTGGCTTCCGGCAGCAGAACGGTGCAGATGATGCGCATTGGGCTTGCCCCGAACGCCTCTGCGGCTTCAATAATGCCCTTATCAACCTCCCGCAGCGCGCCGTCCACCAGGCGGGCATAAAACGCAATTGCCGCGACGGATAAAGGCACGGAAGCCGCAATCGGCCCGATGGTGTTGCCGAGCAGGAACTGCGTGAGCGGCAGCAAAAGCACCAGCAGGATCACGAACGGCACCGAACGCACGATGTTTACCACCACCGAGCTGATGATATTGAGACCGCGGTTTTGCCAGAACAGATTGCGGTCGGTAACAAAGATCAGGAAGCCCAGCGGCAGGCCGCCGATAATTGCCAGCAGCGTGGAAATACCCAGCATCTGGAAGGTTTCGCCGAAGGCGAGCGTCAGGTCAGCGACTAAATCATCCATTCAGCACCTCCACGTAGGCCGTATTTTTACGGATATGGTCGATAGCATCGCCTACCGCCGCCGGGTTGCCGGGTGCGGTAATCGCCACCACCAGAATGCCCAGAGCGCGATCGCTGATGTACTCAATTTTGCCGTGCAGGATATTCACCGCCACCCCGTATTTTACCGCCGCGAAGGAGAGCACCGGCTGCTCCGCCGAGTCACCGATAAACATGATTTTCAGCAGCGCGCCGCGCATATTGTCCAGCAGGCGCACCGGCAGCGTTAAATTCAGCGTATGGGAAACCAGCTGCTGCGTGAACTCGTGCTGCGGATGAGCAAAGATGTCGAACACCTCGCCGGACTCCACCACTTCCCCGCCGGACATCACCGCCACGCGGTCGCAGATAGATTTGATCACGTTCATCTCATGGGTGATCAGCACGATGGTGATCCCCAACTGCTGGTTGATCTTTTTCAGCAGCGCCAGGATGGTGGCTGAGGTTTCGAGATCCAGCGCCGAAGTCGGCTCATCGCACAGCAAAACGTCCGGGTGGTTGGCAATGGCGCGGGCGATGCCGACACGCTGCTTCTGCCCGCCGCTCAGCTGCACCGGGTAACGATTGGCTTTATCCGCCAGCCCCACAAGCTCAAGAATTTCCGCCACGCGAGGCCCAATTTTACTGCGTTCCCAGCCCGCGGCCTTAAGGCTGAAAGCGACGTTTTGCCTGACGGTGCGGGTATGCATCAGGTTGAAGTGCTGGAAGATCATGCCTATGCGCTGGCGAGCTTTACGCAGCGCCGTGCCCTGCAATGCGGTGATTTCCGTCCCGGCGATTTTTACGCTGCCCTCGCTCGGGCGCTGGAGCGCGTTCAGGGTTCGCAGTAATGTGCTTTTCCCCGCGCCGCTGGTGCCGACGATGCCAAAAACCTCGCCCGCCCCTATATGCAGCGTGACGTTATTCACCGCGCGGCTTGTCTGGCTGCGCCCGGCGGCAAAGTCCACGCAGACTTTTTCTATCTCAATCATGAAAACCTCAAATCAGCGACAAAGAGCAGGCATCCCGCCTGCCCTGCTCAGACAGTTACTTTTTCTCTGCGGCAACCATCCAGTCCGGCTTCTGGAAGGCATTAAAGACATTTTGCGGGTCGTCGATGGCTTTTTCATAGGCCGGGGATTTCACCGTTTCGACGATATCCTTCGCAAAAGGCTTATCGGCATCTTCGGCGCGTACCGCAATGATATTTTTGAGGTTTTCATCAAGGTGCTCTTGCTTAAGCGCGGTAGAGAGCTTCAACCCGGCGGCAATAGCAAAATTGCCGTTCACCAGCGCGGCGCTGGCGCTGTCGAGCGTGCGCGGCAGCTGGGCGGCTTCCAGCGCTTTAAATACCAGCCCTTTTGGATTGGTCGCGATATCGCGCTCGGAGGCCTTAGTCGGGTCGATATTCTCTTTGATGGTAATCAATTCCATCGACTGCAAGAAGCGCAGGCCGCGAGCGAGGTTGGTCGGGTCGTTAGAGAGCGTGACGATATCGCCCTTTTTCAGTTCGTCCAGGCTCTTCACTTTATGGGAATAGATGCCCATTCCGGCGGTTGGCACGGCGATCAGCTTCGCCAGCTTGAGGTTTTTGTCAGCGGTGAATTTATCGAAGTAAAGCGAGTGCTGGAACAGGTTGGCGTCGATGCTGCCGTTCGCCAGCGCCATGTTCGGCTGCACGTAGTCGCTAAACTCGCGCACCACGACTTTATAGCCTTTCTCTTTCAGCGACGGCGCAATGGCCTGTTTTACCATGTCGCCGTACGGCCCCGGCGCTACGCCGAAGACGATAGTGTGCGGGTCGCTGTTTGCCTGGGCAGCGTTCAGGCCGCAGGCCAGAAGTAAAGCGCCGGTCGCAACACGCCAGCTGAGACGATTTCCCATGAGTATTCTCCCTAACAGAATGATGTGTGATGCCTGGCGGCGAGCCTCTTTGACGGGCCGCTCACTAAGTAATTGATCCAACAGGACAGAGTAAGATTGCACATTCTGTTAACAGAGGTAATTGAAAATATTTCATCTTGCGCACGGGAGAAGGCGCGGAGGGCGAAAACGGGGCTTTTGCGAATAACAAAAAAGCAAAGCGGATTTTCCGCTTTGCTTATTAAAAGAACGCTGACTTAGAAATCGTAGCGCAGACGAACCAGGTTCATGTCGCCCAGGTTGTCGGTGCTGGAGGTGAATACGTGCTCGTAATCCACCTGGAAGCCGTAATCCAGCTTGAAGCTTACGCCCACGCCGTTGTCGATGCGCTGGTAGCTACGGCCGGTAACGTACTGCAAACGGTCACCCATGAAGTATGGCTGCACGGATTTAAGCGCGTACTGACCAACCGGGATGGTGTAACCGGCAAAGTACTCGATGCCCCACGCGTCGCCGGAGAAGTAGTTGTTTACGTCTTTCAGTTTGGTGGTCAGGAAGTTCTGATACCAGCCGCCGCCGAAGCTGAAGGTCCAGTTGTCCGGTTTCCAGCTCAGCGCGGTACCGTAGATATTCTGGTTGTAAGACTTGCTATCGCCGTCGTTCGGGTTACGCATATCGGCACGGGTGTAGTTCCATGCGGTACCCCAGGTCAGGTCTTTGGTGATGTGGTAATCCACGCCCAGAGAGCCGCCGCCTTTACGCTTGTAACGCATGCCGGTGGTCGCACGGATGTCGTTATCTTCAAACAGGTAGGAAGCGTAAACGTCCGCATCGCCGAAGGTGTTTTTGTACTTCAGCATGTTACGGGAACGGTAAGATCCGTCGTAGTCGCCGTTGATGCCGTTACCCGGAGCCTGGCCGATCATGTCGTAGTCCCAGATATCGGTTTTCGCGCCAACCACATCATAGTAAACGCTGTTCTGCTGGCCGTAGGTCAACTGACCCCAGGTTTTGCTTTTCAGGCCGGTATACAACATGCGGCGGGTGGTGTTATTTGCGCCTTCGGCATAGTGGTTATCCCACTCGAATACCGCAGGGATATTCACGCCCAGCTCGTAATAGCTTACCCAACTGATATCATCGAACAGATAATAATCAGCCGCAAAGCGGAAACGGGTGCCACCATCAAAGCCATTACGTTTGTAAGAGCCTTTGTCGCCGTCGCCGGACATCATGTTGAACTGCGGACGAATACTGCCGCCCACGGTGAAGTTAAGGCGGCTAAGAGGGTTACCGGCCTGCGGATCTTGCTTCAGGACGGTGATTTCTGCGTTAGCAGCGAAAGACGCCATACCTGCAAGCAGGCCAGCCCCAATCAGTAATGGTAAAGCGCGCAATTTTGCTGTCATTTTGAATCCTTAGTAACCGTATTTATTATAAGCGCGGGCATACTAACGCTTATTAATTTCGATTTCTTAGGAATTTTTAATGATTCGTGCGGTTAACGGGGGCCATTTGTTTAATAGATATTAAATAAACAAATAAATTTGCCTTAAATATGTTCTGACGCAAAAAACATCGAAATATAAATCATTTTATAACGATGCCGGGCGTCCCTGCCCGGCACTTATCAGGCGACAAACTGGCGGAACAGCGCTTTCCCTTTCAGCAGGCGAACGCCCAGCCAGCCGCCGCAAAGCGACAGCAATACCGCCCCGGTAAGCGGCAGCACGACCCACAGCCGCCAGTCAGGCTGCCACGGGAAATCGAATACCCGGGTTTGCAGCATGCCAAGCGCCGTTTCCGCGCCAATGGCTGCAACCAGGCCGGAAACCAGCCCCAGCACAGCAAACTCACACCACAAAGTGGTTCGCAGCAGCTTTTTACCGGCGCCAAGCGTGCGGTAAACCACCAGTTCCTGGTGGCGCTGGCGCATACCAACCTGAACCTGAGCCAGCAACAGCAGCAGGCCGCAGGCGGTCACCAGCACCACCATCACCTCCAGCGCCCGGCTTACCTGCTCCAGCACCTGGCCGACCTGCTTCAGAATAGCGCCTATGTCCAGCAGGCTGATGGTCGGAAACTCTCGGTTCAACTGGGTCAGCAGGCCGTTATTGCCTTCCCAGCGGAAGCTGGTGAGCCAGCTTTGCGGCTGGGCATCCAGCGCGCCCGGCGGGAAGATGAAATAGAAGTTCGGCCGCAGGCTTTCCCAGTCCACTTTGCGCAGGCTGGTGACTTTGGCGCTGAAGTCCTGGGTGTCCCCCATAAAGGTGACGCTGTCCCCCAGTTGAATGTTCAACCGCTTCGCCACGCCTTCATCCATCGATACTTCGCCCGCTTTCGGCGGCCAGGCGCCTGCCAGAATCGGGTTATGATCCGGCTTCTGGCTTTGCCAGGTGAGGTTCAGCTCGCGGTTGAGAGCTTCATCCGGGTTGCCCTCGGTGGCCTTGCCGTTAATCGCCGTCATGCGCGCCCGCACGATGGGGTAAAACGACTCGGGGATCACCTGATGATCGGCGAGGAAGGTTTTCACCGGCTGAACCTGTTCGGGCGCGATATTAACCAGGAAATAGTTCGGACTTTCCGGCGGCAGCTGTTGCTGCCATCTTTCCAGCAGGTCGCCGCGCAGTACCAGCAGCAGGGCAAGCAACATAAAGGAAAGCGAGAAAGCGGCCAGCTGGCTGAGCGTTGCCCACGGCTGGCGCAGCAGGCGGTTAACCGCCAGGCGCAGGGCAAGATTTTTCAGCGTGAGCTTTTTCAGCAGCTTCAGTACGCCCCATCCCACAATGCCGCACAGCGCGGCCAGCACCAGCGTACCGGCCAGCACCGCCCACAGTAGCGAGCTTCCGCCCATCAACAGCGCGAGAAGCGCAACCACCACACAGCTAATCACCGGGAGATAAATTTTTAGCGGCCAGACATTCGCCACCGCGTCTCGCCGCAGTACCCGCAAAGGTTGAGTTGCCAGCAGCAGACGATAAGGCCGCAGCCCTACCAGCAGCGAAATCGTTACCATCGAGCCTATCGCCCACAGCCACGGCCAGAGGCTGGCAGGCGGCAGCGCGGCGGGCAGCACCGGTTTCAGCAGTTGCAGCAGCGCGGCTTCAAACACCAGCCCCGCAGCGCCCCCGGCTATGGCCGCCAGCAGCAGCACCATCAGCCACTGGCCGATGATTAACTTGCGCAGCGCCGCCCTGCCCGCGCCCAGCGTTTTCAGGATAGCCACCAGGTCATAGCGGCTGCGGCAGTAGTGACTCATCGCCACGGCGACGGCAGCAACCGCCAGCAGCAGCGTCAGCAGGGCGGAAAGCAGAAGAAATTGCTGAGAACGTTCCAGCGATTTGCCAAGCGCCCCTTCATCCTGCTCCATGCCAATCCAGCGCTGTTCCGGCTTCAGCTTCGGTAGCAGGTAGTTCTCATAACTCTGTAGCTGCTGCGCGGCTCCGCCAAACTTGTAGCGCCAGCTAATGCGGCTTCCGGGCTGTACTGCCCCGGTTTTCTCAACATCGGCAAGGTTCATCATCAGGCGGGGCGCAATCTGGAACGGGTTAAACCCGGCGTCCGGCTCCTGAATAACCTGCCCGGCAATACGCAGCGTGGCGTCGCCGACGTCAATATTGTCGCCTACCTTCAGGTTAAGCAGGGCCAGCAGGCGCGGCGCAAGTAAAGCCGTCCCGGGTTCTGGCTTCAGGCCCGGCGGGTCCGTTTCCAGCTCGCCGTACATCGGGTAAACGCCGTCTACCGCTTTCACATCCGCCAGTTGCGGCGTGTCACCGGCAAAAGTCATGGTGGCAAAGCTTAGCTGTTCGCCCACCTTAAGGCCGTCTGCCTTAGCCTGCTCCAGCCACTCAGCCGGCACGGCACGGGCGGCCCGCAGCGTGCGGTCACCGGCCATATATTCGCGGCTCTGCTGGCTCAGCCCTTTTTCCATTCTGTCGCTGATGCTGCCGAGCGCCAGCACGCACGCCACCGCGAGGCTAAGCGCCAGCCAGACAATCAGCAGCGAGGGAGAGCGCCACTCGCGCCAGAACCAGCGGGCTATCATGCTTCCTCCCACAGCTTGCCTTCACGCAGCCGCAGGCGGCGGTCACAGCGAGCCGCAAGCTGTTCATCGTGAGTGACGAGGATCAGAGTGGTGGAGAAATCGCGGTTGAGGGAAAACAGAAGATCGGCAATGCGGTAACCGGTTTGCCTGTCGAGATTGCCGGTTGGCTCATCGGCAAACAGCACACCTGGCCGCCCGTTGAAGGCGCGAGCCAGGGCTACACGCTGTTGCTCGCCGCCGGAAAGCTGGGCGGGAAGATGGTCGAGACGCTTGCCCAGCCCAAGCTGCTCCAGCAGCGCTTTGGCCTGGGTCCGGCTGGCCGAGCTATTTTCACCACGCAGCAGCGAGGGAAGCTCAACGTTTTCGAGAGCATTAAGGGTGGGCACCAGCATAAAGGACTGGAACACAAAGCCGACGTTTTTTGCCCGCAGCGCCGCCCTGGCTTCTTCATCCATGCTGTGCAGCGGCTGGCCGCAAAGGTGGACCTCGCCGCTCGAGCCATCGTCCAGCCCGGCGAGAATAGCCAGCAGCGTGGACTTCCCCGAGCCGGACTCGCCAATCAGGGCGATGGTTTCGGCCGGTTTGACAACCAGCTCAACTCCGGTAAGGATGGAAAGCTCGTGTTCACCCTGACCCACGGACTTACTAAGATGATGAACTTCAACAATGTTTTCCGCTGGCATTTGCCCTTCCTGTTTCTGGCTTTGATGACCTTCCGCGCCGCGGCGGCGGACACGTTATTGATATTAGGCGATAGCCTGAGCGCCGGTTATCGCATGGCGGCCAACGGTGCCTGGCCCGCCCTGCTGGATGCGAAATGGCAGCAGCAGGGAACAAAAGTGGTTAATGCGAGCATCAGCGGCGATACTGCGGCTCAGGGCCTGGCTCGCCTGCCCGCTCTGCTAAAACAGCATCAGCCGCGCTGGGTGCTGGTCGAACTCGGCGGCAATGACGGCCTGCGCGGGTTCCAGCCTCAGGCGGTAGAAAAAACGCTGCGCCAGGCCATCACCGACGTTAAGGCGGCGAACGCTGAGCCCATGCTGATGCAAATTCGCCTGCCCGCCAACTACGGACGCCGTTATAATGAGGCGTTTAGCGCTATTTATCCGCAGCTTGCCAAAGAGTTTGATATTCCTCTGCTCCCGTTCTTTATGGAGGAGGTGTATCTGAAACCGCAATGGATGCAGGATGACGGCATTCACCCAAACCGTGATGCTCAGCCGTTTATCGCCGACTGGATGGCGACCCGGCTGGCTCCATTACTCTCTAAATAACTGGCGCAGCAGCGCCAGGCATGACGAGATAGTTAAACACGACTGATAAATAATCGGGGCACCCTTCGGGTAAAGTTATGCAAAAATCCGTTTTAATTACAGGCTGCTCCAGCGGGATTGGCTTAGCCAGCGCGCAGGAGTTACAGAAGCTTGGCTACAACATTCTCGCCGCCTGCCGTAAACCGGAAGACGTAGAGCGCATGAATCAGCTCGGTTTTACCGGCATTCAGCTCGATCTTGATGACCCGGAAAGCGTCAAACGTGCCGCCGCCGAAGTGATTGAAATCACCGGTAATCGCCTTTACGGCCTGTTTAATAACGGCGGTTATGGCGTTTATGGCCCACTGAACGCCATTTCCCGCGAACAGCTGGAGCAGCAGTTTTCCACCAACTTCTTCGGCACGCACCAGCTAACCATGCTGCTGCTGCCCGCGATGCAGCCTCATCATGAGGGCCGCATCGTGATGACCAGCTCGGTAATGGGGCTGATCTCCACCCCGGGGCGCGGGGCTTATGCCGCCAGTAAATACGCGCTTGAGGCCTGGTCCGACGCGCTGCGTATGGAGCTTCGCCACAGCGGAATTAAGGTTAGCCTGATAGAGCCGGGCCCAATCCGCACCCGCTTTACCGATAACGTTAACCAGACCCAGTCCGACAAGCCGGTTGAAAACCCGGGAATTGCCGCGCGCTTTACCCTCGGCCCGGAAGCCGTAGTGGCAAAAGTGCGCCATGCGTTTGAAAGCCCAAGGCCAAAATTACGCTACCCGGTGACCGTGGTAACGCACGTTGTTTCCGTACTGCGCCGCCTGCTTCCGGCCTGCGCGATGGACAAAATTTTACGCAGCTGAGTTGAAGTCCCGGCCTCAGCCCCCATGTAAAAAACAAATGCTTAACTGAGAATCGCCCATGTCCGCAGAAAATATTATTAACATTACCGAAGCGAACCTGCACCAGACGCTGGAACAGTCCATGGCTAAGCCGGTGCTGTTCTATTTCTGGTCTGCCCGCAGCCAGCATTGTGAACAGTTAACGCCGGTTCTGGACAGGCTTGCAGCCCAATACAACGGTCAGTTTATTCTCGCTAAAGTTGACTGCGACGCCGAGCAGATGGTGGCTTCGCAGTTTGGTCTGCGCTCTATTCCGACGGTTTATCTGTTCCAGAACGGCCAGCCGGTTGACGGCTTCCAGGGGCCGCAGCCGGAAGAAGCGATTCGCGCCCTGCTCGACAAAGTGCTGCCGCGTGAAGAAGAGCTGAAGGCTCAGCAGGCGGTTGAGCTGATGCAGGAAGGGAAACACGCCGAAGCGTTGCCGCTGCTAAAAGATGCGTGGCAGCTTTCCGGCCAGAACAGCGAAATTGGCCTGCTGCTGGCGGAAGTGCAAATTGCCCTGCACCGCAGCGAAGATGCCGAAGCGGTGCTGAAAACCATCCCGCTGCAGGACCAGGATACTCGCTACCAGGCGCTGGTCTCGCAAATCGAACTGCTGAAGCAGGCGGCCGATACCCCGGAAATTCAGCAGCTACAGCAGCAGGTGCAAAACGAGCCGGAAAACGCCCAGCTTGCCGGGCAGCTGGCATTGCAGCTGCATCAGGTCGGGCGTAACGAAGAAGCGCTTGAGCTGCTTTACACCCATCTGAAAAAAGACCTCGGCGCCGCCGACGGTCAGGCGCGTAAAATGATGATGGAAATTCTGGCCGCGCTGGGAACGGGCGATGCTCTGGCCTCCAAATATCGCCGCCAGATTTATGCCCTGATGTATTAATCCGTTCAAAACGAAAAAGGCCGGTTTCCCGGCCTTTTCTTTCTCTGTTTATCTGTTTATCTGTAAACGCGGATCCCGCCGTCTACGCCGCTCGGGCTTAACAGCACCTGCCAAAGCTGAATATTACGCGCACGGAATGCACCGGCGCAGGCATTCAAATAATAGCTGAACATACGTTTGAAACGCCTATCGTAATTGCGTTCGATATTCGGCCAGCAGCGTAAAAAGTTATCGTACCAGGCCATTAAGGTTTTATCGTAGTCCGAGCCGATATTGTGCCAGTCTTCCATTACAAAATGCTTTTCACTGGCGGCGGCAATGTGGCTAACCGAAGGCAGGCAGCCGTTGGGGAAAATATATTTATTGATCCAGGGATCAACGTTTAAATCAGTTTCGTTAGAACCAATGGTGTGTAGCAGAAACAGACCGTCATCTTTTATATTACGGGCCGCAACTTCAAAATATGTGTTGTAGTTTTTTGGGCCGACGTGCTCAAACATGCCGACCGAAACAATGCGGTCAAATTTACTGTTCAGGTCACGGTAATCCTGTAGCAGAATATCGACATCCAGGCCCCGACAGCGATCCTGAGCCATTTTTTGCTGCTCTGCGGAAATCGTCACGCCAACCACGCTGACGCCATACTCCTGGGCCGCGTACTGCGCCAGGCCGCCCCATCCGCAGCCGATATCCAGCAGCTTCATACCCGGTTTAAGCTGGAGTTTCTCGCAGATCATATGCAGTTTGTTGCGCTGCGCGGAAGCAAGATCCGTAGCCTCTTTCCAGTAGCCGCAGGAGTATTGCATATACGGATCCAGCATCGCCGCAAACAGATCGTTGCCGATATCGTAATGCTCTTTGCCGACTATCCATGCGCGCTTGCGGGACTGCAAATTAAACAGCCGTGCACCTGCAATACGCATTAAGTCAGAAAAATGTTTTGGTATCTGGCTATCAAGGCCGTGACGCAAAATGCGGGTAAAAAGAATATCCAGTCGGTCGCACTCCCACCAGCCATCCATGTAGCTTTCGCCCAGCCCCAGGGAGCCTTCCTGCAATATTCGTTTAAAGAACTCTGGGTTATTAACCCGAATATCCGCCGGACCGCTACCGTTAATATCAATAGCCAGCGGGGAAATTAACTCTTCAACTATTTTTTGCCAGCGGCTGTTATTCGTCTGTTGCTGTTCAGCTATTATCGTTCCCATTGCTTCCTCTACCGGATAAAACTCCCTCGTCTAAGGCGTCCCATACAGCGCAGCTGGTCTGCCGAATGATTCGATATTACGCCTACACACCACATGTAAAAAATGAACTTAACTCATCAACTTCATTCCAATTTGGCATAGTTACGGTCAGAGACCGGGATTGCCTACACTTAATTGGCGGCCGTTGCCAGGATGTTGCTGAATGTTTCAACTTAAGCGGGTAGACTGGCGGCAAAACAAACAGGAGGTTTTTAAATGCTTATCGTGATCCCCGTATTAATCCTTGTTGCGCTGGTGATTGTCGCTGCCGGGGTAAAAATTGTGCCTCAGGGCTTCCAATGGACCGTAGAGCGCTTTGGCCGCTATACCAAAACTCTGATGCCGGGGCTCAACCTTGTGGTGCCGTTTATGGACCGCGTAGGCCGCAAAATCAATATGATGGAGCAAGTGCTCGACATCCCTTCCCAGGAAGTTATCTCCAAGGATAACGCCAACGTTTCCATCGATGCCGTATGCTTTATTCAGGTGGTCGACGCGCCGCGTGCCGCCTATGAAGTCAGCAACCTTGAGCTGGCCATCATCAACCTGACGATGACCAACATTCGTACCGTGCTTGGCTCAATGGAGCTGGACGAAATGCTCTCCCAGCGCGACAACATCAATACCCGCCTGCTGCACATCGTCGATGAAGCCACCAACCCGTGGGGCATTAAAATTACCCGTATTGAAATTCGCGACGTCCGCCCGCCGGCGGAGCTTATCGACGCGATGAACGCCCAGATGAAAGCCGAGCGTACCAAACGAGCGTACATTCTTGAGGCGGAAGGTATTCGCCAGGCCGAAATCGTAAAAGCCGAAGGTGAGAAACAGTCGAAGATCCTGAAAGCCGAAGGCGAGCGCCAGTCGGCCTTCCTTGAAGCAGAAGCCCGCGAACGTAGCGCCGAAGCCGAAGCCCGCGCCACGCAGATGGTTTCTGAAGCGATTGCCAAAGGCGATATCCAGGCGGTGAACTACTTCGTCGCCCAGAAATACACCGACGCGCTACAGACAATCGGTTCGGCCAATAACAGCAAAGTAGTGCTGATGCCGCTGGATGCCACAAGCCTGATGGGCTCCATCGCCGGGATCAGCGAACTTATCGCCCAGAGCGGCAGCGAGCGTAAAAAATGATAGACAGTATTCTCGCGCATCCGCACGTCTTCTGGCTTGCGCTGGGCGGACTGCTGCTGGCGGCGGAGATGCTGGGCGCCAGCGGCTATCTGCTGTGGAGCGGCGTGGCGGCGGTGATAACCGGCCTGCTGGTCTGGGCTCTGCCGCTGGGCTGGGAGCTACAGGGCGTTTGCTTTGCGCTACTGACGCTGGTTGCCGCCTTCCTCTGGTGGCGCTGGCTTTCCGGGCGCAAACAGCAGGTCCCGGGTGAAGTGCTGAATCAGCGCGGCCAGCAGCTGGTTGGCCGCCGGTTCCGCCTGGACACGGCGCTGGTCAATGGCCGGGGGCATGTTCGTGTGGCGGACAGCAGCTGGCCGGTTACCGCAGACGAAGATCTCCCGGCAGGCTGTGAAGTGGTCGTGCTTGCCGTAGAAGGCATCACGCTGAAAATCAGAGCCGCTTAACTCACCCCGTGGCGATGGCAACAGCCGGAAAGGTTGTCGATAATCGGACAATCGGCGCCGTCATCGCCCGGGCAGGCTTCCGCCAGCGTCAGCAGATGCTGGCGCATATTCTGCAATTCGATAATGTGCCGTTCGATATCCGCCACTTTCTGCAAAGTGCGCGCTTTTACGTCCGCGCTGTGCCTTGCCGGATCGTTAAACAGGCTCACCAGCTCTTTGCACTCTTCAAGATTAAACCCCACCTGGCGGGCCTGACGCAGTAGCGTTAGCTCATCGAGATGTTTCTGGGTATAGCTGCGGTAGCCGTTGTCGGCGCGAAAAGGCGCCGTAACCAGCCCTTTCTGTTCATAAAAACGGATTGCCTTGCTGGTTAACCCGGTTTTTTTCGCCACATCGCTAATATTCATTTTTCCTCCTTGACCTTCCCCTTGATGGAAGGTTTAACCTTCATCATAGTTAACCGAATCTCCTTTTCGGTCAATATTTCACCTCGTAATCGTACAGGAGTCTGACGATGTCACACATTGTAGATTTGAATCTCGACGGCCTCACCTGCGGCCACTGTGTAAAACGCGTTAAAGAAAGCCTCGAACAGCGTTCGGACGTTGAGCAGGCGGAAGTGACGCAAACCCACGCCCGCGTCACCGGCAGCGCTACGCCGGAAGCTCTGGTAGAAACCGTTAAAGAAGCGGGATACGGCGCAGAAGTCGCCAGCCACCCAAAGGCTGAACCGCTGGCAGAGTCATCAACTCCGTCGGAAGCACTGACAGCGGTCGCCCCTTCGCTTCCGGCAGCCTCAACCGAAGATGATAGCCGACAGCTGCTTATCGACGGAATGAGCTGCGCCAGCTGCGTCTCACGGGTGCAGAACGCTCTGCAGAAAGTACCGGGCGTCAGCCAGGCACGGGTCAACCTTGCGGAGCGCAGCGCGCTGGTAATGGGCACCGCCTCCGCAGAATCCCTGATTAAAGCCGTAGAAAGTGCCGGATACGGCGCAGAAGCCATTGAAGACGACCAGAAACGCCGTGAACGCCAGCAGGAGACGGCTAACGCCGCCATGAAGCGCTTCCGCTGGCAGGCCATTGTCGCCCTCGCCGTCGGCATTCCGGTGATGGTCTGGGGGATGATCGGCGACAATATGATGGTCACCGAAAGTAACCGTTCCCTGTGGCTGGCAATCGGCGTCGTGACGCTGGCGGTGATAATTTTTGCCGGCGGCCATTTCTACCGCAGCGCATGGCGCAGCCTGATGAACCGCGCAGCCACCATGGATACGCTCGTCGCCCTCGGCACAGGCGCGGCATGGCTCTACTCGATTACCGTGAATATCTGGCCGCAACACTTCCCGATGGAAGCTCGCCACCTCTACTACGAGGCCAGCGCGATGATCATCGGCCTGATAAATCTCGGCCATATGCTTGAGCAGCGCGCTCGCCAGCGCTCCTCGAAAGCACTCGAACGCCTGCTGGATCTGACGCCGCCAACCGCACGAGTGGTCACGGAAGAAGGTGAAAAAACGCTGCCGCTGGCCGAAGTTACCGCCGGGATGACGCTGCGCCTTGCAACGGGCGACCGCGTGCCGGTTGACGGCGAGATTACCCGGGGAGAAGCCTGGTTCGACGAAGCAATGCTGACCGGCGAGCCGATACCGATGCAAAAATCAAACGGCGACGGCATTCATGCGGGCACCGTTGTGCAGGACGGCAGCGTGCTGTTCCGCGCCACGGCAACCGGCAGCCACACCACGCTGTCGCGCATTATCCGCATGGTTCGCCAGGCACAGAGCAGCAAGCCGGAAATCGGCCAGCTGGCGGATAAAATCTCTGCGGTATTTGTGCCGATTGTGGTGCTGATTGCCCTGTTTAGCGCCGCAGTTTGGTACTTCGTCGGCCCTGCGCCGCAAATTGTTTATACCCTGGTTATCGCCACCACGGTTCTGATTATCGCCTGCCCTTGCGCCCTTGGGCTTGCCACGCCGATGTCGATTATTTCCGGCGTAGGCCGCGCCGCCGAATTTGGGGTTCTGGTGCGGGATGCCGACGCATTGCAGCGCGCCAGCACGCTCGATACCGTAGTATTCGATAAAACCGGCACGCTGACCGAAGGCAAACCGCAGGTTGTTGCCGTTGAAACCCTGCCGGGCGTGGATGCGGACCAGGTTCTGCGCCTGGCTGCCGCGCTTGAACAAGGCTCCAGCCACCCGCTGGCACGGGCTATTATCGAAAAAGCGGGTGACGCAACGCTGCCGGAGGTTAGTTCATTTCGCACCTTGCGCGGGCTGGGTGTTAGCGGCGAGGCGGAAGGACACAAGCTTCTGCTGGGCAACAAAGCGCTGCTCGACGAGCAGGGCGTAGAAACGGAGGCGCTTGCCGCAAGTATTGATGCTCAGGCACGGCTTGGCTCAACGCCGGTTCTGCTGGCGGTGGATGGGAAACTGATGGCGCTGCTGGCCGTCCGCGACCCGCTTCGTAAAGACAGCATCAGCGCCCTGCAACGTTTGCACCGCAACGGCTACCGTCTGGTGATGCTCACCGGCGATAACCCGATTACCGCCAATGCGATTGCCAAAGAGGCCGGTATTGATGAGGTGATAGCGGGCGTGCTGCCGGACGGCAAGGCCGAAGCTATTAAGCAGCTTCAGCAGCAGGGTCGCCAGGTTGCTATGGTCGGGGACGGCATCAACGATGCTCCGGCGCTGGCCCAGGCCGACGTGGGGATCGCAATGGGCGGCGGCAGCGATGTGGCTATTGAAACCGCGGCGATTACGCTGATGCGCCACAGCCTGGTAGGCGTTGCCGACGCGCTGGCTATTTCAAAAGCCACGCTGCGAAATATGAAGCAAAACCTGCTGGGCGCCTTCGTCTACAACTCGTTTGGCATCCCGATTGCCGCAGGCGTGCTTTATCCCCTGACCGGCACGCTGCTCAACCCGGTGGTTGCCGGGGCGGCAATGGCGCTCTCTTCCATTACCGTGGTAAGCAACGCTAACCGCCTGCTGCGCTTTAAACCAAAAGATTGACCTCCCGCTCATCCGGGCCTTCACCGGCCCGGATGACTTTTTACTTCCCCCTTCCGGCCCGCGGCGTTAGCATGGCTTTTTTGCCAGGGAATCGCGATATGGGTTTGTTTCAACGTATTAGCTCACTGTTTTCCGGCCTGACGGCTTCTACTTATCCCTGGCCCGCTCTCGATGTCACCCTCCCCGGTAAACGCCATTTGCATCTGGTGGGCAGTATCCATATGGGGACTCGTGATATGGCCCCGCTGTCCGAGCGCTTAATCGGTAAGCTGCGCGCGGCGGATGCGCTGATTGTCGAAGCGGATGTCAGTTCCGGCGGCTCGCCGTTTAGCAATATCGAGCCAGAAATCAGCCTTGAACAGCGCCTTGAACCTGAGACTTATCAGCAGGTCGTGACCCTGTGCGACGAGCTTGGCCTCTCGCTCAGCAGCATTGAAAACCAGCCAGCCTGGCAGGTCGCCTTAATTATGCAGGCGCATCAGGCGCAGCGGCTTGGGCTGCGGCCAGATTATGGCATCGACTATCAGCTGCTTGAAGTCGCTCAGCGCTTTGGCGTGCCCGTTACCGAGCTGGAGGGGGCGCAAAGCCAAATTGACCTGCTGACGGCGCTGCCGAACGGCGGTATGTCGCTGTTAAACGATACGCTTACCCACTGGCACACCAACGCGCGCTTATTACAAATTATGATTGGCTGGTGGCTGGAAACGCCGCCCCAACAGGGAAATATTGCGCTGCCGAACACCTTCGGCGATGAGCTGTACAATGTGTTGATGCATCAGCGAAACCATCAGTGGCGGGATTTTCTTCAGCAACTGCCGGCCGGGCGCTATGTGGTTGCGGTGGGGGCGCTGCATCTTTACGGTGAAGGTAACTTGCCGGAATTGCTGAAAAAAGGGTAAAAAAATGGCCAATATTTCTATTGGCCCGTCAAAGAGGAATTTCATTTATTATTCTGTTTATCCTCGGCTGCCGAAGCAACCGAAGCTGAATTGTCGCTCAATGTGATGATTTGCGCCATCACTATTATGTAGCGCTATATTACTCTCCAAGTATATCACTACGATTACTATTTTGTGCGTTTTCAAAACAACTAAGAAAGAAGGAAACCATGACTCCCGCGGTAAAACTCCTCGAAAAAAACAAAATCAGCTTTCAAATCCATGCCTATGAGCACGATCCGCTGGAAACCAACTTCGGCGACGAAGTGGTTCGCAAGCTGGGGCTGAACGCCGACCAGGTTTATAAAACGCTGCTGGTGGCGCTAAATGGCGATATGAAACACCTGGCGGTGGCGGTGACGCCGGTCGCCGGACAGCTTGACCTGAAAAAGGTGGCGAAGGCTCTTGGCGTGAAGAAGGTTGAGATGGCTGACCCGATGGTCGCCCAGCGCATCACCGGTTATCTGGTCGGCGGCATTAGCCCGCTGGGGCAGAAAAAACGCCTGCCAACGGTGATTGACGCACCGGCGCAGACGTTTGCCACCATCTATATTTCCGGCGGCAAACGCGGGCTGGATATCGAGCTGGCGGCGAGCGACCTGGCAAAACTGCTGGATGCCCGTTTCGCCGATATCGCCCGCCTGGATTAACGCTTAGTTCCAGCTCACCTCGCCTTTAGGTTGGTAAGCATTCACGTCCAGCGGTGAGTTCTGTTCGATGTACTGCTTCAGCACTTCCGCATCCACAAAGCCGGTGTTGACATAGCCCGGCTTTTTATCGATTTCCGGATAACCGTCGCCGCCGGTGCCGTTAAAGCTCAGGGTTGCCATGCGGTAGGTTTTGGCCGGGTCGACAGGCTGGTCTTTGATTTTCAGGCCGCTAAGCTTGCCGCCGGTAGACACAAAGCTCACGTTGGCGAATTGAGGATAAGCGCCGGAGTCAGGGGTTTTCTGCGCCACGGCAGTCAGGTACTCCTCAACTTCTTTGCCGTTCATATCGATATACACCACGGTGTTGCCAAACGGCTGCACCTTAAGCACATCTTTATAGCTGATGTTACCGGCCTCGATGGAGTCACGAACCCCGCCGCCGCTCATCACCGCGAAATCGGCACTGGTACGCGCCATTTGCGCCGCCAGCAGCACGCGGGCCAGGTTGGTCTGCACGAAGCGAACTTTGCTGCGGTCGCCCTCCAGATGCCCGTTAACGCTGCCCACTTTCACCTTCAGCGCCGCCTGGCCTTTGTTCTGGAACGGCGTCAGCAGGGAGAGCATTTGCTGATTCTCAGGGATTTCCGGGGTGTAAAGTACGCGCTCACTTTGCCCGTTGTCGTAGGTGATTTTCTTCTTCAGGTTGATAGGGATCAGCTGGTAATGCACCAGTTTCATTTCGCCATTACGGAACTCAAAGTCCGCGCGCCCGACGTATTTGCCCCACTCGTGGGCCTGGACAATCCAGGTGCCGTTTTGCTTGTCCGGCGCGCAAGGCGTCCCCGGAACATAATCCTTCTGTTTCTGATTCTCGCCCGCCATACAAACCGGATCTTGTGAGTGACCACCCACAATCATCGTCAAAGCGCCTTCCGGCAGGCTTCTCGCCATTTCCACATCGCCCGGTGCGTTTGAGCCGTGATTGCCGTTATCGTAGTGGCCCATATGGGTGGCGGCGATAATCACATCCGGCTTCTCGGTGCTTTGCAGCTCCTGAATCACCAGTTTGGCTTCATCGGCCGGTTTACGGAATTCTATGTCGGTGAAGTATTCAGGGTTGCCGATTTTCGCCGTGTCGTCTGTCGTCAGACCGATAACCGCCACCTTAATACCCTGAGGCTTAAAGAGCGCATAAGGCTTGAACAGGCGTTCGCCGGTGCTTTTTTGGTAAATGTTGGCCGACAGTAGCGGGAACTTCGCCCATTTTTCCTGCTGGCGCAGAACGGAGAGCGGGTTATCAAATTCATGGTTGCCTACCGCCATCGCGTCATAACCAATCAGGCTCATGCCGCGGAAGTCCGGCTCGGCATCCTGCAGGTCAGACTCCGGCACGCCGGTATTGATGTCCCCGCCGGAGAGCAGCAGCACGCTACCACCTTCGGCCGCAACCTCTTTACGCACGCTGTCTACCAGCGTCTTTTGCGCCGCCAGGCCATACTCGGCATATTCATTGCGCCAGAAATGGCCGTGATGATCGTTAGTATGCAGAATGGTGATTTTGTAAGTTTTGTCTTTTTCCCAGGCCAGCGCCGACGCGCTGGTTAAGCTCAATGCCACCAGCAGCGCCGTGGTTATTGTTTTTGTAGCAAACCGCATTGCAAATCTCCATGTCAAAATGTAACTGCGCAGAAATACCAGATAGCCTTCAGGATAGACAACTAACTTTTCCGAAATGCGACTTCCTTCAAATCCGCGGCGCAGGTATGTTAGCAGGGTAACGATTTATCCCGGGCTATCTCCTGCGTAGCCCGCTCTAAAAACAATAAACGTTTTCTACAGGTAATTATGGCAAGTTCTCAAACCCTCACCCAGCCGGGCACGCCCCCGGAGCAAAAAAAAGCGCGCACCGCATTTGGGATCCTCGGAGCCATCAGCCTTTCCCACCTGCTTAACGACATGATTCAATCGCTGATTCTGGCTATCTATCCCCTGCTGCAGGCCGAGTTCTCCCTGAGCTTTATGCAGATTGGGATGATAACTCTGACCTTCCAGCTCTCTTCCTCGCTGCTACAGCCGCTGGTGGGCTACTACACCGACAAATACCCGATGCCGTGGTCGCTGCCGATTGGTATGTGCTTCACCCTTTGCGGCCTGGTTCTACTGGCGCTGGCCGGGAGCTTCCCTGCCGTACTGGTCGCCGCGGCGCTGGTCGGCACCGGTTCGTCGGTGTTCCATCCCGAATCGTCCCGCGTTGCCCGCATGGCTTCCGGCGGCCGTCACGGCCTGGCGCAGTCGCTGTTCCAGGTGGGCGGTAACTTCGGCAGCTCGCTGGGGCCATTGCTGGCGGCAGTTATTATTGCGCCCTACGGCAAGGGCAATGTCGCCTGGTTCGTGCTGGCCGCGCTGCTGGCCATTATTGTGCTGCTGCAAATCAGCCGCTGGTACGCCGCTCAGCATCGAATCGCGAAGGGCCGCCCGCCTGTGCAGGTGGTTAACCCGCTGCCGCGCAATAAGGTCATTCTGGCGGTCTCCATTCTGCTGCTGCTGATATTTTCCAAATATTTCTATATGGCAAGCATCAGCAGTTACTTCACTTTCTACCTGATGCAAAAATTCGGACTCTCGGTACAAAACGCCCAGATCCACCTGTTTGCTTTCCTGTTTGCGGTTGCGGCAGGGACGGTTATCGGTGGCCCTCTGGGGGACAAAATCGGTAGAAAATACGTGATTTGGGGGTCAATCCTCGGCGTCGCGCCGTTTACCCTTGTTTTACCCTATGCTTCGCTCTACTGGACCGGCGTGCTGACGGTCATCATTGGCTTTATTCTGGCCTCCGCCTTCTCGGCTATTCTGGTGTATGCCCAGGAGCTACTGCCGGGACGTATCGGTATGGTTTCCGGGCTGTTTTTCGGATTTGCCTTTGGGATGGGTGGACTCGGTGCCGCGGTGCTTGGGGTGATTGCCGACCACTCCAGCATTGAATTGGTCTACAAAATATGTGCCTTCCTGCCGTTACTCGGCATTATGACAATATTCCTACCCGATAACCGCCATAAATCCTGACTTTTAGCGGCCAAAGTGTTGCTTTGGCCGCTCTCCGCCCCCATACAGTTCCAGTCACTCCCCCAGATAACTGAGTTAAATGCTACTCAGGGCCTTTTTTTTACCGAAATGCGCTTTTTATCCAAAATTCAACAATTATTCATAAACGCTGAGAGCGAAATTGTCATAAACTGTGTAACAGAAAGTTTTTGGAACATCGGCTAACCAAAGGAGACGGAATGCATCACGCCACACCGCTTATCACCACCATTGTTGGTGGTCTCGTACTCGCTTTTTTACTCGGTATGCTGGCTAATAAGCTGCGCATATCTCCGCTGGTGGGCTATTTATTAGCTGGCGTGCTGGCAGGTCCCTTTACCCCTGGTTTTGTCGCTGATACCAAACTGGCCCCCGAGTTAGCAGAATTAGGCGTGATTCTGCTGATGTTCGGCGTCGGGCTGCATTTTTCATTGAAGGATTTGATGGCGGTAAAGGCCATCGCCATCCCCGGCGCAATCGCGCAAATAGGCGTTGCGACGCTGCTGGGCATGGCGCTTTCCTGGCTGATGGGCTGGTCGATAATGACCGGCATCGTGTTTGGTCTCTGTTTGTCGACCGCCAGCACCGTGGTGCTGCTGCGCGCCCTTGAGGAGCGGCAGCTAATCGACACCCAGCGAGGGCAGATAGCCATCGGCTGGCTGATTGTTGAAGACCTGGTGATGGTGCTGACGCTGGTGCTGCTGCCTGCGGTTGCCGGCATGCTGGAAAAAGGCGACGTTGGCCTGGCCTCGCTTAGCCTTGATATGGCTATTACCATAGGTAAAGTGGCCGCCTTTATTGCCCTGATGATGCTGGTCGGCCGCCGTCTGGTGCCGTGGATCCTGGCACGCAGCGCGGCAACCGGCTCCCGCGAGCTGTTTACCCTCTCCGTGCTGGCGCTAGCGCTCGGCATCGCTTTCGGCGCGGTTGAGCTGTTTGATGTCTCCTTCGCCCTCGGCGCTTTCTTTGCCGGGATGGTGCTGAACGAGTCCGAGCTTAGCCACCGCGCGGCGCACGACACGCTGCCGCTGCGCGACGCTTTTGCGGTGCTGTTCTTTGTCTCGGTAGGTATGCTCTTTGACCCGCTGATCCTTATCCAGGAGCCGCTGGCCGTGCTGGGCACGCTGGCGATTATCATCTTCGGTAAGTCGCTGGCCGCTTTCCTGCTGGTGCGCATGTTTGGCCACTCCCAGCGTACCGCACTGACAATTGCCACCAGCCTCGCGCAAATCGGCGAGTTCGCGTTTATTCTCGCGGGCCTCGGCATGGCGCTGAACCTGCTGCCGCAGACCGGGCAAAATCTGGTGCTGGCGGGGGCAATTCTGTCGATTATGCTCAACCCGATTCTGTTCGCTATCCTCGAGCGTTATCTTGAAAAAACCGAGACGCTGGACGAGCAAACGCTGGAAGAAGCTATCGAAGAAGAAAAACAGATCCCGGTGGATATCTGCAACCACGCGCTGCTGGTCGGCTACGGCCGCGTTGGCAGCCTGCTCGGTGAAAAGCTGATTGCCGAAGGCGTGCCGCTGGTGGTGATTGAAACCTCCCGCAGCCGCGTCGATGAGCTGCGCGAGCGCGGTATTCGCGCCGTGCTGGGCAATGCCGCCAATGAAGAAATAATGAATCTGGCGCACCTCGACTGCGCCCGCTGGCTGCTGCTGACTATCCCGAACGGCTATGAGGCAGGGGAGATAGTCGCCGCGGCCAGAGAGAAATGCCCGGATATCGAAATCATTGCCCGCGCCCATTACGACGATGAAGTGGACTACATCACCGAACGCGGCGCAAATCAGGTTGTGATGGGGGAAAGAGAGATTGCCAATACTATGCTTGGGCTGCTGGTTCCGCCGGTTGCTCAGGAAGCGGTGACGGGATAAATCACTTTTTGGGGTGGGCTGCCCGGCTCACCCCTTATTCATTCAGGCTGGCGCTAAACACGTCAGCCTTTTTTGCTTAGCGCTCCCAGTATGACTCTTCCAGGCTATCTTCGCGCTCCGGCAGCCCTCGGGTCAGGCGCGGAGAATGCTGGTTCAGCACCTGATAGCTTACGCGGTTGGCATATTTGCAAACCTGAGCCAGCGACGAATAGGTCAGCCAGGTAAACTTATGCTTGCTGGAGTTGGGCACATTGCTGCGGTGGTAATTGTTGGCGGTAATATCGTGCAGCAGCGCGGCCAGCGCCCCGTCACCCGCGCCGTTGGTGTTCATTATCTTCTCCGGGCCGCCCATGTACGGGGCGATGTGGGAGTAGATACGCAGCGGCTCGCCGCAATCCTTCAGGCGCATCGCGCGGCTGAATTCATACTGGTTAAACTCGGCAATCGCCCCCGGCAGCAGCGGGTGCTGAGTTTTGCGTTTCGAGCTTTCTTCGGTGTAGCCCGCCATATAAAGGCCAACCGGCCCGGCGGTGCAAAGCACTAAATCAACCCAGTCGAGCGCCTTATCGGCCGCCAGCAGCGGATCGCTTTCGCCGGTCAGCGCTTCGCCCTCTTCTTCATTCATCGCCAGAATCGACACGTTATCGCGCAGAAATGCCTGCCACCAGGCCGGATCTTCGGCAATCACATATTTGGTTCCCAGCGTCAGGACGACCGGCACGTTATGTTTTTTCGCCCAGCTAATCGCCTGCATCGTGGCGTCCGGCATCGGCTCGCCCGGCTTGCAGCGCACAAGATAGGAGGTCAGCACCAGTGCGGAAGCTCCGGCAATCACTTCTTCCGGAATGCTCTCGGGACGCAGCTGATTCATATGCCCCGGGCTGATAGCAAAAGTACGCTCGCCCTGCTCGCCAACCAGCGTAAAGCAGCGACCAATCGCCCCGTCAACGCCCTGCAAATAGTTGAGATCGGTCCGGCTGGAGGTGTTGCAGAGGTAGCGGTAGGCATAGCTGCCTATTTCGATATTGCGGCACATCACCCCGAGTAAAACCGAACGGTCGTCGGCCAGCACCGAGTAATTGTGCATCGTATTGCCGATGGTGCCGCCGGCAAACTGGTGGGTAATCAGGTTGTTATCAGTCAGCTCACGATAAAGCGCCTCGGCAACGTCATCCTCGATGACCAGCGAGTGGCCGAAACTAAGCCCGTAACGCCGCACAAACTCGTCATCCACTTTGGCTTCAATATCCACCAATGTTTGATCGATACCGACGATCCATGAAGATCCGCTTTCGGACTCAGGCAAAGTTTGCTGAAGCAGTGGATCGCGGGCGCTAACGGGGAAGTAGTGTTTGGACTTGCGTTTACCGGGAAATTTCATGAATGTGTTTAAGAGTGGCCAACTGGACCGCGCATGGTAGCACATTCCTCCCGGCGAGCGCGACGTGGCGCAAAGTTTCAATATCAGAAGGCAGCGTCCCGGTTTACCGGCTCTCAGTTTCTAAAATGGTGCAATTTCACCAGGAGCATCTTATGAAGCCGGAAAACAAAATCCCCGTTCTCGACCTTATTTCGGACGAGATGAAAGCGGCCATCAACGTACGTCAGAATGACCTCCCGCCGTGGCCCTCGACTAACGATTACCCGGCGATGCGCCAGCATTATGCCCTCGAGCGCCGCTACTGGAATGAAGGCGCACCGCAGATGGAGACGAGGGAATGTGAGGTTCCCACGGCTTACGCGGCGGTTAACGCGCGCCTCTATCACCCGCAACCGGGCAGCAAAGCCACGCTGTTTTACCTGCACGGCGGCGGCTTTATTCTGGGCAACCTGGACACGCACGACCGTATTATGCGCCTGCTGGCCAGCTACTCCCGGTGTACGGTTATAGGTATTGATTATTCTCTGTCGCCGGAGGCTCGCTTCCCGCAGGCGATTGAAGAAACCATTGCCGCCTGCCGGTACTTTTCTCATCAGGCCGGTGAATATCAACTGAATATGGACACTATCGGCTTCGCCGGGGATTCGGCAGGCGCAATGCTGGCGCTCGCCAGCGCGCTTTGGCTGCGCGACAGGGATATTCATTGCGGCAGAGTGGCAGGCGTGCTTCTGTGGTACGGCCTTTATGGGCTACAGGATTCCGTCAGCCGCCGGCTGCTGGGCGGCGAGTGGGATGGGTTAACACGGCAGGATCTGGAGATGTACGAAAATGCCTTACTGCGCGATGCGGCAGATCGCGAGTCGCCGTATTACTGCCTGTTCAATAACGATCTCACACTCGATGTACCGCCCTGCTTTATCGCTGGTGCAGAGTTCGATCCTTTGCTCGACGACAGCCGCCTGCTGTATCAGACGTTAAAGGCGCATCATCAGCCTTGCGAATACAAACAGTATTCCGGCACGCTGCACGCCTTCCTGCACTATTCACGCGTGATGAAAGCCGCCGATGCGGCTCTGCGTGACGGGGCGCGTTTCTTCAACGCGCAGATTTAGCGGTAGCGGGCGACCAGGTTTTCCATCATCGAGATATGGGCCGGATCGTCGTTCAGCGCCGGGATGTATTCATACTTCGTGCCGCCAGCTTCGATAAACACTTCGCGGTTCTGGACCGCCATTTCTTCGAGGGTTTCCAGGCAGTCGGCGGAGAAGCCCGGGCACATCACCTGAATATGCTTCACGCCCTTTTCGGCCAGCATCTTCAGCGTTTCGTCGGTATAAGGCATCAGCCACGGTTCGCGGCCAAAGCGTGACTGGTAGGTCATCATCACTTTTTCCGGCGGCAACTCAAGCACGCTCAGCAACTCCCGGGTGGTATCGCGGCAGCGCTGCGGGTAGTCGTCACCTTCGTTTGCGTAGCGCTGCGGAATGCCGTGGTAGGAGAGCAGCAGCACGTCCGGCTCGCCGTGTTCGGCAAAGGAACGTTTAACCGATGCCGCGAGCGCGTTGATATATCCGGCGTCGGTGGCGTAATCGCGGATCAGGGAAATTGACGGCAGGCTGCGGTAGTCAGCAAAAATTCGGCCCAGTTCGTCCCATACCGCAGCCACGGTTGAACAGGAAAACTGAGGGTAAAGCGGGAGCACAACAATATGCGTCACGTTCTGCGCCAGCAAATCGTCTACCGCGCTTTTCAGCGAAGGCTCGCCGTAGCTCATGCCGAGCGCTACCGGCGTATCGGGCAACTGCCGCGCCAGAGCCTGCTGCTGCCGACGGCTATAAACCATCAGCGGGGAACCTTCTTCCATCCAGATAGACTGGTAGAGTTTCGCCACGCGCGGCGAACGCAGCGGCAAAATCACCCCGCGCAGAAGCGGCCACCATAACAGGCGCGGCGTATCCACCACGCGTCGGTCGCTCAGGAACTGACGCAGATAGCGGTTAACCGCCGCGGGCGTTGGGGCGCTCGGTGTGCCAAGGTTAGCCAGTAAGATGCCAATTTTTTCCTGATTCATTCCCACCCCTTATCTTTAAATTGCCGTCAATTGTAACGTAAAAGAGCGAAACGAGAACCGATTACAGCAAGAGGAGAAATTTCAGGCAAAAAAATACCAGGGACAGGCCCTGGTATTGATTTTAGAAGCCGAAATTATCCGAGGATTTTTTCCAGTTCAGCGCGGACCGCAGCAACTGCCTGAGTCCCGTCAACTTTGGCGTATTGGGTGTTACCCGCCTGAGCTTCTTTAGAGTAATAACCGATCAGCGGAGCGGTCATCTGATGGTATTCCACCAGGCGCTTACGCACGGTCTCTTCCTGATCGTCTTTACGAGTGGTCAGCTCTTCGCCGGTCACGTCGTCTTTACCTTCAACCTTCGGTGGGTTGAATTTGATGTGGTAAACGCGGCCGGAAGCGGCGTGTACGCGGCGGCCCACGATGCGGTCAACGATCAGCTCGTCCGGCACGTCGAATTCCAGCACGAAATCAACATTGATGCCTGCTTCTTTCATGGCGTCAGCCTGCGGGATAGTACGCGGGAAGCCGTCCAGCAGGAAACCGTTACGGCAGTCTTCCTGCGCAATGCGCTCTTTTACCAGGGCGATAACCAGTTCATCGGTCACCAGTTTGCCAGCATCCATGATGTCTTTGGCCTGTTTACCCAGCTCTGAACCAGATTTGACTGCGGCGCGTAACATGTCACCGGTGGAGATTTGCGGAATGCCGTATTTCTCCATGATGAACTGAGCCTGAGTCCCTTTACCTGCGCCCGGAGCGCCGAGCAGAATGATACGCATTGCGTAATTCCCCATACGTTTAAATATTCAATCGAATTTGAGGCGAAAACCATACCACTAAAGGCGGTATCATCACAAGAAAGCGAGGGGGTCAGGCTACGGCCTGAAGCCTCGATCCCGCCTGGATTACGGGTGTTTTCCCGCTCCGGCTTAAGCCAGAATCGGTTCAGCCAGACATCGTTTTTTCTCTACAGGCATCGACCTGCTCCAGGATTATTCGTAGATCCTGCCGGATTGATAAAAAGGGTGGGCTATATATATAAGGTTTATGTGCGGCAATTATAATCACGCTCAATACGGTCGGGCGTCTGCATAAGACACCGGGCTGCCAACAAGGACGCACTATTTTGCTACGAGGAAGAGCACCTGCCATGAATAAAACCTTAATCGCCCTCACCTGTTGTTTTCTGTTAAGCGGCTGCGCGTCGCAGTGGGTAAAAACTCGCAGCAATGCGCAAGAGTACACAACCTCACGCGCAACCTGTGAAACCCAGTCTCAGCAGGCTTTCCCGGTGAGAAACGAGGTTGCACAGCGTACTAAGTACACGACTTACTATGAAGCCTGCACCAAGAAAGATGATTGTGACGGAGAGAAAACTCGGGCGGTAAAAAAGCCGGAGATTGAAAGCTATGTGATGGACGTAAATAGCGAAAGCCGCGACAAGTTATTTTATCAGTGCATGGAACTCAAAGGCTGGGAAAGCAAGATCCAGTGGCTGTAATGCCTGAAATTCAACGTCAAATATCGGCATTGCGGACTGAGAAATAACCTTACTTTTTTAATTAATTTATTTTCAGGCGATTGCTGCGCCCAATAATTTAAGTAAAAAAAACCACCTGACGATGCAGGTGGTTTTTTATCAGCTTATCAACGCAGCTCAGGAAACCAGCAGCTGGTTCATGCGGCGAATAAACTGGTTCGGATCTTCCAGCTGCCCGCGCTCGGCCAGCAGAGCCTGGTCAAGCAGCAGCTCAACCCACTCGCCGAACTGCGCGTCATCCTGGGTATCGGCAACGCGTTTCACCAGCGCGTGCTCAGGGTTCAGCTCGAAGATGTATTTCACCTCAGGCACTTCCTGGCCCGCCGCGGCGAACAGCTTCGCCATCTGGGTGCTCATATCGTTGCTGTCGGTGGTGACAATCGCCGGCGTGTCCGTCAGGCGGTGAGTTAAACGCACCTCTTTCACACGCTCACCCAGCAGGGACTTCACGCGATCAACGAACGGCTCAAGCGCCTTTTCGGCTTCTTTCGCTTCTTCAGTTTCTTCGTCCGCCAGTTTCTCCAGCGACTCGTCCGTTTTGCTCACGGACTGGAAAGCTTTGCCGTCAAATTCGGTCAGGTAGCTCATCATCCATTCATCGATGCGGTCGGAAAGCAGCAGTACCTCGATGCCTTTCTTACGCAGCAGTTCCAGATGCGGGCTGCTCTTCGCCGCCGCGTAGCTGTCTGCGGTGATGTAATAGATTTTCTCCTGCCCTTCTTTCATGCGGGAGACATACTCTTCCAGCGACACGGTCTGCGCGGCAGAGTCGGTATGCGTGGTGGCAAAGCGCAGCAGTTTAGCAATGGCTTCCTGGTTAGCGCTGTCTTCCGCCGGGCCTTCTTTCAGCACCAGGCCGAAGCTTTTCCAGAAGGTCTGGTATTTCTCGGCGTCGTCTTTAGCCAGCTTGTCCAGCATTTGCAGTACACGTTTGCTCAACGCGCTACGCAGGTTTTGCGTCACGCGGCTGTCCTGCAGGATTTCACGAGAGACGTTCAGCGGCAGGTCGTTGGAATCTATCAGGCCGCGAACAAAGCGCAGGTAGTTCGGCATGAACTGCTCGGCATCGTCCATGATAAACACGCGCTGCACGTACAGCTTCAGACCGTGTTTATGGTCACGATTCCACATATCCCACGGTGCCTGGGAAGGGATATACAGCAGGCTGGTGTATTCCTGCTTACCTTCCACGCGGTTGTGGCTCCACGTCAGCGGGTCGGTGAAGTCGTGAGCGATGTGCTTGTAGAACTCTTTGTATTCGTCTTCGCTAACTTCAGATTTGCTGCGGGTCCACAGCGCCTGAGCTTTGTTGATTTTTTCCCAGCTGACGATGGTTTCACCGTCTTTCTCTTCGTGCTGTTCAATCTCAACCGGCAGAGCGATATGGTCGGAATATTTGCTGATGATAGAGCGCACGCGCCAGTCATCGAGGAACTCGTCTTCGCCTTCGCGCAGATGCAGGGTGATTTCAGTGCCGCGATCGGCTTTTTCGATGTCGGCAACGGTGTACTCGCCCGCACCTTCAGACTCCCAGAACACACCCTGATCCGCGCTGGCGCCAGCGGCGCGGGTACGGACGGTAACTTTGTCCGCCACGATAAACGCGGAGTAGAAGCCGACGCCGAACTGGCCAATCAGCTGGCTGTCTTTAGCCTGATCGGAACCCATAGATTCGAGGAAAGCTTTGGTGCCTGATTTGGCGATAGTGCCCAGGTGGTCAATCACTTCATCGCGGGTCATGCCGATGCCGTTATCGGCGATGGTCAGCGTGCGTTTATCTTTGTCGAAGGAAACACGAACGCGCAGCTCGCCGTCGCCTTCATACAGATTAGCGTCCGACAGCGCGCGGAAACGCAGCTTGTCTGCCGCATCGGAGGCGTTGGAGATCAGTTCACGCAGGAAGATTTCTTTATTTGAATAAAGAGAGTGGATCATCAGGTGCAGAAGCTGTTTTACCTCTGACTGAAAACCGCGGGTCTCTTGTCCTTTCATGGTCATTGATACCTCAACAAAATCAAACGGGATGAAGAAAACGTTGAGGTGGATATGGTAGCGATTTGTGCCTTTTCAAGCAGGAGGAGGGAAAAACCTCCCCCGACCGATTAAAAATTAATCTTGTGGCGACCCACCAGCGAATGCGAGAGCGTGGTGCCGTCCACCATTTCAAGTTCGCCGCCGACCGGCACGCCGTGGGCGATACGGCTGGCTTCCACGCCGTACTGGGCACAAAGTTCGCCGATATAGTTTGCGGTGGCTTCGCCTTCCACCGTTGGATTGGTGGCGAGGATAACCTCTTTCATCTGCTCGCTGGCCAGGCGCTGCTCAAGACGATCGAGGCCGATATCGTTCGGGCCGATGCCGTCCAGCGGCGACAGATGCCCCATCAGCACAAAATAGCGGCCTGAGAACTGGCCGGTCTGCTCGATGGCGTGAATATCCGCCGGGCTTTCAACCACGCAAATCTGGCCGTTTTCCTGGCGACGCGGGTTAGAGCAAATGGAGCAAACTTCCTGCTCGGTAAAAGTGCGGCAGTCCGCGCAGTGGCCGATTTCCGACATCGCTCGGGTCAGCGCCTGGGCAAGACGCATACCGCCGCTGCGGTCACGCTGCAACAGGGCAAAAGCCATGCGCTGGGCTGATTTTGGGCCGACGCCGGGCAGGCAGCGCAGGGATTCCATAAGGGCTGAAAGTAAAGGGCTGGTTTGCATCGCTCAGACTTGTGTGGAAAAAGTGGGGTATAGCCTAACATTAGCCCCGCGAGCGGGTATAGGAAAAGATATCCCCCGCACGATTGCTCGCCGGGGGATAATTTTATGCGATGTCTTTGCCGAAACGTCCCTGATTGAAATCATCGATAGCCTGATGAATTTCCTCTTTGCTGTTCATCACAAACGGGCCGTAACCGACAACAGGCTCATTCAGCGGCTCGCCGGTAAGCACCAGGACAACCGCATCATTGTTGGCTTCAAGGGTTACGCTATCGCCTTTGGAGTCCAGCACCACCAGTTGCGCTTCGCGAACCACTTCTTCGCCGTTAACCAGCACCGTGCCTTTCAGCACCACCAGCGCGGTATTCCAGCCATCCTGCAATTCAAGCCGGGTTACGCCCCGTGCGTTAAGGCGCAGATCCCAGATGCCCAGCGGCGAAAAGGTTCTGGCCGGGCCGTTGCTGCCCGCAAACTCACCGGCAATAACCCGGACGCTACCCGCATTGTCCGGCAGGGCAACGACCGGAATATCGGCGTCGGTAATCGGCTGGTAATGCGGTGCCGTCATTTTGTCTTTCGCCGGGAGGTTCACCCACAGCTGCGCCATTTCCAGAGTGCCGCCCGCTTCGCTAAAAGCAGGAGAGTGATACTCTTCGTGCAGAATACCGCTCCCGGCGGTCATCCACTGCACGTCGCCCTCGCCAATTACGCCGCCATTACCGGCGTTATCCCGGTGGGCCACCTCACCTTTATAAACAATAGTGACGGTCTCAAAGCCGCGATGCGGATGCTGATCCACGCCGCGCTGGCCTTTATTGCTCGGCTTAAACTCGGCCGGGCCAGCGTAGTCCAGCAGCAAAAACGGGCTAAGCTGCTGGGCAAATTTCGAGTAAGAGAACAAAGAACGCACCGGGAAACCATCGCCCACCCAGTGGGAAGCCGGAGCCGTGTATACGCCAAGAATTGATTTCATGATCCTTCTCCACATGCATTGTTTCTGATGTCATAAAGCTTACCCGTAAGACGCCAGGCCCGGTAGAGTGCTAAAGTAGACTCAGTGTTCCATAATCAGGACAATAGAGATGCAGGATTTAAACGACCTCTGGTACTTCGTGCAGGTGGTGGAACACGGAGGCTTTTCGCCCGCCAGCCGAGTTATTGGCATCCCCAAGTCGCGCCTTAGCCGCCGCATAGCGCTGCTTGAAGAGAGGCTGGAAACTCGCCTGCTCCAGCGCTCAACGCGCAGCTTTACCGTGACCGAAGCCGGGCAAATTTTCTACCGCCACTGCAAAGCGATGATGATTGAAGCAGAAGCGGCGCAGGAAGCTATCGACACCCTGAAAGCCGAGCCGCGCGGCCTTATTCGCCTCACCTGCCCGATTGCGCTGCTGCATATCCATGTGGGCGCTATGCTGGCAGGCTTTATGAATAAATACCCGCAGATAACCCTCCAGTTGGAGGAGACCAACCGCAGGGTAGACGTGCTGAATGAAAACGTGGATTTAGCCATTCGCGTGCGCCCGCTGCCGCTGGACGACAGCGATTTAGTGATGCGCAAGCTGGCGGTGCGCAGCCTGTGCCTGGTCGCCAGCCCGAAGCTGGTTGAGCAGTTCGGCATGCCCGCCTCCCCCGCGGATTTACAGAGCTGGCCCAGCCTCGCCCTTGACAGACCGCAGCAAACCTACCGCTGGTGCCTGCTTGGGCCAGAGGGCCAGGAAGCGACGATCCATCACCAGCCGCGTTTTATTACTACCGATATGATTGCGCTGCGCACCGCGGCGCAGGAAGGCGTGGGCGTGATACAGCTGCCAAAACTGATGCTGCGAGAACAGCTAGCCAACGGAAGCCTGGTTCATGTGCTGCCTGAATGGCGGGCGCGGGCGGAGATAATTCATCTGGTCTTCCCCTCCAGGCGCGGGCAATTACCGGCCGTGCGGGCGCTAATAGATTATCTGGCGGAGCGTTACGAGGAGCTGGGGGAGGAATAACTGTGGGCTCCCTTCTCCGGGAAGGAGAAGGGAATTTACGGCAAAATCAGAATGGCATTTTGAAGCCAGGCGGCAGCTGCATGCCGCTGGAAACGCCGGCCATTTTCTCTTTCTGCGCTTCGCCAATACGACGAGCCGCATCGTTGAACGCCGCGGCAACGAGGTCTTCGACCATCTCTTTGTCGTCTTCCAACAGGCTTGGGTCGATTTCAACGCGGCGGCAGTTATGCGCCCCGTTGATGGTCACTTTCACCAGGCCCGCGCCGGACTCGCCGGTGACTTCCATGTTGGCGATTTCTTCCTGAGCTTCAGCCATTTTTTCCTGCATCTGCTGGGCCTGCTTCATCAGGTTACCCAGACCGCCTTTTCCAAACATAATATTCTCTCTTTCGTCGGGCCAGCCCTCGCGGAATGCGGGAGTGGCTATCGGGGTTTTACACTATGCCGCCTAAAAACGGCATATCAAATTGGGCGAATACTATCTTCATCCAGCTCGGCATCAAAGAATCTTTGCAAAGTCTGAATATTGCTGTCGCTGCTCATTGACTCGCGAGCCTGCGCCAGCTTCTCTTCATAGATAGCCTGGCGCCACTCCAGAGGAGTACGGCGAGCCTGGTTCTCATCTTCAATAATAGTCAGTTCTACGGCCTCGCCATGGAGCGAACTCATGGCATCTGCCAGCGTTTTTTGCGCCGATGGCGAGTTTAAATGGCGCTGGCCGGGACGTAAATGCAGACAAACCCGATTTCCGTCCTGCTCTTTCCAGGCGTTCAGCGCCAGCTGCTGCACCAGCTTTGGCAGTACCAGCTTATCTATCTCGGCCGCCCATTCGTCGCGTTCAAGAGACTCTGCCGCCAGCTTTTGCGCCAGCTCAGGGGTCTTCTCATGCTCCAGCGCCTTTTTCAACGCTTTGGGCGTGGCTACCGGCTCCGGCACCACTTCAACCGGATTCTGCGACTTCCAGCGGTAGGCTTCCGGCTTAGCCGGTTTTTCCGGCACGGACGGCGCGGGGCGCGACTGAACGCGCTCGGTCACCGAGGCCAGACGTTCCAGCGCGGAACTCTTTGCCGGCCGCGCTAGTCTTTGCGCCGCCGGCTCATTCTTTTTTGCTTTGTCAGCCTCCTGCTGGCGCATCAGCTGGCTGCGCGCCTGGAGGATTTGGCTGGTTGAGTCCGGTAACGCTGCGGCTTCCCGGTTCGGCGGTGGAGCCGCCTGAGGCCTGGCAGCAGGCTGAACCGCAGCCTGGTTAACCACCGGAATGGCCGCCGCCTGGCGCGGGACTTCCGGCTCCGACAGCGGTTTACGCGGGTGGAACGCCAGGGCACGCAGCAGCGTCATTTCAACGCCCATGCGCCTGTCCGGGGCCCAGGGTAATTCTTTGCGGCCAATCAGCAGCGTCTGGTAATAAAGCTGTACGTCGGCGGGAGGCACAACGCGGGCCAGCTCGCGCATACGCTGCTCAATCGCCGCCATGTCGCTGCCCAAAGCGGACGGCGAAAGCTGAACCATGGCAACGCGGTGCAGCAGGGCGGACATCTCTACCAGCAGCGCTTCCCACTCGATACCGCGTGCGGCGGCGTCGTTCAGCAGGGCCATCACACGCTGCCCGTCGGCATGTACCATCGCCTCAATCAGCGACAGCGCCTGGTCATCGTCAAGGGTGCCGAGCATCGCGCTGACGGCGGCGGTTGTTACCTGCCCGTCCCCGCTGGCAATCGCCTGATCCGTCAGGCTCAGAGCGTCACGCAGGCTGCCGTCGGCGGCGCGGGCAAGCAGTTGCAAAGCCCGTGGCTCGCTGGCTACTTTCTCTTCGCCAAGAATGTGCTCCAGCTGATGGCGGATCTGTTCGACATCCAGCGCTTTCAGGTGGAATTGCAGGCAGCGGGAAAGAATGGTCACCGGCAGCTTTTGCGGATCGGTGGTTGCCAGCAGGAATTTTACGTGCGGAGGCGGCTCTTCCAGCGTCTTCAACAAGGCGTTGAAGCTGTGGCGGGAAAGCATATGAACTTCGTCAATCAGGTAGACTTTAAAGCGGCCACGCGCCGGAGCGTACTGGACGTTATCCAGCAGGTCACGGGTGTCTTCAACCTTGGTGCGCGAAGCGGCGTCTATCTCAATCAGGTCAACAAAGCGACCCTGTTCGATTTCCCGGCAGTTATCGCACACGCCGCACGGCGTGGCGGTAATCCCGGTTTCACAATTCAGCCCTTTCGCCAGCAGGCGGGCGATAGAGGTTTTCCCCACCCCGCGGGTGCCGGAAAAGAGATACGCATGATGAATGCGGCCCAGCGACAAACCATTAGCCAGCGCGGTCAGTACGTGTTGCTGGCCGACAACATCAGCAAAAGTTTGTGGGCGCCATTTGCGGGCTAAGACCTGGTAGCTCATCTGGAGTTAGGCTCTGGTTCGCGGGAAAGGTGAATCGAGGGGGTAATGCTACCACAAGCCCCGCCTGCTGGGCGAGGCTTGAGATATCTGACTGGGTATCGGGTGTTAAAAGCATTCTCTGCGCTTTAATAAAGCAAAGGATATGAACTTTTGACTTACCCAAACGCCTAAAAACCACGTTTTTGGGCGTTTGCCACCACGCTAAAGCCCCGCCTGATGGGCGAGGCTTGCAGGTCAGAGAAGCTTAGTGGCCCGGGAACGGCACCAGGCAGAAGCTTTTCACGCCCATTTTCTCAAGGCGCTGCTCGCCGCCGAGGTCAAACAGGTTGATAACGAAGGCCGCATCGGTCACTTCGCCACCCAGGCGACGGATAAGTTTTACCGTTGCTTCGATAGTGCCGCCGGTCGCCAGCAGATCGTCCACCACCAGCACTTTATCGCCCGGTTGGATGGCATCAACGTGGATTTCCAGGCTGTCGGTGCCGTATTCCAGCTCGTAGCTTTCGGCAATGGTTTCACGCGGCAGTTTACGCGGCTTGCGCACAGGGATGAAACCCACGCCAAGCTCCAGCGCAACCGGCGCACCGAACAGGAAGCCACGCGCTTCGGTGCCGACAACTTTAGTGATGCCCGCATCTTTAAAGCGCGAAACTAACAGAGCAATACTGGTGGCGTATGCTTTCGGATCTTCCAGCAAGCTGGTAACGTCACGGAACAGGATCCCTGGCTTTGGATAATCAGGAACGCTTTTAATGCTGTTTTTGAGATATTCAAGCTGCTGCGCAGTCGCGGTCATTGGTTTATGCCTGCTAAAAACATGATACTAAACAGGGTACGCTTTTGGCTGGTAGATGCACTACTGGTTAACGCTTAACCGCCCGTACCCGTGCTCGAAAACGCTCGAATTTACTGGCAGCCAGCGACAAATGCAACAGCTTCGGCTGCGGTTTGCTGCTTTTATTGCTTTTCGTCAACCACCGGGATGCGCCAGATAAATATTAGCAGCGCGCAGAGGATAACCAACAGCAAAACTCTCACCCACGGTATCTCCACCAGCCACAGCGAAACGGCGAAGGTGATGAGAATAAAAATAATCGCTCGCGGCTTTGCGCCAGGAGGCATCGCCCGGTGCTGCTGCCAGTAGCGCAAATAGCTGCCGAACCACGAGCGGTAAAGCAGCCAGTGATGAAAACGCGGCGATGAGTTAGCAAAACACCATGCGGCCAGCAGCAGGAAAGGCGTAGTCGGCAGTAAAGGCAGCACCACGCCAAGCGTTGCCAGCACTACCGCCAGCCAGCCGATGATGATTAAAATAATACGCTTCATGCCTTTACCCCTGACAATCCCTGGAGAGCCATTTTGTGAAAACCGCGTCGCTGTTACAAGCCCTGGAAGCTCGCGTTAGCGAGCTGGCGGCGGCCGTTGAGCCGGTTGCTTTGCAGCGAGCCTCCCAGGCCCGCTTCGACCGCAAGCTCTTCCAGACCCACAGCACCCAGCTTAAAGATTATTTGCACGAGGCTCAGGCTAATCTCGCCCAGCTCCAGCTTAGCGTCAGCCACGGGAAAACCGACCAGGTGGCGTTTATCGCCGAAAAACTGGTCGCGCAAATTGCCGCTTTACAGAGGGAACTAGCCACCGCGCACCTGCGTAAAACAGAGCCGCAGCAAAAAGCGCAGGAAAACCTCTACGAAAAGCTGGCCACGCACCAGGATTATGAGCGCAGGCTGCTGGCGATGGTCAACGACCGCGAGAGCCAGCACGCCGCGCAAACCACGCTTGCCGGGCAGCAAAAACTCCAGCGCGAAATCGCCGCAATGGAAGGCCGCCTGCAACGTTGCCGCCAGGCTCTGGCTCGTATAGAGCGGGCGATTGAACGGCGCGAACGCGGTTTAAGTTAACTCAAAAACGGTAAGGAAAGCGGATGTCTTTAGAGAACGCCCCGGACGAGGTCAAACTGGCCGTCGACTTGATTATGCTGCTTGAGCAGCACCAAATCCCCAACCATACCGTCCTCGCGGCGCTGGAAATCGTGCGGGATGATTTTCTGCGTAAACAGCGGGAAGAAACCTCTTCCCGCTAGTTTTTACCCTTAGTCAGAAGGCGGCAGCAGCCTGCCGCTTTTGCCCAGGTCACGCTTCACTTCGGTCAGCTCTTCGCCCTTCTCATTGTGCAGATGCACCTCGAGCTGGTTGAAGGCGATATTGATGTTGTTTTCGCGGCACAGCCTGTCGATTGCGCGGTTCAGCTCGTCAACGGTGATACTGCGGTCGCGCAGTTCACGCACGTATAAACGCAGCTCGTGGTCGAGCGTGCTGGCGCCAAAGGTGGTGAAGTACACCGACGGCTCAGGGTCATGCATCACGCGCGGGTGTTCCATTGCCGCCTTCAGCAGTACCTCTTTCACCTTGTCGAGGTCAGACCCGTAGGCCACGCCGAGCTTGATAACCACGCGGGTAATGGTGTCGGTCAACGACCAGTTGATCAGCCGCTCGGTCACAAACGCCTTGTTCGGGATAATCACCTCTTTGCGGTCAAAGTCGGTAATCGTCGTGGCGCGAATACGAATTTTGCTGACGCTGCCGGAGAAGGTGCCGATGGTCACGGTATCGCCGATGCGCACCGGGCGTTCGAACAGAATAATCAGGCCGGAAACGAAGTTACCGAAGATTTCCTGTAGCCCGAAGCCCAGACCAACGGACAGCGCCGCCGCCAGCCATTGCAGCTTATCCCAGGATACGCCGAGCGAACCAAACACCGTCATCGCCCCGATAACGATAATCGCATAGTTGAGAATGGTGGTGATGGCGTAAGAAGCCCCCTGGCGCATTTTCAGGCGCGAGAGCACCAGCACTTCCAGCAGGCCCGGTAAGTTGCGGATCAGCGCCCAGGCCACCATCGCGGCGACCAGCGCAAACAGCAGGCTGCCCATGGTGACGTTTCGCATCACCGTCGTTCCGGCTTCGCTGCCGGTGTAGTGCCACAGCACGATGCTGTCGAGGTAGGCAAAGACCGTGATTAAATCAGACCAGATGGCGTAAAACACCAGGCCAAACAGCGCGAACATCAGCAGCATAGTGAGGCGCATGGTCTGCTGGTTAATCTGATCGAGCGCTAACGGCGGCTCTTCTACCGGCTCGGCACCTTCCGCGCCCTCCTTCACCATGTTCTGGCGGCGGGCCAGCGCACGGCGATAGGCAATACGCCGCGCCGCCACGCTCAGGCCGCGGATCACGGTCTGGTGGATCAGGTTCCAGATAATTACCAGGTAAACGGTGTCTATCCAGCGGTTAGCCAGGCGCAGCGTGGTGTAGAAATAGCCGGTAGCCGTCAGCACCAGCAGCGCGACCGGCACCACGGAGAGCACGGTAATTGTCACCAGCCGCAGCGGATGTGACTCTTTGTCGCGCCAGTTATCGCGACACATCGGGATAACCAGGCCGGTGATCAGCAGCAGGTTAAGGAAAATCATAAACTGCCCGAGCACGTCGTCCATCAGGTGCAGCGGCGACAGCTCGCCGACCACCGACCAGAACAGCAGCGGCAGTAGCGCAAAGCTAATGCGCACAATCTGGCGACGATAGTGGCGGGTCAGATCCTGCGGCATATTGAACCAGGTCACCGCCAGGCCACGGCTGCCAAGGATGCGCCACGCCATACCGAACACCAGCCAGAACAGCGCCAGCTCTTTAGCAAATGCCCACAGCAGCTCGCTGATATTGGTTTGCATAAACAGCACCACCAGCCCAACGGCAAGGATAGCCATGGTCAGCGGCAGCACTTTCAGGAAGTTAAGCAGAATCGCTTTCGGGGTATTCAGCTGGCTGTCGGTGCGTAATTGCCCGACCTCGGAGGCGAGTTTTGCCAGCCGCTTGTCGATCCATTTATAGCGCCAGCGCAGCAGCCCTGCGAGCAGCAATAAAGGCAAGGCGGTAAACAGCGACATGAACAGCCCATCCAGCACTTTGTGCCAGGTGATATCCAGCTTCATTGCTTTGATTTGGCCGTGCAGCGCACCCGGGAAGGATTTGATCCACTCCCAGTTCATCGGTTTGTTACTGTTTACCCAGAAGATTTGCTGGGTCAGCATTTTTTGCAGACTGGTGCTGACGCTCATCAGCTGCTGCTGGTTGATTTGCAGGTTTATCGCCATCATCAGCTGGTTGCCGAGCTGCTTATTCAGCTGGTCCAGCAGTTCACGGCGCATATCCACCACCTGCATCAGGGCGTCATGAACTTCGTCATTAACCTCGTTCTTATGCCCTTCTTCTATTTTCCCAACGTAGCTGTCGCTCTGGAACATCGCATCGCGCTGCTGGTTGATATCAAACTGCTCGAGGCGCAGGTCGGCGATGCGGTTGGTCAAATCCTCAAGCTCGTCGGCGGACGGCAGAGTTTGCTGCTGCTGGTAGAGAATACGCGACAGCAGCAGGCTGCCTTTCAGGACCGAAATTTGTTCTTTTAGATTGCGCTCAGACTGGAGCGCCCGGTCGAGCCAGTTCTTCACCCGAATATTACGCTGAACCAGTTCGTTACCGCTCTGCGTGGCGTTGATAAGGCGCTGGCTAAGCTGATGGTTAACGTCCAACTCCTGGCGCACCAGCGGGTTGTTTTGGATAGCGCTGGCGTCGTCCGGGGTGACCGCTTCCTGCGCGGTCTTCTCGGTGAGGGTCAAACGTTTATTGTTGACCGACTCCTGCAGCAGTTGCAGGGAATGCTCCAGCTGGTTGATATTCGCCGTGGTGTAGTCACGCTGTTTCTGGAGCGCATCCTGCAACACGGTATTGCCCTCAAGACTTTTACGCTGCTGCTCTATCTGAGCGTTGAGCAGCGCCTGCTGCACCAGCAGCATATTCTGCTGGCTTGGCCGCAGCGTGGCCTCGCCCGGCGTGGTGCCGTTCAGCCGGTTACGAACCTGCAACAGCTGCTGGGAAGCGCTATACATCGCGTTCTGCACGCGTTCGGGCTGAGTCTGCAACGAGACAAGCTGGCTGTTATAAGTCGAGAGATCGTTATTCGCCGCCTGGAGCTGGTCCAGCACCGTGGTTAAGCGGGCCTCCAGCTGGCGTAAAGAGAGAGTGCTCAGCGTTTTGCGCGTGGCCTCATCATCGTTCGGCTCGCTCAGAGAGTTAAGCGCATCCGTCGCCTGCTTCAGCTTGTCCGGCGCCTGGGCCACGGTGGTTTTCAGCTGAGCGGTCTCCTGCTTCACGCGGTCGAGCTTGTCCAGCATCTCGAGCGTGTCGGAGAGATCTTTCTGCGTCAGCTTGTCGTCGGCAGTGAGGTTTTTTTGCTTGTTCAGCGAGTCCAGCTGCGACTGTACTTCCGCCCGAGCGGGAAGATCGCCGTTGTTCTGCGCCGCCTGTGCCGCGTGGAAAGGCAGCAGGATGGAAGCAAAAAGAAACAGGAACAGAATAAACGCGGAACGGGAAGTCCGCGACGGAGCGTTGTGCTGCTTTGTCATGATTGAGTCGTTACGGTGCTGCGCATGTGATTGCCAGCTAAAAGTAAGAGGTCACGGGAGAGGCGCAGAATAGCACGGCTTTTGGGCGCAGAATAGCGAACGCCTTCGGAGGAGTCTCAATTCAGGGAACCGCTAAAGTGGAGAGAGGAATTACGCCGGTTTATGCAGTGTCGGACAAAACTGGAACATCTCCAGCAATATGGCCACATAGTCCGGAGCTTTAGCATGTAAATCAAAGCTTTCCGGGGAAACGAGCCAGTTTTCAATCAGCCCGGTTATGTAGCTACGCAATATTATCACGGCGTGGGGGATGCGCAGGCTGGACGGCAGTTTTCCGGCATCAATGCAGCGCTGAAGGCTGGCTTCGATGCGCTCATTTCCTTCCATATAAAGCGTGCGCCTCGCCTGCTGCAATACTTCAAGTTCGCCAACAAACTCGCACTTGTGGAAGATGATTTCGGTCATCAATCGACGGCGCTCTTCTGAAACCGTCGCCTGTAGGATATAAATCAGTAATTCTCTTACAACAGACAGTGGATCGTCTGGATATTTTGCCCGATACTCAATCTCTAAGTCACCGATACTTGATTCGGTCAGCTCCCAGATTTCACTAAACAATTCCGACTTATTTTTGAAATGCCAGTAGATAGCACCACGCGTTACCCCAGCAGCCTGAGCGATATCCGCAAGCGAAGTCGCTGAAACGCCCTGCTGTGAAAACAGGCGGATCGCTACATCGAGGATGTGCTGGCGGGTTTCAAGCGCCTGAGCTTTGGTTTTTCGTGCCATATGTCGGTGAATTTACTTTAGTCAGATTTACATACATTTGTGAACGTATGTACCATAGCACGACGATAATATAAACGCAGCAATGGGTTTGTGGACATTTGATCCATTGAACAACTTTGAAATCGGACACTCGAGGTTTACATATGAACAAAAACAGAGGGTTTACGCCTCTGGCGGCCGTTCTGATGCTCTCAGGCAGCTTAGCGCTTACAGGATGTAACGACAAAGAGACTCAACAGAGTGCGCCGCACGCCCCTGAAGTGGGTGTAGTGACTCTGAAAAGCGCGCCATTGCAGATAACTACAGAACTTCCTGGACGCACCAGCGCTTATCGCATTGCTGAAGTTCGCCCTCAGGTTAGCGGCATCATCCTGAAGCGTAACTTTACCGAAGGCAGTGATATTCAGGCCGGTGTTTCGCTTTATCAGATTGACCCTGCGACCTATCAAGCTGCGTACGATAGCGCCAAAGGCGATCTGGCTAAGGCTCAGTCCAGCGCCAACATCGCGCAGTTAACCGTTAAGCGTTATCAAAAACTGCTGGGCACTCAGTACATCAGCCAGTCCGACTACGACCAGGCCGTGGCAACCGCTCAGCAGGCTAATGCTGATGTGGTAGCCGCCAAAGCTGCGGTAGAAACCGCTCGTATCAACCTGGCCTACACCAAAGTGACCTCGCCTATCAGCGGCCGCATTGGTAAGTCTTCGGTGACCGAAGGCGCGCTGGTGACCAGCGGGCAGACTAACGCCCTGGCAACCGTACAGCAGCTTGACCCAATCTATGTGGATGTTACCCAGTCCAGCGACGACTTCCTGCGCCTTAAGCAGGAGCTGGCGGACGGCAAGCTGAAACAGGAAAACGGCAAAGCTAAAGTTCAGCTGATGACCAACAACGGTACGGCCTATCCGCAGGAAGGAACACTGGAATTCTCCGAAGTGACCGTAGACCAAACCACCGGTTCTATTACCCTGCGTGCCATCTTCCCTAACCCGGACAAATCGCTGCTGCCCGGCATGTTTGTTCGCGCCAAGCTGGAAGAAGGGGTTAACCCGAACGCCATTCTGGTTCCGCAGCAGGGGGTCACTCGTACTCCACGCGGCGATGCCTCTGCAATGGTTGTAGGCAAAGATGACAAAGTTGAAGTCCGCCAGCTGACGACCAGCCAGGCGATCGGCGACAAGTGGCTGGTGACCGATGGGTTACAAAATGGCGACCGCGTTATCGTTACCGGTCTGCAGAAAGTAAAACCGGGTGTTCAGGTAAAAGCGCAGGAAGTTGCGGAAGACAATAAAGGCCAACAGCAACAAGCCGCAGGCGCGCAGTCAGAACAACCGAAGTCTTAACTTAAACAGGAGCCGTTAAGACATGTCTAAGTTTTTTATCGATCGCCCCATCTTTGCCTGGGTAATCGCCATCATCATTATGTTGGCGGGTGCGCTCGCGATAATGAAATTGCCCATCGCGCAATATCCAACGATTGCGCCACCGGCAATTCAGATCTCGGCAAACTACCCGGGTGCAGATGCTAAGACGGTACAGGATACCGTAACGCAGGTTATCGAACAGAACATGAACGGTATCGATGGCCTGCTTTATATGTCCTCTACCAGTGATTCCTCTGGTACTGTTCAGATAACCATTACCTTCGACTCCGGCACCGACGCGGATATCGCGCAGGTACAGGTTCAGAACAAATTACAGCTGGCTATGCCGCTGCTGCCGCAGGAAGTGCAGCAGCAGGGTGTTAGCGTCGAGAAGTCCTCGAGCAGCTTCCTGATGGTTCTCGGTATGATTAATACCGACGGCACCATGAACCAGGAAGATATCGCGGACTACGTTGGCGCGACCATCAAAGACCCGGTAAGCCGTACTCCCGGCGTAGGTGACGTGCAGCTGTTTGGTGCTCAGTACGCAATGCGTATCTGGATGGACCCGAACAAACTGAACAACTACCAGCTAACGCCTGTTGACGTGATTAACGCTATTAAAGCGCAAAACGCCCAGGTAGCGGCCGGTCAGCTCGGCGGGACTCCGCCGGTGAAAGGCCAGCAGTTAAACGCCTCCATCATCGCGCAAACCCGCCTCAAGTCTGCCGATGAGTTCAGCAAAATCCTGATGAAGGTGAACCCGGATGGTTCCCGCGTCCTGCTGAAAGACGTAGCAAAAGTTGAGCTTGGCGGCGAAAACTACGACGTTATCGCCCGCTACAACGGCCAGCCGGCTTCCGGCCTGGGGATTAAGCTGGCCACCGGTGCTAACGCCCTGGATACCGCCGAGGCGGTACGTGCCACCGTTGAAAAACTGGAGCCGTTCTTCCCGGCCGGTCTGAAAGTGGTTTACCCGTACGACACCACGCCGTTCGTTAAGATTTCCATTAACGAAGTGGTGAAAACGCTGGTGGAAGCCATCGTGCTGGTGTTCCTGGTTATGTATCTGTTCCTGCAGAACTTCCGGGCAACGCTGATTCCAACCATTGCCGTACCGGTGGTTCTGCTCGGGACATTCGCCATCCTTGCCGCCTTTGGCTATTCGATAAACACCCTGACGATGTTCGGCATGGTGTTGGCGATAGGCCTGCTGGTGGATGACGCCATCGTTGTAGTAGAAAACGTTGAGCGCGTTATGGTGGAAGATGGACTCCCGCCGAAGGAAGCAACGCGTAAATCAATGGGCCAGATTCAGGGCGCCCTGGTGGGTATCGCGATGGTGCTGTCCGCGGTATTTATCCCGATGGCGTTCTTCGGCGGTTCTACCGGCGCAATCTACCGTCAGTTCTCGATTACTATCGTCTCCGCGATGGTGCTGTCGGTGCTGGTGGCGATGATCCTGACGCCGGCACTCTGTGCGACCATGCTTAAGCCAATCCCGAAAGGTCATCACGATGACAAGAAAGGGTTCTTCGGCTGGTTCAACAGAATGTTCGAGAAGAGCACGCATCACTATACCGACAGCGTCGGTAACATCCTGCGTAGCACCGGCCGTTATCTGGTTCTGTACCTGATTATCGTCGTGGGCATGGCCTTCCTGTTTGTTCGTCTGCCAAGCTCGTTCCTGCCGGACGAAGACCAGGGCGTACTGCTGGCGATGGCTCAGTTGCCTGCCGGTGCGACCCAGGAACGTACGCAGAAAGTGCTGGATGAGGTGAACGACTACTTCCTGACCAAAGAGAAAGCGAACGTTAATTCGGTATTTACCGTTAACGGCTTCGGCTTCTCCGGTCGCGGCCAGAACACCGGCCTGGCGTTCGTTTCTCTGAAAGACTGGAGCGAGCGTTCGGGTGAAGAGAACAAAGTTCCGGCCATTGCAGGCCGTGCTATGGGAACCTTCTCGCAGATTAAAGATGCGATGGTATTTGCCTTCAACCTGCCTGCGATTGTTGAACTGGGTACCGCAACCGGCTTTGACTTCCAGCTGATTGACCAGGCAAACCTTGGCCACGAAAAACTCACTCAGGCTCGTAACCAGCTGTTTGGGATGATTGCCCAGCACCCTGACCTGCTGGTTGGCGTGCGCCCGAACGGCCTGGAAGATACACCGCAGTTTAAAATCGATATCGACCAGGAAAAAGCGCAGGCGCTGGGGGTATCCATCACCGATATCAACACCACGCTGGGCTCGGCCTGGGGCGGTAGCTACGTCAATGACTTTATTGACCGCGGCCGCGTGAAGAAAGTGTATGTGATGGCTGAAGCGCCATACCGTATGCTGCCGAGCGATATTGGCAACTGGTACGTTCGTGGCTCCTCCGGCCAGATGGTGCCGTTCTCCGCGTTTTCTACTTCGCGCTGGGAATACGGTTCACCTCGTCTGGAACGTTACAACGGTCTGCCATCGATGGAGATTCTTGGCCAGGCAGCACCGGGTAAAAGTACCGGTGAAGCAATGGACATGATGGAGCAACTGGCGGCGAAACTGCCAACCGGTATCGGCTTTGACTGGACGGGCATGTCCTACCAGGAACGCCTGTCCGGCAACCAGGCCCCTGCCCTGTATGCCATTTCGCTTATCGTTGTCTTCCTGTGTCTGGCGGCATTGTACGAGAGCTGGTCTATTCCATTCTCCGTCATGCTGGTTGTTCCGCTTGGGGTATTCGGTGCGCTGCTGGCCGCCACCCTGCGCGGCCTGACCAACGACGTGTACTTCCAGGTAGGCCTGCTGACAACCATTGGCTTGTCGGCGAAGAACGCGATACTTATCGTGGAATTCGCCAAAGATCTGATGGAGAAAGAAGGCAAAGGCCTGATAGAAGCGACTCTGGATGCGGTTCGTATGCGTCTGCGTCCGATTCTGATGACATCTCTGGCATTTATCCTCGGGGTAATGCCGCTGGTTATCAGTACCGGGGCAGGTAGTGGCGCACAGAACGCAGTAGGTACCGGCGTAATGGGCGGGATGGTTACCGCAACCGTGCTGGCTATCTTCTTCGTACCGGTGTTCTTCGTGGTGGTTCGCCGCCGCTTCAGCCGCAAGAATGAAGATATTGAACATGCGCATCCGGTAGAACACCACCAGTAAGCCGTTCAATCGCATAACAAAAGGCCGCTTATAGCGGCCTTTTTTATTTATAAAGAAACCGATTTCAGCCGGCATTTAATGATTTTATTATCACCGCCGATTATTCCTATACCGAACAATTTGTTCGCTATATAAGACTTTGTGGGCAATTAAATAAATCTTAACTGCTCGTTAATTCGTGGGCTATAGAACAATAAAAACCGAATCATGCGTTTATTTAAGAATATTCTTACGAACTCACACCGCTATATGCAAATATATATAGCGATTTTAACATTGTATTAACCGGCTGAAAGTTATAAATATTGTTAAGTTTTTCTTAATTTATTTCCGATGATTTAAGTTAAAATTCATACTATCTTCTTAATTCACATTTAGTAACGTATTACGGGTTTTTAATTTAATTGTAATTTTTCGTTAGAGCAGCATGAAATCCAGCCAATATTGATTTATAGTTACAGCACATGTAATAATCGTGGCAACAGTTCTTCACCTCTTCAGGTGTGTCCACCGCAACCCGTTATGTTTATCATTCGTTGTATCGATAAAGGGGGCAAGCATTATGGACGAATACTCACCAAAGCGGCACGACATTGCGCAGCTTAAGTTCCTCTGTGAGAGTCTGTATCACGACTGCCTTACCAATCTTGGTGAGAGCAATCATGGATGGGTTAATGATCCGACATCGGCCATTAACCTTCAGCTGAATGAATTGATTGAACACATTGCTGCCTCGGCGCTTAATTACAAGATTAAGTATCCGGATGAAAGCAAGCTGATAGAACAGATTGATGAATACCTGGACGACACTTTCATGTTATTTAGCAATTACGGCATTAATGCTCAGGATCTGCAAAGATGGCGTAAATCGGGGAATCGCTTGTTCCGCTGCTTCGTCACTGAAAGCCGTGCTAATCCAGTAAGCCACTCGTTCTAAAAATATTAAAAACACTTAAGGCTAATTTATGACTACAAAACTGACCAAGACTGATTATTTGATGCGCCTGCGGCGTTGTCAGACTATTGATACGCTGGAACGCGTTATTGAAAAGAATAAATACGAATTATCGGATAATGAGCTGGCGGTATTTTATTCAGCAGCCGATCACCGCCTGGCCGAACTCACGATGAATAAGCTGTATGATAAAATCCCACCCTCTGTATGGAAATTCATTCGTTAATTACAGTGTGTTTTTAAATAATAATTAATATTAAAGTTTATCTATTGTTATTGCCTGGCTTATATCTGCTGCTTTTTTGTGCAAACGCCATACTCCACGCTCAATCGGTTAAACATCGCCAAAGCGCAACTCTCTTCCTGCATTACCGTGCGGCTATCCCGCTACGTGACAAGGATCACGCGCAGGAAAGGCTCCCGCTCTTTCTTCTCTAAATTTCGCTAGTCTTGCTGACCACGGAACATGGAGGATGAAATGAGCGAAGAGAAGCTTAAGATGATTGCCGGTGAACTTTACCGCCCCGGCGATGAAACCCTACAGCGCGAAAGCCACAAAGCCCGCCAGCTGCTGCATCGCTACAACCAAAGCTCACCCGACGAGCAGGCCTGGCGCGATGAAATACTTGCCGAGCTGCTGGGCCAGAGCGAAGGCGCCTATATTGAGCCAACCTTTCGCTGCGACTACGGCTACAATATTTTCCTCGGTAAAAACTTCTACGCTAACTTTGAATGCGTCATGCTGGACGTTTGCCCGATCCGCTTCGGGGACAACTGCATGCTCGCGCCGGGCGTACACATCTATACCGCAACGCACCCGCTTGACGCTCAGACGCGTAACAGCGGCGTTGAATTCGGTAAACCTGTGACTATCGGCCATAATGTGTGGATTGGCGGCCGGGCGGTTATCAACCCGGGCGTGACCATCGGGGATAATGTGGTCGTCGGCTCCGGCTCGGTGGTCACGAAGGACATTCCGGCAAACTGCGTTGTTGCGGGCAACCCGGCGCGCATTATCAAAAAGCTGTAGCGCAGCGGTTAACTGTTATGGTTATTTTTGCCTTATCTGTTACTTTTTTGCCCGGCCCGCGCTTCTTAAAATAGTCTGGTCACGCGTACAACCCGAAACAGAGAACTTAGAAGGCACACCATGACAGAAATTCAGCGCCTGCTCACCGATACTATCGAACATCTGAACGTGACTGAAAAGCGCGATAACCGCCCGCGCTTCAGTATCAGTTTTATCCGTAAGCATCCTGGATTATTTATCGGTATGTATATCGGGTGGTTTGCCACCCTCTGGGTAATGCTTGAATCAGAAACCCTGGCGGGCTCAGTATGGCTTTTGGTGGTGCTGTTTGCGCTGTGTAACGCGTTCTTCTTCTTTGACGTCAATCCTCGCTACCGCTATAGCGACATCGACGTGCTCGACTTACGCGTGTGCTACAACGGCGAGTGGTACAACACCCGCAATGTGCCAACAACGCTGATAGATCAAATCCTCAGCTCCCCGAGCGTGGATGAAGAGCAAAAATCGCTGCTGCATAAAATGCTCAGCCGCAAAGGGGAGCTGTCATTTTACGACGTCTTCTCGCTGACTCGCCAGCAGCCCGCTGGCGGTCATTAACGACTAGCGGCGTTTCTTACGCCCCTGCACCGCTTTAAAACGCGGGTTAGTCTTGCAAATCACATACAGCCGCCCCTTGCGCCGAACAATCTGGCAATCGGGGTGGCGCTGTTTTGCACTGCGTAACGAATTTAATACCTGCATTTATTAAGACTCCTTACCGCCAAAAAACTTGCCAAAACGCTGCTGGAAGCGAGCCGGGCCGCCTTCATTAACGAAGACTTTCTGCTTGCCGGTGTAATGCGGGTGCGAAGCCGAAGAGACTTCGATAGTCACATAAGGGTAAGTCACCCCGTCCAGCTCAATCTCACGGTCGGTTTTAATCGTCGACCCAACTTTAAAATACTCATTTACGCTGGTGTCATGAAACACCACGGTCCGGTAAAACGGATGGATATCGCGCTGCATAAAAATCATTCCGATATGTTATAACGTAACAATAAAATAAGAGATGAACGGACGAAATGCAAGCGGGGTTTGAAAGTACGGGGAGCAAAAAGGAGGCGGGCACCCGGTAAGTGCCCGTCAGAATTACAGTTTAAAACCGGCGACAACGCGCTCAAGTTGCAGCGATTGCTCGGCCATCGAGTGGGAAGCGGAAGAGACCTGCTGAACCAGCGCGGCATTTTGCTGAGTGGTGCTATCCAGCTGATTAATTGCCAGATTAACCTGCTCAATACCGGTACTCTGCTCGCGGCTGGACGACATAATTTCGGCCATCAGCGTGGTGACGTTACGCACGCCCTGGGTCAGTTCTTCCATCGTGCTCCCGGCCTGATGTACCAGCTCGGTGCCCAGATTAACGTTGCTCACCGAATTTTCGATAAGCGCCTTAATCTCCCTTGCCGACTGGGCCGAACGCTGTGCCAGGCTGCGCACTTCTGAAGCGACGACGGCAAAACCACGCCCCTGCTCTCCGGCACGCGCTGCTTCTACCGCCGCATTCAGAGCCAGAATGTTCGTCTGGAACGCAATGCTGTCGATGACGCTGATAATATCCACAACTTTGCCCGATGAAGTCTGGATAGCGTTCATGGTGCTGACGACCTGCTTGACCACATCGCCCCCTTTAACGGCTACGTTTGAGGCTTCGCGTGCCAGTTCATTTGCGTGGGCGGCGTTATCGGCATTTTGACGTACGGTGCTGGTCAGCTCTTCCATTGAAGCCGCCGTCTGCTCAATCGAACTTGCCTGATCCTCGGTACGGGCGGAAAGATCCTGGTTACCGGTCGCTATCTGGTGCGACGCGGAAGAGATGGCTCTCGCGCTGTCGCCAACCTGGCGCAGCATGGTTTGTAGATAAGTAATCACGCCGTTAAAACTGTCGATAATGGCGTTGAACTCCGGGCTGCTGGTCGGCTCCAGGCGCTGGGTCAGGTCGGCCCCACCGGCAGAAAGTCGGCTGATGTTATGGTTAAGATCGCTCAGGCGGCGCATCATATTGCGGATAAACAGCACCAGAATGCCCAGCAGAATAATTGCCATTGGGATCTGCACCATACCGAGGCGCAGCAGAATAGCGTCCGTTTGCTTAGTCAGCAGAGAAGTGGGCAAATCGACGGCGAGGATCCACGGGCTGCCTTTCACCGTCTGCAAAATCACGGTATGCGAAGTGCCCTCGTTGTCGTATTCATTTTCGCTATTCTGGCTGGCGCTAAAACCGGGCAGCATCTCCTGCACCGCTTTTGCCATTGGCAGCGTACTGCTCAGCTCGGAAAGATTTTTCAGCCCTGCCGTTTTGCCAATCTGGTCGGCATTTCCCACCACTTTACCGTCGGCTTCAATGATCAGAACCTGGCCTTTAACCGCCTCGCTCATCTGTTTCGCCAGCTGGTTAAAGAAACCAAGGGTCACATCAATGGTGGCCACGCCCCACGGCTGCCCCTCTTTGCTTATCGCCATTGCGCAGTTGGTGCGCGGCTGCGGGCTGGCGTCATCCTGGTAGGCATTTGCCCAGGCGCACTGCCCGGCCGGAGAAGCCAGACCGGCTTTGTACCACACCTGCTCGTAATAATTTGGCGCGGCGTCTGAGTTCCAGTAGGTGTTTTCCTCAAGCTTATTGCTGCCGTTACGGGCGAAGAAGGTGCTGAACTTATTGCGCCCCGCTTCGCGTTTTTCCGGCAGCGGCCATATTCCACCGCCGAAGACGTTCACATCCTGATACTGGTCTACCAGCATCGGCAGCAGCCGGTTGATGTCATCGCTTTGCATCGCGGAAACTGACTGGGTGATGCTGCGCATTTGTGCCTGCACGCGGTTCATCTGTTCGGTGATATTCACCGCAACGTTATCCACCGCAAAGCGGATCAGCTGGGTTTCATTGCGCTTGATTTGCGGCGTCACGAAGAAATGGATAACCAGCGACGTTATCGCGACTAACAGCAGGAAAAACAAACTTAGAGAGGTAATGAACCGGGATTGTGTCGTTTTTAGCATGATGAGGATACCTGGTGGTAGAAAGCGAAACGCTTAGCATCCTCTTCGGCATAAAGCCGACAAACTTAAATGCCTCCTGAATTTAAGCGGTCGTTAATTATTTCCAAATGTAATTAAGTTCCAGTTAAATCCATAAGTTAACCCTTACGGTTGAAACATTTTGCAATACTTAGACTTTTCTCGTTTCCGCAAAAGCTTAGAACCCCTCCCCGTCATAGCTTAGAAGATAACAATATTGGGCGCGCCTTTTCGATTCCGGCAAGGTGAGCCTAAAGCTATCCGACATCATCCAGAAGGAAATCGCCATGCTGCTGCGCCGCTGTTGTGCCGAACCCAACGCCACCTCTTTCTCGACTACCCTGATTACCGGAGCAAAACATGAGCAACAATCCAGGACTGGCACTGCCGATTCTTGACCTCTCCCAGCTTAGCGGCAGCGAAACAGACCGCTCGGCCTTCCTTAGCCAGCTGCGCTACGCCGCGCGGGAAATTGGCTTTTTCTACCTGATAAACCACGGCATCAGCCCCGAACTGCAACAGGCAGTACAGGATGAGGCCCGCAGCTTTTTTTCCCTCCCCGACGAAGACAAACAGCAGGTGGCGATGATCCACTCGCCGCATTTCCGTGGCTATAACCGCGCCGCCAGCGAGCTTACCCGCGGCCAGCCGGACTGGCGTGAGCAGTTCGATCTTGGCGCTGAACGCCAGGCTTTCCCGCCTGATGAATACGCTCCGGCATGGCGACGCTTACAGGGACCAAACCTTTGGCCAGCGGCACAACCTGAGCTGAAGCCCACGCTTTTGCAATGGCAGCGCGAAATGACCGCCGTGGCGTTAAAGCTGCTGCGCACTTTTGCCGAGGCGCTTAGCCTCCCGGCCGACGCCTTCGACGCCCTTTACGGCAGCCTGCCTAACGAACATATCAAACTGATTCGCTACCCCGGCCAGTCTGCGACGCAAAGCAGCCAGGGCGTGGGTGCGCATAAAGATTCAGGCTTCCTGAGCTTCCTGCTTCAGGACGATAAAAAAGGGCTCCAGGTCGAAGTCTCCCCGGATAACTGGGTTGACGCCCAGCCTCTGCCGGGCAGTTTCGTGGTGAATATTGGTGAACTGCTGGAGCTGGCGACCAACGGCTATCTTCGCGCTACGGTTCACCGCGTGGTTTCCCCGCCGCAGCATGAAGAGCGCCAGTCCATCGCCTTCTTCCTCGGCGCGCAGCTCAACGCCGTAGTACCCGTTTATCAGCTGCCGGAAGCGCTGGTCAAAGAAGCCCGGGGGCCGGAAAGCGATCCGCTTAACCCGCTACTGCGCGACGTTGGCTGGAACTACCTGAAAGGCCGCCTGCGCTCTCACCCGGACGTAGCCGAGCGCTACTACGCCGACGTTCTTCGTAACAGCAGTGAACTGATAGCTTAACTAACGACATAAATAATAAGGAAAACCATGATGAAACATGCTGCTTTTAAACTGGCCGGTGTTGCTCTGTCGCTTTCTCTGGCTTTCGCGGTACAGGCCGCAGACGCGCTGCGCGTTGCCGCCGACCCGGTTCCGCACGCGGAGATCCTCGCCTTCGTGCAGAAACTGGACCCGAATCTGAAACTCAAAGTCGTCGAGCTGACCAGCGGCGCTAACGCCAACGAACTGTTGGCCAGCGGCGACGTGGATGCTAACTACTTCCAGCATGTTCCTTATTTACGCGATCAGGAAAAAGCGCTCGGCAAGAAATTTGTTGTTGCCGCCACGGTACATATCGAGCCGCTGGGAATTTACTCGCATAAATACAAGGATCTGAAATCCGTACCGGAAGGCGCAACCGTGGCGGTGCCGAACAACGTCACCAACCTGAGCCGCGCCCTGTATCTGTTGCAGGACAAAGGGCTGATTACCCTGAAGCCTGAATTTAAAGACGCGTCCACTAACCAGGCCACGCCGAAGGACATCGTCGGCAACCCGAAAAAGCTGAAGATTGTGGAAGTGGAATCGCCGCAAATCCCGCGCTCGCTGGATGACGTCGGCCTGGGCGTGATTAACGGTAACTACGCGCTGGAAGCGAGCCTCAGCCCGGCTAAAGATTCGCTTGGCCTGGAAAGCGCTACCCATAATCCGTATGCCAATATTCTGGTGACTAACCCGAATCTGGAAAACGATCCGCGCATCAAACAGTTGGCTAAGGATCTGGAATCACCTCAGGTGGCCGAGTTTATCCGCAAGCAGTACAACGGCTCCGTTATCCCGGTAGAGAATAAGTCATGATTACCCTTGAGCGGCTGAGCAAAGTGTACGCCGGAGAAGGCCGACCGGCGCTGGATGATATCAACCTGGTCGTCCCGGACGGCGCAATCTACGGCATTCTGGGCCGCAGCGGTGCCGGGAAAAGTACGCTGATCCGCTGTCTCAATTTACTGGAGCGGCCCACTTCGGGCCGCATCATCATGAACGACAGAGACATCACTACTTATAACCAGCGTGAGCTGCGCCTGCACCGTCAGCGTACCGGCATGGTGTTCCAGCATTTCAACCTGATCCACGCCCGCAGCGTTGAAGACAATGTTGCCGTGCCGCTGGAAATCGCAGGCCTGGCACGAGAGGAGCGGCGTAAAAGGGTAACTGAACTGCTTGAGCTGGTGGGCCTGAGCGATAAAGCCCGGGCGTTTCCGTCCCAGCTTTCCGGCGGGCAAAAGCAGCGCGTTGGCATTGCACGGGCGCTGGCCGCTCGCCCTGATATTCTGCTGTGCGACGAAGCCACCAGCGCGCTTGACCCGGAAACAACCGGCTCGGTACTGGCGCTGCTGGCGGATATCAACCGCCAGCTGGGTTTGACCATCGTGTTAATCACCCACCAGCTCGAGGTGGTGAAAGCAATTTGCGACCACGCCGCGTTGCTGGAGAACGGCAGGCTAATCGAAAGCGGGCCGCTGTCCGAAAGGCTGGTGGATCCCTTCTCACGGCTCAGGACTTCCCTGCTCCATGACGAGGAAGCCGAGCGAGAATTTTTACGCCGCCACGGCGTTGAGGGGAATGTGTTATGCGAAGTAGCATGAGCTGGGAGGATTTATGGCCGCTGCTGCTGGAAGGCACTCTCGACACGCTTTACATGGTCGGGCTGGCCGCGCTGTTTACCGTCCTGATTGGCCTGCCGCTGGGCGTGCTGCTGTTTCTCAGCAGGCGAGACGGCGTATTGCCTGCTCCTCGCTTCAACAAGATCCTTGGCGCAGTAATTAACATTGGCCGTTCGCTGCCGTTTATCGTGCTGCTGATAGCCCTGATCCCGTTCACGCGCATCATTATCGGCACCACGCTCGGCAGCACCGCGGCGGTTGTGCCGATAACCATCGGAGCCTTTCCGTTCTTTGCCCGCGTGGTGGAAAACGCCCTCGATGAGGTAGACAAAGGCCGAATTGAAGCCATTCTCTCGATGGGCGGCAACGCCTGGCATGTGGTCAGCAAAGTGCTGCTCCCGGAAGCGCTGCCTGCTGTGCTGGCGGGTATTACGCTCACGGTGGTAATGCTGATTGGCTTCTCTTCGATGGCAGGCGTCATCGGCGGCGGCGGGCTGGGGGACCTGGCGATACGCTACGGCTACCAGCGCTTTAATAATCAGGTGATGGTTGGCACGGTCATCATCCTTATCGTGATGGTGCAACTGGTGCAAAGTCTTGGAGACAGGCTGGTTCGCAGCCTCGCCCACCGCCGCTGATCTTTCTTCTAAGCCCTGTATCCTCTACCGGGCTTTAAACCCATTTCCATACACGCGTTTATTATCCGCCCTGGATCACAAAACCAAATTGTTAACGTTAACTATTGCGATTAACATCACATTTATGACGGTCACTCTCTTCTCACACCAAAAAGTTAACGTTAACAATATCGCCATTCAAGCTCTCAGAGGCTGCACACATGGCACTGACAAAACGCAATAAACATCACTATCTGATCCTGAGCGGGCTGCTATTTACCTTTTTCTGGACCTGGTCATCGGCCTTTTCGCTGATCTCACTTTGGCTAAATCAGAAAATCGGCCTGAAAGGCGCGGAAACCGGGCTTATCTTCTCGATAATAGCCTTCACCGCGCTCTGCGCTCAGCCGCTGTACGGCTTTATCCAGGACAAGCTCGGTCTGCGCAAATCGCTGCTGTGGGTTATTGGCGGGCTGCTGCTAGTCAGCGGCCCCTGGTTTATCTTCGTTTGCACCCCGCTGCTTCAGGTGCATATTCTCGCAGGAGCAATCAGCGTCGGGCTTTACGTTGGCGCCACCTTCTTTGCCGGTATTGGCGCACTGGAGTCCTATACCGAACGCGTGAGCCGTATCGTCGGCTTTGAATACGGAAAATCACGCATGTGGGGGTCTTTAGGCTGGGCCGGTGCCACGTTTTTTGCCGGACTGCTGTTTAACCTCAATCCGCAGCTGAATTTCTGGATGGGTAGCGTCTCTGCCTGCCTGTTTCTGCTGCTCCTGTGGCGCATGCGTGACATGCAGCCTAACGCCCTCAGCGAACTGGAATACGGTAAAACCAGCGCGCTGACGCTTGCCGATGCCTTCGGTCTGCTGAAACTCCCTCGCTTCTGGGCGCTGGTACTTTTTGTTTGCGGCGTCAGCGTTTACAACGTTTACGATCAGCAATTCCCCGTTTACTTCGCCTCGCTGTTTAACAACGTGCAGCGCGGCAACGAAATGTTTGGCTTTCTCAACTCCTTCCAGGTATTTCTCGAAGCAGGCGGGATGTTCCTCGCCCCGATGCTGGTAAACCGCATTGGCGCAAAGCGCGGGCTGCTGCTCAGTGGCCTGATCATGGCTATGCGTATCTTTGGTTCAGGCATGGCAAGCGACCCGCTGACCATCTCCTTCATGAAGCTTCTGCACGCGGTCGAACTACCTATTCTTTTGATTTCAATGTTTAAGTACATCACCACGCAGTTCGATCAGCGCCTCTCCGCCACGCTCTATCTGGTCGGCTTCCAGTTTATTACGTCTATATGTGCCACCGTACTTTCTCCTCTTGTTGGGCGCGGATACGACCAGCTCGGCTTTGCCGACACCTATATGATTCTGGCCGGACTGGTGCTGGCACTGACGTTGGTTTCCGCTTTACTGCTCAGCGACTCGGCCCCCGATAACTCACACCCTTCTTTAAATCTGACGACCAGGTAATGTTATGAATACCCCACTGATCAAGGCACAGGCTGCCTTAGAAACGCTACAGGCAACGCGCGGTAACGCCTTTTATCCTCTTTATCATCTGGCGCCGCCCGCAGGCTGGATGAACGATCCTAACGGCCTGATTTATCACAACGGGCTGTACCATGCCTTCTATCAGCACCATCCGTTTGATGAAAGCTGGGGGCCGATGCACTGGGGGCATGCCACCAGCCGGGATATGGTGCGATGGGAACACCAGCCCATCGCACTGGCTCCCGGTGAAGAATGGGACCGGGACGGCTGCTTCTCCGGCAGCGCGGTAGATGATAATGGCGTGCTCGCACTTATCTACACCGGGCATATCTGGCTGGAAGGCGCGGGAAATGACAGTGCTATACGTCAGGTACAATGTCTCGCGACCAGTGAAGACGGCGTTCATTTTAAGAAACAGGGCGTCATTCTCACCCCACCGCCAGGCATCATGCATTTCCGCGATCCAAAGGTTTGGCAACAGGATGGCAGCTGGTGGATGGTTATAGGGGCGCGCGACGAGCACGATCGGGGAAAAGTGCTGCTTTATCGCGGCAGTTCACTGCGGGAGTGGCGGCTGGATCGTGTCCTCACTGAAGCCGACTCGGACATGGGCTATATGTGGGAATGCCCGGATTTCTTCCCGCTCGGTAACAGCCAAATCCTGATGTTTTCCCCGCAGGGCATCCCGTCACAGGGCTTGAAGTATCAAAATCTGTTCCAGAGCGGCTATCTGCGCGGGAGATGGCAGCCGGGGGAAGAGTTCAGGCTCTGCCAGCCGTTTGAAGAGATGGACTACGGGCACGACTTTTATGCGCCGCAGTCCTTTGTCGCTGAAGATGGTCGCCGTATCGTCATAGGCTGGATGGACATGTGGGAATCACCAATGCCCTCTAAATGCGAAGGCTGGGCCGGCTGCCTTACCCTCCCCCGGGAAGTGTGCATGATGCCAAATGGAAAACTCTATCAGAATCCGGTTCATGAACTGGCAACGCTGCGCGCCCATGAGCAGCTGGTTCTGCCCTGCGTACTGGATAAAGATAACCAGAGGCTGTTTCCTGATGCGCAGGCGGTGGAGCTGGAGATAACCTGGGAATGCGGGCAAAGCACGGCCAAACGCTACGGTATTCGCCTGGGGCAAGGCTGCGAACTGTTTGTGGATGTTCAGGCGTGGCGTCTGGTGCTGTCACGAAGCTATCAGGATGGGCAGCTTAACGGGGAGCGCAGCGTGCCCTTATCGGAAAGCAGCGATCTTCACCTGCGTATTTTTATCGATCGCTCGTCCATTGAAGTTTTTGTTAACCAGGGAGAATACTGCCTCAGCAGCCGTCTCTACCCGCAAGAGGGGGAACGTCAGCTTGAGCTGTTCGCCAGCCAGGGAAAAGCCTTATGCCGTGGCGGCACCCTGTGGCAGTTGAACGCGCTATAGCGAAACACGCTTAACCAGCGGGCAAGGCAGCCGCTTCACGCCGCCGCTGGTCAGGCCGTCAATCAAGTGCAGTGCCGCCTGTCGACCAATTTCTTCATGCGGCAACTGGACTGTTGTCAGCGGCGGCAGGAACAAATCGCCGACCCCGACCAGGTTATCAAATCCGAGTACCGCCACCTGCTCTGGAAGAGCAATCCCCTGCGCAAGCAGCTTCTGATAGGCGACAAAAGCGATACGGTCGTTACCACAAACCAGCACATCGAAATCCGCCTTCCCGTCCTTACTATGCCCTGCAATACACTCAGCCAGTTCAGGATAATGGGCATCGCCCCATTGCATGTGATACTGCTTCACCGCCTCAACGTCGAGCCCGGCTTCACGCCAGGCCTGCTCGAATCCGTCCCGGCGAGGACGACTGGCAAGCGCTTCACTGGGCAGCCACAGACACAGCGGGCGACGGTATCCTTGTTCAATCAGATAGCGGGTGGCCTGATACTGGCCGTTAAAATCATCGGGGATATAGCTCGGTAAACCCGCATCGCCGCTCGTACAGTTAGCCAGCACCACACGATGGTTTTTTAATACTGCGGGTAGCTCAACGTGCCTCAGGCCCATCGTAGTAAAAATAATGCCATCAGGCCGCTGGGCCAATAACTGATTGACCGCTCGCTCGGCGTCGTCGGCAGAAAGAATGTTAATCAGGAAACTGTTCCAGCCCCGCTCACGCGCGGTTTGCTCGATAGCCAGCAGCATTTCTACAGAATAGGGGGTGGTCGCCGTATCCAGCGCCAGAATGCCTATTGTCGAAGCTTTAACGCCTTTGCTGCGTATCTTTCGGGCAGAATAGTCCGGCACATAATTAAGCTCGTCAATGGCCCGCTGCACCCGCTCCCGGGTTGCCGGGCTAACGTGTTCAGCCTGATTAATAACCCTGGAGACGGTCATCAATGACACGCCCGCCAGGGTTGCTACGTCTTTCAGAGAAGCCATATCCAGTCATTCAGCGTAGAAGAAAAACCGATAGTAGCCGTTTTTACGCGTTTTTTCTCGACGAGAATGAGTCTGCGCCTTTCTCGCGCACCAGCAGAGTTGTCAGCGTAAACGACAGGATCAGCGCCAGCGCCACGCCCAGCAGGGCTGGGATAAAGTACGGGCCAATATATGCGGGCAGGCTAAAGATGCTCGACAGGATATAGCCATATAGCCGCACGCCAAAGAAGGCAATAAACGCAGAGGCGAGCGAGCTGGCAATTGTCGCGGCGATAAACGCTTTCTTATAACGGGTCAGCACGCCAAACAGCGCGGGTTCGGTGATCCCCAGCAGCGCGGAAATCCCCGCCGAAAGCACCACCGAGCGATCCGCCTTCGACTTGCTCTGCCGCCAGATAGCGAAGGTCGCACCGGCAATCGCCATGTTCGCCATAAACATCATCGGCATCAGCATGTCATAGCCGCGGTCGGTGAAGTTTTGCAGCGCGATGGGCGTCATGGCGTGGTGCATCCCGGTGAGAATCGCAATTGGGCGAATAGCTCCCACCACCAGCCCGGCAAAGCTCGCGGAGACGCCAAACAGCCCTTCGATAAACCAGGCCAGCGCTTTCCCGAGGTAAATTCCCAGCGGGCCAATCACCACCAGCGCCACCAGCGCGGCGAGGAATAGCGTCAGCGTTGGAGTAAAGACCGTTTTCAGCACTTCCGGCATGATGCGGTCAACCCAGCGGTAGATATAACTCAGCGCCAGCACCGAGAAAATGACCGGAATAACGCTTGAGGCATAGTTAAACACCGAAACCGGGATCAGATTAAGAAAGTAGAAAGCGTCCACCGCCCCGGCCTGATGCGCGGCCAGCGCTTTTGCCGCCTCAATTAGCGAAGGATACATCAGGCAGGCGGCAACGGCCGCGGCCAGATATTCATTGGTTTTAAAAATCCTTGCGGCGGAAATCGCCAGGAAGAACGGCAGGAAGTAAAACACCCCGCTGGCAATCAGGTCGATAACCACCACGGTATCGCTTTTAGCCGAAATAACTTTGAGCGCAACCAGCCCCGCCAGCAGCCCTTTTATCATCCCTGCCCCGGCAATCGCCGGCACTATTGGACCAAAAACGCCGGAAACCGTGTCCATAAACAGCGATACCAGACCCTTGCGCTCCTTCTTCTGCGCCGTTGCTGCGGGCTGTTCCTGCGCCCCGCCGAGCAAAGTGGTCAGTTGCTGATACCAGCTATTAACCTGCGGGCCGATGATTATCTGAAACTGGTCGCTTTGGATCTGCGCGCCGAGCACGCCGGGCAGTTTTTTAATCTCCTGCTGATTCACTTTATTATCATCAATTAAATCGAAACGCAGGCGCGTCATGCAGTGCCAGACGTTATTAATATTATCCGTTCCGCCGACCAAACGGATAATAGAAGCGATGACTTCGCGACTCCCCATAAAGCACTCCCCGGTGTTGGCTTATTGTTCTGTTTTGTTGTTGCCGATGGTAGAGAATCAAAAAATAAAAAACAAACCAATGAAACATGAACCACGTCACAATTAGCCATATAAAAGACAACAAAACCCAACACCACACTAAATTGGTACGTTTTTATCCGGCTTTACAATCAAATAACTGACCAATAAAAAAGAGTAAAAAAACCGTTTACCGGCGGGGAAAAATAGGGTGATAGTAATAGCAGAACTTACATTTTTCCGTTTAATTTAGCCTGACGGTGGAGCTTGCTCGTGCTACCAACGATTATCGAAAATATTGAATGTTTTATTACTAAACCGGACCGCCATAACCTTGTCACGGTACGCGTCACTACCGACAAAGGCGTCACCGGCCTCGGCTGTGCCACCTTCCAGCAGCGCCCGCTGGCGGTGAAAACGATGGTCGATGAATACCTCAAACCGCTGCTGATTGGCCGCGATGCCAACCATATCGAAGACCTGTGGCAGATGATGACGGTCAACGCCTACTGGCGTAACGGCCCGGTGATGAACAACGCCATTGCGGGCGTGGATATGGCGCTATGGGACATTAAAGGCCAGCTTGCCGGGATGCCGCTCTATCAGCTGCTGGGCGGTAAGTCGAAAGACGCGATTGCGGTTTACAGCCACGCCGCCAGCGAAACGCTGGAGGGGTTGTATCAGGAGGTCGATAAGCTGCTGGGCGAAGGCTATCGCTATATTCGTTGCCAGCTCGGGTTCTACGGCGGCACACCGCAGGGCATGCACCAGACCCGAACCCCAACGCCCGGCGCCTATTACGACCAGGACGAATACATGGCTAATACGGTGGAAATGTTCCGCGCCCTGCGTGAGAAATACGGCCATCGCTTCCATATCCTGCACGACGTACACGAGCGCCTGTTCCCGCAGCAGGCCGTCCAGCTTGCCAAAGCGCTGGAGCCTTACCAGCCGTGGTTTATCGAGGATATCCTGCCGCCGCAGCAAAGCGCCTGGCTCGAACAGGTTCGCAACCACTCCTCCGTGCCGCTGGCAATGGGCGAGCTGTTTAACAACCCGGCGGAATGGCATGACCTTATCGTTAACCGCCGCATCGACTTTATTCGCTGCCACGTTTCGCAGATAGGCGGAATTACTCCGGCGCTAAAACTGGCGGTACTTTGCCAGGCCTTTGGAGTACGTCTTGCCTGGCACGGGCCACCTGATATGACGCCGATTGCGGTCGCGGTGAACACCCATCTCAATATCCACCTGCATAATGCGGCGATTCAGGAATTTATTCCGAACAAGCCGAATACCAAAGCGGTGTTCCCCGGCGCACCTGAGGCAGATCAGGGCTATATGTATCCGCTGGAGAAACCAGGAATCGGGGTAGGTTTTGACGAGCGACAAGCGGAGCGCTTCCCGGTGGAATACCGCCCGCACGAGTGGACCCAAAGCCGCCTGCCAAACGGGGCGATTCACACCCCCTGAGGCACTCTGCGGCGGGCAAGATTATCGTGGTTGAAGGGGATGACGTAGGTGCAGGAGTAGTCGATATCAACGATGTCGCTGATTTCAAATACCCGTCCCCCCTCCAGAATGCCACGGTTGCGTATTTGCATCGCCGGAAGCCCCTTCTTGCACTCCAGCAGTTGAGCCTGTTCCTTGTTAATCACCACCGCCTGGTAGCTGGTCAGCAGGTGAGAAATGCGGTAACCCTTGCTCAGAACGTATTGTTGCAGCGAGCTTTCAATGGCCTTCTGGTTCAGGTCAGGGAAATCTTTTACCGGCATGCGCGAGGTTTCAATCTGCACTTTGCGGTTGTCTACCAGCCGCAGGCGGCAAAACTGCCAGATAAACGCGTCCTCGTTCAGGCCAAAAACCTGCTGCTCGTCGCGGTCGGGTAATTTCTTATGCAGGCTGACTAGCCGAAACGCAATGCGGTCGAAGTGTTTTTCAGTTATCGAGTTGTACACCAGTGGGCTATTGCGGGCCTGTTCGTTAATCCAGACGCCCGATCCCTGAATAATCGTCACCACGCCAATACTCACCAACTTTTCCAGCGCCTGGCGAATAGTAAAGCGCGAAACGCCGTATTCTTCAGCAAGCTGGCGCTCCGGCGGCAATTTACGCAGCCCCGGGCTTGCGTGCTGGTAAATTTTGCTCAGCAAATCCTGAGTCACAAATTCTTTTTTTTTCATCGCTGGCTCCTGTCCTTTGCGCTGAAACATAACACTGCTGCGCCGCCTGAACTATGCTGGCAGATAAATTCATCTGACTTTTCACTTCTGACGCCAGGACTCAACTATGGCAGGCAAAAAACTGGTCAGCATCGTTAACGGCGTGCTGATCCTCGCGGTACTGCTGCCGATACTGCTCAGCATTTACCTGGCGCATAACAAGGCCGAAAAAACCTTTCACAGCGAGCTGGAAAATTACGCCGACCGCGCGCTGCTGCGCAGCGAAAAAGTGATGGATCAGGCCGTTGAAGCACTCAAGCAAATCAACCGCTTCAGTAGCACATATTGCACCCGGCCTCACCTTGAAGCGATGCGCCGCGTAGCCTTTGATTTTCGCTACATTCAGGAAGTGCTTTACCTGGAGAATAATCGCGCCCGCTGTTCCTCGCTTGAAGCCAACAACAACGGCGCACAGCTTGGCCCGCCGGACACCATCGGCCCGCAGGGGTTTTCCGCCTGGTATACCGACACCACCGATCTGGGCTTTCAGCGGCCAATGATTTACGTCGGGAAAACGCCGCACGTCGTGGTTATCGATCCTGTCGCGTTTATTGACGTTATCCCTTTTGGCCATAACCCGGTCAATATCGCGATGGTTGGCCTTGAGCACGACAGGCAAATTGCCAGCAATGCCACGCTGCCCAATGACGGCTGGCATGCGCGGATACGCAAAGGCACAACCACCTGGTCGGACGGGCAAAACGATTACGTCATTCGCCGCGCGCCGGAACTGGGGCTGGCGATGATAGCCTGGGCGCCCAGCGCTCCCCTGCAAACGGCCTGGTATAAGCAAATGGTTATCTGGCTGCCCATCGGCATGCTGTTTAGCCTGAGCGCGGGCTGGTTTATCACCCGCCTGCTGCGCCGCCTGGAGTCGCCTGAAACCCGCATTCAGGACGCCATTCGCGGCCGCGAATTTAGCCTCGAATACCAGCCCATTATCGATTTGAAATCGGGTGAAGGCGTAGGGGCAGAGGCGCTTATACGCTGGCGTCTGCCGGACGGGAGCTTTATCAGCCCGGACATTTTCATTCCGATTGCCGAGCAAACCGGGCTGATCACTCAAATTACCGGGCTGGTTATCAATAAAGTCTTCAGCGAAATGGGCGACTGGCTGCACGCCCATCCGGGGCACCATATTTCCATCAACCTTTCGCCCTCCGACGTGCTGAGCGACCGCATCCTGCCGCTTATCAAACCGCTGCTGCTCAAGTATCAGATTAAGCCGGAGCAAATTGCGCTGGAGATAACCGAGCGCGGCTTTGCCGACCCGGCCACCAGCGCGCCGATTGTGGCGCAATACCGCCAGGCGGGGCACCCAATCTATCTTGATGACTTCGGGACCGGCTACTCCAGCCTGAGCTACTTGCAGGATCTCGCCGTCGATATTTTGAAAATCGACAAATCCTTCGTTGACGCGCTGGAGTATAAAAACGTCACGCCTTACATCATCGAAATGGCGAAAACGTTGAGTCTCGATACCGTAGCTGAAGGGATTGAAACCGCGGCTCAGGCGGCGTGGCTGCGGGAGCACGGGGTGACTTACGGGCAGGGCTGGCTTTACAGCAAAGCCCTGCCGAAGCAGGCATTTATCGACTGGATAGCGCGTAATCACGCCATTTGCCGCCGTTAACTATTTACGCAAAAGCTGCTGGAGGCGCTGCTGCTGGCGGCGCTCAAGCCAGCCTTTAAGGACAAATAAGCGCAGCCCGCCCATCACCAGCAGCGCGCCCCAGATAAGCGTCGGCCACAGAAACCAGTAACTTCCCGGAGAAGTCAGCAGGTTAATTGCGGCTAAACCGGCGCAGACAATCGCCCATACCAGCACGGAACGGTAGTAGCGATATTCGCGGGCAACGCGCTGTTTAGCCTCCTGAATGCGCATATCCAGCGCCTCTTCTGGCTCTGCCCCCGGGTCGCCGCCGTCGTCGTACAAATCGGTGACATTAAGGTCAAATGCCGCGGCGATGGCGCTCAGCGTTTCCAGGCTGGCCTGGCCGCCGTTTTCAATTCTCTGAATAGTTCTGACGCTCAGGGAAGAGAGCTCGGCGAGCTGTTCCTGAGACCAGGCGCGGGATAAGCGCAATGCTTTAATCTTGTTACTCATGGCTGGACATCCTCAAATGATTGAACCCGCTCTTACTATGGCCCGGCATGAGCAAAGCCAACACGACGCCGACGCGACACCAGCCTGACAGCAACCCGACACCGCCTGTCACCGGGGCTGGCGCGGGCTTTGTGCTGATTATTTTACCCCGAGCCGCTTTGCCAGCCGGTGCAAATTGGCCACATCCACGCTCAATTGCCTGGCGCTTGCCGCCCAGTTATGTCCATTGTTTGCCAGCGCTTCAATAACCATAGCTCGCTGAAAGGCGTCGGTCGCCTCTCTTAAATTTTCGATCTGCGGCAGCGGCGCTAAATCTGGCTGATTGGGAACAGCCACTGGCTGCCCGGAAAGCTGGAAATGATGAGGCAGCAGAACCAGTTCCCCTTCGGGATGGTTGGCGCGGGCCAGCACAATGGCACGATAAATAGCGTGCTCCAGCTCGCGAATATTTCCCGGCCAGCCGTAATGCATCAACTGCCGGCGGGCAGCCTCGCTCAAGACAACCTGCCGCAACCCCATTTTTACCCGGCTTTGCTCGCAGAAAAAACCGGCGAGCAGGGCAATATCCTCTCCGCGCTCGCGCAGCGGCGGAACATGCAGCGGGAACACGCTCAGGCGGTGGAACAGGTCGGCACGAAATTCTCCGGCCAGCACCTGCTGCTTAAGGTCACGATTGGTCGCGGCCAGCACACGGACGTCAACGCGCTGGCTGCGGTCATCGCCTACCCGCTGAATATCGCCATATTGCAGCACCCGCAGCAGCTTGGCCTGCAAAGCCAGAGGCAGCTCGCCAATCTCATCCAGGAACAGGGTGCCGTTGTCCGCCATTTCAAACTTGCCGGTGCGGTGGTGAATCGCGCCGGTAAATGCTCCTTTCACATGCCCGAACAGTTCGCTTTCGGCGACGCTTTCCGGCAGCGCGGCGCAGTTCAGATAAACCAGCGGGCTTGCTGAACGGGCCGATCCGGCATGAATTGCCCTGGCCACCAGCTCTTTTCCCACCCCGGTTTCCCCGGTGATCAGCACGTTTAAATCAGAAGCGGCAACGATATTGATCTCTTTTTTCAGCTGAGTAATCCCCGCCGACAGGCCGATCATCTCGCCAGCATTACCGCCGCCCGCCGCAGGCTTCGGCGCGCCTTCCGGCGTCTGCTTTTCCAGCCGCTCCAGCAGCAGCGCATTATTCAGCGCCCCGGAAGCCAGGACGCCAATCAGCCTCAGCTCTTCATCGCTGAAGCTGTCGAACTGTAGGGGATCCATTCCGTCCACGGTCAATGCGCCAATCAGGCTCTGGTCAGCAAACAGCGGCAGCCCAAGGCAGGCATGCACCTTCAAGTCTTCATGCTCGGGAATCAAACCGTCATAAGGGTCCGGGAGCTCGCTGTCCGCAGGGAAGCGCACCACGTCCCCGGCTCTGGCAATGGCTTCAAGACGCGGGTGGGCATCAAGCGCAAAGCGCCGCCCCAGAACATCCGGCGCAAGGCCGTCGATAGCGAGCGGGTAGAAATGGCGTGCTTCATAGCGCAGGAGCGCGGTGGCATCGCCCCCCAGCAGGGTTCGCAACGTGCGGATGACGCGGGAAAAACGGTCGGAATGGCTAATACCGCTTTGCAGCTCAATGGCAATAGCCGCCAGAGAAGATAACGACAGGCTCATGGTCAGGCTCCGGAAAAGACAATGAGCCAAGCTTACGCCCGCATAGTCATAATGACAAACAGAGCAGTCATAAAGACTATTTTTATAATTGTCATTTTGACAACAAACAAAATCAATAAAAACAATTAAACATTAAAAATCAAAGCAATACAAAACTGGCACAAAAACTGTAATAGAGCCTGTATCAGGACAAATAACGCTATTACATCAGTGAGGTTTTACATGGCTATTCAGGTTAAAAACAACATTCAGTGGGTTGGCCAGCGTGACTGGGAAGTTCGCGATTTTCACGGCACCGAATATAAAACCCTGCGCGGCAGCAGCTACAACAGCTATCTGATCCGTGAAGAAAAAAACGTGCTTATTGACACCGTGGACCATAAATTCAGCCGCGAGTTTGTGCAGAACCTGGAGCGTGAAATCGACCTCAACACGCTCGACTACATCATCATCAACCACGCGGAAGAAGACCACGCGGGCGCGCTGACCGAACTTATGTCCCGCATCCCGAACACGCCAATTTACTGCACGGCAAACGGCATCGACTCCATCAACGGGCACCACCATCACCCGGAATGGAACTTCAACGTGGTGAAAACCGGCGATACGCTTGATATCGGCAACGGCAAACAGCTTATCTTCGTCGAAACGCCTATGCTGCACTGGCCGGACAGCATGATGACCTACATGACCGGCGACGCGGTGCTGTTCAGCAACGATGCCTTCGGCCAGCATTACTGCGACGAACATCTGTTCAATGATGAAGTGGACCAGACCGAACTGTTCGAGCAGTGCCAGCGCTACTACGCCAACATCCTGACGCCGTTCAGCCGCCTGGTCACGCCGAAGATTACCGAGATCCTCGGCTTTAACCTGCCGGTGGATATGATTGCTACTTCTCACGGCGTGGTATGGCGCGACAACCCGACGCAAATCGTCGAGCTGTACCTGAAGTGGGCAGCCGACTACCAGGAAGATCGCATCACCTTGTTCTACGACACCATGTCGAACAACACCCGCATGATGGCGGATGCCATTGCCCAGGGCATTACCGAAACCGACCCTCGCGTGGCGGTGAAAATCTTCAACGTTGCCCGCAGCGATAAAAACGAAATTCTGACCAACGTTTTCCGCTCCAAAGGCGTGCTGGTCGGCACCTCGACCATGAACAACGTGATGATGCCGAAAATCGCCGGGCTGGTAGAAGAGATAACCGGCCTGCGCTTTCGCAATAAACGCGCCAGCGCCTTTGGCTCCCACGGCTGGAGCGGCGGCGCGGTAGACCGCCTTTCTACTCGTCTGCAGGACGCTGGTTTCGAAATGTCTTTAAGCCTGAAAGCAAAATGGCGCCCGGACGGTAATGCGCTGGAGTTATGCCGCGAGCACGGTCGCGAAATCGCACGCCAGTGGGCGCTAACCCCGCTGCCTGCGGCGCAGAATAGCGTAACAGAAGCCGCTCCGACAGCCGCAGAGCCAGCGGCAAACACCGATCTCGGCCCCTGCATGCAGTGCAGCGTCTGCCAGTGGATTTACGATCCGGCGAAAGGTGAACCTATGCAAAACGTTGAGCCGAATACGCCGTGGAGCGAAGTGCCGGATAATTTCCTCTGCCCTGAATGCTCGCTGGGCAAAGACGTCTTCGACGAACTGGCTACGGAGGTCAAATGAACCACGGCATCGTGATTATCGGCTCGGGCTTTGCCGCCCGCCAGCTGGTTAAAAATATCCGTAAACACAATGCAGAGGTGCCGATTCGGCTGATTGCCGCCGACAGCGTCGATGAATACAACAAACCCGATCTCAGCCACGTCATCAGCCTGAATCAGCGTGCCGAAGAGATGACCCGTCAGCCGGCAGGAGATTTTGCCGAACAGTACAACCTGACGCTACACGCCAACAGCTGGGTCAGTAGCATCGACCCGAAAAACAAGCGGGTGAAGTCTTCAGGGCGAGAGTGGCAGTACGACAAGCTGGTGCTGGCGACCGGCTCTTCCGCCCTGCTCCCGCCCATTGCGGGCAAGGAGCTGATGCTGACGCTCAATAGCCAGCAGGAGTATCAGGCCTGCGAGTCCAGACTGCGCGATGCTAAACGCGTGCTTATCCTCGGCGGCGGGCTGATAGGCAGCGAGCTGGCGATGGATTTTTGCCGGGCGGGCAAGCAGGTCTCGCTGGTGGACAACGCCGGTCACCTGATGGCTTCTCTGCTGCCGCCTGAAGTGAGCGGAAGGTTGCAGTCAAAACTCAGCCGAATGGGCGTCGAACTGCTGTTTAATCAGCGCCTGGAGTCGGTAAGCGAAACGGAGCCGGGATTGTGCGCCACGCTCAACAACGGGCGAAAAATCTATGCTGATGCGGTTGTCGCGGCTATTGGCCTGCGCCCGAACATCGGCCTGGCTCAGCACGCAGGGCTGGAGGTAAACCGAGGGATCAAGGTGAGCAGCCAGCTGCAAACTTCCGATCCGGATATCTATGCCCTGGGCGACTGCGCGGAAATCGACGGAAAAGTGCTGCCGTTCCTGCAACCGATACAGCTAAGCGCCATGACGCTGGCGAAAAACCTGCTCGGCGCTGAGCAACCGCTGAAGCTTCCGGCAATGCTGGTAAAAGTGAAAACGCCCGAAATGCCGCTGCATCTGGCCGGGGAAACCCAGCGCGAGGATTTATGCTGGCATATTACCGCCAGCGGCGAAGGGCTGATTGCCAAAGGGCTGAACGCCGAACAGCAGTTGAAGGCGTTTATCGTTAGCGAGGAGCATATGAAGCAGGCGTTTGCTTTAGTGCGGGAATTGCAGCCAGGGTGAAATGCCCTCACCCCAGCCCTCTCCGGGAGGAAGAGGGTGGAAAAAAGTAAGTTTCTGCACCTGGTTTTATCCTCTCCCCCTGTGGGGAGAGGGGCAAATATTTACAGCGCCTCAACCTTCTCAAAAGCCGCTCTTAAAACCTCCGGCGAAAGCGCCAAAGGCAAAGCGTGTATAGACTCCCCGGCCTGCAAAGTGCGGGCAATCACCTTATCCAGCTCGGCGCGATGATTGATATCCACATCCAGCTGTGCCAGGCGAGTGGGCAAGTTGAAACGCTTGTACGCCTGGGTAAGCTGAGCCAGCACGTCGTCCTGCCCCAGCAGTGCGCTCTGCACCAGAATTCCGTAGGCCACTTTAGTCCCGTGCAGGAAGCGGTCGGTTTGCGGCAGCGTCGTCAGTCCGTTGTGTACCGCATGAGCGGCGGCAACGCGGGTATAGCGGTCACCCAGGCCGCCGACCATACCGCCTCCGGCAACGATCGCCTCAACCACGTCCAGAAACGCCTGGCTTAATTCGCCGTTATTCTGGTCTTCCAGCGCCTGCTCGCTGCTCTCCAGCAATACGTCGCGGATAGCCAGCGCCGCGCCAATACCCAGGCGAACGGTTAGCGGAAGATTCTCCGGCTCAGGACTGAGCACCACCGCCTCATACCACTTCGCCAGCGTATCGCCGATGCCCGCCAGCAGGTATTCCTGTGGCGCACGCAGAATAATTTCCGGCTCCACCAGCACCAGATGGTTAGCATCGTTGAAGATTTCATAGCGCAGCGCCTGCCCGGCATCGTTATACCAGACCGACAGCGGCGTCCAGGCCGCGCAGGTCGCGGCGATAGTCGGAATCGCCACCACAGGAGCGTTCAGCCTTCTTGCCACCACTTTGGCCGTATCCAGCAGCGCGCCGCCGCCAATGCCAATCACCACCCGCCGCTCGCCGGACCGGGCAACCAGCTTCTGCACTTCGCTCTCGCTACAGTGGCCGCCAAAGGCAATATGCTTCGCGCCCGGGAGATTAAATGACGCCGGCAGGAAAGGATGCGCGGCCTCAAAAGCGCGCTCACCGTAGATCCACACCGCGTTGTTTAGCTGCTCTTCGCTGTAAAACTCGCTCAGGCGGGCAAGACTACCGGGATGGGAGAAGTAATTGGCGGGGCCGGTAACCACGCGGATAGCGGTGCTGGTCATGATTCATTTCCTTTCATGCGCTGACGGGATATATTCTATGCTGATGATATGTCCAGACATCTGGACGGCTAATATCATTTTGCTTTATCTTATGTCTTTTCGTTCATTGCCCGCAACCCAGAAGGCCGTTAAAAATTCGACAGATCAATTTATTAAACACGGATGCAGGCTCCGCCATGACAACGCTTAACCAGCTCGAGATGCGGCAGATATCCATCGCCTTCGGCGGCTTCAACGCCCTGAGCCAGGTTGATTTTCAGCTAAATGGCGGCTCGGTACATGCCCTGACCGGCGCAAACGGAGCGGGTAAATCAACGCTGATGGCGGTGCTTTCAGGGGCGCACGCTGATTATCAGGGCGAAATCCTGATTAACGGCGAAACGGTCACTATCCGCAGCCCGCGCGATGCCAAACTGCTCGGTATTCACCTCGTGCAGCAGGAAGTTGACGTGGCGCTGATCCCCGGCCTGAGCGTCGGGGAAAACATCATGCTCGACAAGCTGGCAGAAGCGGGCCACCTCTACAGCTGGCCGCAGATTTACCGGCAGGCGCGCGCCGCGCTGGCGCAGCTGGAGGTAGCAATCGATGTGAAAAAGCGTATCGAGCAGTGTTCGCTGGCGGAAAAGCAGCAAATCCTGCTGGCGCGCGCCCTCTCCCATCGTTGCCGTTTTCTTGTCCTCGACGAGCCTACGGCTCCGCTGGACAGCCAGGAGAGCGAGCACCTGTTTCGCGTGGTGCAGCGGCTACAGCAAAGCGGCATCGGCGTGGTGTTTATCTCCCACCGCATTCACGAGCTGAAGGCGATTTGCGACCAGATGACGGTCCTGCGCGACGGCAAACTGGTGGACACCGGCCCGATGGGACATCTCAGCGGCGAAGAAATTGTTGAAAAAATGCTCGGCCACCAGCTCGACGATATTTATCCTCCGCACCGCCCGCCGGTTGCGAACAACACGCTGCTTGAGGTGGAAGGGCTTCATGACGATGTGCTGCTGCGAGATATTTCTTTGCGGCTGAATAAGGGCGAAATTCTCGGCATTGCCGGGCTGGCGGGCGCGGGCAAAACCGAGCTGTGCAAGGCGCTGTTCGGCGCTACGCGCAGTACCGTCGCACGCGGCGAATTGAAAGGGAAAAACTGGCGGCCAAAAGACCCCGCGGATTCCGTGACGCGCGGCGTGGTGCTGGTGCCGGAAGAACGCCGTAAAGAAGGCATTTTTATCGACGAGTCGGTCACCATGAACCTTGCGGTCAGCGCCGACAATCAGTTCTCCCGCTGGGGATTATTCGACCACCGCAAAGCGAAGCGCTGGGCGGAGGAAACTATTCAGCGACTGGGGATCCGCACCAGCGGCCCGGCGCAAACGCTGCGCCGTCTTTCGGGCGGCAATCAGCAAAAAGTCGCCATCGGCAAGTGGCTGCGCAGCGAAGCCGAAGTGCTGATTTTTGACGAGCCGACCAAGGGCGTGGACATCAAAGCCAAAACCGACCTCTTTGTGCTGATAGACCAGTTGGCTCGCCAGGGTAAAGGGGTGATTTACGCCTCCGGCGAGTTTGCCGAACTGGTCGGGCTATGCGACCGCATCTGCGTGCTGTGGGACGGGCGCATCGTCGCCGAGCTTGACGGCCATAAGGCCACCGAAGAAACACTTTTACTCTACTCCACCGGAGGAACACCCGCGTGAGCAAAGCATTATCCCTTAAGGCCGGCGTTTCCGGCCGCCAGCAGTTTTTTGACTTTCTCTACAAATGGGGGATGTTGCTTACCGTTGTTGCCCTGGTGGCGCTGTTCGGCATCGCTTCAGACAGCTTCCTTGAGCCAAACAACATCATTAACATCCTGCGCTCAATCGCCATCGTCACGGTCATTGCCGTCGGCGTATCGATTTCGCTCACCGTCGGCGGTTTTGATTTGTCCGTTGGCTCCACCGCTTCTCTGGCAAACGCACTGGTCATTTCACTGTTCGTCTGGCACGGCTTCGGCACCACGGAAGCGATTATCACGACGCTGGTGCTTTGCACTCTGATCGGGCTGTTTAACGCCTTCCTGATAGTGGTCCTGAAAATTCCCGACATGCTCGCCACCCTCGCCAGCCTGTTTGTTATCCAGGGCGTGGCGATGACCTACAGCTACGGCGGCTCGATTACAGAAAATATGGTGCTGCCGAGCGGCGACATGGCCGAAGGCACTATTCCTGCAAGCTTCGGACTGCTGGGCCAGGTGCCGACCATCGTCATCATCATGCTGGTGGTAACCCTGGTGGCACAGCTCGCACTTTCCCTGACCAAACACGGCCGACGCATGTATGCCATCGGCGGCAACCCGGAAGCGGCGCGCCTTTCCGGCATTCGCACCACCCGCTACCGCGTGGCGGCCTATGTGCTGGCATCTTTACTCGCGGGGCTGGGCGGCATTCTGCTTGCGTCACGCATCGGCTCGTCGCAGGTCAATGCCGGTGGCGGCTATCTGATGGACGCCGTAGCCGCCGCATGGATTGGCTTTTCTCTTGCAGGCTCAGGTAAACCCAACGCCCTCGGCACGCTGGTTGGCGCGGTGATTCTGGGCGTGCTGCAAAACGGGCTGGTGATGCTCTCCGTGCCCTACTACGCGATGGACATAATTAAAGGCCTGGTGCTGGCTGCAGCGCTGGCGATTACTTACATACAACGACGCTAAAACAACATTCACACAGGGTAACGACGATGAAAAAATTAACCACCTCTTTGCTGGCGCTTAGCCTGCTTTCCGCTCTGCCTGGCTACGCGGCAACCATCGCTCCGGTGCCGGAAAAAATCGCCGCTCATGACGGTCCTATTCGCATTGCCGTTATCCGCAACCTGGGTTCCGACGACAACACCACGCAGTTTGTTGCCGGCGCGGTTCAGCAGGCTAAAAAGCTGGGCTTTAAGGTCAGCACCTTCCTGAGCAACGGCGACGATGCCCGCTTTCAGGACTTTGTGAACCAGGCCATCAGCCAGAAATATGACGGGATTATTCTTTCTCAGGGCCGCGACCCGTACTCAACCGAGCTGGTGAAAAAAGCCGTTGCCGCCGGTATTGCCGTCTCAGTCTTTGATACTGCCGTTAACGGCGCTATTCCCGGCGTGACCGTGACCCAGCAGGACGATGCCTCGCTGACCGACCTCTCCTTCGGCCAACTGGTAAAAGACTTCAACGGCAAAGCCAACATCATCAAGCTGTGGGTCGCCGGTTTCCCGCCAATGGAACGCCGCCAGACTGCTTACCAGGCGCTGCTAAAAGCTAACCCTGGCATCAAAGAGCTGGAGTCCATCGGAGCCGTTTCTTCCGACGTACAGGGCGATACCGCCAACAAAGTCGGCGCGGTATTGGCTAAATATCCAAAAGGAAAAATCGACGCTATCTGGGGCACGTGGGACGCTTTCAGCCAGGGCGCTTATAAAGCGTTGCAGGAGAACGGCCGCACCGAAATCAAACTCTACAGCATCGACGTTTCCAACCAGGATATTCAACTGATGCGCGAAACAAACAGCCCGTGGAAAGTTAGCGTGGCGGTCGATCCTAAGCTTATCGGCGCCACCAACGTGCGCCTGGTAGCCTACAAAATTGCCGGGGAGACAACGCCTGCTACCTATGATTTTAAAGCCGCTGCCATTCCTCAGGCGCTGCTGGCAAGCCAGCCGGGGCCGGTAAACGTGTCTTCTCTGGGCAAAATCATTCCGGGCTGGGGCCAGACCGACGACTTTATTGCGCCGTGGTTTGCCACCCTCGAAGCTAAAAACAAATAAGGAGGGCCGATGGCACTGCCACAACCCGAATACAGCCACAATATGCGGCTTATCGGCCACAGCGACCAGGGGGGAAAACCGGACGGCGTGCAGTTGATGGTGCATCGCGGTTACGCCTACATCGGCCATATGGTTTCCCAGGGCTTCTCAATTGTTGACGTCCGTGACCCGAAGCATCCGAAGGCGGCGGGCTTTGTGCCTGCCCCACCGGGCACCTGGAACATCCATTTGCAGGCGCATGATGACCTGCTGCTGGTTATCAACGCCCGCGACCTGTTTGCCGACGTTCGCTTTGCCGATGAAAAGGTTTACTACACCAAATCGGTGGGTGAAACGGTGCGTGACGTTCAGGACAAGGGCTGGAGCGCCGGGCTGCGTATTTTTGATATCTCCACGCCGGATAAACCGAAAGAAATCAGCTTCCTGTCGCTTAGCGGCATCGGCATTCACCGCTGCTGGTACGTTGGCGGGCGCTGGGCTTATGTTTCGGCGCTGATCGACGGTTTTAGCGACTATATTTTCCTGACTATTGATCTTGCCGACCCGCGCAATCCGCAGGTGGCGGGCAATTGGTGGTTACCGGGGATGAATACCGCCGCGGGCGAGCAGCCGACCTGGCCGGAAGGCAAGCGCTATGCGCTGCACCACGCAATAATCAGCGGCGACACGGCGTATGCCAGCTGGCGCGACGGCGGCCTGACGCTGCTGGACGTTTCAGACCGCTCGCAGCCTCAGCTCATCAGCCACCGCAACTGGAGCCCGCCGTTTGGCGGCGGCACCCATACCGCGCTGCCGCTGCCGGACAGAGACTTGCTGGTGGTGCTGGACGAAGCGGTGCTGGACAATCAGGAAGACGGCGAGAAGCTTATCTGGCTGTTTGATATTCGCGACCCGGCGAACCCGGTCAGCATCTCGACCTTCCCGCAGCCGGACGAAATTGATTATGTGGCAAAAGGCGCGCACTTTGGGCCGCACAACCTTCACGAAAACCGACCGGGGAGCTTTATCAGCGACACGCTGATTTTCGCGACGTATCAAAACGCGGGCGTCAGGGCTTACGATATTTCCAACCCGTATCGCCCGGTAGAAACCGGGGCGCTGGTTCCGGCCGCGCCAGAGAAAATGATGGATACCCGACCAGGGCGACCGCGCATTATCCAGTCCTGCGATGTGTTTGTGGATGCAGAAGGGATTATTTACAGCACCGATTATAACGGCGGACTGTCGATTATTGAGTATTTGGGATAGCTTGCCCCTCACCCCGACCCTCTCCCCACAGGGGAGAGGGGGAAAAGGAAGGACCTCGCTGCGGGACTTAACGCAACTCTTAAGCAGCGGATTATTGCGTGAACGGAATCACCTCTGGGTCTGCATAAACGGCTGTAACCAGTAGAGATAACCTCTACAAGCTCGGCTATGTTCCGTTCACCCGTAAATCTGTTTTCCCTGCACGCCCAGAGAACGGTGAACGTGTCAGGGGAAATTA
>NZ_KE161030.1:3425406-3576362 GCF_000412335.2 Cedecea davisae DSM 4568
CGTTGAGAGCCGGGGACAAGGGAGTGGCTTTTGGATTTAAATCGACATGGAATTTTAGTGTGGCTGCATATGAAGCAAACCGGAAGTGAACGGAATCCTTTCCGAACTGACATAGACGGCTGTAACCAGTAGAGATAACCTCTATAAGCTCGGCTATGTTCCCGACGATCGCCCTCTTTCATTCCCTCTCCCTCCGGGAGAGGGTTAGGGTGAGGGCCCGTAAGGGAAAAACTCAACCTTTCTGACGAACCCTGGCAATAAACTCCTCCACCGAATCCACCTGCCCGGCAATCAGAATCAGGAATTTACCCAGCTCTATTGCGTGGCTGATGCAGGCCAGACGGGTCGCTTCATCTTCAATGCTTTCAAGATCGCTAACGTGAGACAGGCCGACAGAGCGGCGGATAAGCTCGGTGCCGCAGAAACCTACCGCATCAATCCACACTTTTTGCAGGAATTGCTCGACGTAGCCTTCGGTTGCCAGCGCGGCGTCGCGGGTTTCACTGCGGGCCAGAACGGTGAAACGCTCTGTGAAGGTGAGCCACAGTTCCTGAATATCTTTCAGGCGCTGCTCGCGATGGCTTGCCGCATCGCGCGGGCCATAATGCCCCGGTAGCGCGCAGTAGTTCAGTAGCAGGTTGCCAACGGCGGTGCCGATGTCGAAACCAATCGGGCCAACGTATCCGAATTCGGCATCAATCGCCTTCAGGCTGCCTTCGGCGACAAAAATCGAGCCGCTGTGAATATCGCCGTGCAGCAGTGCCTCGGCGCTGGAGAAGAATTTATGTTTCAGCTGGGCTACCGCAAGCCTGAGATCGCGGTCGTTGCGCAGGGCCGCGACCTGCGGCTCCAGATCCGCCGGATAATTATTACGCTCATGAACCTGATACGGATCGTTGAAGAACAGATCCTCGGTAATCTCGCACATTTCCGGGTTAATAAAACGCCCTACCAGCGCTTTTTTCGCGTGCGGATGCAGGTAAAAGTCGGAGGTGTGGAACAGCGTTTTTGCGAGATAGTCGCCAAGCTGGCTCGCCGCCTGGGGGTAGTAAGCGCCCTTAACCAGCTCGCCGCGCCAGATACGATGGCTGGAGAGATCTTCCATCACCATCACCGCCAGCTCCGCGTCGTAATGCACCACGTTTACCGTGTGCTCCGGGCTGTGCCGATAGTGTTCAACCAGGGTCTGCGCTTCAATACGCGCCCGGTCGAGAGTCAGCGGCCAGGACTCGCCCACGCAGCGCACATACGGCAGCGCCTGCTTAACGATAATCCGGCTAACGCCCTGGGTATCAAAGATTTTAAAGACCAGGTTGAGGTTGCCGTCGCCCACTTCCTGCGCGTCCACCAGTTCTGAGGGCGAAGCCAGCCCGCCAAACTGTTGAGCGTATGCCACTGCATCTGCGGCGTTAAAAGTGCGGTATTGCGACATGGCGAGCCTCTCAGAAAATAAAATTAAACAAGACGTTTGGACGTCTATACATCTGGAAGCCATGTTGGCACAATATGCTGCAACAACGCAACATGGAATTAACACACATGCAGAATTTAAAAACCACCAGCCTTGAAGTGAAGGATAGCCAGCTCTGGATCCTCGACCAGCAGGCGCTGCCGCAGCAAAAAAACTGGCTGGCCGCCCACACTGTAGAGCAGCTGGTTGCCCATATTCATACCCTGAGCGTGCGCGGCGCGCCGCTTATCGGGCTGTCTGCCAGCCTGCTGTTGGCGCTGCTGGCGGAACAAGGTTTTTCCAAGCCGCAGCTTGCTGAAGCGCTGGAAACCCTCAGAGCCTCCCGCCCGACCGCCGTAAACCTGATGAACAACCTCGACCGCATGAAGCAGGCCCTGGCGCAGGACGACTTTGTTGCGGCGCTGGGTGAGGAAGCGCTGCGCCTGGTGGCGGAAGATAAAGTGCTGTGCGACAACATCGCTACCGCGGGCGCAACGCTTGTGAAGCCCGGCAGCCGCCTGCTGACCCACTGCAACACCGGCGGCCTGGCTACCGCAGGCGTGGGCACCGCGCTCGGCGTTATCCAGCGCGCCTTCAGCGAAGGCAATGTTGCCAATGTTTGGGTGGATGAGACTCGCCCGCTGTTACAGGGCGGCAGGCTTACTGCCTGGGAGCTTGGCGAGCTGGGTATTCCGTATCAGCTTATCTGCGACTCTATGGCTGCCAGCCTGATGGGGAAAAAACAGGTTGATGCTATTTGGGTGGGCGCGGACCGCATCGCGGCGAATGGCGACGTGGCAAATAAAATCGGCACCTACAGTCTGGCGGTGCTGGCGCATTACCACGGCATTCCGTTTTACGTTGCTGCCCCGCATACTACGCTGGACAGAAGCTGCCCGAACGGCGAAGCGATTCCCATCGAACAGCGTGCGGCAAGCGAAGTCACGGGCGTGACGGGAAGTTTTGGCAGCGTGCAGTGGGCGCCGGAAAATGCGACGGTTTATAACCCGGCGTTTGATGTCACTCCGGCTGAATTGATTAGCGGCTGGATTCTGGACACCGGCGTGGTGACGCCGGAACAGGTTCGGGATGGGGTATTTTTACCGCTGAAATAACCCCCCTCATCCTGACCTTCTCCCCAAAGGGGAGAAGGGATAAAAAATGCAGTAAACCTACCCTTTGCCCTCTCCCCAAAGGGGAGAAGGGATAAAAGTACGGCAGCCCCACTCTTTTCCCCCTCTCCCCTTTGGGGAGAGGGCCGGGGTGAGGGTCAAATCACAAACTACGGCAGGCGCGGGTAAGCATCCGCAATCGCATCACCGGTAAAGTGAGCCACCCAGCCTTCCGGGTTATCGAAAATGCGGATCGCAGTAAAGTGCGGCTCGGAACCCATATCAAACCAGTGCGGCGTACCGGCCGGAACGGAGATCAAATCGTTTTTCTCGCACAGGATCTGATAGACACGGCCATCCAGATGCAGGCAGAACAGTCCTGCGCCCTCAACAAAGAAACGTACTTCATCTTCGCCGTGGGTATGCTCGGAGAGGAATTTGGTGCGCAGCACGTCTTTTTGCGGGTTATCGGCACGCAGGCTGATAACATCCCAACTTTGATAGCCCTTCTCTTCCACCAGCTTATCGATAGCGTGCTGATAGGCGTTGATGACCGTTTCAGGCGTAGGGTTGGCTCCTAAATCCTGGTTAGCTTCCCAGCGCTCAAAACGCACGTCTTTAGCGTTTAGCTGCTCGCGAATTTGCTCCGCATCCGTGCTGTGCCATACCGGCTCCTTTGCTTCGGTATCGGTAAAAATGGTTAATGCGCTCATGAAGAAAACGACTCCGGATTAATGTGGTCGAAACGGTTGACCTGGCGATGGCTGCTGGCTTCGTCGGCCTCGCCGCGAATCAGCTGTACGGTATTCCAGCCCGCTTCCCGTGCGGCATCCAGCTCCTGGTGAATATCAGACAAGAACAGCAGCGCTTCGGGCGCAATGCCGGTCTGCTGCGCGATGTTGCGATAGGACTGCACTTCACGCTTGGCGCCGACATGGGTATCAAAGTATCCGCTAAACAAGCCGGTGATATCGCCGGCGTCGCTGTAGCCAAATAACAGCTTCTGCGCCGCCACCGAGCCGGACGAATAAACGTACAAATCAACACCCTGCTGCTTCCAGGCCTCCAGCGCGGGCAGAACGTCATCATAGAGATGGCCGGTGAAGTCACCATTCACGTAGCCATCCCGCCAGATTAAGCCCTGCAGCGCCTTCAGTGCGGTAGATTTACGATCTACATCCATGAAACTAAATAATGTCTCAATCAGCCGGTCAATATCCGCCTGCGGTTCATTAATTTCCGTCCGCAGGTCGTTGAGGATTTCGCTAATCTCGTTGTGGTGCTCGCGCACATACCCGGCCAGCCGCTCGCGGGCGTAGGGAAAAAGGATGTTATGCACGAAGCGGATGTCGCTGGTGGTGCCTTCAATATCGGTAACAATGGCGCGGATCATTCTCTCTCCAGCCGTTAGCTCGGCTTTATGTTGGCAACGAGTGTCATTATTATTTAGACGTCTAAGCGTCTTGATTGCTAAATCTTAACATCGTGTTATAGTCCCGGCAACACAGGGAAACACACGCATCACGTTTAAGGTCGTAGAATAATGAGCCACTCCCCTTTGATTCCAGAAAGCAAACTGCCGGCACTCGGCACCACTATCTTTAGTCAGATGAGCGCGCTGGCGCAGCAGCATAAGGCTATCAATCTTTCGCAGGGCTTCCCGGATTTTGACGGCCCGCGCTATTTACAGGAGCGCCTGGCGTATCACGTTAGCCAGGGCGCCAACCAGTACGCGCCGATGACCGGCGTGCAGGCGCTGCGCGAAGCCATTGCCGATAAAACTCAAAAACTATACGGCCACAAACCTGATGCCAACAGCGACATCACCGTTACCGCTGGCGCAACCGAAGCGCTTTACGCCGCGATAACCGCTCTGGTTCGCCCTGGCGACGAAGTTATCTGTTTTGATCCGAGTTACGACAGCTACGCCCCGGCCGTGACGCTTTCCGGCGGCGTACTCAAACGTATTGCGCTCCAGCCGCCGCACTTCCGCGTTGACTGGCAGGAGTTTGCGGCGCTGCTTAGCCCGCGTACTCGCCTGGTTATTCTTAACACACCGCATAACCCGTCCGCTACCGTGTGGCATAAAAGTGATTTTGCCGCGCTGTGGCAGGCCATTGAGCAGCATGAGGTTTATGTTCTCAGCGACGAGGTTTATGAGCATATTTGCTTCGATGAAGAAGGCCACGCCAGCGTGCTTGCTCATCCGCAGCTGCGCGAGCGCGCTATCGCCGTCTCTTCGTTCGGGAAAACCTTCCATATGACCGGCTGGAAGGTGGGTTATTGCGTGGCTCCGGCGGCGCTTAGCGCCGAGCTGCGCAAAGTGCACCAGTACCTGACGTTCGCAGTTAACACCCCGGCGCAGCTCGCCATTGCGGATATGCTGAACGCCGAGCCGGAGCACTATCAGGAATTGCCTGAGTTCTATCGCGCCCGCCGCGACCGCTTTATTGAAGCGTTAGCCGACAGCCGTTTTGAAATTCTGCCGTGCGAAGGCACCTACTTCCTGCTGGCGGACTACAGCGCAATCTCCGACCTGGATGACGTGAGTTTCTGCCAGTGGCTGACGAAGGAAGTGGGCGTGGCGGCAATCCCGCTTTCGGTATTCTGCGCGGACGCGTTCCCGCACAAGCTGATTCGCCTGTGCTTTGCCAAACAAGAAGCCACGCTTGATGCAGCGGCCGAGAGATTGTGCAGGGTTTGAGCCTGAATTCCCCGTCGCAGGACGGGGAAGATTAAAGCCCGAGAATTTCTTTGACGAACGGAATGGTGAGCTTGCGCTGGGCGGTGATTGAAGCGCGATCGAGCTGATCGAGCGTCATAAACAGAGTGCGCATTTCGCGGTCGAGGCGTTTAAGCAGAAAACGACCCACGTCTTCCGGCAGTTCAAAACCGCGCAGGCGGGCACGCAGCTGGAGCGCCTGTAATTTGTCGTTATCGGAAAGCGGCTGTAGCTTGTAGATTTGCCCCCAGTCGAGCCGCGAAGCCAGATCCGGTAATTGCAGATTTAACTGACGCGGAGGGCGATCGCCGGTGATCAGCAGGCGCGTTTTGCCGGACTCGAGAATGCGGTTATAAAGATTGAAGATCGCCATTTCCCACGGTTCATCCCCCGCCACGCATTCAATGTTATCGATGCACACCAGAGAAAGCTGTTCCATGCCGTCGAGCACTTCCGGTACGAACCAGGTGCGCTTATCCAGCGGCACATAGCCCACGGCTTCACCACGCTGGGAAAGCTCCGCGCACGCGGCATGAAGCAGATGGCTTCGCCCGCCGCCTTCGCGCGACCAGAAATAGATATACCCGCTGTGATCCTGACGGAGAACCGCTTGCAGCGCGGCTAACAAAGAAGGGTTGTCGCCCGGCCAGAAACTCGCAAAGGTTTCATCGTCGGGAAGATAGAGTGGCAGTGAGAGCTGTGCCGGCGTATTCAGAAGTACCTCAACCATAACAGGCAGAAAATCGCGATGAGTCTACCACAGTTTTGGGGGTGGATAGAACCGGGCGAGGATCCGCCCGGTTTTAAGAGGATTACGACTGGGCGTCGTTCTCTTTGGCGTCCAGAACAACTTCTTCCGGGCGCAGGATGCTAATCAGCTTGAAGATCAGGCTCAGGCCCACGCCAACGATAGTCGCCAGCGCCATGCCCTTCAGTTCGGCCGCGCCGATGTGAACTTTCGCGCCGCTCACGCCGATAATCAGGATAACTGAAGTCAGGATCAGGTTTTGCGCTTTGCTGTAATCCACTTTGGACTCGATCAGCACACGAATACCGGACGCGCCGATCACTCCGTAAAGCAGCAGGGAAACGCCGCCCATAACCGGCACCGGGATAATTTGGATAGCCGCCGCCAGCTTGCCCACGCAGGAAAGCAGAATCGCGATGATCGCCGCGCCGCCGATAACCCAGGTGGAGTAAACGCGGGTGATGGCCATTACGCCGATGTTCTCGCCGTAGGTAGTGTTTGGCGTGGAGCCGAAGAAGCCGGAGAAAATGGTCGAGATGCCGTTAGCAAACATCGAGCGGTGCAGGCCCGGGTCGCGGATCAGGTCTTTTTTAACGATGTTGGCAGTCACCACCAGGTGGCCAACGTGCTCGGCAATCACCACCAGCGCGGCAGGCAGGATGGTGAAGATAGCGAACCATTCAAAACGCGGCGTGTAGAAGGTTGGCAGCGCGAACCAGTGCGCTTCGCGAATTGGCGTAACATCAACCACGCCCATCGCGAAGGAGAGCGCGTAGCCCGCCAGTACGCCGATAAGGATCGGGATAATCGCCATAAAGCCGCGGAACAGCACCGAGCCGAATACCGTTACCGCCAGCGTCACCAGCGAAATGATAATGGTGGTGGAATCAGGCGAGCTGCCTTCGGCCGGTAACAGGCCAGCCATGTTGGCTGCTACGCCAGCCAGCTCCAGACCGATGACGGCAACAATCGCGCCCATTGCCGCAGGCGGGAACATCACGTCCAGCCAGCCGGTGCCGGCTTTTTTCACAATCAGCGCCACGATGCAGAACAGCACGCCGCACATAATAAAGCCGCCCAGCGCCACTTCATAACCCAGCGGCAACAGCAGCAGCACGGGAGAGATAAACGCGAAGCTTGAGCCCAGGTAAGCCGGGATTTTACCTTTACAGATAAACAGATACAGCAGCGTGCCGAGGCCGTTAAACAGCAGCACCGTGGCCGGGTTAATGTGGAACAGAATCGGCACCAGGACCGTTGCGCCGAACATGGCAAACAGATGCTGAAGACTTAACGGAATCGTTTGCAATAAAGGTGGTCTTTCACTGACCCCGATAGCACGGCGTGTCATGTTGGTTTTCCTCTGAGTATGATTTTAGACGTACGGTGTTTGCTGAAATCAAAAAAAAGCCGACTTTCGAAGTCGGCTGCTTTTATTATTTAGTACCAAATATCTTGTCGCCCGCGTCGCCGAGGCCGGGAATAATGTACCCGTGCTCGTTCAGCCCCTGGTCGATAGAAGCGGTGAACAGCTCCACGTCCGGGTGGGCTTTTTCCAGCGCCGCGATGCCTTCCGGCGCGGCAACCAGAACCAGTACTTTAATGCTGGTGCAGCCCGCTTTTTTCAGCAGGTCGATAGTGGCAATCATGGAACCGCCGGTCGCCAGCATCGGGTCAACCACCAGCGCCATGCGCTCTTCTATATTAGAAACCAGCTTCTGGAAGTAAGGAACCGGCTGCAGGGTCTCTTCGTCACGGTAAACGCCCACCACGCTGATACGCGCGCTTGGTACGTTTTCCAGCACCCCTTCCATCATGCCAAGACCGGCACGCAGGATTGGCACTACGGTAATTTTCTTACCTTTGATCTGGTCGATTTCCACCGGGCCGTTCCAGCCTTCGATGGTGACCTTCTCGGTTTCCAGATCCGCAGTGGCTTCGTAAGTCAGCAGGCTGCCAACTTCTGAGGCGAGTTCACGAAAGCGCTTGGTGCTGATGTCTTGCTCACGCATCAGGCCCAGCTTGTGTTTGACGAGTGGGTGTTTCACTTCCACGATCTTCATACTCTTTCTCCCCCGAGATAGTTGGCTACCACAAAAAAAATCGCCGGATTATACCGCTTTTTTGCCGCTGCGCTACAGCTAATGGGATGATCGAGATCAACCGGACTGGAATGAGTCTATCTCAGGAATTCTTTTCTTGCCGATGATAAGAGGCTCGCAAACGTTTGCCTGCACTGTTAGAATTGCCGCGTTTTTTATTTTATGCCACCCGTGGGGAACGAGCAGTGACCGATAAAACCTCTCTCAGCTATAAAGATGCCGGTGTAGATATTGATGCTGGTAACGCTCTGGTCGACAGAATTAAAGGCGTAGTGAAAAAGACCCGCCGCCCGGAAGTGATGGGTGGACTGGGCGGTTTCGGTGCGCTGTGCGCGTTGCCTCAAAAATATCGCGAACCGGTTCTGGTTTCCGGCACCGACGGTGTGGGCACCAAGCTGCGTCTGGCAATGGATTTAAAGCGTCACGACGCTATCGGCATCGACCTTGTGGCGATGTGTGTTAACGACCTGGTGGTTCAGGGCGCCGAGCCGCTGTTCTTCCTCGACTACTACGCTACCGGCAAGCTGGACGTGGATACCGCCGCCAGCGTTATCACCGGCATCGCCGAGGGCTGCTTACAGTCTGGCTGCTCGCTGGTAGGCGGCGAAACTGCCGAAATGCCAGGCATGTACCACGGTGAGGATTACGACGTCGCCGGGTTCTGCGTAGGCGTGGTTGAGAAGTCTGAAATCATCGACGGCTCCAAAGTGGCCGACGGCGACGTGCTGATTGCTCTGGGTTCAAGCGGCCCGCACTCTAACGGCTACTCGCTGGTGCGCAAAGTGCTGGAAGTCAGCGGTACCGATCCTCTGGCGACAGAGCTGGAAGGTAAACCGCTGGCGGACCACCTGCTGGAGCCTACCCGTATTTACGTGAAAAACATTCTTGAGCTGATTGAGCAGGTAGACGTGCACGCCATCGCCCATCTCACCGGCGGCGGTTTCTGGGAAAACATTCCGCGCGTGCTGCCGGACAATACTCAGGCCGTTATCACCGAATCCTCCTGGCAGTGGCCGGCGGTATTCAGCTGGTTACAGCAGGCCGGAAACATCAGCCGTCACGAGATGTACCGCACCTTTAACTGCGGCGTGGGCATGCTTATTGCGCTGCCTGCCGCCGAAGCGGATAAAGCGGTTGAGTTGATGCAGGCCAAAGGTGAAAAGGCGTGGAAAATCGGTATTATCAAAGCATCTGATTCCGAAGAGCGCGTGGTCATCGAGTAATGAAACACATCGTGGTGCTGATTTCCGGCAACGGAAGTAACCTGCAGGCCATTATTGACGCCTGCAAGCAGAAGAAGATAAACGGCACCATCAGCGCGGTGTTCAGTAACAAGGCCGAAGCCTTCGGCCTTGAACGCGCCCGCGAAGCCGGCATTGCTGCCCATGCTCTGGCGGCCAGCGAGTTCGCCAGTCGCGAAGCGTTCGACCGCCAGTTGATGCAGGAAATAGACGCTTACGCACCGGACGTTGTGGTGCTGGCGGGCTATATGCGCATTCTTAGCCCGGCTTTTGTGGCTCGCTACAGCGGCCGCCTGCTCAACATCCACCCTTCACTGCTGCCGAAATACCCCGGCCTGCATACGCACCGCCAGGTGCTGGAAAACGGCGATGAAGAGCACGGCACGTCGGTGCACTTTGTTACCGATGAGCTGGACGGCGGGCCGGTTATTTTGCAGGCCAAGGTGCCGGTGTTTGAGGGCGATGACGAAGATGATGTTACCGCCCGCGTTCAGCACCAGGAGCACGCTATCTACCCTCTGGTCGTCAGCTGGTTCCTTGAAGACCGCCTGAAAATGCGCCACAACGCTGCCTGGCTGGACGGCGTACAGCTGCCCCCGCAGGGATACGCAGCAGAATAATGACGGTAAAAAGGGCTTCGGCCCTTTTTTTGTATTTATCTCTCATAAAGTTGTCATGGTCAGATGAGAGACTTTCATCTGCATAGTTGGACATTCTCCGCTAAAGCTCGCCATAATAACTGACGTGACGGTGACGGCATTGCCACGTCCACGAAAACGGAGTGTGAGGACTAATGGGTCAGGATAAGCTGTATATCGAAAAAGAACTGAGCTGGTTGTCTTTTAACGAACGCGTTCTGCAGGAAGCGGCGGACAAGCTCAACCCGTTGATTGAAAGGATGCGTTTTCTCGGCATCTATTCCAATAACCTCGATGAATTCTATAAAGTCCGCTTCGCTGAACTGAAACGGCGTATTTTGATCAGTGAAGAACAAGGTTCTCCCTCCAACCAGCGCCACCTGCTGAACAAGATCCAGTCCCGGGTGCTGAAAGCCGACCAGGAGTTCGACGGCCTGTACAATGATTTGCTGCTGGAGATGGCACGCAATCAAATCTTCCTGATTAACGAGCGCCAGCTTTCAGAAAACCAGCAAAGCTGGCTACGCAGCTACTTCAAACACCAGCTTCGCCCGCACATCACGCCGATTCTGATTAACCGCGACACCGACCTGGTGCAGTTCCTGAAGGACGATTACACCTATCTGGCGGTGGAGATTATTCGCGGCGACACCCTTCGCTATGCGCTGCTGGAAATTCCGTCGGACAAAGTCCCGCGCTTCGTGAACCTGCCGCCGGAAGCACCGCGCCGCCGCAAGCCGATGATCCTGCTGGATAACATCCTGCGCTATTGCCTCGACGATATCTTTAAAGGCTTCTTCGACTACGATGCGCTCAACGCCTACTCGATGAAGATGACGCGCGACGCCGAGTACGACCTGGTCACCGAGATGGAGTCCAGCCTGCTGGAGCTGATGTCTTCGAGCCTGAAGCAGCGCCTGACCGCCGAGCCGGTGCGTTTCGTTTACCAGCGCGACATGCCGGATGCGATGGTTGAAATGCTGCGCGATAAGCTGACCATTTCAAACTACGACTCGATTATCCCCGGCGGCCGTTACCACAACTTTAAAGACTTTATTGGCTTCCCGAACGTCGGCAAAGCTAACCTGGTGAACAAGCCGCTGCCGCGCCTGCGCCACATCGGGTTCGATAAATTCCGCAACGGGTTCGACGCAATTCGTGAACGCGACGTGCTGCTTTATTACCCGTACCACACGTTTGAACACGTCCTCGAACTGCTGCGTCAGGCTTCGTTCGACCCAAGCGTGCTGGCGATTAAAATCAACATTTACCGCGTGGCGAAAGACTCGCGCATTATTGATTCGATGATCCACGCCGCACATAACGGCAAGAAAGTGACCGTGGTCGTTGAGCTACAGGCGCGTTTTGACGAAGAGGCCAACATCCATTGGGCCAAGCGCCTGACTGCCGCCGGAGTACACGTTATCTTCTCCGCGCCGGGGCTGAAAATTCACGCCAAGCTGTTCCTTATCTCGCGTATGGAAGGTGAAGAGATCGTGCGTTATGCGCACATCGGCACCGGCAACTTTAACGAGAAAACCGCGCGGCTTTATACCGACTACTCGCTGTTAACCGCCGATGCGCGCATTACCAATGAAGTGCGTCGGGTATTTAACTTTATCGAAAACCCTTATCGCCCGGTGACCTTCGATTATCTGCTGGTTTCGCCGCAAAACTCGCGTCGCCTGCTGTATGATTTGGTTGACCGTGAGATAGCTAACGCCCAGAAAGGTCAGCCGGCGGGAATAACGCTGAAGCTGAACAACCTGGTCGATAAAGGACTGGTTGACCGGCTGTATGCGGCGTCCAGTTCCGGCGTGAAGGTAAACCTGCTGGTGCGCGGCATGTGTTCTCTGATTCCAGAACTGGAAGGCATCAGCGATAATATCCGCGTGATAAGCATCGTTGACCGTTATCTCGAGCACGACCGGGTGTATATCTTTGAAAATGGCGGCGACAAAAAAGTATTCCTGTCTTCCGCCGACTGGATGACCCGTAACATCGATTATCGTATTGAAGTAGCCGTCCCGGTCCTCGATCCGCGTCTTAAGCAGCGTATGCTTGATATCATTGATATCCAGCTAAATGACACTGTAAAAGCGCGCATCATCGACAAAGAACTGAGTAATCGCTATGTGCCGCGCGGCAACCGCCGTAAGGTGCGTTCTCAATTAGCGATCTACGATTATATTAAATCTCTGGAACAACCTGACTAACGCTCTCAGGCGAAGATAAATTATGCCGATATCAAACCATGCTCCACGGCCGCAGGAGTTCGCTGCGGTCGACCTCGGCTCGAACAGTTTCCACATGGTAATAGCCCGTGTGGTGGATGGCGCCATGCAAATCATTGGCCGCCTGAAACAACGCGTGCACCTCGCGGACGGCCTCGGCCCTGATAATAAGTTAAGTGAGGAGGCCATGGAGCGTGGGCTTTCCTGTCTGGCGCTGTTTGCCGAACGTCTGCAGGGATTTGCAGCCGACAACGTGTGCATTGTGGGCACCCACTCGCTGCGCGAGGCCACCAATGCCGCCGAGTTTCTGAAACGTGCTGAGAAAGTTATCCCCTACCCGATTGAAATCATTCCCGGGAACGAGGAAGCGCGCCTGATTTTTATGGGCGTGGAACACACTCAGCCGGAGCGCGGCCGCAAGCTGGTTATTGATATCGGCGGCGGCTCTACCGAGCTGGTTATCGGCGAAGATTTTGAGCCAATGCTGGTCGAAAGCCGCCGTATGGGCTGCGTCAGCTTTGCGCAAAACTTCTTCCCGGGCGGCGCTATCAGCCCGGAAAGCTTTAAGCGCGCGCGTCTGGCGGCCATCCAGAAGCTGGAAACCCTCTCCTGGCAGTATCGCCTGCAAGGGTGGAAAGTGGCGCTTGGCGCGTCCGGCTCGATTAAAGCCGCTCATGAAGTGCTTATCGAGATGGGTGAAAAAGACGGGATGATCACCCCGGAACGCCTGGAGATGCTGCAACAGGAAGTGCTGAAGTTTAAAACCTTCGACTCGCTAAGCCTGCCGGGACTCTCCGAAGAGCGTAAAGCGGTGTTTGTGCCGGGGCTGGCGATTTTATGCGGCGTGTTTGACGCGCTGGCTATCCGCGAGCTGCGTCTTTCAGACGGCGCGCTGCGCGAAGGCGTGCTGTACGAAATGGAAGGCCGCTTCCGCCACCAGGATATCCGTATTCGCACCGCGCAAAGCCTGGCGGAGCAGTACCACATCGACAGCGACCAGGCCCGCCGGGTGCTTGAAACCGTCGAACTGCTTTACCAGCAGTGGGAAACGCAGAACAAGAAGCTGGCTAACCCGCAGATGACCGCCCTGCTGAAATGGGCCGCGATGCTGCACGAGGTTGGGTTGAGCATCAACCACAGCGGCATGCACCGCCACTCGGCCTATATTCTGCAAAACAGCAACCTGCCCGGCTTCAACCAGGAGCAGCAGATGCTGATGGCTTCCCTGGTTCGCTATCACCGCAAGGCGATTAAGCTTGACGATTTGCCGCGCTTTACGCTGTTTAAAAAGAAACAGTTCCTGCCGCTAATCCAGGTTATCCGTCTTGCCACGCTGCTCAATAACCAGCGCCAGGCAACGACCACGCCGCCAACGCTGGTGCTGGAAACTGACGACAACCACTGGACGCTGCGCTTCCCGCACGACTGGTTTAGCCAGAACACGCTGGTGCAGCTCGACCTGGAGCGTGAGCAGCAGTACTGGGAAAGCATGACCGGATGGAAGCTCATTATTGAAGAAGAGGCCGCTCCGGCCCTCTCCGCCTGATAATTACTCCAGCCCCTTCGCGCCAGACGGTGCGGAGGGCGCTGCTTCTTCCACCAGGCTTTCCAGCGTCTGTGGGCGGCCAATTAAATAGCCCTGAACGTAATCAATGCCCATCGCCCGCACCGCCTCTTTAAGCTCCTCGGTTTCGACGTACTCGGCCACCACCTGCATCTTCTTCATTCGCGCCAGCTGGCATATCGAACTGACCACCTGATAGTCGAGGCTGCTGGTCAAAATATTGCGGATAAAGCTACCGTCAATTTTCAGGATACCGGCGCTCAGCTCCTTGAGGCGCGCATAGCTTGCGTAGCCGGTGCCGAAGTCGTCTATAGCCACCCGGCAGCCCATTCTTTGCAGCATTTTTAGCGTCAGGTTCGCCTGCTCGAGGTTGGTTAACGAGTGGCTTTCGGTTATCTCAAACACCAATTGCCACGGCTCAATTTGGTACTTCGTCAGCAGATGCTGGATTTCTGTAGGCAGTTGAGCCTGGCAAACCGAAGCCGGAGTCAAGTTAATGGCAAGCCTGCAGCCCGGCAGGCTTGACCGATGCAGGTCCATAAACTGCAATGCAGAGTTAAGCACCCACTGGTCAATGCGCGATGAAAGGCCAAATTCGTGGGCAACCGGCAGGAACAGATCCGGGGAAAGCAGCTCGCCTTTATCCCCACGCATTCTCAACAACACTTCGTGATAGACATCGCCGCGCAGCCCTTCGATGCGCTGAGCCATCAGTACAAAGAGATTGTTATCCAGCGCGCTTTGCAGCCGGTTCATCATCTCCACTTTGCGCTTCACCGCATTCTGCACATGGTTCGAACCTTTTTGTTGCAGGCTTTCAGGGTGCTGGGTGGAGAGCGAAAGCCCCGCCATCGTGCTGAGCTCGCCGAGCAGCAGGTAGAGATGGGACACCGGATGGCGCACAAAGCAATAGCTAAGGCCGACCTGTGGCTGAAGCGGCATACCATCCCAGATAAAGCGGAACCGCTTTACATGCTCATAAATGGACTCGATTTTATCCTGATGAGACTCATAGTTGAGCCGCAGGGCAAGATCGTGCCCGGAAAGGTTATAAACCTTCTCGCCCGGCGCCAGTTCGTTGCGCAGAAACTCAGCCAACTGCTGCTTATACTGAATGCGCAGCAGCACGCCATAATTGCGCCCAAGCAGCTCCAGTTCGGGGATAGAGATAAGGCCCAGCGCCGACCACGGGTAATTCCCAAGGTCGCGACACAGGGCGCGCAGGTTCGGCATTTGCATCATCGGGTCAATAAAGGCAACTCGCCGGGCTTTATGATGCAAAAAACGCTGGCGAGTAGTCACCGCAGCCATCAAATAAATAGTGATGGAGAAGACCGCATAGCAGGATGAGGCTATAGCCAGATGCAGCTGGAACCCCATATCTGGCGGGAGATAATTATGGAACCCGCTGCACAGAATAATCAGGACAATTGTCCAGATATTGGTAATAAACAGGAAGCCAAAGCGCATCGCACCCCACAACATAACCGGCAGGATCAGCGTCAGGGTATAGTCGGTATTAAATATCGTTTTGCTTTGGCTAATAGGGAACAGCAGCAGCCAAATAAGCAGGCTGACGGCCGCCACCCAAAGCACTGTTTCGCTCCGGGTAACGCCCTTTTGCCGCTGAGCCATCATTCGTGACCAGAAACTTTTGATAAATCGCGGGTTAACAATCATCCGCAAAATAAAATAGAAGAACGGCAGCCCGGTTAATCCCCCGACTAATACAGCCTGAAAATTAATTAATGTTCTTGCGCTCCACGGCGTGGCTGAAAGAACGGAAAATGCCGTGTCATACCAGCCTAAAAATAACCCAAACTCATAAAGTACGAGAAACAGAGAAGCATTAACCAGCACCAGCCAAAACATACGCTGAGCGGTAAATTGCAGCGTGCCAAAGGCTACCGAACTGCGCCGTGGCACAAAATAGAGGTAGCAGCGCCAGCTAATCACTATCGGCACCAAAAAATGTAATACCGCCAGCAGCGCTATCCAGCTTCCCTGAGAAGGGAAGTAGCGAATTATTAGCGCAAGGATAATGCCGGGAAATGCCGCACGCCCAAACAGCACGACAAATGCGGTCAGCAGCGGCAATGACATATACAGCAGGAACACCCGCGCACCGTCCATCACCGTTTGCGCGTTGAATGTTGCGGCCAGGGGCAGCAGCAGGCTCGGTAGAATTAAGGGCAACGCCCACCATTTATTTTTCGTTTTGTTATACCAGGTCGCTAATTGCATACTTCTTCGCCAGAATTCCTGTTCCTCTTCGGGTCTCTCCCCGGAGATCCAACCCGGGATGTTATTGCCATATTGCTACGGCGCGGAGAGCAAATTTTAGTTAGCTAACATCAATGATAATTGATGCATATCAGTATCGAACACTCGAACAACGCGTGAAGGAAAAATTTGAACTAAAGCCCCATCAGCTTAGCTTACAATAGCGCCTGCCAATGCCCATTAACTGCCCGGAATTTAGCGGTTGACCTACTTTTACGCGCTGAAGAATTGACCTCGCTTGCTCAGTGTGACTAAATAACCGCGTCGCCCGCAGTTGCCGGGCCAATCCTAAGGACCCTTGCGTGACACAGGTTACGACTATGCAAAGACGAAACCGTTTTAATAATCGCATGACCCGCATCATTCTGCTCATCAGTTTTCTGTTCTTTTTTGGTCGCTTTATTTATTCCTCTATTGGCGCCTGGTATCACCATCAGGATAAAAAAGTAGAGGCACAGCAAAGCAGCCAGCAGGTTGATAGCGCTAACCGCTAGTTGTTACCCCCTCCCTTTGCGGCACATGCCCGGCAAAAGATACCCGACGCTCAGTTGTTCAAAAATGCTTATTCCGGCGACCGACGGCCCCATCGGCTTGACCTAAGGTTAACTTGAGGTCGTAAAGTTGCGCCATTGAAAACAGCAACATGAGCGATTTATGAAAAATATTGATGTCGGCTTCACCCACGTCGCCTTTATGGTGAAAGATCTTGATAAGAGCATCGATTTTTACCTCCGCTACACCGCAATGGAGGTTATCCACCAGCGCGAGCCAGACCTGCCGGACGCACGTAAAGTCGCCTGGCTGAGCGACCGTACCCGCCCCTTTGCGCTGGTACTGGTTCAGGCGGATAACCACACCGACACACCGCTCGGCGGATTTGGCCACCTGGGCGTAGCCTGCGCCACCCAACAAGAGATTGACCAGAAAACCGAAATGGCGAGAGCCGAAGGTGTCCTGCGCAGAGAGCCTGAACAGCTCGGCGACCCGGTTGGCTATTTTGTTTTCTTCGCCGACCCAGACGGCAACACGCTCGAACTCTCTTACGGCCAGCGCGTGGGCATTGAGTCTATGTAGTCTATTCAGGGCGGTAACTGTACCGCCCAAATCCTGCTCTTTTAGCCGCCCAACTTCGGCCGCTGAACGCCCTTCTCGCTAAATCATTTTCTGTTCTAAGCATAGCAATTTATATTCCTACCAGCTTTAGCGGCGACGATTTACTCTCTGCCAAATTAATCGGCAAATTGGCATCAGTGGTTGGCTAAATGAGTGGAAGATCCTCAGTTTATTTAAATGAAGAGCAGCGGGAATTCGTGCATAAATTGCAGCGCTCCTGGCTATGGCGCACGGAGCTGCCGACCTGGCTGCTGATTATTACTATTTATGGCGGCTGGTTTGCCACGGTAGCCTGGTGGAAAACCCTCGGTTTATTCCCGGCCACGCTGCTGCTCATCTGGTTCAGCACCTGGTACATGTCATTGCAGCACGAGCTGCTGCACGGCCATCCGACTCGTTTCAAACGGCTGAACCAGCTGTTTGGGCTGCTGCCGTTTTCTATCTGGTATCCTTACGGCACCTACCGCGACCTGCATCTCAAGCATCACCAGGATGAGGATTTAACCGTGCCGGAAACCGACCCGGAGAGTTATTACTTTACCCGCCGCCGCTGGCAGCACTTTAGCGGCGTTCAGCGCCTGCTTGTACGCCTGCGCAACACCTTCCCCGGCCGCCTGTTATTAACGCCGATACTCACCATGCGCTGGACGGTGCTCAATATCCTGGAGTCATTTCGCAGCGGCAACCGCCCGGCCATCGCCATGTGGGTAGTACACCTGGTTCTGCTAGTTCCGGTACTCGGCTGGCTGGTACAGCACGATTTCTCGGTCATCTATTATCTGCTGGCCGTCACCTGGCCCATGCTGGCGATGACCAAAGTTCGCTCCTTCTTCGAACACCGCGCCGCTGAAGACCCGGAAGCGCGCACCGTAATTAACGAAGCCGGGATGTTCTGGAGACTGCTGTTCCTGAATCTCAATTATCATTCGGTACACCACGACCTGCCGCGCGTGCCGTGGTACGGCCTGCCGACGGTTTACCGCGCCTATAAAGAGGAATACCTGAAACGTAACCAGGGCTTCTTTGTGAACGGCTACGGCGAACTGATGCGCGAGCACCTGATTAAACCGATCAAGGTTGAAATTAACCCGTTCTTCCCGGACGGACGCCTGGCGCAGGACACTTTGCAGCAGGATAAAGCCCATGAGTAAGCTGATTTCCCTGCCGATGTACGATGTGCATCACCCGGATACCGAAGCGTTGCTGGGTGCATTGCGCCAGCTACTGAACGAGGAGGGGCTGGAAGGCAGCAAGCTGCTCTATAGCGAGCCTGAAGATCGCCTTGCCCACTGGCAGAAGCCGGAGCTACTGCTAAGCCAGACCTGCGGCTACCCGCTGCGCGCTCTGCTCCCGGATGTTCAGGTCGTTGGCACGTTTCATTACCGCGCTACGGGCTGCGACGGCTTCAACTACAGCAGTCTGCTGGTCGTTCGGGAGGCTGACGTCGACAAAACGCTTCAGGACTTCCGCAACAAGCGGGTGATTTGCAACAGCGAAGACTCGCAGTCCGGCTATCACACGCTGCGTAGCCTGGTGGCTCCGCTACAAAAGGATGGGCGATTCTTCTCAGAGATTACGTTTAGCGGCAGCCACCGGCAGTCTATGGCCGAAGTGAAAGCCGGTGCGGGGGATATCGCAGCTATTGACGCAGTAACGTGGGCGTTGGTCAGCCAGCACGAACCAGAACGAGTTCAGGGTCTTGCCGTCATCGGCACGACATCAAGGGTTCCTGGCCTGCCGATGATAACTTCGGCGCAGACTTCCGCGGAGGATTTGGCTGCGTTACGCCGGGCGCTGAAGCGGCTGGTGAGCGAGCCAGAATGGCGTGAGATCCGCGAAGCGCTGCTGATTACAGACTTTAGCGTGACCCATCGCGATGACTATCAGCCTATTAGCGATGCCGCGCAGAAGGCTGCCGCGAGTGGATTAGTGACGCTTTAGGTTATTTATTTTTACCCCGCCCTCACCCCGGCCCTCTCCCGGAGGGAGAGGGGGTATTCAAGAATCCTTCTATTCTTGTCCTCTCTCCCTCCGGGAGAGGATGTATTCGTAGAATCGCTTATTTTTGTCCCCTCTCCCCTTTGGGGAGAGGATGTATTCGAAGTATCTCTTATTTTTGTCCCCTCTCCCCCTTGGGGAGAGGGCCAGGGTGAGGGGCAAATCTATCATCCACTTTTGAACTGATTCACCACCGGCGGCAATCCCAGCTTCTCACGCAGCGTTCCCGGGCGGTAGGCCTGCTGCATCACGCCGCTTTTCTTCAGGAGTGGTGCAACCTGGTCGATAAAGTTATCAAAATCTACCGGCAGGAACGGGAACATCAGGTTATAGCCGTCAACCGCTCCGGCGTGGAATGCCTCGCTTAGCGTGGCGGCAACTTCTTCCGCCGTGCCGATCACCAGCCAGCTGTCCGAGCTTTGAAGCAGCAATCTTCCCAGTTCCAGCACCGTCAGCTTCGGATCGTAGCCTTTGATTATCTGCAAAGCGGTTCGCAACCCGTCGAAGCCGTTCTCTTCCGGCAGCGGCGGCAGCGGGGAATGCGGATCGTACTCGCTGAGATCCATCCTCAGGTAAGTCCCCAACAGATCCAACGCCATGCCGTCGTTCATCAGTTGCTGAATAAGCTGCTGCCGCTGTTCTTTTTCTTCCGGGCTATTCACCACCACCGGCAACACGCCGCCGAGGATCTTGAAGTGCTCCGGAGAACGCCCCAGCTCGCGCAGCCGCCTGTCCATATCCGCGCGGTACGCCAGGCCCTTCTCAATATTGCTCATAAAGACAAAGTGGATATCTGCCTGGGCGGCAGCCAGCTGCTTGCCGGACTCGGAAGACCCCGCCTGCACCACAATCGGGTGACCCTGGGGCGGGCGCGGCACGTTAAGCGGCCCGCGTACCTTAAAGAATTTGCCTTCGTGGTTCAGGGGATGTACACGCTCGGGGTTCGCAAAATAGCCGGTCTGCTTGTCTATCAACACCGCATCATCTTCCCAGGAATCCCACAGTTTGCGCACCACGTCGATAAACTCGGCCGCACGCTCGTAGCGCCTGCCGTGCTCCGGCAGCGTGTCCAGGCCATAGTTAGCGGCCTCTTCCGGCAGCCAGGACGTGACGACGTTCCAGCTGGCACGCCCCTCGCTCAGAAAGTCCAGCGAGGCAAAATAGCGCGCCAGGTTATACGGCTCGGTATAGGAAGTTGAGGCGGTAGCCATCAGGCCGATGTTTTCGGTCGTGGCCGCCAGCGCTGCCAGCAACGTAATCGGCTCCAGGCGCGGGTTGGCATAATGCGGGATGCCGCTCGGCACCGTATCCCAGATGGCTACGTGATCGGCAATAAAAATATTGTCGAGCGTTGCGGCCTCGGCTTTACGCGCCAGCTCGGCGTAATACTTCAGGCTGTAAATTTCTTTGCCGGGAGCCTCCGGGTGCCGCCATGAAAAGCGGTAGTCGCCCTGAGGGTTAAAGAAGAACAGGTTAAAAATGGCGGTAGCTTGTGACATGTCGGGATACTCGTAGTGAAATGGCCCTCCCTGGCCGGGGACTCTTTATTTAGCGGCCAGTTTTTCTTTTACCCACTGGTCGGCAACTTTAGCCGGATCTTTATGATCGACATCCACCAGCTTGTTCAGCTGGATTAAATCTTTGGTGGTTAACTTAGCGGAGATGTTATTAAGAATTTCTTCGACCTTCGGCGAAACGGAGCCTTTATGAATCAGCGGCACCAGGTTTTGAGCAGGCTGTTCGTGCTTGTCATCTTCCAGCACAACCCATTTTTCCTTCAGCAGGTCGCCCTGGGTAGAAACCAGCGTGGCGACGTCAATCTTGCCGGAATTCAGCGCCAGGCGGCTCAGCGGGCCACCGATATCCAACGACTTGAAGGATTTGAATTTAATGCCGTACACGCGCTCCAGGCCCGGCAGGCCGAGGGCGCGAGTGGCGACTTCTGGCGGGCCGCCAACCACCAGCTCAGGTGCGACTTTCGCCAGATCGGACAGCGTTTTCAGATTATATTTTTTAGCCGTTTCTTCACGCACGCCCCACGCGGTAATAGACGCGGCCGGAGAAGGATTCAGCAGCACCAGGTCAGCTGGCAGCGCCTGCTTCAGCTCGTCCGAAACTTCCTGCTCGGTGGTCGCCTTGCTGCCGCCGTGATAGTAGTTAAGCAACGCGCCAAGGTATTCCGGCACCACGTCCAGCTCGCCGGTTTTCAGTGCCGGAATAATGATTTCGCGGTTGCCGAGGTTCAGGCGGGTTTTCACATCTATGCCCTGGTGCTTCAGCGCGCTGGCGTAGATATTGGCCAGTACCGTTTGCTCAGAGTAGTTCGCCCCGCCGATGGTGACGGTTTCCGCATGAGCGGCGAAGCCTGCGCTTGCCAGCCCCGCGGCCAGTAAAGTAACCCGGAAGCCCCTGCCTGCTGTGGATAACCAGTTTTTTATCATCATAACCCTTCTCTCTTTTATGTTGTGTTGTGCGCAGGTCTTAGCCTGCCGTTGGCACTGCAAAATTGAACCAGCGCTTCGCCGCCTGCGACATCAGCAGTTCACAGCCAATCGCCAGCAGCGAGATAACAACCGAACCAGCGATAACCTGGGGATAATCACGCTGGCCCAGGCCATCGATAAGAAAGCGCCCTAAGCCATCCAGCCCGGCATAGGCCGCCACCACCGCAGTGGCGATAAGCTGCAATAGCGAGGTACGGATCCCGGCAAAGATCAGCGGCATCGCCAGCGGAATGCGCACTTTCAGCAGGCTTTGCAGCGGCGTCATGCCCATAGCTTTGGCGGCATCGCACAGCGTTTGATCCGCATGGCTAATGCCGACGTAGGTATTGGTCAGCATCGGCGGGATAGCCAGCGCCACCAGGGCGATAAACACCGGCACATCGTTAAAACCGAGCAGCATGATGCACAGCAAAATAATCCCCAGCGAAGGGAACGCCTGGCCGATGTTAAACAGGTTGATCGCCAGGAAGCCGCCGCGCCGCCAGTAGCCGAACAGGATGCCGAGCGGCTGGGCGATGAGCGCCCCAATAACGAGGCTAATCAGCACGTAATAAAGATGCTCCGCGAAGCGATGCCAGATGCCCAGATCGCCGCTCCAGTGGTCGGCCTGCAGGAACCACAGCCAGGTCTCATGGAGAATATTCATCAGCGCGTCCACCCGGTCAGGCTGTACCCAAGGCGGGTTATCAGCAGGTCAAGAAACAGCGACAGCACCAGGCTCAGCGCCAGGCTGACGAGGATCGGCGTCAAAAAGTTTTGGTTAAACCCGAGGATCATCAGCTGCCCCAGCCCGCCCTGGCCGATAAGCGCGGTAACGATAACCAGCCCCACCAGCGTAACCGAAGCAATACGCAGCCCGGCAAACAGCGCGGGCAGGATCAGAAACAGTTCAACTTCAATAAAGCGGCCAAAGCGCGTATAGCCGAGCGCCCTTCCGGATTCCAGCACGTCCGCAGGCAGCTTCTGCATACCCGCCAGCACGTTACGCAGCAGGATCAGCAGGGAATAGAGCGTAAGGCCAATTACCGCCGTGGTAATCGACAGCCCGGTCCACGGCAGCAGCAAAATAAAAAGCGCCAGCGAAGGGATGGTAAACAGCACGCCGCTCAGCGAGATCAGCGGTCCGGCAAGCGCGGGCCAGGCAATGGAAAGCAGCAGCATAATCGCGGTCAGCACCGTGCCCATCGCCAGCGACAGCAGCACCATCTGCAAATGTTGCAGCATCAGCTCGCCGATCATGTCCAGATTGTCGGTCACCCATTGCCAGTCAATCATTGCGGTGCAGCTCCTGGTGGCGGTTAAGCGCGTCGCTCAGAACGCCGCTATCGATAGCGCCCGCGTAGTGGCCTTCCGCCGTCACGCGCACCAGCACGCCCTGCGGCACGTCCAGCAATGTGCTGTAAACATGGCGCAGCGACTGCCCTTCTTCGGCAATACGCACCGCCGCCTGCTGCCCGTTTTCCTGCCAGTGCAGCGGCCGTTTTTCAGCGTCCAGCACCAAAGCTCGCTGCTGGCCGAGTAGCGGATGCTCGCCGGATAGCGGCACGCCATCGTGAGTGAGAACCGGCACGTCGTGGCGCGGCAGGTCGCCGACCCTCATCATACCGAGGCGTTTGAGGTTCGGTTCCGGGCCGATGAAGTCGCGCACAAAGTCGCTGGCGGGCCAGGAGAGAATATTGTCCGGGGTATCAAACTGAGCCAGATGCCCGCCCTCGCGGAAGATAGCGATGCGGTCGCCGAGCCGAATGGCTTCGTTGATGTCGTGAGTCACCAGAATAATGGTTTTGTGCAGCCGGGCCTGAAGCTCCAGCAGGTCGCCCTGCAACTTGTCCCGCACCACCGGGTCGATGGCGGCAAAAGGCTCGTCCATCAGCAAAATTGGCGGGTCCGCCGCCAGCGCGCGGGCAATAGAGACGCGGCTTTGCTGCCCGCCGGAAAGCTGGTGCGGGTAACGCTTGAGCACTAAAGGATTGAGCGACATCAGCGCCACCAGCTCGTCAATGCGCCGGGCAATCGCACGTTTGTCCCAGCCCAGCAGGCGCGGCACGGTGGCAATGTTTTCCGCTACGGTACGATGGGGGAACAGCGCCGGGCTTTGCATCACAAAGCCAATCTTGCGGCGAATCTGAATAATGTCGGCGCTGGAGAGCGGCTGACCCTGGATATAGACCTCGCCGCTGTCCGGAATGTCCAGCCGGTTAATCATCCTCAGGGTGGTGGTTTTCCCGCAGCCGCTGGGGCCAACGAAGGTGCAAAACTCCCCTTCGTTAATCGTCATATTCAGCGAATTGATTGCGTGCTGCACATTGCCCGGATAGATCTTATTGATGTTTTCTAGTTGAATCATGATGCTTCTGAACTTCCTCATACCGCGCAATCGAAGCCTGACGGGCTTATACGTTTCAGCACACTTCGGGGCAGTATTGCAGAGTCAAATGCGTTCACAAATTCAACATGATGCTAAGAATTGCCGGAAAATAACTATCAGCAATCATCGGGTTATTTCTTATAAAAACAACAAATAAGGTAGCTATTTAAAAGCCATTTCTCCCGCTACTATCGGGAATACACGCCAAAGCGATGATCAACAGGGAGAAGCCGCTATGCCACAGATTTATGCTCGCCCATTAACGGCGGGAGACACGATCGCCGTGTTTTCCCCCTCATCGGCGGCTACCGCGTTTGCCCCGCAGCGCTACCAAAGGGCAAAAGCGTTTATTGAGTCGCAAGGATTTTTTCTGCAGGAAGGCAGCCTGACGGGCAAAAAGGATTTCTGGCGTTCAGGCTCCATTCGCGAGCGGGCGGATGAGTTTAATGCCCTTTTACACGACCCCAACGTGCGCTGCATTATCTCGGCCATCGGCGGCTTAAACAGCAACTCGCTGCTGCCTTATATCGACTACGCACAGCTGATGAAAGATCCCAAAATTATCATCGGCTATTCGGACGTGACCGCCCTGCTGGCGGGTATCTATCAGAAAATTGGGCTGATTACCTTTTATGGCCCGGCGGTGGTGGCTTCTTTTGGCGAGTTCCCTCCGCTGGTAGAGCAAACCTTTGAGCATTTTCTCAATATCCTCAGCAAGCCGCAGGCGCTTCCGTACACGCTGAGCCAGCCCGCTGAATGGACCGAGGAGATGCTCGACTGGGAAACGCAGCCCCGGGCGAAGACCCTGCGGCCAGGCAGTTGGTGCTTCGAGGGTGAAGGCAAGGTAGAAGGCCGCGTAATTGGCGGCAACCTGAATACGCTTTACGGCATCTGGGGCAGCGAATACATGCCCGATATCAACCGGGGCGATATTCTGTTTATTGAAGACAGCCTGCTCAACACGGCGGAGCTGGAGCGGGAGTTTTCGCACCTTTTACTGTGCGGCGTGTTCGACCGGGTGGCCGCTATTATCCTCGGCAGACACGAGCTGTTTGACGACCAGGGCAGCGGAAAAACGCCGCTGCAGATCCTGAGGGAAGTGCTGAACGACCGCGAGATCCCCATCGTCTCTGATTTTGACTGCTGCCACACGCACCCAATGCTGACGCTCCCACTCGGCGTGCGGATGCGCATCGACTTCGACAGCCGGGAGATATCGCTGACCAGTAAGTGGCTGGAAGCCGCTCAATAATCGAAAGCCAGCATGCCCGAGCGCCAGACGCTGGTAGTACGGATCAGCGCCTTATCGCGCAGGAAGTTAATCAGCGTGGCGATCACTTTGTCATGGCGTAGCTCAGGGCGCGTAACGATGAACAGGTGGCGGCGCAGAGGCTGGGGCAAATCCAGAATGCGCATATTCTCCGGCACCGGCAGCACGGAAAGCCACGGCATAATGGAGAAGCCCAGCCCCTGGTTCACCAGCCCGACTATGCCGCTATCGCTGGCAAGTTTATGAACAACCTCGTTACGCAGCCCCATTTCGCGGCAGCGTTCAACAGCGGGATTTAACGTATTTGCGCTGGGTTGAATAAACGGCAGCTTTTCCAGCTGATGCCAGTTAAAGGGCTGTTGTAACCGAAAACTGCGCGGCAGCATAAGCACATACGGGTCGCTGATGTACGGCACGCCGTGCAGTGAGTCCGGGTAGCCCTGGATGGTAATGCCGATGTCCGCCCGCCCGGACACAACCGCGTCGTTGAGGTGATGGTATTCCGTCGCGCTGTCATCAATATCCAGATGGATATCGGGCAAGGCCGTGGCGAGCGCTTCAAAGTACGGCGGCAGCAGGTTGGCCGTCGCGCTGCGAAAACAGGCCACGCGTACACGCCCGGCGAGCTGCGGCGCTTCCGCCGCCGTCTGCTCAATGCCGTCCAGCAGCTGCATGATTTTTTTCGCATCTTTGAGGATCTGCGCGCAGGCGGCAGTTGGGGCACAGCCGCTGCGCGAGCGGTGCAACAGACGCACGTTCAGGTGTTGTTCCAGCTCGGCAATGGCATGGCTGATGCGCGACTGAGTACAGCCCAATGCTGCGGCTGCGGCGCTAAAACCATTGTTTTCAACTACGGCTATCAGCATTTCCAGCTGATTCAGCTTTATTCCGGCCATATTTTCAGTCAGTTATTGGAAGAGGCATGCTTCGACAAATCGAATTTCTTCATAGATAAGGAAAACATATCACGGTTTTCGGTTGCCGCCTATCGGCCTTCTTTCCCATCATAAAGCCAGCCAGTACGGCGCATAAAAGCAAGAACGCACCACCTGAACCAAGCACTTTTAAGGAAAACCTGAGCATGCCCGGCATCATCCATTACGGCACCTTTGTCGTCTCTTTCATCCTGCTGTTAATCATTCCCGGCCCCGGCAACCTGATCCTGATAACCAGCGCCAGCAAAGGCGGCGCGCGCAGCGGCTACCTCTGCCTGATGGGAATATTGCTGGGTGACCAGGTGCTGCTGTGGCTTGCCATTGCGGGCGTGGCAGCGCTGCTTGAGTCCTCGCCTCACGTTTTCCTGGTGATTAAATGGCTGGGTGCCGCTTACCTGCTGTGGATGGGTGCGCAACTGCTGATGAAGGCAAAAACCGGCGCTCCGCCGCCGCCGGTGACAGGCAAAAGAACGCCGTTTTTACAGGGCCTGGTCATCACCCTGATGAACCCCAAACCCATTTTGTTTTACGTGATGTTCCTGCCGCTGTTTATCGACCCGGCAAGCTGTTTGGGGATCCCAACGTTCGCGATTCTTGCAGGTACCGCCGCCGCGCTGACCTTTATCTATTGTTCGATAATGATTTTTCTGACCACGTCGCTTGCCGAAAAGGTCCGTACTCGCCCCGGCATGGTCTACCTGCTGGAGAAAGCCACCGGCCTGTTCCTGGCGCTGTTTGCCTTTAAGCTGGCATTTTTTAGCTGATGCTCATGACTAAGCGAAAATAGCGGGGCTGATTAACGCCCCGCATTGAGCTTATTCAAAACGCCGCAACTCCCGGGGTAGCTGGCTAAATAGCTCATAACCGTCGTCGGTTATCAGCAACATATCTTCCAGCATGATAGCCCCAACCCCGATGCCGTAGTAAGGCGTTTCCACGCTAAAGACCATGCCTGGCTCAAAGGTTTCGGTGGCCGCTGCGCTAATAAAAGGTGCCTCCTCCAGGCCTAAGAACAGCCCATCGCCATGCCCTAAATGACCCCGATTATAGTGCGGTAAGCCATTAGCTTTGATTTTGCTCATCGTGTCGTTAAACACATGGCTGAGCTTCACGCCCGGGCCAATCAGGCTAAGCATGTGCTCGTGGCCCTGCAAAATCGTTTGGTAGATTCGTTCGGCCATGGCCGTTGGCTGCCCGAACACCACTGTACGCGCCAAATCCGCGCCATAACCGGCCACATCCACGCCGCAGTCAAATTTGATTAAATCCCCCGATTTAACGGGTTCACGGCTCGGAATGAGTTTGGGCGCAAAATCATCGCCCACCGAGATCAAATGAAAGCGCGAAAGGTTCGTCTCCGGGTGCTGCATCACGGCCGCTTTATAGGCGGCGGTGAGATCCCAAGCCGAACAACCCTCGCCAATCGCCTTAAAGGCCTCACTGATGCCATATTCGGTGATCTGCGCGCTTTTACGCAGGAAGGCTATCTCCCACGGGCTTTTGACCATCCGCAGTTCGTTGAAGATTGCCGTTGAATCCACCAGCCGTAAATTCGGGATCGTCTTATCCAGGGTCTGCTTGCCGCCGTTGCTCATCGCATTCAGCTCGATAGCGATATTTTTATCCAGCACGCCTGCGTCCGCTAACGTGGATTTAAGGAGAGTGAAAACCGCCTCAACCGGCGGGCCAATTGGCCGTTCTTTGATCTCGCGATCGGGGTTAAAAGGCTCATCGACATCCACCCAAACCGGGAAGGTTTTCAGCTCATAGTTCGCCAGCTCAAACTGCAAGCCTGCCGCCTCGAACTCGTTCATTACGATCAATGACGGTAGATTTTCATCCCGGAAAATGACCGCCAGCGCCGCGCCAGTGTGGCGAAAGGTGTACATAAAGAAACTGGCAAAACCGGTCACATGGCAAAAGTTGTCCGGGGTGGTCACCACCAAAGCCTCTATATTATTACGGGCCATGATTGCTCTGGCTTTGGCCGTTACCGCCTGGAGATGATCTGCTTTATTCATGGTGCTCGTTACCTCAGTCTTGTTTAACTTTTGCCGTGCCCGGATCGCCAAATGTTTTAACAGATCAAAAGGGATTTATATAGCGGGCTTTTTAGTTAGATACTAAGCTCGCGCAGCAAGCTTTCGAGCCTTGTTTCTCCCTCTACGGTTTGTGCTCCGGCCTTCAGCCCGCCACGGATCAACCTCTCTGCCGCAGGCCGGGCGAAGAGCCCAGCCCAGGCATCGTGTTCGCGGTGGAACCCTTCCCGAAGATCGGAGGCCGGGATGGCTTTTTTCGCCGCCTCAATCACGCCTTCAGGCAAGCTGGCAATGTTGTTCGCCAGTTTCTCAACAAAAGAATCCAGTTCATCATCAGGTAAGGCTCGGTTGATCCAGCCATATCGCTCCGCCAGTTTGGCCTCAATAAGATCCGCGCCCAGCACCACTTCAAGTGCTCTTCCTCGCGTCATCCTGTCGAACAGATATTGCGTCGCCCCACCGCCAGGAACGATACCCATCAATGCTTCACACTGAGCAAGTCCTGCTCGTTTTTCTGCGGCAAATGCCATATCCGCTGCAGCAACAAACTCAGCACCACCGCCCCGGGCCAGGCCTGCCAGCTTAACGATGGTAACCTGCGGCTGGCTGCGTAAGAGCTCACCAAAAGCCTGGAAAGGATTAAGCTCATCAGGAGCAGCCTTCGCCAGTTCATCGAAGGCGTGAGGCTCATCAATCAGCGTCATATCAACATGAGCAATAAAGAATTCTGGAATGGCACTCTCAAAAACTAAAACATGGACAGCCGGATCGTTCCGCACAGAAAGCAGGACGTGAGTGAGCTCGGACATTAGCGCGACATCAAGAACATTCACCGGCGGATTATTGATCGTCACCGTCAACACGCCATTACGTTGAGAGCTCAGGATTTTGCTGTAATTTGTCTTTATCATCGGGGTTTCCTTTATCATCTGGAAAGAGCGAGGTCGTATTTTCGCCATCCCCTGGATAGTATATTTTGGATACCTGGCGTCAATTACGCACCTTAAACATCCCAGGGATGCTGGAGGATACCTATGGTTAAGACTGAAACTGTTTATCGGGCAGACTGCCCAAGCCGTATCGTGCTCGATCAGATAGCCGATAAGTGGTCAATGATGGTGCTGGAAGTGCTGCGAGAGCCGCAGCGTTTTAATGCCATTAAGCGAAGACTGGATGGCGTGACGCAGCGAGTCCTGACGCAGACGCTGCGCAAGCTGGAGCGCAACGGCATGGTCAAACGTAAAGTGCTGGATGGCCGGGTGCTCGGCGTGGAATATTCACTGACGCCGCTAGGACAATCCTTGCAGGAGCCTTTCTCACGCCTGTTTAACTGGACGCTGGAAAATATAGAGACCATCCAGCGCAGCCAGAAGCTGTATGACGCTGAGAGTGAGTCAGTTTAAAACTCGATATCTCAGCAGCGCGTAGTGATAAAACGGGTATGTCGTGCGCTATAAAGCCCGGGCATTACCTACCCAGGCCCTCCTACAAACATCCTTCGCTGAAGATTCGGCCTTTGTCGATTTCTGGTTTTTTAGTTAAAGAATTTTGGCTATATTTTCGCCAAATGATATCTGTGCTAGTGTATGTGTTAATTACACATACAAAAGCGCAGATCTTGAGGAGGAGAAATGCCCGCATCAGCAAGTATACGAGTGAAAAAAACAGTCACTGTCACACTAGAGCCAGAGCTGATTCAGGAAGCAAGAGCAGCTGGAATCAACTTGTCACAAACGTTGCGTAATGCTCTAAAGACCGAAATCAAGGAGATTGAAGCTGCCCGCTGGAAGAAAGAAAACGAAGCCGCAATCGACTATCTGAATCAGCTCACGGAAGAAAACGGGCTGTTATCCGACACCTACAGGACGTTCTAATCATGCAATTCACCGTCTATAAAAATACGGGCAAGCCCACGGCTTATCCGTATTTATTGAATGTTCAGAGCAACATCATTGGGCGCAGAAACACGCGAGTTGTCATTCCTTTGTTTCCAGCCGAAAACTATAAAGGACCACGCACAGACAAACTCACCCCAGCCATTAATCTGGCCGGTGAAGATTTTATTGTGATGATTCATGAACTCGCGAGTATCCCTGAACGAGTCCTGGGCGCAGAACACTGCAGTGCGGCTGAACATGAAAATACAATAAAAGCAGCGCTTAACTTCCTTTTCTATGGCATCGAATAGCTCCCCCTTCGGAAACAGAATCCGCTTTAAAGCGAGACCAGACTGATGACAACGCGCGGCAAAACGAGCAGAGACTGGGTTGATATCAACCGCGATAAAGAGAGCGGTATAGAAAGCATTAACGCCCATTTCTCCGGCCACGCTTATGACGCGCACGATCACGACGAAGTACTTGTCGGCGTGACGCAGCAAGGGCTCCAGCGCTTTAACTGCCACCGCGCCACGCACACCAGCCATCCGGGCAGAGCCATTCTGATTGAACCGGGCGCGGTACACGACGGCCACGCACCCGAAGCCGAAGGCTTTACCTACGCGATGCTCTACCTGCCCCAGGCCTGGGTGAGCGAGAACATGCAGCGCCGTGGGCTGGGTAATATCTCCACGCTGGAAGCCGCCTTCCATAACACCCTGGCGGACGACCCGCAGCTCAGCATTGCTATCCGGCAGGCGTTTTTTGCCGTCCACCATCGAGAAGGCCAACTCGCCCGCGACCAGACGCTCGACCACCTTGTCGCCCTGCTTTCACGCCACATCAGCATCAGGCCGCCTTCGGCCTCAAACGATGCGCTCAGGCAAATGTATGAAGTCAGGGATTTTCTTCACGATCGTATGCATCTGGACATCGGCCTGGGCGAACTCGCCCTGCACTCCGGCATCGACAGGTTCCGGCTCAACCGCCAGTTTAAGCAGGCTTTTGGTCAGTCGCCTCACGCTTACCTTGTGCGGCTTCGCCTGCGCACCGCCCGGGCGCTACTGGCCCAGGGGAAAGAGCCTGCGCTGGTCGCCTCGCAAACCGGATTTGCCGACCAAAGCCACATGGGACGCTGGTTCCAGCGCGCCTATCGCCTCTCCCCCGTCGCCTACCAGCGCCGCTGCACAAACGTTCTATACTGACCGCCCTGCCATCTCCGATGATGTCTTCCCCGAAAGATGAACGGAGAAGCAGGACAGATGTTTGATACCAAAATTGCCTTTATCGTACGCGACGATTTACCCACCTGGCAGCGCCTGAACGTAGTGGCGTTTCTCGGCACCGGAGTGGCAGCCGCCTCCCCGGAAATCATGGGTGCGCCATACGTGGACGCAAAAGGCCGTGAATACGGCAATTTGTCCGGCCAGCCGATGCTGATTTTCGAATCCGATCTCGCCGGGCTGCAAACCGCTCACCGCAAAGGCCTGGAGCGCGAGCTCACCCTGCTCCCTTACGTGCACGCCATGTTTTCCACCGGGCATGACGCAGCCAACCGGGAAGTCTTTAAAGCGGAAAATGCCGACAACATGAACCTGGTCGGCCTGGCGATGCGCGGCCCGAAGAAGGTGGTGGATAAGGTGATAAAGGGGTTGGCGCTGCATAAGTAGAGTTAGACAATTAATAGAACATTAGGCCCACAATTACTGAGAAATTCCATTAAGTGTGGGCTTTACATTAAAACTGAAGCTGAAAACCAACGTGCCAATTACAAAACCTTCATATCTAATTCAAATAATGAAAATCATCTCTCATATTTGAATTTTACGAAGTGGTTAATGAATGCATTTAAACCATCACCACTGACAGCAAGTTTTTTCATTTTTTCTACGTTATCAGCCCCAGCACTTGCATAACTATAGGTGTAATCTCGCGCTGTACCTTCGAACCATACTTTTATAAATGTATTTCCTAATTCATAACCACGAACACCAGAGTCATTATTTATATCTTTGTAAATTTCCATTAGAAATCCTCCAATAGTAAAAAGATCTGATTACGATGAAAAAATAACACTACGAGCCTATTATTATCGGAGGGTTTGATAAAAGCAATGACCACTGAGCTACCATTTTTTGTCTTTAATATAAGCAAGCAAATAGTTGTCAACTAAAACAGTCCTCGTGTCAATTTAAACAACCGTTCTCACTCCCCACTCTCATATCCTACCCATACTTACCCTCGATTATATTAAATAGGTTATGAATGTAGTTACCTTAATAGAATCCATATATGGGCTAATGCATCATATATACCTGCATTATGTAATATACAGCGGCAATGAACTCAATCACTTCGTAGCCGAATATTTCCTGCTGCATTTTTCTCAATTTCTTCTACATCCACGTTTTTATAGCGCGAAGGCCAAATCTCTTGAGGCTGCTTGCCCAGCGCTTCCGCAATAAGCCGCTCGCCCTTCGGCCAGCGCCTGGTTAACGCGTTTGCCAGCGTCGATGACGCGAGCCCGGAATCCCTGGATAATGCCGCCAGCGATGTGCCTTTCTTCCTGATGCCAGCGATGATATCCGCCGGATGCCAGTCCTGTGCTTTCATGCTTTCTCTCCCGTGTTTGATGTTTCAACATGGATAAGCATCGCCTTTGTTCGCAATGTACTCCACGGACTATGAGTCACATACGTTAGTTTTTTGCGGGACGAAGGTGATTAAGGGGAAGTGATTACGGAGGGGGATATTCGAAGGATAAAAAAATCGCCAGAAAATCCTTCGATTTTACTGGCGATTTTTTGAAGCTAGCGGTTTTTAGTCAGCGCTAAAAACTTATTCCCACTCAATCGTAGCAGGCGGTTTACCAGAAATATCGTAAACCACGCGGGAGATGCCGTTCACTTCGTTGATGATGCGGTTGGACACGCGGCCGAGGAAGTCGTAAGGCAGGTGCGCCCAGTGCGCGGTCATAAAGTCGATGGTTTCTACCGCACGCAGGGAAACAACCCAGTCGTACTTGCGGCCATCGCCCATTACGCCCACGGAACGGACCGGCAGGAACACGGTGAACGCCTGGCTCACTTTGTTGTACAGGTCAGCTTTGTGCAGCTCTTCGATGAAGATAGCATCGGCGCGGCGCAGCAGGTCGCAGTACTCTTTCTTCACTTCACCCAGCACACGAACGCCGAGGCCTGGGCCCGGGAACGGGTGACGGTAAAGCATGTCGTACGGCAGGCCAAGCTCGAGACCGATTTTACGCACTTCGTCTTTGAACAGCTCACGCAGCGGCTCAACCAGGCCCATCTTCATCTCTTTCGGCAGGCCGCCCACGTTGTGGTGAGATTTGATGACGTGCGCTTTACCGGTCGCGGAGGCCGCAGACTCGATAACGTCAGGGTAGATGGTGCCCTGCGCCAGCCATTTAACGTCTTCCAGCTTCAGCGCTTCTTCGTCAAACACTTCAACGAACACGCGGCCGATGATTTTACGCTTGGCTTCCGGGTCGTTCTCGCCCGCCAGCGCGGTCAGGAAGCGCTCTTCGCCTTCAACATGAACGATGTTCAGGCCGAAGTGGTCGCCGAACATGTCCATTACCTGAGCGGCTTCGTTCAGGCGCAGCAGGCCGTTGTCCACGAATACGCAGGTCAGTTTTTTGCCGATGGCGCGGTGCAGCAGCATCGCCGTCACGGAGGAGTCAACGCCGCCGGACAGGCCGAGGATAACTTTGTCGTTACCGACCTGCTCACGGATGCGGACGATCGCATCTTCGATGATTTTTGCCGGGGTCCACAGCGCTTCGCAGCCGCAGATTTCCAGAACAAAACGCTCCAGCAGACGCTGGCCCTGACGGGTGTGGGTCACTTCCGGGTGGAACTGCACGCCGTAGAAGCGTTTTTCTTCGTTGGCCATAATGGCAAACGGGCAGGTCTCGGTGCTGGCAACGGTCACGAAGTCAGACGGGATGGCGGTAACTTTATCACCGTGGCTCATCCACACGTCCAGCAGCGGCTGGCCGGCTGCGCTCAGAGAGTCTTCGATGCCGCGAACCAGGGCGCTGTCGGTTTTAACCTCAACCTGCGCATAGCCAAATTCACGCTCGGTAGAACTTTCAACGTGGCCGCCAAGCTGCATTGCCATGGTCTGCATGCCGTAGCACACGCCAAACACCGGCACGCCAGCTGTAAACACATACTCAGGCGCGCGCGGGCTGTTCTCTTCGGTGGTGCTTTCCGGGCCGCCGGAGAGAATGATGCCGCTTGGGTTGAACTCACGAATTTGAGCTTCGGTAACATCCCATGCCCACAGTTCGCAGTAAACGCCCAGCTCACGGACGCGGCGCGCCACCAGCTGAGTGTACTGAGAACCGAAGTCGAGGATCAGGATGCGATGTTTATGAATGTTTTCCGTCATTGACGTTAATTCCGAGGCAAGTGAAACGAGAATATAAAGAGCCCGGCGCGTGGCCGGGCTAGTGAAATCAGGAGCCCATGCGGTAGTTCGGAGACTCTTTAGTGATGGTCACGTCGTGAACGTGACTTTCCTGAATACCCGCACCGCTGATGCGTACGAATTCCGCTTTGGTACGCAGCGCGTCGATAGTACCACAGCCGGTCAGGCCCATACAGGAACGCAGGCCGCCCATCTGCTGGTGAACGATCTCTTTCAGGCGGCCTTTATAAGCCACGCGGCCTTCGATACCTTCCGGTACCAGTTTGTCTGCTGCGTTGTCGGTCTGGAAGTAACGGTCGGAAGAGCCTTTGGACATCGCGCCCAGAGAACCCATGCCGCGGTAGGATTTGAAAGCACGGCCCTGGTAGAGTTCGATTTCGCCCGGAGACTCTTCGGTACCTGCCAGCATGCCGCCAACCATTACCGCAGCTGCACCAGCGGCGATAGCTTTAGCGATGTCGCCGGAGAAGCGGATCCCGCCGTCGGCGATGACCGGAATACCGGTGCCTTCCAGCGCTTCAACCGCATCAGCCACGGCAGTAATCTGCGGAACGCCAACGCCGGTTACGATACGAGTAGTACAGATGGAGCCAGGACCGATGCCGACCTTAACAGCGCTACAGCCAGCTTCTGCCAGGGCGCGAGCACCAGCGGCGGTTGCTACGTTACCGCCGATGATTTGCAGGTCAGGATATTTAGCACGGGTTTCACGAATACGTTGCAGAACGCCTTCGGAGTGGCCGTGAGAGGAGTCAATCAGCAGAATATCAACGCCAGCGGCGACCAGAGCGTCAACACGCTCTTCGTTGCCTGCGCCTGCGCCAACCGCAGCCCCAACACGCAGACGGCCCTGCTCGTCTTTACAGGCGTTAGGTTTACGCTCTGCTTTCTGGAAGTCTTTAACGGTGATCATGCCCAGCAGGTGGAACCCGCCGTCAACAACCAGCGCTTTCTCAACGCGTTTTTCGTGCATTTTAGACAGCACAACGTCGCGGGCTTCGCCTTCTTTAACGGTAACCAGACGCTCTTTCGGAGTCATATACACGCTAACAGGCTGGCTCAGGTCGGTTACGAAGCGCACGTCGCGGCCGGTGATGATGCCGACCAGTTCGTTTTCTTCGGTGACTACCGGGTAACCGGCAAAGCCGTTACGCTCGGTTAACTCTTTCACTTCACGCAGGGTGGTGGTTGGCAGCACGGTTTGCGGGTCGGTTACCACGCCACTTTCGTGTTTTTTAACGCGCTTTACTTCTTCTGCCTGGCGTTCAATCGACATATTTTTGTGGATGAAACCAAGACCGCCTTCCTGCGCCAGGGCGATAGCCAGACGCGCTTCCGTCACGGTATCCATCGCTGCGGACAGCATAGGGATATTCAGACGAATAGTTTTGGTCAGTTGGGTGCCGAGATCGGCCGTGTTCGGCAGAACAGTAGAGTGAGCTGGAACGAGGAGAACGTCGTCAAACGTCAGTGCTTCTTTAGCGATACGTAGCATGGCAATATCTCAACCTGGGGTGAATGAGAACAGATAAAATATTGCCGCGGCATTATACAGAGCGTAAGCGATTGCATCCACACTTTTTTCGCAAAACTCCTTGCTAATGGCGAAACGGAAGGTAGTATCGACCTATTAACCTGCTGATTTAAAATTTGATCCAGCTCACATGCCGACACAAAATTCTCCCTCAATTTATACCGTTTCACGCCTGAATCAGACGGTGCGTCTGCTGCTGGAGCAGGAGATGGGTCAGGTCTGGATCAGCGGTGAAATTTCCAACTTCAGCCAGCCTTCTTCCGGCCACTGGTACTTCACGCTGAAAGACGATACCGCCCAGGTTCGCTGCGCGATGTTCCGCAACAGTAACCGTAGGGTAACGTTCCGCCCGCAGCACGGGCAGCAGGTTTTAGTCCGCGCCAACATCACGCTTTACGAACCGCGCGGCGATTACCAAATCATCGTCGAAAGCATGCAGCCTGCCGGTGAAGGGCTGTTGCAGCAGCAGTATGAGCAGCTCAAGCAGAAGCTGAGCGCCGAGGGGCTGTTCGACCAGGCACACAAGCAGCCGCTGCCCGTTCCCGCTCGTCAGGTCGGGGTTATTACCTCTAAAACCGGCGCGGCGCTGCACGACGTGCTGCACGTATTACAGCGCCGCGATCCGTCCCTGCCGGTCATTATCTATCCAACCGCCGTTCAGGGCGCAGACGCCCCGCTGCAAATCGTGCGAGCTATTGAACTTGCTAACCTGCGTAATGAATGTGATGTGCTGATTGTCGGGCGCGGCGGCGGCTCGCTGGAAGATTTGTGGAGCTTCAACGATGAGCGTGTTGCACGAGCAATTTTCGCGAGCAAGATCCCGGTCGTTAGCGCCGTAGGGCATGAAACTGACCTCACGATCGCTGATTTTGTCGCTGATTTACGTGCGCCAACACCTTCCGCCGCGGCGGAAATCGTCAGCCGTAATCAGCTCGAACTTCTGCGCCAAATCCAGTCCCAGCAGCAGCGCATGGAAATGGCGATGGATTATTATCTGGCGCAGCGCACTCAGCGCTTTACGCGCCTGCATCACCGCCTGCAACAGCAGCATCCTCAGCTGCGTTTAGCCCGCCAGCAAACCACGCTTGAGCGCCTGCGCCAGCGGCTCAATGTGGCAATAGACGGAAAAGTTCGCCGTGCCAACCAGCAGCAGCAGCGCCTGGCTCAGCGTCTTAATCAGCAGCAACCTCAGCCGCGCATTCATCGCGCCCAGTCTCGGTTACAGCAGCTTGAATACCGCCTGTCGCAGTTAGTAAGCGCTCAGCTCAGCCAGACAAAACAACGCTTTGGCACCGCCCTGGCGCAGCTTGAGGCGGTTAGCCCGCTGGCAACCCTGGCGCGTGGCTATAGCGTCACTACGGCCGAAGACGGCAAGCTGCTGAAGAAAACCAAACAGGTGAAGTCCGGAGACACGCTAACCACGCGCCTGGACGACGGCTGGGTCGAGAGTCAGGTTACGGGCATCAAACCGGTGAAAGCGCCGCGTAAGCGTAAGCCAGCGGCGAAAGACGAGTAAGAAATCAGAGCGCGACGGGAACAAACTCCACGCGCTTTTTAGAAATCAGCCCGTGGCCGTTCTGGCAGAAATAATCCACCGCACCACACGCTTTCAGCACCTGTAAAGGTTTATGGCAGTCCGGGCAGAGCGCCTCCAGGCGGAAATCTTTGGCGCAGGTATCACAGCGAGCGCCCCCGTCCGTTTGTTTCAGTTCGTTTTTACACGCCGGGCAATTCACCATCATTCTTCCCTCCCGCTAAGTCATTAATGGGAACCATTATATACCCATAGCGTTAAAATGGACTCACTCCGGCACTGTGCAAAGGACAGGCAAATTTAGCGCATTAATGCACCATTTTTGCCCAACCTCACCTTCCGTTTACGCGCGCTTGTATCCAGCCTGGTATCCCAGACGGCGCTGCGCCTTAGCCTTCAGTTTTTTGAACCCTTTGGCATGGTAATTGAATGGCTCCCTTGTGCAGCTAACCTGGGAGCCCCCCGATGTTTGATGAATTGTTGGATAAAGATGCGACCACTTTGGCGGCGTTAGTTCGCTGTGGCGAGGTTTCCGCGCGGGAATTAACCCAGGCGGCAATTAACCGGCTGGAGCAGCGGGAGCCTTATATTCAGGCATTTTGCACCGCCACGCCGGAGCTCGCCCTGGCGCAGGCTGATGCCGTCGATGCTAAACGTTCTGATGGGCAAGTATTGGGCCCGCTGGCAGGTGTGCCTCTGGCGGTTAAAGACCTGATCTCTACTGCCGGGGTACGAACAACCTCGGGTTCCGCTGCCTATAAGGATTTTATCCCGGAAGACGACGATATCTGCGTTGAACGCCTGCTTGCCGCCGATGCCATTCTGCTGGGTAAAACCACCGCCCCCGAGTTTGGCTACAGCGGCGTTGGGCACAATCCATTATTTCCCTCGCCCCGAAATCCCTGGGATCTGAGCAAAACGCCCGGAGGCTCCAGCGCAGGTTCAGGCGCAGCGCTCGCAGCCCGGCTCTGCCCGATAGCTTTAGGCAGCGACGGCGGAGGTTCGGTTCGCATTCCTGCCGCACACTGCGGCGTATATGGCCTGAAGGCGTCTATGGGCCGGGTACCGCTGTGGCCCGGCTGCCGCGACGAGCGCTATCCGGGAGTTTCCAGCTGGGAGTCGCTCGAGCACGTGGGGCCGATGACGCGCACGGTAAGGGACGCCGCATTGATGATGTCCGTTATCGCTGGCCCGGACATGCGTGACAGGCATTCTATCCCCAGCGCGGATGTTGACTGGCTGGCGGCGTTAGAAAAACCTCTGAGCGGTCTGCGTATCGCGTTTAGCGCCGATTTCGGCTACATCGCCGTCGACCCCGAAGTACGTCAGGTTACCACCGAGGCCGCCCGCCGTTTCGCGCGGGAATCAGGGGCAGAGCTGGACGAAGTAGACCCCGGTATCACCGATGAGGTGGCCTCTTTCGCTGCGCTGGTCGCCTTTGAAAGCGACCTCTCAGGCATGCGCAAAATGCAGGCCGAACTGGGGCCAAAAATGTCGCCGCACCTCAGCGCCATGCTGCAACACGAATGGCGTGCAGAAACTTTTACCGACGCCAACACCACACGCAAAAAAGTCTGCAACCAGCTTTGGCGCTTTATGCAGCGCTACGACCTGCTGTTGACGCCAACGCTGGCCGTGCCGCCTTTCCCGCTGAATATGCAAGGCCCGGAAATGATCGATGGCCGCATGGTGAGGAGCGACCACTGGCTGTCGTTCTGTTTCCCCTTCAATTTTACCGGCCAGCCCGCCGCTTCCGTTCCCGCTGGTTTCACCGCCAGCGGATTGCCGATTGGGCTGCAAATTGTGGGTCGTCACCTGGACGACGGCCTGGTGCTCGCGGCAAGCGCCGCTTTCGAGCGCATTCAACCATGGAATCATCTCTATCCCGCCTTGCCTGGAGTTGCCCATGAATAACAAGTCCACCCCTGCTCTGGAGCAGGAATTTGAACACGAGCCGGTACCGCTCAGCCATCGCCACTCCACCGGCTCCGTCTCGGCGGTATGGTTTGGCTTCCCGATGATCCTCACCAACGCGCTGTTTGGCGGCATTATCAGCTGGTCCCTCGGCTTCTGGCCCGCCATCATTGCGATTCTGCTGGGCAACCTGGTGCTGTTTGCCTACGTTGGCTCGCTAAGCTGGTTTGCCGGGCATACCGGCATGAACTTCGCCTTACAGGCAAAACGAACCTTCGGCACCAAAGGCTACATTTTGGTTTCGGGATTTCTGTCCACCGTGGTGATTGGCTGGTACGCATTCCAGACCGGCCTGACCGGAACCGTGATTAACCAGACCTTCGGCTGGAACGCCATGGCGGTGACCGCATTCGCCATCGTGCTTTACACCGGCATCACCTTCCTTGGAGTACGTGCCCTGTCGGTGCTCGGCATGATTGCCGCTCCGCTGTTCGTGGTGCTTGGGCTTGTCGCCTTATGGCTGATTAGCCAGACCCACGATTTCAGCACCATGACCCAGTGGCGCGGCAGCCCTGCCGCAGTCGGCACCATGAGCATGGGCACGGCGGTAACAATGGTTATCGCCGGTTTTGCCGACTCGGGCACGATGACGGCAGACTTCACCCGCTGGTCAAAAAACGGCAAATCAGCGGTCATTGCGGCCTTCTCTGCTTTCCCCGTGGCCAATGTCATCTCTTATCTTTTCGGCGTCGCTATCGTTGCCGTGGGGGCCGCCGTTGACCCGGCAAGCAACGGCGGCAACTTCCTGCCAATGCTGATGGGCCACGGTGAAATTCTGTCGGCCATCGCCTGCCTGTTTGTCTTTATCAACCTCGGTTCTGTCTGTACCCACTGCCTGTACAACGGCGCGGTAGGCTACAGCCATCTGTTCCACAGCAAAATGCGCCTGTGGACGTTGATTCTGGGCGCGACCGGCGGGGCGTTAGCACTTGCGGGCGTCTGGTCATATTTCCTGGAATGGCTGAGCCTGCTGGGGGTTGTAGTTCCTCCGTTTGGCGCAGTAATGATCGTTGATTTGATCTTTATGGCCAAAATTAGCCAAAACCGTAAAACAAGCCGCATGCGCGGTGGCGCCTTTGCGGCATGGGCTATCGGTAGCCTCTGTGCCGTGGTAGCTCACCTGCTGTTCCCGCAGTTTGGCGAAGCGGTCATTGGCCTGGTCACCGCCGCCGCCAGCTACACCCTGATAATGAAGCTAAAACGCGAAACGTCGGTCACCGTGCTGGAGGAAAAAAATGCCTGATTACGCTATTCACTCAACGCCCTACGCCTGGCCGTTTGACGGCAGCTACAGCAGTAGCAATACCGCGCTTATGGTCATAGATATGCAAACTGATTTCTGCGGTAAAGGGGGCTACGTCGACAGCATGGGCTACGACATCGAGCTGACTCGCGCGCCGATAAAACCCCTGCAACGTGTGCTGGCCCGCATGCGCGAGCTGGGCTTTCCGATTATTCATACCCGAGAGGGGCATCGCCCTGACTTAAGCGACCTGCCGGAAAATAAGCGCTGGCGCTCAAAACGGATGAACGCCGAAATAGGCGCTCAGGGCCCCTGCGGCCGCATTCTGGTTCGCGGGGAGCCGGGCTGGGAAATCATTCCCGAGCTGGCGCCGCTTCCGGGAGAAGTGATTATCGACAAACCGGGAAAAGGTTCTTTTTATGCTACCGATCTGGAGCTGATTTTGCGCAGCCGGGAAATTCGGAATCTGATCCTGACCGGTATTACAACCGACGTCTGCGTGCATACCACGCTGCGCGAAGCTAATGACCGAGGGTTTGAGTGCCTGGTGCTGACCGACTGCTGTGCAGCAACGGAGCTGAAGCACCACGAGGCGGCGTTAAGCATGATTCACATGCAGGGGGGTATTTTTGGGGCTGTGGCGAGTTCAGAGACTTTACTTGAGGGGCTTGCGGGTAAAACAACAGCGGCGCTGGCCGTTTAACGCTTAAACCAGTGTGCTCCCCTTCTGGCGAGGAGCACATTGGCTATCAATCAGGGCTTATTTACCCTTTTTGATATGCTTAATCAGACGCTTACGCTTACGCATCTGGTTTGGCGTCAGGGTGTTACGCTTACCGGCAAACGGGTTATCCCCTTCCTTGAACTGAATGCGGATAGGCGTGCCCATCACGTCCAGCGATTTACGGAAGTAGTTCATCAGATAACGCTTGTAGGAGTCCGGCAGGTCTTTCACCTGGTTGCCGTGGATAACCACGATTGGCGGGTTATAACCCCCGGCATGCGCGTATTTGAGCTTAACGCGACGGCCACGAACCAGCGGTGGCTGATGGTCTTCCGCCGCCATGTTCATGATGCGGGTCAGCAGCGCGGTGCTTACGCGACGCGTGGAGCTGTCGTAAGCTTCACGGACGGACTCAAACAGGTTGCCAACGCCGCTGCCATGCAGGGCGGAGATGAAGTGTACGCGGGCGAAGTCGATAAAGCCCAGACGGTAGTCCAGCGTCTCTTTCACCTGCTCGCGGACTTCGTTGCTCAGGCCGTCCCACTTGTTAACCACGATAACCAGTGAGCGCCCACTATTCAGGATAAAGCCCAGCAGCGAGAGATCCTGATCGGAAATGCCTTCGCGGGCATCAATCACCAGCAGCACAACGTTAGCGTCTTCAATCGCCTGCAGGGTTTTGATTACCGAGAATTTTTCTACCGTGTCGGTGATTTTCCCACGCTTACGAACGCCTGCGGTATCAATCAGAACGAATTCACGCTCATCGCGCTCCATCGGAATGTAGATACTGTCGCGGGTGGTGCCCGGCATGTCGTAAACCACTACGCGTTCTTCGCCGAGAATACGGTTAGTTAGCGTTGACTTACCCACGTTAGGGCGGCCAACGATAGCGAGCTTAATCGGCAGATCCTGAGGGTTGAAGGCTTCTTCTTCCTCTTCTTCCGCAAGCTCTTCGTCTTCAGAAATGATGCCATTTTTGGCATTGAACGCCGCCCAGTAGGCTTCGTCTTCGTCAATTTCTTCCGGTTTTTCACGCGGGTCGACATCGTCCATCCACGGGACCAGAACGTGTTCCAGCAGGCTGGTCACGCCGCGGCCATGGGAGGCAGCAATCGGGTGGATTTCGCCAAGGCCGAGGGAATAGAAGTCGATCACCGCCTGGTCCGGGTCAAGACCGTCGGTCTTGTTCGCCACCAGGAAAGTCGGCTTCTGACGGGAGCGCAGGTGCTGAGCAATGGCTTCATCCGCAGGCATCAGGCCCGCTCGAGCGTCCACCATAAACAGCACGACGTCTGCTTCTTCGATTGCCAGCAGAGACTGCTCCGCCATGCGCGTTTCAACGCCGTCTTCCGTGCCGTCGATACCGCCGGTATCGATGCAGATAAATTCACGCCCTTCCACTTCCGCACGACCATATTTGCGGTCGCGTGTCAGCCCCGGGAAATCCGCAACAAGCGCATCACGGGTACGCGTTAAGCGGTTAAACAAGGTGGATTTACCGACGTTAGGGCGCCCAACCAGCGCGACCACAGGTACCATTATAAAAGCCTCACTACTCAAAATTTATTAGTAAAACAGCGGAAATTTACGCTGTTTTTAAAAAACCAAAACGGCTCCCGTACTTCGGGAACCGTTTCAAACATTTTAGCTATCAGGCAAATCTAGCGTTTGATGGCGTACAGCGTGCCGTCTTTTGCCTGGATAAGCAGTTTGTCACTGGCAACCACCGGGGTGGTCTGGAAGCCGGAGCTGTCCACTTTTTGCTGAGCGACAAAGCGCCCATCATCGGCGTTGATCCAGTGCATATAGCCTTCGCTATCACCAACCACCAGGTAGCCGTTATACAGCACCGGAGCGGTCAGGTTGCGGTGCAGCAGATCGCTCTGCGTCCACAGGGTTACGCCACCATCGGCGTTGAGGGCAACAACGCGGTCGTTCTGATCCACCAGGTAGATGCGGTTTGCATCAACGATGAAATCATTAACCGAGCCCATTTCACGTTTCCACATGATCTGACCGGAGCGCAGATCCAGCGCCGTCAGGTTGCCGTTATAAGCCAGGGCGTAAACCACGCCATTCACGATAACCGGCGTGGTGTCCACGTCGCTCAGACGGTCGATTTCAGTCGCACCGGTCGCCTGGGAGATGCGCTGCTGCCAGATAATTTGGCCCTGCTGCATCAGTACCGCGCTTACGCGGCCGTTATCGCCGCCAACAATCGCTGCGCCAAATGCGGTAGCCGGAGCAGATTCGCCGCGCAGTGACAGAGAAGGCATGTCGAGGTTAACGGTCCATTTCACCGCACCATCGGCTTCGTTCAGCGCCTGCAGCATACCGTTGCTGGTATGAATAAGCACCAGACCGTCGCTGATGACCGGACGAGACAGCGCTTCACCGGCCACTTTTGCCTGCCAGGCAATGCTACCGTCAGAAGTATTCAGGGCGAAGACTTTAGCCTTCTCGCTACCCACGTAGAGGTGCGCTCCGTCAACGGTCAGGCCGCCTGAGAGCAGCGCCGGAATATTGCTGGAGAAGAAGCCGGTTTTCTCAGAGAGATCGACCTTCCACACTTCTCTACCGTCGTCCGCACTCACAGCTTTAACCACGCCGTGGCGGTCAGCGGCGAAAATGGTGCTGTCCTGCCATGCCGGATGAAGGTTGGAGTAGAAATCACCGATTCCGTTACCTACGGAGGTGTTCCACGCTTTTTCCGGGGTGAACTGGTTTTCCACGGTCGGCAGCGGGGACATTTTAACGACATCTTCTTCGCCACTGAACAGGGAACAGCCGCTGAGCAGCGTCAAAGAGAGCAGCCCTGGTACAAATAGTTTACGCAATTGCATCGGGTCCCTCTTAGCTGGACAAATTATTGATTTTCATCTGCATCATTTCACGCAGCGCCGGAGAAGCATTGGTCTGTGAACCTTTGCTCCACGCATCACGGGCGCCTTGCTTATCCCCTTTACTGAGCAGCGCTTCGCCGCGCAGGTCAGCAACAATGGCCGCCCAGCCTTCGCCTTTAACGCCATCAAGCGTTTTCAGCGCCACGTCAGCCTGCTTTTGCTGGATCTGAACGCGAGCCAGGCGCAGGTTAATCAGCGCCTGCAGGTTTTCATCTTTGGTGCTGCTAAGGCCGGTTTGTAGCTGGGTAGCCGCTTTGTCTAAATCGTTTTTATCAACGAACTGCTGCGCCAGCTCCAGCGCCGCCAGTGCGCCGTAGGTGTTTTTATTGTCGGCTGCGAATTTCTCTACCGCTTCCAGAGTCTGCGGCTGGTCGGCTTTGACCGCGCTGGTGACGTTCTGATAAGCCAGAGAGGCTTCACGCATGGAGTCGTCCTGATGGCCGTTCCAGTAACGCCAGCCCACCAGAGCGCCGATACCCAGCACAACCCCGACTACCAGCGCTTTGCCGTTTTCTGCAAAGAAGCGCTTTACCGCTTCCATCTGATCGTTTTCGTTCTCGTAAACTTCCACGCAGTCCTTCTCCTTAACCAATAATCACCGGGTGATTAACCCAGTAACGCCTGCAGGTGGGCGGCAGCATCGGCTTGCGCCACGTTTTGTTGCTCACCTGTGCGTAAATCCTTAACCACGACTTCGCCTTTAGCGACTTCGTCTTCACCCAGTACCAGCGCAACGCGAGCGCCCCACTTGTCGGCACGAGCGAACTGCTTCTTAAAGTTACCGCCGCCATAGTTAGTCATTAACTTCAGCGCCGGAACCTGGTCACGCAGTTTTTCTGCCAGCAGCATCGCCGCGCCCTGAGTTCCCTGACCGGAAGAGATCAGGTACATATCGACAACGGATTCTGCTTTAAATTCCGGATTAATCGCCTGAACCAGTAAAACAAGACGCTCAAGACCCATAGCAAAGCCAACGGCCGGTGCAGCGCGCCCGCCAAGTTGCTCTACCAGACCATCGTAGCGGCCGCCGGCACAAACGGTTCCCTGCGAGCCAAGGCTGTTGGTAACCCATTCGAATACGGTGCGGTTGTAGTAGTCCAGGCCGCGCACCAGACGCTGGTTCACGGTATAGCTGATACCGGCGGCGTCCAGGTACTGGCACAGGCCAGCAAAGTGTTCGCGGGACTCTTCGTCGAGGTAATCGCCAAGCTGAGGCGCATCATTCAGCAGAGTCTGAACATCCTGATTTTTAGAGTCCAGCACGCGCAGCGGGTTGCTGTACATGCGGCGCTGGCAATCTTCGTCCAGCTTCTCTTTGTGCTGCTCAAGGAAAGCAACCAGCGCATCGCGGTAGTTTGCGCGGGCTTCAAGAGAACCGATGGAGTTCAGCTCAAGGCTGACGTGCTGGTCGATACCCAGCGCACGCCACCAGCGGGCGGTCAGCATGATTAGCTCGGCGTCGATGTCCGGGCCATTCAGGCCAAAGACTTCCACACCCAGTTGGTTAAACTGGCGATAACGCCCTTTCTGAGGACGCTCGTGGCGGAACATCGGCCCGATGTACCACAAACGTTGTTCCTGATTGTACAGAAGACCATGTTCGATACCGGCACGCACGCAGCCCGCGGTGCCTTCAGGACGCAGGGTCAGGCTGTCGCCGTTGCGGTCCTCGAAGGTATACATCTCTTTTTCAACCACGTCGGTCACTTCGCCGATAGCGCGTTTGAATAACGGGGTCTGCTCTACAATCGGCAAACGGATTTCGCTGTAACCGTAGCTCGCGAGCACCTGCTTAAGAATGCCTTCAATACGCTGCCAGATGGCGGTTTCGCCCGGCAGGTAATCGTTCATGCCGCGAATGGCTTGAATGTTTTTTGCCACGTTTTTTCTCTGCTTTATATACAAAAAATGAACCCGAAATCAGGCCATTCACTCAGGTAAACGGCCGTGCGGGTTCAATCATACACGGGAAGCCTTGTGCTTCCCATGCTTCGCATTATTTTTCCAGCTGTTGGATATCGATACGCTGCTTTTCATCCAGCATGCTGGCCTTGGCACGAATGCGCGCTTCGAGCTGCGCAATCATGTCATCGTTGTCCATACGATCTCTCTGGCGCACGCCATCTTCGTAGAAACCGCTTTTCTTATTACCGCCGGTGACCCCAAGAGTTGAGACCAGCGCTTCGCCAGGGCCGTTAACCACGCAGCCGATGATAGAAACGTCCATCGGGGTGATGATATCTTCCAGCCGCTGTTCGAGCGCGTTGACCGTCCCGATAACGTCAAACTCCTGACGCGAACAGGTTGGACAGGCGATGAAGTTGATCCCGCGGGAGCGAATACGCAGCGACTTCAGGATATCGAAGCCCACCTTGATCTCTTCTACCGGATCCGCCGCCAGAGAGATACGCAGCGTGTCGCCGATCCCTTCAGAAAGCAGCAGGCCCAGGCCGATCGCAGATTTTACCGCACCGGCACGTGCCCCACCCGCTTCGGTGATCCCGAGGTGCAGCGGCTGATCGATCTGCTTAGCTAACAGGCGATAAGACTCAACTGCCAGGAAGACATCAGAGGCTTTTACGCTGACTTTGAATTGATCAAAGTTGAGACGATCGAGATGATCTACATGGCGCATAGCGGATTCGAGCAGCGCCTGCGGCGTTGGCTCTCCGTATTTTTCCTGCAGATCTTTTTCCAGAGAACCGGCGTTAACGCCGATGCGGATAGGAATATTTTTGTCGCGCGCGCAGTCAACAACGCTGCGAATACGCTCTTCGTTACCGATGTTGCCCGGGTTAATGCGCAGGCAGTCCACGCCGTATTCGGCAACTTTAAGGGCGATGCGGTAATCGAAGTGAATATCGGCAACCAGCGGAACGTTAACCTGCTGCTTAATCAGCTTGAACGCTTCTGCGGCGTCCATCGTCGGCACGGATACGCGTACGATATCGGCACCAACGCGTTCTAATGCTTTGATTTGATTAACAGTCGCTTCCACATCAGTGGTGCGCGTGTTGGTCATCGACTGAACGGCGATAGGTGCACCATCGCCGATTGGCACATTACCGACGTAGATCCGTTTGGATTTGCGACGTTGGATTGGTGCGGCATTATGCATGGTAAATCTCCACAATTACCCGTCCGGGTTGGCGCTGATTATTCAGCACCCACGGTCAGACGCGCAACCTGGTTAGTTCTGATAAAACGACTCAGGTCCACAGGTTTACCCTGGTATTGAACCTGTACTGCGGCCGGTGCACCAATTTTTAACTTATAAGGTGCCTTGCCGGCTAAATTCAGGCTAGCGCCTTTGCGTTGGATGCCGCTAAACAGTTTTTTACCGGCGGCGTCCGTTACTTCCAGCCAGCAGTCGGCGCTAAAGTTCATCGCCAGACCTTCAGCATTCTGCGCAGGCGCGGTGGTGCTGGCCGGGTCAGTTGGCAGCTGGCCAGCGGTTGGCGCTGGAGCGGTTTGTGCGTTATCAATCGGCGCCTGGCTTGGGGAGACAACGGCAGACTGCTGGGCGTTATCAGCCGGGGCAGTTTGCTGTGCTGTCGCGGCCGGAGCCGCGCTGTCAGAAGCCAAAGGCTGAGCCGTGGAAGGCGCAGGTGATGCATCAGCAGGCGCTGTTGCATCGCTACCGGTGTTCAGCGGTACTGACTGGCCGCTGCTGGTAGAGAGATCGGTTGTGGACTGATCGGCCATGGTCGAAATTTCTTCCTGCTGCGCTTTGTGGTTTTGCCACCACCATGCGCCCGTCAGGCCAACCACAACAAACAGAACCAGCCAGGTAAAACTCATCAGCCAGCCGTCGCGCTTTTTACGGCGCTTGCCCAGGGAGAAGCTTTGCATTGGCTCAACTTTAGCGGCCTTGATAGGCGCCTGTTTGGCCATCATCGGCAACAACTCTTCTTCCGGGATATGAACCAGTCGCGCATAAGAGCGGATATAGCCACGCAGGAAGGTCGACGCCAAATCGGCTGGCGCCTTATCGTCTTCGATGTCCCTGACGGTGGAAACCTTCAGACACAGTCGTTCAGCCACGGCTTGTTGGCTGAGACCAAGTTGTTCACGCGCGTTGCGTAAACGCTCGCCCGTGGTTTGTGCTGCATTTGATTCGTTAGTGGCTTCAGTATTCATTAGCTACAACTGCTGGTACTGTTCAAATTAAAGAATTTGGCACGAGTCCTGTACCGCAACGTCTCCGCTACGTCAGATTGACTCGCACCGCGAAACAAATCTGATACCTGAAGGAAGGCTAACCCTCAGCAAAAATACCCGGTTCTGCCGCACGCTTCACGCTCGGCGCGCATTTTTCCGGGCTACCGGACCAGCCGGTTAGTTAACCATAGACACCCTTCGGCGGGCTGTCTGTTAACTTTACGAAATTGAAACAACTAAACTGTTGTTGTGCGGCTACATACTGCCTCAAAGCCGCCGGAAACGCACCGTAATTATTGTGCAGAAGAGTGTATTAGGACACGTTATTGACTGTTCATGCACTTTTGGCCGTTTTTTATACCGTGCGGAGCAACCCTCGCCCCGCACGGTAACCGACTGTCGGCTATCAGACCGCTTTCACGGCAATAGCTTCGCCCTGCATACGCTTACGCATGGTGCGCTTGGTACGGTCGATAACTTCGCCCGCCAGCTGACCACATGCCGCGTCGATGTCATCGCCGCGAGTCTTACGCACGATGGTAGTAAAACCATAGCTCATCAGCACTTTAGAGAAACGGTCAATACGGCTGTTGGAGCTGCGGCCATACGGCGCGCCCGGGAACGGGTTCCATGGGATCAGGTTGATTTTGCACGGCGTATCTTTCAGGCATTCTGCCAGCTGATGCGCATGCTCGGTGCCGTCGTTGACGTGATCAAGCAGGACATATTCCACCGTTACGCGGCCCTGGTTAGCGTTGGATTTCTCCAGGTAACGACGTACTGCCGCCAGGAAGGTTTCGATGTTGTACTTCTTGTTGATAGGCATGATTTCGTCGCGGATGTCGTCGGTCGGCGCGTGCAGGGAAATTGCCAGCGCAACGTCAATCATATCGCCAAGCTTATCCAACGCCGGCACGACGCCAGAGGTGGAAAGGGTTACGCGACGTTTAGACAGGCCAAAACCGAAGTCATCCAGCATGATTTCCATCGCCGGAACCACGTTGTTCAGGTTCAGCAGAGGCTCGCCCATGCCCATCATCACCACGTTGGTGATAGGACGCACGCCGGTTTTCTTCTGAGCGCCAATAATCTTCGCGGCGCGCCAGACCTGGCCGATAATTTCCGATACGCGCAGGTTGCGGTTAAAGCCCTGCTGCGCGGTAGAACAGAATTTACACTCCAGCGCACAGCCAACCTGAGAGGAGACGCACAGCGTGGCGCGGTCTTCTTCCGGGATGTATACGGTTTCAACCAGCTGGTCGGCAATCTTGATGGCCCATTTAATGGTGCCGTCGGCGGAACGCTGCTCTTCTGCAACTTCCGGCGCGCGGATTTCAGCAATTTCTTTCAGCTTATTGCGCAGAACCTTGTTGATATCCGTCATCTCGTCGAAATCATCACTGCAATAGTGATACATCCACTTCATGACCTGGTCGGCGCGGAACGGCTTCTCGCCGAGTTCAGCAAAAAACTCGCGCAGCTGCTGACGATTGAGATCCAGCAGGTTAATTTTTTCGGCTTTATTGGAAACGACAACAGGTGACGCTTCAGGCGTGTTCATATCAGACATAATGTTTTCCGGCCTCGTTGTTACACGTTATGGCCCCTGGAGGGTTAGAAAGAGAAACGCCCCGGTGAGCTGGCTCGTCCGGGGCGTGGCATTGTACAAATTCTATGGCTCGGATGCCACGACTGAAAGCAAACTACAAAAAATTAAGTGTAAGTTTACTTACAGATTAGGAAATTTTAGCGCGTGCGCGGGCACACTTCGCCTTCGCCGAAGAAATAGGCGATTTCGCGAGCGGCGGATTCTACGGAGTCAGAACCGTGGGTGCCGTTCTCGGTGAAGCTGTCAGCGTAGTCTGCACGCAGAGTCCCTGCCAGTGCGTTAGCCGGGTTAGTTGCGCCCATCAGATCACGGTGACGCTGTACCGCGTTTTCGCTTTCCAGCACGGAAACAACCAGCGGGCCGGAGGTCATGAACTCAACCAGACCGTCGAAGAAAGGTTTGCCTTCGTGCTCGGCGTAGAAACCACGAGCCTGCTCAACGGTCAGGTGCAGCATTTTTGCGCCAACAATTTTAAACCCTGCAGATTCAAAACGAGCATAAATGTTACCAATAACGTTTTTTGCCACCGCGTTTGGTTTGATGATGGAAAAAGTACGTTCAATAGCCATGATTACCTCTGTAAATGTTCTGTGTGTCCGGGAAGCCCGGTTATGAAATTGGCGCAGATTATAAAGAGCAAGTGTGCCCTTGCCTATGGATGGAGATAACATTTTTTTAAAATAAGATGAGTTTTAGCAACACACCGCTTTTAAGGCGCTAAATTTCACTTTCCACCTACTGGAGCGTGAAGTTTGCGCTGGCTATCTGCCCGGACTCATCCATCACCAGCACCTGGTATTCACCCGGTTTATTAAGCGTTAGCGCCAGCCCCGCGCCGCCGGTATCTTCATTCTCGCCGTTAACAAACCACCAGCGCTGCCCCTGCCCGCCCTGGCCGGTAAGCCTCAGGAGCAACTGCGTTTGCCCCGGCAGGCGTTTCAGAATCGTGCCGTTGCGTACCCCCAGCAATAATAACGGCGTTGCGCTCTCTTTTTGCAAAGGTGGGCAGGTTGCAGACGGCGGCGGGAGGCGCTCCGCCCTGCGTTCAGCCTGCGGCAGCCAGGGCTCGAGAGGGAGCGGCCATAATGCGACAACCTGCTGCCGGGCACCCGGGCAGTCGGGCGCGACTCTTTTCCCTTTATCGTCCAGCCAGATAAGCTGCCGCGTTCCCTGAACGCCTTCCTGCCCCGGCGCCTGCAAGGTTGGCGGCTGGCTGCCATCCAACAACCAGGTATTTATTCTGCGACGGCAGTTGCTATCGCCCTGCGGCAGCGCCTGCCCGCCCGGCCAGCAGATTTCGCCGGAGCTAACGGTGGCTGGCCGCGGGTCAGTCGGCAAATGAAGCTGCTGAACCCGGGAATTGGCCTGCAATAGATTGTTGACCTGGTTTAGCAGCGGCACCGCGCTGCCAAGCCCAAACTGTCCGGCCACCGGCGTACTGTCCGGCCTGCCGGTCCAGATGCCTATCAGGTAGCGGGAATTCATGCCGATGGCCCATGCATCGCGGTAGCCGTAGCTGGTTCCCGTTTTCCATGCCAGGGGGACAACGGGGGGCAATGATGAATCCGGCTGAGGCTGTGCCTCACCCGCCAGAATACGGCGAATAATCCATGCCGCTCCCGGCGACATCAGCGGCCGTTCACGTAGTTCATCCCTGCGGAGTAAACGCAGGTGTGCAGCCTTGCCGTGCCGGGCAAAAGCGCCGTAGGCGGCAACTATCTGGTCAAGCCTTGCCCCGCCGCCGCCAAGAATAATCGACAGGTTAGGCTCGCTGCCCTGTGGGAACCGAAGATTCAACCCGGCGTTTGCCAGCTGCCCGGCAAACCGTTTCGGGCCATAGGCCTCAAGCACCTGTACTGCCGGTAAATTCAAAGAACGCACCAGCGCATCGCCCATGCTCACCGGGCCATGAAAACCAGTGTCGAAGTTACCGGGGCGATAGTCGCCAAAGCGGCGCGGCACATCCTGCAACAACGAAGCAGGATGTATCAACCCCTCATCCAGCGCCAGACCGTAAACAAAAGGCTTTAGCACAGAGCCGGGCGAGCGAACTGCGGTAACCATATCAACATGCCCGAACCGGGTGCCATCGTTGATATCGGCGGAGCCAACCCAGGCACGAACCTGCATCGTGGTGTGGTCAACTACCAGCATCGCAAGAGAAGAGCGGGCGGGTAACCGCGCCTTCCACCCCAGAGCCAGGTCTTCAAGCTGGCGCTGCAAAGAAGCATTCAGCGTGGTAGAGATAAGCGTATCTCTGGTACGTGATGCCAGATAGCGAGACAGTAGCGGAGCCAGCTGCGGCATCTGCCGTGGCGCAAGCCAGATGGGTTCCTGTAAGGACTCGTTAACCTGCCGCTGCGACCAAATACCCTGCTCCGCCATACGGCGCAATACTTTATCCCGCGCTTGCTGTGTTCTCTGTGGCCAGCGGTCCGGGCGCAAACGGCTGGGAGCCTGCGGAAGCACCGCCAGCAGCGCGGCTTCTGAATAGCTTAATTGCTCCGGGGATTTACCAAGATAAGCCCAGCTTGCCGCGCCAATGCCCTGCAGCGTACCGCCGAATGGGGCACGGTTGAGGTACAGCGTCAGGATCTCAGTTTTAGAAAGGTGCCATTCAAGCTGTAAAGCCCGCCAAACCTGGCGAACCTTACCGCCGAAGGTGCGGGGATGAGGATCCAGCAAACGGGCAACCTGCATGGTCAGCGTGCTGCCACCGGAAACGATCTCCCCGCTTCGCAAATCCTGCCACGCCGCACGCAGGATCGAGAAAGGGTTAATACCAGGATGATCCCAAAACCAGCGATCTTCGTAGCCGATCAACGCTTCAAGGTAACGGGGAGAAACCTGCTCTACGGTAACCGGGTAGCGCCAGATCCCTTCATTGTCGGCAAAGCGCCAGAGTGGCGTTCCATCCGCAGCAACCACAACGCGCGCCGGATTGACCTCATGCAGAGGCAGCGGCCAGATTCTGTCCGCAAGCCAGACTAAACAAACGGCCAACAGCGGCACCATCAACCCCAGATAGCGCCGCCGCCAGCGCGGCCTTAACCCGTTAAGCACCGACTTTCTGCTTACGGCACAACGGTCAAGGTACCGGTAGAGCTACCGGTTGCCCGCCACTGCGGTACATACATTGATTCAACCTGCGGCACCGGCACGCTGTAGCTACCCGGCGTTACCGCACGGGCCAGATAGATAAGCGTGGCATGCTGGCCTTCACTGAGCGGAAGCGCGGCAACAAAGCGATCGTCACGGAACTCAATATGCTGAATGTCCTGCTGCTGCATCTGGTTCAGCAACGTTTGCGCGCTGCTCGCGCTGTCGCCCAGGCTGGCGCTGCTGTTGGCAAGGTTCTGGTTCTCAAGCTCCAGACCCGCAGGCAGTAAATCGACCACCAGCGCATCCGGAACGTTTTTATCGGCCCAGACATCCAGCCAGACCATAACCAGTTCGCCGCTTTTCAGGGAAGAGAGCGGCCTGCTATCGCCCTTAGCGTCAAGGAAGTGACGTTCAATATGCAGCACATTGCTGTATGCGGCAGGAGCCTGCTGCGGGTAACCCGAGCTATCGACACGCAGATAAAGGCTGGCCGTACCGGTGTTGGTAACCTGCAGGCCGGAAAGCTGCTCTGCCGTCAGGTTACGGGTCACCGCCTGGCTGGAGGCAAGGGCTTCAGCACTCAGCGACGTTTGAGCCTGCCAGTCGCCTTTCACATTTTGTAGCCCATGCCCGGCAAGGAACAGCGCATTGCTTTCCTGAGTGGAGAGCCAGCGCTGGCTCCAGGCCATGTCAGAAAGCTCAAGCAGCAGCTGGTTCTGGCTATCCGGCAGCAGCTTGTTCTCTTCCAGCAGGCTTAGCATCATTGCTTTATCCCGCAGTTCGCTACCGTAGTCGGCCATCCAGATTTGCTTCTCGCTACGCGGGGTTTTCAGACCCAGGGCAATAGCCTGCTGCCCACGGGCTTCATCCCCCATCAACTTCAGCGCCACGCCAAGCTGAACGATCGGCAGGCCAGCACGCGCCTGTTGGTGCCGCTGCCAAAGCTCGCGTAAAGCCCCCAGCGGTGCTTTTTGCTGGCGGGCAAGAATCAGCCCGGCATAGGCCTGGACCGCAAACCGGCTTGCCGCTGCGTCATCGCTGTAGCGCAGGGCAATTAGCCCCGGGTCCTGGAGATAGCGCAGCAGGCGCTGGTTAGCGTTATTCAGCGCATCGCCGTTCACGCTGTAGCCCTGTTCGCTGGCGCGGGCCAGGAAGTCCGTGACGTAAGCCGTCAGCCAGTATTCCTCCGGCCCGGACTTATCCCACAGGCCAAAGCCGCCGTTATCGCTCTGCATTTCCAGCAGGCGAGCAATGCCGATATCTATAGCCGAACGACGCTGCTGGTCGCTAATCCCTTTAATACCCAGCGCAGCCAGTTCGGCCTCGTTGGTATACAGCGACGGGAACAGCCCGCTGGTCGTCTGCTCCAGGCAACCATAAGGGTAGGCTTTCAGCTCACGGATATAGCGCGCAAGGTTCAGAGGCGGACGGCCGCTTAACAGCAACTGCCCTTCCAACGTTGCCGGAAGCAAGCCTGAGCGATGAGACAGCGGTATACTCCAGCTTTCGCCGGGTTTAACCACCGAGCCGCTGTTTACCGTCTGCGCAGGGAAGGCCGGGCGAACGCCAATTTTCCACTGCTTATGAGGAGCGGTAACGCTCTCTCCCGGCAGAGCCAGACCGTTGATAACCGCGTTGAGTTCTCCATCGCCAAAACCTTCAAGCGCGCGAACCGGGATAAACAACGTACCGCGAGCGCCGGGCGCCAGCTTCACGTCGATGGTTGAAGCACCGTTAAGCGCCAAAAGCCCGCCAGCGCTAAGCACAACGTTAAGCTGTTGGGGCTGGTCGGTCAGGTTGGTGAGATCAAGCGCCAGGCGGCTGGTGTCTCCCCCGGCCATAAATCTCGGCGCGGCAAGCTCGCTAACCAGTGGGGCGGCTACCGTCACCTTCTGTTCGCTGTTGCCAAAACTCTCGTCGGTCCAGGCCTGCGCCATTACTCTCAGCTCGCCGTTGAAATCACCAATCGGTAGCGTCACCGTTCCCTCGCCTTTTTCATCCAGCTGAACCGGCTGAGCCTGCTGGGCAATAATAGTGACGTGATTGACCGGTTTTTTACCGCCGCGGCTAAGCTCATCGCCTTCATCGCCGTCCCCGCCAAAGCGCAGCGCGGCCAGCCTGCCCTCACCTTCTATTACTTGCCCATAAACATCATAGATGTCCGCCCCGTAGCGTTTACGGCCAAAGAAGGCATCCCACGGGTCCGGGGTTTTATAATCGGTAATGCTGAGTACGCCGCTGTCCACCGCCGACAGCAGAACGTTAATCTGCTTCGGCAGTTCACCGTTTTTCACGCTGGCCTTCACTTTTACCGTCAGGTTCTGGTTCGGGCGCATTTTAGCCGGGCTTTCTAAAGCCAGGCCCAGGCGGCGGCTTTCATCCCCCAGCGGCAGGTGCAGAATGCCTACCGCGCGTTTTGGGGTGGCGGAGCGCGCTTTGTCTCCGGGGCGGATAACCACGGTGCTCAGGTACAGGTCATGGCGCTGCCAGCTCTTATCGACCGGAATAGCCAGGTCCATGCCGCCTTCGGGGACGTCAATCTCCTTCCACCACAGCGGGCCATCGCTGGACTCCACCAGGGCGTAACCCTTGCCTGCCGAAGGGGCAGCGATATGCAGGTTAATGGTGTCGCCTGCTTTATAAGACGGCTTATCAATTTTGAGTGTCACGCGGTCCGGGCGTACGGCACCGGTACCGTCGCTGTTATCCTGCCAGCTGTAGCCCGCCCAGAAGCGCACGCTGCTGACGATATTGCTTTGCGGGTCACGAACTTCCAGCCGGTAAGAGCCCCATTCCACAGGGAAAGCTACTTTTCCGGTTTCCCCGGCGGCCAGGGTTAATTTCTGCTCGGCTTCTACCAGGTCTTTCTGGTCAAACTGAGACTGCCACCCTGCGCCATCTTCCCAGCTCCAGTAGTAGTCACGGCGCTCACGTATCAGGCGCACATCCAGGCCGCTTACCGCCAGTTTCTCGCCTTTTGCATCGGCATAAACAATATCGAACCCGGCGCTGCTGTCTTCGTCAACAATCGGCTGAGTACGCGTGGTATCGGTGCGGTAGTCATACACATCTTTGCTGGCAAACTGCGGGCGAATCCCCGGCAGCGCCTCCGCAGGCCAGATAGGTTGTTCAACGCGACGGGTTACCGGACGCCCGCCGGACTCCAGCAGGCTCGCCTGCAACACCAGGCGCAGCGGGGAATGTACGTCGCCCCACTGGCTTTCGGTGCTGACCGTAGTATGCCCCTGCTCATCCAGCGTTAGCTCAATCGCATCAAGACTGCGCGAGAGGTTTTCTTCGTTGATATCACCAAACTGGAAGCCCGGAAGCCCGGAAACTGCCTCACGCAGCGGGCGCAGGAACAGCTGCCCCTGTAGGCTATTACCGGCGGCCGGTGCGCCGTAAAGATAGCGGCCTGACACGTCAAAACTGACGGTATCTTCAGGCGCTACCGGCACGCTTTGCGCCGTCAGATTCAGCGCCATGCGTTCCGGCATAAAGTCTTCAACTTTAAACGACCAGCTGCGCGGCTGGTTATCTCCGGTGTTGACCCTGACCTGCCAGTTACCGGTAGCGGCATTCTCGCTTAACGGATAAGTAAACTGGTACAGGCCGTTCTCTGATTGCCAGACTTCGGTGCGGGCGACCTGCCCGTCCGGTTTCACGACTTCCAGCTTCACCGGCTGCGGCGGCAGCGGTTTTCCATCGCTGTCTCTGAGCAGGGCGTTGACGATAACGGACTCTCCCGGGCGATAGAGATCGCGCGGGCCGAACATAAAGAACTGCTTGCTGTAACCCTGCTCTCCGGCAATATCAAATTCGGCCAGATCCAGCGCAGGGCGGCTAAGGTCGAGCAAAGAGGTTTGCTCTCCGCTACGGGCGAGCAGCAGCGTTCCTTTATTGAGTTTCTCCAGCGTTGCGTGGCCGTCACCGTCGCTCTTACCCTGGCCAACCGCCTGCCCTTTCTCATTTAGCAGCACGATCTCTACGCCGGCCTGAGCCGCGCCGTTTTCAAGGCTCTGGGTAAAAACATCCAGCCTGTCGTGGTAGCGGTGAACGGAGAGGCCAATATCGCTAAGCGTGAATAGCGTTGCGGCATTGCTGTAGGCGTAGTGGCCCGCCTGATTCATCACGGCAAGATAAACGCCTGGCTGCTGAAGCGGCTTGATATCCCCCAGCGGCAGCAGCAGCTTTTCACGCGTGTTGCGGGCAGGATTAAGGTCGAACCGGCCGGTATACACCAGGTCCGCCAGCTTCAGCAGGTTGTCGGACTCCCAGTTAGAGACTGAATTGCGGTACTGCCACTGGCTAACAAACGAGCTTAACGAGCTTTCTTTTACGCGATAGAAGTTAACGTCCACCTTATCGACGTTAAGCGCCATCACCGGCAGCCCGGCAATCACTTTGGTTGGCAGGAGCGAACCGCGGCTGGCAAAGCCCACGCTCGGCTGTACATCACGAGTGGTAATTTGCTTTTCAAAGTTAGCCTCAAGCGTCGCTTTGTTTAGCGCGACCAGGCCGCTGTCTACGGAGACAATCAGGCTTCGTTTCGGCTCAAGATGGCGCAGGCGCAGCTCTTTTAACGAGCCGGAAAGCTCCCAGGCACCGTCCACTTTACCGCTGGTTTTATCCACCAGATGGGCGACTTTATTGAAGTCCTGATTGGGGTCCAGGGGAATAGAAAAGGTTAAAACCAGCGTACTGGCACCGTCCAGCTGCACTTCAGAGGCATCCAGCAGCTTAAGCGGTTTACCGGCGGACTGCTGCGCCAGCTTCTCAAGCTGCGAGGCATCCGGCTTTGCTTCAGGTGCGCCGTTTTTTGCCACCGCAGCAGCAGAGTCTGGTGCTGCCGTCTGCTGCTTGCTTTTATCGTCACAACCCCAGAGTGCCAGCATGCCGCACACCAGCGCAGCAAGGCCAGCAAAACGTAGTGAATTCATTGTTTCATCCCTGGCCAACAAGGCCCGCTAAACATTACGTAGAGCAAGTATTATGCGGATTAGCGAGAAAAGCGAAAGTCCAACCTCCAGTCTTGCGTGGCACCTCGAAAATTTCGCCCGGCTCCGGGGAAAAATCCGTCTTCAACACGCGCCTGATTTGCCGCAGATCACACTCTAAAAGGTTACATGTAACCTTCCGGGTTATTTGTTTTTAAAACAATCGCATAGTTAGCAAACGCCGGGGAACTGCTGTTACCTTTTAAGCCTGCCGCAGCGGTAATGCGATGTCTGTGAAATCAATAATAAGAGACAGCCAAATGAAGAATGCCGTCAATGCCCTACAAAATTTCGGAAAATCACTCTACGGCCCGGTGCTCATTCTGCCCATCGTTGGGCTGTTTATTGCCTTCGGTAACGTCTTAGGCAACGGTAACCTGGCTGAATACCTGCCGTTTCTCGGCCACTCCGCCATTCAGCACTCAGGCCAGCTGATTGCTAAGTCGGCGGTTTCGGTGCTGGCTAACCTGGCGCTGATTTTTGCCGTCGGTATTCCCATCGGGCTTGCCAGCCGCGACAAGGGCTACGCCGCACTTATCGGCCTGGTGACGTTTATCGTCTTTATCAACGCCATGAGCGTGGTGCTTCAGCTACAGGGCAAGCTGGTGCCCGTAGAGCAGATGCGTACGGCCGGTCAAAGCATGGTGCTGGGCGTTCAGGTGCTGGAGATGGGCGTGTTCGCCGGGATCCTCACGGGCGCGCTTTCCGGCTATTTATACAATCGCTATTCAGGCGTGCAATTTTCCGGGGCCATGGCTATCTATTCCGGGCACTGTTTCGTGGCCATCATCATGCTGCCTGTATCCATGCTGCTGGGCGTAATAATGAGCGAGCTGTGGCCTTTTGCTCAGCAGGGTATCAGCGCCCTCGCGCTGGCGATAAAAGGGGCAGGAGCCTTTGGCGTGGCTATTTACGGCTTTCTTGAGCGTATTTTAGTCCCGACCGGTCTGCATCATCTTGTCTACACCCCGTTCCTTTATACCGAGCTGGGCGGCACCGCCGACGTCTGCGGGAACGTCTACCAGGGTGCACGCAATATTTATTTCGCCGAAATGGCCTGCCCAACCGTGCGCCAGCTAAGCGACACGGTAGTCTGGGATGCGCGCGGCATCAGCAAAATGTTCGGCCTGCCCGCCGCCGCCCTCGCTATGTACATGACGGCCAAACCCGAGCGCAAGGCCGCCGCTAAAGCCATTCTGATCCCGGCAGCTCTCACCTCATTATTAGTTGGCGTGACCGAGCCGCTGGAGTTCTCTTTCCTGTTTGTCGCCCCGATGCTGTTCGGCGTTCATGCCGTGCTGACCGGTCTGGGGATGATGCTGTTTTATCTGCTGGGCGTTCACGCTATCGGCGCTAACGGCCTGATTGACTTCATTCTTTACAACCTGCCGTTGGGCACGACCAAATCCAACTGGCCGATGTACATCGTGGTCGGGCTCACGATGTCGGTCATCTACTTCCTGGTGTTCCGTTTCCTGATCCGCAAGTTCGATATGAAAACGCCGGGCCGCGAGGATGAAAGCCAGGAAACCCGCCTCTACAGCAAGCAGGAATACCAGGCGCAGGGCAATAACGACGGGCTGGGTGAGGCCATTATCAAAGGATTAGGCGGCCGCGCCAATATTGAGGTGGTCGATAACTGCTACACCCGCCTGCGCGTCACGGTTCTCGACGTAACCACGATAGATGAGCCACGCCTGAAGGCCACTGGAGCCAAAGGGGTGATCAAGCAAGGCAATAATGTTCAGGTGGTCTACGGGCTGCATGTCAAAAAAATGCGTGAAGCCGTAGAAGCCTTTCTCTAAAGGAGCCAAAAATGTTTAAACCCCCGTTTATTTTGTCCATCGCCGGTGGCGGCAGCACCTATACCCCCGGCATCGTTAAGAGCCTGATGGTGCGCCTGGAGGATTTCCCGCTGGCCGAAATTCGTCTGTACGATATTGACGGCGAGCGCCAGGCCATCATTGCTCCGGTGGTAGAGAAAGTCATTCGTGACCATAGCCAAAGCATCAAATTCACCGTTACCACCGACCCGGAAGTGGCCTTCAGCGGAGCGCATTTTGTCTTCGCCCAGATGCGCGTCGGCCAGTATAAAATGCGTGAGCAGGACGAAAAAATCCCCCTGCGCCACGGCGTTGTTGGCCAGGAGACCTGCGGCCCTGGCGGGCTGGCCTACGGGCTGCGTACAATTCTGCCGATGGTCGAGCTGTGCGATCTCGTTGAACGCTATGCCCACCGGAAGGCATGGATAGTGAACTACTCCAACCCGGCAGCTATCGTCGCCGAAGGCGTGCGCCGCCTGCGCCCGAATGCCAGAGTGCTGAATATCTGCGATATGCCGGTGGCGGCGATGCGTAATATGGGCGCCATTTTAGGCGTCGATCGCCATAAGCTTGAGGTTGACTACTTCGGCCTCAACCACTTCGGCTGGTTTACCCGCGTACTGGTTGACGGCGAAGATCGTCTGCCGGAGCTTCGTCGGCATATCGCGAAATTTGGCCTGCTGACCGAAGATGCCGCGCAAACCGATCCTCAGCATTCCGATCCGTCATGGGTTAAAACCTGGCGTAATATCAAACCGATAATGGATCACTTCCCGGATTACCTGCCGAACCCTTATTTGCAGTATTACCTGATGCCCAATGACATCGTCGGGCATCAGGATCCTGACTATACCCGCGCCAACGAGGTGATGGATGGCCGGGAGAAAAAACTGTTCGCCGCAGCCGCTGAGTACCAGCGCACGGGAATATTGCCGGATGCTTTCCACGTCGGAGTACACGGCGCATTTATTGTCGATGTCGCCTGCTCGCTGGCCTTCGACCTGCGCCAGCGCCATCTGGTTATCGTGGAGAACAAAGGGGCTATCGCCAATCTGCCTTATGACGCAATGGTTGAAGTCCCCGCCTATATCACCAGCGAAGGGCCGGAGCCGGTTCGTATGGGAGCCGCACCGCTATTCCAGCAGACGCTTCTGATGCAGCAGCTCGCCAGCGAACAGCTGCTGGTGGAGGCGACAATTGAGGGGTGTTACGAAAAGGCGCTTCAGGCCTTTACCCTCAACCGCACCGTGCCCACCATGCAGCACGCCAAAGCCATTCTCGATGAAATGATTGAGGCAAACCGGGATTACTGGCCGCAGCTCCAGCAAGCGTGGCGCAACGGTGAGTCGGTGGATTAAATCAGTTTTAAGAAGTAACTCGCGGCGTGAAAGAAGGTTGCTTGCTGGCTGGCGGAAAAACACCGACAATCCGATTTTCCTTGATGAATCGGAGACCTAACATGTCTACCTCTTTCTTCGTCGCGGGCGACTGGCTCGCAGAACATATTAACGATGACGATATCCAGATTCTGGATGCCCGCATGGCTCCTCCGGGGCAGGAACACCGTGACCTGCCGGGCGAGTACCGTTCAGGGCATCTGCCCGGTGCCGTTTATTTTGATATTGAGGCGCTCTCCGATCACACCAGCCCGCTGCCCCACATGATGCCGCGCGCCGAAGCGTTCGCCGTGGCAATGCGCGAGCTGGGCGTCAGCAGCGACAAACATCTGGTAGTTTACGACGAAGGTAACCTGTTCTCCGCCCCGCGCGCGTGGTGGATGCTGCGTACTTTTGGCGTGCAAAAAGTATCAATTCTTGCCGGAGGCCTCGCAGACTGGCAGCGCGAAGAGCTGCCGCTGGAACAGGGCGATGTTGTTTTGCCGGAAGGCGAGTTCGAGGTGAACTTCGATCCTATGGTCATCAAACGTCTGACCGACGTGCTGCTGGTCAGCCACGAAGGCACGGCGCAGATTGTGGATGCCCGCCCGGCACCACGTTTCAATGCCGAGGCCGATGAACCGCGCCCGGGTCTGAAACGCGGCCATATTCCCGGAGCGCTTAACGTCCCCTGGGTGGAGCTGGTTGAAAACGGCCAGTTGAAAACAACCGAAGAGCTGAGCGCAATTTTTGAACGCCAGGGCGTGAGCTTTGAGCAACCTATTATTGCCAGCTGCGGTTCCGGCGTAACGGCGGCGGTCGTGGTGTTGGCATTAACCACTCTCGGGGTGAACGGAGTTTCGCTTTACGACGGCTCGTGGAGTGAATGGGGCGCACGCGCCGATTTGCCGGTTGAACCCGCGCAATAATGGATAACCGGCTGGCCGGATTGCTGGAGCGCGGGGAAGCATTGACCCGCGCTGAATATCGGGTTCTCTCGCATCTGACTGCCCATCCGCTGCTGGTGGGCAACATTACGGTACGCGCCCTTGCGCAGGCCACCTTTGTCTCCAGCGCGACCATTATGCGGCTGTGCCATAAGCTGGGGTTTAGCGGCTATAGCGAATTTATCTGGCATTGCAAACAGCTGCTGTCCGGCACCCCACGCATCGCCAGCCAGCCGGTAAATCCACAGGCCGCTCCGCCGCAGCTCTTCGAACGTTTTATCGCCAACTATCAGCAAACCTTTCGCTGGGTGACGCCCGAGCTAATGGCCCGTTTTACCGAGCTTCTGCGGGAAAAAGAGAGCTTTTATCTCTACGGGGCCGGTTTTTCCTATCTTTTTGCCGAGTACCTGACTAAAAAACTGCAAGTTCTGGGAAAGACGGCGTTTATCTCAGGCCCGGGAGACAGCAGAGGCATATTTCTCAGCAATGCCGCTAAATATCAGGTTTTTATCGCTATTTCACGCAGCGGTGAGACAGAACAGGTTCTGGACAAAGCAAGAATTGCCCAAAACGTGGGGATGACAATAGTCGCCTTTACCCGCGCCTCGCCAAACCCGTTGGCGGAGATGGCCGATCTGCATTTCCCACTCTATGACGAAGCAGTGCACTACGCAGCCGAAGCGGCGGACATTACGTCATTTGAATCAAATCTGGTGATGCTGATAGATTTGCTGTTATTGCAGGCAACAGAGTAGCCCCTCCAGGCAGAGGGGAAACTCATCAGATAATGCGGTTTTGTTTGAAATCGCGCAGGAAACTGCCCCAGCGGCGCTCATAAAACGGCGTGATGTGGGCAATCATAAAGTGGCTGATACCCTTCTCACCTTCCACTACCTGGCAGATATCAACCGGCTCGTCGCCCGGTAAGGTATCCGTGGCCACGCTTCCGGCCTGGCGAATAATCGCTTCAATCTCACAGCCCTCGGCCTCGATGCCGATCAGCAAGTTTGGCTCTTCATCCGCCTGCTCTTTGATGGAGCAGATAAACGCCCGCTTCACCGTTTTCAGGTTTTTAAACAGCGTGGTCAGAGAGTCAACCATCTGCGCCGGGGGGTCGGCAACTTCGGAAAGCAGCAGCGAAGCCCCACCTTCCAGGACTTCCTGCTGGCTCAGCGGATCGCTTTCCGCGCTTACCAGATGGCTTATCTCGTTCGGGGTAAACTCTTTGCCGGTCGGCAGCTTCGCATTGAGGAACAGCGCTTCGCCCAGCGTCATTTCAAACAAGGTGCGTACGGGCATGACCACAAACGCCTGCTCGTGGCTAACGGCTTCCTGCAAAGCTTCCAGCGACGTAAAGAATGGAATAACCGAAGTGCCGTCTTCTTTTTCCCAGTGCTGTAATTCGACCGCGCTATCGGCGTCGATGGCTTCACCTTCTGCGGCATTGCCTGGCACCCAAACGGTGGACTCCAGCAGGGTACGGAAAAAGGCCGGGCGATGCGCCGGTTCGTTTGCCGCCTGCTCAAGCAGGGTTTCTAGTTCGTTTTTTGGTTCTGACATTGTGGTTCCGGGATAAAGCTAAAGAGGTTTTACCCTCACCCTAACCCTCTCCCTGGAAGGGAGAGGGGACTGTTCGGCGTTCGCTCTCCCTGGAAGAGAGAGGACCGTTCGGCGTTCACTCTATCCGAACTCTTTTCCCCCTCTCCCCTATGGGGAGAGGGCCGGGGTGAGGGGCAGTATTACTTAGCCAGTAACAGGTTGGCAATCGCACGTACGCCCAAACCGGTCGCACCCGCAGACCACTGCTCAACCGCACCTTTACGGTAGGTTGCGGAGCAGTCTACGTGCACCCAACCCTGGTGGTAGTTTTCAACGAAGTGGGACAGGAAGCCCGCAGCGGTGCTTGCGCCAGCCGGGTAAGAGGCATTGGCGGTGTTGTTCAGCTCGGCAAAGTTAGAGGGCAGCTGGCTGCGGTGGAATTCGGCCAGCGGCAGGCGCCAGAACGGCTCGTTTTCTTCAGCGGCGCTTGCCAGCAGGCGAGCAGCCAGCTTGTCGTCGAAGCTGAACACGGCATGATAATCATTGCCCAGAGCGGTCTTCGCCGCGCCGGTCAGGGTGGCGCAGTCGATAATCAGCTCTGGTTTCTGAGCCGCAGCGTCAATCAGGCCGTCGGCCAGCACCAGGCGCCCTTCCGCATCGGTGTTCATCACTTCAACGGTTTTGCCGTTGCGGTAGGTGATGATGTCGCCGAGTTTCATGGCGTTGCCGCTGATCATATTGTCCGCGCAGCACAGGTAGAGCTTCACGCGTTTGTCCAGACCGCGAGCGATAGCAAAGGCCAGCGCGCCGGTAATGGTGGCCGCGCCGCCCATATCTGATTTCATCGAGTCCATGAAAGCGGTCTGTTTGATGCTGTAGCCACCGGAATCAAAGGTGATACCCTTCCCGACAAGACATGCATACACCGGAGCTTCCGGGTTGCCGGTTGGGTTATAGTCCAGCGCCAGCAGAACCGGCGCGCGGTCAGAACCACGGCCAACGGTATGGATCCCGGCGTAGTTTTGCTCGCGCAGGTCTTCGCCTTTGGTAATACGGTAGGAAACATGGTCGCAGGCTACGTCACACAGAAGATCGACAGCGCGGGAAGCCAGCTGCTCAGGGCCCAGCTCTTCTGCCGGAGTGTTAATAGTGTGGCGAACCCAGTCGATGACTTTCAGGCGCGTATCCAGCTCTTTCTGCTCAGACTCGCTCAGTACCGCCCAGTCAACTTTACGGCTGCCTTTCGGAGCGCGATAGCCCTGCCAGAAGGCCCAGCTCTTATCAACGTCCCAGCCTTCACCGGCCAACTGAACATGTTTCAGCCCCTGGCCGTCAATTTTGCGCGCCGCGCGCTGAATAAGACCGAGGTCGTCTTTACCGGTCAGGTGTAGGGTAATGCCGTCGTTATTGATGCTATACGTCGCCTTTTCGCCCCAGCGTGCGTCCGCTGGCTGCGTGGAAAGGGTGATTTTCATGGCTTCAGTCATTTTCCAATCCTTCATTGTTCAGCACAGGCAAAATGCAAAAACGGGCCGCTCAGGGCGGCCCGTCTGTTATTCTGCTTCATCTAACCAGACAAGCAAAATCGCTTCCAGCACTTTTTCGTTAGAAGCGTTTGGATCGTCATCAAACTCTTCCAGTTCGCAGATCCACTGGTGCATATCGGTGAAACGCACCGTCTTCGGATCGAGATCCGGGCGGCTGTCATACAGCGCTTCGCCGATTTCGCGGCTGTCAGTCCACTTCAGTCCCATGCGGCTCCCGTTAGTGTTCGCGTGCGTGGTTGATGGTATAACGCGGCATCTCAACCACCAGGTCTTCGTCGCTGACGCGAGCCTGGCAGCTCAGGCGGCTCTCAGGCTCCAGACCCCATGCTTTATCCAGCATGTCGTCTTCATCCTCGGTGCTTTCCGCAAGGGAATCGAAGCCTTCACGCACCACACAGTGGCAGGTGGTGCAGGCACAGGACTTCTCACAGGCGTGCTCAATTTCGATACCGTTGCGCAGGGCAACGTCGAGAATGGTTTCACCTTTTTGCGCTTCCAGAACTGCGCCATCCGGACAGAGGTCCTGATGAGGCAGAAAAACAATCTTTGGCATATTAAACCTCGTCCACGGAGTGGCCGGTCAGCGCGGTACGGATCGATTGATCCATGCGGCGTGCGGCAAACTCCTGGGTTTGCTTGTCTACGTTTTTGATTTCATTTTGAATAGCGTCGGCATCGTCACCGGCCGCGGCAGCGCTTAAGGCAGCCATGGCGTTGTCGATGTCGGAACGCTCTGCGGCGCTTAGCAGCGCGGCATCCGCCGTCAGTGCGCTGTTCAAACTCTCCAGCACGCGGGCAGCTTCGACTTTTTGCTCCGCCAGCATACGTGCCTGCACGTCATGCTCGGCGTAACTCATGGAGTCCTGAATCATACCGGCAATTTCGCCGTCGCTCAGGCCATAAGAAGGTTTAACCTGGATAGAGGATTCCACGCCGGTGGATTTCTCCATCGCCGTTACGCTCAACAGGCCATCGGCATCTACCTGGAAGGTTACGCGAATATGCGCCCCGCCGGCGGACATTGCCGGAATACCGCGCAGGGTAAAACGAGCCAGAGAGCGGCAATCCTGCACCAGCTCGCGCTCGCCCTGCAATACGTGGATAGACATCGCGGTCTGCCCATCTTTGAAAGTGGTGAATTCCTGAGCACGCGCCACCGGGATCGTGGTATTACGCGGAATAACCTTCTCGACCAGGCCGCCCATGGTTTCCAGGCCAAGCGACAGCGGGATAACGTCCAGCAGCAGCATTTCGCTGTCAGGCTTGTTGCCAACCAGGATATCGGCCTGAATAGCCGCCCCAATCGCCACAACTTTATCCGGGTCGATGGAGGTCAGCGGGGTGCGGCCGAAGAATTCGCCTACGCGCTCACGCACCAGAGGTACGCGGGTTGAGCCGCCGACCATCACCACTTCCAGCACTTCTTCTGCTTCCACGCCCGCATCTTTCAACGCGCGACGGCAGGCCAGCAGCGTGCGCTTAACCAGGGAAGCAATCAGCTCGTTGAACTGGTCACGGGTGACTTCGCCTTTCCAGCCAGCCACTTCTACGCTGGCAGTTGCGGCATCGCTCAGCGCAATTTTTGCAGCAATAGCGGCATCCAGCAGCTGGCGCTGTACCCGGTCGTCGCTGCGGTCGGCAATACCGGCCTGTTCGCGCAGCCAGTCGGCAAGCAGGTGATCGAAGTCGTCGCCGCCCAGGGCAGAGTCACCGCCGGTCGCCAGCACTTCAAACACGCCGCGGCTAAGGCGCAGGATAGAAATGTCAAAGGTGCCGCCGCCCAGGTCGTAAACGGCAATTACGCCTTCTTTACCCGAGTCCAGGCCGTAGGCAATTGCCGCCGCCGTTGGCTCGTTGAGCAGGCGCAAAACGTGCAGGCCCGCGAGGCGAGCGGCATCTTTAGTGCCCTGGCGCTGCGCGTCGTCGAAATAGGCCGGAACGGTAATCACCACGCCGTCCAGCTCTCCGGCCAGCGCTTCGGTTGCGCGCGCAGCAAGCGTTTTGAGGATATCGGCAGAAACGCGAACGGGGTTTAACAGCCCCGCCGGGGTGTTAATCATCGGCAGACCGTTTTCACTCGCCTGCAAATGGTAAGGAAGATGCGGGTAGCGCGCCTGGATGTCCGCCAGAGAGCGGCCCATCATGCGTTTTACCGAGCTAATGGTGTTCGCGGGGTCCTGTGCTGCCTGCGCACGGGCTTCCCAGCCAACCAGGTGACCCTGCTGCTGGTAATGGACAACGGAAGGCAGCAGCGCGCGGCCTTCGTGGTCGACCAGGGCTTGTGCCTGCCCGCTGCGCACGGTGGCAACCAGCGAGTTGGTGGTGCCAAGATCGATACCTGCGGCCAGCCTGCGCTGGTGCGGCGCAGCCATCATGCCGGGCTCACTAATTTGTAATAAGGCCATGTTTCGCTTCCAAAAATCGGGCCTGAGTTCAGGCGTTAAAAGTCGAGCAGTTTTTCTTCTAGTTGTTCTATTTGGCTCTGTAATTTGTCGAGGAAACGCAGCTTGCGAACGGTGTCCGCCGCCTGTTCCCACTGCTGGTCATCCAGTTGCTGTACCATCTGCGCGCTGCGGTTTTTCACCATCGTTTTTACGCGCCCGGCAAAGCTTTCCAGCCCGTCGCCGTCTTTTTTCTGTTCGATTTCGTCCAGCTCTTCGCGCAGCTCAAGTTGTTCCATCAGGAACGCGGTATCGCGCACGGTATGCTGTTCATTAGCCAGATCGAAGCCGTTCAGGGAGAGGAGATATTCGGCGCGGGCAAGCGGGTGGCGCAGCGTCTGCCAGGCCTGGTTGATGGTTGCGGATTGGCTTACCGCCAGCAATTGCTCCGCCTGAGGGCGGCTGGCGTATTTGTCCGGATGGAACTGGCGCTGCAGCTCCTGGTAACGGGTAGCCAGATGCTGAAGGTCAAGGGTATAGCCTGGCGTTAGCCCAAACAGGGTAAAGTAATCCATAACAGACTCGGGTACATGTCAGGTTAGTGCTGTGTGGTAAAGCAAAATCCCCCACGGGCCGAAGCCGGTGGGGGTGATAAGCGGGATCAGACGTGGAAGCTTTCGCCGCAGCCACACTCGTCCTTAACGTTAGGGTTAGTGAATTTAAACCCTTCGTTAAGACCTTCTTTGACGAAGTCGAGCTCGGTCCCGTTTAAGAATTGCAGGCTTTTACCATCGATAACTACCTTCACACCTTTGTCTTCGAACACGGTGTCATCCGCCATCGGTTCGTCAACAAATTCCAGAACGTAAGCCATCCCGGAGCAGCCTGAAGTACGCACGCCCAGACGCAAACCAAACCCTTTACCGCGGTTGGTCAGGAAGGCATTTACGCGGGCAGCAGCGCTGTCGCTAAGGGTAATCGACATACAACAACCTCAATCAGAATATTAACTCGTCATACTTCGAGCCGCTGCCGGGCAGCAGGCTCGAATTATTTAGAGTTGTTTTGTTTCACGTTTGCTTTTGTAATCCGCGATAGCCGCCTTAATAGCGTCCTCAGCAAGGATTGAGCAGTGAATTTTCACCGGCGGCAGTTCGAGCTCGTCTGCGATGTCGGTGTTTTTAATCGCCTGCGCTTCGTCCAGGGACTTGCCCTTCACCCACTCGGTTACCAGCGAGCTGGAAGCAATCGCCGAGCCGCAGCCGTAGGTTTTGAAACGCGCGTCTTCAATAATACCGTCATTGTTGACTTTGATCTGCAACTTCATCACGTCGCCGCACGCAGGTGCACCCACCATGCCAGAGCCAACGCTGTCGTCGCTGTTGTCGAAAGAACCGACGTTGCGCGGGTTTTCGTAGTGATCAATTACTTTTTCGCTGTAAGCCATTTTACTTCTCCAGAATCTGAAATCGACGTCTCTACAGACGATTAATGGTGAGCCCATTCGATGGAATTAATATCCACGCCCTGCTTGAACATTTCCCACAGCGGAGAAAGGTCGCGCAGACGGCCGATGGACTTACGTACCAGCTCGATGGTGTAGTCGATCTCTTCTTCAGTGGTAAAACGACCCAGAGAGAAACGGATGGAGCTGTGAGCCAGTTCGTCACTCATCCCCAGCGCGCGCAGCACGTAAGACGGCTCAAGGCTGGCAGAAGTACAGGCGGAACCTGAGGAAACCGCGAGGTCTTTCAGCGCCATAATCAGTGACTCACCTTCAACGTAGTTGAAGCTTACGTTGAGGATGTTAGGCGCGCCGTGTTCCAGGTCGCCGTTCAGGTAAACTTCTTCCATATCCTTCACGCCGTTCCACAAACGGTTACGCAGCGTGCGCAGACGGGCCATTTCGGTCTCCATCTCCACTTTCGCGATACGGTAAGCTTCACCCATGCCGACAATCTGGTGAACAGGCAGAGTACCAGAACGCATGCCGCGCTCGTGGCCGCCGCCGTGGATCTGGGCTTCAATGCGGATACGTGGCTTACGGCGCACGTAAAGCGCACCAATGCCTTTCGGGCCATAAATTTTGTGGCCGGAGAAGGACATCAGGTCAACTTTCAGCTGGCTCAGATCGATAGGCAGTTTGCCCACGCTCTGGGTCGCATCAACGTGGAAGATAATCCCGCGGGAACGGCACATTTCGCCGATAGCAGCGATATCCTGCACCACGCCGATTTCGTTGTTCACGTGCATGATGGAAACCAGGATGGTGTCATCACGCATGGCGGCTTCCAGCGCCTTCAGGTCAACGATGCCGTTGCTCTGCGGGGCCAGATAAGTCACGTCGAAACCTTCACGTTCCAGCTGACGACAGGTGTCCAGCACGGCTTTGTGTTCGGTTTTGACGGTGATGATGTGCTTGCCTTTCTTCTGGTAGAAGTTAGCGGCACCTTTAATCGCCAGGTTGTCAGACTCGGTCGCGCCGGAGGTGAAAACAATTTCACGCGGGTCAGCGCCAACCAGCTCTGCGATTTGGTTACGGGCGATATCAACGGCTTCTTCAGCCTGCCAGCCAAAGCGGTGGGAACGGGAGGCCGGGTTACCGAAGGTTCCGTCCATTGTCAAAAACTGCATCATCTTCTCGGCAACACGCGGGTCAACCGGCGTAGTAGCAGAGTAGTCGAGGTAAATCGGTAATTTCATTGCTCTTAAGCTCCGTACATCACTTCAATACGAAGAATCAGGCTTAAAATATGCTGCCGTTATAGACAGGGAGCGTCGCTCCCCCAACCTGATTCTAAAAATTCGTGTTCTTCTGCTTATGCGCGCAGTTTGACGTCAATAGCGTCCTGAGAACGGGTGCTGCGATGGTTTTCGTTGTGCTGACGGTCGGCCACATCCAGAACTTCCTGGTTGTTCACCAGTTCACCGAGGGTAATGTTGTTCAGGAAGCCGGTCAGACGATCGCTCAGGTCGCGCCACAGCGCATGGGTCAGGCATTTATCGCCGCCCTGGCAGCCGCCTTTACCCTGACAACGGGTCGCGTCCACGGACTCATCAACGGCGCTGATCACTTCGCCAACGGCGATGCTGCTCGCATCTTTACCCAGCAGATAACCACCGCCAGGACCGCGCACGCTGGCAACCAGGCCATTTTTACGCAGGCGGGAGAACAGCTGCTCCAGATAGGAGAGCGAAATACCCTGACGTTCAGAAATATCGGCCAGCGGAACCGGGCCAGATTCAGAGTTCAGCGCAACGTCAAGCATCGCGGTTACGGCATAGCGCCCTTTTGATGTCAGTCTCATGTCTTACTTAACCTCAAATAGCCCCTCGAGCCGGGGGTTTTTTAAAAGTGTGATTGTCACATAGCAGGTCGCAAGTCTGACATTCCTGAGTAAATTGGTCAACTATTTAACCTACCAATTTACTCAAGTATTATTGGCCCGATTTTTTGGGGTTTTCCAGCGACGCCAGCATGCCGCGCAGGATGTTTAATTCCTGACTTTCCGGGCGGGCGCGGGTGAATAAGCGGCGCAGTCTGTTCATCACCTGGCCTGGGTGAGTCGGACGGATAAAGCCGCTTTCCTGCAGCGCCTTTTCGAGGTGGCCATAGAAGCGCTCTAAATCATCCACCAGCGGGTATGGCGCATCTTCCTCTTCTTTAGAGGCTTCTGGCTGTTCCTGAGTGGCAAGCCAGGCAATGCGCACTTCATAGGCGAGGATTTGCACCGCCATCGCGAGGTTAAGGGAGCTGTATTCCGGGTTAGCCTGAATAGCCACATGATAGTGGCACTTTTGCAGCTCTTCGTTGGTCAGGCCAACGCGCTCGCGGCCAAAGACGATAGCAACCGGCGCATGCTGCGCTTCGCTGATGCTTTTCAGGCCGCATTCACGCGGGTCGAGCATCGGCCACGGTAATGTGCGGGAGCGGGCGCTGGTGCCAACCACCAGGCTGCATCCTGCCAGCGCTTCATCAAGCGTATCGACAATTTTAGCGTCGCCGATAACATCGCTGGCGCCAGCCGCCAGGGCAATAGCCTGAGAGTCAGGTTTTACCAGCGGATTCACCAGCCACAGGTTAGTTAAGCCCATGGTTTTCATAGCACGGGCCACGGAGCCCATGTTGCCGGTATGCGAAGTTTCGACCAGCACGATTCGTACGTTTTGCAGCATTATCATTCACAGCCTGGGAAGAATATCGCAATATCTTATCATATCCCTGAGACATATTCCGAACGCTCTGCTATACTCCGCCGCGATTTCCGTTCTTTAACATCCAGCGAGAGAGACCGATGCAACATCCTATGTTGACCATCGCCGTGCGTGCTGCGCGCAAGGCGGGTAATGTAATTGCCAAACACTACGAAACTCCTGATTCCGTAGAAACCAGTCAGAAAGGCAGTAATGACTTTGTGACCAACGTCGATAAAGCCGCCGAAGCGATGATTATCGAAACAATCCGCAAATCTTACCCGCAGCACACCATTATCACCGAAGAAAGCGGTGAACATGCAGGCGAAGATACGGATGTGCAATGGGTTATCGATCCGCTGGATGGCACCACCAACTTCATCAAACGTCTGCCACACTTCGCCGTCTCTATCGCTGTTCGCATTAAAGGCCGCACCGAAGTTGCCGTGGTCTACGATCCAATGCGTAATGAACTGTTTACCGCTACCCGTGGCCAGGGCGCACAGCTCAACGGCTACCGTCTGCGCGGCAGCACCGCTCGCGACCTGGATGGCACCATCCTGGCGACCGGTTTCCCGTTCAAACAGAAACAACACGCAACCACCTACATCAATCTCGTTGGCAAGCTGTTCACCCAGTGCGCGGACTTCCGCCGTACCGGTTCTGCCGCGCTGGACCTGGCCTACGTTGCCGCTGGCCGCGTAGACGGTTTCTTCGAAATTGGCCTGAAGCCGTGGGATTTTGCCGCTGGCGAACTGCTGGCTCGTGAAGCGGGCAGCCTGGTTTGCGATTTCACCGGCGGCCACAACTACCTGCTGACCGGTAACATCGTTGCGGGTAACCCACGCGTAGTTAAGGCGATGCTGTCTACTATGCGTGAAGAGCTGAGCGACGCGCTGAAGCGCTAAGTTTTGCTGTACCCTCCCCCGCTTACCGCAAGCGAGGGAGGGTTAATTTTCAAACATCAAAAAGGCCGAATTCCTCGCGCCATCGGCTGCACGCTCAGCCACATAATCACCGCCGCAGCTATCAAAATAACGCCCCCAGCCAGAGCAAGCGTTGACCAGCCAACCTGCCGCCACAATACCGGCGCCTGATTGCCGCTCAATCTTACGGCCAGCGTACGGAAGCTATGCACCAGCAACGCCAGCCCTGAAATCGTTATTGAGGTACCCGCCGCCATTGCCAGCGCCGACAGCACGCCCCAGCCAAACACGCCGATAACTTTGCTGAACAGCAGCACCATAATCGCGCCTGAACACGGCCTCATTCCCATCGAGAGCACAATCATCAGCCGCGCACGCCAGTCGCTCCCGGCAGCCAGCTGCTTTTCGTCCGGCATATGCTGATGCCCGCAGCCGCAATGAGCATGATGAACATGGTGCGGGGTAAACGAGGTGAATTTGGGTTTGCGTTTCAGCAACACGCCCAGCCTTCGCAGAGCCCGCCAGCTCAGCATTCCCCCGAGCACGCCCACCAGTAAATAGCTTCCTTTTTCCAGCCAGAAGCTGCTCAGGTGCAGCTGGCGTGAGGGCAGCGCCAGGACGACCAGCACAACCACCACCAGCAATATTGCCACCAGCCCCTGGAGCAGAGAGGCGGCAAACGTCAACCGCAGGCTGCTTGCTATCTTTGAAGGATGAGTGGCAAGCCAGGTGGTTATCACAATCTTGCCGTGCCCCGGCCCCAGGGCATGCAGCACGCCGTACACAAAGCTAAATGAAAGCAACGACCAGCCAGCGCGGGTCGGGTTTTCCGCTACCTGCCGCAGCAGCCCGCTCAGCTCCTGGTTGATTGCACGCTGCCAGCTGGCGGAATTTAGTAAAATCTGCGGCCAGTAAATCCACAGGCTATAGAGCCCGGCAGCGGCGAATAAAAGAAACAGCGCCAGCGGCCAGAGGTGAACCCATCGGCGGGAAGCGGCGGAAGAAGAGGCAATTACTGACATGCTAACGTCACCTCCTGGGCAAACTGCTTCCCGAGATCCATATCCTCCGGCGGCGCGTCGGCTTTATCCAGCGACTGCGCAAACAGCAGCGTCTCTTCGTTCGGTTTTGGCGTGTGAACGGAAACTTTGCAGCTCGCAGCCAGCTCCTGCGGCAGGTGAACATCCTGAGGGTGGTCGTAGCTCATATCGACAAAATAAGTCGGGTCGAAGGTTGAGAAACGGTAGGTCTGCCCTTTCAGCGGCTGCGGGTGCGCCAGCGGCAGAATAAAGGTTAAAACGGCCTGGTGATTAGCCCGGCTAAGGCCGTATTCCGGCGGTAAATTGTTGAACTTCACTTTTTCACCGTTGTGCCAGAACTCGGTGAAATAGTGCTGGCCGAGCACGTTGGCCATGACATCTGCCGCCAGCTTTTTCCAGACCGGCGAGCCGGGTTTAGCGTCTCCTGCGTCATACAACAGATCTGCTGAAGTAATATCGTCCATCGTCCACTGCATTTTAAGGCCGGTTAACTGCCCGTCTGCCGCCACCGGCGTCGTGACGAGAGAGATAAAACTGTGGGGATGAGCCTGCACGCATGCGGCAGAAAACCCTGTTAATAGTGCAACTACTCCCATCAGGCTGATTCTTTTGTCGCCCATGCTTCCCTCAAGATTTAAATTCTGTGAGCCAGCCGTAATTCCGTGATGAAAAACTAAAAATGGCGATATATTCGCCGAAAGCTTTAGCTATTCTTATCATCTGACACCAAATTCAGGACTGCCAGATGATGACACTGCTGACTCCGCCGCCATCTGTGCTTTCCAGTTCGCAGCGCCGCTGCCACCTGCTTTTGATGCTTTACCTTCCGGAGCAGGACGTTACGCCGGAGGCGATTGCCAGCATCAACGGCGTGGACCAGACGCAAACCCTGCAAGATATAGCCGACACGGGCCTCGAGATCCAGAGTTATCACCGTCTCTCTCTGGCTCAGCAGCAGGACGGCAGCTATCGGATTGAAGGCACGGCGCTCGACCGCCGTCTCTGCCTGCTGCACTGGCTGCGCAGGTCGCTGCGTCTTTGCCCGCAGTTTGTGCTGCACCATTTCAGCCCGGCGCTGAAGGCTCAGCTCAAAGAGCTCGGGATAATCAAAGCCCTTTATGATGAAACCAACTTACGTGCGCTGGTCAACCTGTGCGCTCGCCGCCTGCAAAGGCAGTACGACAGCCGTGACAGCCAGTTTCTGACGCTGTTCTTGCAGTACTGCCTTTATCAACATCATTCCGGTAGTTCCCCGCAGCTCTCTGCACGCCAGCGGGAATGGAGCCAATTGCGCCCGGAGTTTTCCGTGGCCCGGGAAATTGCCCGCCACTGGCAGCGGCGCGTCATGCAGCCCGCAGACCAGGACGAGCAACACTTCCTGGCGCTGCTGTTTCAACTGTTAAGGATCCCCGACCCGCTCAATGACCAGCATCCCCAGGACACGCGCCTGCGCGGCGAAATTGGCCTGATGATTGAGCGTTTTCACCGCCTCGCCGGGCTCTCTTTTAGCGACGAACAAGGGCTAAGCGACCAGCTTTATATTCACCTGGCCCAGGCGCTGAACCGCTGCCAGTTTGATATCGGTATCGACCATAGCCTGCCGGAGGAGATAACCCGCCTCTACCCGCGCCTGATGCGCACCTCACGGGAGGCGCTGGCCAGTTTAGAGCAGCATTATGAGATTCGTTTTTCGGATGCGGAAGCGGGTCTGGTCGCGGTGATATTTGGCGCCTGGCTGATGCAGGAAAGCGATATTCAGGAAAAACAGGTACTTCTGCTTACCGGCGACGACAAAGCGCTGGAGCAGCAAATAGAGCAACAGCTGCGTGAGCTAACGTTGCTGCCCCTCAATATTAAACACCTTGCGGTTCAGGAGTTTCAGAGTCGGGGCGCGCCGCGAGAGGTGGTGCTGGTTATCACGCCCTACGCCACCTCTTTGCCGCTGTTCTCGCCGCCGCTTATCCACGCCACGCTGCCGCTGGGAGAGCATCAGCAATTGCGGATAAAACAGCTGCTCGAATCCTAGCTGCTAGGGGCGACTTTCGGCCTCAGGAATAGAGCCGGGAGTGCCACCAGAGCCATTACCCAGAACATCCCGCCCTGCAAATGCTGGTACAGGAAGCCGGAGAAAATCGTCATCACGGCTATTCCACCGCCCATTGCCACCGCAGAATAGACGGCCTGAAGGCGAATAACTTCCCCACCTTTGCGGGCGGAGATATAACGCATCGCCGCAAGATGGCAAATAGTAAAGCTGCCGCAGTGCAGGATCTGGGCAACAATAAGCCACGGCAGATCGGTGGTTGAGGCCATCAGGCCCCAGCGGATCACTCCGGTGACGGTAGAGAGCAGCAGTAAATCGCGGGCGCTCCAGCGGCGGAACAGCTTATTGCTAAGCGCAAAGATAACGATTTCAGCCACTACGCCAAGCGACCACAGATAGCCGACCACCGAAGCGGAATATCCCGCTCCCTGCCAGTAAATGGCGCTGAAACCGTAATAAGCAGCATGCGCCCCCTGGAGCAGAGAAACGCAGGCCAGAAAACGCCAGGCGCTGATTATCAACCCTTTCCATGCAGGCCAGCCCGCCGACTCCTGATGCCGGGCTTCGCCCTGGGGCATAATAGAAGGCCGCAGCATCATGCCGATTAACATCGACGCCGCACCGATAGTCAGCAGCACCTGAATCGCCTGATAGCTAAACTCGCTCACCAGCTTCCCGGTAAGAGCCGAGCCAATCACAAACGCCAGCGAACCCCAGAGCCGCACGCGCCCGTAGTCCATGGTGATTTGCCGCTGCCAGGTTCCGGCTAATGCGTCGGTCAGCGGCACCAGCGGCGAAAAGAACAGGTTAAAACCGACCATCGTCAGCAGCAGCCAGAGCGAAGCATGGCCCAGCCAGAAACCGGCGGCAAAGATAAGGGTAACGAGGGCTAACAGGCGGAGAGCAAAAACAAGGCGGGAAGGATCGGTCACTCGGGGGGCTAACAGTAAACTACCGAGGAAACGGGCGATTAAACCAGACCCCAGCAGCAACCCGATGGTTTCGGGGGGAAGCCCTACGCCTTTGAGCCAGACGCTCCAGAAAGGCAAAAACACGCCATAACTAAAGAAATAGGTAAAGTAGCTGAGCGCCAGCCAGCGCGTGGAATGCAAAACCATGATCCCTCCCGTTTTGGAGGCGTTAGTGTCGGGGATAGCCGGCCGGCATGCAAGTAAACATTAACAGAGCAATAACACATATCAAAACAAAGGTTAATCGACCTCAACTACCATTTCCAGACGGGTTGTCTCTGCTCGCCCCAGCCTCACTAAACCCGGCATCCCCGGCAGGTTATGGGCGTTGACCGGATGCGTTTGCGGCTCCAGGCAGATAAACGGTTGGTTCTGCATTCGGAACACCATCAGATAAGGCGTTGGGCATGAAAGGCGCACCCGCATGGCGCCGCTTTCAATCAGCGCATTCCCGTTCCAGCCCGAATAACCCACGTTCAGCCATCCATCGGCAGGAACCTGTCCCGAAGAAAAATCCGTTTGCTCCGTTAGCTCCCCTTGCCACTCGAGAGGCAGATGGTGCTCGCCTTCCGGCCAGTAGCCGCTGGCCAGAAACTGCACCCGGCTTTGCGGTTCAAGCGCAAAGTATGGATGCAGTCCCAGACCGTATACCATGGCTTTATCGCCCAGATGCGTTAGCTCTAGACTTACCCGAAGCTGGTTTTCCACCAGCTTGTAGGTTAAGTGCGCAAGGTAATCAAACCCGCAGGCATGGCGGCTTTCCAGGCTCAGGGTCAGTTGCTGCGGATGATGCTTCTCAACCTGCCAACGCTTTATCCAGCCGTCGCCGTGCAGGAAAAAGCGCTCGTCGACGGGGCTTTGGGGCAAAGCTATCTGCTCGCCGCCCAGCCGAAATTGATTCCCTTCCACCCGGTTAGCCAGGGGCAACATCGGGAACAGCGCCGGTTCGGCAGGATAGAAAACCGGCTTGTTGTGTTTAAGCGACTCGAAGCTGAAGACTGAAGCCCCCTGAGGGGCAACAGTTAAACTCAGAGAGGCATTTTGCAGTCGCAAAATATCCATCAGCGCAGCGCCTTTGCAGCAGATGCGGGAGCAGAATGAATACGCCCGGACGCCAGCTGCTGTTCCAGAGCCTCCAGGCTAACGCCTTTGGTTTCAGGCACGAAGCGGCGCACATAGATAAAGCCTGCGGCACAGATAGCGCCATACAGCAGGAAGCTCCCGGCAGCACCCAGCCCGGCGTTCAGCAGCGGGAAGGTGTAGGTCAGCAGGAAACAGGCCACCCAAAGCGCCAGCGTCCCCAGCGACATCGCCAGACCGCGCACGCGGTTAGGGAAAATTTCCGACAGCAGAACCCAGGTCACCGGAGCAAGCGTCAGCGCATAAGTAGCAATCGCGGCCAGCACCAGAATGAGAACCGGCAGGCCGAGTATGCCCAACCCATAGGCTGCGCCAATCAACGCATAGATAATGGTCAGCCCGGACGCGCCAAACAGCATCAGCTTGCGGCGGCCGATTTTATCCACCAGCGGCAATGCAGCGATGGTGAACACCAAGTTGATAAGACCCGTAGCCACAATGGATTTTAATGTGCTGTTAATATCAAACCCGGCGGAGGCAAAAATCTCCTGCGCGTAGTTGAAAATGACGTTGATCCCGCACCACTGCTGGAACACCGCCAGCACCATGCCGATGATAATTATCGGACGAACCTTCGGCTCCCACAGCGCCGACCACGACACTTTCTGAGTATCCTGGCTTAGGGTTTTCTGAATATCCTTCAGCGTTTCGTCGGCGTAGCTTTTGCTGCCGATGCGGCTGAGCATCTGGTGAGCCCGTTCGCTCTTCCCGGCGCGAACCAGCCAGCGCGGAGATTCAGGCACAAAGAACATCAGAATCAAAAACGCCGCGGCCGGTACCACGCCTGAGCCAAACATCCAGCGCCAGCCAACCTGCCCGTTCCAGCTGGCGCTAATCTCCTGCAAAGTGGCGTGGCTGGCGACGGGTTCAGCAATCATCAGGTTAACAAGTTGGGCGGCCAGCACCCCGATAACGATAGTCAGCTGGTTTACCGCCACAAAACGCCCACGCTGGGCCGCCGGGCTGATTTCTGCGATGTACATCGGGCTAAGGGCGGAGGCAAGTCCAATCCCCACTCCGCCGACAATGCGCCAGGCCACAAACAGATCGAAATGACTCGCCATCGCGGTTCCCCAGGCCGATAAGGTAAACAATAACGCCGCGATAATAAGCGGAATCTTGCGGCCATATTTGTCGGCACACCAGCCGGAGAGCAGCGCACCAACCACGCAGCCCACCAGCGCGGAACTCATCGCCCAGCCGGAAATGGCCGGGTCGGTAATCGAGAAATAAGCTTCGTAGAAGGGTTTTGCCCCGCCGATAACCACCCAGTCATAGCCGAACAGCAGCCCGCCGCAGGCCGCGACCAGACAGATGGTCCAGACGTAGCCCATGCGTAATTGCGATTGCATACGATCCATGGTCGATCCTCATCTTGCATTTGTAGGGTAAGAGAGCGGGCGCTCATCGTCGCCCGCTGGTTATTTTCACAACATGCCGATGCTCAGGGCCTGACGAAGCAGATGCGCTTTGTCGTGGGCCGGGTTAAGCGCCAGTAACTCATCAATAAGCCGGTTGAACGCGAGGGTATCGCCGAGGCCGAGATGACCAAGCGCCTCGACAAAAAGGCAGTGCTGGAGATGCGCCCTGAGTGGGTTACCATCCAGCGCAATCAGGTCAGGCAACGAGACGGCAAAGAAATCAGGTTCTACCGCATCGTCGCGGTGCTGCCGCGCCCACTCGATAAAGGCGCTGAACTTCTGCTGCGCCGCTTCAGGCTCGCCAAGCTGCTTTTGTGCCATGGCCTGGTAAAAGAGATAATCCACCGGCTGGTCGTTGTAATAGCGCCCGGCCTCAAGCGTAGAGCCACCCTTCAGAGCCTCGCGATAGCAAGCCTTAGCGGCATCGGCACGCTGCTGCTGTTGGGCGCAGCGGCCAAGCAGATACCAGATATCGTTATCGCTCTGGCCCACCAGGCGGCCTTCCCCGAGGTTTTCCGGGTAGCGCAGCGCCTGCTGGAGCAACTCTTCAGCAAGGCCCGGTTCGCCTTTTTCGATATGCGCCAGAGCACGCAGCTGCTGGTTAATCAGATACTGTCCGGTCACTTTCCCTTCCCCACCTTCCCACGGGTGGAACTTACGTTCGGCCAGCACGCGAGCTGCCTGCTCATGTTTGCCATGCTGATGCCAGAGGCTAAGCAGTTCGGCGGTGAGATCGTCGCGCTTCAGGGCTACGTCACGCTGCGCTTCAAGCCGGGCAAGACGTTCTGCCGTTGGGCGGGCATTCAGCTTTAACAGGAAGTCGAGTTCAAACAGGAAGCGGCCGTTGTCTGGCTCAAGCTCAACGGCGCGCTGGAGCAGGGCTTCGGCACGCCGGGCGTCCTGCTGCTTATTCCAGGCGTGGATCGCCAGGACGCGCTGTACCGCAGCAAATTCAGGCATCTCCTGAGCACAGAACTCCCAGCAAGCCAGCGCTTCAGCGTAGCGGCGTTTGCTGTACCAGAAGCAGCCCAGCAGATATTGAGCAAAGCCGTCCTGCGGCAGACGCATCAGCATCTGAACCTCATCAAGCGTGTTGGGGAAGCGAACCCGCAGGGCAAATTGCTGCTGAGCCAGGGAAAGATAGCGGGCCTGCCGCTGAGGGTCGGTTTCCAGCGAGGCCTGCCAAAGCAGCGGCATTGACTCTTTTGAAGCCAGCACCTCAAGCAGCTCGCGGGCGGCATGCTCTGCGCCAAAGCTCATCAGCCAGCCCGCCAGCACGCTGGCGTTGGTGCCGCGCTGCCCGGTGACCCGCAGCAGTTCGAGTTTGTCTTGCTCCTCGCCGGTGATTGCCCAGCGGGCGTAATGCAGGGCGTAACTTAGCGGCCAGCTTGCAAGCTGCTGCGTTACCCACTCCAGCGCCTGCCCCCGCTCTCCGCTTTGTTGCAGGACCAGCGCCTTCAGCCCCATCGCCAGATTGTTGGAAGCATTGAATTGCAGACTTTGTGAAACCAGAGTCAGCGCTCGGCCCGTGTCGCCTTTACGCATCGCCAGCCGGGCCAGAGCATAGAACGCCGCATCCCGGCAATTGCCGCTCCAGCTTGCCTTGTAATAGTCGTCGAAAGCGCCGTCATAATCGCCGAGACGCTCTTTTGCCGCCCCGCGCAGCTGGCTGGCATCGCCGTTCTGCGGATTTTTATTCAGGCGATGGGCTCTCAGCAGAGCCGCATCCGCATATTCCTGAGCCTTTTGCCAGTTGCCGCGGTTAAATTCGAGCGTTCCAAGCGCAACGTTGCAGCGGTAGTCGAGCGGGTCAATTTCCAGCGCGCGCAGGTAATAGTCGAAGGCGGAGCGGCTGGCGTGCAGGTACTGCTCCAGATGCTGGCCGATGAAGTACAGCTCGTCGCAATTATCAATCTGCTGCGGCCTGGCCGGAGCCTGCGCGGCCTGAGGCAGGGGCAGCTCTTTAGCAATGTGCTCGCAGTAATCAAGCACCACCGCGCCGGAAGCATCAATCAGCGAGAGCGTCAGGCGTTGCGGCCAGCTTTCTTCCAGCCGCTGCTGCCAGACTTCCGCCGGAGCCAGAGAAAGAGATGTCTGCCAAAGTGGGTTATCGCCATCGCTAATTACCAGCGTCATATCGGCCAGCGGGGCAATCGCATATACGCCGAGCGCCAGCGCATCGCCATCCCGCTCCAGCTTGATTGCCGCCTGAGTGTTGGCATTTTGTACAGTACCGAGCCCGCTGTAAGGCAGGAAGTTCTGCACAAATACTTTCTCTTCGTACGGCGCAATCCAGGTGAAATCCGGCTGGTTGTCGGTGAACACGCCGGTCATCAGCTCGATATAAGGGCCGTTGCTGTCGGTCAGGTTGCGATCCCAGGCCAGGCCAAAATCACAATTGCCCCAGGTCCACTGCTTTTTGCCCGGCGAAACGTGGTGATCGGCAATATGCAGCAGCCCGCCCTGCTCGCCGTGGTGGTAAGCACCAACGAAGTCATAATCGGACTTGTCCGCCATATAAGAAGTCGGCACCGGGATATTTTTGTAGCGCGAGATATCAACCCCGGCGGAATAATCCACTTTGTAGTAGGTGCCGTGGGCAATCGGGAAAGCCGAAACATCGCGTTTGCCGTGGTCGAACACCGCCGTTACGTCAGGCGGGAATACGCTTTGATGCTCGTCGCCGCCCTTCACCGCCGGATTGGCCCACCACAGGAAATGGCGCGGCGTGGCGTTGCCGTTAAACACTTTGCCGGTGATTTCGATCAGCGCTTTTTCCGGGTACAGCGTAAATCCGGTCATCACCTGCAGGCCACGCATCGGCTCAACTTCACCCAGCCAGACGGTTTGCGCCCCGCTGTCGTGCTGCTGGAAGGTCACATCCACCGGCATAAACGTGGTCGGGCGGTGGTGCTGCGGCCAGTTAAATTCAATCCCGCCGGAGATCCACGGCCCTACCAGGCCAACCAGCGCGGGCTTAACGACCTCGTTGTAGTAAACGAAGTCACGCTGCATCACTTTGTCCCAGGCGCGGTGGATGCGCCCACCCAGCTCCGGCAGCAGCATGACGCGAATAAAATCATTCTCCAGCCATACCGCCTGGTACTCACGAATTTCACGTTTTCCGGTCAGGGTGTCTATCACGCCGTAGGGATAAACCGCGCCGGAAGATCCCTGATACACGCGATTTTCCAGGAACATCGGGTTCGGATCTTCTGCTCCGGTGGTCCAGGTGGGAAGTGAGATCGTTTCCTGCCAGACTTTAACGGCTCCGTACATAGCAACTCTCCAGTAAACAAATAATAGTGAATGGGGTGTTGCCGACAGTTTGAAACAGCCGCTTATGATTTAATCGCTTAATGCTCACGCAATATAGTTAACGAGGTTTAGTGAAATGCAGGAGTCGGGTCTCAACAATCAGCGGGTGCGCCAGCTCAACCGGCAAACCCTGATGAAGCTGGTATGGCGGCACAAGCGGCTGAGTAAATCGCAGTTTGCCCAGCATACCGGGCTGTCTATTCCGGCAGTCAGCAATATTCTTGAGGAGCTGGTGGATGAGGGCAAACTCAGCCACTCCAGCGAAAACCTCAGCAGCCGCGGGCTAAATAGCGGCAGCTATCAGATACCGCCGGACGGCGACTACATTCTCTGCATGAACGTGACGCCCACCAGCATTGAAAGCCAGCTATGCAGCGCGCAGCTCACGCCGCAGGGCGATTTTGAACGACGGTCGATTGTCGCCCCCACGCCGCAGGCCCTGCTCTCGGCAATAGAAGCCATCTGGCACCAGCAGCGCAAAAGCTGGCCGCAAAAGAAAATCAATCTGGCGCTCGGCATTCACGGTCAGGTCGACCCGGTTACCGGCGTGTCGCAGACCATGCCTCAGGCCCCGTGGCGCGAGGCGGTTGAGATTAAATATCTGCTGGAAGAGAAGCTGGACGTCGAAGTACTGCTGGATAACGACTGCGTAATGCTGGCCCTGGCGGAGAAGTGGCAAAACGCCGGAAACCGCGAGGATTTTTGCGTACTCAACGTCGATTATGGCATCGGCTCTTCGTTCGTCATCAACGGGCAAATTTATCGCGGCAATCTCTACGGCAGCGGGCAAATTGGCCACACCATCGTCAACCCCGACGGCATGGCCTGCGACTGCGGCCGCTACGGCTGCCTGGAAACCGTTGCCTCATTAAGTGCGCTAAAAAAGCAGGCCCGTATCTGGCTAAAAACGCACCCGGAGGCGCAGCATCATGACCCGGAAAAACTCACCTCGCGCCAGCTTGTGCAGGCGCTACATGCGGGTGATGAAAGGGTCGCTCGCTGGGTTGAAGACTCGGCCAATGCCATTGGGCTTAGCCTGTATAACTTCCTTAATATCCTCAACATCAACCAAATCTGGTTCTATGGCCGCAGCTGCGAATTTGGCGATAACTGGCTGAACGCCATTAAACAGCGCATCGGCTTTAATCCCTTCGACCATGGCGATGCGTTAAAAAGCAATGCCACGCAAATAAACTTCGGCCAGCTCACGCGCGCCCAGCAGGTCATGGGGATTGGCTATGTATATGTAGAGTCCGGGCTGGGTAATGAATAATTCAGGTTAAATTAAAGTTTATTTTACTTTCATTCAAAACCCAGAAACCAAACCCATAAACACATTATGGCTAATTGATTAATTAGCCAGTTAGTAATTTATGTTTACTGAATTATAAATCCTCGCGCAAAGTCTGGCTCAAGGCGGGCACCTACAATGAGCCTGGTTTGCTATTGCTCATTTTAATGTGAAAAGAATCCGAATTTACCGCGATTAACAATTCCTATACTCAGGAGAGCTCCAAATGGAATTAGCCCGCGCATGTGAAGAAAGGGAACCGGAACGAACAGCCTTGCCCCGCGATAAAGTTTCATGGTCTACCGCCATCTCTTATGGCATGGGTAGCTTCGGCGCCAACGTGATGTATGCATTTATCGCTATTTACCTGATGCTCTATTACACCGACAGCTTCGGCATTAAAGCCGCCGCCGTTGGTTTATTATTTCTGATTGCACGGCTGGTTGATGGCGCGACAGATATTGCGCTCGGTATATTGGTTGATAATACCAACACCCGCCTCGGAAAATTTCGCCCGTGGATTTTAGTGGGCAGTATTTTAGTCTCATTGACCACCGTAGCCTGCTTTCTCAGCCCTGATTTATCGGAAGCTGGGAAGCTGGTTTATGCCTATTCAACCTATATTTTGTGGAGCATTTGCTTTGCCATTATCGACATTCCTTATTGGTCATTATCGGCGGCAATAACGCAAAACCCCACGGAACGAACCAAGGTTATTACTATCCCGCGGACGATTGCCACATTTGGCTTTTTATCGGTCAGTGCCGCCACGCTGTGGCTGGTAAAATTCGTCGGCAGCTGGTGGGGTGTGGCGCTAATTTATAGCCTTATTTTTCTCGCCTGTATGCTGATTACCTTTTTTGGCGTTAAGGAAAAACATGTTGTCCCACGCAAGGAGCGACAGAGCTTTAAGGGTTTCTGGACGCTGCTAAAACAGCATCGCCCGCTGCGTTTATTGCTTATAGGCATGTTCTTACTGGAAATGATTGGCGTTATTCGCGGCACCTTCCAGCTCTATTTCTTTATTTATAATCTGAATGCCGAAATGATGCTCGGCGCATTCCTCACGGTCTCCATGGTGGCCCAGGTGCTGGGCGCGATTTGCTCGCCTTTTATCTCGGCAAAAATAGGCAAAAAGAATACCGCTCTTTATAGCAGCGCGCTGATGGGCCTGGCCTGTATGACGCTTTTCTTTTTCCAGAGCAATATTATTTTGATTTTTGCCGTCGGCGCTCTGGCACCGTTCTGCGGCGGGATTGGTCAAATATCTCTTTATTCTATGGTGGCGGACTGCGTCGAATACGGTGAATGGCGCAGCGGCAACCGTTCGGAAGGGATGGTTTTCTCGCTCAATATATTCAAAACCAAACTGTCAGGCGCCATTGGCGGTGCTATTGGCGGTTTTATGCTCTCCTGGGCTGACTACATTCCCCATCAGGTTCAGGCCGTTGAAACGGCGATGTGGATTGGACTGCTGTTTACCTTAATCCCCGGACTGCTAACCCTGGTTAGTCTGATCCCACTCGCGCGCTACGAAATAACCGAGAAGCGCTTCTACGAAATCCTCGACGATATTCACCAACGTAATGCCACATCTTCCCCGGAGGCAAAAGTATGATTAGCTGGAATGCTGAGCAGCAGAGTTTTCATCTGCATAACGACCATATCAGTTACGTGCTGGGCATTGTGCACCAACGCTATCTGGTTCATTGCTACTGGGGCAAGCGCATTGCCACCTGCACCAACGTGCACGACTATCCGAAACTGGATCGTTCTTCATTTTCACCAACACCTTCCGGCTGGCCTGACAGAACCTTTTCTCTGGATACCGTTCTGCAGGAGTACCCGGGGCACGGAGCGGGAGATTACCGCGAACCGGCTTTCGAAGTGCGCTACGCGGACGGTAATCAGGTCAGCAACCTGCATTACTTTTCCCACCGCATCGTTGCCGGAAAAACGGCCCTTGAAGGTCTTCCCGCCACCTGGGCTACCGCGCAGGAGGATGTGGAAACGCTAGCGATCACGCTCGCCGACCCGATCACAGATTTGCAGGTAGAGTTGAGTTACACCATTTTTCGCGACCAGCCAATTATCACCCGCAGCGCACGCATCACTAACAAAGCCGGGGCTCCCCTGCGCCTGATTCGCGCCCTGAGCTGTGCTCTGGATTTCCCGGACGCCGATTTTGAGCAAATCCAGTTCCCCGGAGCCTGGGCCAGAGAGCGCCAGCTTCACCGCCAGCCGCTGCACCCCGGCATAACGGTGCTGGACAGTAAACGCGGCGCAAGCAGCACACACCAGCAGCCGTTTATCGGCCTGGTTCGCCCGGAAACCACCGAAATGCAGGGCGAAGCCTGGGGGTTACATCTGGTCTATAGCGGTAATTTTACCGCCCGTACAGAGGTTGACGCCTATAGTCAGACCCGCGTTCTACTGGGTATTAATCCACACGGTTTTGGCTGGCAGTTAGCGCCGGGTGAGACATTCCAGACGCCGGAAGCGGTGCTGGCATGGTCGGATAAAGGCTTGAATGGCCTGTCGCAGTCGCTGCATCGGCTGTACCGCGATAATCTGGTACGCGGTGAACATCGGCACCGGACTCGCCCTATCCTCGCCAACAACTGGGAGTCCACCTACTTTGATTTTGACCAGCAGGAGTTGCTGCACTTTGCCGAAAATGCGAAACGGCTCGGTGTGGAGTTACTGATGCTGGACGACGGCTGGTTCGGCCAGCGCGACGCCGATACCTCATCGCTGGGTGACTGGTTTGTCAATCGCCAGAAATTCCCGGACGGGCTGCGCCCGCTAATCGACAAAGTGCATCATCTGGGGATGAAATTCGGCCTGTGGTTTGAACCAGAGATGATCTCACGGCGTAGCGAGCTGTTTGCCAGCCACCCGGACTGGGTGATTCATGCAGGAGAGCAGCCGCTGTCAGAAGGCCGCAATCAGTACATTTTAGATTTAGGCCGCAAGGAAGTACGTGACAATATCCTTGCCCAGCTCAGCACATTCCTGGACGCCCACCCGGTGGATTACATCAAGTGGGATATGAACCGAAATATGACAGAAGTCGGCTCCGCCGCCGCCCAACCAGGACAGCAGCAGGAAACGGCCCACCGCTACATGCTGGGCCTTTATGCCCTGCTCGAAGCCCTGACCGCGCGCTACCCGCACATTCTTTTTGAATGCTGCGCCGGAGGCGGTGGCCGCTTCGATCCGGGCATGCTGTATTACATGCCTCAGGCCTGGGTGAGCGATAATACCGACGCCGCCTCACGGGTCCATATCCAATATTCAACCAGCCTACTCTACCCGCCGGTTGTGCAGTGCGCCCATGTCTCAGAAGTGCCAAATCACCAGATGGGGCGCTCGACCAGCATGGAGATGCGCGGTGCAGTTGCCATGAGCGGCAACTACGGGCTGATGCTCGACCTGATGCGCAATGATAGCGAGCGTGACCAGGCCGTGATGCAGCAAATCGCCTTCTATAAAACGCATCGCCAGTTGCTGCAATTCGGCACCTTCTGGCGGCTGGTCAGCCCCTGGGAAAACGCCGATTTTGCAGCATGGATGTTCGTCTCACCGGACAAAAGCGAAGCCCTGCTGATGGCATTCTCCCTCGTCAGCCAGGCCTCGGCTCCGCTGCGTAAACTCCGCCTCGCCGGGTTGGATCCCTCCGCCCGGTATCAGATAGACCAGACCGATAGCCCAAGGGGCGGCGACGAGCTGATGTACAGGGGCATCTATATCGATCCTCCGCTCTGCCGCGACTACATTAGCCGCATCTGGCATCTGACACGCCTCCCATAGCCTGCGGGGGCTAACGCCCCCGGTTTTCACGCGTTGTTTAGTTATCTTCACAAGGAAGAGGAACTTCCCTATGCGCAATTTAAGCTGCCGTTCTCTGCCGCTCGCGGTACTGATGGCGACCGTTGTTATTCCTGTTTTTACCCCGGCCAGAGCCGCAGGCTTTGTGGATGACTCTATTTTGACCGGCGGCGTCTACTACTCTCAGCGCTACCGCGATAAGCGAGATATGACGCCGGGCAGCCCGAATTATGGCCAGTACGTCGAAGACCTTCATCACGCCACATTTAACGCCAACCTCGATTTTAGCTCGGGCTTTATTGGCGACACTTTCGGCTTCGATGTTGCCGGTTTTGTCGCTGAAAATCTGGCAACCGGTAATGCCGCACACCCAAATGAGATCGGCTTAAGTTCGGCCAACCAGCGCTGGGGCGAGCACTGGGCGGGTGATAAAGGCGGCTTCAATCTCTACAAAGCGTCGCTGAAATTTAAATATGACAATTATTGGGCGCGCGCGGGCTACATTCAGCCTACCGGCCAGACGCTGCTCGGCGTCCACTGGGGCTTCGTTCCCGGCGCTTATCAAGGCGCTGAGATAGGCGGCAACTGGGACTTCGGCGAATCGGGTGCGCTTTCCAGCTCTTACTTCTGGGCCAATAAATACAAGGCGCCGTGGTATACGGAAATGTACGAATTCCGCGCCGCCGATAACACAAGCAAAGTCGATTACGTGCACGCCCTTGGCCTGCGTTACGACTTTAAAAACAAACTTGTCCTGGAAGCCTCCTGGGCGCAGGCCGCTGATTTTATGGATCAGTATATGGGCAAAGTGTCCTATAGCTTCCCGGTGGCGGAGCGTGACCTGCGCATCAGCTATCAGTTTTACGGCGCAAAGGATAAAGTTGGTAGCAATACTCACGCCGCCTACGGTTCGGTGAATGATGAATACGACGGACTGGCGTGGTTACAGGGTATTACGCTTGGCTACACCGTCGATCCTCTGGATTTTCGTCTTGAGGCCCAAACGGTCAGGGCTCCGGGGAATCAGGGCTTCTTTCTCCAGCGCATCACCCCGGCCTACGCCAGCTCTAACGGGCGCATGGACATCTGGTGGGATGCCGCCTCCGACTTCAACGCCAACGGTGAAACGTCGGTTTTCGGCGGCGTGACATACGACCTGAAAAACTACGATTTAGCCGGTTGGGCCGTTGGCGCGGGTTATGTCTATGCCTGGGGCGCAAAGCCCTGCACTACCTGCACAGTGAACGGAGAACAGGCCGACCAAAGCCAGCGTATCAATGAATCAGCATGGACGTTGAACATCGCCCATACCGTGCAAACAGGCCGCCTCAAAGGCACCTTGTTTAACCTGCACTACATCAATTACGACAACCACGGTAACAACCCGAACTACGGCGGTGGCTACAACAACATGTTCCAGGATGAAATCGACATTAAATTCAACGTCATCGCACCGTTTACCATTTTTTTATACGGGCCTGTATGTGAGGAGAAAATAAGAAAACACAAATGACAGGCTTTATCCGTACCTGTTTTTTGTTTACATCTGGCAATGGCGAGTTTTGTGGTTGTGTATTAGCTTTATGTTAATTCCCCCACAAAACGAGCCACTTATGAATACGCTGCGCTATTTTGAGTTCGGTCAGTCACGTTCTTTGGTTTTGCTCATTGCCCGTATTGCGCTGGTGCTGCTGTTTATTATTTTCGGCTTTCCCAAAATCAGCGGCTTTAGCGGCACCGTTGAGTATATGGCCCATCTTGGTGCGCCGCTGCCGATGCTGTCCGCGATTATTGCGGTGCTGATGGAAGTGGTGGCTGCGCTGTTAGTTGTGCTTGGCTTCTTTACCCGTCCGCTGGCCATTTTGTTTGTGTTTTATACCCTCGGCACCGCGGTTATCGGCCACCATTTCTGGAATTTGACCGGCGATGCCGTGCTGCCGAACATGATTAACTTCTACAAAAACGTCAGTATTGCCGCAGGGTTCCTGCTGCTGGCGGTGGTCGGCCCGGGCGCTATCTCACTCGATAAACGCTAAACATTTCCCTGTTAAAAAGGCCGCAGTTCAGATGTGCGGCTTTTTTATTGCTCCCCCCTCTTTCAGCAATAAACCCTGACTCGCTTCAGCTCACAATTTCATAACATTTTTTCGGCGCATTCCCACCCAGACTCACCTCCAAAAGCTTCGCTCAACGCAAATTGTTTATTAATTGTTATTTATTTGTATGTAAAAACAACAAAAATTAACACTACCATTCCTGATAAAGTTAAAAAAACATCATATATTTAACATAAAATTAACTAAATTATATCTAAAAACAAACAATAATGGGCGTAAATCACAATTAAAAAAACTGCGATTCATTCCCTCTTCCCTTCGTTGCTAGTCTGCTGTGCGTGACATGCCTCAGTCCCTAATAAAAAAGGTACACCTATGAAATTCAAACTCGCCTTACTCAGTGCAACCCTGATTTCTGCATGCATGTTGTCCGGAACGGCCGCCGCGGCGGAAAAATATGAAATCGCGGTGGTGGCGAAAGTCACCGGCATTCCGTGGTTCAACCGCATGGAAACCGGCGTCAATGAAGCCGCTAAAAAACTGAACGTTAACGCCTACCAGACCGGCGCTGCAACGCCGGATCCTGCCCAGCAGGTTAAGGTGATTGAGGATCTGATCGCCAAAAAAGTGAACGCCATTATCGTGGTGCCTAACGACGCTAAAGTGCTGGAGCCCGTGCTGAAGAAAGCCCGCGACCAGGGCATCGTGGTGCTAACTCACGAATCGCCTGACCAGCAAATTGGCCAGTGGGATATCGAAACCATCGACAGCGAAAAATACGCTCAGGCCAATATGGACGAGCTGGCAAAAGATATGGGCGGGAAAGGCGGCTATGCCATTTACGTCGGCTCGCTGACCGTGCCGCTGCACAACGCCTGGGCAGACTCCGCCATCAAGTACCAGAAAGAGAAATACCCGGACATGTTCGAAGTGACCTCGCGCCTGCCGGTGGCGGAAAGCATTGATAAATCCTACTCCACGACGCTTGATCTGATGAAAACCTATCCGCAGATGAAAGGCGTGATCGGCTTTGGTTCACTCGGCCCGATCGGCGCAGGGCAGGCGGTACAGAAAAAACGTGCGAAGGATAAGCTGGCGGTTGTCGGTATCGCAATGCCGGGCCAGGCAGCGCCTTACCTGATGCGCGGTGACATCAAGAAAGCGCTGCTCTGGGATCCTAAAGATGCCGGTTACGCTCTGGTAACGGTGGCAGACCAGCTGTTACAGGGTAAAGCCGTGACTAAAGATCTGACCATTGACGGTTTGGGCAAGGCAGATGTCGACATGGATAAGAAAGTGATCCGTTTTAATAAGATCCTCGAAGTCACCAAAGATAACGCTCAGTCTCTCGGTTTCTAAGGCACTTAAGCCAACACCACGGAATCGGAACGCCGGTCATTCGGCCGGCTTTCTCGTAAAGATTATTTTCTGGTGCCCATTCCGGGCGCCGGCAGGGGTATGACCCATGACCGACACTTCCGCATTTATCACTCTTGAGAATATCAGCAAGCAATTCCCGGGCGTGCGGGCGCTGGATAACGTCAATCTGACGCTCAAAAAAGGCGAAGTCCACTGTCTGGCCGGGCAAAACGGCTGCGGTAAGAGCACGATTATTAAAGTGATTTCCGGCGTTTACCACCCGGAAAAAGGGGCGCAAATTGCCCTCGACGGCAAGCTGTTTCATCACCTGACGCCGACGCTGTCGGCGCATTACGGCATCCAGGTTATTTACCAGGATCTTTCGCTATTCCCGAACTTCAGCGTGGCCGAGAACATTACCATTCACCGCTACCAGCCGGGCGGCAGCCTGTGGGTAAACCGCAGCGCGATGAGAGAGCAGGCCATGGCGGCCATGCAGCGTATCGGCGTGGCGCTCGATCCCGACAAAAAGGTCGAAAAGCTCTCAATAGCCGACCGCCAGCTGGTTGCCATTTGCCGCGCCATTGCCGCCGACGCCAGGCTGGTGATTATGGATGAACCCACCGCCTCGCTGACACGTCAGGAGGTGAATGGCCTGCTGCGCGTGGTTAATGAACTCAAAGCAGACGGCATCTGCGTGGTGTTTGTCAGCCACCGCCTGGACGAAGTAATGGAAGTCGCCGACCGAATCAGCGTGATGCGCGACGGCAAGCTGGTCGGCACCTGGCAGGCCAGCGAGCTGGACAGCCACGAGCTGGCTTACCTGATGACCGGCCAGCGCTTCCACTACAGCCCGCTGCCGGAAAAACCACCGCTCGACAGGCAACCCATGCTGGAGCTGCGCGGTTTAAGCCGCAAGGGGAAATACCACAACGTAAACCTGGCGCTGCGCGGCGGCGAAATTGTCTCGATAGTCGGCCTGCTTGGTTCCGGCCGTACCGAGCTATGCATGAGCCTGTTCGGTATGACCCAGCCGCAAAGTGGAGAGATGCTGATCGATGGCAAACCGGTGAAGCTGCGCAGTAACCATGATGCGATCAAACAGGGTATTGGCTATGTCTCGGAAGATCGCATGACCCAGGGGCTTATTATGGAGCAGTCGATCTACGACAACACTATCGTCACCGTTTTCGACCAGCTCCACACCCGCAGCGGCCTGCTGGATCATGCCAAAGCGCGCGAGCTGGTTGCCACGCTGATCCGCGAACTCAACATCAAAGTGTCCGATCCCGATTTACCGGTAAAAACCCTTTCAGGCGGTAACGCCCAAAGGATCGCCATTGCTAAATGGGTAGCCACTCGCCCGCAGATATTAATTCTCGACTCGCCAACGGTTGGGGTCGATATCGCCAACAAAGAGGGCATTTACCAGATTGCCCGTGACCTCGCAGAACAGGGGATGGCGGTATTAATGATTTGCGATGAGATCCCGGAAGCTTACTACAACAGCCACCGCGTGCTGGTGATGCGCCGGGGCGAGCTGGTAGCGGAGTTTAATCCTCACCGCTGTAGCGAACAGGAAATTGCTGAGGTAGTCAATGAATAGCCCTCGTCTCTCCCGCCTGGCCGGGCAACATGAATTCTGGCTGGGGCTTCTGGTCGTCGCCCTGGCCGTGGGTCTTAGCATCAGTACCGACGAGTTTTTATCGCTGGGTAACCTGACGGACGTTGCCACCAGCTACGCCATTCTCGGCATTCTGGCCTGCGGCCTGTTTGTGGTGCTTATCTCCGGGGGGATTGATATTTCCTTCCCGGCGATGACCGCAATCGCGCAGTACGTGATGGCGAGTTGGGTTATCGCCCACGGCGGTAACTTTGCGCTGGCGCTGGTCCTCTCGATTGCCGTCGGGCTACTGCTCGGGCTTATCAACGGCTTCCTGGTTTACTGGCTCCGTGTGCCGGCGATTATTATTACCATCGCCACGCTGAACCTCTATTACGGCCTGCTGGTTTATCTCACGAAAGGGACGTGGCTTTACGGCTTCCCGGACTGGTTTATGAACGGCATCAACTGGTTCTCTTTCACCGCCAAAGACGGCTATCAGTACGGGCTTACTCTGCCGCTCTTGTGCCTCGCAGCGGTGATTATCTTTACCGCCATATTGATGAACTACACGCGCCCTGGCCGCCAGATTTATGCCATGGGCGGTAACCGCGAGGCGGCTTCTCGGCTGGGGATGAACCTGCTGAAACTGCATTTTTATGTCTACGGATATATGGGCATTCTCGCCGGGGTTGCCGCGGTGGTTCAGGCGCAGATTACCCAGTCCGTTGCGCCTAATTCGCTGCTCGGTTTTGAGCTGACCGTGTTGGCGGCGGTAGTGCTGGGCGGAACCAGCATGACGGGCGGGCGCGGCACACTAACCGGCACGCTGCTGGGCGTTATCCTGCTGGCCTTCCTGCAAAACGGCCTGACGCTGCTTAGCGTCTCTTCATACTGGCATGCCGTATTCAGCGGCGTAATTATCCTGGTCAGCATCAGCGCAACGGCCTGGAATGAAAAACGCAAACTCGCAAGGGAGCTTTAAGATGAAGACCTTCGCCAGATTTTTACCCGGTGACGCCATCATCCGGCTGCAGTGCGCAATCATTATTGCGGTGGCCCTGGCCTTCTCCCTGCTGCTTGGCGGGCGCTTCTTTAGCCTCGCTAACTTCCAGTCCATCGGCTCACAATTGCCGATCCTCGGGATGCTGGCGCTGGGCATGGGAATGACGATGCTCACCGGCGGCATTAACCTGTCGATTATCGCCGGGGCTAACGCCTGCTCGCTGGCAATGGCGGCGGTTATCGTCAGCCATCCTGATAATCCTCTGTTTTTTGCTCTGGCAATGCTGGCCGGTATAGCGGTCGCCGTGGCTATCGGCACGCTGAACGGGGCGCTGATTGCGTGGGTTGGCGTCTCGCCTATCCTCGCCACGCTGGGGACCATGACGCTGATTTCCGGCCTCAATATTTTGCTCTCTAACGGGACGGTGATTTCCGGCTTCCCGGCGGCGATTCAGTATCTTGGCAACGCCTCAATTCTTGGTATTCCCGTCGCCCTGCTGCTGTTCCTGCTGGTGGCGGTTCTGCTTTGGGTGCTGCTTGAGCACACCACGCTCGGCCGCAGCCTCTATCTTGTCGGCTCAAACGAACAGGCTACGCGCTTTAGCGGCGTAAACACCGTGCGGGTGCAGATTTCTGTGTACATCATTTCCGCGCTGCTCGGCTGGGTCGCCGCCATTTTGATGATGGCAAAATTCAACTCGGCTAAGGCCGGGTACGGCGAATCTTACCTGCTGGTGACCATCCTTGCTTCGGTGCTGGGCGGCATCAATCCGGACGGCGGCTTTGGCCGCATCATCGGCCTGGTGCTGGCGCTGATTGTGCTGCAAATGCTGGAAAGCGGCTTTAACTTGCTGGGGATCAGCAGCTATCTGACCATGGCGCTCTGGGGCGCGGTGCTGATCCTCTTTATCGCATTACAGAATCGTAAAGCCTGAATTCAGGAGAATAATTATGGCGAGTTACTTCATTGGGGTGGACGTTGGAACGGGAAGCGCCCGGGCGGGCGTGTTTGACCTGAACGGCAGAATGGTGGGCGAGGCAAGCCGGAGCATCGAAATTTTCCGCCCGCAGGCTGATTTTGTTGAGCAATCCTCAGACAACATCTGGCAGGCTGTGTGTAACGCAGTCCGCGACGCGGTGAACCAGGCGGACATCAACCCGATTCAGGTTAAAGGCCTTGGCTTCGACGCCACCTGTTCGCTGGTGGTGCTGGATAAAGAAGGTAAACCGCTGACCGTTAGCCCGTCCGGGCGCAGCGAGCAGAACATCATCGTCTGGATGGATCACCGCGCGATCGCCCAGGCCGATCGCATTAATGCCCTGCACCACCGGGTGCTGGACTACGTTGGCGGCATTATCTCGCCGGAAATGCAGACGCCGAAGCTACTGTGGCTGAAGCAGCATATGCCGAACAGCTGGTCGAATGCCGGTTACTATTTTGACCTGCCGGACTTTCTGACCTGGCGAGCCACCGGGGACGATACCCGCTCGCTCTGCTCGACGGTCTGCAAATGGACCTATATGGGCCACGAAGATAAATGGGACAGCAGCTATTTCCGCCAGATCGGGCTGGAAGACCTGCTGGAACACGATGCGGAAAAAATCGGCCGCTACGTCAAAACCATGGGTGAGCCGCTGGGCCACGGTCTGACCCAGCGCGCCGCCAGCGAAATGGGTCTGATTGCCGGGACCGCCGTCAGCGTATCGATTATTGATGCCCACGCGGGCACGCTCGGCACGCTGGGCGCCTGCGGCGTAACGGGTGAAGTAGCTGATTTTGACCGCCGCGTCGCGCTGATTGGCGGAACGTCAACCGGCCATATGGCTATCTCAAAAGAGGCGCGTTTTATCAACGGCGTCTGGGGGCCTTACTATTCGGCGGTGCTGCCCGGCTACTGGCTTAACGAAGGCGGCCAGTCGGCTACCGGGGCGCTTATCGACCATATTATTCAGTCGCACCCTTGCTATGACGCAATGCAGGCGCAGGCCAAAGCCCAGGGGCATACCATTTATGAGCAGCTGAACGCCCTGCTGCGGAAAATGGCCGGAGAGCCGGAGAACATCGCCTTTCTGACCCGCGATATGCATATCCTGCCCTACTTCCACGGCAACCGTTCGCCGCGCGCCAACCCAACGCTGACCGGCGTTATCAGCGGGCTTAAACTTTCCCGCACGCCGGAGGACATGGCGCTTCAGTATCTGGCAACTATTCAGGCCATCGCGCTCGGCACGCGCCATATTATTGAGACCATGAACCAAAGCGGTTACACCATCGACACCATTATGGCGAGCGGCGGCGGCACTAAAAACCCAATTTTCGTCCAGGAACACGCCAATGCGACCGGGTGCGCCATGTTACTGCCGGAAGAGAGCGAGGCCATGCTGCTGGGCAGTGCCATGATGGGCACCGTGGCTGCGGGCGTGTTCGACTCGTTCCCTGAAGCCATGTCGGTGATGAGCCGCATCGGCAAAACGGTTACGCCGCAGACCAACCGCATCAAGCAATATTACGACCGCAAATATAAGGTGTTCCACGAGATGTATCTCGACCATATGAAATACCGCCAGCTGATGCAGGAGGAAGCATGAGCGAGTCCTGGCAGCAGGCAACCCAGGCCTGGAGCGTTTGCAGCCGGGAGCTGGCGGCGCTGGAGCAGCATCTGAGTGAGTCGCTATGGCAGGCTTTGCTGGCGGAGATCAGAAACTGCAAAGGCAAGATAGTGGTCACCGGCGTCGGCACGTCCGGCATTGCGGCGCGAAAAATTGCCCATATGCTGGCCTGCGTTGAGCGCCCGGCTATTTACCTCAACGCCACCGACGCGGCCCACGGCGATCTCGGGTTTTTACGTGAAGATGACCTGATGATAATGCTTTCCCGCGGCGGGAATTCAGACGAGCTGACCCGCCTATTGCCGGGGCTGGCTTCCAGAAATGTGCCGCTTGTTAGCGTGACCGAAAATCCGGGTTCAGCTATAGCCAAAGCGTCCAGGCTAGTTATCTCCACCGGGGTAAAGAACGAAATGGACCCGCTTAACATGCTGGCGACGACCTCGATTATTCTGGTGCTGGCCATTTTTGATGCGGCCTGCGCCTGCCTGATGAGCGAGAGCGGCTATTCGAAGGAGAGGTTGCTGGCGGTGCATCCCGGCGGAGACGTCGGGCTGACGCTGCGAAAGCAGCAGTAAATAAAAAAGGCTTCCCGAAGGAAGCCTTTTCTCAATCCAGTTTAGCGATTACGCGTAAACCGGGAAACGAGCGCAGATATCCAGCACTTTCTGTTTAGTGCGTTCAATCACGGCTTCGTCGTTGATGCTGTCCAGGATGTCACACATCCAGCCAGCCAGCTCTTTCACTTCCGCTTCTTTGAAGCCGCGGCGGGTGACGGACGGGCTGCCGATACGGATACCGGAGGTCACAAACGGGCTCTTAGGATCGTTCGGCACGCTGTTTTTGTTCACGGTGATGTTGGCGCGGCCCAGGGCAGCGTCAGCTTCTTTACCGGTCAGGTTTTTATCAACCAGATCCAGCAGGAACAGGTGGTTTTCAGTGCCGCCGGAGACCACTTTGTAGCCACGGTCGAGGAACACTTCAACCATAGCTTTAGCGTTCTTAGCAACCTGCTGCTGGTAAACTTTGAACTCTGGCTCCATCGCTTCTTTCAGCGCTACGGCTTTCGCCGCGATAACGTGCATCAGCGGGCCGCCCTGCGCGCTTGGGAATACGGCAGAGTTCAGTTTTTTGTAGAGATCTTCGTCGCCGCCCTTCGCCAGGATCAGGCCACCGCGTGGGCCCGCCAGGGTTTTGTGGGTGGTCGTGGTCACAACGTGAGCGTGTGGAACCGGGTTCGGGTAAACGTCTGCGGCGATCAGACCCGCAACGTGCGCCATATCAACGAACAGGTAAGCACCAATGCTGTCTGCGATTTCACGCATTTTTGCCCAGTCAACAATGCCGGAATAAGCCGAGAAGCCGCCGATGATCATCTTCGGCTTGTGCTCTTTAGCCTGCTTCGCCATGTCTTCGTAGTCAATTTTACCGGACTCATCAATACCGTAAGGGATGATGTTGTACAGCTTGCCGGAGAAGTTAACCGGGGAGCCGTGAGTCAGGTGGCCGCCCTGCGCCAGGTTCATACCCAGAACGGTATCGCCCGGTTGCAGCAGCGCGGTGTACACCGCGAAGTTAGCCTGGGAGCCAGAATGCGGCTGTACGTTGGCGTAATCGGCGCCAAACAGCTCTTTCGCACGGTCAATGGCCAGTTGCTCAACGATATCAACGTATTCGCAGCCGCCGTAGTAACGTTTACCCGGATAGCCTTCAGCGTACTTGTTGGTCAGCTGAGAACCCTGCGCCTGCATAACGCGCGGGCTGGTGTAGTTTTCGGAGGCGATCAGTTCAATGTGCTCTTCCTGACGTACTTTTTCTTGCTCCATGGCCTGCCACAATTCTGGATCGTAATCGGCAATGTTCATTTCACGCTTTAACATTCGCATCTCCTGACTCAGCTAACGGTAAAAATTTTTACGGCAATGAGGGTGCCCTTTTGGGCGACGGGCAACAGTGTAAACCGAAACCCTTCCCGGTGATAGGGCTTGATTGAGGTTTTTACGCAAACGATTACCCAGGCATGAGATAAGGGTTTCAGGCAATAAAATAAGCGCCATTTAGCCGGATATTTCTTCATCAGCAAGATGCGCATTTTTCATGTTCTGTGACGCCAGTCGTTAACAACGATAACCCATTTACAACATAGGTCTATTTCTATAACATGCATTTTAAATGCAATTTATAAATCCCGCTGTTTATGGAGAACGCCATGCTAGATGCACAAACCATCGCCGTTGTTAAATCTACTATCCCATTGCTGGCCGCAACCGGGCCGAAACTTACCGCACATTTTTACGACCGGATGTTCAGCCATAACCCGGAGCTGAAAGAGATTTTTAACATGAGCAACCAGCGCAACGGCGACCAGCGTGAAGCGCTGTTCAACGCTATTTGCGCCTACGCTGCAAATATTGAGAACCTTGCCACCCTGCTGCCTGCGGTAGAAAAAATCGCCCAGAAGCACACCACATTCCAGATTAAACCTGAGCAATACGACATTGTTGGCGGCCACCTGCTGGCAACGCTGGACGAGCTGTTCAGCCCGGGCCAGGAAGTGCTGGACGCCTGGGGCAAAGCTTACGGCGTGCTGGCCGGGGTGTTTATTACCCGCGAGTCAGAGATTTATCAGGATAACGCCGCTAAAAAAGGCGGCTGGGAAGGCACTCGTCCGTTTACCATCGTGGCTAAGGAGCCGCAAAGCTCGCTTATCACCAGCTTTGAGCTGGCTCCGGCAGACGGCGGCCCGGTGGCGGACTATCAACCGGGCCAGTATCTGGGCATCTGGCTGAAGCCGGAAGGTTTCCCGCATCAGGAAATTCGCCAGTATTCATTAACCCGCCAGCCGAACGGTAAAAGTTATCGCATCGCCGTTAAGCGCGAAGACAAAGGCATGGTTTCTAACTGGCTGCACAATCATGCTCAGCCCGGCGATAAAGTTCATCTGGCCGCCCCGGCCGGTGATTTCTTTATGAGCGTGGAGAGCGGCACGCCGGTGACGCTGATTTCCGCGGGTGTGGGCCAAACGCCGATGCTGGCAATGCTCGACACGCTGGCGGGTAGCGGCCATCAGGCGCAGGTTAACTGGCTGCATGCCGCCGAACATGGCGACGTACATGCTTTTAGCGACGAGGTAGCGGCGCTGGGTGCAAAACTGCCGCGTTTTGAAAGCCACGTTTGGTATCGCGAGCCGTCGGATAAAGACCGCGAACAGGCCCGTTTTACCCGTGAAGGCTTAATGGATTTGCTGGCCGAGGAAGGAAAACTAAGCGACCCGGCAATGCAGTTTTACCTCTGCGGCCCGATCAACTTTATGCGTTTTGCCGCTGAACAGCTGGTGAAAATTGGCGTGGATAAAGACCGCATTCACTATGAATGTTTTGGCCCGCATAAAGTGATGTAACCCTACCCTTACAGTCCCCTCTCCCCAAAGGGGCGAGGGGGCAAAGGACAGGACCTGCCCAGGAGTGAGGGTAAAAATTTACATCAAATCGCCGCGTCGTCTTCTTCGCCGGTACGGATACGCACCACGCGCGCCACGTCGAACACAAAAATCTTACCGTCGCCAATTTTACCGGTCTGCGCGGTACGGATAATGGTGTCCACGCAGGTATCGACGATATCGTCGGTGACCACGATTTCAATTTTTACTTTCGGCAGGAAGTCCACCATATACTCGGCACCGCGGTACAGCTCGGTGTGCCCTTTCTGACGGCCAAAGCCTTTAACTTCGGTTACCGTCATGCCGGTAATGCCAACTTCAGCCAGCGCTTCACGTACATCGTCCAGTTTGAACGGTTTAATAATCGCATCAATTTTTTTCATGGTATTACTGGTTTCCCCGCGCCGGTCTTATCGTGTTAGTAATCGGTTGCTCACACTATCACAGCCTACTCTTTAAAGTCATTGGCCTCTAGTTCATGCCTGGCCAGTAATTTATAAAATTCGGTCCGGTTACGGCCTGCCATTCTCGCCGCATGGGTCACGTTGCCCCTGGTGATTTGCAGCAGCTTACGCAGATAGTTTAGCTCGAACTGGTTACGCGCCTCGACAAAGGTCGGGAGCGCGGTGTTTTCGCCTTCCAGCGCCTGTTCCACCAGCGCTTCGCTGATGACGGGAGCCGAGGTCAGCGCCACGCACTGCTCAATCACGTTGACCAGCTGGCGCACGTTACCGGGCCAGCTTGCCGCCATCAGGCGCTTCATCGCATCGGTGGAAAAGCTGCGAACAAAGGGTTTATGTCTGTCCGCCGACTGGCGCAATAGATGGTTAGCCAGCAGCGGGATGTCTTCCCCACGCTCGTGCAGCGCCGGTATTTTCAGGTTCACCACGTTCAGGCGGTAGAACAAATCTTCACGGAATTCGCCGCGTTCCATCGCCTTCGGCAAATCACGGTGGGTTGCAGAAATAATTCGCACGTCGATATCCAGGTCGCGGTTGCTGCCCAGCGGGCGAACCTTGCGCTCCTGTAGAACGCGCAGCAGTTTGACCTGCAGCGGGATCGGCATATCGCCAATTTCGTCGAGGAACAGCGTACCGCCTTCAGCAGCCTGGAACAGCCCTTCACGGCTGCTGACCGCGCCGGTAAAGGCTCCCCGGGCATGGCCGAAAAGCTCGGACTCCAGCAGTTGCTCCGGCAGCGCTCCGCAGTTAATAGCGATAAAGGCTTTTTTGCTGCGCGGGCTGGCATTGTGTATTGCCTGGGCGAGGATCTCTTTCCCGGTGCCGCTCTGGCCGTTAATCAGCACGCTAACGTCGGACTGCGCCACCATGCGCGCCTGCTCCAGCAGCCGCTGCATTATCGGGCTGCGGGTGACGATGGTATCGCGCCACATGTCATCCCCGGCGATGACCGTGTGCTCCAGAGCATTGTCTATCGCCTGGTAGAGCGCGTCTTTATCCACCGGTTTGGTGAGGAAGCTGAACACGCCCTGCTGCGTGGCGGCTACTGCGTCAGGAATCGAACCGTGAGCGGTGAGAATGATAACCGGCATGCCGGGCTGCCCCTTTTGGATCTCCGCGAACAGCGCCATGCCGTCCATTTCGTCCATCCTCAGGTCGCTTATCACCAGGTCTATTTTTTCACGCCCCAGCACTTTCAGGCCTTCGGCTCCGCTTTCAGCGGTTGTAACGGTGTAGCCCTCGCTGGAAAGGCGCATGCCCAGAAGCTTTAACAGGCCGGGGTCGTCGTCCACCAGCAATAAGCGCGCGGGTTTCCTCTGCGTCATGGTTTTGCCTCCTGCTGCGGTTTGTCTGTTGCGCTGCTGCCGTCGTCATTGTCATCGTTGCTGTGAGTGTCCGGCGCGAGGCTGCTACCCGGTTTGCGGCTGGAAAGCTGACGTTCTATGTCGGTCAGGTTTTCCAGCTTGCGGGTGGTCAGGTCCAGCTGGCCTCGCAGGCGCTGCTGCTGCTCGCGCAGCGTATCCAGTTCGCCGTCGGTGGACTGTTGCAGCTTGCTGTAGCGGGTGCGCTCATCGGAAAGCTTCAACAAAGAGGACTGGCCGTCGCGCCAGATTTCATACAAGGAACGAACCTGGAGCGGCACTTCGTGAGTCATTGTGTCGAGCTGCGTCATATAACGACGGCGTTCGGTGGGGGTAATTTTCGCGGTTGAAAGCAGGATGCCGCGCTTAAAGGTATCCTGCCAGGTTTCCGCAGGCCAACGCCGGGCTTCGGCTCGCGCTTCAGCTGGGGGCAGACGCTGGGCACAATCCATACCCCGCAGCCAATAAAGCGGGTTGGTAATGACATCATGCCCCGTCAGTTCCCAGATTTCACTGCAATCCGTGGACAGGTAGTCGGGGATTTGTTGTTCCGGGATATGCGCATTGTGAACCTCGTCGTGGCTGTTCGACACCTTCGCCGGGGCACATCCGGTTAATAATACCGCACCTGCCAGCATGCCGGAAACCCAATAAATAAGGCGAGGCAAAGCCCCGCGGCGCGGCTCACGCAATAAAAGTGTTTTCATCGTTTTAATCATTCTCAGGGAAAACCGGTAATTCGATGCGGAAGCAGACTTCCGCGCTGTTATCGCTAATCAGGCTAAGCTGGCCGTTCATGCGCCGGATACAATCTCTGGCGATGCTCAACCCCAATCCGCTGCCTTTTACCGACCCCTTACGCTGATGGCTGCCCTGGTAGAACGGCTCAAAGATCATTTCGCGCTCCGTCTCGGGGATCGGCTGGCCGGTATTCGCCACTTCGATATAAAGCATCGCTCCTGACTGCGAGCTTCTTAGATAAATGTTACCGGATTCACTCCCATAGTGCACCGCATTGGAGTAGAGATTGTCCAGCACGCTCATCAGCAGCGTTGGTTCGGCAAGGCAGGCTTTAGGGCTGAGATTTAACTCGGTATGCATCATTTTAGCTCGCGCCGGAAGACTGTGAGCGGAAATAACCATTTCCGCTATCGGCCCCACATCAACCCTGTCGAGCGTAACCGCCCCGTCCGCCAGCTTGCGGTTGTAATCCAACAGTTGCTCAATCAATTTTTGTAGATGACGGCTGCTGTTATCGAGGATTTCGACCACTTCTTTTTGGTCGGCATTAAGCGGCCCGGCGACCTGGTCTGCCAGCAGCTCGGTTCCCTCCCGCATACTGGCAAGCGGGGTTTTTAATTCGTGAGAAAGGTGGCGCAAAAACTCGTGTCGCTGGGATTCAAGCCAGGCCAGGCGCTCGCTGAGCCAGACAATACGCTGCCCTACCGAGCGCAGCTCTTTTGGCCCCTTGAACACTTCGCTATTGCCGAGCGTTCTTCCCTCACCGAGGCGGTTGATCATCCGCTCAATCCCCTTAACCGGGCCGATAATCATACGGGTAAAGATAATCACCAGCCCGAGGCTGAGCAGGAACAGCACCAGCGCCTGCCAGCCGAAGAACTGCCCGCGTTCGGCAATTTCCTGCTGTAGCTGCTGCCCGCGTGAGAACACGACGGTACGGGTAGCCTGCACCATTTCTGCGTTAGCGGCGGCGAACTGTTCAAGCTGGCCTGCCGCCTGAGCCTCCGGTCCGCTGTTTTTGCACTTCAGCGTAGCGAGGTCGCTCAATGACTGGCTGAGTGACTGATAAAGTTTTGGGTCAGGTAATACCGAGGAGTGGGCTTCCAGCATCTGGGCATAGCGCTGCCGCTGCTCCTGGTAAAGCTGCGCCAGGCGAGCATCGTCAAGCACGCAGTATTGTCTGTAGCTGCGTTCCATTTCCAACGCGATATTGGTCATCGCTTCGCTGCGGCGGGCATCAATCAGCGTGGTGCGGTTGGTGAGCGCGGCCTGGGCGCTAAGGGCGTTCAGACTCTGCCACGCCTGCCAGGCGAGGACCAGCAGCGGCACGAGCACCAGTAAAAAGGCCATCATGACGAGCTGGCGCAGAGAGCGCGGGAAAAAATGCCACTGGTTCAATAGCTTCATCTCACATTACCTGTATGACACGATGCTAGCCGCGATTGCGAATGGTTGGAAGGCACGTTTATCAGAAACGACAAAGGCAGGGTAAAAAACCCTGCCTTTGCTGTGAAATTAGGCGGCGCCTTACTCAACGTTTCGCCCGGAGCATGATAAGCCAGAAGGCATTTATCAAAAGTCGGACGGCAGGCACCTTTTTGTGCGTCATTCGGCGGTTTATGTAGTCTGTCTGAAAAGACGCTGACATAAGAAATTGAATGAGCCACTGGTCGTTATATAGCAGGAATTATGCCAACATTGATGGATGTAAATTAATGCATTGTTTTTAAATGCAATTAAAGATTTAAATCGAAGATATATTCTGGTGTTTTTTTCACCTCAATGTCGCCAATCCACAACACCTTAATGATTTATTTTTTATAGCACTTAAAATCAACAAGTTAAATGTCTCTAATTGGAGACACAATAAAAGCGCAGGTGTCGGGATTTAGTGACAAAAAAAGCCCCTCACCCTAACCCTCTCCCCAAAGGGGCGAGGGAACTGGATCGGAGCTTTTGCTTGGTACCTGCCTCACAAAAGCAAGGGAACTGGATCGGAGCTTTAGCTTGTTCCCCTTCTTTTCCCCCTCTCCCTTTCAGGGAGAGGGTCGGGGTGAGGGTAATCAGCCCAGTTGCTTACGTGCGTTGCGGAAAATACGCATCCACGGGCTATCTTCGCCCCACTCAGCCGGATGCCAGGAGTTGCTCACGGTGCGGAACACACGTTCAGGGTGCGGCATCATAATGGTGACGCGCCCGTTTTCGCTGCTCACCGCGGTTATCCCGTTTGGCGACCCGTTCGGGTTTGCCGGGTAGGTTTCGGTCGCGTTGCCGAAGTTGTCCACAAAGCGCAGCGCCACCAGGCCTTTGCTCTCCAGCGCGGCCAGATGCGCCGCATCACGCACCTCCACATGCCCCTCACCGTGAGAAACGGCAATCGGCATATGAGAACCGGCCATGCCCTGCAACAGCAGCGACGGGCTGGAGGTGACTTCTACCAGGCTGAAACGCGCCTCGAAGCGGTCCGATAGGTTGCGTACAAAGCGAGGCCACAGGCTGCTGCCCGGGATCAGCTCACGCAGGTTGGACATCATCTGGCAGCCGTTGCACACGCCCAGCGCCAACGTTTCCGGACGGTGGAAGAAGGTTTCAAACTCGTCGCGAACGCGCTGGTTAAACAGAATGGACTTCGCCCAGCCTTCACCCGCGCCCAGCACGTCTCCGTAAGAGAAGCCGCCGCACGCTACCAGCGTATGGAAGTCCTCAAGGCCGGTACGGCCGGCCAGCAGGTCGCTCATATGAACGTCGATGGCGTCGAAGCCCGCGCGATGGAAAGCGGCAGCCATCTCAACGTGGGAGTTAACGCCCTGCTCGCGCAGAATCGCGACTTTAGGCCGTGCGCCGGTGGCGATGTACGGTGCGGCGATGTCTTCTTTAATATCGAAGCTCAGCTTCACGTTCAGGCCAGGATCGTTTTCATTCGCCTTGGCTTTATGTTCTTCATCCGCGCAGTCCGGGTTATCACGCAGGCGCTGCATCTGCCAGGTTGTTTCCGCCCACCACATACGCAGCGTACTGCGGCTTTCGCTAAACACCGCATGGCCGTCGGCACTAATGTTGAAGCGGTCACCCGCAACGGCTTTGCCGAGGTAATGCACGCAGTTTGCCAGGCCGTTCTCCGCCAGCAGAGCTTCCACCGCCGCGCGATCTTCGGCGCGAACCTGGATAACCCCGCCCAGTTCTTCATTGAACAGCGCGGCCAGACGGTCCGCACCCAGGCTCGCGATATCAACATCCACGCCGCAGTGGCCGGTAAAGGCCATTTCAGCCAGCGTAACCAGCAGGCCACCGTCAGAGCGGTCGTGCCAGGCCAGCAGTTTGCGTTCGGCTACCAGCGCCTGCATCGCATTCCAGAAGCCTTTCAGTTGCTCAACGCTGCGAACATCAGCAGGTTTATCACCCAGTTGGCGGTAAACCTGGGCCAGCGCGGTAGCGCCCAGGGCATTGTGGCCAGCGCCTAAGTCAATCAACAGCAGGGCGTTGTCTTCGGTGCTTAGTTGAGGAGTCACGGTAGCACGCACGTCTTCCACGCGGGCAAAGGCGGTAATAACCAGCGACAGCGGAGAGGTCATTTCGCGCTGCTCGTTACCTTCCTGCCAGCGGGTTTTCATCGACATAGAGTCTTTGCCCACCGGAATGGTGATACCCAGCGCCGGGCAAAGCTCTTCGCCTACGGCTTTAACGGCTTCATACAGGCCAGCATCTTCGCCAGGGTGGCCTGCGGCGGCCATCCAGTTGGCGGACAGTTTAATGCGTTTCAGGGAACCGATTTGGGTCGCTGCGATGTTGGTCAGCGCTTCGCCAACCGCCAGGCGGGCGGAGGCGGCAAAGTCCAGCAGGGCCACAGGAGCACGTTCGCCGAGAGACATTGCCTCACCGTAGTAGCTGTCGAGGCTGGCGGTAGTCACCGCGCAGTTCGCGACAGGAATCTGCCACGGGCCAACCATCTGGTCACGGGAAACCATGCCGGTAACGGTGCGGTCGCCAATGGTAACCAGGAAGGTTTTTTCCGCCACGGTTGGCAGGTGCAGCACGCGGTTTACCGCGTCGGCAATGGAAATGGCGCTGCTATCGAAGGCATCACCCTTCGCTTTTAGCGTCTCAACGTTACGCTCCATTTTCGGCGTTTTACCCAGCAGCACGTCCAGCGGCATGTCGATTGGCTGGTTGTCGAAATGGCTGTCGTTGAGGGTCAGATGCTGTTCGGTGGTGGCTTCGCCGATAACCGCATAAGGCGCACGTTCGCGGCGGCACAGTTCATCGAACAATGGCAGCTGTTCAGGCGCAACGGCCAGCACATAGCGTTCCTGGGATTCGTTACACCAGACTTCCAGCGGGCTCATGCCCGGCTCGTCGTTAAGGATATCACGCAGCTCAAAGCGGCCGCCGCGACCGCCATCGCTCACCAGTTCCGGCATGGCGTTAGACAAGCCGCCCGCGCCCACATCGTGGATAAAGAGAATCGGGTTGTCTTCGCCCAACTGCCAGCAGCGGTCGATAACTTCCTGGCAACGACGTTCCATTTCCGGGTTGTCGCGCTGTACGGAGGCAAAGTCCAGATCCGCGTCGGACTGGCCGGATGCCATAGAAGAAGCCGCCCCGCCGCCGAGGCCGATATTCATCGCCGGTCCGCCGAGGACGATAAGTTTGGCGCCCGGGGTGATTTCACCTTTCTGAACGTGGTCGGCGCGGATATTGCCGATGCCGCCAGCCAACATAATAGGTTTGTGGTAGCCACGCAGCTCCACGCCGTTATGGCTGTTCACCTGCTCTTCGTAGGTACGGAAGTATCCGGTCAGCGCCGGGCGACCGAATTCGTTATTAAACGCGGCTCCGCCAAGCGGGCCTTCGGTCATAATATCCAGCGCGGTGACGATACGGTCAGGTTTGCCAAAATCCTGCTCCCACGGCTGTTCAAAGCCGGGAATACGCAGGTTGGATACGGAGAAGCCCACCAGGCCTGCTTTCGGTTTAGCGCCGCGCCCGGTTGCACCTTCATCGCGGATTTCGCCGCCGGAGCCGGTTGCGGCCCCCGGCCATGGAGAAATGGCGGTCGGGTGGTTGTGGGTTTCTACCTTCATCAGGATATGCGCTTCTTCCTGATGGAAGTCGTAGCGCCCTGCTTCGCGGTCGGCAAAGAAGCGGCCAACGGCGGAACCTTCCATTACCGCGGCGTTGTCTTTGTAGGCAGACAGCACGTAATCCGGCGTTTTCTCGAAGGTGTTTTTTATCATCTTAAACAGCGATTTCGGCTGTTTTTCACCGTCGATAACCCAATCGGCGTTAAAGATTTTGTGACGACAGTGCTCGGAGTTCGCCTGAGCAAACATATAAAGCTCGATGTCGTTCGGGTTGCGGCCAAGCTTGTTGAACGCAGCCTGTAAATAGTCGATTTCGTCTTCCGCCAGCGCCAGGCCAAGGCGTAGGTTAGCCTCCACCAGCGCTTCACGCCCCTGCCCCAGCAGGTCAACGCTCTGAACCGGAGCCGGCTGATGTTGGGCGAACAGCTGTTGCGCGTCGTCCAGAGAACCGAATACGCTCTCCATCATGCGGTCGTGCAGCAGAGCGGCAACATCCTGCCACTGTGCGGCGGTCAGCGTGCTGCCGGTAACATACCAGGCCACGCCGCGCTCGAGGCGTTTTACCTGAGGCAAGTCACAGTTATGGGCGATGTCGGTCGCTTTAGAAGACCACGGGGAGATAGTGCCCGGGCGTGGCGTAACCAGCAGCAGGGTGCCGGTTGGCGCGTGTTCTGCGAGGGTTGGGCCATACTTCAACAGCCGTTGCAGACGCGCGAGCTCATCCGAGTTCAGCGGCGCATCGAGGTCGGCAAAATGAACATACTCGGCATAAATATCGCTTACCGGAAGGTTAGCATCGTTAAAACGGGCCAGGAGTTTGTTGATACGAAATGCCGAAAGAGCAGGCGAACCACGCAGAATTTCCATCATTAAAGATCTCTCGTCTTCAGGGCGAAGGGGGGAAAACGGGCGGTATTATAGAGAATCCTCCGCCCTGACGAAACCGTTTGCGTATAAATAACAGCAGAAGTTTTTATTGTGCGAAAACTAAACGATATATTCTTAAAAGTTGCTTACTGGCGTTTTCTTACGCAAAATGCGCCTCATCTACACACGAGGTTCATATAAATCATGTTTATTGTTGGCTGAGACTTAACCCGCTGCAGAATGTTATCTATTTGAAAAGAATAAAGATTAATTATCTGCTTATCGGTATCGTCACCTTGTTGCTGGCAGTGGCATTATGGCCCTCCATTCCAGGTTTCAATCAGACCGAAAACCGCATCGCCGCGATTAAAGCGCGGGGGGTTTTGCGCGTCAGTACAATCTCATCTCCGCTGACCTATACATTGATTAACGGTAAGGCGTCCGGGCTGGATTATGAGCTGGCGAGCCAGTTTGCCGATTACCTGGGCGTAAAGCTCAAAATTACCGTACGCCCGGATATCAACGTGCTGTTTGATGACCTGGACAACGATAAAGCCGACCTGCTTGCCGCCGGGCTGGTGTACAACTCGCGCCGCAGCAGCAATTACCAGGCAGGGCCTACTTACTATTCCGTCTCTCAGCAAATGGTGTATCGCGTGGGCAGCCCGCGCCCAAAAACGCTGGCTGGCGTGAAGGACAATCAGCTGGTGCTCTCTTCAGGCCAGGCCGTGGTAAGCGATCTTCAGAAACTGAAAGAGAGCCAGTATCCTGACCTTAGCTGGAGCATTGCGGCCAAACAGACCAGCAACCAGCTGTTGCAGCAGGTCGTTGACGGCACCATCGCTTTTACTATTTCTGACTCCATCGCCATCAGTATTTTCCAGCGCGTCCATCCGCAGCTGGCCGTTGCGCTGGACGTTACCGACGAGCAACCCGTCACCTGGTTTTCAACCCGCGACAGCGACGACAGCATGAGCGCCGCCCTGCTCGATTTTTATAATCAAATCAGCAGCGACGGCACGCTGGCGCGGCTTGAGGAAAAATACCTCGGCCACGTCGGCGATTTTGATTATGTCGATACCCGTACTTTCCTTAACGCGGTGGACTCCGTCTTGCCAGACCTGCAGCCGCTATTTGAAAAGTACGCCGACGAAATAGACTGGCCTCTGCTGGCGGCAATCTCTTACCAGGAATCACACTGGGACACCCACGCCACTTCGCCGACCGGGGTGCGCGGCTTAATGATGCTGACCAAAAATACCGCCCAAAGCCTCGGTATCACCGACCGACTGGATGCTGAGCAGAGCATAAGCGGCGGCAGCCGGTATTTGAAAGATATGATGAGCAAAGTGCCGGACACGGTGCCTGAATATGAACGCATCTGGTTTGCGCTGGCGGCCTACAACATGGGCTATGCCCATATGCTCGATGCCCGCCAGCTGACGGCGAAGCAAAAAGGCAACCCGGACAGCTGGGCGGATGTTAAAACCCGCCTGCCCCTGCTGAGCCTGAAGCCTTATTACAGCAAAACGACCTATGGTTATGCTCGTGGACACGAGGCTTATGCGTACGTGGAGAATATCCGCAAGTATCAGTTAAGTCTGGAAGGGTATTTGCAGGAAAAAGAGCGGCAGGCGGCGCAGGAAGAGAAGTTTGCCGAGGCTTACCCGGTGGTAGCCCCGGTGGAGCTGTCTACTCCGCCTTACGGTCCTTTTCCTTTAGGGCCTTTTTCTCAAGACGACGGGCGCGAAAAAAATCACTCAGCATGGCCGAGCACTCTGACGCCAGTACGCCCTCAGTAACCTCAACCTGATGGTTCATACCGGGGTGACCGAGAACGTCCATCAGCGAGCCAATAGCGCCAGTTTTTGCGTCACGCGCGCCAAACACCAGCCTGCCGATACGACTGTGTACCATCGCGCCCGCGCACATCACGCAGGGTTCGAGAGTGACATAAAGCGTGGTGTCGAGCAGGCGGTAGTTTTGCAACACCAGCCCTCCCTGCCGCAGCGCCATTATCTCGGCGTGTGCGGTAGGATCGTGGCGGCCAATCGGTCGGTTCCAGCCTTCACCAATCACCTGATTGTTATGCACCAATACCGCGCCAACCGGCACTTCGCCCTCATCCCAGGCGCGCTGTGCCAGCGTTAAAGCATGGCGCATCCAGTGTTCATGGGTAAATTCTGTCTCAGACACAAGGCTCTCCGCGGGATAAGTGGGCGGCGCATTATACACACCGCATACCGGATGCGAAACGACCTCACTCGAGCTGCTGTAGCTGCCCCTGCGGGGTGACGCGCCAGCGATGCTGGCAAAAATAGAGCAGCGGGTTGTCCTGGTGGCTGTCGCTGTAGCCGCTATAGAGGCAAAGCGGAGCGCCAATTTTCTGCTCCAACTGCACGACTTTTTCGTGGCCGAGGCAGCGCAGCGTTAGCACCCAGCCGCCGTTAGCCCGCGCAATCTGGCTGGCGATAATCTTTACTCTCGGCAGCCACGGCGTATCGAAGTAAACCTGCTCCACCAGCGGCTGCGGCGAGCCGGTTATCAGCCAGACATCGGCATCCGGGCTGCTGAGATAGCCGGTAAGCCGCTGCTGAACAACAGGAAATGCCGTTACCTTATTGCGAAACCAGGCAACGAACTCCTTTTGTAACCGCTGGAGGCGAGCTTCGCTGCGGCCAAAAGTCGCTCCCCACAGCAGCACGCTCATCGGCCAGCGCGCCGCGCTTCCTTTAACCAGCATTCCCACGCCGACTATCGGCAATAACAGCGTAACCAGCAGAATATTCAGCGGCAGCCGCCGCAGAAGATAGATCAGAAAGCTGCCAAACATGTCCTGCTGATGTAAGGTGCCATCCAAATCGAAAAAAACGACGCGGCGCGAGTTGTGGATCGTCAAAGCTGGCTCCTTTAATGTTCTGGTTCCCGACATAGTCCTCGTCAAAGCCTAACAGATAGCGTGGCGCTTTTCCGCGCCCAATCCGCCCGGTGGCCTGGCAGTAGTTGAAAAAAACCAGAATATTTAATTCGGTAACATTGCTCTATAATGGAATTTATAATTCGCTCAGACGCTTATAATGGCGACCTGTCATCGAAATTGCCGTTTCGGAGGTGAAATGAACTGTTTACTGCGCATCAGAAGTCGTTACGCCATGCTGGCCCAGAGTGACCGCAAGCTGGCCGACTTCCTGCTCTCTGAACCCGACCGTGCACGCCATCTTAGCTCTCAGCAGTTGGCGGAGGAAGCCGGTGTCAGTCAGTCCAGCGTAGTAAAATTTGCGCAGAAACTGGGGTTCAAAGGCTTTCCGGCGATGAAGCTCGCGATTAGCGAAGCCTTAGCCAGCGGCCAGAATCCTAACTCCGTGCCGGTACATAACCATATTTTGGGTGACGATCCGCTGCGCCTGGTTGGGGAAAAACTGATCAAAGAGAATATCGCGGCGATGCACGCCACGCTGGATATCAATGCGGAAGAGAAACTGCTGGCGAGCGTGGCGCTGCTGCGTAACGCGCGGCGCGTGCTGCTGGTGGGAATAGGCGCATCTGGCCTGGTTGCGAAGAATTTTTCGTGGAAGTTGATGAAGATCGGCATTCATGCCGTAGCTGAGCAGGATATGCACGCCCTGCTGGCGACGGTACAAGCCATGACGCCGGAAGATGTACTGCTCGCGGTATCATACTCTGGTGAACGCCGCGAAATTAATCTGGCGGCCGATGAAGCCCTGAACGCCGGGGCAAAGATTCTCGCCATCACCGGGTTCACGCCCAATGCGCTACAGCAGCGCGCCAGCCTGTGTCTGTATACCATCGCGGAGGAGCAGGCTACCCGCAGCGCGGCAATCTCCTCCACCAGCGCCCAGATGATGCTCACCGACCTGTTGTTTATGGCGCTGGTGCAGCAGGATCTGGAAAACGCCCCGGAGAGAATTCGCCAGAGCGAGGCTTTGGTTAAGAAGCTGGTTTAGTGTGATACAGAGGTGCAGTTAAGATGCGCGGCGGCTAATCCTGTCCTCGTGCGTTCGACAATAAGCGCACGCTCCATTTCCGCCTGCGTGTTGTCTTCGCTGGATTATAGATATTGAAATCACATGGTCACAGGATGCTGTTGATGTAGAAAGAGCTACGAAAGAAGAAATACATACTTTGACTAAGTGGAAAAAATATCGGGTTCTTTTAATGCGTATTGATACATCAAAAGCGCCCGATATCAAGTGACCTACTCCACCGGTTTATCCGGCCAGTTAATATCCGGGGCATTAGAAACATCTACTGCTTCCAATGCATCCAGATAATCAAGCCACAGATTATATTGCACAAGTTCATGGCTATTCAGACGGCCAATTGCTGCCTTACCTGGCCACTGTTTGCTATTAATATAAATATTAACGCAATCAACTTTGTACTTAATTTCATTTAGTGCAAGGTTAATCAATACCTCTTTACCTGGCGGAGGAATCTCTTTCCATTCCGGTAGTCCATCTTTCCCGGCAACCCGACACTTTCCCTCTGGTGGTGGGGCTGTATATTTCTCAAAATCTCCGCTGGATATATTCACTCCATCGGCAGGCCACCCACCTGCTAATTCATATGATTCCTGCAAAGACACAGGGTAAAATGCATTCTGTGACTTACTATATACATATATCATTTTAACATCCTATTGCCAGCCAAAAACACCCCCAACCATCTACAGTATTGGAGGTTGAAAGGCTATTTGTTACGAGAAGTGTTACCTTATTTTTATCCATCCCTGAACTTGTTTTTACAACAAATGCTGGGCCAGCCGTAGTATTTTGAAATCCATGTATACCAGAAACACAAAATAAAGCTGTGGGGAATGGAATTGGAAACGTAACTGAAACAACCCCGTTGAGTACGACGTTATATCCCCATTGTAAAATCAGCCCAGAGGGAAATCTCTGCCAACCATTTTGAGCCAGACTGGCTGATGTCGCCCCCAAACCAAGGTTTGCGAGAGCCGAAGAAACCGCAGCAGCACCGTCCGCTTTAATATCGGCGAAAGGGTTCTGGCGGCTGAGATACTGCTTGCCAAATCCGCCGGTGAGTTTTGCCAGGAATGCGGCAATATCACCGTCGTCCAATACATCCTGACCGCTTTTATCGCTCACAAACTGCGCCAGTGCGGCGGCGATAAACGAGGTTTGACGCAGGACTTTATTTACCTGAGCGCTGCTGGCCTTGCCTCCGGCAAAGCCGGTTAACAGCGCGGGTAAATCCTGCCACTCCTGCTGAGGCATGACGTTGGCGCCTGCCCCGGTTGCAAAGGGTTTAAAATCATTTGTAGCCATTAAAGTTTCCTCTCCCATGCGCCGTCATCAAACCCGGCGATATAGTGATTGTTGATATCAAAACCAAAAAACTTACCGCCCTGCGACGGCGCTTCTACCGATGGAGTCTGAATGTCTCCCGCCCAAACCCCCGCTGCCTTTACCGTCAGGTAGCCCTGCTTAATGGCCGCAATGAGTTCGAGCGAGACGTTCGAGATATCCGTTTCCGGCAGGACCCATACAGAAATGGTCATGTCCTGGTTATCGACGATTTGCATTCTCAGGCCGGAGCCCGCCGTTGCTGCGTCGAGGATCGCGGGCAGCGTATCGTTCTGCCCGTTCCAGTTATTGATGGCGATTTTTGCTTTCAGAATGACTCGGTAAGTTTCGTCGCTCAGCGAGGTGTAGCCCGAGTCCGGATCGTAAGGTCCCTGCCACACGCCCTGGTCATAGCCCAGGCCGGTTGAGTCCCAGCTAAAGTAGACATTGGAAATGGGCTGGCTGACGATGCGGCTGCGTCCAATCCATTGCCCAAGCGTGTCCAGCTGGGCGCCAACGCCGGTGTCGATGTCAAACGCGCTGACAAAGCTATCCACGCTGTTGGACACATCAGTAAACGGGCGGGAACTCAGATCGACATGGGCAAAAAACAGAGGTTTGCTGGCGTGGTAGCTGGTAATTAGCTCGGTATATTTACTCATGAGCTCACCGTTATAGCGATGTTGTCCACGCCGCAGGAGGCTGCTTCGTTATAGGCGATGCCGATATTCCCCGCGTTCAGCGCAGCGGCTGACTTGCCGAGCAATAGCTCATTGATGTCGTAATAGCGAGCCTTTCCGCCGCTAACAACGCCGAGGTTAGCCGGAGAATAAACCCGGCTGAGCAACACGCTGTCGCCGATTGCCAGACCGTTAATGTAGTCGGCGATTTCCTGCTTTATCTGCTCGCCAATCTGCGAGGTGTAGCCGGTAAACACTTTGAGTACGATCCCGACGTGAACAGGCACGTCTTGCGGGCGAGAAAATGAGACGGTATGCGGATTACCGTACATATCGGGCACCACGATGGATGTGCTGCCAAAGGTTGCCACTCCCTGCCCTTTTTTACCGCGCAACGTCCGGGCAATGTCCTCCACATCGCCGCCGTCAACAATGGCTGCGATCGAGTTTGGCGGGAGGCCATTGCGGTTTACAGCCCCGGTATCGTTCTCATACAGTTTATGACGAGTCACGCCGGTGATATTGGCAAGAGCGCCTTCAACTGCCTCAAACGGAGTCAACGCTGGCAGCGCAACGCTTTGTCCCTGGCGGATGCGAAGTTCCGCATCAGTTTCAGCCGCAACACCCGGCGTTGCGGCCTGCGGGTTGGTCACAGATGTCCACCCGCGGGTTGGCGTACCAATAGCAATGATGGTACCCGCCTGCGCCACAACAACGCCGCTGTTGGCACAAGTAGCCGTCACCGTCACCGTGCCGTCGACGCCAATGGTTACCGCCTCCGGCAGAAGCCAGGCAACGTTATTTTCATCCCTGACGGAGCCGTTAACGATGCCGGTGCCTGCGGTTCCCGTCAGCAGCAAGTCAACGGTTGAGCGGGTTGCCGCCCGCCTGGCAATACCGTTGATTTTGACGTTGCTCGACAGCGCCCGCCCCATAGCGGTTGTCGGAGAAAAACTGTTGTAGACGGCAATCGCCGAGTTATTGGCGTCATGAATAGCCAGCGCAACAATCGAGATCAATTGCCCGTCTTTGCCGTCCGGCTCAAGATAAGCATCGCTGCCGTATATTTGCCTGAATGAGTCCATCAAAGTGCGCAAGATAGTCTGGTAATCAGGCGCGGTTATCCCCTGGGCCGTTACCGTTGCCGATAACCCCAGCGCCTCAAGATTGAGAGCCATTTATGCCTCGCTTGTTATTTTGGTCGGACCGTAAACGGTGTCGATGGTGGCGCTAAAGGTAACGCCACGCTTTTCCGTATTCAGGCTGGTCACGTCGATTACGGAGCTAACGCCTGCCGTCTGGCTAATGCGGTCAATCAGGAGGAGCGGCCAGGCATCGTTATACTGCTTGCCCAGAACCGACTGCCGGTATGGTGTGCCCTGCTGGCTGTCGAGAAACCATTCCCCCTGCCAGAGCTGAAGCCGGGTATTAACCGCCTGCGCCACACACTCCGGCGAGTTTTCCAGGAAGGTGTTTTCTCCCTGCCCAAAGGTGTAATCACCGCTGTTACTCTCTCTGCGGTATTTCATACTGGCGCTCCCGTATTAGATCCGCCGGACTGCACGCCGCCGTGGCGATGTTTTGCCAGGCTGATGCCGGATGCGGTAACGTCGCCGCTCACGGTGACATTGCCTTTGATATTCACCTCTCCGGTGAGCGTGACGGTTGCAGCAGTTGCGTTCAGCGCGCCTGGCGTATTCAAGGTGATGCCGTGGCTGGTAGGATCGAGCTCAACAAAAGCCTTACCGTCTTCACTTCGAAGTTGAACCGCCGTACTGCTAATACCGCCGATTTTTTTTGCCTGAGATTGCGGGCCGGGCAGCAAAAAAGCGTCAGAAAGAGAGTGCTGACGTGCATCTACCGGTTCCTGAATGCCGCCGTTTTGCCACCAGAAATCGATCGCCCGGTCGGCGAAAATCACCAGACATTCATCCCCTTTTTTAAGCGGGAAGGTCAGCGAACAGCCGCCGCCATGAGGGAAAATAACCGGCACATCCACCAGCAGCGGATAAGCCACCGAGGAGACCGCCCCGTCGCTGGCCATTTGGGCTCCACGAATAGCGGGAGCAACTTCACAGGTTAGTGAAACAGGATCGAAAGACTGAATAATGCCGGGTAATGCGACCCGTAGATCGTTACTTAATGCGGCCCGGCTCGCCGCAAGCGTATCGGCCAGCTCACCGCTGAGGGCCGTAGTTGTGAGAGCCATCATTCCTCCAGGGATAAAAAAACCCGCCAGCGCGGGTTCAGACTTTTTCTTGAGATGCCGGACTCTTTGTCCACTTTTCATCGACCTTATCGACCGGCTGGCCCGCAGGGAAACACATCATGGTCATATACCAATTTTGCGCGCGGGTATCGCCGCTGTAGGCGATGCCATAAACATCATAAATACCGTCCGGGGAGGGGTGGGTATATTTATCGTTTTCCACCAGAGCAGGCTTATACAGCGTGTTCTGATCCAATTTCACCTGACCGTTAAGCAAAATATTTGGGTTAATCAAACATTTCAGAGTCACCCCTGCGTTAGTCGATGTCTGGGGGCGGCCAATCAGGCCATTTTGGCTGTTAAGGTTTATAGGTGGATGCGCTTTCTCGGTATTGCTGTAGTAATCCAGCCTGTCGTTCGACAGCTTCCAGCTAGCTTTGCAAAGTTCTCCGATTTGATCGAGATAGCTGCTGACCTTGCCGTGAAAGGTATATCCTCTGGGAAACTTTGTTTCCGGCAAAGGAGGCAGCCTGCCAGGAAAGATACCAAAGGGTTTCAGCGCCCCCGCAGCAAGCTGGTACATATCCTTGACCGTATACCCTTTTGCGAGAGTGGCACTCAGTACCGCCGAGGTTAGCGCTTCATGTCCATCCATCGCCTGAATTAATAGCCAGTCATCAACGGACGTTTCTCGCCCCGTCATCCAAATGCGAATATCGCCGCTGAAAATAACCCCAAAGTTCATGCCGTCTCGCGCCCCCCACTCGGCCGGGTCAACGATCCTGACTTTTCCCACTTCGCTACTGTTTACTATTGGCTCTAAACCGTTATACCCCGCTATCAGCCGAATTTTGGTGAACTCCTTCTGCGCAATACGGTTTACGCTATCCGGCGCGAGGTTGTAGATTTTGACTTCAGCCGTTTTTGGCGAGCTCCCGGTGTGCCATTCCACTTTAAATGTCACTTTAAAATTCGAAAGAGCAATACCGCTTCCATCTTCCTTCAGTAGTTGCAGTTCAAAGTGCCGTGACCAGTTATCACTCATTACCCCCTCCTAGTCTGCAGTTATGAAGTAAAGATGGCTGGTATTTCCAAGAGTCGTCTTGCCCGGACAAGTCTGAGCTTCATCATCAGATACCACCCATAACCCACCGCTAAAACCAAGCCACGCATAAGGCGCAAGTAAATCAACGCCAGTCACCAGCGGAATGCCATTTACCAGAGGCTGACTATTACTGTTCAGGATATCTAATACCCAACCAGCGCTATCCCGGTAGAGCAAACGCATACGCAGTGACTGGCCGGCGAGCTGGATGGAAAAAATTTGGTTATCCGCGCTCAGGGGAATTTCTACAATCGACATAGCTTTTCCTTACTTGCTGGCGGACGGCGGTACAGGCGTGATCTTTCCGCTACCCATTGGAGTAGTAACGACTTTTTCACCTTTATTCCCCACCGAAGCCGTCGTTACTCCTTTCTCCATTTCATTTTTCCCTGCCGCTGGCAAAGCTTCCGTTGCGGTCATTAAGACCTCACTGAGTACCAGCTTGCAGCCAAGAACGTTTTCAGATTTACCGGCCGTAGTCACCGTAATCGTCTTGAGTAGCATGTTGGAATAGGAGCGGCGGCGGGTCATAACCCGGAAAGGCTCGGCTTTAGCCTGCAAGTCGAGCAATTGCTGGTAGATTTGTGCCGGGCTCGACCCAATACCGAGATTAAAGGCAGTTGTGTTGGCAAAGTCGACGAACGAGCCACCGGCTCTGAAAAAACAATCAATATTCAATTCAGAAGGCTGTTTCCAGGCATGATCGCTGATGTCAGGGCCAAATTCGACGGGATGAGAAGCTATTTGCAGCGTATCGGTATGAAGTTCATTGACGACAACATCCGGGATTAAAAATCCGGCGAGATTCGTGCGAGGCTGAAAGTAAGCGCCCAAAATATCCATTAGCTCATCCTCGGAGAGTAACCCTGCGCTAGTTGAGAGTTGACGTTAAACTGCCGGTTCTGCGTCTCTTCTGCCGCAAGGTGAGGGTCTGATACGCCATTAACAACAATATGTGTATTACTGTTAATGATGGGTGAGTGTGTCGTGCTGACATTCGCCGTAGAGAAGTCGCTGAATGTGGCATCGCGAGCCGTATTAGCCGCATCCCCCGGTAGCATCATCGATAGCGGGTCGGGCTGACTCAGGTTGTTAACCGCGGCAGGGAGCCGACGGCGGGTATCTTTCTTTTCCTGGTTATTGAACCAGTCTTTTACAAAAGAAGCCCCGGCAACCGCTTTGTCATCCAGATAGCTGAACGTACTGTCGACCATTTTGTAGGCAGGAGTTCGGGTGACACTACTGACTACCAGCTCTTTGCCAATGGTCATTGCCTCGGACCATTTCCCCTCCTTCAGGGCATTGATCAACATGCCCATCTGCCGGAACATTTCTTCCAGCGCCTTAAACTCCTTCATTAGCCCTTCAAAAATGGTGCTAATTGACCATTTACTAAAGTCGATACCCAGCAAATCACCCAGCGAACTGCCCAGTGTTTTAATGGTGTTGCCGAGAGAGCTAATCATCGAGGTTGCAAGGTCAAGAACCGGTTTCCATGCCCCCCAATCAATCAGGCTTTCCCCGCCATCCCGCCACTTCATATAGTCGTCATAGAGCAGCCCGATAGAAGCGGCAAGCGCCAGCACTAAGCCTATAGGCGAGGCCATAAAAGCGGTATTCAGGCCGTACCAAATAGCAATCATTCCGCCAACAGCGCCAATCACCGTTTGGGTTGAGTCGTCCAACAGCTGCCACCACTCAATAATTTGTGTGATCCAGCCGATAGTGCCGTTAATTGCGCTGCCAACCACGTTTGCCACGTCTCCCACCACGGCGATAACTTGATTAAACGTAGGTTCAATTTTCGGGAAGCTAACCAAAATGGTGTTGGTGAGGGTGTCAAACGGAGCAGCAAGTTTTTCGGCAAGCCCGGCACCGGCTTTTTCCCGCAGCACATCGAACACGGTTTCCAGCCGGTAAAGTGAAGCCTGGTAATGTTCCGACTGCTTAGCTGCTGCATCGGCGTCAAAATTCAGGCCACCGCTTAGTTGTTGATACTCTTCGGCATAGAACGGCTTTAGTTCCGCCGTCGCACCTGCTTGCTGAGTGGCATAGCTCTGGGCACGAAACTGTTTAAGGTCAATTCCCTGGGCTTTCGCAAGGATACTGTCGGCTTTGAGATCGCTTGTCAGTCCGTCAAAAAAATCGGCCACCTTTTCAATGGCCGAGGTTATTTTTGCTCCCACGCCGGGAAGTTTCTCAATAAGCTTCCCGAGTGAGTCAAAAGGTTGCGTACTATCGCTCATTTTCCTCTCTCCAGCGCATGACACTGGCCTTGTTTTCGGCCTGCATCTCGAGGTAATCGTTCATTAACGCGATGTCGTAGAGATCTACTGCACCACTTTTGAGATCCTGCCAGTTGAGTGCAAAGACCTCCGCCGGGCGGAGAATGTAATCTTCCCCTCCCGGAAGGGTGTCGAGCGTCAGGCTGCTGCCGGGTCCGGGCTTTGGCCGCCGGGGAGTTCTTGCAAAAAATTTCCCAGAGAGTCCGCCACCACCCGGGCTACCAGCTGCAACAGCGTCATCAGATCGATATCATCAAACGACAACGATCCCTGATTAAAGACCGTAATCCAACCTTTCATATGCTCACGAGTGACGACCGCAAGGCACGGATAGAGAATGGCATTGCAGTCATCCTCGCTGAGGTCGGCAAGCGTGCGGGCTATTTTTGGCAGCACGGTTTCAAGGGCGTTACCGCCCTCCTTACCCTGTAAGCTGCGAAAATCGCTAACCACGCCAGCTAATACCGGCAGCAGTTTGCGCGCCACGTTTAGCTGCTCGAACACGCTCAGTTTGCCAATGCGGTAATTCACCGCTTTCAGGGTAATTTCCATGCGTCAGAACTCCCCGAGGAATTGGTCGATTTTGCCGCAGTCAAACTTCCAGTCCATGCTGCCAGCATCTTTGCCGTTGCTGTTGCCAGGCAGCTGAGAGAACGCCACGCTGCGCGCTGTCAATACATCGCCGGAGGCGCTATTACGCACCACAATGGTGTTATTTCCCCACAGAGAAGCGGAAAGCGTCTGTGCGTTATAGGCCTGCATCAGCTTTTTATTCACCGGTGAGGTTTTCATCAACGTAACGGTGATAGTGCCGTTTTTAGCCGGAGAGAGGTTGTGCATAACCTCCCCGTCAATCCCAACCGTCATGCTGTTTTTAGGCCCGGCCATGTCTACTTTAATTCCGGCATCCCCGTTGGCGCTGCCCGCGCCCAAATCAATAACGCCGGTCGGCCCAACAAGAGAGGCCGTCACATCCATAAAAGAATAAGTACCCATTTAAATCTCCTTAACGAACAACATTGATTTCAACATCGGCGAAGTGCACGGCACCCGCCAGTTTGCAGGCCACCTGAATCACCGGGGCTTTACGCGCTTCACGGTCGGACTGAGCCTGAGAGGCAATCGCCGGCGCATACACGTAGTAGCCTTTGCTCAGCGTGTCGCCCGCGGCCAGTTGGCCGATATCGGAGCCATTCCAGATACCCGGTGCAATAAGGCCGTTGGTTACCGCCTGAGCCATAGAATGCTCGACGTTGCTCACAAGACGGGTGACGCCTGCATCGGTTTGCGGGATTTTGGTGGTGCTGGTGTAAAGCAGGTTATAGAGGTTGGTCTGCACATAATTTTGCAGCCAGTCGAGCCCGTGCCGCTCGTCAATAAAGCTGCCGTTGCTCATCACGCCTTCCTGGATAATGGCGGTGTCGTTGTTGTAGTTAACAAAGACGTTGGCATTTTTCGTACCGAGCGCATTCGCCTGGCTTTGCGTCAGGGATTCCGAAGTAATACCCGGTTCCTGCTTAAATTTCAGGGTAATGGTGGTGTTATTGCCGTTGAAGTTAACGGTGAACGCGCGGCCAAACAGCGAAGCTGCAGCAAACGGCGTGGCGCTGGAATACTGGCTAAAAGTACGGGCAAATTTCGCCGCTTTCAGCTTGCTAAAGATGTCGGTGCTGTCGTTAGCATCCAGCGCTTTGGCGTTGGCAGAGGTGTGGCCGAAAATGCGCGAAACATTATCGCCTTCAATGACGGCAGCGACAGCCAGAACCTGTTCGTCGGTGAGGGCGTCGTCGGCAATGACCAGGCCATACCAGTCGGTGGAATGCCCGCTCAGTGCAGACACACACTCGGCGATGGTTTCGCCAGCCTTGCCTTCGCCGCCGTCTTTAACCCAGCGGCCAATGAACAAATCGGCGGGCTGAGGTGACTGCTGATAGTAAAGGCTTGCCGCTTTGTACTCAGGTGCATCGAGGCCAAAATCGGCAGCGACTGCGCTGAGACTTGAGTAGGCGCGCATACGCTCTTTGATGTCGATAACGTCGCTGCCGCCGATAACAAGCAGGGCGCCGTAATTGCGGGACTGTGCCGCACGCGGCGCCATATTCACCGTCACGCTGACAATGTTTGATACAGGTAAACCCTGTGACATAGCTTATTCTCCAATGATGTTTACTGTTGATGAAAGAAGGGAACGAATACCGTAACGCCTTGCGATATCGCGCTTCAGCGCCACGGTAAGGGTGTAGCGGCGTAGCCACTGGTTGTTGATAAATTCAGGGTCCGGCGTTAATTCACCGCAGTGGCAAAAAGTCAGGTGCAGCAGGTTCAACTCAGCATTGTTTTGTGCAACGCAAAGCCCATCACGGAACAGGGCAGCAACGGCCTGAGCGCCTGGGCCATAAAAACCGCAGGTAACATCGACGGACTCCGTTTGCCGGAGAACGTCCTGCTGCTCATCGTGAGTCTGAAAACCCGGAGCATCGGCCAGCTTTACTGTGGTAAAAAAGTCGCACCAGGTAATACCGGCTTTCGGGGTAGCCGGAGGAGGATCGCTCCACTTCGCCATCACCATTTCTGCAGGCAAACCCGACACGCCGACTATCCAGGCGGCTAAATCAGAGTCCAGCGCCTCGTCATAATGGGGGGCAGTTCCGAGGGGAGTCAGATAACCCGAACGAGTGCTATCGTTCATTTATTTCTCCAAAGAAAAGCCGCCCGCAGGCGGCTGAAACAGGGCTTACAGCCCTTTGCTTTTGAGGCGTGCAACATGCTCGACGAACAATTGAACCGGGTCGGTGTTATTAGCTACCACGCCCGCCAGCTGGTTAATGGCGTCAACGTGATCCATCGAATAGTCGGAACCAATCACTTTGCCGAGGTGGCTGCTGTAGCGGCCGACCAGACCGTCGTTCTGGAAGCGCTCATTGGTGAAGAGGATGGAGAAAGCCAGCATCGCGACGTGCAGCGGATCGAGGTTGTTGGCGCCCTGATGCAGCGGGTTGTAGTCGATGATGCCGCTCCAGGAGTAGTAATAGACGCCGTTAACCAGCTCTTTACCCTCGCCGCCCCACTCCGCCGGCAGACCCTGCGGATATTTTTTGTTAAAGGCCGCGACGCCCTCGCTGGTTAATGCCTCCAGCGCCTCAATGCCGGACTGCGGCAGGCGCGGAGAACCGGCCAGCGCGGAAAGTAGCTGGCCAAAGGCGGACATCGCCGCATTAGCGATAGACTCCGGCAGGCGGCCCGGCGTTAGCGCCAGACGCACCAGGTCGGCAACTTCAGAGCCGTGGTTTACCCCGTTGACCGAGGTCACAGAAGCAATCAGTTCCGGATGGGTAGCCGCAACGTAACGGCAGGCCAGCGGCCCCTGGCTGTGGCCAATCAGGTTAACTTTCGCCGCACCGGTCTCAGCCTGAACTTTGCGGACAAACTCTAGCAGCTGTTCGCCACGAAGTTCGTTGCTGTTTAGCGCGGAAAGCGTGGCGATGTAAACCTTCGCTCCTGCCTTTTCCAGCGCCTCTTTGATGCCGTAAAAATAGGGATAGATCCCACCGATTTTGTCGAAGCCAAGCAGGCCGTGAACCAGCACGATGGGGAACTTTAAGGATGAAGCTGACATATGAGTAACCTCTTTGACGTTGAAATAAAAAAGCCTCGCACTGCGAGGCTTATCGAAGGCACTGATTGCGGATGTACTCTTGCAGCCCCGCTAGCTGCTTGTTGCTCGTTTCGATCCGCTCCCTGAGACGGAAATAATCCCGTTGAGCGGCGCCAGTAAGTCCGGGGGAGGCAACATCATCCAGCCCGGTGGCGCTGGCGGAGCCAGGCATTGCTTTACAGGTGCCGTTGAGCCGCAGCCGCTGACTGCCAGCAGCCACATCACGCTGCAAATTTTCAATCGTGAGGCGGGCATGTATCATCTCCTCGCTATAGCGGGCATCCAGTTGGCTGATTTCCTGCTGCCGCATGCGCAGACTTTGTAAAGCGGCCTGCTGCTGAGCAAGCTGCTTCAGGGCTTCGTTTGCTTTCTGTTTTTGAGCGCCATATTGCTGCTGAAAAAACCAACAACTGACGATAAGCAGGGCAAATGCAGCCGAGAGCATGGTCTTTAATCCTTTCACTTTTTCCCCTCCTGCCAGTTGCAGACCTGGTATTCCACCTCGCGGCGGTTAACGAGCCCCCGCCACTGCCTGCCCCCGGCCAGCGTCCAACTTTTCAGCCCGGCACAAGCCTGCGTGTAGTCACCGGCGTTTAAAGCCCGCAGCAGAGACGAGCGCAGAAAAGCGGCGGTGCCTACGTTGTAGGTAAAGCTAATCAGCGCCGCTTTCTGGTATTCGTTAACGGGAACCTTTATTGCCTGCTCTACTGCGCGAGCGGCGGGCTGCAAATCTCTATCAAGCAGCGTTTTGCATTCAGCGGGGGAATAGGTTTTAGCGGGAGAGATGTCTTTCCCGGTATGCCCGTAGCAAACGGTAAGCACGCCCGCCACGTCGTAGTAAGGCGTATAACGTACGCCCTCAAGCTCGGGCAGCATCACGCTGGCTATCGTCAGAGCGCCCGCCCCCGATAAACCCAAAAGTGCCTTTCTCAGTCCGGGAGAGAGAGCCATTAATTACCTGCCTTTTTCACTACCTCGCTGACTGCCCTGATAATTTCAATCTGCTCGGCTCGGTTAAGGGTATGCAAGTCATCCACCAGCGCCTGGAGGATGCGGGTGCGCTTCTGGTCTTCAAGATGCTGGCGGTGCGCGTCCAGCCTGCCGCCCAGCCACGAAGCTATTGAAATCAGTACACTCATCAGCCCGAATATCATGTAGACCATATCCTGTGTCGTGATACCCAGACCGGCGGCAAGCGCCGCAAGCCACGCAGAACATTGCGTGACCAGATTCGCTGGTTGGTCATTCATGGGGGTAAACCTTCGGTTGAAGTGTCGAACTACTGGACAAGTAAGGATGAAATGCGGAGTTAAATAAGCGCTATTGATTTGCCGCGCCGGGTTTGCTTCCCGGTCGCGCTCGGTAAACCGGCCTCATTAGCGGGGCCAGCCTGATAAAGTTTTCTTTGTTTCGCATCCAGCTGATTGCGCAGTAGCTGGTAATGCTCCGCCTGCTGGATGATATGCAGGCCGTAAATGTTAATCACCTCCAGCGCCTTATCGGGGCGGCTGCCGGGCTTGCGATTTAAAGTGAGAATGGGTCGCGCATCGGGTTTTGCCCTCACCCCCACCAGAAGCGGGTTTGCGGCTTTCCAGACGGCCTGCTTTGCCTCGCGCCGCTGGCGGCGACGTGTCTGTGCGTCCATACAACCTCCTGTCAATCAACTTTGGTGATACCTTATTGATATCCCAAAGCTTATTGCTTTGGTGTATGCGCCCTTTTTCAGGGCCTGATGTTAAGGAGCGTTCACTTACCTGTGAGTCGGTGCGTCCTGCCGATGAATTGATATTGAACCACAAGTACGAACCAGTCAAGAACCAAAAGTACGAAATATTTCAAAAAAAACGGATTTAGCAATTAACTATTGATTAATAATAAGATTATTTTTAGATGGCTCTGTATTCGAGTGGCGGCAAGAGAGCCGCCTCAGAAGTTTACTCAGGCCAGTGACTAAAGCTGGAGAGCGCAGCCAACACGGCTGCGGCTTGTAGGATGCGCTATTTCAGGCGTGGCGGCGTATCGCGTGGCTATACATCACCCGGCCGATGATTTTGAGATGCTGTTCATTCTCTTCGCTAATTCGCCAGTCCGCATATTTGGGGTTGTCGGAGCGAACCAGCAGGCTGTCGTGGGTCATTTGCAGACGCTTGACCAGCAGTTGGCCTTTATAGAGGAAGACATAAATTCCGTCGCCGTCGAAATAGTCTTTCGCGATATCGACAAAGATATAGTCACCCAGCTCGATGGTGCCGGACATACTATCGCCGGTGACGGTAATCACCTTGATTGTCGAGGCAGGACGATGGCCGAACAGCTCCAGCGCCTCCTGGCTGTCGTAAACAATATGATTGATGGTTTCGGTAACTTCACTGGAGATAAGCCGCCCCGGCCCCGCGCTGGCTTCGATATCCAGCACGTCGATACGAAAGCCCTGCTCTTCCGGCTGCCGAAATTCGTAAACCACCGCATCCTCAGCATGAACGGCAAGATCGCGAGCCTCCGGCGAATAAGCGCCTTCGCTGCCGTGTTGTAACCACAGCACGTCGGCATGGAGGAAGGTTGCAAGCTCGTACATCTTATCCTGCCTCGGGATCGACTCGGCGTTGAGCCATTTACTTACCGCCTTAGAGGAGACGCCCAGCGCGCGCGCTATTGCCATACCGCGCCCAAATTCATCGAGGTTTGCTTCGCTGCAGGCCTGCGCCAGCCTGCGGGAAAAAGCTTCGCGCAGTTGTTCTCTCTGTACCATAAGTACGATCCCGGTGGAGTTATCATGACCAATAGTTCAAGTCTACCACGTACTGAAAGTACGGGAAGCAGAAAACGTAAAGGCTCAGCATCATTGGGGATGTTTTGCTTTTGTGGTAAAGTGCGCGCCATCGAAATTTCCGTGCGGTAGAGAATGCATTCATTGAACAAAACACTGTTTAAATATACATGCATTTTTGATTTTACCAGCGGGAAACGTGAAAATATCTTTTTGACCGGCAGGACGGGTAAGGCAAGGCACTGAAATGGCACTATTAATTACGAAGAAGTGTATCAACTGCGATATGTGCGAGCCGGAGTGCCCGAACCAGGCTATTTCGATGGGGGAAGCTATCTACCAGATAGATACCGACCGCTGCACCGAATGCATTGGCCATTATGAAACGCCGACCTGCCAAAAAGTTTGCCCTATCCCGGGCACAATCATCGGCGATCCGGCGCATAAAGAAAATGAAGAGCAGCTTTGGGATAAATTTGTGCTGCTCCACCATGCCGATAAGCTTTAGCTTTCGATTATCACCGTCGCGCAGGCGTAATGGCGCTCGTCGGCAAGCGTTACGTGTACCGACCGCACGCCCATTTCCTTCGCCAGCCTTTCGGCCTCTTCCCAGAAACGCAGCTGCGGTTTACCCAGCGGGTCGTTAAACACCTCGAACTGATTAAACGCCAGCCCGTTGCGGATCCCGGTGCCGAAAGCTTTCGCTGCCGCCTCCTTCACCGCAAAACGCTTCGCGAGGAAACGAACGGGCTGCTGATGAGCCTGATATTGCGCCCATTCGTTTTCGCTCAACACGCGCTTTGCCAGCCGGTCGCCGGAGCGGGAGATGACGCCTTCAATGCGTTCAATCTCCACGATATCGGTACCAAGGCCAAGGATCGCCATTAACGACGCGCTTCCAGCATCAGGCGTTTCATTTCCGCCACGGCTTCTTTCAGGCCGCTCATCACCGCTCGCCCGATAATGGCGTGGCCGATATTCAGCTCATACATTTCAGGAATACGGGCGATAGCCTGCACGTTGTGGTAAGTCAGGCCGTGCCCGGCGTTAACCTTCAGCCCTTTAGAAGCTGCATAAGTAGCCGCTTCGGCAATACGCGCCAGCTCTTTAGACCGGGTCGCTTCGTCTTTCGCATCGGCATAGCAGCCGGTGTGAATTTCGATATACGGCGCGCCAACCGCAACGGCAGCATCGATTTGCGCATGGTCAGCGTCAATAAACAGCGAAACCAGAATACCCGCGTCGGCCAGGCGTTTACAGGCATCGCGCATTTTGTCCAGCTGGCCAGCCACGTCAAGCCCGCCTTCGGTAGTCACTTCCTGACGCTTTTCAGGCACCAGGCAGCAAAAATGAGGTTTCGTCTCGCAGGCGATAGCAAGCATCTCTTCGGTGACGGCCATTTCGAGGTTCATGCGGGTGTCGAGGGTTTCGCGCAGCACGCGGACGTCTCTGTCGGTGATATGGCGGCGATCTTCACGCAAATGCACCGTGATGCCGTGCGCTCCGGCCTGTTCTGCGATAAACGCAGCCTGGACCGGGTCCGGGTATGCCGTGCCGCGTGCGTTACGCAGGGTAGCGATATGATCGATGTTGACGCCTAACAGTAATTCAGCCATGACAATCCTCAGAGTTCGCAGACAGATGCCGGGCAGTTTACACCTGCCGGGGAAAGCGTGGCTACAGGCGGTGATTACTGTGAGCTATCCGGGGATTCAGGTGGCGATTTTTTCGGCACAAACTGGCGGAACAGTTCGCGGCTTTTAAGCGGCTTACCTTGCAAATAAGGTTTGAGCGCCATACGGGTGAAGCGTTTTGCGGCACGGAGCGTATCACCGTCCGGAAATTCACGCTCGGCCAGCGCCCTCAGATGGCGGCCGGTAAAACTGTTATGGCCAATGACCACGCTGGCGATAAAGCCTTTTTCTTCCCGATAAGTGTAGGTCATGGTGTCGCTGACCTCTTCCCCGCTACCGGCGCAGTGGAGAAAGTCCACGCCGTAGCCAAGATGCCCCAGCAAAGCCAGTTCAAAACGACGCAGCGCAGGCTCCGGCGTGCCTATGGTGCCAGCCAGCGCCTGAATACAGTGAAGGTAGTCGAAGAAGAGTTCAGAGAAACGGGTCTCCTGCTCCAGCACGCGAGCCACCAGCTCATTAACGTACAGGCCGCTATAGAGAGAAATACCGCTTAGGGGAAGTGCCAGCGAGACAGCTTCGGCACTGCGCAGCGTTTTGACTTCGCCGCGCCCGCCCCAGCGAACCAGCAGAGGGGTAAAAGGCTGTAACGCCCCTTTGAGGTTAGAGCGTTTCGAACGCGCGCCTTTGGCAATCAGGCGGACGCGCCCGGACTCTTCGGAAAACAGGTCGAGCAGAAGGCTGGTTTCGCTCCAGGGGCGACTATGCAGGACAAAAGCCCGTTGCCAGCCTTCCATGTGATTAACTCAGGTCGTCGGTATAACCGAGGCTACGCAGCGCGCGCTCGTCATCGGCCCAGCCTGATTTCACTTTAACCCACAGCTCAAGGTGAACTTTGGCTTCGAACATCTCTTCCATATCTTTACGGGCTTCAATGCCGATGGTTTTGATTTTGGCGCCTTTGTTGCCAATGACCATCTTCTTCTGCCCTTCACGCTCAACGAGGATCAGCCCGTTGATGTCGTATCCGCCGCGTTCGTTGGTAACAAACTGTTCAATTTCAACGGTGACGGAGTAAGGCAGTTCGGCCCCCAGGAAACGCATCAGTTTTTCACGGATGATTTCTGACGCCATAAAGCGCTGGGAACGGTCGGTAATGTACTCTTCCGGGAAGTGATGGATTGCTTCCGGCAGGTGCTTACGAACGATTCCGGCGATGGTGTCAACGTTCATTCCGGTTTCAGCAGAAATCGGCACGATGTCGAGGAAGTTCATCTGGCTACCGAGGAACTGCAGGTGCGGCAGCAGAATGCTCTTGTCCTGAACGTTATCAACCTTATTTACCGCCAGAATAACCGGCGCACGGCTATCACGCAGCTTGTTAAGCACCATCTCGTCGTCCGGCGTCCAGCGGGTGCCTTCAACCACGAAAATAACCAGCTCAACGTCGCCGATAGAGCTGCTGGCCGCGCGGTTCATCAAGCGGTTGATGGCGCGCTTTTCTTCCATGTGCAGCCCCGGGGTATCGACATAAATAGCCTGATAAGCCCCTTCGGTATGGATACCCATAATGCGGTGACGCGTGGTCTGCGCCTTACGCGAGGTAATGGAAACTTTCTGCCCAAGCAGCTGGTTCAGCAGCGTGGATTTGCCGACGTTCGGACGGCCAACGATGGCCGCGAAGCCGCAATATGTTTTTTCTTCGCTCATTCCAGCTCCAGCTTTTTAAGCGCCTGCTCAGCTGCAGCCTGTTCCGCTTTACGGCGGCTCGAACCAGTCCCAACGACCGGCTCAGGCAGGCCACTCACCTGACAGTGAATGGTAAATTCCTGATCGTGCGCTTCACCACGAACCTGCACCACCAGATAAGACGGCAGCGGCAGATGGCGACCCTGCAGATACTCCTGCAGACGCGTTTTAGGGTCTTTTTGCTTGTCGCCCGGACTGATTTCGTCGAGACGGGTCTGATACCAGGAGAGGATCAGACGCTCAATGTTCTGGATATCGCTGTCGAGGAAAATGCCGCCGATTAATGCTTCAACGGTATCGGCAAGAATCGACTCACGGCGGAAGCCGCCACTTTTCAGCTCACCCGGCCCAAGACGCAGACACTCACCCAGCTCGAATTCACGAGCGATTTCAGCCAGCGTATTACCGCGAACCAGCGTCGCACGCATACGGCTCATATCGCCCTCGTCTACACGAGGAAAGCGATGATACAGCGCGTTAGCGATAACATAACTGAGAATGGAGTCACCCAAAAACTCAAGACGCTCGTTGTGTTTGCTGCTGGCACTACGGTGGGTTAATGCCTGTTGCAACAGATCCTGATGTTGAAAAGTGTAGCCCAGCTTACGCTGCAGCCTATTTATTACGATGGGATTCATGCGATACCAAAATTAATGAATGCGTCAACTATTCAGCACACGGAACAGACCTGAGAAACAAACCAACGCTGTTTCGTGTGCCGTGGCTCCCTTTCGGGAGCCAACCTTTAAAAGCGGGATTATTCTATACACAACGACAGGGGATGTCGTTAGTTTGTGGGATTTAATTGCTTAATGAATGCCGCCAATCCGATTCAAACGAACACCCGTTGGCCATTCGCCTTCCTGTTTCTCGAAACTCATCCAGATAGCTGTCGCTTTACCGACCAGATTTTGCTCCGGAACGAATCCCCAGTAACGGCTATCGGCGCTGTTATCGCGGTTGTCACCCATCATGAAATAATGACCCGGTGGCACAATCCACGTTGCCAGCGGCAGGCCGGACTGCTGGTAATACATTCCCACCTGATCCTGAGCAATCGGCACGGTCAGAATGTTGTGAGTGACGTCGCCCAGCGTCTCTTTACGCTCGCTCAGGCGCACGCCGTCATCACGGGTCTGGTCTTTGGGCATCTGGAAGAAACCGGAGGTCGCTTCGCTGCCGTTACGGCGGGCAAAGGTCTGCACAAAATCACTGGCTTCCACATTGGAATAAGTGATTGGCAGCGCATTATCACAGGCCTGGCCGGAACTGCAGTTCGGCTGAACGGTCACTTCCTTGGACTGCGGATCGTAGCTTACGCGGTCGCCCGGCAACCCCACCACGCGCTTGATGTAATCCAGACGAGGATCTTCAGGATATTTAAATACCGCGATGTCACCGCGTTTAGGGTGCCCGGTTTCAATCAAGGTTTTCTGGTAAATCGGATCTTTAATTCCGTAGGCAAATTTCTCTACCAGAATAAAATCACCGATTAACAGCGTTGGCATCATCGAACCTGATGGGATCTGGAACGGCTCGTAAATAAATGAGCGCACCACCAGAACAATAGCCAGCACCGGGAATACCGAAGCGCCGGTTTCCAGCCAGCCCGGTTTAGGGCCGACCTTTTTCAGCGTCTTTTTGTCCAGCGCGTCACCGGTGGCAGCCTGAGCTGCCGCCTGTTTTTCACGACGTTTTGGCGCAAAGATAAATTTATCCAGACACCATAAAATGCCCGTCACCAGCGTGGCTACCACGAGGATCAAAGCAAACATATTCGCCATGCCAACTCCTTAGATTATTTGCCGTCTTTGCCGACATGCAGGATGGCGAGGAACGCTTCCTGAGGCAGTTCGACGTTACCGACCTGCTTCATACGCTTCTTACCGTCTTTCTGTTTCTGCAACAGCTTTTTCTTACGGCTTACGTCACCGCCGTAGCATTTTGCCAGTACGTTTTTACGCAGCTGTTTCACCGTCGAACGCGCGATGATGTGGTTGCCGATGGCAGCCTGAATCGCGATATCGAACTGCTGGCGAGGGATCAGATCTTTCATCTTCTCCACCAGCTCGCGGCCGCGATACGGGGCGTTATCGTTGTGCGTAATCAGCGCCAGGGCATCCACGCGGTCGCCGTTTATCAGTACATCAACGCGCACCATGTTGGAAGCCTGGAAACGTTTGAAATTGTAATCCAGCGACGCATAGCCACGAGAAGTCGACTTCAGGCGGTCGAAGAAGTCGAGCACCACTTCCGCCATCGGGATTTCGTAGGTCAGGGCAACCTGGTTCCCGTGGTAAACCATGTTGGTCTGCACGCCACGTTTTTCGATGCACAGCGTGATCACGTTGCCGAGGAATTCCTGCGGCAGCAGCATGTGACATTCGGCGATAGGTTCACGCAGCTCTTCGATGTTGTTCAGCGCAGGCAGCTTGGACGGGCTATCAACGTAGATAATCTCTTTGTTGGTCGTCTGCACTTCGTAAACTACCGTTGGCGCGGTGGTTATCAGGTCGAGGTCATACTCACGCTCCAGACGTTCCTGGATAATTTCCATGTGCAACAGGCCGAGGAAGCCGCAGCGGAAGCCGAAGCCCAGCGCAGTGGAGCTTTCTGGCTCGTAGAACAGGGAGGCGTCGTTCAGGCTGAGTTTGCCCAGCGCATCACGGAAGTTTTCGTAATCGTCAGAGCTGACCGGGAACAGACCGGCATAAACCTGAGGCTTAACTTTCTTAAAGCCGGGCAGCGCTTTGTCTGCCGGGTTGCGGGACAACGTCAGGGTATCGCCTACCGGCGCGCCCAGGATGTCTTTAATCGCACAAACCAGCCAGCCAACTTCCCCGCACTTCAGTTCGGTACGGTCAATTTGCTTCGGTGTGAAGATGCCCAGACGGTCAGCGTTATAGACCTGGCCGGTGCTCATTACTTTTACTTTATCGCCCTTGCGCAGGGTGCCGTTTTTCACACGGATCAGGGAGACAACGCCGAGGTAATTATCGAACCAGGAGTCGATGATCAACGCCTGCAGCGGCGCGTCCGGGTCGCCCTCAGGTGCCGGGATGTCGCGCACCAGGCGCTCTAAAACGTCAGGCACGCCCACGCCGGTTTTCGCGGAGCAGCGCACCGCGTCGGCCGCGTCGATACCAACAATGTCTTCAATCTCTTCAGCCACGCGCTCAGGGTCAGCGGCAGGCAGGTCAATCTTGTTGAGAACCGGAACTACTTCCAGATCCATTTCCATGGCCGTGTAGCAGTTTGCCAGGGTCTGAGCTTCAACGCCCTGCCCGGCATCCACCACCAGCAGCGCGCCTTCACAGGCCGCCAGCGAGCGGGAAACTTCATAGGAGAAGTCAACGTGCCCCGGGGTGTCGATGAAGTTTAGCTGATAGGTCTCACCGTCTTTGGCTTTGTAGTCGAGCGTGACGCTCTGCGCTTTGATGGTGATACCACGTTCACGTTCCAGATCCATGGAGTCCAGAACCTGAGCCGCCATTTCGCGGTCGGACAGGCCGCCGCAAATCTGGATGATACGGTCAGACAGCGTCGATTTACCGTGGTCGATGTGGGCAATAATAGAAAAGTTGCGTATGTTCTTCATAGTTAGAGGTTTTTATGCCTTACAAATGGCCTGTGAGCTCGGCGCTTCGCGCAGTACGGAGCAGGATGTCAGTGACTGTCTTCTGCCTGAAACGCCGCATTCTACACTACAACCAGAAAGCGAGGAAACTGCTCATCCTGCAAGCTTAGTTAAGCCGTAGGCAGGATGTGCAAAGATATGTCAACCAGAGGGAAATTACGGGTTTTCAGCCGGGGGAGTTGAGGTGTCGACGCGTAATGCATCCGGGCCAAGCGCAACGCTCAGGATAACCGGCTGCCAGCTTTCACGGCTGCTGAAGCGCTGTGAAACGCCTCGCGCAATCAGGAAGCCGCCCACGCCGCCCAGCAGCGCCCCGGCCATAGCAGCGAGGTTGGTGCTAAACAGCGTCTGGAACAACGCGGAACAGAGGAATAACCCGACCAGAGGCGACATATAAACCAGCAGAGCGGAACCCAGCAGGCTGCCTTCGGCAATGCCCAGTTCAACTTTCTGCCCCGCCACCAGCGGCTGCTCGCTTGGCACCGACAGCAAATGGCTGGTTTGCGGCCCGAGCTTATTCAGTACCCGGGTGCCGCAACCCGAACGCGAAGCGCAGCTGCTGCAAGAAGCCTTGACGTCGCAGTGCAATAAAGCCTCGCCGTTTTCCCAGGAGACAACGGTCGCCCACTCTTTAATCATGGCGTCGCCCCGTTGAATTTAATGCTGTCGGTAATACGTTTGGCCGTTTGCGGAGGTAACTCGCCCACAACGGTAATTTCCGTTTTATCCCGAATTTCAGTATTCACGGTGCGGCGGCCGGTGCGTACCATCTGATCGCCATTGGTGCTGGCAGCCGGCGCCTGGCTGACGTTCACCGAGAAGCTGAACAAACCGTCAGAATAGAGGCGAGACTCAATCGGCACGCCAACGGTCGGCAGCGGCCTGCGGCTGCTGGAAACTTCACTGAACCCCTGCGGCAGCCAGGACGGCGCCCATGAGAAGTTAGCTTTCTCCGCGCCCGGCACAGACAGCAGCGGCGGCAGAGTAGCCTTCGACAGGTTCTGCATCAGGCTGCTGGCCTGGTTCTCTACGGAGAACGAAACCACCCGGAATTGTTCCAGCGTTTCGCCATCGCGATCCAACAGATCGACGCGCAGCGGCAGCTTGGTTTCAGTATCGATCCAGACAATATAGTTATAACGCGTTCCGTCTCGCGCAACGACGCGAATTACCTCGCACAGGCGATCGGCAATACGCGTGCGCCCGACGGAGATAAAGTCGTAATACGGCGTTAAGCGCTTGAAGTCGGTATAAACGATGGACGGAAGGGAGTCGACGATGTAGTCCCCGGTGAGCGTGAACGGCTCAAGCCCGGGTTCAAAATAGCTTATCTCGTTGCCGCGCTGAACCACTTCCCTGCGCGGGCCATCCATTTGCAGGAACTGGGCAAGCGGGCGGTTATCAAGACGCGCGTGGCGGTAACTAAGAGACTCAATCCCTTGTTTACTGATATTGATAAACGCCAGCTCATAGTTGAGTGACTGACTTGCCTGGTTCATCTGCTGCAACAACGCCCCGGACGAAACAGTGTCCGCCGAGGCGCTGGAGGTGAACAACAGGCTGCCTGCCACTAAAGACAGGGCACACCAAAGTTGCTTCATTACTGCGATTGCGTTCCTAAAGTTTGGTTTCCTGGCACTTGCACAGCGGCCTGCTGGGTTTGCGCCTGTTCAAACTGGAGCTGCTCGGAGTGTAAACGACGCTGCAATTCATAATCCTGCAGCATAGCGTTAATACGACGACGCTGTTCCTGTACCTGCTGACTGCTGCTGCCGTTGCTGGCAGTTGCATCAGACGGTACGCCCAGGCTTACCGGGCTGGCTTTGCCCATCATCGGCAGCGTGTTAAATACCGGAGTTTCCGGCTGAGCAGCACCATCAGACTGGCCGTTATAGTGCTGTACGCCGACGATAACCGCAAGCGATACGCATGCAGCAACGCCCATCTGGGTTAGCTGGCTCGCCCACGGACGCACCTTGTGCCAGAACGGCATTTTCTGCCATTGCTGAGGCTGCGGCTGTGATTCGGCAATCAGCGGCGCGACTTTGCGCACTGGTTCATCAGCGATAGCCGCCATCACTTTGGCAGAAATATCGAAATGAAGAATGTCACTGGTATCTCCGCGCATCGTGTCGCGGATGAGATGGTAGCTCTCCCAGCTCTGCTGTAGCGTCTGGTCTTGCGACAAACGGTTAAGCAGCTCGCTATCGAGAGATTCGCCATCCATTAAAGCGGAAAGTTGTTCTTTCTGCATGCCTAAATACCCTTCCAGTAATCCGCTATCGTCAACGCCTGATTAGCGGTTGAACTTTATTATCGATAGCTTCCCGAGCACGGAAGATACGAGAACGCACTGTACCTACCGGGCAGTCCATAATGGCGGCTATCTCTTCATAGCTCAAACCATCCAGCTCCCGCAACGTAATTGCCATGCGTAAATCTTCCGGGAGCGACTCAATAGTACGGAAAACTATCTGTCTCAGCTCTTCAGACAACATTAAGTTCTCAGGGTTCGAAATTTCTTTCAGCGCGCTGCCACTTTCGTAGTTTTCCGCATCAATTGCGTCTACATCGCTGGAAGGTGGACGGCGCCCCTGAGCAACCAGATAATTTTTTGCCGTGTTGACCGCGATGCGGTACAGCCACGTATAAAACGCGCTATCGCCGCGGAATGAGTCCAGCGCGCGATAAGCCTTAATGAATGATTCCTGTACCACGTCCGGGACATCCCCTGACGGTACATATCGGGAAACCAGGCTCGCAACTTTATGCTGGTAGCGAACCACCAGTAGGTTGAAAGATTTCTGATCTCCCTTCTGGACCCGTTCGACGAGGACCTGATCCGTTAACTGCTCGCTCATCCGAGGTAATGTCTCCCCAAACCTAATATCCACGCGTAATCGAAATGCCACTCGAACCCTGCATTTTTGAGCAAGCTTAGAGTTGGAGCGCCCGAGGTGAGCAAAGTTCCGTTACGCCTTTGTTTTTCTGTCATGTTTCGCGGATTGAATCTTTTCATTATAAGTTCCGCTACGCAAAACGGTAACGCCGATTCTTCCGAATCACCGCTTAAAAAGTTAGCGAGCAGAGTATCGCATGAATCGAGGCTTTTCATCATTTAATCTGCTGTTTATCCCCTGTAAACGGGATTTTTTTACATATTTTGACCGACTTCTCCCCGCAAGATCTCCTGGCGCCACTGTTTAGTGCGCCCAACAATTTCATAAAAAAAGAGTGTCCTGACGCGCACCTGGTGCTATTGTCGGCCCACCATTGTTTAGTAAATTAAACATCATGAATATAAATAGCGATCTGGTCTGTGATGTTCTTATCGTCGGTAGCGGCGCTGCCGGCCTCTCTCTGGCCCTCAGGCTTGCCCACAACAGCAAAGTCATTGTGCTGAGTAAGGGGCCGATTAACGAAGGGTCAACCTTTTATGCCCAGGGCGGCATTGCGGCGGTGTTCGACGAAACCGACAGCATTGGCTCCCATATCGACGACACGCTTATTGCCGGAGCGGGTATCTGTGACCGCGATGCGGTAGAGTTCGTCGCCAGCAACGCCAAACACTGCGTACAGTGGCTGATAGACCAGGGCGTGATGTTCGACACACAGACGCTTGCCAACGGCGAGGAGAGCTACCATTTAACCCGTGAAGGCGGCCATAGCCACCGCCGCATCCTTCACGCGGCCGACGCCACCGGCAAAGAAGTCGAAACCACATTAGTAGGCAAAGCGCTCAGCCATCCGAATATTCAGGTTATTGAACGCAGTAATGCCGTGGATTTAATCATCTCCGATAAAATCGGGCTGCCGGGAACACGTCGCGTGGTGGGAGCCTGGATCTGGAACCGCAATCGCGAAAAAGTTGAAACCTGCCGGGCTAAAGCCGTGGTATTGGCAACGGGTGGTGCTTCGAAGGTTTACCAATATACGACCAACCCGGACATTTCATCCGGCGATGGAATTGCAATGGCCTGGCGCGCAGGCTGCCGGGTAGCAAACCTTGAATTCAACCAATTCCACCCGACGGCGTTGTATCACCCGCAGGCGCGAAACTTCCTGCTTACCGAGGCGCTGCGCGGCGAAGGCGCTTACCTGAAGCGCCCGGATGGCTCCCGCTTTATGCCGGACTTTGATGAACGGGCGGAGCTTGCGCCGCGGGATATTGTCGCCCGCGCAATCGATCATGAAATGAAGCGTCTCGGCGCAGACTGCATGTATCTTGATATCAGCCATAAGCCGGACACTTTTGTGCGCCAGCACTTCCCGACTATTTATGAAAAACTGCTCGGGTTGGGCATTGATTTGACTAAAGAAGCCGTTCCCATCGTACCGGCCGCGCATTACACCTGCGGCGGCGTAATGGTTGATGAGCACGGGCGAACTGACGTTGACGGGCTTTATGCGATAGGAGAAGTGACTTATACCGGCCTGCATGGCGCAAACCGTATGGCTTCTAACTCTCTGCTTGAATGCCTGGTTTACGGCTGGTCTGCCGCAGAGGATATTCTTAAACGCTTGCCCTACGCACGCGAGAGCAAAAATTTGCCGGACTGGGATGACAGCCGCGTCGACAATCCCGACGAGCAGGTCGTTATCCAGCATAACTGGCACGAGCTGCGGCTTTTTATGTGGGACTACGTGGGGATTGTTCGCACAACCCGGAGGCTGGAACGTGCGCTGCGCCGCATTACCATGCTTCAGCAGGAAATTGACGAGTATTACGCCAACTTCCGCGTTTCCAACAATCTGCTTGAGCTGAGGAACCTGGTGCAGGTGGCCGAGCTTATTGTGCGCTGTGCGATGCAGCGCAAAGAGAGCCGCGGCCTGCATTACACGCTCGACTACCCGGAGCAGCTAAGCGATTCAGGCCCAAGCGTACTGTCGCCGCTCTACATAAACAGGTAGAAATCCTGGGTCAGGCCGCAATAGCCTTCGGAATAGGTTTGGTCTGGCCCACGAATCACCAGGCGTTCGCTAAAGTATTCCCCGCCAGTTGGAGAGAGCGCCAGCATCACGCGATGCGGCAAGCGGGTTTCGTTATCCGCAACATCCGTGCGATAGCGAACGTGCCAGCCCTCGGATTTAGCCAGTTCGCTGAAAGCCGTACCGGCCGCTTCCGGCATAATCACGCAGAAAAAACCGTCTTCGGTTATAAGCTGCTCCGCGCTGCTCAACAACGCACGGTGATCCAGCGTAGTGGTGTAGCGTGCCTGAGCACGTTCCGGCGAAGCGCAGTTGCTGCCCTGCTCAAAGAACGGCGGGTTGCTGACAATCAGGGAGTAACGCTGAGTTGCCTGCTGCGCCCAGTCGCGAATATCCGCACAGTGGACCTTAATACGCGAAGCCCAGCGGCAGGCAGCCGCGTTTTCCGCAGCCTGTTCAGCGGCAATCGGATCAAGCTCTACGGCTTCAATAGTGACGTCTTGCGGCGTACGCTGAGCCAACATCAGCGCCAACAGGCCGCTGCCGGTGCCGATATCCAGCACGCTTTTTACCCTGGCAACCGGCACCCATGCGCCGAGTAGCGTTCCATCCGTTCCCACCTTCATGGCACAGCGATCGTGCGCGACAAAAAACTGTTTGAAAGTGAATCCGTCCCGACGTAATACCGCTTTTTGATCCGACATCTTATCTACCTTGCAAAGAAACCGCCGTAGCATAAGTGAAACGAGCAACGACGGAAAGACACAAACAGATGAAGATCGCGGTCATAACGTCTATAATCGGCGTCCCAAATAGAGGTAGACCATGACTGTAAGCACTTTTTCCGAACTCGAACTTGATGAAAGCCTTTTGGACGCGCTCCAGGAGAAGGGCTTTACTCGCCCGACAGCAATCCAGGCTGCGGCCATTCCTCCTGCACTTGAAGGGCGCGATGTGCTGGGTTCAGCACCAACGGGTACCGGTAAAACCGCAGCTTACCTGCTGCCTGCTTTACAGCATCTGGTCGACTTCCCGCGTAAGAAATCTGGCCCACCGCGCATCCTGATAGTGACGCCGACCCGTGAACTGGCTATGCAGGTAGCGGATCACGCCCGCGAGCTGGCGAAACATACCCATCTGGATATCGCGACCATTACCGGCGGCGTGGCTTATATGAACCATGCCGAGGTTTTCAGCGAGAACCAGGATATCGTGGTTGCGACAACCGGGCGACTGCTGCAATACATTAAGGAAGAAAACTTCGACTGCCGTGCGGTTGAAACGCTGATCCTTGATGAAGCAGACCGCATGCTGGACATGGGCTTCGCGCAGGATATTGAAACCATTGCCGCAGAAACCCGCTGGCGTAAGCAGACGATGCTGTTCTCCGCAACGCTTGAAGGCGAGGCTATCAAGAACTTCGCTGAGCGCCTGCTGGAAGATCCGGTTGAAGTTTCGGCTACCCCGTCCACGCGTGAGCGCAAGAAAATTCATCAGTGGTATTATCGCGCTGATGATATCGAGCATAAAACCAAATTGCTGGTTAACCTGCTGAACCAGCCGGACACCACCCGCTCTATCGTCTTCGTGCGTAAACGTGAGCGTGTGCATGAGCTGGTTGCGTGGCTGCGCGAAGCAGGTATCAATACCTGCTATCTGGAAGGCGAGATGGTGCAGGCTAAGCGTAACGAAGCTATCAAGCGTTTAACCGATGGCCGCGTTAACGTGCTGGTTGCTACCGATATTGCTGCCCGAGGGATTGATATTCCTGATGTCAGCCATGTGTTCAACTTTGACCTGCCGCGCACCGCTGATATCTACCTGCACCGTATCGGTCGTACCGGGCGTGCGGGTATGAAAGGCACCGCAATTTCTCTGGTTGAGGCTCACGATCATCTGCTGCTGGGTAAAATTACCCGCTACATGAAAGAACCGATGAAGTCTCGCGTGATTGATGAACTTCGCCCAACGACTCGCGCACCTAGCGAGAAGCTTACCGGAAAGCCTTCCAAGAAAGTGCTGGCCAAGCGCGAAGAGAAGAAAAAAGAGAAAGACAAAGAGAAGCCGCGTGTGAAAGTTCGTCACCGCGATCAGAAAAACATCGGTAAACGCCGCAAGCCAAGCGCGACGAAAGATGATGCTGCTGAATAATCACTCTGCATAACAAAAAAGCCGCCCTTTTGAGGCGGCTTTTTTGTGGCAATTCATCTGATTATGGGCGCTTTGAAGCACTTCTTTGCTGAAAGCGTAAAAAAGCCGGCTCGCAGGCCGGCTTTTTATCACGTAACAGAAATTACAGGCTTTCGGTGAAAGTACGGGTAATAACGTCGCGCTGCTGCTCCGGAGTCAGGGAGTTGAAGCGAACCGCATAACCTGAAACGCGGATGGTCAGCTGTGGATATTTTTCCGGATGCTTAACGGCATCTTCCAGCGTTTCGCGGCGCAAAACGTTAACGTTCAGGTGCTGACCGCCTTCCACGCGAACTTCCGGTTTCACTTCCATTGGAATTTCACGGTATTCGAACTGACCCAGTTTGCTCACCGCAACTACTTCATCTTCAGCAAAACCGGCTTTTGCACAGACGCAGCGCGCCTCGCCTTTTTCGTTGTCGAGCAGCCAGAAAGAGTTCAGAAGTTCATCATTTGCCGCTTTTGTAATCTGGATACCAGTAATCATTTTATTTCTCCCTCAGGGTAATGTGCTGATTCTTTGGGCCAGCAATCTGGCTCATTGGTAAAACCTTTGTTGCTTTGTTGTTCTTATATCAGTCTGCCTGGCTCAATTCTTTGACTTAAATCAATTAAATCCACACACTAAAAATGGCTATAAGAGGATTTATTTGTTTTACATCAACTTAGCGACATGCGGCAAACTTAAAAAGTTTGTAAATTTTCAACTTTATTTTGCATCGTAGCCCATTGATGCCACGCAATATTTTGCTCATGAAGCAGAAGCAGTTAAGCTATCGGACAAACACATTCGCGGGAGAGCGAGATGACAACCCAACTCACCTGGCACGACGTGCTGGCTGAAGAGAAGCAGCAGCCCTACTTTATCAATACGCTTAATGCTGTTGCGGCAGAGCGGGCGGCGGGCATAACTGTTTATCCTGTGCAGAAAGACGTATTTAACGCTTTTCGTTTTACCGAGCTGGGTGACGTTAAAGTGGTGATTTTGGGTCAGGATCCTTATCACGGCCCGGGGCAGGCACACGGGCTTTCTTTCTCGGTGCTCCCGGGTATTACGCCGCCACCCTCGCTGGTCAATATGTATAAGGAGCTCGCCGCTTCCGTTCCTGGCTTTACTCGCCCGACGCACGGTTACCTGGAAAGCTGGGCGCGCCAGGGCGTGCTGCTGCTCAACACGGTGTTGACCGTAGAGGCCGGAAAGGCGCATTCCCACGCTAACTTCGGCTGGGAAACCTTTACCGATAAGGTGATTGCATTAATTAATCAGCACCGTGAAGGCGTGGTATTCCTGCTGTGGGGCGCACATGCCCAGCGTAAAGGCAGTATTATCGATCGCCAGCGGCATCATGTTTTAACAGCGCCTCACCCGTCACCGCTTTCGGCACATCGCGGTTTCTTCGGCTGCGGGCATTTTGTGAAGGCCAACGAGTATCTGGCCGGGCGCGGAGAGCAACCAATCGACTGGATGCCACAGCTCCCGGCTGAAAACAGCTGAATTCAAAGCAAAAAAAAGCCAGCTATTACGCTGGCTTTTTTATCACAGGGAAAGTAGTTACGCCTTGTTCTGACGCCACCATTCACCCAGCAGTACGCCGGTTGCTACCGAAACGTTGAGGCTTTCAACATTCCCCGTACCTTCAATTGCCACGCTCATATCCGCGTTTTCAAAAGTGGTATCGGAAACGCCGTCGCGCTCCTGACCAAGCACCAGCACCATTTTCTTAGGCAACTCGGCTTTGTACAGCGGAGTTCCCTGGTGGCTGGAGGTGGTTACGATGGTATAGCCCGCTTTACGGAAGGCTTCCAGACCGTCACCAAACGTTTCGCCACTAATGGCAACTACGTGCTCAGCGCCGCCTTCTGCGGTACGAACCGCCGCGCCAGACTCCAGTAAAGAAGCATCCTGAATCAGCAGCCCCTTCACGCCGAAGTGCGCACAGCTACGCATGATGCCGCCGAGATTATGCGGGTTACCCACATCTTCCAGCGCCAGCACACAATCTTCTTCACCGGCTTTATTCAGCCAGCTCTGAACGCTGATGCCGCTGCGTTTTTTAATAATGAAGCAAACGCCGCCGTGATGTTCTGTTCCGGAAGCTTTTGCAAGCTCCGCATCATCCACTACGTGGTAGGCCTTGCGGTTCGCAGCCATCCAGCGCAGCGCCTCTTTAAAGCGCGGCGTTACGCTCTGGATAAACCAGGCGCGCACGATGCACTCAGGGCGACTCTGGAACAGAGCCTTACACGCATTTTCACCATAGACGCGGGTTTCTTCGGCGCGCTGGCGACGAATCACTTCCGGATCGATGACATTTTTAGTGCCGGTACCGTCATTGTCGAACGTTGACGGAGCTTCTTCTCTTGGCGGACGGGAAACCGTACGCCACGGGGAAGACGCTTCACCGCGATCGCCTCTGTCGTTACGTTCATTACGATCGCGCCCGCCGCGAGGTTTATCATCGTGACGAGCCGGACGGCGACCGCCGCCTTCACCACGCGACGCACCAGCAGGACGCCCACCACCTTTCCCGGTACGCGGGTTTTGGGTGCGTTTTTCGCTTTCGTCGTCACCGCGGACATACATCACTTTGACCTTGCCGCTTTTACCTTTAAATTCGTCGTTCATTGTTCCTCCACCTGGCTGAGCGCGAAGCGCGCAGATTACCTGATGTGGCATGGGTTAGCCATTAACTTTGCTTAAAAGCTAATAACTATTGTACTCATTGAATAAATCGCTTTGTTGAGCCACACATCTTCACCGATAATATGTAACATACTTGAAACATCCTCGGCGCCTGACGCCGATTTTCGACAACCCATTCTCTTTGAGGTGAGTTATGAATACCGTTTGTGCCGACTGCCAGGCCATCAACCGCATTCCTGACGACCGTATTGATGACGGCGCAAAATGCGGCCGCTGCGGTCACGAACTGTTTGATGGCGAAGTGATTAACGCCACCAGCGCCACGCTGGATAAACTGCTGAAAGACGATTTGCCGGTAGTTATCGATTTCTGGGCGCCATGGTGCGGCCCGTGCATTAACTTTGCCCCCATTTTTGAAGATGTCGCCGAAGAACGCAGCGGAAAGGTTCGCTTTGTTAAGGTGAACACCGAAGCTGAACAAGAGCTTAGCGCACGCTTCCGCATTCGCAGCATTCCAACCATTATGATTTTCAAGAATGGTCAAGTCGTTGATATGCTGAATGGCGCAATGCCAAAAGCACCATTTGATAGCTGGCTGGACGAAAATCTCTAAAGCTGAGGGGCATCTTCTTTGTGCCCCTTTACTCTATCTACGTTAGAATGGCGTTTTTAACCAAGTCTGCTTAATGATCGAAAACGCCGTTCTTCGCCTCCGTGCCGCTCGTCTCGCCCGCGCTACCCGCCCTTTTCTCGCTCGCGGGAACCGTATTCGCCGCTGCCAGCGCTGCCTTTTGCCGCTAAAACAATGCCTGTGTGAAACACTTCAGGCGCAAAGCGCACGCAGCCGTTTTTGTCTGGTGATGTTCGACACCGAACCGATGAAACCCAGCAATACAGGGCGTTTAATTGCCGATATCTTACCGGATACCGAGGCTTTCCAGTGGTCGCGTACCGAGCCACCTCAGGCGCTTTTGGATCTGGTTGCCAACCCAGACTACCAGCCAATGGTGGTTTTCCCGGCCTCTTACGCAGATCCCGGGAGAGAAGTGCTCTCGGTTCCCCCCATGCACGGTAAACCGTCGCTGTTTATTATGCTGGACGGCACCTGGACCGAAGCGCGAAAAATGTTTCGCAAAAGCCCTTATCTCGACTCGCTGCCGGTCATCTCCGTGGATTTAAGTATTACCTCTGCCTACCGATTGCGTGAAGCGCATGCCGACGGCCAGTATTGCACCGCCGAAGTTGCGGCCGCCTTGCTGGAACTGGCCGGAGATAGCCTGGCCTCTAAAGGGTTAACGGACCATTTCACGCTGTTCCGCGAACGCTATCTGGCGGGGAAACCTCATCATCAATCCAGCATCACAGCAGAAACCACGGAAAACGTTTAGACTCTCCTCAACATCACTCAGGGGAGAGAGTCGTGAGCCAACGAGGACTGGAAGCGCTGCTGCGTCCGAAATCCATTGCCGTTATCGGCGCATCGGCAAAAACCGATCGCGCCGGCTATTTAATGATGCGCAACCTGCTTGCCGGAGGCTTCAATGGCCCGGTTATGCCGGTCACTCCGACTCATAAAGCCGTGTGCGGCGTGCTGGCCTGGCCAGATATCGCAAGCCTGCCGTTTGCCCCGGATCTCGCGGTTATCTGTACCCACTCCCGTCGTAATCTGGAACTGCTTGAAGCCCTGGGTAATAAAGGCTGCAAAGCCTGCATTATTCTTTCGGCTCCCCCTGAGCAGTTGCCCGATCTGTTAGCCTGCGCAGCTCGCTTTCAAATACGACTGCTCGGCCCAAATAGCCTCGGGCTGCTTGCTCCGTGGCAGGGGCTAAATGCCAGCTTCTCTCCGGTCCCCATTCAGAAAGGCAAACTGGCTTTTATCTCTCAGTCAGCCGCCGTTTCAAATACCATCCTTGACTGGGCGCAGCAGCGCGAGATGGGCTTCTCCTGGTTTATCGCCCTCGGCGACAGCCTCGATATTGACGTAGATGAGTTGCTCGATTACCTGGCGCGGGATAATAAAACCAGCGCCATCCTGCTATACCTTGAACACCTCAGCGATGCTCGCCGTTTCGTCTCCGCCGCGCGAAGCGCTTCGCGTAATAAGCCCATTCTGGTGATTAAAAGCGGGCGTAGCGCTAAAGCCCAGACGCTGTTAAAGACTCATCCCGGACTCGACGCTGCCTGGGACGCGGCCATTCAACGAGCTGGCCTGCTGCGGGTTCAGGATACTCACGAACTGTTCTCCGCCGTTGAAACGTTGAGCCACATGCGCCCGCTGCGCGGAGAACGTTTAATGATAGTCAGCAACGGCGCGGCTCCGGCAGCGCTCGCGCTGGACGAGTTATGGCTGCGTAATGGCAAGCTCGCCGTTTTAAGCGAGGAAACCACACAATCGCTGGCGGCGGCTTTACCTCCCGGAGTAGAGCCGGGTAACCCCATTGACTTGCGCGATGATGCCACGCCTGGCCGCTATTTATTGGCGGTAGAGAAACTGCTGGATAGCCATGATTTGGATGCGCTAATGGTGATTCATTCTCCCAGCGCAGCCGCTCCGGGCACGGCCAGCGCTCTGGCCTTAATAGATTTATTACAACGCCATCCGCGCGGTAAATACCTGACGATTATCACCAACTGGTGCGGCGAATTTTCCTCCCAGGAAGCAAGGCGTTTGTTTAGCGATGCTGGCATTCCGACCTACCGCACACCGGAGGGAGCGGTAACCGCCTTTATGCATATGGTGGAGTATCGCCGCAATCAGAAGCAGCTGCGGGAAACCCCGGCCCTGCCCGCTAACCTGACGGCCGACACCGGCGAGGCCCATCATCTTATCCGCCAGGCGCTACAGCAGGGCGTGACGACTCAGGATACCCATGAAGTCCGTCCGATACTTCATGCCTATGGGCTTACAACGCTGCCAACCTGGATTGCCAGCGACAGCGCCGAGGCAGTGCATATCGCCGAGCAGCTTGGCTACCCGGTGGCTTTAAAGCTCCGCTCTCCTGATATTCCACATAAATCAGAAGTTCAGGGGGTGATGCTTTACCTGCGCACCGCCAGCGAAGTGCAGCAGGCGGCAGACGCGATTATCGATCGAGTGAAGTTAGCCTGGCCGCAGGCACGTATTCACGGGCTGCTGGTACAAAGCATGGCGAACCGCGCTGGTGCTCAGGAGCTGCGGGTCGTAGTCGAGCACGATCCGGTGTTTGGCCCGCTGATTATGCTGGGAGAAGGCGGCGTCGAATGGCGGCCAGAAAGGCAGGCTGCCGTCGCACTTCCGCCTTTAAATATGAACCTGGCCCGTTATCTGGTTATTCAGGCAATAAAGAGCGGCAAGATCCGCAGCCGTAGCGCGCTGCGCCCGCTGGATGTGGCGGGGATAAGCCAGGTGCTGGTGCAGGTTTCCAACCTGATAATCGATTGCCCGGAAATCGAGCGTCTTGATATTCACCCGCTGCTGGCCTCGGGCAATGAGTTCACTCTGCTGGACGTGACGCTCCAGCTGGCTGAGTTTACCGGCGATGCGGACGCCAGGCTCGCCGTGCGCCCCTACCCTCATCAGCTTAAAGAAGTTGTGCAATTAAAAAATGGCGATCGCTGCCTGTTCCGACCGATCCTGCCGGAAGACGAACCCCAGTTGCAGCGTTTTATTGCCCAGGTAACCAAAGAAGATCTCTATTACCGCTACTTCAGCGAGATCAACGAATTTACCCACGAAGATTTAGCCAACATGACGCAGATCGACTACGATCGGGAAATGGCGTTTGTGGCCGTGCGGCGAGTCAACGGCTGCGATGAGATCCTGGGCGTAACCAGAGCGATTTCAGATGCGGATAATGTTGATGCCGAGTTCGCGGTACTGGTACGTTCTGACTTAAAAGGGCTTGGACTGGGGCGTCGGCTGCTGGCCAAACTTATCGATTATACCCGACAGCACGGCCTTCTGAGGCTGAATGGCATTACCATGCCAAACAATCAGGGGATGATAACCCTGGCCCGGAAACTTGGTTTCAGCGTTGATATTCAGCTTGAAGACGGTATCGTAAGCCTGACGCTGAAGCTAAACGAAAGCGCAGATTCGTGAGTAAGGTACTGGAAAACATACTCACTTTGCCGGGCAGTAGTGGTATTATCAGCAGGTTCTGACGTCTGGATTTTGCAGAAGGCCATCCAATGAATAGAGAAGATAAGCACTGTGATGTTGTCTAAATTTAAACGTAATAAACATCAACAACACCTTGCCCAGTTACCCAAGCTTTCTCAATCAGTTGATGATGTAGAGACCCTGTTCTCCCCGGCAGATTTCCGTGAAACTCTGCTGAATAAAATCGCCTGCGCGAAGCAGCGTATTTGCATCATTGCGCTGTACCTCGAGCAGGATGATGGCGGTAACGGTATTCTGTCTGCCCTTTATCAGGCCAAACAGCTACGCCCGGAACTGGAAGTTTCCGTACTGGTTGACTGGCACCGTGCCCAGCGCGGACGTATTGGTGTTGCCGCAACCAACACCAATGCGGACTGGTATCATCGTATGAGCGAACAGTTCCCCGACGTGAAAATCCCGGTATACGGCGTGCCGGTCAATACCCGCGAAGCGTTGGGCGTGTTGCACTTTAAAGGTTTCATCATCGATGACTCCGTTATCTACAGCGGCGCCAGCCTCAATGATGTTTATCTGCATCAACACGACAAGTACCGCTACGACCGTTATCAGGTAGTCCGCAACCAGCAGCTGGCCGATATTATGTACGGCTGGGTGAATCAGAATCTGGTTCATGGCCGTGCAGTCCATCGTCTCGATGTCACTGACAGGCCCAAAAGTCCTGAGATCAAAAACGATATTCGCCTGTTCCGTCAGGAGTTGCGTGATGCCAGCTTCGTCTTCCAGGGCGATGCGGATAACGACCAGCTTTCGGTCACGCCGCTGGTTGGCCTGGGGAAATCCAGCCTGCTGAATAAAACAATCTTCCACCTGATGCCGTGTGCGGAGCGCAAACTCACCATCTGCACGCCTTATTTCAACCTTCCCGCAGTGCTGGTGCGCAATATTATTCAGTTGCTGAGGAACGGAAAGCAGGTTGAAATTATCGTCGGGGATAAGACGGCGAACGACTTCTATATTCCGGAAGATCAGCCATTTAAAATTATCGGTGCATTACCGTATCTCTACGAAATTAACCTACGCCGTTTCCTGAGCCGCCTGCAGTATTACGTGAATACCGGGCAGCTGATTGTGCGTCTGTGGAAAGATGACGACAACAGCTATCACCTTAAAGGCATGTGGGTGGATGACGAGTGGATGCTGCTAACCGGGAACAACCTTAACCCGAGAGCGTGGCGCCTGGATTTAGAAAATGCCCTGCTGATCCACGATCCTAAAAGAGAACTTGAGGCGTTGCGAACCAAAGAATTGGATCTGATTCGCACCCACACCACGGTTGTTCAGCATTATCGTGATTTACAAAGCATTGCCGAGTATCCGGTGAAAGTTCGCAAACTCATTCGTAGATTGCGTCGAATCCGTATCGACAGGCTTATCAGCCGTATTCTCTGACTAGATTAGCCCTGCATTGCAGGGCTTTTTATTGCCAGCAGCGGGTTAAAGCTTAATCCCTTTTCCTTTCTGATGAAGCATCAGCGATACAAGAAATGCCACCGCCCCCATACCGGATACATACCAGAAGAAGGCCGTTTCGCTGCCCATAGATTTCAGCGAAAGGGCAACATATTCTGCGGAGCCGCCAAATATTGCGTTAGCGACCGCATAAGAAAGCCCCACGCCAAGGGCACGCACTTCCGGTGGGAACATCTCGGCCTTAAGAATGCCGCTGATTGAAGTATAAAAACTAACAATCACCATCGCCGCCATTACCAGAGCAAAAGCCGCCCACGGAGAATTAACATTTTGTAGAGCCGTCAGAATGGGGACGGTGAGTATTGCGGCCAGCCCGCCAAAACACAGCATAGAGGTTCGACGACCAATTCTGTCAGACAGCGCGCCGAAGAACGGCTGGATAACCATAAAGACGAACAGAGCAAAGGTCATCAGGGCACTGGCCGTATTGGCATGCATCCCGGCGGTATTCACCAGATATTTCTGCATATAGGTGGTAAAGGTATAGAAAGCCAGCGAGCCGCCGGCGGTAAAACCAAGCACCATGATGAAGGCTTTACGATTTTTCCACAGCCCGGATAACGTCCCGGCATCTTTATGTGCCCGAGTTGTTTTATCCGACGTTTCATCGAGCGAGCGCCGCAAATAGAGTGCAACAATGGCCAATACGGCACCGATGGCAAACGGAATACGCCATCCCCAGCTACGAAGATCTTCATCGCTCAATGCCTGCTGCAAAACCACCACAACCAGAAGAGCGGCCAGCTGCCCGCCAATCAGCGTGACATACTGGAACGAGGCGTAAAAACCTTTGCGCCCTTCGACGGCAACCTCACTCATGTAAGTCGCGCTAGTGCCATATTCACCCCCAACGGAAAGGCCCTGAAATAAACGAGCCAGAAGCAGTAACGCCGGAGCCCAGGTGCCAATCGTCGCGTAACCGGGCAAGCAAGCTATGACCAGTGAGCCAAAACACATCATGCAGACGGAAATGAGCATCGAGTTTTTACGACCATGCTTATCGGCAATATACCCGAACAGCCAACCGCCAATAGGCCGCATCAGGAAGCCGGCGGCAAAAACACCGGCAGTCTGTAAAAGCTGGGTTGTAGTATTCCCGGCCGGAAAAAAGATGTGAGCAAAGTAGAGCGAGCAGAATGAGTAAACATAGAAATCAAACCACTCAACCAGGTTCCCGGATGATGCGCCGACAATAGCCCAGACCCGCCGGCGAGTATCCGCGGCCGTCAGCGCAACATTTGCTTCATTTGTTGTTTCGATCATTTTATTTTCTTCTCCTGTCTTCCTTAATGGGCGTAACCACCCCGGATACAGTAAAGCAGGAGAAACAAAATTCGTGAGGCGAAGTTTTCTGTTGCTGAGTTGTTACAGTGATTTTTGTGAGCAGGCTAAGCTTTTATAGCTGTAGATGGGATAGCGGCTATTTCTTGGGTGATATTTCCAGGTCACAGAAAGCAAAAAACCCCGGCCTTTCGGTCGGGGTTATTGCTAATTTGATGCCTGGCAGTTGTATGCCGGGCTGTCCTGCCCGTCACCCTGCGGGCAGCCGCCGGCTGTGCAAATCCGTTCCCGATTTAGTATTCGTATCATCCTGATACTCACCCCTCCGGGGCCGCCGCACGCGGCGTTCAAACGTGTTCCCGACACGTTTGTCCTGCTCTCTGAGTAGCAGAGGCTGCCAGATACCAGAAAACAAAAAACCCCAGCCA
>NZ_KE161030.1:3577362-3712600 GCF_000412335.2 Cedecea davisae DSM 4568
GTATAAAATACAAAATAATTATCGAACGCTCACTTTCCAGGCAATGAGTATACATCCTGGCCAGGATCGGCCGTTTTACAAACAAAAACGAGCCCGAATGGGCTCGTTTTTTACTTTATGTGACTTACTGCACTGCCACAATGCAGTCGTTTTTCACTTCCAGCTGAATTGTTTTCCCAGGAATCAGCTCCCCGGAGAGGATTTGCTGAGCCAGCGGGTTCTCAATTTGCTGCTGGATAGCTCGTTTCAGCGGACGTGCACCGTATACAGGGTCATAACCGTTCTCGCTAAGCAGCTTCAGCGCTTCATCAGAAATATGCACGCCATAACCACGCTCTTCGAGACGTTTGTACAAACGCTGCAGCTGAATCTGCGCAATAGAAGCTATATGACGCTCACCCAGCGGATGGAACACAACGACTTCATCTATACGGTTAATGAATTCCGGACGGAAGCTTTGGCTTACCACACCGAGAACCAGATCTTTCATATGACCGTAATCCAGATCGCCAAAGCGCTCCTGAATTAAGTCCGAACCAAGGTTCGAGGTCATAATCACCACCGTATTGCGAAAATCGACGGTTCTGCCCTGCCCATCGGTCAGACGACCATCATCCAGCACCTGCAGCAGGATGTTAAATACATCCGGGTGCGCCTTCTCGACTTCATCCAGCAAAATCACCGAATAAGGACGGCGACGCACGGCTTCGGTCAGATAACCGCCTTCTTCATAACCGACATAGCCCGGAGGTGCCCCCACCAGACGGGATACGGAGTGTTTCTCCATAAACTCCGACATATCGATACGCACCATCGCATCGTCGCTGTCGAACATAAAGTTAGCCAGCGCTTTGCACAGTTCTGTTTTCCCTACCCCGGTTGGCCCGAGGAACAGGAACGAACCAATCGGACGGTTCGGATCGGACAGCCCCGCACGGCTACGGCGAATAGCATTTGATACGGCCTCCACGGCTTCGTCCTGACCAATCACTCGCTGATGAAGCTCTTTCTCCATACGCAGCAGTTTGTCACGCTCACCTTCCAGCATTCTCGCTACCGGTATCCCGGTCCAGCGCGCCAGCACTTCGGCAATTTCCGCATCCGTCACCTTATTACGCAGCAGACGCATAGTTTTGCCTTCGCTTTGGGTTGCCGCCGCAAGCTGTTTTTCCAGCTCGGGGATTTTCCCGTACTGCAGCTCGGACATCCGCCCCAGGTCGCCTACCCGGCGGGCCTGCTCGATAGCAATTTTCGCCTGCTCCAGCTCGGCCTTAATAGTTTGAGTCCCGGACAGCGAAGCTTTCTCTGCTTTCCACTCTTCTTCCAGCACTGAATAGTCGCGCTCTTTCTGCTCCAGCTCTTCGTTGAGCATGCTGAGGCGTTTTTGGCTGGCTTCATCCGACTCTTTCTTCAGCGCCTGCTGCTCCAGCTTCAGCTGGATGATGCGGCGGTCAAGGCGGTCAAGCTCTTCCGGCTTGGAGTCAATCTGCATACGGATACTGGATGCAGCTTCATCAATAAGGTCGATGGCTTTATCCGGCAGTTGACGGTCCGCAATATAGCGATGAGAAAGCGTAGCCGCCGCAACGATCGCCGGGTCAGTGATTTGCACATGGTGGTGCAGCTCATAGCGCTCTTTCAGCCCGCGCAGAATCGCAATGGTGTCTTCAACAGAAGGCTCGGCGACGAACACTTTCTGGAAACGGCGCTCCAGCGCGGCATCCTTCTCTATATATTGACGGTATTCGTCAAGCGTAGTCGCCCCTACGCAGTGCAGCTCGCCGCGGGCAAGTGCCGGTTTAAGCATGTTACCGGCGTCCATCGCGCCGTCTGCTTTACCTGCGCCAACCATAGTATGCAGCTCATCAATAAACAGGATGACGTTGCCTTCCTGTTTTGAGAGATCGTTCAACACCCCTTTCAGGCGTTCTTCGAACTCACCGCGATATTTCGCACCGGCCACCAGCGCCCCCATATCAAGGGCCAGCACCCGGCGACCTTTTAGTCCCTCCGGCACTTCACCATTGATAATGCGCTGAGCCAGTCCTTCAACAATGGCTGTTTTACCGACGCCGGGCTCACCGATAAGCACCGGGTTGTTTTTGGTACGACGTTGCAATACCTGAATAGTACGGCGAATTTCTTCGTCGCGGCCGATAACCGGGTCCAGTTTGCCCTGTTCGGCACGCTCGGTTAAATCGACGGTATATTTCTTCAATGCCTGACGTTGGTCTTCGGCACCCTGGTCATTCACGCTCTCACCTCCACGCATCTGCTCAATAGCGGCGGTAATATTTGCTGTCGTTGCGCCCGCCGATTTCAGCAAGTCCGTCAGCGTACCGCGCGACTCAAGCACGGCCAGAACAAAGAGTTCTGACGAGATAAAGTTATCGTTTCTTTTTTGTGCGAGCTTGTCACACAGGTTCAGCACGCGCACCAAATCCTGAGAAGGCTGGACGTCGCCGCCGGTACCTTCTACCTGCGGCAGGCGGCTGAGTGCCTGTTCGATTGCGGTACGCAGCTGGCCCGCATTAACCCCGGCAGAGGTCAGCAGCGGGCGCACGGAGCCACCTTCCTGATTGAGCAAGGCGCTCATCAGGTGAAGGGGTTCGATGAATTGATTGTCGTGCCCAAGTGCAAGAGATTGGGCATCGGCGAGAGCAAGCTGGAATTTATTGGTAAGACGATCCAGACGCATAACTCCTCCCATAAACAGGTCAAATTTGCTACTGGAGATTAAATGAGGTCATCCCTCAATTATTCAAGGTTAATGACCTGAAATATATGAAGCGTGAGCTACCCGCACTGGATCGTCTTGATTCAAGAGGTTATATCAGCCAAATGAAACTTGCCATACGCCCCGTGGTTCTGTCGCGACGATATGAGAAGAAATCGCCACTTTCGGTCCAGGTACAGCGATCGCCGCCATACACCTGCGTGACGCCCACATTGGCCAGCCGCTGGCGTGCCAGCAGGTAGATATCAGCATAATACTTTTCTCCGGCAGCGCGAAAAGCGGAGGCCGCTTTTTCGTCCTTTGCCATAAAGGCTTCGCGCACTTCCGGCCCGACTTCAAAGGCTTGTGGGCCGATAGCGGGCCCCAACCAGGCACGGATATTTTCCGGGTTATCCTGAAAACAGGCGACCGTCTCTTCAAGTACGCCGTCACACAGCCCACGCCAGCCAGCATGAGCTGCCGCCACTTCTGTCCCGGCAGCATTACAGAACAATACCGGCAGGCAATCCGCCGTCATCACCGCACAAACCGTTCCGGGCGTATTGCTATAAGAAGCATCCGCTCGTTTTGAGGCATACGGTTCGCCCGCCAGCTTCAATACCGCTTTGCCGTGTACCTGTTCAAGCCAGACCGGCTTCGACGGCAGACCGGCAGCGGCATAAAACAGCCGGCGATTCTCTTCAACGTGCTCTGGGTTATCACCGCAGTGGGCGCCCAGGTTGAGTGAATCATACGGCGCTACGCTTACGCCGCCGATGCGGGTTGAGCTGCAGGAAGCAACCCCCTGAGGCAGGGGCCACTGCGGGACAATCGTTTTGCTCATAGCCAGTCCATTTGATCCTTGTGGAGTTCGGTATCGGCACGCAGGGCTTCGATAAGGTCAACCATATCTTGCGGGATCGGCGCGCTCCACTCCATCAGAATCCCGCTGATTGGATGGTAAAGGCGCAGCATGGTGGCGTGCAGCGCCTGGCGATCGAACTTGCGCAGAATGCTGACAAACTCATCCGACGCGCCTTTTGGCGGACGCGGACGGCCACCGTACAGCTGATCGCCCACCAGCGGGTGGGTGATGTGCGCCATATGCACACGAATCTGGTGAGTACGGCCGGTTTCCAGACGCAGACGCAGACGGGTGTGTACACGGAAGTGTTCCATAATGCGGTAATGAGTCACCGCCGGTTTGCCCATCGGATGTACCGACATATGGGTACGCTTCGTCGGGTGACGGCTAATCGGCTCTTCCACCGTGCCGCCGCCGGTCATATGACCAATGGCAACAGCCTCATACTCACGGGTAATTTCACGCAGCTGCAGCGCTTCTACCAGGCGAGTTTGCGCCGGAACGGTTTTCGCCACCACCATCAGGCCAGTCGTGTCTTTATCGAGACGGTGAACGATCCCCGCACGCGGCACGTCAGCAATTGGCGGATAATAATGTAGTAATGCGTTAAGCACCGTGCCATCAGGATTACCTGCGCCCGGGTGAACCACCAGGTCGCGAGGCTTGTTGATAACCAGAATATCTTCATCTTCATAAACGATATTCAGCGGGATGTCCTGAGGCTCCCAGCGAACTTCTTCTTCGATTTCAGCATTGATAGCCACGCTTTCGCCGCCCAACACTTTTTCTTTCGGCTTGTCCCAGACAACGCCGTTGACCGTGACCCGCTGGTCAAGAATCCATTCTTTTATGCGCGAACGCGAATAATCCGGGAACAATTCGGCCAATGCCTGATCTAAGCGTTGACCCAGTTGTGAATCGGACACCGTTTCGGTGAGTTGTACTAGTTGTGCCATAGACAGCTTCTTTCGTTAACGTTGGGTTTTACGGCAATGCCGTTTAATATAATGTGCTATTGTAGCTGGTCTTTATCGGGAGCCGGAACACCGAACTCTCCCGGAAATAACATTACTTAGGAAAGTCAAACGTCATGACGCGCATGAAATATCTGGTGGCAGCAGCCACGTTGAGCCTGGCTTTGGCTGGTTGCTCCAGTTCCAAGGATGAGGTTCCTGATAATCCGCCTTCTGAGATCTATGCGACTGCCCAGCAAAAGCTGCAGGACGGTAACTTTAAAGCGGCGATAACGCAACTGGAAGCGCTGGATAACCGTTATCCGTTCGGCCCGTACTCTCAGCAAGTGCAGTTGGATCTGATTTACGCTTACTACAAGAATGCGGACTTACCGCTGGCTCAGGCGGCGATCGATCGCTTCATGCGTCTTAACCCGACTCATCCAAATATCGACTACGTGCTCTACATGCGCGGCCTGACCGACATGGCGCTGGACGATAGCGCACTGCAGGGCTTCTTCGGCGTCGATCGCTCCGACCGCGATCCGCAGCACGCGCGCGATGCATTCAACGACTTCTCGAAGCTGGTGCGCGGCTATCCAAACAGCCAGTACGTTACGGATGCGACCAAACGCCTGGTGTTCCTGAAGGATCGTCTGGCGAAGTATGAGCTTTCCGTGGCGCAATATTACACGAAACGCGGCGCATGGGTGGCAGTAGTTAATCGCGTTGAAGGTATGCTGCGCGATTACCCTGATACTCAGGCAACTCGCGACGGGCTGAAACTGATGGAAAAAGCCTACCGCGAAATGCAGATGCCGGGCCAAGCTGAGAAGGTAGCGAAGATTATCGCCGCCAACAGCAGCAACACCTGACAGGTCAAACGGTAAGAAAAACGGCAGCTTCGGCTGCCGTTTTTTTATCTGCCGACGCAAAAACTGAAACGGTTTAGCGTCAGGTCATCCTATCAAATATGGACGTGATTCCCGATTACTACAAGCGTTAAGAGCCGATATCCTGTCTTGCCTCACAAAAAGTCTTCGTTGACAAAAAGTGACAAAATAACGTGATCTTAATCACACATTTTGACATTAAGAACGGTATGCTGGAGTTACCAAGACGGCAAAGACAAGAGGTAAATTTATGACAATGAACATTACCAGCAAGCAAATGGAAATCACCCCAGCTATTCGCCAGCATGTCGCCGACCGTCTCAGCAAACTGGACAAGTGGCAAACTCATCTAATTAATCCACATATCATTTTGTCCAAAGAGCCTCAGGGTTTTGTGGCTGACGCCACGATTAACACACCGAATGGGCACCTTGTAGCCAGTGCCAGACATGAAGATATGTATACGGCTATCAACGAATTAATCAGCAAACTGGAGCGACAATTAAACAAAGTGCAGCACAAAGGTGAAGCACGTCGCACAACAGGTTCAGTGAAAGACGTGTCCTTCGCAGAAGCAGAAGCCGACGAAGAGTAGTCCGTTACTCTCCTTCCACTTACCCTAACGCGCCTCCGGGCGCGTTTTTTATTGATGTAGTACTATGAAATAAAAGGATTTTTTTCATACGACGTCCACAAATCGACCATATCAACCAAATAGCCTAATTATTCGAGGCTATTTTTTTTGCCTAAAAAGATGACCACAAGCCTCTCTCACAAATTATCGGATGGTATAATCGCCAGTGTATTCAAATTATTACCTATCGAATGCGCCCCACTGTTAATTATTATATAGATACTTGTTATCAAAATTAACACAACTAATCTGGCAAGGTTTAAGTACTATGAAAAAAATTATCAAATGGATTTTTTATATATTTATAGCTCTGATGGTTATTGGTTTCATTGTAGGAAAAGATAAAAAACAGACTGCCGCAGAAACAACAACTGAGCAGTCAGCTTCCTCTGTAGTAAAAGATAAACCTGTGCCAGCGGCGCCACAGCAGATGGTTCTCAGTACTACAGCAACCAAGCTATTCAATGCATATGAAGAAAACGAAGTGGCTGCAGATGAACAAATGAAAGGAAATCTAATTGAAGTTTCTGGAGTGGTTCAATCTATTGAAAAAGACTTTACTGATTCAATCATTATTCAGTTAAAAACTTCTAATGAATTTATGCCGGCAAGCATGACAATGGAAGATAGCGAAAAAAGTACAGCATTAACTTTGAGAAAAGGAAAAAAAGTAACAATCACATGTGAGAAAATGGCCAGGGTAATGGGTTCTCCATTTGGTCGCAGTTGTGTTTTCAATAAATAGTTATTTCTCATATTAAAATGGGCCTCGCTTTTGGCGGGGCTTTTTCATACCGATCAACCCTATTTCCCCCTCATCTATCAACCGTGATATCAAATGGTAACAAACATGATGCTCACCCTACCCCTTTTTTGAGTCGGTCATCGGAAAACCATCACAACCGTCACACTTCCTCAAAACACCCCATAACCACATGAAATAATTAACGAAAAGTTGTGACGGTAAAACCATCACAAACCGCAACAGAAACCGTCACAGAAAAAATAATTCTTAAAATTCATATAATTAAAAAATGCATATGTGATCATTATAAACCGTCACACCGTGATGGTTTTGTGATGCTTTTGTGATGGTTTTCATTTCTTAATTTATTTATATATATCATATAGATAATAATACTTTTTAAACCTTGTGACGTTTGTGACGGTTTTCCGATGCCCCCCCTCAAATTTTGAAAATTTCGCTTTTGGCTAGGTTTCACCCTGAATTGTTGGTTGTTTTGTATGTGTAGGTGTTGTGGGTTAGTTATGGTGATATCGGTGTGTGATGTACATGTGCAGCGCAAGGCTGACAGTGCAAGTCATTGCAATGGCGTAAAAGCTACCAAAAAGACGCAAACCCGCACCAGATAAGGCTTTGCCAAACTAAACCATGAGCGATCGCCAATAATATCCGGATGTCAGAAACTCACGAAAACCTCATAACTCATTGTTATTCTTTGTGTTGATTTTCATCCCCGCAATTTGGCCTGCCCGCTCAACTGAAATCCACTGAAATTCATTACATTCTGTGCAATTACCATTTCTCACGTAATCCCCAGCACTGGCGCGGTCTGCAGGGGTCAATTGCAAGAATCCCCAACTGAAAAAACTTTATGACGCAAAGAGCGCAGGCGGGTGCGGTGTAGCGCGGTTTCCGTGATGCGATTCGCTCCGTGGGTGGCTGCGGCTGCGTTTCTGCGGGCCGCTGCTGTGACGATCCTTTCGTGTCTATGCGTTGACGTGGTGGCGCTTTTGCGTGGCCTGTGGTGCGTTCTGGGGGCTGTATTTGAGGTACAAAAAAGCCCGCGCGCGGCGGGCTATCTCATGGTGCTGGCAGGTCAGGCAATGAAGCCTTTGTATTTATTCTTTGTTGCTGTTGCAGCCGTGGCCGCTGTCGTGAAGTCGGCGGCATTCGTCGGTGCGCCAGTGTTCTGATGCGTATGCGCAGCACAGAGCGTAGCCACCTGCTGCATCAGATCGATAGTTTCCAGCATCATCTGCAGGGTGTTCACTGATTCACTGCCTATATGAACCGTTGGCCCCATCACCTGCTGCCCGCCGGCGGCAACACTCTTACGCAATCCCGCTATCTTCTCAGTCAGCGCCGCACATTCTGTGGTGATGCTGCCGGTGACTTTGGCTGACTGATTGCCGCCGACTTCTGTCGTGGCGTTCTGCGCCACATGTGCGACGTAGTTTGCCTGGGTGCCGATGGCGTAATCACCGGTGCTGGCCTGTTGAATCGCACCGGCCATTAACCTTGCTGGCCCCATCACTTTGGTTGTATCACCGGCGTGGATAGTCGTATCACGCTGCGTGATGGTGCGGCTTTCCGTGTCGGCTTTAACCTCACGGTGCATGGATGATTCCGCAATCGTCTGGTCAGTGGTGCGCTGCATATGCCCTTCAACGGTGACGCGCGTTGCCACGCCTTCACGTTGCTGCTGCAGCTGCTCGCCGGGCTTCACATTCGGCAGGCTGGTGCCGTCCGGTAACGTCTGGCGAATAAAGGGCTTATCCGGGCGACCATCCATAAATGCCACTTCAACCAGTGTCCCGACCGGCGGGAACTGGAACATGCCGCTGTCATGGCCAGCCATCGGCACCGGCACCTGGACCGCTTTATAAACCGGTGTATCTGTTACCGGGTTGCCGTCTGCGTCCTGCAGCTGCAGATCCACGGCATAGCGTGGCCGAAACTCGTTAGCAATGTTGCCGCTGCTAACCGGCTCTGAATGCGCAATCACCCGCGCAACACGGGGAACATGCAGCCCGCCAGCAATCTCCGGACACACGGCCTCCAACTGGCGACGTATCAGGGGTTTGGTTAACGGGTTGCCGGCGGCATCAAGCGGCGTCCATGTCAGCATCATGTCATCGTTCATCAGCCCGACTTTCGTTACCCGCTGGCCATTCACCATCGCACCCGGGCGCAGTGTCGGCACCATCGGGATGGTCATCGTATCGCCGGCGGCTGATGCCTGGCTGAACTCATGCGGAATATCGACCGGCTTATTTGCCAGTAAGCTGTGCGCATAGCTGCCGGTGAACATGTCGCCATCAGGCAGCTGATACCAGACATAATCAGGAATACTGAAGGATTTTCCCAGAATGGCCAGCAGCTGCCAGCCAGTGCCGGCGTGGGTGAAATGGGCTATTGGTCTGTCGGTGTAGTCGGCGTTAGCGGGAAGCGTGAACGCCAAACCAGTATGGTTTCCCAGCCATTCGGTAACGATGCGTAAAGTAGGGTGCTGGAATGAGCAGGGAATTGGCTTATCAAGTTTACCCGCCAGCTCCCGCACAAACAGTTTTGCGCAGCCGTTCTCTGCCGGCTGCGACCGCTCAACATACCCGGTAAACCAGCGATACATCATATCCGGGTATCCAATATCAAGGCGCACCAGTTTGCCGGTGTAATCATCACTGGTCACGGCGGTAATAAAACCCCTACCACCGGATGACATTTCCAGTACCAGATTGACATCAGACAGGGGAATTTCGTCACCAGAAAGATAAAGACGTTTAATTGGACGCATTAATCCACCACCTTACCAAGCGCATTATTGACGGGGTTCAATACCTTGCTTTCAAACCACGTCAGCTTCTGATCGCTTTCTTTCGCGGCGCTGCTGCTTGCGTCATCGCCGCCAGCTGATTGTTTTGCCGCTGCAGTACCATTTCGGGAATCGTTTCGAGCCTGACGTTTTTCCGGCACGCTGTGTTTTTCACGCAGCGTAAACTGCACACCCCAGGCCATTTTTCCATCCTGTTCCTGCGCCTCCAGCTTGCCCGCAAAATTGACCTGGCGAATGCCTACCGTGTTTGCTGTCAGGTTAGCCACACGGTAAAGCGCCAGCTCTCCACCGGCTGTCGTCGCGCTGGCCAGTGCAAAAAGACGCTTCAACGTTTTTTCTTCAGAGAATGGGATCACTCCACTTACCTGCAGCTCCTTAGCTTTAATACCCTGCTCTGCTCGGGCCGTGCTCGATGTCTGCCCGGACTGGTCTTTATCCTGATACTGCATCCCAAGCGTGACGCGCAGATTTTTCATAATGATGGCCTCGCCATCGAGAGCCAGAATGATGTTAGCCAATCATTGCCTCCAGTGCGCTCAAATCACTTCCTGTGAAAAGAATGGCTGCAGTGTGTACCGCATCCGGATGGGGCAGGTTTTTTACCAGTTCCACCGCTGTTGTCAGCGCCGGCCCCTTCATATTGAAAAACCACGCTTTCGCCGTTTTCCCCTGCAGTTCCGTCATTGCGCTTGCGATGTCTGCCAGTGCTGCGGTGCGCTCCTGAAGAAAACCCGCCAGCCCCGTGGTTATCGAACTCACACTGGCATCTGCGGCCGCTTCCAGTTTTGCGGCCTCAATGCGTGCGGCATTCAGTGCCTGCCGTGTCGTTTCAGTTGCGACGGTAACAGGAGCCGGTAACACGGAAAGCACATCAGGTAACTGCATTTTCACCTGTTCAAGCTCACCAAATGACTGCGCCAGCCGGCGCACCTGTTTCAGCTCCGGCATGGGCAGCACTGAAGCGACAGAATCAAGGGATGAAAGCAAATCGCTGTGCGTGTTTTCACACAGCATCATGATGATGTTGTGTGAGCCGGCCCCCTTCTCCAGCAGACGTTTACCCAGATAAGAGACAGCATTTAGCGGGCTGAGATATCCCCCTGACTGGGTATGCTGCCCCAGCTCAGGTACCCAGGGGTGCGCAGGAATAACACTGCAGGATAAAGCGGATAACTGAGAGGGAATGCGCAACGTAGCCTGTGACCATGACATTACGGGCGCTCCGGCCAGGCAACATCTGGTGCGTGAGTGACATCAAGCTGGCGCAAATTACTGCGGTATTCTCTCAGTTTTGCCAATTGAATTTCTTCATCTGGTGTAATGTCACCATCCTGCTGAGAATCCACCAAAGCATTTATACCTGATGATGCCCATGCCATTTCACTGTCACGTTGAGCACTGGCAAGTGAGACATAATCTATTGCTTTTCGGGTCACTGAACCGTTACTGAATATCCAATTGCCATCAGCTTTGATTTCAGATGAAAAGCTTTCTTTGTCAATTTCGATGACAGAACAATTTAAGGGAAATAATTTGCTGACATCACTATCCATAGCAACAATGACACCTTCATTATCATACTGAATTTTCACTGTTTCAGTGTTAAATGAAAGCTGCCTTATATACCAGTCAACACCATTTTCATCATGCAAGAACAGGATATTATGAAGCCTTGAAAGCTCGTCTTGCTCAGGCGTGAGAGATAAAGTTAATTCAAAGCCTTTAAAGTGTTCCATTGTTATGCCCCTACGACCATCCATGAACCATTTATATTGATTTGCAGTGTCCGGCGATATGCGGTATCGACAGATTCATTTCCATCATTTTCAACGCCCGTAATGACATAACCCACCTGATCGCGATAACCAGTGCCCCTCCAGATCGGAGCCGACTCTACGGCACCAAACCTTACGCCCTGGACAAAGTAGCTGCTAACCCATGCCGATGTAGCATAAGAGCTTAAATCCTGCCTCGGTGGAGGATTGTTGGAAGAATAAACGCGAACCTGCCCGCCTGACTCAAACACTCCGTTTGTCGCCACCACATTACCAGTTGCGGCTATATTCCCTGATGGATCAATGCTCATGATAGTGCGCCCATTCAGCGCAACGATAAATCCAGCCGCCCCGTAACCTGCATCACGTGCAATGCCGAGATTAATTTGGTTTCCATACCAGTGAAATTCCGCACCTGAAACAATAGAGCCGGCGGCACCCTGAGCGCCGTAAAGTGCAGCCATATTGGATTCAAGGGGAATTATTTCAACACGGCCAAATTTGTACGTTTTATTATAATCCCCGCCCTGTATAGATACCGCCCCTACATCAGCGGGTGCAATCACAATATCTGCTGTGCCATCAAACAAATGGCCAGCAATCTTTCTTGCCTGGCTGAGTTTTGTGGCAGATACAGCGTTACCCTTTTCAGGTAATGCACCGACTTCCTCCGGTTTGGGTTTATGTGCGGTATTATATGTCGTCACCCACTCCCCCCAGCCCCCCACCCAGCGCTGCCTCGTTGCCATCTCTCCTCTGTGCGTTAAATAGATTTGTGTCAGAGCAAGCGTATCGACAAAAACGAGAAGACAACCATATGAGTACAAAGGAGTGCCGTCAGGGTAAGTCGGATAATTAGTAAATCCAGATGCATCCGCAGCAGCAATGTCATAAAACCCAGTCCTGTTTATGGTGTTTAAATCAGTGCCGGCGGGAACATTCATCACGGCTGTGGATAACATCACATTTTCAGACAGTGGAATGGCTCCTGAAGCAATCCCCACATCACGTAAAGCCGCACTTTTTAATTCCAGATTTTGACGGGCTTCAGCCACGTTCACCACATCTGATAAATTATTTTCCTGTTTCAGAAATGCGATATTTTTTCGCAGATCCGTAACAGAACCATCAGCATTAATCTGAGCAATGGCGAACACGTAATGTTTTACGTCATCTTTCACATAATCAGCCAGAGCATCTACCACTGAAAATGCAGTGGTCACCTGCCAGACACTGGTCAACGTACCTTTCCAGCACACATCTACCCAGACTTTTACCGGTTTTGTCGCCACGGTCAGCGCCTGATCGGCTAGCAATTCACTGCGCAAGCCACCGACATATCCGACGCCTGCCGAAACGCTGTAATTATTCCCGCTACGCTTAACCAGAAAGCCATCACGGATAAATGCCCCCAGCCCGTATATATCAACATTCTCAATTCGCTGACGCTCATCCATCCCGGCAAGGCGAGCAGTAAAATCAATCTGCCAGGTTCCTGCCGGCGTGGTGATTTCAGTTTGTTTTTTGGCCCCGTCATATTCCATCAAAAACGAGCGCGTCAGCACGTTCCCCTGTGTACCAGCGGCGTTTTTAACTTTCTGCTGCACGGGGGCATGCACAATCATGGCCAGCGTATTGCTGGTTTTATCTCTAAGTCCTACCCAGTTAAAATCAAAATCACCGACATCCGCGCCCAGCGTGACGGAATACACCACGCCATTAGCATTCACTACTCCCGTTTTCGACACAGCAGTACGATGCACAATCTGCGCCGTTGTGGGCATTGCTTCAGCCGGATCGATAGGGTCTGTAATGTTCAGATTAGGGACATTGGCAAACACAAATTCATCCAGTACCACAGGGGTATTGGCAGCGGCCTGCTGCGCTTTCAGCGCTTCAAATGCCGTGGTGATAACGGTCTGTGACATATTTTCTTCCCTGAAGTCTTATTTTGATGCGGTATAAACCACGTAATCACCGGTGAACCATCCGGCACGAACATCCAGTTCGTTAATGGTGATCACCTCATATTCATAGCGACGACACGTGCGGCCATATTGCCGGATAATTTCCATCAGCAACGCACCATTAGCCGCAATCTGGCCATCGCTGACCCGGATGGTGATAACGTCCCATTCCTTATCTGCCTGGCGTTCCTGCAGTTCCACATAGCCGATACCCAGCCGATGGAAAATTTCGATGAACCCCTCAACGCTGCCAGCATCACGCGCATTTATCCAGGCATAAGCCACGCGCTTCCGGAACAAATCCAGCGGCTCACCACTGAAACGGGTGATGTCACGTTCCCATGCCAGCAGATTCAAAATGGCTTCCGGACATGTCAGGGGATCAAATTGTTTTGATGGCCATGACAGCCAGTCATACAACCATTGCCAGAATTTTTTGCAGGCGGCCAGCAACTTTGCCAGCTCGCCTTTGTCCATCCAGAACGGTAATTTCAGCTTAGAAAAATCAGGCATCTTTGAGTTCCACCGTTAGCGTCGTGAGGCGTGGCACTTCCAGCTGGCTGGTGATGTCCTTTATCGAAAACTCCACTGAATCAATACCTGTAAGCAGTTCGTGTAACTCACTCCCCAGCTGCGAGAATGAAAAACGGGAATACGGCCATGTTTTCACAACATCCCAGGCGGTATTTTCCCGAAACGCGCAGCGGATGAGGCTTTCAACGTCGCTTTTCAGCTGCACCTGTCCTTCGGTACCAAGATTTGTCAGATTCACGACATACACCGTTGCCGTCAGATCACGATGAGTTTCTGGCATGGCCATACACTGCATATCATCACCGTGACCGTGATGGCCCTGCGTATTGATAAAGTCATTAACAGCGTCAATAAAAGGCTGCGAGGCCTGACCGCTGTCGAGCAGCAAATACGCGTTTGCCGTTCCTGGCCCACGCGGTGCGTCATGTTTAAAGAAAATGCGATCCACAGACAAACCGGCCTTCGCCGCAATCATGCTGCGGTAAATGGCATCAGTATGGTAATTCCCTACCAGATTGAACTGATTGCGGCAGCGCTCGCGCAGCTCGTCATCTGATTCATCATTGCCGCCAGGCTGCGTTAACCAGTCATCCTCTGTCACCGCACTGGCGATACCTGACACGGCCACCGGCAAAATACGGAAATAACCCGGTGCAAGATTCCATGCAGCACCCGCGCCGGTCGCCTGAACGGGTATCAGTGCTGAAGTCACATTTGCCGGAATGACAGTATTGGTCATCACCGCCAGCTGATAGATAACGCCATTGATGCGCTCAGTCTGGACAATGGTACCGGCGGGAACCGTAACGGCCTGACCTGCTGTTGACTTAGTAAAGCGCACGACACCCTGAGTTGCACTGGCAGGTTTTGGCGTGACATTCAGCCCCCACGCCAGCAGTCGCAAAAGCGAGCCGCTCGCAGTGGCCACAAACATATTGGCCATCACAATATTAATCAGCGCACTGATGATCCACATCACCGGCGTAGTGATTAATGCCGTGACCAGACGCCAGAAAGGTGACATACGGGAGGTATTTGTCACAAACCCCTCGGCTTTCACCAGGCGGTTAAATTCCGCTTTTACTGCTTCTTCAGTGACCGGCATTCCTGCATCCTGCAGGACTTTTTCAAAATCAGCCTTCGGCTTTTCCATAATCCACTCCCTCGGATAGCGGCCCAAAATCATAGGTGTCACCGGTGATAAGCAGCCTGATCAGGCTTTCTTCTTCCACCTCGACTGTTCCCGGAACAATCCGTTCATCACCTTCAACCAGCAGGATTATCTGGGTGAAAATGTCGCTGCGCAGTGTCGGGCTGCGCTCTGCAATTAACGCTGTGGCCAGACCGCTTTCCATCACGGAATGCACCAGGTCCTGCCCGATGCTGTAGCGGTTATTGCAGGTCATTGGCTCGTTGCCGGCATTCAGCACGATATCGCCGCCGGTGATGAGTAAATCTATAAATAAATCACTCATCCCTGCGTTTCCTGCCATTCACGCAGTTGCGTTGGGGTTGGCATCTGCTGCACCTGAATCGTCGTTGAACCAAAGGTTTTACGTTGGTCAATCGTGGTCTGGCCACCGGTTACCGCACCGCCCTGCAGGACACCTTTACTACCCACCCCAGGTACATTCCCGCCAGTGAGCAAATCCGGCGAAAATGACGCCGGAGACGTGGCTGCGCCTGGTGCAAATCCCGGCCCGACCCCCGAGCTACCGAGGCTTTGTGTCTCAATATTTATACCCGGCAACATATTCAGCTTGTCGACTATCCACGACCAGGTATCCGAAAACATTGATTTCACGGCATCCCATAAACCCGCAAACATATTTCCGATACCCGTCACAGCGCCCTGCATAGCGCCCAGCGGTGAAATACTGGTGAACTGCTGACATAACCACTGCCAGCCGGCCACGATGATTTCCCATCCGGACTGGAATGCCGCCTTAACCGCATCAAAATGGGTGATCAACATGTACGCCCCGACCGCGAGTGCGGCAACAACCGCAATGACGGCTAGGATGGGCCAGAGCAGCGCATTTGTGGCAATTGCTGCGCCGCCGGTGGCGATGCTATAAGCCAGCATCGCACCGCGCACAAACATCATCGTGGCCTGATACGCCAGCATGGCTTTGTTGCACAACCAGACACCTGCGGTATAGATGAGCATCGGGAACGTGATAACAGCCCATGCTGCCCGCATGCTCAACATCACCAGTTTGCTGATACCCATTACCAGATTCAGTGCAGCCCCTGCCGCTGCCGCACCCAGAATCGCCATGACCAGTATGCCAATGGATTTGGTGATGTGCGGAAAGATGGCCTGCCAGCGCATAAACTGTTTGCCCGTATCTGCCACACCATTGAGCAGCGGATAAATTGTAGGCAACAAAGTATTGCCAATGACAATACGAATAGCATCCATGTATGCCGTCAGGCGTTCCCACGGATCAATCATGTTTTTGGCCATGTTGACGGCGTAGTCCAGGCCTTTCGTGTTGCCGATGGCGCTGATGTTTCCCTTCAGCGTATCGGTGTTATTAATAAGCAGCTTAATCATGGCCACCGCTTCATCAGAGCCGAATGCCTTTTTGATGAGATCGGAATCAGCCACTTTGCTGAGGTCGCCATATTTACCCCGGATCAAGTCCAGGATCTCAGGCGTACTTTTCATTTTCCCGCTGGCATCAGTAAAGGCCAGCCCCAGCGCTTTTTGAGCACCGCCAACACCGGCGAGGAAGGATTTGTATTTGGTGCCGGCTTCAGAGCCTGACATGGTGGACTGCAGCTGGCCCAGAATGGCGAACTGTTCAGATACACCCGCACCTGAAGATGTCGCAGAGGCTCCAAGCGCTGTGAATGCGCCGGCCATTTCATTACCGGATGTTTTGAACATTTTCACCGCAATGGCGGTTTTGCCTGCGATATCTTCCACCCATTTGGCATTGCCCATCGCTGCGGCATCTTTGGTAAAGATGCCATACATGGTGCCCATATAACTGGTGATGGTGCCGGCATCTGCTTTGGTCGCTTTGGCCAGCACGTTGGATGCATTGGTGAATGCCGCAAGGTCATCACCGGCAAGGCCGGAAATAGCAGACTGGATATCGTAGGAGGATTTCACAAAATCGGTGGCGCTGCCGCCGTAGGCAATCGAAAAACTCATGGCGGCATCGCGCAGGGAATTAAGCGCGTTTTCAGCTGTGCCCAGGCTGCGCACTTCGCCCAGCGCCATATTCATTTCATGCGCCGGCTGTAGCACCGCTTTAATGCCCATGCCGACACCAAACAGACCCGCACCGCCCACGGCAATGTTGCTGAATGCCTGAGTAGATTTACTGGCAAAGCCTTTAACCCCGGCCTCTGCCTGCTTGAGAGGTCGGGTGATTTTATCAATCAGTGCAAGGGTAAAGTCGAGTTGTGCGCTCATTTGTCACCGTTTAATGCCAGCGCAATTCCACCTGCAGTGGCCTTGCGCAAATACTCCCAGTGACGATTATCCAGCCAGATAGCCGCAGCGATGCTGTCTGGATCGTCGCCTTCCCCTGGCAACCAGTACCGGCGCATTATCAGATACTGCTCCAGCCCGTTCTGCTCAATAGCGCGAACCCGCGCCGTTAGTTTTTTACTTCGATTTCCAGCTCAGGCACAAACTGGTCATTAACCTTTGCAGCCAGCTGCAGTGCAGCGCCCGGTTTCGTCAGTAATGCGTTCAGCGCCTCTTTTGATTCTTTATCAACGATGCGGCGCAGGTAGTTATGAGCCGGCGCAATCTTGTTGTCTGGCATCATTTCGTTTACGAATTTGTTGTAATCCTGCATGGTCGGTTTAAACGTCAGGTCAGTACCAGCTACGCCCAGGACGATAATTTGTTCTTTACTCATTGTTCGCTTTCCTTCGCAAATAAATTTCATTAATAAGAGTGTTATGCCTGGCTGCACACACAGGGTAAATATCCTGATAAAGCAATAAAGCAGCAGATAAATCAGTGCCGGCTTTCCCCAGCAGGCGAGGCAGTTTTTCCGGACACTTTGTCAGCAGATTTTCCTGATAGTGCACGTTCTGCAGCACTGGCTGCATCGTTGTACATCCGGACAAAATCATCAGAGACGCAAACGTTAGTGAAAACCGGCTTATAAATTTCACGGCGTATTTCATTTGGCTGCGCATTCTTCAGCCCTTCAATTTTTGTTTCCAGCTGGCGTGCTGAATCCGCTGCAATCACAACCAGTTCATCACGCAGTTGCTCACCTGTTTTTTGTGCTGTGGTATTGATGGCCAGCTGCACAGAATCCCGCTCCCATCCCCGGCAAAACCAGCCGGCGGCCAGACCAATGATGAGCGCCCAGAGTGTTGCGCGGCTCATTAACGCAGCTCGAAATGCGGACAATCCCAGTTGTCATTGCCCACTTCATGGCCGTCACCGTTGAAATCACCACCCCAGCGAATACGAATGCCCAGCTCGTCTGCTGCCTGCTGCATGGCATGGTGCACCGGGATAAATTCAGAAGCTTTCCAGGTGCCGCCGACCGGGAATAAATCCACCGCCAGCCCGTCCTGATGTTTGCTGTGGGTGACTTTGGTTTTGCGCTCTGCATACAACTGGCGCTGGCGTTCTGCCGTGCGCAGTCCTTCGATAATGGTAAAATCTACCGTCGTAAGCTGCAGCGCACGACGTACCACCGCAACCAGCGATGGGTTTACACCGCGCAGGTTGTCTTCGCTACGCTTGCCAAATACAAATCCATTGCTCATTCGCTATCCTTATTTTTACGACGAAACCAGATTTCCACAGCCTGATGCCCACCAATCCCCAGGGCAGCGCCCAGACCGATAATGAGTAGCGGGCTTGCGCCAGGAACCTGCAGTAAAACGGCACCTGCAGCCACAGATGTCAGACTGCCGATAATCACCCTTGAAAAAAACAGGCGCGGGGTAATCGGATCACTGCCATCAAGCATCTTTCCCAGCGAGGCCAGAAAGCCAATGGCCATCAGGGTATAAAGCGTTTTTTCATGTTCCTGCATGGCTCACCCAATCAGATTGCGTACATCGTCGGCAGATAACACTGGAACGCCGTTGATTTTCACAAACTCCGGGTCGGTCACGATGAATTTTGCTTTATGTGACATGGTGGAGCCGCCCTTTGGATCGACATCCAGAATGGAAGTGATCAGCAATTTGCAGCCAAACGCCTCCACTTTCAGTTCTTCGTCACCGGCTTTTGCATACCACATCACGTCAAACGTCGGGATGCCACGCCATGAACCTGCACGAGCAGCAATAGGTGTCAGCTGGTCTTTCAGTACGCGAGAAGAAAACTCCACCTCGCCATCTGCGGCCACATCACCCGACACATAGCCATCAGGCACACCGCGCGTCTGTGCGGCGGCTGTGTTGTCTGTTAAATCGAGTGAAATTTTATCGAAATGGATCAGTTCACCGTCAAAACTACAGTCAACGGACTGACCAGAAATGCGCTGACTCATCAGGCATTACCTCCCTGTAAACTCAAATCGAGCATCACTGACGCTTTAATACCTTTCGGGCATTCGTAGGTGCGCACGATGATGTAAATTTCCACCTGCGTTTTGCTGCGCCACAGGATCTGGACATCGCCATCTTGTGGCGGCACAACTTCACCAGGGAATGTGACACCCTGAATCCGCATCGTGCGGGACATTTCACGCATTGGGCCGGCGAAATACTGCTGATGTGATGCAATGCTGGTCGGCGTCGAGTTCAGCGAACGGTCGGCAATTTTCGCAATGGCCAGCAGGCGTACGCGACGACAAACCTTGTCAACGACACGTTTGTTTTCAATGGCCTGATAATCACCACCCTCGGCATCCAGCGTGATGCCATCAGACCAGTAATAACCGTCATAATCCGGATACCACATCGGTACACTGAATCGCGCCTTACTGAGCGCCTGCAGCGTATCCAGCCGCATCTCGTTACCGTCTTTATCAACGGGTTTATTACCGGTACTGTTCAGGCCAACGACAGGCCCGGTTTTCACCCGTGCAGGACTGTCTGCGATGGTCACTGCGCGATTACACAAACGACCGACATAAACGCCAGGCTCTGCGCCAAACAGTCGCGGGATGAGAGTGACGCCCCCATCAGCAATACCTTGCTGATATGCTGTGACACGGGCAAGATAATCCGCCCAGGATTCGGTCTTCTGAACCCCCTGCACTGACAGATAGACATGAATCCATCGCTGGTAGATGGCCAGCACATCCGCAATCAGCGTCCCCGCCAGGGCGATAGCATCTTTAGCTGCAATATCATCGCAGACCACGACACCTTCGACCGAGCAGACAGCCTGTGCAGCCCTCACCGCATCCGCGAATGATACCGATGGATCAGAGTCATCCAGTACCCAGACATACGCAAACCAGTTCTGGCCAGCATTACGCATCGCAGCCTGCAGGTCATTTTTTAGTGCGCTGTCGGCATCACCCAGCAGTTTGTCAAAATCGGTCTGGCTATTAACCGGCAACACTTTGCCAGCATTTGGCACAGACGCCCCCGCATGACCAGGCGTGACTGAGGCACCAGCAGCCGTAGTCAGTTTTAATAAGGTGCTCAGGTCAGTCCCGGAAGCGCCAGCTGTCGCAACCGTCAGCGTTGCGGCCGCACCCGTATTCAGCGTGGTCACCACAAAACGACTGTCTGAGTCACTCCATGTCACTGTTGCCAGCGCGCTGAGTTTTGCCGATACAGCCGTGGCCACTTCAGCAAGCGTTGTCACTGCTGATAAATCAACAGCACTGACGTTTTTTACCGTGCCGTTAATGGTCAGCTTGAATGCGCCATCAGTAACAGCAGTGAATTTGGTAATGGTTTTATCGCCAGTTGCCAGCACCCCGCCACTCAGCACGGCAGCAGTAGCAGCACCGCCGGTGGCTTTGAGCGAACCGACAAACAACATGACGCGCTCAATTTCGTTCGTTTCGCCCTGCAGCTGATTAAGCTGATTGACGTCTACAGTTGGCCAGGTCATCCCTTCCCCTTACGTATCCTGTGCATTTACGTCCCAGCCAAAGCCTATTGCCTGCAGCTGTCGCACCAGTGCTTTCATAAAATCATCCTCGCCAATCCCCAGAAACTCACGGGCAGGCAGGGTGACAGTCCATGTCTTTTTCGCTGGCGTCCCCTCCAGCTTTCGTATCAGCAACCCCGCCTGAGCAGCGCTGACCTTCTCCTGAATCTCTTTAAATCCTGGTGTTTTCCACCGTTTACCGCTGCGCACCTTAAACCCGGCTTTACGCAGCCGCTTTGCCTGCCGCAATGTTGCCGGGCCGGTCTGCCCTGATGAAGATGCAGACTGACGGGCATTAATGGTGGCGGTCATGCCATTTTGTTGCGCGTAACCCACCGTGCCGGCTGGCACTTCGCGCTGGCCGTTGCGGTAGCTGCCACCGTTCAGATACAACCTGACTGCATCAATTTCCGGCATCTCACGCACCCGGATGAGTTTTGGCATATTGCGCAGCATCTTGCCTTTGCGCTTTGTTTTGCGCTTTTGCCACGCTACGCCATCCGGTGTTTGCTGGTTTCGCACGTTGCGTTTTGCTGCCGCAACCAGCCCATACTTCGCCAGGCGCCACAGCAGCCGGCGGCGTTTTGCCGGTGTCAGCTCCAGCGATTTCAGCGCATCCTTCAGCACCTTCAGCTGAGAGGGGTTTAACTCACCTCTGATTGCACCGGCCATGTACCGTCACCGCTTCCAAAAAATAACGTCGCATGCTCTGCAACCCAGACTGACGATTTAGCCAGCCGCCAGCGCCGGCCATCGAGAGGAATTTGCCCCTGTGGGTCTTCCGTCAAATCCAGTGGCTCCGCAAGTGAACCGGTCACCAGTACGATGGCGGTTTCCTCATCGAGCTTTTCCACATCAATTTCCGGCAGTTCGTAATCAGTATTAATACTGCCCATTGCCGGTGCGGCTTCGCTCATATACCAGGCCAGCAATAACGCCATGACCAGCTGCGGGTCACAGACACGATACGGAAACCGCGCCCATTCCAGCGTCACTGTGTAATGCATGATGGCCAGTCGATACTGTCCCGCACCCAAATCACGCGCAGCCGGCACGAAACGCACCTCATCCATGAGGCTGTCAAATCCTTCCATGGCACGTTCCGGCATATTGCTCCGTACAAACACGGTCAGCGAATCAAGCAGGCTCATATAATGGACACTCCCACCCGGGCCAAACATTTCAGGCTACGCAGCGCAAAATTGGCTTCAGCCAGTAATGAATCCTGCGTGTCTTCGTTCGATGCCTGCGCATCATCTTTCACGCGCACAACGCTTTTCCACTCGCCCATCAGGTCAGCTTTTGCCCTGGCAAATACCGCCTTTCGGTACTGCGCAACAACGTGATTGGTGCCCTGATACGACGGACCAGGCACATCAGCTGCGCGGTTAAATCCATCGTCGATATGCCGCTGGCGCTGGATAACCAGGCTTTTATTGGCCTGAGCCATTGCGCTGACCAGTGCATCAGATACCGTTGATTCCTTGATATCAGCAGGAATACTGCGGCTTTCCTGAAAATCCTTTACGTTCAGGTCTGGCCAGAAACCATCGTTTGTGACCGGCACATCCTGATAATCAATCGGGTTACCACTGAACATAATTCATCCCTGAAATGACGGCTCAGACCAGGCTCCACGGCAATAAAGACAAATGTCTGTTGCCTCCCCTGCGAGCCGTCGGCGCTTCGGTGCTCGTTACTCCGTTTGCGCCAGCTTGCGTAATCGCTGGGCAATTTTATTGCGGAGTGTTGTAACCTGAATGCGCGGGTTAACTTCCGTCGCCTTAGCCAGCAGTGCATCAGCATCTTTCAGTTTTTCAACATCAGAAATTGCGGTGACGGATGGCATACCATCTTCATCACGCAGCAGCTGCAGTCCGGCAAAGCGCAGATATTTAGCCCGTACAAATTCGTTAACTTTCCAGTGCTCAAGAACACTTTCAGAAACTGCGCTGAAATATGGCTCAACAGAACGACCGTTATCGGCTTCGGTTTCAGCCCATTCCAGCATGTTGTCAGCCACAAAATGCGCAAAGTCGCTGCGAATGTTCTCCGGCGTTTCCTGCCCTTGTTCGATGGCAATTGCGGCCCAGCTCAGTGCCTGTCCCAGCTCGCCGGTATCAAACAACCAGATAACGCAGTAACTGAACACCGGGTTATTAAACACATCACCCGATTCCAGATATTGCTCGGCCCATGGCATCCACTTTGGCAGCAGCTCGTCACGCTTCATGGCGATACGGTCAGCCCGTTGTGGCAGGCTGCGCAGACGTTCCACATCGATATTCAGCGCAGCAATCTGCACATGCAGGCTGTTTGGGGAGGCCACAACGGCCTCCACATTTCCCGCTTTCAGCTCCTGCGCCGCTTCAACTCGGCGCTGATGGTCACGCATGAAACTCATGACTAATCCTTATGCTGTTGGTGCACCGACATCACCAGGCAACACAACGTTTGCCGGTTCGATGCCGACGAACAAGGTTTCGTCTTCCACCACATACGCTTCGTTGCGGTAGTAGGAGTCAACCAGCCCTTTATGTTCATCGTCGTCTTTAAACGCACGACGCATAGAACCCTCCTGGGTATAAATAGAAAGGTTGTCATAAGTCGTGATGACACAACCACGCGCCGGGAAGTTTGGTGGAATGGTGGCTGGCAGACCGCCGAATGACCCCATCAAATCCATTTGTTTCATGGCAGCACGCTCAGTCGGTGTGCGACCATGCATTTTCCCTGCTGCATCCGCTTCTTTAGCGATGATGTCGGCACCAACCATCAACACCAAATCGGTGCGCTGGCGATGAACCGGATCAAGCCCTTGACGCAGGTCATAAGCCAGATGATCGAGGTTGGTGTAATCCGCGTCTTTGTCGGTCGCGAGATTGATTTTGTTTGCTGTTTTGCCGCCGGTTAGGATGTTCTTCGTCAGGTTGTCGCGCATCCATTGCATCCAGCCTTTGTTCACATCCTGAAGCAGTTTTTGCACCGTCGGATCAGAACTATCAGCAACGGATACCCCGTTCCAGCCAATCATCATCTGGTCGAGTGCAATCTGACGCTGAACAAACTGAGCATACAGGGACATAAACTGGTCGCCCATACGTGCCCAGGTGTCAGCCAGATGCCAGGGGATAATCACGCCACTGTCTGTTTCAACACAGGTGTACTTGCCACCGGTCGGGTCAATATTACGACGATAACGACCATCTTTTTTTCGGCCAGTAATCGTCTGCTGAGTCCCGGCAAACACTTTTTCACCCGCAATATCGGTCACAAGCGGCATGTTAATCAGTTGCTGGAATTCAGTGCTTTGCTGCACAGCACCTAATAGTTTTTCTTCCTGCGGCCCGGTAATGGCAAATGACTTACCCAGCAAAATCAGGTTCGAATCAGCATGGTATTGCTTCGCAAGAATCTCGCGTACCTGCTGAACTCGTTTTTCGGTATTCGGTTTCATCCCTGTTCCTTAAAGCCAGACTTTGTTTTCTTCACCCGGATTCTCATCCGGCTGTTTAGTGGTACTGGTGCCAGCCATCGCATCAAACTTCTGGGTAATTGAATCCAGCTTACCTTCCAGCTGCGTGAACTGCTCAACCGTAATACCCGTTACCACCGGTTTTTCTTCCGGTTTAACTTCCGGCTTTGCTGGCTCTGTAACTGGCTTGTCACCGGCACTGAACGCTTTCACCTGTTCCTGAATGCCGGCGATAGCCGTATCTTGTTTTTCCATGCGCCCCATCAGCGCATCAAACTGTTCCTTGGTCATTTCGTCTTCTTCCGTGTTATGGGTTTGGGTTTCTTTGAAGCGGCTGAAAAAACGCTCAATGAATGTTTTTTCGCGGGTGCGGTCTTCTTCATTGGCGTTCTTTAACTTACCGAGAGAGAACGTTTCTGCACCTCCCTGTGAAAGTGCAGACTGATGATTACCCATGCTGAACATCAGACGATCCGTGCCCAGTGATGCCGGAATGTCAGTAACCGCCAGCGCAAACAGATAAAACTTCCCGGTGCCTGCAAAGTTCTCCGCAACTTCAATAGAAGTGAAAAGCTTCTGCCCGGATTCGTTGGTCGCAATCAGCCAGTCGTTTGGCATGAGCTGGGCAAACAGCTTGAGAACGCCATCTACACGATCTGTTTTCAGCGCACTAACTTCACCGTAGTTATAGCTATATGCCCGAGCCTCAAGCGTGTCGTGGCGAGGCCAGATAAGCGCGGTGTAAGTCTGAGGGTTATATGTTTCTGCTGCCTCCAGCAGCCATTCTTCCTTGATTTCCCGCCCGTCAGCCGTATTTCCGGCAGTAGCGACACAAATCCAGTCTGTGCGTAAACGTGGCATAACGTCCCTGTCCCATTGCTTTCCTGACCACAAGTAAAACGGAACTGGCCGTGAAATTCACGCGCATCAATTTTGTTGCGTTCCGCTGCAGGCTGTTATCGGAACGCATCAGAATCAGGCGAAATGCAACACGTTGCCATCTGGTCACAATAGGTACTCAAAGGGACAACACGGGCAATCATCAGGACGATGGCACAAAAATATTCGGACGAAATCAGGGCAGTGGCGCGGCAGCTGTACCTGAAACGATGGACACCGCAGGAAATCAAAGAGGAATTAAAACTCCCTTCAGTACGCATCGTTTACTACTGGGCTGAAAAATTCAGCTGGCGGGACATGCTCAGTGAAGAAGGAGTAGAAGCAGCTCTGTCACGCCGCATTCAGTTACTGACAGACCGGGATAAAAAGACAGATACCGATCTGCGAGAACTGGATCAGCTAGTTGGCCATCACGTCAAAATCATGGCACAGCGGGCAAAACGAGAAGAAAAGCTGCAGCAGCTGCAGAACGGCAACGTGACCACAAATACCGGTGTCACCCTCACTGATGAAGGTAACAAGCAAGAGCGCAAAGGCCGCAAAAAGAAAAATGACATCAGCCATCTGACGGCAGAATCTTTTGCAGAATGGGTTTCTGTGCTGTTTGGCTACCAGCTGACATTGCGTGAGAACCTGCATCAGAAAATCCGTAACATCCTTAAAGCTCGACAGTTAGGTGCAACCTGGTATTTTGCCGGTGAAGCACTGGAAGATGCCGTATTAAACGGCAAACCGCAGGTGTTTTTGTCAGCGTCAAAGCGCCAGGCTGAGGTGTTCCGCTCTTACATAGTCAACATTGCCCAGCAATTTCTGGGCGTCGAACTGACAGGAAACCCCATCCGACTAAGCAACGGTGCAGAGCTGAGTTTTCTCGGTACCAACAGCAACACGGCCCAGTCCAACAGCGCCAATGTCTATATAGACGAGTATTTCTGGATACCGAAATTCCGCAAACTCAATGACGTGGCCAGTGCGATGGCCACGCACGACAAATGGCGGTTGACCTACTTTTCCACACCCAGCTCAAAAGCTCATGAAGCCTACCCGTTCTGGACTGGCGATGAATGGCGTCGCGGTCGGGCCGAACGAAAGGACGCTGTATTCCCGAAAGAAGCAGAGCTGCGTGATGGCGGTCGTCTGTGTCCGGATAAACACTGGCGTTTCATCGTCACTATTGAAGATGCCGTAAAAGCAGGATTTAACCTGGCGAACGTGGATGACCTGCGCGACCGCTACAGTGGCCCAGCGTTCGACATGCTGTTTATGTGCGTGTTTGTCGATGATAAAGACGCCGTTTTTGCCTTCGACCAGTTAATGAAGTGCGGCACTGAGCCAGCGTTATGGCAGGACTTTAAACAGGATGAGGCAAGGCCATTTGGCAACCGGGAGGTCTGGGGAGGCTATGACCCCAGTCGCACGACGGACAGGGCCATTTTTGTGATTGTTGCACCACCTATTCACGCAGTTGAAAAATTCCGCTTGCTGAAGAAATGGGCCTGGACCGGTCTGTCTTTCAAGTACCAGGCAGAACAAATCAAAAAAATCAAAGAGCAATACAACCTGACTTATATCGGTATTGATGTGACAGGCATTGGTGCCGGCGTGTTCGACATTGTCAGTGCATTCGCCCCACGTGAAACAGTTCCCATTCATTACAGCGTGGAAAGCAAGAACCGCCTGGTACTGAAAATGATTGATACCGTTGTCGGCAACCGTATCGAGTGGGACAGGGAAGATAAGGACATTGCCGCCAGCTTTATGGCCATCAAGCGCACCACAACCAGCAGCGGCAATGCCATGACCTTTGTCGCCACACGATCAGTTGAAACTGGTCACGCAGACGATTTCTGGGCCATATCTCATGCAATGATTAATGAGCCGCTGAATACCGAACATAAACGAAAATCAAGATGGATTTTGTGATGAGCAGAAAGAATAAAAAGCAGCCTATTACCGCCGAAAACACCGCGCCGGTGCAGCAAAAAATGTCGATGATCTCTTTTGGCAATCCGGAGCGGGCTATCCTGAATCCGCTCGAGTACGAGCCGGTCTATTTTGACAGTTCCAGCATGTACTACACGCCGCCGGTCAACCGACTGGCACTTGCAGAGCTGCCCGATATTAACGGCCAGCATGGCGGTATATTGCGAGCCAGAACCAACATGATCACCGCCGATTTAATCAGTGGTGGCGGTATGCTTCAGGATGATATTCAGGCCACAGTGTTAAACCTGCTGACTTTTGGGGATGTGGGGTTGCTCAAATTGCGTAACGCATTCGGTAAAGTCATTGGCCTGCTGCCCCTGCCCTCGCTCTATACCCGCCGCGGTAAAAATGGAAAGTTTTATGTACTTCAGAAAAGTGGCCATCTGGAATATGCCAGCGCAGACATTATCTTTGTGAAGCTGTATGACACACGCCAGCAGGTCTACGGTAAACCGGATTATCTCGGCGGCATTCACTCTGCCATGCTCAATAATGAGGCCACTATTTTCCGTCGTCGCTATTACAAGAACGGCGCTCATCTTGGGTACATCCTTTACACCACTGACCCGAACATGACAGATGAAATGGAAGATGAGATGAAGGAACAAATTGCCGCAGGTAAAGGTGTCGGTAACTTTAAATCAATGCTGATCAACATCCCGAACGGAAAGGAAAAAGGAGTGCAGCTGCTCCCGGTCAGCGATATGGGGGCCAAAGATGAGTTTGTTAACATCAAAAATATCAGCATGCAGGATATTTTGAACGCTCACCGCTTCCCGCCGGGCCTCGCCGGTATGATGCCGAACAATAACAGCTCATTCCCCGACATCACGAAAACCCGCGACGCATACCAGCGTGATGAAGTGATCCCGGTGCAAAAACTCATTAGCGATGCTGTGAACACGGATAAGGAAATACCCGCAAACTTGCGCATTAATTTTGCACAATCGAAGCCGAACGAGGCATAATAGCGTGAAAATTAATCATAAGAAGTATTGCCGGATACCGGCAAACGCAAGGAGCAGAGGTATGCGCATTAAATGTCCTGAGTGTGGATCAAGAGCGATTATTAAAACAACAAATCCAATCCACCCTCAGCTTTCCGAACTCTACTGCGCCTGTGGCGATGTGAATTGTGGCCATACATATGTTTTGCAGGTGTCGTTTAAACATACGTTAAGCCCGAGCAGAAAATCACTGGATGATTTACTGGTGGGTTTGATTGGTTCGCTCGGCCAGAAACAAAAGGCCGAGCTAATCAGCCGGCTGAGTCACTCAGCCGCAGCATAGATATAACTTACCGCCCCTTCCTATTTATCCCGACTGAACACCCAGCAGCGGAATGTTTCCGGCATTCGCTGCATTTCCCCTTTGCCCTTGTTCGCCCGTTCGCTAACCGCACTACGTTTCGTCGTTTGGCCTATGAAGCGGCGCTCACTACTGCTTTTCAGGAGTTTTTTGATTTCCGTTAAGGTGAAATTCATACGCTGCCGGTGAGCTGCGGCGACTTCCTCCATGTGATTAAAGTTAACGGCTATTTCACTGTCATCTGTTGAATGATTTATACCGAACGGCGCAAGTTCATCCAGATAATCAAACAGCTCCCAGAACTCTTGAACAAGTGGATGATCCTTTTTGAGTGCATGGCAGCGCTCGATGGCCAGTGCGGTGATGGCATCACGTGTTTTATGAATACGGTCAACAGAAAGAGGCACAACAAGAGCCAGCGCTTCGAGCAATCCAGCTAACTGAGCATGGTTTTTCGCTACACGGATATGACGAATATCAGGGTGTGTTTCCAGTTCATTACGGGCGCGTTCATAACCGCGACCATAAGCTTCCAGTACTTCCTGTTCCCGCATAATGGACCGCAGAGTAAAACCCGAAACCTGGCTAACCGGTATTTGCTCAAGGCGTTCAGCGGCGTGGCGGGTATGAACAGACTGGCCACGTTTATCGGTATAGATATGAATGATACGTTCCAGAAATGCCTTACTGCCGTCTGTATCCGCATTCTGTGCAATCACGATAGCGCCCCGGAATGGCGGCTCGTATGTCTCGTTATTGTTAGATTTGATACCCACGGCGCGAGATGCGCGACCGTTATACAGGGATTTCAGCTCATCCCAGTCAAAAGCCCGCTGTTTAGCATTATCCGTGGTGCGATCACCTTCTATCAGCACTACAGGCAAATTCCCTACCTGGGCAAAGTTACGGCCACGCGCTGCAGGCGTGGATTTTGACGGGTCAAAACCTTCATATTCTTCACGGCCAGCGAGCTTCCAGAGAAATTCAATCAGGGTAGATTTACCCGTACCGGGTTCTCCGACAATTTCCAGAAACGGGAAAGATTTATCACGCTCGCGTATCTGTTCAGCAAATAGCGAACCCAGCCAGAACGCCAGCGCCACATACCCTTTTTCACCAAATGCTGTCCAGATATCATCTACCCAACCCGTCGTGAACTCATTCAGTTTTGGGTTTAGATCCAGTGATGGTGTAAGGCTCAGACTTTTAACGCTGGCACTGTTGATTTCAAAATAATCCTCATCGTTCATTTCATACAATTTGCCACCACTTACGGCCACACGGTTAAACAACCAGGCTGAATAATCTTTGTTGTAGCCGATAAAGTTCTGTGTTTTTACCTCTTTGACTTCGGGCAAACGTAACTGAATGAACTTATCCAGCTGTTTGGTGCTGCCGGTATAAACAGCGCCTTTGGCGATATGCAAAAGACGCTTTTTAAATTCTGCTGAGCTGGTCAACTGGTTTGCGGTGAAAGTGTCCTTAATCGCGGGGTGATTGGGCATATTTACCTTCACGTAATACCAGGATTCATCTGTCGGCTCTGAGCGCTGGTAATACAGTGGTGTCAGCCAGCAGTTGGCGATTTCAGTCACGCCGCCCGATTCTTTAACCGCACGTTCTTTGACTTCCCATTCCTGCAATACTTCCTGGCCAGTATTGGAAATACGGTCAAAAGCTCGCATGTAGCGATCGAGATCCAGCTCGAACCAGTACATGCGTGAGGCATGTTCAAAATAGAAGGAGTGCCATTCATTGTGTTGCTGCATCAGCAACGCTTTTTCTGTCGGGCTTTTGGCCAGCAGAAGATCGCCATAATAGCGATAGTTTTTGATGTCCGATTTGCTGAATCTGTCGCGGATTAACAGGTCATTCCAGTCAAGTTCAACTGCTGTTTTGAGCGGCTGCGCCGCTCTGATTTTCCAGCCCGCATCACTACTACGTTTAGCAAATGCGAGAGTATGCTTAATACCCGCATTATCACCATCAAATGCCCATACCAGACGTGGTCGGGGCTTTTCACCCAGTTCTTTAGCCAGGGCATCAAGCGAGGCCAGAGGATAGTTATTGCTACTTAGCGTAGCCACTGCGGGTAGACCTGCCTGGCACAAACTAAGCGCATTGAATATGCCCTCAGTTATCCAGATTTCTTTCTGTTCTTGCAGGTTGATGAACGGAGGTACCCACCAGTGGCCACCGTAATTTCCTGAGAAATGCGCTTTCTGTTTGAAACGGTCTGGCTGGTCAATGATGCGCTCCCACGTAGCGCCATTGGCCAGCTTAAATTTAACCGTGGCACTGCCCAGCCCGTGACGTACAAATGCGCCCTGTGTAAAACAACCTTTGAGGACTTCAGTATCAAGGCCACGCGCTTCACGTAAATAAGCTTCTGCCGCTGCAGCTGGTGATTCGACTGTCGTTACATACCGCTTCGACCAGTCCTCAAAAATATCGGAATACAGTTCTTTGACTGCGACCTCTGTACCACATTTATTTTCACGGCCACATTTAAGGAGCCAGGGCTTTTCCGCACTGGTAAATAGTTCGCGTTTATGGCAAGCAGGGCAAACACCCTGCTGTAAATATTTATCTTTCTCTTTAAATTCAAAATCATTAATGAGACGGCGAACAACTTCCTGTTGTATGGATACGTTCATATTTAATCCAGATGAAAATAGTTCAACGAAAAGGCAAAAATCAGAATTTTATCTGTTTGTTATATCTTTCATGCGTCATTAATACCCAGCGATGACCTTTATCTTTACTGAGTAAACGCCAGCGTAAAGAAACATGAATAGATAAGTAATGTTTTGGTTTAATCACCTGATAAACTTTTTTGCCATCGTAGTATTCACTAAGCATTGAAAATGACCTGTTAATGACATTTTCATTTGCATGAGAAGTCACAATTAACATAGTTATCTCACACTGTTTTTTATGCCAAGGAACATCCATACATAGGAAACAAGTTTGATATTATGAAGAGCATGGGCCAGTGAATTACGCAGGAAGTCATATTTAATAATGCTCTTCATATTCAGCCCAAGTTCTTCTGCTATCGTCACCATCGTAATTACACTTTGCTCATTACCTATAAGAAAACATTGACCGGCGAATTTATCCAGATAGTGACGAATAACTGCGCTATGCCGGGAGGGGCAACCAAACCAGGTCTTAATATAGTTAGGGTCTGTATTATCAAAAACAAACTCGTACAGGTCACGGATAGCCAGTTCAACACCCTGACTATCATCATCCAGTATCTGACTGCGAACCTCTGAAGGCTGACGTAACCACCACTGTATAGCGTGGGCACTTACCGTACCGCCATTACTCATGCAGTCATCGAGGCTGATACGTCTGTAGAATTGTTTGCCAACTTCTCCAGTAGTAGGGTCAAAGAAAACTGCGCTTAAACCAGTAATAGCTGCGGTGTGCTTTTCGTCCATCAGTTCTACATCAATCATTAAATGTTGCATGTGGATATCCTTATCAGGAAACGTGGCGAGAATTGGAGGAAGTATTACGCTTACGCGCAACACTATTAGCAGCCAGAGATATAAGGCCAGGAACGCTGCTTTCTTCAGGAACCTGACCACTGAACACCATTAATGTGATGGTGTGCAATTCTTCATAGTCTGTTATGTCATTATTAAAATGCGCAGATGACGAAATACCCTCTAGGCATTTTGCCAGTTTGATATTCAACTCCATCAACTGCAAAGCATCGCTATGAATAGCTGACTGGTCAGTATTGATGCTTTCAATTTGTTGATGATAATTCTGCAACAAACTACGAATTATCGTGGCGTATTTTGCTTTCATAATTAACCCAAAGAATAAATTATTTAATATCACGAACGCTTTTAGAATTACTCATTCGTAAGAACACGAGCAATTTTTATTATTTCGCATTCTGCTGTTTCATTTTTTCAGTCGTGAATAGTCGGTTTTTCCAGTCATGCCACTCAGGTGGCGCGTTCTGCGCCAGGTGGGCCGCATATGCATCCCATTCGCCTCTATGAATATAAATCTCGCCACCTTTTTTCGACGGATTCAAAGGGTCTTTCATTCGGATCACCGGCAATTTACCAGCTGTCGCCATTTTTCGAATTGCTGCCGGAGTTTTACCCACATATGCAGCAAAAAGTTCTGGCGTCACAAGGTCTGAAAGCGCGTTTTCGGCTAGCTCTTTCATCTGTGGTATCCTCCGTTGGTTTAGGGTTCCTAGGGCGCTTTAGGGGGCTTTAGGGTTTATTTAGGTCTTCACAAGAAGACTTAACGCAAAGATAGTCTACAGATGAATACCATGTCAAGAATTCATGCACAGAAATTGAGGCAAATAAGGAAAGCTGAAGGGCTAACACAACCCGCCTTCGCTGAGATGATTGGTGTAGCGCTAAGCACTGTAAAAAATTATGAAAGTGGTCAAAGAGAGGCAGGATTGTTAATTATTGACGCTGTTCTGAAACAGCCATGTTTTGAAAAATACACACTCTGGTTAATGACAGGAAAAACAGCCCCTGCAGCGGGTCAAGTTTCTCCGCCTCTCTCCCCTGATGGGCAAGACAAAATAAAATCGCGCCCCTCAGACCAGAAAACTGGCTAATTATCTGGTTTTTCTATTCTTTATCACAAAAATTACACAATGATTTTAACATCGGAGGGCTTCGCTATGTCGATTAAGAAGCTTGATGATGGTCGTTTTGAAGTGGATGTAAGACCGCGTGGGACTTCAGGAAGAAGAATCCGGCGCAAATTTGACAGAAAGGCAGAAGCACAGACATTTGAGCGGTACGTACTAACAAACTTTCATGATAAAGAATGGCAGGACAAACCGGCAGATCAAAGGCTCGTATCTGAATTGATTACTTTATGGTGGAGTTATCACGGGAAAAATCACAACTATGGTGATTCTTACCGAAAGCGTCTGGAGAAGATCCACCGCGAAATGGGCGAACCCAGAATCTACATGCTGACCCGTAACTTTTTGATGAAATATCGCGCTAACAGGTTGCAAAGCGGTGTATCAGCAGGAACGGTAAACAGAGATTTCAGTGCTATGTCCAGTATGTTTAGCCTGCTGATCGACATGGAAGAATTCCACCATGAAAATCCCTTCCATAGCGTGCGTAAGCTGAAACTAGAAAACACAGAAATGTCGTTCCTGTCAGAGGACGAAGCTCGGGAATTGCTGAATGCTTTGACTGATGATGACCGCAGAGTTGTAGTCCTCAGCCTGAATACAGGTGCAAGGTGGGGGGAAGCTAGCAATCTCAAGGCTGAACATGTTATCAGCAATAAGGTAACTTTTGTGAAGACCAAAACAGGCCCAGCGCGTACCGTTCCGGTTTCGCAGGAGGTTGCTGATTATGTCCTTACCCGGAAATCAGGAAAGCTTTTTAAAACTGACTACCGGCGCGTTCGTGAGGTACTTCGTAAGATAAAGCCCGATTTACCGAAAGGTCAGGCACTGCATGTTTTGCGGCACACCTTCGCAACTCATTTCATGATCAATGGCGGGAATATTATTACCCTTCAGAGAATACTGGGGCATACAACAATTGAGCAAACCATGACTTACGCTCACTTTGCTCCGGACTATCTGGCTGATGCGATCAGGTTTAACCCCATGAAAGGGAGTGTCCATATAACGTCCACTGACTAGGTCATTTTAGGGCGTATTTGGGTCTAAACGGCACTCTTAACTTATTGATATATTTAAGAGTGCTTTATGCAGCAAGTATAAAAAAAGCACCTCCGGGCGCGTTTTTTATTGACAGAACGAAAACAGAGCGGGTACTTTAGCTCTCAGACTTCTCAGGAATCAGACATGAAACTCACCCCGTTTTTCTTCGCATTCTTTTTTACCTTCCCCTGATTGGGAGGCAATTCGTCGTGTGATAAAGAATGCGAAGACGAACAAACAAGCCTCCCAAACGGGAGGCTTTTTTTATGGACATCGAAAAGGTAGCGTTATGACCGAAATTAACCCGTTGCTGGCCCTGCGCGATAAAATCAGCGCGCTGGATGAAAAGCTGTTGGCCCTGCTGGCAGAACGCCGCCTGTTGGCGGTTGAGGTGGGTAAAGCTAAGCTGGCTTCGCATCGCCCGGTACGCGATATCGATCGTGAAAGAGATTTACTGGAGCGCCTGATTGCCCTCGGCAAAGACCACCATCTCGATGCCCATTACATTACCCGCCTGTTCCAGCTGATTATTGAAGACTCGGTTCTTACTCAACAAAGCCTGCTGCAACAGCATCTGAATAAAACCAATCCGCACTCGGCGCGCATAGCTTTCCTTGGCCCTAAAGGATCTTATTCCCATCTTGCCGCCCGCCAGTATGCCGCCCGCCATTTCGAGCAATTTATAGAAAGCGGATGCGCTAAATTCCACGATATCTTCAACCAGGTGGAAACCGGCCAGGCCGATTACGCGGTAGTGCCTATCGAAAACACCAGCTCCGGTGCCATTAACGACGTTTACGATCTGCTACAGCACACCAGTCTTTCCATCGTGGCGGAGATGACGGTGCCTATCGACCATTGCGTGCTGGTTTCCGGCTCCACGGATCTCGACAGTATTCAGACGGTTTACAGCCATCCTCAACCGTTCCAGCAGTGCAGCCAGTTCATCAACCGCTACCCGCACTGGAAAATTGAATACACAGAAAGCACCTCTGCGGCGATGGAAAAGGTCGCTCAGGCTAACTCTCCTCATGTCGCAGCCCTGGGAAGCGAAGCGGGAGGGGCGCTATACGACCTTCAGGTACTGGAACGTAATCTGGCCAACCAGACGCAGAACATTACCCGCTTTGTAGTTCTGGCCCGTAAGGCGGTTGAAGTTTCGGACCAGGTACCGGCCAAAACGACTCTGCTGATGGCTACCGGCCAGCAGGCTGGCGCACTGGTTGAGGCTCTTCTGGTGCTGCGCAATCACAATCTGATTATGACCAAACTGGAATCACGCCCGATTTACGGTAACCCGTGGGAAGAGATGTTCTATCTTGATATTCAGGCCAACCTGAAGGATGAAGAGATGGGCAAAGCCCTGCGCGAGCTGGGCGAAATTACCCGCTCGCTCAAAGTGCTCGGCAGTTACCCGAGCGAGAACGTCGTTCCCGTTAATCCTGCCTGATGAGATACAGGCCAGCCCGGCACGGGCTGGCCTCTCAGCGTTCACGAAACTTCAGCTTCTCCATCCCCGCTACGGCAACCCGCAATGAGAAAATCGCGCCGGAAAGCGGTAACCTTGCGACTTCCTCATCGTCCATGTTTTCCCGCGTGGTGGTGATAAACAGGGTTTTCATGTCGTCCCCCCCAAAACAGATCATCGTCGGGCAGCGCACCGGCAGGCGGTGCTCTTCAACAATGTCACCCTGCGGGGAAATACGCGCTATTCGATAGCCGTCAAATAACGCCGTCCAGTAGCAGCCGTCATTGTCTATTGCCGCGCCATCCGGCATGCCCTCGCCTTTAGCAAAGCGTTTAAACACTTCACGCCGCCCCGGCTCGCCTTGCTCATCCAGTGGGGTGCGGTAAATCACGGCATTTGGCGTATCAGAGGTATACATCCATTTGCCGTCGGCGCTAAAAGCCAGGCCGTTGGCGCCGCGGATGTCATGCTGAATAACGTGCGGAGTCAGGTCGTTATCCACACGGCATAGCAGCGCACCGTTGTAATCCCCCGGCCCCCAGAAAGTGCCCGCGTAAAAACGACCAAAGCGATCGGTGCCGCCGTCGTTAAACCTTGCCAGAGCTGGGTTGCTCGGGTTATCGCAAACTTTGCCGATAATCAGCCCGGTTTTATTGGTTAGCCAAATTCCGCTGCGCATCGCAACAATGAAGCCGCCGGGCTCCCGCAACGCAAAGCAGCCCACTTCTTCGGAAAACTGAATAACATCATGCTTGCCGCTGGCAAGATGGTAACGGTGGATCTCATTCTCAAGAATATCCGTCCAGTAGAGGCTACCTTCTTCTGCGCTCCACGTAGGGCATTCGGGCAAGTGACCGGTATAGTCGAACAGCAGCTGCGGCTCAGCCATTTCAGGTATCCTTTTGGCAAACAAAAAAGCCAGCGGGGGCTCCCACTGGCTTTTGATTATAAAACCTTTTGGCCATTACTGGCGGTTGTCATTTGCCTGGCGTAACAGGACGCGGCTCTCATTCTGGAAACGCTGCGCGTAATCCCCAAACCAGTGCTCGACCTTGCGGAAGCTGTCGATGAACGCCTGCTTATCGCCGTGCTCCAGTAAATCAATCGCCTCGCCAAAGCGTTTGTAGTAGCGCTTAATCAGCGCCAGGTTGCTTTCTGAAGACATAATAATGTCCGCATAAAGCTGAGGATCCTGGGCGAACAGCCGGCCAACCATCGCCAGCTCCAGCCGGTAGATGGGCGACGACAGCGCCAGCAGCTGCTCCAACTGCACATTTTCTTCCGCCAGATGCAGGCCATAGGCGAAAGTAGCGAAGTGGCGCAGCGCCTGGATAAACGCCATATTCTGGTCATGCTCAACGGCGCTGGAGCGGTGCAAACGAGCGCCCCACACCTGAATTTGCTCCAGCAGCCACTGGTAAGCTTCCGGCTGGCGACCGTCGCAGTAAACCACGACCTGTTTCGCCAGGCTGCCGCTGTCCGGCCCGAACATCGGGTGTAAGCCCAGCACCGGGCCAGAGTGGACGGCAAGCATCGCCTGCAGCGGGCCATTCTTTACCGAAGCCAAATCAACCAGAATGCAGTCCGCCGGGAGCGGAGGCAGTTTGGCAATGACCTGCTCGGTAATGTGAATCGGCACGCTGACAATAACCATGCCCGCGTCGGCCAGCAGCTCGGGCGCGTTATCCCAGTCCTGTTTTTCTAGAATGCGCACCTGGTAGCCGGAAAGCGTCAGCATTTTTTCAAACAGACGCCCCATCTGGCCGCCACCGCCCACGATAACCACAGGGCGCAGCTCCGGGCGCAGCGTTTTAAAGCCTTTATCATTCTCGCTGGAGTAAGACTCGCGCATTACCCGGCGCAAAACATCCTCAATCAAATCGGGCGGGACACCAAGCGCCTCGGCCTCTTTACGGCGTGAAGCCAGCATCGACGTTTCGCGCTCCGGCACGTAAATCGGCAAGCCGTAGCGGCTTTTCACTTCACCCACTTCCGCTACCAGCTCCAGCCGCTTTGCCAGCAAATCCAGCAGGGCCTTATCCACTTCATCGATTTGATCGCGCAGCGCGGTCAATTCAGCAACCATAGTAAACCTCTTAAGCCTGACGAGCCGCCAGCGCAGCGCTCAGATCCTGATGGATCTCGCGCAGCAGACTGTCCGTGGTTTCCCAGTCGATGCAGGCATCGGTCACGGACACGCCGTATTTCATTTCGCTGCGCGGCTGCTCTGAAGATTGATTCCCTTCGTGAATATTACTTTCAATCATCAGGCCAATAATAGAGCGGTTACCGTCTTTAATTTGGGCGATGGCGGATTCGGCCACGCCAGGCTGGCGACGGAAGTCTTTATTTGAGTTGCCGTGGCTGCAATCGATCATCAGCGCCGGGCGCAAACCTGCTTTTTCCATTTCGGCTTCGCACTGGGCGACATCTGCCGGGCTGTAGTTTGGCGCCTTGCCGCCGCGCAGAATAACGTGCCCGTCCGGATTGCCCTGAGTTTGCAGCAGGCAAACCTGACCGGCCTGGTTAATTCCCACAAAACGGTGCGGCATGGCGGCAGCTCGCATAGCGTTGATTGCGGTGCCGAGGCTTCCGTCGGTGCCATTTTTAAAACCAACCGGCATAGAAAGGCCGGAGGCCATTTCGCGGTGAGTCTGGGACTCGGTAGTACGTGCGCCGATCGCAGACCAGCTAAACAGGTCGCCAAGGTATTGTGGGCTGTTCGGATCCAGCGCTTCGGTTGCCAGCGGCAGCCCGAGGCTGACCAGTTCAACCAGCAGGCGACGCGCAATCTTCAGACCAGCTTCCACATCAAACGAGCCATCCATATGCGGGTCGTTGATAAGCCCTTTCCAACCGACGGTGGTACGAGGCTTTTCAAAATAGACGCGCATAACGAGGTACAGACTATCGCTAACTTGTTCAGACAGAGCTTTAAAACGACGAGCGTATTCAATCGCAGCTTCCGGATCGTGGATCGAGCAAGGTCCACAAACCACCAGCAGGCGCGGATCGCGACCGGCGATGATATTAGAAATCGTCTGACGGGACTGCTCGATTTGCGCTTCCTGAGCCGCAGTGAGTGGGAATTCCGCTTTCAGTTGATCCGGAGTGATGAGTATCTGTTCGTCAGAGATATGAACGTTGTTAAGCGCGTCTTTTTGCATGATGGCTGTCCTGTAATAAGCTCGTTTGCGATAGTCGTTTCCTCATGGAGGAGCGCTTACTTTACCCGCCACAAGTAAAGAATGCAATCCATCATCCGTAAATTTATCGTTACACAAGCGAATTAATCGCGCTTTCAAAGCAAATTACGTAAACATTAAATTACACAAGCCATAAAAATGCGTTTTTTTTGGGCAAAAATGCAGTAATCCCTGAAACGGCGAGTAAAAATTCATTCTGCTTCTATGCTGATAATATTCGCCCATGATGTTGGCATTACCCGGGGTCAATAGAAGACGATTTGCGCCCTCATTTCAGGGTTATTCTCGTTATTATTTTTAATTATCAAGAATATCATCACAGACGGGAATTAATGACGAGGTAAAGCGGGAGTGATATGCTCGATGGCACAATCATAAATAATGATGGCTGGTTTCACGAGCCTCAACGTTTTTCGGCTGGTGGGGCTTGAATGCCATGTTTATTTCACGCAGGTTAACCTTATCCGCGTTTTTTTTCGCCTGCCTGGTATTTACCACCCGAACGCCGGCGGTATCACAGGCAGACCCTGCGCTTTCCGGCCAGGTACGCACCATTGTTGCCGGTATTGTGAGCTATACGCGCTGGCCCCAGCTTCAGGGCCTGCCAAAGCTGTGCATCTTCTCAACAGCCGCCTATGCCGCCGCGCTCGGTGATAAAAATAGCGATATATCTTTTCAGCCGCAGATCGTTAAATCCGCCGATGAGGCATTAAATTCGCAGTGCGACGGTCTTTATTTTGGTAATGAATCACCGCAACAGCAGCTGCAATTAATAGAGCGTTATCAAACTCATCCTTTATTGTTAATTGCTGAGCAGAATCCGCAATGCATAATTGGCAGTGCTTTCTGCCTGAATATTCATAATGACGCAGTCTCTTTCTCGGTGAACCTTGACGCATTAGCCCGTAGCGGCGTCAGGGTAAGCCCCGATGTATTACTGCTGGCTCGGCCAGGGAATAGAATTCATGAATAAGGATTTGACCACGTCGTCACGTCCAACGTTTAAAGGCACGTTGCGCAGAATCAGCGTAATTAGCGTGGTCATCGCCATGTTAATCGTCTGGCTGCTGCTTTCCGTCGCCTCAATGCTGACGCTCAGGCAATATGCCCAAAAGAATCTTGAGCTACTGGCCGTTACCGTTAGCCATAGCCTGGAAGCTGCCGTTGTTTTCCGGGACGGCGCGGCCGCCAATGAAACCCTCACCGTATTAGGCAAACAGGGGCAGTTTACCGCGGCAAAAGTAGTAGATGCCGAAGGTAAAGAACTCACCCACTGGCAGATGGAAAAATCTACCCAGCGCGATATGGTTGGTGGCCTGGTCACCCGCTGGCTCTACCCTCATCCGATAAAGCAGCCGATCCTTCATAACGGGAAAATCATCGGAGAAATGCGCCTGATTGGGGCGGATGCCACCGTTACGCTGTTTGTCTGGCTCTCTTTAGCCGTTTTAACGGCCTGTACCTTGCTGGCTTCGGCTATTGCGCTTGGTATCTCGCGCCACCTGCACCGTGATATTGACGTTGCGCTGCAAAATATTACCGACGTAGTCCACGACGTTCGCAGCAACCGCAATTTTTCCCGCCGCGTCCCGCCGGAACGAATCGAAGAGTTTCATCTTTTTGCCCAGGACTTCAACAGCCTGCTGGATGAAATGGAAGAGTGGCAGCGCCAGCTTCAGCTGAAAAACGCGTCGTTGCAAAAAACCGCCCTTCAGGACCCGCTTACCGGGCTGGCAAACCGCGCGGCATTTCGCAACGCTTTGGACAAGCTGATTGAAGATGCGGACTCGCTGCACAACACCGCCCTGCTATTTATGGACGGCGACAACTTCAAGTTCATCAACGATACGTGGGGTCACGCCGCGGGCGATGCGGTGCTTATCGAAGTGGCTAAACGCCTGCTGACGTTTGCCAGTACCCGGCATCTGGCATTCCGGCTGGGCGGAGATGAATTTGCCATGCTGCTCCACGCCGTGAACAGCGACGCTCAGGCCTCAACGGTACTCAACCAGCTAAAAGAAGTCGTTGAGCAGCCCATTCTTCTGCCGGGGGATCACTGGATAACCATGACGCTGAGCGTAGGCGTGGCGCTGGCAAAAAACATCCATTCGGCGGAAAACCTGATGGAAACCGCCGACCGCAATATGTATATACAAAAACACAAGCAGCGACAGCTGCTTAATAAACAGCTTCACAAGGATTGATTATGAACGCTTCTCGCTTATTGGCACCGGCAATACTCTTTTCCCTGCTGCTTACAGGCTGCCAGTCACCGCAGTCCACGTTCTCTCCGGAGCAGAAGGCCGCCATGCGCTCTTACGGTTTCTCCGAGTCAAACGACGTCTGGTCGCTGGGCCTGTCGGACAAGATCCTGTTCGGTAAAAATCAGTACAAATTGCAGCCTGAAAGCTACCAGAACATCCAGTCCATGGCCGAAAAGCTCTCCGCCACCGGCCTGAAGCACGCCCGACTGGACGGCCACACCGATAACTACGGGGAAGATGGCTATAACGAGCAGCTCTCCCTGAAGCGCGCTAATATCGTGGCGGACGCCTGGGCTGAAGGGGCTAAAATCCCGCGCAGCAATCTAACCACCCAGGGTCTGGGCAAGAAATATCCGGTTGCCAGCAACAGCACCGGCGAAGGCCGGGCCGAAAATCGCCGCGTCGCGGTCGTTATCACCACGCCATAATCCAGCAGCGAATTTAGCGCATAAAAAAAGGGCTGCCAGATGGCAGCCCTTTTATATGGATGTCGCCTAAGCGAATCTTAGTTAAGACGCTCTTTGATACGAGCAGACTTACCGGTACGCTCACGCAGGTAGTACAGTTTAGCTTTACGAACGGCACCACGACGTTTAACGGTAATGCTGTCGATTACCGGGGAGTGAGTCTGGAATACACGCTCAACACCTTCGCCGTTGGAAATTTTACGAACAGTGAATGCAGAGTGCAGACCGCGGTTACGGATAGCGATAACCACGCCCTCAAATGCCTGAAGACGTTTTTTAGAACCTTCAACGACCCATACTTTCACTTCCACGGAGTCGCCCGGACGGAAGGAAGGTACATCCTGTTTCATCTGTTCTTGTTCAAGTTGCTTAATAATGTTGCTCATAATTTAATCTCTTATCCTGGGTAAACTGATATTCGGGGGCTTACGCCTTCCCATCATGTTTATGTTGCTGCTGTTTATGTTCCCGCTGGAACTCAGCCAGCAACCTTACTTGCTCTTCAGTCAGAGCCAGGTTTTCCAGAAGTTCAGGTCTTCTAAGCCAGGTACGGCCCAGCGACTGTTTCAGGCGCCAACGGCGAATCTCCGCATGGTTCCCCGACAGCAATACCGCCGGTACTTCCATGCCGTCCAACACTTCAGGACGGGTGTAGTGAGGGCAGTCCAGCAACCCTTCGGCAAACGAATCTTCGGTTGCCGATGCTTCATGCCCCAGCACGCCCGGAATAAACCGGGATACCGAGTCAATCAGCGTCATCGCTGGTAGCTCACCGCCGCTGAGAACGTAATCGCCGATTGACCATTCTTCGTCAATTTCGGTTTGGATAACGCGCTCATCGATCCCTTCGTAACGGCCGCAAACCAGAATTAGCTTCTCGTTTGTTGCCAGTTCACTGACGCCCGCTTGATCAAGCTTGCGCCCCTGAGGTGAAAGATAGATAACCTTAGCACCTTCCCCTGCCGCCGCTTTCGCTGCGTGGATGGCTTCCCGCAAAGGATTCACCATCATGAGCATTCCCGGTCCGCCGCCGTAAGGACGGTCGTCCACGGTACGGTGTCGGTCATAAGTGAAGTCACGAGGACTCCAGCTCTGAATGCTCAGCAGGCCATTTTTTACTGCCCGGCCAGTTACCCCGTAATCGGTAATTGCGCGGAACATCTCAGGAAACAGGCTAACTACACCAATAAACACAAGCCAATCCCCATTACGCTAGCTATTACCGTATGATTCCGGAGGTTTAAAAACCAGGATCCCAATCTACTTCAATGGTTTGAGTAGCGAGATCGACTTTCTTGATAACCTGCCCATCGAGGAACGGAACCAGCCGCTCCTTGATGCCAAATGCATCCTTCAGGTTTGCCTTGATGACGAGAACGTCATTAGAGCCGGTTTCCATCATGTCGATGACTTTACCGAGCTGATACCCCTGAGTCGTCACTACCTGGCAGCCCATCAGGTCTTTCCAGTAGTAGTCACCCGCTTCAAGAGCCGGCAGTTGCGTTGAATCCACGACAATTTCGCAATTGGTCAGCAGGTTCGCGGCATCCCGATCGTCAACGCCTTGCAGCTTGATGATCAGATCCTGATTGTGGTGCTTCCAGCCTTCCAGCTGTACTTGCTGCCACTGACCGCCGCGCTGGATAAACCAGGGCTGGTAGTCAAAAATGCTTTCGGCGTCTTCGGTGGAGGAAAACACTCTGAGCCAACCACGAATACCGTAGGAGGAGCCCATCTTGCCCAATACGATTGGGTTAACAGGTGCCTGTGCGGCGAGTTGCTTGCTCATCATGACCACCGTGACAGATTAAGCTGCTTTCTTTGCTTCTTTGATCAGCGTAGCTACGCGATCAGAAACGGTTGCGCCCAGGCCAACCCAATGTGCTACGCGATCCAGATCCAGGCGAACGCCTTCTTCTTTCTCGTTAGCGATAGGGTTGAAGAAACCAACGCGCTCAATGAAGCGACCGTTACGTGCATTACGGCTATCAGTAACGACAACCTGGTAGAACGGACGCTTTTTAGCGCCGTGACGTGCTAAACGAATAGTTACCATAACATCCTCTTTAGTGAATAAAACACCCGGCCCCATCGAGGGACGGAGCCAGGTGTCATATTAAAAGCCCGAAAATTTTACTCATTTCGGCGTAAAAAGCAATCGAAATAGCTTATCGCCCTGGGAAACCTGGCGGCATCATGCCTTTCATGCCACGCATCATTTTCGCCATGCCGCCTTTCTTCATTTTCTTCATCATGCGCTGCATGTCGTCGAACTGCTTCAGCAGGCGGTTAACGTCCTGCACCTGCATGCCGGAACCCTGCGCGATACGGCGCTTGCGGGAACCTTTAATTATTTCCGGCTGGGCGCGTTCTTTCAGAGTCATGGAGTTAATAATGGCCTCCATACGCACCAGCACTTTGTCATCCATCTGGGACTTCACGTTATCCGGCAGCTGGCCCATGCCCGGAAGCTTGCTCATCATGCTCGCCATGCCGCCCATGTTTTTCATCTGCTTGAGCTGCTCGAGGAAGTCGTTCAGATCGAAACCGTCGCCCTTCTTCAGCTTGCTGGCGAGTTTCTCCGCCTGCGCGCGGTCAACCTTGCTTTCGATATCTTCGATAAGCGACAGCACGTCGCCCATGCCCAGAATACGGGAGGCAATACGGTCCGGGTGGAACGGCTCAAGCGCCTCGGTTTTTTCACCCACGCCGAGGAATTTAATTGGCTTACCGGTGATATGGCGAATCGACAGAGCCGCACCGCCGCGGGCGTCGCCGTCCACTTTGGTCAGCACCACGCCGGTCAGCGGCAGCGCTTCGTTGAACGCCTTCGCGGTATTCGCCGCATCCTGGCCGGTCATGGCATCGACAACAAACAGCGTCTCTACCGGCTTAATCGCGGCGTGAACCTGTTTGATTTCGTCCATCATCGCTTCGTCTACGTGCAGACGACCGGCGGTATCCACCAGCAGCACGTCATAGAACTTCAGCTTCGCCTCTTTCAGCGCCGCGTTAACGATATCGAGAGGTTTTTGCTGAGCGTCGGACGGGAAGAAGTCTACTTCAACCTGCTGCGCCAGCGTTTCCAGCTGTTTAATCGCCGCCGGGCGATAAACGTCGGCGGAAACCACCAGCACTTTTTTCTTCTGCTTCTCGCGCAGGAACTTACCCAGCTTAGCGACGCTGGTAGTTTTACCAGCCCCCTGCAGGCCCGCCATCAGCACTACGGCCGGAGGCTGTGCCGCAAGGTTCAGGGCGCTGTTTTCTTCGCCCATCGCCGCAACCAGCTCGGCGCGAACGATTTTGACGAATTCCTGGCCCGGGGTCAGACTTTTGTTGACCTCATGACCTACCGCTTTCTCTTTCACGCGGTTGATAAAATCGCGCACGACCGGCAGCGCAACGTCCGCCTCCAGCAGCGCCATGCGCACTTCGCGCAGCGTTTCTTTAACGTTTTCTTCGGTTAGCCGCCCACGGCCGCTAATATTGCGCAGGGTACGCGACAGACGGTCTGTTAAATTATCAAACATGGTATTTTGCCTAACGTGGTAACTGGGGCCGCAGCTTGCGACACAAAACTGAATTTGGCGGATTATATCATGAAGCCGCCTCGGGTGTGATCCAACGGTTGGAGCAGGCGGCAGGTAACGTTATACTGATTTTTTTCTTCCCTGGCCAATTTGACCGACACCTTAAATATGCCCGTTTTCGCCATTCTTGCGCTTGTTGCTTACTCCGTCAGCCTGGGGCTGATCATTCCCGGTCTTCTGCGGAAGAACAGCGGGTGGCGTCGTTTTGCCATTTTATCAGCGGCGATTGCGCTTATCTGCCACGCGCTGGCGCTGGAAGCTCGCTTCTTCTCCGTCGACGGCGGGCAAAACCTCAGCCTGCTTAACGTCGGCTCGCTGGTCAGCCTGATGATTTGTACCGTGATGACCATCGTTGCGTCCCGCAACCGCGGCTGGCTACTGTTACCTATTGTTTACGCCTTTGCCCTGATAAATCTGGCGCTGGCCACCTTTATGCCGAACGAATTCATCACCCACCTGGAAGCGACGCCGGGCATGATGGTGCATATCGGCCTGTCGCTATTCTCCTACGCTACGCTAATTATTGCGGCGCTTTACGCCCTGCAGCTGGCCTGGATTGATTACCAGTTAAAAAACAAAAAGCTGGCCTTCAGCGCCGAAATGCCGCCGCTGATGGTTATCGAACGTAAGATGTTCCACATCACCCAGGTCGGCGTTGTGCTGCTGACCCTGACGCTGTGTACCGGCCTGTTTTACATGAAAAACCTGTTCAGCATGGAGAACGTCGACAAGGCGGTATTGTCTATCCTCGCCTGGTTCGTCTACGTCATTCTGCTGTGGGGGCACTATCATGAAGGGTGGCGCGGCCGTCGCGTTGTATGGTTCAACGTTGCCGGGGCGGGTATTTTAACCCTCGCCTATTTTGGCAGCCGCGTGCTGCAACAGTTCGTTAGCTAATTTATTCTTTTTAAAGGAAACCACTTTTGGAACACATTTCAACCACCACGCTGATCGTGACGCTGATCATCATGGTGGTGGTGTCCGCGTACTTCTCCGGCTCTGAAACCGGCATGATGACGTTAAACCGCTATCGCCTGCGCCATCTGGCCAAGCAGGGAAACCGTGCGGCAAGGCGCGTCGAAAAACTGCTGCGTAAGCCGGACCGACTGATAAGCCTGGTGTTGATTGGCAACAACCTGGTCAATATTCTTGCTTCCGCCCTCGCCACTATCGTCGGCATTCGCCTTTACGGAAATGCGGGCGTCGCCATTGCCACCGGCGTACTGACCTTTGTTGTGCTGGTCTTTGCCGAAGTGCTGCCGAAAACCATCGCCGCGCTCTATCCGGAAAAGGTCGCTTATCCCAGCAGCCTGCTGCTCGGCCCGCTGCAAATCCTGATGATGCCGCTGGTGTGGCTGCTGAACACCATTACCCGCCTGCTGATGCGCATGGTCGGCATCAAAGTCGACCATATTATCAGCACCGCGCTGAGCAAAGACGAGCTGCGCACCATCGTGCATGAATCCCGCTCGCAAATGTCCCGGCGTAATCAGGACATGCTGCTCTCGGTGCTTGATCTCGAAAAAGTCAGCGTCGACGACATCATGGTGCCGCGTAACGAAATCGTCGGGATCAATATTAACGACGACTGGAAAGCTATCGTTCGCCAGCTTACCCACTCCCCGCACGGGCGCATTGTGCTCTACCGCGACACGCTGGACGACGCCATCGGCATGCTGCGCCTGCGCGAAGCTTACCGCCTGATGACCGAGAAAAAAGAGTTCACCAAAGAGGTGATGCTGCGCGCCGCCGATGAAATTTACTTTGTTCCGGAAGGCACGCCGCTCAACATTCAGCTGGTGAAGTTCCAGAGGAATAAGAAGAAAGTGGGCCTGGTGGTGGATGAATATGGCGATATTCAGGGTCTGGTGACGGTCGAAGATATTCTTGAAGAAATTGTGGGCGACTTCACAACGTCAATGTCGCCGACGCTGGCCGAAGAGGTCACACCGCAAAACGATGGCTCGGTGATTATCGAGGGCAGCGCCAACGTGCGTGAGCTCAATAAAGCGTTCAACTGGACGCTGCCGGAAGACGATGCGCGCACGGTCAACGGCATGCTGCTGGAAGAGATTCAGGAGATCCCGGCTATCGGAACCCGTATACGCCTCGGGCAATACGACATCGACATTCTCGACGTGCAGGACAATATGATTAAGCAGGTCCGCGTGACGCCCGTTAAGCCGCTGCGCCAGAGCGTGGAGCAGTAGAGACAAAAAAGCCAGCCGCAGGGCTGGCTTTTGTTATTTGCGTGGCTATCAGGCTTTTGCTACTGAAACCATCGCGGCGCGGATAGTACGGCCATTCAGGGTGTAACCCTTCTGCATCACCATCAGCACATGATTCGGCGCCACGTCAGCAGACTCGACCATGGCGATAGCCTGGTGAACGTCCGGGTTAAACGGCACGTTAGTCTCGCCAACCACTTCAACACCAAACTTACGCACCACGTCGAGCATAGATTTCTGGGTCAGTTCGATGCCTTCAATCATCGGCGCTAAATCCGGATTAGCTTTATCGGCAACTTCCAGAGCGCGGTCCAGGCTGTCGATAACCGGCAGCAGTTCGTTCACGAATTTCTCCAGTGCGAACTTGTGTGCCTTCTCAACATCCTGCTCGGTACGGCGACGCAGGTTTGCCAGTTCCGCCTGATGGCGCGGCTCAGCTTCACGTTCGCGCTGTTTTAATTCGGCCAGTTGAGCCTGCAAATTAGCAATCTGTTCGTCGCGCGGATCCACGACATCGGCACCTTCTACGGCCTCGACTTCATCGTGCTGGTCCATTGCAATATCTTCCGGGGCTTGCTCGCCAGGTGTTTTCTGTTCTTTACTACTCATGAAATTCTCCGCGTTTTTAGCATTCATCTCGCTGGTTCGCTTATTATGGGGATCAGTTTCAGGGTTTCAAGGGAACCTGTCATATTGTCACAGGAACGTCTGCGAATAAGGACCACCAGGATAATGAACAAACATTTCAACTGCATCGGTATTGTCGGGCACCCGCGTCACCCCACCGCCCTGACCACGCATGAAATGCTGTATCGCTGGCTGTGCGCCAAAGGCTATGAAGTGATGGTGGAACAGCAAATTGCGCAGGAACTTAACCTCAAGCAGGTGAAAACCGGCACGCTGGCGGAGATTGGCCAGCAGGCGGATTTAGCCGTGGTTGTGGGCGGGGATGGCAATATGCTGGGCGCGGCTCGCGTTCTGGCGCGCTACGACATAAAAGTTATCGGCATTAACCGTGGCAACTTAGGTTTCCTCACCGATCTCGACCCGGACAATGCTCAGCAGCAGCTGGCCGACGTGCTTGAAGGCCATTACATTACGGAGCGCCGTTTTCTGCTGGAGGCTCAGGTATGCCAGCACGATACGCCGACGCGCCTCAGCACCGCCATTAACGAAGTGGTGCTGCACCCCGGTAAAGTCGCGCATATGATTGAGTTTGAAGTGTATATCGACGAAATCTTTGCCTTCTCCCAGCGATCGGACGGGCTGATTATCTCCACGCCTACCGGCTCAACCGCCTACTCGCTTTCTGCCGGAGGCCCGATTCTGACGCCTTCCCTGGATGCGATAACCCTGGTGCCAATGTTCCCGCACACCCTTTCGGCACGCCCGCTGGTGATCAACAGCAGCAGCACCATCCGCCTGCGCTTTTCCCATATGCGTAGCGACCTTGAAATCAGCTGCGACAGCCAGATTGCGCTGCCTATTCAGGAAGGGGAAGACGTGCTTATCCGCCGGTGCGACTACCACCTCAACCTGATACACCCGAAAGATTACAGCTATTTCAATACATTAAGCTCAAAACTCGGCTGGTCAAAAAAATTATTCTAAAAAGGCCCCAGGCCACTTTACTGTATATAAAACCAGTTTATACTGTATGAAAACACAGTAACTAAATCGGACTCTAAATAATTCAGGTTGCAGCTAATACCTCTGCAACCTGGAGTATGCCGGGTACATACAGGAAGGTGGCTATGCTTGCCCAACTCACCATCAGTAACTTCGCTATCGTTCGTGAACTCGAAATCGACTTTCATCACGGTATGACGGCCATCACCGGGGAAACCGGTGCCGGTAAATCTATTGCTATAGATGCCCTGGGGCTGTGCCTCGGCGGCCGCGCGGAAGCCGATATGGTGCGTCAGGGAGCAAATCGCGCGGATCTCTGCGCCCGCTTTTCCCTGAAAGACACGCCGGCCGCCCTGCGCTGGCTGGAAGAAAACCAGCTTGAAGACGGCCGAGAGTGCCTGCTGCGCCGCGTCATCAGCAGCGATGGCCGCTCCCGCGGCTTTATCAACGGCACGGCGGTTCCGCTTTCTCAGCTGCGCGATCTCGGCCAGTTACTTATCCAGATCCACGGCCAGCACGCCCACCAGCTGTTGCTCAAGCCCGAACACCAAAAAACCCTGCTTGATGGCTATGCGGGTGAGCACTCGCTGGCTCAGCAGATGGCGGAGCGCTACCGTGAATGGCACCAGAGCTGCCGGTCTCTGGCTCAGCATCAGCAGCTTGCCCAGGAGCGCTCGGCAAAAGCCGAGCTGCTGCAATATCAGTTGAAAGAGCTTAACGAATTTGCGCCGGTAGCCGGTGAGTTTGAATTAATCGACGAAGAGTACAAGCGGCTAGCCAACAGCGGCCAGCTGCTTTCCACCAGCCAGCAGGCGCTGGACGTCCTTGCCGATGGCGAAGAGTGCAATCTGCAAAGCCAGCTGCATACCGTGCGCCATTTAATGGGGGAGCTGGTGGGAATGGACGATAAGCTATCCGGCGTGCTGGGGATGCTGGAAGAAGCGGCGATTCAACTTTCCGAGGCCAGCGATGAACTGCGCCACTACTGCGACCGGCTGGATCTTGACCCCAACCGCCTGCATGAGCTTGAGCAGCGCATTTCCCGGCAAATCTCCCTGGCGCGCAAGCACCACATTTCCCCGGAAGAGCTGCCGACGTTTCACCAGAAACTGCTGGACGAACAGCAGCTGCTGGATGAGCAAACCGGCTCGCTGGAGGAAATGTTGCAGGCCGTCGCCCGGCATCATCAGCAGGCACTGACCGTCGCCACGGCGCTGCACCAGAGCCGGGTAAAACATGCCGCAGAGCTGTGTCAGCTGATTACCGAAAGTATGCACTCTCTGTCTATGCCGCACGGCAAACTTGCCATCGAAGTCGAATTTAACGAAAACCACCTGACCGCTGAAGGCGCAGACCGCATTGATTTTCGCGTCAGCACTAACCCTGGCCAGCCGCTGCAGCCGCTGGCAAAAGTGGCCTCTGGAGGCGAGCTGTCGCGTATTGCGCTGGCCATTCAGGTCATTACGGCACGTAAAATGGAAACGCCGGCCCTGATTTTTGATGAAGTAGACGTCGGTATCAGCGGCCCAACCGCTGCGGTGGTGGGCAAACTACTGCGTCAACTGGGTGAGTCTACTCAGGTGATGTGCGTAACCCACTTGCCTCAGGTTGCAGGCTGCGGCCATCATCACTTCTTCGTCAGCAAAGAGACCGACGGTGAAATGACGGAAACCCATATGCAGCCGCTGGACAAACGCGCCCGCCTGCAAGAACTGGCGCGCCTGCTGGGCGGCAGTGAAGTCACCCGCAATACGCTGGCAAACGCCAAAGAGCTGCTGGCGGCCTAATGCCTTCGCGGTGCACGGATTTTTTTCACGCCGTGCATCGCATAAAAAACAGTCACTCATCGGCTAATTGGCCATTCTGTTATATTTTCAGCCAACTTTTTTACGCTCCCACGGTCTGAGTTGAGCGCCTTAAGGTTTTAAACTGCTTAAAGGTCTATTATCATCGGCATTATACGAATAAGCCACGCACTACTCGGGCCCGAAAAGGAATCAAATCACTATGCGTTGTAAAATGCTGACTGCTGCCGCAGCGGTTCTTCTGATGTTGACCGCAGGCTGTTCCACTCTGGAGCGAGTGGTTTACCGCCCTGACATCAACCAGGGTAACTACCTGGCACCGAATGACATCTCCAAACTCCGCGTCGGTATGACACAACAGCAGGTTGCCTACACTCTCGGCACCCCGATGATGAGCGATCCGTTTGGCACCAACACCTGGTTCTACGTCTTCCGCCAGCAGCCGGGCCACGAAAACGTGACTCAACAAACGCTGACCCTGACGTTTAACAGCAGCGGCGTACTGACCAATATCGACAACAAGCCTGCCCTGACCAAAGGGGAATAAGGCTGTCGGGATGGACAAAAAGAAAGGTGCTTTTCAGCACCTTTCTTTTTTTGTGTTATTTCTGCGCCGAACGCTCGGCACGCTGCCGCCTCAGCTCTTTAGGGTCAGCAATTAAAGGGCGATAAATTTCCACTCTGTCACCGTCCTGCACGGCGTCACCGAGCTTTACGGGACGGCTGTAGATGCCCACTTTATTCTGCCGCAGGTCGATATCATCCCGCAGCTCCAGCAGACCGGAAGCGACGATCGCCTGTTCAACGGTGCTGCCTTCCTCGAGCTTTACCTTGCGCAAGTATTGCTTCTGGGGCAAAGCGTAAATCACCTCGACCTGAATCTCACGCGACACGATAGACCTCTTTGGCGCGGGTCGTAAATGCCTGAACCATGCTCCCGGCCAGCTCTTTAAAGATGCGGCCGAAGGCCAGCTCAATCAGCTTATTGGTAAACTCAAAATCGAGCTGGAACTCAATGCGGCAGGCATCTTCGCTAAGCGGAGTAAACTTCCAGCCGCCCATCAGAGATTTAAACGGGCCGTCCACCAGTTGCATCAAAATGCTCTGGTTATCGGTGAGAATATTACGGGTGGTGAAGGTTTTGCTGATCCCGGCTTTTGAAACATCTACCGCCGCCGTCATCTGATTGGCCGAAGCATCAATCACCCGGCTGCCGGTGCAGCCCGGTAAAAATTCCGGATAGGACTTTACGTCATTCACTAACTGATACATCTGCTCGGCGCTGTAAGGCACCAGGGCAGTACGGCTGATCTGCGGCATAGCAATTCCTGGGAGTCATAAAACGGACAAATAATAACATTTATCACCGCGCAAAGAAAAACTCTCTACCGCTCATGCTAAGATAAGCGCTTCTCCCTCGCGTAGGATGCGGGGTGTCTTTGAACTCCTGGAATAAGTATACTGAGCAGCACTATGACTAAGAAAAAAGCACACAAACCAGGCTCAGCCACCATTGCGCTAAACAAGCGCGCCCGCCATGAATACTTTATCGAAGATGAGATTGAAGCGGGTCTTGCGCTACAGGGCTGGGAAGTAAAATCACTGCGCGCCGGGAAAGCAAACATTGGCGATAGCTATGTCATTTTTAAAGATGGTGAAGCCTACTTGTTCGGCGCCAACTTTACCCCGCTGGCCGTGGCCTCCAGCCACGTCGTTTGCGACCCAACCCGTACCCGTAAACTGCTGCTGAACCAGCGCGAGCTGGATAACCTCTACGGCAGCGTTAGCCGCGACGGTTACACCATTGTGGCTTTATCGCTGTACTGGAAGAACGCCTGGTGCAAGGTAAAAATTGGCCTTGCCAAAGGTAAGAAGCAGCACGACAAGCGTACCGACGTGAAGGATCGCGAGTGGGCGCTGGATAAGGCACGAATTATGAAACACGCGGGCCGTTAAGCGCCAAACAATAATTTATCCGCCTGTGGCTCTTCTTCGGGAGAGCCATCATAAAAAAACATCCACGCTTTTTTATTTATCAGCTAATATGGTGTTCCGCCAAAAGTCACTTCAGCCTTAATTAAGCAGCACTAAAGGATATATGTTAATTTCTCCACATTCATTACGCGAAAAGATAAAAACCGCCCTCATCTGATATATAATATTTCTTTATTATTCCAGCCGATTATTCCTGCCGCTCTCACAAAATCAAAAATACATTCTGTTAATTTTTCACTACGCACAGAGATCCTGCCAGCCTTAACGCCTCATAAACCCTTCTCCACACAGGGTTTTAGCCACTATTCACCTCTGCAAAAAACAGCCAACCGCTTCGACAGCATCAATAAAAACACATTAAAATCAAATGCATTAACAAACCGTCAACTTCCAGGAAGACAAAGGGTTTACCTGTATTGTCCGGGTGAGTCATAAAATTTCACTGGTACTTAAGAACTACTTACATTGGGTTAAATATGGCTTAAGTTGCGCATTCATTTTTTCCTGTCTATATCATCAATAGCCCCTTATCAATAAACGACGAGTATACGAGCCTGAGAATTAACTAATTTTCGATTCCGCAACGGAAACACCGTTACTTATTAATAATCACTGCCATCAATTTTTGATGAAAGGCTCCCTTTCGCCTGCTTTCAGCGCGAAGGAACCCGCTTACTTAAATTTTTGCTTTCGGTAATTAATTATACCGGGCATCAGACTACCACCACGTTCATCGCGAATGGAGTGATAAAAATGCGTGCAATGACAATTATTTCTAAATTAACCGGCGTAAAAAACAACGTCGAAGCCTCTGAAATCACTTTAAAAGGTCCATCAATTGTCGAGCTAAAAATCGAGCGCGATGAGATTGCCAATTTCACGCGCTCCGGACAGGACCTGGTCATCAAGCTCAATTCCGGCGAAACCATTACCGTTAAAAATTACTATGCCTTCGCCGATCAGGGCGGAAACCAGCTGGTGCTGGAGGGCAAAGACGGCGTGCTGTGGTGGGTGCAGGATCCAGAAACCGCTCTCCACTACGAGCAAATTGCCAATATTGATGAGGTGATGGCCGCTACCGGCGCACATTCCGAGGGCGGAGCCGCGTGGCCGTGGGTGTTAGGTGGGCTGGCAGTTGCCGCGGGAGGCGCGATTGCCGCAGCGTCCAGCGGGGGCGGTGGGGGTAGCTCAGACAACGGTAGTAACCCGGGCAATCCCGGCAGACCAGATGTTACTCCACCTGCAGCGCCAACGGGCCTTACCGTATCGGCTGACGGAAAAACCATTAGCGGCAACGCCGAAGCAGGCAGTACGGTAACCATCAAAGACGCAAACGGGAATGTGATTGGCTCAGGCACCGCCGGCAGCGACGGCAGCTTCACTATCCCCCTGAACACTCCGCAGCTCGGCGGTGAAACGCTGATCGCGACCGCGACCGATCCGTCCGGCAATACCGGGCCAGGCACTACGGTTACCGCCCCTAATATTCCGCTGCCGGGTGAGCCAAGCATTACCGGCGTTACCAATGACAATGGCAATACCACGAACGGCGGGAACGTAAATAATAACCAGGCCACCAATGACAATACCCCAACCTTGCAGGGTAAAGGTCAGGCCGGGACAACCGTGCATATCTATGATAATGGCGTGCAAATTGGCACCGTCGTTGTCGGCTCTAACGGTACATGGAGCTTTACGCCTGGCAGCGCTCTGCCGGACGGCTCTCATGCCTTCACCGTCATCGCGACCAATGAAAGAGGCGAAAGCGCCACTTCCCCGGCGTACACCGTCACCATTGATACCGTTCCACCAGCCGCCGCAACAGGCCTGGTTGTGAGCCCTGATGGGGAAACCGTCACTGCCCACGCAGAAGCAGGCACCACGGTAACCATTAAAGATCCGGGTGGTGTGACCATCGGTAGCGGTACAGCCGATAACAACGGTAACGTCACCATCACGCTGAACCCGGCCCAGGTAGATGGCGAAACCTTGACCGCTGTGGTCACCGATCCGGCGGGCAACATCAGTCCTCCAGAAACCGTCACCGCCCCCAACGTTCTGCCGCCAGTAGAGCCAGTCATTACCGCAATCATTGACGATGTAGCCCCAAACACCGGGAACATCGGGAATAACCACACCACCAATGACAGCACCCCAACGCTGCAGGGGACAGGCCAGCCCGGCGACACCATCCATATTCTCTCTAACGGAGGGGAAATTGGTACCGTGAAGGTGGATGTCAACGGAACGTGGAGCTTTACCCCAGCCACCCCGCTGGGTGAAGGTACATACACCTTTACCGCTTCAGCCTCCAACGTCAGGGGCGATAGCAGCGTTTCCGGTAGCTATACCGTTACCGTCGATACCACGGGGCCTGATGCCCCAAATGGTTTGCTGGTTTCTCCTGACGGTACAACCTTAACCGGTACAGCGGAAGCGGGCAGCACCGTCACCATCAAAGACGCTAATGGCAACGTTATTGGTACAGCTACCGCCGACCCAACTACCGGTGCATTCACCGTTACCCTGACCACGCCGCAGCTGGACGGCTCCAACCTTAGCGCCGTTGCCAGCGACCCGGCGGGCAATACAGGGAATCCTGGTGCGGTAACCGCGCCGTTCTACCCGCTGCCGACTATTCCGGTTATCACGGCGATAATCGATAACGCGTTACCTAACGTGGGCACGGTTCCGAACAACCAGTCAACCAATGACCAGACCCCGACTATTCAGGGGACGGGCGTTATTGGCGAAACTATTCATATATTTGATAACGGGCTTGAGATTGGCACTACGGTAGTGGGAGCCGGTGGCACATGGAGCTTTACACCAGGCGTTAATCTGCTCGACGGCCCGCACAACTTTACGGCCACCGCCTCTAACATCCGCGGCGACAGCGGCAGCTCTGCGGGCTACAGCGTTACGGTTGATACCGTTGTCGATGCACCGGTACTCAGCCTGGTTGAAGATAATACTGGCTCCATCACTGGCCCTATCGGCAACAACGGCGTTACCGATGAGAAAAAACCCGTCTTCAGCGGCACCGGTGAACCCGGCAGCTCGCTCACCCTCTTTGATAATGGCCTTCCGATTGGCATGGTCACCGTCGGCAATGACGGTAAATGGACATTTACCCCAACCAACGCGATGGGTGAAGGCTCACATGCAATAACCCTACAACAGACTGATTCGGCAGGTAACCTCAGTAGCGTCACCGTCGGCCCAACCTTTACCATTGATTTCACACCACCGAATGCCGTTACGCTTAATCCGCGCGATCCGGACGGGACGACCGTGACCGGTACAGGGGAAATTGGCGCAACAGTTACCATTACCACCCTCTCTGGCGTCGTATTGGGCACCGCTCAAGTTGATGGCAGCGGCAACTTCTCCGTCACCCTGACACCTGCGCAAACCCACGGTGAAGACCTTATCGCGAAAATTAGCGATGCCGCTGGAAACCAGGGGCCAAATACGCCATTCGAGGCCTCAAACTCCGGCTTCCCAACCGTCCCTGTTCTTATTTCGGTGACCGATGATGTCGGCCCAATTAAAGGGACGTTGACCAACGGCCAGGCGACGGATGACAACCGCCCGACTCTCAGCGGCACAGCTGAAGTGGGTTCCACCATTGCTGTCTTTGATAACGGCCTGCCGATTGGTTTTACTGTGGTTGATCCTGACGGCAGTTGGAGTTTTACCCCAACGTTGCCGCTGCTTGATGGCCCACATTCCTTCACCGTGAGCGCCAACAACGGCTTAGGCAACAGCGGAATATCCGCACCGTTTGGCGTAGTGGTTGATACCGCGGCTCCTCTGCCGCCAACCGGGCTTAGCGTCTCCAACGACGGCACAACGCTCACCGGGACAGCAGAAGCCAACAGTAAAGTGACCATCACCAACGCCAGCGGCACCGTACTTGGCACCGCGACGGCAGACGGTACGGGTCACTTCAGCGTGACGCTTTCCCCGGCTCAACTGAACGGTGAAGTTCTGACCGCGAAGGCCACCGACGTGGCGGGCAATACCGGACTGGGCGCCACAACTCCCGCACCGGATCACACGCCGCCGAATGCACCAACCGGGCTTGCCGTCAGCGCGGATGGCCTGCAGTTAACCGGTACTGCCGAAGCTAACAGCGCCATCACCGTCAAAGACGGCAACGGAAACATCATCGGCGTGGGCACCACTGACATCACCGGGCATTTCGATATCTTGCTGGTGCCTCCGCAGCTTAACGGCCAGACACTGCTGGTTACCGCCACGGATATCGCCACCAATACCAGTGCTCCGGCTACCGTTATTGCTCAGGATCACACCCCTCCTGCTCTGCCGACTAATCTAACGTTTAACGAAGACGGCACGGTACTGACCGGTAAAGCGGAGGCAGGCAGCACGGTAAAAGTGACCGATACGCTGGGCAACCCACTGGGCCAGGGCGTAGCAGGTCCGGACGGAAGCTTTACCATCACGCTGACCACGCCTCAGGCCAATGGTCAGCATCTGCAAGTGAACGCGACGGATGTCGCCGGGAATGCTGGACCGAACGCGCCAGTCACCGCGCCGGATATCACCCCGCCGAACATTCCGGTCATCGGTTCAGTAGTCGACAACGTGCCGGACCATACCGGTAACCTCAACAGCGGCGACCTGACCAACGACGATAAACCGACACTCTCCGGCACGGCCGAAGCTAACTCAACCGTGAAGATCTACGACAACGGTAATCTGATTGGCACCGTCAATGCCGACGGGACGGGGGCATGGACGTTTACGCCAACAACCGCTCTCGGCCAGGGTTCTCATAACCTGACCGTCACGGCTACCGACGCCGCAAACAATGTAAGCCAGCCAAGTGCCGCGTTTAACATCAACGTTGATTCGATTGCGCCAACAGCACCGACCATCACCCTGGTGAACGATGACGTCGGCACGGTTACCGGCCCGGTTAGCAATGGGGGAGCGACCAACGATCCTACTCCAACGCTTAGCGGCAGCGGTGAACCAGGCTCTACGATTACGATTTACGATGGGCTGAACCCGCTGGGAACCACCACCGTGAACGGCAGCGGCACCTGGACATTTACGCCAACCACGCCGTTGCTGGATGGGCCTCACGCCTTTACCGTCACGGCTTCAGATGCCGCAGGAAACGTCACCGCGCATTCCCCGCCGTGGAACGTTGAACTGATCACCGCCTTGCCAAACGCGCCGACGATCGGCGAGATAGTGGATAACGTTAACCCGGATCTTGGCCCAGTGCTGCCGGGCGGCGCAACCAACGATCCTCAACCCGTTATTAACGGGACAGCAGCCGCTGATGCGGTCGTCAAAATATACGATGGCACAACGCTTATCGGTACCGTCACGGCGGACGGCAGCGGAGCGTGGACATTCCAGCCAACTCAGCCGCTGAGCGAAGGCTCGCATACGCTTAATGTCTATGTGACGGATGCGGCCGGAAACACCAGCTCTGCCACAACGCAGATTGTGATTATCGACACCGCGCCTCCGGGAGCGCCTTCCATAGACGGCGCGCTGGGCAACGTCGCAGGCACGCCAATCACCCTGGTTAACGGCGGCAGTACCCAAAGTACCGAGCCGGTGCTCTCCGGTAAGGGCGAAGTGGGCGCCACCATCAAGCTGTACGCTGACGGCGGAACAACGCCAATCGGCAGCGCGGTCGTTGACGCCGACGGCAACTGGAGTATTACCCCAAATTCTCCGCTGGGTAGCGGGACTCATATCTTCACAACTACGGCAACGGACGCGGCAGGCAACGTCGGAGCACCTTCGGCCGAATTTACGCTGTCGGTTTACGCGACACCTCCGACTCAGCCTGTTGCGCCTACGGTAACGGACAACGTGCCGCCTGTAGTGGGAACCGTCGCCCCTGGCGGCAGCACCAACGACACGACGCCAACCTTTAGCGGCACCGGCGTCGCGGGCTCCACCATCAACGTCTTCAACAACGGGAACGAGCTGGTCGGCACCACTATCGTGCGTTCAGACGGCACATGGAGCGTTACGCCGACAACGCCGTTTGGCGAAACAACCTACAACATCACCGTGCAGGTGACCGACCCGGCGGGCAACATCAGCCTGCCGTCTGCGCCGATCGCGATAATCGTAGACACCACGCCGCCAGCGGCACCGGCTATTGGCACCGTGGATGACAACGTTGGCCCGGTTACCGGCGCTATCACCAACGGGATTACCGACGACCCGAAACCAGTGTTCCACGGTACAGGGGAAATTGGTGCAACCGTCACGCTGTACAACGGCACCACGGCGATAGGCTCTGCGGTAGTAGACGGCACGGGTAACTGGACCATCACGCCGGATACCGCGCTGGCTAATGGCGAAAATACTATAACCGCTGTCCAGACCGACAAGGCTGGCAACGTCAGCGGGCCGTCAACCGATTATGTACTGACCGTCGATACCGTACCGCTTACCGCGCCGGTCGTCGTTGAAATCCAGGATAACGTCGGTCCAATTCAGACGCCGCTGGTCAACGGCAGCGTCACCGATGACACAACGCCAACCTTTACCGGCACCGGTAAAATCGGCAGCACGATTACGCTGTACGACACTAATGGCACAACCATTCTGGGTACCGGTATCGTAGGCCCGGACGGCAAATGGAGCATAACCACTTCCACGCTGTCGGAAGGCTCGCACAGCATTACCATTAAAGCGACCGATGATGTCGGCCATAGCGTTGGGCCATCTGCGCCAATTGTGATTGACGTGGATATCACTGCGCCAGGAAATCCTACGGTTCTGGTCATTGATCCGACCGGTACCCTGGTCTCCGGTACCGCAGAAGCCGGGGCGACGGTGATTATCAAAGATTCCAGCGGCAACGTCCTGGGAACGGGAGTCGCGGCGCCAATAACCGGTGCCTGGGTCGTAACGCTTTCACCAGCCCAGACGACTGGCGCACAGCTTACTGCTGTGGCACAGGATCCAGCGGGTAACCAAAGTGGTGGCGTGAACTTTAACGCAACGACCTCAGTTATCCCTCATCCTCCGACCATTGACACCGTGATGGATGATGTCAGCCCGGTCACCGGGAATGTCGGTAAAGGTGGCTCGACCAACGATACGCTGCCGACGTTGAACGGCTCAGGTGCCACTGCCGGAGCTGCGGTTCATATCTATGTCGACGGAGTGCTGATTACTACAGTGTCGGCCGACGGCGATGGAAAATGGACGTGGACCGTCACCGATCCTCTGGGCGAGGGGCTACATACCTTCGCGGTCAGCCAGAATGTGCTTGGCGTAGAAAGCGGCCTGTCACCTGCCTACAGCATCATCGTAGACACCATCTTGCCAAACCAGCCGGTTATCCTTTCCGTGGTGGACGATGTAGTGGGCGGTGCCCTCGGGCCGTTGACCAGCGGTCAGGCCACTAATGACGCCAAACCAACTCTCAGCGGTACCGCTGAGGCCGGGGCTACGGTGAGCATTATCGATAACGGCACCGTCATCGATACCGTCACCGCTAACGCCCTGGGCATCTGGACTTATACGCCGACAACCAATCTTGGCGAAGGCGCACACACGCTTACCGTCACGGCAACGGACGCCGCCGGTAACGTCAGCCCACCTTCCACCGGCTTTGTGGTAAATGTTGATACCGTCGCACCGGGAACGCCTGTTGTGCTGACGGTTACCAACGACATTACCTCGCAGCCAATCACTTCTGGCCAGCCGACCAACGACAATACGCCGACCTTTAGCGGCACCGCCGAGGCGGGAACCACGCTGACCTTCAAAGACGGCAATGTCGTTATCGGTACCGTTACGGTGCCGGTGGGCGGTAGCTGGACCTTTAGCCCAACGGTTCCGCTGCTGGACGGCAGCCATAACATCACCGTGACCGCTACGGATGCGGCAGGTAACGCCAGCGGCCCGACCGCCGGGTTCAACGTGGTGGTGGATACCGTTCCGCCGATTGTGCCGATTATTCTCTCGGTAATAGACGACCAGACTCAGCCAGGTACCAACCTGCCGCTGATTAACGGCCAGTTGACGAAGGACACGCAGCCAACCCTGAGCGGGACGGCAGAAGCCAACGCCATCATCACCGTTAAAGACGGCAATAACGTGCTCGGCACGGCTCAGGCCGATGGCCTGGGTAACTGGACATTTACCCCGACCGGCCCGCTGGGACAGCGGTACGCATACCCTGAACGTGACGGCAACCGATGCCGCAGGCAACGTCAGTAACACGGCCTCGTTTGGCGTGAATATTGACTCCGTCGCGCCAAATCCTCCGGTTATCGTCACCGTTCTGGATAACACCGCGCCGGTACTTGGGGCAATCACCAACGGCCAGGCCACCAACGAAACACGCCCTTCCCTTAGCGGGACGGCGGAAGCTAATGCCATCATCAAGGTCTACAGCGATGGCAACCTGATAGGCACCACCGTTGCCAACGGATCTGGCGCATGGAGCCTGACGCCGGTGGCCGCACTCGGCAACGGCCCACATACGTTAACCGTCACCGCTACCGACGCAGCTGGCAACGTCAGTAATCCGTCTAACGGCTTCGCGTTAACCGTGGACACCATTGCACCGAATGCGCCGACTATCGGCACCGTTGCGGATGCGGTGGGGCCAATCACCGGGAACCTGACCAGCGGCCAGGTAACCGACGATACTCGCCCAACGCTGACCGGCACTGCCGAAGCTAACGCCAGCGTTAAGATTTACGATAACGGGAACCTGATTGGCACCGTACAGGCCGACGGCACCGGAGCATGGAGCTTCAGGCCGTCGACCGGGTTAACCAACGGCGGCCATGCGCTGACCGTCACCGCAACGGATGCTGCCGGTAACGTCAGCCTGCCATCTGCGCCGTTTAACGTGGTGGTAGATACCATCGCCCCTACCCAGCCGATTGTCATTCAGGCCTTTGACGATGTTGGCCCGGTTCAGGGGCCGCTGGTGAGTGGTTCAGCTACCGACGATACCCAGCCTGTGCTCAGCGGTACTGCGGAGGCTAACGCCACCATTAAGATTTACGATGGCGGCAACCTGATTGGCACCGTCACCGCCAACGCGCTGGGCGTATGGAGCTTCACGCCGGGCACCGCGTTAGCCCCTGGACAGCATGTGTTCACCGTCACGGCATCCGATGCCGCCGGTAACACCAGCGTCGCGTCTGCCGACTTCACCCTGAACATCGTCAGCGGCGTATCGAATACGCCGGTGCTGACCTCGGTAGTGGATGATGTCGTCGGTGGTGTGGTAGGTCCGTTAACTAATGGCCAGGCGACTAACGATGCGCGTCCGACCCTGAACGGGACGGCGGATGCCAACAGCACCATCAAGATTTACGATGGCGGCAACCTGATTGGCACCGTGACCGCTAACGTACTCGGCGTCTGGGTGTTCACGCCGCCGAGCGCGCTGGCAAACGGCTCGCACACCTTTACCATCACCGCCACTAACGGCGCAGGCGTGGTCAGTAGTCCGACAGCTGGCTTCACCGTGGTCGTGGATACCGTTGCGCCTAACCAGCCAGCGATCACCTCCGTGGTGGATGACATTGGCCCTATCACCGGCCCGGTTGGCAACAATCAGCCGACGGATGACACTCGCCCTACCCTGAACGGCACCGCGGAAGCCAACGCCACAATCAATATCTTTGATAACGGCGTACTTCTTGGCACCACGACGGCAAACGGCAGCGGCGTCTGGACATTTACGCCAACGCTGCCGCTGCTCCAGGGCAACCATTCATTCACCGTGACGGCTACGGATGCAGCAGGTAACGTCAGCGTAACGTCGGTGCCTGCCGGTATTGTCGTCGATACCGTGCCGCCGCTGGCCCCAACCGGCCTGACGGTGAATGCTACGGGCACAGTAGTAACCGGCCTTGCCGAAGCCAACAGCACCGTAACCATTACCTCAGCAACGGGAACGGTACTGGGTACGGCGAAAGCGGACGGTAGCGGTAACTTCAGCATCTCCCTTTCTCCTGCGCAGACCAGCGGCCAGTCTCTGCTTGCCTTTGCTCAGGATGCTGCGGGTAATACAGGGGTTTCCGCAGGCTTCACCGCGCCGTTCACCGGCGTACCGGGGCTGCCGGTTATCACCAGCATCGTTGACGATGTTCTGCCGAAAACCGGCATCGTGGGTAACGGCCAGAGCACCAACGATACCCGTCCGACGATTAACGGCACCGCCGAAGCCAACGCCACCGTTAAGATTTACGACAACGGTGCGTTGCTGGGCACGGTAACCGCGAATGCGAGCGGCGTCTGGACGTTTACCCCAACCGGTGCGCTGGGTGATGGCGTCCATGCCTTTACCGCTACGGCAACCAACGCCAACGGTACGGGCGCTGCGTCTCTGGCAACCTCGGTAATTGTCGATACCATTCCGCCGCTGATCCCAACCGGGGTTATCAGCGCCGATGGTTCAACGATCACCGGCGTAGCGGAAGCGAACAGCACCGTGACCATTACGCTGCCGGGCGGGATAACCGTCACCGGTACGGCAAACGCTTCTGGCGCATTCAGCATTACGCTGCCGACTCGCCAGATTGAAGGCCAGTCTCTGTCGATATCTGCCGCCGATGCCGCCGGGAACGTCTCGCCGTCGCTGTCGATCACCGCGCCTGTCCTGCCTCTGGCAGCAAGCAGCAACGTGGTCGATCTGGCGCTGACCAGTAACGCAGAAATCACCACCGCGCACGACAGTGGCTACGGTAGCCTGCTGATTGGTGCGCTTGGCAACGTGGCTTCGGTTCTCGGCAGCAATACCGCGCAGGTTGGCTTTACCATCGGCAACGGCGCTACCGGGCATATCACCATTAACGCCGCCGCGACCGGCGTAGTGCTTTCACTGCTCAATACGCTGGAAATTGCTATCCAGAAATATGATGCAGCCACCAACTCATGGACTACGATTGTTGACTCGTCTTTACCGCAGTTCCTTAATCTGCTGACGCTGGGTGCCACTGGCGTGACCCTGAACCTCGACGGGCTGGGCGAAGGGCAATACCGCGTACTGGGTTATAACACCAGCCTGCTGGCCACCGGCGCGACGACTAACCTTGCTGTGACCGTCGAGCAAACCAGCGCTGGCGTCGTCAGCGGCACCACTACCTCGGACGGTAACGTAATTACCGACGCAGGCCCTGGCGGTGCGGTGGATAACGCCCCTACCGGCACCGTGGTAACGGCTATCACTGATGCTAACGGCGTGAGCCATACCGTTGGCGCAGGCGGGCTGGATATTCAGGGCAAATACGGCACCCTGCATATCAACCAGGACGGCAGCTATACCTACACCTTAACCAATACGTCGGCCACGGTACTGGGCCGCACGGAGAACTTCACCTACACCATTACCCATAACGGCGTCAGCGACTCTGCACAGCTGATTGTTTCCCTGGGTAACGGCGCGCCGGCCAGCACGGTCACCGCAACGGATAACATCGCTTCTCTGACTTACGGCACCGATGTTGCTGCCGTTGACCACGGCGCATCGCAGCAGACCGGCCTGTCCGTGCTGAGCGTGGGCCTGGGTAACGTGGTCAACCTCAACCTGCTTGCCAATATGAGCAACCCGATTCTGTTTGATGTTGCAGACGGGTCGACTCGTACCATGACGCTGCAGGCGAACGTTGGCGGGGTTGCGCTGCTTTCCACCTTTGACCTGTATATCTACAAGTTCAACGTGGCCACCCAGCAGTATGAACAGTTCCAGGTGCAGAAAACCTGGCTGACGGCTCCGCTGTTGGGTGGCTCATCAGGCCAGCTGACCGTGACTCTGGGCGGCGGGGATTACCTGTTCCTGCTGATGAACGCCAGCGGCGTATCGGTGCTGACCAGCTACACGCTGAACATTCTCCAGGATCACACCTACGCGGTAGACAGCCTGGCGGCGTCGACCACCGGCAACGTGATGCAGGATGATATCGCCCCGGCAGGAAGCCTGCTGACGGCGGTGAACGGCGTGGCAATTTCGGCGACCGGCACCACCACCATCAACGGCAAGTTCGGTACGCTGACTATTGATGCGCACGGCAACTACACCTATACGCTGAAAAGCGGCGTGGGTGCAGACGGTATCAATACGCCAGACAGCTTCGTTTATACCGTTACCGCGCCAAATGGCGATACCGGGACCGCGTCGCTGAACATCACCGCAACGCCGCACACCGTGGATGCAGTGAACGATATCAGCTCGATTATGGCTATTGCGTCAACGCAGAACACTGCGGCTTACGCGAGTGCCAACGTCGGTTCAGCGACCTGGACCACTGCGCTGTTGGCATCCAGCCACGGCAACGGCAGCGGTACGTTCACCATTGCGGACAACACCACGCTGGGCGGAGCCGCCCTGGTGTTCAAAGTGGCTTCCGGTTTGGCGTTGGGTGGGTTGTCTGTAACCTGGACGCTGAGCGACGGTCAGGGCCATACCTACACCGGTACCTTTAGCGGCAGCGCGCTGTTGGGCGGCACGGCCATTGTTCCGGTTACGGACCTGCATTCGGGTACCTGGACGTTGAGCTATGTTGGCAACATGGGGCCGCTAAGCGTAGGGAACATCACCATTACCCCAACGGTCACCGGGACTTCGCACCTGCTGGACAGCTTCACGGCGCAGAGCACCGTCGTACACGGCAATCTGTACGACGGTAGCGACTCTGCCGGTGCGTCAGACCAGCTTGGCAGCGTCCACACCCTGTTGACGATCAACGGCACGAACGGCAGCACGGCCACCTTGAACCCGCTAACCAACAGCAACGCGGTAGCGACGATTCAGGGGCAGTACGGCACGCTGACCATAGATATCGGCGGGAACTATACCTACACCCTGAAGGCGGGTGTAGCGCCGGGATCGATCGTCAATAAGGAGACTTTCACCTACACCCTGAACGATCAGAACGGGCATTCAGACAGCGCTACGCTGACCATCAACATGAACCCGCAGTTCGTCAGCACCGCCTACGGAGACATCATCAACGGTTCGTCGGCCTACGCCGATACGCTGGTCTACCACGTCCTTGCAGGCGGCGCGAACGACGGTACGGGCGGCAATGGTGCGGACGTCTGGAAGAACTTCTCGCTCGCCCAGGGCGACCAGATCAACGTCCACGACCTGCTGGTTGGCTGGAACGGACAGACATCAACGCTGGGCAATTACCTGAACGTCGCTACCGTCGGCAATAACACGGTCATCTCTATCGACCGCGACGGCAACGCCGGAACGTTCCACTCCACCACTCTTGTCACTTTGGAGAACGTGCACACCACACTCGACGAGCTTATCCAGAACAACCATATAGTTGCCTGATAGTACAAGCGGAACAGCCCCGGGCGCGCAGACGCCCGGGGAATAAGACAGAAACGCAGTGCCATTTATTAGGGAAAAAACATGGGAAAAATACAGCCTGTTGCGTTATGGCTGGCTTGTGGTCTGTTTTCACTCCAGGCCTGGGCCGACGATACACCTGCTTCTATTACGACTCAGGGCCTCGCTCAGCAACAAGAGCTGCCCTCACTCGATGGCTCAACCGCCCTCCCGCTGAATGCCCCTGCGCCCGGAACTTTAACGCTTAACGATGCGGTCAACCGCTCCGTCACCTGGCACCCCAGCATTCGTGAAGCAATAGGCAAACTTTACGGCCAGTCCGAACAAATTAACGTCGCGAAATCCAAATACTACCCGCAGATCAGCGCCGGAATGAATAACGGCTACACCAACACCTACAGCAACAGCGGATACAGCCCATCGCTGGTGCTTTCACTGTCCCAGATGCTGTATGACTTTGGCAAAGTGGCAAGCCAGGTACGCGCCGAAACCGCCGGGGAAGCTCAGGCTCAGGCCAACGTGCTGGTGAGTATCGATACCGTCGGGCACGACACCGCCGTGGCGATGGTGCAGGTGCAACTCTGGCAGCAGATGGTCGACATAGCCAAAGAGCAGCTGGATGCGCTCTCGGCGATTGGCCGCCTGACCCAGCAGCGCAACGATGAAGGAGCAACCTCGATGTCCGACGTGGTGCAGACCGATGCGCGTATCGAGTCCGCCCGTTCGCAGCTGATTCAGTACCAGTCCAACCTCGACAGCACTCAAGCAACGCTGATGAGCCAGCTCGGCTGGACCAGCCTCAACAAGATCAGCCCCGACTTCCCGAAAAAGCTGAACAACAGCTGCGATGTAGCGAAGCCTGATGACCGCCTGGTGCCTGCCGTTCTCGCGGCCTGGGCCCAGTCAAATGTCGCCCAGGCAAACCTTGACTACGCCAATTCGCAGATGACGCCAACCATCTCGCTGGAACCCTCCGTTCAGCACTATCTGAACAAGAACTACTCCGGCAGCGAAGTTCTGGATCGCACGCAATACTCGGCGTATATCCGCGTTGAAATGCCGATTTACCAGGGCGGCGGCCTGACCGCAAGACGCAACGCCGCAAGCCACGCGCTTGAGGCGGCGCAATCCGGCGTAGACAGAGTTCGCCTCGACGTGCGCCAAAAACTGATGGAGTCCCGCAGCCAGGCACTTAGCCTGGTCACCGCGCTCCAGGTCTTGCAGCGCCAGGAGCAGCTAAGCGCCCGTACCCGCGAGTTGTATCAGCAGCAGTATCTCGACCTGGGCTCGCGTCCGCTGCTGGATGTGCTCAACGCCGAGCAGGAAGTCTACCAGGCGCGCTTCGCCCAGCAACAAACGCTGAGCCAGCTCCATCAATTGCAGCTTAACTGCCTGTACAACACCGGCAGAATGCGTAACGCATTTGGTCTGGAACACCGCAACATCCAGTCACTGGAGATCCAGCCATGAGCCAGACAGCCCCTCCCGCCGGGGAGTTTTTAAGCGAACAGGCACTAACCCAATGGGCTCATGCCATCAGCCACGTTGCCGGGCATTACCGGGTGGTTTGCTCGCCCGGCACCATTCAGGCCAACGCCCCGTGGTTTAAAGATAAGACAATGGTTCCAGCCCTGACGCAGCTTTCACGCCAGGCCGGTCTATCCTTCCACCTGCTCGGCAACACCGAAAAGGCGATTGCCCAGTGGCGGCTGCCGGTAGTAGTGAACTTAGCCAGCGGCCAGATCGCGGTGATCGAACAGTTTGACGGTGTAGATACGGTGGATATCTGCTACTTCGACGACGAACGCCACACCAACCGACAGTCGCTTAGCAAACTGCTGCCTGAAATCCGTTTTGTTGCCGCCCTACGCCCGCTCTCGGCCCTGAAAGACAGCCGGGTTGACGCCTACATCTCACGCTTCAGCCCCGACTGGATGAAAGAGCTTATTATGCTCGACGTTCGCCCCTACGGCCCGGTGATGCTCGCAGCCTTCTGGGTGAACGTACTTTCACTGGCGGGCATTTTGTTCTCGATGCAGGTTTACGATCGGGTCATTCCCGCCCAGTCGTTCCCGACGCTTTATGTGCTGGCAACCGGCGTGCTGATCGCCGTAGTGTTCGGCTTTATCCTCAAAGTCACTCGCAGCAATATTATGGACGTGTTGGGCAAGCGAGCCGATATGCGCATTTCCGATCGCGTATTCAGCCACGCCCTGCGGCTACGCAACAGCGCGGTTCCCCGCTCCACCGGCAGCTTTATTTCACAGCTGCGAGAGCTGGAGCAGATCCGCGAGATGATCACCTCCTCGACCATCTCCACCATTGTCGATCTGCCTTTCTTTCTGCTGTTTGTGGTCGTGCTGGCGATCATCGCCCCGCAGCTGGCGTGGATAGCCCCGGTAGCGGCGGTCCTGATGGTGCTCCCCGGTCTGCTGCTACAGAAAAAGCTGGCAACGCTCGCCAACCAGGCAGCCCATGAATCCACCCTGCGTAATGCGGTACTGGTGGAAAGCGTGCAGGGGCTGGAGGACATCAAGCTGATGCAAGCGGAAAATCGCTTCCTGCAACAATGGAACAGCTATATCCGCATTACTGCCGAGTCTGGCCTGAAAACCCGCGAACTGACCCAGGGCTTAATCAGCTGGGGCATGACTATCCAAAGTCTGGTGTTTGTGGTGGTGATTTTGTTCGGCGCGCCGCTGGTTATTGAGGGCGAAATGACCACAGGTGCTATGGTCGCCGCTTCGATGCTGGCCTCAAGGATGATTGCCCCGATGGCAAACCTCTGCGGTGTGCTCGCACGCTGGCAGCAGGTCAAAGCCGCCAAGCAGGGGCTGGACAGCATTATGCAACTGCCGGTGGAAACCCAGCGTGATGAAAACCTCATCCACAAGGATATTTTCCACGGTCACTATCTGTTTGAAAGTGCCCAATTCAAATACCACAGCGAAGATCCGCGCATTCCGCTACGCATTGCCCGCCTGGAGATCCAGCGCGGCGAGCGCATTGCCGTGCTCGGGCGCAACGGCGCGGGCAAATCTACTCTGCTCCAGGCGCTAGCCGGAGGCGTAGATCTGGCAAGCGGCGAAGCCCGGCTCGACGATCTCGCTATGTCGCAAATCGACATGGCGGATCTGCGCCGCAATATTGGGTTCCTGAGCCAGAATGCCAGATTGTTCTACGGCACGCTGCGGGAAAACCTCACCCTCGGCGCACCACACGCCAGCGACGACGCTATCTTCGAAGTGCTGGAAGTCAGCGGCGCAAGCAACTTCGTGAAGCATCTGCCGAAGGGATTGGATCATCCAATAATGGAAGGCGGCAGCGGACTTTCCGGAGGGCAACGGCAGTCAGTCCTGCTGGCTCGCATGCTGCTGAGATCGCCCAACATCGTGCTGCTCGACGAGCCTACCGCCTCGCTGGACGATCATACTGAAAGAGAGTTTATTCAGCGCCTGAACCAGTGGCTCGGCCACCGCACGCTGGTTGTTGCCACCCACCGCGTGCCGGTGCTTGAACTGGTGGAGCGAGTGCTGGTGCTAAAAGATGGCCAGCTCGTGATGGATGCGCCGAAGGCTCAGGCACTCGGTACAGCAAGACCGGTTCCGACTACGTCACCGGCCGCCGCCCAGACACCACCGCGGGAGTGGAACAATGAAAACCAGTCAGCATGACGTCACCATGGATGACCCGGACATCCAGCGCGAAAGCGAATTCTCCGGAGCAAGCCGCATCATCCTGCTCATCACGCTGCTGTTTATTCTGTTTGGCGTCTGGGCGTGGTTCGGCACCCTGGATGAAGTCTCGACAGGCACCGGGAAAGTCGTGCCCAGCTCCCGCGAGCAGATCCTCCAGTCACTGGACGGCGGGATCGTCACCGAACTGTTGGTGCATGAAGGAGACAAAGTGCAGGCCGGACAGATAGTCGCTCGTCTTGATCCTACAAGATCAGAGTCCAACGTGGGCGAGAGTGCGGCCCGCTACCGTGCCTCTCTGGCCTCAAGCGCCAGGCTCTATGCAGAGGTTAACGATGCGACACTTAAGTTTCCCGACTCGCTAAAAGCATGGCCGGATCTCATCGCTTCCGAAACCCGTTTGTTTAAAACCCGGCGGGCGCAGCTAAACGACTCAGAGGCCGAACTGCGGGATGCGTTGGTATCGGTCAACAAAGAGCTGGATATCACCCAACGGCTGGTAAAAAGCGGCGCAGCGAGCCACGTAGAAGTGCTGCGCCTACAGCGGCAGAAAAGCGACCTGGGCTTAAGGATCACCGACCTGCGCTCACAGTATTACGTTCAGGCGCGCGAGGCGCTGTCTAAAGCCAATGCCGAAGTAGATATGCTGGCCTCTATCATTAAGGGCCGCGAAGACTCGGTAACCCGCATGACGGTGCGCTCACCGGTACGCGGCATCGTGAAAAATATCCAGGTCACCACCATCGGCGGCGTTATTCCACCGAACGGTGAGATGATGGAAATTGTGCCGGTGGACGACCACCTTTTGATCGAGGCGCGGCTTTCACCTCGCGACATCGCCTTTATTCACCCAGGCCAGCGCGCGCTGGTGAAAATCACAGCCTACGATTACGCCATTTACGGCGGTCTTGAAGGCGTGGTGGAGACCATCTCCCCGGACACGATTCAGGACAAAGTGAAGCCAGAAATTGTTTACTACCGGGTGTTTATCCGCACCAACCAGGATTATCTGGTGAACAAAATTGGCCGCCACTTCTCCATTTCTCCGGGCATGGTGGCGACCGTGGATATTAAAACCGGGCAGAAAACTATCATTGAGTACCTGATTAAGCCGTTCAATCGTGCCCGGGAGGCGCTGCGCGAGCGTTAATTAACCGCCTATCCCGCTGTCGCTTAAGACTTTTTGTACAACTTGCGTACAGCGGGAATTCTCTGTGTACGGCTGGTCAGCGCGGTGATAAATCTGTTATACTCCGTTTCAACACATTGGGGCTGATTCTGGATTCGACGGGATTTGCGAAACCCAAGGTGCATGCCGAGGGGCGGTTGGCCTCGTAAAAAGCCGCAAAAAAATAGTCGCAAACGACGAAAACTACGCTTTAGCAGCTTAATAACCTGCTAAGAGCCCTCTCTCCCTAGCTTCCGCTCTTAAGACGGGGATCAAAGAGAGGTCAAACCCAAAAGAGATCGTGTGGATGCCTTGCCTGGGGTTGAAGCATTAAAACTAATCAGGATAGTCTGGTAATGGCGTGTCTGTCCGCAGTTGCCCGGCGAATGTAAAGACTGACTAAGCATGTAGTACCGAGGATGTAGAAATTTCGGACGGGGGTTCAAATCCCCCCAGCTCCACCAAAATTCTTTGTTGATGGTCACCAGAGCCTAATATGAAGTCCTGAAAGCCCGCATGACGCAAGTTGTGCGGGCTTTTTTGTGTCCACATTTTGACTGGTTCTCGAGTAAGGATTCTTGCAGGTGCCGTTAACTGCGCAGGGAAAGAGCTAAGCGCAGCCTAGTGAAGAAGATCGCAGATCGGCAAAGCAGAGAACACCCCTAAATGCTTTTCCGATTCAACTTCCGCAGCAGTTTTCCCGTGTTTATGGCAATAAGATACAAACTCGCACCGAAGTTCCGACGTGGAATTGCATTGATTGTGACAGAACACCGGAGCGAGCGACGAGTCGGCAATTTCAGCGCGTATATACTCGGCAATATCCTTTGAAATATTAGAGAGTAAGGAAGAAATGATACGGCACAGAGCACGATAGTTATAGTGATTGTCATCGTGGAGCCGCATGCCTTCGCGATAAAGCACGGAGTGATCCTTCGAACGTACTAGTTCAACCCGAATAATGGACTGCCCATTATGGCTAATTTCGGATCCGGTAATGTAATAATCAGCTTTTGACTTTTCGATGGCCAGCAAGAAATCACTATAATCCTGGAATGCCCGAGTGATTGAGGATGAAACGATCTCGATTGGAATATCATTATTTATCTTTACACGCTGAAGCCACTCAACTAATTGATCTTGCAAAAATGCCGAAGCTATTTTGTTTTTCATATCAAATGGGAATAGCGCAAGACTACAGTTTTCGGTTAATTCAGCGCCACTGAACGTCGCGCTGGGTTCTAACGACCCGGTCTTTTGACTTTCTGAATCGGTGAACATCTTAACGGATGAAAGCAGTCGATAGCCTTTGCCGTAAATGGTTTTAATAAAACGCTTTTTATCCGTTTGCCCGAGTACTCTGCGAAGAACATAAATACAGCGGGTAAGAGACTCATCAGAAACAATTCCGCCCTTCCAGACTTTACTAATAATCTCCTCTTTGGAGATCATGCTATTGGCTCGCTCCAGCAGCAGATGAAGAACCGCGCTTTCTTTAGGGGCCAGCTCGACTTCCCCCTTGTGATCGCAGATCAATCGCCCCTGCCTGAAACAAAAACTCTCAAATTTGTAGTAGATGACATTCATAATATGTAATTCCCTTTACAAAAACAAATGAGGTTAGATCACTTAATAAGTTACAAACATCATTTTAAAACATTGAGAAAGCTCAATCGATTAATATATACGGCCAGGAGGCAAACATGGCAAATATGCCAATAACGCCGGGCATAATCATTTTCCAAAAAACTACTAAGGATGCGGTTAAGCGAGGCCTAGTTTTTCATCAAAAAAATGTCCGTCAAGTTAGTCAAATTGACGTCCAAAACAAATTTTAAGCATTTGAAAGTAAAGAAAATTAATGAATTAATAATATATTTCAGGCTGAATTTTGCGCATTTACGGCAATCAGTTTAGAGCATAATATTGTAAGAAGCGATTAGCTATCCGCTTTTATCAGCATAAAATGCTGAGGCGAGGTAGTGCAATTTATTTATAATACCTTTGAATTAAATGTTAATCTTACAGTATTAAATAATACGCTCATAAAGAGACGTTGAGAATAACTAATTATGGCAACGGGAAAATAATTGTCAGAGTGATTGCTGTAGAAATAATTAACAAGCAATACTGCTGGTAGAATAGCGGAGGGAGGAAGGTGATGGATTGGGTTGGAATACCGCGATGGCGCAACATCACTGCTGTAATGGCGCCAGGCATTATGGCATTTTTCCTGAAATCAGGCAGTTTGATTTAAAACTGTAAGTTAACACTCCAGATAGCGATTGACCGCCTGCTCCCAGCTGACCCTATTGGAAAAATTAAAATCGGCGGCATTGAAAGGATCAATAAACATGTAGTCAGGCCGGTATTCAGGCGTTCCGGCCTCCTTTACCCTTTGACATAGTTCATCTCTTTTTTGGCCATCGTTCATTTTTAGCTGCACATTATCCCAAAATGTCTTTTTTTGTTGGCTGCTAAGTGAATCGATACTTTCTTTGAGTAACCTGCTGTGCCGCGCATGCGCAAATTGACTGTCCACCCGCATCGCATCATACCAGGTTTTACTTCCTGCCAGGGCATAGAGAAAGGTTGCATCGCCCCACTCCCGCGATTTAATACAATTATTCATTCTTTGGTAGAGTTGAGCGGGCAAGTCAGCCGCAATAAACCTCATATCACTTTCACATTGCACCTGCTGGAGGTCTGCCGCTCCCTTTCCTGAAAGAGATTTACCCGGAGACTGACACCCGGAGATAAGCGCCGGGACAGGCAACAATAGTAAGGCCAAAAGCTTACCAGTCGGCATTTTCATCATCTTTGATTCCATTTGATAACAGGATATTTTGCTTCCATTCTTCATACATAATAGTAAAGCCGAAATTAGGTGGACTCGCTTCTTTAGAGGCCATCTCATCAAGCGTCTTTATCTTTTCATGCGCATTCAGCTCATTCGATTGACGGGCGGTGAATGCAGAGCTATCTATATTCATGGTATTACTCCTCATGATGTTGAGTATCACGCATTGTTTGATCACATTGCGGATAACGAAGGGAAAGTTGTTCATGGAGATGCTGTATGGCCTGCTCAGATATTTTTTGATGGTCTGGATAAAAATCTATTCCTCCGGTTAATGTCTCGACGCTAGAATAGATAAATTCCTCTGGGAAAAATTCGGCAAGCCGTTCTTTATATTTAAAAACAAAACGCGGTTCGTGGTGATATTCAAAAACCACCGAACCGGTATGCTTACTTTCCACCACACGAGACAAGCCCGTTCGGAATCGGCGATTCGCATAGGGCATTAGAATACAGACTGGAGAATTTTTATCATCTTTATCAAGTTCATCAACCCATTGCTCCAGCACGTTGAGAATAACGGCTTCCTCATCAAGGATGTCTGACAATAAAATTTTAATATCCTTCTGAACCTTAAGATAAAGCTCATGGGCGTAACTCGAATTATTATCAATAAATTGGCAAACAGAATCGATAGACATCAACAAACCACGTTCATAACCGACACGATAAGCTTCTTTTTGAATATTATCGCTTTCCTGCGCGGCCTGCTTAATAAGCTGTTTAGCCCTGCTTTTCGCCTGCCTGAGCAACCCGTCGCCCTCCCTGATTTTCTTCAACGTTTTGGAAGGGATGAGCACGTTTTCGAGTGCCTTATGAGGTGCTATATTAGTTATTTCTTTTGGCATATTGAATGGCCATCCTTACCAATATTTCATTGTCATTCTGCTGCAAAATAAAACTATCCGACATATTCACCTCAGCCTGCTTTTCAAATAAAAGAGGAATGCGTTCTTTCATTAATAATGAAACATCAGAACTAAAGGTCATTAATTCCCGATACGCAAGGAAGCGCAAACATCCCCAAGTAATATCCCCTCTAAAATCATCCCTTGAGCCTGTTAATTCGCACTGCGTGAATTGAAAAGTCAGAGGATCAAGTTTGAACATTAAGCCATTATAAGCAAGAGCGGAACGATACCTGTGGCAGGCTGCCATAAAAGCAGCTTTAGCCAGTATCGCCCAGTGGTGGGCGAGATAGTTTTCTTTGCTATTCGATAAATCGAGATCTCCCGTTGAAAGCCCATACTGATGCAAAATAATATCGTTGATAATGCTGCGACATCTTGCTGTAGCCAGCTTTTTGGGGAGTAAAAAACGCTTTGGATGGATCCATGAAATAGGATCGTAAATAATATATTTTACGTCAGCGTGCATCATTAGAGCCTTTGAAATCGGCACCCGGTTCCGCATCTGAATGACCCTTTTCAGGCTCTAAATCCGATTTATCCGGCACATCGTCACCTGTTATGGCACCTCCGCCGCTTCGTTCATTTTTATGAAAAATCGGGCGCCGCCGCATTGTCTCTTTCAGAGAATGGCCATTTTTTTTGAAGAACAAAATGAAAAGAAGAGCGCTGGCAAATAACAGACCTACGATCAGCAACAACGACGTTACCGAGAATGATTTATCAGGTGCTACAACGGGTGGAACACGCTGTACGTCTTCAGTTTTAGAAAGCACAACGGAGATATTATCGTAATCAATATTATCAAAGCTGTTTTTTAGAAACCTTTTCACATCACCAATCAGAAGCGACGGATCCACAATGCGCTCGTCATAATTAAGCAGCGATGACAAATGAACTGGCTTTTTGTTTCGCTCCCCCTCACCGGCATCAAAATCGTAGCTGACATGCACCCGAGCGGAGACAACGCCACGTATTGACAGCAATGACTGAGCAAGACGTTGCTCTATTCCAGAATATAAACGCGCTTTTTCGGCACGCGGGGAAGAGACCAGAGAGTCGGCCGGGAACATCTGCGCGATCTCCATTTTTGGCGCCCGAGGCAAGCCATATGTCGACATGAGATCAACGGCTGCGGCAAAGTCCTTCGGATCGACAGAAACGCTAAACCCTTCTTTTTCAGAATCTTTTTTGTCAGCCGAAATGTTATTGCGCTGCAACAGCGCAATAACCTCGTTCGCCTGGCTTTGATCAAGGCCTTTCAGCAGCTGTTCCTGCTTACAACCCGTAAGCAGCAGAATCATTAACGGCAGAACAAGATATAATTTTTTCATCATCAGGAACGCAGTAAAGTCTCTACAGCACTGACGCCTTTACGGGTCAGGGTACTGATCATTGAAACGTGCAAATTATAATCAGAGGTTCTTTGCTGTAGCCGGAATAACTCAGCCGGATCGGAGGTGACTCTTGCCTGCTGAAGCTTATTAATAACGTCAGCCTGTTCAGCCTGAACCGTCGTAGATGTTTTTGCGTATGCCTGAATCATACGCTCCTCCAGCGACAGTGACGTAGGATCAGACATTGTAATATCCGATGCCTGACCGGTGAATGCCTGAATAGAATTCAAAGCTATACTCATAGTCTTTCTCTTAATAATCCATTAGCGGAAGTTAGTAATAATTGCGGAAGCAACGTCCTTATAAACCTTCACAACGTTAGATTGCGCATTTCGGTAAAGCGTATATTCCGAAAGGCGAGACTGATATTGAGCCAACAGCTGTGGGTTGGATGGATCTTTAGTTAACTCAGTTAAAGCATCTGTTAACTCATTATTTAATTCAGTCACCCCCTCGTCAAACGTTTTGGATGTATGGGACAAATAACCGTCCCAGACATAGGCCGTTGCCCTTGGGCTATCTACTGGCGAACTCATGTTATAACTCCTTTTGTAAGCTTCTCGGGAAATACCAATGGCCAGGTGATAATTTCACATATCCCTGTGTTCCATACTTATACGACTTGCCTTTCAGCCAGTCATTTTTTAGCTCGAGGGCGAATTGCACGTACTCCCCCCCCCAAGCCTGATAGTAGCGAGTAATAAACTCTTTCAATCTTTCCAGTTCGCCATCTTCAATGGCTCCACGAATAACAAAAGTTACGCTATTTCCGTTATTGATTTCGGTAAACGACAGAGCCATTTTTTTCAGGCCGTCAGCAGCGAGTAATTTTATTTTTTTATCAGAAATCTCAGAAATGGCGATGCTGTTGGCATAAGCAACATTTTTGATCAATGCGGCAATAAACCTATCTCTTTCCACATCGCTTAATCTGGTGCGCTCAGCGCTTATTTCGAGTACCGGATGTTTAACATCTGCAAGTCTTATTCGATGAAATTTCACCTGAGGCCAGCTACTCTCAATCCACTTGCCGAGCCGTTGCTCTTCGGCCCCTAAGGTCAGCACCTTTGTGCGATAAGGCTGTGGAATACGGACCATGGATTGAATCGCCCATTGAGCCGATTTATCATCGTCTGCAAGCACGTAAATAATTTTGTCATTGCCGTACACAATCTGATAGCTATCTGACGACTTATTCAAAAAATCAGCCACGGAGGTTATTTGCCGCTGTGTTTCAGTCAGCCATGTGTACCCGGCGAAAGAGATGCACCCCACAATTCCCAGAGCAACCAGAGCTTTCCACCACTGCTTTTTGGGGGCTCTACTCAGAGGTTCGACGGTATTTTTTTTGGCTTCGTTAAGTTTATCGTTCGAATAGAATAGAATTTCATCTGAAAAACTGCCGTCCGCCTCTCGCCAGGCTAGCTTTTGCCCTCCGACGGCCACAATCTGGTTAGCCGGAAAAACGCTTTCCGGCGTAGCATCATCCTGAATCTCTCTCAAGATAACCGGCTCGCCGTCATCCTCTGGCACCAGAACTTCAAAATTTGAACCATTCTCTTTTGCCGGAATATAAATAGTATTTTCCGGTAAAAGCGTTCCATGATGCTGCTGACGAATAGCCTGTTCATCACTAATGATGAAGAGTGTTTTTCCCGATACAAGGGTAAACTCACATCCGCGTAACATTCCATTTAACAGGCGAACGACCAGCTGTTTCCCGGGTCCACCGTTTTCTCTTTCTTCTAACATAACGAAGCACATGCCCTTGTAATCAAGGATGAATACAATAATCCATCAACCCTGGAGACAGGATACAATGAGCGGCACGGGACATCCTGATTCAATTACAATGAAAAAATGATAGGCAACCTGTGCAGATAACAGGAGGAAAGCAATTGCAGATTTGAGATTAAATTAAAATCAGTTAGACATTTTTAAATGTATATATCCTATCAATCACAAACACCGACAAGAGACCACTTTCTGGTTCAGATATCTTCTTTTTGCCATCACTTTCCCATCATTATTTGCAGCAGAAACAATATTAACGGGTAAATGAGAGAAAAAAATGGGAGGAAAATAAATGCCACGTTAAAAACATCCTTAGCAGGATAAATTTTTAGGGGTTGCAAGCGTTTAAGTTCACCCTCATCGGGTATAACGCGACTAACGATGTCGTACTCTATCAGATTGCAAAAATCATAAATAGCTCTCCGAAAATTATTTTTAAGACTTACATTTTTTACTTTTTATCGTTTCAGAAGTAGCCACTCTACGCGTGGAATATGTGTCGTTGCTTTTTATAAAAAACTTACGTTACAAGAACCATAACCATTCATTACTCATGATAACTGCTGGCTGGTGGACAGCGCTTTGCCGACTATAGAATACAGGTCTTTAACATATTCCGTTTCAGCAAGAAACTCCTCCTTATATTCAATTTTAAATTTATCTTCCAGCGCCAGAGATATATCGAGCAATGCCAATGAATCAGCCAGCAAGTCATAACAGAGATGTTTTTCTGGTTGCACACCGTGAATAGAGCAGTTCAGCGTTGATGCGACTATTTCGTTAACCGCGCTAACAATATTATACTGAGTCATCATTCTCGTTATTCATTCCCCCCGAAGGGGGAATACCTTAGTTATTTTTTATTTGCTGGGCCGTTAAAGAATGGCGTAGCCTGAGCCGAACCACGGCTGCCAATATAGCCCTGATTTTGGCGATCCATGTAAGTCTGCGCACGTGGGCCTTTATTAGCCTGGCCACCCTGTACGCCATCTTTTTGGAATTTTAGATCGCTATTATTCTGTGCAACAACCCTCTGTCCTTGCGTAGCACCAACCATTTTATGACCCGTGGCAGGCCGCTGGCTTACGGTGTTACTGACATTTTGCGAATTAACCGACTGGCGGGACTCTCGTGCAAAAGAAGCATCAGCACTCTCACTGTTAGCTCCTGAACCCGCCACTTTTGGCTCCGACGCCTTACGATCACGCGCAAAACTGGAAGGCACGCTAGGCGCGGCGGAAGAGCCCGGGCCACCTAAATAACCATTGGTCGCTCCCACCGGCGGATGTTTTTTCGCTGGCTGATGCCTGAGGTTTTGAGGGGCTGTATGTGCTCTCGCCTCAGCACCGTGCTGGCTTGCTGCCTTAGCCGTGTTTTGTAAATCAACCGACTGCTTTGGGATTGCGGCATTTTTATCTGGCGCTGCCCGACCGGCTGCTCCGCCCCGCACGGGATTATTCACGCCAGCAAAATCGGAGGGAACGGCACGCGCACCGGACGAGCCAGGGCTACCCAAATAACTTCTACTCATGTTTACCGGAGGATGTTTTTTCGCTGGCTGATTCTTCGCCCCTGCCACACTTTGCGCACCTGCCTCAGGCTTTACAGCGTTACGCTGGACGTTGCCCACCACTGTTTCCGCCGTAGCCTTTTGTACCGTTGCATGCACCTGAGCGGAATTAATCAGAGGTGAAGCCTGCATCATTGCATGTTGCCCAATATGGGTCTGGGCTCCCGCTTTCATCCCTCGATCATCGGCGGCACGTTGTTCCACAGCGGATTTCCGCCCCTGAATATCCCCCTGAGTTTGAACAGCAACCTTCGCTGACTCCACACCTACTGTTTGCGTTTCTCGCCCAATACCGGCTTTCCCTTTTTCGCGAACAGAATCTGACGGTACGGAACGAGCACCGGATGAGCCAGGGCTACCAAAATAGCTATTTGTCGTCTCCACCGGAGGATATTTAGCTGACTGCTTATTCGATGCTCCGGCATCGCGTGTTGCCTGCTGCGTTACCGTAGCCGAGAGTGTGGAAGACCGTGAGACAGCTTCCGTGCGTATGCTAGCCTGCACTGTCTCTTTGGAGATATTTTTCTGGGACGTTGAATTTGCCTGAGCAAAGGCTCGATTACCTGCAACAGCCGGCCCTGCGTTGGTTGCCGCTTGAGCTGATGCTCCCGGCGTCTGCGCCCCACGCCCGACGCCCACGTCAGAATTACCGCTGGCTTTATTACGCCCCGCATCCAACGGCGTTGAACGCGCCCCGGACGAACCCGGGCTACCGAAGTAGCTGGTGCTGGCATCAACCGTAGGGTGTTTTACCGCCTTCGCCGTTTGCTGACCAGCAGTGCGCATCTCAGGCTTAACGCCCATAGCCTGTTCACTTCCTGCGAAGGTTGCTTTGTCCGCTTTTACCGGCTGCGCCTGAACGTCGGACCCGGCTGTTGATGGCTGAGAGGATAAGCCAACCGTCTGCGCCCCGCGCCCGACGCCCACGCCGGAATTACCGCTGGCTTTATTACGCCCCGCATCCGACGGCGTTGAACGCGCCCCGGACGAACCCGGGCTACCGAAGTAGCTGGTGCTGGCATCAACCGTTGGGTGTTTTACCGCCTTCGCCGTTTGCTGACCCGCAGTGCGCATCTCAGGCTTAACGCCCATAGCCTGTTCACTTCCTGCGGAGGTTGCCTTGTCCGCTTTTACCGGCTGCGCCTGAACGTCGGACCCGGCTGTTGATGGCTGAGAATATGGGGCAGGGGCTGGCGATGCTGCCTGAGGCTCCGTCCAGGAGTCTTTCATCGCCGAATTTACCCTGGGCTCCACGGCTGGCTGTACAACCGGCTGCGGCTGCTGTGTCTCATCGTCAGGTGTAACTTCCGCTCCTGGCTCTTGCGCCGGAACTGAAGGAATTGTGGCGGTATTTACCTTTGCAAACTGCCTGGTGAAAGGTTCTTCGGTAACCGGTGGATTGAGCCCCTCACCCGCCTGAGTGCCTGTCGCAGCGTTATGCTCAGTCTCTGTCTGAACATGCTGGCTATGATGAGGTGAAGCACCATCAGTTTGAGTTAAATGGTCGTTTACCGGTGTTTTGTCAAAATTGACGTCATTATCGGCTTTAGCTGGTTCGCTGGCATTCATGCCGCCATTGATATTGGCATGGATAGAATTATCGATGGTGACATTATAAATTGTCTGGCCAGGCTGAGCGGGAGCCCCAGGCCCGGCTGCCGGGCCATCCTGCTTTTTGCCATCTGCGGCTGGCGCATTATCAGCCATTTCTGCAAGGCGATGATTCAGCAGATCGAAAATAATCGACTCATGATGAAGCCTGTTCTGAACCTGTTCAAAAGGTGACAGCGGCGCGCCGGAAATGCTGCTATGCATATCCTTATGCTCAGCCTGAGAGGCGCGAAACAGATCGCTGCTCTTATCCAGAACCTGCTTTTGCTGCTCTGCGGATAAACCGGAATTAAATATCGCAGTAGCAATTTTATCGGAAATTTGGTGATTAAAAGTTAAATCAGATCTTCCGTTTTCGGCTCGGCTCAACCCAACCAGCCGATTGCAAACGCTGCGAAATTTGTTCAGCTTAGATTCGCTGGATTTCATCGACCCGGCGGCAAGGGAATCAATTCCCAGGCCATTTTTAGAAACGATAGATATAAATTTACTGGTCAGCTTATCAAGCTCACTTCTCTTTGCGCTGTCTTCCGGCTGCAGGCTGTCCTTCACCTCTTTGCGGATCATCAAAAAGTCGTTAACGCACCTGACAGCCCGATGCTCCTCCTGGCCCGAGAAGTGGGTGATCATACTGATGAATTTTTGAAACTTCTTTTCTTCAGTTTTATTATTTGCTTCTTTATGGCTGGCAATCAGGTCTTCTCTGGCATCATGCTGCTTTTGAGAGATAAACTCCTCGTCGGATGGAAGCTCATGCAGCGCTTTGTTTATTCCTTGTTTAAATGAAGCATCGGCCGAAACGCTCGCGGCTTCGCCTGCATTTGTTTCTTCCGCACGCTGCGGGGCAGCATTTATAACCGATGTTTCATCATTATTGACAACCTTAACGGTGCAATTTTCGCGCCACTGCATTTTATCAGAACTGATAAATGAAAGGATATCAGTGACCGATGCCTGCTTAATACTCAGGCGGCCAGGAAGATCATCGATATTTTTAATCCCGCTAAGATTATCTCCGATAACCGTTTTATTAGCAGGTTCATTTTGCCTGGCAAAGGTATAATTAACGCTGCCAACCCCAGAAATTCCGCCGCCCATTTTAACCTCCTGTTAAATAGTTAAGAAACCTTTATCGCAGTCCAGTAAGGACGAGATAGTGCTGCTCAATACCTTAACTAAATTATCGAAGGTAGAGTTCGCATTGGAATACTTCTGGGTTAAGGTTTGCATCCCGGTTTGGATTTTGTCCTTCTGCATATCCATACCCGCCTGCCAGGCCGTCCATTGGGCAGAGTTCAACGCCATGACATAGTTGCCATCTCCATCTTTACCTGTATAGGCTACTGACTTCTTCATTTCATATAATGGGCTCAAATCTATTTTGACAGAATATCCAGTCTCACCCGTTCCACTACTAATACACTTTTCCGGGTCAAGCCCCATTTCTCTGCACCAGGCCTCGCACTCTTCTTTACTTGCCGATCCTTCTACTGGATATAACCTTTGTGCGTCTGTGCCGTCATATTTACTTATAAGGGCATCAATAGCATCATAAAACTTTTGGACATCAAGATGGGTATAACCCTCACCTCCGGCGGAAATAAAACCTTTAAGTTTTGACAAAAAATCAGACAAGTCGCTATAAAATGCGGCATATTTCTCAACCGCCTGCTGGAAAACGTCGAGATAGTCGCTGCCCATATCACCAATGGCATCCGCAACGGACTCACAAATATCCTTGCTGGAAGTTGGCCCGGAGCCGCCGCCGGCCGCATTTTTTAACCCCTCGAACAGGGAATTATTCTGCTCCGCTCCATCTAATTGAACGTCCGGACTTAACAAGCCGAGGTTTTGTAAAAACACGCTCATATCAATAGCCGGGCCTGCAGGAGTACGCTGGTCCGCCGGCAGCGGAAGGGAGGCGGCCATTTCAGGCTCGCCGCTGCTGCGCAGCACGTCCATGCGCGCAGCAACTTCACGGCCAACCAGCGCAGTACGCGCCTTAATCGCGCCCAGCTCTGCGCTGAACGCCGCAGCCTGCCCTGTTTTAAGCAAATGCGTTAATTTATTCTTGTCCGCCATCACGCTCTGGATGGGTTTGTTAAGAAAACGTGCCGTAGCAGAAGCCCCTGCCGCACCACTTTTAATAGTTTTCATACCGGCATCTGCATATTCAGTGGGACCAGATGACGTATTTTTTGTATCGTTTACTGAATAAAACTGATGGCTGCTGGTAATACTTTTTAAATAATTATTAGAAATATTCATTTTTCCCCCGCTAAGCCTCCTGAAGCAGGAGGCATCTCTCATCGCTAAGTTGGTTGTTAGCCTTTAATATTATTGGTCATTGAGCTGACGGCGTTTGAGCGGTTGGTCAGTAGCTGAGCCAGCAGCTGCAGCAGCTCGGTTTTAAAGCGAGCGATAGACTGCTGCTCGCGTTCATCAGAATCTTTACGAGCGGCAAAAATATTCTCATCCGTTTTATCCATCTGGGCTTTAGCATCTGCATTCGCTTTCTCAACGTGGCCGCTGGAAGATGACAGCGCGGCAATACTTTGCCCGCCCTGGCCCAGCATCTGGCCGTGCATCTGCATTCTCATGGCATCATTAGCGCGCATTTGCTGCTGCATGGTTTCGATTTTGGCATCATGGCGCAGGTTATTAGGCTGCTTTTTCAGGAGATCGACATCCGAGGTGCTCTCTTTACCCAGGCCAACGCGTTTACCCGGAGCGGCTTTAGCGGCAAGATTATCCGCGCTGCGGTTTAAATTAACCTCTTTAGTGCCGTGAACCTTAATCGCCTTATTGGCGTTGTTTAAGCCTTTAGCCTGCACCCCCGCGGAGAGGCCGCTGGCGGCCATGCTGATCCCCGCCTGCTTATCCATCATGTTTTTATTTGCCACGCCCGCTTCCACGGTCTTTTTAGCGCTGGACTCCCCTAGTTGGCGCGCAATAATGTTATTTGCGCTGGCCTGCTCGCGCATAATATTCTGTGCTTCCTGAGCGGCAACGCTTATGGTTTGCAAAATAGCCGCGGCACGGCCGCTAAAGCCATTGGCGATAGTGGTAATATCAAAACCACTTTTTTGCGCCAGCACGGCGAGCTCTTTCCCTGCTTCGGTATACGCTTTCGTTACCTGGTCGGTCGACAAATTAGCAAACGATGAATGCAGTTGCTCAACCTGTTTTGAAAAGTTTACCGGGTCAGCCTCAATTTTACCCTTCGGAATATCCGGAGCAATTTCCTTTAAAACAGCAGCGGTAATTACGCTTTTTACCGCCGAGTCGGCAAATACCGGAATACTATTACCGTCGCTAACGGCGCGATTTTTGGCTGAATTAACGCTCGCCTGATCGACATAATCTTCATTGCTTAACGATTTTAACGGTGCCTGATAGGCAGTTACGCCATTTGCTGGAATGGAGGACATATTTTTTCCTTTATAATAGAGGCTAATCAAGCCTTCATGTTTCGAGTAACAAAATGACCCGCGGCACTTTGGCTTTGTAGCGTATCGGAGAGCATCTGGCCAATAGACTGAACCTGCCCCTGATCCGATTTAAAACGGCTAATAATGGTATCCAGCAGGTCACGCAGGATTTTTATATCGGTATTTGCCATCTGAAATTCGGCTAAAGTCTTCGTGGCCTCTAGCTGAATATTCGCAACATTCATACTCATGCCTGACTGAACAAATGAATTTGAGGTAGAAATCCCTACCCGTGCCATATTCAAATGATTAAGATTAATTTTCCTGAGGTTATTCATAACCGCAGAGTCGCTCTCTTTAACCAGTCCGGTAATATTTTTAGTCATCTTCGCAGAGACCTTCTCAATTTGCCGAACCATCTGCTTCATCATTGCCGAAGCCTGCTTCGCGATTCCCTTAATAATTTGTGGAATGATTTTGTCAATCACCTGCTTAATCGCTTTTTTAATCGTCTGAACAACGGCCTTAGCCATTTTCTTGATTAAGAATTTTGCGGCACTCTTGGCGACCAGGGCCACAACGACAATGGCGGCGATGGCGACCGCAGCGGTGACGGCCATATGAATGGTGTCCATCATGTTCGCGCCGGTAGCTTTATCGATCTCCTTCAGCAGCAGACCCAGCGGCGTATAGTCAAATATTTTGGTAACAATATCCCCGAGGAAATTCATTAATGGCATCAGCACATGTTCCATTAATGGATCCATAATCATGCCGGTGAGCGATTTACCCGTGGTGGCCTCAAGAATGGGGTCCAGTACCATCAGAGCAATACCAATCGCCATCAGCGTAGTGCCGGCCCCGCCGAAGATAGTGGTAATAGCCCCCAGGGCAATCGCTAACCCACCGAGAATTTTGCCGATGCAGTCGGCCATTTTCTGCGTATCTTCGGCTTTGCGTGTCTGCTCTATATACTCATCAGACTTGCGCTTCATTTCTGCCTGCCGCGCTTTGGTCTGAATGCGGTTCACTTCTAAATCGCTCTTCAGCTTTTCGCTGGCTACTTCATCCATATTTTTGATGAACTCGGAAATCAGCATAATCATCACGGCCGTGCGCGATAGCGCCTTCTCCGACTGTTCGGCCGCCGTGCTGACTGAAGCGCTGCCGGGCAGAACTACGTTGGCATATTTTTTATTCAGCTCTGCGGTTTTAGCATTTAGCTTATCGAGGATTTTCTGCCCTTCATCGATAGCATCTTTGGTCTTGTTCTTCGCCGCGGTCAGGTTCTCCTGAGCCTTGTCATAAGCCGTAGTCGCTGTGGCAACGTCGGCTTTAGCTTTAGCGATATCCTCTTCACTGGCATTAGGATCCTTGAGCAGGTTATCCAGCGCATTTTTAGCGCTCTCTAACTTGTCTCCGGCGCTCTTCCACTCTGAATTAGCTGCCTCTTCGTCGCCTTTTGCCGAGTCGATGACCTTGCCCTGAGCATCAAACTCACTTTGCAGCTCATCCAGCTCGGCGGACATCTCGTTCGCCGCCTGTATGGTCGACTCTGACTGGGCTGCAAAATTTGCCGCAGCATTCGCCAACTGATGCGAGTCCATGGTGTTGCTGAGCGACTGATAGCGGAGCATCGCCAATAAAACCTGTGATTTATTAGTCAGGCCGTTGGTTGGCTCACGAAGTGATGGTCTGTCGCTATCCATCTCAAGACTGCGGCTAAATTCTTCAGAAATGCCATTCGCTATTTCATCCTGGCTCCTTTGCTGCGCCAGCGCATTTAACTGTGAACCTTTGACCACAGAAATATGCGTTTTGCTGGAAGCTGCATTGGTCAATGACACATTAGACTTTATCGTAGCGTTCAACACGGCAGTTTGAGCTGATTTTGCAGAACTCAAATCCATATTATAGTCCTTATTATATTATCGATTTATTATAATCACTTTAAACTAGACGGCCTCATCCGGCGTTTCAGCATTTTCATCCGCAACGGTTTCACTGCGATTTTGGCGAATAGTATCCATATAAATTTTAGCTTTATTAACCAGAGACTGGTCTGTACATCTCTGGCAAATAATATCAAAGCACTGTAAGGCTTTTACTACATTGCCCATTAATAGCTGACATTGCCCGGAATAAAACACTGGATTAAAATTATCCTCGGCCATAACGTAGGCCAGCGCATAAAAATCACAGGCTTTGTGGTAATTCTTTTTTAATTGGTTAACCGCCCCCAAACCGATGAAATAATCTGGGTTTTTTAAATCATACATGCACAGGAAGTTAAAGAAGCTTTCTGCTTCATCGAGTCGGCCCTCCTTATAATACTGATATGCATGAGCATAAATATTTTCCATGGTATCATCAGGGATGCCATGAATTTCACGTAATGTCGCACCATGTTCCATGGTGGCGCTCATAATCAATTCGGCTTCTTGTTCAGTGATATTACCTTTCATTATATCCATATCTCACTCTTTGGCAGCGTCACCGTTCATTCAGATGACAATATTTAAACATGTGGATTCCAAACGTTCACATAAAGAACGCTCATTCTTACTTCTCTTCGGGCGGCCGTTGATGCTCATTCATCCAGGCATTTTCGACCTGTTCTAGCCATATGAGAACCTCGATAACATCATCAAGATCATCAATACTTACAAATGAATAGCGGCGATGTGTTTTGAATATTTTGCGAGCAAGCCTGACGTTCTCGACTACCGGAACGCCAACTTTTTCAGCATAGGCACGCACCGCCAGCGCCCGCTGGTTGGTTTCCAGAACGGAGATAAAAGGAATGCCTACAACGTCCATGTTGATGTAGATCCCTACGGCAATATGCGTAGGGTTAGCGACGATAACTTTGGAGTTCTCGATATCCGATTTAACCTGCTCGGAAAGCAGCTCCATATGAAGCTCTTTGCGTTTTGATTTTATTTCCGGATCGCCATCCTGCTCTTTATGCTCACGTTTGACTTCCTGCTTATCCATCTTCAGATCTTTAATATGCAAAAAGTATTCGGCTAGTGCATCAAGAACCAAAACCAACAGCGCGCAACACAGGCATAAATAAACCAGAGAACTAAAGAGCTGCCCCCATATCGGGAAAACATGCTCTACTCCGGCATTTACCTGAGAAAATACCAGCAGCTTATTTCCATCCCAGAACATAATTGCCGCAGTAATAAAACTCGTCAGAAAAAGGAGCGTTTTGACAACATCTTTCAACGTGCGCAGACTAAAGAGTTTCTTAAAACCATTAACCGGGTTGAGTGCCGAAAAATTTATTTTTAGCGCCTTGCTTGCAAGTTTGAACCCCGTTTGCAGCAATGCTGGTAAAGCCGAGGCCGCTACGCAGAGTAAAAAGAAAGGCAGAAATATTTTTACACCTGACCATAAAACGACTCTGGCGTAACCCTCGGTGTCACTGGTAAATCCATTTTCAATAACCCGGCGCCACAGCACCATAAGGTCTACAGCTCCGGTAAAGCTCACCAAATATTGCACGCCAAAAAGAATCAGGCAGGAGATAATAAGATCTTTGCTCTTAAAAGATTGACCTTTCTCGGCGGCCTCTCTTTTCTTTTTGGGGGTGGGTTTCTCCGTCTTGCTCCCCGACATTATACCCTCCAGAATAAAAACTAAATATGGCTGCTTAGCCAGGCCGGCATGCCTTCAGGTAATAGTTCCAGCAGCATGACTTTCCCTGGCAGCACCGGGGTGAAGTAAATAAGCAATAAAAAGAAAGCGATAAAACTCTTAACCGTTAGCGCGAGAGCAAAAGCATTAAGTTGAGGAGCAAATCTGGCCAATAGCCCCAGGCACAGCTCGGTTAAGAGGAAAATAACAATCAGCGGGCTGGCAAGAATCAGCGCATTGCTCACCAGCAGCCCCAAAAAACCCAACACGGGCGCGATTCCGGGAAGCGTCATCTGGTAAGGCCCCCAAAGCTGATAGCTTTTCTCAAAAACCTCCAGAAGAGTCAGCAATCCGCCGTGTTGCAACACGACCACTGCGGCAAACAAGTTAAACAGGTTAGCCAGCTCCGAAGTGTCCACGCCGGAAAGCGGGTCGATGCTGCTACTAAGCGTTGCCCCGCGCTGGTTATCGATAACGCTACCCACCGCGTGCAGCACCCAGCAGGGCAGGCACAGGAAAAAAGCCAGAATCAGACCGATGGCCAGCTCTTTAGCTATCAAAATCATAAACCAGACCGAATCAAAGCCTGCTATAGGTGCGCCGGAGTATGGCCACAGAGCCACGCCCACAAGCATTGCCACCGGCAGGCGAATAGCGCCGGTCAGGGTGCTGGAATTAAAAAATGGCAGCAGGATAAAAGCAGGCATTAAGCGGGCTGACGCCATCGCCATTTCATAAAGCCAACGGTGCAGGTCAAAGAAAAGCATCGTCTGCATGTTATCGGGCCATCGCCATCCGGATGACCTCCCGGGCGAAATTGATTAGCACATCGCCATACCAACCCGCTACCAGGAACAGACACAGTGCGACACTCAACAGCTTCAGGCCAAAGGGTAAGGTCTGTTCCTGAAGCTGCGTAACCGTTTGAAATAGCCCCACCAGCAGCCCGACTATCGTTGCTACGGCAATAGGTAAAGCTGAGAGCATCAAAATAAGGTAGAGCGCCTTATTACCCGCGAAGGTGATTTCATTCATAGTCCACCCGGCCTGTTAAGAAGCGAGATCGATGTATTGCAGCACCAGGCCTTTTGACAATAACGTCCAGCCATCGAGCACCACAAATAGCACCAGTTTTATCGGCACGGATATCGTAACCGGGCTCATCATCATCATCCCCAGCGCCAGTAAAATACTGGAAACCAGCAGGTCAATGACCACAAAAGGCAGGTAGAGATAAAAACCGATTTTAAACGCGCTCTTTATTTCGCTTAATGCATATGCAGGAAGCAGGGAGAGAATCGATGGTCTTTCATCTTCCTGAGCAAGGCTGTCGTCTTCTTTATCCCGCTCTATCTGCACCCGCTCAAAAAAGCGAGTTAACTCGGGGTCTGAATACTTCTCCAGATAGCTTCGATAGCTGTCTAACCCATGCTCAACGAAATAAACAACTGATTGTGGATTGCTGGAATCCATATCCGAACGTTGGTATTCCTCATAGCCGTTTTTCACCACCGGCATCATCACAAAAAAGGAGAGCACGAGGGCAATGCCGTTTAACGTCATATTTGACGGTATCTGCTGTAAGCCTAAGGCGTTGCGTACCATGACAAAGACAATAGAGAATTTTATATAGCAGGTACCACAGGCAATAAGAAACGGGAGTAAAGTCGAAAAGGCCAGTATTGCAATAAGCGAAATATCATTACCTTGAATCATCGCCCGGCTCCTGATAAAGCTCTTTGACCTCTACGCCCAGGCGATCTTCAATCCACACAACTTCACCGCGGGCAATAGCAACACCGTTGGCAGTAATTGTAATATTTTTCTCGGCATCGGGATCGCAAGGTAAAACCATTCCTTGATACAAAGATTCCAGCTCATCGATAGCAATACGATTTTGCTGCAATACAAAACCGAGCTTGACGGAAATTTTATCTCGCGGCATTAATTTTTGCGGCTCAACTTCCGCATCATTTTCATAATCATCAAAATCTATTTCCGTATAATCATCTTCAGTGTCAAACATAAAACCATCCTCATTACGGGAAAACTTTCCAATAATATTGCCGCCAGAAAAAATAAAGTTTTGAGTCTTATTAACCAGCAACACATCTCCGACCGAAACGCGTTTTAGCAGGCTGATGCTAATAATGCTGTGCCCTACCTCAAACTGAATCTCCACCGGCAAATGTCCGACAGCCATCCCACCGGTGGAGTATCCCGGCGCAGCGAGATTTTCAGGTATGCCGTAAAACCATACCCGAGCATGCTGAAACTGGCAGGAGTACATTGAGTCAGTAATATTGGATCGACTCGTCAGACCCTTGCTTGCCAACTGATGATATTCAAGCTCTTCAGGTAGCCCTTCCAGCGGATTAGAACTGTTAATAAACAGCTCTTCCAGCTGCTGTGCCGACCAGCAAGAGCCGGACATCTTTGCGCTTTCCGGCATGATGCCTGCAAACCAGGCTTGTAGATCGATGACCCCTTCCCAGCCCGTGTCACTGGTAAAATTGAGCAACGTCTCACCCGGTTTAATACCCTGCTGAAACACAAATCCCTGGCTTTTCCAGCGTAAAATATGCTGCCGCCACGCCAGCTCCTGGGACGAGTAATGGCGCAAATTTCCGCGTATCACGCTTGCTCCTCATCGGCGTCAGACTGCCGGTGCTGCCCTGGATGCTGCTTCTCTTGCTCATCCTGAAAAACCCATTCAGGATTCCCCTGATGGTGATGCTCACTATGGTCGGCGAGGCGCTGTTGAACTAATGAATCGGAAGGGTGCAGCACCACAGGTGTGCCATTGTGGGCCGCCATTTGCACATTAACCTGATGACCTCTTCCCCAGTCTGAAAAAGTGTAAGTCAGCCGACCACTGGCCTGAGTTTTATTGGCAGAGTTCTCAGAAGCTGTGCTTGCAAGTAAATCGCTGGACATTCGCGCATGGCTAAGCGTTTTGCCTGGATTGATGTCTTTAGCTGTATGTTCAGCGTTAGGCAGATGAGTATTTACCAGATGTGGACGAATATTTTCCCTGGCGGATAATTGCTCATGTGGCCGGTCTGATTCAGACGAGGGGATGCCGTGAGGCTTCATCTCATTATCTTTTGCGGGCTGCTGGGTCCCCGCCTCTTTGTTACTTTTAACATGCCGCTCTGGCGATGAAATAATAACTCCCGAGCTATCTTTAGACGCCAATACTGTCGGGAATACCGTCGGTAATGCCGTCGGCAATACCGGGTTATGCTCGTAACGAGCGAGAGTCTTTGCCGATGGGCCAACTGCTGCCGTCCTGGCTGGTTTACGGTTTTCCCCGCCTTCTAAAACACCTGCAGGACCGACGCCCTCAGCCATGAGAGCTGGTAATACTGACCTCACCTGATTCTGGCTATGCTTTGCGCTTCCCCCCTGAAGGCTCATAGCCAGGCGCTGCATTGAGCGTTCAGCCGGCAAATAGCCCGGGGGCAAAGCCGCTGCCGTATCCTGGGTTTTAGAACGACCTTTGAGCACTTTCTTTGCTATATCATCGAGGCGGCTGGTGACCGATTCTCCCGCCGTTACGAATGCGGCCTCGTTGCCTGCATTGATATTATTTACCGCTGCCATGAGATCCTCTCTTCCGTTTCTGATTCCTCAATACGTGCCTCTCTGAGCCTTTTTTGTTTACGCTCGGCCGTACACAGATACTGATATTTATCCATTTTTCTGAGCAGAATTTTTCTCTTTTCGACAAGAGAACTCTTTTGCCTCTCGCAATCTTCTTGCTGGTGCTCAAGCTGGGATGACTGCATTTTCATCTCTGCCAACTTTCTTTTCAGCGCCCCCTGGCGACGCTGAATCGCCAATAATTTTTCTTTATTAAGTATGCCGTTGGGGTAAAGATTCTTCATCAACGCCACTATTGCCGACATCTCCTCGTAGGCTTTATTTATTTGCGCAGAAAGAGAGCGATGAACACTTTCATTTTTAGCGATCAGCAAATCATTACGTTGAATATTGAATTCAGAGCGCACGATCAGAGCCTTTATTTTATGACGCAAGTTCTCTCATCTCCTGAAACACTTCACGAAAGCTGGCATGCTCATCTACGCCCTGCCGCAGCCATGCAAGTAGATCATCCCGCTTATTCATCGCATAATCGTTCTCTGCATTTTCGCCAGGCTGGTATTCCCCCAAATCAACAAAAATTTGTAGCTCTTCGATCTTCGCTAAAATACGCCGGATCTCTCCAGCCAGTTGAAGATGTTCAGGTTCACAAACCTGGCTCGAGACGCGGCTAACGCTGTTTAAAACGTCGATTGCCGGATAATGATTTTTGGCGGCAAGTTTCCGGCTTAAATAAAGGTGCCCATCAAGGATCGAACGAATTTCATCGGCTATAGGATCCGGCTCATCGTCACTCTCCAGCAAAATGGTGTACCACGCCGTAATACTTCCTGAATGGGTAGAACCAGGTCTTTCAAGCAACTTCGGTAATGAGTCAAATACCGAGGCCGGGTAGCCCCGGCGAGCCGGTGATTCACCTGCGGCCAGCGCGACGTCACGCAGCGCTCTGGCATAACGAGTGATGGAGTCCAGAAACAACACCACATTCATCCCCGCATCGCGGAAATATTCCGCAACCGTTGTCGCAACCAGCGCTGCATTACAGCGATCGAGGGAGGAATAATCAGACGTGGCATACACCAGGATGCATTTTTGCTGGCGCTCTGACTGCCGCAGGGCTTCAGTAAATTCCGTGACTTCACGCCCGCGCTCTCCGATCAGCGCAATAACAAAAACGTCGGCGTCAGCCTGCTCAATCAGCATGTGCATTAGCGTGGTCTTACCGCAGCCCGCCGAAGCAAATATGCCCAGTCGTTGGCCAATACCGCAGGTCATCACGCCGTCAATTGCGCGTACGCCGGTGAAAAACGGCTGGCGGATACCGACTCGCTCCTGATAGGAAGGGGGCGGACTATCAACCTGACGAACTTCCCTGGCGTAACCATCATGATTTTCTACGAACCGCTCAACAACATTACCGGCAGGATCGAGCACACATCCCAGCAGGTCATGACTGACAACCACGGATAAACTTGCCCCTGTGGGGCTGATTACAGCCTCCCGGGATAATCCTTTTGCGGTGCCAATCAGGCTCAAAACCGTGTTATCACCGTTAAATCCCAACACCTGAGCGCGCGCGACAACGGCCGGCTTGTCCCAACTGGCGCGGATTTCGCACAACTCGCCAACCTTCACGCCGGGCAGAATCGCTTCAATAAGGGGACCAGAAAGACGCTGTGGGTGTGCCTGCTGGCGTAGTAGCTGCTTCATACTTGTTACCGAATCAGGCTCAGGAATTCTTCCTGCTGTGCAAAAAATTCATCCATCGCATCCGCAAGCCCTTTGCTGCTTTCCAGATAATCAGGATGAACCAGGCCACGCAGTTCGATGTAACCTTCGTTAACCTGCATTTGCAGCTGCCCCGTCATACAAAACAGGCAGCCGCTCATCATTTTTTCCAGCAGCACCGAGGCTTTATGCTGCAAAACGGCGTCATTTGCTTCACACAGCTTTGACCAGATCCACACATTGTCATCGGTAATACTGATCAACATGCTCGGATAATTATCAAAATCCAGAGATATCGTTGAATGAGCGTCAAAATCTCCTAAAAGAGACTCATCACAGCCACTTTCCAGAAGTGCATTACGAACCAAAGAAACAATATCGATATACATTATTATGATGTCCCCTATCAGATTGTTTTAATCACGTTAATAGAAACGCTGTCTGTTATCTCACCAAACGACATAACTTCGAGGTCTTTAAACCTTGTTTCGATAAATCGTTTTAAGAACCTTCGAATATCAACAGAAGTCAGTACCACCAAATCACGACATGATATGGTGACGCCGTCCATTGCCAATACAAACCGGTCCATTAGCTCATCGGCAATAGCAGGATCAAGATTCAGGAATGTACCTGAGGAAGTGCTTCTTATGCCCTGCCTGATTTTTTCCTCAAATTCGCCAGACAGCATAATGACCCGTAATGAATTAGCCGTTGAAAACTTATGGCAAATATATCTCGCCATAGCCCCACGAATATGTTCAACCAAAGTAATGACATCCTTTTCGCGTGGTGCCCAGAGCGCAATGGCTTCCATAATCATTTTCATATTACGCACAGAGATACGTTCGCTTAAAAGACGCTGTAATACTTCTGAAATTCGCTGAACCGTAGCATGGCGCATCACCTCCTTCATTAAGTCAGGATATTTCGCCTCCAGCTTGTCCAGCATATTTTTGGTTTCCTGAACGCCGAAGTATTCATTAATATGGCGAATCATAATTGCGGCAAAGGTGTGATAAACCTCATCAATACTGTTTCTCAGCTGGTAGCCTAAACCGGTTAGTGCTTTACGCTGGCTATCATCGACCCAAACCATGTCATCTACATAGGTGCAGGGGATCCCCATCTGCTCCAGCTCCGGCGAGCTATTTATCACGCGGAAAAAGTTGAACTTAGTGCGGAACTGCTCGGCTTTGATCTCATTGATTAAAATGGTGACGGTGTCGGATTCCAGGTTAGCCGAAGGCTTGAGCGTGATGTCCGGCAGGCTGATACCATAATCAACAAAGAACTGACTGCGGTAGCGCTGGGCCAGCTTCTCTTTCTCGAATAATTTGGCATCTTCGTCGCTGACCAAAATGATCAGCGGCACCGTCTCCGACGTTACGCCATCAATATTCGTTAGCAGGCCAAGCTTGCTTTCCGTTTCATCGCTCGAACTGTCAGGGTCAAAACTGCTGGCGGGTTCAGCATCCGCGACCGTTGCAGATTTTCTTAACTTGCGATGCTGGTAGTAAAACAGGCCACCCAGCGCTAACGCGAGTATGACAAACACGGCCAAAGGAAAACCCGGAAGGCTGCCGATACCCAGCGCAATAATGGCGCCAATCACCAGCACCATCGGGTTATCAAACAGCTGGCCGACAATGGTTTTCCCCATATTATCGCCGTCGCCGTTAACACGAGTGACGATAAAACCAGCACCTATCGCAATCAATAGCGCCGGGATCTGTGCAACCAGGCCATCGCCAATGGTCAGCAGAGTGTAGATTGACAGCGCGGAAGACATATCCATTCCGTGCTGTGCCACACCAACGCTGATGCCGCCAATAAAGTTAATAAAAATCACGATAATGCCGGCAATCGCATCACCCTTGATGAACTTCATTGCCCCATCAAAAGAGCCATAAAGCTGGCTTTCACGCTCCACTATGCTGCGACGTTCTCTGGCCCCGTCGGCATCAATCGACCCCGCACGCAGGTCGGCATCGATACTCATCTGCTTGCCCGGCATCCCATCAAGCGAGAATCGTGCGGCAACTTCGGCCACGCGCTCCGCCCCTTTGGTGATAACCATAAACTGCACAATAGTCACGATGGCAAAGATAACGAAGCCCACGACGAGGTTATCGCCGATAACAAACTCTCCAAAGGTGGCAATAATTTCGCCGGCATCAGCATCGTTCAGAATCAAACGGCTGGTACTTACCGACAGTGCTAAACGAAACAGAGTCGTTATCAACAGCACCGACGGAAATGTAGAAAAGTTTAAAATTCTGTCAATATAGAAAGACGACAGAAAGACCAGAATAGATAAAACCATATTCAGGCCAATCAAAAAATCGACCAGATAGGTTGGCAGCGGAATCACCAACATCGAAATGATGACAACAATCAATATCAGGATAAATAATTCCGGATGGTTTCTTATCCTGTTTAAAAAATCGTTCATATTCTCAAATATCCATATGCGATTTGTTAACCGCCTTCCTGACGACGTTCTCTATTTTCATTAAGCAGAGCTTTATCCGCTAGCGATTCAAACTGAGCTAACAGGGCCTCGCGCTCATCAAGCGAGGTAAATGCTTCGTGGGGCATTTTTTTACAGTTAAAATAGATTATTTGTAACAGCTTCGCGCGTTCGGTCTGTTTAACGAAACGCAAATAATCTCCCACCACCTGAGTCAGGTGATCGCTCAACGCATAAGGACTTTGCAAAGCGCTAAACATAAAAAATAGCCATGCACCTTCATCGTGATTTATTTCACGAACAAAATTATCGTTAAGTATCCCCTGCATAAATAAAATGTCGCAGGAGCGAATAAGCTTAATTTGACCAATCCGCCCCAATAAATACCCAAATTCAACGTGGCTGCAGCTGGGGTCGGCAGAGTCGATATCGGCGAGCACCGCATCTTCCATAAAGTTAATAACAATGCCGCGCTTCTCAACCCCGTATGTGGATATCCAATCCTGATACAACTCAATCTCATGCTCGTCGCTTGCCAGAAATCCCCGGTAACTTTCACGCATCAGCGCCGGGCTCATCATTAACGTCTTCCCGAACAAACGCGCTTTTAGCGCAACGTTAATACCGGCTTTTAGCCGCTTAGGATCGGCTTCTTTTTCAACCTGTGAAAGTAGCTTTTTGAGGCGCTTGCGAACGACCTCATCAAGATCTCGCTGACGCAGAGTCTCGCGCAGAACCAGAACCAGGTCGCTTTCATCCGGAAAAAGAGAGCGTGCATGACGCAGCAGATTCTCAATATTTGAACCCTCGCTCCCCTTCAATATTTTGACCAACCTGTCGAACTTAGGCTGAACCTCCTCATCTAACACCTGGTCAAAACTGGTTTCACCGGCGACTCCACTCTTTTTTTCATAGTCTCTGCGGCTACGAAACTGCGCCATCGCGGCAGACATCTCATCCGTTGCGTCCGAGAACCGCTGAAGTAGTGCGGCAGGTGATTCATCCTCCACCACCTGAGCCTCACCCTCGGCGAGCACATCCTGGCGATCCGTCTGGCTGGCACTCAATTCTTTATTGTTAGACAGGGCTTCCCGCCGCTGCATATAGAGATGCATGCTGGCATCGCCGTTGCCAATGCCTAGCGCCATTTTTGGCTATCCAGATAGTTAACCATCCAGTTCTGCAAGCGATCGCTGGAAAAGTCATCTTTCATTTCGCCAATCAGCGTATGTGCATCCGGGCTTAACGGCGCTTCAATCTCACGCGGCTGGATCAGGAATACTCGCACCATGTTTGAGGTTCTGTCTCGCTTATAGCGAAACAGGCTGCCAACCCACGGCAGGTCGCCAAGCAAGGGAATTTTCCCCTCAACTTTTGTCTCCTCATCTCGGGTATAACCGCCAATCAGCAGGCTTTTCCCTCGCGGAACGCGGGCAACGGTACTGATATTTGTTCTGCCGACCTCCGGGAGGTCATCCGCCGTCATTCGGGTGTCATCATATTGATTACCGTCTTCAACATTCAGCATCATTTCAATCTCGCCGCTTTCGGTAAAACGCGGAAGAACGCTAACCAGGGTGCCGTAAGTAACGCTTTCAAGCTGCGCGGTCCTTTCGCCCACCAGCTTGGAATAAAAAGTGCGGCTATTGTCGAAAATGGCCGGGATATTTTCCTGAGTCAGCAGCATAGGGCGCGAAACAATATTGGCTTTTTTCTTCTCGCTCAGCGCCAGAGCAGTGACCATAAAGCTGGCACCATCGATGGTGCTGGTTCCGCCATTTAGCGAAATCCCCAGGTTAGAACCGACGTTAAGATTGCCGGTCCACTGAACGCCTAAGTTTTCAAAGGCGTCTTTTTGCAAATCGACAATCCAGACGGAAAGCTCAATATGGCGCTTGGCGATATCCAGGGAATGGACCAAATTGCGAATATAGGCAACCTGCTCGGCGCTGCCCCTGACCAACAAGCTATTTGAGCCGGGGTCGGAGATAATGCTCATGCCGTTCCCGGTTGGCGGCGTCCTGACCTGGCTATCAAGCTGCTGAATGGCCTGCTCATTTGCTCCCCCTTCAGGAAAAGACCCCAGCAGCATTTCGTCTTCTGCGCTCGCTGTCGGAACCACCTTCCTCGGCGTAACCTGAACGCTACCGCCAGGGCTCGCGCCGTTAGACATGATCCGATTCACCACGCTGGAGATACCTGGAATAATGATTTTCTGGTCACGATAGCGATATTCCCGGTCTTCAACGAAGGTGTTAAAGAGCGGGATAACGGCCAGGTTTTCACGCCCGTCATAACCGTCACTTTTTTGGTCGAGAAATTTTGCCGCATTTGAAATAAGGTCGATATAAATCGGAGGCCCTGAGACATAGAACGTTGAGTTTCTATTATCTGAGCGCAGCGGATAACGCTCGTCATAGAGGCCTGAATCTTTCAAAAAACTTTTAATAACATTAAACGACGTATTACGCAGAACGATAACCGTGTTACGAATTTCCGATGCGTCGTAAATGTAAATGGCCTGCCCGTCGTCATACCAGATCAGACTTAATTGTTCAGCAACCGCACCCAAAACTTTCGGTGGGCGGGAGAGATCGAACTCTCCGCTAATTTTTTTTCGAGCTGCAATTTTGCTGATCACAACAGGTTTTTTCATTACCGATGAAATAGCATCGAAAAAACCTTTCACACCTTCGTCTCGGGCAATATAACCCTGATCGTTTTGCTGGTCGGCCAGTGCAACCTGCGGCGAAGAAAAAACGAGTAAGGCAGCAAGTAAAACTCCAACCTTGTTGTGCCATTGAACTGTCATTATTAATCAACTCACGTGTAATATTTTTTTCAAATTTCGAGGCGAAACGCCAAATGCATCTTTCACTTCATTAGAAAAATGCGATAACGAGGCATAACCATGGTTCATCGCAATAGTTGTCAGATTATTATCACCGTCAATTAACTCAAATAATGCCCGAACCAGGCGCCAGTCTCTGAGCTCTACTTTGGCCGTTTTGCCCAGCGCATAGCGAGTTAGCCGCCTGAAGTGCGAAACGGATAGGCCATAGCGCGAACAAAGCACCTGCAGACGCTGGTTTGAATTGTCGCAGGACTCATCCAGTAGAAAATCAACAAGGTCATACCATTCGTTATTTTTCAGAACGTCTGAGAAAGCAGCAATATCATCGGCATGCAATAAAGTCTGATTTAAAAACCAATATTCAATACTTCGCGTCGAAGCTTCAGGACCTAAGGCCGCCGGCAGGTATCCCCAAAATTGCTCGGGGTTAAAATTTTTTTTCTTATGCTGTGATTTATCGACAAAAACCTGCAATTTGACTAAAAATGGAAAATCAATATCGCAATAATGGAATGAGCCGGACTCAACCGTTAATGTGCAGGGAGACAATACCAACATGCCACGTTCATTCGCATTAACTGATGTGGATTCCACCCGATCTTTCATCGCCATGGTAATGCGGCAAGGCTCCTGCTCTGTTGCGGTATAAAATAATGAATGCCGTGGGATCTCGAGCACACCTCCGGCAGCTAAATAGTCATTTTGGGCTGTAGTGTTCATCATCGACGCTTCATAGAGAATATTAGGTTGACGAGTTTAACGTGCAGAAACTGAACAAACATGACGGGATAACAATGACGGCTAACGCCTCAGGGAAGATTTTCATCAGATTCTTCGGCAGCGGGCAGCACTAGCGCAGCAAAGCAATATTACGATGTGAATCCTTAAGCGGAATCAGGATATTTTCCCTGGAAGATTGACGGTAAATCCCCCAGACTTTTCGGGCATATTTCATCCTTAAGCGGTGTTTATTCTTTCCTGCCCCCGCATTGTAAGCGCCTACCGCCTCCCAACCATAGCCGTAAATATTGACCATATTTTTCAGGATTGCCGCGCCAACTAATACTGAAATACAGGGGTCTTTGACCAGCATGGACTCGCTAATTCCATGCTTACCAAGCCAGCCCAAATGGGTGCTATTAATCTGCATCAGGCCAAAGTCACGAGAGCCGTTGTTGTTTTTACCCACTACAGAAGGATCCATGCCGGATTCAACCTGAGCAATAGATTTTAACAGCCTGACTTCCACACCGGATTTTTGAGCTGCAAACTTCCAGCAATCAGCGTTAGCTATACTTGTTGTGAGAAATAATAACACTAAAAAAACAATACATTTCATAATACATGGAGCCAGATAGCGACAACTTATTAACGCATTCAGTTACTTAATAAATTAATAGTGATGGAGTATTTAAAAGAATTATTTTCTTTTTATTAATAGTGGGGCGCATACTAATTGCCCCCCTCAGGCATAACTACCAGATTACGCTCATAGGCTAATATTCGTCATGCCTATACCGCCGGCTGCATTGATATAATCGACCTTGTTGATGGATTAAATTTCCCACGAACGCCTTCAACACTCCTATACTTACCGACGACACATTTCCGCACGTTCTGTTCTGCATGCACTGATTTATGCGAGATAACGATATGGAATTAAAGGATTATTACGCCATCATGGGCGTCAAACCGACGGATGAACTGAAGACTATCAAAACAGCCTACCGCCGACTGGCCCGCAAATATCACCCTGATGTCAGCAAAGAGCCGGACGCCGAAGCGCGCTTTAAAGAGGTCGCGGAGGCATGGGAGGTATTAAGCGACGAGCAGCGCCGTGCCGAGTACGACCAGATGTGGCAGCACCGGAACGATCCGCAATTCAACCAACAGTCCCACCAGGCCGACGGCCAGAGCTATAACGCTCACGACTTCGACGACATCTTCTCCTCTATATTTGGCCAACAGTCCAGGCAGTCGCGCCAGTCCAATGCAGCACGCGGCCACGATATAGAAATCGAGGTCGCCGTTTTCCTCGAAGAAACCCTGGCCGAACACAGCCGCACCATCAGCTACAAACTCCCGATTTATAACGTTTTTGGCATCGTCGAGCAGGAAATCCCCAAAACCCTGAATGTAAAAATTCCGGCAGGCGTTGGTGACGGGCAACGCATCCGCCTGAAGGGCCAGGGTACACCGGGGGAAAACGGCGGACCAAACGGCGATCTGTGGCTGGTGATTCACATTGCGCCCCACCCGCTATTCGACATCGTTGGTCACAATCTGGAAGTCGTGGTGCCACTCTCGCCGTGGGAAGCCGCACTGGGAGCAAAAGTCGAGGTACCAACGCTCAAAGACAGCATTTTGATGACCATTCCGCCGGGCAGTCAAGCCGGGCAGAAGCTGCGCATCAAGGGTAAAGGCCTGGTCAGCAAACAGCATACGGGCGACCTGTTCGCGGTAATAAAAATCGTCATGCCGCCTAAGCCAGATGAAACAACCGCAGCGCTATGGCAGCAGCTGGCAGACGCCCAGTCGTCGTTCAATCCGCGTAAAGATTGGGGGAAAAAATAATGTCTACCGTCACCGTCACTTTTACCGTCACCGAGTTCTGCCTGCATACCGGCATTGGGGAAGACGAGATCAACGAAATAGTCGGCCTGGGCGTAATCGAACCCTATGATTTTGAAGCCAGGCCCTGGCAGTTCGATGACCACGCGCTAAACGTGGCACAGCGTGCTTTACGGCTAAGGCGCGAGCTGGAGCTGGACTGGCCGGGCATTGCCGTAGCGCTGAGCCTGCTGGAGGAGAACGAACGGCTACGCCAGGAGAATCGCCTGCTGAAACAGCGAATTGGGCGTTTTATTCGCCACCCTTAGGCTCATAAAGTGGCGAAAAATCCAGCATGATATATCCATGCGCCGTGAACGCTCTGATTCATTTAGGATTATTACCTAAGGCAACTTCCGCTTCGCTGTGCCAGGCTAATCTACGGTCATAAGGACTGATAACGTTTGTAGAGGATATTATGAAAAAAACGATCATCGCTTTATCTGCAATTCTGCTGGCTGCTCCTGTTTTTGCCGCGACCACCACACACGCAACCGACGAAACCGTCGCAGCCGCGCATGAAGGCGCGAACACAGCGAAAGAAAAACTGCACGAGGCGCAGAACAAAGGCGAAGAGCTAAAGCTCAAGTCTAAACACGCCGCTGAAGGCAAAACCGATAGCACGGGCAGCAAGGTGAGCGAAGGCTCCCAGAAGGCCTGGCATAAAACCAAAGAAGGCACCGAGAAAGGTTGGAACGCAACCAAAGAAGGGGCTGAAAAAGGCTGGAACAAGACCAAAGAAGGCGCTTCCGACCTGAAGAAAAAAGTCAGCGAGTAATACTCTTGCTGCCAGCAAAAAGCCGCATTAGCGGCTTTTTTTATACCCATAATATATAGCCAGGGCAGCTAGTTGTGCAGGGTCACGCTCTCATCCACGCTCTGGCGCCACATGCGCACCTTTCCCGAAGGTGCATCAGGGTCAGCGTAGCCAAACGAGATACCAAACAGCAGTCGATAATCGTCTGACACCCCAAGTAGCCTGCGCGTCTCGTCGGCATGGAAACCAAGAAGCGTTTGTGGAATACCGGCAAAACCACGGGCAGCCAGGGATAACAAGAAGCTTTGGCCGTACATGCCGATATCAGAAGCGACTCGAACGTTGTCACCAAATGAAGGCATAAACAGGAAGGCAACGTGCGGCGCGCCGAAGAATTTGTAATTACGCAGGAAGGCCTCCCGGCGCTTCTCTTTATCCTCGCGAGCAATGCCCAGCGCGTCATAATAAATCTTTGCCTGCCGCTGGCTACGCTCATAATAGTCGCCGTGAAAATCATCGTAGCTGAATGAAAAGTCCGGTGTCGCTTTACCCGCGCTATCGTTCTCTATCATCATTTTTTGCAACGCATCTTTAGTCTCGCCGGAGGCAATGTGAACATGCCATGGCTGTGTGTTGCAGTTAGAGGGCGAATATTGCGCATCCTGCAAAACGGCGCGAATTTGCTCATCGGTCAGCGGCGTCGGCAGAAACGCACGCGATGAAAAACGCTGGCGAACCGCCTCATCAAAAGCCAGAACCTTATTGCTCATACCATCCTCTCTGTTTATTGCCCGCCAGAATGCGGGAAAAATTTACTGAGCCGGATGTTAGCGCTGCCTGTCATAGCGAAAAACCGTATAATCCGGCAAAGACCTTTGCGGATATCGCACAAATGAAAGATCTGAGCCAAATAAACGCCCGCTCGATGCAAATCTTCCTCGCCGTAATCGGTGAAGGCAGCTTTTCGGAAGTTGCCCGCCAGGAGAACATCGCCCCGTCTTCGGTTTCGCGGACTGTTTTCCAGCTAGAACAGTCACTCGAAACCCAGTTGCTTTATCGCAATACCCGCGCCGTAGTCGCAACGGATGCCGGGAATATTTACGCCGAAGCTTTCAGAGGAATGTTGAACCAGCTGGATAATGCGCTGAACCTGATTAGCGAGCGCCGTCAGGAGCCGGGCGGGCTGCTACGCTTTAATGCTCCGGTATCATTTGGCCTGCGACACATCGCCCCGTGGGTTGCCGAGCTAAGTGAACGCTACCCGGCGCTCAAGCTGGAGCTCAATCTTACCGACAACTATATTGAACCGCTGGCGGACGGTACGGATCTGCTGCTGCGCATTTCGCCGATGCAGGACAGTTCGCTGCATGGCCGCTTTATTACCCGCCAAAGCTCTTATCTGGTTGCCAGCCCGGCCTATATTGAACGCCACGGTTACCCGCAAACCCCGGATGATTTACATAATCACCGGCTTCTTGCCTATCGAGGGTTAATGGGCCTTCAGCGCTGGTACTTTACGAAAGGAGAAGAAAAGCTCCAGTTGATGCCGGAGCCGAGAATTGTCTCCGACAATGCAGAGATGTTGGTTAAAGCGGCGCAGGACGGGGCAGGGATCGTGCTCTTTCCCGACTGGCAGATAAGCGACTCGCTGAAGGCAAAGCGCCTGATTCCGCTGATGACCGACTACACTGCTTCTTACAGCGTGACCGCCCATTCAATCTACATGCTTTACCCCGGCGGCCACTTTCCGTCGCTTAATACCCGCAGCGTGATTGATTTCTTTATGGAAAAGTTCGGCACGCCGCCTTACTGGCAGGATATCTAGTCTCCCGGTGAAATAAAGCGGCCGCCGGTGCAGCGGCCGCACGGTTTAGGGACTAAAACCCGTATTTCACGCCAATCATTGCGGACGTGTCACGGTAGCCTTTGTCACCTATCTGCTGAGCAACGCCGCCCCACATATTCAGGCTCGGCGAAATCTGCCCCTGAACGCCCAGTTTCAGTTGGCCAATGTTACGCGCCCCCTCTTCGTTCAGCAGCTTATTCCCCATTCTGACGCCGAAGTTTTTGGTGTTATGCAGCCAGTTCATTTCGATGTAAGGCTTGAATTCACGCCCTTTACCGTCGTCTTCCGTGCGATGCCCTCGCAGGTAGAGGCGCATGCCGAGGCGGGATTGCAGATTGCCCTGCCCGCTGTCCTGAATACGAGTGCCGTTGGCTTCCGAATGCTCAGAACTGTGAACGCCCATCCAGGTTAACTGAGCCTGAGGCTCAAGATAAACAGCCCGGCGCTCGCTTTCGCTAAGCAGCATGTTGTAGCCACTTTCCAGCGAGGCAGTAAAACCGCGGCTTTTATAATGCTCGTCCGCCAGATCTTCGCCGCTGACGCGGTTGTTGAACCAGTTGTACATCACCCAGCTATCAACATACATTCCCTCGCGGGAGACGGCATTCTGATACCAGGTGCCGTAAGCCCCCACGCTGTAACCATCCATATCGGAGTCAGAACGGTAGCCGGTCAGGCTTGAGCTTGAATGACCAGAAACGTTGCCGTAACCCGCCATCAGGCCTGCGCCCCAGCGGCCATTCTCGTTGGTTGAGCCGTGTAAAAACTCATTCCCCATCTGAGCGACATAGCGGTTGGCGCTGGATTTAATCTGGCCTTCACCGGTTTTGAAACGGTTTTGGCCGCCTTCCTGGCGAAGCCAGAAAGTGCCCCTGGTCATGCCGCGTCCATCTATCGGAGCACGATATTCGGTAGCCCCTTCGCGATCGTCGAGCGTCAGGTTGAATAACGTATTTGCCGCCGTCAGGTTAACCAGATAGCTGCCGACCTCCGGGCGATAAACAGGGACCGGGACAGGAGAAGGCCTGTTGATTGTTACCGGAGGAATGATCGGCCCCACAGGGGGATCAACAGGATCTACCGGCGGAACGATCGGGTCTACCGGATCTACCGGCGGCATTTCGCTCATCGAGGTCAGATACCAATTCTGCCCCTTCTGCACCAGGCTGTAGTCCCACGCCCCGGCAACAATACGCCCGGCCTGGGTGAAGGAACTCGCGGCTGAATTACCGCCAACGTTTACCACTTCAATACCCTGGCTGGTCTCATCCCCCTGACCGCCAACGTTATTTACCGCCAGCACGGTTGAGCCAGAAGTACTGCCCCGTACCACCAGTTTGTCGGTCAACGAGTTGTCATCGCCCAGTACAGTATTTACATTGAGAGCGCTGTTTGCCCCGCCAATATAATCTCCGCTGACGTTCAGGCGGTTGCCGCTGATAGTTGGGCTGCGGGAAAGATTTACCGTACCGTCGTTATTAAGTTCGCCGTTTACGCTAAAGCTGGCCGCACTATCGTCGCTCTGCAATGGACTGCCCACGGTTAACGTGCTGCCTGTTTCCAGCGTAGCCGCGCCAATACTGCCCGTGCCTGAGAGCTGAGTCATGCTCTTCGCCGTCACATCGCCGATCAGAGAGCCGGTGACATCCAGGCTGCCCTCGGCAAGCGTAGTTGTTCCGGTATAGGTGCTGTCCCCGGTCATTGTCAGCGCGCCGCTGCCGAGTTTGGTCAGGCCACCGCTGCCGGTTACGCTCTGGCTAATTGTGGTGTTGTGCTGCTGGGTATCCAGCGTACCGCCTGCGCTTTCCAGCACCACAGCCCGTTCCAGATCAAAGCTATTGCTAAGCTGCAGCGTACCGCCATCAAAGGTTAACACGCTGGAATCAGAACCTAACGCACCGTCCTGAGCGATTTGCAGAACGCCGTCATACAGCGTCCATGGCGTATCGGCATCCGTCACATTGTTCAGCACCCAAATGCTGGCTCCCGTTTTATGGAAGTGTTCAAAACCCTGGTACTGAGCACTGTCGCCTATAGCTGTAGCATCAAACTGGCTGTCTGCGTTGCCTCCGAGGATCAGCGTGTCATCCCCAGGACCGGCCTGCACATTCCCCTGAACGTTATAGCCATCGCGCAGCTCCAGCGAGTTTGTTCCCCCGGTAAACAGCACTGCCTGAGAGCGGTTTTGACCATTAAAGTCCATGCCCCCCGTCAGAGTGCCGCTGTTGACGATAGTCATGTCGCTCCCGGAAATGCCAATACCGCCGACGCCGACGTTACCCACGCCGTTATTAGCGCCTGCTGTACCCGGCTCGCCGCCGTTGCCGCCGGAAATAGTTCCGGAGTTAAACACGCTGCCGCCGCCCGCAGAAATACGCACGCCAGAACCACCGGCACCGCCTGCATCTCCGCCACCGCCGCCGCCGCGGTTACCGTTACCGCCCTGAATACTTCCGTTATTCACGACCTGGCCGCCGGAACCAATTAATACTCCGCTGCCGCCCTCACCGCCGCTGCCGCCGATACTGGCATCGCCGCCGCTGCCGCCGCCCGTTCCGCCGAGGCCGCCGGTTATCGTCGCTCCAACATCGTTGGTAACTTTACCTTTGCCCTCAATCGACAGGCCGTTACCGCCCTGTGCGCCGGTCCCGCCGTTAGTCGTACTGCTATTGCCGTTAGCGCCAGCACCACCGTTACCGCCGAGGAAAGAACCGTGATTGGTGACATTACCGGCCCCAATAATAGCAATTGCATCACCGCCTGAGCCGCCAACGCCGCCGCCGCCCGCAGAGTCATCTCCACCTTTACCGCCGGTCACCATACCGCTGGTTTCGTTTGTTACATCTCCGCCGCCGTTGATTTCAATCCCGGTACCGCCTGCGCCAGAGTCTCCGCCAAGTGAAGAACTAAGATTGCCGCTGCCGCCGCCGCGATTACCAAGACCGCCGGTGACTTCGCCGAAGTTGCTGACGCTGCCGCCGCCGTCCAGAGCGATCCCGCTGCCGCCTTTACCTCCGTCCCCGCCATCGCCGCCGCTAAGATTATCGCCGGTGCTGTTTGAATTACCGCCGCCGCCGGTTCCGGCGTTACCGCCGATGATATGCCCGCCGCTGTTATTGATAACTTTGCCGCTGCCCATCACGGTTATACCGCTGCCGCCGTGGCCGCCCGCGGATCCATAGCCGACAACGCCAGAGCCTTTGCCGGACTCCACCGCGCCGCCGTTACCGCCGTCTCCGCCGTTGCCGCCAAGAATGTTGCCGCTGTTGGTAACGGTGCTGGTCCCGCTGAGCCAGACCCCGCTGCCTCCGCTTGCGGCCTCACCGCCGGTTCCGCCGATGCCGGTAACGTCGTCGTTATTTTTAGTGTCCGCGTTGGCAGCGAGGCCGCCGGTAGCGCCGCGACCACCTGTAATGGTGCCGGTGTTAGTAATATTTCCCCCCTGGGTAGACATTACGCCATTGCCACCTGCGCCACCCGCGCCTCCGCTCCCGCCGTGCAGAACTTCACCTGCCGTCGTTTGGCTGTTTGCCGTTGCACTCCCGGTATTGCCGCCTGTGCCACCGTCACCGCCGGTGACAGAGCCGTCGTTGGTGTAATTGCCCGCCCCTGTTATCAGGACGCCTGCGCCGCCGTCACCACCATTGCCGCCATTACCGCCGTTACCAGAGTCTGCTACGTCGGTGGTATTACTCCCGCCGTTGCCGCCGCGGCCACCGTTACCGCCAACAATACTGCCTGCGTTGTTATGCTGGATATCGTCAGCCAATACCAGCCCGGCGGAACCACCGCCGCCGCCGCCGCCTGCAGAGCCGCTGCCGTTGGTCGCATTGCCATCAGGCTGTTGGCCGACTCCCCCGGTCGCCGTCCCCGCGGGAAGCGAATTCGTTACGCCATCAACACTTCCTGCGCCGCCATTTTCCCCCTGGCTGCTGCCCTGGCCTCGTTCTCCTGAGCCGCCCTCTCCACCATTACCACCGATGCCGGTGGTGGTATCCATCGTGCCGCCGCCGCCGCCCTGGGCGCTGTCGGAAACGGAAGATGGCGCACCGTTCTGGCCATCAGCAGCCATTGCGTGCTGAGGTACAGCGCTTAAAAGTGCAGCACTGATTGCGGTGGCAATCAGATGTCGTTTACCAGGGGTATGTAATAAATAAGGCATATCCATCCTCTTTAACTCAGCGGAGTCATATAGATGTGAAATATCAGAAACGGGCGAGCAGCAATTTATTTAAAATTGCACCAGGGTCTTAAAGGCAAAATGAAAATCAATTTCAAATGAGAGAAGTAATCATTAAAAACAATCAATAGTGTTAAAATAATGTATCGATTGAGATCTAATAACGGATCAAAATTAATTCGATACCGCCGCGCCCTCTCAAAAAGAATTTATTTCGGTTTATAATTTTAACACCATGGAAATAGTTATGAACAAAAGTAAATTGTATTACAATTTGATTTGACTCATGGAATGAATAACAAGCCTGATTTTTCGATAGAATTGAAATGGCTAAAAAACACCATAAAACCAATTTAACCCATTGTTTTAAAATGATTAAAAAAACAAATAAAATCAATGTATGCGAGAGATGAAATACAGATTATTCCTAATGAAAAAATAACATAAATTCATTTTAGAAAGTAAAAAATGCGTTTCGTCATCAAAGAAAATGCCAATAAAAGCCCTATATTACGCATAACAATTAGCCATAAGGTCAGGATGTTTTGCATTCCAGCATTAGCCTGTATCCTTTAAATGCGTCGCCCTTCCCCAACTCGTTAATTCAATAGCTTCGTCCCCAACATTCAACACACTATAAGCGGCATTTTGGTGTCCATATCTTCTTAAATCATCATTAATAGCTCCGCCTTTTAATTGCCAAATTAATATCTCCAGCGCATGACCATGACTAACAATAATGACTGTTTTATCTTCATGCTTCCCGGACAACTCTTTCAGAAAGGATAAAAGGCGGTTGCTGACATCAAAAACCGTTTCACCACCCGGTATTGCCGTCTGCGGACTCCCGGAAAGAAGGCGCTCAGCCATCCCAGGATACTCTCTTAGCGTCTGTGCAAATTGCATTCCCTGAAGCACGCCAAAGTGGCGCTCATGCAACCGTTCATCGCAGGTCAGCAGGCAGCTAAACTGGTTAGCCAGCACCCGTGCCGTGCTTTTAGCGCGCGAAGCCGGGGACGTATAAATATGCGAAACTGAGTAATCTGCCAGAGCAGCCCCCAGGGCAAGAACTTGTCTATGCCCGCGATCCGTTATCCGACTGTCTAACCGCCCCTGAATAACCCCCTGCCGGTTCGCTTCACTTTCCCCATGTCTAACCACAATAACCTGCATTCTCTTCCCTTATGCTGACGTTTGATTTAGCATTACCTTAATTTAGAACTATCTAAAGTAATGATTTATGAAATCTGAGCTCATACAACTTCAATCAAGCGCTGAAAGCGCAGCGAAGCTGCTCAAAGCGATGAGCAATCCCAGGCGATTACTGATCCTTTGCCTGCTACTCGACTCACCGGGCACCGGCGCGGGCGAGCTGGCCTCTGCCACGGGTTTAAGCCCGTCGGCCACCTCCCAACATCTGGCGCGGATGAAAGATGAGGGGCTTATTGAGAGCCAGCGTAGCGCCCAGCGAGTTCTCTATTTCATTAAAGATAGCGCGGTACGCGAAGTCATAGCGGCGCTGAAATCCATTTATTGTCCTTAAGGAGCATGATGAACGTTTCTGCCATCTCGCCGGAAGAAGCTAAAAAGCTGATTACCGAAGGCGCCGCGCTGATAGACATCCGTGAACCGGATGAATATGCGCGAGAAAATATCCCTGAGGCCCATTTGCTGCCACTTTCAGCCATTAAAAACGGTGCACGCCTGGGGCCGCTAGATCCTCATGATGTCGTGATTTTTCACTGCCAGTCGGGTATGCGTTCAACCCAGAATGCACAAAAGCTGGCGGAAATAGCCGAGCCAGCCCGCGTATTGCTGCTGGCAGGCGGGCTGGATAGCTGGAAAAAATTAGGCCAGGAAGTGCAAGAAGACAAGAGCCAGCCCATGCCGATGATGCGGCAGGTGCAAATTGTGGCTGGTGCGCTGATCCTGCTTGGCGTCTTGCTGGGTTACGGCGTCAATCAGGGGTTCTTCCTGCTTCCCGGTTTTGTTGGCGCGGGCCTGGTGTTTGCCGGAGTTACCGGGTTTTGCGGCATGGCTCGCCTGCTGGCCCATATGCCCTGGAACCGACGCTAGCCGCGATGTTGCTTTATCCGCTCCGGTTTCTGATCTATGGTTATCAACGCGGCGCTGCTGCATTAAATTCCCTTAGCATTCAGAGGTTTTTTATGTTTAAACCAGGTGATGTTGTTCAGCCCAATCAGGGTGGTCCTAAGCTGCAGGTGGTTGAGGTTCAGGGAGAAGAGATAATTTGTGTTCCCGCCTCGGCGCCGGGCGCGGAAGAGCTAACGCTGAAAGCGGACTCCGTATCGCTGTACAAAGAAGAAGGTGATTTCGGCGTTTGCTAAGCCATAAAATTTCGGCGTGAATCGCTTCACGCCGAAATTATCAATAAAAGTGCCCCTATCCTTGTCATCGCCATTCATAAACAACCGGGCACGGCGGAAATCCAGGTCAGCAATCAATAACCCTTCTCATACCCCGCAAAAAAACATCGAACCGCTACGTCGGCGTTAACCTCTTTGAGAAAATCAACTACCGACTCTTTATCCAGGTGATAGCGGCGAGTCAGCACGCCCGCTTCCCAGGCCGCCCGTTGGCGATCGCCGGTCTGCTCGGCCATTCGATGGGTAAAGCCCAGCACAAAGCCACGTTTATAATCAGAACAGAAGCGCTCAACGTTCACCGCACTGTCGGCCTGCCTGGCCTTCAGCCCGGCCATCAAGCCTTTACCAAAATGATTATCCATCAGTGACTCCCCACCACTCGCTATATACAAAATTATATAACGATTTGTCCGGCAATGGGTATCCCTAAAACCCATGCTTTTGCGTGGATTTCATCGGTTGTGAAACGAGAAAGTCATCTCATTGATATTCCATAGAAAGATAAAACAAGAACCACAAAATCAGGAAATGCCAGCGCGGAACTGTGTTTCATCGCACTTTATCGACAAAATTTCGATAAATAAAAATTTTGAGCTAATTGATAGATTCAATGTAGAGATATAATCTACTCACCATAAATTAGTTACTCCATAACACCATACTTATGCATAAAAAGTAGTGTATATGGCTACTTTTAACCCGGAGTCAACATTATGTTTTCCCCTGAGTCACGCTTACGCCATGCGGCAGCAGATATTTTTGCAATGGTAGTGTATTGCTCGGTAGTGAATATGATGATTGAGATCTTTCTCTCCGGAATGAGCTTCGAGCAGTCGCTCTCTTCTCGCCTCGTGGCGGTGCCGGTCAATATTCTTATCGCCTGGCCCTACGGTTTCTACCGTGACGCCTTTATGCGCACCGCGCGCCGCGTTTCTCCGGCAAGCTGGGCTAAAAATCTCGCTGACGTACTGGCCTACGTGACTTTCCAGTCACCCATTTACGTTGCGATTCTTTGGAGTGTGGGTGCGGACTGGCATCAGATTGTGGCGGCTGTGACTTCCAACCTTCTGATCTCAATGATAATGGGTGCCGCTTACGGCTACTTCCTGGATTTCTGCCGCCGCCTGTTTCGCGTCAGCGGCGCTATCGGAATGAAAGCGGGAGCCTGAGCCCCGTTGTTAGAATAACGACTGGCGCAACTGCCAGTCGTTGACTCAATCAGTCTCGCCAAATAATCCTGCCAGATACCTTTCCAGCGCAATACGAGAACTAAACCCGTGCGGTATACCATAATGCTCGTGCGTGTCACCGGCCAGGTAGAGCGGGAACTGCTGATAGTGATCGCAGGTTTTCATCTCAGAAGCCGGGTCTGCCAGCATCTGGCTGCGCTCTCTGAGGGTTGGGTGAATAATCAGCGCGGTGCGCCCCATGCGCGCTTCGCGATTAACATAGACGTAATTCTCGCCACGGCGATAACCGTAAGTTTTTGCTGTTACCACATCCATGATAAAACCCGATCTCTCCAGAACTCGGGCCACCTCATCCGGTCGTAAATACATAGATTTTCCTCGTCATCATTTACTGCCAGGCAACGATACAATAAGCAGCATCGGCAACGCTTTCGGAATTGTCCAGAAAGCCCGTCAATAGCCATGGCTCGCCACATAACCAAAATTCATGGTCTACACTTAGCTCTACATCTTGAAAAGGGAGAGATACATGGCTAGTCGAGCAAACAAAAATGACGTTGATGTTCAGGTAGACGAGATTAATAACGATGTCACCCAGCTTGCGGATACGCTGGAAGATGTACTCAAGTCCTTCGGCAGCGACGCAAAAGATGAAGTTGATGCGGCGCGTAAAAAAGCCGAAGCGCTGCTAAAAGAGACTCGTGCACGCCTTAACGGCAGCCAGGGGCGTGTCACTCAGGCGGCACGAGACGCTGCCGGTTGCGCGGATTCATACGTTCGCGACAAACCGTGGCAAAGCGTGGGTATTGGTGCCGCTGTGGGGATTGTCATTGGCGCACTGCTGGTTTCCCGCCGCTAACCCCCTGCTATTGCAGTAGATAAATGATACTAAATGCGCGTTCAGCCCCGGAGCCTTTGCTTCGGGGTTTTTATTTTAGCGCCAACCTCAGCTGAAGCGCGTAACGCTGCGCCATTTCATAAGAGTTGATATTGGTAAAGCTCATCAGCAGTCCCCCCTGCGTTGACGGCTTAATGCGCCAGTGGCTTAAGGCCTGCACCGCCAGTCCCGCAGCTCTTGCCCGGTCTGCCAATACTTTGTCATCCCCTGCGACCTCCATCACCATTTGGATCCCTCCTTCCTGCGGAACAACCGAAAAGCCCTGCTCACGCAGCGCGTTTTCCAGCCACAGCCGCCGCTCGGCGTAGCAGTGTCGCATCTTTTTAAGGTGCCGCCAGAAGTGCCCTTCACGGAGAAAGTCGGCAATTGTCTGCTGGATTAACACCGGCGCGGTACAGGGCTGCCTGCGCGCCCGGGCCTGAAAATCATCGACCGCATGGCGCGGAACCACCAGCCACGCCACGCGCAGTGCCGGAAACATAGACTTGCTGAACGTTCCGGCGTAAATCACTCGCTGCGGGCTATCCAGGCTTTTCAGCGGCGGCAGCGGCTTACCGTGATAGCGAAATTCGCTGTCGTAGTCGTCTTCGATTATCCAGCTTTGCTGGCGGCTGGCCCAGTCCAGCAGGGCGTGCCGGCGGGGCAGAGAAAGCGCCATACCCAGCGGACTTTGGTGCGCCGGAGTCAATAAGGCAAAGCGGGCATCAGGATAATGGGTAATGCCAAAATCAATCTGCATACCCTCGTCATCAACCGGCACGGCCTGGAGCTGCATACCGGCACGCGCAAAGTCCGGGCGCACAAAACGATAGCCAGGATCTTCCAGCCAGATACCGTCGCCCGGGCGGGCCAGGGTGGAGAGCACCAGCGCAATTGCCGCCTGAAAACCTGAAGTGATAAAAATCTGCTCGGGCTGGCAATCGATGCTGCGGGAAAAGCGCAGGTAATCGGCTATGGCCTGCTTAAGACCGGCCTCGCCGCCCGGCTCCGGCAGCATCAGATCGAAGCGCGTTTGCTGGCGCAGACGCCGCCCCATAAGCCTTGCCCAAATTGCACGCGGAAAAGCGTCCAGCGCCGGAAGCCCCATCTGAAATGGAAGCGGAGCGCCCTGCGGCCTTGGGGCGGAGAAACTGTCGCTCCCTGAGCCGCTTTTCACCGAGGGGCTGACGAAGGTTCCCGCCTGCCCTCGCCGTTCCAGCCAGCCCTGGGCCACCAGTTCGCCATAGGCGCTTTCAACCGTTGCTCTCGCCACGCCGAGCTCCAGCGCCATGGTGCGGCTGGAAGGAAGCCGGCTGCCCGCCGTTAACTCACCGCTGTTTATCGCCCGCTTTAACTGACGGGCAATTTGCTGGTAACGAGGCTGTGTGTGGTGAGGAGAAACGGTAAACGGCGTGGGCTTTGCTTTCATGGTCTGGTTTTTAAGTTAATTTTTGGCTCTCTTTAATAGTCCATCATAGTGCTAAATTTCCCTCACACCAACATGAGGAAAAAAACATGACCGAATTACGCCAGCCTTACTATGAACTCTCTCCGAACGTGTTCAACCCGATGAAACAGGCATTGCAGGGGCTGGAAAACGGCCCGCTGAGCAACGAGCTGATTGAACTGGTTTTTCTGCGTGTCTCGCAAATTAACGGCTGCGCCTACTGCCTGGAAATGCACTCAAAGGCGCTGCGTAAGTCAGGCGTCGAGCAGGTGAAGCTGGACTCTCTGGCGGGCTGGAAAGTGAGCCATCGATTCTCGGACAAAGAGCGTGCGGCGCTCGCCTGGGCGGAAGCCATCACCCTGATTGCCGACAGCAATGCCGAAGATGAAGTCTACCAACCGCTACTACAGTTTTTCAGCGCCGAAGAGATTGTCGACCTGACGCTGGCGGCCAGCATGATGAATGCTTTTAACCGCGTTGCGGTTGGTATGCGCCAGTAAAATCTTTGCCCCTCACCCTGACCCTCTCCCCAAAGGGGCGAGGGAATGAAAAACGCCCGGAGCCATGCCCCTCTCTCCTGAAAAGTGAAGAGATGAAAAAAACGCTTTTGTAGAACTTTCCCCCTCTCCCTCCCCGGGTGAGGGTTTCCTCCATCATTTTACTGCACTTTTCAATTTCGTAAAATCAATCTAAAAACCCTATATGTTGCGTTGTTGCAAAAAATAAAATCAACATCTAGTATTCATTGCAACGAAACACCACTACCCCAACGCGACGAAACGCGCCGCTTTGTTATTCTAAAGGGAAATACGAATCATGCGCATTACTATTTACACCAAAACAGACTGTGTTCAGTGTCATGCCACCAAACGGGCGATGGAGAGCCGCGGTTTTACTTTCGATTTGATTAGCCTGGACCAAAACCCGGAGGCGGCGGACGACCTTCGGGCCCAGGGATACCGTCAGTTGCCGGTAGTGGTCACCGAGCAGGAAAGCTGGAGCGGCTTCCGCCCGGATATGATCAACCGCCTTAGCGTCGCCGCCAGCGCATGAGCAGCCTCGTCTACTTCTCCAGCGAGTCGGAAAATACCCTGCGCTTTATTGAGCGTCTCGGGCTACCCGCGCTGCGCATCCCGCTGGAGGTAAAAGCGCGGCTGGAAGTGACGGAGCCTTATATTTTAATTGTGCCCAGCTACGGTGGAGGTGGAATTGCCGGAGCCGTGCCGCCGCAGGTGATCCGCTTTTTAAACAATCCGCAAAATCGGGCGCTCATCCGCGGCGTGATTGCGAGCGGTAACCGCAGCTTTGGCGAAGGGTTTTGCCGCGCCGGGGACGTCATTTCACAAAAGTGCCAGGTGCCTTATCTCTATCGTTTTGAGCTACTGGGCACCCCGCAAGACATCGAAAACGTGCGTAAGGGAGTAAGCGAATTTTGGCAACGACAGAAGCAGTCCGCGTAGCGGCGCCGAGCGTGGACTATCACGCGCTCAACGCCATGCTCAACCTCTATGATAAAGAGGGCAATATCCAGTTTGATAAGGACAGGCAGGCCGTGGATTGCTTCTTTGAGCAGCACGTTGTGCCGAATACCGTAGTCTTCCCGAGCCAGCAGGCGAAGCTTGATTACCTGGTGGCCGAACACTATTACGATGAAAGCGTGCTCACACGCTACTCCAGCCGTTTTGTGCTGGCGCTTTTTGACCGCGCCCACGGCAGCGGCTTTCAGTTCCAGACCTTCCTCGGCGCGTGGAAGTATTACACCAGCTACACCCTGAAAACGTGGGACGGAAAACAGTATCTGGAGCACTTCCCCGACCGCGTTTGCATGGTGGCCCTGACTTTGGCGCAGGGCGACGAGCAACTTGCAGCGCGCCTGATGGATGAGATGCTGAGCGGACGCTTCCAGCCCGCCACGCCGACTTTCCTGAACTGCGGTAAAAAACAGCGCGGCGAATTAGTCTCCTGCTTCCTGCTGCGTATTGAAGACAATATGGAATCGATTGGCCGGGCGGTTAACTCGGCGCTCCAGCTTTCCAAGCGCGGCGGCGGCGTGGCATTTTTGCTCTCCAACCTGCGTGAGGCAGGTGCGCCAATCAAACGTATTGAAAACCAGTCTTCCGGCGTTATCCCGGTAATGAAAATGCTCGAAGATGCGTTTTCCTACGCGAACCAGCTTGGCGCTCGCCAGGGAGCTGGCGCGGTGTACCTCAACGCACACCACCCGGATATCCTGCGCTTCCTCGACACCAAACGCGAAAACGCCGACGAGAAGATCCGCATTAAAACGTTGTCGCTCGGCGTAACCATCCCTGATATCACTTTCCATCTGGCCAAAACCAACCAGCAGATGGCGCTGTTCTCGCCCTACGACGTGGAGCGTATTTACGGTAAGCCGTTCGGAGATATCAGCGTTAACGACCTTTACCAGCAGATGGTGGACGACGAACGAATCCGTAAAAGCTGGATTAATGCCCGCGACTTCTTCCAGACTCTGGCTGAGATCCAGTTTGAGTCCGGTTATCCGTACATCATGTTTGAAGATACGGTTAACCGCGCCAATCCGATTGCCGGGCGCATAAATATGAGCAACCTGTGCTCGGAGATTTTGCAGGTTAACAGCGCCTCCACCTTTGACGAAAACCTCGACTACGCGCAGATTGGCAAAGATATCTCCTGCAATCTCGGTTCGCTAAATATCGCCCACACCATGGACTCTCCTGACTTCGCTGGCACGGTGGAAACGGCAATTCGCGGGCTGACGGCAGTTTCTGATATGAGCCATATTCGCTCGGTGCCGTCGGTCGAGGCAGGGAACGCGGCCTCCCACGCCATCGGCCTTGGGCAGATGAATCTCCATGGCTACCTGGCACGAGAGGGCATTACCTACGGCTCCCCCGAAGGGCTGGATTTCACCAACATCTATTTTTACACCATTACCTGGCACGCATTGCATGCGTCCAATGCCCTGGCGCGCGAACGCCATCAAAGCTTTGCCGGATTTGAACACTCGCGCTATGCCAGCGGCGAATACTTCCGCCAGTATCTGGAGCAAAGCTGGGAGCCAAAAACCGAGAAAGTGCGCACCCTCTTTGAAAAAGCAGGCATAACTATCCCGGCCCGCGAGCAGTGGCAGCGGCTGTGCGATGACGTGCGCGAATATGGTTTATATAACCAGAACCTACAGGCAATCCCGCCAACGGGATCTATTTCGTACATCAACCACGCTACCTCGAGCATTCACCCGATTGTTTCAAGAATTGAGATCCGTAAAGAGGGCAAAACGGGGCGCGTTTACTATCCCGCCCCGTTTATGACCAACGACAATCTTGAGTTTTACCAGGACGCCTACGACATCGGCCCGGAAAAAATTATCGACACCTACGCCGAAGCCACACGGCACGTTGACCAGGGGCTTTCGCTGACGCTGTTCTTCCGCGATACCGCCACAACCCGCGATATTAATAAAGCGCAGATTTACGCCTGGAAGAAAGGCATTAAGACGCTTTACTACATCCGTCTGCGGCAGATGGCGCTGGAAGGTACAGAGGTTCAGGGCTGCGTGTCCTGTGCGTTATAGAGCGAAAGAACAAGGAGAAGTCATGACGCAACTTACGCGCGTAAGCGCCATCAACTGGAACAAGATCGAGGATGAGAAAGACCTCGAAGTCTGGAATCGCCTGACCAGCAACTTCTGGCTGCCGGAAAAAGTACCGCTGTCTAATGATATTCCGGCCTGGCAATCGCTCAGCGAGCCGGAGCAGCAGTTGGTTATTCGCGTATTTACCGGGCTGACGCTGCTGGACACCATTCAAAATACCGTTGGCGCACCGGCGCTGATGGCCGACTCGCTAACGCCGCACGAAGAGGCGGTGATGTCGAACATCAGCTTTATGGAGGCGGTACACGCCCGCTCCTATAGCTCGATATTTTCCACACTCTGCCAGACTAAAGACGTGGACGCCGCTTACGAATGGAGCGAGCAAAACCCGGCATTGCAGCGCAAGGCGCAAATTATTCTCGACCATTATCAGAACGATGATCCGCTGAAGAAAAAAATCGCCAGCGTGTTTCTCGAATCATTCCTGTTCTATTCCGGCTTCTGGCTGCCGATGTACTACTCCAGCCGCGGCAAGCTCACCAATACCGCCGACCTTATTCGGCTGATTATTCGTGACGAAGCGGTGCACGGCTATTACATCGGCTACAAGTACCAAAAGGCGCTGGCACAGCAGAGCGTGGAGAGGCAAAACGAGCTGCAAAACTTCGCTCTGGACCTGCTGATGGATCTTTACGACAACGAGCTGAGCTACAGCGAAACGCTCTACCGCGAGCTGGGCTGGGAAGATGAAGTCAAAGCCTTCCTCAGCTACAACGCTAACAAGGCGTTAATGAACCTCGGCTACCAGGCGCTGTTCCCGGCGGAAATGGCGGAGGTAAATCCAGCTATTCTTGCCGCTCTGTCGCCGAACGCCGATGAAAATCACGACTTTTTCTCCGGCTCCGGCTCCTCTTATGTGATGGGCAAAGCGGTGGAAACCGAAGACGACGATTGGGATTTCTAGTAGGCTGGCCGCTGAGTAATTCTGCGAGGTGGCCTATGAAGTTATTTCGTTTTTCTCTGTTAGCGCTGCTCTGCGGCAGCGCCCCCTTAGCCTTTAGCGCGCCGTTGCAGCTGGATATGGCCCAGCTGGCGCGCAGTAAGCATGAAATTAGCCAGCAAAATCCCGACGTTATGCCCGCCTGGCGCTCGCTCCAGCATAAAGCTGACCAGGCGCTTACCCATCCGCTTTACAGCATTACCCAAAAAAGCGCCTCCGCTCCGGCGGGTAATCCTCATGACTATTACAGCTTCTCCGACTACTGGTGGCCCAACCCCAAAACCGCCGACGGCCTGCCGTGGGTACGCAAAGACGGCCAGATGAATCCTGCCGCCGTAGGCAAGCAAAGTGATAAAAGCCACCTTAATGGCATGATTGATGACGTCTGGAATCTGGCGCTGGCCTGGCAGCTCTCGGGCAAAACGACCTATGCAGAAAAAGCCCGCCAGCAGCTGGTGAACTGGTTTATTACGCCGGAAACCCGCATGACGCCTAACCTGATTTATGCCCAAAGTATTCCAGGACATAAAGGCGTGCGCGGCACCGGCATTCTCGATGGCCGGGTTTTGGTGCGGCTAATCGACGCCATCGAGCTGCTGCATGACGGCGGCCAGTTAGACGATAAAACCTGGCAAGGCCTGCGGAACTGGTACCGCGATTACTACCGCTGGTTGACCACCAGCGAGAACGGTAAGAAAGAAGACGCCGCCGACAATAACCACGGCACCTGGTACGACGTGCAGGTGGCCGCCATTGCGTTATGGCTCGGCGATAAAGAAGCGGCGAAGCAGCGGCTAATGTTTAGCGCCGGGCAGCGTGTTCCGCAGCAGTTTGACGCCAAAGGCGTGCCGCAAACCGAAATTGGCCGTACCCGCTCCTGGCATTACAGCAACTTTATTCTCGATGCTTACAACCAGTTGGGGAGGCTGGGAGAGAAGGCTGGCGTCAATGTCTGGCAGGCAAAAAGTGGCGAACATAGCCTGCAAAATGGCTACCTGTATGTTGCTCAATTTGTTGATAGCCAGACACCATGGCCTTACCCAAATATCGAGCCTTTTAAGCCTGATGATGCTCTTGAAAATATGGTTTCGGCAGCCCATGCCTGGCCAGAAAATAATACGCTACAAAACAAGGCCAAATGGCTTTTAAATCGCAATAAAACGGCAATAATCAACTTAATTTTTGAACGGTAATATTTATGTCATTTCTGCCTGAATCATCGAAAATTCAGGCAGAATATTATCGCATTGACAAAAATTATCTCACCAGACTCATTCCCCCTCAGCCCTTCTATCATGGGGAATTTCGCCCCCACTCGCCACGCGGATATTTTCATATCACAAAATCGAGGGTTGCCTCAGATTCTTAGTATGTTAGGGTATATACAGGTCAATATTTCCACCAGGAATCATCTATAAATAAATCAAATACGGGAATCTGTTTATTGCATGGCAATTAAATTAGAAGTGAAGAATTTATATAAGGTATTTGGCGAGCATCCACAACGCGCATTCAAATACATCGAGAAAGGAATCTCCAAGAGCGAATTACTGGAAAAAACGGGTCTGTCGCTTGGCGTTAAAGACGCCAGTCTGGCCATTGAAGAAGGCGAGATTTTTGTCATCATGGGGTTATCCGGTTCCGGTAAATCCACCATGGTTCGCCTTCTCAATCGCCTGATTGAACCCACCCGCGGGCAGGTACTGATAGACGGCATAGATATCGCCAAAATATCAGAATCCGAGCTGCGTGAGGTGCGCAAAAATAAGATCTCAATGGTCTTCCAGTCATTTGCCCTGATGCCCCATATGACGGTATTAAATAATACCGCCTTTGGCATGGAATTAGCCGGAATGCCGCTAAAAGAACGCCAGGAAAAAGCGCTGGATGCTCTGCGTCAGGTAGGGCTTGAGAATTATGCCAACGCTTATCCCGATGAACTTTCCGGCGGCATGCGTCAGCGCGTAGGCCTGGCCCGAGCGCTGGCAATTAATCCTGATATTTTACTGATGGATGAAGCCTTCTCGGCACTCGATCCGTTAATTCGTACGGAAATGCAGGATGAATTAATTAAGCTGCAGGCTAGACATCAGCGCACCATCGTATTTATTTCTCATGACCTCGATGAAGCAATGCGAATTGGCGACAGGATTGCCATTATGCAGGGCGGCGAAGTGGTGCAGGTCGGCACGCCGGACGAAATTCTGAATAATCCGGCCAATGATTATGTGCGCACCTTCTTCCGCGGCGTAGATATCAGCCAGGTGTTTAGCGCCAAAGATATTGCCCGCCGTAGCCCGGCTGGTCTGCTGCGTAAAACCACCGGTTTTGGGCCACGTTCAGCGCTTAAACTATTGCAGGATGATGACCGTGAATATGGCTATGTCATTGAACGGGGGCAGAAATTCCTCGGCATCGTCTCCACAGACTCCCTGAAAGCCGCACTTGCAGCGGGTGAAGGTCTGGAGAGCGCGTTTTTAGCCTCCCCGGAGGCGGTTTCCGCTGAAACCTCACTGAGCGATTTGCTCTCCCACGTTGGCCAGGCTCCGTGCGCGGTGCCGGTGGTGGGCGAAGAGCAGCAATACGTGGGCATCATCTCGAAAGGGGTGCTGCTTCAGGCATTAGATCGTGAGGGGGCAAACCAATGAGTGACGCAACAAATCCGTGGGATTCAGGCAGCGCGGCGACGGACGCCGCGGCTAATCAGGCAGCAAGTTCAACTGACGCATGGGGCGCACCGGCAACGGACGCGGCAACCAGCGGCGGCGCTGACTGGCTAAATTCGGCTCCGGCAGCAGCGCCAGAGCACTTTAATATTCTCGATCCGTTCCACAAAACTCTGATCCCGCTCGACAGTTGGGTAACGCAGGGGATCGACTGGGTGGTTATCCACTTCCGCCCGGTGTTCCAGGGCATCCGCGTGCCGGTGGATTATATTCTTAGCGGTTTCCAGCAGCTACTGCTGGGGATGCCCGCTCCGGTGGCGATTATCGTCTTTGCGCTAATTGCCTGGCAGATGTCGAGCCTCGGCATGGGCGTAGCTACGCTAATTTCCCTGATTGCCATCGGCGCGATTGGCGCCTGGTCTCAGGCGATGGTGACGCTGGCGCTGGTATTAACCGCCTTGCTGTTCTGTATGATAATCGGCCTGCCGCTTGGCATCTGGCTTGCACGAAGCGAACGGGCGGCGAAAATTATTCGCCCGCTGCTGGATGCGATGCAGACTACACCGGCGTTCGTTTACCTCGTGCCTATCGTGATGCTGTTTGGCATCGGCAACGTGCCGGGCGTGGTCGTGACGATTATCTTCGCCCTGCCGCCGATTGTGCGCCTGACTATTCTCGGCATTAAGCAGGTGCCGGAAGACTTGATTGAGGCTGCCCGCTCCTTCGGAGCCAGCCCGCACCAGATGCTGTTTAAAGTGCAGCTCCCGCTGGCAATGCCGACCATTATGGCCGGGGTCAACCAGACCCTGATGCTGGCGCTGTCGATGGTGGTTATCGCTTCGATGATTGCCGTGGGCGGCCTTGGCCAGATGGTGCTGCGAGGTATCGGCCGTCTTGATATGGGCCTGGCAACGGTCGGTGGCGTGGGCATTGTTATCCTCGCGATTATTCTCGACCGCCTGACCCAGTCCATCGGGCGTGATTCACGCTCCCGCGGCAACCGCCGCTGGTACACCACCGGCCCTCTGGGCCTGCTGACCCGTCCCTTCATTAAATAAGCCTGGCGGCGGCCCCGTGCCGCCCCTCGCCCCATCACCACTAAAAAGGAATAACGATGCGACACAACGCTATTTTAGCCACGGCTCTTGCGACACTCGTTACCACCAGCGCCTTCGCGGCAGACCTGCCGGGTAAAGGCATCGCCGTTCAGCCGGTGCAAAGCACCATTTCCGAAGAAACCTTCCAGACGCTGCTGGTCAGCCGCGCGCTGGAGAAAATGGGTTATACCGTCAATAAACCAAGCGAGGTGGACTATAACGTCGGCTACACCTCTATTGCTTCCGGCGATGCCACTTTCACCGCCGTAAACTGGCAGCCGCTGCATGACGATATGTATGCCGCCGCTGGTGGCGATAAGAAATTTTATCGCGAAGGCACTTTTGTCACCGGCGCAGCGCAGGGCTATCTCATAGACAAAAAAACCGCCGATGCCTACCACATCACCAATATCGAGCAGCTAAAAGATCCAAAAATCGCCAAACTGTTCGACAGCAACGGCGACGGCAAAGCCGACATGATGGGCTGCACGCCGGGCTGGGGCTGCGAGGCGGTTATCAACCACCAGAACGAAGCCTATAAGCTTGCCAATACCGTTACCGTTAACCACGGGAACTACTCGGCAATGATGGCCGATACCATCGCGCGCTTTAAAGAGGGCAAACCGGTGCTGTATTACACCTGGACGCCGTACTGGGTGAGCGACGTGCTGAAGCCGGGTAAAGACGTAGTCTGGTTACAGGTGCCGTTCTCTTCCCTGCCGGGCGAGCAGAAAGACATCGACACCAAGCTGCCTAACGGCGCTAACTACGGCTTCCCGGTAAACACCATGCATATTGTGGCGAACAAAGCCTGGGCCGAAAAGAACCCACAGGCGGCCAAACTGTTTGCCGTGATGAAGCTGCCGCTGGCGGACATTAACGCCCAGAATGCAATGATGCATAGCGGTAAGTCTTCAGAAGCGGATATCAACGGCCACGTTGACGGCTGGATTAAGGCGCACCAGGCGCAGTTTGACGGCTGGGTGAAAGAAGCATTAGCCACGAAATAAACCACCGTTCTCCTCCCTCTCCCCAGGAGGGGGAGGGTTTTACCGCACAAACCGACACCCGCCTTCCCTTCTGCTGACATAATTTTTCGCTATTATTTCAACCTCTCTTTGGCAAGTTGAAGATAATAATGAAAAACACCACTCACACTCTCAGCCCAACGCTGATTGTCCTGATGTCCGTTGCTACCGGGCTGGCCGTTGCCAGTAACTACTACGCGCAGCCGCTGCTCGACACTATTGCAAACGCATTTTCGCTTTCCGTTAACCAGGCTGGCTTCATCGTCACCACCGCTCAACTTGGTTACGCGGCGGGCCTGCTGCTGCTGGTACCGCTTGGGGATATGTTCGAGCGCCGCGGGCTAATCGTATTTATGACGCTTCTCGCCGCAGGCGGCATGTTGATTACCGCCACCAGCCAGTCTCTGTCGATGATGATTCTGGGTACCGCGCTGACCGGCCTGTTCTCGGTCGTTGCTCAAATCCTTGTCCCGTTCGCCGCCACGCTCGCCGCTCCGGAAAAACGCGGCAAGGTTGTAGGCACTATTATGAGCGGGTTGCTGCTGGGTATTCTGCTGGCACGAACCGTGGCTGGTCTGCTGGCAAGCCTCGGCGGCTGGCGTACCGTGTACTGGGTGGCCAGCGTGCTGATGGCGCTAATGGCAATTGCGCTGTGGCGCGGGCTGCCGCAGGTAAAACAGGAGAGCCACCTTAATTATCCTCAGTTGCTGACCTCTATATTCAGCCTGTTTATCAAAAACAGCCTGTTACGCACCCGCGCCCTGCTCGGCTGCCTGACGTTTGCTAACTTCAGTATTCTCTGGACTTCAATGGCGTTTCTGCTCGCCTCACCGCCGTTTAACTTTTCAGAGGGCGTTATCGGTCTGTTCGGCCTGGCCGGTGCGGCAGGTGCTTTGGGCGCTCGCCCTGCTGGCGGGCTGGTCGATAAGGGCAAGGGGCATCACACCACCACCATCGGTCTGCTGCTCCTGCTGCTCTCCTGGGCAGCCATTGCCCTCGGCCAGTTCTCGGCCATCGCGTTGATTGTCGGGATCCTGGTGCTGGATTTAACCGTTCAGGGCGTACACATCACCAACCAAAGCCTGATCTACCGCATGATGCCCGAAGCGCGTAACCGGCTGACCGCCGGCTATATGACCAGCTACTTCATCGGCGGTGCGGCGGGTTCGTTAATTTCCGCCAGCGCTTACCAACATGCTGGCTGGAACGGCGTCTGCGTCGCCGGTGCGGTCGTGGCACTACTAAATCTGGTAGTGTGGTGGCGCGGATACCAGCGTCAGGCGGATTAAGCCAGTACCTCTGCGGCCCGTAAGGGAAATTAGGGGTGTAATGGCAGGGGCAGTCTGTTAAGGTTGTCCCTGTTTATTAATTCGAGTGACATTAACGCTGGTTATTTATTAATATTTGATATGGATAGACCCGCAACTGTTTCGGCCCACAACTGCCACAGCATGGCAAACCCGACAGGGCTGACGAACAGCTTCCCCATCGCAATACCTCCTATCCTCATCGCGATAGCCTCCGGCTTCCGTACCGTTGAACGCCGTTATACCACTCGAAACCCATTTTCTCTCCCCACGCTGCTTAGCGCTCTGGGCTACGGCTTAGCGTGGATTACGCCGATGGTGGCATCAACCAAACGTATATAAACGTATACAAACGTATAAATAATGCATTTACTTTATTTGTCACCATCGTTACTATATCGGCTGCAACTAATGAGGTTATGCCAAAATGGATAGTTCGTTCACGCCCATAGAACAAATGCTGAAGTTCCGCGCCAAACGTTACCAGGAGTTCCCGTATCAGGAAGTTCTGTTAACCCGTCTTTGTATGCACATGCAGGGTAAACTGCTGGAAAACCGCAATAAGATGCTGAAGGCGCAGGGGATCAACGAAACCTTATTCATGGCGCTCATCACCCTGGAGTCCCAGGAAAACCACAGCATCCAGCCTTCCGAGCTGAGCTGTGCGCTGGGTTCCTCCCGCACGAATGCTACCCGTATTGCCGATGAGCTGGAAAAACGCGGCTGGATAGAACGCCGTGAAAGCGACAATGACCGTCGCTGCCTGCACCTGCATTTGACCGAGAAAGGTCACGAATTCCTGCGTCAGGTACTGCCGCCGCAGCATAACTGCCTGCACCAACTCTGGTCTGCACTCAGCGGTGATGAAAAAACGCAGCTCGAAGCCATCACCCGCAAGCTGCTGACTCGCCTCGACCAGATGGAAGAAGACAAAGTGATACTTGAAGCGCTGAGCTAAACGCTGCCGTCTACACTTCTGACAACAATCCGATTTCAAAACTACTTTCAGGCCAGCAATCATTTGCTGGCCTGTCAGGTCTAACAGGTCGGCTAAGCTGACCGGAAATAATAAAAAAACAGGTGGAGATTAGCATGAGCGCAAATGCGGAGACTCAAGCCCCGCAGCAACCGGCTAACAAGAAAGGCAAGCGTAAAAGCGCCCTGCTCTTGTTGACCTTGCTCTTTGTCATTATTGCCGTGGCATATGGGATCTATTGGTTTTTAGTCCTGCGCCATTTTGAAGAGACGGACGATGCGTACGTGGCGGGGAACCAGGTGCAGATAATGGCCCAGGTCTCCGGTAGCGTCACCAAAGTCTGGGCAGACAATACCGATTTCGTAAAACAGGGTGATGTGCTGGTTAACCTCGATCGCGCCGATGCCGATCAGGCGTTCCAGAAAGCGCAAACTCAGCTGGCTTCCAGCGTGCGCCAGACTCGCCAGCTGATGATTAACAGCAAACAGTACCAGGCGAACATCGAACTGCAAAAAACCGCGCTTGCTCAGGCTCAAAGTGATTTGAACCGCCGCATTCCGCTGGGTAGCGCCAACCTGATTGGTCGTGAAGAACTGCAACACGCTCGTGATGCGGTTGCCAGCGCACAGGCTCAACTCGACGTTGCCGTACAGCAATACAACGCCAACCAGGCGATGATTCTGGGCACCAAACTTGAAGATCAGCCGGCCGTTCAACAGGCTGCCACCGAAGTTCGCAACAGCTGGATGGCGCTGCAACGTACGCAAATCGTCAGTCCGATGAGCGGCTACGTTTCCCGCCGTGCGGTGCAGGTTGGCGCGCAAATCAGCCCGTCCACCCCGCTGATGGCCATCGTTCCGGCCAACGGTATGTGGGTTGATGCTAACTTTAAAGAAACCCAACTGGCGCATATGCGCATCGGCCAACCGGCGACCATTATCAGCGATATCTACGGCGACAAGGTGAAATACACCGGCAAAGTCGTCGGCCTGGATATGGGCACCGGCAGCGCCTTCTCCCTGCTGCCCGCGCAAAACGCCACCGGTAACTGGATCAAAGTCGTTCAGCGTCTGCCGGTTCGTATCGAGCTGGACGCCAAACAGGTTGAAGAGCATCCGCTGCGCATCGGTCTGTCCACGCTGGTTAACGTTGATACCAGCAACCGCGACGGCAGTATTCTGTCTACCCAGACACGCAATTCCCCGGTCTATGAGAGTAACGCTCGCGAGCTGAATCTGACGCCGGCTAACCAGCTTATTGACCAGATTATTCAGGCCAATGCGGGTTAATAAAGCGGAGGTTGTATGGCACAACAAAAACCGCTAGAAGGGGCCCAGCTGGTCATTATGACCATCGCGCTGTCGATGGCGACCTTTATGCAGGTGCTGGACTCCACTATCGCCAACGTGGCCATCCCGACCATTGCCGGTAACCTTGGCTCATCGCTGAGCCAGGGCACCTGGGTAATCACCTCGTTCGGGGTGGCTAACGCTATTTCGATCCCGATTACCGGCTGGCTGGCAAAACGTCTCGGCGAAGTGAGGCTGTTCCTCTGGTCAACGGTGCTGTTTGTTATCGCCTCCTGGGCGTGCGGCATGTCAAACAGCCTTGAGATGTTGATCTTCTTCCGCGTGCTTCAGGGGATTGTTGCCGGGCCGCTTATCCCGCTGTCGCAAAGCCTGTTGCTGAGTAACTACCCGCCCGCTAAGCGCAGTATTGCGCTTGCGCTGTGGTCGATGACGGTGATCGTGGCGCCCATTTGCGGCCCGATCCTCGGCGGCTATATCAGCGATAACTACCACTGGGGCTGGATCTTCTTTATCAACGTGCCTATCGGTGGCGCGGTGGTGCTGATGACCCTGCAAACCCTGCGTGGGCGCGAAACCCGAACCGAGAAACGCCGCATCGATGCCGTCGGGCTGGCGCTGCTGGTGATAGGGATAGGCAGCCTTCAGGTCATGCTCGACCGTGGTAAAGAGCTGGACTGGTTTAACTCGACGGAAATCATCGTGCTGACGGTTATAGCGGTGGTCACCATCAGCTTCCTTATCGTCTGGGAGCTAACGGACGACAACCCGATAGTCGACCTCTCGCTATTTAAGTCGCGAAACTTCACCATCGGCTGCCTGTGTATTAGCCTCGCCTATATGCTCTACTTCGGCGCAATTGTATTGCTGCCGCAGCTATTGCAGGAGGTCTATGGCTATACCGCAACCTGGGCGGGCCTGGCTTCCGCTCCGGTGGGTCTGATCCCGGTACTGCTGTCACCGATTATCGGGCGCTTTGCCCATAAGCTGGACATGCGCCGGCTGGTGACATTCAGCTTCATTATGTATGCGGTCTGCTTCTACTGGCGTGCGTATACCTTTGAACCCGGGATGGATTTTGGTGCGTCGGCCTGGCCGCAGTTTGTGCAGGGCTTTGCGGTGGCGTGCTTCTTTATGCCGCTAACCACCATTATCCTCTCCGGCCTGCCGCCGGAAAGGCTGGCGGCGGCATCGAGCCTGTCGAACTTTACCCGAACCTTAGCGGGTTCCATCGGCACCTCGATTACCACCACGCTGTGGACCAACCGCGAGTCGCTGCACCACGCCCAGTTAACGGAGTCCGTTACGCCGTTTAACCCCAATGCGGTGGAGACTTACAACCAGCTACAGGGATTGGGGATGACGCAGCAGCAGGCCTCCGGCTATATTGCCCAGCAGATAACCAACCAGGGGCTGATAATCTCGGCCAATGAGATTTTCTGGTTCTCCGCAGGGGTATTTATCCTGATGCTGGTGCTGGTGTGGTTTGCTAAACCTCCGTTCGGCGCCGGTAGCGGCGGCGGTGGAGCGCACTAATATCACGCTAAAAAGGAGCCATTTGGCTCCTTTTTCTTTTCATCAACCTGGCGGATCCGCGCCACAGGTTGTCAGTTTTGCGCCAGTATCAAACGCCGTTGTTCGCCAGGATAAAAGCTCGACACAAACTGGAGAACCAACATGCTGCCCAACCCCTCGCAAAAATATCACGCCCATCCGCCGATGAGCTTACCCGACCGCCAGTGGCCGAATAAAACCCTGACCCGGGCACCACGCTGGCTCTCTACCGACCTGCGCGACGGCAATCAGGCGCTGGCGGAGCCGATGGACGCCCCGCGTAAATTACGATTCTGGGAACAGCTTCTCAAATGTGGGTTTAAAGAGATTGAGGTTGCGTTCCCGTCCGCATCGGAGACTGATTTCCAGTTTGTTCGCCAGCTGATTGAAGAGCAGCGCATCCCGCAAGACGTGACTATCCAGGTTCTGACCCAGGCTCGCAGCGATTTAATCGAACGTACCTTTGCCTCGCTTGAAGGCGCACATCGCGCAACGGTGCATCTTTATAACGCCACCGCACCGCTGTTCCGCAGGCTGGTATTCCGCCAGAGCAAAGAAGAGATCGTCCAGTTGGCGGTAAGCGCAACGCGCCAGATCCGCGCCTTGTGTGAGGCCAGCCCGCAAACGAGCTGGAATTATGAGTATTCCCCGGAAACATTCTGCTTTACCGAGCCGGAGTTTGCCCTGCAAATTTGTGAGGCGGTGGCTGATGTATGGGAACCTTCGGCTCAGCGTCCAATGATAATCAACCTGCCCGCCACAGTTGAGGTGAATACGCCCAATGTTTACGCCGATCAGATTGAATATTTCTGCCGCAATTTCTCCCGCCGCGGCGAAGTGTGTATCAGCGTACATCCGCATAACGATCGCGGCAGCGGCGTTGCCAGCGCGGAACTGGCAATTCTTGCCGGAGCCGATCGGGTAGAAGGCTGCCTGTTTGGCAACGGGGAGCGCACCGGTAACGTCTGCCTGGTAACGCTGGCGATGAACCTTTACAGCCAGGGCGTATCACCCGGGCTGGATTTTAGCGATATGAAACAGGTCGTGGAGCTGGTCGAGCAATGCAACCAGCTGCCGGTCCACCCTCGTCATCCCTACGCCGGTAAACTCGCTTTTACCGCATTTTCTGGCTCGCACCAGGATGCTATTAAGAAAGGGTTTACCGCTCGCCAGCAGGCGGACTCGCCGCTGTGGGAAATGCCTTATCTTCCGGTTGACCCCAACGATATTGGCTGTAGCTATGAGGCGGTGATCCGCGTTAACAGCCAGTCAGGGAAAAGCGGCGCGGCGTGGATGCTGGAGCAAAATCATGGTCTGGTTTTACCGCGCGGGCTTCAGCAGGATTTCAGCCGCCATGTTCAGGCCCGCACCGACAGGGATGGCAATGAAATGACGCTGAGCGCGCTCTGGCAGCTGTTCCGGGAGCTTTATGGCCCGCATCAAACCGCTCCCCGGCAGTTGCTGGACTACCGCAGTGAAAGCCAGGCCGACGGTACGCTTCACCTGTCGGCACATATCCAGACCGCCGAAGGCATTATCTCGCTTCAGGGCAAAGGCAATGGCCTGCTCTCCGCCGCCGCCGATGCGCTGAAATCTCGCTTTAATATGACCTTCGCCATTGAGGATTACCACGAGCACACGCTCGGCAGGCACAGCGAAAGCCGCTCGGCAGCTTATATTCGCTGTACCTTCAGGCAGGGCAAAAGCAGTTGGGGAACCGGTATTGATAATGATGTTTCTCGAGCGTCGCTGCAGGCGCTGCTTAACGCTCTTCCGGTGGATTAACCGAAGAGAAATAATCGCTCGGTGAAACGCCGAGCGTACGGCGAAACATGGCGCTGAATGCGCTGTGGCTCTCGTAGCCCAATTCCAGCGCCACCCGAAGCACGGACTGCCCCTGCGCAAGGCGGCTCAGCGCTTCCATCAACCTTGCCCTGCGCAGCCATTCGCTAAACGCCAGCCCGGTCTGCTGGCGGAAATGACGCAGTAACGTGCGTTCACTAACGTTAAGACGCCGGGCGGCCATTGCGGTTGTCCATAATATGCCAGGCTCCGCCTGAACCTCGCGACACAGCGCCAGCAGCGCGGGTGACTGCGGCTCCGGCAGGTTAAAGGGCAGCGCGGCTATCACTCTTATTTCATCAAGAATAAGCTCATAGATCCGCTCTTCCCTGCTGCCCGCAGCATAGCTTTCCGGCAGCTGAAGCGAGGCAATAATCAGCTCACGTAGCAAAGTAGAAACTTGAACAACCTGGCAGACAGAAGGGAAATCTGCCCGGGCAAAGGGGTCGATAAATAACGTGCGGGCCGCCACGTTGCCGGTTATTTGCAACCGGTGTTGAGTCCCTGCGGGAAGCCAGACGCCTCGCCCAGGAGGGACAACCCAAAAACCATGCCGGGTTTCTACCCGCACTACGCCGCTCAAGGTATGCAGCAGTTGCGCGCAGCCGTGACTGTGCCATGGCTCCGTCTCACCATGAAGGTAATCATGGGCAAAAGGAACCAGAGGCCGCGTGGCGAAATTAAATTCCAGGCTGGTGGACATAGTTTACTTCGTGTGCAAAAAGATGAAGATAGCATACGCCAGGCGTAAAAAAAGGAGCCATATGGCTCCTTTTTACGGTGCACAAAACTAGATGTGCAGCTCTTGCAGCTTCTCTTTAGGCAGCGCCAGCTCATCATTGCTGTTGACGCTAACGCCGTGCTCGATGATATGACGAGCGATATCCTGAGCTTCCTGCAGGGAGTGCATCTGGTAAGTCCCGCACTGGTAAACGTTCAGTTCCGGGATCTGGTTCTGCTCTTTCACCTTGAGCACATCCTGCATTGCCGCTTTCCACGCATCCGCAACGCGCTGCTCTTCAGGCACGCCAATCAGACTCATGTAGAAGCCGGTACGGCAGCCCATCGGGGAGATATCGATAATCTCTACGCCGTTGCCGTTCAGGTGGTCACGCATGAAACCGGCAAACAGGTGCTCCAGAGTATGGATCCCTTTTTCCGGCATCACTTCCTTGTTTGGGACACAAAAGCGCAGGTCAAACACCGTAATAGTGTCACCATGTGGAGTGTGCATAGTTTTGGCTACACGTACTGCAGGCGCACCCATACGAGTATGGTCGACTGTGAAGCTATCCAACAACGGCATCTGGTCACCTCCGATAAGTGATTTTTTTTAAAATAATTGAAACTTTTTCCACGCACGCAAGTCTGAGTATATGAAAGACGCGCATTTGTTATCATCATCCCTGTTATTCAGAGATGAATATTTGGCCACAAGTATGTGGCCATTTTCTTTTCTGTCAGGCGTTTTTCTCAAGCCAGCTATCGAAAGGCTCTGTATCACCCGCTTCGATATCCCGCTGGCGCTGCCATGAAGCATCATGCTCCTTCTGCAACGCATCCGCCGTTAAAATTTCCAGTGGTTCCTGAACCAGCTGCTGACGATACTGCTCCGCCAGCGCCAGACCCGTACCGCCAATCCCGTTATCAATCATAGATCGCAGAATACGAGCTGAATACGTTAACTCCGGATCGTCGAAGCTGGCAACCAGTTGGTCGCATACCTGCTGATATTCGTGGTTCCCGGCAATACCGTCCAGCGTTTCCGCCACGCGACGCAGGTCGGCGAACAGGTCTTTACCCACTTTAGAAAGCGGATGCTGCGCGGTTTCACAGCCGATGCCGAGCGTCAGGCCCGGTTTGCGGCCTTCCAGGATAACGCGATTCCAGTTGGTGCGGGTACACAGCAGCTCGTCGCTGCTCATTTCCGGCGCATCCGCCAGCACACACCAAATCATAAACAGGTCGAGGAAACGAACCTGCTGCTCGTCAACGCCGATTGGCGAGAACGGGTTAATATCCAGAGAACGCACTTCAATATATTCGATGCCGCCGCGCAGCAGCGCATCGGATGGTGATTCACCATCGCGAGTGACGCGTTTCGGACGAATCGGGGCATAAAGTTCGTTTTCAATTTGCAGCACGTTGGTATTCAGCTGCAAATGCTTACCGTCTTTCATCAAACCAATCTTAGCGTACTCTTCGGACGGGGTTTTGATAGCCCGCTTCAGCGCTTCCACATAAGTATCGAGATTGTTGAAAGTGATGCCCAGGTTACTTTGCGACTTATTGGTATAACCGAGGTCGCTCAGGCGCAGTGAAGTAGCATAAGGCAGGTAGTACATACCGCATTCGGTTTTTTCAAACGGCAGCGAGCTTTCTTTCCCCTGCAGGAAAGAAGAGCAAATAGCCGGAGAGGCGCCGAAAAGATACGGGATAACCCAGCCAAAGCGGTAGTAGTTGCGGATCAGTCGGAAATAACCGGCGGAGATCGCTTCTTTACCGCTTTCGATATCTTTTACGCCGCACTTCGCCTGCCAGAATGCCAGCGGCAGTGAGAAGTTGTAATGCACGCCGGAGATAGTCTGCATCAGCGCGCCATAGCGGTTTTTTAAACCTTCGCGGTACAGCGTTTTAAAACGCCCTACGTTAGAAGAGCCGTACTGCGCCAGCTCGATGTTTTGGCCGTCGTCGATATAGCACGGCATGCTGAGCGGCCACATGCGCTCCTCGCCCAGCTCACGCGCCGTATGGCGATGAATATCACGCAGGAAAGTAAGCATATGGTCGATATCGCCATCAACCGGGGTAATAAATTCCAGGAGGGCTTCTGCGAAATCCGTGGTAATCCATTTATGAGCAAGCGCTGAACCAAGGCTTTCCGGATGCCCGGTGGTTGCCAGGTCTCCCTGAGGTGTCACGCGCAGCGTTTCACGCTCAAGACCACGGCAAATGCCTTTTACTGCTTCAGGATGCTTTTCCAGCCAGGCCAAAGCCTGTGATACGTCCGGGATCAAATTGACCTCCCGCCTGTCGAATTTATTTTAATAAGCATAATTGTTTTCGCCGGTGATGAAGACTCATCCCACGCAATTAGTGCCACCACGCCATGCCTTGTACCGTTGCAGCCGCGACAACGATATAGCGTAGCGCTTTGCCAAGGCATAAAAAAAAGATAACCGGCCCCCAGCTCAGGCGTAACCACCCTGCCAGCAGGCACAAGAGATCGCCGATTAGCGGCATCCAGCTAAGCAACAGCGTCGCCGGGCCAAATCGGGTCAACCAGTCGGTCGCTTTGCCCTGCCAGCGCGATTGTATACGCTGCGGGAAAAAGCGCCCCAGAATAACGTTAGTCATACCGCCAAGGCTATTACCGATTGTTGCTATTATCACAAGAACCGATGCCGGGCCGCTACCGGCAACCAGCAGAGCCACCAAAACTGCCTCGGAACTGCCGGGCAGCAAAGTAGCGCTCAGGAAGCTGCTGGTGAACAGCGAGAGGAGCGATAAAGCGTCGCTCACAGTAAGCGTACATCCACCGCATCCATGCCGGCGCTGCGAGCGGCCTGAAGGCCAAAATCAGCGTCTTCGAACACCACGCATTTCTCTGGCGCTACACCCATCAGTTCAGCACAGCGTAAGAAGGTATCCGGAGCGGGTTTGTGATGCTGCACATGGTCGGCTGCAACCACCGCGGCAAAATACTTGCGCAGGCCAAGATGATTGAGCAGGGCTTCAGCGATATCGCTTTCGCTGCCGGTGCCTACGGACATAGGACGGCGGCCATGCCACTCTTTTACCACTTCAATCAGCGGCAGTGGCTGAACGGTGTCGAGCAGTATTGCTCGTACCGCTACGGTTTTTTCGGCAGCGAGGCGATGGGGATCGAGGCTGGCATTGTGGCTTTCGATAATTGCCGCGGCTATTTTCCAGCTAGGTGCGCCGTTGAGTGCCACCATAGCCTGCTCGTCAAAGCTCATACCGTAGCGCCCGAGCGTTTCTTTCCAGGCTTTGCGGTGCGTTGGCTCCGTGTCGAGAATCGTGCCGTCCATATCGAAGATTAAACCGTCGTAGCGATCGTACATCTCACCCTCACCTCACATAATGTCGAGGCGTTACTTTAGCGTAAACGGCTGAAATTGTCGCTTCTTGTGGTCTGAGGAGCTATGCGAAGAGTTAGGGTGTGTATTTGTGTTATGGGTAAAAGGAGTGTTAAAGCTTGAAGGAGTTTGGGGAGAAGATGGTGCATCCGGGAGGATTATTCGCCGAAGGCTCGCCCTGAAGGGCCGCTGCTGAAGCAACGTTATCCTCCCTGGTGCTGGCTGAGAAATTAACTTTCTCTGTCACACCGTCATCGCTGATGACGCGGAGGAATATGGTGCATCCGGGAGGATTCGAACCTCCGACCGCTCGGTTCGTAGCCGAGTACTCTATCCAGCTGAGCTACGGATGCATCGGGGATATTGCTTTACTGCTGACTCAGCGTCACTCATCATGCCGCAACACTGATT
>NZ_KE161030.1:3712625-4238494 GCF_000412335.2 Cedecea davisae DSM 4568
AAGATGGTGCATTCGGGAGGATTACTCGCCGAAGGCTTGCCCTTAAGGGCCGCTGCTGAAGCAGCGTTATCCGCCCTGGTGCTGGCTGAGAAATTAACTTTCTCTGTCACACCGTCATTGCTAGTGACGCGGGGGAAATGGTGCATCCGGGAGGATTCGAACCTCCGACCGCTCGGTTCGTAGCCGAGTACTCTATCCAGCTGAGCTACGGATGCAAAATGGCGGTGAGGCGGGGATTCGAACCCCGGATGCAGCTTTTGACCGCATACTCCCTTAGCAGGGGAGCGCCTTCAGCCTCTCGGCCACCTCACCACACACGCCTCTTGCGAGTGCTTCAAGTTACTCGTTAGAGCTTCTCGCCGCTGCGTGGCGCACATATTACTTTCTGGGACTTATAAGTCAAACAATTTTTCCCGACTCGCTATCGATTGCACAAATCACATTCGATTCGCGTAATTTGGAGACAAAAAGAGTGTTTTATCAACAGGCAAACGGCAGCAAACACACAGAATCATCGTGCGGTTCGCGGCAATAAAGGGAGTCATTGGCGTTCGGAAGGAAAAGCGGGAGAAAAGCTGCGCCTCGCTGTGGTTAAGCGAGACGCGATGTCTTTAGAAATTCGTTTGTTGGGATTTTTCAGCCTGGATACGCTGGTAGATCTCTTCGCGGTGCACAGAGACTTCTTTAGGGGCGTTAACACCAATACGGACCTGGTTGCCTTTGACCCCAAGTACAGTCACGGTCACCTCATCCCCAATCATAAGGGTCTCACCAACTCGACGAGTCAGAATTAACATTCTTTGCTCCTTGAAAGATTAAAAGAGTCGGGTCTCTCTGTATCCCGGCATTATCCATCATATAACGCGAAAACGTAAGCGATGACAAATACATAAAATGTACGCCGTCACAGCATTACACTCTGTTATATCTAAGTTTAGCCGATCAACTCAACTTCAACCTGACTTTATCATTATTGATAGTGTGTAAATGTGAGTACGCCATAACCGATATCGGTTATGGCGCCATGACACTTTTAGTTATTTTCAGAGTTTTGCCGTCACCCAGGCTTCAACGCCGGCCAGCGCGCCCGGCAGAGCCGCCGCGTCTGTGCCACCGGCCTGAGCCATGTCGGGACGACCTCCCCCTTTGCCGCCAACCTGCTGCGCAACCATCCCCACAAGCTCCCCGGCCTTAACGCGGTCGGTAACATCTTTGGAGACACCAGCAATCAGAGACACTTTCCCTTCTGCCACAGTAGCCAGAACAATCACGGCTGAGCCGAGCTGGTTTTTCAGGTCATCGACCATGGTACGCAACATCTTAGGTTCAACGTTGCTCAGCTCGCTTACCAGTAATTTAACGCCTTTTACTTCAACCGCTTTGCTGGAGAGGTTTGCACTCTCCTGCGAAGCCTGCTGTTCTTTCAGCTGTTGCAGCTCTTTCTCCAGTTGGCGGGTGCGCTCCAGGACCGAACGCACTTTCTCGTTCAGGTTTTGGCTGTCGCCCTTCAACAGTTGAGCAATATCATGCAGCTGGTCGCTCTGCGCATGGAGATTAGCCAGTGCGCCTTCGCCGGTTACCGCTTCAATACGGCGAACGCCTGCCGCAGTGCCAGACTCAGCAACGATGCGGAACAGGCCGATATCACCGGTACGAGAAGCATGGGTGCCGCCGCACAGTTCGGTAGAGAAATCGCCCATGCTCAACACACGAACATGGTCGTCATATTTCTCGCCAAACAGCGCCATAGCGCCTTTTGCTTTCGCCGCTTCGAGATCCATTACGTTGGTTTCGATAGGCAGGTTACGGCGAATCTGTGCGTTGACGATATCTTCAACGGCGCGAATTTCAGCGGGCTTCATTCCCTCAAAGTGAGAGAAGTCGAAGCGCAGGCCTTTGTCGTTAACCAGTGAGCCTTTCTGAGCAACATGAGTGCCCAGAACTTCACGCAGCGCGGCGTGCAGCAGGTGCGTTGCGGAGTGATTCAGGCGGATACGGGCACGGCGGGCTTCGTCAACTTTAGCCTCTACGCTGTCGCCCACTTTCAGCACGCCGGAAACCAGCTTGCCGAGGTGACCAATCGCCTGGCCGTATTTTTGAGTATCCTCAACCGCGAAGTCGACGCCGGAACCTTTTACAGTGCCTTTATCGCCAACCTGGCCGCCGGACTCGCCGTAGAACGGCGTTTCGTTCAGTACGACAACGGCTTCCTGACCGGCGGTGATTTGCTCAACGGATTTACCGTCAACGAACAGCGCGGTGACTTTGGCGTTAAGATCGAGGCTATCGTAGCCTTTAAATTCAGAAGCAGAGTCTACGCGGATCATGCTGTTGTAGTCCGCGCCAAAGCCGCTGGACTCGCGCGCGCGGCGGCGCTGCTCTTCCATAGCGACTTCAAAACCAGCTTCGTCAACTTTGATATTGCGCTCGCGGCAAACGTCAGCGGTTAAGTCCACCGGGAAACCATAGGTGTCGTACAGGCGGAAGGCAGTTTCGCCGTCCAGCGTGTCGCCCTTCAGTTTTGCCAGTTCGTCATCCAGCAGCGCAAGACCACGCTCGAGGGTACGGGCGAACTGCTCTTCTTCGGTTTTCAGAACCTGCTCAACCAGCGCCTGCTGTTTTGCCAGCTCTTCACCCGCAGAACCCATGACCTGAATCAGAGGGCCAACCAGCTTATAGAAGAAGGTATCTTTCGCGCCCAGCATGTTGCCATGGCGAATTGCGCGACGAATGATACGGCGCAATACGTAGCCACGGTTTTCGTTAGACGGCGTAACGCCGTCGGCAATCAGAAACGCGCAGGAGCGGATGTGGTCGGCGATAACGCGCAGAGACTTGTTCGACAAATCGGTCGCACCGGTCACTTTTGCTACGGACTCGATAAGCGTTTTGAACAGGTCAATGTCGTAGTTGGAGTTAACGTGCTGCAACACGGCGGCAATACGCTCCAGCCCCATCCCGGTATCTACGGATGGTTTTGGCAGCGGCAGCATAGTGCCGTCAACCTGACGGTTGAACTGCATGAATACGATGTTCCAGATCTCAATATAGCGGTCGCCGTCTTCTTCAGGGCTTCCCGGAGGGCCGCCCCAGATGTGATCGCCATGGTCGAAGAAAATCTCGGTACACGGACCACAAGGGCCGGTGTCACCCATCTGCCAGAAGTTGTCTGATGCGTACGCTGCACCTTTATTATCGCCAATGCGAATAATGCGCTCGCGCGGGACGCCAACTTCTTTTTCCCAGATTTCATAGGCTTCGTCATCGGTTTCGTAGACGGTCACCCACAGGCGATCTTTCGGCAGATTAAACCAGTTTTCCCCGGTCAGTAATTCCCAGGCAAAATTAATCGCATCGTGTTTGAAGTAGTCGCCGAAGCTGAAGTTGCCCAGCATTTCGAAGAAAGTATGGTGACGCGCGGTGTAACCGACGTTTTCCAGATCGTTATGCTTACCACCGGCGCGAACACAACGCTGAGACGTAGTGGCGCGGGAATAATTACGCTTGTCGAGACCCAGGAAAACATCCTTGAACTGGTTCATCCCGGCGTTGGTAAACAGCAAAGTCGGATCGTTATTCGGAACCAGGGAGCTGCTCGCTACAACCTGGTGGCCTTTACTTTGGAAAAAATCGAGAAACGCCTGACGGATCTCAGCGGTGCTCTTGCTCATAATTATCCTGAAATCAAGCTAACGAAGAGTTGTAAAGCTGCCATGACAGCCGTAATGCAGGCCGTTCAGTGCAGCTTACCTGGAAAAAAGTGGGAATAAGATAAGTTTTCTGGCGAGGGAAGTAAAATCCAGTGTTGCCCTAATCAGCAAAATTTCGCCAGATCTCCTGAATGTCTTCCATAAAGAAGCCACGATAGAGCAGAAAACGCTGTACTTTAGCTCTGGCCTGCCACTCCGTTGGCAGCGGAGAGCCAAACTTACGTTCGGCTATATCGCGCGCCAGCGGCAGCCAGTCAATTTCACACGCCATCATCGCCGCTTCGCCCGTTGCTCTGTCGATCCCCTTTTGCTTCAGCTCCTGGCGGATACGCTGAGGTCCGTAACCTTTACGGCCACGGCTGGCAATAAACCGTGACGCAAACTGCGCATCGTCCAGCCAGCGGTGCTCATAGCACCAGGCAATGACCTTCTCGATATCTTCCTGCGAAACTTCAGGCTCGTCCTCACGGGCGAACTTTGCCGCAAAAGCCGAAGGCGTGGTGAGTTTGCGGCGCAGTTCATGCTCGCTATGATCGCGCATGGCAAGTATGCGGGTGGCCTTATCGAGAAGGCGGGCGAAAGGGCTGCGGCGAGGAGAGGAAGTATTATCAGGCATAGGGCAACATGGCAGAGATTAGCGTCAGAAAGCATAAAGGGCTGCGGTAGCAGCCCTTTGTGTTATTTAGAAGTCTTCGTTGGTTTCGACCGCGTTTGCGTCATGGTCATCCACCGTGAAGTCCGGCGTTCCGTCCTGATTATTCAGCAACGTTTCGCGCAGTTTCTTCTCAATTTCTTCCGCCATCGGCTTGTTCTCTTTCAGGAAGTTGCTGGCATTTGCCTTACCCTGACCGATTTTTTCGCCGTTATAGCTGTACCATGCACCTGCTTTTTCAATCAGCTTGTGCTTCACGCCAAGATCAACCAGCTCGCCGTAGAAGTTAATGCCTTCGCCGTAGAGGATCTGGAATTCAGCCTGTTTAAACGGTGCGGCGATTTTGTTTTTCACCACTTTAACGCGGGTTTCGCTGCCGATGACATTATCGCCATCTTTCACCGCGCCGATGCGACGGATATCAAGACGCACAGAGGCGTAGAATTTCAGCGCGTTACCGCCGGTCGTGGTTTCCGGGTTACCGAACATCACGCCAATTTTCATACGAATCTGGTTGATGAAGATAAGCAGCGTATTGGACTGCTTCAGGTTACCCGCCAGCTTACGCATTGCCTGGCTCATCATACGTGCCGCGAGGCCCATGTGAGAGTCACCAATTTCACCTTCGATTTCCGCTTTTGGCGTCAGCGCCGCAACGGAGTCAACGATAATAACGTCAACCGCACCGGAGCGGGCCAGCGCGTCACAGATTTCCAGAGCCTGTTCGCCGGTATCCGGCTGGGAGCAGAGCAGGTTGTCGATATCAACGCCCAGCTTTTTGGCATACACCGGGTCCAGAGCGTGCTCTGCGTCGATAAACGCACAGGTTTTCCCGCTGCGCTGTGCGGCGGCAATAACCTGCAGAGTCAGGGTCGTTTTACCTGAGGATTCCGGCCCGTAGATTTCTACGATACGGCCCATTGGCAGGCCGCCCGCGCCCAGAGCAATGTCCAGAGAAAGGGAGCCGGTAGAGATCGTTTCTACGTCCATAGAACGGTCTTCACCCAGACGCATGATGGAGCCTTTACCAAATTGTTTTTCAATTTGGCCAAGTGCTGCCGCTAACGCCTTCTGTTTGTTTTCGTCGATAGCCATTTCTACTCCTGTCATGCAGAGTGATGCGATAAGTCGCAACGCCGCGTTCTCAATTCTGTTTTGTTGAGGCAATTATACTGTATGGTCATACAGTATCAAGTTTATTTTTTAGAAAATCGTCCCACAGGATCTGCAAGGCGAATTCCGTTGCCTGCCGACGCACCGCTTCGCGGTCGCCGTCAAAGCGCTGCACCTTCGCTATGGTTGCTCCCTGCCTGCTGGCAAAGCCAAACCACACGGTGCCCACCGGTTTTTCTTCACTGCCGCCGTCCGGCCCGGCAATACCGCTGACGGAAACGGCATAATCAGCCTGCGCTGCCGCGAGCACGCCCTGCGCCATCTCGCGAACCACTCCTTCACTGACGGCTCCATAAGCTTCCAGCGTCTGGGGGCTTACGCCTATCAGCTGCTGTTTAGCTTCATTGCTATAGGTGACAAAACCGCGTTCAAACCAGGCCGAACTGCCCGGCACGTCGGTAATCACTTTAGCTATCCAACCGCCGGTGCAGGATTCTGCGGTGGTGAGCGTAGCGCCAAGCTGCCCGAGAGCTTTCCCTACCTGTTTACTTAGCTCAAACAATGCGCTGTCTGTCATGCTGGCTCCGATTGTAGACACATCATCAGACAACACGATAGCACTTTACGGGCTTTGCGGGGGATTACATCAGGATACGCGAGAGGGATTCCATAAATGAAACGGCCAGCAGGCGCTGGCCGAAAAACGCGGTTACTTCATGCTGTTGGCAAGCGTGTCAACGTTGTGCTTAAACGCCTTTTCGTAACTGCTTGCCGGGCCATTCGGGCCGGAAAGCGCTTCCGGGTAAAGCTCGCCGCCGGGTTTAGCCCCCGTGGCGCTGGCAATTTGTTTGACCAGGCGCGGGTCGGTCTGATTTTCAATGAAGTAGGTAGAAATATGTTCTTCTTTCAGTTGCTTAATCAAAGAAGCGACGTCGCTGGCGCTCGCCTGAGCCTCGGTTGAGAAGCCAACAGGCGCAAGGAAGCTGACGCCATAAGCCTGCCCGAAGTAACCAAATGCATCATGGCTGGTCAGCACTTTACGGTGAGATTGTGGAATACCGGCAAAGCGTTTTTTCGCCCAGCTATCCAGCTCTTTGAGACGCCCGGCATAACTGTCGCCGCTTTTGCGCAAAGCAGCAGCATCTTCCGGGTCAGCGGCAATCAATGCAGCCGCGATGTTTTCAGCGTAAACCGCGCCGTTTGCCGCGCTGTTCCAGGCGTGCGGATCGGTAATTGATTTACCGTCCTCTTCCATGCTGCGGGTATTGATTCCCTCAGAAGCAACGATAACTTTGCCTTTATAGCCGGATGCCGTCACCAGGCGGTCCATCCACCCTTCCATTCCCAGCCCGCTAACGATAACGACATCGGCGTTCCGCAGCGCCACGCTGTCTTTTGGTGAAGGCTCGAAGCTGTGCGGGTCGCCGTCCGGCCCTACCAGACTGGTGACTTTTACATGCTCACCGCCAACCTGTTTTGCCATATCCGCCAGCACGGTGAAACTTGCCACCACATTCAGCGTTTTTGCCGCAGCCATCTGGCTGGAAAGCGCCATAGCCAGCGCGATACCAATCCCTAAACGTTTCATTTAACCCCCTTTATGATTGCCAATTTCCTACGCAGCAGGCTCCCTGCAAGCACGCTGCGCGGTCCGAAAAGTATTGAGATAAAGAATGCGACGCTGGCGGTAAGCACGATCGCCGGGCCTGCCGGCAGCGAGGCATAAAATGACCACACCAGCCCCAGCCAGGCGCAGAGCAAACCGCACACCACAGCCAGACCAATCGATCCCGGCAGCGTCTTCGCCCAGCAGCGAGCCGCGATGGCGGGCAGCATCATCAGGCCGACGGACATTAAAGTGCCGAGGATTTGGAATCCCGCCACCAGATTGAGCACCAGTAGCGCAAGAAAAGTGCCGTGGATAAGCGAAGGCAGCCGCCTGTTATTGACCTGCAAAAAGCTGCGGTCGAACGACTCCAGCACCAGCCCACGATAAAGAAACGCGAGCGCGACCAGCGTAACGCTGGCTATCAGGCCGACAAACTTCGTCGCCTCTCCATCCACCGCCAGTATCGAGCCAAACAGCAGATGCAGCAGGTCGACGCTGGAGCCGCGTAGCGAGATAAGCGTGACGCCAAGCGCCAGCGAGCCAAGATAAAAGCCCGCGAAGCTGGCATCTTCTTTAAGCGGCGTACGCGAGCTGACCCAGCCGGAAAGCAAGGCAACCAGCACCCCGGCAACAAAGCCGCCGACGCCCATCGCCACTAAAGACATGCCCGCAACCAGGTAGCCAACCGCGACGCCGGGCAAAATGGCGTGTGAGAGCGCATCGCCCACCAGGCTCATACGGCGCAACAGCAAGAATATGCCCAGCGGAACGGTGCTAAGAGAGAGCGACAGGCAGGCAACCAGCGCGCGTCGCATAAAGCCATAGGCGACGAACGGTTCAATAAAAATGTGATAAATCATGCGGTCTGCACCAGGCGCGGGCGAATGGAAGCGTACTGAGCCAGCGCCTCAGCGGCGTTGCCCCATTGATAACCGTCTGCGGTAAGCAGCAGTACGTCAGGGAAATGGCGGCGCACCAGCTCATTGTCGTGCAGCACGCAGATAAGCGTTTGCCCGTCGTGATGCATCTGGCACATCAGCTCCATCAGGAATTCGCTGGTCTGGGCATCCACGCCGGTAAAGGGTTCATCCAGCAGGATCAGAGGGGCATCCTGCATCAACAGGCGAGCGAACAGCATGCGCTGAAACTGACCGCCGGAAAGCACTTCAATAGGGCGCTGATAAAGTTCGCTTAACCCAACGCGCTCAATAGCCTCCATCACGCGTTCTCGATGCCTGCGGTTCAGCCCGGAAAAGAGGCCACGGCCGGGCCAGCTGCCCATACACACCACATCGTAAACCGTGACGGGAAACTGCCTGTCCATTTCCCCCAGTTGAGGTAACCAGGCGATACGCGGCCGAAAGCCGTCCTGAAACTTAACGCTACCGGAGACGGGCGGCAGCAGTCCGGCCAGCGTTTTCAGCAGCGTGGACTTGCCGCAGCCGTTGGCGCCGATCACCGCGGTCATGCTGCCGCGCTGAAAAGTGCCGTTAACAGAGGAGACCACCACGTTGCCATGGTAGCCCAGCTCAAGGTCTTTCAATTCGATCATGGCAGGATAATCGCCCAGTGAATGGCGCCCCACAGGCCGAGGATCAGCAGCGCTACCAGCGCTAAGCGCAATACTCCGGAGAGACTCAATAATGAAGAGGGAGCAACAGCAGACATACCAACACCCAAAAATGATTTGTTATAACATAACATAAATCAGTGCAAGCAGGATGTAAATTGCCAATGCTGAACTCGGGGTAAACAAAGCTTCAACCGGGAGAAAGAAAACGCGAAGGGAAGAGATAAAAAGGCCCGCCTGGGAAGAGGCGAGCCGGAGTGATTATTTGACTCGAGCCAGCGCCACGGACTGCCCCAGTTGCCAAACCGCCATGGCGTAATGGGTGCTGTGGTTATAGCGGGTAATTGCGTAGAAATTTGGCAGGCCGTACCAATACTGGTAGCGATCGCCCATATCCAGACGCAGCAGGCTAACTTCCTGATGATTCCCCAGCGAGCCTTGCGGGCTTAAGCCGGACTGCGCAAGCGCAGAGACGGAATATTTAGTATTAAAGCCGTTTGCCAGCCCCGGCACCTGCCCGTTAGCCGGAACGGCGACCATATCGCCCTTTTCCCAACCGTGCGCTTTGAAGTAGTTGGCCACGCTACCGATGGCGTCTTCAGGATCCCACAGGTTAACGTGTCCGTCGCCGTTGAAGTCCACCGCATACTCTTTAAACGAGGAAGGCATAAACTGGCCGTAGCCCATTGCTCCGGCGAAGGAGCCTTTAAGCGCCAGCGGATCGTCGCCTTCGTTACGCGCCATCAGCAGGAAGGTTTCCAGCTCACCGGCAAAATACTGAGCGCGACGCGGGTAGGCAAAGGCCAACGTAGCAAGAGCATCAACAATGCGGGTTTTACCCATTACGCGGCCCCAGCGGGTCTCAACGCCGATAATGCCAACAATGATTTCAGGAGGCACGCCGTAAACTTGATAAGCGCGGTTCAGCGCTGACTCGTACTGGTTCCAGAACTTCACGCCGTTTTGCACGTTATCCGGGGTGATAAATTTAGCCCGATAGCGCAGCCAGGCACCATTTGGGCCAGCCGGAGGCGCGGTGGTCGGCGCCTGCTGATCCATCAGACGCAGCACATAGTCCAGCCGCTTAGCCTGGGACAGCACCTCGTGCAGCTGACGCCTGTCGAACCCGTGCTTATTCACCATTTTCTCGATGAATTTCTCCGCTTCCGGGTTGTTGGCAAAGTCGCCGGTTTGCATAAACACGTCATGCTGCGGCTGCAACAGGAAACCGCCTGACGGAGTGCCGCTAGTTTGCTGCTGCGTGCTCTCTTTTGGTTTGCTGCTACAGGCCGAAAGTAGAACCAGGATCGGAAGAAGTGCTGCGGCTGAATAACGCATCTGATGGGCTGTCCCTGTGAATGTTCGCGAAAGTTTCGCAATAATGGTAATCCATAATTGCCCATCTGAGTAAGTCTCTATTCACCCTTCCGCCGTTAAAACAGCACCGGGAGGCCAAGCGCGCGCTTCACTTCATCTGCCGTTTGCTGGGTAACCGCCCGCGCCTTTTCGCTCCCGGCTTTAAGGATTTCGCTAAGGTAGGCTTTATCTTCGATAAAACGGAGCCGTTTTTCACGGATGGGAGCCAGCAAAGCTTGCAGACAAATTTCTAGCTCATTTTTACACTGTCGGTCGCCCAGGCCGCCGCGCTGGTAGTGCTCCTTCATGGCCGCCACTTTATCTTTGTCTTCGTGGAAAGCATCCAGATAAGTGAATACCACGTTGCCGTCAATTTTGCCGGGATCGCTGACCCGAAGGTGTTCCGGGTCGGTGAACATCGCGCTTACGGCCTGGTGGATCTGCTCCTCGCTGGCGGAAAGCGTTAGCGTATTACCCAACGACTTCGACATTTTGGCATTGCCGTCAACGCCCGGCAGGCGGCTTACCTGGCCGAGCAGTGCTTTACAGCTGTGCAGAATAGGTTCGCCAGCGAGGCTATTCATCTTGTGCACAATTTCATTGGTCTGTTCAATCATCGGTAGCTGATCGTCACCAACCGGCACCAGGCCCGCTTTGAATGCGGTGATATCCGCTGCCTGGCTTATCGGGTATACCAGAAAACCGGCGGGCAAAGAGCGGGCGAATCCCTTTTGAGCAATTTCGCTTTTTACCGTCGGGTTGCGCTCCACGCGGGCCACGGTAACGATGTTCATATACAGCATGGTGAGTTCGGCAAGCGCGGGCAAAGAAGATTGCAGGCAGATAGTCGTTTTTGCAGGATCGATGCCTACAGCCAGATAATCCGCCATCACTTCAAAAATATTCCCGGCAACTTTTTCCGGCCTGCTGCCGTTATCGGTTAGCCCCTGAAGGTCAGCCACCAGGATGTATTGCTGGTGTTCATGCTGAAGCTGAACGCGCTGGCGCAGCGAGCCGACGTAATGCCCTAAGTGCAGCTGGCCTGTTGGGCGGTCGCCGGTAAGAATGGTTTGCTGTGCTGAGTTTGAAAAGGTCATGGATGCCTCCTGAGGCTGATAAATCTTGCCGGAGGGCGAACCTGTAAAACGAAATAGCCGCCTTCCGGCGGCTATTAGAAAGATGTAAACGAAATCTTGCCGCCTCTAAAGAGACAGCCACCAACGCTTAATGCTAATCATCAGGGGGGTGTATTTTTCGTTCATTGCTCTACCCTATCACATCTCACCGCGATTTCCGTAGCGGGATTTAAAAGTTTATAATTTACCCATCGTTCGCAAGATCCCCTCGCGACGTACAGATAAAAGGGAAATTTGGGAATTTATGGTTGTTATGAATGATCCTTCGCCGGGCGTACTGTCGGTCTTTGATTTTGACGGCACTTTGACCCATAGCGACAGCTTCGTCCCGTTCCTGCGGTTTGCCTTTGGCCGTAAAACCTTTGCGCGCAAGATGATGCGTATGGTGCTGCCGACGCTGAAGTGCCTGCGCCGGAAGCTCACCCGGGATGAATTAAAAGAGGTGCTAATCAGTACCTTTTTAACCGGCGTAAATGAGCAGTGGGTCAAAGATAAAGCCGAAGCTTTCTGCGCGAAAAACTTTGAAAGAATGATGCGCCCGCGCGGGCTAATGGCGGTAGCCTCCGAGCTGCGTTCCGGCGCGGAAGTGACGCTGTGCTCTGCTTCCCCGGCTATAGTTTTGCGCCCTTTCTCAGACCGGCTTGGCGTTAAGCTTATCGGTACTCAGCTTGAAGTAGTTGACGGCGTCTTAACTGGCCGAATTAACGGCCACAACTGCCGCTGCGACCAAAAAATTCAGCGCCTTGAACAGGTCTATGGCCCGCTGAATCAGCTTCATCTGCGGGCCTGGGGTGATTCACGCGGCGACTATGAATTACTTACCGCGGCAAGAGATTACCACTGGAGGCATTTCCACCGCTCCTGGTCCCGCCGCAGCTCGCCTATCGAGAGATTACGCCTGGACCGCCATAGCTAGGTGATAATCCGGGATGCCTTCGCCCGAAGGCATCCTTAGCGGGATTAATGTTTACTGCCGCTGGACTCCACTTTTGCGGGGAACATCACGCTCAGCACAATTCCAACCGCCAGCACGCCCAGCACTACATACAGGCTTGCGGCGGCAGAAATGCTGTAACCGTGGTGCCAGATATGGTCGCTGGCGTTAAGGCCTAGTTTGGCCGCAATAAAGAACAGCAGCACTATTACCGCCTTTTCCAGATGCACCAGATACTGTTTTAGCGCTTCGAGTACGAAGTAGAGAGTACGAAGGCCGAGGATGGCAAACATCATCGCACTATAGACAATCAGCGGCTCGCGGCTGACGGCAATAATCGCCGGCACGGAGTCAAAGGCAAACATAACGTCCGACAGCTCAACTACCGCCACGCACAGCATCAGCGGCGTTGCGTACAGAGCCGCTTTCTTCACCCGCCCAACGGTTATCGCGTGGTTTTCCGGCTTCTCAAGCTCCCGATCCACTTCCTTCTGGTTCAGCAGAAATGCGCGCCCGGCAAGCTTTGGCCAGATAGGGAAAAAGCGTTTTACCATGCGGTAGGCCAGATGCTGAGAATAGTCTTCAACTTCTTCATCGTCGCCATCCCCTTTCAGCATCATGACCGCCGTCCAGGCCACCACCAGGGCAAACACAATTTCGACATAAGGACCGAGCGCCAGCAGGCCGGTGCCAATCGCGACAAAAATGCCCCTGAAGACAATCGCACCAATCACGCCCCAGTAAAGCACGCGATGCCGGTAGCGGTCCGGAATGCCGAACCAGGCAAAAATCGCCATCATCACGAACAGGTTATCGACCGACAACACCTTCTCAAGCGCGTAGCCGGTAATAAACAGGCTGGCCACTTCTGCCCCGTGATGAACATAAAGAAATGCGGCAAATAGCATGGCTATCGCCACCCAGAATACCGACCACGATGCGGCGCTTTTCAGCGAAATCGGTTTATCTTTGCGATGCATGAAGAGGTCAATGAAAATGGCACCGACCGACAGCGCAAGAAATACCGCCACCGTTTCGGTCGGGAACCCAATATGTGTAGAAGCCATGTTTTATCCTTCAGGAATGACTGGAGCGGCCCCAGCACATCTGAGAACCGCTCCGCTCCATTCAGGATAAGTCCTTCGGGAAAAAATGGTATATTTTTTCTGGCATTGGCGAATAAAGCAGCGCCTGGCTCACCTGTTTATTTCTGATAATTAATCACCAGATGGCTGTTGTCGTCTTTATCGTTCAGCGCACAGCCGGTAGCCTTATCGGCCGCGTTAAACGAAATCACCGGGCCGGGACGCATATCTTTTGGGCCCTGCTCGCGGCTGTGGTGGAAGTGCCCGCCGCCGCCCCAGACCAGCGTTTTGCGGGCGCCAATCGCGCGTTCTTCTTTTTCCGCAGCGGCATTCCACGCAATATTCAGCGCCAGCCGCTTGTTCATATATTTGATGGCTTCCATCGGCGTTTTAGGTGCCGCACCGGGGATATGGCGATCGATACCGGCTACGGCAATCCCAGCCTTATGCGCCTCATAAAGCGCACCAGCGACTTTATCCACCCAGGCTTCTCCATGTTTCGACCAGGCATTCATAATGAAGTTTTTAATCGCCTCTTTGCCACCGGCGAGCGCCTCGCGGAACAGCGCATTTTCGCTGTATTTCACAAACTCAACGGCAAGTAAATCCACCCCGGCCTTTTTCAACTCGGGGATAGCCTGCCCGACAAAATCGGGAATGAAGTGCTGGCCGTGTACGTCACCAAGATAGGCAAGTTTATTATCACGAAACAGGTTTGCCAGCGCCTGAACGGGGTCGCTCTTCGGCGGCTTGATGACGATATCGGGATGGATTCTTGCGCTCCCGCTTACCGCTACGGGCTGAACGCGGTTTGCCTGACCCACTGCAGAAAACATACTCATCTCCACTATTACGATGTTTTCTGATTAGTGGAGAGCCAAAAATTCAGTTCCTGCGGGAGCGGCAAAAAATATGTTTCTAAACGCAACGCCGTTGGCTGCATGAACCGATGCTGTCGCCTGCTGTTTTCCTGCCCCGGATAGTCCGTTATCATGGGCTATCTGCGGAGCCATTACCCGCTGCGGTTACCCGGTATTAGTGAGAGATAATGAGAACCAGAACCGTCACTAACAACTTAAAATTCAACGAAATGGATATCATCACCCGATGAGCACAAGCGAAACCTTCGACGCCCACACTCCTATGATGCAGCAGTACCTGCGTCTCAAATCCGAGCATCGTGACATTCTGCTGTTCTACCGCATGGGTGACTTTTACGAGCTGTTTTATGACGACGCCAAACGTGCGTCGCAGCTGCTGGATATCTCCCTGACCAAGCGCGGCGCATCGGCCGGGGAACCTATCCCGATGGCGGGCGTTCCGCATCATGCCGTCGAAAACTATCTGGCAAAATTGGTGAACCTCGGCGAATCGGTAGCTATTTGCGAGCAAGTTGGCGACCCGGCGACCAGCAAAGGTCCGGTCGAACGTAAAGTGGTGCGTATTGTCACCCCCGGCACCATCAGCGATGAAGCCCTGCTTCAGGAGCGCCAGGATAACCTGCTGGCGGCCATCTGGCAGGACAGCAAAGGCTTCGGCTATGCCACGCTGGACATCAGCTCCGGCCGCTTCCGCCTGACCGAGCCGGAAGACCGCGAAACCATGGCCGCTGAATTACAGCGCACCAATCCTGCGGAACTGCTTTATGCGGAAGATTTTGCCGAGATGAGCCTGATTGAGGGCCGCCGCGGCCTGCGTCGTCGTCCGCTCTGGGAGTTCGAAATTGAAACCGCGCGCCAGCAGATGAACCTGCAATTCGGCACCCGCGACCTGACCGGTTTCGGCGTCGAAAACGCCCATCATGCGCTTTGCGCCGCCGGCTGCCTGCTGCAATATGTTAAAGATACTCAGCGCACTTCCCTGCCGCACATTCGCTCCGTCACCATGGACAGGCAGCAGGACAGCATCATTATGGATGCCGCCACGCGCCGCAATCTGGAGATAACCCAGAACCTGTCCGGAGGCATCGAAAACACGCTGGCGTCGGTGCTGGACTGTACCGTAACGCCGATGGGCAGCCGGATGCTAAAACGCTGGCTGCATATGCCGGTGCGCAACGTTGACGTACTGACCAAGCGCCAGCAAACCATTGCCGCCCTCCAGGAACGTACCGCCGAGGTTCAGCCGACGCTGCGCCAGGTGGGCGATCTGGAACGTATTCTGGCTCGTCTTGCCCTGCGCACCGCGCGCCCGCGTGACCTGGCTCGTATGCGCTACGCTTTCCAGCAGCTTCCGTCTCTGAGAGAAATGCTCGCCGACGTCGACACCGATTATGTGCAGACGCTGCGCGAGCAAATGGGTGAGTTCACCGAACTACGCGAGCTGCTTGAGCGAGCCGTTATCGAGGCTCCGCCTGTTCTGGTGCGTGACGGCGGCGTTATCGCCCCCGGCTACAATGAAGAGCTGGACGAGTGGCGAGCTTTAGCCGACGGCGCGACGGACTACCTCGACCGCCTGGAGATCCGCGAACGCGAGCGTCTGGGTCTCGATACTTTGAAAGTCGGGTTTAACGCCGTCCACGGCTACTACATTCAGGTCAGCCGCGGCCAAAGCCACCTGGTGCCGATCAACTACGTTCGCCGCCAGACGCTAAAAAACGCCGAGCGCTATATCATCCCCGAGCTGAAAGAGTATGAAGACAAAGTTCTGACCTCTAAAGGCAAGGCGCTGGCGCTGGAGAAGCAGCTTTACGACCAGCTGTTCGATTTGCTGCTGCCGCACCTGGAAGCCCTGCAAAAAAGCGCAACCGCGCTGGCGGAGCTGGACGTGCTGGTGAACCTTTCCGAGCGCGCTTACACCCTGAACTACACCTGCCCGACGCTGACCGACAAGCCGGGTATCAAACTGGTTGGCGGCCGCCATCCGGTGGTGGAACAGGTGCTTAGCGAACCCTTTATCGCCAACCCGCTGAGCCTTTCGCCGCAGCGCAGAATGCTGATTATCACCGGCCCGAATATGGGCGGTAAAAGTACCTATATGCGCCAGACAGCTCTGATAGCCCTGCTGGCATACATCGGTAGCTTTGTCCCGGCACAGCAGGCGGAAATCGGCCCGATTGACCGCATCTTCACCCGTGTGGGCGCGGCGGATGACCTGGCTTCCGGCCGCTCCACCTTTATGGTCGAAATGACCGAAACTGCCAATATTCTGCATAACGCCACCGAGCACAGCCTGGTGCTGATGGACGAGATTGGCCGCGGGACATCGACCTATGACGGCCTGTCGCTGGCCTGGGCCTGCGCCGAAAGCCTGGCGAACCGCATCAAAGCGCTGACGTTGTTTGCCACGCACTACTTCGAGCTGACCACTCTGCCGGAGAAAATGGAAGGCGTGGCGAACGTGCATCTTGATGCCGTTGAGCATGGCGATACTATTGCCTTTATGCACAGCGTTCAGGACGGTGCTGCAAGCAAAAGCTACGGCCTTGCCGTTGCCGCGCTGGCCGGTGTACCGAAGGATGTTATTAAGCGTGCGCGCCAGAAGCTGCGTGAACTGGAAAGTATTTCAGGTAATGCCGCAGCAAGCCAGGTAGACGGCACCCAAATGTCGCTGCTGACGGTACCGGAGGAGACATCGCCTGCGGTGGAGGCTCTTGAAAATCTGGACCCGGACTCGCTTTCTCCGCGCCAGGCGCTGGAGTGGATTTATCGGCTGAAAAATCTGGTGTAGATATTTTTCCCCTCAGTCCAAAAACGAGAGGGGAAAAGTGCAGACATAAAAAAAGCGGTGATTTTCATCACCGCTTTTTATTTGAACTGTCGATTATTCGCGGAACAGCGCTTCGAGGTTCAGCCCCTGAGTCTGCAGGATCTCACGCAGACGGCGCAGGCCTTCAACCTGAATCTGACGAACACGTTCACGAGTCAGGCCAATTTCACGACCCACATCTTCCAGTGTTGCAGCTTCATAACCCAGCAGACCGAAACGACGAGCCAGCACTTCACGCTGCTTAGCGTTCAGTTCAAACAGCCACTTCACGATGCTCTGTTTCATATCATCGTCTTGCGTGGTGTCTTCCGGACCGTTGTCTTTCTCATCCGCCAGAATTATCCAGCAGCGCTTTCCAGAGTCACCGCCCAGAGGGGTGTCTACCGAGGTAATACGCTCGTTGAGGCGCAGCATACGGCTAACGTCATCAACCGGTTTATCCAGCTGCTCGGCAATCTCTTCTGCACTTGGCTCATGATCGAGCTTGTGTGAGAGTTCGCGAGCGGTACGCAGATAAACGTTCAGTTCTTTCACAATGTGAATCGGCAGGCGGATCGTACGGGTTTGGTTCATGATTGCCCGTTCGATGGTCTGACGAATCCACCATGTCGCATAAGTTGAGAAACGGAATCCACGTTCCGGATCGAACTTCTCAACCGCACGGATAAGCCCCAGATTGCCCTCTTCAATCAGGTCCAGCAAGGCCAGACCACGATTGCTGTAACGACGAGCAATTTTCACCACCAGACGCAGGTTGCTTTCAATCATGCGGCGGCGGGAGGCAACATCACCGCGCAGTGCGCGGCGTGCAAAATAAACTTCTTCTTCGGCTGTTAATAATGGAGAGTAACCGATCTCTCCAAGATAAAGCTGAGTCGCATCAAGTACACGCTGGGTAGCGCCCTGTGACAACAGCTCCTCTTCGGCAATGTCGTTATCACTGGGTTCCTCTTCTACAAGGGCTTTTTCGTCAAAAGCCTCAACTCCGTTCTCATCATATTCCGCGTCTTCGTTTAACTCGTTAACTTTCAGCGTATTCTGACTCATAAGGTGGCTCCTACCCGTGATCCCTGGGCAATACACTCCGTAGAGTATGTTGCCGGTTTATCGCTGCGGTAAATAACGCAGCGGGTTTACGGATTTCCCCTTGTAACGAATTTCAAAATGCAAACGTGTAGAACTGGTTCCGGTGCTACCCATGGTAGCTATTTTTTGCCCCGCCTTAACTTCTTCTTGTTCCCGGACCAGCATTGTATCGTTATGGGCGTAGGCACTCAGGTAATCATCGTTATGTTTTATGATGATTAGATTACCGTAACCGCGCAGCGCGTTACCGGCATACACCACGCGCCCTGAAGCGGTCGCAATGATAGCCTGTCCTTTACTGCCCGCTATATCGATGCCCTTGTTGCCTCCTTCGGTGGCAGCAAAGTTTTCGATAATTTTGCCCTCTGTCGGCCAGCGCCAGGTAGAGATAGGCGAGCTGTTAGAGGTACTGCTAGCGGTGGGTTCGGTAGAGCTAACCACGGGTGCCGTTACCGGTGCTGTGACAACTGTCGCAGCTGGCTTATTGCCTGGTAACATTTTGGTATCACTCTGTTCACCTGAATCTTCAGAATACGTAATTGTTGGTTTAGAAGCAACCACCGTGGTTGAGTTTTGTGCAGATGGCGTCGTCACGCCCTGGGCGCGCGCATCGGCCGCGGTAACCGCATTACCGCCGGTGATTGGCGTGCCGGAAGCATTGCCAACTTGCAGGGTTTGCCCGACCTCCAGTCCGTACGGTGCCGCTACGTTGTTGCGCTGCGCCAGATCGCGGAAGTCGTTGCCCGTAATCCACGCAATATAGAACAGCGTATCGCCGCGCTTAACGGTATAGGTGCTGCCGCCGGCATAGCTGCCTTTCGGAATGTTCCCATACTGGCGATTGTACACAATGCGGCCATTTTCCGTGTGCACAGGCTCAGAAACGACGGCCTGGCGCTGGGGCTGATGAACGGGCTGTATTTGCGGAGCCTGCTGGATCTGAGGGGCCTGAACCGGAGCCGACATTGTTGGTGGCTTAGTCACCAGCAGGCTGCCGCTCGAAGAGCCGGATGCATTGCCGTTGCCGCCGACGGAACTGATCGGTGCCTGGGTGTTATTATTGCCTGAACAGCCAGCCAGCCAAAGACCGGCGAACGTTAGCATCGCCGCCCGGCGTAAAGTGAAAGTTGGGCTTCCCGCGCTCATTTATCCCCCAAATGATAACAACCAGATATTCATGAAAACACTATAGAAAGCAGCGCCTAACCGCGCCTGCTTTTGCCGAGTCCGGCTACGTTACGCCGAATTCCTGCCAAAAAAACCGGATATTTCCGGGTTATGCCAGCTCGCCGCGCACTAAGGGCACAAAACGAACGGCTTCTACAGTGTCGATAGAAAATTCATTCCCGTGGCGGCGAATCCGCTTCAACAGCTGATTCTCGTCGCCCACGGGTAAAACCAAAATCCCGCCGTCTTTTAGCTGAGACAGCAGGGCCGAAGGAACTTCCGGCGGTGCCGCCGTCACAATGATAGCGTCAAACGGAGCTTTCGCCTGCCAGCCCTGCCAGCCATCGCCGTGACGGGTAGAAATATTGTGCAAGTCGAGCTGCTTCAGGCGACGCCGGGCGTGCCATTGCAGCCCCTTTATACGCTCAACCGAACAGACATGCGCAACCAGATGCGCCAGAATCGCGGTCTGGTAGCCGGAGCCGGTGCCAATCTCCAGCACTTTCGAGTCCGGCTTTAGCGCCAGCAGCTCGGTCATCCTCGCCACCATATAAGGCTGCGAGATAGTCTGGCCAGAGCCAATCGGTAACGCGGTATTTTCCCAGGCTTTGTGTTCAAACGCTTCATCGACAAATTTCTCGCGCGGTACCTGCGCGATAGCCTCAAGAACATTTTCGTCCTTGATGCCCTGGACACGTAATTGATCGAGAAGGGTTTGTACGCGTCTGCTTACCATTGCGCCTCAACTCCGGCTTTCGCCAGCCAGTGGCCTACGACTTCCTGGGCGCTATGGGCGGTTAAATCAACGTGCAGCGGCGTGATCGAAACATAGCCTTCATCTACCGCGGCAAAATCGGTATCCGGCGCGGCATCGAGTTTTTCACCCGGCGGCCCAATCCAGTAGAGCGTATTACCGCGTGGATCTTCCTGAGGAATAACCTGGTCTGACGGATGGCGGCTGCCGCAGCGGGTAACGCGGATACCTTTGATTTCATCGAGCGGTAAATCAGGCACGTTGATATTGAGAATACGGCCGGTGCGCAAGGGTTCACGCGCCAGCGCCCGCAGAATAGTGCAGGTAACCGCCGCAGCCGTTTCATAATGTTCGTGGCCGTTAAGCGACACGGCAAGGGCGGGGAAGCCTAAATGCCGCCCTTCCATCGCCGCCGCAACGGTGCCGGAATAAATGACGTCATCCCCAAGATTGGGGCCCGCGTTAATGCCCGACACCACGATATCCGGGCGCGGGTGCATAAGCGCGTTAACGCCCAGATAGACACAGTCCGTCGGCGTGCCCATCTGAACCGAAATATCCCCGTTAGCGAGGGTAAAAGTCCTGAGCGATGACTCAAGCGTGAGCGAGTTTGATGCGCCGCTACGGTTTCTGTCCGGCGCGACAACCTGCACCTCGGCAAATTCTCGCAGCGCTTTAGCCAGCGTCTGGATCCCAGGCGCATAGACTCCGTCATCGTTACTCAGCAATATTCGCATAATCACCCGATGTGTTCATGAGTTCCCTGACAACGCTGGTGGCGAAGCTGCCGGCCGGGAGCCAGAAGTTCAGCTCAACGGTCACATCATCCCACCAGTTCCAGCTTAATTCTTTTGCCTGCACCAGCATGGCGCGGCGTGCAGCTTCAACGCGTTCGCGGTTCAACAAGCCGAGCAAAACGCCCTCTTCCGCCACGCATTGCTGCTCAAATTCCAGCGCGGCATTCTTCGTGCCCCACTCGCCGTCGCCCGGCAGCGGCGCGGTTATCAGCAGTTCGCCGTCGTCCACACGCTGTTGCAAGGTCGGGAGTTCTTCCGGGGTCGCAACAAACCAGCTGCCGCGTCCTGCCAATTGTAGCGCATCGCCATCAACAACTTGATTAAAGTCTGGTTTTTTCAGGCGCTGGCTAACAATCTGATTAAACAACGCGCTGCGGGCCGCCGACAACCAAAAACTGCGTTTATTTCTGTCGCGCAGCGGCGCATTGCTTTCCGCCCAGCGCCTCGCCTGATGCAGGTTATTACCGCCGATGCCAAAACGCTGGCTGCCGAAATAGTTCGGGACGCCCAGCTTAGCAATCGCCTGCAGGCGCTGTTCCATTTCATTACGATCGCTAACCTCACGCAGCACCAGGGTAAAGCGATTTCCCTGAAGCGCGCCTAAACGCAGCTTGCGGCGATGGCGGGCAAACTCCAGCACTTTGCAGCCTTCCAGCTCAAAGGCGCTCATGTCCGGCATCTCTTTGCCCGGCAGCCGCACGCAGAACCACTGTTCGGTCACGGCATGCTTATCTTTTTGCCCGGCAAAACTGACTTCACGGGCGTGAACCTTGAGGAACTTTGCCAGCGCATCGGCAACGGACCGGGTATTGCAGCCGGTTTTCAGGATGCGCAGCAGCAGGTGCTCGCCTTCGCCGTCCGGGCCGAAGCCGAGGTCTTCAATAACGACGAAATCTTCCGGACTGGCTTTAATCACGCCGGTGCCCTGCGGCTTACCGTGCAGCCACGTCAGGTTTTGCATATCCATTACTTGCCAGCCTTATGCAGCAGCGCTACCGCTTCACAGGCAATACCTTCCCCGCGCCCGGTAAAACCAAGTTTTTCGGTGGTGGTCGCTTTGACGTTAACATCGTCCATATGACAGCCGAGATCTTCGGCGATAAACACGCGCATCTGAGGGATGTGCGGTGCCATTTTCGGCGCCTGAGCAATAATAGTGACGTCAACGTTGCCCAAGGTGAAGCCCTTAGCCTGAATACGGCGCCACGCCTCACGCAGCAGCTCGCGGCTATCGGCACCTTTAAACGCCGGGTCGGTGTCCGGGAATAACTTGCCGATATCCCCCAGCGCGGCCGCGCCAAGAAGCGCATCGGTCAATGCGTGCAAAGCGACATCGCCGTCGGAGTGGGCCAGCAGCCCTTTTTCAAACGGGACACGAACGCCGCCAATAATAATCGGGCCAACGCCGCCAAAAGCATGAACATCAAAACCGTGTCCGATACGCATTATAAATTCTCCGTTTGGGTTAACCGCGTAAGATAGAAAGCCGCCAGCGCAAGATCCTCAGGGCGAGTCACCTTGATATTATCAGCACGGGCGCTAATCAATGCCGGATGGAAGCCACAATATTCCAGCGCCGAGGCTTCATCGGTTATGGTTGCGCCTTCATCCAGGGCGCGCAGCAGGCAGCTGCGCAGAAGTTCGAGCGGGAAAAGCTGCGGCGTCAGGGCGTGCCAGAGGTCTTCTCTGTCCACCGTGTGGGCGATTAACGCTTTGCCGGGCTCGCCACGTTTCATGGTATCCCGCACGGGGGCGGCAAGAATACCGCCGACTTTACTGGTGGCGGTGATAGACAGCAGATTTTCCAAATCGTCCTGATGCAGGCACGGGCGGGCGGCGTCATGCACCAGCACCCATTCAGCATTTCCAGCGGCCTGTAAACCGGCCAGCACGGAGTCCGCTCGCTGGCCGCCGCCGGTAACAACCCTGACGCGCGGATGTGCCGCAAGCGGCAGGGAAGAAAAGTGGGTGTCGTTGGGGCTAATGGCGACGATAACCTGGCCAACGCGCGGGTGGGCCATCAGGCTGGCTACCGCGTGTTCAAGAATCGTTTTATCGCCGATATGTAGATACTGCTTAGGACATTCCGTTTGCATGCGGCTGCCGATACCGGCCGCCGGTACCACGGCAATTACGTCCGGGGAGGAGTCTGCCATGTCTTTCACTTATTCTGAGTTATCGATTATTTTGCCCGGCGCCGCTGTTGTTGCCGCTGGCCGCGCGTTTGGAGGCATCAGGCACCAGGCGGTAGAAAGTCTCTCCCGGCTTGGTCATGCTGAGTTCATTACGAGCGCGCTCTTCAATCGCTTCCTGGCCGCCGTTGAGGTCGTCAATTTCGGCAAAAAGCTGATCGTTTCGAGATTTTAATTTGGCATTGGTTGCCTGCTGCGCAGCGACATCTTCGCTGACGCGCGTGTAATCGTGTACGCCGTTTTTTCCGAACCACAGCGAATACTGGAGCCAGACCAGCAAGGCCAGCAACAGCAGCGTTAGTTTACCCATCCAGCCCCCTGAAAAACGGCACAATCATCCCACAACTTTTTCTTTGACTCCACTGCGGCAAGCAACCCTGCCCGCCAAACCGCGGCAGAATTTACCACATAACGAGAACGCATGCGCGATTGCAGCAAGTTTAGCTTAACGTTGACCATAAATAGTCTGTTACGGTTTGACGCAGTTCTGCACGGCTATCCCATCAGCCACATGAACAGAACGCCGAACATCAGCGCCACGCAGAGCAGCGTGGCAAAGCAGCTGAACAACAGCTTGCCGCGCAGCAGGGAATGTACTGCTATCCCAACGACGACGGCTACCGGCATCAGCGCCAGGAAAAACGGCCAGGTGTAGAGGAAGAAGAAAAGCGTGTTGGGGCCATACACCAGAAAGGGAATACCTAGCGCCAGCAGCCACGACAAAAAGCCGATGAACGCCCCGGGGAGTGACCAGGTTGTTTCCTCGACCGTCGGGCTGGTTTCAGCCTGAGAAATAACGATATTCGTGCCGTTGCGCATAACTGATTTCATAACCCTGATGGCCGGAAGCGTTATGCCTCCGGGCGTCTTCAGCAATTGATGATATCGTCGCGACGCAGCAGGTCTAATATTTGGGCCACTAAATTTGTTACTAATTGTTCGCCATCTAAGTGAATTTCAGCCGCCACCGGCGCCTCATACGCCGAGTCAATGCCGGTAAAATTCTTCAGTTCACCGGCTCGAGCCTTCTTGTAGAGGCCCTTCGGATCGCGGGTTTCACAAATCTCCAGAGGCGTATCCACAAACACTTCGTAAAAGCGCCCTTCCCCTACCCGCTCCCTCACCATTTGGCGCTCAGCGCGGTGCGGAGAGATAAACGCACTCAGCACCAGCAGCCCAGCGTCAACCATCAGGCCGGCGACTTCGCCAACCCGGCGAATATTCTCTTTGCGGTCTTCATCGCTAAAACCCAGGTCGCTGCATAACCCGTGACGCACATTGTCGCCATCAAGTAGATAAGTGCTGACGCCAAGCTGATGCAGCGCCTGTTCCAGCGCGCCGGCCACGGTTGATTTCCCCGAGCCGGACAGGCCGGTAAACCACAGCACCGCCCCGCGGTGCTGATTCAGAGCTTCACGCTGCTCGCGGGTTACCGGGTGCGCATGCCAGACCACGTTTTCATCATGGTCGGCCATTATTTGCCTCCCAGCAGATCGCGCGCGCCCCAGTGCGGGAAGTGGCGGCGAACCAGAGCGTTAAGTTCAATTTCAAACGCGCTGTAAGCCGAAGGCTCCTGATAAACGTCTTCCTGTGGCTCACGCACCATACCGGCTCCCACGGTCACGTTGCTCAGGCGGTCAATGAAGATAAGCCCGCCGGTCACCGGGTTAGCCTGGTATTTGTCGAGCACCAGAGGCTCGTCGAAAGTCAGGTCAACAAGTCCGATGCCGTTTAGCGGCAGGCTTTCCACCACGCGCTGGGTAAGGGAGTTGATTTCAACCTGATAGTGAATATTGTCGACGCGAGCGCGGGTTTTCTTCCCGGCGATTTTAATGTCGAAGCTTTGGCCCGGCACCAGCGGCTGTTCCGCCATCCATACCACGTCAACTTTAGCGCTTTGCACCGCAACCAGCGGTTCGGCTACGTCGACTACCAGGTCGCCACGGCTGATATCGATTTCATCTTTCAGCACCAGGGTAATGGCTTCTCCGGCGCTGGCTTGTTGCAAATCTCCATCAAAAGTAACGATTCTCGCCACCGCAGATTCCACGCCTGACGGCAGGACTTTAACCCGCTGCCCCACGCTGACCGTGCCGGAGGCTAAAGTGCCCGCATAGCCACGGAAGTCCAGATTAGGGCGGTTAACATATTGCACCGGGAAGCGCATCGGCTGCTGCTCCACGCCGCGAATAATTTCTACCGTCTCCAGCACTTGCAGCAGCGTCGGGCCGGTATACCACGGCATCTGGCTGCTCGAGCTTGCAACGTTATCCCCTTCCAGGGCCGAAAGCGGCACAAAGCGGATATCAAGATCGGCAGGCAACTGCTGGGCGAAGGTGAGGTAATCCTGTTTGATCTGCTCGAAGGTCTGCTCGCTGAAAGCAACCAGATCCATTTTATTGATAGCCACCACCAGATGTTTGATCCCCAGCAGCGTCGAGATAAAACTGTGGCGACGGGTTTGATCCAATACGCCTTTACGGGCATCGATCAGCAGGATCGCCAACTCACAGGTGGACGCTCCGGTCGCCATATTACGGGTGTACTGCTCGTGCCCCGGCGTATCGGCGATGATGAATTTGCGCTTTTCAGTGGAGAAATAGCGGTAGGCGACATCGATGGTTATGCCCTGCTCGCGCTCGGCCTGAAGGCCGTCCACCAGCAAAGCCAGATCGAGCTTTTCGCCCTGCGTCCCGTGGCGCTTGCTGTCGGTATGCAAGGAAGAGAGCTGATCTTCATAAATCTGGCGCGTGTCGTGCAGCAGGCGGCCAATCAGGGTGCTTTTGCCGTCATCAACGCTGCCGCAGGTCAGAAAACGCAGCAGGCTTTTGTGCTGCTGGGCGTGCAGGTATGCTTCCACGCCGCCTTCGTCAGCGATTTGTTGTGCAATAGTGGTATTCATCTGGCGGCTCCTTAGAAATAACCCTGGCGTTTTTTCAGCTCCATGGAGCCGGCCTGGTCGCGGTCAATCATGCGTCCCTGGCGTTCACTGGTCGTCGAAACCAGCATCTCTTCGATTATCTCCGGCAGCGTCTGCGCGGTAGACTCAACCGCGCCGGTCAGCGGCCAGCAGCCCAGAGTACGGAAGCGCACCATACGTTGCTCAATCACTTCTCCCGGCTGCAGATCGATGCGATCGTCGTCAATCATCATCAACATGCCGTCACGCTCCAGTACCGGGCGCGGCGCGGCGAGATAGAGCGGAACGATATCGATATTTTCCAGGTAGATGTACTGCCAGATATCCAGCTCGGTCCAGTTAGAGAGCGGGAATACACGAATACTTTCGCCCTTATTAACCTGGCCGTTGTAGTTGTGCCATAGCTCCGGACGCTGATTTTTCGGGTCCCAGCGATGGAAGCGGTCGCGGAAGGAGTAAATACGCTCTTTCGCCCGGGACTTCTCTTCGTCACGACGAGCGCCGCCAAATGCGGCATCAAAACCATATTTATTGAGCGCCTGCTTCAGCCCTTCGGTTTTCATGATGTCGGTATGTTTGGCGCTGCCGTGCACAAACGGGTTAATCCCCATCGCCACGCCTTCCGGGTTGCGGTGAACGATAAGCTCACAGCCGTAGGCTTTAGCGGTGCGGTCGCGGAATTCGTACATTTCGCGGAACTTCCAGCCGGTGTCTACGTGCAGCAGCGGGAACGGCAGCGTACCTGGATAGAACGCTTTACGGGCCAAATGCAGCATCACCGAAGAGTCTTTACCGATGGAGTACATCATTACCGGATTGGAAAATTCGGCGGCGACCTCGCGGATAATATGGATGCTTTCAGCCTCCAGTTGCCGCAAGTGAGTAAGTCTTTTTTGGTCCATAACCTTCCCTTAAGCCAGATACGCCGCGGCCGGTCGTGGCAGCCGCCTGAGTTTTAATCTAAGGGGACTATAAGTCTTGCGCTTATTTGTTATGAAATTACGAATTGGAATGACTAGTTCCGCAAAGGAATAACGCCATGGCAAAGCTCACAACAAATTGTGCTTAACAGGCCGTTTTTTCGGGGGTTTAAGAGCAAATGAAATTGTTTAACCTCGCTCACAGTTTCATACTAATAGCGCGAAAAAACTCGCCTCCAAGAATGATTAATAAGGACGTAATATGCTTTCCGCATTGCGCTGCTCGGTGATTTCCCTGGCGCTGGGCGCGTGCTTTACCTTTTCTGCCGTGGCAAAGACCGCGCAGCTCGGCGACATCGCCGACCAGCAAATCAGACACATCGCCACCTATTTTCCCGGCCGAATGACCGGCAGCCCCGCAGAAATGCTGGCGGCAGACTACATTCAGCAACAGTTTAAATCCTGGGGCTACCAGAGCGACATTCGCCAGTTCAATACCCGCTATCTCTACACCACCAAAGCAGGGCATCAAAACTGGCACAACGTCAGTACCAGCAGCGTAATTGCGGCGCGCGAAGGCAAGCTTCCGCAGCAGATAATTATTATGGCGCACCTGGACACCTATACGCCGCTCAACGACAAAGATGTCGATAACAATCTTGGCGGCCTGACTTTGCAGGGCGTTGACGATAACGCATCCGGACTGGGCGTCATGCTCGAGCTCGCCGAACGCATGAAGGATATGCCACTCCGCTACGGCATTCGCTTTATTGCAACCAGCGGCGAAGAAATTGGCTCGCTGGGGGCGAAGAATATCCTTGAGCGCATGAGTAAAGAAGAGAAGGCTAACACTCTGCTGGTGATCAATCTCGATAGCCTGATTGTCGGCGATAAACTCTACTTCAATAGCGGGCAGTCAACGCCCGCCGCCGTGCGTAAGCTGAGCCGCGACAGAGCCTTAACGATTGCTCACCGGGCCGGTATTCAGGCCGCCACCAATCCGGGGATGAATGTTAAATACCCGAAAGGCACCGGCTGCTGCGGCGACGCAGAGGTTTTTGATAAAGCAGGGATCCCGGTACTGACCGTTGAGGCGACTAACTGGCTGCTGGGGGCCAAAGATGGTTATCAGCAGCGCAGCAAAAACAAAGCTTTCCCGCACGGCACCAGCTGGCATAACGCGACCATTGATAACCTGGAATATCTGGATAAGGCGCTGCCGGGGAGAATTAAGCGGCGCAGCCACGATGCCGTTCGTATCCTGCTGCCGCTGGTGAGTGAGTTATCCGGGGCCGGGAAGTAATTTCTTAGCAGCCCCTTCTGGTGTAAAGGGCTGCTTTACTCGTGCAGCCCGCACTCGCGCTTCAGGCCAAAGAAGCGAGTCTCTTCTTCCGCCATGCCCGGCTCCCATTTGCGGGTAGTATGCGTATCACCAACCGACAGATAGCCCTGGTCCCAGAGCGGGTGGTACTTCAGCCCGTGCTCGGTTAGATACTGGTAAACCGTACGGTTATCCCAGTCGATAATCGGCAGGATTTTAAACACTTCACGCTGCACCGCCAGCACCGGCAGGTGTGCGCGGCTCCCTGACTGTTCACGACGCAGGCCGGCAAACCAGGTTTGCGCCCCGAGGGTTGCCATTGCGCGGTTCATCGGCTCGACTTTGTTGATGTCGTTATAGCGTTCAATACCTTCCACGCCCTGCTCCCACAGTTTGCCGTAACGCGCTTCCTGCCACGCAGGGCTTTCTGCCGCCCGGAACACCTGTAGATTCAGCTTCAACTTCTCGGTCAGCTCATCGATAAACTGATAAGTTTCCGGGAACAGGTAGCCGGTATCGGTAAGAATGACGGGAATATCCGGGCGCTGCCGGGTAACAAGATGAAGACAAACCGCAGCCTGGATACCAAAGCTCGAGGAGAGAACGAACTCGCCGGGCAGATTGTCCAGCGCCCAGCTAACGCGCTCCTGAGCGCTGAGTTTTTCCAGTTGAGCGTTCACCTCGGCGAGCGCCATTACGCGCTCAACCTTTGGCAGTTCGTTCAGCGCTTTTAAATCGAGTCCGGACATACGTGCCTCGCTTAGTGATAGATGACCCTCACCCCGGCCCTCTCCCTGGAAGGGAGAGGGGGAAATCGAATTATTCCCTCGCCCCTTTGGGCTGAGGGGAAAGCCGAATTATCCCCTCGCCCCTTTGGGGAGAGGGTTAGGGTGAGGGGAAAAACTAGTCCCACAAATCTCTGGCGGGATCGAGCACGGGTCGAACAATCCCGGCGCGCACGGTGAAATCACCAAAGCCTTCATCGGCCTCACGCTCTTTCGCCCAGCGGCCTACCAGCTCATCAATTGAACTGAGGATCTCCGGCTCGGTAATGTTTTCACGGTACATACGCGGAATTCTCGTCCCGATGCGGTTGCCGCCAACGTGCAGGTTATAGCGCCCAGGCGCTTTACCCACCAGGCCAATTTCCGCCAGCAGCGCGCGGCCACAGCCGTTCGGGCAGCCGGTAACTCGCGTCACAATGTGCTCATCCGGTACGTTGTGTTTGTCCAGCACCTGCTCGACTTTGGTAACGAACTCCGGCAGGAAGCGTTCGGCCTCAGCCATCGCCAGCGGGCAGGTTGGAAACGCCACGCAGGCCATTGAGTTTTCACGCTGAGGCGTGACCGCATTCATCAGGCCGTGCCCGGTTGCCAGCTTCTCAATTTTAGCTTTTTCGCTTTCCGGCACGCCCGCGACGATCAGGTTCTGATTCGCGGTCAGGCGGAAGTCGCCTTTGTGGATCTGAGCTATTTTCAGCAGGCCGGTTTTCAGCGGGCGATCCGGGTAATCGAGAATACGGCCATTTTCGATAAACAGCGTCAGGTGCCATTTATCATCAATGCCTTTTACCCAGCCGATACGGTCGCCGCGGCCGGTAAATTCGTAGGCTCGGGTCGGTTCAAACTTGATGCCGGCCCGGCGCTCCACCTCGGCCTTAAACACATCCACGCCAACGCGCTCAAGGGTGTATTTGGTCTTGGCATTTTTACGGTCGGTACGGTTTCCCCAGTCTCGCTGGGTTGTTACCACGGCTTCTGCTACCGCCAGCGTGTGCTCCAGCGGAATATAGCCAAACTCGCTCGCGGTGCGGGCGTAGGTATTTTTGTTGCCGTGCTCAATCGACAGACCGCCGCCGACCAGCAGGTTAAACCCTACCAGTTTGCCGTTTTCAGCAATGGCGATAAAGTTCATGTCGTTGGCGTGCAGATCCACGTCATTTTGCGGCGGGATAACCACCGTCGTTTTGAACTTACGCGGCAGATAAGTTGCCCCCAGGATCGGCTCTTCGTCGGTGGTGGCGACTTTTTCTTTATCCCACCAGATTTCCGCATAGGCGCGAGTGCGCGGCAGAAGGTGCTCGGAGAGCTTTTTCGCCCATTCGTAAGCTTCCTGATGCAGTTCGGACTCCACCGGATTAGAAGTACAAAGCACGTTACGGTTCACGTCGTTGGCGGTTGCCAGGGCGTCCAGCCCGACTTCATGCAGCATTTCATGCGCCGGTTTCACGTTCTTTTTCAGAATGCCGTGGAACTGGAAAGTCTGGCGGTTGGTCAGGCGAATGCTGCCGTAGATAGTTTTATCTTCGGCAAACTTATCAATAGCCTGCCACTGCTGAGTGGTGATAATCCCCCCCGGCAGACGGCAGCGCAGCATCATCGCGTGGCGCGGCTCCAGCTTTTGTTCAGCACGCTCGGCGCGAATGTCGCGGTCATCCTGCTGGTACATGCCGTGAAAGCGGATCAGCAGGAAGTTATCGCCGTTAAAACCGCCGGTCAGGCCGTCCTGCAGGTCTTCTTTAATTGTGCCGCGCAGGAAATCGCTATCGCGTTTCAGCCGTTCGGCGTCAACCAGTTTTCCTTCGACCACCAGAGGGCCAGGGTGTTTTTCGCTCATTAGTAGACATCTCGCTGATAACGGCGCTCAACGCGCAGCTCACTTAAAAACTCATCCGCCGCTTCGGTGTCCATGCCACCGTGGACGGAAACCACTTCCAGTAAAGCCTGCTCAACGTCCTTCGCCATGCGATTGGCGTCGCCGCAGACATAAATGTGGGCGCCTTCCTGAATCCAGCTCCACAGTTCCGCGCCTTTCTCGCGCAGTTTGTCTTGTACGTATATTTTATGCTGCTGGTCGCGGGACCAGGCCAGGTCTATGTTGGTCAGCAGGCCGTCTTTAACGTAGCGCTGCCACTCCACCTGGTAGAGAAAATCTTCGGTAAAGTGCGGGTTGCCGAAGAACAGCCAGTTCTTGCCGCTGGCGCCTTCGCTGTCGCGCTGCTGAATAAAAGCGCGGAACGGCGCGATGCCGGTACCGGGCCCAATCATGATGACCGGCGTTTCCGGGCTTGCGGGCAGGCGGAAATTGTCGTTGTGCTCGATGAACACACGCACTTCGCCGTCTTCTTCCAGACGATCGGCCAGGAAGCCAGAAGCCCCGCCGCTGCGGGCGCGCCCTTCAATTTCATAACGTACCGCGCCGACGGTAATGTGTACTTCGCTCTCCGCTTCCGCCTGAGAAGAAGCGATAGAATAGAGGCGTGGAGTCAGCGGGCGCAGCAGGCCGATAAGCTGCTCAGCCGTCAGTTCGGCTGGCGCATAACGCGCCATATCCACAATCGGCGTAGTTTGAGCATAGTGCTGTAATTTCGCTTTATCACCCACCAGCTCCAGCAGCGCGGGGTTGCGGGTCAACTGAGCGTAGTTCTCCACAATATTGGCGGTGTTTACCGTCAGCTCGAAGTGCCATTGCAGGGCTTCGCTCAGCGGCAGCGTTTTACCGCCAACGGTGACGCTTTCATCGCCCTTCAGCCACAGCAATTCGGTCAACTCTTTGACTAACGCAGGATCGTTTTGATACCAGACGCCAAGAGCATCGCCGGGTTGGTAGCGCAAGCCGGAATCGCCAAGATCGATTTCGACGTGGCGCACGTCTTTATCGGAATCGCGGCTGGTAATTTTCTGGTTAACTGCAAGCGTGGCGGTTAGCGGCGATTCTTTGCTGTAGGGGCTGGTGAAAATTTCATTGCTTGCTCCGCTCGCCGTGGCCGCAGCCTGCGCGGGGGTTTCGGCAGGAACGCGAGACTTCAGTAGCTCAACGATTTTGCCACGCCATTCCTGCGCGGCAGGCTGATATTCCACGTCGGTATCAACTCTCTCCAGCAGGCGTTCCCCGCCCAGCTCGGCCAGCTTACTGTCGAAGTCTTTACCTGACTGGCAGAAGAATTCGTAAGAGCTGTCGCCGAGGCCAAAGACCGCAAACGCGGTGCCGTCGAGTTTTGGCGCTTTTTTCGAGAACAGGAATTTATGCAGGGCAACGGCTTCTTCCGGCGGCTCCCCTTCACCCTGAGTTGAGCTCACGACAATCAGCAGTTTTTCCTGGGCAATTTGTTTGAATTTATAGTCGCCAGCATTAACCAGATTGACGTTCAGTTTAGCCGCCAGTAAATCATCACGCAGCTGCTCGCTCACGCGGCGCGCATTGCCCGTCTGCGAGGCGGAAATCAGCGTAATGGCCGGAGCCTCAGCCGCCGGAGCCGCTACGCCCGCAACCGCACCCGGCTGCTGGTTAATCATTCCCCAGAAATAGCCGGACAACCAGGCCAGTTGGGTGGTTGAAAAATCAGTGGTCGCCGCCTGAAGGCGCGCCAGCTGGTCCGGAGTGAGCGGCAGTAAAGCGCTCGGTGGGGCCTGAGTTGTCATGCGTATTTAGCTTCCAGTAGCAAAGGCAAAAAAAGGGCTTACAGACTGTAATGAGTCAAGGTTAACCAGCAGGTTATCAACAATTAAAGAAGGGATGGAAATAATAAATAACTAAAACGACTAATCGTTTTTTCAGGTAAATCATAGTGTTAAAAGCGATTAATTAACTAACTGATGACAAAGGGGTTTTCATCAGTTAACCGTTGGTTACACAGCGTAGCCGCCCGGAGTCGGGTTTAGTTAATGCGAAAAATAACCTATTCCGCTATCATGCTGCGGTTTTTCGAATTCCAGAGAGTTGAATGATGTCCACCACCCTGTTTAAAGATTTTACCTTCGAAGCCGCTCACCACCTGCCCAATGTACCGGAAGGCCACAAATGCGGTCGCCTGCACGGCCACTCCTTTATGGTGCGCCTGGAAATTACCGGCGAGGTGGATCCGCATACCGGCTGGATAATCGACTTCTCCGAGTTGAAAGCGGCATTTAAGCCAACTTACGATCGCCTCGATCACTATTATCTGAACGATATTCCGGGGCTGGAAAATCCAACCAGCGAAGTGTTGGCAAAATGGATTTGGGATCAGATGAAGCCCGTTATGCCGCTGCTCAGCGCGGTGATGATTAAAGAAACCTGCACCGCTGGCTGCGTCTACCGTGGGTAAAAAGAAAGGCACCAGACGGTGCCTTTTTACTATGCGATATTCAGGTATTTATGCGTCTGCATCGACAGCCGCCAGTTGCGGGCAATACAGGTTTCGATGCACAGGCGCGTAGCATCTTCTTTCTGGCTTATCGGCTGAAGCGCGATAATCCGGCTCTTTTCATCCGTCAGCGTCGCCAGCAGGTCATCCAGCGCTTCAATATCACGCATGCGGCCCACCGGATGTTTGATTTCATCCGCGCGTTCCAGCGCCTGAGACAGGATGTCGTAGCCGCCGCGCATGTTCACCTTCGGGGAAACCGTCACCCAGGTATTGGCGCTACAGCGGACTTCATGCGTACCGCTGGTTTCTATCTGGCAGCTAAAACCGTTTTTCTCCAGCAGTTCCGTTAGCGGGGTCAGGTCGTGAATGCAAGGCTCGCCGCCGGTTATCACGACGTGGCGTGCGGTGTAGCCCTGGCGGCCAATAACGGCCAGCAGATCTTCGGCGCTGCCCGCGCCCCATTTATCGCTTTCTTTGGTTTTTGCCAGGATGCTGAACAGCGAAACTTCACGATCCGCGAGCTTATCCCAGGTGTGTTTGGTGTCGCACCAGGCGCAGCCTACCGGGCAACCTTGCAGGCGAATAAAAATGGCCGGCACGCCGGTAAAATAGCCTTCCCCTTGCAGGGTCTGGAACATCTCGTTAATCGGGTACTGCATAATTATCTCAGTCATAGTCACAAAAAGTAATTATCGCAGAACTGGCGATTGAGATCATGCCTAATGCGGCTGCGGGACGCAGCAGGTACAGAAGGGAATCAAATATCTAACAGAAGGCCGGGGTTAGCCCGGCCTTCTGCGCTATTTTTTACGTTTAAAATCAATCACCATACGGCCTTTGATTTTTCCGCTTTCCATCTCATGGAAGATGGTATTGATGTCTTCCAACGGGCGCAGCGTTACCTTCGGCGTCACTTTCCCTTCAGCCGCAAACTGGAAGGCTTCGGTAAGGTCCTGACGAGTGCCGACCAGAGAACCCACTACTTCAATGCCGTCCAGCACCAGGCGAGGGATGTTCAGGCTCATGGACTCAGGCGGCAGGCCAACGGCAACAATACGTGCACCCGCGCGAACCGCATCCACGGCAGAGTTGAACGCCGCTTTAGCAACCGCAGTAACCACGGCAGCGTGCGCACCGCCGGTTTTCTCCTGAATAATTTTCGCCGCGTCTTCATTACGCGAGTTAATCACCAGATCCGCCCCGCTCTCTTTGGCGAATTCAAGCTGAGCGTCGTTGACGTCAATAGCAATGACTTTGGCGTTAAACACATTTTTGGCATATTGCAGCGCGAGGTTACCCAAACCGCCAAGGCCGTAAATCGCAATCCACTGGCCAGGTTTGATATGGGAAACTTTCACCGCTTTATAAGTGGTCACTCCGGCGCAGGTGATGCTGCTGGCTTCCGCTGAAGCTAAGCCGTCCGGTACTTTTACCGCATAGTCGGCAACCACAATGCACTCTTCCGCCATGCCGCCATCGACGGTGTAACCGGCGTTGGTTACGCTGCGGCACAGGGTTTCATTACCAGAGTTACAATATTCGCAGTGCCCGCAACCCCGGAAGAACCAGGCCACGCTTGCGCGGTCGCCGACCTTCAGCGAAGCAACGCCAGGCCCGATGGCCTTAACGATACCAATCCCTTCATGTCCCAGGGTTGTCCCGGTTACATCGCCAAAATCACCATTCTTAACATGTAAATCGGTGTGGCAAACGCCACAGCATTCCATCGTTAGCAACGCTTCACCGTGCGCCAGGGCGCGCATTGGCTTGTCGATAATCTCTACGGAATGATCCTTGCTTACAACGGCAGCTTTCATGGGCGGTCTCCTGACCTGTAGTTAATGACCCACTTAGCCTGGCCTGGTCTGCCAGCGGGCGCAACCGATAAGAATTAATTAAGCATTTGATGTGAAAGGTTTTAACATTCAGGCGAAAAAAAACCCACCGAAGCGGGTTTTTATCAGAACCTAAAGAGGCAGTAAGAAATTACTGACCTTTAACTTCTTTCAGACCGTTGAACGGTGCTGGAGTACCTTGTGCTGCCAGAGCTTCTTCGATACGAATCAGCTGGTTGTATTTAGCAACACGGTCAGAACGGCTCATAGAACCGGTTTTGATCTGGCCTGCAGCGGTACCAACAGCCAGGTCGGCAATGGTAGCGTCTTCGGTTTCGCCTGAACGGTGAGAGATAACTGCGGTGTAGCCAGCATCTTTCGCCATTTTAATTGCAGCCAGAGTTTCGGTCAGGGAACCGATCTGGTTGAATTTGATCAGGATGGAGTTAACGATACCTTTTTCGATACCTTCTTTCAGGATCTTGGTGTTGGTTACGAACAGATCGTCACCAACCAGCTGGATTTTGTCGCCCAGTACTTTGGTCTGGTATGCGAAACCAGCCCAGTCAGATTCGTCCAGACCGTCTTCGATAGAAACGATTGGGTAATCTTTGGTCAGGTTTTCCAGGAAGTGAGTGAACTCTTCAGAGGTAAACGCTTTGTTGCCTTCGCCAGCCAGAACGTATTTACCGTCTTTGTAGAATTCAGAAGCCGCACAGTCCATAGCCAGAGTAACATCTTTACCCAGCTCGTAGCCTGCTGCTTTAACCGCTTCAGCGATTACAGCCAGCGCTTCTGCGTTAGAACCCAGGTTAGGCGCGTAGCCGCCTTCGTCACCAACAGCAGTGTTCATGCCTTTGGATTTCAGAACTTTAGCCAGGTTATGGAAAACTTCAGAACCGATGCGTACCGCTTCTTTCAGGGTTTTCGCGCCAACAGGCTGGATCATGAACTCCTGGATATCAACGTTGTTGTCAGCGTGTTCGCCGCCGTTGATGATGTTCATCATAGGCAGAGGCATAGAGTATTTGCCCGGAGTGCCGTTCAGTTCAGCGATGTGTGCATACAGCGGCAGGCCTTTAGAGGCAGCAGCAGCTTTAGCAGCAGCCAGAGAAACAGCCAGGATGGCGTTAGCGCCAAACTTGGATTTGTTCTCGGTACCATCGAGGTCGATCATGATCTTATCGATGTTAGCCTGGTCTTTAGCATCTTTGCCAAGCACGGCTTCAGCGATCGGGCCGTTAACAGCAGCAACAGCTTTCAGTACGCCTTTACCCATGAAACGAGATTTGTCGCCATCGCGCAGTTCCAGAGCTTCGCGGGAACCGGTAGAAGCACCTGATGGAGCAGCAGCCAGACCTACGAAACCGCCTTCCAGGTGAACTTCGGCTTCAACAGTCGGGTTACCGCGGGAGTCGATGATTTCACGACCGATCACTTTCACAATTTTGGACATATAGGTTTTCCTCAAGTCACAACGTTAAACTAAAACTCCAGACAAACAACGCGCGATGATATCGCGCGTTGCCGTTCTAACTCTGCTTACTTCGCCTGGCGTTTCTGGTACTCACCGGCGGCTTTCACGAAGCCTGCAAACAGTGGGTGCCCGTCACGCGGAGTCGAAGTGAATTCCGGGTGGAACTGGCAGGCAACAAACCACGGATGATTTGGCACCTCAATGATTTCCACCAGTTGGTCATCACCGGAACGACCTGCAACACGTAAACCAGCTGCTTCAATCGGTTTCAACAGCATGTTGTTGACTTCATAGCGATGGCGATGGCGTTCAACGATAGTCGACTCACCGTACATCTGACGAACCAGGCTGTCGTCGCTCAGCTGGCAAGGCTGGCCACCCAGGCGCATGGTGCCGCCCAAATCGCTCTTCTCGCTGCGAACTTCTACGTTGCCTTCTTCATCGCGCCACTCGGTTATCAGCGCAACCACAGGGTACTTACAGTCTGGCACAAATTCGGTGGAGTTGGCGTTAGCCATACCCGCCACGTTACGAGCGAACTCGATAAGCGCGACCTGCATACCCAGGCAAATGCCCAGATAAGGGATGTTGTTTTCACGGGCATAGCGCGCGGTGGCGATTTTGCCCTCAACGCCGCGATAGCCGAAACCGCCAGGAATAAGGATAGCATCCAGGCCTTTCAGCAGCTCTACGCCGCGGGTTTCAACATCCTGCGAATCAATCAGCTTGATGTTCACGGTCAGACGATTTTTCAGCCCGCCGTGCTTCAGCGCTTCAATCACCGACTTATAGGCATCCGGCAGTTCAATATACTTGCCGACCATACCGATGGTGATTTCGCCCGTTGGGTTAGCTTCTTCGTAGATAACCTGTTCCCATTCAGCCAGATTGGCTTCAGGCGCGTTCAAGCTGAATCGTTTACAAATATAATCGTCCAGCCCCTGTGATTTCAACAGGCCTGGAATTTTATAGATAGAATCGACGTCTTTCAGAGAGATTACCGCTTTCTCCGGGACGTTACAGAACAATGCAATCTTGGCGCGTTCGTTAGCCGGTACGACACGGTCTGAACGGCAGATAAGCACGTCTGGCTGGATACCAATGGAGAGCAGTTCTTTAACGGAGTGCTGGGTCGGCTTAGTTTTCACTTCACCGGCTGCGGCCATGTAAGGCACCAGCGTCAGATGCATGTAGAGGGTGTGCTCGCGGCCCACTTCTACCGCCATCTGGCGAATCGCTTCAAGGAACGGCAGGGATTCGATGTCGCCGACGGTGCCGCCGATTTCTACCAGCACCACGTCGTGACCTTCGCCACCTTCCAGAATACGTTCTTTAATGGCGTTGGTGATGTGCGGGATAACCTGCACGGTCGCGCCAAGATAGTCACCACGGCGCTCTTTACGCAGTACGTCAGAGTAGATACGGCCGGTGGTGAAATTGTTACGGCGGCTCATCTTGTTACGGATAAAACGCTCGTAGTGACCCAAATCGAGGTCGGTTTCAGCGCCGTCTTCTGTAACGAACACTTCCCCATGCTGGATAGGGCTCATGGTACCCGGATCGACGTTGATGTACGGATCGAGTTTCATGATGGATACGTTGAGGCCACGGGCTTCAAGAATAGCTGCGAGGGAGGCTGCGGCAATGCCTTTACCCAGAGAGGATACGACCCCGCCGGTCACAAAAATATAGTTCGTTGTCATGCTGAACCTGAGAAGTTAGGTTTAAAGACGATGGAATAACCAGGACGGGAAAGTAGTATACCCGAACAGCATGGGCGCCACAAACATTCATTCTGTTCCGCGGATTTCAATCCGGCACCACAGTCAGGCTAAGAAAATAGCCTGACTGCAATAAATGTTTTTGACGTAAATCAAGCGCTTGTTAAATAGAATGCGCCAGAAAGTGCGTTTGGTAGCAAAAACGCTTTAGATATCAGTTTCCTGGCGTTTCACTTCTTGCCACGCATTTTCCATAACTTCCAGTCCCGCCTGCTCCATTGTCAGGCCCTGGGCGGCAACAATCGCCTCCACTTTCCGAAAACGTGCTTCAAATTTCCGGTTAGCTTTTTGCAATGCGACTTCCGCTTTGGTGCCTAAATGGCGGGCCAGATTGACGGTAGCGAACAGTAAATCGCCAACTTCTTCTTCCAGTTTGGCTTCATCCACGACGGCCTGTTTTGCTTCAAACATGACTTCGTCGATCTCTTCGTGAACTTTATCCAGCACCGGGCCCAGCGTGGTCCAGTCAAAACCGACATTGGAGCAGCGTTTCTGGATTTTTTGCGCACGCATCAGCGCCGGAAGTGCTTCGGGAATATCGTCCAGCGCCGAGTGCTGAGCCTTCTGCGCACGCTCTTCAATTTTGATCTGTTCCCACTTCGCCAGGACTTCGCTGCTGGTCGCGGCGTCGCCGTCGGCGAAGATATGCGGATGGCGGCGCTCAAGCTTATCGCTGATTGCCCGGCAGATATCTTCGAAGTTAAAACGATCTTCTTCCTCGGCCATCCGGGCGTAAAACACCACCTGGAACAGCAGATCGCCAAGCTCGCCGCGCAGATCGTCAAAATCTTCGCGGTTGATAGCGTCGAGCACTTCATAGGTTTCTTCGAGGGTGTGGGGGGCAATGGTGGAGAATGTCTGCTCGCGATCCCACGGGCAGCCGTTTTCAGGATCGCGCAGGCGCTGCATGATGCCGAGCAGGCGGTCGATTTGAGTCATTATCATTCCTTGTTTTTTTACCCTCACCCAGGCTCTCTCCCTAAAAGCGAGAGGAGCGGAGTAAGGGGCAATAAGTTAGCCGTGCAGCCTGCGGGCATCGATAATATCCGGCACCTGATTCAGCTTGCCGAGTACGCGACCCAGCACCTGTAGATTGTAGATTTCGATAGTCATATCGATAGTTGCCAGCTGCTGTTTGGTATCGCTGCGGCTGGCGACGCCCAGTACGTTAACCTTCTCGTTCGCCAGAATAGTCGTAATGTCTCGCAGCAGGCCGCTGCGGTCATTGGCCGTGACGCGCACCACCAGCGAGTAACCGCTGGAATAGCTTTCGCCCCAGACGGCATCAACAATGCGCTCCGGCGCGTGAGATTGCAGCTCTGCGAGCTGATCACAGTCGGCGCGGTGAATCGAAATGCCCCGGCCCTGGGTAATAAAGCCGACAATCTCATCACCCGGGATCGGCTGGCAGCAGCGCGCAATGTGGTGCATCAGATTCCCAACGCCCTCAACCACGACGCGGCCATTATCTTTACTGCTGTGCGACTGTGGAGCGTAGGTTTTTTGCTTCAACTGGCGCAGCGCGGCGGCATCCTGCTCTTCGGCGCTTGGCTTATTAAACTGCGCCTGAAGGTAGTTGCTCATCTGGTTGAGGCGAATGTCGCCCCCGCCGATGGCCGCCAGTAACTCTTCAATTTCGTTGAAGTTGTAGCGCGGCAGCAGGGTTTTTTCCGCCTCTTTCAGGCTGATTCCCAGGTGTTCAATTTCGTCATCGAGGATCTGACGCCCGGCGAGAATATTTTTATCCCTGTCCTGCTTGCGGAACCAGTTGTGGATTTTCGCCCGCCCGCGGCTGGTGGTGATATAGCCGAGGTTAGGGTTCAGCCAGTCGCGGCTCGGGTTTGGCTGTTTCTGGGTAATGACCTCAATCTGGTCGCCCATTTGCAGCTGGTAGGTGAACGGCACGATACGCCCGCCAATCTTCGCCCCAATACAGCGGTGACCAACATCACTGTGGATGTGATAGGCAAAGTCGAGCGGCGTGGAACCAGCGGGCAGGTCCACAACGTCACCTTTCGGGGTAAACACGTAAACCCGATCGTCGAACACCTGGCTGCGAACTTCGTCGAGCATCTCGCCGGAGTCGGACATCTCTTCCTGCCAGGCAATCAGCTTACGCAGCCAGGCAATGCGATCTTCATAACCGGAGCTGCCGCTGCGCGCGTTTCCTTCTTTGTACTTCCAGTGCGCGGCAACGCCCAGCTCCGACTCTTCGTGCATCTGCCGGGTACGGATCTGGATTTCAATCGTCTTACCGTTCGGGCCAAGCACCACGGTATGAATCGACTGGTAGCCGTTGGGTTTGGGGTTCGCAACGTAGTCGTCGAACTCGTCCGGCAGGTGGCGGAAATGCGTATGCACAATACCCAGCGCCGCGTAGCAGTCTTGCAGGCGCTCGGCGACGATACGCACCGCGCGCACGTCAAACAGTTCATCAAACGCCAGATGCTTTTTCTGCATTTTGCGCCAGATGCTGTAGATATGTTTTGGGCGGCCATAAACTTCGGCTTTCACGCCCTCTTCTTTCATCGAACTACGCAGCCCAGCCACAAAATCATCGATGTAGTGTTCACGATCGATACGGCGTTCGTGCAGCAACTGGGCAATGCGCTTATATTCATCCGGGTGCAGGTAGCGGAAGCAGTAATCTTCCAGCTCCCACTTGAGCTGGCCGATGCCCAGTCGGTTAGCGAGCGGCGCATAGATATTGGTACACTCTTTGGCCGCCAGCACGCGTTCGTCTTCCGGCGCGTCCTTCACTTCTCGCAGATGGGCAATACGTTCGGCAAGTTTGATGACCACGCAGCGGAAATCATCCACCATCGCCAGCAGCATGCGGCGGACGTTATCCACCTGGTCTGAGGAAACGGAGTCCGTGTGGGTCGCTTTAAGATGGCGAATCGCGTCCATATCGCGCACGCCGTGGATAAGCGTCACCACCTGCTTGCCGATATTTTCCAGCATCACCTCTTCGCTAACGACGCCCGCGTCCGCCAGCGGGAACAACAGCGCCGCGCGTAGGGTGTCGTTATCCATACTCAGCATCGAGAGGATTTCGACCATTTCAACACCGCGCCACAGCAGCAGCTCGGCATCAGGATGACCTTTGGTCTGGCGCTCACAATACGCCCAGGTTTCGGCTAAGCGTTCACACGACTGCTGGTTGGAAATCCCGAGGCTTGCAATCCATTTTTCGGGCGCAAATTCGCCAGCTTTGTTGAGATGTGCACTTCTTACCGCAACCATTATCCTCTCCTGTCGGGCCAAAATTCAGGCAAACCAGCCTGATTAACCGCTTTAATTACGCTCAAAGAGCGCCATAGACTCCAGATGCCCGGTGTGGGGGAACATGTCGAGCATCGCCAGCTGCCTGATTTGGTAACCGGCTGCCAGTAACGCAGCGCTATCACGCGCGAGCGTGGTGGGGTTGCAGGAAACGTACACCACCCGGCTCGGCGCCAGCTTAATAATATGCTGCATTACGCCCGGCGCACCGGCACGGGCCGGGTCGAGCAATATTTTAGTAAAACCCTGCGCGGCCCACGGCTGACGCGTAACGTCATCCTCCAGGTTTTCATGGAAGAATGTGACATTTTTCAGCGAATTACGCTGAGCATTATATTCACCTTTCTCCACCAGCGCAGCAACGCCTTCAACGCCCACGACCGAGGCGGCTCGTTTTGCCAACGGCAGGGTAAAATTCCCCATTCCGCAGAACAAATCCAGCACCCTGTCGCCGGGCTGAACATCCAGCCATTCAATCGCCCGGGCCACCATCAGCTGGTTAACTTCATCGTTAACCTGAATAAAATCGCGCGGGCTAAAGCATAAGCGTAGCCCGTCTGAGTCATACCAGGGCTGCTCATCCGTCAGCGGCTCCAGCGTGTCGCTGTCCGGGGCGAGGTAGAGCGCAACGCCAAGGGAATGCGAGAACTGTTCCAGTTTTTGTCGGTCACCGGCGCTGAGCGGCGCTAAATGACGCAGCACCATCAGTGGCCCGTTATCCGCCAGTACCAGCTCGACATGGCCTAACCGCTTCACAATACTTAATTCAGACAAGCAAAGACGTAAAGGTTCAAGTAATGCTTCAAGTGGGGGCGCCAGAACGGGGCAATGGTGAACGTCAACCAGCTCTTTGTCGCTCGCCTTACGAAAACCCATCTGTAAGGTCTGTGTGCGAAGATGATAATTCAACCCCAGCCGGGCACGACGGCGATATCCCCACGGGCTGGCGGAAATCACTTCGTCCACCGGGCGAGGCAGGTCACGTTCGCCCATCATGCGGCCAAGCGCTTTGGATTTTGCTTCCTGCTGTAGGGCGATACTCGCGTGCTGCTGCTGGCAGCCACCGCATACGCCAAAATGCGGGCAGCGCGGCTTAACGCGATCGGGGCTATCGCTCAGGCGGCGCTTTACCTCGGCCTGAGCGTAGCTACGCTTGTCTTCAGTTATCCGGACTTCAACCTGCTCGCCGGGTAAGGCCGCGCGGATAAACAGCGTCTTGCCTTTATGGCGAGCGACGCCCTGCCCAAACGGGTCGAGGTCGTTAACGGTCACGGTTAATAATTCACGATTCGTATCGCGTCGCTTTGCAGAGTAGAATTGCGCCATGATGTAAGTAGATGTGTTCTCAAATGTCACTGTTGCTTTTATTGTCCCATATCGGAACCCCATGACCAACTACAGCCTGCGCGCACGCATGATGATCCTGATTCTGGCCCCGACGCTTCTGGTCGGCCTGCTGCTCAGCATCTTTTTCGTTGTCCACCGTTACAATGACTTGCAGCGTCAGCTGGAGGATGCGGGCGCCAGTATTATCGAGCCGCTGGCGGTTTCCAGCGAGTACGGCATGAACTTTCACAGCCGGGAATCCATTCGCCAGCTGGTCAGCGTGCTGCATCGCCGCCATTCGGATATCGTGCGCGGTATATCGATTTACGATGACAGCAACAAGCTATTCGTCACCTCAAACTTTCAGCTTAATGCTTCCCGGCTGAAACTGCCCGATGGCGAGAAGCCGCCAACCGATCTCACCGTCAGCAGGATAGGCGACTTGATGATCCTGCGTATGCCGATTGTTTCCGAGCGCTATTCGCCCGACGAGTCCGCAGAAGCGAACAGCAAGCTGACCGGCAGCACGCTCGGCTACGTTGCAATGGAGCTCGATCTCAAATCGGTCAGGTTGCAGCAGTACAGGGAAATATTTATTTCGACGCTGATGATGCTGTTCTGCATCGGCATCGCCATGCTGTTTGCCTATCGCCTGATGCGCGACGTAACGGGCCCTATCCGCAACATGGTAAACACCGTCGACCGCATTCGCCGCGGGCAGTTGGATAGCCGCGTTGAAGGCTTTATGCTGGGCGAGCTGGATATGCTGAAAAACGGCATCAACTCGATGGCGATGTCGCTAACCGCTTATCACGAAGAGATGCAGCACAACGTTGACCAGGCAACATCCGACCTGCGCGAAACGCTGGAGCAAATGGAGATTCAGAACGTGGAGCTGGATCTGGCCAAAAAGCGGGCCCAGGAAGCGGCGCGTATTAAATCAGAGTTCCTGGCGAATATGTCCCACGAGCTGCGCACTCCGCTTAACGGCGTCATTGGCTTTACCCGCCTGACGCTGAAAACCGACCTTAACCCAACACAGCGCGACCATCTGTACACTATTGAACGCTCCGCCAACAATCTGCTGACCATCATCAACGACGTGCTGGACTTCTCCAAACTCGAAGCGGGCAAGCTGATTCTGGAGTCGATTCCATTCCCGCTGCGCAATACGCTGGACGAAGTGGTCACGCTGCTGGCCCATTCCGCCCACGACAAAGGGCTGGAGCTAACGCTAAATATCAAGAACGACGTGCCGGATAACGTTATTGGCGACCCGCTGCGTCTCCAGCAGGTGGTCACCAACCTGGTGGGCAACGCGATTAAATTTACCGAAACCGGCAATATCGATCTGCTGGTGGAAAAACGCGCCGAAGGGAACAATAAAGTTCAGATTGAGATGCAAATCCACGATACCGGCATCGGCATTCCTGAGCAGGAGCAGTCGCGGCTGTTCCAGGCTTTCCGCCAGGCGGATGCCAGCATTTCGCGGCGCCACGGCGGCACCGGCCTGGGGCTGGTCATCACCCAGAAGCTGGTTAATGAGATGGGCGGGGACATTTCCTTCCACAGCAAACCCAACCGCGGCTCAACCTTCTGGTTCCATATCAGCCTCGACCTGAATCCTAACGCGGTTAACGACAGGCAGGCGCTGGGCAAACTGGCCGGCAAGCGGCTTGGCTACGTTGAGCCGAACGTCACCGCCGCCCAGAGCACCATGAGCCTGCTGCAAAACACGCCGCTGAGCGTGATCCACAGCCCTTCCCTGTCCGGGCTGCCGGACGAGCACTTCGATATTCTTCTGTGCGGTATACCGGTTACCTTTACCGAAACCCTGACCCTTGAAAACCCAAAACTGGCAAAAGCGGTGACCATGGCCGACTGCCTGATACTGGCGCTGCCTTGCCATACTCAGGTCGGTGCGGAAGAGCTAAAACGCCAGGGCGTAGCGGGCTGCCTGCTGAAGCCAATCACCTCTACCCGCCTGTTCCCGATGCTGCTTGAGAATTGCCACAACGCAAACCTTGAGCTGCCGTTCGCAGAACAAAGCGACAAACTGCCGATGGCCGTGATGGCGGTGGACGATAACCCGGCCAACCTGAAACTTATCGGCGCTTTGCTCGAAGACCACGTTCAGCAGGTGGTGCTGTGCGAAAGCGGCTCGCAGGCGCTGGAGCGTGCCAGGCAGATGAACATCGATATTATTTTGATGGATATTCAAATGCCTGAAATCGACGGCATCCGCGCCTGCGAGCTGATTCGCCAGTTGCCTCACCACCAGCAAACGCCGGTGATTGCGGTTACCGCCCACGCGATGGCCGGGCAGAAAGAGAAGCTGCTGAGCGCCGGAATGAACGATTATCTTGCCAAGCCGATTGAAGAGGAAAAACTGCATAACCTGCTGATGCGCTACCATCCCGGTAATATCGGCCATCCGCCATTACCGTCAGAAGAAAACGCGCCGCCGGCTATCAACATCAACCAAACGCTTGACTGGAACCTGGCGCTGCATCAGGCCGCCGGTAAGGCCGACCTGGCTCGCGAGATGCTGGAAATGCTGCTGGAGTTCCTGCCCGAAGTGCGAAACATCGTTGAAGAGCAGTTGGTTGGCGATAAGCCGGAAGGCCTGGTTGAGATAGTCCATAAGCTGCACGGAAGCTGTAGCTATAGCGGCGTTCCACGCATGAAAAAACTGTGCCAGACATTAGAGCACGGCCTGCGTAGCGGTATGGCTCCGGGAGACCTGGAGCCTGAGATGCTTGAATTGCTCGACGAAATGGATAACGTGGTGCGCGAAGCAAAAAAATACCTCAGCGCGGCGGCGCTTTAGCTTTTGGTCATGCCGCGCCACATCACGTCAAACCCGGCAGACTTATACTCTTCTCTGCGCGCGGGTTCGCGACCGGCAAATTCCATCGTGGTTTCGGCCAGCGCAAAGAAAATGGCATCGGCAAAGGCGGTTTCGATACCGGTGAGCGCCTCGTTGGTTACGCACTCTTTGGAGAGCTGGCGCAAATCGGGATAAGCCTGGTAAACCTGCTCCAGCGTTTCGGGAGTAATTTTTCCTGAAACCGCCAGCTGCCGCATCGCCTTACGGGCCGCTACGTTGACCAGCCCCCAGTCGATATAGTTGCTCCACACGGTTCTGGAGCGTTCCTTATTCGGCGCATTCCGGTCGTAAGTCTTCATCAGCTCGCCGCCCAAATCCTGCTTATGGTGGAGATAAACCGCATTCAGCAACTCGTCTTTAGTAGGGAAATAGCGAAACAGGGTCCCCTCGGCAACGCCCGCCTTTCTGGCAATCAATGACGTTGCGGCTCCCAGCCCCAGCTCTGCTATCGCATCGGTAGCAGCATCGAGTAATGCTAAACGTTTATCTTCACTTTTTGGACGAGCCACAATTCCTCACAGGTAAGTTAACTAAATGAATGGGTCCGGCCGCTACAAAAACCGGGGTCGATACTGTTTATCATACCGTAAATTTTATTGACGGTTGATCTTACCTGCCTATAATGAGTGTTTACTCACTCAATAGCAATATTATCCCTACGCTTCCTGAGAGAATCCCTATGGCTGCCGCGCATTCTGGCAAGCGTTCGTTAACCCTGAAATTCATGGTCGTGATTATGTTATTAGGCCTTACCGCCACCAGTGCCGCGCTGTTCCCGATGACTGAATTTGGCAAATTGCCTCAGGGCAGCCGTCTCGAACGCATCCAGCAATCGCCGCAGTACCGCGACGGCAAATTCCACAACCAGAGCGAAACGCCAATGATGACCGACAAACGCGGTCGTGTGGCGGCGCTGTGGGATTTCTTCTTCGCCCGCCCGGATACGGTAAAGCCTGACAGCCCGCTTCCGCTGGTAAAAACCGACCTTGCGGCGCTGGATAAGCAGCAGGATGTTGTGGTCTGGCTGGGCCATTCTTCCTGGTTTATTCAGCTTGGCGGGAAACGCATTCTTATCGACCCGGTGTTCAGCCATTACGCTGCCCCTTTCGCCTTTTTGAACAAAGCCTTCGTCGGCGATTACCCGTGGCGGGCGGAAGACATGCCGGAGATCGATGTCGTTATCATCTCTCACGATCACTGGGATCATCTTGATTACCCGACCCTGCGGGCGTTGAAGTCGAAAATAAAACAGATAGTGACCCCGCTCGGCGTCGGTGCTCATCTCGAAGCCTGGGGTTTTTCTCCTGCGCTTATCCACGAGCTGGACTGGCAGGAAAAGATGGCCATCGACGGTGAGCTGACGGTTCACGCCCTGCCCGCTCGCCACTTCTCGGGGCGGGGTTTAACCGGCAATAAAACCCTGTGGGCAAGCTTTATGCTGGTCTCGCCGCAGCGAAAAGTTTACTACAGCGGCGATACCGGGTACGGCCCGCACTTCAGGCAGATAGGCGAGCAGTTCAGCGATATCGATCTCGCCATCATGGAAAACGGCCAGTACGACGAAGGCTGGAAATATATTCACATGATGCCCGAAGAGGCCGCTCAGGCAACCGAAGAGCTGGGAGCGAAAACCATGGTGCCGGGGCATGCGGGGCGTTTTGCCCTGGCCAACCACAGCTGGGATGAGCCTTTCCGCCGTATCGCTGCCGCCAGCGTCGGGCGCGGTTACGCCCTGCTGACCCCGGAAATGGGTCAGATAGTTGAAGTCAGCAAACAGAGCCAGGTCTTCGACTCCTGGTGGGAATAGAGCAACTCAATAATCGAAAAAGATGTAGAAGGAGGTGATATGTCCATGCCTAAAGATTTTATGGAATCTCTGCTTGAATGGGTCGACGGCAATATGCAGCGCCCGCTGCGTATTGAAGAAGTCGCAAGGCAGTCCGGATACTCAAAGTGGTACTTACAGCGGATGTTCTCTGACTGGGCGGGAAAAAGCCTCGGGGCCTACATTCGCGAACGCAAATTGCAGTTAGCGGCCGACGATCTGAAAAATACCTCGGATAAGATCCTCGATATTTCTGTGCGTTACGGGTTCGATTCGCAGCAGTCTTTTACCCGCACCTTCGGAAAACGTTTCAACACCTCGCCTGGTGCCTACCGCCGCGATAACGAGCAACCGCTAAACTGAGCCCCTTCCGGGGCGGGTAAGCCTGATGTTACCCGCCCGGCCAGGCCTCAGCTCAGTAGCGTCGCCCAGTGCTCGACCCACGGGCCGGAAACCACTTCAGGCTCCGGGTGATCGTTAGCATCAATCGTCAGTACGCTGTCGATTCGGGTTGCCCCCTGCTCCTGCAGCAAAGCATCAAACTGCTTACCGCCGCCGCAGAAATGGTCATAATTGCTGTCGCCGAGCGCTATCAGCCCGTAACGCAACTCGGGCTGGTAACCGACCTTAACTTTAATCGCCTGAAACAGCGGCACGATACTGTCCGGCAAATCTCCCTGCCCGGTCGTTGACGTCACAACCAGCGCATAATGGTTGCGATAGTATTGCCAGTCCGCCAGTTCCGGGTCTTCAAACACTTTTGCCTGATGGCCGTGCTTTTTAAGAATGGTTTCGGCCTCTTCCGCCACTAACAGCGCGTTGCCATACATAGTGCCTACAAAAATACCTACTTCGGCCATCGGTAACTCCTTAAGAATTAGAGACAAGGCTTATCCTGGCAACTCGCCGGATCAAACTCAATATTTTCAACATCCGGTAGCTGGCCGCGCCAGCCGAACTCCGTCAGCATATGCATCCATGTATCATCCAGACCCGCTTTCAACGTCAGCGGCTCCCCGGTCACCGGATGATTGAGCGAAAGCTGGCTGGCGTGCAGCATTAATCGCTGGCAGCCAAAATGTTCCGCTGCGCCCCGGTTCTGACGCAAATCACCGTGTTTGGAATCGCCAATTATCGGATGACGAAGATGGGAAAGATGGCGACGTAGCTGGTGCTTGCGGCCCGTTTCCGGCTCAAGCTCCACCAGACTGTAGCGCGCCGTCGGGTAGCGCCCCACAGCAACCGGCATTTCTACCGTCGCCATCCCGCGATAATGGGTTACCGCAGGCTGCGGCCCTTTATCCTGGTCGCTAAATTTATCGGCAATTTTATCCAGCTCTTCGACCAGCGGATAATCAAGTACCGCTTCATCCTGAAGCCAGCCGCGAACCACGGCATGGTAGCGTTTCTGGATCTGATGCTGCTCAAATTGCTGTGAAAGTAGGCGGCCTACTTCGCTGGAAAGCCCCATCAGCAGCACGCCGGAAGTTGGCCTGTCGAGACGGTGAACGGTAAAGACATGCTGACCAATCTGGTCACGCACGGTTTGCATCACCACAACTTTTTCATGCCTGTCCAGCCAGCTGCGATGTACCAGCCAGCCGGAGGGTTTATTCACCGCAACCAGCCATTCATCCTGGTAAATAATCTCCAGCATCAGGCCTCGCCCGTCTCAAATAACGCGTCCAGCTCAAGCAGCGCTGCAAGCAGCGGTTCGCGCACGGCATGCGTCGCATCCAGCGCCATTTCATAGTAGGGCGCGACGGCAAAGGCATCCGGCAGCGGATGGTTGCTCTCCAGCAGGGCATGCATACGCGGGATAAGCACCCATTGCAGCCACTCATGAGGTTGCAGCGTGTCCATGCAGAAAGGCTGCGTGCTTTCAAATGCCGCCGCGTCGGGCGGCAGGCCCTGCCAGAGGGAGTGATCGCGCAGGATCTGCTCAATGGTGAGTAAATGATGGCGAACCAAAGTCTGGCGCTCCATGAAAACCTCATGCTTGTGTGAAAAAGGGCGGAACAGAATAACACTTCTTGCCGGTGCGGGAAAAAGGCATAAAAAAAGGGAGCACTGTTTACACAGTGCTCCCGGTTCGTTTCGCAGCCAATCCAGCTACTTTTAGTGCTCCCTGCTCGTCCGTGACAACTTTGTCCTACGGTCTCCTGACCCACAATCCGTCGCCAACGCATCCTGCTACCGTCATCCTGATGGTGTCCTGCATCACCCTGACGCTAAATCCTTAAGTCTTCCTGACCCACCGAACTCCTGTTGCGGCTCTCATTCTCCATCCTGGAGGTGTCCTTTAACTCTTCCTGAGTTATCCTCGCTTCATCTGTGAAGCCTTTCCTGAACGCCTTCCCGGCGGGTTCCTCTTCATCATGAAGTGACATCATCCTGATATCTCCTTCAATCCGTCGACGTCCTGTCGATGACAATAGAATCCTCTATTTGGCCGCCTGTGACAAGGTATGTAGCGAACCGGCGGGCAAAAACTTTCATTCGGAACCTTCCGAATAAAATAATAACTAATTGTTTAATAAAGATATAAAACCATAACCGTTGATTTAGTCTGCCGCTAAATGTAGCGATCTCTCACAGGTCTTGTAAGAGATCTCTCACAAAGGTGCGAGTAAAATGGCTAAATAACCTGAGGTGTTAAGGCGTCAAGAAATGCGGGAAGGGAAGCAGAAAGCACGCTGCGTTGAGAGGTGCCGATTCTTTCAAGCACCACCTCACCTGTCAAGTTACACAGCGAAACCACTTCCATTTCGTCTTCGGTGGTCGCCAGGAACAACGTAGGCGAGAGTTTCAGGCGTTTTTGGGTCACCAGATGACCTATCAGATTCTCCTGCACGCGAAGAAAATCATCCTCGCTCCAGGCCTGCAACAGCGTCAATGCCGTAGTCCCACAAACCGCGGGCATATCTCCGGCAAACTGCGTGGTGTAAAACTCATGAATACCAGGCTGCAGGGCAATATCCAGCGCTCGCTCAACGGCACTCAAATCCGCCACTGGAGTCAAAGGCTGCGGCTGCCAGCGCACATCACCGCCCGTGGTGGTGACAATACAGGGCGACGGAATACCGTACAGCGCTTCGCTGGCGGGCCAGCTCCCCGTTTCTTGCTGCCACAGCTCGCAAAAACGACGGGTAAATTCTTCCAGGGCAAGGCTGACTTCGTTCATTAATTTCTCACTCGCGTAGGCTGGGGTACAATAAAAGCTGATTGTACCTTTATCTCGGTGAAACATGTCCTACGAAAATCACCAGGCCCTGAGTGGCCTGACGCTGGGTAAGCCGACCGCTTACCAGGATCAATACCAGCCTTCCCTGCTGCAGGCCGTACCGCGCAGCCTCAACCGCGACCCTGTCGGCCTGCATGCCGACAGCCTGCCGTTCACCGGCGGAGACATCTGGACGCTGTATGAGCTTTCCTGGCTGAACAACAACGGTCTGCCGCAGGTTGCCGTCGGCCACGTACAGCTGGACGCCAACAGCGTTAACCTGGTGGAGTCCAAAAGCTTTAAGCTTTACCTCAACAGCTTTAACCAAACCCGTTTTGCCGACTGGGAAACCGTGCAGGAAACCCTGAAGCGCGATTTAAGCGCCTGCGCAGGCGGCGATGTCAGCGTAGTGCTGTTCCGCCTTCATGAACTTGAAGGACAGGAAATTTCAGCCTTTAGTGGAGAATGCATCGACCAGCAGAACATCACCATCGACAGCTATGAATTCGATGCAGATTATCTCGAAGGCGCGGCCAAAGAAGAGGTCGTGGAAGAGACGCTGGTCAGCCACCTGCTGAAATCCAACTGCCTGATAACGCACCAGCCGGACTGGGGTTCGGTACAAATTCGCTATCGCGGCCCGAAAATCGACCGTGAAAAACTGCTGCGCTATCTGGTCTCTTTCCGCCACCATAACGAATTCCACGAGCAATGCGTGGAGCGCATCTTTAACGACCTGCAGCGCTACTGCCAGCCGCAGGCGCTGAGCGTTTACGCCCGCTACACCCGGCGCGGTGGCCTGGACATTAACCCGTGGCGCACCAATACCGATTTCCATCCCGCTTTTGGCCGCCTGGTTCGCCAATAAGTGCGAAATAGCTCCCAGCGACAAAACCGATTACGGTTTACGGGTTGTTAAAGTGAACAAGCCAGGGCTATTGTAATCTGTGAGAACGGCACTTTTCGTTCCGTAAGGAGTTCACTTGATTACACATATTAGCCCGCTTGGCTCAATGGATATGTTGTCGCAGCTGGAAGTCGATATGCTTAAACGCACGGCCAGCAGCGACCTTTATCAACTGTTTCGTAACTGCTCGCTGGCGGTGCTTAATTCCGGCAGCCAGACCGACAGCAGCAAAGAGCTGCTGTCCCGCTTTCAGAACTTCGATATCAACGTGTTACGCCGTGAACGCGGCGTAAAACTCGAACTTATCAACCCACCGGAAGACGCCTTTGTAGACGGCAGGATCATTCGTGCGCTGCAGGCCAACCTGTTTGCGGTACTGCGAGACATTCTGTTCGTTAACGGTCAAATCACCAATGCTGGCCGTTTCCAGCATCTGAATAAAGAAAACTCCATTCATATCACCAACATGGTGTTTTCCATTTTACGAAATGCCCGTGCGCTACACGTCGGCGAGGCTCCGAACCTGGTTGTTTGCTGGGGCGGCCACTCGATTAACGAAAACGAATACCTCTACGCCCGCCGCGTCGGCACCCAGCTCGGCCTGCGCGAGTTGAATATCTGTACCGGCTGCGGGCCTGGCGTGATGGAAGCGCCGATGAAAGGTGCCGCCGTGGGCCACGCTCAGCAGCGCTATAAAGAAGGCCGCTTTATCGGCCTTACGGAGCCATCAATCATCGCCGCCGAGCCGCCTAACCCGTTGGTTAACGAACTGATTATCATGCCGGACATTGAAAAACGGCTTGAGGCATTCGTGCGTATCGCCCACGGCATCATCATCTTCCCGGGCGGCGTGGGTACGGCAGAAGAGCTGCTTTACCTGCTGGGCATCCTGATGAACCCGCATAACCATGACCAGGTACTGCCGTTAATTCTGACCGGGCCAAAAGAGAGCGCCGATTACTTCCGCGTGCTGGACGAATTTATCGTCAACACGCTGGGCGAAACCGCACGCCGCCATTACAAAATCATCATCGATGACGCTGTAGAAGTGGCGCGGCTGATGAAAAAAGCCATGCCGCAGGTTAAAGAGAACCGCCGCGAAACCGGAGATGCCTACGGGTTTAACTGGTCAATTCGCATTGCGCCGGACCTGCAAATGCCGTTTGAACCAACCCACGAGAATATGGCTAACCTGCAACTCTACCCCGATCAGCCGGCAGAAAAACTGGCGGCTTCGCTGCGCCGCGCCTTCTCCGGGATTGTGGCGGGTAACGTCAAAGAGGCCGGGATCCACGCGATAGAAAAATTCGGCCCGTATAAAATTCACGGTGACCCGGAAATGATGCAGCGCATGGACGCTCTGCTACAGGGCTTTGTCGCTCAGCACCGCATGAAGCTTCCGGGCAGCGCCTACATTCCCTGCTACGAAATCGTGCGTTAATCACAAACGGGCGGCCGCTGGTCGCCCTTCTTTTTTACCCTCGTCCGCTCCAGTTAATCGATTGCGTTCACATCTAAACCGCCAAACATCACGCCTACAGATAAATCCTCGTAGAAAAAACCTGTTTTACCCACTTTCTCCAGTGAAAACCGAGTTATTTGGTCGGGTATAATTTATTGCATCATCCGCAAGTGATAGGCTTCACGCCCATAAATTTCACGATGATATACATGAACAGATTGTTATGCGGAATTGTTACGCTAATGACGTAGATTATCGCATTTGGGATCGCGATCACTGATACATAGGCGACATAAATGTATCTTTCCGCCCGCTGATTATTACGGGCCACAACTACTATAAAAACGCCCGTCGCCAGAATTTAGTTTCAGCAGTTATGACCATAACGTCGTTTTAACTGCGAATTTTTCAACATTGCACGAAACATTCCTTTGGAGAAGTTGATGGAAACCACTCAAACCAGCAGTATTGTCTCTGCTGAGAAAAAAGGCGCATGGCGCAAGACCGACACCATGTGGATGCTGGGCCTGTACGGCACAGCGATTGGGGCAGGTGTTCTGTTCCTGCCAATTAACGCCGGTGTAGGTGGTCTGATCCCACTGTTCATCATGGCGATCCTTGCATTCCCGATGACCTTCTTCGCACACCGCGGTATGACCCGCTTCGTGCTGTCCGGTAAAAATCCGGGCGAAGACATCACCGAAGTTGTAGAAGAACACTTCGGCGTCGGCGCGGGTAAACTGATTACCCTGCTGTACTTCTTCGCTATCTACCCAATCCTGCTGGTTTACAGCGTGGCAATCACCAATACCGTAGACAGCTTCATTACCCACCAGCTGGGTATGACGTCTCCACCGCGTGCCATTCTCTCCCTGATTCTGATTGTCGGCATGATGACCATCGTACGTTTCGGCGAGCAGATGATCGTGAAGGCGATGAGCATCCTGGTATTCCCGTTTGTTGCGGCCCTGATGGTTCTGGCGCTGTACCTGATTCCTAACTGGAGCGGCGCGGCATTTGAAACGCTTTCCTTCAGCGCAACCCCGGCAACCGGCAGCGGCCTGTGGATGACCCTGTGGCTGGCAATTCCAGTAATGGTGTTCTCCTTCAACCACTCCCCGATCATCTCCTCCTTCGCGGTAGCGAAGCGTGAAGAGTACGGCGAAGGCGCAGAGAAAAAATGCTCCAGCATTCTGGCTCGTGCACACATCATGATGGTGCTGACCGTAATGTTCTTCGTATTCAGCTGCGTGCTGAGCCTGTCCCCGGCTGACCTGGCGGCGGCAAAAGCGCAGAACATTTCTATCCTGTCCTACCTGGCTAACCACTTTAACGCACCGGTTATCGCCTGGATGGCGCCAATCATTGCGATGATTGCGATTACTAAATCCTTCCTCGGCCACTATCTGGGCGCTCGTGAAGGCTTCAACGGTATGGTTATCAAGTCTCTGCGCGGCAAAGGCAAGAGCATTGAAATCAACAAACTGAACAAAATCACCGCGCTGTTCATGCTGGTGACCACCTGGGCAGTCGCTACGCTGAACCCAAGCATCCTGGGTATGATTGAAACTCTGGGTGGCCCGGTTATCGCGATGATCCTGTTCCTGATGCCGATGTATGCGATTCAGAAAGTACCGGCTATGCGTAAATACAGCGGCCATATCAGCAACGTATTCGTTGTGATTATGGGCCTGATTGCCATCTCCGCTATCTTCTACTCGCTGTTCAGCTAAGCCTTCTAAAAGCCGCCCTTCGCGGGCGGCTCTCTTCTTTAAGTCTCTTACGCAGGGAAGTCTCATGATTAGCGTATTCGACATTTTCAAAATCGGTATCGGCCCATCCAGCTCTCATACCGTCGGCCCAATGAAGGCCGGTAAACAGTTCTCTGATGACCTGATTGAGCGCGGCATTCTGCACGATATCACCCGCGTGGTGGTTGACGTCTACGGCTCGCTTTCCCTGACGGGGAAAGGGCACCACACCGATATCGCCATCATTATGGGGCTGGCCGGTAATCTGCCGGACACCGTTGATATCGACTCAATCCCACATGTGATTCAGGACGTTAATACCCACGGGCGCCTGATGCTGGCCAACGGTCAGCACGAAGTAGAGTTCCCGGTGGACAGCTGCATGAATTTCCATGCCGATAACCTGGCATTGCATGAAAACGGCATGCGCATTAGCGCTCTGGCCGGTGACAAAGTGCTGTACACCCAAACCTACTACTCCATCGGCGGCGGTTTTATCGTTGATGAAGCGCACTTTGGGCAGCAAAGCGAAAACAGCGTAAGCGTGCCTTATCCGTATAAAAACGCTGCGGATTTACAGCGCCATTGCCGCGAAACCGGCCTGTCGCTCTCCGGCCTGATGATGCTGAACGAACGGGCGCTGCATACTCAGGAAGAGATTGACGCCCACTTTGCCGCCGTTTGGGAAGTCATGCGTAGCGGAATTGAGCGCGGTATTACTACCGAAGGCGTGTTGCCGGGCAAAATGCGCGTACCGCGCCGCGCCGCCGCCCTGCGCCGTATGCTGGTAACCAGCGACAAAAACAGCTCTGACCCGATGGCCGTAGTGGACTGGATCAACATGTTTGCGCTGGCGGTCAACGAAGAGAACGCAGCCGGTGGCCGCGTCGTCACCGCGCCCACCAACGGAGCCTGCGGTATTGTTCCTGCGGTTCTGGCCTACTACGACAAATTTATTCGTCAAGTGAATGCCAACTCCTGCGCCCGCTACTTCCTGGCGGCCGGGGCAATTGGCACGCTGTACAAAATGAACGCCTCAATCTCCGGCGCGGAAGTGGGCTGCCAGGGTGAAGTCGGCGTGGCTTGTTCCATGGCTGCGGCCGGTCTGGCGGAACTGCTGGGCGGAAGCCCTACTCAGGTTTGCATCGCCGCAGAAATCGGCATGGAGCACAACCTGGGGCTGACCTGTGACCCGGTTGCCGGGCAGGTTCAGGTGCCGTGCATCGAACGTAACGCCATTGCTGCGGTAAAAGCGGTGAACGCCGCTCGCATGGCAATGCGCCGTACCAGCGAACCTCGTGTCTGCCTGGATAAAGTTATCGAAACGATGTATGAAACCGGCAAGGACATGAACGCCAAGTATCGCGAAACCTCTCGCGGTGGCCTGGCGCTGAAAATTGTCGCCTGTGACTAAGCAGAAAGGCTCCCATCGGGAGCCTTTCTTTTAGAGTGATGCTTTCAGCCGCTTCACCGCTTCAACCAGCTGTTCATCGGTCGCCGTCGCATAGGAGAAGCGCAGCGTGCGCTTATCGGCACGATCGCTAAAGAAGAATTCCCCGGGAACATAAACCACGCCGTTCTCCAGCGTTTTTTGCAGCCAGGCGGTGGTATCAAACTCGTAGCGGAACGAGGCCCAGAGGAACATCCCGCCCTGAGGCTGATTGAACGTAATATGCTCGCTCAGCTCTTCTTCCAGCAGACGCGAAAGCGTCAGACATTTCTGCCTGTAGGCTTCACGAATCAGCTCAATCTGCGGATTTAACCTGCCCAGAGTCAGGTAGGCAGCCGTCAGAGACTGGGTAAAAGAATTGGCGTGAAGGTCGGTAGCCTGCTTGATAATAGCGACCTTTTGCTTCATCCACTCCGGCAGAATAATCCAGCCAACGCGCAGCCCCGGCGCCAGAATTTTAGAGAACGTTGAAGTATAAACTACGTGGTCGGCATAGCCCTGCTCCGTCGCTATCTGAAGCAGCGTTTTTTCGCGGCGGTCGGTAAAGCTGATGGCGCCGTATGGATCGTCCTCGATTATCACGAAATCATATTCGGCGGCGAGTTTTACCAGCTTCTCGCGGCGCTCTGCGCTCATCGTTGTTCCGCTCGGGTTACCAAAAGTCGGCACCAGATAGACGCCTTTAATGCGCGTAGTTTTCAGCAGCGCTTCCAGCTCATCAACGATCATTCCGTGCTCATCACCGCCGACCGACGCAACTTTAGCGCCCGTCAGGCTAAGGATTTGCAGCGTTGCCAGGTACGTTGGGCGTTCAACCACAAATACGTCGCCCTCATCCACCAGGCCGCGCATCAGCAAGTCCAGCGCCTGCTGCGATCCGGAGGTAATCAGTAATTGGTCGCTACGGGTCGTTATCCCGCGCTCCCGGCAAAGCTCAACCAGCTGCTCACGCAGCTCGCTATTGCCCTCGGTCAGCCCATACTGGAAGGCCTCATTGAAGTTCTCTTCCAGCGCTTTGCGGGTCGCCAGTTCCAGCCCTTCTCTGTCGAAAAGGTCGCTGGAAGGAATACCGCCGGCCAGCGAAATCACGCCCGGCATTTTGCTGTGTTTAAGGAGTTCACGAATGGCCGAAGGTTGCAGGTTTTGAATACGTTGCGCGAGGTGTTTAGTGTTACTCATATGATGTTCTCTATTTTTTTATTCGCCAGAAATATACATAGCCCCCTAACGACTACGCAATGTCTTTCCATCTTTAGTTAATAAGGTTTCTGCGAGAAAGATTCCTGATTTCTGCGATGAGAATAGCTCATGATGGCGGGAAGTGTTAGGCTAAGACAATCCTTGTTAAAGGTAAATTTCTTATGTCTATTCATTTACTTATCGTCGATGCGTTAAACCTGATCCGCCGCATACATGCGGTACAAGGCTCTCCCTGCGTTGAAACCTGCCTGCACGCCCTCGAACAATTAATTAACCACAGCCAGCCAACGCACGCGGTAGCGGTGTTCGACGACGAAGAACGTCGGGACGGCTGGCGTCATCAGGTATTGCCGGACTACAAAGCCGGGCGCTCTCCTATGCCGGAAAACCTGCATGCAGAAATGCCCAACCTGCGCGAAGCCTTTACCCGGCGCGGCGTACAGTGCTGGCACTCAAAAGGAAACGAAGCTGACGACCTGGCCGCAACTCTGGCGGTCAAAGTCGCTTCCGGCGGCCACCGGGCAACCATCGTCTCCACGGATAAAGGCTACTGTCAGCTACTGGCTCCGACTTTGCAAATCCGCGACTACTTCCAGAAACGCTGGCTTGACGCCCCTTTTATTGAGCATGAATACGGCGTGCAGCCCGGCCAGCTCGGTGATTTCTGGGGCCTGGCGGGCATCAGCAGCAGTAAAATTCCAGGCGTGCCCGGCATCGGTCCTAAAAGCGCGACGCAGCTCATCAATACGTTCTCCACTCTGGAAGAGATTTATCAGCGGCTTGATGAAGTCCCGGAAAAATGGCGTAAAAAGCTTGAGCAGCACAAACAGAGCGCGTTCGTCAGCCGCCAGGTTGCAAGGCTACAAACGGATTTACAGCTGGATGGTAATTTACAGCAGCTAAGGCTGGCGGGGAGTTGACCCTCACCCGGCAAGGGTGAGGGAAAGTGTCTATCAGCGCTCGTCGCGACGGCCGCCAGTGGCAGCCCACCAGCGGCGGATATGCACGGTAACTTCTTCGCGGTCGTGATAAAGCTGGCGAGCCTTAATCTCGGCGTTAATTCCGTTTTCTTCCAGCTTCTCGCGGATCTGCGCCAGGTTCTGGGAGACTTCCTCATAGCGCTTTTTCATCGGCAGCTTGAGGTTAAAAATAGTCTCACGGCACCAGCCGTTCACCAGCCAGGTCGCCATCAGGCTGGCGACTTTTGCTGGTTTTTCAACCATATCGCAAACCATCCACGAAATATTGGCACGCGTCGGGCGGTATTTAAAACCATCCTCGCGCAGCCAGGTTACCTGCCCGGTATCCATCAGGCTTTGTGCCATCGGGCCGTTATCAACGGAAGAAACCCACATGTTGCGCTTCACCAGCTGATAGGTCCAGCCGCCGGGGCAAGCGCCCAAATCAACCGCATACATGCCGTTTGCCAGACGTTCATCCCACTCGTCCGCGGGGATAAAGACGTGAAACGCCTCTTCCAGCTTCAGCGTTGAGCGGCTCGGCGCGTCGGACGGGAACTTAAGGCGCGGAATGCCCATATAGAACGGTGAATTGTTGGTGGTGTACGAATACCCGGTATAGCAGCAGCCTGGGGCGATAAAGAATACGTGTACCACCGGGCGTTTTGGCGTCTCGTAGTTAGTCAGCACCCCGGCTTCACGCAGGCTGGAACGCAGCGGCACGGTGAACTTGCGGCAGAACTTCATCAGCTCTTTGCTTTCGTTAGTGTCCGCCACCTCAACGCGCAGGTCACCGCCTTTCTCAACCACGCCCTGTAACATGCCGACAACCGGCGTAATACGGTCTTCCGGCGGCAGATCTTTTAACAGCTCACCGGCAACGATCATCTGGCGGGCAAAAATCAGGTCGCTAAACGGCAGCTCGCGCGCCAGCTTATCCGCCTCTTCCGGCTGGTAGCATTCAAATACCACGTAGCCGCTCTGTTCTTTAACACGGGCAAACCCGTAAACGCCGCGCTGCCCGGCTTTGTCGGTGATTTCTGCCGCACACTCTTTCTCAAAACCCTGGCGACAGTACAAAATAACTTTATTCATGGCTTACGCCCTTACGTTTCAGGCGCACAGCACCAATTAACATCAATATCCAACCGGCAAGGAAGCTTACGCCGCCCACCGGGGTAACAAACGCCCACAGCCGCAGATGCGACAGGGCAAGACAGTAGAGACTGCCGCTAAATAATACGGTCCCGAGCGCCATAAAGACGCTGCTCCAGTAGAACCAGATGCTGATGCGTCTCTGCATCGCCACCGCAAGGCCAAAAATAGCCAGGGTGTGAAATGCCTGATATTCAAGCCCGGTCTGGATCCAGCCCATCTCCACAACGCCCAGAGATTTGCTTAATACATGCGCCCCGAAGGCGCCCAGGGCAACAAAAACAAAGCCGCTGATGGCGGCAAAAATCAGCATGAATCGGCTGGTCATGGTGTAACCCTAAAAGTGAGGCGTGGCCTGGCCACGCGAAGATTGCTTATTGTTCGTAGCGAAAACGGAATTTTTCTTGCTCGCTGGCCGCCTTTGCCAGGATCCACTGTCGAAACGCGGCTATTTTACCCAGTTCTGCCTGACTGTCATGACAAACCAGATAAAAGGCGTTTTTACTCACCAGCACATCGTTAAACGGGCAGACCAGGCGGCCGGCCTCTATTTCGGTTTGCGCCATCACGTTGTTAGCCAGCGCAATACCCTGACCGTGAATGGCGGCCTGGAGCACCATCGCGCTGTGGCTGAAAATAGGCCCCTGCTGGACATTAATATGGCTCACCCCAAGCTGGCGGGTATAAGTCTGCCAGTCGCGGCGCGAAGCGTCATGCAATAAAGTGTGCTTAGCTAAATCTTCCGGCGTTTTAATCGGCTTATCGCCGGTGAGCAGCATAGGCGAGCATACCGGTAGCAAATATTCAGCATAAAGCTTTTCAACCCTGAGCCCCGGCCAGTTACCCCGACCATAGAATATCGCCACGTCCACATCGTCCGACAGCTTATCTTCCTGGCGGTCAACCGCCTGGATTCGCACGTCGATTCCCGGATAAGCTGAGTTAAAGCTTGTCAGGCGCGGCACCAGCCAGTGAATCGCAAAGCTTGGCAATAAACTGACCGTCAGTGCGCCTTTTGCGCTTCGCGCCTGCAGCTTGCGCGTGGCTTCGGTAAGCTGGGAAAAAATCTCTTTAATATCCTGATAATAGCTTTGCCCCTCTTCCGTCAGCAACAGCGAACGGTTGCGGCGACGGAACAGTTTCAGGCCGAGAAAATCCTCCAGAGACTTGATCTGGTGGCTTACAGCGGCCTGAGTGACAAACAGCTCCTCGGCCGCTTTAGTAAAACTCAAGTGACGGGCCGCCGCGTCAAAAACGCGCAGCGCATTCAGAGGTGGTAAACGCTTGGACATGGGTTATTTGGCTTAAGTGTTAATAATGATTAACAAACAGATGCTGTTTGTTTACCTATTAGTTTTTTTTATCTGAGCCATTATAAATTGTCCGTTGAGGATGCACCAGCAAATACCTATAGTGGCGGCACTTCCTGAGTCGGAACGAAAAGTTGTCTGGAATGCGTGTTCTGGAGGGCTTTTGGCTTACGGTTGTGATGTTGTGTTGTTGTGTTTGCAATTGGTCTGACATTTCGGACCACGGTAGCTAAGCTACCCCTTTTCACTTCCTGTACATTTACCCTGTCTGTCCATAGTGATTAATGTAGCACCGCCGAATGCGGTGCTTTTTTTTGCCTGCCGTTTACTTCTTCAGCTCAACCATCTCTTTCACGTCCGAGCGGTTAATCTGCTGCATGTTTCCGTTGGCGTCTTTGTACTTAATCATACCGGTTTCGTCATCGGTCTTCGGCTTACCTTCAGAGACGATGGCACGCCCGTCGTTGGTATGCATGATGTAGTTAGGGCTGGAACAAGCTGCAAGTGCAAAAGTCATCATACAGGCAGAAACAATAGCGGCTGCTTTATTCATAATTCTTCTCCTTGTGCATAGAGTTTAATGCTACTTAAATCTCTTCTACTGACAGTCGTAAACATCAGTCCAACAATAAATAGCATAACCTGCTTTTCCGATCTTGCCAGCAGAAGCGGACTATTCCGATGGTGACTGAAACCTTGTGCCGCGCCCTGATTTGCGCGACGATCTGTTCATTGACTTGAGGATCATCATGACAGCATTTAACCCCGCCCACTTTCGCGCCCAGTTTTCGGCGCTGGCAGACTCAGGCGTCTATCTCGATAGCGCGGCAACTTCGCTTAAACCTCAGGCCGTAATCAACGCCACCCGGCAGTTTTACAGCCTGAGCGCGGGTAACGTTCACCGCAGCCAGTTCCCGGAGGCACAGCGCCTTACCGCTCACTACGAAGCCGCGCGCGACCAGGTTGCGCGGCTGATTAATGCACAAAGCGGTAAGTCCGTGGTCTGGACACGAGGAACCACTGAAGCCATCAATCTGGTGGCGCAGTGCTACGCTCGCCCTCGTCTTACCGCCGGGGACGAAATCATTATCAGCGAAGCCGAGCATCACGCCAATTTCGTGCCGTGGCTGATGGTTGCCGAACAAACGGGCGCTCGGGTGATAAAACTCCCGCTGGGAAATGACCTGCTGCCCGATCTCAACCAGCTTCCAACGCTTATCAATGAGCGCACCCGTATTCTGGCTCTGGGGCACATGTCCAACGTCACCGGCGGCTGCCCGGACCTGGAAAAAGCCATTACGCTTGCCCACGCTGCCGGAGCCATTGTGATGGTCGACGGCGCGCAGGGCATCGTTCACTGCCCGCCGGATGTTCAGGCGCTGGACATCGACTTTTACGCATTTTCCGCCCATAAACTCTATGGCCCAACCGGCATCGGCGCGCTGTACGGCAAACCCGAGCTGCTCGAGCAGATGTCACCCTGGCTCGGGGGCGGCAAAATGATTACTGAAGTTTCGTTCGAGGGCTTCAAAACCCAGCCGGTGCCTTATCGCTTTGAAGCAGGGACGCCGAACGTAGCGGGCGTTATCGGGCTCAGCGCGGCGCTGGAATGGCTTGAAGAGATTAATCTGCACGAGGCTGAAAGCTGGAGCCGCAGCCTGGCAACGCTTGCCGAAGCTGAACTGGCTAAACGCCCCGGCTTTCGCAGCTTCCGCTGCCAGGATTCAAGCCTGCTGGCATTCGATTTTGCGGGCGTACACCATAGCGATTTAGTTACGCTGCTGGCGGAGTCCGGCATTGCCCTGCGCGCCGGCCAGCACTGCGCCCAGCCGCTGATGGCTGCTCTCGGCGTTAGCGGCACGCTTCGCGCCTCTTTCGCCCCCTACAACACTCAGCAGGACGTGGAACACCTGGTACAAGCCATCGACCGCGCCCTCGACATTCTGGTGGACTAAATGAGCAATATTTTATTAGCCGGGCATCCTTTTGGCTCCGCCGTGAACGAAGAAACTTTGCTCTCCACGTTTGCCGCTTTGCAGCAGTGGGAAGACAAATATCGCCAGTTGATCCTGCTCGGCAAGCAGCTTCCGGCGCTGCCTGACGAGTTAAAAAACGAGAGCATTGAAATCAGCGGCTGCGAAAACCGCGTATGGTTGGGCTATACCCGCCAGCCTGACGGCACGCTGCACTTCTACGGCGACAGTGAAGGAAGAATTGTACGAGGATTGCTGGCGGTGTTGCTGACCGCAGTAGAAGGGAAAACCGCCCGGCAGCTGTTGGAGAAAGATCCGCTGGAATTATTCGACCAGTTGGGGCTGCGCAACCAGCTCAGCGCCTCACGCAGCAGCGGTCTTGCCGCGCTGGCAGCGGCCGTTCAGCAGGCCGCGCGCCAGGCGTAATCAGGCGGCGGTTCGCGCCGCTTTCGCCATCATCTTCTTCAGCACATGGGACACCGCCACGAAGCCAAAGCTGGCGGTAACCATAGTTGCCGCGCCAAAGCCGGAGGCGCAGTCCATACGCTTTGGCCCTTCAGCGGTGCTTTTCATCGCACAGACCGAGCCATCGGCCTGAGGGTAAACCAGCGCTTCGGTTGAAAATACGCAGTCCACGCCCAGCTTTCCTTTGCTGTTCTTCGCCACGCCAAAATCACTTTTCAGCCGCTCGCGCAGCTTGGCGGCAAGCGGATCCTGAATCGTTTTTGCCAGATCGGTCACCTGGATCTGCGTAGGATCGATCTGCCCGCCCGCTCCACCGGTAGTCACAAGCGGGATCTTATAGCGCCGACAATAAGCTATCAGTGCGGCTTTAGGCCGAACGCTATCAATTGCGTCAATAACATAGCTGAATCCCTGACTAAGCAGCTCCGCTACGTTTTCCGCGGTGATGAAATCATCAACCACCGTAACCCGGCACTCGGGATTAATCTCTTTAATGCGCGCGGCCATGACTTCGGTTTTTGCCTGACCAACGTTATCCCGCAGAGCATGGATTTGGCGGTTGGTGTTAGTCACACACACGTCGTCCATATCAATCAGGGTAATTGCGCCGATGCCGGTACGCGCCAGCGCTTCGGCCGCCCACGATCCCACGCCGCCGATGCCAATCACACAAACGTGAGCCTCAGCAAACAGCTGTAACGCCGCCTGGCCATACAGGCGAGCGGTTCCGCCAAAGCGTTGCAGCCAGGCATCGGAAAGAACGACAGACATCGGGGTATCCTCAGAAATAAAAAACGGGCTGATTATACAGCCCGTCTATAGAAGGTGGGAACTTTGCAGCATCAACCGCTAAAAACATTCCCGCCGTTGCCCGCTCCAGGTGCCGGTTTCAGCACCCAAACGCGACCATAATGGTTATACCATCCCGCGCGGTGTCCGGCATCCGGGCCGATTCCCTGGTAGATATCGAAGTGCTGGCCTTTGATTGCCCCACCCACGTCCAGCGCCACCATCACACGCAGCTCGTACTGGCCGGTAAACTTGCCGTTATTATCCAGCAGCGGCACTTCGGTAAGCAGCGTTGTGCCCGCAGGAATAATAGAGCGGTCAGACGCAACGGATGCGCGGCCAATCAGCGGCACGGCGCTGGCACCTTTCACCGGCGCATAGCTTGCGGGCTTGAAGAACACAAAGGAAGGGTTCTGCTCCAGCAGCTCGCGGACTTCAGCCTCGCTGTGGGTTTCGCCCCAGTGGCGGATGGCCTGCATCGACATATCTTCTTTCTTTACTTCGCCACGGTCGATTAACACTTTACCGATACTGCGATAGGCGTGGCCGTTTTTCCCGGCATAGCCAAAGAAAGTCAGAGGCTGGCCGTCGCCAAAATCAATATAGCCGCTGCCCTGCACATCCATGATGAAGTTATCCATCAAAGAATTGCTGTAGGCCAGCACATAGCTCTCGCTCAACGCGCCGCTGTAGATTTCCGCACGGGAAGGCAGGCGGCCACGTTTTGGCGGCATACGGTAGATTGGGTACTGGAATTCGCCCTGACGGGTATGGCGAGCCTGAATAACCGGGGTGTAATAGCCGGTGAACTGGACGTTACCGTAGTTATCCGCGCCTTCCATCTGCCACGCATCCAGACCAAACTGCTTCAGCTGGCGAGTATCGCCCCCGGCGCGCAGCCACTGCTGCACCGCGTTATAAATGTCGCTGCCATTATTATAGAGGCGAGGAGAAGCGGAGCGGATCTGATTAACCTGCTCGGCATAGTCACCGCCGTTGATTGGCGCCCCTACCGCATCAGGCTGATTCACCAGTGAGAAAGGCTGGGAGAACTTCCCGTCTTTATATTGTTGACCGCGATCGGTCGGTTTTGATGAGCAGGCGGCCAGCATTGCTACCATCGCCCCCGCTACTATGTACTTAATCCAACGTCCTTTCATTACTCTCTAGCCCTGCTGGTTGCCTCTATATGCCTCGCCGAAGATAGCAAACGCGCCGCGAGAATTAAACGAGTTGAGGGGGTGACATAGTAAAAACGCCTGTTTTATGGGCATTATGCGGGTAAATTCAACAACCAATGGGAAATTCAGGAATTTCTTCCAAAAAAGGGTTGCAACAAAAAGCGAGCAGAGTATAGTGCGCATCCACGGACGCGGGGTGGAGCAGCCTGGTAGCTCGTCGGGCTCATAACCCGAAGGTCGTCGGTTCAAATCCGGCCCCCGCAACCAATTAAAAGTCGCTGTTTTAACAGCGCAATGATGAATAATCATTAAAAAAATAGCAGTATGACGGACGCGGGGTGGAGCAGCCTGGTAGCTCGTCGGGCTCATAACCCGAAGGTCGTCGGTTCAAATCCGGCCCCCGCAACCAACATTGAGAACACCCTTACGGGTGTTTTTTTGTATCTGCAATCCGGGAAATTTTCTCCCGGCCCCTTCTGGCGAATTACTCTTCTGCAATCACAACCTTACGCACAATTGCATCTTCAGGCTGTAAAGCACTACCGTCCTGTAAAACCGGCATCATGAAAGCAACAGGCTGGCCGCTGCGCTTATCGATAAGCTCAGAGTGCGGCTCATTCTCCGCGAATAAATAACGCTCTCCCCACTGGCGCAGCGCCACCACAACCGGGAACAGGCTTAGCCCCATCTGCGTTAACACATACTCCTGATAAGCCGTCCCGTCGGACGCGGCCTGCAATTCCAGCACTCCGGCATCAACAAGCTTGCGCAATCTGTCAGAAAGAATATTTCTGGCTACGCCCAGACTCCGCTGGAAATCCCCAAAGCGGCGTACGCCGTCAAACGCATCGCGCACAATAAGCAACGACCAGCGGTCTCCTACCGCCTCAATGCAGCGAGCGACCGGGCAAAACTGGTTGGCATTATTTCCCTGCGGCATTTTTCTCCCCTTATCGCCAGGCAAACAAGTTGCATTTTAAAACCAGACTCTCTACCCTTCAATCAGTTTTGTTTTGCAACTAGATTGGCTGGGAGGAAAGAAGATGAGAAAAACGCTGCTTGTTGATGTTACAGCCTGCTCCGAACGGCATCGGCCTTTACCAGAAGCCGCCAGTATGCCCGCGAGCCTGGTCGCCCTTTTTTCCATTGCCAGCGGGCTGAGCGTGGCGAACGTTTACTATGCCCAGCCTCTGCTGGATAAGCTGGCGCAGGACTTTGGCATTAGCCACGCCGCCATCGGCGGGCTTATAACCGCAACCCAGGCAGGCTGCACGCTGGCCTTGCTTTTTTTAGTCCCCCTGGGTGACCTGCTGAACCGCCGTAAACTGATGGCAGCCCAGATTGCGGGCCTGGTCATCGCACTTATTTCTGTGGCAGTCGCCCACTCCGCGCCGGTGCTGCTGGTAAGCCTGCTGGCCGTGGGGCTGCTGGGCACGGCAATGACGCAGGGGTTAATTGCTTATGCGGCCAGCGCGGCCGCGCCCGATCAACGCGGACATGTTGTCGGTTCCGCACAAAGCGGCGTGTTCATTGGGCTGCTGTTAGCGCGAGTCTTTGCAGGAGGAATAAGCGATATTGCGGGCTGGCGAGCGGTCTATTGCTGCTCCGCTGTATTAATGCTGGCGATTGCTTTGCCGCTGTGGCGCAAACTACCGGAACTCGCGCTATCGTCAGCCGCCCGTAGCTATCCGCAACTTATCGGCTCTATGTTTACCCTGCTCCGCCAGGAGAAAGTGTTGCAGGTGCGCGGAGTGCTGGCGCTGCTGATGTTCGCCGCCTTTAACGTTTTCTGGAGCGCACTGGTGCTGCCGCTAAGCGCCGCCCCTTACGGCTTCTCTCATACGCTGATTGGGGCTTTTGGCCTGGTCGGTGCGGTGGGAGCACTGGCCGCAACGCGTGCCGGAAAATGGGCGGATCGGGGGCTTGCACAGCATACCAGCCTCGCCGCACTTCTCTTGCTGCTGCTGGCCTGGTGGCCGCTCTCGCTGATGAGCTGGTCCTTAGGGGCGCTGGTGGCAGGGATTATCTTGCTTGATTCAGGTGGCCAGGCCCTGCACGTCACCAACCAGAGCATGATTTTCCGCACCCGGCCGGAGGCTCATAGCCGCCTGGTGGGGCTGTATATGCTTTTTTATGCCGCCGGAAGTGGCGCAGGCGCGATGAGTACAACGCTGGTTTATGCCCATGCGGGCTGGCAAGGCGTGTGCCTGCTGGGTTCGGGAATTAGTTTCCTGGCACTGCTGTTCTGGTTGTTCACCAGGAAAGTCACGGGCGAATAACAGAGGGTAAGCGCCAGCTATATTAAAGGCGCGCCTTTTACTTCTACCCTCTTCGCGCCAGGCGCGAGCTGTCCGAGAAGTAGGCTTTAATCCCCGCCAGGATGGACTCGGCCACCTCCTGCTGGAACTTCGCCGTGCGCAGCTTACGCTCTTCCTCCGGGTTACTGAGGAACGCAGTTTCCACCAGAATCGACGGAATATCCGGCGCTTTAAGTACTGCAAACCCGGCCTGATCGACGCTGTTTTTATGCAGCTTATTTACCCGTCCGAGACGGTTCAGTACCTCTTTGCCAAACTTCAGGCTGTCGTTGATGGTCAGCGACTGCACCATATCGAACATCGTGTGGTCGAGATAACGGTCCCCGCTCTTGCCTACCCCGCCGATTAAGTCCGCGGCGTTCTGGGTTTGAGCAAGATATTTAGCCGCGGTGCTGGTGGCACCTTTGGTCGACAGCGCAAACACCGATGAACCGCGAGCGGCCGCGGTAGTGAAAGCATCCGCATGAATAGAAACAAACAGATCGGCCCGCTGCTTCTGGGCTTTAGCCACGCGCACTTTCAGCGGGATGAAAACATCCTCGTTTCGCGTCATATAGGCCTTCATGTTGCCTTCTTTGTCCAGCAGCGCCTTCAGCCTGCGGGCAATGCTCAGCACAATATCCTTTTCACGGGTCTTATTCGGGCCAATTGCGCCGGGATCTTCCCCGCCGTGCCCGGGATCGAGCATGATGACAATCGGGCGGTCACGCCCCGCTTTACCCGGCTGCGGCCCTTTATCAGCCGGCATTTTCTTATCCAGCTGGCCGTTGTTGTAATCTTCCAGCAGCGCCAGCAGCGGATCCTGCTCGCTATTCATATTGGCCGGGTAAAGATCCATTACCAGGCGTTCTTTAAATTCGGCCACCGGTGCCAGCGCAAACAGATGTGGGGTAACGTTTTGTTTCAATTCAAAAACCATACGCACGGTCTTTGGGTCGAACTGCCCTACGCGAGCCGACTTAATAAAAGGATCGTCGCCGCGAACCTGGCTGCCTATGCCTTTTAACACCGAATTTAAATGCGCGCCTTCAATGTCCACCACTACGCGTTCCGGGTTGCTAAGCGCAAACTGGCGGTATTTAAGCTGATGGTTCGACTCCAGCGTTACGCGGGTATAAGACGAGGCCGGCCAGACGCGCACGGCTATCACCTGGCTTGAGGCAGCAAAACCAACCTTGCTGACGCTCAACAGCCACATAGCTCCTGCACCCTGAAGTAAACGGCGGCGACTCATTAACGAACTGGAATCTGGCATGGCTCCCCTGAGCGATAGTTTTTGGCATAAATTTTTTTTGAGCCGAAAACTTTAGCGAAACACGCGGTTACTGTCATCTATAAAAGGGTAAACGTTCAGAAAAGGCTCACTCAAACCGCCGCTGAAAAATTTTATCCTGGATGAAAATTGGCGCTTGCACCCGAAGCCATAAAAGAATAAAAATACAGAAATTACGAATAAAAATTCAATGAGGGTGTGCCGTGGTGAAGGAACGTAGAACCGAACTGGTGCAGGGATTCCGCCATTCTGTTCCCTATATAAATGCCCACCGGGGAAAAACGTTTGTCATTATGCTCGGCGGCGAGGCCATCGAGCATGAAAACTTCTCCAGCATTATCAATGATATTGGCCTGCTGCACAGCCTTGGCATTCGCCTTGTGGTGGTGTATGGCGCTCGCCCGCAGATTGATGAAAACCTGGCTGAACATCACCACGAGCCGGTCTACCACAAGCACACCCGAGTCACCGATGCAAAAACGCTTGAACTGGTTAAGCAGGCGGCCGGACTGTTGCAGTTGGATATTACCGCCCGGCTTTCCATGAGCCTCGGCAATACGCCGCTGCAGGGCGCGCATATCAACGTGGTCAGCGGCAACTTTATTATTGCCCAGCCGCTGGGCGTGGACGACGGCGTGGACTACTGCCACAGCGGCCGCGTTCGCCGCATCGACGAAGAGGCGATTCACCGCCAGCTGGATAACGGCGCAATTGTGCTGATGGGGCCGGTCGCGGTATCGGTTACCGGAGAGAGTTTTAACCTCACATCCGAAGAAGTCGCTACCCAACTGGCGGTAAAACTGAAGGCGGAAAAAATGATCGGGTTCTGCTCTTCTCAGGGCGTAACCGACGATCTCGGCAATGTTATTTCCGAACTGTTTCCCAACGAAGCGCAGCAGCGTATTGAAGCACTTGAAAGCGCGGGCGACTATCATTCCGGCACCGTGCGTTTCCTGCGCGGCGCGGTAAAAGCCTGCCGCAGCGGCGTGCGCCGCAGCCACCTGCTCAGCTATCAGGAAGACGGAGCTTTGCTGCAGGAACTGTTCTCCCGGGACGGCATCGGCACGCAGATTGTCATGGAGAGCGCCGAGCAGATTCGCCGCGCCACCATCAACGATATCGGCGGCATTCTGGAGCTGATTCGCCCGCTGGAGCAGCAGGGCATCCTGGTTCGCCGCTCACGCGAGCAGCTCGAAATGGAAATTGATAAATTTACGATTATCCAGCGCGACAATCTGACTATTGCCTGCGCCGCCCTCTATCCGTTCCCGGAAGAGAGCATCGGTGAAATGGCCTGCGTGGCGGTTCACCCGGACTACCGCAGCTCGTCTCGGGGCGAAGAGTTGCTCAACCGCGTAGCCAACCAGGCGCGGCAGATGGGGCTGAGTAAACTGTTTGTGTTAACCACCCGCAGCATTCACTGGTTCCAGGAACGCGGGTTCCTGCCTGTGGACGTAGAGCTGCTGCCGGCCAGTAAGAAAGAGATGTACAACTATCAGCGTAAATCAAAAGTGCTGATGGCGGATCTGACCTGAAAAAAGAGGAAGGCTTCTGGCCTTCCTCTTTCGTTTATTCCCCGGCAAAAATCTCCATCAGGCCGCTGCGCCGCTCGGTACGGGTCGCGACGGCCTTGCCCAATACGCGTTCGTCGGCATACAGAGATAGCCGCTTACGCGCTCGCGTTATCGCGGTATAAACCAGCTCGCGCGTGACCACCGGAACAAACTGGTTCGGCAAGACCAGCGCCGCGTGGTCGAACTCAGACCCCTGAGATTTATGCACCGTCATAGCAAAAGCCGTGTCATGCGCCGGAAGGCGGCTCGGCTGCACCGACTTAAGCGTGCCATCAGGCATCGGGAACCAGACCCGCAGCCCTTCTTCGCGATGCAGAGCAATACCGATATCACCGTTAAACAGCCCCAGCGAGCTGTCGTTGCGGGCAATCATCACCGGCCGCCCCTCATACCAGCGCGATTGCGCCTGAGACGGGCGTTGGATCAGCCGGGCCTGAACCAGCGCCTGCTCAATACGTTCGTTCAGACCGCTTACGCCGAACGGCCCTTCGCGCAGGGCACACAACAGCTGATAGCGGCCAAAAGCACTGAGGATAGCCGCCGGTTCCGCACGCTGCCTTACCAGTTGTAAATAGTCGCCATAGCCCGCGACAACGTCAGCGATCATCGCCGTGTAATCTTCCGGCTCAAGAAGTGGCCGCTGGGAAATATCGCCAAAACCCTGCCCGAACGCCGCTCTTACCTGCTTACTGTCGCTGGCATTAACCGCAAATGCCAGTTGGCCAATGCCGGACTGGCTGTCAAAACGGTAACTCTTGCGCAGCAGGCATAGCCCGTCGCGCAGCGAGCTGGCCTGAGTATTTTGCCCCACGGGAACTTCACAGCCGGTTAGCCGCCGTAATTGCTCCGCTCGTGCTGAGGAATAGCCATCGTTGACGTAGTGGCAGATGTCGCCGAGAACGGCCCCCGCTTCAACCGAGGCCAGCTGGTCGCGGTCACCGAGGAAAATAACCCGCGCCCGCTCCGGTAGGGCATCAATTAGCCGCGACATCATCGGCAAATCCACCATCGAGGCTTCATCCACCACCAGCACGTCGAGGTGCAGCGGGTTGCCCGCGTGGTGACGCAGGCGCTGGCTGTTTGGCTGAGCGCCCAGCAGGCGATGCAGGGTTGAAGCTTCTTCAGGCAGTAATTTTTTCTGCTCGTCACTCAGCGGCAGCTGGCGTAATGCGCTGCCTAAAGATTCAGTTAAGCGCGCGGCAGCCTTCCCGGTTGGCGCGGCAAGCTGAATTCGCAGCGCCTCGCCATCCGAAAGCTGAACCAGCGCGGCCAGCAGCTTTGCTACGGTCGTCGTTTTACCGGTGCCAGGCCCGCCGGAGATAACCGAAATACGGCGCGTCAGCGCTACCGCCGCGGCAACCTTTTGCCAGTCCGTCTGCTCGCTCACCCCGAACAGCTCATCGAGGCTCTGCCGCAGCTTTGCTTCGTCCAGTTCAATCGGCTTGTTATGCTCGCCAAAGAACGCTGCCACCCGCCGCTCATTGCTCCACATGCGGTTGAGATACAGGCGGTTGCCGATAAGCTTCAGCGGCGTAGCCTCTTCGCCCGCGCTTACCACCTTAGAGGCCAGCAGCGCCTCCTTCCAGCCTGCTGGAGAGCCCAGCCCGGCAAAAATCTGCGCCACAAGTTCCGGATGCCGCCCGGAAAATACGAATTCGGGCTTCAGGCGCTCCAGCGGGAGGCACACATGCCCTTCGCCCGCATCGTGGCTAAGCAGTGCGGCGGCCAGCATCACGACCGGTTGCTTATCGCTCGCGAGCATCATGGCGAATTGTGAGTCCAGCGGCCTGAGGGCTTTTAAAGCCACCGCCCGGTTTAGTAATTCCGACATGCTCACAGGCTCACCTCCTCAGTCTTCCCGGCAAATAACGCGTCCATCGCCTCAATTAGCTCGACGCCCGGCCTGGTAGCAAAAATGCCCTGCTCCGGTTTCCCCTGCTCCACCCCACGCAGGAACAGGTAAATCACCCCGCCAAAATGCTGCTGATAGTCATAACCAGCCATGCGGTGGCGCAGGTAGCGGTGTAGCGCCAGGGTATAAAGCTGATATTGCAGGTCATAGCGATGAGACTGCATCGCTCCGGCCATTGCCTCGCGTGTATAAGCGCTGCTGTCTTCGCCCAGCCAGTTGGATTTGTAGTCCAGCAGGTAGTAGCGCCCCTGCCAGCGGAACACCAGGTCGATAAAACCTTTCAACATGCCCTTTACCTGCCGGAAGTCCAGCGGCGGGCAGCCGGCCGAAAGCGGGTCGTAATGCCGGATCAGTGCGTCCAGGCGCTCCGCCTGCAATTCATGCTCGATGGGTAAATAGAACTCCAGCTCGACCTGCTTCTCTTTCGGCGAAAGCAAATTCAGGGCCACGCCGGTTTCATTCAGCGGCGCGGCAAGAACTTGTTCGAGCCAGCCGCTCACAACCGGCCGCCACTCTTCGCCAAAACCCTGGGCGGTTAACTGCTCCGCCACCCATTCGCCATTCACCGGCTGGGTAAAGTCGATGCCTTCAAACAGGCTATGCAGGAAAGTACCCGGCGCAGCCCCACGCGGGAAGGTATGCGGCGTAAGTAACGGCTCACTTTGCTCAGGCACTTCGCCAACGGCATCGACATCGAGGCGCGGCACAAGATCCAAGACCCTGCTACTGCCGTGCTGTTGCAGGCCAGAATAGCTGGTCACGCGCCAGTTATCGGCGATTCTCCGGTGAAGCCGACGAGCAGTAAGCTCTGGCAGGACGCTCGCTTCCGGCTGCCACGGCGTATCCTCGCCCGGCGGCAAAGTTTCAACCTCAATAGCTTCGCTGTTAAGCGCATCAAGAGCCTGTTTCAGCCCTTCGGCATCAAGCGCTTCACCTTTTTGCAGCAGGTAGCCCAGCGCGCTGAGATGCAGATCGCTTGCGCCTTTTTTAGCTCGCGTACCGCGAAATAGCGGCGCAACGCCCATGCTGCAATGCCAGACCGAACGGGTCAGCGCAACATAAAGCAGGCGCAGGTCTTCCGCCAGCCGCTCTTCTTCCGCCAGCCCGAGACTTTCCGCATCGTTACTTAAGTCCAGCAGCGAGGTGAACGTGGTGCGGTCGTGGTACAGGCCGCTGCTCTGCGGGCGGTAGTTGGCCACAAACGGCAGCCAGACCAGCGGGTATTCAAGCCCTTTGGATTTATGGATGGTGACGACTTTCACCAGATGCTTATCGCTTTCCAACCGCAGCTGCTGGCTGGAGCTATTGCTGTCCGGCTCGGCAATCCGCTGTGCCAGCCAGCGCACCAGAGCATGCTCGCTTTCCATCTCACCCGCGGCTTCCTGCAGCAGCTCGCTGATATGTAAAATATCCGTCAGCCTGCGCTCCCCGCCCGGCGTTGCCAGCAGGTTCTCGGCAATATGCCTTGCCGTAATCAGCGCTCTTAGCATCGGCATTACGCCGCGTTTAAGCCACAGTTCGCGATAGTTGAAAAACTCTTCAACCAGTCTGTCCCAGGCTAATTCATCTTTGTTCAGCGATTCTATGTCCAGCGCATCCAGCCCCAGCATGCTGGTAGCAATGGCGCTGCGCATCGCCGTTTCTATTTCCGGGGCTAATACCGCCTGCAAGATCCACAGCAGTTCTCGCGCCTCTGGGGTGGCAAACACGGAATCACGGTTAGAAAGATAAACCGAAGGGATATTAAGGGCGCCCAGGGCGTCACGTACGATGGCCGCTTCGCCCCGGCTGCGAACCAGAATGGTCATGTCCGACGCCTGGAGATTGCGCGACTTTTCCCCCGTCCAGAGCAATGCTTCACCTCGCTGCCCGGCAGTCAGCCAATCGCGAATTTGACGCGCACACTGGGTTGCCATTGCATGTTGGTAATCACTTACTCCCGTTCCCTCCCCGGGCTGAAGCCAGAGCTTCATTGCCGCCTGGCTCTCGCCGCGAACGGTAAAGCGCAGGCCGCTATTACGCGGGGCCGATTTAACCGGCAGGAAGGGAATTTGACGGAACAGGAAAGGGTTATCCACCTGCTGAAAAAGCGTATTAACACCGTCAATCATCGCCGGAGCCGAGCGCCAGTTAGTGTCCAGCGTATAGTGGGCGCTCACCTCGTGACGCGCTTTCATATAGGTAAAAATATCCGCACCGCGGAAGGCATAAATGGCCTGCTTCGGGTCACCGATAAGCAGCAGCGCGGTCTGCAGCTGCTTAATATAAAGGCGACGGAAAATACGGTATTGCTGGGGGTCGGTATCCTGAAACTCATCTATCATCGCGACCGGGAAGCGCCCGCGAATAGCCTCCGCCAGAGCGTCACCGCCCGGCTGATGCAGCGCTTCATCAAGGCGGCTTAGCATATCGTCAAAGCCCAGCTCGCCGCGGCGCTTTTTCTCCTGCTGTACGATATAGCGGATTTCCGCCATCGCTCTCGCTATCACCAGGTCACGCAGCGTCAGCGGTTCGGCCAGCAGAGCATCAATGGCGCTGAACAGGCTATGGCGAGGAACCTCACCCTTTTTGGTTTTCTCTTCCAGCGTGCTCTGGGCGAACTTAGCCAGCGCATCCGGCAGCTGGTAGCTGGTAGTTTCGAGCTGCGCCCACTGGCCCACAATCTCCAGCCAGTTCGGCAGATGTTTGCTGCTGTAGCTGCGTTTATCCACGCCGGAATCGCCGATAAGGCTTGCCAGCTCCCCTGCGGCGGCCCGCCATTGCGTTTTTACCCCATCGATAGCGGCAATAATTTTTTCATGCCGCGCCAGCAGCGTCTCGTTATCTGCCGGAGGCTGCTTCAGCTGCGGCTGCTCGCCCTGCAGCCAGCTATTAATATCCCGCAGCAGGGCTTCCGGCCCCGACCATTCTTCGCTCATCGCCTGGGCGACCGGCTTCGGAAGCGGATAACAGTGGCGACGCCAGAAGTCCGCGCAGGCGTGGCGGCGCAGCAAGGACTCATCCTCCAGCAGCTGTTGTTCAAACAGCATGCCGGACTCAAAGGCGTTAAGGCTCAGCATACGCTGGCAGAAACCGTGAATGGTGAAAATAGCCGCCTCGTCCATTTGCTGCTCGGCAAGCAGCAAAGTACGGGCTGCCAGCTGTTTATCTTCTATTTCAGAAAGCAGGCTTTGTAGCAGAGGATTTTTGCTGAGGTTACGAATACACGCGATGCGCAATTCGTGAATATTTGCCCGAATACGGCCACGTAACTCTTCCGTGGCCGCTTCGGTAAAGGTCACAACCAGTAGCTCTTCTACGCCCAGCGGGCGGGGAAAAGCATTCTCTCCGCCCAGGCCCAGCAGCAGCCGCAGGTAAAGAGCGGCGATGGTAAATGTCTTACCTGTCCCCGCGGAGGCTTCTATCAACCGTTCGCCGCACAGCGGCAAACTTAAAGGATCAAGGGGCTGCGCGGTTACATCGGTCATTATTTCTCGCTTACTAGTGGTAACGTCTGTTGCAGACTGCTCGCGCCCTCCCAGGTCTTCCACCCGTCAGGTGCTGCGTACTCTGCTTTGCCGTTATGGCTACCGGAAATCTGTGACAGCACCGCCATCCCCTGGGGAGCTATCACCGCCTGGTGGAAGAAATCTGCCAGCTTTTGCGGCGTCAGTTTCTTAATTTCGGCCACCACTTTATCACGGGAATCAAAAGCTATGTTTCGGCGATCGAAATCTTTGCTCAGTTGCGAAGCCTCTTCCGCAAGTGTTTGCGGAGCCTGCTGCATTTGGGCAATCATCCCCTGCTGGATCTGGGCGAATTCTTCGGCGCTCATGCCGCGCAGCTTCTTCTCGATGGTCGGGTAAAACGCTTTAAAACGCTCATAGAGGTAAGCGGGCTGTTTATCGCTGCTTTGCAGCAAGAAGCCTACACCCCACTGACGGCCAATCGACATCGGGAAGGCAAATACCGCATAGCCGAGCTGCTCCTGGGTTCTCAGCTGGTTGTAGAACCACGGCTGAATAATTTGCCCCAGCATAGAGCCGTAGGCGGTGCTGGTTGCTTCGTCATAGCCTTTAGGGACATATACCGCCGCCAGCGCCGAATCCGTGCTGCTTCCGGCTTTCTCAAACATAGCCAAATTCTGTTTATCGACCAGCACATCGTCGTTACGGCACCATTCATTACCTTTGGTACCCAGTTGCGTTTTGACGTTTTCCGCAAGCGCCTTAGCCTGCTCCGGCGACATATTGCCGATGACCATAAATTCTGGCCGGGCGTTGGTTTTCAGCTGTTCACGGTAGTCGAGTACGTCTTTTAAACTCAGGTCCGGCAGCAGCGCCCGCCGAGTGCTGCGCTCAAAGTACGGCACCTGGGAGACCATCTGCACCGGCGAAATCGCCTGCTCGAAGGCTTTACCCTTTTCTGCCGAATCCATCATCTGAGCATACCAGGACTTGGCCTGATCCAGCTGTTCCTGAGTCGGCGTGTAGCTGAAATAGCCTTTGAGCAACGCTTCAAATAGCTGCGGTAAACGCTGGGTGTAGCCGTTAGCGTTGATCATTAATCCGCTGTTGGCATTGGATGAAAAGCCAATGCCGCCGACGGAGGCCTGATTGCTCAGTTCGTCCAGCGCAATACCCGCCAGATAATCATTGATGGCGAACAGCACCTGGTTTTTGGCGCTATTCATCACCTGCGGATTACGCAGCACCAGGGTGACATCCGCTTTTGGCTCATTGCCAAAATAGCGGCTTGGCATATACATCACGCGCAGGTCAGGCTCATGAACCAGCAGCTCAGGGTGCGAATATTCCTTCTCTGGCTTATAGAGCGTGAAATCATCCGGAATATAGGGGTTCAACTGAGGCAGCGCGAGCTTGATAGCGCCTGCTTTTTGCTGCCAGTCGGTAAAGGTTTCCTGAGGAATTTTATCTACTTCATAAGGCGCATCAACAAAGTAGGCCGTTTTGTTATGCGGCTCCTGCGGGCTAATGTACCAAATGCGCGCGTTTTGCGGCGTCATCATATCCAGACGCGCTTTAATCGCTTCGGGATCGTATTGATCGGCGATATTCGAGGCGTCCAGGGTATGGGAAACCGGCACGCGCAGCATGGTGTCCGCCAGCCACTCGATATAGTCCATATCACGGGTTATCGACGGGTAGCGGAAATCGAGATCCAGAACATGGGCCAGTTCGTCGAAATAACGCTTGTCGACGCCCTGAGTACGCATTTGGTTAAGGTAGCTGAAGATGGCTGCCACCACCTGGTCACGGTTGGCAAGGCCTTTATCCGTCAGGGAAACGGAGATGGCAAATACGCCGCTGTTGCCGGTAACCATTGGGTCAGAGTCGGCGCGCACGCTCTCCGCAAGCCCTTGTTTTTGCAGCCAGTCAGAAAGCGTGTCATGGCTACGGTTGCCAATCAGGTAGCCTATCAGCTCGTCGGTTTTGCTGCGGAATTTGTCGCTATTATTGTCGATGCGGAACTCAACGCGTACCACCTTGCGCGGCATCGCCGGGACATAGTGAATAAAAATGCCCTTTTGCGCGTCGGTCACTACCGGCACGTCAATCACCGGCTTTTCGATATTTTTATTGGGGACGCGGCCATAGGTTTCTGCGGCAATTTTTGCCAGTTCCGGCAAAGGCTTATTGCTGTAAATAACCGCCTTCATCAGGTTGGCCGAATAGTATTTATTTCTGAACGCCACCAGCGAATCCAGCAGTTTACTGCCGGGATTGTCGCGCAGAGTTTCAAGGTTGCCGCCGGAAAAACGCGAGCCGGGGTGCGCCGGATTGATTGTTTCCGCGCTGACCTGGGCCATACGCATACCGTCGCGCGCACGCGCCATCGTCAATTCTGCATTTACCGCATTACGCTCGCGTTCGGCGTATTGTGCTGCCAGATTAGGCTCAGCAATGGCGTCAGCAAGGCGGTCTACCGCCCCGTTCAGGGCATCGTTTTCCACTTCAAGATAAAAGGCGGTGCGGTAGGTGGCGGTACTGGCATTGTGGCTGCCACCGTGCTTTTTCAGAAACTCAGACAGGCTGTCCGGGTCCGGGTATTTTTTGGAACCCATCAGCGTCATATGTTCGAGGAAATGTGCGAGGCCGAGGTGCGCGTCCGGATCTTCCAGCGATCCTACTGGAACCACCAGCGCAGACAGCGACTTCACCGCCTGAGGGTCAGAAACCAGCAGTACGGTCATACCGTTATCGAGACGAATAGCCTGATACTGACGAGGATCTTTTTCACTTTTACGGATGGAGTCCTGGATGGGCTGCCATCCGCTCTCTGCCTGACTGAAGGGTGCCCAAAGAGCAACGAACAAGAAAAGCGCGGTAAACCAGGTGCTGCATTTAGGCATTAACAAACCTCGTCTTCACTAACTTACTCATCATTAACAACTTTTTGAAGCAATCCGTAGAACGCCGTTGTTGTATTTCGCCAGCCCTGAGCAAGAATCGCATCATAAATGAACTCACCGGGCTGTGCAATTTTTATACAATCCTTATTCAGGATTGGTTGAAACGAAATAGCGGTAACAGGTAGCGCTCGGCTTCTCTGACAATCGCGTCGTAATACCCGGCGTCCAGCGTACGGTACAAACGTTGCAGCCAGATATCAGAACCTTCCCCCTCAACCATATGGTTCCCTTCCCACGCAGCCAGCAGTTTATTGCGCGCTTTTTGCTGCGTTTCCTCATCCCATAAAATGGCACTATTTTGCGGGTCATAACAGGCTTTTATCCACGCACCGCCGCTGTTGTGCAGCAGGAGCAGCGGCTGGTTAAGGCCTTCTGTATATCCCTCAATCAGTTGCGCCAGATATTCACTGGCCTCACCCACTTCCAGATGTGGGAAGCGCCATGCTGAATCTTTACGGCCACACATTCGGCTTTCCCCGCCGCCGCCGCTGGCGCACCAGATAAGGTGCTCAATCCACAGCTGCATTCCGTGGGCAACGCTTAATACCGAAGGGCGCCAGCGTAATAAACCATCGCCCTGTACGTCCGACAGCCACCCCGTCACTCTGGTTCCGTTGATGAGCAAATCCACTTCACGGCTTTCCCCTTTTTGCCGCTCATCCATCACTTTTTGCGCCAGTAAGCCCATCTCCTCCAGCTGTTTCTCCCAGAGAATTTCGCCGAATGCGCCGTAGGGTAAAACCCCGGCCGCACGATAGCGCACGAACAATTGCTTAGGATCTTCCTGCTGGACGAGGGTATTAAGCAGCTGCTGGTTAAGCTGGAAACGGTCCAGAACATCGAGCGTGAACGGCTCCTCATCCGGCAGTTCGGTCTCTTCCAGGCGGAAGTTGACGGCCAGACGCATCTGGAAGAAAGCTCGTACCGGATGACGCCAGAAGCGCTGAAGCTGCTCAAGGGTAATCTCTTCACGGGCCTCCGGGATTAAAGGCCGGATAAAGTCGGTATGAGCTTCCCCATGCCCGCTGGCCGCGGGAAGCCACTCTCCGGCAAAGCTTTGCTGCTCGTCTTCGGCAAGGTAGTTTGCGCTATCAAAAGGCGTGCGGGTATGGAGCTTAATCAGGTGCTGCTTCACCCGCTCGCTACTGTCGTCGGCGTTGCGGTCGGCATCTCCCGGCAGGTAATGACTGGCGGCCACGTAATCCAGCAGTTCTTCTACCAGCACAGAGGGGTAGCGCCTGCTGTTATCCTGAATTGAGCGCCCAATGTAGCTGATGTAAAGCCGCTGCTGGGCCGAAATCAACGCCTCAAGGAACAGGTAGCGGTCATCATCCCGGCGGCTGCGATCGCCGCGCTCAGGGTGCTGGCTCATCAGGTCAAACCCTAATGGCGCAAGCGTGCGGGGATAAACACCATCGTTCATCCCCAGCAGGCACACAACCTTGAAGGGAATGGCTCGCATCGGCATCAGGGTACAGAAGTTTACCGGCCCGGCCAGGAAACGCTGGCTGATACGTTCACTGTCAAGACGCTGGGCCAGATCGTCACGCAGCAGGGTCAGCGGCACAGGCTGCTGATAGACAGCCTCTGTCCCATGTTTAATCATCTCCTGCCACTGCTGTTCTATCAAAGCCATAGCGGCTTCGGTTTCGCTATCCGGCAGGAAAAAGCTGTTCAGCATCTCTCTGCACAGCGGCAGCCATTCCTCCAGAGGGCGATCCTCACCCAGCAGCTGCCGCCAGCGATTAAGCTGCATCAGCAACTCCGCCAGCTGCCCTACCAGTTCGGCTATCAGCCCGCTGGACTCATCATAAGGCAGCACGGAATCCCAAACGCCGGCCTGGCTTTCCATTGCATAGCCAAGCAGCATGCGCGTTAGCCCGAAGCGCCAGGTATGTTGCCCGGTAGCGGGAAGATCAAGCTCACGGACGTTATCATCGTCAATGCCCCAGCGGACGCCGGACTCATTTACCCACTTGCGCAGGTAGCGCAGCCCCTCTTCATCAATGGCAAACCGCGCGGCCAGAGCCGGGACTTCAAGCAGCGCCAGCACATCCTCTGCCCCAAAGCGGCTTTCCGGCAGGCCCAGCAGCAAAATAAACGCCTGCAGAGCGGGGTGAGCCTGGCGGGCGCGGCGGTCAGAGATGGCAAAGGGCAGCCAGCGCTCGTCCCGGGCGTTGCCAAACACGGCCTGAATAAACGGGCTATAGCTGTCGATGTCAGCCACCATCACGATGATATCGCGCGGCGTTAGCTCAGGATCGGCCTCCAGCATCGCAAGCAGCTGGTCGTGCAGCACCTCTACTTCCCGCTGCGGGCTGTGGCACTCATGCAGCGTCAGCGAGCGATCTTGCGGATCAAGCAGCCGTTTACGGTCGCTGCGCTCAAATTCTTCGGCAGTCAGCCCCAGCACCGCAGAATCTTTAAGCTCCAGCAAGTCATACTGCAGGCCGTGCAGCAGGTTATCCGGCTGCTGATCGACAAAGACGTCTATCTCTTCGAAGCGCTCCAGCTCGGAGAGCAGGAATGAATAATCTCGCCCCAGCTTGCCCCAGGATGCCAGCAGGGGATTACCCACCTCCTGCTCGCCAAGGTCGTTAAACAGTGAAGAGGCGCTGTCGTTGTCTTTAAACAGCGGCTGCTGCTCTTCGGCCTGATGCAGCCTACGCCGACGGCTCACCAGCCGGGCAAGAAACGCAGGATCTTTTATGTCGCCCCAGTAGTAACGGCAGGGATTGGTGAACAGCACATGCACATCAATATGCTTGCCCAGCGCCTGCAGCGCCTGAAGATAAACCGGCGGTAGCGCAGAGATGCCGCAGATAAATACGCGAGACGGCAGCCCCGGCGGGCATACGTCGCTGTTTTCAAGCGTGCGGATAAAGCGCTGATAAAGGTTGGCTCGGTGCCACGCAGGCTGCCCAAGCTGCTCGGTATAGCGCACCAGCTCAGCCCAGAGCGGAGCCTGCCACTGCTGTGACTCTCCGGCCCCGTCAACCAGCTCGCCCTTTTCCCAGCGGCTCAGCCAGCCAGGACGATAAACAAGATACTGGTCATAAAGGTCGGCAATACGTGACGCCAGCTGAAACAGCTTTCGGCTACTGTCGTCTTCCTGAAGATAATGGTTAAGCAGGGTAAATTCCGGTTTGCCCAGCATGGCGGGGATAAGCGTCATCAGCTTCCAGCTCATGCTCTGCTTGTTAAAGGCGCTTTCTTCAGGGATGCCCGGCAGCACGCGCACAAACATATCCCAGATGAAGCTGGCGGGGAGCGGAAACTTAATATTTGCCGCAATGCCAAACTTTTGTGCCAGCGTCATTTGCAGCCACTGCGCCATCCCGGTGCTTTGCACCAGCACAACTTCCGGCTCAAAAGGGTCCGGCAGCGGCTGGCGCTCAACAATAAACTCCATGATAGCTTCCAGCACATCAAGGCGGTTGGAATGATAGACACGCAACATGAAATCGCTACTCCTGACGTTGTTCTGGCCGCGGGCAATCCAGTCTGGAAAGCTCTGCGGTTCTGCCCTGTGGGCCTGTTACTGTAACGCCGATGCTGACACATCCCAACGAAGATGTCTGCTGCTGCCTCACTTTCCAGGGCATCTGCAGCGGTGGTGCCTCCGGCTCGGTTTGCTCGCGGGCCAGCCTCCACATCTGCCTGACCTGCCACTGGCTGATAAACCCCTGCTGCAATACCCGGTGATAGCCCAGCAGCGCCGTCACTACAATGGCAAAAAGCGCCAGCGCGCACAAAACTTCCGGCAGGCTGAACCCCCTTTCACGATGCGCTAGCGCGGCAGGTCGCATAAGTCTTTATCCATCAGCGGGCAAAAATCCAGCCAGCCGTGTGCCGAAGCCACCAGCTTACCTTCCTGCAACATGCCCCACCGCCATAGCGTGAGGGGTAAAGCCTGGCTGTTTCCGGCACCTGCCGCTGCAAGCAGGGCCTCACCCTTTTCCGTTTGATAGAGGCACGCACGCCAGGCATGACTTTGCTCGCTCAGGCACTGCCAGGTGCTCTGCTGCGGCCAGTTTTGCCTTTCTCCCCATGCCAGCGCTGACCTTGCGGCAGTATCATTTTTAATAAACTGAACCTCACCGGCAATCTCAAAACGCTGCGCCCTGAGCTGGCGCGATAAGCCATCAAGCATCAGGGCTCCCAAAGCAAACAGCATCAGTACCATTAACAGAGAGCTGCTCCCCTGCTCTTGCCGATAATTCATAAATTCTCTCCGCTAACGATATAGTTTATTTCACTGATTCGGCTACGGTTACCCAGGCTGGCGGCCAGCCTGAGGCTTAGCAAAGGCTTCGCCTCTTTACGGTTCTGCCGGGTTACGGAAAAATGCTGCAAACTCATCAGTTCCGGGTCAGACATTTTCTCCCACCCATTTCCCTCGCAGCTCTTCGCCCCCTTCTGGGTTTCCAGGCTCTCGTTACGCAGCCGGTACCCGGTTAGTTCGCTCTGGCCTTCCGGGGAAACATCCCATTTCCCATTACCGTTGGCGTCCCATTGCACCAGCACACAGCTCCCGCCGTTGAGTATTCTCAAACCTTCCCCCTGGCAAACGCCCCGGCAATAGCCCGCACGCCGCAGGTTTTTGCCAACGCTAAATGCCAGTTGCCACATTGCCTCCTGCTTCGCGACATATTGATACTCACGCATGATTTCCATCTGTAAAACGGGAAACAATCGGGATGCACCAAGTAACACCACGCTACTCAGTGCCATAGCAATCAGCGTTTCCAGCAACGTAAAACCCCGCTGAGCGCTTAACATAGCTTGCCCTCTGCAACCTCACACAGGCGGGTTCGCCCCCAAACCGATAAGGTCACTTTCCATTTTCCCGCCGGGCTCTTCAGCACAATATGGCCCGGCCATGCGGTATTACGCACCCCATAAAAGCCCAGGCCACCGCTGATATCTTCAACAGAGATACCTTTAAATTCAGGCGAAAATTGCAGCCGTGCGTCCCCCTCAGCCCGGCCCGCCAAATGCTGACTGCTCGTCAGGATCCAGTTTTCGCCATTCTGCTCCAGCTTTAAAAGATGAGTTCGGTTATGCCAATTTGCGTCATTACGTAAGTGGGCAAGAAAATGCCGCAGCTGCTGCGCGGTTTGCCACAGGCGCTGGCGCTGTTGCCACTGCTGCCAGCCGTGAAAGCCTCCGGCGCTCAGTACGGCAATGATTGCCATCACCACCATCATTTCAACCAGGCTAAAACCACTTTGAGTTCTGTTCATGGGAGTGAGTTTGGTGGCGGGGGATAAATCTACCAGTGGAAAAACACGAGGCTACGACAGGCCTCGGAAAATATTTGCGCGGTTGCACAAACGTTCACAGCAGCTGGAGTGCTCCTCGAAGAATAGAAACCAGGATAAAAAAAACCGGCGCACAAGGGCACCGGTTCTGTCACGCTTTCAGCCTGTTATATGGCCACTGGGGCTTTAATTGCAGGATGCGGATCGTAGCCTTCGATTTCGAAGTCTTCAAACCGATAGTCAAACAGAGACTCTGGTTTGCGCTTGATGATGAGCTTAGGCAGAGCGCGCGGCTCGCGCGTCAGCTGTAGGCGGGTCTGCTCAAGGTGGTTGCTGTACAGGTGAGTGTCCCCCCCGGTCCAGACAAAATCACCCACTTCCAGATTGCACTGCTGGGCCATCATATGCACCAGCAGCGCATAGCTGGCGATGTTAAACGGCAGCCCAAGGAAGATATCGCAGGAGCGTTGATAAAGCTGGCAGGAGAGCTTGCCGTCGGCAACGTAGAACTGGAAGAAAGCATGGCAAGGCGCCAGAGCCATCTTATCCAGCTCGCCCACGTTCCAGGCCGAAACAATAATACGACGTGAATCAGGGTCGTTTTTCAGCTGGTTCAGCACCGTAGTCAGCTGATCGATATAGCGGCCATCAGGCGCGGCCCATGAACGCCACTGCTTGCCATACACCGGACCAAGATCGCCGTTTTCATCAGCCCACTCGTCCCAGATGGTGACTTTGTTCTCTTTCAGATAAGCGATATTGGTATCGCCGTTCAGGAACCACAGAAGCTCATGAATGATAGAACGCAGGTGACATTTTTTAGTGGTAACCAGCGGGAAGCCTTCCTGCAGGTTAAAGCGCATTTGATGCCCAAAAATCGACAGCGTGCCGGTTCCGGTACGGTCATCTTTTGGCGTGCCCTCTTCGAGCACTTTTTTCATCAAATCAAGATACTGTTTCATGTCACCTCACGAAAGTTGCTGCTGCGGACGGCGGTAAGCCCAAACCATCATAATAACACCGGCAACAATCATCGGAATCGACAGGATCTGCCCCATGCTGATGTACTGCACCCAGGTACCGGTAAACTGAGCATCCGGCTGGCGGAAGAACTCAACGATGATGCGAAACGCGCCATACCCAATCAGGAACAGGCCCGATACCGACCCCATAGGGCGCGGCTTGCGAATATAGAGATTCAGAATGATGAACAGCACAATACCTTCCAGCGCCAGCTCATACAGCTGTGACGGATGGCGCGGCAGCACGCCGTAAGTGTTGAACAGAGACTGCCATTCCGGGTGGGTTGCCAGCAGGCCGACATCCTCGCTGCGGGAACCTGGGAACAGCATTGCGAAGCGGAAGTTTGGATCGACACGCCCCCACAGTTCGCCGTTGATAAAGTTACCGAGACGACCGGCACCGAGTCCGAACGGAATCAGCGGAGCAATAAAGTCTGAGACCTGGAAGAAGGTGCGCTTAGTGCGGCGTGCAAACCAAATCATTACGCAGATAACGCCGATCAGGCCGCCGTGGAAGGACATTCCTCCGTCCCAGACCTTGAAAAGATACAGCGGATCGGCAAGGAACACCGGTAGGTTGTAGAAAAATACATAGCCAAGACGGCCGCCAAGGAACACGCCGAGGAAACCAGCATACAGCAGGTTTTCTACTTCATTTTTAGTCCAGCCGCTGCCAGGACGGCTGGCGCGACGCCCGGCCAGCCACATGGCGAACACGAACCCGACCAGGTACATAAGTCCGTACCAGTGCAGGGAAACCGGCCCGATGGAGAAAAGCACCGGGTCAAATTCAGGGAAATGCAGATAGCCACTATTCATCTGTCACCACAAGCCATTGTTACCCCACCAAAAAAGAGAGGTGGGTTGCAAATACGCACCGCTATCGATGCGCTCCGAAAGCAGCGGATCATAGCACAAACGACCGGACTGATTGATTATGGAAGTTGTAAAAGATGTGTAATGTCCCGGTTGCGGCGGGACATTGATATGACTTAGCGGCCACCGCGGATCAAGCCGCCCATCCCGCGTCGCTCCATAAACGCCGCCACCTGGTGGCGCACCTCGGTAGCCATTTGCGCCTCCAGGCTGCGCTGTGCCAGGTGCTGCGCTTCTTCCAGTTGGATGTGGCGTAGCAGATACTTAATGCGGGCAACGGAGCGGCCGTTCATCGACAGGTGGCGATAGCCCATGCCAACCAGAAGCGCGACGCACATCGGGTCTCCGGCCATTTCACCGCACAGACAGAGGTCGATACTGTAGCGTTCCGCCTCGCTGGCAATCAGGCTCAGGGTTCTCAGCATGGCCGGGTGCAGGCTGTCATAAAGGCTCGCCACGCGGGTATTGTTTCGGTCAACCGCCAGCAGATACTGGGTAAGGTCATTGGTCCCAACGGAGATAAAATCGATGCGCCCGGCCAGATGCCCCAGCATAAACACCATCGAAGGAACCTCAACCATTACGCCAAGCCGAAGTTTTGGAAGCGGGTAACCCAGCTCTTCTTCGACTTCACGTCCGGCGCGATCGATCAATCTACGTGCATCGTCTATTTCATCGATGCTGGTGATCATCGGCAGCAGGATGCTGAGATTGCCGGTAGCGGCGTTAGCGCGCAGCATCGCACGGACCTGGATCAGGAAGATCTCCGGCTGATCGAGCGTAATGCGGATCCCACGCCAGCCGAGGCAGGGGTTTTCTTCACTTATCGGCATATACGGCAGCTGCTTATCGGCACCAACATCCAGCGTACGCAGGGTGACGGGCTTGTCGTTAAACATTTGCAGCATGCCCTGATACTGCGCAACCTGCTCCTCTTCAGACGGGAAGCCGCTTTGCAGCATAAACGGAATTTCTGTGCGGTAGAGGCCAATGCCGTCGACACGGCTGCCAAGCTGCTCTTCATGCTCCGGGCTGAGGCCCGCGTTAAGCATAACCTGAACGCGCTCTCCGCTTTTCAGCGCTGCGGGCCGGTCAACATCGTCTTCCGCCAGGCGGCTAAGCTCGTTTTCTTCGCTGACCAGGCGCTGGTATTCCTGCAACAGCACCTGCTCAGGGTCAACCAGCAGCTCGCCGCGGTAACCGTCGACCACCAGCATGCGGCGATGCAGCACCGAAGGCTGAATGTCCGCCCCCATAACCGTTGGGATGCCGAGCGCACGAACCATAATAGCGGCGTGGGAGTTTGCCGCACCATCACGCACCACCACGCCCGCAAGGCGGTTCTGCGGCAGTTCCGCAAGCGTGGTAGCGGAAAGCTCATCGGCAACCAGCACGAAGCGCTCGGGCCAGGTATTCGGGCTTTGAATTGTGTCATCGAGGTGGAACAGCAGGCGCTGCCCGAGGGCTTTCAGGTCGCCTGCCCGCTCTTTCAGATAACTATCAGAGAGGCTGGCAAATTGTTCGGCAAATTTTTCAACAACCGTTTTAACCGCCCATTCCGCCACCGAGCCTTTATCAACTTCGGCAAACAGTTCGCGACGCAGCCGGGCATCGGTCAGCAGGTGTGAGTAGAGATCAAAGATTGCCGCCGTCTCTTTCTGAGCACCGGCGGCAAAGCGCTTGCTGTAGCGCCGGAATTCACCGGAGGCTTCTTCCAGCGCGGCGGTAAGACGCTCACGCTCCAGCGCGGTATCCAGCGTTGAAGCCTCAAAGACCTGCTCCATCAGCGGCAGCGTCGTATCCATCCAGCCTTCGGCAATGGCTACGCCCGGCGAAGCAGGCAGCGCGCGAATGCGGGTCTGGCGATATTGGCCGAACAGAGCAGTTAACTGAGATTGAGATAAAATAGCGGCCATTTGCGTGGCCAGCGTAACAAGGAAAGACTCTTCGCTTTCATCATACTGCCGGTGCTCACGCTGCTGCACTACCAGCACGCCAAGCAGCTGACGCCGCTGGATGATAGGCACCCCAAGGAAGGCCCGGAAGCGCTCCTCTTTTACCGCAGGAACATATTTAAAGCTGGGGTGTTTTTGCGCATCGGCAAGGTTAATAGGTTCCGCAAGCCGCCCGACAAGGCCGACGATGCCTTCATCGAAGGCAAGCGTAACCGTGCGGCCGCGTGGTTTTTTTAACCCACGCGTTGCCATTAAATAAAAGCAGCGGCGCTCATGATCGGCGAGATAAACCGAGCAAACCTCGGTATCCATCGCAAGGCAGATGTCGGTAACCAGAATATCCAGCGCCTCATTGAGGCGCGGGGCACTGGCAACCTTTTCGACTATTTCTCGCAGACGGGTGAGCATTTTTCGCGTGACTTAACCTCTTTTACGTCGCCAGGCCGGCGAGTTATTACGTGGTGGCGTAACTTCCTGCAGCGGCATAACCACGCTGGCAAACTCTTTCATTACGCGGCGATAAACATCACGCTTAAATGAAACAACCTGGCGAACCGGGTACCAGTAGCTTACCCAGCGCCAGCCGTCGAACTCCGGCGTGCTGCTGGTTTGCATATTGATCTCGGTGTCGCTGCCCAGCAACTGCAAAAGAAACCATTTTTGTTTCTGGCCGATACAAACCGGCTTTGTGTCCCAACGCACCAAACGTTTAGGTAATTTGTAACGCAACCAGTTTCGGGTCGAGGCAAGAATGCGAACATCTTTTCTCTGTAAACCGACTTCTTCGAAAAGCTCCCGGTACATTGCCTGTTCAGCTGACTCGCCAGGATTGATGCCCCCCTGAGGAAATTGCCAGGAATGTTGACCGAAACGCCGGGCCCACATTACCTGTCCCTGCCGATTACATATTACGATCCCAACGTTGGGGCGGTAGCCATCATCATCGATCACCGGACTACCTCAAAACAAACTTAGATTACAGCGATTGTTTCATACAAGTGTCAGGCGGTAAACCACTCTATTGGCGGCGTTTGCGTGGAATAACATTTGAATAACTCACAAAAGAGTGCCGGGTTATAAACAGGGACGGTGAAAACCCTCGGCTTTATTCACTTTTTCTGTGGATATAACTGTGAAGAACTACCGAATTACATCGGGACAACTTGGGACAAGTAAAAACAGGAGCAATCTGATAATTTTAAAAACACATTATATATCATAACGATAACAGAGAAAAAATGACATAAAAGCTTCATAATGTGACGATCATCACATACAAGGATCGTCGACTGATGAAAGATCGAGCAATGTCGTTTTTATCCACAGATTATGCAAACAAGTTAGTCACAAATCGCCGATAAATTGTATTTTCCCGCCTCGTCAAGGCTGTAAATGGAACCAGTAGTGACGCTTATTCCCAGTTATCCCATTTTTCTGTGGATAACATGGTGTAAGATCCTGTTCATTGTCAGTGACCAGAATTGGAAAAGCTTTTTTCCCCGCTTCACTGTGCAGCCAAAGTCTAAAAAAAACCATTATAAATCATTAGATTGTTATTCTTATCCTCAGACGGTTAAACTAACCGTTCGCTGTGAGTAAATAGCGTTCATTTTTTAACCACAAAACATCAACGAGTTATGCAACCAATACGACCTTTAACCTCGCCCCCAAAAAGTGAAACAGACCTGCTGCGGCAGGCGAGTCTGGTCGCGGGTTATACTCTGGGTGAACTGGCCGCGCTGGCCGGTCTGAAGGCCCCTGAAAACCTGAAGCGCGATAAAGGCTGGATTGGTATTTTGCTGGAACAATGGCTGGGTGCCAGCGCCGGAAGCAAGCCTGAACAAGACTTTGCAGCACTCGGTATTGAGCTAAAAACCATTCCTGTAGATAGTGAAGGTCGCCCGCTGGAAACCACCTTTGTCTGCGTAGCTCCGCTAACCGGCAATAGCGGTGTAGTGTGGGAAACCAGCCATGTTCGCCACAAGCTGAAACGTGTGCTGTGGATCCCGGTCGAAGGCGAAAGACAGATCCCGCTTGCCGAGCGCCACGTTGGCTCACCGCTACTCTGGAGTCCTTCAGAGGAAGAAGAACGGCAGCTCCAGCTTGACTGGGAAGAGCTGATGGATTTGATAGTGCTGGGGCAGGTTGAGCGCATTACCGCTCGCCACGGAGAGGTACTTCAACTCCGCCCTAAAGCGGCTAACAGCAAGGCTTTGACGGAGGCAATAGGCGCCGACGGCTCGCCGATACTCACCTTACCCCGCGGTTTTTATCTAAAGAAAAACTTCACCGCAGCGCTTCTGGCGCGCCACTTTTCGCTCTAATGCCAGCGGCATAACGAATCCATGTTTCTGTCAGCGCAGGCAGGGGAATGTTACATTAACTTTCCCCCATTAAGAATTTGCCTCTTTTATTCCCCCATTCATCAGGTTATTACTAAGCTTATTAACTGGATCCTTCCTGACGAGGAAAATAATGATGACTAAATGGGCAGTAGCAATTTCCGCCATTGGCCTTGCCTTCGCCGTTTCAGGCTGCAGCAGTGACTACGTAATGGCAACCAAAGATGGACGAATGATTTTGACCGAAGGCAAACCTAAGGTCGATGAAGATACCGGGCTGGTAAGCTATCGCGATCAGCAGGGCAACGAAATGCAGATTAACCGTAACGACGTTTCCCAAATTATCGAACGCTAATTTATCAGGGTCAGCCCGCCGGCTGGCCTGACGACTTTTCTTTTCTCCCCTCTTTCGCTTTCCCTCCGCCTCTGCCATGTTTATAGACCTTTTTGTCGGGTAGCTAAGCCTGACGTAGTCAAAAGAACACCAGGAATCCAGCTATGCATTATCACCGTATTCCCCACAGTTCACTTGAAATCAGCACGCTGGGCTTGGGAACCATGACCTTTGGTGAGCAAAACAGCGAAGCCGACGCCCACCAGCAGCTCGACTACGCCGTAAGCCAGGGCGTAAACCTGATTGACGTCGCAGAAATGTATCCGGTACCGCCGCGCCCGGAAACTCAGGGGTTAACAGAAAGCTACGTGGGTAGCTGGCTGAAGGCTCGCGGTAACCGTGAGAAGCTGGTTATTGCCTCTAAAGTAACCGGCCCAACGCGTAATAATGATGCAGGTATCCGTCCAAATCAGATCCTCGACCGTAAAAACATTCGTGAAGCGCTGGATGCCAGCCTGAAGCGCCTGCAAACCGACTACCTCGATTTGTATCAGGTACACTGGCCGCAGCGCCCAACCAATACCTTCGGCAAGCTAGGCTACACCTGGAGCGACACGACTTCGCTGCCGGTAACGCTGCTGGAAACCCTTGAAGCGCTGACGGAGTGCCAGCGTGCCGGGAAAATTCGCTATATTGGCGTCTCGAATGAAACGGCCTGGGGGGTAATGCGCTATTTGCAGCTTGCCGAAAAACACGACCTGCCGCGTATCGTTACCATTCAGAATCCGTATAGCCTGCTGAACCGCAGCTTCGAGGTTGGTTTATCTGAAGTGAGCCAGCACGAAGGTGTCGAGCTGCTTGCCTACTCCTGCCTTGCGTTTGGCGTGCTCTCGGGCAAATACCTTAACGGCGCACAACCGGCCGGAGCGCGTAATACTTTATTCAGCCGTTTTACCCGCTACAGCGGCGAACAGTCACAAAAAGCCGTTGCCGCCTACGTCGAAATCGCCAAACGTCATAATCTGGACCCGTCGCAAATGGCACTGGCCTTTGTCCGCCGCCAGCCGTTCGTTGCCAGCACCTTGCTGGGCGCTACGACGATGGACCAGCTAAAAACCAACCTTGAAAGCCTGAACCTGACCTTAAGCGAAGAGGTTATTGAGGAAATTGAGGCGGTGCACCGCGTTTATACCTACCCGGCACCGTAAAGGAATGGTGGCCCCCTGGGTAACCCAGGAGGCCATTTTTTTAACTTTTCTGCTTAATCTGCCACAGCCACAGGGCGCTAATCGCCAGCGCAAACACCACGCCGAAGCCGATACCTACGCCGACGATTGGTGCCCCGGTTTTCACCGCCAGCGAGAACAAGCCAAGCATCAGCAGCATTGCCGTGTTCTCTCCAAGATTCTGAACCGCGATGGCATTTCCCGCGCCGACGGTGTGCTTGCCGCGATCCTGCAGCAGCGCATTAAGAGGCACGACAAAGAACCCGCCAAGAATACCGATCAGCATAAGCAGAGCATAAGACGGCAGCAGAGCGTGCTGGAAAGCAAAAATAGCGACTCCGACGCCAATCAATATCCCGGCAGGCATACAGCGGGCGACCGTTTCAAGAGTAACCAGTTTAGCCGCTGCACCTGCGCCGATAACGATCCCAACCGCAACCATCGCATTAAGATAAGTTGGCGTGGCGTTATCAGCGATCCCCAGCGCGACGGGCACCCACAGCACCAGCAGGAAGCGTAGCGTAACGCCAGCCCCCCAGAACAGGCTGGTACCAACCAGCGAGAATCGAGTTTCACCGCTGCGCCACAGAACACGGCAGGCGGCAAAGAAGCTTTGCGTCATTGGCCTGAAACGCCATGACTGTCCGGGCCGTGCCGGAGCCAGTTTGGGAATAAACAGGTTTGCGATAACCGCCGCAGCGTAAACCAGAGCACAGACAATAAGCGCCGCAAGCAGGCTCCAGTCCGCCAGCACGCCGCCGGCAACCGAGCCCAGTAAGATGGCAGCAATAGTCGATGATTCCATCAGCCCATTCGCTTTGACCAGACGGTCACCGGTTGTCAGCTCGCCAAGAATACCGTACTTAGCCGGTGAATATGCCGCGGCGCCAACGCCCACCAGCATATAACCAACAAACGGATTAAGCCCAAAAGCAATCACCAACGCGCCAATCAGCTTCAGGCTGTTAGCCATCATCATGACGCGCCCTTTGGCAAAGCTGTCGGCAACCTGGCCCACAAACGGGGCAAAGAGAATATAGGCACCAACGAAGACCATTTGCAGCACCGGCTGGCTCCAGTCGGGATAAAATTGCTGCTTGAGCACCGCGAGGGTGGCAAACAGCAGGGCATTATCACCAAACGCAGATAAAAACTGCGCCGCGGTCACCGCCAGCATGCCGCGTGACCATAGCGAACCGCTGCCGTTAGCCTGTTCAGACATGGGCTTTCTCCGCTTCGTCTATTTGTGCCTTGAGGGTAACAAAATCTGGTTTACCGCTGCCGAGCACCGGCAGCTGTTTGAGATAGCGAATATCGCGCGGTACAGCCAGCTCCGGCACGCCGTGCTCGCGTGCATAACGTAACAGTTTTTCGCGGTTCAGTTCGCTGTCGGTGGTGAACAAGACCAGCGCCTCGCCTTTCGCCGCATCATGTTTAATTACCGTGGCATGTAGCTTGTCCGGGGAGATAGAGATGGCCACCTGCTCAACCATTTCCAGCGACACCATTTCTCCGGCAATCTTGGCAAAGCGTTTTGCTCGCCCCTGGATCACGCAGAAACCCTGCTCATCAAAAGTCACTATATCGCCGGTGTCATACCAGCCTTTTTCCATCTCGCCCGCGGCGTTTTCTGCCTCCGGTAGCTCAAGAACGCCGGGATTTTCAACTCGCAGGTAGCCGTTCATGATGTTCGGGCCTTTGAGTTGCAGCCTGCCGCCCTGTTCAATGCCCGGCACCGCCAGCAGACGGGCGTCCATTGCAGGTAAAATCCGCCCGACGGTTCCCGGTTTTGCCGCCATTGGGACGTTTATGGAAACCACAGGAGCGCACTCGGTCACGCCATAACCTTCGAGGATGCGCAGGCCGAATTTGTCCTGCCACAGCTGCCTGGTGCTTTCCTGGAGTTTTTCAGCCCCGGCCACCACGTAGCGCAGGCGGAAGAAATCATAAGGATTGGCAAAGCGGCCATAATTCCCAAGGAAAGTGGAAGTGCCGAATACTACGGTGCAGTTGCGGTCGTAAATAAGTTCCGGCACGACCCGGTAGTGCAGCGGGCTTGGATAGAGGAAGACTTCCGCGCCGGTCAGCAGCGGCGTCAGCAGGCCAACCGTCAGGCCGAAAGAGTGGAACAGCGGCAGCGCGGACATAAAGCGGTCGTCCGCGGTAAAGTCGGCGATAGTGCGAATTTGCTCGACGTTGGCCAGCAGGCTTTTATGGCTGTGAACAACACCCTTCGGGTTACCTTCAGAGCCGGAGGTAAACAGCACCATAGCGGCATCTTCCGGCTGCTGTTTCACCTGGGCGAGCTGCGGAGCAAGTAAGTGGGCAAAAATCCACAGTTTGTCCCTGGCCGTGACCGTAGATTTTAAATCCTCAAGATAGACCCAGCGCACCTGAGTAAGCTGCTCAGGCAGATGCAGCAGTTTGCCCTTCTCCAGGAACTGGCGCGAGGTAAACACGGTTTTGATTTGAGCGGCGGTAATCGCGCTGGTCAGCCCTTTGACGCCAGCCGTGTAGTTCATCATCGCCGGGACTCGCCCGCGGGACGACGCACCAAAAATAACCGCCGCGCTGATGGCTGCGTTCGGCAGCATCAGGCCGATGGTTTCACCCTGCTCGCTGTATTTATCAAGAATACGGCCAACAAACAGCGTTTTGGTCAGCAGAGAGCGATAGGTATCAGGCTTGAAATTAATATCTTCGATGCAGTTTTTACGTGAACCGTAGCGATCTTTCGCCGCCAGCAGCGCCTCAAACAACGTCTCACGCGGGCGCACCGCCATACGCGCCTCCATCATAATCTGATGCAGCATTTCCCCGGCCATTTTACGCCGGTCACGAGCGCGGGGCGCTTCCGGCATCGGAATCGAGGTCGGCGGTAACAGATGCAGGCTAATACGCGGGAACAGTCGCTGTTTTACCAGACCTTTCAGGCGGCCGAAGAATGTCAGCTCGGCGCCATCAATGCGCAGAGGCACTATAGTGGCATTGGCCTTCGCCGCCACAAACCCAGCCCCGTCGTAGATTTTCATCAGCGAGCCGGTAACGCTAATGCGCCCTTCCGGGAAGATGACCACCGGCCGCCCCTGCTCTACCAGCCGTACCAGATGTTTAATCGACATCGGCTTGGTCGGGTCCAGCGGAACAAAATCAATCAGCGGTTTGAGCCAGCGCATATACCATTGCTGGCTTATTGACGAATAGACCGCAAATACCGGTCGAACCGGCAAGAATAGTGCCACCAGAATCCCATCGAGAAACGACACATGGTTCGGAACAATAAGCACGCGTTGCAGGGCCAGGGCTTTAGTATCCCCGGACAGGGTGACACGGAACAGAATTCGGAATAGCGCACGGAAAAAAGCAAAAAGCATAGCAATTCTCTTTGTCGTGGGTCGGCAAGAGTTAAGTGTAGAGACGCAGAGTACACCAGTTGCGGGAAGTGCGGGAAGTGGCTCAAAAAAAAGCAAAAAAAAACCTGCGCATCTGCGCAGGTTGGTGCAAAAGAATTGTACTCAGCAGAGTACCAGGAATTCTCACCAATCAATACCTCTGGGATCTGAATTGTCTCGCGCCACCGGTGAGGAAACCAGCGGCAAAAAGCAAGGGAATGAACCCAAGTGCAACCAGGTGTTTAAATTCTCAGTTCTTGTTACAGGCGGCGGGATTCAGGCAAAAAAAAACCTGCGCATCCGCGCAGGTTGGTGTAATTCATAGGATCAGCATTAGTCGCTGACTTCACCTATCAATACCTCTGGGATGACAAATGTAGCAGCGGCACATTCACTTCCGCCATGTGGAAATCGCAACAGCAGACTGCAAAATGTAAGCAAAGATTTGGTCAGAAACGTTTAAAAATCCGTGACATGCCAGGCCAGGCTACGGAAACAGCAAGGCCGTGTAACGGTTACACCGCTTCGCGTTGATTTTGCTTAACTTTGCGAAGTATGCAGCAGATGCCGCCTTGCAGTGGCAAGGGTTTTCCGCAACACTAAACGTTGTGTAAACGATTACCCCTTACAGGAAGGTTATTGATGGCGACAATTAAGGATGTGGCTCGGCTTGCTGGTGTGTCTGTCGCCACGGTATCCCGCGTGATTAACAACTCCCCTAAAGCCAGCGAGGCATCCAGGCTGGCGGTTAACAGCGCGATGGAATCGTTAAACTACCATCCCAACGCAAACGCCCGGGCGCTTGCCCAGCAAACCACGGAAACCATGGGCCTGGTCGTGGGTGACGTCTCTGACCCGTTCTTCGGCGCGATGGTTAAGGCCGTCGAGCAGGTTGCCTACCGCACCGGGAATTTCCTGCTTATCGGCAACGGCTACCACAGCGAGCAAAAAGAACGCCAGGCGATTGAACAGCTGATTCGCCACCGCTGTGCGGCTCTGGTGGTACATGCAAAAAAACTGCCTGATGACGAACTGGCCGGCTTAATGAAGCAGATCCCGGGCATGGTATTAATCAACCGAACCTTACCGGGTTTCGAACAGCGCTGTGTAGCGCTTGATGACCGCTACGGTGCCTGGCTTGCCACCCGCCATCTGATTCAACAGGGCCATACTAAAATCGGCTATCTCTGTTCAAACCACCAGATTTCTGACGCAGATGACAGGTTACAGGGCTATTACGATGCGCTTCGTGAGCACGATATCCCACTCAACGAGCGTCTGGTGACCTTCGGCGAGCCGGACGAAAGCGGCGGCGAACAGGCGCTGACCGAGCTTCTGGGCCGAGGCAAAAACTTTACCGCCGTGGCCTGCTACAACGACTCAATGGCCGCGGGGGCAATGGGCGTGCTGAGCGACAACGGAATTGACGTTCCCGGCGAAATTTCCCTGATTGGCTTCGATGATATTCTGATTTCGCGCTACGTTCGTCCGCGTTTGACCACCGTTCGCTACCCGATAGTCACCATGGCAACTCAGGCAGCAGAGCTGGCGCTGGCGCTGGCGGATAACCTGGCCGCGCCGGAAATTACCAACATGTTTAGCCCTACCCTGGTACGTCGCCATTCGGTCGTCTCACCGGGAGAGAGATAACGGTAGCTTAAGCTGATAAAGATGAACCGGCCGGGCAGGGTAATCCAGCCCGTCGCCAATATACTGCCAGCCAAAGCGCTCATAATAGGCCTTACAGGCAGAATAGAGATACAAAGACTCAAAACCAAGGCTGCAGGCATACTCTACAACATGGCGCTGGAGCCGCTCACCCAGTCCCCGCCCACGCTGCTCTTCATCTACATATAACGCAGCCAGCCACGGCCAGAGATCCTGACGGCTAATCAGATCGCAACGCCACAGGCCAACGGTACCTAAAAGCTTCTCCCCCTCCAGCGCGACAAAGGTCAGAGGCATTTCACCTTCACGCTGGCTGCTGGCGACAATAGAAGAAAAAAAGTCGTGGCTGTCCTCGCTACCGAACGCCTGCCACAGCCAGTCGGTAACCTGTTCAGCGTGCTGAGGGGCCTGGTATAACGGAACGATTTTCACAACGACATCCTCTTAAAAATTCTCATCAAATTTAGAAAGCGTGATCTGGTACGACAATTTGCACGGCGAAACGGCAACGCCGATTGCGCATCAGGCACCTGTGATAAACTGCTGCCCAATCGCGACAGCGTCCAGATCGGGAAGGAAACAATGGTAACAATGTTAGATGTCTCGTTACGCGCAGGGGTTTCCAAAGCGACGGTATCTCGCGTGTTAAACGGCACCGGACAGGTTAAAGCAAGTACCCGCGAACAGGTATTTAAGGCTATGGAAGAGCTGGGCTATAAGCCTAACTTTCTGGCACGCTCGCTGGCAAACCGCAGCAGTAACAGCATCGGGCTGGTAGTCTCCACTTTTGACGGTTTTTACTTCGGCCGCCTGCTCCAGCAGGCCTCGCGCCGCACCGAATTTTACGGTAAACAGCTAATAGTCACCGACGGCCACGACACGCCTGAGAAAGAGCTGGACGCCGTGCAAATGCTGGCGGACCGGCACTGCGACGCCATCGTGCTGTATACCCGCTTTATGAGCGAGCGGGCGCTTATGTCGCTGATGAACGCCATTCAGGTTCCGCTGGTAGTCATCAACCGGGACGTGACCCTGGCGCGGGAGCGCTGCGTCTTCTTCGAGCAGCAGGATGCCGCGTTTCAGGCGACCGAATACCTCATCCAGCAGGGGCATCGGGAAATAGCCTGCATTACCGTACCTATTTCCACGCCGACCGGCAAAGCACGGCTTATGGGCTACCGTAAAGCGCTGCAAAAACATGGCATTGCGTGGGATGAAGGGCGGGTGAAATACGGCGACTCCAGCATGACTGAGGGGCACCACCTTTGCCAGGAGCTGCTGGCAAGCGGCGTCACCTTTAGCGCTCTGTTTTCCTGCAACGACGATATGGCGCTGGGCGCATCCAAGGCCCTGCACCAGGCGGGGATCCGCATTCCGCAGGATATTTCGCTATTTGGTTTCGACGATGCGCCAAGCGCGCAGTGGCTGGAACCGGCGCTCTCCTCGGTCTATTTGCCTATTGATAACATGATAATTACCGCTATCGATCAGGCCATTAAGCTGGCGAGCGGAGAGCCGCTGGAGCCGATCCCGCCGTTTGTCGGGACCCTGGTATTACGGGATTCCGTGGCTCCCGGCCCCTGGTTTGAGGCCGGAAGAAAGGTGTCAAAGTAGTTCGAGGGCCAGCAGTTCCTGAATAGTCTGGCGGCGGCGAATCAGGCGTGCGCTGCCGTTATCAAACAGCACTTCCGGCAGCAGCGGGCGACTATTGTAGTTTGACGACATAGAAGCCCCGTAAGCGCCGGTGTCGTGCAGCACCAGATAGTCCCCGGTTTTCACCGGCGGCAGCAGGCGAGTTTCAACCTTGCCGCCTTCCTGCTGGGTAAATACATCACCGGACTCGCACAGCGGCCCGGCCACCACGGTCTCCAGCGGCGGCAGCGAAGCCAGCTCGCGGCCATCCCCCGCAATGGCAGAAATATGGTGATAGCTGCCGTACATTGAAGGGCGCATCAGATCGTTAAAACCGGCATCGATCAGCACGAAGTGGCGAGAACCCATATCCTTCACCGCCCTTACCTGAGCGACCAGCACGCCGGCCTCTGCCACCAGGAAACGCCCTGGCTCAATTTCCAGTTTCACCGGGTGACCCAGGTGAGCGGCAATTTTCTCGCGCGCAGCGTTCCACAGCCCGTAATAGTGGTCGGTATTAATAGTCTCTTCCCCCTCACGGTAAGGAATAGACAGGCCGCCACCGGCGGAAATCGCCTCCAGATCCTGACCGAAGTCGATAACCTGCTGTACCATCGCACCGCACACCTGCTCCAGGTGTGCGTAATCCACGCCCGAGCCAATATGCATATGAATGCCAACCAGATGGATGCCATAGCGCTGCATAGCTTCCAGCGCCTGCGGCATATCACTCAGCCAGATACCGTGCTTGCTGTTCTCGCCGCCGGTATTGGTTTTTTGACTATGCCCGTGACCAAAGCCCGGGTTAATACGCAGCCAGACGCGGTGCCCCGGAGAGACTTCACCCAACTGGTGAAGCATATCCACCGAGCCAATGTTAACCGGAATTTTCTGCTCAGCCACCAGCGCCAGCGTGGCGTTATCAATAACGTCTGCCGTGAATACGATATCGTCCGGATTTTCCAGCGGCTTGTACCCCGCCGCCAGAGCACGCTCAATCTCACCCTGCGACACAGAATCCACCTTCACGCCCTGCTCGCGCATCAGCTTCAGAATATGAATATTCGAGCACGCCTTCTGGGCGAAACGAATCACATCGAACTGGCGCAGCTGGGCAATCTGCTGGCGGATGATGTCGGCATCATAAACCCAAACCGGGCAGCCGAATTCGGCTGGTAAAGTCAGCAGATTTTGCGCGTTTAGCGCGGTGGTGGTGTCGGTAAGCGAGCGTGGCATGGCGAACTCCGGGTAAAAATCATTTTGATTATTACGCCATACTCCAGAAAGGATAAAAAATATCGTTTTCTCTCGAGTCTATTCAAATATGATATGGATGAAGACAAACATTCAACGTAACGGTCAACAGACATGCCAGCCATCAACCTGCGCCAGATAGAGATTTTTCACGCCGTGATGACCACCGGCAACCTCACCGAGGCCGCCGGGTTGCTGCATACCTCGCAGCCAACCGTCAGCCGGGAGCTGGCGCGCTTTGAAAAGTTGATTGGGCTACAGCTGTTTGAACGCAGCCGGGGCCGCCTCTACCCTACGGTTCAGGGGCTGCGGCTATTTGAGGAGGTTCAGCGTTCATGGTACGGGCTGGACAGGATAGTCAGCGCGGCGGAAAGCCTGCGCGAGTTTCGCCAGGGCGAGCTGTCCATCGCCTGCCTGCCGGTCTTCTCGCAATCCTTCCTGCCGCGACTTTTGCAGCCGTTTCTTGCCCGCTACCCGGATCTTAGCCTGAACATTGTTCCGCAGGAGTCGCCGCTGCTCGAAGAGTGGCTCTCCGCCCAGCGTCACGATCTCGGGCTGACGGAAAACATCTCCACGCCCGCAGGCACCGAACGCCAGACGCTGCTGACGCTAAATGAAGTCTGCGTCCTGCCTGCCGGACACGGGCTCGCGGGAAAGCCAGAGCTTACGCCTCAGGATTTTGCGGGGGAAAATTACATCAGCCTGTCGCGCACCGACAGCTACCGGCAGCTGCTGGACTCGCTATTTCAGGAACATGACGTTAAACGAAGAATGGTCGTTGAAACCCACAGCGCGGCTTCCGTATGCGCAATGGTTCAGGCGGGGGCAGGCGTTTCTATCGTCAACCCGCTTACCGCGCTGGATTATCACGGGCGAGGAGTGGTTGTGCGTCGGTTTAGCGTAGCGGTGCCTTTTACCGTCAGCCTGATTCGGCCGCTGCACCGCCCTGCTTCTGCGCTGGTGAGCGCGTTCAGCGAGCATCTACAGAGCAGTATGCATCTGTACAGTGACCCGCTGAACGCCCTGCTAAACACGTAATAGACTATTCGGTAACCGGCTGCGGATGCCCGGTGCCGCCGCTAAAATTAATCAGGCAGATAACCAGCCCGATAACCGCCAGCGCAGCCGCGGCAACCGGCACCGCCGTCAGGCCGTAACCACGCTCAATTACCGTGCCGCCAACCCATGCCCCCAGCGCATTACCGACGTTAAAGGCCGCGATATTTAGCGTCGAGACAAGGTTTGGCGCCTCTTTCCCGTGCAGCACAACGTTAATTTGCAGCGCGGGAACCAGAGAGAAAGCCGCCATCGCCCACAGGAACAGCGTAATCTCAGCCAGCCAGGCACCGTGGCTGGTCCAGCGGAACAGCAGAGAGAACACGGCAATCAGGCTAAAGCTCAGGATAAGGCTAACCGACACGCGCCAGTCCGCCAGCCTTCCGCCAAGAATGTTGCCCACCGTCAGGCCAGCGCCAATCAGGAACAGCGTCCAGCTAACGCCCTCAGGCGTAATGCCGGTGATTTGCAGCAGCAGAGGCGCAACGTAGCTAAACAGGGCGAACATCGCGGCGGCAAAAAATACCGTCATGGACAGAGAGAGCCACAGCTTGCCGTTGCCCAGCGCTTTGATTTCACTTTTCAAATCGGCCGGAGCTTCGTCTTTCTGCGACGGCAGGCTGACGATAAGCGCGATAAACGCAATCACGCCGATAACCGCCACGCCCCAGAAAGTGGCTCGCCAACCGTAAAGCTGGCCGAACCATGTGCCAATCGGCACGCCCAGCACGTTTGCCAGCGTCAGGCCGGTGAACATCAGTGCAACCGCAGAAGCCTTGCGCCCGGCGGGAACCAGGCTTGCCGCCACAACGGCACCAATACCGAAGAAGGCGCCGTGACACAAAGCGGTAATGACCCGCGCCAGCATCAGGAACTGATAATTAAGCGCGATAGCGCACAGCAAATTCCCGATGATAAAAATCACCATCAGCAAAACCAGCGACATCTTGCGCGGCAGGCGAGCGGTAAGCAGCGCCATAATCGGCGCCCCGATGGCGACGCCCAGAGCGTAGCCGCTGATTAACCATCCGGCAGAAGGAATCGATATATGAAGATCTCCCGCCACTTCGGGCAACAGCCCCATAATCACGAACTCCGTCGTGCCGATGGCGAACGCACTCATCGCCAGCGCCAGCAAGGAAACAGGCATTGTATTACTCCCGGTAGCAAAATGATGGACGGCTGGCCGCGCCCGGCGGCCGCCTGAAAATGAGGATTTCAGAGGTGCAGCTTTTTAAAATAGTGTGCGCTGCATAACAAATTTATAACACAGAAGTCGCCGGGCATGACCCGGCGTGGCGTGAGGGTAAAGTCGTTGCCTTGCTTAATACATTGATAGATAAAATAAAGCCATCAAACTTAGGCGCACATAAAGCGAACTGCATCGGCAGCGTGAATGGCGGCGGTATCAAACACCGGCAGCGGGCAGTCCTGCTGGCCCAGCAGCAGCCCAATCTCGGTGCAGCCAAAAATAACGCCCTCTGCCCCCTGCGCCTGAAGCTCGCCAATCACCTGCTGGTAGTAGCTTTTTGACTCCGGGTTGATAACGCCGAGACACAGTTCGTCAAAGATAATCTGGTTGATGCGCTGGCGCTGAGCCTCATTCGGGATAATCGAACGAATGGCGAACTGCTCTTCCAGGCGACCGCGATAAAAATCCTGCTCCATGGTGTAGCGCGTACCCAGCAGCGCAACCCGGCTCGCGCCCTGAGCGGCAATCGCACGCCCGGTCGCATCGGCTATATGCAGGAAAGGCAGCGAGCAGCGGGCTTCAATCTGATGAGCCACTTTATGCATCGTGTTGGTACAAAGAACGATGCCCTCGGCTCCCGCTTTTTGCAGTCCCAGCGCGGCATCCGCCAACATATCGCCGGCTTTATCCCACTCGCCTGCGGACTGGCAGGCCTCTATTTCATGAAAATCCACGCTGTGCAGCACGATTTTGGCCGAATGCAGGCCGCCGAGCCGCTGTTTGATCCCTTCATTAATTAAGCGGTAATAAGGGATCGTCGATTCCCAGCTCATTCCGCCCAGTAATCCAATGGTTTTCATCGTCGCCCCTTTTTTCGTTTAACCTCCGGTTATACCCCGGTTCCGGGCAATAAAAAAGCCTCCGGATGGAGGCTTCTTCACTCAGGCGGCTTAAACAATTTCGATATTTTTCTTTCTGCCAGAAACGGCATTTTTCAACAGTACCGCACCGCAGGCGCCAATAAGACCCATCAATGCTGCCAGAGTCACAATGAGAGATTTCCCCAGACCGTCTTTTTTCATCGGCAGAGACGGGTTCATCTGATAGCGGAAGGGCTGGAAGTCGACGTCGTTTACTTTTACCTGTTGTAGCTTAGAAAGATAGTACTGGCGGTTCTGTACGCTGGCATTTAACTCTGCGACATCTTTTAGGGAGGATTCAATTTTCAACTTTTCTGCCAGGCCATCTGCACCCAGCGCAACGGAATAATCAGGATCGTCTTTTACTGCCTGCCCATTGCTGTACACCGGCTTTTTAATACCGGCGGCATTCGCAACATCCAGCGAGTAGCCCAGACGTTGAATATTCACCTTATGCTGATTTTCAAGATTGATTCGATCTAGCTGCAGTTTGTCTTTCTCAACGGCGAATTTTAACTCAACGGCATAGCGTAAATTTTGTAATACATCCTGAGTCGCTCGCTGCCCAATGAACTGAATATAACCGTTCAGGACATCCTGAGCCTCTTCAGGATTTGGGCCGGTAAAGCTTAACATCCATGCTGTATAAGGCGTCGAATCGCTACCTTTGGTATCAGCCTTATTCACCGCCATAAATTTACCCGAGATCAGCTGAATGGCTCTGCGTAATTTGACCTGATCGACACTATCAGTAGCACCGATGAGTTGCTTTACATAATCTGACTTTGCCAGATACTCTTCCCGAAGCGCCTGAGAATCAAAATCCTTCAGGAAATTTTGGTAAACGTGCTCTGCATCTATTTTAGGAGCCGCATCCAGAGCCGTTAGTTCAACCATTGCGCGGCGAAGTTCAATCAACTGAGCGGCCTCTGGCGGGGTAACAATAGCCTGACTGGTCCACTTCTGAGGCAGAATAAAGCTAATCACCAGCCCTGCGAATGCAGCGGCAAGCGTCGCGACAATAATGGTTTTTTTTGCCGAATAAAGGGTACTCATCAAGTCGATTAAATCGATTTCCCGGTGGAGCTCAGGAACCACAGGAAAGGCATGAATATCGTCTCTTTGTGCAGATTTTATTTCTATTGCGGACATATTAGCTAACTCGTGATGGTTGCCAGGGTATAGACACGGGCATGAAACAAATGAATGAGCGCGATTAAACAAAACGATTTCATTACAGAAATTCAACATTGCGCACTCATTTCCTCGCGCAAAATTAAGATAATTCCTGATAATCCAGGCATTATCCCAAGAATATTCCTAAAAACAACCACTCAATGTTGTAGTTTATTTTTTTAGAAACACGTTTTTTCATCATTACTGGAGAAACAAAGAGGGGCGGTCAATAGTGGGAAATTATTGGAGTCATCACCACTATAATTACCAAAAGACACCAAAAAAACAGATAGCAAATACCAATCATTAAGTGGCTATAATCCAGAGAATGATGTTCTCAGGGTTGAACAGCAATTATTTTATCCTCAAAAGACAAAACATCACTTTGCCGCGAAACCAGATTCTCCTCACCCCAGAAGCGCTCAATCTCGGCCTGTAGCCAGTCACGAAAATAACCCACCCTCGGCAAGTCTCTTTCGCCCTGCGGGATCTCCAGCCAGTAGCCGTTGCCGCTTTGCAGTTCCAGTTCAGCCAGCGGCACCAGCAGCCCGTCGCGCATTTCATTGAGGATAATCATTCGATCCAGTACGGAGAGGGTTTGTTATTTCCGCAGATAGCCACGCCCGATAAGGCAGATCCCCCCAGCGCTGAGCACCAGCGTGACGCCCAGTTGTTGATAGCAGCCCGAAACCAGCAACCCAATGCCAATCAGCAAATAATAGGCGAAGCCAAACAGCGCCCCGGCGGTTCCACGGCAGTCTCCGTACTCGCTCAGCGCGGTGCCGAGCACCACCGGAATAGCCATTGAAAACGCCACCATCACCATAAACATCGGCGCAAGAAACCAGATACTGTGCTCCATGAAATAAACGCCCGCACTTCCCGCAAGACCGCAGATACTGGCCGTCAGCAGCAGCATTCTGGCCGCGACCCCACGCTTTATCAGCCGATGATTTAGCCGCGCTCCAGCAAGAGAACCCAACGCCAGCACTACCCCCGTCAGCCCGAATGTAGCCGGCTTCAGGCCAAACTGCTGGAACAAAAACGGCGCCTGGCTGTAGTAGCTGAACAGCCCAATATTAAAGAACGCCACCAGCCCGGTTGCCCTCCAGATTTTGGTATCCCGCAGCATGCGGCCTGAAACCTGCCCCAAAGCCGGACATTGATGCTGTTCAGGCCGGGTTTCGTCCAGCCGCCATGCGCACCAGAGCAGCAAAGCAGCGGCCAGCCCGGCGAGCGAGTAAAAAACGGCCTGATATCCGCCAAAAGAGACAATCAGCCCGCCAAACCACAGGCCAAGTGCCGGGCTTACCGCCAGCGCGATGCCCATAAACGAGAAGATCCGCGCCAGATCCGGGCCGCTGTAGCGGTCGCGCAGCACGGTTTGGGTCACCACGGAGCCGGTTGCCGCCCCAAAAGCGGCCAGCATTCGGGCCGCAAGTAGCAGTGAAAAATGCGAGGTCAATAATGCGGCCACCGCACCAGCCGCGTAGCAAAGCAGCCCCAGTAGCAGCGCCGGTTTACGTCCGAGTAAATCACTGACTCGCCCCCAGAACAGCACGCCTGCGGCAAAGCCAACAAAATAGAGCGAGAGCGTCCAGGCTGCGTCCTGAGCGGTTACGGAAAAGTGCCGGGCGATATCGGTTAAAGCCGGGCTATAAAGGGTTTCCACAATTTGTGGAAACATCAGCAGCGCGGTCAACAGCGCCATTCCGGGATGTGTTTTCACCCTCAGTCCTCCTGAAAAAGAGGCGCTATTGTAGGCAAACCCGAAATGGAACATTATAAACATCCGGACATTTTATAGCGGAAATCGGACATTATGAGCTGGCTGAACGCCGACGCCGAATTTAACCCTGACGAGCTGAATCAAAGCGTCATTGGCGTACAAGCCGAGCTGGGTAACCATGACTCCGGCCTGCACCGGCACCGTATGGGCCAGTTGCTGTTCACCCGTGAAGGCTGCGTAAAGCTGACGATACATGAAGGCCAGGTGCTGTCTTTGCTGCCGCCCGGTAAAGTTGCCTGGCTTCCCGGCGGCGTGAGCCACCGCGCTGAAATGAAAAATAGCGTGGCTTACCGCTCCATCTGGTTTGACCCGGAGCGCTACCCCACGCTTCCCGCCGCAGCAATCGTGCTCAACGCTACGCCGCTGCTTCACGAACTGCTGGAGAGAATGTCAGCCAGCCCGTGGGAAACAAACTGGGAGCAGGGAGCCGCTCAGCACATGGCAGCACTTTGTGTCGCCGAGCTCGAGGCCGCCCGAGAAGAGCCGATGACCCTTCGCTTCGTGCAGGATAAACGGCTGCGCCATCTCAGCGGCGATGAGCTGCCACCGCAGTTGCACGAACTTGCCGCCGTGACTGGCGCAAGCGAGCGAACCATCGGCCGTATTTTTCGCCGCGAAACCGGCCTGTCTTATCAACAATGGCGTCAGCAGTGGCGGCTGATGAAAGCGGTTGAAATGTTGGCAAGCGGGGAACGGATATCCGCCGTAGCCGGAGCGCTGGGCTTCTCAAGCGACAGCGCCTTTATCTACTTCTACCGCAGCCTGACCGGGCAAACGCCGGGCATGCTGTGATACAAAGCCACTGCCAACAACTTAGCCATACGCAGTGCCGCTCATTGCCGCCAGCACGCCCGCAGAGCCTCTATCAATCAGGTTTAAAAACACGTTCGCCGCAGCGGCATTATCCTGGGTTTGACTGAAGTGCCGATGGGCCTGAATAAGCGCTGCGCTCCACGTAGCCAGCAGCAGAGAGGCTGCAAGTTGGATCTCAGGGTTCCGGAAATCGCCTCCAGCCAGCTCGCACGCAAGCGCCTGAGTGAATTCATCGCGGATTGCTCTGGCACGCGCCTTCAGCGCTTCGCTATTTTCGATGGTGGAAACAAACCCCTGGCCCGCCACCGAGAAAGCAACCAGCGGGCTGCCCTGCTCCACCAGTTGATGGGCAAAACGGCGCAATGCTTCAACCGGGCCAATACCCGTATCCCGCAGGCTAAGCGCGCTACGCAGCATCTCCAGCCCCTCTTCTTCACGGTCAAAGAACATGTCTTCTTTACGCGGGAAATGGTTAAACACCGTCATACGCCCCACGCCAGCCTCAGCGGCAATTTCATCAATCGTCACCTGCTCAAAACCCTTTTCCAGAAACAGCCGGGTGGCAACGTTAGAGATTCTTTGCCGGGTGGCCAGGCGATTAAGCGTTCGACGATCGGATGACATTGACAGAATCCTTGCTGATGGATAATTATGTACTGAGTATATATTGGTACTTAGTACAGGTAAACCATGAACAAAGCCCTTGTGGTTATTTTCTCCGCCATCTGCCTTGATGCCGTTGGTATCGGTCTGGTGTTTCCTATCCTTCCCAGGCTGCTGGAACAGGTCACGCAGAGTCAGGACATTGCCCACTGGATAGGCATCATGACCGCGCTTTATGCGCTGATGCAGTTTGTCTTTGCCCCTTTGCTGGGTGCATTAAGCGACAATTATGGTCGCCGCCCGGTGCTGCTGATTTCGCTGGCAGGTGCGGCCATTAACTATCTGATTATGGCCTTTGCCCCTCAGCTGTGGATGCTGCTGCTCGGCCGCGCCATAGCCGGGTTAACCAGCGCCAACGTTTCGGTCGCGATGGCGTATATCACCGATGTTAGCCCGGAGGATAAACGCGCTCGCCGTTTCGGGTTGTTTAACGCTATGTTTGGCGCGGGCTTTATTATCGGCCCGGTGTTGGGTGGGTTGCTTGGTGATTACTGGGTACGCCTGCCGTTTATCGCCGCCGCCGTCCTCAACGGCTGCAATCTGCTGATGGCGCTATTTATGCTGCCGGAATCACGCCAGCCGGAACGCCAGCCTTTCAGGCTGGCCACGCTCAACCCGCTGCTGCCGCTGCGTAAAATTTTCGCCATGAAGGGGCTTATCCCGATTGCGCTGGTATTTTTCATTTTAAGCGCCACCGGCGAGGTCTACGGCACCTGCTGGGCGCTGTGGGGATTTGATACTTTCGGCTGGAACGGCCTGTGGATTGGGCTTTCGCTGGGGGCTTACGGCATTTGCCAGACGCTGACCCAGGCGCTACTTCCCGGCCCGGTAACCCGGGTGCTGGGCGAGCGGGGTGCGGTGCTGTTCGGGATTGCCAGCTCCTGCGCGGCGCTGGCGATGCTGGCTTTTACTCAGCAAGGCTGGCTGGTGTTTGTGATTATGCCGCTGTTTGCCCTCGGCGGAGTAGGCACCCCGGCGCTACAGGCTTTAGCTACCCGCAAGGTAGATTCCGGCAGCCAGGGGCAATTACAGGGCATTCTCGCGTCGTCGGTTAGCCTGGCGTCGATAATTGCTCCGCTGGGCTTTTCCAGCTTCTACTTTGTGGTGCAAAAGCAGTGGCCCGGCGCTATCTGGTTATCAGTGATTGCGGTGTACGCCGTCGCGGTGCCGCTGGTGCTGCTCGGCACCAGAAGCAGGCAGGCGGAGCAGCCGCAGCGCCTGTAGTCAGGTCGCGCTGTGTTTGTCGGCGCAGGTCACGATGTCCGGCTTGCTCATAATGACTTTATCGGTCCCGTAGCGCGTAATGTTCAGCATCGCGTTGCCGATGTCGATAATGGATAAAAAGCGCTTGCCGGTAACCGCGCTGATAAGCCGCATTATCGGTGCGATGACGATGTATAACAGCCGATAAGCCGGAGTGCGGGACTGGACATCCGGCGTCGGCAGAATGAACGCCGGGCGGAAAATGGCGACATTGCCGGTAAACAACGCCTGTAGCTTGTTTTCCACTTCGCCGCGCACCCGAGCCCACATCTGTGAACTCTTGCCGCTGGCGTCAGCCCCCGCGCCGGATACATAAATAAACTTCATCTGCGGGCTGCTGGCCTTGAGCTGTTCCGCAACGCGCAGCGTCATATCGTAAGTGACCCGGCGATAAACCTCTTCGCTGACGCCGGATGAGCTGATCCCGGCGCAGAAGAAGCAGCCGTCAACGTCGCTGAACAGAGGGTCTGATGCATCAAAGGTCAGCAGATCTTTATTTACGATATGGCGCACACGCGGGTCAGCAACGCCTTCAGGCTCGTTCCTGACCAGCAAAATAATCTCGCTAACGTCTTTCGCCGCCAGGCTTGCCCGCAGCACGCCCTGCCCGACCATGCCGCCAGAACCAACAATCACAATTTTCATCAGCAGTACCTGTTAAAAAGTAGAGTCAGGCAGAAATAGCACGCCACATCATTCCAAAGCCCAGTTCCAGCAGCGCTTCTTTATCCGCTGGGTGTTTTGCAATTTGCTCGCTGGTAGCATCGGAAATATTCTGGATAACGGCGTAGATAAACGCTTTGCTGTCGGTGACGAACAGCGACTGCTTAATGGCGTTATCAAACATTTTATCCGCCTGGTTTAGCGCCTCCGGCGTGCTGGCGATGGTTTCCGGCGTTAGCAGCTCTGACACCGTCAACAACCTTAATACCCGCTTCCCTTCAGGATTTCTCAGCGACCATTCGGTGTAGCCCCGCCAGATATGCAATATCTGAGTGCGAAATTCGGCATCCTTCGGGTAACCGGCGACCAGCAGGTCGGACATATCCTGCTTCAGCATCAAATACACTTCATTAAGCAGCTGCTCTTTGGTCGGAAAGTAGGTAAACAGCGTTCCTACCGCCACACCGGCACGTTTAGCAATGCTGGCCGTAGTGGCCGATAAACCACTTTCGGCAACCGTCTGCACCGCCGCTTCAAGAAGTGCCGCATGTTTTTGCGGGCTTAGTGGTCTTGCCATTATTACGCCTCCGGGGCCGGTAAATTCAGTGAGCACAGTGTAATAGATTTAGCCGCCTGGATTTTAGCTTTGCTTTCCTCCCGCCGTTTGCGGGAGGAACGGTGTTACTCGGGAATAAACCCGGTTTTGCCTTCAATAGCGACGGAGACGGAAATCTCCTGCTGCGACTCCAGAGATTGCAGGCTTTTTTGGTAGCTGCCTTTAAGGATCTGGAAGGCGTCCGCGCCCAGAACGGTACGCAATTCCGGTTCCGGCTGCTGGCTCAGGGTATAGATGGCGTTCGCCATTTTAACCGGGTCACCTGAGTTACTTTCCTCACCGTGCTCGGCAATCCAGCGGCGTAGTTGCCCCACGGTGCCGTCTTTGTAGGCCGCGGTTTCTTCGGTCCAGCGCACGTTGGCCTGGAAGTTGGTTTTAATCGAGCCAGGTTCGATGATTTGCACCTTGATATTGAATTCAGCAACTTCCTGGGCCACTGTCTCAGCAAAACCTTCAAGACCATATTTAGCCGCGTGATAAAACGCACCGCCGGGGAAAGCAACGCGCCCGCCCATGCTGGAAACGTAAATCAGGCGTCCCTGTTTCTTAGCCCGCAGAGCCGGAAGGAAAGCACGCGTAATGTGTACCGGGGAGAGCAGGTTTAAAGCAAATTGATGCTCGATTTCCTGCTCGCTAAACTCTTCCATTGCGCCAATAATCGCGCCGCCCGCGTTGTTCACAATAATGTCGCTGTCGGCGTGCTTTTTAGCGATTTCCGGCAAGCTGGCAAAATCCGTTACGTCCAGCTTCTCAACAACAAGCTGCGAGGAAAATTGCTGGCTCAGCTCTGCCAGAGCTGCCGGATTACGTACGGCGGCAACTACGGTGTGCCCGGCTTCCAGTACGCGACGGGTCAGCGCCAGGCCAAGGCCGCCGGAAGCACCGGTGATAAACCACTTTTCAGTTTTAGACGTCATCTTTTTCCCCTTAGTTATCAGGCGCTGCACGCTGCCGGTAAGGCTTATGTGCGGTGTATTACGGCCAACCAATAAATGACTGACCACTCACTCAATTATAAGATTGACGATTTTATTTGCAATACATGACGGTGAAATTTATTCGCCCGGCAGTCGGAGGGGCGATTTAAAATGAGTTTTATCAGTCCGATACAGACAGAATTTTTTCTGATGGGCAAGGGAAAAACCAGGGGGGAGCGTTCGATAAAGCAGCATATTGCGCCAGGAAGCGTTTGTCGCGCGATCTGGCCACACTCAAGCAGCAGATAAAACAATAAAGCCCGAAGCGTTGAGACTCAGGGCTTTATTGTATCCGACACGGCATTTTAGAATGTTTGCCAGTGCCCCTCTTCTTCTCTTTTTGGCACCCTGCGCGGCACGGGCCGCGCCGATTGTACAACTTTAGCTTCATCATTATCGCCGAGGCGTAATGTGCTGGTTCTTTTTTCCAGCTCAAATACCTGTTTATTCAGCACTTCGGAAGAACCGGCCAGTTCTTCAACCACCGCAACATTTGTCTGGGTGGCTTTTTCCAGTTCGGACAGCGCGCTGGTAATTTGCTGAATCCCTTTTTCCTGCTCGTTTGTTGAGATAAATATATGCCCCATTAGCGCATCAATATTTTCCGACCCGGAAACAATATCCTTCATATTTTTTTCCGCTTCGGACACCAGACTTGCGCCCTGTAATACGTTTTGATTAGTAATATCAATCAGTGATTTAATATTCTTGGCGGACTCAGAGCTTTTATGCGCCAGGTTTCTTACTTCGCCCGCTACCACCGCAAAACCTTTTCCATGCTCGCCGGCACGCGCCGCTTCAACTGCGGCATTCAGCGCCAGAATATTGGTCTGGAAGGCAATGCTGTCGATGATGGTAATGATTTCCGTCATCTTATTGGCACAGTCGGTAATCGAGGTCATATTGCTGGTCAGCTTCTGCATCAGGTCGCTGCCGTGGTTAGCCGAACGGTGCGCTCCGCTGGTGATACCGCTGAGCTGGCGGGTGCTTTCAGCATTATTTTTGGTACCCGCCGAAATCTGCTCCATGCTGGCAGCGGTCTGGATAAGCATCGCCGACTGCTGCTCGGTTTTCACCGACAGCGTCGCGCTTTGGTGCGCCAGATTTTCAGATAACGTATTGGCAGACTGGGAAGATTTACGAATATCCATTACCAGGGTAGTAATTTCGGCCGAAAGCGTATTTATGCCGGGAATTAAGCGCCCGGCGCAATTATTACCAAACTCAGGAATATGCACCGACAAGTTTCCGGAGTTTATCTCATCTATGCTTCTTTTAACGTTATTAATCGGCCGTACAAGATATATCGTCATATACGTCCAGAGAGAGGTCAACAATATTGCCCAGGCAATATTTAACATTATCAGAACATAAAGATTCGCAGATAAACTGAACGCCAATAAATCGATAACTAAAAACGATATCGCTAAAAAGAAGAAAATAACGCTGCGAACGCTGGCATTCTTAAGCATAAGTAGTCCTGTGACTTGCACGGGGGGGTATATTATTTATTACCTGGATTGATAGAAAAGCCATCGCCCAAAAAAGATTGAAGTTATATGCTTCCGTAAGTCAACTTAAAGGATTTTTAATCCGCACTTTTGGATTAAGAACGCCGCCTTTATCAATATATCCAAAGCCTCTCCACCAGCGCAAGAGCACGTACACAAGCCGACTGATTAGTGACTTGCATTTTGATAGTTACCATGTCAATTTGAGCGCAAATGACATTCGCCCTCAGGCCAGACCATGAAAAATGAACCGCTGTGCAACGCTCCCTGCCCCATCGCCCGCAGCCTCGGCCGCATCGGTGATAGCTGGAGCATCATGATCCTGCGTGATGCCTTCGCCGGATTTACCCGCTTCGATGAGTTCCAGAAGAGCAGCAACGTCGCGCCAAACATTCTGTCGCGCCGCCTGAAGGAGTTAGTAGACGACGGGCTGCTGGAAAAAGTCTGCTACAGCAGCACGCCGCCTCGCTATGAATACCACCTGACTCAAAGCGGCCGCGACTTCCACATAGTCCTGCTGGCGCTGGCCGAATGGGGTAGCCGCCACTTCTCACCGGAAGGCCGCCAGATGCAACTGGTAGAAAATGAAACCCAGCGTCCGGTAGAGCCGGTAATGGTCGATAAGCAAACCGGGGAGGCTATCGTTCCGGGCAAGTACACCATGGTTCCCGGCCCTGCCGCTTCGCCGATGATGAAATACCGCCACGAATACCTGCTGCGCAAGCGCGCGGGCGAAGTCGGGCAAAAATTCCAACCTGAACCTTACAGAGACGCCAACAATGAATCCGGCCAGTAAGAAAAAAATGCTCACGCTGGCCGTACTCGGGGCGGCGATTCTGGCGGCGGCAGGTTATGGTGCCCACTGGTGGCACGCCGGGCGCTATATGCAGTCTACCGACGATGCCTACGTTGGCGGCGATATCAGCGCCATATCCACCAAGGTTTCTGGGTACATTCAGCAGCTAGCCGTGCAGGACAATATGGCGGTGAAAAAAGGCGACCTGCTGATTCGTATTGACGATCGTGATTATCAGGCCGCGCTGGCAAAAGCCCGCGGCGAGGTTGCGGCCCAACAGGCAGCGCTGGCGGATATCGCGGCAACAAGGCAGCTACAGCAGGCCACAATTATGGGTTCTTCTGCTTCGCTTGCAGCAGCAACAGCGGCAACGGAGAAATCGGCAAATGATAACCGCCGCTACGGCGCGCTGGAGGCGACGAGCGCTATTTCAGCCCAGACACGCGACAATGCCTCCGCCGATTACCGCCGCGCCAGAGCCGAACAAAGCAAAGCCCTGGCGGATAAAACTGTAGCCGAACGCCAGCTGGCGGTGCTCGACGCTCGCGAAAAACAAACCCAGGCCGCGCTGGAGCAGGCACAGGCTAATCTGGCGCTGGCAAAACTTAATCTCAGCTACACCGAGATCCGCGCCCCGTTTGATGGCGTAATCGGAAATCGCCGCGCCTGGTCAGGATCGTTTGTCAGCAGCGGCACGCAATTACTTTCGCTGGTCCCCTCCGGGGGGCTGTGGATTGACGCTAACTTTAAGGAAAACCAGCTGGCGCACATGCGCGCCGGGCAGCCGGTAACCGTGGTTGCGGACGTGCTGCCAGACCACACTTTTAAAGGCCATATTGCAAGCCTTGCACCGGCTACCGGCTCGCGCTTCAGCATTCTTCCGGCTGAAAACGCCACCGGCAACTTCACCAAAATCGTTCAGCGCGTGCCGGTTCGCATCGCTCTGGAAGGCGATGGGGCGAAACTTGACGTGCTGCGCCCGGGGCTGTCGGTCATTGTCACCGTCGATCAAAAGAGCACCCGATGAGTAGCACCAAGGCCGTTCCGCTGCCTCAGGGCATATCTATGCCGATGGGGAAAAAGATCTTCGCCTTCGCCAGTATGTGCGTGGGGATGTTTATTGCGCTTATCGACATCCAGATTGTCTCCGCTTCGCTACGTGACATCGGAGGCGGCCTGTCAGCAGGCGACGATGAAACCGTCTGGGTGCAAACCAGCTACCTGATCGCCGAGATCATTATTATTCCACTTTCAGGCTGGCTGGCGCGGGTGATGTCGACTCGCTGGCTGTTTGCCGCTTCGGCCGCGGGCTTTACCCTGATGAGCCTGCTGTGCGGCTGGGCGTGGAATATCCAAAGCATGATCGCCTTCCGCGCATTACAAGGGCTGGCTGGCGGCTCAATGATCCCGCTAGTTTTTACCACCGCCTTCGCTTTTTTCCAGGGAAAGCAGCGGGTGATCGCAGCCGCAACCATTGGCGGCCTTGCTTCGCTGGCTCCAACGCTGGGGCCGACGGTCGGCGGCTGGATCACTGAAAATTTTAACTGGCACTGGTTGTTCTTTATTAACGTCGTGCCCGGCATTTATATCGCCATCGCCGTGCCGCTACTGGTCAAGGTGGACTCGCCAAATCCCTCCCTTCTGCGGGGGGCGGATTATTTCAGTATTCTGCTGCTCGCCGCCTCGCTGGGCTGCCTGGAATATACCCTTGAAGAAGGCCCGCGCTGGGGCTGGTTTGACGATACAACGCTGACCACCACCGGCTGGATAGCGCTGCTGTGCGGCATCGTCTTTATTGTTCGCACCCTGCGCCACCCGCAGCCGGTTATGGATCTGCGCGCCCTGCAGGACAGAACTTTCAGCCTCGGCTGTTACTTCTCGTTTATGGCCGGAGTCGGCATTTTTGCCACCATTTACTTAACCCCTCTGTATCTCGGCACGGTGCGCGGTTTTAGCGCCCTTGAGATTGGCCTGGCGGTCTTCTCCACCGGTTTGTTCCAGGTGATGTCTATCCCCTTCTACTCGTGGCTGGCTAACCGGGTCGATCTCCGCTGGCTGCTGATGGCCGGGCTGGTCGGCTTTGCTTTCTCAATGTACAGCTTCGTGCCGATCACCCATGACTGGGGGGCCGATCAGTTGCTGCTGCCGCAGGCTTTTCGCGGCCTGGCCCAGCAGTTTGCCGTCGCGCCAACCGTAACCTTAACGCTCGGTAGTCTGCCTCCGGCCCGCCTGAAGCTGGCATCCGGCCTGTTTAATTTAATGCGTAACCTGGGCGGCGCTATCGGCATCGCCCTGTGCGGAACGGTACTTAACGACAGAACAAACCTGCATTACAGCCGCCTGGCGGATCATTTAAATAACGCCAACCTGGCGATGAGTGATTTTGTTCAGCGTGGTACGGCAAACCTGGTCACCCAGGGGATATCGCCGGATGCCGCCGCCACGGGGGCGCTGAAGAATCTCTCATCGCTGGCGCTACGCGAGGCACGAACCCAGGCATTCTCGGATGCTTTTTATCTGATAATGATAGGTTTTTTAATTGCCGCGCTGCTGGTTCCGTTGATGAAAAAACCGCAGGCACAGTGATATCCCGGAGAGGCGTTATACGTCGGGTGGAGTATCTTTAACTGGCGGTTTCAAACGCCTGCTGTAGCCATGCTTTGAACTCCTGCACATCCCGCCTGCCCGCTTTTTCAGGGCTGGTCACAAAGTAATAATTCGCACCGGGCAGCGCGCCCGGCAGGGCGATATGCAGCAACCCCTGCTCCAGCGCCCGGCGAATCAACAACTCGCTGGCAAGCAATACGCCCTGCCCGGCAATGGCGGCCTGGATGGCGTGCGTTTCATCATCAAAACGGATCCCCGACTGCACGGCTAAATCCGCCGGGCCGAAGACCTCCTTCCAGTGCTGCCAGCTTGGTTCGGGGCTGGGTACATGGCGATTCTCAATATGAAACAGCGTTAGCCCGGCCAAATCCTTCGGGCTGTGGAGCTTAAGCTGAGGGCTGGCTACCAGCACAAATTTATCCTGATGCAACAGCGTACTTTCAAGCACGCTGTCCGCCTGCATGCTGTAGCGGATCGCGCAGTCTGCCATCGTCCCGCGCAGGTCGGCCAGCTCAACACTGCTGTGGAAACGCAGCTCCAGCTCAGGGTGCTCGCGATGCAGAGAAGGCAGGCGCGGCACCAGCCAGTTGGTGAGAAAATTAGAGGTGGTGCTGAGCGTCAGCGCCCCCGGCAGAGCCGTGTGATCGATAGCCTCCACCGCCTCGCGCAGCGTAGTGAATATATGCCCGGAAGCGCGAAACAAGATCTCCCCGGCACCGGTTAAAGCCACGCCGCGCGCGGAACGGACAAACAACCGCTGATTAAGCGATTCTTCCAGCGCGCGAATTTGGTGGCTGATGGCGGTTGGCGTTACGCCAATTTCCCCGGCCGCGGCTTTAAAGCTGGCGTGGCGGGCAACGGCGTCAAAAGCCCGAATAGAGGAGAGCGGCGGCAATCGGCGTAATTTCATGAATGAATTTAACTCATCTTTTGCTGAAAAATATGATTTTGATTGCCCTACCAAACCGGGCGTAGCCTGTTGCTGACGGCAATAATCCAATGAGGATTATTCATCCTATACAGATTAACAGGAACCTCCGATGACTCAAATCAATGCGATGACAGCGCCCGCCTCCACGCGCTATATCGCTTTGCTGGCTCCCGGCATTGCTCAGGCGCTGATCGCGCTGGACTACGCGATTGTGTACGTGGCGCTGCCTACTCTCGCCCACGAATTGAATCTTTCGCTCAGCGAGATGCAGTGGGTCGTCTCCCTCTATGGTTTGACGTTTGCTGCACTGCTGTTATTGGGCGGAAGCCTGTGCGACAGGCTCGGGGCGCGCCGTATTTTCAGCATTGGCATGGCGCTTTTTTTGCTTTCATCCGTCCTGGGTGGCCTGGCACAAAGCGGCGGGATGCTGCTGATTGCCCGCTGCGGACAAGGGATCGCCGCCGCAATATTGCAACCGGCGGTCCTGGCGCTGATGGCGCAGCGTTTCCACGGCGAGGCTCATCGCCGCGCGCTGGCTATCTGGAGTTCGGTTGGCGCGCTGGGCCTGGTGGCAGGCGTGATGCTGGGCGGCATACTGGCCGCGCTGGACTGGAGAACTATCTTCTTTATTAACGTTCCGCCGGGCTTAATTGCGCTGTGGCTGGTGCGCCGGGACTATTTGCCGCAGAGCCAGAACGGAGAAACGCACCGCACCGGGATCGGCGCTCTGGTGGGCTGCGCGGCTGCGGGGGCGCTGGTTTGGGCGATGACGCGTTATGCCGAAACCGGCGCAGTTGACTACTCAGCCAATCGCCTTGCCGTTGCCATGCTGCTGCTTTTTGTTCTGCATGAGCGTTATGCTCCCCGGCCGCTGCTTGCCCGCTCGCTAAGGGCATTACCGGGCCTGCAAAGCGGCTGGCTCAGCAGCGCCTGTTATATGGCAAGCGTCGGCAGCCAGTTTTACGCCATGACGCTACTTTGGCAGCAAACGCTTCACCTGGATCCCGTCACCACCGGGTTGATGTTCACACCTCTGGCGCTGCTGATTGTCGCGGGCAACGCGCTGTATACCCGCCTTAGTGCCAGTTATTCCAACGCGCTTGTGCTGGGTATTGGCTTTGCCTGCTCTGCTCTGGGATTGTGGTTGCTGTCTATCTCGCTGGACGATCTGCTTTCCGTAATCTTTATTGTGGGGATTGCCCTGAGCGGCCTGGGCCACGGTTTAATTTTCCCGGCGATGTTTGCCGTAGGGCTGACGGCGGTTCCGCTCCAGCAGCAGGGACGCGCCAGCGCGCTGATGGCAACCAGCCAGTATATGGCGGGCGCGATGATGCTGGCCGCTATCTCCGTTATTCTTGGCACCGGCCCGACGATGACCGACTGGGCGGCGGTGTTCCGCGTTTTGTGCGGCGCTGCGCTGGTCGGCATGTTGATTGCCTTGTGCACAGGCGAGCGGCAGGCAGCGAAATAAGCTCTGAATGACGCCGGCTGGATGAATGCTACATTTATACTAAATGTTTAATTCTTATCCCTTATCATCCAGCTTTCCCCGCGTTAAGGAATCCGATAATGACTCAGCAAACTGAACAGGCTGGCGGCAAAAACTATCTGGCTCGCCTGGCTGCCGTGCTGCTGACGGGCGTGCTGGCCGGTATCGCGGGGATGTTACTGGCGCTGATCCTGCATGCTATTCAGCATCTGGCCTTCGGCTACAGCCTGGATCGGCTCATCAGCAACGAAACCTTCCTTGAGGGCGTCACAGGCTCGCAGCATCTGCGGCGGCTGGCGGCCGTTATTGGCGGCGGGATGGTTGCCGGTTTTGGCTGGTGGCTGCTGGCGCGTTACGGTAAAAAACGCGTTTCGATTACCGCCGCGGTCGCCTCCCCCTCCACGCCCATGCCCACAGGCACAACGACCCTTCACGCCTTGCTGCAAATTATTACCGTAGCGCTCGGATCCCCACTCGGCCGCGAGGTCGCTCCGCGAGAAATGGGTGCTCTGGCGGCAGGAATTGTGGTACGCAAATTTGGCCTCTATGAAAACGAAACCAGGACACTCATTGCCTGCGGAGCCGGGGCCGGGCTGGCGGCGGTTTATAACGTTCCGCTGGCAGGCGCGCTGTTTACGCTGGAAGTTTTGCTGCTCTCATTTAGCTGGGAGAAAGCGCTGGCGGCGGTTATTACCTCCGCGGTGGCGGCCTGGGTTGCCACACTCGGTTTAGGCGACGAATCTCAATATCATTTCACTTCGTTTGTGCTCCCCCACTCCTTTATGGGCTGGGCAATTGTCGCAGGTCCGCTGCTTGGTGCGGCGGCATGGCTGTTCCGCAAGGCGACCACTGGCGTGCGAACCCGGGTCAAAACCAACTGGCAGATGCCGGCGTTTTGCCTGCTGGCATTTTCCCTGCTGGCGGCGTTAAGCCTCTGGTTCCCTCAGCTACCGGGTAATGGCAAGGGGCCGATGCAGCTGGCTATCAGTAACGGCCTTGGCTTTTACGCCGCGGCAATTCTGCTGGCCCTGAAACTGGTGGTCATTCTTGCCGTACTCCGCGCGGGTGCAGAAGGCGGGCTGCTGACGCCAGGATTAACGGTTGGCGCCCTGCTGAGTTTGCTGCTGGCTATTTTCTGGCAGATGCTGTTCCCCGGCGGGGACATCGGCAGCTTTGCGCTGGTTGGCGGCGCGGCGTTCCTCGCGGCATCAATGCAGATGCCGATAACCGCCGTAGCGCTGGTCATGGAGTTCACCCATATGGACCACAGTTATTTTGCGCCAGCGCTGCTGTGCGCCGCCGGGGCATTTATTACCTGCCGAATTCTGGACAAGAAGTATCTGTACTGAGAGCACGCGAGCGCTGCTGCTTGTAAGCGATGCGGTTGTCTTCGTCAAAAAGAAGCGTGAACAGATAGAGGCGGATCTTGCTGCGTGGAAAAAGCCCGATACCCCACAAAGGCTACCGGGCGAGATGCTTAACAGCCGTTATTTCACTTCGTTCGCATCAGCATTTCTTAGCATATTTCTCACCGGGATAATCAACGCGGCCAGCACAACGGCGCAGATAACCAGGGCCATAGAAACATGGGAGAACAGATCCGGCATCGAGCTTAGCTGCTCTTTATTAATGTGCCCACCCATGATACCCGCAGCAAGGTTGCCCAACGCGCTGGCGCAGAACCACAAGCCCATCACCTGACCACGCATTTTCTGCGGTGCCAGCAGGGTCATGGTTGCCAGACCAATTGGGCTGAGGCAAAGCTCACCAAGCGTTAGCAGCAGGATGCTCCCCACCAGCCAGAACGGCGAAACGCCGCTTTGCGTAGCCAGCACCTGGTTTGCAGCCGCCATCATCACGGCAAATCCCGCAGCGGCAAACAAAATGCCGATGACAAACTTCGTCATGCTACTCGGGTTCATATTGCGCTTAGCCAGAGAAGGCCAGAACCAGCTGAACACAGGCGCTAACAGGATGATAAACAGGGCGTTGATAGACTGGAACCAGATAGTAGGGATTTCAAACGCCCCCATCTGGCGGTCGGTATAGTCGCGCGCAAAGATGTTAAAAGAGGTTGGCTTCTGCTCAAACGCCGACCAGAAGAATGCCGCCGCTATCAGCAGAATAAAGCAGGCCAGCAGGCGGGAACGCTCGCTGCTGGTCAAGCCCGCAAAGAAGAACATAAACAGGAAATAGATGCCCACGCAGGTTGAGATGATATAAGCGGAGCTTTTGGCGATAACCGTCGGGTTAAACGGAATAGTACCGTTAGAAATCAATACCACCAGCCCGGCAAGCAGCACCATCGCCAGCGTGACCCATTTACCCACGTTTTTGCGCTGAACGGTCGGGTGATTCCAGGTCGAATCCAGGCCAACTTCTTTGTCATAGCGGCGCATCTGTGGAATAGCGTAGAAACGGAAAATGAACAGAGCGACCAGCATGCCCAGGCCACCAAGGCCGAAGCCCATATGCCAGCCATATTTTTCGTGCAGCGGGCCGATAATTAACGGGGCGATAAACGACCCCATATTAATGCCCATATAAAACAGCGAGAAGCCACCGTCGCGGCGGGTATCTTCTTTTTTGTACAGCGTGCCGACCATCACCGTGATACAGGTTTTGAATAACCCGGTTCCCAGCACTATCAGCAGCAGGCCAATAAAGAAGAAGGTGTTGGTCAGGAATGCCGACATGGCGATAGACAAATGACCAAGAGCAATGATCAAAGAGCCATACCAGACCGCACGACGCTGACCCAGCCAGTTATCGGCTAACCATCCACCCGGCAAAGAAGTTATGTACACGCCCCCGGCGAAAATCCCGACAATGGCGGATGCCTGGTCGATTGGCAGCCCCATCCCCCCCTGTAAAAGTGCGGCGCTCATAAACAGGATCAGCAGCGGGCGAACGCCGTAGAAGGAGAATCGCTCCCACATTTCTGTGAGGAATAGCGAACTTAGCGGGTACGGATGCCCGAAAAAGGTTTTTGTTTTAGTCGCAGAATGGTTCATCTGTGAACTCCCATTGGTTATCTTTTGTGAGGCGGTGTTGATAAAAGCGCCGACATCAGCACTCAGGTATCGTTTTTATCAAAATGCTAACAATTAGCGGCGAGCGACACTTTAGCGTAGTTCATTAGGAAATCACTCAGTAACGAAGCGGATTCATTGCCAATTACCCACTTTTTAGATGAAAAGTCGATTTAAATCGCATTTTTCACGATAAATGATGACAAAAGAAGGGTTGTATATTGACAATCAAGTAGTTCATTATTTTTAAAAATAATCATTAAAAACAATGCATTAATAACAATTATCTTTACTTTACCCTCTGCCACAATAAAACCTATAAATAGTCCGCCTTTAACCTAATGGGCAGCAACAATGCAGCGTCTTCTCCTCGCACGCTTTTTCTCCCTGGCAACTATTGAAATACCCGTCTGGATTGTTCCGCTGACACCACCTGTCAAACCTCTGAAGTAGCATTAACCCTATGCGGCCTATCAAAATTGATAGTGTTTTAGATTTTAGTTTTCACCGTTTATGCCGTTAATGACTACTCAAAGAGTCACTTAAGACAAATCAGGCAGCAGGAATTTTCTCCCGCTGCGGTGGTTAGCTTTTCAATACCGCGTGCTCCTGGACAAAAATGAAAAACGACACCAGCAAGAAACACGACCTGCTTATTAACCGGTTATGCGAAACCTTCGGCGCGCTTTATCAAGGTAATGCCATCGACAAAAACTGGCTGTGTGCCCAATTTGGCGTAACGGAACGAACGGCCTACCGCGATCTGGCGCGGCTTGCACCCGTTTTGGATGAAATATCAAACGGGCGTTACAAACTGAGCGAACATCTGCTGCCCTCGCTGCACGCCGGGCATCTCGCCGAGTTCGCTAATTTTGCCGGGGTAGCGCACCTGTTCCCGCATAACGACGGGCAGTCTCTGCGTAAGCGTATGAAGAAGGTAGAGAACATAACAATTCAGGGAGCGAGCAGCAGGGAGAATCGCCCATTCAGCGACCTGATAGACAAGCTGGATAAAGCAATTTCTGGCCGCCTGGAGACGCATTATGCCTACCGCGGTAAAAATAGAGCCGTACAGCCCTACCGCCTGATTAATCAATATGGCTTGTGGTATTTAGCCGCCGTAGAAGATGGCCATCTCAAGGCCTTTGAACTCGCACGAATTGAAGGCTTTAGCCTGTCTGATAAGCAATTCGCGTTAGATGAGGAAGTGATTGAGGAGCTAAACGCCACCACCGGTATTCGTTTTGGGAAACGTATTGAGGCCACGCTTTGGGTTTCGGCTCATGCCGCCGCCTATGTCACACGACGGGCGCTTTTCCCCGCACAGCGCATCTTACAAACCCACGAAGACGGCAGCCTGACGCTAACAACCGCCATCAGCGACAAACACACGCTGTTCCGCTGGTTGCGCTACTGGCTGCCGGATATTCACATTCTGGCACCCGCGCCGCTGAAAGAAGATTTTAATAAGGACTTCAATACGCGAGTAGAAACCAGCGGTGCAATGAAATCTGGGGAACTGCCTGATTTGCTGAGAGTTTTGGAGGAGTGAAGAAAGAAGCTGGAGCGGGCGAAGGGGTTAGAACAACCCCGCCAATAACTTGAAAAATATAGAATTTTCAAGTTATATCTTAACTTATACCCCCAAAGATACCCCCAAAGCACAGAGGCTTTGAATTCAAGTAATTACCTTTGTCGATAAATCAGCAGGAAGCGAGATGATAGCAAATGGCAGGCATACTCGAAAGCAGCGACACCAGTAGCATCAGACTAATTACGATTTAATAAACCCAGATCGCGGCGGGCCCTCATGATATCAATATTCGTGAGATATGGCGTTTGTTCTTGCCAGCTAAACCCTCTGCGATCGATACGAACCAGTTCGTACTTTTCCACTAGAAAGTTAATGGCATTAGCGAGAGTGATACCGGCATCGAAATGTTCCTTTATAACGGTTTCATCACTGAACGGCGTATCGTTCAGGGTCAGACCATAGTGTTTTTCCAGTAGCCGTGTAAGAAGCAATTGCCAGACTGCAACGGGTGGCAGGCAGGGCTTCGCCGCCCGCGAAATTGTAGCCGGTAGAATTTTCATATTTGTTCTCGTGAAATTTGTTAGCGCTGAGTGGAATAAACAGCGACGTATACATAGCCACAACTGCCAAGGGTATCGGCTTCGCAGGTAAAACCGTTGTGGTACAGGGTGACGCAGTGGGCGTGGCGAGGATTCATTTCACCCGTGCTCAGCATGGATTCCATCCGGCTGATAAAATGCGGAAATGCCACATCCAGCTTAAGACATTCGGCATCACTGAACTTACCTGTGATACAGGCCCGGTCAGCCAGGTAGTGCAGCTGGTTGCCCTCCTGCACCAGACGTGTTCCCAGGCGCGGCGTGATATCGCGCTGCAGGCCCCAAATGATGTTGCTCATTACAGTTCTCCACAATTGTCAGTTCAGGGTGATGCTCATCAGGCAGGCATAAGGCCCGTTGCGGTCCTGGCGGCGTTCGGCGTACACAGCCAGGACTCCTGTGATATCCGGAACATCCCTGCCGGTGTAATGACAGACGCTACCGTGCCACTGATATTTTCCGGTGCAGTAGCGAAAGATTCGGGACTCAGGATGCTGGCGGTATATCGTCATTGCCCGGCGTTTACTGATAATTTTCATGTAATACCTCACAACAGACCGTGTTCTGCGAACGAATAGATTTGCCTGCCACCAACAATCAGATGGTCAGGAATACGGATATCCACCAGTTGAAGTACCTGAGTCAGTCGCTGCGTGAGGGCTTTGTCAGCCTGGCTGGGTGTCGTCTCGCCGGAAGGATGGTTATGCACCAGTATCACCGCCGCCGCATTGAAGTGCAGTGCACGTTTGACCACTTCCCGGGGATGGACCTCGGTGCGGTTAATCGTGCCACTAAAGAGCGTCTCATGGGCGATAAGCTGGTTCTGATTATCCAGATACAGCACCCGGAACTCTTCCCGCTCAAGTGCGGCCATATGCAGTCGCAACCACTCCCGAACGGCGTGAGTAGAGGTGAAGGCTACCCCTGGCTCATGCAGGTGCCGCTCCAGAGCCCTGAGCGCCCGCTGAATGAGACGCCGGTCCTGTGGCGTCATCTCGCCGGGTAAAAAGGAGAGCTGTTTCATCCTTTGTTCCTCCGTTCAGTCGATGATACGCAGAATGGCGTGAGCTTCAGGATGCTGCAGGGCATAGTCCCGCAAGCGATAATAGTGTGCGGTCATTGCGTCACACTCTGTGCGACAGGCGTGATGGCTGTATTCAATCATGCAGACCGCGATACCTGCGGCTTCCACGCTCATTTCCGCGCCATTGCCGTTCATGCTATTAAACAGATGCCATTTATCGCCACCGTCAGCATCAGGGGCCATAAACGCGCCGCCATTACTGAGCGTGTAAAAGGACCAGATACCACCGCTGTACTCATCACAAAAGCGCTCCATCCAGGCGAAAATACGCGGTTCCAGCGTTATCCACTGCGGGATAGTGCCAAAGTACAGCGGCCAGAAATCGAGACGCTGTTCGTCAGGTACTGGTGTTGCTGTAAGGGCAAATTGAGGTTCATTAGCGGGTACCAATTCGCATTGAGTTTGTGTCGTCATGGATTTTCTCCGTCAATAAAAACGCCAGCGACGATGGCTGGCGTATGGGAAATAAAGGACAGACAGGGATGATGAATGGGTGTGGTCAGGAGGAGGATGCTCTGAGCATGCCTGAGTTGCGGATATAACGGTTAAGCCCTTCACCGGCATCCGGTTCAAAGCACCACGCCCGCCAGATCATTCGACCTTCAGAGTCACGAACCACCAGGCGGAAGTGTGTGCCCTGGTCGTCTTCAATGCTGATGTTGCGATACCTGCGGGTAACCGCTTCGGCCTGCTGTCGGGTAAAAGGTCCCGGTGGCAGCATGTGAGATTCAGACATTCGATGTACCTTAAAAGCAAAAGCCCCTGACGCAGACGCGTCAGGGGCTTTGGGAATATGCGGGTGTGGGGAGATTGTCAGTAACCGGTTTGTACCTTATACAGCCGCAGGGTTTTGCTGCCCCGAACAATCTTCACATACAGGGCATTATCTTCCGCGCTGCGTACAAAACCGGCCTTCACATCGCCCTTACAGTCACCACCATCGTAAGGAACATTGATGCCGGTCTGGCGCACCAGGTCGATAATCCCGAAGCTTAAATCTTCACAGGCTGGGCCCGGCAGGTCCTGAATCAGGGCAAATTTATGGTCGTCGCTGACACCGGTCAGTGAGCACATGGACGTATTGATGTCGTTTCCCTGGCACCAGTACTCCTGGCCGGGATTGTCTTTATCCATCAGACTTGCCGGAAGCTGAGCGGCACCGGCACTGAAGGCGGCAAGTGACAGAATGAGGGCAGGTACAGCAGAGGTCATTATTTTCAGCATGGTCTTCTTCCTGAATTAATCCAGCCCGCTGTCGGGCAAAATGAGAGAGGTTGATATCGGGTGTTATCAGAAGCGCCGGTAGCGAAACAGCTCTTTGCCCTGGTAAAGTGCCACCAGGTCGTCATATTCCGGCTTCTTCTGGTTGGGTTTAAAGGTCACTACCGTGCCCGGACGGCACAGGTCTTTTACGGTGAGTCCGTATTTCTTGTCCGGAGTAATGGTGAATCCTTTCGACACATCGTTGCGCATGATAGTTATCCAGCCCCACAGGCCGCCTTCGCAGTCTTTAAAGGGTGCGGAACGCACCGTGACCATCCCGCCCAGGCGGTCAACAGACATGGCTTCGCATTTTCCGGTAACCTGACGATGCGCATCGCACCAGAAAATGTTCCCGTTGTTGTCATTAACTACAGCAGGGAGGGTCCGGTTATAAGGCTGAGCCTGAGCGCCCACACAGAGCAGAAGGCTGCCGGTAATACCCAGTACTTTAATCAGTGTTTTCATTACGTTGGTCCTAAACAGAGAAAGAATCAGGTAGCGGTCATTCAGGCCCAGACAGTCAGGGCCAGCATCAAAAGCCATACCCAGAAGTAAGCCGGTTTCTGACCGAGAGTTTTCGCCCGCCGCCACAGATAGAACGGCACCAGCCAGGCCAGTTTGCCGAACGTGGTGGTGTCCACTCCGGCCTTACGCAGGCGTCGTTCATCGAGATACCCCAGAGCAATATTGAGCAGCAGCGTGATAAACCAGTACTGCCCACCCGAGACGGCATCATATGCCTCGTCAAATGACATCCCGCTCAATCCTGCAGTCCACAACTCCAGCGCGTAGCCAATGAAGGGAGCAAATGCCAGCGTCCACACAACGCCACCCGGAATGCGGTTCCCCGGCAGCGCTGGTGGTGTGGTGCTCCGGAGCAGCGTCGAAGCCAGCGGAGTAGCGGAGACCGGCTGCCACTCTGCCATTCCCTGTCGCCACACCAGAGTGGATGCAGTCAGTTCACCGCGCATAATCAGGCTGGTGATGTCGTCTTCGGTCACATTGTCGTGGCGTATGCCATTTTTCTCGTAATGCCAGGTCATTGTTTTTCCTTCTTAACAGAGGTAATTAAATCAGTGTGTTGCCCGGCTCCTCCTCTGAGGGCCCAGGAGACAGGACTTCACGGATACAGCTGAAGTGCGGAAGGGCCCGGATAAAGCCCGCCTGTGTGGTTAACTGGCTGAGACGTTTTAGCGGGGTGAAAGTTGTATTGAGGACTGTCACCGCATGGATGGTCGCCAGTGGATGCACGGTGATATGCCCGTTAAGTTCACCGGTGAGGTACCAGCAGCCGTCGAGTGATATCAGGCGGTACGGGGCCAGTCCGTCACAGCGCTCTCCCTCAGCCAGCAGCAGTACCCGTTGGCAGGCGGTAATAGCACTGACGAGACGGTAGAACACCAGTGAGGTGGCCGGTGATATAGTCTGTGGCGGTTGCCACACCAGACAGGGCATCCCTCCTGCTGTGAGCAGCATGCCCGCCAGACGCCGGTCCAGCCCCGGAAAGATATCGGCCAGTCCGGACCGGTGAGCAAAGGTCAGCGCATCCAGCTCACCCTGTACGCCCCCACTGGTGCTGCGCAGGCGGCATTGCCCTCGTCGATACTCCAGGTCCAGATACATCAGCCGTTCGCGAAAATCCCGTCGCAGGGTACGGACTGACACACTAAACTCTGCAGCCAGCCGGGCCATGTTCAGCGTCTCACCGGCAACCAGGCGGCTGATTATCAGTGACAGCCTGACAGCCAGTCGGTCGTGACGGCGCTCTGCCTGTGTTATCTCAAATCTCCGTAATAATTAACTGACTGAATATGAAATGATTCTAAAGAGGGGGGCGGACAGGGTATGGACATGGAATGAACTATTTTTTATCTGCCACCGGAGGCAAGCCCAACGCGGCGCACCGTGAAATACGGTGATAAAACACTCAATCCAATGGAGGTAAAACGGACAGGGAGTGTCCTTTCCCAACATGCTGATAACAAGCTCAGGACTGAAACCCACTCAGCATCGCTTCCGCCATCACCCAGAGAGCCCGGTTGAGCTTCACATCGCCGTCGATACCACGCACGGCGCGGGTATGTGTTCGCCCACCTTTTGCACTCCGGCCACTGAGCCCGCCCTTAATCAGGTTCTCCTGAATACGCTGGTATGTGGTCCACAGGTCATTGCTCTCATCCTGCCAGCGGCGTGGGGAGAGTATCTGAGGTGCTGTCACCGGCTGGTGGTCCTCACCAAAACGGTACGTCAGTGCAGCCTGTGCCAGAGCCTGTTGTGCAGGTGGCGGCAGCATCAGCGACTGCATGGCATCCCGCTTCTCTTCCACACGGTCAAAAATACCCAGCACTTCATACGCCCCCTCAATCACCTGACTCACGACATCTCCTTTGTGCGGTACCCGCACCTCGCCGAACGATTCACCGCAGACAAGCCCGTTCTGGCATACCGCACGGAATAATCCCGGTAACATCTGATACGAGCTGGTGCCGTCATGAGAATTGAGCAGAATGATTTCTGGGACTTGCTTGCCAGTAATTTGTCCCTCCCGGCGCAGACGTAACATATGCTTTGTATGCTCGCGACGCCCTGGGTCACGCACCCGGGTCTGGCAGGCAAAGAAAGGCTGAAAGCCTTCACACTGCAGATTTTCAAGAACGGTAATGGTTGGTATCCAGGTATACCGTGCGCTACGAGACGCATGCTTCTCCTCGCTGAAGACACTGGGCACTACACGAAACAGCTCTTCCTGGGTTAACGGACGGTCACGACGAATAAGGTTTGCTGCGCCAAAGCGCGAAGCCAGACGGGTCATAAGCAGACTCCTCATGATGGAAAATTAAATACAAAAAGCCCCGCCGCAAAATCGCGGCAGGGCTCAGGAAACTACGGGTTAGAAGGGTTAATGTTCAGAAGAAGAAATTCCAGACTGCACGGGCGACTGATACCACGATGTCGCGCACAGACTGGATGACTGACCGAACCTGGGCCGGTATCAGGGGCATGGAACTTACTGTATCCAGTACCGAGCCGACCGTTTCACCAAAATCGTCACGGGCTTTTTTATTAACGGCATCGGTACGAAGTGGCGCACTGAGTTGTACTGCCACCTGACTACTGGCCTCCCGTGGCAAGCAACGAATCATCCGCTCAGCCATCATCCGCAGCCCCCACTGCAAACGTATCGACACCGCACAGACAGGGTTTACAGGTTGGAACAACTCATGCAGCAGACAGATTTTGAGGCTGATATTTCGTTTCTGCTCTGTAGACAGCTTTTCACCACCGCAGGTGGGTTCAACCTTGTCAGACTGGCTGATAACAAACAACACCTTATGCCGGTATGCTTCACCAATCACCTGCCGGTAAAAATGTTCATCTACGGCCAGCGCCCGATCATCACCCTTAATCAACCACAGAACCAGATCCAGCTGGGGGAGCTGTTTACGGTACAGCGTGGCATACTCTGTATCCCGGCGTTCAGACTCCCCGACGCCGGGTAAATCCACCAGCGTCATAAAGCGCTTCCCCACTTGCAGGCGAAAGCGTAAGGGTTCGCGTGTGCAGGCGGTCACATCGCTGACCGGTGAAATCTCACCGGTAAACAGGGCATTACATAAGCTGCTCTTGCCCGAGCCAGTTTTACCCATGATGCCAATCACCGGCTCATAGTCAGTAAGCTGATTTATCTGCTGCAGAATACGCTCTGATGCCCAGTGCGGCAGGTTAGAAAGCGAATGCTGCAGTGACTGTAAACCTTCAAATTGATTCATTACTGCTCCTCTGAAATGAAAACAAAAAAGGCAAGACCGTGAGGTTCTGCCTTTAATGAGGTATGTTCAGGGGAATGATATATATCTGAATATTTTTAGAATGCTGATAGGCCGTTCTGTGCCAGAAGCGGATGTTACTTCTTGCATATTTCAATTTTCTTCTCCCCACAGCGGTGTATCTCCTAACGCTTTAGCAATAAAATCAACAAAGCTGCGAACCTTGAAAGGAATACGGATCGCGCTGGGATAAACAGCCTGAATAGTAAGTTCAGTCGTCCGGTATGCTGGCAGCAGCTTTATCAGCTTGCCCTGCTTAATATGCTCGCCAAAAACAAAGTTGGGCCCGTAAGCAATGCCTGTTCCGGCCAGTACGGATTCAAGAAGCAACTGAATGTTATTGGCAGTCATACGGCATGGGCCTTCAATACTGTGCGGCCTGCCTTGTGCATCATAAATCGTCCAGTCTCCCGCTGAAACCGCCTGGCTGAACGCCAGTCGAGGCGCACGGGAAAGATCATCCGGCGTCTCTGGTGTGCCATGTTTTTTCAAATACTCCGGTGAAGCGCACAAAACCATCCTGCAAGGTGCCAGCCGCCGCGTAACCAGTGTCGGATCCTCAAAACGCCCAACTCGGATGGCAACATCGATTCGATTTTCGAGCAGATCGGCGTATTTATCCTCCAGTACAACGTCCAGACTGACCTCCGGAAATTGCTCCAGGTAGCGTGATACGATCCTACCAAGATGCATTGCACCGAAGGCGACCGGTGCTGCAACGCGAAGCAACCCCTTCGGTGTTTTCTGAACATCACTGGCTTCCCGGTTCGCATCCTCAAGAACCTCAAGAATAACTTTGCAACGTTCATAATACCGCTCACCGGCATCCGTCAGGCTAAGACGGCGTGTTGAACGCTGAAGAAGTCGTACATTTAGATCAGATTCTATAGCGCTGACATGCTTTCCTGCCATTGCAGCCGAAAGCTTAAAACGTCTCGCGGCGGCGGCGAAACTGCCTTCATCCACTGCCGCGATAAAAATCTGCATGCTGGTGAACCTGTCCATAACTTACCACCATTCGATAATCAGAGTATCGGCTGTCGACACAATTACGCTGATTATCATCACTCATGACAGCAATTACCATTACCTTAATGACATGAAGAGGCATGAGACGATGAAAATTAAGGTGAATGGAACGGGTATCCACATTGAGCAACAGGGCAGCGGTGAAATTGCACTGGTATTTTTGCATTATTATGGCGGTTCATCCCGTACATGGGAGAGCGTGATAAGTCAGTTACCTGACCACTACCGCACAGTTGCAATCGACCACCGGGGCTGGGGGGGCTCAGACGCACCTAAATCAGGATACCGAATTGGTGACCTTGCTCGGGATGCCGAAGGGGTTATTTCAGCGCTTGAGCTTAAACGCTACATTCTTATTGGCCATTCGATGGGGGGAAAAGTTGCCCAACTGATGGCGTCGCGTCGGCCTGCAGGTCTTGAAGGCCTGATGCTTATCGCTCCCTCTCCACCTTCACCTATGCGTCTCACGCCTGAGCAGCGCGATACGTTATCCAGCGCATATAACAGCCGCGAATCTGTCGGCTTTGTGATTGATAATGTCCTGACAGCGGGGGCACTAAGTTCTGCTCTGCGTGAACAGGTAATCGAGGACAGTTTGAGGGCCTCATCCGAGGCCAAAGAAGGCTGGCCTAATACGGCTATCGGCGAAGACATTACCCAGGAAGTGGCCTCAATTAATGTCCCTGTGACGGTCATTTCAGGGGAGTTGGATCGTGTAGACCTTCCGGCTACTCTGCAAAGAGAATTGCTGCCCCTTATTTCACATGCATCAATGTATATTATTCCAGACGTCGGACATCTCTTGCCTCTGGAGGCCCCTACAGAGGTCGCCAGCCACCTGTTAAAATTTACAGCCGCCATTGAAGGGGGGACAGCAGTCTACCATTCGCCTGTCGAAACGATAGCCGCGTTTGATGATGCTTTCAATGCAGGCAGGGTTGATGACCTGCTGGCTCTGTTCAGTAACCGTGCCACTATGAAAATGACTGATGGTGTGGTCATCGAAAGCGATCCTGAAAAGCTTCGGGACACTTTTTTGTCACTGACATCATCCCAGCCAGTTATCAGAAACCATATCCGCTCGATCCTCTCCGCCGGTGAAATTGCTCTGCTTATTATTGACTGGACTTTGACCATAACCACCAAGGATAGAACACTGCACGAAGAGTCCGGTACAGCAACGCAGGTGTTGTTGCGAAGCGTTGACGGAGGTTGGCGGCTGCTGATTTCAAATCCATCAGGAACGTAGTGAGTTCAGTAAGAATAGCTTGCGCTAGCAATATCGCGTGGCTGCAGAGAGGTAAGTGACATCCGCCACCACCCGCATGCCGTTTTAAGGCATGCGGTAATAACGATGAGCGCAAGATTGCTGTTATGTCTTGCTGCTTTCGGAGCGCCTGCTTTTCGCTCACAGCGGACCTTCAAACCAGCCATCTCGTCCTCTCTGTGCCGAAAGCTGAAGTAGCTAATAGCACTTATTGTTGATCAATGAAGAGCTGGTCAATTGAATAGGCTAATTTAATTGATAGCTAGCGTAACTATGAGGAGACACACTCATAGTGATGAGCGTGTTCCCATATAAATGATCAGATTATGATAACGCAGCTCGTTCATAAAGAGGCATAATCTCTTGATAAACCTGATTGTAAAGCTCTGATTTTAGCAGACTGTATTTTTCAGTCATAATAAGTGTTTTAAACTGATTCGTTTCTCTTTCAAATGAAACTGAGCCGATAATTAGCTGGCTATTAGTTGATAAACCATTAATACATAAATCGAATAACTTTTTTGTTGTGCGCGGATCTGGATCTTGTTGTTTAGGCGAGTCAATTACTACTGGAAGCATAGGACTTGTCGATTTATCTTCTATTGTTTTTAGAAGAGCATAGTGATAAGCCAATATTGACCTTGGAGCACGGCTGCCTGTTTCGCTCTTAGAAATCGGACCATATTGAAGAATAGTTCCAACTTTAGGATCTTTGATACCTAACTCAGTTTGCGCAAACTTCAGTGACTCTTTAAACTTATCATTGATTTCTTTTGCTCGCTTTTTATCTTCGAACTTTGCTATTTCTTTTGAAAGCTGAGTTCTAGCAACATCCAATTCGCCTATTTTTAGCAGTAATTCGTTAATTTGCTCATCGAAAGTTACCTCAACCTGCTTACTTGCTTGAGACTTAATAACGTCTTGAAGAGTCAGTTGCTCTTTGACTTCCAGAAGCATGTTTTTGAGTTCTGAGCTTAAGCTTATAGCCTGTTTCAAATCTTCTTTAATTTTAGAGAGTTGATCATCATATACAGATTTTTCCTCATACAACTTTGGTATGATTTGCAATAGCTTTTCTTTATTCTCAAGTACTACATATCTCGCTTCTAAGCCTGCCGATGGTAGCAAAGAATCTATATCATTTTCATCGAGCTGTCTTTTTGATTCCTCTATTTCTGTTACTAATTCATCTCGTAGAGATAATATTTTTATGAGCTTAATTCTGTATTCTGTTTCTTCTTGATGTAAGTCTTGGCACTTACGAAGGAAACGTTCCAGCAGCTCTTCATAATATTTTACATCCACATCGAAAAGTACTCTTCCAAATGACTCTTCGAATCGCTTTTTAGCTCTCTTTAGAGCTTTTAACGTCGTTCGGATTTCAACAAGATCGATATCAATTAAATTAATCTTTCCTTGTAAAGTATAGTACTCCTTTGGTTTTACACCAGTATGAAAATTCAAGATATTTTTTTGCCAGTCCTCATACATAGCCAAACTGCTAAATGAATCTAAAACCTTCCCCCAACCGTTATCTTGATCAATATAGTAAGGGAGATAAAGACTTGCTGGTTGTGCTTGTCCCTGAACCAAATTAGTTTTAGTCACAAGCTCCAAATTGAAATCAAAGACATCACGCACAGCTAATGCAATCTCTGCACGAGAGCTAGAGGTCACTAAGTGATGCTCTTGTCCTGCTGTTATATCGAAAATGGAAATACGTTTTTCGTGGCGAAGAAACGCATAGTCACGATTATTAACACAAATAACAACTTTTGAAACAAAGTTATCTTCTTTCCACTTTTTATCCAGTCGAACATCAGCACCTAATGTATGATATAAGCTCTTAATAAAGCTAGACTTACCTGTGTCGTTCTCACCTGTAATGATATTAATATCAGGTGAGAACTTGAAGGAGAATCCTTTCTTATCGCGAAGGGATAATATATGAGCACTTTTAAAGTATATGCTTTTCATTATTCACCTCCCTCTAAGAGCTTCTGGATTATTGAGTAAATAACTATGCATTCTTTCTTCCCTGACTTTAAAGTCAATGCATAATCTGGACAAAGTGCATCAATTTTGTACATGGTTTCAGTTAGATATAATTTCAAATCCGAGTGAGCACTCGCCTCATCGTAAAGGCTAATTGCATATTCTAGATATACAGTCGAAGGATTTTTTTTGTTTTGGTTAAGGTCGATGCAAACTTGTGAGAACATGGCTTGCAGGATAATGAGCTGAAGCGATGTTTTGCCAAGATCATTGAATAGGGGACTAGCTTTGTCCCAATCAGGCTTTAAACTATTACTTGCATTCAAGGAATCAAGCACACCATTCAATGCTTCTGATGAGAAACCCTTTCGTGAGATAAGTTCAGGAAAATTAATAATATCTGCGGATTTTACCTTGGATTTTTCTCGACACGCCTGTTCAAGCAAAGAAGCTAATGCATTAACACTCAGGCTAATGCTATCGCCAAACTTCTTGCTAAGGAAATCGCATAGTTTACCTTTTAGATGTGTAATGTGGTCATCTAGGCTTAATGAGGATTGAACGAAACGCATAACAGAAAGATCGATACTGGAGTCATCAAGCTTTACTTGATCTTTGATTGCTTTCTTAAAGCTCGTCTGATACTCCACTTTGACTTCATTTGCACCAAAACAAGACTTACCACCGTTTTCCTCACATAGATTGAAAGAAGCATTAGTAACAAAAAGGAGCTTGGGTGAATATTCGGCGAAATTCTTTTGATGAATAAATAACTTACCGATGATAGATATGGGGTTCTTCTTGGTGCTATTACTAAGAGTGGATGCAGTCCAGTGTTTCTCTCTTGTTTTTACTTGAGCAAATGTGAGTTGTGTTGGAGAAACTTCGTCATCAAGAATAAGAACATCATCATGATATTCGAAGATAAACACATAGTTCTTTTCATCTAGTTCATATTCCAGCATTTGAGATAAAGCCCAGCAAGTTTGATAGTCAAACCCACGTTGAGCAATCTCACCGCCTCTTTCAGACTGCGGAATACTAACTAATGTTTCAGCTAACCCCATATACTCCCTTATGTTTAGTTCAATGGACTCGCGTAACAACATCATTAATCCGATTGAATACAAATAGTAGCATTAGCACGAACTATTGGGTAACACATTCTGAAAGTTAAAAATATGTGAGTTGCAACATCGAAACAGGGAAGCTAAGTAAGCGACTTTGTCTCTAGCGAAGTCATAGCTCTATTCGTTCAGAGGAGGACCAAGAGTCTTTGAAGTACGTGCTGGCGGCGCTCGCCAAGCGTTTTGGAGGCGATGAACATGGTGAAGACTATGAGAAGGTGCGATCGGTTGCCTTCACACGTTTCTACGGCGAGGACGACGAAGATGGTCTTGTTAGTCTGCAGCGTTTCGCAGTTGGGTTAGTCCAGAGCTTGATGGCTGAGATTGTGACCTGCTCCTAGATGATTAATACGCCACTATGCTGGTAATGTCAGCAGATCGCTCATAAGGGACAACCATACTCAAATCTCCCACATTGCAGGAGATTTGAGTATGAACACGTCACCGTGGAACAAAGACCGTATCATAGGCCAAAAAAGGCCACTTCAGATATCTCATATCTGGGGTATCCGAATCCGACTTGAACTGGAAGGTAAAACGCGCGATTTAGCTCTGTTCAATATGGCACTGGACAGTAAGCTTCGAGGCTGTGATCTGGTCAAACTCAAAGTATCTGATGTTGCATATGGTAGCTCTGTTTCGAGCAGAGCAACGGTATTGCAACAGAAAACCGGTAGCCCTGTGCAATTTGAGATAACCAAAGGGACAAGAGAAGCTGTTGCTGCATTGATAAAGCTTGGCAATTTGCACAGTAAAGACTTCTTGTTTCGGTCTCGGATCGGAACTAACCAGCATATTTCAACCCGGCAATACAACCGAATCTTTCATGGGTGGGTAGCAAAGCTTGGTCTCGAAGAGACGCTTTACAGCACACATTCCATGAGAAGAACAAAACCTTACCTGATCTACAAGAAAACCAAGAATCTCCGGGTGATCCAACTTCTGTTGGGTCATAAGAAACTGGAAAGCACAGTCCGTTATCTGGGCATTGAAGTCGATGATGCGTTAGAGATTTCTGAATCGATTGAAGTCTAAGGTTATCAGGGCTGCAACAGCAGCCCTGTGCCAGAAGCGGACTTTTTAAAAATATTGCGTGCCCAACAATTGGGCGCAGGTCACATCAAGTACCCTCAGAATTATAGAGAATACCTGAAATTTTTGTAGAGCGAGGTTTGTTACCCTGCCCGACCAGCGACATGTGGTTAGTTTAGTGATCAGAAATGTCGAGCGTTTGGTCGTTCATTGACGCGGGATCTTCCAACGGTTCCACATGAGTGGTGATATGGATAAAAGGCAGTGCGGTGCGGATATCATTCTCTATACGCTCGGCCCAGTCGTGCCCATATTGAACAGTCCATCGCCCAGGAACTAGGATGTGCATTGTCATAAACGCCCGCCCGCCAGCCTGGCGTGTACGTAGTGCATGGAAATCAAGCCCCTGTTCACGATATCCTGCCAGCAGTGACTCGATTTTTTTGAGTTCTTCCGTGGGTAGCGATACGTCCATCAGACCTGCAGCTGAACGACTCATAAGCTGATAACCAGTCCAAACGATGTTGGCTGCGACCAGCAATGCAACGATCGGATCGACCCAAAACCAGCCGGTCAGATAAACCAGTCCGACACCAAAAATGACACCGACCGACGTCCAGACATCGGTCAGCAGGTGATGAGCATCTGCCTCAAGAGTGATAGAGTTGTGCTGCCTGCCAGCCCTTAACAAAATGCGAGCCGTCACAAAATTAAGGATTGATGCGACTGTTGAAACCAGTAATCCGAGACCAATCTCCTCAAGCGGCTGTGGAGTTAACATCCGCTCAACTGCGGTATAGGCGATACTGGCTGCCGCCAATAGGATCAGAAATCCTTCGAAAGCACTCGAGAAATATTCGGCTTTGCCGTGCCCATATGCATGGTTCTCATCGGCCGGAAGCGCAGCCAAGGTCAGCATCCAGAGCGCCATTAGGGCTCCTGCGAGGTTAACTACGGATTCGATGGCATCAGATAGCAGACCGACCGAACCGGTCATTTTCCACGCCACACCTTTGAGTCCGATAGTGGCAATAGCCGTGGCAATGGAAAGCCAAGCGTAGTGCGTCAGCGGACGAGGTAACCCTTTTGTTTTAGTCATTATTAACTTCCTAAAATAGGACGACTAACTCACATTTCTATCCATGATAGATAATTAAACAATCATTTCGCCATGAATATTTTTTCGTTTTTATTAAATTTAATTAAAAAGTCTCTGCAAGTGCTGTTTCATCTTCTAGTAAACTAAATTTTATTTTTAGGGTTTTCTTCAACTTGAAGTAATATTATCTCACAACAGATTAGTCACTTAGGTTAACTGAGCGGCTTTTATATTTTTCAATTAAAATATGCAAAACTCCCATTGCACCATGTGCATAAAAATAGACCTCAATGAAAGTAGTAAAGAACTTATGCCAGTGGATTACTGTTTCAGCCAGATTTGACTGCATGGTATTCAACAAGAACCATAGGCCACCTGAAAGTGCTACAATTAGCAATGCTAGAACTCCAAATCCTTGGATTGTACTGGCAATACCTCCCGAATGTGCATCGGGCAGTCGGAAACTAGTCAACGTTTTTATATCTTGCTTAATACCACTAAAGTCAAGCCCTACCCATGAAAAATAATAAGTAAAACCTCTTTGAGTAAGCATCCAACTTAACATAATAAAACCACAAATAATCAGTCCTAACCCTGAAATAATGTGCATCCAGGTTATAACTCCTTCAAGACTATGTTCACCAATTGCTTCGGTCTCTGTCAGATTAGAGTTAATAATTTGTGATAATATTAGAAATGCCACAATGATGTGAAGAATACGAAAAAAAGGAGCGTAATCATGGGGTAATAGATTCCAGAGTCGCAATTTCATTAATGAGTCCTTAGTAAATTTATCGATGATCTTAATCATACAAAAGAATTATTAGGATAACCTTAATTCTTAAAATTGCAGCAGGCATTAGTTCACCTCTGATATGGCCACTTGCGAAATGGGAATGGTAACTGTTATTACTATGTGTTTACTTGCTGTTCTTGTTACGCAGCCCCTTAAACACATTACTTTCAAATATGATTTCCTGCTGGGTTTAAATATGTGTCTTTCTATAGTGCGGCAACCTATTTTTACACCAACTCATGAATTAAATAAGAATCATAAATTAAATGAGAGGTTTAATTCTCTTGCTTAACGCGATGATATTAAATGGAAATTTTAATTTTTGTAATTTATTAAACAGTTAGAATGAGACATGGTAAATACGATCTTCCTTTAGATAATTCTGATAGCACTTTTTCTACTGGGCAGTCTGCAATGTCCGCTTCTCGCTCACAACGGACCTTCAGCTCAGTTAGTTCTAACCGCTTCGTGCTGTGAGTTCAACGGGTCTATGCAACCTGAATACGGGGCACTTGATGGTTATATCGCCCGGCAGGATGACGATATCGACTGGCCGCTGAAGCGCGATAATCCGACAGAAGATCATGGCTATGCAGCATTCATTTCGGAGAAAATTACTGGAGGTCGCTCTGATGGCTATTAACGGTAAGAGCTGGATTTTTCTGGGGCTCACTATTTCTCCTTTTGCTACGCCCGACCCTTTGGTGAAGTCAGTACTGAAAAATATTCACGAAACACTGGGTAATGCCGGATATTTCTTCATTGCTTTCCATGCGGCAGCGGCGTTGCTTCATCACTATGTCCAGAAGGACAACACACTATGTAGAATGCTTCCTGATCACAACAAGCCGATTTAATTTGTGTTTCTGCCGGGGGAGCGTCTTCCCGGCAGCAATATTGCTGCCCTCAACGCTTCGTTATATCCCCTGTAGCCCTGGTTCATGTCAGACAGAATGCCTGCAGCTCAGTACTGTATATTCTTTATCACATTGCTGACTTTCACCTGCACAAGGTAATTCAACCTAGATGAGTCTGAGGTTGCCACGGGATAGATGAAAACGCATGGCATGGCAGGAACAAGAATCAACGTTACTTTTTGTCCTGGTAAACCACTGTGATGTTGTCTGGTTTTCTTAACGTCGGGGCCGTAGCAGGGTCAATCAGGTACACAGGTACTATCACGGCATTTTTCCCACTAAACAGAATTGGCACCCAGCAATGAACACGTGGGTCTCCTGTCGTCTCCGGGATACCACTTGTACCGTATGACATAAGATCAACCACATTAATAAAAAGCGCCTTACCTATATCAAAGAAAAACTCGTTAAAAACCACATCTTTTGCCAGCAAAATTACAGCATCACCTGCTGCCAGTTTTATTGGGGATGAAGAGTGTCCAGAGGTTTCAACATCAGCAAAAATAATCCTTTCGGTATAGATAAAACAGGCATAGCGGGCATCCTGTTCTGATCTTTCCAGGAGCGACTGACAGAACTCTTTGATATGTCGATTTTCGACCCTGCCAACTGCATTATCCCGACGGAGGTGTCGCTTATGTTCGCGAACATGCACCTTGCCATTGACGCTGTCAAAGTCGTACCCTTTTCCAACCTGAAGCTTACTCTCCCAGATCTCCATACAATACTTTTCAGCAGCTACAACATTTCTTCGGCGAGGCAAATCCTGCTGGTAGACACCAGACAGTAGCCGGGCCTTAAGTTCGTCCGCAAGCTGATAATAGCGATTAATATCTTTCAGTACCGGAACGGTGGCATCCAGCAATGTGGAAATAACCTGCGATCGTGAGATCTTCTGTTTTTTGCTGTATTCATCCACAACACGCAGAGTCTCAGAATTGGTTACATTGAAAGTGATTCGTTCTGACATGCCAATCACCTATTAAGCATTTTAGAAAAAGTGCATAACAATTAACCTTAAACACCTTTATTATCAACAAGTTTATTCTATTGCTCTTTCTCTTTAGTTATCAATTCATAGTAACATGCTCTCACGTAAAAATACTGAATATGATGCTGTCAGGACAGCCTGGATACCAGGAGCGAACATTTGGGTTTTTAGTATAATTAAGGTCTTCATGTTTTAAGAACTTCCTCTTCATATCCCCTTCCCCAGTGATCCGCTTACCCCGTCTGTATATCTTCTGTCCCCACAGTACTGCTCAGTAAACAGAAATACTGTGACTTTCCTGCATAAAAATTACATATCACCACCTTCCTTTGTACACACACTACAGAGGATTAAATCATGGACTTTCCCTGGCCCTGGAATCGCAAATACACAATGAACTGGTTCCTGTTGTCGTTACTGAACCACCATCTTGATCAGCTACTGGAACGTTACTCCCGCCTTCAGCCCCTCAGACTCGATGTGTTCTATCAGAATGACACATGGCGTTATAACCATCACGGATGGTACGAGACAGAAAGGGAGGTACGCCAGTTAACAGAACATCTGATGTTAGAGAGCAACATCGTGGGCCACTTCTGGGTACTGGAGTGTACTTCCCGACACAAATGCCATGCCCATATCGTGATGTATCTTGATGGTCACCATAACCAGGCCACCTTTCCGGTGGCTGAACAGGCGGGGGCTGCCTGGCAGAAGATTACACAGGGTGAGGGGTACCACAATCGCTGTGATCCCAAGAAGTGCTACGAAGCCGATATCACCCGCCCCGTCAATTACGATGATGCTGCAGCCATCGACAACCTGCGCTACATCATCAGCTATCTCGCCAAGGAGAAATCAAAATACGGGCAGACTTACTACGGGGCCAACGAGGTACCACCCGCGAGTGGACTGGGCAGACCGCGAGGGCTTCGATAAAACGACGCACTTTTTTACGTCAGTTCCGGTTGTTATGCCGGAGAAGGGTACAGTGATTCATCACACGACTCCGGTACTTACTTAGCTACCGGAGAATCTCACCATGGCAATTAAACCTTCCCTGCTTGAAGATCAGTTCGTTGATATGACTTTCATCACCCGCCTGCTGGGGGTCAGTGATAAGTGGATTTACCGACTCATCAAAGATGGCATATTTCCAAAACCCATCAAACTGGGGCGAAGTTCACGATGGCTACAGAGTGAAGTGGAAGCCTGGCTACAGGCGAGAATCCACGAATCACGCAGCTAAATACCTCTCCTTACATATCACTTTCCTGACAGGCAAACTCTTTATCCTCTCATAGCGGAGGTTTGCGGCTGCCTGTCATTCAGTATCCAGGGATAATCCACCATGAAAGAGACAAAGACGCGATATAACAGTTTGCTGGTCAGCTATCAACGTTGGCTAAACGGGTTCACAAAACTGGCCATCATAAATGGCATGTGTCATCCCAATATTCAGGCCAGCCACCATCTGATGGTGGGCAGTCTGTACTTTCCCGGCGCAGGGCAGATGACTGCAGTGGTACCACAGTGCCTTTACCGACTGATTTACGGAAGTCAGCATCCAGAGCCAGTGTCGGTATTGACTGATATGCAAATCAGCCTTGAGACAAGGCAAAAAACTTTACTGCACCACCCAATGTTGGAAGGGATATTACTGAGTGAATGTATCCGCCTCAAACAACGCCCACTGGCAAATAGGCTGATTAGCCTGTTACACCAATTCAGTTCACCGGAGCATCGCCACAAACTGGTCTGGCTATGTTGGTACGATTTGATGATGGGTGCGACGCTGGAAGACTGGTTGGATAACCTGAAACGTAAGGCACCTGAAGATCTAGGCTTGTGGCTGGTTGGACGGCAGGAGGAAAACATATCCCTCACGCAAATGATGGATGAATATCTGCTATTTACCGGCCACTAATATCAGTTCCGATCTGTGCCTAACCGTTTTACTCCTGGGAAAAAGAGCAGAGCTACTCCCCACTTTTTCTCAATGATGCTCCCCCTTTATCCAAAATGTTCAGGGGCAAGGCCCATTCACTATTGGTATTTATTGGAAGATACGATATTATTCTATAATTCCGGAAATATAGAAATGAGATATAAATGGAGCTTTCGAAAGCAGCAGAAACCCTGAAAGAGCTGGGTCATCCTACGCGCCTAAGCGTATACAGAGAGCTGGTTAAAGCCGGGCATGAAGGGCTACCGGTTGGCGAACTGCAGAAGCGGCTCGAAATCCCAGCGTCTACGTTGAGCCATCATCTTTCCTCGTTGATATCAGTTTCTTTGGTACGCCAGGAACGTCAGGGCAGAACGCTTTTTTGCCACGCTCGATATGAAAACCTTGAGGCTCTGATTGCCTTCCTGACAGAAGAATGCTGCTCAGGGACTAACGACTGCCTCCCCCTGCCCCAGAAGACGGAGAAGTAAAATGACAGGTGATCTTAAGAATGTTGATTCGGGTTTGTTCGACACCTCAATCACAGAGGCAAGATTCGGTGTTCCTGCCGTTCCCCATCCTCCACGTATCCTCATGTTGTACGGCTCTGTGCGCGAACGTTCCTACAGCCGACTGGCAACGGAAGAAGCGGCAAGGTTACTGACCGCCATGGGCGCAGAAGTGCGGATCTTCAATCCTTCTGGCTTGCCTCTTCCTGATGATGCGCCTGACTCGCATCCTAAAGTCATGGAACTGCGCGAGCTGGTTCGTTGGTCCGAAGGGATGGTGTGGTGTTCCCCTGAACGCCATGGTGCGATGACCGGCATCATGAAAGCCCAGATTGATTGGATACCGTTATCAGAAGGCGCTGTTCGCCCTTCGCAGGGTAAGACTCTGGCCGTTATGCAGGTCTGCGGTGGCTCTCAGTCTTTCAATGCCGTAAACCAGATGCGCATTCTTGGCCGCTGGATGCGGATGATCACCATCCCGAATCAGTCCTCTGTGGCAAAAGCCTGGCAGGAATTTGATGAAGATGGACGAATGAAACCGTCGTCTTATTACGACCGGATCGTGGATGTGATGGAAGAACTGGTGAAATTTACTCTGCTGACCCGAGGTAACTCAGCCTATCTCGTTGATCGCTACAGCGAACGAAAAGAGTCTGCAGAAGAACTTTCACGGCGGGTTAATCAGAGCAAAATTTGAGGGCTGGTATGAGTGATGTAACGGCATTCAACAACTGCATGAGCGTGTTCTGGCGGCAACATGAAGCCGAACTCTCTCGCTTTCTGACATCTAAGACAGGTGATAGCGAAAAAGCAGCAGACCTTCTGCAAGAGCTATTCCTGCGTGCCCGCGCTCATTCAGACAGTTTCTGCGAAATGGAGAATCCGCGAGCCTGGCTGTATCGGGCGGCGAGGAATCTGCTGATTGATGAGTACCGCACCACCAGGGAATTCGTTGAGCTGGAAGATGATGCCCCATTCACTGATGCATCCCCTGATGCAATCTCAACGCTGGATATTTGCCTGCCTGAAACATTGCAGGCATTACCTGAAGATGAGCGGTGGTTGATTGAAGAATCCGACCTTAACCGGCGTCCCCAGCAGTCCCTGGCCGATGAACTGGGAATCACGCTTACGGCGTTTAAATCCCGACTACTTCGGGCCAGAAAACACCTGAAAGAGACGATGACAGAACTTTGTCAGATTGAGGCGGATGACACGTCTTCCGTCTGCTGCCACAAAAAAATGAATTAATCGCGCATCTTTTCCCCACCACCTTCGTTTACCTCAGTGTAAAGCCAAATGACTAAACACTGAGGTAAACAGTCCATGTCAAAAATTGAGATCTTTGAAGCAGCAGGCTGCTGTGCAACCAGCAGCGTTGTAGTCAGTGACGAAGCCGTCAAATGGAACGCCAGCGCCGAATGGGCGAAAAAGAATGACGTTGATATACAGCGCTACAGCCTTGCGAAGAACCCGCAGCAGTTCCTGAATTCGCCGGTCATTAAAGAGTTTCTGAACACATCAGGGATGGAGTCTCTCCCTGTCACCTTGCTCGACGGCAAACTCGTGATGGCAGGCAAACTCCCGACTCGTGAAGATATCGCCCGTTGGGCAGGTATTCCGCTTAGTCAGGACTGGAGTGAAGACAGCACGCAACCACGCTGCTGCAGCATTCCACGTATGCCTTAATTCCAGAGGAGCAATCACTGATGAATATGCCATTTTTAAAAGACATTCCCCCGTTCATCTTCTTCACTGGCAAAGGTGGCGTGGGTAAAACATCCCTGGCCTGTGCTACTGCGGTATGGCTGGCCGATCAGGGTAAGAGAACGCTTCTGGTGAGTACCGATCCGGCTTCCAATGTCGGCCAAGTCTTTAGCCAGACTATCGGCCACCGAATCACAGATATCAGTACCGTAGAAAATCTTGCCGCGATGGAAGTTGATCCGATGGCTGCAGCACAGGCATATCGTGACCGAGTACTCGACCCGGTTCGCGGGCTGATGCCAGCCGATGTGGTCAGCAGCATTGAAGAACAGCTCTCCGGTTCATGCACTACGGAAATCGCGGCATTTGATGAGTTTACTGGTCTTCTTACCAACCATGAGTTGCGGGAAAAGTATGACCATATCGTATTTGATACTGCGCCAACCGGTCATACCATCCGTATGCTTGAGTTGCCGGGGGCCTGGAGCGGTTATCTCGAAGCGAACCCTGATGCCGCCGCTAACCTCGGGCCGCTGGTGGGGCTGGAGAAACAACAGCACCAGTACTCAGACGCGGTTAAGGCGCTGTCTGATGCAGCTCTCACGCGCTTGGTTCTGGTTGCCCGAGCCCAAGCTTCAACACTGAAAGAAGTCTCTCATACGCACGATGAGCTTTCTGCTATCGGTTTGCAGCATCAACACCTTGCCATTAATGGCGTGCTGCCGCCGTTTGCGGGTGAAAATGATCCACTGGCGCAAAGTATTCTGGCTCGAGAAGAAAAAGCATTACAGGCAATGCCAGAGAACCTGGCGAACCTTCCCCGCTCGCAGCTGTATCTGAAGCCATTTAATCTGGTCGGTCTGGAAGCGCTGCGTCAGTTATTTACGGAGAACAAAGCCTCGCTGCCGCTCCCTGCTACCACGCTGAATACTTTGGATTTACCGAAACTTGCCTCACTGGTAGATGAACTCAGCCTGACAGGTAAAGGTCTGGTAATGGCAATGGGTAAAGGTGGCGTGGGCAAAACGACTGTTGCAGCTTCGATCGCGGTATCGCTGGCAAAACGCGGTCATAAAGTCCATCTGACGACGTCCGATCCGGCAGCACATCTGTCTTATACGCTGGATGGCTCGCTGCCAAACCTTCAGGTCAGCCGTATCGATCCGAAGGTGGAGACAGAGCGCTATCGCCGCTTTGTGCTGGAAAATCAGGGCAAAGGATTAGACGCTGAGGGACTAGCAGTGCTGGAGGAAGATCTCCGCTCGCCATGTACTGAAGAGATCGCCGTGTTTCAGGCATTCTCGCGGATCATCAAAGAGGCAGACGATCATTTTGTTATTATGGACACCGCGCCAACAGGTCACACACTTCTGCTACTGGATGCAACAGGAGCCTATCACCGGGAAATGGTGCGTCAGATGGGGCAAACACATGACCATGTGATGACGCCAATGATGCAATTGCAGGACCCGGAGAAGACAAAGGTTATTATCGTGACGCTTGCCGAAACGACACCGGTACTTGAAGCGGCGAACCTACAGCAGGATTTACGTCGCGCTGGCATCGAGCCATGGGCATGGGTTGTGAATAACAGCCTGGCGGCAGCTGAACCGTCTTCACCTTTCCTGAAGACCAGGGCGAACCGCGAGTTGCCTCTCATCTCTGATGTGGAAGAGCAGTATGCAAAGCGTATTGCATTAACTGCGTTACAGAGCGAAGAGCCGGTAGGTATTGACCTACTGAAAGAAATGGCTAAGTAACCATGAAGGGGGCAAATGCCCCCTTCATTTTTATTTCAGTCTTTTACCTGCATCATTAACGACTTTTTCACCATCTTCTTTGGTGAAAGCCCCTTTCTGAGATTCTGGCAGGATATCCAGAACGACTTCAGAAGGACGGCAAAGTTTAGTTCCCAGTGGCGTCACTACAATCGGACGGTTAATCAGGATCGGATGTTGCAACATAAAATCGATTAGCTGGTCGTCAGTAAATTTATCATCTGCAAGACCCAGTTCCTCATACGGTTCGACGTTCTTACGCAGCAAAGCCCGGACGGAAATGCCCATATCTGCAATGAGTTTGACCAGCTCATCGCGTGAAGGTGGGGTCTCAAGGTAAAGAATAACAGTCGGCTCATTACCGCTGTTGCGGATCATCTCCAGCGTGTTACGCGACGTGCCGCAGGCCGGGTTGTGATAAATAGTGATGTTGCTCATATCAGTATCTCATTACAAAGTGAAAGAGAGACGTAGCGCCAGCGCTGCCAGCGTTACAAACAGCACAGGCAGAGTCATGACGATCCCGGTGCGGAAATAGTATCCCCAGGTGATGGTCATATTCTTCTGTGAAAGGACATGCAGCCAGAGCAGCGTTGCCAGGCTACCAATAGGTGTAATTTTCGGGCCCAGATCGCAGCCAATCACGTTGGCGTAGATCATCGCTTCTTTGATAACGCCTGTTGCAGTGCTGCCATCAATAGAGAGAGCGCCAACCAGCACGGTAGGCATGTTGTTCATGATGGAAGACAGGAAAGCCGTCAGGAAGCCAGTACCAAGCGTCGCAACCCAGAGTCCTTTATCCGCCAGTACGTTCAGCACACCTGAAAGGTATTCGGTTAGCCCAGCGTTGCGCAGACCGTAGACCACCAGGTACATCCCCAATGAGAAGATGACAATCTGCCATGGCGCACCGCGAAGCACTTTGCCAGTGTTAATGGCATGGCCTCGTTTCGCCACCGCAAACAGAATGACAGCTCCTACAGCAGCAATCGCGCTGACCGGGATACCCACCGGCTCAAGGACAAAAAAGCCAACCAGAAGAAGGATCAACACTATCCATCCGGTTCTGAAGGTTGCCAGATCTTTAATAGCTTTTGCAGGTGCTTTCAGGAGAGCCAGGTCGTAAGTCGGCGGAATATCTTTGCGGAAGAACAGATGCAGCATCACCAGCGTGGCGATAATAGCGGCAATATCCACCGGCACCATTACCGACGCATACTCAGTGAAGCCCAGCCCAAAGAAGTCTGCAGAAACGATGTTAACCAGGTTGGACACGATAAGCGGCAGACTGGCCGTATCGGCAATAAACCCGGCGGCCATGACAAATGCCAGCGTAGTACCTTTACTGAAACCTAATGCAAGCAGCATGGCGATGACAATTGGAGTAAGAATCAATGCCGCACCATCGTTGGCAAACAATGCCGCCACCGCTGCACCTAGCAGGACGATATACGTAAAGAGCAAACGGCCACGACCGTTACCCCAGCGTGAAACATGCAATGCCGCCCATTCGAAAAAGCCGGATTCATCGAGCAGCAGGCTGATGATAATCACCGCAATAAAGGTCGCTGTCGCGTTCCAGACGATATTCCACACCACCGGAATATCGCTTACATGCACAACGCCAGATATCAAAGCCAGTCCTGCGCCTAGCATTGCACTCCAGCCGATCCCTAATCCCTTCGGTTGCCAGATAACCAAAACAATGGTCAGGACAAAAATAGCGCCTGCCAGTAACATACATCCTCCTGACAGGGCGGTTCTACCGCCCTGTAAAAACAAAAAATTAACTCGCCAACTCTCTGAGTTTTTCAATACCGGCTGGCTCAGAAGCCAGTACCGGAACGAGCGCTATACGGTTAGCGTGCTGATTCTTAACAGCCTCAATCTGAGGCTGTTCCTGCTGGGCGCGCTGGCAAAGCAACGGAGAACTCGTATCCGCAATGGAAAGGCTGTTATTGATAATCCAGCCCCACGGATGAATCCCCGCACGCTCAAGATCGGACTGCAGGTTTGCCGCTTCCAGTACCGGTGTGGTTTCAGGCAGAGTGACCAGCAGGACTTTGGTGCGTTCCGGGTCCTGAAGCTGCATCATTGGGGTAGTAAAATGACCTTTACTCCCCATTTTTTTGGCAATCTCTCGGTGGTAAGCCCCGGTCGCATCAAGCAGTAATAGCGTATGCCCGGTAGGTGCCGTATCCATGACCACAAACCGTTTGCCTGCTTCACGGATTACGCGTGAGAACGCCTGGAACACCGCAATCTCTTCCGTGCAAGGAGAACGTAAATCCTCTTCGAGCAGCCGTTTCCCTGCCTCATCCAGATCCCTGCCTTTCGTCTCAAGAACATGCTGACGATAGCGTTCAGTTTCATCGTGAGGGTTGATTCGGCTGACCTGCAGATTTTTGTGGCTGCCATTCAACGTTGTACTCAGGTGTGCAGCAGGATCTGAGGTAGTGAGATGCACATCAAAACCCTTATCTGCCAAACTGACGGCGATAGCCGCAGCCATTGTGGTTTTACCCACACCGCCTTTACCCATCAGCATAATCAGACCGTGTTCACTGCGAGCGATATCATCAACCAGGCCAGAGAGCGATAAGTTTTCAGGCGTGTACTGGATGTTCGTTACCGGGAGCGGTAATGCCTCAGAACCGGTATCCAGAAGTCCCTTCAATGCTGAAACACCAACCATATTGACTGGCTGTAGTAATAGGGTATCTGTCGGTAGCCCAGATAAACCGGCAGGAAGATTTGCCAGTGCCTCCTGCTCACGTTGCCATATCGCAGCGGCCAGGGCGTCATGTTCAGCTTCGGCTTTAGGCAGCACACCATTAATCACCAGGTATTGGTTTTTCAGGCCAATTGCGGCGAGTTCTTCATGGGTGCGGGCGACTTCCTGCAGCGTAGATTTTTGCAGTCGCGCAACCAGAACCAGGCGGGTACGTTCAGGATCGGATAACGCCTCTACCGCATGAGCATACTGCTCACGCTGCTTTTCCAGCCCGGCCATTGGGCCAAGACAGGAAGCACCATCCGGGTTACTTTCAATGAAGCTACTCCAGGCACCGGGAAGCTGGAGAAGGCGAATCGTGTGGCCCGTCGGCGCTGTATCAAAAATGATGTGATCGAAGCGGGTCAGCAGGGAAGCGTCTGTCAATAAGCCGGTGAACTCATCAAACGCCGCAATCTCAGTGGTACAGGCTCCTGAAAGCTGCTCGCTGATACTGTTAACAACGTCATCAGGCAAAAGACCTTTGATAGGATCAACGATTCTGGAGCGGTATTGTTTGGCGGCTTCCTGCGGGTCGATTTCCAGAGCGGAAAGTCCAGGAACTGCTGCCACAGGGCGAATGGTATTACCGATAGCCTGATCGAACACCTGACCGACATTGGAGGCTGGGTCAGTACTGACCAGCAAAACCCGCTTACCCTGTTCAGCAAGGCGGATAGCCGTCGCGCAGGAAATAGAAGTTTTTCCTACACCACCCTTGCCGGTAAAAAACAGGTAAGGCGGGATATTCTGTAAGAATTTCATATGTCCTCCTGACATATTCAGCAACAGGAAGTATTACCACCACAGCAGCTGGTGGGAGCTAACCCTACCTTCTCCAGCGGAATACCGAACCAGCGAGCCAGCTCAGCGCGTTTTGGGTATCGCCCTGCCATCACCGTTTCACCGTCCAATAGCAGTAACGGAAGACCTTCTGCTCCAGATGCTTCGAGGAATGCTTTCGCTTTCTCATTCTGAACAAAGCTCATGGGCTGCTGCGCCAGGTTGTAACGTTCAACCTGTACACCACGTCCTTTCAGCCACTGCACATCAGCAGAAAAATCAACCAGAACCTGATCGACATCTGAGCCACATACGCCGGTACTGCAGCACATTGCCGGGTCAAACACCGTTAACGTCTTCATTCTGAATACCTCACATTTGGAAAAACATATATGTTCAGGCAAATTTTTTAGATGCAAACAGCCTTACCGCTACCAGAGCAGTTTGCCGATGCCAGCTTACGGGCGATGGCCTGTACATCGTCCTGTTGGCTTAACCAGGCCTGCTCAATCACCTGAGCAGCCCAGAATGGAATATGCGGGGATAAGCGATAATGAACCCATTTCCCCTGCTTGCGATCCAGCAATAGACCGCTTTCCCGGAGCATTGCCAGATGGCGGGAGATCTTGGGCTGCGACTGATCCAGCGCTGTACAGAGATCGCACACGCACAGCTCTCCCATCTCTCTGAGCAGCAACACGATGCCCAAACGGGTTTCATCGGAGAGGTTTTTGAAGAGTTGTAATGCTGATAATTGTGGCATAAGCCCTCCTGCTATTATCTCGCAGTTTCTCTCTATAACAGTGCAATGTCAAAAAATATATTTGAATTTCCATATATGAAAGAAGCAAAGCTTCTCTCTACGTCTAGTATGGACAGCGAGATAATCTAGAGTAACCTCTTATACTAGGAAGCCCTGAAGACATCCACAGGGCACATTCTGTTAGAGTTAATATTAAGCTGGAGGTAGCGCCCAAAGTTCTTCAAGGTTCACATCGTCGCTGCTGGGTCGATGCTGTTTCAGCAGCGGGTCAATTTTCAATATCATTGGAAGATCAAAAGCGGTTCCAGTGACTACGCAGCAGCCCTTGGCTAGAGTCGGTATGAGAGCCTTAGAACTGGAATCTAACGTGCTAATTGTATTGTCTAATAGCATAAGGTCGCGATCGTTAACCAATCGGTGTATGAAGAAATTGTGAATCTGGGAAACAATAGTAGGTGAAATATCTGCAGGCCGCTGACTAGATAGTGTGAGGTATACGCCATACTTGCGTCCCTCCTTAATTATTTCTTCAAAGAGTTCAAGCCGGTAGTCTTTCCAGATTTCATGCTCACGGGTGGACTGCTCTGACAAAATATTGTGTGCCTCATCAATGATAAGGTGCAGAGTCCGGCTTGGAGGGCTTTTAAGATTCTCTGCATCTTTATGATTTGTGTAGAAATTTTTGGCTACAAGCAGTGGCAAGATCTTTTTTATCTCATTCTTGCATTTCTTTAAAGAGATGACATGTAAGAGATGCGGAGGTTGTGGCACATCAACGATTTCAAGAACATTACGCAGAGCCGATATAGATGATTTGGCCCTAGCTAGCACCGGTTGAATGTGTTCGTATTGGGCATAGCCAAATACAACATCTGAACAGAGTTGGAGGTAGCACCGCAATATTAGTTCGTCGAATTGATCAATTCCATCTAAATTAACACTCTCATCAATAATGGGTTTGATATTCGCGTCAAATCCATTGCCATTTGAATTATAGTACGTGCCGCTGGCATGCTTAAAATACTTATCTTTATTGTAATAAATAATTCCTTTTAAATGTTCTTGAAGCAATTCGCAGTCAATCATGCGTGCAATTTCACGGCTCAAATCCAAAGCATCTGATTTCGCTTCACCTGTACTAAAAACTTTTTCAAAAACCTTTTCTACATACCTTTTGAGTGGCGTAGTTTTAAATTTTTCCTTACCAGATAGAACGCGACGCAGAAATGGCTGTTGTGTGTTCGTAGTTGCCTGAAACAAGAGGCTTAGGGTTTCGACATCCCAAAAATGAGCGCCTTCAATCTTGAATTTGTGCTTTGCTTTTTTAGAGTCCAGCACTGTGATTTGCTTATTCTTAGCTGGTAGTAGCTGATCTTCCGTGTATTCACCATTAAAATCTATGATAACGAACTGGCTCTTGTGCTGTAATGCTTGGAGCCGCTCATTAAAAAGTGTAGTATAAAGTTTAGCTAGCGTATTAGATTTACCACTCCCGGTGTTACCAAATATGCCCAAATGGCTGTTGAATAATCGCATCCATGGGAGGTTGATGGGTACATTCTCCTTGAGCATAGAGCCAATAGAAAAACCTGTTTTACCGTCCGCCCCATAAATTTTCCCTACCATAAGTTCGCTGAGTAGAGATGCCTTGTCTCGGATCATCGGCATGTACTTCACACCTTCAAAAAACTTATCATCTACTATATAACCAATGGGGCGAACATCCACTTTTCGTACATATTGGACCTTCTCGGCATCAGTCTCTAGCCTTTTCTCATCCAAAAATTCACCTTCAACAAGACAGACAATATCTATAAAGCCTCGCTGAATAGATACGTGCTCCCGAAGTGAAATACCTCTGTACTTAACTCCTCCGTAGAAAATAGTCTCATGATTGGAGTCTTCAAAAATTCGAAGGGAGATACGCACTCCACTCACTGCAATAACCTCACCTACGATGATACTCATATCAGATCCTCCTCTTCAGCTTTTAATGGAGGTTCATAAGTGTCTGGCGTGAGTGAGAAAACATATTTATTGAAATTGGTGAAGTCCATATTCATATCTTCAGCGGGCCCAATTACTTGGACGTTTTTCCAAGATTTGAATTCTTCCCGCATGCTATTTGCACTATTGTTGCTATAACAACAAATAAAAGTATGAAGTTGTGGGTTGGAGAGGGAGCGTTGGATAAGTCTGAGAATGTGTTCATCAGCAAACGAAAAGCCAAATGTTATGAGTATAGAATTTGGTTTTTCAAGCTCATAGCTTAATAGCCTGAGCATCTGGTAGTAGTGTTCTTCGAAGACAGTTTCGTAAAACTTCCACTTAGTGGGGTTGACAATAGGTAGCTTATTGTACTCCCCCCAGAAAATATCTATCTGGTCTTGACTGAATGCCAAGGATGGAATGCCTTCAGTTCTGTTGCCATCGACACCAAGAAATTCGGAATATCCATTTAAATTTCCGAGTGTCTCTTCTGTCAAAAGGTTACTAAAATCATTGCGGTAATTGACTTCAATCTTATCACCGCTTTTTGACCAGTAAACCGAACCGTGAAGATGGATAATGTTTAGCTGCGGGATGCCATAGTTGCTTCGTTCAAATACTCCAGTTTGACATTGAAACGTACTGAAGTTTTTGGAATGAAGATGCTTTGTGTGAAATCCGGAGGTACCATCATTCACCACAAAATCATGTGATCCCTTCATGAGAAGGCTGTCAGCTGTATGGGACAGGCATCCATCATAGTTTGTGGTAAAAATATTGATTTTGCGGTTGAGGTCTTTCCTTCTATCCAACAACCCCAAAAGGGTTGTTAAAAAAATCTCATAATTCTTGAGATTTTCTTTTCCTTTATTCGTTGTAACGAAACTTGGATTGAATGTCTGCACTGGAAAAATACATGTGTTGTAGTAGTGCATGAATAACGCGGTTCGCTTCTCTGGCGAGTTTTCAAACTGTGTGGCGAGCGTTTCGATCGTTTCTCGCCGTCCCTCTGCATTCTTGATGGCTAGGGACAGCGTCGGGAACAAGTCTGCTGAAGCGCCTGAGCCAATCAGTATGTTGATGTTCTTATTGTATATATCCAATGGCTGGATCGCCTCAAACATACTTACCTCCCTTATTTAGTTTTGTCTAAAATAGCATCAGTGTATAGGCAGACCAAGTTTTGACTTAGGCAAAAAATTTGTAGCAATAGCCACTATTTCTCTGGTTTTCAACTATTGCAGTTAGCAGCATATATTGAATTACATCCATCCAGACGTCTAGGTACCCAGACGAATGCAATTGCTTTTCGAGACTGCCTTTCAACATTTCAGCTTGTAATAATCCCTTCCTTGCCTAAATTACTAGTAAAATCACCATACCACTGCATCATCGCCCTCCTCCCCTCCAGATATTGAGCATGGTTATACGTTCCACGAATTGAGTTCTTATCGACGTGAGCCAGCTGTAGCTCGATCCAGGCCGAGTTAAATCCCTGCTCATGCAAAATGGTACTCATCGTGTGGCGGAATCCATGCCCTGTAACGCGTCCTGCATAGCCGATGCGCCTTACCAACACAGTCAATGCCATATCACTCATCGGTTTCTTAGGATTATTACGTCCTGGGAACAGCAACTCTCCTGCTCCCGTCATGGGTTTAAGCTGATTAAGCAGGTCAATTGCCTGGCTTGATAACGGAACCAGATGAGGTCGGCGCATTTTCATTCGCTCTGCTGGTACGTTCCAAACCTTCCGCTCAAAATCAAACTCCTGCCACTCCGCTTGCCTCAATTCCCCAGGCCTTACTCCAGTCAAAATAAGTAATTGCATCGCAATCTTAACAATCACACTACCGGCATAGGTGTTCAGAGTCCGAAGAAACTCAGGCAGTTCATCCTGGGTCAAAAAAGCATAGTGCTCTTTCTCATGGGGAGCTACGGCGCTGGCTAGATCGGGAGCTGGATTGTACTCAGCCCTGCCAGTCACAACCGCATACTTCCAGACCTCTCCACAACGCTGGCGAACCTTACGGACCTTCTCAGTTGCTCCTCGAGTTTCTATCTTTGAAAGAACAGCAAGCAACTCCATCGGTTTGATATCTTTGATTGGTCGGTGGCCGATATAAGGAAATACATCCTTCTCAAAGGTTCTCATCATCTCTTCACGATAGGAGACAGACCAGCGATCATAGCGACGCTGATACCACTCCCGAGTGATAGCCTCAAACGAGTTTTCAGCGTCCTGCTTGCGACTGAGCTTCTCCATTTTTCTTTCGAGAGAAGGATCGTTACCAGCTGCTAATGTTCTTTTAGCATCCTCACGCTTGCTTCGTGCTTCAGCTAAAGAAACAGCAGGATAAACACCAAGCGCAAGTACATTTTCCCCTCCAGGCGTACGATACTTCAGACGCCAGTATTTCTTACCGTTGGGGTTAACCAATAAGTAAAGACTCCCACCATCAGCCAATTTGTAGGGCTTCTCTTTCGGCTTTGCAGTTTCAACCTGACGAGCAGTTAACTTCATTGGGGGTACCTCTCAGCATGGGGTACAATTATACCCCCATCCATACCCCCACATTGAGCTTGACCCTGGGGGAGTATTATTGAGTTCAATAGACTAATAGAATGCTATAACTGCTGATTTATCAAGGAAAAATTGAGTTGGGTAGACTTCAGAAGACTTGAGTTTGGAGCGGGCGAAGGGAATCGAACCCTCGTATAGAGCTTGGGAAGCTCTCGTTCTACCATTGAACTACGCCCGCTTTAAGGTGCGTTAGGCATTATAGACTTTCAGTCCGCGCTGGCAAGAGCCTTTGCATCCAGGTGATGGTTTTTCAAGCACTTTTTCATTAACAAGAAGGTCTGAGGTAGCGCTGAGGGTCGATTGCGGTAGCGCGATAGCGAATCTGGAAATGCAGGCGAACCGAGTCTGCGCCGCTATTTCCCATAGTGGCAATCTTCTGCCCGGCCTTAACTTTCTCTCCGGTATTTACCAGCATCGTGTCGTTATGGGCGTAGGCGGTAATGTACTCTTCGCTGTGCTTAATCATCACCAGGTTACCGTAACCGCGCAGCTGGTTGCCCACGTAGACCACCGTCCCGGCCGCTGAAGCGTAAATTGGCTGCCCGCGTGAACCCGAGATATCGATGCCTTTATTGCCGCCGTCGCTGTTTGAGAAAGGCTCAACAATGTTGCCTTTTGTCGGCCATAACCAGCAGCGGGAACCCCCCGGAGGCGGAGCAACTTTCGCTATAGTGCCGCTGCCCGAGCTACGAGACGTAGAGGTATTTTTTGCGGTAGCGGTATTTTTAGGCCGCGCAGCCGATGCAGAACCTTTGACTCGCACCCGCTGCCCCACCTGTAAAGTGTAAGGCGCAGAAATATTATTAAGCCGTGCCAGTTCACCCACGCTGCTGCCGGTCATCCGCGAGATTCTGGATAACGTGTCGCCGCGTTTTACGGTGTAGACGGAACCGCTGAAGGTGCCTTCGTTGCGGGAGGTTTTGGCTGATTTCTGCGAGGAGCACGCCGTCAGCAGGAAGCTCATCAGTAAAATGAGGGCCGTAGCCTGCCAGCGTTTGAAGAAGCTTTCCTTGCTCAAATCAATCCTCGGGAACGTCGGGTTAATCAAAGAAGAGATCCCTCCCCGATGGGGAGGGACAGAGGCGTTACTTAACCGGGCGCAGAGCCGGGAACAGGATAACGTCGCGGATGGTGTGGCTGTTGGTGAACAGCATAACCATACGGTCGATACCAATGCCCAGGCCCGCAGTCGGCGGCAGGCCGTGCTCCAGAGCGGTAACGTAGTCTTCGTCGAAGAACATCGCTTCGTCATCGCCCGCGTCTTTCGCCGCAACCTGGTCAGCAAAGCGCTGAGCCTGGTCTTCCGCATCATTCAGCTCGGAGAAGCCGTTGCCGATTTCACGGCCGCCGATGAAGAATTCAAAGCGGTCGGTGATTTCAGGATTCTGGTCGTTACGACGTGCCAGCGGAGAGACTTCTGCCGGGTATTCGGTAATGAAGGTCGGCTGAATCAGATGGCTTTCAGCCACTTCTTCGAAGATCTCGGTCACTACGCGGCCCAGGCCCCAGCTCTTCTCGATTTTAATACCGATAGACTGGGCAATGGCCACCGCTTTATCCATATCGTCGAGGTCGGCGATGTTGGTTTCAGGACGGTGTTTTTTGATAGCTTCGCGCATGGTGAGTTTTTCGAACGGCTTGCCGAAGTCGAAGATCTCTTCACCGTATTTCACTTCGGTGGTGCCCAGAACGTCCTGCGCCAGGGTGCGGAACAGGGACTCGGTCAGCTCAATCAGATCTTTATAATCCGCATACGCCATGTAGAGTTCCATCATGGTGAACTCTGGGTTATGGCGCGGAGAGATCCCTTCGTTACGGAAGTTACGGTTGATCTCGAATACGCGATCGAAACCGCCAACCACCAGACGCTTCAGATACAGTTCCGGCGCAATACGCAGGTACATATCGATATCCAGCGCATTGTGGTGGGTGATGAACGGGCGAGCGGACGCGCCGCCAGGGATCACCTGCATCATCGGGGTTTCAACTTCCATAAAGTCACGGCCAACCATGAACTTACGGATACCGGCCATGATCTGAGAACGGATTTTAAAGGTGTTACGGGATTCATCGTTAGAGATGAGATCCAGATAACGCTGACGGTAGCGGGTTTCCTGATCCGCCAGACCGTGGAATTTATCCGGCAGCGGGCGCAGAGCTTTAGTCAGCAGGCGCAGTTCGGTACAGTGGATGGACAGCTCGCCGGTTTTGGTTTTGAACAGCTTACCGCGCGCGCCCAGGATATCCCCGAGATCCCACTTCTTAAACTGCTCGTTATAGATACCTTCCGGCAGGTCATCGCGGGAGACGTACAGCTGAATGCGGCCGCCAACGTCCTGCAGGGTCACGAAGGAAGCTTTCCCCATGATACGGCGGGTCATCATACGGCCAGCAACGGTGACCTCAATGCCCAACGCTTCCAGCTCTTCGTTCTCTTTCGCGTCGAAGTCTGCGTGCAGTTGGTCTGAGGTGCTGTCACGACGGAAATCGTTCGGGAAGGCAATGCCCTGCTCGCGCAGAGCAGCCAGCTTCTCGCGGCGCGCTTTCAGTTCATTATTAAGATCGGCTGCCGCGTCTACGCCCTGTGCTTGTTGTTCAGACATGTTGGTTCCTCATAACCCTGCTTTCAAACTTGCTTCGATAAATTTGTCCAGATCGCCGTCCAGTACCGCCTGCGTGTTGCGGGTTTCAACCCCGGTACGCAAATCTTTGATACGAGAGTCGTCGAGGACGTAAGAACGAATCTGGCTGCCCCAGCCGATATCCGATTTGTTGTCTTCCAGCGCCTGCTTCTCAGCATTCTTTTTCTGCATTTCCAGCTCGTACAGCTTCGCCTTCATCTGCTTCATGGCCTGATCTTTGTTCTTATGCTGCGAACGGTCGTTCTGGCACTGGGTCACGGTTCCGGTTGGAATGTGGGTAATACGCACCGCAGATTCCGTACGGTTAACGTGCTGACCACCCGCGCCGGACGCGCGATATACGTCGATGCGTAAGTCCGCCGGGTTGATTTCGATATCAATATCATCGTCCACTTCCGGGTAAACAAACGCGGAGCTGAACGAGGTATGGCGGCGGCCACCGGAGTCAAACGGACTCTTACGCACCAGGCGGTGAACGCCAGTTTCGGTACGCAGCCAGCCAAAGGCATAATCGCCCTGAATACGGATAGTTACGGATTTAATCCCCGCAACGTCGCCTTCGGACTCTTCGATAATTTCGGTTTTAAAACCACGAGCTTCTGCCCAGCGCAGGTACATACGCTCCAGCATGCTAGCCCAGTCTTGCGCTTCCGTACCGCCGGAACCCGCCTGAATGTCGATGTAGCAGTCGGCGCTGTCGTACTGGCCAGAGAACATGCGGCGGAACTCAAGCTGAGCCAATTTGGCGTCCAGCTGATCCAGCTCGGCAACGGCCTCGTTAAAGGTCTCTTCGTCGTCGGCTTCTATAGCCAGTTCCAGCAAACCGGAAACATCTTCCAGTCCCTGAGCCATCTGGTCCAGCGTGTCGACAATCGCTTCCAGCGCGGAACGTTCTTTACCCAGCGCCTGTGCGCGTTCAGGTTCGTTCCAGACATCGGGCTGTTCCAGCTCGGCGTTTACTTCTTCGAGGCGCTCTTTCTTGGCATCATAGTCAAAGATACCCCCTAAGAACGTCGCTGCGCTCTGTGAGGTCCTGGATGCGGCTTTTTACCGGGTTAATTTCAAACATGCTTAATTTCTTATGTTGATTTCAGAAGATGAAATGCGGTCGTAAACCGGAAAGTTTACCGGATTTACGCCACATTTTGTAGCCTTGTCCCGGGCATATAGCCAAGTAATTAAAGTTGCATCGGCGTTCACAACGCAGGCTATATCGGCCAGAGATTTTCGATAAGCAGCTGCACGCTTCGGTTACCGCGAAACTCATTAACATCCAGCTTGTAAGCCAGCTCAACTTCGCGCACGCCGGGGTCCGGCCAGCGGCTGGTATCAATGTTAAAAGCAATGCCGTCCAGCAATGGACCGCCGCCAAGCGGCTCAACCATGACCTTCAGGTGGCGCTCGCCCACCAGCCGCTGCTGGAGGATGCGGAATTTGCCGTCAAACAGCGGCTCCGGGAACATTTGCCCCCACGGACCGGCATCTCTCAGCATCTCGGCAACCTCCAGCGTCATCTCCTGAGCGGAAAGCGGGCCATCAGACCAGATTTCGCCTTGTAACAGCGCCGGGTCCAGCCATTCACCGACCAGAGCGCCAAAGCGCTGGCGGAACTCGTCAAAACGCGCCTCTTCCAGCGACAACCCTGCCGCCATTGCGTGACCGCCGAACTTCAGCATCATGCCCGGGTAGAGCGTGTCCAGGCGTTCCAGAGCGTCTCGCATATGCAGGCCCTGCACCGAACGCCCCGAACCTTTCAGGGTGCCATCTCCGGCGGGAGCAAACGCAATTACCGGGCGATGAAAACGCTCTTTGATGCGGGAGGCCAGAATGCCGACCACGCCCTGATGCCACTCGGGATGGTACATCGCCAGACCGTAAGGCAGCTCTTCGCTGCTGCGCTCCAGCTGTTCGCACAGGGTCAGGGCTTCGACCTGCATACCCTGCTCAATCTCTTTACGGGTCTGGTTCAGAGCATCGAGTTCGTTAGCCAGCATGCGCGCTTCACCGAGATTATCGCTCAGCAGCAGCGCCACGCCGACGGACATATCGTCCAGCCGCCCGGCGGCATTAAGACGCGGGCCAAGCGCAAATCCGAGGTCGCTGGCAGCGATTTTATGCGGTTCACGGTTAGCCACTTCAAGCAGCGCCCGAATACCGGGACGGCATTTACCGGCGCGAATGCGGCTCAGCCCCTGCCAGGTAAGAATACGGTTATTGGCATCCAACGGGACGACGTCCGCTACGGTGCCGAGCGCAACCAAATCCAGCAGTTCCGCCAGGTTTGGAATGGCAAGCCCACGCTGTTCAAACCAGCCGTTGTCCCGCAGGTGGGTGCGCAGCGCAAGCATCAGATAAAACGCTACGCCAACGCCAGCCAGAGACTTAGACGGGAACTCACAGTCGTCCAGGTTCGGGTTGATAATGGCTTCAGCCGCAGGCAGGGTTTCTCCCGGCAGGTGGTGATCGGTCACCAGCACGGGAATACCCAACTGGTGCGCCCGCTCTACGCCAGAGTGGGAAGAGATGCCGTTATCTACGGTCAGAATCATCTGCGCGCCGCGAGCGTGGGCCTGATCGACAACCTCCGGGCTAAGCCCGTAGCCGTCTTCAAAACGGTTCGGCACAAGGTAGGCAATGTTCTCGCCCCCCATGCTGCGCAGCGCCAGCACGCTAAGCGCTGTGCTGGTCGCCCCATCGGCATCGAAATCACCAACAACCATGATACGCAGGCCTTCACGCAGTGCGCCGTAGAGTAAGGCAACCGCCTGCTCCATCCCGCTAAGCTGCTGCCACGGCAGCATGCCTTTTACGCCGCGCTCCAGATCCTGTTCAGCGCGGATGCCGCGGCTGGCATACAGCCGCTGTAACAAAGGCGGCAGAGAAGCCGGAAGCGCCACCGAGCTATCCACGGCCCGGCGGCGAAGTTGCGTTTGCTGTTTCACCCGCGATTAACCACCCGTCTTCATCAGCTGTTTGTGGGCATCCAGCATCTGCTTCATCTCTTTCGGTCCCTGGTAACCAGGGATCATGGTGCCGTTGCTCAGCACAATGGCTGGCGTACCCTGAACGCCGAACTGCACGCCGAGGTTGTAGTGGTTAGCAAGGTTGATGTCGCAGCTTGCCGGAGCGACGTTGCCGCCTTTCATGGCCGCATCAAATGCTTTATTACGGTCTTTAGCGCACCAGATAGACTTCATATCGCTTTCAGCCTGGCTTTGCAGCCCTTGGCGCGGGAAGGCCAGATAGCGCACGGTTATCCCCAGCGCGTTGTAGTCGCTAATCTCTTCATGCAGCTTGTGGCAATAGCCGCAGGTGATGTCGGTAAACACCGTAATGACGTGCTGCTCCTTCGGCGCCTTATAGATAATCATCTCTTTTTCCAGCGCGTTCAGTTTGCCCGTTAGCAGCTGGTTAGTAACGTTGATCGGCTGTGCGCCGCTGACATCATAAAGCGGCCCCTGGATGACATGTTTGCCGTCTTCGGTGACGTAAAGCACGCCGCTGTCAGTCAGTACGGTCTTCATTCCTGCAACCGGAGCAGACTGAATGTCAGCCCCCTGAACGCCCAGCTTCGCCAGCGATTGTTTAATTGCGGCGTCATCCGCGTGGGCAAAACCGGAAATGGAAGCGGCCAGCAGCGGAAGCAGCCAAAAACCTTTTTTCATGATGATTCCTTTATCTATCTTGTGGCACTCACGCCCGAGGGTGGTGCTGTTGATGCAGCTGGCGTAAACGCGCCGTCGCTACATGAGTATAAATCTGTGTGGTGGACAAATCGCTATGGCCCAACAGCATCTGTACGACACGGAGATCCGCGCCATGGTTCAGCAGATGCGTGGCAAAAGCATGACGCAACACGTGCGGCGAAAGCTTTTCGCTGTCGATACCGGCCAGTACCGCATAGTGTTTGATGCGGTGCCAGAAAGTCTGGCGCGTCATCTGCTGTGCCCGATTACTGGGAAATAGCACGTCCAGCGACTGCCCGTTTAGCAACTCCGGGCGGCCATACTTCAGATATTGCTCAATCCAGTAAACCGCCTCTTCGCCCAGAGGAACCAGCCGCTCTTTATTGCCTTTGCCGATAACCCGCACCACGCCCTGACGCAGGCTGATATCGCTCATCGTCAGCCCAACAAGTTCAGACACGCGCAACCCGGTTGCGTACAGCACTTCAAGCATCGCTTTATCGCGCATTTCAATCGGCTGGTCGGTACAAGGGGCCTGTAAGAGGCGTTCGACCTGCGCTTCGCTTAAATCCTTTGGCAAACGCTGCGGCAACTTGGGCGATGAGAGCAACGCGCTGGGGTCATCGTCACGCATCTTTTCGCGGTACAGATATTGGAACATCCGCCGCATCGCGCTCAGCAGCCGCGCGGAGCTGGTGGCTTTATAACCGCCCTCGAGGCGCTCGGCAAGCAGCGCCTGCAGGTCCGCAGCCTGAGCGGTTAAAAAACTCAGTTGCTGATGTTGAAGCCATTCGGCCACCATGGTGAGGTCGCGGCGATAAGAACTGAGCGTATTTTCAGCCAGATTTCTCTCCAGCCATAACGCGTCCAGAAATTGTTCAATACGGGCCAGGTCCTGCTCCACTCTCGGCTCCCACTTTGGCGAATTGTGTCCATTATGCATGATGGCGAACGGGATCTGGTACACTTGGCCATCTGCACGTTATTAAAATGAGTTGTTATTGCTATGAACATTGGTCTTTTTTACGGCTCCAGCACCTGCTACACCGAGATGGCTGCCGAAAAAATTCGCGACATCATTGGCCCGGAGCTGGTCACGCTGCATAACCTGAAAGACGATGCCCCCGCAAAAATGGAACAGTACGACGTGCTGATCCTTGGCATCCCGACCTGGGATTTCGGCGAACTGCAGGAAGACTGGGAAGCCGTTTGGCCGCAGCTGGATGACCTGAATCTAGAAGGCAAACTCGTCGCGCTGTACGGTATGGGCGACCAGCTTGGCTACGGTGAATGGTTCCTGGATGCGCTCGGCATGCTGCACGATAAGCTAGCTCCGCGCGGCGCTCAGTTTATTGGCTACTGGCCGACCGAAGGCTACGAGTTCACCAGCCCTAAGCCGGTCATCGCCGACGGCCAGCTGTTTGTAGGCCTGGCGCTGGATGAAACCAATCAGTACGACTTGAGCGACGAACGCATTCAAAACTGGTGCGAGCAGATCCTCGGTGAAATGGCGGAACGCTTTGCCTGAATCGGCCAGGCCTCAGGCCTGACCGTTCCCGCTCGCCTGTTGTTGCAACAGCAGGCGGCGTAAATCGCGCCATTCCCCAACATCCATACTGTCTGACGCCAGCCACAAGTGCTGGCAGCGATGCTTCGCCGGGCGACGCAGCCTCAGCATAATACCGCTCGCGGTAACCCACGGGTTGCCGACAATTTCCCAATCATGCCCCTGCCAGCGTAGACGGAAATCCGTCAGCAGTTTGACCTCTCCCTGCCGGGCGTGAATGCGGCGCTGGCTGCGTACGCTGTCAAAAACCACCAGCGACAGCAGCAGCATCCAGACAAGCGTGTAGCTCATCGGCCACGGCATCAGCAGCACAAACAGCGCCACCAGGCCGTGAGCCAGTAATGAGAGCCACTGCGCTCGCCAGGAGACACGGAGATCAGATTGCCACAGGACCACGTTCTTTATTCCGAGTCTGGATCAGGGCTACCATACGCTGAAGTTCCGCATCATCCGGCTTACCATGGTTCATCAACCAGTTAAACAAGTCCGGATCGTCACTTTCCAGCAGACGCACAAACAGCTGCTTGTCGCTGTCGCTCAACGTTTCATATTCGTGTTCAAAGAACGGCATAATCGAAATATCCAGCTCGCGCATTCCGCGGCGGCATGCCCAGTGAATTCGGGCTTTATTATTGATATCCATGTGCACTTTCCTGCTTAGCCATCAAGTTGGGTACCGGATTAGTGTAACGTGTTTTCGTCAGCGGGATTACCGGAATGTTTTGTTGTGCGCACTTTCCCGGCACAAATTGATGCAATAAGCCGGTTTGCACGGCAGCCTTCGGGGAAGCTCGCAAACGCACAAATGGCGTCATTAAACTGCTTGCATTGCCCTGTGTCTCTTTTACCATTGAGAGATTAAACCGTTGGATAACCCGGGATCTCTGTTATGGCTTTTAATCCGTTTCCTCCGCGCCAGCCCAGCGCCGCAGCTCGCCTTCCGCTGACGCTGATGACGCTTGATGACTGGGCTGTCGCCACCGCCGTTGGCGCAGACGCTGAAAAATACCTTCAGGGCCAGGTCACCGCCGATGTCGCAAAACTGGACGCCAGCCAGCATGTGCTGTGCGCCCATTGTGATGCAAAAGGGAAAATGTGGAGCAACCTGCGCCTGTTCCATCGCGGCGAGGGCTTTGCTTTTATTGAACGCCGCAGCCTGCGTGATGCCCAACTGGCCGAGCTAAAAAAATATGCCGTGTTTTCAAAGGTCACCATCAGCGCTGACGATGCCAGCGTGCTGCTTGGCCTGGCCGGTTTCCAGGCGCGCGCGGCGCTGGCAACCGTGTTCGACACGCTGCCTGATGAAGAAACCCCGGTTGTGCAACAGGGAGCAAGCACTTTGCTGTGGCTAAACCTGCCAGCGGAGCGCTTCCTGATTGTGACTGATGAAGAAGGTGCCGCGAACCTGACCGGGAAACTACGCGGCCAGGCGGAGCTAAACGACAGCCAGCAGTGGCTGGCGCTGGATATTGAAGGCGGCCTGCCGGTTATTGATAGCGCCAACAGCGCTCAGTTCATTCCCCAGGCCACCAATATCCAGGCGCTGGGCGGCATCAGCTTTAAAAAAGGCTGTTACACCGGGCAGGAAATGGTCGCCCGTGCAAAATTCCGCGGGGCAAACAAACGTGCGCTCTGGTATCTGGCTGGTCACGCAGGCCGCGTGCCGGAAGCCGGAGAAGACCTTGAACTGCAAATGGGCGAAAACTGGCGTCGCACCGGCAGCGTGCTGGCAGCCAGCCCGCTGGACGACGGCCGTATTCTGGTGCAGGCGGTGATGAATAACGATCTGGAACCGGATAGCGTGCTGCGCGTGCGCGACGATGCAAGCGGCAAGCTCGCACTCGAGCCGCTGCCCTATTCTCTGGAAGAGAGTTAATTCAAAACGAAGCGCCCCCTTTAGCGGGGCGCCGTTATTTAGCGAATGTAGAGATAGATTGCGAGGAAGTGGCAGACGCTGCCGCCGAGCACAAAGCCGTGCCAGATAGCATGGTTGTACGGAATACGTTTGCAGACGTAGAAAATCACCCCGAGAGAATAGACTATCCCGCCAATTGCCAGCAGGGTCACGCTACCCGGTGCCAGCTTGATAACCATCTGGTAGATAACTACCAGCGACAGCCAGCCCATCAATAAATAGGTCACCAGCGACAGCACTTTAAAACGATGCGCTATGGTGAGCTTAAACAGAATACCGGCCAGCGCCAGGCTCCAGATAACAATCATCAGCCCTTTTGATAGCGGCGAATTCAGCCCTACCAGCAAAAATGGCGTATAGGTTCCTGCTATCAACAGATAGATAGCGCAGTGGTCGAATTTTTTAAGCCAGCGCTTGGCCCGCTCGTGCGGGATGGCGTGGTACAGCGTGGAGGCCAGAAACAGCAGGATCATGCTGCCGCCGTAGAGGCTGTAGCTGGTGATTGCCGTTGCGCTGGCGTTGGCGTCCACCGCCTGAACCAGCAGCAGTACCAGACCAACAATGCCGAACACCAGCCCGATACCGTGACTGATGCTGTTGGCTACTTCCTCAGCCAGAGAATATCCATGTGCGATAAGTGGTTTGTGAGCCATCTGGCTCCTCCCGGATATTAAGAATAATAACGCAGCATCACTAGCCTAACTGAGAATGATTCCAGTGAACACCTGTAAGCTAAAATAAATATGTGAGCACCGGCTACCGCCGTGATTCGTCAGCCGGAATGATTTCTTTTACACTTCAGCGACGGTTAAAAACACAGGGAAAAAACATGATGCAGCAGGCATTTGGCGAAATGAGCGCGGTTATCCACTTCCTGATGGAGATAGACAAACTCAAGCTGGTCCAGCGCCGTACGCGGATTATTGGTCATGAACGGCACGAAAACTCCGCCGAGCACAGCTGGCACTTTGCGGTTGCCGCCATGAGCCTGGCACCTTACGCAGCGGCAGAAGTTAATATCCAGCGCGTGATTCAGATGGCGCTGCTGCACGACATCGTCGAGATAGACGTGGGCGACGTGCTGGTCTATGACCTGGCCGCCCGCGAAGCCATAGCGGAGAAAGAAGCCGCAGCCGCACGCCGCCTGTTTGGTTTATTGCCCGCCCCTCAGGGGCCACAATTTCTTGCGCTTTGGGAAGAGTACGAAGCGGGCACAAGCCCGGATGCACGCTTTGCCAGCGCGCTGGATCGTATTTTGCCTATCCTGCTGAATCTGCATAACGAAGGCCAAAGCTGGCGCGAGAACAATATTTCGCTGCAACAGGTATTAACCCGAAACGCACAGGTGGGAGAAAGCTGGCAGGAATTATGGCAACATATCGAGCGCCATTTATATCAGGCGCAGGAAAAAGGCTGGCTGCTTTAGCCCGGGCCGTTGGCAAGAAACACATTTGCAGGAAGAGAGAGTATGTTTACCCACGCGGCAATTGCCAGGCTGAACGGCCTGGAAATGTTAGTGTATAACTTTGTCATTAAAAACAAAGACAAAGTGATGTACATGACTATCCGTGAGCTGGCGGACGCCGCGGGCGTTTCCACCACCACCGTGCTGCGTTTTTGCCGCAAGCTTAATTGTGAAGGATATTCTGAATTCCGCGTCCGTTTTAAATTATTCCTGGAGCAAAGCGAATCGCAACCTGCTAATTTCGGCAGCAGCGAAATTATTAGCTTTTTCAAAAGCACCAACAATGAAGAATTTGATAATCTTATCGACCATGCGGTAGATATAATTTGTGCTTCAGAGCGTATTATATTTGTCGGCGCCGGTACTTCTGGCGCATTAGCTAAATATGGCGCACGCTTTTTCTCTAACGTCGGTAAATTCAGTAACCACATCGACGATCCTTATTTCCCGGTAACCAATGATATGGCACGCAACGCGCTGGCGATTGTACTCTCGGTTTCCGGCGAAACCGAAGAGATCCTCCGCTTCGCCAGCCAGTTCAGCCTGCATCACTGCAAAGTGATGTCGATAACCAGCCACGAAAACTCCTCGCTGGCGAAACTTGCCGACTTTAATATCTCCTGGCATATTCCGCCGGTGCGCATCGCAGGCGTGTACGATATCACCACACAAATCCCCGTGATTTATATTCTCGAAACAATTGGCCGCCGACTGGCGAAAAGAATGTTGTAAAAAACATCCTGTTTTTTATTTGTGACAAATCACATTTGCTGTTATTTGTTATATCGTGACAATCATTTTTCATTTGTTAGACTCGACGTCAGAGATTATTAACTCGGCGTCGAAATGTGCGCTGTCGCACATTATTTTCAGCGCTAACGGTGAGATGAAATATTATGAAACAACTGAAGTTACCGAAGGACTTTTTATGGGGTGGCGCTGTTGCCGCGCACCAGGTTGAAGGCGGCTGGAACCAGGGCGGTAAAGGCCCGAGCATCTGTGATGTACTGACCGGCGGCGCGCACGGCGTGGCCCGAGAAATTACCCAGCAGGTTGAGCCGGGTAAATATTACCCTAACCATGAAGCCATTGATTTCTATGGTCGCTACAAAGAAGACATCAAGCTGTTCGCCGAGATGGGCTTCAAGTGTTTCCGTACCTCCATCGCCTGGACACGCATTTTCCCAAACGGTGACGAGCAGCAGCCTAATGAAGAAGGCCTGAAGTTCTACGACGAGATGTTTGATGAACTGCTGAAGTACAACATCGAGCCGGTTATTACCCTTTCCCATTTTGAAATGCCGCACCATCTGGTTACCGAATACGGCGGCTGGACAAACCGTAAAGTCGTTGATTTCTTTGTTCGCTTCGCCGAAATCGTGTTCGAGCGCTATAAGAGCAAAGTGAAATACTGGATGACCTTCAACGAGATCAACAACCAGCGCAACTGGCGCGCACCGCTGTTTGGTTACTGCTGCTCCGGCGTGGTTTATACCGAACACGACAACCCGGAAGAAGTCATGTACCAGGTGTTGCATCACCAGTTTGTGGCCAGCGCCATGGCGGTAAAAATTGGCCACCGCATTAACCCGGAGATGCAAATCGGCTGCATGCTGGCAATGGTTCCGCTTTACGCATTCTCCTGCAAGCCGGAAGACCAGATGTACGCTCAGGAATCTATGCGCGAGCGCTACGTGTTTACCGACGTTCAGCTGCGCGGCTACTACCCGTCCTATGTGTTGAACGAATGGGAACGCCGCGAGTTCAATATCAAAATGGAAGCCGGTGATGAAGAAATCCTGCGCGAAGGCGTCTGCGATTATCTGGGCTTCAGCTACTACATGACTAACGCCGTACAGGCCGAAGGCGGCAGCGGCGATGCGCTTTCAGGCTTCCAGGGCAGCGTGCCGAACCCGCATGTTAAAGCCTCCGACTGGGGCTGGCAGATTGATCCGGTTGGCCTGCGTTACGCGCTGTGCGAGCTTTATGAGCGCTACCAGAAACCGCTGTTTATCGTGGAAAACGGCTTTGGTGCCTACGATAAAGTGGAAACCGACGGCTCAATCAATGATGACTACCGCATCGACTACCTGCGCGCTCACGTTGAAGAACTGAAAAAAGCGGTCACCTACGACGGCGTGGATCTGATGGGCTACACCCCGTGGGGCTGCATAGACTGCGTGTCCTTCACCACCGGCCAGTACAGCAAGCGCTACGGCTTTATCTACGTGAATAAACACGACGACGGCACCGGCGATATGTCCCGCTCCCGTAAGAAGAGCTTTAACTGGTACAAAGAAGTGATTGCCAGCAACGGCGAGAATTTGTAACTCACAAAGCCCGCCCAACTCTCTGATAAAAAAGCACCGACTCAGCAGTTCGGTGCTTTTAAGAAATTTCCCTTACCATCCAAAATATGGAGGAAAAATCCCAATAGCATGGGGTCTATGATCGAAATCAAATGCAATAATATTAATTTTAATAATCACTCAAAGCCTGCATGTATGCTTCGCATATATTTATGTTGCGATTGGCGAGAGTAGTGAAAGAAAGTAACAATTTTGATTTAATAAGAATAATTTTAGCCGTTGGTATATTACTTGTCCACTCTGCAGGGATAACCGACACGGATGAGTTAAGATATATACTCAATTACTTAAATGGGGATGTAATCGTTAAATGTTTCTTTGTCATTAGCGGCTATCTGGTGATGCACAGCTATAACAAAAAACCGGGCAAACCATTTTTCATAAAAAGAATACTGAGAGTTTTCCCGGCATACTATGCAGCAATTTTTTTCACGTTGCTGCTGGGCACTTTTTTAACAAGGCTATCCTTTTTAGATTTTATTACAAGCCAGGAAACGCTGCGTTATGTTGTGTATAACATGTGCTTCCTCAACTTTATGCAATCATCCCTTCCTGCTGTTTTTGATTCAAACCCACTGAATGCAATGGACGGCTCTCTCTGGACAATAAAATCAGAGTTAATTCTTTACGTTGGCATTCCTTTATTTATTTTTATTTCAAGGAAAAGCAAGTCACTTGCATATGGGTTAACATTTATTATATCTGTTGCATGGGTTTATTATTTTATGTATGTACACGTTACCCCAGCATCAAGAACCATGTCCCTTCAGTTTGTTGGCATGGCATCCTATTTCTTCGGAGGTGCCTATTTTTCTGCCTGTACTGCAAGGAACAAATCGATAATCATCACGTTAATTTCCTCTGCGATATTATACCTCATCACAAAAAACACAAAGACAGGATTCATTTTAGAGATACCACTTATTATATCAGCGACACTATGCATTGCCCTCCTGGCTCCACGTATAGTAGACATGAGAAAATGTGGTGATTATTCATATGGATTATATCTTTATCATTTCCCAGTGATGCAAACCGTTATTAGTTATGGTCTGTATAAAAGCAACCCATATTTGAGTATTGCAATAACCTTTACTGTCAGCCTGATTTTTTCCGTATTGTCATGGCACTGTCTTGAAAGAAAATGTTTAAACCACAAGGAAAATAAAAACTCTTTACATGAAACTGGGCATTGATCTTGCCTAAGAAATAAGGCTCAGGGCACTCCGTAGCAAGGGCACGCTACGGAGTATTTAATGTCAAACAGGTAAACCAAACCGGAAGCAAGCGCCGCGCTGCGGCGTATCTACCAGCGCAATATCGCTGCCGTGCAGCTGTAGCATCTGGCGCACTATCATCAGCCCCAGTCCGCCAACCCTGAGGCGGGATTGATTCACAATCGACGGCCGGACAAACAGCCCTTCTTTTAGCTCCTGCGGAATACCCGGTCCGCTGTCGCTGACCTGGACCATCACTTTATCCAGCTCCTTCCATAACCGCACGGCAATCACGCCTTTATCCGGCGTGTGGCGAATGGCGTTATCCAGCAGATTAGTCAGAACACGTTCAATCATGCTGACATCCGCCTCAATTAGCGGCAATCCTGGCTGGATATCGGCCAATAGTTCCAGCCGACGAGTCTGGGCCGTAAGTTCAAACTTCTGGAAAACATCCTGTAGCAGCTCGCTAAGGGAGAAGCTCTCTTTATGTGGCTTCACCACGCCATATTCCAGCCGCGCCAGCTCAAACAGCGACTGCGCCAGCGCACCGACCTTCTGGCTCTGGGCAAGGGCGATATCCAGATAGCGTTTTTTATCCGCTTCGCTCAGGGTAGCCGACATCACGGACAGGCTTTCGAGATAGCCGTGCAGGGAAGTAAGCGGGGTACGCAGGTCGTGAGAGATATTGGCGATAAACTCGCGCCGCAGCTGATCCTGCTGGGTCAGGCTATGCCACTGCTCCGATATACGCCCCGCCATGGCAATAACCCCGTGGCGCAGCTGAGCCAGTTCGTCAGCATCTCCGGCGGTACTTTGCGGCAGCGCGGCCATAGCCTGCATCTCTGCCATGCCGCCCGCCTCCAGCGCTTTAACGTGCCGAGAAAGCTCACGCAAAGGGCGGGTTATCCAGCGGAAGGCCAGCCCGCCGACCACCAGCCCCAGCACGCAGACCAGACCAATCAACAGCAGGCTCAGCTTCAGGACGGCATCAAACTGGGCGCTGTTTGCCAGTTGGTTATAGGTTTCCCCGAGCAGGACCACATACAGGTAGCCCTCAAGCTTGCCGTCGCGCAGCATCGGCGCAACGCTGAAGACCTTTTGCCCTTCAAGGCTACGAGGATCGTCGCCGTAAAGCGGGAACTTGCCTCCGTTCAGCGCGGCCTGGAGCGGGGCAAGGTCAACCTGATGCCGCTTAATATGCCCGTCGGGCGCGGCATCACCGATGATATTGCCCTGCTTATCCAGCAGGTAAACTTCCACGCTGGGGTTCACGGCCATCAGGTGGTCGAACAGCGTGCGCACCGAGTCTTTATTCAGCCCGTCCTGCCCGAGCAGCGGGTAGCTCTGGTTAATGTGCTGAGCAAGGTCGCCGGAAAGTTGCTGGATAACCGCCTGGCTGTACTGCGTGCTGGTTCGCACCTGCAGCCAGCCGAGGAAGGTGCAAGCGGTTAATAACAGCACGGCAAAAACCAGCGTCAGGCGCCGGGAGAGCGTAAGAATTCGCATAGGTTACTCACGTAGCTGGGCGGTAAATTTGTAGCCTTTTCCCCATACGGTGCGAATAAAATTCGGCTCCGCTGGGTTATCTTCAATCTTAATGCGCAGGCGGTTTATATGGGTGTTGACGGTATGTTCATAGCCTTCGTGCTGGTAGCCCCAGACCTGGTTTAACAGGTTCAGGCGCGAGAAGACTTTGTCCGGGTTGCGGGCAAAGAAATAGAGCAGGTCGAACTCGCGCGGCGTCAGCTCCACGGGCTGCTGGTTGAGGCGGACATCCCTCGCCAGCGGGTCAATAGAAAGCGGGCCAAAAGTCAGCGTACCCGCATCAAGCCGCAGGTTCTGGCTCATCGCTTCCTGGCGGCGAAACAGCGCTTTCACGCGAGCAACCAGCTCCAGCATGGAAAACGGTTTGGCGAGGTAATCGTCGGCTCCCAGCTCAAGGCCCAGCACGCGGTGCGTTTCGCTGGAACGAGCGCTTATCATGATAATCGGCGTGTAGCGCGTCATGCTGCGGGCAAAACGGCAAATCTCTAGCCCGTCCACGCCGGGCAACATTAAATCCAGGATCAGCGCATCCCAGCCGCCCTGCCGGAGCTTTTCCAGCCCGAGGTTTCCGTCTGCGGCGTGCACAATTTCAAAACCTTCTTCCCGCAGGTGAAGCTGTAAAAGCTCGGCGATATTCTCGTCGTCTTCCACGATTAGTATTTTTTTTGCCTGATTCACATCTTCTACTCCTGCACGCCTGGCTTAGCCAAAGTTTACACAACTCGCGGCGGTTAAGTTGTCACATTTAATTTAACTTTGCGTGAGGCAACCGGGAACAAATTCGGCCAATACTCGCTTCATCGAATCATGAGGAAGCCGGACGATGGAAAGCTCAACGCTGCAAACCGCCCCAACGGTCGTTCACCCTTTATGGCTAAGGCTCTGCCACTGGCTGAATGCGCTGGCGATGCTGATTATGGTGACCAGCGGCTGGCGAATTTATAACGCTTCCCCGCTGTTTGATTTTCAGTTTGCCAACGCGCTAACGCTTGGCGGCTGGCTGGGCGGCGCGTTGCAGTGGCATTTTGCCGGGATGTGGTTATTTGCCGTCAACGGTCTGGTTTATTTGCTGTGCAATATCGCTACCGGGCGCTTCAGGCAAAAATACTGGCCCTTATCGCCCGGTGAATTATTGCGGGATATCCTGGCGGCGCTGCGCGGGAAATTAGCCCACGCCGACCTCAGCCATTACAACATGGTGCAAAAGGCCGCCTATTTATTTGTTATCGCAGATAGCCTGCTGCTGGTTATTTCCGGTCTGGTTATCTGGAAGTCGGTGCAATTTTCACTGCTGCGGGAGTTGCTCGGGGGTTACGACAATGCGCGTTTCATCCATTTTTACGCCATGTCGGCAATGGTTGGCTTTGTGGTTATTCATCTGGTGATGGTGGCGCTGGTGCCGCGCACGTTATTAGCCATGCTTCGTGGCCGCTGAGGAAAAAAAAATGAGCGATAAAAATGAATTTCTGAAAGAAGCGACGCAGCTCATTAATAAAAAACTGACTCAGGAAGGCCGCCGCCGTTTTTTAAAGCAGGGGCTGACCCTCGGCGGTATCGCCATGCTCACCGGCTGCGATATTAGCGACAACGCAGAAGTAGAAAGCTCTCTGAACAAAATTTCACGTTTTAACGACCGTATTCAGGCCTGGTTATTTAACGGCAGCCAGCTGGCTCCGGTTTATCCGGAAAGCATGATTGACCCACATTTTCCATTCAATGCCTTCTACGGCGAGGATGAAGCCCCCGATATCAACGGCGATGATTACCGTCTTGAGCTGGCCGGGCTAATCAGCGATAAGCGCCCCTGGACGCTGGCGCAGCTTCACCAGATGGCACAGGTCAGCCAGGTTACCCGCCATATTTGCGTCGAGGGCTGGAGCGCCATCGGCAAATGGGGCGGCGTTCCCTTCGCTCTCTTTCTGAAAGGCATTGGCGCGGACCTTAGGGCCAAATATGTCAGCTTCAAATGCGCGGATGACTATTACACCAGCATTGATATGGCGACCGCCCTGCACCCGCAAACGCTTATTGCCCTGACGTGGGACGGCAAGATATTGCCGCGCAAATACGGCTACCCGATGAAGCTGCGTATTCCAACCAAACTCGGCTACAAGAACCCGAAACATATTCAGGTTATTGAAGTCACTAATCGCTACCCCGGCGGCTACTGGGAAGACCAGGGCTATAACTGGTTCGGCGGTAGCTAATAAGCAATGACCCCATCATCATTACAAGGAAATACATCATGAAAAAGATCTACGCTGCACTGCTGTGCTCATCCATGCTGTTTGGTATTGCCGGTGCAAATGCCGCCGATTCAATGAGCAAAGATAATATGGCGAAGGACTCAATGGGCAAAATGACCCATACCTGTAAAGGCGATATGAATAAAGACGGCATGAAAAAAGACTGCATGTCCAAAGGAAGCATGAAGAAAGACGGCATGAGCAAAGACGCTATGGGTAAAGACAGCATGGCCAAAGACGGTATGGCTAAAGACAGTATGAGCAAGAAATAAAGCACGCGCTACGCCAGTCTCACCCTCTTCTGGCGTAGCGAGTTATCTTCCGCCTGCGGCATCAATGAACGTCCCGGTCACGTAAGAAGCCTTACGGCTAAGCAACCATGCAATAGCCTCGGCGACTTCTTCAGGCTGCCCGCCGCGCTGCATTGGAAGCGCTGTTTTCACCCGCTCCACCCTGCCAGCTTCTCCGCCGGAGGCATGCATTTCAGTATAAATAAACCCCGGCCGCACACAGTTAACGCGGATGCCCTGCGCGGCAACTTCGACCGCCAGCCCGGTCGTCAGCGTATCTACAGCGCCTTTTGATGCCGCATAATCAACATATTCTCCAGCCGAACCTAAACGCGCCGCCGCAGAAGAAACATTAACAATCGAGCCGCCTTCTCCGCCGTGCCGGTAAGCCATGCGCTTCACCGCTTCGCGACAGCAAAGAAAATAGCCCGTCACGTTGGTTGCCATAACGCGGTTAATACGCTCGGCGGTCAAATTCTCAATGGTAGATTGCTGAAACAGGATCCCGGCATTATTCACCAGCGCGGTTAACGGCCCGAAGGCGTTGTCTATTTCCGCAAACATAGCCATCACCTGTAGCTCGTCGGCAATGTCCGCACGCAGCGCCAGCGCTTCACCCCCATTGGCGATAATCGCATTGACCACATCGTCCGCAGCCTGCTTATTACGAAGATAGTTAACCACGACTTTATAGCCGTGCTCCGCCAGTAAAAGCGAGGTGGCTTTGCCGATACCGCGACTGCCGCCGGTCACTAAAGCTACGCCCATTTGCCCCCCTGTAGAAAAAAGAAAGGGCACCGGAGTGCCCTTGATTCATCTGTAAAAACTATTCGTATTCGCTCATCGGCACGCAGGAGCAGAACAGATTACGGTCGCCGTAAACGTCATCCAGGCGCTTAACGGTCGGCCAGTATTTGTTGCCGTGGCCTGCCGGGAATACCGCCAGCTCGCGGGTATACGGGTGCGCCCACTCGGCAACAATTTCGTCCTGAGTGTGCGGGGCGTTCACCAGCGGGTTATCTTCCAGCGTCCACTCGCCTGCCACCACGCGATCGATTTCGCTGCGGATAGACAACATCGCGGCGATAAAGCGGTCCAGCTCGACTTTGCTTTCTGACTCGGTCGGCTCAACCATCAGCGTACCCGCAACCGGGAACGACATGGTTGGCGCGTGGAAGCCGAAGTCGATCAGGCGTTTGGCGATATCCAGCTCGCTAATACCGGTCTCTTCTTTCAGCGGGCGAATATCCAGAATGCATTCGTGAGCCACGCGGCCGTTGGCACCGGTATACAGCACCGGATAAGCCGACTTCAGGCGGGTCGCAATGTAGTTAGCGTTCAGGATAGCCACCTGGCTTGCTTTCTTCAGGCCATCCGCGCCCATCATGCGGATGTACATCCAGCTGATTGGCAGAATCGATGCGCTGCCGAACGGGGCCGCAGAAACCGCGCCCTGCTGGGTCAGCATCTCTTCAATTTGCACCACGCTGTGGCCCGGAACAAACGGAGCCAGATGCGCCTTCACGCCGATAGGACCCATGCCTGGGCCGCCGCCGCCGTGCGGAATACAGAAGGTTTTGTGCAGGTTGAGGTGCGAAACGTCCGCGCCGATGTAGCCCGGAGAGGTGATCCCGACCTGAGCGTTCATGTTCGCGCCGTCGAGGTAAACCTGGCCGCCGAACTGGTGAACAATCTGGCACACTTCGCGGATGGTTTCTTCGTACACGCCGTGGGTGGACGGGTAAGTCACCATGATGCAGGAAAGCGCTTCGCCCGCCTGCTCGGCTTTAGCACGCAGATCCTGCAGGTCGATATTGCCCTGCTTGTCGCAGGCCACAACGATCACTTCCATGCCTGCCATCTGGGCGGACGCCGGGTTGGTGCCGTGTGCGGAGCTTGGGATCAGGCAGATATTACGGCTGCCTTCGTTGCGGCTTTCGTGGTAGCGGCGGATAGCCAGCAGACCAGCGTATTCGCCCTGCGCGCCGGAGTTCGGCTGCATGCACAGCGCGTCGTAGCCGGTCAGTTTAACCAGCCAGTCGGAAAGCTGGGCGATCATCTGATGGTAGCCTTCAGCCTGGTTTGCCGGGCAGAACGGATGCAGCTCGGCGAATTCCGGCCAGGTAATTGGGATCATTTCCGCGGCGGCGTTCAGCTTCATGGTGCAGGAGCCGAGCGGGATCATCGCCTGGTTGAGCGCCAGATCTTTACGCTCCAGAGAGTGCATATAGCGCATCATCTCCGTTTCGCTGTGGTAGCGGTTGAATACCGGGTGAGTCAGGATCTCGTCATCACGCAGCATTGGAGCCGGAATCGAGTTGCTGTCGTTGGCAACGTCGCGATCCAGCTTGTCGATATCCAGGCCGTGAGCATCGCCCAGCAGCACGTCGAACAGCGCCGCCACGTCTTCACGGGTGGTTGATTCGTCCAGCGTGATGCCAACGGCGTTATGAATGTCGCTGCGCAGGTTGATTTCACGCGCTTCAGCGCGAGCCAGCACGGCGGCTTTGTCGGCGACTTCTACGCACAGCGTGTCGAACCAGTGTTTATGGCGCAGGACCAGGCCTTTCTGTTGCAGGCCGGCTGCCAGAATATCGGTCAGGCGGTGAATACGACCGGCGATGCGTTTCAGGCCAGCCGGGCCGTGGAATACGGCATACAGGCTGGCAATGTTCGCCAGCAGCACCTGAGAGGTACAAATGTTGGAGTTCGCTTTCTCGCGGCGAATGTGCTGCTCGCGAGTTTGCATTGCCATACGCAGAGCGGTACGGCCAGCGGCATCGCGTGATACGCCGATAATACGGCCCGGCATGGAGCGTTTAAACTCGTCGCGCGCGCCGAAGAATGCCGCGTGCGGGCCGCCGTAGCCCATAGGCACGCCGAAGCGCTGGGCAGAGCCGAACACGATGTCCGCGCCCTGTTTGCCCGGAGCGGTCAGCATCACCAGAGTCATAAAGTCTGCCGCCACGCTAACCACAACTTTACGCTGCTTCAGCTCGGCAATCAGAGCGCTGTAGTCGTGGACTTCGCCGGTGGTGCCAACTTGCTGCAACAGCACGCCGAACACGTCCTGGTGATCCAGCACTTTAGCCGCATCATCAACGATGACGTCAAAGCCGAAGGTTTCAGCGCGGGTACGCACCACGTCCAGCGTTTGCGGATGCACGTCGGCAGCCACAAAGAAGCGGTTCGCGTTTTTCAGCTTGCTGACGCGCTTAGCCATCGCCATCGCTTCGGCGGCGGCGGTAGCTTCGTCCAGCAGCGAGGCCGAGGCGATATCCATCCCGGTTAAGTCCAGCGTCACCTGCTGGAAGTTCAGCAATGCTTCAAGACGGCCCTGGGAAACTTCCGGCTGATAAGGCGTGTAGGCGGTGTACCAGCCCGGGTTTTCCAGCATATTACGCAGAATCACCGGCGGCGTCTGAACCGCGGTATAACCCATGCCAATGTAAGTTTTGAAACGTTTATTGCGGCCTGCGATGGCTTTTAATTCAGCCAGCGCGGCGAATTCGGTAGCAGCGCTGCCAATCTGAGGCGGTTCGGCAAGCTGGATATCCTGCGGAACGATGCTGGCGATGAGCTCGTTGAGCGTCTGCGCGCCTACGGTGTCCAGCATCTCTTGCTGCTGCTGTGCGTTCGGGCCAATGTGGCGGTCGATAAACGCTTCGTGATTCTCTAGCTGACGTAAAGACTGGGTCATGAGCGGTGATTCCTGAAGTGTTTTCCCCTCTCCCCGAAGGAAGAGGGGTTAAAAATTACTCGTCTTCTAACAGCGCTTCGTAAGCAGAAGCGTCCAGCAGCGCGGCAACCTGCGCTTCGTCACTGGCTTTGATTTTGAAAATCCAGCCCGCGCCGTAAGGCTCGCTGTTCACCTGCTCCGGGTTGTCGCTCAGTGCGTCGTTAACCGCAACGATTTCGCCGCTGATTGGAGCATAAATGTCGGAGGCGGCTTTAACAGACTCGGCAACCGCGCAGTCGTCTCCTGCGGAAACGGTAGCGCCCACTTCAGGCAGGTCGATGAAGACCATGTCACCCAGCAGGCCCTGCGCATGTTCGGTGATGCCCACGGTGTAGCTACCGTCGGCTTCTTTACGCAGCCATTCGTGCTCTTTGCTGTATTTCAGTTCGTTCGGCACATTGCTCATTGTTCTCTCCTGATACCTGATTTTAAAATTTAAAGCGCAACCGGCTTACCGGCGCGAACAAAAATAGGTTTAGTGACTTTGACCGGCATTTCGCGGTTACGGATTTGAACCACCGCCGTTTCGCCAATACCTGCCGGGACGCGGGCAAGCGCAATGCTGTAGCCAAGCGTCGGCGAGAAGGTTCCGCTGGTGATAAAGCCTTCACGGGCGTTGCCCTGAGCGTCGGTAAAGCGTACCGGCAGCTCGTTACGCAATACGCCTTTTTCGGTCATGATTAAACCGACCAGCTGCTCGGTGCCGTTTGCCTTCTGGGCTTCCAGCGCCTCGCGCCCGATAAAATCACGATCTTCCGGCTGCCAGGCAATCGTCCAGCCCATGTTGGCGGCCAGCGGAGAAACGCCTTCATCCATTTCCTGGCCGTAAAGATTCATGCCCGCCTCAAGACGCAGCGTGTCGCGCGCGCCCAGGCCGCAAGGCTTAACACCCGCTTCTACCAGGTGCGCCCAGAACTCGGCTGCTTTTTCATTTGGCAGCGCGATTTCGTAACCCGCTTCGCCGGTGTAGCCGGTGGTGGCAATAAACAAGTCGCCGGACTGCACGCCAAAGAACGGCTTCATGCTTTCCACGGCTTTACGCTGCTCTTCGCTCAACAGCGTAGCGGCTTTTGCCTTAGCATTTGGCCCCTGCACGGCAATCAGCGAGAGGTCGTCGCGCACGGTAACGGACACGCCAAACGGTTCCGCGTGCTGGTTAATCCAGGCGAGATCTTTTTCGCGGGTTGCGGAGTTCACCACCAGGCGGAAATAGTCTTCGGTCAGGAAGTAGATAATCAGGTCATCAATAACGCCGCCGGAAGCATTAAGCATTGCGGTATAGAGTGCTTTGCCCGGCTGGGTCAGCTTGGCTACGTCGTTGGCGACTAAATAACGCAAGAATTCACGGGTGCGGCTGCCGCGAAGATCGACAATGGTCATGTGGGAAACGTCGAACATACCGGCGTCGGTGCGCACGGCGTGGTGTTCATCAATTTGCGAGCCGTAGTGCAGCGGCATCATCCAACCGTGGAAATCAACCATGCGCGCGCCGCACAGCGTATGCTGTTCAAATAAGGGGGTCTGTTGAGTCATCTTTTCCTCTTTAACCATCTGGTTGCAAAGCGGATTTGGCTTTGCCAACCGTCAGACGAAACCCGGCACCGCCACCGTTCCCCGATAGCGACGCAAACGTTACCTTTGCCCTGAACTTACCACCGAACGGAGGCGTAAACCATAAGCGAAAAGCGGTCATTGCATTAGCTTATGACCAAAATGGAAGAGGAAGTGTGCAGAGTTATTCACTGTAAAAATGCGATAAGCTCCACATTAACAGCAGGTATTTGAGGCGGAATTTAGCACTGGCTAACATTTACGACCATTTCAGAAACAAAATCACTACATCTCTAAAATCGTAAGATTAGAAAATGTAATCCGAGATCTGCCCTGAGATTAGAATATTTCAAACGAGGGGAAATGCTCCCTCCCCGGTCATCGGGAAGGGAAATGTGACGAGGTTATCACTTAGAGATTCAACGTAGCCAGGAAGGCAAATCTTGCAGACCCATCGCTTGACGGATCAGCTGCGGTTTTACACCCGGCAGCGTATCGGCGAGCTTGAGGCCAATATCACGCAGCAGCTTTTTCGCCGGGTTGTTTCCGGCAAACAGATCCCGGAACCCCTGCATGCTGGCGAGCATTACAGCCGCGCTGTGCTTGCGGCTGCGCTCATAGCGGCGCAGATACAGGTGCTGCCCAAAGTCTTTCCCTTCTCGGTGCAGGCGGCGAATTTCGGCAATCAGCTCTGCTGCATCCATAAAGCCGAGGTTTACCCCCTGCCCGGCCAGCGGATGAATGGTATGCGCCGCGTCGCCAACCAGCGCGAGGCGATGCCCGGCAAAGCTGCGAGCGTAGCGGCCCGTCAGCGGGAAGACCTGACGCTCGCTTTCGACGCTGCACAGGCCGAGGCGCATATTGAAGGCGACGGAGAGCGCCTGATTAAACTCGTCATCCGTTGCCTGCTGCATGCGTTGGGCTTCCTGCGGCGACAGCGACCAGACAATTGAGCACAGGTGCGGGTCGGACAACGGCAAAAATGCCAGGATGCCGTCGCCGTGGAACACCTGCCGCGCCACGGCCTGATGCGGCTCATGGGTGCGAATAGTGGCGACCAGCGCATGGTGGCGATAGTCCCAGAAAGTCAGCGGAATATCGGCCTTATTGCGCAGCCAGGAGTTAGCACCGTCAGCGCCGACGACCAGCCTCGCGGTAAGCATTGCGCCGTCTTTCAGGGTCAGAAACGCTTCGTTTTCGCCCCATGCGACCTGCTGAATGTCTGCCGGAGACATCAGCGTAACGTCTGAACACTGCTCCGCGCGCTGCCAAAGCGCATGGTGAATAACCGCATTCTCGATGATGTGGCCAAGATGGCTGAAGCCAAAGCTTTTATCGTCGAAGGCAATTTGCCCGAAGCTGTCCCGGTCCCAGACTTCCATCCCGTGATAGCAGCTGGCCCGCTCGAGGATCTTCGGCCAGGCGCCCAGATGAGCAAGAAGTTTTTCACTGGCCGCATTAATCGCCGACACCCGCAGCGCAGGAGCGGCATCGGGCGCAGGCGGCTGCGGAAGGTGGCTTTCGATTACCGCGACGCGCAGGCCGCTGCCCTGAAGCCCGCAGGCTACGGCCAGCCCCACCATACCGCCGCCAACAATGGCCACATCAACGCTTTGCAAATTGACTCTCCTTTAACGCGCAACCCAGCCAAGGGTGCGCTGAGCCAGCACGTCTCGTGCCGGAGTAAAATGTTCCATCGCCATCAGGCCGAGATTTCGGCCAACAACCAGCGGCGCCCAGCGGTTCGCAAAAAGCTGAACCAGCCCGTCGGTCACGCCGATAGTTGCCGCTTTATCCGCAGCCCTGCGCTGCTGCCAGCCGGTAAGCACCTCAAAACTACCAACGTCCTGAGCGGCTACGTGTGCCGCCGTCAGTTCCTCCGCCAGCGACATCACGTCGCGCAGGCCGAGGTTGAACCCCTGTCCGGCAATCGGGTGCAGCGTTTGTGCGGCGTTGCCGACCAGCGCAAGACGATGAGAGACCGACTGAGAAGCCGTAGTCAGCGCCAGCGGATAGTGATGGCGCGCGCCAGCATGGGTTATACGGCCCAGCCGCCAGCCGAAGGCCCGCTGTAGCTGTTGGCAAAATTCGGCCTCGCTCCAGCTTTCTACTTCGGCTCGCGCTTCAAGCGCATGGCACCAGACCAGCGAGCAACGCCCGTCGGACATCGGCAGCATCGCCAGCGGCCCGTGTTCGGTAAAACGCTCAAAAGCACGGCCATTGTGCGGTTCAGAAGTGGTGATATTGGCAATCACCGCAACCTGCTGATAACTCTGCGGCTGCCAGACGATGCCGCACTGAGCTGCCAGCGCCGAGCGCGTGCCGTCGGCGGCAACCAGCAGTTGCCCGTGCAGCTCACGACCGTTGTCGAGCACCACGTTGACGCCATCCGCCTCTCGGGTAAACGACGTAACGCGCTGCGGGCAATGCAGCGTTACGCCAGCGGCCTTACGCAGCAAAGCAAATAAACGCAGCCCAACATCGTGCAGCTCTACCACCTGCCCGAGAGCGTCAATCTGATAATCTTCCGCTTCCAGCGTGACAAAGCCCGCATGTCCTTTATCGCTAACGTGCACGGTTTTAATTGCCGTGGCACGGTCTGCGATAGCGGGCCAAATACCGATGCGGTTTAGCTGCTGGCAGGTGCCCTGCGCCAGAGCGATGGCACGGGCGTCAAAACCAGGATGCGCGGCCGAGTCCGGCGCAACCGCTTCAATCAGGTGCACAGGAAGCTTGCCGTTAGTCAGCCGGGAGATAGCCAGGGCGAGCGTCGCGCCCGCCATTCCACCACCCACGATAATTACGCTCATTGTTGGCGTGCCGCCGCCATCAGCGCTTCGATATCATCGGCGGACTTCACCACGCTGGCGGTCAGGTTTTCATTGCCGTCAGCGGTGATGACGATATCGTCTTCAATACGGATGCCGATACCGCGATATTGAGCAGGCACGTCCGCATCCGGCGCGATATACAAGCCAGGCTCAACGGTGATAACCATGCCCGGCTCCAGCACGCGCGAGCGGTCCGGACCGTAGAAGCCGACGTCGTGAACGTCCAGCCCCAGCCAGTGACTCAGGCCATGCATAAAGAAGGCGCGATGAGCGTTATCGGCGATAAGCTTTTCAACATCCCCTTTCAGGATGCCCAGCTTCACCAGCCCTTTCACCATAATGCGCACCACTTCCGCGGTGACAGCCTGCATGGTCGTTCCGGGACGATATAGCTTCAGCGAGGTTTCAAGAGATTCGAGAACGATGTCATAAACCGCACGCTGCGCGGGGCTGAATTTACCGTTAACCGGGAAGGTACGGGTGATGTCTCCGGCGTAGCTTTGGTATTCACAGCCGGCATCAATCAGCACCAGGTCGCCGTCGCGCATTTGGCTTTCGTTTTCGGTGTAATGCAGGATACAACCGTTCTCGCCGCTGCCGACGATGGTGGTGTAAGACGGGTAACGAGCGCCGTGGCGGTTGAATTCGTGATGGATTTCGCCTTCAAGCTGGTATTCAAACATCCCCGGGCGGCAGGTCTGCATGGCACGGGTATGCCCAAGCGCAGAAATTTCTCCGGCGCGGCGCATAACGGCAATCTCCTCTTCTGATTTGAAAAGGCGAAGCTCATGAACCGTTGGCCGCCAGTCGGTCAGGCTGGCAGGAGCTGACAGATTCTGGCGCGAACCGCGACGTAGCTTATCCAGCGCGGCAAAAACGAGATTATCTGCGTAGTCGTACTCGCCCTGAGCGTGGTAAACCACATCCAGCCCGTTTAACAGCAGGTGCAGCTGTTCACCAATCTCGGCAAACGCCAGCGCGCGGTCGACACCCAGCTTCTGCGGTGCATTCTCCTGGCCAAGCCGACGGCCAGACCAGATCTCAGCATTTTTATCCCGCACGCGGTTAAACAGCACGCTATGGTTATGCGAGGCGTCGCTTTTAATCAGCACCAGCGCGGCTTCAGGCTCGTTAAAGCCGGTGAAGTACCAAAAATCACTGTTCTGCCGATACGGATATTCGCTATCGGCATTACGTGTAACCTCGGGAGCCGCGAAAATAATCGCAGCGCTGGCCGGAGCCATTTTAGCCAGTAACGCCTGACGGCGACGGAGAAACTCCTGCTGATTCATCACATCTCCTGACACGGTTAAGATTAGTGGAGCGTTGGCTTGCGAACCTCGGGCGCGGTTGGCACCGGGCGAGTAAAGGTATCGTGGCAGAGCAGCGCGGCAACGCGCACATACTCAATGATTTCTTCCAGCGACATCTCAAGCTCTTCCTGGTCTTCATCTTCGTCATAGCCCAGTTGAGCGATGTTACGCAGATCGTCGATAGCTTCCCCGGTTTCGCCGGTGACTTTATCAAGCTTGGTCTGCGTGACGCCAAGACCCAGCAGGAAATGGTTCACCCAGCCGGACAGCGCATCCGCGCGGTCAAACACCGTGGCATCATCACCCTCAGGGAGATAGAGCTGGAACAGGAAGCCTTCATCTTCCAGCGCGTCGCCAATTGCGCCATGCATCTGGCGCAGAGCGTCGGCGAGGTTCTGGCTAAAGGCCAGACCTTCATTGGTCAGGTCATGCAGCAGCGCTTGCCAGCTGCTGTCTTTATTGCCGCCGCACAGCATGCCGCTGATTAAGCCGTGCATTTCCGCAGGCGTCAGGCCCACACCTTGTTCGTTCAAAAGTTGGCTTACTGCGTCGTAGCCCGGCATCGTGTTCTGTATAGACATGCGCATTCGTCGTCGTTGGCAGGATTAGTGTGTGTTATGCTACCACCAGGACCCCCGCAGATACCAGAAAAGGGCTTGTATCTTAATATCGGGATAGCTATAGTGGCGCCCCTTCCGTTACCGCGACCGGTAGCGTTAAGGCAGGCGAGTAAACAGCAGGAAGGTAGCATGTCTGCACAACCAGTCGATATTCAAATTTTCGGTCGTTCATTGCGCGTGAATTGTCCGCCTGAACAACAGGATGCGCTGAATCAGGCTGCGGAAGAGCTGAATCAGCGGTTGCAAGATTTAAAAGTTCGCACTAGAGTCACAAATACCGAGCAGCTGGTGTTCATTGCGGCGTTAAACATCTGCTATGAGCTGGCTCAGGAAAAGTCGAAAACCCGTGACTACGCCGCCAACATGGAAGAGCGTATTCGGATGCTACAGCAGACCATTGAACAAGCGCTGCTTGAACAGGGTCGCATCGCAGACCGACAGGGTCCAAAGTTTGAATAACACTTCGCAGTTGACTATGGTAGAGTAACTTCGAAGACAAAATTTCTCTGAGATGTTTGCAAGCGGGCCAGTCCCCTGAGCCGATATTTCATACCACAAGAGTGTGGCGCTCCGCGGTCGGTGAGCATGCTCGGTCCGTCCGAGAAGCCTGAAGACCATGACGACACACTCACCTTGAACCAAGGGTTCAAGGGTTACAGCCTGCGGCGGCATCTCGGAGATTCCCACTTTACTACCCGGCCATCATGACGCATATCCCGTTATTCTCAACGCAACGTCAGGACATTCGCCAAACCATCCGGCAACAACGCCGGGCGCTCACTCCCGCTGAACAAAAAACCTTTGCCTTACAGGCTGCTGAACGCATGCTGGCGTTTGAGCCGGTTGTCCGTGCGCATACCGTGGCGCTGTTTCTTTCCTTTGATGGCGAGCTGGATACCGGGCCGCTGGTTCAGGCTTTATGGCAGGCCGAAAAAGAGGTTTACCTCCCGGTTCTTCACCCTTTCAGCCCGGGAAATCTGCTATTTCTGCGCTATACGCCGCACGGCGAACTGGTGCAGAACCGTCTGAAAATTCTTGAGCCAAAGCTGGATGTTCGCGACGTTCTGCCGCTCAATAAGCTGGACGTACTGATCGCGCCTTTAGTCGCCTTTGATACCAAAGGCCAGCGGCTGGGCATGGGAGGAGGATTCTACGATCGCACGTTGCAAAACTGGCGGCAGCACGGTCTGTATCCGGTTGGCCTGGCGCACGATTGCCAGCAGGTTGCCGAATTACCGGCCGAAGAGTGGGATATTCCTTTGCCTGCCGTGGTGACGCCTTCGCGCCTGTGGCAGTGGTGACAGCCTCTCCCCCACGGGAGGAAGAGGCTTAGCGATAAATCAGTACAGCAGGCGAGCGCGGATGGTGCCCGGAATCGCTTTCATTGACTTCAACGCCCCTTCAGCCACTTCTTCCGATGCATCGATATCAATAACGACATAGCCCATCTGCGACGTGGTTTGCAGGAACTGAGCGGCGATGTTAATACCCTGCTCGGCGAAAATCTGGTTAATTGCGGTCAAAATCCCCGGGCGGTTTTCATGAATGTGCAGCAGACGGCTGGTTGTGCCCCCGTGCAGCGGGAGGGAAACTTCCGGGAAGTTAACCGCAGACAGCGTTGAACCGTTATCGGAATATTTCGCCAGCTTGCCCGCCACTTCGAGACCGATGTTTTCCTGCGCTTCCTGAGTAGAACCGCCGATGTGTGGAGTCAGAATAACGTTGTCGAACTCGCACAGCGGAGAGTTAAACGGATCGCTGTTGGTTGCCGGTTCGGTCGGGAATACGTCGATTGCCGCGCCGGAAAGATGTTTGCTGGCGAGCGCGCCGCATAAAGCAGGAATATCCACCACCGTGCCGCGTGAAGCGTTAATCAGCAGCGCGCCCGGTTTCATCAGCGCCAGTTCGTTTGCGCCAATCATATTTTTAGTAGAAGCATTTTCCGGTACGTGCAGGCTGACAACATCGCTCATATTCAGCAGATCTGAGAGATGCTGAACCTGAGTCGCGTTGCCCAGCGGCAGCTTGTTTTCAATATCGTAGAAGAAGACATGCATGCCCAGAGATTCAGCCAAAATCCCCAACTGAATACCGATGTGACCATACCCGATAATCCCCAGCTTTTTGCCACGAGCTTCAAAAGAACCCACGGCCAGCTTGTTCCACACGCCGCGGTGCGCTTTGGCGTTAGCCTCTGGAATACCGCGCAGCAGCAGCAGCAGTTCGCCAATGACTAATTCAGCAACGGAACGGGTGTTAGAGAACGGGGCGTTGAACACCGGCACACCGCGCTTAGCGGCAGCCTCAAGGTCAACCTGGTTAGTCCCGATGCAGAAGCAGCCGACGGCCACCAGCTTTTCAGCCGCTGCAAAGATTTCTTCGGTCAAATGAGTGCGGGAACGCAGGCCAATGAAATGTGCATCACGGATCGACTCTTTCAGCGCTTCGGTATCCAGCGCGCCTTTGTGGAACTCAATATTGGTGTATCCGGCTGCACGCAGGCTATCCACCGCTTTCTGGTGTACGCCTTCAACCAGCAGGAATTTAATTCTGTCTTTTTCCAGTGATACTTTTGCCATTTCCCGACCCTATTTTTAGTGCTGTTGTGTTAATGCTTAGGCGGTGATGCGCCACCGCCTATAAGTTACCCTTCTGTCAAAATATCAAAATCTACGTGCGGGGCAATATGAACGATTGCGTCGCCATGCTGGCGAGAAGGAATAACGGGGCGGGAGTCAGAATAAAATGCTGGCAGCGAGAGAGAACCAGGAACGAATCACAGCACTGTTACCAGAATGTGATATATGTCACCAAATTTGCCGTTAAAATAATTTGTCATTTTTTATACGGTTTTTTGGGGCGCAGGACGCGCCCCGGTCAGATCATTTTACGATGGTTTTCACGCCATCGGCGGTGCCTATCAGGGCAACATCCGCCCCGCGGTTGGCAAACAGCCCCACGGTCACCACGCCCGGAATACCGTTGATGGTATTTTCCAGCTTAATCGGCTCCATGATGCTCAGGCCGTGTACATCAAGGATAATGTTGCCGTTATCGGTCACTACGCCCTGGCGATATTCAGGGCGGCCGCCCAGTTTAACCAGCTCGCGAGCAACGGCGCTGCGCGCCATGGGAATCACTTCAACCGGCAGCGGGAAGTTGCCGAGAATATCCACCTGCTTGGATGAGTCCGCGATGCAGATAAACTGATCCGCAACCGAGGCAATGATTTTTTCACGCGTCAGGGCTGCGCCACCGCCTTTGATCATCTGCATCTGGGCGTTGATTTCATCCGCGCCGTCAACATAGACCCCAAGAGAATCAACCTCGTTGAGGTCAAAAACGGTGATGCCGAGACTTTTCAGTTTCGCGGTGGAAGCGTCGGAGCTGGAAACGGCGCCATCAATCTGGTGCTTGATAGTGCCCAAAGCATCAATGAAGTGCGCGGCGGTTGAGCCGGTGCCTACGCCAACAATGGTGCCCGGCTGCACGTACTGGAGTGCTGCCCATCCGACTGCTTTTTTCAGTTCATCCTGCGTCATAATTTTATGCCTGTGATGTGGAAACTGACGCGCATTATAGAGCATGCACCGGGAAAATGTCCCCGGGATTGCGGCAATGCTGACGTCATCACGTTCAGGCAGCACCTGCGTTTGCTGATTTGGTCTGAATCAACGGCAAATTTATGTCATAGTGCTCGCACGACGAAATCAGGAGTAAGTGAACAACAATGAAACGCCCGGACTACAGAACGCTGCAGGCGCTGGATGCGGTAATTCGTGAACGAGGATTTGAGCGCGCGGCGCAGAAGCTGTGCATTACTCAGTCGGCAGTATCACAACGTATTAAGCAACTGGAAACGATGTTCGGCCAGCCATTGTTGGTGCGCACCGTGCCGCCCCGCCCGACGGAGCAAGGGCAAAAACTTCTGGCCCTGCTGCGCCAGGTTGAGCTGCTGGAAGAAGAGTGGCTGGGCGACGAGCAAACCGGCTCCACGCCGCTGCTGCTCTCCCTGGCGGTTAACGCCGACAGCCTGGCAACCTGGCTGCTTCCGGCTCTGGCGCCGGTGCTTGCCGACTCACCTATCCGCCTGAATCTTCAGGTTGAAGATGAAACCCGAACCCAGGAGCGGCTGCGCCGCGGCGAAGTGGTTGGCGCGGTTTCTATTCAGCCTCAGCCGCTGCCGAGCTGTCTGGTCGATCGCCTCGGCGCGCTGGATTATCTGTTTGTCGGCTCAAAAGATTTTGCCGAGCGCTACTTCCCCAACGGCGTGACGCGCTCCGCGCTGCTGAAGGCTCCGGCGGTGGCGTTTGACCACCTCGACGATATGCATCAGGCCTTTTTACAGCAGAACTTTGACCTGTCTCCGGGCAGCGTACCGTGCCACATCGTTAACTCTTCGGAAGCGTTCGTGCAGCTGGCACGCCAGGGCACAACCTGCTGCATGATCCCACATTTGCAGATTGAGAGAGAGCTGAATAGCGGAGAATTGATCGACTTAACGCCTGGGCTGTTGCAGCGCCGCATGCTTTACTGGCACCGTTTTGCGCCGGAAAGCCGCATGATGCGTAACGTGACGGATGCCCTGCTGGAGTATGGGCACAAAGTGCTGCGCCAGGATATGGAATAAAAACAACCCTCTCCGTTAAGGAGAGGGTAACGTCTTACTGGGCAGCAGGAGCCTGCGCGCCCTGGAGCTCAAACACTACGTCTACCTGGTCATCAAACTGAATAGTCTGCTGGTCATAGGTATCCTGAGCGGAAACCGGCGCTGCCGCGTCCGCCTTCATCATGCGTACCATCGGCGCTGGCTGGTAGTTAGAAACGTGATAACGCACGCTGTACACCGAACCCAGCTTGCTGTTGAAGCCTTCGGCCAGCAGCTTAGCCTGACGGGTTGCGTCGTTGATGGCTTCTTTACGCGCTTTATCCTTGTACTCTTCAGGATGAGAGACGCCCAGAGACACGGAGCGGATTTCGTTCAAACCAGCCTTTAACGCGCCGTCCAGCAGCTCGTTCATTTTATCCAGCTGACGCAAAGTCACTTCAACCTGGCGTACCGCACGGTAGCCTTTCAGCTGGGTTTTACCGTCTTTCAGGTAATCATATTCTGGCTGAGTGCGCAGGTTAGCCGCGTTGATGTCTTTCTTCTCAACGCCGTTTTTCTGCAGGAAGCCAAGATACTGCGCAACGCGGTCGTCGGCCTGTTTCTTGGCGGAAGCGGCATCTTTAGCGGACACATTCACTTCGATAGCAAGCGTGGCGATATCAGGCACTGCATCAACGCTGGCTGTCCCGGAGGTGACTACGTGAGGGCCGTTAGGCAGCTCGCCCGCCTGAACCGATACAGAACCTAATCCCATCATTGCGGCTAATGCTAAAATTTTAAACTTCACTGTAACTCCTCCGTGCTACGTTCCACTGTGATTACGCCGGAAAATAAACTCCCGGCGTCTGCCAGCAAGCTTAGCCTGAAATAGTAACTTGTCTATCGGATAAAGGCGAATTAGCCCATCAGCGCCGAGATATGCTGCACGCCGTCCCACGCCAGCTGAGAGGCGATAAACCACATCACCAGCCCGACCACACCGTTGATAATCCGCTGCGCTTTCGCGGTGCGAAGGCGTGGAGCCAGCCAGGCGGCGAGAATAGCCAGACCATAGAACCAGATAATCGAGGCGCTAACCGTGCCCAGCGCAAACCAGCGCTTTGGCTCTTCCGAAAGCTGGCCGCCAAGGCTGCCCAGCACCACAAAAGTGTCGAGGTAGACATGCGGATTAAGCCACGTCACCGCCAGCATGGTGACCACAATTTTCCAGCGTCCCTGCTTCATGACCTGAGCCGAAGCAAGCTCAAGGTTGTTGCTCATAGCCGTGCGAAGCGCGCCCCAGCCGTACCACAGCAGAAACGCCACGCCACCCCAGGTCACCAGCGCCAGTAGCCACGGAGACTGCATCAGAATGGCGCTACCGCCAAAGATCCCGCCGCAAATCAGGATGATATCGCTCAGCGCACACAACGAGGCAATCATCAGGTGATACTGGCGGCGAATGCCCTGATTCATCACAAAAGCATTCTGCGGCCCCAGCGGCAGTATTAGCGCCGCCCCAAGTGCAACCCCCTGAAAATAATAAGATAACACGCTAACTACCCTCAAATTATCAATCACTGACCGGGAGTGTAATGCGCAATTATTATTAGAGGAAATTGTTAATTTTAATCACCAATAAGGGAAGCTAATATTGAAAGGTAAAAGAAAGGCCGACAAATGTCGGCCCTGAGGATTACGCGTTTTCAGTTTCGTTGGTTTTACGAACGTGAACGTCCATTTGCGGGTAAGGAATGCCGATGCCGTTGGCATCCAGCCCCTTCTTAATTTGCTCCAGCACGTCCCAGTAGACGTTTTGCAGGTCGCCGCTCTTGCTCCAGGCGCGCACCACAAAGTTCACCGAAGAAGGCCCCAGTTCGTTAACGCGCACCGTGATATCTCTATCTTTCAGCACGCGCTCGTCACGGCTAACGATGTCGGTAAGGATCTTCTTAACCTGATCGATGTCAGCATCGTAGGAAACGCCAATAATAAATTCATTACGACGTACCGGTTCGCGGGAGAAGTTGATGATGTTGCCGGCAATAATTTTACCGTTCGGCACCACCACGATTTTGCCGTCAACGGTACGCATGGTAGTAGAAAAAATCTGTACGTTAAGTACGGTTCCGGCGATCCCGCCGAGGTCAACATACTCACCGGTTCGGAACGGACGGAAGGTCACCAGCAGTACGCCAGCCGCAAGGTTGGACAGCGACCCCTGCAACGCCAGGCCAACGGCCAAACCCGCAGCACCCAGCACCGCGATAACCGATGCGGTCTGCACCCCGACCCGGCTCAGGGCCGCGATCAGCGTGAAGGCGATAATGCCATAGCGCACCAGTGCGGAAAGGAAGTCGGCTACGGTGCTGTCGATGCCCCGGGCCAGCATCAGGCGGTTTACCGTGCTGGATATCAGGCGGGCAATAATCATCCCGATAATGAGAATGGCGATGGCGGCGACGATGTTAACCACGTAGCTCAGCAGGAGCTCCTGATTTCGCGCCAGCCATCCTCCGGCATTATGAATACTGTCTACTACGTTGAGATCTTCCATTTACTGTTCCTTGTCTGAAAAGTTTCTACGCCAGGAGACGCAGCACAGACCGTAAAGGGTAAACAAAAACGCATGAATGTGCCAAACAGGTCACAAAATTGATTGCAAATTGAGTGTTAATGCAGCAAAAGAAGGGAAAACCCGGGCCTGAGCCCGGGCTTATGGGTAACTTACAGCGCCCGGGTAAAGGTTCGGGAAATAACATCCTGCTGCTGTTCGCGCGTTAAGGCGTTAAACCGCACCGCGTAGCCGGAAACACGAATGGTTAGCGTCGGGTAATTTTCCGGGTGTTCGATGGCATCCATTAACATCTCACGATTCATCACGTTAACGTTCAGGTGCTGGCCGCCTTCCGTTTTGACATCGTGATGGAAATAGCCGTCAAGCAGCCCCACGAGGTTCAGGCGACGAATCGAGTCATCTTTGCCAAGCGCGGCAGGCACGATGGAAAACGTGTACGAAATCCCGTCTTTCGCGTAGCTAAACGGCAGCTTCGCCACGGAGGTCAAAGAAGCGACCGCGCCCTTAGTATCACGCCCGTGCATCGGGTTAGCGCCGGGAGCAAACGGCGTTCCGCCTCTGCGGCCATCCGGCGTGTTGCCGGTTTTTTGCCCGTAAACCACATTCGAAGTGATGGTCAGGATAGACTGGGTCGGCACCGCGCCGCGGTAGGTTGGCAACGCCTGAATTTTCTTCATAAAGCGCTCAACCAGATCGCAGGCGATGGCGTCTACCCGGTCGTCATTATTGCCGTACTGCGGATAGTCGCCCTCAATGACAAAATCTACCGCCAGCCCGGTATGGTCGCGCACCGGCTTCACTACCGCGTGTTTGATAGCCGACAGCGAGTCCACCGCCACCGAAAGCCCGGCGATGCCGCAGGCCATGGTGCGGTAAACGTCTCTGTCATGCAGCGCCATCAGCGAAGCTTCATAGCTGTATTTATCGTGCATATAGTGGATAAGATTAAGCGCCGTAACGTACTGCACCGCCAGCCAGTCCATAAAGCTATCGAGGCTGGTCATCACCTTGTCGTAGTCCAGCACATCATCGAGCAGCATCGGGGTTTTAGGCCCAACCTGGATCTTCAGCTTTTCATCCATCCCGCCGTTGATGCAGTACAGCAGGGTTTTCGCGAGGTTGGCACGAGCGCCAAAGAACTGCATTTGCTTGCCAATAATCATCGGGCTTACGCAGCAGGCAATCGCGTAGTCATCGCTGGCAAAGTCGCTGCGCATCAGGTCATCGTTTTCATACTGCAATGACGAGGTTTCGATGGACACCCTGGCGGCGTACACCTTAAACGCCTTCGGCAGCGCTTCGGACCAGAGGATAGTCAGGTTTGGCTCAGGTGCCGGTCCCATGGTGTAAAGCGTATTCAGGTAGCGGAAGGCGCTTTTGGTCACCAACGTGCGCCCGTCGAGCCCCATTCCGCCCAGCACTTCCGTCGCCCAAATAGGGTCGCCGGAGAACAGGGAATCAAACTCCGGCGTACGCAGGAAACGCACCATGCGGATTTTCATAATGAAGTGGTCGATTAATTCCTGCGCCTGCTGTTCGTTGAGCAGGCCAGCATTAATATCGCGTTCAATATAAATATCGATAAAGCTCGCCGTGCGCCCAAGCGACATTGCCCCGCCGTTCTGAGACTTCACCGCTGCCAGATAGGCAAAGTAGAGCCACTGAATAGCCTCCTGCGCATTGCCTGCCGGGCGTGAAATATCGAAGCCATAACCGGCGGCCATCTCCTGAATTTGCAGCAGCGCGTGGCGGTGTTCCGCCAGCTCTTCACGCAGGCGGATAGTCGCCTCCAGATCCTCACCGCGCTCAAGTTTTTGCTGCAGGTCGGCAAACTGTAGCTCGCGCTCGCGAACCAGATAGCCGATGCCGTATAGCGCAACGCGACGATAATCGCCGATGATGCGCCCGCGCCCGTAGCCGTCCGGTAATCCCGTCAGCACGCCGGACTTGCGGCAGCGCAGAATATCCGGCGAATAGACGTCGAATACGCCCTGGTTATGGGTTTTACGCAGCTCGGTAAACTGATACTCGAAGTGCTGGTCCATTTTGCGGCCGTAGGCTTCAAACGAGCTTTTGATCATATTGATGCCGCCAAAAGGATGTAGCGCGCGCTTTAGCGGCTTATCCGTTTGCAGGCCAACGATCCTCTCACGGTCCTGAATAATATAGCCGGGAGCGTGAGCGGTAATTGAAGTGGCGACATTGCTGTCAAAGTCCACTGGCGCATGGGTGGCGTTTTCAACACGAATGCCTTCCATGACCTTTTCCCACAGTGCCGTAGTGGCCGCCGTAGCGCCCGACAAAAATGCGTCATCACCTTCATACGGCGTATAGTTTTGTTGGATAAAATCCCGAACGTTAATTTCATGCTGCCAGCTCTCTCCGCGGAATTGCTGCCAGGCATGAGCATAATTATCATGGGAAATATCAATATCCACTTTCATTAATTCTATCCTCTGTACCACAAATGAGATTAAGCGAATTCCGCTAAGCGAGATGCTTTGCCCAATTGCCGGGCATCAAGAGCAATCATTTTTTCTTCATTGGTAGGAATTACCGCGCACAGCACCGCAGAGCCTTCGGCTGAAATAACCCGTTCGCCGTCGGAATTAGGCCGCGCGTTTTTTTCTTCGTCCAGTTCAATACCGAATACGCGTAAATGTTTAATCACCAGGCTGCGAATAAGCGCGGAGTTTTCACCGATGCCACCGGTGAAAATTAAGCCATCAAAATGCGGCAATGAAGTGGCATGCCCGCCAATCGTTCTGGCGATGCGGTGAACAAAAGTATCGATCGCCAGCTGTGCTCTGCCGTCGCCACTTCGCCAGGCCTTCTCCAGCGCCCGGAGATCGGAAGAGATACCCGAAAGTCCCAGCAGCCCTGACTCGGTGTTTGCCACTTGCTCAAGGTCATCCAGCGATTGCCCGGTTTGCCTTGCCAGCCACACCATCGCGCCAAAGTCCACGTCGCCGCAGCGGGTGCCCATGATAAGCCCCTCCAGCGGCGTCATGCCCATCGAGGTATCAACGCTTTCCCCTTCCACAACTGCGCAAACCGATGCGCCGTTCCCAAGATGAGCGATAACCAGACCCGGTGCGGCTCCTTTCAGCTCAGGCAACTCAGCGGCCTGGATGGAAACGTAGCGGTGGGAGGTTCCGTGGAACCCATAACGCCTGACGCCGTACTCCTCGAAATAGCGGTACGGCAGGCCGTAGAGATAGGCCTCCGGGCTAATCGTCTGGTGGAAGCTGGTATCAAACACCGCGACCTGCGGCACGCCGGGAAAGCGCTGCCAGGCCGAGGCCACGCCGCTGAGGTTGGCATAATTGTGCAGCGGCGCGAGAGGCGAGACTTCACGAATTTTTTCAACAACGTCATCCGTGAGCAGTACCGACTCGCCGAAAATCGCCCCGCCGTGCGCAATGCGGTGGCCGATATAGGCCACGCTTTTAATCAGGTCACGCTTTTCAAGTTCCAGGGCAATGGCCGCCAGCGCATCTTCATAATCGGAATGCGCCAGCCTCACTGGCTCTCCGTTATTAACAGTCAGCGAGGCAGACTCGGTATTAACCCCTTCGCAAATTCCCGTTAATAGTGGCTCCATGGATATTTCATCCAGCACGGAAAATTTAACCGAAGATGAGCCACAGTTTATGGTTAATATTACCGGATATTCATTCATCTTAACGTTCACTCATCCTGAGCCAATGACGGTTAATTACAATATTTTGTATACGATGTTCAGAATCGTCAGCATGCCGATAACGGTGACAAATATGTTTTCGGTTCTGCCTTTATATTTACTCAGCGCCGGGACTTTGCGAATGGCGTACATCGGCAGCAGGCAGAGCAGAGCGGCAATAATCGGCGCACCCATGGCTTCAATCAGGTCAAGAATGTTCGGGTTGGCGTAGGCCACAACCCAGGTCGAGCCCATGATAAACACCATACTGACCAGGTTGAGCTTGCCCTGGGAAACCTTAGTTTTGTCACCCTTATAACCAAACTTCAGGATAAGGCCGTTAAGCCCTTCCAGCGTGCCGAGGTAATGGCCGAAGAAGGATTTGAAAATCGCTACCAGGGCAATGATTGATGCCCCGTATTCCAGCACGGTCGCGAAGGTGGACTTAGAGCCGGACATAGAAGAGAAGTGGTTCGCAAGGTAGGAAAGCACCGGGATATTCTGCGCTTTCGCTTCGGCCATATTCTCCGGCGACAGCGTGAACAGGCAGCTGAAAGCAAAGAACATCACCACCCCAACCATCAGCATGCTGGCGCGTGAGATGATTTTGGAACATTTATCCTCGGTATATTGCTTACCAAAATCCGCCTCATACTCTTCGCGCTTAGACACCACAAACGAAGAGACGATAGGCGAGAAGTTGAAGGAGAACACCATGATGGAGATACCGAGCCACACCGTTACCAGTATTCCGTCATTGCCGGTTAAAGCGATCTCGCTGAGGTTAACCTGATCGATAACCGCAGAGTTCCAGTAAGGGATAAGCGACAGGGAAATAATCACCAGGCTCGCGATGAACGGAAACACGAGATAGCTCATCACCTTCACCATCAGGTCTTTACCGAAGAAGATGACAAACGCCATCAGCATCAGCAACACCAGCGCAACCAGCCCGCGGTTAAGCGGTGCCAGCTGAAGCTGGTTATCCCAGAATGTCATAAAGGTGTTGGTAATGGTGACGCCATAAATCCACAGCAGCGGGCAAATTGCGAAGAAGTACAGGAAGGTGATAACCACCCCGCCGGTTTTACCAAAATGCTCTTCAACCGTTTCGGTGATGTTCCCCGAAGGGTTACTGCCGGAAAGGCACAGGCGAGCCAGCGCGCGGTGGCAGAAGAAGGCTATCGGGTAGGCCAGAACCAGCATGATAAGGATAGGTATCAGGCCGCCATAACCCGCACGGATAGGGAAAAACAGTACCCCGGCACCAATGGCGGTGCCGAACAGACCCAGCGTCCAGGTGGTGTCGGATTTACGCCACAGGGAGGTGTCTTTTTGGCCAACAAGGGTTGTTTCTGCATTACTCATAATGAAGATCCTTAGTTAGTTCAGGCAGGCTTCCGCGGTGCCGGTAATTTCAGAGACGCGAGACAAATCGATGTTCCCGCCGGAAATAAGGCTGACCGTTTTCCGACCTTTAATATAATGATCAAGCTTGCCGCTTAATAATGCGGCAGAGGCCAGAGCTCCCGCCCCTTCGGTTACAATTTTATTGCGCTGAATGAGCGCCACCATGCTGTTTCTGATTTCTTCTTCACTGACTAAAATAATATCAGTTACTAATTTTTTAACGATTTCGAAAGTTAAATTACCCGGGCGAGCGACGTCGCAGCCATCAGCCAAAGTGCTGGCGCTTCGATTGGCGGTTATTTCTCCACAGCGGAATGATGAAGCCATGCCGTGAACATTTTCTGCCTGCACGCCGATGATATTAATTGTTGGGTTAATGGATTTAATCGCCACCGCAATACCGGCAATCAGGCCGCCGCCGCCGATAGGCACAATCACGTTATCGACGTCATAAAGATCTTCAAGTATTTCCAGGCCAATAGTACCCTGCCCGGCAATGACTTTTACATCGTCATACGGCGGAATGAAAATGCGCCCTTCCATCTCAACAATTTCGCTGACCTTAGCGATAGTTTCGTTAAAGTTATTGCCGTGAATAATGACCTGTGCTGAATAGTCGGTAGTGGCCGCTACTTTCGACTTAGGTGCGCCTTTTGGCATCACCACCTTGCCATTAATCCCGAGCAGCGCGCACGACAGGGAAACACCCTGGGCATGATTGCCGGCCGAGCAAGCTACGACACCGCGGCTTCTTTCTTCCTCACTGAGCGAGCTAAGCTTATTAAATGCGCCCCGCATTTTAAACGAGCCGGTGCGCTGCATATTTTCAAATTTTAAATAGATGTCACCTTTACAGCATTCGCTAAGATAATTAGAACGCGGCATCCCTGTTTTATACACGTAGCCAGAAATTCTTTTTTTAGCTTCCAGAACATCGTTAATGGTGACAGGAAGTTCGTTATCGATATGCATGTTGACCTCTGTATAACAAAACAATAAAAAATATTAGAGATGGCAAATAAAGTTAATTTGCCGCCCTGGGTTAATTAATCAATTAAAACGATTCGGGTAGTTTTTTTACTAAGCCACCACCGTTAATTTATTAAATTGAGCCTGACTGCGCACGGAATGCGCTCTGGCTAATTCAACCAAAGTTGAAGCTGATTTTTTTATACGATAATTTTTAGACCAGACTGCTGCATAGCGTGCTGTAGGTAATTCGTCGGTTAGCGGAACCTGTATAAATTGCTGAGAACCAAAAGGCGCTATCATGTCGCGTGGAATAATGGTCAGGAACCCGGCTTTAAGCACCATGTTATAGATAGTAACAACGGAGTCGGTTTTAATTATTTTATCTCGGGTAATATTATTTTTTTGCAGGATGGTCAGGAGTTCGCTGTAGTAGCCCATTTCGGTTTGAGGCAACACCCACTGCTCATGGCTCAATGAGCGTAGCGTCATCGCGCCGCCGCGCGTTCGCGTTCGGCTGGCCACCAAAATAAACTCGGACTCAAACAGCGGCTCAATATGCAGGTCCTGTAGCAGCATCTCGTCGCTGAGGGTACCGATAGCGAAGTCCAGCCGCCCGTCGCGTATCGCCGGTAAGAAGGAAGAGAGCTGCGCTTCAAACATCGATACTTCTGCATGAGGGTAAAGCTCTTTGAAGGCTTCGACCATGCCCGGCAGGAAGGTAAAGCCGATAAGCGAAGGGTAGCCGAATGAAACATCCACTGAGCCATTACCCACCAGGCAGTTCATTTCATCACACATATTACGCATTTCACGCGTAATCGACTCCGAATACCCGAGCAGTATCTTTCCCGCCTCGGTGAGCTTCACGCCGGTATTCTTGCGGATAATGAGTTCCATCCCGAACAACGCTTCCATGTCGCTGATAATTTTGCTTACCGCAGGCTGAGTCAAACTCAGCTGCTTAGCCGCGGAACCAAATGAACCACTTCTGACCACCTCCTGAAATACAACCAGGTGCTGTGTTTTAGGTAATGTCATATTGTCCATAAAGCGCCATGCCTAATAAGTTATCAATGGCGGCGATCTTACGAATTCCCTCCTGGATGTTATGTGCTGCGACTCGCAAATGCTCAACCGGTTATTGTATAAGAAGCACACGAATGACAACTAACCAATTAAAAACAATGAGTTATGATTTTTAAATTTGCAATTTATATGATTAAGGTCAACCTAAATATCGCAGATAAAATAAATTTATGGAGATAATAAATTCATATAAATGTAAGTAACTTGTTATTGATAATGAGGTTTTATATTTATTGCGGTAAATTTGCACAAGTTAAATGAAATAATGAAAATAAAATTAAAAATAACTGCAATTATTATGATTTTATTTGAACATAAAAAAACCCGCCGTAGCGGGTTTTTACCGAAGCATTTATTGGCTCAAATTACAGAACGTCTACCGCGTTCAGCTCTTTGAATGCCTGCTCCAGGCGAACGATCATAGAAGCCTGGGCTGAACGCAGCCACACGCGTGGATCGTAGTATTTTTTGTTCGGCTGGTCGGCGCCTTTCGGGTTGCCCAGCTGACCCTGCAGGTAAGCTTCGTTTTCTTTGTAGTAGTTCAGAATACCTTCCCAGGTTGCCCATTGGGTGTCGGTATCGATGTTCATTTTGATAACGCCGTAGCTTACGGAGTCTTTGATTTCCTGAGCGGAAGAACCGGAACCACCGTGGAATACGAAGTTCAGGCTGTTGTGCGGCAGGTTATGTTTCTTAGAAACATAGTCCTGAGAGTCGCGCAGGATGGTTGGAGTCAGAACCACGTTACCCGGTTTGTACACGCCGTGTACGTTACCGAAGGAAGCAGCGATGGTGAAACGCGGGCTGATTTTGCTCAGCTCGGTGTAGGCATAGTCAACGTCTTCTGGCTGGGTGTACAGAGCAGAAGCGTCCATGTGGCTGTTGTCCACGCCGTCTTCTTCACCGCCGGTGCAGCCCAGTTCGATTTCCAGGGTCATGCCCAGTTTGGACATGCGTTCCAGGTATTTAGAGCTGATTGCGATGTTTTCTTCCAGAGACTCTTCGGACAGGTCAATCATGTGGGAAGAGAACAGTGGTTTACCGGTAGCAGCGAAGTGTTTTTCGCCGGCGTCCAGCAGGCCGTCGATCCACGGCAGCAGTTTCTTAGCGCAGTGGTCGGTGTGCAGAATGACCGGCACGCCGTAATGTTCAGCCATCTGGTGAACGTGGTGTGCGCCAGAGATAGCACCCAGGATAGCAGCACCCTGTGGAACATCAGTTTTCACGCCTTTACCAGCGATGAAAGCAGCACCGCCGTTAGAGAACTGAACGATAACCGGAGATTTAACTTTCGCAGCGGTTTCCAGTACGGCGTTAATAGAGTCGGTACCGACGCAGTTAACAGCTGGCAGAGCAAAGTTGTTCTCTTTTGCTACCTGGAAGATTTTCTGTACGTCGTCACCGGTTACAACACCTGGTTTTACGAAATCAAAAATTTTAGACATGTGGATGTGTCCTGTAGGCCTTGGAAAAATTGAATCGCCGTCCTGATGCTTGCCGGGCGGCAATAAATCAACGGGCAGGAAACCCTGCCCGTAACAATTACTTCTTAGCGCGCTCTTCGAGCATCGCTACTGCTGGCAGAACTTTGCCTTCCACGAACTCGAGGAATGCGCCGCCGCCGGTAGAGATGTAGGAAATTTTGTCTGCGATACCGAACAGGTCGATAGCCGCCAGAGTGTCGCCGCCGCCTGCGATAGAGAAGGCTTCGCTGTCGGCGATAGCGCGAGCAACGATTTCGGTACCTTTACGGAAGTTCGGGAATTCAAACACGCCAACCGGGCCATTCCACAGAATGGTTTTTGCGTTTTTCAGGATCTCAGCCAGTTTCTCAGCGGAAACATCGCCCATATCCAGGATCTGCTCTTCATCTTTGATGTCAGCAACAGATTTCAGGGTCGCGGTTGCGGTTTCGGAGAACTCGGTCGCTACGCGCACGTCGGTTGGAACCGGAATATCGCAACGGGTCAGCAGTTCTTTGGCAGTATCAACCAGGTCTGCTTCATACAGGGATTTACCCACGTTGTGGCCCTGGGCTGCAACGAAGGTGTTAGCGATACCGCCGCCAACGATCAGCTGGTCAGCAATTTTGGACAGGGAGTCCAGCACGGTCAGTTTGGTAGAAACTTTAGAACCACCAACGATAGCAACCATTGGGCGAGCCGGCTCTTTCAGAGCTTTGCCCAGCGCTTCCAGTTCGTCTGCCAGCAGCGGGCCTGCACAGGCAACGTCAGCAAATTTAGCGATACCGTGGGTAGAAGCCTGCGCGCGGTGTGCGGTGCCAAAGGCATCCATTACGAATACGTCACACAGAGCGGCATATTTTTTGGACAGTGCTTCGTCGTCTTTCTTTTCGCCTTTGTTAAAGCGAACGTTTTCCAGAACAACCAGCTCACCCTCGGCAACTTCAACGCCATCCAGATAGTCTTTGACCAGGCGAACCGGGTTAGACAGTTTGTCTTTCAGGTAGTTAACAACCGGCAGCAGAGAGAATTCTTCGTTGTACTCGCCTTCGGTCGGACGACCCAGGTGAGAAGTTACCATGACTTTTGCGCCCTGCTTCAGAGCCAGTTCAATGGTCGGCAGAGAAGCACGAATACGCGCGTCGCTGGTGACTTTCCCGTCTTTAACCGGCACGTTCAGATCGGCACGGATGAAAACGCGTTTACCAGCCAGATCCAAATCGGTCATCTTAATTACAGACATGGTGAATCCTCTCGTTGATTCTTAAAGTTTTGCAGACGCAACCTGCGCCTTACCTGAAATCCATTGAGCCATAACCAACGTGGTGTCGAGCATCCTGTTGGCGAAGCCCCATTCGTTATCACACCAGACTAGTGTTTTAATCAGATGTTGCCCACTGACCCGCGTTTGCGTGCCGTCTACGATGGCACTGTGCGGATCGTGGTTAAAATCAGTCGAGACCAACGGTAATTCCGTATAGTCAACTATACCATGAAATGCTTCTCGCGCCGCTTTTTGCAGCAACTGGTTGACTTCACAGGCATTTACTGAATTTTTCACCGTGACGCTTAAATCAATCGCCGTGACGTTTATCGTCGGTACGCGTACCGCAATGGCCTCAAAACGGTCATTAAACTGTGGGAAAATACGCGTAATACCGGCCGCAAGACGCGTATCCACCGGAATGATCGACTGGCTTGCCGCACGGGTACGCCGTAAGTCGGGATGATAAGCGTCAATAACCTGCTGGTCGTGCATCGCCGAGTGGATGGTAGTTACCGTCCCGGACTCGATGCCAAAGGAATCATCCAGCAGTTTAATAATCGGAATAATGCAGTTTGTGGTGCAGGAGGCATTGGAGACGATGCGATGGTTATCTTCCACCAGCTCATGGTTAACCCCGAAGACCACGGTGGCGTCGAGGTCGTTACCGCCGGGATGCGAGAACAGCACCTTTTTCGCACCTGCGGCCAGGTGAGCTTCGCCGTCGGCACGCGAGCCGAACACGCCGGTGCAATCCAGCACGATATCAACGCCCAGTTCACGCCACGGCAGCGCCTCAATGGTGGGCTCATGCAGCAGGCGAATACTGTCATCGCCGACAAACAGGACGTCACGCTCTTCGCGCACGTCCCACGCAAAGCGGCCATGGCTGGTGTCGTACTTCAACAGATGCGCGATACCCGCAGCATCCGCCAGTTCGTTGATTGCTACCACGGTGATTTCCGCACGGCGACCAGATTCGTACAAAGCACGTACCACGTTGCGCCCAATGCGACCGAAGCCATTAATAGCGATGCGTACGGTCATATCTCTCCTGCCAGAATCCCTGGGATTAAGTGGCTGACAGAGTAATCCAGCAACCGCCCGAGGGGAATCCTCGCACTCATGAAACTGCACTTGTTTGCTTAATTGTCGAACATTTATTCGACTGAAACGCTTCAGCTATGTTAAGCCAAAGCGGGAATAAAAGGAACGATACCCCATTACGGTCGCACCAACTTCTGACGCACGTCACAGTTTTAGTGGAATAACTGCAACGGATAAAGGCAGCGGTGGAATAACGAACAGCACAATCATGGAATAATTGGCATAAAAAAGGGCCGCCGAAGCGACCCCTTTATCTGACGAGACTGATTACAGAATCGCTTTAGCCTGTTTCACCACGTTCTCAACGGTGAAGCCAAACTCTTCGAACAGCAGTTCTGCTGGAGCAGACTCACCGAAGGTCGTCATCCCAACGATAGCGCCGTTCAGGCCAACGTATTTGAACCAGTAGTCGGCAATGCCGGCTTCGATGGCTACGCGAGCAGAAACGGCTTTTGGCAGCACGGACTCACGGTAAGCGGCATCCTGCTTGTCGAACGCGTCGGTGGACGGCATGGAAACCACGCGGGCCTTGACGCCTTCGGCAGTCAGTTGATCCCATGCGGCAACGGCCAGCTCAACTTCGGAACCGGTCGCGATGAAGATAAGCTCTGGCTGACCAGCGCAATCTTTCAGCACGTAACCGCCGCGGGCGATGTCTTTCAACTGCTGCTCGGTACGATCCTGCTGAGCCAGGTTCTGACGGGAGAGGATAAGCGCAGTCGGGCCATCGTGACGCTCAACGCCGTATTTCCACGCTACCGCAGACTCAACCTGGTCACACGGACGCCAGGTGCTCATGTTAGGCGTTACGCGCAGGGAAGCAACCTGCTCAACCGGCTGGTGAGTCGGGCCATCTTCGCCCAGACCGATGGAGTCGTGGGTGTAAACCATCACCTGGCGCTGCTTCATCAGCGCGGCCATACGCACCGCGTTACGGGCATATTCCACAAACATCAGGAAGGTAGAGGTGTACGGCAGGAAGCCACCGTGCAGGGAGATACCGTTGGCGATAGCGGTCATACCGAATTCACGCACGCCGTAATGGATATAGTTCCCGGCGGTATCTTCGTTGATAGCTTTAGAACCAGACCACAGGGTCAGGTTAGACGGAGCCAGGTCAGCAGAACCGCCCAGGAATTCTGGCAGCAGCGGGCCGAAGGCTTCGATAGCATTCTGGGACGCTTTACGGCTGGCAATCTTGGACGGATTAGCCTGCAGCTTAGCGATGAATTCGTTCGCTTTCGCGTCGAAGTCCGCCGGCATTTCACCCTTCATACGGCGAGTGAATTCAGCGGCTTCCTGCGGGAAGGCTTTAGCATAAGCGGCGAACTTCTCGTTCCAGGCCGCTTCTTTGGCCTGGCCCGCTTCTTTCGCATCCCACTGAGCATAGATGTCAGAAGGAATTTCGAATGGAGCGTGCTTCCAGCCCAGCGCTTCACGGGTCAGCGCAATCTCTGCGTCGCCCAGAGGCGCGCCGTGGGAGTCGTGAGTACCCGCTTTGTTCGGGGAGCCGAAACCGATGATGGTTTTGCACATCAGCAGGGATGGCTTGTCGGTTACCGCGCGAGCTTCTTCTACCGCACGTTTGATAGCGTCGGCATCGTGGCCGTCTACGCCGCGCACAACGTGCCAGCCGTAGGCTTCAAAGCGTTTAGCGGTATCGTCGGTGAACCAGCCTTCAACGTGGCCGTCGATGGAGATGCCGTTGTCATCGTAGAACGCGACCAGTTTACCCAGCTTAAGGGTACCGGCCAGGGAGCAAACCTCGTGAGAGATGCCTTCCATCATGCAGCCATCACCCAGGAATGTGTAGGTGAAGTGATCCACGATGTCGTGACCCGGGCGGTTGAACTGCGCTGCCAGCGTTTTTTCAGCGATAGCCATACCGACCGCGTTCGCAACGCCCTGACCCAGCGGGCCAGTAGTGGTTTCTACACCGGCGGTATAGCCCACTTCCGGGTGACCCGGGGTTTTGGAGTGCAGCTGACGGAAGTTTTTCAGTTCTTCAATCGGCAGGGCATAACCGGTGAGATGCAGCAGGCTGTAAATCAGCATAGAACCGTGGCCGTTGGACAGCACGAAGCGGTCGCGATCGGCCCATGACGGGTTCTGCGGGTTATGGTTCAGGAAATCACGCCACAGGACTTCGGCAATGTCGGCCATACCCATAGGGGCACCCGGGTGGCCGGATTTGGCTTTTTGTACTGCGTCCATGCTGAGCGCACGAATAGCATTGGCAAGCTCTTTACGAGAGGACATTTTGACTCCAGATCGGATGGTTGAAGATCGCGCCTTGACTACGATGCGTTATGGGCTACGCCCGAAAATGTGACAACAATGTACACCAGGGGAATGGTCATGTACATGCGGCGCGCCGTTGACAGGGTAAGAAATCTCTGGATAACGCTCGCAAGTTGCGCAACCTGATGCGCAGGCCATTTATTCTTCTTTATACTAAGTCTGGAGCCGCTCCGCCTGCGGTAAATCCGACTCTGTTTTTACCTATTATAAAGAAAGGAAAATGGCCATGAAGATGCGCCCAATATTACTGAGCCTGAGCGTCGCTGCCCTGCTGAGCGGCTGCCAGGGAATGGATTCCAACGGGCTACTGACCTCGGGGGCCGAAGCATTCCAGGCCTACACTCTAAGCGACGCCCAGGTGAAGGCCCTGAGCGACGAAGCCTGCCAGCAGCAGGACAGCAAAGCCACTCTCGCTCCGGCAAACAGCCCTTATACCCAGCGTCTGAACAAGATTGCCTCCGCGCTTGGGGACAACATCAACGGACTGCCGGTGAACTACAAGGTATACGTCACCAAAGACGTGAATGCCTTCGCCATGGCTAACGGCTGCATCCGGGTTTACAGCGGCCTGATGGATATGATGGACGACAACGAAGTCGAAGCGGTAATTGGCCACGAAATGGGGCACGTTGCGCTTGGCCACGTGAAGAAGGGTATGCAGGTCGCACTCGGCACTAACGCGGCTCGCGTGGCGGCGGCTTCGGCAGGCGGCGTAATCGGCAACCTGTCACAATCTCAGTTGGGGGATTTAGGCGAAAAACTGGTGAACGCTCAGTTCTCTCAGCGCCAGGAATCAGAAGCGGACGACTACTCTTACGATCTGTTGCGCAAGCGCGGTATTAATCCGCTTGGTCTCGCCACCAGTTTTGAGAAGCTGGCTAAGCTGGACGAAGGTCGCCAAAGCTCGATGCTGGACGATCATCCGGCCTCGGCGGCGCGCGCTCAGCACATTCGCGACCGCATGGCGGCGGACGGGATTAAGTAATTAAGCAGGAGGCATATTTGCCTCCTTTATGATATTGCAACGAGTTCACCCTGCCCCTGAATATCTGCCTGCTTTCTCCCCGAGCGTACGGGGAGAAAGTCAGGTTGGCAGCACGGCGCAGTGCTCAGTAAAGCGTCTTCTGCGGCGGCCCGGCAAACTTCAGCGCGCCAATCTGCCCCATTCGCACTTCCACCACCGAAGGCCCCGGCATCGCCAGAGCCTCCGTCATCACCGCATCAAAATCCTCGGCCCGCTCCACACTCCAGGCTTGTAATCCTATCGCCTGCGCCAGCAGGGTAAAGTCCGGTGTATGCAGTTCGTTATAATACTGCCGCCCGCCGAAATACTTATCCTGAATGCCACGCATCACGCCGTAACCGCCGTCGTTCATCACCAGCAGCGTGACGTTGGCTTTCTCCTGCGCCAGCGTCGCCAGTTCCCCCAGGTTCAGGCTCAGCCCGCCATCACCGACCAGCCCCACCACTTTACGTTGTGGATTAGCAATTGCGGTACCAATAGCCATCGGCAGACCCATACCGATAGCCCCCGCCAGGGAATGGATGTTCATCAATGGCCCATGAGCACGGAACAGGCGGCTACCCCACAGACTGCCGGAAACGGTGATATCGCGAACCAGCAGGCCATCCACCGGTAATGCTTTCTCAATAGCATCGTTGAGCTTCGCATAAGCACCGCACTGTTCCCGCAGCCCCTGCTCCGCTTTTGCAACCGCCTCCTGCACCTGAGCATCCCACCGGGCGCTGCCCCATTCACGCCCCTGTGCTTTATCCGCCAGAGCGCCTAGCAGCGCAGAACAATCAGCCACAAGCGTATTATCCATAAGATAGTTACGGCTCGCCGCCGCTGGATCGATATCAACCTGCACTCGTGGATGCGGCAGCTCAAGCGTCCAGGAGCGGGTTTCATTGCTGCGCAGGCGTGAACCGGCCACCAGCGTAAAGTCGCACTGCGCGATGAGTGCCTCAACCGACGGCGAGTTATGGAACGCACGCAGGCTGGCACGATGGCTGTCCGCCAGCACGCCGCGCGCGTGGGTACTGGAGATAACGGTGATCCCTGCATCCGCCAATTTTTTCACAGCGCCAGCACTTCCCAGCGCCCCGCCGCCCAGCCAGAGTAGCGGCTGTCTGGCCTGTTTAAGCTGAGCCCAGAGCGTATCGACAACTTCTGCATCAAAGGTAGAAACCTGAATTGGTTTCACCGGGGCCGTCACCAGGGACAGCGGGATTTTCGCGCTCTGAATATCAATCGGGATTTCGACAGAAACCGGCCCGCACGGCGGCGTCTGCGCCTCCTGAATGGCTTTGTGCAATATTGCCATCGCCTGGTTGGCATTGCTGATGCGATACGCGCGCTTTGAACTGGCCTTCAGGAAGGTCAGCTGGTCGCGGGTTTCATGGATAAAGCCAGTATCGGCATCAAGCCAGGCCTTCTCCACCTGGCCGGTCAGGTGCAGCAGCGGCGTGCAGGCATTCATCGCCTCAACCAGCGCGCCAACCGCGTTACCTGCGCCAGCACCGGTACTCGTCAGCGCCACGCCCAGGCCGGAAAAACGCCCGTGGGCATCGGCCATAGTCACAGAGCCAGCTTCACCACGCGCCGGAACAAAGCGAATATTACCCCGCTGCCCCACCGCATCCGCGATCGGCAAATTATGAATAGAGATGACGCCATAAATGGCATCAACCTGATACTGCTCCAGCGTTCTGGCGATGGCGTCGCCGACGGTTATCATTTCACTCATTGCTCACCCTTTTCTCAGTCGCACCAGTGGTTGACGCCGTTGCCCGTCGCCAGATAAATGCTCTTTTGCTGCATCCAGGCTTTCAGCCCCTGAACGCCCTTTTCGCGGCCCAGACCGCTCTCTTTAAAGCCCCCAAACGGGGTCGAAATTGCAAAGACTTTGTAGGTGTTAATCCACACCGTGCCTGCTTCCAGCTGCTCGCTCAGGCGCAGAGCCCGGCCGGTATCCCGCGTCCAGATACCTGCCGCAAGGCCGTAAACCGAGTCATTAGCCTCGCGAATCAACGCTGCTTCATCGCTAAAAGGCATGGCGACCAGCACCGGGCCGAAGATCTCTTCCTGGCAGGCGCGGGCGCTATTCCTCAGCCCTTCAACGATCGTAGGCTGGAAGAAACTGCCGGTTGCCAATTGCGGATCGGCCGGGATCTCCCCGCCGCATAGCACGCGGCCCCCCTCACGCTTCGCCAGTTCTACGTACTCCTGTACGCTCTGACGATGCTTGTCGTTAATCAACGGCCCCATATGCACGCCGTCAGTGAAGGGATGGCCGATGCGCAGCCCGCGAGTGATTTCCAACAGGCGCGCCATCAGTTGCGGATAAACGCTTTCATGAATAAACAGGCGTGAACCGGCGATGCATGCCTGTCCTGCCGAGCTGAAAATGCCGTAGCAGATCCCGCGTGCGGCCTGCTCAATATCAGCATCTTCCAAAACGATGGTCGGGGATTTACCGCCCAGTTCGAGCGAGGCAGGAATAAGCTTTTCTGCCGCTACGTGCGCCAGATGGCGGCCTGTGGTGGTGCCACCGGTAAAAGAGATCTTCCGTACCTTAGGGTGACGTGCCAGCGCATCGCCGATCGTCGAACCCTTGCCCGGCAATACGCTCAGCAGCCCGGCAGGCAGCCCGGCCTGTTCAAAAATACGCGCCAGCTCCAGCGCCATCAGCGGCGTGGCTTCGGCGGGTTTGAGGATCACCGCATTACCGGCTGCAATGGCCGGGGCGACTTTTTGCATTTCGCTGGCAATCGGCGAATTCCACGGCGTAATCGCTGCCACCACGCCAAGCGGCTCATAGCGGCTTAGCGTCAGTAAGTCAGCCTGCCGTGGCGTGGGCAATTCACCCTCCAGCAGCTCGCAGGCAGCAGCAAAATAGCGCGCAGTTCCCGCCGCGCTCATCACCAGCCCGCGCGCTTCCGCCAGAGGTTTACCGTTATCGCGGCTCTGCATGCGCGCCAGGTCATCGAGGCGAGACTCAATCAGATCCGCCACCCTGTGCAGGATCTTCGCGCGGTTGTGAGGCAGACTATTTCGCCATGCAGGATCGCGCCATGCGCGCTCTCCGGCCGCAATAGCATCCTGCAGATCCTCCAGACTTGCTGCGTTCAGCGTGGCGTTAAGCGAACCATCAGCAGGAAAATAACTTTGCAGCAAGTTACCGCCGCCGCGCCGCCACTGCCCGCCAATAAAAATATTCAACTCTTCCATCGTAGCTCCTCAGCGCTTTGCCAGTTCGCGGCAGGCGCGTACCGCGCTGAGTGCCGCCAGAGTGGAGGTTTTCGGATTGCTGGCAAGCGGCAGGCCGCTCAGCTCGAGATGAAACTCACCAAACCCCCCTTCGACGTGCAGCGTGTGGGTATTGCGTTTCGTGGCCGGGTCAACCATCAGCTGTACGCGGGTGTCATCCATCCCAATGCCGCCGAGCGCCACGGTCGCAGCAACGTTGGCGTTAGCCGGAAACAGACGCGCCGCTTCACGGGCGCTGCCTTCAAAGAAAACCTGCGCTTCAGATACTGCATTAAGATCGATAAGTTGCTCAGCGTAGCTGCCGCGCCAGCTTGCCGGGCTTTTGCGCGACCGATAGGTCACTCGTTCAAGCCCGCCCTCTTTTGCCGCAGCCAGCCCATCTATACCTGCCACGGCGCCGGAGAGCAGCGTCAGATTGCCGCCCGCATTAAGCAGGCGTTGTTCCAGCGCGCTATCTGCCAGCGCGCCGGTAGAGATCACCGCCAGATCCCAGCCTCGACGCAAAATCTCTTCGCCGTACTGCGCCACCGCCTGCTGGCTGGCACACTCCAGCACCAGGTCGGGCGTATCAGCGCACTCCATCGGCGAGATCAGCGCCTCCACCGCACCACCAAACTGCGATCGGATCGCGGCATGGTGAGATTCACGAGCCACAATCCAGCCGATGGAAACCTGAGCAGGCAGGCGCTCAATCACCGCCTGCGCCATTGCCCCATAGCCAATTAACATGATCTTTTTCATGATGCTTCCTTACAGATGGCGACAAAAACCGCCGGAAACGTCCAGCGCGGCACCCGTGGTAAACGAGGCCAGCGGCGAGGCCAGGAACAGCAGAGCCTGGGCAGGCTCCTGCGGCTTGCCGAGGCGGGCCATAGGAATACCGCGTTTACGGGCAATATCTGCCGTCCACTCCGCCCAGCTCTGGCTTTTATCCGCACGATTTTCAAAGCGACGCTGCCACTGCCCGGACTCCACCATGCCAAGAAGAATTGAGTTCACCCGAATGCCTTTGCTCACCAGCTCTTTTGAAAGCGTAAGTGTCATGTTCAACAACGCCGCACGGGCCGCAGAGGTGGCGATCATGTGCTCCTCCGGCTGGAGTGCCAGCAGTGAGTTCACGCAGGTAATCGAGGCGATATCCGATTGCTCCAGCTGCGGCTGAAACGCCTGAACGGGGTTGATGACGCCGAACAGCTTAAGCCCGGCTTCGTGCAGCCATGCCTCACGCGGAGTCTCATTGAAGTGCGCAACATAGCCCTGCCCGGCGTTGTTGATCAGCATATCCACCGCGCCAAAGCGAGATTTCACCGCATCTGCAAACGCCAGTACCTCATCAGAATTCAGCACATCGCAGCGATAAGAGAAAATCTCCCCGCTGGGGTATTCGTTTTGCAGCGCAGCGTGCGCGCTGGCGAGCCGGTCCTGGTCGCGGCCACAGAGGGCGACTTTTGCCCCTTCACCCAGCAGCAGGCGCAGCGTTTCAAAGCCAATGCCGGAAGAACCGCCGGTGACTACCGCTACGCGCCCGTCAATTTGTGCATTCATCGCGCACCTCTTCGTTAATGCGTAAAAGCTGTTGGTTAAAAAACGCGTCGTTATCGAGATAGCTGGCATGCCCGGCCTGCGGGATGCTAATAAAAGGCATGCCATAGCGAAGAGCCAGCCCTTGCACCAGCTCCGGCTGGGTAATGGCATCTTGCTCCCCGCACCAGACTTCAAACGCGCCGGAATAACGCTTTAGCCAGCCGTGAATATCGTCGTGTACCAGCATCCAGGCCGCGGCCAGATAGCCATCGGGGTTAAGCTTGCGCATCCCCGCCGCTATCGTGGCGATATCTTCCGCACTCGCGCCGGGGCGCAGCAGCTTCGCAGCCCGGGTTTGCGCCAGAATTTCACCGCCGAGCGCCATCTGTTGCTCACGGTTGCGCCACACCTGCTCGCGCTGTTCCGCCGCGGCCTGGCCGTATCCTTGAGCGGCATCCGCCAGCACCAGATGCAGTACGCGCTCCGGGTACTTCGCGGCAAACGCGCTGGCGACCAGCGCGCCCAGAGAATGGCCAACCAGCACCGCCCGCCAGATGCCAGCGCGGTCGAGCATCGCCGCCAGCGCGTCGGCATAATCCCCCGCATTCGCACGCTCGGCCGCCAGTATTGGGTTTTCGCCATAACCGGGCATGTCCCACGCCAGCACGCGAAAACCGTTTAGCGACATCTGCTTATGCCAGGAAGCTGCGCCGGAACTAATGCCATGCAGCAGCATCAGCGGGATACCGCTTCCCTGTTCACGAAAGCCCGTCATAGCGCCCCCTTAGCCCCGCTTCACTTTTGAGAGCGGGTGGTCTTCCGGGTAGGTCGGGATTTCCGGCTTGTTGGTCCCCAGCATGACGCACATCAGCGCCTCTTCTTCGCCGTGGTTAAACAGCCCGCGATAGATTCCCGGCGGCACGGAGATCAAATCGCGCTCGCGCAGCACGGTTTCGGTGTAGTTATCACCGTCCTGGATCATCAGGGTGATTTGTCCTTTGAGCATGAAAAACACCTCCTCCACATCATCGTGCAGGTGCAGGGGTCCTTCGCACTTCGATGGCAGCACCATGGTAGAGAAGGTAAAGTGCTCCGCCTGAACGGTGTTGGTATCACTCGCCACCCCCGTCGCCCCCGTACCGATGTAACGCATCTGCGCACGGCGGTATTTCGGATCGAAATCGGCCTGAAACTTCAGCGCGTTCCAGTCATATTTACGGCCTTCGAAGCGCGCAACGCGCGACTCGACCCACTCTTCCATCGTCAGGTGTTCAGGTTTAATGCCTGGTTTTGCAGTTATGGTTGAATCAGTCATGACACTCTCCTCAGTAACGTCGCAGCAGCGGCAGTAACAGGACGCAGCCCACCGCCGCCATCACCGCCAGAAAAATCAGCCCGGAATCCATGCTGTGGGTGAAAGCAATTAATGCGCCCATCACCGCTGGCGACAGCGCGCCCGCAAAGTTTCCCAGCCCGTTGAAGATGCCGCCCGCCGTGGCGCTTACCCGTGGGTGAGTAGCCTTCGCCAGCAAGGCGAAAATGTTGGGGGCTCCGGTGCCCCACATAAAAGTGCTAAAGCTCATCGCCGCAATCACGGCCAGCGGAGTATCAAGGTGCATGACCACCACCAGCCCAATAGCCGCCCCTGCCATTGAAATAAAACAGGCGGCGGCACGTTTATCGACCCGGTCCGAGAGCCATGCGCCAATAATCTCGCCTGCCAGCATGGCGATAAATGGCATCGACGACAGCCAGCCCGCATGCTCAAGATGAATTCCTTTACCTTTAATCAGGTAGCCGGGCAGCCAGCCGTTTATGCCCCACAGGTAGGTGAGAAACGCGATATTAAAAATGCAGATGATCCAGAAGTGCGGGCTGACAAACAGCTCACGCCGGGCTGCTCGCCGCTCATCCTGCGAAGTCTGTGATGTTGTGGGTTTAGCCTCCAGGCGGATCCCGCGCAGGCCGATACGCACAAAGACAAGCACCGGCACGGTAAGCAGCGCCATCACGAAGAAGGTGCTCTGCCAGCCAAAGGTGTTAAGCAGCCAGAGGGAAAGCGGAAAACCAATCGCCGCGCCCACGGGCGTACCCAACAGCCACAGCATGGTGGCGCGAGCCTGCAGGTGCTGCGGGAAGCTATGACGCACAATGGCGAACGCCAGCGGGAACAGTGGCCCTTCCGCCACGCCGAGCAGGATGCGCAGCACGATCATTAGCGTGTAGTTATGGGTAAAGCCCATCGCCACCATCAGCACACACCACACCGCCATCATGCCGGTGAGCAGTCGCAGTGGCGCAATTTTGTCTCCCAGACCGCTTAAAAATACCGACGAAAAGCCGTAGCTCAGCAGGAAGGCGCTCATCAGAATGCCGAGCCGCGTGGTATCAAAATCAATGCCCATCGCCTGCTGGAAATGGCTATCGGAAAAAAGCGCCGCAATGCTGATTTTGTCGAAAAATGCCAGCAGTACACAGGCAAGCAGCGACAACGGAATAGCCCAGCGCACCGCCTTTTCAGGCGTGCGGGTCCCCTCACCGCCTGCCTCAACGGGCGCGGTGTTGGTCTCAAAAGTGGTCATGTCTCCCCCTACGGGTGCGGATTAGCTATCGCAGTGACATCAGTGAAAACGTCGGGTCGGTAAGCGGCACGGCCGATAAATCCCGCCCCGCCGCCATCCAGCGTTTCGCCAGCTTGACGGTGCGCGCATCGTTAAACGCCACCAGTTGGGTCAGCCGTCCGTGCTCATCCAGCGAGAAGAACAGCGAATCTTCACGCACTGTGGTTGTGCTGCCAGGCTGCGGAATACCGAGGATCTGGATATTGTGCTGGTATTGATCCGACCACAGCCACGGCGCGTCGTCGTAGCCCGGCGCATCAGGGTTAAGCATCGCTTTGGCCGTTGCCACCGCCTGGTTCTGGGCAAATGCCCACGACTGAATGCACAGTCCGAAGTGATGGTGCTGCGCCACATCGCCCGCGGCAAAGACGGACGGATCCGACGTGCGCCCCTGTGAATCCACCACGATCCCACGCTCGATGTTAAGCCCGGCGTCACGGGCCAGCTCCAGGTTGAGATCGACGCCGATCCCGACAACAACGGCGTCGAAGCTTTCACGTTTACCCTCGCAATGAATAACCGGCCGACCGTTATCATCCTCAAGCTCCAGCGCGCCAACGCCGGTACGGATATCCACGCCCTGCTCACGATGAATAGTGGTTAATCTCTGAGAAACCTCGCCGCTGACAGAACGCATGCACAGCGCAGGCTGCTGCTCGAACAGTGTGACCGCCACGCCGCTTTTACGCGCGGAGGCGGCAATTTCAAGGCCTATCCAGCCGCCGCCGACAATCGCCAGCGTTTTGCTTCCCGCCAGGCGCGCTTTCAGACGCTGCGCATCCTGCCAGTGACGCAGGGTGTAGACCTGAGGATGGTTGGCCCATGCCTCACCGGGCAGGCGCGCACGCCCCCCGGTAGCGATTAAAAGGGTGCTGTAGCTCAGGTGCTCGCCATTGCTTAAACGTACCGTTTTTGTATCGCAATCAAAGGACTCAGCGCGCAGCGGGCGATACCAGGTCAGGTTCAGCGCCTGCTGCACTTCCTCGGGAAACAGGCGCGGCAGCACGGCATCCGGATCCAGCAGAGAAGCTTTGGAGAGCGGCGGGCGCTCGTAGAAATCCCACTCTTCTTCCGCCACGACGCAAATCTCGCCGTCAAAGCCCTCATCACGCAGCGTTTTTGCCGCCCAGCCACCGGCCTGACCGCCGCCAATTATGACAATGCGCGACGTCATACCGACTCCAACTTTTTTTGCTGGCGACGGGTGTCATGGTCGATGCCGCCTTCCACCGCCCATTCGGTAAAGGAGACCAGAGAGTGTTCAAGCTCGCGCGGCTGCCAGTTTTCGGTCAGGTAATCATCGTTGGTGTAATACTCAAACGCGCCGCCCGTAGGGCTGTTGACGTACCAGAAATAGGCTGACGAAACCGGATGGCGGCCAGGCCCGATAAAGGTGCTCCAGTTATTTTTGTTCATCGCGATCCCACCGCCGATCACCTCGTGGATATCACGCACGGTAAAGGCCACATGGTTAAGCCCGCGCTTGCGGTTAGGGAGCTGCAACAGGAAGAGGTTGTGATGGCCCCCGCGCACGCCGCAGCGCAGGAATACGGCGCGGTTGATGTAACGGTCTGAAACCTGGAAACCGAGCACCTCACGATAGAACTTCTCCACCTCCGCCAGCGCTTCGACAAAAAATACTACGTGACCAACGTTGATTGGCTGGGCGCGATCGTAAACCGGGCTTGGCGTATCAACGCGGCGCACGTCGCCCCACTGGTTAATGGGTTCAACAATCAGATCAACCGGCTTCTGCTGGCTCACCTGCACGCGCAGGGTCATGCCATTTGGGTCGAGGCATTCCAGCGCACCGTCAACTTCGCAAAAACCGGGCTGGGATTGCAGCTTCGGACGCAAGGCATCCAGGTCTGCCTTCGTGGCGACCGCCCAGGTCATGCGTCGCAGGGTGTTGCCTGCTTCAAACGCAGGCGGCAGGTCCGGGCTATCAATTGCATTTAGCTCCACGCGCGCGCCGCTTAAGGTGGTAAAAAACCGGCCGTCAGCATCGCCCGCCAGGCCAAAATCATGCATAAATTTGGCGCAGTGCGTCAGGTTATCAACGCCAAATTCCAGCTTTTCAATTCCGGTTATACTCATCGTTCGTTGCCTCATCTGGCCCAAATTGGGCGTAAAACATGCCCGACGCAGTTAAGCGCCTGACGTTAACTCACTGATTTAGCTGGCCTGTGACAAATAACCTAAGAAGCCAGAAATTTTATCGGCCGCCAGACGAACGTCGTTTTGCAGACGTTCACGGTCCGTTTGCGGGATCTCTTCCGACGGCACGAGAATGCTGACTACCGCTGCTACACGCCCGCTGCGGTCATACACCGGATAAACAATGGAGGAGATGCCGTGGCGGAAGAAAGATTCGCCGATTACATAGCCACGGGCTTTGTCCTGTTGCACCATCTGCCACAGGGCTTCGCGGTCGTGAAGCTGCCCGGGCGTGTTGCCAGGCAGGCGCTCGTGCGGGAACAACTGTTCAAAGTCAGCGCGAGAAATATCGGTTAACAACATGCGCCCCAGCGACGTGCAGTGCACGGGTAAACGGGTGCCAATACTGACCTGATTGATGCGCGAACCGGCGGCGCTGACGCGAGCGATGTAGATAATGTCCCGTCCGTCCCGAATAGCCAAATGACTGCTGCACTGGCTGATGTCCCGCAGCTGTTCAATCACCGGCTGGCCCACCTGCGCCACATCCAGCGAGGCGATGTACTCAAAGCCCAGCCGCAGCACATTCATGCCCAGCGAGAAGGTATTAGTGCGCGTATTACGCTCCAGAAAACCCATGTACTCCAGCGTCTGCACCACGCGGTAGGCGGTTGCTTTCGGCATATCCACCAGCCGGTGCAGCTCGGCAAAGGTCAGTTCGCGATGCTGCTCGCCGAAGGCCAGCAACAGCTGTAGCCCGCGCTCAAGCCCCGGCACCAGATACTTCACTTCCTGATCGTTTGCCATAATCGCTTCACCCGTTAGTTAAAGACAAAACCACCGTTGACCGGAATCAGCTGCCCGGTAATAAACCGCGACAGATCGCTTAACAGCCAGACCACGCTGCCGGTGACGTCCTCCGGCAATTGCGCGCCCGTTAACGCCCGCCCGTTTTCGTACAGTTGATGGCGCTCGGCGGGCACATATTCCGTCGCCTCGACGCGGGTTAACCCGGGCGCAATAGCGTTGATACGAATACGTTTCTCACCCAGCTCACGCGCCATCGAGCGCGTCATGGCAATCACCGCACCTTTGCTGGCAACATAGGCCATCAGGCGCGGCGCGCCCCACAGTGCGGTGTCAGAAGCAACATTTACAATCCCGCTCCCTTCGCGCATAAGCGGCACCGCAGCGCGCGTCACCAGCCAGGTGCCTTTGACGTTCACGTTCATCACGCGATCCCAGAGATCGGGATCGTAATCGAGCATGTTTACGCCGCCGACGCCCGTTGCCATCGCCGCGTTATTCACCAGGCCGTCAATCTGCCCTTCAGCACCAATCGCGTTGAATACCTGCTCAATAGAGCGCGGATCGGCCAGATCGATAACGTGGGAGGCAACCGAATACCCCTGTGCACTGAGCCCGTGCGCACTCTCAGCCAGTTCGCCCTCCAGGATGTCGCACATCACCACCGCTGCGCCGTGCTCCGCGCAGGCTTTAGCAAAGTGATAGCCCAGCCCGCGAGCGGCACCGGTCACGACGATACGTTTTCCCCTCAACAGCCCGTTCATCAAGCCGCTCCCTGCGATTCTTCACGGAGAGCCAGCTGCTCTCTGGCCGCTTTTTGCATCATACGGCGCAGGCGGGAGAGACCGACGTCGTGCTGGTAGAGGTATTCATGTTCGCGGGCATTCGGCGCCATGCTTTCCAGCACCACGCGGTCCTGCTCCAGGACTTCCCAGTGCAGTTTTTCCAGACGGTTGCGGTACATAAAGCGCCACATATCGCGCTGCCAGCCCTGCACGCGGCGAATACGCCAGAAGAAGACGCGGCAGTTGTCGTTATCTTCCGGCACCACCATACCGACGATAAAGAAGTGCCCACCCGGCCCAAAGCGCTTCTTGTAAGGAATCGACAGGCGCATCCATAAAGCGCCGCTGTTGCCCAATTCAACCCAATCGAAGTTAACGCCTGTCTGGCCTTTTTTCTCGAAGATAAAGCCGGTTTTGGTGGGCTGGAGCACCATGTCTGCCTTGCGATCGCCTTCCGCCATTGAGTGTGAAGATGAGTGCAGATAGGTGCCGTGCATCGGGTCCATAACGTTTTCAAGCGCGTACTGGTAATTGCATTGCCATGCGGCAGTACACAGGAAGTTGCTGTAGGTTTCGCCGTCCGCCAGCTCATCCGGGAAGGTCAGCTCATCCGGCTGCTGTTCCGCCGTTACGCCAAACCACAGGAAAATGGCGCCGTGCGCTTCCTGCACGTTGTAACTGCGCACGCACTGCTGGCCAACCAGCGGGCATTTGTCCACGGCAGGCACATCTTTCACCTCGCCGTTTCCCGCTACTTCCAGGCCGTGATACCAGCAGGCAATACGGTCGCCGAGGTTCCAGCCCATCGACAAACGTGCGCCACGGTGTGGACAACGGTCTTCCAGGGCCTGAACCTGGCCATCTTTATTCCGCCAGACCACAATCTGCTCGCCCAGGCGGGTAATGCCCACCGGCGCAGACTGCACTTCCCAACTTGCCAGTACCGGATACCAGAGGCCACGCAGACCTTTATCAAGATAGTGTTGTACGGTAGTCGTCATCGCGTTGCCCTCAATAGCCGTTAACCTGTAAGAATGCCTGGAAGCTGGCTTCGTTCCACGGCTCGCCTTGTAGATCGTGCATCCGCACCGCGTTCAGCCCCTTGACCAATTCCGGTAAGGTTTCCACTCCCTGCTCAAAGAGATCTTCCAGCGTGGCGATAAGGTTCACTTCCCAGTTTTCCGGGACGCGGCTGCGGGTCTGCCAGATAAGGTTCTGGTAATCACCCGGCTTATGGATGGCACCGTTACCGCCTTCTGCCGGAGGGGTAAACTGACGGCTTTCCGGCAGCGCCGGGTTGAAGTTCAGGGTATCGCTCATGCCACGGTCTCCTCGACAAAGGTAATCTGGATCTGGTTTTCAACTATGCGAACCGGGAAGCGGTTCAGATTGCGTCCGCCGGGGCCATGCAGGCACTGGCCGGTTTTTACGTCGAAAACCGCCTCATGCAGCGGGCACTCCACCTTACCGTCCTCAACGAAGCCCTGGCTCAGCAGCGCATAAGCATGGGGGCATACGTCTTCCAGGGCGTAATATTCACCGTCAATCAAATAAACGCCGATCTCTTTACCTTCGACATTGCCGCTAAAAGGGAAATCTTCCTGTACTTGCTCTGCGTCACATACGCCTATCCAGCTCATCACGATCCTCCAGGCTTTTGTTTCATATATGAAACTCTGTTTCTTATTTAATACGGTCAATATAAAAGCGATGACGTTTTCGTCAAGCTGATTTGTGAATCATTTGTTAATGGAAGGGGTTTTAATTATCTATCTGTGCAAGCGATCACGAAAAAATGCAGAAATATGAAAATTTCATTCTTCAGGCGTGACTGATGAGCCTTATTAGCGCTCTGTACTTTGAATAAAAAAAATATTGACTTATTTTCCAATTCCTTCTTAAAAATAAATTAACGGAAATGGAGGATGTTTCACCCATGAAACAAATTTTAATTTTATTGTTTATAAACAATGAGTTTCACAGGTTAACCATTTTAGCATTGTGATAATCACACTCATAAAAATATAAATAAATCAGAATATAAGGCGGACATGATGACGGCAAGATGGCAAGGCACAATAGCACTATTGCTGCTTATTATTATTTCCTACATCGACCGGGTAAATATTTCGGTAATGATTTTAAATCCGGAATTTGCCGAACATTTTCAGCTAAATGAAAACAGAATGTTACAGGGAATGCTAATAACCTTCTTTCTCCTGGGTTATGGTTTTTCAGCTTTGTTATTAACTCCGGTTATCGAAAGCAAATTACAATATCGCCAGGGATTATTAAGCAGTATTGCGATTTGGGCTGTGGTTTGCGCAATTTCTCCGCTTCTGGGCTCGCTAATGGGAATGCTCATCGCACGCGGGGTTCTGGGCATTGCTGAAGGGCCACTTTTTTCGCTAAAAACGCGCTTTATCAGCGATAACTTCAAGGCTGAAGAGATCGGAAAACCCAATGCTGTTACCGCCCTGGGCGTCTCTCTCGGGCTGGCCGTGGGCTTTCCGCTGGTCACCTGGTTGATGACACATCTGGGGTGGGCCGGTTCGTTTTATGCCCTGGCGGTAATGAATCTGGTACTGGGTGGCGGGTTAATCTGGCGGTTCCTGCCTGCCCCACGCAGTACGGCGAGGATGAAAAAACCGGGGATCGTGCAGACATTTACGCTTGCCTGGCAAACGCCGCTGCTGGGGTGGACGCTGCTGGTTGAAATTGCCACGTTAAGTTATCTCTGGGGCAGCAGCGCCTGGCTGCCCGCGTGGCTTCGTGATGAGCACCACTTCTCGCTGCATGCGACGGGAATGTTAGCGGCCATTCCTTTTCTGCTGAGTCTGGGCTCTAAATTCCTTGGCGGGGTACTGCTCGACAAGATACGCCCGGAACAAGCGCCAGTGCTATTTGTGGTGGGCGGCTTGCTGACCGCACTCTCCGTTATCGCGCTGATGCTGAGCCACCAGCCATCATGGCTTGCGCTGTTTATGCTCTCAGCGAATATCTTCTGGGGGCTACAGGGTGCCGCCATTCCAGCGGTAATCCAGCATCATGCCGCACGGGAAGCGGTCGGTAGTGCATATGGAGTAATCAATGGGATCGGCAACATCTGCGCGGCATTTATTCCGCTGCTGATGGGGATAGTGATGAAATCGGTAGGGTCGGTCAGTTCAGGTTTTTCGGTGCTGGTTGTATCGCAGGTTATTACCCTGCTGGCGGGAGGAATGTTGCTGCTGCGCATGCATCGCGCAGCAGCAATTAGCGCGTAAGGTTTACTCGCCTTTTTTAGCGGCCTGGATGTACAGCATTTCCAGCGCCAGGGTAGCGGCGGCCAGGGCAGTGATTTCAGACTGGTCGTAGGCCGGGGCCACTTCCACAACGTCCATACCGACGATATTCAAATCTTTCAGGCCGCGTACCAGCTTCAGAGCGCGGTCGGTCGTCAGGCCACCGATAACCGGCGTGCCGGTGCCAGGAGCGAATGCCGGGTCCAGACAGTCGATATCGAAGGTCAGGTAAACCGGCATATCACCAACGATTTTCTTAACCTGTGCCAGAATATCGTCCACGCCGCGATCGTTAACCTGGCCCGCGTCCAGCACGGTAAAACCGTTGTCTTTATCAAACTCGGTACGGATCCCGATTTGCACGGAGTGGTTCGGATCGATCAGGCCTTCGTTTGGCGCGGTATAGAACATGGTGCCGTGGTCGAACTCGCAGCCGTTAGCGTAGGTATCGGTGTGGGCATCAAAATGCACCAGCGCCATTTTACCGAAGTGCTTAGCATGGGCGCGCAGCAGCGGCAGAGTCACAAAGTGGTCGCCACCGAAGGAGAGCATACGCTTGCCGGAAGCCAGCAGACGCTCGGCATGAGCCTGGAGATTTTCACTCATCTCGCGGGCATCGCCGAAGGCATATACCAGGTCGCCGCAGTCCACAACGTTCAGGCGCTCGCGCATGTCGAAGTTCCACGGGAAGCGGTTGCCTTCCCATGCCAGGTTAGTGGATACCTGACGAATCGCTGCCGGGCCGTGACGACCACCCGCGCGACCGGAGGTTGCCGCATCAAACGGAACGCCGGTGATAACCCAGTCCGCATCGCTATCGTACGGCTGGAAGTTCAGCGGGAAACGTAAAAAACCAAAGGCATTAGATACCAGGGAGTTATCGTATTTGTGGCCTAAGGTGCTCATTGTCTGACCTCTCGGTTGGGGTTAGTCGATATCAAAAAAAATCCCCTCCGCGTCGTTAAACCCGACGAGGAAGGGATTGGATTCGGTACTGCTTATATTGTGCGGATTATCGCCGCAATCGGGTCAGGGTTCAATAGATGAAGAGAGTATGATTCGAAACACGGTGCAGCACAAAAAAAGGTAATATTTTACCCTCAAGCACCAAAAGCAATCATTAAAGGGTAATCTACTACCCCTCAAACAATAAATAAGCACACTTAAAAAAAGAGTAGTAAACTACCTAAAATAGGCATAAAACGCCATTGAAAGGTAGAATTTGACCCATGAAAGAATTTTCGAAAACGCTGACTGATAGTGCTCTGGCCGGAATGCTGTTCACCCGAATAGAAGCTCGCCGCAAAACAATGAAAATAACCCAGCTCATGCTGGCAGAGCGGATAGGAATAACACCAAAGACCTACCGCTCACTAAAAACGGGCTCATGCAACTTACTCATATTTATTGCCGTTCTTCGCGAACTACAGTTGCTGGATAATTTTAATCACCTGATCCCCTCCCCCACTATACGCCCGGCAGAAGTATGGTCTCAGGTTTCCCCGACAGGTAAAAAAGCAGCGTCAACATCAGCGCAAATGATCAAAATCCGCAGCATGATGGAGCGGCGAAAAAAACTCAAAACAGGGGAATAACGATGATTACCCAGGCTTGCAAGGTTCAGTTCTCCGGGGTTGACGTAGGAACCCTGGCCATTACGGAAGATTCACCGTGGGTATCTTTTGAGTATGATGCCGCGTGGGTAGCAGAAGGCTTTTCATTATCACCTTTACACATGCCCTTGACGAAAGCACCACAAAATTTTCCCTCACTGTCTTTTGAAACCTATCGGGGCCTCCCCTCGGTGTTTGCCGACTCATTGCCCGATGACTTCGGTAACGCCTTGATAAACAGCTGGCTGGCGCGGCAAGGGCTGGACAAATCACAATTTGGCGCACTGGACAGGTTGCTTTATACCGGCACACGAGGAATGGGCGCGCTGGAGTATCAGAATGCCATCCAACTTCCGAAAAATAACGGTGACGCACTCCAACTGCCTGCGCTCGTCGAACTGGCGCAAAAAGTTCTGAACGATCGTAACCATGTTGATATTACCGCAAACGAACAAAACGCGATGTCCCACCTATTGCAGGTAGGAACATCAGCAGGTGGAGCCAGGCCGAAAGCCGTCATTGCGGTGAACAAAGACAGAACCCAGATTTTATCCGGACAGGTGGATACTCCTGCCGGATTTGAGCATTATTTATTAAAATTTGATGGTGTTACGGAACACAATACCAATACGGAAACATTTGGCGATCCTAAAGGTTTTGGCCTGATGGAATACAGCTACTCGTTAATGGCGACGGGTTGTGGTATCAACATGTCCCCCTGCGAAATTCTGGCCGAAAATGGTCGTAGTCATTTTATGACCCGCCGTTTCGATCGAGAAGAAAACCAGAAATACCATGTCTTAACACTATGCGGTATGGATCACGCTGACTTCAAAAAACCCGGTTATTACAGCTACGAAGAGCTTCTGGCCGTGGCCCGAAAATTAGCGCTGTCAAACAAAGAGCAGGAACAAATATTCAGGCGTATGGTGTTCAATGTTATTGCCCGCAACCATGACGATCACACTAAAAACACGGCATTTTTAGTAGATGATGACTTTCGCTGGGTCCTGGCTCCGGCTTATGACATTGCCTACAGTTATAAACCGGGATCGCCCTGGGTAGACAAACATCAGATGACCATTGCCGGTAAACGCGACAATTTTACTCGTGAGGATTTGTTGAGCGTAGGCCAATTGATAGGCAGCCTAACCCCGCGTAAATCCAACAAGATAATTGATGGCATTATTAATGAAGTGCGACGCTGGCCGGAAATAGCCGAAGAAAACCACGTTTTCCCGACTCTTCGGGATGAGATTACCCAAAATCTGGTGCTGGATATTTAAAAAACGAGCCCCCGGTAGCGGGAGCTCGTCCGGGCTAACTTACTCGTCTTCCAGATACGTATAACCGTAAAGACCCGCCTCAAACTCTTCGAGGAACTGCTGTTGCAGCGCATCGTCAAGATCGGTGTTCTTCACCTGATCGCGGAACTGGGTCAGCAGCTTGTTCGGATCCAGCTGCACGTATTGCAGCATATCCGCCACGGTATCGCCTTCATCAGACAGCTCAACTTCTACCGAGCCGTCAGGGAACACGAACACGTCCACCGCTTCGGTATCACCGAACAGGTTGTGCATGTTGCCCAGAATTTCCTGGTATGCGCCGACCATAAAGAAGCCCAGCATCGGCGGGTTCTCAGGGTCGTATTCCGGCATTGGCATCGTAGTCGCTATCCCGTCGCCGTCCACATAGTGGTCGATTGCGCCGTCGGAATCGCAGGTGATATCCAGCAGCACAGCACGGCGTTCCGGCGCATGGTTCAGCCCTTCCAGCGGCATCACCGGGAACAGCTGGTCAATACCCCACGCATCCGGCATCGACTGGAACAGCGAGAAGTTGACGTACATTTTGTCCGCCATGCGCTCCTGCAGTTCGTCGATAATCGGACGATGTGCGCGGTTGCTCGGGTCGAGCTGCTTCTGCACGTCGTGGCACATGTTCAGATAGAGCTGCTCGGCCCAGGCGCGCTCCTGCAGGCTGTAGGCGCCGGAGGAGTAACCAACGTGGATATCGTGCAGGTCCATCTGGCTGTCGTGCAGCCATTCACGCAGCGAACGGCGCGTGCCAGGCTGGTGCATTTCCAGCCAGGTTTCCCACATGCTTTGCAGCGCGCGCGGTGCGTCATCAGCCGGCGGCGTAGCTTCGGTATATTCGTTACGCTCAACGCCGATGATATTGGAAACCAGCACGGTGTGGTGTGCGGTTACGGCACGACCAGACTCGGTAATCACCGTCGGGTGCGGCAGGCCATTCTCTTCGCAGGCATCGCCAATCGCCCATATGATGTTGTTGGCGTACTCATTCAGGCCGTAGTTCACCGAACAGTCGGACTGGGAACGCGTCCCTTCGTAGTCCACGCCCAGGCCGCCGCCCACATCGAAGCACTGAATGTTAACGCCCAGCTTGTGTAGTTCAACGTAGAAACGTGCGGATTCACGAACGCCGGTCGCGATGTCGCGGATGTTAGCCATCTGCGAGCCGAGGTGGAAGTGCAGCAGTTGAATGCTGTCCAGGCGGCCGCGTTCACGCAGGATTTCCACCAGTTGCAGAACCTGATTGGCCGCCAGGCCAAATTTAGATTTTTCGCCACCTGAAGACTGCCATTTGCCGGAGCCCTGAGAAGCCAGGCGCGCACGCACGCCAAGGCGCGGGATCACGTTCAGGCGTTCTGCTTCTTCCAGCACGATGCCAATCTCGGACATCTTCTCGATAACCAGATAGACCTTGTGGCCCATCTTCTCACCGATCAGCGCCAGGCGAATGTATTCGCGGTCTTTATAACCGTTACACACGATAACGGAGCGCGTCATCCCTGCATGCGCCAGAACAGCCATCAGCTCTGCTTTAGAACCCGCTTCCAGGCCCAGCGGCTCGCCGGAATGAATCAGTGACTCAATCACACGGCGGTGCTGATTTACCTTGATCGGGTAAACAAGAAAATAGTCGCCCTGATAGCCGTAAGACTCACGAGCGCGTTTGAAAGCCGCGTTAATTGAACGCAGACGATGCTGAAGGATCTGCGGGAAGCAGAACAGCGCAGGCAGGCGCTGGCCCTGAGCTTCGCGAGCTTTTACCAGCTCGGCAAGATCGACACGAGCGTCCGGAACGTCCGGATCCGGGCATACGCTGATATGGCCCAGCTCGTTGACGTCATAATAGTTATTACCCCACCAGGCAATATTATAAGTACGCAACATCTTACTGGCTTCCTCGGAGCTCATGGCAACCTCCTGAATGGAACGGTGTACATCTTGCTCGCCCACTGACGAACCCGAAACAGAAGTGATTTTGTCAGTCATGGCGAACCTCAAATTTTGTCGAATGTGCAAAACAGTTGACTACTATCGCAGGGGTATCCTGCAATAACAACCCATTAACAGCGCGCATTGCCAGCATAAGACGCTGACAGCATAGCTGTGCGACCGGTTTCATTTTCATATCATTGTAAAACACGTAACCGAACACTGTATGACAGGTCGGCGAAACCACGAGAAAACTCTTGTTAAACAAGAGCGCCCTTGTTCAGCAACCACGGAATGTCAAACACCGGCCCGGGGATCCTGAGAAGCGCCGAGATGGGTACAACATCGGCAAGGTTGAAAACATGAGATGCAGGCTGCGAGGAGCATACGCACGCCAGGACGGCATGCCAGGTTGTTCGAAAGACGGCGGTTCATTAATCCAGTCACCTCCACGCATACGTTGTTGGGTATGCGACAAGCTAAAGCTGTGAGCACTGTAGCGGACAGGCTCTAAATAATTGCTCAACCCGGCTGGAAGTGGGCAACACAAATTTTGTGTGCTTTTGATTAAGCCGCGCGCGCCGCTTTATACCGATATCAGGGGTAAAAAGCAAAGCAAAAATGCGTAAATTGCCAGCAATGTCAGCAATCCTTTCCACTAAAGATTTATCACATATTGCCGTTGTTCTAAAAAAATCTGGCTATCTGCCGATTGAATAATCTAAAATGGCCGTCCAGATGTTAATCCATCTATACTGATTAACTGTTAGACTGCCTGTTTTTCAATCTGCGGCAATAAGTTCCCGGGTTGGTTCATCTCGCCGCCTTAGCGGCGCAGAGCAGCAGCCTGAACTAAATAATTACTCTTAGGGTGAAGAAAATATGGCTAAGCACCTTTTTACGTCCGAGTCTGTATCTGAAGGGCATCCTGATAAAATCGCTGACCAAATCTCCGACGCGGTACTTGACGCTATCCTCGAGCAGGATCCTAAAGCGCGCGTTGCCTGTGAGACTTATGTAAAAACCGGCATGGTTCTGGTTGGCGGCGAAATCACCACCAGCGCGTGGGTAGACATCGAAGAGATCACCCGCAAAACCGTGCGTGAAATCGGCTATGTGCATTCTGATATGGGCTTTGATGCCAACTCTTGCGCGGTACTGAGCGCGATTGGCAAGCAGTCTCCGGATATTAACCAGGGCGTTGACCGTACCGATCCGCTGGAGCAAGGTGCCGGTGACCAGGGCCTGATGTTTGGCTATGCCACCAACGAAACCGACGTGCTGATGCCTGCGCCAATTACCTATGCTCACCGTCTGGTGCAGCGCCAGGCTGAAGTGCGTAAAAACGGTACCCTGCCGTGGCTGCGTCCTGATGCAAAAAGCCAGATAACCTTCCAGTACGACGACGGTAAAATCGTCGGTATTGACGCGGTTGTTCTGTCTACTCAGCACTCAGAAGACGTTGCGCTGAAAGACCTGCAGGAAGCGGTGATGGAAGAAATCATCAAACCTGTGCTGCCGGGCGAGTGGCTGAATGCTTCTACTAAATATCACATCAACCCAACCGGCCGTTTTGTTATCGGCGGACCGATGGGCGACTGCGGCCTGACCGGGCGTAAAATCATCGTTGATACCTACGGCGGCATGGCTCGTCACGGCGGCGGTGCATTCTCCGGTAAAGATCCGTCTAAAGTAGACCGCTCTGCGGCATATGCTGCTCGCTATGTAGCAAAAAACATCGTGGCTGCTGGCCTTGCGGACCGCTGTGAAATTCAGGTTTCCTACGCTATCGGCGTAGCAGAACCGACCTCCATCATGGTGGAAACCTTCGGTACTGAGAAAATCTCTACCGAGCAGCTGACCCTGCTGGTGCGTGAATTCTTCGACCTGCGCCCATACGGCCTTATCCAGATGCTGGATCTGCTGCACCCGATCTACAAAGAAACCGCCGCTTACGGTCACTTTGGTCGCGAACATTTCCCTTGGGAAAAAACCGACAAAGCCGCCCTGCTGCGTGAAGCTGCTGGCCTGAAATAATCCGCCTGCGCTCCGCACTTTAAAGGCCAGCTAATGCTGGCCTTTTACTTTTCTGCCCTCGCTTAAACCCTCTGTATTTTTCCTGAATCCTCCCTCATTTGACGAAAAGTGAAACCGATTACATTTGCATATAAAGACTTTTATCGTTCAATTCGTCATGCGCTCAGGGAAGGCACATCATTTGTTACATAACACTTCAGATTAAGCTTATTTTTAACCATAACGTTGGCTTTAGTCGCCATTAACTCTATGTTTTGTCGATTAGCACCCGGTTTTTAATCAACAGCATCAGTGTAACCGATTACATAGCTGTGATTATCATCACACACTTTTGCCCGCCGCTGGCCTACCCTTATTAGCGTCAAATCTGAATAATCCACCTGGAGGGCGTTATGCCTGACTATCAAAAACAAAAGCGTTCCAATAAGAGCATGACCTTTTTTGTCTGCTTCCTGGCGGCGCTCGCCGGGCTGCTGTTTGGCCTTGATATCGGCGTGATTGCCGGTGCCCTGCCGTTTATCGCTAAAGATTTCCAGATTACTTCCCACACTCAGGAATGGGTCGTTAGCTCAATGATGTTCGGCGCAGCCGTCGGCGCGGTCGGCAGCGGCTGGCTCTCCTTCAAACTGGGCCGCAAATACAGCCTGATGATTGGCGCGGTGCTGTTTGTCGTAGGCTCTCTTTGCTCAGCCTTTGCGCCCAATACCGAAGTATTAATCGTCTCACGCGTATTGCTTGGCCTGGCGGTAGGCGTTGCGTCCTACACCGCACCGCTGTACTTGTCAGAAATAGCGCCGGAAAAAATACGCGGTAGCATGATTTCGATGTACCAGTTGATGATTACCATCGGTATTCTCGGCGCTTATCTTTCAGATACGGCGTTCAGCTACACCGAGTCCTGGCGCTGGATGCTGGGCGTGATAACCCTTCCTGCCCTGCTGTTGCTGGTTGGCGTATTTTTCCTGCCGGACAGCCCGCGCTGGTTCGCCGCTAAACGCCGCTTCCACGATGCCGAACGCGTGCTGCTGCGCCTGCGAGACACCAGCGCAGAAGCGAAAAAAGAGCTGGAAGAAATTCGCGAAAGCCTGAAGGTAAAACAGAGCGGCTGGGCGCTATTTAAAGACAACTCCAACTTCCGCCGCGCGGTATTCCTCGGCGTTCTGTTGCAGGTAATGCAGCAGTTCACCGGCATGAACGTCATCATGTATTACGCGCCGAAGATCTTCGAAATCGCCGGTTTTGCGAATACCACCCAGCAAATGTGGGGCACCGTCATCGTCGGCCTGATTAACGTCCTGGCGACCTTTATTGCCATTGGTCTGGTTGACCGCTGGGGCCGTAAACCTACGCTGGTTCTGGGCTTCCTGGTCATGGCCGTGGGTATGGGCGTGCTGGGCACGATGATGCACATCGGCATTCACTCCCAGGGTGCACAATACTTCGCTATTGCCATGCTGCTGATGTTTATCGTTGGTTTTGCTATGAGCGCTGGCCCGCTGATTTGGGTACTGTGTTCCGAAATCCAGCCGCTGAAAGGCCGCGATTTCGGTATCACCTGCTCCACCGCCACCAACTGGATTGCCAACATGATTGTCGGGGCTACTTTCCTGACCATGCTGAATACGCTGGGCAACGCCAACACCTTCTGGGTTTACGGGGCGCTCAACCTGTTCTTTATTGTCCTGACCCTGTGGCTGATTCCGGAAACCAAGCATGTCTCTCTGGAGCACATTGAACGTAACCTGATGAAAGGCCGTAAGTTGCGCGAGATTGGCGCCCACAACTAAGTTTTACCTGCCCCTCTCCTCCACGAGAGGGGCTTGCACCTTGCCTCCACCCACTTTATTCTCTGCCGCTATGAAAGCCCCCCGACTCCCCATTGCCATTCAGCAGGCCGTTATGCGCTGCCTGCGAGAAAAACTCCAGCAGGCGAACTCGCATCTGGGCCGTAGCTACCCCGAGCCCAAAGTGGTGTATCAGCAGCGTGGAACCGCGGCAGGTACCGCGTGGCTCGAAAGCTATGAAATCCGCCTCAATCCCGTTTTGCTGATGGAAAACCAGCAGGCTTTTGTTGAGGAAGTGGTGCCTCATGAGCTTGCTCACCTGCTGGTCTGGAAGCATTTTGGCCGCGTCGCGCCGCACGGCAAAGAGTGGAAGTGGATGATGGAAACCGTGCTCGGCGTTCCGGCTCGCCGCACCCACCAGTTTGAAGTCGAGTCGGTACGCAAGAACACCTTCCCCTATCGTTGCCCCTGCCAGCAGCATCAACTCACCGTGCGCCGCCATAACCGCGTGCTGCGCGGCGAAGCCGAATATCGTTGTACACGCTGTGGTCAATTGTTAAAGCCTGATGTTACAACTCACTGTAATTAATAACTATTCCAGAAAAATTTTCCGTCCTGACTGATTGAAACTGGATAAACGATCAGGTAGGGTGCGGACACGTTTTAGCAAGGATTCTGGAAATGTCTCGCAAATTTTCTTTGGCTGTTGCATTCGTTGCAGCCATCAGCTCTTTCTCCGCATTCAGCACGGGTATCAATAGCTTCTCACAGGCCAAAACGGCCGGCGTTAAGGTTAATGCCGACGCACCGGGCGATTTCTATTGCGGCTGCAAAATTAGCTGGCAGGGTAAAAAAGGCGTCCCCGATCTTGAATCGTGCGGGTATAAGGTGCGGAAAAATGAAAACCGCGCCACGCGTATTGAATGGGAACACGTCATGCCGGCCTGGCAGTTCGGCCACCTGCTGCAATGCTGGCAGGATGGCGGGCGTAAAAACTGCGGTAAAGACCCGGTATACCGCAAGATTGAAAGCGATATGCACAACCTGCAACCCGCAGTCGGCGAGGTGAACGCCGACAGAAATAACTTTATGTACAGCCAGTGGAACGGCGGCGAAGGCCAGTACGGCCAGTGCGCAATGAAGGTTGATTTTAAAGATAAAGTTGCCGAGCCGCCGGAACGCGCACGCGGCGCCATCGCCCGCACCTACTTCTACATGCGTGACCAGTACCAGCTCTCACTTTCACGCCAGCAGACCCAACTGTTCCAGGCCTGGGATAAGCGCTATCCGGTCACCGACTGGGAATGCGAACGCGACGAGCGTATTGCCAAAGTTCAGGGTAACCATAACCCATATGTGCTGCGGGCTTGCCAGGCGCGAAACAGCTAACCTACACTAGCGGTCATCTTCTATTACCGTGCAATCTTGCCTCTCTTTGCATAGAGAGGCTGAAACATGTTTGCCTCTGCATTCGGATCTTATAAACCATGCGTATACCCCGCATCCATCACCCTGAGCCCCTTTCCGTCGGCGAGGATATTGCGCTGTGCGAAGACGCCGCTAACCACGTTGGCCGCGTACTGCGCATGGGCGCCGGGCAGGCCGTTCAGCTGTTCGACGGCAGTAACCAGGTATTTGACGCTGAGATAGTTCAGGCGGATAAAAAAACCGTTCGAGTGAAAGTGCTTGCCGCCAGCGAGGACGACCGCGAATCGCCGCTCTGGCTGCATTTGGGCCAGGTGATGTCGCGTGGAGAAAAGATGGAATTTACCATCCAGAAAGCCGTCGAGCTGGGCGTCAACGTGATTACCCCATTGTTTTCCGAACGCTGTGGGGTAAAACTGGATGCCGAAAGGTTGAATAAAAAGCTTCAGCAGTGGCAGAAAATCGCCATCGCCGCCTGCGAACAGTGTGGCCGCAACCGGGTGCCTGAAGTACGCCCTGCGATGGAGCTGGACGCCTGGTGCGCCGAGCAAGATGACGCGCTGAAGCTCAACCTGCACCCGCGCGCCAGCGCCAGTATTAATACCCTGCCGCAGCCCGTAGAGCGGGTACGCCTGCTGATTGGCCCGGAGGGCGGCTTAACCGCCGATGAGATTGCCATGACCGCGAACCATCAATTTACTGATATTCTGTTGGGACCGCGCGTTCTGCGTACTGAGACCACCGCGCTCACCGCCATTACCGCCTTGCAGGTGCGCTTTGGCGACCTGGGCTAAAGGAGAACAACAATGATCAAGCTCGGCATCGTGATGGACCCCATCGCACACATCAACATCAAAAAAGACTCCAGCTTCGCTATGCTGCTGGAAGCGCAGCGTCGCGGCTATGAGCTGCACTATATGGAAATGGCCGACCTGTATCTGAACAACGGCGAAGCGCGCGCCCGCACCCGGCTGCTTAGCGTCGAGCAAAACTACGATAAATGGTACGAGTTCGGCACCGAGCAGGACATCGCCCTGGCCGACCTGAACGTTGTCCTGATGCGCAAAGATCCGCCGTTCGATACCGAATTTATCTATGCCACCTACATCCTTGAGCGCGCTGAAGAAAAAGGCACCCTCATCGTCAACAAGCCGCAGAGCCTGCGCGACTGTAACGAAAAGCTGTTCACCGCCTGGTTTGCTGATCTGACCCCGGAAACGCTGGTCACCCGTAACAAGGCGCAGCTTAAAGCCTTCTGGCAGCAGCACGGCGACATCATCATGAAACCGCTGGACGGCATGGGCGGCGCGTCTATATTCCGCGTGAAGCAGGATGACCCAAATATCGGCGTGATTGCAGAAACGCTGACAGAGCTGGGCAGCCGCTACTGCATGGCGCAGAATTACCTGCCGGCGATTAAAGACGGCGACAAACGCGTACTGGTAGTGGACGGCGAGCCGGTTCCATACTGCCTGGCACGTATTCCGCAGGGTGGCGAAACTCGCGGTAACCTGGCCGCAGGTGGCCGCGGCGAACCTCGCCCGCTGACCGAAAGCGACTGGGAAATCGCCCGCCGCGTTGGGCCAACATTGAAAGCGAAGGGCCTGATTTTTGTTGGCCTGGATATCATCGGCGACCGCCTGACCGAAATTAACGTCACCAGCCCGACCTGCATTCGCGAAATCGAAGCGGAGTTCCCGGTTTCTATTACCGGCATGCTGTTTGACGCCATCGAAAAGCGCCTGGCTAACTAAGCGTGACGGCGGGCGCCTTGCCGCCCGCCGCTTAACTCGCTACGGCTCAGCGGCCGGCCGGGTAGCCCGCACTCCTTCATTAGTGATAAACTGACCACTCTTCGCGCATCCACTGCCGCTTTTTCAACCGGGATCAGAACCTCTGACAATGAATTTACAGCATCACTTTCTTATTGCCATGCCGGCTCTCCAGGACCCCTTATTTAAGCGCTCCGTAGTCTATATCTGCGAATACAACGATGAAGGCGCGATGGGGATTATCATCAATAAGCCGCTGGAAAACCTTCAGGTTGAAGGCGTTCTCGAAAAGCTGAAAATCGAACCTGAACCGCGCGACAGTAGTATTCGCCTCGACAAACCGGTGTTTATCGGCGGCCCGCTGGCGGAAGACCGCGGCTTTATTCTGCACTCTACGCCGGACTCGTTTGGCTCCAGCATTCGTATTTCAGACGACACGGTGATTACCACCTCTCGTGATGTGCTTGAGACGCTGGGCACCGCTAAGCAACCGAAAGAAGTGATGGTGGCACTGGGCTACTCTTCGTGGGAGAAAGGCCAGCTTGAGCAGGAGATTCTGGAGAATTCGTGGCTAACGGCCCCGGCAGCTCCGGAAATCCTGTTCCACACCCCGATAGCCGAACGCTGGCGCGAGGCCGCTCGCCTTATCGGTATAGACATCCACAATATGCCAAACGAAGCGGGGCACGCCTGATGAGCAGCGGAACCCTGATGGCCTTCGATTTTGGCACCAAAAGCATCGGCGTAGCCATTGGCCAGAGAATTACCGGCACCGCCCGCCCGTTAACCGCGCTAAAAGCTCAGGACGGCACGCCGGACTGGAACGCGGTAGAAAAAATTCTGAAAGAGTGGCAGCCGGAAGAAGTCGTGGTTGGCCTGCCGCTGAATATGGACGGCACCGAACAGCCGCTTACGGCGCGCGCACGTAAGTTCGCAAACCGCCTACACGGCCGCTTTGGCGTTAAGGTTTCATTGCAGGATGAGCGCCTGAGCACGGTAGAGGCTCGCGCCGGGCTGTTTGAGCACGGCGGTTTTCGTGCGCTGAACAAAGGCAGCATCGACTCGGCTTCCGCCGTTATCATTCTCGAAAGCTGGTTTGAATATAACCCTTAACGGGTTTACCTGTCGGGCGCGTCGTTACCTGCGCTCTGCAGTTCATGCCTCGCGGCAATTGCCAGAAAATGGCTGCGGTCCCGGTAGCCTGATGAAGGCTGCTTCACCCGGGAGTCAATACGCCGCAGCAGCGCGTCCGGCAGCATAATGTTTAGCCGCAGCTGCTTCCCTTCCAGCGCAGATAAATCCACATCGACCAGTAACCACTGGGTGCAGTAGGCGTAGTCCGGGTTTGCCGCATAAGCAAAAGGCCCGGCATCGCGGAGCTGAGTAATATCCTTTCCGCTCTCCACCATTAAATCGGCAATCGACAGCACCGCATCCTGCACCATCGGCGCAATATCAGCCTGGGTATCTGCCGCCGACACGCAGCCAAAATCATCGTTGCATAACGCGGGTACAACCAGGCCAAACGCTTCGTTTTCAGTTGCGGGTAACTCCACACCAACAGAAAAAAACATCATCAACCTCCGGCAGCGGCAGGCTAAATACCCGCCATTTTACGAATGGATTTGACAGTACCGATGGGCAAATCCTTTTTGGGATGAGGGATCGGGAACGTTTTTCCGGTATCAGGCGACCACCAGATCCAGTGGCTACCTCCCGAACGCCTGACGGGTTCACAACCTGCATCCTTCAATTCCTTTATCAGCTCAGCGGAAGTCATGCTGACCTCCAGAACGATAACCAAAATACACACTAATACACACAAAAGCAATAAAAGCGTTCAAAATATCTTCTCCCATAGCCCGCCGACTGCCCGGTCATCTTCAGCAATTTTTCCTTCACGCAGCCGCTGCGCCTCGCTTTGGGAAAAATTCTGCATGCCGTGCTGCTGGCCGGTTTGCAGCGCGCCCGGTAGCTGATGGGTTTTACCTTCGCGTATCAAATTAGCCACTGCCGGGGTGTTCACCAGCAGTTCGTACAGCGCCACCCTTCCGCCGCCGCTGGCGGCTACCAGTTTCTGCGCCAGCACCGCTTTCAGGCTGCCGGCAAGCTGGGTGCGAATCAGGCTTTTCTCTTCGGCCGGGAAAACGTCAACCAGCCTCTCAACCGCCTGCGTAGCTCCGCGTGTGTGCAGAGTGGCTAATACCAGATGCCCGGTTTCGGCAGCGGTAAGTGCGAGGCGAATGGTTTCGCTGTCCCGCAGTTCACCCAGCAGGATAACGTCGGGATCTTCCCTCAGAGCGGCCTTAAGCCCGGCCGCAAAGTTCTCACAGTGGCTTCCTGGCTCGCGCTGCTGGATAAGGCATCTGGCGGAGGAGTGAATAAATTCAATCGGGTCTTCGAGCGTTAAAACATGGTAATCAGCGTGGTGATTCAGATGCTGGATCATTGCCGCAAGCGTGGTGGACTTGCCGCTCCCCGTCGCGCCGGTGACCAACACAAGCCCCTCCTGCTCCTGTAAAAGCCGGGCAACAAGCGCCGGAGTGCCAATCTCTTCGAGAGACGGGCAGGATGATGCCAGCAGGCGAAGCGCCAGAGAGTACCCCTCACGCTGGCGAAAAGCGTTAGCACGCAGGCGGAGACCGCTCTCAAGCGTGAGGGCAAAATCAAGCTGCCCTGTTTGTTCTAGCTGCCGCCGCTGCTCTTCGACAAGCCAGATATTAAGGAGCGACTCAACCTCAGGGGCCGCTTCCGGGCATAGCTCCAGCCTGCCACATCTTCGCCAGCGCGGCGGTTGACTCGCGCACAGGTGTAGATCGGAGACATTATGCTTTACACTAAGGGCCACAATTTCTTCGATATCCATATCACTCTCCAACGATCATGAATGAGATAGCGCACAATCTGGCACAGGTTCACGGGAAGATCTCAGCCGCTGCGGCACGCTGCGGCCGATCCCCCGAAGAAGTTACTCTGCTTGCAGTAAGCAAAACCAAGCCTGCGAGCGCCATCGCAGAAGCGATTGCGGCGGGGCATTCTGCCTTTGGCGAAAACTATGTTCAGGAAGGTGTGGATAAAATTCACCACTTTGCTGAGCAGGGCGTTGAAGGGCTGGAGTGGCACTTTATCGGGCCGTTGCAGTCGAATAAAAGTCGCCTGGTGGCGGAGAATTTTGACTGGTGCCATACCGTTGACCGGCTGCGTATTGCCAGCCGTTTAAGCGAGCAGCGCCCGCCAAACCTGCCGCCTTTAAATGTGCTGATTCAGGTAAATATCAGCGATGAGCAGAGCAAGTCCGGCATCGCGTTAAGCGAGCTGGAACAGCTGGCAGCAGAAGTCGCTGCCCTGCCGGGCCTGACGCTGCGGGGGCTGATGGCCATCCCGGCTCCGGAACCCGATTACGAGCGCCAGTTTGCCGTCTGCCGCCAGATGGCGGAGGCCTGCGAAGCGCTTAAACACCGTTACCCAACGGTAGATACATTATCTCTGGGCATGACCGATGACATGGAAGCCGCGATAGCCGCAGGCAGCACCATGGTGCGCATTGGAACCGCTATTTTCGGCGCGCGGGATTATTCCGCTCGTTAATCACCATCATTTTTGAGGAACACCATGCTAACGTTGACTTTCCTGGTCAAAACCCTGATTGAGCTTTACGTAATGGTGCTGCTTATCCGCATCTGGATGCAGTGGGCGCGCTGTGATTTCTACAATCCGTTTGCCCAATTTATTGTAAAAATTACCCAGCCCGTTATCGGGCCGCTGCGCCGTGTTATTCCGTCAATCGGGCCGATTGATACATCGTCCCTGCTGGTGGCTTTTATTCTCACCACGCTTAAGTACCCGATTCTGCTGCTGATTCAGTCCGGCGGCCTTTCGCTGGATCCGTTTAATTTAGTCATCGGCGTGCTGTCGCTGCTGAAATCCGCCGGTACGCTGGTATTTTGGGTGATTATTATCCGCTCTCTGATGAGCTGGATAAGCCAGGGCCGCAGCCCGGTTGAATATGTGCTGATGCAGTTGACCGAGCCGATGATGGCGCCAATCCGCCGTATTTTGCCTGCTATGGGCGGCATCGACTTCTCGGCAATGGTGGTCATTCTTATCCTCTATGCGCTGAACTACCTCGGTATGGATCTGTTCCCGGGTCTCTGGTACGCGCTTTGAGTCCAGTGACTCAACTGCCCGACGGGCTGGTGCTAAGGCTGTATATTCAGCCGAAGGCCAGCCGCGACAGCCTGGTTGGCGTGCATGGCGACGAATTAAAAGTCGCCATCACCGCTCCGCCGGTTGACGGGCAGGCCAATGCCCACCTGGTGAAGTTCCTCGCAAAGCAGTTCCGGGTCGCTAAAGGCCAGGTGGTGATAGAGAAAGGTGACCTTGGCCGCCATAAACAAGTTAAAATTATTGGCCCGCAGCAAATCCCGACGGAAGTCGCGGCATTGATTGAACCCCTCGAATAAATACAGGATTCGCTATGCAAAAAGTCGTATTAGCTACCGGGAACGCCGGTAAAGTGCGTGAACTCGCCAGCCTGCTGGCGGATTTTGGCCTCGACGTGGTGGCACAAACCGAGCTGAACGTAGAGTCGGTGGAAGAGACCGGACTGACCTTTATTGAGAACGCCATTCTGAAGGCTCGCCACGCGGCTAAAGTTACCGGGCTACCGGCGCTTGCCGACGACTCCGGCCTGGCGGTGGACGCGCTGGGCGGCGCGCCGGGCATTTATTCCGCACGCTATGCGGGTGAAGAGGCAACCGACCAGCAGAATCTTGAGAAGCTGCTGGTTGCCCTGAAAGATGTACCCGACGATGAACGCCAGGCTCAGTTCCACTGCGTGCTGGTGTATATGCGCCACGCCGAAGACCCAACGCCGCTGGTGTTCCACGGCAGCTGGCCGGGCGTTATCGCCCAGACATCGGCAGGCCAGGGCGGCTTTGGCTACGATCCTATTTTCTATGTTCCGTCCGCAGGTAAAACGGCGGCGGAGCTGACCCGCGAAGAAAAGAGCGCGATTTCCCATCGTGGGCAAGCGCTGAAACTGTTACTGGAAGCAATGCGTAATGGCTAATTTGCCACCCCTGAGTCTCTACATTCACATCCCCTGGTGCGTACAGAAGTGCCCGTACTGTGACTTCAACTCCCACGCGCTAAAGGGCGACGTGCCGCACGAAGAATACGTTGGCCATCTGCTACGTGACCTGGACTGCGATGTGCCGCTGGCACAAGGGCGTGAAATAAAGACCATTTTTATCGGTGGCGGTACGCCAAGCCTGCTCTCCAGCGAGGCCATGCAGATGTTGCTGGACGGCGTTCGTTCGCGCTTAAAACTGGCAGATGACGCGGAAATCACCATGGAAGCCAACCCCGGCACGGTAGAAGCCGACCGCTTTGTTGGCTACCAGAAAGCGGGCGTGAACCGAATTTCCATCGGCGTGCAGAGCTTCAGCGAGCCGAAACTAAAACGCCTCGGGCGCATTCACGACTCAGGTGAAGCGAAAAGAGCGGCAAACCTTGCCAGCGGTCTCGGCCTGCGCAGCTTTAACCTGGACCTGATGCACGGCCTGCCGGACCAGTCTCTGGAAGAAGCACTGGACGATTTGCGCCAGGCGATTGAACTGAATCCCCCACACCTTTCCTGGTATCAGCTGACGATTGAACCGAATACGCTGTTTAGCTCACGGCCGCCAAAATTGCCGGATGACGATGCGCTGTGGGATATCTTCGAGCAGGGCGATAAGCTGCTAACCGCTGCGGGCTACCGGCAATATGAAACCTCGGCCTATGCAAAACCGGGTTACCAGTGCCAGCACAACCTGAATTACTGGCGCTTTGGTGACTATCTCGGCATCGGCTGCGGCGCTCACGGCAAAGTGACGTTCCCGGATGGGCGTATTATGCGTACCGCCAAAACTCGCCATCCTCGCGGCTATATGGAAGGGAAATATCTCGATCGCCAGCACGACGTGGCGCTGGAAGATAAGCCGTTTGAGTTCTTTATGAACCGCTTCCGCCTGCTGGAAGCTGCGCCTCGCAGCGAATTCACGCTGTATACCGGGCTGGATGAAGCGACAATTCGCCCGCAGCTGGATGAGGCGATGGCGAAAAACTATATGACTGAAACGGATGAGTACTGGCAGATAACCGAGCACGGGAAGCTGTTTTTAAACTCCCTGCTTGAACTGTTCCTTGCCGAGTAACCTCTTCCTGTGATGCCCTGGCTGGACGGCCAGGGCGGGCGTACGGATCAGTACTGGTTAAACATTTCCTGAATTTGCTTCGGATCTTTGGTTTTAGTCAGCGCCAGCTGCAACAGCACGCGGGCTTTTTGCGGGTTCAGCGAACCAGAGGCGACAAAACCATACTTCCCATCATCCACTTCCGCATCACGGGTGGTGTAACCTGTCGGCACTCGCGATGAGCGAACCACAACGGTCCCCTCGTGCGCGGCGGTCGCAAGAGTATCGAACACGGTCTTATACAGGTTACCGTTGCCCACACCGGCGCTAACGATCCCTTCATAGCCAGCGTCCACCAGCGCTTTCACCGGCAGGTCAGAGGCATTAGCATAGTTATAGATAATACCCACCTTCGGCAGCTCGCTCAGCGTCGATACGTCAAACGGCGTGGACGTTGTGTGCTTACGCGCCGGAGTGCGTTGATAGTCAATTTTGCCATTATGGATATAGCCCAGCGGACCAAAGTTGACTGACTTGAACGTCGCAACATCCGTAGTACTGGTTTTGGTGACGTCACGCCCATCCAGCACGGTATCATTCATTACGACCATCACCCCACGGTTGGCAGACTGCGGGTCAACGGCCGCGACCACCGCGTTATAGAGGTTAAATGGGCCATCGGCGCTCATCGAGGTCGACGGACGCATCGCGCCTACCAGAACCACCGGCTTATTACATTTCACCGTGAGATCGAGGAAATAGGCGGTTTCCTCCATCGTGTCCGTACCGTGGGTAATAACAAATCCATCGGTTTTATCGCAGTCGGTGTTAATTTTCTTCGCCAGCGTCAGCCAGACCCGATCGTTCATATCCTGCGAACCGATATTAACGACCTGCTCGCCCTTCACCACCGCCAGATCTTTTAGCTGCGGTACCGCGTTAACCAAATTCTCTACGCCGACTTTACCGGCGGTGTAATTAGATTTCGTTGCCGAATCACCGCCTCCGGCAATAGTGCCGCCGGTTGCCAAAATAGTGACATGAGGCAAAGCAAGGGCTGCACCGCTGAACCCCATAACTACTGTGAGAAGCGCCATTTTTCCAAAAAACTTCATTTTAATTCTCCAGTTATGTGAATTTGCCGCATTATCCCAGCATCAAAGATGAATAATGTGACTACAGCCCATTAACCAGATAAACGCTCTCTAATAATCACGATTATTAGATACAGAAACCAATAAAAGGAAAATATTAATAAATAGCAGGAAGCGGGATTCCATTTTTTATCTTTTGCGCTGACGGGAAAAAGTGTTGGTTCTTATATTGTCGATATGTCTGTTACAAAGCCATGCTTAGCGGATAAGCCAGGATAACTGAAAAGGCGGAGTTCAGTTCTGCGGGTAAACCGAACAGCCGCCATGTTGGAACCGGCCGGGAGAGAGCCGGCCTCTGGATTACTTAAGCCCGCTCACCAGCGCCTTGCGGCTCTGCTCGAGGGTGATCACGCGGTCACACACATCTTTACCGAACCTCTGAAAATCCGCTTCCTGATTATTCCACTCTTTCTGAATAGCGGTTTGCAGCCCGCCCAGGCTACCCAGCACGCCCTGCAACGGGTTACCGCCGCCCTTCAGAACCGCCTGCGCGCCCATTTCGTTAATGCTGTCCTGCAAAATCCCGCCCAGCGCCTGGTTCACCAGCTGCTGCCCATCCGCCCGCACCTGATCGATAGCTTTATAGTGGAAGGTCAAACCATCCTGGCGGCGTTCGATAATGCGATTCATCTGCTCTTTGAGCTGAGCATCCAGCTTGGTCAGACGGCCGCGCATGCTGCTGCTTTCGCCCACCTCTTTAGCAATAATGCCGTCCAGCGCGATGCGGCTTTTCTCCACCCGCGAGCGAGCGCCGTTATCGATCCACGGAAGATCCGCGCGCAGAGATTTCTGATAATTCAGCGCCTGTTGGCGTTGGGCGGCGTTCAGCGTTTTCTGCGCGCCGTTGAATTGAACGCTACCGTCAGGGGCAATAACCAGATTACCGTTCTCGCCAACGACCTGAACGGACTGCGGGCTGATAACCACGTCATCACGCGGGTTCACGCTGCACTGATAGTCTGCGTGCGCCGAGGCGGCGGTTACCAGCAGCGCGCCTAAAAGAAGCTTACGGATCATGTTTTCTCCTGAAAATTCAGCTCCTGAAAAAAAGGCCGGTTAATTAACCAGCCTGTTTTTTGCTAATGCTTAATCCCACCAGACGTCGAACAGATCGCTGATGCGAATATCTTCGAGCTTGCGCTCTTCAAGCCATTTACGAATTTGCGCCTGATGCTCTTCGGTGCATTTGCCTATCTCTTCCATGCACACCAGCCCTTCCCAGGCCAGATAACCGCTGCCGTCAAACGCCAGTTTGTTTGGCGCAATGACTTCGGCGATCAGCTCGTCCACGGTTTTATCAATTTGCTCTTCGGAAGTGCCCTCCGGGAAGCGCCAGGCAATAGAGAAACCCAGTTCCTGGAACTCTTCGATATGCATTTTCTTACGCAGACGACGGCTACGATTCTTTGCCATTATTTCACCCTCTCGAACATTAAGTCCCATACGCCGTGGCCAAGACGATGGCCACGTTGTTCAAATTTGGTCACCGGTCGCGTGTCCGGACGCGGTACGTAGTCGTTGCTCTCCGATTGGTTTTTATACCCTTCGATAGAGGACATCACTTCGAGCATATGTTCGGCATAAGGTTCCCAGTCGGTTGCCATATGGAACACGCCGCCCAGCTTCAGCTTGCGTTTCACCAGGTCGGCAAACGGAGCCTGAACGATACGGCGTTTATTATGGCGCGCTTTGTGCCATGGATCAGGGAAAAACAGCTGAACCATGGTCAGAGAATTGTCAGGAATCATGTTTTCCAGCACTTCTACCGCATCGTGGCACATTACGCGCAGGTTCTCTACGCCAGCTTCATGCGCGGTGCTCAGGCAGGCGCCCACGCCCGGCGAGTGCACTTCAATTCCGAGGTAGTTGTGCATCGGGTTCGCCTGCGCCATCGCCACCAGCGAAGTTCCCATACCAAAGCCTATCTCCAGCGTGACCGGCGCTTCACGGCCAAACAGGGTGCCAAAATCGGCTGGTTCGGCCTGGAACTCAACGCCCATCACCGGCCAGTAGTTATCCAGCGCATGCTGCTGGCCCTTCGTCAGACGCCCCTGGCGACGAACAAAGCTGCGGATACGGCGCAGCACGCGGCCTTCTTCATTAAATTCCGGTGAAATGACGTCATTCTTCATGATTTCGTTAACGCTTCGCTTAGTGTTCGGGAAACGGGCATTATCCAAAGTTAAGCATGAGAAGCAAGCACAGGAAAGTTCCGGTTTACAGCTTTAACGCTCTGTGCTGGAATCGGCAGCCTTATTCACCCTTTGCCGGATGCCCAGCATTGACGATGCAAGCGCCTCAATTTGCCCAACAGGTACTCGACTGGTACCACAAGTATGGGCGCAAAACTCTGCCGTGGCAGCAGGAAAAAACGCCTTATAAAGTCTGGCTCTCGGAAGTGATGCTGCAACAAACGCAGGTCGCGACGGTTATCCCCTACTTTGAACGCTTTATGGCGCGCTTCCCAACCGTTACCGACCTCGCCAACGCTCCGCTGGATGAGGTGCTGCACCTGTGGACCGGCCTGGGCTATTACGCTCGTGCGCGCAATCTGCACAAAGCCGCGCAGCAGGTTGCCGATAAACACGGTGGCGTGTTCCCGGAAACCTATGACGAAGTAGCCGACCTCCCGGGCGTTGGGCGTTCTACAGCCGGAGCGATTCTTTCGCTTTCGCTGGGTAAACACTTCCCCATTCTGGACGGCAACGTTAAGCGCGTTTTGGCTCGCTGCTATACCGTTTCGGGCTGGCCGGGCAAAAAAGATGTTGAAAAACGCCTGTGGGAAATCAGCGAGCAGGTAACGCCGGCCAAAGGCGTTAGCCAGTTTAACCAGGCGATGATGGACCTGGGGGCGATGGTTTGCACTCGCTCAAAACCGAAATGCGAGCTTTGCCCCCTGAGCAACGGCTGCATGGCTTACGCCAACCATAGCTGGGCCAACTATCCCGGCAAAAAACCTAAGGTTACGCTGCCCGAGCGCACTGGCTATATGTTAATGATGCAACAGGGCGACGAGGTCTTCCTCGCTCAGCGCCCTGCCGTGGGCCTGTGGGGCGGGCTGTTCTGCTTCCCGCAATTTACGGACGAGCAGGCGCTGCATAACTGGCTGGAACAGCGGGGAATTCCATCGGATAATCTCACCCAGCTAACCGCCTTCCGCCATACTTTCAGCCATTTCCATTTGGATATTGTGCCTATGTGGCTTCCGGTGTCGTCGCCGGGCGGCTGCATGGATGAAGGAGCGGCTCTCTGGTATAACTTAGCCCAGCCGCCATCCGTCGGACTGGCTGCTCCCGTGGAGCGCCTGTTACAACAATTACGCGTCGAACCGGTCGCTATAGCGCCCGTCCGAGCCGCAGAAGAGGATTAATAATGAGCAGAACTATTTTTTGTACTTACCTGCAGCGCGATGCTGAAGGCCAGGATTTCCAGCTCTACCCTGGCGAGCTGGGCAAGCGAATCTATAACGAAATCTCTAAAGAAGCCTGGGCGCTGTGGCAGACTAAACAGACGATGCTTATCAACGAAAGAAAGATGAGCATGATGAACCCGGAACACCGTAAAGAGCTGGAAAACGAGATGGTCAACTTCCTGTTTGAAGGGAAAGACGTCCACATCGAAGGCTTTACCCCGCCGGAAAAACAGTAACCGTCGGCCTCTTTTTGCAAACACAACACGCATACACGGAATGATGAAAAAACTTCTCGCGCTGGCCCTCGTGGCTCCGTTACTCATCTCCTGTTCCAGTAAAAGAGACGGTGATTCTTATAACGAAGCTTATATAAAGGACACCAACGGGTTTGATATTTTGATGGGGCAATTTGCTAACAACATCGAAAATATCTGGGGCATGAAAGAGGTGCTGATCGCCGGTCCTAAAGACTATGTCAAATATACCGATCAGTACCTGACCCGCAGCCACATTAACTTCGACGAAGGTACGATTACCGTTGAAACCATTGCGGGAACTGACCCGGCTGCGCACCTGCGCCAGGCCATCATTACCACCCTGCTGATGGGCGACGATCCGGGTTCTATCGACCTCTATTCCGACGCCAACGACGTGCTTATCTCCAAAGAGCCATTCCTTTACGGACAGGTGGTGGACAACACCGGGCAGCCTATTCGCTGGGAAGGTCGCGCGTCGAAATTTGCCGACTACCTGCTAAAAACTCGTCTTCAGAGCCGCAGTACCGGCCTGAAAATCGTGTATAGCGTTACCATTAACCTGGTGCCAAACCACCTCGATAAACGTGCCCATAAATACATCGGCATGGTGCGCAAAGCCTCGAAGAAATACGGCGTGGATGAGTCGCTGATTCTGGCAATCATGCAGACCGAATCGAGCTTTAACCCTTATGCGGTGAGCCACGCGGACGCACTGGGCCTGATGCAGGTTGTTCAGCACAGCGCCGGGGTAGATGTGTTTAAAGCGCAGGGGAAATGGGGTAAACCGAGCCGCAGCTATCTGTTCGATCCGGAGAGCAACATCGATACCGGCACCGCTTACCTGGCGATTTTGCAGAACAGCTATCTGGGGCAGATTGATAACCCGACCTCACGCCGCTATGCGGTGATTACCGCCTATAACGGCGGCGCGGGCAGCGTGCTTAGAGTGTTCTCAAACGATAAGACTCAGGCGTTTAATCTGATCAACAGCATGGATCCGGGCGACGTTTACCAGACGCTGACCACACGCCATCCTTCTGCTGAGTCTCGCCATTATCTTTATAAGGTGAATACCGCGCAGAAGAGCTACCGTCGGCGATAGTCCAGAACGTTACCCTCACCCTAACCCTCTCCCTAAAAGGGAGAGGGGATCTTCTGGGAGCAAGTTTGCCCCCTCGCACCACTGGAGAGAGGGATCTTCTGGAAGCTCGTTTACCCCCTCGCCCCTCTGGGGAGAGGGCCGGGGTGAGGGGCAATTTCCTCTTAATTCAACATGTACCCATACAGCCGCTTAATCCCATCGGCATCCGTCTCGCTATACACACCCTGTAGCTCAGGCGAGAAGCCAGGCAGCATATTCACGCCCTCTTCCAGAGCCAGGAAATAGCTCAGCGCCGCACCGCCCCACGCCTCTCCCGGCACCACGCACAGCACGCCAGGCGGGTAAGGTAGAGCGCCTTCGGCAGCAATGCGCCCTTCTGACTCACTCAGGCGCACCAGCTCGACGTTGCCGCGAATAAACTCGATATTTGCATCCTGCGGGTTCATAACCACTTTCGGCAGGCTCTGCTTGCGGAACATAGCCTTTTGCAGCTCTTTCACCTCGAAGCTGACGTACAGGTCATGCATCTCCTGGCAGAGCTGGCGCAGCGTGTAGCCCTTGTAGCGCACCGGGTATTTCTGATAGATGGTTGGCAGCACATCCGCCAGCGGCGTGTCGTCCTCAATATGCTGCTCAAACTGGGCCAGCATTGCCACCAGTTGGGCCATTTTCTCAGCGCTTTCGGCCGGAGTAAGCAGGAACAAAATGGAATTGAGATCGGCTTTTTCCGGCACGATCCCGTTTTCACGCAGATAATTAGCTAGGATCGCCGCCGGTACGCCAAATTCGGTGTAATCACCCGTTTGCGGATCGATCCCCGGCGTGGTCAGCAGCAGCTTGCAGGGATCGACGAAGTATTCATCCTTCGCATAGCCTTCAAAGCCGTGCCAGCGCTCGCCCGGCTCGAAGCTAAAGAAACGACGTTCCTGGGCTATCGTTTGCGTTGGATGATCCTGCCATGGGCGCCCCGCGACTTCCGGCGGAATAAACGGTTTGATCATCTTACAGTTAGCGATGATCGCCTTGCGCGCTTCAATCCCCAGAGCCACGCATTCAGCCCAAAGACGGCGCCCGCTTTCGCCCTGGTGAATTTTGGCATTCACGTCCAGCGCGGCAAACAGCGGGTAAAACGGGCTGGTTGAAGCATGCAGCATAAAGGCGTTATTCAGCCGCTTATGCGGGCAGAAACGAGCCTGGCCGCGTATATGGTTATCTTTTTTATGGATCTGCGAAGTCTGCGAGAAACCGGCCTGCTGCTTGTGAACCGACTGGGTCACAAAAATTCCCGGATCGTTCTCGTTCAGCTCAAGCAGCAGCGGCGAGCAGTCCGCCATCATCGGAATAAACTGCTCATAGCCCACCCACGCTGAATCAAACAGGATGTAGTCACACAGGTGGCCGATGTTATCCACCACCTGCCTCGCGTTGTAGATTGTACCGTCGTAGGTGCCAAGCTGGATAACCGCCAGGCGGAATGGCCGGGCCTCATTTGCACGTTCCGGTGCGACTTCTGCAATCAGCTCACGCAGATGTTTTTCTTCGAAACAGTGGGCATCAATCCCGCCGATAAAACCAAATGGATTGCGGGAGGCTTCCAGGTAAACCGGCGTCGCTCCGGCCTGAATCAATGCGCCATGATGGTTTGATTTATGGTTGTTGCGATCAAACAGTACCAAATCCCCGCGCGTCAACAGCGCATTGGTCACCACTTTATTCGCGCCCGATGTCCCGTTCAGAACAAAGTAGGTTTTGTCGGCATGGAATACTTTTGCGGCAAACTTCTGCGCGTGTTTGGCAGAACCTTCATGGATCAGCAAGTCGCCCAGCTTGACGTCGGCATTACACATGTCGGCTCGAAATACGTTTTCACCGAAGAAATCGAAGAACTGGCGGCCAGCCGGATGTTTTTTAAAGAACTCACCGTGCTGGTGGCCGGGGCACGCGAAAGTGCTGTTGTCCATCGCCACATATTTGCTCAGGGTGTTGAAGAACGGCGGCAGCAGGTCTTCTTCGTAGTCGCCGGCTGCGGTTTCCAGCTCCAGAAAATCCTGTGCTTTACCGCTAATCACGCCCGTAACCTCGGGCAGCTCTTCCACAATGCTCTCGCTGAAGATAAATACAGGCAGATTAAAGCCGGTTCGCTTCAACAGCGCCAGAATGCCACTGCGGCTGTCCGCAATGGAGATGACAACTGCCGCAACATCGGTAAAGTCGGTATCGGCAAGCGTGACCACTTCGCGATGAGTTGAGAGTAATGCCACCACGTCGTGGCTTGCGGCAATTTTCAATGATTTCATAAGCACAAATCCCCGTCTTCAAGGATGAGTGAGTGCCAACCGGCACGGCAAAGGGAAAGTTCCCCGGTGAAGGCGTTCTGAAGGTCTTAGGGTGTGAGTCCACTCCGACCGCCAGACATCAGTAAAACCAGGTCAGCCCTGATTTTACTGTTGTCCTGCAGCGAGCATACGTTGCCCTCACCGCATGGTGAGCAAGGGACTTCGGAAGGAAATAACTGCACGGACGAGCGCTATCCCGAAAGATGCGTGGGAATTGAGAGTGAACATCAAAGCGCCCCGTGGTGGATAAGAAAATTCGCGCAATCATGGCACCTTCTTTCGGCAGGTTCAACCTGAACTCTGTAACAGCCAGCACATAAATCATGCAAACGAACGGCCTTATGCAACAAAGCGATTGACGCGGAATAGGGTTTACGGTTTAATGCGCCCCGTTGCCCGGATAGCTCAGTCGGTAGAGCAGGGGATTGAAAATCCCCGTGTCCTTGGTTCGATTCCGAGTCCGGGCACCACTCATTTATAACCCTCGCTTCGGCGGGGGTTTTTGCATTATGAGTCAACAACTTGTTGGTTTACCAGTAGTTACCGCCCTTATCTCTCCTCCGGCCCTGCTTCCCGGTGGTACAAAAAGGTGGTACAAAATGGGCATTATGATACAGCCAACCAAGAACAATTTCGGCGTTTACCTCATCCGTAAAGTCGTCCCCAAACACCTGCAAGGCATACTCAATAAACGTGAGATCAAGTTCACCCTTGATACCAAAGACGTGAGGGAAGCCAGAGAACGTGCACCCGCAAAAATCATTCAGATCGACATGATGCTCAGGCTGGCAGAAAAGCAGCTTAAAGCGGAAGAGTCCTTAACTGATGCTGATATCGAAATGATCGCTGGTGTATGGGCTTCACGATCCATGCAGAATGACGAGCTAATCCGGGAGCGATATCTCGTTGAAGATGTTCTCGATGGTAAAACAGTGCTGCTCCACTCGCCGGAAAACGACATCATTCACGACTGGCTGGAAGACCGCGAACACAAGCCCCGGTACAAGTCAGAAACATGGCAGGCAGAACGTGACGAGTCCATCTGTAAACTGATGGCCTTAGAGCTGGATGAGGCTCTCGAATACACACCAATCGTTCTTACCTCGCTCTGGAGGAAACGTCTGGCTTGGCGGCTTGCTGAACGCCGTAGCGATATCACGAATGCTTACCTTCTGAATCTTCGCCCGCAGATCTACGCAAAAAGCAAAGGTCTGGACGTTCTCCCTACAGAAAGACCCGAAACTCTCACCTTCGCAGACCTGTTCGAACGCTATAAAGAACACGTTCAACGTCATGAACCACTGCGGGCAGAAAGCCGGATTATAGCCTACACAACATCGGCAAATCGCTTCATTGAGTTTATCGGGCAGAAGGCTGTAGAGGACATCACCGTTACTGACCTCGCCGACTTCCGTAACCTGCTCGAAAAGCTCCCTTCCCGTCCTTCTAAGGCGGTACGGTTACTGCCACTGCACAAGCAGGTGAACGCTGAAGGTGAAAAAATCAGCCCTGTCCGCGTTGAAAATATGCTTAAAGAGCTGTCGTCGGTCTTCCGCGTCGCGGTAGAGGACGGCAAACTAACTGAGAATCCGCTAGGTAAGCTGAAGAAACGTAAGATCGTCGCTGGCCCGACAGTCGTCAGATCTTTTAGTCGCGATGAAATCAGCCGAATCTTCTCTCTGCCCGTATTCCACGGTGAAGAAACGCCGTATGGGGCTATGGCGTACTGGATACCATTAATTCTCTACTACTGCGGTGCCCGCGTTGAGGAAATCGCCCAGCTCCGTAAGGGTGACATCGTGGAGGTGGACGGTACCCCCTGCTTCAGGCTGACAATGGGTGAAGGACAGTCGATCAAGATGGGTAACACACGCCAGTTCCCGATACACAGTCATCTGATTGAGCTAGGCTTCCTTGGTTTCGTACAGTCCAGCACCAACCAGCTCTTTACCGAAAAGTCGGAAACAAATGGTAAGTACTCCTACAATTATGTCCGCTGGTGGGGTAACTACATTCGTGAACATGGCCTGACTCGAAAAGGCATCAAACAAACCCACAGCTTCCGCCACTCACTCGTTACCCTGTTCCGCGATTTGGACATCCGCGAAGAAATTCAGGATAGCATTCTCGGGCATAACGAGAACTCACCCGACAGAGCAAAGGCCAGCCACGGATACGGGGAGAAATCCGTGGAGGCTCAGCGTCGCGCTATTGAACAAATCCCCAGACTGGAGCTAAAGCGGCTAGAAAACTGACTTTCAGCAGTATAAGGCACAGTAAACTCACTGGAGATTATCGATATGCTAAGAATTCCTGATACCGACTGGCGGACCGTTGACGGGGTCCCCCAAATTTCCGTTGATTTCTTGCGGAAAAGGACACCTCAGGCAGTACGATTCACGCAATGGGTGCAGCGTACACATGCAAATTTACTCAAGGCTCACGAAAATGTCCTGTCACGCTGCACACCCGGGCTAATTAAGGGGGAAATCCCGGACAAAAACGGCTGGATCTCTGCTAGTGATGCCCTCGCCCTGCTTACCTACAGTATCTATAGCAGCCAGAATGAACCGCTAATTGACTCGATCGGACAAAAAGCGGGTTTAGAGCTGCCAGTCAGACCCGGCGAAAGCAGGCTTGAGGGACAATTTGGCATCAGATTACGCGATCTAATAGCCGAGCTGAGGAAGCAGCCGCATTTTGTCCATTACGAACTTGAGCAACAGAAACTCATTGGCCACTATCGGGTAGATTTCTTCCTAACCGAGCAGTGGTATACCGATATGGCAAAAGGGGAAACAGCTAAACGCCAGTTCATCATTGAATTCGATGAGGCTGCTCACAGAACAACGCGGTATCGGCTCAATGATAAACGTCGGGACAGGTGGTTCAGGGAAAATCTGCCCGGTGTAACGCTAATCAGGGTCAGGCATGAGGAACAGGAAACATGGCTTCAGGCCGTCCGCCATCTGAAAAGATTCATTCGGCTGGAAGATTGTTATGCTCACTGCCTGCGGAAGGCATGTATTGCTCGACCGGGTCCCGAAATGCGAATAAACAACATGTCCGTTCGAAATGCTTACAATGCAGAGCAAAACATGTGTAGTTTTCTGCTTAAACGGCCTACTCAACCCCTCCGCGAAATGGAAAATCTGCTTCTACGACTTGATATTCCTTATGAGAAACCCCGTGATGTCCGCTTCCGGCGGGCGTATCTCAGAGCATACGGGATTTAAACGGGCAGGTTACAGGAAAAGTTACAAAGAAAGCCTCATAGGACGGGGCTTTCGGGCTGTTCAAACGTTGTAACCTTTTAAACCTCCCCCAACACACCCTTATATAGGATTCTATAGTTTTATTATTATTTACTACTCAAATTCATCTTACTCCTCGGTAGACTAACGGTAGATATTCCTTAAGGCAATAACTTAATCAAGAACTTAAACATGCCATAAAAAACTGCAATCTTCCCCCCCATCATCAAAGCTGGTATCGCCCTTAACTCAATGAAATCTCCCTGCGTAGGTATAAGAAAGTTGTCTATAACCACACAGGAGTTCCTTGATGAAACATACCCCCGTAAAACGTCCTCAGAAGCCTCGTGAGAGACTCTGTATTTCGCCCTGTCACTCATCAGCAGATGGGGCTTGGAGGGCCGTAGAATGAATCTGAAGCGTATCCTATGGCAAGCCGCTCGGGCAGCACTAGCTGCCTTTCTGGCTGCAATCCTGAAAGCATTATCATCGGGTTTCCCACCACCAGAAACGGCGTAACCCCTTCCCCCTTAACTTATTGTTCCCCTGCCAATAACCATGCTCTAAACATTGCCGCCCGTACAACGAAGGAATGCCCGCTCAGGTTATACCGCAGGGTGGTTTCTGCGTTTTGGCAGAATAGCATGTTCTATTGGCAGGGTAAGGAGTTCACATGGCTTCTATCGGCTACGCCCGTGTATCGACATCTGGGCAGCACCTTGATTCACAACTGGCAGCGTTATCTGATTGCGAAAAAGTATTTCAGGAAAAAATCAGCGGAGCCAAGGACGATCGCCCCGAGCTTCAGGCAATGCTCGAATGGGTCCGGGAAGGTGACATCGTTCATGTAACGAAACTGGACCGTCTCGCCCGTAATACCAGACATCTGCTTGAAGTGTCAGAATACCTTCAGAGAAAAGGCGTGGCGTTAAACATTCTTAATATCGGCATTAACACAGCTACACCGACTGGAAAACTCATGCTAACCATGATTGGTGCAATCGCCACGTTTGAGCGAGAAATGATGCTGGAACGGCAGGCCGAAGGGATCGCACTAGCGAAACTCAAAGGCAAGTATAAAGGCCGTAAACCGACAGCTCGCAGCAAAGCTAAAGAAGTCATAGAATTAGTCGAAAATGGTACTAGTAAAGCAGAGATTTCCCATCAGCTGAAAATTGGTATCACCAGCATTTATCGAATTATTCGAGATGAGCGTCCAGACCTCTTAGACAAACAATAAGGATTAACGGTATGAAATGGATACTTATGGTAGTCAGTTTTGTGACTCTTCCGACCTTGGCGGCATACCAGCCGACAGATGAGGAGGCACAGATGCTACAAGCCAATCGTGTAGGATTGGAAAGAAATATGAAAAATGCCCTCCCACTTCAGGCCAAAACGGATATCTGCATAGGTTACATTAAGAATTCCGGAGTACTCAAAAACCAAGCAGGTTACGTTCCCGAAGCCGTAAGCATCCTTGAATACTGGGGAAGGGTAAAACATTATGTCGATCAGTCTGTTGATTATGCTGGAAACAGGTACCCACGGCTTTACTACTATGACCAGAAACTGTATGAAAAGTATGGCCCATATCCAAAAGATAATGCTGATACCGATAAGTTGTTCAATGATGCTCTTAGCAACAATTATCTAAAAGCAAAAGATTATATTGCAACAACACAACAGTATTCAGAGGATCTTCGTAAGAAAGACTTGCACAAGATTTGCCTGGAGTCAGTTACGAAAAAAATGAGGGGGCAACTTTCACCAGCAACGGCAAGTATGGATAAATTGTTCTATCCGGGCATAACATCGGATGATACTGGTGAAAAATTCAATGAGTACCGAGCCCAGTTTTATGGGCACCTGCAATTTACTCAGCTACTCAACAAAATAGAAGCATCCTACTATTGATACTGAGTTGCTTGATGGTACAAAGTAGTGGTACATTCGGAATCGAAGCGTAAAGGTAACTTACTGTTATTCGGTGATTTCGTTGCTATGACAACGAATCCTTGGTTCGATTCCGAGTCCGGGCACCACTATTTAGAAAAACCAGCCTACGGGCTGGTTTTTTGCTTTCTGGCGTATGGACTCTTTATCGAACAAGTTCAATTATTCGCCTGAACCTGATACCCACCCTGCGGGCCAGCGCAAGCGCTGTTCAAAAACGTTCCCGACGTTTTTGTACTCGTATCATCTGACACCCACCTCCATAGGAGGTGGGTAATGATTTTTTTATCACTTAGTCAAGAGCGTAGGCAATCACATAGTCACCGCGATCCGGTGACTGACGTCCCCCTCCCGCTGAGATTAAAATATACTGTTTACCCGTTTTCGGTGAGACGTAGCTGACGGGTCCCCCCTGGCTCCCCACCGGCAAGCGAGCCTTCCAGACTTCCTCGCCTGTTGAGGAATTGAAGGCTCGTAGATAGTAATCCTGCGTACCAGCGATAAACACCAGTCCGCCCTGAGTCACCAAAGTACCTCCGAGAGTTGGCATACCCACCGGCATTTTCATCCGCATTTTTATACCAAATGGCCCCGTATCCTGCACGGTGCCTACAGGTACCTGCCAGACAACTTTTTGGGTTTTCAAGTCAATGGCAGAGAGTGTACCGAACGGCGGTTTTTGGCACGGGATGCCCAGCGGTGACATAAAGCGATTTTTATTCACGGAATACGGCGTTCCTTTCATTGGAACGGCCCCCATTCCCGCATTGACCGCTTCGCCACCCGTGTTCGCTACCGCGCTTTGCGGATCCTGCTTAATCAGTTGAACCCACAGCCCCAGCCGCATATCGTTCACGAAGATATAGTGATTGTTCGGGTCGGTAGAAAGACCTCCCCAGTTCATACCGCCAAGAGAGCCCGGATAGCTCAGTGATACATCTGTGCCCGGCACGGTGTAGAGACCGTCATAGCGCATAGATTTAAAGCTGATACGGCAGGCTAGCTGGTCAAACGGCGTAGCTCCCCACATGTCCGATTCTTTTAACGTTTCAGCCCCGATTTGTGGCATCCCGGTCGATTTCGGCTGCGTGGCGGAATATTGCTCGTTAGGAATATCTGATTTTTTGACCGGCACTTCACGAACTTCGGTCAACGGTTTACCCGTCAGACGATCCAGGACATAAATTTGTCCGGCTTTCGTGCCGACCACCACAGCGGGTTTATTACCCTCTTTCGTAGGGAAATCCACCAGACTCGGCTGCATGGGAATATCAAAATCCCAAAGGTCATTGTGGACCGTTTGATAAACCCATTTCTCTTTGCCGGTAGTGGCGTCCAGCGCCAGTATCGACGTGGCGTATTTATGGTCTTCAGGAATACGATCTGCGCCCCATAAATCAACAGACGAGCTTCCCATTGGGATAAATACGGTGTTCATGTCCGCATCCCAGGACATAGGAGCCCAGGAGTTAGCGGAGCTGCGCATGTAGTGCTCACCAGGCTTCAGAACATGGTTTGGATCAGGATTACGGGCATCAAACGCCCAGCGCAGTTTTCCCGTAATCACGTCGTAACCACGGATAACACCGCCTGGCATGTCTGTGCTGACGTTGTCAGCCACGCGCCCACCGACCACCACGGTTGTACCGGCAAGTGTCGGTGCTGAAGTCACGACATAGCTCGGATCGTCCGCTTTCCCCATACCCTCTAAAAGACTAACGGTGCCGTTATGGCCAAAATCAGGGCAGTACTGGCCGTTATCAGCATCGAGCGCAATCAGACGATCGTCGATGGTGTTCATCAGAATACGGCGCTGGCAAGCTGCACCCGAGGCGACTTTAGGTTCAATAACAGGGGAAGAACCTGAAATCGTAGGTTTTGCGACCGGTTTGGTAGCATCAAAATAAGCGAGACCACGACACCGCATCCAGATAGCGGATTTCGCATTAATTTCAGCTTTCCAGATCTCTTTCCCGGTATCAGCATCAACTGCAATGACGTTATTGTGCGGCGTGCAAAGGAATACACGATCGCCGACCTGTAATGGCGTTTGCTGATCTTCAGCACCATTACCATCCGGGCTTAAAGGAATATCACCGGTGTGATAGGTCCAGACAGGCTTAAGCTTTTGAATATTATCACGGTTAATCTGATCGAGAGCAACAAATCGGCTCCCCCCCGCTGTATTACCGTAATGATCCCAGTTTTGCTGTTGCTGGCCCTTATTTACCGGCACCAAAGGTAACTCTTCCCCTTTAAATGCCACCGTCGGATGAGGCTGAAACATTTGAATAAAGGTCGCGCCTATACCAATGATTAATACTGCACAAACGCCGTACGCCCCTTTGGCACGGGCCTTTTTCCCTTCAGATTTACGCAGCCCAGGCCACGCGACAGCAGCCAGCAGCAGCAGGCCTGCGGGTACCATCAAACGTGACACCAGCGGCCAGAAATCCATCCCGGCATCGTATAAAGACCAAAGCAGGGTCCCTGCAAATACCAGAGCGAAAACCATAACTGCTGAGGATTTACGACGGAAAAATTGTATTGCGGAAATTAAAGACACAATACCGGCAATCAGAAAATACCAGCTCCCCCCTAAGGAGGCTAATTTAATACCCCCAATGATAAAGGCCAGGCTGAACGCCAGTAGGATGATTGACAAAAACAGACAGTAGATACCCAGCCAACCGGTGCGGCGGGAGGAATTTTCATTCATATTGATTCTCCGAGAAACTTACGCGAATCTTAACGCCTTTCGAATGAAGGTTTCTACCTTAAACATCCTAAAAACTTTACATATAATTAACCTTCGGTGCGGTTATTAACATAATCGTTCACCTGTCTGGAGGTTCAGGGCGCTAGCCTACCGCACATTTATCTTGATAAACGCCTGCGGTGCAGTCGCCCCTACTGGCTCCATTACCCCTGTTCCGACAACCGGTTACTGCTTATCCTTCACCACAATCAGCGGTTCGATATCGCTCTCTTTCTTAATCACCAGCGAATCATCCCCGCGCAGGCAGGTGCCGCCGTAGCTTCCGCCGACGGTAAAGGTGCATACCTGAATATACTTGCCGTCTACGTTTGGCAGACACCACAGCTGCTGGTAAATATTCTTGCGATCCACAAAGTTGCCGCTGGTTTTATCCAGCAGTTCATCGTGGTGGCTGATAAGGTCGATATTGCTCCCACAGCGCCCGGCTATCGGTTTTACCGCATAGCCTGTTTTTGCCAGCAGCTCATTGACTTCGAAGTCGGTATCCAGCAGGTAACGGTGGTTCGGGAACAGCTGCCACAGCACCGGCAGAATAGCTTTATTTCCCGGAATAACCGTCCACAGCGGCTCAAACACCAGCACCTCCGGGCGCAGCAGCACGTCAATCAGCCTCACCTCGTTCTGAGGATGCCCGGTGCGTATCGGTACCGCCGCATATTCGGTTTCACTTACCTCACGAATTTGCTCGATGGCCGTTTCCCACGCCCAGGTCTTCCATACGCAGTTGACCGGCCGCCCGTCGCTATCAATAAGCTGCCCCGCAGCATCCCAGCTCAGCTCGCCGAGACCATGCAAGATTTTGGTGTCAAACCCGGCCTGCATCAGCGAACGCTGCATAAACAGGGCGTGGTAATCTTCCTCGGAGTCGTTATCCTGCATAATATGAACAAACGGCCTGGCACTGCTGTGCTTCCATGCACCCGTTAGCTCTTCAAGCAGCCCCTCCGCCGGGTTGTGTCCGGTTCCGCGATAGCCCGTTTTCACCCACTCTTCGAGGATCAATCCACCTTCGGTATGGCAGGAAGCAGAATCGGCGTTGTACTCATAAACCTTCAACCCGCGCTCATCCATACAGAAATCCATGCGCCCGGTAACCATCTGGTGCCGACGCCACTGCCAGGACAACCGCAGGCGCGGCCAGAGGATTTTCGGAATATCAAAAAGCGCCAGCAGGTTATCGTCTTTCAGCACTTTATCCGTTGCATGGAGGTACATCAGATGCAGCTCGTTGGTCGCCTTGATCAACTCCTGCTCTGCGGTTTCGGTAATGGTGAAATACTGGCAGGGATCTTTATTAATAAAGTGACCATTCGCCCCGATATAAGCCCGCTGTAAAGCATCTTTTTCATTCAGCCATTTACCGTCGAACTGCCGTTTATTAGCCAGGCGAGCGCCGCCAATTTTTAACGCATCTCCGCCAATATCGGGCTGTGGAAGGCTATGTTCGCTATCCTCAGTCTGGATCATCCAGCCAAGAATCGAGGTATCCTCGAAGGTATCTTGCAGGGTGTAGAGGCCGTCCTGCTCAACCAGGGTCAGCTCGCGCGTCCATTGCTGCCCGGCAGGTAGAGGGGCGTGAATGACATTCTGCTCGGCAATGCGCACTTTATTTCCCACAAGCTGGGTAACAACGGCTACATGCCCGGTTTCATCAAACTCGCCGCCTTTCTGCCAGATCAGCAGCGCACCCGCTTCAGGCGCGCGTTTAGAGCCGTTAGCAAACGCCCGAAGCGGAAGAATATTGTCGTTGATTACCTGGCGTAAAAAGCGCAGAGAGAAGATTTCCCACGCCATGCCAACGTCGGTGAACACAAAGCCATAGTTCAGAAACAGGAAGCGGCGTGCGAACTCAACGCACTGCCATTTGTGGCCCATGTATTCGTTGCCGATGTAGCTACGGAACTCGGCATCTTCGGGGTAGTTTCGCGGGTCGAGGCTGCCGTAATTAGAAGAGTAAATCGCTACGCCGCCCGGGGCATAGCCTAACAACGTCCCAAAAGGCGCATCACTATCTGGTGTTACTGTATGCATGTATCCAACCTATAACAGGCAGGCGGCAAAGGTAACGATAATTGTCGTCTGCACGTTGAAATTAACCTGACAGAGGAAGCTTTATCATACACCTGCATCCCAGGCTTTGTGCAGTGCTGCTTCGTTTAAACTGAACGGCAGCAAACCCGGCCATAATCTACACGCGAGATATATTTCCCAACATTCAATTCATTCATCAAAGAATATTTCATACAACTTAAAAAAACCACTCAGAGTTATTTTCTACAACATATATTAAGATAACTAATTATTGAGTTTTAGTTGGCCGAGGCCGATCAAAAAAATATCATCAACAAAAACGGCAATAGCATTATATCTTTCTCTAAAGATGACCTCGCCAAAACAAAAGATTACTGGACTGAAGAGCGATTAAAAAAAGCAACACCTAAGGAAGCACCAGAAATTACAGAGCAAGAAATAGAGAAAATGAAAAAGGAAAAAACTCAGCTAGTTAGCCCTAAAATAATAGCAAAACCTGGCCCATCCAAAAACGCCGCCCGGACACCAGCAAAAACAGGTGTTCCATCAGAAGCTGACGTCGATGATTATCCTTTTAACACTGCCGGGGTACTCTATTTTACTGAAGGTGATGGCGGTGAGCATCGTTGCTCTGCGCAATTTGTTGCCCCAAATGTTCTATTGACGGCGGCCCACTGCGTCAGGGATAAAGAAACAGGGGAGTATTATACCAACTTTGAATTCCACCAGGGCTACCGCAAAGGCAAAGAAAAAGGCATTATTTATGGTATCTCAGCAGCCACTCGTGACTCCTGGGTCGTAGGTGAAGGAGAAGACACAAACAGAAAAGTCGATTACGGTTTTATTATAACCGAGACCGAAACTCTGACTAGCTGGCTAGGGGGGGAAATAGGTTTTAAACATGACAATTTGTATGCCATAGGTTATCCATCAAACTACTCAGATGGTAAAATTTTGCAGAAAGTTAAGGGTCATAACGCTGGTGTAGAGGATGGGGTTGCGGCTATGTCCGATAACCCTTATGGGTCAGGCGCCAGCGGCGGCGCATGGATAGTAGATAAAGAAGATGGAAGCTATGCCATCGGTAATAACGCATCACATAAACATGACGATCCCAACACCGACTACGGTCCTTATTATGACCACAAATTTGAGTCACTTTATGATGAGGTCGCATCCCAGGCTACAAAACTGGGAATCAAAAAATAGACAGAATGAAAGATAAAAGCATGCCGGTAACCCGGCATGCTTTTTACTAAACACAGTGCAGACAGACATCACGCCCAACACATTCTACCTTTCCCCATACGCATCGCTGTTCACCCAGGCGTGATCTTTCTCCCAGCTAAACATCCACTTGCGCACCGGACCGGCCATTACGTTGAGGTAATAGCTGTCGTACCCGGCCATAGTAGCAACAGGGTGGTAACCTTTGGGCACCATTACTACATCTTTGTCGTACACGGCCATACATTCGTCGAGCGTGCGGTCGTCAGTGTATACACGCTGCATGCAGAAGCCTTGCGGTGGGTTCAGGCGATGATAATAAGTTTCTTCGAGATACGTTTCATTTGGCGGATTATCGGTATCGTGCTTGTGGCTTGGGTACGAGCTGGTGCAGCCTTCATTGGTGTAAACCTCCACCACAAGCAGGCTGTCTGCCGGTTTATCTTCCGGCAGAATGTTATGCACATAACGCTGATTATGGCCTTTGCCGCGAGCTTCAGCGTCAATGTCCTGCGGGGCGATAAGCCGCGTGGAGTAAGTGCCTTTCCCCGGAGCCGAGCACACCGCCAGCTCAAGATGCGTAAGCGCCTCAACCTTAATCGCCTCGCCGGATGTCACGTAAACCGCCCAGGGCTTACGGCGCTCAAAAGGACTCATGCGGTCACCAATTTCGGGGAAACGAGCCAGCGGCGTATCGATAGTGGCGCGCCCCGCAACCAGCACCAGACAGCGCTCTTCTTCTACCGCAGGCAGGTCCAGCCGCTGGCCCTCGCTTAGCTGGTAGACTTCAAAGCCTACGTAGCCCCAGCCCGCGCTTTCAGGCGTGATCCGCTGAGTTTGCCCTTTAGGGCCCGGCAGTTGCCCGCGAGAAAGTAATCTGGACATTTCCCCTCCTTAAATCAGCCCGGCATGGCGTGCCAGCTGGCTCAAATTATTGTAGCCAAGGCGCGCGTAAGTGAGCGGATGTGCAACAGCGGGATCCTGCTCGGCCTCAACCACCAGCCAGCCCTGATAACCCTGTTTTTTCAGCAGAGCCATAATCGGTGGGTAGTTAACACAGCCGTCGCCAGGTACGGTAAATACGCCGCTCAGCACCGCGTCGAGGAAACTGGTTTTACGGTTTTTCACATCTGCCAGCACGGCCGCGCGTACGTCTTTGCAGTGCACATGGTTAATGCGGGAGAGCCAGCGCTCGGCCACGGCAATCGGGTCAGCTCCGGCAAAGGTCAAATGGCCGGTATCCAGCAGTAGCCCAACTTCTGGGCCGGTATGAAGCATTAGATTATCCACGTCCTCGGCGCTTTCAATCACCGTTCCCATATGGTGGTGGTAGGCAATCTGCACGCCCTGCTGCTGCGTATAGCGAGCAAATTCGGTGAGCTTCTCGCCATACTCTTCCCAGCGCTCAGCCGGGAAACGCGGGCGCAGGTGAACAGGCGTTTGCTGCTCGCCGTGAATACAATGAGAAACTTCAGCAAACACCAGCACCTTCGCGCCCAGCTCACGCAGCAGCGTTAAGTGCGGCTGCACGGCCTCTATTTCCTGTTCAACAGATCGTTCTAGCAGGCGGCCTGAATACCAGCCAGAGACCAGTTTTAAATCATGCTTGCGGAGAATCGGCCCCAGAATACCGGCCTCGCGTGGGAATTTATTTCCCAGTTCAAAACCTTCAAACCCCGCTTCTTTTCCCTCGCTGAGACAAGTTTCCAGCGGCGTATCGGCCCCCAAAGAAGGAAGATCGTCGTTGGTCCAGGTCAGCGGGTTAATGCCTAAATGCACGGTCATGATGCTCTCCTTAATGTTGATTCAGTCCGCGCTCGCGCCACAGGGCGATCAGCCGCAGGTAATTGTCCCGGATGCGAGCCACCAGCTGCGCATCGTCGATATCTCGTTTTAACCAGGCTTGAGACGCTTCGCCGAACAGCGTGCGCCCAACCGCGAAGCCTTTAACTATTGGGTAGCCAGCAGCGGCATTAAAGCCTTCACGCAGCACCTCCACCGGGGCATCCAGACCGAGGATCACTACGCCACGGCAGTGCGGGTCGCGCTGTTCCACCAGCCTGCTCAGCGCCGCCCAGCCATCGCTGGAAAGCGGCGGGAGTTTCCACCAGTCCGGGTAAATGCCGAGATTGTAAAAACGCGAAATGGCCCGCAGGTACAGCTCGTCGCTGCGCGGCATATCGGCAGGCAGAATCACCTCCAGCAGCAGCTCATGGCCGGACTGACAGCAGGCGCGATAGACCTCGGCAATTTTCTGTTCCTGTTCAAGCCGCAGGGCATGGGCGTCTTCCGGGTGGAAAAACACCAGGCACTTGACGATGTGTTCCTGCGGCCAGCTGATGAGCTGAGAGCCGATGTTGCCGTGCTCCATCTCCAGCGGGCGCGAGCCTGGCAGCTCTATAGGCCTGCCAATCCACCAGCCTTCTCCGGTAATCGAGTTAAGCGCGTCCTGGCCAAAGGTACCGTCACACAGCAGCCCGGCTTTCCCTTCCAGCTCTGCAAGCCCGGCGGCCTCGCGGCTGGCCTGCAAAATAAGCTGCTTGAGAACCGGAATGCGCCGCAGGTCGGCCCCGCTTTTGAGCGCCATCTCTTCAAGCTGGCTGCGGTGGTCAAAAGCCATGACGCAGAGTTCAGGCCACTGGCGGCGACGGGTTGTTACGCGGTGAAGGTGGTTCAGGCGAGCATCAAGATCGGGGCGTGGAACCTGGTGCTCACGCGCCAGATAATCATCCAGCTCTATTTTGCTCGGCATTGCGGGCGCGCAGCCATGGCGCGAAACCACCAGCGCCCCGCAGGCATTGGCGTAGCGGCAGGCCTGCTCCCAGCCTTCGTCATTGAGATAGCCGCGCAGCAGCCCGGACATAAATGCGTCCCCCGCGCCCAGTACGTTGAGTACTTCCACGCGCACGCCGCTGACGTTGATGCCGCCGTCCAGCGAGGCAGGGATAGCGCCAATAAACACCGAGCAACCTTGCGCCCCGCGCTTGCAAACCAGCGTTGCCTCAGTGGCCCCGCGTACATTTTTCAGAGCGGCCAGCGTGTCGGTCGAGCCCCCGGCGATGTGGAATTCTTCTTCCGTGCCGACGATAACGTCAAACAGATGAAGCACTGACTGTAACTGCTGCGTGACCTGCTCAGCGGCGACAAAGCGCGTCTCACCGTCCCCCAGAGATGTCAGCCCCCAAAGCACCGGGCGGTAATCTATATCCAGCACGGTGCGCACATCGTTTCGCCGCGCATAATTCAACGCGGTGAGAACTGCCTCACGGGTGCGCGGGTTGGAAAGGTGCGTGCCGGTGATAGCCAGGCAGCGGGAAGATGCAATGTAGTCCTCACTGAAGTCGTCGGCGGTAATCGCCATATCCGCGCAGTTGTCGCGGTAAAAAATCAGCGGGAAGGTATCCCTGTCTTTAATCCCAAGGAGTACCAGCGCCGTCAGCCGTTCGCTGTCGGTAATCAAGTGGCTGGTATCGCAGCCGACCTGGCTAAGTTCCTCGCGTAAAAAACGCCCCATGTGCTCGTCGCCAACGCGCGCCAGCATTGACGATTTAAGCCCCTGCCGCGCCGTGCCGTATGCCACATTTCCCGAGGAGCCGCCAAGATAGCGAGCAAAGCTGCTGGCATCCTCCAGCCGCGCGCCTATTTGCTGGCTGTAGAGATCTACCGCGACCCGCCCCATGCAAATCAGATCCAACTGCTTTTGTTTCATGCTTCGTCCTCAAACAATGTCAGATACGTTTACCCAGCGGCCCTGGCGGTGAGACAGGGCGATAGCATCGAGGATGCGCGAGACTTTCCAGCCCTCTTCAAAATCTGGCCACAGCGGCTTACCAGCAGCAATGCCGTCGATCAGGTCACGCACTTCCACGGCTTTTTGATCGTTAAAACCGATGCCGTGCCCCGCCCCCATGCAGAACGATCCGTAATCCGGGTGAGCCGGGCCGGTCAGCAGAGTACGAAAGCCCTGGCGACCTTCAGGATCGCTTTGCAGATAGAGCTTCAGCTCCGCCATGCGCTCCTGGGTAAAGCTAATCGCGCCTTTGGTGCCGGTTATCGTCCACGTCAGCCCCATTTTTCGGCCGCTTGCCACGCGTGAAGTCTCGATAACGCCCTGCGCACCGCCCTCAAACCGCACCAGGGCATGGGCCTGATCTTCGTTTTCGACGGCGATCATTTCGCTACTGCCCGCAGAAGCCGGGCGCTGCGGCACAACAATCTTCAGGTCGCCGCACACCTCGCGAATATCGCCGACCAGGTATTGCGCCATATTGACGATATGCGCGGCCAGATCCCCAAGCGCCCCGAGACCCGCGGTCTCTTTAAAGCAGTGCCAGTGGATCGGCGAAAGCGGGTCGGCCATATAGTCTTCGTTATGGGTGCCGTAGAAATGGATGACTTCCCCGATTTCCCCGCGCTCGATTATCTGTTTCGCCAGTTGCGCGGTCGGGTTCTTCATATAGTTGAAGCCCACCAGCGTTTTTACCCCTGCGAGATCCGCAGCATCTACCATCAGCCTTGCGTCACGGGCATTGAGCGCCAGCGGCTTTTCCGAATAGACGTGTTTGCCGTGGCGGATAGCCTCCAGCGCCATCTCTTTATGCAGATGGTTCGGTGAACAGATGTCCACCACGTCGATATTTGGGTCAGCTACCAGCTCGCGCCAGTCGCCGGTAGAGCGGTTAAAACCAAATGCCGCGGCGCGTTTTGCCGCCAGCTCAGGCGTCACTTCAGCCACCATTTCGCGTACCAGCTCGCCCTGTAAATCAAATACCGTCGGCGCCTGGGCATAGGCGATGGCGTGGGCTTTACCGATGTAGCCTGTGCCGATTAACCCAATTCTGACCTGTTTCATATATTGACCCTTCCTCAAAGCGCGCCGCGACGGTTCTTGGCGTAGGTATCAAACGCTACCGCCAGCACGATGATCAGCCCGGTAATAATCTGCTGGTAGTAAGCAGAAACGTTCATCAGCACCAGGCCATTGATCAGGATGCCCATGATGATCGCGCCGATAATGGTGCCGCTGATCCGCCCGTATCCGCCCATCAAAGAGGTTCCGCCGATAACAACCGAGGCGATTACTCGTAGCTCAAAGGAGATCCCGGCCACCGCCTCGGCGCTGCCCAAACGGGCGCTGAGTACAAAGCCCGCCAGCCCGGCAAGGCAGCCAATCAGGACATATACGCTGACCAGCACACGCTTAACGTTGACTCCGGCCAGGCGAGCGGCCTCCGGGTTGCCGCCGATGGCGTACACAAAGCGCCCCCAGCGGGTTTTATGCAGCGCCAGATAACCCAGAACGGCAACAATCGCGAAGATCCAGATTGGGATTGAGATCCCCAGCATTTCGCCGCGTCCCCACCAGCGGTAGCCGGGGTCGAAGCCTGCAATCGGCGCGCCGTCGTTGATGACCAGCGTCAGGCCGCGCCAGATGGTCATGCCGCCGAGGGTGACAATAAAGGGAGGCAGGCGCAGGCGGGTCACGCCCAGGCCGTGAAGGAAGCCGATAACCGTGCCCAGCGCCAGGCAGATCCCAAGCCCCAGCAGCCAGCTAAAGCCGCCCCATGCGTTGGGATCGACGGTGGTAAAGTTGTCACCTTTGATAACATAAGCCGCGGTCATCGCGCAGACGGCCAGGATAGAGCCAACGGACAGGTCGATCCCCGCAGTCAGGATCACAAAAGTCATGCCAACCGCGATGATCCCGTAGATAGAAACTTCGGTAAGGATGTTGAAAATATTACGCTCGGTCAGGAAGTTACTGTTCTGCGACTGAAAGAAGATCAGCAGCAGGAACATAAAGATCAGCACCCCGAAGCGTTCGAAGAAAGCAATTGGATCGATGCGTGAAGCCTTCTTCGCTGGGGTCTCAGATTTGGAAATTATTTGCGTCATGGGCTCCCCCGTTATGCGGCACTTAAGGCGCTATGGTTGATGGCCATCATGGTCATCAACCGTTCTTCGTTGGCGTCGTCGCCGTGCAGTTCGCCGGTTATACGCCCTTCGCTCAGGGTGATTATCCGATCGGATACCGCCAGAATTTCCGGCAGATCGGAAGAGATAACGATCACCGCCACGCCCTGCTTAGCCATGTCGAAAAGCACCTGATGAACTTCCGATTTAGTTCCTACATCGATGCCGCGCGTGGGTTCATCGACAATAAGCACCCTGGGGTTAAGCGCCATGCAGCGCGCCAGAATGACCTTTTGCTGGTTGCCGCCCGAGAGCTTTCGCACTTCCTGTTCGGCGTTAACCATCTTGATTTGCAGCGCCTGGCGGTAAGCCTCAATCAGCGCATCTTCTTTGCGCGGGCTAACGAAATAGCGCCACGTCAGCAGCGATGACAGGCTGGAAAGCGTCAGGTTGTCGCGGATAGACAGCCCCAGCACCGCGCCCTCCTTTTTTCGATCTTCCGGTACCAGAGCGATGCCCTGGTCTAAGGCATGCATTGGGTTTTGCGGCTGGTAGGGCTTGCCGTCCAGCTCAAAGCTGCCGGTGGTAAATTTGTCCGCCCCAAACAGGCAGCGAGCCACTTCCGTTCTTCCCGCCCCCACCAGGCCCGCAATGCCAAGCACTTCCCCGGCGTGAACACGGAAGCTGATATCTTTCAGCGCGATGCCGTGCGGGTCGAGCGGCGGCTTCTCCCGGCTTAACCCCTTCACGGACAGGCGGACGGGCTTATCTTCATGGTGGGTAAGGCTGGAATCACGGCGGTTAAACACCACGTCGCGGCCAACCATCAGGCGAATGATCTGCTCGACGTTGGTTCCGGCAACCTCGCCGCTGCCGGTGAAGCGCCCATCCTGAAACACCGTAAAGCGGTCGCACAGCTGGAACACTTCATGCAGGCGGTGGGTCACGTAGATAATGCTGACCCCGCGCCCTTTGAGTTCACGAACCACGCGGTGCAGGCTTTCAACTTCACTGTCGCTAAGTGCGGCAGAAGGCTCATCCATAATGATGAGTTTGGCGTTAAGCGTCAGCGCCCGGGCAATCTCCACCATCTGCTGCTGCGCCACGCTAAGACGGGCAACGGCGGTAGTGGGCGCAACGTTGAGCTGCAAATAGTCCAGAATGACCTGCGCTTCCTGGTTTACCGCTTTGCTATCAACAATGAGGTTGCGGCGGCGCGGTTCCCGGCCAAGGAACATGTTTTCCGCCACCGTCATGTTGGGCAGCAGGTTAAACTCCTGGTAAATGGTAATAATGCCCTTGTTCTGGCGCTCTACCGGCGAATCCTCCAGAGCAAGCGCTTCCCCGTTAAACCAGATTTCACCGCGAGTTTGCGGCTGCGCTCCGGCCAGCGCTTTTAGCAGCGTGGATTTTCCCGCGCCGTTCTCCCCGAGCAGGGCATGAATTTCGCCTTGCCCAACGGTGAGCTGGGCGCTGGTCAACGCCCACACGCCGGAGAAACTTTTTGCCAGGTCGGTCACTTTTAATAAGGGTTGCGACATCAGACTGCTCCTCTGTAGCGCCCGCCGGACGGCGGGCGCGGTCAGGCTTATTGACCGGCTTCGCCGATACGCTCTGCTTGATCGAGGTTATCTTTGGTGATCATGGTCGGCGCGTAGTCCGCCCCGGTGATCTCCTTTTTCTCGCGGATATTGGCCACCAGCTGGCTCATCGCCGTTTTCACCGCAAAACCCGGGCGCTGATCGGCCGTTGCCGCCAGCCAGCCATCACGCACTCGCGCCAGCGCTTCCGGTACGGCGTCAAAGCCGGTAACCATGACTTCGCCCGGCTTCATTCCCTGCCCCTTCAGCGCTTCGATAGCCCCCAGCGCCATATCGTCGTTAGCCGAGAGGATCACCTGAGGTTTTTTCGGCAGAGAAGGCAGCACGCTTTCAACAATGCGCATCCCTTCGGAACGCATCCAGTTACCCGTTTGATCGGCAACTATCTTGTATTTATCACCGCCCGCTTTCAGGCCGTCGCGTATCCCTTTAGTACGTTCGATGTTGGAAGAGGAGCCAGGCTGGCCGGTAAGCAGGATAATCTCCGCTCCGTTGGGGAATTTGGATTTCACAAAGTCCGCCACAGCCTGGCCGCCTTTGTAGTTGTTCGCCCCGAAGTGCGGAACTTTTTTATCGCTGACAACCGAGCGGTCTAGCGTGACTACCGGCAGCTTAGCGTCCTGGATTTCTCCTACCGCGCTGGACACCGCATTAACGTCGTTAGGCGAAACAATAAATCCCTGTGCGCCGCGGGTAATGGCGTTTTCCAGGTCAGCCACCTGCTTCGGCGAGCTGCCCTGGCTGTCCAGCACCTGCAATTTCACGCCTATATCCTGGGCGGCTTTGACCGCAGTACGCTGCATATGAACCTCAAACGGCATTGCCAGGTTCGGGGTACTAAAAACAATCTGTTCGTTTTCGGCCAATGCCGAAGTGGTGGTCAGGGCGATGAGGGCGGCGAGGATGAGCTTTTTCATTATTCTCTCTCTTATGTGTGTAGGGTCTTCGGAGCTTACAAAGCAACTTCGCGCTGGTTACGCAGAGACTCCAGCGCCTTATCGGCCAGGTACAGGGCACGTTCACCGTCATCGCCGCTGCACTCGGGTTTGGCCTCACCGCGCAGTACCGCAACAAAATGCTGCCACTCGGCGGCGTAGGCATCTTTGTAGCGCTGGAGGAAGAAGTGTTCCGGCAGCGCGCTGTTGCAGCCGCTGGCGCTAAAATGCTGCACCTGGTTTTCCAGGATATTCCCCGCCGTGAGCAGGCCGTTCGCGCCATGCAGCTCAAGACGCTGATCGTAGCCATAGGCCGAGCGGCGACTGTTAACGATGGTGGCCAGCGCGCCGGAAGTGTATTTCAGAACGATAAAAGCGGTGTCGATATCGCCAGCCGCGCCGATAGCAGGGTCCACCAGGTTACTGCCCTGGGCGTAGATAGACACAGGCTCTTCACCCATGATGAAGCGCGCCATATCAAAGTCGTGGATAGTCATATCCCGGAACATGCCGCCGGAAACACGAACATATTCAGCGGGCGGCGGAGAAGGATCGCGCGAAATAATCAGCAGCGATTCCGGCTTGCCGATGCGCCCCTGAATAACTTCGTTTTTGACCTTGCGGAACTGCGGATCAAAGCGGCGGTTAAAGCCGATGAACAAAGGAACGTTATGCTCCTTCACCACTTTCAGGCAGTCGCGCACGCGGGCGAGATCAAGGTGAACGGGTTTCTCACAGAAAATGGCTTTGCCGTTTTTTGCCGCCAGTTCAATCAGGTCTGCGTGGGTATCGGTGGCTGAAGCAATCAGCACCGCATGGACTTCCGGGTCGGCCATGGCCTCATCCACGCTTTGCCGACGAGCCTGATACTTGCTGGCAATACGTGAGGCGTTTTCTTCATTAGGATCGACAACCGACCAGAGGGTGGAATGCGTGTGGGCAGCAATATTCGCGGCATGGATCTGGCCGATGCGGCCCGCTCCGAGTAAAGCAATGTTAAACATAGCAACTCCCGATATTGGCATAGCTGTTGGGTTATGCGCCGGGTCCCCCGGCTCCGTTTGCAGCTGGATAACGACGCCCTAAATAAAACATTTATTTCATTTCAATGCAGAGTGAAAGTTTCATTTTTGCGCAGAGGTTAACATTTTGGTTATTTATCGGCTGTGTTTTGCTATCAAAATCACAACATTTTGCGAATAAGAACAGCGCCAGGGTGGGGGTCTGCGAGTGAGAGCGCATACGCCAGGGGAAGTCCCTTATAGAGGAAGGGTTAATGAAATAAATATTCCGCCAGGATTTCTGGCGGAATGGGGGGGATTAATACTGCCGGGCGTGTTTCAGCTGCTCCAGGGTCTGGCCTGACGCCTCAGTTATCGAATCAGAACGCGCTATTTGCGCATCGCCGGTACGCCACCAGGCTTCGTAATCATGAGTCATGGTTTTTGGCAGCACTTTGATGTCCAACAGCGTCGGGCCAGGGTGGTGCCGGGAGGCTTCCAGGGCGGCCAACAGTTCAAACTCGTCGTTGACTCGCCAGGCTTTGCAGCCGTAGCTTTCGGCATTTTGGGCAAAGTTCACTCTCACCAGCGGGCCGTCAAGCCTCCCGCTTTTCGCACAGCGATGGCGATTTTCGGTGCCAAAACTACCCATTCCATGCCCCATTTGCAGGTTGTTGATGCAGCCGAAACCGGCGTTATCAAACAGCAGAATGGTAATTTTAATCCCCTCCTGCACCGCCGTTTGCAGCTCGGAATGCAGCATCAGATAAGATCCATCGCCCACCATCGCATAAACCGGCTGCTCCGGCCTGGCAAGCCTTGCGCCAACGGCAGCGGCGACCTCATAACCCATGCAGGAATAACCATATTCCAGATGATAGCTGTCCGGCGTTTTTACCTGCCAGAGCCGCTGAAGGTCACCGGGAAGTGAGCCTGCGGCGCCCACCACGATAGCATCGTCTTCAATATGCTGATTGATTAACCCAAGTACGCGGGTCTGCGTTAATGAAGTCCCCAGAGCTTCACTGTATTCCTGCAACTCAGCATCGAGATGCCCGGCCACTTCGGGGGCTTCGCCGGGCCGCCAGCTGCGCGACCATAGCCGCTGGCACTCATCGTTCCATTCTGCTTTCGCCTTCTCAACTTCACCCCGCCAGGCCGAGCGGTAGCCCGCTTCACGCAGGCCCGCCGTTAAGCGTTCAAGCCCGACACGAGCATCGGCCAGCAGAGGCGTGGCGTCCAGCTTCAGCGCATCAAACTCGACGACGTTGAGCAGCAGAAATTCCGCATCCGGGGCAAATAGCGACTTTGAACCGGTGGTGAAATCGGTCAGCCTTGTCCCCACTCCGATGATTAAATCCGCCTCGGGAGCCAGCCGGTTAGCGGCAAGCCCGCCGGTTACGCCAAGGCCGCCAAGGTTAAGTAAGTGTTCACTTACAATTGCGCCTTTACCCGCCTGGGTTTCGGCAAAAGGGAATCCTGCGCTTTCAACAAATTCCTGAAACGCCCGATGCGCGCCGGAGTAGCGAACCCCCCCGCCGCAAATCACCAGCGGCCTGCGCTTGCTGGCTATTAGCTCCAGCGCGATATGCAGGCGGTATTCATCCGGCGGGCGTCGCTCAATATGGTGAATACGTCTTTCAAAGAAGCTCTGCGGATAATCCCACGCTTCACCCTGAACATCCTGCGGGAGGCAAATTGTAACCGCGCCGGTATCAGCGGGGTTAGTAAGCACTCGCATAGCGCTTAACATCGCGCTCATCAGTTGCTCCGGGCGGTTAATACGGTCCCAGTAGCGTGAAACGGGCCGGAAGCAGTCGTTAGTGCTGATGCTAAGATCATGATACTGCTCAATTTGTTGCAGTACCGGGTCCGGCTGGCGGCTGGAGTAAATATCCCCCGGCAACAGCAACAGCGGAATGCGGTTCGCTGTTGCCGTTGCCGCCGCGGTGACCATATTTGCCGCCCCGGGCCCTACGGACGAAGTCACGGCATAAATACGCTGGCGCCGGTGCTGTTTGGCAAATCCGGTAGCAATGTGGGCCATGCCCTGCTCATTGCAGCCCTGATGCACCCTGAGGTGGCCGGGCTCTTCCTCAAGCGCCTGGCCAATACCGAGCACGTTGCCGTGCCCGAAAATGGTCAACACGCCTTCGATAAAGGGCTGCTCTTCGCCATCGATTTCAACGTATTGCTGGTTTAAGAACCTGACCAGCGCCTGCGCCATGGTCATGCGTTGTGTTGTCATCTTTCCTCCTGTCAGCCAAGCGTTGGCATCGAGAATGCGGAACCCTGCTGCTGGCTGCTTTCCGGCCAGCGAGCGGTGATGGTTTTCATACGCGTATAGAAGCGCACGCCGTCACTGCCGTGAACGTTCAGAGGCCCGAAGATTGAGCGCTTCCAGCCGCCAAAACTGTGGAACGCCATCGGTACCGGGATCGGCACATTAACGCCCACCATACCGGCCTGAACTTCTTCGCAGAAACGCCTTGCGGTGCCGCCATCGCGGGTGAAAATCGCCGTACCGTTGCCGTATTCGTGTTTGTTAATCAGCCCCAGCGCGCTGTGATAATCTTTCGCCCGCACCACGCAAAGCACCGGGCCAAAGATCTCTTCTTTATAGATGGTCATTTCAGGCGTGACGTTATCGAAAAGCGTAGGACCAACGAAGTAACCGCCTTCGTTACCCGCCAGCTTCAGGCCGCGGCCGTCAACGCGCAGCGTTGCCCCCTGCTCCTCACCGCTATCAATGTAGCCGAGAACTTTAGCGCGGTGCGGTGCGGAAATCAGCGGCCCCATTTCGTTTTCAGGCTCCTGCCCCAGGCCCGGTCCGACCCGCAGAGTGGCAATCTGTTGCTCGAGGCGCGAGCAAAGCTCATCTGCGGTTTCATCCCCGACGGCTACCACTACGGAGAGCGCCATGCAGCGTTCACCGGCGGCGCCATAGGCCGCCCCCATAATCGCGCTGGTAGCCATATCCATGTCCGCATCCGGCATTAAAATACAGTGATTTTTGGCCCCGCCCAGCGCCTGACAGCGCTTACCGTGCGCCGAGGCTGTCTGGTAGATATATTCCGCAATGGGCGTTGAGCCAACAAAGCTGACCGCCTGCACTCTCGGGTCGGTTAACAGTACGTCTACCGCTTCTTTATCGCCCTGCACAACGTTAAACACGCCGTCCGGTAGCCCGGCCTCTTTCAGCAACTGCGCCAGCCGCACCGCCAGCGAAGGATCTTTTTCTGAAGGCTTGAGCACGAAGGTGTTTCCGGTTGCCAGCGCAATCGGGAACATCCACATCGGCACCATCGCAGGGAAGTTAAACGGGGTTATCCCGGCGCACACGCCGAGCGGCTGCATCAGGGAGTTGCTGTCAACGCCGGTGCCTACGTTTGCCGAGTGCTCGCCTTTTTGCAGATGGGGAATGCCGCAGGCAAATTCGACCACTTCAAGGCCGCGCGTTAGCTCGCCCACCGCGTCTGAATAAACTTTGCCGTGCTCTTCGCTGATGAGTCGCGCCAGGCTGTCCATATGTTGCTCAAGCAGGCTTTTAAAGCGAAACATGACGCGAGCGCGCTTCAGTGGAGACTGTCTCGCCCAGCCGGGGAACGCCTGCTGGGCAGCGGCAATAGCCTGCTCCGTCTGCCTGGCGGTGCTCATCGCCACCTGACGAATCTGCGCGCCGGTCGCCGGGTTGAAGATCGCCTGAACGCGCTGGCCTTCGCCCGTAACGCTTTCACCGTGAATAAAATTCGCTACCGTCTCCATCTCTACCCTCTCGCTGTTATGTTGATCACCTGAACACTGTATATGAAACAAATATTCCATTTTAAGTTGAAATAAAACAAATATTGATTATTGTGATCAACACTCCGTTTTTATGTTAACTCGCTGCCGATATACACAGACGTGGTGAACGGAAGATTTTCAGGCCCGACAGCCGCCGGTGCATCTGTTTCATTTTGCGCGTGACTGCGCTTAAATACGTTTCAATAAACATTTTTGAGGAAGGCAAATTGACCACGGCGAATACCCTGAGCGAGCTTCAGCAGCAGATCCGCGACCGCTATGAAAGCCTGAGTAAAAGGCTTCAGCAGGTTTCCCGCTACGTGCTGGATAATACCAACAGCGTGGCTTTCGATACCGTGGCGACCATTGCAGAAAGGGCTGAAGTACCGCCTTCTACGCTTATCCGTTTTGCCAATGCCTTTGATTTCAGCGGCTTCAATGAAATGAAACAGCTGTTTCGCATGAACCTGGTGGAAGAGACGGCAAGCTACACCGACCGGGCACGCCTGTTTCGTGAACTGGGGAGTGAAACGGTGCCGGAGACGCCGCTGGATATTTTGCAGGAATTCGCCCGCTCGAACGCTCAGGCGCTACAGCAGTTGGCCGCCCGAACCGAGCCAGAAATGTTACAGCGTGCGGTTGAACTGTTAGCCGGAGCCGACACCATTTACGTTGTCGGCCTGCGCCGCTCGTTCAGCGTGGCGGCCTACCTGACTTATGCCCTTAGCCACCTTGAATGCCGTGCGGTACTGCTCGACGGACTGGGCGGCATGCTGCGTGAACAGGTCAACCGCGTGAAGGCAAAAGACATTGTCGTGTCGATTAGCTTCTCACCGTATGCCGAAGAGACGCTGATGGTCAGCGAAATTGCCGCCAGGGCTGGCGCGAGCCAGATAGTGATTACCGACAGCCAGATAAGCCCGTTCGCCACCTTTAGCGACCTGTGCTTTGTGGTAAAGGAAGCCCAGGTGGACGCCTTCCGCTCCCAGTCCGCAACCCTTTGCCTGGTGCAGTCGCTGATGGTGGCGCTGGCCTATTACCAGGGCGCTTCACAGGGCTCGCTTTCGCCGGAAGCCTGATTTTCAGATTGCCGAACGTCGCCACAATCCTGTGGCCAAAGCGGCCTGCTGGATGCTATGGCGCGATGCTGGCGTGGAGCTCTGGAGAGTGGATGGCCCCTGCCAGGTAATCGCAGGGGCATTAAAACTAGTATTTGGCGCTGCGGGAAAGCTTGTCGAGATAGCCCATGACAAATGCCGACAGCACAAACGTCAGGTGGATAATCACGTACCACATCAGCTTATTGTCCGGCACGTTTTTGGCGTCCATAAAAATGCGCAGCAAATGGATGGAAGAGATAGCAACAATCGACGCCGCCACTTTATTCTTCAGCGAGCCGGAGTCCATTTTCCCCAGCCAGTTAAGCTTCTCTTTCCCTTCCGAGATATCCAGCGTGGAGACAAAATTCTCATAGCCCGAGAACATCACCATCACCAGCAGGCCGCCGACCAGCGCCATATCCACCAGCGAGAGCAGCGTCAGAATTAAATCGGCTTCCGCAATCGAGAAGATATTCGGGATAACGTGAATAATCTCCTGGAAAAACTTAATCGTCAGGGCAAGCAGCGCCAGCGACAAACCGAAGTAAACCGGGGCCAACAGCCAGCGCGAGGCGTACATCGCATTCTCAATAAAACGTTCCATAATGTCCTGTCTGGAAATCCAAAAAGAGCGCCAGTATAGCGAATTCAGGTTAACAATAGTGAGGCTAACGTTGTGTCCGCCCCACCTTGCCGTGCCAAAGCCTTAAATGCTCGCGAGGTCTATCTCCGGGCGCTGATACTGCGGCCAAACCAGCGCTACCAGCTCAGGGTAAGCTTCGCGGCTGAACTCATTAAAGCACTGACGCAGGTTAAGCACTTCGATATCCGTCAGCGGCACCTCTTCGCCTTCGGCGCAGCGCTTTTTGATATTGTCATAATATTTGTACACCGCCGAGTTTAAATCGCTGCAGCGGCGTTGAGCACTAAATAAAATTGGCTGTGAAGTCAGTTCTTCGATGCGCATCTTTTTAATAGTGGCATGCGTGAAATCTATATACTCACTATTAATACGCCAGTAATAGTTGGGGGTAATTTTTGACATCAACATGCCAAAATAATCCTCACGCTCTTCGCTACTGGACACCGGCTCTATTTTCCCGGAGCCATTTTTCTTTTTATTATCAGGCGAACTAAATTCCTTGCGCATTACCAGCACCGCGCATAACAAAATCAAAATTGTGACAATAGAATAAAATATGCTGTGCATAAGAAACTCCTGTTTTTTTTATTTTAGATTTGAGGCATCATACCGCGCATCTCTGAACCTGAATATTGAACCCGATATCAAAGGATCGCATGCGATGCTGCCTGAACACTTCTTACCACGGCGCTATCCTGTCGTTGCACCGTCAACGCTCCCTGCAGAATCAGAAAATAGTAACACGCCGCAAGTCGTTCAGGATAAGATTTTAACGCTGGAAAAAACCATCCTTAGCGGCAGCCATTACGCCGGGCAGGCTAAGAACCGCCTGCTTGAAGAAACCGATCGCCATATAAAAGAACGCTTACTCTGTGCGGTAAGGATTGAGGCGCTGCACGCCCTGATGGAAGAACTGGTAGAAAAAGAGCTTATTAGCGCCGCCGATTTACAGATGCTCATTGAAGATAAAACAGCGCTGGTTAACGGTAAGCAACAGGAAATTTGGGTTAATCAAATGACCCAGGAAAAACCCTGGCCGTTATGCTATTCCATTGAGGATTAATGTCATGGCACAACCTGATAAAAATCCGCCGGTATTAATCAACGCCGACGAGAATAAAGACCATGAATTTACGTTAAGTAAAAATATGGCAATACTGGTACGCCTTAAGAATGAAAATATTACCCGTAATACACAAAAGGTAACGGATATTACTTCGGCGCTGGTTGACCTTAAATGGATGAACCGTCGTGAGATTTACCCGTGGCGGGTTAAAGAAGAGGTGTACGGCGCGGTGCTGGAAGAGATTCTTAGCGGCCAACCCAAGCTTAAAGCGCAGATCCTGAAGCGGCTGGAGGGCCATTACCAGCGCCTGAAAGAGCAGGAAACCGAGACGCTTTCTATTACCCGGGGTTTAGCTGAGAAGACGTGGAAAAGCTCGACGCTGTAGATTAAAACCCTCTCCCCGGCAGGGAGAGGGACGCTACTCTTACTTCGCCTTCGTGACTTCCTGGCCTACCAGACCAATCTTCAGATACCCCGCCTGGTGCAGCGTATCCATTACGTCCATCAGCGTTTCGTAGTCCACGGTTTTATCCGCACGGAAGAAAATAGTGGTGTCTTTCTTGCCTTCCGTTGCGGCTATCAGCGCGTTAACCATCGACTCTTTGCTTACCTGATCGTTACCGATAAACATCGAATGGTCTGCCTTAACCGACAGGTAAACCGGTTTTTCCGGGCGCGGCTGCGGCTGGCTGCTTGAAGCCGGAAGGTTAACCTTCACGTCCACCGTTGCCAGCGGCGCTGCCACCATAAAGATGATCAGCAGAACTAACATTACGTCGATAAACGGCGTGACGTTAATTTCGTGCATTTCACCATTGTCGTCGAGATTTTCGTTTAGACGCATTGCCATGGGGCATTAACCTACACGCAGTTGCTGGGCGTTACGCACCGGACGAGGCTGTGCGTTGCCGTCCAGATCGAGGTCACGGCTTTGCAGCAGCAGAACCTGCGCCGCAACGTCGCTTAGCGTAGCTTTGTAGCTGCCTATCATACGGGCGAAGATGTTATAGATAACAACCGCCGGAATAGCTGCTACCAGGCCAACCGCCGTTGCCAGAAGCGCTTCTGCGATCCCCGGCGCAACAACAGCCAGGTTGGTAGTTTGTGACTGGGCAATACCGATAAAGCTGTTCATGATGCCCCAAACGGTGCCGAACAGGCCGACAAACGGGGAAATCGCACCGATGGTCGCCAGGAAGCCGTTCCCGCGCCCCATATGGCGCCCGACGGCCGCAACGCGGCGTTCAAGACGGAAGCCGGTACGATCTTTAATGCCTTCGTTATCTTCAACGCCGGCGGAGAGTTCCAGCTCATTCTGCGCTTCATTGATTAACAGAGTGCTGAGGCTTTTGCTGTCGAAAGCTTCTGCCGTGCTGCTCGCTTCGTTAAGAGAGCGGACGTTAGCCAGCTGCTGTTGTTCGCGCTTGAGGCGACGTTTTTGGGTAATCAGCTCCACGCTTTTGCTAAAGAAGATTGCCCAGGTGACAACGGAGGCCAGAATCAGGCCAATCATCACTATCTTAACTACGATGTCAGCATGGTTATACATGCCCCAAACGGACAGATCCGTCTGCATCAGGTTACTCGTCACGTCTTACGCTCCAGCGAGAAATAAATGTCAAAACTGAGACTAATATATCAAAAAACTATCGAATTGATAGTCGTTCTCATTAGTATTTGCAGAGTGCCCGAATTTGTTGAGTCATTCCTTGAGCTTACGCAGGAAAAGCGGCCGGTTGGCGAAATGATGACTTTTTTAGCCAACCTGAAAAAACGCCATGATGCCCTTTGCCCATTCTGTGTTAATTTACGTCCAGACATCCAGATGGTTAAACGGGGCATAAAAAATGGCGGAAAAGCACATCGAAACGGCGCTGGTGAACGCCGGGCGCAGCAAGAAATTTACCCAGGGTTCGGTTAACAGCGTTATTCAGCGCGCTTCTTCTCTGGTCTTTGAGAGCGTTGAGGCCAAAAAACAGGCCACCGCCAACCGCGCAAAAGGCGAGCTGTTTTATGGCCGCCGGGGTACGTTGACCCATTTTTCTCTACAGGAAGCGATGTGCGAACTTGAGGGAGGTGCCGGATGCGCGCTGTTCCCGTGCGGAGCCGCCGCCGTCGCCAACACCATTCTGGCCTTTGTTGAACAGGGCGATCACATTCTGGTCACCGGCACGGCGTATGAACCCACCCAGGATTTCTGTAGCAAAATCCTCTCTAAGCTCGGCGTCTCAACCACCTGGTTTGATCCGGAAATTGGCCCGGCTATTGCGAGCCTCGTTCAGCCCAACACCAAAATCGTGTTTCTTGAGTCCCCCGGCTCTATCACCATGGAAGTCTACGATATCCCGGCGATTGTCCAGGCCGTCAGGCGTGTTGCGCCCGAAGCCATTATTATGATCGACAACACCTGGGCCGCAGGCGTGCTGTTCAAAGCCCTCGACTTTGGTATCGATATCTCTATTCAGGCGGGCACGAAATATTTAATCGGCCACTCCGATGCGATGGTCGGCACCGCCGTGTCAAACGCCCGATGTTGGGACCAGCTTCGCGAAAACGCCTATCTGATGGGGCAAATGGTGGATGCAGATACCGCCTATATGACCAGCCGGGGAATACGCACGTTGGGCGTTCGCCTGCGCCAGCACCATGAAGGCAGCCTGAAAGTCGCCGAATGGCTGGCGCAGCATCCTCAGGTAGAAAGAGTGAACCACCCGGCGCTGCCGGGCAGTAAAGGACATGAATACTGGAAACGAGACTTTACGGGCAGCAGCGGCCTGTTTTCGTTTGTGCTGAAAAAACGGCTGAGCGACGCTGAGTATGAACAGTATCTCAACCACTTCGACTATTTCAGCATGGCCTATTCCTGGGGCGGCTATGAATCGCTTATTCTCGCTAATCAGCCCGATGAGCTGGCGGAGATCCGCCCCGCAGGCGGAGTAGACTTCAGCGGCACCCTGGTTCGCCTCCATATTGGGCTGGAAAACGTGGACGACTTGATTGCCGATCTGGCGGCAGGTTTCCAGCGTATAGCCTGATTTTTCCGCCCTGCGGCCAACGTGGAGCATTTTTTTGCCATCATCGGCGTTTTGTTGAGCCTGGGATCAAGGTGTCGCAGGCATTTTAGCGGTACAATGTGTAGAAATTAAGGTGAGCCTAAGTTGCGGGTGCAATACTCAGGCAAGCTCAATAAGCGGTTCCACAGGAATACCCATGGCTGTTATACAAAATATTGTCGAGGCGCTCTGGCATCACGATTTTGCCGCGCTGGCCGACCCCCACGTTATTGGTGTTGTTTATTGCGTTATGTTCGCAACGCTGTTTCTGGAAAATGGACTGCTTCCCGCCTCGTTTTTACCGGGAGATAGCCTGTTGCTGCTCGCGGGTGCGCTGATAGCGAAAGGGGTAATGGGATTTGTTCCGACGCTGGTTATTCTGACCGTTGCCGCAAGCCTGGGCTGCTGGCTGAGCTACTTGCAGGGCCGCTGGCTCGGCAATACCCGAACCGTAAAAGGCTGGCTGCACCAGCTCCCGACGCAATACCACCAGCGCGCGACACAAATGTTTGACCGCCACGGCCTGCTGGCATTGCTGGTTGGCCGCTTCCTGGCATTTGTACGCACCCTGCTGCCAACCATGGCGGGCATTTCCGGCCTCAGCAACCGTCGTTTCCAGTTCTTCAACTGGCTGAGCGGCCTGCTGTGGGTGGGCGTGGTGATTAGCCTGGGCTACGCCCTGAGCATGATCCCGTTCGTGAAGCGCCATGAAGACCAGGTCATGACCTTCCTGATGATCCTGCCGGTCGCCCTGCTGATTTTCGGCCTCGTCGGCACCCTGTTTGTGGTGCTGAAAAAAAAAGTTAGCGCCGCATAACCCGGTTAACCAGAGCGAATAAGGCCCTCTTATTCGCTCCGCCTCTCATTCTTAACTCACCCGCATCCGCGCCATATCCTCTCCCGGCGTGACGCCAAAATAGCGCTTAAATTCCCGACTAAACTGAGAAGCACTCTCGTAGCCCACTCGAATAGCCGCCGCGCTTGCTTTCATGCCGTCATGCAGCATCAGCATCCGGGCCTTATGCAGCCGGTAGCTCTTCAGGTATTGCAGCGGCGAGGTGCTGGTGACGGACTTAAAATTATGGTGAAACGCCGAGACGCTCATGTTCGCCTCCGCGGCAAGCTGGTCCACCGACAGGTTCTCGGTGTACTGGTTTTCAATGCGGCGCAGCACGCGGCTTATCAGGCTAAAGTGCGTCTGGCGGCTTACCAGAGCCAGAAGCGCACCGCCGCTTGGCCCTGTCAAAACATGGTAAAGAATTTCGCGGATAATCTGTTTACCCAGAACTCGCGTATCAAGCGGTCGTTCAAGAACGTCCAGCAGTCGCTCGGCGGCACAGAGAATCTCTTCCGAAAGCACGGCGGAGTTGATCCCGTCCGAACAGGACTGAGGATGAAACAAATCGTCTTCGCCAATATCCATCAGCAAATCCTGGAGCTGCTGGATATCAACCTTTATACGCATTCCCGCCAGCGGCACTTCCGGCGTGGCAAAAGTTTCGCATTCAAAGGGTAAAGGCACCGTCAGCAGCAGATATTCGTTAGCGTCGTAGCGGAAAACGCGGTCATTGAGATAACCCGTTTTATGACCAGAAAAGAGAAAAACAATGCCCGGGTCGTACATTACCGGAGTGCGCACCATGGGCTTACTGCCATACATCAGGCGTACGCCATCAAAAAAGTTTTCACTCTTTTCTTTTAAAATCAGCTCATTAATTTTTTCTGTCAGTTGTAAGCAGACGGCTTTGCGGTTCATGTTCAGGCTCTCCACGGCGCTTTTCATCCGGGATACAGTGTGCGATGAATTTCGCCGTTTCTCCAGCCATATGGAGAAATAGGCAAGACAAAGGCAGGAATATGCATTGAGAGAGACTCTCCTGAAGACCACAATGGCTGCCATCAGATTTAGCAATGTCACTCATCTAACCAACGGGAAACACCTCATGAATAATTTTAATCTTCATACCCCTACCCGCATCCTGTTTGGCAAAGGCTCCCTCGCAGAGCTGCGCGACCAGATCCCTGCCGGGGCGCGCGTACTGATTACTTACGGCGGCGGCAGCGTTAAAAAAACCGGCGTGCTGGACCAGGTTTATGAAGCCCTCAAAGGCCTCGACGTACTGGAGTTCGGCGGCATCGAGCCTAACCCGTCTTATGAAACCCTGATGAAAGCGGTCGAAATCGCCCGTAAAGAAAAAATTACTTTCCTGCTGGCCGTAGGCGGCGGTTCCGTTCTGGACGGCACCAAATTCATCGCGGCGGCGGCTAACTATCCTCAGGATATCGACCCGTGGAACATTCTGCTGACCCGCGGTGACGATGTTAAAAGCGCTATCCCGATGGGCTCCGTACTGACCCTGCCGGCAACTGGCTCCGAGTCTAACAAAGGTGCAGTGGTCTCCCGCCGCTCAACCGGCGACAAACAGGCGTTTATGTCTGATTTCGTGCAGCCTGTATTCGCGGTACTTGACCCGATTTACACCTACACTCTGCCGCCTAAGCAGGTTGCTAATGGCGTGGTCGATGCCTTTGTTCACACCATCGAGCAGTATCTGACCTACCCGGTTAACGCCAAGGTTCAGGACCGTTTCGCTGAAGGCATTCTGCTGACGCTTATCGAAGATGGCCCGAAAGCGCTGAAAGATCCGGAAAACTACGACGTACGTGCCAACGTCATGTGGGCGGCAACAATGGCCCTTAACGGCCTGATTGGCGCAGGCGTGCCGCAGGACTGGGCGACCCACATGCTGGGCCACGAACTGACCGCAATGCACGGCCTGGATCACGCTCAAACGCTGGCGGTGGTGCTGCCTTCGCTGATGAACGAGAAGCGCGCTGAGAAGCACGCCAAACTACTGCAATACGCAGAGCGCGTCTGGAATATCACTTCCGGCAGCGAAGAAGAACGTATTGATGCCGCGATTGAAGCAACCCGCAATTTCTTCGAGAAAATGGGCACCGCTACCCGCCTGTCCGCTTACGGTCTGGACGGCAGCTCCATCCCTGCTCTGCTGGTAAAACTTGAAGAAAAAGGCATGACCAAACTCGGCGAACGCCAGGACATCACTCTCGACGTTAGCCGCCGTATTTACGAAGCGGCACGCTAAGAGAATCGAGGTTCCGTCTTTCGTTGCCGGAGTTTCTACTAGACTTAATGCAAATGTTACACCGGGCTTGCCCGGTGTTTTTCGCACCATTAAGGAGGTACATATGACTCATCCAACCCTGATTAAGCTCCAGGATGGGAACGTGATGCCGCAGCTTGGGCTGGGCGTCTGGCAGGCGAGTAACGACCAGGTAAAGACTGCTATCGAGGCCGCGCTCGAGGTCGGTTACCGTTCCATTGATACCGCCGCCGCTTATAAAAACGAAGACGGCGTTGGCGCTGCGCTTAAAGGCGCGGGGCTGGCGCGTGAAGAGCTGTTTATCACCACCAAGCTGTGGAATAGCGACCAGCAGCGTCCTCGTCAGGCGCTGGAAGACAGCCTGAAAAAGCTCCAGCTGGACTATGTTGATCTCTACCTGCTGCACTGGCCGGTGCCGAGCAAGGACCATTATCTTGAAGCCTGGAAAAGCCTGATCGAACTGCAAAAAGAGGGGCTGGTGAAAAGTATTGGGGTGTGTAACTTCAATATTAATCACCTGCAGCGGCTGATCGACGAAACCGGCGTCAGCCCGGTTATCAACCAGATTGAGCTGCACCCGCTACTTCAGCAGCGTCAGCTCCACGCCTGGAACGCGACCCACAAGATCCAGACCGAATCCTGGAGCCCGCTGGCGCAGGGTGGCGAAGGGGTATTTGACCAGAAAATTATTCGTGATTTAGCGGATAAGTACGGCAAAACGCCTGCTCAGGTAGTTATCCGCTGGCATCTCGATAGCGGCCTTGTGGTTATCCCGAAATCCGTAACGCCTTCACGCATTGCCGAAAACTTCGATGTCTTCGACTTCCGTCTGGACAAAGAAGAGCTTGCTGAAATCGCTAAGCTGGACAGCGGCAAACGCCTGGGGCCGGATCCGGACACCTTCGACGTAACATCCATCTAGTTGATTAGACTATAAATAAGCCACCTTTTGCACAGACTGCGTCAGGTGGCTTTTTCACCTCTCTGCCCTGTCCTCCCTCGCATATCACACTCTCCCCGGCAAGTAGCGCAACAGCATGACTGCTGAGTGAATTTTTACGGCGTTCATTATTTGTTCTTTTAGTCGTAATCAAAAAGTCACACAACACCACGATAAATAGGGCCAGCTTCGCTAACTCATTTTGGAATGGTTATGAACCGATCGCTTGCTGTCGTCACCCATACTGACCTCGATTCTTTGCCGCAGTTTGCGCCTGCTCCAGGGCGTAAGGTCTTGAGCGTAAAGAGCCTGAGTAAAGCCTATAACGCCCATCAGACCGTGCTGCATGACATTAATTTCGACCTGCATGCCGGTGAACTGGTTGGCGTTGTTGGCCGCTCCGGCGCGGGGAAATCAACCCTGCTACATATCCTCAACGGCACCCATACTGCCACGTCGGGCGAGATCCTCAGCTTTCCGGAAGTCGGGATGCCGCACGATGTGTCTAAGCTGAACGGCCGCGCGCTGAACCAGTGGCGTACCGAATGCGGGATGATTTTCCAGGACTTCTGCCTGGTGCCCCGTCTCGATGTACTGACTAACGTGCTGCTGGGCCGCCTGAGCCAGACCTCTACGCTCAAATCGCTGTTCAAAGTCTTCCCGGAAGCCGACCGCGCCCGTGCGATTTCCCTGCTCGAGTGGATGAACATGCTGCCGCACGCACTTCAGCGTGCGGAAAATCTTTCCGGCGGCCAGATGCAGCGCGTAGCCATTTGCCGCGCCTTGATGCAAAACCCAAGTATCTTACTGGCCGATGAGCCAGTTGCGTCTCTCGACCCGAAAAATACCCAGCGCATCATGAAAGTGCTGCGCGAAGTGTGTGAGCAAGGCATCAGCGTGATGGTGAACCTGCATTCCATCGAGCTGGTGAAGGAGTACTGCACCCGCGTTATCGGGGTTGCAAAAGGAAATATCGTGTTTGACGGTCATCCTTCGATGCTGACGGACGACGTGCTGCATCTTTTGTACGGCGATGAAATCAATCAAGTGCATTAATTCTCTCTCCAATTGATACAACACAGGCAATGATAATGAAAAAGCAACTGACTGGCGCATTACGTTTATCTGCAGTGATTACTGGCCTTGTGATTGCGGGCCACGCTATGGCTGCCGACCAGCCGCGCGAACTGAACCTCGGGATCCTCGGCGGACAGAATGCGACCCAGCAAATTGGTGATAACCAGTGTGTGAAGCAGTTCATGGATAAGGAACTGAATGTCGACACTAAATTGCGTAATTCTTCTGACTACTCTGGCGTTATTCAGGGCCTGATCGGCGGCAAAGTCGACCTGGTGCTGAGCATGTCTCCTTCTTCTTACGCGTCGGTCTATATGAACGACCCAAAAGCGGTAGATATCGTTGGCATCGCGGTTGACGATAAAGATCAGTCTCGCGGCTACCATTCGGTCGTTATCGTGAAGGCCGATAGCCCGTACAAAACCATCGAAGATCTGAAAGGCAAATCTTTCGGCTTCGCCGATCCGGACTCGACTTCCGGCTACCTTATCCCTAACCACGAATTCAAGCAGAAGCTCGGCGGCACCCCGGACAACAAATACAACAACTTCTTCTCCAGCGTCACCTTCTCAGGCGGCCACGAGCAGGACATCCTGGGCGTGCTGAACGGCCAGTTCGCAGGCGCGGTAACCTGGGCTTCAATGGTGGGTGACTACAACGACGGCTATACCACCGGCGCGTTTAACCGCCTGATCCGCATGGATCACCCGGACCTGATGAAGCAGATCCGCATTATCTGGACTTCACCTCTGATCCCGAACGGCCCGATCCTGGTGAGCAACAAGCTGCCGGCTGACTTCAAGGCCAAAGTGGTTGATGCGGTGAAGAAACTGGATAAAGAAGATCACGCCTGCTTCGTGAAGGCGATGGGCGGCACCCAGCACATCGGCCCGGCTTCCGTAGCGGACTTCCAGAAGATTATCGATATGAAGCGCGAGCTGGTTAGCGCCCGTTAATCACAGCAAGCCGCATAAAAATCGCACCCAGGCGACCTGCCGGGGTGCTTTTTTATCAGGGCGGGGCAACCCGTCGCCGGAAACAAACCGGATAATAAGTGATGATGTTGAATACGGAATTTGAGCGTTACTATCGCCAGGTCAGAATGCGCCAGAAACGCGACACGCTGATTTGGTCTCTACTGCTGGTAGGGCTTTATCTTACCGCCGGTCATTACGCTGAGTTTAGCCTGACCACCATTTGGCAGTCTCTGCCGAACTTCCTCGATTACATGTTCGAAACTCTGCCGACGCTGCACCTTTCGGTTCTGCTGGCCGACGTGCACACCAAAGGCTCGCTGGCTTACTGGGGCTACCGTTTGCCTATCCAGTTGCCTCTTATCTGGGAAACGCTCCAGCTGGCGCTGGCTTCGACGCTGATATCAACTTGTATTGCCGCCGTGCTGGCCTTTCTCGCCGCGGGCAACACCTGGACGCCACCGGCGGTACGCTTTGGCGTTCGTGCGGCGGTTGCGTTCCTGCGCACCATGCCGGAACTCGCCTGGGCGGTGATGTTCGTGATGGCCTTCGGCATCGGCGCCATACCCGGTTTTCTGGCGCTGGCCCTGCATACCATCGGCAGCCTGACCAAGTTGTTCTACGAAGCCATTGAAAGCGCCTCCGACAAGCCAGTCCGCGGCCTGGTCGCCAGCGGCGCAACGCCGATTCAGCGCATACGCTTCGCCCTGTGGCCGCAGGTCAAACCTATCTTCCTCTCCTACAGCTTTATGCGTTTTGAGATTAACTTTCGCTCCTCCACTATCCTCGGGCTGGTCGGCGCGGGCGGCATTGGCCAGGAGCTGATGACCAATATCAAACTCGACCGCTACGATCAGGTGAGCATTACCCTGCTGCTGATAATCGTGGTGGTTTCAATCCTCGATGTGCTGTCCGGGCGGCTGCGTCGCTGGGTTCTGGAGGGGAAAAAATGAGTGCTTCTCATATCAAACCGGATATTGCAAAAAGCCGCGAGCAGCATCGCGAACTGTACCGCATGCAGGGGCGCTATCTGCGTAATATTGGGCTGCTGGCGCTGGCCGTGCTCGGCTATTACGTGTGGTTCTTTTTCACCTTCGGCATAGATTCCAGCCAGATCCTCAGCGGTATGGTTCAGCTGGGCCGCTATTTCCTGCGCATGTTCGTCTGGCATGATTTTATTAACTGGCCGTTTGCCTATTACTTCTCGCAGATAGCCATTACGCTGGCGATAGTCTTCGCCGGGACCCTCACCGCCACGGTGCTGGCGCTGCTGCTGTCGTTTTTTGCCGCCCGCAATATTATGCAGGGGCCGGTTGCACGGATTGTCGCGCTGCTGGTGAGACGCCTGTTTGACGTGCTGCGCGGTGTGGATATGGCGATTTGGGGGCTAATTTTCGTGCGCGCCGTTGGGCTTGGCCCGCTGGCTGGCGTACTGGCGATTGTCGTGCAGGACACCGGCCTGCTCGGCAGGCTATATGCCGAAGGCCACGAAGCCGTGGAACGCTCTCCCAGCCGGGGATTAACCGCCGTGGGTGCGGCTGGCGTTCAGAAACATCGCTTCGGGATCTTTACTCAGTCGTTCCCGGCGTTTCTTTCCCTCAGTCTGTACCAGATTGAGTCCAACACGCGTTCAGCCGCGGTGCTGGGCTTTGTTGGGGCGGGCGGCGTCGGGCTGGTTTATGCCGAGAATATGCGGCTGTGGAACTGGGATGTGGTGATGTTTATCACCCTGATTCTGGTTTGCGTGGTCATGGCGATGGACACTATTTCCGCCTGGCTGCGCCGCCGCTATATTACCGGCAAGCCCGTGCCGCTGTTTACTCCGCAGTAAAACGTAATGCCGGGGCGCGGCTGGAATGCGCCCCACATTCCTACAGAGACCAGTTCAGGGTCTGCCAGTCGTAGCGAGCGCCCTGCGCCGCCAGCTTCTGGCAAGGGTTAACCATCAGCACACGATCGGCTTCCAGGCACAGCGGTAAATCGTTAATGGAGTCGGTATAGAAGGTCAGCTCGCCGCCGTATTCCGGGTGAGCGTTCTGCCACTCCTTCAGCCTGGTTATTTTGCCCGCCTGATAGCTCGGCACGCCGCTGATCACGCTGGTGTAGGCATTATTTCCCGTCGCCAGATCAACGCCTATCGCATGCTGAATACCGAGCCGCGGCGCAATCGCTTTAACCAGCAGGCTCACGGAGGCAGAGATAATCAGCATCTGCTGGCCCAGGGCGTGCATTTTTTCGATCAGGCGTTTTGCCTCAGGGTAAACCAGCGGCAGGATATCCGTTTCCACGCAGCGCGCCACCAGGCTGTCTACATCGGCAATTGTCATCCCCGCCAGCGGCGAGAGCGTCACACCCACGTATTCATGGATGTTCATTTCGCCACGCTGATAGTCCAGCATTAGCTTGTGCTCTTTAGCCAGGTAATCAGCGTCTTTAATCAGCCCTTCGCGGGAGAGAAAACGGCTCCAGACCGTGCTGCTGTCGCCATGAATGAGGGTGTGGTCGAGGTCAAAGACATAAAGCGGATTGGACATGTTCATTTCTCATTTCAACAAAGAGAGCCGCCAGACATCTTACAGCAAGCCTGGCGGGCAAGGATTCCATTCCCTCTTTGTCGCAGAAAAAAATGACAGCGGCATGAAAGCTTATCGTTACTTCGCTATTGGCTTCCGTTTCCCTGGCCCTGCCGGGCGGCGCTGGTGCGCAACCGGAGTATGTTTTGTGAGTGCAGGCTGAGCCTTGCGGTTATACCTGCGGGCTTCCCGCATTTCATCCAGCGTTGGCGCAGGTACCAGACACTCGCGGCGGCCGCCAATCAGATGCTTTTTGCCCATCGCTTCCAGCGCCTCGCGGATCAGCGGCCAGTTAGCCGGATCGTGATAGCGCAGCAGGGCTTTATGCAGGCGGCGCTGGCGGTCACCTCGCGGCACTACAATGTCCTCACTTTTGTAGCTCACCTTGCTCAACGGGTTTTTGCCTGTGTAATACATGGTGGTGGAGTTAGCCAGCGGTGAAGGATAGAAGTTCTGCACCTGATCGAGGCGGAAACGGTGCTGCTTAAGCCATATCGCCAGATTCACCATATCTTCATCACGCGTACCCGGGTGAGCAGAGATAAAGTATGGGATCAGATATTGTTCTTTGCCAGCCTGTTTCGAATAGGTATCAAACAGCTCTTTGAAGCGGTGATAGCTCCCCATTCCGGGCTTCATCATCTTCGACAGCGGCCCTTCTTCGGTATGCTCGGGCGCAATTTTCAGGTAGCCGCCAACGTGGTGAGTAGCCAGCTCTTTGATGTAGCGCGGGTCGGCAACGGCTAAGTCGTAGCGCACGCCCGAAGCAATCAGGATCTTCTTCACGCCCTTCAGGTCACGGGCGCGGCGATAGAGGTCAATCGTCGGCTGATGGTTGGTTTCCATATGTTGGCAAATTTCCGGATACACGCACGAAAGGCGGCGGCAGGTTTGCTCGGCGCGCGGCGACTTGCAGCGCAGCATGTACATATTGGCGGTGGGGCCGCCAAGATCGGAAACCACGCCGGTAAAGCCCGGCACGCTGTCGCGCATCGCTTCGATCTCGCTGATTATCGAGTCCTCGGAACGGCTCTGAATAATGCGGCCTTCATGCTCGGTAATCGAACAGAATGAACAACCGCCAAAGCAGCCGCGCATAATATTCACTGAGAAACGGATCATCTCGTAGGCCGGAATGCGCGCCTTGCCATATGAAGGATGCGGCACGCGCTGAAAAGGCAGCGCAAATACGCTATCCATTTCTTCGGTGGAAAGCGGGATCGCCGGCGGGTTGATCCAGATATAGCGATCGCCGTGCTTTTGCATCAGCGCCCGGGCGCAACCCGGGTTGGTTTCGTGATGCAAAATACGCGATGCATGGGCATACAGCACCTTGTCGGCTTTAACCTTTTCAAAAGACGGCAGCAGGACGTAGGTTTTTTCCCATGGCTTGGGGCGCGGCGGCTGTACGGTAACAGACTTAGCCTCATCGGCCTTTTTTTCCTGAGGTTTGTTGCCCTCCGCGCAGGGGAGATCTTCGCCATAAGGATGCGGGATCGGATCGATTTTGCCCGGCGTATCGAGCCGCGTGGAGTCAACGCCGGACCAGCCTGGCATCGCCTCTTTACGCACGATCGCAGTATTGCGCACGTCGCAAATCGCCTCGATCCCTTCGCCGTTGGCAAGACGGTGGGCCACTTCCACCAGCGGGCGTTCCCCGTTACCAAAGATAAGCATATCGGCTTTAGCATCGACCAGGATCGAACGCCGCACGGTATCGGACCAGTAATCGTAATGCGCGGTGCGGCGCAGGCTGGCCTCAATACCGCCGAGGATCACCGGCACATCGCGCCAGGCCTCTTTACAGCGCTGGGTGTAGACCAGAGATGCACGATCCGGGCGTTTACCCGCTACGTTATCCGGCGTGTAGGCATCGTCATGGCGCAGTTTACGATCCGCCGTGTAGCGGTTAATCATTGAGTCCATATTCCCGGCGGTTACGCCAAAGAACAGGTTCGGCTTACCCAGGCGCGTAAAGTCGTGTTTAGAGGTCCAGTCCGGCTGGGCGATGATACCGACCCGGAACCCCTGCGCCTCCAGCATGCGGCCGCAGATAGCCATTCCGAAGCTGGGATGATCAACGTAGGCATCGCCGGTAACCAGAATGATGTCGCAGCTGTCCCAGCCGAGTTCGTCCATCTCCTCGCGGGACATGGGTAAAAACGGCGCCGGACCGAAACAGGCGGCCCAGTATTGTGGCCACGAAAAGAGTTCGCGATCCGGCTGGATCAGGCTTTGGGCGCTCATAGGTTTTCCGAAAAAATGATGTAGAAATAAACAGAGGGCGGCGATTATACGCCTTATAGCAGTAGTTTTTGAAGGGATATTCGGTATTTTATCTGCCCCTCACCCCGGCCCTATCCCCCAAAGGGCGAGGAGGAAAAGGCCTGGTGTAGGGCGAGGGTAAAAACTACGGTGCGGGCTGAACCAGCAACTGGCCGATAGAGCCTCTGTCCGCAAGTTCCAGCGTCTGGCTTGAGTAGAGGAACGGGAAATGCTCCCAGGATGGCTGGCCGAAATAAACCAGCAGCTCAACCTGGCCGTCCACCCAAACTGTGTCCTTCCAGCCGCGATCTTCACCGAACGGCGAAGCGCCGTTGACGTTGCGGATCAGGAAGCTTACACCTTCGATATGGAAAGACTGCGGCGTGTCGGCTCTTACCGTCCATCGCTCCCAGCTGCCCTGCTGGGTTTGAATATCAATACGCTTCATATCCCACAGCTGACCGTTAATGCCAGGATCGTCACCGAGGGTGATTTCACGGCTGCGCGCCGGGTTACCGCCGAGGATCTCTTCAGGCAGCAGGCGCATTGGCAGAGTATCGGTAACCAGCGGCAGCAGGCCGGTAGGCCGCAGCGTCAGAACCAGGGTGGAAATCAGGATACTCGAAGGCTCGAAGAAGCCGCGAATGCGATCCATAATGCCCGCCGCTTCCCCGCAGGTTATCGAAACCTCTTTGCCTTCCGTCATGTCTATCAGGATTTCACGGCGTTCACCCGGCGCAAGCGACAGTTGCTTTACGGAAACCGGCGCGGGTAAAAAGCCCTGATCGCTTGAGATAACCGCCATCGAACGGCCGTCGCTCATCTGTAACTGATAGCGGCGCGAGTTGGATGCGTTAAGCAAACGCAGGCGCACCCAGCCGCGAGAAACCTCAACGTACGGGCTTTGCGCCCCGTTCACCAGCAGCGTATCGCCAACAAAACCACCGCTGCCCGGCTCCTGGTATTCCGGCGCACCAAAGTTATCGAGGCGTTTGTCCTGAATAATAATCGGGAAGTCGTCCACGCCGTAATGGTTAGGAATAGGCAGCGATTTGCTGACTTCATCCTCAATCAACCACATTCCCGCCAGGCCGTTATATACCTGCTTCGCGGTGCGGTTTGGCGTATTGGCGTGATACCACAATGTGGCGGCTCGCTGGCGAATCGGCAGAACAGGTGCCCAGTCAACGTTAGGCGACATCATACGGGCTGCGCCGCCGATAAGCGGGCCGGGGACCTGTAAACCAGCAATGGTCATGGCAACGTTTTCCTGTAGACGATTGCTGTAAATCATCTTCACGTCGTCACCATTCCAGACGCGGATGGTCGGGCCCATATAGCGCCCGTTAAGCCCCCAGACAGGAGCCTTTGCGCCACCGGTAAATGACCAGTGCGCGCGCTGTAACGTCAGAAAAAGCGGCTGACCGCGACGGGATTCAAGAAGAGGAGGAACCGGTAACGGTTGCTGCTGCCCTGCCGCGTTTGCCCTCAGCGGCACCGAACCCGCACAAAGCGCGACCCCGGATGCCTGAATAAACTGACGCCGACTGAGTGACATAATTGCTCCATGTAAAACTGAATAACGTAAGGCGGTACAAACCGTACCGCCAAAAGCGGCGTTTAGTGCGCCTGTTTCTTTGCAATCTTGCCGTCGGCTTCACGCGCGGCGACTTCTTTATTTAATTCATCGATTTTAGCCATCATCAGCTCGCGGCAGTCGGTAGCGAGCTTGCGCACCTGATCCTTGCCGTAGGTGCTGGTGTCGATAGGCGGCAGCATTTCGACAATCACCAAACCGTTGTTCCAGCGGTTCAGCTTAATTTTATTACTGGTATTGGAAACGCACACCGGAATAATCGGTACCCCGGCGGCTATCGCCGCGTGAAATGCCCCGGTTTTAAACGGCAGCAGGCCACGGCCGCGGCTGCGGGTTCCTTCCGGGAACATCCAGATGGAGACTTTACGTTTTCGCATCTGCTCAACAACCTGAGCGATAGTCCCGTGGGCTTTCGCACGGTTATCCCTGTCAATCAGCAGGTTGCCGGTTATCCAGTAAAGCAGACCAAAGAACGGGACCCAAAGCAGGCTTTTTTTACCTACCGTCACCGTCGGCGGCTGAACAATGTTTGCCGCCGTCACCATATCGTAGTTGTTCTGATGGTTGCCGATGTAAATCGCCGTTGGATGGTTTTCTGCACCTGCCGGTAAGCGGGTTTCAACCTTCAGGCCGAACACCGGTGCCAGGCGCCCAAAGAGGTGACCGAAAGTTGCCACATGGCGCGGATTACGCGGGCTGAACAGACAGTAAATACAACCAAAGATGCATACCAGGATGCAGTAAATAACGACAATGATAAAACGAACAATCGCTAACATAACTACCTCATGAGCCGAAGCCGCTGATAAGTATACCGGCTTTAGCGTAAAACACACCGGACGGCGGCAGAGATACCGCCGCGCCCCGGATTATTCTTCGCTGTCTCCAGCCCCCGCACGAGCCGGGGAATCCACTTCTACCCGGTCGATTCGCTGCAAACCACGCATCAACGTACCGCGTCTGCCGCGTTCGCCGGTGATTTTTTGCAATTCTTCAGGGCGCAGCTTAATTTTGCGTTTGCCTACGTGAAGCGTCAGCGTGCTTTGCGGCGGCAGGATAAACAGATGGGCCAGCTTATCTTCGCCTTTAGCCGCTTCGGCTGACGGGATAGAGATAATCTTGTTGCCCTTGCCTTTCGACAGTTCCGGCAGGTCGCTTACCGGGAACATCAGCATACGCCCGGCGGCGGTGATAGCCAGCAGCATGTCGTCCGCGCTATGAATTTCCAGCGGCGGCAGCACGCGTGCGTTATCCGGCAGCGATATCAGCGCCTTGCCTGCACGGTTGCGTGAAACAACATCGTTGAAAGTGCAAACGAAGCCGTACCCTGCGTCAGAAGCCATCAGCAGTTTCTGCTCATCGGCGGCCATCAGCACATAGTCAACGGTCGCACCCGGCGGCGGCGTCAGCTTGCCGGTTAACGGCTCGCCCTGGCCACGCGCAGACGGCAGCGTGATGGGATCTAATGCGTAGCTTCTGCCCGTGGAGTCGATAAACGCCACCGGCTGGTTGCTCTTACCTTTTGCCGAGCCGAGATAGCTGTCGCCCGCTTTATAGCTCAGGCCCGGAGCATCGATATCATGCCCTTTGGCGCTGCGAACCCAGCCCATCTGCGACAGTACAATTGTTACCGGTTCGGACGGCACCATATCGTGCTCGCTCATGGCTTTGGCTTCGCCACGTTCACGCAGCGGGGAACGACGGTCGTCCCCAAAGGCATCGGCATCAGCCTGCAATTCTTTCTTCAGCAGGGTATCCATTTTACGCTCGGAAGCGAGAATGCCCTGTAGCCGATCGCGCTCTTTTTCCAGCTCGCTTTGCTCGCCGCGGATCTTCATTTCTTCGAGTTTGGCGAGATGGCGTAACTTCAGCTCAAGAATGGCTTCGGCCTGGGTTTCGCTGAGTTCAAAGCGGGACATCAACTCCTGCTTCGGCTCATCCTCAGTGCGGATGATGTGAATTACGTCGTCGATATTGAGGAACGCCACCAGCAAACCTTCGAGGATATGCAGGCGCTTAAGGACTTTTTCCAGACGATAGCTCAGGCGGCGACGCACCGTATCGCGGCGGTAAACCAGCCATTCGCTGAGGATCTCCAGCAGGTTTTTCACCGCCGGGCGGCCGTCCAGGCCAATCATATTCAGGTTGATGCGGTAGCTTTTTTCAAGATCGGTGGTCGCAAACAGGTGGTTCATCACCTGTTCCATATCGATGCGGTTAGAGCGCGGCACAATCACCAGACGAGTCGGATTTTCATGGTTCGACTCATCGCGCAGGTCTTCCACCATCGGCAGCTTTTTAGCGCGCATCTGGTTGGCGATCTGCTCCAGAACGCGAGCGCCGGAGACCTGGTGTGGCAGCGCGGTGATGACAACATCGCCATCTTCTTTTTTCCACACAGCGCGCATGCGCACCGAACCACGGCCATTTTGGTAGATTTTGCGAATGTCTTCGCGCGGGGTAATGATTTCCGCTTCGGTCGGGTAATCCGGGCCGTGAACGATATCCAGCACGTCCTCGAGAGTCGTGTTCGGCCGATCGATAAGCGCGATAGCAGCCTGAGCGACTTCACGCAGGTTGTGCGGAGGAATATCTGTCGCCATACCGACAGCGATGCCGGTGGTGCCGTTCAGCAGGATATTGGGCAGGCGCGCAGGCAGCATCTTCGGCTCCTGCAGCGTTCCGTCAAAGTTCGGGATGTAGTCCACCGTGCCCTGGCCAAGCTCGCCGAGCAGCAGTTCTGCATATTTTGACAGGCGCGACTCGGTATAACGCATCGCCGCAAAGGACTTAGGATCGTCCGGCGCACCCCAGTTGCCCTGCCCGTCTACCAGCGGGTAGCGGTAGGAAAACGGCTGCGCCATCAGCACCATGGCTTCATAGCAAGCGCTATCGCCGTGCGGGTGATATTTACCCAGTACGTCACCAACTGTACGCGCGGACTTCTTAAACTTCGCGCTGGCGCTTAGCCCCAACTCCGACATCGCATAGACGATGCGCCGCTGAACGGGCTTAAGCCCGTCGCCGATAAACGGCAGCGCACGGTCCATGATGACGTACATGGAATAGTTGAGATACGCATTTTCCGTGAATTCGTGCAGCGCAAGACGCTCAGCACCATCATGAGTCAAATCACTCATTGCTCATTCATCCTCAAACTGACGAGCCGATTGTGGCCACAATCGGCGTAATTGCCGCCGATAGTACCTTATCTGGCCTGTCGAGTCATAGAGATGAATAGCTTTATGCGCGGCGGCAGAGCGTCAGCAAAGGCCGCGCGCCGGGCCTTATTTCACTTTACTAATTTGCTTTACGTCTATTTCTACAGAGTTCCAGTCTTTGTCGACTTCGCCCTGAATTTCAACGGTGTCCTGCGGCGTAACCGTCAGGCCGTTCCAGCGCTTGTGGTCAATGTCCACATTTACGCTATCGGTCGCATCGCGGAAAATATAGTGCTCGCCGCCGATGCGCTGTTCAATTTTACCGGTCAGAGTAACCCAGGTGTCGTCAGAGAAGCTTTTTGCCTGCTTCACGGTGGTTTTATTCCCGGTCGGGCCAACAAAACCACCCTGCTGCCCAGGCTGCGTTTGCACCTGCGCATTCGGGTCCACAAAACCACCGCCGGTTTGCGCCGCAAATACCGGGGCAGAGGTTAAGGCAACGATCGCGAACATAGCTGCTGTCTTTTTCATTATTGTATTCTCCTTAGGTTGTGTAGCCCCATTAAACCAGGCAAATCTTAACCAGATCTTAATCCCACATATCAAACATGCTTTTTCTTGCGAATTTGCGGCATGCCCCGAAGGCATTGGCTTTAGAGCTGTACAGCCCGCGGCTTCCGGTATTTACTTCACCGCATAAAGGCAGCAACAAGGAGTTCGCCATGCGCATATTATTAATTGAAGACGATCCGCTGATTGGAGATGGCATCAAAGCGGGTCTGGTCAAAATGGGCTTTGCCGTCGACTGGTTTAGCGACGGCCAGCAGGGAAAACTGGCGCTTGGCCAGGCACCTTATGATGCGGTAGTGCTTGATCTCAGCCTTCCGGGGATGGACGGCTTAGATATCCTGCGAGCATGGCGTAAAGACGGGCGCAATGAGCCGGTACTGGTTCTTACAGCGAGGGATTCGCTGGACGAACGCGTAGAAGGGCTTCAGCTCGGCGCGGATGACTATCTGTGTAAACCTTTTGCCCTGGCAGAAGTGGTGGCGCGGCTACAGGTGCTTGTGCGTCGCGCTCACGGCCATGCCCAGCCTGAACTTACCCACGGCGGCGTTGTTCTTTCCCCTATCAATCTTACCGTCTCATTAAACGGCGAACCGTTGCAGCTGAAACCCAAAGAGTTTGCTTTGCTTGAGCTGCTGATGCGCAATGCGGGCCGGGTGCTCCCGCGTACCTTAATTGAGGAAAAACTTTATAACTGGGACGACGACGTATCGCGAAATGCGCTGGAGGTTCATATCCATCACCTGCGCAAGAAACTGGGCAGCCATTTTATTCGCACCGTCCACGGCATCGGTTATACGCTGGGTGACGCATGCTGAGAACCCTGACGAAAAGCTTACGCACCCGCCTTACCGCTGGCTTTATTGCGCTCACCCTTGTTGCCGCGGCGCTGGCAAGTACCGCCGCCTGGTATGAAGCCCGGCACTCCCTGAACAAGCTTTTTGATACTCAACAACTGCTGTTTGCCAAAAGATTAAGCGTGCTGGATTTTGACACAACGCCAGGCGCAGAACCCCAGCTGCCACGCAGCAAAAGCATGATAAAAAAACATCGCGGAAAGCTGGACGATGACACTCTTGCCTTCGCTATTTTTAGCGCCGACGGCAGGCTGGTACTCAACGACGGTGACAGCGGCAAAGGGCTAACTTACAGCTGGCACAGGGATGGATTTGTCGATGGGCAATTGGCGAATGATGACGATCTCTGGCGGCTGGTTTGGCTAACCACGCAGGATGGCCGCTACCGCATAGTTGTGGGCCAGGAGTGGGACTACCGGGATGAGATGGCGCTGGACATTGTCTCTTCCCAACTGGCTCCCTGGCTTATTGCCCTGCCGTTAATGCTGATTCTGCTGATTTGGTTAGTCAGCTCAGAGCTTGCGCCTTTAAGCAGGCTGGCACAGAAGCTTCAGCGCCGTTCACCGGGAGACACCACTCGCCTGGAAACAACGGATTTACCGCTGGAAGTAAAACCGCTGGCCGAAGCGCTAAACCAACTCTTTGAGCGAACAAATGAACTGATGCAGCGCGAGCGTCGCTTTACGTCGGATGCCGCACACGAGCTTCGCAGCCCGCTGGCTGCCCTTAAGATACAGGCAGAAGTGGCGCAGCTTGCTGAACAGGATGCTCCGGTAAGAGAGCAAGCGCTGATTAATCTCCATCAGGGCATAGACAGAGCGTCCCGCCTGGTAGAACAGCTGCTGACGCTTTCACGCCTGGACTCGCTCGACGAGCTGAACGACGTGCAGTCGATATCACTCCAGGCGCTACTTCAGGAGGCCGTGATGGAAGCCTGGCATAATGCCCAGCGTGAAGGCGTTGATATCAGGCTGAAGATGCAGAATGAGCCGGTTATTCACCGCGGGCAGCCGCTGCTGCTGGGCTTAATGTTGCGCAATATTCTGGATAATGCGGTGCGCTACAGCCCTCCGGGCAGCATTGTGCAGGTTATTTTACGGGGCAATTCGCTGGAGATTATCGATAACGGACCGGGCGTTAGCCCGGAACACCTTGCGTCGCTCGGTCAGCGCTTCTTCCGCCCGCCGGGCCAATTAAAAAACGGCAGCGGTCTTGGATTGTCCATCGTTAAGCGTATCGCCGCCCTGCACGGCATGAATGCCGCCTTTGGCAATGCGCAGGACGGTGGATTCCGGGTGCTGCTGAGCTGGTCTTAAGGCTTTCCGGTGTCGATTTTTGCGCAAATAGCAAAAGTCTTTGCACATTTTAGCCATTTTTTCGTGACGCCACTCTCATTATAATGATTGGCAAACGTAATTATTTAAGGGCTAACGATGAGCAACATACTGATTATCAACGGCGGTAAAAAATTCGGCCACTCAAACGGCCAGCTTAACGACACCATGACTGAAGTCGCGGAAACCTATTTGCGCGACCTCGGACATGATGTTCAGGTGACCCGCGCCGACGGCGAATACGACGTTAAAGCAGAAGTTGAGAAATTCCTGTGGGCCGACACCGTGATTTGGCAAATGCCGGGCTGGTGGATGGGTGCTCCATGGACCGTGAAAAAATATATCGATGATGTATTTACCGAAGGCCACGGTTCTCTGTACGCCAGCGACGGCCGTACTCGTTCAGACGCCTCCAAAAAATATGGTTCCGGCGGCCTGATCCAGGGGAAAACCTACATGCTGTCCCTGACGTGGAACGCACCTATGGAGGCTTTCACCGACAAAGATCAGTTCTTCCACGGCGTTGGCGTAGACGGCGTTTACCTGCCGTTCCACAAAGCTAACCAGTTCCTGGGAATGGAAGGTCTACCGACCTTTATCGCTAACGACGTTATCAAACAGCCAGACGTGCCACATTATGTCGCAGAATATCGCAAGCATCTGGCAGAGATTTTTGCTTAACTGTTGGCCGGATAACATAAGGAGTTAGTCATGCTGACAGTGATTGCTGAAATTCGCACTCGTCCTGGTTCACATCATCGCCAGGCGACCATCGCGGCATTTGAGAAGATTATTCCGACCGTGCTGCAGGAAGAAGGTTGCCACGGCTATGCGCCGCTGGTGGACCATAACGCTCAGGTAGCGTTCCAGACCACCGCACCGGATTCCATCTTCATGCTGGAGAAATGGGAAACCATCGCGCATCTGGAAGCCCACCTCCAGACCACGCACATGAAGGAGCACAGCGCCCGCGTGAAAGACGACGTGCTGGAAGTTCATATCCGCATTCTCGAAGAAGCCGTTAAGTAACCGGCTGGATGGAATGCAAAAAGGGATGGCTATGCCATCCCTTTTACGTTTTGGAGAAAGGTTCTTTAACCCTCGATATCCGCCATATCGCCCTTCTCCTGTAGCCAGTTACGGCGGTCTTCGGAGCGCTTTTTGGCCAGCAGCATATCCATGGTTGCCAGCGTGCGCTGGTCGTCTTCATCGCTGATGGTTAGCTGCACCAGGCGCCGAGTGTTCGGATCCAGCGTGGTTTCACGCAGCTGAAGCGGGTTCATCTCGCCCAGCCCTTTAAAGCGCTGTACGTTCGGCTTGCCCTTCTTACGCTTAAGCTGCTCCAGCACGCCCGCCTTCTCTTCTTCGTCCAGGGCGTAATAAACCTCCTTGCCGAGGTCGATACGGTAGAGCGGCGGCATCGCGACATAAACGTGCCCGCCCTTAACCAGGGAGCGGAAGTGGCGTACAAACAGCGCGCACAGCAGCGTGGCAATATGCAGACCATCCGAGTCCGCATCCGCAAGAATGCAAACCTTGCCATAACGCAGCTGGCTAAGATCTTCGCTGTCAGGATCGATCCCGATAGCCACCGAGATGTCGTGAACTTCCTGCGAGGCAAGCACTTCGTCGGAAGAGACTTCCCAGGTATTCAGGATCTTACCTTTCAGCGGCATGATTGCCTGATATTCGCGATCGCGAGCCTGCTTGGCCGATCCGCCCGCCGAGTCCCCTTCTACCAGGAACAGCTCGGTGCGGCTCAGATCCTGCGCGCTACAGTCGGCCAGTTTCCCCGGTAAAGCCGGGCCGCTGGTTAACTTTTTGCGAACCACTTTCTTAGCGGCGCGCATACGGCGCTGGGCGCTAGAAATAGCCAGTTCGGCAAGCTGTTCGGCCGCCTGCACGTTTTGGTTCAGCCAGAGGCTAAAGGCATCTTTTACCACGCCGGAAACAAATGCGGCGCATTGACGAGAAGAGAGACGTTCTTTGGTTTGCCCGGCAAACTGAGGATCCTGCATTTTTACCGACAGCACATAAGCGCAGCGTTCCCAGATATCTTCGGCAGAGAGCTTCACGCCGCGCGGCAGAATATTGCGGTACTCGCAAAATTCACGCATCGCATCCAGCAGGCCCTGGCGCAGGCCGTTAACGTGCGTTCCGCCCTGCATAGTTGGGATCAGGTTTACGTAGCTTTCGGTCAGCAGCTCGCCGCCTTCGGGCAGCCACAGCAGCGCCCAGTCTACCGCTTCGGTATCGCCGGAAAAGTTGCCGATAAACGGGGCTTCCGGCAGCGTAATCAGGCCGTCAACCGCTTCGCACAGGTAATCCTTCAGGCCATCTTCATAGCACCAGCGCTGTTCGGTATTGTTGACTTTGTCGGTGAAGGTTATCTCCACGCCCGGGCACAGCACGGCTTTAGCCTTCAGCAGGTGGCTGAGGCGAGAAACGGAGAAACGCGGGCTGTCGAAGAAGCTTTCGTCCGGCCAGAAGTGAACGCTGGTGCCGGTATTACGTTTGCCGCAGGTGCCGATCACTTCCAGATCCTGCACCTTGTCGCCATTTTCAAAAGCGATGCTGTAAACCTGCGCGTCGCGGCGCACGGTCACTTCAACGCGTTTGGAAAGGGCGTTAACCACCGAAATCCCCACGCCGTGAAGGCCGCCGGAGAACTGGTAGTTTTTATTCGAGAACTTACCGCCAGCGTGCAGGCGGCAAAGGATCAGCTCAATTGCCGGGACTTTTTCTTCGGAATGGATATCAACAGGCATTCCTCGCCCGTCATCGATAACTTCCAGAGACTGGTCGGCGTGCAGGATGACATCCACGCGCTTGGCGTGGCCAGCCAGCGCCTCATCGACGCTGTTATCAATGACTTCCTGACCCAAATGGTTAGGACGAGTGGTGTCGGTGTACATTCCCGGGCGGCGGCGAACTGGCTCAAGCCCGGTGAGCACCTCTATATCATCGGCATTATAGGATTGCGTCATGGTTTATTCATTCAGATAGCGAAACAGGAAATCGGCCGGCTGGCCTCAGCTCAAGCCGAGGAAGTCGACAATCTGTGTGAAATAATCTTCGAAGCCCGTAAAGGCGTGATTGCCGCCGGGTTCCACCGTCTGGCGGCAGAGCGCGTAGTAAGCTACGGCCTGGCGGTAATCAAGCACCTCGTCGCCCGTCTGTTGCAGCAGCCAGATAAGATCCGGCGCTTCCAGCGGGTCAATCTGCATGACTTTTAGATCGTAAATATGGCGTGACTCTAGCACATATTGCTGCCCGGTGTAGGGGTTCTCGTTTTTGCCAAGATAATCAACCAGCAGCTCGAACGGGCGAACGGCAGGATTTACCACCACCGCCGGCAGGGTGAAACACTGCGACAGCCAGGTGGCGTAGTAGCCGCCAAGCGAGGAGCCGACAATACCAAGCTGCTCGCCACCGCGCTCCAGCACCAGCGACTCAAGAAGCTCGGTGGCATCCGCAGGATAGGGCGGCAATTGCGGAATGATCATCTCAATTTCCGGGTGATGCTGTGCAAGCCATGCCTGCATCCGGGTCGCCTTTGCAGATGCCGGAGAGCTATTAAACCCGTGTAAATACAGTAGAGCTGACATCAATAACCCTCGGAAGCCGTATCCGGGTTAAATTTGCAGCCCTGCAGGCGGCACACTTCGGTCGTCAGGCTCCCGTCCGGATAGAGATCCAGCCAGCGCCAGCCCGGTTCGATGGTATCGAGGGTAAAGTTAGCGCAGTGCGGCTTGAACTGGACGCAGGTAGAAGGCGTGGCCAGCATTCTGCGGCCGTTCCAGTCGAGATCCAGCTCCTGGTGAATATGCCCGCAGAGCAGGGTTTTAACCTGCGGCCAGGCCTTAAGTGCGGCATCCAGCGCGGCGGCGTTACGCAGGCTGTGCTGATCGAGCCAGCTGCAGCCGGCCGGAAGCGGATGATGGTGAAGCAGAAGCAGCGTGTGGCGTTCCGGGGCAGCGGCAAGCTGGCGCTCCAGCCATTCCAGCTGATAATCACTCAGCTCTCCGTGCGGGACGCCAAAGACCTGACTGTCCAGCAGCAGAATTTGCCAGTGTTCGCCAATATGCACGCGTTTGGCAGGAGAAATACCCGCTTCCAGAAGCGCGCTGAACATGGCAGGTTGGAAATCGTGATTTCCTGGAAGCCAAACGCAGGGCGCAGAAAATCTGGAGATGCCCTCAGCAAAGTGCTGGTAGGCCTCCGCGCTATGATCCTGCGCTAAATCACCGGTTGCGACCACCAGGTCACAGGCATGCTGTTCGGCAAGAATGGCGGCAATCACCGCCTGGTAGCTTTTCCAGGTATTAATACCCAGCAGCGTTTCGTCTTTTCCGGCGAACAGATGAGTATCGGTTATTTGCAATATCCTGATCCGGCCCCCATCGGCCACAGGAAGGGTTAACAGGCTTTCCAAATGGTGTCCTTAGGTTTCACGCACACTTACATACCATCCATTATTCAGGGCGTTGTGCCGTTAGCCGTCTTACTCCCCAAAAAACTAGGTATAAACCGGAACCGCCATTGCTCCATGCGCTAAACAGTAGCGCAGCCAATCAGCAAGAAACTGGTTAATTTGATGCTTTTCGTCGCGTTGATGCAACTTTTTATTCGGATAATCATAGCGTGCTTTGAAGCGAAAGATCTGCTGGCTTGAACACACTTCCGCCACCATCGCATCATGATACAACCTGACCGACATAGACGGCAGGCTCCAGTAGCTAACGCTTGGGTGCGTTTGCTCAATTTCCACAAGCGTAGTGTAACGAGTTGATTCTGATATAGTTAAGCGATATCTGGCGCTATTAACCTGATACGTTACCGTCTCGCCCGCTGCGTCATTTTGCGGCAGTAAGCGGCGCAGTTGTGCGAAGTTGGTTTCGCACAAACGCATCATTTCAGGGAAGTCAGGGGTATAGCGCTTCATAATCAGTGATTCCACTCTTTTCTTAATTGCTCATAATGCAGTTGCAGCCATTGCAAAGCGATGACCGACGCTGCGTTGTCGATGCTCCCCTCTTCTACACACTGGTAGGCCTGCTCCCGGCTTACCACATGAACACGAATATCTTCGTTTTCTTCCGCCAGGCCGTGAATGCCTTCGGCCAGGCTGGCGTCCACTTCACCAACTAAAATAGACAGTCTTTCACTGGTGCCGCCGGGGCTTGCTAAATAACTCAGCACCGGCTTTGTGCGGCCAACAACCAGGCCTGCTTCCTCTACTGCCTCGCGGCGCGCGACATCTTCAACGCTTTCGCCTTCTTCAATCATTCCGGCTATCATTTCCAGCAGCCACGGGCTTTCACTGGAGTCATAAGCGGCAATGCGAATCTGCTCAACCAGCACCACTTCATCACGCACAGGGTCATAGGGTAGCAGCACCGCCGCGTGCCCGCGCTCAAAAATTTCTCGCTTAACTTCCCCGCTCATTTCGCCGTTAAACAGGCGATGACGAAAACGATAAAGATCGAGCGAAAAAAAACCGCGATAAAGCGTTTCCCGTGCAATAATTTCTACATCCTTTTTGGCGAAAGTCACTGTCGGCTTTACTGACTTATTCATAGATGATGTCCTGATGGCAAATGGGCGCTGGCCGGGCGATTTCAACCCCGCACGACTGCCCTTTCAATTTTGATGTGGTAGATTGGTGAAAATTAAGGTAGATGGCACTTTACGCCAACCTGCCCGGCTGGCGGAATCTGTAGAATCGGCAATCATTTTCGACTCCTGTCGGCGTTAACAAAATAATTCTGCTTCACAACAAGGAATGCAAATGAAGAAACTGCTCCCCATTCTTATCGGTCTGAGCCTAACGGGTTTCAGCGCCATGAGCCAGGCAGAAAACCTGTTGCAGGTTTACCAACAGGCCCGCACCAGCAACCCGGACCTGCGTAAATCCGCCGCTGACCGTGACGCCGCATTCGAAAAAATCAATGAAACACGCGGTCCATTATTACCACAGCTTGGTCTGGGTGCAGACTATGGCTACGGCAGCGGTTACCGCGATTCAAACGGCGTTAACTCCAATGCTACCAGCGCGACTCTGCAACTGACGCAAACCATTTTCGATATGTCGAAATGGCGTGCGCTGACTTTGCAGGAAAAAAGCGCTGGCATTCAGGACGTCAGCTTCCAGACCGATCAGCAGGCGCTTATCCTGAGTACCGCCACCGCCTACTTTAATGTTCTGAGCGCTATCGATGCACTGTCTTATACCGAAGCTCAGAAACAGGCGATTTACCGCCAGCTTGATCAAACCACCCAGCGCTTTAACGTTGGCCTGGTTGCCATTACCGACGTGCAGAACGCCCGTGCGCAGTACGATAACGTGCTCGCCAACGAAGTGACGGCGCGTAACAACCTGGACAACGCCGTTGAATCTCTGCGTCAGGTTACCGGCAACGACTACCTTAGCCTTGCCTCTCTGAACGTAGACGGTTTCAAAACCAGCAAGCCGGATGCGGTAAATAACCTGCTGAAAGAAGCAGAGAAGCGCAACCTCAGCCTGCTGCAGGCTCGCCTGAGCCAGGATCTGGCACGCGAGCAGATTCGCCTGGCGGAAGATGGCCACCTGCCGACGCTGAACCTGACCGCATCTACCGGCGTGTCTAATACCAGCTATAACGGCTCTAAAACCAGCGACCAGACCCGTTATGGCAACAGCTATGACGGTCAGAACAAAGTAGGCCTGAGCTTCTCCCTGCCGCTGTATCAGGGCGGCCAGGTTAACTCTAAGGTGAAACAGGCGCAGTACAACTTTGTTGGCGCCAGCGAGCAGCTTGAAAGCGCGCACCGCAGCGTGGTGCAGACCGTTCGCTCTTCCTTCAATAACGTGAACGCGTCCATCAGCACCATTAACGCCTACAAACAGGCCGTGGTTTCTGCCCAAAGCTCTCTGGACGCGATGGAAGCGGGTTACTCGGTGGGTACACGTACTATCGTGGACGTGCTGGATGCAACCACCACGCTGTACAACGCGAAGCAGCAGCTTTCCAGCGCACGTTACAACTACCTGATTAACCAGTTGAACATTAAATCCGCTCTCGGCACGCTGAACGAGCAGGATCTGGTGGCTCTGAACGGAGCACTCGGCAAACCAGTTTCAACTACCGCCGAAAGCGTTGCTCCACAAACCCCGGATCAGGATGCTCGCGCTGACGGTTACTCTGCGACAACCGCAGCGTCAAGCAAAGCTCCGCGCGCAACACCGGCGGCGGCAACCAGCGGTAAAAAAGCGAACCCATTCGCTAATTAATCGTCGGAATGTCGACAAAAGGGGCGTCTAATCACGCCCCTTTTTTTCTGCCTTCGCTCTGAACGTAAGGCAACGTAAAGATTCCCTGCCAACAGGCCTTGATCGCTTCAATTTCGACCATTCATCCCCTATCCTTAGCACCAAACCTACTGGGCTCAGGACTAAGTCAATGAAACGGACAAAAAATATAAATCATTCATCGTTCCGCAAAAGCTGGAACGCACGCCATTTAACGCCGGTAGCCCTGGCCGTTACCGCCGTCTTTATGCTGGCTGGTTGTGAACAGAGCGACGAAACCGTCTCTATGTATCAAAACGCCGACGACTGCTCTCAGGCAAACCCGGGCAAGAGCGCGGAATGCACCACCGCCTATACCAACGCCCTGAAGGAAGCCGAGCGCACCGCGCCGAAGTATGCTTCCCGCCAGGAATGTATCGCCGAGTTTGGTGAAGGGCAGTGCCAGCCAGCTCCGGCTCAGGCAAGCCTTGCCGGTGAAAACCAGGCTCAGGCCCAGCCTCAGCAAAGCGGCAGCTTCTGGATGCCGCTGATGGCAGGCTACATGATGGGACGCCTGATGGGCGGCGGCGCAGGCTTTGCTCAACAGCCGCTGTTCACCTCGAAAAACCCGGCCAGCCCGGCCTACGGCAAATATGCCGATGCCAGCGGTAAGAGTTACGGCGCAGCAACGCCGGGGCGCACCGCCAGCGTACCAAAAACCGCAATGGCCCCTAAGCCAGCGACAACCTCCACCGTAACGCGCGGCGGCTTTGGTGAGTCGGTTGCTAAGCAGTCCACCATGCAGCGCAGCAGCGCTTCCGGCACCAGCCGCTCGATGGGCGGCTGATAGACATGGAAAGAGTCTCTATTGTCGAGCGCCCGGACTGGCGCGAAAAAGCGAACGAATATGGCTTTAATTTCCACACCATGTACGGCGAGCCTTACTGGTGCGAAGACGCTTATTACAAGCTCACGCTCGCTCAGGTTGAGCGTCTGGAAGAGGTGACCGCCGAGCTGCATCAAATGTGCCTCAAGGTGGTGGATAAAGTTGTCGCCAGCGACGAGTTAATGGCCCGCTTCCGTATTCCAAAACACACCTGGGAGTTCGTGCGCCAGTCGTGGCGTACTCAGCAACCTTCGCTCTACTCACGTCTTGACCTGGCCTGGGACGGCGTTGGTGAGCCTAAGCTGCTGGAAAATAACGCCGACACGCCTACCTCGCTGTACGAAGCGGCCTTCTTCCAGTGGATCTGGCTGGAAGATCAGGTTGCGGCCGGTAAGCTTCCTGAAGGGGCAGACCAGTTCAACAGCCTGCAGGAACAGCTGATCGAGCGCTTTGCCGAGCTCAAGCAGCAGCACGGTTTTAATCTTCTGCATTTTGCCTGCTGCCAGGACACGGTAGAAGATCGCAGCACCGTGCAGTATTTACAGGATTGCGCGGCCGAGGCGGAAGTTGCCAGCGAATTCCTTTATATGGAAGAGATCGGCCTTGGCGAAAAAGGCCAGTTCACCGATCTTCAGGATCAGGTTATCAGTAACCTGTTCAAACTCTACCCGTGGGAATTCATGCTGCGCGAAATGTTCTCCACCAAGCTGGAAGACGCTGGCGTACGCTGGCTGGAGCCCGCGTGGAAAAGCATTATTTCCAATAAAGCACTGCTGCCGATGCTGTGGGAAATGTTCCCGAACCATCCGAATCTGCTGGCGGCTTATTTTGCCGAAGATAATCACCCGGAGATGGAAAAATACGTGGTGAAACCTATCTTCTCGCGCGAAGGTGCCAACGTGAAGATAATCGAGAACGGCCAGGAGATAGCGCGCGTTGACGGGCCGTACGGCGAAGAAGGCATGATAGTGCAGGAGTTCTATCAGCTACCAAAATTTGGCGACAGCTACACGCTTATCGGCAGCTGGCTAATCAACGGTAGTCCAGCCGGGATTGGCATCCGCGAAGATCGCGAGTTAATCACCCAGGATCTTTCTCGCTTTTACCCGCATATTTTCGTCGAATAACCGGCGATAAACGTTAAAAAGGCGCGAATTACGCGCCTTTTTTATTACTTAGCCGACCTGCACCGAAAGCATACTTAACGATCCCATTTCAATACCATCCACCGGAATACTCACCGGTTCTTTGCCGTCCCACGCGCCGAGCACATAAAGCAGCGGCAGGAAGTGCTCCGCCGTAGGGTTCGACAGCGAGCCACCTTCATGCTCAAGATAATTGACCAGCGGATGTTGCCCGGCAGGCCCCTGCCAGGTCAGATTATCCTTCACATATTGATTAAACGACTCCGCCCACGGGTAAGGAGTGTTTTCCCCATGCCAGCGCGCGGTCCGCAGGTTGTGCACCACATTGCCGCTCGCCACCAGCATAATGCCCTGGTCACGCAGCGCGGCCAGTTTGCGGCCAGTTTCAAAGTGCCATGCCGCAGGTTTTGTGCTGTCGATACTCAGTTGCACCATTGGAATATCCGCCTCCGGGTACATTTTTATCAGCACGCCCCAGGAGCCGTGGTCAAATCCCCAGGCTTCTTTATCCAGCGCAACCGGCGTTGGGGCCAGCAGCTCACGAAGCTGCTCTGCCAGCTCCGGCGAGCCGGGTGCCGGATAATGTGTGTCATACAGCGCCTGCGGGAAACCGCCGAAATCATGGATAGTCTTCGGCGTTTCCATCGCCGTGACGCCCGTTCCGCGGGTAAACCAGTGAGCCGACACCACCACAATCGCTTTAGGCCGCGGCAGCGTTGCGCCTAAGTGCGCCCAGGCTCTGGTATAGCGGTTATCTTCCAGCACGTTCATCGGGCTACCGTGACCAAGGAACAGCGCGGGCATACGTTGGGTTGTCATGATGGTGTCCTTAAAAGAGATTTAATGAACACAGATTACGCCCAATTTTTAGCGGAAGAACTCAGATAAGTATGATGAAGATCATCAGAAATTTTGAACAGGGGAAAAGCGCGGTAACGAGGGAAAAACGAAGCAGGAAAGCAGAAGCCCGACCGTGCCGATCGGGCCTGATTTTTTAGCTGGCTTTGCGTGCCTGAGCCTGGCGATATTCCACCAGATCTTCAATGGTCACAACGGCCATATTGTGTTTACGGGCGAACTCGATGCACTCCGGCGCACGCGCCATGGTGCCGTCGTCGTTGGTCAATTCACACAGCACGCCGGCTGGTTTGAAACCGGCCAGAGAAACCAGATCGATGGTTGCTTCGGTGTGGCCGCCGCGGGTCAACACGCCACCCGGCTGCGCGCGCAGCGGGAATACGTGCCCAGGACGGTGCAGATCGCTCGGCTTCGCGCCGTCGGCAATTGCCGCGCGCACGGTAGTCAGACGGTCGGCAGCGGAAACGCCGGTGGTTACGCCATGCGCGGCTTCAATGGTCACGGTAAAACCGGTGCCAAAGGCGCTGGTGTTGTTTTCGACCATCATTGGCAGGTCGAGCTGTTTACGGCGTTCGTCGGTCAGGCACAGGCAAACGATCCCGCTGCCGTGGCGAATGGTCAGCGCCATTTGCTCAACGGTCATGGTTTCGGCCGGGAAGATCATGTCGCCTTCGTTCTCGCGATTTTCGTCGTCGAGAACCATTGCCCCACGGCCTTCACGAAGCGCATTAAGAGCATGCTCTACGCGCTCTGTCGGGGTGCCAAATGCAGAAAGTAGCGTCTGATTCATGGTAATAAAAACCTCATTAAAATTATGGTTACCAGAATCAGGGCAGTCTTAGGAGCTAAAAAAATAACGCGGGCAGGCCTCAGCCTGACTTGATCGTTACTCTCTCCCATCCGGACTTTAACCGTCGGCCCCGGAATTACACCGGATCTGCTGACCTTCAGGCAGAGCCTGAAGCGCTCGCGGGCTTTCAGCGTAAGCTGATTTACCGCCGGTGGGGAGTTTCGCCCCGCCCTGAGAATAAGCAGGTTCACTATAGCGCTAATCATTTTTGTCGGCAACGATTACGCAGGCAACATTTCCGGTTTATCGCCTGTCAATCAGGCATTACAATTAGGCTAATTACTCCCCCAGATAATGGAAGCCACTATGATTGACCCGAAAAAAATTGAACAAATTGCCCGCCAGGTTCATGAGTCTATGCCGAAAGGGATCCGTGAGTTCGGGGACGACGTGGAGAAGAAGGTTCGCCAGGTATTGCAGTCTCAGCTTACCCGCCTGGACCTGGTCAGCCGTGAAGAGTTTGACGTGCAGACTCAGGTACTGCTGCGCACCCGCGAAAAACTGGCTCTGCTGGAGCAGCGTCTGAGCGAACTTGAAAACCGCGAAGCGCCAAAAGCCGCAGAATAATTATCGAGCGCTGAATTTCCCGTAAGAGACAAAAGAAAAAGCCGCAGCGATTTGCACCGCCGCGGCTTTTTTAGCTTAAGGGAATTAGAACGTTTCCCAGTTATCGTCAGACGCAGCGGCAACCGCTTTACGCGGTGCGGCCGTCGCACCGGCCAGCTTCGGCGCAGAAGCTTCCTGTGCTTTAGCTTTACGCTCCTGGGAGATGCGGAACACGGAGACGGACTGCGTCAGGCGGCTGGCCTGCTCTTCCAGCGCAGCGGCAGCGGCGGCGGACTCTTCCACCAGCGCGGCGTTTTGCTGAGTCACGCGATCCATCTCGGCAACGGCAAGCCCAACCTGGTCGATACCGCGGCTTTGCTCATCGGATGCGGAAGCAATTTCACCCATGATATCGGTCACGCGGGTGACCGCATTAACGATTTCACCCATCGTTTCCCCGGCGCTTTCAACCAGGGTTGAACCGGTATCCACTTTGCTGACCGAGTCTTCAATCAGGGTCTTAATCTCTTTAGCGGCCTGGGCGCTGCGCTGCGCCAGATTACGAACCTCACCGGCGACAACCGCAAAACCACGCCCCTGCTCACCGGCACGGGCCGCTTCAACGGCGGCGTTCAGCGCCAGAATATTGGTCTGGAAAGCAATGCCGTCAATCACGCTGATAATGTCGGCGATTTTCTGAGAACTCCCGGCAATTTCGCTCATGGTGTGAACCACGTTATCAACGACCTTGCCGCCGCGCTGTGCGGTTTCAGAAGCGCTAAGCGCCAGCTGGCTTGCCTGACGAGCATTTTCAGCATTCTGCTTAACCGTTGCGGTCAGCTGTTCCATGCTGGCAGCGGTTTCTTCCAGAGAAGCCGCCTGCTGCTCGGTACGAGAAGAAAGATCGTTGTTACCAATAGAGATCTCGCTGGCACCGCTATATATAGCGTTTGCCCCGTTACGCACTTCACCGACGGTTATCACCAGCTCGTTCTGCATGTGGCGCAGGTTGTCGGCCAACTGGCCCATTTCATTGGTGCCTTCGACGTCGATTTTGCTAACCAGATCGCCGCCGGCAATATGGCGAATGCTCGCAATCAGGCTATTCAGCGGAGAGATAAGCGTGGTTCGGATCCCCTGCCAGACGACAATAATCACCAGCAGTACCACAATCAGCACGCCAATCAATATCCAGATAGCCATGCTGTAAGAACTGTTGCTGCTGTCCACCGCTTCTTGATAGAGATGGTCATTTTGCTGGAGATAATTTACGTACTGCTTCTCAAAACCGTCCTGATAGCTTTGGGTCGGCTGATCGAAGAATTGGTTAATTTTCCCGGCGCCGAGCAGTTGAATCAGCTCCGCCAGCGCGCCGTGATAAATATCGTAATTACGTTTAATTTCCTGAGCGGCAGCATCGTTCTGACGCGGATCGCGCGGCAACGCTTCATAAGCGGCCCACTCGACTTCAGCCTGCTTGAGCGAAGTGCTGGCGATACCCATCAGCTCTTCTACGGTAGCGCCGCTGCCAATTTTGCTGGCATCCATCATATAGCGGATCCCGGCGCGGTTCAGGGTATTACGGGTTTGCAGCAGGGCAACCCAGCTGCCGTTCAGCGTTGACTGCTGCTGCCGGATAGTTTGTAAAACGGTGAAATTTTCTTTGTCCTGCTTCAGCGCGTTAAAGAACAACCCGCCGGAAGCTATTTGTAGAATGCCAAACAGCCCCAGGACTACCAGTAAGCTTGTGACGATCTTGATTCGATTTAACATTGCTTCTCATTCCCTGTAAGACAAGTCTTAATCATCGGCGCAACAGCAGAAAACTTTACCTAAAGCGTTTCTTTGCCGTTTTTTCTGCTACCCCCAGGAAATGACCTGGCAATAATTCATCCTCCACGGCTGCGGGGTTAAGTCGTAACACATTCATAACCTGAGTTTTTTTCACTATGATTTTTAGACGACCCACCCCGTCCGGAGGAAAGACATGCTTACCGTTGCCATCAGTGAACGAAACAGCCATTTTGCGCATGGCATCAAAATTATTATTGAGCAACTCTGTCGCCAGTTTAGCGAAACTTATCATTTCTTACCGTTAGCGGATCAGGACGTTGCCGACCTGGTCTTTGTCGCACTCGATGATAATTGGCAGACGGCAAACTGCTACAAAATCCCGCAAACCACGCGCCAGCAGCGGGTTATTCTTATTTGCCGCAAGCGGGATCAGGAAAAACTGATGTTTCGTCCCTGTCTGTACATGCTGCCGTCTATTTACCGCGAGGATGAAGTCGATGACGTCCGGCTTAAGCTTGCGCCATGGGTCGATCCCGAGCGGCGTAAGAAAAATGCATTACCGGTACCAGCGGCGATTTGCCACTACTGCGCCACCCGTCATTTCAACATGCAGGAACGTGAATTACTGAAGTTAATGGCCTGCGGATACACCCTCAAAGATGCAGCATTTATTATGCATATTGATGAAAACACCGCTCGGGATAAACGACTATCAATTATGAAAAAACTTAATATCAAGAATCAATTTAAGCTAATGAATTATATAAAACTTAATTTGCCGTTTCTGCTCGACTGAATAATTTATCCAGGCGTTTTCTTATTTGATCAGGGAAATATTCTTAATTAATAAAATCATTACCCCTTCACACAGCAGGGTTGCGAACTTTCGCGGCCTGGAATAAGCCATCTCTGGTATTCACTCATTAACAGCGCTGAGAGAATACCTTTCAAAATCATCTTTAATTTAGCTAAATGACTGCCTTGCCTTCCTTTTCGCTCGTCGCTCCTTTAGCAATACTGTAATCACTGTCACAATTAGCGACAAAATAATGATAAATACTCCTGGTGATAACATTTTATTATCTGCCCCAGAACATATATACGGAGTGCGCCTTGAACCGATCGTTGATTTATTTTCCAGGCAAATTATTAGCTACGAAGTCCTGAGCCGCCTGGCCCCGCAGCAAGATCCCGAAGCGTTTTTTGCGCAATTACCGACATCCGATAAAGTGACGCTCTTTTGCCATCAGGTGGGGCAACTAAAGTCCCTGTATAAACCAGGTAAATACTTCCTTAATCTGCCGCTGGAGGCGCTGATCGAAAGTCGGCACTTCGAGCGACTGCTTGATGTATGCGCGCCATGGGTAACAATTGAAATACAAGATGCCTCATTTTTTGACTCACTCTCATTGCGGCATAAGCTGTGCCTGCGAGAACGGATCGGGCAATTACGCCAGCAAAGGATCGCAGTCTGGCTCGACGATCTTTGCGAACATTCCGTTTTGCCATTTTACCACTACGGCATTGAAGCCGACGGTGTGAAAATTGATAAGCAGGCGTTCTGGAGACTCAGCAACCATTCGCCCGCACTGTGCCAGCTTGTTAACCAGTGTAAGGGCATCTCTGCGCAAATTATCATTGAAGGAATTGAAGACGCTGTTCATCTCGAGGTGGCTCGCGAGTCCGGTGCAAGATTTGGTCAAGGCTACTTATGGCCATATGAACGCTGGCTGCACGCCGATTTGTCGTCGTTGTGAAAGCTTCTATGTGCGCAGCTATGAGGAGAAATAAACACCGACGGGGTCGAACAGACTATTTTCTAAACCCCTCCTGCTACACTGCGCCACTTTTTTTTGACCGACTGGAATACCTTGAGCAGCAGACAGGAGCGCACAAGCCAAAGAAGCCCGATGTGATTCTGGTTTCGACCGACTGCTTTCTCAGCGACGCCATCACCAGCACACTCTTCAATCATCAACACACTCTGGTCTCTCCCTCAATAGAGGAAGTGGTCACGCACCAGACGCTATCTTCCGCCCCGCGAATCATTATCGACCTCGACAGCCTTGAGACTCCCGTGCTCGAGGTGCTGGAAACCATTCGCCAGCAGCACATCTCCACACCGCAGCACCAGATAACTCTCCTGAGCGCCCTGCGTAAGCCCGAAATTACCCGGTTTATGCGCTACGCGGTTGACTGCCAGATTGTCGAGCGCCGTCTGCCGCCCAATCGGCTAAAGCAGGCTCTGGGCGGCACTCTTCTCGATCTGGCCGCCCTTTATGGCACGCCGCGCTTTTCCCTCAGAGAGTGGGGACTTTTGCTGGCTCTGAGCCGCGGGGAATCATTGAAATCCATCGCCCTTTTACTGGAGAAGCCCTATCATCACGTCGTTTATCGATTCAATGTCTTACTGGGGCGCCTGGCGCTGGGTAACCGCAGCAAATTACTGCACCTACTGCATGAAATTTCTGTTGCCAATAAGCTACAAAGCTGATGGCACTAACCTACTGAGTCGTAAGATATTTTAAGAATTTACTTAATTTTCATGTATCAAATGAGTTAAAAATAAACAAATTAGTAACAATTATAACTATTCCTGGAAGCAACTTTTCCCCTCTAGCGCCGTTTTGCGATTTTTGATCCAGAACAAACCAACAACATTTGGAATTTAATGTCATTTTTACCGCAATAAAAAGTCTTTTCATCCAACTTAACTTAAAACCAAAGTTCGTTAATTCAATTTATAAATGACGTGATTAATTACACAGCATTTCATATGGGCAATGATTACATCCAGGAACATCAGACTTTTCCCACATGAACTGCGCTGTATAATCACCTCATCACATTTATATATTTGCCAGGGCATTTATATTATTTAAATGTGACGTTATTTGGAGCACGATACCTTCGGCTCTGAATAAAGGCATTCAAAAAGGAGATGTTGAATATTAACATGGAGGTTCCCGCATAAAGACCGGCAACCGCCAACTCACTGTTTATCACTTTCGCTGCCAATGACGCTGCGTCAACGCGATGTTTTTTACCAAACAATCGAGGCAAAAAAAATGAAACCGGCATCCGTAATCATTATGGACGAGCACCCTATTGTCAGAATGTCGATAGAGGTTCTGCTCCAAAGAAATAAAGATATCAATGTTGTTTTGAAAACAGATGATGGTCGGGAAGTTATCGACTATATGCGAGCAAACCCGGTGGATCTGGTTATTCTTGATATTGAATCAGCCAATACCGACGGCTTTACATTACTCAAAAGAATCAAGGGAATACAAGAAAACACCAAAATTCTCTTTCTTTCTTCAAAGTCAGAATCCTTTTACGCCGGGCGCGCTATTCAGGCCGGTGCCAATGGATTCGTGAGTAAACGTAAAGAACAAGATGATATATTTAATGCGGTGGAAATGTTGCTTTCGGGCTACTCTTTTTTCCCTTCGGAAACCCTGCATTTTATCAGCAGCCATAAATCCCGCAGAGGAACGATGGATGATATGCCATTATCCAACCGTGAAGTAACGGTGCTGCGCTATCTGGCAAATGGTTTATCCAATAAAGAGATTGCGGAGCAATTATTGCTTAGCAACAAAACAATCAGCGCCCATAAGGCAAATATATTCTCTAAACTTGGACTCACTTCAATCGTCGAACTTATTGATTATGCCAAGGTGCATGAACTGCTATAAGGGACGACGACGCACTGGAAGCGAAAAGACCGGGAAAACATCTCCCGGTTATTTTTTGGAAACATTGAGATAAAGCTCTAATTATAGGTAATCATAAAAGTCGCATCGGCATCGGCCCGTCCGGCATCGGCGTTATCGGCCGTAGCAATATAGTTGGCCCAAAAGTTAAGCGTCACGTCCCCGTTCCCGTCCACCTGTTTCTCTTTGCTGGCCTTATCCAGCAGCAGACGCGTTTTATCCTCATCAAGCAGCTCAACGGCGACATGGGTTGCCGTACTGGCGCTGTTCAGGGCCAGCAGGCCGCTGCCGGTATCTTTCCCTGCAAAGGTTATCGACGCGGTTCCGCCGGGCGGGCAGCCGGTGAGCTTAAGGTTAAACGGCATTGGCTGAGTGGTACTTCCGGCGGTGCGTAGCTGTTTGGTCGGCCAGGAGCCAAGCTGGATAGTTTTATTATCGCTGCCGGTTTCCACCACGCAGGTAAAATCGACAATATTCCCCCGCAGCTCAACGTTGATTTCACCCAACGGCGAATCGGCATTAGCTCCCGCGCTAATAAACAACGCACCCAGCATCAGCCCGGCCAGAGTCATTTTGTTCATCGCCCGCTCCTTAGTCAAAATCAACACGCAGATAGCCGCGAGCGGTAAACGGCCCTTCCGTTGGCTTTTTACCCGTTACGCTGACCGGCCAGGCACGAATGCCGACTCTTGCGGCCGCAGAGTCATCCAGCTGGAAGTTAATCTTGCTGCCAAGATTGTTTGGCGTCAGCGGAGTGCCGCTGGAATTTGAGATGACAAACCCCAGGTCACTGTTGTCCGACACCATCATGTTGCCGCTGCTCTTCTCGGCTTCGAGACGCAAGGTGAGGTACGCCTGCGCATCAATATTGGTACATTTAATGCCCATGGTTTTGGTTTGAGGCGTGACGCTTTGCGGGCGGTTACCCGCGCCTGCCTGGCTAAACAACGAGGCACCAATACTGCCGAAATCAAACTCAACCACCTGCCCGGCGTTGATTTCACAGGTTTGTGGCACCTCAACTTTGCCGCTGTAGCTGATGGTGTAAACCACCGTGCTTAACGGGTCGGCATTGGTCGTCGTCACATACACACGGAACATCGTCTGGCGAGGAATGGGCACCATATTGATAAAACGGCGGGTGACCTTTAGACGAAATACCAGCTTCGAGTCCGTGACGCCAAAAGGCTTATTCTTCGACACGTTAGGGTGCGAACCCATCTGCATGTACTCTACCGGCGGATAAAAATCACCGGCGTAGCTGTCGTGGATCTTCATTCCGCCATTAAGATAGTCATTTATCTTCAGATATTTATAACCACCAACCACTTCCTGAATGGGCAAATCGGTCACATAGCTACGCTTGGTGGTATTCCCCGAGGTCCCTTTCGGGCAAATCGCGTTCACGCCAATAAGGCCCGATTTCTCTGCCAGGGTGACAATCTGCCCGACGTTGTTATTGCTGCTATTAAATTTATCCGACAAATCATACGAGATATCGGTCGCCGTACCGTTGGCGTTAGAGCAAACCGTAGCCGAGGCCGGTGCCGCGCAGGCAAACAGCAATGCAGCGGTTAAATAACTGTTCAGTTTCATCTTTATCTTCCTGAATCTCGCCGTGCGCTATGAGCAGGTGGCGGTCGCCATGACGACGGCCTGTTTCAGGCTATCCTCCGGCAAAGTGTAATTAGCGCGGCACTGAGAACCTTTGCCGTCACCCCACTGGATAAGCAACTTGCCGCTCAGCGGCAGCCCGCTAAGATAGATTTGCCCTTCATCGCCAACCATACTGGTGACGCCGCTCCCCTCTTCCCGTACTACGGAACCAAACGGCACCGGGCGATCGCCACGTTTCACGGTGATAATGGCGCGCACACCAATACGGGCATCAAAGGTAGCCCGCACCAGAGCACCCTCCGTCGGCACTACGCTGCTGACGTTATTTTCAATATCGGTGTGGTTATCCATTGAGTTGGTATCCAGCGCGACGCGGTTGTAGCGATAAACCGTGGCGTAAGGCATGACCGCGTAGCCTCGCCAGTCGGTTTTGACGCCGGTCTGGTTTTCCACGCTCACGCCGGAAGCGCCGGGGGCTTTAATCAGCACGTTGGTGTCCCCAAGCGGCTGGCTGAAGGTCACGCCGTCAGCATGGCCCACCACGCCGCCGGAAGCCTGCCAGTTCACGTCGTGCTGGTTGCGGTCGTAGTTGTAACCCAGCCCAACCGTGCCGTAAGTTCCCTGCCAGTTGGCGTTGGCGCTGCCGGAATAACCGTTGTTGCTGGCGTGTCCCTGGGTGACGTTGTAGTTCAGGTTGCGCCCTTCCAGCAGCGTGCCGCCGATGCCGCTCTGCCAGGTATTTTTACCGTCAGAGCTGCGGCTGGTTGCCAGCGTAGCGTAGGCACGATCCAGCGCCGTATCCCGTGAATAGCCGTGACCAAGCAGCGTGCTAAACGGAACCGAGAGGTTAAACGCGACGATACGGTTGGTGTCGGAAAGCCCAAGCGACTTGCTCCACGACCATGACAACGAATAGCTGATGCCGCGCCAGCCGCTGGAGTAGCCCAGCTGATACCAGGTGTTGTTCTGATCCGTTCCCCAGTAGGTTTGCTGGCTGCCGGAAACATACAGCGAGCCATAATCACCAAGCGACTGGGAAATATTGACCTGAAATCGTCCTTTTTTGTTGTAGCGCAGGTTGTGGTAGCTGGTCGCCACCAGCTCTTTTTTGTGGCTGCCGTCGTCCTGAAGCTCATATTCGTAGCCTTCCATATTGCGGTAAGCCACGTCATCGAGGGTATAGAAGCCGCGAGTTGAATAGCGGTAGCCCAGCAGCTGGAAGTTGGTGCCGTAGCCGCTAAGGGATTTTGCATACAGGAAGCGCATAGACTGGCCCTGATGCTCGCTGTCATCCGCCAGTTTGCTGCGGGCGTGGGTCACGTCCAGCGAGATAGCGCCCCAGTCTCCGAGATTCTTACCCGCCCCCAGCGCAACAGAGGTGTAGCGCTGGGCAAGCTGGGTCCCGCCGTAGGCCGTGTAGCCATCGGGCAGACCGGCAATCAAAGTTCCCTGGGTGAAGAAAGGCTTATCCTGCTGGCTATTACCGCTGCGGAAATCCCCCATTACCAGGTCGTATTTCAGGCGCCCTTCACGCTGTAACAGCGGCACGGTGGAGTAAGGCACCGTATATCTCTGCTGAGTACCATCTTTCTCTTCTACGGTGACTTCGAGGTCACCGCTCGAGGAGGTCGGGTTAAGGTCGCTGATGGCAAAAGCCCCCGGCGACACATAGCTCTGATAGATGACATAGCCATTCTGGCGAATCACGATTTTGGCGTTGGTGCGGGCAATCCCGCGCACGGTTGGCGCGTAGCCCTGCAGGCTGTCCGGGTACATGCTGTCGGAAGAGTAGACGCGCGCCCCACGGAAGCCGAGGCTGTCGAACACGTCGCTGCCGGTGTTGCTGTCGCCCATGACCAGCTCGCCTTTCAGCGGAATAAGAGTGCGCTGAACCGTGGTATTGATGTTCTTCCAGCTGTTGCTGTGGTGGCCGTCGCCGCTGGTGTAGCTCCACGCTCCGTTATTGCGCAGACGCCATGGTCCATAATTCAGGCCGCTTTGCAGGTTCAGATAATAGCTGTCGTCGTAGGTGCCGCGGTTGCCGGTAAAGGTGTAGTTGAGCAGCGCGGCAGGGATGCCCTCATCCCACTGATCCGGCGGAATATAGCCTCGGGCGCTGTTGATCAGAGAAGCCTGAGGCAGGCTGATGTTGAGCCGCAGGCGCGCGAAGTCATAGCCGATTTCTGCGCCGGGCACCGCCTCGGTCACCGGCACGCACTCTCCGGCCTTAAACTTAGCCAGCTCAGGGTATGCCAGCATATTCAGCCCAAGGTGCCTCAGCCACTCAATATCCAGGCAAGGGGTCAAGCCACCGGATTTCACCGCTTCAGCGGTGGAGTCTTTATGCTCTGCGGCAGTAAAACGCACGTCTTCGGTGGCAATAAACTCGTCATTACGCCAGATGTCCACGCGATAAACGCCCGCAGGCTGCTGGCTGCCTTTTTCAAAGCGAGAGAGATCCGCCACCGTCGCGGTATCCTCGGACAAAAATGCCGGGTTGAAGTAGCTCTCAGCGGCGCTAAGCCCCGGCCAGAACGATGCCACGATGGTTGCCGCCAGCGGCGTGAGCGTAAAAATTTTACGCGTGACTGATGTCTTGATCATTTCCCTGCTTCCCTTTGCCAGCCTGGCTTTTACTGCATTACGCCCGGTTGTGCTTTGGTCACTGCGCCATAATCATTTACGGTCTGGAAGCTAACCGCCCCCTGCACGCCCGAAGGCACGACAACCTGAGTGCTGTTTTTCGGCGCAACCATGGTGTTAGGAAGCTTTTCATTACCCAGCTTCAGGTTGACCAGCGAAACGTAATAAGGCGAAGGATTGCTGATTTTCAGGTACTGCCCGCTGCGGGCGAAGCGGATTTGCTTCACCGCATCTTCAGGCTGCATTTGAAGATTCTTAGGGCGAACAAACAGCTTGATGCGCGAGAGGATCGCCAGTTGCAGTACGTTCTTGCCTTCAACGCTGTTTTTATCCACCGACGGGATAGCCTTCACGTTCATCCAGAAGATGGATTCACGATCGCCCGGCAGCTGCGGTCCTACGTAGATAATACGCAGCGTGTTTTCACTCTTTGCCTCGCTAACAAACAGCGGCGGGGTAACAACAAAGCTTTTATCTTTCTGGCCGAGATCGTTTTCAACCCAGGAGTTCACCAGGAAGCGTTCTTTAGGATCGCTATTGGTAATAGCCAAAGAAGTTTGCTTTGCATCGGCGGGATAAATAACTCGCGTCGCACCAAGAGCAATACCACCGGCCGCCTGGGCATAAGAAGAAATCATCATTAAAGAAAGCGTTAATGCCGAAGCGGCCTTACATAATATGTTCATCACGACAGATACCATTAAAATAACCAGGAACGGAAAAACGCTGATTCAGGGATAAACCAGCGTGAACCAAACGTCAGAACGAATATTTCCCGGCGTCATATGTTTAGAGACCGAGCGATAGCGAGCGGTGAAATGAACACTCATTTCCTGAGTGGTAATCGGCAAATAAGTTGCCGGCTCGCTGTTGGGAATAATCAGCTGCTGCTGTTGGTCAAATAACGCAAGGCCAATACCGCTGCTGGCGTCATTGCCGGTCACGCTGGACGTTGCCAGAAAGACCTGAGGATCTTCGGCGGGCGTTGAGCCCTGAAACGCAATGCCAACGTGGTCATAAACCTCCGGGCGACAGTCGGTCAGCCGGAGCGTAAAAGGAATGCTGGGCGGCGCGTAGCTGCCAACATCTTTGAAAGCGTTGCTTGGGTACTGGCCCATTTGCACGGTCATTTCCTGGCTTTCCGGCGCGACGGCGCAGGCGCCGTTAACCAGCTCGCCCTGCATATGCACATCACCACCGTTGATAACTACCACCCGCTTTGCCTGAGCCGGGTTCGCCGCTGCCAGAATGACCAGAAGCAGGATTTTCCTTATCATTATCGTCCTCTCCGGGCTTGCGTCGGGCAGGCCTCTTCCTTGAGGCTGAATCATCCCTGAGATTTCAACCGTCGCCGATTATTCGTATTTCATTACGAAGGTAGCGTCGGCATTTGCCAGACCAGCGGTCGCGGTTGCTGCGGTCGCTTTATAACGCGCGGTGAACGGAATGGTGTTCTCGCCGTCGTTCAGGGTCTGAGCGGTAGAGAAGGTAGAGCCGTTTGGTGCCAGAGTTTTGGAAGTACGATCCAGAATCTCGATACCCACGCCTTTTGCGGTAGTCGCGTTGCCGCCGGAGTTCACCGCCAGCAGAGTTGGGTCGGTCGCATCAGTCTGGCCGGAGAAGGCAACGGAAGCGGTGGCCGCAACGGTGCTATCGCAGTCGGTCAGCACGATGTTGAATGGGATCTGGGAAGAGGTATCGCCCACTTTGGTGAAAGCAGCGGTACGGTACTGGCCCAGTTTTACAACCTGACCGTCAGACTGAGTGCTTACCGCACAGGCGGCATTAACCAGTTCGCCCTGGAAGTGCACGGTGCCACCGTTGACGGTTACCGGATCGGCAGCGTTAGCAGCAGCGCTAACCAGGGCAAGAGTGGCAACCAGTGAAGCGGCGATTTTGCTTAATTTCATGAGTATTCCTTCATTTATAAAATGCACATCCGGTTAATGCATCCTTCATTATTCCGTTTGAATCATTATCGGCCAGACAAGGCCGAATAACCCACTTCCCACATCCTGTAGGAATGTCCTTTAATAGCTCATAAATTTCATCAAATTAAAGGCAAGCAATTCCATGACTTCTAATTAAGCCCGGCAGAACAACTTGTCCTTAATAAATAAAATGAAATTTTTAAGTATTCGTGGTGTTTTACGAAGTGAGGGTAAATTAATCCAAATTTTGATTAAGTCATAGATGCTGATTCTTTATGTTATATAAGCCCGGTCTTAATAAGACCTAAGAATGCACCGTGCCGATAATTCGGAATAACAGGGGAAAAAGACCTAAAGCCTCGCTTATTTAGGGGGTTACTCTCAACATAAGCATTGGGATTTTTGTGTGTTTTTTGTTAATTTTGTATGTTTTTTGTTTCACTGAGGAGGGCGTGGGTTTCAATCTTCGGATTCGCCCAGGGGGAAAGTTGCCAAATCGTTAAAGGCGTTGCGCAAGCGATGATACACTGAGCGGCTTGCTATCAAAACTTACCAGGATTTCAGGATGAATGAGACCGCCCCCCACGCCATCCCGGCCAATTCGATAACCCGCCCCAACTGGTCGGCGGTATTCTCCATCGCATTTTGCGTCGCCTGTCTGATTACCGTTGAATTTCTGCCGGTCAGCCTGCTGACGCCGATGGCGCAGGATTTGTCGATTTCGGAAGGTGTTGCCGGGCAGTCGGTTACCGTCACCGCCTTTGTGGCGATGTTCGCCAGCCTGTTTGTCACCAATATTATTGGCACCGCCGACCGCCGCCGCGTGGTGCTGATGTTTGCGGTGCTGCTCACCCTCTCCTGCCTGCTGGTTTCATTTGCCGGTAGCTTCTCGCTGCTTCTGCTGGGGCGTGCCTGCCTGGGGCTGGCGCTCGGTGGCTTCTGGGCGATGTCCGCCTCGCTCACCATGCGGCTGGTTCCGGCGCGTACCGTGCCAAAAGCGCTATCCGTTATCTTTGGCGCGGTGTCTATAGCGTTGGTGATTGCCGCCCCGCTTGGCAGTTTCCTCGGCGGTATTATCGGCTGGCGTAACGTATTCAACGCCGCCGCGCTGATGGGCGTGGCCTGTATTATTTGGGTGTGGAAAGCGCTTCCTTCCTTACCGGGCGAGTCCACCCAACAGAAGCAAAATATGTTCGGCCTGCTAAAACGCCCAGGCGTGCTGGCGGGCATGCTGGCTATCTTTATGGCCTTTGCCGGGCAGTTCTCGTTCTTTACCTACATCCGCCCGATTTATATGACCCTGAGCGGGTTTGACGTCGACGGCCTCACCCTGGTGTTGCTGAGCTTCGGGATAGCCAGCTTCGTCGGCACTTCGTTTTCCGCCCCGGTATTAAAACGCTCTTTGAAACTGGCGCTGGCCTGCGCCCCGCTTATTCTCGCCATTAGCGCGGCTGTACTGGTGCTGTGGGGAGAAAATAAAGTTGTCGCCTCAACAATCGCCATCGTCTGGGGGCTGGCTTTTGCATTAGTCCCGGTGGGCTGGTCAACGTGGATCACCCGTTCTCTTGCGGACCAGGCGGAAAAAGCGGGATCTATTCAGGTTGCCGTCATTCAGTTGGCAAACACCTGCGGCGCCGCGATTGGCGGCCTGGCGCTGGACAACCTCGGCCTGCTCGCACCGCTGATGCTTTCCGGCAGCCTGATGCTGCTGACGGCTTTACTGGTCGCGGTGAAGGTTCGGGCTTAACCCTTCGTTTTAAACATTAAAAGCCGGGGACATGATTTCTTGCTCTCCCCGGCTAATCCCCAGCGCATTTGCAACATCACGCCATTTGCTAACGCTTCTGATAACTTCATTTTTAATTTCATCCGCCTCTGAGCGAGTTAAACTAAAGAAATCAATAACCTCCATAGCAAGGCCATAGTCCAGACTATTATCACTGTCGTTAATATTAAGATGGAGTCCCTTCGCCGGTGTGACGGGGTTAATATCGTAAGCAGGTGAAAGCAACCATCCATTTTTGCAAAAAATAAAACCATGATTACGTAAGTGATCGTCAGTATTGGACACCGCGATATTAAAAACTATACGTCGCCAAAGTTGAGCTAAGTCTTGCCTGGTATTTTCCCCTTTTTCGACAAGGAACTGCGCCAGTTCAAGGTAACTGGCTTCGTACTCACCATCATAATAACCAAGCTGCGTCATGGCGGAGGTAAAATGGAGTCGGCCAGATACGGTACGATCAAAACGTTTGGTCAGGAAAGTATGATGGTGGCTATTAAATCTTTCTATTCTTGACTCTGCCATTTCCACACCGGCCTCAAGCGCCAGGCGATAAGTTAAAAACTCCCAGGCGGCAATATTATAGTCGTCATAGCGACTGGGGAATTTTGCTATCCATAACTGACCGTTTTCATCAACCACGCTAGCTTTTGGCCGGGCACCGCCTAATGAGGAGCCAGGCGACATCAGCATATAAAGCCACTTCAAATAATCCGGGTCGTCACTGCCCCGGTTATCCTCAACCTGCTGTGCCGCGTACTCAAGCTCCCTTAACGAGGAGAATGGCGGGGCTGCTAATTGATCATTGGCATCCAAAAATGGACCTTGCATCTCGGTTTTAAACCTCAGCGCCCCTTGTCGATAAAAATCATGTACGCCGAGAAGATAATCAATTTCACCGAGGATATTTACGCGGCGCCCTTCCTGCTTCGCAAGGATAGCTTCCCGCCTTTTCATCAACAGCTTTCCCCACCTGTCCGGGCAAGAGTCGAGAAAAATACGAAAATTATGTGAATCAGCGCCGTGTTGCTCTCCCTGATAAAGCTCTAAATCCGGGTCAATTTTCTGTACATAGGGCGATCTAAGCCACTCGCTGTCATAGCTAAAGCTAAAATGCTCTCCATTACGAATCGTCTCCGAACGCAATCGCCCGACTAACAGAGGCTCAGAAAGCACCTGCCAGTCGGCAAAAACAAAAGTTTCTCTACTCATGATGACTCCTTGTCAGTTCAGCAACGCTAAGTCCTGAAGCTTACGCCCCAGCTCATCATCCCGGGCGACCTGTTCTAAATCGCCCACCAGCCCCAACACGCCTAATACCATAACGTAATGACCAATAGAGACGCCGGGATCGCCTTGCTCAATTTTACGAATAGTTAAACGACTCAGCCCGGTTCGTTCTGCAATAAGAGTTTGCGTGTATTTGCGTCGACGGCAGGCCAGCCTGATGTTCTCGCCAAGCTGCTTCAGGGACTTTTGATTGGAGGGAAAGACAACGGCTTTTCGTCTCTGGATATTATCGCTGGTCACTGTCATTACCATTTTCTTGATTTTTGGTAAGTATAGTGACCAGCACACTTAATGTCCAAAAACAAATGGTCACTATGCTTACCACATCCTCATTTTTTGGTAAGTATAGTGACCAGAAAGGAAACTCAGCCGCGCCAGAAAGGCTTATCGCCCAAGATAGTGGCGCGGTGCATGATGCGGCGAGCCGGAAGATAATCGGCGTTGGCGTAATGCTGCGTCACGCGGTTATCCCAGATGGCGATATCGTTCTGCTGCCAGCGCCAGCGAACCTGGAACTCGGGTTTGGTGATATGGGCGAACAGGAAGCCGAGCAGCGTTTCGCTCTCTTTTTCCGTGAGGTTGACGATGCGGGTGGTGAAGCCTTCATTAACGAACAGCGCCTGCCTGCCGCTGACCGGGTGGGTGCGGATAACCGGGTGGCGCAGCGGCGGGTTCTTCGCTACCGCCTCGCGCCAGCGCTGGTGCTCGACTTCGTTATGGGCGTATTTGTATTCCTGGAAGGATTTGCGGAAATCATGCTCCGCCTCCAGCCCGGAAAGCAGCTTTTTAAACGGCTCAGACAACGCTTCATAGGCCGCAATGCCGCTGGTCCACAGCGTATCGCCCCCGGTTTCCGGCAGCTGCTTCGCGGCAAGAATTGCCCCCGCCGGAGGCGTTTCGATAAAGGTCACGTCGGTGTGCCAGTTATCGTTATCCGGCGGATTATCGTTGTGGGTATCCAGCACGATTATCTCCTCCACGCCTTCGGCATGCGGATAAACCGGGTGGATATGCAGGTCGCCAAAGCGCAGGGCCAGGGCGCGCTGCTGCGAGGGCGTAATTTCCTGTTCGCGGAAAAACAGCACCTGATGGCGAATCAACGCGTGGTAAATCTGCTCGAACTGGTTATCGCTCAGGCCGCGCGTCAAGTCCACGCCGCTAACCTGCGCTCCGATGTACGGCCCCAATGGCTTAACGTTCACTTTTTCACTCATTGTCCTTCTCCATGCCAGGGGGTTAACCGGCGCTGCAATGCGCGTAGCCCCAGTTCTAAACAAAATGCGATAACGGCTATCACGCCGATACCGGCCAGCACCACGTCGGTTGCCAGGAATTCTCCGGCGGACTGCACCATAAAGCCCAGCCCGCGCGTGGCGGCGATAAGTTCGGCGGCCACCAGCGTGGACCAGCCCACGCCCAGCCCGATGCGGAACCCGGTCAAAATTTCAGGGAGTGCGCCAGGCAGAATGACGTGCCAGATAACCTGTAAACGGGAAGCGCCCAGCGCCTGCGCCGCACGAATACGAACCTGTTTCGCGCTGCGCACCCCCGCCATGGTGGACATCGCCACCGGGGCGAAAATCGCCAGATAAATCAGCAGAATTTTTGAAGTCTCGCCAATACCAAACCAAATCACCATCAGCGGCAAATAGGCCAGCGGCGGCACCGGGCGGTACAGCTCGATAAGCGGGTCGAGGATGCCGCGCACCGTGGTGCTAAGCCCCATAGCAATCCCCACCGGGATACCAATCAGCACCGCCGCTGCCAGGGCGGTAAGAATACGCCCCAGGCTGGCGGCCAGATGCTGCCAGAGCGTGGCATCCATAAAGCCCTGCGGCCCGGCGATGGTAATCAGCTTCGCCAGAACCTGCCCCGGCGGCGGCAGAAATAGCGGGCTTACCCAGTGCTGGGCGGCTACCCACCACCACAGCAGCACCAGCGTAACCAGCGTGCCCGCGCTGAGAGTAAGCTGGCGGGAGAGCGGCCAGCGCAAAGCAAGGCGGCGGCGAGCCGGTTTATCCTGAATCACAACGCTCATAAGAAGCCCTCCCGCTGTTCGAATACGCGGCTCAGCACATATTCACGTTTAGCGATAAATTCGGGGTCGGATTTAATGCTGCGGCACGGTTCCCCGGCGGCAAAGCGACGGCCAAAATCAAGCGGCAGCCTTTCCAGCACGCGCCCAGGCCCCGGTGAAAGCAGCACCAGCTCCGTTGCCAGGAACACCGCCTCTTCAATATCATGAGTTATCAGCAACACCTGGCGGCGGCTTTCATGCCAGAGCTTGAGCAGCAGGGTCTGCATCTGCTCGCGGGTGAAAGCATCCAATGCGCCAAAAGGTTCATCCAGCAGCAACAGCTGCGGCTTCGTTGCCAGCGCTCTCGCAATGCCGACCCGCTGCCGCTGGCCGCCGGAAAGCTGCCAGATGGCCCGCTTAGCTTTATCTTCCAGGCCAACCTTGCGCAGCATGTCGAGCGCTATCTCTTCACGCTGCTCTTTAGCCTGCCCGGCAAGCTGCAAGCCAAAAGCGACGTTATGCAGCACCGAGCGCCACGGCAGCAGCCCTTCGTTTTGAAAAACAACCCCGCGTTCGGCGCCGGGGCCTTCAACCGTTTTCCCCTGCAACGTAATGCTGCCGGAGTGATAAGGCGCAAAACCGGCGATCAGATTAAGCAGCGTCGTCTTACCGCAGCCGGAAGGGCCGAGCACTACCAGCAGCTCGCCCTCATCCACCGTCAGATTGATATCGTCGAGTACCGCTTTGCCGCCGTACTCCGCGCTGAGATGCGAAACCTGTAACATCGCCGTGCCTCCTGTCCGTTTACTGCGCCAGCGGCTTCACGAAGCGGTCGGTCACAAACTGGCTGTAATCAGGCGCAATCGCCGGAACCTTGCCCTGTTCTTTCAGGAACTGCGCGGTATCGACAATCGCTTTATTAACCGGCCCGCTGAGTTGCTCAACCTGCTGCTTCGCGGTGAGGTAGGTATTGCCCTTCACCAGCCCCGGCACATCGCTTTCAGGCACGCCGCTCAGGCGCGACAGCTTGCTCAGGTTATCCGGCTGCTTGAGCCATTGGTCCGGGTTATCGATGTAACCCTTCTGCGCCGCAATTGCGCCGCGGGCAAAGGCGGTCACCACGTCAGGATGTTTCTCGGCAAAGTCTTTGCGTACAACCCAGACGTCAAGCGTTGGCGCGCCCCATTTACCTACCTGAGCGGAGTCCGTAAGTACCGTGCCGTCTTTTTCCAGCTCGTTTACCGCAGGCGCCCAAACATAGGCTGCGTCAATGTCGCCGCGCTGCCAGGCGGCAATAATCGCCGGAGGCTGAAGATTAAGGATCTGAACCTGATCCGGCTTAATCCCCCAGTGTTTGAGGGAAGCCAGCAGGCTGTAATGCGTAGTGGAGATAAACGGCACCGCTATGCGTTTACCTATCAAATCCTGCGGGGTTTTAATCGCTTTTTTAACCACCAGCGCCTCGGAGTTACCAAGCTGGGAGGCCAGCAGGAACACTTCAATCGGCACGTTCTGGCTGGCGGCCACGGCAAGCGGGCTGGAGCCGATGTTGCCTATCTGCACGTCGCCGGAGGCCAGGGCGCGCACCACGCTTGCGCCGCTGTCGAATTTGCGCCATTCCACCTTCGCCCCGCTGTCTTTGGCAAAAGTATCGTCGGCCTGGGCGACTTTGGCAGGCTCCGCGGATGTCTGGTACGCCACGGTAACGTCCACGGCGTGGGCCTGAGTGGCAATAAGGGCCAGTGCTACCAGCCAGAGTGAGTGTCGTTTTGCTGCCATGATCCTGCTCCTGTCTCGGGGGAGAGAGCAGTATTTCCAACAGCAACGATTCCATAAAAGAATAAAAAATTATCGCTAATGCCTTTCCGTCATTAGAAAAAAAGTGGCTATAGATAGTCGCTGGCCAGCAATGGAAAAAAATGCCTCCGGGCTGCGGCACGATCCGCGCTTCGTTCTGCACGAAAGCACAGGTGTTCGAAGGTTTTAGCCAATGCCGGTGCTTGCCGGGCGGCAGCTGTTTATGTCTGCTTCTACGCTGCGCCAGGCATCGAAAGCGTAACGACTCAGCTTAAATCAACGTTCTTGCTGCCGAAGAACCAGGTCATCACGAAACCGGCAGCGTAAGCAATAAAGATCCCGGCGACGTAAACCGCCATTCCTGCGAAGATCCCCTGGCTTGAAGTCATCAGTGGGATAGAAACCAGCCCGGACGGGCCGAACACGGTATTCAGCCCCACCGGCAGCCCAAGCCAGGCTACCAACCCGATAAAGAACCCGCCGATGCCGCCGCCGATACAGGCGGTAATAAACGGCTTAAGGCGCGGCAGCGTTACGCCGTAAATCAGCGGTTCGCCAATCCCCAGCAGGCCGGGGATAATGGCGCCTTTGATTTGCGTGCGCAGCACCGAGCCTTTCTTCGAGCGGGCAAACAGCGCCAGCGCCGCGCCAACCTGCCCCGCACCTGCCATCGCCAGAATGGGGAACAGCGAGTTAAAGCCCTGGGCATCCATCAGCGCGAAATAGACCGGAACAAAGCCCTGATGAATACCGAATACCACGGCGATCAGGAACAGCCCCGCCAGCACCGCCGTGCCAAACGGGTTGCCGTTGAGGTGCATAAACAGCCACGACATGCCTTTAAACAGCTCGCCGCCTATCGGCATAATCGCCACGAAGGTTATCGCCCCGGTGATGAGCAGCGTGATTGTTGAGGTAAGGATCATATCCAGATTGTCGGGGATCATCCGTCGCACCTGGCGCTCGATCCACGCCCCGAGAATACAGGCCAGCAGCACGCCGATAATGTTGCCTCGCGGGTCGATAGCCAGGCCAAAGAAGGTGTCCATCCCCGCGTAATAGCCCACCTTGCCTTCCGGCACGTAGCGCAGGATAAACAGCGAAGCGATTATCGCCCCGTTAACGCCGGTGCCGCCAAACGCCTTCTGGGTGTTAAAGCCGATAAGAATGCTCAGGAAGGTAAACAGCCCGATGCTGAACACTTTCATGTAGGCGATCAGCTGCGGCAGCCAGGCCGCCGGCGTAACGCCTTCCACAATCAGGGTCTGTTGCAGCAGGGTCGCTATCCCCAGCAGCAGCCCGGCGGCAATAAAGCCGGGAATAAGCGGGGTAAAAATGGTGGCGAACTTAGTCAGGAAGTTATGCACCGCGCTGTTCTGCTTTGCCTTCATCTGCTTTTTGTTCTGGCTGGCGAGCGCCTGTAAATCGGCGCTTTCAGCTTTCTCCGGCTCGCTCACGGCTCCCGGCTTCAGCATACAGTTCATCAGCTCGCTGGCGGTTTGTGCTTTGCCGGGGCCAAGAATAATTTGCAGCTGATCGTCGCCGTTGACCACGCCCAGCACGCCGGGGATGATCTTCAACTCGTCATGCTGCACGAGATCGCGATCTTTAAGCGTCAGGCGCAGCCTCGTCATGCAGTTGCCGCACAGTATGATGTTGCCGCTGCCGCCCGTCAGGCGCAGGATCTGTTCAATCATCGAGCCGGTGATTTTCGCCATAGCTATCCGTTTATCCCCTGCAATGCTTTACGTATAAAGCCCTGGTTTTTCGCCAGCAGCTCGCCCGCCGCTTCGGCTGACAGGCCGCTAAGCAGCATGAAGATCGCCGTTTTGCAGTGACGGTTGCAGGCGTTAAGCGCCTGCCCGGCCTGCTCCGGGGTACATTCCGTTGCCTCCACGACGATATTGACCTGGCGCTGGAGCAGCTTGGCGTTGGTCGCCTCTACGTCCACCATCAGGTTGCCGTACACCTTGCCGCTGCGGATCATCGCGCCGGTGGTTATCATATTCAGCACCAGCTTTTGCGCGGTGCCAGCCTTCATGCGCGAAGAGCCGGTAACCACTTCCGGGCCGACAACCGGCTCGATGGCGATGTCCGCCGCCAGGCTCATTTCACTGCCCGGATTACAGGAGATAGCCGCTACCGTTGCGCCCACGCTTTTTGCGTACGCCATCGCACCCAGCACATACGGCGTGCGGCCGCTGGCGGCAATCCCCACCAGCACATCGCGAGCGTTAAAGTCCAGGTTACGCAGATCCTGCTCGCCCATTTCCCGGTTATCTTCGGCGTTTTCTACCGCCTGCAAAATGGCCGGATGGCCGCCAGCAATCAGCCCTACGACCTGCTCACGCGGGGTTCCGTAAGTTGGCGGGCACTCACTTGCATCCAGAATCCCCAGACGCCCGGAAGTCCCTGCCCCGCTGTAGATAAGCCTGCCGCCGTGAGCAAAAGCCTCAACGACCTTATCTACCACCAGCGCGATTTGCGGCAGCGTAGCCTCCACCGCCAGCGGCACCTGCTTATCTTCGTTATTGATAACCGCAAGCATCTCTAAAGTAGGCAGCGTATCGATCGCCGCGCTCGCCGGGTTGCGGCTCTCGGTGACCAGTTTGGTTAAATTAATCTTCATCGGGACATCCATTAGTGTGTTCTGCTGTGCATAGTATGGAATATTTTATTCCATGTGCGTGAGCATAATCACGAATATTTTATTCCAAACGAAGGGGAATAGCGGAATAACCCGGGAGGAAAAGCCGCCCCTGTGGGCGGCGAAAGAGGGAAATCAGGCAATGCGGGCGAAACCGGCTTCCAGGTCGGCTATCAGTTCTTCAACATTTTCCAGGCCGATGTGCACGCGCACCAGCGTGCCGGTGAAGTCTACCTTTCCAGCCGGGCGAATTTCGTTCAGCTCTTCCGGCTGGTTTGCCAGGATAAGCGATTCAAACCCGCCCCAGGAATACGCCATATGGAACAGCGTGAAGTTATCGAGATAACCGGCAAGCTGCTCGTCCGACAGGCGATTTTTCAGCACAAAGGAGAACAGGCCGGAGCTGCCGGAAAAATCACGCGCGAAGAACGAGTGCCCCGGGCATTCGGCCAGCGCGGGATGATTCACCCGCTCCACCAGCGGATGAGCCGACAGCCAGCGGGCAATCGCGATGCTGCTTTCCTCATGCTGCTTCAGCCTCACGCCCAGCGTACGCAGGCCTCGGGCGGCCATATACGCCGTATCAGCATCAAGCGTCTGGCCCATCAGGTATGAGTTCTCGCGCAGGCGATCCCAGCAACGCTCATTGGCCACCGCCGTGCCCAGCATGCCGTCCGAATGGCCGATGGTGTATTTAGTCCCGGCCTGAATCGAAATATCCACGCCGTAATCCAGAGCGCGGAACAACACGCCTGCGGCCCAGGTGTTATCCAGCATGATGACAATTTCCGGGTTAACGGCGCGGATTGCCTTAATCATGCCGGGAACGTCCTGAACTTCCATGGTAATAGAACCGGGAGACTCCAGGAAAACGACCCGGGTATTCGGCTGAATAAGCCCGGCGATCCCGGCTCCGATCATTGGATCATAGTAAGTCGTTGAGACATTGAATTTACTCAGGATCTTATTACAGAAGTCCTGCGTTGGCTCATAGGCCGCGCCGGTCATCAGGATGTGGTCTCCGCCGCTGACGAAGGCCAGAATCGCGTTGGTGACCGCAGCCGCGCCGCACGGATAAAGCGAGCACCCGGCTCCGCCTTCCAGGTCGGTCATCGCCTTCTGGAAGGAAAAATGCGTCAGCGTGCCTCTGCGCCCGTAAAACAGCTCGCCTTTCGCCCGGTTGGCGGTGGCAAATTTTTTGTCTTTAACACTGTCAAAAACCAGCGAAGAAGCGCGCTGAATTACCGCATTTACCGCGCCCTGGGTATAGCGTTTTTCACGCCCTGCGGTGACCAGCTGGGTTTCAAGATGCATTTTCTTTTTCATAAGATTCTCCCGTTATTTCCTTAATTCATTCCATTCAGATGACTTAACCAGCGAGACTATCTGCCGCCAGCGGGGCGCTTGCTGCGGGTTCACCGCGCTTCTTTCCGGCGAAGCGTTCAACAATTTGTGCCGCATTAAGATCGTGGATAACGTTGATGAGCGTGGCGGGTGCGTCAGTTATGGTGCCGAGCACCACCAGCAGCGGGATGGCCTCCATCGGCAGGCCGAGCGTGGTGACGATAAAGATTTCCCCGAGGAAAGCTCCGCCCGGCACGCCGCCAACGATAATGGCGGACAGCACGGCAATCAGCATTGCGAGGAAGAAGGTTTCGCTGGTAAACGGCAGGCCGAGAACCGAATAGATAAAGACGATTTTCAGCGCGGCAATCATCGCTACGCCGCCTTTATTGAGATTCACCAGCAGCGGAATAGAGACATCGACGATTTCAGGATTGATGCCCATCGCCTTACCCGCGCGCAGCGTAACCGGCAGCGTACCAAGCGAAGAGCAGGTGCCCAGCGCTGTCGCAGAAGGCTCAATAGCGTGCCGCCAGAAGGCCTTCACCGCCGGCAATCCGCCGCCAATCCACGAGTAGAAAATAGAACCCAGCACGTAGTAGATAAGCGTTGCGGCCATAAACAGCCCGATTGCGCGAGCGAAGGTCATTAGCAGCCCTGCGTCCTGGCTCGCCATAGTGGCGGCGAAGTAACAACCCAGGCCAATTGGTGCCACCTTCATGATAATTGAGACAATTTTCATGATAACGGTGTTGGCATCTTGCAGCAGAGCGGCGATGCGTTTGCCCGCCTCTGCCGACTGACCAATCGCCACCCCGGCGATAATGGCGATGACGATCAGCGCCAGAATGTTCGACTTGGAAAACAGGCCGACGAAGTCGCTGGTGGTCACCATGCTGACAAAATCCATCTCTCCCGCGCCGCTTTTAACCGAGTGGGAAAGATCGATAGTCACGCCCTGGGCCGGGTTGTACCAGAGCGCCAGCAGCACAATGCCCGCGGCAGGAATAAGCGCCATGGCGATGGACACAATAAAAATAACCACCATGATGCGACCAAGCCGCTTGAGGTCAGTCATGCCGGCGATAGAAGACATCACGCTTACGCCAACCAGCGGCACAATAATCATAAACAACAGGTTGAGGAATATTTGCCCGATGGGCTGTAATTTAATGGCGTAAGACGGGGCATAAATACCCAGCAGGCCACCGATAATAAGCGCAAATAAAAGAACAAATGATGATTTGTAGGGTTCGAGGCGTGTCCACATAAAGGATACCTTCTCAATAAAAGTAATAATAACTGGGACGAAAATCACAATTACCAACTGCTGTAATTAAATCCCCGGGGCTTTTGTGATGTAAATCACTAATGATGTATAAAATTCATTTTCTAACTTCTTTATTTACCTCAACTCAATAGTTACACTTTTATAATTGGATTGGTATGGGGAATTAATACCGTTTCCGCAAATCACTTGTGAGTAAAAGGAAATAATGAGCGCGCCAATTTCACTCAAGCATCTTGAGGTTTTCGTCAAAATTATCGACTGCGGGGGGCTGACTGAAGCGGCGGCTCAGCTCAGCGTCTCGCCTTCTGCGGTGAGCAAGAGCCTGGCGGCGCTGGAGGATTTGCTGGGCACTACGTTGATAAAAAGAACCACCCGCAGCATTACGCTTACCGATGCTGGGCAATATTTGTTTAACCGCGCTAATAAGTTAATTAAGGAATTTGACGATACGCTGAATACCACATCCAGTTATTACAACAATCCACAGGGGGAATTACGCATAACCTGCTCTATTGCCTTCGGCTATGCCAGACTGGTCAACCTTGTTGATAAATATCGGGCGCATTTCCCGGATGTGAATCTTTATATCGACCTTAACGATAACTTTATTAATCTTAATGAATCCGACTTTGATATCGCCCTGAGAATATCCACCTCTCCGCCGCAAAATTACGCCATGCGCAAGCTGGCCCCTGTGCGCTGGGCCTACTGCGCCACCGCGGACTATCTCAGTAAGAAAGGGATGCCGGGAAAACGCACCGACCTGGTGACCCACGACTGCCTGGTTTACCCCGGGCTGACGCCGTTAATTAAAACCACCGACGAACACGATCGGCAGCATCAGTTAAAAATGCGCACGCCCATCCAGGCGAACAGCAGCCTGGTATTGCTCAAATCGGTGCTGGAAAACCAGGGCGTGGCCTACCTGCCCACTTACCTGATTGGCGACCATATTCAAAAAGATGAGCTCACCCCCCTGCTGCTGGACGGCATCATCACCTATGAAACCCACGCGCTGTACGCCCTCTACTTCCCGAGCAAATACAGCAACCCGAAGGTCAGGTCGTTTATTGATTTCCTGGTTGAGCAACTAGCGCCGCAGCCAGCCTGGGATAGCTGGATACCTTAACGAGGGAGAAGTGGTTTGCAGTCAAACATAGCAAGGCTGCTTAGCCGGCACGATAAGTCGTGTAAATCTTTTGTACTTCAGGATTATCCAGGCTTTCATATGAGACATTTTCTTTGTCCAACCCATCCAGCCCTCTGATACCGCCGATAATCTGCGGCCAGCTATCACGGCTGGCAATACTGACGACAAAGGGTTGCAGATATCTATCCAGATGCCGTTTAGAAGGCTCCCCGATCTCATTGCTGAGCGCCCGCAGATAATCATCTTTATTGGTCTGCGACCAATTGATGGTAAATCCGGCCCGAAAAGCCAGTTCCATAAATACCAGCAGAATAGTGCGACCATTTCCGTCAAGAAAAGGGTGAGCAAAAGCCAGTAGCCCCATGACTTCACCCGGTTTGTTACGAAAGCTTGCCTGGTTACTTGCCAGAGAAAGCGCATATTCAGCCGCCCGGCGAATAGAATCGGGGCGTTCAAAAACAGTATGACGGGGGTTATCCTGAGAGCCTTTAAAGACGGCCAGATGCGGGACCAGATCATTGCGATCTTTTCCCGCCCAGGGATAGAAATCTGAGAAAAGAATTTCGTGGACTTTAAGAATCGATGAGTAGCTTACGACTTCCGTCTCAGCCAAATAAGCGAGTGCATCTTCAATACTTAACTCGAAAACAAGATGTTCCGCTCTTTTGACCTCATCAGGTTCTTTAAGCTGAAGAGCGTTTTGGAGGTATCCTGCTTTCGTAAAGTCACCAAAGGGATCAAAAGTCATGCATTAATTATCTTACGAAAATGCCTTTGCTCACTAAAATAACGCCCCTGGATCTCAATAATCTCGGCTTTAGTTAGCACACCCCTTCTTCTGAGATTAACGAGTAATTGTTCCACATCATCCAGCTCCACAATATCGTCAGCAAGGCCGGTAATAGCAACGGCCATACGGCTTATGTCATCACGACCTGGTGTAACATCATGATCTTCAGCTATTTTTTTAACATAGTTTGCAACACTTTCGAGCATCATCTCGGCCATAGAACACCCCTCAGTTGTTGGTTAAATTTTAGCACATCGGGATAATGATGTCTCCAGGCGGCACTGGCTCGCCCCGACCAAGCTCAAACACTCTTCAGGTAGTAAAACTCAACGGTGCCTTGCCAACATAGCCGCCTCGATTCTGGCTCGCGCATCGTCAAAACGGGGGCTGCGGGCTCTGAGCACTTCTTTCTCCCATAACGGGTTCAGCGGCACATGGTAGCCTGCGTTTTTGGCCTGCATCACCAGTTCCGCAAGTTCATCTTTGTTCTCTATTACGCACAGCGCGTTGAAGCGCCCTATCCTGCCGGGCAGAGCGAAGGTTGCCGGGTAATTACTTTCCGGGTCGGTAACCGGGTTGGCGCTGTCCGTCGCGTGGTGGACCACCGGCTCGCCTTTGCCCACCAGCGCCTGATTAATTACACCGACCATATGCCGCACTCGTTGCGACGAGTTGCCCATCTCTTCGTCGCTCCTGCGGTAGAAGCTGGCGGCGTCTTCGTAGTCGCGCCTTAGCTCCGGGTGAAGCGGGAGCTTGCTGTAGCTTTCCAGCCGCTGGCGGAAGACCTGATGCGAGACGTCCGGCACCTGCAAATTGTCCTCCCGCCCCAGGTCGCGGACGTGAGGGGCGATAAGCATTAAATCGTAATCTGCGGTGAAGGCTCGCGCCTGCGCATGCGGGGCAAGCACCTCAAGCGGCGCGCCTTTGTGCAGGATGCGATAACGCGCTTCTCCGCGGCCCGGTAGCCGCTGCGCTTCAAACTCATAATGCTCGCCGCTTGGCCCGCTGGAGCGGACTCTGCAAACGCCTTTTGCATCTTCGGCAGAGAATTGCCCGAGCATGCCGCTCTGAAACAGGCTTTGCAGGCGGCTTTGGGAGACGTCCAGCGGCACTGCCGCCGCATAGCCTTCGCGTATGCAGGACTGCGTTTGCTGGTTGAATTTGGCTATACGCTCGCCTGCGTCGCGCTCCAGTTTGCTGAAACGCTGGTCAACGCAGATAAACCCCGCCTGCGGCCCCCAGGAAGCGCTTTTCCCCTTGATATGGAACCCCTTGGTCGGGTGCCCCGCCGCAATCAGGTCCGTCGCCAGTTTATCTACCGGGCGAATACCGATGATGCAGTTGTATTCAGAGGCAACGCGCTGCAAAGGCAGAAGATGGGCGGGCACCATGCCCGTTTTAGCCGTGATCTGCGCGACCTGCTGCTCAAGCGCGTTGCGGCCAGGCCTGCTGGCAGCCTGCGTGGCACTGGCAGGAGGGCTGAAAGGAACAAGAGGAACGCCAACTTTCATTACGGGCCAGCTCCGGTGGGCATCAGGTATTTATCCAGCCCTGGCCTCGCCGGGGCAGCATCACGCAAAGGCACCAAGGCGGCGTGTGCTGCCCCTTGCATCACCGTTAAGTGTTGTCTTTCACCGTTTCAGTTCCACCGTTGGTTTTCACCGAGGCGATACCCTTCTCGCGCGAGGATTCGCTGGCGTACATCTGGCTGGTGCCTATCACCTGATGGTTCCCGGCTTTGAGGTTGAAATAGAACTTACCGTTGGCGGCAACCTTCCTGTCGTAGCGCTCATCTAAGGGGCTATTGGTGCGCACGGAGGCAATGCCGTTATCCGCCGAGCTGCGCGTTGTATACAGCTCGCTGGTGAGAATGACTTCGCCGTTTCCGGCCTTGAGAACGAACTTATATTGCCCGTCGCTGCTTTTGCTTAAGTCGAACCAACCTGACATGTTAACTCCTTGATTAAAATCATAAACAGTTAATGGATTGGGTGAACTACAAAATGAGTATGTACGAAAAACCGGCAACCTGCTTATTCCCGCTTTTACCCGGCCGGGACAAATGTCCTGACCGTTACGCCGATTTAAGATCCCGCTGGCAGTTTTCAGGCTAATCTGTTGGCAACGCAGGACGGGCGTCCTGTCCTTATTTGACGGGAAATTTTATATTGAGCAGCATGAAAAGCGAGAGCAGACAGAGCGACTGGCTAAGCGTCATCGAAAGAGTGACCGGTGACCCGGTGCTGTACGAACTGTTGAAATATTGCCCGCTGGACATTTTACGCAGCTGGCAGTTGAAGCAGTTTCCCCGCGGGGCGCTGGTTTTCCGCCAGGGTGAAATATGCGACGAATTTCACCTGATAATAAAAGGCGAGATTGACGTATTTACCACCGCCGACGATGGCCGTAAATACTCCCAGGCACGCTATAAAAAAGGCGACATGCTGGGTGAACTGGAGATATTTGAACAGCGCCAGTACATCTGCTCGGTGGAAGCGGTTAGCGATGCAGCGTTATTAGTTTTAGCCCGGGAAGATTTTTGCCGCTGGCTGGCATTAGATAACTACTTTAATCAAAAAATATTACAGGCCGTTAGCCACCAGTATTACCAGCTATCGAAAAAGGCCGGAGAAGACATTCTTTATTCGTTACATCAGCGTATTTGCCTGGTTTTATGGCAAAAGCTCCTGCAAACCGGGAGCAATACGCCCCAAAGCATTGTGATTAACAAGCAGCAATTAAGCGAGCAATTCGCCGTTGCGCCGCGCAGCATTAACCGGATTTTATCCGAACTGCGGGAAGAAAATATTATCGCGATTAACGGCGAGCAGATTCAGGTTATTGACCCGCAGCGCCTGCACCAGCACGCCGAACATTAACTAAAACGATAAACCCGGAGCCCTTTTAAATGGCTCGCTCTACGACCAGGTAAAAACACCATGACCCAACTCCAGCCCCATATCCGGCTCCGCCGGGAGATGACGCACGCCCGTTATGCGCTGCTGCCGGGCGACCCGAAACGCGTGGAACACGTCGCCAGACATCTGGACAACGTGGAAGACTTTGGCAGTAACCGGGAATACCGCTCCCTGCGCGGCTGGTTCCGGGGCGTGGAAGTCCTGGTGATGTCCACCGGCATGGGCGGGCCTTCAACCGCCATCGCCGTGGAAGAGTTGCGCCAGATTGGCGTCACCAACCTTATCCGCATCGGCAGCTGCGGTGCTATGCAAAACCATATTCGCCTCGGCGACCTGGTGATTGCCACCGCCGCCGTTCGCGACGAAGGCACCAGCAAGATGTACATCGACCCCGGCTACCCGGCCTGCGCGGACATCGGCCTGGTACACCACATAGCGCAGCAGGCTAAGCACCTGGGCTACCCGAGCCACTGCGGCTACGTGCGCAGCCACGACAGCTTCTACACCGAGCGGGAAGACGAGATTAACCAGTACTGGTCCGCCAAAGGCATTCTGGCGGCGGACATGGAAACCGCTCCGCTGATGGTGGTCGGCTCGCTGCGCGGAATGCGTATTGCCTCGGTGCTTAACGTGGTGGTTGAACACAGCGGCAGCCTGGAAGAAGGCATTAATAACTACCAGCAGCAGGAACATACCTGCCAGCAGGGTGAATCCCGCGAGATCTTACTCGCCCTCGAAGCGCTCTACCTTGACAGCCAGGAGCAGTAATCATGGATTTCTTCAGCATTAAGAATGTGATGGTCACCATCCCGCTCGGCGAAGGCGGCTACGCGCTGTCCTGGATTGAGGCCATCGGCACCGTTTTCGGCCTGCTTTGCATCTGGTTTGCCAGCAAAGAGAAAATAATTAACTACCTGTTTGGTCTGATTAACGTCACGCTTTTTGCCGCGATCTTCTTCCAGATCCAGCTTTACGCCAGCCTGCTATTACAGGTGTTCTTCTTCGCCGCCAACCTCTATGGCTGGTACGCCTGGAGCCGCCAGAACGAAGCCAACGAAGCCGCCCTGAAAATCCGCTGGCTGCCGCGCAGCAAAGCCATGACCCTGGCACTGGTTTGCGCCGTTGCCATCGCCCTGATGACCTTCTTTATCGACCCGGTATTCGCGGTGCTGACCCGCATTGCGGTGGGCGTGATGCAAAGCCTCGGCGTGGCGGTAGAAATGCCACAGCTACAGCCGGACGCCTTCCCGCTCTGGGACTCTGCAATGTTGATCCTCTCCATTGCGGCCATGGTGCTGATGACGCGTAAATACGTCGAAAACTGGCTGCTGTGGATAGTCATTGACGTTATCAGCGTGGTTATCTACGCCATTCAGGGCGTGTACGCCATGTCGCTGGAGTACATCCTGCTGACGGCGATTGCGGTGATGGGTTCCGTGGCGTGGATTAAGAGCGCTAAGCTGATTGGCTCCCGGCCTCTGGAATAATTATTACTGTTTATCGGGGCCGCTTAGCGGCCCTGACTTTTCAAGCCACCAACTCTGCTCATCCTCACATTACCGGCCTTACAACCGGCACTTCTGATTGACACAACACTCCACCGATAGTTTACTTATTTTTATTTAGTGACACCGATGGTTAATCTATGTCGTAAAAATTAAACTGGCTTTTGCAAAATTTTCTACCCGGAGATCTCGTCCTGCAATCGTGGATGACCCTGCATGGCATCAGCCCGTCGCTGGCACATAAATACGCGCAAAATGGCTGGTTAAACAAATTGCGTGCCGGTGTCTATGCGCGTGCGGGGCGGCAGCCGGAATGGAGCGATGCCGTTTTTTGCCTGCAATATCAGCTGTCCATCCCTGTTCGCCTTGCGGGCTTGAGCAGCCTTTCTTACCAGGGCCGTTCGCATTACCTGCAACTTTCGCAGAAGCAGGTTTGGCTGACCGTAGAAGGCAACGTAGCCCTGCCGAAATGGTTCAGGGAATTTCCGGGTGTGGAATGGCTGATTATTTCCGGCCTGAAGCTACCCAATCCTGGCGAAAAATACCGGACCAAATGCGAAGTAAGCGGCAAAACGCTCACGGCCAGCACGCCAGAGCTGGCGGCCTATGAAATACTCAGAGCAGTGCCGGGGAATATATCTTTTGAGCATGCCGCAGAATTGTTTCAGGGGCTGATCAATCTCAACCCGCGCAAAGTGCAGCACCTGCTATCTGTAAGCCAGTCGGTTCAGACAAAGCGACTGTATCTGTTTTTTGCCGATTACTATCAGCATGCCTGGGGTAAAAAGCTTGAGAGAGAGCATATCGATTTAGGCGCAGGAAAAAGACAGGTAATCCCCGAAGGGGAGCTGGATAAGCGTTACCAAATAACGATCCCCGAGGCGTTTTTTCGTAACGCTAATGGCTGAGGTTTAAAAGAACGGTTCGCCCACCTTGCAGCCCTTTTCACGTCAGATATATCTGATATAGAAAGCCTGATGAAAATAATAAGCTTTTTATTAATCTCGTTACTTTAAGCGACGGGCCACGCCTCTCTCAGCTTAATCATCTATGCTTGATTCACGGCTTAGCAGCTTCATTATTTTTAACGATCGTTAGACGACTATTTTCACTTCCCTGAACCTCTGTTTATCCTTTTTAAATTTTCATTCAGACACAATCCTCTAATCAACCATGACAGCAGGATAACCTTATGAAAATATTATTATTTAAAATCTTCAGGCTGATATTTACGCCACAATTTTACCTATCAGAGCAATCAAACAAGCGGGAGAACAGTTTGTTATAACCGGCTGGCTGCGACGTATACGACCGCAGCAGAAAATGTTGCGACATCTGTCTCTGTGCACCATCAGATAAAAATACAGGGTTAACTATGTACATGTTAAAAACGCTAAAACAGACGCTTTGTATTGCCGCCCTGGCCTGTACCGGCCTGGCGCAGGCAGCCACCGTAACCATGAACACCGTGGACGCCAGCGGTACATCCACTCCGGCGGGCACCGTTGAATACCACGCCACCCCGTATGGCGTGCTGTTCACCCCGAACCTGAAAGGCCTGCCGCCGGGTATTCACGGGTTCCACGTTCACACAAACCCGAACTGCGGCCCGGCAATGCAGGACGGCAAAATGGTGGCGGGCCAGGCGGCTGGCGGCCACTTCGACCCGGCGCACACCGGGAAGCATGAAGGCCCGTGGGGCAATGGCCACCTCGGCGACCTGCCAGCTCTGTATGTGGACAGCGACGGGACGGCAACCTACCCGGTACTGGCCCCGCGCCTGCGCCTGGCCGACCTTAAAGGCCACTCGCTGATGGTCCACGCCGGGGGCGACAACCACTCAGACCACCCGGCAATGCTGGGCGGCGGCGGCGCACGTATTGTTTGCGGAGTCACACAATGAGAAGCGGCCTCTTAAGCGCGGCCTGCCTCACGCTGATGGTCAGCGGCTTACCGGCCCTGGCAAACGCGGCAGCCCCCTCCATAGACGCGCCAAAAGGCGAGCACCTGCAAACCGAGCTTTATGCCCGTGGGGTGCAGATTTACCGCTGCGCGGCGGCGGACGCAGATGCGAAAACCGGCAGCTGGGTGTTCCAGGCCCCGGAAGCGGACCTGTTCAGCGACAAAGGCCTGAAGCACCTGGTCGCGAAACACTTTGACGGCCCGCACTGGCAGGCAACGGACGGCAGCGTGGTAGCCGGAACGGTAAGCGCCACTCGCCCGGCGAAAGATAAAGGCTCGATCCCGTGGCTGCTGCTGACCGGCAGCGCTGAACCGCAGCCGGGCCTGTTCGCCAGCGTGAGCAGCATCCAGCGCGTGGACACCCACGGCGGCGTGACCGGGCCAACGGCCTGCGACCCGGCCACCTTTGGCGCAACGCTGAAAGTGCCCTACACCGCAACCTACCGTTTTTACAGCAAATAACCGCCAACAAAGTCCTGGCTGCGGAGCCGGGACTTTTGTTTAATGGGCGTGACTACGTGAACCAGGGCAGGCGTTTATGAAAATCCTTAAAAGCGGCATCCGGGATGTGATTGCGGGCGACGACGTAACGGTTGTTGAGCCGGTTAATCTCTACGAATGCACGCTGCACAGCGGCGTATTCGTCGGGCCGTTTGTTGAGATACAGCGCAACTGCGTTATCGGCTCCGGCACGCGGGTTCAGTCCCATTCGTTCCTGTGCGAGAACGTAACCATCGGCAGGAACTGCTTTATCGGCCACGGCGTCACCTTCGCCAACGACCTGTTCCGCAGCGGCAGGCCAGACCCCAACCCGGAGAACTGGATAGCCATCACCCTTGGGGATAACGTCACCCTGGGCAGCGGCTGTACCATCCTGACGGCGCATATATGCAGCGGCGCGGTGGTTGGGGCGGGCAGCGTGGTGACGAAGGATATTCTGGTGCCTGGGGTTTATGTTGGCAGCCCTGCCCGGCTGATGCGGAATATTTAGATTTCTAACGCACTCCGTTAGCCGTAATGCTGATAACTGGCATCACCGCAGTATTACCATCGTAGAACAAATCAGAGTTGGTGAACGAATAGACCCGGCCAGTTAGCGTAACATTGATATGGCTGGCATAGCCTGTGACCTTTGCATCCCCCACTCCCGCAACCAGAAACGGAACACGTTTCTTCAGGTGAGGCATTGGGTCACCTGGCAGGTTGCCGTCCAGATAATAGCGATAGACCTCCGAAACCGTAGCTCCACCGCGGTTGTAGCGGGTGATATATAAAAACGTGGTAGCTGTGACTTTTTGGCGGGAGAAAAATACATCGTCCCGAGGGCCATTGAAGTAATACTGATACGCAGCAAAGCTCACAACAAGCAACAGCAGCACGCCGGTTAAGGTGCAGTGCAGCCGCTTAATAACCGTGCCGTTTAGCATAATCTATTCCCTGTTTAATCCAGAACTGGTCGTGTGGGTTGTCTCCATACGGAAACTGACCATGCCACGCACCCCATTGTGGTTGCGATATTCCCGCACGCTTATATCATCAGAGATAATGTCCTCTCAGTTATTCAACTCCATAAATTAGCACGCTTACTTAAACACCCAATAATAAATAAAATCATCCACGCGACATTTAAATAAATTTAAAACTTGTGACCATTAAATGGTCTACACCATAAAAAACCAGATAACATAAACACATTAATCATTTACCATCAATTAGTTAGCCATGTAAAAAGAAACGATAACTTAAGAACCCAAGACTTTTTTGCCAATTTAACTCTCATAACTATAAAGCTACGTTCTTCGTAGTATCCAGCCACTTTTATTTATTTTAAGTTAGATCACGAACTAAGAAATAACCGTTAAATAATTAAGTGGAGGGAGTTATGAATGAGAATTGGCATTCGGCAGATATTATTGCGGGTTTACGTAAAAAAGGAACGTCACTGGCAGCCGTTTCGCGAGCAGCCGGGCTGGCTTCTTCAACATTAGCGAACGCGCTTACACGCCCCTGGCCTAAAGGCGAGTTTTTAATTGCCGGTGCGCTTGGTGTGCATCCGAGTGAAATCTGGCCGGGTAGATACGCTGCCCAGGGCGATAACCGCCAGCCACGAGAAGCTTTGACACAAACATGCAGCCCCGGGATTAAAGATGGGGCGACGGAAAGCCATTAAAGATTCACCCTTTACGGCTGGTTTACCCTGACCAGCCATATCCATTCATCCTTTATAAGATCGCGAAGGAATGCCGTTTATGAAATCTAAATTGCTACGAACAATCGCTACATCAGGAACAACAAAAACGCCGAACCCGAAAAGCGCCAGCCGCTATTTACTGGCTGCCGGGAAAATTATCCTCAGCCTGGTAATCATCAGCTCTATTCCGGCCAGCTACGCCGCTGAACAAACTGCGGCCAAAGAAAGTGAATTGGTGGTGCTCACCCCCGGAAAAGTCGGAACTCCAAATAAAATCTACCCATCCGCAAAAGCACCAGAACTTACCGTTGCCACCTACAACATAGCGGCGGTACGAGTTGGCACAATCGACGCCGTAGCCAGGGCGATTAAAGCTTTAAATGCCGACATCATCGCCCTGAGCGAAGTGGATAAAAACACTCGACGCAGCGGCGACGTTAACCAGCTTGAGCAGTTAAAAAAGCTGACTGGCATGTACGGTGTGTTTGGGAAAACAATTGATTTTGAGGGCGGGGAATACGGCATAGCCGTGCTTTCACGTTACCCAATCACCCGCCACGAAGCGCTCCCGCTACCATCGCCAAAAGTAGAACAGCGCATAATGCTGGCAACCGAAGTACAAAAACCCGGTTTCAGCAGCCCGATAGTATTCATCGCCAGCCACCTCGACTGGCAGGAAGACCCGGCCATACGCATGCAGCAGATGTACGCTATCAACGACTTTGCAGCCGGGAATATCACTTCCAGCTTCCCCAACATAGAAACGTCGATAAAAATACTCGCTGGCGATTTCAACGATGTTTCCGGAAGCCCGGTAATGCAGGGATTCCAGCGCTACTGGCAAAGCCTGATGCCGTCTGAGTTTGACGCCAGAACCTGGCCTGCCATAAACCCGGCAGCAGCCATCGACCATATCCTGACATTTAAAGGCCAACGCTGGGAAACCACCGAGATCCTTCTGCCTACAGGCAAGCAGCAGCAATTAAAAGGCATTAACTGGCCTGCGGTCAGCGATCATTTGCCTTTGGTTATGCGTTTGAAATTGCTGGAGCAGTAATTTTTTCTGATGTTGATGTTCACCAAAGGGGCTTAGCGCCCCTTTTTGCTGTTGGGTGTAGGAAACTCTATGGCATGGCGGTGAAAGATTGAGTGCCTGGAGAGCTTGAGGTATATCCTTCTGAGATATGGCCAGAGCAGTATATTGGGAATAATGGGGAGATCGTTGATCGTGAACGATCTATTCGAAGTAATCGAGAGTCATCTGCCTAACCACTTCGTGGTGAATTACATTGGAACAGGCCGCTTATGTGCGGCTTGTTCTATTTGGAGGGTGCGAAGGCCGGACTCGCCAAATCAACCTAATGCACTGAATTACATAAATATAAACCCATACAATGTTGCTTTGTATACTCACTTGTATACTCAATCAATTTTAGTTAGCCACCATGTAAAATCAATGAGTTATAACAATGCATATACTCCCATTTTTAAGCCATTTTCTCCAGCAGGAACCAATTGAAACCCTCCGCTTCAACGGGGCTTAGCTAACATGTCCGGATAATGCTTGGCGATGATGTCGTTCATCCTCTCTATCAGCTCCAAACGCTTGAACGTCAAATGCGCTGTTCCCTTCTGAAAGTAACGAATAATGAAGAATTCATCCTCGTAAGCATCCTTCGCCGGATTATCGCGAATATGTTCCATCAATCGGGTAGAAATATCACCCCGGTTGCCGGGAATCGGTTTGCCATCCAGTAGAAACAACATTCGCTCTAAGTCTGCCAGCTGATCCCGCCGCCAGCCCCAGTTCAGGCTGAACCCCCACCGGTTATGCGTCACCAAATTGTTGATGATGATCTTCTTACCAAAGCTACATGGGCTATTGGTTTTGTAATCCCACGACAGGCCTTTGAAGACATTGATGACACCACGTTCAAAAACATCCATTTTGTTGAGATGTAACTGTTCAAAGGTGCTGAGAATATTCTCCTCACTAATAGCCGGTAGCTCGCCTTCCTCAAGATTTTTATGCCACTGGTCACGCGCCTGTGCATCCATCAAGGCCATCATGCCGGACTTCAACATCAAATCACGCCAGATACTGCGATCGATATTACGGGTGATGGCAGGCATTGCTTTATCCGTCTTTTCTGTCAGCCAACTATCGTAACAGTGCCCGGACTTCATGGCCCAGTCTTGCGCAGTTCCCCCGCCGATCTCGGCCGTTAGCCCTGATATAGCGTCAAGTTGCTGGATGAGTTGCTCAATTTGCACCAGCGCGGTATCGCGGCCAGTGACTACACGTTCAATATTTGTCGAAAGGATAAGGTCATTGTGATCCGTTAATACATCGGGTTCTGTTTGCATAGTTAATCGTCCATAAAAGCAAACACGCCTGCAGGAAGTGGCAGGCGCATTATGCGGTGAATAAAAAAGGAGAGAAGTCTGGAGGTATAAATCAGGAGTGAAGCTCGAAGAATTTAAGTATTTATTAATCCCGTCGCTCGCCTGGCTCTGAGAATATCGACAGCCGTCAGAAAGGGTGTTTGCTCCTGCCAGGTAAACCCTTTGCGGTCAGTGCGTACCAGTTCATAACGTTCAACCAGGAAGTTCACCGCGTCAGCAAGCGTTATTCCTGCCTCGATATGCTCCTGGATGACGGAATCCTCATGGAATGGCGTATCGTTGAGTGTAAGACCGTAATGGTGTTCCAGTAGATATGTTAACAGTTGCTGCCAGACCTGGACGGGTGGCAGGCGTGATGGAACCGGCACCGTGGCCGGTACAAATGAGATGTGCATAAGTTGAGTCCTGAGAGAAGAATAACTAAAACGATATTATTGGACGCCAGAAGGCCTCCTTTTAAAGCAAACCCAGCTCAGCAAAAGAAACCACATCATTCCCAACCACAAGGTGATCCAGCACCCGCACGTCTACCAGTGCCATCGCTTTCACTATCCGCTGAGTGATGTGTTTATCCTGCTGGCTGATTTCTGCCGAACCCGAGGGATGGTTATGGGCCAGGATGACCGCAGCAGCGTTATGCCTCAGGGCCGATTTAACCACTTCTCGGGGATGGACTTCGATATGGCTGAGCGTGCCGGTAAACAGTATTTCCCGCTCAAGCAAACGATGCTGGTTGTCGAGATACATCACGATAAAAACTTCACGCTCCTGATGAGCGAGCTGTAGCTGAAGCCAGGTTTTGGTGAAGCAGGTGGAGAGAAACTGTTCACCCGGTTGCCGTTGGTATTTCTCCAGTAATCGCAACGCACGCCGGATCACCCGCTGTTCGTTTGCGGGAAATACAGAGGGCAGATTTAATACAAACATAATTGTTCCTTAAGATAAAAAGTCCCTTTGGTTTCCTGACAAGGCCTGAAGGATGACAAAAAGAACCATAAAACAAGCTGTGGCATGTTCTAAGCCATTCCCCAAAGGACACGACTGAGCTTCACACTGCCATCGATACCTTTCACTGTGGTACATGGGCACATTTACCTTCAATCGTTGGGAAAACGCCTTATCGGACAGAAAAGAAAAAGGGCTGTTCCTCCCTCAGGAGGAACAGCCCTTTCAGTACAGTGAAATATGGCAGATAAATATGAGAATTTGCTTTTAGTTAAGATTTTAATGCACGTTTTATTCCAGCTAACTTTCGCAGATATATTCAGTCAGCCCACACACTTAAAATGCCCGATACACAAAAACAAGCATCATGATCCAGAGATCAGCGGAATAAATTATCAAAGGCTGTCTGACTCTTTAACCCCTTCCTCTGCAAGCGAATGACTAATATTGTTCGCCACCGTAGCAGGGTCCAATTTAATTTCGGCCAGAAGCTTGCCAGTCTCCGGTGTACCTTTATACACGTAGAGCGATGCCAGTGGCTCACCGGAGTCATTCGTTCCTGCCGAAATCTGGTAACTGGTATCACCATTTTTGACCGTAAAATCCTGAATACTTATCGCCTGATTGCTCTGATAGGCATATGAAGTATTTGCAACCGGCACGGTGATATCCATCTCTTTGCTTTTCGCACCCGTTTTTCCGAAGGAATATGAAACCGATGGAGCAATAATGCAAATTTCGACTTCTTTTTTATGGTTTGCTGTCTGAGCGTAAAATACAGGTTTTGCACAACGCTGGCGGAGTGCATCCGATGTGACCGCATGTGTAGCTGATGTAGTAATGCATAAAGCTACAGCACTCAATGCCAGGCTGCGGGTAATTGTATTAACTGTACTCATTTTTTTCACTCCCCTGTTTCCGGTAATACGACATAAATCTTTCTGCCCCTGACCTCAATGGTCACTGGCTCCTTAACACCCGTATTCATTAGCGCCTGTGCCTGCCAAAAACGCCCCTGAACCTCTTCTTTCATATCAGTGATTCGAATACAGCGTTCATCAATCCCCTCGTCCTGCATGATTTTGGTCACAACCGTACAGGCACTTTGAGCCAGATGTTCAGTCCCCGACTGCCGGTTGAACTGGTATATCACCACTAAAGACAGAACGGTACATAACAACCAGACCTGCATCAGTCGCCAGGGTTTATCCTGCATCTGATCGCGCTGGCGTAGATATACTGCCGGAAACCAGAACCAGAGAAATGAGGGCGGCACAATCCCCTGTTTCATCTGATTAACCCGGTCAAACAAAACCCAGACCAGAGCCAGAACCATATAAATAATAAGAGCCACATTCTGAGGGAAATTCAGGTACAACACGACCCAGAGCGCCGGAAGTACAATTGCCAGACACCACGCGAAAAGATCCTGGCGTAATAATGGATACGATTTCATTGATGAGTCTCCTGACGAAAGTAAATGTCAGGCAGCCAGAGTATAAAACGAAACATAGAATATTCCTTTATAAACAGTGAATAATTGAAGCTAACAACAGAGAAAAAACAGATATGCAGCGCAGATCGTACTGGCTAATCGGAGAGTGGGATAATTGTTAATTCAGATCGATACACGGAAATTGATCGCTCACATCTATCAATAAAATCGATCGATATTTAATTTTTGATAGTTACAGACTATTTAATGCTGTGATTTTGATCGTTAAAACAGATCAAACAGGCAGTAAAAAAAACACTTTAGAAGAAGAAATGCCAGACTGCGCGGATAGCTGACAGGACATGCCTGCGAAGCTGTCGCAGATGTCGTGCCAGTTTTCCTGGTATCTGCGCTACCGCCACAGCCTCATCAAACACCTCACCCGTGGCACGGACGAAGCTATCCCTTGCTGTCTCCCGAACACATTCTGTGCGTAACTCCGGGGCAAGATGTCGGGATACTGCACTACTGCTGTTCACCGGTAATGCATGAATCAGTGCTTCCACCCACAGTTCAAGATTGTAGTTTTCCATTGCTGATACGGCGATAACAGGATGGACTACCGCAAACAGAGTTTCAGCCAGCTCAACTTTGGCACAGAGATTGGCAACCTGGTGGGAAGAAGGGTGATGCTTTATACCGTCCCATTCGCGGCATGGCTCCATTTTATCTGCCTGGGTAAGGACAAACAGAAAGCGCTCGGGGGCGGCTCCTGAGTTAATTAATTCGCGATAACACCGCAAGTCATCTTTCCAGGCCCGCTCGTCTGCTTTAAGCGCCCATACAATCAGGTCGAGCTTCGGGGCCCACGTCTGGTAGAGACGCCGGTATACGCTGTCGAGTTCTGGAGTTTCAGAAATACCAGGAAAATCGGCAAGATGGAGGGTGTGTGAGCCACGACAAACCTGGTAGCGCTGGACATGTCGTGTTCCTCCTCCAACGGCACTAACAGGAGCTGGCGGTGGGCTGAACAGGGTATTACACAAGCTGGATTTACCTGCGCCTGATTTTCCTATAATGCCAACGAGGGGTTCGTAATGAACACAGCTGAGTATGCGCTCAATCATTACTTCCGAAAGAATACCTGGGAGACAGGAAAGGGAGTGTTTCAGGGCATCAGGAATTTGCCCGGTAAGAATACGGTTTGACACCTTTACCTCCGTGAGTTAAACAACAGTGCGGCAGTTATACTGGCTGCCGTGCTCACTCTGATGATGTCGGGTTGTCTTTTTTTGGAAGTGAAAGCGGCATTGTATTTTTGAATTTTATATCTCGGTCGTTCATATGAACTCTGCAATATATGGTTTTCGGTTCTTCTGCACTGCCTATTTTAAACATCTCATAGCCTTCATAAATTTCATCTATATTCCCCATCTTATTCCAGGCCAGTCCAGTAAAATACCCTCCCGACTTCGTTTCTGAAGCATTCTCGATAAAGACCATTTTTTCATATTTATTTTTATCCCAGCCTTTAACTGCCAGAGCTTTGAACTGTCGGAATCTGACCCCGGGAAAATCAAGTCTGCTATTCCTGACATCATTCAAAAAAAGAGGTAACACATGCAATATGGTCTGAATTTTGACATTACAGCATGAGTCATTATCCTCATAATATTTAACCATTGTTTTTTTGACGAACATATGAAGAAAATCAGGGATTCCACCAAGTTGACAGGTAATCACAGGTACCTTACTCAAAATATATTTTTTCAATGCCTTCCGCACTTCTTCTCTGGCTGCATCATTCATTATCCTTTTAGCGTTAGAGTGGAACTCGCTTTGACTGCTTATTTCAGGCATTGTGAATTCATAATCAGGAAGGCGACATCCAACAGCTTTCAGTACAATCTGCTCACAAGTATCGCCGTTATCCTTTTTCGGTACCACTATGGTTGTGCGATGTAAAATTTTCGCCTCATTTCCGTTAAAGCGCTCTTCACCTGAATTCCCTTCTTTTAAGTCATGACGTAACTCTTCCAAAAAGCGGGCTGATGAAGTATCAAACCTCAGGCATGCAATGACAATGTCCAGGATAAGTCTGGACATCGTCAACTCTCGCTTCTGTGCCAGTCCCTTCAGGGAACTGCAGAGCTCTCGGGTTGGCAGGTTGACAGTGATTCGATGATGGCTGGGCATTTTTGTCTCCATAAGTGTGGCACTTTATATAACAAAAAAGTGCAGCACTTTTTTTACTTAATTTTAATTTCAGTAAGATAACATACTCAGGTGCTTTGAATACATCAGGAGTAACCTTTTCCTTGGACAGGATAAAAATGCCTGCCCTACAGCATGCGACATATTTTTTTACACGACCTTCCAATCCTCTGAGGAAGGCTGCAACACAACCCGGAGCACAGTCATTCCTCCTTCACTTTTAACGTAAAGGAGATATCCCCATGAACACATCCCCCGCATTGCTGAACGACCAGCTTGTCGATATGGCATTCATCACCACCTATACCGAAATGACAGACAAGTGGTTTTATAAACTCATTAGTCAGGGGAAATTCCCAAAGCCAATTAAACTGGGACGAAGTTCCCGCTGGCTTAAGAGCGAAGTAGAAGCATGGATGCACCAGATTATTGCAGACTCACGTAATAGTTCAGAATGTATGTAAAAAAATCATATTCATCAGTGATAACCCTGGAGTAAAAAATACACACTCTAATAACGACAAGCCATGTCCCACAAGGTTTTTAATATGACGTTAATTAATTTTGGCACAGTATATATATTAAATGTACATGTACTAAGTACATTAACAAAGCAAGTCAATTTAATAAATAATCAGACTAAGCATACTGAGCACATTGAAAGAAACATAGTTGTTATAGGGTAACAGATTAGTAGGCAGTTAAATTCATAAAAGACAAAAATTATATCTAACCATCAGGATATTGTTATTACCAACAGACAAGTATGGTTCCAATAAGCTGTGCATTTACAGCTGAAACTAATATCAAAGATATACAATATTGCCATTTATTTTCATCACCTTAAAGCTGACTCATCGTTTCCATTTGTTCTTAGAAAAAATCATCCCACAACTGAAATATACCAACAGGAGAAATTCCCATGACCAGTAGTCATTTCGGAGAGCTTAATACTGATTATATGAAAAGTATTAGCAAAATCATTAGCAACGCGACCGGGGAACATAGCAGAATATCGGTTTTCACCTTCGTACTCAGACTTCCCAATTACTACGATAAAGGCGACAGTATTGCCTGTATCCCTGACCTGAAGACAGGGTTAATGGAACGTTTTCAGGGGGCTCTCAGAGCTCGTATAGCAGCCCATCAGCAAAGACGTAAGCGAAAGGAATTGCAAGTGTGTCCGACGAATATAAGACACGTCTGGGTGCGAGAGGTGGGGACCAGTGGTAAATCTCATTATCATGCTGCCATTTTTGTTAATAAAGACACCTTTAATAGCTTAGGGAACTATTCAAAAGAGGACCATAATTTAGGAAGTTACATTAGTGAGGCTTGGTTAAGTGCTTTAGGCCTACTCGATTTTCCTGAGTACAGAACGCTGGTTGCCTTCAACAACACGCCACACTATCTGGAGCGTCTACGATATGATCGCTATGCACAACAGCATTTGGGATTACGGAACCACCTGAGCTATTTCGCCAAAGAACACACCAAAGTTTACAGCAAAGAAGAGCGTTCATTCGGGTGTAGTGTCAAATAAGTCAAATGATTCAGGGGGAGTGACACCCCCTACTTTGCTAAATAAACACAAGGCAGCTTTTGGTTATACGTTTAGATTATAATTTCTCGACATTGAATATATTCAAGTCATCCCAGCTCACATAACTGCTTCAACGTTTGTGTTCAGTACATCTGTAGTGGTCACCTAAAACCGACCATTAATTTTCAACTACGCGCCTATCCTTAGCTGGTTACTGATATTACCGGCGCGTGTAGCACATATAGTGCAGTTAGACTGGCGCCATAGATCACCAGACACTTCGCCTCTCTTAAGATAAGAAATAGTCTTAGACCTATACTTTACACCCGTAAGAATAATAAGATGGTTGAAGTGTTATCAGGACCTGAGCGGCGTCACCGCCGTACACCGCAGGAAAAAATAGCCATTATTCAGCAGACTATGGAACCCGGTATGACCGTGTCTCATGTCGCGCACCTGCACAGTATCAATGCCAACCAGATTTTCAAATGGCGCAGGCAATATGAAGATGGCTCGCTAACTGCCGTGGCCTCGGGCGAAGAAGTTGTGCCTGCTTCTGAACTTGATGCCGCCAATAAGCAAATCCGTGAGCTACAGCGCCTTCTAGGCAAAAAGACGATGGAAGCTCAAATACTGAAAGAAGCTGTGGAGTACGGCCGGGCAAAAAAATGGATTGCGCATGCGCCCTTATTGTCCAGGGACGACGAATAGCCGACGTTTGCCGGAGCATTGGTGTGTCGCATGCGCACCTCAGTATCAGGATTCACCGACAGTCTGACTGGCAGAACCGCAGACGACAATCCAGTTTTAACGATACTACTGTGTTATCCCGGATAAATACCGCCGTGGCCGACCTGCCCACGTACGGTTATCGACGGATATGGGCGCTGTTGCGACGGGAGTCTGAGAAGGACGGACTGTCTGTTGTTAACGCAAAACGAGTGTACCGCATTATGCGCACCCACCATCTGCTTCTCGAGCATAAGTCTGCTGATAACCACCGGAAGCGGGCTCATAAAAGACGCGTGGCGGTGGCTGAGAGCAACCGTAAGAGAGAAAAAGCGTCTGGATATATAGGGTCAAATCCACCCTGTACACTAAAGATCCTTCCCCTCAAGAGGCAGTGCCAGCATACAGTATGTGCAAACGATTATTACCTTTGAAAACAATAGATCTAATTAAGTGACCACTCCTCCAAAAACAGACCCATGGGCAAATGACAGGAACAATCGTACTCATCAAATAGATGATCAATTACCAACCTAGAAACGCTAGGAAATCTTCCTGCTTATTGTTACTGTATAACAAATAGATGAGGCTGCCATGAAAACAACGTTATACAAAGATTTCACTTTTGAAGCCGCACACCGCCTTCCTAACGTACCGGAAGGTCATAAATGCGGTCGCTTACACGGACACTCTTTTGTTGTACGCCTTGAAATCACAGGGGAGGTAGATAAGCATACCGGTTGGATTATTGATTTCGCCGAACTAAAAGCGATTTTCAAACCGACGCTGGATCGTTTAGATCATAATTATCTCAACGACATCTTGGGTCTTGAGAACCCTACCAGCGAAGTCCTTGCAGCGTGGATTTGGGATCAAATTAAACCACAACTACCAATCCTAAGCGCAGTTGTCGTAAAAGAGACTTGCACTGCAGGATGTGTTTATCGGGGAGAATAACTTCTTACTGAGATAACTTTTTGTACCAGTTATCTCAGTAATTTCAATAACTGATTATTATACAACAAGTTATACGAAAACATTGGACATGTAACACTAACCTAATTTAACTTCATTCTTATATTGCAGGCTATTTGTACTAAAATTAGTAGTTGAACATAATAGTTCATTTATAAGATATTAATTCTGAGCAATGAACTAACTACTTCTCTTTATTATCTGTGAAATCACTTAAAACTTTAACTTTCTTCACTTGAAAATATAATATAACTCAGTAGTCTATTCATTATAGGCATCAATCTTGCCTCGCTGAGTTTAACGTTCATACTTGGAAAATATATCCCCCCGCCCATAATTGAGCGTTTTTTATACTAAAAATACATAAAAAAGCACATTTCAAGGATTGTGAGGATGAGTATATTACCCATAGGGTCGCTGGTTACTTCTGAAAGCTTTGACGGTATTGGCAAAATTATCAGCGTTAATTATGACTTAATGCATGCTACTGTTGCTTTTTTTGAGTCACCTGCACACCCCTATACACGTCAGGTTGCAATTAGCCTTGAGAACCTGACACCGACGATTCCCCATGAAGAAACTGTTGTCTACTGTCTTGAACCACAAAGTCAACGCTGGGCGCGCGCTCGATTTGGTGGATCGCGACCTAATGGTGATTTTTTGGTCATTTTTCGCGAAGATGACGCAGCGACGTTACCTATCGATAAGATCTTCATACTGAACAAAGCACCCGATAAACCTATCAATCCTGCACATTTTCTGGCTTACCAAGCCAATGACGCTCCCTTCTTCTTTCCTCGCAGACACTCCTTCATCAAGACCTACATCCAGCAACGCGCTTCCTGCAGGGGTCTAGCATCCATTTCCAGCAGCGCTGTTGAACTGGAACCGCATCAACTGGCCGTTGTACGCCGAGTATTACAAGATAAAACACCAAAATATATTCTGGCGGATGAAGTGGGCCTTGGGAAAACCATTGAGGCAGGTATGGTTATCCGTGAACATGCTCTGGAAGAAGCGGGGCATGTCAATATGCTTATCGCCGTGCCAAGCCAACTCGTCACCCAGTGGCGGGAAGAATTAGGCGAACGTTTTCAGCTAAAACAGTTGCTCGTGAGTGTCTCGACGATGCTCTCCTTGTTAAAGCAAGGTTCTGCTGCACAAGGGATTGTTATCTGTAGTTATTCTGAGGCCTGCCTTCTGCTGAGTAGAGGGTTCTCACCTTCCCTGATGACCATCGATGAAGTCCACCAAATTGCCCACTGGCCGTGGTCTACGGACGAAGACCAGCGTGATGATTTCAAACTAATGTCACAAGCATGCCAGAAAGCACATTACGCACTGCTTCTTACCGGTACGCCACTACATGGCCATGAGCGCAACTTCCTGTCGATGCTGCACTGTATCAACCCGGAAGCTTTCCAGATTGATGAAAACCACCTGCATGCATTCACTGAACTAGTGAAAAATCGTGAGAGCCTTGGCGGTGTTTTCTCCTCTCTAGTTCCATCTGTGTCTAATATTAGTCTTCGCCGTAACCTTGAAGAGGTTCTGGTGCAATTCCCCGACGACCATCAGTTGGCAACGCTATGCCAAGGACTGTTTCCACTGATCGGAAGATTTTCTCAGCCAACACCTGAACGTGAAGCGGGTATTAAAGCGATACGACTACATCTTGGCGAGCATTACCGCATCCACCACCGTCTGCTGAGAAATCGACGTCAGGTTGCACTGAGTCAGGATGAAAGCAAAAACCTGAATCTTGATCTTCTCTTCCCTGGTCTGAACGGCGTGAGGGAATCTCACTGGCAGACCGAAGGACTAACCCTGGATGAGTTGCTGGAAGAGTATCGCGCTATGGCCGTACTACCGCAAAACCAGCATTGGTCGTTAAAAGAAGCGAACTACATCGCCTGGATTGACGATCTCTTTTCCAGTCCGATTTGTGTTCTGCAGCGGGCAAAAGCCATTCTCACAGAGTCAACGGGACTGCCCAAGGATGAACAAGCCTTACTGGAACATATCGTCTCGACGGCTAAAAATGAGCAACAAGCTATCGACAATATGCTTGCCGCATCGCTTAATGATTGGCTAAATCAATTTCCAGATGGCAAAGCGATTGTCTTCTGCGATCGTCCTGAACTAGCGCAGCACCTGTCAGTCAAGATGAGCATTCTGCTGGACTACCCGATAGAACGCTATCAGTCAGGCCAACCACTACAGTTCACTCAGGCACAAACCCCCGTTCGGGTTCTATTGTGCGATAGAAGCGGCGAGGATGGACTGAATCTCCACGGAGGACGTCGTCTGGCCGTTCATTATGGTTTGCCGCGATCCTGCAGTCGGATTGAGCAACGTCTGGGCCGTCTCAACCGCTACAGCGCCAACCTGCGTGGTATCAAACCGGTTCAAAGCCTGATACTAAAAAACCATGTGACCGATAGCTTACGCAATCAGTGGGCCGACATTCTGGTGAACAGCATTGGCGTGTTTAACAACACCATCGCCAGCCTGCAGTTTGTGCTGGATGACTATATCGGTGATGCCTGGAATAGACTGTTCCTCGAAGGCCCACAAGTGCTGGAAAACCTTGCTGCAGAATTCCCCGGTGAAAATGGCGTCTTGGTCAGAGAGACTAACAAAATCAACATGCAGGAAAAATTGCTGGCGATGGATGAAGAAGTCTCGCAAGCGGCACTTTTCGCTCAGCAGCTTAGTAATGGCGATCTCATTGCAGTAGAACAGTGTAAAGCACTTACGCCATGGATCTCTCAAGGGTTGCGTTTCCGTTCATCAGGAAATGCTGAAGAAGGGATGCGCTTTAGTTTTGAACTAGCTGAACGCAGTTCTGGGACGCTGGTAGATTTCAAAACATTCCTGACAACCTGCATGCTCAGCTTCGACAAAGAGGGAGGCAATCCGCCTTCTACCCATCTGATGAGTGCAGAACGTATCCCTGCCATTGACGGGACAACGGTTTATCCTTTGCGTTACGGTCAACCTTTCGTCGATGCGATCTGGCAGTTACTTAATCAGGACGCACGGGGCAGTTCGGTGGCGATGCTACGTATGATTAACGCAGAACTGAATGAACCTCGCTATTTCTTCCAGATGAGTTGGCTCATTACTGGCTGCGATCCGCTAAGCCCTTACGCCACTCTTCGTCAATGCGATGAACAGGAGCCACCACGCATTGTTGAGGAGTGGGTAGCTGCAGACGGTTCTCAGGTGACAAATCCACAACTGCTTGGAATGCTGAACAGCGAGTACAGCAAGACCCCTTCTGCCGCAAAAAGTTATGTGGACCTCAATCTGCGAGCCACTAGATGGCAAGAAATTGAAGAGCTGATTTCCGCTGATGCGTGGAAAGAACAGGTTGAGCAGGTATATGATAAAGCTCTGATAAAACAGCGAGATTTGGCTCAAGCTAACGCTTATATCCAGTTGATGTCGGTTAAAGCGATCATTCTCTGCAGCAGCAATATTTTATCTGGAGTCGCCTGATGACTGAACAATGGTCACGTCTGCAGCTTGCGTTAACCACCTATTTTACCGATGACGTTACCTTCAAAGAGGGAATTGAAAACCCCTTCTACCTGCGGTTAATGAATATAATCATCGACCCTTCTGCGGGCCTGAATGATATTTTTGCAGGCTATGCCGATGCCCTTCGCACTGCACAGGTGAGCGGCATAGAAGATCCCTGGCTGCCTTCTCCACCGGCGCTGACGGAGACCCCAGACCCACTTTGGGGGCTGGAAAAATCCGTCGCGGGACAGACTCTGTCACTCTCTGTGGAAGCGGACCTGACGAGAAACCAAGCCACTTATCAACGCAGAACCCGACGTAACTTATTGCAGCCGGAAATGGATCCGGCGCTAAAAAACCTGCTGGTCGACACACCTCATACGCACTATCGTGGCTTCGGACAGCAGGCGGCAATCCGCACGCTGCTCACTTCCGACGTCAATAGCACCCTGGTGGTGAATCTCCCCACCAGTTGCGGTAAGAGTCTTATCACGCAAATCCAGGCTATCAGTGCACCATTCGGTTCGTTAACGCTGGTAATTGTCCCAACAGTCGCTCTCGCAATTGAACAAGCGGATTTTATGCGGGATATGTTGCGTCAGGCTGAGCAGGATCACGGAGGAGCCTACGCCTGGGTTGGCGGCCAGGATCAAACAACACGCCAGTCGCTGAAAGAACGGTTGAAAAACGGCTCACAGCGTGTCCTGTTTTGTTCGCCGGAGGCGGCAAAATCATCGCTGGTTCCGGTACTGTTTGACCTAGCGAAAAATAAACTGATTGGTGCCGTCGTTATCGACGAAGCACACCTTATTGACCAATGGGGTGCTGAATTCCGTCCTGATTTTCAGCTGATTGCGCCACTAATTCGTTCATTAAAAGCACAGCCAGGATGCCGTTTTCGCACCCTGCTGCTCTCCGCCACCTGGAGCCAGAACACCCGTGATGTGATTGTTGAGCAGTTCCGCTCAGATGACAGCGAACTGATTGAGATTACAGCGAACTTCCTGCGCCCCGAACCCGAATACTTCGTACATGCTGAGCCCACCCCTAGTGCACACCAGCAGCGCGTGGAACTGTTGCTAATGACGCTCCCACGCCCGCTCATCCTCTATTGCACCACGCAGGAAGAAGCGGAAAACTGGCATCTCCGACTTCAGCAACAGCATTACCAGCGTGTTGGCCTGTTCCATGGCGACACGGAAACCCTAGCTCGCAAAAAACTGATTTCACAATGGGCAAGCGACCAATTGGACATCATGGTTGCCACCTCGGCGTTTGGTGTAGGAATGAATAAAAGCAACGTCCGTTCGGTCATTCATGCCGCCATTCCGGAAAATATCGATCGCTATTATCAGGAATGTGGACGCGCCGGGCGTGATGGCAAAGCCTGCCAGGCTCATCTGGTCTGGCATAGTGCGCAAATGGAGACGGCAGAAAGCCTTTCGGTTGAAAAACTTATCAGCGTCGAAAAAGGCTACCAGCGTTGGATGGCCATGTTTAAGCGGTACCAGCCCAGCGACATCGCCAGTTACAGCATCTCGCTGGATACTAAACCCGATCATATCGACTATCAGGGCGATCGAAATCAAGCCTGGAACCGCAGAACCTTACTATTGATGCAGCGCACCGGGTTGATTGAGCTGGTGTTCGCAGCCCCTGAACTGCCAGAAAACCTTCGAAAAGATGAAGAAGGAAACGCTCAGGCAGTTCACGACTGGTTTGCCCAGTACTACAACAAAGTGCATATTCGCCACTGCAACGACTCGCACCACTCTGAAGAGTATTGGAACACCTTTGTTGATAAGGCCCGCCAAGAAGAACTAGCTAAGCGCCGCGCGGCATTTACCTTGTTGAAAGCGTGGATCCTCGACCCTCGACCGCCTCTGTGCCAGATACTGAGAAAATTTTATATTTATCAGCACCATGCGCCAGAAATCACTTGCGGCGGATGCCCGGGGTGTCGGGCTCAGGGTAAAGGCGCGTTCTCCCCAACAGTTGGGGCCGATGTGGAAATTATACGAGCGACGCCGAAGAAACGAGCGCGCTTCGCTGGTGCCGTCAGGAAAGTGTATTACACCGATGAACTGGAAATGAGGGCTCTTCTATCAGAACTCCGCGTACCGCTTCGTCAGTTGATCGGCTCTGGCGATTACGAGACCATCCGAGCAGATAAGGCCGATTTCAGGCATCTGGAACGCGCCCTGGATTCCATCTCTCGCTTCTGGTGCGTGCAAAAACTTGCTGCACCCACTTCGGACAGTGCGGAAATTGTGATTGTGTCTAACACTGCCACTGCGCTACCGGACCTACCGGCCTCGCGATATGAACGCATCATCATCGCCCCGCAGCACCTGGCCGATCCGCAGCATCCTTACAGAAAATGGTGGGAAAGCGCAGGCAACGCGCAACCCCTGGACACTTTTATCAGGCAACTACAGCATGTCAATCATCAATAACGCAAACCCAGGAAGCAGCCTGGTGCTGATCCCCTTGTTTGATCGCATTGTACAAAATGCCCAGGCACCGCTTTCCCCAGAAGCGGTTGTGGCTCGCTATCGGCCCAATAACCTGCCCGCTAACGATAACGCTTGGGGAAAAATCAGAGAGAACCTCGCCTTTTGGTGCCGTCTGGGACTCTGGCCGATGGAAGAAGAGAGGATCCTGCCGCAGCCCAATGAGACTCGTCCGCTCTATCAGCGCGTGCTGCAATGCACCATTGACGCCTGCAAAGAGAAAGACATTAGCGAAGGAAATGAATGCGAGCCGCTATGGCGGGTGCTGGCTTGCTTGTTGAGTTTGCAACAACATTGCTTAATGGGGACAGAGCCCCTTTCCATTTCTGACGTAGCTAAAAATGTACATAAATGGCTGCCAACAGGAACTGTCAACTCTAACAGTGAAAAATCCCCAATTGAGTATGGACGTTACTTGGGCTTTCTTGAACTGGCACCGGACCAGAACTATTACACCGACCCGACCCGGGCGATTCAATGCTTTTTACCATTGATTTTTGGCGAACAAAAAATCCTCCCCATAAAAACCTTTATGGCCAATATGGCCGAAGTAATGCCAATGATGGATGGTGGCGAGTTCAGAGTGAAAGTGCAGGAGATGATGGCTGAAAAGGGCTGGTCTGCCTCGGAAGGGTCAAACATCAGCACTAGCACATCGCTGGCACTGCGTCGTCTGGAAGTCAGTCAGCAAATCCAGTTGATCGTAGGAAGTGATGACGCTGCATCATTATCACTACAACTTCCTGGCGGTGAAACGCGCCCAATTAGCCATATAAAACTTAGGGAGGACGCGCAATGAGCATCATGAATTACTGGCCGACCTTCGAGAACATAGAGCAGTGCATCCGTAACGAAGCCGAGGAACTACAAGATGATGTGCTGCTGGCGGTGCATGAGTCGATGATCCTTACCCGTCGCGATGTTAATAATAATCGGACATTCCTTCGAGATGAGGATCTGTTTACCAAGTTGCTGAGCACCGAGCGCGCAATTCCACTGATTGGGCGTTCAGGGATGGGGAAATCTCACTTAGTGCGCTGGCTGGGCTGTCGTCTCAAAAGCCACCTGCAAGCTAAAGACGAGCTTAAACAGTGGGAAATTATTCGTATTCCGAAAAATGCCAGCCTGCGTCAGGTACTTCTGCTGATCCTGACCAACTTACACGGCGGCATTTTTGATGACGCGCGTAAACGCGTTGACGATGTGGCTCAAAAGCACTCAGCGAAAGATCTCGCCGATCTACTACTGACAATGATGTCACACCAGTTACAGAACATGTACGACGAGGCGATGGAGCAGGGAAAAGAATATGAATCACAAGGGAAAAAGATCCCTGAAGATATAGACAACCATATTTCTGCAGTCATCGAAGAAGTGGAAAACGGGATCGGCAACCTGATCACCGATCCTAACTTTAAGCAGAACCTGCTCAAACCAGAGCATTGTATCTATAAACGTGCAAGTCGTATGAGCGATGGGCTTAAAGGAGGTGACGAGGCACACGATCATTACGAATTGGTGCCTGCGGATCTCTTCTTCCAAGACAACATCGATGATCTGTCGTCGCTCGCGCGCGAGTACATTCGCCATTCTCGTATCGATGAACATGATAACGAAAAAGCCCGTATACAGGCAGTTCATGTCCTGAATGAAGCGATGCATGCAGCGTTAAAGTCGCTGTTTGCCAAACTCTTTACCTTCAACGGAGGTAACTTTCAGGAGTTGTTCCGGGAGATCCGCCGCGAACTACTCGCGCAGGATCGCCGACTGGTTATTTTAGTGGAAGATATGGCGGCTATTTCGGCAATTGAAGATGTGCTGATTGACAGCCTAATCGAGGAAGGTATTCGCGACGGGGTAAAAACGCTCTGCCCGGTGCATTCTATCATTGCTGTCACCGACAACTATCCGGGTTATAAGCGTCGTCAGGAAACGCTGATGACGCGCGCAGGCTATGAGTGGATCATAGAAAGCACCGGCCGAGAGAATAACGAAGAGCGCATTGTGTCGTTGTGTGGTCGCTACCTGAATGCGGCACGCCATGGCGCAGCGTCACTAAAGCAAACGCGGGCACAAGGTTTGAACGACTGGCCACCAATCTGGCAGGATGAGCCAACGCCAAACTGGCTGGAGGATTTTAGCAGTACAGCTAAGCTGGGCATTCCCCTATTCCCATTTAACCGTAACGCAATCCAAGCGCTGGCAAATAAAAACTGTCGCGACAGCAACGGTCAGCTTACTTTTAACCCACGAATTGTGATTAACCGTATCCTTCTGGATGTTCTGCGTGATTGTCGTGCCGAAGCGGAACGCGGCGCGTTCCCGCCACCAAATCTTGCAGGCATTACCACAGATGCGGAAATTCAATGGAATATCAGTCAGTCAACTACAAACAGAGCCGCCAGTGCGTCGTCACTTGCAGCGATCTGGGGCTACGGTAGCTACTCATGGGATGAAGTCTGCAAGCAACTGCCGCCGGGAATCGCGAGAGCTTTTGGCCTTAATGAATTAGCTGAAAGCCTTAGCGGTAAAGCTCCACACCCATCCAATGTTACTGGCACTGGCACTGGCACTGGCACTGGCACTGGCACTGGCACTGGCACTGGCACTGGCACTGGCACTGGCACTGGCACTGATATTGAACCACCAGAACAAGCGGTGACAAATCTGGCGCTACCTTTTGTCAAATATCTTAAAGCCTGGGTAGACGAAAAAACCGTTTTACCTCAGGAGGTTGCCCGTGATCTGCGTGCCGGGCTTAACCGCTGTTATGAGCTATATGCTCAGGTTGAGTTTTTCGGCATGGTAGACCGGCCTTCGCTTATCGAACGCAATCCATTGATTAGTATCCCATTATCAGTTTCTGATCCTTCAAACGCCATTGTGAAATTCTACGACCGCAAAGACCTTGACGATCCGTTACGCAGAATTGAGATCTACAACATATCTTTGGCAATACTACGCATTCAGCATTATGCCAGTCTTGAAAAAGGGCTCAGCTACCCGGAAGCGTTGGAAGACTACGCACACTATGAAAACTTTGTCAGTTGGTGGGTGCCGCAGACCGCGGAGATTGCAATCAACCATGCCCGAGCGCGGAAACTGAAGCCTGCGCTGCGTAATCATTATCAAAAAGCGCTGCTGCTAGGCCTGTTGACTGGCAAAGAAAATCCGGCGGGGCTCATTGATGCACTTTGCCTGACGCAGAAAGGCGTCGGTCGAACTGAGGGTAAGAATCAAGGACGAACAATCAAAACAAGCCCATCCGATCTCTGTTTCTACGGACTCGAGGCCAACCAGAAAACACATTCCAGCATAAAAGTGGCTGAAGCCCGGCAGGCAGCACTTCAGGGGTGGGACGACGCCCGCGACGCATGGCTTTCTCAGGTTGCCGTCCCTGAATTAAGTTCCGGGCTCACCTCAGCCCGAGCACTTGAAGCCGAAGTGGTAACCTCCGCGTTGCGAGAGATCCAGAAAGAACCGCTTGGAGCGGATGTGCAGCGTGCGGCAGAGACAGCCCGCAAAGAGATCGCATCAACTATCGAAAATGCACAACTCTTTGAAAATATAAAAAATCAGGATGACTTCATTGCCCTTCTCGATGAGTGGCAGATGTTTATCGAAGCGGTACGCACCCAATATTACCCTTCGGAATCCGAGCAGATCAGAAACTCATCATGGTTGCTGGGTGAAATTGAAGCATTAAGAGTAGACGCAGAGGCCAGCCTGAACACGCTGCTCACGCTTAATTCCCTCGTCAGACAGAAAGATGCCTTCATTCTGTGGCATGACATTTCCCATCTGGATGGTGATTACGTCAGCCGTATCGGTAACCTTCTTGCGCAATGGCAGAATATTCAATCGAAAATCAGCTTTACGCTACAGCAGGTAAACAGTAAGGGTGACGCGCCGAAACTCGAAAGTGCCCGCAGGCAGGTTGAAGATAGACTGAAAAATCTGGCAGCTGATATCAGTGCCTCTGGGGTGAATGAATGAGTACGTTAAGCCAACAGCTTGCAGAGATGCAGAAGCAACTGGACTTAAGCGTCCAGGCGAGTAAAGCCACGCAAATTATTGAGAAATGCGGCATCGTTATCTCAAAAACCGACACCGTCGCCGGGCATTATGGCCGCCTTAAATACCAATACCCGGCCCTGCAAATTCTGCCGTCTGACTTGAGGGTCAATTGGAGAGAAGATCAGCGAAATGAACTCAAAAATGCGGCTAACAGCGTCAATAACCTGCTGTCGCAGTGGAGCCGCTGGCTGAATAATCAGACCCAGGTAGCAGCCGCTGCCAATACGCAAGCCTCTGATGAACCGTTGGATGAAACGCTTACAATGCAGGAACCCACGGCCTATGACATTATTCAAAATGACTCCCTGACCAACTGCGTGAGCCAAGCACTCAGCCTGCACCGCACGCTGAGCGACCAGTTGAAAAATGCATGGGAAGAGTGGCAGCAGATCCTGTATCAGCAAATTCAGGTAGACAGCAAAACCCTCGATGCTCAGCAGAAACTCGAGAAACTGAAAGAGATTGCTGACGAATACCTAAGCCTGCGCGACCAGTTTGACACCTTGATCCAGCCTTTACCTGAGAACGGCGAGAGCGTGACAAAGATCCGGGCAATGGCGGAGCACCTGAACACCCTGCGCGGTATGATGAAAACTGACTGGCCAGAAGCGGTGCAGAACTTCCTTGATCGCATCAATGGCCCGCAGCGAAACAAACCAACGCTGAGCGCATTGACGACAGAAGTGTTTGAGTGGCTGCGGGATGAAGACATGCTGGAAGAATTTGTGATTACAAGGAAATAGTGACATGACTCCTGAGGATATAAGTCGTCTGCATGCGGCGCTGGATGTACTCGAAGGGCGCGAAGCTGAGTTGCTGGTCTGGGGAGACACGGAAGGCGCCTTTACGGATGTGGATATTCTGTCCCTGTTTGCCCACCATTTTCCTGATGATAATGGCAAAGTGCTGATGCAGGATCTTCAAGAAGCCGCGATGTTATTTAGCATCCCCAATACTCAGGGAATGAGGCTATATCGCACTCGTATGGCGGAATCTGTTCATCTCTTTCGCCATCAGCGCCAGTGGTTTCGCGGCCAGCAGTTGAATCGCACGCGGTCGCTGGTGGCTGACTATCGCTTTATCCGCCGCCCGCGCAGTTACCCGGCAAGGATATATCCGGCTGAAAAGGTGCTGAATCAATGGTCCGACGTGGAGTGGATGAACGACATTAAACGTCAGGCCCTGCTAACGCTTATCGGTGATTTCTCCATAGCCGGTTTTCAGTCTAAGGCTACGGCGCGCATCCTGAGGGCATGGGATTTTCACAGCAGCCACCCACACGCCAAAGAAGCAACCGCCACCATCGTATGTGCCGGCACCGGCAGCGGTAAAACCCTGGCGTTTTATCTGCCTGCTCTAACATCACTTATCAACGATCTACAACGCGATTGCTCGGCGCGGGTTCGCTCACTGGCTCTTTATCCTCGTAAAGAGTTGCTTAAAGATCAGTTTATGGAGACTTGGGGAAAATGCCGTGAAGTGGACACCCAGGCACAGAAACTTTCAGGGCGAAAAATCCGCATTGGCTCATTCTTTGGCGATACGCCGTACAGCATCCAGTACGTTGATAAAGACAAAGATCTTCCTTTTGATCTGCTACGCTGCAGCACTCCAAAATGCCAAGGCGAAATGCGCTGGAAAGCGGAAGATATCCGTCAGGGCAAAGAGATCTTGCGCTGTACGCACTGCACGCACAGCGTGGGTGAAGATGAAGTGGTGCTCACCCGCGTCTCATTGATGAATAGCCCACCGGATATTTTGTTTACCACCACTGAAATGCTCAACCAGCATCTAGGCAACAATAAGGCCAGCCACCTGTTCGGTGTCGGCATGAACGTAATTGCGCCGCCGGTAGTTTTGCTCGATGAGGTCCATACCTATTCAGGCAACAGCGGCGCGCAAACTGCCTATCTACTTCGTCGCTGGATGCAACTGGCGCGCTGCCGCCCGCATTTTGTGGGCCTCTCGGCAACGTTGAGCGATGCTGAGCGGTTCTTCGCAGACTTGGTAGGAGCCAACAAAAAACATGTCATGCTCATTGAGCCCGCTTTTCAGGAGATGGTAGACGAAGGGGCTGAATATCTGTTGGCACTGCGAGGCGACCCCGTTTCGCAAACGGCGCTGCTCTCAACCACCATCCAAACCAGTATGCTGGCACGCCGGATTATGGATACCCGAAAAGCCACGTCGCACGGCACCTGGGGTCGCAAAACCTTCGTCTTTACCGACGATCTTGATATCAATAACCGCCTCTACCACCAGCTTTGCGATGCCGAAGGGTGGCGTACGCGCGGACAACAACTTCTGCCTAACGAAACTCCGCTGGCAGCTCAGCGTAACGAAAACAATGGTGCTTCCGACGCATTGACCCTTGCCGGTCAAAATTGGCGAATGGTGATCGATATTGGGCATCCTCTTGATGGTCACGATCGTGCCATCGTGGCGCGGACATCCAGCCAGGACGCTGGAGTCAATCCTAAAGCCGACGTTGTCGTGGCAACCGCCTCGCTGGAAGTCGGCTTTAACGATCCTTCAGTCGGGGTAGTGATTCAGCATAAAGCACCGCGTAATGTCGCTTCTTATCTGCAACGCAAAGGCCGTGCCGGGCGCTCAAGAACCATGCGCCCCTGGATGGTGGTCGTGCTGTCAGAATTCGGTCGCGATCGCGTGGTGTACCAACGTTATGAGGAACTGGTGACACCGGAAATCAAGGGCCAGTCTCTCCCTCTAGGCAATATCCATATCCAGAAAATGCAGGCAGCAATGGCAACTCTGGACTGGCTAAGCATGAAGATCCCTGGCAGTAACATCTGGTCATTGCTGAACAATCCGCCCAAAAGCAAAGAGCAGCAAGGGCATCTGGAGCGCATGCTCACTTTGATTTCCGCCGGGCTGGAAAAGAATGTCTCTCAGCAGGAACTCGAACAATACTTATTCTACGCGCTGAAAATAACCGAGCTGCAACTTCAGCGCGTTATGTGGTCTCCGCCACGCTCTATAATGATGGAGTTGCTCCCGACCTTGAAGCGCCAATTGACCACCCGGTGGTCGCTGATGGGTACTCCCGGCGCAGACAGATCGACGGGGCGTTCACCACTGCCTTCGTTTATTCCAGCAGCCCTCTTCAGCGAGCTGAACTTGCCTGAACTGAGCATCCAGCTCGAACGCCGCTTTACGAAATATGAAAATCTGCCATTTATTCAGGGCCTGAAGGAGTTTGCACCGGGTCGTATCTCCAAGCGCTACGCCATTTATTCCGATCTGGAAGCCGATTGGCTGGTGCCAAACAATTTTGTGCCGCAACTGAACCAGGTTTCAGACATCGATTTCGAGATCAACGAGGCATTTGGTGATACCTGGCAGCCGGAGTGTCTGATAACCCTTGCGGATGCATCGCAGCTAAAAGTCATTCGTCCTCTGCAAATTATTACCCGATCTCTTGATTTCAAACAGAATCTGACTGAGAAGAGTAATTCTCAGCTAACCTGGCACACTTACTTTTCCACAGATGCCCATGCCGAAGCGATGGCGATCCCCGCTGGGCCATGGAGCACAGTGTTGCGGTCCGCCACGTTTTATACACATCAACATATGACACCCCTTGAGCTGACGCGTTATGCCACCGCCGCCAGCGCTTCGCTGCGCAGTAAAAGCAAACAGCAGGCCTGGGTGAATTTTAGATGGGTCGAAAACGGTCACCCAGTCGCAGTTGGTGCCCGCCAGTGGGTGGATGGCATGAAGCTGAGTTTTACGCTGCCTCCCGCACTGCATCAGCAGGTCATGAATGATACAAAGTTAGCCGGGTCTCTCAGAACGCTCTATTTCCGCCACTGTATTAGCAGTGAAGCTCGTTTTGAATATGACAGTTTCACCGCTGACTGGATCTACGAGTGCTATATGGCGGCGCTGACCAAAGAAGTTGTCAGCAGCACAGCCCTCACTGATGCAATTCACGCTCTACGCACGCCGGAGGGCAGAGAGTCGCTGGCGACAATTGCCGACTCGCTGTTCCAGGCCGAAAATATTTTTGAAAACAAAGAAGATGGAGATGGCTCAGCGGAGCGCCAGGAGCTACAGCAGCAGTTGAGGAGTCTGTTCAACGAGCCGGAACTGCTTGCAATGCTTGATACGCATAGCGCCGTGTTGACTGACGACCTCAGCCAGAATGCCTCTTTTTGCCAGTGGCTCCAGACGTTGTTGATCAGCACCTTCTCAGGTGCCGTAAAACAGACCAGCCATATGTTGCTGCCTGAGGTGGACGACAGAGGACTGCTCGTTGACGCCGTTCTTAATGGGGAGCAACTCGATATCTGGCTCACCGAATCAGAGCCTGGGGGCTGCGGGATTATCACCCGCCTCGAAGAAGCGTTCCACGGCGATCCGGTCGCCCTGCTGAATCTGTTTATTCGTAGCTTTGCCGCCAGCGACTACGAGCAGATCGATGACGATCTCTTCGAACTGCTCTCGCGACTCCCTTCAAACACCACATTGCAGCAGACGCTGAACGATTTACGCTTAGCGGGGAGTCATCATGATCGCCGGATTGCGAATGGAAACCTACGCACTGAGCTAAAAAAACAAGGATTTGCGCTTTCTCACAGCTTTATGTCTGTGTTGCATACCCGCATCCTTCGCCCTGGCAGCCAGCTTTCTCACGATCGGCGCTTGCTGGACTATCTGCGCGAATGGCGGGCGCTAGAGGCCAAAGCTGGTTATGAGATTAACCTGAATATTTTTGCCCATACTCAGGCAATTCAGGAACTTCCCGGAGCGAACGTCACAAAAATTTTCGACCGTTTTTGCCAGATTCAGGGCATGCTGTGGCAGCGTGGCAATACTATCCGCCAGTCGATACTCAGCTACTACAACCCCTTTGATAACGGGCCAAAACTCACGGAAAGGCTGCTGCTCAGCACCTTGTTCTGGCAACCTGCGACGCAGATTGATGTGACAGACAGCGACTGGCTTTCGCAGATCCACACGGCGATCTCTCGCGAAGGGTTTGCTGAATTACTGATCCCCCGGGAAGCCCGCCAACAGGTGGTACAGACCATATCCGCGTTACAACTGGTACCTATCGATTATTTCGGCCTGCACCTCTACCCGAGAATTGGGGCTGTCGACTATCGAGGCGGCAACATCGTGTTGCGAGTCGAACTGGCTGAAGCCCTGCAGTAAGGAGAACGATGAATGGAAGAGCAACGACAAATATTTCTCCATGGACCTCTCGGACAGCGACAACTGAGGGAAGTACTGAGTGCGCAGTTCAGTGGGCTTATCCTGTACCCTGAACTCATCTGGCTGATCTCGCCATGGATGAGCGATTTTGACGTCATTGATAATCGCGGGGGGCAATGGAGTTTTCTTGATCCGTCGTGGGGTGCCAGAATGGTCAGTTTCCAGGAACTTCTGGCGACGGCGGTGAATAACGGCTGTCCACTCAGGATAGTCACTCGCCCGGACACGCTTAACAAAGTGTTCGTTGAGCGACTGCAGGCAAGACTTTCGCCGAATCATGATATGCAATGCTCCTATTATGAGAACCTACATGCCAAAGGCATGTTAACAAAGCACTTCTTTCTGAAAGGTTCGATGAACTACACCTGGAGCGGTGCGAACCTTAACGATGAGCATTTGCTGTTCTCCAGCAACAAAACCCTCATTTCTGACGCACTGATTGAATTCGGTGGGCAATATACCTTCGGTGACAGTGATGAATAATATCCCCTCTTGGATTAGGGCCTTCTTTGGCGAAAGCAATTTGCTCAGCCTTGATAAACTGCTAAGCGACTCCCTCGGTGCTTACGCGCCTGAGCAGAAAAATGCGCTGTTGCCTCTTGTGGAGAGCGCGCTAGACGGTGAATGGCCCATTATTCTGCCTTGGTGCGACCGCCAACACTGGGTTTTCTTCGCGATGGCAGAAGATGAGCGCACCCTGCAGGAACTCACCAAAGTTATCAATGCCCGGCTTGGTTCAGCTGACGTAGAGCCCGACCGCCGAATTTACTTGAGCCCGACTTCTGGCCCGACTTTTACGGCAGAAACCGCATTGCTCGAACATAGCCCAGCAGGGTTTATTCGTATTGAGTTGCTGGAAGGTAAACGTGAGGATAAGCAGGCAAAAACGCGGGTTTTTGCCGCCCTGAAAGAGTTGATTGACCTGTTCCGACTGCGTCCACCTCTCGTTCGCACCCGCAAGCGCCCGTTTGGTCGTATCCTTAGCGATTTCATGCTGGCAACAAATCAAAAAGAGGTGGAGGCCAGCAATGACTTTCTGCAAGAACTGCGTGATAACGGTCTGCTCTCCAAACGCAATCTACTGCTACTTGAGCTTCAGCAGGCAGGGAAATGGCAAAATTGGGATGCCTTGCTAAACCACCAAGACCTGCCAGAGCTGATCAGAGGGCGCATTCCCTCGTCGCTGACCAGAATGCTGCTTGCCGCTTATCAGCACCGCTATCTGGGCCATGATGCCCTTAGCTACACTCAGGAGACGCCATCGGCTTTGCGCCCAGTCTTCCTTGCCCTCCAACCGCTTTTTACGCAGGTTCCACTGCTAGGAAGCGAGGAAGGGGAAATTAACTCTTGGAGAAGTTGGGCGATTGGCGTGGCGCTGGTGGGTGAACAAAACCTGCTCAGCATGATACCTGACACGCTGAAATCAGGATGGCTTCAGGAATTACAGCACTGGGCCGAACTCAAGAGCACCGCGTACGATACTCCAGCCTCTTCTCCTGTCTCGTTGTCGCTGCCGCCAACTACACTTGAATCTCTGGCCAGTTATCTACAAACGTCGTTGACAGCCACAGCCGAAACGCTGGGGAGCTATGCTGAGATGCTCAGCAAGATAGATCCACAGCTGCTTGAACAAGCTCAGAAAACCCCTCTTCTAAAAACGCTGATTGAGAGCATCCACCGGCTTACTGCCGCGAGCATCACCGGCTGGGACAACTGGTTCTCGTGCCTGCGCGAACCCGATGCCGATAGAAACGCTCTGATGCAAATTGTCGCGCTGGAGAGCGAACACTGGCCAGCCACCTCCTTCCAAGAATCGGCTTTTGTTCACCTGCTGGCGCAGGATTTTCCGCCGCATGCCTTTTCAACACTACGCAACGCCATGCCCGCCTTTATCGAGTGGCTGGGGAAAAACCAACTGCAATTGCAGAGTACAACATGGCTGAAATGGATGGATGTTCTGGCGATGGAACAAAGCGTCAGTCCGGCGGACATCAAACTGGCGACCCTAGCAACCGAATATTTCCTGCAAGGTCCTCTCACCCTGGCTGAATACCAGAATTTTGTTGCTACATTGCAACTCATTATTGAGCGCTGCAGTTCACTTAAAAATCTGACCTCGCTTGAAGAGATGGTCGAACTGTTTCTTGATGCACCGGAGCACGATAACGCCACACGAAACGCGCTATGGATGGATATTCAGACTTTTGCTGTTGGTGTATGGCCGCGCCTCGATCACTCAACCCGAGCCATCATGCGTAGTCTGGCCATCAACGTATTGGGCAATGGTGCTGATTCAGCGTTTCCTCCGGAACCGGCACGAAGCGATGATAGCGAGCCTGAAACACTTCCGGATCTCTCGGGCAAACGTGTCGCTATTTATACCCTGACAGAAGGAGCAGCCCGCCGGGCTAGGGGGATGATTGAAGTGTTGTTTCAGGGGATCAGAGTAGATGTGAATCATGACCATAACGCAACGGATAAGCTGGTCAATTTAGCAAAACAGGCTGATTACTTTATTTTTGCCGCCGCGAGCGCAAAACATCAGGCACTGTATGCGATAACGCCTCATCGTCGCGATCTCATTTATCCTGAAGGTAAAGGTGCTGGTTCGATTCTCAATGCCTTTGTTGCACGTCTTCAACAACCCATGAGTATTGACGTATAAAAAATAAGGGGCATTCGCCCCTTATTTTTTTTAGATGTTTGCGTTTGCCGTCTTTATATAGCTGGTTACAAGATAATCAGTAACCAAAGATATATCTTTTGAAAGATTTTGCAGTTCATTCCATTTACGAACAATAGGCTGACCATCAACATCTGTGCCGAAGTTCCACACGCCACTACTCCATGCACAAAGCGGCTTAATACGGTTTAACTCTTCGACAAAACGAGTATAGGAAGGGATATCAGTCCAGCCTGGTTCACCTTTATAGTCCTGATGAACCTGATCGATTTCATCCATCAAGCTGCCAAGCGCAAGAATACCAACGCCATGTAGCAAGCGGGAATAACGAGGCTTTTTATCCCAGTCATCAGTAAACACAGTTTCCACAGCCGACCAGAAGTTATTCAGCAGTTTCACCATCTTCCCTTCATCCCCCAACCCTGTCGCGGGGTCACGAAAGCGATACAATGCTCCCTCACGAAGACTGGCATCGATCATTTTGATCATCGAGTTGTCAGCAATAACCCCATCAGGGTTGGTCGCCGTTTTGATGCGCCCTGCAAGTGGACCTTCGCCGAAGTTCAGTCGTTGAGTTAGCAGTGAAGGAAACTTACGCATTTGCAGATCGGATGGCAAACGACCGTGGGTATGCGGTGCCAGTTCGTATAACAACGTTTTGGGCAACGGTTTTGTGGAGTTAACCAGCATGAACTGCTCACGCTGCTCTTCGGCATCATTGGCTATAAATGCCGAGACCGGCATCATAAATGAATCAATTTCTGCGTCTCGCAGAGCAGCCGTACGTTGCTGCCCGTCAACAATAAAGCCAGGTTTCTCAAAGTCCTGTTCTTCAGAAAATGGAATCACTAGATATCCCATATCCCCTTGACCTGACAGCGGCTCAAAGCGTACACGTTTATCAAAAGCGATAATCACCGGATTAGGGATCATCGGATTCGCACTCTCAATATAACGCTGAATTTCACGAATATGGTTACGTACTTCTGGGCGTTGATAGCCAATCAGATTCTCCTCGCCGCGACGGATACGAGAAATTGCGGCGATTTTACTGATCTGTTTACCTTCTATCGCGAGGCTGTAAAGTTGCCTCTCTTCCCCTTGTCTAATTCGCAAGGCAGGAACACGATATTCACTCATGACAATTCCTCTGAGCGTTGTGACAAAGTCCGCTGTAAGCGACTGTACAGCACCTGAATATTGTGGAAACCACGACGACGGTTACGTTCTGCGCCGCGGAAAATGATGACGTTGATGCCAATGGCCTTGCAGATATTGCACTTACATTGCTTCCATGGACGATCACCCAGCGTACGTTCGTAGTCAGCACGGATTTTTTCGGCTTCTTTCTCGCCCGAATGAAGACGTTCATATGCCAGTACTGTTTCCAGCGCCTTATCAAGGGACAAAGCCCCTTTATCGTATTCGAACAGGGCATTCATGGCATTCTTTTCAAGATGCCGTGCAATATCCTGATCAATCACGCCAGATTTAATTTTGCGACTCAAACTTGGATTCGCATCAAACTGAGGGACACGCACAGCGGTATAGGCCGGGCCATCAGGCGTATGATAGTTGTTTTTCCGATCTTTGAAGGCCTGCTGCAGAGGTGTAGTCGAGTCAATACTGGTCACACCAAACTTGATAAAGTCGGCGAAACTTTCTGGACGGGCAATGCCAAGCAAGTGGACACGCGTATCACTTTTCAGCAACGGCTTAATCTCTTCGAGAGTCTCAAGGATCTGCGTCGTTTTCAACGGCACCATCCCCCCCATGGTGATATTTTTATATCCCATGGCCAGCAGAGCCTCTACAGACTGACGGTAAGAGGTTTTGCTCCATCCATGTGCGACACCAAAGGGAGTGAAACAGGACTTTTGAGACTTGTTTAAAAACTCTTGAGCCAAGGTCAGCGTGATATCCTGGCGTCGGCGACACTCAGCCAATACTTCGCCACTGAATACCTCACCAGGTTTTTCATAGCCAAACACGATATGATCGAGAGAAACACCATGGTTGAATCGGGAAGTTTCGTAGAACTCAATCACCTCTTCCACACGGTATGGCGGGACATCTTGGTTAACATAGGTGAAGGCTCCGCAATCACCCATAGTTTCCATATTTTCCGGCAGGCGGAAAAAATGCTTCATTCCATTACGGAAGTAACGCAAACGCTGGGCACGGGTATATTTGCTCTCGCCACCGCCAAGACCATCGACTACAGCTTTAGAAACCAGCATACCATCGTAAGGATGAGGAAAAACCTCATGCGGATAATGATCGTCACGTTGGCGCACGCGATGTTCGTTACGTGTTTCGCGGAGGAAGTCGAAACTGGGATCGATAAAATCCTGACTATCAGGGAAAAAATACTTTAGCTTCAAAAACTTACTCTCCTGTGACGCCACTGCAAAGCCTCAAAAAGCTGGGGATTCTACCATGAAACCCAGGCAAGTAGCATTAAGGTTTAGCCTCTCTCAGGGCCTTAAACTCAGCCCGAAAACGTTTTTCCTCAAATGAATTTCCCGAGTCACGAAATTCACGCAATGCATGTGTTGCACTGATACCAGGATTTTGTTCCATAAGTTTTAAAATGAAAGACTTAACTTCCTCCGGGCTACGACGAATTCCTTTTTTCACTTCACGCTCAGGTAACGCCTTGAATTCTTCTATTAACTTCTGAGATAACTCATTTAAATCATTAAGTTGTTTTGACGTAAATTCTTTCACAATGTATTTTGCCACGCTGATATTAAGCATAAGCATATTACATCTCAACCACTGAGCTATATTTTGATTGGTTTTGAAAAGGTATGCATTCAGCCTACTATTGATTTTTTTGGAAGTTATAACAATCAGTTGTTTTTTTGCATCAACCAGATATTCAAGACCATTAATGATATCCAGTTCAATTGCATTAATATAATCTGGAGAACCACAAATGATATAATAGTCTTTTTTTCTTTTTTTCATTAACTCTACAATTGATGTAGGATGCTTAGATTTAAAAATAGATCTATTGGTTATTTCTTTCCACCATGTTCTATGAAAACTTTTCCCTACATATTCTTGAGAATACAATGGTATTGATTCGTCATATCCAACAGCAAAGGTCGCTTTATAAGGTACAACATTGTCTTTATGGTGAAGGAGACCTAAACCAGCAGAAAGAATCCATAAATCAATAGGATAATTATCTAAAATAGCTTTAGCCGTCGCCCAGTGCCCACCTTTATAAAGATCCTCTGTACATACAGTTACAGATGTAGAAATGGCTTCATTCAGAGCATTGCACCAAGAATTCACGAGCACATCTGAAGGGGTTCGGCCTGATGAAAATTGACTCAGACTCAATATATCCCTACTACCGTAGTGTTTGCCGTTTGTACATGTTGTTATTAAGTTGATATTGTTCACAATCGCCCCCCAGAATCGTGTTACACAAGCTACAGGAGAAAAAAGGGGATGACAAGAACGGAGTCATCAGTCCCTGAAAAAATTTTCAGGGACTGATGTTAGTGAGAAATATACTCGAAATACTCATCTTGAGAATGAGTACATCTGTGGCATCGTCTCAAAATGCCTTTTTCTTCAAGAGATAAACAAAAGCTTCGACATGACTCAAGAAGGATGTCAGGATTTTCATTTTTATTTTTAGAAATCAAGGCTCTAGCAAGAGTATCGTAACTAAAACCTCCAGTTGAGTGCGATACAATGCTCATCGCAAGTTGGGCATCGAAAGTTTTCATAGTTCACCTTAGAGTCGCTTGAATAATACAGTTATAAAAAAGTATTGATTATAGTTCAAGCCGGCTTACCAAATTTGAACATAGCAAGCATCAGGAACTAGACTACTTGCCAAAGTCATAAGGACTAACAGTCTTCTCCCGATTCACATCAAGAAAATCAGCCCACCACTGCAGCATCAGTCTGCGCTCATCCAGATGCTCGGCCTTATGAATATAAGCCGCACGTACAGAGTTACGCTCCATATGGCTCATCTGCCGTTCAACCGCATCCCTCGACCACAATCCAGATTCTATCAATGAACTACATGCCATCGTCCTGAAACCATGCCCACAAACCTCTACCTTGGTATCATAACCCATAACGCGCAGAGCCTTGTTCACCGTGTTCTCACTCATCGGTTTGCGATGGTCGTGATCGCCAATGAAAACAAAATCGCGATCGCCACTAAGTTTGTGTACCTGTTTAAGGATTGCTAACGCCTGACGAGATAACGGCACCAAATGGGGTGTACGCATTTTTGAGCCGCGCTGGGAGTGCTTTATCCCTTCAATAGCCTCGCGCTCTGCGGGTATGGTCCACATTGATGTTTCAAAATCGATCTCAGACCAACGAGCAAAACGCAGTTCACTGGAACGAATGAAGACCAAGAGGGTTAGCTCAACGGCAAGACGAGTCAAAGGCCTACCGGTATAACTGTCAATGCGCTGAAGGAGTTCAGGAGTACGCTTCAACTCTAATGCTGGTCGATGCTGCCGGTTACTTGAAGCAATGGCACCAACCATCTCCTGCGCGGGATTGTAATCGAGCAAACCGCTCTGTACGGCATAACGCATAATTGCTGTAGTTCGCTGTTGCAACCGTGAAGCCACCTCAAGACGTCCAGACATCTCTACGGCTTTGATTGGCGCTAACAGATCTCTCGTTTTAAGTTCAGCAATGTTACGTTTGCCAATGGCGGGAAAGAGGTTGTCCTCCAGACTTTTCAGCACCCGCCGACTATGTTCTTCCGACCACTTTTTATTTGTGGCATGCCACTCAACGGCGAGCTGTTCAAAAGTGCGCGCTTCTTCCAGCTCAACTTTGTCATTTTTCTTTTTGTCTCCCGGATCAATGCTGTTTGCCAAAAGCTTACGTGCTTCATCGCGACGAGCTCTGGCATCTGCAAGAGACACTTCAGGATAAACACCTAAAGCCAGCATCTTTTGCTTCCCGCCAAAGCGGTACTGCAGACGCCAGTATCTTGAACCATTTGGGTGGACGAGAAGATGCATACCGTTGCCATCGGTCAGCTTATATTGCTTATCCATTGGCTTGGCTGTTCTGACTTTGATATCTGTTAGAGCCATGCTTATCCCCTCCCTGTTGGTACAAGCATTATCGAACCGGAAATACCATCATCTGTACCAACATGTGTTGGTAGATGTACGTTGAAGTCGGTTGACCTTGAGAGAGTCAATATAGCGGGAATGATGGGTAAATACTGGATTTCAGGCATAAAAAAAGACCTCAGTTGAGGTCCATTTACATGCTTTTGGTGCCGAAGGCCGGACTCGAACCGGCACGTATCTCTACGGTTGATTTTGAATCAACTGCGTCTACCGATTTCGCCACTTCGGCACTGAAGGGGTATGCGGAAACGTTGTGGATTATACCTGTCGCTGGCCGCCATGCAAGCGGCGCGGCGCGTAACTGGCGTTAAGTGCTGCATTTTTCAGCGCTGCTGTGCGCCACAGCCTGCTCCGCCTGATTCGCGCTTCCTTCGCCTCACACATTCAGCAAATCTATCGTTCTGCGGTTTACATCGGCTTTCATTTGTTATGTGATCCTGTTACGTCTTCTCAAACCCACTCCCTTGCACCGCCAAACCGTAACAGGACACGTATGGATTTCATCCAGCACGATCGTGCGCTCGAAAACTACTGGCGCGGCGTTATCCTTTTTGGGAAGAACGTCGCATCTTACAAATTCGCCCTCGCGCACGCCCTGTATGAGATAGATAAATCCGGCAGCGACCTGGTTACTCTGGAGGCCCTGGCGCTCCCGTTCAGCCAGCACCTGTGCAGGCACCTGCTCAATGCCCCAAAGCAAATCACCTCCGCCAGCAGCAAGTATCTGGCCGTCTGCGAGCAATTTAACCGGGGCGAAGTCACTCTAAGCACGCTCCAGGAAGCCACAGTGCGAGACGGCTTCAATAACGTGATCGATGCCTTCCACAACGTGAATTTCGCGGGGCTGGATAAACGCTTCTTCCTGGACGAGCGCAAAACCCATAAAGGCATTCGGCTAACGGATAACTTCTACCGGCTTACCGAACGCCACCAGTACCAGAACCTGATTATCGAGACGGAAGCGCGCTGGCGTCTTGTTGAACACGCCTGGGCGGCGGGCATTTCCACCAACCTCGTTGCCGTCGAATACAGCGCAGAAGACAACCTGTTATTCAGCAAAGTGAACGAGCGCCGGGTCAATATCACCAGTTGCCGGGACAGTATCAACGGCTACCAGAAAGGCTCCTGTTTCTATTGCTACAGGCCGATAAGCATCAAACCGGGCGATAGCCAGCTCGCAGACGTGGACCACTTCATCCCGTGGGCGGGCCGGAATTACGTGCCGAATATCAACGGCGTGTGGAACCTGGTTCTGGCCTGCAAAAGCTGTAACAGCCACAAATCTTCGCGCCTGGCAGAAATAAATTATCTGGAGCGGCTGAACACCAGGAACGAATTTTTCATTCAGAGTAAGCTTCCGCTGCACCAGACCATTGTGCAGCAAACCGGTAAAAGCCCCGCACAGCGCCTCGCCTTCCTCAAAGTAAACTGGGAGACGGTTAAAAACGAGCGGGCGTTTCATACCTGGAAACCCGAAACGGAAGCAGAGGCAACATTCTGATGAGCCAAAACTACTACCAGACCCACGCTCAGACCTTCTTCGACGGCACGGTCAATGTCGATATGTCTCCCCTGCATAAAGCCTTTACCCGCCACCTGCCTGCCCGCGCAAAAGTGCTGGACGCCGGGTGCGGTTCAGGCCGGGATGCGCTGGCCTTTAAACAGTTGGGTTACCGGGTTGAAGCCTTCGACGCCTCTTCCGAGCTGGTCGCCCTGGCGCAGGAGCACAGCGGCCTGCCGGTAAAGCAGATGACCTTTGCCGGAGTAAACGAGCAGGAAGAGTTCGACGGCATCTGGTGCTGTGCCTCGCTGCTGCATGTGCCTTTTGCGGAGCTGCCCGGCGTAATGCATAAGCTGGCGGCGGCCTTAAAGCCGGGCGGTATCTGGTACTTCTCATTTAAATATGGCGAAGGCGAGCGTGAGCAGGAAGGCCGCACGTTTACGGACATCAACGAGACAAGGCTGGCTGCACTGCTGGCAGGCCAGCCCACCGTTGCCGTCATCGAACAATGGATAACCCAGGACGTTCGCCCCGGCAGGGATGAAAAGTGGCTGAATTGTCTGGTTATGAAGCAATAACCACCCCACAGCACTTCACGCCAACAGGTCCCACCCGCCAGATGTTCTAAACTGGTTGCAGTGCCAACACAGAGGATGAGCGAATGTCTGTTATCAAAAGTTATGCCGCGCCAAAGGCCGGTGCGGAGCTGGAGCTTCAGGATTTCGACGCAGGCGATCTGCTGCCGGAGGATGTAGAAGTTAAGGTCGATTATTGCGGCATCTGCCATTCGGACTTGTCGATGATCGACAACGAATGGGGCTTTTCGCAGTACCCGCTGGTCGCCGGGCATGAGGTGATTGGTCGCGTACACGCCCTGGGTTCAGCGGCGCAGAATAAAGGCCTGAAGGTTGGCCAACGCGTGGGCATCGGCTGGACGGCCCGCAGCTGCGGCCACTGCGACGCCTGTATCAGCGGCAGCCAGATCAACTGCCAGCAAGGCAGCACCGCCACCATTATGAACCGCGGCGGCTTCGCCGATAAAATTCGCGCAGACTGGCAATGGGTCATTCCGCTGCCGGACTCCATCGACATCGAATCCGCAGGGCCGCTGCTGTGCGGCGGCATCACGGTGTTCAAACCGCTGCTGATGCACCACATCACCGCCACCAGCCGAGTGGGCGTTATCGGCATCGGCGGCCTGGGGCACATCGCCATTAAGCTGCTGCACGCCATGGGCTGCGAGGTGACGGCGTTTAGTTCTAACCCGTCCAAAAAAGAAGAAGTGCTGGCGATGGGCGCGGATAAAGTCGTCAACAGCCGTGACCCGGAGGCGTTAACCGCTCTGGCAGGCCAGTTCGACCTGATTATCAACACCGTAAACGTCGATCTCGACTGGATGCCGTACTTCAAAGCGCTGGCCTACGGCGGCAACTTCCATACCGTTGGCGCGGTAATGAAGCCGTTCGAGGTCCCGGCCTTCACCCTGATTGCCGGAGACCGCAGCATCTCCGGGTCGGCAACCGGCTCCCCGCACGAACTGCGCTCCCTGATGAAGCTGGCAGGCCGGGCGAAGGTTCAGCCGCAAATCGAGCTGTACCCGATGTCAAAAATCAACGAAGCCATACAGCATGTGCGCGACGGCAAAGCCCGCTACCGCGTGGTACTCAAGTCAGATTTCTGATGTAAAAAAGGCTCCCGAGGGAGCCTTTTCAGTTATTTAACCAGGTCGGCAAATACCGCCGCTACGGCGACTGCTCCGGGGTCTTTCACCCCTTCGAGGTTGCCGCTGTTCACGTAGGACGAGCGCCCGGCGTTGGCTTTTTGCATCTTCGCCGTGTCGTCCGCGCCCTTCTCTGCTGCCTTCGCGGCGGCCTTCAGATCTTTGTCCCTCAGGGCTTCCAGCGCCGGTTGCAGGGCGTCTATCAGCGTTCTGTCACCCAGGTCCGCGCCGCCGTAGCGTTTCATCTGCTCCAGGCCAAACAGCAGCGACTCTGCCAGCGGTTTTTTCTCGCCCACTTTTTGCCCGGCTGCGGTGAAGAATATCGACATCAGCACGCCGCTGGAGCCGCCCATTACGGTTGCCAGCCGCTCGCCCACCAGCCCCAGCAGCGCGGCGGCGTCGTTAAGCGGCAGTTTGCCTTTTTCGTTCAGGTTCGCGATGTCGCGCGCGCCTTCGGCAAAGGTCGAGCCGGTATCGCCGTCGCCCACTTTGGCGTCCAGCGCGTTAAGGTGGCTTTCCTGGTCGATAAGCGTTCTGGTTACGCTCGCCACCAGAGCTTTGACTTCATCATTGGCAGAAGCTTTTACTTCGCTACCTTCGCGAATGGCGCTCTGCTTCTGCTCCGGCATCTTGTGGTATTTCACCATCGGCTGCCAGCCGGCGGTTTCAACATCGGACTCCAGCGCCTTAATAAATTCCGGGTTGAGTTTAATGGCGGAAAGCGAGAATCCTTTCATATCCAGGGCGCTGACCAACGGCGCGGGGCCAATCAGGTATTTAATTTGTGAGCCAAGGTCGGAGTGCATCAGCTCTTTGGTCAGGAGTGCCATCTCGAGGGAAGAAACACCGCCGAGGTTGTTGATCAGCACCGCAAGGTCGCTCTCCTGGCCGGTGGCTTTGCGCAGGTGCTTAGCCAGAGTGGCAATCACCTGTTTGCTGTTCTGCGTCTCCACGGTGCTGGCGCCCGGTTCCCCGTGAATGCCCAGCCCAAGTTCGACGTGGCCGCCTTTAATGCGTCCTTCTTCTTCGTCGCTGCCCGGCAGGTTACAGGTCTGCATCGCCACGCCCATGCTGGCAAGGCTGTCGCAGGCTTGTTGGGCGATGTCGCGCACGTCGCTCAGCGCTTTGCCCTGCTCGGCGGCAAAGCCCGCAATTTTGTGGACCAAGGCCGTTCCGGCAATGCCGCGCGGCTGCTTGTTGTCCGGCAGCGAGATGTCGTCCCCGACGATGACCATCTCCACCTTCAGGCCGTGTTTTTTGGCTTTCTCTGCGGCCAGGCCAAAGTTGAGCCTGTCTCCGGTGTAGTTTTTCACAATCAGCAGGCAGCCGCGGTCGCCGGTTACGCCCACAATCGCGTTCAGTACCGCGTCCACGCTCGGCGAGGCGAACAGGTCCCCGCACACTGCGGCGGTCAGCATTCCACGGCCAACAAAGCCAACGTGGGCCGGTTCATGGCCGGAGCCGCCGCCGGAGATAATCGCCACTTTGCTTTTATCCCAGTCGTTACGCGCCACTACGCGGATGGCCGGGTCAATGTCCAGCCGGGTCAGGTTGCGGTAGCGGGAACTGATAATCACGCCTTCGATGGCGTCGTTGACCAGCTGTTTGCGGTCGTCATAAAAGAATCTGGACATAGCACTCCCTGTATTTTTTAAGAGGTTTGCATAGCATAGCCCTTTGCCGGGCCGGTGAGGTAAACATGAGAAGATCCCGATGCTCTATTCGTGCGGAAGGCTATGCTTTAAGAAGAAATGTTGCCCCAGGGAAAAGCTCATGACTGAACCACTGTTGATTGCCAGAACCAAAGAAACAGAACTGCACATCCTGCCGAATATGGCCAACCGCCACGGGCTGATAACCGGCGCAACGGGCACCGGCAAAACCGTCACCTTACAGAAGCTTGCCGAGTCGTTCTCAGAGATAGGCGTGCCGGTGTTTATGGCCGACGTGAAGGGCGATTTAACCGGCGTAGCTAAAGAAGGCGCGGAGTCAGAAAAGCTGCTCGCAAGGCTTGCCAATATAGGCGCTACCGACTGGTCGCCGCACGGCAACCCGGTAGTGCTGTGGGACATTTTCGGGGAAAAAGGCCACCCGGTGCGCGCCACAATCTGCGACCTTGGCCCGCTGCTGCTGGCGCGCCTGCTTGATCTCAACGAGGTACAAAGCGGCGTGCTGCAAATCATCTTCCGCGTTGCGGACGACCAGGGTCTGCCGCTGCTGGACTTTAAAGATCTGCGGGCACTCACCCAGTACGTGGGCGACAACGCCAAAACCTTCCAGACGCAGTACGGCAACATCAACAGCGCGTCCGTCGGGGCCATCCAGCGCGGGCTGCTGTCGCTTGAGCAGCAAGGTGCGGAGTATTTCTTCGGCGAGCCGATGCTGGAGATTAAAGACTGGATGCGCACCGACGAAAACGGCAAAGGCGTCATCAATATTCTCTCAGCGGAAAAGCTCTACCAGATGCCGAAGCTCTACGCCGCCAGCCTGCTGTGGATGCTGTCGGAGCTTTACGAGCAGTTGCCGGAAGCGGGCGACCTGGATAAACCAAAACTGGTGTTCTTCTTCGACGAAGCGCACCTGCTGTTTAACGACGCCCCGCAGGTGCTGCTGGATAAAATCGAGCAAGTGATCCGCCTGATCCGCTCCAAAGGAGTGGGCGTTTACTTCGTGACGCAAAACCCGGCAGACATTCCCGACATGGTGCTCGGACAGCTCGGCAACCGCGTTCAGCACGCGCTGCGAGCATTTACCCCAAAAGACCAGAAGGCGGTGAAAGCGGCGGCGCAGACTATGCGAGCCAACCCGGCGTTCGACACGGAAAAAGCGATTCAGGAGCTGGGCACCGGCGAGGCGCTGATTTCGTTTCTGGATGCAAAAGGCACCCCGACGGTAGTTGAACGAGCGATGGTCATCGCTCCTTGCTCGCGAATGGGGCCGGTCACCGACGACGAACGCAACGGCCTGCTGAACCACTCCCCGCTCTACGGCAAATACGATGAAGTGATAGACAGAGATTCCGCCTACGAAATGCTGCTGAGAGGCGTGCAGGCCGCCGGAGACAAGCAAGGTGCGCCTCCGGTGCAGGGCCAGCCCGCAGAGGCGGACGGCGGCGTTTTTGGCGGGCTGAAAGATATTCTGTTCGGCACCACCGGCCCGCGCGGCGGCAAGCACGACGGCGTGGTGCAGACCATGGCGAAGAGCGCGGCGCGACAGGTGACTAACCAGATTATTCGCGGAGTGCTCGGGAGTATTATGGGCGGCCGCAAACGGTAGAGTTCGCAATTTCCCCCCTCACCCTGACCCTCTCCCTCAAGGGAGAGGGGATTTTCTCTTTCTACCCAATCCATTGAGCAGCCTCAGCTTTATTTCCCCCTCTCCCTTCCAGGGAGAGGGCCGGGGTGAGGGTAATAAACCCTGCAATAACAGCCACATGCCTCACAGGGGCAATTTTGTGCTAGATTACGCCCGTTTTTGGAAATCAGTCAGAAGAAATAATTAGATAATGCGTAAATTCTGGACAAAAGAAGAAACTTTGTGGAGTTTCGCCTTATATGGTACTGCCGTTGGCGCAGGCACCCTTTTCCTCCCCATTCAGCTCGGCTCTGCCGGGGCAATTGTTCTCCTGCTCACCGCGCTAATTGCCTACCCGCTGACCTATTGGCCACACCGGGCGCTATGCCAGTTTATCCTGTCGGCTAAAACCTCGGGCAGCGGAGGCATTACCAGCGCCGTCACCCATTATTACGGCAAAACCATCGGCAACCTGATAACCGGGCTGTATTTCCTGGCGTTCTTTGTCGTTATCCTGATTTATGCGGTGGCGATAACCAACTCCCTTACGGAGCAGTTGGCCAAGCATATGGCGATTACCACCGGCACAAGGGTGATGGTCAGTCTTGGCGTGGTCGCCGCGCTGAACCTTATCTTCCTGATGGGCCGCCAAATCACCATCAAGGTGATGGGCTTCCTGGTGTTCCCGCTGATTGCCTACTTCCTGTTTCTCTCGGTTTATCTCTCCGGCAGCTGGCATATGTCATTGCTCACCGAAGGGCTGACCCTCGACCGGCACGCGCTGGGTGAGATCTGGATGTCGATTCCGGTCATGGTGTTCGCCTTCAGCCATACGCCAATTATCTCCACCTTTGCCATCGCCCAGCGTGAAAGCCACGGCGAAGGCGCGATGCATAACAGCAAGAAGATCATGCGCGTGGCCTATTTTGTGATTTGTGCCAGCGTGCTGTTCTTTGTCTTCAGTTGCTTCCTGTCTATTCCTGCTCAGGAAATTGCGGCGGCCAAAGCTCAGGGCGTGACGATTTTGTCCGCGCTGTCGATGGTGCCGGGCACGCCTGCGTGGCTGGGTATTTCGGGCTTTGTGGTCGCCGTGGTGGCGATGTCCAAGTCTTTCCTTGGCACCTATTTTGGGGTTATTGAGGGTGCGGCTGCGATTGTTAAGTCAACGCTGGGGGCTGCGGGAGTAAGCAAAAGCCGGGCTTTCTGCCGGGCGCTTTCTATCGCGCTGATTTCTACCGTGACCTTCGTGGTGTGCTACATCAATCCGAACGCGCTGGCGATGATTTACGCCATCAGCGGGCCGCTTATCGCCCTGATCCTGTTTATTATGCCCACCCTTTCAACTTATCTGGTTCCCGCGCTTAAGCCGTGGCGTTCGCTGGCTAATCTGCTGACGCTTATTGTTGGGGTGCTGTGCGTGTCGGTGATGTTTATTCACTGATTCCCCTCACCCCGGCCCTCTCCCCAAAGGGGCGAGGGAGGAAAGAAAAACAGCGTGTTATCAGCAAGATCCCCTCTCCATTTTTAAGTGGAGGGGGAAAAGAAAGAACAGGTATTATCAGGAAGATCCCCTCTCCCTTTTAGGGAGAGGGTTAGAGTGAGGGTAAAAACTTAGCCCGAGCGCTTCATCAACATCCACAGGCTTATCAGCAGGAACGACACGCTAGGCAGCAATGCACCGATAATAGGCGGGATGTTGTACACCAGGCTCAGCGGGCCAAACACCTGATCCAGCACGTAGAAAATAAAGCCGAAGCTAATCCCCGTCACCACCCTCACGCCCATCGGCACGCTACGCAGCGGGCCAAAGATGAACGAAAGCGCCATCAGCATCATCACCGCCACCGATACGGGGGCAAAAATCTTGCTCCACATATTCAACTGGTAACGCCTTGAATCCTGGCCGCTGGTCTTCAGATATTTCATGTAATCATACAGGCCGCTTATCGACAGCGAGTCCGGGTCGAGCGCCACTACGCCAAGCTTGTCCGGCGTCAGGTTGGTCTTCCACTCGCCGCTCACGGTTTGCGAGCCGGTGATTTGTTTCGGGTCGGTCAGGTTTGATTCTTCAACCTGCGACAGCCGCCAGACTTTATGTTCGGCGTCGTACTTCGCGGCCGCAGCATTGCGCACGGAAAGCAGGCGGCGCTCGCCGTTGAAGTGGTAAATCATGATCCCCGCAATTTCTGTATCGCTGTTCACATGGTCGATATACACGAAGTCATGGCCGTCTTTCGCCCAAATCGCATTCGTGGTGGAGAGCAACGATCCGCCAAGCAGCATCTGTGCGCGGTAATTACGCGCCATCTGCTCGCCCTGAGGCGCAACCCATTCACCAATCGCCATGGTCAACAACACCAGCGGGATAGCAGTTTTCATCACCGAAGAGGCGATTTGCATGCGGGTAAAGCCCGAAGCCTGCATCACCACCAGCTCACTACGCTGAGCCAGCATCCCCAGCCCCAGCAGCGCGCCAAGCAGCGCCGCCATCGGGAAGAAGATTTGAATATCTTTCGGCACGCTGAGCAGGGTGTACATCCCCGCGCCAGCCGCAGAATAAGAGCCCTGCCCGGTTTTCTTTAACTGGTCAACGAACTTAATAATCCCCGACAGCGACACCAGCATAAACAGCGTCATCAGGATGGTGTTTAAGATGGTTTTACCGATATAACGGTCAAGTACGCCAAACATTTAAGCCGCTCCTTTGTTGCTAAAGCGGGCGCGCAGTTTACGCATCGCTACCGTATCCCAGAGGTTCAGCACGACGGCCAGCGCCAGGTAAACCACATTAACCGTCCAGAGCCAAATCATCGGATCAAGCTTCTCTTTTGCCCCACTGGAGCGCAGCGAGCTTTGCAGCAGGAAGAACACCAGGTAAAGCAGCATCGCCGGCAGCATAGACAACACGCGGCCCTGGCGCGGGTTTACCACGCTGAGCGGCACCACCATCAGCGCCATAATAAAGACCGACATGATAAGCGTCAGGCGCCAGTGCAGCTCCGCGCGGGCCGCGGGCTCCGGGCTCTTCCACAGATCCAGCGTGCTCATCTGGCTGGTGTCGGACGGGTCAAGCATCACCGCCTGGTGGCCCACCACGGCCTGGTAATCTTTAAAGTCGGTAATACGGAAATCGCGCAGCGCCGAAGTGCCTTCGAAGCGGGTCCCGCTGTTTAATTTAACTATTTGCGTGCCGTCCGGGCGCTGGAAGATTTGGCCGGAGTCCGCCACCACAACCGAAGGACGAGTGCTCCCTTTCGGGCGGGTCTGAGCCAGGAAGACGTCTTTGAACTCTTTGCCCTGAACGCTTTCGATAAACAGCACCGCGCCGCCGTTGGTCGCCGTCTGGAACTGGCCCTGTGCCAGCGCCGCCATACCCGGGTTAGCCCTGGCTTCGGCCAGCACTTCATCCTGGTGGCGTGCCGACCACGGGCTGAGCCACGCCACGTTGACCGTGGCCACAATGCCGGTAAAGAGTGCGAGTACCATCGCTGCTTTTACCAGTACTGCTTTACTCAGACCACAGGCATGCATTACCGTGATTTCGCTCTCGGTATACAAACGCCCAAGCGTCATGAGCAGGCCGAGGAACAGGCTCAGGGGAAGAATTAGCTGCGCCATCTCAGGCACGCCTAATCCAAGCAGAGAAAGTACGAGGTTTGTCGGAATTTCGCCGTCAGCCGCGGCGCCCAGGATCCTGACCAGCTTCTGAGCAAAGAAAATCAGCAGCAGGATAAAAAGGATCGCCAGTTGGCTCTTCAGCGTCTCCCGAACCAGATATCTTATGATAATCACATTAAATACGCCTGTGGAAACGAGTCTTTTTGCAGGAAAATCGCTTGTTTCATCGCTTATACGTCATTTATTCTCTTTAGTCGTCGAAAACATCGCTAAGATTAGATAGCCTGGCGAAGTCGCCTGACAGGGCGATGTTTAGACCTAATAGAAAACGTAAATCCATTCGTTAAGATTAACACGAAGTCATCGCAACAGCGGAGATGAGTTACGAAAGCTTGCAATTCTAGCCTGTAGCCCCCGCCGTTGTCTTTAAGATTCAGGAGCGTAGTGCATGGAGTTCAGTGTAAAAAGCGGTAGCCCCGAGAAACAGCGTAGTGCCTGCATCGTTGTGGGAGTCTTTGAACCGCGTCGCCTGTCCCCGATCGCAGAACAACTCGATAAAATCAGCGATGGCTACATCAGCGCGCTTCTTCGTCGTGGTGAGCTGGAAGGCAAACCGGGGCAAACCTTGTTGCTTCATCACGTACCTAACGTGCTGTCTGAACGTATTCTGCTGATCGGCTGCGGCAAAGAGCGCGAGCTCGACGAGCGCCAGTACAAGCAGGTGATTCAGAAAACAATCAACACGCTTAACGATACCGGTTCGATGGAAGCCGTCTGCTTCCTGACCGAACTGCACGTTAAAGGCCGCAACACTTACTGGAAAGTACGCCAGGCGGTTGAAACGGCTAAAGAGTCGCTGTACAGCTTCGACCAGCTGAAAACCAATAAAACCGAGCCACGCCGCCCGCTGCGTAAAATGGTGTTCAACGTGCCAACCCGCCGCGAACTGACCAGCGGCGAACGTGCGATTCAGCACGGCCTGGCGATTGCTTCCGGCATTAAGGCAGCGAAAGATCTCGGCAACATGCCGCCAAACATCTGTAACGCCGGTTACCTCGCCTCCCAGGCGCGCCAGCTGGCGGACTCGTTCAGCAAAAACGTGGTGACCCGCGTGATTGGTGAGCAGCAGATGAAAGAGCTGGGCATGCACTCTTACCTCGCGGTAGGGGCCGGTTCTCAGAACGAATCGCTGATGTCGGTTATCGAATATAAAGGCAATGCTTCTGAAGACGCTCGTCCGATTGTGCTGGTGGGTAAAGGCCTGACCTTCGACTCCGGCGGTATCTCCATCAAGCCTGCCGAAGGCATGGACGAAATGAAGTACGACATGTGCGGCGCGGCTTCGGTCTACGGCGTGATGCGTATGGTTGCCGAACTGAACCTGCCGATTAACGTGATTGGCGTGCTGGCGGGCTGTGAAAACATGCCTGGCGGCCGCGCTTATCGCCCGGGCGACGTACTGACCACCATGTCCGGCCAGACCGTTGAGGTGTTAAACACCGACGCCGAAGGCCGCCTGGTTCTGTGTGACGTACTGACCTACGTTGAGCGCTTCGAACCAGAAGTGGTTATCGACGTGGCTACGCTAACCGGCGCGTGTGTGATTGCTCTCGGCCACCATATCACCGGCCTGATGTCCAACCACAACCCGCTGGCTCACGAGCTGATTAGCGCCTCCGAGCAGGCTGGTGACCGCGCGTGGCGTCTGCCAATTGGCGACGAATACCAGGATCAGCTGGACTCTAACTTCGCAGACATGGCAAACATCGGTGGCCGCCCTGGCGGCGCGATTACCGCAGCTTGCTTCTTGTCCCGCTTTACCCGCAAGTACAACTGGGCGCACCTGGACATCGCCGGTACCGCATGGCGTTCCGGCAAGGCAAAAGGCGCAACTGGCCGCCCTGTCGCCCTGCTGTCTCAGTTCCTGCTGAACCGCTCCGGGTTTAACGGCGAAGAATAATTTGTAAGACTTACCCTCACCCCGGCCCTCTCCCTGGAAGGGAGAGGGTTAGGGTGAGGGGCAACAACATTCAACTTAAAAAGCTGGTCTCATGAAAAACGCGACGTTTTACCTGCTGGACAACGACACGCACGCCGAAGGGCTGAGCGCCGTTGAACAGCTGGTGTGCGAGCTGGCTGCAGATGGATTTCGGGCCGGTAAACGGGTGCTGATTGCCTGTGAGGACGAGCAACAGGCGATTCGCCTCGATGAAGCGCTCTGGCAGCGCGATGCGCATGCCTTCGTGCCGCATAACCTTGCCGGTGAAGGCCCGCGCTACGGCGCGCCGGTTGAACTGGCATGGCCCCAGCGCCGCGGCAGCGCCCCGAGGGATATTCTGATTAGCCTGCTGCCGCAGTTCGCAGATTTTGCCACCGCTTTCCTGGAAGTGATAGACTTCGTACCTTACGAAGACACTCAGAAACAACTGGCCCGTGAACGCTATAAAGCGTATCGCGTTGCTGGTTTCCACTTGACTACGGCGACTTACACCCCGCCGGGAACGACATAGCAGACAATGGAAAAGACATATAACCCGCAAGATATCGAACAGCCGCTTTACGAGCACTGGGAACAGCAGGGCTACTTCAAACCGAATGGCGACACCAGCCAGGAAAGCTTCTGCATCATGATCCCACCGCCGAACGTCACCGGCAGTTTGCATATGGGTCACGCCTTCCAGCAAACCATCATGGACACCATGATCCGTTACCAGCGCATGCAGGGCAAAAATACCCTGTGGCAGGCGGGCACCGACCACGCCGGTATCGCGACCCAGATGGTTGTTGAGCGTAAAATTGCCGCCGAAGAGGGGAAAACCCGTCACGATTACGGCCGCGATGCGTTCATCGAAAAAATCTGGCAGTGGAAGGCGGAGTCCGGCGGCACCATTACCCGTCAGATGCGTCGTCTCGGTAACTCCGTAGACTGGGAGCGTGAGCGCTTCACCATGGACGAAGGCCTGTCCAACGCGGTGAAAGAAGTGTTCGTTCGCCTGTACAAAGAAGACCTGATCTACCGCGGCAAACGCCTGGTAAACTGGGACCCGAAACTGCGCACCGCAATTTCCGACCTGGAAGTTGAAAACCGCGAGTCCAAAGGGTCCATGTGGCACCTGCGCTACCCGCTGGCCGACGGCGCAAAAACCGCCGACGGTAAAGATTACCTGGTTGTCGCCACCACCCGCCCGGAAACCGTACTCGGTGACACCGGCGTGGCCGTTAACCCGGAAGATCCGCGCTACAAAGACCTGATTGGCAAATTCATCGTCCTGCCGCTGGTTAACCGCCGCATCCCAATCGTTGGTGACGAACACGCCGACATGGAAAAAGGCACCGGCTGCGTGAAGATTACGCCTGCGCACGACTTCAACGACTACGAAGTTGGCCGCCGCCACCAGTTACCAATGATCAACGTTCTGACCTTCGACGGCGATATCCGCGAAGCGGCAGAAGTGTTTGATACCAACGGCGAAGAATCCGACGTTTACGCGTCCGACATCCCGGCAGAGTTCCAGAAGCTGGAACGTTTTGCCGCGCGTAAAGCCGTGGTGGCTAAGTTCGATGAACTGGGTCTGCTGGATGAAATCAAACCTCACGACCTGACCGTACCTTACGGCGACCGTGGCGGCGTGGTTATCGAACCTATGCTGACCGACCAGTGGTACGTGCGCACCGCTCCGCTGGCAAAAGTAGCTGTAGAAGCCGTTGAGCAGGGCGACATTCAGTTCGTGCCTAAGCAGTACGAAAACATGTACTTCTCCTGGATGCGCGACATTCAGGACTGGTGTATCTCCCGCCAGCTGTGGTGGGGCCACCGTATCCCGGCCTGGTACGACGCAGAAGGCAACGTTTACGTTGGCCGTAACGAAGCGGAAGTTCGCGCCGAGAACAACCTGGGCGACGACGTAGCGTTGAACCAGGACGAAGACGTGCTGGACACCTGGTTCTCCTCCGGACTGTGGACCTTCTCCACCCTGGGCTGGCCGGAAAACACCGAAGCGCTGCGCACCTTCCACCCGACAAGCGTGATGGTCAGCGGCTTCGACATTATCTTCTTCTGGATTGCCCGCATGATCATGCTGACCATGCACTTCATCAAAGATGAAGACGGCAAGCCGCAGGTTCCGTTTAAGACCGTCTACATGACCGGCCTTATCCGAGACGACGAAGGCCAGAAGATGTCCAAGTCCAAGGGCAACGTTATCGACCCGCTGGACATGGTTGACGGCATTTCGCTGGAAGACCTGCTGGAAAAACGTACCGGCAACATGATGCAGCCGCAGCTGGCGGAGAAAATCCGCAAGCGCACCGAGAAGCAATTCCCGAACGGCATCGAGCCGCACGGCACCGACGCCCTGCGCTTTACCCTGGCGGCGCTGGCCTCTACCGGCCGCGACATCAACTGGGATATGAAGCGCCTGGAAGGCTATCGTAACTTCTGTAACAAGCTCTGGAACGCCAGCCGCTTTGTGCTGATGAACACCGAAGAGCAGGACTGCGGCTTCAACGGCGGCGAGCTGGTGCTCTCCCTGGCGGACCGGTGGATCCTGGCCGAGTTCAACCGCACCGTTAAAGCGTACCGCGAAGCGCTGGACAGCTACCGCTTCGATATCGCCGCTAACATCCTGTATGAGTTCACCTGGAACCAGTTCTGCGACTGGTATCTGGAACTGACCAAGCCGGTCATGAACGGCGGTACTGAAGCCGAGCTGCGCGGCACCCGCAATACGCTGGTGAACGTGCTGGAAGGCCTGCTGCGTCTCGCGCACCCGATCATTCCATTCATCACGGAAACCATCTGGCAGCGCGTGAAAGTGCTGAAAGGCATCACCGCCGATACCATCATGCTGCAAGAGTTCCCGGCTTATGATGCTTCTCAGGTTGATGAAGCGGCATTTGCCGATACCGAATGGCTGAAGGATGTCATCACCGCCGTGCGTAACATTCGTGCCGAAATGAACATCGCGCCGAGTAAACGCCTGGAAGTGCTGCTGCGCGGCTGCAACGACGAAGCGATTCGTCGCGTAACCGACAACCGTACCTTCCTGCAGAACCTGGCTCGCCTGGAAAGCATCACTATTCTGCCTGTTGACGATAAAGGCCCGGTTTCCGTGACCAAAATTATCGACGGCGCAGAACTGCTGATCCCGATGGCAGGCCTGGTAGACAAAGCCGCTGAGATTGAGCGTCTGGCTAAAGAAGTGGCCAAAATCGAAATCGAAATTGGCAAAATCGAAGGCAAGCTCTCTAACGAAGGCTTTGTGGCCCGCGCCCCGGCTGACGTAGTAGCCAAAGAGCGCGAGCGTCTCGAAGGTTTTGCAGACGCCAAAGCTAAGCTGATTGAACAGCAGGCCGTTATCGCCGCGCTGTAATCGTTAAGCTGCTCTATCCGCCCCGCGTCTCCGTGCGGGGCGTTTTTTTTGCGCAACTTGCACCCTCCTTCATGAAGTGCTATTAACTCCCTTTATCCTTCCTAAGCTTATGAGTCACATGATGAACACCACTGCTCCGGTTGACGTGAAGCTCCAGCTGCGCCGGATTACCGCCGAAGATAATTCGGCCATCGCCCGGGTTATTCGTCAGGTTTCTGCCGAATACGGCCTGACCGCCGACAAAGGCTATACCGTTGCCGACCCTAACCTTGATGAGCTGTACCAGCTGTATAGCAAGCCTCAGCATGCTTATTGGGTCGTTGAGATTGATGGCGAAGTGGTGGGAGGCGGCGGCGTCGCCCCGCTGTCATGTAGCGAGCCGGATATCTGCGAGCTGCAAAAAATGTATTTCTTGCCGGTGGTTCGCGGTAAAGGGCTGGCGAAAAAGCTCGCGTTACAGGCGCTGGAGTTTGCCCGCGCCGAAGGGTTTACCCGCTGCTATCTGGAAACTACGGCATTTTTGAAAGAAGCCGTTGGCCTGTACGAGCATCTGGGGTTCGAGCATATTCCTGCTCCGCTCGGCTGTACCGGGCATGTGGACTGCGAAGTAACTATGCTCAAGGCGCTGTAATCACAGCGCTTTCAATAGAAAACAACGTTCTGCCGGGCTGCTGGCATCAATGCAGCCAGTGCACGCCGTCTTCCGGCTGGAAATAACCGTTATAGCGCATCTGGAAGGCGTTAATCTCCGGCCAGTCTGGCTCTATTTCGCGCAGAAACCCCAACGCAAGGCGCACCTGAGCATCGGTCACCGGGGCCGCCAGCCTGGCCTTTTGCAGCCTACGGTGCCACTGCTGTAAATTTTGATCGCTGCCGTCCACAATCACGATTTGCCAGATAAGCAGGACCTGAGCCGCATTTTGCAGATGAGACTCATCGGGGCGATGCAAATACTGCAAAAACGCGTCGCCTTGCGCTTTCCCCATCTGATCGATCATCGACTCAACCGGCACCACATCGATCCCCAGCCGCTCACTTAGCCGACGAATTGCCCGCCGGGAATGAGACGTAAGCACCCGAAACCCTACAACAAACACCACACACAGCGTAGCCAACATTAACCAAATCATGAAGTAAGATTCCCGACTGCCTAAGCTTATTTTGCCGTCAGCAACCGGCAATATTTTTTCATGGACTTCATGCAGTATACCGCAATCACTTTCCTCAGTAATACGCCAGACCTGCGCGCAATCTGGCGGGCAGCGGGCATAAAAAAGCCCGGCGTTATGCCGGGCAGTAAGTCACCAACAACACACTTAAGCGATTTTAAGCTGCTGGATCTTTTTCTCACGGCGAATTTTGCGCTCTTCAAATACCGCGACTATTGCCATCAGCACGATACAGCCGATCGCTGCCGCATCCAGAGCGGCAAAGGTACCAGCCCAGCCGGTGAGGCCGAAGACCGGCGTGCCGTCGGCAATCATGCCCAGGCCAAGCTTGGCGAAGCTGTCGCCAATCAGGTAGGCGAAGGTGCCTTTGATGCCGTCCGCCGCGCCGATAGCTTTCTTCGGCACGAAGCCAACCGCCGCCACGCCAATCAGCAGCTGCGGGCCAAAGACCAGGAAGCCAAGAGCAAACAGCGAAGCCAGGTAAACGTACTGGTTGCTGGCATGTTGGTACACGCCCAGGGTGGCGATAATCAGCGCCAGCGCAACGCAGGCAACCAGCGCACGGCGCCCGTTAGCCAGGTCCGACAGCCAGCCCCACAGCAGCGTGCCCACCAGCGCGCCTACTTCAAACAGGGTGAAGCCCTGAATCGCCACTTCTTTGGAGAGCTTCAGCTCCTGGAAAGCGTACACGGTGGACCACTGGTCGATGCCGATGCGCACCACGTAAAGGAAGATGTTGGAGAAGCACAGCAGCCAGATAACTTTGTTCTTCAGCACGTACTCAACGAAGATCTGCCATTTGGTCATGGAATTATCTTCGGCTTCTTTGTCTTCTTCGCTCACCTCTTCGCCAAACAGCTCTTCGGCGGTGCCGAGGCCATAAGACTCAGGGGAGTCGCTGCCGTAACGCAGGGCAACAAAGCCGACGACCAGGGCGATAATGGACGGGAAGATAAACATCCCGATAACGTGGCCGTCAAACAGGTAGTTAGCGCCAAACAGGGCTACACCAGCCGCGCCCGCGCCGCCGAGGTTGTGGGAGATGTTCCACATGCCCAGATAGCTGCCGCGTTTACGGCGAGGCGTCCATTTGGTAATGGTTGAATAGCTGCACGACCCGCCGGTGCTCTGGAAGAAACCGCTCAGCGCGTAGAAGGCAATCATCAGGAACAGGCTAACCGAGCCAGCGCCCATGCTGGCGCTGAAGCCGAGCATACAGATGGCGGAGAGGATCAGCATAAACGGCAGGAACTGCTTGGTGTTTTTGCCGTCCGCATAATAAGAAACCAGCGTTTTGCCCACGCCGTAGGTGATGGAGAATCCGAGGCCGATCATCCCCAGCTGCGTCATGCTCAGCCCGTAGGTTGAGATCATGTCGTTCTGCGCGATGTTGAAGTTTTTGCGGATCAGATACATCGTCAGGTAGCCGATGAAGACCACCAGGTACGACTGCATAAACGGTTTGAACCACATCTTGCGCCGCACTTCGAGCGGCAGATCCAGGGTTGGCTTACGCACCTGGTTTAAAAAGGCCAGCATGGATGACTCCTGATTTGAATACCTGCTTGATGGCAGGCATTGTAGAAATCAGCGCGTCAACTGGCCTGAGACAGCGTCCAGGCGCAACCAGGAATATTTCTTAGTTTTGCCCTGTTTGGCACAAAAAGGTGAGATGCATCACGCTTCACTGGCAGCACGCGGTGCCTGAGCGTTTAAGAACGGCAGCAGCAGCAGCGCCGAAATCCCGGCGGCGGTGGCGATAACCGCGAAAAACCCGCTCCAGTGCCAGATGTCGATAACCCTCGCCAGCGGCCAGCCGGAGAGCGATGCCCCAAGGTAAGCAAACAGCCCGACAAAGCCGGTTGCCGCGCCCGCAGCCTCTTTATGCGAACACTCCGCCGCCGCCATGCCGATAAGCATCTGCGGGCCAAACACGAAGAAGCCGGTGGTAAAGAAGCAGGCGGCCTGCATCACGTAGCTGGCAAAAGGCATCAGCCACAGCGAGCCAACCGAGAGCAGAATACCGGCGGCAAAAATAAGGTTCATCGGCCCGCGGTTACCGTTAAACAACTTGTCCGACCCCCAGCCCGCCACCAGCGCGCCGATAAACCCGCCAAGTTCGAACATCGTCACCGCCGAGTTAGCCTTGACCAGCCCCACGCCGAGCGTCTCCGACATATAGAGATTGCCCCAGTCGTTTATCGCCGCCCTCACCACGTACACCAGCACGTAGCACAGCGACAGCAGCCAGATGTACGGGTTCGCCAGCACATATTTATAGAGGATCTCTTTGCGCGTTAGCCCCGCGCCTTCCTGCTGCTGAGCCATTTCCAGCTCGTCGTGCTGCCAGTCGCCCACGGCGGGCAGGCCAACGGTTTGGGGCCGGTCGCGCAGCCGCCAGCAGAGAAACAGCCCGGCAATAATCGCCAGGCAGCCGGCAATCATCATCCCAACGCGCCAGCCATAATTCATCGCCGCCGCACCGATAATAATCGGAATAAGCGCCCCGCCCACGTTATGCGCCGTATTCCACACCGCCCACCAGCCGCCGCGCTCGCTGCGGGAGTACCAGGCCGTGAGCAATCTGGCGCAAACGGGCGAGCCCCAGCCCTGGAAGAACGCGTTAAGCGCCCACAGCAGGGCGAACGCCCATAGCGAAGTCGAGAAGCCGAACAGGATGTTGACGATGCCGGTGGCAATCAGCCCCAGCCCCATAAAGTAGCGTGCGTTGGAGAAGTCGCTGACTATCCCTGAAAGAAACTTCGACAGGCCATAGGTCACGTAAAACAGCGTCGCCAGCAGGCCGATGTCGGTGCGCTCCATTACGCCGGTGGCGAGGATCTCCGGCGCTGCGGCGTTAAAGCTTTTGCGGGTGAAGTAAAACAGCGCGTAACCCAGCCAGATGGTTATCAGGATATGCCGCCGCCAGTAGCGATAGCGGGCGTCGATTTCATTTTTATCGCCCAGCAAAGGCGCGCTGGCCGGTACTTTCAGGAAACTCAACATCATCGCCCCTCAGACGTATCGCAACGGCAGGCTGACGCTGACGCGCGTGCCGTGAGTGCAGGAAATAGCCAGGGTGCCGCCCAGCGCCGTCACGCGTTCGCGCATCCCGAGAAGCCCAAAGCCCTGCTGCCCCGAGCCGGGCGGCAGGCCGCTGCCGTCATCTTCAATCACCAGCATCAGCCACTCTTCCTGACGCCAGCCCTGGAGCGTGACCGCGCTGGCGCTGGCGTGTTTGACGATGTTGTTCAGCCCTTCCTGGCAAACCCGGAACAACGTAACGCGCTGCCCCTCGCTGAGCATCTGCTCGTCAATTTGCCAGTCGAGATGGCTGACTATGCCCCGGCTTTCCAGCTCCATTTCGCGCAGCAGGGAGCGCACCGCCTGTTCGAGGGAGAGATCGTCCAGCTGGCGCGGTCGCAGCCGCCCGAGCAGGCGGCGTACCGAGTCATAAACGCCCAGCGAGAGCTGTTCGATATGTGCCCCGCTGCGTTTCACGCCATCGTTTTCCGGGGCCTGGCGCTGCATTATTCCGGCCTGGGTGCGGATAGCCGTGATCGTCTGACCAATATCGTCGTGCAGCTCGCGAGCCACTTCCCGGCGCACGCTCTCTTCGGTTTCCAGCAGCCGCTCGGCAAGGCGGCGGTTGCGGGCAAGCTCGGTTTGCAGCGACTGGTTCAGCTCGCGCAGGCGCTGGATCCCCGCCCCCAGCAGCAGCCCGGTGAGGCTTTGCGCCAGCAGCGACAGCAGAAGATCGACCGGGTGATCGTGCCAGGTCTGGCTGGCGATTAAAGCAATGGCGTTCATCAGGGTGGCAATAAGCGCCCCCTGCCAGCCGTAGTGCCAGGCCAGGGCGATAATCGGCAGCGCAAGGCAGAACGGCGTAAAGCGAGAAAGCTCGGCTGGCAGCCCCAGCTGAAGCCAGAGGCTGACGGCGAATAACAGCAGATACCAAATCAGATGGCGACCGCGCCAGTTCACCGGCTGGGAAACCAGCGCCGGGCCAAGCGGCTGCCAGACGGTGCTGGTGAGGTAGTGCCAGATAACCAGGCAGGTCGGGGCCAGCGTCAGGCCGCCGGTCAGGGTTAACAGCAGGGCGTTCAGGGATTCATGCCCCCGCCCAATCCACGGCAAAGATTGCAGCAGCGCGGCGGCGATAAGCGCTCCGCCCTGGCGCAGCAAAGTCCGCCAGTCTCGCTGGTGGCGATAGCGGGAGATAAGCGCCACGGGCAGCAGGGTCAGCACGCCTCCGGCCATCAGCAGCGGCAGGTGCGCCAGCGCCACTTCCTGAGCCAGCCAGCCCAGCATCAGCCATTCCGCACCGAGCAGTACCGGCCAGTAGCCACGCGGGCATTGCAGCATCAGGCCCAGACGCAGGCCAAAGGGAAACAGCAGCACCGCCAGTTCGGGTCTTACCACTAAATGCAGGCTGATGCTCCACAGGCAGAACCACGCGGCGGAGAAGATAAAAAAGCTGGCGATAACGGCTATCAGCCGCGAGAAGAAAGACTGCATCACCAGCCGTCGAACAGGCGGCGAGCCAGCGCTACGTCGTTGCTGACGTCGAGTTTTTCCATCAGATTTGCGCGGTGAACGTGTACCGTTTTCGGCGACAGTCCGAGCTCGGTGGCTATTTCTTTCACCGCCATGCCCTGGGCCAGTTTTTCTGCCACCTGGCGTTCGCGCTTAGTCAGCGGGTCCTGCCGTCCGGCGGCCAGCTTCATGGCAATGTCCGGCGTCAGGTAGCAGCCGCCGGTCGCTACGGTGTGCACCGCCGCAATCAATTCGTCCGGGCTACAGCGTTTGGATAAAAAGCCGCGCGCCCCGGCGTTAAGCGCCTGTTCCACCAGCGCCGGGCTGTCGTGAACCGACAACATAATAGTCGCCATGCCCTTCGGCAGTTGGGCGAGAAGCTCAAGCCCGGAAACATCCGGCATCGAAATATCGCAGATGCAGACCTGAACGCCCTGCCCCGGCAGCCCGGCCAGCGCCTCGCGGCCCGAGCCAAACTCGGCCACAACCTGAAAATCCGCCTCCAGCCCAAGCAGTTGGGCAAAGCCGGAGCGGACGATAAGGTGATCGTCGATAAGGGCGATGGTAATCATGGCGCGTTCCAGGAAGGTAAAAAAACGCGCTTACCTTAGCGATAAGCGCGTTGCTGTTCAAGCCTTAAGCGATTTGTGCTGCGCCCGAAGGCTATTCCCCGGCTACGGACAGGCGAATAATGCCTGCCGCTCTGGCCGGTGGCAGTTGCAGAACGTTGCGCCACAGTTCCTGAACCTGATCGCAGACGATGCCCTCCTGGCCCACCGCTTTGTGCGGGTCAGACATCAGATGCAAATCGCCGCCGTAGCGCTTCATCAGCTGCTGGACTATCGGCTGGATATCCTGCCTGGCCTGCTGGCGCTCGGCGTCGGTTACAGTGTGTTTTTCAGGACCGTAGGCGGAGCGCATCATGGCGGCATCTACTTCCATACGGCGCATCGTGACCTCGCGCGGCAGAAGCCTCATCGAGTTGATACCGCCCTTCACATCCGGGAACAGGAAGCGGAAGCAGGCCTCGTTGCTGCTCTTTTGCACCATCGCCGTTTGCTGCATATTGATTTGCATAAACGCCACCACGTTTTCATCGGCGGCATTTTGCAGACGCTTCATCTCCACGGCGAGGATTTGCGGCTGGATAGTGTCAATCACCTGCTGCTCGGTTTTCCCCTGCTTATGCATCTCAATCGCCTGCTGGCGAATAGACATCCACAGCGCCGGTTCCTGCTCCTTCAGCACCTGGTAGACCGGCATCTGGTTCATCGCGGCATCAAGCCCGGCCAGCTCGCTCTGCGAAGATCCGGCCTTTTCACGCGGGATCAGGTATTTAACGTCGAAAATATTCCACGCCATAATAGCGACCAGCGCAATCGCGACGGCACCGGCCTTCCCCACCCAGCCTTTCTTGCGAAAAACGCCGACCACTACGGCAATTGTCGCGCCGACATAGCCTGCAATAATGACGTGGGTCCAGTTCATACAACATCCTTCTTAGTCTGCGGGCACCCCGCTGTGGAAGCGAAACTCTTCGTCGCGGCTCTGGATAAGCCGGGCTTCTACTTCGCCAAAAAAACCAATACGTTCGCTGATGTCGTTTCCGGCAATGTGCTCCGCCAGGCTTAAATAATCCTGATAGTGACGGGCCTCAGAACGCAGCAGCGACAGGTAAAAACGCTGTAGCTCATCGTCAAGGTGCGGCGCCAGGGCGGCAAATCGCTCGCACGATCGCGCTTCGATATAGGCTCCGCAGATAAGCTTGTCCACCAGCATCAGCGGTTCGTGGGTGCGGGTTTCGCTCAACAAACCTTTAGCATAGCGACTGGCGGTAATTTTCACGTACGGAATGTTACGGGCAATCATGATTTCCCGCACCTGCCAGAAATGGTGCAGCTCTTCTTTAATCAGCAGTACCATGCTGTCGATAAGCTGCTGCCCCCAGGGGCTTTGCGTTTTTGGCATCACGCTTTTGCCAATCCCTTTGTGGATAGACAGAAAGTCCGGCTCGTCGCCGTCGCGGAAGGTAAAGGCTTCGTAGGGCTGTAGCCAGGCCAGCAGCGCCTGCGAGCTTTCTTTATCGGCAACATATTTGCGGATCAGCAGCATCGCGGTTTGCGCGGCTTTGAGTTCGCAGACCATGTGGTCGGTCAGCAGCAGCGGCAAATTTTCGGGCTGGCGGGCTTTTTCAGTCCACGCATCGGGAGTCGGACAGTGCAGGAATTGCTTAACGGGGGAGAGGAGTTGCTGGTAGTTCATGGCGATATCCTGAAGCGCAGCGGCTGAATGCCGCTGCACCGCTTACTTTTAGTGGCGCACGCCGTCGTCGTCTTCGTCCAGAAGATCTTCGTCGTCGCCTTCTTCGCCGTCTTCACCGTTCGGATCTTCGAAGTAAGTGCCCCAGCCGTCGTAATCCACGCCGAATTTTTCCGCCAGGTTCATCAGTTGCTCAACCTGAGCATCAATCAGCTCGCGGTTCAGCGCACATTCGCTAAGGATATCGCAGCAGATGACGGTATCGCCCTCTTCCACTTCCAGCTCTTCAGGATCGGTGACTTCGTAGCCCAGCTTGAAAGCTTCAACGGCCGCTTTCTCCAGGGTTTCAAAATCATCTGCAGAAAGGTGATGCTCGATGGTGTACAGCGCGTCAGGATCGCTGCCGTCATCCAGCAGTTCTTCAATGATTAAGCGAGTTTCTTCGCGTTGTTCTTCCAGCTGTTCTGGATTTGCCATGGCCCTTTCCTCAAATAAGTCGGCAGATACTCTCATTTTCACACACGCCGGGGTTTGCCTCCACCTTTCATCGCAAAGTTTTAACGCCCGGGGTTGCAATTGAATATTCATACATATAAATTGAATTTTAATTCAATAAAGGCTTCTGCCATGCGAGGAAAAAATGAGTCACTTTTATCAGAAAAATTTTCTTAAGCTGCTCGATTTTACGCCTGCCCAGCTCCATGAACTGTTGGCCCTGGCCGCTAAGCTGAAAAACGACAAGAAAAAAGGAACTGAAACTCAGAAGCTTACTGGGAAAAACATCGCGCTCATCTTCGAAAAAGATTCGACCCGAACTCGCTGCTCTTTCGAAGTTGCCGCTTTTGACCAGGGCGCTCGCGTCACTTATCTCGGCCCAAGCGGCAGCCAAATTGGGCATAAAGAATCAATTAAGGATACCGCACGGGTGCTGGGGCGCATGTATGACGGCATTCAGTATCGCGGCTATGGTCAGGAAATAGTTGAAACCCTGGCGAGCTACGCCGGTGTACCGGTGTGGAACGGCCTGACCAATGAATATCATCCCACCCAGCTGCTGGCGGATTTATTGACCATGCAGGAGCATCTGCCGGGGAAAAGCTTTAACCAGATGACGCTGGTTTACGCCGGGGATGCACGTAACAACATGGGTAACTCGATGCTGGAAGCCGCCGCGTTGACAGGGCTGGACTTGCGCCTTGTGGCCCCTGAAGCCTGCTGGCCCGACGCAAATCTGGTGGCAGAGTGCAAAGCGCTGGCCGCCCAAACCGGCGGTAAAATCACCCTCACGGAAGATATTGCCGCAGGCGTAAAAGGTGCCGACTTTATCTATACCGACGTTTGGGTGTCGATGGGTGAAGCCAAAGAGAAGTGGGCCGAACGTATCGCCCTGCTTCGCCCTTACCAGGTCAACGGCGAAATGCTGGCGCTCACCGGCAACCCGCAGGTGAAGTTCCTGCACTGCCTGCCTGCCTTCCATGACGACCAGACCACGCTCGGCAAGCAAATGGCCCAGGAGTACGACCTGCACGGCGGTATGGAAGTTACCGACAAAGTATTCGAATCCTCCCACAGCGTGGTGTTTGACCAGGCAGAAAACCGCATGCACACCATCAAGGCGGTGATGGTCGCCACGCTGGCTGAATAATTTATTCGCTCTAAGGGTTATTCCCTGGCCCCTCCGACGTCACCTCGTCTGAGGGGCTTTTTTTCTTAGCGCATGTTTATTGCAAAAGATGTTGCATAACTGCTGCGCTGGCCGGATTTTTTATGCAGTAAAAAGACATAACCTCAATTGAACACGGCTGAGCCTCTTCGCTAATCCGTTGTTTCCCGTTAAGTAAAAAGAAAAAAACCTGCTCGCTCACAGTTTCCAAACCGGGTATCCACGAAAAATTCACAATAACTATTTCTTGTTTCCCCCATCTTTCAGGATTAAATAAACCACCACGTGCATAACCATGCACATAAAAATAAAAAACACAATAAAATCAGATACATACCCTTAAGTTAAATTGGTAATCAATTACAAACCATTAACAACAGAGATATTATCAGGCTGTTTATTGAGTAGTTATGCAGTAAGCAAAATAAATATAAAAGCTATTTCCTGACGCTCATCAAATAATAAAAAGAGAAATAAAACCCACCGTCATCGCGTGATGAAGATCACATTAAACGGCTTAATAAAATCTAATATACGCCCCGAAGACAACCAACCGAATTATTTAAGTTGCGACGCAATATTAATTGCGCCATGGGAAAACTCATCCTCAAATAATGTAAGGGAATAGTCATGGATAAGCATTATGTCGGTTCCGAAATAGGCCACCTGCGCAGCGTTATGCTGCATCGCCCAAACCTCAGTCTGAAAAGACTTACCCCTTCAAATTGTCAGGAATTACTTTTTGACGACGTTCTTTCGGTAGAGCGGGCGGGCGAAGAACATGATGTTTTCGCCAACACCTTGCGCCGCGAAGGCGTGGAGGTATTGCTGCTAACCGACCTGCTAACACAAACGCTGGACATCACAGAGGCCAGGGACTGGCTGCTGAATACTCAGGTTTCAGACTACCGTCTTGGGCCAGCCTTCGCCGCCGACGTGCGCGGCTGGCTGGCGGATATGCCGCACCGCGAGTTAGCCCGTCGCCTTTCCGGCGGGCTGACTTACGAAGAAATTCCAGCCCAGATTAAAAATATGGTGGTGGATACTCATGCGGCAACCGACTTTATTATGAAGCCGCTGCCAAATCATTTATTCACCCGCGATACATCGTGCTGGATTTATAACGGCGTTTCAATTAACCCAATGGCTAAAGCAGCTCGCCAACGCGAGACAAATAATTTAAGGGCAATTTATCGCTGGCACCCGGCATTTACCGACGGCAATTTCATTAAATATTACGGCGACGAAAACATTAATTACGACCACGCCACGCTGGAAGGCGGCGATGTATTAGTGATTGGCCGCGGCTCGGTATTAATTGGCATGTCTGAGCGCACCACGCCTCAGGGCGTTGAGTTCCTCGCTGCATCGTTATTCAAACATCAACAGGCGACCCGCGTGATTGCGGTTGAGCTGCCAAAACACCGCTCCTGCATGCACCTCGATACCGTCATGACCCATCTCGATGTCGACACCTTCTCCGTCTATCCGGAAGTGGTGCGCAAAGACGTGCAGTGCTGGACGCTCACCCCGGACGGCAAGGGCGGTATTAAACGCCATCAGGAAGTCAGCCTCGTACACGCCATCGAGCAGGCGCTGGGCATCAGCGAGGTCAAGCTTATCACCACCGGCGGAGACGCCTTCGAAGCCGAGCGCGAGCAGTGGAATGACGCCAACAACGTGCTGACCATCCGCCCGGGCGTGGTAATTGGCTACGAGCGCAACATCTGGACCAACGAAAAATACGACAAAGCCGGGATCACCGTGTTGCCAATTCCTGGCGACGAATTAGGCCGCGGGCGCGGCGGCGCACGCTGCATGAGCTGCCCGCTGGAACGTGACGGAATTTAAGTGGAGAGCCGTATATGACACTGAAACCGACCCTGGTGGTCGCCCTCGGCGGCAACGCTTTGCTAAAACGCGGCGAGCCGCTGGAAGCCGACCTGCAGCGTAAAAATATCGAGCGGGCCAGCAAAACCATCGCCCAACTGACCGAAAACTGGCGCGTGGTGCTGGTGCACGGCAACGGCCCGCAGGTTGGCCTCCTGGCCCTGCAAAACAGCGCTTATCAAAACGTTAGTCCTTATCCGCTGGATGTTCTCGGCGCGGAAAGTCAGGGAATGATTGGCTACATGCTTCAGCAATCGCTGAAAAATCATCTGCCGGACCGCGAAGTTAGCGTGCTGCTGACTCAGGTAGAGGTCGACCCGCAGGATCCGGCCTTCAGCAACCCGACCAAGTATATCGGCCCGGTCTACAGCAAAGAGCAGGCGGATGCCCTGGTGCGCGATAAGGGCTGGTCGGTTAAAGCCGATGGCCAGTATTTCCGCCGCGTAGTGCCTTCCCCGCGGCCGAAACGCATCGTGGAAAGCGATGCCATTACGGCGCTGATTCAGCGCGATCACCTGGTTATTTGTAACGGCGGCGGCGGCGTGCCTGTGGTGGAAAAACCCGACGGCTACCACGGCATCGAGGCGGTGATTGATAAAGATCTTTCCGCCGCGCTACTGGCTCGCCAGATAGAGGCCAACGCCCTGCTGATCCTGACCGACGCCGATGCGGTGTACCTGAACTGGGGTGCGCCTGACCAGCGCCCGCTGATGCAGGTAACGCCCGCCGAGTTGGACAAGATGACCTTCGACGCCGGTTCGATGGGGCCGAAGGTTGCCGCCTGTAGCGACTTTGTTACCCGCTGCCACGGTATTGCCGGCATTGGTTTGCTGGAGGACGGGGCGGCGATTCTGGCGGGCGAGAAAGGCACGCTGATTCGCGAATAGTGATTGCCCCTCACCCTGACCCTCTCCCCTGAGGGGAGAGGGAATAAAACAAGAGAACAAAACAGAGTCGCCCGCATTTCCCCCTCTCCCTTTTAGGGAGAGGGCCGGGGTGAGGGTCAACAAACTCTTTTTTCAAAGGATAACAAAAATGACTATCAACTTAAAAAATCGCAATTTCCTGAAATTACTCGACTTTAAACCTGCAGAAATTCAGTACCTCATCGATCTCGCCCGCGACCTTAAAGCCGCCAAAAAAGCGGGTACTGAGAAAAAAACGCTATGCGGTAAAAACATTGCGCTTATCTTCGAAAAAACCTCCACCCGCACCCGCTGCGCGTTTGAGGTAGGCGCTTTTGACCAGGGCGCGCTGGTGACTTATCTCGGCCCAAGCGGCTCGCAAATCGGCCATAAAGAGTCGATGAAAGACACCGCCCGCGTGCTGGGCCGGATGTATGACGGCATCGAGTATCGCGGCTACGGCCAGGATATCGTCGAAGAGCTGGGCGAGTACGCCGGTGTGCCGGTGTGGAACGGGCTGACCAACGAGTTCCACCCAACCCAGATCCTCGCCGACCTGATGACCATGCTGGAGCATGCGCCGGGCAAAAAACTCAATGAATTGTCCTTCGCCTATCTCGGCGACGCCCGCAACAACATGGGGAATTCACTGATGGTCGGCGCGGCCAAAATGGGGATGGATATTCGCCTCGTCGCGCCAAAAGCATTCTGGCCTGAGGCTGGCCTGGTAGAGCAATGCCGCGCCATCGCCAAAGAGACCGGCGGCCGCATCACGCTGACCGACAGCGTGGCGGAAGGCGTAGCGGGTACTGATTTCCTCTACACCGACGTCTGGGTCTCAATGGGCGAGCCAAAAGAAGCCTGGGCCGAGCGCGTCAGCCTGATGACGCCATACCAGATTAATCAAAGCGTCCTCGATGCAACCGGCAATCCCAATGTGAAGTTCATGCACTGCCTGCCTGCATTCCATAACGAACACACCAAAGTCGGGAAAGAGATCGAAGAAGCCTATGGCCTGAAAGGGCTGGAAGTGACCGAGGAAGTCTTCGAGTCCGGGCATTCCATCGTCTTCGACGAAGCGGAAAACCGCATGCACACCATCAAAGCCGTCATGGTCGCCACGCTCGGAGAGTAACGCCGTCGGGCGGTGGGAATCTTCTTGCCGCCCGCTGTACCCAGGTGCTGCCCAGCGCAGCGGGAGAATAGGAAAATGGCAGATGTTACCCATGCTGGCGCCACAGACGCGCCCGCAACTAGTGAGAAGAAGCTCGGACTCAGCGCGCTGGTAGCGCTGGTTATTGGCTCGATGATCGGCGGCGGGGTCTTTAGCCTGCCGCAAAACTTTGCCTCGGTTGCCTCACCCGGCGCACTGCTGATCGGCTGGGCAATCACCGGCGTAGGCATGCTCTGTCTCGCCTTTATTTATCAGAATCTCAGCGCCCGCTGCCCGGATCTCGACGGCGGGGTTTATAGCTACGCCAGAGCAGGATTTGGGGATTTTATCGGCTTCCAGTCAGCCTGGGGCTACTGGTTCTCGGCCTGGCTCGGCAACGTCTCCTACGCGGTGCTGCTGTTTAGCGCCCTGAGCTTCTTCATTCCGGTGTTCGGCGACGGTAACAACCTGCCGTCATTCATCGGGGCGTCAATTGTACTGTGGCTGGTTCACGCTCTGGTACTGCGCGGCGTGCGCGAAGCTGCCTATATCAATACCATCCTCACCGTGGTGAAAGTTGCCGTCCTGCTGCTGTTTATCGTCGCGGTGCTGATTGCCTTCCGCATCGGCGTGTTCACCGCCGATTTTTGGGGCCGCATGATGGTGATTGACGGCACACGGCCGGAAATTTTCCAGCAGGTTAAAAGCATTATGCTGGTCACGACCTGGGTGTTTATCGGTATTGAAGGAGCGACCGTGGTTTCCGCCCGCGCGGCAAAACGAGCCGATATCGGCAAGGCAACGGTGATTGGCCTGCTCGGCGTATTGGTGATTTATATTCTGGTTAGCGTGCTGTCGATGGGCGTGCTTGACCAGGCGGCGCTGGCCGGGTTGAAAAACCCATCAATGGCGGGCGTGCTGGAAAGCGTGGTCGGGGTCTGGGGCGCTAAATTCGTCGCTGGCGGCGTGATTTTATCCCTCGCCGGTGCATTACTGGCCTGGACGCTTTTCGCGGCAGAACTGCCCAGGGTTGCGGCAATTGACGGAATATTTCCGAAGATTTTCGCCAAAGAGAATGCTCGCCACTCGCCGTCATTTTCACTGTGGATAACCAACGGCCTGATCCAGCTGTTCCTGATCCTCACCTTGTTCTATGCCGCGGGCTACCAGGCGCTGTTTTCCATCGCTACGGCCGCCATTTTGCCGCCTTATCTGTTCAGCGCGGCCTACGGCCTGAAACTGGCCTGGACCGGCGAGCGCTACGGAAAGGGAGAGTCACGTACCGGCGGCATTATTCTCGGCGTGGTGGCTACACTCTATGGCTTCTGGCTTTGCTACGCAGCCGGCGACTCAATGCTGCTCAGCTCATTGCTGTTCACTCCGGGAATACTGGTGTTCTTGTGGCAGAAAAAAACCCAGGGTCAGGCTTTGCTGAAAAGTTACGAATTCGCAATAGCTATCGTTATCCTGGCCGTCGCCGCCTGGACGCTAAAACTGATACTGAGTGGCGCATTACAGATAGCCTGAACCGCTTAAACGCCACAAATGTGGCGTTTAACTCTGCATTTTCATTCGGCGCAGTCAGAAAACAAAGCTCTATCAAAAGGTTAAATCTATTTATGCGGTAAACATAACGCGCCTGTAATTAGAGAAATGGTGAATGAGATGAGGATCTCCCGCGTATCGTCAGAAAAGGAACAGCGGCAGCTTGAGCTGTGCCAGCAGTTAATCGTCCACAAAAGCTACCGCTCCCAGGAGCAGTTGCGCTGCGATTTAAAACAGCACGGCTTTGAAGCTATCAGCCAGTCAACGGTTTCCCGGCTACTCAAGCTGCTGGGCGTGATTAAAAGGAGTAATGCGAAGGGAGAAAAGATCTATGCCCTGAACCCCATGGCCCAGCCTCAGCCAAGCGCGGCGCGATCGGTGGCCGAGATGGTCATCAGCGTTGAGCATAATAGCGAGTTTATTATGATCCATACCGTCTCCGGCTACGGCAGAGCGGTGGCAAAAATACTCGATCATCACGCAATAACGGAGATCCTGGGCGTGGTGTCGGGCAGCAGCGTGGTGTGGATTGCGCCGCGGGATGTGCGCAAAACGCCGCTGGTTCATCGCCGTATTATGCAAACCCTCGGACTGAATTAACCCGGCAGCAACCGATTGCAATGCTGCGAAAAAGTGTGATTTTGCCTCTTGCAGAGTGCGCGGACGCGCGTATAATGCGCCACAATTTGCCGGGAGGAAGCATGGTCCACTGTGTACAAAAAAATGCCGCACCAGGTCGTCTGAAAGCAGACGCCGTTGGGCGTTTTTCTTCCCGTTGCAGCATCGAATTTCTACATTCCCAAATTGCTAAGGCCCCTCATTGAGGGGCTTTTTTTTGCCCGTCGCCCGAGAACAGGAGAGAAGCATGACTAACCCGTTATTTAAAAAACACATCATTTCCATCAATGATCTCAGTCGTGAAGAACTTGAACTGGTGCTGGCAACAGCCGCGAAGCTGAAAGCTAACCCGCAGCCGGAGCTGCTGAAGCATAAAGTTATCGCCAGCTGCTTCTTTGAAGCTTCCACCCGTACCCGTCTCTCCTTCGAAACCTCGATTCACCGTCTCGGCGCGTCGGTCGTCGGTTTTTCCGACAGCAGCAATACCTCCCTGGGTAAGAAAGGTGAAACGCTGGCCGACACGATTTCGGTCATCAGCACCTATGTGGACGCCATTGTTATGCGCCACCCGCAGGAAGGCGCGGCGCGCCTGGCAACCGAGTTCTCCGGCGATATCCCGGTGCTTAACGCGGGCGACGGCGCCAACCAGCACCCGACGCAAACCCTGCTCGACCTGTTTACCATTCAGGAAACTCAGGGCCGCCTGGAAAACCTGAACATCGCCATGGTTGGTGACCTGAAATACGGCCGCACCGTGCACTCTTTAGCCCAGGCGCTGGCGAAGTTCAACGGCAACCGCTTCTACTTTATCGCCCCTAACGCGCTGGCAATGCCGCAGTACATCCTGGATATGCTGGATGAAAAAGGGATCGCCTGGAGCCGCCACGAGTCAATTGATGACGTGGTTGGCGAGCTGGATATTCTCTATATGACCCGGGTGCAGAAAGAGCGTCTTGATCCGTCCGAATACGCCAACGTGAAAGCGCAGTTCATCCTGCGGGCCGCCGATCTGGAAGGCGCGCGCGCCAATATGAAGGTGCTGCACCCGCTGCCGCGCGTGGATGAGATAACCACCGACGTAGACGCCACGCCGCATGCCTGGTATTTCCAGCAGGCCGGTAACGGTATTTTTGCCCGCCAGGCTCTGCTGGCGCTGGTTTTGAATCGCGAACTGGTTTAAGTGAGAGGAGAATAAGATGACGCACGATAATAAATTACAGGTTGAAGCCATCAAGCGCGGCACCGTTATCGACCATATTCCGGCGCAGGTGGGCTTTAAGCTGCTGACGCTGTTCAAACTGACTGAAACCGACCAGCGTATCACCATCGGCCTGAACCTGCCGTCCCGCGAGCTGGGCCGTAAAGATTTGATCAAGATAGAGAATACCTTCCTGACCGACGAGCAGGTTAACCAGTTAGCGCTGTATGCGCCCCACGCGACGGTGAACCGCATCGACGAGTACGAAGTGGTTGGCAAAAGCAATCCGAGCCTGCCGGACCGCATTGAGAAAGTGCTGCTGTGCCCGAACAGTAATTGCATCAGCCATAACGAGCCGGTTGCCTCTTCGTTTGCGGTTAAACAACGTGCCGACGATATCAGTCTGAAGTGCAAATATTGCGAAAAAGAGTTCGCCCGTCACGTTGTGCTGGTTGATTGATGTTCGTCTGATGACAAGCTCGCGGCCATCCCTATAATGGTCGCGAGCTTTGTATCTAATACTGAGGAGAAAGAATGTCACGCACTCTTAGCACGGAAAACGCACCGGCCGCTATCGGCCCTTATGTCCAGGGCGTCGATCTTGGCAGCATGATTATCACTTCCGGTCAGATCCCGGTTGATCCAAAATCCGGCAACGTGCCGGAAGACGTAGCCGCTCAGGCGCGCCAGTCTCTGGAAAACGTAAAAGCGATCGTTGAGTCCGCAGGCCTGAAAGTGGGCGATATCGTGAAAACCACGGTGTTTGTTAAAGACCTGAACGACTTCGCTACCGTAAACGCCGCGTATGAAGCCTTCTTCACCGAGCATAAAGCCACTTTCCCGGCACGCTCATGTGTAGAAGTCGCTCGTCTGCCAAAAGACGTGAAAATCGAAATCGAAGCCATCGCCGTTCGCCGCTAATTCGCCGCAGCGCTTTTGCTTCTGGCCCCGCCTTTGCGGGGCTTTTTTTGCCCTTACTTCACGACGGCACGCAGCAGTTTTTCCAGCGGATAAACCGCCGCAATAACCACTTCATCACGCGTTTGCGCCGCACCGTCCAGCTGAGTCTGGATAGCCTTCAGTTCGTCATCGTTTAGCGACCCCTGCTTCGCCACCAGATCCGTCAGCCTTAAGCCTAACCCGGCCAGCTTATCTACGTCCTCGGCCACCGGTTTGAGCGGTTTTAGCACATAGTTGCCTTCAATAAGCGCCAGCACGTCCGGGGTATTGCTTTGCCAGCGGGTAAAGATATGGCGCAAGGCTTCGGCGCTGTTGCTGTCTTCCGGGTCGGCAATCAGCTTGTCTACCCAGCCGTTAATCGCCCGAACCTGCCCGCTTTCCGGCCCCAGCGTATCGGCAAAGCGGTTTAGCGGCTCGAAATGGTTGTAATTCCCGGCCTGGAATTTGAGGTGCTGGCGCGTGTAATACTGCGCGGGTTCAACTGCCTGAGCGAGAATTTGCAGCGGCATAATATCCGGCGTACCGGCCAGGCGAGTCATCTGAACCACCGACTCGGTATGCTGGCGTAGCCCGACGGAAACCGTGGACCAGGCGTCAATCGCCTGCATACGCTGGTACATGTTCTCTACGTCAGTAACGTCTTTAGCTGACCATAAGCGCTCGGCCACCGCAAAAGTGCGCGGCCAAAGTTTGATGTCCAGCAGCGGAGAAATAACGTTTTCCGCCCACAGCGCGGCTTCGCCGCCGAGAATGTTGCTCATCTGCGCGTCCGTTGGCACCGCCGGCTGTTTACCGTCCGGCACGCCCTCAAGCTTTTGCCCGGTTGCCGGATAACGCACATTGCCGACCAGGAAGTAGCCGCCAAGCTTATCGCCTTCAAGCGTGACGACCGGGCGCGTCTCACCCATCCAGGTATCAACCGTAAAGGTCGCCTGAGTCGGGGTGAGCCATTTTATTTCATGTACCTCGCGGCGAGACTTGCCTTTGAAGTCGATAAATCCGCGCCAGCCGCTGTCGCTTTTCACCAGCGTAAAGCTGCCTTCTACCGGGCTGCCTTTCAGGCGCGGCATGCTGAAGAACCAGCTCTGGGCGCTGTCGGATTCGCTTAACTTATCGACCCCGTTCAGCCCCTTCGGCAGAACTTCGTTGCGGTAGTGATACGCCGTAGACTGCGGCTGGTCGAGGTAGAAGCCGGTGGACAAAATGCCCTTGTAGCCGTTGGCCGCAATCGCGCCCAGGGAGTCCTGCCCCTGCCACGACTGGATCAAAATATTTTTCGGCAGATCGGGATGATAAATCTCATCCCAGCCCATCATCTGCCGTTTATGTTTTTCGAGGATCTTCTCCAGCCGCTGGTTGAAATAAGTCTGTAGCGCGTGGGAGTCCGCCAGCTGGTGCTGTTTCATAAACTGCTGAATAGAAGCGGAAGCTTTCCACTGGCTGTCGTCCACTTCATCCCCGCCGATATGCAAGTAAGCGTCGGGGAAAATGGCGGTAACTTCGCCTATCAGGGTATCAACGAACTTATAGGCAGCTTCGTTAGCCGGGTTAAGCAACGGCTTTAATACGCCCCAGTTGCGCTCCATCTGGTACGGCCCCGGAGCGCTCATCAGCTCCGGGTAAGCAACGGCCAGCGCCGAGCCGTGGCCCGGCAGGTCAATTTCCGGCACCACGCGGATCCCCAGCGAAGTTGCGTAGCGCACAACCTGCTTCATCTGCTCCTGGGTGTAAAACTGCCCGTCGCTCGCCAGCTGTTGTAGCTTCGGATAATGGCTGGAGGCGAAGCGCCAGCCCTGGTCGTCCGTCAGGTGCCAGTGGAAGACGTTGAGCTTAGCCGCGGCCATGCCGTCCAGCTGGCGCAAAATATCTTCCAGCGGCATAAAGTGGCGCGCCGAATCCAGCAGCAGCCCGCGCCACGGGAAGCGCGGCACGTCTTTTATCTCCACATAAGGGATCGAGGTATTTTGCGGGCCGTTTTGGATCAGCTGTAAAACGGTTTCCATCCCGCGCATTGCGCCGAAGCGAGTGTTCGCGGTGAGTTTCACTCCGTCCGCCGTCACGCTCAGCTCATAGCTTTCGTCGCTGTCCGCCTTTGGCAACGGGTCAACCACTTTTTGGATTTGAATAGCGATAGTCGGTTTTGCCGGGTGAGCTTCCGCGGGCTGAAGCTGCCAGCCGGTTTGCAGGCTAATACGCTGACGCCAGCGCTCAGCTGCGCCGGGCAGCTTATCGCCGCTGATATTGATTGAGAGAGCGTTGGTGAGCGCGAGGCTGCCCTGGGTTGCCGGAAGCTCGACCTGCTGCGGCCAGGGCATCAGCGGTAACTCTCCGGCAGGTGCGGCCTGAGCCTGACAGGCAACGGCGATACCTGCGGCCAGCAGGCTAAAACGGAGCGATTTAAACATGGACTTTCCTTTCACATGACGGGCCAGAAAACAGCAAAAACAATCTGTTACCATGTGAAGGATTTTTCAGCAACATTATGGCGAGACGTGGATCACATCTCGCCATTTTTTGAGATTATTGCCAGCCGTAGCGGCGGCTATAGAAGCCCTTAACGGCCTGGGTAAGCATCACATACCCCCCGAGGATCAGCACCAGCAGCGGGAAGTAGCTCAGCGGCAGCGCCTGCAAGTGGAGATACTCGGCCAGCGGTGAGAACGGCAGCGCGATACCCAGCGCCATCACCAGCAGCGTCATCACCATCAGCGGCCACGCCGGGCGGCTTTGCAGGAACGGAATGCGGCGGGTACGGATCATATGCACAATCAGGGTTTGTGACAGCAGGCCTTCAACAAACCAGCCGGACTGGAACAGGGTCTGAGCTTCCGGCGTATTGGCGTTGAAAATCCACCACATCACGCCAAAAGTTACGATATCGAAGATGGAGCTGAGCGGCCCGAAGAACACCATAAAGCGGCCAAGGTCGGACGGGTTCCAGCGCTGCGGCTGCTGAATTTGCTCATCGTCCACGTTGTCGAACGGGATAGCTACCTGAGAGACGTCGTACATCAGGTTCTGGATCAGCAGATGGATAGGCAACATAGGCAGGAACGGCAGGAAGGCGCTCGCCACCAGCACGCTGAACACGTTGCCGAAATTGGAGCTGGCAGTCATTTTGATGTACTTCAGCATGTTGGCAAAAGTACGACGCCCTTCGATAACGCCCTCTTCCAGCACCATCAGGCTTTTTTCCAGCAGGATGATATCGGCCGCCTCGCGGGCAATATCTACCGCACCGTCAACGGAAATGCCGATATCCGCCGCGCGCAGGGCCGGAGCATCGTTAATGCCGTCGCCCATAAAGCCAACCACGTGGCCTTCACCTCGCAGCAGACGGACGATGCGCTCTTTGTGCATCGGGGTCAGGCGGGCAAACAGCGTAGTTTGCAGCGCAACGCGCGCCAGCTCTTCGTCGCTCATCTCTTCGATGTCGCTGCCGATTATCAGGTCGCCCACTTCCAGACCCACTTCACGGCATACTTTCGCCGCCACCAGTTCGCTGTCGCCGGTGAGGATTTTTACCGCAATACCGCTGGCTTTCAGCGCCTTCAGCGCCGGAGCCGTGGTCTCTTTCGGCGGATCGAGGAAGGCAATATAGCCTTCGAGGATAAGGTCAGACTCATCCACGCGGCTGTAATCTTCGCTGCGTGCAGGCTGTAATTTAGTAGCAACAGCTACCACGCGCAGGCCCTGGCTGTTAAGGGAATCGGTCACGCTGCGAATACGTTTCAGCATCCCTTCGCTAAGCGGCACAATTTCGTCGCCGTGGCGGACGTGGGTACAAACGTTGAGAATTTCCTGGAGCGCGCCTTTGCAGATCAGCTGATGGACGTCCGGCTGCTCGCAAACCACTACCGACATACGGCGGCGGTCAAAATCAAACGGAATTTCGTCCACTTTGTGCCAGCGGGCAACGGCCGTGCGGGCGTGATCGGCGTCAACGCCTTCCAGCACAGCCACGTCCAGCAGGTTTTTCAGGCCGGTCTGATAATGGCTGTTCAGCCAGGCGGTGTGCAGAACGCGGTCGCTCTCCTCACCGAAGATATCGGTGTGGTTTTCCAGCACGATACGGTCCTGCGTGAGGGTGCCGGTTTTATCGGTGCAGAGAATGTCCATCGCGCCGAAGTTCTGGATAGCGTCGAGGTGCTTAACGATAACTTTCTGTTTAGACAGTTTTACCGCCCCGCGAGCGAGCGTGGAGGTGACTATCATCGGCAGCATTTCCGGCGTCAAACCAACCGCAACGGAGAGCGAAAACAGGGCCGCTTCCCACCAGTCGCCTTTGGTAAAGCCGTTAATCAGCAGCACGACAGGCACCATCACCAGCATAAAGCGGATCAGCAGCCAGCTAACCCGGCTGATACCGCGCTGGAAGGCGTTTGGCTCGCTTTCCTGCTGGGTGACGCGCCCGGCAAGCTGGCCGAACCAGGTATTGCCCCCGGTGGCGATAATCATAGCCAGCGCGGTGCCGCTGACCACGTTAGTGCCCATAAAGCAGAGGTTGTCGCACTCCAGCGGGTTATGCTGGTCGTGCTGACGGCTGACGGCCACTTTTTCTACCGGCAGAGATTCGCCGGTCAGCGAAGCCTGGGCAACGAACAGGTCACGAGCCTGGATCACACGCAGGTCGGCGGGGATCATATCTCCGGCGGCGAGTTTGACGATATCACCCGGCACCAGTTGATCCAGCGGCACTTCTACGTAGCCATACTCGCCCTGCTCATTGATGACCCGCAGCACGGTCGCCGTGTTGCTTACCATCGCCTTGAGCGCGTCCGCCGCACGGGTGGAGCGGGTTTCCTGAATGAAGTTCAGCAGCGTGGAGATAACCACCATCAGCGCGATAACGCTGGCGCCAAACAAGTCGTCTTCCGTCGCGTAGGAAAAAATTCCCAGCGCCGTCAGCAGCAGGTTGAACGGGTTGCGGTAGCAAATCCACAGATGAATGAACCACGGTGAAGGCTTCTGGGCCGGGATCTGGTTCATGCCAAACGTTTCGCGCGCCTTTTCGACTTCGCGTTCGTTAAGCCCTTCCGGGTGGCTGCCAAACTCAAGGTAAAGCTGCTCTTCGCTGGCCGCAGCGTATTTCAGGCAGGATTGGGTCAGCGTGGCCGGAATGTCAGCGGCTTTAGCCACAACGTTGCCGTCGGGCATCGGGTCACGCTGCACCAGGCGGCGAGGCAAATGGCGGCTCAACTGGGACATCAGCTGGCGAGTAAGATTTTTTAATTGCATAGAACGTCCTTAGCGCCGTCTGGAGCGGCACCCCTTCTTCTGCAAGCGCGGCAAGGCCTCACCCGGCAGGAGATTATCAAATAGCAGGGACGTCAAAAGAGAGAATGCGTCGCTGCCTTACAAAATCGGTAAGGCAGCGGCTGTTAACCTGGGGCTTACCGGAAAATTCCTGTTACTTCAGGGTGAGGACTGGGATCGGGTTCCATGTCGTCTCCGGTAGCGTTGAAAGAGAAATAGCATTATGCCTTCTGGCATAATCAGAATGCCGCTTATACTACGCCGGTAAAACTAAACCGTCTGTAAACCAGATTTTGCCCATGGCGGGTTCGGAATACTGGGTTAAAGTTTTACGCTTCCTAAGTATAATTCTGATTACAGCCCGAAGGCGAAAACGTGACAATATTTGCCCTCGTAAACCGGTTGTCACCCGGTTTGCTCCGTGACTACCAGGAAAAAGAGTAACAATGCAAAGCCGCCTGACCATTAAAGACATTGCCCGCTTAAGCGGAGTCGGGAAATCAACCGTCTCTCGCGTATTGAATAATGAAAGCGGCGTCAGCGCCCGCACGCGTGAGCGGGTGGAAGCGGTTATGCAGCAGCATGAGTTCTCTCCTTCCCGCTCCGCCCGTGCCATGCGCGGCCAGAGCGATAAAGTGGTGGCGATTATCGTCTCGCGCCTCGACTCCCTGTCGGAAAATCTCGCGGTTCAAACCATGCTGCCTTGCCTCTACGAGCAAGGTTACGACCCCATCATGATGGAAAGCCAGTTTTCGCCGGAGATGGTAGAAGAGCACCTGGGCATGCTGCGCCGCCGCAATATCGACGGCGTTATCCTGTTTGGCTTTACCGGCATTAGCGAAAAAATGTTGCAGCCGTGGCGCTCAACGCTGGTGCTGATGGCGAGGGATGCCAACGGCTTCGCTTCCGTCTGTTATGACGATGACGGCGCGATTCAGATTCTGATGTCCACTCTTTACCAACAGGGGCATCGCCACATCAGTTTTCTGGGCGTGCCGCATGCCGACGTTACCACAGGCTACCGCCGCCACCAGGCTTACCTCGATTTTTGTAGCCGACACGACATCACGCCGAATGCCGCCCTTCCGGGGCTGGCAATGAAGCAGGGCTATGAGCACGTTGTGGATGTGTTAACCCCACAAACTACCGCCCTGCTGTGCGCCACCGACACCCTGGCGCTGGGTGCCAGCAAATATCTTCAGCAGCAAAACCGCAGCAGCCTGCAGCTCGCGAGCGTGGGCAATACGCCGCTGATGAAATTCTTGCACCCGGAGATTATCACCGTCGATCCAGGTTACGCCGAAGCCGGGCGAGCCGCGGCGTTGCAGCTGATCGGCCAGATCTCACAGCAGCAACAACTGCGGCAAATCGTTATTCCCAGCCACCTTCAATAAGCCCTGAGGATCGGGATTATTGTGATCCCGGCCTGATTTCGGGAACGTTCCCATTTTCGCAAAATGGATTACTGGCTACCCTTATAGTCAGGTCATTACCTCCATACCCCAGGGTGTCAATATGAGTAAAGTCAAACAGCAGGACATAGATAAGCTGATTGAGTTGGTCGGCGGGCGCGAAAACATCGCCACCGTTAGCCACTGTATTACCCGGCTGCGTTTTGTTCTGAATAATCCCGAGAATGCCAGTCCTAAAGAGATCGAAAACCTGCCGATGGTGAAAGGCTGCTTTACCAATGCCGGACAGTTTCAGGTGGTTATCGGCACCGACGTTGACGACTATTACAAAGCGCTGATTGCCACCACCGGGCTAAGCTCCGCTGACAAAGAGCAGGCCAAAACGGCCGCCCGTCAAAATATGAAATGGCACGAGCAGCTGATCTCCCACTTCGCGGAGATCTTCTTCCCGCTGCTGCCCGCGCTGATAAGCGGCGGTTTGATCCTCGGCTTCCGCAACGTCATTGGCGATTTGCCGATGAGCAACGGCGAAACGCTTGCGCAGATGTACCCGGCGCTGAAAACCGTTTATGACTTCCTGTGGCTGATTGGCGAAGCCATCTTCTTCTACCTGCCGGTAGGGATTTGCTGGTCTGCGGTCCGCAAGATGGGCGGAACGCCCATCCTCGGGATCGTGCTGGGCGTCACGCTGGTATCACCTCAGCTGATGAACGCCTACGAGCTTGGCAGCAAAATTCCGGAAGTCTGGAACTTCGGCTGGTTCACGATTCAGAAAGTGGGCTATCAGGCTCAGGTTATCCCGGCATTGCTGGCGGGCCTGGCGCTGGGCTTCATTGAAACTCGCCTGAAACGCATCGTGCCGGACTACCTCTACCTGGTCATTGTGCCGGTTTGCTCGCTGATTCTGGCGGTCTTCCTTGCCCATACGGTGATTGGTCCGTTTGGCCGCATGATTGGCGACGGCGTGGCCTTCGCGGTTCGCCATCTGATGACGGGCAGCTTTGCCCCGGTCGGCGCGGCGCTGTTTGGCTTCCTGTACGCCCCGCTGGTTATTACCGGCGTGCACCAGACCACGCTCGCCATCGACATGCAGATGATTCAAAGCATGGGCGGGACGCCGGTCTGGCCGCTTATTGCGCTGTCTAACATTGCTCAGGCTTCCGCGGTTGTTGGCATCATCATTTGCAGCCGTAAGCAAAACGAGCGCGAAATTTCGGTTCCGGCGGCGATTTCCGCCTACCTCGGGGTAACCGAACCGGCTATGTACGGTATCAACCTGAAGTATCACTTCCCGATGCTGTGCGCGATGGTGGGTTCCGGCCTTGCTGGCCTGCTTTGCGGCCTTAACGGCGTGATGGCAAACGGCATCGGCGTGGGCGGCCTGCCGGGCATTCTTTCTATCCAGCCTAAGTTCTGGGGCATTTACGCGATTGCGATTGTGATTGCGGTCATCGTACCTATTGTTCTGACATCTGTGGTGTATAAGCGCAAATTGCGTCAGGGCACATTGTTGGTGGTTTAATTCGATTTACCGGTGGGCAGCAATGCCCACCCTTCAGCTAGCAGGAACCCGCTATGAATATCACTCCTCCGTGGTGGCAGCACGGCGTCATCTATCAGATTTACCCAAAGAGTTTTCAGGACACCACCGGCAGCGGCACCGGCGACCTGAAAGGCGTGATTAAACGCCTGGACTACCTTCAGAAGTTAGGCGTGGACGCCATCTGGCTGACGCCGTTTTACCTCTCCCCGCAGATCGATAACGGCTATGACGTAGCGGATTACTGCGCTATTGACCCCACCTACGGCACGCTGGACGACTTCGATTCACTGGTAGCCGAAGCCCACCAGCGCGGTATCCGCATCATTCTGGACATGGTGTTTAACCATACCTCCACGAAGCATGAATGGTTCCAGAAGTCGCTGGATAAAAGCAGCCCGTATCGCGAGTTTTATATCTGGCGCGACGGAACGCCGGATCTGCTGCCGAATAACTGGCGCTCAAAATTTGGCGGTAACGCCTGGCAATGGCACGCGGAGAGCGGCCAGTATTATCTGCATCTGTTCGCACCTGAGCAGGCCGACCTGAACTGGGAGAACCCGCAGGTACGCGCCGAGCTGAAAAAAGTGTGCGAATTCTGGTCCGACCGCGGCGTGGACGGCCTGCGCCTGGACGTGATTAACCTGGTCTCCAAAGATCAGCAGTTCCCGAACGACGTTGCCGGAGGCGATGGCCGCCGTTTCTATACCGACGGGCCGCGCGTTCACGAATTCTTGCAGGAAATGAGCCGTGATGTTTTCAAACCGCTCAGCATGATGACCGTCGGCGAGATGTCCTCGACCTCGCTGGATAACTGCCAGAAGTACGGCGCGCTTGACGGCAGCGAACTGTCGATGACCTTTAACTTCCATCACCTGAAGGTGGATTATCCCGGCGGCGAGAAATGGACGCTGGCAAAACCTGATTACGTGGAGCTGAAGTCCATCTTCAACCACTGGCAGCGGGGCATGCACAACGTTGCGTGGAACGCGCTGTTCTGGTGTAACCACGACCAGCCGCGCATCGTTTCTCGCTTCGGCGACGAAGGCGAACTGCGCGTTACCTCGGCCAAAATGCTGGCGATGGTGCTGCACGGCATGCAGGGCACGCCGTATATCTACCAGGGCGAAGAGCTGGGGATGACCAACCCTCATTTCAGCCGCATCGACGAATACCGCGATGTAGAAAGCCTGAATATGTACGCCGAACTGCGCAGCCAGGGCCGCGACAGCGACACGCTGATGGCTATCCTGGCCAGTAAATCCCGCGATAACAGCCGCACGCCAATGCAGTGGGATGCGGGCGCTAACGCTGGCTTCAGCGAAGGAACGCCGTGGATTGGGCTGTGCGATAACTACCAAACGGTGAATGCCGCTGCCGCGCTGGCGGACGATGAGTCGGTATTCTATGCCTATCAGCGGCTGATTAAGCTGCGTAAGGCCGAGCCGGTGCTGACCCTGGGTAACTATAAGGACTTGCTCCCGGAACACCCGCTGGTGTGGAGCTACAGCCGTGAATGGGAAGGGCAAACGCTGGTGGTTGCCGCGAACCTCAGCAATCAGCAGCAGTGGTTGCAGCTGGACGGCTTCAGCGGCGAATGGGAAGTGCTGATGAGCAACTACCCTGACGCAGCAGACAAACCGGGCGAGATGAGCCTGCGCCCGTTTGAGGCAGTCTACTGGATTAAGCGCTAGCGCTTTGTGCTCGCCCTTCCCCCTGCCGCTTTGCAAAGTGGCCGGGGTGAGGGGCAAGCCTTGTTAGCCTTTCAGCTCATTCACCCGGCTTAGCCAGTAGTTCACGCCTTCATCAATCAGTGGGTCGGTAATGTCGTTGGCGCCCTGCACCAGCGCAGGTTGCTGCCAGATCATGCCGGTTTTATTCGCCATGGCATGGAACGGCAGCAGCAGAGCTTCCACTGCATACTGATTATAACCTTCCGGGGTGTAGGCCTGAGCGGAGCCGCCGGTAGAGGTGGCAACCAGCAGTTTTTTACCGTGCAACGCCTTGCCATCGCTGCCGTAGGCAAACCCGTAGCTCAATACATGATCCTGCCATTCTTTCAGGATAGCCGGCGAGCTGTACCACCAGAACGGAAACAGCATCACGATAGCATCATGCTCACACAGCAATTTTTGCTCGCGCTCAACATCAATATTGAAATCCGGGTATGCCCGCATCAGCTCATGTACGGTGACATCTGCCAAACCGCTGAGCGCTTCGACCGCCGCATGGTTAATACGAGATTTTTCAGGGTAGCGGTGCGCCGCCAGAACCAGAACCTTTTTCATTTTCCTGCCCTTTATGCTTTGTGATGTCGCTATCTTTTCAGATAGCAGGACTTACCTGTAGTCTGTATCAGGGCATATCTGTTTCAACTAAAGGTTATAAACATGGCGCTTCCACCGGATGTTCATCGGCTCATTCCCGCGTTTCTGGCCGCGGCGGACTGCCAAAGCTTTTCTGCGGCGGCGCGCCAGCTGGGCATTACGCCGGCGGCGGTGAGTAAAAACGTGCGCCAGCTTGAGCAACGCCTGGGCATCGTGCTTTTTGGGCGCAATACGCACTTTGTGGTGCTAACCGAAGAAGGCATGGCGCTGCGGGAGCAGGTTGCCCCGCTATGGCAGGCGTTGAATCAGGCGCTGGTTAACCCGAAGTCGGAACCTGCGGGCCTGCTGAGAATTAGCGTTATCCCCGGCTTTGGCCGCCATCGCCTCATGCCCCTGATGAGCGAATTCCAGCGGCGCTATCCGCAGATACGCATCGAACTCTCCATGGAAGCCCGCAGCGTTAATCTGATTGGCGAGCGGATAGATATTGCCATTGGGCACCGAACCGTGCGCGATAGCCGCGTAGTGGCACGCGAACTTTATGAAAGCAAAACGATAGTGGCGGCAACGCCCTCCTACCTTGAACGCTACGGCACACCACAAAAGCCGGAAGAACTGTTGCATCACCGCTGCCTTGTGCACCGTAACCCCGGCACGGGCCGCCTGCAGCACTGGCTGGATGATGACTCGCTGATAGACGAAGCCTCTTCGTGGTTTATCACCACGTCACCGGATTCGCTGGTCGACGCGGCACTTTCAGGAATGGGCATTATTTGCCTGGCAGACTGGTATCTGGATAAGCTCGTGGAGGAAGGCAGGCTTAAGGCAATTCTGAAAGAGTATACGCCCGCGCCGCAGCAGCTTTGGATGAAGTATGCCGGCGGAAAACTCCCTCCCAGAACGGCCGTATTCGTTGAATATTTAAACGAAAAATTCCGCCGTTAATTTACTTTTTTTTGCGAACGCCCACCGTTTCTACCGCCTCCGATTTACCTTGTTCTGCATCAATAAAATGGTAAACATGTTTGATGCAAATCACTATATATAGAACTTAAAATGCATCCCGGCCCTACATGTTGTATCTATCGACTAATATAGCTACAGCACCTCAGGGATAAATCTGGGGATTATCTGTGGATAAACAGGGCCGCACTTCGGGAAGTCTATGGCAGGACAAATAGCTACGCGCTCCCGGAGCCTCCCATCCTTTGTGGATAACCTTTTATAAAAATGGAGAGACAATGACACCGCATGTGATGAAAAGAGACGGGTGCAAAGTACCTTTCACTTCAGAGCGCATCAGAGAAGCTATTCTGCGTGCAGCTAAAGCAGCGGGAGTCGATGACGCGGACTATTGCGCCACCGTCGCAGATGTCGTCAGCGCCCAAATGGCGGGCCGCAGCCAGGTAGACATCGGAGAAATTCAGACAGCGGTAGAAAACCAGCTGATGGCCGGTAACTACAAGCAGCTGGCGCGCGCCTATATCGAATATCGCCACGATCGCGATATCGAACGCGAAAAACGTGGCCGCCTGAATCAGGAAATTCGCGGTCTGGTTGAGCAAACAAACTCCGCCCTGCTTAACGAGAACGCCAACAAAGACAGCAAAGTTATCCCAACCCAGCGCGATCTGCTGGCCGGGATCGTGGCCAAGCATTATGCCAAACAGCACCTGCTGCCGCGCGATGTTGTCCTGGCGCACGAGCGCGGGGATATTCATTATCACGATCTCGATTACTCCCCGTTCTTCCCGATGTTCAACTGCATGTTGATCGATCTGAAAGGCATGCTGACCCACGGCTTTAAAATGGGTAATGCGGAAATCGAGCCGCCGAAGTCTATCTCCACCGCAACGGCGGTAACCGCCCAGATTATCGCCCAGGTAGCCAGCCACATTTACGGCGGCACCACGATTAACCGCATCGATGAAGTGCTGGCCCCGTTTGTGACCGAAAGCTTTAATAAGCACCGTAAAGTGGCCGAAGAGTGGCAGATCCCGGACGCGGAAGGTTACGCCCACTCCCGCACCGAGAAAGAGTGCTATGACGCCTTCCAGTCACTCGAGTATGAAGTGAATACGCTGCATACCGCCAACGGCCAGACGCCGTTTGTGACCTTTGGTTTTGGGCTTGGCACCAGCTGGGAGTCACGCCTGATCCAGACTTCTATCCTGCGTAACCGCATCGCGGGTCTCGGCAAAAACCGCAAGACGGCGGTGTTCCCGAAACTGGTGTTTGCTATTCGCGACGGCCTGAATCACAAGTTCGGCGATGCCAACTACGACATCAAACAGCTGGCGCTCGAGTGCGCATCCAAACGCATGTACCCGGATATTCTTAACTACGATCAGGTCGTTAAAGTGACCGGCTCGTTTAAAACGCCAATGGGCTGCCGCAGCTTCCTCGGCGTGTATGAGGAAAACGGCGAGCAAATTCACGACGGGCGTAATAACCTCGGCGTCATCAGCCTTAACCTGCCGCGCATTGCGCTGGAAGCTAAAGGCAGCGAAGAGGCATTCTGGAAGCTGCTGGATGACCGCCTGCAGCTGGCTCGTAAAGCGCTGATGACCCGCATTGCACGCCTTGAAGGCGTTAAAGCCCGCGTAGCGCCCATTCTGTATATGGAAGGGGCCTGCGGCGTGCGTCTGAAAGCCGACGACGATGTTTCCGAGATCTTCAAAAACGGCCGCGCTTCTATCTCTCTGGGCTATATCGGCATTCACGAAACGGTTAACGCGCTTTTTGGTAACCAGCACGTTTACGACAGCGAAGCGCTGCGCGAGAAAGCCGTTGCCATCGTCACGCGCCTGCGTGAAGCCACCGACAGCTGGAAAGAAGAAACGGGCTACGGCTTCAGCCTCTACAGCACCCCGAGCGAAAACCTGTGCGACCGTTTCTGCCGCCTTGATACCGCCGAGTTTGGCGTGGTGCCGGGCGTGACCGACAAAGGCTACTACACCAACAGCTTCCATCTCGACGTTGAGAAGAAAGTTAACCCGTACGATAAAATCGACTTTGAGGCACCGTACCCGCCTTTAGCCAACGGCGGCTTCATTTGCTACGGCGAGTATCCGAATATCCAGCACAACCTGCGGGCGCTGGAGGACGTATGGGATTACAGCTATAAGCACGTTCCTTATTACGGCACCAATACGCCAATCGACGAGTGCTACGAATGCGGCTTTACCGGCGAGTTCGAATGTACCAGCAAAGGCTTTACCTGCCCTAAATGCGGCAACCACGACGCGGCGCGCGTTTCGGTCACCCGTCGCGTTTGCGGCTACCTTGGCAGCCCGGACGCCAGGCCGTTTAACGCCGGTAAGCAGGAAGAAGTGAAGCGGCGCGTGAAACACCTGGGCAACGGGCAGATTGGTTAAATAGAACAATTCCCCTCACCCTGGCCCTCTCCCTTCAAGGGAGAGGGAACCGTTCGAGTATCAGGCCAATTCAATGAATTATCACCAGTATTATCCCGTCGACATCGTCAATGGACCCGGCACCCGCTGCACGCTGTTTGTTTCAGGCTGCGTGCACGAGTGCCCCGGCTGTTATAACAAGAGCACCTGGCGGCTGAATTCCGGTATGCCGTTCACCGCAGAGATGGCCGGCCGCATCATCGCCGACCTTAACGATACCCGCGTTAAGCGCCAGGGGCTGTCGCTTTCCGGCGGCGATCCGCTGCATCCGCAGAACGTACCGGAAATTCTCAGGCTGGTGCAGCGCGTGCGGGCCGAGTGCCCCGGGAAGGATATCTGGGTGTGGACAGGCTATAAAATCGATGAGCTGACGGCGGCTCAGCGCGAACTTGTTGATTTGATAAACGTGCTGGTAGACGGCAAGTTTGTACAGGATTTAAAAGATCCGGCGCTTATCTGGCGCGGCAGCAGTAACCAGGTCGTTCATCATTTACGTTAAAAAGCCCCTCGGGGCTTTTTTATTTCGCGCCAGCCCGCTCCCGCAGCTGCTTAGAATCAAGAATGGCAACGCCTTCATGGGAAGGATTAAGCGCTTCCTCCAGCATCGCTCGTGCGACGTCGCTCGCCTCAATCGCTTTTAACTTACCCGGCAGCAGCTTAAACAGCGGAGCCATTAACGATTCATTAAGGCGCTGAGATTCACGATGCCCCAGCAGCATTGAAGGACGGGCAATCGTCAACCTTGCCCAGTTCTGAGCTATCAGCGCGTCTTCCATCTCGCCTTTTACCCGATTGTAGAAAAACGGCGAGCGGCTATTCGCCCCCAGCGCGCTGACCACCAGCATATGCCTGGCCCCGAGCCGCAGCCCGGCTATAGCCGTGTCGACCACCAGCGTATAGTCCACGAGCACAAAGACCTCTTTGCTTCCTGCTTCGCGGATAGTGGTGCCGAGGCAGCAAAATACCGTGTCGACAGGCCCGGTGACCTGTAAAAGCGCGTCTGAAAGCTGAGGATCGTGCGGGTTAACAACCTTATCCATCGTGACCGCAAGCGGCCGCCGGGTAGGTGCGGCAACAGAAGTGATACGCGGGTCGTCATTAAGCAGGCGAAGTAAATGACCGCCGATAAGCCCGGTTGCGCCGGTTATTAAGATTCGACTCATAATGCCCCCCCGTTCGCGTTGAGCGCTTGCAATGTCAGCATGGTAGTCCAGGCTTAGTAGTGTGACAAACACAACGGAGGAAAGATGAGCAAGAAAATTGCAGTTCTGATTACCGACGAGTTTGAGGATTCTGAATTCACCTCACCGGCTGAGGAATTCAGGCAAGCTGGACATCAGGTTATTACTATTGAGAAGCGAGCCGGAAAAACGGTTACCGGCAAGAAAGGTGAAGCCAGGGTGAAAATAGACAAAGGCATTGATGAAGTTCGCCCTGCCGACTTCGATGCCCTTCTTCTACCCGGAGGACACTCCCCGGACGCCCTGCGCGGCGATGACCGATTTGTTACCTTCACCCGTGACTTTGTTCATTCCGGAAAACCAGTCTTTGCCATCTGCCATGGCCCACAATTGCTGATTAGCGCGGATGTGATACGCGGCAGAAAGCTTACTGCTGTAAAACCCATCGTCATCGACGTGAAAAATGCCGGGGCTGATTTTTACGACCAGGAAGTGGTCATCGACGGGCATCAGCTGGTCACCAGCAGAACGCCAGACGATCTTCCGGCCTTTAACCGCGAAGCCCTGATCCTGCTGGGTCGCTAGGCTTCGCGAAGCCAGTGTAGCTTCTTGCCAAAACCGAGCGTGTTGTCGGTCATTTTCAGCTCATCGAGGCGGATTTCCCACATCGGAGCCGACATCACGCGCGCAATCGGAAAGCGTTTAAGGTAGCGGCTGCGGTAGCTGGCAGACTCGTCTTCGCTCAACAGGCGAATTTCACCGCGAAATTGTAAGCCGCGAATTAGCGCTACGGTTTTTGGCTGGCCGTTGACCGTCCCCGCTACGGGCGACTGCTGGCCAATTAGCTCACCGTGGCGCGAGCTGGTTTCGCTGAGCAGATAGAATGCGACCCGCCCGGCGTCAAAAATATAAAAGGCGTTGGCGCACCAGAGCGATTCCCCACCGCCCACGCAATAGGTCAGAACGTGCTGTTTTGTCAGCCAGCGGCTGATGGCATTGAGTGATTCCATCGTAAACCTGAACAGTGATACTCTGCGGCAAATGTTAATTATGCGCCCGCCCTATGACTTCCTGGTATCTCTATTTAATTCGCTGTACCGATAACCGTCTGTATACCGGCATCACCACCGATGTGTCGCGCCGCTTCGCCGAACATCAGGCGGGGAAAGGCGCAAAGGCGCTGCGCGGCAAAGGGGAGTTAACGCTGGTGTTCCACCAGCCAATAGGCGACCGCTCGCAGGCGCTGCGGGCCGAATATCGCATTAAACAGCTCAGTAAAACCCAGAAAGAACGGCTGGTGGACGGGAAGGTAACCCTTGAAGACATGCTGGCAAGTCTTCAAGGGAAAACGGACTAAAAGCGATTGAAGTGGTCTGAATACTCCACCAGGCCTTCTACCCCGTTTAACGCATCGTCGGCCAGAGGATGGATCTGGAACGCCGTTTCCGTGCCCGGCCAGCCGCAGCGCAGGCCGAAGCGAGCAGCCGGCTGGAAGCCGAGTTTGCCGTACATTTCAGGGGAGCCAAGCGTGACGACAGCGGCATAGCCAAACTCATTGAGCGAGTCCAGCCCTTCGTAGACCAGCTGTTTAGCAATGCCCTGCCCGCGAACGGACTCGTCTACCGCCAGAGGAGCAAGCCCAACCCACTGCAACTCTTCGCCTTCCACCGCCACAGGGCTGAAAGCAACGTAGCCGATAACCTGGCCTTCGTCATCGGTTGCGACGAGCCCCAGGGTTAATAGCCCATCTTCCCGCAGCGCTCTGACCAGCCCGGCTTCACCTTCGCCTTCAAAAGAGCGACGCAGCAGCGCGTCGATGCCGGGGGCATCAATGGGGATCTCTACACGAATTAACATGGCTCACCTATCGAATTACTTTCAGCGGCGGCGTTATGTTTCAAACCCGCCTCAACAAAATCAGCCAGCTGAAGCAGCACGATGCGCAGCGGTTTAGGCATCGCATCCAGCTCAATGGCATCCATTAGATTCTTCACATATAACCCGAGTTCCGTATCGCCTTCAATAAGCAAACGACGCTGGAAGAACAAGGTATCCGGGTCTTGCTTACGCGCGGCTATCAGCAGCAGGTCATTAGCCTCGGCGCTAAAGCTTACGTCCGCTGGCGCATCGTCGCACACCAGCAGCTTATTGTCCTCAACGGAAGTAAACCACTTCAGCCCGAGATCGCGAACCTCAATACTTAGCCAGCGCCCTTCAAGAAAGTCCAGTTCGCCATCCTGGAGTGCCTGACGGAACTGCCAGCCGAGTACCTGCTCCAGTACCTGACGTTTGACGGCAAAGGGGGTCATCCTGACCGGTACCCGCAGCAGAGAAGGACCAACCTGAACCAGGTGAGAACGCAGTTTATCTAACACGGGCTTGACTCCTTTTAAAAATTTGCCGCTATTTTGCCATAACGACAATTCCCTATAGCGCGTCAAATCAACAATTCCGCAGGTTGCATAAGAGGCGAATTGGGGGCGCTCACTCTAAGCAATACGCCTTTCTCTGCCCCAAATCAAAAATTGTCGCCGACAGGTTAACTAAAATCCCGGTTCGTTAACAATTTTGCTGCCATCCCCGCGCAGCGAGGGCCAGCATACGCTGCGGCCCCCTAAGATTCAGGATAAATTATGGAGTTGCTTTGCCCAGCCGGAAACCTCCCGGCGCTGAAAGCGGCCATTGATAACGGCGCGGATGCGGTCTACATCGGCCTGAAAGATGACACAAATGCACGCCACTTTGCCGGACTTAACTTCACCGAGAAAAAGCTCCAGGAAGCCGTAAGCTATGTGCACCAGCGCCGCCGCAAGCTGCATATTGCTATCAATACTTTTGCACACCCGGACGGTTATGTGCGCTGGCAGCGTGCGGTCGATATGGCCGCCCAGCTTGGTGCCGATGCATTAATTCTTGCCGACCTGGCGATGCTGGAATATGCCGCTGAACGTTATCCGCATATTGAGCGCCATGTGTCGGTGCAGGCTTCGGCAACCAATGAAGAAGCGATCCGTTTTTATCATCGCAATTTTGATGTCGCCCGCGTGGTGCTCCCGCGCGTGCTTTCCATCCACCAGGTAAAACAGCTCGCCCGCGTAACCCCGGTTCCGCTTGAAGTGTTTGCCTTTGGCAGCCTGTGCATTATGGCCGAAGGCCGCTGCTATCTCTCCTCTTATCTGACGGGCGAGTCGCCTAACACCGTGGGCGCCTGCTCCCCCGCCCGGTTCGTGCGCTGGCAGCAAACGCCACAGGGCCTTGAGTCGCGCCTTAACGACGTATTAATTGACCGCTATGAGGAAGGCGAAAACGCCGGTTACCCGACGCTGTGTAAAGGGCGCTATCTGGTTGATGACCAGCGCTACCACGCGCTTGAAGAACCCACCAGCCTGAACACGCTAGAACTGCTGCCGGAGCTGCTGGCCGCGAATATCGCCTCGGTGAAAATTGAAGGTCGCCAGCGCAGCCCGGCCTATGTTACCCAGGTAGCGAAGGTCTGGCGGCAGGCTATCGACCGCTGTATGGCAGACTCGCAAAACTATCGGGCGCAGCCCGCCTGGATGGAAGCACTCGGTTCGATGGCCGAAGGAACACAAACGACTCTCGGTGCCTATCACCGTAAATGGCAGTAGGAAACAGCATGAAATATTCATTAGGGCCGGTGCTTTACTACTGGCCAAAAGAGACGCTGGAAAAGTTTTACCAGTCCGCAGCAAAAAGCAGCGCCGATGTCATTTATCTCGGGGAGGCGGTGTGCAGCAAACGTCGCGCCACCAAAGTCGGCGACTGGCTGGATATGGCAAAAATGCTGGCAAACGAGGGCAAGCAGGTGGTGCTTTCTACCCTCGCGCTGGTGCAGGCTCCTTCAGAGCTGAATGAGCTAAAACGCTATGTGGAAAACGGCGACTTCCTGATTGAGGCTAACGATATCGGCAGCGTGAATATGGCTGCCGAGCGCAAACTGCCGTTCGTTGCCGGGCACGCGCTCAACTGCTATAACGCCGTCACGCTGCGCCTGCTGCACAAGCAAGGAATGATGCGCTGGTGCATGCCGGTGGAGCTTTCCCGCGACTGGCTGGCTAATATGCTGGACCAGTGCGATGAACTGGGCATCCGCAACAAATTTGAAGTCGAGGTGCTCAGCTACGGCCATTTACCGCTGGCCTATTCGGCACGCTGCTTTACAGCTCGCTCCGAAGACCGCGCCAAAGATGAATGCGAAACCTGCTGCATTAAGTACCCGAACGGCCGGGATATGCGTTCTCAGGAGCAGCAGCAGGTCTTTGTGCTCAACGGCATTCAGACCATGAGCGGATATGTCTATAACCTCGGCAATGAGCTGGCTTCGATGCAGGGGCTGGTGGACATTGTGCGCCTCTCCCCAATGGGCATAGGCACGCTGGACGTGCTTGATGCCTTCCGCGCCAACGAAAACGGCAGTGCGCCGCTGCCGCTGGCGGCACGCAGCGACTGTAACGGCTACTGGCGGCGTCTTGCCGGGCTGGAGTTACAGGCATAATAAAAGCTCACTTTGTTAACAATAATCGTCATTTTCTAATGCACTATTAAAGATGCAGCTTTTCTGGCCGGTGCGGGATTCCTGCGCCAGGCTGGAAGAAGACCTTCAATCTGATGACTACGCTGTAACAAAAGTGAGCGGTTATGACTGACAAAAATATTGCTTTCTCGGTGCTGGATCTTGCGCCGATCCCTCAGGGCTCTTCCGCCCGCGAGGCCTTTTCCCACTCTCTGGATCTTGCCCGGCTGGCTGAAAAGCGCGGCTACCATCGCTACTGGCTGGCCGAGCACCACAATATGGTCGGCATCGCCAGCGCGGCAACGTCGGTGCTGATTGGCTACCTGGCGGCCAACACCACCACGCTGCATTTGGGTTCCGGCGGCGTGATGCTACCCAACCACTCTCCGCTGGTGATTGCCGAGCAGTTCGGGACGCTTAATACGCTGTACCCTGGCCGTATCGATCTCGGGCTTGGCCGCGCGCCGGGCAGCGACCAGCGCACTATGATGGCGCTGCGCCGCCATATGAGCGGCGATGTGGACAACTTCCCGCGCGATGTAGCGGAGCTGGTGGACTGGTTTGACGCCCGCGATCCTAATCCGCACGTACGCCCGGTTCCGGGCTATGGCGAGAAAGTGCCGGTGTGGCTACTTGGCTCCAGCCTGTATAGCGCTCAACTGGCGGCTCAACTGGGCCTGCCGTTTGCCTTCGCTTCGCATTTTGCGCCAGATATGCTGTTCCGCGCTCTACAGCTATACCGCGAGAACTTTAAGCCTTCCGAACGCCTGGCAAAACCTTATGCGATGGTGTGCATCAATATCATCGCCGCCGACAGCACCCGTGACGCAGAATTCCTGTTTACCTCGATGCAGCAGGCGTTTACTCGCTTGCGCCGGGGCGAAACCGGGCAACTGCCGCCGCCGGTGGAAAACATGCACCAGCTCTGGTCCGCGTCAGAACAATACGGCGTGCAGCAGGCGCTGAGTATGTCCCTGGTAGGAGATAAGGCAAAAATTCGCCACGGGCTTGAGTCCGTACTGCGTGAAACCGAAGCGGATGAAATTATGGTTAACGGGCAGATCTTCGATCACCAGGCTCGTTTGCATTCATTCGATCTGGCGATGCAGGTAAAAGAGGAATTGTTGGGCTAGTTTGTCATCCGGCCCTCCCGCAACGGGAGGGCCGCTATTCTGCTATTTGTAGACCGGCAGCAGATCGAAGGTCGAAAGAAGATGGATTGCCGCGTTGCCGACGCCGAACACCAGAATCAGCGCAATCATCGGCTTACCGCCCCAGACCCGGAACTTAGGGCTGCCAAAGCGTTTACGGGAAGCTCTGGCCAACAGCGCCGGAACAATCGCCGCCCAAATCGTTGCCGCCAGCCCGGCATAACCAATCGCATACAGGAAGCCGTTCGGCCACAGCAGGCCCCCCACAATCGGCGGCAGGAAAGTCAGCAGCGCCGTTTTCAGACGACCCAGAGCGGAATCATCAAAGCCAAACAGATCGGCCAGGTAGTCAAACAGCCCCAAAGTCACGCCGAGGAATGAACTTGCTACCGCAAAGTTAGAGAACACCACCAGCAGTAAATCCAGGCTACGGCTGTTCAGCACGCCGCTGAGCGCCTGTACCAGAACATCAATATTCCCGCCTTTTTCCGCAATGCCGATAAACTCCGGACGAGGAATGTTGCCCATCGTCCCCAGCAGCCAGATGGCGTACAGCACCAGCGCGAGCAGCGTGCCGTATACCAGGCAGCGGATGATGGTGCGCGGATCTTTGCCGTAGTATTTCATCAGGCTCGGCACGTTGCCGTGGTAGCCAAACGAGGCAAGGCAGAACGGCAGCGTCATCAGCAGATAAGGGGTGTAGGAAGCGTTGCTCTCGGCGACGTTAAACAGCGTAACCGGGGTAACGTGCCCAAGCAGGCTGCCAAAAGTCAGGAAGAAGGTGATGACCTTGGCGCCCAGCACAATAGCGGTCATCCGGCTTACCGCTTTAGTGCTCAGCCAGACAATAAACGCCACCGCCAGAGCAAACACCAGACCGGCAAGCCGCGCCGGTACGTTCAGAGACATTTCGCTAAAGGTGTGGTGCAAGATAGAGCCGCTGGCCGAGATGTAAGCGTAGGTCAGGATATAGAGGACAAACGCAATCGACAGGCCGTTTACCGCATTCCAGCGTCTGCCAAGCAGGTCTTTGGTGATGGTGTCGAAGCTGGAGCCGATGCGGTAGTTAAGGTTCGCTTCGAGGATCATCAGCCCGGAATGCAGCATGCAGAACCAGGTGAAAACCAGCGCCGCCAGCGACCAGAAGAACCAGGCACCCGACATAACCACGGGTAACGAAAACATCCCTGCGCCGATGATAGTCCCACCGATTATCATCACGCCGCCGATAAGCGAGGGCCTGGTGCCGGTGGTGGTTAAAGTTGTCATATCGGGTTCCCTGAAAAATGAGGTGAAGCGTAATGAAGTTGTCTGACGCGGCTCATTGTACCAGTACATGAGTACAAAAGGGATAAAAAAAAGCCCCGGTCGCAATAACCAGGGCTTTTTCACTGCCGCTCAGAAACAGAGCGGCAGATTATAGGTCAATTATGCATCACCGAAGCGACGACGTGCGGTTGCCGCACCGTCTTCACGACGTGGACCGCGACCGCCTTCACGACGTTCGCCGCTGAAGCTACGACCCGCGCCAGCACCGGCACCAGCGCCATCGCGACGTGGACCACGGCCACCTTCACGACGCTCACCGCCGAAGCTACGGCCGCCTTCACGAGCAGGACCGCCACGGCGTTCACCGCTGCGCTCAGGACGTGGCTGCGCGTCGCCCAGCAGCTGCATATTCATCGGTTTGTTGAGAATACGAGTGCGGGTAAAGTGCTGCAGAACTTCACCCGGCATGCCTTTCGGCAGCTCGATGGTGGAGTGGGTGCCGAACAGCTTGATGTTACCGATGTAGCGGCTGCTGATGTCGCCTTCGTTAGCGATAGCGCCAACGATGTGACGAACTTCAACGCCGTCATCACGGCCAACTTCGATGCGGTACAGTTCCATATCGCCAGCTTCACGACGTTCACGACGCGGACGGTCTTCACCACCACGCTCCGGACGGTCGCCGCGCGGGCCGCGATCGTTACGGTCGCCGCGACGTTCGAAACGATCGTCACGTTCTTTGAACTCGCGACGTGGGCGCATCGGTGCATCCGGTGGCAGGATAAGCGGACGCTCACCCTGAGCCATTTTCAGCAGAGCTGCGGCCAGCGTTTCGATGTCCAGTTCTTCTTCAGAAGAAGGCTGAATTTTTGCCAGCAGCGCGCGGTACTGATCCAGATCGCTGCTTTCCAGCTGCTGCTGAACTTTAGCGGCGAATTTAGCCAGGCGACGTTCGCTCAGCAGTTCTGCGTTTGGCAGTTCTACTTCAGGAATAGTCAGCTTCATGGTGCGCTCGATGTTGCGCAGCAGGCGGCGTTCACGGTTCTCAACGAACAGCAGCGCACGACCAGCACGACCAGCACGACCGGTACGACCGATACGGTGAACGTAAGACTCGGAGTCCATCGGGATGTCGTAGTTAACAACCAGGCTGATACGCTCAACGTCCAGGCCACGAGCCGCAACGTCGGTTGCGATCAGGATGTCCAGACGACCATCTTTCAGGCGCTCCAGAGTCTGCTCACGCAGGGCCTGGTTCATGTCGCCGTTCAGCGCGGCGCTGTTGTAACCGCTACGCTCCAGCGCTTCGGCCACTTCCAGAGTCGCGTTTTTGGTACGCACGAAGATAATCGCCGCATCAAAGTCTTCCGCTTCCAGGAAACGAACCAGCGCTTCATTTTTACGCATGCCGTAAACAGACCAGAAGCTCTGGCTGATGTCCGGACGAGTGGTTACGCTTGACTGAATGCGCACTTCCTGAGGATCTTTCATGAAGCGACGGGTAATACGACGGATAGCTTCCGGCATGGTTGCTGAGAACAGCGCGGTCTGATGTTCAGCCGGGATCTGCGCCATGATGGTTTCAACGTCTTCGATGAAGCCCATACGCAGCATTTCATCCGCTTCGTCCAGTACCAGACCTTTCAGGCCGGACAGGTTCAGGGTGCCGCGTTTCAGGTGGTCCAGCAGACGACCCGGAGTACCGACAACAATCTGTGGCCCCTGACGCAGAGCGCGCAGCTGCACGTCATAACGCTGGCCGCCGTACAGGGCCACGACGTTAACGCCATGCATATGTTTAGAGAAATCCGTCATGGCTTCTGCAACCTGAACCGCCAGTTCGCGGGTCGGCGCCAGCACCAGGATTTGCGGTGCTTTAAGCTCAGGATCGAGGTTGTTCAGCAGCGGTAAAGAGAACGCTGCGGTTTTACCGCTACCGGTCTGAGCCATGCCCAGAACGTCGCGGCCATTCAGCAGGTGTGGAATACACTCTGCCTGAATAGGTGATGGCTTTTCGTAGCCCAGATCGTTCAGGGCCTGAATGATGGAGGCGTGCAGCCCCAGATCAGAAAAAGTGGTTTCGATGATATCAGTCATGTAGTACATGTGCCTCATTGATGGCGGCCAGTCTACGTAACTCATCGTGAAATTGATCTGCAATTTTCATTGAAAAGTGTGAACCGGCTCAAATTTGATTGATTAACGAACAAAAACGCCCTCACCCGTTAAGGTGATGACTTTAGTTAAAAAGTTTATGGGACGATCGTTGTTCGTCAGCTATTGCTGGTCCGATTCTGCCAGGTCGTCTTGCTCCTGGCCCAAGAGCGCTAATTCCAACAATGCATAACGATGCTCAACGTAGTTGTGTACGTTGTTAGCAACCGCTAACTTGAACAGTGCCTTGGCGCTGTCCTTATCCCCCAGACTTAGGTAGTACTTACCTAAATAGAAGTTGGTTTCACTGAGATGCTCAGCGAGCGAGGTGTTATCCGTTGCGTCCGCCTTGAGGCGTTCCATTAGCTCTTTTTCGCTAATGTTGCCCAGGTAGAACTCGACAATGTTCCATCCCCATTGCTCTCTATCCGATTTCTCGAGACGCTGTTGTAGCGCCACTTTGGCCTGCTTTTCGTCCAGATTGCGTTCAGCAATATAGAGCCACAGGCTACGGAAAGGATCGTTGGGATCGTCTTGATAAAACGCCAGCAGATCATCTTGCGCTAAACGATAACGACCACCGTAATAGAGGGCGATACCGCGATTTAAATGCGCGTAGTTGTAAGTTGGATCAAGCTCAAGTACAGAATCAAACGCTTCATAGGCAGCATCAAAATTGCCTGCCTGCGTTAAATAAATGCCTAAGTAATTGAATACTTCAGGCATATCGGGACGGATGGCCAGCGCTTGTGAAAAATCATTCCGCGCCAAAGCCCTCAGACCGAGACTATCATACAACACTCCGCGCTCATATAAAAGCTGTGCGCGTTCGTCATCGGTTAAAGCCCGACTGGCAAGTATTTGTTCCATGCGTGCCAGAATCACTTCTTGCTGCAACGTAGGCTGCAGTGGCACCGCTAATACTTCGTTCTTACGCCAGGCAGAGTTGCTGCATCCGGCCAGCGTGATAGCTGTCGCAACGAAACACCAGCGCAAAAAAGGCTTCATTTCCTACTCCCGAAGACAACAAATGGATGAACGTCCTGTCCCCCGGCTGCAAACGAGACATCCGGTCCCGTAACAAACAGCTCTCCATGTTTCCATGGAGAGCTAAATTGGCAAACCTTACTCAGCTTCTGGAGCAGCCGGTGCTGCGCCTTCCGCCGGAGACTGCTCGGTTGCTTCTTTGATGCTTAAACGAACGCGGCCCTGACGGTCAACTTCCAGTACTTTCACCGGAACTTCCTGACCCATCTGCAGGTAGTCAGTCACTTTCTCAACGCGCTTGTCAGCGATTTGAGAGATGTGAACCAGACCTTCTTTACCGCCGCCGATAGCAACGAACGCGCCGAAGTCAACGATACGGGTTACTTTACCGTTGTAGATGCGGCCCACTTCGATTTCAGCAGTGATCTCTTCGATACGACGAATAGCGTGTTTCGCTTTGTCGCCGTCGGTAGCAGCGATTTTCACCGTGCCGTCGTCTTCGATTTCGATGGTAGTGCCGGTCTCTTCGGTCAGCGCACGAATCACAGAACCACCCTTACCGATCACGTCTTTGATCTTGTCCGGGTTGATTTTGATGGTGTGAATACGCGGTGCGAATTCAGAGATATCGCCACGCGGTGCGTTGATAGCCTGTTCCATTACGCCCAGGATATGCAGACGCGCACCCTTAGCCTGGTTCAGAGCAACCTGCATGATTTCGCGGGTGATGCCTTCAATTTTGATATCCATCTGCAGCGCAGAGATACCTTCGCGGCTACCGGCAACTTTGAAGTCCATGTCGCCCAGGTGATCTTCGTCACCCAGAATGTCGGATAGAACAACGAAGTTATCGCCTTCTTTCACCAGACCCATCGCGATGCCCGCAACGGCCGCTTTAATCGGCACGCCTGCGTCCATCAGTGCCAGAGAAGCACCACACACGGAAGCCATAGAAGAAGAACCGTTAGATTCGGTGATTTCAGAAACTACACGCACGGTATACGGGAAGTTGTCAGCTTCTGGCATAACAGCCAGCACGCCGCGCTTCGCCAGACGGCCGTGACCAATTTCACGACGCTTCGGAGAACCTACCATACCGGTCTCACCAACGGAGTACGGAGGGAAGTTGTAGTGGAACAGGAAGCTGTCGGTACGCTCGCCCATCAGCTCGTCCAGGTTCTGCGCGTCACGGGCAGTACCCAGAGTCGCGGTGACCAGCGCCTGAGTTTCACCGCGGGTGAACAGAGCGGAACCGTGGGTACGCGGCAGTACGCCGGTACGAACGTCCAGACCACGAATCATGTCTTTTTCACGGCCATCAATACGCAGCTCGCCAGCCAGAATACGGCTACGAACAACGTTTTTCTCGATAGCGTGCAGAATGTCAGACAGCTCGCCTGCGTCCAGAGACTCGTCTTCTGCGGTCAGGGTTGCGATAACGTCAGCTTTGATGACGTCAACCTGAGCATAACGCTCTTGTTTCTCAGTGATGCGGTAAGCATCGCTCAGACGGGATTCAGCCAGAGCGGCAACGCGCGCGTTCAGCGCTTCGTTAACGGCTTCAGGCTGCCAATCCCAACGTGGTTTGCCCGCTTCAGCAACCAGAGAGTTGATGTTCTCGATAACAATCTGCTGCTGCTCGTGGCCAAAGACCACCGCGCCCAGCATCTGGTCTTCGCTCAGCAGTTCTGCTTCGGACTCAACCATCAGCACAGCACCTTCGGTACCGGCAACAACCAGATCCAGCTTGCTGGTTTTCAGCTCGTCAGCGGTTGGGTTCAACACGTACTGGTCATTGATGTAACCAACACGAGCGGCACCGATTGGGCCGTTGAAAGGAATACCGGACAGGCTCAGCGCAGCGGATGCGCCAATCATTGCAACGATATCAGGGTGAACCTGTGGGTTAACGGAAACAACGGTCGCGATAACCTGAACTTCGTTCACGAAGCCTTCCGGGAACAGAGGGCGAACCGGGCGGTCAATCAGACGCGCGATCAGGGTTTCGCCTTCGCTTGGACGGCCTTCACGACGGAAGAAGCTACCCGGGATACGGCCAGCAGCGTAGGTACGCTCCTGATAGTTTACGGTCAGCGGGAAGAAGTCCTGACCTGCTTTCGCTTTTTTCTGGCCAACAACGGTAACGAATACCGCGGTGTCATCCATGCTTACCATCACAGCAGCGGTAGCCTGGCGAGCCATCATGCCGGTCTCAAGAGTGACCGTATGTTGACCATACTGGAATTTACGAACGATCGGATTTAGCAAGATAAGATCCTTTAAAATGACGGGCAGCACGTGGCTTCACGCGCCGCCGTTGATACCCGATCTTCATCACATCCTCGCGACTAATGACAACCCTAACCCACTCTCCTGCGGGTAAAGCCTCTCATTAGCCGCGCGAACCTCTGCAATAAAGATCACACTCAGCAACAATACATTAGTTTCCATAGAATTGCTGCCGTCTGGTTGAAAAAAGGGGCCCTTACAGGCCCCTTTTTCTGAAACTCGCAAGAATTAGCGACGCAGACCCAGACGCTCGATCAGGCTGGTGTAACGTGCTACATCTTTACGTTTCAGGTAGTCGAGCAGTTTACGACGCTGAGAAACCATACGCAGCAGACCACGACGGCTGTGGTGATCTTTTTTGTGCTCTGCAAAGTGACCCTGCAGGTGGTTGATCTGAGCAGTCAGCAGTGCAACCTGAACTTCGGTAGAACCGCTGTCGTTAGTACCACGACCAAACTCGGAAACGATTTTAGCTTTAGCTTCAACGCTTAGAGACATTTTCAACTCCAAAATTATAGATAAATAAACAGGGTGCCGATCTCTAATTCAGCAACCCCAGTGCATAGCCAGACGAGGTTAAAAACCTTGTCCGGATATTAAGCCGCGCTATTTTACCTGTAGCGCTCTTTTACCGCAAGGTAGCGGCAAAAGTCAGACTGGATATTCGACCACTAAACGACGCGGCGCAACGCGGCCATCATCGTCAATTTCGGCCATACCGATAAACTTGTGTTCTTCGCCTTCGGTTACCCGCACCAGCCCTTCGGCAGGCACGCCGTTAACCCGCACCGGCTGGCCGTTCTTAAAGTAGACGGCAACTTCGGAGAGCAGGTTAACGACCGGAAAATCTGAGGCCGGGCTGTCCATTGGCATCAGCAGCGGGTCAAGCAGCTCTGAAGGCGCAATCTCCTGCCGGTGGGCCTGCTCAATCAGCTCATTGAGCTGTTCCAGCGTCACCATGCGCTCAACCGGGTACTTACTCACCGCCAGGCGACGCAGGAAAGTAACATGCGCCCCACAGCCCAGCTTTTCACCGAGATCGTCAATGATGGTACGGATGTAAGTGCCTTTGGAACAGTGAACTTCAAGCTCCAGCTCATTGCCTTCATGGCGAATAAACAGCAGCTCATAAACCACGATAGCGCGCGACTCACGAGGGACTTCAATGCCCTGGCGAGCGTATTCGTAAAGCGGCTTGCCCTGGTATTTCAGCGCGGAATACATCGACGGGATCTGCTGAGTTTCACCGCGGAAACTTTCCAGCGCATCCGCCAGAGCCTGCTCGCTAAAGTTTACCGGACGCTCTTCAACTACCGTGCCGTCGGCATCGGACGTATCGGTACGCTGCCCGAGACGAGCAATCACCCGATAGCGTTTATCGGAGTCCAGCAGGTACTGAGAGAACTTTGTCGCCTCTCCCAGACAGATAGGCAACATGCCGGTAGCCAGCGGATCCAGCGCGCCGGTATGACCCGCGCGGTTAGCGTTATAGAGGCGCTTTACTTTTTGCAGCGCATCGTTAGAGGAAAGACCCTGAGGCTTATCCAGCAACAGCACGCCGTGTATATCACGACCGCGACGACGAGGACGACTCATCAATCCTCCTTGCTGTCGTCCGTATTCACGCGACGCTCGTCATCGTGACGGATGACATTGGAGACCAGGTTGGACATACGCATCCCTTCAACCAGCGAGTTATCGTAGAAGAAGGTCAGTTCAGGCACGATGCGCAGACGCATAGCTTTGCCAACCAGAGTGCGGATGTAGCCGGAAGCGTCCTGAAGAACTTTGATGCCTTCTTTGATGGCTTCTTCGTCTTTATCGTTCAGGAAAGTCACGAACACTTTGGCATAGGCCAGGTCACGGGAGACTTCAACACCGGAAACGGTGGTCATCATGCCCAGACGCGGATCTTTGATTTCACGCTGCAGGATAATGGCAATTTCTTTTTGCAGTTCCTGAGAAACGCGCTGTGGGCGACCAAATTCTTTCGCCATAATAATTTCTCCAGACAAAACGGGGGGCACTTGGCCCCCCTGAAATAGTAGATGCGGTACGGCTATCAGGAGATGGTACGCTTGATCTCGATAATTTCGAAGACTTCGATCATATCGCCCACGCGCACGTCGTTGTAGTTCTTAACGCCGATACCACATTCCATGCCGTTACGGACTTCGCTGGCGTCATCTTTGAAGCGGCGCAGAGATTCCAGCTCGCCTTCATAGATAACCACGTTGTCACGCAGTACGCGGATTGGGTTATGACGTTTAACCACACCTTCGGTAACCATACAGCCAGCGATCGCGCCAAATTTAGGTGATTTAAACACATCACGTACTTCGGCCAGACCGAGGATCTGCTGTTTCAGTTCTGGTGACAGCATGCCGCTCATCGCAGCTTTAACTTCGTCAATCAGGTTATAGATGACGGAGTAGTAACGCAGATCCAAGCTTTCAGCTTCGATTACGCGGCGAGCAGAAGCGTCGGCACGAACGTTGAAGCCAACCAGAATTGCGTTGGATGCCGCTGCCAGAGTCGCGTCGGTTTCAGTGATCCCGCCCACGCCAGAACCGATGATTTTAACTTTAACTTCATCAGTAGACAGTTTCAGCAGGGAGTCGCTGATAGCTTCCACAGAACCCTGAACGTCTGCTTTCAGCACGATGTTCACTTCGGACACTTCGCCTTCGGTCATGTTGGCGAACATGTTTTCCAGTTTGGATTTCTGCTGGCGAGCCAGTTTAACTTCGCGGAATTTACCCTGACGGTACAGAGCAACTTCACGGGCTTTCTTCTCGTCACGAACAACGGTAACTTCGTCACCCGCAGCCGGAACGCCGGACAGACCGAGGATCTCGACCGGAATAGATGGGCCCGCTTCGGTCACTTCACGACCCAGTTCGTCACGCATCGCACGCACGCGGCCGTATTCGAAGCCACACAGTACGATATCGCCTTTGTTCAGCGTACCTTCACGTACCAGAACGGTAGCAACCGGACCACGACCTTTATCCAGGAAGGATTCGATAACTACGCCGCTTGCCATACCTTTACGCACGGCTTTCAGTTCCAGAACTTCGGCCTGCAGCAGGATTGCGTCCAGCAGCTCGTCGATACCGGTACCGGCTTTTGCAGATACGTGGATGAACTGGCTCTCGCCGCCCCACTCTTCCGGCATGATGCCGTGCTGGGACAGTTCTTGCTTAACGCGATCTGGATCGGCTTCTGGCTTATCGATTTTGTTAACCGCAACAACAACCGGCACCTGCGCCGCTTTTGCGTGCTGGATAGCTTCGATAGTCTGCGGCATCACGCCATCGTCGGCAGCAACAACCAGAACAACGATATCCGTTGCCTGAGCACCACGAGCACGCATAGAGGTAAACGCTGCGTGTCCCGGGGTATCCAGGAAGGTAACCATGCCGTTGTCGGTTTCTACGTGGTAAGCACCGATATGCTGGGTAATACCACCCGCTTCGCCGGAGGCCACTTTAGTAGAACGAATATAGTCGAGCAGAGACGTTTTACCGTGGTCAACGTGACCCATGATGGTCACAACCGGGGCGCGAGTTTCGGTCGCTGCACCGGTATCACGGTCGCTCATTACCGCTTCTTCCAGCTCGTTTTCACGACGCAGGATAACTTTGTGGCCCATCTCTTCAGCAACCAGCTGAGCTGTTTCCTGATCGATAACCTGGTTGATGGTCGCCATTGCGCCCAGTTTCATCATCGCTTTGATGACCTGAGAGCCTTTAACAGCCATTTTGTTAGCCAGTTCGGCTACGGTTACGGTTTCGCCGATTACGACGTCACGGTTAACCGCCTGAACAGGCTTGGTGAAGCCCTGTTGCAGAGAGCTTGGCTTACGCTTGCCTTTGCCACCGCGAACGGCTGCACGAGCCTCTTCACGATCGGCTTTAGACTCGCCGTGCTTACCGCCGGCTTTTTTCTGACGAGGTGCTTTTGCAGCAGTACGACCACGGCCGCGGCCGCCTTCTACTTCACGGTCGTTTTCGTCTTCAGCCTGGCGAGCGTGCTGAGAAGTGGTTACGTGGTAATCGGACTTATCGTCTTCCACTTTCTCTTTTTCCTGCTCTTCCCAAACACCAGCGTTGGCTTCAGCCATTTTACGGGCCTCTTCTGCCACACGACGGGCGTCTTCTTCAAGTTTGCGACGGGCTTCTTCTTCAGCTTTACGCTTCAGTTCGGCAGCTTCCGCTTCACGGCGAGCTTTCTCGGCATGGGCGGCTTTCGTCATTTCGTCAGTTGGTTGATTGCTCACTTTGTCTTTTTCCGCAGCTTCACGTTTCGCTTTATCAGCGGCTTCGCGCTTAGCTTGTTCTTCAGCATCACGCTTAGCTTTTTCTTGTGCCTCACGTTTGGCAGCTTCCTCTGCCTCACGACGGGCTTGCTCTTCCGCTTCACGCTGCGCCTGTTCTTCCACTGCAAGGCGCTCGGCCTCTTGCGGATCACGTTTTACAAAGGTGCGCTTCTTGCGGACTTCGATTTGTACCGATTTACTTTTCCCACCGGTACCTGGAATGTTTAAAGTACTGCGCGTTTTGCGCTGTAAAGTCAACTTGTCTGGGCCTGAGCCATGTTCACGGTTCAGGTGGGCCAGCAGAGTTTGCTTCTCTTGCGCCGAAACAGAATCATCAGCAGACTTCGGGATCCCTGCATCAGCAAATTGCTGTACCAGGCGGTCCACGGAGGTCTGAATCTCTGCGGCCAGCGCTTTTACGGTTACATCTGTCATGCTGTTCCTTCCTGCTACAGTTTATTACGCTTCGCCGCCAAACCAGCAAATATTGCGCGCTGCCATAATCAGTTCGCCGGCTTTCTCGTCCGTTAAGCCTTCGATATCTGACAGGTCGTCAACACCTTGCTCAGCAAGGTCTTCCAGCGAGCTAACACCACGCGCGGCCAGTTTAAAGGCCATCTGGCGATCCAGACCTTCGAGACTCAGCAGATCCTCGGTAGGTTTCTTATCGCCGAGGCTCTCTTCCTGGGCCAGAGCCAGTGTGGTGAGCGCGTTTTTAGCGCGATCGCGTAATGCTTCCACGGTGTCTTCATCAAGGCCGTCGACTTCCAGCAGCTCTTTCATTGGCACATAGGCCAGTTCTTCGAGCGTGGAGAAGCCTTCTTCGACCAACACGGTGGCGAAATCCTCGTCAATATCGAGGTACTTGGTAAAGGTATCAATAGCCGCGTGCGCTTCAGCCTGATGTTTAGCCTGCAGGTCGTCAACGGTCATAACGTTGAGCTCCCAGCCGCTCAGCTGTGATGCCAGGCGAACGTTCTGACCGTTACGGCCGATGGCCTGCGCCAGATTGCCTGCCTCTACCGCGATATCCATCGTATGTTTGTCTTCATCGACAACGATGGATGCTACGTCGGCTGGTGCCATTGCGTTGATAACAAACTGCGCAGGATTATCGTCCCACAGCACGATATCAATACGCTCACCGCCTAACTCAGTAGAAACCGCCTGAACACGCGCACCACGCATACCTACGCAGGCGCCGACCGGATCGATGCGTTTGTCGTTGGTTTTAACGGCGATTTTGGCTCGGGAGCCAGGATCGCGTGCAGCGGCTTTAATTTCGATAACTTCTTCGCCGATTTCCGGCACTTCGATGCGGAACAGTTCGATCAGCATTTCCGGTTTGGAACGGCTAACAAACAGCTGCGCGCCGCGAGCTTCAGGACGCACGGCATAAAGAACGCCACGAATACGGTCGCCCGGACGGAAGTTCTCACGCGGAAGCATGTCTTCGCGCAGGATTACGGCTTCAGCATTGCTGCCGAGGTCGAGAGAGATATTGTCGCGGTTAACTTTCTTCACTACGCCGGTGATTATCTCACCTTCGTGCTCACGGAACTGATCGACAACCATCGCGCGCTCGGCTTCGCGCACTTTCTGCACGATAACCTGCTTAGCGGTCTGGGTAGTGATACGGTCAAAGGTGACAGATTCAATCTGGTCTTCAACATATTCACCGACGGTAAACGCCGGGTCTTCGAACTGGGCAGCTTCGAGCGTAATTTCACGCGTAGGCTGGGTCACTTCTTCGACAATAACCCAACGACGGAAAGTATCGAAATCACCGCTTTTACGGTCAATTTCTACGCGGACGTCAATCTCTTGCTCGTATTTTTTCTTAGTCGCCGTTGCCAGTGCACTTTCCAGCGCCTCGAAAATTTTCTCGCGCGGCAGCGATTTTTCGTTGGAAACTGCTTCGACAACAGCCAAAATTTCTTTGTTCATCCTGGGTTTTCACCTCAATCCAAACTATTAAAAGTGGGGTACCAGGTTCGCTTTCTGGATGTTGCTCAGCGCGAACACTTCGTCTTTTCCTTCGACCGTAACTGTGATCATCTCACCGTCTACAGCTTTAATAATACCCTGCCATTTGCGACGGTTTTGCACAGCCATACGCAATACAATGCTCACTTCTTCGCCGTTAAAGCGAACGTAGTGTTCTGCGGTGAACATTGGGCGATCGAGGCCAGGTGAGGACACTTCCAGGTTATACGCCACGGTGATAGGGTCTTCGACATCCAGGACTGCACTTACCTGGTGACTGACATCAGCACAATCATCAACATTAATGCCATCTTCACTATCAATATAGATGCGCAGCGTAGATTGGCGACCCCGAATGAATTCGATGCCGACAAGTTCATAGCCCAGTGCTTCGACCGGTGCTGAAATCATCTCTGTTAATTTTTGCTCTAATGTGGACAAGCCCACCCCCAAGACATAAAAAAAGGGCATATAGCCCAGTTATTCTGAAGTCAGATAACAAAAAACCCCGATAAATCGGGGCTTTATATAACTGAACCCTGTATGCCGCAACTGCGGCCCGGACACCGTCCAGGAGAATTTTTTTCTAAATTCTTCGCGAAGGCACCGACTGGTGTTCACAGTATATTTGAAAAACAACTCTCAGGGAAAGTGGTTGCGGGGGCCGGATTTGAACCGACGACCTTCGGGTTATGAGCCCGACGAGCTACCAGGCTGCTCCACCCCGCGTCCGAAAACGTGGCAAATATTACGCCAGTAATGCATTAAATGCAAGAATTGCTGGGATTTGGTACCGAGGACGGGACTTGAACCCGTAAGCCCAATCGGGCACTACCACCTCAAGGTAGCGTGTCTACCAATTCCACCACCTCGGCACTCTTAAAACACGGCAACTTGCATATTACCGTATTGAAGCTGACAAACTTACTGCGGGATATCGCTGCTCGGCTTGGTAGGTGCCGCTGGCGCAGTCTGCTCGGATTTAACCGGCTGACTTAAATTTTCCCACTCACTTCCTTTACTGGTTTTATTGGTGCTGAGGTTACCCAGAACCAGGCTCAGGATAAAGAACAACGTCGCCAGCACACCGGTCATACGGGTCATGAAGTTACCAGAACCACTTGAACCGAATAACGTAGCGGAAGCGCCTGCTCCGAAGGAGGCTCCCATATCAGCGCCTTTACCTTGTTGCAGCATGATGAGACCTACAAGGCCTAAGGCTACAATAAGGAAAACAACTAAAAGAGCTTCGTACATAATCAACCTGTTCCTTGCGGGGTTACCGCACGCCAATTGCTTCAAACCAGTTAAGCGGGCACGTTTGTCATTACCCACTGAAGCGGGTGAGAATACTAACCAAAGCCAGACTGGTGCGCAAGGGCAATTTATTAACATTGCACTGACTGCGGAAAAAAACAGCAAACAATCAGCATCTACGGGATTTAAAGGCGGTATTTGCCGCCTTTTCAATCAGTTTACGAAGAAAGAAGTCTTAAACAGCCTTCACCGCATCGGCAATACGGTTAGCAAATTCCGTTACCTGCGCTTCATCTTCACCTTCAACCATGACGCGAATAAGCGGTTCGGTGCCGGATTTACGCAGCAGGACACGGCCACGATTGCCTAACGCAGCCTCAACCTCAGCCGTGACTTTCTTAACGGTTTCATTTTCCAGCGGATCGCCGCTTCCCGCAGTGAAGCGCACATTAACCAGGATTTGAGGGAACAACTTCATGCCGCTGCACAGGTCATGCAGGCTCATATGGTTGCGAACCATCGCCGTGAGTACCTGCAGACCTGCGACAATACCGTCTCCGGTAGTCGTTTGATCCAGCAAAATAACGTGGCCGGAGTTTTCTGCGCCTATACGCCAGCCTTTTTCCTGCAATTTTTCCAGCACGTAGCGGTCGCCCACTTTAGCGCGAACAAAAGGAATCCCCAGCTGTTTAAGCGCAACTTCCAGCCCCATATTGCTCATCAGCGTGCCGACGGCACCACCGCGCAACTGGCCCTGGCGCAGCCCTTCGCGAGCAATGATATAGAGAATTTGGTCACCATCAACTTTATGACCGAGGTTATCGACCATGATGACGCGGTCACCGTCGCCATCAAAAGCGATACCAAGATCGGCTTTTTCCGCCAGAACGCGTTCCTGCAACATGCGTACATCTGTCGCACCGCATTTTTCGTTGATGTTTACGCCATCAGGTTCGCAGCCAATGGCGATCACTTTGGCGCCCAGTTCACGCAGCACGTTCGGCGCGATGTGGTAGGTCGCACCGTTGGCGCAATCCACAACGATTTTCAGGCCGTTGAGGCTTAATTCATTCGGGAAGGTTCCTTTGCAAAACTCGATATAGCGCCCTGCCGCATCAACAATACGGCTGGCCTTACCGAGCTGAGCGGAGTCCACGCAGGTGATTTCTTTTTCCATTTCCGCTTCAATGGCTTCTTCAACTTCATCCGGCAGCTTGGTACCGTCGATGGAGAAGAATTTGATGCCGTTATCGTAGAACGGGTTGTGGGATGCGGAAATAACGATCCCCGCCTCAGCGCGGAAAGTGCGGGTCAGATAGGCAACCGCAGGCGTTGGCATCGGCCCGGTGAAAGAGGCGGACAGCCCAGCGGCGGCAAGACCAGCCTCGAGCGCCGACTCCAGCATGTAGCCAGAAATGCGGGTATCTTTACCGATGATAATTTTACGCGAACCGTGGCGGGCGAGAACTTTACCGGCGGCCCAGCCCAGCTTTAAAACGAAATCAGGAGTAATAGGCGCATCGCCTACGCGGCCGCGAATGCCATCGGTGCCAAAATATTTACGGTTACTCATAGCGTTTGTTTTCCTTCGCTGAAAGCGTGGCTTCTACCACGCGCATGGCTTCTACGGTCTCTTTCACATCGTGCACGCGGAGAATATGTGCCCCCTGCATCGCGGCAATCACCGCGCAGGCCAGACTACCGCTTAGCCGCTGATCGGGGCCAACATTCAATAACTGCCCGACCATGGATTTACGAGACATCCCCACCAGCAGCGGCATACCGTAGCGGTGGAACTCAGCAAGTCGGGCGAGCAGCTGATAATTGTGGGTGAGATTTTTACCGAAACCAAAGCCCGGGTCGAGCAACAATTTATCTTTTGCGATACCGGCCGCTTCGCAGCGAGCAATATGTTCAATAAAGAAGCGATCCACATCGGCAAAAACATCCTCATACTGAGGAGCCTGCTGCATGGTTTTCGGCTCGCCCTGCATATGCATCAGGCAAACCGGCAGCCCCGTTTCGGCCGCTGCCGCCAGGGCGCCCGGCTCCTGCAAGGAACGAATATCATTAATCAGATGCGCGCCAACCCTTGCAGACTCACGGATAACCTCTGCTTTTGAGGTATCGACCGAAACCCAGACCTCGAAGCGCTGAGCCAGCGCCTCCACCACCGGGATAACCCGAGAAAGCTCTTCATCGGTACTCACCTCTGCGGCTCCGGGCCGCGTAGACTCACCGCCTACGTCGATAATCGTCGCCCCGGCATTAATCATCGCGTTAGCGTGCTTAAGCGCCTCAATCAATGAGTTGTGCTGCCCGCCGTCGGAAAAAGAGTCCGGCGTGACATTCAAAATGCCCATTACGTGAGGGTGGGAGAGATCGAGCGTGGTGCCCTGAGCGGTGAGTTTCATCGAGATTTCCCTGGTTTGTCTGAGGATCTACAAAAACAAAAACCCCGGGGCTGGCCCGGGGTTTATAGATTACTGCAAAAACATCTGGCGTGAGCGTCTTATTTGTCGCCCAACTGCTCTGACATGGTATTGCCCGGGTTTGGCGTACGCGGTTCATCAACCGGACGTGGCGCATTCGGGGTGCCGTTGTTGTCAGAATTATTGCTGCCTTTGCTCGCCTCTTCCCAACCTGCTGGCGGACGCACTTCGCGGCGAGCCATCAGATCGTCAATCTGCGGAGCATCGATGGTTTCATACTTCATCAACGCGTCTTTCATGGTGTGAAGAATATCCATGTTCTCATTCAGCAACTGGCGAGCACGGGCGTAGTTACGTTCAATCAGTAACTTCACTTCCTGGTCGATGATACGCGCGGTTTCATCGGACATGTGCTTCGCTTTTGCAACTGAACGGCCCAGGAATACTTCGCCCTCTTCTTCCGCATACAGCAGCGGACCAAGTTTGTCGGAGAAGCCCCACTGGGTCACCATGTTACGCGCCAGGTTAGTAGCGACTTTAATATCGTTCGACGCGCCGGTAGAAACATGCTCTGCGCCGTAGATAATTTCTTCTGCCAGACGGCCACCGTACAGCGTGGAGATCTGGCTTTCCAGTTTCTGACGGCTGGCGCTGATTGCGTCGCCTTCAGGCAGGAAGAAGGTCACACCCAGCGCACGACCGCGAGGGATAATGGTCACTTTATGTACGGGATCATGCTCCGGCACCAGGCGACCAATAATCGCGTGGCCCGCTTCGTGATAAGCGGTGGATTCTTTCTGCGCTTCCGTCATCACCATGGAGCGACGTTCCGCACCCATCATGATTTTGTCTTTCGCTTTCTCGAACTCAACCATCGAGACCACACGCTTGTTGCCACGAGCGGCAAACAGCGCGGCTTCGTTCACCAGGTTAGCCAAATCGGCGCCTGAGAAGCCAGGTGTACCACGAGCAATGATTGCAGCATCGATATCCGGCGCTAAAGGAACGCGACGCATATGAACTTTCAGGATCTGCTCACGACCGCGAACATCAGGCAGCCCAACCACGACCTGGCGGTCGAAACGGCCTGGACGCAGCAGTGCCGGGTCAAGTACGTCCGGACGGTTAGTCGCAGCAATAACGATGATACCTTCGTTGCCTTCAAAGCCATCCATCTCAACCAGCATCTGGTTCAGGGTTTGCTCACGTTCATCGTGACCACCGCCCAAACCGGCACCACGTTGACGGCCAACGGCATCGATTTCATCGATAAAGATAATACAAGGCGCAGCCTTCTTGGCCTGTTCGAACATGTCACGTACGCGGGATGCGCCTACGCCGACGAACATTTCCACGAAGTCAGAACCAGAGATAGTGAAGAACGGAACCTTAGCTTCACCGGCTATAGCCTTAGCCAGCAGCGTTTTACCGGTACCCGGAGGGCCAACCATCAGCACGCCTTTCGGGATTTTACCGCCAAGTTTCTGGAAACGGCTCGGCTCACGCAGGTATTCAACCAGCTCGGCCACCTCTTCTTTCGCTTCGTCGCAACCGGCAACGTCAGCAAAGGTGGTTTTGATTTGGTCTTCCGTTAGCATGCGCGCCTTGCTCTTACCGAACGACATGGCACCTTTGCCACCGCCGCCCTGCATTTGGCGCATAAAGAAGATCCAGACCCCAATCAGCAGCAGCATTGGGAACCAGGAAATGAAGATAGAAGCCAGCAGGCTCGGCTCTTCAGGCGGTTCACCCACAACTTTCACATTCTTGGTAATCAGACTATCAAGCAGCTTGGGATCATTAACGGGGATGTAAGTCGTGTATCGGTTACTATCTTTCTTGGTAACGTTGATTTCACGTCCGTTGATGCGCGCTTCGCGAACCTGGTCCTGATTAACTTCAGACAGGAAAGTGGAGTAGTCCACCCTACGGCCATTTGACTCGCTGGGCCCAAAGCTCTGGAATACTGACATCAGCACAACGGCAATGACCAGCCAGAGTATTAGGTTTTTCGCCATGTCACTCAAGGGATTAACCTCATATTACAACTGTGTTAACAAACAGCGTCAGGGTACTATAGTTTGCGCCCGGTCGCTACAATGTACACTTCACGTGAGCGGGCACGAGAAGAGTCCGGCTTACGAACTTTAACCGTCGTAAACAGGGAGCGAATTTCCCGCAGGTATTCATCGAAGCCTTCGCCCTGAAACACTTTCACTACAAAACTACCGCCCGGCGCCAGCACGTCCCGGCACATTTCAAGTGCCAGTTCCACCAGATACATAGCGCGCGGAATATCGACTGCCGGTGTCCCGCTCATGTTTGGTGCCATATCTGACATGACAACCTGAACTTTACTGTCACCAACACGTTCCAGCAGGGCCTTGACGACTAATTCATCACGAAAATCGCCCTGAAGGAAGTCCACACCAACGATAGGATCCATTGGTAAAAGATCGCAAGCGATGATTCGCCCCTGATTCCCGATTTGGGTCACGACATACTGTGACCACCCGCCGGGTGCAGCACCAAGATCAACAATAGTCATTCCTGGCTTAAAAAGTTTGTCACTTTGCTGTATTTCATCAAGTTTAAACCAGGCACGGGACCGCAACCCCTTTTTCTGTGCCTGTAGAACATATTTATCGCTAAAGTGTTCCTGCAGCCAGCGGCTGGAGCTGGCAGAACGCTTTTTACCTGTCATCTCAATTTCCAACTTTGTTCATCGTGAATAGCAGGCTAACTAACAATCAGCACAGCCGATTTGGCGATACACTGGAGATGGCGGTAGAATGAACCGTTTTCAATCCCAACGTAAGCAAAAAATACGATGAATCTGAGTACTAAACAAAAACAGCACCTGAAAGGTCTTGCTCATCCGCTCAAGCCGGTAGTTATGCTTGGCAACAATGGTTTGACCGAAGGGGTACTGGCCGAGATTGAACAAGCGCTTGAGCACCATGAGTTAATCAAGGTGAAGATCGCAACGGAAGATCGCGAAACCAAAACCTTAATTGTGGATGCCATCGTGCGGGAAACCGGCGCCTGTAACGTACAGGTCATCGGTAAAACGCTGGTGCTCTACCGCCCTTCTAAAGAGCGTAAGATCTCTCTGCCGAAGTAAGCAGTGGTGTGCAAAATGCCACGCCCTGTTCGTTGATAAAAGGCCGCTATGCGGCCTTTTTCTTTTCTTTACAATACGCCAACCCTTGAGTCAGCGTAGTAAAAATTACAAATATTCTACTTTCAGGATTTCGAATTCTACATCGCCGCCCGGCGTACGAATAACGACAACATCATCGCATTCTTTACCCACCAGACCGCGAGCAATTGGCGAATTCACAGAAATCAGATTTTGTTTAAAATCAGCCTCATCATCGCCAACAATGCGATAAGTAAGCTCTTCGTCGTTATCCAGGTTCAATACCGTTACGGTAGTACCAAAAATCACACGTCCGTTGTTAGGCATTTTTGTGACATCGATCACCTGCGCATTAGACAGCTTGGCTTCGATATCCTGAATGCGACCTTCACAAAAACCCTGCTGCTCACGCGCAGCATGGTATTCAGCATTTTCTTTAAGATCGCCATGTTCACGAGCATCGGCGATGGCGGCAATGATTTGTGGGCGGCGAACGGACTTCAGGAAATCCAGCTCTTCGCGTAATTTTTCAGCGCCACGTAAGGTCATCGGAATAGGTTGCATTTGTTATACCTCTTAAAATCAGTCCTGTGCAGCGCGGTAAATGGGCCACGCTGGCTTAAGAGCATAGCCGGAGCGACGCAATGCACCCCGGCAACAAATAAAAGAAAACCGACCCGGAATCATAGCCCCAGGTCAGTAACAGTTTTCAAATTGACCGACATTTTACCCTGGAGTTCCGTAAGGGTCATCGTTTACTTTGCACCGCGATGCACCGTAGTATGACGGTCACGTTTCCAGGCCGTTACCGCGAGATTATGCGATTTTTGAGATTTGTCATTGGGTTGACCGCTGCTGTAGCCATTAATGCTCAGGCTGCGAATGTAGAAGAGTATACCTCCCAGTTGCCTGACGGGGCGAACCTCGCGCTGATGGTGCAAAAAGTTGGGGCCAGCAGCCCATTTATTGATTACCACAGCCAGCAGATGGCTCTCCCGGCGAGTACCCAAAAGGTCATTACCGCCCTTGCAGCGCTGTTACAGCTGGGGCCGGACTTCCGTTTTACCACTACGCTGGAAAGCCGCGCGCAGGTTGATAACGGCGTGCTGGAAGGCGATCTTATTGCCCGATTTGGCGGCGATCCTACGCTTAAGCGTCAGGATATTCGTAATATGGTCGCCGAACTCAAGAAAGCTGGCGTACAGCAAATTAAAGGCAATGTGCTGGTCGACACCTCGGTCTTTGCCAGCCACGACAAAGCGCCAGGCTGGCCGTGGAACGACCTGACCCAGTGCTTCAGCGCCCCACCTGCCGCGGCTATCGTTGACCGTAACTGCTTCTCGATTTCGCTCTACAGCGCCCCGAAAGCCGACGATTTGGCCTTTATTCGTATCGCCTCTTACTATCCGGTTGTAATGTTCAGCCAGGTCAGAACGCTGGCAAAAGGTTCCCCTGATGCCCAATACTGCGAGCTGGATGTGGTTCCCGGCGATCTGAACCGCTATACCCTCACCGGCTGCCTGACTCAGCGAGCCGATCCGTTGCCGCTGGCCTTTGCCATTCAGGACGGGGCGAGCTATGCCGGAGCTATTATTAAAGATGAGTTGAAGCAGGCAGGAATTAGCTATAGCGGCACGCTTTTACGCCAGACCCAGCCCAACACGCCGGGAACGGTTATCGCCAGCAAACAGTCAGCCCCGCTGCACGACCTGCTAAAAATCATGCTTAAGAAATCCGATAACATGATTGCCGATACCGTGTTCCGTACCATCGGCCATAACCGGCTTGGCGTACCGGGCACCTGGCGAGCAGGCTCCGATGCCGTACGCCAGATCCTGCGTCAAAAGGCGGGCGTGGATTTGGGCAACAGCATTGTCGTGGATGGCTCAGGCCTCTCGCGCCACAACCTTATTTCTCCGGCAACCATGATGCAGGTCCTGCAATACATCGCCCAAAACGATAATCAGCTAAACTTTATCTCTATGCTGCCGCTCGCCGGATACGACGGATCGCTGCAATATCGTGCGGGCCTGCATCAGGCGGGCGTTGACGGAAAAGTTTCGGCGAAAACGGGTTCGCTGCAGGGCGTTTATAACCTGGCTGGCTTTATTACCACCGCCAGCGGGCAGCGTATGGCCTTCGTGCAATATCTGTCAGGCTACGCTGTTGAGCCAGCCGATCAGCGCAATCGCCGGATCCCATTGGTGCGTTTTGAAAGCCGCCTCTACAAGGACATCTACCAGAATAACTAACCATGAAACTGCTTATTGTTGAAGACGATTTACTGTTACAGGAAGGTCTGGCGCTGGCATTAGGCGGTGAAGGTTATGCTCTGGACTGCGCCGCTACGGCCGCGCAGGCGGATGCTCTGCTGCAAAGCGGCGAGTACAGCCTGATAATCCTCGATTTAGGCCTGCCGGATAAAGACGGGGCGACGCTATTAAGCCAGTGGCGTCGCCGTGGGGTTAAAAATCCGGTGCTGATCCTGACGGCTCGCGACGCGCTGGAAGACCGTGTTAACGGCCTGGACTCCGGTGCCGACGATTATCTTGTAAAACCCTTCGCTCTCGCCGAGCTTCAGGCACGCGCTCGCGCCCTGATCCGCCGTTATCAGGGCCATAGCGATAATCTGCTGCAACAAGATGACCTGACGCTCAACCTGCAAACTCAGCAGGTCCTGCTGGCCAGTACGCCGGTCGAAATCACGCCTAAAGAGTTTGCCCTGCTCACCAGATTAATGATGCGTATCGGCCAGACCGTCCACCGCGAAACGCTCCAGCAGGATATCTATAGCTGGCAGGACGATCCCGGCTCCAATACGCTCGAAGTACATATTCATAACCTGCGCCGCAAACTGGGCAAAGACCGGATAAAAACGGTGCGCGGCGTTGGCTACCGCCTGGAAAGCCGCTCATGAACAGCATGCGTCGGCGTTTGATGATCCTGCTGGCGCTGATCCTCTTATTCTTCCAGCTGGTTAGCGTGGTATGGCTGTGGCATGAAAGCCGCGAGCAGATTGGCTTTTTGGTTAACGAAACGCTGTCTGCCAGAGCCAGAAACCAGCATGTGGAAAAAGAGATCCGCGAGGCAATTGCTTCCCTGCTGGTCCCTTCGCTGGTGATGGTTGCCTTTACGCTGTTTTTCTCCTTCTGGGCCATCACCTGGATAACCCGCCCGCTCAGCCAGCTACGTTCAAGCCTGGCCAACCGCTCGGCGGACAATCTCTCCCCGCTGCCGATGTTTTCTGACATGGACGAGATGGTCGCAGTCACCAACTCGTTGAACCAGCTTCTTGGCCGCCTTGACCATACCATTCAGCAGGAACGCCTGTTCACCGCCGATGCCGCACACGAGCTGAGAACGCCGCTGGCGGGCCTCAGGCTGCATCTGGAATTAATGGCGAACAAGGGGGTGGAACAGGCGCCCATGCTGCTTGAGCGTATTGATTTGCTGATGCACACCATCGAGCAGCTTCTGATGCTGTCGCGAGCCGGGCAGGCGCTGGCAAGCGGGCACTACAACACGCTGGCCTGGACCCGCGATATCATCGCTCCGCTGAAGATGGAGATGGAAGAGCTGGCTGCCCCGCGCGGGCAAACATTCGTCTGGCCAGCGGACTCAAACCTGACGGTGGAGGGCGACGCAGTACTGCTACGTTTAATGCTGCGTAATCTGCTGGAAAACGCCTCACGCTATAGCCCGGAAGGCGGCACGATCGGCATTCTATTGGAACAAAGGGAGAGTGGAACGGCGCTGGCCGTTGCAGACTGTGGCCCCGGTATCGACGAAGAACATCGTCAGCGTATCACCGAACCTTTCCAGCGTATGGACAGACGCTATGGCGGAAGCGGTATGGGCCTTAACATCGTACTGCGTATTGTACAGCTGCACCATGGCCGCCTGGCGCTGGATAACCGACCTGAAGGCGGGCTGATAGCCAGTTGCTGGTTGCCCGCCAGCATCCAATAAAAAAGGGCCGGATATTCCGGCCCCTTAAGATTTTGATGCTTATTTCTGATAGATGATTTCCACGCCTTCGTCGTCTTCATCATCCCAGTCGTCATCCCAATCCTCTTCGGCTTCGGACTCCATTTCATCGAGCTGCTGACGATGGTAATCGTCCCACATAAACTCGACTTTCTCGGTCTGCTTAGCCACATCGCTGGCCGTGATCGGGTTCTCAACGATAAAGGTCATCACGTCCCAGCACAGATCCTTAACGCCCATCTGGCTGGCGGCGGAGATCAGATAATATTTATCTTCCCAGCCCAGCGCCTCGGCAATCGCCTTCGCCTTTTCTTCGGCCTGAGCTTTATCCATCAGGTCGATCTTGTTAAAGACCAGCCAGCGCGGCTTGGAGGCCAGGCTTTCGCTGTACTTCTCCAGTTCACCGACGATGATGCGGGCGTTCTCAACCGGATCGGAACCATCGATTGGCTCGATATCAATGAGATGCAGCAGTACGCGGCAGCGTTCAAGGTGCTTCAGGAAGCGAATACCCAGGCCTGCACCGTCGGCAGCGCCTTCAATCAGCCCCGGAATATCGGCAACGACGAAGCTCTTTTCGTTGTCCATGCGCACAACGCCCAGGCTCGGCACCAGGGTAGTAAACGGATAGTCCGCTACTTTTGGCTTCGCAGCAGAAACGGCACGAATGAAGGTAGATTTGCCTGCGTTAGGCATCCCCAGCATGCCGACGTCCGCCAGCAGCATCAGCTCCAGTTGCAGATCGCGCTTCTCACCCGGCGTACCCATGGTTTTCTGGCGTGGCGTACGGTTTACAGAAGATTTAAAACGGGTGTTGCCCAGGCCATGCCAGCCGCCCTTCGCGACCATCAGTCTCTGGCCGTGCTGGGTCATATCGCCCATGGTTTCGCCGGTACCTTGATCGATAACGCGAGTACCAACCGGAACCTTCACGGTGACGTCGTGGCCACGTTTACCGGTACAGTCACGGCTCTGGCCGTTCTGGCCGCGTTCAGCACGGAAGGCTTTTTCAAAGCGGTAATCGATAAGCGTGTTCAGGTTCTCGTCTGCTTCCAGCCATACGTCGCCGCCGTCACCGCCATCGCCACCATCCGGGCCGCCCCTCGGGATATATTTCTCACGACGGAAGCTAACGCAGCCGTTACCGCCATCACCCGCCACGACCAGGATCGTTGCTTCATCAACAAACTTCATCTTACTTCTCCGTAAATCATTCGCCCGAACGTTGCAATGGTTTGGCAGCTTCGGTTTTATGCCAGCGCCCCCAAAGACGGTGGCCTATAGCGGAATACATTGCTCCGGCCACTACGACTAACGCACCGATATAACCCACAAGGTTAAGCAACGGCATGGCGAAATAATCGGGCCAGGCTTGGGATAACAGGTCTGAGAACAGCAGCGTGAACAGCGGGGTTAACGTGATAATGGCGCTAACCTGAGCTGCCTGCCAGCGCGCCATCGCTTCGGCGAGCGCACCGTATCCCACAAGCGTATTCAGACCACAAAAAATTAAGCATGCCAGTTGCCAGCTACTGAGCTGGAAGATGACATTCACTTTCGCCAGCGGCAACAGCGCAAGCGTACATAAAGTGTACAGCAAAAAGAGGATCTGTTGCGAGGCCAGCCGGCGTAATAACACCTTCTGCGCGACGCCATAGCAGACCCAAACCGTCGCCGCCAAAACGCCGAAGATAACCCCAAGGGTGTAATCCGTCAGGCGGGTAAAAATTTCTATCAGGCTGGTATTGAAGAACATGACCAGCCCGCACAGCAGCATGCTGGCACCGATAATCTGGGTGCCACGCATTTTTTCCTTCAGCACGACCACGCTTGCCACCATCATCCCTACCGGGGAGAGCTGGCCGATAACCTGAGAAGCGGTCGGGCTTAAGTATTGCAGGGAGGAGCTGAAAAGCAGAAAGTTACCGAACAGGCCGCCGGTGGCAATCGCTAACAGACCAAGCCAGCGCGGCTTACGAAATAACTTCAGCGGCGGCAGCTTACCGCGAACGGCGAGGATCAACCCCAGGCCGATACCGGCCATCAGGAAGCGATAGAACACCACCGTTGGCGGCTCCATCACCGTGAGCACCTGCTTCATTGCTATCGGCAACGCGCCCCAGCACATCGCCGTAATCAGCGCCAAAAGAATGCCGATACCCGCCTGCTGCCCCATGCTCCGTGTCCCTGTATTCATTTACCAGGCGTACAATGTAAAAAGCCCCGCAACACGTTGCGGGGCTTTCATCCGTTACCGGACCGAAAAACTTACTCAGCAACGATGCTGATGTATTTACGATTGTTCGGGCCTTTAACTTCGAATTTCACTTTACCGTCTGCTTTAGCAAACAGGGTGTGGTCACGACCACAACCTACATTGTTACCCGCGTGGAATTTGGTGCCACGTTGACGAACAATGATGCTACCAGCCAGAACAGTTTCACCGCCGAAGCGTTTCACGCCCAGGCGTTTTGCTTCTGAATCGCGACCGTTACGAGTTGAGCCGCCAGCCTTTTTATGTGCCATTTAATCTACTCCTCAGGTCTTAGGCGCTGATGCCAGTAATTTTCACATCAGTGAACCACTGACGGTGGCCCGCTTGCTTACGGTAGTGCTTACGACGACGAAACTTAACGATTTTAACTTTCTCGCCACGACCGTGAGCAACAACTTCAGCCTTGATAACGCCGCCATCAACGAAAGGAACGCCGATTTTGACTTCTTCACCGTTAGCGATCATCAGAACTTCAGCGAACTCAACAGATTCGCCAGTTGCGATGTCCAGCTTTTCCAGGCGAACGGTCTGACCTTCGCTTACTCGGTGTTGTTTACCACCACTTTGGAAAACCGCGTACATATAAAACTCCGCTTTCCGCACATACCTTACGTTGGTTTCAGGTAGCGCTATAAATATTCACAATAGGGCGCGAATATTACGCAAATCGTGAGGCTTTGACAAGCCCGTTCGTCAATTAGCGTAGAAAAAAAACGCAACCGCACACACACCGTTTATCTGCCTCGTTTTTTCAGTACAATCTGTACTACAGTATCGAACCTCAACCCTCTCGTTATGCCATATGGATATGGAATAAACAGGACGAAAGCCAGACTTTTGCGATGAATTTAGAAAAAATTAATGAGTTAACCGCGCAAGATATGGCGGGTGTCAATGCGACAATCCTGGAACAACTGAATTCGGACGTCCAGCTTATCAACCAGCTGGGCTACTACATCGTCAGCGGTGGTGGTAAACGTATTCGTCCTATGATTGCCGTGCTCGCCGCACGCGCGCTTGCCTATGAAGGCCAGGCGCACGTCAGGATTGCAGCCCTTATAGAATTCATACATACCGCTACGCTGCTTCATGACGACGTAGTGGACGAATCGGACATGCGGCGCGGTAAGGCCACGGCAAATGCCGCCTTTGGCAACGCTGCCAGCGTGCTGGTCGGTGATTTTATTTATACCCGCGCCTTCCAGATGATGACCAGTCTCGGTTCGCTGAAGGTTCTGGAAGTGATGTCTGAGGCCGTTAACGTCATAGCTGAAGGCGAAGTGCTTCAGTTGATGAACTGTAACGATCCTGATATCACCGAAGAGAGCTACATGCGGGTCATCTACAGTAAAACCGCACGGCTGTTCGAAGCTGCCGCTCAGTGCTCAGGTATTCTTGCCGGTGCGACGGAAGCTCAGGAGAAAGCCCTACAGGATTACGGTCGTTATCTGGGCACGGCTTTCCAGTTAATTGACGACCTGCTGGATTACAGCGCGGACGGTGAGACGCTGGGTAAGAACGTAGGTGACGACCTGAATGAGGGTAAGCCTACTCTGCCGCTGCTGCACGCGATGCGTAACGGTACGCCGGAGCAGACCCTGATGATTCGCGGTGCAATTGAACAGGGGAACGGCCGTCATCTTCTGCAGCCGGTGCTGGAGGCAATGGCTTCCTGTGGCTCGCTGGAATGGACGCGTCAGCGGGCTGAAGAAGAAGCGGACAAGGCCATTAGCGCACTTTCCGTTCTTGCTGACAGCCCTTATCGCGAAGCGCTTATCTCTCTGGCTCACATGTCAGTTCAGCGCGATCGCTAGCCTTTCTGAGCGCGTCGGCAGGCGCGCCAAAAAACTCCAATAAATTATTTTTTCTTTCTAAAAAACGCCATCTATCGCTAAATATCTCATTAAAATCCCTCCCTTTTGTGTGATTAAACACATATTTAGTTATTTCCAATAGTTACTGGAACCATTTGGAAACTTTTATGATATAACCTTGCCTTGCCATCGTTCAGCTCAGAGCTGAACTTATAAGATCTACAGGGAGAGATTATGGAAAATAAATATGTGGACTGGCATCCGGCGGATATTATTGCCGGGCTACGAAAAAAGGGAACCTCGCTGGCCGCGCTGTCTCGTCAGGCAGGTTTAAGCTCATCAACGCTTGCCAATGCCCTGTCCCGTCCTTGGCCTAAAGGAGAGCTGATTATCGCTCAGGGACTTGGCGTTGAGCCGCAGGTAATCTGGCCTTCGCGTTATCACGATCCGTTTACCCATGAGTTTATCGATAGAGCCAGTAGAATTCGTCAGCCATAAAAAAACCGGGGCAAGCCCCGGTTTTCTACGCTTCAGGCAAAAGGAATTACTCGCTGCCCTTCACGCGCTCAATGTTGGCACCCAGAGCCTGAAGTTTGTCTTCAATGCGCTCGTAGCCGCGATCGATATGGTAAATACGGTCAACCAGCGTAGTCCCCTCGGCAATACAGCCGGCGAGCACCAGGCTTGCGGAAGCGCGTAAATCGGTGGCCATGACCTGCGCTCCGGAGAGCTTTTCAACGCCGTGACAGATAACGGTATTGCTTTCGATTTCCGCGTGCGCGCCCATACGAATCAGCTCAGGCACATGCATGAAGCGGTTTTCGAAGATGGTTTCGGTAATCACGCCGGTTCCTTCCGCTACCAGGTTAAGCAGGGTGAACTGCGCCTGCATATCCGTCGGGAAGCCCGGGTGTGGAGCCGTGCGAACGGTTACGCCTTTCGGGCGCTGGCCGTGCATATCGAGGCTTATCCAGTCTTCACCAGTTTCAATATCAGCCCCGGCTTCGCGCAGTTTTGCCAGCACCGCATCCAGCGTATCCGGCTGGGCATTACGGCAAATGATCTTACCGCCGGAAATAGCCGCAGCAACCAGGAAGGTCCCGGTTTCAATACGGTCAGGCAGTACGCGGTACACGCCGCCGCCGAGGCGAGCAACGCCTTCGATGGTAATACGGTCAGAACCTGCGCCGGTGATTTTAGCACCCAGCGTGTTGAGGAAGTTTGCTGTATCAACAATTTCCGGCTCACGTGCGGCATTTTCAATAACCGTGGTGCCTTCGGCAAGCGTCGCGGCGCTCATGATAGTAACGGTAGCGCCAACGCTCACCTTATCCATCACGATATGAGCCCCTTTAAGGCGGCCATTTACAGAAGCCTTAACGTAACCCTCTTCCAGCTTGATCTCGGCACCCAGCTGCTCCAGGCCGGTAATATGAAGGTCAACCGGACGTGCGCCGATAGCGCAGCCGCCCGGCAGAGAAACCTGACCCTGTCCAAAACGAGCAACCAGCGGCCCCAGCGCCCAGATAGAAGCACGCATGGTTTTCACCAGGTCATAGGGTGCGCAGAAGATATTGACGCCGCTGGCGTCGATATGCACCGAGCCATTACGTTCAACTTTGGTCCCCAGCTGGCTCAGCAGCTTCATGGTGGTATCAATGTCTTTCAGCTTTGGAACGTTCTGGATCTCAACCGGCTCTTCCGCCAACAGGGCTGCGAAGAGGATCGGCAGCGCGGCGTTTTTAGCCCCGGAAATTGTGACTTCACCGCTCAGGCGGGTCGGCCCCTGCACACGAAATTTATCCATTAAAACTGCTCTCTTTAAAATTCAAACCGTTACCATCAGCCCGGGCCGATGGCTCAAAAACCATTTAGCTTGCGATCGCGCGCCCACTCTTCCGGAGTGTAGGTCTTAATTGAAACAGCATGCATACGGTTATCGGCGATAAACTCCATCAGCGGCGCATAAACCGTTTGCTGTTTTTTGACGCGACTTAACTCGGCGAACAACTCACCCACCGCTATCACCTGAAAGTGGCTGCCATCGCCTGAGACGTGGACTTCCTGGAGAGGCAGTGCGTTCATCAGCACTGTCTGAATTTCATGATTTTCCATGGGCTTTTTATCTATTCGTCGGTTAATGAAATAAGCCACACATCTTAGAGGAAAGTGGCGCTCGCTGAAATAAGCAAAAAGCCCCGGAACTTAACAGTTCGAGGGCTTTAATAGTAACGTGCTGAAAACATTAGCCGGCCAGGTGCGGCAACAGTTTATCCGGCAGGTTATAGAGCTGGGCAAGAGTCCGTAAATTCTCGCTGGCTCCCTGCAATCGAACCTCCGCGCCTTTCCGCCCGGCGATATTAATCAGATGGATCAGCAGCGCAAGCCCTGCGGTATCAACGCGCGTTAAGCCGCTAAGCTCAAAGCTCGTTACGCCAGCTACCGCCTTCTCACGCACCTGCCAGAGCGACTGAACGGTTTCGCCATCCAGCTCGCCCGTCAGGTGCAGGGTCGCCCCTTCCTGTTTCCAGCTGAGTTCTTCTGCCATTACTTTTTACTGTCCAGCGTGATGGGCTGTTTAGAAATAGTCTGCAATTGAGCGGTAAGGCCGTCGATCCCTTTAGTACGCAGCAGATCGCTCCACTCGTTCTGTTTCGTGGTGATCATGCTGATCCCTTCGGCGATCATGTCGTAGGCCTGCCAGTTACCGGTCTGGGTGTTTTTACGCCACTGGAAGTCAAGACGTACCGGAGGGCGGCCGTTTGGATCGATAATCGTCACGCGGATAGGGATAATATCGGCATTGCCCAGCGGCTGCTCCGGAGCAATCTGATAAGTCTGCCCGTGGTACATCGCCAGCGCCTGGCCATAAGCCTGCTTCAGATACTCTTCAAAAGCTTTGAAATAAGCGTCACGCTGCGCGGGCGTTGCCTCTTTGTAGTAGCGCCCCAGCACCAGCGCACCGGCGTATTTCACCTGCACATAGGGCAGCAGCTCCTGGCCGACGATATCACGCAGATAGTCCGGGTTCTGGCGGATTTTAGGCTGCTCGGTTTTCAGGCGATCGAAGGTTTTCTGGGCCGCTTCGTTCATTAATTTGTAGGGATTACTCTGGTCTGCCGCCATAGCGAATGGCGCAATCACCAACATGGCAATCATCATAAGACGTTTAAACATTACTCGTTTCCTCTTAGATTAATTCGTGGTGCCAGACTGCGGCGTAGCATCAGTATGACCCGCCGCATGCGGGTCGGCATCGCCAGAATTCTTATTATCGCCGTTGCCGCTCTTATACAGGAACTGGCCAATCAGGTCTTCAAGCACCAGCGCGGACTTGGTATCCTGGATAGTACCGCCGTCTTTGAGCATAGATGATCCCAGTTCCGGGTCGTCAAAGCCAAGGTTCAGGGCGATGTACTGCTCACCCAGCAGGCCAGAAGTGCGAATAGCCAGCGAACTGGTATCGGGGATCTGGTTGTAGCGCTGCTCAATATCCAGCGTTACGCGCGGCAGATAAGTTTTCGGGTCGAGGGCGATATCATCAACCCGGCCAATGACTACGCCGCCGAGGCGAACCGGAGAGCTGACTTTCAGGCCACCGATATTGTCAAAGGTCGCATAGACGCGATAAGTCGGTTCGCTGCGCAGGGAAGTGACGTTAGCCACTTTCAGGCAGAGGAAAATAATCGCTACCAGCGCCACCAGCAGAAAAGCACCTACCCAAACTTCAAATTTCTTTGTTTGCATGAACTCAATTCCCAAACATCAGTGCTGTCAGCACAAAATCGAGGCCGAGGACGGCCAGAGAAGCGTGCACAACGGTGCGTGTGGTTGCCCGGCTGATCCCTGCGGACGTCGGAATCGCGTCGTACCCGTTGAATAACGCAATCCACGTTACGGTAATGGCGAAAACTACGCTCTTAATCACGCAGTTCACTAAATCAAGCCGCCAGGAAACCGCATTCTGCATTGCCGACCAGAAGAAACCAGCGTCAATACCTTTCCAGTTAACGCCAACCAGCGCGCCGCCCCAAACGCCAACGGCAACAAAGATAAGCGTTAACAGCGGCAGAGAAATGACACCGGCCCAAAAGCGCGGTGAAACCACGCGGCGCAGCGGATCGACCGCCATCATTTCCATACTGGAAAGCTGCTCGGTCGCCCGCATCAGGCCAATTTCGGCGGTTAATGCAGACCCGGCACGCCCGGCAAACAACAGCGCGGCAACCACTGGCCCCAGCTCGCGCAGCAAAGAGAGCGCAACCAGCATACCCAGGCTTGACTCCGCGCTATAAGTCGTCAGCACCAGATAGCCCTGCAGCCCCAGCACCATGCCGATGAACAGGCCGGAAACCATGATTATCAGCATCGACAACACGCCAACGTTGTAAAGCTGACGCATCAGCAGCGGCGCATGCTTGCGAAACTCCGGTTTCCCTACCAGCGCGTTGAATAACATCAATCCGGCACGCCCAAACGAAGCGCAGGTTTTTACCCCACGTCGCCCGAAAGATGCCAGTGCATTTAGCAGCATGAGCGCTTAGCTCCTCGTTCCAGATAACAAATCTTGTTGATAATCCCCGGCCGGATAACGGAACGGCACCGGTCCGTCAGCGATGCCGTCGAGGAATTGTCGAACGCGTGGGTCGTGATTTTCACGCAGCTCAGCCGCGCTACCGTGCGCCACAATGTGCTGGTCGGCAGCAATATAAGCGTAATCCGCGATACTTAATACTTCGGGAACGTCGTGGGATACCACAATGCAGGTTACCCCAAGCGAGCTATTCAGCTCAGAGATAAGCTTCACCAGTACGCCCATCGTTATTGGGTCCTGGCCAACAAAAGGCTCATCAAACATGATCAAGTCTGGCTCAAGGGCAATAGCACGAGCCAGCGCGGCACGCCGTGCCATCCCGCCGGACAACTCAGACGGCATCAGTTTAGCCGCACCACGCAGCCCGACCGCTTCCAGCTTCATCATCACCGTGCTGTGCAGCAGAGGCTCAGGCAGATTACGATGCTCGCGCAGCGGATAGGCAACGTTTTCAAACACGTCGAGATCGGTAAACAACGCGCCGGACTGGAACAACATGCTCATGCGCTTGCGGACGGTAAAAAGCCTCGAGCGTGACATTGCCGGAACGTTTTCGCCATCAAACAGGATCTCACCGCTATCGGGGGTTATCTGCCCGCCAATAAGTTTTAATAGCGTCGTCTTGCCGATCCCCGATGGCCCCATGATCGCGGTTATTTTGCCGCGAGGTACGGTCAGGGAAATATTATCGAAAATCTGGCGATCGCCACGGGAAAAACTCATCCCACGGATCTCAACCAGGTTCGCTTCAGTCTGACTCATCGCCCTTCCTTTTTTGTCTTAAGCGGCAAGCATGGCCTCAAAGAGAGGCTGAAACCCATCATTTTTACAGAATATTACCTGTCCGGGTTAGCGAAAGCTGGCATTTGTTTTACTTTTCTGCCGCATAAAGTCAGAATTAAGACTTATGGCTAAGTCCAGACGGCGCTTCGGCTCCGCCGGAACATTCAGGGCCCAGGACCGGCGATTATATCTTAATAAAGGATTTTTCATGCTGTTAGCTACGGCGCTATTAATTATCGGTTTACTTCTGGTGGTTTATGGTGCCGATCGTTTAGTTTTTGCCGCCGCGATCCTTTGTCGAAGTATCGGCGTCCCGCCGCTTATCATCGGCATGACCGTGGTCAGCATTGGCACCTCGCTTCCTGAAATCATTATTGCCAGCTCATCGGCGCTGCACGGGCAGTTGGACTTAGCCGTCGGAACGGCAATCGGCTCTAATATAACCAATATCATGCTGATTCTCGGCTTGGCCGCGCTGCTTCACCCATTTACCGTCAATTCCGATATTGTACGCCGCGAATTACCGCTAATGTTGATCGTTAGCGCCGCCGCTGGCCTGTTTCTGTATGACGGGGAGCTGAGCCAGTTCAAAGGCATAATACTGCTGGCAATGGCGGTGCTATATCTGCTGTTTATTATTAGAATAGGCCGCCTTGCCGAGCGTCAGGGCGAAGATAGCCTCACGCGCGAACAGCTAGCCGAGCTGCCGCAGGAAGGCAGCCTTTCGGTAGCGTTTTTATGGCTCGGCGTTGCGTTGGTTATTATGCCGATGGCCACCAGAATGGTTATCGATAATGCTTCTGTTCTCGCCCACTATTTCGGCGTGAGCGAGCTGGTTATCGGCCTGACGATCATTGCTATCGGCACCAGCCTGCCGGAACTGGCGACGGCGATTGCGGGCGCACGCAAAGGTGAAGATGACATCGCCATTGGCAATATCATTGGCTCAAATATTTTTAATATTGTTTTTGTTCTGGGGATCCCCGCACTGGTGGCTCCGGGCAGTATCGACCCGCTGGCCTTTGCGCGTGATTATTGGCTGATGTTAGCGGTAAGTGCTGTTTTTGCCGTGCTTTGCTGGCGTAAACCTCGCCAAATCGGCAAGCTCGCGGGCGCTCTGTTAACATGTGGGTTTATCGTATGGATTGTGGTGCTTTGGTTTGTTGCACCACCTGTCGTCGGATAAAACGGAAACGGGAATTATGTCTCATATAGATTTAGCGCCGGGTTTTGACTTTCAACAAGCGGGCAAAGACGTGCTCAATATTGAACGTGAAGGCCTGGCTCAGCTCGACCAGTATATTAACGACGACTTCTCGCAGGCCTGTGAGAAAATGTTTTACTGCGCGGGCAAGATAGTTGTGATGGGCATGGGCAAGTCGGGCCATATCGGTAAGAAGATGGCGGCGACGTTCGCCAGCACCGGCACCCCGGCATTTTTCGTCCATCCCGGTGAAGCCAGCCACGGCGATCTCGGCATGGTTACCGCGCAGGACATCGTGATAGCCATTTCCAACTCCGGCGAATCTAACGAAATTTTGGCGCTAATCCCGGTGTTAAAACGCCTCCAGGTGCCGTTAATTTGCATGACTGGCCGCCCGGAAAGCTCAATGGGCCGTGCGGCAGATATTCATCTGTGCATCGCGGTGCCACAGGAAGCCTGTCCTCTGGGCCTGGCACCGACCACCAGCACCACGGCAACGCTGGTGATGGGTGATGCGCTTGCTGTCGCGCTGCTGAAAGCCCGCGGCTTTACGCCCGAAGATTTTGCGCTTTCCCATCCGGGCGGCGCGCTGGGCCGTAAACTGCTGCTGCGAGTTAACGACATTATGCACTCCGGGGATGAAATTCCGCACGTCAGCAAAGAGGCCTCTCTGCGCGACGCGCTGCTGGAAATTACCCGTAAAAACATGGGGATGACGGTCATCTGCAATGACCTGATGAAAATTGAAGGCATCTTTACCGACGGCGACTTACGTCGCGTGTTCGATATGGGTGCTGATTTAAATACCCTACGCATTGCTGACGTGATGACCGCAGGCGGCATTCGCGTGCGTCCGGGAACATTGGCGGTTGACGCCCTGAACCTGATGCAGTCGCGCCATATCACCTCGGTTCTGGTCGCAGATGGCGACCAATTGCTGGGTGTGGTACATATGCATGACATGCTGCGCGCAGGCGTAGTTTAAACAAAGGATTAGCCTTAATGAGTAACCGTGATGCGTTGCTGAACACCTGTTATGGGCCGGTTAGCGCGCAGGTCATAGAGCGGGCGAAAGAAGTTCGCCTGCTGATTCTGGATGTCGATGGCGTTATGTCAGACGGCCTGATTTACATGGGCAATAGCGGCGAAGAGCTGAAGGCCTTCAACGTGCGCGATGGCTACGGCATTCGCTGCGCCCTGACCTCCGGGATTGAAGTCGCTATTATTACCGGAAGGAAAGCAAAACTGCTGGAAGACCGCTGTGAAACTCTGGGTATCACGCACCTCTATCAGGGGCAGTCAGATAAGCTCATCGCCTTTCGCGATCTGCTGGCAAAGCTGGCGCTCTCTCCAGAGCAGGCGGCTTATATCGGTGACGACCTGATCGACTGGCCGGTAATGGAACAAGTGGGCTTAAGCGTAGCCGTTGCAGACGCCCATCCGCTGCTCACGCCAAAGGCTGACTACGTTACCCGAATTAGCGGCGGGCGCGGCGCGGTGCGGGAAGTTTGCGATCTGTTATTGATGGCGCAAGGTAAGCTTGACGAGGCCAAAGGGCAATCCATATGAGTAAGACCAAACGTTGGCTTATTATCCTGCTCGCCATCGCGGCGCTGGTCCTGATCGGCCTGAATCTTACGGATCGTGACGAACCTGGCGTAACCGTCAATAATAATGATCCCACCTATCAGAGTGAGCTTTCCACAACGGTAGTGTACAACCCGCAGGGCGCGCTGAATTACAAACTGATAGCCCAGCATGTTGAATATTTTTCGGATACGGGGATTTCCTGGTTCACCAAACCGGTGATGACCCAGTACGATGAAAAGAAGGTCGCCACCTGGGAAATTCACGCCGATCGCGCCAAACTTACCGATGACAAAATGCTCTATTTGTACGGCAACGTGGTGGTAACGGCGCTGACCCCGGAGTCGCAGTTACGCAAAATCACGACAGACAATGCGCAGGTTAACCTCGTCACCCAGGACGTTGCGTCCGACGACCTGGTTACCCTGTACGGTACCAGCTTTAATTCCAGCGGCCTGAAAATGCGCGGCAACTTACGCAGCCAAACTGCACAGCTGATTGAAAAGGTTAAAACCTCTTATGAAATCCAGAATAAACAAACTCAGCCTTAAACTTGTTCTGCTTGGTACGCTCTTTGCCGCACCATGGTCCGCCTGGGCGCTGACCGGTGATACCGAACAGCCGATTCATATTGAATCGGACCAGCAGTCCCTCGATATGCAGGGTAACGTCGTCACCTTCACCGGTAACGTCGTGGTGACTCAGGGCAGTATCAAAATCAACGCCGACAAAGTTGTCGTCACCCGTCCCGGCGGCGAGCAGGGCAAAGAGGTGATCGACGGCTACGGCAACCCGGCAACCTTCTACCAAATGCAGGACAGCGGGAAGCCGGTAAAAGGCCACGCCTCCACCATGCATTATGAGCTGGCCAACGACTTCGTCGTGCTGACCGGTAAAGCTTACCTGGAACAGCTGGACAGCAATATCACCGGCGACAAGATAACTTACCTGGTGAAAGAGCAAAAAATGCAGGCGTTTAGCGATAAAGGCAAGCGAGTCACCACCGTGCTGGTGCCGTCTCAGTTGCAAAACAAAAACGGCCAGCAGCCGGCACAGAAAAAGAGTAACTAATTCGTCATGGCAACTTTAATTGCGAAAAACCTGGCTAAAGCCTACAAGGGCCGCCGCGTAGTCGAAGACGTCAGCCTGACCGTTAAATCAGGCGAAATCGTTGGGCTGCTCGGGCCAAACGGCGCCGGTAAAACCACGACGTTTTATATGGTTGTAGGTATCGTGCCTCGCGATGCGGGCAATATCATCATTGATGATGAAGACATCAGCCTGCTTCCGCTGCATGCCCGCGCACGCCGTGGTATCGGCTATCTGCCTCAGGAAGCCTCTATTTTCCGCCGCCTGAGCGTTTTCGATAATCTGATGGCGGTGTTGCAGATTCGCGATGACCTGACCTCAGAGCAGCGCGAAGACCGCGCCAACGAGCTGATGGAAGAGTTCCACATCTCTCATCTGCGCAATAGCCTCGGGCAGTCGCTGTCCGGCGGGGAGCGCCGCCGCGTTGAAATAGCCCGCGCGCTGGCAGCAAACCCAAAATTCATCCTGCTGGATGAACCTTTTGCCGGCGTAGACCCGATTTCCGTAATTGATATCAAACGCATCATCGAGCATCTGCGCGACAGCGGCCTCGGCGTGCTGATTACCGACCATAACGTCCGCGAAACGCTGGCCGTCTGCGAACGCGCCTATATCGTTAGCCAGGGCCACCTGATTGCCCACGGCACGCCGGAAGAAATCCTTGAAGACGAGCAAGTTAAGCGAGTCTATCTGGGCGAAGAGTTCAGACTCTGATAGGGTGGGAAGTCTTACACGACTTATTTGAGGACGTTTGCTCTGAACATGAAGCAAGGTTTGCAATTACGGCTTAGCCAACAACTTGCTATGACGCCCCAGCTACAGCAGGCAATTCGCCTGTTGCAGCTCTCGACGTTAGAGCTTCAGCAAGAACTCCAGCAGGCACTGGACAGCAATCCATTGCTTGAGCAAACCGACCTGCATGATGAAATCGATACTCAGGAAATGCCTGAGAGCGAAGCCATGGACACCCGCGAAGCCCTCGAACAGAAAGATATGCCCGAGGAGCTACCGCTGGACGCCAGTTGGGATGAGATTTATACCGCAGGAACCCCTTCGGGCACCGGCACCGACTATCTCGACGATGAGCTTCCCGTTTATCAGGGGGAAACGACCCAGTCGCTTCAGGACTACCTGATGTGGCAAGTTGACCTGACGCCCTTCTCCGACACGGACACCGCGATTGCAACTTCGATAGTCGACGCGGTAGACGAAACCGGGTATCTCACCGTCCCGCTGGAAGACATTCTGGAAAGCATGGGCAACGACGAGGTTACTCTCGATGAAGTCGAAGCGGTGCTTAAGCGCATTCAGCGCTTCGATCCGGTAGGCGTGGCGGCAAGAGATTTGCGCGACTGCCTGCTGATCCAACTTTCTCAATTCGCCAAAGAAACGCCCTGGCTGGCCGAAGCTCGCCTGATTGTTAGCGACCATTTAGATCTGCTGGCTAACCACGATTTCCGCGCCTTAATGCGCGTCACAAGAATCAAAGAAGACGTACTGAAAGAGGCCATGTGCCTGATTCAGTCGCTTGACCCACGCCCCGGCCAGTCCATTCAAACCGGCGAGCCTGAATACGTTATTCCGGACGTGCTGGTGCGTAAGCTACAGTCGCGCTGGACCGTAGAGCTTAACTCCGACAGCATTCCCCGCCTCAAAATCAACCAGCAATATGCCGCCATGGGCGGAAATACCCGCAATGACAGCGATTCGCAGTTTATTCGCAGTCACCTGCAGGAAGCGAAGTGGTTGATTAAAAGTCTCGAAAGCCGCAATGATACGCTGTTACGCGTTAGCCGCTGCATTGTGGAGCAGCAGCAGGGCTTTTTTGAGCATGGCGAAGAGCACATGAAGCCGATGGTGCTGGCGGATATTGCCCAGGCGGTAGAGATGCACGAATCGACCATCTCAAGGGTGACGACGCAGAAGTATTTGCACAGCCCGCGCGGCATTTTTGAATTAAAGTATTTCTTCTCCAGCCATGTCAGTACCGAAGGCGGCGGCGAAGCCTCCTCAACGGCAATTCGTGCGCTGGTGAAGAAGTTAATAGCTGCGGAAAACCCCGCCAAACCTCTGAGCGACAGTAAATTAACCTCAATGCTGTCGGATCAGGGTATTATGGTGGCACGCCGCACAGTTGCGAAGTACCGAGAATCTTTATCCATTCCACCGTCAAACCAGCGTAAACAGCTGGTGTGACTTCACCGATAAGGAAGACACTATGCAGCTCAACATTACAGGGCAAAACGTCGAGATAACCGATGCACTGCGTGATTTTTTGAACGCTAAGTTTGCCAAACTGGAGCAGTACTTCGAAAGAATCAACCAGGTCTATATTGTATTAAAGGTGGAAAAAGTGACTCATGCGGCGGATGCTACGCTGCATGTGAACGGTGGAGAACTGCATGCCAGCGCCGAAGGCCAGGACATGTATGCCGCGATTGACGGACTGATTGATAAACTGGCCCGACAGTTAACAAAACACAAAGATAAACTAAAACAACACTGATAATCCGGGCATCAGATGTGCATACGGTCGGCCCGCTGCCTGTGTAGCGGGCCGTTCGCACAAAAAATGCTTAGGTGAACTTATGATGAACAACGATTCGGCTCTACAACTGAGCAATGTCCTTAACCAGGAATGTACTCGCAGTGGCGTCCACTGCCAGAGTAAAAAACGTGCGCTGGAAATTATCAGCGAACTGGCAGCAAAACAGCTTGGCCTGCCGCCGCAGGTCGTTTTCGAAGCCGTATTAACCCGCGAACGTATGGGCAGTACCGGCATTGGCAACGGCATTGCAATTCCCCACGGCAAGCTTGAGGAAGATACGCTGCGCGCCGTTGGCGTCTTTATCCAGCTGGAAACGCCTATCGCTTTTGATGCTATCGACAACCAGCCGGTGGACTTGCTGTTCGCGCTGCTGGTGCCGGCGGATCAAACCAAGACCCACCTTCATACGCTGTCTCTGGTGGCGAAGCGTCTGGCGGATAAAACCATTTGCCGCCGCCTGCGTTCGGCCAGCAGCGATGAAGAGCTTTACCAGATAATTACTGAAACAGAAGTCGATAACGCCAGCGAAAACGAATAATCGGCACGTTTGATGTACCGGACAGATAAATCGGGGGAATGATTACATGGTGCTGATGATTGTCAGCGGCCGCTCAGGTTCAGGGAAGTCTGTAGCCTTGCGCGCACTGGAAGATATGGGATTCTACTGTGTGGATAACCTGCCGGTTGTTCTGCTGCCGGAGCTGGCAAAAACGCTTGCTGACCGGCAAATTTCCGCCGCGGTCAGTATTGACGTGCGCAACATGCCGGAATCACCGGAGATCTTCGAGCAGGCGATGGACAATCTGCCGGATGCTTTCTCGCCGCAGCTGCTGTTCCTGGACGCCGACCGCAACACCCTGATTCGCCGCTACAGCGATACTCGCCGCCTGCACCCGCTCTCCAGCAAGAATCTTTCGCTGGAAAGCGCTATCGACGAAGAGAGCGACCTGCTCGAACCGTTGAAATCCCGCGCGGACTTGATTATCGACACCTCGGAAATGTCGGTTCACGAGCTGGCTGAAATGCTGCGTACCCGCCTGCTGGGCAAACGCGAGCGCGAGCTGACGATGGTGTTTGAGTCCTTCGGCTTCAAGCACGGCATCCCGATTGATGCGGACTATGTGTTTGACGTTCGCTTCCTGCCTAACCCGCACTGGGACCCGAAGCTGCGCCCGATGACCGGCCTCGACAGACCGGTTGCCGCCTTCCTCGACAGGCACACAGAAGTACACAATTTTATCTACCAGACCCGCAGCTATCTTGAGTTATGGTTACCCATGCTGGAAACCAACAACCGTAGCTATCTGACCGTCGCTATCGGCTGTACCGGCGGTAAGCACCGTTCGGTTTATATTGCAGAGCAGCTGGCCGACTACTTCCGTTCGCGCGGCAAGAACGTCCAGTCCCGACACCGCACGCTGGAAAAACGTAAAACATGACCGTAAAGCATACCGTTGAAATCACCAATAAGCTGGGCATGCACGCCCGCCCGGCTATGAAGCTGTTTGAACTGGTGCAAAGCTTTGACGCCGAAGTAATGCTGAGAAATGAAGCAGGAACCGAAGCCGAAGCCAGCAGCGTGATTGCTCTGCTGATGCTGGACTCCGCCAAGGGGGGGCACATCGAGGTGGAAGTGACGGGTCCTGAGGAAGAACAGGCTCTGGCGGCGGTAATCGCGCTGTTCAATGCCGGTTTTGACGAAGACTAAGCGGGTATCGCGGCATTAGCCGCGCCCCATTTTCCACACCGCGGCTACGTTACGCGCCGTTATGCGTATATTTTCCTCCGCCTGTTCAAGCGCCTCCGGTAAGGTCTGGATCCGGTTAAGCACTGAAAATACGGCGTCTATTCCATATTGATGCACCACCCCGTAATCAGGCGCCATACCGCCCGCCAGCGCAATCACCGGCACATCAAATCGCTTAGCGACTCTTGCCACGCCTGCCGGGGTTTTACCGTGTATCGTCTGGCTATCAATCCGCCCTTCTCCGGTAATAACCAGGTCCGCGCCTTCAATAGCCTCTGCCAGCTTTAACGCTTCGGTGACTATTTCAACGCCCGGCCGCAGCCTGGCATTCAACAGCCCGAACAGCGAAGCCCCCATTCCTCCCGCAGCCCCCGCTCCGGCCACATCAATAACCGGCTTGCCGCCGAGCCGCTCAATCTGCTCGCCATAGTGCCTGAGAGCAGCATCCAGCTGGCTGACCATTTCCGGCGTCGCGCCTTTTTGCGGTCCAAATACCGCAGAAGCTCCCTTTTCACCGCACAGCGGGTTATCAACATCGCAGGCGACCAAGATTTCGGTTTGCAGCAATCTCGGGTCCAGCAGACTCAAGTCCAGCGAGCTCAGCTCCGCCAGCGCCGCGCCTCCGGCACTTAGCTGCTGCCCTTTGGCATCAAGGAGCTTTGCGCCCAGCGCCTGCATCATGCCAGCTCCACCGTCGTTCGTAGCGCTACCGCCAATGCCGATAATGATTTTGCTGACGCCGTACTCCAGCGCCGCAAGGATAAGCTCGCCGGTGCCGAAAGTACCGGTTAATAACGGGTTACGCTGCGCCACGGGAACCAGATGCAGACCGGAGGCAGCGGCCATTTCAATGATTGCCATGTCCTCTGCGCCCGTCAGGCCAAAAAAGGCTTCAACCGGCTGCCCGAGCGGGCCGGTCACCGTTACCGGAATGACTTTCCCATCGGTGGCGGCAACCATCGACTCGACGGTACCTTCCCCGCCGTCGGCCATCGGCAGCTTTACATAATTGGCATGCGGGTAAATTTCGCGAAAACCCTGCTCAATAGCCGCGGCAACCTGCATTGCGCTCAGGCTTTCTTTAAAAGAATCGGGGGCAATAACAATTTTCATGGCGACCTCATTCAACCGCGGCATAGCACAACCAGGCGGCGAACTGCGGAAGGAAGAACAACCGCCGGAGGGCGCTCGGGCGGTTATTTTAAATTATGCTGCTCGAGGAAGGACTCCCCGCCCAGCTGACGCATCTGGCGCATGATCCACTGCTGCCGCTGGCGAATATAGCCGGATGGCGCATTGGCTTTAAAACGAATCGGGTTGGGTAATACCGCGGCCAGCAGTGCCGCTTCTGCCGGAGTCAGGCGGCTGGCTGGCTTGTTAAAATAGCGCCGTGAGGCCTCTTCAACGCCAAAAACACCTTCACCGAACTCGGCGATATTCAGGTACACCGTCAAAATCCGCCGTTTACTCCACGCCGTTTCCAGCCCAACGGTCAGCCCGGCCTCCAGACCTTTACGCAGCCAGCTACGCCCGTCCCACAGAAACAGGTTTTTGGCCGTTTGCTGGGAGAGCGTTGAAGCGCCGCGAACGCGGTTCTCATTACGCTCATTGTGCGCGAGCGCTTTCTCGATAGCGGCGGTATCAAATCCCCAGTGCTCGGGGAATTTTTGGTCTTCAGAGGCAATAACCGCCAGCCCCATCCACGGCGAAATTTCGTCCATAGATACCCAGTCGGAGTGGGCGACATAGCCAAAATTGCCGCTCGCCCAGGCGCTGACCTGGCGCTCAACCATTACCGCGGAAAACGGCACGGGGACAAAACGAAACAGCAGCAGCCCGAAAAGCCACAGGCCGCCAACCGCGATCAAAGCCCTCAGAAGCCAGCGTTTCACCCACTGCAACGGTGCAAAACGCCCTTTCCTCACGCGCTCAGTTCCAGCACGCGTGCAACCAGCTTGTCGATACCGATGGCCGCTTCGTTAATGTTTTGTGCCAGCATATAAGCAGGCGTAGTCACGACCTTACGATCTTCATCAACAACGATATCCTCTACCGGGCAGGGAACATGCTCTGCGCCCATCGCTTCCAGCAATTCAGCGGTATCGATATCCGTCCCGATGGTTAGCCTCAGAGGCATATCCAGAATCTTTGGCAACATCGCCGGAGCAATGCACATAAAGCCCAGAGGCTTTCCCTGCTCGTGGCATTCGCGCGCAAGGCGGCGTAAATCAGCATCAACTTCACATTCAGCACCCTGGGCGGCAAACGTGCTCAGGTTTTTAGCCGCGCCAAATCCACCCGGCACGATCAGGCCGTCGAGCGCTTCGGACACCGCCTCGCGCAAAGGCAGAATATTGCCGCGCGTAATGCGGGCCGCTTCCTGCAGAACATTGCGGCCGCCGTTAGCGGTCTCGCCGGTAAGATGGTCGATAACGTCAGACTGAGGTTTATCGGGTGCAAAGCAAACCGCCTCGGCACCGGCACGGGACAGCGCCAGCAGCGTTAGCACCGCCTCGTGGATTTCGCTGCCGTCGTAAACGCCACAGCCACTTAGCACTACGCCGATTCTCTTCATTTGAACGCTCCTTTACTTAAAGCCTGCTTCAGTATCAGCCGAACCATTTGCTCGTTATGCTTCACATATTTTACTGATTCACGTAACAAATATTTCAAGCTTTGCTATCTTATATGGCTGACGGCCCGCGAATTGCTGGTTGTGCCATTAATTAATTCAACGCTTAAAAAAGGCGCAACCCTGTTTTCCCTGGTGTTGGCGCAGTATTCGCGCACCCCGGCCTGGCCGGGGTCATTTTTTTCCAGCTTCGGCTACCCACGCTTTTAATACGTTAACGTCGTGCTGCCACTCTTGTTTCAGCTCTTCGATCCATTCGCCAACGTTATCTGACCACGCAGGTAAATCCGGCGACTGAATCTGCTGGGCAACCTGCTGTAGATGGCGCAGACCGACCGAGCCAGCCGCACCTTTAATTTTATGCCCCTCTTCCACCACGCCTTTGTTATCCCGCGCGGTCATATTGGAATCGAGCACTTCTAAATAACCCGGCATCATTTTTTCGAACATCGCCAGGCCATCGGTTATTAATTTTGGCCCTACCAGCTCGATATATTGCTCAAGCATGGGAATATCGAGCAGCGCTTGCTGTTTTTCACTATCGACTTTTGTCACCACAGGCTCCTTGTCCGTTATCTGGTTATCCCAGAACTTTTGGATCATCGACATCAGTGCCGGCACGGCGAGCGGTTTACTCAACACGTCATCCATTCCGGCTTCCAGGTACTCGGTCTTGTTTTTCAGCACGTTAGCTGTAAGCGCGACCAGCGGCGGCAGCTCACTTTTGCTAAAGCGTTTATTCAGCTCGCGGGAGATATCCAGCCCGGTCATGTCCGGCAGTTGAATGTCCAGCAGTACGAGGTCATATTCCCCTGGAATAAACATCTCCAGCGCTTCTTTCCCGGTCATCGCCACATCAACGCTGTTCCCCAGCTTTTCGAGTACCGAGCGCGCCACGATGACATTCAGCTCGATATCTTCCACCAGCAGGACGTGCAGGGCCGGCAGCGGCATCTCGTCGTCGTCGAGCGTATCCTCAACCTCTTCGGCTACGCTTGGCGCCTGCACGGTCAAGGTAAACAGCGAGCCTTCACCCGGCTTGCTGGTCACGGTAATATCGCCCCCCATGCTCTTCGCCAGGCGGCGCGATACCGCAAGGCCAATACCGGTGCCGGTCGCCGGTTTACCACCGTGGCTGTCTTTCACCTGGTAGTACATGGCAAAAATTTTGTCCTGCTCATCCTGAGGGATGCCGATACCCGAATCCTGCACTTCAAAGCGCAGGCAGCTCTCCTCTTCATAACGAACCCGCACCGTCACCAGCCCGCCTTTCGGGGTAAACTTCACCGCATTACTGATAAGGTTCCACAGAATCTGGCGCAGGCGCGTGCCGTCCGTCACCACTTTATGCGGCAGCGGCAACGTCGGATCCATAACAAACGATAGCCCTTTTTGCTGAGCCTGCAGGCCGGAGAGGTTTTCGAGGTCGGCAAGGAAGCTGGTGAAATCCACCGGCTGATTATCAAGCTGCACTTTGCGGCGCTCAAGTTTATCCATATCGATAATATCGTTGAAGATATTGCCGAGAGTGATGGCCGAAACGTGAATGGTTTTCAGGTAATTGGTCTGTTCGGCGCTCAGGTCGGTATCCAGCAGAATACGGCTCAGGCCGACAATGCCGTTAAGCGGCGTGCGCAGCTCGTGGCTGATAGTAGAGATAAACGTGGTCTTATCCCGGCTGGCGCGTTCCAGGGCATCCTGGTAGCGTTTACGCTCGGTAATATCACGCCCAAAGCCCATCAGGCCATGGCGTTTCCCCACGCGGTCGTAATAAGGCACTTTACGAATTTCGAAGCAGGCTTTGCGCCCGTCCGGGTAATCAAGCCACTGCTCGTAGGTTAGCGACACGTTGTGGCGGAAGACTTTCTCGTCGGTCTCCAGCACTTTTTCGGCGGCCTCGGCAGAGTAAACGTCCTGCGGTTTGAGGTGGATTAGCTGCTTTTCGCTTTTCCCGGTCAACAGCTCCATCGCCCGGTTACAGCCGGAGAATTCTTTATCTTCGTTGCGGTAGAACACCAGGTCAGGGGAAGCATCAAGGAAGGAGCGCAGGAAAGAGGACTGCTGCTCAAGCCGGATTTGCGTCTCTTCACGCTCCTGCATCTCCACTTTAAGCTGCTCAAGCATAGTCTGGCGCTCGGCTTCCGCCTTCACACGGTCCGCAATTTCCTGGTTGAGCTGGGCGATATTATCTTTTAGCTGGACGTTGAGGATCAGGTCACGCTCGCGCATCTCCTCAAGTTTTTCCACCAGCTTCGACAGGCGCTGCCTGGACTCTTCAAGCTGCTCAACAACGACCGACAGGAAGTAGACCGCCCACGGCGTGATCAACAACCCAAAAAAGATGGAGCGAACAACATCGATGCTTTCGACCTGGCCGCGCAGCAGCATGGTGACGGCCATCTGCACCACCATCGCCAGCACGACCAGAGCCGAAGCCAGCAGCAGGGAGAAGCGCACTAACCCCAGCTTCACCATAAGATCGACGTAATACTGCGCTAATAACCGGATTTGCTTCATGGAACCCTTCCTTCGCCGTGGATGCGCTAAATATACCGCAAAAAGGGCTAACGCTCAGGTATTACGAAAGAAGTGAGAGATCCCACGGCGTACCGAGAGCCGATCCTTGCGTTCCATGTTCCAGCAGGTAGCGATCTATCTCCACCATCGCCGTCCAACGGTTTTCACACCATAAAGGCGCCAGCAGCGTAGGGCGGCGTGCGCTGGCGGAGATGCGGTGGAACACCACGTCGAGGGGCGTATGGCGAATCATCTCTGCGGCGGTTTGCACGTATTCCTCAAGCTCAATGCCGCCGAGGCGGCCCGCACGCCAGCTTTTCGCCATAATGCTGCCTTCAACAATGTGTAGCGGATGCAGCTTCAGGCCATCCACGCCGGTTTCCACCACCCGCTCCAGCGTTTCCATGCACTGCTGCTGCCCCTCGCCGGGCAAACCTACAATCAGGTGGCTACAGACTTTCAAACCACGGGCACGCGCCCGCCGCGTGGTTTCTTGATAGCAGGCAAAATCATGCCCCCGGTTGATACGGTGCAGGGTTTTATCGTTCGCCGTCTGTAGACCCAGCTCCAGCCAGACCTCGTACCCTTGTTCACGGTATTCGCTCAACAAATCGAGCACGCTGTCGGGCACGCAGTCCGGGCGGGTTCCTACACACAGGCCGACAATTCTGGCCTGGCTCACCGCCTGCTGATACATCGAACGCAATACCTGAACCTCTGCCCAGGTGCTGGTGTAGGCCTGAAAATAAGCCAGATAGCGCTGCGCGCGATCCACGCGGCTGGCCTGCCGCGCGAGCTGCACGGCAATAGAGTTGTGCTGCTGTTCTTCATCGGCAAAAGAGGCGACATTGCAAAAAGTGCAGCCCCCGCGCCCGATAGTACCGTCGCGATTCGGGCAGCTAAACCCGCCGTGAAGCGAAAGCTTGTGGACCTTTTGCCCGTAACGACGAGAGAGATCGCCGCCAAACATATTGACTAATTTCTGTAACTGCATAATCTGATGGGCCGTCCCGAAAAAGGGGCCTAGCCTGCCATTTTCTGTTCGCCCCGGCGATGACCTGGATCAATCGCTTCGGCGCAGCTTTAGCTATTGAATAATCATTCAAAATTAGTGCAATTTTATCCACCCTAAGCGTAATTACTTTTCCTTATGACGCATCCCTTTATTTAAAGAATATGACGCCCGGTGAAAAACAGTGTCATGCTGCACACCGCGAGGGTTAGGCAGCATATCGTGCTGGCAATATCATTCATGCCAGCATGGTCTGGAGTTTCACAGGCTTTCGGATAGTGAGGACGATCACATAAAGCCCGACGTTAGCAGACCTTTCTGAATGTGCAAAAAAGACAAAAAAATCTTCTTATTCATATCGTTAACCCACCCTTAGCACAATTATGTATAAATAAGAATGCCATTTGACCTGTGTGCTCTTTCCCGATAAGTTGGAAATCCGCTGGAAGCTTTCTGGATGGGTTCTGTGCCCATCATATTTATGCAGTAATTGAGATTCCCTCTAAAGCAAGTCCTCAACACTTGTGACACCGGATGCGTTGGACATTAAGAGGGCGACACGCGAGGCAAGCGTAAGATGCGCAAACCCCGTCGCCATGCCCTTGCTGCGTCCACGCGCAAACGGTTGGGGGTAACGTAGAGCCTGGGGAGGTTCACTGATATGTTGTACGATAAATCCCTCGAGAAGGATAACTGTGGTTTCGGCCTGATCGCCCACATAGAAGGCGAACCTAGCCACAAGGTAGTGCGTACCGCTATTCACGCACTGGCCCGTATGCAGCACCGCGGCGCGATTCTGGCCGACGGTAAAACCGGTGATGGTTGCGGCCTGTTGCTGCAAAAACCGGATCGTTTCTTCCGCATCGTTGCAGAAGAGCGCAATTGGCGTTTAGCTAAAAACTATGCCGTTGGCATGATTTTCTTAAGCCAGGATGACGCGCTTGCCCGCGCCAGCCGCCGCATTGTTGAAGAAGAGCTGCAAAACGAAACCCTGTCTATTGTTGGCTGGCGCGAAGTGCCGGTTAATAAAGATGTGCTCGGTGAAATCGCCCTCTCCTCTCTGCCACGTATTGAGCAAATTTTCGTTAATGCCCCGGCGGGCTGGCGTCCTCGCGATATGGAACGTCGCCTGTTCATCGCCCGTCGCCGTATCGAAAAACGCATCCAGGAAGACAAAGACTTCTATATCTGTAGTCTCTCTAACCTGGTGAACATCTATAAAGGTCTGTGTATGCCGGCGGATTTGCCGCGCTTCTACCTGGACCTGGCGGATCTGCGCCTGGAATCAGCCATTTGCCTGTTCCACCAGCGCTTCTCCACCAACACCGTACCTCGCTGGCCTCTGGCTCAGCCGTTCCGCTATCTGGCGCACAACGGCGAGATCAACACCATTACCGGTAACCGCCAGTGGGCACGCGCTCGTACCTATAAATTCCAGACGCCGTTGATTCCTGACCTGCACGACGCCGCGCCGTTCGTCAACGAAACCGGCTCTGACTCCAGCTCCATGGATAACATGCTTGAGCTGCTGCTGGCGGGCGGGATGGATATCGTTCGCGCTATGCGTCTGCTGGTTCCGCCTGCCTGGCAGAACAACCCGAATATGGACCCGGAGCTGCGCGCCTTCTTTGACTTTAACTCCATGCACATGGAGCCGTGGGACGGCCCGGCCGGTATCGTTATGTCCGACGGGCGTTTCGCCGCCTGTAACCTGGACCGTAACGGCCTGCGCCCAGCACGCTACGTTATTACCAAAGATAAGCTCATCACCTGCGCGTCCGAGGTTGGGATCTGGGATTACCAGCCGGACGAAGTGGTTGAAAAAGGCCGCGTTGGCCCCGGCGAGCTGATGGTTATCGATACCCGCGTTGGCCGTATTCTGCATTCCGCAGAGACCGACAACGATCTGAAAAGCCGCCACCCTTACAAAGAGTGGATGGAGAAAAACGTTCGCCGCCTGGTGCCTTTTGAAGAGCTGCCGGACGAACGCGTCGGCACTCGCGAAATGGACGACGACACGCTCGCCAGCTATCAGAAGCAATTTAACTACAGCAGCGAAGAGCTGGACTCGGTCATTCGCGTGCTGGGCGAGAACGGCCAGGAAGCCGTTGGCTCAATGGGCGATGATACCCCGTTTGCCGTGCTTTCCAGCCAGCCACGCATTATTTATGACTACTTCCGCCAGCAGTTTGCACAGGTGACTAACCCACCTATCGACCCGCTGCGTGAAGCCCACGTTATGTCGCTGGCCACCAGCATTGGCCGCGAAATGAACGTCTTCTGCGAAGCGGAAGGCCAGGCCCACCGCCTGAGCTTCAAATCGCCAATCCTGCTGTGGTCCGATTTCCAGCAGCTGACCACGCTGGAAGAAGAGCATTATCGCGCCGATACGCTCGACATCACTTACGACGTTACGGAAAAATCACTGCACGAAACCGTAGCGGCGCTGTGCGACGAAGCCGAACGTATGGTTCGCAACGGCACGGTATTGCTGGTGCTGTCCGACCGTAATATTGCCAAAAACCGCCTGCCGGTTCCGGCTCCAATGGCCGTTGGCGCAATCCAGACTCGCCTTGTGGACAAGAGCCTGCGCTGCGACGCTAACATCATCGTTGAAACCGCCAGCGCCCGCGACCCGCACCACTTTGCGGTTCTGCTCGGCTTTGGCGCCACCGCAATCTACCCATACCTCGCTTATGAAACTCTGGCGAAGCTGGTTGATAACGGCGCAATCGACAGAAACTACCGCACGGTGATGCAGAACTACCGCAACGGGATCAATAAAGGGCTGTACAAGATCATGTCCAAAATGGGCATCTCGACTATCGCCTCTTACCGCTGCTCCAAACTGTTTGAAGCCGTCGGCCTGCACAAAGAAGTGTCCGAGCTTTGCTTCCAGGGTGCAGTCAGCCGCATCGGCGGCGCGGGCTTCGCCGACTTCCAGCAGGATCTGCTGAACCTGTCCAAGCGTGCCTGGCTGGTGCGTAAGCCGCTGGATCAAGGCGGGCAGCTGAAGTTCGTCCACGGCGGTGAATACCACGCCTATAACCCGGACGTGGTTCAGACGCTGCAAAAAGCAGTGCAAAGCGGCGACTATGGCGATTACCAGCAGTACGCGAAGCTGGTCAACGAACGCCCGGTGGCAACGCTGCGCGACATGCTGACCCTGAACCCGCAGGATGAGTCCGTCAAAATTGAAGATGTTGAGCCAGCCAGCGAGCTGTTTAAACGCTTTGATACCGCGGCGATGTCCATTGGAGCATTAAGCCCGGAGGCACACGAGTCGCTGGCCGAAGCAATGAACAGCATCGGCGGTAATTCCAACTCCGGTGAAGGCGGCGAAGATCCTGCCCGCTACGGCACCAACAAAGTGTCACGCATCAAGCAGGTGGCTTCCGGCCGCTTCGGCGTAACACCGGCCTACCTGGTCAACGCCGACGTTATCCAGATTAAAGTTGCTCAGGGCGCTAAGCCGGGCGAAGGCGGCCAGCTGCCGGGTGATAAAGTGACGCCGTACATCGCGAAACTGCGCTACTCCGTGCCGGGCGTGACGTTGATTTCTCCGCCACCGCACCACGATATTTACTCTATCGAGGACCTGGCGCAGCTGATTTTCGACCTTAAACAGGTCAACCCGAAAGCGATGATCTCCGTGAAGCTGGTTTCTGAACCGGGCGTCGGCACCATCGCGACCGGCGTGGCGAAAGCCTATGCCGACCTGATTACCATCGCCGGTTATGACGGCGGCACGGGTGCCAGCCCGCTTTCTTCCGTGAAATACGCTGGCTGCCCGTGGGAGCTTGGCCTGGTAGAAACCCAGCAGGCGCTGGTAGCAAACGGTCTGCGTCACAAGATCCGCCTGCAGGTGGATGGCGGCCTGAAAACCGGCCTCGATATCATTAAAGCGGCTATTCTCGGCGCGGAAAGCTTCGGCTTCGGCACCGGGCCAATGGTCGCCCTGGGCTGTAAATACCTGCGTATTTGCCACCTGAACAACTGCGCGACCGGCGTAGCAACCCAGGATGACAAGCTGCGTAAGAACCACTATCACGGCCTGCCGTTCAAAGTGACCAATTACTTTGAATTTATCGCCCGCGAAACCCGCGAGCTGATGGCACTGCTGGGCGTGAAGCGTCTGGTGGACTTAATTGGCCGCACGGATCTGCTGAAAGAGCTGGAAGGCTTTACCGCCAAGCAGCAGAAGCTCGATCTCTCGGCGCTGCTGAAAACCGCAGAACCGATGCCGGGCAAAGCGGTGTACTGCACCGAGCACAACCCGCCGTTTGACAAAGGCGACCTGAACGCGCAGCTGTTAACCCAGGCGCAGCCGTATGTTGATGACAAGCAGAGCAAAACCTTCTGGTTTGACATCCGCAATACCGACCGCTCCGTGGGCGCTTCGCTTTCCGGCTACATCGCGCAGCATAACGGCGACCAGGGTCTGGCAGCAGACCCAATCAAGGCACATTTCAGCGGCACCGCGGGCCAGAGCTTCGGCGTGTGGAACGCTGGCGGCGTGGAATTGCACCTGACCGGCGATGCCAACGACTATGTAGGCAAAGGCATGGCAGGCGGTCTGATATCACTGCGTCCTCCGGTAGGCTCGGCCTTCCGCAGCCACGAAGCGACGATTATCGGCAACACCTGCCTGTACGGCGCAACGGGCGGCAAGCTGTACGCAGCAGGCCGCGCGGGTGAACGTTTTGCGGTGCGTAACTCCGGTGCTATCACCGTGGTTGAAGGTATCGGCGATAACGGCTGCGAATACATGACCGGCGGTATCGTCTGCATTCTTGGCAAAACCGGGGTTAACTTCGGCGCGGGCATGACCGGCGGCTTCGCCTACGTGCTTGACGAAGACGGCGAGTTCCGTAAACGCGTGAATCCGGAACTGGTTGAATTACTCGACGTGGAAGAACTGGCGATTCATGAAGAGCATCTGCGCGGCATGATAACCGAACACGTTCAGCTAACCGGCTCCCAGCGTGGCGAAGAGATCCTGGCGAACTGGCCATCCTTCGCGGCGAAATTCACCCTGGTTAAACCGAAGTCCAGTGATGTCAAAGCATTGTTGGGTCACCGCAGTCGTTCCGCAGCTGAGCTGCGGGTGCAGGCGCAGTAAGAGGTCACGATGAGTCAAAACGTTTATCAATTTATCGACTTGCAGCGCGTTGATCCGCCGAAAAAGCCGTTGAAGATCCGCAAGATCGAGTTCGTGGAAATTTACGAACCCTTCTCGGAAGGCCAGGCCAAGGCGCAGGCGGACCGCTGCCTGTCCTGCGGTAACCCGTACTGCGAGTGGAAATGCCCGGTTCACAACTACATTCCAAACTGGCTGAAGCTGGCCAATGAAGGGCGCATTATCGAGGCGGCCGAGCTGTCTCACCAGACCAACAGCCTGCCGGAAGTTTGCGGCCGCGTTTGCCCGCAGGATCGCCTTTGCGAAGGCTCCTGCACCCTGAACGACGAGTTTGGTGCGGTCACCATCGGCAACATCGAGCGCTATATCAACGATAAAGCCATTGAGATGGGCTGGAAACCGGATTTAACCGGCGTTAAGCAAACCGGCAAGCGCGTTGCGATTATCGGCGCTGGCCCTGCGGGGCTGGCCTGTGCCGACGTGCTGGCGCGTAATGGCGTAAAAGCCGTGGTTTACGACAGACACCCTGAAATCGGCGGCCTGCTGACCTTCGGCATTCCGGCCTTCAAGCTGGAAAAAGAAGTGATGACCAAGCGCCGCGAGATTTTCAGCGGCATGGGCATCGAGTTCAAGCTCAATACCGAAGTCGGTCGTGACGTACAGATGGACGAGCTGCTGAGCGAATTCGACTCTGTTTTCCTCGGCGTGGGCACTTACCAGTCTATGCGCGGCGGTTTAGAGAACGAAGATGCGCCTGGCGTTTACGACGCGCTGCCGTTCCTTATCGCTAATACCAAGCAAATGATGGGCTTCGGTGAAACTGCCGAAGAGCCGTATGTCAGCATGGAAGGCAAACGCGTTGTGGTGCTGGGCGGTGGCGACACCGCGATGGACTGCGTGCGTACTTCTATTCGCCAGGGCGCAACGCACGTTATCTGTGCCTACCGCCGTGACGAAGAGAACATGCCGGGCTCTAAGCGTGAAGTGAAAAACGCGCGTGAAGAAGGCGTGGAGTTCCAGTTCAACCTCCAGCCGCTGGGCGTTGAGATTAACGCTAATGGCCGGGTTTGCGGCGTGAAAGTTGCTCGCACCGAACTGGGCGCGCCGGATGCCAATGGCCGCCGTCGCCCTGAAATCGTCGCCGGTTCCGAGCACGTTCTGCCTGCCGATGCGGTAGTGATGGCGTTTGGTTTCCGCCCTCACAGCATGGAATGGCTGGGGCAGCACAGCGTCGAACTGGATAGCCAGGGCCGCATCATCGCCCCGGAAGGCAGCGAAAACGCGTTCCAGACCAGCAACCCCAAAATCTTCGCCGGCGGCGATGCGGTTCGCGGGTCTGACCTGGTGGTAACGGCGATTGCCGAAGGCCGCAAGGCGGCGGATGGGATCCTGAACTTCCTCGAAGTATAAAAGCAGGAGGCCTGATAGCTTCGGCTATCGGGTCTTGTTGCTCCGGTAGAGTTTGCCCCAATAAAAAAGCCAGTCTTTCGACTGGCTTTTTCTTATTTCACTACGCGCAACGCCGGACGGCCACCGCGCGGCGGCGGAGGCGGATCGTCGTCAGGGTTATTGTCGCGATCGGCGTTGTCCGGACGATCGCCGTCAATAACCTGCATTACCGTTTCTGACTCGCCTGCTGCAGGCTGGTCATCGTTATGGCTTTCTGCGTCTTCATCGTAGCCCGCTTCCGGCTCAAACATCGTCCCGGCCCCGTTTTCACGAGCATAAATTGCCAGCACCGCGGCCATCGGTACATTGACCTGCCGCGGTACGCCGCCGAAGCGCGCGTTAAAACGCACTTCGTCATTGGCTAATTCAAGGTTGCCCACGGCGCGAGGAGCAATGTTCAGCACAATTTGCCCGTCACGCGCGTACTCCATTGGAACCTGCACACCTTCCAGCGTGATATCCACGACCAGATGCGGCGTGAGCTGGTTGTCCAGCAACCACTCATAGAAGGCTCGCAGCAGGTAAGGACGGCGCGGAGACAGTTGCGACATATCCATCAATTAGCCTCGAGTCTGCAGACGCATTTCGCGCTCAGGTTCGGTCAAAGAGGCCAGGAAGGAATCGCGCTCGAAGACGCGGGTCATATAACCTTTCATCTCTTTAGAACCCGCACCGGTCAGCTCGATGCCCATCTGCGGCAGACGCCACAGCAGCGGAGCCAGGTAGCAGTCTACCAGGCTGAACTCGTCGCTCAGGAAGAAAGGCTTCTGAGTGAATACCGGAGCGATGCTCAGCAGCTCTTCACGCAGCTGCTTACGCGCCGCGTCCGCTTCCTGCGCGGAGCCGTTCATCACCACGTTCATCAGGGTGTACCAGTCTTTCTCAATGCGATGCATATACAGACGGCTTTCACCGCGCGCAACCGGATAAACCGGCATCAGCGGCGGGTGCGGGAAACGCTCATCAAGATATTCCATGATGATGCGGGATTCCCACAACGTCAGTTCGCGGTCAACCAGGGTCGGTACGCTGTGATTTGGGTTGAGGTCAATCAGATCCTGAGGCAGGTTATCCGTTTCCACATGCTCAATTTCAACGCTAACACCCTTCTCAGCCAGCACGATGCGTACCTGATGGCTGTAGATGTCAGTAGGACCGGAAAACAGCGTCATCACCGAACGTTTGTTGGCAGCGACAGCCATGAAAACCTCCAAGTTTATCCAGAAAATTACTGCTAATAGCCGCAAGCGGCGACTAACCTGACCGTTTATTACCCAACGCTTCGCCGTAACACCGTTAACGCCTGAAAAGAAAGCGAGAACAAACCTGATGCCGACATTTGGGCAGAAAATTGGATGATAGTTTACCAGATTTTACCGGTTTTGTGGTGGCTACGTGTTGAATTTGCCTAAAAGACAAACCATTTCAAAGCGTTAAAACCGATAATATAAATTACAGACATAAAAAAACCCGGTACAAAGACCGGGTTTTTGCCAATTGCCTTTCTGCGTAAGCAGAGAACAATTAACGTTTGGAGAACTGTGGACGACGACGTGCTTTACGCAGACCGACTTTCTTACGTTCAACCTGACGAGCATCACGAGTAACGAAGCCTGCTTTACGCAGTTCGGAACGCAGGGACTCATCGTACTCCATCAGAGCGCGGGTGATACCGTGACGGATCGCACCAGCCTGACCAGAGATACCACCACCTTTAACGGTGATGTACAGATCCAGTTTCTCAACCATGTCGACCAGTTCCAGCGGCTGACGAACTACCATGCGGGCAGTTTCACGACCGAAGTACTGTTCCAGAGAACGTTGGTTGATAACGATTTTGCCGTTGCCCGGTTTGATAAACACGCGAGCTGCGGAACTTTTGCGGCGACCAGTGCCGTAGTATTGATTTTCAGCCATTGCCTATAATCCCGATTAAATGTCCAGAACTTGCGGTTGCTGTGCCGCGTGGTTGTGCTCGGTGCCCGCGTAAACTTTCAGTTTACGGAACATAGCACGGCCCAGCGGACCCTTTGGCAGCATGCCTTTAACCGCGATTTCAATCACACGCTCAGGACGGCGGGCAATCATCTCTTCAAAGGTCGCTTGTTTGATACCACCGATGTGGCCGGTGTGATGGTAATACACTTTGTCAGTACGCTTGTTGCCGGTTACAGCAACTTTGTCAGCGTTCAGAACGATGATGTAATCACCAGTATCAACGTGCGGAGTGTATTCCGCTTTGTGCTTACCGCGCAGACGGCGAGCCAGTTCAGTAGCCAGACGACCTAAGGTCTTACCTTCAGCATCAACAACATACCAGTCGCGCTGTACAGTTTCTGGTTTAGCTGTAAAAGTTTTCATTAAAAGCTTACCCAATATATAGTTACACGTTGGTGAACACCCAAACGTTTAAAATCAGTTGAGGTTCACGCGACATTGTCCAGCAAACCTACCCCTTCGAATAGCCTATGCCGGCACGACAAAAGTTTTGGGAAAAAAACTTTGGTTGTAACGTGGGGTCGCAAGATTATAGAGAAGTCGCCCTCAAAAATCGACCACAATTTGTAGTTGATATCACATATTCATCGTCAGGGCAGATGAGAGAGCCGCAAATACTCTTCGCTTTGCATTTCCTGCAGGCGGGAGAGGCAGCGCTGGAACTCGAATCTTAACCTTTCCCCTTGATAAATATCAAATAGTTCAGCATTCGCCGACACCACCAATTTGACATGGCGTTCATAAAACTCATCCACCAGTGCAATGAAACGCCGCGCTTCATTTTCCATAAGCGTCGTCATCACCGGCACATTAAACAGCATCACGGTGTGGAACTGGCGGGAAAGTGCGATGTAATCGTGCTGGCTGCGGGCATCCACGCACAGCGTAGTAAAATCCACCGCCAGCGTTTGGTTGGCGGTGCCGAGCGTGGCCAGCGGGCGGTGGTTTATCTCCAGCACCGGGCCGCCTTCGCGCTTAGTTCCGGACAGCGCCGCATAAAGTTTCTCCATCTGCTGCGCGGACTCGCTATTAAGCGGCGACAGCCAAAGATGTGCCTGAGTGAGCGTACGCAGGCGGTAGTCAATCCCGGCATCTACGTTCATCACATCGCAATAGCGTTTCACGGCCTCGATAGCCGGTAAAAATCGCGCGCGCTGTAGCCCGTTACGGTATAAATCGTCCGGCGGGATATTCGACGTGGCCACTAAGGTGATGCCCCGGGCGAACAGCGCTTTCATTAATGTACCCAGCAGCATGGCATCGGTGATGTCAGAGACAAAAAACTCATCAAAGCACAAGACGTCGGTTTCGGCCTTAAAACCATCGGCAACGATTTCAAGCGGATCGCTGTGGCCCTGGTTTTGCGCCAGCTCTTCGTGAACCCGCAGCATAAAACGGTGGAAATGGAGGCGTAATTTGCGCTCCCCCGGCAGACTCTGGAAGAACATATCCATTAGCCAGGTTTTACCGCGCCCTACGCCCCCCCACATATACAGGCCACGAACCGGCTCCCGCGAGGTGGGCGCGTCACGTTTGCCCAGTAGCTTGCCGAAGCGGGCAAATAAGCCGGCTGTGTTTTCCGGCTGAGTTTCTGTCGTCAGCGCCTGCCAGATAGTATCTAAACGCATAACCGCTTCGCGCTGTACTTCGTCGGGTTGGTAGCTGCCCTCTGCCAGGGCCTGTTGATAGCGCGATGCGGGAGAGAGATTTTGCATGGTATTATGGTATTCCCTTTAGAATCGGATAGCCGTTCACTGTCGTTTTCGAATTCGGTTGTCGAAAAAAAGGCCGTTCTACCCTAAGCGATGCTGCGTCAGGATTCCACTTCTCTTAGGTTAACGGTTATAGTGGCTACATTACCCTACGGAATCACAAGATAACGGGAGAAGTTCATGACTTGGGAATATGCGCTTATTGGGTTAGTAGTGGGCCTTATTATCGGTGCCGTCGCCATGCGCTTTGGCAACCGCAAGCTGCGCCAACAACAAGCTATGCAGTATGAGCTGGAAAAAAATAAAGCGGAACTCGAAGAGTATCGTGAAGAGTTGGTCAGCCACTTTGCCCGCAGCGCCGAGCTGCTGGATAATATGGCGCACGATTATCGCCAGCTTTATCAGCATATGGCGAAAAGCTCCAGCAGCCTGCTGCCGGAAATGTCCGCCGAAGCGAACCCGTTCCGCAACCGCCTTGCGGAGTCAGAAGCCAGCAACGATCAGGCTCCGGTTCAGATGCCGCGCGACTATTCAGAAGGCGCTTCTGGCCTGCTGCGTACCGGCGCAAAACGCGATTAATCCCAGTTTCAGCTTTTTTTCAGGGGCACGGCCTGCGTGCCCCCCATCCTTTCCTGCCGCAGCTATCATTTAATAATCTATTGCTTTCTTATTACGCCATTGTTAGTCGATTGATATTTCAATAACATCGATTGAGTAAGTGGGCATTCCTTTTTCCAGGTGACGAGAGCCAGCATCCAATGAAGAAACAAATCCGGCTGTTGAGTGCAGTAGCGTTAAGCGTCGGTCTGACGCTCGGCGTATCCCCTCTGGCGAGGGCGTCACTGCCCTCCCAGGTTCCAGGCCAGCCCGCGCTGCCGAGCCTTGCCCCGATGCTGGAAAAAGTGCTGCCTGCGGTCGTCAGCGTACAGGTTGAAGGTACCGCATCGGTTTCAAGTCAAAAGGTGCCGGAAGAGTTTAAAAAATTCTACGGCGATGGGGCTCCGTCAGACGCGCCTCAGCAGTTTGAAGGCCTCGGCTCAGGCGTCATCATTAACGCCGCCAAAGGCTACGTGCTGACCAATAATCACGTTATTAATCAGGCACAAAAGATAAGCGTTCAGCTCAACGATGGACGCGAGTTTGATGCAAAACTCATCGGCGGAGACGACCAAAGCGATATCGCGCTTATCCAGCTACAAAACGCTACCGGGCTCACCGAAATTAAAGTTGCGGACTCAGACAAGCTGAAGGTCGGCGATTTTGCCGTCGCTGTGGGCAACCCGTTTGGCCTTGGGCAAACGGCAACTTCCGGTATAGTTTCCGCATTAGGCCGCAGCGGCCTTAATCTCGAAGGGCTGGAAAACTTCATCCAGACCGATGCCTCCATCAACCGCGGCAACTCCGGCGGCGCGCTGCTGAACCTTAATGGCGAGTTGATTGGGATAAACACCGCCATTCTGGCTCCGAGCGGCGGCAGCGTCGGTATTGGCTTCGCTATCCCAAGCAATATGGCGCAAACCCTGGCTAAACAGCTGATGGAGTTTGGCGAAATCAAACGCGGCCTGTTGGGGATTAAAGGCACCGAGATGAGCGCCGACATCGCCAAAGCGTTTAATTTGTCTACCCAGCGCGGCGCTTTCGTCAGCGAAGTGCTGCCGCAGTCCGGCTCGGCCAAAGCTGGCGTAAAAGCAGGAGACGTGATTACCAGTCTGAACGGTAACCCGCTTAACAGTTTCGCCGAACTGCGCGCCAAAATCGCCACCACCGAACCCGGTACGGTGGTAAAACTCGGCCTGCTGCGTGACGGTAAACCACTCGAGGTCAGCGTCACGCTGGACAAGAGCACGGCCTCCTCCGCCAGCGCAGATATGATACTTCCCGCGCTTCAGGGTGCCACGTTGAGCGACGGGCAGTTAAAAGACGGCGGGAAAGGCATTCGCCTGGATAACGTTGAAAAAAGCACGCCTGCCGCTCAGGTTGGCCTGCATAAAGATGATGTGATTGTCGGGATTAACCGCGAGCGTGTGCACAGCATCGCAGAAATGCGTAAGGTGCTCGAAACCAAGCCTGCGGTTATCGCGCTCCACATTGTTCGCGGTGAAGACAGCATTTATCTGCTGTTGCGTTAAAGGCAGCAGAGAAACGGACATCGTCTGTACGATGTCCGTTCAACTCATGCTATTCTGCGTTCGATTTTTCTCACTGATTAACTCAAATTCATGTTCCTAAAGATCTTACGTTCGGTGGTGATTGGGCTGATTGTCGCGGGGCTGCTGTTGATCGCGATGCCGTCATTGCGCAAGGCCGTTAGCCCGCTGGTACCATCGCAATATGACAGCGCCGACGAAACGCCGATGAGTTTTAACCCGGCGGTGCGCCGTGCTGCCCCGGCGGTGGTCAACGTTTATAACCGCAGCGTGGGCAATAACGGCCAGAATCAGCTGCAGATAAAAACCCTCGGCTCCGGCGTTATCATGGACGGCCGCGGCTACATCATTACCAATAAACACGTTATTAACGACGCGGAGCAAATCATCGTTGCGCTTCAGGATGGGCGAGTTTTCGAAGCGCTGCTGATTGGCTCCGACAGCCTGACCGACCTGGCCGTGCTGAAAATCAACGCCACCAGCCTGCCGATTATTCCGATTAACGGCAAACGCCAGCCGCACATCGGCGACGTTGTCATGGCGATAGGCAACCCGTACAACCTCGGGCAGACGGTAACTCAGGGCATTATCAGCGCCACCGGCCGCATCGGCCTTAGCCCGTCAGGCCGCCAGTCGTTCCTGCAAACGGACGCCTCCATCAACCGCGGGAATTCGGGCGGGGCGCTGGTTAACTCCTTAGGCGAGCTGATGGGCATCAATACCCTGTCGTTTGATAAGAGCAACGACGGCGAAACCCCGGAAGGGATCGGCTTTGCTATCCCAACTCAGCTGGCGACCAAAATAATGGATAAGCTGATTCGCGATGGCCGGGTGATCCGCGGCTATATCGGCATCGGCGGCAGAGAAATTACCCCGCTGCACGGCCCGTCTACCGGCATCGACCAGCTGCAGGGGATTATCGTGAACGAAGTTTCACCGGAAGGTCCGGCCGCTCAGGCAGGTATTCAGGTCAATGACGTGATTATCTCGGTCAACCACAAACCGGCCATCTCCGCGCTGGAGACCATGGACCAGGTTGCAGAAATTAGACCAGGCTCGGTTATCCCGGTTGAAGTGATGCGTGAAGATAAAAAGCTGACGCTTCAGGTCACTATCCAGGAATATCCCGCCGGAAGTAACTAAACTGCGGACATAAAAAAACCGGAACTGAGTTCCGGTTTTTTTATTCTGAGGTCGATTACTTAACGAAATCTTCGCCCAGCTGAATGTCTTTTTTCAGGGTATCCAGCATGCCTTCCATCGCCTGTTTCTCAAAGGCGCTCAGGGTGCCGATAGCTTTGCGCTCAACAATACCGTTTTTACCCAGCAGCAGCGGCTGAGAGAAGAAACGTGCGTGCTCGCCGTCACCTTCAACATACGCGCACTCAACAACATTGCTTTCGCCCTGCAGCGCACGAACCAGAGAAAGACCGAAACGAGCTGCGGCCTGGCCCATGGACAGCGTAGCCGATCCGCCACCGGCTTTAGCTTCAACCACTTCAGTACCCGCGTTCTGGATGCGTTTGGTCAGGTCAGCCACTTCCTGCTCGGTGAAGCTCACGCCCGGGATCTGGGACAGCAGAGGCAGAATAGTCACGCCTGAGTGGCCGCCGATGACCGGAACTTCGATATCCGTTGGCTTTTTGCCTTTCAGCTCGGCAACAAAGGTGTTGGAGCGGATAATATCCAGCGTGGTCACGCCGAACAGTTTGTTTTTATCGTAAACGCCCGCTTTCTTCAGCACTTCCGCCGCGATAGCAACGGTGGTGTTAACCGGGTTGGTGATAATACCGATGCAGGCTTTTGGTGCCGTTTTAGCAACCTGCTCAATCAGATTCTTCACGATGCCCGCGTTGACGTTAAACAGGTCGGAGCGGTCCATACCTGGTTTACGCGCCACGCCAGCAGAAATCAGCACTACGTCCGCGCCAACCAGCGCCGGAGTTGCGTCTTCGCCGGAGAAACCTTTGATTTTCACGTCTGTAGGGATATGGCTCAGGTCCACCGCAACCCCAGGGGTTACCGGAGCAATGTCATACAGTGAGAGTTCTGAGCCTGAAGGCAGTTGGGTCTTAAGTAGAAGGGCAAGCGCCTGGCCGATACCGCCGGCTGCGCCGAGGACTGCAACTTTCATCCTAAACTCCTTATTATGGTTAGCAAAATCGTGCCGTAACTCCATGCGGTGGCGACCATAATCCAGAGAAGAGATAATTACAATCTTCCCGCTGCCAGATTGCGATATTCCGCAATCATCGACCGCGTTGCTGCTGCATTTACTCGCCGGGAGGAACGACGCCATAGCGCCCGGTCACGACCTGATGTGGTTACATCAACGGCGGTTACATTACCCCTCAAGGCCAACCAAAACAACATCATTTTGATAACATTTAATTTACTTTGAGGCTTATTTGCGAGTCGTGACACAGGCATGTTCGCCGATAACGAAATTTGATAAAATCCCCCGCTTTCATAACATTATTTCAGGCTGACTCCCGCCGGATAATTGTCCCACAGCATTCAGGCTGGCGATCGCTCTCGCGCCTGAAGGAAGATGAACAATTTGCATAAAAATTCATTTAAATGCATAATAATGTTATCTCTTTTACCCAGGATAGGTTATTTATGCGTAACTCCTCGAAACAAGAAGAATTAGTAAAGGCTTTCAAAGCGTTACTTAAAGAAGAGAAATTCAGCTCACAGGGCGAGATAGTTCAGGCGTTACAAAACGAAGGTTTCGAAAACATCAACCAGTCCAAAGTTTCCCGCATGTTGACCAAGTTTGGCGCGGTCAGAACCCGCAATGCCAAGATGGAGATGGTTTACTGCCTGCCTGCAGAGCTTGGGGTTCCGACGACCTCCAGCCCGCTGAAAAACCTGGTGCTGGACATTGATTACAACGACGCCGTAGTGGTTATCCACACAAGCCCGGGTGCCGCACAGCTTATTGCGCGCCTTCTGGACTCACTGGGTAAAGCTGAAGGTATCCTCGGCACCATCGCCGGAGATGACACCATCTTTACCACCCCGGCCAATGACTTCACCGTGAAAGAGCTGTACGAAGCGATTCTGGTCCTGTTCGAACAAGAGCTGTAATCCTCCTCTTCTTTTCAGCCCGCCGTGTTATATGGCGGGCTTTATCCTCCCGCCCCGGTAATCTTCGGTAAAAAAACCTCAGCCCAGCGTATGGAATTGCTTCAATAGCATTCCACAGGCCATTGTTCTGTGCTTTACCGCACAAATAGTCAAATTGACCCATATATATGATTTTACTTATATTTAACAAAAATGGCGCGATAAAAACGTCTTTTTTATAACTATGGGTAATAAAAAATCATTTCATTAATTTAAAGTTGCATAGGCAACAATTAGCAAGGTATTAATTTTCCCCGAAACTAGTGTATACTTAATTTCGTGATGAGGGTCACAGAACGATGACCCAACCAAAAGAATACGACGAGGAAAAAATGATGAACATGAAAGCCACTTTAGTTACCGCCAGCCTGCTATCCGCACTGTCTTTCGGCGTTTTTGCCGCTGACTCTATCAACGCGCAGCAAGCGGAAAACCGCCAGTCTTTAGGCACCGTTTCCGTTGACGATATCGCCAGCTCGCCGATGGATATGCATGAAATGCTGAACCAGAAAGCCGAGCAAAACGGCGCTTCAGCCTACCGCGTAATCGAAGCCCGCACCGGTGGCCACTGGCACGCAACTGCCGAGCTGTATAAGTAACAGCCGTCAGCCATAAGTCAGTTGAATAGATAGAACTAAAAACGTTAAGCCTCGAGCGGCCCCAAGTAGAAAAATCGCTATCAAGCCCTTCCGGCCGCCGTGTAAACCTTCAGGAGTAAAGACTATGAAAACCAAATTAACTATCGCCGCACTGAGCCTGCTGTCGGTTATCTCTTTAGGCGCTAACGCCGCAGCTCACCAGATCAATAGCGAACAGGCTCAAGGCATGCAGTCCATGGGCTCAATCTCTGTAAGCCAGATTGGCAGCGCGCCAATGGATATGCGTCAGGAACTCTCGCAGAAAGCGACAGAACAAGGTGCATCCGCATACCGTATTACCGAAGCACGTAGCGGCGACACCTGGCACGCAACTGCTGAACTGTACAAATAAACCCTCGTCGTACTTGTCCTACGACCTTGCCCCCGCTCGCCGGGGGCTTTTTTATGCCCGAAATTCGCGTTTAGCTGCGAATGTTAAAGCGAAGCTGGCCTTCCAGCTCCTCTTCCGCCTCATCAAACAGCAGGATAAGCGCACCAAACCTGCGCCGTTTATTCTCCGGCAGATGCGTAAATTCAATTTCTGCCGGCAGGGAAAACGCGGCACCGGTGACCACCTCCCACAGGCTGTCTAAATCGTGTACCACGCCTTTGCTTAAGGAAAGCAGCTCTGAAAACCGTTGGTAAAACGCAGGGTTGTCTTCAATCTGGCTAAAATCAAACGTGTATTTTTTCATCGCTGCCGTCCTGACCGTTTATCGCAAGCGGGAGAGCTACAGCCCGCCGATGTGTAACGTTTTCACTTCCAGGAACTCCTCCAGCCCCAGCACGGAACCCTCTCGCCCCAGGCCGGACTCTTTTACCCCGCCAAACGGGCCAAGCTCGGTGGAAACTGCACATTCATTAACGCCCACCATGCCGCTTTCCAGCGCCTGCGAGACGCGAAATACGCGCTGTAGGTTCTGGGTATAGAAGTACGCCGCAAGGCCAAACGGCGTATTATTGGCGCGCTCGATAACCTCTTCTTCAGTCTTGAAACTAAAGCAGGCGGCCAGCGGACCAAATGTCTCTTCCTGAGCCAGCTTCATTTCGTCGCTGGCATCGATAATCACCGTGGGCTGCCAGAAGTTACCTCCCAGCGCATGAGGCTTCCCACCCACCAGGGCTTTGCCGCCTTTTGCCAGCGCGTCCTCTACATGCTCACGAACTTTATCTACCGCCGAGGATTCAATCAGAGGGCCAACCACAACGCCCTCTTCCAGGCCGTTTCCTACTTTCAGCTTTTTAACCGCTTCGGCAAGCTTATTCACAAACTGGTCGTAGACGCCCTGCTGAATAAAGAAGCGGTTAACGCTGACGCAAACCTGCCCGGCGTTGCGGAACTTATTGGCAATAGCGCCTTTAACGGCCTCATCGATGTCGGCATCGTCAAACACAATGTAGGGCGCATTGCCGCCAAGCTCCATCGAGACTTTCTTCATCGTCTGGGCCGCATTACGCATCAGCGTTTTGCCAACTGCGGTCGAGCCGGTGAAGGAAATTTTGCGCACCTGTTGGCTGGCCATTATCGCATCGCTGATCTCCGGCGTTTTCCCCGCGACGGCATTTAGTACACCGTCCGGTATACCGGCCTGGCGAGCAAGTTCCAGCAGCGCAAAAGCAGAAAGCGGCGTGTTATTGGCAGGTTTTATGACGCCTGTGCAGCCAGCGGCAAGAGCAGGGCCAAGCTTACGGGTGAGCATCGCCATCGGGAAATTCCACGGCGTAATAGCCGCAACCACGCCCACGGGTTCACGAGTGGCAAGGATCCGTGACCCGGTCTTAGCCGGAGGGATAATTTCGCCGTTAGCGCGCTTTGCCTGCTCGGCAAACCACTGAATAAAACTGGCGGCGTACTCAACTTCACCTTCCGCCTCTTTAAGCGGTTTACCCTGCTCAAGGGTCATCAGTCGCGCCAGCCAGCTTTTATGTTGCAGAATTAATTGATACCAGCCGTAGAGCAGGTCAGAACGTTGTTTGGCCGTTTTGGCGCGCCAGGCGGGGAAAGCTTTACTTGCTGCTTCGATAGCGGCTTCGGTCTCTTTTTTACCGGCCTTTGCCACTCTGGCAACCACTTCACCGGTGGCCGGGTTCAGTACCTCAAAGGTTTCACCGAGCGCGTGCCACTTACCGTCGACCAGATAGCCGGTTTTGAAGAGTTCACTTTGTTGGAGGGTCTGATTAGTCATATTTTCTCCTGTTCAGAAGTGTTCGTCCCGTTGACCGCTGTTAAGTATAGATAGAAAAAAGCCGACGCAGGCGTCGGCTCTTTTCCATTCGGATTAATCAGGCATTTATCAGAGTGTGCTGATATTTGTGCAATATATCGGCCAGCCGTTTCACCGGTTCGGTAACCTGGAGCGGCGCTTCCCACAGGCGAAGTTTCTCCTGATAAATTTCCAGCTCGCCCAGCAGTTGCTGATAGTAGCGCTCGCGTTTATCGTCGCTGCTGGCGGAGATAACTTTATCCGCCGTTTTACGCAACTGCCGGTGGAAGGCAGAAAGGTCATCATTCACCGGTATCGGCGCATCGCGCAGGCGCTGGTGCGCAATGATCAGCGTTAGCGCCAGGCGGTAGCGGTCGATATCGCCGGGGAACATATTCAGCAGCAGGAAGAGCTGCTGGTACAGAGCAGGTAAATGGTTCTGTTTGCGCCGTGCATTGTTGGTGGTCAGCGCCGAAACGGCGGCGGAGACAAACTGGTTCAGCAGCGTGCGCCCGGTGCGCTCTTTAGAATTATCGCGGATAAGCAGGATAACCATCATCGCCAGGAAACAGCCGACGATTTGCCCCAGCGCGCTATCCAGGAAGCTGCTGAAGTGGAACGTCATCGGATTATCCAGCACGATAATGTTGATAGTCCCGGCCAGCGCCCCCATCGATCCCAGCCGCCGTTTCTGGACCTCAATCCCCATAAAGAAGCCCAGCAACGCAAGGCTGATGCACAGCAGCAGCATACTTTGCTGGGTAGACGGCAGGATAACTAGGAAGTAAAGCGCCCCCAGCGGCAGCGCCACCAGCATGCCGTACAGAAAATCGAGCGAGACCATGCGCGGGTTAGGCAAACGCATCGCCAGGGCGGTAACCACGGCAATCATCACCATCGCCCCGCTGCCGGATGTCCAGCCGGTCCAGAGCCAGAACAGACTCCCCAGCACGCAAGAGATGGTGGTGCGCCAGAAGTTAATCATTGCGTGGTGGCGCTCCGCCGACTCCACTTTGATAACCGGCTCGCCGTTCAACACTTCCTCTTCCACGGCGCTCACCCGGCTGTTGCAGATAAAACCGCGTTTAAGCAGCAAAAATCGCGTGGAGGCGCCAACCCATGAGCCGATAGTCACCGGCGTGGCCTTTTCGCCCATGGCGGAAATAGCGCGACGCAGTACCTTCATGCGCTTATAGACATCCGCCGCGGTTTCAACCGGCGTGGCGAACAGCATGCGGAACTCCGGCGTGACGTATTCAGGGCGAGTATTTTGTATAAGGAAGGTTTCGCAGGCCTGGGTAATCAAAGTCAGAGAGAGCGTGTTGATGGCCTTGAGGCGGCTATTGGCCTTCGACCAGCGGGCGGACTCCATATTCAAATTGCCGCGCATGCCGTTGAGCGCCGTGACCTTGCGCACCAGCCCGCTCCACGCTTTATCAACCTCTTCCTTGTCACCGTGGGCGATACAGAGCCGCATCAGCCGGTATTGATCCACCAGCAGATTATCCAGCTCCCGGTCGATTTCCTGCTTAATCGAGCGCGGTGAAAACAGCAAATCGGCGACGATTGCGCAGACAATACCGATGACAATTTCGCTGCAACGTTCAACGGCAAATTGCGGAGTGGTAAGCGGCGCGGCCTGAATAGTGATGACGATAATCAGAGCCGTATAACCAGCAAGGCCCCAGGCGTAGGAGTTTTCAACGCGAACAAGGGAGGAGATCCAGGTACAAAAACCGGCCCAGATACAGCACACCAGCAGCATGACAACCGGCGCCCGAATCAGCGTGATGATGATAACCAGCGCGGCGGCACAGCCGATAAAAGTCCCGATAATACGCAGCATGCCGCGATAGCGAATGGCCCCGGAGTAAGGCTCGCCGCCTGCCGCAAAGGCAGGCCCTGCGGCGACGATTGCCGCCGTCAACACAGCCCAGCGCGGGGTTTCCAGCTGAAACTGGAAGCCAACAAACACCGCCAGCACAATGGCAAAGGCGAGTTTGATTGCAAAGCGGACGTGTAGCGTGGAGATGTTATACATAGGCGGCCAACTCAACCGAACTCACGCAGGCGGTGCAAGAGTTTGATAAACGCCGAATCGTTTTCCGCTTTCCGATCTTTCTCACCGGTGACAACGACGGTGGCGGTAGTCCCCGCCGGATACAGGTTGCCCTGCTGTTCATCAAGACGAATGCGTACCGGCACGCGCTGGGCCAGGCGAACCCACTCAAGGTTAGAGTCAACGGTCGCCATTCCTTTGGAATCGCTGGTGCTGCTGGCGTTGGTCACCCCGGCCGAGATGCTATCGACACTGCCGCGCAGCACACGATTGCTGCCCAGCGGGGTAATCTGCACCCGGTAGCCCGGGCGAATGCCGTCAAGTTTGGTCTCTTCCATATAGGCAAGAATGTAGAAAGAATTCTGCTTCACCAGCGCCACGGACGTCGCGCCGCGATTAATAAATTCACCGGTATGGACGTTAAGGTTTGTCACCCAGCCGTCCGCAGGGGCGCGGATCACCGTGCGCTGTAAATCAAGTTTTGCAAGGTCGCGGGTCGCCTGAGCTTTATCCAGCTGATGCAGCACGGTTTGCAGCACGTTGTTCGACTGGTCTATCTCTTCGCGCGACATAGCCTGAATGCCGAGCGTGTTACGCCGACCGGCCTCGCGGCGCTTCTCGGATGCCAGCGCCTGGTAATAGGCCACATCGGCATCCGCCTGCTCCAGCGCCTTCTGGTAGCGCGGCTGGTCGATGGTAAACAGCACCTGGTCTTTCTTCACCAGCTGATTGTCCTGCACGTCAACGGTGGTTATCAGGCCGGAGACATCTGGCGCAATCGCCACAACGTCGGCGGTAAAACGAGCGTCACGCGTCCACGGGGATTCGGTATAAAACACCCATGCGCGGAAGATAGCGATGAAGGCCAGCAGCACCAGCAAAAGCGTGATAGCGGTACGGGTTATGTTTCTTGTTAGTATTTTCACATCAACCTCAAACGAACAAACGCGAAATCAGATAAAAAAGGCAGCAATAGAGCGCTGTATTGAATAATGCCGGGTGCCAGACAAAATCATAGATGCCGGTTGGGGTCAGCAGCCGACGCGCCAGCCAGAAGGCAGCGAGCGACAAAATTAACTCGAAGAATATCGGCGGAAACGAAAGACCGAATATTACGATTACCGGAAATAGACTCATTTTAACCTTGATTAGATAATGCAGGCGGTACATAACTCGACGGTAAACCGCGACTAAGAGGCCAGAAAAGGCAAGCGAGCGCGCGGTATGAGTTAGGCTAATAATAATATATTAACGTAACTGTTACCCTGTTATCTATAATATGTGATCTAAATCACTTTTCACTCAGAGTTAACAATGGAACGACTTAAACGTATGTCGGTGTTTGCCAAAGTCGTCGAACTTGGCTCCTACACTGCCGCAGCCAGGCAGCTGCAAATGAGCGTCTCTTCCATCAGCCAGATTGTCTCAAAGCTGGAAGATGAGCTGCAGGTAAAACTTCTTAACCGCAGCACCCGCAGCATCGGTCTGACTGAAGCGGGAAAAATTTATTATCAGGGCTGTCGTAAAATGCTCCATGAGGCACAGGAGGTTCACGAGCAGCTCTACGCCTTTAATAACACGCCTATTGGCACGCTGCGCATCGGCAGTTCTTCAACTATGGCACAGAATGTCCTGGCCGACATGACCGCCGAAATGCTGCGTGAACACCCGGGGCTAACGGTAAACCTGGTTACCGGCATACCGGCACCGGACCTGATTGCAGACGGGCTGGATTTGGTTATCCGCGTGGGCGCATTGCAGGACTCCAGCCTGTTTTCACGCAGGCTGGGTTCGATGCCGATGGTAGTCTGTGCGGCGAAAAACTATCTACAGCAGCACGGCACCCCGGAAAAACCCGCAGACCTGGCAAACCATTCGTGGCTGGAATACAGCATTCGCCCGGACAACGAATTTGAGCTGATCGCACCGGAAGGGATCTCTACCCGGCTGCTGCCGCAGGGGCGCTTTGTGACCAACGATCCGATGACGCTCAGCCGCTGGCTAAAAGCCGGAGCGGGGATAGCTTATGCGCCGCTGATGTGGGTGATCGACGAGATCAATAGCGGGCAGCTTGAGATCCTGTTCCCGCGCTACCAGTCCGATCCTCGTCCGGTCTACGCGCTGTATACCGAGAAGGATAAACTGCCGCTGAAGGTTGAGGTTTGCATCAACTATCTGACGCAATATTTCGTGAAGGTGTCGGAGCTTTATCAGGGCGTGCAGGGAAGAAACGGGAAGGCAAAACAATCAGGCCGGGGCTAGCCCGGCCTGAAGTTAAATCAAGCTGTACCGCCAACGGTCAGGTTATCCACCTTCAGTGTCGGCTGGCCTACGCCAACCGGCAGGCTTTGCCCTTCTTTACCGCAAACGCCAACGCCGTTATCCAGCGCCAGATCGTTACCGACCATTGAGATTTGCTGCATGGTTTCAATCCCGGAACCGATAAGCGTCGCCCCTTTAACCGCCTTCGTTACCTTCCCTTTCTCAATCAGGTAGGCTTCTGAAGTGGAGAACACGAACTTGCCGGAGGTGATATCTACCTGGCCGCCACCAAAGTTAGGCGCGAAGATACCGTAATCTACGGACTCGATAATTTCCTGCTGGGTGGATTTTCCGGCCAGCATATAGGTGTTGGTCATGCGCGGCATCGGCAGGTGAGCGTAAGACTCGCGGCGGCCGTTACCGGTTGGCGCAACGCCCATCAGGCGAGCGTTCAGCTTATCCTGCATGTAACCTTTCAGAATGCCGTTTTCAATCAGTACATTGTACTGGCCCGGTACGCCTTCATCATCGATAGCAACGGAGCCGCGGCGGTTCATCATGGTGCCGTCGTCGACCACGGTGCAAAGCTCAGAGGCGACAAGCTGCCCCATCTGGCCGCTGAATACCGAGGTCCCACGGCGGTTGAAGTCGCCTTCCAGCCCGTGGCCTACCGCTTCGTGCAGCAGTACGCCAGGCCAGCCCGCGCCCAGCACAACCGGCAGCATACCCGCCGGTGCCGCAACGGCAGAAAGGTTTACCAGCGCCATGCGCACGGCTTCTTTCGCCCACGCATCGGCACGCACTTCACCATTAGCGGTTTCGAGGAAATATTCATAGCCAAAACGACCGCCGCCGCCGCTTGAACCGCGCTCGCGTTTACCGTCATCTTCAACCTGAACGCTAACGGACAGGCGAACCAGCGGGCGAACGTCGGCAGCCAGGGTGCCGTCGGTGGCGGCAACCAGAATCAGTTCGTATACGCCGGTCAGGCTGGCGCTAACTTCCTGAACGCGAGCATCTGCGGCTCGCGCCACGCTGTCTACGCGCCTCAGGATGTCGAGTTTCTCTTCACGGGTCATGCTGGTGAGAGGATCGGCGCTGGTGTAAAGCGCGCTGTGCGGCACGTTACCCAGAGTACGAGCGCGCCCGTCACCCTGTTCGCGAACGATACTACGGGCGGCTTGAGCGCTTTGCTCTAACGCCAGCAGCGTTATCTGGTCGGCATAGGCAAACCCGGTTTTCTCACCGCTAACCGCACGCACGCCAACGCCCTGGTCAATATTCCATGAGCCGTCTTTAATAATGCGGTCTTCCAGCACCCATGATTCATGGTAGCTCGACTGGAAGTAGAGGTCGCCGTAGTCGAGACGGCGCTCGGACAGCTGGCCGAGAATGGAAAACAGATCTTGATGGGTTAAGCCATTCGCGGACAGCAACTGCTCACTTACCAGGTTCAGACTCATCGTTTCGCTACTCTTATTGCTTATCGCCCGTACGGCGAAGAATGTTTATCTATGGAGCTTGCGGCAATTAAACGTCGACGTCAAATCACTTGGCTTCGCTCACGCGCGGCTGACGCAGCACTTCATTGATTTGAGGTTTGTCTACCGGGCCGGTGATGCTGTAGCGCAGAACCGATATTTTGTTCCACAGCGGGCCAAGCACTTTACTGGCGGCAAAGACCGCCGCGCCGACAATTGGGTTAACGGCGAACGCAGCCGCAACGCCGACGGTAGCGGAGATTTCCGGCGCCACCACCGCTTCCATATTCAGCTCGCGACGCACTAGATCCACCGAGCCTTTCATTGCGATATCGGCCTCAAGCCCGTCCACCAGCGTATCATCGGTATGCAGCACGCCGTCTTTTATCCACGCGGTGCTGCGAATCGAGTCATAGTAGAAGCCACTGCCGAAGGTATCGCTGAAGTCGAAGCGCAGCTTACGCAGCAGCGCGTCAAAGCTCACCAGGCGCAGCAGTTGCCCGGCGTGGCCGGTGCTGACATCGGTAATTTGCCCTTTACCAAATTTGGTATGCAGAATGCCGTTTAGCGAGGCTTCATCCGGCTTCCACGGCGCAGCCCGCCAGTGCAGGTCGTAATCCACGTCGAAAGAGGAGCCTTGCAGCGGCGTCTTCACGCCGAAGAAACCGGCCGCGGCGTCCAGCTTCTCGCCCTTGAGCCTGCCTTTCAGAGAGGTACGCTCGGCGCCGGGTTTGTTAACCCACTCTCCGTCGGCCGTCAGGCGGGCAAAGCCGGTATCCACCAGCCCGTTTGCCAGCTGGAGCGTGTCGCCATTGATTTTAACGTCACCGTCAATGCGGCCATATTTCTGCCCCCACAGCCAGCATTCGGCGCAGCGCAGCTGCACATCTGGCCAGCCACGGAAGCTGATAGCGTTATCGCTTTCAGGCTGTAAAGGCGCGGATGTCCCGCCGGACGTCGCAGGGGCGAGGGTCCAGGTTGGGTTGAAGTAGAGGTATTTGATACTGGCCTGCCACGGCGCGTTATTTTTCATGCTCAGCGAGGCGTTGATTTCGCGCCCCTGGGCCTCAACCTGAGTGCCGCCGATCGCCGGGCGGGAAACCAGGCTCAGGTTATGCCACTGCTGGCCGCCAAGCGTTAATGCCGGTGTCCGTAGCGTAATCGCCGAAGGGAAAGCGGCCGAACCGCCTACGCTGTCTGCGGCTCCGGCGCTAAACAGCGCCAGCCATTGGGCGCCATCCATCGCGGGCAAATCAAGTTCAATACCCTGCTGCCCGGGCAGCGGAGGCACAGTCTTACTATCGGTGGTCCAAATTGCCCGGTCGAGCGTGAGTTTTTTATTTAACAGCCAGCGGCTGGAGAAGTGGTTTAGCGACCCGGCATTGCCGGTTAAATCGAAGCTTTTTAAATCGCCCTTAACGGCGATATTGAGCGGCAGCGGAGTTCCGGCCTTCTTATCGACCGGCGCAGGTAAGTGACTGCTCACATTCTTCAGATCGCCCGCCAGATTAACTTTATAGCTGGCGCTTCCGCGGTAAGGCAGAGTAATACCCACATCGCCTTTCCACGCCAGGCTGCCGCCGATAGCGTCGTTGACCTGCTTAGGCAGGACGCCGGTTTTATTCGGCTGCCAGTCACCGTTCAGGTTAACGCCAATCTGGTAATCTTTGTCGCCGGTTTTGGTATTGAAGTCCAGGCTCACCGGCTGATTAAACCAGCTGGCGCTCAGCGTTTCGCTCTGCAAGTCGCCGTTGGTAAAGCTGAATTTGCCATTCAGGTTATGCAGCGTGCTGTTCAGCGGCTTGATAAGCAGCGTGTTGTTATTGAGCAGCACGTCGCCTTTGGCGATGGTCATTTCGCCGTTGAGCGGAATATCGAGATGTAAGCGAGCATTCACATCGCCGCCAACCTGTAGCTCATCAAGCGCCGCGGCCAGAGAATCGTCCAGCGGCGTATCCTTGAAATATGGCCCAACCGCGCTGCCCGGCCCGTTAATATCGGCATCGATCAGCAGTTTCTCTTTTGCATAATCGGGAATATTAGCCGTCAGCTTACTGGCCGTCACGCCGCCCAGTTTTACCGCATCGCTGTTCATCCACAGTCCGTTGTTGATGAAGTCGAGCGTGATGTCGAGATTCTCCAGCGCAGGCCAGTCCGGCTGGAAGGCAAATTTGGCGTTGCGTAGCGGAACATAAACCTCAAACTGGCCTTCGTTATGCTCATACGGGAAGAGATGCGGGTTGCCGCCGTAGACCAGCGTAGCGTTATCCGCCTGGCCGCCCTGAATGGCCGAGCTAAGATAATCTGTCAGCTCTTTGCCCATCAGATTTTCCGGGAAGTAGCGCCAGGCATCCGCGCCGTTATCAGTGCTGATACCGGCCAGGATACCGAGCCACGGGTCGCCGCCGCTCGGCTGGTAATAGCGGAAGTCGCCACGCGCCCAGACTGAACGCGCCTTCACATCAATGTTTTTACCGTCAAGCTGGAAGCCGTCGGCATTTTTCTGCCAGGCCAGCGTCGCCGAGCCTTTTTCAATTTCCAGCGGCGCGCGGAACACCGTCTCGTAAGGCATTTTTGCATCACTTACCACGGCATTAAGCTGGCCGTGAGGAATGCTGCCCGTCACCGAGCCTGAGAAGTTTTCCACGCCCGGCAACAGCTTCCACTGCTTCCAGCTGACGTTATCCCAGCGCGCCTGCATGCGGGTCTGCTCGGTTTGCTGAAGCGGGATATCAACCGCCAGCACATCGATATGCCCCTGCGGCTGCATCGCCGTCCAGATGTCGCCAAACTCGGGGGAGATTTTGGCGGCTATAGGCAGCAGCCCGTTGAATTTTTCCAGCTCCATATTGCTGGCGCGCACGCGTAGCTCATCGCCGCGCTGGCCTTCTTTGCCGCCTACATCCTGCGGAGCAATCCACGCGACTGAGAGCGAACCTTTCGGCCAGGCCTGGTCATCAAGCGTGATGTTGGTGGAAGGGATTGAAAGCTGCCAGCCGGACTTCTCGCGGCTGACCTGTGCCGTCAGGTTATCAACCGAAAGTCGGTGATCCGCGTTGTCGGTGCCCGGCCAGCTTGCGCCGCCCTTTTTTAGCCAGATGCTGCCGCCGCTGATATCGCCTTCTTTGACGTCCATCCAGGCTTCAAGGCTGAAACGGGCGCTTTGCAAATCCACGTTATCTTTCATCCAGCGGCCCAGCCAGGGCTTCACGTCCACGTCGTCCGCCTGAAGCCAGACTTTGCCGTTATTCAAAATGCCGTTTTCATCGCGCAGGTCCATACGCACGTTGGCGAGACCGTGCTGGCCGTTAAAGCTGGAAAGGCTGACCTGGCCCTCAGCGCGGTGGCGATTTTTGCCGTTGAGCCAGGTTAACTGAGGGATGGATAGCTCGGCGCGCTGGCCGGAAATCGTCAGGAAGCTAAGCGAGCTGTCCCGCAGATCGAAGTGATCGAACTGGCGCAGAAAGAGATCGCTAATTTTGTCGGCTTCGAGGGAGCCTTCGCCGCCGTTCTGGCTGAGCGGCGTGTTGGTACGCATCTGTAGCTGGTAAAAGGTGAGATCGCGAAACTGCCAGCGGGCATGCAGCAGGCTTTGCCAAACATCCAGCGCCAGGGTGACGCGTTTAATGCTAAGCGTGCCGCCGTCTTTCAGACCGGCGTGGATATCACGCACGTCGAGCGTTGGCCCGAAGTTCTCCCAGCTGGCCTGAAGATGACTGACTTCAACCGGCACGCCGGTAGCGGCTTCGATTTTATCCAGCAGAGCGGGACGCCAGGCATCCAGGTGCGGCAAAACGAGCCGCAGGCCGCTCACCAGCAGCGCGACGATAACAACCAGCGTTACGCCTGTGAGCAGCAGAATGCCGGGCAGTCGCCTCACCTTTCTCTCCTTGTCAGCCTTACGGGCAAAACGCGCATCCGCACGTTTACATCATTACGACGTCGAACTGCTCCTGATTGTAGAGCGGCTCTATTTGTACTTTGACCTGTTTACCAACAAAGATTTCTACTTCGGCCAGGGCGTGAGACTCTTCGCTTTTCAGCGCTTCCCCCACGGCAGGAGAAGCATAGACCAGGAAACGGTCGGAATCGTAGGCGTGATGCACGCGCACGATTTCACGCATGATTTCATAGCAGACCGTTTCGACCGTCTTTACCGTGCCGCGACCGTGGCAGGTCGGGCATTCATTGCAAAGTACGTGCTCCACGCTTTCGCGCGTGCGCTTGCGGGTCATCTCTACCAGGCCAAGCTGTGAGAAGCCGTTGATGCTGGTCTTAACGCGATCTTTACTCAGCGCCTGTTCCAGAGAATGCAGCACGCGGCGGCGGTGATCCTCATTGCTCATATCGATGAAGTCGATGATGATAATGCCGCCGAGATTGCGCAGGCGAAGCTGGCGGGCAATGGCCTGAGTCGCTTCGATATTAGTGTTAAAAATGGTGTCATCGAGATTGCGATGGCCGACAAATGCCCCGGTGTTAATATCCACCGTGGTCATGGCTTCGGTCTGATCGATAACCAGATAGCCGCCGGATTTCAGCTCGACCTTGCGTTCCAGCGCGCGCTGGATTTCGTTCTCGACATCATAGAGGTCGAAAATCGGCTGCCGGCCGCTGTAGTGTTCAATTTTGCTGGTCATTTCCGGCATGTATTCGGCGGTAAATTCCAGCAGCATTTCATAGGTCAGGCGGGAGTCCACGCGGATCCTGTCCAGCGCCGCGTCGGCAAAATCACGCAGCACGCGCTGGGCCAGCGCCAGCTCGCCGTACATCTGATAGCGGGTCTGATTGCGCTTCTTACGCTCGCTAACCTTGGTCCAGACGCGCTTCAGGTAGGCGGCATCGGAGGCCAGGTCTTCTTCGCAAACGCCTTCGGCGGCGGTACGAATGATAAACCCGCCGTGCTCGTCGCAATAATCATTAACGATGCGCTTCAGGCGGTCGCGCTCAGCTTCGCTCTCAATGCGCTGGGATACGCCAACGTGGGAGGCTCCGGGCATAAACACGAGGTAGCGTGAAGGCAGAGTAATGTCGGTGGTGAGGCGTGCGCCTTTGGTACCCAGCGGATCTTTCACCACCTGTACCATCAGGTCCTGCCCCTGGCGAACCAGCTCGGCGATATCACGCACGCTGAAGTTCTTTTGCTCCTCACCCGCCACGCATTCGGTATGCGGCATGATGTCTGAAGCATGGAGGAAAGCCGCCTTATCCAGGCCAATATCTACAAATGCCGCCTGCATTCCAGGCAGCACCCGGCTAACGCGACCTTTGTAGATATTCCCTACTATTCCGCGGCGCGCTTCGCGCTCAATATGGATCTCTTGCAGTATGCCGCCGTCAATATAGGCTACCCGTGTTTCTGAAGGGGTAACGTTGACTAATAATTCAGCCGTCATCTTTTCCTCGTCCGTCACGCAGCGCGTGAAAATTGCTCAGCAACTCACCAGTTTCCACCAGCGGTAATCCCACCACTGCGTGATAACTGCCATTAATCCTTTTAACGAAACAGCCGCCAAGCCCCTGAATACCATAGGCACCGGCTTTGTCCATAGGCTCACCGCTGGCAATATAGCCGGCAATATCCTGTTCGGATAAGCTGCGAAACGTTACGTCGGTAACCACTAAAGTTTCCAGCACCTGGTTAGCGTCGGCAATCGCCACCGCCGTCATCACCTGATGCTGGTTGCCGGAAAGCAGGCGCAGCATCTGCGCCGCGTGCCCGGCATCCTTTGGTTTCTCCAGCACTTCGCCGTTAAAAATAACTATCGTATCCGCACCCAGTACCGGCAAATCCTGAGTCACCATCGCGACGCCTGCCTGAGCTTTTTCACGCGCCAGGCGGCATACATACTGCTCGGCGCTTTCATGCGGCTGGCGCTGCTCTTCAATGCCGGGAACCACACGTTCGAAGGAGACGCCCAGCTGGGTCAGCAATTCCTGACGGCGAGGCGAACCGGATGCCAGATACAACGTAGTCATATTTACCTTTTACTGCACAGCAAATTGCTGGCGAACTTTGCGCATTAACAGGAAAATCCAGGGCCACAGGATACCGTTAACTACACTACTCCAGAACACTTCCGGTCTGAAAGAGACGTTGATCACTAAAAATTCCGACCAGAAAACAATGATGTCGGTGACCAGCGAGAGCAGCATAACGACCAGCGCCTGCTGCCAAAGGGCGAGATTACGGAAAAGCTGGTATTTCAGCGCCACCAGGTAAGCCACAATACTTAATGATAGAGCGCGAACGCCAAGTGTGGAGCCACTTATCAAATCAAGTATGGCTCCCACGACGAATCCCGTTCCGACATTCACGCGATGCGGCAGCGCTAAAATCCAGTAAAGCAGAATCAGCAATACCCAGTCAGGCCGGTAAAACTTGAGGTCGTCCGGCCAGGGCATCACCTGGAGCAGCAGGGCAATCAGAAATGAAAGCCAGACGACCCAGCGGCCCTGGCTACGATAACTTCCCACTACTGAGCTCCCGTAGCAGGCTGGGTAATGCCCGTCGCTGGTGCAGGCACCGGCGCTGGCGGCCCCATAGAGCCAGGCGGCGGCAGAACCTGCGGCATCATCTGCATCAGGCGTTCGTTCGCCACGCGGTGAACTTCTTCAGGCGGCATCGGCGAAACGCCGTTTTTATCCGAACCCCAGAGCAGCAGCAGATAGCGCAGGCGCTGCAAACCGGCGGTAGGGCGAGCCTGAATCACGGTATAGGCGCGCTGAGTATCCAGCTTGACGGAGGAGACGACGGCAACCGGGTAACCTTCCGGGAAACGCCCGCCGAGACCTGAGGTCACCAGCACGTCGCCCACGCGGATATCGGTATTTGCCGGCAGATGCTCCAGCTGCAAATCATCAGTACAGCCGTTACCGGCCGCAATGACACGAATGTCGTTACGCAGTACCTGAATGGGCAGCGCGTGTGTGGCATCGCATATCAGCAGCACGCGGCTGGTTAACTTAGCCACCGCAATAACCTGACCGACAACGCCTTTATCGCTGATAACCGGCTGGCCTTCGTAAACGCCGTTTACGCTGCCCTTGTCGATAACCACCTGATCGCTGTACGGATCGTTAACGGTAGAGATGACCTGAGTCACCATTTTTTGCTCATCCTGGCGCAGCGGAGAACCCAGCAGCTCGCGCAGACGCGCGTTCTCCTGCCGGTATTGACCCAGCATCAGTAATTCGCTGTTTTTCAGGATTAACTCCTGACGCAGAACCCGATTTTCAAGTTCCAGCTGGTCGCGTGACGCCAGCGTCTGAGAGACGCTATCGAGTAATTCACGGGGACCATTAGAGACAAAATAGAAAGGACTGACGGCAGTATCCATGTACGTTCTGATTTGGCTGAACGTACCGAGGCGGCTGTCGGCGATAATGACACCAAGCGCCACCAGCACCGCCAGGATAAGGCGAATCTGTAGCGACGGGCCACGGCTGAAAATTGGCTTCATAGGCTATGCGTATTCCCAAACCAGCAAGCAGGGGCAGCCGGAAGCTCCCCCTGACCTTGCGGCTGTTACTCTTCGCTAAACAAGTCGCCGCCGTGCATGTCGATCATTTCCAGTGCCTTGCCGCCGCCGCGGGCAACACAGGTCAGTGGATCTTCTGCAACTACTACCGGGATACCTGTCTCTTCCATCAGCAGGCGATCGAGGTTGCGCAGCAGTGCGCCACCGCCGGTCAGAACCATACCGCGCTCGGAGATATCGGACGCCAGCTCCGGCGGGCACTGCTCCAGAGCAACCATCACCGCGCTAACGATACCGGTCAGAGGCTCCTGAAGCGCTTCGAGGATTTCGTTGGAGTTCAGGGTAAAGCCGCGTGGAACGCCCTCGGCCAGGTTACGGCCGCGAACTTCAATTTCACGCACTTCGTCGCCCGGATAGGCAGAACCGATTTCGTGCTTGATGCGCTCGGCGGTTGCTTCACCAATCAGGGAACCATAGTTACGGCGCACATAATTAATGATGGCTTCGTCGAAGCGGTCACCGCCGATACGTACGGAGGAGGAGTAAACCACGCCGTTGAGGGAGATAACCGCAACTTCCGTCGTACCGCCACCGATATCCACAACCATTGAACCGGTTGCTTCAGAAACCGGCAGGCCTGCGCCGATTGCCGCAGCCATTGGCTCTTCAATCAGGAACACTTCACGCGCGCCGGCACCCTGAGCGGATTCACGGATTGCGCGGCGTTCAACCTGAGTTGCGCCAACCGGCACACACACCAGCACGCGCGGGCTTGGGCGCATGAAGCTGTTGCTGTGAACCTGTTTAATAAAGTGCTGCAGCATTTTTTCAGTCACGAAGAAGTCGGCAATAACGCCGTCTTTCATCGGACGAATAGCCGCGATGTTGCCTGGTGTACGGCCAAGCATTTGTTTAGCGTCGTGCCCTACGGCTGCAACGCTTTTAGGAGAGCCGGCACGGTCCTGGCGAATGGCCACGACGGAGGGCTCATTCAGTACGATGCCTTGTCCTTTCACATAAATCAGGGTATTCGCAGTACCCAGGTCAATGGACAGGTCATTGGAAAACATGCCACGAAATTTTTTCAACATACTAAGGGATAATCCTGAAAGCTGGGGCGGATACAAAATCCGCTTACTTTACCAACCACACGCTACAGCGACAAGGCGCAAAAATGTTCTGCAACGGTGAAAAATAGTGCAGTTCACTACGGCTGTTACACTTTTGAAACGTCTTCCTACATGGCGCTCAGAAATGCAGCAAACGCGGTAGAATAAACGAACAGCTAACAGCAGCAAACCGGTTCATAACGGCTGCGACAATCTGGCCGGCAGGCAGACTCGCCCCCTTGAGATGCAGCGCGCGTTATTCTACGTGAAATAATGCCAAACGGCAGGTTAAACCGAGTATCTTTGTGAATATTTTTTCACATTACTGTCAAGCGGCTGAGATGCGGCGATAAAATCACCTTGCGCCCCCGCCACCCCGTTATCAATCAGCGTCTGCCATTCGCCGCGAGTCCTCACACCTGTGGCAAAAACACGGGTTCGCGTACCTTTACAGGATTCCACCAGGCTGTTAACAAACAGCTGGTTTTCTGTACGCTTGCCGATGTTTCTCACCAGACCCGGATGCAGTTTTATCAGCCCCACATCCAGCTCTTTAATATAGGTTGTGCTCACCACGGTTAATCCAGCCTGGATAACAACAATTCTTGCCCCTAAAGCGGTTATCAACCTGACTACAGGTTGTAAACGGCTGATGTGTTGACAGACATCTGCCTCCGCAAGTTCAAAAATAATCCTTGAGCGTTTCGATTTTTCGCACTGCATCAGAGAATCACGCAGCCAGCGCTGGAAAGGTGCGCGGATAAGCGAGTCAACGGTGACCTGAATCGCCAGCGTCTCTTCGGGCCAGAAGCTGAGCAAAGGTAAAAGTCGGGAGACGACCTGGCGATCGTATTGCTCGGATAAGCCAAACTGCCTGACCATTGGCATATACTCCGCCGACAGCACCTCCTGCTCGCCGTCAAAAATACGGCACATGATTTCGCGATGGTGCACGATGCCCAGGCGGTCAACCGCCGGTTTTTGATAGAAGCGCGGGCCGCCCTGCTTCAGCACCTGCTCAAGCAGAGTACGCCATTTCACGCTCCCTCTACCCTGTTCCGGCAGCTTGTCGTCATAGACTGACCAGCTATTAGCCCCCTGGAAAGCGGCGTTGCGGGTGGCAATTTCGGCTTTCTCCATCACCTGCTCTTTGGTCTGCCCGCTGCGCCAGGCGCAGATGCCAATGTGCAGCATATCGCTGCGATCTACCATACGGGTCGGCGGCAGCGCATCCACGGCATTTAACAGCTGGCTGGCTATGCCATCGGCCTCTTTCAGGGTGCGATGCGGCAAAAGAACCGCAAAGTCGCTGCGAAAATAGCGGGCCAGCAGGGCTCCAGGGTAACGCATCACAAAAGTGGAGAGTAAATTCACCAAAGTGAATAGATATTCTTCTACCGGCGCATTACCCCACGTTTCCTTCAGCAGCTCGAAGTCCGGCAAACGAACTATCATCACTACGCCGTGGGCGCCCACCTGCTCCTGCCCGTCCAGCAGCGTGGCCAGTTGGTTATCGAAGAACAGACGGTTGTTTAGCCCGGTTTGAACGTCCTGGGCCGCAAACGCCCTGATCAGCGTATCAACCCGGTTGCGCTGTTCGTCGGCGCTCTGCAAATCTGAAAGCAAGGCGTCAATCGCGCTACTGACCAGCGGCGGCCATTCATGCACGGAGCCCCGCACGCCAACGCCACGCTCACCGCTGATGATTTTACCCGCACGCGCCTCCAGCAGCTCCTGCCCGGAAAGCTGCTTTTTCAGCCAGCGTCCGGCCAGCAGCAGCACCACCAGCATAAAAGCGATCGCCGCCGTTAACGGGGTGGTGGTAAACATCGCGTGATAATAGAGGGCAACGGGGTCCCGATAGGTCAGCGTCAGCGTCATCCCTGGATGCTTCATCAGATCTACGGTGAGAGTGCGGTAAAGATACTGGGTGCCGGTCGGGCGATAATCCTCAGGTAAGACGTGCTGAAATTCGTAGGTTTTATCCGCCTGCAGGCGGATCCCCGTGATATCAACCGGGGTCATTAATTCGGTAAAACGGCTGGCAAGCTGCTGCGGCGAGCTGGAAACCAGCTGATTATCAATAATGGTGGCGACCGCCATAATCCGCTGCTGCGTTTTATCATGCACCGAGCTGTAGAAACTTAGCAGGCAGCCCAACAGCGTTACGATTATCGCAAGGCCGGTTAAGAGGGTGATAAAAGCGGAAAGTTTCGTCGTTAATCGCATCCCTGTGTTAACTCCGGTTGGTGAAAATTACCCACACTCACATTGGTATCAAAGGATGAAGCATTAAATAGCAAAGCAAGAACCCTGGCAAACTCCACGGTCATTTCTGTGCATTTATTGCGGTAAGTCGGCTCTTAAGATCAGTATCGGAGTATAGTCTTCTGAGATTTTTTTCCCATTAATAGCCACCGAGGAGCGCCAATGCAGGCACTAATCCTGGAACAGTCCGAAGGCCAGACCCTGGCAGCGGTAAAAAATATCGAGCCAGCTACGCTGCCGGAAGGCAACGTTACCGTTGAGATTGACTACTCAAGCCTCAACTACAAAGACGCCCTCGCTATTACCGGCAAAGGCAAAATTATTCGCAACTTCCCGATGGTACCGGGCATCGACTTCGCCGGGAAAGTGCATAGCAGCGAAGACCCACGCTTCCACGTTGGCCAGGCCGTTCTGCTAACCGGCTGGGGCGTTGGGGAAAACCACTGGGGCGGGCTGGCGGAAGCCGCACGGGTGAATGGCGACTGGCTGGTCGCGATGCCGCAGGGGCTGGACGCACGCAAAGCAATGATTATTGGTACCGCAGGCTTCACCGCTATGCTCTGCGTAATGGCGCTGGAAGAAGCTGGCGTGACGCCACAGAGCGGTGAAATCGTCGTCACCGGCGCCAGCGGCGGAGTGGGCAGCACTGCGGTAGCGTTACTGCACAAGCTCGGTTATCAGGTAGCCGCCGTTTCAGGGCGAGAATCTACCCATGACTACCTTCGCAGCCTCGGCGCTAACCGCGTTCTTGGTCGCGATGAATTTGCCGAAACCCGGCCGCTGGAAAAACAGCTTTGGGCTGGCGCGGTGGATACCGTGGGCGACAAAGTGCTGGCGAAAGTGCTGGCGCAGATGAATTACGGCGGCTGCGTGGCGGCCTGTGGCCTGGCGGGCGGCTTTGCGCTGCCAACCACCGTGATGCCGTTTATTCTGCGTAACGTTCGCCTGCAGGGCGTGGACTCAGTCATGACGCCAACCGCGCGTCGCGCTGCGGCCTGGGAACGCCTGGTTCGTGATTTACCGGAGTCTTTCTATCAGCAGGCCACCACCGAAATTGGTCTTGAAGATGCGCCGAAGTTCGCTGACGCCATCATCAATAACGCCGCTCAGGGGCGTACGCTGGTAAAAGTTCGTTAATACCCGCCGGGGGCCGTGGCCGTACCTTGCGCCCCCGTAAATTTCAATTTTTCGTGACATATTCGCCGGAACGCTTTCTCTCAGTCATGCTTAGCCTATAGCAACGAGGAGAATGTCATGAAAAAGGTCACCCGGCTTAGCGAAGCCGACGTCACGCCAGAATCGGTATTTATGATGAAGCGTCGCCAGGTGCTGAAGGCTCTGGGGATTAGCGCCGCCGCATTGTCGCTACCGCACACCGCCAACGCCGATATTCTTTCCTGGTTTAAAGGCAATGACCGTCCTCCCGCCCCTTCGGGAAAGCCTCTGACCTTTAGCCAGCCCGGGCAGTGGCAGGCTAAACTCGCCATGACGCCGGAAGATAAAGTCACCGGCTACAACAACTTTTATGAGTTCGGGCTGGATAAAGCCGATCCGGCGGCAAATGCCGGCGCGCTGAAAACCGACCCGTGGCAGATAAAAATCAGCGGCGAAGTGGCCAAGCCGCTCACGCTGGATCACGACGATCTGTATAAACGTTTCCCGCTGGAAGAGCGCATCTACCGCATGCGCTGCGTTGAGGCCTGGTCAATGGTGGTTCCGTGGATTGGCTTCCCGCTAAGCAAATTGCTGGCGATGGTTGAACCCACCAGCAATGCCAAATATGTTGCCTTTGAAACGCTTTACGATCCCGAACAAATGCCCGGCCAGAAAGATCGTTTCATCGGCGGTGGCCTGCAATACCCTTATGTAGAGGGGCTGAGGCTTGATGAGGCGATGCATCCGCTGACGCTGCTGACCGTTGGCGTTTACGGCAAGGCGCTGCCGCCGCAAAACGGCGCGCCGATTCGCCTGACTGTGCCGTGGAAGTATGGCTTCAAGGGGATAAAGTCGATTGTCAGCATCAAGCTGGTACGCGAGCTGCCGCCTACGACCTGGAACCTTGCCGCGCCGAATGAATACGGTTTCTACGCCAACGTGAACCCGCATGTTGACCACCCTCGCTGGTCGCAGGCTTCAGAGCGGTTTATCGGCTCCGGCGGCGTGCTGGATGTGAAGCGCCAGCCCACGCTGCTGTTTAACGGCTACGCCGAACAGGTGGCATCGCTTTACCACGGCCTGAATCTCAAGGAGAATTTCTGAGTGCGCCTGACAGCAAAGCAAATTACCTGGCTTAAGGTGGCGCTGCATCTGGCCGCTTTCTTGCCTTTTGTCTGGCTGTTTTACGCCGCCAGCCAGGGGCTTTTTAGCGCCGATCCGGCAAAAGATATCCAGCATTTTACCGGCAGAATGGCGCTAAAGTTGCTGCTGGCAACGCTGCTTATCACTCCGCTGGCCCGCTACGCCAAACAGCCTTTATTGATTCGTACCCGCCGCCTGCTCGGCGTTTGGTGCTTTGTCTGGGCGTCTTTGCACCTGACCAGCTATTCGCTGCTTGAGCTCGGCATAAGCAATCTTGGCCTGCTGGGCCAGGAGCTAGTCACCCGTCCTTACCTCACGCTGGGCATTATTTGCTGGCTTATTTTGCTCGCCCTGGCCGTGACCTCCACCCAAAAAGCCCAACGAGCGCTTGGCTCCCGCTGGCAGAAATTGCATAACTTCGTCTATCTGGTCGCGATCCTCGCGCCAGTTCATTTCATCTGGTCGGTTAAGATTTTGTCCCCGCAGCCCTTGCTTTATGCCCTGGGTGCTATCATCCTTCTGGCACTGCGCTACAAGAAGTTTCGCCAGTGGTGGCGCTAGCCGCAGAGCATCTCGTTTTCCGCCGAATGAACGTCAACTGCCGCCCCTGATGGGGTAGCGGTTGATCATCTTCCCTGATAAGACCAGTATTTAGCTGCCAAATGCTACGAAATCGTTATAATGTGCGACTTCGGTTTTTTCTGGTGCCCATTTTCGACTCGAAAAGGTGACAACCGGAAAACTTAGGTATATTTTGTAAATTGCCTACTAATTGCAGGAGATGGCAGCACGATGTCGGGTGAATTTCACATTTTGCTTTTGAATGGCCCTAATCTGAACATGCTGGGCACCCGGGAGCCGGATAAGTACGGCCACCAGACGTTAGCAGAAATTGTTAACACCCTGGAGGCACAGGCGACCGACCTTGGCGTGAAGCTCAGCCACCTGCAATCAAACGCCGAATATGCGCTGATTGACCGTATTCATCAGGCCAAAGACAATGTGGACTTTATCCTGATTAATCCGGCCGCGTTCACGCATACCAGCGTCGCGCTGCGCGATGCTCTGCTGGCGGTAGATATCCCGTTTATCGAGATCCACCTCAGCAATGTTCACGCGCGTGAACCGTTTCGCCATCATTCATATCTTTCAGATAAAGCCGTCGGCGTCATCTGCGGATTAGGCGCTGACGGCTATTCATATGCACTACAGACGGCGGTAAAACGCCTGTCAAAATCCATCTAAACAAAGAGTACGGAACCCACTCATGGATATTCGTAAGATTAAAAAACTGATCGAGCTGGTTGAAGAATCAGGCATCGCTGAACTGGAAATTTCTGAAGGCGAAGAGTCTGTACGTATCAGCCGCTCACCGGCAAACGCGGGTTTCCCGATGATGCAACAGGCTTATGCTGCGCCTATGTACCAGCCTCAGCCACAGCCGGGTTTGGCCCAGGCCGTCGCGCCAGCCGCTACCCCGGCAATGGAAGCCCCTGCAGCTGCTGAAGTCAGTGGTCACATCGTACGTTCCCCAATGGTCGGTACCTTCTACCGTACCCCAAGCCCGGATGCAAAAGCGTTTGTTGAAGTTGGCCAGAAGGTTAACGTTGGCGACACCCTGTGCATCGTTGAAGCAATGAAAATGATGAACCAGATCGAAGCTGATAAAGCCGGTGTGGTGAAAGCAATTCTGGTCGAGAATGGTCAGCCGGTAGAATTTGACGAGCCGCTGGTCGTCATCGAGTAACGAGGCGAACATGCTGGATAAAATTGTCATCGCCAACCGCGGCGAGATTGCACTGCGTATTCTTCGTGCCTGTAAAGAACTGGGCATCAAGACCGTCGCCGTGCACTCAAGTGCGGATCGCGATTTGAAACACGTATTACTGGCGGATGAGACGGTCTGTATTGGCCCGGCTCCGTCCGTGAAAAGCTATCTGAATATCCCGGCAATCATCTCTGCGGCAGAAATTACTGGCGCAGTAGCGATTCACCCGGGCTATGGTTTCCTGTCAGAAAACGCCAACTTTGCCGAGCAGGTTGAGCGCTCCGGCTTTATCTTCATCGGACCGAAAGCCGAAACTATCCGCCTGATGGGCGATAAAGTTTCCGCTATCACCGCGATGAAGAAAGCGGGTGTACCAACCGTACCAGGCTCTGACGGCCCACTCGACGGCGACATGGATAAAAACCGTGCTCATGCTAAGCGCATCGGCTACCCGGTTATTATCAAAGCGTCCGGCGGCGGCGGCGGTCGCGGTATGCGCGTAGTTCGCGGCGATGCGGAACTTGAGCAGTCCATCAATATGACCCGTGCGGAAGCCAAAGCGGCTTTCAACAACGACATGGTCTATATGGAGAAGTACCTCGAGAACCCACGCCATATCGAGATTCAGGTTCTGGCCGATGGCCAGGGTAACGCTATCTATCTGGCCGAACGTGACTGCTCCATGCAGCGCCGCCACCAGAAAGTCGTTGAAGAAGCGCCAGCGCCGGGCATCACGCCGGAACTGCGTAAATTCATCGGCGATCGCTGCGCCAAAGCCTGCGTGGACATCAACTACCGCGGCGCGGGTACTTTCGAGTTCCTGTTCGAAAACGGCGAGTTCTATTTCATCGAAATGAACACCCGTATTCAGGTAGAGCACCCGGTTACCGAAATGATTACCGGCGTTGACCTGATCAAAGAGCAGCTGCGTATTGCTGCCGGTCAGCCGCTGTCCATCAAACAGGAAGACGTTCACGTTACCGGCCATGCGGTAGAATGCCGTATCAACGCCGAAGACCCGAATACCTTCCTGCCAAGCCCGGGCAAAATCACGCGCTTCCATGCGCCTGGTGGTTTTGGCGTGCGTTGGGAATCGCATATCTACGCCGGTTACACCGTACCGCCGTACTACGATTCAATGATTGGTAAGCTGATTTGCTACGGCGAAACTCGTGAAGTGGCGATTTCCCGCATGAAAAATGCTCTTGCAGAGCTGATCATCGACGGCATCAAAACCAACATCGAGCTGCAAACCAAAATCATGAATGACGAACACTTCCAGCAGGGTGGAACTAACATCCACTATCTGGAGAAGAAACTCGGTCTTCAACACTAAGTTTCCGTCAAACATGTCGACAAAAGGCCGGTTCTCCGGCCTTTTTCTTTTTTGATCCTGATGCAGGATTGATGCGTTACAATCGCCGCTTTCCGCGAACTCAAGGGATAAAAATGGACAAGCGTTTTGTTCAGGCCCATAAAGAAGCGCGCTGGGCGCTCTGGCTGACCCTGCTCTATCTTGCCGCCTGGTTAGTGGCCGCTTACTTACCCGATAATACTCAGGGATTCACCGGCCTGCCGCATTGGTTTGAAATGGCCTGCCTGCTGGTGCCACTGCTTTTCATCCTGCTCTGCTGGCTGATGGTCAGAACGGTCTTCCGCGATATTCCACTGGAGGACGAAAATGCAAAATGAAGTTATCGCCGTACTGGCCGTCTACCTGATTGTGGTATTTGGCCTGTCGGTTTATGCCATGCGCCAGCGCAGCTCCGGCACCTTCCTCAGTGAATATTTCCTCGGCAGCCGCTCCATGGGCGGCTTTGTGCTGGCGATGACGCTAACGGCTACCTATATCAGCGCCAGTTCGTTTATCGGCGGGCCGGGTGCCGCCTATAAATACGGACTGGGCTGGGTGCTACTGGCGATGATTCAGATCCCGACGATCTGGCTCTCGCTGGGTATTCTGGGCAAAAAGTTCGCTATTCTGGCGCGGCGCTATAACGCCATTACGCTCAACGATATGCTTCAGGCCCGCTACCAGAACCGCGCGGTCGTCTGGATAGCAAGCGTTAGCCTGCTGGTCGCCTTTGTCGGCGCAATCGCCGTGCAGTTTATCGGCGGGGCGCGCCTGCTGGAAACGGCGGCCGGGATCAAATACGAAACCGGCTTGCTTATCTTCGGGATAACCATTGCTTTATACACCGCCTTTGGCGGCTTCCGCGCCAGCGTGCTAAATGACACGATGCAGGGCATGGTCATGCTGATTGGCACCATCGTGCTGCTGGTCGGCGTGGTTCACGCTGCGGGCGGCCTGAGTAATGCGGTGCAGACCCTCGAGCATATCGATCCAAAGCTGGTCAGCCCGCACGGGGCCGACGATATCCTGACGCCAACCTTTATGACTTCGTTCTGGGTGCTGGTGTGCTTCGGCGTTATCGGTTTACCGCATACGGCGGTGCGCTGCATCTCTTATAAAGACAGCAAAGCGGTGCACAGGGGCATTATCATCGGCACCATCGTGGTGGCAATTTTGATGCTGGGCATGCATCTGGCAGGCGCGCTTGGCAGAGCCGTTCTGCCGGGCCTCACGGTGCCGGATTTGGTGATTCCTACCCTGATGATGCAGGTTCTGCCGCCGTGGGCCGCGGGCCTGTTTCTTGCCGCCCCGATGGCCGCCATCATGTCTAACGTTAACGCCCACCTGCTGCAGGCGTCCGCGACTATCGTGAAAGACCTGTGGCTAAGCGCAAGTCCGGCTAAAATTCGTCAGGAGAGCCGCCTGAAGCGCATTTCCACCACCACCACGCTGGTGCTGGGTATTCTGATGATGCTGGCCGCCTGGCGCCCGCCAGAGATGATAATCTGGCTAAATCTGCTCGCTTTCGGCGGCCTGGAAGCCGTTTTCCTGTGGCCGCTGGTGCTCGGTCTTTACTGGGACAAAGCCAATGCCGCTGGCGCCCTGAGCGGTATGATAGTCGGCGGCACGCTTTACGCGCTGCTGGCAAGCTTCAGCATTCAGCTGTTCGGCTTCCATCCAATTGTGCCGTCGCTGGTTTTAAGTTTGCTGGCGTTCCTGGTAGGCAACCGCTTTGGCCGTGCCGTACCGGAACCCCTTCTCGTTTCAACTACTGATAAATAAAGAGTTTCGCCATGCCATGGATCCAACTGAAAATTAATACTACCGGCGGCGACGCCGAAAGCTTAGGCGATGCGCTGATTGAAAGCGGTGCGGTTTCCGTCACCTTCCAGGATACCCACGACACGCCGGTCTTTGAGCCGCTGCCGGGGGAAACCCGCCTGTGGGGAGATACCGACGTCATCGGCCTGTACGACGCGGAAACCGACATGAAAGAAGTGATTGCTATCCTTGAGCAGTGCCCGCTGCTGGGCAACGGCTTCCACCACAAAGTGGAACAGCTCGAAGATAAAGACTGGGAGCGCGAATGGATGGATAACTTCCACCCGATGCGTTTCGGCAACCGCCTGTGGATTTGCCCAAGCTGGCGCGACGTGCCGGATGAGAACGCCGTTAACGTGATGCTCGACCCGGGCCTCGCTTTTGGCACCGGCACCCACCCAACAACCTCCCTGTGCCTTGAATGGCTCGATGGGCTGGATCTGGCGGGTAAAACCGTTATCGATTTTGGCTGCGGCTCCGGGATCCTGGCCATTGCCGCCCTGAAGCTTGGCGCGGCCAAAGCCATCGGGATTGATATCGACCCGCAGGCGATTCAGGCCAGCCGCGATAACGCCGAGCGTAATGGGGTTTCCGAGCGCCTGGAGCTTTATCTGCCAAAAGACCAGCCGGAAGCCATGAGCGCCGATGTGGTGGTAGCAAACATCCTGGCTGGCCCATTACGCGAGCTGGCGCCGTTAATCAGCGTCCTGCCCGTTGAGGGAGGTTTCCTTGGGCTTTCCGGGGTACTGGCAAGCCAGGCCGAGAGCGTTTGTGAAGCCTATGCGGATAAATTCACTCTCGACCCGGTAGCGGAAAAAGAAGAGTGGTGCCGCATCACCGGGCGCAAACACGGCTGATTAAAAGTGCAGCATGCGGCGGCGCTGCCGCATGCTTTTCCTGGCCAGTTTTAGTGACAATCTGCGGGCTAAAAATGAGAGCTTGCTCGCATAAAAAACCCAAAACTGACCACAAAAACAGCGGTTTATCTGGCAAAAAGCCCCTGTCATACAGCTTATTTCTGCTAACTTTCAGGAAAATTTAAAACAGCATGAAATAAAGGATAAATCCTAAGCTTATGATTATTAGCGTTAATTATTAAATAACCTTGAGCTGGTTAGCGCTTCATTGATCTGTGACAGAGGATTGTTCAAAGTTTGGCCTTTCATCTCGTGCAAAAAATGCGTAATATACGCCGCCTTGCAGGTACAGTATGGTCATTTCTTAACTCATGCGCATCGGACACCACCAGCTCAGAAATCGCCTGATTGCAGCACCTATGGCTGGCATTACTGACAGACCATTCAGGACGCTGTGTTACGAGATGGGAGCCGGGTTAACCGTTTCCGAGATGATGTCCTCCAACCCGGAAGTATGGGCGAGCGACAAGTCCCGTTTGCGGATGGTACATGTGGATGAACCGGGTATTCGCACCGTGCAAATTGCCGGCAGCGTACCTGAAGAGATGGCGGAAGCCGCGCGTATTAACGTGGCTAATGGCGCCCAGATTATTGATATCAATATGGGTTGTCCGGCAAAAAAGGTAAATCGTAAGCTGGCAGGTTCAGCCCTTCTGCAGTATCCGAGTCTGGTAAAGGACATCGTGACGACGGTAGTGAAGGCAGTGGATGTTCCTGTAACGCTGAAGATTCGTACCGGCTGGGAGCCCGCGCACCGTAACTGTGTAGAGATTGCCCAACTGGCTGAAGACTGTGGCATTCAGGCACTGACAATTCACGGACGCACACGCGCCTGTTTATTCCAGGGCGATGCTGAATACGACAGCATTCGGGCAGTTAAGCAGAAAGTTTCCATTCCGATTATCGCGAATGGTGACATTACTGACCCGCTTAAAGCCAGAGCTGTGCTTGACTATACGGGGGCTGATGCCCTGATGATAGGCCGTGCAGCTCAGGGAAGACCCTGGATCTTTCGGGAAATCCAGCACTATCTGGACACTGGAGAGCTGCTTCCGCCCTTGCCTCTGGCAGAGGTAAAGCGCTTACTTTGCTCGCACATTCGGGAACTGCATAGCTTTTATGGCGATGTGAAAGGTTACCGAATTGCACGTAAACACGTTTCCTGGTATCTCCAGGAACACGCTCCAGATGACCAGTTTCGGCGCACATTCAACGCTATTGAGGATTCCGGCGAACAGCTGGAGGCGTTGGAGGCATACTTCGAAAATTTTGCGTAAACAGAAATAAAGAGCTGACAGAACTATGTTCGAACAACGCGTAAATTCTGACGTACTGACCGTTTCTACCGTTAACTCTCAGGATCAGGTAACCCAAAAACCCCTGCGTGATTCCGTGAAACAGGCACTGAAGAACTATTTTGCTCAACTGAACGGTCAAGATGTGAATGACCTGTATGAGCTGGTACTGGCTGAAGTAGAACAGCCATTGTTGGACATGGTGATGCAATACACCCGCGGTAACCAGACCCGTGCTGCCCTGATGATGGGCATCAACCGTGGTACGCTGCGTAAGAAACTGAAAAAATACGGCATGAACTGATACTAATCAGCGAGTGTTGTGAAAAGGCGCAACCCGGCATGGGGAAGCGCCTTTTTTCTTTTCTAACACCCGACGCCTGACGATTTTCCTCATTTTTTACCGCCGCATCGCCGTTTTCTTCACTTTGTTTACACTCCACACGATTTGCAATTATTCCCCATTCTACGAGCGTAGATTCGGGGTGATAAAATAGCCGCATTCACGCCGTGGCAGCACCTGTGAAAACTCCGTACCTTTCAGGGTAACGATGAGAGTTCTCCCTGCCCCGGAGTTAGGTTCAACTGAGGTTTAAAATGACAAAATTAATCGCCGCCGCGTTACTCTCCACGCTTCTGGCTGGCTGCGCCACAAACTCCCCTTGCGTACCGGTATACGACGACCAGGGCCGTCTGGTGCATACCAATACCTGTATGAAAGGCACCACCCAGGATAACTGGGAAACCGCTGGCGCCATTGCCGCCGGGACTGCCGCCGTAGCCGGTGTGGCTCTGGGTATTGTTGCCTTAACCAAGTAACTCTTTATTCCGTTACAAGCGCGAGCCTGCTCGCGCTTTCCTTTACTCCGCCTTCTCACACCTTATCTGAATCATTTTGCTCTCAAATGCGCCGTTAGTTTCAGCATTGCACCTTTTCAGAGCAATGCCTGCACGCTTTACCGCTTCTTTTCCCGCCGCACTGTCCGTATCTGATTACTCATAAACCTGGCATCGCCTTTGCTTTAAAGAATATGACTCTGGCCATTACCACAGACAGGGATACGGCGCCTCCCGGACGCCACCATGCCAATAACGATAATTTCGCCACACAGGATGCATTATGAAGAAGATGATGATCGCCACTCTGGTCGCTACCGGCACGCTGTTTGCGATGGCTAATCAGGCACATGCGGGTACCACGCTCGATGCGGTAAAAAAGAAAGGCTTTGTACAATGCGGGATTAGCGACGGCCTGCCGGGCTTCTCTTACGCCGACGGCAGCGGCAAATTTACCGGTATTGATGTGGACGTATGTCGCGGCGTGGCAGCGGCCGTTTTCGGCGATGCGACGAAGGTGAAATACACTCCCCTGACGGCCAAAGAGCGCTTTACCGCACTCCAGTCTGGCGAAGTGGACATTCTTTCCCGTAACACCACATGGACCTCCTCGCGCGACGCAGGAATGGGCATGGTGTTTACCGGAGTAACCTATTACGACGGCATTGGTTTCCTCACCCATAACAAGGCTGGCCTGAAGAGCGCTAAAGAGTTGGACGGGGCAACCGTTTGTATTCAGGCCGGTACTGATACCGAGCTGAACGTGGCCGACTACTTCAAAGCCAATAACATGAAGTACACGCCGGTGACCTTTGACCGCTCCGACGAGTCGGCAAAAGCGCTGGAGTCAGGCCGCTGCGATACCCTGGCCTCGGACCAGTCACAGCTTTACGCTCTGCGCATTAAGTTGAGCAATCCGGCCGAGTGGCTGGTGCTGCCGGAGGTCATTTCAAAAGAGCCTCTCGGGCCGGTGGTGCGCCGCGGCGATGATGACTGGTTCTCCATTGTGCGCTGGACGCTGTTTGCGATGCTGAATGCTGAAGAGATGGGTATCAGCTCTAAAAACGTGGATCAAATGGCCGCGAACCCAACCACGCCGGATATGGCGCACCTGTTAGGTAAAGAAGGTGATTTTGGTAAAGACCTGAAGCTCGACAACAAATGGGCATACAACATCGTCAGACAGGTGGGGAACTACGCGGAGATTTTTGACAATAACGTCGGCTCCGCAAGCCCGCTGAAAATCAAGCGTGGCCAAAACAATCTGTGGAATAACGGCGGCATCCAGTACGCCCCGCCGGTTCGCTAAGCGGCATATAAGAACAGGGCACTGCTCGGGTGGTGCCCTGGGTTTAGCTTCTTGTTACTGAGGTTTGCTTATGCGTCATCGCCGCCCAACCGTGAAGACAGATTGGTCCTTTTCTAATCCCTCGGTTCGCGCCTGGCTTTATCAAATCGTCGCCGTGGCGATTGTTCTTGGTATTGCTATCTACCTTATTCACAACACGATAACCAACCTGGATAATCGTGGTATTACTTCCGGCTTCGCTTTCCTCGACCGTGCCGCAGGCTTCGGAATTGTTCAGCATCTTATCGATTACGAGCAGGGCGACACCTACGGAAAAGTCTTCGTTGTCGGGCTACTGAATACGCTGCTGGTTTCCGCACTCTGTATCGTGTTTGCCACGTTTATCGGCTTCTTCGTCGGCCTTGCCAGGCTGTCTGATAACTGGCTACTGCGCAAACTCTCTACTTTCTATATAGAGACATTTCGCAATATTCCTCCGCTGTTGCAGATCTTCTTTTGGTACTTTGCGGTGCTGCGTAACCTGCCGGGGCCGCGCCAGGCGTTAGATGCTTTCGGGCTGATGTATCTGAGCAACCGAGGCTTATCTCTACCGGCTCCGGTCATGGGCGAAGGCTTGCTGGCTTTTATTGCCGCCTTCCTGATAGCGCTGGCTATTTCAGCCGGTTTGTATCGCTATAACAAAATGCATCAGGTAAGAACCGGCGAAATTCGCCGCAGCTGGCCGGTAGCGATCCTGCTGATCGTGCTGATGCCGTTGATAGCGCATTGGATCTTCGGCGCGGCTCTGCACTGGAATATTCCCGCCCTGCATGGATTCAACTTCAGCGGCGGTATTGTGCTGATCCCTGAGCTTGCCGCATTAACCCTGGCGTTATCGGTCTATACCTCGGTGTTTATCGCCGAGATTATCCGTTCCGGCATTCAGTCCGTGCCTTATGGCCAGCATGAAGCAGCCCGTTCGCTCGGCCTGCCAAATCAGGTGACGCTGCGTCAGGTTATTGTGCCCCAGGCGCTGAGAGTCATCATCCCTCCGCTGACCAGCCAGTATCTGAATATCGTCAAAAACTCATCTCTTGCGGCCGCTATCGGCTACCCGGATATGGTGTCGCTGTTTGCCGGAAGCGTACTGAACCAGACCGGGCAGGCAATTGAAACCATCGCTATCACCATGTCGGTCTACTTGATTATCAGCCTCGTTATCTCCCTGCTGATGAACGTTTATAACCGCCGTATCGCCCTGGTTGAGCGTTAAGGAATCCCGATGATTAAAACATTAACGGCGCACCAGGTTAGTCCGGCTACCGCCCGACCTGCGCGAGTCTGGCAATGGATGCGTAAAAATCTGTTCTCCAGCTGGCTGAATACATTACTCACTTTAGCCTGCGCCTGGCTGATGTGGGAGCTAATCCCTCCGCTGCTTAACTGGGCGATTTTACAGGCCAACTGGGTAGGTGAAACGCGCACCGACTGCACCAAAGAAGGTGCCTGCTGGGTATTTATCCATGCACGTTTTGGCCAGTTTATGTACGGACTTTATCCGCACGATCAGCGCTGGCGTATAAACCTTGCGCTGGCTGTCGGCCTGCTCTCTATTGCCGCGATGTTCTGGAAGTCGCTTCCACAGCGTGGCCGCTATATCGCAGGCTGGGCGGTACTCTATCCTCTTGCGGTCTGGTGGCTGATGTACGGCGGTTTTCTCGGCCTGGAGAGGGTTGAAACCCGGCAGTGGGGCGGGTTAACGCTCACGCTAATCGTTGCTTCGGTAGGTATAGCAGGTGCATTGCCGCTGGGCATTTTGCTGGCGCTCGGCAGGCGTTCTGGCATGCCGGTGGTAAGAGTGCTCTCGATTATGTTTATCGAGTTCTGGCGCGGCGTGCCGCTGATCACGGTGCTGTTTATGTCTTCCGTGATGCTGCCGCTGTTTCTTCCGGAAGGAACCAGCATCGACAAGCTCATCCGCGCTCTGGTGGGCGTTATCTTATTTCAGTCAGCTTATGTCGCAGAAGTTGTTCGCGGCGGTCTTCAGGCGCTACCGAAAGGACAGTACGAAGCGGCGGAGTCATTAGCTTTGGGCTACTGGAAAATGCAGGGATTGGTGATTTTACCCCAGGCGCTGAAGCTGGTTATTCCGGGGCTGGTGAACACCATTATCGCCCTGTTTAAAGATACCAGCCTGGTCATCATCATCGGCCTGTTCGACTTGTTCAGCAGCGTTCAACAGGCAACGGTCGACCCGGCATGGCTCGGCATGTCGACCGAAGGCTATGTTTTTGCTGCCCTTATTTATTGGGTTTTCTGTTTCAGCATGTCGCGCTATAGCCAGCACCTGGAAAAGCGCTTCCACACCGGGCGTACGCCGCACTAAGGATGAATATGAGTAAAATAACGCTGCAGCCTGCCGACGCAATGATCACGCTTGAAAATGTGAATAAGTGGTACGGGCAGTTCCATGTTTTAAAAGATATTAATCTCAACGTGAAGCAGGGAGAGCGTATCGTCCTGTGTGGTCCATCCGGCTCTGGTAAATCGACCACGATCCGCTGCATCAATCACCTTGAAGAGCATCAGCAAGGGCGCATCGTGGTTGATGGAACAGAGTTAAACGACGATCTACGCAATATAGAGAAAGTACGCACCGAAGTCGGCATGGTATTCCAACATTTTAATCTGTTCCCACATTTAACCGTGCTGCAAAACTGTACCCTCGCGCCAATTTGGGTACGCAAGATGTCGAAGAAAGAGGCCGAGGCGTTGGCCATGCATTATCTGGAGCGAGTTAGGATTGCCGAGCATGCCCATAAATTCCCCGGGCAAATCTCCGGCGGCCAGCAGCAGCGCGTGGCGATCGCCCGCTCGCTGTGCATGAAGCCGAAGATCATGTTATTTGACGAACCCACCTCGGCGCTCGATCCGGAGATGGTGAAAGAGGTGCTGGATACCATGATAGGGCTGGCGGAATCGGGGATGACAATGCTCTGCGTGACCCACGAAATGGGCTTTGCACGAACCGTTGCCGACCGGGTTATCTTTATGGATCGCGGGGAGATCGTGGAGCAGGCACCACCTGAGGTGTTCTTTGCTCATCCTGAGTCAGAGCGCACTCGTGCCTTTCTTTCTCAGGTTATTCACTGACGTCATAAAGGCTGCTGACGCAGCCTTTATTTTTCGATTGTACAAAGCAAAAAGCCCCGCACTAATGTGCGGG
>NZ_KE161030.1:4238686-4265513 GCF_000412335.2 Cedecea davisae DSM 4568
CCCCGATTTTCAGGATTTTTTCTCTTTATCGAACCGGACATTTTGTGAAGTCATTCACTGTTCCGTCTCGATGGAGGCGCATTATAGGGATCCCGATTTTTAGCACAAGTACTTTTTCGATCTTTTTTTCCGAATGTTTAGTTTTCACTCTTTTCGTCGAGATCCTGTTCGATCTGCCCCCTTTATAGCGCTTTACTCCCTTGCCATTGCTCAAGAAAGCAGCCAGAGTCTGGTTACGCAATGAATTTCCCGAGGTGTTTATGTCTGCGGTATTACGTGCTTTTCAAAAAACCTTTCCCCAACTTGGGCAAAAAGTGATGGTTGACCCCACCAGCGTGGTTATCGGCGATGTGAAACTTGCTGATGATGTCAGTATCTGGCCGCTGGTCGCCATTCGCGGCGACGTAAACTCTGTCTCCATCGGCGCGCGAACCAATATTCAGGACGGCAGCGTGCTGCACGTTACGCACAAATCTTCATATAAGCCCGAGGGCAATCCACTGGTGGTTGGGGAAGATGTGACGGTTGGGCATAAAGTTATGCTGCACGGCTGCGCCATCGGCAACCGCGTGTTAGTAGGAATGGGTTCGATTCTGCTGGATGGAGTAGTAATAGAAGACGACGTTATGATCGGAGCCGGTAGCCTGGTGCCGCAAAATAAGCGTCTGGAAAGCGGCTACCTCTATCTTGGCAGCCCGGTGAAACAGATTCGTCGTTTAACGGAGGCCGAACTGGCCGGGTTAATTTATTCCGCCAACAACTATGTACGCTGGAAAGATGAATACCTGGCTCAGGATAACCAGTACCAACCCTGAGAGTCTTCCTGTTCGCTGCGGATCAAAGTTTCAAACTCTTCTTCCACATCCCAGCGGCTTTCGCGAAATAACGCCAGCCACTGTTGTGCACTGTTGCCACCAAAGCGGGTGGCAACGGCGGCGGCCGAAATCGCACAGTTAACCTGAAAGCCGTTTACCAGAGCCGGGAAGCAGATTGCCTGGAGAGATTCATCCCAGACTTCACGGTCGGGGAATTGAATCGCCTGGTTCATTCAGCCATTTCTCTTTTCAGCGCGGTAATAACCGGTGCCACTTCCGGCAGTTTGCCATGCCAGAGCATAAAAGCATGCGCCGCCTGGCCCACCAGCATACCCAGCCCATCAGCATAGTGTACAACGCCACCCTCTACCGCCCACGAAAGGAAAGGCGTTAACCCTTTACGGTAAAACATGTCATAACAGCTGACGCGATGAGAAAGAAGGGAGGACGGTAGCGCAGGGATCTCGCCGCCGATCCCGCTGGAGGTCGCGTTGATCAGCAGATCGAACTCATGCCCGCCAAGGGCATCCATTGCTACGGCATTCACGCTTCCGGTGTGGCCAAACAGCTGCGCGAGCTCTTCTGCTTTGGCAAATGTCCGGTTAGTTATCGTCACCGCACAATCCAGAGACAGCAGCGGCAGCAACACGCCACGAGCGGCACCACCGGCACCCACCAGCAGAACGCGAGCACCCGGCTTGATAAGTTTAAGACGTTCAAGGTCGCTCAGCAGGCCAATGCCGTCGGTATTATCCCCGAGTAAACGCCCGTCTTCTAAACGCTTCAGGGTATTCACTGCCCCCGCAAGCGCCGCACGCTCGGTTAGCTCATCCGCGTGGGCAAAAGCCTGCTCTTTAAATGGAACCGTTACGTTGGCCCCCTTTCCACCTTCGGCAAAAAAGGCCTCAAGTGTTTCAATAAAGGCATCCAGCGGGGCAAGTACTCGCCCGTAAGGATGCTCAATTGCCATCTGCTCCGCAAAAAGGCGATGGATCAGCGGCGATTTGCTGTGCTGAATTGGGTTACCAAAAACGGCGTAGGTTTCCATATTTACCCCTGGCGGAACAGTTCGCCGGTTAAGGCATCGCGAATTTCGGAAGGATTCAGACGCCCGCCGGTATCGCCCATCAACACCGGGAAGTCGTTGCCAAATTGCTGCTGCACTTCTTCGACGCTACGGCACGGCGGCAGCCCGGTAAGATTGGCGCTGGTTGAAACCAGAGGCTTGCCGTAAGCGAGGCACAGCTCTTTAACCAGCGGATGGTCGGTAACACGTACCGCGAGCGAGTCAAAGCGGCCGGTCAGCCATTTCGGCGTATTCGCCAGCGCAGGAAAGACAAAGGTGACCGGACCTGGCCAGCTGGCAAAAACCGCCTGACGCTGCTCTTCAGTTAACACAGCCTCATCTATATAAGGTTTCAGTTGCTCGAAATCAGCCGCAATCAGGATCAGGCCTTTTTCTACCGGGCGCTGCTTTAACTCCAGCAGCCGGGTGACGGCGAGTTCACTATCCGGGTCACAACCTACGCCGAAAACGGCCTCGGTTGGGTAAGCGATGACTTGTTGTTGTTTCAGGGCCGCTACGATCTGCGCGAGCTGGCCTTCAGGCAGGTTTTTATTCACTGGCTTGTTCCGCCGTTGCCGGCTTTCCACATTGTTTACTGGCACAGAAGCGCTTCAGGCCCTGCGCCGTTTTCTTTTCAATAAGCAGCGGGTACTGGCATTCAGAGCAAACGCCCGCGACCGGTTTAAAATTGATGACAAACTGGCATTCAGGATAGCAATCACAAGACCAGAATGTTTTCCCGTAACGCGAACGGCGCTGAACCAGCTGTCCTTTCCGGCACTGCGGGCAGGCGATTGCCGTCTCATCAGGTTTGTCGATGATTTCAGTGTGTTCGCATTCAGGATAATTACTGCAGCCGATAAACATGCCGAAGCGCCCCTGACGCAGGACGAGCGTCGCCTGGCAAAGCGGGCATTGCTGACCGTCGAGCACCTTAACAATGTGCCCGTCGGCCTGGCTTTTTAGCGGGCGCACATAATCGCATTCCGGGTAGTGGGAACAGCCCAAAAAAGGACCGTGTTTGCCGGAACGAATAAGCAGCTCTGCCCCACACTGGGGGCAGGGCTCATTTTTGGGCACCGTAAACAGTGCTGACTTGGCCATAACATCTCATGCTGCAACTCAATTTAGTGCAGCATACCTTCATTTGCCTCGAAGAGTAATTCTTCCATTTGCTGGTAAGCGTTTTCACAACCCGGAATATTGAACAGCACCATCAGTACAACCCACTTCAGGTCTTCCAGTTCAAATTCAGCGGTATCCAGCGCCAGCACGCGCTCAATGACCATTTCACGGGTTTCGAGGTTCAGCACCTGAATCTGCTCAAGGAATAATAAGAAACCCCGGCAGTCTGCATCCAGCCTCTGGCTCTCCTCTGCGGTAAAGATCCGCATAGAAAGAGGGTCGGCAGCAAGCTGCATCGGCTCGGTCAACCCCTCCTGGTAGTCGGCCAGCTTCTCAAGCCACACTAACGCGTTATAAATGTCCTCACGATCAAAACCGGCGTCGGTGAGATCGCTCGTCAACTTATCCTGATCAACGCGCATCTCTGCTTCGCTGTGGATGTAGGTTTCAAATAAGTACATTAGTACGTCGAACATGGCATGCCCTCCTCAATCGGACATAGCCGCCGGGTACAGCTGCGATCCATCCTGCTAACTCCAGTTCGAGCAGTTGGGCTACCGTCTCTGGCACAGGTTGGCCGGCAAGTTCAGCGACGACGTCAACAGGTGTAACCTCATCTCCTACGTTAGCCAACAGATGGGGAAATGGCAATGCGCCTTCCTGTTCATTTGGTGAATATATTGGCACTTCGTGCGAAGCGCTGAGCCAGCATAGCTCCGATGTCAGATAATCAAGGATATCCTGCGGATGACGTACCAGATTGGCCCCTTGCTGGATAAGCCAGTGCGGCCCTTCGCTGCCGGGGCTACCGACCGGGCCCGGCAAAGCAAAAACCTCTCTTCCCTGCTCAATGGCGCAGCGAGCGGTAACCAGAGACCCGCTTCTTTCTCCCGCCTCAACCACAAATACGGCGCGGCTCAGGCCGCTGATAACTCGATTGCGCCACGGGAAGTTCGACGGCCATGGCGTACAGGCTAAAGGAAACTCGGAAAGAACGATGCCCCCTTGTTCGGCTATCTGCCTGGCCAGCGCCGAATGGCGCCTGGGGTGCACGCCCGCGAGGCCGTTACCCAATACCGCAATTGTTTTACCCTTTACCCGCAGCGCCGCGCGGTGGGCAACGCCGTCTATTCCCAGCGCCAGCCCGCTGGTAATAATCAGCCCTGACTGGGCCAGAACTTCACAAAATTGCCTACAGTTGCGTTCCCCATAATCGGAAAGATTGCGGCTCCCGACCACCGCCAACTGATGCTGCCTGAGCAACTCCGGGCTTCCGATGATAAAGAGCGCTGCCGGGTAGTCGTTTATCGCCCTGAGCTGGTCGGGATAATGAGCATCTTCTGCCGTAAGGAGTGACTGACCGGGCTTGTTCAGCCAGTCAAAGCTGGCCTCCAACTGGCGCTCATCGACGACCTTAAATAACGCCCGCTCGCGTGCGGTTAACCCCGATGCATGCAGGCTTTCTCCGTCTACCACGGGGCATCGTTGCAGGAAATGGGCTATTTTTAAGCACTTATCTCCACCCAGTCCCTTAACTGCCATAAGACGCAGCCAAATCTCGGTTCGCGACACCATTTCCCCCTGCCACAGGCCGTAAAAGCAATCCTTGCGATTGGTCACTGATGCTGTCAATCAGCCGGGGAAATGTCTAGAATAGAGGGAATAATCCTTTCTACTACTGAACACAGCTCTGGATATTTATGGCAGTTTTGCAAGTATTACATATTCCCGACGAGCGCCTTCGCAAAGTCGCTAAGCCGGTTGAAGAAGTGAATGCGGACATTCAGCGCATCGTCGATGATATGTTCGAAACAATGTATGACGAAGAGGGTATCGGCCTGGCGGCTACGCAGGTTGATATTCATCAACGCATCATTGTTATTGATGTTTCCGAAAATCGTGACCAGCAGCTGGTGCTGATCAACCCGGAGCTGCTGGAAAAAAGCGGCGAGACCGGTATCGAAGAAGGCTGCCTGTCGATTCCGGAGCAGCGTGCTCTGGTGCCGCGCGCCGAAAAAGTGAAAATCCGCGCGCTGGATCGCAACGGTAAGCCTTTTGAGCTGGAAGCCGACGGCCTGCTGGCTATCTGTATTCAGCATGAAATGGATCACCTGGTCGGTAAACTGTTTATTGATTATCTGTCGCCGCTTAAGCAACAACGTATTCGTCAGAAAGTTGAAAAACTCGACCGTTTGAAAGCGAAAGCTTAAGGACAACAATCAACGTGTCAGATTCACTGCGTATTATCTTCGCCGGAACGCCCGATTTTGCAGCGCGTCATCTTGACGCGCTGTTGTCTTCTCAGCACCAGGTGGTTGGCGTATTCACCCAGCCAGACCGCCCGGCTGGCCGCGGTAAAAAACTCATGCCCAGCCCGGTAAAAGTGCTGGCAGAAGAGAAAGGTATTCCTGTATTCCAACCTGCGACTCTGCGCAAAACCGAGAACCAGCAGCTGGTCGCCGACCTCAATGCTGATGTTATGGTCGTTGTCGCTTATGGCCTGATTTTACCCCTGGCCGTACTTGAGATGCCTCGCCTTGGCTGCGTGAACGTACACGGTTCTCTGCTGCCTCGCTGGCGCGGCGCGGCGCCTATCCAGCGTTCTCTGTGGGCTGGCGATGCTGAAACCGGCGTGACCATCATGCAGATGGACGTTGGCCTCGATACCGGCGACATGCTGTATAAGCTCTCCTGCCCGATTGAAGCGGACGACACCAGCGGTACGCTGTACGACAAGCTGGCCGGTCTGGGCCCTGAAGGCCTGCTGAACACGTTGCAACAGTTAGCCAGCGGAACGGCAAAACCGGAAGTTCAGGATGAAGCGCTGGTTACCTACGCTGAAAAGCTCAGCAAGGAAGAAGCGAGAATTGACTGGAATCTCTCCGCGGTACAGCTGGAGCGCTGCATTCGTGCTTTTAATCCGTGGCCGATGAGCTGGCTCGAGATTGACGGCCAGCCGCTGAAAGTCTGGCGCGCCTCGGTTATTCCTGCTCAGGCAGGCGCTGCACCGGGCACTATTGTTGCAGTCAGTAAGGCAGGAATTCAGGTCGCTACCGCTGACGGGATCCTCAATCTTGAAGAGCTGCAGCCTGCCGGTAAAAAAGCCATGAAAGCTCAGGATCTTCTTAACTCGCGCCGTGAATGGTTCGAGCCGGGAAGCCTTCTCGCCTGAAGCAGTTGAATCTATACGCCCGGGGTAACCTGGGCATTTTTGTTTATAGCGCTGGAAAAACCAGAGCACGGTAATGAAAAAAACACAAAACCTCCGCAGCCTGGCTGCCCAAACGATTGAACAGGTTGTCGAACAGGGACAATCATTAAGTAATGTACTGCCTACGATGCAGCAAAAAGTGTCTGACAAAGACAGAGCGCTGCTCCAGGAGCTGTGCTTTGGCGTGCTGCGTACTCTGCCGCAGCTTGAGTGGCTGGTTGGCAAGTTGATGTCCCGCCCGATGACCGGCAAACAGCGTACGATCCATTACTTAATTATGGTCGGCTTCTATCAGCTGCTGTATACCCGTATTCCTGCTCATGCTGCCCTGGCGGAAACCGTTGAAGGTGCAATCGCTATCAAGCGTCAGGCCTTTAAAGGCCTGATCAACGGCGTGCTGCGCCAGTTCCAGCGCCAACAGGAAAGCCTGATGGCTGAAGCGGCTAAGCATGAAAGCCGCTTCCTGCATCCTTCCTGGCTATTGCAGCGCCTGAAGAAGGCTTATCCGGATTGCTGGCAGGCCATTATAGAAGCGAACAACCAACGTCCACCGATGTGGCTGCGCGTGAATCGCCAGCACCATACCCGAGAAGCCTGGCTGCAACTGCTTGCAGAAGCAGGTCTGGAAGGCCACGCTCATCCTGAGTATCGCGATGCTGTACGCCTTGACTCACCGGCTCCGGTTCTCGCATTGCCCGGTTTCGAACAGGGTTGGGTTACGGTGCAGGATGCCTCGGCTCAGGGCTGTGTTGATCTTTTAGATCCGCAAAACGGCGAAACGATTTTGGATCTTTGCGCAGCTCCGGGCGGCAAAACCACTCATATCATGGAAGCAGCTCCGGGCGCGAAGGTTATGGCGGTAGATGTCGACGCCCAGCGCCTGAAGCGCGTGCATGAAAACCTTGAGCGCCTGGGTATGAACGCCGAAGTAAAACTGGGCGACGGCCGCTTCCCGGCTCAATGGTGCGGTGATGCTAAGTTCGACCGTATTCTGCTGGACGCGCCATGTTCGGCCACCGGCGTTATTCGCCGTCACCCGGATATTAAATGGCTGCGCCGAGACAGAGATATTCCTGAACTGGTTGCTTTGCAAAAAGAGATTCTGGACGCTATCTGGCCTCACCTTAAATCAGGCGGCACGATGGTGTACGCAACGTGCTCCGTACTGCCGGAAGAAAACAAGGAACAGGTTACCGCGTTCCTGGCACGCCATGCGGATGCGAAACTGGTTGAAACCGGTGATGAAAAAACGCCGGGTATTCAAAATCTGCCGGCGGCGGAAGACGGCGACGGCTTCTATTACGCTAAGCTAATTAAGAGCTGACTCCCCCTCAGGCTGAGTCTTAGGTTTCATCACTCGTGAAGCGATAAACGATGAAAATAATTATTCTGGGTGCCGGTCAGGTTGGCGGCACTCTGGCGGAAAACCTGGTTGGCGAGAACAACGATATTACCGTGGTCGACACCAACCAGGCTCGCCTGCGTATTCTGCAGGATAAGTTTGATTTGCGCGTAGTGCAGGGACATGGTTCTCATCCCCGGGTGCTGCGTGAAGCCGGTGCCGATGACGCAGATATGCTGGTCGCGGTTACCAGCTCCGATGAAACGAACATGATAGCCTGCCAGGTTGCCTATTCGCTGTTTAACACGCCAAACCGTATCGCACGTATTCGTGCGCCGGACTACGTGCGCGATGCGGAAAAGCTTTTCAATGCAGAAGCTGTTCCTATCGACCACCTGATAGCGCCCGAGCAGCTGGTTATCGACAATATCTATCGGCTGATTGAGTACCCGGGTGCATTGCAGGTTGTGAATTTCGCGGAAGGGAAAGTCAGCCTCGCCGTGGTAAAAGCTTATTATGGCGGCCCGCTAGTGGGCAATGCGCTCTCCACAATGCGCGAGCATATGCCGCACATCGATACGCGTGTAGCAGCCATTTTCCGTCACGATCGTCCTATTCGTCCCCAGGGTTCGACGATAGTTGAAGCGGGCGATGAGGTGTTCTTTATCGCTGCTTCGCAAAATATTCGTGCCGTTATGAGCGAGCTACAGCGTCTCGAAAAACCCTATAAGCGCATTATGCTGGTCGGCGGCGGTAATATCGGTGCTGGTTTGGCTCACAGACTGGAAAAGGATTACAGCGTAAAGCTTATCGAGCGCGACCAGCAGCGAGCCTCCGAGCTGGCTGAAATGCTGCAAAATACCATCGTATTTTACGGTGATGCGTCCGATCAGGAGCTGCTGGCCGAAGAACATATTGAGCAAGTCGATTTGTTTATCGCTGTCACCAACGACGATGAAGCAAATATCATGTCTGCCATGCTGGCAAAACGCATGGGTGCCAAAAAAGTAATGGTGCTGATACAGCGTAAAGCCTATGTCGACCTGGTTCAGGGCAGCGTGATTGATATCGCTATATCGCCGCAGCAGGCGACGATTTCCGCTTTGCTTGGTCACGTTCGAAAAGCTGATATTGTAGGTGTTTCCTCTTTACGCCGTGGCGTTGCCGAGGCAATAGAAGCGGTAGCTCACGGGGATGAAAGTACTTCCCGCGTTGTTGGGCGCGTAATAGACGAGATAAAACTGCCGCCGGGTACGATTATCGGCGCCGTTGTTCGCGGCAACGATGTGATGATTGCCAATGACAATCTGCGTATTGAGCAGGGCGACCACGTCATTATGTTCCTGACGGATAAGAAGTTTGTCAGCGACGTTGAACGGTTGTTCCAGCCAAGTCCTTTCTTCCTGTAAAAGAATCGGGGCAGCCGTTGTTGTTGCCTCGCTTTAATGTAATAAGCCCTTCTTAATATTAAGGAATTAACAAAGCATTCTTATTTTCTACGGTTATGGAAATTAAGACATCCTTTGTTAGAATTAAAACTGCCAGCCGGTACAAGGAGAGATAAATGAGTATTTTAAAAGAATTCCGCGAATTCGCGATGCGCGGAAATGTTGTCGATTTGGCAGTGGGTGTGATTATTGGGGCAGCATTCGGGAAAATCGTTTCCTCACTGGTGGCGGATATAATTATGCCTCCGCTGGGCTTGCTGATTGGTGGTGTTGATTTCAAACAGTTTGCGTTAACGCTGCGCGACGCACAGGGCGATGTGCCTGCAGTTGTCATGCATTACGGCGTGTTTATTCAGAACATCTTTGATTTCGTAATTGTCGCTTTTGCTATTTTCATGGCAATTAAAGTTATTAATAAGCTGAACCGTAAGAAGACTGAAGAGCCGGCTGCACCTGCAGCGCCTTCTAAAGAAGAAGTTCTGCTGGGCGAAATTCGCGATCTGCTGAAACAGCAGAACCAACGCGATTAATCCAGGCTGCTAAAAGCAGAAGGCCAGTGGTAAAAAAGCGTTTTGCTTGTTTGCCACTGGCCTCCCAGTTACCTCGTTTGCCATGTTTCTCGTTGCGCTGATAGCTCCCTTTCCCTTTCTTATTCTTCTCGATTCTCTGCCTGAACAATGGGTCATGTAACAGCGCCTCGATGGCGTTATCCTTGATTTGCCCTTTTTGATGGCGGTATTTGTTGCTCATATCCACTCCATATCGGTTAAATTAACGGCGCGAGTCTATTCCTCGCTCAATAAAAGATCAAGCGGCTATTTTCGGATGCTGGCTCCCTGCTCCAGGGCTTCCAGAATTGAGCAGTAAACGCTGCTGTGCGCGCTTCCGCAGCATGCATCATTCAAACGCTGCAGGGAGCGGCGCATATTTTGTAGCTCTTTAATCTTTGCTTCCACTTCCGTCAGCCTGCTTTGCACAATGCCTTTTGACTCCTGGCAGGTATGATGTTCCGGATCGATGCGGATCGAAAGTAGCTCGCGGATGGCCTCAAGGGTAAATCCTAACTGCTTGGCATAACGAATGAACTTAAGCCGCTGCAGGTCGCTGTCGTTATACAGTCGGAAGCCACCTTCCGTGCGAACTTCGTGATCCATCATGTTTTGCTTTTCGTAGTAACGAATAGTGTCCGGCGTCACGTTCGCCAGTTTTGCCAACTCACCTATGCGAAACATCATTTTTCCTCGCTAATGTGCTGCATTAATTTAGCCCCGTACTCACCACGAAGAAAATCGGTATTAACCCCGGCCTGCCGCAGTTTAAGCTCAAGCAAACTGAGCTTTTTACTGATTTCCTGATATTCCTTACTTTGAGCATGGACCGTTTTTAGCAGGTCAACCAGCTCCAGAGCCTCTCTTCGTTGCTGTAATTCAGGCGGTAAACAGCCCGCATTTTTCAGCAAACGGTAACCCGCTCGTAGTTCGGGCGGTACGTGGCTGTCATCATCAAGCATTATCGGTTCGCCGCTGCCGGGCAGGCTATCAAAATCACCATTGCGCTGAGCATCGAGAATATGCCGCTCAGCCCATTGATCGAGCAACCACATAACAACCTCTGGTTAGCAGGGAGTTCTACAAGAATACGAGGAAAGCGTGAGGAAAGGGATATTTTAGATATAAAAAAACCGGGCAAGCCCGGTTTTTCTACGTTACTACAGATTACTCTGCAGCAGCTTCTGTTTGAGACTCGGCGCGATCAACCAGCTCGATGTAAGCCATCGGAGCATTGTCACCTGCACGGAAGCCACACTTCAGAATACGAGTGTAACCACCGGTACGGCTCGCAAAACGCGGACCCAGTTCATTAAACAGTTTTGCCACGATCTCGTTATCACGAGTGCGGGCGAATGCCAGACGACGATTAGCAACGCTGTCAGTCTTGGCAAGAGTAATCAGCGGCTCAACTACGCGACGCAGCTCTTTCGCTTTAGGCAGGGTCGTCTTGATTATCTCATGACGAACCAGTGAACCTGCCATGTTGCGGAACATAGCCTGGCGATGGCTGCTGTTGCGGTTCAGTTGACGACCACTCTTACGATGGCGCATGACCTTATCCTTCTCAGTAAAACCTTAACCTGTGATCCGGTTACTCGTCAGCGATGCTTGCCGGTGGCCAGTTTTCCAGGCGCATGCCCAGAGAAAGACCACGGGAAGCCAGCACGTCTTTAATCTCGGTAAGAGATTTTTTACCCAGGTTAGGCGTTTTAAGCAGCTCAACCTCGGTACGCTGTACCAGATCACCGATATAGTGGATAGCTTCTGCCTTAAGGCAGTTAGCAGAGCGGACAGTCAATTCCAGATCGTCAACAGGGCGCAGCAAGATCGGATCGAATTCTGGTTTCTCTTCTTTAACTTCCGGCTGACGAACATCACGTAAGTCAACGAAAGCTTCAAGTTGTTCTGCCAGGATGGTTGCCGCACGACGAATCGCCTCTTCAGGATCGATTGTGCCGTTGGTTTCCATTTCGATGACCAGCTTGTCCAGGTCGGTACGCTGTTCTACACGCGCTGCTTCAACATTGTAGGCAATACGCTCTACAGGGCTGTAGCAGGCGTCGACCAGCAGACGGCCGATTGGGCGCTCATCTTCTTCCGAATGAATTCGGGCAGAAGCCGGCACATAACCGCGACCGCGCTGAACTTTGATACGCATGCTAATAGCGGCGTTCTCATCGGTCAGGTGGCAGATCACATGCTGCGGCTTGACGATTTCGACATCACCATCATGGGTGATGTCGGCTGCGGTCACAGGGCCAATGCCAGATTTATTCAGGGTAAGAATAACTTCATCTTTGCCTTGAACTCTTACCGCCAGCCCTTTCAGGTTGAGCAGGATTTCCAGGATATCTTCCTGAACGCCTTCTTTGGTGCTGTACTCGTGCAGTACACCATCAATCTCAACCTCAGTCACCGCGCAACCCGGCATCGATGAAAGCAGAATACGGCGCAGTGCGTTACCAAGAGTATGGCCAAAGCCACGCTCTAACGGCTCAAGGGTCACCTTGGCGTGCGTCGAACTCACTTGCTCGATATCTACCAGGCGTGGTTTTAGAAACTCTGTCACAGAACCCTGCATTGTGTCCTCTCTTTGGTACTAAGCTTTACTTGGAGTAAAGCTCGACGATCAGGTGTTCGTTAATGTCGGCAGACAGATCGGTACGCTCAGGCTTACGCTTAAACACACCTTCCATCTTGGCAGCATCAACTTCCAGCCAGGTTGGCTTTTCACGCTGCTCAGCCAGCTCCAGAGCGGCCTTAACGCGAGATTGCTTTTTGGCTTTCTCACGGATGCTGACTACGTCATTCGGAGTTACCTGATAAGAAGCGATGTTAACAACGCGACCGTTTACCATAATTGCTTTATGGCTAACCAGCTGACGTGCTTCTGCACGAGTAGCGCCAAAGCCCATACGATAAACTACGTTGTCCAGACGACCTTCCAGCAGAGCCAACAGGTTTTCACCGGTGTTGCCTTTCAGACGAGCTGCTTCTTTATAATAGTTACGGAACTGACGCTCCAGCACACCATAGATACGGCGAACTTTCTGCTTTTCACGCAACTGCACACCATAGTCAGACAGACGCGGTTTACGCGCACCGTGCTGGCCAGGAGCTTGTTCAATTTTACACTTGGTATCGATCGCGCGAACGCCAGACTTAAGGAACAGGTCTGTGCCCTCACGACGGCTCAGCTTGAGCTTAGGACCCAAATATCTTGCCATTTTCTTTCTCCAACAATCCTAGAAAACGAACGCGTTATACGCGGCGTTTTTTCGGCGGACGACAACCGTTGTGAGGGATCGGAGTCACATCAGTAATATTAGTGATGCGGAAACCAGCGGCGTTCAGAGCACGAATGGTAGATTCGCGACCCGGACCCGGTCCCTTAACCATAACTTCCAGGTTCTTGATACCGTATTCTTTCACGGCTTCTGCGCAACGCTCTGCTGCAACCTGAGCTGCAAACGGAGTGGATTTGCGAGAACCACGGAAACCGGAACCACCGGCAGTTGCCCAACCCAACGCATTACCCTGACGATCGGTAATAGTAACGATGGTGTTGTTGAAAGAAGCATGGACATGAGCCACGCCGTCAGAGACTGTTTTTCTTACACGTTTACGTGCACGAATTGGTGCCTTTGCCATTATTCAATCACCCCGATTATTTCTTGATCGGTTTGCGCGGACCCTTACGGGTACGGGCGTTGGTCTTAGTACGCTGACCGCGCACTGGCAGACCACGACGATGACGCAAACCGCGATAGCAACCAAGGTCCATCAGACGCTTGATGCTCATACTCACTTCACGGCGCAGATCACCTTCAACGACAAATTTGGCAACTTCGTCACGCAGCGTGTCGATTTGTTCTTCAGACAGCTCACTGATCTTAACATCTTCAGCGATACCCGCCGCAGCGCAGATGGCTTTGGATCGAGTCTTGCCGACACCGTAGATCGAAGTTAATGCGATCACGGCATGTTTCTGATCAGGAATGTTAATGCCTGCTATACGGGCCACTATGCACTCCTACTATTTAGATTATGCGTCCCATACCGAAAAGCCCGTTTTCAGGATACTCAAATGGAAACGCATAGACATACAAAAGATTGGCTGGCTAATCTAGCCAGCTCAACCCAACTTTGCAAGAAAAATATGCGAGATAATCAGCCTTGACGCTGTTTATGCTTCGGTTCGACGCTGCAAATCACGCGAATAACACCTTCACGCTTAACGATTTTGCAGTTACGACATAATTTCTTGACGGAAGCACGAACTTTCATTTTTACTCTCCGTAACTTCTCAAGCGACAATTAACGGCCGTAGCCTTTCAGGTTCGCTTTCTTCAATGCAGACTCGTACTGACTTGACATCATTAGAGTTTGCACTTGAGCCATAAAGTCCATGATAACGACAACAACGATAAGCAGTGAGGTCCCACCGAAGTAGAACGGCACTTTCATTGCATCGCGCATGAACTCCGGGATTAGGCAGATAAAGGTAATGTAGAGCGCACCAACCAGAGTCAGGCGGGTCATTACTTTATCGATATACTTCGCCGTTTGTTCTCCCGGACGAATTCCTGGTACAAATGCACCGGACTTCTTCAGGTTATCTGCTGTTTCACGCGGGTTGAAAACCAACGCCGTGTAGAAGAAACAGAAGAAGATGATTGCAGACGCATAGAGTAACACATAAAGCGGTTGCCCAGGCTGCAAATACAGCGAAATTGTTGTCAGCCAGTTCCAACCGGTACCGCCCCCGAACCATGACGCGATGGTTGCCGGGAACAGGATAATACTGGAGGCGAAGATCGCAGGGATAACCCCGGCCATGTTCACTTTCAGCGGTAAATGTGTGCTCTGCGCAGCATAGACACGACGACCCTGTTGACGTTTAGCGTAGTTGACCACAATGCGGCGCTGGCCACGCTCAACAAAAACAACGAAGAAGGTCACTGCAAATACTAATACTGCAACCAACAGCAACAGGAGGAAGTGCAGGTCGCCTTGCCTTGCTTGCTCGATGGTATGGCCAATGGCCGGCGGAAGACCCGCAACGATACCCGCGAAGATTATGATTGAGATACCGTTGCCGATACCGCGTTCAGTAATCTGTTCGCCCAGCCACATCAGGAACATTGTCCCGGTAACCAGACTTACAACAGCGGTGAAATAGAATGCAAAGCCTGGGTTTAACACCAGGCCCTGCATACCAGGCATATTCGGTAAACCGGTAGCAATACCGATTGACTGGAATATTGCCAGCACCAGAGTGCCGTAACGGGTGTACTGGCTAATCTTACGACGACCAGATTCCCCTTCTTTCTTCAGCTCTGCCAGCGCGGGGTGAACCACGGTAAGCAGCTGTATAATGATCGATGCCGAAATATACGGCATGATACCCAGCGCGAAGATAGAAGCACGGCTGAGAGCACCACCAGAGAACATGTTGAACATTTCAATGATGGTGCCTCGCTGTTGCTCAAGCAGTTTGGCAAGCACAGCGGCATCAATACCAGGGATCGGAATAAAAGAGCCAATACGAAACACAATCAGCGCACCGATAACAAACATCAGTCTGCGTTTCAGCTCGCCGAGGCCGCCTTTAGCACTTTGAAAATCTAATCCCGGTTGTTTTGCCATCTGCTACTTATTCCTCGATTTTACCGCCAGCAGCTTCGATAGCAGCACGAGCGCCTTTGGTGACACGCAGGCCGCTAACAGTTACCGGACGAGTTACCTCACCAGACAGGATCACTTTCGCGAACTCGATCTGAATACCGATAATGTTTGCTGCTTTCAGCGTGTTCAGGTCAACTACGTCGCCTTCAACTTTCGCCAGATCGGACAGACGAACTTCTGCCGTGATCATTGCTTTGCGAGAGGTGAAACCGAATTTCGGCAGACGACGGTATAACGGCATCTGACCACCTTCGAAACCACGACGTACGCCACCGCCAGAACGAGAGTTCTGACCTTTGTGACCACGACCGCCGGTTTTACCGAGGCCAGAACCGATACCACGACCCAGACGCTTAGACGCGTGCTTAGACCCTTCGGCCGGAGACAGAGTATTTAAACGCATCTCTTACTCCTCAACTTTAACCATGTAGGAAACCGCGTTGACCATACCACGTACAGCAGGAGTATCCTCGCGCTCTACGGTGTGGCCAATACGACGCAGACCCAGGCCAAGCAGCGTTGCCTTGTGTTTCGGCAGACGACCGATTGCACTGCGGGTTTGAGTTATTTTAATAGTCTTTGCCATGGTCAATTACCCCAGAATTTCTTCAACGGATTTACCACGCTTGGCAGCGACCATTTCTGGAGACTTCATATTCGCCAGGCCATCGATAGTTGCACGAACCACGTTAATCGGGTTTGTAGAACCATACGCTTTAGCCAGAACGTTATGAACTCCAGCGACTTCCAGAACGGCACGCATTGCACCGCCGGCGATAATACCGGTACCCTGGGAAGCCGGCTGCATGAACACACGAGAACCTGTGTGCACACCTTTAACAGGGTGCTGCAGGGTGCCGTGGTTCAGCGCGACGTTAATCATGTTGCGACGGGCTTTTTCCATCGCTTTCTGGATCGCTGCTGGAACTTCACGCGCTTTACCGTAACCAAAACCAATACGACCGTTACCGTCGCCTACCACTGTCAGAGCAGTGAAGGAGAAAATACGACCGCCTTTAACGGTTTTAGATACGCGATTTACCGCGATCAGCTTTTCCTGCAGTTCGCCAGCTTGTTTTTCGATGTGAGACATCTTACACCTCTACCTTAGAACTGAAGGCCAGCTTCACGGGCAGCATCTGCCAGTGCCTGGACACGACCATGATATTGGAAACCAGCACGGTCAAAAGCAACAACGGTGATGCCTTTTTCCAGTGCGCGCTCAGCGACAGCTTTACCTACAGCTGCAGCGGCGTCTTTGTTTCCAGTGTACTTCAGTTGCTCAGTGATAGCTTTTTCTACAGTAGATGCAGCTACCAGAACTTCAGAACCATTTGGAGCGATTACCTGTGCGTAAATATGACGCGGGGTACGATGTACCACCAGACGAGTCGCGCCCAGTTCCTTGAGCTTGTGACGTGCGCGGGTCGCACGACGGATACGAGCAGATTTCTTATCCATAGTGTTACCTTACTTCTTCTTAGCCTCTTTGGTACGCACGACTTCGTCGGCGTAACGAACACCCTTGCCTTTATAAGGCTCAGGACGACGGTAGGCGCGCAGATCAGCTGCAACCTGACCGATCACCTGCTTATCAGCGCCTTTCAGCACGATTTCAGTTTGAGTCGGACATTCAGCAGTGATACCCGCAGGCAGCTTATGCTCAACAGGGTGAGAGAAGCCCAAGGCTAAATTCACCACGTCGCCTTTAACGGCTGCACGATAACCTACACCAACCAGCTGCAGCTTCTTAGTGAAGCCTTCGGTAACACCGACAACCATTGAGTTCAACAACGCACGAGTGGTACCCGCTTGGGCCCACGCGTTTGCAAAACCTTCGCGCGGAGCGAAAGTCAGTGCATTTTCAGCGTGTTTTACTTCAACAGCATCGTTGATAGTACGAGTCAGCTCGCCGTTTTTACCTTTGATCGAAATAACCTGACCGTTGAGTTTTACCTCTACGCCTGCAGGAACAACGACCGGTGCTTTAGCAACACGAGACATTTTATTCCTCCAATTACGCTACGTAGCAGATAATTTCGCCACCAAGACCAGCCTGGCGCGCTGCACGATCAGTCATAACACCTTTAGAGGTAGAAACGACAGCAATACCCATACCGGCCATAACTTTAGGCAGCTCATCTTTTTTCTTATAGATGCGCAGGCCTGGGCGGCTGACTCGCTGAATGCTCTCTACCACAGCCTTGCCCTGGAAATACTTAAGAGTCAGTTCCAGTTCAGGCTTGATGTCGCCTTCAATTTTAAATTCTTCAATATAACCTTCTTCCTTCAGCACGTTGGCGATTGCCACTTTCAGCTTGGAGGAAGGCATGGTGACCGCAACTTTGTTCGCGGCCTGACCGTTACGGATACGGGTCAGCATATCCGCGATCGGATCTTGCATGCTCATCTGTCTCTACTCCCGTGATTCAATTGGTGACAATTACCAGCTAGCCTTTTTCAAGCCAGGCACTTCACCGCGCATGGCGGCTTCACGCAGCTTGATACGGCTCAACCCGAACTTGCCCACATAACCATGTGGACGACCAGTCTGGCGGCAGCGTTTACGCTGACGGGACGGGCTGGAATCACGCGGCAGAGTTTGCAGCTTGAGAACAGCGCTCCAACGGTCTTCGTCGGACGCGTTCACATCAGAAATGATAGCTTTCAATTCTGCGCGTTTAGCGAAGAATTTATCAGCCAAAGCAACGCGCTTTACTTCGCGTGCTTTCATTGATTGCTTAGCCATGAAGTAACCCTACCTTACTTGCGGAACGGGAAGTTAAAGGCAGCCAGCAGAGCACGGCCTTCATCATCAGATTTCGCAGTAGTGGTAATGGTAATATCCAAACCACGGACGCGATCGACTTTGTCGTAATCGATTTCTGGGAAGATGATCTGCTCACGGACACCCATGCTGTAGTTACCACGACCGTCGAAAGACTTAGCGGACAAGCCACGGAAGTCACGGATACGCGGTACAGCAATAGTGATCAGACGCTCAAGGAACTCCCACATGCGTTCGCCACGCAGAGTTACTTTACAGCCGATCGGATAGCCCTGACGGATTTTGAAGCCTGCAACAGATTTGCGTGCTTTGGTGATCAACGGCTTTTGACCGGAGATTGCTGTCAGGTCTGCTGCTGCATTATCCAGCAGTTTCTTGTCAGCGATCGCTTCACCAACACCCATGTTCAGGGTGATCTTCTCGACCCGAGGGACTTGCATGACAGAATTGTAGCTAAACTCAGTCATGAGTTTGTTAACTACTTCGTCTTTGTAGTAATCATGCAGTTTCGCCATCGTACTACTCCAAATTACTTGATAGTTTCGCTGTTAGACTTGAAGAAACGGACTTTTTTGCCGTCTTCGAATCTAAAGCCTACACGGTCAGCCTTGCCGGTTGCCGCGTTGAAGAGCGCAACGTTAGAAACTTGAATTGCAGCTTCTTTTTCAACGATGCCACCTGGTTGGTTCAGGGCCGGAACCGGCTTCTGATGTTTCTTAACCAGGTTGATACCTTCAACAATGATCTTGCCGGAAGACAGAACATTTTTTACTTTACCGCGTTTACCTTTGTCTTTACCGGTTAACACGATAACTTCGTCATCACGACGGATTTTCGCTGCCATGATTCGCTCCTTAGAGTACTTCTGGTGCCAGAGAGATAATTTTCATGAACTTCTCATTACGCAGTTCACGAGTTACCGGCCCAAAAATACGCGTGCCGATTGGCTGCTCGCTGTTATTGTTTAAAATAACGCATGCATTACCATCGAAGCGAATGACAGAACCGTCCGGGCGACGAACACCCTTCCTGGTGCGCACCACTACCGCTTTCAGCACATCGCCTTTCTTCACCTTACCGCGAGGAATTGCTTCCTTGATGGTAATCTTGATGATGTCGCCGACGCCTGCGTAGCGACGGTGCGAGCCACCCAGAACCTTGATACACATTACGCGACGTGCGCCGGAGTTGTCGGCCACGGTCAGCATAGTCTGTTCTTGGATCATTTCAGTGCTCCGCTAATGTCAACTACTACTTCGGGACCTGAAATTCAGGTCGTTAAAAAGCCCCATAAACGAGGGCGCGGCATTATAACACCGGTTCCTGTGAATGGGTAGAAAAAATAAACGGCTCATCGCTGAGCCGTTTATCTGTTTGAGAAGGCTTACTGTATTACAGAACCGCTTTCTCTACAACGCGAACCAGCGTCCAGGACTTAGTCTTGGACAGCGGACGGCATTCGCGGATTTCAACCACGTCACCGGTACCGCATTCGTTGTTCTCGTCATGTACGTGCAGTTTGGTCGTACGCTTGATGAATTTCCCGTAGATTGGGTGCTTCACAAAACGTTCGATGGCAACAACAATGGATTTCTCCATTTTGTCGCTGACAACGCGACCTTGCAGAGTACGGATTTTATCGGTCATTACGCACCCGCCTTCTGAGTCAGTAAAGTCTTAACACGAGCAACATCACGACGAACCTGCTTCAGCAGGTGAGTCTGTTGCAGCTGGCCACTTGCAGCCTGCATACGCAGGTTGAACTGCTCGCGCAGCAGGTTCAGCAGCTCGGTGTTCAGCTCTTCGACGCTCTTTTCACGCAGCTCTTTTGCTTTCATTACATCACCGTCTTAGTTACAAAGGTGGTTTTGATCGGCAGTTTCGCTGCTGCCAGCTTGAAGGCTTCACGGGCCAGCTCTTCAGGAACGCCGTCCATTTCATACAGGACTTTGCCCGGCTGGATTAAGGCAACCCAATACTCCACGTTACCTTTACCTTTACCCATACGCACTTCAAGCGGCTTTTCGGTGATCGGTTTGTCCGGGAATACACGGATCCAGATCTTACCCTGACGCTTAACTGCACGGGTCATTGCACGACGTGCTGCTTCGATCTGACGTGCAGTCAGACGACCACGGCCAACAGCTTTCAGACCGAAAGTGCCGAAGCTAACATCCGTACCCTGCGCCAGACCACGGTTGCGGCCTTTGTGCACTTTACGGAATTTTGTACGCTTTGGTTGTAACATCAGCGACTCTCCTTACTTACGGCCTTTACGCTGCTGCTTTTTAGGTTGAGCAGCCGGTTCCGGTTGTTCAACAGCAGCCATCCCACCCAGGATCTCACCTTTGAAGATCCACACTTTAACGCCGATTACACCATAAGTGGTGTGCGCTTCAGAGGTGTTGTAGTCAATGTCAGCACGCAGAGTGTGCAACGGCACGCGACCTTCACGGTACCATTCGGTACGTGCGATCTCGGCGCCGCCCAGACGGCCGCTAACTTCAACTTTAATACCTTTAGCGCCCAGACGCATGGCGTTCTGTACAGCACGCTTCATAGCACGACGGAACATAACACGACGTTCCAGCTGTGAAGTGATGCTGTCAGCAACCAGTTTTGCGTCCAGTTCAGGCTTACGTACTTCGGCGATATTGATCTGTGCAGGAACGCCAGCGATATCCGCTACGACCTTGCGCAGTTTTTCAACGTCTTCGCCTTTCTTACCGATAACGATGCCAGGGCGAGCGGTGTGAATAGTCACACGGATGCTCTTAGCTGGACGCTCGATAACGATACGAGATACAGACGCTTTAGCCAGTTCCTTAGTCAGGTACTGACGTACTTTAAAATCGCTGTCCAGGTTGTCAGCGAATTCTTTGGTGTTCGCAAACCAAGTAGAGTTCCATGGTTTTACAATACCCAGGCGAATACCATTAGGATGTACTTTCTGACCCATTGCTAGTCTCCAGAGTCTCAGCGATCGGACACAACCACAGTAATGTGGCTGGTGCGCTTCAGGATGCGATCTGCACGACCTTTTGCACGAGGCATAATGCGCTTCATGCTAGGGCCTTCGTCTACGAAGATTTTCGCGACTTTCAGATCGTCAATGTCAGCGCCATCGTTGTGTTCAGCGTTAGCAATGGCAGATTCCAGTACTTTCTTAACCAATACAGCCGCTTTCTTGTTGGTGTAGGTCAGAATATCCAGAGCCTGCGACACTTTCTTACCGCGAATCAGGTCAGCAACAAGGCGAACCTTCTGAGCAGAAGAACGAGCATGGCGATGTTGAGCTAAAGTTTCCATCTCTTCCTCCTACCTTATTTCTTCTTCGCTTTTTTATCAGCAGCGTGGCCGCGATAAGTACGAGTCGGTGCGAATTCACCCAGCTTGTGGCCGACCATTTCGTCGGAAACAAAGACTGGAACGTGCTGACGACCATTATGGACAGCGATGGTCAAACCGATCATGTTAGGAAAGATCGTTGAACGACGGGACCAAGTGCGCAGGGGCTTCTTGTCACCGCTTTCCACCGCTTTCTCTACCTTCTTCAGCAAGTGCAGGTCAATAAAAGGACCTTTCTTGAGAGAACGTGGCATGGCTTATCCTCTAAAATTATTTGCTACGGCGACGTACGATAAATTTATCAGTACGCTTGTTGCTGCGGGTCTTCTTACCTTTGGTCTGAACGCCCCACGGAGAAACCGGGTGCTTACCAAAGTTACGACCTTCACCACCACCATGTGGGTGGTCTACTGGGTTCATCGCAGTACCGCGAACGGTAGGACGAACACCACGCCAGCGAGCAGCACCCGCTTTACCCAGAACGCGCAGCATATGCTCAGCGTTGCCAACTTCGCCCAGGGTCGCGCGGCAGTCAGCTTCGACTTTACGCATTTCACCAGAACGCAGACGCAGGGTAACGTAAGCACCATCACGCGCAACGATCTGCACGTAGGTACCAGCGGAACGTGCCAGCTGACCGCCTTTACCAGGTTTCATTTCTACGTTATGAACAGTAGAACCAACCGGGATGTTGCGCATCGGCAGGGTGTTACCAGCTTTGATTGCAGCATCAACGCCAGACTGAATCTGGTCGCCAGCTTTCAGGCCTTTAGGGGCCAGGATGTAACGGCGTTCGCCATCTTTGTACAGAACCAGCGCGATATTCGCGGAACGGTTCGGATCGTACTCAAGACGCTCAACAACTGCCGGGATACCATCTTTGTTGCGTTTAAAGTCAACAATACGGTAAGCCTGCTTGTGACCACCACCGATATGACGGGTAGTGATACGACCATTGTTGTTACGGCCACCGGATTTGCTGTTTTTTTCCAGCAACGGAGCAAAAGGCTTGCCCTTATGCAGCTCAGGGTTAACCACTTTAACTACGTGGCGACGACCCGGAGATGTCGGTTTACATTTAACAACTGCCATTGTCTTTCTCCTCCGACTTACTCAGCGCCGCCGACGAAGTCCAGGTTCTGGCCTTCCTTCAGGGTGACGTAAGCTTTTTTCCAGTCGCTACGACGACCAACACGCTGTCCGTGACGTTTAGTTTTCCCTTTAACAACCAGGGTGTTCACGTCTTTAACTTCAACTTCGAACAGCTTCTGTACAGCAGCAACGATCTCTGCTTTGGTCGCGTCTTTCGCAACTTTGAGTACGATGGTATTGGTTTTTTCCATCGCGGTAGATGCTTTTTCAGATACGTGCGGTGCACGCACTACTTTCAGCAGACGTTCTTCACGGATCATGCCAGCATCTCCTCAACTTGCTTAACTGCTTCCGCAGTCATAACGACTTTGTCGAAGGCGATCAGGCTAACTGGGTCGATTGCTGCTACATCGCGCACGTCAACCTTGTGCAGGTTGCGAGCTGCCAGGAACAGATTCTCATCCAGTTCACCGGTCACGATCAGCACATCTTCCAGAGCCATATCTTTCAGTTTCTGAGCCAGCAGCTTGGTTTTCGGTGCTTCAACAGAGAACTGCTCAACAACGATCAGACGATCCTGACGTACCAGTTCGGACAGGATGCTTTTCAGCGCGCCGCGGTACATCTTTTTGTTAACTTTTTGACTGTGGTCCTGCGGGCGTGCAGCGAAGGTTACGCCACCGGAACGCCAGATCGGGCTCTTGATAGAACCTGAACGCGCACGGCCGGTACCTTTCTGGCGCCACGGCTTTTTGCCGGAACCAGTTACTTCAGCACGGGTCTTCTGAGCACGAGTACCCTGACGAGCACCAGCTGCATAAGCAACAACAACCTGGTGTACCAGCGCTTCGTTGAAGTCACGACCGAAGGTAGTTTCGGAAACAGTCAGCGCGCTTTGCGCGTCTTTCAATACTAATTCCATTGCTATCCCCTTACGCCTTCACAGCTGGTTTAACGATCAGGTCGCTACCGGTTGCACCCGGAACAGCACCTTTCACCAGCAGCAGGTTGCGCTCAGCGTCAACACGTACTACGTCCAGGCTCTGAACGGTCACACGTTCGTTACCCAGCTGGCCTGCCATTTTCTTGCCTTTGAACACTTTGCCCGGAGTCTGGTTCTGACCGATAGAACCCGGAACGCGGTGAGACAAGGAGTTACCGTGAGTAGCATCCTGGGTACGGAAGTTCCAGCGCTTAACGGTACCTGCGAAACCTTTACCTTTAGAGGTACCGGTTACGTCAACTTTTTTAACTTCAGCAAACAGCTCAACGCTAATGTCCTGACCTACGGTGAACTCTTCGCCTTCAGCAAGACGGAATTCCCACAGACCACGGCCAGCTTCAACGCCAGCTTTAGCGAAGTGACCAGCTTCCGGCTTGGTTACGCGGTTAGCTTTTTTAGCACCGGTGGTAACCTGAACTGCACGGTAGCCGTCGTTAGCCAGGTCTTTAACCTGAGTAACACGGTTTGCTTCAACTTCAATTACGGTTACTGGGATAGAAACGCCATCTTCAGTGAAGATACGGGTCATACCCACTTTTTTACCGACTAAACCAATCATTGTTTCAACCTCTCAATCGTCAATGACCTGATTAACCCAGGCTGATCTGCACGTCTACACCGGCAGCCAGATCCAGACGCATCAGAGCATCAACGGTTTTCTCAGTTGGCTCAACGATGTCAACCAGACGCTTGTGAGTGCGGATCTCGTACTGATCGCGCGCGTCTTTGTTGACGTGCGGGGAGATCAGAACGGTAAAGCGCTCTTTGCGGGTCGGCAGCGGGATCGGACCACGGACTTGCGCACCAGTGCGCTTAGCAGTCTCGACGATTTCCGCAGTTGATTGATCGATCAGACGATGATCAAACGCTTTAAGGCGGATACGGATTCTTTGGTTCTGCATGAGACCAGAGCTCCAATTATTTTATAGACGAAAAAAATTACTACTCGCACCCATTACGATTGATGGGGGAGTGTAATCGTTCATACATAGTCCCCCAATTGGGGACATTGTTTGATAGCAACTGAATCTCTTCAACTGACTACTACCGGGGTTCATATCGAACCAGCTGTCTATAAAGACAGCCCGCGCATTATACGGGTTTCCAACGCGCTTGCAAGCTGCCCGGGTCGAAATTTCGCCGATTCCCTGAATTTTGTTTTTCAGCGGGGCACAGATGGCGTATTCCGGCCTCTTTGCGAGAGGCTGCGCAGCATTCATCTCCGATATCTATTATTTCTTGGCCAGGAGAACCTGACGGGCCAGGATGCTGCAACCTATTGCCCAGCGAGTTGAAAACATGACAAACAGCGGCGACACAGTCTTCTGGCTATTGATGGCCGGCACGCTACTCTATTTTGCTTTGGCTCTGGCGCTTAGCCTCATCGACTTTCGAAGCCAGCTGCTGCCCGACAGACTCACCCTTCCCCTGCTCTGGCTGGGATTACTTTTCCATTGCCTGATGGATCCTCGCACCGTGGATGATGCCGTTTATGGCGCGGCCGCAGGTTATCTTTCTCTGTGGGTCGTGTTTCAGCTATTCCGCTGGAAAACCGGGCGGGAGGGGCTGGGCTATGGCGACTTCAAGTTACTGGCGGCAATCGGGGCGTGGAACAGCTGGCAAAGCCTTCCGGTAGTGATTACGGCGGCATCGCTGTTGGGCCTGGCTTCAGTGGGCTTCATTTATATCGCTAAACAACGGCTGCTAAAAACTATACCGTTTGGACCGTACCTGGCGGCTGCGGGTTGGGGGGAGTTCGTCTGGCAGGCATTCTGGTGAGGTGCTGTATACAGACAGAGGGTGAGCCCCTCTGTCCGGGCTGTCCTGGGCTATTCGTCGCGTATCTGCGCCTGCAGATAGTTCTGGATACCCAGCTTCTGAATCAAATCCAGTTCCGTCTCAAGCCAGTCAATATGGCCTTCTTCATCGGCCAGGATTTCAATCATCAAATCACGACTGACGTAATCATGAACCTTATCGGCGTAAGCTATTGCCTCACGCAAATCCTTCGCGCCATCCAGCTCAAGCTTCAGGTCGGAGCGCAACATTTCTTCGACATCTTCACCGATGCCCAACTTGCCAAGATCCTGTAGATTCGGTAGCCCTTCAAGAAACAGAATACGCTCGATGTATTTATCTGCGTGCTTCATTTCATCAATGGACTCATGATACTCGACGTCGTTAAGACGTTTTAAACCCCAGTTTTTGAACATGCGGGCATGCAGAAAATACTGGTTAATTGCGACAAGCTCGTTTCCCAATAATTTATTGAGATAATTTATTATCTTAACATCACCTTTCATTTTGACTTCCTCCGCTTCCACTACATGAAGCGTAGATGTCGCACAGAGTAAGTCAAAAAAATGGGCGTATTTTAAGCGATCTCTTTAAATTCCGGGATCTGCATCAGTTCATCCTGCATGATTTCTCGCGCCTGACGAACACACTTTCCACACTGGTTTCCAACCGGGATAAATTTTTTAAGCTGCTGAAAAGACTGAGGATGGTGCTGCCGCACCGCCTGACGAATTGTCTTATCGCTTACACCGTTACACAAGCAAACGTACATAATCACTCCCGCTCAAAAACTGCGCAAAGTGTAAATGAGAATGATTGGCTTTACAAGGGTTGGCGCGTGGCAGAATGCTAAGAAAAGTGACTAAATGCAAATCGAGGGACGAACGGAGTTCAGGGGGATATTTAGAGCATAAAAAAGGGCATCCGAAGATGCCCTTTTCTTGCACATTGTGTCAAAGATTATCAGCGATTAAGCGATAACTTTAGCAACAACGCCCGCGCCAACAGTACGGCCGCCTTCACGGATTGCGAAACGCAGACCGTCATCCATCGCGATTGGGTGGATCAGGGTAACAACCATTTTGATGTTGTCGCCAGGCATTACCATCTCAACGCCTTCTGGCAGTTCGATGGTGCCGGTCACGTCAGTTGTACGGAAGTAGAACTGTGGACGGTAGCCTTTGAAGAACGGAGTATGACGGCCGCCTTCGTCTTTGGACAGGATGTACACTTCAGATTCGAACTTGGTGTGTGGCTTGATAGAGCCTGGCTTAGCCAGTACCTGACCACGTTCGATTTCTTCACGTTTGATACCACGCAGCAGAACACCAACGTTCTCACCAGCACGGCCTTCGTCCAGCAGTTTGCGGAACATTTCAACGCCGGTACAGGTAGATTTCGCAGTATCTTTGATACCAACGATTTCAACTTCTTCACCAACTTTGATGATACCGCGCTCTACACGACCGGTAACAACGGTACCACGGCCGGAGATGGAGAATACGTCTTCGATTGGCAGCAGGAACGGCTTATCGATAGCACGCTCTGGCTCA
>NZ_KE161030.1:4266513-4266914 GCF_000412335.2 Cedecea davisae DSM 4568
GGGATGTAAGAATCCAGGTAGCCAGCCAGCTCAACGATTTTAGCTTCCCACTCTGCTTCGCCTTCCAGCGCTTTCAGAGCAGAACCACGAACGATTGGAGTATCGTCGCCCGGGAAGTCGTACTGGGACAGAAGTTCACGAACTTCCATTTCTACCAGTTCCAGCAGCTCTTCGTCATCAACCATGTCGCATTTGTTCAGGAACACGATGATGTACGGAACGCCAACCTGACGACCCAGCAGGATGTGCTCACGGGTCTGTGGCATTGGGCCATCAGTCGCAGCAACAACCAGGATAGCGCCGTCCATCTGAGCAGCACCGGTGATCATGTTTTTAACGTAGTCGGCGTGCCCTGGGCAGTCAACGTGCGCGTAGTGGCGAGTCGGGGTGTCATATTCAAC
>NZ_KE161030.1:4267914-4351889 GCF_000412335.2 Cedecea davisae DSM 4568
ATGGGAAGTGTTGATGGTGATACCACGAGCTTTTTCTTCTGGTGCGTTATCGATCTGGTCGAATGCACGAGCAGAACCACCGTAGGTTTTAGCCAGAACGGTAGTGATTGCAGCAGTCAGAGTGGTTTTACCGTGGTCAACGTGGCCGATAGTACCAACGTTGACGTGCGGTTTTTTACGTTCAAATTTTTCTTTAGACACGGCTATATTCCTTACTATTGTGCTCGCCCCTCGTGGAGAGAGCACGGGATCATTGTGTTAAAAGCGTTGGCTTATTTGCCACGAGCTTCGATTACGGCCTGAGCAACGTTGTTAGGTGCGTCATCATACTTCAGGAATTCCATGGAGTAAGATGCACGACCTTTGGTCAGAGAACGCAGCTGAGTTGCGTACCCGAACATTTCAGACAACGGAACTTCAGCATGAATCTGTACGCCAGTAGCGTTAGATTCCTGGCCTTTCAGCTGACCACGACGACGGCTAAGGTCACCGATAACGTCACCAGTGTTCTCTTCCGGAGTCTCAACTTCAACCTTCATGATAGGCTCAAGCAGAACTGGTTTAGCTTTCTTAAAGCCATCTTTGAAGGCAATAGAAGCGGCCAGTTTAAACGCCAGCTCGGAGGAGTCAACGTCGTGGTAAGAACCGAAGTGCAGACGCACGCCGAGATCGACTACCGGGTAGCCCGCCAGAGGACCAGATTTCAGCTGCTCCTGGATGCCTTTATCAACAGCAGGGATGTATTCGCCAGGAATCACACCACCTTTGATGTCGTTGATGAACTCGTAACCTTTAGGGTTAGAGCCCGGCTCCAGTGGGTACATGTCGATAACAACATGACCGTACTGACCACGACCACCAGACTGCTTGGCGTGTTTACCTTCGATATCGGTAACTTTCGCGCGAATCGCTTCACGGTAAGCAACCTGTGGTTTACCGACGTTCGCTTCAACGTTGAACTCACGCTTCATACGGTCAACGATGATGTCGAGGTGCAGCTCACCCATACCCGCGATGATGGTCTGGTTAGATTCTTCATCAGTCCATACGCGGAATGATGGGTCTTCTTTAGCCAGACGGCCCAGAGCCAGACCCATTTTTTCCTGGTCAGCTTTGGTTTTCGGCTCAACGGCGATGGAGATTACCGGTTCAGGGAATTCCATACGCTCCAGAATGATCACGTTGTCCGGATCACAGATGGTATCACCTGTAGTCACGTCTTTCAGGCCGATTGCCGCAGCAATGTCGCCCGCGCGAACTTCTTTGATCTCTTCACGTTTGTTAGCGTGCATCTGAACGATACGACCGAAACGCTCACGAGCCGATTTAACCGGGTTGTATACGGTATCACCGGAGTTAACCACGCCAGAGTACACGCGGAAGAACGTCAGGTTACCTACGAACGGGTCGGTAGCGATTTTGAATGCCAGAGCAGCAAATGGCTCGTCGTCGCTAGCGTGACGCTCAGATGGAGTGTCTTTACCGTCGTCCAACATACCGTTGATAGCAGGTACGTCAGTTGGTGCTGGCAGGTAATCAATTACCGCATCCAGCATCGCCTGAACACCTTTGTTCTTAAATGCAGAACCACAGGTAACCAGGATGATTTCGTTGTTCAGAACGCGCTGACGCAGAGCAGTCTTGATTTCTTCCTCGGTCAGCTCTTCGCCGCCCAGGTATTTTTCCATCAGCTCTTCAGAAGCTTCTGCAGCGGACTCGATCAGGTTCTGGTGCCATTCGTCAGCCAGGTCCTGCATGTCAGCCGGGATATCTTCGTATTCGAAGGTAACGCCCTGATCTGCATCGTTCCAGTTGATGGCTTTCATTTTCACCAGGTCGATAACGCCGGTGAAACCTTCTTCAGCACCAATTGCCAGCTGAAGCGGAACAGGGTTCGCGCCCAGGCGGGATTTGATCTGGCCTACAACTTTCAGGAAGTTTGCACCCATACGGTCCATTTTGTTAACGAACGCGATGCGTGGAACTTTGTATTTGTTAGCCTGACGCCATACGGTTTCAGACTGTGGCTGAACACCACCAACTGCGCAGTAAACCATTACTGCACCGTCAAGAACACGCATGGAACGTTCAACTTCGATGGTGAAGTCAACGTGCCCTGGGGTGTCGATGATGTTTACGCGGTGCGGTTCATACTGCTTAGCCATACCAGACCAGAATGCAGTAGTTGCAGCGGAGGTAATGGTAATACCACGCTCCTGCTCCTGCTCCATCCAGTCCATGGTTGCAGCGCCGTCATGAACTTCACCGATTTTGTGGTTTACACCGGTGTAGAACAGAATACGTTCGGTAGTAGTGGTTTTACCGGCGTCGATGTGTGCACTGATACCGATGTTGCGGTAGCGTGCAATGGGTGTTGTACGAGCCATTTGATTCCTCTATATCCTGGGACGTTCAAGTTAAGTAACCCAAAGCGGGCAGCTCACATGAAGCACCCGCTCTGGGACTAACACTACGAAGGATTTGTTACCAACGGTAGTGAGCGAACGCCTTGTTGGCTTCTGCCATACGGTGAACGTCTTCACGTTTCTTAACTGCAGTACCTTTGTTTTCTGCAGCATCAGACAGTTCATTCGCCAGGCGCAGAGCCATGGATTTATCACCGCGTTTACGAGCAGCTTCTACGATCCAACGCATTGCCAGGGCATTACGACGAACCGGACGAACTTCAACTGGAACCTGATAAGTAGAACCACCAACGCGGCGGGACTTAACTTCGACGGTCGGACGGACGTTGTCCAGAGCGACTTCGAATGCTTCCAGCTCGTTTTTACCAGAACGCTGAGCCAGGGTTTCCAGCGCGGTATAAACGATAGATTCTGCGGTAGATTTCTTACCATCTACCATCAGGATATTTACAAATTTGGCCAGCAGTTCTGATCCGAACTTAGGATCCGGCAGAATTTTACGCTGACCAATGACGCGACGACGTGGCATGGGAATACTCCGTTGTTAATTCAGGATTGTCCAAAACTCAAAGAGTTTATTTTGACATTTATTTAAAACGTTTGGCCTTACTTAACGGAGAACCATTAAGCCTTAGGACGCTTCACGCCATACTTGGAGCGAGATTGCTTACGGTCTTTAACGCCGGAGCAGTCAAGCGCACCACGAACGGTGTGGTAACGAACACCTGGCAAGTCTTTTACACGACCACCACGGATCAGGATCACGGAGTGTTCCTGCAGGTTGTGACCTTCACCGCCGATGTAGGAGGTGACTTCAAAACCGTTAGTCAAACGCACACGGCAAACTTTACGCAGTGCGGAGTTTGGTTTCTTAGGAGTGGTGGTATATACACGGGTACATACACCACGTTTCTGCGGGCAAGCTTCCAGCGCAGGCACGTTGCTTTTTGCAACTTTGCGCGCGCGTGGTTTGCGAACCAGCTGGTTAACTGTTGCCATTAAATAGCTCCTGGTTTTAGCTTTTGCTTCGTAAACACGTAATAAAACGGCCTCATATAATATGAGGACGCAGAATTTTAGGGCTGAGCCGAAAAGGTGTCAAGAAATATACAACAATCTGCCATCACCAGGCGAACTGCTGGTCGTGTTTTACCGCTAATCTGACGAAATCAGTATAGCTGACACACTCAACTTTGGATGAAATTTGAGCAATCAGGCCACGAGCCTCGATATCTTCCTGCAGAGCGCTTACAGAGATGGGGGCGCTAAGCAGTAATTCAAGCGCCCTGCTGTTACCGAGCGCGGCAATCACGCCGTCCTCAATCAGCAACAGGTCATCTCCGGGCTGCATAAAGCGCAATATTTCAGCTAGATCGCACTGAAACGGCGAGTGACGTAGGGTATGGAGCATGGGCGCCTCAGAAAGTTAATACCACATCGAACTGGTTCAGCTTTTCGCGCAAAACATCGGACGCCAGCGGTTCAGCTTCGATAACCCACGGCGACTCGGTCGATAAGCCGCGCTCGCACAGAGAGTCTGCGCACAGAAAGCATTGCTCGATATCGTAAAGCGGCAGAACACGGAAAGTAGCAATGTAATCCCGCCCCAGCACCTTCGCAGGCTGCTGGCCCGGCAACAGTTGCAAAACGCCATCGCCGATAAAGAACACGCCGATATCCTCAGAAAGCGCGGAGGTAGCCAGCAGCGCATCTAAACCTTCACGACCGGCCGTACTGCCGTGCGGCGCCGTGCGAAAAACAAATGCGACACGCTTCATCAGAATTGCACCATTCTTTCGCAGGTGAGCGCGGCTTCCGCCAGCGCGCCGAGGCCGCTCAGCGTAAATCCGGGCTGAAGATTATTACCGCTTAGCCCCAGCGACTTCGCCTGCTCTTCATCCGTCACTCCGCGGCGCAGCGCCGCCGCAACACAGATATGCAGCGCTACGCCATGCTGCTGGTTCAGCGCCTGCCACTCGCGCACCAGGTCAACTTCATCGCTGGCCGGAGAAGTTAGCTGGTTCGCGTTATAAATACCTTCGCGATAGAAAAAAACACTCTCCAGCGTATGCCCTTCCGCCAACAGCGCACGGGCAAACAGCAGCGCGCTGCTCGCCTGCTGCGTACCGTAAGCGGGGCCGGTAACCATTAACGCAAACCGCATTACTTGTCCTGGCCGAGGAAGTCGCCATTTTTGAACTGGCGAATGTAGAGATAAACCGTGTGCTTGGAGATGTTCAGGCGATCTGCCACCTGGTTAATCGCATCTTTAATATCGAAGATGCCCTTCTCGTACAGATTCAAAACTATCTGGCGATTTTTCGCGTTATTTGACACGTTGCGATCGGCGTTCACCTCTTCGATCGTGAACTCAAGGGTTTGCATCACAAGGTCTTCAACGGAAGAAGCGAAGTTAACCGAAGACGGCACTTCCTGATCCTGAGTCTCAGGCGGAATGAAGGTCGACATAATCTGGGAAAACGGAACATCGAGGTTCATGTTGATACACAGCAGGCCAATCACGCGCTGGTCACGGTTGCGGATAGCAATCGTCACCGACTTCATCAGCACTCCGCTTTTGGCGCGGGTAAAGTAACATCTGGACACGCTGCTGTCGGCGCCGGTCATATCGTGCAGCATACGCAGCGCCAGGTCGGTAATCGGCGAGCCGATTTTTCGCCCGGTATGCTCACCGTTGGCAATACGAATTGCCGAGCATTTCAGATCCTGCAGAGAATGCAGAACGATTTCGCAATGTGAACCAATCAGCATCGCTAACCCGTCCACCACCGCTTCATAGGATTTTAAGATTTCGAAGTCGGTTTGCTCAAAAGGACGCTGGTCCAGTAAATCGAGTTCACTGGTTTCGTTGGTTAAAAGCGAATTGGACATGTAAAAATACCACCCTCTAATGAGAGCCTGTCGCGCTTTATTGGTGTCAGGGCAGACTCATACTCGGTTGAAACGCTGCCCGCTAAGGTAATACAACGTCAGACGTGCTTTCCAGTCTTTATTCTAGCCTGGATGGGTCAGATGGCCGAAGTGGGAGCCTGAAAACAAAACCGCCGCCCGGAGGGCGGCGGTGGAGACGGTCAGCAAATTATTTGCTTTTTGCCGCGTCGGCGGCTTTGGCGGCCGCTGCTGCATCAGGCTTAGCGTCAGCTTTTGGTGCCTGTTTGATGTCCAGCAGTTCAACTTCGAACACCAGCGTAGAGTTAGCCGGAATGCCCGGAACGCCGGTTTTACCGTAAGCCAGCTCCGGTGGGATAACCAGCTCGATTTTGCCACCTTTCTTGATGTTTTTCAGGCCTTCGGTCCAGCCAGGGATAACACCGTCAAGACGGAAGGAAAGCGGCTCGCCGCGGGTATAGGAGTTGTCGAACTCTTTACCGTCGATAAGCGTACCTTTGTAGTTTACTACCACGGTATCGGTATCTTTCGGCGCATCGCCGGTGCCTTCTTTCTCTACTTTGTACAGCAGGCCGGTAGAAGAGGTTTTCACGCCTTTCTGTTTAGCGAAAGTGTCGCGGTAGGCTTTGCCTTTGTCCGCATTTTCTTTAGCGTCTTTTTCCATCTTCTCCTGAGCGGAGGCTTTTACGCGGGTTTCAAACGCCTGCAGGGTTTTCTCAATTTCCTGGTCAGAGAGTTTGCTCTTGTCGGCAAACGCGTCCTGCACGCCTGCGATCAGCTGAGCTTTATCCAGGGTGATGCCCAGTTTTTCCTGCTCTTTAAGGGAGTTTTCCATGTAACGGCCAAGCGATGCGCCCAGTGCGTAGGCTGCTTTCTGGTCATCGTTCTTAAAGGCGGCTTTGCTGTCGGCCTGAGCGGCGGCAGGAGCGGCATCCTTTGCGGCAGCCGGAGCAGCAAACGCAGGAGCATTAAGGACAACGGCCATCGTGGTCGCCAGAAGCGTTACTTTAAATAATGATTTCATCCATTTCTCCAGGGCCGGGGCCTCTCACCCCAGGGTTTCAAATAAACTAAGTGACGTACTATAACGTCGTGAAAGAAATCTACACAATCTCTCAGTACGTTATCGAGTCAAATTCAGATTCTTTTTGTTTAAAGAAGTTTCCTTCCGCGTGCATCTGCGCTGTAAAGCTGAGTCATTTTCAGTAAAATCGCCGCATCTTGTCCATCGAGCAGGCAGAAAGAGGAATCGCCATGCACACTAAATCCACCGAACAGCGGCTGGAAGAGCTCGAAAGTCGTCTCGCGTTTCAGGAGATAACGATTGAAGAGTTGAACCAGACCGTCACGGCGCACGAACTTGAGATGGCCAAACTACGCGAGCATTTCCGTCTGCTGGTTGAAAAGCTAAAGGCCAGCCAGCCGTCAATGGTCGCTTCTGAGGCGGAAGAGACGCCGCCGCCGCATTACTGAATTGCGGGCATAAAAAAAGCGGTGATTGGCATCACCGCTTTTTTCTTTTGCTGCAATTAGTGGCAGCCGCACCCGCCGTTACCGCAACCACCTTTACCGTGCTCATGGTCATGGTCGTGATCGTGGCCGTGACCGCCGCAGCAGCCGTCGTGATCGTGGTCATGGTGATGGTCGTGTTCGCCGTGAACGTGGCCGTGAGCCAGCTCTTCTTCGGTCGCTTCGCGGATCGCCACAACTTCAACGTTGAATTTCAGGTTCTGACCAGCCAGCATGTGGTTACCGTCAACCACTACGTGCTCGTCTTCCACTTCGGTGATTTCTACCGGCACCGGGCCCTGATCGGTTTCCGCCATGAAGCGCATACCAACTTGCAGTTCGTCAACGCCCATGAAGACGTCTTTCGGTACGCGCTGTACCAGGTTTTCGTCATACTGGCCGTAAGCGTCGTTTGCGCCCACTTCAACGTCAAATTTGTCGCCAACTTCGTGACCGTCCAGCGCTGTTTCCAGGCCAGAAATCAGGGAGCCGTGGCCGTGCAGGTAGTCCAGCGGCGCGCTCACCGGAGACTCATCGACCAACACACCGTCTTCTGTACGTACCTGATAAGCCAGGCTGACCACCAGGTCTTTTGCTACTTTCATGATATCTCCTGAACGAGCGTGGGGAAAAAACTGGCGCAGATTGTAACGGAAATCTGCGCCGCTGTACCCTCTAGCTTAAAAAAAGCTGCCTCATCCCGCTAGTCAGGATGAAAAATCCCTATCACTTGTTCCTGTTCGCGAACGTGCTCGCGAACCTGCTTATCCGCCTCGCGCATCTGGTGGCCGCACTTAACACATTCAACGATATCAACATTGTTCTCGCGCCACAGGGCGAGAGAATCCTTAGCCTGGCACTTGGGGCAAACCGCTCCGGCAATAAAACGTTTACGCACTGACATTGGCTTCACCTGATGTTCTGAAAAAGAGGGAAAAAGCGTGGTTTTTCCCTCTTTTTGGTTATCTGGCGAAAATCAATAAATTGATTTTCCTGGTTTATTTCTTGCTTCCGCCGATCAAATCTCTATCGTAGGTATTTCTTCTACGGGCTGGTTTACTATTCAAATTCATCCCAGCCGTCCAGCTGGCGCCGTTCTTGCTGCATTTCTCGCTCAAAAATCTCCTCCAGTTCGCGGCGGGCTTCACGCACCCTGGAAATCTGCGCGGTATCGGTATGGATGGGCATCAGCTCGCGCAGCATGCGCATATCCAGACGGCGGAAGTGCAGCTGAGCGCGGTGCGCCTGATGCGGATGCATACCCAGAGTTAACAGCGCCTTACGCCCAAGTTCAAGGGCGCTGGAGAAGGTTTCACGCGAGAACAGTTTAACCCCGGCCTGGAGCAATTCGTGCGCCTCAACGCGCCCGCGAGCGCGGGCCAGAATGGCCAGATGTGGAAAGTGCTGTTGACAGAGATGCACAATCCGCATCGTATCTTCCGGCTCGTTACAGGTGATGACGATGGATTTTGCCGCCTCTGCGCCAGCCGAACGCAGCAGTTCCAGCTCGGTCGCGTCGCCGTAATAGACTTTATAGCCGTATTTGCGCATCAGGCTTACCGCACTTATGTCGCGTTCCAGCACCGTAATGCGCATTTTATTAGCCATCAGTAAACGGCCAATAACCTGCCCGAAACGCCCGAAACCAATGATAATGACCTGCGGCTGATCGTCTTCCACATAAGGGGCTTCATCCGTCTCTTCGCCGCTATTAAAGCGCCGGGCCAGAATGGCATCCACGCCTTTCATCAACAGCGGCGTGGTCATCATCGACAGCGTCACCGTCACCAGCAGGAGCGGCATTTGCTCGCCCTGAAAAAGCTTCTGCGAGGCCGCGGCGGAAAACAGCACGAAGGCAAACTCCCCGCCCTGGCTCAGTACGCCAGCAAACTGGAGCCGCTCAGAGCTACGCAGGCCGTAGACTCGCGACAAGCCGTACAAAATGGAAGCCTTCACCGCCACCAGCCCAAGCACGCTAACCGCTATCCACAGCAGATGGGTAAACAACACGCCAAGATTCAGGGCCATGCCCACCGAGATAAAGAACAGTCCCAGCAGCAACCCTTTAAAGGGATCGATAGCGATTTCGAGCTCGTGGCGATACTCGCTTTCCGCCAGCAGTACGCCAGCCAGAAACGTCCCCAGAGCCATTGAGAAACCGAGCGCGTCCATAAATAGCGCCGAGCCAAGCACCAATAACAGCGACGCGGCGGTAAACACTTCGCGCACGCCGGAGCTAGCGATAAAGCGAAACACCGGACGCAGCAGGTAGCGTCCGCCCAGCAACATGCCGATAAACGCCAGCGCCTTGAGCCCGACTTTAATCCAGTCGGTATGATTATCGCCATTTCCCGCCAGCAAAGGCACCAACGCCAGCGCAGGAATAACCGCGAGATCCTGGAATAACAACACCGAAAAACCCAGCTGCCCGGACTCATTGCGGTTCATGCCCTTGTCGCGCATCAGCTGTAGCGCCATTGCCGTAGAAGACATAGCGAGACCAATCCCGCCGATGACCGCCGCCTGCCAGGAGAAATCTGTCAGCATCAGCAGGCCGCCCAGCACCACGGCGCTTAAAATAACCTGTGCCGCGCCGACGCCGAATATCGAACGCCTGAGCTGCCACAGCTTAGAGGGATTCAGTTCAAGGCCGATGATAAACATCAGAAACACAACGCCAAGTTCGGAGAAGTGCAGGATTTCATCGACGTCGCTGATAAAACCCAGGCCCCATGGGCCAATCGCTATCCCGGCCAGCAAATAGCCCAGCACCGCGCCAATGCCGAGGCGGGCCGCAATCGGCACCGCCACCACCGCCGCAAACAGAAACAGCACGCCGGCTAACAATAAATCAGAACCTTCCATTAGCGGCCTCCCATCGGCAGCGGATTGGCCAGCCATTCGCCATAGGCTTTTGCATGGTTTTCCAGCTCCTGCTTAGACTGGCGGCGAGCCCAGTAAACGACGATAGGCGTCATCCAGTGCATTTTGCACATCGCGGCAGTCAGCTCAAAAGGGCGCAAAATTTCAGTCAGCGGAAAGCGGTTATAGCCATCGTAGCGGTAGGCACCTTCCGGCTCACCGGTCGTTATCACGCTGCGCCAGTACTTTCCCGCCAGCGCATTGCCCCCCACTCCGCTGGCAAAATCGCGGCTCAGAACGCGATCCATCCACTCTTTCAGTAACGCAGGGCAACTATAGGTGTAGAGAGGGTGTTGAAAAACAATGACATCGTGCTCCAGCAGCAATGACTGTTCGTGATAAATGTCGATAAAAAAATCAGGATAGTGCGCGTAAAGATCGTGCACGGTAACATTTGCAAGCTGCAGAGCCGGTTTGAGCAAAACCCGGTTGGCAACCGAGTCCTGGGATTCCGGATGGGTATATAGCAGCAAAACTTTCGGCGGCTGCGACATCATTACCCTCCAGGGCGTCGTCATAGTCATTATTTTGGGCTACCATGCAGCCCGACCTGTTGCCGAGGCGACATGTTAACGAATTACAATGACAATTTAACATACTCTGAACATACGGCGCTTTATGATTGTTTTCTCCTCGTTACAAATTCGTCGCGGCACCCGCGTTCTGCTGGATAACGCCACCGCCACCATCAACCCAGGGCAGAAAGTCGGCCTGGTGGGTAAAAACGGCTGCGGAAAATCCACGCTGCTGGCGTTATTAAAAAACGAGATAAGCGCCGACGGCGGCAGCGCAAGCTTCCCCGGCAACTGGCAGCTCGCCTGGGTTAACCAGGAAACGCCCGCTCTTGCCATGCCCGCCATTGAGTATGTCATCGACGGCGACCGTGAATTCCGCAAGCTGGAAGCCGAGCTGGCGCAGGCCAACGAGCGCAACGACGGCCACGCCATCGCGCTGGTTCACGGCAAGCTGGATGCGGTAGATGCGTGGACTATTCGCTCCCGCGCCTCCAGCCTGCTGCACGGTCTGGGCTTCAGCAATGAGCAGCTGGAACGCCCTGTCAGCGACTTTTCGGGCGGCTGGCGCATGCGCCTTAACCTGGCCCAGGCGCTGATTTGCCGCTCTGACCTGCTGCTGCTCGATGAGCCAACCAACCACCTCGACTTAGACGCGGTAATCTGGCTCGAGCGCTGGCTGAAGAGCTACCAGGGCACGCTGATCCTTATCTCCCACGACCGCGATTTCCTTGACCCGGTGGTGGACAAAATTATCCATATCGAACAGCAAAGCATGTTCGAATACACCGGCAACTACTCTTCGTTCGAGATCCAGCGCGCCACGCGCCTGTCTCAGCAGCAGTCGATGTATGAAAGCCAGCAGTTGAAGGTCGCGCACCTGCAAAGCTTTATCGACCGCTTTAAAGCTAAAGCGTCCAAGGCCAAGCAGGCTCAAAGCCGCGTGAAAATGCTGGAACGCATGGAGCTGATTGCCCCTGCGCACGTCGATAACCCGTTCCAGTTTAGCTTCCGAGCCCCGGAGAACCTGCCGAATCCGCTGTTGAGAATGGAAAAAGTGAGCGCCGGTTACGGCGAGCGCATTATCCTCAACTCGATAAAGCTCAACCTGGTGCCCGGCTCTCGCATCGGCCTTCTCGGCCGTAACGGCGCGGGGAAATCTACGCTTATCAAGCTGCTGGCCGGTGAGCTTGAGCCATTGCAGGGTGAAATTGGCCTGGCGAAGGGCATCAAGCTTGGCTACTTCGCCCAGCACCAGCTTGAGTATCTGCGGGCCGACGAGTCACCGCTTCAGCATCTTGCCCGCCTGGCTCCTCGCGAGCTGGAGCAACAACTGCGCGACTACCTTGGCGGCTTTGGCTTCCAGGGCGACAAAGTTACCGAGGTGACGGCACGTTTTTCCGGCGGTGAAAAAGCGCGTCTGGTACTGGCTCTGGTTGTCTGGCAGCGCCCTAACCTGCTGCTGCTCGATGAACCGACTAACCACCTCGACCTCGATATGCGTCAGGCGCTGACCGAAGCGCTGATCGACTTCGAAGGTGCGCTGGTTGTGGTTTCGCACGACCGCCACCTGCTGCGCTCCACCACCGATGACCTCTATCTGGTTCACGATGGTAAAGTTGAGGCCTTCGACGGCGACCTGGAAGATTATCAGCAATGGCTGAGCGACCTGCAAAAACAGGAAAATCAGCCTGCGGATACTGCAAAAGACAACGCCAACAGCGCTCAGGCGCGTAAAGATCAGAAGCGCCGCGAGGCAGAGCTTCGCACCCAGACCCAGCCGCTGCGCAAGCAAATTACCCAGCTCGAAAAGCAGATGGAAAAACTCAACGCCCAGCTTGCTGAGGTAGAAGAGAAACTGGCGGACAGCGCGATTTACGAGCAAAGCCGCAAAGCTGAAATGAACGAATGCTTGCAGACGCAGGCAAAAGTGAAATCGGCGCTGGAAGAGTGCGAGATGGAATGGCTCGATGCTCAGGAACAGCTCGAGCAGATGCTACAGGGCGAGTAACAGTTAAGATTAACCCTCTCCCGGCGGGAGAGGGTTAGCAGCATCAACGCCAGATAAGCAGCACGCAGGCGGCGGTTAATACGCCCATGCTGACGTTGAAAATAGCCCAGGAGCGACGGCTGCGCAGGAACAGGCCTATCAAGCTGCCAAAGGCAATCCAGATAACGCCTGCGACGATGTTCACCAGCGCAATGCCGACGCTTATCATCGCCACCGAATGCAGGTAAGCAGCACCGGCAAGGCTAAAACTGGCGACCGCACCGAGTGCCATTAACCAGGCTTTGGGGTTGATAACCTGCAACAGCCCGCCCTGCCAGAACGGCACAGGAGCAGGCGGCGCGGCACCGGTTTCCAGGCGCTCATATTTTGCGGTGCCGATTTTCCAGGCCAGCCACAAAAGGTAAACGCTCCCTGCAATCTTAAGGATAAGGTGCAAAGCCGGGTACAGCAGGATCAAACTGCCGACGCCAAAGGCAACCAGCACTAAAATGCACTGCATGCCCAGCATAATGCCTATCATCAGCGGCAGACTGCGGAAGAAACCGTAATTCGCCCCGGATGCGGTAAGTAACGTATTATTAGGGCCAGGTGTAATAGCGGCGACCCAGAGAAAGCCCAGCATCGAAAGAAAAAGCGTTGAGTCCATTAAGTGGGCGCTCCACACCCGATAGAATAATTAGCGAACTAAACGAAACTAACAGTGTGATATGGCCAGTACAAGCCCTTTAGAATTGAATATTCATCATGATGAAGGTGACGATTTCCGCCCTATGCGCGGGCTGAGTAACCCGCATCTGCAAACCATGATCCCACGTTTGATTCGCAGACGGATCAATTTCAAACCCCACTGGCAGCGTCTGGACATGCCGGACGGGGATTTTGTCGATCTCGCGTGGAGCGAAGACCCGCAGGCAGCCGCACACAAGCCGCGCCTGGTGGTGTTTCACGGACTGGAGGGAAGCCTGCACAGTCCTTATGCCCACGGCATGATTGAGGCCGCTAAAAAACGCGGCTGGTTAGGCGTAGTGATGCATTTTCGCGGCTGTAGCGGCGTCCCTAACCGCAAAGAACGCATCTATCATTCCGGCGAAACCGAAGACGGCAGCTACTTCCTGGACTGGTTAAATCAGCGCTATGGCGAAGTGCCTACCGCTGCGGTCGGCTTCTCGCTCGGCGGCAATATGCTTGCCTGCCTGATGGCTAAACAGGGCGCGGCCTGCACGCTCAAAGCGGGCGTAGTGGTTTCCGCTCCGCTGATGCTCGAGCAGTGCTGCTACCACATGGAGCAAGGCTTCTCGCGCTTCTATCAGCACTATCTGTTGAACCTGCTGAAGAAGAACGCGGCGCGCAAGCTGAAAAGCTACCCTGGCTCACTGCCTATTGACCTGCGTAAGCTAAAAAGCCTGCGCCGGATACGCGAATTTGATGATTTAATTACCTCAAAGATCCACGGTTTTGCCGACGCGCTGGACTATTACCGCCAGTGTAGCGCCATGCCGCTTCTGCCGGACATCGCCAGCCCGACCCTCATTATTCACGCGAAGGACGATCCCTTTATGGATCATCACGTCATCCCCGACCGCGAGTCGCTACCGGCAAATATCCAATACCAGCTCACCACCTACGGCGGCCACGTTGGCTTTGTCGGCGGCACGCTGCTGCGCCCGCAAATGTGGCTGGAACAGCGTATTCCCGACTGGCTAACCCGCTACCTGGACAACTGAAATGATTCTTCCCTGGCAAGAGCTGGACCCGGAAACTCTCGATAACCTGATCGAATCTTTTGTATTACGCGAAGGCACGGATTATGGTGAGCAGGAGCGATCGCTGACGCAAAAAGTCGCCGACGTGAAGCGTCAATTGCAGAGCGGCGAAGCCGTGCTGGTCTGGTCTGAACTCCATGAAACGGTCAACATTATGCCGCGCGGCCAGCTTCGGGGCTAACTGCGACTCTCTGGGGTAATCTATACTTTCCAAAAAGTATAACTATCAGATGCAGGCTCCCTTTCTGATTACCCATGGAGTTGTAGCCCTATGTCAGCCAAACACCCGGTTATTGCGGTAACAGGTTCCAGCGGTGCCGGAACCACCACCACCAGCCTCGCCTTTCGTAAGATATTCCAGCAGCTCGGCCTGCGCGCTGCGGAACTGGAAGGCGACAGCTTTCATCGCTATACCCGCCCTGAAATGGATATGGCGATCCGCAAAGCCCGTGATTCAGGCCGCCATATCAGCTACTTCGGGCCAGAAGCCAACGACTTTGGGCTGCTGGAGCAAACCTTTATCGAATATGGCCAGAGCGGCAAAGGCCAGTCCCGTAAATACCTGCATACCTACGACGAAGCCGTGCCGTGGAATCAGGTGCCGGGAACGTTTACCCCGTGGCAGCCGCTGCCGGAGCCAACCGATGTGTTGTTTTATGAAGGGCTACACGGCGGGGTTGTTACGCCGCAACACAGCGTGGCCGATTGCGTAGATTTGCTGGTTGGCGTGGTGCCTATCGTCAACCTGGAGTGGATCCAAAAGCTGGTGCGGGACACCGGCGAGCGCGGGCATTCACGCGAGGCGGTGATGGACTCGGTTGTGCGATCGATGGAAGACTACATCAACTTCATTACGCCGCAGTTCTCCCGCACCCACATTAACTTCCAGCGCGTACCCACGGTGGACACCTCAAATCCATTTGCCGCCCGCGCGATCCCTTCCCTCGATGAAAGCTTCGTGGTCATTCACTTCCGCGGACTCGACGATATCGACTTCCCGTATTTGCTGGCGATGTTGCAGGGATCGTTTATTTCCCACATCAACACGCTGGTGGTGCCGGGAGGGAAAATGGGGCTGGCGATGGAGTTGATTATGGCGCCGCTGGTAGAGAAATTGGCGCAGGGCAGGAAGATAGCTTAATCCGACATGGGCGGTGCCGACACCGCCCATCCCGAATATTACCCTTCGATCACTTCATAGCTGTGGCTTATCTCAGCCGCTTTCTCCAGCATCAGCGTGACCGAGCAGTATTTCTGTGCCGTCAGCTCGACGGCACGAGCGACCGCGCTGTCTTTCAGGTCTTTGCCGGTAACCACAAAGTGCAGGTTGATATGCGTGAACAGGCGCGGCGCTTCTTCACGGCGCTCGGACGTCAGCTTCACTTCGCAGTCGGTCACCGCGTGGCGGCCTTTTTGCAAAATAGAAACCACGTCAATCGAGCTACAGCCCCCGGCGGCCATCAGCAGCATTTCCATCGGGCTTGGTGCTTTATCTCCGGAGTTACCGTCCATCAAAACCTGGTGGCCGGAAGCGGATTCACCGAGGAAGGTCATGCCTTCCACCCATTTAACTCGTGCCTGCATTTGCGTACTCCCAGTTGAGAAAAATTTCTTTCAGATTACGCGCCTGGGCCAAAACTGGCAACGTAAGGCGATCCAGGTCATGCTGAAACGAGACAATACAAGACACTTACCAAAAGCTATGCTAAAACAATCCGGATGCTGCTGCGGGACAGAGACGTTGATGCACGTAAGCAGAGGAAACGACTAATTACAGGCCGCAGGATTGACCTGCTCGCCAGCTCCCAGGGCTTGGGAAAATTTCACGATTGCAACGCCAGACAAGAGGTTCCGAGTCTTGTCTTTGGTAGCCAGTTTACAACAGAGGATAACCGCGCATGGTGCTTGGCAAACCGCAAACAGACCCGACTCTCGAATGGTTCTTGTCTCATTGCCACATTCATAAGTATCCGTCGAAGAGCACGCTGATTCACCAGGGTGAAAAGGCGGAGACGCTGTACTACATCGTCAAGGGCTCCGTAGCTGTTCTGATTAAAGATGAAGAAGGCAAGGAGATGATCCTTTCTTATCTGAATCAGGGTGATTTCATTGGTGAATTAGGGCTGTTCGAAGAAGGTCAGGAGCGTAGCGCCTGGGTTCGCGCCAAAACAGCCTGCGAAGTAGCTGAAATTTCTTATAAAAAATTCCGTCAGCTGATTCAGGTTAACCCGGATATCCTGATGCGTCTCTCATCCCAGATGGCTCGCCGTCTGCAGGTGACTTCCGAGAAAGTCGGCAACCTCGCCTTCCTCGACGTAACCGGCCGTATCGCACAGACGCTGCTCAACCTGGCTAAACAGCCGGACGCGATGACCCACCCGGACGGTATGCAGATCAAAATCACCCGTCAGGAAATTGGCCAGATCGTGGGCTGCTCCCGCGAAACCGTTGGCCGTATTCTGAAAATGCTGGAAGATCAAAACCTCATCTCCGCACACGGGAAAACGATTGTCGTCTACGGCACTCGTTAATCAGTGCTAAAAAAGGCGTGTCGCTTCGGTAACACGCCTTTTTTGTCTCTACAATTCAGGCTATGTGGAAAAGATTAATTTACCATCCCGAGGTTAACTACGCTCTGCGGCAAACGCTGGTGCTGTGCCTTCCCGTCGCCGTCGGTCTGGTACTCGGCAGCCTGCAAAACGGCCTGCTGTTCTCATTAGTTCCCGCCTGCTGCAACATCGCCGGGCTGGACACCCCCCACAAACGCTTCTTTAAACGCCTGATTATCGGCGGTGGCCTGTTTGCCGTCAGCAGCCTGATAATGCAGCTTCTCCTGCTCTACACCAGCGTACCGCTGCCGGCGATACTCATCGTCATGGCCCTGCTGCTGGGCGTAACGGCGGAGATAAGTTCGCTGCACGCCCGCCTGCTGCCCGCCTCGCTGATTGCCGCCATCTTCACGCTTAGCATGGCCGGGAATATGCCCATCTGGAAGCCGATGTTGCTGTATATCTCCGGCACCATCTGGTACGGCGCATTCAACTGGTTCTGGTTCAGGATGTGGCGCGAGCAGCCGCTGCGGGAGTCGCTGAGCCTGCTCTACCGGCAGTTGGCCGATTACTGCGAGGCGAAATACAGCATGCTGACCCAGCACACCGATCCGGAAAAGGCGCTGCCGCCTTTGCTGGTTCGCCAGCAAAAAGCCGTGGATCTGATAACCACCTGCTACCAGCAGCTCCACATGCTGTCGGCCAATCAGCAGAACGGCTATAAGCGGCTGCTGCGTGCCTTTCAGGTCGCCCTCGATTTACAAGAGCATATTTCGGTTAGCCTGCATCAACCGGAGGAGGTTCAAAAGCTGGTGGAGCAAAGTCACGCCGAGGCCGTTATCCGCTGGAATGCACAAACTATTGCCGCCCGCCTGCGGGTACTGGCGGATGACATCCTTTACCACCGCTATCCCACGCGCTTCACCATGGAAAAACAGATAGATGCCCTGGAAAAGATTGCGCGCCAGAACCCTGATAACCCGGTCGGGCAGTTTTGCCACTATCACTTCAGCCGCATTGCCCGGGTGCTGAAAACCCAGCGCCCGCTCTACGTCCGGGATTTGATGGAGGACAGGGAGCGCCGCCTGCCGTTCTTCCCGGCGCTCAGGAATTACCTCTCGTTCAAATCCTCCGCGCTGCGCAGCTCCGCCCGCCTCGGCGTAATGCTGACTATCGCCAGCCTGCTCGGCTCGTTTTTACATCTGCCAAAGCCCTACTGGATCCTGATGACGGTAATGTTCGTCACCCAAAACGGCTACGGCGCAACGCGGGTACGCATCGTCCACAGGGCGGCAGGCACCATGGCGGGCCTGTGTATCGCCGGGATAACCCTGCACTTCCACGTCCCGGACAGCTACACGCTGCTGGCAATGCTGGCGATTACCCTGGTGAGTTACCTGTTTATCCGCAAAAGCTACGGCTGGGCGACCATCGGCTTCACCGTCACGGCGGTATACACCCTCCAGCTGATTACGCTGAGCGCCGAGAGCTACATCATTCCAAGGCTGATAGACACCCTGCTCGGCTGCCTGATAGCCTTCGGCGGCATGGTCTGGCTCTGGCCGCAGTGGCAAACCGGCCTGCTGCGCCAGAACGCTCACGACGCGCTGGAAACCGACCAGGACGCGATTCGCCTGATCCTGAGTAATGACCCGGAGCCCACCCCGCTTGCCTGGCAGCGTATGCGGGTAAACCAGGCACACAACGCGCTGTTTAACTCGCTCAACCAGGCGATGCAGGAGCCGGGGTTCAATTCTCATTATCTTGCGGATATGAAGCTTTGGGTGACGCACAGCCAGTTTATCGTCGAGCATATCAACGCCATGACCACCCTGGCGCGCGAGCACAACATGCTGACGCCGGACCTGGCGCAGAAATATCTGCAATCCTGTGAAATAGCGCTTCAGCGCTGCCAGCAAAGGCTGGAATATGACGGGCCGGGGAGTTCGAACGATGCCAATATTCTGGACTCGGACACGCTGCCCACGGGGCCGTTAAGCACCATGGAGCAGCATTTACAGCGGATTCTGGGCCACCTTAACACCATGCATACCATTTCGTCGGTTGCCTGGCGTCAGCGGCCTCATCACGGGATTTGGCTGAGTCGCCGCCTGCGGCGCTCGGGTTAAACTTAGCCTGCCACAACCCGGGCAACGGCTTTGGCAAAGCGCTGCATGCCTTCTTCAATATCCGCCTCTTCAACAATCAGCGACGGTGCGAAGCGCATGACGTCAGGCCCGGCATTCAGCACCATCACGCCTTCAGCCGCTCCCGCATAGAGAAACTCACGCGCGCGGCCTTTGTATTGCTCTTTCAGCTCTGCGCCAATCAGCAGCCCCATGCCGCGAATATCGCTAAACAGATCGAACTGGTCGTTAATCTTCTGCAACTGTTCAACGAACAGTTGGCGCTTCACCGCCACGCCTTGCAGAACTTCTGGCGTGTTGATGATGTCGAATGCCGCCCCGGCCACCGCACAGGCCAGCGGATTGCCGCCGTAGGTTGAACCGTGGCTGCCAACGTGGAACGCCGAGGCAATATCGTTGGTCGTGAGCATCGCGCTCACCGGGAATCCGCCGCCGAGCGCCTTGGCGCTGGTAAGAATATCCGGCGTCACGCCGTAGTTGATGTAGGCAAACAGCTCCCCGGTGCGGCCCATGCCGGACTGCACCTCGTCAAACACCAGCAGCGCCTGGTGCTCATCGCACAGCTCGCGCAGCCCCTTCAGAAACTCAGGCGTGGCCGCCGTTACGCCACCTTCGCCCTGAATAGGCTCAACCACTATCGCGCAGGTATGATCGTCGATGACCGCTTTCACCGCAGCGAGATCGTTATAAGGGACGTGGATAATATCGGCCGGTTTCGGGCCAAAACCATCGGAATACTTCGCCTGACCGCCAACCGACACGGTAAACAACGAGCGGCCATGGAAGGCGTTATAGAAGGCGATGATTTTGCTTTTGTACGGGCTATGGCGGGTGGAGGCGTAGTAGCGTGCCAGCTTGAACGCCGTTTCGTTAGCTTCCGTCCCGGAGTTCATAAACACCACGCGCTCGGCGAAAGTGGCGTCAATCAGCTTACGGGCGAGCTTCAGGGCGGGTTCATTGGTAAATACGTTGCTGGTGTGCCACAGCGTTTCGCCCTGGGTTTTCAGGGCATCCACCAGCGCCGGGTGGCAGTGGCCTAATGCGGTAACGGCGATGCCGCCGGCAAAATCAACGTACTCTTTGCCCGCGCTGTCCCACACGCGGCTGCCCTTCCCTTTCACGGGAATAAACTCTGCTGGTGCATAAATCGGCAGAATCACTTCATCGAAGGTAGCCCGCGTTACCGCTGATTGTTCAGTTGCCATTTATTCCCCACCCGTTTTTACGCGTCAATCATGAATGAAAATATAATCACGAAATATGCATAAAAAACCAAATACAGGCAAGCAGGAATTTACCCGTTGAGGAAATTTGCCAGCAGCGCATGCCCCTGTTCGCTGAGAATACTTTCCGGGTGGAACTGCACGCCCTCCAGCGCCAGAGAGCGATGACGGATCCCCATAATTTCCTGCTTATCCGTCCACGCGGTAATCTCAAAGCAGTCGGGCAGGGTTTCGGGGGCAATCAGCAGCGAGTGGTAGCGGGTCACGGTCAGGGGATTGTTCAGCCCGCGAAATACGCCGCTGCCGCTATGAGTAATCGCCGAGGTTTTACCGTGCATCACCTGTTCTGCGCGAACGATAGTCGCCCCAAAGGCCTGGGCAATAGCCTGATGGCCCAGGCAAACCCCCAGGATGGGCAGCTTCCCGGCGAAATGGTTGATCGCCGCCAGCGAAATACCGGCTTCATTTGGCGTGCAGGGGCCGGGGGAGATGACCAGCTTTTCCGGGGCCAGTTGCTCGATGTCCGCCAGGCTTATTTCGTCGTTACGCTTAACCACCACTTCCGCACCCAGCTCGCAAAAATACTGGTACAGGTTCCAGGTGAAGGAATCATAGTTGTCGATAAGCAGTAACATGGCGGCTCCGGTGCAAAAAAATAACCGCGCTATTCTAGACGCTTTCCGGCACGAAGCTCACAAAAATCTCGGATGCGAAAACGAAGGGTGGCGCGGGTTGAAAGCCCGCGCCGGATTCTTATGGCAGAACTTTCGCGGACAGAATGACGATAGGTTTGGACGGAACATTCTGGTACGGGCCAACGTCGTGAGTCGGCGCCTGGGAAATCTTATCGGCAACATCCATGCCCTTCACGATTTTACCGAATACGGCATAACCAAAGTCACGCTGGCCGTGGTCGAGGAAGGCGTTATCGGCAACGTTGAGGAAGAACTGGCTGGTCGCGCTGTCCTTGTCTGCGGTACGCGCCATAGAAATAGTGCCGCGGGTGTTGCGCAGGCCGTTGTCCGCTTCATTTTTGATAGGCGGGTTAGGCTGCTTCTGATTCATATCTTCGGTGAAACCGCCGCCCTGAACCATAAAGCCCGGGATAACGCGGTGGAAGATGGTGTTGTTATAAAAACCGCTGTTGACGTAGTCAACGAAGTTTTTCACCGAAACAGGTGCTTTTTGGCTATTTAACTCAAGCTCAATATTGCCAGCCGAGGTGGTCAACAGAACGTGCGGGTCGCCTTTTGCAGCCAGCGCGGCAGGGGAAAGCGCGGAGAGGGCGAATACAGCTGCAACGGCCGCCAGTGTTGATTTGAGCATGAACAATTCCTTACGAAGGCAGTGAGTGAAGCAAGTGGCTTGATTGTAAAGAGGCGCCGCTATCGACGCCAGCCATTTACGGTTTTTTACTTTTACGCAAATCAACAAGTTGCAGCGCTCCGGGGCTGAAACAGATTGAAATATGTGACGCACTTCATGAATCGATCAGTTTATTTCTGTAATAAATTCATAATTCATTTAAATAGATCACGCAAATGACTAAAATCTGCCCGTCCGCCGCGCTGTCAATGCGCTTTACACTTCCTTGCACAGGCTCGTTATGACTAACAGCAACCGAACCAAGCTTTTATGGATTAGCTTCTTCTCCTACGCCCTGACCGGTGCGTTGGTAATTGTCACCGGCATGGTGATGGGGAATATCGCAGAGTACTTCAATCTGCCAGTATCCAGCATGAGTAACACCTTCACCTTTTTGAACGCCGGGATCCTTATCTCCATCTTCCTGAACGCCTGGCTGATGGAAATCGTTCCGCTGAAAACCCAGCTGCGCTTCGGCTTCCTGCTGATGGTGCTGGCGGTTGCAGGTCTGATCTTTGGTCATAACCTCGCTATCTTCTCGGCCTCTATGTTCGTTCTGGGCCTGGTAAGCGGGATTACCATGTCCATCGGTACGTTCCTGATAACCCACATGTATGAAGGACGCCAGCGCGGTTCACGCCTGCTGTTTACCGACTCCTTCTTCAGCATGGCCGGGATGATCTTCCCGATGGTTGCCGCTATCCTGCTGGCCCGCAGCATTAACTGGTACTGGGTCTACGTCTGCATCGGCCTGGTGTACGTTGCCATCTTCCTGCTGACCCTGGGCTGCGAATTCCCGGCGCTCGGCAAACATGCAAAACAGGAAAACACCCAGGTTACCAAAGAGAAGTGGGGCATCGGCGTGCTGTTCCTGTCCATCGCCGCACTCTGCTACATCCTGGGCCAGCTGGGCTTTATCTCCTGGGTACCGGAATACGCCAAAGGCCTGGGCATGAGCATCAACGACGCCGGTAAACTGGTAAGCGACTTCTGGATGTCTTACATGTTCGGCATGTGGGCCTTCAGCTTCATCCTGCGCTTCTTCGACTTGCAGCGCATCCTGACGGTTCTGGCGGGTGCGGCTACCGTGCTGATGTACCTGTTCAACCACGGTGACCCGGCTCATCTGGCCTGGTTTATTCTGGCGCTTGGCTTCTTCTCCAGCGCGATTTATACCACCATCATTACCCTAGGCTCACAGCAGACCAAAGTTTCTTCGCCGAAACTGGTTAACTTTGTGCTGACCTGCGGCACCGTGGGCACCATGCTGACCTTTATCGTCACTGGCCCAATCGTTGCCCACAGCGGCCCTCTGGCCGCTCTGCATACCGCTAACGGTCTGTACGCTGTTGTCTTCGTCATGTGTCTGGTGCTTGGTTTCGTGACCAAACACCGTCGCCATGGCGCTGAGGCTGCCGCGCACTAATCGTCTTGCTGTTCCCCCTCTCCCTTAGCGGGGAGAGGGTCCTGCAAACCGAATTTCTTCTGCTTTATCACCCAGCATTATCTTCGTTTGAGCAGGCTGCGTAGTCGCAATGACCCGCCCGGCACGAATCGACCAGCGCACCGGCACCTGACGGCGCACCGCATCAAACCCGTTTTCAGCAGGCAGGATCACCAGATTCGCCGTGTTGCCCTCAGTAATACCGTAGTCCTCCACGCCAAAGGTTCGGGCGCTGTTATCGGTAATCAGCTTTAGTCCCTCATCAATCTGTCGGTAACCCATCAGCTGGCAAACGTGCAGCCCCATATGAAGAACCTGCAACATATTGGCGGTTCCCAGCGGATACCACGGGTCGAAGACATCGTCATGACCAAAGCATACGTTGATGCCCGCGCCCAGCATCTCCTTCACCCGCGTTACGCCCCGGCGTTTAGGGTAGTCATCAAAGCGCCCCTGCAAATGAATGTTGACCAGCGGGTTAGCGACAAAGTTAATCCCGGAAAGCTTCAGCAGGCGGAACAATCGTGAAGTATAGGCCCCGTTGTAGGAGTGCATTGCCGTGGTGTGGCTGGCGGTGACACGCGCACCAATGCCGTCACGATGGGCAAGAGCGGCGACCGTTTCTACAAAGCGCGACTGTTCGTCATCAATTTCATCGCAGTGAATATCCAGCCGACGATTGTATTTTTGCGCCAGGGCAAAGGCTTTATGCAGCGACTCAACGCCATATTCGCGGGTAAACTCGAAATGCGGGATAGCGCCCACAACGTCGGCACCAAGTTGCAGCGCTTCTTCCAGCAGAGCTTCACCGTTCGGATAAGAGAGAATGCCCTCCTGCGGGAACGCCACCAGCTGCAGCTCTACCCACGGGGCAACTTCCTGCTTCACTTCAAGCATCGCCTTCAATGCGGTCAGCGTCGGGTCAGAAACGTCCACATGGGTACGCACATACTGGATGCCGTTGGCAATCTGCCACTTCAGCGTTTGCCACGCCCGGTTTTTTACATCCTCATGGCTAAGCAGAGCCTTGCGCTCCGCCCAGCGCTCGATACCTTCGAATAAAGTGCCGGACTGGTTCCAGCTCGGCTGCCCGGCAGTTTGTGTGGTATCGAGGTGAATATGCGGCTCGACGAAAGGGGCAATGGCTAACCCGCCGTTACCGTCCAGAACCTGCCCGCCTTCTGGCAGGGCATCGCCCATCGGCGTGATGCCCCGAAATTTTCCGTCGGCAATCGACAACTGCCACAATCCTTCTCGCCCGGCCAGCCGCACATTCTGAATCACCTGTAGCGCCATCGTCTCCATAAGTCCTCTCTTCTTCGTGTCGCAGTTTGCTTCATAGCATACACCGCTTAACGGCGGCATCTTGCTTTATCTGGCGAAAAACCAGCCAATTCCATAACTTACAAAACCCCATCAAAATCAACCATATACCTATTAAGGGGTATATAAAGGCGTATTTGATTTGCATCAATAATCACCGTAGCTGAATCGTTAAGGTAGGCGGTAATAAAAAAGAAATTGAGGCAATTATGAGCAAAGTCAGAATCGCAGTTATCGGTAACGGCATGGTTGGCCATCGCTTTATCGAAGACTTACTTGATAAAGCCCAGCCCGACCAGTTCGATATCACCGTATTTTGTGAAGAGCCACGCAAAGCCTATGACCGCGTGCATCTCTCGTCTTATTTCTCCCATCATACTGCTGAAGAACTCTCGCTGGTCCGCGACGGCTATTACGAAAAACACGGCGTGAAAGTGCTGGTTGGCGAACGCGCCATTACCATCAACCGCCAGGAAAAGGTTATCCACTCCAATACCGGCCGCACGGTGTATTACGACAAGCTGGTCATGGCGACCGGCTCCTATCCGTGGATCCCGCCGATTAAAGGTTCTGAAACCCAGGACTGTTTCGTTTACCGCACCATCGAAGATCTTAACGCTATCGAGTCCTGCGCACGCCGCAGCAAACGCGGCGCGGTAGTCGGCGGCGGCCTGCTGGGCCTGGAAGCCGCAGGCGCGCTGAAAAACCTCGGCGTGGAAACCCACGTTATCGAATTTGCCCCAATGCTGATGGCCGAACAGCTTGACCGCATGGGCGGCGAGCAGCTGCGCAGCAAAATCGAACGTATGGGCGTTCGCGTACATACCGGCAAAAACACCCAGGAAATCGTGCAGCAGGGTAACGAAGCGCGTAAAACCATGCGCTTTGCCGACGGCAGCGATCTTGAAGTCGACTTTATCGTGTTCTCTACCGGCATTCGTCCTCAGGACAAGCTCGCGACCCAGTGCGGGCTTGAAACCGCCCAGCGCGGCGGTATCGTGATTAACGACAGCTGCCAGACCTCGGACCCGGATATTTACGCCATCGGCGAGTGCGCCAGCTGGCAAAACCGCGTTTTCGGTCTCGTCGCCCCCGGCTACAAAATGGCGCAGGTCACCGCGGACCATCTGCTCGGCACCGCAAATGCCTTCGAAGGCGCGGATATGAGCGCCAAGCTGAAGCTGCTCGGCGTTGACGTCGGCGGCATTGGCGACGCGCACGGCCGCACGCCAAACGCACGCAGCTATGTCTATCTGGACGAAAGCAAAGAAATCTACAAACGCCTGATCGTAAGCGAAGACAACAAAACCCTGCTCGGCGCGGTGCTGGTTGGCGATACCAGCGACTACGGCAACCTGCTGCAACTGGTGCTAAACGCCATTGAGCTGCCGGAAAATCCGGACTCGCTGATCCTCCCGGCCCACGCCAGCGGCGGCAAGCCTTCTATCGGCGTCGACAAACTGCCGGAAAGCGCGCAAATCTGCTCATGTTTTGACGTCACCAAAGGCGACCTGATCAAAGCTATCAATAAAGGCTGCCATACCGTTGCGGCGCTGAAAGCGGAAACCAAAGCCGGTACGGGCTGCGGCGGCTGTATTCCGCTGGTCACTCAGGTGCTGAACGCCGAGCTTGCTAAAGCCGGGATCGAAGTTAACAACAACCTTTGCGAACACTTTGCTTTCTCACGCCAGGAGCTGTATCACCTGATCCGCGTTGAAGGCATCAAATCCTTCGACCAGTTGCTTGAGAAGTACGGCAAGGGCTACGGGTGTGAAGTTTGCAAACCAACCGTTGGCTCGCTGCTGGCTTCCTGCTGGAATGAGTATGTGCTGGAGCCGGAGCTGACCCCGCTACAGGACACCAACGACAACTTCCTCGGCAACATTCAGAAAGACGGCACCTACTCGGTCATCCCGCGCTCCGCAGGCGGCGAAATTACCCCTGAAGGGCTGATGGAAGTGGGCCGTATCGCCCGCGAATATAACCTCTACACCAAAATAACCGGCTCTCAGCGCATCGGCCTGTTCGGCGCGCAAAAAGACGATCTGCCGGAAATCTGGCGTCAGCTGATTGAGGCTGGCTTTGAAACCGGCCACGCCTACGCAAAAGCGCTACGCATGGCGAAAACCTGCGTGGGCAGCACCTGGTGCCGCTATGGCGTGGGTGATAGCGTGGGCTTCGGCGTCGAGCTGGAAAACCGCTACAAAGGCATCCGCACGCCGCACAAAATGAAGTTTGGCGTTTCCGGCTGTACCCGCGAATGTGCGGAAGCCCAGGGCAAAGACGTCGGTATTATCGCCACCGAGAAAGGCTGGAACCTGTATGTTTGCGGTAACGGCGGCATGAAACCACGCCATGCGGACCTGCTGGCGGCCGACCTCGACCGCGAAACCATCATCAAGTATCTCGACCGCTTTATGATGTTCTACATCCGCACCGCGGACAAACTCACCCGTACCTCCGTCTGGCTGGAAAACCTTGAAGGCGGCATCGACTACCTGCGCAGCGTTATCATCGACGACAAGCTTGGCCTCAATGAGCATCTGGAAGCCGAACTGGCCCGGCTGCGTGAGAAAGTCATTTGCGAGTGGACCGAAACGGTCAATACGCCGCAGGCGCAGGTCCGCTTCAAGCACTTTATCAACAGCCCGCTGCGTGACCCGAATGTGCAGGTGGTGAGCGAGCGCGAACAACATCGTCCGGCTACGCCATACGAGCGTATCCCGGTCACTCTGGTAGAAGTGGAGGAACACGCATGAGCCAGTGGACAACCGTTTGTCAGCTAAACGACATCCTGCCCGCGACCGGCGTTTGCGCCCTGGTGGGCAATGCTCAGGTTGCGATTTTCCGCCCGCGCAAAGATGAGCAGGTGTACGCCATCAGCAATATCGACCCGTTCTTTGAAGCAAGCGTGCTTTCACGCGGGCTGATTGCCGAACACCAGGACGAGCTGTGGGTTGCCAGCCCGCTGAAAAAACAACACTTTCGCCTGCGCGACGGGCTTTGCCTGGAAGATGAAAGCCGCTCCGTACCGCACTATGAAGCCCGCGTGCAGGACGGATTGGTGCAGGTAAAAGCGTAATTCTTAAAACAACCCTCACCCTGCCCTCTCCCTGAGGGAGAGGGTATCGTCGGTATTCTCCCCTCGAACTGAGGGAGAGTGCCGAAAGTATTCCTCCCTCGGGAGAGAGGGAACCGATCGAGCAAAAATAGCGACGACGGTTTCCCCCTCTCCCTTTGGGAGAGGGTTGGGGTGAGGGCAATTCATTTTTACTTTTTCTTTTTTAACTTCATTTGGGATAACAAAAATGTTCACCGATACCATCAATAAGTGTGCGGCGAATGCCGCGCGTATTAACCGGCTCTCGCAGAGCAATCCTCTCGGTTTCTGGGTCAGTTCCGCCATGGCGGGGGCCTATGTCGGCCTCGGCATCATCCTGATATTTACCCTCGGTAACTTGCTCGACCCTTCCGTGCGGCCGCTGGTCATGGGTGCCACCTTCGGTATAGCCCTTACGCTGGTAATTATCGCCGGTTCAGAGCTGTTTACCGGCCACACCATGTTCCTGACCTTCGGCGTAAAAGCGGGCACTATTTCGCACGGGCGCATGTGGGCAATTCTGCCGCAGACCTGGCTTGGTAACCTGCTGGGTTCCGTTTTCGTTGCCCTGCTCTACAACTGGGGCGGCGGAAGCCTGCTGCCGGTTGATACCAGCCTCATTCATAGCGCGGCGCTGGCAAAAACCACCGCCCCGGCGATGGTGTTGTTCTTCAAAGGCGCGCTGTGTAACTGGCTGGTTTGCCTGGCTATCTGGATGGCAGTCCGTACCGAAGGCGCGGCGAAGTTTATCGCCATCTGGTGGTGCCTGCTGGCGTTTATCGCCTCCGGCTACGAGCACTCCATCGCCAATATGACGCTGTTTGCTCTCTCCTGGTTTGGCAACCATAGCGAGGCTTATACCCTGTCCGGTATCGGCCACAACCTGCTGTGGGTCACGCTGGGGAATACCCTTTCCGGCATAGTATTCATGGGTCTGGGTTATTGGTATGCTACGCCGAAAGCCGAGCGCCCGCAGCCTGAGCGCGTAAGCGCGCCGGAAACCGCCCGTAATTAATTGAGGATTGACCGTGGATCACCTGCCGATATTTTGTCAGTTACGTGGCCGTGCCTGCCTGCTGGTAGGCGGTGGCGACGTTGCTGAACGCAAAGCGCGTTTATTGCTGGAGGCAGGTGCGCGCATCACCGTTAACGCCCTTGAGTTCAGCCCACAGTTTAAAGCGTGGGCCGAACAGGACATGCTGACTCTGGCCGAAGGCGCATTCTCACCCACTCTGCTGGACGAGAGCTGGCTGGCCATCGCCGCCACCGATGACGATGCTGTAAACCAGCAGGTTAGCGACGCCGCAGAGGCTCGCCGAATCTTCTGCAACGTTGTCGATGCTCCAAAGCAGGCAAGCTTCATTATGCCTTCGATAATCGACCGTTCTCCGCTGATGGTCGCCGTCTCTTCCGGCGGCACCTCTCCGGTGCTGGCCCGACTGCTGCGTGAAAAGCTGGAAGCCACCCTGCCGCTGCATCTCGGCAAAATTGCCGCTTATGCGGGAACCCTGCGCGGGCGCGTAAAGCAAACCTTCGCCTCTATGGGCGAGCGCCGTCGCTTCTGGGAAAAGTTCTTCACCAACGACAGGCTGGCACAGTATCTGGCCAATGAAGACCAGCTTGCCGTTGAGAAAGAGACGGAAACGCTGTTTTCTACCCCGCTCGATCACCGCGGCGAAGTCGTGCTTGTCGGTGCCGGGCCTGGCGATGCGGGTTTACTGACTCTGAAAGGTTTGCAGCAGATCCAGCAGGCCGACGTAGTGGTTTACGACCGCCTGGTATCTGACGACATTATGAATCTGGTGCGCCGCGATGCAGATCGCGTATTCGTCGGTAAACGAGCGGGCTACCACTGCGTACCGCAGGAAGAGATTAACCAAATCCTGCTGCGCGAAGCGCAAAAAGGCAAACGTGTTGTGCGCCTGAAAGGCGGCGATCCGTTTATCTTCGGGCGCGGCGGCGAAGAGCTGGAAACCCTGTGCAACGGAGGGATCCCGTTCTCCGTGGTGCCGGGAATTACCGCAGCCTCGGGCTGCTCCGCTTACTCGGGCATCCCGCTGACCCACCGCGACTATGCGCAAAGCGTGCGCCTGGTCACCGGCCATTTAAAAACCGGCGGCGAACTGGACTGGGCCAACCTGGCTGCGGAAAAACAGACGCTGGTGTTCTATATGGGCCTCAATCAGGCCGCGACCATTCAGCAGCAGCTGATTGCTCATGGTATGGAAGAGAATATGCCGGTGGCGCTGGTAGAAAACGGCACTGCGGTAAATCAGCGTGTGGTAAGCGGCAGTCTGAACCAGCTCGGCGAGCTGGCGACCCAGGTTGGCAGCCCGGCGCTGATTATCGTCGGGCGCGTGGTTGCCCTGCGAGATAAGCTCAACTGGTTCTCAAATCACTAATGGAAAGGGAGGCTCTGGCCTCCCTTTTTTACTTTTCTACCGCCGCACAGCTTTCCCGTAAGATTCTTAGCACCGTCCCGGCACCGCTGCGGTTCGGGTTAATACGGATAGTCCGCTGCTCAAGGCTCGCGTCGGACTGCCGGAACGTGCCGGAAACGCGATAAAACAGCGGCGGGACTTCATATTTAGACTCGGCCCCAACCGGGTAAGGCAGCGCGCCAAGCTTGTGGGCCTCGGCCAATACCTGTTCGGCAATCGGCCGATGAAACTCAACCAGCAATACCTTCGACTGAGCGTTGGCGATAAGCGCCTGCTTCACCTGCGGTATTGCTCCTGCGTTGAGTGCCGCCGCCAGCTCATCGTTAACCTGGGCCTGAACCGCATGCATCACGGGTGCAAACACCAGCCCGCGCAGCACTTCCATTGCCTGGAACCCTTGCACCTGGCTGCCGCCGGAATACAGGCTGTGGCGCACGGCCTTCACCGCGCCCGCTTCGCCTACCACCACGCCAACGCCAGCCGGGCCAAACAGCTTGAAACTGGAGAAAGTTGAAAGCGTGGCTCCGCATTCGCAGCCGATTTTATCGACCTTCATCACCGCATAGTTATCGTCGGTAAGCGACGGCAAACCGAGACGGTTAAAACAGGCGATAACTTCAGCCAGATGATAAGCATCGTCGAGTTGCTGACGGGTATGCTGGACTAAAGCCACGACCGGGCGATGCGCAACGATGGATTTTTCCACCTTGCTTAGCTCATTAAAATCAGCCCGCACCAGCTCAAGCCCCATCTGTTCAGCAATCACCGCCGTTGTAGGATACAGAGGGGCATCATGCACCAGCAGCTTATCGCCCGCCTTTAACAACGCAGCCAGCCCGCTGCGAATTGCTCCGGTTCCCGCCCCCTGCACTAGCGCGGCAGCCGGTACAGAAAAGAAGTCCGCCAGCACCGCCTCAACCCGCCGGGTCATATGCGGCTGGTTAAGGCCGGTCGCCAGCCCAACATCGCCCAGGGTAAGGAAATCCTCCCCCGGAAAATGGCGGCAGATAATATCCACCAGGCGAAACTGTTTTAGCCGGGCCTGTTCCATGCTCAGGCTTTGCAATGGCGAGCTTTTCACGCTACCTCCCTCAGGCCGGGATAAACAGGCCGCAGAAGAACAGAATATTCAGCACGATGCCGGTTATCATCACCGCCACAACCGGCGCGGCCATTTTCTGCACCGGACGCCCCAGCGACTCGTTCAGGAAGTAGAGCGCCGTCGCGATGGTAAAGCCGGTATAACCCGCCATCTTAATGGCCGCAAAAATAGAGCCAATAAGCAGCGCCATTTCCATCAGCATATTCATGGCGTTACGGATATTGTCCGAAGCGTTACGCACCGAAGGATAGCGCCCCAGCCATTTCCCGATGGAGCGCAGCAACAGCACCTCGGCGGAGATAACCAGCGCCCCGACCACAAAAGCAATCAACGGGTTAGCAATCAGGTAACCAACGGCAAACACGAAGGTGAAGCCCGCCACCGCGTAAACGCCGGTCGCCAGCGCCGTGGTAGCAATCATCGGCACAAAGCCCAGCCCGCGCATAAATTCAGCCAAAGCGGCCTGGTCTATCAGGCTCTGGGACTGCGCAGGGTCGAGGCCAATTTTGTAGGCTTTCTCCAGCGTGAAGATAGACACCTCGCTACCGGCGAACAGCTTCATGCTGGCAACGGCGGCGATCAGTCCGCCAACGATGGCGATATATGGCAGATTTTTAATTATCCTGGAGGTTCGCTCCTCGAATACCGACTGCCCGTGAGCGTCATGCTCATTCTCGCCGCGAGAACGCAGATCCTGAACAATGGCGATAGCCAGCAGCATAATCATGCCGACGAAAATCTCGATAGACTCCGGGTTAAGCAGCGGGAAGAAACGCACCACCAGCACGCGGGTCAGCAGCACGACAACCGCCGCGAACAGGCTGTTCTTCCAGCCGAACTGATAAAAAATCGCCACCAGCGGGAAGAGAGCAAAAGCCGAAACAACCGGAGAACTTAGCTCGCCTAGCGAGCCGAGAACATCCACCGGCAGCGCGGTAAGCAGGTGGTTAACCGGCACCAGGCAGGTGAGGATCAGCACGCCCCAGATGGCCCCAAGCCCGAATGCCAGCAGGCTGTTAGCCGCCAACACGCCGAGAATATCTGTAGGCAGGAACAGCAGCCAGCTATTCAGCAGCCCGGTCTTCAGGGTGAACGAAATACCCACCGAAGCCACAAAGCCGATGCTCAGGCCAAAGGCGATGCTCCCCGCCTCGCGGCGGTTCATATTGCCTTCAATCAGCTGCGGCAGGATCGGACGAATACCGTCGTGAAATACCGCCGCAGAGCGATGCGCCAGCAGCGCCGTCATCCCGGTGAGCAAGGCAACAACTACAAGGTGAAGGTAAAATTCCATACGGATGCCTTTATTTTAAATGGTTAACCAGCAGCGGAATGGCATGCTCGATATGTTCGACGGAGAGGCCAAATGCCACCTTGCCTTCGGACACCAGGCGGGCAATTTGCTCCTCTTTTGCTTTAATGCCGGGCTTGGCAATGGTGCAGCTGCGGTTATAGCCAATCACCGCGATGGCAATCGACAAGGCCGCACCTGCCCCGGTATTGCAGGCGCCAATGTAGTAATCAAGCTGGCCGGATTTCACCTTCAGCGCGGCATCCATGTCGTTATAGATAAACACTTCGAAGCAGCCCGGAGCGGCCGTTTCGATGGTTTGTTTGATGAGTTCGCGCTGTAAGCCAGCGACACCGATCTTTTTCATGGAAAATCCTTACTTAAAGAAGACAGAGGGGTTGTCACGCAACATCAAATCGATATCTGGCTGGCTGAAACCGGCCTCCAGCAGCATCGGCACAAACGTGGTAAGCAAATATTCAAAACCTGGACCGCCGTTGGCTTTCAGATGAGAGCGGCGGGTAATATCCATCGACAGCATGACATGGTCGAGCAGCCCACGATTCTTTAGCTCGTTCAGCATCCAGATGCGCTTCTCATCCGGGTAATAGCTGTTTTTTCCGATGGTATCGAACTGAACGTAGGCTCCCTGGTCAATCATCCGCAGGATATTGTCGAGGTTATCTTTCAGGTCGCAGTGGCCGACGGTGACGCGGGAAAGATCCACGCACCACGATTTCAGCAGCGCCAGCTGCTCAAGCCCCATGGTGCTGAAAGAGGTATGGGTCGAAATCGGCCTGCCTGTTTCGTGATGAGCAATAGCCGCCGCCTGGAAAACGCGGGCTTCAACGGGCGTGATGACATCCACGCTGGAGCCAATTTCCGCGATAATCCCGGCTTTTAACTCCGTGCCGTCGATACCGATTTCAATTTCGTCGATCATCTCCTGAGCCAGCACCTTTACCGGCGTCGTCGCCACATGCGGCGGGAAGAAGTCGTGCTGGTAGTAACCGGTGCAGGCCATCACATTGATGCCGGTATCACGCATGATATCCAGCATAAACTGAGGGTTACGCCCCATATAGCGGTTAGTCATCTCAATGATGTTGCGCACGCCCCGCTGGTAAAGCACCTTCATTTCCCCGCAAATCAGCTCATACCGATCGAGGCGGCAATCAATGTTGTCCTTGAAGCTGGAAAGGTCGATGTGAAGATGCTCATGGGCATAGGTATAGCCCGATGGATCGATATGCTTATGCCCCGTCATGATTGACTCCACTTGCAGAAGAGAGATTCAGCAGCGGCAGGAACGAAACGCCGTTCTGCGGCGCTGCCGCCCGGAAAAAGTCACAAACCGTCGCACCTACATCAGAAAGCGTAGCGCGTGCCCCAAGATGAGCGCCGACGATGCCCGGCTGCCACACCAGCAGCGGGACGTTTTCACGCGTGTGTTTGCTGTGGCCGATGGTCGGGTCGTTGCCGTGGTCGGCCATCACCACCAGGCAGTCTCCGGCCTGCATATCCGCCATCAGCAGAGCCAGATTTTTATCGACCAGCTCCAGCCGCTCGGCGTATCGTTCGACGTCCTGGGCATGGCCCGCCAGGTCGGTTTCCTGGATATTGGTGCAAATAAAGACGTTACCGGGCTTATTCAGCTCATCCCGCGTGATATCGAGAATCGCCTGCGAGTCGACCAGGTTTTGGTAGCTGACGCCATGCGGATTAATCGCGATATCGGCAACTTTGCCGACCAATACCGTTTTTACCCCGACCTGATGCAGCTGCTGCGGAGCCTGAACGCTGGCGTCAACGCCATAGCCCATATGCACGACCTGGAACCCGCTTTTATATACCCCGGAACGCGGCGCATTAATGCCGATATAACGGCCCTGTTTTTCTTCAGCGGCTTGAATCAACTGTTCGCTGCTCTCAAGCAGGCCGCCAAAGGCAATCACCCGCCCGACTTTGACGCAGCGGCGCACCACTTCGCCAATCGCCCGCACCTGCTCAAACGGCACGGCGTTAAGATTGGCGCTGATATTAAAAACCTGCCCGAGATCGGCCTCGAGGTTATCGCCAACGGCCACCGCCTGGTTTACCCAGAGGAATTGCAGCTCCGCGCCTTTTCGTTCCGTATGCCAGCCCTCGGCCAGCAGCGCTTGCTCTACCTGGTCGATAACTTCTGAGAACGGCATGCGCAGAGGCGTTTGCGGGCGCGTACCCAGAATTTCCTGGTGCCCCATAAAGGTGTCGCCGCCTTCATGCTGTAGCGCTGCGGTGCCATAAACCGCGTCGGCGTTTGGCTGCATTACGTTAGCCGCGAAGCCCAGAGCGTTGATCAGCCCCAGCTTTTCCAGGGTCGGCAGGCGCAATTGCGGGAAGTGCTGCAAAATATGCCCGCAGGTATTCGCCCCAACATCCTGGGGGCGGACTTCAGGTACATCGTCCATCGCCCCCACGCCGAAGCTGTCTATCACCAGAACCAAAAACTTACTCATGCTGCCCTCCCGAAATGGGGTGCCCAAGGCTGTCGTACAGCGCTTCCAGCACCGGGTTTCCGCTCTGAATGCCCGAAACCAACGCTACGTCGCTGCGGGTAACAAAAATCTGGGTGCGGAAACACATCACCACCGGGCTGCCCACCGGATAGCTACCTTCGAGCGCCAGATGGTAATCAATACTGGTGTCGTCTATCGGCAGCAGGCGTGCTTCAACCGGCGTATCGGGGGCGGTAAACACCAGCGCGTTCCGGGCGTGCCCCCGGCGATAATATCCGCCGCCGAAGCAGTAGCTCTTGCCCTGAAACTGGTGAGAAACCTCGGTCAGATAAAGCATGGCGATGGCTTCAGGCTGGTCGCCGTGCTGGTTAGCCGGAATTGTGCCGGTCAGCGCATGGCCCGGTTCGGCATGGGTAACGCCGTACTGCGCCAGAATCGGCAGCGTGCTGCAACTTGAGGCCGAGGGAGCATTGATCTGCTCAACCGTAATCCCACGCTCTTTCAGCAGGTCACGAGCTTTTAAGAGCGTCATCAGGTTACGGGTCGGCTGCGTCTGCTGTTGCTCATCGTTCCACAGCAGGCAGGGAAAATGCGTCAGGCCGGTCAGCCGAATTCCCGGCATCGCAAGGATTTCACGCACGACATCGTCCAGCTCGTTTAGCGGGAACCCCGCTTCCTGGCCTGGATAAAGGCGGTCATATTCGGCAAAAACTTTCAGCATCACCGGCTGAACCCGCCCGCAGGCCAGCGCGGCGGCAGAAACCTCGCGTGCTTTTTCAAGCGAGAATAGCGTGATAATTTCCGTCGAGCCGCTGACGCTTTCTTCCACCTGCGCCACGGGAACCTGCACTAAATGGCCGACGTGGGAAACCGCTATCCCGGCGTCACGCAGGGTTCTGGCCTCTTTGAAATCCACCGCCACCGCCCCGTGAAACCCCAGCTCGATAAGTTTCCCGGCAAGCCACGGGTTACGCCCAATCTGCTTGGTCATAAAATAGAGCGTGATGCCGTGGCGCTGCGCGGCGGCGAGCAGCTTACGCCCGTTATCCAGCAGTCTATCGACGTCGATAACATAAGTGTCCGGCAGGATTTCGCCCCGCTGCCAGAGGGCCTGAGCCGCCTTAATTAGCGCCGGATTCTGTGCCTTGAGTGCCTCAATAAACATGCCTTGCCTCGCGACCTGGGAAACAAATCAGCCTAAATAATCATTTTTTTGAATATTTAAATTAAGAGATACTGCCGCAAACAACATCCGTTAGCTCTTGTGGATCAGCCACAGGCTGAACAGGTTTGCCAGCAGGTAACCCTCTTCATTCGGGTGCAGCTGAACGCTAAACGGCACCAGTAAAGCGTGGTGTACCTGTTCAACTTCGCCAAACACGCTGTCGGCCTTGATCTCCGCCAGCAGCTCGGGATCCAGCGGGCCAACCTCTTCTCCACGGCGGCTGCGCATCAGCGCGTTCGCCATATGGGTAATGGCCATCGTGCCCTGGTCATTTTGCAGCGGAATGTCCCAGCGGGTTTCCAACTGGGACACCACCTGTTTCATGCCATCGCAAATATCCCGGTCGATGACGCCTGCATCACATAGCAGGTTGAGCCGGTCTTCCATACTGATTACCTCTGTCAATAGCTCGGTTCCTGTTCGCCGCTCAGCACGCTTTGCTGATGGGCCAGCAGTTCATTCTTATCCACCACCGTTCTCAGCAACTGCTGGATAGGGATATCTTCGCTTCGCGTCAGCACCACCGCCTCTGAAGCCTCAAGGAAACAGGCATCGCCGCTGAGCGGCAGCGCGGTTAGCCCCAGGGCCTCCAGGCTCGACTCATTGCTGACGTTCCAAATCACCGCATCCACGTCGCCTTTAGCAATCCGGTGCAAGCATTCGTGGTAAGAAACATCCAGCAATTCAACATCCTGCCCGGCAAAATAAACGCCCGTCATGATGCGCTGGTCGGCAGAGCGCGGGTCAATGCCGATGCGGCGAATCTTATCCTGCTGCCCGGTTCGGCAAATCAATTTGTGCTCGCCGACATAGGTATGCGGCCCGAGGGACAGCGCGATAAAAATCTCAGGGTTGCTGAGGTAACTTTGCGCCGCCAGCCGGGAGACCACCGCCAGGTCATAGACGCCGTTCAGCAGGCACTCCACGCGCACATCCGACCCTCGCATATGGGCGTAGTAAAACGGAATGCCGTCAAACTGCGCCTTCAGGCCGCTGGCCAGCCCTTCATAAAGCCGGGTGTACGGCAGCGGCATAGCACACACTACATTGCCGATATCAGCGAACGCTAATAGGGCTTTGTTATCCATGCTCATCAGGTAACTACCGTTGCGCCCCCGGCGCTCAACGGCTACCGCTCCTGCCTTCTCCAGCGTCTTTAAAGCCGCCTGCGTCAGGCCAACGGAGAAACCGCACTCACCCGCCAGTTCATCGATGGTTTTCAGTCGGTTACCACATTTTTCACCCAGTAAATAACGGGCCAGACTGGATTGGGCTACGCCCTCTTTTTTTATAAAGCTGCGGCTCATTGGTTATCTTCAATTTATTGAATGAATATATCTTCATAAAATTGAATATAGATGGCAAAGGGGAAAATGACAAAAGGAGAATGGGGTCACAAAAAAGAAATAACCCGCCTGGCGACGGGTTATGCATAGGGAAAAGTTATGGCTGGGCGACGAAACCTATCGCTTCGTACACCTTTTTCAGCGTCTCGCTGGCGCGAGCGCGGGCTTTCTCAGCCCCTTCTTTCATCACCTGCTGCAGGAAGGCTTCGTCGTTACGATAACGGTGATAGCGCTCCTGAAGCTCGGTCAGCATGCCGGATACGGCTTCCGCCACTTCGCCTTTCAGGTGACCATACATTTTACCTTCGAAGCTGGCTTCCAGCTCGGCAATCGGCTTGCCGGTCACGCCGGAGAGGATATCAAGCAGGTTAGAAACGCCGGCTTTTTCCTTCACGTCATAACGCACCACTGGCGGCTCTTCGGAGTCGGTTACCGCACGTTTAATTTTCTTCACCACCGACTTCGGATCTTCCAGCAGGCCGATAACGTTATTGCGGTTATCGTCCGACTTGGACATCTTTTTGGTCGGCTCCAGCAGGGACATTACGCGCGCGCCGGACTTAGGAATAAACGGCTCAGGCACTTTGAAAATATCGCCGTACAGCGCGTTGAAGCGGCTGGCAACATCGCGGCTCAGCTCCAGATGCTGCTTCTGGTCTTCGCCCACCGGCACCTGAGTGGTCTGGTACAGCAGGATATCTGCCGCCATCAGCACCGGATAGTCGAAGAGACCGGCGTTGATGTTTTCTTCATAACGTGCGGATTTGTCTTTGAACTGAGTCATGCGGCTCAGCTCGCCGAAGTAGGTGTAGCAGTTCAGCACCCAGCTCAGCTGCGCGTGCTCCGGTACGTGAGACTGAACGAAAATGGTGCTTTTCTTCGGGTCGATACCGCAGGCAAGATACAGCGCCAGCGTATCCAGCGTGGCTTTACGCAGCGCGGCCGGGTTCTGGCGAACGGTGATAGCGTGCTGGTCAACGATGCAGTAAATGCAGTGATAATCATCCTGCATATTCACCCATTGACGCAGCGCACCCATGTAGTTACCGATGGTTAATTCACCTGAAGGCTGTGCGCCGCTAAAGACGATGGGCTTACTCATGTTCTGCTTCCTGATTTGCTAATGGTGGTAGCCCGAAAGCGGGCAGTAATTCATCGAAACGGTCAAACACAACGTCCGGTTTGCTCAGTTCAATCGCTTCGCCATAGTTATAACCCCAGGTCAGCCCGACGCTCGGGCAGCCTGCCGCCTGCGCGGCCTGGATATCATTGCGGGAATCGCCAACAAAAAGCAATTCGTCCGCGGCCAGCCCCATGTTTTCCATCACTTTGAACAGGGCTTCCGGATGCGGTTTTTTCTCTTTCACATCGTCGCCGCCGATGATGACCTGGAAGTACTGCGCAATGCCGAGATCTTCAAGCATCGGCACCACAAACGGCGTCGGTTTGTTGGTCACCACGCCAAGCGGTAGCCCCTTCTGCTTCAGGGCCGCCAGCGTATCCGCTACGCCCGGGAACAGGAAACTCCCCTGTTCAACCGTTTCGGCGTAATAGCGATCAAACAGTTTGCGCGCAATATTCAGCTGAGCGAGATCGGGTTCTTTATCTTTCAGCGCCCACTTCAGCGCCCTTTGCATCATGACATCCGCGCCGTTACCCACCCAGGTCACGACACGCTCTTCTCCCGCCGTCGGCAGTTCAAGCGCATAAAGCGCCAGATCCACCGCCTGACTCAGGCCAAGTGCAGTGTCGATTAACGTGCCGTCAAGGTCGAAGGCGATACCGCGAATTTTTTGAAACTTATCCATGACTTACCTTAGCCAGTTCAGAACGCATGCGGTCGATAACCGCTTTATAATCAGGCTGGCCGAAGATAGCAGAGCCGGCAACGAACATGTCTGCGCCCGCCGCTGCGATTTCAGCGATATTATCGGCCTTCACGCCGCCGTCTACTTCGAGGCGAATATCATACCCGGAGGCGTCAATGCGCTCGCGTACCTGGCGCAGTTTTTCAAGCGTGTGGGGAATAAACGACTGGCCGCCAAAGCCCGGGTTAACGGACATCAGCAGAATAACATCCAGCTTATCCATAACGTGGTCAAGCCAGGAGAGCGACGTCGCCGGGTTCAAGACCAGGCCAGCTTTACAGCCGTATTCTTTAATCAGCTGCAGGGAGCGGTCAACGTGCTCGGAGGCTTCCGGATGGAAGGTGATAATGCTGGCACCGGCGGCGGCAAAATCGGGAATGATGCGATCGACCGGCTTCACCATCAGATGCACGTCGATAGGGGCGGTCACGCCGTAGTCACGCAGCGCTTTGAGCACCATCGGCCCCATCGTCAGGTTGGGAACATAGTGGTTGTCCATGACGTCAAAATGGACGACGTCGCCACCTGCGGCCAGCGCTTTAGCCGTGTCCTCGCCCAGGCGGGCGAAGTCGGCAGAGAGGATTGAGGGGGCAATCAAATACTGTTTCATCCGCTTCTCCATGAGTCATTCATCTTTCGGCGGCGGGCGAAACGGCTCAGGCAAGCTTTACTTTATAAAGCGCCAGAAGTTCGTCCACCTTGTTACGGGCTCCACCGTTTCGGCTGATGCTGCGTCTTACCTGCAGCTTGCGGAAATCGGTAGCATTCTTATACCACTCGCGAGTGAGTTCGGTGTCGTGATTGGAAATCACCACCGGGATGCTCTGCTCGCGCAGTTTTTCAGCCAGGTCCGCCAGATGTTTCTGCTGCACCATGCTGAAGCTGTCGGTGTGATAAGCGGTAAAGTTGGCGGTAGCGGAAAGCGGCGCATAAGGCGGGTCGCAATACACTACCGAACCTGCGGCAACGTTTATCATACTGACGTCATAAGACTGGCAGAGAAAAGTGGCATTTTTGGCCCGTTCGGCAAAGTGGTACAGCTCCTCCTCAGGGAAGTAAGGCTTGCTGTAGCGGCCAAACGGAACGTTAAATTCACCGCGCAGATTATAACGGCACAGACCGTTGTAACAATGGCGGTTGAGATACAAAAACAGCACTGCACGGCGGAATTCATCCCGGCATTGATTAAATTCGGTGCGAAAACCGTAGTAGGTGGCCTCTTCATTCATCGCTTTGGTGAATAGCAGGCGAGACTCCCGCACGTATTCGTCCGCGCGGTTTTTTACGATGTTGTAGAGGTTAATCAGGTCGCTATTGATATCCGCGAGGAGATAGCGCTGATAGTCGGTATTGAGGAATACCGAGCCCGCACCAACAAAGGGCTCGATCAGACAGTCGCCTTCCGGCAGATGCTTTTTTATATCGTCCAGCAGGGGGAATTTCCCCCCTGCCCATTTCAGAAAAGCGCGATTTTTTTTCATGCTGTCTTACTATTTACACCTTATCCAGCTGTGGAAAGGCTCCGACAGCGACTGCGCTTATTTTCACTTGAGGTCAGACTGCACCTGATGAATAGGTTTTGCCCACGGGTTTTTCGCCTGCACGTCTGCCGGTAGCGTAGAAACCGCGCGTTTAGCGTCATCCTTGGTTGCATAAACACCACTTACCAGGACATACCACGGCTGGCCGTTACGCTGAGTCTGATAAACCACATAGTGCTGCAGGTTCTCTTTCTTCGCCCAGGCATTCAGGTTAGCCGAGTTGGAAGAGGAGCTAAGTTGCAGAGTGTAATGGCTACCCGGAGCGCCTTTAATCGCGCTGGCATCGCCGGTCACGCTGGCACCCGCTGGTGCCACTGCAGCAGATTTAGGCTCGGCCTTAGCTTCAGCTTTTGGCGCTACAGAAGCCGTGGCTTTCGGTGCCTGAGTCGGAGCCGCTGCGCTGGTGGATGGAGCTTTCACCGGAGCAGATACCGCCGGAGCAGGTTCGCTATGCTTAGCGGTTGCTACAGGCTTGCTTTCGGCTTTAACCTGCTGCTTAGGCTCAGCTTTACGCACCGGCTCAATGACCGTTTTCTTACGTTCAGGACGCGACTCAACGTTACGGGTCGGCTCCTGAGTCCCGGCCAGCTTACGCGGCTCGGTTTTGACACCGGCAATCGGCGCTACGGTTGCTGGCTCGGTTGGCAGCGTGGAGTTGCTGACCACGTTATCAATCTGACCCTGCTGCTGAGGCTGAGTCAGCGCATTATTCAGATTCCCCGGGACTTCAACGCGCTGCTGGCCTTCCGGCTGCGGCTGGTTTTGGGCCTGGGTCGGGGTAGAAGAAATCGGCGGCAGGGAAACATCCTGCGGGTTCTGCTGACCAGAGGCTGGAGCAGTGCCCGGCTGCGGCTGCGCGCCGTTAGCCTGGTCCGCCGGAGCCGCAGAACTGGAGCCGGAGAGATCGATGCTCTTTTCAGCGCCCGGCTTCTGCTCGGCGCTATCAGGGCTGGATGAAGGTGCTTTCAGGGCAGAACCGATGCCAATAATCAGCAGCAGCAGAACCAGAATACCAATCCCCATCATCATATGCTGACGTGAAACTGGCACCTTCTGTTTTGCTGCCTTTTTGCGTCCACGAGCAGGACGAGGTTCTGCGGCCATGCCGTCATCACCTTCGTACTCGTCTTCAACTTCTTCTTCACGCTCGCGGCGTGAACGAGAAGGACGACGTTCGTCAGCGTCAAGATCGACGTCATCAACGTTGATCTGCGGCTCTTTATCAAACTCGTCAGGTTTGCGGGAACGCCCAGGACGACGATCGCTCGGATCGGGTTTCAGCTCGTCTTCTGGTTTGAACTCATCCATTTAACACCCCACTCAAAGACGCATGCCCATGTCCGCATAGCGCCCGAAGTTAAAAACTATAAGATTCTAATTGTTAAGCCTGCTGGCAATCAGCAATGGCTGACAGAACAACGTCGTGCGGTACTCCACCGCGCACTTCACTCTTCCCTATCGCCAGCGGCAGGATTAAACGCAGCTCACCGGCTAATACTTTTTTGTCACGCATCATGTGGGGCATATACGCGTCAGGCGACATTTCCTGCGGCCCGTTAACCGGCAACCCGGCACGCAGCAGCAGCGCGATAACTCGCTGAACTTCAGCCTCACTGAACTGACCAAGGCGCTGGGCGGTACGCACCGCCATCACCATTCCGGCTGCGACGGCCTCACCGTGCAGCCAGTTGCCATAGCCCATTTCGGCTTCAATGGCATGGCCAAAAGTATGACCCAAATTCAGTAAAGCACGTAAGCCGCTTTCGCGCTCGTCGGCAGCGACAACTTCGGCTTTCAGCTCACAACAACGGCGAATACAGTAGGCCATCGCCTTGCCGTCAAGCTTCAGCAGCGCGTCGATATTCTCTTCCAGCCAGTCAAAGAACTCGCCGTCGAGAATGATGCCGTATTTAATGACTTCGGCCAGGCCAGAAGCCAGCTCCCGCTTAGGCAGTGTAGAAAGGCAGTCCAAATCAACCACAACCGAAGCCGGCTGGTAGAAGGCGCCAATCATATTTTTACCCAGGGGATGGTTGACGGCCGTTTTGCCGCCTACGGAAGAGTCCACCTGCGACAGCAGCGTGGTTGGAACCTGAATAAAGCGCACCCCGCGCTGATAGCTCGCCGCAGCAAAACCGGTCAGATCGCCCACCACGCCGCCGCCTAAGGCAATCAGTGTGGTATCACGACCGTGAGGTTTTTCCAGCAGCGCCGTAAACACGGTATCGAGCACCGAGAGGCTTTTAAACTGCTCGCCATCCGGAAGAATGACGGTATCGACTTTAACGCCTGCCTGTTCCAGAAGACCACGAACCCTGTCCAGATACAGCGGTGCCAGAGTTTCGTTAGTGACCAGCATAGTCTGGTCGCCAGCTTTTAGCGGCCAAAAGGAAGCCGGGTCATTAAATAACCCGGCGGCAATGGTAATAGGGTAACTACGTTCCCCGAGAGTGACTGTCAGCCTCTCCATTACGCGGAGCCCACCTTATGTTGCTTTGCCCGCAGGCGTTACTTGATTAAGCCAGAATCAGTTGCTTTCCAGCATATGAATAATCTGGTTGGCAACCACTTTGGCGCTTTGGTCGTCAGTGCGAATCGTCACATCGGCAATCTCTTCGTACAGAGGATTGCGTTCGTGCGCCAGCGCTTCCAGAACTTCACGAGGTGGAGTCTCAACCTGCAGCAGCGGACGCTTTTTATCGCGCTGAGTACGAGCAAGCTGTTTCTCAATAGTGGTCTCAAGGTAAACCACTACGCCACGGGCGGAAAGGCGGTTACGGGTTTCGCGAGACTTCACAGAGCCGCCACCGGTAGCCAGCACAATGCCCTGTTTTTCAGTGAGTTCGTTGATGATTTTTTCTTCGCGATCGCGGAAGCCTTCTTCGCCTTCAACGTCGAATACCCAGCCCACATCAGCTCCGGTACGTTTCTCAATCTCTTGATCAGAATCGAAAAATTCCATATTGAGTTGCTGAGCTAACTGACGCCCAATAGTGCTTTTGCCGGCACCCATAGGCCCAACCAGAAAGATATTGCGTTTCTCTGCCATTTTTTCGGTACTACTAAGACAATTCGTTGATGATAAACCCGCCCGATAACAACCTGCTGTGGCGGGACATGAACTGAAACCTCATAAGCGTGAGTGCGAGAATCAGACTAAAAATTATCTCAACACTCAAGGGGGTTTGGCAACCGAATAAATCACCACCGCCCGGCTCGGGGCGAAAAGCGTGCTTCGGCTTCCCGGCCGCAGGTTCTCTTTACCCTGCCTCCCGAAACGGTACACCTTGTAAGCTAATTCCTCTCTGCCGTCAAACACCTGGCGTCCGTTTAGCAGAAAAATACCCGGACTGGAGAAGAAACGCGCTAGGGCGCGGCAATCAGTCTTGGGGTGATAAACACCACTAATTCCCGACGTTGGCGTTTTTTACCCTCATGCTGGAACAATTGGCCAATAAGGGGAATATTGCCCAACAGCGGCACGCTATCACGGGTGTTATTGCTCTGCTGCTGGAAGATCCCGCCCAGCGCCAGGGTCTCGCCATCCTGCACCTCCACCTGTGTTTCAATTTCCTGTTTATCGATAGTCAGCACTTCGCCATCCACATGCTGGATGCTGCGGCCTGGCATATTTTGGCTAATGCGTAATTTCAGGCGAATACTGCCGTGCTGGCTAATGGTCGGCGTCACCTCCATCCCCAGCACCGCTTCTTTAAATTCCACTGAAGTGGCTTCATTTTTACCGTTTGAGACCTGGTAGGGAATTTCGGTACCCTGCTTAATACTGGCCGACTGCTGGTGCGCAACCAGCAGACGCGGGCTGGCGATAATCTCCAACTGATGCTGCTGTTCAAGTGCGCTAAGCTCCAGCTCCAGCATGCGGCCATTCAGCCGCCCGATGTTAAAACCAAGCGTAGTGGTTGCCGCCGCAAACGCCAGGTTGCTGGAGACGGTTGTCGGCTGATACAGACCGGGCGCGCTTTCTGCCTCGGCTGCGCTCCACTTCACGCCAAGCTCTCGCAGCTTCTCCCGATTGATGGTGACAATATGCGCCGATAGCTCCACCTGCCCCATCGGCACGTCCATGTCGGCTACCCAGGCGGCAATTTGCTTTTGCGCCTGTTTGTTGTCCCTCACAACCAGCCGATTGGTGCGCTTATCAACGGTTACGTTGCCGCGCGGCCCAAGCAATTTTTCTCCGCTGCCTTTGAGCCCTGCCGCCAGTTCCACAACGTCCGCATAGCGTGGCATATAAACTTGTTGCACTAACGGCTGCTCAAGTGCTCTCTGTTTGCGTGTCGCCTCCTGCTGGGCCCGCAGCATAGCCGGGTCCTGCTTTGGCTGGATCTGTAACACATTCCCCACTTTTGAAGCGCTAAGATCTGCCAGCTTGATCATCAGTTGAAACGCCTGCTCCCACGGAACCTCAACCAGGTGCAGAGAGAGCTTGCCCTGCACGCCAGGGGCTACCACGACGTTCAGCTTCTGCTGCTCTGCCAGCATCTGCAACACCTGAACAACCGGAGCTTCATCAATCATGAGCGTCACGGTTTTAGTTGCCCAGCCCGCCAGCGGCAATAGCGCCAGCGCGAATACTGCGACGATCCTTATCATTGATTCCTCCCGGTAAACTCCAGTGGTAGTAACTTGCTTCGCACGGCCCGCTCAGGGATGCGGTTACCCGCTGCCCGGCAATCGCCAAAACCCGAACGCCCGGCTCAAGCTCCTGCCCCGTGCGCACTCTGCGCCATTGCTGCGCTGGCAGGCCAAGCAGCGCCATACTGTTTCCCGGCTGATAAAACACGCCGCGTAATTGCCAGCGGTCAAGGCGCTTCAACAGCGCCTCACAGGGGGATGAAAGTGCGATAAATGGATTTCGTGGCTGCGCATATGAAACCGAGCACAGGAGCAGAACTAAAAGCCCGCTAGCTGCTTTCATCGATGAACTCCAGCGTCAGCACGACTCTGACCCGCTCTCCGGCTGCGCCTAATTCGAAAGCAGGCAGCCTTAGCCGCTGGTAGCCCGCCAGTTGCTGAAAGAGTGCCGGGACTTTTCGCCACGGCAGCAAAATCTCCAGCAAAGAGTGTTTTATGCCCGGTTGCCATTTCACCAATCTTCCTCCCGACTGCCTGACCGCCTCCATCGCTGAAAACGGCTCTGCCGGAGCAGCGGCAGGCAGGGGGTCAATGTCTGGTAATGTTGCAATGCTTTTTTGCCGCGCCGCAGTCTGCTGCGCGGCCTGCTGGCATTGCGATATCAGCTCAAGCCTCAAGTGCCGCTGGGGCTGAACCAGCAGCCATTGGCAGATAAAAACCACGGTGAGCAGGCAAACCAGCAGGGCGGAGATACGCAGGCCGAAATACCTGCCGGGAAGCCGTTTAAGGTAGCGGTTCACTCGCTTCTCCTTCCGGCTCTAAGATGAAATTAAAGGAAACGCCCTTATTTTCCTCGTCGCGTAACTCCCCGGGTTTAATCGTAAAATTCCCCGGCAAAGCGCTAAGACTCGCCTCGAACCGGCTCAGTTCACCGGCATCCCCCGCTACGCCCTGCACGGAGACCTTGCTGTTGCGCCAGCTCAGGCTTAGAAGCCAGCTGTTTTCCGGCAGCCCGGCCGCCAGCGCGTTAAGCACCTTTTCCCAGCGGGAAATATTTGCCCTTACAGCCTCTGCGACCCGCAGCCGCTCCCGCAACTGTTGAGACTCTTTAAGCGCACGCTGGCGGCTTTGCAGCAGCACCTGCAACGTCTGCTGCTGCAAAGCCATACTGCTGGCCTGAACACGCAGCAGGCTAACCTCCAGCTTCAGCAGTTGCGTATGCCAGGCCGCCAGGGTAAGAACCAATAACATGCCGAGCAGCATGGTTCCGCCCCACAGTCTCAATCTCCGCTGCCGCCTTTGGCTGCGCCACGGCAGCAGGTTGATAAGCGCCGCCATTAGCGACTGAGCCCCAGCGCCAGACCCAGCGCGATGGTATATAGCCCGCCGTGAACCGGCAGCGGCGGCTGATGGCGTATAATCGGCTGCCAGGCATTCAGGATTTTTGCATCGGCGGGCATAGCACCGGCACCGTTCGCACGGCTAATCGCTACCTCCCCGGCGCTTACGCCCAGTTGCAGGCAGAGCGCCGCAAAATCAGCCACCTGCCGCTTATCAAGCCAGCCGGAGCGCCCCGGTTCCAGAACCGATGCCCACAGCCAGTATCGTTCTTCTTCATGAGCTAAAAAGCGGCAATCCGCCGGATAACATGCCGCTGGCAAAGCGCTAAGCGCCTTGTCTCCGGGCGTAATGCATGCGGGAAATAATTTTGCGTTTGCCAGGCTCGCCAGCAGGTTTTTCAGATCCTGCTGGCGGGCAGCCGTTACGTTCAGCGGCTCGCCGTAATCCGGGTAGTCATAGCAAAGCTGTGAGGCGGGCATTTGCAGCTGGCGAGCCGTAGCACCGGCGATATACTTCTCCTGTGCCGACTCCTGCAGGCGGCTGTCCGGCGCGGGAACCTGCCGCTGCAAAGTGCGCTGAACGGGAAAGCCTACCCGCAAGTGATGGCGTATCGGGATCTCTTTGCGCCATGCGCTAAGCGCCTCGCACAGCGTGCCGGGTTCGGGTAACATGCCGTCCGCAAGTCCCTGTTCCGGGAAGGGTAAAAACCACCAATGCCGCAATTGCCACCCTTGCCGGTGCCATTGCACCGCCGCGGCGCGTACGCCCTCCGCCTGGATGTCCAGGCCAATCCGCCAACCAGGAAACATCATGGTTTCGATCTCCTTATCAAGCTAGTGATGAAAGGCTCTGATCCCGAAACGGCAACGGGTATATCAAAGCTCCTGGCTTGCCTTTATACTACCGCGCGGTTGATTAGAAACTGCCCAATTGAAACCTAATGGGAAATTTAAGGTGAAGTTCGTAAAGTACTTATTAATCCTTGCAGTCTGTTGCGTTCTGCTGGGAGCTGGCTCGATATTCGGCCTATACAAATACATTGAGCCGCAGCTTCCCGACGTCGCGACGTTAAGAGACGTGCGGCTGCAAATTCCAATGCAGGTTTACAGCGCTGACGGAGAGCTTATCGCCCAATACGGCGAGAAACGTCGTATTCCGCTGACCCTGAACCAAATCCCACCGATTATGGTAAAAGCGTTCATCGCCACCGAGGACAGCCGTTTCTATGAACACCACGGCGTTGACCCGGTGGGGATTTTCCGCGCCGCCAGCGTAGCGCTCTTCTCCGGCCATGCTTCTCAGGGGGCGAGTACCATCACCCAGCAGCTGGCACGTAACTTCTTCCTTAGCCCTGAACGCACTCTGATGCGTAAGGTCAAGGAGGCGTTTCTCGCCGTGCGTATTGAGCAGATGCTGAGTAAGGATGAAATCCTTGAGCTGTATCTGAATAAAATCTATCTCGGCTACCGCGCTTACGGCGTAGGCGCCGCCGCTCAGGTCTACTTCGGCAAGACTGTCGATCAGTTGACCCTAAGCGAGATTGCGGTGATTGCCGGGCTGCCTAAGGCGCCTTCGACATTCAACCCGCTTTACTCCATGGATCGTGCCGTCGCGCGGCGCAACGTAGTGCTCTCGCGCATGCTGAGCGAAGGCTATATCACCCAGGCGCAGTATGACGAAGCGCGTAGCCAGGCTATCGACGCCAGCTACCACACGCCGGAAATTGCTTTCTCCGCGCCTTATCTGTCCGAGCTGGTGCGCCAGGACCTGGTGGCCCGCTACGGCGATAAAGCCTATGAAGATGGCTATAAGGTTTACACCACCGTCAGCCGTAAAATTCAGCAGGGCGCGCAGGAAGCGGTTCGCAATAACGTCATGGCTTACGACATGCGCCACGGCTATCGCGGCCCGTCAAACGTGCTGTGGAAAGTGGGTGAAAGCGCGTGGGACGAGAAGAAAATCATCGACTCTCTGAAAAACCTGCCGGTTTATGGCCCGCTGTTCCCGGCAGTTGTTACCCGCGCAACGGTAGAAGAAGCCACGGCTTTACTGGCGGACGGCAGCTCCGTCTCGCTGGGTATGGAAGGCATGCGCTGGGCTCGCCCTTATCGCTCCGACACCGCTCAGGGCCCTACCCCGCGTAAAGTGACCGACGTGGTTCAGGCCGGCCAACAGATTTGGGTTCGTAAAGTTGATACCGCATGGTGGCTTGGTCAAGTGCCGGATGTTAACTCCGCGCTGGTTTCGCTTAACCCACGCGACGGTGCCGTACTGGCGCTGGTCGGCGGTTTTGACTTCAACCAGAGTAAATTTAACCGCGCTACCCAGGCGCTGCGCCAGGTAGGTTCTAACATCAAGCCGTTCCTCTACACCGCAGCGATGGATAAAGGCCTGACGCTTGCCAGCATTCTTAACGACGTGCCGATTTCGCGCTGGGATGCGGGTGCAGGCTCCGACTGGCGGCCGAAAAACTCCCCGGCGCAATATGCAGGGCCGATTCGTCTGCGCCAGGGCCTCGGCCAGTCTAAAAACGTCGTGATGGTGCGCGCGATGCGTGCGATGGGCGTAGATTACGCGGCAGAATATCTACAGCGCTTTGGCTTCCCGGCGGCAAATATCGTTCACACCGAATCACTGGCGCTGGGTTCAGCTTCATTTACGCCAATGCAGGTTGCTCGTGGCTATTCGGTAATGGCCAACGGCGGCTTCCTGGTTGATCCGTACTACATCGCCAAAATCGTCGATGACACCGGCAATACCGTGTTTGAGGCAAAACCAAAAGTTGCCTGTGCCAGCTGCGACCTGCCTGTTATCTACGGCGACACGCCGAAATCAACGGTGCTGGAAAATCAGGATGTGGAAGACGTAGCCGTTTCGCAGACGCCGCAAAACAGCAACGTGCCGATGCCTCAGCTGGAGCAGGCGAACAAAGCGCTGGTGGAAAAAGTTCAGGGCGAAGAGTATGCCCCGCACGTGATAAATACCCCGCTGTCGTTCCTGATCAAAAGCGCGCTCAACAGTAATATTTATGGCGAACCGGGTTGGCAAGGTACTGGCTGGCGAGCGGGGCGTGACCTGAAACGCCGGGACATCGGCGGTAAAACCGGGACCACCAACAGTTCGAAAGATGCCTGGTTCTCCGGCTACGGACCGGGTGTGGTAACTTCGGTATGGATTGGCTTTGACGATCACCGCCGCGATCTTGGCCGCACCACGGCTTCAGGCGCAATCAAAGATCAGATTTCAGGTTACGAAGGCGGCGCGAAGAGCGCTCAACCAGCCTGGGACGATTTTATGAAGGTCGCCCTTTCCGGCGTACCGGAAGAGCCGCTAACGCCACCGCCGGGAATTGTCACCGTGAATATCGACCGCAGCTCCGGTCAGTTAGCCAACGGCGGTAACAGCCGTGAGGAATACTTTATCGAGGGCACCCAGCCTACTCAGCAGGCCGTGCATGAAGTAGGCACTACGATTATCGACAATGGCGAAGAACACGAGCTGTTCTAAACCAAACAAAAGGGCCGCTTCTCGCGGCCCTTTCTCATTCTCTCTTTGCTAACTAGAGCCTGCCCTGTTGTTTTAACCACTCGCGCACCAGGAACAGAGCGCTGACGTTGCGCGCCTCGCTGAAGTCTTCTTCATTCAGCAAATCCAACATTTTTGCCAGCGGCCAGCGCTCCTGCACCAGCTCTTCCGGCTCGTCCCCTTCCAGCGACTCCGGGTAGAGATCCTCAGCGATAACGATGTTCATTTTGCTTGAGAAATAGGACGGCGCCATGGTCAATTTTTTCAGGAATGTCAGCTGGTTTGCACCAAAGCCAACTTCCTCTTTCAGCTCGCGGTTAGCGGCTTCAAACACCGTTTCACCCGGGTCAATCAGGCCCTTAGGGAAACCCAATTCATAGGATTCGGTGCCTACGGCGTATTCACGAATAAGGATCAGGTGGTCATCAACAATAGGCACGATCATCACCGCCTCACGCGAGGAAGGTCGCATCCGCTCGTAAACGCGGCGCACGCCATTGCTAAACTCCAGATCCACCGTTTCGACGTTAAAAAGTCGCGAACGCGCCACGGTTTCTACATGTAAAATCGTTGGTTTTTTAAGAGATTTGCTCATGTGGCTGGGATCAACAGTGAAAGAGGTAAGTTATTGTGCGGCATGCCGCACATATTGCGCAACGAGCATTGGCTATTATTTACATTTTTGCAACTTGATGTTTTTCCAAAACACGTAATGCGCGCCCCTGTCAAGACAGGTAGTATGGAATAGGAATTTACTTGTATTTCAGACGAAGTCGCTTTGCTAACATTGTGTTACTGCAGGTTGTTTATTATAAAAACAGCTTAAGTTAGCACTCTCACCTGCCGATAATGATTTCTGATCTCTTAACCTTTTGAAGGGCCGATCTTTTGCCGCGCTTGATGAAAAAGACGATTGTTTGATGGGGAAAGCATGAGCACCTTATTATTTCTGTTAGCTGCTATGCTGGCCTGCGCCCTGATTGCCGGATGGCTAATCTGGCGGAGCCTGAGGCTGCGCGCCCGGGTTCCGCGTGAACATTCGTTCCCCGGAGCCACAACCCGCAAACTGACTCCGGAAGAGCGTATTGCCGTCGAAAATTATCTTGAGCGCTATTCACGCACCCAGGAGCTGATTGGCCCCTCAGGTGCAAGCAATCCGCCGCCAAAACTGACGCTGACCGCGCAAAGCAACACGGTTATCTCACTTACCCGCTCGATTACCCGCTACGGTCTGTCTGCCGACGACGCCAATAAATGGCGCTACTATCTGGACTCGGTTGAAGTCCATTTGCCGCCGTTCTGGGAACAGTACATTACCAACGATAACGACGTGGAGCTTATCCGCACCAGCACCATTCCGCTGGTTATCTCTCTCAACGGCAATACGTTGCAAAATGACGCTCTGGACAGCCAGCAATACGCTATCGAAGGCTATTCCGGCACGCAGGCCTCGATTCGCGGTGAAGAAAGCGAGCAAATTGAGCTGCTGAATATTCGTCAGGAAACCGAGGAAGAGTATTCCCTGAGCCGCCCGGACGGGATCCGCGAGGCCGCGCTTATCTGCGTCGCATTCATTATGCTGTTCCTGAGTCTGGTTACGCCGCCGGTATTTCTGCCGTGGCTGCTCGGTGGTTCAGCGCTGCTGGTAGCCGCTGGTTTGTGGGGGCTGTTTGCGCCACCGGCCAAAAATGCGCTGCGCGAGATCCACTGCCTGCGCGGTACGCCCAAACGCTGGGGGCTGTTTGGCGAGTCCAATCAGGAGCAGGTCAACAATATATCCCTCGGCATTATCGACCTTATCTATCCGCCGCACTGGCAGCCTTTTGTTACCCAGGATCTCGGGCAGAAAACCGATATTGATATCTACCTCGACCGCCACGTTGTGCGCCAGGGGCGCTTCCTCTCGCTGCATGACGAGGTGCGCAATTTCCCGCTTCAGCACTGGGTGCGCAACCTGCTGATCGCCTCCGGTGCGCTGCTGGTTCTGCTGATGATGACGCTTTGGGTGCCGCTGGAGATGCCCATCAAGCTCAGCGTTTCCTGGTTAAAAGGCGCGCAGTCCATCGAGGCAACCAGCGTTAAAGAGCTGGAGCAATACAAGCTACAGGTTGGCGACACGCTGAGAGTGAACGGCACCGGCATGTGCAACATCCATACTCCGGGCGGGTACAGTTCGCGTCAGAGCTTCCCGTTCACCCCGTTCGACTGCTCGCAAATTATCTGGAATACCGCGCGCCCTCTTCCGCTGCCGGAGTCCGAGGTCATGGACAAGGCGGTTGCGTTGACGAAGGCGGTTAGCGGGCAAATCCACCCTCAGGGCGACGAAGCCGACAGCAAGGTTAACCCGCAGCTGGCGGATGCCATCCAGAAGTCGGGCATGGTGCTGCTGGACGATTTCGCCGGTATTGTGAAAAAGACACAGGCGCTGTGTACCGCAGAAGATGAATGTGTACGCCTGAAAAATGCGCTGGTGAATTTGGGCAACACCAAAGACTGGGACTCGCTGATAAAACGGGCAGATTCGGGCAAGCTGACCGGAGTGAACGTTCTGCTGCGGCCGGTTAGCGCCGAATCGCTGGATAATCTGGTCACGACGTCCACCGCGCCATTCTTTATTCGTGAAACCGCGCGCGCCGCGCAGTCGCTGAACAGCCCGGCGCCGGGCGGCTACGTGATAATTAATGATGAAGGTGGCGACCTTGTCGATCAGCCGCTGCCGCCGGTTTCACTGTATGACTTCCCGGCCCAGGAGCAGTGGACAGAGTTCCTTCGCCTGGCGGATATGCTGCTGCAAACGCCTTTCCACGCCGAGGGGATAATCACCGGGGTCTATACCGATGCCAACGGCACTCAGCACGTTACCCTGCACCGTATCTCCGACACGCATAGCCTTTGGAGCTACATCAGCATTTCTCTGATGCTGATAGCGATGCTGGCATGCTTCGTCATCAATACCGTGCTGGCTATTACCCGCTATCGCCGCGCCAGCACAAGACTGGCCGAAATTCATCGCTACTACGACAACTGCATCAACCCGACGCTGACTCCGCCATCCCTTTTGCGGTAGCCGTTACGGGTAAACTTTGCGTACCGGGTTGTGCTACCCTGGTACGCAAATTTTCCTCTACCGAGACTGAAACCTATGCCTGGTACAATAGCCTGGCAGGACGTTGACACCCTGCTGCTGGATATGGACGGGACCCTGCTGGACCTGGCCTTCGATAACCATTTCTGGAAAAAGCTGGTGCCGGAAACCATCAGTCTTAAGCGAGGCATTCCGCTACAGGAAGCCCATCAGCTCATATCGCATGAGTACCACGCCGTACAGCATACGCTAAACTGGTACTGTCTCGATTACTGGAGCGAAAAGCTCGGGCTGGATATCCGCGAGATGACAACGGAACAGGGGCCAAATGCCGCGCTGCGCGATGATACGGTGCCGTTTCTGGAGGCGTTAAAAGCCAGCGGGAAACGCCGTATTCTGCTGACCAACGCCCATCCGCACAACCTGGCGGTGAAACTTGAACATACCGGTTTAGACCAGCACCTTGATTTATTGCTTTCGACCCACACATTTGGTTATCCGAAAGAAGATAGACGTTTATGGCAGGCGGTGGCCGGGCATACCGGATTCGATCCGGCCAGAACGGTGTTTATCGACGATAGCGAAGCGATTCTTGATGCCGCGGCAAATTTTGGTATTCGTTACTGCTTTGGCGTGCTGAACCCGGATTCCGGTGAAGCGGAAAAAACCTTCACCCGCCATCCCGGCCTTAGCGATTACCGAACTCTGATCCCATCGCTTTCCGTCAAGGAGGCGTGATGAAAGACAAAACGGCCGAAGGGGTGCGCCTGGATAAATGGCTGTGGGCCGCCCGTTTCTATAAAACCCGAGCCGTGGCGCGGGAGATGATTGAAGGCGGCAAAGTGCATTATAACGGGCAGCGTAGCAAACCCAGCAAGCTGGTGGAGCTGAATGCGGTTCTCACCCTGCGCCAGGGTAACGACGAGCGCACCGTTAACATCCTCGCGATTACCGAACAGCGTAGGCCGGCGACGGAAGCCACCCAGCTTTATGAAGAGACGGCGGAAAGCATCGCCAAACGGGAAAAAGTGGCGCTGGCGCGCAAGATGAATGCGCTGACCATGCCGCATCCCGACCGCCGCCCGGATAAAAAAGAGCGCCGGGATTTGATGAAATTTAAACACGGTGGCGAGGAGTAGCCCGCCCACCAGCAAGAGAGATGACGATGACTCAACACGACCAACTACACCGCTATCTGTTTGAAAACTACGCCGTACGCGGCGAGCTGGTGACGGTTTCTGAAACCTGGCAGCAGATCATGGAAAACCATGATTACCCGCAGCCGGTCAAAAAAATCCTCGGCGAGCTGCTGGTTGCGACCAGCCTGCTGACGGCCACCCTGAAGTTTGACGGCGACATTACCGTTCAGTTGCAGGGCGATGGCCCGATGACTCTGGCGGTGATCAACGGCAATAACAAACAGCAGATGCGCGGCGTAGCTCGCGTTCAGGGTGAAATCCCGGCTGAAGCCGAGCTGAAAGACCTGGTAGGCAACGGCTATCTGGTTATCACTATCACCCCGAGCGAAGGCGAACGCTACCAGGGCGTTGTAGGCCTGGAAGGCGACACGCTGGCGGCCTGCCTTGAAGATTACTTCATGCGTTCAGAGCAGTTGCCAACCCGCCTGTTCATTCGCACCGGCGAATTTGAAGGGAAAGCGGCCGCTGGCGGCATGTTGTTACAGGTCCTTCCTGCGCAAAATGCCCAGACCGACGACTTTAACCACCTGGCAATGCTGACCGAAACTATCAAGGCTGAAGAGCTGCTGACGCTTCCGGCTAATGATGTGCTGTGGCGCCTGTATCACGAGGAAGAAGTCACCCTGTACGATCCGCAGGCGGTAGAGTTTAAGTGCACCTGCTCCCGCGAGCGCTGTGCGGATGCGCTGCGCACTCTCCCGGACGAAGAGATCGACAGCATCCTCGCGGAAGATAATGAAATAGACATGAACTGTGATTACTGCGGTAGCCACTACGTGTTTGATGCTATGGATATTGCGGCTATCCGCAAAAATGCCTCTCCGGCTGACCCTCAGATCCACTAAATCTGTTAAACGCCTCCGCCAGCGGAGGCGTTTTTTCCTTAGCGGTAGTAATCAACCTTGACCCGCTGACCATCCACCATCACGTCCTGCCATGCCTTCGGGGCCGCCGTTAACTTACCTTCCGTTGCCGCCTGCTTCAGGGCCGCCATCATCTGGTTTTTATCCAGGTCACGGGCCTGGCCAATGTCCTTCCAGCCGCCGTCTATTTTTCCATACACTTTGCAGTAGCTCATTTCCGGCTGGCAAAGCAGCCATTCGTCCTTGCCGTCGCCGTTAAGATCCATCCCCACCAGCAGGCATTTGTCATCGTCGTCCAGACACTCTCTTGCCTGGTAGCTTTCGTCTTTTACCATTGCCTGCCACCAGGCGTTTTCCGGTACGCGGTTCTTATCCGCCAGTACGATGCGCTGGCGCAGCGATTCAACCGTAAGCTTCACGGCGGCAAAGCCGTTCGCCTTGCTGTCGCTCAATATCCTGGCGAGCTGCCTTTTACGTTCCGGGCTGGCGCTGAATAGCGGGTCTTGTTGCAGCTCACGCATTGCATCGTAACCGCGCCGCCCGGAGGATTGCAGCATCGACAAGCTCAGTTTCTCCGGCTTCAGCACGCCGCTGTGGTAGCGAGCCATTTGATTGTTCACGCTAATGCGATAAGGGTCGAGCAACGGGGAGTTAACGGCAACCAGCAGGGCAAGAGCCAGCAATAAAACCATACGGTTGATATAGCCCGGCTGCAATATGGCTTCACGACGCTGGCGAATAAGAGTCACCGCATAGCCGAAGGCCCACACCACGACAGCTAAGGTTATCAGCGCTGCATATACCCGGGCAGGTGTCCAACCGTATGCCGAAACGCGCTGCCAAAGCGCATAACTTGCCAGCAGGGCATAAACCGGAGAAAGCAGCAGCGTCAGCTTAATCAGGCCATCCAGCCAGGTCGGGTAAGGCCGCGCCTCTCTTTCCGGGTGCCAGACCACTGCGGCGGTAACCATCACCATCAGCGTCAGGGTGTTCAGCAGCGCGTTGCAGGAAACGTGCTGTGAAATGGACCCCAGCCCGACCACCGGTAGCGTTGCCAGAAACATCAACGCAATCAGCGACAGCAGCGGCAGTAGGCCGGTGGTAAACACGCTGAAGAAGTGCCTGACAGCGCTAATTGCCCGCTTCTGGTCGCGGCAGAGCGTAACCGCGAGCGCCGCCGCCGCACAGGTAGCTATCCAGGCAAAAGCAGGCGTGCTGAAAAATAGACGATCGAAAAAGGTGATATCCACCAGCTTGAAAAGCACGGCCCATAGCGCCAGCACGCCCCAGAAAAAGAGCACCAGCAGCCCGGTCAACAGCAGCGTTATCCCGTTACGCCATAGCTGACTGTAAAACTCACGCCAGCTTCCCCAGCCGTTACCCGGGCGCAGGCGCCCCTGCAGCCAGGGCAGTGCCAGCAAGACCATCGCCACCAGCGCACACTGGTAGCCAAGAAGAACATCATGACGAACCCAGCGCTCCAGGCCGTGGGCGTTCCAGTTGACCCAGCCGCTCATCATCCCCACAAAAGGCAGAGGGAGCAGCGCCAGTCCCCAGAAGCGGAGCGAATTGAATCTCACAACAAGCAGCGCCACCGTCGTAGCCAGCACTACTGAGAGTGTACGAATATAGAGCACCAGGTTTTCCCCCGGTAGCCATGCGCCACTCGTGCTATCCAGATCGGTAAGATACAGCACGATGCCGAGCATAAAACCAGCCAGCAAAATGCCCCAGCGAGTCGCCCTGGGCAACGGTTCGGACAAGAACATGGTAGCAATCCTTTGTTAGTCAGATTCAGCGTTCATTGTAGAGGGCTATCGGCAGCCAAAGTTCATTGTGCGGAATTTAAATGTACGTTAGTAGAGAGGCGCGTTATTCGACACGGCATTAACCTGCGGGCATAAAAAAGCTTCTGACGGTTTGCACCACCAGAAGCCATAGGTTAGCTAAATTTTCTCTGTATTTACCTTACAAGGACCAGTTGCCACCTTTGTTAGCAGACTCATGGGAACCACCATTTATAGAGACACTGTAGACGTTTAATGTCTCGGACTCTCCGTTAAAACTGATTAATAGCTCAGTATTGAACACCCTTGTGTGGTCTGCCCAACAGTCCTCCTGTAATGCATCATAGCTTAAGGGATCGAGAGTGTTACTGCTGTCCGTAGCCACACCACTCAATAAAGCAAAGGTTTGAGCGCGATACCCGCCAACAGATCCTTTTAGCGTTGCGGTAAGAGGCGAAATAATTTTTTTACCGCCTGGCTTAAAATCGATACGCCCTCTTCCGCGCCAGTCGGTTGCCGGATTACTCGCCGTACTTTTACAGTAATCGGTTAAGTTACCTTTCTGGTCCGTGGTATAGACGTAGCTGTTACCGGAGATCAGCGGCTTAATATCGGCCAGCTTTGGAGTGGCTACAAGCACAGACCTGCCGGCGACAACGCTAGTTTCTAAGTTGCCATATCCTTTGGCTACCAGTTCAACGGTAACGTTCTCCCCCCAGAATTGTTGCAAAGGCACAAACTGGGTAACAATACTTCCGGTTGGGTTACGCACGGTTTTAGTCGATAGCTTAATACCAGAGCTGGTTTTTAATATCACATCGACGCTGGCCGGAGCCGTATATTCATTAGCGGTATCGGCACTCCAGGTTACTGAGAAAATATCGCCGGTATACAGCGGCTTCCAGTCACCTGAACTGCTTGATGACCCCTTACTGGTATAGCTTATGCTGCCCATACTAATGGTAGGCTTACTGTAAATGAGCACGTCATAGTAGGCGGTGCTGGCGTTATAATAATCGTTAGCGACGATATTCAGCGTCAGCCGGGACTTACCTTTACCCACATTTCCCTGTACCGAGCCGGACTCAGACAGGCGCACCACATTGCTATCGCTGGACTCCCAGATAGTTTTTGCATCGGACGGTATAGTCCTGCCGGGCTGCTGAAGCGCAAATGACTGTTCATCCGTCGTTTTCACCTCCGATTTACTAAACCCAATATTGATAGATGCCTTTTTAAGCACATAACTTACATCCACCGACTCACCGTAGAATTGCTCTGTTTCCAACACGTCGAACGTAATTGTCGTTTCACCCGGTTTTACCGCCTTTAATACCCCGCTGCCGTCAACGGTTACCACGCCGGTGTTCTTGCTGACGTAGCGTGGAGTGAGGACAGTGGCGGCATCGCTATTACCGAACTGGGCTAAAACCTTATAGCTCCCTCCGTCGGCCCATTCAGCGGTTATCAGGCTGCCATTTTTCGCGCTGAGCTGCGGATGCGCTTTCTCTACGGCCAGACTATAGCTCGCCATCGCCGGGTTATATTGTGCGTTGCCGGGAGTGGTCACGATAATATTCGCTTCGCCGGATTTCAGCAGCGTAACCTTCCCTGTCTGGCCGTCGACGGAGGCTACTTCGGGGGCCGAGCTTGACCACTGCTGCGTTAAACCGCCGGGCATACCGCGCACGGCCTGCGACTGGGTGAAGTTTCGGGTATAGACCGCCTGCTGTTGGGCATTGTCGAAGCGCAGATCAAGGGTTACAGCGCCGACGACTACGTCGATTGGCGACCCAATTTTTTTGCCCTCTGAGCTGGCGCTCAGCGTCACTTTACCTTTCGCGGTTGAAGTTGCCTCCGAGGTATAGGACCCATCTTTATTATCAACCACTTTAGACAGGTTAAATCCAGAGAGCGCAGAGCCGCCGCCCAGCGTTACCGTTTTGCCCACAATAGCGTTGTCGTAGCTGTCCTTCAGCACCACCGTCAGGCTCGACTTCTCTTTACCATCCGCGCCAATCGTTGTTTTATCTGCGGTAAATGAAGAATGTGCTAAATCTATGGCCGCAGCTTTGACTTCCACAGGCCCAGCCTGAAGGTTATTTCCCATATCAAGCCAGGCTTCCATCATCAACGTACCGGCGGTATTACTTTTCACCGTGGTGGCCGCAACCCCTTCCGAGTTTGTCCGTGAAGTAGGTTCAAAACTCTCTGATGCCCCTTTCAACTGCCAGGAAACCACCACGTCAGAAAGTTTGTTGCCAAATCCGTCCGTCACCGTCGCGCTGTAGGTCACGCCTTTGGCGTCACCGGCCACAAAGCTAGTGGTATCTGGCTTCACGCTGATAATCTTCCAGCTGCTGGTATCGGCCGAGGCTTCAACGGACAGCGTCTCTTTTTGCCCATTTGCCAGACCGGCCGTAACCAAAATACTGCCCGATTTTTTGGTGACCAGCGTGGCTTTGATGAGCCCGTTTTGATCGGTCTGCGGCGCAAGCGGCGTTAGCGTGGCACCGCCATTGGCCGACAACGCGACCGGGATATTTGGCAGCGGATTCCCCAGCGAATCGGCAATTTTGGCCGTAATAGTGGCGCTATCTTTACCATCCGCAACAATCGCAGGCTTATCGCTTACCAGGCGGGCAATCAGGCCCTTAGTGCTGTCGGCAACGAAGGTAATGGGGTCCGCCGTTTTTGATGAGGCATTGGTGAAGGCCGTGATGGAAACCGGGTAGGCGCGCGTGCTGGTAACGTCAGTTTTGGCAATCCCTTTATCGTCAGTTACGGTTTGCAGGGCGCTAAATTTAACTTCATTGCTGTCCCTGTCGGACTTCCAGTCCACCGCGATATTCGGCAGTGGATTACCGTTATCGTCATTAATCAATGCGCTAAAGGTCACGGCCGATGTTCCATCCGCCGTATATGGAGGGTTGGCCGGAGTCACCTGAACCACCGAGGCCTTATCGCTATTACCGGTAAACATCGTGTCTTTCGTAACGCTGTGTTTGTTCACCTTCACCGTCACCTGAGAAACACCGGCAGTCAGGCTGGTTAAGCTTGTTGTGGCCTCTCCCTGCGCATTTGTTTTCAGCGAAGCGTCTTTCAGCTTTGCGTTATTGCTGGCGCTCAGCGCGACGGTAACATTGGGCACCGGGTTGTTTTTTGCATCGGTCACCAACACGCTTACCGTTTTTTCCGCTTTGCCGTTGGCAGATGAAATCTCCGGCGTTACCGCCAGATTGCCGCTGGCGATCTGCGCGCTTCCCTCATCAGCAACAAACACAACCTTTGCCGTTTTACTTTCACTGCCCTCGAACCCTGCCGTTACCGTCACTTCACCGGAGCGGACATGGGTCAGCGATACCGCAGCCTCGCCTTTGCTGTCGGTAGTTACGCTTTTAGCAATAATCGCCCCATCGCTGGCCGCTAAATTAACGATTTGAGACGGGACTTTATTGCCTTCTCCATCAATGACCACAACGCTGAGCTGATTCTGGTCTTTACCGTCAGCTTTAGCGTTGTCATGCACGACGGATAGTTCCCCGACATGGGCAGTTGTGCTATCCGCGCTAATCGCCACACTGGCCGCAGCCAGGCTCATGTTGCGCACCACGGGGGTCATGGTGAACGTTTCCGCCATAGTCCCGGCGGTGAGCGTAGCAACATATTCTCCTGCTGCGCGGCGGGTGAAGGCCGTCAGTGAGTGGCCAACGCTATCCTGCGGCTTAATCCCGGCCTTCTGAGGACTCCGGGTCTGTTGTGCCTGAGTTTTCACCGTTATTTCATCGGCAGCGATGTCAACGGGGTTTCCGTCCTTATCGCTTACCTTCAGGACAAACACCTGCTGCGCCGTTCCGTTGGCGGTCAGCGTCGCATCCGTTGGCGTTAGCGAACTGCTGTTTAAGCTGATCGCCGCCTGGGTCACCGTGACCTGGGTCTCGGCACGCTCTGAAGCATTGCCTTTTATATCAAAAGCTATCCCGGAGACAGTGTAGGTGTTCACGCCGCTCTCACCCGGCTGCCAGCCCGGCAGGATAACGCTGTAGCTGGCTTCGCTTTCCCTGAGAATTTGCCCACCGGCCGAGAGCAGCGAAGGCGCAGCCCACTCGATCCTGTCCAGCCCGTTCTTCGCGTTAACCGAGACATTTAGCGACTTCTGCTCACCCGCATAGCCCGCCAGAAGATCCGCAGTTTGTAAGCGGATAACCTCTTTTTTGCGGTACTCCAGCACGATATTGTTATTGCGATCGACCAGATCGTAGCGGCTGCCCGCCAGGCTACGCATGCTGCCAACGGCATCCGGACTGATTTGCTGCTGCCACGGCATTCCGAACTGATAATTTAGCTGTACGCCAAACTGCGTCGCCTTTTCACCCGCTTTACCCTGCCGCTGATCTACATTGAAAGTGACGAGCGGAACCGGCGTATAGCTCAGCCCGGCCGTGAGAGCATAGGGGTCGCTCTGGCGATTATCTTTGCCAAAGAGCGCAACTTCTTTGCCGTAATATTGCTCATACGTCAATTTCCCGCCCAGCTGTGGTAAAGCTGGCAACCAGCCTTCTGCGCGAAGATCCCATCCGTTTGCCGGGCGTTCTTCGTAATCTTCGATATCTTTGGAATTCTTCCAGCCGGTTAAACGCAGATAGCTGTTGGCGCTGAGCTTTAAGAAATCTCGCCAGTACTCCCCCCCCAGGCCAAGGCGCGCATGCGCCCGCGACCAGTCATAGTCGAGGAAGGTGTTACCCCCCAGCATATAGCCATCGTTAAACCAGCGCAGGCCTGCCCCTAAATTCGATTGCAGCCTGTCGTCCGTCTCATGCAGGCTACCCTGGGCAAAAAGCAGTTTGTTTTCCTGTTCATACCAGGGAATCAAAAGGTCGAGCTGGGAGTTTTCGAGCGAGAAGTTTTTGTCGGCATTAAGCTGTACGCGAGCGGTACCAAATTGGCTAAGCCATTGCTGGAGATGGCTGCTGGCCTCGCCTGTTGCCATACCGCGCGCCATTGAACTCGCGGCATCACCGTTAGGATTTGCCGATAAAAAAGCCCCGGTACGGCTCGCCAAAGAGGCCCACTTTTGTACCTGAGCCTCTTTCTCCGCAGAGGCACTCTCATCCGAACGCCACTTATCTGCCGGAAGCGGCGCAAGAGGAACGACGAGGGTGTCGCCGGACTTAACGTTGTTAAATCCCTTAGCAAAAACCTGCGACTGATTCATTGCACGTAATGACGCCAGGCTCATATTATATTTTCTGGCAACGGATGCCGCATTCTCACCCGGTTGCAGAATATATAATTCCGTAGCTGCTTGAGAAACAATTGATTTTTGAGCTGCAGCTCCGGCCGATGCGGGTGCCAGCGTACAGGCGAGAGGAAACAAAATCTGTACACCGATCTGCAGCCAGGCAAAGGATTTAAGATAAAACGGAATGGGGATTTCTGTATGCTTGTTCACTGCGCTAACCTTCACTAAGTCCTTATGAAAGTACGGCCCTCCATGGGTCATTATTTATAGCAGTAAGCACTTCATCCGTATGGGAAATATGATATCTTACAGACCGGCGACGATGTTCGGAGAGCGACGTTTCAGGGAGTTTATAATGGAAGGCGAAATCTAGCCCGGCCATTAATTCCTAACTATAAAAAAACGCTCATTAAAAATATATCGCAGAAAAATAAAAAATAAAAAAACAACCCAACACACTGATAAATAATGAATTTCCATTTAAACATGATGCAATAATCATCAAAAAAAACGCAATAACAACAAATATTCATTATAATTATTAAGTTTCTCTACCCACCTCCCAAAATAAACAAAAAGCAATCGCCCAGCGCTATTAACAAATAGAATATTAAATTAATATTCACTTTGAATACAAACATCAATTAAATACTTTTAAATACAATTAAATATTAGAACAATAAAACGACAGCAAGGCATAACCGTTTCAGCCTGCAATTAATCTTATTTATTGATTCGAAATATCAATTTTTTGGCGGATCCCCAAATCTATGATGATGGTCGCGGTTAACAACCCCTAAACAATTCTACAATATTGGGCACTATAAATTGGCTAAGGAGCAGTGAAATGCGAGTTAAAGGCATAACCCCGCAAGATCTCAAGGCTTATGGCATTAATGATGTTAGCGAAGTCATCCACAACCCCGATTATGACACCCTCTACCGCGAAGAGCTCGACCCCAAACTGGAAGGTTACGAGCGTGGCGTAGTGACAAATTTAGGCGCAGTTGCCGTCGATACCGGGATCTTCACCGGCCGCTCGCCGAAAGATAAATACATCGTTCGCGATGACACCACCCGCGACACGCTCTGGTGGGCCGATAACGGCAAAGGCAAAAACGATAACAAACCCCTTTCTGAAGAGACCTGGCATCAGTTGAAAGGCCTCGTCACCGGGCAGCTTTCCGGCAAACGCCTGTTTATTCTCGATGCATTCTGCGGCGCCAACGCCGACACGCGCCTCTCGGTCAGGTTTATTACCGAAGTCGCCTGGCAGGCTCATTTCGTTAAAAATATGTTCATTCGCCCGACCGACGAAGAACTGGCAACGTTCGAGCCGGATTTTGTGGTGATGAACGGCGCAAAATGCACCAACCCAAACTGGAAAGAGCAGGGCCTGAACTCCGAAAACTTTGTGGCGTTTAACCTTACTGAACGCATGCAGCTTATCGGCGGCACCTGGTACGGCGGCGAAATGAAAAAAGGGATGTTCTCTATTATGAACTACCTGCTGCCGTTGAAAGGTATTGCCTCAATGCACTGCTCGGCAAACGTTGGCGAGAAAGGCGATGTGGCCGTGTTCTTCGGCCTCTCCGGCACCGGTAAAACCACCCTTTCTACCGACCCGAAACGCCGCCTGATTGGCGATGATGAGCACGGCTGGGACGATGACGGCGTATTCAATTTCGAAGGTGGCTGTTACGCCAAAACCATTCGCCTGTCGGAAGAGGCCGAGCCGGATATCTACCACGCTATCCGCCGCGACGCGCTGTTGGAAAACGTCACCGTTCGGGCAGATGGTACGATCGATTTTGATGACGCATCCAAAACGGAGAACACCCGCGTCTCTTACCCGATTTACCACATCGACAATATCGTTAAGCCGGTTTCGAAAGCGGGTCACGCGACCAAGGTTATCTTCCTGACGGCGGATGCATTCGGCGTACTGCCTCCGGTCTCACGCCTGACGGCAAACCAGACCCAGTATCATTTCCTGTCCGGCTTTACCGCCAAGCTCGCGGGCACCGAGCGCGGCGTTACCGAGCCGACACCAACCTTCTCCGCATGCTTCGGCGCAGCCTTCCTGTCGCTGCACCCAACACAATATGCCGAAGTGCTGGTTAAACGCATGCAGGCCGCTGGCGCGCAGGCTTACCTGGTCAACACCGGCTGGAACGGCACCGGCAAACGTATCTCAATTAAAGATACCCGCGCCATCATCGACGCTATCCTCGATGGCTCGCTGGATGATGCCGAAACCTTCACCCTGCCGATGTTTAACCTGGCTATCCCGACCTCGCTAGCCGGCGTGGACAGCCATATTCTGGACCCGCGTAATACCTACGGCTCCCCGGAACAGTGGCAGGAAAAAGCGGAGCAGCTGGCGAAACTGTTTGTAGAAAACTTCGAGAAATACACCGATACCCCTGCCGGGGCGGCGCTGGTTGCGGCCGGTCCTAAGCTTTAATTAGCTGATACAGGCGAAAAAAAACGAACCCTTCGGGGTTCGTTTTTTATTTAGCCTGGCGATTAACTTTCGCGATGAGCCACCACGCGGACTATTGGCAGCGGTAAATAAGCACGAATACGCAGCCCACCCCGCTCGCTTTTCCCTAAGTCCAACATCCCGTTATGGTTATCGATAATCCGCTGTACGATGGCTAAGCCAAGCCCGGTGCCGCTGGTACTGCGGGCGCTGTCGCCGCGCACAAACGGCTGGAACAGATGCTGGAGCTGATCCGGCTCAATGCCCGGGCCATCATCCTCAACCTGGAACCAGGCGCGATTTAGCTCGCTGCCGCTGCTAACCTTGATCCAACCGTTACCGTAGCGGGCGGCGTTAACCACCATATTCGCCACCGCGCGCTTAATTGAAAGCGGGTGAATATTAAGGCGAATTTCCCCGTCCATCAGGTCGGTATCAATTTCGCGCTCATAGCCACTCTCGGCGGCGATCACTTCGCCCAGCACGCTGTTAAGATCGGCCATTTCCAGCGGCATTTCCTGCCCGGTGCGCAGGTAGTCGATAAACTGCTCGATAATCGCATTACACTCTTCGATATCTTTATTTATCGACTCCGCCAGATAGCCATCTTCCTGGCCCATCATTTCCGTCGCCAGGCGAATACGCGTCAGCGGCGTACGCAGGTCATGGCTCACGCCCGCCATCAGCAACGTGCGGTCATCGGCAAGCTGCTTAACGCCCGCGGCCATGTGGTTAAACGCCCTGGTTACCGACCTCACTTCCGAAGCCCCGTATTCACGCAGCGGCGGCGGAATTATGCCTTTACCGACCTGCAGCGCTGCGTGCTCCAGGTCGACCAGCGGTCGGTTCTGTATTCGGATAAATAGCCAGGCCCCGCCGATTGCCAGCAGCATAATCGCCAGCGTATAGCGGAACAGCGGGGAGAAATCACCCTGATGGATTTCGGTAAGCGGCACCCGCACCCAGATATTTGGCGACAGCCAGGTTTTCAGCCAGACGACCGGCGAGCTTTTGTTAACCTCAACGCGTACTTCCGTCGGGCCGCCAAGCTGCTGCGCCATCTGCTGGCTGAGAAACTCATAATGCTGCGCCCAGCGCAGGCCTGCATCTTCCGCCGCCTCGTTAGAGTAAAGCGAAATCCCCAGCTCGCGGTAAATCTCACGACGAAATGCAGGCGGCACCACAAGCTGGGTGCCGTCTTCAAGCTGCAGTTTGTCGGTCATCAGCATCCTGACTTCGTACGCCAACACCTTATTAAACTGCTGCAGGCTCGGCAAAATCGCGAAGTTCAGGACCACAAGATAGGTCGTCACCAGGCTGACGAACAGCAAGGTGACGATCAGCAACAGCGTACGGGCAAACGAGCTTCTGGGTGAGAAGCGGACTCGCCTCATGCCTTAGCGCCGTCCGGGACGAAGACGTAGCCAAGACCCCAAACGGTCTGGATATAACGCGGATGCGCCGGGTCCTCTTCCACCATGCGGCGCAGGCGGGAGATTTGTACGTCGATGGAGCGTTCCATCGCGGAGTATTCACGACCGCGCGCAAGGTTCATTAACTTATCGCGGGAAAGCGGCTCACGCGGGTGGCTCACCAGTGCTTTCAGCACCGCAAACTCACCGCTGGTCAGCGGCATAGGCTCGTCTTCGCGGAACATTTCGCGAGTACCGAGGTTCAGCTTGAATTTACCGAACGCAATAACCGCTTCTTCCTGAGAAGGTGCGCCCGGCAGTTCATTGGCCTGACGGCGCAGCACGGCACGAATACGAGCCAGCAGTTCACGTGGGTTAAACGGCTTAGGAATATAGTCATCCGCCCCAATTTCCAGGCCAACGATGCGGTCGACTTCTTCGCCCTTGGCGGTCACCATGATAATCGGCATCGGGTTGCTCTGGCTGCGCAGACGGCGGCAGATAGAAAGGCCATCTTCGCCCGGCAACATCAGGTCCAGCACCATCAGGTGGAAGGATTCGCGGGTCAGCAGGCGATCCATTTGTTCGGCGTTGGCGACGCTGCGAACCTGGAAGCCCTGCTCGGTGAGATAACGCTCTAACAGCGCGCGCAGGCGCATGTCGTCATCGACGACCAGAATTTTATAGTTCTCTTGCATCGTAAGTACTCCCAAAGGCTCGAACAGTTGAGTGTCTATTCTTAAAAAACTGCGTTAATACAACCAGTCAATTCTGGTATACATTCTAGTCGAAATTGTTACAAAGCATATTAAACAGTCGGTTATCAACGTTTTAAATCAAAATTTGGTGACTTGCTTCCCAAATTACGGCGGTTGCATTCCTCATTGAGCATCGGTTTAAATCACACTCTGATTTTACAGGCAGCAGGGCAGAAAAATGAAAACGCCGTTAATCACCCGTGAAGGCTACGAAAAGCTCAAAAAAGAGCTGGATTATCTGTGGCGTGAAGAGCGCCCCGAAGTGACCAAAAAAGTCACCTGGGCGGCAAGCCTCGGCGACCGCAGTGAAAACGCCGACTACCAGTACAATAAAAAGCGGCTCCGCGAGATAGACCGTCGGGTTCGCTATATCACCAAATCCCTTGAGCGGCTGAAAATCGTCGATTACTCGCCGCAGCAGGAAGGCAAAGTCTTCTTTGGTGCCTGGGTCGAAATTGAAAACGACGACGGCAACCTGCTGCGCTTTCGCATCGTCGGTTACGACGAGATTTTTGGCCGCAAGGATTACATTTCTATCGATTCACCGATGGCCCGCGCCCTGCTAAAGAAAGAAGTCGGCGACCAGGCCGTGGTGCAAACCCCGTCCGGGGAGACGCAGTGGTACGTCAATGAAATTGAGTACCCTAAGCCAGAATAACGAGCGGCAGAACAGTCCGAAACCCGATATTCGTCGGTCGGCGGCTGGCAATTTTACGCCCCTATCCGTATAACTGTTTGCTGAATTTTCCGTATTACACAGATGAAAAGCCATGATGAATGATTCGCTTTGCCGCATTATTGCGGGTGAGCTTCACGCCAGAAACGAACAGGTAGAAGCCGCCGTTCGCCTGCTGGATGAAGGGAATACCGTGCCGTTTATCGCACGTTATCGTAAGGAAGTCACCGGCGGTCTGGATGACACGCAACTGCGTCAACTGGAAACTCGTCTTAGTTACCTGCGTGAACTTGAAGAGCGCCGCCAGACCATCCTCAAGTCGATTGCCGACCAGGGCAAACTGAGCGACGAGCTTGCAGGGGCGATTAACGGGACTTTAAGCAAAACCGAGCTTGAAGACCTCTACCTGCCGTATAAACCGAAACGCCGCACCCGCGGGCAAATCGCCATTGAAGCGGGCCTTGAGCCGCTGGCCGACTTGCTGTGGAACGAGCCTTCCCACGAGCCGGAACAGGAAGCAGCCCGCTTCGTTGATGCCGATAAAGGTGTTGCCGACGTCAAAGCCGCGCTGGATGGCGCACGCTATATCCTTATGGAGCGCTTCGCGGAAGACGCTGGGCTGCTGGCCAAAGTGCGTGACTATTTGTGGAAAAATGCCCATCTGGTTTCCGTTGTTGTCAGCGGTAAAGAGGAAGAAGGCGCTAAATTCCGCGACTACTTCGACCACCATGAACCGATTTCCACCGCACCCTCGCACCGCGCGCTGGCGATGTTCCGTGGCCGCAACGAAGGTATTTTACAGCTGTCGCTCAACGCCGACCCGCAGTTTGATGAGCCGCCGCGCGAAAGCTACTGCGAGCAGTTGATCATCAACCATCTCGGTCTGCGCCTGAATAACGCGGCGGCAGACGTCTGGCGTAAAGCGGTTGTCAGCTGGACGTGGCGCATTAAGGTGCTGATGCATCTGGAAACCGAGCTGATGGGCAGCGTGCGCGAACGTGCGGAAGACGAAGCGATTAACGTCTTTGCCCGTAACCTTCACGATCTGCTGATGGCCGCTCCGGCCGGGCTGCGCGCCACAATGGGCCTCGACCCTGGCCTGCGTACCGGCGTGAAGGTGGCGGTAGTTGACGCCACCGGCAAACTGGTCGCGACCGACACGATTTACCCCCATACCGGCCAGGCGGCCAAAGCGGCTGTCGCCGTTGCGGCACTGTGCGAAAAGCACAACGTCGAGCTGGTCGCCATCGGCAACGGCACCGCTTCCCGCGAGACAGAACGTTTCTTCCTCGACGTGCAAAAACAGTTCCCGAAGGTCACGGCGCAGAAAGTTATCGTCAGCGAAGCTGGAGCTTCCGTCTACTCGGCTTCAGAGCTGGCCGCGCTGGAATTCCCGGACCTGGATGTGTCTATTCGCGGCGCTGTTTCCATCGCCCGCCGCCTGCAGGACCCGCTGGCAGAGCTGGTGAAAATCGATCCGAAATCAATCGGCGTTGGCCAGTACCAGCACGACGTGAGCCAAACGCAGCTGGCGAAGAAGCTGGATGCGGTGGTGGAAGACTGCGTAAACGCCGTTGGCGTAGACCTGAATACCGCCTCCGTTCCGCTGCTGACCCGCGTTGCGGGACTAACGCGCATGATGGCGCAGAATATCGTGAGCTGGCGTGATGAAAACGGCCGCTTCCAGAACCGCCAGCAGTTGCTGAAAGTTAGCCGTCTGGGGCCAAAAGCCTTCGAGCAATGTGCGGGCTTCCTGCGTATTAACCACGGCGACAACCCGCTTGATGCTTCTACCGTCCACCCGGAAGCCTACCCGGTGGTCGAGCGTATTCTGGCTGCAACCCAGCAGGCGCTTGCCGACCTGATGGGCAACAGCAACGGGCTGCGCGACCTGAAGGCCAGCCAGTTCACCGATGAGCGTTTCGGGGTGCCAACCGTCACCGACATCATCAAAGAGCTGGAAAAACCGGGCCGCGATCCACGCCCTGAGTTTAAAACCGCGCAGTTTGCTGAAGGCGTTGAAACCATGAACGACCTGACGCCGGGCATGGTGCTGGAAGGTGCGGTGACCAACGTCACTAACTTTGGTGCTTTCGTGGATATCGGCGTTCATCAGGACGGGCTGGTGCATATCTCGTCCCTGTCCGACAAGTTTATCGACGACCCGCATAAAGTGGTGAAAGCAGGCGATATCGTGAAGGTCAAAGTGCTGGAAGTCGATTTGCAACGTAAACGCATCGCTTTAACCATGCGCCTTGACGAGCAGCCGGGCGAAAGCGGTAGCCGTCGCAGCAGCAGTAACAGCCCCCCCCGCGAGCAGAAAGGTCGCCCTGCGGCACAGCCGAAACCGCGCGGGCGTGACAACGCCAGCGGCGGCAACAGCGCAATGATGGATGCGCTGGCGGCAGCAATGGGCAAGAAGCGTTAAATCATGCTCCTCTTCCTGCAAAGGGAGAGGAGTTATTTTCATTTGCGGTGTAAAAACGAAAAAAATAAGCCTGGCTTGATCTAAATCAATTCTCAATAAATACTCAACGCGGAAACCAGCAATTATCACCTTCGTAACATCAGCGATACCTGAATAACATCGCAATAATAATTTAACGCCACAAATTAAAAATAAATTGTAACTATTCAAATAGTTACAGATAACCCCCATCATCAATGCATTACGCCCCCTCTCTAATCACCAGAAAAAAATAATTAAATTCGTTAAATCCGGCCTCAAAAATAAATATTGTGGGCGGTAACCATTCTCATTATCATTGCATTGAACGTTATTTCTTCTCTTTCTTCCGACAGTTTAATTGGCATTCATCGTACGAATACATCGCCATTGAAACGAGAATTCAGCCAGAGTCAATGCAGAGCCCAGCTCTAAGTAGGTCCTATGCAATTCTTACCGAATAGCGCGTGGAAAATTACCGGCTTCGCCCGCGAAATCAGTCCGGCTTATCGCCAGAAATTATTGTCCCTCGGCATGCTTCCGGGTTCCTCGTTTAACGTGGTACGCGTAGCCCCACTCGGCGACCCCATTCATATCGAAACTCGCCGCGTTAGCCTGGTGCTGCGCAAGAAAGATCTCGCGCTGGTTAATGTCGAAGCCGTTTTCTAACGGCAGGTGAGCGCTCGCGCTTGTTGCAAACTCAACGAAGTCCACGAATAAAATGAAAAACTTAACCATTGGTTTAATCGGTAATCCCAACTCGGGGAAAACCACGCTCTTCAATCAGCTGACGGGTGCCCGCCAGCGCGTGGGCAACTGGGCTGGTGTGACCGTAGAACGTAAAGAAGGTCAGTTTTCCACCCTTGAGCATCAGGTGACGCTGGTTGATTTACCCGGCACCTATTCACTCACCACTATTTCGTCCCAGACTTCTCTTGATGAGCAAATCGCCTGCCACTACATCCTCAGCGGCGATGCAGACTTGCTGGTAAACGTGGTTGATGCTTCCAACCTTGAGCGCAACCTGTACCTCACCCTGCAACTGCTGGAGCTGGGCATTCCGTGCGTGGTCGCGCTTAACATGCTCGACATCGCCGAGAAGCAGGCCATCCGTATTGATATCGATGCCCTCGCCGCTCGCCTGGGCTGCCCGGTCGTGCCGCTGGTCTCAACCCGCGGTCGCGGCATCGAAAGCCTGAAGCTCGCCATCGACCGCAAACAGCCCAACCAACAAAGTGACCTGGTGCATTATCCGCAGGTCTTGTTGCAGCAGGCAGACAGCCTTGCCGCAGACATGCCGCAGGAGATGCCCGCCAAACAGCGCCGCTGGCTGGCGCTTCAAATGTTGGAAGGCGATATCTACAGCCAGGCTTACGCTGGCAACGCTTCCGACAAGCTGGAAATTGCTCGCGCCCATCTGGCGGAGACGATTGAAGATCCGGCCCTGCTGATTGCCGATGCGCGTTATCAGAGCATTGCTTCGGTATGCGAGGCGGTCAGCAACAGCCTGACGGCGGAGCCAAATCGCCTGACCGTAGCGATGGACAAAGTCATCCTCAACCGCTATCTCGGCCTGCCGGTATTTATGCTGGTGATGTATCTGATGTTCCTGCTGGCGATTAATATCGGCGGCGCGCTACAGCCAATATTTGACGCAGGCTCGGTCGCTATCTTTATCCACGGCATTCAGTGGCTGGGGTACACGCTGCATTTCCCGAACTGGCTCACCGTCTTCCTGGCTCAGGGCGTGGGCGGCGGGATCAACACCGTGCTGCCGCTGGTGCCGCAAATCGGCATGATGTATCTGTTCCTCTCCTTCCTGGAGGACTCCGGCTACATGGCTCGCGCCGCATTTGTGATGGACCGCCTGATGCAGTCTCTCGGTCTGCCGGGCAAATCATTCGTGCCGCTAATCGTTGGCTTCGGCTGTAACGTGCCTTCGGTTATGGGCGCACGAACTCTGGATGCCCCACGCGAACGCCTGATGACCATTATGATGGCACCGTTTATGTCCTGCGGCGCTCGGCTGGCAATTTTCGCGGTATTTGCCGCTGCCTTCTTCGGCCAGCAGGGCGCGCTGATTGTGTTCTCCCTTTATATTCTCGGCATCGTGATGGCGATTCTCACCGGCCTGATGCTGAAACACACCATCATGCGCGGCGAGGCGACGCCTTTTGTTATGGAGCTACCGGTTTATCACGTTCCGCACCTTAAGAGCCTGCTGCTGCAAACCTGGCAACGTCTGAAAGGCTTTGTACTGCGTGCCGGTAAAGTGATTGTCATCGTCAGTATTTTCATCGGCGCGTTGAACAGCTTCTCGTTCAGCGGCAAAGCGGTAGATAACATCAACGACTCGGCTCTGGCATCCGTCAGCCGTGTGTTAACACCGCTGTTGAAACCGATCGGCGTGCATGAAGACAACTGGCAGGCTACCGTTGGGTTGTTTACCGGCGCGATGGCAAAAGAAGTTGTGGTCGGTACCCTGAACACCCTTTACACCGCCGAAGATATTCATAACGAAGAGTTCGACGCGGCCAGCTTTAATCTGGTTGACGAACTCGGTGCCGCCGCCGATGAAACCTGGCAGAGCCTGAAAAATACCTTCAGCCTCAGCGTGCTGGCAAACCCGATAGAGGCCAGCAAAGGCGACGGGGAGATGTCCTCCGGCCCGATGGGCGTGATGAGCAGCAAGTTTGGCAGCGAAGCCGCGGCCTACAGCTACCTTATCTTCGTCCTGCTCTATATCCCGTGCATCTCCGTAATGGGTGCGATTGCCCGTGAGTCCAGCCGCGGCTGGATGACCTTCTCGGTGCTTTGGGGGCTGAACATCGCCTATTCGCTCTCCACGCTGTACTACCAGAGCGTCACCTTCAGCGCCCATCCTCGGTTTAGCCTGGTCTGTATTCTTGCGGTGGTGCTTTTCAACGTGCTGCTGCTTGGCGGCCTGCGCCGCGCCCGCAGCCGGGTTGACGTGTCGCTGTTGGCAACCAGAAAAACGCCGTCCACCTGCTGCCAGAGCAGCGCGGGCGACTGCCATTAAGGAGCGAATCATGGCGAGCCTGATTGATATCCGCAACGCGTTGGCGCTCCAGGGCCGCCTGGAAGCCTCGCAGATAAGCCAGCAGCTCGCTACGCCCCTGCCAATGGTTACCGCCATGCTGGGGCGACTTGAAGCCATGGGCAAAGCGATGCGCATCAGCGAAGACCCGAGTAGCTGCCTGACGGGGAGCTGCAAAAGTTGCCCGGAAGGAAAGAAATGCGTGCGGGAGCTTTGGGCCTTACGCTAGATAAAAAAAGGCGGGTCATCCCCGCCTTGCTTCATTCCTGAGTGTGTTACTTCGCTATTTTGTACACGTCCGCAGTGGCATGCACGTTTTTGGTGTATTTCTCAGCGCTGGTCACGACAAAGTAGTCCCCGCCCAGCTTATCGGCCTTTTTGGTTAGATCTCTTCTTGCGTCCATCGGCGCGGAGGTTTTATCCGTCACGATAGTGCCGATTTTAGTTAACTTCATGCCTGCAACTTTATCTTTTTCAAGTTCTTTAGCCGCAAAAGCGCCAAAGGAAACAGCACTAACCAACAATGTCGTAACGATGCCTGTTATCAATTTCATAGCCAGCACTCTCCGTAGGTATCTGTTTTTTTCAACCGGGATTCACCCCGTAACGGTTAATTATTCACCCTTTGCACGGTGAATAATTGAGTATTGGCACAAAATGATTTTTTCGCCACGGATGAACAGGTTACTCCTCCAGCTGTTGATTAAGCTCAAGTAGCGTCTGGCAAAACTCATTCGGGTGAGAGATAAACGGCGCATGAGCCGCTTTAGCGAATATCTGCGAACGAGACTGCGGCCAAAGTTCGTCGAGCAAAGGTACGATTTTGCGCGGCACCAGCCCGTCCAGGCGACCATACAAGCGTAAATGTGGAACGGTTGAATGAGCCAGAGCGGCTCGCAGGTCGGTCGTTCTCAGGATCTCCAACCCGCCGTTTAATACTTCAACCTCCGGCATCGGCTGCTCAAGCACCACCGATTTAAGCAGGCGTGCGTCCTGGCGAGCCGTTTCCGTACCCATAGTTTGCAGCGCGAGGAAGCGTTCGACCGTGCGCTGAAAATCTTCGCTAAGCTGCTGCTGGAAACCGGCCAGCACCTCAGGCTTGATCCCCGGCCAGTCGCCGCTGGCGGTGAAGCAGGGAGAGGAAGCTACCGTCACCAGACCCCGCACTCGCTCCGGCTGTAAAAGCGAAATCTGGCTTGCCACAAGCCCGCCCAGACTCCAGCCCAGCCAGATAGCGCGCTCCGGCGCCTGAGCCAACACGATGTCCGCCATTTGCTCCAGGGTTAACGAGCCAAAACCTTTGCTCCTGCCGTAGCCCGGCAAATCAACAAGGTGAAGCCGGAAATGCGAGCCGAGTTCCGCCGTAATGTTATGCCACACTCCGGCATTCAGTCCCCATCCGTGCAACAGCACAAGATCGTCTTTTCCTTCACCTTTTGTTTGCCACCACAGGTCGCTCATCAGTTACCGTTCTCGTTTTAATCCGCAAGGAGGCCGCTATGCTAACAATCCCTGGCCGCTGTTGGCTATGCCAGTTACCGCTCGCGTGCCCGGGGTGGGGAATTTGCTCACGCTGCACCGGCTCGCTTCCACAACCTCCGCCCTGCTGCTCGTGCTGCGGCCTGCCCGCATTAAGCGGAAAATTGCTCTGCGGGCGCTGCCTGCAAAAACAGCCGGAGTGGGACAAGCTAACCTTCGTGACAGATTACCTTCCGCCGCTGAATAAGCTTATCCACCAGCTAAAATTTAACGGTTCACCTTCCCTCGCCCCGGCGCTGGCCCGGCTTTTACTGCTGAGCGTGCTGGCCGCCAGGCGCGAAGGCAAAATTAGCCTGCCGGACCTCATCCTCAGCGTGCCGCTGCACCACACCCGGGCATGGCGGCGCGGCTATAACCAAAGCGCACTTATTGCCACCCCGCTGGCACATTGGCTGGGGCGAGAACATTTGCCTTTTGCTATCAAACGCATACGTTCATCACCCGCGCAGAGCCGGCTGACGGCCAGGCAGCGAAAGAAGAATTTGAAAGGCATCTTTAGGGTTGAAATCCCGGTGGCAGGTCGCCATATCGTTGTTGTGGATGATGTCGTGACGACGGGTAGCACTGTTGCGGAGATAGCGCGCATGCTGAAGAGGCAGGGCGCGGCGACTGTCCAGGTATGGTGCCTGTGTCGAACCTTGTAGACCCTCGACGATGGGCGTATTATAACCGACTAAAATAGTCAACTATTGAGCAATCGTTATGATCCGTATTTCCGATGCTGCACAATCCCACTTTGCCAAACTGCTGGCAAATCAGGAAGAAGGGACGCAAATCCGCGTATTCGTAATCAATCCTGGCACCCCAAATGCGGAGTGTGGTGTGTCCTATTGTCCGCCGGATGCGGTTGAAGCTACCGATACCGCCCTGCCGTTTGAGCAGTTAACCGCTTATGTGGACGAGCTGAGCGCACCTTATCTTGAAGATGCCGAAATTGACTTCGTCACCGACCAGCTTGGCTCCCAGCTGACGCTGAAAGCGCCAAACGCGAAGATGCGTAAAGTTTCCGACGATGCGCCGCTGATGGAGCGCGTTGAGTATATGCTGCAGGCCACCGTTAACCCACAGCTGGCAGGCCACGGCGGCCGCGTAACGCTGATGGAAATCACCGACGAAGGCTACGCTATTCTGCAATTTGGCGGCGGCTGTAACGGCTGTTCAATGGTAGACGTAACGCTGAAAGAAGGGATTGAGAAGCAGCTGCTGAACGAGTTCCCTGAGCTGAAAGGCGTGCGTGACCTGACCGAGCACCAGCGCGGCGAGCACTCTTATTACTAATTAGATAAACCCCTCACCCCGGCCCTCCCCCCCAAAGGGGTGAGGGAGGAAAGAGCTCTCGTAGGTTTCACCATGCTGTTCCCTCTCCTTTCCAGGGAGAGGGTTAGGGTGAGGGTCGTCAAATCACATTTTCTTACGCCGTTTATCTAAATCCTTCAGCAGCTTATTCACTCTCTCATCGCCAAACATCTGCTCAAGCGAATGCGTTAACTTGCGACGCCAGTTTTTATACTGATCGCTGGTTCCCGGAATATTCACCGGTTCCGCCATATCCAGCCAGTCTTCCGGCTGTAGCCCAAGTAAGGCGCTGTTGCTGTCGGCTATATAGCGCTGCATCCCGCGATTTAATGTATCGGTCATGGTCATCAGGCTGGCTTTGTGCCCTGCACGTTTCGGCAGGCAGCCGTACTTATGCAGGCTGTCCAGCAGGCCCTGTTTAGCCCTTTCGCGATCCTCATACAGTCCTTTCAGAACGGCTTCATCGGGATAAAGCCCGAGCGTTTTGCCGAGCGTTAAATCGCCGCTGTTCCAGTAGCCCCGCAGGGTAGGCAGGTCGTGAGTCGTTGCGACCGCCATAGACTGTTTCAGCCACGCGGCAGGTGCGCGGAACTGCTTCTCGCCGTCATGTTCGAAATACAGCACTTTGTACGAGTAAACCCCGCTGTCGCGCAGCTTGCCGACAATTTCCACCGGCACGGTTCCCAAATCCTCGCCAATCACCATGCAGCGGTGCCGCTGGCTTTCAAGGGCCAGAATGGCAAGCAGGTCGTCTACCGGATACTGAACGTAAGCCCCTTTATCCGCCGTTTCGCCGTAAGGGATCCACCACAGCCGCAGCATAGACATAACGTGATCTATGCGCAGCGCGCCGCAGTGGGTCATATTGGCACGCAGCAATTCGACGAAAGGCTGGTAGGCACGAGCCACCATCACATGAGGATCAACCGGCGGCAGCCCCCAGTTCTGCCCAAGCGGCCCGAGAATATCAGGCGGCGCGCCCACGGAGGCTTTCAGGCAGTAGAGTTCACGGTCGCACCAGGTTTCAGACCCGCCTTCCGCCACGCCTACCGCCAGATCGCGGTAGAGGCCAATCGGCATGTTATAGCCCTGGCTCTCGTCCCAGCAGGCTTTAAACTGACGCCAGGCAAGATATTGCAGCCAAAGCCAGAAGTTAACCTCGTCGCGATGTTCATCGCAGAACAACTTAACCTCGGCGCTGTGGGCATCACGATAGCCTTCCGGCCAAACCGGCCAGCCCCAGCGCATTGCGTCCTGCTTGACCTGGTTTGCATGCAGCGCGTCATAAGCCGCCTGATAAAACAGCCCTTCACCGCCGTCGGCAACAAACTGGTTAAACGCCGCAACCTGCGGGTCTTTAGCCTTCCGCTGAGAAAACTGCTGCCACGCCATGCGCAGAGCGGAAATCTTGAGCGCCGTAACGGCAGAATAATCTACCCACTCGGCGTCCCTGGCCGCACGAAGCTGCTGCTGAGTCGAGCTTTTTTTCCACCACGCCTGCGCCTCTTTGCTGCTCTGAAAATCTTCAACCGCGTTAACGTCAATATAGATAACGTTCAGCCAGCGGCGAGATGAAGGGCTATACGGGCTGGCGCTCTCCGGGTTCGCCGGGTATAAAGCATGGATAGGGTTAAGGCCGATAAACGATCCGCCACGGGCCGCAACATCTGCCAGCATGAGCTTTAAATCGCCAAAGTCCCCAATTCCCCAGTTTGCGTCGGAGCGCAGAGTGTAGAGCTGCACGCAGGCGCCCCACAGTTTTTTATCCTGCAATAAAGCATCCGGCTCATAACAGCGCTGCGGCGCAACGATAATCCGGCAGGCCCAGCGGCGGCCACCCTGCTCCACCCTCAGGTCGTGATAACCTTCAGGGAGTTTGGCGGGCAGCACCAGGTTCTTCCCGGCCACCGCGCTGCCGTGATGCTGCTCTCCGTCTTCGGTCGTCAGATGCCAGCTAAATTCCCCTTCGCCCACCAGCGCCAGCTGCATACGCTGCCCGGCGGTAAAGACCTTAACGCCTGCCACCGGGCCAGGCCCGGATTCAGGTGCCGCAGTGCGGTTCATCGCCTCCAGCAGACGCCTTTTAGTGTCCTCAGGAATATCCTGCGGCTTACCGTGCGCGTTGATGTAGTTCGGGCTAATTCCTGCCGCCAGAGCAGCTTTATCAAGGCGTTTGCGTTCCATGGCGCTCCCTTAGCGTTTTGCCTGCCAGATACGTTGCTGGTAATCGCGAATCGAGCGATCGGAGCTAAACATTCCGCAGCGGGCGCTGTTCAGAATCGCCGCACGAGTCCAGGCCTCCTGGTCGAGATAGAGCTTGTCGGCAAGCTTCTGCGCTTCGGCGTAGGCGCTGAAGTCCGCCATCACCAGATACGGGTCGCCGCCTTCTTTACCCATGCTGTGCAGCATCTGATCGAAAGCGTGTTTATCGCCGTCGCTGTATTTACCCTGCTCAAGTTCTTTGAGCACCGCATCCAGCACCTTGTCTTTCTTGCGCCATTTCAGCGGATCATAGCCTTTCGCTTTCAGCGCTTTAACCTGCTCCACCGTATGGCCGAAGATAAAGATATTCTCGTCGCCGACCTTCTCGGCAATCTCAACGTTAGCGCCGTCCAGCGTGCCGACCGTTAACGCGCCGTTAAGCGCCAGCTTCATGTTGCCGGTACCGGAGGCTTCTTTGCCTGCGGTAGAAATCTGCTCTGAGATATCCGCCGCCGGGATCATCACTTCCGCCGCTGAAACGCAGTAATCCGGCAGGAACACGACCTTCAGCTTGTCTCCAACCAGCGGATCGTTATTCACCGCTTCGGCCACTTTGTTAATCGCGAAGATGATATTTTTAGCCAGGTAGTAGCCCGGCGCGGCTTTCGCCCCAAACAAATAGACGCGCGGCACGCGGTCTGCATTCGGGTTTTCACGGATTTCTTTGTACTGCGCCAGGATATGCAGCAGGTTCAGGTGCTGGCGTTTGTACTCGTGCAGGCGTTTTATTTGCACATCAAACAGCGCGTCCGGGCTAATCACAATTCCGGTTCGCGCCTTCACGAACGCGGCCAGCTTCACTTTGTTCTGGTATTTAATCTCGCGCCAGGTCTGGCGGAATTTGGCGTCATCGGCGTATTTTTCCAGCCCTTCCAGCACGTCGAGATTGTTGGCCCACTCTTTTTTCAGCGTTTTGTCGAACAGCGCGGCCAGCGCCGGGTTGCACTGCTTGATCCAGCGGCGCGGCGTAATGCCGTTGGTCACGTTGTGGAATTTATTCGGCCAAAGCTGGTGATACTCAGGGAACAGATCTTTTACCACCAGCTCAGAATGCAGCGCCGCAACGCCGTTCACCGCGAAGCCGCCCACTACGCAAAGGTTAGCCATGCGCACCTGTTTGTTGTGCACCACGGCAAGCTTCGCCCAAACGGCTTCGTCACCCGGCCAGGTTTTATCGACCAGCACTTTAAACCGCTTATTGATTTCAGTGATTATCTGCATATGCCGCGGCAACAGCGCCTTAACCAGCTTTTCATCCCAGCACTCAAGCGCTTCCGGCATCAGAGTGTGGTTGGTGTAGGCGAAAGTTTTGCTGGTGATTGCCCAGGCGTCGTCCCAGCTCAGTTGATGCTCGTCAATCAGCACGCGCAGCAGCTCAGGGATAGCGATAGTCGGGTGCGTGTCGTTCAACTGGATAACTTCGTAATCCGGCAGCTCGGCAAGCTTGCGGCCCGCCAGATGATGACGGCGAAGAATGTCTGCCACCGAACAGGCGCACTGGAAATACTGCTGCATCAGGCGCAGCTTTTTGCCGTTCAGATGGTTGTCGTTCGGGTAAAGCACTTTAGTCAGCTTTTCGGCATCAATGCCCTGCTGCTCGGCCTTCAGGAATTCGCCGTCGTTAAATTTAGTCAGATCGAACGGATGGGCGTGTTTGGCCTGCCAGAGGCGCAGCGGCTGAGCCACGCCGTTACGGTAGCCAAGCACGGGCAGATCCCATGCTTCACCGTGAAAAATAAAGGCTGGCTCCCAGCGCTGAATTTTCCCGGCTTTCACTACTTTGCCTCCCACGCCAACCTGGACGTCAAGCTGGGTATTATGGCGGAACCAGGGATAGCTTCCGCGCAGCCAGTCGTCCGGGGCTTCCATCTGCTTGCCGTCCTTGAAGGACTGGCGGAACAGGCCGTACTGATAGTTAAGGCCATAGCCAATTGCCGACTGCCCAACCGTCGCCATTGAATCCAGGAAACAGGCTGCAAGCCGCCCCAGTCCGCCGTTACCCAGCGCCGGGTCAATCTCTTCTTCCAGCAGGTCGGTGAGGCTAATCTGGTGCTCCTGAAGCACCTCACTTACCTCAGAGAACCAGCCCAAATTAAGCAGGTTATTTCCCGTCAGGCGGCCAATCAGAAACTCCATAGAGATGTAGTTTACATGGCGCTGTTTAGCTGCGGGTTTGGCGGCAGGAGAAGCAGCCAAAAGCTCGGCCAGCGCTCCGCTAACCGCATGCCACCACTGGCTACGGGTTATTTCACCGGCATCATGAAGCCCATAACGCTGCCACTGGCGCGTCAGAGCGGCCTGAAACTGTTGTTTACTGAAGATCGGCTGTGACATAGGAAATCGGTCCTGTAATGTTCGAAAATCATTACCCGTTAGTGTGCCGGGCAGCCTGGTTGACTTCCTCATCCCGCTGCGGATTAGGCGGGGAGGAGTAGCGAGGATGAGCGAAAAATGTGATCTCTGCCACCCGCCGACGCGATGTAACAGGTTTCATTCGTTCCGGAGCAAGGAGTGAGCAATCGCATTCATGAAAAAAATGGAACTGTGACAGGGTGCAACTTACCGAGCACGGAAAGTTCAACAATCTTGCAATAAAGAACGTTCTGGTCGACCTTATCCGTAAGCATTAATTACGAAGCGTAAAAAAAATCGCATCCTTGAACATTTTCCCTCCTTTATTGTCTACGCGGCCGCGCGAAACGGCGCTGCTGCGTGCAATATGTCGGGGAAATTTATACACAGTGAAGTGATCAACTATGTTAATCCCATCCAAATTAAGTCGCCCTGTTCGGCTGGAAAACACTGTGGTTCGCGACCGCCTGTTGGTGAAGCTTTCGACTGCCGCCAACTACCGGCTGGCGCTGATCGCCAGCCCCGCAGGTTACGGTAAAACTACCCTGGTCTCACAGTGGGCGGCGGGGAAAAAAGAGCTGGGCTGGTACTCCCTGGATGAGGGGGACAACCAGCAAGAGCGCTTTGCCAGCTACCTGATCGCCGCCGTTCAGCACGCCACCGGCAGCCACTGTGTCAGCAGCGAAATCATGGCGCAAAAACGCCAGTACGCCAGCCTTTCGTCGCTATTTTCCCAGCTGTTTATCGAGCTGGCAGGATGGGATAAACCGCTGTATCTGGTGATTGATGATTATCACCTGATAAGCAACCCGGTTATCCACGAAGCGATGCGTTTCTTTATTCGCCACCAGCCGGAAAACCTGACGCTGGTTATTTTGTCGCGCAATTTACCCCAGCTTGGTATTGCCAACCTGCGGGTGCGCGATCAGCTGCTGGAAATCGGCAGCCAGCAGCTCGCCTTTACCCATCAGGAAGCCAAGCAGTTCTTTGATAACCGCCTGGCAAGCCCGATTGAGCACGCCGACAGCAGCCGTCTGTGCGATGACGTTGCCGGATGGGTTACCGCCCTCCAGCTTATCGCCCTTTCCGCACGCCAGAGCAACACGCCCGCCCAGCATTCGGCGCGCCGCCTGTCGGGCATCAACGCCAGCCATCTGTCGGACTATCTGGTAGATGAGGTGCTGAATAACGTAGACGCGGATACCCGCAACTTCCTGCTGCGCAGCTCTATTTTGCGCTCGATGAACGACGCGCTGATTGTCCGGGTCACCGGCGAAGAAAACGGCCAGATGCGCCTGGAAGAGACCGAGCGCCAGGGCTTGTTCCTGCAGCGCATGGATGATTCGGGAGAATGGTTCTGTTTCCACCCGCTGTTCGGCAGTTTCCTGCGTCAACGCTGCCAGTGGGAGCTGGCCGCTGAGCTGCCCGATATTCACCGCGCGGCGGCAGAAAGCTGGATGGCTCAGGGCTTCCCGAGCGAGGCAATTCACCACGCGCTGGCGGCCGGTGATGCCAATATGCTACGCGATATTCTGCTGGGCCACGCCTGGGCGCTGTTTAACCACAGCGAGCTGACGCTGCTGGAAGAATCGCTCAAGGCGCTGCCGTGGGAAAGCCTGCTGGAGAACCCGAAGCTGGTGCTCCTCCAGGCCTGGCTGATGCAAAGCCAGCATCGTTACAGCGAAGTAAATACCCTGCTGGCTCGCGCCGAGCAGGAGATGGATTTAGTCATCGACGATACGCTACACGGCGAATTCAACGCCCTGCGCGCTCAGGTGGCGATTAATGCTGGCGACCCGGCAGAAGCCGAGCGTCTGGCGATGGTGGCGCTGGAAATGCTGCCCCTGGCCAATTTTTACAGCCGCATAGTGGCAACCTCCGTTCATGGCGAAGTGCTGCACTGCAAGGGCGATCTCACTAAGTCGCTCTCGGTAATGCAGCAAACCGAGCAGATGGCGCGCCGCCACGATGTCTGGCACTACGCGCTTTGGAGCCTCATCCAGCAAAGCGAAATTCTGCTGGCGCAGGGTTTCCTGCAGGCGGCCTGGGAAACCCAGGAAAAAGCCTTTGTGTTAATCCGCGAGCAGCATCTTGAACAGCTCCCGCTGCACGAGTTCCTACAGCGTATTCGCGCTCAACTACTTTGGGCGTGGGCGCGACTGGATGAAGCAGAAGCAGCCGCTCGCTGCGGAATGGAGGTGCTTTCCAGCTTCCAGCCGCCTCAGCAGCTACAGTGTCTGGCGCTGCTGGTTCAGTGCTCGCTGGCCCGAGGCGACCTGGACAATGCCCGCAATCACCTTAACCGTCTTGAAAATTTACTCGGGAACGGTCCCTGGCACAGTGACTGGGTGTCTAATGCCGACAAGGTACGAGTTATCTACTGGCAAATGACCGGCGACAAGAAGTCGGCCGCCAACTGGTTACGCCAGACGCCGAAGCCGGAGTTCGCCAATAACCACTTCCTGCAAAGCCAGTGGCGCAACATCGCCCGGGTGCAGATCCTGCTCGGCGAATATGATCCTGCGGAAATGGTGCTGGAAGAGTTAAACGAAAACGCCCGCAGCCTGCGCCTGATGAGCGATCTCAACCGCAACCTGCTGCTGCTGAACCAGCTTTACTGGCAGGCTGGGCGCAAGAGCGACGCCCAGCGCGTTCTGCTTGAGGCGCTGGCGCTGGCAAACCGCACCGGGTTTATCAGCCACTTTGTGATTGAAGGTGAGCCGATGGCTCAGCAGCTGCGCCAGCTGATCCAGCTCAATACGCTGCCGGAGCTGGACCAGCACCGCGCCCAGCGTATTCTGCGCGAAATTAATCAGCATCATCGCCACAAGTTCGCGCACTTCGACGAAAGCTTTGTTAACCGCCTGCTGAATCACCCCGAGGTGCCGGAGCTTATCCGCACCAGCCCGCTTACCCAGCGCGAATGGCAGGTGCTGGGGCTGATTTATTCTGGTTACAGCAATGAGCAGATAGCGGGCGAGCTGGATGTCGCTGCGACCACGATAAAAACGCACATTCGTAATTTGTATCAGAAGCTTGGCGTGGCACATCGCCAGGAAGCGGTGCTGCACGCGCAGAAATTGCTGAAGATGATGGGATATGGGGTTTAAATAGGGCGCATTCAATGCAGCTCCAGGCATACATTGGCCTGGCTTTCAGAAATGTGTAAATAGCAATAATCTAAAGGCATTGCCTCTATAAGCCTGCAATTTTTCCGTTCACCCGTAGTACTTTTCCCCTGCACGTTCCGCGAACGGTGAACGTGTCAGGGGAGTCACCGTCACTCCCCTGAGAACCCGGACTCCCGGCGAGAGAAAACGGAGGCGATTTAAGCCGGAACAACGGCCACGCTTTTGTCTCCGGTTCTCATTATCCCCCTCACCCCGTCCCTCTCCCCAAACGGGCGAGGGGGCAAAAAATAGATTTGTATCACCAGTGCCAGATCGCGTTAGATTCCGCAGCCACGCCCTTTTCCCCGGCTCTCATCGTCCCCGGCTTTGACCCAATTCAGACGGGGTTGAGCTGCCGGGAGCAGCG
>NZ_KE161030.1:4352168-4373794 GCF_000412335.2 Cedecea davisae DSM 4568
GAAAGAGAGCGATCGTCGGGAACGGATCGCGAACGACCCCAAATGTTTGGGTGATAGCCGGGGGTTTACCGCTTTAGCGGCGATGAGTTTGCCGGGCGCCGGGGGTTGTCAGGGGGAATGGCGTATTTCCCCCTGACACGTTCACAGTGCTCTGGGCTTACAGGGGCAACCGTTCGATGGGTGAACGGAAAAAATGCGAACTGGAAAAAGGCTCTCTGTTAAGACGCCAACGACAACCCAGCTTTAGCCGCGCGCTTTACCAGCCACTGCGACACTCGAGTTTGCTGCTCTTCATCCAGCCACATCCCCAGCTTGGTTCTGCGCCAGAGCGCATCTTCCGCGCATTTCACCCATTCGTGATCCGCAAGGTAACGCAGCTCGGCTTCGTAAAACTCATGGCCAAAATCGTCGCCCAGGTCACTCACGCTGGTTGCTTCCCCGAGGACTAAATCGCTGTTGCTGCCGTAGGTACGCGCCAGCCGGCGAGCCAGGCTCTCGGTCAGGAAGCCGTAACGACGGCGCAGTTTTGCCGCATAATCATCGCGGTCACCGCCGATATCCCCGCCGGGCAGGCGGCTTTCTTTGGTCCAGGCCGGGCCGATGTTCGGGTAGTAACGCTCCAGCTTATCAAGCGCATGCTCGGCGAGCTTGCGGTAGGTCGTCAGCTTGCCGCCAAACACCGACAGCAGCGGAGCCTTGCCGTTTTCGTCGTGAATATCCAGGGTGTAATCACGGGTTACGGCCTGCGGCGAGTCGGACTCATCGTCACACAGAGGGCGAACGCCGGAGTAAGTCCAGACAATATCTTGTTTGCTCAGCGACTTTTTAAAGTGCGCGTTATAGACGTTCAGCAGATAGTTAATTTCTTTGTCATCAATCTGCACCGCTTTCGGATCACCGTGATATTCCACATCGGTGGTGCCGATGATGGAGAACTCATCCATCCACGGGATAACAAACACGATACGTTTATCTTCGTTTTGCAGAATGTAGGCCTGCTTCTGGGTATGCACGCGCGGCACCACGATATGGCTGCCTTTAATCAGGCGGATACCGTAAGGAGATGGCAGCTCCAGCCCTTCATCAAAGAAGGTTTTCACCCACGGGCCGGTCGCATTGACCAGGCCTTTCGCACGCCAGGTAAAGGTTTCACCGGTGTCGATATCCTGAGCCTCAACCACCCAAACGCCATTTTCGCGGGTCGCTTTGGTAGCCCGGGTACGGGTTTTCACTTCGCCGCCTTTGCGGGTCACCATCTGGGCGTTTGCCAGTACCAGGCGAGCATCATCAACCCAGCAGTCAGAATATTCGAAACCGCGCACGATTTCTGGCTTCAGCACCGAGTCCGCGCCAAAACGCAAGCCGGTGGAGGCCGGCAGGCTGGTGCGTTTCCCGAGATGGTCGTACATAAACAGACCGGTACGGATCATCCACGCGGGGCGAAGATGCGGGCGGTGCGGTAAACGAAAGCGCATAGGGAAGGCAATATGGGGAGCCATTTTCAGCAGCACTTCACGCTCGGCGAGCGCTTCGCTCACCAGACGAAATTCGTAATGCTCCAGATAGCGCAGGCCGCCGTGGATAAGCTTGGAACTGGCGGAAGAAGTGGCGCATGCCAGATCCTGCCCTTCCAGCATTAACACGGATAACCCGCGGCCCGCGGCGTCGGCCGCAATACCGGCGCCGTTTATGCCACCGCCAATTACAATCAGATCTTTGGTTTCCATGTTGCCCTCACGCACTTTCGTTAAAGCTCAAAAATGTTCGATATCGCTCATAATAGCAATTGTTCATCCGCTTTGGTAACGAAATAAAAACATTTCTACGTGATATGGATAACATATTGGCGTTATTATCAGCGCCAGCGGGGTGCAATGCCTTAACATGCCCCTTGTTTCCTTTCATTCTCGACGAGTAAAACCATGGATCAATTTGAATGTATTGGTGTGGAAGAAGCCCACCAGAAACTCCAGCAGCAGCAGGCGGTATTAGTGGATATCCGCGATCCGCAAAGCTTTGCCATGGGACACACGCCGGGGGCTTACCACCTCACCAACGACACGCTGGTGACTTTTATGCAGCAAGCCGACTTCGACACGCCGGTAATGGTGATGTGCTACCACGGCAACAGCAGCAAAGGCGCGGCTCAGTATTTGCTGCAACAGGGCTACGACCAGGTGTATAGCGTTGACGGCGGTTTCGACGCCTGGCACCGTCATTTTCCTGCCGAGGTCGCTCACGGCTCGTAAAGTTCAGCGTTTGCGCTCACTCCGGGTATACTGCTTGCCTTTGTACGGCTTTAAAGACGAACTTGGTTAAACTTTCATGATAATGATCACCTCTTTCGCCAACCCGCGCGTGGCGCAGGCTTTTGTCGACTATATGGCGACCCAGGGCGTTATTCTTACCGTTCAGCAGCATACTCAGAGCGACGTCTGGCTGGCAGATGAAAGCCAGACTCAGCTGGTTCGTGCCGAGCTGGAACGTTTTCAGGCCAACCCCGGCGACCCGCGTTATCAGGCTGCCAGCTGGAGTACCGGCCACAGCGGCGTTGGCTTCAGCTATAAACGCTATCCTTTTTTTGCCACTATCAAAGAGCGCGCCGGGCCGCTGACCCTTGGCGTCATCTTTGTCTGCATCGCGCTGTTTGTACTGCTGAACCTGGTCGGCTTTGGCCCGGTAATATCGCTGCTTGGCTGGCCGCTTGACCCGAGCCAGCGCTTTGAGCTCTGGCGCTACTTCACCCACGGCCTGCTGCATTTTTCCTTTATGCACATCATCTTTAACCTGCTGTGGTGGTGGTATCTCGGCGGAGCGGTGGAAAAACGCCTCGGTACCGGCAAACTGCTGACGCTGACGCTCATTTCCACCCTGCTGAGCGGCTTTATGCAGGCTAAATTTACCGGCCCGCTGTTTGGCGGCCTGTCGGGCACGGTGTTTGCCCTGATGGGTTACGTCTGGCTGCGCGGCGAACGAGACCCGGACAGTGGCATTCAGATGCAGCGAGGCCTGCTGACATTTGCCATTATCTGGCTGGCTATCGAAGTCTTTACTCAATCTGCGGTGATCCCGGCTCACCTGACCGGTATGCTGGTTGGTCTGGCTATGGCGCTGGTCGACACCCTGAATGCGCGAAAACGAACATAACAACGCTGGAGTAGATGGTGAAGCAAACACAACGTCATGACGCGATTATTGAGCTGGTTAAGCAGCAGGGATACGTCAGTACCGAAGAGCTGGTGGAGCAGTTTGCCGTCAGCCCGCAAACCATTCGCCGCGATCTGAACGATCTCGCCGACCAGAATATGATCCTGCGCCATCACGGCGGTGCGGCCCTGCCTTCAAGCTCGGTAAACACCCCGTGGCACGACAGGAAGGCAACACAAACCGCCGAGAAAGAGCGTATTGCGCAAAAGGTTGCCAGCCAAATTCCTAACGGCGCGACGCTGTTTATCGACATAGGTACCACGCCGGAAGCCGTTGCCCATGCGCTGCTGGGCCATAGCAACCTGCGCATCGTGACTAACAACCTCAACGTGGCAAACACGCTGATGGTAAAAGAAGACTTCCGCATCATTCTGGCAGGCGGAGAGTTGCGCAGCCGCGACGGCGGCATCATCGGGGAAGCGACGCTCGACTTTATCTCCCAGTTCCGCCTCGACTTCGGCATTCTCGGCATCAGCGGCATCGACAGCGATGGCTCGCTGCTGGAGTTCGACTACCACGAAGTCCGGACCAAACGCGCAATCATCGAAAACTCACGCAGCGTCCTGCTGGTTGTGGACCACTCGAAGTTTGGCCGTAATGCGATGGTTAACCTGGGCAGCATCAGCCTGGTGGACACGGTTTATACCGACGTGATGCCTCCGGCAGGCGTGATGCAGGTGATTAAAGAGAATAACGTGCAGCTGGAGCTGTGCTGAGTTTTTACCCTCACCCCGACCCTCTCCCTGGAAGGGAGAGGGGGAAAGCGGCGTACTCCTCACCGTTTTAGTCCCCTCTCCCACACGGGGAGAGGGTTAGGGCGAGGGGCAGAACTACAATCTCACCGGCTTGATATGCCAAATCTCATCGGCATACTCCTGAATCGTCCTGTCGGACGAGAAGTAGCCCATATTAGCAATATTATGCATAGCGCGGATGGTCCACTCCTCCGGGTGCTGATAAAGCTGGTCGACCTTTTCCTGGCAGTCAACGTAGCTGCGGTAATCCGCCAGCACCTGGTAGTGATCGCCGAAGTTAATCAGCGAGTCCACCAGGTCACGATAGCGGCCGGGTTCCCCCGGGCTAAACGCGCCGGTGGCGATTTGCGTTAGCACCTGGCGCAGCTCTTCATCCTGCTCATAATATTCACGCGGGTTGTAGCCTTTACGCCGCAGCTCCTCCACCTGTTCCGCGGTATTGCCGAAGATAAAGATGTTCTCCTCGCCAACGTGATCCAGCATCTCAACATTGGCGCCGTCCAGCGTGCCGATGGTGAGCGCCCCGTTGAGGGCAAACTTCATATTACTGGTCCCAGAAGCCTCGGTTCCCGCCAGAGAAATCTGCTCGGAAAGATCCGCCGCTGGAATAATCAGCTGGGCCAGGCTAACGCTATAGTTGGGAATAAACACCACTTTCAGCTTATCTTTCACCTGCGGATCGTTGTTGATAACCTCCGCCACGTCGTTGATCAGGTGGATAATATGTTTCGCCATGTAGTAGGCAGAGGCCGCCTTCCCGGCAAAGATATTCACCCGCGGTACCCACTCCGCCTGCGGATCGGCCTTGATGCGGTTATAGCGGGTAATCACGTGCAGGACGTTCATCAGCTGGCGCTTGTACTCGTGAATACGCTTAATTTGCACGTCGAACAACGCATCCGGGCTGACCACCACGTTCAGCTGTTGGCCGATGTAGGTTGCCAGCCGTTTTTTATTGGCTAGCTTGGCCTTGCGCACCGCCTCATGTACCGTCGGGTAATCAATATGCTGCTTCAGGTCATTAAGCTGGCTGAGATCGGTGCGCCAGGTCTGGCCGATGTTTTCATCCAGCACGTCAGAGAGCGCCGGGTTCGCCAGCGCCAGCCAGCGCCTCGGCGTAACGCCGTTTGTCTTATTACTAAAGCGCATCGGGAAGATGCTGGCGAAGTCGGCAAACAGCGACTGCACCATCAGGTTGGAGTGCAGCTCGGAAACGCCATTCACCTTATGGCTCACCACGACTGCCAGCCACGCCATACGCACGCGCCTGCCGTTGGACTCATCAATAATTGACGCTCTGCCAAGCAGCCCGGTGTCGTTGGGATACTGCTCCTGCAGGGTCTTCATAAAGTAGTCGTTAATCTCGAAGATTATTTGCAGGTGGCGCGGCAGGATTTTACCCAACATATCCACCGGCCAGGTCTCCAGCGCCTCGCTCATTAAAGTGTGGTTGGTGTAGGAGAACACCTGGCATGTCACCTCGAAGGCCTCTTCCCACGAAAATTTGTGCTCATCAATCAGCAGCCGCATCAGCTCCGGAATCGACAGTACGGGATGGGTATCGTTCAGGTGGATGGCCGTTTTTTCGGCCAGATTGGCGTAGGTTTTATGCATCTGATAGTGGCGGCTCAGAATGTCCTGCATCGTCGATGAAACGAGGAAATATTCCTGGCGCAGGCGCAGCTCGCGGCCGGAGTAGGTTGAATCATCCGGGTAAAGCACGCGGGAAACGTTCTCGGAGTGGTTTTTATCTTCCACCGCGGCAAAGTAATCGCCCTGGTTAAATTTACCGAGGTTGATTTCGCTACTGGCCTGGGCGTTCCACAGCCTCAGCGTGTTGGTGGCATCGGTATCGTAGCCGGGAATAATCTGGTCATAGGCCACGGCGAGGATCTCTTCCGTTTCCACCCAGCGGGACCTTCTGCCCTCCTGCTGAATACGCCCGCCAAAGCGCACCTTATATCGGGTGTTGTGGCGCTTAAACTCCCACGGGTTGCCGTACTCAAGCCAGTAGTCGGGCGACTCTTTCTGGCGGCCATCAACAATGTTTTGTTTGAACATGCCGTATTCGTAGCGGATACCGTACCCACGCCCCGGCAGGCCAAGAGTTGCCAGCGAATCGAGGAAGCAGGCGGCGAGGCGGCCAAGACCGCCGTTACCGAGCCCGGGGTCGTTCTCCTCGTCAATCAACTCTTCAAGATCCAGCCCCATATCTTCCAGCGCGTTCTTCACATCCTCATAAATACCGAGCGAAAGCAGCGCGTTGGATAACGTCCGGCCAATCAGGAACTCCATCGACAGATAATAAACCTGTCGCACCTCCTGGGAGAGCTGGGCGCGGTTGGAGCGCAGCCAGCGCTCTACCAGCCTGTCCCGTACCGCAAAGAGCGTGGCGTTGAGCCACTCGTGTTTATTGGCGATGGCAGGGTCTTTCCCCACCGTAAACATCAACTTATAGGCAATCGAGTGTTTTAGCGCCTCGACGCTCAGCGTGGGTGATGCATAGGAAAAGGGTGCATTCATATCAGTGATTCCTGGTGTATGGGTAATTACATCAAGCGTTGATAAAGGTCGCGGTATGCCTGCGCCGCTACCTGCCAGCTAAAATCCATATTCATCGCCTGCCGCTGCACAAAACGCCACAGCGACGGGCGGGACCACAGCACGAAAGCACGCCGGATCGCACGCAACAGCGACCAGGCATTACTGTCTTCAAACACAAAACCGGTAGCCACGCCGTCCGCCAGATTTTCCAGCGACGTATCGGACACGGTATCGGCCAGCCCGCCGGTTCTGCGCACCAGCGGCAGCGTGCCGTACTTCAGGCCATAAAGCTGGGTTAAGCCGCAGGGTTCAAAGCGGCTCGGCACCAGAATCACGTCCGCGCCGCCCATAATTCGATGAGAGAACGCTTCGTGATAGCCAATCTGCACCCCGACCTGGCCCGGATGCTCAGCCGCCGCGGCAAGGAAGCCTTCCTGCAAGACGGAATCTCCAGCCCCCAACAGCGCCAGCTGTCCGCCCTGCTCAAGCAGGCCAGGCAGCGCCTCCAGCACCAAATCAAGTCCCTTCTGGCTGGTTAAGCGACTGACCACCGCAAACAGCGGCACCTTGTCATTCACCTTAAGCCCCATCGCGACCTGAAGCTGACGTTTGTTTTCCGCCTTCTCCTCCAGCGTGTCACGGGTGTAGCGCGACGCCAGCAGCAGGTCGCCCGCCGGGTCCCAAATCTTGTCGTCCACGCCGTTGAGAATGCCCGACAGCCGCCCTTCACGCTGGCGCTGGCGCAGCAGCCCTTCCATGCCGTAGGCGAAATGCGGGTCGGTTATCTCCCGGGCGTAGGTCGGGCTGACGGCGGTAATATGGTCGGCGTAGTACAGCCCGGCCTTGAGGTACGAAATCTGGCCGTGGAACTCCAGGCCGTTCATATCGTAAAACGACCAGGGCAGGTCAATTTCACTTAAGTGATGGGCGTAAAACATCCCCTGGTAGGCCAGGTTATGCACGGTAAAAACGGACTTAGCAGGGCGGCCACGCGCCTCAAGATAAGCCGGAGCCAGACCCGCATGCCAGTCGTGGGCATGCACCACATCCGGATGCCAGAACGGGTCCAGCCCGCAGGCCATCTCCGCGCCCACCCAGCCCAACAGGGCAAAGCGCAGCACGTTATCCTGGTAAGCAAACTGGTTAGTATCGTGGTACGGGCTTCCCGGCCGTTCATACAGGTGCGGGGCATCAATCAGGTAAATGCCTACGCCGTTATACTGGCCGTAAAGCAGGCGCATCGGGCCCGCGAAAGTCTGACGATGCGCCACCACCTGAGCATCGCTAATGCCCCGCCGGATATCCGGAAAAGCGGGTAACAGCACGCGAGTATCCACTCCGCCGGCAATTTGCGCCGCCGGTAAAGCCCCGAGCACATCCGCAAGGCCGCCGGTCTTCAGCAGTGGAAACATCTCGGAACAGACATGTAAGACCTGCATTATCGCTCCCATATGGAAAGTCGCGGCGCTGTGTCTCAATCATCAGGCAACGCCAAACGATAAAAAACCGCCGCACGGCAGCGCCGTGCGTAGGCCAATTTATTGCGCGCATTAGCTCTGCAATTTCGCCAGCATCTCGCGCGTAACCAATACAATGCCCTCTTCAGAGCGGTAAAAACGGCGGGCGTCTTCTTCCGCATTCTCCCCAACGACCATCCCCTCAGGGATGACGCAGGCGCGGTCGATAATGCAGCGCCGCAGGCGGCAGGAGCGGCCAACGATAACGTCCGGCAGCAGCACCGAAGAGTCGATATTGCAAAATGAGTTAATGCGCACCCTCGGGAACAGCACGGACTGCACCACCACCGATCCGGAGATAATGCAGCCGCCGGAGACCAGCGAGTTAAGCGTCATGCCGTGGCTACCGGAACGGTCCTGCACAAATTTAGCCGGCGGCAGCGGCTCCATATGGGTACGAATAGGCCAGTTCTGGTCATACATATCCAGCTCCGGCATGACGGAAGCCAGGTCAAGATTAGCCTTCCAGTATGCTTCCAGCGTCCCTACGTCGCGCCAGTAAGGTTCCGAGTTGGGGTCAGACTGCACGCAGGAGAGCGGGAAGGGGTGAGCATAAGCCTCGCCCGCACGGGTCACTTTCGGAATGATGTCTTTCCCGAAGTCGTGGCTGGAGTTTTCATCCTTATCGTCTTCTTCCAGCAGCCTGAAAAGGTAATCGGCGTCAAAGATGTAAATCCCCATGCTGGCCAGAGATTTGCTGCTGTCGCCGGGCATCGTAGGCGGGTTGTCCGGCTTTTCGACAAACTCGATAATTTTCTCGTCAACATCTACCGCCATAACGCCGAACGCCGGGGCCTCATGCACCGGCACCGGCAGGCAGGCCACGGTGCAGCGCGCGCCCTTCTCTACGTGGTCGATAAGCATGCGCGAGTAATCTTGCTTGTAGATGTGGTCCCCGGCGAGGATGACCACGTATTCGGCATCATAGCGGCGAATAATATCGAGATTCTGGGTGACCGCATCCGCCGTACCGCGATACCAGTTTTCACCGTGAACGCGCTGCTGAGCCGGGAGCAGATCGACAAATTCGTTCATCTCTTCGCTAAAGAACGACCAGCCGCGCTGAATATGCTGCACCAGGGTGTGTGATTGATACTGAGTAATGACCCCGATACGGCGAATACCTGAGTTGATGCAGTTGGAGAGCGCAAAATCAATAATGCGGAACTTGCCGCCAAAATGAACGGCAGGTTTGGCGCGGGTCGACGTAAGATCCTTCAGGCGAGTTCCGCGGCCTCCGGCCAGAATTAATGCGACGGATTTAATAGGCAGTTGCCGGGCCAGCATTAACGGATCGTTTTTCTCAAACCTAACCATGACTAACTCCTTTTCATGACTTTTGGAACACGCAAACTCCGTGCGCAGGACCATGCCATACAGCCATCACTACCGGGTTATCCTCTCCGGCAAACGGAGGAACGGCGTGCCATTCCCCTTCAGGTAGCACTATTTCTGCCACTTCTTCGGTGGCGTTAATGGCTATCAGCCAACGGTCAGACAGCTGGATTTGCAGGCGATGCACTCCGGTCTGCCATTCGTCGACGTTCAGAGGCTGCGCCTCTTTATTCAGCCAGCGGACGTTGCCGTCCCCCTCTTCCCACCAGCGGTTTGCCGTCAGGGCCGGGATGGTCTGGCGCAGATGAATCAGTGCCGCGGTAAAAGTCGTTAAGCCGTCATTCCCCTGCTCCCAGTCGAGCCAGGTCAGCACGTTGTCCTGGCAGTAGGCATTGTTGTTGCCGTGCTGGCTGTGGCCGTGCTCATCCCCGGCCAGCAGCATCGGCGTGCCCTGGGAAAGCAGTAACGTAGTCAGCAGCGCGTGCACGCTGTCGCGCCGTCGCTCCTTGGTCGTCGGGCTGGCTTCCAGGCCTTCAAAGCCATAGTTATTGCTGAAATTGCTGTTGGTGCCGTCGCGGTTATCTTCACCGTTGGCTTCGTTATGCTTCTGGTTAAAGCTCACGCAGTCGCGCAGGGTAAAACCGTCGTGGGCGGTGACTAAATTTATACTGGTGGACGGCAGCCGCTCGCCGTGGCGGTAAACATCGCTCGACCCGGCAAAGCGGCAGGCGAATCCGCCCAAAGAGAGATCCTGCTGCAACCAAAAGCGGCGCATGCCGTCGCGGAAATGATCGTTCCATTCCGCAAACAGCGGCGGGAAGTTGCCGACCTGATATCCGCCCTGCCCGATGTCCCACGGCTCGGCTATCAGCTTGACCTGCGAGAGCTGAGGGCAGTTTTTGATCGCCTCAAACATCGGGGCATCCTGCCGGAATTCCGGCGTTCTCCCCATAACCGAGGCAAGATCGAAGCGGAAGCCGTCAATATGGAAACTCTCTACCCAGTAGCGCAGGCAATCCATCATCTGGGCCACTACGCCGGGGGTGCTCAAATTCAGCGTATTGCCGCAGCCCGTCCAGTTCTGATAGTCGCCGTTGTCCATTAACCAATAATAGCTACGGTTGTCGATTCCGCTCAGGGACAGGGTCGGGCCGTCCTTATCCAGCTCCGCGCTATGGTTGAGCACGATGTCGAGCAGCACCTCAATACCGGCTTCGTGCAGGGCCTTAATCGCGCCCCGCAGCTCGTTGGCCGCTTTGTGAGGGTTTTGATCCACCGCGTAATAGCTTTCTACCGCATAAAACGCCCGGGGGTTGTAGCCCCAATAGTTACTCAGCCCAAGCTGCGAGATCCTCGGTTCGGTAACGAAATGCGCCACCGGCAGCAGCTCCAGCGCCGTGATCCCCAGCCGTTTGAAGTAGTCGATCATCACCGGGTGACCCAGCGCGGCGTAGGTTCCGCGTAGCTCCTCGGGAATACCGGGATGCAGCAGCGTTAGCCCGCGAACATGGGCTTCATAAATAACCGTGCTGCCCCACGGCGTACGCGGCGGCTGGTCTTCTTCCCAATCAAAATGCTCCCTGACCACCACGCATTTGGCCATGTGAGGGGCGCTGTCTTCAGGATTCGGTTGCTCATAGCCGCAGTGAAAGTGCGGGTGATCTTCTGCCCCGCCGACGACAACCCGCGCGCAGGGGTCCAGCAAGAGCTTGGCGGGGTTAAAGCGATGGCCATTTTCAGGCTCCCACGGCCCATGAACGCGGTAGCCGTAAACCAGGCCGGGTTTGCCATCGGGCAGATAGCCGTGCCAGATGTCGCCGCTGCGCGACGGCATGTCGTAGCGCCGCTCGTGGCCGTGCTCGTCGAACAGGCACAGCTCCACTTTTTCTGCGTTGGCAGAGAACAATGTAAAGTTCACGCCTTTGCCGTCGTAATGGGCGCCGTAAGGCTCGGGGCGTCCCTTAGCAAGCTGCGTCATTCGCCCTCCCGGATCAGCCAGAGAGTGGACAGCGGCGGCAGCGTCAAACATAGGGAATGCTCCCGCCCATGGCTTGGCTGCGGCTCGCTGCGCACCGTTCCGCTGTTACCGGCATTGCTGCCGTGGTAGTGCATGGAGTCGGTGTTTAACTCTTCGCGCCAGCGCCCCGGCTGGTTGATACCGAAGCGATAGTGATAGCGCGGCACCGGCGTAAAGTTGCTGGCGACAATTACCTCGTTACCCTGCGCATCGCGCCGCACAAAGATAAATACCGAGTTGGCTTTATCCTCCACCACCAGCCATTCAAAACCGTAATTATCGAAGTCCAGCTGATGCAGCGCGGCGTGCCGCCGATAGGTGTGGTTCAGGTCGCGCACCAGCCGTTGCACGCCGTGGTGCCAGTTATCGCCGCCCTGCAACAGGTGCCAGTCGAGGCTGGTATCGTGGTTCCACTCGCGCCCCTGGGCGAACTCATTGCCCATAAACAGCAGTTTTTTGCCGGGGAAGGCCCACATCCAGCCGTAGTAGGCACGCAGGTTGGCGAACTTCTGCCAGGCGTCGCCGGGCATTCTGTCCAGAACGGATTTTTTGCCGTGAACCACTTCGTCATGCGACAGCGGCAGGACAAAGTTTTCGGTGCCGTTGTAGAGCATGCCGAAGGTCATTTTGTCGTGATGATGCTGGCGATAAACCGGGTCGAGCTTCATATAGTCGAGCGTGTCGTGCATCCAGCCGAGGTTCCACTTAAACCAGAAGCCGAGGCCGCCCATGCTCGGCGGACGCGACACCCCGGCGAAGTCGGTAGACTCTTCCGCCATGGTGACCGCCCCCGGCGTTTGCTCGCCGATGATGCGGTTGGTGTTACGCAGAAACTCAATGGCCTCGAGGTTTTCTCGCCCGCCGTATTCGTTCGGCAGCCATTCGCCTGGCTGGCGGCTGTAGTCGCGGTAAATCATCGAGGCGACCGCATCCACGCGCAGACCGTCAATGCCGAAGCGTTCAATCCAGTACAGCGCATTACCCACCAGATAGTTGCTGACTTCCCGGCGGCCATAGTTGTAGATAAGGGTATTCCAGTCCTGGTGGTAGCCTTCGCGCGGGTCTCCGTGCTCGTATAGCGCGGTCCCGTCGAACTTCGCCAGCCCCGAGTCATCCGTCGGGAAGTGGCCCGGAACCCAGTCCAGCAGCACGCTCAGCCCGGCCTCGTGGGCAGCATTGATGAAGTAGATAAACTCATCCCGCGTGCCGAAGCGCCGCGTTGGAGCATAGAGCCCCTGCGGCTGGTAGCCCCAGCTACCGTCGAACGGATGCTCATTAATCGGCAGCAGCTCAATGTGCGTGAAGCCCATGTCCTTGACGTAAGGCACCAGCTGTTCAGCAAGTTCGCGGTAGCTGAGCCAGAAGTTATTGTCGCTGTGCCGTCGCCACGAGCCGAGATGCACCTCATAAATAGAGATCGGCTGGTCAAAACCGTTGGCCTTCTGGCGCTCGGGGCTGAGAGTGGTTTTCTCCGGCAGGCCGCAGATCAGGGAGGCAGTGTCGGGGCGCATTTGCGCTTCGAAAGCGTAAGGATCTGCCTTAATGCGCAGATGCCCGTCGGCATCCACCAATTCGAACTTATACAGCTGCCCGTTGTGCGCGCCGGGGATAAACAGCTCCCAAATTCCGCTTTCGCGGCGCAGCCGCATCGGGTGGCGACGGCCGTCCCAGTAGTTAAACTGACCAACAACGGATACCCGGCGGGCGTTAGGAGCCCAAAGCGAGAAGCGCGTTCCGGTCACGCCATCCATCGTGGCGGCATGGGCGCCTAATGTTTCATATGGGCGAAGATGGGTGCCTTCGGAAAGCAGCCAGCTATCGAGTTCCTGAAGCAGCGGGCCGAAGCTATAAGGGTCGTCAATCAGGTTTTCCTGACCGTGCCAGACCACGGCGAGCTGGTAGCGAAAAGCATTTTTACGGCGAGGAAGAAGCCCGCAAAAGAAACCGCGGGAGTCGAGACAGTCGAGTTTGCTCACTTTGCGCCCGGTTTTCAGTTCGATAACCCAGACTTCGGTGGCGTCAGGCAGCAGCGCGCGGACTTCAAGCCCGGCTTCTGTTTGGTGCATTCCCAGCAGGGAAAACGGATCGGCAAAGTGACCCGTAATTAGCGCATTAATCACGTCTCTTTCCGGAAGAACAGACATGGCATTTTCCTTTTTTATGTGTCACTTATGACCCGCGCTACGCCTGCGCGCAGGTACGACACTTATCATTGACCCCGGCGAAAGGCACCCAACTCCTGTAAGCCCATTCGCCCAATACTCGCCCAACGCTTGCGCGTTATGACTTAAGCATAGCCAACGCTTTATTGACTCCTCGTGAAATAAATTAATTACCCCGTTTTACTCCATGTAAAACGCAAAAAAAGAGGGGCAACAATGCCCCTCTGCTAAATTCGCTTGATTATGCGAGCGCCCGTAACATCCTGCGCAGCGGTTCGGCAGCGCCCCACAGCAGCTGGTCGCCGACGGTGAAGGCCGAAAGATATTCAGGCCCCATATTCAGCTTACGCAGGCGGCCAACCGGAGTAGACAGCGTGCCGGTTACCGCGGCAGGCGTCAGCTCGCGCATGGTGATATCGCGGTCGTTTGGCACCACTTTCGCCCACGGATTATGCGCGGCCAGCAGCTCTTCAATGGTCGGGATGGAGACGTCTTTCTTCAGCTTGATGGTGAACGCCTGGCTGTGGCAGCGCAGCGCGCCAACGCGCACGCAAAGGCCATCAACCGGAATAACCGAAGAGGTCGCAAGGATCTTGTTGGTTTCCGCCTGGCCTTTCCACTCTTCGCGGCTCTGCCCGTTGTCGAGCTGTTTGTCGATCCACGGGATCAGGCTGCCTGCCAGCGGTACGCCAAAGTTATCGACCGGCAGGTTGCCGCTGCGGCCCAGTTCGGTCACTTTACGTTCGATGTCGAGAATAGCCGAAGCAGGGTTAGCAAGCTCGGTTGAAACTTCGTTATACAGCTGGCCCATCTGATTCAGCAGTTCACGCATGTGGCGCGCGCCACCGCCGGAAGCCGCCTGGTAGGTTGCCACGGAAACCCAGTCAACCAGGTCGTTGGCAAACAGGCCGCCGAGGGACATCAGCATCAGGCTGACGGTGCAGTTGCCGCCCACGAAGGTTTTCACGCCTTTGTTCAGGCCGTCCTGAATGACGTGCTGGTTAACCGGGTCGAGGATAATAATCGCGTCATCTTTCATGCGTAGAGAAGAAGCTGCGTCAATCCAGTAACCCTGCCAGCCGCTTTCACGGAGCTTTGGATAGATTTCGTTGGTATAATCGCCGCCCTGGCAGGTCACTATGATATCCAGCGCCTTCAGCGCTTCCAGATCAAAGGCGTCCTGCAATGTAGTGCCGGTAGCGCCGGCAAACGTAGGGGCAGCCTGCCCAAGCTGGGAAGTGGAGAAGAAAACCGGACGAATGGCGTCAAAATCGCGCTCTTCCACCATGCGTTGCATGAGTACAGAGCCGACCATACCGCGCCAGCCAATAAAACCAACATTTTTCATAGCGACTTAATCCTGCAGAGATGATTGCGTGTGTAAGCGCTGGCAGTGAGCCAGAACATCACTCCACCTTACAAAATGCAGCCAAAGTCGCAAGTGAAATTAATCAATGATATCCGCCGTGTCAGAAACAAAGCTTATTAACAGAAATAACTTGCCAGATTTTGGGGAAAACAGATGACAGAAATCATATCCGCTGCGGTTCTACTGATCCTGATTATGGACCCGCTCGGCAACCTGCCGATATTTATGTCGGTACTGAAACATACCGAGCCTAAGCGCCGCCGGGCAATTATGATCCGCGAACTGCTGATTGCCCTGCTGCTAATGCTTATCTTCCTGTTTGCCGGAGAAAAAATCCTCGGCTTCCTGAACCTGCGGGCGGAAACCGTCTCCATATCAGGAGGGATTATCCTGTTCCTGATAGCAATTAAGATGATTTTCCCGACTCAGGAAGGCAGCTCGTCCGGCCTGCCCGCCGGTGAAGAGCCGTTTATCGTACCGCTGGCTATTCCGCTGGTTGCCGGCCCTTCTCTGCTGGCGACGCTGATGCTGCTTTCGCACCAGTATCCAAACCAGATGGGGCATTTAGTGGCCGCGCTGATGCTGGCCTGGGGCGGCACCGTGGCAATTTTGCTGCAATCGTCGCTGTTCCTGCGCCTGCTGGGTGAGAAAGGGGTTAACGCCCTTGAGCGCCTGATGGGTCTGGTGCTGATTATGATTTCCACCCAGATGTTCCTGGATGGGATTCGTACCTGGATGCGTGGGTAAGCGTTATCCCCTCCTCCAGACGGCCGGTCTTCTATGAAGATATGAAGAAAGTTCCGTTCACCTCAAGTAAGGGTTCATGTGCAGCTACCGAACCGGTGAACGTCTTAGGGGAGTCACCGTCACTCCCCTAAGAACCCGGACTCCCGTCAAAATAAATCGACCGCTGAAGCGGCAGACCTCAGTTTTATCTCCCAGCCCTGGGTCGGCTGAGATGCGTTCCCGACGCTCACAGCCTCCGGTCGTTCCGGACACCCGGCCCCTGGTCAGTCGGAGAGAAAACTGAGGCGATTTAAGCCGGAACCAGGGCCTCGCTTTTAGCCCGCAGACGTACTGAAAATAACAGTAGCTTCAAGTCCCACAACCACACCCTTGTCCCCGGCATCTTCACGAACACATATATCGATATGGCCCCGGCTCGCATGCACGCAGCCAGAGGTGAAGGTTTTCCTGCTTCAGCGTATACATGCCGCCAAAAAACGGATCGACAACCAGCCATCCCGGCACGCCGAAGAAAATAATGTTGCCGAACAAATACCAGTGGCTTAAACGGGTTTCCAGCGGAAGGGACATCGAGTAATACCCTTCATGCTTTAGCGTCAGCGTGTAGTTTTTCTTCCCGAAGTAGCTGCCGTCCGTCTTTTTAAGCGTAACGGAGCCTGGCGTGGTGCCCTGCGCGGCGATGTCACCTTTGTCATCAAAAATCGTGAAGGCTGCGCTGGCTGGCGTACTGTCAATATAAACCGTGGCGTCATTGTTACCCACCAGCGTTGCACAGCTGGTTAACAGCGGGAATAGCAGTAAGAAGAGTAATTTTTTCATTCGGACGCTCTCTCTTTAATAGGGAGTATTAGCGTCACGATGAGAGGCAAGCTTAATCGTAGAAAACAAAACACCCGGCAATAGCCGGGTGTTTGAAGCAAGATTTGAGGCGATATTAAGACAGCAGGCTGAACGCAATCATGCCGACAATCGCCCCGGTGGTGCCGAGGATGGTTTCCATCATCGTCCAGGTCTTCAGCGTTTGCGCTTCGGTCGCGCCGGTAAACTTGCCGAACAGCCAGAAGCCCGCGTCGTTTACGTGGCTCACCACGATAGACCCACCCGCGATACAGATAGACAGAGCGGCCATCTGCGCGCCGTTATAATGCAGCTGTTCGATAACAGGCATCACCAGGCCAACGGCGGTCAGGCAGGCTACGGTCGCGGAACCCTGAATAATGCGTACCGCAGCGGCCAACACGAAGCAGGTGATAGCAATAGGCAGGCCCATGCCGGTTAGCGCTTCACCCAGAGCGGGACCCACGCCGGAGTCGACCAGTACCTGTTTGAACACGCCGCCCGCGCCGATAACCAGCAGGATGATACCCGCAGGCTGCAACGCCTGGCCGCAAACCGCCATCACCTTCTCTTTTTCCATGCCCTGGCGGTAGGCCAGACCATAAATCGCTACCAGGCAAGCAACCAGAATCGCGGTGAACGGGTGGCCGATGAACTCGAGCCATTCGTACAGCGTGGAGCCAGGCGCGGTAAAGCGAGCGGCGATTGTTTTCAGGCCAACCAGCACCAGCGGCAGCAGAATAAGCGACAGGCTGAAGCCAAACGACGGCAGTTTGCCCTCGCCTAAATGCGGCTCGGAGATGTCCTCCGGGATTTTCAAATCAACAAATTTGCTGATAAAGCTGCCGAACAACGGCCCGGCGATAATCATGCCCGGGATAGCGGCGCACAGACCAATCAGGATCATCCAGCCAAAGTCGGCGTGCATCTGGGAAGCCAGCAGCATTGGCGCTGGCCCCGGCAGCAGGAACGCAGCGGCGGCGGCAACGCCCGCAAATAGAGGAATAACCAGCTTCACAAGGTTGGTGCCGGTGTGGCGAGCCATGGAGAACGCGACGCTAATCAGCAGCACGATAGCCACTTCAAAGAACAGCGGCAGCGCGCAAATCAGGCCGGCCAGGCCAATCGCATAGTGAGCGCGGCTGTGGCCGAAAGATTTCAGCATCTTGACGGCAATCTGATCCACCGCACCGGTTTCATGCAGGATCTTGCCGAACATCGCGCCAAGCGCGACGACAATGGCCAGGAAGCCCAGCGTGCCGCCCATGCCTTTTTGCATAGTGTCAGCGATTTTATCGAGCGGCATCCCGGAAAACAGGCCTGCGCCAATAGAAACCACCATCAAAGCAACGAAGGCATGCATACGCGCCTTCATTACTAAAAACAGCAGTAACAGCACGGAGCCGACTGCCGTTAAAACAAGCGTTAATGTACTCACTCTGCGCTGCCTTTGTTGATTAATGCGAGGGTGCTGGCGACAACGCCGTCCAGCGGCTGGTCGATATTGACGACCAGAACATCTTTTTCATCCGCCTGCGGCTCTTGCAGGGTTTCGAATTGGGTCACCAGCATCTGGGTTTTGAAGAAGTGGCCTTTGCGAGCTTTCAGGCGGCTTTCAATCACCTCGAAATCACCCTTCATATAGATAAAGGAGAGGTTCGGGTTGCCGTCGCGCAGCAGGTCACGGTAGTGCTTTTTCAGCGCCGAGCAGACGATCAGCGAAACCTTATTGGTACGCTGCATGGCGAATGCCGCGTCGTTTAACGCCTTCAGCCATGGAGTGCGATCGTCGTCGTTCAGCGGTTCGCCGGAGGCCATTTTCAGGATGTTGCTGCGAGGATGCAGGAAGTCGCCGTCAAGGAACGCGGCGTTCAGCCGATGGGCAACTTCGCTGGCAACGGCGGATTTACCGCTGCCGGAGACGCCCATCAGGACGTAAATATGGTGGTCGTGATTAGTAGTGCTCATGATGGCTCCGACTCTGACACAAAACTTTGCGTCTAAATTTGTTACGGGTAACAGTTACCGATAACATTTTCCGGGCTGGCTGCACAATAAGCAATAACCATTAGCTTGCAAAGTGTATATCTGTGAGCTACATCAAATAAAAAAATAGACTAAATCGAGCCGCCGGGCGACAGCGTAAAGCCTAAATCGAGCATTTGAGGCGTGATGGTTTCACCGCGAATACGCGCCAGCAGCCGCTCGGCACCGATGCGCCCCATGCGTTCACGCGGGGTCAGCACGCTGGCGAGGCGCGGCTCCATGACCTGGCCAATATCGTGGCCGTGGAAACCGGCAATCGCCATATCCTGAGGAATGCGCAGGCCCTGGCGCTGGCATTCAAAGGCCGCGCCGATCGCTAAGTCATCGTTGGTACAGAAGATGCTGTCGAGCTGCGGGTATTCGCGTTTTGCCTGGCGCAGCAGCTCAATACCGGTGGAATAAGAAGAGGAGTTTTCAATCATCACGCTGTAGGGCGTCAGCCCCGCGTCGAGCATCGCCTGCTCGTAGCCTTTTTGCTTGATAAGGGTACGTTCATCGAGACGCGCCCCAAGGTAGGCCACATGTTTATGGCCCCGGGCGATAATAGCCGCCGTCATCTGGCGAGCTGCTTCAAAGTTATCGAACCCCACGGCGATGTCCAGGCAAGGCGACACGCTGTCCATCAATTCCACCACCGGTATACCGGCGACTTCAATCATCTTCAGCGTTCTGGGAGTGTGGTTGCGCTCGGTCAGGATCAGGCCGTCGATGTTCCACGAAAGCATCGACTCCAGGCGCTCCTGCTCCAGCTCGGGCTTGTAGCCGTAGTGGGCGAGCATAGTCTGGTAGCCGTGGGCATCAATAACGTTTTCAATCCCGCGCAGCACTTCGGCAAACACCTGGTTGGTGAGCGAAGGAAGCAGGACGCCAATAGCGCGGCTGGTTGAATTAGAAAGGATATCCGGCGCACGGTTCGGGATATAGCCCAGTTCATCTAACGCGGCGGCAATTTTAACCTGCAGCGCGGCAGACACCTGGTCAGGATTGCGTAAGAAACGGCTGACCGTCATTTTGGTCACGCCTACGCGATCTGCAACATCCTGTAGTACCGGTCTTTTCTTTTTCATCGTCCTGCCTGGCTTGTAAAGTTTCGACAGCCGAGTTTAGCACGGACAAAAGAAAACCCGCCCTTTTTCAGGGGCGGGTTGTGACGGGTAACGTTTATACCGGCGGCAGGTCGAACAGCAGTATTTCGCTCGCTTCGTTGGCATGAACAGAAATAGCCTGCTCATCCCACACGGCTATCGCATCACTGGTTTTTGCCTGCGTGCCGTTGATGGAGACATCGCCTTTCACGACCTGGATCCACACGCAGCGATCGGCCGGAATTTGGTACACCGACTGCTCCTCTTTCGCCAGCGCCCAGCGCGACAGTTCCATATCCTGATAAACCTTCAGGGAGCCGTCACGGGCATCCGGGGAAAGCACCAGCTGGCGGCCCTGCGGCGCATCAAAACGGCGCTGATCGTAACGCGGCGTAATCCCGGTTTTTTCCGGAATGATCCAAATTTGGTACAGGCGCAGCGGTTCGGTTTCGCTGGCGTTGTACTCGGAGTGACGGATGCCGGTCCCGGCGCTCATAATCTGGAATTCACCGGCAGGCACGCGTTCTTTATTGCCCATGCTGTCCTGGTGTTCTACCGCGCCTTCCAGCACGTAGGTCAGAATTTCCATGTCTTTGTGCGGGTGAGTCCCGAACCCCTGGCCGCCGTCGATAACATCTTCGTTAATCACGCGCAGCGCCGAGAAGCCCATAAAGTTAGCATCGTAATAGTCGGCAAAAGAGAAGGTATGCCAGCTATCCAGCCAGCCGTGATTAGCGTGGCCGCGGTCCTGTGCTTTTCTTAAATAGATCATGATATGTCCTCCGCAATTCGTTTGATGGGATAAGTGTGGACCCATTTAGCGGAGGATCATAGAGGGTGAAAATTGACTCCTCTGTTCAAAAAAAATGAATAAGTCAGAGGAGCCAAAATACCATCAGGAGAGGCTTATAGCGGCGGGAGATGGCTGTTCAAATCCGCGCTCCAGAATTTCCAGATTGGTGAGAACTTCAATTTCACTGACGTAATTCGGCTTGCCGTTTATCAGGGTTTCATACAGCGCATCGTAAACGCGGCCATAGTCGCCCTGTTCCGGCTTCCACTCTTCACGTACCGTTTCTCCGGATTCGTTCACATACTCAAGCTGCGCCACGCTGCTGTCGGCGGCGAAGCCCGGTTCGCCCGGCATGATGTACGCCTTGAGGCTGGTTTCCTGCTGGTCGATACCATATTTCACAAACGAGCCTTTGGTGCCGTGAACGATAAATTTCGGGTAGTCGATTTTCACCAGATGGCTGGTTTTCACGATGGCCTTCAGGTCGCCATAGAACAGCTGGGCTTCAAAGGTGTCGTCCGGGTTGGCTTTATTACGCAGGCTACGAATATCGTAGGCAACGTGGTCGGGGCGGCCAAACAGGGAGATGATTTGGTCCATGGTGTGCACGCCAAGGCCGTAGAATGCGCCGTCCGCAGGTTTGCCCGGGTTAGCGGCCGCCTCAGGGCGATACATATCAAAGTGGCTTTCGATTTCCACGATTTTGCCAAGCTTGCCGCTCTCGATGGCTTTTTTCATGGTCAGGAAGCAGGAATCAAAGCGGCGGTTCTGATACGGGGAAACAACAAGCCCTTTTTCTTTCGCCAGCGTCAGCAATTCACGCGCCTCGGCAAGCGTTGGGGTAAACGGTTTTTCCACCAGCACGTTTTTACCCGCTTCCAGCGCTTTTTTTGCGTACTCAAAGTGGCTGTCAACGTGGGTACAAATCACCACCAGCTTCACTTCAGGATCGTTGAGAATATCGTCCAGCTGGCTGGTAAAGTGGATGCCCGCGTACTGCGGTTGCTGCTCCAGCTCCGGCTTTTCGCTGCGGCGGAAGATGTGGGCAACGTGGAGCTTATCTTTGCGGACCAGAACGAACGGGAGATGGTAGCGGGTGGTGCTTTTACCGAATCCGATAAAGGCGCAGTGTAGGGTCATTTCATTGTCCTTTTTGATTTGAGCTGCCTTTACCTTACTGCATTTTTCACCCGTATTTTATTAAAACTGGAC
>NZ_KE161030.1:4374738-4674103 GCF_000412335.2 Cedecea davisae DSM 4568
CAAACGCAGCTACGGCTTCAAATAAGAAGGGCAAAAAAAAAGCCAGCACCCGGCTGGCTAAAGTAATACTGGAAGCAATGTGAGCAATGTCGTGCTTTCAGGATGTCTCCGTAGGGGTCTCCCCTGAACGCATGGCAATAATAATCATTATCATTCGCACTTGTAAAGTTTTTTTTGAAAAAAATGGCATTGACTTGAACTTCAAAGTCAATGATGTTTAAAAGGTTTTCCATAACCCATTGAGGAGAAAAGGATGAAATCTGTTGTCGTGCGTCACGCCGAACCCGGCGATGCGGAAGCTTTACAGAAAATGTATGCCCATCCGGCGCTTTACCGCGACACGCTACAGCTACCTCATCCGCCTCTAAAAGCCTGGTATGACAGAATTACTGACCCCAAACCGGGCAGCCGGCATCTGGTGGCCTGCGTTGGAGATGAGATTGTCGGGCAACTGACGCTGTCGGTGGAGCAGTCTCCGCGCCGCAGCCATGTGGCAACATTTGGCATGGGCGTGCATGCCGATCATCAGGGCAAGGGCGTTGCCTCGGCTCTGATTCAGGAGATGGTTAACCTGTGTGACAACTGGCTGCGCATCAGCCGTATTGAGCTAACGGTGTATACCGATAACACACCGGCGCTGGCGGCCTACCGCAAGTTTGGCTTCGAGGTGGAAGGCACCGGCAAGCTCTTCGCCCTGCGCGACGGCGAGTATGTGGACGCTTACTTTATGGCACGTTTTAAACCGGAGTGATTTTTACCCTCACCCCGCCCCTCTCCCTAACAGGGAGAGGGAGAAAGAAAAACTGGCTTCAACTTGAACGCACCCCTCTCCTTTTTAGGGAAAGGGGAAAGTAAGAACAATCAGTACCCTGCCGCTAAATCATCTACCGAGCGTGGGTCTGAAGCGCCGTAAAGCTTGCCGTCCGGCGCGACCATAATGCTTTGCGTACTGCCCATAGCCGCCTTCACTTCGACGTTTTGCCCCTTCTCTTTAAGCAGTTTTAGCGTATCCGGGCTAAAGCCCTTCTCCACCCTCAGCTCGTCCGGCAGCCACTGATGATGGAAGCGCGGAGCATTGGCCGCTTCGGCAACGTTCATTCCAAAGTCGATGCTGTTGACCACCATTTGCAGCACGGTGGTGATAATGCGGCTACCGCCCGGGCTACCGGTCACCAGCCATGTTTTACCGTCTTTCACCACAATCGTCGGCGACATAGAAGAAAGCGGGCGTTTATGTGGCCCCACGGCGTTGGCCTCCCCACCTACCAGCCCGTAAACGTTGGGCGTGCCGGGCTTGGCGGAGAAGTCATCCATCTGGTTATTCATCAGAATGCCGGTATTACCCGCAACGATGCCGGTGCCAAATACGGTATTGAGCGTATAGGTTACCGCCACGGCGTTGCCGTCTTTATCCACCACCGAGAAATGTGTGGTCTGGTCGCTTTCATAAGGGGCAAGTTTGCCGGGTTTGATTTCACTCGACGGGCGGGCTTTGTTGATATCGATTTTCTCGGCCAGTGATTTCGCATAGGCCTTGCTGGTCAGCGCCTGCCAGGGCACCTTCACAAAATCCGGATCGCCGAGATATTCCGAGCGGTCGGCGTAGGCATATTTTTCAGCCTCGGCCATAACCTGCATCGCATCGGCGCTGCCGAAGCCATATTTCGCAAGGTCGAAGTTTTCGAGAATATTCAGGATCTGCACGATATGAATACCGCCGGAAGACGGAGGCGGCATGGAGTAAACCTCATAGCCACGGTATTCGCCGCTGACGGGCTTGCGTTCCACCGCCTTGTAGTTAGCAAGATCCGCCTTGCTTATCAGCCCGCCGTTTTTTGCCATCTCTTCGGCAATCTGGTCGGCAATCGCGCCTTTATAGAAAGCATCCGGCCCCTGCTCGGCAATCATCTCCAGGCTTTTTGCGAGGTTTGCCTGCACCAGCTTATCGCCTTTTTGCAGCGGCTGGCCGTCAGCTTTCCAGAAAATGGCCTTGCTGTTTTCGTGGTTCGGGATCACTTCCGCACCGTACTGCTTGAGATCGTCCGCCAGCGCATCGTTGACGGTAATACCATCACGCGCCAGCTTGATCGCAGGCTGCACCACTTTGTTCAGCGGCATAGTGCCGTATTTATCCAGCGCCAGGCTAAAACCGGCCACGGTGCCGGGCGTGCCGGAGGCCAGGTGTGAGGTCAGCGATTTTTTGCTGTCCGCATTGCCTTTATCATCCAGGAACATATCGCGGCTGGCTTTCTCAGGCGCCATTTCACGGAAGTCGATGGCGACGGTTTTGCCGTCTTTCGTTCGCAGCATCATAAAGCCGCCGCCGCCAATATTCCCCGCCTGCGGGTGCGTGACCGCCAGCGCATAACCCACGGCGACTGCGGCATCAACCGCATTGCCGCCCTGCTTTAAAATCTCAACGCCAACCCGGGTTGCCGCCGCATCCTGAGAAGACACCATTCCATGTTCGGCTACAACAGGATGGTGAACATCCACTTCCACGCCGTAAGAAACCGGCGGAGGAGCCGCGACACCCGGCAGGCATAGCCCAATTAACAACGCCGGGATAGCGGCCCAGCTCAGCTTTTTCCACTGTTTTATCATCGTTATATCCTCATTTACCCGGGGAAAGTCCCCGCTTAATCCTGGTTCACAAATCCGAAATAATCACCGTGTGAAGGGAAACGGAGTAAACTTAAAAAGCCCCTGACGGGAGGAGATGACGATGAAAAAAGTATGGCTTTTGGCAGCCCTGCTGCCCTTAACGGCGCTGGCCCAGCCGCTAAACACCACCAATAATCCAAACCTTCCTGGCTACCAGAATCCGAGCCAGCAGCGCATGCAGTCGGAAATGCAGGCTCAGCAGACCCAGCAGCAGGGGATGCTTAAACAGCAGCTTCAGACGCAGAGCCAGCTTCAACAGCAGAAGCTACAGACGCAGCTCAACAACAACTCGCAGCGGGTTTTACAATCACAGCCGGGGATAAGGGAGCAGCCGCTACCGAGCGGCAAAAACGGGATGCTGAAGGCAGGAAACGGCGGCATGCTGAATCAAAATAGCTCAACTCTGCCGCCCGTTACGCCGTAAAACTCAGGCGTTAAAATCAGGGCCAATCTCGTCGATGCGATCGGTACAGATGGCATCGACGCCCCACTCCAGCAGCACAGCTGCACGATGCGGAACGTTCACGGTATACACCAGAATATATAAGCCCGCCGCTTTTAGCTCCTTCACGCGAGCCTCATCCAGCAGTTGATGATTCAGGTGAATCGACACGCACTGTAAACGGGTGGTCAGTTCGCGCCAGTCGTCACGCCATTCGTCCAGCAGCAGCCCGCGAGGCAGCTCAGGTGCAGCCTGCTGCGCGGCTTCCAGCGCCGGGATTTCAAAAGACGAAAGCAGCGGTGCGGTTTGCCCGGCCCACAATTCGCGGGCGGCCAATGCCACCACTTTACCAGTTTCCGTTTCCAGGCCGGTGGTCGGCTTGATTTCGATATTGGCCATCATGCCGTGCTGCCTACAGCGCTCGGCAACCTGAGAGAGCAGCGGCAGCGGCTCGCCGGCAAATTCGCGGCTGAACCAGCTACCCGCATCCACTTTCAGCAGGTTATCCCAGTTCAGCTCTCCGGCAACGCCCCAGCCGTTGCTGGTGCGCTCCAGGGTGTCGTCGTGCAGCAGGAAAATTTGCCCATCGCGTGACAGCTTGGCATCAAACTCAATCATGGTGTGGCCGTAGCGCGCCCCCACGTCGATTGCCGCGAGGGTATTTTCCGGTGCCAGTTTACCGCCGCCACGGTGGGCGACGATTTTTGGATAGGGCCAGTTGCTCATAAGCGTTGTCCGTTTTTACCATCAAAGAAGTGCAGATGTTCTTCCGGCAGATGGACCCACAGCGTGGTTCCCGGCTGAGGACGCTCCTGGTGTGAAAGGCGAATAACCACCTTTTGACCGCCCCAGCGGCCGTGCACCAGGTTATCGGCGCCGAGCATTTCCAGGGTTTCAACAACAATGGGAATGCCGCCTGCAGCCTGTGAGCTTATCGCAATATGTTCCGGGCGGATACCCAGCGTCATCGGGCGGCCAACCCACTGTAAATGCTGGCTGCCAATTGGCAATACGTCGCCGCCATCCAGCTCAAAGCGCGAGCCGTCGATGCTGATTTTGCCCTCCAGCAGGTTCATCGCAGGAGAGCCGATAAAGCTGGCAACAAAGCGGCTGGCCGGGCGCTCATAAACTTCAACCGGAGTACCAATTTGCTCCGCTATGCCTTTGTTCATCACCATCACGCGCTGGGCGAGTGTCATGGCTTCGACCTGGTCGTGCGTAACGTACAGGCTGGTGGTTTTCAGGCGGCGATGCAGCTGCTGTAGCTCAAGGCGCATCTGAACGCGCAGCTTGGCATCGAGGTTGGACAGAGGTTCATCGAACAGAAATACCGCCGGGTCACGCACGATGGCGCGGCCCATAGCCACACGCTGGCGCTGGCCGCCGGAAAGCTCGCGCGGGCGGCGGGTTAACAGCGCATCCAGCTCAAGAATACGGGCAGCTTCCAGCACTTTCTGGCGGATCTGTTCTTTGCCCAGACCGCGAATTTTCAGCCCCCACGCCATGTTCTCTTCCACCGTCATATGCGGGTAGAGGGCGTAGTTCTGGAACACCATCGCAATGCCGCGTTCTTTTGGCTCCATGTCAGTGACGCGCTGGCTGTCAATCCAGATGTCGCCGCTGGTGACCTGCTCAAGCCCGGCGACCATACGCAGCAGCGTAGATTTACCGCAGCCCGACGGCCCAACCATGACGATAAACTCGCCGTCCGCTACGTCAACGGTCAACGGCTGGATCACCTGGGTCTTGCCGTCCCAGCTCTTACTTACTGCCTGTAACTTTAAACCTGCCATGGGCTATTTCTCACTATCAACCAGGCCACGCACAAACGCGCGCTGCATTACTAAAACGATAACTACCGGAGGAACAAGAGTCAGCAGCATTGCCGCCATAACCTGGTTCCACTGCGTCACGCCATCACCGCTGGCAATCATTCCTTTGATACCCGCCACGGCGGTTCCCAGGTCAGCGTCGGTGATAATCAGCAGCGGCCAGAGATACTGGTTCCAGCCGTAGATAAAAGTGATCACGAACAGCGCGGCCAGATTGGTTTTGGACAGCGGCAGTACGATGTCAAAGAAAAAACGCATCGGCGAGGCGCCGTCGATGCGGGCCGCTTCCATCAGCTCGTCTGGCAGCGTCATGAAAAACTGGCGAAACAGGAACGTGGCGGTAGCCGAAGCCATCAGCGGCAGCGTCAAACCGGTGTAGCTGTCGAGCATTTTCAGGTTAGAGATAACCTCTACCGTAGGGAAAATACGCACTTCAACCGGCAGCATCAGGGTGATAAAGATCATCCAGAAGAACAGGTTGCGCAGCGGAAAGCGGAACCAGACAATGGCGAAGGCCGACAGCATAGAAACGGCGATTTTGCCAATGGTTATCACCAGCGCCATCACCGTGCTGTTAAACAGCATCCGGCTAAAAGGCGCGCTGTTCACCGCCACGCCGTTGTTCCAGATATAGCTAATGTTTTCCCACAAATGGGTGCCGGGGATAAGCGTCATCGGCGTATCAAAAACCGCTTTGTTATCCAGCGTCGCGGCGACAAACGCCACGTACAGCGGGAACAAAATCACGATAATGCCGAGGATGAGCAGGGTATGGCTGAAGATAGTCAGCCCGCGACGGTTCTCAATCATTGGTAGCGCACCTTACGTTCAACGAAGCGGAACTGAACCACCGTCAGGACAATCACCAGCAGCATCAGCACCACCGATTGCGCCGCCGAGGAAGAGAGATCCAGCCCGGCAAACCCTTCGCGATAAATCTTGTAGATAAGCGTGGTGGTTGCCTGAACCGGGCCACCGCCGGTTGCCGCGTCGATAACCGGGAAGGTATCGAAGAAGGCATAAACCAGGTTCACCACCAGCAGGAAAAAGCTCACCGGGGCGATAAGCGGCAGCGAAATAAAGAAGAAGCGGCGCACCGGGCCAGCTCCGTCAATGGCTGCGGCTTCCACCAGCGAACGAGGGATCGACTGCAGGGCGGCGAAGAAGAACAGGAAGTTATAGCTAATCTGCTTCCACACGGAGGCGAACACTACCAGGAACATGGCCTGGCCGCTGTTCTGTGCGTGGTTCCAGTTATAGCCAAACTCTTCCAGTACGTGGGTAATCAGCCCGCGTCCCGGGTTGAACAGAAAGATCCACAGCACCGCGGCGATGGCGGGTGCAACAGCGTAGGGCAATAGCAGCATGGTTTGATAGAAGCGGCTACCGCGCACCACGTAATCGACCAGAGCGGCAAAAAACAGCGAGGCCAGCAGGCCGCTGCCCGCCACCAGGCCGCTAAAAATCATCGTGGTGTAGAAAGAGTCCAGATAGTAGCTATCGTGGAACAGCTGCACGAAGTTATCCAGGCCAACAAAGTGGCTGGACAGACCAAACGGGTCAAGGTTTTGCAGCGAGTACCAGAGGGCTTCGCCCGCCGGCCAGATAAAGAAGATGACGGTGATAATCAACTGCGGCAACACCAGGGCGTAGGGGAGCCAGCTTGAGCGAAACACCGGGCGAGATGATGACATAGAGTTACTCGGTTTATGTTGATACGGGTGGGGCTATGCCCCTCATCCCGCACTCTCTTTCAGGGAGAATGCGGGATGGGGGTAGATCTTATGACTTGGTAGACTGCTCGAAGCGGCGCAGCAGCTGGTTACCACGCTCAACGGCGGTATCCAGAGCCTGTTGTGGCGTCTTCTTGCCGGTCCATACGGATTCCAGCTCTTCATCAACCACGGTACGGATCTGCGGCATGTTGCCCAGACGCAGGCCTTTAGTGAACGGCAACGGCGGCTTGTTCAGCATCTGGCGAGTTGCGGTATCCGCACCCGGGTTCTTGTCGTAGAAGCCGTCTTTACGGGTCAGGTCGTAAGCCGCGGTGGTGATTGGCAGGTAACCGGTTTTCTGGTGCCACTCAGCGGCGATTTCCGGCTTAGCCAGGAACTGCATGAACTCGGCAACACCTTTATACGTTGGCTTGTCTTTGCCCTGCATAACCCACAGGCTTGCACCACCGATGATGGCGTTCTGCGGAGCGCCTTTCGCGTCTGCGTCGTAAGGCATCATGCCTACGCCGTAGTTGAATTTCGCGTACTGGCGGATATCAGCCAGAGAGCCGGAAGAAGCGGTGGTGATTGCGCAATCGCCGTTGTAGAACTTCTCGGTAGACTCGTCTTTACGGCCGAAGTAGGTGAAATCGCCCTTCTTATTCATCTCTTCGAGCATCGCAATGTGTTTCACCTGCTCTGCTTTATTGAATTCGAGAACCGCGTCAGTGCCGTCGAAGCCGTTGTTTTTAGTCGCAAACGGCAGGCCGTGCCAGGCGCTGAAGTTCTCCAGCTGGATCCAACCCTGCCAGCCGCTGGCGTAGCCGCACTTCATGCCGGCCGCGCGCAGTTTGGCACTGTACTCGGCAACGTCTTGCCAGGTTTTAGGCGGCTGGTCCGGGTTCAGGCCCGCTTTCTTGAAAGCGTCTTTGTTGTAGTACAGCACCGGCGTGGAGCTGTTGAAAGGCTGGGACAGCAGGTGGCCCGTTTTGGAGTCGGTGTAGTAACCGGCAACGGTCGGCACGAACTGGGATTCGTCGAAATTGATACCTGCGTCTTTAAACACTTCGTAGACCGGCTTGATAGCTTTAGAAGCCATCATGGTCGCGGTGCCTACTTCATAAACCTGCAGGATGGCTGGCGCGTTACCGGAGCGGTATGCCGCAATGCCCGCAGCCAGGCTCTGCTCATAGTTGCCTTTATAAACCGGCACAATTTTGACGTCAGGATGCGTTTCGTTGAAGCGGGTAGCCAGAGAATCAACTTCTTTACCCAGTTCCCCGTCCATTGAATGCCAGAAAGGGATGGTGGTAACGGCCATCGCCTGGCTGGCAAATGCCAGACCCAGCGTCAGCGCCAAAGCTGTGTGTCGTAACGATGTCATTCGGTTATCTCTCTTGTTGTGCCGGATGCGCGAAATCACGCGTTTTATGCTCGCGAGGTAACATGACACGCTCGAATGACAGAAAAATAACGGCCGGATGACAGAATGGTTACAGCAAGGTGAATGAAATGTTTCTTTGGATCGGGGAGGATATATTTTCTTCGCCCCTCTGAGCAGGGGGGGCAAACAACACCGAGTAGCCTGATGCCCTCACCCCGCCCCTCTCCCACAGGGAGAGGGGGCAAACAAAAAAAACGGCAACCGAGGTTGCCGTTTTGCTTTTATTAGCCGCCCAGATAGGCGCTTCTTACCGCTTCGTTCGCCAGCAAGGCCTCGCCGGTGTCTTCCAGCACGACGTGGCCGTTTTCCAGGACGTAACCCCGGTCGGCCAGCTTCAGCGCCTGGTTGGCGTTTTGCTCAACGAGGAAGATGGTCATCCCTTCGCTGCGCAGCTGTTCGATGGTGTCGAAGATTTGCTGGATGATAATTGGCGCCAGACCAAGCGAAGGTTCATCCAGCAGTAACAGACGCGGCTGGCTCATCAATGCCCGGCCAATCGCCAGCATCTGCTGCTCGCCGCCGGACATGGTGCCCGCCCGCTGAATGCGGCGCTCATGCAGGCGCGGAAACAGTTCATAGACGCGCTTGATGCGCTCCTGGAACTGGTCACGCTCGGCAAAAAATCCGCCCATCGCCAGGTTCTCTTCTACCGTCATGCGGGAGAAGACGCGGCGGCCTTCCGGCACGATGGCTACGGCCTCACGCATGATGCGCGCGGTGTGCCAGTCTGTAATATCTTTGCCATCAAATACCACACGGCCGCTGGTGGCACGCGGGTCGCCGCACAGCGTGCCGAGCAGCGTGGTTTTACCGGCCCCGTTGGCGCCGATCAGGGTAACGATTTCACCCTGTTTAATATGCAGACTGACTTCGTGCAGCGCCTGGATTTTTCCGTAGTGGGCGCTCACCTTGTCAAACGACAGCATTATATTTTCCATCTTATGCCTCACCCAAATAGGCGCGAATGACATCAGGGTTGTTGCGGATTTGCTCCGGCGTGCCGTTTGCCAACGGCGTTCCCTGGTTCACCACGTAGATACGGTCAGAAATGCCCATTACCAGCTTCATGTCGTGCTCAATCAGCAACACCGTGGTGTTGTGGTGATTACGCAGCTCCATGATCAGCTCATCAAGCTCATGGGTTTCTTTCGGGTTAAGGCCGGCAGCAGGCTCATCCAGCATTAAAATTTCCGGCTGAGTGACCATACAGCGAGCAATTTCCAGGCGACGTTGATCGCCATAGGCCAGGTTACTTGCCTGGCGGTTAGCGTGCTCGAGCAGGCCAATTCGCTCAAGCCAGGTTGCCGCCCGGTCCAGGGCTTCGCTCTGGGCGCGACGGAAGCCAGGGGTTTTCAGCAACCCGGAGAAAATACCGGTTTTCAGCTGCTGATGCTGAGCCACCAGCAGGTTTTCAATCACCGTCATTTCGCGGAACAGGCGTACGTGCTGGAAAGTACGCACCACGCCCATACGAGCAATCTGCTGGCCCGGCAGCCCTTCAAGATGCTGGTCACGCAGCATGATGGTGCCGCCGGTCGGCTTATAGAAGCCGGTGAGGCAGTTAAACACCGTGGTTTTACCGGCGCCGTTGGGGCCGATAAGTGAAACGATTTCCTGAGGATGCAGCTCCAGAGAGACATTGTTGACGGCGAGCAGGCCGCCGAAACGCATCATCAGGCCGCTGACGGATAACAATGGCTGACTCATGCCTGCTCTCCTTTCACTTGCTCTTTCTTCAATTTCAGATGCGGGCGCGTCATCGGCAGCAGGCCCTGCGGACGCCAAATCATCATCAGCACCATCAGGCCACCGAGCACCAGCATGCTGTATTCGTTCAGGTCACGCATCAGCTCGCGGGAAACCACCAGCAGCACGGCCGCCAGAATAACCGCAAACTGAGAGCCCATCCCGCCCAATACCACAATCGCCAGCACAAACGCCGACTCGGCAAAGGTGAAGGACTCCGGGCTGACAAAGCCCTGGCGCGCGGCAAACAGCGTCCCGGCAAAACCGGCAAACGCGGCGCTGATGGTAAACGCGGTCAGCTTAATGCGGGTCGGATTCAGACCCAGCGAGCGGCAGGCGATTTCATCTTCGCGCAACGCTTCCCACGCGCGACCCAGCGGCATACGCAGCAGGCGGTTAATCACGAACAGCGACAGCACTACCAGCAGCAGCGCCACCAGGTAGAGGAAGATAACCCTGTCGCTGGGATCGTAGGCCACGTTGAAGAAGTTGCTGAAGGTATCCCAGCCGCCTTCACGGGCGGTACGGCTAAATTCGAGGCCAAAGAAGGTTGGTTTCGGGATCTGGCTGATGCCGTTCGGGCCGCCGGTTATCTCGGTGTTATTCAGCAGCAGGATACGGACGATTTCGCCGAAGCCCAGCGTCACAATCGCCAGATAATCACCACGCAGGCGCAGCACCGGGAAGCCCAGCAAGAAACCGGCGGCGGCGGCCACCAGGCCCGCCAGCGGCAGGCAAGTCCAGAAGCCAAGGCCGTAATAGTGGTTCAGCAGCGCAAAAGTATAAGCGCCAATAGCGTAGAAGCCGCCATAACCCAGCACCAGCAGGCCGGACAGCCCCACCACCACGTTCAGCCCCAGGCCGAGGATGATGTAAATCATGGTTAACGTGGCGATGTCTACCGTACCGCGCGAAACCAAAAACGGCCACGCAACGGCGGCAACCAGCAGCGCCACCAGGAACAGCTTCTGCTTAACCGTTGAGCCATCCAGCGCGGGCAGCACAAACTTCGGCCCGGAAACTTTCTTCATGCCTTTCTGGAACAGCGGGCGCAGCAGCTGGAACACCAGCACTACGGCGGTGCCGATAAGCACCCATTCCCAGCGCACGGAAGCGGCGCTGTTTACCACCAGTTTGGTACCGTCCAGGCTCAGCTGAACGCCCATAAATACCGATGCCAGAATAAAGAACATGGCCGCAGAGAGCAGCGAAAAGACAACATGCATCGGCTTCATACTTTCTCAACCTCCGGACGACCGAGGATACCGGTCGGCATCACCAGCAGCACCACTATCAGCAGAGCGAAGGAGACAACGTCTTTATATTCAGTGCTCAAATAAGCGGAGGTCAGCGCTTCGGCAACGCCGAGGATCAGGCCGCCAATCATGGCACCAGGAATGCTGCCGATACCGCCCAGAACCGCCGCGGTAAAGGCCTTCATCCCGGCCATAAAGCCGATATAAGGGTTGATAACGCCGTAGAACTGGCCGAGCAGAACGCCCGCAACCGCCGCCATCGCAGCGCCAATCACGAAGGTCAGGGAGATAACGCGGTCGGTATTAATGCCGAGCAGGCTCGCCATTTTCAAATCTTCAGCACAGGCGCGGCAGGCGCGGCCCATACGGGAATAGCGGATGAACAGCGTCAGCGCCAGCATCGCCAGGAAGGTCACTACCCAGATAACCAGCTGCATAGTAGTAATGGTGGCGGTGAAATTATCACTCGCGCCCACTATCCACTGGCCGTTAAACAGGCTTGGCAGCGCGATGTCACGCGAGCCTTCGGTAAGGCTGACGTAGTTTTGCAGGAATATAGACATACCGATGGCGGAAATAAGCGCAATCAGGCGCTTGGAGTTGCGCACCGGCTTATAGGCGACGCGCTCAATGCTCCAGCCATAAGCGCTGGCAATAATAATCGCGCCGATAAAGCCTGCGCCGACCAGCATCCAGCCAACATCAATTCCGAGCATCATTAGCGCGGCGATTATCATGAAAGAGACATAGCTGCCGATCATATACACTTCGCCGTGGGCGAAGTTGATCATGCCGATAATGCCGTACACCATCGTATAGCCGATAGCTATCAGCGCATAAGTACTACCCAGCGTGACGCCGTTAAACATCTGCTGCAGGAAGTAGAGAAACTGCTCGGACATAACTTAACCTTTTAATGACCCCCCGGCAGAAAGCCGGAGGGTGGGATGACTATAGAGTCGTCGCCTTATTTCGCCACGCTGGACGAACCATCGGCGTGCCACTGGAAGACACCGAATTCAAATCCTTTCAAATCGCCTTTTTCATCCCAGTTCAGCGGCCCAATAACGGTGTTCGCGCCATGCGCTTTTAAATCTTTAACCAGCGCGGCAGGATCCTTGCTGCCGGTACGGTCCATCGCGGTTGCCAGAGACTGAACCGCCGCATAGGTTATCCAGACATACGGGCCGCTCGGGTCTTTTTTCTCTGCTTTCAGCTCATCCACGATAGCTTTGTTGGCAGGCTCCTGGTCATAGCGCTTAGGCATAGTCACCAGCATTCCTTCACCCGCCGGGCCAGCGATGTTGGACAGAGAAGCATTGCCCACGCCTTCCGGCCCCATAAACTGAGTTTTCAGACCCACGGCGCGCGCCTGGCGCAGGATCTGACCCATTTCCGGGTAGTACCCGCCGTAGTAAACGAAGTCGATATTTTCTTTTTGCAGGCGCGCCACCAGAGTGGAGAAGTCTTTATCGCCCGCGGTAATGCCGTCGAAGAAGACGATGTTAGCCCCGCCTTTCTTCAGGCCGTCCTGCACGGAGCGCGCCAGGCCTTCACCGTATTGCTGCTTATCGTGAATGATGGCAACGCGCTGCGGCTTAACGTGCTCGAGGATGTATTTGGCCGCGGTCGGGCCCTGGGAAGAGTCCAGGCCAGCGGTGCGCATAATCATGCCGTAACCACGCTGGGTCAGCTCCGGGTTCGTCGCGCCCGGGGTAATCATCAGGATGCCTTCATCTTCATAGATGTCGGAGGCTGGCTGAGTAGAGGAAGAGCAAAGGTGGCCGATAACGTATTTCACGCCGTCGTTCACGATCTTGTTCGCTACCGCTACGGCCTGTTTCGGATCGCAGGCGTCGTCGTATTCTACGGCAACAAGCTTGTCCCCTTTGATGCCGCCTTTGGCGTTGATGTCTTTAATAGCCTGGCGGGCACCGTTAAATTCCATGTCGCCCCACTGCGCTACCGGGCCTGACATTGCCCCGACAACAGCCACTTTAATATCTCCAGCGGTTGCCGCGTGAGACATCGCCAACGCAACCACTCCGGCGAGTAATGTCTTCGCGTTCATCTTCATCCGTTCCATCCCCATAACGTGGTTAAAAAGCACCCAGTGCTTTTTTTAATCAATGACCATTTTTATCATTGCCTTGAAGGAGTTAGCGGCAAAATTTACAATTTATCCGGCTAAACTCTCTATTTTTCAGGCGATTAAGTAGAGATAATATTCTGTATTTCGCCATAGTTAAACAAAAAAAAGCACTGAAATCAGCATAAAATAGCGGCACAAAGAGCCGAACAATTCACTGGATTTTAGTGCTTTATCCTGGTCAGGATTCAATCTGCCATTTTTAAGGCTGGCTTCGGTTTGCCACAAAAAGTAATCAACTGCTCAGCGGCATAAAAAAGATAAAGCGTCTGGGGCAAATAAATTGGTTACACTCGACGTTTTCCCGCTTTTTGGTTAGGTCACTTATGAAACTCACCATCATTCGTCTGTTTGAGTTTAGCGCTCAGGATAAAATTGACCTCGGCAAGATCTGGCCGGAATATTCCAGCGCCTCGCTGACGCTTAGCGATAACGAAAGGATCTATGCCGCAAAATTTAACGATCGCCTGCTCGGGGCGGTACGCGTCACGTTGACCGGTTCACAAGGCGCGCTGGATTCGCTGCGGGTGCGCGAGATCACCCGTCGCCGCGGCGTGGGGCAGTACCTGCTGGAAGAAGTGATGCGGGATAACGCGGCGATTAACCACTGGTGGCTGGCGGATGTTGGCGTGGAAGACCGCGAAGCGATGGCGGCGTTTATGCAGGCTTCGGGGTTCCGCGCACAGAGCGGCGGCTGGGAGAAATAGGCGCCCCCTCACCCCGTCCCTCTCCCTAAGGGAGAGGGTGCAAACACTAAAACGGCAACCAGAGGTTGCCGTTTGCTGTTTATTTTGCGTCGGTCGCTGTACCGTTGGCATGCCAGGTAAACACGCCGAACTCAAAGCCCTTCAGGTCGCCCTTCTGGTCCCAGGACAGCGGCCCCATTACGGTGTTAACGCTGTTAGCCTTCAACCATTCAGAGATTTTTGCCGGGTCTTCACTCTGGTTCAGACCAGCCGCCAGAGACTGCAACGCGGCGTAGGTAGTCCAGACGAATGCACCGCTCGGATCCTGTTTCTTAGCTTTAATCGCGTCCACAACCGGTTTGTTAGCCGGAACCTGATCGTAGTTCTTAGGTTTGGTAACCAGCAGGCCTTCAGCAGAATCACCGGCGATGTTAGACAGGGATACGTTCGCTACGCCTTCCGGACCCATGAACTGGGTTTTCAGGCCAGCAGCGCGGGACTGACGCAGGATCTGTCCCATTTCCGGGTGGTAGCCGCCGTAATAAACGAAGTCGATGTTCTCTTTCTTCAGGCGCGCCACCAGGGTAGAGAAATCTTTCTCACCGGCGGTAATGCCGTCGAAGAACACGACGTTAGCGCCGCCTTTTTTCAGGCCATCCTGCACCGAACGCGCCAGACCTTCACCGTACTGCTGCTTGTCGTGGATTACCGCAATTCGCTTGGGCTTAACGTGGTCAAGAATGTATTTTGCTGCGGTCGGGCCCTGGTCAGAGTCAAGGCCAGTGGTGCGCAGAGTCAGCTTATAGCCGCGTGACGTCAACTCCGGAGCGGTTGCCGCCGGGGTGATCATCAGAATACCTTCGTCTTCGTAGATATCAGATGCTGGCTGAGTGGAAGAAGAGCACAGGTGGCCGATAACGTATTTAACGCCATCGTTAACCACTTTGTTGGCTACCGCTACCGCCTGTTTCGGGTCACAGGCATCGTCATATTTGGTGATAACCAGTTTGTCGCCTTTGATCCCGCCCTTTGCATTAATATCGGCAACCGCCTGCTCGGCACCGGTAAATTCCTGATCGCCATACTGGGCAACCGGGCCAGACATCGCCCCCACTACCGCGACTTTAATATCTTTTGCCAGCGCCGCGTGGCTCATTGCCAGTGCAATGCATCCTGCCAGTAAGGCCTTACCCGTCATTTTCATCCTGAGAGTCCCCATAGTTATGGTTATTGCATTTGTTGTGTTGTTGTTTGTTAGCGCATTATTCTGATTGTATGCATAAGAAAAGCATATGATAGCTAACTTAAGGGCGTCCACCCGCGCCAGGGCAGCACACTATGCTAAACATAGCGTCATTTGCGATAATTTGGAAAGACATATTTGAAGGTTAGATAAAGGAAACGTGACCAAGAAATGACCGCGCCGGACGAGGCTCCGGCGCGGGTAGTCGAAACCATAATTACCAGCCGGCGGGCAAATAACCCAGGGCAGAAGCTATTGCATAAACCGCGCTACACAGATAAAGCAGTACGATGAAAATCTGAATCAACGGATGGGACATAAATGCCGGGCAGGTCCAGCCGGGCGTGATATCGCCATGACGGCGGGCACCTTTAATCATCAGAATCGGCATAATCGACAAAATCACGCCGCTGAATACCCCGGCGAAATAGAGTGCGTTAACAAACGACACCAGCCCGCTGTAGGCCAGAATAAAGGGCGGCACGGCAACCACCAGCAGCACCAGGAAACGCTTCATCGAAGGCTCGTCGCTGCCGAGGCGAAATCTGTCGAAAATATTAGTCAGGAAGCTACCGCCCAGCCCCCAGTACGAGGTCAGCATGGCGCACAGCGCGAACAGGTTGGCCGAAAAGAATGCCCACTCCCCCAGCGCTTTACCCCAGGAAATGGTCGCGACCTCAGAGATATTGTCCAGCCCGTTAAGCATAATGACCGACATCGGCACCAGGGCCAGCAGGCTAAAGGTAATAACCATGCCGACGATAATCGCCTTTGGCAGCTTCTCGGGTTTGTCAGCAAAGCCGCGCGCCATCTCCGGCACGATGTACTGCGCCGAGAAGCAGAACACCACAACGTTGAATACCGGCACCATATAAAGCCAGTTACCTTCCAGCAAATAGCTCACGCTGGTCGTCTCTTTGAGTAAAGTAGCGACCACCAGGATGGCAATCATCACCACCATGCCAACGCTAATAAATTTTTCCCCCCGGCCAATCGCTTTTAGCCCCATGTACAGTACGCCCGCCGCCGGGATAAAGAACAGCACGCTGCCCAGCGCAGGGGAGATACCGAGCAAAGAGTGCAGCAGCTTGCCGCTGCCGGTCATATAGGCAGTCAATGCGCCCACGCTGTTCACACAAACCGAGAGGAACATCATCAGTGCGCCAAACTTGCCAACGTAGCGTAGAGACAGTCCGCTAAGCTGCAAATGCTGGCGGGTGCGCAGAGTCGTTTCTGCTACATAGAGCATGGTTACGGTAGTGAGACTGCCCACCAGTACCAGCCAGAATAGCAGCGGCCAGAAGCCTGCTTTACTGGAGGCATAGGCGATAGAAAGCACGCCCGCGCCAATATTAGTGCCGACAATCATCGACACGCCTTCAACAAAACTCAGGGATTTTCCAGGGACAGCCGTTCGCTCCCCGCGCGCAACGGCGGGAGAGAAGGTGGAGTTTTCAGACATAATATTTTCCAGATTACTCCGGCGGAGAGCCCCGCCGGAAAACAGGTGATATCAGGGTGATAAACCACTCACGCTGAGCAAAAAGAGCTTCGCGGCCGCCTTATATTGATGACGGCCTTCCGTGGCGCCGCAGAAATTGGCCGGGCCGGTTAGCCCTTAAGTACCCGCGCAAGAATAGCCAGCGCTTTGGTGAACTGCGCATCGGGGATGGTGAGCGGGTAGAGGAAGCGAATCACGTTGCCGTAAACGCCGCAGCTCAGCAGCAGTAAACCCTGCTCCTGGGCCTTTTGCTGGATTTCTCGGGTAATTTCCGGGGAAGGTTTTCCGCTTTGCGGGTCGTTAAACTCCACCGCTACCATCGAACCTTGCCCACGCACGTCGGCAATCGCCGGGCAGCTCTGCCGGGCCTGGTTCAGCACCTCTTTCAGGTGTTCGCCCAATTGGGTTGCACGTTTGCACAGCTGCTCCCCGGCAATAACATCCAGAACAGCATGCGCGGCAGCAACGGCTAGCGGGTTACCTGCATAGGTCCCCCCCAGGCCGCCCGGAGCCGGAGCATCCATCACTTCCGCGCGGCCAACCACGCCGGACAGCGGGAAGCCGCCTGCCAGGCTTTTCGCCATCGTCATCAGGTCGGCTTTGATATCGTAATATTCCATCGCAAACAGCTTGCCGGTACGCGCAAACCCGGTCTGCACTTCATCGGCTATCAGCAGAATGCCGTGGGTGTCGCACAGCTCACGCAGCGCCTGCATAAACTCCGGCGGCGCAACGTTAAAACCGCCTTCGCCCTGAATCGGCTCCAGCACGATGGCCGCCACCTGGTCCGCCGCAATATCCGCTTTGAAGATGCGATCCAGGCTTTTCAGTGCGTCCCCGGTGGTTACGCCATGCGCGGCATTAGGGTAAACCGCGTGGTAAACGGAACCGGGGAACGGGCCAAAGCCAATTTTGTAAGGAGCCACTTTGCCGGTGAGCGCCATCGTCATAAAGGTACGGCCATGGAAGCCGCCACCGAAAGTAATCAGGCCAGGGCGTTTGGTGTAAGCGCGGGCAATTTTCACAGCATTCTCAACGGCTTCTGCGCCGGTGGTGAAAAATGCGGTTTTGGCCGGGCCTTCAATCGGCGCCAGCTCGTTGATGCGCTCGGCAAGGGAAACATAGCTTTCGTAAGGAACAATCTGGTAAGCCGTGTGGGTAAAGGCCTGCAGCTGTTTTTCTACAGCGGCAATCACTTTTGGATGACGATGTCCGGTGTTCAGCACCGCAATCCCTGCGGCAAAATCAATAACCTCGTTGCCTTCTACATCCCACAGAGTGGCGTTCTCAGCCTTCTCTGCAAAGTAGCTACACATCACGCCCACGCCGCGCGGGGTGGCCTGTAAACGACGCTGGTTCAGCTCTGCACTTTTCACCCTGATCTCTCCTGTTATCTCAGTCACTTTATCGCAACAAATCAGAAACAATGTCGTTTATTTACACAGGTATTGGCTCTATAATCGAGTACCAATTCAGATTATCTGAGGGATCCAATTGCGAGATTTAGTGGGTGATTTGATTCTTGTCAGGCTGCAGGAAGAGAGCGATAACCTGCTGCATAAGCGCCTTTACAACGCGCTTCGGCGCTCAATTCTGGATGGCTCACTCCCCTCCCACAGCCGCCTGCCTGCGTCTCGTGACTTAGCCAGTGAACTTAACATCTCACGCAACACGGTATTAACAGTTTACGAACAGCTGATGACTGAGGGCTATGTCGCCTCCCGCCAGGGCAGCGGAACATTTGTTGAAAAAACGCTGCCGGATCGCTTCACCTCCGCAGGCAAGGTTGGCGAAAGCGGCGCGGCTTCCGCCACGGAGGTTTCAATCTCCCGCCGCGGCCTGCATCTTCTTTCCCGGGTCAGCGCCAGCCCGCGCCAGTGGGGAGCCTTTATTCCCGGCGTCCCGGACGTTAACGCTTTCCCACATCCGCTGTTCAGCAAGATCCAGGCTCGCATCAGCCGCCGTCCTAAGCCGGAGCGCCTCAGCTATAGCTGCAACGGCGGCACGCCGGAGCTACAGCATGCGCTGGTTGACTACCTGCGGGTTTCTCGAGGCGTAAACTGCCAGGTTGAGCAAATTCTTATCACCGAAGGGATCCACCAGGCTATCGACCTGGTGACACGAATGCTGTGCGACAGGGACGACCTGGCGTGGATCGAAGAACCTTCCTACTGGGGCATTCGCCACGTACTGGCGATGAACGACGTGCGGATTACACCGCTGACCGTCGATGCTAACGGCCTCTGCCCACCGGAGACGATAACCGAAGCGCCGCGCCTGATCTTTGTCACGCCTTCACACCAATATCCGCTGGGCGCGGTGATGAGCCTGGAGCGTCGCCAGCGGCTGCTGGCCCTGGCCCGCCAGCACGGCAGCTGGATTATTGAAGACGATTACGACAGTGAATTTCGCTTTTCAGGCCAGCCTATTCCCGCTTTGCAGGGGCTGGCCGACGAAGCGCCGGTGGTTTACATCGGTACCTTCAGCAAAACGCTTTATCCAGGGCTAAGGCTCGGCTATGTGGTGCTGCCGCGCCCGCTGGTTAGCGACCTGAAAACCGCTCATGCGGAGCTGTATCGCGGCGGCCACTCGCTTATCCAACAGGCGCTGGCGGAGTTTATAACCGCCGGGCACTACTCGGCCCATATACGCCGTATGAGGCTGCTTTATGGCCGTCGCCGCGCTTTTTTAACCGAGCTAATTTCCCGCCATTGCGGCCCGCAGGCGCTGTCAGATTTCAGCGACAATGCCGGGCTGCATCTGATTTTGAACCTGCCGGATGAAGCGGATGATGTGGCAATTGCGCAGTGCGCCAACGCCAGAAATATTCTGGTGCGCCCGCTGTCGCGCTATTACCTGACGGAGCGGCGTAAGAAGGGATTGTTGATGGGGTTTGCCAGCCTGCCTGAGAGTGAAATGGAGGCGGCGTTTGCCGCGCTGTTGGAATGTATGCCGGAGGCTAAAAAACAAAACGCCCCAGCATAAAGTGGGGCGTTCTCGGGGCGGCACTGCAATGTCGGCTTTATGCTTCTATCGCAGCTCGCAATTTTTTCATCGCGTTCTTTTCAAGCTGGCGTACACGCTCGGCGGAAACGCCATAACGGTCTGCCAGTTCTTGCAGCGTGCTCTTGTTGTCTTCGTCCAGCCAGCGTGCGCGAATAATCTGCTGGCTACGCTCGTCAAGGCCCTGCATCGCGTCGCTCAGCTTATCGGCAGCGTGCGATTCCCAGTTATCGTCTTCAATGCCGTCGGCAAAGTTGGACGATTTGTCCTGCAGGAACAGCACAGGCGCCATCGGCTGGCCGTCCGAGTCGTCATCGTTGGACATGTCGAAGGTCATATCCTGCGCCGCCATGCGTGATTCCATCTCAAGCACGTCTTTGCTGGACACGCCAAGCTCGTTGGCAACCATTTCGACTTCGTCCTGATTAAACCAGCCCAGACGCTGCTTGGTTTTACGCAGGTTAAAGAACAGCTTACGCTGTGCCTTGGTGGTCGCGACTTTCACGATACGCCAGTTACGCAGCACGTATTCATGAATTTCGGCTTTGATCCAGTGCACGGCAAAGGAGACCAGGCGAACGCCGACTTCCGGATTAAAGCGGCGCACCGCTTTCATCAGGCCGATGTTGCCTTCCTGGATAAGGTCTGCCTGCGGCAGGCCGTAGCCGGAATAATTACGGGCAACGTGAACAACAAAGCGCAGGTGAGACAGGATCAGCTTTTTCGCTGCTTCCAGACTACCCTGGTAATGCAGCTTTTCAGCCAGCTCCTTCTCTTCCTCAGCCGTTAACATCGGCCAGGCGTTTGCAGCCCGGATATACGACTCCAGGTTACCAACAGGGGCTAAAGCTAAATTTTGCATTTCTTTGGTCATTCAAACCCTCTCTTAGAGACTGACGTACAGGTTGCCATCTACTGGCGGCGGCGCGCCTGCAATGCAGCGAGCGCCAAACCGTATCATCCACTGTACTCTCAGACAGTGATGTTATCCACAAGTTCAATGTAAAGCTGTGAATAGATTACACACAAAGTGTGACGGTTATTGCAGCATGGCAGGGGGCACTGCGGAGTAAAACTCATCCCCTGCTGACGACGTTATCGTAGCAGAAGATGAGTATACCAAAAACTTTTTACTGTGGGGTAAAACGGCGTAAATGTTGAACAGTGGCAAGCCAGGCTGCCAGCCAGCCGATCATCGAGGAGACCAGCAGCAGCAGCAGGCATTCGTCAAAACCTAAGCCGCTGATATCGAACTTAGTGCCGAACACCTGCGCCACTTCGGTCACCGCCGAGGACAGACGCATCACCAGAATTTCCGACAGAATAAGCGACAGGAACGCCCCGCTAAAGCCGAGCAGCGCCCCGCCATAAAGGAACGGACGCAGAATAAAGCCGTCCGTCGCGCCAATCAGCTTTTGCACGTTGATGGTATCGCGGCGGGCAAAAATGCTCAGGCGAACCGAGTTGCCGATAACCAGGAATACCGCGGCCACCATCAGAATGCCTATCATCGCCGCTACGCGACCCACCAGCCCGGTCAGCGCCGCAAGGCGGGCAAACCAGCTATCGTCCATGCGCACTTCATCCACGCCGTGGATCTTCGCCACGCGGTCACGCAGCGTATTGAGGTGGTCGGTACTCTGGAAATCCAGCTTAGGGTTAACCACCGCAACCGCGGGCAGCGGGTTCTCTTCCAGCATATCCAGTGCACCGCCAAAGCCCGACCAGTTACGGAATTCGCCCAGCGCTTCTTCGCGGGAAAGGTAGTTAACTTTATCTACGCCCTCTTCCGCCTGAATCGCGCCCACAACCTGCTGCGCGGCGTTGTCGTCCAGCGCTTTATCCAGATAAACGGTGATTTGCGGTGAAGGGTAATACTGCGTCGCGGCCTGGTTGACGTTTTTGTAAACCATATAACAAACGCTCGGCAGCGTGAGGGAGATGGCAATTACCATCACCGTCAGGAACGTCGCCAGCGGCTTGCTCTTTAAATCTTGAAGCGCGCCTTCCCAGGCGTAGCGGAACTGTTCATTCACGCCCCCCTTGAGGGAGCGGCTTTTCGACTGCGGCCCTTTGCCACGCTTTTTCACCGAGCGGCCCAGATCGCCAAGCTTGTTCAGCTTGTTGAATTTATCCAGCTTGTTGCTGAAGCGCTTAATATGGTTGAGCGCACTGTTTCTATTCACCTGCCAGGCCTCCATGCAAATGGCCGTCGCTTAGCGTCAACATACGGTAGTTGCGGCGCGAGATTAGCCCCATGTCGTGGGTTGCCATCAGAACCGTCACGCCGACGCGGTTAAATTCTTCAAACAGGCGCAGAATGCCTTCCGACAGCGCGTCATCCAGGTTACCGGTCGGTTCATCCGCCAGCAGTACCGCAGGCTTATTCACCACCGCACGGGCAATGCCCACGCGCTGCTGCTCACCGCCGGAGAGTTGGATTGGGAAATTTTTCGCTTTGTCCAGCAGCCCGACCTTATCTAATGCCGCCGAGACGCGACGGCGAATATCTTCGCCGCTGGCGCCGGCGATGATCAGCGGAATGGCCACGTTGTCGTAAACGGTTCTGTCCATCAACAGGTGGTGATCCTGGAAAATCATGCCGATCTGACGCCGCAGGAACGGCACCTCACGGCTCTTCAGGCGGCTAATATCGTGGCCGCCGAAAGAGATTTTCCCGGCGCTTGGCCGCTCGATACCACAGATAAGCTTGAGCAGGGTACTTTTCCCTGCGCCAGAGTGGCCGGTCAGAAAGGCCATCTCGCCCGGTTGCATATGGAAGGTCACTCCCTGCAACGCTTGTCTCCCACCGAGATAGGCTTTACTGACGTGTTCAAAGCGAATCATTGTTAATCCTCTCGGGCAAAAAGTGCCTCTATAAAGTCGCCCGCATTAAACGGTCGCAAATCAGAAATTTGTTCGCCGACGCCAATGTAGCGAATCGGAATACCGAACTGGTCTGCCACAGAGAAGATAACGCCACCCTTGGCGGTCCCGTCCAGTTTGGTCAGGGTGATGCCCGTTAGCCCCACCGCTTCGTGGAACAGTTTAGCCTGGCTTACCGCATTCTGACCGGTGCTGGCGTCGATGGTGAGCATAACCTCATGCGGGGCATCTTCGTCCAGCTTTTTCATAACCCTGACAATTTTCTTCAGCTCTTCCATCAGATGCGCTTTATTTTGCAGGCGCCCTGCGGTGTCGGCTATCAGGACGTCAACATTACGCGCCTTCGCCGCCTGGATAGCATCGAAGATAACCGAAGCGGAATCCGCGCCGGTATGCTGAGCCACCACCGGAATATTGTTGCGCTGGCCCCAAACTTGCAGCTGTTCAACCGCCGCCGCGCGGAAGGTATCGCCCGCCGCCAGCATCACGGATTTACCCTGCTGCTCAAACTGGCGCGCCAGCTTGCCGATGGTCGTGGTTTTACCCACGCCGTTAACGCCAACCATCAGGATAACAAACGGCGTTTTGCCTTCAACATTCAGCGGCTCGTCCACTTTGGCGAGGATTTCGCTCATCTCTTCCTTCAGCAGGCCGTATAACGCCTCGGCGTCACGCAGCTGTTTGCGGCTTGCGCCTTCCGTCAGGTTGTTGATGATTTTACGGGTGGTTTCCACCCCAACGTCGGCAATCAGAAGCTGCTCTTCCAGCTCTTCAAACAGATCATCGTCGATTTTTTTGCCGCGGAACAGACTGATAAATCCGGAACCGAGGTTTTGTTTGGTTTTGACCAGGCTGCGCTTCAGGCGCGCAAAGAAACCTTCTTTGGTTGGCTTCTCTTGTTCCTGCTGGACCGCTGCCGGAACCACTTCTTCAACCGCTTCCGGTTCGGCTTCCTCAACGGTTTCAGGCTCGGCCTCTGGCTCTACGAGCTGTGCTTCGGCGAATAAAGCTTTTGCTTCGGCCACTTCTTCTTCAATGATTTCGTCCTGCTCGGCCTGCCATTCGTCCGGCTGTGCTGCGCTTTCAGTAACGTCTTCCGGCAGCGGCAGAACTTCGTGCTCTACGGCGGCAACCGGCTGCTCGATAACTTCTGGCTCAACGGCAGCCACCACAGGTTCGATGATTTCCGGCTCTGGCTCGGCAATCACTTCCGGCTCGACAACCGCCTCGGGTTCGGCAATAACCTCAGGCTCTACAACCGCTTCGGGTTCAACAACGGCCTCAGGCTCGGGGGCGACTTCCGGTTCAGGGATGATTTCCGGCTCGGCAACGGCGGCATCTTCTTCCACCAGCAGCTGATTAACCTCAACCACCTCCCGGGCAAATTTTTCGGACTCCTCCAGTGAGTGCTCACTAACTAAATCCTGGGTTTCTTGTTCAGCAGCCTGGGGCTGTTGAGGCGCTTCCTGTTGTGCAGCCTGTTCAGTAACCGGTTGTTCTTCTGCTACTTTTTGTTCTGTTTCTGCTTCCGGTTGTTGATCTTTCTGGCCAAATCCCAGCCAGGAAAAAAAGCCACGTTTTTTCTCTTTCGCCATTTGCGACTACACTCCTCGCTGTTAACTCATGGCACAGACCCGATTCTGCTTGCCACGGGCATAAAAAATAGTGGGCTAGTCTACCACTTTCCCGGCGCGGCATCACTCCGGTGGAATAAGGTTTCCTGGCCGGACATGCGCCGCTAGAATAGCCGCAAAATTTAGCATCGCAGTGAGAGCAATGAAGAAACCCCAATCCGCTGGCTCCGGCCAGATCCGCATAATCGGCGGCCAATGGCGTGGCCGAAAACTCCCGGTTCCCGACAGCCCGGGCCTGCGTCCGACTACCGACCGGGTACGCGAAACGCTGTTTAACTGGCTGGCGCCTTCAATGGTGGACTCACATTGCCTCGACTGCTTTGCCGGTAGCGGCGCACTTGGCCTGGAGGCGCTATCGCGCTATGCCGCCAGCGCCACGTTGATTGAAATGGATCATGCCGTCTCCCAGCAGTTGCAAAAGAACCTGGCGACCTTAAAAGCCAATAACGGCAAAGTGCTGAACGCCAATACGCTCAACGTGCTGGCGCAGCCGGGTACACCGCATAACGTGGTGTTTGTTGACCCGCCGTTCCGCAAGGGGCTACTGGACGAAACCCTCGCCCTGCTGGAGAAAAACGGCTGGCTGGCGGACGAAGCGCTTATCTACGTTGAAAGTGAAGTGGAAAATGGTCTACCCGCAGTGCCAAAAAACTGGGCGCTGCATCGTGAAAAAGTGGCAGGCCAGGTTGCCTACCGTCTGTTTATTCGTGAAGCTCAAGGAGCCGCATAATGCCGATTCTGATTAACTTTGGCCGCCTGCTGATGCTGTGCGTGTGGGGCTTTCTGATTTTCAACCTGTTTCATCCATACCCGCGCCCGCTCAACATCTTTGTGAACGTCGCGCTGATATTTATGGTGATAATGCATGGCCTGCAGCTCAGCCTGCTGAAGGCGACCCAGCCTAAAGACGGCCCGGCGCTGCCTCGCATCGAGCAAATTAAAATCTTCGTGTTTGGCGTGTTTGAACTGCTGGTCTGGCAGAAGAAGCTGCGTCAGGGCAAGTGAGGCGCTTCGGGGGCGAAGCTGACAAAGCGCGTCCCCTTATAGCTCAGCAGCCCTTTGTCTCCCACCGTCACCTGATTGTATTCCGCCGCGGTAACGCGCATTTTCATCTCCATGCCGCCGCTCTGTGGCGCGAACCAAATTTCGTAACGCATTGAGTCCTCGGCGGGGATCACTTCCCTCTGGCGCGAGCGCCGGTCATTGAGAGGCTTTTCTCGCTTCGTTGCCACCACCACCTTTTTCACGCTCAACGGAGCCGCATCGTTTTCCATATTCTGGCGTCGCTGATGCAGGTAGCGGAAGGAAGCTGCGACCACGATTAACACGATGATCGCTATGATGAAAACGGGCGGTTTGCTCATGGCTTTGTCTCAAGTTGTCAGGCACTTTTAAGCATAACCCTGGCGCGACGGCGTTGTCATCTGCGCCGCTTAACCACTAGACTGAGCACAGTGACGCCTGACAATTAAAATAAGGACATATCATGCTTTGGTCATTTATTGCAGTTGCTTTATCAGGTTGGATTTATATCGATGCCTCCTGGCGAGGCCCCGCCTGGCAGCGCTGGGTTTTCAAGCCTGTGACCCTACTGCTCCTGCTTTTGCTTGCCTGGCAAGCGCCGATGTTTGAAGCCTCCGGCTACCTGATTGTCGCCGGTTTGCTGGCAACCCTGGTGGGCGATGCGTTAACGCTGTTGCCGACCCAGCGCCTGCTGTACGCCGTTGGCGCTTTCTTCCTTTCACACCTGCTGTACACCATCTATTTCGCCAGCCAGATGACCTTCGCTATCTTCTGGCCGCTGCCTCTGGCGCTGCTGATTATCGGCGCGCTGCTGGTCGCCACTATCTGGACCCGGCTGGAAACACTGCGCATGCCGATCCTGACCTTTATCGGCATGACGCTGGTGATGGTATGGCTGGCCGCCGAGCTGTACTTCTTCCGCCCGACTGCTAACAGTTTCTCCGGGTTTATCGGTGCCAGCCTGCTGCTGCTCGGCAATATTGTCTGGCTGGTTAGCCACTATCGTCATCGCTTCAGAGGCGACAGCGCAATCGCCGCCGCCTGCTATTTTGCCGGGCACTTTATGATTGTTCGTGCCCTTTATATCTGAGCTTAGCGCCTCTCTTCTACGAGAGAGGCGGGTTCCAGCCTGCGGGTTTTACCGTAGATAATGGTCAATACCGCAGGCACCGTGAACGCCACCGCGATGGCAAAGACTTCATAAATCATCTTCGAATCAGGCCCGCTGAATAACCCCAGCTCGAACACGTTGAGCACCGGCAGGAAGCTGTAGGTTTTTACCCCCAGCAGCCCGGTAATACCGCCCCCAAGCGCTGCCCCAATGCAGCCAAACACAAACAGCATGCGATATTTGAGGTTCACGCCGTACAAAGCAGGCTCGGTAATGCCGAAGAAGGCGGAGAGTGAAGCAGAGATAGCAATCTGCTTATCTTTGAGATTACGGGCGATAAATATCGCGCCGAATACCGCGCCAAATTGCCCCATCACCGCCGACATAAACATCGCCATAATGGTGTCGTAACCGTTGACCTGAATATTGATAAGCGCCAGCGGGATGATGCCCCAGTGCACGCCGAATACCACGAACAGCTGCCCAATCCCGGCCAGTAATGCCCCGGAGATAACCGGGCTGAGGTTGTACAGCCACGCATAGCCGTTCGCGATGCCCACGCCCACGTAATCCGCCACCGGGCCTATCACGGTAAACACCACAAACCCGCTGATAATCAGCGACAGGCAGGGAACAAATACCAGCGCCGCAATCTCAGGAATGACCTTCTTCAGCCAGCGTTCCACGTAGCTCTGGAACAGCACGGCAAACACCGCCGGAATAACCGCTCCGCCGTAGATTTTAACGTTCAGCGCCAGGCCCATTACGTGAAACGCGCCGGGTACGCTGGCATCCGTCAGCGGGAATATCATCGCCGCCGTTAGCGCCAGCGCGCTGAATTTATTGGTTTTAAACCGCTCTGCTGCGGTAACGGCGATAAACAGCGGCAGCATCACAAATACGCCGCTGGAAAGCGCATTAAACACGGTGAAAATATAGGAATGAGTGTCCACCAGGCTCATGGTTTGCAGCAGCACCACTATCCCTTTCACCACCCCAACGCCCGCCAGCACGCCGATGTACGGGGTAAAAATGGCCGACAGCGTAGCCAGCAGGCGGTTGATAACCGAGCCCTTCGGCGCTGCCGCCTCGCCCTGGTTTTGCTCACCAAGCTGCGCCGTTATCTCCAGAAATACTTTTTCAACCTTCGGCCCGATGACAATCTGAAACTGCCCCGGGTTTTCAACCAGCTTGACTACCTCCGGTAATTTATAAAGCTCGTCTTTATTAATCTTAGTTTTGTCTTTAATAGTAAAACGCAGACGCGTGGCGCAGTGAGTAAGATGCTCTATATTTTCTGCTTCACCGACGTGCTTAATTATCTGGCGGGCAAGTTGACCGAAGGTAGCCATAGTCATTCCTCAGTAGCAAGGTATGGAAATTATTTTATGTAGGGTACAGCCCGTATCAGGCGTAATCGCCCGGTTTGGTTTTACTTTTTACCGCAACGCCAAAATCGGTGAAAATGCGTTGTGGAAGGTTATTCCCTTTCGCCTCGGCAATATGATGAGCCAGGATCTGGAATGGGATCACCAGGATCAGCGGCGCAATAAATTCATCAATCTCAGCATTGACGCTAAGCGTGCGGGGATCGTTGCCTTCACCTAATTTAACTGTGTACACATAGTCGGTATATTTTTGCTCATAGGCTTTCAGCAATAATAACCTTTCACGTGCTACGCCCGGCGTATCAATAAAGAACATGCGGTGATTGCCGTTCACCTCGAAATAAGGCCCGTGCATAAAGGTTTCCAGCTCTACGCCCTGAGAAGGCACGCGAATAGTCTCGGCAAATTTGGTCTCCATCTCTTTAATCACGCCAACGCCTGGCCCAAAGCCAATCGCGGTAAATCGCGGCGAAGCAACCAGCTCATCCTGCCATTTGCTAAAGAAAGATTCTGTAGCGGAGATAACCGCCGGAATCGCCTTCACCGCTTTTTCCAGCTTCGCCAGTTCGACGGCTTCCTGCTCCGCGCTCAGCTTGCCGCTACGGCGGGCGGAAAAAATGCCCAGCAGCATAAATTTCAAAATGGTGGCAACGTAGCCTTTAGTGACATAGCCCACCCGCTCTTCGCCAATTTCGATATCGACAACATGATCAACGGTACGCGCCAGTTCGCTGCCCATTTTGCTGGTTATGCCGAGGGTTTTTACCTCATGCGACCGGCGAATATGTTGGATAGCGTTGATGGTGGAAGTGCTCTCCCCGCTCTGGGAAACGCCAATCACCAGATCCGTAGTTTCGGCAAATTTTTCGTAATGCTGGAAATGAAAAGGCTCCTCCACCGTAATGCGCACATCCGCCAGCTTCTCCACGTAATATTTGGCGCTTTTGATGGCGTTAATGCTGGAACCGGTCGCCAGCACCAGCCAGTTTTTTTGCCCGTTAAGCACCGGCAGGTCGGACGGATAGCGGGCACTCATGGCGCCAAGCGTCGCCTGTTCCTCGTGGATGTAGGTCATCATTGTCGGTTTCATCGGCTCTCCTGTAATCAAAACCTGAAAACGTTTTCAGGTTTTAGGCTAGAGGAGTCAGACGAGGCTTGTCAACGCCAGATCGTGCAATTGCTAGCGGGATCAAAAAATGGAGTGAAGGGCGGCTACAGGCGGAGGCAAGGTAATATGCCTCCGCCGTTGAAAATTAACAGGATTCGCCTTTTGCCAGCATAAGAGGCGTTTTTTCCGACACGCTTACAACATTATCCTGATTAAGAATCGCCATTAAACGTGCCATTACCTCTTTACCGATCAGCGCATTTTGATGGTCAACCGTGGTGATGCGGGGAATAAAATATTCGCTACCCGGAAAATATTCACAGCTGACAATGGCGATATTTTCAGGCACCGATATATTTTTATCTTTTAATGCCCGGATCGCACCTTTAGCGACATGATCGTTAATCGCGACAATGGCATCAGGCAGTTTTTCATTCCCGGAAATTAATTTCTCAATGGCTTCATAGCCGTGCTGTAAATAGAAATTATTAAGAACGATTGAACTTGTATTAACCGGTAAACCGGCCTGCTCCAGCTCTTCTCTGAATACGGCTTCACGCTCGCGGGTAATATAAACATTTTTCGAGCCGCCAATAAAACCAATATGCCGGTAGCCTTTAGCAATGAGATGCCGGGTCGCCAGCCTGACGCACCCGGCCTGATCGCGCTCAACGCAGGCGTACTCGACGCCCGGGAGCCTGCGGCCAACCACCACTACCGGCACGGTGGCAATCAGCTTTTTCAGCTCCTGCATATAAGTTGCCGAGATATCGTTGTAGTCAATGTTGCCACCCAGAATGATAACGCCGTCAATCTGGCTGTCGGTAATGGAATTGAAAATATGCTCTTCTGGCACCACCGGCGCCTCGTGGGAGCTTTTATTCGCCGACTGAGTATCGTAGAGCGTGACCTTATAACCCAGCCGCAAACTTTCGTGCTCAATCTGCGCCACCAGCGTGACAAAATAAGGGTTGCTGATGTCAGAAACCACGATAGCCAGAGTCTGGGTTTTCTTCGAAATCATCCCTCGCGCCAGCAAATTAGGGCTGAAGTTATGCTCCTGGATAACTTTTTCCACCCGGCTGCGGGTTTTATCCGCCACCCAGCTATTGTTATTCAGCACCCTCGAGACCGTGGCGATGGAAACCTGCGCCAGCTCGGCAATATCTTTGATTGTCAGCGGTTTTTTCATTATTACATTCTCATCCCGACCTGCGCTTAATACTAGGGGAAGCGCCAGGGGTAAGCAAAGAGCAATCCCGAAAAGTGCCGTCCGGGTGTAATTAACCGCCCGCGGCAAAAATCCCTCTTGACTCTGGAGTTGGCTCCAGAGTGTAACATCGGTAATGAGAAAATTATCATTACCGGAGGGCGCCATGCTCAACACACCTCAAGACGGCAAAAAACCACCGCAGTTTGCGCTAGCCAAACTTAGCCCGCTGCAGGCGGAAGGCCCCTCCTGCTGCGCAGATGAAACCTGTTCTTCCGCAGTACCTGAGCCAGAAATCGCCGACGGCGGCAGCCGCTACAGCTGGCACGTTGAGGGTATGGACTGCGCGGCATGCGCCCGCAAAGTCGAAAATGCCGTGAAGCAGATTAGCGATGTACGGCAGGTACAGGTGCTGTTCACCACCGAAAAATTGCTGGTCAACGCGGAGCGGGATATCCGCGCGGATGTAGAAAAGGCGGTAAGAGCCGCCGGTTACACTCTGAGCGACGCCAATGCGCCGAAGCAGGAAAAAAGCGCTGGATGGCGCGAGAACCTGCCGCTGATCCTGCTTATCGTCCTGATGGTCATTAGCTGGGGGCTGGAGCAGGTTAATCACCCGCTTGGCAATCTGGCCTTTGTTGCCACAACGCTGGTAGGCCTGTGGCCGATTGCCCGCCAGGCCGTGCGCCTGATGCGCAGCGGCAACTGGTTCGCCATCGAAACGCTGATGAGCGTCGCGGCCATTGGCGCCCTGTTTATCGGTGCCACCGCCGAAGCGGCGATGGTGCTGCTGCTGTTCCTGATTGGCGAGCGTCTTGAATCTTACGCCGCCAGCCGCGCACGCAGGGGAGTCAGCGCCTTAATGGCGTTAAAGCCGGACGTCGCTATTCGCCTCCGGGACGGCGAGCGCGAAACCGTCGCCCAGGCCGACCTGCGCCCGGGAGACATTATTGAAGTTGCAGCGGGCGGGCGCCTTCCTGCCGATGGTCGGTTGCTGAGCGAATTTGCCAGCTTCGACGAAAGCGCCCTTACCGGCGAGTCTGTGCCGGTCGAACGCCAGAGTGGAGAAAAGGTCGCGGCCGGCAGCACCAGCGTTGACCGTCTGGTACAGCTGGAAGTGCTTTCCGAACCGGGCGACAGCGCTATCGACCGCATCCTGCGCCTGATTGAAGAGGCGGATGAACGCCGTGCGCCAATTGAGCGTTTTATCGACCGCTTCAGCCGTATTTATACGCCGATAATCATGCTGCTCGCGCTGCTGACCGCAGTCATTCCGCCACTGTTCTTCGGCCTGGGCTGGGAGCCGTGGATTTATAAAGGTCTGACGCTGCTGCTGATTGGCTGCCCTTGCGCGCTGGTCATTTCTACACCTGCGGCCATTACCTCCGGCCTGGCAGCCGCCGCTCGCCGCGGGGCGCTGATTAAGGGCGGTGCCGCGCTGGAAAGGCTCGGCCAGGTACAGCAGGTGGCGTTCGACAAAACCGGCACGCTGACCGCGGGCAAACCGCAGGTTACGGGTGTTAGGGTTAATGGAGATATTGAGGAAAACGCTTTGCTGGCGCTGGCCGCAGCGGTAGAGCAAGGCTCAACTCATCCGCTGGCACAGGCGATTGTGAACGCCGCTCAGCAGCGGAACCTCTCGCTGCCGGTAGCGCAAAATCACCGTGCTCTGGCGGGCGTTGGCGTGGAAGCCAACATCAGCGGTGACACCGTGCTGCTCAGCTCTCCGTCTAAACTGACCGACGGCGAACTGAATGACACATGGCAGCAAAGCATTGCTCAGCAGGAAGAACAGGGCCAGACGGTGATCGTCGTGCTGCGCGCCGGGCAATTACTCGGCACAATAGCCATGCGGGATACGCTGCGCGGCGACGCCCGCGAGGCGGTTGCGGCTCTGCGTGAACTGGGGATTCAGGGCGTAATGCTGACGGGTGATAACCCACGAGCGGCGGCGGCCATTGCCGGAGAATTGGGCATCGACTACCGCGCCAGCCTGCTACCGGCGGATAAAGTAGCGGCGGTGAACAAGCTGAATGCGGCAGCGCCGCTGGCAATGGTTGGCGACGGCATTAACGATGCCCCGGCGATGAAAGCGGCGACTATCGGCATCGCGATGGGCAGCGGCACCGACGTGGCGCTGGAAACCGCAGATGCGGCATTAACCCACAATCGCCTGACCGAACTTGCCGGAATGGTGAAGCTCGCCAGAGCAACCCACAACAACATTCGCCAGAACGTGACGATAGCGCTGGGCCTGAAGGGGATTTTCCTCGTCACTACACTGCTCGGCCTCACCGGCCTTTGGCTGGCGGTACTGGCCGACTCCGGCGCAACCGCGCTGGTCACCGCTAACGCCATCCGGCTACTGCGTAAGAAATAGATATCGAGGCATCTCGCAGCGTTTACACGCTAAATGGAGGCAAGGAAGCCTCTCTGCAACAATAGAAATCCCTCGCTCGCTAGTTGACTGATTGGCAACTAGCGAGCATTATTGTTGCCAATCAGTCAACTTCAGGAAGAAGTTATGCATCTGATTACTCTCAAAGCGCTAATCGAGGCCAGCCTTCGATTTCCCCAACATAAGCAAGAGCTGCTGATGCTCGGGAAAGTGGTTGAAAAAGGATACTTTCCAACGCCGGATGCTCTCAGGAAAATCTATCCGTCGCTGGATAATTTTAAATATCTCGATAAGCATTACGTGATTAACATCGCGGGAAATGAATTGCGGCTTATCGCACTTATTTTTTTTGCCAGCCAAAAATTCTATATCCGCAACATCATGACCCACAGTGAATACATCAAGTTCACTGAACAACACCGGGGTAAAAAGAGATGATTGGCGACGCATTAAAAGCAGGTGAAGCCCTGAAAAAAGCGGTTCCACTGCTGGCCGAAAGCGCCAGTGAAAAAGATTACCTTGCCGCGCTGGAGCTGGTTGAATACCTGCTGCTTAACGACCCTGTAAATCCTCTGCTTGAACTGGTCAGCACCAAAATTACGGCGTATGAAAATAGCCAGCCCGAGGTTCAGGCGTTTCGTGAAGAGATGCTGGCGATCCCCGCAGGCGTGGCCATGCTGAAAACTTTGATGGAGCACCACCAGCTAAAACAGAGTGACTTTCAGCAGGAGATTGGCAGTAAATCAATGGTGTCCCGAATACTGAAAGGCGAACGTCAGCTAACCACCGAACACATCCGCCGGCTTTCCCGGCGCTTTGGCATATCACCTGCCCTCTTTTTCTGAGGGATATCAGTGGCTCTTACGCAGCAAATAGCGGTAAGGCAGAGCATCGGTCTCGCTGGCGACCAGCTCGTGCTCCATAAAACGGCAGAAGCCGGGGATGTCACGCGTGGTTGCCGGGTCGTCGGCAATCACCAGCAGAGTTTCGCCTACGGGCATGTTGCGCACGGTTTTGCGCACCATCATCACCGGCTCCGGGCAGCGCAGCCCAAGGGCATCCAGCGTATGATCGGGGGTTGCGAACAAATCGGTCATAGCAGTCTCAAGTCGTGAAAAACCGCGCTAGTTTACGCCGGGTAAAATCTGGCGCAAGCCGCGTGAACGATTGCGTTAAAATTAACCATTGCAATGAAAAGCCAAAGCAGTATCATCCCCGCGCTTTACATTTTTGACTGGGTTCCCTCACCCCACTACTAAAAAGGCTACAACATGATGCAGTTCAGCACTCGTCAGCGCACTAATGCGCTGTTTTGGCTATCGCTATTCCATTTGCTGGTGATAACGTCCAGCAACTATCTGGTACAGCTTCCGGTGTCGGTATTCGGCTTTCATACCACCTGGGGCGCGTTCAGCTTCCCGTTTATCTTCCTGGCAACCGACCTGACGGTACGCATTTTTGGCGCGCCGCTGGCACGTCGCATTATTTTCGCCGTGATGATCCCGGCGCTGGTTATCTCCTACGGCATTTCCGCCCTGTTTTATATGGGCAGCTGGCAGGGATTCGAAGCGTTAACCCACTTTAATCTGTTCGTCGCCCGCATCGCGATTGCCAGCTTTATGGCCTACGCGCTCGGCCAGATCCTCGACGTACACGTCTTTAACCGCCTTCGCCAGAACCGCTGTTGGTGGCTTGCGCCTACCGCTTCAACGCTGTTCGGTAACGTTAGCGATACGTTGTCGTTCTTCTTTATCGCCTTCTGGCGCAGCCCGGACGCGTTTATGGCCCAGCACTGGGTAGAAATCGCCGTGGTCGATTACTGCTTCAAAGTCCTTATCAGCCTGATTTTCTTCCTGCCGATGTACGGCGTACTGCTGAACATGTTGTTGAAACGCCTCGCAGATAAATCCGAAATCTCCGCGCTACAGCCTGGTTGAGGGCGGCCAGAATTTCTTGTGTTAAGATGCAAGAATTAGCCTTTTGGCTTGCTAACGGAAAGGAATAACGCGATGCGCAACCTGGTAAAATATGTCGGTATTGGCCTGCTGGTAGTGGGTCTTGCCGCCTGTGATAACAACGACAGCAAAACCGCCACCGCCGGTAGCCCGGCAGCAAGCAGCGCCAGCGGCCAGCCGGTAGAGCTGTTGGACGGTAAGCTGAGCTTTGCTCTGCCTGCGGATATGACCGACCAGAGCGGCAAAGTGGGCACTCAGTCCAATAACATGCACGTTTACTCTGACGCCACCGGCCAGAAAGCGGTTATCGTCATTGTCGGGGATAACACCACCGACGACCTGGCCGCGCTGGCAAAACGCCTGGAAGATCAGCAGCGTGCGCGCGACCCGCAGCTTCAGGTTGTGACCAACAAATCGATTGAGATTAAAGGCCACGAATTGCAGCAGCTGGACAGCGTTATCTCCGCTAAAGGGCAGACCGCCTGGTCCTCAATCATTATTGGGAAAATCGACGATAAACTGCTGACCATGCAGATAACGCTGCCTGCGGACAACCAGCAGCTCGCCCAGACCAGCGCGGAAAACATCATTAATACCATCACCATCAAGTAATATCTGGTGGATGAATAAACGGCCTCGCAACCTGCGGGGCCTTTTTTTACCTGCATTTTCAGACTGACCGCCACCGCCCGGTTCCGGGGAAGCACTACACTAAAAGCATCTTTTCCTGACTGGACGTCTCAATGACCGCCCCACAACTCGATAAAACCGGGCTACACATTCTGCTCAAACTCTCCGCTCTGGTGATTATTCTCGCCGGTATTCACGCCGCCGCCGACATCATCGTCCAGCTGCTGCTGGCGCTGTTTTTTGCCATCGTTCTCAACCCGCTGGTCACCTGGTTTATGCGCCGGGGTTTTAGCCGCCCGCTGGCCATTTCCATCGTGGTGCTGGTGATGATCATTGCGCTCACGCTGCTGGTTGGCGTGCTGGCAACCTCGATGAATGACTTTATGGAACAGTTGCCGCAGTTCAATAAGCTGCTGACCCAGAAGGTACGAGAAGTCGAGCACGCTATGCCGTTCCTCCACCTGCCGCTGTCGCCGGAGCGCCTGCTGCAAAAGCTGGACTCCGACAAGCTGATGACCTTCGCCACCGCATTAATGGCCGGGCTTTCCGGGGCGATGGCCAGCATTCTGCTGCTGGCAATGACGGTGATTTTTATGCTGTTTGAGGTGCGCCACGTACCTTATAAGCTGCGCTTTGCGCTGGCTAACCCGAAGATCCATATCGCCGGAATGCACCGCGCGCTGAAGGGCGTGACCCATTACCTGGCGCTGAAAACCTTTATCAGCCTGCTGACCGGGATAATCGTCTGGCTGGGGCTGAAGCTGATGGGCGTGCAGTTCGCGCTAATGTGGGGCGTGCTGGGTTTTCTGCTCAACTACATTCCCAATATCGGCTCGGTGATATCCGCTATTCCGCCGATGATTCAGGCCTTCTTGCTTAACGGCACTTATGAAATGCTGATGGTGGGCGCGCTGTTCCTGGTGGTACACATGGTGCTGGGCAACATTCTCGAGCCGCGCATGATGGGGCGCGGGCTGGGCATGTCCACCTTTATCGTGTTTCTCTCGTTGCTGTTCTGGGGCTGGCTGCTCGGCCCGGTGGGAATGCTGCTTTCGGTGCCGCTCACCAGCGTGTGTAAAATCCTGATGGAGTCTACCCAGGGCGGCAAGAAGCTCGCCATTCTGCTCGGCCCCGGCAGGCCAAAAAGCCGGCTGCCGGGGTAACAGAGGCCTATTCCGAACGCCTTTTTGCGATGCTGGCCAACATGGCCTCGCCTATGGCCAGCTCGCCTTTTGCCATCAGCCCTTGCGCCGCTCCGGCCTGGTCAGCCAGTTTCTTATTCTGGCCGAGCTTGGTCTTGCCGGTTAGCTCGCTCACGGCAATCTCCAGCCCGACCACGGCCTTAACCATCGCCTCAATAAACTCCGGCGGCGCGTCGCTAATCTGCCAGGGGATTTCCATCTGCGATTCCTGCTGGCGCGTCAGGCTGGCTATTTGCTGCAACACAAAATCAGCGTCATCCCGCACGGTTATCCTGCCGCGCGCCTGCACCACCTGATAATTCCATGTCGGCACCTCTTTATGGTGCTCCTGCTTGCCCGGGTACCAGCCCGGCGAGATGTAGCCCTGTGCCCCGCGAAACACCACCAGCACTTCTTGCTCTGGCTGGAGGTTGCGCCATAGCGGGTTGGCCCGGGCGATATGGGCGCGCAGCGTTGTTCCGCCGTCCGGGTCCAGGCAAAGTTCAAAGGGAATATCAAAGGCCTCCAGCGATCCTTCAACCTGAGCCGCCAGCAGCCCCAGCGGATTAGCCCGAATGAGATCGTAAAGCGCCGGGCACTCCTGCTCCTGGAAATGACGAGGAAGATACATTTTAACTCCTGAACCCGCGGTGATTTACCCCAGCTTATGGCTAAAGTGGTTTATGATGAAGAACCAGATTCAGCTAATAATGCCGGGCCACATTCCATGTCACGCAAAGCCAGAGCCACCGAAATCCCCGCCATTGGCGAACTTGACCGCCAGGCCGGACAGCTTAGCCTCCAGCTTGCGAAGGCGCTAAAAAACGCCATTCATAAAGGCGAGCTGAAAAGCGGGGACCAGCTCCCCTCCACCCGCGTGCTGGCGGGCGCGTTAAGTCTTGCACGCGGCACCGTGCTGGAGGCCTTCGAACAGCTGGTTGCCGAAGGCTTTTTAGAGTCAAAACACGGCTCCGGCACCCGCGTTGCCTATGCCCCGGAAGGCCCTTACCCCGCCCTCAAGGAGACAGCCGGGGCAAAAATCCCGCTGTCCGCTCAGGCACGGGCTTTTGCCAAAGTTGGCGACCAGATGAAAACGCTCGCTCCTGAACCTTTTGCCGTTTCGGTGCCAACCGGCGATACCGCCCCGGACGACATATGGCGCAGGCTCGGCAACCGGCTGCGCGCTCGCGGCCCCGGCGCACCTTCAGGCTATGGCGACCCGCAAGGCGCGCTGGTGCTGCGGGAAGCAATATGCGAGTACGTTCGCAAGTCCCGCTCGGTACGCTGTAGTGCTGATCAGGTGATTATTACCTCCGGGAACCAGCACGGCCTGTACCTCACGCTGCAAATCCTGCTGGACGCCGGTGACACGGTCTGGATGGAGGAGCCGGGTTATCCGGGCGCGACTTCGCTGTTTGAAACCATGTTCCGCGACCGCAAAATGGTCAGGATTGCGGTCGATGAAGAGGGCATGGACGTTGAATCAGGAATAAAGCTGGCTCCCCACGCCAAAGCCGCCTTTGTAACTCCTTCGCATCAGTACCCTCTGGGCATGCCGCTCAGTATGTCGCGCCGGGCCGCGCTGCTGGAGTGGGCGCAGGCTAATCAGGCCTGGATAATCGAGGATGATTACGACAGCGAGATGCGCTATGCGGGCCACCCTTTCCCGGCGCTACAGGGGCTGGGGCCGGATAACGTTATCTACCTCGGCACCTTCAGCAAAATTCTGTTCCCGTCCCTGCGCCTGGGCTACGCGGTGGTGCCGAAGCAGCTGGTTCCGGCCTTTTGCGGAGCACGTATCCTGATGGACAGGCAGCCGCCGGGAGCCGATCAATACGTGCTGGCGAGCTTTATCTCGGAAGGCCACCTCGACCGCCACCTGCGAAAAATGCGCAGCGTTTACGCCGAAAAGCGCCGCGTGCTGATGGCCGCGGTCAACGAATATATCGCGCCGGAGGTAGCGTGGTTGCAGCCTTGCGATCAAGGCATGCACATGGTGCTGTGGCTGCGCGACGGGCTGGACGACCATCTGGTTGTTGACCGGGCAATGCAGGCCGGGGTTGCGGTACGTGCGGTGTCGCATATGTTCACCCCTGAAAACCGTAAATCCGGCATCCTGCTTGGGCTGGGAGGCTACAGCGACGAAGAGATAGTCCGCGCCGTGCAGCGGCTGAATGAGGTGCTATGCTTCAGTGCATCCCTGATTACGCCACAAAACCGGCAGGAGCCTGATTATGCTAACATTTTTAGAAAATGATGATTCTGAAGAGAAAACCGCCCCGTCCAATGTGTCAGGGTTAATGCAGCAAAAGATGCTGGATTCACGTTCGATTATTATCTCGGGCGAGATAACCCAGGCCATCACTAAAGAAGTAGTTTCCCAGCTGTTGCTGCTGCAAAGCATTAACGACAAGCCGATTAAACTTTACCTGAATAGCCAGGGCGGCCACGTTGAGGCGGCGGACACCATTCACGACGTGATTAAGTTCATCAAGCCTGAGGTGCATATCATCGGCACCGGCTGGGTTGCCAGCGCCGGGATCACCATCTTCCTCGCGGCGGACAAAAAGCACCGCTATTCGCTGCCAAACACCCGCTTTATGATCCACCAGCCGCTGGGCGGCGTGCGCGGCCAGGCGACGGATATTGAGATTGAGGCCAAAGAGATTATTCGCATGCACGAGCGGGTGAACAAAATGATCTCCGATGCCACCGGCCAGCCGCTGGAGAAGGTCAAGCAGGACACCGACCGCAACTACTGGATGTCGCCGAAAGAGGCCATTGATTACGGCATCGTCGGCAAAATCATCACCAGTTTCGCGGAACTGAATATCGACTAGCCCATAGTGAACCGCCTCCCCGGCGGTTCACTCCCGCCAGCATCACCCCAGAAACGACAGCTGGCGTGAAGATAAGAATTAATCTCATCGGATAACAACTTTTTTCTGCCTGATTTCCCGTCTCGCGTGACCTCTCTGATGCAGTGCTTATCGTTATTCACCTTCAGGGATACATCATGACCACAAAATATAACGGAAAGGCTACGGCCATTTCCGGGGCCACACCGCCTGCGGCGCAGAAGTTCCGGCTTCGTCGCCCCTACCTTGCTTTGGGAGCGGCCCTCTCCGGCCTGCTTATCTTGACCACCAGCCTGCCCGCGGCATCCTGGGCGGCGCAGCAGCCATCCGGAGCGGCAACCATCACCTTCGCCGTGCCTGCCGGGCCGCTTAGCGGCGCGCTCCAGACTCTGGCAAACGACGCCAACGTAATGCTCGTTTTCACTCCTGAGCAAACCAACAATAAAACCAGCCAGGGTCTGCAAGGCAGCTATTCGGTCGAAAATGCGTTTGACCGCCTGCTGGCGGGAAGCGGGCTGCGGGCCGTGCGCGAGGGGAATGGCTACCGGCTGATAAACGTTAGCGTGGCGCAGACACATGCCGCGCCGATTATCATCCCGGAGCTCTCCGTAGTCAGCGGCCAGCAGGACAGCGTGGTTGCCGGGCGCTCAACGCTGAAGAAAGAAAACATCGAGCGTATTCAGGCCGACAACGTGGCCGAACTGCTGGATAAGCTCCCCGGCGTTTCTTCCGCCGGTTCCCCACGCCCCGGCGGCCAGAGCCTGAACATCTGGGGCATGGGCGGGATGGAGGACATCAAAGTCACGCTGGACGGCGCGCCGAAAGGCTTTGAGAAATACCGCCAGGGCTCGGTCTTTATCGAACCCGAGCTGATTAAACAGATAGATGTCGATAAAGGCCCGTTCAACCTGGCTAACGGCAACGGCGGCTTTGGCGGCAGCATCAAAATAGTCACCAAAGACGCGGCCGACCTGCTGCTGCCCGGTGAAGATTTTGGCGGCATGATGAAATACAGCTACCACACCAATGATAATCAGAACATATACAGCGGCGCGCTGTATGGCAGAACGCCCGAAGGCTTTGCCGATGGCCTGCTGTACGTCAACAAACGCGACGGCGGCAATATTACCCGGCCGGACGGCACGCATTTTGACTACTCCGCCAATCGCCAGGGCACCTGGCTTGCAAAAACCAACCTCTACCTGACCGACTCGCAGACCCTGACCCTATCGGCTATGCGCTCAGAGTCCGACGGCTGGCAGCCGTTCGCGGCAAAACGCGATGATATCGCGGCCCCCAGCCAGGCGGATATCGACAAATACGGGCTCAATGAAGCGTGGCGCCGCAAGCTGGTTTACCGCAATCAAACCGATGAAAACTACTCGGTCAAATGGAACCTGGCTCCGGCGGATAATCCGTGGATAGACCTCACGCTCAACTACGCTTACTCCAATACCAAACAGCACGACACCCGCCCGAACAGCGCCTCTACGGCCAGCTATCTGGGTACGCTGGGGAATGAAAGTTGGGTGGACTATAAAGACAACCTGGTGGAGATAAGCAATAAAAGCCGCTTCAGCACCGGGCCGGTGGAGCACCTGCTGGAAGTGGGCGCAAGCTGGCATAAAAATAAGCGCGACACGTTAATGTACTACCCGAGCTACAAGAAGAATCCGGCCTATAACTACGGCTATTTCCAGCCCTACTATATGCCCGCCGGGGAGCAGCAAACGCGCGGCCTTTACCTTCAGGACAGCATGACGCTCGGTAGCGTCACCGTTACGCCGGGCGTGCGCTACGATAGCGTGAGCAACACCGGGCAGCCGAACATTGCCCCGATGTATAACAACAGCAATCCTAAATATGGTCACGACTACAGCACCAAAAGCTATCACGGCTTTACGCCAGCGCTTGGCGTAGTCTGGAAAGCGACGCCGAATGTGTCGCTGTTTGCCGATATCACCCGCACCTGGCGCGCGCCGACGATTGACGAGCAGTACACCGTGCAATATGCACAGTCTAACGTGCCCAGCACCAGCCGCGACCTGAGCGTTGAGAAGATAAACAGCATCCGAACCGGGATGATCCTTAACTTCGACAACGTGCTGGCTGACGATGACAGCGTGCAAATCCGCACCACGGTGTTCCGCAACCGCGGCAAAGATGAAATCTTCTACCGCCGTGGGGTCCTGTGCCAGGCGCAGTCTGTTAAAGGAAACGCAAACTGCGGCACGCCGCTGTCAAACTACCGCAACCTGCCGGGCTACACTATTCAGGGGCTGGAAATCGAATCGTTTTACGACAGCAAACGCCTGTTCGGCAGCTTCTCTTTCTCCACCATTCGCGGCCAGCGTGATGCTTCTCCGCGCGATCCATGGGGTGAAAAAACCTGGCTGGCAGAAATCCCGCCGACCACCGCGCACACCCTTGTGGGCGTAAAAGTGCCGGAGTGGAATATGGCCTTTGGCTGGACAACGGACCTGGTTCGCAAGCAGGACCGCTCCCCGCAGGACGGCGACCCGTTAGCCGGAGTCTGGGCGCTGCCTAAGACCAGCGGCTATGCGTTACAGGGGCTGTTTGCCACCTGGCAGCCGGAGCAGGTTAAAGGGATGGAGGCCCGTATCGCCGTCGATAACCTGTTCAATACCGACTACTACCCGTACCTGGGCGAGTCCGTCTCCGGAATTGGCCGCAACTTTAAACTCAGCATTTCACAGAAATTCTGACCCTTCACCGGCAGCGCTCATCGCGGCGCTGCCGGTCTTCCATCGTTTCCCGCCCGCAAAATTGCATTAATACTTCGTCATCTATTGACACAAAAAGACGAAAACGCAAATAATAATGATTATCATTTCAACAACTATCACGCCCTGATAAAGATCAATGGTGAGTGGAATAAATGCAGAGTGCCCAACAGGTAGCGCAGCAGCTCTATTGCGACCATCAGCGCTGGCTGTATCACTGGCTACGCAATAAAGTCGGCTGCCCGGAGCACGCGCAGGATCTCACCCAGGACACCTTTATCAATATCCTGGTCAGCCCTGACCTGGAAGCCATTCGCCAGCCTCGCCCCTTCCTGGCGACCGTGGCACGACGCCTGGTTGCCAACCATTACCGGCGAAAAAAGCTGGAAGAAGCGTGGCTCGAAGCCCTGGCAACGCAGCCCGAACAAGAGCACCCCGACCCGGAAACCAGCCTGCTCATCCTCGAGACGCTGGAAAAAATTGATAGCGCCCTCGACGGGCTGCCGCCGCACGTCCGGGAGGCTTTTCTGCTCGCGCATTTGCAGGGCATGCGCTATTGCGACATCGCCGAACGCCTGAGCGTTTCCAGCAGCTCGGTAAAACAGTATTTGCAGCGCGCTAACCTGCACTGCTTTTTTGCCCTCAGCTCATGAAACCGCGCCCGCTTGTCGATAGCCAGGGGCAGGAGCTGAATCTGGACAGCGCCCACGCCGCCGCGTACTGGCTTACGCAGCTGATGTCTGACGATGCCAGCGAGCAGGACAGGCTCAACTGGCAGCACTGGCTGACGCAAAGTGCAGATAATGAACGAGCCTGGCGGCATATTGAGTCGGTTTGCGCCGGGTTTAAGCAAGTGGACGGCAAACTGGCACAGCAAAGCCTTTCCGCGCTGAACGCAGGCAGCAGGCGCACGCTGCTGAAGGGGCTTGCTGCCCTGCTGTTGGTTGGCGGTTCCCTCGAGTGGGGACGGCAGCAGCAAAGTTGGGAAATGTTGACCGCCGATTACCACACGGCAACGGGCGAGCAGCGTCGAGTCGAACTTAGCGAAGGCAGCCAGCTGTTGCTCGACACGCAAACCGCGCTAAACGTGCATTACACCGGGCAAGAACGCCAGATAGAGTTACTCAGAGGCGACCTGCTAATCACCACCGGCAAGCAGGAGAAGCTGGCTGCTTCCCCTCGTCCTTTTAGCGTGACCACGCCCCACGGCAAAGTACTGGCCCTCGGCACGCATTTCCGCGTGAAGCTGGAAAAAGAGCAAACCAGGGTGGCCGTCTACGAGGGCGCGGTACGGCTGTACCCGAAAGATAATATGCAGGCAGGCCCTCGGCTCCTCGCGGGCCAGGGTGCCTGGCTGGCCAGAGACCAATCTGGCGGAATTCGCAAAGGCGAGCGAGAGCCGGGCTGGGTTCACGGTAAATTGCTGGCCGATAATATGCCGCTGGGTGAATTTTTACGGGAGGTGAATCGCTATCGCTCAGGCATTCTGCGCTGCGACGAGGATATCGCAGGGCTACGGCTCTCCGGGGTCTTTCCACTGGCGGATACTGACCAAATCCTTGCGGCGCTGCCTGCCGTACTGCCTGTCAGGGTAAATACTCTGTCGCGCTACTGGGTAAGCCTTTCTCACCAGTGAATAATACTTAATATATTAATAATCCATGCTGATTATGCCGTTATTGATTTTCCTCTGCCCTTTTTCAGATCTGCCGTGTCCTCCTTTTTATCCGTACTGAATCGACGATAAGCGGCCAGAGTCTGGCCTGCGGAGTATTTTTGTCATGCCTTTTTCCCTGCCGATAAAACGCACTCTCCACGACTGGCCGGACGGCGGCCGCTCTTCCCGCTGGGGAAGCGGGCTGCTGTTGGCTCTGCTGCTGCACGCCGGGCTTCTCTTTTGGCTCGGCTACCGTTCAACTCAGATGCAGCCCGCCACGGCCTATCCTCCGGTAGCGCTGATGCTGCTCCCTAATACCCAGCCTGCTTCAACGGCAACACCCGAAGAACAGCCGGATACGATAAAGCAGCGGCAGTCCAGCGCGCAGGAAGAAGAGCCGCAGCCCGAAGAGGAGCCGGTAAGCAAAAGCGTCGTAGCGCCCAACCCGGAGATAATAGCGGCGAAAAAGGTACGGCATAAAAGCAAACCCAGGCCTCAGGTAGCCAAACCGCCGGAGAAAATACTGCCGCCAGCGCCCACGCCGCCCGCACCGGTCACCACCGCGCCTGCGAGTCAGCCGCAGCAGAACGCCGGAGCCGCAGGAAGCAGCGCGGTGAGCGCCCCCAGCCTCGGGGAAGTTAACTGGGTAAGCCTGCTACGCCAGCGCCTGGACCACTACAAACGTTACCCGGCCCAGGCATTGCGCCAGCAGGCTGAAGGCGTGGTTTACCTGACTCTGACGCTGAACCGCCAGGGGCAGGTGGTGAGTGTTGCGGTGGAAAAGAGCAGCGGCGTGCCCGCCCTTGACCGTGAAGCCCTGGCGTTACCCTCTCGATCCGCCCCGCTCCCCCCGCCGGGCGAGGAAGTTGCCCCCGGCAAAGATCGGGTCACCCTGACGCTTCCGATCCGCTTCGATCTTCGCCAGTAAGATCCTCCGCTCAATGCTCGATTGTGCAGCATTGAGTTTTCCCCCTCCTGGTGATCGACACGGATCACAAAAAAACCGCCTTCACTCGCGTTAACGTTGCACAAGTGAGCATTAAAATTTATGTTAATCGAGCAACAACGAGCAAACATACATTAACGAGGATACAGCGGTGAGTCATAACCATGTAGGGCAGACAGTGATGAATGAATCGACCATTGCCGATGGCGTAACCAAGGTCGCCAGGCAGCTTAATAGCCGTTATCACGAGGCGGTAGTGATAACGGTTGTTCCCGGCGGGATCTTATTCACCGCTGACCTGGTCAGGCAGTTAACCTTCGATATTTCAATGGACTACATTTCATGCCCGCATACGCCCGGTGACAGAAATAACAGTTCAACCATTGTTTACCACGATAATATCGGCATTAACGGCAAGGACGTTATTTTAGTCGATGACGCCATCGAGTCCGGCGGCACGATGAAAAGACTGGTTGAACATTTAACGCATCAGTATTCACCTAAGTCTTTGTCAGTGGCCACTTTATTCGTCAAACCTGGGCGTGTGGAGATCCCCGTCGAGCAGTTCTATGCCTGGATTATGGACAATGACGACCTGCTTATTGGCTACGGTATGCCGTGGCAAAACAAATATCGAAACCTGCCGTTCGTCTCAAAACTAAAAATATAAACCTTCCGATTACACTTACCGATGGGTGAATAAATGCTAAAGCTGATAATCACGGATCTCGACGGAACCTTCCTTAATAGCCACGGCGATTACGACAGAGCGCTATTTGCTGAAATTCACGGCTTAATGGCCGAAAAAGGCGTTCATTTTGCTGCCTGTACCGGCAAACAGTGCCAGCGCGTTGAAGAACTCTTTGCCGACTACGGCAATAACCTGTGGATTATTGGCGACAGCGCCACTCGTATTAAATATAACGGCGAATATGTTTTTGAATCGCTAATCCGCAATGAACTGGGCTTACGCATTATTAAAACGCTGGAAGAGGTGAGCGCCAGCCACGTCATTATCGCCTGTAGCAACGAAGGCGCTATTATCCGCAAAGATGTTCCCCAGCCGCTTAAAGATAAAATTCGTAAGTCTTACGCCAGCCTTATTCAGGTGGACTCGCTGGCCGACCTGGACTGTGATTTTGTGAAGATTAGCGTCTTTGATGAAGCAGGAAACTGCCCTCAGACCCGGCAGCACCTGGCGCCTTTTGAGCAGCAGGTTTATATCGTGGTGTCCGAGGCCGCGTGGATAGACATTGCCGACTTTGGCGTGCATAAAGGAACGACGGTGCAAAAACTTCAGCAGTTGCTTAACGTTGGCCCGCACGAAACGATGGCGTTCGGAGACGGCTATAACGACCTTGAGCTGCTGGCACAGGCGGAATACAGCTTTGCGATGCGAAATGCTTTTGAAGAAACGAAGTCGGCGGCAAAGTTTATTACCGGCAGCAACGATGAAAGCGCGGTTCAGCACACCATCAGGCGCATGCTGGCGCTGCAAAGCTGAAGAAATAAATGATACACAAGAAACCCTTTCAGGATCCTCCCGAAAGGGTTAACTATATTACAAATTCAACTATCGATGATTATTTAAAACCTTCAGGGGGAACAGCTTGTTCACTTTCCTGATAGCTAAAGTGGTATTTATATTTATTAGTTTCAAACTTGGTTTCCTCCATATCAATAATTGGAATCCATTTTTTCACTAACGCATAATACTCCAGCTGAGCTTCCTGAGCCTTCAGAAGATTACGCCTAATATTTAATTTACTTGCACCTGATTGCTTAGAAGAGAAAATAGCCTCTATCGGTAGATTTTTTACGGGTTCATCTCCCCAGGAGGGAAGCACAATTTCATTATTTGAGGTAAAGCCTTTATTGATAAGAATAGTGCTCACATCGATCATTGAATTGAACGCCACGTCCGAATTGCCATTTCTTAAATCCCATCCACAAAATGCTAACCCAGCATTTTTAGAATACGCATCCAACCATTCTTTTGTATTAGTAAGCCCTTGTGACTGGCAGCTTGCTGAGCTGGGATCATTAGCATATTCTCCACAACCATCGTCTTCCCTGTCATTTGTCGTACCGTTAATCGGGAATGAACATGAATATTTTGGCTTGTATTTATCAGCAGGCACTTCAGCCTGCGGCAAAAGAATGATGCCGTAATCATAGCTGGAATATATTCTATTAAAAACATCGGCCCTGATATAAGAGTAAGACATGCTGTTATCTGTTGGCGGTGCCCACGGGAAACGAGAGTCTGTGTTACCAGCCCCGTGGAGAACGACGCCCGAGCACTCATAGGCAGGATTATTATTCTCACCACATTTCTCAACCACATTATCGTTGCGAGCATTTAGCTTACTGGCAACATCCTCTCCCTGCCCGGCATAGGCTATGCCACAAAAAGAAACAAAAACAAGCGGAATTATTGATTTAACCTTCATCATATTATGCCTTTAATCACTAACAGTCAGAACACCCATAAAGTGCTTAAAGATTACGCCTGAAATTTAAGAGAGCTATTTTTCTTTTACATTTACATCTTATGCTTGATTCATATCAAAATAGTATATTTAACAAAAAAAGACCTTCTACATTATTGTTATTCTTTCCGGTTTACGCCTCAAATAAAAGTATAAAAAAGGTAATGAAAACGAAAAAATGATAACTCATAAACAACCACAGGAGCTATTTATTAACAAAAAATATTTTTTTAAATACTTAAGATAAAACAAGTCACAACACCTTAAGAATATTCCTGTGGTTGCGATAAGTTATTATTTTTCGTGTCTGTCAGAAAGGATAATCAAATGACTTTATCAAAAACGGCACGGGTGCCATGTTGCTTCATTGAATCTTGTCATTCTTCTCTTACGGTGCTGCCGACAAGCATTTGCTTGAGACTATTCACTATTCCCATGTTTAATAACGATAAAAAAGGCGGCATCAGCGCCGCCTTGTTGATTAGCCTGCCACTTCAATGAGCATGTTTACGCCGCTGAAATCAGCGATTTTGGTCTCTGAGCTAACTACCGCAACATCAATGTCTTCGCAGGGCGCGACCTTGTAGCGCGCCACCTGCGACATCTTATTAGCGGTTACCGCCGCGATAACCTCGTTGCTCTGGCCGAGTACTTCTCGTTTAAAACAGGCATCTTCGTAATAAACCGCGCTCAGGCCAGCCTGCGGATCCAGCCCGCATACGCCGATAAACGTCTGGTCGAAAACCATGCCGCGAATTTGATTCACCGTGTCGGAACCGAGCGTGCTGCCGGTCAGGGGGTTAACTTTCCCGCCCAGCAAAATAAGCTCCCCCCTGGTGCGCCCGCTGAGTGCGGCCGCAATCTGCGGGGAATTGGTCACGATAGTGAGATCCAGCTCTTCGGGGATAAACTCCACCATCGCCAGATACGTTGAGCCAGCATCCAGGAAAACGCAGGTGTTGGCCTTTATCCTCCGGGCACACGCGCGAGCAACCTGCGACTTCTCAACTACATCCTGCGCGACACGAGTTTCAAAACTGGCGGACTGCTGGAACTGGCTTATTGCCCCACCGTAGACCTTTTTGCACAGCCCGCGCCGTGCAAGCTCCTGTAAATCCCGGCGAATAGTATGCTCAGACACGCCCAGTTTTCGCGCCACATCGGCGCCGATAACCCTGCCCGTCTCGGTGAGGATCTGATGGATCATCGCCTGGCGCTGTTCAGGCAATACGTCATAATCTGTCACGTTTAGCCCTCAAATAGATGCAATACGGCATAACATATCATAACCCGGCACTCCGGCTAAGAGCGCAGCCTCGGCGCAAATGGGCCGGTGACCTGCCAGGCAAGCTATGGTCTCTATTTTTAATAGCGTTCGTGACGCAGATAACAAATAATAATTTTCGCTATTGCTGATTCAGTGTGGCTATGGCGATACTTTCCGGCGTAGCAAGTTAAGACTGGCTACCAACGCATTTTTATTGAGGCGTGTCACTGCTCAGGCAGGCAAGACCAAAATAAGAATGCACTTCTCCTGCGGGCGAGGTGCATTTTCATTTTGGTCTTTTTTTTGTTTTTTTTCCGGGGAAAACTGATGGATTACAAACAGCTTGGTATTGAAATTTTAGCGCTGGCGGGAGGTAAGCAGAACGTCAGCAAACTCACGCATTGCGCCACGCGCTTGCGGATGGAGTTTAATGACGACGCGAAAGTGAACGCAAAAGCCATCGAAGCGTTGCCGGGCGTGATAAGCGTTGTAGATCGTGGGGGCCAATTCCAGATTGTGGTCGGGAATAACGTTCAGCAAGCGTTCCGTGCGATGCAAAAAGAGATTGGGCAATCCGGCGCGCAAACGGGTGGGCAGCAAAAACAGAAGGCCAAAGGCGGGATGATTTCGCAAATTATCAGCGTTATCTCAACCACCTTTACGCCGGTTATACCGGCCATTACAGGCGCGGGCATGATCAAAGCGCTGCTGGCTATTCTAAAACTGACCGGCGTGATGGCGGCTGACAGCCCGACTTATCACCTGCTGGATACCATTTCTGATGCGGCATTTTTCTTCCTGCCGGTGCTGCTGGCCTACGGCGCATCTATCAAATTTGAATGTAACCCGATTCTGGCGATGACCATCGCGGGGGCCCTGTTGCACCCTAATCTGGCTCAGATGATGGCGGCCGGGACGGCGATTGATTTCATCGGTATTCCGGTTCGTCTGGCCGATTACGCTGGCTCCGTATTGCCGATTATCTTCACCGTCTGGCTAATGTCATACGTCGAACGCTTCGCTGAGAAAGTGTCGCCGACGATGATTAAATTCTTCACTAAGCCAATGATTATCCTGCTGGTAACGGCCCCTCTGGCGCTGGTTGTGGTTGGGCCTTTCGGCATCTTCCTGAATGACGTGGTAGCCAGCGGGGCGGCGATAATAGACGGCAAAGCGAGCTGGCTGATTCCAATGTTAATGGGCGGATTACAGCCGTTCCTGGTGATAACCGGTACGGCCTGGGCGATGACGCCGATAGCAACCGGGCAGCTCGGTAAAAATGGTTTTGAGATGATTAATGGCCCCGGCATGCTGGCCTCGAACATTGCGCAGGGGGCCGCGACGCTGTGCGTTGCGTTCCGCACGAAGAACAAAAACCTGCGCCAGCTGGCCTCTTCCGCCGGTTTCACAGCGCTGCTGGGAATAACCGAGCCTTCGCTGTATGGCGTCACGCTGAAACTGCGTAAGCCGCTGATTGCGGCGATGATCGGCGGCGGCTGTGCCGGTATTTATGCCGGGCTTAGCGGGCTGGTGCGTTACGCGTTTGTCTCGCCTGGGCTGGCGGCGCTCCCGGCGTTTATCGGTGAAAACCCGATGAATATCGTCCACGCGCTGATCACCTGCGCCATCGCGATGGTGGTCACATTTGCGCTTACCTGGATTCTGGGCTTCGAAGACCCGGTTGAAGAGACGCCAGAAGGGCAAGATGCCGCGCCAGCTCCCGCTACGCAACCGCAGATAATCAGCCCGCTGGCCGGTGAGTTAGTCACGTTGGATCAAGTGAGTGACGACGTGTTTTCACAAGGCCTGCTGGGCAAAGGTGTCGCGATCATTCCGCATGAGGGCCTGCTGCGTGCGCCGGTTGATGGGGAAGTGGTGACATTCCTGCCTTCCCGGCACGCCGTAGGTATCCGCGGTGACAATGGCGTGGAGATCCTGATGCACATCGGGATTGATACCGTCAATCTGGGCGGCGAGCATTTTACCTCTGAGCTTCAGGTTGGGGATCGGGTGCGGGCGGGTGATGAGCTGGTGCGTTTTGATATTGCCGCCATCGTCGCGCTGGGTTACGAAATCATCACGCCGGTACTGGTGGTAAACAGTGACGAATATCCGCAACTGGAATGCCGCGAACCGGGTAATGTTCATTTTGGCGAGCAGATAATGACGCTGGATACAGCAAAGGATAAAGCATGATTTTCCAGACGCTTGAAGGGTTTCCAAAAGATTTCCTGTGGGGCGCATCAACGTCGGCCTATCAGGTCGAAGGAGCGTGGAACGAGGACTGTAAAAGTCCGTCGGTCGTGGATATGCTGACGCATCCTGAAGAAGCCGCTGATTTCACGGTCGCCAGCGATCATTATCATCGCTTTCGCGAGGATATCGCCCTGTTTGCCGAGCTGGGGCTGAAAGCCTACCGGTTCTCCGTAGCCTGGACGCGCATTCTGCCGGACGGAACCGGCGAGGTAAATCAGGCCGGGCTGGCGTTTTACCAGCAGTTGATCGACGAGCTGCTTCATCACGGTATTGAGCCGATAGTGACTCTCTATCATTTTGATCTGCCATATATTCTTGAACAGCAGGGGGGCTGGTCGAACAGGGCAACAATTGATGCTTTTGTGGAGTATGCCGCCGTGTTGTTTACGGCCTTTGGCAGCAAAATCAAATACTGGCTGACCATCAATGAGCAAAATACGATGATTTTGCATCCCGGTGCAATTGGGATGCCGAAGGGCGGAGAGTTGCCGTCAAAGCAGGTGCTGTATCAGCAAAATCACCACATGATGGTGGCGCAGGCTCGGGTGATGGCGTTATGCCACCAGCTTTGCGCTGGCGGGAAAATTGGTCCGGCGATTAACACCACGTCGATGTATCAGGAGACCTGCCATCCGCTCGATGCCATCGCCGCCCATAACTGGGAGACGTTGCGCTGCTGGAGCTTCCTGGATGTAGCCGTTCACGGCCGCTATAACGCGCTGGCCTGGCGCTATCTTGAGGATCGGGGCCTGGCCCCGGTCATGGCACCTGAAGATGCCGCCCTGTTATTAGAGGGCAAACCGGACTATGTGGCGATTAACTATTACTCAACGGCAACCATCGCCGCCAGCCGGGGCGATGGTTCAGACCTCAGCGCACGGGCGGGCGATCAGCAAATTATGCTGGGTGAGCCGGGGGTATATCGGGCGGCGGAAAACCCCTTTGTGGATAAAACCCAATACGGCTGGGTCATCGATCCGGTCGGGCTACGCCTGACTTTGCGTAAAACCTGCGAGCGCTACCATCTGCCAATCCTGATAACCGAGAATGGAATCGGTGCGGCAGATACTTTGCTGCCGGATGGTACAATTAATGACAACTATCGCATTGAATTTATGCACCAGCACGTTGAGCAGATGCAATTGGCTATTAACGACGGCGTCGAACTGCTCGGGTACTGCCCATGGGCGGCTATTGATGTAGTCAGCACACATCAAGGCTATGCAAAGCGCTACGGGTTTATCTACGTTAACCGGGGTGAAAAAGACCTCATGGATCTGCGGCGTATCAAAAAGAACAGCTTCGCCTGGTATCAGCGCTTAATTGCGTCAAACGGCGAGCTACGCGGCTAAGGCAAAGGGTTGGCTGAGAAAATGAAGGTCATTAAGGTCCTCAACAATAGCCTGGTGCTCACAACGGATGGCGATAAGCACGAAGTTATCGCCATGGGCAAAGGTATTGGCTTTAGCAGCAAAGTCGGTGACGTTCTCGACCCGGCCTGCATTGAGAAAATATATGCGGTACAAAATAATCAGAAAGGCCGTGAATATCTGCGGCTGATTGAAGATACGCCGGAAGCGCATATTGAGATTGTGCAGACGATCCTCAGCCTGGCAAATGCCGGGCTGAAAGGCCGGGTCAACGAGCAGATATTTTTCACTCTGGTCGATCACATCAGTTTTGCCATCGAGCGTTATCACAACGGGATAACTATCCAGAACCGACTGCTTTTCGAGGTGAAGCGCTTTTATCCCCGCGAATTCGCGGTAGCAACGCAGGCGCTGGCGTTCATCAATCAGCGGCTGAATATCCAGCTTCCTGAAGAAGAAGCGGGCAATATCGCCTTTCATCTGGTCAACGGCCAGACGGATGTGCAAAACATGGAGCACACGCTGCTGGCGGTGAAAATGCTGAAGGATATTTTCAATATCATCCAGTATCACTTTCGCATCACTATCGACACTGAATCACTCAATTACGCCCGTTTTCTGCTTCATATGCAGTTCTTCATTCAGCGCATGGTGGAAAAACAGCAGGTCATCTCAAAGGATGATTTTATCTTCGGGCAGGTCATTAAAGAGTATCCGCATATTTACCGGTGCGCGCTGCTCATCCGCGATTATGTTAAAAATCTGCTGGAAATGGAGATGTCCAACGACGAACTGCTGTATCTGGTGATTCACCTGACGCGTATTACCGAAAGAGATGACTGAGTGAGTTAACAATCATTCACCGGCCAATGCCTGAGCGCAGGCCCAGGCCGAACTCCACGCCCACTGAAAGTTATAGCCACCCAGCCAGCCGCTGACGTCCATTACTTCGCCGATGAAGTACAGGCCCGGCGCTTTTTTGGCTTCCATGGTGCGCGAAGAAAGTTCATTGGTGTCCACGCCGCCAAGCGTCACTTCCGCCGTGCGGTAACCTTCGGTGCCGTTGGGCTGCACGCGCCAGGATTGCAGAGTTTCAACCAGCTCGCTTTGCTGGCGAACGTTGAGCTGTTTGAGCGTGACGTCCGGTATCTGCTGGAGCTGTTGCAGGCATTCCACCAGGCGCTTAGGCAGCAGCATGGAGAGGGTATTTTTCAGGCTCTGGTTCGGGTGGGCGCTACGCTGCTCGTTGATAAAACCGTCCAGATCGGTGTCCGGCAGCAGATTCACGCTGACAAATTCGCCCGGCTGCCAGTAGCTGGAAAGCTGTAAAACCGCCGGGCCGGACAGCCCGCGGTGGGTAAAAAGCAGGCTTTCGCGGAAGCTGACCCCGTTTTCGGCGGTAATCACCGAAGGCACGGAGACGCCGGACAGCACCTGAAGCTGCTCCAGCAGAGGTTTATGCAGGGTAAACGGCACCAGCCCGGCGCGGGTTGGCAGCACCTTCAGGCCAAACTGCTCGGCCACTTTATAGCCGAATGGCGTCGCGCCCAGGCCCGGCATAGACAGGCCGCCGGAGGCGATAACCAATTTTGGTGCCCATACGCTGTCGCCGTTAAGCTCCAGGGTATAACCCTGCTCGCCGCGCTCTATACTCAGCACTTCGCTGCGCAGGCGCATCGTCACCTTTCCCTTCTCGCACTCGGCCACCAGCATGTCGACAATTTGCTGCGCGGAGTCGTCGCAGAACAGCTGGCCGAGGGTTTTCTCGTGCCAGGCGATGCCGTGCTTGCCCACCATGTCGATAAAGTCCCACTGGGTATAACGCGCCAGCGCAGACTTGCAGAAATGCGGGTTCTGGCTGAGATAGGCCGCAGGCTCCACATAAAGGTTGGTAAAGTTGCAGCGTCCGCCGCCGGACATCAGGATTTTGCGGCCCGGCTTTTTGCCATTATCGATAAGCAACACGCGGCTGCCAGCCTGCCCGGCCATCGCCGCACAAAACATTCCCGCTGCACCCGCACCTATAATAATGGCATCAAACTTTTCCACGACCGACTCCCGACTATGCTTAAGGCAACGGATTGTAAAGATACGCGGCTGGTCGCACCAGCTTTAACGTCATTAACAATTGCAGGTGATTGAAAAACAAAATGTAAATCATTCCACCAACTGACCCGAAGGCGACTAATATCAAAAAAAGTCCAGATTTCACTTTGCCGCGGCTGAGGTTGTCTTACATAATGCGCCGCGTTCATGTCCTCAAAATGGCGTAACGTCTATGCTACATTTGTTTGCCGGCCTGGATCTTCATACCGGGCTTTTACTTTTGCTTGCTCTGGCATTTGTGCTGTTCTACGAAGCCATTAATGGTTTCCACGATACGGCCAACGCAGTAGCAACGGTGATTTATACCCGCGCTATGCGATCGCAACTTGCGGTGGCAATGGCTGCGGTATTTAACTTCTTTGGCGTTCTGCTCGGTGGGCTGAGCGTAGCCTATGCCATTGTGCATATGCTACCCACGGATCTGCTGTTAAACGTAGGGTCGGCCCATGGTCTCGCCATGGTGTTCTCTATGTTACTGGCCGCTATTATCTGGAACCTCGGCACCTGGTATTTCGGTCTGCCGGCCTCCAGCTCCCATACGCTTATCGGTGCCATTATCGGTATCGGTTTGACCAACGCGCTGATGACCGGTACCTCGGTAGTCGACGCGCTGAATATCCCGAAAGTTGTCGGTATCTTCGCTTCGTTAATTCTTTCCCCGATTGTCGGGCTGGTGATTGCCGGTGGGTTGATTTTCCTGCTGCGCCGTTACTGGAGCAACACCAAGAAAAAACAGCGTATCCACCTGACTCCGGCCGAACGTGAAAAGCAAGATGGCAAGAAAAAGCCGCCTTTCTGGACGCGTATTGCCCTGATCCTGTCCGCTATCGGCGTGAGCTTCTCGCACGGCGCTAACGACGGCCAGAAAGGCATTGGTCTGATAATGCTGGTGCTGATTGGCGTTGCGCCGGCGGGCTTCGTGGTTAACATGAACGCTTCCGGCTACGAAATCACCCGTACCCGTGATGCGGTGAACAACGTTGAGACTTTCTTCCAGCAACGTCCTGAGCTGCTGAAGAAAGCCACCGGCTCGGAACAGCTGATCCCTTCCCCGGAAGCAGGCTCAACTGAACCGGCTCAGTTCCACTGCCACCCGGCGAACGCGATTAACGCGCTTGACCGTGCGAAGCTGATGCTGACCGATATCGAAAGCTACGACAAGCTCACCATCGAGCAACGTAGCCAGCTGCGTCGCATCATGCTGTGCATCTCCGACACCACCGATAAAGTGGCGAAGCTGCCGGAAGTGAGCGCCGACGACCAGCGCCTGCTGAAAAAGCTGAAAGGCGATATGCTTAGCACCATCGAGTACGCGCCTATCTGGATTATCCTCGCGGTGGCTCTGGCCCTCGGCCTGGGTACGATGATCGGCTGGCGCCGCGTTGCGACCACTATCGGCGAGAAAATCGGTAAAAAAGGCATGACCTATGCGCAAGGGATGTCCGCGCAGATGACGGCTGCCGTTTCTATCGGTCTGGCGAGCTACACCGGGATGCCGGTTTCCACCACCCACGTTCTCTCTTCCTCCGTAGCGGGGACGATGATTGTGGACGGGGGCGGCCTGCAGCGTAAGACGGTAACCAATATCCTGATGGCCTGGATATTCACCTTACCGGCTTCGATTCTGCTTTCCGGCGGGCTGTACTGGATTGCGCTGCGCTTCGTGTAAGCGGCAGCCAAAAGAAAAGCGGGTCAGGAAACTGGCCCGCTTTTTTTATGCTTGTTCATAACCCTGCCCTGATAAAACCTAGTGCCAGATAATCAGCCCAACGAGGCTAATCACCACCAGCCCGCACAACGAACTCGTCAGAATAAACTGGCGACGAAGGCGCTCGCAGCGGCGAATAAACTCCTCATCGTGATGGTCCAGATAGCGCTGGCCGTAAATATAACGAACCAGGCGAACCTGTTTACTGGGTTGGCCGTGAGATGTAAAAAAACCGCCGCCGTCGACGTATTGATACAGCAGTGGGTCACATCCGCGCAGCACCACCAATAACGCACGCAGCGAAGAGTAATAACGCGCCATATTTACTACACAAACTACACAAAGCGCCCAGAACAGCGCGACGGTGCTGATCATGTACCCCTCCCGGCGAAGCCCTCGAAGCTCTTGCTCCGGGACAACCGCTCTCCCCGAAAACCCCTGTCAGACAATCCAGCGTGCAATAACCGACGCAGGTCACAGCTTTCTTCCCGCCCGGCTCATTTAATAGTGTAGGAGATCCCTTAATTTTTTTACCACCGCGTTAACCTTTATCAAAGTCACCATAATGATTTTTCGCTTGAATGTAATTGCGGGGTAGCGCATTGACGGGCTGAATAGCTCACTATAAGGTAGAAATACCATCTACAATTTAAGTCTTTAGGTAGGGTGACCGTAGCTCATGCCGCTGCGGTTCAGAAGATGACGGCGAGAGTCATCGATAACTTATGGAAGGAGTAACATTATGGCTTACAAACACATTCTGATCGCGGTAGACCTCTCTCCGGAGAGCAAAGTGCTGGTGGAAAAAGCGGTATCTATGGCGCGCCCATATAACGCGAAGGTTTCCCTGATTCATGTCGATGTAAATTACTCCGATCTGTATACCGGGCTGATTGATGTCAATCTGGGCGATATGCAGAAACGTATTTCCGAAGAAACCCATCACGCGCTAACCGAGCTGTCTACCGGCGCGGGCTACCCAATCACTGAAACCCTGAGCGGCAGCGGCGACCTCGGCCAGGTGCTGGTAGATGCGATTAAAAAATACGATATGGATTTGGTGGTATGCGGCCATCATCAGGACTTCTGGAGCAAGCTGATGTCCTCCGCTCGCCAGCTGATTAATACCGTGCATGTGGATATGCTGATTGTTCCGCTGCGGGATGAAGAAGACGAGTAACAGCATTGGCTCTCTCCCAACGGGAGAGGGCCAAGCCAACGGCCCGATTACTCCGGCGTCCCGGCATAAATATCAAACCGGTGTCCTTTAGTGACCACCGCATTCTGCGTCGCGACATCGGCCAGCGGCGGGGCGTAATCCGGGCGCTTTACCACTACCCTTTTCTTCGCCAGCATTCTCGCAGGCTCCAGCAGCCCGTCCGCATCTTCGTCAGGCCCCACCAGCGACTGAAACACGCGCATCTCTTTCTTCACCAGCGCGCTTTTCTGCTTATGTGGGAACATCGGGTCGAGGTAAACCACGTCCGGACGCGGCGTAATATCGCTTAACGCCGTCAGGCTGGATGCGTGAATTAGCTGGAGCCGCTCCTGTAACCAGCCGCCGATCTCCGCATCCTGGTAACCACGGCGCAGGCCGTCGTCCAGCAACGCGGCAACAACCGGATTGCGCTCCAGCATGCGCACGCGGCAGCCGACCGAGGCCAGCACGAAGGCATCTCGCCCCAGCCCGGCGGTGGCATCAACCACATCCGGCAAATAGCTGCCTTTAACGCCCACGGCTTTTGCCACCGCTTCGCCACGCCCGCCGCCAAACTTGCGGCGGTGCGCCATTGCCCCGGAAACAAAATCAACGAAAATGCCGCCCAGCTTTGGCTCATCGCGTTTGCGCAGTTCAAGATGCTCTGGCGTCAACACCAGCGCCATCAGGGCGTTTTCATCATGCTCGAGCTGCCAGCGCTCGCTCAAAACAGATAAGGCGCCGGAGTCGGCGCCTGCTTCAGTCAGTAAACAAATTTTCACGAGGTGAATTAGCCCTGAATGCCGTAGTGATCCAGCATCGCATCCAGCTGAGGCTCACGGCCACGGAAGCGCTTGAACAACTCCATTGGCTCTTCTGAGCCGCCGCGGGTCAGAATGTTGTCGAGGAACGACTGCCCGGTCTGACGGTTGAAAATACCTTCCTCTTCAAAACGAGAGTATGCATCCGCCGCCAGCACGTCCGCCCACAGGTAGCTGTAATAGCCCGCAGCGTATCCACCGGCAAAGATGTGGCTGAAGGCGTGCGGGAAGCGGCCCCAGCTCGGCCCCGGCACCACGGCAACCTGTTTCTTAATTTCGGCCAGCGTTTGCAGCACTTTTGCGCCCTGCTCCGGGTTAAATTCGGCATGCAGTCGGAAGTCGAACAGGCCGAACTCCAGCTGGCGCAGAATAAACAGCGCGGCCTGGTAGTTTTTGGCTGCCAGCATTTTCTCCAGCAGTTCTACAGGCAGGGATTCACCGGTTTCGTAATGGCCGGAGATAAACGCCAGCGCCTCCGGCTCCCAGCACCAGTTTTCCATAAACTGGCTCGGCAGCTCGACCGCATCCCACGGCACGCCGTTGATGCCGGACACGCCTGCGGTTTCGACTTTGGTCAGCATGTGGTGCAAACCGTGGCCGAACTCATGGAACAGGGTGATCACTTCGTCGTGGGTAAACAGCGCGGGTTTGCCGTTGACCGGACGGTTGAAGTTGCAGGTCAGGTAGGCGACCGGCTTTTGCAGCGAACCGTCGGCGCGACGCATCTGGCCTACGCAGTCATCCATCCACGCCCCGCCGCGTTTGTGCTCGCGAGCGTACAGGTCGAGATAGAAGCTACCGCGCAGTTCGCCCTGCTCGTCATACAGCTCGAAGAAGCGTACGTCCGGGTGCCAGACGTCGATATCTTTGCGCTCTTTGGCGGTAATGCCGTAGATGCGTTTTACCACTTCGAACAGGCCGTTAACCGCCCGCTCTTCCGGGAAGTACGGGCGCAGCTGTTCATCGCTGATGCTGTAAAGATGCTGTTTCTGTTTTTCGCTGTACCAGGTGATGTCCCACGGCTCCAGCTCTTCAACGCCGTAATGCTCTTTAGCGTAGGCACGAAGCTGAGCCAGCTCGGCTTCACCCTGCGGGCGGGCGCGTTTTGCCAGGTCAGACAGGAACTCCAGCACCTGCTGCGGGTTTTCCGCCATTTTGGTGGCGAGGGATTTTTCAGCGTAGTTGCCAAAGCCCAGCAGCTGAGCCAGTTCGTGGCGCAGAGCCAGAATCTCTTCCATCACCGGGGTGTTGTCCCACTTCCCGGCATTCGGCCCCTGGTCAGACGCACGAGTGGAATAAGCGCGGTACATCTCTTCGCGCAGCGCGCGGTTATCGCAGTAGGTCAGCACCGGCAGGTAACTTGGGATGTCCAGCGTCAGCAGCCAGCCGTCCTGCTCTTTGGCTTCGGCCTGGGCGCGGGCGGCGGCAAGCGCGCTTTCCGGCATCCCCGCAAGCTCGGCTTCGTCGGTAATCAGCTTGCTCCAGCCCATGGTGGCGTCGAGCACGTTGTTGCTGTAGGTAGAACCCAGCTCGGACAGGCGGGCAGAAATCTCGCCGTAGCGCTGCTGTTTATCCTTCGGCAGGCCAATACCGGACAGTTCGAAGTCGCGCAGGGCGTTATCCACCGCTTTCTTCTCGGCAAGGCTCAGCTTCGCGTAGTTCTCGCCGTCGCGCAGGTCACGGTAGGCGTTATACAGCCCTTCGTGTTGCCCAACCCAGGTGCTGTATTCGGACAGCAGCGGCAGCGTTTCTTCATAGGCTTCGCGCAGCTCCGGGCTGTTCTGTACCGAGTTCAGGTGGCTGACCGGCGAGAACAGGCGCCCGAGACGATCGTCCACTTCCGCCAGCGGCTGAACCAGGCTCTGCCAACTGTAAGGCGCGCCCTGGGCGACCACGCTTTCCACCGCCGCACGGCAGTCGGCCAGCGCTTTGCTTACGGCCGGGACAACGTGCTCAGGTTTGATGGAGGAAAACGGCGGCAGCTCGAAAGGAGTCAACAATGGATTGGTCATAAGCGCGTTCCTGATTAAAAGGGAGAGTGAAGCGCTCAAGCGGCGCTTTGTGCATGGGATCTAGCATGGGGTTAAGTGTAGCGAATTTCAATCCCGGGCGTTGCGCATTACCGGTATCAGTTTACTGATTTAAAAGGGGCAACAAGGTTGCCCCGAGCAGGAAATTAGTGAGCCTTCTGCGCCATTGCGTAAGCGGCAGGCAGGTTCAGGCGCTGCCAGAACTGCTGGTCAGGCGTGGTGCCGGACAGCGGGTAGCCGGCCGGCAAGGCGGTTTTCACCATCAGGTCGCGGCGCTGGGCGGCGGAGAGCTTAGGCAGCGCGGCTTCCAGCAGCACTTCGGCACCTTGCGGCACCTTAAGCGTTTGCTTCTCGCCCTTCTGCTGCGGCAGGTCGTAAGTCATGGTGAAGCGATAAAGTTCTTTCATCCCTGGCGCACGGTAAGGGTCGTCTTTAGCGGAAGATTTCGCACATTCGGCCAAAGAAGTGCCGCACTCTTTCTCCAGCGCGGTGCGCAGCTGGTCACGGGCTTCGTTAAACAGCGCGCGGTATTTCGGGTCGTTCAGATAGTTAGCCACGTTGCGCTGGGCCACCATGCGGGAACCCATTACGTCGAGCGGGTAATGCACGCCCAGTACGATGCGCGAGTAGCCGTAACGCGCTCCACGTTCGACCAGCGAGTCGAAGCGTTCAGGAACCATCTGCGCCATCAGCAGCGCATCGGTATAGCCGGTATTGGTGTGGCCGCTCGGGAACGAGCCGCCGTCTGCGGTATACGGCTTGTTATCTTTAATCACCACGTCGTCCGGTACCAGATGAATGGTGTTGCCGGAGATCAGGAACGGGCGCGGGTTGTTAAAGTGTTTCTTCGCCGCGCTGGTGCTGACTTCAGAGGCTTTAATCAGCGCTGCGGCCTTGCTCAGCTCGCCTTTATCGTAGGCGGCCAGGAAAGCTTTGCCCAGGCGAGGCCCCATGGCGTCGCTCAGAAAATAGAGATGGTTAATACCCTCTGCGTCTGCCAGCGCCTGGTGGCGGGAAGCCTGCACGGCATTCAGGTTAATGCTGGTGACGGTTTCGAGGTTTGGCTTAATCACGGAGTCCGGCAGCTTGCTGAACGCGGAGAGCAGCTCAATACCGGCTTTCTGGTTCGCTTTAGTCTGGAAGTCATAACCGCTGGCCTTCAGCCATGCGGTGTCCGCCAGTTTCTTGCTTTGCTTAGCCTTATCCAACTGGTCGCGCGTCAGCTTATCCGCATCGCCTTTCAGCGCGGCACGCAGCGCCGTGAGGGACTGGCTTTCCAGTTCGTCAAAGCTCTGGCTGCTATTCGCCGGGGTGACGGTATTGGCTATCGCCGCTGCCTGAGGTAAAGAGACATCCTTCGCCAGCGCGGGGACGGCCACGGCCAGCGCAGCAGCCAGTATTGAGAGACGGAGTTTCATTATTTTTCCTTTTATTCAAACGATTACCTTGCCTGGCTGCGACGCTATCCTGGTAATTTGACGCTTTTATGACACATTTATGTTTTGAAACGCTTTCGCCCCAATTGAAACAGCGCCGCGTCCGGGCGGTAATCTGCCGCAATCTGCGGTAAACTGTGGGAAATTTGTTTTCTTATTTGCGGAACTCCAGCCCCCATGCTCAGCTATCGTCACAGCTTCCACGCCGGTAACCATGCCGACGTACTGAAACACACCGTTCAAAGCCTGATTATTGAATCGTTAAAAGAGAAGGAGAAACCGTTTCTCTATCTCGACACCCACGCAGGCGCCGGTCGTTACCAGCTGAGCAGCGAGCATGCGGAGCGCACCGGAGAATATCTGGAAGGTATCTCCCGAATCTGGCAGCAGGACGATTTGCCCGCCGAGCTTGAGGCCTATATTGGCGCGGTGAAGCACCTGAACCGCAGCGGCAACCTGCGCTATTATCCGGGCTCCCCGTTGATTGCGCGCCACCTGCTGCGCGAGCAGGACAGCCTGCAGCTGACCGAGCTGCACCCGTCTGACTTCCCGCTGTTGCGCTCCGAGTTCCAGAAAGACGCCCGCGCCCGCGTTGAGCGTGCCGACGGCTACCAGCAGTTGAAGGCGAAACTGCCGCCGGTTTCCCGCCGTGGCCTGATCCTTATCGACCCGCCGTATGAGATTAAAACCGACTACCAGGACGTGGTAAAAGGCATTGCAGAAGGCTACAAGCGTTTTGCCACCGGCACCTACGCGCTGTGGTATCCGGTCGTACTGCGTCAGCAAATTAAACGCATGCTCCGCGAGCTGGAAGAGACCGGTATTCGCCGCATTCTGCAAATTGAGCTGGCGGTGCGCCCGGACAGCGATCAGCGCGGCATGACCGCCTCCGGCATGATTGTTATCAACCCGCCGTGGAAGCTTGAGCAGCAGATGACAAACGTGCTGCCGTGGCTGCACAAGAAGCTGGTTCCTGCCGGTACTGGCTCGACGACGCTGAGCTGGGTTGTGCCTGAATAACGGCCGTCCCTTTCACAGTAATTGGTAGAACCTTTATCCCGGCGCGCTACAATCGCGCCTTATTTTCGACTCAAAAGGGAAACATCATGACCAAACATTATGACTACCTCGCCATTGGCGGCGGCAGCGGCGGTATCGCCTCGATTAACCGTGCGGCAATGTATGGGAAGAAATGCGCACTGATTGAGGCGAAAGATCTCGGCGGCACCTGCGTGAACGTGGGTTGTGTACCGAAAAAGGTCATGTGGCATGCGGCACAAATCGCCGAGGCGATTCACAACTACGGCCCGGATTACGGCTTTGATACCACGCTGAACCACTTCGACTGGGACAAGCTTATTGCCAGCCGTACCGCATATATCGACCGCATTCACGCCTCTTACGACAACGTATTAGGTAAAAACAAAGTTGACGTTATTCGCGGCTTTGCAAAGTTTGTGGATGCCCATACCGTTGAAGTGAACGGTGAAACCATCACCGCAGACCATATTCTGATTGCCACCGGCGGCCGCCCAAGCCACCCGAACATTCCGGGTGCGGAATACGGCATCGACTCGGACGGCTTCTTTGAGCTGCCGGGCCTGCCTAAGCGTGTTGCCGTTGTTGGCGCAGGTTACATCGCGGTAGAAATCGCAGGCGTTATTAATGCCCTGGGTTCTGAAACTCATCTGTTCGTGCGCAAGCATGCGCCGCTGCGTACTTTCGACCCGTTAATCGTCGAAACGCTGCTGGAAATTATTGAAACAGAAGGCCCGACGCTGCACACCAACGCTATCCCGAAAGCGGTAGTGAAAAACGCAGACGGCAGCCTGACGCTGGAGCTGGAAGATGGCCGCGCTGAAACCGTCGACACCCTGATTTGGGCGATTGGCCGCGAACCGGCTAACGACAACTTCAACCTGCAGGTGACCGGCGTTGAGCTGGATGAAAAAGGCTACATCAAGGTCGATAAATTCCAGAACACCAACGTGGCTGGCATCTACGCCGTGGGCGATAACACCGGCGCCGTTGAGCTGACTCCCGTTGCGGTTGCGGCCGGCCGTCGCCTGTCCGAGCGCCTGTTTAACAACAAACCGGACGAGCACCTGGACTACAGCAACATCCCAACCGTCGTGTTCAGCCACCCGCCAATCGGCACCGTTGGCCTGACCGAACCGCAGGCTCGCGAGCAGTACGGCGAAGACAACGTGAAGGTGTATAAATCTTCCTTCACGGCGATGTACACCGCCGTGACCTCTCACCGCCAGCCGTGCCGCATGAAGCTGGTTTGCGCTGGCCCCGAAGAGAAAATCGTCGGCATCCACGGCATTGGCTTCGGCATGGACGAAATCCTGCAGGGCTTTGCGGTGGCGCTGAAAATGGGTGCGACCAAAAAAGACTTCGACAACACCGTGGCTATCCACCCGACCGCGGCGGAAGAGTTTGTGACGATGCGTTAATGGTTTAATGCCATGAAGTAAGATGAAAGAAGCTCACCCCGGTGAGCTTCTTTTTTTTCGCTAAATGAGCGGCTTGCGCAGCAGGCCTTCCAGCACCTTCAGGGGAGAGTGCTGCGGGCTTTGCATCGAATCCACCGGCAGCAAGAACGTCTGCTCCAGCATAAACTGCCCGCCCATTGCCGCGTGCGGCGTCTGGTCGGAGAAACATATCCAGCTGCTGCCAGCCGGGAACTCAATGGCCACCTGCGGTCCCTGTTTCTGGTAATCAGCATCTGCTTTCATCGCATCGTGCATTTGCAGCATCAGGTGGTCGTAATGGCTGCGGCGGCTTTTGGTGATCCCAACAGCATTTTGCAGCCAGCTGCTTACCGGGGAATAGTTTTTCAGCCGCGGCAAAAAACGCTCCGCCAGCGTCGGGAATGCTTCACCTACGCGCCAGCTGCGGCCTTCGCCAGTTGGATTGATGTTGGTAAAGATTCGCAGGATGCGCTCGCCGTAGTTAGGCCGGGAGGGGAAAGCATCCACATGCAGGCGACTGTCATCTTTACGCCAGGAAGTGCTATGCGTCCACTGCGTAACCGGGTGCAGCCGCAGGCTGTTGGTTGGCGTATGCAGCGCCTGCTGATATTCCGGCAGAATAGAACCGATCAACTGGAGGCAGGATTGATAGTGGCGCTGTAATAAAGCCCGTACCGCGGGTTCCTGCTCAGCCACGGCGACGCCGGTTAACTTATCCTTCAGCGGTTGGTAACTGATGTTCTTACGCTTAGGGTCAACAACGGCGGGGTTCAGGAGCGCCTGTTCCTGCGCCGTTAGCGTAAACGCCAGCTGCGGCAGGAAAATGACTTTGCCCTGCTCGAGCTCGCTAACGGCGGAGTCGGGCTGGTCGGCTCCCCAGTGAGAAAGCGCGTGAGTATGAGTGGCGGCGTTAAGCGATATATTTATATCCGACATAGCAATATCCTTGCGGAATATCCGGACGTATTTATTTTGCAGGTGAATATCCGGAGCGTTTTATTTGAGAAATATAAGCGAATGAATCCGCCACAGATGGGCAGATTCAGGCATAACAGGGAATACTGCCAGTATAGTAACAACCCAATTTCAATATTAAACAAAACCTAAACACCGCATCCAACACCCAATAAAAGCGCACAAAATCATAAAGTAACGCTAAGTGAATATTTCACCGGGAAATACAGGATTTAAATTATTCAAGAATTCATTATCAAATAATGCTAAAAATAATAAAGGCCATTTATTATTATCACGCGTCTGTAAAAAAGTATTCAGGCGAAACTTCAGCTTCTCCAGCTGCGTGGCGGCGGCCTCATTTCGGGCATCAACCGTCATGTCCGGCCAGGGGTGTCCGCCGTCATCAAGCCACATTGCCCGTTAGTCATCTATCGACGCAGCGTACAGCGGCAACCTGGAATCAGCGTTGATCGACATTCAACTTCAAAGGTTCAGCGCCTGCTACAGAAAATTCACAATAAATACATATGAATAGTTATGATATATCCTTGTAACAAAAAGCTACAATTTTAATTATCTTTAAAATCAAACAATTCACCGCTCAAATATTCACCAGATGAAAATAATCTTTTCCCTGTTAAAAGACTCCTCTTAGAATACGCCCCGCCACACCAGGAAAGACAAACTAATAATAAGTTTCAACAACATAATTTATCGCGCAACGATAAGCCCCAACAGGCCTCTAACCCGGCTTCGCGGGGTTTATTTTTTGCAACACCAAACCAATGATTTTATATAAAACAGACTGATACATCATGCACAAGCAAAAATACCTGCCTGCGGCCGCCGCATTGCTGTTTAGCCCGGCGCTGTTCGCTTCGAGCAATTTTAACTTTTCACCAGATGCCGTAACCGCTGATATTTCTACCGGAGTGTTGAACGGGGAATCCAAAGAGCTTGTTTATAATCAAGATCATGGAAGTAAATTAAGTGAGTTGAAATGGAAAATTAAAAATACCCCTATTATAAAGGGCGGTATTAGCTGGGATGCACAGCGCTATATTACCCTCAACGCTAACGGCTGGACGACCCTGGCCTCTCGCGGTTCACATATGTCGGACTACGACTGGCAAACCCCGGGCCAGAGCCACTGGAGTGACAAATCTACCCACCCCGACACCAGCCTGAATTACGCTAATCAGTTCGATCTCAACCTGACGGGCTGGGTTCTGAAAGAGCCAACATATAATTTTGGGGTCACCACCGGCTACCAGGAAACCCGCTACAGCTGGACGGCGAGAGGCGGCTCATATGACTATTTTAATGGCGCGCTTATTGGCGAATTCCCGAAAAATAAACCGGGCATTGGCTACAGCCAGAAATTTAGCCTGCCCTATATCGGCCTGACCGGCAGCTACCGCTATCAGGATTTTGATTTAGCGACACAATTTAAGTTTAGCCCGTGGGTTAATGCCCGTGATAATGATGAGCATTATATGCGCCAGCTCAGCTTTAGCGAAAAAGGCAGCAACTCTAATTATTACTCGGCTACCGTTTCTGCCGGTTATTACGTCACGCCAAATGCCAGAATTTATACTGAATTAACCTGGACGCGTTTCGCAGAAGCCAAAGCATCAACCAGGACCTATGATAATAAAACCGGTGAAAGCTGGTATCAGGGCGGTGATGCAGCAGGCCTGAGTAACGAGAGCTATACCTATGGCGTAGGTATTCAGTACCGCTTTTAAATGCCGATAAGGGTCTGCCGCAAGCAGACCCTTATTGTTAATAAGCGCCTGATTATCTCGCACACTGAATCACGTTCCTGCGCGGTATTACGATTAACGAAGAGTTTGAGCAGCCCGCAGGCCGCTCTGCACGGCTAGCGCATCGCGTTGTATATCGCCTGCTGGATTTTCACCGTCTGCTCGTCTACCGGGACCGCGTCCAGCCCCTGCGCTTTTGCTTCTGCGGCACGCTGTTTTTGCGCTGCAAAGCGTATTTGGGCACGATCAACTTCTTCTTTCTGGCGCTTAACTGCCGCATCAGAACTACAGAAAGCGGCCAAAAACTGCTTTCTTAGAGAAGTGAGCTTTTGCCCATTTTTCATGCCCAGCTCTGTAGAGCCAATCAGGCGGCGGCACGGGCGCGCCTCATCCATTTGCGGGCGATATTGCAACAAAATAGTCAGCACATCCCGGTAATCAGCCGCCAGCGCCTGCTCGGCAAAATAGACCTTCCAGTTCATTCCACCCTGCATAAACAGCCGCACAATACGCGTATCGTTGCGGTTGATGGCCGCCCGCAGATTATTTTCATCCCAGGTGATGCCCATATTCGCCAGCATATCCCGCGGGCTATTGTATTCCGGCCGCTCTTTAGCCTGAACCACAGTGCTGACTACCGGCGCTGCCGCCGCAATTTCAGGCTTGCCGGAGATCTCACTCAGCATATACAGGCCAAGCACCGCAACAGCCACAACGGCTACGCCGACCACGGACCATAGCGCAGTAGAAATAACGCCGGTCGTATCCTGCTGTTTTTTAACGCCGCGAGGATCGTAGCGCTCGATAGAATCCCTGATTTCTTCGGCGTCCCCTCCCTGTGCGGAATGGTTTTTACGAGCCAGCTCGAGGTAGCTCTGTAGCGCGGTATTATCGGCCTCAAGCAGCCCCGCCGGGTTCACTTTGCTGCGCCCCTCGCTAAAGGCTTTCTGCACCGCAGAGCTAATTTCGCCGTAATAGTTGTCCAGCAGCGCGACCTGAACGGTGGTCAGCGGCTGTTTGTGCATCAGGTCGTTACGGATCTGGCGAACGCCATCGAGGAAGATTTGCAGGGTTTTGCGCTGGTCGATAAGAAAACCGAGCTGAGGCGCGCCCCGGTAGAGTTTGGCGTAATGATGGGCAAACTCTTTTTTATCCACCACCAGCAGCGCCAGCTCGCTAAACTTCATGCCGCTAAGCACATCACCCCGCTCGCCCCGCTTCAGCCAGCGGCGAACCTTATCGGCCCCAAACTGCGATTTTAGCTGATTAACCAGCTCCGCCTCGCTGCCCCAGGCCTGGTTCACCAGCCCTTTGAGAATCAGTTCTATGCCGCGCATCTGGCGCTGTGCGCCCTGCTGTAGCCCGTCTACGTCGGAAGACAGCTCGGTAGAATAGCCCAGCAGCGGCTGTTTAAAGCGAACGTGCTCAAGGTAGCTGCAAAAACGCAGCGCGGCGAGAAGCTGATTCTGGGTGACTTCCTGCCCGCTCTCATACTGCGGCACCAGCTGTTGCAGATGGCGCAGCAGCAGCGTGAATTGAGAAATTTCAGAGTCGTTAAGATTAAGCCTTTTTGCCACCGCTCCCCAACTGCCAAGCGCCATTCGCGCCTGCTCCAGTTGCTGAAAAAACCATTGCGGATCTTTGCCTTCGGCGGCACGAATGTTCAGTAACGGCAGGATCTGTAGCGAGGCCTGACGAATAATCCCGAGGCAGGTTTCAAAGTGCTCCCGCATCTGCAATGTTGCGCTGCTCATGATCGTCCTTTGTCGATGTCCGGCATAGCGTTGCCGAACGCAGAAAAAACTGCATTTTTCCGCCCCAGGCGGCTATTTTTTATGGTTATTCACGCTAAGGCCAAACTTCGCCATTAGAGCCGAGTGTAGAACAAGCAAACGACAATCAATGGCGATAAAAAGAGCAATTTACTCAGGCATTTTCCATCGCACAGCCCACAATCTCTCCGAGCGTTTTCAACGCCGCTTCGGTTGCGGGATTGAACGGCAAAGCATAGTTCAGCCGCAGGCAGTTGCGATATTTCCCGGAGGCGGAAAACAGCGAGCCGATGGCGATATGAATTTTCTCCTCGCGCAGCGCCCTGCCGAGGCGCACGGCATCCACGTTTTCCGGCAGCTCAATCCACATAATAAAACCGCCCTGAGGACGGCTGACGCAGATGCCGCAAGGGAAATAATGCCGCACCCAGCAGGTGAACAGATCGAGATTGCGCTGGTAGTGCAGGCGCATACGCCTGATGTGGCGATGATAGTGGCCGTTGCGGATAAATGCCGCCACCGCCTGTTGCGTAAAGGTGGCGCTGCTGCCGGTGCCGATGTATTTCATATGCAGCGCCCGGTCGAGGTAGCGCCCCGGCACTATCCAGCCCACGCGCAGGCCTGGCGCAAGCGTTTTGGAAAACGAACTGCACAACAGCACGCGGCCATCCACATCGAGGGATTTAATCGTCATCGGGCGCGGGTATTCATAGGCCAGCTCGCCATACACATCATCTTCAATAATCGCGATGTCAAAACGCTGGGCAAGGTTAAGCACCGCTCTTTTGCGGGCATCCGGCATGATAAAGCCGAGCGGGTTATTGCAGTTAGGGACTAAAAATACGGCCTTAATTGGCCACTGTTCCAGCGCCAACTCCAGTGCTTCTACGCTGATCCCGGTGACAGAATCCGTAGGGATTTCAACCACCTTAATACCGTAACCGCGCAGCATCTGCATGGTGCCGTGAAACGAAGGCGACTCCACCGCCACAATATCTCCCGGTTCGCATACCGCGCGAATAGCAATCGACAGCGCTTCATGGCAGCCGTTAGTGACCACAATATCGTCGACGTTAATCACGCAGTTGCTGTCCAGCATCAGGCGCGCAATTTGCTCCCGCAGCGCTTTTACGCCGTACATGCCGTCGTAGGCCAGCATATCCGCTTCCTGGTACTGCGCCAGCCGCCCCATTTCCCGCCACAGCGGCTTGATGGTTGACTGCGTGAGGTCCGGCGAACCGCTGCCAAAAGCCACCAGCTCGCAGTCCTGTCTGGAATTCACCAGTTCCAGCACCGCATCCCACTGCGTGACCTCCACCGGGCGCTGTACCGGGCGGGTCAGGGGCGGCACCGGCGGCACGGCTTTGCGCGGTGCCACAAAATAGCCGGAGCGCGGCTGGGGCGAAATCAGCTGCTGATCTTCCAGAATATGGTAAGCCTGCTGGACGGTGCTGATACTGACGCCGTGTTCGCTGCTCAGGCTGCGAACCGAAGGCAGGCGCTCACCGCTTTGATATAAGCCCTGCTCAATACGCTCCGCCAGCAGCGTGGCAAGATGTTGGTAACGCGTCATGCTGTATCCTCACCCGGAACCATACAGAAGGAAAAACCAGTACAGAATGTGCAAAAAAATGCCATTCAACCGCTGTTTTAGCGCTTCTGTATGTTAAAGAAAAGTAATTTCTGAATCTGTCTGCTTTTAGCCCGCTGGCGGATGATAGCTCCCGGAGCAACAGCGAGGAGCAACATCATGGGCTTTGATGAAAATCACCACCGCAGGCCGTTTCACGGTCTGGTTATGCTTTACCAGTATTTCCGCCGTATCAGGCAGCGCCGCCAGACGGTACGCGCCCTTCGCGAGTTAAGCACGGAGCAGCTCAGGGATATGGGGTTAACAAGGGATGACTTATCGCGCTGGGAGTGAAGACTAAGCGGTGCCTCAGGGCTGGCGCCGCTTTTTATTTACTGCTATCAAAGAGGCTACTAAGACGATAAAAAAATAAGGAGCCCGATGCACATTCTGACCCCTCGCCTGACCCTGAGCCAGGTAACCGAACAGGACTGGCCATTTTTCTGCTACCTGCAACAGCACCCGGACGTCATGCGCTATATCGATGAAGCGCGCCCTGAGGCCGAAATTCGCCGTGTCTTCGACTTACGCCTGCCCGAGTGGCTGCCGGAAAGCCGCCACTGGCTCAGCCTGGTCATGCGGCACCAAAAAACCGGCGTGCCGATAGGCATTACCGGGTTTGTTCGCCGCGAGGACGGCATAGCGGAAGTCGGTTTTATACTCGACCCGGCATTTCACGGGCAGGGCTACGGATATGAATCGCTGTATGAGGTTTGCGCTTTTGCATTCGCCGAAATCGGCATTCGTAAGCTAATAGCGACCGTGACGGCGGGAAATATCCCGTCAAGAAAAGTGCTGGAGAAAGCAGGATTTCAGCTTGAAGGCACGCTGCGGGAGAATTACTGGCTGGGTGAAAGCTGGCAGGATGACTGGATCTTTGGCCTGCTCGAGAGAGAATTCAGATAAAACACGGGCCGCGCAAGGCGGCCCATACAGCGTGATTTGTCTTTACGGCTTAGTTGTAGATTTCAGCAACGCCATACAGTTTGTTATCGCCACCGGCAGAGATGATGCGGATAGATTTCGCGCCAGCCTGCTCGGCTTTTTGCTGTAACTGATGTTGCAGGCTATCCAGGTTAGAAGCGCCGCTAGCGGACACGGTACCCAATTTCTGGCTGCCTGCCTGCTGAGTTTCAGCGGCAAAACCGGAGAAGGAAGCGGCGAGAGTCAAAACTACGGCAAAATATTTGATGCTTTTCATGATGGTCACCCTTAATGTTTGGTTTCAGAGAAGGCTGACTGCCTTCGATGAAATAAGAATAGCGCCGGGCAACTTCGTTTGTTAGCGGAACAATTCGCTTATCTTATTCAAAATTACTGAACACAAATTAATCACTAAGGCTAACCGGGAAATGGCCTCACACCGGGAACCGCCGCAAGGCCATGATGGACGGGATCACCAGCTCCAGCGCACGCCGACATTGCCGGTAACAATGCGCTGATGCTCGCCGCCAAAATTGGTGAGGTAACCTGTAGTGGCGTAGAGGCTGCCGTTCTGGCTCACCTGCGCCACCAGCCCGGCACCTATTTGCCCGGCAGTTTGACCAACCTGATTCGTCAGGGTGGTGCTGGCATCAAAGTCTGTTTTGTCATCCTGCCCAAACGAGCGCAGAACGTTGAGGCGCAGGTACGGTTTCCAGCTTATGCCGCTTGCGTCAAACGCCCATTGCAGCCGCGTCCCCACCCGCCCCTGCCAGACATTGCCATTATTCCAGCGGACGTCAGACACGCCGTCGTTCAACGAGTCCAGAGAGGTTCTCTGCCACACCAGCTGTGCCTGAGGCTCAAGCGTTAAGCCCTCACTCAGCGTGAAAGGCAGCCCCGTTTCTACCGAGCCGGTGATGGCGTTGCCGTCGGCAGAGCCGCTCACGCCATTGTTAGAGCTGGTGTTCAGGCGTAGCACGCTGCCCATTAACACCGCGTCGGTATACCACCCGGAAGGGGCGACCCGCGTCCAGTAGCCGCCGTAGTTGTAGTTATTGAGCTGCAACTTGCCCACGCCCATGCCCTGTTTTGCCAGCGCAAAACCGCCTACATCGCCGGTGGCTCTTGAGAAGCCAAACAACACGCCCGCATGGTTGCTGGCCCCGCCGTCTTCGGTGCTGGCGTATAGATCCTGCCCAAGCTGTAGTCCCCACAATGTGCCATTGAAGGAAGGATTAACGTCGCCGCTTTGGCGAATATCCGCGTGGCTGCCCCAGCTACGTGCCCAGAAGGCCGGAGCCTTATTGTTGCCGCCGAGCAGGCTCTGTTCGCCCTGTCGGTCATGGAAGGTGTCGATTTGTTGCAGGTTAAGCTGGCGCGCGACCGCAGGCGCTTCAACATAGAGCGGGACTTCAGGCCGGTAAACATTTAGCGTCTCGCCGCCGCCGGATGTCTCATCTCCTTTTCCTGCCTCAATAATGGAGTCAGGCGTCCCTTCTCCCGGCGTAATCGGGGTCACGGTTTCCGGAGGCGTTGGCGTGCCTTCATCCGGTGGAACGGGCACGACGGGCTGAACAACAACAGTATTACGCAGATACCAGCTATTACTGCTGCCATCCGAAACCCCGCCCTTTGCAAGATAATAAGAATACGCCCCGGCGCTGATGGTTCCGCCGGACAGGCGGAAGGCGTTTGCCGCGCTGGTCGCGCCGTTGATAGCCTGCACAACCTGGATCCCGTCCGCATTGGTTTGCGCCCCGACGCCGCCGCTGTTGGTCACTTGCAGCGTGCTGCTGCCCGAAGCGCCACCGCCGCTGAGGATAAGCTTGTCGGATGCGGCTCCGTCGCCCGCCAGCACCGAATTTAGCGCAAGGACGCCATTCTGCCCGACGTAATTACCCGCGACGGTCAGACTATTTCCCACCCCGCTACCGCCGAGCTGGACTAACCCGGCGTTGCTCAGATTGCCGTTAATCTGGAAGTTGCCCAACGCGCCGCTGACCTGCGATGGCAGCGCATTAGCCACGGCTATCATGCCGTTATTGGTTACGTCGCCGTTCACCGTGCCATAGCCGCCAAGCGTAGCCCCGGAGGCAACCGTTGCGCCGCTGGCAAGCGAAGCGGAGGCATGAGCGCTATCTCCGAGCAGCAGCGTTCCTGCGCTGACGTTGGTGCCTCCGGTATAAGTGTTAACGCTATTGAGTGCTAAGGTGCCGCCTCCCGCTTTTTCCACCGCTCCGCTACCGCTGATGGCGCCCGAATACTCGCCCTGATTATTTTGCAGGAAGCGCACCAGCCCGCTGTTGTTTACCGACAGCGGCAGGTTGGCCGAGTTGGCCTGCAAGGTCGCTCCGTTGCTCACCGCTGCCGTTACGGAGGCGGTGGTGGTGCCCAGCGTTCCGGTTAAGTCGAGCGTGCCTTTTTGGATTAACGCCGTAGTGAACGCCCCGGTTCCGGCCCAGGTCCAGTCGCTGCCCGTCATATTCAGCGTCTGAAAGTTGGTAAAGGCGTTATCCGCCGTGCCGGTCCCTTCCAGCGTGACGGAGTTGTTACCCCTTCCGCCGTCGGCCAGGCCGACAATCTGCGAACCGGTCTGAAGGATCAGCGAAATGCTGCCGTTGCCGCTCAGGATAGCCGTCCCGCTTCCACCCTGAATCAATCCGGCATTGGTGATGGTGATATTGCCGTTGGTGGAGCGAATACCGATCCCGTTATTACTGATTATCTGCCCACCCGCCAGGTTATTAATGGTGGTGTTAAAGCTGCTGCCGAGCGTATTCGCCACCACGCCGTCAACGCTGCCGCTTGAGGACGCCGTTCCTTTTGACTGAATCAGCCCGCTGTTATTCAGCGTGGCATTGTTGCCCTGCAAAAATACCGTTGGCGCGTCTCTGCCCGTGGTGGTCAACGTCCCGCTGTTATTAACCGTACCGCTCCCGCCCAGCAATGAAATAGCCCTGGCGTTGTTGCCAGAGGTCGTTACCGTCCCGGTGTTGGTAATCGTATTCCCCGAAGCTCCGGGGTTACTTTGCCCCCAGGCGGCGGTCATGCCGTAGGAATTATTGCCGCTGGTGGTAATTGTTCCGTTATTAATCAAATTGTTGTTATTACCGTTAGCGGCCATACCGTCGTTGTAAGCGCCCGTAGTGGTCAGCTTTCCCGCCGCCCCGTTGGTCACGGTATTGTCGTTATTGGTGCCAATCAGCAGCGCGCCACGGTTAGCTACCCCGGTACCGTCTCCGGATAAAGTTAACGCACCGTTATTGGTGATAGCGCTGGAAGTGTCGACGGAAAATGGGGTGGGCGAAGTGCCCAGCGTGTAGCTGCCCGAAGCGGTTGAATCGATATTGAGAGTGACATTGCTACTGCCGGTGACGGCAACAACCGGGGGCGTATTTACGCCGCTACAGGTCACGGAAGTGCCGCTTGCAGGCGCAACGGAGGTACAGGCCGCGCTAACAGCGCCGGTGAAACCAGCAAAACAAACGGGAACCAGAGTGAGGGCTTTTATTTTCATGTTTTCTCTCGCATCAAGAAAGATAAACAAATTTCAGCAGGTTGAGTTGGCAGTCCCTGCCATTACGTCATGAGAGAAAAGGGGATATTTCCTGTATGACCCTGAACGTTATTCGGGGCGCAAAGAAGCATCACCCGGCTCTTAAATATAGAGTCGGGTGATAATTTGTGAGGATTTTCTACGAAATTTTTCCGGTTTATTTCACCGAAAAGAGAGCGCTATCAGAAATCGATGCGGGAGAAGCCGGTCATTTCGGTCAGTTCCATCTCGCGGCCCAGGGCCGTCATCGGATGAACAATCACCAGGCCACGCACGCTCTTCTTGAACTTGCCCATGTCGGCCTGCTCTTTCTTGGTAATCGGGCGTTTAAACGGCATCGCCATCAGTTTCTGGGCTTCTTTGCTCAGCTTCTGGTTACGCACCGCCTGCAGGCGGGCAATTTCAATTTCCAGCTTCTGCTTCTCTTTATCCAGCTCGGCGTATTTTTCCGCCTCGTTGATCAGGTGCAGTTCTGGCATTTCGTGACGGATGGCGTCCAGACGATCGCTGAGACGTTTAATTTCTGCTTTTTCGATTTCTTTCATTTTTGACTAACCGTGAATAAATTGCTTTGCGGCAAGGATACACCATTCGGCGTAAGAGGGCGAAAGAGGACTGAAGCCGGGGCTATTTCTTGAAAGCTTTTTTTAAGCTGATCCGCGAGATCAGCTCGGTCAGGGAAAGTACCATCGTGGAGCGGACAATTTGCATGTAGCGCTGCCGCTGCATCGCCAGCAGCTCCGGGTCGCTGCCGTCAACAAAGGTCGGCGTCGGCGGCATCGCCGCTACGCAGTGCAGCTCGCCAAACGGACCAAGAATTTCGTCGTCGGTAAAGCTGTACTCATTGCCGTCGTGATTAAGCTCTTCGCGTAAAGCCATTAGCAGCTCGCAGTCTTCGTACTCGGCGCGGTTCAGCACGCCCAGCCCGTAGATAAGCTTCAGGCGCACCGACAGGTCGCCCAGCGGCCCGTCGCCGTCCAGCAGCGGCTCCACCGCGTATTTTACCGCGTAGTCATCTTTACGGAACACCTGGAGCACCAGAATATTTACCGCTTCGGTCAATAATTCGACGGCAGCAATCAGCAGGCTACGGACGGTTTTGCCGGCATTAAGACGCTCAAGCACGCGGTTTTCAAAGGCCTGGGTTTCTTCCATTTTTGCCTGCATCACTAAAAATGTTTCAGGAGCGGCGTCCACCGCCCCTGCATAGGGTTACGCTATGGCGTTATACGCCTTCACCGCCTCGGTAACGGCTTCGCTATTGGCATCCAGACCAGAGACTTCTGCCAGCGCCGCCTGCGGGCCTTTATCCGCCAGCAGTTGCTTCAGCTCCTGAGCCTGCGGGTCCTGCTCGCTGTGGTAGTGCATCGCCGCCGCAATCCCTTTGATCAGGTTGGCATGGCCTAAACCGTACTCAAGGGTGCCGAGCAGCGGTTTCACCAGGCGGTCCCCGGCGCTGAGTTTACGCAGCGGCTGGCGGCCAACGCGTTCCACATCGTCTTTCAGATAAGGGTTTTCGAAACGACCAAGGATTTTCTTGATATACGCCGCGTGCTTGTCGGCCTCAAAGCCGTAACGCTTAATCAGCACCGCGCCGCTCTCTTCCATCGCCCCTTTCACTACGGCGCGAACTTTCTCATCAAGAATGGCATCGCGGATAGTCTGGTGCCCGGCCAGCTGACCGAGGTACGCGGTTATAGCATGCCCGGTATTCAGCGTGAAGAGCTTGCGCTCGACAAACGCCATAAGATTATCAGTAAGTTCCATGCCAGGAATGTTCGGTAGCTCACCTTTGAACTGAGTTTTATCCACAATCCACTCGCTAAAGGTTTCAACAGTCACTTCCAGCGGGTCGTTAGTGGCGGACTCGGACGGCGGAACGATGCGGTCAACGGCGGAATCAACAAAACCTACATGCTGCTCAACCCACGCCCATGCGTCTGCGGAGAGGGCTTTCTTCACATGCTCTTTGAGCTGGCTGGTGCCGCGCACCATGTTTTCGCAGGCGATGATGTTCAGCGGCGCTTCGTTGCCGTTAGCGCGGCGCAGTTCCAGACCTTTGGCCAGCGTAGGCGCGATGCGCTCAAGCACGACCGGACCGACGGCGGTGGTCACTAAATCAACCTGAGAAATCAGCTCAACGACTTCGTCGCCGATGCTGCTGACGGCATTCACGTTGGAAACGGTATCAACCTGCTGCTGCTCGCCCACAACGTGAACTTCATAGCTGTGACGCGCGTTCAGGGCATCCAGCACGACCTGGTTCACGTCGGCAAAGGTCAATTGCAGGCCGGCATCCGCCAGCAATTTGCCAATAAAGCCACGACCGATATTACCTGCACCAAAATGTAATGCTTTCATTGCGTTAACCTTCCTGATTATTTCACCCGTAAGGGCTGGGGTAAGGATACTGTGTACGAATCCCCTCACCCTAGCCCTCTCCCCAAAGGGGAGAGGGGATAATTCTATGCAACTGCTGTTTCCTCTCTCCCCAGGAGGAGAGGGATAATTCTATGCCCCTGTTGTTCCCCCCTCGCCCCTCCGGGGAGAGGGTCGGGGTGAGGGGCAAGCCCTTACTTCTTACCGGCCAGCAGATCCAGCACTTCCTGGACGCTGGTGGTGTGCGCCAGGCGCTCAATCACCGACTCATCATCCAGCGCGTTGGTCAGGCTGGTAATAACCTGAATGTGCTCGTTATTGCGGGCGGCAATACCGATAACCAGGCGGGCAATGTCTTCCGGCTCTTCGCCGAAGTGCACGCCTTCAGGGTACTGGCAGAACACCACGCCGGTTTTCAGCACGCGATCTTTAGCTTCTACGGTGCCGTGAGGAACCGCGATGCCTTCGCCCAGGTAAGTCGGGGTCAGTTTTTCGCGCTCAAACATCGCGTCAACGTACTCAGGCTGAACGTAGCCGCCGTTTACCAGTTGCTCACCGGCGAAGCGAATAGCTTCTTCTTTGGTGCTAGCTTTCAGGCCGAGGAACACGTTACCCGCGCCCAGCTTGAATACGCCTTCTTCGCTGGAAACAAAGCTGTCTTCCAGGCTGTGCATCACCTTCACTTCTTTGTCGCTCAGGTTCTGAGAGGCAACCAGGCGCTCAACCAGGTTGGCATACAGGCTGCTGTCGAGGAAGTTGGTCAGGGAGATATGCTGCGCCTGAGGCACCTGGCGCATAGCGCGCTCGGTCAGGTCGCGGTGGGTAATCACCAGGTCAACATCGTCCGGCAGGCTGTTGATTGCGCAGTTGGTCACGGAGATGTTTTTCAGGCCCGCGTCGTTCACTTTCTTACGCAGCACGCCCGCCCCCATGGCGCTTGAACCCATACCAGCATCGCAGGCCACGATAATTTTGCGTACGTGGCTCAGGTCGTTAGACAGCCCAGCACCTACCGCCAGCGGCGCTGCGCCACCTTTGGACTCGGCTTTCATCTCCTGCATACGGCGAGCCGCAGCTTCGATGTCGTCTTCTTCTTTCACTTTGCTGGTTTTCAGCAGAATGGCGGAAACCACGAAGGAGACAACCATTGCCGCACAGATAGCCGCGATGTTAGCGAAGTAAGCGCCTTTCGGGGTCATCGCCAGAACGGCCAGGATAGAACCCGGAGAAGCCGGGGAAACCAGGCCGCCGTTCAGTACGGTCAGGGTGAACACGCCGGTCATACCGCCGAGGATAACGGCCAGGATCAGACGTGGATTCATCAGCACATACGGGAAGTAAATTTCGTGGATACCGCCCAGGAAGTGGATGATAGCCGCGCCGCCAGCGGACTGCTTGGCGTTACCGCGACCGAAGAACATGTACGCCAGCAGCACGCCCATACCCGGACCCGGGTTAGCTTCAATCAGGAAGAAGATGGATTTGCCCAGCTCGTGGGACTGCTGAATACCCAGCGGCGAGAAGATGCCGTGGTTGATGGCGTTGTTCAGGAACAGGATTTTCGCCGGTTCTACGAAGATAGACGCCAGCGGCAGCATGTCGTGCACAACCATGAAGTTAACGCCCGCTGCCAGAACTTTGGACAGGACTTCAACCGCAGGGCCAATACCCATGAACGCCAGAATCGCCAGGATCATCCCGATGATACCGGCAGAGAAGTTGTTCACCAGCATTTCAAAGCCGGACTTAATTTTACCGTCGACCCACTTATCAAAGTGTTTGATCGCCCAGCCGCCCAGTGGACCGGCAATCATTGCGCCGAGGAACATCGGCATATCCGCGCCGACGATAACACCCATGGTGGTGATAGCACCCACCACGCCGCCGCGGTCACCGCCAATCAGGCGGCCACCGGTGTAACCGATTAACAGCGGCAGCAGGTAAGTGATCATCGGGCCTACCAGCTTCGCCAGCGTCTCGTTTGGCAACCATCCGGTGGGAATAAATAAGGCCGTGATAATACCCCAGGCGATAAACGCCCCGATATTTGGCATGACCATATTGCTGAGAAAACGACCAAAGCTTTGCACTTTGATCTTGATATCGGATGACATACTCGTACCCCTTGTTGGTGTTACGCGCTGGGAAGCAGCCCGAGGTTTATTGTTAACGTAGCGGCAGGGTCGCCGGCCTGATGCAGTAAAGTGAGGCGAATCTGGCACTGAATCGTTTAGCTGTCCAGCCGACGACAAAATATGTGACTTAGATCACCAATAATCAGAGATCACCCTCCATCATTGAGTGATCAGCGTCACAAAATGTTTGTGTAAAAAAAATACACGGCTGCTTTTTTAACCCTGATTGACCTTTTTATGTGACAAATATCACATTTACTTATGACGCCTTTGTTATTTATTTGTGATCTATCTCACAAGATATTTTCAGGCAGATTAATCCGAGTGTGATCCAGTTAAAATATGGCAGTTGACAGCGGGCGAACATTAATTGCGCGATGAAAGTAAATTACAGCGAAGCGGGGGCGCGTTGAGAGGAAGCAAGCGCGACGAAAAACGCCGCGCCCTGATGGATGATTATTTAGCTAAATCCACGACAATGCCGCGGGCCTGAGCAAACAGCTGCTGATAGTGAGCATCGCTATCGCCAATGCCCTCTTCCACGCCGAGGGTGTTATACAGAAAGTCGATTTTCGCATCCTGCACGCCCAGGTAGCCCATTGAGCCATTGATGAAGTCGGTCATGTTCTTTTCCCAGCCGTATTTCACAAAGCCTTCCTGCGAGCCGCCCACCAGCGCCACCCAGCGAATTTTTTTGCCGCCCAATTTGCCGCCGGGACCGTAACCCAGGCCGTAGTTCCACACCCGGTCGAGGTAGCCCTTGAGCATCGCCGGGAAGCTGTACCACCACACCGGGAACACCACGACCACGGTATCTTTGTCTTCTATCTCGCCAAACAGGCGGTGGACTTCCGGGGAGTATTGCTTTTCCGGCTTGTTCCAGTCCGGCTCGTCGTCCACGCCCAGCGCCGGATCAAAGCCGCTGCGGTAGAGATCAAGAGAAGAGACGTTGATGCCGCGCTCCGCCGCCTCGCCCTGAATTTCCTGTACCACCTGCGCGGTTAACGAGTCGCTGCGCGGATGGGCCCAAACAATATACATATTCTCTGATTTCATGGAGTTATCTCAGCCTGTTGGGAAGTGACACCCACTTTACGGCCCCCGGATAATTCTGTAAAACGTAGTATTTAAGATGGGTTAATGAAAGGTTTTCACTAATGGCGCTGAATTTTTCCGACTTTGCGACCTTTATCGCCGTGGCTCGCCATAAAAGCTTCCGTGCCGCCGGGGACGAGCTTGGGCTGTCGCCCTCCGCCATCAGTCACGGCATCAAACAGCTGGAGCAGCGCCTGAAAATCCGGCTGTTCAACCGCACCACCCGCAGCGTGTCGCTCACCGAGGCGGGGTTTAACCTGTATGAGCGTCTGCGCCCGGCCTGCGACGAAATAAACACCATTCTCGACGAGGTGAATTCGTTTCGCGATACGCCGATGGGCACCCTGAAGATCAACAGTTCCCGGCTGGCTTCACGCCTGATTTTAATGCCGCTGGTCGCCGGGTTCACCCGCCGCTACCCGGATATCAAAGTTGAAATCACTACCGACGACCGGCTGGTGGATATCGTCAAACAGGAATATGACGCAGGCATTCGCCTGAGCACTACTGTGGAAAAGGACATGATTGCGGTGCCGATTGGCCCGAAGGCAAAAATTTGTGTAGTCGCCACGCCGGAATACCTTGCGAGCTACCCGGCGCCCTCACATCCGCGCGAGCTGGTGAACCATTGCAGCGTGGTTTTCCGCTACCCAAGCGGCCGACCGTATTGCTGGGAGTTTTACGGGCCGGAAGGCAAGCTGGAGGTTACGCCGTGCGGCAACATCGTGGTGGACGACCTCGACTCCGAACTGGAGGCCGTGCTGTGCGGCGCCGGCATCGGTTATCTCTATCAGCCGCAGGTAGCAGACCACCTCGCAAGCGGCAGGCTGGTTTCCATGCTGGAGCCCTGGCTGCCTGACCTCCCGCCCTTCCAGTTCTACTACCCGAGCCGCCAGTACATGCCCAGCACGCTGCGCGCCTTCGTCGACTACATAAAAGAGCAGTAGCCGTAGACATTTCCGCCAATGTTGGGTATCTGTTCCATACTTACCCCGTGTTGGCGAAAATGGATAATGTCATGAAACTGATCGGCAATTACACCAGCCCGTATGTGCGTAAAATCTCGGTGATCCTGCTGGAAAAAGGGCTCACATTTGAGTTTGTAAACGTTAATCCGTGGGTTGATGACAGCCCGGCACCGCAGTTCAACCCGCTGGGCAAAGTGCCGACGCTGATTACCGATGAAGGTGAACAGTGGTTTGACTCTCCCATCATCGCCCAATACCTTGAGCTACTCGATCTTGCCCCCGAGATTATTCCGCGCGACCCAAAAGCAGCGCTAAAAGTTCGCCAGCTCGAAGCCCTGTCTGACGGCATTCTCGATGCCGCGCTGACCTCAGTACGCGAGAAGTTCCGCCCGCCAGAGCAGCAGTCCGAAGAGATTCTGGTGCGCCAGCGCGAGAAAATTAGCCGCGCGCTCGACATGCTGGAGCAGTACGCCGCAGACGGCACTCTGACCGCCGAGCCGCTGAACCTCGCTAATATTTCCGCTGCCTGCGCCGTGGGCTATCTCAACTTCCGCCGCGTTTCGCCGGGCTGGTGCGTAAACCGCCCGCACCTGGTGAAACTGGTCGAAAAATTGTTCCTGCGCGAGAGTTTTGCCCGTACAGAACCGCCCGCAGCATGATCTGCGGCCAGGACAGGGGGCTTTGTCCCCCTGTAAACTAACCAAAATATTCTACTTCAGCCTCTGCCATGACAATCGCTCAAAAACTCTTTAGCCATCTTCCGGCGACCGACCGCCTGCTGCGTGATGCCGCCTTTACTTCTCTGCTTGCCGAATTCGGCCACACTCGCGTGGTTGCCGCCGTCAGAACGCTGCAAAACGAAGCGCGGGAACACATTCGCGCCGCCGGCCAGTTGCCGGACTGGTGTGAAGACTGGGCGAAGAAAACGCGAGCCGTACTGCAAAACGGCCAGCGTAGTGCCTTACAGCCGGTGTTTAACCTCACCGGCACGGTGCTGCATACCAACCTTGGCCGTGCTTTACAGGCCGAAGCGGCCATTGAGGCAGTAAGCGAAACCATGCGTTCTGCCGTGACGCTGGAATACTCGCTGGACGATGCCGGGCGCGGCCACCGCGACAGGGCATTAGCCGATCTGCTGTGCGAGCTGACCGGAGCGGAAGATGCCTGCATCGTCAATAACAACGCGGCGGCGGTGCTGCTGATGCTGGCCGCCTGCGCGAGGGGCGGGGAAGTCATCGTCTCTCGCGGGGAACTGGTGGAAATTGGCGGGGCATTTCGCATCCCGGACGTCATGCTCCAGGCAGGCTGCGGGCTGGTAGAAGTTGGGACAACTAACCGCACCCATCTAAAAGATTACCGTGCAGCGGCGGGGGAAAATACCGCCCTGCTGATGAAAGTCCATACCAGCAACTACCATATCGAAGGCTTTACCAAAGCGGTGAGCGAGGCGGAACTGGTCGCGTTAGGCACCGAGCTGAACCTGCCGGTAGTGACCGATTTGGGGAGCGGCTCGCTGGTGGATTTAAGCCAGTGGGGATTGCCGCCGGAGCCGATGCCGCAGCAGCTCATTGCCGACGGCGTAAGCCTGGTGAGTTTTTCTGGCGATAAACTGCTCGGTGGCCCGCAGGCGGGCATTATCGTCGGCAAAAAAGCGCTTATTGAACGCATTCAGAGCCACCCGCTGAAGCGCGCGCTGCGTGCCGACAAAATGACGCTTGCGGCGCTGGAGGCAACGCTACGCCTGTATCAGCACCCGGAAACTCTGGCCGAACGCCTCCCCACGCTGCGCCTGCTGACGCGCAAAGCCGAAGAGATCCATCTTCAGGCCTGCCGCCTGCTACCTGCGTTTGAGCAGCGCTTTAGCGAGCAATTTACCGTACGCGTTGAAGATAGCCTTTCGCAGATTGGCAGCGGCTCCCTGCCGGTTGACCGCCTGCCGGGCGCGGCGCTGACCTTTACCCCGAAAGACGGGCGCGGCTCTTCCCTGGCCTCTCTGGCACAGACCCTGCGCGAGCTGAAACGCCCGATTATCGGTCGCATCACCGATGGTCGCCTGTGGCTGGACCTGCGCTGCCTTGAGAATGAAGTATTGCTGCTGGAGGTGATTGCCCTGTGATTATTGCTACCGCCGGACACGTCGATCACGGCAAAACTACCCTGCTACAGGCGCTAACCGGCATAAATGCCGACCGCCTGCCGGAAGAGAAAAAGCGCGGCATGACCATCGACCTCGGCTATGCCTACTGGCCGCAGCCCGACGGCAGAGTGATTGGTTTTATCGACGTGCCGGGTCACGAGAAGTTTCTGGCTAACATGCTGGCGGGCGTCGGCGGCATCGACCATGCGCTGCTGGTCATCGCCTGCGACGACGGCGTGATGGCGCAAACCCGCGAACATCTGGCCATTTTGCAGCTAACGGGCAACCCAGCGATCACCGTGGCGCTCACTAAATCCGACCGCGTCAGTGAAAGCCGCGTTGAAGAAGTAAAAGCTGAAGTCATCGCGTTGCTGGGCGATCCCCAGGCAGCCATTTTTGTTACCGCGGCAACAAGCGGAGCAGGTATTGAGGCTCTGCAACAGCATCTGCGACAGCTCGGCGAACGCCCTCACGCCACCGCGCACCGCTTCCGCCTTGCGATAGACCGGGCCTTTACCGTGAAAGGCGCGGGGCTGGTGGTGACGGGCACGGCGCTGAGCGGCCAGGTTAACGTCGGGGACACCTTATGGCTGACCGGAGCCGACAAACCGATGCGCGTGCGCGGCCTGCATGCCCAAAATCAGCCGGTTTCCACCGCGATGGCCGGGCAGCGCATCGCGCTCAATATCAGCGGTGATGCGGAAAAAGCAGACCTCAGCCGCGGTGACTGGCTGCTTAGCGAAAAACCGCTATTGCCGGTGGAACGGGTCATCGTCGAGCTGCAAACCCTGCACCCGCTCCAGCAGTGGCAGCCGCTGCACATTCACCACGCCGCTCGCCACGTCACCGGCCGCGTCTCGCTGCTGGAAGACAACCTGGCCGAGCTTGTACTGGATGTGCCGCTGTGGCTGGCGGACAACGACCGCCTGGTGCTGCGCGACATCGGTGCCCGCACCACGCTTGCAGGCGCACGCGCCATCCTGCTCCACGCGCCGCGGCGCGGTAAGCGCCAGCCCGCCTTCCTGAGCTGGCTGGCAGAATTAAGCAACGCCGGAGATGACAACCAGGCTCTGAAAGTGCATTTAAAGCGGGGATCGGTGCAGCTGGCCGACTTCAGTTGGGCACGCCAGCTCACGGCGGAAGGACTACAGGCGCTGATCAACGCGCCCGGCTATTTGCAGGCGGGCAGCGCGCTGCTCAGCAACGAAGTAGCCGCCCGCTGGCAGCAGAAGCTTCTCGATGTACTGGAACGCTACCACCAGCAGCACGACGATCAGCCCGGGCCGGGCCGCGAACGCCTGCGCCGCATGGCCCTGCCCGCCGAGGACGAAGGCCTGGTGCTCTCACTTATCGAACGGATGCGCGGCGAAGGCCTGCTGGTTAGCCGCCAGGGCTGGCTGCATCTTCCGGGGCACGAGCCTGGATTTTCCGCAGCGCAGCAGGAAGTGTGGAGCAAAGTGGATGCTCTGTTTGGCGACGAACCTTGGTGGGTGCGCGACCTGGCAAAAGAGACCGGGCAGGAAGAGCAGGCCATGCGCCAACTGTTAAGATCCGCCGCTCAGCAGGGGCTGGTCACCGCGATTCTTAAAGATCGTTATTACCGAAACGATCGCCTGCAAACCTTCGCCGATCTGATCCGCGAAATGGATCAAGTCCACGGCGCCACCAGCGCGGCCGACTTCCGCGATAAGCTGGGCGTTGGCCGCAAACTGGCAATTCAGATTCTGGAGTATTTTGACAGAACCGGCTTTACCCGGCGGCGCGGGAACGAGCATCTTCTCAGGGATAGGGCGCTATTTTTACCTTCAAACTGAGGTTATCCCGGTGTAGGTTCCGGGAGAGAACAGACAGGTGTTCACGGACAGGGTGAACACCTGTTCGGTATAGCGGGTAAATATTCGATCCGTGAGCCACGTCGTAAAGCAGATGCCAGGCGGCGAAGAAACAAGCAATGCCATCTACCCTTGAGAGTGAACCGCTACAAGGAGACGGCTATGACAAATAATCCTCCCGATACCCGTATCATCCCCGGCGAATATGGCTTTCCGCTTAAACTGAAACCCCGCTATGACAACTTTATCGGCGGCAAATGGGTTGCTCCCGTGGGCGGCCAGTATTATGAAAATCTGACCCCCATTACAGGCCAGCCGCTGTGCGAAATCGCCAGCTCCGGCAAGGCCGACATCGACCTGGCGCTGGATGCCGCCCACGAAGCAAAATCGGGCTGGGGGCAAATGTCCGTTCAGGAACGCGCCAACATCCTGCTGAAAATCGCCGACCGCATGGAGCAGAACATCGAGCTGCTGGCGACGGCGGAAACCTGGGATAACGGCAAGCCCATCCGCGAAACCAGCGCCGCCGACGTGCCGCTGGCCATCGACCACTTCCGCTATTTCGCCTCCTGCATTCGTGCCCAGGAAGGCGGCATCAGCGAAGTGGATAAAGACACCGTGGCCTATCACTTCCACGAGCCGCTCGGCGTGGTGGCACAAATTATTCCGTGGAACTTCCCGCTGCTAATGGCTAGCTGGAAGATGGCTCCGGCACTGGCCGCGGGCAACTGCATCGTACTGAAACCCGCTCGCCTGACGCCGCTTTCTGTTCTGCTGCTGATGGAGCTGGTAGGCGACCTGTTGCCCCCTGGCGTGATTAATGTGGTTAACGGCGCGGGCGGCGAGATAGGCGAATATCTTGCGACATCCAAACGCATAGCCAAGGTGGCCTTTACCGGCTCCACGGAAGTCGGCCAACAGATCATGCAGTACGCCACGCAGAACATTATTCCGGTCACACTGGAGCTGGGCGGTAAATCTCCAAACATCTTCTTTGCCGATGTAATGGATGAAGAGGACGCCTTCTTCGACAAGGCGCTGGAGGGCTTTGCGCTGTTCGCCTTTAACCAGGGTGAAGTCTGTACCTGCCCTAGCCGCGCGCTGGTGCAGGAGTCCATCTACGAACGTTTTATCGAACGTGCGATTCGCCGTGTGGAAGCGATTCGCAGCGGCAACCCGCTCGACAGCCGGACCCAGATGGGCGCTCAGGTTTCTCAGGGGCAGATGGAAACTATCCTCAACTACATCGACATCGGTAAAAAAGAAGGGGCGGATGTGCTGACCGGCGGGCGTAGAAAAGCGCTGGCGGGCGACCTGCAATCGGGCTATTACCTGGAGCCAACCATCCTGTTTGGCAAAAACAATATGCGCGTATTCCAGGAGGAGATCTTTGGTCCGGTGCTCGCCGTCACCACATTTAAAACCGTAGAGGAAGCGCTGGAACTGGCGAACGACACGGAATACGGGCTGGGCGCTGGCGTATGGAGCCGCAACGGCAGCCTGGCCTACAAAATGGGGCGCGGTATTCAGGCCGGGCGCGTGTGGACTAACTGCTACCACGCCTACCCTGCACACGCGGCGTTTGGCGGGTATAAACAGTCCGGGATCGGGCGTGAAACCCACAAGATGATGCTCGAACATTATCAGCAGACCAAGTGCCTGCTGGTGAGCTACTCGGATAAACCTTTGGGGCTGTTCTGAGGATTGACCCTCACCCTAACCCTCTCCCTAAAAGGGAGAGGGAACGATTTGGCTCCCGCTCCGCTACTTTGCCCCTCGCCCCTTTGGGGAGAGGGCCGGGGTGAGGGGAAAATCTAGCGTAACCGCTGAGGATGGGTGTAAACGGTGGCGCGGCCGGGGCGGTTGAAGCCCACCAGCGTCAAATTGCTGCGCTGAGCCACTTCCACAGCCAGCGTGGTGGCCGCCGAGACGGCGAATAAAATCTCTACCCCGCACATCGCGGCTTTCTGCACCATTTCATAGCTTGCACGGCTGGAGACCAGCGCTGCGCCGTTATGCCACGGATTACGGCTGCGAACGCCCAGCATTTTATCCAGAGCGACGTGGCGGCCTATATCTTCCCGACCATCCAGAATCTTGCCTTCTGCATCAAGCCACAGCGCCGCGTGGGTACAGCCGGTTAACTCCCCAATGGGCTGGTAGCTGCGCATTTTACCTAACGGTTCGTCCAGCGCGGCAAGCGTGAAGGTCTGGGTAAACGGCAGCGGCGGCACCGGGCGGCCAATATCGCTCAGTTGCTCAACGCCGCATACGCCGCAGCCGGTGCGCCCGGCCAGCGCCCGGCGTCGCTCCTTCAGCCCCATAAAACGGCGGCTGGAGAGGTCTATCCGCACTTCAATGCCGTTACAAGACTGCAACACATCCATGCCATAAATCTCTGACGGGCTTTCAATGATGCCTTCCGAAAGGGAAAAACCGAGCGCAAAAGCTTCCAGATCTTTTGGCGAAGCCATCATCACAACGTGCGAGATGCCGTTGTAGACCAGCGCAACGGGCACTTCCTCAGCCAGCCAGTCGGTTTCAGCCTGCGTGAGATTGCCCCGATGCCACAGCTCTATGGTGCTGGCGCCGGTTATCTTATCCATCTCTTTTTTGTCAGACCCGTCAATTTTATTCACTTTGTTTTAACCTGCCGGGAACACCATCACGACCATTGTGGTATTCTGGAAATACCCCTTCTGGATGAAGGGAAGTAAGCCATCAAAATCTATAAGGGTTCCAATTGTGAACCTTTGCGGGTCGCCCCGCAAAAAATAATCCTAAGCAATGTGAAATGTCGAATGTAAGGAGCGATCCATGCAGGTCAGCAGAAGGCAGTTCTTTAAGATCTGTGCTGGCGGTATGGCAGGCACCACGGCAGCCGCGCTGGGCTTTGCCCCCGGCGTAGCGCTCGCGGAAACCCGGCAGTACAAGCTGCTGCGTACCCGTGAAACCCGTAATACCTGCACATACTGCTCCGTGGGCTGTGGGCTATTGATGTATAGTCTCGGTGACGGCGCAAAAAACGCAAAAGCCTCAATTTTCCATATCGAAGGTGACCCGGACCATCCGGTAAACCGCGGTGCGCTGTGCCCGAAAGGGGCCGGTCTGGTGGACTTTATTCACTCCGAAAGCCGCCTGAAAACCCCGTCATACCGTGCGCCAGGTTCCGATAAATGGCAGCAAATCAGCTGGGAAGATGCTTTTGACCGCATCGCTAAGTTGATGAAAGAAGACCGCGATGCCAACTTCATCGAAAAAAACGACCAGGGCACCACGGTCAACCGCTGGCTCTCCACGGGGATGCTTTGCGCTTCCGCCTCCAGCAATGAAACCGGTTATTTAACCCAGAAATTTACCCGCGCCCTCGGCATGCTTGCCGTGGACAACCAGGCGCGTGTCTGACACGGACCAACGGTAGCAAGTCTTGCTCCAACATTTGGTCGCGGTGCGATGACCAACCACTGGGTTGATATCAAAAACGCCAACCTCATCGTAGTGATGGGTGGGAACGCGGCAGAAGCGCATCCGGTGGGATTCCGCTGGGCGATGGAAGCCAAAATTCACAACGGCGCGAAGCTGATTGTTATCGATCCTCGCTTTACGCGAACCGCTTCGGTGGCGGATTTCTACACGCCTATCCGTTCCGGGACCGACATTGCCTTCCTGTCGGGCGTATTGCTGTACCTGATAAACAACAACAAATTCAACCGCGAGTACGTCGAGTCTTATACCAACGCCAACCTGATTGTGCGTGAGGACTTCGGCTTCGACGACGGCCTGTTCACCGGCTACGACGCGGCGAACCGCAAGTACGACAAAACAAGCTGGAACTACGAACTGGATGAAGAAGGCTTCGCCAAACGCGACCTGACGCTCCAGCACCCGCGCTGCGTGTGGAATCTGCTTAAAGAGCACATTTCACGTTATACGCCGGACGTGGTCACCAGTATCTGCGGCACCCCGAAAGAAGACTTCCTGAAAGTTTGCGAGTACATCGCCGAAACCAGCGTGGCGCATAAAACCGCGTCGTTCCTGTACGCCCTGGGCTGGACACAGCACTCCATCGGCGCGCAGAACATCCGCACCATGGCGATGATCCAGCTGCTGCTGGGCAACATGGGGATGGCAGGCGGCGGCGTTAACGCCCTGCGCGGCCACTCCAACATTCAGGGTCTGACCGACCTCGGCCTGCTCTCCACCAGCCTACCGGGTTATATGACGCTGCCAAGCGAGAAACAGCCCGATCTTGAAACTTATCTGGCCGCCAACACGCCGAAACCGCTGCTGAAAGACCAGGTGAACTACTGGGGCAACTACCCGAAATTCTTCGTCTCGATGATGAAAGCCTTCTTTGGCGACAAGGCGACGAAGGAAAACGGCTGGGGCTACGACTGGCTGCCGAAGTGGGACAAAGGCTACGACGTGTTGCAGTACTTCGAGATGATGAGCCAGGGCAAGGTCAATGGCTATCTGTGCCAGGGCTTTAACCCGGTTGCCTCGTTCCCGAATAAGAACAAGGTTGTGGCCTCGCTCTCGAAGCTGAAGTTCCTGGTCACCATCGACCCGCTGAATACCGAGACGTCCAACTTCTGGCAGAACCACGGCGAGATGAACGACGTTGATCCGTCGAAAATTCAGACCGAGGTGTTCCGCCTGCCGTCCACCTGCTTCGCGGAAGAGAACGGCTCCATCGTTAACTCCGGGCGCTGGCTACAGTGGCACTGGAAGGGCGCGGATGCGCCAGGGGAAGCGCTGAACGATGGTGAGATCCTCTCCGGCATTTTCACCCGCCTGCGCCAGATGTACGAGCGCGACGGCGGTAAAGTGCCTGAGCAGGTGCTGAACATGACCTGGAAATACCTGACGCCGGACAATCCTGCGCCGGAAGAAGTGGCCATGGAAAGCAACGGCAAGGCGCTGGAAGACGTTATCGACCCGGCCACCGGCGCGGTGCTGGTGAAAAAAGGGCAGCAGCTTAGCTCCTTTGCCCAACTGCGCGACGACGGCACCACCTCGAGCGGCTGCTGGATCTTCGCAGGTAGCTGGACGCCGGACGGCAATCAAATGGCACGCCGCGACAACGCCGACCCGTCAGGCCTGGGCAATACGCTCGGCTGGGCATGGGCATGGCCGCTTAACCGCCGCATTCTGTATAACCGCGCTTCCGCAGACCCTTCGGGTAAACCGTGGGATGAAAAACGCCGCCTGATCTCCTGGGATGGCGCGAAATGGGGCGGCATTGACGTGCCGGACTATAGCGCTGCCGCACCGGACAGCGGTGTCGGACCGTTTATTATGCAGCCGGAAGGCCTGGGACGCCTGTTTGCCCTCGACAAGATGGCAGAGGGGCCATTCCCGGAACACTATGAGCCGTTTGAAACGCCGCTTGGCACCAACCCGCTGCACCCGAACGTGGTTTCAAACCCGGCGGCACGTGTGTTTAAAGATGACCTGGAAGCGATGGGCACGCATGACAAGTTCCCGTATGTCGGCACCACCTATCGTCTGACGGAGCATTTCCACTACTGGACCAAACACGCATTGCTGAATGCCATCGCGCAGCCTGAGCAGTTTGTCGAGATTGGCGAGAAACTTGCCAACAAGCTCGGCATCGCCCACGGTGATACGGTGAAGGTTTCTTCCAATCGGGGCTACATCAAGGCCAAAGCGGTGGTGACCAAGCGCATCCGCACCCTGGATGTTCACGGTCAGAAGGTGGATACCATCGGGATCCCTATCCACTGGGGTTACGAAGGCGTGGCAAAGAAAGGCTTTATCGCCAACACCCTGACGCCGTTTGTCGGGGATGCCAACACGCAAACGCCGGAGTTCAAGGCGTTCCTGGTCAACGTGGAAAAGGTGTAACGGAGACGAATTATGGCTTATCAATCTCAGGACATTATCCGTCGTTCCGCTACCAACGGCTTCACGCCCGCGCCCCAAGCGCGGGATCATCAGCAAGAGGTCGCCAAGCTTATCGACGTCACCACCTGCATCGGCTGCAAGGCCTGCCAGGTGGCGTGCTCGGAGTGGAACGACATCCGCGATGAAGTGGGGCACAACGTCGGGGTTTACGACAACCCGGCGGACCTGACCGCCAAATCCTGGACGGTAATGCGCTTCTCGGAAGTGGAGCAAAATGACAAACTGGAATGGCTGATCCGCAAAGACGGCTGTATGCACTGCGCGGATCCGGGCTGCCTGAAGGCCTGCCCGTCGGAAGGGGCGATTATTCAGTATGCCAACGGCATCGTCGACTTCCAGTCCGAACAGTGCATCGGCTGTGGCTACTGCATAGCGGGCTGTCCGTTCGACGTGCCGCGCCTGAACCCGGAAGATAACCGAGTCTACAAATGCACCTTGTGCGTGGACCGCGTTACCGTGGGGCAGGAGCCTGCATGTGTGAAAACCTGCCCGACCGGGGCGATTCATTTCGGCTCGAAAGAGGATATGAAGACCCTTGCGGGCGAGCGCGTGGCGGAACTGAAAACCCGCGGTTACGACAACGCAGGTTTGTACGATCCGGCAGGCGTTGGCGGAACACACGTCATGTACGTGCTGCACCATGCGGACAAGCCGACGCTGTACCACGGCTTGCCGGAGAACCCGTCCATCAGCCCAACCGTGAAGTTCTGGAAAGGCGTCTGGAAGCCGCTCGCCGCTATTGGCTTTGCCGCAACCTTCGCCGCCAGCGTGTTCCACTATGTTGGTGTCGGCCCGAACCGTGCCGATGAAGAAGACGACAACCTGCACCATGACGACGACGAGGTGCGTAAATGAAAAAGCAACCGACCATTCAGCGCTATAGTGCGCCGGAGCGTATCAACCACTGGGTCACCGCCTTCTGCTTCGTGCTGGCGGCGGTGAGCGGACTGGGCTTTTTCTTCCCGTCCTTCAACTGGCTGATGGGCATTCTCGGTACGCCGCAGCTGGCGCGCATTCTCCACCCGTTCGTCGGCGTGGTGATGTTCGCCTCGTTTATCATCATGTTCTTCCGCTACTGGCACCACAACCTAATCAATCGGGATGATATCTTTTGGGCTAAGAATATCCGTAAGATAGTCGTCAACGAAGAAGTGGGAGACACCGGGCGCTATAACTTCGGCCAGAAATGCGTGTTCTGGGCGGCAATTATTTTCCTGGTGCTGCTGTTGGTGAGCGGCGTGATTATCTGGCGCCCTTACTTTGCGCCAGCGTTCCCGATCCCACTTATCCGATTTGCGTTAATGCTGCATTCATTTGCCGCAGTAGCGCTAATTGTGGTTATCATGGTGCATATCTACGCCGCCCTTTGGGTGAAAGGCACCATTACCGCGATGGTGGAGGGCTGGGTTACCACGACGTGGGCGAAGAAACATCACCCGAAATGGTACCGTGAAGTCCGCCGGAAACAGGAAAAGTCATCTGAATGAGTATTCGCATAATCCCGCAAGATCAGCTGGAGAAGAGCGAGAAACGCACGGCGGAAGTCATTCCGCCGTTATTGTTCCCCAGGCTGAAAAATCTCTACAACCGCCGCGCAGAACGCCTGCGCGAGCTGGCAGCCAGTAATCCGCTGGGCGATTACCTGCGCTTTGCCGCGCTGATCGCCCACGCCCAGGAAGTGGTGCTTTACGACCACCCGCTGGAGATGGATTTAACCGCCCTGATTGTTGAGTCCGCCAAAACCGGCAAGCCGCCGCTGGATATTCACGTCCTGCCGCGCGACCCGCACTGGCAGCGCCTGCTACAGTCGCTGATTGCCGAACTGAAGCCGGAAATGGACGGCCCGGCGCTGGCCGTTATCGAAAATCTCGAAAAAGCTTCTTCCCTGGAGCTGGAAGAGATGGCGACCGCGCTGTTCAACGCCGACTTCGCGTTAGTCAGCAGCGACAAAGCCCCGTTCATCTGGGCCGCGCTGTCGCTTTACTGGGCGCAAATGGCAACCTTAATCCCCGGCAAAGCGAAAGCGGAATACGGCGAACAGCGCCAGTTCTGCCCGGTTTGCGGCTCGATCCCGGTCTCCAGTATGGTTCACATCGGCACCACAAACGGCCTGCGCTACCTGCACTGCAACCTGTGTGAAACCGAGTGGCACGTTGTGCGCGTGAAATGCAGCAACTGCGAGCAAACCCGCGACCTGAACTACTGGTCACTGGACAGCGAACAGGCCGCCATCAAGGCTGAAACCTGCGGCGACTGCGGTACCTACCTGAAGATCTTGTACCAGGAGAAGGACCCGAAAGTGGAAGCCGTAGCCGATGACCTGGCTTCGCTGGTGCTGGACGCCCGCATGGAGCAAGAAGGCTTTGCCCGCAGCAGCATCAACCCGTTCTTATTCCCAGGCGAAGGGGAGTAAACCCGCCTACCGGTCAGCTTTTGCTGGCTGGTAGTTTTCTGCCTATTTTACACTCACTCCACCGCCTTACCGTAACTCAGCCAAATAGCCAACACCTGTAGAAGCCGTGCTTTCAGTCACAAATAGCTATTATTCTTTGTTGATTATTTCTACAATCAGGATTACCTTTTAGTACGGATTTAATCCGTACATTTTGGCGTAATCACGTAGCCAAAGAGATACGATGGCTCGCCACAAGGAACCAATATGCCAGCCCTGAAAAAGCAGCGCATCGATCTGAGATTATCCGATGATGATAAATGCCTGATCGAAGAAGCTGCGGCAATGACTAACCAAAGCATCACTCAATTTATGCTTAGTAGCGCCTCGGAACGAGCAGCACAAGTCATTGAGCAACACCGCCGCCTGCTCCTGAACGAAGAGTCATGGAGCAGGGTGATGGATGCCATCAGTAACCCGCCGGCACCGGACGCCCGGCTAAAACAAGCTGCCATACGTCTAAAAGACATGGAGTAAACCATGGGCAACCTGGTTATAGAGATCTTTTCGGAAAACAGGGAATATGAATTAACTGGCTTTGATTGTGGCGAAATATCGCTAAATCGGTTCCTTACCGATCAATTAAAACGCCAGCACGGGGGCCGTATTTTACGCGGTTATGTTCTCAAAACTCAGGAGCCGCTTCCCAGAGTACTTGGTTTTTACACTCTGTCCGGGAGTTGTTTTGAGAAAGCGACACTTCCATCAAAAACACAGCAAAAAAGAGTCCCTTACACGAATGTTCCCAGCGTCACCCTTGGCCGCCTGGCAATAGATACATCCTTGCAGGGTCAGCAATGGGGTACAACGTTAGTCACACACGCAATGAAAGTTGTTTACCTGGCTTCTCAAGCCGTTGGCATTCATGGGATTTTTGTTGATGCGCTTAATGACAGAGCGAGCGCTTTCTATCAGAAGCTTGGTTTTATTCCTTTAACCGGAGAAAATTCAAACTCTCTTTTCTACCCCACTAAATCAATCGAGCAGCTCTTTGCTGAAGATTAACAGGTTTTTATCCATCGCAAGTGCAAGCGCCAGGAGATCTCCGCAACCAGCGCTTACCTCTTCAGTCAGCCGCGCTTAATCATCTGTACAACCTGCTCGTTCTGGATCTGATGCTCCACGCCCTGCTCGTCGTAGTAACGCGTCAGCCCCGTTTGTTTATCCAGCTCCGGCTTGCCTTTAGTCACGATCATCTCGCCTGTTTTAGTCGACATCACGTAGCTGCTGGAGCAGCCCGCGACCGATAACGCAACCACGCCAAACAGCAGCATCCCGTATATTTTTTTCACTTTTTCCAGCCCGTTATTGTTATAGACGCCGGATTGTAGCTGGAGGAGATGCAACCGGTTGTTAATGTGTATTGCTAAGGGAAACAAGGATGAGAATGGCTTTTTAGCCGTCAACCCGGCCATCGCACACAATAACGACAACGCTTTGACAACCCGTAACTTTTCTCTCATCAGGAAAAAATCTATGTCCGTCGCAGAGCCTGTAATCCGCCAGTATGAGGCGTACAACGCCCACGATCTCGAAGCCTTTGCCGCCTGCTTTAGCGAAGACTTCATTGCTTACCGCCCCCCTGCCGCCGCGCCTTCTCTGGAAGGGAGAGACGCGCTTTATGCCTTCTACAAAGAGCATCGTTTTAATAATCCTGCCCTGCGTGCTGAAATTATTTCCCGCACCACGCTGGGCAACAAGGTTTTCGACCACGAGAAGATTTACGGCCTAAGCGAGGAACCAATTGAAAGTATTGCCGTTTTTGAAGTTGAAAACGGGCTGATAAAAACCGCATGGTTTTTCTTTGGCTAGGCCAGCATTACCAGCCCTCGCACTTGTAGGGCGGCATTTCGACGCGAGCAGCAGCGTTGGCACTCCGGTAAACGCTGCTGCAATGAGCAATTCCTGTGCCGTTAGATTGATTTGGTGAATAATTTCACTTTAAGCGCAGCATATATTCTTACTGACCCATTGGGCAGCAGCATGAAACCCGGTATAATGCGCCCCGCCTCCATGTAGCAATGAAGGCGCGGAAGGTCGTCGTCTCCGGTGAGGCGGCTGGATTTCAAATCCAGGTGGTGCCGCCAGCGGCGCCGGGCAGGTTCGACTCCTGTGACTTTCCGCCAAAATTTAAAAAACGCTCCTCATATCGATAATCCTCTCCATACTTATTTTCCTGGTCGTTTGAGCAAATCCTTCAGTCGGATATTTTTAGCTACTTTTTATAGCCATTCATATTTGAGAACAGTAATGGCTAAAAAATTAATCTCGGCCCCGCCAAAAAAACTTATATTTATATTAATGCAAAAAAAAACAATATAAACATTAAACAGATAATATATAAGTTATCTATGATTAAAGAATTCACCAGCAACCTAAATCCATAAAATTTATAGTTAAAAATCACTTTTTATTTATTCCGTGAGAGATATTGGGCTCTAGGTAATTTAAAGATTCATATTTTTACATGCTGGTGTTATAGAAATAAAGTTGTCAGGTGAAACCCTTCAAGAAAATTGAAAGATAAGTCGCCCTCGAAGGGTATTACCAGTACCAACCGAGGGCTAACCACAACGTTATAGGAGTAACGCCATGGCTAACAAAGATAGTACCACAACCGCTAATTCCCCCCGCTGGGCACAGGCCACGATCTCTTTCAGGTGCTGGACGCCTGCGAAGGCTATACGGATATTCTGATTGAGAGCGAAAATATGACCGAACACATGGCGCTGTGCGGCCGCCTGCTGGCAGGGCTGGAAGTATTGAAAATCGTTCTGGATGAACAGCTGCGGGAATATTGCAGCGCCCTGACTATTGTGCTGCTGAATCAGCAGGAATCCGCAGAGCAACAGGAAACCATTACCGGCCTGTTATTCGAGATGGTTAACAGCCTGCGGGCACCACGCTTTATTCGCACCGCCTCCGGGCTGGCGATGATTAGCAATAAGGCCAGGCCGGGTATTCACTAAACGATAATCCGCTCCTCTTCCTTAAAGGAGAGGAGATTTATGAACCTCAGCTCAAACTCTTCCCTGAAAAAATTAATTATTCGATTTTCCCGAACAAGTGTTCATTTTCAGTTACGGGTATACCCCTGCCGGGGAGAGTTAGGCTTATTTGGGAATGCCAGTTTTAGCTCTTTCTCATCCACCATCGGCTTTAGATAATTTTGGCGAATACTTTGCGCTCTTCGTCCCAGCAGCTTTTCAAGCACAGCCACGGATAAGTAATGCCCGTCGCACAACCTCGAAAGTAGAGCCTTCATAACATCAGTTTCAAGACGTCTGTGTTCACGCGCAGGAGAGGCAATCTCTTCAAGTGAAAAACGAAAATCTATAGTCAATACAGCAAGATCGTCAATAAATGGCTTATCTATTAAGCTACTGATAAATCTACCATAACTATCTCTATCTTGATCGCTATGCGTTAAGTTACCAGCGCTATGCGTTAAGTTATCAGCGCTATGCGTTAAGCTTGACGTCGTACTTAACGCATTGGCAAAGACCTCTTCTGGCGATGGTGGCTCCATTCCCGGCAAGCTATATGATTTATCTCGTTTCTCTCCACTAGAAACAAGAAAACCTTTATCCACTAACCTTGGTAGCGCCAGAGTAACATCACGAGAATGTTTACTTGTCAGTTGGCAAGCTCTTTCATGGTTAACCCAGCCTTCAATTGCCGCGGTAACCACTATCATCCTCTCGAATTCATCGAGTTGGTAGAATTGCTCACCAAATAATGATTCCAGAAGATCTGTAACTTCCCGTGGAACAAGACTCACGCTGGAGAGTTCAAGTAGCGTTTGCTCAGAAGGTTCTGTTTTCTCGTAAAGCTTCGGCATGCGCCAGTTAGCCCATTTCCAGCCGCTAATAATTTTTGGTACACCCGACCCTGCACGCTCTCCCGCTCCAATCATCAGAAACATCTGGTGCATGCGGCGATTGCGGCAATCACTCTCACCTCCTTTAATAGCAACTTCAGGAGGTACTCTCATCAACCCTGGATTGCGAAAACCAAAAAGATCAGGCCTTTTAATAATCAAAATTGAGCTTCTTCCAGAATAGTCCGCATGGACTAAAGTATTAACCAGAGCCTCACGAATGGCTTCATGCGCCCTGGTTTCATCCAGACGAAGACCATCCTGCAATTCGAATGGTACTTTAAGGTCGGTAATAAGTTTTCTATAAGTTCTACGATAAAAATCGAAAATATTACCGGACCATGAACCATCCGGATAAATCCGGTCAATCCAGCGAGAATCTATATTCGCATCTTCACGCTCACGGTAATCAACGAAATAATTTGGTGCGGCATCCTGAATCGCATTCCAGGTACCAAACATTAGAATCCCAGCCAGCGTAACTCCTTCCTCACCATTTTGTCTGTCTTTACGCCACCCACCTATATTTTTGAAAAGTTCAAATAGGTCCAATTCGAGCCATGGATGCTGAGGTTTTGATGCATTGAAAAGGTTTCTGTAAGCTCGCAAGCTGGTTTGGTCGATATCGCTAAAATCAAATCCTGTAAGGATTTTATCATCCCGGCAGTCCTCAACCTGTTCGGCCATCATTCTTTTTATTTGTTCCTCAGAACAATGACAATCACCCTCGTGCCTGCGTATATATGTCTCAGTCATCGGTTGATTATTTAGATATACAGGTTTCTGCTCACGTCGGGCAGCAGGAATTTCAATCACTACGACTACCTTACTCTCGAGAGTAATCTCCTGAACTGAATTTTCAGCCAGTAAATTAGAATTCACTTTCTTTTTATTATTAGAAATATCAAAGATTTGTTTTATTACTGTAGCTGTATTAGTTATTCCCTCAATAATAAATTGACCTTTCTTTTCTCTGACACCTAAGACGACATACCCACCTCGGGCATTCGCCATGGCACTGTATGTTCGCCAGAAATCATCAGGCAACTTACCTTTCCCATCAGCACCTTGTGCTAACTTAAATTCTAATTCTGCAGATTCAGAAAGCGTCTGAATATCAATCAGGTCCTTGATCTTTAACATAAGTAATATCTATACCTATCAAGATTGCCACAGGATGACATGTAATATCTGCAACTAATCCTAACACAGAATAATTTTATTCGTTAAAGAGGACCAGAATTAAAGGAATTAATTCCCTCCCTTTGTCTGAGATCAAAGTTTTTCTTTTTCCAGGTGTAAACAGGCTTTAGGCCATTAATTTTGATATTACTGATAACCAGTCCCCAAGGAACTGAAAATCTGCAAAGATGAAAACTATGCCAAAGCCTGTTGCATACCAAACCCGTGCCGGGAGCCACCAACCGCCATTACATAGGCGGCGTCAATCCATCTATACCAGCAGAAATCCCGCGTGCAACGGCCTGGCCTTTGTCGTCTTTGGTGGCAAACAGCACCACTTTCGCACCCGGTTTAAGCACGGATTTGTTGGCGGGGCTAATCAGCACCACCGGCACGTCGTCCGGGACCTGTACCGTTTTCTGCTGGCCGTGGAATTTCACCGTCATCGTGCGGCCGTGGCTGTTTACCAGAGTGCCGACCGTGCCGTTGGTCATAGTGTTAACCTGGCCGTTGGCGGATTCGAAGGGGTTAAAACCTTCTCCTGACCCGCGCAGGCTTGGGGCAAAAACATGGACTTCCAGCGCCTTCAGCGTGCCGTCTGCCTGTGGGACAGCGGCGGTGCCAATAAAGCTGTCGGGCTTGATGTCGCTCATCTTCGCTTCGCTCACGCCGTTGATTCTGGTTTTGTCCGTCAGGCCAACGGAGAGCTTTTCGCCCTGCCGGGTGGTGATTTGCAGCGAGGAATCATTTACCGCATCAATGGTGCCGCGCACCGGGGTAATCACATTGTCCGCCGCCGCTGCGCCAAAACTCAGCAACAGGGCGCTTAATGCCGGAACAAAAAAACGAGACTTAATCATGCTCTCTCCAGGGTCAGGTTCGGTTTACCTTCAGCTTTTCCAAGCTTAACCGGCAAATAAAACCCCGGCGTTAAAGAGTGTGTTCAAACGTTTCTTCACTTGCCAGAAACGTGCTCTTTAGCGAAGCGGCTCTGGCGCTGTCGAAATTCTGAGCCGCTCAACAATTCGTGATAAGCTCCGCATTGTTGCTAACAGATAAAGCGCATCGCCAGGCTGATGCGCAATAATGCCGCATTCCGGCTTCTTGTCGATTGCCGTTTCAGGAAGAAAAATGGCTTATAAATACACTTTTGTACTGCTTGCTCCGCTGCTGCTCTCCGCCTGCTCGTCCCTCGAACATTCGAGCGTTGATCGCCAGGACAGGCAGCGACTGGACGACAGCTTTAACCGCTCTCCGTGGCCCGATCCTTACTACAATAGCCGCTACCTGACGCCGGAACAGCGCCAGAACATCCGCGATCAAATCCGCTCTGACCAGCTTGAAGCCCGGGGCCGCAGGGATAACAGCACCGACAGCGGCGACGGATTCGGCCAGCCGGTACATTTCTAAACGGTCGGCACCGTTCCACCGTCAATAATGTACTCAGTGCCGGTGATGGCCGCCGCGCGGTCTGAGGCCAGAAACGCGATCAGGTTCGCAACTTCCTCTGGCTTAGCCGGCCGCCCCAGCGGGATGCCGCCCAGCGAATCCATAATCATTTTTTTGCCGCCTTCATAATCGGTTCCCGCCTGCAAGGCCAGGCGCTCGGCCAGGTGAACAGAAGCTTCGGTTTCAATCCAGCCTGGCGCCACACGCAGAACCCGCACGCCCCGGGGCGAAACCTCTTTCGATAAGCTTTTGCTGTAGGCAGAAAGCGCCGCTTTGGCCGAAGCATAGGCCGTGGTGGCCTCCGGCAGCGGCAAAATACGCTGGATTGAAGAAATGTGAATAATCACGCCGGAGCCACGCGCCGTCATGCCTGGCAGCAGGGCTCTGTCCAGCCGTACCGCCGGGAACAGGTTCAATGCCAGCTCACGCTGCCAGTGCTCTTCCTCCAGCGCGGCGTAACCCCCGGCCGGAGAAGATGAACCGCCCAGCATATGCACGATAATATCCACGCCGCCCAGCCGTTCCTGCACCGCCTTAAGCAGCTGCCCGCAGCCTTGCGGGGTGGAAAGATCCGCCGCCACAAAGTCTTCTTCCGCCGTCGCTTCTGGCCGGTTGCGGGCAACGGTTATTACCCGCGCTCCAAGCTCGCGGAACAGCGCCACGGTGGCCGCGCCAGCGCCTTTGGTGCCGGATGTCACCAGCGCCCGCTTGCCCTTCAGCGTTAAAAACTCACTCATCTTTCATTCTCCAGTAATCGGCAAACGTGCCGTATCCACACTGTAAGAAAGCGGTATAATTTAAACAATCAGGACAAACCGGGATGAAATGATGAGGAAATCGGGACAATGTCGCGCATAACGCTCGCCGATATCGAAGCCGTACAGGCCATTGCCCGCCGGGGTTCGTTCCGCGCGGCGGCTATCGATCTCGGTATCTCCACCACGGCGCTCAGCCACGCGCTGGCGAAGTTCGAGGCCGAACTTGGGGTTCGCCTGTTCAACCGCACCACGCGCAGCGTTGCGCTGACGGAAGCGGGAAGGCTGTTTATTGAAAGAGTCAGCCCCGCTTTGCAAGGCGTAAACGATGCTCTGGAAAGCGTGCGCTCGCACCGGGATACGCCCTCCGGCGTACTGCGCATCAACGCCCCGCCGTTTGCCGCCCGCCAGTTGCTCTCTTCTCTGGCGTTTGAGTTTTTGCGGCGCTACCCCGAGATGCACATCGACCTGGTTACCGAAGGGAAGCTTATCGACATTGTTGCCGAAGGTTTTGATCTGGGCGTACGTGTCGCAAGTCTGGTGCCTGCCGATATGATTGCCCTGCCGCTGGGCCAGCCGCAGCGTTATGCGGTTGTTGCCTCTCCGGCCTATCTGGCTAAAAACGGAACGCCATTAACTCCGGGCGAGCTGATGGCTCACGCCTGTATTCGTGTGCGCCTGCCGGACGGCTCACTTTATCGCTGGCACCTTGAAAAACAGGGAGAAGTCGCGCAAATCGACGTGCAGGGGCCGCTGACGCTGGATGAAGCCTCGCTGGCTCGCGATGCGGTGCTGGAGGGGCTTGGGGTTGGCTTCTTTATGGAGCAAAACGTGATGGCAGAAATACGCTCCGGCGCGCTGGTTCGCCTGCTGGAAGAGTGGACCCCGGCGTTTCCCGGCCTTTGCCTGTATTACCCCGGCAGGCGTCATCCTTCCGCCGGACTGGCCGCCTTCCTGGCGCTGGCGAGAGAAATAGCTGAGGAAAGGAAAAGGGAGACCAGCGGCCTCCCTCATCCGGGCTAGAAGCTGTAGTTTGCCGTCAGCGAGAAGCTGCGAGGCGCGCCGTAAACCACGTAGTCAGAAAGCCAGGTTTCATACTCTTTGTCGAACAGGTTGTTGATATTGCCCTGCACGGCAAAGTTTTTGCTCACCTGGTAGCGAGTGAAGAGATCCACCAGCGCGTAGCTGCCTTGCTCAATGCGGGTATTGCCGTTCGGGCCGTTCGCATCCTGCCAGGTCTTATTCTGCCAGTTCACGCCGCCGCCCACGGTCACTTCCGGCAGCATAGGTAGCTGGTAACGGGTAAACAGTTTCATCGTGGTGCGCGGCTGGTCCGGGTTCACCGCATCGCCGTTCTGGTCTTCCGCCACAAAGCGCGATGCGCCGAAGGTGAGCTGCCAGTTGTCCGTCAACGCGCCGTTCACCTCAAACTCGATCCCCCGGCTTACCGTTCCGTCCACCGACTTGTAGGCGGTTTCGCCCGGATTACCGTTTACCGGCGTGCCGAGCGCCTGCGCCACTTTATCCTGCTCGATACGGAATACCGCCAGAGAAGTGGTCAGGCGGGTGTTAAACCAGTCTGCTTTCACGCCTGCTTCGTAGCTTTTACCCGTCGTCGGGTCGAGATAGTCGCCGTTAACGTCTCGCTTGTCGGTCGGCTGGAAGATGGAGGTATAGCTGGTGTAAGCCGACCACGTATCGTTGATGTCGTACACCAGGCCTGCGTAAGGCGTAACGTCGTGCTTTTTGCTGTTAAGGCTGGTTTGCGGCGCGGTAGACGGGTTGTAGTCCGCGTTCCATTCGGTGTAGCGAGCGCCAACGATTAAGTGCAGCGGGTCTGCCAGCGAGAAACGAGCGGCGGTATACGCGGACTGCTGGCGCACTACATCTTTGCTGTACAGCGAGAAGGCGGACCAGGCTGGATCGGCTACGTTTTCATAGAAGCCCGGCATTGCAATGCCGCCGTAATCCAGGCCGGTATTCGGCATGGCGTTGTCATAGTGGTTGCGCTGGCGGCTGTAGCTGCCGCCAAACATCAGTTCGTGCTGGCGGCCAAACAGGTCGAAGCCCCCGCGCACAAACGCATCCACCGAATCCTGCTTACGCTCGCCACGGTTCCAGCCACCATAAGCGCTTGTGCCAGCTCCGGTGGTCTTGTCCGGGGATCCGGTCACGTACATCAGCTTAGAGTCGAAGTTCGTTTCGGCGTGCAGCGTGTTAACGCGGGCTTCCCAGCCGTTATCAAAGCGCTGCACCAGGCTTGCAAACACTTTGGTGGCGTCTTTATTGGAATAAGCCCAGTCCGGCGCGGTGGTGGCGCTGCGGCTGAAGTGCGTGCGGCTGCCGTCGGCATACCAGGTTGGCAGGCCGCCCCAGGTCGGGCTGTCGTCGTTGCTTTCCTGGTAGTCATAGCCCACGGAGAGCGTGGTTGAGTCGGTCAGGTCTGCGTCCACCACGCCGTAGATAAATTTCTTGCGGTAATGGCTCTTATCCATCCAGGTGTCGTTGTCCTGGTAGCCTGTCACCACGCGCCCCCGCACGTTGCCGGACTCGCTCAGCGGCGCGGAGAGATCCGCGACATAGCGCTGCTTGTCCCAGCTGCCGTAAGTCGCCGAGACGTTGCCTTTAAACTCGCGGCTGTCTGCATGCTTGCGCACCATGTTGATGTACGCCGAAGGATTGCCGCTGCCGCTCATCAGTCCCGCTGCGCCGCGAACCACTTCCACATTTTCATAAATCGCGGAATCAGAGCCGGTGTCGCCGAAGTCCCAGACGTCGCTGACCTGGGTCGGCAGGTCGTCATAGGCGTAGTTGCTGATGAAAAAACCACGTGAGAAGTAGGTGGCGCGGCTGCTGTCTACCAGACGGGAGGTGATGCCGGTCGTGTTGTCCAGCACTTCGCCGATGGTTTGCAGATCCTGGTCTTCCATGCGCTGCTTGCTGATTACGCTGACGGACTGCGGGATATCACGCGGTACCAGCAGCAGTTTAGTGCCGGTAGTGGTGGTTTTAACGCTGTAGTCCTGCGCCTGCCCGGCCAGCGGATTGTCGGCGCTGGTGTTCACCGTGATAGTGTCTTCCGCCGATTTTTTTTCTTCGGACTGCGCCGAAGGAATAAGCGCCAGGGCAATACATGCCGCCAGCCATGACGGGCCATTTGCCCGCAAAGTGAACCGTTCCCTGGAGAAGTTAACGAAAGACATGTTTAACCCTCATTTTTAGTGGATATCGTGCTGCGGCGCACTCCGGCGCTGGACACGTTTTTTTGATTTTTTATCAAGACGCGCATGATTAATGCGGATGAGAAATATACGCATTAGCATTCACTATGTAAATAAATGTGATCTGCCAGAAGTTGACCGCAGCTGCACCTTTTCAGGGCAAATTGATGCATTCGCTGGCAATAAAAATTGCCGCTTTCGCTTTACATTCGGACACGTAAATCTGTGCTTAAAACAGCCTCATCATCTGGCTTATTGGTGGGGTTATGATAGATTCCTCTCGCTTTTAAAACATACACAGCGAAATACGCTGCGAGCAATCTATCTCTTTTCGGGTAAACGGTCGGAAGCCATGAGAAAGTTAGCCAATATCCACCTGCTGATGATGTTAATTCTGCTGGTTGCCGTCGGGCAGATGACACAAACCATTTATATTCCTTCGATTCCCGATATGGCTCACGAGATGGGCGTGCGCAACGGCGCTATCCAGCGCGTGATGGCAGCGTATTTATTTACCTACGGTATTTCTCAGCTGTTTTACGGCCCACTCTCTGACCGCATTGGCCGCCGCCCGGTGATACTGGCCGGTATGGTTATCTTTATGCTGGCTACGCTCGGAGCTTTGTTTACCACTAATTTGCATGTTCTGGTGCTGGCTAGCGCGCTCCAGGGTATGGGCACCGGCGTGGCTGGCGTAATGGCAAGAACCATGCCGCGCGACCTGTATGAAGGCGGCGATTTACGCCTCGCCAACAGCCTGCTGAATATGGGTATTTTGGTTAGCCCGCTGCTGGCCCCGGTGATTGGCGGCCTGCTGGACAGCGTCTGGGGCTGGCGTGCCTGCTACGGCTTCCTGCTGCTGCTGTGTGCGGTAGTCGCTTTTTCAATGTGGCGCTGGCTGCCGGAAACCCGCCCGGCAAACGCAACGCCTCCGCGGCTGCTGCGCAGCTATAAACTGCTGCTCGGCAACATCTCTTTTAATTGCTACCTGCTGATGCTGGTTGGCGGCCTGGCGGGCGTGGCGGTGTTTGAAGCCTGCTCGGGCGTGCTGATGGGCGGCGTGCTTGGTCTGAACGGCGTGGTGGTCAGTATCCTGTTTATTTTACCCATTCCGGCGGCATTTTTTGGCTCCTGGTACGCGAGCCGCCAGAACGCACGTTTCTCCAGCCTGATGTGGCAGGCGGTGCTGAGCTGCCTGCTGGCCGGTATTCTCATGTGGATACCGGGCTGGTTTGGCATCATGAATATCTGGACGCTGCTGGTGCCCGCCGCGCTGTTCTTCTTCGGAGCAGGCATGCTGTTCCCGCTGGCGACCAGCGGCGCGATGGAGCCGTTCCCGTTCCTCGCAGGCACCGCAGGCGCGCTGGTGGGCGGCCTGCAAAATATCGGCTCCGGCGTGATGGCCTGGCTCTCCGCGCTAATGCCGCAAACCGGGCAGTTCAGCATTGGCCTGCTGATGACCGCGATGGGCGTGCTGATCCTTTGCTGCTGGCTGCCGCTGGCTCAGCGATTCCAGCATCACGGGGAAACGATTTAATTTATTTAACCTCTTCGGCCAGGGCTTTAAGCCAGTGGATAAAAGCGTCAATCTTCGGCCATTGTCGGCCATCAAGGGTCGAAATGTAATAATGCTGATGGCAATTCAACGCCATCTCACCGAAAGGGGCGACAAGCTCGCCCCGCTCCAGCCGCTTTTGCACCAGCCTTTTTCGCCCCATCGCCACGCCAACGTGGTTCATCGCGGCTATCACCGCCAAATCTGAACGATCGAACCCAATGCCCGTAGAAGCAGGCAGCGCTATGCCAAAGTGCTGCGCCCAGCTGTACCACTCGTCCGTACCCGAGTCATTGCTCCACGCCTGCCGGTCGTGCAGTAAAGTGCAGTGGAGGAGATGCGAAGGCCTGCTTTGCAGCTCAAAACGCTGCGCGTATTGCGGACTACACACCGGCAGGATGGCCTCATCCATCAAAAAGTGATGGCTCAGTTGAGACGAAGGCGCATCGTCAAACGAGATAGCCAGGTCGATACCCGCCCGCTGTAAATTCAGGTTGTCGTTGCCGGTAAGAATGGTCAGGGAAATGGCGGGATAACGCTGCGAAAAGTCACCCAGGGAGGGCACCAGCCAGCACTGGGCAATCGACGGCCTGCAATAAACGGTTAAAGAGCCGGACAGCTCCTGGTTTTTGATATCCAGAATTTCCTGGTTAAGCGTATCCAGCGACGACTTCAGCGCCCAGAACACCCGCTTCCCCTCATGCGTCAGCTCCACCTTGCGATGGGAGCGAACAAAAAGCTGTATCCCCAACTCTTCTTCAAGCTGATTTATGCGGTGGCTGACGGCGCTGGGGCTGAGTGAAAGCTCGTTCGCCGCCAGGGCGAAAGATTGATGCCGCGCCGCAACCTCAAAGGTATACAGCTTCGACAACTGCAAGCCGTTTAATAAACGATTTCTAACTTCACGTCCCGCGTCCATAGCGCCTCTTGTCTGTTTACTTTCCGGCTAAGTGTAAAAAATCCACGGCAAATAGGCAGCGTTAAGTTGAGGAAAAGTGAACCATTACGCATTTACACCGCTTATTTCGACTTAAATCACTCACTTGATCCAATCTGGCTCATGTGAACGGCCAATTTTATCGTTTGTCAGCCAGGGCCATTTTTTATCCAATTACCCTAAATTATTCACAGGGTCGGGGTGAGAGATGGGATCGCAAATCTGGGTGGTGGGTTCGTTACTCAGCAGCATCGTTTTAATTGTATTCACAATCGTCAAACTGAAGTTTCATCCTTTCCTCGCGCTGCTGTTAGCGAGCTTTTTTGTCGGCACCATGATGGGAATGGGGCCGCTCGACATGGTGAATGCCGTCGAAAGCGGCATTGGCGGCACGCTGGGCTTTCTGGCCGCGGTAATCGGCCTCGGCACTATCCTCGGTAAAATGATGGAAGTATCCGGCGCGGCCGAACGCATTGGCCTGGCGCTGGAGCGCTGCCGCTGGCTCTCTGTCGACGTGATTATGGTGCTGGTGGGGCTGATTTGCGGCATTACGCTGTTTGTTGAGGTCGGCGTCGTGCTGCTGATCCCGCTGGCCTTCTCGATTGCCAAAAAGACTCAAACCTCTTTGCTCAAGCTGGCCATTCCACTTTGTACCGCGCTGATGGCGGTTCACTGCGTGGTGCCTCCTCACCCGGCGGCGCTGTTTGTGACCAATAAACTCGGTGCCGACGTGGGGACAGTGATTGTGTATGGCCTGGCCGTGGGCCTGCTGGCATCGCTGGTTGGCGGGCCGCTCTTCTTAAAATGTATCGGCAGCCGCCTGCCGTTTAAACCGGTTCCCCCCGAGTTTTCAGACCTGCAAACGCGCGATGCCGCTTCTCTGCCGTCATTAGGCGCCACGCTGTTCACCGTCCTGCTGCCCATTTTTCTGATGCTGATTAAGACCGTTGCCGAGCTGAATATGACGCCCGGCAGCACGCTCTACACGCTGCTGGAATTTATCGGCAACCCGATAACCGCGATGTTTATTGCCGTCTTCGTGGCTTATTACCTGCTCGGGCTACGCCAGCATATGAGCATGGGCACCTTGCTCAGCCATACTGAAAACGGCTTCGGCTCGATAGCCAATATCCTGATGATTATCGGTGCGGGAGGCGCGTTTAACGCCATTCTTAAGGCCAGCGGCATGGCGGATACTCTCGCCATTAGCCTGTCTAACCTGCATCTGCATCCAATACTGCTGGCCTGGCTGGTCGCGCTTATCCTGCACGCCGCCGTAGGGTCGGCAACCGTAGCCATGATGGGCGCAACGGCCATCGTTGCCCCAATGCTGCCGCTGTATCCTGACGTTAGCCCGGAGATCGTGACACTTGCGATAGGTTCGGGCGCAATTGGCTGCACGATTGTCACAGATTCTCTTTTCTGGCTGGTCAAGCAGTACTGCGGCGCTACGCTGCATGAAACCTTTAAGTACTACACCACGGCGACATTTATCGCTTCCTTGCTTGCACTGGCTGGCACCTTCCTGCTTTCTTTTATCATCTGAGCGCCACGGGACTTGTTATGAACAACGCTGAAATGACTACTTTGATTGAAAAATTTCCTCTGATTAACGACTTGATTGCGCTGAAAGAAGTGGCCTGGTTCAACCCGGCAACCACTTCCTTAGCCGAAGGTTTGCCCTACGTCGGCCTGACCGAAGAGGATGTCAAAGAGGCGCATGCTCGCCTCGCCCGATTTGCGCCTTATCTGGCAAAAGCCTTCCCGGAAACAGCGGCAACAAACGGGATTATCGAGTCTGAACTGGCAGCCATCCCGGCGATGCAAAAGCGGCTGCACGCGGCATTGGGCCAGGAGATCTACGGTAAATTGTGGCTGAAAAAAGACAGCCATCTTACGATTTCTGGCTCAATAAAGGCGCGAGGCGGTATTTATGAAGTGCTGACCCACGCAGAAAAACTGGCTACTGAAGCCGGGCTGCTTAGCCCGGAGGACGACTACAGCAAGCTTCTCTCCCCGGAGTTTCGCGAATTTTTCAGCCGCTACAGTATCGCCGTTGGCTCTACCGGCAATTTAGGCCTGTCGATTGGGATTATGAGCGCACGGATTGGCTTCCGGGTTACGGTGCACATGTCCGCCGACGCACGCGAATGGAAAAAGGCCAAACTGCGCAGCCACGGCGTTGAAGTGGTTGAGTATGCAGAAGATTACGGCGTTGCCGTAGAACAAGGTCGCAAAGCCGCAGAATCTGACGCCAACTGCTTCTTTATCGACGATGAAAACTCCCGCACGCTGTTTCTTGGCTACGCCGTCGCCGGGCAAAGATTGAAGGATCAGTTCACTCAGCGCTCGATTACCGTTGATGAGCAGCACCCGCTATTTGTCTACCTTCCGTGCGGCGTGGGCGGCGGCCCTGGCGGAGTGGCGTTTGGCCTGAAAATCGCTTTTGGCGACCACGTCCACTGCATTTTTGCCGAGCCAACCCATTCTCCCTGCATGTTGCTCGGGGTGCATACCGGGCTTCACGATGCCATTTCGGTACAGGAGATCGGTATTGATAACCTGACCGCAGCCGACGGCCTGGCCGTGGGGCGCGCTTCCGGCTTTGTCGGGCGGGCGATGCAGCGGCTGCTGGACGGTTTTTATACCGCAGAAGACCAAACGCTTTACAACATGCTGGGCTGGCTGGCCGCAGAAGAAGATATTCGTCTCGAGCCTTCGGCGCTGGCCGGAATGCCCGGCCCGCAGCACGTTTGTGCCAACGAAGCTTACCAGAGCATGCATGGCCTGAGCGCCGAAAAGTTGAATAATGCAACGCACCTGGTCTGGGCGACCGGCGGCGGCATGGTTCCGGAAGCTGAGATGGAACAGTACTTAGCAAAGGCACGCTGATATTGCCCCTCTCCCCAAAGGGGCGAGGGAGAAAATCCCTCATATTTCACCCTCGCCCTTCCAGGGAGAGGGTAATTCCTTCCGTCATTTTTCTGTCATTTAGTTACCTTACTCTCATTTCCGGTTTAATAATTTGATCAATCTACGCGCGTAGATACACTGAGCGAATGATTAAAAAACGCCCCCTGGGCCGATAACGTCCGACTTTTGTGAGCACCTCAATGACAACAAAATCTGTTTCTCATCCTCCGGCAGGCTCGGAGCACGCCGCTGAAGAGCGCCTGGCGACCCCCGAAGGCAAACGCGACTTTATTCGCGCCACCTTTTCCTGCTGGCTCGGCACTACGATGGAATACGCCGACTTTGCGCTCTATGGCCTGGCGGCCGGGATTATTTTTGGCGACGTGTTCTTCCCGGATGCCACCCCGGTTATGGCGTTGCTCTCAAGCTTCGCCGCCTATTCGGTAGGCTTTATCGCCCGCCCAATTGGCGCATTATTGTTTGGCCGGCTGGGCGACCGCTACGGCAGAAAAATGGTAATGGTGATTACCATCGCGCTGATGGGCTGCTCTACAACGCTGATTGGCCTGATCCCTGGCTATGCCCAGATCGGCGTCTGGGCGCCGGTTTGCCTGGTTATTTTGCGCTTCTCTCAGGGGCTTGGCGCGGGCGCAGAGCTTTCCGGCGGCACCGTTATGTTGGGGGAATATGCGCCGGTAAAACGGCGTGGGTTGGTGTCATCAATTATCGGCCTCGGCTCCAACAGCGGCACGCTGCTGGCCTCCCTGACCTGGCTGCTGGTGCTGCAAATGGATAAACAGGCGCTGCTCTCCTGGGGCTGGCGCATTCCGTTCCTGTGCAGCATGCTGATTGCCGTTGTCGCACTGATTATCCGGCATCAGCTGCGCGAGACGCCGGTATTCGAGCGCCAGAAAGCGTTGCTTGAAGAACAGCGTAAGCAGAGCCTGGAACAGGGCATCACGCTACAGCAGCAGGACACCCGCAGTTTCTGGAAACGCACCCGCGCCTTCTGGACGATGGTCGGCCTGCGTATCGGCGAAAACGGCCCATCCTACCTCGCGCAAGGCTTTATCATCGGCTACGTCGCTAAAGTGCTGGCGGTCGATAAATCCGTTCCCACGCTGGCGGTGTTGATAGCCTCCGTGCTCGGCTTCGCGATTATCCCGTTTGCAGGCTGGCTCTCTGACCGCTTTGGCCGCCGCATCGTTTATCGCTGGTTTTGCCTGCTGCTGATTATCTATGCTTTCCCGGCTTTTATGTTGCTGGACTCCCGCGAACCGATCATCGTTATTCCGACTATTGTCGTCGGGATGGGGCTGGCCTCGTTGGGTATTTTTGGCGTGCAGGCAGCGTGGGGCGTGGAGCTGTTTGGCGTAGCTAACCGCTATACAAAAATGGCGTTTGCCAAAGAGCTTGGCTCCATTCTTTCCGGCGGCACGGCACCGCTGGTTGCTGCCGCGCTGCTGTCGTGGACCGGGCACTGGTGGCCTATTGCTCTCTACTTCGCCGTGATGGCGGGGATAGGGCTGGTGACGACCTTCTTCGCGCCGGAAACCAGAGGCCGGGATCTTAACCTGCCGGAAGACGCCATTTGATTCGGCTCACGGTTCCCGGCGATTTTTACCAGGCAAAGCTTTATGCTGTTGCTCTGTTTAGCGCCAGCCCAAATAAAGCAGGTATTCAGTGACTAAGCCTCATATGCAACGTGTCACCCGCGCTGAAGTCGCCAAAGAAGCAGGGACTTCGGTCGCGGTGGTTAGCTATGTGATTAATAACGGCCCGCGCCCTGTGGCGCAGGCAACGCGCGAGCGGGTGCTGGCCGCCATCAAAAAAACCGGCTACCGTCCGAATGGTATCGCCAGGGCTTTAGCCAGCGGAACCACACGAACCTACGGCCTGATCGTGCCCAATATTGCCAACCCGTTTATCTCTTCCATGGCGCACGCCCTACAGCAGGAAGCCTTTGCCGACGGCAGAGTGCTGCTGCTTGGGGATTCAGGTGACGACAGGGTGCGTGAGCTTGAGCTGGTGAATAACCTGCTTCATCGCCAGGTGGATGGCCTGATTTACACCAGCGTAGACCGACATCCGTACATCGAGCTTATTCAGGCCAGCGGCACGCCGTGCGTCATGCTGGACAGAGTTGCGCCGGAGCTGAACGTCTGCGCCATTCAGGTTAATGAGCAACATGCCGCTTACCGGGCGACCCGGCACCTTATCGAGCACGGCTACCGCGAGATAGCCATTATTTGCGGGCCGCTGGAGATGCTGAACACCCAGGACCGCATCAGCGGCTGGAAGCAGGCGCTGGAAGAAGCCGGTTTGCCTCTGCGCCCTGAGTGGATTTTTTCTACCGACTATACCCGCCAGGGCGGCTACAGCGCGGCACAGCGCATGTTGAGCGGCGACTTGCCCCGCGCCCTGTTTGCCACCAATGAGCAGCAGGCCTTTGGCTGCCTGAGAGCGCTGGCCGAACGGGGGCTTTCGGCACCCGCCGACCTGGCGCTGGTCTGCTTTAACGGCACCCTTGAATCTTCTTTTAACGTCCCCTCTTTAACCACCGTGCGCCAGCCGGTCACTAAAATGGCGAAAAAGGCCATTGAGATGCTGAAGAGATGGGACGGGGAGCCGCACAACTGCGAATTCGCTTTCGAGCTGGAAATCGGCGAGTCCTGCGGCTGCCATCCTTCACCGCAGGCCAGAATGAGTAAATGAGTAACATGAAGCGTTTAATTATTGATTGCGATCCGGGCAACGGCGTTGCCGGAGCCAACGTTGACGACGGCCTTGCGCTGGCTCTGGCCCTGGCAGCCCCAGAAATCTCCCTCGAGCTAATAACCACCGTTTCGGGAAATACGCCCAGCGAAGTCGGCTACGCCGTTGCCTCTGATTTAATCGCACGCCTTGGCATGTCCGTTGAGGTCGCCCGCGGCGCATCCCGCGCCCTGATTGAGCCGTCGGCTCCATGGCGGGAACATCTTGACCACAAGGTTGATAAAGTCGGCCTGCGCCATTTATGGAACGGCGTCAGTGCGCCGCAGATAAACGCCGCCACAGCGCCGCTGGCGGTGCATAAAATGGGCGAACTTATCTGCAATAATCCCGGCGAAATCACCCTGATTGCCATCGGCCCGCTGACCAACGTCGCGCTGGCTTTACAGCTGTATCCGCAAATGGCGGCGGCGGTGAAAGAGATTGTGATTATGGGAGGCGTGTTCAACGTTGAGGGCTACCTGAAGGACACCAATTTTGGCGTCGACCCGGAGGCGGCCCACGCGGTGCTGACCAGCGGAGCGAACATCATCCTGGTGCCGATGGATGTCACCACCCAAACGATGATGACACACCAGGACCTGGATAAGCTGGCGACCTGCAATAACCGATTAAGCGATTTTCTTGTAGAAACAATCCGTCCGTGGATGGATTTTTCAATGCAGACCCGTAATCTGCCGGGCTGCTGGATACACGACGTGCTGACTGTCGCCCTGCTGCTGGAACCCGCGCTGGTCAGCGGCGTAGAGGATTACGTGGACGTTTCGCTGAGCGGCCTGAGCCGGGGCAGAACACTGCGCTACGGGCCAGAAAACCTGAGGCTGACGGTAAACGTAGAACCGCCGCGGGGCAAACCGGTGATGATTCTGCAAACCGTGGACAACGAGGCGCTGCTGGCGCTTATCGACAAAAATATTCGCCAGTTTTCCTGAAAGACAAAGGGCGCTTTCGCGCCCTTTTTTAGAGAACCTTGCTTAAAAACGCCTGGGTTCGTGGGTTTTGCGGGGCGCTGAACAGTTGGGCTGGCACGCCCTGCTCCTGAATCACGCCCTGGTCGATAAAGATCACGCGGTCGGCCACTTCGCGGGCGAAGCCCATTTCGTGGGTCACGATAATCATCGTCATACCTTCCTGCGCCAGCTGCTTCATCACCGCCAGCACTTCGCCCACCAGCTCAGGATCCAGCGCCGAGGTTGGCTCATCAAACAGAATAATTGACGGCTCCATTGCCAGCGCACGGGCAATCGCCACACGCTGCTGCTGGCCGCCGGAGAGGCTGGAAGGCCAGGCGTCGATTTTGTCTATCAGGCCAACTTTTTGCAGCAGCTTCTCCGCGCGGTTTACCGCTTCCGCTTTTGACAGCCCTTTCAGCGACATCGGCGCCATAATCAGGTTTTCCAGCACCGTCATATGCGGGAACAGGTTGAAACGCTGAAACACCATGCCAACACCTTCACGCAGGCCGTTGAGGTTGGTTTTTGGATCATGCACCGCAAAACCGTTCACCATCACTTCACCGCCGTCCGGCTTTTCCAGCGCGTTCAGGCAGCGCAGAAAGGTACTTTTGCCGGAGCCGGATGGGCCAATCACGCAAACCACTTCCTGAGGAGCAATATCGCAGGAGATACCGCGCAGGACGTGAGTTTTGCCAAATTTTTTCTGTAAGTCCTTAACGTGAATCACTTTTGCCAAACCTCTTTTCCATATGTTGCACCAGCAGCGAAAGCAGGAACGTCAGAACCCAGTAGACCAGTGAAATGGTCAGGTACGGCTCCCAATAGGTCGCATAAGCGCCGGAAACGGTACGCGCCGCGTAGGCCAGGTCGGCAAGGCCGATAGCCGAAGCCAGCGACGAGTCTTTAACAATAGCAATCGCGTTGTTGCCGAGCGGCGGCAGAATGCGGCGAAACGCCTGCGGCAAAATAACTTTGCGCATCGTTTTACCCCAGCCCATCCCCAGCGCGCGGGAAGCTTCCATCTGCCCTTTATCAATAGACTGAATACCGGCGCGGAAAATTTCGGACACATAGGCCCCGGCGTTTAGCGTAATCGCCACCACGCAGGAGAGGAATGCGCCGTATTCAGAGCGCAGCTCGCGGGCAAAGTCCACGGACATCAGCCCGCTGGTTATCATTATCCCATCGCGCGGGTTGATGAACAGCGGCACCAGGGCGAAGTGAACCACCATAATCTGCACAAACAGAGGCGTGCCGCGAAACGCGCTGACGTAAATACGCACCGGCCACTGCACCGCATAACGCAGTACGTGTTTCCACGGGCCGTCGTCGGCATGAGCCATACGCCCAAGGCCAAGCAGCAGGCCCCATGAGGTGCCTAAAATCACGCAGATGATGGTGCACTTGATGGTCATCAGCGCGCCCTGCATAAATAGCGGCGCGTATTCTGAGATTATCTCCCAGCGAAATCCGGTCATACCTGTCCTTGTTGGGGCCGGAACGGCCCCGATTGAAAATTACTCTGCCGGGAGGGTTGGAACGTTGGCGTCGAACCAGTTGGCGTAAATTTTAGCGTAGGTGCCGTCTGCGATGATTTTCTTCAGACCGGCGTCGATTTTACCCTTCAGCTCGGTGTTACCTTTCGCGACCGCAATGCCGAAATACTGGCGTTCAAACTTGCTGTCCGGCACCAGCTTCAGCGGTTTTTCAGGGTGAGATTTAATGTAATATTTCACCACGCCCACGTCACCCACCGCCGCGTCAATACCGTCTTCGGTCAGCTCTTGCAGCATCAGAGGAGTGTTATCGAAACGCTTAATATCGGTGCTGTTTTTGCCCAGAACATCGGAAACAACGATGTCGCCGGTGCTGGAGTTAACCACGCCAACTTTCTTACCTTTCAGGGCGTTAACGGAGTCGACTTTTGAATCCGTAGGCACCACGATGGACTGCTCTGCCGGGAAGTAAGGCGCGGAGAAGTCGACCATCGCTTTACGCTTGTCGGTAATGGTGATGCCGGAAATAATGATGTCGCGATCGCCGGAGTTCAGCGTCGCAAAGATGCCTTCCCACGGGGTGTTAACCAGCTTGATATCAAAACCTTCGGCTTTAGCGACGGCTTTGATGATATCGATATCGAAACCTTCCAGCTGCTTCTGGCTGTTTTCAAATTCAAATGGACGATAGGTGCCGCCCGAGCCGACCACGTAAGTCTGCGCCAGAGCCTGAGCAGAACTGAACAAAGCCGCGAGCAAACACCCGCCAACTACCACTGATTTCATCGCTTTAGTTAACATAGAAGCCCCTGGATATATGATGTTTTTATGCAGTTAATGTGCATAAAAATACATAATTACCCGGAAGGCAGCAACAGAAAATTCACGCCGGGGCGATAATTACTGGCACTGAGGCTTGAGGATGGCGTCCAGAACCGGTGCCATATCCGGCCGCCATGCGCCCTCTTCGCCATCGTAGAATTTTTCATCGCCGCTTACCGCATAAGGGATCTGCGCCTTTTGCAGCTCGCAGGCAACAAAAGTCGCCATCGCAACCTGCTGATCCACCGGCAGCTTACTGCCCACCGACCAGTTGCCCACCCAGGACAGGTGGCCGGTTTTTTGCTGCCAGCGTGAAGCGGCTTCTATACGCGCATGGATTGCGGCTTTTTCCGCATCCGTGCCGGTGGTCCACTGGCTTTTACCGTTTAAGGCATGCGGGCCGGACGGCATTAAATGCCAGTCCGCCATGACCAGCCCGTGGTGGGATTCGGGGATTTTTAATGCCGCCAAAGCTTCCGGCGAGCCGTGATAGCGAGGCGCGACAAAGATATGCCGCTGCGGGCTGATTTTATGAATCGCCTTAACGGTTTTGTCATACACCTGGTTGAGCAGCTGCGGGTTGGCGCTGAGCTTTTCCTCCGGCTGCCCGATGATGTCGAAGACCAGAGAATCATCGTTTTTGCCAAAGAACCGGGCGACGGTTGTCCACCATTCTACGATGTCGGTGGCGTTTTCAGCATTGGGCTTTGCCTTCAGCTCGGCCGCGCGGTAACTGATAACCGGAACGATATTGTATTGCTCGCAGGCATCCACGATTCGCCGCAGGTGAACCAGCTTTTGATGGGTCATCGGCCCGGCAACGCGGATGCGTACGTGACCAAACCCGCGCTGCTGAAAGTCCCGCACCGCAAGCGGGTCAAATTCGCGTATACCGCGTTCTGTAATGGCCCAGTCAACGTTCATGCCCACCCCAAGCTGGCTGGTCCAACTGGGCGGCAAAGCTTCTGTTTGTGCGGCAAACGAACCGGCACAGAAAGAGAGAGCAACCAGGGCAAGGATTGGCTTTAACATCGGCGGCACGCTACTTAGCGAAGGAAACCTAATATTTAGCATACCTTTACCGTTTGCGGGGAGTGCGGATTGCAATAAAAGATTAATAATGATTCATAGTGTGTAGGTTTGCTTTTGCCGGTTACTCATCGCTAAGCACCACCCCAAGCCGGGCTGCCATTCTCATCACCTCATTAACTACCGCAGGCTCGGTAAAAATACTCCGTGTTTTCCCCTGCAGTGTGAGATCCGCATTATTCAGTCTGTTGCCGAACAATATGAAAGCGCTGCTATCGTCATGCTGCCTCGACTTCCACACCATGAAAAAAGCGCGACGTTAACGCCGCGCTTTGTTAATGGCTGGAAAAACTTATTTCAGTTCAGGCCAGTAGGCTTTGTTGGCTTCTACCAAGTCGTCGAGGATGGCTTTGGCGACGGAGGCACTTGGGACGGTTTTCGACAGCGTGATGGCCTGCCACAGTTTCTGGTAAGAGCGGTGCTCCCAGGCATCTACCACCAGTTTTTCTACCGCAACCTGCTGGCTCATCAACCCTTTCTGGAACTGAGGAATATTGCCCACCACCAGCGGCTCTGGCCCGTCTTTCCCTACGAGGCATGGGATCTCTACCATCGCTTCCGGGTCGAAGTTATTAATCGCGCCATTATTCGGCACGATTAACAGCATTCTTTCCTGAGTGTTAAAGGCGATAGCGGTCGCCAGATCGACGATGTACGACGCATGTTCATCAATTTCCAGCTCGCCTGCCGATGATTTCCCGGCATTAATGATGGCGTTGCAGGAGCCAAATACGTGTTTCTCGCGGTGCTCCATAACCTCATTGGCACGGGTATGTTCCGGGTTGGAGTGCTGCACCACGTAATCCGGGAACAAGTAATATTTGAGATAGGTATTTGGCAGCGTGTCAGGATCCAGCGCCCAGACGTCTTTCGCTTTACCGAAGGTATCATTCCAGCTCGCTTCCGTACCGTGCTCGTCCGTTGGTGGAACATAGCCAAATTTAGCCACATGTTCGCGGATTTTCGGCATTAAATCATTGCCGTGTTTATCCTCAACATGGGTCCACCAGCCGAAGTGGTTCAGGCCGTAGTAGCGGACTTTCATCTCTTTGCGATCTTTCAGGCCGACTATCTGCGCCATACGGCTTTCAATGCCGATTGGCATATCGCAGATATTCAGGATCTTTGCATTCGGGCGCAGGCGACGGGTCGCTTCCGCCACAATAGCCGCCGGGTTGGAGTAGTTCAGCATCCAGGCGTTTGGCGAGTACTTCTCCATATAATCGACCAGCTCCAGCACGCCGCCAATCGAGCGCATGCCGTAGGCTATTCCACCCGGGCCACAGGTTTCCTGACCAACCACACCGTGGCGCAGAGGGATTTTTTCGTCTTTTTCGCGCATCGGGTATTTGCCAACACGGATATGAGCCATGACGAAATCTACATCGCTAAAAGCTTCTTTCGGGTCAGTTGTGTAGCTGAATTCGACCTCCGGGGCCTGCTCCTTGAGGATAACTTTGCAGGCCTCGGCGATAGTTTCCTGACGTGCGCCGTCGTTGTCATAGAACTTCAGCGCCCGCAGCGGAAAACGGTGCTGGTTGGCCAGCAGCATCAGTACGATGCCGGGAGTGAATGTGCTGCCGCCGCCTGCTACAACTACCGAGAATTTTTTCATGATACTGCCTCCGTCATGGATGGATGTTCGTCTGAGACTTGCTCTTTGATGAGGATTTCAATCTGGTCGCGGATTTGCGGGACATGCAGCCCAACGATGACCTGAATGCCGTTCCCGCTCCGTACTACGCCGTGTGCGCCGAGGGCTTTGAATACTTCGTCACCCTGGGTCCGCGCCATATCGGCAAGCGTGATGCGCAGCCGGGTTGCGCAGTTATTGAGGCTGGCGATATTCGCCGCACCGCCCAGCGCCTGTAAGAAGCCATGAGCCTGCCCGTGTTTTGCGTCCTGGCTCACCGCCGCGCTGGTCTGCTGGCGAGCGGCCTGGTAGTCCGCCTTGCTGTAGAGCTTAATTTCGCTGTCTTCACGGCCCGGTGTTTTCAGGTTGAAGCGCAGGATAAGGGCGCGGAACACCACAAAGTAGACGCCGGTGAAAGCGATGCCGATGCCTATCTGGGTAAACATCATCGAGGCATGGTTATGGAACATCGGGATCCAGTTTTGCGGCAGGAACTGGTCGAGAAGCCCCCCGCCCATATTGCCGACCACGCCCGCCATATACATCACCGTAGCCATCGTGGCGGCGAGGAAAGCGTGGACCGCAAACAGCAGCGGAGAGATAAACAAGAAGGTGAATTCCAGCGGTTCGGTAATGCCGACCAGCATCGCGGTCAGCGTAGCGGGGATAAGCAGCCCGGCGACCTTAACCCGATTCTGCGGTGAGGCGGTATAGTAGAGCGCCAGCGCAATCCCAACGGAGCCGAACACTTTAGAGTTACCGTGCAGGGCAAAGCCGCCTTCCGGGAACAGAGATTTCAGGGAAGCGGTGCTCTGGCTAAATTCCTGCAAATGCTGCGCCCAGTAAACCTGAATGCCGCCTTCTACCGCCGCTGGCCCGAAGATAAATGGCCCATAGACAAAGTGATGCAGCCCGGTCGGGATCAGGATGCGTTCAAGGAAGGTGTAAACCCAGACGCCAAGCGCCCCGGCACCGCGCAGAAACGCCTGTAAGGACTCAATGCCAAGCTGGACTTTTGGCCAGCCGAGCAGCGTCAGCCAGGCGCAGGGGATCATCACCAGGAAGGCGACAATCACTACGAAGGAACTGCCCTGGAAGATGCCGAGAAATACCGGCAATTGCCTGTCGAAATAGCGGTTATGAATGGCGGTGACGATGCCGGAAATCACAATCGCCCCGATGATGCTGGTATCGAGCGTTTTGATCCCGGCTATCATCGTTAGCCCGCTGCCCGTGGTGGGGTCGAGGTTAAAATCGACGCCAAAATAGTGCCCCCAGGTCATCCCCATGGCATTGATGAAGTAGTTCCAGGTTAAGAAGCTGACCAGCACGGCCAGGCAGGCGCGCCCCGGAGCTTGTTTCGCCAGCCCGATAGGCAGGCCGACGGCGAAAATCAGCGGCATATTGCGGAATACCGTCCAGCCGCCCTCTTCGATGATATGAACAATCTGCGCAAATAAGTTGTCGGGAGCGGTTAGCGCCTCCCCAACAAACATTGGGTTACGCAGCATAATGGCTATCCCAACCACAATTCCCGCAAACGGAAATAGCAGGACCGGGGTAAACATTGCACCACCAAAGCGTTGTATTTGACTGAGCATTTTTTAATCCTCATGTAACAACTTCGTAGAGTAAGAGGTGGCCTTATTTTTGTAGTCTGGCCTGAAGCTGAGAATAAGGAGCCAGCCCGATAACCGCCGTGTTGGTCGGCGTGATTCGTGATCGCTTTCATGGTTTTTATTTAGCCAAAGTTGTCTACTTTTCAAAATAAAGTTAGACAAATGGTTGAAGTGAAAAGGCGATATAGCGCCTGGAGAGGTCTACTGGTGATCTATAAATCAATTGCAGACAGGTTACGCGTACGCCTGAATTCGGCTGACTACACCATCGGTAGCCCGCTGCCGGGCGAAAAAAAACTCGCCGAGGAGTTTGGCGTATCGCGCATGACAATTCGCAAAGCGGTGGATTTACTGGTGGGCTGGGGGCTGGTACAGCGCCGCCAGGGCAGCGGAACCTGGGTGACCAAAAAAGATGTTCACCATGAAACCACCAACCTGACCGGATTCGTAGAAGTGATGCGTAGCCAGGGAAAAGAGGTGATGAGCGAGGTGCTGGAGTTCAGCATCATGCCCGCCCCGCCCGCTATTGCCAGCCTGTTGCGGATTAAAATCGACGAGAAAATTTATTATTCCCGCCGGGTGCGTGCGGTGGGTGGAAAACCGCTGATGGTGGAAGACAGCTATATGCCGGTGAAGCTGTTTCGCAACTTATCCATGGCCCACCTTGAAGGATCCAAGTTCAGCTATATCGAAGAAGAGTGCCGGATAATCATCAGCGGTAACTATGAAACGCTGACGCCGGTGCTGGCGGACGCCAAAACGGCAAAGCTGCTGAATATCGCCGAGGCGACGCCAATTTTGCGCATCACCTCGCTTTCCTACAGCGACAGCGGCGAGTTCCTGAACTATTCAGTGATGTTCAGAAACGCCAGCGAATACCAGGTGGATTACCACCTGCGGCGTGATCACGCTAAAACGCTACCCGTGTCACCGGACAGCGCCGCCACTCAAAGCCCCCAGAACAGCACGGCCAGCAATTGAGGCGTGATAATGCGCAGGAACATCACCAGCGGGTAGACAGTGGCGTAAGAAAGCGCCGCCGCACCGCTGGTTGCGTGCAGCCCGTTGGCAAAGGCCAGCGCCGGCGGGTCGGTCATCGAGCCTGCCAGCATGCCGCACAGCGTCAGATAGTTCATCTTCACCAGCAGGCGCGCGAGAATACCCACGCTAATCAACGGCACGGCGGTAATCACAATCCCGTAGCCAATCCAGCTCACGCCATCGCCGCGCAGCAGGGTGTCGATAAAGTCCCCGCCGGATTTTAGCCCGACCACCGCAAGGAACAGCACAATCCCAAGCTCGCGCAGCGCGAGATTGGCGCTCGGCGGCATGAACCAGTACAGCTTGCCGATGCTGCCGATACGCCCGAGGATCAGCGCCATAATCAGCGGCCCGCCCGCCAGGCCGAGACGCAGCGCGGCCGGGAAGCCGGGGATAAACAGCGGAACAGACCCAAGCAGCACCCCAAGCCCGATACCAATAAACACCGGCAGCATCTGTACCTGCTGGAGCTTATGTTGGGCGTTACCCACCTCCGCCGCCACCGCATCAATAGACTGCGGGCGGCCAACGAGGTTAAGGATATCGCCAAATTGCAGGCTGGCATTGCTGCTCGCCACCAGCTCAACCCCGGCGCGATTGAGCCGGGAGATAACCACGTCGTACTTCTGCTTCAGGTGCAGATCGCGGATTTTCTTTCCCAGCACCTTTTCATTAGTCACCACCACGCGCTCCACGCGTAAGTCCGTGCCGCGCGTAGAAAGCGAAGTCTCGACCTGGTTGCCGATAACCAGCAGGGCTTTATGCAAATCTTTCTCCGCCCCGACCAGATGCAGCAGATCGCCGGTTTCAATCACCGTGCCGGGAGAAGGCACCATGAGCAGCTCTCCGCGCTTGAGGCGGGAACAGATTATCTCGTCGCTGTTGAGGATGGGCACGTCCTGAATCATCAGGCCGTTAAGGTTGGGGTTGGCCACGCAAATATTGATGGTTTGCAGCTGAGCGTGACTTTGCCCGCTGCTGGCGTCGAACTGCTGCGCTTCTTTTTCAACATTGACGCGAAAAGCCATTCTCATCAGCCACATAGTGAGAAGAATGCCACAGATGCCGAACGGGTAAGCCATCGCGTAGCTCATGCCCATTTGGTCAACCAATTGTGGCGTAGTGCCGAGATCGGAGAGGATCTGCTGTCCCGCGCCCAAAGCCGGGGTATTAGTGACTGCGCCGGAGAAGATCCCAAGCACCACAGGCAGCGGCACGTCGAACAATTTGTAGACGACGGCGGTCATGAACGCGCCCAGGATAACAATCAGAATAGCGAATAGGTTGAGCCGTAGCCCGGACACGCGCAGAGAGGAGAAAAAGCCCGGCCCCACCTGGATGCCGATGGTGTAGACAAACAGGATCAGCCCAAATTCCTGAATGAAGTGCAGCATATCGCTGTTCAGGCCAATCCCGGCCTGATTAACAAAGTGGCCGACGATAATTCCGCCGAACAGCACGCCTCCAATGCCGAAACCCACACCGCGGATTTTGATATTGCCTATCCACAAGCCAATAACGGCGACCAGCGCCAGCACGCTTACGGTTAACGCTATTCCACTCATCATATAATCCCTGTGAATAACATTATTGTTATTGAGGATTCTCGCAGAGTGGCCGACGGCTTAATGCGCTGGAGAGCACAAAAAAGGCCCCATTTCTGGGGCCTTAGAAGAGATTCGGGGGACTTAGCTGTTCAGCGCAGGGCGTTCGCTAATGGCGATACGCTGCGGAGCCATCGCTTCCGGGATGTTGCGCACCAGGTCGATGTGCAGCAGACCGTTGGTAAAGGTCGCACCCGAAACCTGCATATGCTCGGCCAGGGTGAAACTCAGGCTAAACGGCTGGGTGACCAGCCCCTGATGCAGCCAGTTGATCTCTTTTTCCGGTTTTACCGGCGTCCCTTTCACGCTCAGGCGGGTACCTTCAAGCTCGATATCCAGGTCCTCCTGGCGGAACCCGGCCAGCGCAAGGGTGATGCGGTAATGGTTATCGTCGCTTTTTTCAATGTTGTACGGCGGGAAGCTCTGGCTTTCTCCGCTGGACTGAAGCGCGTTCGCTAATTTGTCAAAACCGATCCATTGACGCAGCAGTGGGGATAAATCGTAGTTACGCATAGTGTTTTCTCCTTCTTTGAAGCAAGAAATGACCTGCCTGCATATAAACAGGCATGATGGGCTCCCTGACGGCAAGCCAGCTGATGACGGGCCGCGCTGTGCGACCCGATAAATTAATTAATTTCGATGCGGCGCGGCTTCATCGATTCCGGAATTTCACGTTCCAGCTCGATGTACAGCAGGCCGTTCACCAGGCTTGCACCACGCACATGGATGTTTTCTGCAAGCTGGAATTTACGTTCGAAGTTACGCTCGGCGATGCCCTGATAGAGATAGGTTCGCTCTTGCTGCTCGCCTTCGTGCGCGCCTTTAACAATCAGCAGATTGTCCTGGGCGGTGATATCAAGTTCGCTTTCAGCGAAACCGGCAACGGCAATAGCGATGCGGTAGTGGTTTTCGTCCACTAATTCTACGTTGTACGGAGGGTAGCCGCCGTTACTTTGGCTTTGGTTGTTTTCCAGCAGGTTGAACAGGCGATCAAAACCAATGGCGGAACGGTACAGCGGAGATAAATCGAAGTTACGCATAATAAAAAGCTCCTGAAATCAGCGAGTAAAGTGTAAAAGCCTTCCATCAGGACAGGCCACAAATCGGAGTACCCATTCGGCGTACTCGTTTTGGTCACACTAGTAAAATGTGGCTGGCTTAGAATTTTTCAAGGCGTCATAGCGCAAATTTTTTGCGAGAGAGGGATTCCTTACTTAGACTAGCGTTGAGCATGAAATGGTAAAAATATGCGATAACCGCCACAGAGCGGAGCGACAAAGGTTTTTAAACCACGGGCGGATGTTATAACTCCGCAGGTGCTGGTACTCAGCCAGCCATTGACGACGGCAGCAAAATGATAACGAAAAATTTGTTTTCTACTCTGGTGTTAAGCACAGGCCTGCTCTGCCTGACAGGCTGTTCCAGTATGATGTCGCACAGCGGTGGCAAAGAGGGCTTGTACCCGGGCACGCGCGCAAGTGCAGAAACGCTTGGTGACGACGAAACAAGCTGGGCGCTCAAGCCGCTGGTCGCGCTGGATCTGCCTTTTACCGCCGTGCTTGATACGGTGCTGCTGCCGTGGGATGTGTTCCGTAAGGACAATTCGGTGAAATCGCGAGTGGAAGCCAGCGAAAAACAGAATCTGGCGACCAATTCCGTTATCCCACCGGCCGACATGCCGCACTAATCTGCTATAGCCCGGTTTCCGCGCACCAGAGCTGGCGGAAACCGTCGACATCCTGCATCCAGGCGATGTGTTTTCCGTCCGGCGAAAAGACAACTGCATCGCCGGAAGGTGCTTGTTCCCCGGCCACGGTTAATGCCGTAATCGCCCCGCTTTGCGCATCGCACAACACAATTCTGCCCTGAAGTACAAACCCCAGAGCTTTGCCTGAAGGATGCCAGTTAAACGCCGACTCCACGTCGTGCTCGCCGGAGGTTACCTGCCGTGGCTCGCCGCCGTTCGGGGAAACCGTCCACAGCTGTACAACGCCGTCGTCGTCACGCATCAGAAATGCCAGTTGGCTGCCGTCCGGGTTGCTGCGCACCCAGTGCCGAGGCTGACTCACCAGGCCGGGGTGAAGGCGATTGTGGGTAAAGGTTAATCTGCGCTGCATAACGCCTTTTGGCGGCGCGGGTAGCGTGTTGGATGTGCCGCACAGTGGCTCATCACCGGCTTGCCGATACGTGTCCTCTTCATCAGGCAAATCAACGATAAACAGCTCCGGCACCTTCTCGCCGCTGACTGAGCGCGTATCACCGATAAAAGCCAGCGCCCAGCGCTGCACGCTGCCGTCAGGTTTGCGGTAACCTCGCTCGCCTGTCCAGCCTTCTTCGTAGGCGCGGTTTATCTCGTCACTGCCCGGCGTGGGATCTGGCGTAGTGCGGCTCACCAGCACGCAGAAGTGGCTGCCGTCGTATTCACGCGGATGATGCTTCGGAGGCTGAACCGGGCCAAAAGGCAGCGCGATGCCAACGTTACGGAGATCGAACCGTTCGCCCAACTCATGCATTACGTGGTCGTTATAGGTAAAGCTCAGACGGCTGCCGTCATGGCTCCAGACGTGTACGTGGCTGCCGCCGCGCAGCGCTCCCGGGGTGTAAGGCGAGGTGATATCCATCGCGTCAAGATTGCTGGCTTTACCCTGCTCAACTACCACGCCTCGGCGATGATGGAAGTCGTAATACCAGCTGGCGTCCGGGGCTTCCGGGCCGTGGATAAAAACATAGCGCTCGGGCAGCTGCGGGCTTACGGTCACCACCCCGACACAGGCCCCTTCAGGCGCGCGGTACACAACCTCGACTTCTCCGCTGAAGACATTTACCCGCTCGATAGTCTCGCCGGTAAACGAAGACCCGGAGGGGCGCACATCGAAAGCCAGCCACCGGCCGTCCGGCGTCCAGGTGTTGATATTAGTAAGCTGATGATGACGTGGTGCGAAGGTGAGTTGTCTGGTCACGGATTTGCCCTGAAGCGCTGAACACGCCTCAGGGTAAAAGATTTAGTTATGCCTTTCCACTGCGCCAGGCAAGCTGCCCGCCAGCCATTCACAAAACTGGCGCGTCAGCGGATCGTTTTCACTATCGCGATGGACAAGCCACGCCCAGTCAGCGCCGCGCACGGTTTGCTCTGCCAGCGGAACAAGCAGGCCAGCCGCCGTTTTTTGTTCAGCCAACAACTGGCTGACGAGCGCTATCCCAAGTCCCTCTGCGGCAGCATCCAGCAGCAGCCCAGGGTCGGAGAAGTTCATCCCCTGGCTACGCTGGCCGACATCCGCACCTCCGGCGACGGTCCAATGCTCCCAGCTCATTTCACGCTCGCCGTGAAGAGTCATGCGCTGCGGGACCAGAGCCTCCAGAATACGGGGATGGCAGGCTGGATAAAGTCTATCCTTGTACAAAACCTCAAAAACGCATTCCGCCTGAATGCTTAAATCATCGCGTATTGCCACGTCGATGGTTTCCGTCGCCATATCGGGCGGTTCAAAGCTGGTAAACAGCCATAAATCAGTCTCCGGGTGCTGGCGATTGAAGTCTCCCAGCCTCGGCAACAGCCAGTGTCGCGCAAAAGCGGGCGTGGTATTCACAATGAGCTGGTTAGGCTTGCGGTATTGCTCAAGGCGACGAATGCCGACCGCCAGCTGCTGGAGCATAACCTGCACGGTGCTGTAAAGATCCTGGCCCGCGTCGGTCAGGCTGACGCTGCGCCCGCTGCGAAAGAAAAGCGGCTGCTCAAGATAAGCTTCCAGGCTGCGGATCTGCTGGCTAATAGCTGACTGGGTCAGATGCAGTTCCGCGGCGGCCTGGTGAAAACTCCCCAGACGGGCGGCAGCTTCAAACCCGCGCAGGGCATTTAAAGGAGGCCAGTGCTTCAGCATGATTGATAAGCCTGTCTAATCAGGTGGTCACTAAATATATCGTTAGATACCTGAGGCAGCCAGTGTTGAAATATCAGCCTCTTTCTCTGAGCAGAAATACTTACCTTAAAGCACGCAAACGGGAGCCAGATATGTCTACGCGTCGTCAATTTATTAAATGTGCATCAGTGCTTGCAGGTGTAAGCCTGGCTGGCTCTCTGGGGCTACCTTTTAAGGCTCTTGCCGCCGCGAATGGCGGCTGGCGCATGCCTGATGAAGGCGAAGAACAACAGCGGGCATTTATCGCTTTTGGCGCGCAGAAGGCAATCTGGAAAGATTTCACCCCTGACGTCCAGGATGCTCTTGGCCGCATCGCACGCGCCATTACCGACTACCAGCCGCTGACGGTATTTTGCCGCGAGCATGAGCGTGACCTGGCCGAAGAAAAATGCGGCAGCCACAACGTGACCTATGTTGTCACCGAGCTGGACGACATCTGGATGCGTGATACCGGAGCCTGCTTCGTCACCTCTTCAGCGGGTGAACCCGGCGCCGTGGGCTTTAACTTCAACGGTTGGGGCAATAAACAGCGGCATAGTAAAGATACTCGGCTGGCGGCCCTGATGGCCGAAAAATACGGCGTAACGAACTTCCACCGCAGCGCGTTAGTTGGAGAAGGCGGCGGTATCGAAGTGGATGGCCACGGCACCGGCATCATGACCGAGAGCAGTTGGGTAAACGCTAACCGCAACCCCGGCTGGAGCCGTGACCGCGTGGAGCAGGAACTTAAAGCGATGCTTGGCCTGAGAAAAATCATCTGGCTACCCGGTATCAAAGGAAAAGACATTACCGACGCACACGTCGATTTTTATGCCCGCTTCGTGGAGCCGGGCGTGGTTATCGCCAACCTGGATCCTGACCCGGACTCTTATGACCATCAGGTCACTAAGGCGCATCTGGCCATTCTGGAACAGGCAACCGATGCCGATGGCCGCAGGCTACAGGTTCACCTTGTCTCACCTCCGCAGGAGGCGCGGGCCAGTCGTTTTAGCGAAGATAACCCTGATTTTGCGGCCGGTTACATCAACTATTTCGTCATAAACGGCGCGATAATCGCCCCTGAATTTGGCGATGAAGAAGCCGACGAGGCTGCTTTCAGCCTGCTTTCTAAGCTCTATCCCGATCGCAAAGTGGTGCAGTTAAATATAGATGTCATTGCCGCAGGCGGCGGAGGGATCCACTGCGTAACCAATCAGTTACCGGCAATGAATGATTAAAAGGAGAGCTAGAGCGGGAAATTCATGGCAGAGGGATAAAACGCCCCGGTATAACCGGGGCTCAGGAGAGAATTAGTTAAGAACGAATTTCTCAATGGCGTAAGCCACGCCGTCCTCCAGGTTGGATTTGGTGACAAAGTTGCTGACCGCTTTCACCTTGTCGATGGCGTTATCCATTGCCACGCCCATTCCGGCATACTCCAGCATCGCGATGTCGTTTTCCTGGTCGCCGATGGTCATCACTTCTTCCGGCTTAATGCCCAGCTTCTCGGCCAGAGACTTCACGCCGGTACCTTTGTTCACGCGCTTATCGAGGATCTCGAGGAAGTAAGGCGAACTTTTCATCAGGGTATAGCGCTCAAAGACTTCGGCAGGAATTTTGGCGATGGCCTTGTCGAGCACCACCGGCTCATCAATCATCATGACCTTCAGGAACTCGCCGTTTTTATCCATGTTTTCCGCTTCGCAGAACACCAGTGGAATGCTGGCGATAAAGGATTCGTGAACCGTGTAATAGCTGATGTCGCGGTTTGCGGTATACAGCGTGTGGCGGTCAAGAGCGTGGAAGTGAGAACCCACTTCGCGGGACAGATTTTCCAGGTAGCGGTAGTCGTCATAGCTCAGCGCCGTCTGGGCAACCGTGCTGCCGTCGCTGGCCTTTTGCACCAACGCCCCGTTGTAGGTGATGCAGTAGTCGCCGGGCTTATCCATGTGCAGCTCACGCAGGTAGCTCTCAACGCCGGCAAAAGGACGCCCGGTGCAGATAACCACATTCACGCCGCGCTCGCGCGCCGCCGCAACAGCCTGCTTTACCGCAGGAGAAATGGTGTGGTCTGGCAGCAGCAGCGTGCCATCCATATCGATTGCTATGAGTTTTATGGCCATGGGATCTTCTGAGGTAATGGATTTACCCCATGCTAACGCGATTCCGCTCAAAAAACAGCAGCAAACTCAGGGGAAAAGGAGGATGAAAGGCGCTGAGGAAACTCCTCTTTTGCCCGGGGAAAAAGATCGAAAAATTGCCCCGACGCCGCGGCCGGGGCAGGATGAATGCTCAGCTAAATAGCTTTCCTTTTAGCAGGTTAACGCCAGCGCTCATCAGGTCGTTGTGCGCCTCCGGGCTAACCTCTCCATTTGGCGACAGGGCGTCGATAACCTTCGGCAGATATTCCGCCAGCAGCGCCGAGGCCGCTCCGCTATCTACGCCAAGTTTCTCGCCCAGCGCCGCAACGGACGGGGAGCCAAGCGCCTGGGTAATCTGGTCGCCGCTGAGCGACTGATTGGCGCTGTTGCTGCTCAGCCAGGACGACACTATCTCGCCAAGGCCGCCCTGGCGCAGTTTATCCAGCAGCGCCTGAACGCCGCCCTGCTGCTGCACCCAGCTTAAAATTGCCTGATATTTACCGGCATCGCCGTTTAACAGTGAGCCTGCAATCTGATCAAAAAAGCCCATGATTCTTCCTCTGCGATGTATGAATCTGACTACGCAAAGTATAGCGCCCATAAAAAAAGCCGCGCTAAAAGCGCGGCTCCATCACGATGGTAAGTCAAAGGTATAGAAGAAATACCCGAGAGCACCAAAAAATAAACAAGGAAAATCAATTCATTGATTTTCGCCTGCTAACCACAAAGAAGGAAAAACCACGTTTTTTCCTTCTTTGTCAGAAAAATAAAGCCGCGCTAAAAGCGCGGCCTTCTTAACGGCGGACTCTCAATATTAAATATCGATGTTCGCTGCTTTCAGTGCGTTCTCTTCGATAAACGCACGACGTGGCTCAACCGCGTCGCCCATCAGCGTGGTGAACAGCTGGTCGGCAGCAATCGCGTCTTTTACGGTAACGCGCAGCATGCGGCGGCTGTCCGGATCCATCGTGGTTTCCCACAGCTGATCCGGGTTCATCTCGCCCAGGCCTTTATAGCGCTGAACGGACAGGCCACGGCGGGACTCTTTCACCAGCCATTCCAGCGCCTGCTCGAAGCTGGTCACCGGCTGACGGCGCTCGCCGCGTTCGATGAAGGCATCGTCTTCAATCAGGCCACGCAGCTTCTCGCCCAGCGTGCACAGGCGAGCATATTCTCCACCTTCAACAAACTCTTTTTCCAGCGGGTAATCGGTATCCACGCCGTGGGTACGCACGCGCACCACAGGTTCGAATACGTTCAGCTCCGCATTGTGGCGAACGTCATATTTCCAGGTGCTGCCGTGCTGCTCTTTTTCATTCAGCGTTACGGTAAGCGCGGAAATCCACTGCGTCACTTTTGCTTCATCAGTCAGGTCAGCAGCCGACAGAGTCGGATGATAAACCAGATTGTTCAGCAGGTTACGAGGGTAACGGCGCTCCATGCGGCCGATCATTTTCTGCGCGGCATTGTACTCGGCCACCAGCTTCTCAAGTGCTTCCCCCGCCAGAGCTGGCGCGTGGGCATTGGCATGCAGCGTCGCGCCGTCAAGAGCGATAGAGATCTGATATTGATCCATCGCTTCGTCGTCTTTGATGTACTGCTCTTGCTTGCCTTTCTTCACTTTGTACAGCGGCGGCTGCGCGATGTAGACGTGGCCACGCTCGACGATTTCCGGCATCTGACGGTAGAAGAAGGTCAGCAGCAGAGTACGGATGTGCGAACCATCGACGTCGGCATCGGTCATGATGATGATGTGGTGGTAACGCAGTTTGTCCGGGTTGTACTCGTCGCGGCCGATACCGCAGCCGAGCGCGGTAATCAGCGTCGCCACTTCCTGAGAAGAGAGCATCTTGTCGAAGCGAGCCTTCTCAACGTTAAGGATTTTACCTTTCAGCGGCAGGATCGCCTGGTTCTTACGGTTACGCCCCTGTTTTGCAGAGCCGCCCGCAGAGTCCCCTTCCACAAGGTAGAGTTCAGACAGCGCCGGGTCGCGTTCCTGGCAGTCCGCCAGTTTGCCCGGCAGGCCTGCCAGGTCGAGCGCGCCTTTACGGCGAGTCATTTCACGGGCACGACGTGCGGCTTCACGAGCGCGCGCCGCGTCAATAATTTTACCGACAACGATTTTCGCGTCGGACGGGTTTTCCAGCAGGTATTCTGCCAGCAGTTCGTTCATCTGCTGCTCAACCGCGGATTTCACTTCCGAAGAAACCAGTTTGTCTTTGGTCTGGGAAGAGAATTTCGGGTCCGGCACTTTCACGGAAACAACGGCAATCAGGCCTTCACGCGCATCGTCGCCGGTGGCGCTGACTTTCGCTTTTTTGCTGTAGCCTTCTTTATCCATGTAGGCGTTCAGGGTACGGGTCATCGCCGCGCGGAAGCCCGCAAGGTGAGTACCGCCGTCGCGCTGCGGGATGTTGTTGGTGAAGCAGTAGATGTTTTCCTGGAAACCATCGTTCCACTGCAATGCCACTTCTACGCCAATGCCATCTTTTTCGGTGCTGAAGTAGAAAACATTCGGGTGGATCGGGGTTTTATTTTTGTTGAGGTACTCAACAAATGCCTTGATCCCACCTTCGTAGTGGAAGTGATCCTGCTTGCCGTCGCGTTTGTCGATCAGGCGGATAGACACGCCGGAGTTCAGGAACGACAGCTCGCGCAGGCGCTTAGCCAGGATGTCATATTCAAATTCAACAACGTTGGTAAAGGTTTCGTGGCTCGGCCAGAAACGCACCTGGGTCCCGGTCAATTCGGTTTCACCGGTTACCGCCAGCGGAGCCTGCGGCACACCGTGCACGTAGGTTTGCTGATGGGTTTTGCCTTCGCGGCGAATCAGCAGTTCCAGCTTCTGGGACAGGGCGTTAACCACGGAAACACCCACGCCGTGCAGGCCGCCGGAGACTTTATAGGAGTTATCGTCGAACTTACCGCCTGCGTGCAGCACCGTCATGATAACTTCCGCAGCAGACACGCCCTCTTCAGGGTGGATACCTGTCGGAATGCCACGGCCGTCATCGGTTACCGAGACGGAGTTATCCGCGTGGATAGTGACCACGATGTCTTTACAGTGGCCCGCGAGCGCTTCGTCGATAGCGTTATCCACGACCTCAAATACCATGTGGTGCAGACCGGTGCCGTCGTCTGTATCGCCGATATACATGCCCGGGCGTTTACGTACCGCATCCAGCCCCTTAAGGACTTTGATACTGGAGGAGTCATAAGAATTCGACATCAACGTTTCTCGCTCATTTAATCTTGGGTTAATCCGCTATTTTACCCTGATCCACAGCGAACATCTTTGAATTTTTGTCCGCCATATCTATCACATGTTCTGCGCTTATCGCGCTGACAAAAACCTGTGACTCCGTGGCCTTTAACCGGCTGGCCAATAGACCGCGCCGGGCATCATCCAGTTCAGAGGCAAAATCATCTATCAGATACAGGCAACGCCGCCCGTTCTGCCGGGTGAGAAACTCACCCTGCGCCAGTCTTAAGGCGCACATCAGTAATTTAAGCTGCCCGCGCGACAGGGTATCTTCCACCGGAGCGCCGTCGGCACGAATGCGAAAATCCGCTTTGTGGGGGCCGTGCGCGGTATAGGTCAGCATCCGGTCGCGTTCAAAATTACGCTCCAGCAGCTCGCTATAGTCGCTCTCCTTCTCCCAGCCGCGCTGGAAAGAGAAGCTAAGGGCAAATTCCGGTAGAAATTGAGCGCAGGTATCAGCCATGTCTTCCGCAATGGCGGCGCTATAATCGGCGCGCCAGCGGCTAATTTGTTCGGCCAGCGGAATCAACTCCTGATCCCACGGGCGCAGCTGCGCGTAGCGTGTCACCTGGCGCAACGCGGCGTTACGTTGCTTCAGCAGGCGCTTGAGGTTGCTCCAGGCGACAAAAAAGCCCGGTTCGTTGTGAAAACAGCCCCAGTCGAGGAAGGCTCTACGGTATTTGGGGCCGCCGTTGAGCAAAGTAAACCCCTCGGGGGTAATCAACTGCATCGGCATCATCATCGCCAGTTCGGCCACTTTATGCCCGTCGCTGCCGTCAATGCGCACTTTGCTGTCGCCCGCGCGGTCTTTTGTCAGGCCGATGGAGGTTTCCCTTTCACCGGTCTTTAACCGCCCGTGCAACACAAAAGAATCTTGTTCATGGCGGATCACACGCTCAATTTTCAGGCTGCGAAAAGCGCGCCCGTGCCCGAGGGTATAAATCGCCTCAAGCACGCTGGTTTTGCCGCTGCCGTTAGCACCGACCAGAAAATTAAAGCCCGGAGAGAGAGCAAGATCCGCGTTTTCGATGTTGCGAAAGTCTTTAATCAGCAAACGCGAAAGTGGCATCTACAGTCTCATCGGCATAACAACATAGGCAGCCGACTGGCTTGCCGCATCTTCAATCTGCACGCTGGAAACGGAGTCTGTCAGCAAAATGCGTACATTCTCGCACTTCAGGGCGTTCAGCACGTCAAGCACGTAGCTGACGTTGAAGCCGATTTCCATCTCGGTACCGTCGTAGGAAACGTCCAGAATTTCTTCTGCTTCTTCCTGCTCCGGGTTGTTGGCCGTGATTTTCAGCTGATTTTCGCTAACGAACAGGCGCACGCCGCGGAATTTCTCGTTCGACAGGATTGCCGCACGGGCAAACGCCTGCTTCAGCAGGTCGCAGCCCGCATCGAGATGTTTGTCCGGGTTTTTCGGCAGCACGCGACGGTAGTCCGGGAAGCGGCCATCCACCAGCTTAGAGGTGAAAATGAAATCGCCGACGTGGGCACGAATGTTATTGCTGCCGATCTGCACACGCAGCGGAGTGTCGCCGCCGTCGAGCATGCGCATCAGCTCAATCACGCCCTTACGCGGAACAATAACCGAATGGTTCGGCAGAGCCTGGCCAACCGGCATCGAGCAAACCGCCAGGCGGTGCCCGTCGGTGGCAACGGTACGCAGTTCTTCACCTTCGGTTTCGAACAGCATGCCGTTTAAGTAATAGCGAACGTCCTGATGCGCCATCGAGAACTGCGTGGCTTCGATCAGGCGTTTCATGGTCGCCTGCGGCAGGGTAAATTCTACCTCGCTCTGCCAGTCGTCCAGGTTAGGGAAGTCCGCCGCAGGCAGCGTAGAAAGCGAGAAACGGCTGCGCCCGGAGCGAACCAGCATACGATCCCCTTCCAGCTGAACAGCTATCTCCGCGCCTTCCGGCAGGCCACGACAGATATCGAAGAATTTACGCGCCGGTACGGTGGTCGCCCCAGGTTCATGAGGTTGTACCAGCGCCACGCGCGCCACCATCTCCATTTCCAGATCGGTACCGGTTAAAGAGAGTGCACCTTCAGCCACCTGCAGCAGCAGATTGCCCAGGATAGGCAGAGTCGGGCGGCCTCCGAGAGGGCCACTCACCTGCTGCAGCGGTTTTAATAAATGTTCACGTTCAACGGTAAATTTCATAGCGTCACGAAGATAATGTTCTGATTAAATTGGAGAAATCTTCTTTGATATCGTGGCTTTCTTCACGCAGCTGCTCAATCTTACGGCAGGCATGTAAAACCGTAGTATGGTCGCGGCCACCAAAAGCATCACCGATTTCCGGCAGGCTGTGGTTGGTCAGCTCTTTCGCCAGCGCCATCGCCATCTGGCGCGGACGGGCTACCGAGCGGGAGCGACGTTTAGACAGCAGATCCGCGACCTTAATTTTATAATACTCGGCTACGGTTTTCTGAATATTATCGATGGTAACCAGCTTTTCCTGAAGGGCAAGCAGGTCACGCAGCGCTTCACGCACGAAGTCGATGGTTATCGCACGGCCGGTAAAGTTGGCGTTGGCGATGACGCGGTTCAGCGCCCCTTCAAGCTCACGCACGTTAGAGCGCAGTCGCTTGGCAATAAAGAAGGCCACTTCGCCCGGCAGGCGGATATCGTTCTCGTCGGCCTTTTTCATCAGGATAGCCACGCGGGTTTCCAGCTCTGGCGGTTCGATAGCGACGGTCAGTCCCCAGCCGAAGCGGGACTTCAAACGATCCTCAACGCCGTTTATCTCTTTTGGATAACGATCCGAAGTGAGGATTATCTGCTGATTGCCTTCCAGCAGGGCGTTGAAGGTGTGGAAAAACTCTTCCTGTGAGCGCTCTTTATTGGCAAAGAACTGAATATCATCGATCAACAGCGCATCCACCGAACGGTAGTAACGCTTAAATTCTTCAATGGCGTTGTTTTGCAGCGCTTTTACCATGTCCTGAACGAAGCGCTCAGAGTGCATGTAAACCACTTTGGCATTCGGCTTGCGCGCCATAATGCCGTTACCCACGGCGTGCAACAGGTGAGTTTTACCTAAGCCGGTGCCGCCATAAAGGAAGAGTGGGTTATAAGCGCCGCCCGGGTTGTCCGCTACCTGACGAGCCGCCGCACGGGCCAGCTGGTTCGACTTACCTTCAACGAAATTATCAAAGGTGTGTTTCAGGTTAACGTTAGAACGGTATGAAGGTTCGGCCGGGGCAGGCATGTTATCCCAGCTTGGGCGCATCGGGGCCGCCGCGCGCGCAACATGAGTCGGCGCTGCGGCCGTTGCCATAGCTGCAACGGGCTGAGTAACGGGTTTGCTGCCAACTTCGAAGCGTAATAAAGGTGCGTCGCTGCCGCAAAAGTCGTTGAGAAGCCCGTTGATGTTATTAAGGTACTTATCGCGCACCCAGTCGAGCACAAAACGGTTAGGCGCGTACAAAGCCAGCGTGTTATCGCTCAGTTCCGCCTGTAGGGGGCGTATCCACATACTAAATTCTGTGGCTGGTAACTCATCCTGCAATCGGGCAAGACATTGCTGCCAAAGCGAAAGTGACACGGCGGACTCCACTCGATCAAAGTCGATAAAAAAGACGAAGACTGAAAGTTATACATTCATGATTGTTGACACACGCTCTCAGGCTGTGGGAGGCGCGCGAACCGCTATTTGCGGTTTCCCCGGTGAAAGCTGGATCACGATCGGGACCGCGGATCATAGCCTAAAGCGCGGCAGAGATCTTCTGTTTCTCACAGATTCTTCACGAATTATCCACAGGGAAGTTTTGAGCCGGTTAAGTGTAATCGATCCTGGCAAGCGTGCAGCGGGTAACCGTCTCATATTGGAAAATTTAATGACCAGCGCACATTTTTGACTAAAGAGATCTGAGGAAGATCCCTGCGGATCCTTGCGCTTTATCGACAACGCCGTATAATTCTCCACCCGTCGCGTAATGCCGCTGTACTTCAGCGGAGATCCGGGCCTCTTTACGGGGGTCAAAAGGGCGCAGCAGTAAGGGAATTGAATTGACTCCGGAGTGTACAATTATTACAATCCGGCCTCTTTAATCAGCCACACTGAAGCGTAAGTCGTTCGCAGACCCTGTAGGGCATTACGCAAATCCAGTGAAATTTAATAGTTTAGGTAGAAATCGCCATGAAACGCACTTTTCAACCGTCTGTACTGAAGCGCAACCGTTCTCACGGCTTCCGTGCTCGTATGGCAACTAAAAATGGTCGTCAGGTACTGGCACGTCGTCGTGCTAAAGGCCGTTCTCGTCTGACCGTTTCTAAGTAATAAAAGCTAACCCCTGAGTGGTTAAGCTAGCTTTTCCCAGGGAGTTACGTTTGTTAACTCCCAATCATTTCACATTCGTCTTCCAGCAGCCGCAAAGAGCTGGCACGCCGCAAATCACCATCCTCGGCCGCCTGAATTCGCTGGGGCATCCCCGCATCGGTCTTACCGTCGCCAAGAAAAACGTCAAACGCGCACATGAACGCAATCGGATTAAACGTCTGACGCGTGAAAGCTTCCGTCTGCGTCAACACGAACTGCCGCCAATGGATTTCGTGGTAGTAGCGAAAAAAGGGGTTGCCGACCTGGATAACCGGGCTTTATCGGAAGCATTGGAAAAGTTATGGCGTCGCCATTGTCGCCAGTCTCGCGGGTCCTGATAGCCCTTATCAGGGTCTATCAACGCCTGATTAGTCCGCTTCTCGGGCCGCATTGCCGTTTCACCCCAACCTGTTCTCACTACGGAATTGAGGCCTTACGCAGGTTTGGAGTGTTAAAAGGCAGTTGGTTAACGATGAAACGCGTACTAAAATGCCACCCTTTGAACCCCGGTGGAGACGATCCCGTCCCGCCCGGACCTTTTGATACCAGAGAACACTAACGATGGATTCGCAACGCAATCTTTTTCTCATCGCTTTGTTGTTCGTGTCTTTCATGATCTGGCAAGCTTGGGAGCAGGATCACGCTCCTCAGGTACAGCAGACCACGCAGACTACGACCACCGCAACGGGTAATGCCGCTAATCAGGCTGTACCGGCCAGCGGCCAGGGGAAACTCATTACGGTTAAAACTGACGTTCTTGAACTGACCATCAACACCCGCGGTGGTGATGTAGAACAAGCGCTGTTGCCAACCTACCCGAAAGAGCTGAAATCTTCCGAGCCGTTCCAACTGTTGGAAACGACCCCGGAGTTTATCTACCAGGCGCAAAGCGGCCTGACCGGTCGTGACGGCCCGGACAACCCGGCAAACGGCGAACGTCCTCTGTATAACGTCACGGCAGACACCTTTGTGCTGGCTGACGGCCAGAACGAACTGGCGGTTCCGCTGACCTATACCGATGCCGCAGGCAACACCTTCACCAAGACCTTCACCCTGAAACGCGGTGAGTTCTCCGTGGGTGTGGATTACGATGTGAAGAACGTGGGCGAGAAACCGCTGGAGCTGGCGACCTTCGGTCAGTTGAAGCAGTCCATCAATCTGCCGACTCATCGCGATACCGGCAGCAGCAACTTTGCGCTGCACACCTTCCGCGGTGCGGCTTACTCCACCCCGGACGCGAAATACGAGAAAGTTAAGTTCGACAACATCGCCGACGGCGAGAACCTGAACCTGAGCGCGAACAGCGGCTGGGTTGCGATGCTGCAGCAATACTTTGCTACCGCATGGGTTCCGCACACAACCGGCACGAACAACTTCTACACCACCAAACTGAGCAACAATGTGGCAGCGATTGGCTATAAATCCGCTTCACAGCTGGTTCAGCCTGGCCAAACGGCTCAACTGGGCAGCACCCTGTGGGTCGGCCCGGAAATCCAGGACAAGATGGCAGCCGTTGCGCCGCACCTTGACCTGACAGTAGATTACGGCTGGCTGTGGTTCATTTCTCAGCCGCTGTTTAAGCTGCTGAAATTTATCCACAGCTTCATCGGTAACTGGGGCTTCTCCATTATCGTCATCACCTTTATCGTGCGCGGCATCATGTACCCGCTGACCAAAGCGCAGTACACCTCGATGGCGAAAATGCGTATGCTGCAGCCGAAGCTGGCGGCGATGCGTGAGCGTATCGGTGACGATAAGCAGCGCATGAGTCAGGAGATGATGGCGCTGTATAAAGCTGAGAAGGTTAACCCGCTGGGTGGCTGCTTCCCGCTTATCATCCAGATGCCAATCTTCCTGGCGCTCTACTACATGCTGATGGGTTCCGTTGAGCTGCGCCACGCGCCGTTCGCCCTGTGGATCCATGACCTGTCCGCACAGGACCCGTACTACATCCTGCCGATTCTGATGGGCGCGACGATGTTCTTCATCCAGAAGATGTCGCCGACCACGGTAACCGACCCGATGCAGCAGAAGATCATGACCTTTATGCCGGTCATCTTCACCGTGTTCTTCCTGTGGTTCCCGTCAGGTCTGGTGCTGTACTATATCGTCAGCAACCTGGTGACCATCCTTCAGCAGCAGCTGATTTATCGCGGTCTGGAAAAACGTGGCCTGCATAGCCGCGACAAGAAAAAGACCTGATAACATCTGGCGTTAAGCTTACGAAAGGCGGTCGATTGACCGCCTTTTTCTTTTGTTATTCAAGGGCTGAGAGAGACTATGAGCCACAATGACACAATTATCGCCCAGGCCACCCCGCCGGGGCGCGGCGGCGTAGGCATTCTGCGTATTTCCGGCCGTCAGGCGCGCGAGGTGGCTGAAGCCGTCCTCGGCAAACTGCCTAAACCGCGCTATGCGGACTACTTACCGTTTCGCGATGCGGACGGAAGCGCGCTGGACCAGGGCATTGCCCTGTGGTTCCCCGGCCCGAATTCGTTTACCGGTGAAGATGTTCTTGAACTTCAGGGGCACGGCGGCCCGGTCATCCTCGACCTGCTGTTAAAGCGCATTCTGACGCTGTCCGGCCTGCGCATCGCTAACCCCGGTGAGTTCTCCGAGCGGGCGTTCCTCAACGACAAGCTCGACCTGGCTCAGGCCGAAGCGATTGCCGACTTGATTGACGCCACCTCCGAACAGGCCGCACGTTCAGCGCTCAACTCGCTGCAGGGCGCTTTCTCAGCGCGCGTTAATCACCTGGTTGAAGCGCTGACGCACCTGCGTATTTATGTAGAAGCGGCTATCGACTTCCCGGATGAAGAAATCGACTTCCTTTCGGACGGCAAGATTGAAGCCCAGCTGAATCAGGTCATTGGCGATCTTGATGCGGTACGCGCCGAAGCACGTCAGGGCAGCCTGCTGCGTGAAGGTATGAAAGTGGTCATTGCCGGGCGGCCTAACGCCGGTAAATCCAGCCTGTTAAACGCCCTGGCCGGTCGTGAAGCCGCCATTGTTACCGACATCGCCGGCACCACCCGCGACGTGCTGCGCGAGCATATCCACATCGACGGTATGCCGCTGCACATTATCGATACGGCAGGCCTGCGCGAAGCCAGCGACGAAGTTGAGCGCATCGGTATCGAACGCGCCTGGCAGGAAATTGAACAGGCCGATCGCGTGCTGTTTATGGTCGATGGCACCACCACCGACGCATTAGATCCAGCCGCTATCTGGCCGGACTTTATCGCCCGCCTGCCGGAACGTTTACCGATAACCGTCGTGCGCAATAAAGCGGACGTTACCGGTGAAGCGCTGGGGCTGAGCGAAGTGAATGGCCACTCACTGGTTCGCCTGTCGGCCCGAACCGGCGAAGGCGTAGAGGTGCTGCGTGCCCACCTGAAGCAGAGCATGGGCTTCGAAACCAATATGGAAGGCGGCTTCCTCGCCCGCCGCCGCCACCTGCAAGCGCTGGAACAGGCGGCAAACCATTTGCAGCAGGGTAAAGCGCAGCTGCTCGGTGCCTGGGCCGGAGAACTGCTGGCGGAAGAGCTGCGCCTGGCGCAGCAGAACTTAAGTGAAATCACCGGCGAATTCAGCTCCGACGATCTGCTGGGCCGCATCTTCTCCAGCTTCTGTATCGGTAAATAACACCCCCGCTTTAGCCCCGCGTCACAGTTCAGGATGCGGGGCATTTCTCCCGGCTAAAAAATACATCATTATTTCAAAGTGATGTCTTCAGGCTGGCACCTTCAGTACGCAACATATACAAAGCACTCAGAATTTTCCCGGGCTTGGATATATAATATATCGTGCAAAAAATAGATAATTTCCCTGAATAGCATCAATGACAACGCATTGACCAGGGGATTACTATTCTCTTCCTGACGGCGTTCAGGAAGCGAAGCGGAGCGCTGTTTTTGTTCAGCGAAAACAGCATTACATCTACTGACCATTATCATGGAGCGACAAATGGCGACGCATTTTGCAAGATGGGCTCTGAACCCTCCCAATCCCACATCTCCACGCCTGAATGACGAAACCCTTAACAGTGCCAGCCTGATGCCCGAGCATCGCCGTACCCGCTATCTGGCCTCCAGAACGCTGCTGGCCGAGATGATGTTTATGCTGTATGGCACTCAGCGCCTGCCGCGTATTATCACCTCTACTGCGGGGCGGCCGCACTTTGCGGACGACGAGCTGCCGGACTTCAGCATCGCCTATGCCGGAAATATGGTTGGCGTTTTGCTCGCCACCGAGGGCCGCTGTGGCCTGGATATGGAACTTCGACGCAGCTTCCTTGCGCCTTCTCCAGTTCTGCAATACCCGCAAAGCAGCAGCAGCGAAACCACCTGGATAGACAACCAAAACGATCCAAACGAAGCACGCACCCAGCTGCACACCCTGCGCCAAAGTGTGCTAAAACTGACGGATAACCCGCAAACCAGCCCCAGCGCACTACAATTATTGCCGGGCTCTGGTCGCCTGCGCGTCACAAACGAACCGCATATTGAAGCCGTAAGCGACGCTGAAGACATCCTCATCTGGGGCTGTACCGTTGCGCCCGGCGTGGAACGCCTGAAGCTGTGGGAGTTTGACGGCCAACAAGGGTGGCAGGCATTGCCGGATGCGGAAGCCCGCAGCCGTAGCGCTCAGGGCAGCCTGATTCGCCTGACCGGCATCCCGTCTGAATCCGCCGCGCCGCACAACACATTTTCCCGAACGTCCTGACAAAGAAAGGAGTACCAATGTCTGATTCGTTGAAGATAGTGACTTTACTGGGGAGCCTGCGTAAGGGTTCATTTAATGCGATGGTAGCCCGTACGCTGCCGAACATTGCCCCGGCGGGCATGCAGATAGACGCCCTGCCTTCCATCGGCGACATTCCGCTTTACGACGCGGATGTTCAGCAGGAAGAGGGTTTCCCGCAGAGCGTTGAGGCGATTGCCGAGCAGATCCGCCAGGCTGATGGCGTGGTGATTGTCACTCCGGAATACAACTACTCGGTGCCGGGCGGCCTGAAAAACGCCATTGACTGGCTTTCTCGTCTCCCTGAGCAGCCGCTGGCGGGCAAGCCGGTGCTAATCCAGACCAGCTCGATGGGCGCAATCGGCGGCGCACGTTGCCAGTATCACCTGCGTCAGATCCTCGTCTTCCTCGACGCAATGGTGATGAACAAACCTGAATTTATGGGCGGCGTCATTCAGAACAAAGTCGATACCCAGAGTGGCGAAGTGGTGGACCAAAGCACCCTCGACCATCTTACCGGCCAGCTTACCGCCTTTGGCGACTACATTCGTCGCGTTAAGGCCTGATAATCAGCCAAAAAAAACGCCAGTCATCATGACTGGCGTTGTTGTTTTTAGCGTCCGGCTTAATCGACAAAAACGATTTTCAGCACAAACAGCAGCGCAACGATAATGACGCACGGGCTAAGCTCGCGCCAGCGGCCGGTGCCCAGTTTCATCACGCAGTAAGAGATAAAGCCCAGCGCGATACCTTCGGTAATCGAGAAGCTGAACGGCATCATCACCGCGGTAACAAACGCAGGAACCGCTTCTGTCAGGTCGTCCCACTTCACGCGTGCCAGGCTTGAGGTCATCAGCACGCCGACGTAAATCAGCGCGCCTGCGGCCGCATAAGCCGGAACCATACCCGCCAGCGGAGACAAGAAGATAACCAGCAGGAACAGTAAACCGACGATAACGGCGGTCAGGCCGGTACGCCCGCCGACGGAAACGCCGGAAGAGCTTTCGATATAGGCGGTAACCGAAGAGGTGCCGAAGAAGGAACCGGTCACGGAGGAGATACTGTCAACAAACAGCGCCTGCTTCATGCGCGGGAACTTGCCCTTCTCGTCGGTCAGCCCGGCTTTATCGGTCACGCCAATCAGGGTGCCGGAGGAGTCAAACAGATTTACCAGCATAAAGGAGAAGATAACGCCCGCAAGACCCAGATTCAGGGAGCCAGCAAGGTCAACCTGGCCCACAACGCTGCTTACGCTCGGCGGCGCAGACACGATGCCGTGATATTGCACGTCACCCAGCAGCCAGCCCAGCAGAGTGGTCACCACAATGGACACCAGCACCGCGGCGTGAATATTGCGGGAGGCGAGTACGGCGATGATAAAGAAGCCCAGCGCGCCCAGCAGAACGCTATGGGAAGTCAGGTTGCCGATGCTGACCAGCGTCTCTTTGTTGGCAACGATGATCCCGGCATTTTTCAGCCCCATCATGCCGATAAACAGGCCAATACCGCTGGTGATGCCGACGCGCAGGCCAAGCGGGATATTGGCTATCATCCAGTAGCGAACGCGGAAAATAGTTAGCAGCAGCAGGCCGACGGCGCCCCAGAAAATTGCGCCCATGCCAACTTGCCAGGAAAGACCCATAGCGCCAACGACGACAAAAGCGAAGAAGGCGTTAAGCCCCATCGCCGGAGCCAGCGCTACCGGCAGGTTAGCAAACAGGCCCATCAGGATGCTGCCAAAAGCGGCAATCAGGCAGGTTGTCACGAATACCGCCTGGGTATCCATGCCTGCGGCACCGAGAATTTGTGGGTTAACAAAAACGATGTAGACCATCGTCAGGAACGTGGTAAACCCGGCTATCACCTCGGTACGTGCGGTGGTGCCATGTTCACGTAATTTGAACGCGCGTTCGAGCAGCCCCGGGCTTGCTTCCGGAGTGGACTGTGGTTGGCTCATTATCGGTTTCCGAACTAAAAGAGGAAAAAATACGCCGCTATCCTATACCAAAAATGGCAGGGGATAACGCAAATCATCCACTTTTTTCGCGGAAATTATCGCAACGGGATCGATTGCGTTGCGCAAAAAGCATAGAGTAAACGTTAAATCTGAAACCAAGGAAACGGCATGTCCGGTATAGAAGCGGTATTTTTTGACTGCGATGGCACGCTGGTAGACAGCGAAGTAATCTGCTCCAAAGCCTACGTGCATATGTTTGCGCAATACGGCATTCAGCTTGCGCTTGAAGACGTCTTTAAGACCTTCAAGGGCGTTAAACTTTACGAAATTATCGACACAATTAATGCCCGGCATGGCACCAGCCTGTCGAAGCCCGAGCTGGAAGCAATTTACCGCGCCGAAGTCGCGCGGCTGTTCGATAGCGAATTACAGGAGATCGCCGGGGCAAATACGCTGCTGGCGCAAATACGCAAGCCGATGTGCGTGGTGTCTAACGGCCCGGTTAGCAAGATGCAGCATTCGCTCGGTAAAACCGGCATGCTCGACTACTTCCCCGACACGCTGTACAGCGGCTACGATATTCAGCGCTGGAAGCCGGACCCGGCGCTGATGTTTCACGCCGCCGAGCAGATGAAGGTCAGCGTGGAGCGCAGCATTCTGGTTGATGATTCGATGGCGGGGGCACAGTCCGGCGTTGCGGCGGGGATGGAGGTCTTCTACTTCTGTGCCGATCCCCACAACAGGCCAATCGATCATCCTAAAGTGACGACTTTTACCGACCTGGCGGAATTACCGGCGCTGTGGAAAGCACGCGGCTGGGAAATTACGGCGTAGGAGTTGCCCCTCACCCCGAAAACTGGATTCAGTCTGTCCCCTCTCCCTTTTAGGGAAAGGGTTAGGGTGAGGGTCACCTGTCGGGAACGGTCAAAAAATTAAAGGAACATCCCGCCGGAAACTTCGATGCGCTGGGCATTCATCCAGCCGGTTTCATCGCTAAGAATAGCGGCAATAGCATCGCCAATATCATCCGGCTGGCCCACGCGGCCAAGCGCGGTTTGCGCAGCGATAGCTTTAGCCACATGCTCGTTATCCCGCACAATACCGCCGCTAAAATCTGTGGCAATCGCCCCCGGCGCGATGATATTCACCGCAATCCCGCGTGAACCCAGCTCTTTGGCCTGGTATTTGGTCAGCACTTCCATCGCCCCTTTCATCGTGGCGTAGGCGGCTTTGCCCGGCAGCGAGAAACGCGTCAGCCCGGTGGAAACATTCAGGATACGCCCGCCGTCTTTGATCAGCGGCAGCAGGCGCTGGGTCAGGAAGAATGGCCCCTTCAGATGAATGTTCATAATTTCATCAAACTGGGCTTCAGTGGTTTCTGCAAATGAAGCTTCGAGGCCAATTCCCGCATTGTTCAATAAATAATCAAACCTGTCGCGCTGCCAGACCTTTTGCAGCGTCTCTTTAACCTGCTCAGCAAAATTAGCGAACGCTGAAGAATCGCCGACGTTGAGCTGAATTGCCGCCGCTTTCACGCCAAATCGCTCAATTTCACTCACGACCTTCTCCGCTTCCTGCTTCTGGCTGTTAAAGGTGAAGATAATCCCCATTCCCTTTGCCGCCAGCTTCAGGGCTGCGTTTTTACCTAATCCACGGCTGCCGCCGGTCACTAAAGCGATACGCTGACTCATGATAAACCTCTTAATTGGCCGTCTGGTAATTGAGATACAGCTTATTAGCTGATACAAAATCAATAAATATGCCGTATCGCGCTTCACTGTTTCACTGACGACAACAATACGGGGATAAGATGGATAAAATACACGCAATGCAGCTTTTCGTCAGAGTGGCGGAGCTGGAGAGTTTTACCCGCGCCGCAGACACGCTTGGGCTACCTAAGGGCAGCGTTTCACGCCAGATTCAGGCGCTGGAAAGCACCCTCGGCACGCGCCTGCTGCACAGAACCACCCGCCGGGTTCAGCTCACCCAGGACGGGATGGTCTATTATGAACGCTGCCGGGATCTGCTGGCCAACCTCGACGAGCTGGACGGTCTGTTCCAGAGCGACCCCGCCAGCATCAGCGGGCGGCTGCGGGTGGATATGCCGGTTACGCTGGCACGCGGCCTGATTATTCCCAAACTCCCCGGCTTTCTTCAGCAATATCCCGGCATCGAATTAGAACTCAGCAGCAGCGACAGAATGGTTGATGTGGTGCGGGAAGGGTTTGACTGCGTAGTGCGCGTGGGGCAACTCAAAGACTCCGGCCTGGTGGCAAGGCCGATTGGCAAATTCACCATGATTAACTGCGCCAGCCCGGACTACCTGAGCCGCTTTGGCTACCCTGAAAACCTCGACGACCTCGCTTCCCACGCGCTGGTACATTACGCGCAAAACCTTGGATCAAGGCCTCAGGGGTTTGAAATCTGGCTGGATAAAACCACGCAATGGGTGAAAACCGGCGGGCTGATTACGGTCAACAGCACCGAAACTTATCAGGCCGCCTGCGTTGCCGGGCTGGGCATTATTCAGGTGCCGCGCGTAGGGGTAAAAGCCCAGTTGAAGAACGGCAGCCTGGTGGAAATCCTGCCGCAATACCGCGCCGAACCGATGCCCATCTCGCTGCTTTACCCGCACCGCCGCAACCTTTCCCGGCGGGTACATCTGTTTATGGAGTGGCTAACTGAGATACTGAAATCGTATGTAGATTAGCGTTATGGCTATAATTTCCTTAAGATCCTGCCTTAACAAAAGGAAAATTGACCCGATGACGACGCCGGATAATAGCGAAAAACGCCCAACCAACGAGCTGGAATACCAGCCTGTAGTGAGCATTACGCCTCCACAGGACGAAGAGAAAAGCGAGCAAACGGACAATAGCGAACCGCTGGTCAAGCTCAAAACCGGCAACGCCGCCGTAAACAGCACCATCGCCACCGTGAATAAAACGGTCAGGCTGCCTATGGTGGCGCACCTGCTGCGCGCGACGGAGCGCTTTAATGACCGCCTTGGCAACCAGTTCGGAGCGGCCATTACCTACTTCTCGTTCCTGTCGCTTATCCCAATAATGATGGTGGCGTTTGCAGCGGGCGGCTATGTTCTCGCCTCGCACCCAACCCTGCTTGAAGATATTTTTGCCAAGATCCTCGATAACGTCAGCGATCCCACCCTTGCCGCTACGCTGAAAAATACCATCAACACCGCCGTTCAGCAGCGAACCACCGTCGGCCTGGTCGGGCTGCTGATTGCGCTCTACTCCGGCATAAACTGGATGGGTAACCTGCGCGAAGCGGTGCGCGCCCAGTCGCGCGATAAGTGGGAGCGTAGCCCGCAGGATCAGGAAAAATTCTGGATAAAATATCTGCGCGACTTTATCTCGCTGATTGGCCTGCTGATTGCGCTGATTGTTACGCTCTCGATAACGTCTATCTCAGGCTCGGCCCAGACGTTGCTGATTGGCCTGCTGCATCTCGGCGACATCGAATGGCTGAAACCGGCCTGGCATCTGGTCGGCCTGGCGATTTCTATTTTCGCTAACTACCTGCTGTTTTTCTGGATTTTCTGGCGTCTGCCGCGCCACCGCCCGCGCCGTAAAGCGCTGATCCGCGGCACTCTGATTGCGGCGATTGGCTTCGAGGTTATCAAAATCATCATGACCTACAGCCTGCCAAAGCTTGTCAGCTCGCCGTCCGGGGCCGCATTTGGCTCGGTGCTTGGGCTGATGGCCTTCTTCTACTTCTTCGCCCGACTGACGCTGTTTTGTGCCGCCTGGATTGCCACCGCAGAATATAAAGACGACCCAAGAATGCCGGGCAAGACGCATAAATAATCTTGTCATGATCTCCGGTCAGGATAGGTAGGCCGCCAGCATCCGTGCTGGCGGGTTTACTTGTCTAAACCTCCGACCAGAGAACAGTGCCATGACAACCGCCTCCGTACCCAAGCTCAAGAAAACCTTTATCGACCCCAGCGTTCGCCTGCGGGAAGCCCAAATCGGCGAGCAGTGCGAAATCCTTGCCAACACCGTGGTGGAATACAGCTCGCTGGGCGACTTCTCCTACCTGGGCGAGCACTGCTGCATTGCCGATAGCGTTATCGGTAAATTCACCGCCATTGCCAGCCATGTTCGCCTCGGCGCGCCCAACCACCCGATGGACCGCCCTTCACAACATCGCTTTACCTATTGCCCGGAGTATTACGCCGCGAACGTTAGCCGGGATACCTCATTCTTTGAACACCGCCGGGAAGACAGAGTGGTGATTGGCAATGACGTATGGATTGGGCACGGAGTTATCGTACTGCCAGGCGTAACGGTCGGCGACGGCGCGGTACTTGCCGCCGGAGCGGTAGTGAGCAAAGACGTCGCACCCTACACCATCGTTGGCGGCGTTCCCGCTAAGCTTATCCGCAGCCGCTTCCCGCAGGATATTGCCGCCAGCCTGCAACGGATTGCCTGGTGGGACTGGCCGCTGGATAAACTCATGTCGCATCTGGACGAGTTTCAGTCCGGCGATATCGCCGCTTTTTGCTCCCGCCGTGAGGCAGAGGCTAACTTAGCAGATAAATCTAACTGGTAACTTTTATTTAACCTAAAACCAGTTTTATCATCTATTTTGTAAATTTTGTGAAGCATTTCATAGATGCTTACGCGCCAGTCTGAAAATTATCCACTTAATGACCATTTTTTGACCAGCCACAGGCCGCGCGGCGCGTTGAAATGCTCCTTTTGCTATGCGTAAATGGTCCTTCGTTCGCTATAAATAAGAAAAATCTATGCAAGCATCCGTTGCCACAACTCTCGATACCGGGGCTGACGCCACGCCAGTAAACTCACGCGGAAAAGTCGTTGTTGCCTCGCTGGTCGGCACGGCCATCGAGTTCTTCGACTTTTACATTTACGCCACCGCGGCGGTGATTGTTTTCCCGCACATTTTCTTCCCGCAGGGTGACCCGACGGCGGCCACGCTACAGTCGCTGGCTACCTTTGCTATCGCCTTTATTGCGCGCCCGATTGGCTCGGCGCTATTTGGTCACTTTGGCGACCGGGTGGGCCGCAAGGTCACGCTGGTTGCATCTCTGCTAACCATGGGTGTTTCTACCGTGGTGATTGGCCTGCTGCCGGGCTATGCCTCCATTGGCATTTTCGCCCCGCTGCTGCTGGCTCTGGCTCGCTTTGGCCAGGGTCTTGGCCTTGGCGGTGAATGGGGCGGTGCTGCCCTGCTGGCAACCGAGAATGCGCCGCCGCGTAAACGCGCGCTGTACGGCTCCTTCCCACAGCTTGGTGCGCCTATTGGCTTCTTCTTTGCCAACGGCACCTTCCTCCTGCTCTCCTGGCTGCTGACCGACGAGCAGTTTATGTCCTGGGGCTGGCGCGTACCGTTTATTCTATCTGCCGTATTGGTCATTATCGGGCTTTATGTGCGTGTATCGCTGCATGAAACCCCGGTATTCGCGAAGATTGCCAAAGCCGGAAAGCAGGTAAAAGTGCCTATGGGTACGCTGCTGAGCAAACATTTGAAGGCCACCATCCTCGGCACCTTCATCATGCTGGCAACCTATACGCTGTTCTATATCATGACGGTCTACTCGATGACCTTCAGTACCGCGCCCGCACCGGCCGGCCTTGGCTTCTCGCGTAACGACGTGCTGTGGATGCTGATGATGGCGGTGATTGGCTTTGGCGTGATGGTGCCGATTGCAGGCTACCTTGCGGACGCGTTTGGCCGCCGCAAGAGCATGATTATTATCACCAGCCTGATGATCGTATTTGCCCTGTTCGTCTTCCCGCCGCTGCTGGGTTCAGGAAACCAGGCGCTGGTGATGGCCTATCTGTTAATCGGCCTGAGCCTGATGGGGCTGACCTTCGGCCCGATGGGCGCCCTGCTGCCGGAGCTGTTCCCGACCGAGGTTCGCTATACCGGGGCGTCATTCTCCTACAACGTCGCCTCCATTCTTGGGGCGTCCGTTGCGCCCTACATTGCCACCTGGCTGCAGGCTAATTACGGCCTGTTCTATGTTGGCGTGTATCTGGCGTGCATGTCGGCGCTGACGCTGATTGCGCTGCTGCTGAGCAAAGAAACCCGCCACCAGTCGCTGTAATTTTTACCCTCACCCTGACCCTCTCCCTAAAAGGGAGAGGGGATGAAGAGAGAAACCTGACCAAAAGGGAAAGGGGACGCTGATTTCCCCCTCGCCCCTTCGGGGAGAGGGGAAGCTTCACTCACTTCTTCATCTGCCCCAGAATAGTCCGGCACTGATTATCACTCCCTTCCGAGGGCGATATCAGCGCGGCCAGCGCCGCAGCAGGCGTCACTAAAGTCGCCAGAGCGGCGGCAACCGCACCGCGCACAATCAGCGGCCCCGGCTTCACGCCCGCATCCGGGTTCTTAAACGTACCGCGCACGTACAGCGGTGAACGCAGGGTGATAATTCGAATACCTTTGCTTTCAGGGTCGATGGTTAAGTCCAGCCGCTCGCTGGCGAAATTGGTGCTGCCGGTGACGTTAATCAGCGCATTTTCCGTATCGAAGGCAAAAATCCTCGGCGTCGCCGTCCCGTTACGCAGATCCAGATTCGCAGCGGCGCAGTTGATGCGCACTTCGTCATCACCAAAAATCTTGCCGACGATATAGTTCCCAACGTTTAAACCAACGATTTCCATCAGGTTGCGGCTAATAAGGCCGTCGTTCATCAGCAGCTTGAGGTTGCCGTTGCTGGTGCCCAGCAGTCCGGCAATGGAGTTACCTCGCCCGCTAAGATTGGCGTCACCATTCAGTTCCCCAAGGGTCTTCTGCATCGACTCGACCTTGGGCATCAGCTGTTTAAGCTGAAGACGCCGCGCCTGAATCTCCGCTTTGCCCTGCATCGGCTTTTTATCGCCTTCGAGGTGAATATTGGCGTTGATGCTGCCCCCCGCCATGCCAAACTTCAGCGGATCCAGGCGCAGGTCGGCATTTTTTAAGATAACGTGGGTGGAGAGATCGCTAAGCGGTAGCGTTCCGCTGTGCTCGATGCGCTGCCCTTTAAAGCGCACGTCGGCATCCATCACGTTCCACTTATCCGTTTCAAAGCGGTCGTAAGGCAGCACCTTGTCGGCCGGTTGTGCCGTTTTTTCCCCACGTTGCTGTTTTGCCTTTTCGGTTTTCTCAACTCCCTTCCCCGAGTCCACGCCGATCAGCGGCCCCAAATCGGCAAGGCGCAGCTGTTTAGAAACCAGATCCCCCTCCAGCTTAGGCCGGGGTTTGCCCTGGCTGTATGTAAGCGAGCCGTGAATATCGCTGTCGCCAATTCGCCCGTTAAAATCCTGATAGCGGAATATCGAACCTTTTTCAGAGTCGATTTTTGCCAACAAATGGCCATCAGTTTCAAACGGCGGGGTTTCAGGCAGTAAAACGCCGGTCAGCGCATAGAGATTGCCGAGGGAGTCGCCCGAGAATTTCAGGCGCAGGTCAACGCCGCCCATTTTCATCGGGTCATTGATGGTGCCAACAAAAGCAACGCGCGAAGTGCCCGAGCGCACGTCTGCCTGTACCGGGAAGGCGCTGTCGTTCTCACTGCGAAGCGCCAGCATGCCGCCAATTTTTCCGCTCCCTTCCACCGGCTGTCCGCCGTAGCGGCCATTCACTTTCAGGCCAAAAACGTAGTCGGCGGCCTTCGCCGCATCTTTACCCTGCGGTTTCTGCCCGGAGACTTCACTGAACGGCAGCGGTTTCCCGAGCGGGTCAACCAGGAGGGTCAAATCAGCCTTCGTCACTTTGTCATCGACGGTGATTCGGCCTTTATCAAACAGAATATTGTCGAGGCGGAACGACCACCCGGAAGGCTTCTGATTTGGGTCCTCAGAGGTTGAATCGGCGAGGTTAAAAGTCCAGTTATTGTTTTTTTCCGACAGCCGGATAATCCGTGCGTCCGGCTCAACCAGCTTGATCCACGGGATATAAACAGTTTTGGTGAGCAGCGCCAGCGGGGCCAGGGTTGCATCCACTCGGGGCAGATGCACCATCGTCACTTCGGGGATATCCGGCGGGTTGCCGAGGAGAATATCTTCGGCGTGAACGTGCGGCCACGGAATCCAGCTGCGCCAGCCCGTTTCCTCTTTATTACGTTCCCAGACAACGCCCAAATCACCGCGAATAGCAAAAGGGCGGTTCAGCTCTGTCGAGACTTTTTGGTTGATGGTTGGTTTCAGTCGATTCCAGTCGAAAGTCGCAATCACGACGATCGCCACTACAACCAACAACAAGAAAATCCCGGCGATTCCACTGCTTATTTTACCTGTTCTCGTCATCCTGTTTTCCTCTCCTAATGCCGGTCTGCCTGACTAAAAGATAGTCCAGCGAGACCAAAACGGCATCAGGGGAAACGGGTCAGAACATTTTCCAGGTTTTCGAAAGGCACCGGGCGGGACAGAAAGTACCCCTGGGCAGCATAGGCAGGAGAGGACTGCACATCGCGCCATTCTTCAATATTTTCAATACCTTCTACGATAACACCCTTGCAATAGCGGTTCATCAACTGCAACAGCATGGTAAAAAGATTACGCCCTTCATCGCTCTTTCTCAGCATGATAAAAAGCTCACGCGCGACTTTGATATAGTCGTAACGCACTTCGCTCAGCGCGGAAAAGTTTGCCAGTCCGGTACCAAAATCATCCAGCCAGAGCGGGCCGAATTCGTGCATGCCTGCAAGTGTTGCCGCCTGCGGTAAATTAATATGCTCGACCAACTCAAAGCGCACCCACGGCAGCTTAGCGATCAGCTCAAGGATCGGCTGATGCTGCTTCATGGCGATAAGCGTAGGGCCGTCCACGTTTACCGACGCAAGAATACCGTGCCGGATAAAGGTCTGTTCCCACGCCTCGAGCAGGCGCAGCTGCTCTTCAATGACATCAAGACGCTGGTGTCCGGAAATCGAGGAGAAATAGCGGTCGGGCGGGATACGGGCATCAGCTTCGCCCGGATGCGTAACCACCGTCAGCAGCTCGACTGCCATTAATTTCCCGTCGATTTTATAAATTGGCTGAAAGGTGTAGCGCCGCTGGCATTGCAGCCAAAATCGTCGTTCCTGCAAACTTTCCACGCTCGCTTCAAGCGTATGCAGCCGGTGAGTAATCTGCTTCAACTTCATCTGTACATCCTGTTTGACCTGATGACTCTACGTGGCTCGTCGAAAGGTTATCGGCGTGGCAATAGAGAACTTTATGTTCGCTTTCGCAGCAAAACGTTTAGCCGCGATTTTTGTCACAATCACAACAACCTGGCGCGCTTCAAATTTTTTCAAAACGTCGTTTTAAATTGTTTGACTCACTTTTCAACGCGGCGGAGAATGCAAAAAACTCTCTTTTTGTTCGTTTAATCATCAGGTCTCCTATGCCAACCAGCAAAATTGCCGTTATCGGCGAATGCATGATAGAGCTGTCACAAAACGGTGCGGAACTACAGCGCGGTTTCGGCGGCGACACGCTAAATACCTCGGTTTATCTTGCTCGCCAGGTTGATAAAAACTCGCTTGCCGTTCATTACGTTACCGCTCTTGGTGAAGATAGTTTCAGCCGGCAAATGCTTGAGGCGTGGTCCCGGGAAGGGCTGCATACCGGGCTTATCCAGCGCCTGGAGCACCGGCTGCCGGGGCTTTATTACATCGAAACCGACGCCAGCGGAGAGCGTACTTTTTACTACTGGCGTAACGAGGCCGCCGCCCGTTTCTGGCTGGAGAGCGAACGCTCAGCAGAGGTTTGCGCCGAGCTGGCGCGGTTCGACTATCTCTACCTGAGCGGCATCAGCCTCGCCATTCTCAACGAAGCCAGCCGAATCAGGCTGATGGCGTTGCTGAAACAGGCGCGGGCCAGCGGCTGTAAGGTGATTTTTGATAACAACTATCGCCCGCGTTTATGGGCCAGCCGGGAAGAGACGCAGAGCGTCTATCGGCAAATGCTGGCCTGCACCGACATCGCGTTCCTGACGCTGGACGATGAAGACGCGCTTTGGGGCACCAGCCCGGCCAGCGACGTTATCCAGCGAACCCAGGCAGCAGGGGTGAGCGAAGTGGTTATTAAGCGCGGGGCAGACTCTTGCCTGGTTGCGGTTAAGGGCGAAGCGGTGCTGGAGATCCCGGCGGTAAAGCTGGCGAAAGAAAAAGTCATTGATACTACGGCGGCGGGAGATTCCTTCAGCGCAGGCTATCTGGCGGTGCGCCTGAGCGGTGGCAGCGCGAAAGAGGCCGCAAGGCGCGGCCATCTGACGGCAAGTACGGTGATTCAGTATCGCGGGGCGATTATCCCGCAGGAAGCCATGCCTGCCTGAGTTGACCCTCTCCTTTTGGGGAGAGGGCCGGAGTGAAGGGCCGTTCCCGCGTTAAGAAGCCGGAGGAATATCCGAAACATCCTGCTTAGGATCGTCGGTCACGGGCGGCGCGGCTGCCGGAACCATCACCTTCTCCCACGTTTCCTGCAAATCCTTCATGTTGTACTCGGGCTCACCCTTCGGCTGCAGCAGAACCAGAGCCATCTCCTGGGAAAGCTGCTGGCGCAGATCCTGATTAATCATCGGCACGGTCAGGCTGTCCAGGAAGTCCTGGCGCAACTTCTGATACTGCTCCGGCGCGATGTCCACAACCTGATTCTGCAATGAGCGCATACGCTGGCTGATAAGCACATCGGTATCGGTGCGGGCGTAGGTCGCAAACAGCTTGGTCAGCTCATTTTTCTTCTGGGCAATCAGCGCATCAAACTCTTCCTGCGACAGGCCTTTATCCCGCACTCTCAGCAGCTCACGCCCCACGGAGGTCAGGCTGCTGTTCAGCTTGTCGTTTGGTGACTCAATGTTAATCCCGCACTGGGCGCGCTGGTAAAGCACGCGGCAGTCGAAGCTCAGATTAATATCTTTGCCGCCGTTTTTGCTGCTGAGGTTCTGCTGAACGTTCCAGAACAGCGCCTCACGAGCCAGGTCGGCACGCCAGTAGCGCAGCAGCGCGGCAGAGTCACGAATCGGCTGCCACTGGTTGTCCCACATCAGAGAAAGCCTGTCCTGACGCACGCTGCCGGTCATCATGCTGACCGGCTCAGGCTTCAGCGGAGAAAGCGTTGCCACCGGAGCAGGCGTTTCACGCTTCCCCTTCAGCTCGCCGAAGGTTTTATTGATTTGCTCCGCAACGTTGCGGCTGTCCACGTTGCCCACCACGATAAGCGTCATCGCATCCGGGGTGTACCACTTGTCGTAAAACGCTTTCAGCTGCGCGGCATCAACCGGGCGCTTGAGGTCTTCCGCAGGGTCGTGGCCCAACAGCGTGGAGCCTTTAAGACGGTAGCGCCACCAGCTGTCTTTGGTGTTCATCGGCCAGGTTGCAACCATATCCGGGGCGCGCAGCGCGGCGGCGACTGTATCGGAGTCGACGTTTAACGTGCCGGTATTGGTTGCCAGAAACGCCAACGCTTCTTTCAGAAGGTCATTGCGGTTGTTAGGCAGGCTGAGATTAAACAGCGTGAAGTCATAAGAGACAATTGCCGGGGGCAGCGGACGCTCAGGGTCACTGCTCTGCTGCCATAGCGAACGCGCCTGGCTTGTTGGCAGACCGCCGGTCTGCGTCAACACCATACGCGGTAAAAAGTGGCTGTAGCCGCTTTGCTGAGCGGTTTCGGTAAGCGAACCGGTATTCACCATCAGGCGAATTTCTACTCGATCGCTCGGGCGCTGGGGAGTGGCTAATACCTGCCACTGGAAGCCGTTTGCCAGCGTTCCTTGTTGCCAGGCCGGATCTGGCTGGAGCGCTTCTGCCTGCACGTTACCGGCGGCCGCAACTAACAGCAAGCCTCCGGCTAAAAGTCGAATCTTGGTGCCCTGCATGTGAACCCCTAAAAACAATCCTGGTTAAAAGTAGCACATCGGCGCGGCATTCGACGTCCGCAGACCGACATCAGTGACATTTCACCAATCCGTTTGACCGCACTTCTGCGGAAACGTCACTTTTGAAAGTGAAAAATAGACAATTAAAACCCTAAATAATTCGAGTTGCAGGTAGGCGACAAAGGAGTGGGTCCTCAGAAGCTTACTTGAGTAAGTGACTGAGATGAGGGAGTGCGGCCAACATCCCTGCAACTTGAAGTATGACGGGTATTAGGGGTAATTATGCAGAGTTGCCCGCAGCGAGGGCAAGTCGCTGCGGGCAATTGGTCGGATTAGTGGGTGACTTCGGTCACTTTTTTGTCGGATTGTGGGTTATCCAGCTGCTCTTTAAGCTGTTTCTCATCAAGCTGCTTCACCCATTTGGCTACCACTACGGTTGCCACGCCGTTGCCGACCAGGTTGGTCAGGGCGCGTGCTTCGGACATAAAACGGTCAATACCGAGGATCAGCGCCAGCCCCGCGACAGGCAAATGCCCTACCGCAGAAATGGTTGCCGCCAGCACGATAAAGCCGCTTCCGGTCACCCCTGCCGCCCCTTTAGAGGAGAGCAGCAGCACCACGAGGAGCGTTATCTGATGGAAGATATCCATATGGCTGTTGGTCGCCTGGGCAATAAATACCGCGGCCATGGTCAGGTAAATCGAGGTGCCGTCGAGGTTAAAAGAGTAACCGGTCGGAATAACCAGCCCCACAACCGATTTACGACAGCCGAGTTTTTCCATTTTGTCGAGCATGCGCGGCAGTACGGACTCGGAGGAAGAAGTCCCGAGCACGATCAGCAGTTCTTCTTTGATGTAGCGAATAAATTTGAAGATGCTAAAGCCGGTGGCACGGGCAATCGAACCCAGAACCAGAACCACAAACAGAATACAGGTGATATAGAAGCAGATAATCAGCTGGCCCAGCTGCACCAGGGAGCCAACGCCGTATTTGCCGATGGTGAATGCCATCGCGCCGAATGCGCCGATAGGGGCCAGGCGCATAATCATGTTGATAATACCGAAAATGACCTGAGAGAAGCTTTCGATGACGTTGAAGATAATCTGGCCTTTGTGGCCCAGGCGATGCAAAGCGAAGCCAAACAGCACCGCGAACAGCAGGACTTGCAGGATATTCCCGCTGGCGAAAGCGCCGATAACGCTGCCGGGGATAACGTCTAACAGGAAGGCAATCACGCCCTGCTGCTGAGCCTGCTCGGCGTAAACCGCCACGGCTTTAGCATCCAGCGTTGCGGGATCTACGTTCATACCCGCGCCAGGCTGCAGCACGTTAACCACCACCAGGCCGATAATCAGAGCGATAGTGCTGACAATTTCAAAGTAGAGCAGCGCAACCGCGCCGGTGCGGCCAACGGCCTTCATGCTTTCCATGCCAGCAATCCCGGTCACCACGGTACAGAAGATGACGGGCGCAATAATCATTTTGATCAGTTTGACGAACGCATCGCCAAACGGTTTCATTTGGGCACCCAATTCCGGGTAAAAGTGACCGAGCAGAATGCCGATAGCAATCGCGGTCAGAACCTGAAAATAAAGGCTTTTGAAGAGTGAGGTTTTCATTAGAGTATCCTTGAACGGAGAGTAACCGCAGCGCCGTATTCGGAACCGGTCGTACTGCGGCACTCAACATATCACCCCAAAAAAAACGCAGAAGTGGCCTCGATCTAATTTGTTAACGGAGTTGTTAAAAATTTGAGCTGAACCGCTACAGCTCGTAACATTTGTAACTATTGTTTTTACAATCAGGCGGCCAGGAACTCGTTTTCAAACTGTTCAAGCGTGCGGGCTTTAGCAAACAGGTAACCCTGGGCAAGGGTCACGCCGTGCTCCAGTAGCCAGTCGCGCTGGGCGGCTTGCTCCACGCCTTCGGCAACCACTTTCAGCTCCAGCGCTTTAGCCATGGCGATAATCACGCCGACCATCGCATTGTCCTCAGGCAGCCCATCAACAAAGCTTTTATCAATTTTCAGCACGTCTATCGGCAGCGCTTTCATATGGTGCAGATGGCGCAGGCTGGCGTAGCCCATGCCGAAGTCGTCCAGGGCAATACGCACCCCGGCCTGGCGCAGCGGCCGCAGGATATTCACCGCCGCCTGAGGGTCGTCTATGCGGCGGCTTTCCGTCACTTCAAGAATCAACGTACCCGGCTGAATACGGTAGCGGCTGAGCAACTCCAGCAGCGAAGGCACCATCTCTTCGTGCAGCAATTGTAGCGCCGAAAGATTGACTGACAGCGGCAGCGTGATGCCGCGGCTTTGCCAGGCCGCCAGCGTGCGGCACGACTCCTCAAGAATCCAACTGCCGACGGTAATCATCAGGCCGCAGGCCTCAATACGCTCGATAAGCCCGTCCGGCAGGCTCCAGCTTCCATCGGGCTGGCGCTGGCGGAGCAGCACTTCCGCGCTGACGACCGAGCCGTCCCGCATATCTACCTGCGGCTGGAGCCAGACGGCAAAGTTATGCTTTTCCAGCGCGTTAAGAATGTCGTGTTCTTCGGTCAGGCGGCGCTGGGCTTTTTCCATCTGCTCCGGGTCAAAGAACTGGATCTGGTTTTTACCGTGGCGGCGGGCCGACAGCGTTGCCGATGCGGCACGGCGGTATAGCTGCTCGGCGCTGAGGCCCGCTTTAAACATCGCGATGCCGATGCTGGCAGTCGGCTTAAGCTGAATGGCCTGTACCGGCAACCGCTCGTTCAGCGTCTCCATAACCTGCTGTGCCAGCGTCATGGCGTACCACGGGTCGCTGGTGCCGTAAGCCAGTAGCGCAAAATCATTGCTGCTTAACTGGGCCAGCACGGTATGGGCGGGCAATACTGCCTTAATTTTCTCCACCAGCGTCAGCAGCAGCATTTCCCGCTGCTCTTCATTGAGCACCCCGGCAGCATCCTGCAACGTCTCGCTGGCGATAAGCATCAGCGCTCCGTGCTTTTCATTCGCCACCATCTGTTCAAGCAGCGCCATCAGCAGCGCTTTATTCGGCAGGTCGGTCAGCGGGTTGCGGGTGCTGAGGGTGTTCATCTGCTCCTGCAAACGCTGGGTTATCTGCTGGTTGCGGTTATAGCTGCGCACCAGCATGCCGATTTCATCGTCATGGTGCAGCGGCGGCAGCGCCAGCTGGTGCTCCCCTGCCTGCTGAGGGTTAAGCCCATCAAGCTCGCGGCTAATTTTACGGATTGGGTGCACAACCAGCCGGTTAATACACCAGCTAATCGCCACGGTGAGGATCAGCGCCAGCAGCAAATAGGTGGTTAACAGCGTGGAGATAGTGCTGATGATGATGCGATACATGCGCCAGGAATCGGCCTGTAACACCAGGTAGGCCAGCGGCTGCGGGTTAGCCGGTCGTTCAAGCGAATAGAGCGGCAGGGATATCTGCACCGGCAGCTCAAACACCCGGGCGATAAGCATCGGGATTTGGTGCTCCGGTATAAAGCTCAGGCGCAGCGCCTGGAACTGATTCGGCAGCACCACGTCCGCCCGGCTGATAATGCCCGAAGGCTGAATTTGATGCAGGATGGCTTCGGCCTGCGGAATATCGGCACGCAGGATTGCGTCGGACAGCGGAAGACGCACGGAGTGGGCGATTTTCTCCATCTGCATGGCGGTGTCGTACCGACTTTGCTGAACGAAATGGAACAGCTGAATGACGATAAAAATGAAAATAAAGACCAGGGCCACGGCCGACACCATAGCCATCTGTTTTATCGTTAAGGAACGACTGACTCGCAAGCTGACTCTCCGATATTGCTTAACCCACGCCACGCCCGGCATCAGGATATTCTTATGCCCGCAGAGTATACTGCATTGTCACAGGTTTTAATCCTGGCGGCAGGATAATCGGGTAATTCTGCTTTTACCGGCAAAACCGGCTGAGTTTCGTCCGAATTAGCAGGCGACAAGAGCAATCCCGCCACCTTCATAAGCCGTTAATCAGAAGTCCGCATAAGGCACCAGCGGCTGCGGCGGCATATCCATATCACCCTGCCATCCCCCCATTGAATAGCGAACAAAAATCAGCGCATGGCTTGGGGTGTAATCCTTGGCCTGTTGAATATCAAACCCGGCACCGATTGACCAGTGCGAGCTGATACGGCGCTCCACCAGCGCCCTGGCGGTGTAGCCAAAGCCGTTGCTGCTGCTGGCGGCGAAAGGCTCGTTGCGATCCGGGTAGCCCACGGGGTTGCCTCTGGGCAAAGGACTTAGATCGTTCGGCACTAAATCAGGGAGAGGGTAGCGTCGGCCCGCATTACTGTGGGAATAAGACCACGAGCCGGAAGCGCCCAACTCCCAGGACCAGTTCTCCGTACGCTTGCGCCAAATTACCGGCACGGCAAACGAGAGGTATTTTTGCGGACTGTAATAGCCGCCCTGGCCGAGGAAATAGTCGCTGAGATCTTTTTCGTAGTGCCAGACCATATTGGTGAGGCCAACGGTCAGGCGCTGGTTATTCTCATTGATAAGCTTGTAGTAATAACCCGTCATCCAGCGTACACGCCAGTTATCGGCAACGTTTTTACCGGTCAGCGAGTCCGCGCTCAGGCTCGACCACACGCCGTTCGCTTCACCTTTATCGTAGCTGAGGCTAAGCCCGCCCCCCGTGGCACGCACGCCGCCCCATACGGTATTGGTATTCGGATCGCGCTGCCCGCCGAAAGAGAGCAGCGAGCTGGAGATGGGCCGCCGGTGAGCATTAACGGTGTAGCCAAACGGGCCGAGATCGTTGCTGTAGCTAATGCCGCCGACAACATCAACAACGTCAAAACCTAGCGGCGTAGTGCCGATATCCGTTTGCCAGGTGTTATTTTTCCAGCCCACCGCCAGGCTTGCGCCGTTGGCGCTCTGGTTGGTGTTACCGTGGCAGGTATGTTCGTTACAGGTCCCCCAGCGCTCATGGTAGCCCGCGCCGCCATCTTTAAACGACCCGGCATCCATGTTTACCATATCGGTACGGAACCACATTCGCCCGTCGCTTAGCGGAGCATCAACTTCCAGCATCGTAGTATGTGCTTTCAGGTCAGAGTAGCCCGGCGTACCGCTGGATCCCCAGTATTCATGGTCGAGGGTAACGTTCACATCTTGCTGACGATAAAGGTCAGCGGCATCGCTACGCACCCCGCGCTTCAGCCAGTCGTCTTTCTCATCGTTGCGGGTCAGGCGGGTAAAACTGTCGTTATCCGTCGGGCGTTTGTCGGTAACGCCCGATGCAACCATCGCATCTTTATAGGTTTCCAGCGCCTGCTGTGGCTGGCCGTTCGCGGCCTGGAAGCCTGCGGCATCACGCATCACCAGCGCACTTTCCATGGAAGGCGGCTGCCGTTTAGCACTTGCCAGAATAGGCGCAAAGGTTTTTTCAGCCCTGCTATTGTCGCCAAGCGCGGCCCACGCGTTGGCTGCCCGCCGTTGGGTATTGATTGTCGGTGCTTCTGCCGTCGGAACCTGCTCCAGTTTCGCCAGCTGCGCACGGGCCTGAACATTATCGCCATTGGCAATCAGCACCTCGGTTAGCCCGAGCAGGGCATCATCGTTTGCCGGAGAGCGCTGCAACACTTTTTGATACTGATTTTTAGCCTCAGCGCGGTCACCGCGCTCTGCTGCCCAGTCTGCCAGAGTCAGGTCTACGCGGTCGGAAACCGGCTGCTGGCGTAGCAACGCGATAGCTTCTGGCTCTTTGCCGCCATCCCGCAGGCGATTCGCCGTTTGCATCACCTCGTTGAACCGCAACCGGCTCGCCAGCTCCTGGATATTGTCGTTCCACTGCGCTTTTGGCAGCGTATCGAGATGGCTGAGCGCCGCCGCATCATTATCATTTCCGGACAGATAAAGCCCGTAGGCATAAACCTGTTCAGGATCGTCCGGCTTACGCTGAGCAAGCCCGCGCATCAGGCCATCGGCCTCGCTATGCTGCCCCGCAGAATAAAGATCGTTTGCCAGGCGATAAGTTATCCACACGCTGTCCGGATCCATTTGCAAACGCTGACGCTGCACCTGCGCGGCCCTCGCCCACTGCCCCTGGCTTTCCAGCGCGCTGGCCTGCTGTTCAAGGCGCTCGCCCGTAATACTGCGCTCAATATCATCGATACTGCGGCGCTGGCTGGCCGACAGGCTTTGAATATAGGCCGTAGCCCGCTCCGGGGACTGGCGGCGGTAGACATTAGCCAGACCGCGAACCGCGTTGCTGTTGCCGCGATCCATCCGCAGAGCCTGCTGGTAATAGCGTTCGGCGCTGGCGTCATCTTTTTTGGCGACGGCCACATCGCCAAAGCCCAGCACCGCATAGCTGTCGGTGTTATCAACCGACTGCGCCTGCTGGTATTTGAGGCGTGCTGCATCAGGATTATTAGCCTTCAGCAGGGCGTCCCCCTGCTCGATAAGCAGCCAGTAACGGTTGGTTTTTAGCAGGCTGTCCCACTTGCCGCGATTGTCGCTGTCAGGGTCCATCTGAATGGCTTTCTGGAACTGCTGTACCGCCAGGGCGCGGTTGCCCTGCTGGGAATAAGCCTGCCCGAGCGCGCCCACAACCTCGCTGTCGTTTTGCTTAGCACTTAACGCCTCTTTCAGCTGCCCGATAGTTTTACTCCCACCGCCGCTGCTTACCCCCGCCAGCCCCTGGGCGCGGGCGCGGAATGCAGGGTCAGCCAGCTGTTTTTCCTGCTGCTCGAGCCGCGCACGGGCGGTGGTCACCGTATCTCCATCGCTAAAAACGGTCAGGAAGCGCTGCAGGGCGGCAACGCTTATCGGCCCTGCGGGAAGGCTGTCTATTTGGTTGTACCAAAGCGTCGCGGCATCTTCACGGCTGATATCAGACTTCGCCATCTGCTCCAGAATTTGATACGCCTCGGCGCTGCGGCCGTTGGCAAACATCAGCCGCGCAAGGCTTCCCCGAAGCTCGGCGTTGCCCGGCGCTGCCGCATCCAGCGCTTTTAACTTATCAATGGCCTGATTAACGCCGCCGGGCCGCCTGGCCATCAGCGTCCAGTATTCAATCGCCAGGTCGCCAGCCGGAGGGTTGCCGTTAAACAACTTTTCGTAAGCCGCGATAGCTTCATCGGTATGCCCGCTGGTCGCCAGCAAACGCGCCTGCTGTAGCTGCTGGCGGCCTTCTGCACCGGTCAGCATCATGGTGGTTTGCGACTGTTTGTATTCGTCGGAGTCCGGCGCCTGCTTTGCCAGCCGGTCGAGCAGTTTTTTCGCTCCGGCGTTGTCACCCTGGCGCAGCAGGTAGCGCATACGGGCGGCAATAACGTCCGGGTCGTCAGGCGCCATCAGCTCCAGCCGGTAAAGCGACTGGCGCACAATATCTTCGCGCTTGCTGGCCTCGCCAAGCCGCACCTGCTCAAGTAGCTGCTGCTGAGGCGTCAACGCGGCCTGGGCCGCCGGTGTCAGCGCTATGCCCAGCGAGAGGGCGACAAAACTTAATGAGAACCTGCGCATACCTGCCCCCAGCCTGGGAGTAATTCACCCAGAGAATTAAAGCGAAAACGTTTTTGATCCCATCCCTGACCAAAGAGCGTTAAGACGAAGCTGTAGTAGGCATCCGCCTGCGGAAAGTTATCGTTTACCCGCTGGCGCTGGACCTCACGCGCATTGCCGTCCTGTAAAAAGGGCAGCATGGCGGCAGAGAACCCAACCGGCCCGTTGCCCCGGGCAATGCCGCTTTGCACATCAACTTTTTCCGGCGGCACGCCCTGCCTCGTCGTAAGGTCGGCCATCGGCTGGAACCGTTTGAGCAGCAGTGCCTTGTGCGGATCGTTATCGGCCATCATGCCGACCCAGAGATACACGCGAATAGCGTTATAGCTGCCGTAGCGGCTGTCATCTTCATTAAACTGCCAGCCTTTACCCTGTTGCCAGCTGGCCCAGTCTGGCGAAAAGCCTTTGGGGGCCGTTTCCAGAAGCAAACGCTGGTTTGCGGCTCTCATGGCGGGCCATGGCCCTTCATAGCGAACAACGCGTTGCAACACCTGCGGCGGAAGGTAGCTTGGGTTCAGCCGCCATGCAGGGGCATGATTAAAGCCGACTTTACCGGGCAACAGCGTAAAACCGAGCCCCGGGATTTTGACCACTTCCTCTTTGGCGACGCGTTTGAGCAACTGCTCGCCGAGGCGGATATAATCGGGCTTTTTCCACAGCCTTCCGGCCTCCAGCAGGCTCCAGACTATCCACATATCGGCATCCGAGGCAGAGTTGCTGTCCAGCACCGTCCATTCACCCTTTTCATTCTTTCCCCACAGCCAGGCGGGAAGATGGGCTTTCAGCGCCCCTTCTGCGAGGTTGTTCTCGGTCCAGCGCAATAGCCTGTCGAACATGTCAGGATCGTTGGCGACCAGGGCAAAAAACAGCGCATAGCTTTGCCCCTCGGAGGTGGTGATTTTGCGCTCGTCGCTCGGGTCGATAACCCTTCCCTGGTCACTGATATAGTTCTGCCTGAACTGTTCCCAGGCGGGCCAGTTACAGGCCGCCCGCCCGCTGACGGCTATCAACATCAGCCCGGCCATTAGCAGCGCAGACCTTAATCTCATGGCAATTACTCGTCTTCCGGGTCGATACGGCGGCGGCTAAGAATACGCAGCACTCGCCACAGCACCCAGGCCAGCAGCACCACGCTTATTGCCGCGAAAATCGCCAGCAGAACCGGGTGGTTAGACAGCGCGTACCAGATACGCTCGAACCACGGCAAATGGCCGACATAGTAAATATCACCTACACGAAGGCTATTCACCCCGGACTCGCGGATCACCGCAACCGAGCCCGAAATTGCCGCTCGCTTACCGCTGTCATTTAACGCGCCGTTCAACAACTCATAACCACGCGGGCTATCAGCCAGCAGAGCAAGAACGCTGCGCTGGTCGTTATACGGTGACTGGAATCCAACAATAGCGGCCATCGGGCCGGCGGAGGATACCGTGGTCTGTATATCGGCCACGCGATCGTTCGGGTCAGAAACCGCACTCAGCAGAGGCGACTGGCGAACCGGCGTTTTCACCCAGCTCTGCGCCGCCTCGACCAGCAGATCGATGCGTTTATCATCCTTCAGGCCCGGCGGAATAGAGCCGATTATCATGATATCGGCATCTTTGCCCTGAATAGCGCTGCCGTCATCGGTCAAATCGACATTCAGCGCCGGAAGCCCGGTCTGGGAGCCAAGGGTGCCGAGCGTATCCAGCAGGGCGGTCATCTGCGCCGGTTCAGGCGTTTTGCCTACGACCACGATAGTTTGAGACAGATCGGCCATGCGGCTGAACGGGAAGCCCGCATTAGCAAACGAGCGCAGGTCCGGCATCGCGATAAAGTGGTGGTAGTTGGAGAAATCGATGGTCGACTCGTCCTCAACCACAACGTGGTTCTGCACCGGCTGGAAGGTAATACAGTTCTCAATTGAGCCACCCGGCATCGGGTTCATGTACGAGAAGTCAAAGCGCAGCTGATTGGCGGCACCCAGGCGCAAAGCCGGGATCGCCACATCGGTTTTGCCGTCCAGCAGCCCCTGTAACACCGGCAGGCGCAGCAGCAGCTTGTTATTTTCTTCGTTCGGCGTCAGGTTGAACGATTGCAGGAACTGGTTGTTCAGGCTGATGTCCATGCGCGAGCTGTCCTTCATCGCCGGTGCGGTATAGCGATATTTCAGGTTCAGATCGATACCGTTGCTGCGCAGCAGATAGAGATCCGGCGGCAGATTCATCGTGATGTTAATAGCGGCAGGTTCAAGCCCGCTGGACTGAAGCTGCTCCTGGTAGGTTTTTAGCTCACCGAGGGTAATAGGCCGGTCGGTTCGTACCCAGTTTGGCGCGTCGTATGGCTGGCGCGGCAGCAGCGGCTTCACGTCGTCAACGGTGACGCTGCTGCTCCGGAACAGAATATTCCCTTGAGCGATACCTTTGGCCGCCTGGATCAGGTCCTTATCATCGCGGCCAAAGACCACCAGCAACTTGATATACGGGTTGCCCGGATGGTTAATCATTTCAACGGTTGGCGCTTTCACCGGCGGGTGGTCACGCAGGAAGTCGGGCCGCTTGTCGTTGGTGGCAAACACGATGCCGTTGCTGTCCGGCAGCTGGTTATACAATACCGGGAAGCTCTGGCCCCGCCAGGCGGTGCGGGAGCCAAACCATGAGGCCACAATCCCGGCGGCACGCTGCTGCTCTATATCCGGGCTGGCGGCGAAAACAAAAGGCAGGGTCAGCGGGCGGTCGTCGCGCGGGTCAAAGAAGGGTATCGGGAAGTGCGACAGATCGTTTTGCACCTCCAGCCGCTGGTAGGTCAGCGCCAGAGAGCTGCTGCGCCCGACGTCCATCCACAATGTGGTGCTGGCCGGGTTTTCACAGATATCGCGATAATGACCGACAAACTCCAGCCGCACGCGGTTAAAGTCGGTGATGTAGAGCGGGTTAATCGGCACCTGGGCGAAAGTTTTCTTGCCCAGTTGCTCTTTGGTCACAGGCAGAACGCCCATCAGCTCGTCGTTAAGATAAACCTTCAGCTGCGACTGCACGGGCAGCAGCGCCGGAGAAGGCGTGTACTCAAGGTTCAGAAGGGCTTTGGACACCACCTCATCGCTGCGCATGCCGAACTCGACCGAGCCGGTCGGGTTGACGCCGCGTAGCACCATACTTCCCGGCGGCGGCGCGATTTGTGCGAAATTCAGTTTTACATCGCGCGAAGGGATGTTTTCGGCGACGATCGGCGCATTTGCTCCGGTCACGCCCGGCAGCACTTGCCCCACCTGAGCCGCAGCATCCGGCGGAGTAGCCGGTATTAGCGCCTCCGTCTGAGCAGGCGCAGGCGTCACCGCCGCCTGGTTTGCCGTAGCCACCGTCGGCACCGTTGGGGTCGGCGTCGCATCAGCCGCATTCACCGCTGTAACAGGCAGGGCGCTCATGCCTACCGCCGCTGCGCAAAACCAGGATATTTTTCTTTTCATCGCGTTTTCATCAAAGTTAGGCCATTGCAGTTTTTGCCGGTTTAGCGACCGGGTTGTGCGGAATAAATGACACAACCCAGTCCACCAGCGCGGTGATGGCGTGGAAAATAAATTTCAAAGACGGCGGGGCAAACTCCGCCAGATGGCGGTAGCCCCGGAAGCCAAGTTTGAGAATATCCAGCAGGCTTTCCAGCGGCTTATCCTCGGGGAAACTGTCCTGCCACAGCGCCCATGTATCGGCCCTGGCAAAAGTACACTGGATAAAATCAATATGTTGCCGGGTCGTCATCTGAGCCAGCTGCAGGCCGACTTCATCCCCAAACACGCGGACCACCTGCGCCGGGAAGAAATATTCCTGCGCGCCACGCTTCAGCAGCAGGTTGATCTTCTGCCCTTCCAGCACCTGAGCAGGCCCATGAATTTTGATCCCCACGCCGCCGTCGGAGTAGTCATGAACCGTACACGGGAACAGGTGCCCGTCTTCACGGGCAAGCGCCGCAGGCATGGCTATTTCAACGCGGTGCGCCCGCCTGACCTGCTTGCTCTCAACTGAAACCGCCACCGCGCCGCCAAGGATTATCAGGTTGTAGAACACCCACAGCAGGCTGACGACCACCGTTAGCGCTTCATTTTCAGGGCCGTAGAAGAAACGCCACGCGCCCACAACCACGCCGAGCAGGTTTATCAGAACCAGCATCAGATACGGCCTGGTGATGACCCAATCCACATACTCGTTCTCGACCAGACCGCCTTTTGCGGTAACGTTGAACTTGCCTTTATGCGGGTTAAACAGCGCCACCAGGGTCGGCTGGGCGATGTACCACGCCAGCACCGTTTCGTAGATTTCACTCCAGAAAGAATGGCGGTATTTGCCCTGAATTTTCGAGTTGGTCAGGCTGGCGTGGATCATGTGCGGCAGCACAAACAGGGCAATCATGATCGCCGGGGCATAAATGATGTAGGCGTGGAACAGCAGAAACGCCAGAGGTGCGGTCAGGAAGATGAGCCGCGGCACCCCGGAGAGGAAATGGAACATGGCGTTGGCGTAGCAGAGCCGCTGGGCGAACTTCAGCCCTTTGCCGAAGAACGGATTATCCAGGCGGAAGATTTGCGTCATGCCCCGCGCCCAGCGAATACGCTGCCCAATATGCGCCGAGAGGCTTTCCGTCGCCAGGCCCGCCGCCTGCGGGATGCGCAGATAGGCAGAGGTATAACCCCGGCGATGCAGGCGCAGAGAAGTGTGGGCATCTTCGGTAACCGTTTCGACCGCAATCCCACCAATTTCATCCAGCGGCCCGCGGCGTATAACGGCGCAGGAGCCGCAGAAGAAGGTGGCGTCCCACATATCATTTCCGTCCTGCACCAGGCCATAAAACAGCGTGCCTTCATTAGGCGTTTTGCGAAAACGCCCGAGGTTGCGTTCAAACGGATCCGGGGAGAAGAAGTGGTGCGGGGTCTGCATCATCGCCAGCTGTTTCTCTTTGAAGAACCAGCCCATGGTCAGTTGCAGGAACGAGCGTGTCGGCACATGGTCGCAGTCAAAAATCGCCACAAAGTCGCCTTTGGCGTGCTTCAGGGCGTTATTAATATTCCCGGCTTTAGCATGTTCATGAGTGGTACGGGCGATGTAGTTCACCCCGACCATATCGGCAAACTGCTTAAACTCGTCCCGACCGCCGTCGTCCAGGATCCAGATATTGAGCTTGTCCTTCGGCCAGTCGATACCCATCGAGGCATAAATCGTGCCCTTCACGACGTGCAAGTCTTCGTTATAGGTCGGGACAAAGATATCCACCACCGGCCAGGTGTTGATATCTTTCGGCATCGGCACGGGCTGGCGGTTAAGCGGCCAGACAACCTGGAAATAGCCCATCACCAGCACCAGCCAGGCATAGGTTTCGGCGAACAGCAGGACAAGGCCAAACACCAGGCTGACAGGATCGTTCCAGTTCAGGGTCGAGGTGTAGCGCCACCAGATGTAGCGACAGGAGACGGTGAGCGACAGCACTATCAGCATCAGGGCAGAGAAGCGCCCCGGCAGGCGACGCACCAGCAGGGCCACGCCCCACAGCAGCATCAGGAAGATAAATTGCGCCAGCGGGTTAAACGGCTGGGTAATACACAACAGCGCCAGAACGGAGGAGAACACGACGATAACGCCGAGAATAATGCGTCGGGCGGTATCGCTGATATGCCCCAGCTCTTTCTCATCTTCGAGGTGCTGAGTCTTCTGGCTAAAGCTTTCCGGGAGTTTATCAAGCCAGCCGTGCCAGCTCTCGCGCCATGCCTGCATACGGCCGAATGAGCGCAGGCGTGGGCGCCCAATCCGCCGCTGAGAAAACAGCAGCAGCCAGGCGCTTTGAATACCGTAGCGCAGGAAGTCCAGCGGGCGCGGTTTATTGGGGTTGATGTGGGGATAAAGCCTGTGGTGTTCGTCGCGGACGCGGCTCCAGCGCTCTCCCTCCAGCGGCAACAGGCACCAGGCCACAATCAGCCACAGGCAGCCAAGCGCGGCGCTAAACGGAGGAGCGCCGTTGCGGCGAAAAGTGAGATAGCGTTCCCCCAGCCGCTGGCTGGCAGCGGGGAGCAACAGCCACGACGCTATGCTGCTCATATATCCTTCCCAGGCAGATTCAGCAGGCACCAGTTGGCGAGCGTCATCATCTCTTCGGCGATGAGCGAGTCCGGGCGGTATTCCCCCAGAGGCTGTTTCACCGCCGCGCTTTCGGCCATCGCCTCATCGCGGTGAAGAATAATCGGGATCATCGCGCGCTGGCTTTGCAGCCAGAGTTGATAGATATCGTCCTGGAGCTGGCTGGCGACCAGCAAATAGTTCACCAGCAAATGCGCGCCCTGAGGCAGGGCTTGCTGGTGTAAACGGGTATGGCAGTTGGAGTCAGGCTTGGCTACCGTCAGCACGCTGTCCGTTTCGCTAAGCAGCTGGCGCGTCAGGGCTTCAAACCCGTGCGGCAGGTCTACCAGAATCCACCGGTAGCGCTGGCTTTCTTTCAGGTCGGCAAGGTAATGGCTGAACTGGCCCAATGCGGTTTCTACCGAGGAGAAGGTCTCACGCTCCGCCGGACTAAGCTTGCCAAACGGCAGCACGTCCAGATGGCTGGTATAGCGCCACGCGCTTTTACGCCAGTCCTGATTATCCAGCATGGCGCGCGCCCAGCCCTGAGGGTTGGCGAAATCAATATTAAAAAACAGGCGCAGCAGGTTATCCGGCGAGGTATCAATCACCAGCACCGTCTCCCCAAGCTGCTGCAATGACCAGCCCAGCGCCGCAGTGATAGAGGTGGTTCCTACTCCACCGCGCAACCCCTGTAACCCAATGACCGCCATCAGGCACACTCCCTATTGTTGCGTTAACTCCGCCAGCAGCGGCCAGCGCTTAATTGCCGCCGCCAGTTGCTCTCGCTGAGAGATATCTGTGTAATCTATTTCAGGTATCGAAAAAGCTTTGCTTAGCGCCAGAAAATCATTCTGGAAGGCATACACAAGTTTACCCTCCTGAACATCATCAGTTTCATTCTCGGACATTACCCCTACCATCCTCAGGCAAATCATTGTTATCAACAATTAAAGACAAAGATGCAGAAAATGCAGTGTGATTTACAATACTAAAGCGGGTGAGATTTATTTTTAAGGGTAGATTTATTTCTCAACGTGCGCTAGTAAATTGACATGTATACTAAATTTATACCCAGGTGAAAGTCATGGAACCCATATTCTCGCTTGGCATTACATCTTTGTGGGACGAATTAAGCCACATGCCGACCGGTGGAGTCTGGTGGCTTGATGTGGGGCGCAGAGATGACGCCATCACCCTGATTAATCAAACCATTTCAAAGCAAAAAGAGCAGGATAACATTGCGGTTATTACGATGGGAGAAAAGCCCAAAAAGATAATAAAACTGGACGCACTTCACGGCCCCAAAAAAATTGATCTTTTTTCCATGCCAAATTCTTATAATGGTCTAAACTGCATGCCCCAGGATTTAATGTGTAGCGTTAATCCGAAAAATTATTTATTTATCCTGTTGAGTTCAGATAATGTCTGGGAAAATATACCCAGCGCCTCTTTGCTTCGCTGGATTCATTCTATTGGGCGATGGACAAAGCGCCACAATTGCAGCCTGCTGTTTGTGAATGTTGGAAATAATATCGACAAACAGTTTTCGTTATTAATTAACGAACACCGCAGCCTGTCCGGCCTTGCCAGCCTGCGGGCGCAAACGGACATTCACCGCTATGACGTTGCCTTCTGGTGCAACGAAAAAGGGGTGACCGCCGATCAACAGCTCGATGTACAGTGGCATAAGCAAAGCTGGCAGGTGGTGGAAAACGTTGAAAATACGCCTCAGCCCCGCAGCGATGAAAAGCGGGTGATGAGCCATATTGCCGTGCTGGAAGGCGCACCCGCCCTGTCCGAAAACTGGCAGCTGTTTGAAAATAACGAGCAGCTGTTTGAAGCGGCGAGAAGCGCCCAGGCGGCGACAATCATTTTTTCCCTGACGCAAAACAGCCAAATAAACAGCATTGCCCGGCAAATCCACGCCCTGCGCCGCCAGCGAGGTAGCGCGCTGAAGCTTATCGTACGTGAAAATCATGCCAGCCTGCGCGCCACGGACGAACGCCTGATGCTCGGCTGCGGGGCTACGCTTATCATTCCGTGGAACGCGCCGCTCTCCCGCTGCCTGACGATGATAGAAAGCATTCAGGGCGTTAAATTTACCCGCCACGTACCGGAAGAAATTGGCGTGCTCATCGACCAGATGCAGCCGTTAAAACTGCGCGGCTACCAGCCCTGGGAAACGTTCTGCAACGGCATAGCGGCATTGATGAATAACTCGCTGCTGCCCCAGGACGGTAAGGGCGTAATGGTTGCCCTGCGCCCGGTACCGGGGCTACGCGTTGAACAGGCGCTTACGCTGTGCCGCCCAAACCGCATGGGCGATATCGTCACGCTCGGCGAAAACCGGCTGGTGCTGTTCCTTTCGTTCTGCCGTATTAACGATCTCGATACCGCCCTGAACCATATCTTCCCGCTGCCGGTTAACGATATCTTCACCAACCGCATGGTGTGGTACGAAGACGGCCAGATAGCCGCGGAGGTGTTACAGATGCAGGCCATGCGCCCGGAAAAATGGGCTAAACCTCTTGCCGCAACCCTCAACCAAAATGCCGTGCCTCAGGTAAGCCGCGAGGGCCACGGCTGGCGCCGCCAGCCCACCGCAATCACCCTGCTTGATGATACCTCCGGGGAGCAAACATCATGATGAATATCACCGACATCATTCAGCTGGTTGTGCTTTGCGCGATTATCTTTATCCCGCTGGGCTACACCGCCCACCGCTGGCTTCCCCGGCTGAGCAATTCAGTACGGTTAATGTTTCTAAAACCACGCTACGTCAAACCGGCCGGAACGCTGCGCCGGGCTTCAGTCAAGGCAGACCACCAACATGACTAATCACGCTCAAACGGCAAAACAGCTCGCATCTTTCCGGCAATACTGGCGCGGGCTGGGCGGCTGGAACTACTACTTTCTGCTGAAATTTGGGCTGCTGTGGACCGGCTATCTCAATTTTCACCCGCTGGCGAACCTGGTCTTTCTCGCCTTTTTACTGTTCCCGCTGCCGCCGATTAACCTCCACAAGCTGCGTAACTGGATAGCGCTGCCCATCGGTATCGGGCTGTTCTGGCACGATACCTGGCTGCCCGGCCCCGACAGCATTATTAGCCAGGGATCGCAGGTCGCCGGTTTTAGCTTTGCCTATCTCGTTGACCTGGTTACCCGGTTTATTAACTGGCAGATGATAGGTGCCGCCTTTGTGCTGCTGGTTGCCTGGCTTTTTGTCTCACAATGGCTGCGCGTGACGGTATTTGTGGTCGCAATTCTGGTTTGGCTTAACCTGTTAACCGTGGCCGGGCCAGCTATCTCCCTGCTGCCTTCCGCCGCACAAACTACTGCTTCGGTTAATACCGGCGCACCGGCAGCTTCCGGTGCGGCTCCGGCTCCGGTGCCCGGCGACATTCCGGCACAGACCGCCCCTCCCACCAGCGATAACATTACCGCCTGGCTGAACAGTTTTTATGCCGGCGAAGCCAAACGGCAGACCAAATTCCCGGACGCGCTGCCCGCGGACGCTCAGCCTTTTGAGCTGCTGATAATCAATATCTGCTCGCTTTCATGGTCGGACATTGAAGCGGTCGGCCTGGATTCACACCCTCTGTGGAAACACTTCGATATTCTTTTCAAAAACTTTAACTCGGCCACCTCCTACAGCGGCCCGGCGGCTATTCGCCTGCTGCGTGCCAGCTGCGGCCAGTCTTCTCATAAAGGGCTTTACGAGCCTGCCGGTAATCAGTGCTATCTGTTTGATGATCTTGCCCGTCTGGGCTTTAAACAGCAGCTGATAATGGATCATAACGGCGTGTTCGGTGATTTCCTGAAAGAAGTCCGTGAGTACGGCGGCGTTCAGGTTCCGCTGATGGACCAGGGCGGGCTGCCGAGCGGGCTGCTCGCCTTCGATGGCTCACAAATTTATGACGACACGGCGGTGCTACATCGTTGGTTGCAGGGCGAACAGAACGACGGCGCTAACCCGCGTACCGCCACCTTCTATAATCTGGTGCCGCTGCACGATGGCAACCATTATCCGGGCAATAGCAAAACCGCCGACTATAAAGCCAGGGCGCAAAAGCTGTTTGACGAGCTGGACTCGTTCCTGACCGAGCTTGAAAAGTCGGACCGCAAAGTGATGGTAGTGATTGTGCCAGAGCACGGCGCGGCGCTGAAAGGCGATAAAATGCAGGTCTCCGGCCTGCGTGACATCCCGAGCCCGGACATCACCCACGTTCCGGCAGGCGTAAAATTTGTTGGGATGAAGGCTCCGCATCAGGGAGAGGCTATCGAAATCAGCCAGCCGAGCAGTTATCTGGCCATTTCGGAGCTGGTTTCCCGTTCGGTTGACGGCAAAAATTTCGTGGCAGACCAGGTGGACTGGAATGCGTTAACCGGCAACCTGCCGCAAACCGCGCCGGTCTCTGAAAACGCCACGGCGGTGGTGCTGAAATACCAGGATAAGCCGTATGTTCGGCTCAGCGGCGGCGACTGGGTGCCTTATCCGCAGTAATTTTTACGCGACGTTATCATCAACAAAACCGGCACTCTGTTGCCGGTTTTTTTATCAGCTTATATCTGCATCTCCAGAAAATAAATGCGATTTAGCACAATAGTTTGCGAGCCTGGTTCCTGAATTAAAAACAAAGACTGTGATCGGAAGTCGAGAAGGAATAGAGTGTTTACGGCGGCGCATTGTACTCAAAGCTGTACAATATCTGTATAGATTATATACTGGTGGAAATATTGTACATCCCGGGGGTTTCCGTGCGCACAATCACCTACAGTAAAGCTCGGCAGGAGCTGGCAGATACCATGCAAAATGCAATAGACGATCGGGCACCAGTCCTGATCACCCGACAGAATGGAGGCAACTGCGTGCTACTTAGTGAAGAGCAATATAACTCTCTGGAGGAGACGGCTTATCTGATGCGTTCTCCGGCCAACGCCGCGCGTCTGAATCAGGCCATAGAAGATATCAATAACGATCGGTATACAGAACGAGACCTTATCGAATGATCCTCTGCTGGCACCGTCAGGCCTGGGAGGACTATCTCTGGTTTCAGGCCAGCGATAAAAGAAGGGTGAAGCGCATTAACGATCTCATTAAAGATATCAAACGAACGCCGTTTCAGGGCCTGGGCAAACCTGAGCCGCTGAAATTTAACTGGGCAGGTTTCTGGTCACGCCGCGTAGATGAAGAGCATCGGCTGGTTTATACCGTTAAAGAAGATCGCCTGATTATCGTAGCCTGCCGCTACCACTACTAAAAATACCAGCAGGGTAGCGGCTCCCGGCGGCGGGTTTGCTGTTGCCAGGCCCACCGCCGGATTCAATTTAACCCAAAGGGCTAAGAGTGATTTCTACCCGGCGGTTCTGCGCTTTGCCTTCGGCAGTGCTGTTGCTGGCGATAGGGTTCGCCGGGCCAGCGCCGGAAGTGCGAACGCGGCTGGCGTCCACGCCCTGGGTAATCAACGCGCTGCCTACGCCGTCAGCACGCTGCTGAGAAAGACGCATGTTCAGCTCGTTGCTGCCGGTGCTGTCGGTATAGCCCACGACGTTTACCGCCGTTTTCGGATATTCTTTCAGCACCATCGCAACGCCGGTCAGGGTATTCGCGCCTGCGGGCTTCAGCGTCGCGCTGCTGCTGTCGAAGGTAACGTTGTTCGGCATATTCAGCACGATATTGTCGCCGTTACGGGTCACGCTGACGCCGGTTCCGCGCATTTTGTCGCGCAGTTTCGCCTCCTGCACATCCATGTAATAACCCACGCCGCCGCCCAGTGCCGCACCGGCCGCCGCGCCAATAAGAGCGCCTTTGCCGCGATCTTTTTTCGACGAAGAGAGCACGCCGACTCCCGCACCCACCAGCGAACCAATCCCTGCTCCGATGCCGGATTTGCCCGCCTGGCTTTCGCCGGTGTAAGGGTTAGTGGTGCAGCCTGAAACCGCTAAGGTGCCGCAAACCACGGCAGCCATAATCATGACGCGTTTTTTCATCTTCTTTCCTTCAATCCTTATGAATCCTTGGCCGTATACGATATCGGCGATTGATTATGACGGCGGATCGTGTAGAAAATTCCGGGAAGTATTCTGATAGTTGTAAATAATATGCGTGGGCGCAGCCCACCACCTGCAAACGCGGAGCCCAAATTGGCAAACTCATCTTCTTCACGCAAACAGATTCTCACCGCCGCGCACTGGGGGCCGATGCTGGTTGAAACCGACGGCAAGCGGGTTTATAGCTCGCGCGGAGCGCTGGAAACCGGCCACCTCAACTCGTTACAAACGGCTGTTCCGGACCAGGTACACAGCAAAGCGCGAGTGGCGTTTCCGATGGCGCGAAAAGGATTTTTGGTCTCCCCGGATAGCCCACAGGGCATTCGAGGAAAGGACGAGTATGTGCGCATCAGCTGGGATGAGGCCCTTGAACTTATCCACCGGCAGCATAAACGCATCAGGGAGAGCTACGGCCCGGCGGCGATTTTTGCCGGTTCCTATGGCTGGCGCTCTAACGGCGTGTTGCATAAAGCCTCCACCCTGCTTCAGCGCTACATGAGCCTGGCGGGCGGCTACACCGGGCACTCAGGCGACTACTCTACCGGCGCCGCGCAGGTGATCATGCCCTATGTCGTCGGCTCCAGTGAGGTTTATCAGCAGCAGACCAGCTGGCCGCTGCTGCTTGAGAACAGCGAAGTTGTGGTGCTGTGGAGCGCTAATCCGCTAAATACATTAAAAATTGCATGGAACGCCAGCGACGAGCAGGGCGTGAAGTTTTTTGAGCAGCTCAAAAACAGCGGAAAAACCATTATTGCCATCGACCCGATGCGCTCCGAAACCGTGGATTTTTTTGGCGAGCATGCAGACTGGATTGCGCCGCATATGGGCACCGACGTGGCGCTGATGCTTGGCATCGCCCATACGCTCGTCGCGCTTAATAAGCACGATACTGAGTTCCTGCAACGCTGCACCACCGGCTACGACAAGTTTGAAGCCTATCTGCTTGGCACCCGCGACGGCACGCCGAAAAGCGCGGCCTGGGCGGCAGAAATATGCGGCATTCCGGCAGAGAAAATCGAGAAGCTGGCGACGCTGTTCAGCGGCCAGCGCACCATGCTGATGGCGGGCTGGGGCATGCAGCGCCAGCAGTACGGCGAGCAGAAACACTGGATGCTGGTGACGCTGGCGGCAATGCTGGGCCAGATAGGCACGCCGGGCGGCGGGTTCGGCCTCTCCTACCACTTTGCTAACGGCGGCAACCCAACCCGCAGCGCGGCGGTTCTCGGTTCGCTGCAAGGCTCTCTGCCCGGGGGAACCGACGCGGTAGATAAAATACCGGTGGCGCGCATTGTCGAGGCGCTGGAGAATCCGGGTGGCGTTTATCAGCACAACGGTCGGCAGTACACCTTCCCGGATATTCGCATGCTGTGGTGGGCGGGCGGCAGCAACTTTACCCATCATCAGGACACTAATCGCCTGGCTGCCTCATGGCAAAAGCCTGAGTTTATCGTCATCTCCGAATGCTTCTGGACGGCGGCAGCTAAGCACGCCGACATCGTGCTGCCGGTAACCACCTCGTTTGAACGCAACGACATGACGATGACCGGAGATTACAGCAACCAGCATCTGGTGCCGATGAAGCAGGTTGTTGCGGCCCAGGGCGAAGCACGTAACGATTTCGATATTTTCGCCGAACTGAGCGAAATATGGGAAGCGGGCGGAAAACTGCGCTTTAACGAAGGTAAAAGTGAACTTGAATGGCTGGAAAGCTTTTATGAGATAGCTCGCCAGCGGGGAGCCGCACAGCACATTACGCTGCCAGCGTTCAGTGAATTCTGGGAAGCTAACCAGCTGATAGAAATGCCGGAAAATGCGAAAAATGCAGAATTTATTCGCTTCGCCGCCTTCCGGGAAGATCCTCAGGCGAACCCGCTGAAAACGCCGAGCGGTAAAATTGAGATCTATTCCGAGCGCATAGCAAGCTTTGGCTATGAGGATTGTCCTCCGCATCCGAGCTGGCTGGCCCCTGATGAGTGGCAGGGCAACGCCGAGTCCGGCCAGCTTCAGCTGCTCTCCTCGCATCCGGCTCACCGCCTGCACAGCCAGCTCAACTATGCCGCGCTGCGCGACCAATACACTGTTGCCGGGCGAGAACCCATCACGCTACACCCGGATGACGCAAAAGCGCGCGGCATCGCAGATGGTGATTTAGTTCGCGTCTGGAACGCTCGTGGGCAGGTATTGGTTGGTGCTCAGGTTACGGACGGCATCAGGCCAGGCGTGGTTTGCATTCATCAGGGCGCGTGGCCCGATCTCGACGAAAATCAGCTGTGTAAAAACGGGGCCGTTAACGTGCTGACGATGGATATCCCGTCTTCGCGCCTCGCAAACGGCTGTGCGGCAAATAATTCGCTGGTCTGGGCAGAGAAGTTTACCGGCCAGCCGCCGGTTGTTACGGCTTTTGATGGATATCCTGGATAAAACCGAATAATACAAGTACAACACTTAAAAAATAGTAATTTAAAATCAGTAGCCATTGTTGCCCGACGAACTGCCGGGCAACAATGATTAAGCCGCCTATGAATATATAATATTTTATTTATCATGGTTTTTTATCAGAAAAATCATCCACGCTTTTAACATCAAAATAAAATCAAAAAACCTTTTTTTAATAGCAACATCAATTACATTCATAATAAAAATGTTTCTTCACAAAACGAAAGGAAAGAAACATGCCACATATCAACTCAGCAACCCTCCCTTCCCCTATCTATAAGGCAGCATCGTTATTTGATAAACCCCTGCCAAAAGAACAACCAGAAAAAGATATTTGGTTTGATGCTCAAGACCAGATTGAAATAGACGAAACATGGTTTGATACCAGTGATATATATTACGAAGAAACTGCAAATCTTCGTGTTCCATTCACTGAAGACTGTAGGCGAAGTATTCAGCGACTTCTCCATACCATGGGTGAATATAGCGAAAGTAGAATAATTTCGGAGTGCCTTTCAAAAATTCTTCCAGAAGCCCCTACAAATATTATTATGGCGGCTAAAAGTATTTATACCGCTGTTACTCAGAGAACGAATATTGATACCGCCTCCTTGCAAACGCTGCTTGTTGCTTCATCGCATCTTCCTGACAATATCAACGTCTTTTCTCATCTGGCCGCGGTTGTGCGGGACACCATTAAAGACTGGGCTGAGGATACTTGCCTGCGCCCATATCTGGAAGGTGAAGCAGATAATACCTATGCCAACCTGTGGACAGCCCTGGCGGTTACTGCCATTGCTGCAAGATACTGGATGGCAGACAGAGGCGGGCCAGAACGTGCAATTCTGAAGGTTCCGACTTTTATCGCGAATCTTTTCATTCGCGCCAACTATTACTGGAATGCTCTCGGGAGAATGGCAGGCAATCACTCCTCGCCCCCCCTGGAACCACAAAGAAATACTGAACAACGGCAACAGGAATCAGCTTTTGAAGTGGATACTCAAGTGGAGATGACTCAAAACACAAGCGACAAACGTGGTTTTCTCAGCACGCTGTCTAAACCACAAATGACCGCTTTTATGTCGAACTCAACCATTACCCCAGAACTTTTGACACGGGCAACGGTACAAAATAGAGCAACACCATACTCAGGAGACAACCAACTCTTTTCCGTACCTGAAAAAGCACATACGCTGGTGGTAGAACAACTCAGGCACAAAAATGGACTATCAGACCTGCAATACTGTGCGACTCGCCATACTGAAAGCCGCCAGCAGGGAAATGAGAAAATCATTACCAACACCCATCTCAATACACAATGCGATGCTACACCCTATCCTGCCCACTTTGAGCAGGGTAAAAACTCTTTGCCGCCCCCCCGTCCCGCCGACGGCCAGCTTTCAACATACGGCCACTCATTTGCAACAGAGAAAACATTAATTTCTTCCTCCTCTGAAAAGACAGGTCTCTCTGATGAGATTAATCATAGCGCCAGCACCTCACTATTAACGTCACTTGCAAATGCACTACATGAAACCGGTAATTTTTTATCTCATTATGATCCGTTGATATTCCCAGGAGCAACCGCCCTACCCATGGAAAGTATGAGCGGATCCAGAACTGATGATGAAATAAAGATAAAAAACAGACATCATCCTCTTTCTCCTGACACAAAAAATGCAAATAGAAAAATTATTCATTTACTGAAAGCAGAGGGATTTCTTGCCCCAAAAAAATTAACAAAAGAAAAACTTCTTACTGCTGCTACTGAATATTTATTTTCTCAACACGAAGCTACATATGACTACAATAAAAAGATTGAGTTATTTGCTAAAAAAATCCTGACGGCTGGTGGGATGTGGGGCGGGGATAAAGAAGAGAAAATCTCCACGGCACAGGCCGAAAAAGTCATTCGCCACTGGGTATTCAATAATGTTCTGGGTATGTCACCGGAGGAATATATTGAGGGCAAGATGAAAACGGCAGATTATCATTACTCCGTTAGAGATGTTAATCATTTATTATCCATGGACTACCTGGTTGAGAAAAAATATTTTCATTTCAAACATCCGCTTTCACATAGACGATATTTATTGGATATTATGTGGAAGCATTTTCTGGCACAAGAAATACCATTTCTTAGCTTTCGAAAAAAATCGGTGCTTGATTTAAACCTACGAGATAAAAATTTCGCCAATCTCTATACGGGGTCATCTTTTTTGCAATCTGTGGGTGTTGAAAAATACTCATCAGAAGAGGCAATGACTATAGGAGAAAACATATGGAACTCTGCTATTAATGAGGAAATTACAGAAAACTTTCCGCTCTATAAAACACCCGCCAGATTTTTTGCATTATCAAATGCAGTTGAACATTCAAAAGAAGAAGAGAGTGATATTGCTACAGATATAAGCAACTATATTCAATACAGAAAAGGGACCGATGAATTACTACAGGATATAAATAAAAAATACAACACTTATATGTCAGAAACCCACGCATGGCTCAGTAAAGGGAAACTAGCAGATAAGATAATAGACCAATGCGCTCCTTTTATTGCCCCCATACCTGACCAGTTTATGCCTATCAACGTCCCCGGTTATAACAATATACGCGTATCATACGACGCGAAAAAAATTGCTAAAGAACGCTATTTAGATGACCGAGGAAAACCCTGTGACATCGCACCAGAAAACCTGAGTGATGAATATAAAAGACAAACTGCCAGAGTAGCTGATAGTTTTCGTGAATTAGATAAATACATTATCCTTTCTGCAATTAGTTCATTATCTAATGATGAAGTTGAATTTATAAACTCACCCGATTCAATAATACGACCAGCAGATTCTTATGTGCAACTTATGCAACCCGGATCATTCATTGCCACAAAAAAAATATTTATAGAAAACACAGATCTTTTTTCCGTAAAGCTCGCCAATCAGGAGCGAATTTATGCCTTAAAAGCAGAAGTTAATGATGGAAATGGCTATACAATTTCCAGGGTTGATCGCGATCTTAGACTGTATTTCACTAGCAAAATTCTGGGTGATGGTTTGAATGACTACAACCCCACCTGGCAAAAAATAGAAGATAGTAAAGATATTTATAATTTTGATGTATATACAACTGGCCCTGCATTAAAAGGGAGTGGCAGCAATTTAGATATACTTGTAAATTTACTGAGCCAAAAACATAGAGAACATTTATATAATTCACTCTATGAAATTGGACATACATTATCTAACAAACAGACATTATGGAATACTATTAAGCATTTAATCCCTTTTTATGACTGCATTGAAGGGATTATAAATAATGACCCGGAAAAAGCCGTTCCTGCCTGCCTCCTTGATGCGGTTGCATTTATCCCTTCCCTGGGAGCAGCAGCGAGCCTGAGCGGAAGATTCGGCACCGGGCTGGCGCGGGGCCTGCTCGGTAGAAAAACGCTGTCCCGTCTTCCCTGGGGGGCTTATCTGCCTTCACAAGGTGAAATACGTCATATTGCGGTCAGTGCTCTCTATGCTCTTGACCCGGGTTTTGGGGTGATAACATCTATTAGTAATAAATTTGCCAGTAAGATTGTCAGCAGGCTGGCTGCTAATAAAAAAACGGCTAACCTGGCAGAAAACATCCTTTCATCGAATGCACTCGATAGGCTTCCACAGGGATCATCTGCCGAATCATTAGTGGCAACATTACCGGAGAGAAAAGTATCTGTACCTGTAACTGCTGTAGGAATACAAGACAGTAACACGGTATATGTACGCCACAACCCGGCAACCGGAGAGCTTTTCGGGAAGAGGTATATAATTAATAGTGCTGGTGAACTTATCCCCGCGGTAATCAATGCAGATCATATTAGATACTTTAAAAAAGAAATCACAGGCATTACAAACTGGCATGTTTTTGATTCCAAAAATATATTAAAAGAGAAAATAATTCCCCATGAATCTGGTTTCCATACCAGTCTTGATGCACAAGGAAAAAAAACAGGCAAACTATTTTTAATTCAAGAGCAGGGCTGGGTTCCTGTCACTGAGATTAGCAAGGGAAGGTACTATATTGCAGGCGAAGGTAATAGCCGTGTCATTATTGAGAAAAAAAATAATACATTTGAGGTAGCTGAACACTTACCGGTGAACAAGCCGATAGCGAATGAGTATTTGGACAGTACATGGTGCCCGTTACCATCAGCAGGCAGAAGAAGGCTCATGATGAATGATTGGCTGGAATGTGTTCAACCTCCGGAACTGGCAGAAAATACTGTATCTTATAGATACAACGTATTATTACCAACTGACACCAAAAACAGAGATTTTGACGTTATATTCCGTGGTGTTTACAATACGGACATGTTGACAAGATTAAATGCAATAAATACCATCACGGATACTTTATTTTTTGAAAATCGCAATATTTATTTGATTCAAGATCCGGTTGACGCAACGAAATATGAAAAAGCATTTTCAGATAAAAATATAGAAATGAATCCTGATGAAACACATTTCACCGATACATCTGACGCTAATTTAGCCAATACACCCATTCTGACTAAGAACGAAAAACTCGCGGTAAGGCGCTGGACAGCTGTAGATGAGGAGTTACCTGATTTATTTAGTGATGGTATGGCAGACACAACAAAACTCGGCCTGAAACCGTTGAATTACGATCTCAATCACAAACTAGCTTATTATCAAAAGCTTACAGATGACGAACGGAATATGGTCAGGCTCTTTGATTCCGCCCTAAACAAAATCCCATCTCAGAAGGGGGAGTTTATCAGGATAGCAGAATATCCCAACCGGAATACTCCCTGGGATAGTCAAATAAAGCCAGGCGATACAGTCACTAACTATCCTTGTTATATGAGCACATCGGCTGACCAAAACTATATCCTGGGATCGGTCCCTGATGAAAATACCAATGCGATAATAATATATAGGTTCGAAAACACATTCTCTTCAAAACCTTTACTCAGGGGTGCGGCATCGTTGGTTGATGAGCAAGAATCATTATTCAGGAGAAACTCATTTTTTAAAGTAAAGCAAATTGCAATTTCTGAGGAAGTCCCAGGGGGGGGCGACACAGCAGGCGTTACTAAAAGAATAGTTGTAACCCTTGATGAAATCGCCGCTCCACAATCCGGGTTAGCTAAAAATATACACACCGGAGAAACAGTAAATACTCATCAGTAATCACCGCTTTTGACCCGCCTGCCAGCCCATAATCCAGGTCGGGTGCTGCGTTTCTTCCTGCCACGCGCTTTCCTCGATGTGAAAGCCGTGGCGGTGGTAGAAATGCACCGCCTTCCGGTTTTTCTGGTACACCTCAAGGCTTAAAGCCGGATATTCGGCTTTAGCCTGCTCAAGCAGCGCGCCGCCAATCCCTTGCCCGCAGCAGGACGGGGCCACAAACAGCGCGCCGATAAACTGCTTCTCCATAACGCTGATAAACCCCACCAGCCTTTCCTGTTGTAGGTAAACCCAGGTTTTTGACTGCGGAATATAAACATTGCGTACCAGGCTTTCGCTCTCACGCCAGTAACTTTCGGCGATAAAGGGGTGCCCGGCGATTGTGCTCTCGAGCCACAGCGCCATCAGAACATCCATTTCCGATAACTCAAAACGGCGGATCATCAGCCGTGGTCCGGATGACAGAAGCAGCCGGTAACGTGATCGTTTACCAGCCCACAGGCCTGCATAAAGGAGTAGCAGATAGTCGAGCCTACGAATTTAAAGCCGCGTTTTTTTAGCGCTTTAGATAAAGCATCCGACGCTGGGGTAAAGGCCGGGATTTCGCTCAGCGTGGCGGCATGCCTCACCTGAGGAGTATTGTCGACAAACGACCAGACGAATTCGGGGAATTTTTCGCCGTTTGCTTCCATCGCCAGAAACGCTTTGGCGTTATTAATGATGGCTTCAATTTTCCCCCGATGCCGGATAATGCCCGCATCCTGCATCAGCTCTTCAATCTCTTCCGGCTGAATAAGCGCAACGGCATAGGGATCAAAGTCTCTAAAACGGCGGCGATAATTCTCGCGTTTTTTCAGCACGGTAATCCAGGAAAGCCCGGCCTGCTGGCCTTCGAGACAGATCATCTCGAACAGCTTTTGCCCGTCGGTTACCGGCACGCCCCACTCTTTGTCGTGATACTCAAGATACAGCGGATCCTGAGTCACCCAGCCACAACGTTCCATATTCTGCTCCCTGATTATTATTCCGCATCGGCGAACAAATCTAGTACCAGGACAATAGCGAATCCCGCAAGATTCACAACCTTGATCGAATCAAAGTAAGGCTCTTTCCCGGCGACATTTTTGCAAACTGTTAACCACATCTCATTTATGATTTAACATTTAATATACAGCAAATACGCACCATACAACGATAGTAGGCACTAACAAACGAAAAGTAAAAACCGCTTTCAAGGTCATTCATACCCTCAGGGATGCATTTCATTCCGTTCTCCACGCATTTCATGCCGTTTTCTCCTGGAATAAACTGCACTTCGCTATCGTAGGCGGCAGATAACTTCCCTTAGATTCGCAGGACATCTGCTATGAATACTGCCACCTACAACCGTACACGCTGGTTAACTCTTATCGGCACCATCATTACCCAGTTCGCTCTGGGTTCCGTTTATACCTGGAGCCTGTTCAACAGCGCGCTGTCCGACAAGCTCAACGCCCCTATCAGCCAGGTCGCTTTCTCCTTCGGCCTGCTGAGCCTTGGTCTTGCCATCTCTTCCTCCGTAGCGGGCAAGCTGCAGGACCGCTTCGGGGTTCGCAAAGTGACGATGGCGGCGGGCGTGCTGCTTGGCGCGGGGCTGTTCTTCACCGCTCACGCAAACAACCTGATGATGCTGTGGCTAACCGCTGGCGTGCTGGTCGGTCTGGCGGACGGCGCGGGTTACCTGTTAACGCTTTCCAACTGCGTGAAGTGGTTCCCCGAGCGTAAAGGCCTGATTTCTGCCTTCTCCATCGGCGCTTACGGCCTCGGTAGCCTGGGCTTCAAATATATTGATACTCACCTGATGGCGGCCTACGGCCTGGAAAACACCTTCATGATTTGGGGTGGCCTGGCAATGGTGATGGTGCTGTTCGGCGCCACCATGATGAAAGATGCTCCGCTCCAGGAAACCAAAACCGCTGGCGGCGTGGCAAAAGCAGACTTCACCCTCGCCGAATCTATGCGTCAACCACAATACTGGATGCTGGCGCTGATGTTCCTGACCGCCTGCATGAGCGGCCTGTACGTTATCGGCGTAGCAAAAGATATCGCTCAGGGAATGGTACACCTGGATGCCCTGTCCGCTGCCAACGCGGTAACGGTTATCTCTATCGCGAACCTCAGCGGTCGCCTGGTGCTCGGTATCCTGTCAGACAAAATCGCCCGCATTCGCGTTATTACTATCGGCCAGGTAATTTCTCTGGTGGGTATGGCAGCCCTGCTGTTCGCCCCGCTCAACGAAGCAACCTTCTTCGCGGCCATCGCCTGCGTTGCCTTTAACTTCGGCGGCACCATCACCGTATACCCTTCTCTGGTGAGCGAATTCTTCGGTCTGAACAACCTGACTAAAAACTACGGTGTGATTTACCTGGGCTTCGGTATCGGCAGCATCTGCGGCTCTATTATCGCTTCGCTGTTCGGCGGCTTCTATGTGACCTTCTGCGTCATCTTCGCCCTGCTGATTTTGTCCCTGGCTATCTCCACCACAATTCGCCAGCCGGTTCGCGCCATGATGAAACATCGCCATGCACATGCCTGATACCCTCTAAGTATTCAGACTGCCCAAAACCGCCGCCAGGCGGTTTTTTTATTGCGGCTTTCCCGGTCACATGCATACGGCACAAAGTAGTCCTTTCACAAACAGAAGCACAACCAGCCTCATTCAATAGCAGTATTCAATACGATTTTTCTGGTTGAAGTTGTAGTATGCCGGACTGCGTTTGTTACCCAGAAAAATAATACATCCCACAGGATAATATGAGCATGATGAAACCAGGCTCCGGCCGAAAAGCTCGTTGGACATACCTTTATGTCGCGCTGCTGCTCATTGCGGCCCTTATCATTGTCGCAGGTAATTCACCGCGTGATGTCTACCCGCTGGTTATTGCGGCATGTGCCTTTATTTTCTGCGGCGGGCTGCTTTATTTAGTCTCTGCCAGAGCCGCATTCGCCATCGCCACCAGCAGCCTGCTGGTCATCCTGCTGCAATTTTTAAACCAGCTTAAGGTTCACTATTACAAAGATCAGCTGCTGTTCCCTGACATCTTTATGATGGCCGACCCTTCCAACGCCGGCACGCTGCTGCACTATCCGTCCGCCGGTGTAGCCGTGGTGGCCATGCTAGCGCTGCTTATATTAACGCTCGTCGTCAGCTGGCGCGTTACGCCGCGCCGCGCCGGTTTGGCCGCACCGCTGGTCGCCGTTGGCATCATGCTGGGCAGCGCTGCGCTTTTAAGCCACAGCGTGCTGCGCAATCAGCATGACTGGTCAACCAAGCTACCGGGCGGCACCGGCGTACTGTCCAACCTGGCGATGTCGGGAATACAGACGATTTATGACTCCCCAACCTTCCCTGAAGAACCAGCTCAGGAATTTATCACCCGTGCCGCAGCGCTCAATAAAGCTCAGCCAACGCCAAACGGCGTGCGCCCCGACATCGTTCTGCTATTGCAGGAGTCCACGGTTGACCCACGTCTTTATAAGGTGCCGACCCCGGGTGTGCTGCCGCATCTCGCTATGTTCGACCAGGACAGCAAGGTAAAAGCCCATTCTCTGATGCGCGTACAAACTTTCGGCGGCGGTACCTGGCTGTCTGAATTTGCGGCGCTCACCGGCCTACGTAGCGATGATTTTGGCGCGATGAAAAACGCGGTGTTTTATTCCGTCATCGACCACGTCAACGACAGTCTGTTTAAACAGATGAAAGATAACGGTTATTACACCGTAGTCCTGACTCCATTCAATAAATCGGCCTACAACGCTGGCCACGCCTATAGCATGATGGGCGTGGATAAAATTATTCAGCCTCAGGAGCTGGGCTACCCTGGTGATATTTCGGAAAACCTTTGGCACATCAGCACTGGCGATGTTCTGAGCTACGTCAAAAAGCTCCTCGGCAGCCAGACCGACAAACCAATTTTTGTCTACGCCCTGACTATGTATGAGCACGGCCCTTACGATGCCTCTCATCACGATGATTACCAGCTGGCATCGGTGGTGAAAAATGAAGGTTCGGCGGGTAAATTCAGCCACTACGTGGAAAAAATCAAAAACTCCGATATCGCGCTCAAGGACTTCTTCCAGTTCGTTGACCAGCGTAAGCGGCCTACGATGTTCATGTATTTTGGTGACCACCAGCCCGCTATCGACTGGGCTAACGGCTATACCTCACCGCTGCCGGACGCCATGCACCTGTCGCAGTTCAGCCTGCGGGACAACTTCAATCTTCCGCCGGTTTCGGACCTGGGCCAGGTCACCGACATCGCATTCCTGGGTGGGATATTGCTCGAGCAGGCGCAGCTGAAAGTGTCTCCGTTCTACCAGGCCAATATCGACATGCGCCACTTATGCAAGGGCGAACTCAATGATTGCCAGGATACCGCGCTGTTTAACAGCTACAGAAACTACATTTACGACAAGCTGCATGCCGCCTCGAAAGAGTGAGTCATTCCGGCCACTTGGCTGAATAAAAACCTCGCCCGAAAGGCGGGGTTTTTCACTTTTCGCACCAAAGAGACTTTATCCGGGTGACCGCCAGGCAATCGGGCATTACAATCCCCCACCGTTCTAATTTGAGCCAGCGCCAGGAATTATCCCCTAATCGCAACTAATTCGGCTTCATTGAGAACTCCCCACCCGCCCTACGGTCTGAATAGCGCTTATATGTCTATATCGCCAGGATACCCTGCATGAATTACTTTAAAACAATGTCCCACCAGAAGTTGTGTTTGCTGCTGGCGGTATACATTGGTTGGTTTTTGAATATCTCTGTTTTCTACCAGCGCTTTGATAGCCGCGCACAAGTTTTCATTGCCTGGAAAGGAATAGCCGCGGCGGCAGAAGTGCTGGCCTGCCTGCTGGTCACCTTTTTCCTGTTCCGCCTCCTTTCGCTGTTCGGACGTTCCGCGTGGCGGATTCTGGCTTCGTTTGTGGTGCTGTGCTCGGTGGCCGCCGGCTATTACATGACGTTCTTTAACGTGGTGGTGGGCTACGGCATTATCGCCTCGGTGATGACCACCGATATCGATCTTTCTAAAGAAGTCGTAGGCTATCACTTCGCCATCTGGATGGTGCTGGTCAGCGCCATACCGCTGCTCCTTATCTGGATGAATCAATCCCGCGATACGCTAATTCAGCAGCTATTAACCCCCGGCCAGCGGATAAAAAATATCGCCATCGTGCTGCTTTCCGCCCTGCTGGTCTGGGCGCCTCTGCGTTTTTTAGGCGAGGTACAGTCCGACGATGAACAAGGCTCGACCACCGATATGGCCAGCTATGGCGGTGTGGTAGCAAGCTCCTATTTACCCTCTAACTGGGTCTCGGCCCTCGGTTTGTTCGCCTGGGCGCGCGCGGACGAGTCCAGCGGCAATACCTCGTTGCTGAATCCGGCAAAGAAGTTTACCTATGTTGCTCCGCAGGGCATCGATGATACCTACATGGTGTTTATTATCGGGGAAACCACGCGCTGGGATCACATGGGGATACTCGGCTACGAACGTGACACGACGCCGAAACTTTCAAAAGAGAAAAACCTTGTTGCGTTCCGCGGCGAGTCCTGCGACACCGCCACCAAACTTTCGCTGCGCTGCATGTTTGTGCGTGAGGGCGGTACGGCGGATAACCCACAGCGAACCCTGAAAGAGCAAAACGTCTTTGCGGTTCTCAAGCAGCTTGGTTTCAGCTCGGAGCTGTTCGCGATGCAGAGTGAAATCTGGTTCTACAAAAATGCCATGCCGGACAGCTTCTCCTTCCGCGAGCAAATTGCCGCCGAACCGCTTAACCGTGGCAAAACCGTTGATGACATGCTGCTGGTTGAGGAGATGAAGCAGTCAGTCGACGAGAACCCGGAAGGTAAACACCTGGTGATTCTTCACACCAAAGGCTCCCACTTCTCCTACGCGCAGCGCTACCCGCGCAGCTTCGCCAAATGGACGCCGGAGTGCATCAGTCTTGATAAAGGCTGCTCAAAAGAGATGCTGATTAACGCTTTCGATAACTCGGTGCTCTACACCGACACGGTTATCGACAGCGTGATTGATAAGCTGCGTGATAAGAAAGCCATCGTCTTCTATGCGGCAGACCACGGCGAGTCGATTAGCGAGTCCAAACACCTGCACGGCACCCCACGCGAAATGGCGCCGCCGGAGCAGTTCCGCGTGCCGCTGCTGGTCTGGGCGTCGGATAAATATCTGGAAAACCCTGCCTCTGCCGAGTCGTTCAGGCATATGCAGGAACAGGCGAAAATGAAGGTACCGCATCGCCATGTTGAACTGTATGACACCATCCTGGGCTGCCTGGGCTATACCTCGCCGAACGGCGGGATCAACCAGAATAACAACTGGTGTCACGTACCGGAAAAAACTGCGCAATAGGGTTTAAAAAAACCGTGGGCGGCGGGAGTCACAACCTGCCGCCATGGCGAATCTGGCAGAATATAAGCCATCGAATTTAGTTATGAAAAAGCGTGGTTTTTTGCGCCATTACTTATGATGGCGGACAGCATTTTTCGCTGTGAGCGATGCAGATCACAAAATAAATCGTGCAACAATTCATCATTTAACACAAAATTTTGCCCATTGTAAGCAATCGATTACCACTAGCGTACGCAAAAGAAGCAGTTTAATATTCTGGTAACAAGCGCGTAGCATAATTTTCTCTGCTGGAAACTGCCCCCGAAGGTTTTTTTAATCTTTGCCCACCGAATCCCACCTTGCTTGTAAATCCCCGTGACCTGTATTGACGTTTCCTTAATCTGTTGACAGATTGTAGGACGAGAGGGGCTATTTACGGACCGTCTGTGCTACCTCCACGCATGACTCGCGAAAGGAACTGCTGACCTCACCATCGCCTCCGGGCACACCGTACCGACCTCACACAAATAACAATGGTCAGACGGTTACAAAACACAACACGACACATAATTGGAGCAGAATAATGAGTATTTCCTTGAAGAAGTCAGGGATGCTGAAATTTGGTCTGAGCCTGGTTGCCATGACCGTTGCAGCAAGCGTACAAGCCAAAACCCTGGTTTATTGTTCAGAAGGTTCCCCGGAAGGGTTTAACCCGCAGCTGTTCACCTCCGGCACCACTTACGATGCCAGCTCCGTACCGATCTATAACCGTCTGGTCGAGTTCAAAACCGGCACCACCGAAATCATTCCGGGCCTTGCTGAAAAGTGGGACGTTAGCGCGGACGGCAAAACCTATACCTTCCACCTGCGCAAAGGCGTGAAGTGGCAGGATAATAAAGACTTCAAACCGACTCGTGATTTCAACGCCGACGACGTAGTGTTCTCTTTCGATCGTCAGAAAAACAAAGACAACCCGTACCACAAAGTTTCTGGCGGCAGCTATGAATACTTCGAAGGCATGGGCCTGCCTGACCTGATTACTGAAATCAAGAAGGTGGACGACAACACCGTTCAGTTCGTTCTGGCTCGCCCGGAAGCGCCATTCCTTGCGGATATGGCCATGGACTTCGCCTCTATTCTTTCTAAAGAATACGCGGACAACATGATGAAAGCCGGCACCCCGGAAAAAACCGACCTGAACCCAATCGGCACCGGTCCATTCCAGCTGCTGCAATACCAGAAAGACTCCCGCATTCTGTATAAAGCGTTCCCTGGCTTCTGGGGCACCAAACCACAGATCGATCGCCTGGTGTTCTCCATCACCCCGGATGCTTCCGTACGTTACGCCAAGCTGCAGAAAAACGAATGTCAGGTAATGCCGTTCCCTAACCCGGCCGACATCGCCCGCATGAAAGAAGACAAAAATATCAATCTGATGGAACAGGCCGGCCTGAACGTGGGTTACCTCTCCTTCAACACCGAGAAGAAGCCGTTTGACGACGTAAAAGTTCGCCAGGCGCTGACTTACGCGGTGAACAAAGAAGCCATCATCAAAGCGGTTTACCAGGGCGCGGGCACCGCGGCTAAAAACCTGATCCCACCAACCATGTGGGGCTACAACGATGACGTGAAAGACTACACCTATGATCCTGAGAAAGCGAAAGCGCTGCTGAAAGAAGCGGGCCAGGATAAAGGCTTCACCGTTGAGCTGTGGGCAATGCCGGTACAGCGTCCTTACAACCCGAACGCTCGCCGTATGGCCGAGATGATTCAGGCTGACTGGGCGAAAATCGGCGTTCAGGCCAAGATTGTGACCTACGAGTGGGGCGAATATCTGAAGCGTGCTAAAGCCGGTGAACACCAGGCCGTAATGATGGGCTGGACCGGCGATAATGGGGACCCGGATAACTTCTTCGCGACCCTGTTCAGCTGCGCGGCAGCCAAAGATGGCTCTAACTACTCCCGCTGGTGCTACAAGCCGTTTGAAGACCTGATTCAGCCGGCTCGCGCAACCGACGACCACAACAAGCGTATTGAACTGTACAAACAGGCTCAGGTTGTGATGCATGACCAGGCTCCGGCGCTGATCATCGCTCACTCCACCGTGTTCGAGCCGGTGCGTAAAGAAGTTAAAGGCTACGTGGTCGATCCGTTGGGCAAACACCACTTCGAGAACGTGTCCGTCGAATAATAAGTAGAGATCCCCCCTCTCCCTTGAGGGAGAGGGCCGGGGTGAGGGTGTTTTAATTTCCCCCTCACCCTAACCCTCTCCCCTCAGGGGAGAGGGCATTTATATTCATTATTTGTGAGCAATACAGACGAAGCGTCACCAGGCGCGCCGTCACTACAGAGAATCCGGGATATGCTGCAGTTCATCCTCCGAAGACTGGGGTTAGTCATCCCCACGTTTATAGGTATTACCCTACTCACCTTCGCTTTCGTTCATATGATCCCCGGTGACCCGGTGATGATCATGGCCGGAGAGCGCGGTATTTCTCCTGAGCGCCATGCCCAGCTGCTGGCTGAGCTTGGCCTCGACAAACCTATGTGGCAGCAATACCTCCATTACATATGGGGCGTAATGCATGGCGACCTGGGGATTTCATTAAAGAGCCGCCTTCCGGTATGGGACGAATTTGTTCCGCGCTTTAAAGCGACGCTGGAACTCGGCATCTGCGCGATGATGTTCGCCGTTGCGGTAGGCATTCCGGTGGGCGTACTCGCCGCCGTGAAGCGGGGTTCTATCTTCGACCATACCGCCGTTGGCATCGCGCTGACCGGCTACTCAATGCCGATTTTCTGGTGGGGCATGATGCTTATCATGCTGGTCTCCGTTCACTGGAACCTGACGCCGGTTTCCGGGCGAGTCAGCGACACGGTGTTCCTCGACGACTCCCTGCCTCTGACCGGTTTTGCGCTGATAGACACCGCAATCTGGGGCCAGCAGGGCGACTTTATTGACGCCGTTGCCCATATGATCCTGCCCGCTGTCGTGCTTGGCACTATCCCGCTGGCGGTTATCGTGCGTATGACCCGTTCTTCGATGCTGGAAGTGCTGGGCGAAGACTATATCCGTACCGCTCGCGCCAAGGGCTTAACCCGCATGCGCGTCATTGTGGTTCACGCTCTGCGCAACGCCATGCTGCCGGTTGTTACCGTTATCGGCCTGCAGGTCGGTACGCTACTGGCGGGCGCAATCCTGACCGAAACCATCTTCTCCTGGCCGGGTCTGGGTCGCTGGCTGATTGATGCCTTGCAGCGCCGTGACTATCCGGTGGTTCAGGGCGGCGTGCTGCTGGTAGCGACGATGATTATCCTCGTCAACCTGCTGGTAGACCTGCTGTACGGCGTGGTGAACCCGCGTATACGCCATAAGAAATAAGGGGCCATCATGACGCCATCTACTGAAAATATAAGCACTGAAAACAAAGTGCAGGCAGCACCCAAGCCGATGACCCCTTTCCAGGAGTTCTGGCACTACTTTAAACGCAATAAAGGCGCGGTGATCGGCCTGGTGTACGTCGCCGTAATGATCTTCATCGCCGTGTTCGCCAACTTTATCGCTCCCCACGCGCCTGCCGAGCAGTTCCGCGACGCGCTGCTGCATCCGCCGGTCTGGCAGGAAGGCGGCAGCTGGAGCTACATCCTCGGCACCGATGACGTAGGCCGCGATGTGCTTTCCCGCCTGATGTACGGCGCACGCCTGTCGCTGCTGGTTGGCTGCCTGGTGGTGGTGCTCTCGCTGGTGATGGGCATCGTACTTGGCCTGGTCGCCGGTTACTTTGGCGGCGTAGTTGATAACATCATCATGCGCGTTGTCGACATCATGCTGGCCCTGCCAAGCCTGCTGCTGGCGCTGGTACTGGTAGCTATCTTTGGCCCGTCTATCGGTAACGCCGCGCTGGCGCTGACCTTTGTTGCGCTGCCGCACTATGTTCGCCTGACTCGCGCCGCCGTACTGGTAGAAGTAAACCGTGACTACGTGACCGCATCCCGCGTGGCGGGTGCAGGCGCAATGCGCCAGATGTTTGTGAATATATTCCCGAACACCCTTGCGCCGCTGATTGTTCAGGCGTCGCTTGGTTTCTCGAACGCCATTCTCGATATGGCCGCCCTTGGCTTCCTCGGCATGGGTGCGCAGCCGCCAACACCGGAGTGGGGCACCATGCTCGCCGACGTGTTGCAGTTCGCGCAGAGTGCCTGGTGGGTTGTGACCTTCCCTGGGGTTGCGATTCTGCTGACGGTACTGGCATTTAACCTGATGGGTGACGGTCTGCGTGACGCGCTCGATCCCAAACTGAAGCAGTAAGAGGTTCGAGATGGCGTTATTAAATGTAGATAAATTATCGGTGCATTTCGGCGACGAAAGCGCACCGTTCCGTGCCGTTGACCGCATAAGTTATAGCGTGGATCAGGGGCAGGTCGTCGGGATTGTCGGCGAGTCCGGCTCCGGCAAATCGGTCAGCTCGCTGGCAATTATGGGGCTTATTGACTTCCCGGGCCGCGTGATGCCTGAGAAGCTGGAGTTTAACGGCCGGGATCTGAAGCGCATTTCTGAGAAAGAGCGCCGCAACCTGGTCGGTGCCGAAGTGGCGATGATTTTCCAGGACCCGATGACCAGCCTGAACCCTTGTTACACCGTCGGCTTCCAGATTATGGAAGCGATTAAGGTGCATCAGGGCGGCAACAAGAAAACCCGTCGCCAGCGGGCAATCGACCTGCTGACCCAGGTAGGCATTCCCGATCCGGCTTCGCGCCTGGACGTTTACCCGCACCAGCTTTCCGGCGGTATGAGCCAGCGCGTAATGATTGCGATGGCGATTGCCTGTCGCCCTAAACTGCTGATTGCCGATGAGCCGACCACCGCGCTCGACGTCACCATCCAGGCGCAAATCATCGAGCTGCTGCTGGAACTTCAGCAGAAAGAGAACATGGCGCTGATCCTCATCACCCATGACCTCGCGCTGGTTGCCGAAGCGGCGCATAAAATCATTGTTATGTACGCAGGCCAGGTCGTAGAGGCCGGTTCGTCCCACGATATCTTCCGTGCGCCGCGCCATCCTTATACTCAGGCGCTGCTGCGTGCGCTGCCGGAGTTTGCTCAGGACAAAGCGCGCCTTGCGTCGCTGCCGGGCGTAGTACCGGGCAAATACGACCGTCCGAACGGCTGCCTGCTTAACCCGCGCTGCCCGTACGCCACCGACAAATGTCGCAGCGAAGAGCCGGAGCTCACCATGCTGGCCGACGGGCGTCAGTCCAAATGCCACTACCCACTCGATGATGCCGGGAGGCCAACCCTATGAGTACCGAACAGGCCACCGCGCAACCGCTGTTGCAGGCCATCGACCTGAAAAAACACTACCCGGTGAAGAAGGGATTTTTTGCACCTGAACGCCTGGTCAAAGCGCTGGACGGCGTAACCTTTACCCTCGAGCGCGGCAAAACGCTGGCGGTCGTGGGCGAGTCCGGCTGCGGGAAATCCACCCTTGGCCGCCTGCTGACCATGATTGAAGTCCCGACCGGCGGTGAGCTGTACTACCAGGGGCAGGATCTGCTGAAACCAGACGCCTCGGCGGAAAAACTGCGCCGCCAGAAAATCCAGATAGTTTTCCAGAACCCTTATGGCTCGCTGAACCCACGTAAAAAAGTGGGCCAGATTCTGGAAGAGCCGCTGCAAATCAACACCAGCCTGAGCAAAGCCCAGCGCCGTGAAAAAGCGCTGGAGATGATGGCAAAAGTCGGCCTGAAAACCGAACACTACGACCGCTATCCGCATATGTTCTCCGGCGGCCAGCGCCAGCGTATCGCCATCGCCCGCGGCCTGATGCTGGACCCGGACGTGGTGATTGCCGACGAACCGGTCTCCGCGCTGGACGTATCCGTGCGCGCTCAGGTTCTGAACCTGATGATGGATTTGCAGCAGGATTTGGGGCTGTCTTACGTGTTTATCTCTCACGACCTGTCGGTAGTGGAGCACATTGCCGATGAAGTGATGGTGATGTACCTCGGCCGCTGCGTGGAGAAAGGCAGTAAAGAGCAGATTTTCTCCAACCCGCTGCACCCGTACACTCAGGCACTGCTGTCCGCCACGCCGCGTCTGAACCCGGACGAACGCCGCGAGCGCATCAAATTGACCGGCGAGTTGCCAAGCCCGCTGAACCCGCCGCCAGGCTGCGCCTTTAATGCCCGCTGCAGCCGTCGTTTTGGGCCATGCACCCAGCTCCAGCCGCAGCTTAAGGATTACGGCAACGGCCAGCTGGTCGCCTGTTTTGCCGTCGATCAGGACGTCAACGGGGAAATTCGCTAACCGTTTTTACCCTCTCCTGCAAAGGAGAGGGTATCTGCCCCTCCTCCCACGCCTCTCCCACTTGCGCCTTCGGCGTGTACATTCCAGGTTGAGAAGTGGCTTCGCATGACTACCCTTTTTGCCTCAAAACACTGGCATTAAACCCAACCCCAATTTGCAGACAGCAGCATATTGCTACCGCGGCAATCTATAGGGGTTACGAAACACCCACTGTTGACACGCGCTCACACCCTGGTTATTCTTTGCGCAAATGGAGGCTGATGAAGAAGCATCCAAACAAAGAAATCCAAAGGCGGCGCCACTACCGCCTTTGTCAAGAAGGAGTCCATATGGAACTCTACAATTTCACGCTCACGGTATCCGGCATCACCCTCAATACACCGGGCCATGAAGATGCGCTTTTTGAGGCCGGTTGTGATGACGCTATGATTAGCTATTACGGCAACGCTATCTATCTTGAGTTCGACCGTGAAGCCCCCTCCCTCAAGAATGCAATTGCTACGGCTATCCGGGATATCGAAAGTGCAGGTATTGGGGCGAGAGTCGAGTCTGTTGATTCCACACTGGTCGGGCTAAGCGACATAGCTGAGCTTTCTGCTTTATCTCGCCAGGCTATCACCATGCTGAAAGATGGCATCCGTGGGAAAGGTGATTTTCCAAACCCAATCCAACGGATTACCGGCCAGTCACCGCTCTGGGATTGGGCTGAGGTAGCCGAATGGCTTGAGAATTGCGGCAGAATCGCTAAAGACTCAGGCCTGGCCGCTAATGCAAAGGAACTCAATACCTGGAACCTTGCACTTCGCATACGTGCCTCGCGAGCAGAAGTTAAGGTTGCAGAGCACCTGCATATGCTTGAGCATGCTGAAGCCCAGTCATACCGTCAGGCCTAACCAGCAAAGCAAACCTCTCCGGAGCCATTAAGTATTGTTCCGCTGGCTCCGGGCGCAACGTACCTATTCTTTCGTTTTTCACGAACGATAATTGCCACGTGCCCCCAAAAGAAAGTATTACCTGCCGACGAATCGAGCGCCGTAACTACCATTATTAATGCTAATAAAGAAATAAAAACCAGCATTTAAACCTGGGTAAACACTCCGAATTGAGGGGTGGATTTGATATTAATTAATGCTCTTTCACGCCAGATATGAATTTCTTCAAAAAAAGAAACAGAGTGCTCGTCAACAGCCGATATTTTGGCTTAATATCCGCGCTAATGGAGCCATCAATAATTATTCATAACAGAAGGCATCCACTCTCGATTAAACCCCAGCAAAAGGGTGAAAACGTTATAGGCTGTAATATAGACGGCGAATAATACCTCTCGCTAAGCGCCGCCCTGTAGCCGTGCGTGAGTTCATAAATAATTGTAAATCATGGATATATTTATGAAAAACTATGATGATTTGCAGCGTTTCAAGGAAAAGACACGCACAGGCGCCATTAATTTTAAGGACATGTCGGCGCAGACCCAGACCGCAGATAGCGGGCGCTGGGCGATTATTAAACAATTAAACCAGGTTCCGGGAGAGGAAAATGCCCTTTCCCACGCGGGCAGCGTGTCCGTTCCCGTTCCACAATCAGTTGCGGCGGATGCCTTCGATATTAGTCTGGCAAAACCTGCACCGGCCTCGCCGCAGATCCCTGCCGCCGGGCAAACCTCAATTCTCAATAGCGTAGCTTCCGCGGTTTCCTCCGCACAGGTACAACCTGCCCCTCAGCCGGTTCCTGAAGCGCCGGTTATCAAACCGCAACCAGCAGCGTCTTCTCTGTTTGATCAGTTAACGCCTGCCCCGGTTGCCAGCCCTCAGGCTCCCGCTGTGCCGCCCGCTGCGCGCCAGCAGGCCGAAGCCATTCCGTTTAATAAACTGTTTACCGCCAAAACCGCGCCAGCCGCGACTCAGGCCGGTAAAGACCTGCCGCTACAACCCTTGCTGGAGATGATTGCCTCATGCCGTTAGTTTGTGTTTGCTCGCCAAAAGGCGGCGTGGGGAAAACCACCGTTACCGCAAACCTGGCCTGGGCGCTCGCGCGCGCTGGCAGCAAAGTGTTAGCCATTGATTTCGACGTGCAGAACGCGCTGCGCCTGCATTTTGGCGTCCCGCTTTCGGACGGACGTGGCTATGTGGCAAAAGCGGGAGAGTCCTCCGACTGGAGCCAGTCGGTGCTGACCGCGGGCGGTAATATCTTTGTGCTGCCGTATGGCGACGCCACCGAAGCCCAGCGTCTCGACTTCGAGCAGCGCCTGGCCAACGATAGCCACTTTCTGCAACGCGGCCTCGGCACTCTGCTTAATTACCCGGGCCTGGTTATCATCGCAGATTTCCCTCCGGGGCCAAATCCGGCGCTGAAGGCGGTCTCCCGGCTTGCGGATTTACACCTCATCACCCTGCTCGCGGACACCGCCTCGCTGTCTCTGCTGCCGCAAATTGAAAACCACCGCCTGACCGGCGAGCCGCTGAATAACCGGCTGGGCCATTATTTCGTGGTTAACCAAAGCGACAGCCGCCGCCATATCAGCCGCGACGTCACGGCATTTATGCAGCAGCGGCTCGGCGACAGCCTGCTCGGGGTTATTAATCGGGATGAAAGCGTGGCGGAAGCCAATGCTTCGCAGCAATCGATATTCGATTTCAGCCCGGTTTCTGCGGCCGCATTCGATATTGAATTAATCAGTAAACGGGTTGCGGGCCTGCTGGGGATCCACGTTGGCGACGGCGCAGTTCATTCCGGTTTGAGAACATCAAACTTCTGAAATATTCAGGAAGTCCTATGAAAAAGGCTTTGTTTTATTTACTGCTGCTGGTGCTGGCACCGGTGGCGGTGTTGGTCATCATTACGCCTATGGACAGCCAGAAGCAGTATATTTTTGGCTTAATCAGCATCGGAGTATTGCTGTTATTAGGCCTGAGCAAAAAGCGCAGCGTTTCCATCATATTGATTATCGTGTCGGGCTTAATGTCCACGCGCTATATCTGGTTTCGCACCACCCAGACGCTACATTTTAATTCCGAAATCGAGGCAATTCTCGGCATCGGGCTTTATCTGGCGGAACTGTATATTTGGCTACTGCTGCTGCTAAGCCACCTCCAGACATTATTCCCGCTGAAGCGTGAAATTGTTCCCCTGCCGGACGACACTTCGCTTTGGCCAACCGTCGATGTCTATATTCCGACATATAATGAAAGCCTCGACGTAGTACGGGACACCGTGCTGGCCGCACAGTGTATTGATTATCCTCAGGATAAAATGAAGATTTACCTGCTGGATGACGGCAAGCGCAGCGAGTTTGCGGTATTCGCCGCCAACGTAGGCGTAGGTTACATTACGCGTAACGATAACTCGCACGCCAAGGCGGGCAACCTTAACCACGCCATGAAGCTGACCAGCGGCGAGTTAATTACCGTCTTCGACTGCGACCACGTCGCCACGCGTATCTTCCTGCAGGCAACCGTGGGTGCATTCCTGCAAGATCCTAAGCTTGCGCTGATCCAGACGCCGCACTACTTCTACTCGCCCGATCCGTTCGAGCGTAATCTCTCCGTAGGGCGCGATATCCCGAACGAAGGGGCGCTGTTCTATGGCCCAATCCAGCGCGGCAACGACTTCTGGAACGCGACCTTCTTCTGCGGCTCCTGCGCGGTTATCCGCCGCAGCGCGCTGGAAGAAATTGGCGGTTTTGCGGTTGAAACGGTGACCGAAGATGCTCACACCGCGCTGAAAATGCAGCGCCGGGGCTGGAAATCCGCATTCCTCGATATCCCGCTGGCGGCCGGGCTGGCAACCGAACGCCTGGTGCTGCACGTTATTCAGCGTACCCGCTGGGCGCGCGGAATGACGCAAATATTTCGCACCGATAACCCTCTGTTTGGCCGCGGGCTGGCCTGGCAACAGCGGCTGTGCTACCTGAGCGCGATGCTTTACTACCAGTTTGCCCTGCCGCGTGTCGCCTTCCTTACCGCACCGCTGGCTTACCTGCTGTTTAACCTGAATATTATTCACTCCTCGGCCAGCATGCTGTTTGCCTATGCGCTGCCGCACCTGTTCCTCGCCATCTGGCTGAACTCGCGGCTCAACGGCCGCTATCGCTACAGCTTCTGGGGGGAAATCTACGACCTGGTGATGGCCTTCCACCTGATCCTGCCGACGGCGATAACCATGCTGTTCCCGAAGCGCGGCAAGTTCAACGTTACCGATAAGGGAGACCTGCTGGATGTCGGCTATTTCGACTTCCGCGTTGTGCGCCCTCATGTGATTGTCGCCGTTCTGCTTACGATGGCGGTGATTGCCGGGATTGTGCGCGCCTGCGCCCACGACTACTTCGGCGTTGACCCCAAAGTTATCGCCCTCAACGTAGGCTGGGGTTTGTATAGCCTGATCTTCCTGCTGGCGGCCATCGCCGTCGCCAGAGAAACGCGGCAGACCCGCAAAACGATTCGCATCGAGGTCGATGTCCCGGTGGTTATCCACTACGCCAGCGGCATCTCTTCCCGCAGCCATACGCTCGACCTGTCGATGGGCGGCTGCCGCATCAAAGTACCGGATGAGCGCCACCTGACAGACGAAATTGAAGAGGTAGAGTTACAGCTTCATTCCGGTGCCATCAGCATTCCGGTGAAAGTAATTGCCTCGGACGAGTCCACTATCCGCTTGATGTTTGAAGAGATCCCTCTGGCCCGCCGCCGCGAGCTGGTACGCGTGGTGCTTGCCCGCGCCGACGCCTGGATCCAGCCGCCAAAACCACAGGACAACCCGTTCCGCTCGCTGCTGACCATTATCCGCTGCGTGTTCGAGCTGTTCTGGCTGACCTGGAAAGATCGCCGCGCCGCTCGCCGGGCAAAGCATGAGCAACCCAACCGACTGGACGGTTCCGGTGAGGACAGCGCCCTATGAAAAGGATGACTAAAGTAGCAGCCGGGATCGTTCTGGCTCTGAGCGTGCTGGCGCTCCCCGCAGCGGCAGAAGAACCGGGCATGACTGAACAGCCAACCACGGTGGAGTCGATGCTGCCCGTCAGCCTGCCGCCGCCGGTTGAACAGACGCCGCAGCCGGTCCAGACGGCGATTAACCCCGGCACCGCGAGCAGCATTACCGTGGCGCAAATGGGCCAGCCGCGCGGCATCGTGCTTAGCGGCGGCCAGCTGCAAACGGGTATCGACTTTACGCTGCCTGCCGACCAGGTGATTACCAGCGCCCAGCTGACGCTGAACCTCAAAGTCTCCCCGGCGATGGCGGCGCGTAACACGACCATGCAGCTGATGATGAACGGCCAGCCGCTCGGCAGCGTGCCGCTCGGTTCAGCCGACAGCAACGTCACCAGCTATCAGCTGGATATTCCGGCCGCGCTGGTGGTGTCCAGCAACAACATTAACCTCAAAATCAACGATGCCGACGCCCTGCTTTGCCAGCGCGACCTGAACGATAATTACCAGGTCACCATCATGCCGGACACGCGTCTCACTCTTGAAGGCCAGCAGTTGAATATCGGCTCCGATCTGAGCCACTTCCCGCGCCCGTTCTTTGACTCGATGCAGATGACGCCGACCACGCTGAGCTTCGCTTTCCCGGCGCAAACTCAGCCGGAGCAGGTAAGCGCCGCGGCGCTGGTGGCTTCGTGGCTTGGCATTGCCGCTGACTACCGCGGGATCTCTTTTGAAGCCCTCAACGACCGTCTGCCGGAGAAAAATGGCATTCTGTTCGGTAAACCCGGCGACACTATCGGTGGAATTACGTTACCGGCCAGCAGCGGGCCGCTGCTGAAGATGATCGATAACCCTGGGAACCCGGTTTACAAACTGCTGCTGGTGGTGGGTAACAACGAATCCCAGCTTCGCAGCGCGGCCTGGCGCCTGACTCGTGGGCAGTTTGAGCCGCAAACCGCCAGCCTGCCGGTAGAACCTCAGACTATCCCGCTCAGCGCCCCATACGACGCCCCGCGCTGGATACGAACCGATCGCCCGGTGCGCCTGAGCGAACTGCTGCGTAAAGATCAAAGCCTCACGGCTCCGGGCATCTGGCATGATGCGGTAAACCTCGCGTTCCGCGCGGCGCCGGATCTGTTCCTCTGGGACGGCGAAGCCATCCCGCTGAAGATTGGCTACCGCTTCCCGTCAGAAAGCTGGATCGACGAACAGCGCTCTCTGCTGTCGATGACCCTGAACGGTACTTTCCTGCACAACCTGCCGGTTAACAAACAGGGCGCGCTGGAAACGCTGTGGCATAAGATTGGCGGCGATGCACGCCAGGAAAACTACGATATGGCTCTGGAGCCGTATCTCATCTACGGCGATAACCAGCTGGCGCTCTATTTTAAAATCGTACCAAAGGAAGATGCGCCGTGCAGCGTGCTGCTGAATAACAACATCAAGAGCCGCATCGATGAAAACTCGTGGATTGACCTGAGCAAAACTCGCCACTTCACGCTGCTGCCAAACCTCTCTTACTTCGTCGGCGCTTCGTTCCCGTTCACCCGCTTTGCCGACTATTCGCAGACCGTTCTTCTGCTGCCGGAGCATCCGGGCGAAACCGAGATATCCACCCTGCTTGACCTGGCGGCACGCTCGGGTAACGCCACCGGCACAGCGCTGAACAATAACCGCGTGATGTTCGGCCTGCCGGAGGGCGGCGCTAACCTGCTGCATTTGTCTCAGAGCGACGTGCTGGCGGTTTCAACGATGGAGCAGAGCGCTTTTAACCGCACCCTGCTCGCCGGGTCGCCGTTCGTCACCAATGAGCACTTATTTGGAGTCCGCCAGCCCACCAGTTGGGAAAAGGTGCAGCGCCTGTTGGCAGGCGACTGGAACTCCACGGGCGTTGAGGCAGACCGCTACTTCTCCTCTAATGAGGCCTGGCGCGGGTTTGTCAGCTTCCGCTCACGCTGGAACGCCTCGCGGGTTGTGGTGCTGGCTATCGGCAGCAATAACGACCAGCTTGCCCACCTGCACAGCGATTTGTCCTCTGCAAAAATTAACGCCAGCGTGCGCGGCGATGCCGCCATCATTACCGACGAGAACGGCGTTCGCAGCTTCCGGGTTGGGCCGCAGTTCCCGAGCGGAGAGCTGCCGTGGTACATGTTGATAGTTTGGTACGCCAACCAGCATTCTGCGCTGCTGGCGATTCTGGGCCTGCTGTTCGCCGCTATTGTCGGCGGCACCCTCTACCCGCTGCTGAAACGCCGGGCAAGAAGCCGCATTAACCCGCAGGCTGAAGAGAGTGAGCAAAGGGATAACAATAATGAAAAATAAAAAGACCCCCCGCCGCTGGCCAAGGATCTGCCTGTCCGGCGCGCTCGCGCTGGCGGCGGTAAATGCCCAGGCCGCGGACAATAATCCCGCCCTCAAGGCGCTTTTCGACCAGGCAAACTACTGGCATGAAAAATCCCATGATGAGCTGGCGATGGAAGCCCTGAAAAAAGTGCTGATGGTGGATGCCAACAACGCGCAGGCCTTATATCTGATGTCGCTCTGGGCGCAGCAGAGCGGCGATTTGAAATCTGCCGCGCAGTGGCGCAGCCGCCTCTCGGCAGTATCGCCGCAGGACCCGAACCTTCAGGCGCTGGATAACGCGAAGCAGGTTCAGCAGATCCCACGCGGTCAGCTTGAGCTGGCTCGCCAGCAGGCCCGAAGCGGGAATATCAGCGCGGCGCTCGCCACCTGGCAAACGCTGTTCACCGGCGACCAGCCGCCGTCCGGGCTGGCACCTGAATATTATCTGACGATGGCCGGGGATAAATCACTTTATCCCCAGGCGGTTAGCGGGCTACAGCAGTTTATTGCTCAGCATCCGCAGGATAACGGCGCGCGCATTGCGCTCGGCAAGATCCTGACCTTCCGGGAGCCGACCCGCCGGGACGGCATCGGCATGCTCCAGGATATGGCGAGCGGCAACCCGGACGCGGATAAATCATTGCGTCAGGCGCTGCTGTGGCTGGGGCCGACCGCCGGAGACGAACAGTATTATCAGACCTGGATCCAGCGCCATCCGGATGATAAAGAAGTGCAAAATCATTACCGGAACGCCATCGGCGGCGTGGCTAAAGGTGCGGGTTTTGCCGATCTTAATAGCGGCAATACCGACGCGGCGCGCGGCCAGTTTGAACAGGTACTTCAGGCCAATCCTCAGGATGCCGATGCGCTGGCGGGGATGGGCTACATCGCGCAGCAGCGCGGCGACTATGCGGCGGCCGCGCAATATCTTAATCGAGCAGCAAGCCTCGGTGGCGACCAGTCTGCCGAGCGTAAACAGCAGGCGGATGACGCGGCATTTTACGGCCAGCTGGCGGGTGCTCAGGCGGCCTACAAACAGGGCAACGTTAGCCAGGCTCTGGCGCTCAGCGCCCCTTTGGCGGACGCCAGCGGCGAGCGCGGCACGGCGGTAAAACTGTTCCGCGCCGACGTTTTACGCCACAACAAAGACTACCCGCAGGCGGAGCAGACGCTGCGCAGCCTGCTAGAAGCACAGCCGAACAACGGCCCGGCTCGGGAAAACCTCTACTACGTGCTGCGTGATGCAGGCAAAACTACCGAGGCTCAGGCGGTGCTGCAAACGCTGCCCGCTTCGCTCCAGGCCAAACTCCAGCCGCGCACGGGCGGAGGCAACCCGGCCGATCCGATTCGCCGCCAGGCCCAGCAGGCGGCAGCCGGAGGCAACATCCAGCAGGCGATAGCGATTCTGCGCCAGGGGATGAGCCGCCTGCCGTCCGACCCGTGGCTACGCCTCGACCTTGCCCGGCTGCTGCAAAAACAGGGCAACAGCGCCGAAGCGGCAGACCTGATGCAGCCCGCTTTCCGCCCCGGAGCCAGCAACACTGAAATCTACGCGGCGGCGCTGTTCGCCAGCGAAAGCAATGCGTGGCCGCAGGCGCAAAACCTGCTGTCACGTATACCGGCCTCTGCCCGCAACGGCGAAATGCGCGAACTCGGCCAACGCGTGAACTACAACCTGCAAATGGGCGTAGCAGAGCGCTATCTGGCTCAGGGGGATAACGTTGCGGCAGCTAACACCTTAAAAGCGCTCAGCGTTAATCCTCCGCAAAGCCCGGCGGACGCCGGTAAGCTGGCACGTATGCTGGCGCAGAGCGGCGATATGAGCGGTGCTGTTGCGCTGGTGCGTAACAACATGCGCCGTGGCGTGCAGGGCAATGCCGGTGATTATGCCGACCAGATAACCGTCCTGAACCAGGCGGGACTGGACAGCGAAGCGCAGGCGTTCCTTGCGAACCCGGAGCTGCAATCCCACAGCACCACCGCCCAGCTGGCAGGTATTCGCAACGGCTATGTGATAAACGAAGCCGATCGGCTGCGAGCCCAGGGCAATTATGCTGCCGCCTACGACAAGCTCATCCGCGCCCTGCAAAGCGACCCGCAGAATACCGACCTGATGTTCGCGATGGCGAGGCTTTACCAGTCCGGCAAAATGAACAAAGAAGCGGGCGTAGTTTATGACTATCTGATGACCCGCGACACGCCGGACCAGGATGCCCGTGCGGGTGCTATCGACATCGCGCTGGCGGGCAATGACGTAGACAAAGCCCAACAGCTTACCACCGGGTTGCACAACACCAATACGCCTGAGCGCCTGATACTGCTGGCACGAGTAGCCGAAGCGCAGGGCAACCACCAGCAGGCCATGAGCTACCTGCGCACCGCGCGCGGCAGGTTAACGGGTATTCAGGGCAGCGACAGCGGCGTGACTCCAACCATCGGCGGGCTGGCTCTGGCGGACAACCCGTTCATCAGTACCAGCTCCGGCGGCAGCCAAAGCGGCAACGTTTATGGCCAGGCTTCGATGCCGTGGCAGGTTAACCAGCTGGCGCGCAACCCGCAGGCCGCGCCGCCGGGAACCACACGCCAGGACTTACCGGTAGAAAACGCCAATGCGGGCATGCTGCGCCAGGTCAACAGCATGATGGAGCAGCTAACCGATAAAACCGCCACCTGGGCGCTGGGTTCGGTAGCGATGCGAAGCCGAGACGGCGAAAACGGTCTTAGCAAGATGACCGAGATAAAAGCCCCGCTCCAGTGGTCCACGGTGCCGTTTGGCGATTCGCGCTTCGACATCAACATTACGCCAATTACCTTAAATGCAGGCAGCTCTTCGGACCAGGCAAGCACGCGCTTTGGCACCGGGGCGCTGATTCAGGGCCAGGTGTCCGAAACGCTGCCCGAACAGCCGCCGGCGGTGCTGCCAATTGTGCCCTCCCAGGGCGCACAGAGCGCTTCTGGCGTAGAGCTCGGTATGGCGCTCACCGGGAATCAGTACAAACTCGACGTTGGCTCAACGCCGCTTGGGCAGGATCTGAATACCCTTGTCGGCGGCGTACAGTGGTCGCCGCAGCTCACCGACTACCTCAAACTTATCCTCACCGGCGAAAGGCGTGCGGTAGTGGACAGCCTGCTCTCTTATGTCGGCGCGAAGGATAAATACAGCGGTGAAAAATGGGGGCAGGTAACCAAAAACGGCGGCAACGCGCAGCTGAGCTACGACAACGGCGATGCCGGTTTCTACGCGGGCGTTGGGCTATATAGCTATATCGGCACCAATGTCCCGAGCAACCAAAGCGTTAATGGGTCGGCCGGGGTTTATCTGCGTCCGTATCACTTTGACGACCGGGAGCTGAAAACCGGCGTCAGCATGAGCTATATGGACTTCTCCAAAAACCTTAGCTACTTCAGCTATGGCCAGGGCGGCTACTTCAGCCCGCAGAACTACATTAGCGTGTCGTTCCCGGTGGATTACACCCAGAAATACGACAACTGGAAAATGTCCGTTGGCGCGTCAATCGGCTACCAGGCCTACAGCCAGGATCCGAGCGCATACTTCCCTAACAACCCGGGCCTACAGGGCCAGTTGGAGGACTATGTTGCGCGCGGCATGGCAAAAGAAGCGTTCTATAGCGGCGGCAGCGAAAACGGCCTCGGCTATACTTTGCGCGCCTCAGCCGACTATAACGTGAATAAAGACATGACCATTGGTGGCCGGGTTGGCTACGACACCTTTGGCAACTATAACGAAAGTACCGCTCAGCTTTACCTGCGCTACCTGCTTGGGGATCATTAATCATGCAAGAAAAGCAGCTTTTACACTATTTTCAGACCCAGCAAACGCCGCCGGGCTGGTTCGATCTGCTGAATATTATGCTTGAAGGGATGGTCAGCAATGCGGGCTACCACGACAGCCGCCCGTTCCTGAATCAAATGGGCGAAACTCTGGCCGAGCGCTACCCGCTGCCGCTCGCGGCAACCGTAGGTGAACTTGAGCAGCAAATTAATGCCCAGCTGGCTCGCTTTAACTGGGGCTATATCGAGATTGAAGCCAACGAAAAAATGCTGATTATCCACCACCAGGCGCTGCCCGTGACCAACGAACAGCACCGGCAGCAAAGCTGGAGCCAGGCGTTTAGCGCGGTGCTGGAAGGGCTATACGCCCGCTGGCTTATCGCTCAGGGCGGCCAGCCGCATGTTTCGCTGTGGCAGGAGCCGTCTCATAACGCTTCGGCGGTCACCTTCAGATATCAAACCAGGGCATAAACGGAGAGACGTAATGGTTAACCGCCTGATAACGCTGTTATTGACCGGAATGGTATGGCTGATGGCGAGCCTGCCGGCTAAAGCCGCCGCCGAGTGGGACAGCTATAAATCCCGCTTTCTGATGGCCGACGGCAGAATTATTGATACCGGCAATAACAATGTCAGCCACACCGAAGGCCAGGGATTCGCCATGATGATGGCGGTGTCGAACGACGACCGCGCCAGTTTCGACAAAATCTGGAACTGGACCAACGCCACGCTGCGTAACCCAAAGAACGGCCTGTTTTACTGGCGCTATAACCCGGTAGAGGCTGACCCAATAGCGGATAAAAACAACGCGACCGACGGGGATACTTTTATCGCCTGGGCTCTGCTGAAGGCCGGGCAAAAGTGGCACGATAGCGGTTACCTGAAAGAGTCCGATGCCATCGCGAAAGCGCTGGTCACCCATAACGTCATTCAGTTTGCCGACAAGCGCGTGATGCTGCCGGGCGTAAACGGGTTTAACCTCAATAGTTCCGTCACGCTCAATCCGTCCTATTTTATCTTCCCGGCCTGGCAGGACTTCGCCCAACGCAGCCATTTAGTGGTGTGGAAAGAACTGATTACCGACGGCAAAACGCTGCTCGACAAAATGCGCTGGGGCAACAGCCAGCTGCCAACAGACTGGGTTTCGCTGGCCGCCGACGGCAAGCTAACGCCGGATGCCAACCACCCACCGCGCTTTAGCTACGACGCAATACGCGTTCCGCTCTATCTCGCCTGGCAGGATCCTGCAAGCCCGGAACTGGCTCCTTTTAAAAGCTTCTGGAGCCGCTACCCGCGCGCGCAAACGCCGGCCTGGATAAACGTCGCCAATAACCAGACAGCGCCTTATATGATGACCGGAGGCCTGCTGGCAGTCAGAGATTTGGCGCTTGGCGACACCAGCCAGCCGCCTCATATCATCCCGCAGGATGACTATTACTCGGCCAGCCTGAAAATGCTGGTATTGCTGGCAAAACAGTAGGTTTTTCATGGCACGGGCCGCGCACTGCGTGGAACGTTTTGCCCTAAGCCCCGGGCGAAACTAACACCAGCCGGTGAAGACGGGAGGTATCAACGGTTTTTTCTGCCTGTGCCAGGCTAAAAGCGTTCTGAATTTTCATCCAGACATCGGGCGAACTGCCGATCACGATGGAAAGCTTGAATGCCATTTCAGGCGTTAATGCCGCCTTTCCGGTAAGCAGGCGGCTGGCGGTTGAAGGGGCGATATCCATTGCCCGGGAGAAATCTCGCAGGCTCACGTTAAGCGCTTCAAGCGACTCCTGAATAATCAGCCCAGGGTGCGGCGGGTTTGCCATTTTCATCAGTGATAGTCCTCATAATCCAGTATCCAGGCATCGCCTTTCCAAAACTCAAAGGTTAACCGTCAGTTACCTGAAACATTAACTGCCCAAATGGACTCCCGCTCCCCCTGCAGGGCGTGCAAACGATAGCCCGGTAAGTCGATGTCGCTAATGTGGCTTGCAGCATCGATAATAGCCAACCTCGCCCGGAGCCTGTTGATATGCTCAAAACGGACGCCGCGGGCCTGGCTTTTCATAAATAAATCCCGCAGTCCTTTATGCCTGAAGCTTCTTATCATCCTGATAGTGTTCCGTTAGGAGGAACGTTACGGCATTGTTCCCTTATGCGCAACAATAAAGTCGCGCATCTGTGAATAGTGAGCAGAAAGAATATGAGGATATAAAGCAGCCGGAAAGTGGCCGTGGTCAAAGCAGGAATCCGTCTCGCAGAAACCCGTTTTTATTATTTTAAGCGCTCAATATGCTCAGCATAATCCTCTGGCGTAGCCTTACCCTTCGAAAAAAATATGTTACTCTCCGCTGAGTTACCTCTCTGGAGACGGACATGAACGGCAAGGCTGCACGCCCCACGATAAGCGACGTCGCAAAAGCGGCGAAGACCGGTAAAACCAGCGTTTCGCGCTATCTTAACGGCGAGCAGAACGTGCTGTCCGACGACCTGCGCGGGCGCATTGAACGCGCCATTGCTGACCTCGATTACCGCCCAAACCAGATGGCACGGGGCCTGAAGCGGGGCAGAACCCGCCTGATTGGCCTGATCATCGCCGACATCACCAACCCTTATTCCGTTGACGTCCTCAGCGGTATAGAAGCCGCCTGCCGCGAGAAAGGCTTTACCCCGCTGGTCTGTAACACCAACAATGAAGTGGACCAGGAACTGCATTACCTCGATTTACTGCGCAGTTACCAGGTTGAGGGCATCGTGGTTAACGCCGTTGGCATGCGTGAAGAGGGGCTAAACCGGCTCCAGCAGTCCGCGCTGCCGATGGTGCTTATCGACCGTAAGATCCCGGATTTTGCCTGCGATGTGGTCGGGCTGGATAATATTCAGGCCGCCACCACCGCCACCGAGCATCTCGTCGAGCAGGGCTTCGAAGCGATTCTGTTTCTCAGCGAACCGCTGGGCATGGTTAATACTCGCCGCGAGCGTTTGCGCGCATTTCGCAGCACGATTGAGCGTTATCCCGGCATTGTTGCTGAAAATGCCGAAACACCGCTTCATGAAACCGACCTGCTGGATAACACGCTGCGCCAGTTCCATACCCGCCATCGCGGCATGCGCAAAGCGGTTATCTCCGCCAACGGCGCGCTGACGCTGCAAGTTGCCCGCTCCCTGCGCCGCGTTGGCCTGCACTGGGGCAGCGATATCGGCCTGCTGGGGTTTGACGAACTGGAGTGGGCCGAGCTTGCGGGCGTGGGCATTACCACCCTGAAGCAGCCAACCTGGCAAATTGGCTATGCCGCGCTGGAGCAGGTGGTAAGGCGTATTGAAGGCGCGGACGAAACGGTGCGTGAACAGCTTTTCTCCGGCGAGCTTATCGTGCGCGGCTCCACCTCCCGCTAAATTTTATCTTCGTGATGTCGCTCAAAAATTAGCAGCAGTCCGCTTCTCTTTGGAACCGGTTCCATCTAGCGTAATAACTATATTATTTAGCCGTTATCGCTATGGGGCCTTCCATGCCGCGCAAAATTATCGTTGTTACCGCCGCCTACGGCCACGACCGCATTTCCGCCCTCGGCGGCCAGCAGGCTTTATTGCCGATTATCGCGGAAGCCGGTGCGGACGGCGTCGAAATCCGCCGTGAACTGTTTACGCCCTCCCAGCTGGATTTCCTCTCCGGGATAGCCGGAGAGATGACCCAGTTAGGCCTGGAGGCCTGTTATTCCGCACCTGAACCGCTGTTTGTCGGCGACGGCAGCCTCAACCCACTGATCCCCTCTCTGCTACAGGAAGCCCACCAGCTTAACGCGGTCTGGCTAAAGCTCTCTCTAGGCCAGTTCAACAACGCGAGCTCGTTTGACACCCTGAAACAGTGGTTAAGCGACAGCCCGGTCGCCCTGGTGGTCGAAAACGACCAGACCACCTGCGGAAAACTGGCGCCAATGCAGCGCTTCCAGGCCGCCATCAAGGTGCACAACCTGCCGGTTACGCTCACTTTTGATATGGCGAACTGGCTGTGGGTGGATGACTCCCCGCAGCAGGCCGCCCGCGCCCTTGCGCCTTCGGTGAGCTATATCCACGTCAAAACGGCTGTTGCCCACCACAACCATTATCGCGCCGTGCCGCCGGACGAGTCCGGCTCAGACTGGAAAGGAATGCTGAATATGCTGCCGGCGGATGCGCCACGCGGGATCGAGTTTCCGCTGGAAGGGCGAGATTTGGTCGCCGTTACCCGCCGCTACATCAACCTGTTACGCGAGGAATAGAGATGAAACAGCTGGATGTCGTCACCATTGGCGAAGCCATGGCGATGTTTGTCGCAACCGAAACCGGAGATCTTGCCGCGGCGGAGCACTTTGTAAAACGTGCCGCCGGTGCCGAACTTAACGTTGCAACCGGCCTGGCGCGCCTCGGCCTGAACGTGGGCTGGGTAAGCCGCGTAGGTAACGACTCATTTGGCCGCTACGTGTTACGGCAGCTGGCAAAAGAGAACATCGACGGCCAGGGTGTCAGCGTTGATGAGCGCTATCGCACCGGCTTTCAGCTCAAATCTAAAGTCGAAGATGGAACCGATCCCATCGTGGAATATTTCCGCAAAGACTCGGCGGCAAGCCACCTGTCGATAGCCGATTTTGACGAAAAGTATTTTTTCTCCGCGCGCCATCTGCATCTCAGCGGCGTAGCGGCTGCGCTGTCACCAACGTCGCTGGAATTATTGAATCATGCCGCCAAATGCATGAAACAGCAGGGAAAAACAATTTCCTTTGACCCAAACCTGCGCCCGGTGCTGTGGAGCAGCGAGGCCGAAATGGTGAAACAGCTTAATCACCTGGCATTCCAGGCCGACTGGGTGCTGCCGGGGCTGAAAGAAGGCGTCATTCTCACCGGCCAGACGACGCCGGAAGGGATTGCCGATTTTTATCTGCATCATGGGGTAAAAATCGTGGTGCTGAAAACCGGCGCGGACGGCGCCTGGTATAAAACCGCCAGCGGCGAGCAAGGTGCCGTGGCGGCGGTAAAAGTGGACAACGTAGTGGACACCGTGGGCGCCGGAGACGGCTTTGCGGTCGGGGTAATTAGCGCCCTGCTGGAAGGGAAACCTTTGCATCAGGCCGTAAGCCGGGGCAATAAAATCGGCTCGCTGGCGATACAGGTCATCGGTGATAGCGAAGGGTTACCTACCCGTAGCGCACTGGGCGAATAAATCATCCGACCTCGCCTGTACCCTACAAACAAGGCGATGCGGCTAACCTCAACATAGAGGCCTTATTATGAAAAACCAGACAATCGCGCCAAGGCGCTGGTGGTACATCATGCCTATCGTGTTTATCACGTATAGCCTGGCATACCTCGACCGCGCTAATTTCAGCTTCGCTTCCGCCGCCGGAATCAACGACGACCTCGGTATCACCAAAGGGATCTCTTCCCTGCTGGGTGCCCTGTTCTTCCTCGGCTATTTCTTCTTCCAGATCCCCGGCGCGATGTACGCCGAGCGCCGCAGCGTGCGCAAACTTATCTTCGTTTGCCTGATTTTATGGGGCGGCTGCGCGTCGTTAACCGGCATGGTCAGCAACATCCCGATGCTGGCGGCCATTCGCTTCGTTCTTGGCGTCGTTGAGGCGGCGGTCATGCCAGCGATGCTGATTTATATCAGCAACTGGTTTACTAAATCCGAACGCTCCCGCGCGAATACCTTCCTGATCCTCGGTAATCCGGTCACCGTGCTGTGGATGTCGGTGGTTTCCGGTTATCTGATTCAGGCCTTCGGCTGGCGCGAAATGTTTATCTTCGAAGGTATTCCGGCTGTCATCTGGGCGTTTGCCTGGTGGGTGCTGGTAAAAGATAAACCGGCCCAGGTGGGCTGGCTGTCCGAAGATGAAAAATCCGCATTGCAGGCGCAGTTGCTGAAAGAGCAAGAAGGCATCAAGGCGGTGCGTAACTACGGTGAAGCATTCCGTTCACGTAACGTTGTTATCCTGTGCATGCAGTATTTTGCCTGGAGTATTGGCGTGTACGGCTTTGTGCTGTGGTTGCCGTCAATCATCCGCAGCGGCAGCGCAGGAATGGGGATGGTGGAAGTAGGCTGGCTCTCTTCCGTGCCTTATCTGGCGGCCACTATCGCGATGATTGCCGTCTCATGGGCGTCCGACAAAATGCAAAACCGCAAGCTGTTCGTCTGGCCGCTACTGCTGATTGGCGCCCTGGCGTTCCTCGGTTCCTGGCTCGTCGGCGCTAACCATTTCTGGGCCTCCTACACGCTGCTGGTGATTGCCGGTGCTGCAATGTACGCCCCTTATGGCCCGTTCTTCGCCATTATCCCGGAGATGCTGCCGAGAAATGTCGCAGGGGGCGCGATGGCGCTGATTAACAGCATGGGCGCATTGGGCTCCTTCGTCGGATCCTGGTTTGTCGGCTACCTGAACGGCGCAACCGGCAGCCCGGCGGCATCCTATGTCTTTATGGGGCTGGCGCTGCTGGCCTCGGTATGGCTTACTTTGATTGTTAAGCCTGCTAAGCAACAACAAATCCCGGCGGGCGCTCACCGCGCCTGACCCCGCACCGGGTGGCGTTTGCCGCCCGGTTTGCGTTTACCCGAAAAACGGAGAATCTCATGAAGCCGTCCGTCATCCTCTACAAGACGCTGCCTGATAACCTGCTGTCCCGTCTTGAAAGTCACTTTACCGTCACCCAGTTTGACGATATCAGCCCGGAAACCGTAAAGGCGAATGCCGACGTGTTCGCCAATGCCGAAGGTATCCTGGGTTCCGGCGGCAAAGTCGACGGCGCGTTTCTGGCGAGTACGCCAAAGCTACGGGTGGCTTCCACCGTTTCCGTCGGCTATGACAACTTCAATGTTGATGCCCTGAACGAACGCGGCGTAGTGCTGATGCACACCCCAACCGTACTGACGGAAACCGTTGCCGACACGGCAATGGCGCTCATTCTCTCCAGCGCCCGCCGCGTAGTCGAAGTGGCCGAACGCGTGAAGAACGGCGAGTGGCAAAGCAGCATCGGCGCTGACTGGTTCGGTATCGACGTGCACCATAAAACGCTCGGCATTTTGGGTATGGGACGCATTGGGCTGGCGCTGGCGCAGCGCGCTCACTTCGGCTTCAGCATGCCGATTCTGTATAACGCCCGCCGCCATCACAAAGAAGCCGAGGAGCGTTTTAATGCCCGCTACTGCGACCTCGATACCCTGCTGGCGGAGTCTGATTTTGTCTGTATTCTGCTGCCGCTAAGCGACGAAACCCGTCACCTGATCGGCGCGGAGCAAATTGCAAAAATGAAATCTTCGGCAGTGCTGATAAACGTCGGGCGCGGCCCGGTAGTGGATGAGAAGGCGCTGATTCAGGCACTACAGGAAGGTAAAATTCACGCCGCCGGGCTGGACGTATTCGAGCAGGAACCGCTGGCCGTGGACTCGCCGCTGCTGAGCCTGCCGAACGTGGTCGCCCTGCCGCACATCGGCTCCGCAACCCATGAAACCCGCTACGGCATGGCGGAGTGCGCGGTAGAGAACCTGATTACCGCGTTAACCGGCAAGGTTGAGGTGAACTGCGTGAATCCTCAGGTACTGAAGTAATCTGGTTAATAGAGTGGGTTACGCACAAGCTAACCCACCACTAATAAATCACACTGTGTCTATATAATGCGGCCTCGAAGTCTTCCTTCATGCTGGCATAAAGCAAGATATTGACTGATGCAGGATCGCCGTCATCATAGAAACAGCGATAATCATTTTCAGTATCCAGCCATTCCCGAATTCTTATCCCTTTATCAGCCAGAATGCCATTAAAGCGATATCGGGTAGGATCTTGCGATATTGCCGCTACTGAACGCATAAGCAGAGAGTCGATTAGCTTTGCGGCCTCGGCATGGACGATAAACTGCGCCTTGAAAAACTCCAGATCCTGAAGGCTGATAACCGCAGTCCCCGCAAACTCGACTGGCTTATTCATCCCTGATTGCCCTTATTTTCTGGCTGACCGCAGTTTTGCTAATGCGTCTTCAGGAGAAAAGGTCTCGCCCGCCACAACATCCTGTTTTGCTTTCATAATAAGCTTCAGCAAAGCATTACTCTGACGCTCCCTGGCCCGCTCTGCTTCTTCAAGCTGGCGCTCGGCAACTGTTTGCACAAATAACTCTGCAACACCATTTTTGGTCACGTAGACGCCCCCCTCAAACAGCTCTGGGTTGCTCAATCCTTCGCGGGCGGTTTTTTGCGACATGGTATTTGGCATGATTGTACCCTCAGCTTAAATAGACATGGTGATTTTATGAGCAATCAGGGGCGGGATCCAATTTATACTAAATTTACTCACGGATGCAGATATTAACGCCATAAAAAAGGTGGAGCAGCCGCGAGGCTCTCCACCTTTTTTTACTGCAAAATCAGCTTACTGCATTGCGCTCTGCGCGGCAGTCCAGGCCTGAGTAAATGCCTGATGCTGCGCGGCCAGCGGGGCAATCAGCGAGTTGTACTGGCTGGCCTGCTGAGAGGTCGGGAACTGGATACCGCCGTTGGCAAAGCCCACCTGATTATTCTGCTGAGCGATAAAATCGCCCACCTGCACCAGCTGCTGGGTCAGGGTCTGGGCCGCCGGGATCAGCGGAGCCATCGCGTTAGCCGGACCGGTTACCACTTTCTGGTACACCTGATAGTAAACGGTTTTCAGGTCATCCGGCTGTTTCAGCGCCGCAAGCGCGCCATCGGCCTGCATTTTTGCATTCTGAACCTGCTGGCCTAATACGTTCAGCGAGCCGTTAGCCTGGCGCAGCGCATCGCGCTGGGTCATATAATCCTGCGGAGCTCGGATGCTGTTGACGCTGTCCACAACCGGCTTCATGCCTTCGTCCATTGCCTGGCTTACCTGCTGAGAGAAGCCGTACAGAATGGCGTAATCTGATACCAGCGGGCCAAACTGTTTTTTCTGATCGGACGTCAGCGTCGGCAGGCGATCGCCGCTACGCATAGCCGTGTTTTGCAGAAAATCGATGAACGCCTTGCGCTGGTCGCCTTCTTTATCGAAGCAACCGCTGAGGCTCACCACCATTAACAACGCCGCCAGCGGCGCAAACCAGCGAGACCAGGACTTACCTGTCGCCATCATTTCTACTCCTATTACCAATGCACTACCTGGCAAATTGCCACCCAATAACGATGCTAAGAATAGTCCAAGCGCCCCTCGCAAGATACCCTTTCACGATAATCTCTTATGCCTGCCGCGTTCATCAGCCGGACCGCTAAAAAGGCCGCAGCCGTTGGCAGCTACATCCGCTGGTATTAGTTTGCTAACTATTTGCATAACTATTTACAGTTTTATACTAACCGAGCGCTCTGAGAGCGTTTTCAAGCGCTTACTTCGCCTGAGCATTCAGCTGAAACGCATAAGCTTTTTCTAAAGCACGATTGGTTCAGGGCAGGACGATACGCGGGCGTCAAAGCAGACTACAGTTAATAAGCTTCTTAGCGTTCACGTTCTCGCTGTGTGATTTATGAGGAGTTCTCAATGGAATATAAAGATCCAATGATTGAGCTGCTTAGTAGCCTTGAGCAGATTGTTTTTAAAGATAAACAGGCCCTTAGCCTGAGTCAGAAATCCAACGCCTTCTCCGAATTTGAGCAACTGCGCAAAAGCACCGGACTAAAAATTGATGATTTTGCTCAGGCGATGGGCGTTAGCGTTTCCATGGTGCAGGAATGGGAGTCGCGACGACTAAAACCGTCAAGCACCGAGCTGAAACTGATGCGCCTGATTCAGGCGAATCCGGCACTCAGCAAGCAGTTAATGAGTTAGAAAAAACCCCGCTGCGATGCGGGGTTTGTCATTTCTGAGTCTAAGCCTTAGAAAGTTTCCCAGTTTGCATCCGCACCCGCAGTTTGCGGTTTTAAGGCTGCCGGTTGAGGCCGTAGTTTTTCGCCAACCGGCTCGGCCCGGCGTCCCCCGCCCTGTAGCTGGAACACCGCCACCGCCAGACGCAGCTCGCTGGCCTGATCTTCAAGCGCCGCCGCCGCCGAAGCGGACTCTTCCACCAGGGAGGCATTTTGCTGGGTCACGCTGTCCATCTCGGAAACCGCCTGCGCCACCTGCTCAATGCCTTTGCTTTGCTCATCGGAAGCCGAAGCAATTTCACCCATGATGTCGGTTACGCGGGTCACCGCGGCGACTATCTCTTTCATGGTCGCCCCTGCCTCCCGCACCTGGCTTGAACCGGTATCAATTCGTGAAACCGAGTTCTCAATCAGCACTTTAATCTCTTTTGCCGCCTGGGCGCTGCGGCTCGCCAGGGTTCTCACCTCGCCTGCTACTACGGCAAAACCACGCCCCTGCTCGCCCGCCCGCGCGGCTTCTACCGCGGCGTTTAGCGCCAGGATATTGGTCTGGAAGGCGATGCTGTCGATGACGCTGGTGATATCAACAATCTTGCCGGAGCTTTCGGCAATCTCGTTCATGGTGCTGACCACGCTTTCCACCACGCGCCCGCCTTTCTGCGCGGTTTCCGAGGCATTTTTCGCAAGGCCCGTTGCCTGGCGGGCGTTGTCGGTGTTTTGCTTCACGGTGGCGGTGAGCTGTTCCATGCTGGCCGCCGTCTCTTCAAGCGCCGCAGCCTGCTGCTCGGTACGGGAGGAGAGATCGCTACTGCCCGCTGAGATTTCGCTCGCGCCTGTGTAGATGGAGTCGGCATTGTCGCGCACCGAGCTTACGGTCTTAATCAGCGACTGCTGCATCGTCTTCAGCCCGGCCGAGAGGCGGCTCATTTCGCTGCGCCCTTCGGCTTCGATATTGCGCGTTAAATCCCCTTCTGAAATAGCCTGTATATGCCCCATAACGGTTTTTAAAGGCCACAGCAGCACGCGCTGCAACCCCAGCCAGATTATCACCAGCGCCGCAATCACGATCAGCAGAATAGCGCCAAGCGTCCACAGCATGCTGGTAAAACTACTTTGGTTCTGCTCGCTGGCCGCCTTCAACAGATGGGTATTTTGCGTCAGCCACTGGCCGTAAACCGCCTTGAAGTCGTCCTGAGCCTGCTGCGCATCCAGGTTACCGTAGGCCTGGTAGTTATCGGCCTTCAGGAACTCAATGGACTGCAACAACACGTCATGCATCTGCTTAAAGCTGGCAGCGGCTTTATCGTCGATGGCTTTTTCCTGGTCGGGAACATCGTCCGAGTCCATGTAATTGGAAAACTGCTTCTGCGACTCGCCCAGCAAAACTCCGGCATTCGCCAGCAGCTTATTCATCGCCTCCAGCGCGGCGGGATCGCGCTGATTTTTTAGTACCCGAATGGCCACGCGGTTGATAGTAACGCGAGCCTCAACCAGCGTCAGGAAGCTGCCGCCCAGCTGTTCCTGCTGGTAATTCAGCAGCCCGGTTTTTTGGAAGTTAAGACGATCGCCGCTGACCGAGGAGTAAAAGAGCGCTCCGGTCAGCAGCAGCAGCGCGCTGAAGATCCCAAGCGTGGTAACGATTCCGGTGATGACTTTGACATTTTTCATGGGGCCGAACATTCCTGAGGTGGTAGGCGATATTAGATATATCGGTTCGGCGCGGATTAACCTTATCGCTGCTGGCAGAGTTTTTTGTTAATCCATTGATATTTGAAAGTAAAAAAATCGACAAAAAAACCCGCCGAAGCGGGTTTATGACAGAGTGTAGCTTTTAAGCGATTATTGCAGCAGGGAAATGTCCGCTACCTGCAAGAACAGCTCGCGCAGCTTGGTCAGCAAAGTCAGGCGGTTAATGCGCAGCTCTTTGTCTTCCGCGTTAACCATCACCTTATCGAAGAACTCATCCACCGGCTCACGCAGGTTAGCCAGCTCTTCCAGCGCTTCCTGGTAGCGGCCTTCCGCGAAGTACGGCTGCAACTTATCGCGCAGAACCACTACATTGGTCGCCAGGCGAATTTCTTCGGCTTCTTTCAGCACGGAGGCACGAACGGTCTCGTTCAGCGCTTCGGCGGACTTGGCAAGAATGTTGGATACACGCTTGTTAGCCGCCGCCAGAGAGGCCGCCGCTTCCAGAGTACGGAAGTGGGAAACCGCCTTCATACGGGCATCAAAGTCGGCCGGTTTGGTCGGACGACGAGCCAGTACCGCCTGGATGGTGTCAACCGCGTGACCTTCTTCCTGATACCAGGCGCGGAAGCGGCCCAGCATGAAGTCGATAACGTCATCAACCACGTTGGCATTGGTCAGCTTGCTGCCGTAGAGGCGCACGGCTTCTTCGGCCAGGGTTTGCAGATCCAGCGGCAGATTTTTCTCAACGATAATACGCAGCACGCCCAGCGCAGCACGGCGCAGCGCAAACGGGTCTTTATCGCCTTTAGGGTGCTGGCCGATGCCGAAGATACCCGCAAGGGTGTCCATCTTGTCGGCAATAGCTACCGCACAGGCAACCAGGTTAGACGGCAGAGCGTCACCGGCAAAGCGCGGCTGGTACTGCTCGTTCAACGCAACAGCTACATCTTCCGCTTCGCCGTCGTGGCGCGCGTAGTGCATGCCCATCACGCCCTGAGTGTCGGTAAATTCGAACACCATGTTGGTCATCAGGTCGCACTTGGAGAGCAGGCCTGCGCGGGTCGCGTGGTTCACGTCGGCACCAATCTGCCCGGCAATCCAGCCAGAAAGCGCTTCGATGCGGTTGGTTTTGTCGCGCAGGGTGCCCAGCTCTTTCTGGAACAGAACGGTCTCCAGACGCGGCAGGTTGTCTTCCAGGCGCTTTTTACGGTCGGTATTGAAGAAGAACTCCGCATCCGCAAGGCGCGGGCGCACAACTTTCTCGTTACCGGAGATAATCTGTATCGGGTCTTTAGACTCGATGTTGGCCACGAAGATGAAGTTCGGCAACAGCTTGCCGTCGTCGGCGTAAACCGGGAAATACTTCTGGTCGCCCTTCATGGTGTAAACCAGCGCTTCGGCAGGCACCGCGAGGAATTTCTCTTCGAATTTTGCGGTCAGCACGACCGGCCATTCCACCAGCGAGGTGACCTCTTCCAGCAGGCTTTCGCTCAGGTCAGCGTTGCCGCCAATCTTACGCGCAGCTTCTTCGGCGTCGCGCTTGATAACTGCTTTACGCTGTTCGTAATCGGCGATCACTTTGCCGCGTTCCAGCAGGATTTGCGGATACTGTTCGGCGTTGTCGATGGTGAATTCCGGCTCGCCCATAAAGCGGTGGCCGCGAATCACGCGATCGGACTGAATGCCGAGAATGGTGGCGGGGATAAGCTCGTCACCCAGCAGCAGCGTGAGGGTATGAACCGGACGCACGAAGTGGATGTCGGACGCGCCCCAGCGCATCAGCTTAGGAATTGGCAGCTTAGCCAGCGACGTTGCAATCATGTTCGGCAGCAGCGCCTGAACGCTTTCGCCCTTCACATGAGCGCGGTACAACAGCCACTCACCTTTGTCGGTCGCCAGACGCTCGGCCTGGTCAACGGTAATACCGCAGCCGCGCGCCCAGCCTTCTGCCGCTTTGCTCGGCTTGCCTTCGGCGTCAAACGCGGCGGTTACCGCAGGGCCGCGTTTTTCAACTTCGCGATCCGGCTGAGAGGCAGCCAGGTTAGCGATTTTCAGCGCCAGACGGCGCGGGGCCGCAAACCATTTTACTTCACCGTGGGCGATGTTTGCCGCATCCAGCTCGGCGGTGACGTTGGCAGCGAAGGACTCAGCCAGGCTGCGCAGGGCTTTTGGTGGCAGCTCTTCAGTGCCAAGCTCCACCAGGAAAGTTTTTTCAGACATGCCAGCCTCTCTAGTTTTTCTTATTGCACATCGGGAAGCCAAGCGCTTCACGAGAAGCGTAGTAGGCTTCGGCCACGGCTTTGGTCAGGGTGCGAATGCGCAGAATGTAGCGCTGACGCTCGGTCACCGAAATGGCCTTGCGCGCATCCAGCAGGTTAAAGCTGTGAGCGGCTTTCAGAATACGTTCGTAGGCCGGCAGCGGCAGCGGAGTTTCCAGCGCCAGCAACTGCTGGGCTTCTTTCTCATACTGCTCGAAGCAGGTGAACAGGAAGTCCACATCGGCGTATTCGAAGTTATAGGTGGACTGCTCCACTTCGTTCTGGTGGAACACGTCGCCGTAGGTGGTTTTACCCAGCGGGCCGTCGCTCCACACCAGGTCGTAAACGCTGTCTACGCCCTGAATGTACATAGCAAGACGCTCTAAACCGTAGGTGATTTCACCGGTTACCGGCTTGCACTCCAGGCCGCCAACCTGCTGGAAGTAGGTAAACTGGGTAACTTCCATACCGTTCAGCCACACTTCCCAGCCCAGGCCCCACGCGCCAAGCGTTGGGTTTTCCCAGTTATCTTCCACGAAGCGAATGTCATGAATCGTCGGATCCATTCCCAGCTCTTTCAGCGACCCGAGGTACAGCTCCTGAATATTGTCCGGGGAAGGCTTAATCACCACCTGGAACTGATAGTAGTGCTGTAAACGGTTCGGGTTTTCGCCGTAACGGCCATCGGTAGGACGGCGGGACGGCTGCACATAAGCGGTGGCCATTGGCTCCGGGCCTAAGGCACGCAGGCTGGTCATCGGGTGAGAGGTGCCTGCGCCTACTTCCATGTCCAAAGGTTGAACAATGGTGCAGCCCTGGCGAGCCCAGTAGTCCTGTAAGGTCAGGATCAGGCCTTGAAAGGTCTTGGTATCAAACTTTTGCATGTTGAATTCGCACGCGTTCGGTGGATTTAAGAGAAGCGGCCAGTATATACGCAAAAGCGGTTGAGTTGTATCAACACGGCAACGGAACGGCCCGGAGGCGAAAAGCCGTTAAGTTGTTGCGCGTTGGTTGAGGTTTTCGCGACTGGAAAGGTGTGAAAACTGACCACTTTGGTCAAAAGAACAGGTAAAGCCCTCTTTGCGGGCAGTATTGCCTGCCAGTTCATAGCTTGCCTGATACTGCTTAAAATCGGACACATTAATACGCTGCGGCTGGGTGTTGTAGCGTAATGCGGCTTCGTTTTTACACGCCAGCTCCATAGCACCGGCATTGACCCGCGGGCGAGCCTGCTGCGCATATTGGCTTTCCTGCTGTGGGGCGCTGCACGCGCTCAGGAAAAACGCAAAAAATACCGTTAAGAGGAGTCGATTTCTTTTTTCTTCCATCATCATTCGCTGCCAGTACGTTAAACTCGGTTTCTTATTCATACTCCCCGTGAACCACGCATTCTGCGAAGCGACGGCGGGGATGACAAGATGCGCGGCACAAACTCAGAAATATCCAGGCTCAGGGGAACGAATGCAGCAGAAGATAAACTGGATCGATAACCTTCGTGGCATCGCTTGCCTGATGGTCGTCATGATCCACACCACGACCTGGTACATTACCAATCCACACAGCGTGACCGCTTTTAGTTGGGATCTGTCGAACGTACTTAATTCAGCCTCACGCGTCAGCGTGCCGCTCTTTTTTATGATTTCAGGTTATCTGTTCTTCGGCGAGCGCAGCGCTCAGCAGCGCCACTTCCTGCGGATTTCCAGCTGCCTGCTGTTCTATAGCGCCATCGCCCTGCTTTACATCTGGCTGTTTACGCCAATAAGCGTCGGCCTGGCGCTGCGCTACATCCTGCAAAAACCGGTGTTTTATCACCTGTGGTTTTTCTTCGCGATTATGGTGATTTACCTGCTTTCGCCGCTGATACAGGTCAAAAAGGTCAGCGCCGTCACCGTTCTGGGTCTGATGGTGCTGCTGGGCGTAGTGGCGAACCCCAATACCGTGCCGCAGACTCTGGGCAATATGAAGTGGATGCCGGTTAATCTTTATATCAACGGCGATACTTTCTATTACGTGCTGTACGGGCTGTTAGGGCGGGCAATTGGCATGCTGGAGACGAGGAAAAACTGGGTTAGCGTGCTGGCGGGTGGCCTGTTCCTGCTGTGCGTGATGTCTATCTCTCTGGGCACCCGCAGGCAGCTGGAAATTAACCAAAACTTCGCCGAAACCTTTTACGTTTACTGCGGCCCGCTGGTGTTTATCGCCGCCATCAGCCTGCTGGTCTTCGCCAAAAACTGTCTTAACCAGCGCCCGCTGCCCGGGCTGGCGTTTATTTCACGTTATTCACTGGGGATTTACGGTTTTCACGCGCTGATTATTCATTATCTTCGCACGCACGATATCGAGATAACCGCCTGGCCGGTGCTGGATATCCTCTGGATATTTGGCGCAACCCTTGCTGGCAGCCTGCTGCTGGCGTTGGCGGTTGGCAAACTCGACCGCTGGAAGCTGGTCAGCTAGCCCCGCTTGCTCTGGAGCGGGCCCGATGCAGCTGTCGGGGTGAAGAAAACCCGGCGGCGCTGGCCGCCTGCTCCATGCGCTGCCCCTGCAATAGCCGCTGTTCGGCAACCGCAAGCCTTAGCTGCTCCAGATAGTCGCGTACGGAAATGCCAAGATGTTGCTGGAAAAGACGGGAAAGATGCCGCGGGCTGACGTGAACCCGGCTGGCGATTTCCGGCACCGGCCAGGGTAGCTCGGGAGCCCCGGACAGCAAATCCTGGGCGCGGTGTACCGCCGGATGAATATGGTTGCGGTAGCGCAGCCAGGGAGAAAGCTGCGGATCGTCGCCGGAACGACGGAACCAGACCACCATTTCTCTCGCCACCTCCAGCGCCACGCGCGGGCCGCAGTAGCGATTAATCAAATGCAGGGAAAGATCGATGCCGGAAGTGATCCCCGCGCTGGTCCAGATGCCCCGGTCCTCAACAAAAATTCGGTTGTCCTTTACCTGCGCGCCCGGTGCCGCCGCTTTTAAACGCTCGAGCACATCATGATGGGTGGTGCACTGCACGCCGTTCATCAGGCCCGCCCGAGCCGCCAGCAGCGAGCCGGAGCAGACGCACATCAGATTAAGCTGCTGGCTGTGGATCTGCGGCTGAAGCCGGGTCAGCCAGCGCCGTACCTCTTCGGCCTGAGCCGTGGCAAAAAAACGGTTTGAATCGCACACCCCGGGCAGCACCAACAGACTGCCCGGAGGAAGCCGCTCCGGCAGCGGCTGAATGCCGCTGAAGGTCAGGCCGATGGAGGTTTCTACCTGCGGGTCCGGGCCGATGTAGTGCAGCTCAAAAGCCTTCCGCGCCAGCACCAGCGTTTCCGCAGGGCCGCTCAGGTCGAGGGATAACACCCCCGGCAGCACCACAAACCAGACCCCAATACTCATTCCAGCGACTCCAGACACTCGGCTACGGTTTGTATCTCTGCGAAGCGCCCTGCCAGTACCGTTTCAGTGCGATGGCGCAGGGTCGCGGCGTCCAGCGTAACGCCTTTCCAGCTCATCGGGAAGGTCAGCATCGCTTCGCTGACGAAAGTAACGCGATAGCCCAGATCGGAGGCGACGCGAGTCGTTGTTTCGCAACACTGCTCGGTACGAATACCGCAAATAATCAGGTGGTTAATGTCCCGGTCGCGTAGCCAGCGATCCAGCCCGGTATCGGTAAAGGCGTTATGAACGTGCTTCTGGAAGCTGACGGCAGGTTGATGCCGTAAGAACGGCATCGGCTTCACAAAACCGGAATCCAGCGAAAACGCGCCGTCGCCGTCAACGTGGAAGATATCCACCACCGGCACGCCTTTGACCTGACAGCCGGCAATCAGCGCCAGTATGGCCTGCTGAAACGCCGGAACATCGTCCTCCTGCCAGTAGTCACGGTGGAAGAAGGATTGTTGAGTATCGATATTAATAAGCGCGGTGCGTGACATTTTCGGACTCCTCATCTGTTGGCCTGAAGCCATTCTGACAAGGCTTAATTGCAATGCTAATACCAAAAACGGACAGGATGAGGGTGGTTTGGGACGATCCGTTATCACTTGGTTACCGGTGTTTATGCTAATCCGGAGATAATTCCGTTCACGCAATATCCCGTTGCCACGCCATCGTCCCCGGCTTTGACCCAATTCAGGCGGGGTGGAGCTGCCGGGAGACAGGGGAAGTGCTATCACGACATCAGCGGCAAAAGCTGCTGATAAATCTGATTAAACACCTGACGTCGCCCGGCGTAGCGCTGGTGGCGATTGAAATCAGGTTGATGCCTTTGCTCCAGCGGCAGCTGCGGGAGCAGAGATTGCAGCGACTGGCCGGGCGAAAGCGCGATTTGTGCCAGCCGCGCCGCGCCAAGCGCTGGCCCAACGTCGCCGCCGGTGCGGTAGTCCAGCACCTGGCCGCTGATATCCGCCAGCATTTGCCTCCAGTACGGGCTGCGCGCGCCGCCGCCTATCAGCGTTACGCTATCCGGCGTAATACCGCAAAGGTGTACCACATCCATGCCGTCCGCCAGGGCATAGCCCACGCCTTCAAGCACCGCGCGGGCAAGCTCTGCCGGGCCGTGTTGATGGGTCAGGCCGAAGAAGGTGCCTTTTGCCTGCGGGTTATTATGCGGCGTTCGCTCCCCGGAGAGGTACGGCAAGAACCAAACTACGCCAGCGTCCTGGTTAGCCTGCTCGGCGGCGGCCAGCAGGGCGGGAACCGAGCCAAGCCCGGTCAACTTAGCCGCCCAGTCAAGGCAGGAAGCCGCACTCAGCATTACCGACATCAAATGCCAGCGGTTCGGCAAAGCGTGGCAAAAACTGTGCACCGCGCTTTCGGGGTTGCTGCGAAAACCGTCACTCACCGCAAAATAAACGCCGGATGTCCCGAGGGAAAGCATTGCCTGCCCGGCATCCACCATTCCCACACCAATCGCGCCCGCTGCGTTATCGCCACCACCGGCTACCACGGGAACCGCAGCCATATTCCAGGCCGAAGCCACTTCAGGTTTCAGCACGCCGGTGACTTCGCTGCCTTCAAACAGCTCCGGCATATGCTGGCGGGAAAGACGGCAGGCATCCAGCATGGTGTCGCTCCAGTCGCGCTTAGCAACATCCAGCCACATCGTTCCCGCCGCGTCTGACATGTCGCTGGCGAACTCGCCGGTCATTCTCAGGCGCAGGTAATCTTTTGGCAGCAGCACTTTGTTAATCTGGGCGAAGACTGCAGGCTCGTGGCGCTCCACCCACAACAGTTTTGGCGCGGTAAAGCCCGGCATCATCAGGTTGCCGGTAATCGCCCGCGCTTCCTCAACATTGCTTTCAAGCAGCGCGCACTCTTCACCGCTGCGGCCATCGTTCCATAAAATCGCCGGGCGCAGCACCCGTTGTTTACTGTCCAGCAGCGTGGCACCGTGCATCTGCCCGGCAAGCCCGATAGCCTTCACGCCCTTCAGCGGATGCTCAGCGCCCAGGGCGCGCATTGCCCGATCGGTTGCGAGCCACCAGCTTTCGGGATCTTGCTCGGACCAGAGCGAATGAGGCCGGGACACGATAAGCGGTTCGCTATGCGCGGCCAGCACCTCGCCTGCTTCACCCAGCAGGATTGCCTTCACGCCCGAAGTGCCAAGATCGATGCCGATATACATGGTAGCTCCTTAATATCGCGCCGCGTTATCGGCGGCGCAGGAAGGTTTATTTATCAAATAGATAGTGATTCACCAGGTTTTCCAGCAGCTCCTGATGCCCGCTCTGATGCTGCGGTGCCAGGTTATGCTGCTCAGCGTACTGTGCCAGCTGCGTGAGCGATATCTGCCCTTTAAGAATTTGCTGGCCCAGCTCACTATTCCACCCGGCGTAACGTTTGGCTACTCGCTTATCAAGCTCGCCGTCCTCGACCATGCGTGCGGCAATTTTCAGCGCCAGCGCCATGGTGTCCATCGCGCCGATATGGCCGTAGAACAGGTCATATTTATCGGTGCTCTGGCGCCGTACTTTGGCGTCGAAGTTCAGGCCGCCGGTGGTTAACCCACCTGCCTTGAGGATTTCGTACATGACCAGGGCGTTTTCTTCCACGCTGTTCGGGAACTGGTCGGTATCCCAGCCCAGCTGCGGGTCACCCCGGTTGGCATCCACCGAACCAAAGATCCCCAAAGCAATAGCGCTGGCGATTTCGTGGTGGAAGGAGTGGCCCGCAAGCGTGGCATGGTTGGCCTCAATATTCACTTTGATCTCTTTTTCCAGACCAAACTGCTTCAGGAAGCCGTAGACCGTCGCGACATCGTAATCATACTGGTGCTTGGTCGGCTCCTGCGGCTTAGGCTCGATAAGCAGCGTGCCGCGGAAGCCGATTTTATGTTTATGCTCAACCACCATCTGCATAAAGCGGCCGATCTGCTCGCGTTCCTGCCGCAGGTCGGTATTCAGCAGGGTTTCATAACCTTCTCGCCCGCCCCAGAGCACATAGTTTTCGCCGCCCAGCTGATGAGTCGCGTTCATCGCCGTTACAACCTGCGTGGCGGCCCAGGAGAATACGTCCGGATCGGGGTTAGTCGCCGCCCCGGCGCCATAACGTGGATGGGTGAAACAGTTAGCCGTGCCCCACAGCAGCTTCACGCCGCTTTCCTGCTGTTTTTGCGCCAGCACTTCTGTCATCTGCGCAAAATTGTTCAGGTACTCTTTCAGGGAAGCGCCTTCGGGCGAGACGTCGACATCGTGGAAACAGTAATACGGCACGTTCAGCTTGTGGAAAAATTCAAATGCCACGTCGGCCTTGCGTTTCGCCAGCGCCATTGCGTCACCGGCCTGCTGCCACGGGCGCTCAAACGCCCCCACGCCGAACATATCCGCGCCGGTCCAGCAGAATGTATGCCAGTAGCAGGCGGCGAAGCGCAGGTGCTCTTCCATACGTTTGCCGAGAATCAGCTCGTCCGGGTTGTAGTGGCGAAACGCCAGCGGGTTGGTGGTTTTCGGCCCTTCAAAGCGAACGCGATCAAGTTGGTCAAAATAGGCTTGCATAATTAACTCCGTCATCAGGAAAACAGCTGCCAGGATAGAAAGTTATTTCATCCTGGTGTCTCCCGAACGGTTGCTCAATTACGTTATTTCACACCGGGATTAAGAGAATACTCAAACGTGCGCTGGCTCTCAAAAAAGAGGCTAAAAATAATTAGCAACAGCCTGAACCAGGGCAATAAATTATCTCCACAGGTTATTCACTCGATATAAAACCCGATCGCCATCATAAATTGACAATTAAACCAAAAAACATAATGCCAGGATAAAAATCTGTAATTGAAGGTTGCGCCCGCAGCGATAACAATCCGAAGGTCTACTGATGTGAACCATTCTTTACTCCGATAAGCCCTCTCTCCCTACAGGTAAAATAAAATGAAGATAAAGAACATCTTACTGACGTTATGTGCCGCACTTGTCCTCACCAGCGTGAGCGGCATGGCAAAAGAAGTCAAAATCGGTATGGCGATTGATGACCTGCGCCTCGAGCGCTGGCAAAAAGACCGCGATATCTTTGTTAAAAAAGCCGAATCTTTAGGGGCGAAAGTATTTGTGCAGTCCGCCAACGGCAATGAAGAAACGCAGATGTCGCAGATTGAAAACATGATAAACCGCGGCGTTGACGTGTTGGTTATTATTCCTTACAACGGCCAGGTATTAAGCAACGTGATCGCAGAGGCCAAACGTGAAGGCATAAAAGTATTAGCCTATGACCGTATGATAAATAATGCCGATATTGATTTTTATATTTCCTTCGACAATGAAAAAGTCGGTGAATTACAGGCTAAAAGCATTGTTAACAAAGCACCCCAGGGAAATTATTTTTTAATGGGCGGCTCGCCGGTGGATAATAATGCCAAATTATTCCGTGCCGGGCAGATGAAAGTATTAAAACCTTATATTGATGAGGGGAAAATTAAAGTCGTCGGCGATCAGTGGGTTGACGGCTGGCTGCCGGAAAACGCGCTGAAAATAATGGAAAACGCACTGACGGCGAATAATAACAAGATTGACGCGGTAGTGGCTTCTAACGATGCCACGGCGGGCGGCGCTATTCAGGCGCTTAGCGCCCAGGGGCTGGCGGGTAAAGTCGCTATTTCCGGCCAGGATGCGGACCTTGCGGGCATCAAGCGCATTATTGCCGGGACCCAGACCATGACCGTGTATAAACCCATTACCAAACTGGCAAATACCGCCGCCGAAATTGCCGTCGAATTGGGCGAAGGTAAGCAGCCAGCCTCCGATGCCAAACTGAATAACGGCCTGAAAGAGGTCCCTTCCCGCCTGTTGACGCCAATCGAAGTGGATAAAACCAATATCGACAGCACCGTCATCGCCGATGGTTTCCACAAAAAAGCCGAGCTATAGGCCGCAGGCCCGCCATAACGCGGGCCATCTCTGACCCGGAGGAGAGGTTATGCCTCATTTGCTGGAAATGAAAAATATCACCAAAGCCTTTGGCGCGGTGAAAGCGGTGGACAACGTAAGCCTGGCGCTCGAGGCCGGAGAGGTCATGTCGCTGTGCGGCGAAAATGGTTCGGGCAAATCAACGTTGATGAAAGTTCTGTGCGGGATCTACCCTCACGGCAGCTATGAAGGCGAAATCTGGTTTGCGGGCGAGCTGTTACAGGCCAGCCACATCCGCGATACCGAGCGTAAGGGCATCGCCATTATTCACCAGGAGCTGGCGCTGGTTAAGCACCTCACCGTGATGGAAAACATCTTCCTCGGCACGGAGATAACCCACCGCGGGGTGTTGGACTACGACACCATGACGCTGCGCTGCCAGAAGCTGCTGGCTCAGGTGAACTTGCCTCTCTCCCCGGATACCCGGGTGGGCGATTTAGGCCTCGGGCAGCAACAATTGGTGGAGATAGCGAAAGCGCTGAACAAGCAGGTTCGCCTGCTGATTCTGGATGAGCCGACCGCCTCGCTCACCGGGCAGGAAACCGACACGCTGCTGGGGATTATTCGCAGCCTTCAGGCCCACGGCATTGCCTGTATTTATATCTCCCACAAGCTCAATGAAGTGAAAGCCATCTCAGACAGCATCTGCGTTATCCGGGACGGGCAGCCCATCGGCACCCGCCAGGCCGCACAGATGAGCGAGGACGATATCATCACTATGATGGTAGGCCGCGAGCTTACCGCGCTCTATCCGAGCGAGCCGCACCAGGCCGGGGATGAAATCCTGCGCGTGGAACACCTCACCGCCTGGCACCCGATTAACCGGCACATTAAGCGGGTTAACGATGCTTCTTTTTCCCTGCGCAAAGGCGAAATTCTCGGTATTGCCGGGCTGGTCGGCGCAGGGCGAACCGAGGCGGTGCAGTGCCTGTTTGGCGTCTGGCCGGGGCGCTGGGAAGGCGAAGTGTACATTGACGGCCAGCGCGTCCATATCAACAACTGCCAGCAGGCGATTGCCCACGGTATCGCGATGGTGCCGGAAGACCGCAAAAAAGACGGCATCGTGCCGGTGATGGCGGTTGGGCAAAACATTACCCTGGCCGCGCTGGACAGGTTTTCCGGCCCTCTAAGCAGCCTGGACGAGGCGGCGGAGCAGGACTGTATGCTGCAATCGCTCAGGCGCCTGAAGGTAAAAACCTCATCGCCGGAGCTTGCCATTGGCCGCCTCAGCGGCGGGAACCAGCAAAAAGCGATTCTCGCCCGCTGCCTGCTGCTCAACCCACGCATCCTGATACTCGACGAGCCAACGCGCGGGATCGATATCGGCGCGAAGTACGAAATTTATAAATTAATCAATCAATTGGTGCAGCAGGGGATTGCTGTGATTGTCATCTCTTCGGAACTGCCAGAGGTGCTCGGTCTCAGCGACCGGGTGCTGGTAATGCACGAAGGGCGCATAAAAGCCGATTTGATTAACCGCAACCTGACCCAGGAAAGGGTGATGGAAGCCGCCCTGAGGAGTGACCCCCATGTCGAAAAGCAACTCGCCTGAACTGAAACTTGCGGCACCGGGCCGCCCGGCATTTGGCGGCCTCAGGGCGCTTAATTTGCAGGTCTTCGTGATGATAGCCGCCATCGTCGTCATCATGCTGTTCTTCACCTGGCAAACCGAGGGGGCTTATCTCAGCGCCCGCAACGTCTCCAACCTGCTGCGCCAGACGGCTATCACCGGCATCCTGGCCGTGGGCATGGTGTTTGTGATTATTTCCGCTGAAATCGATCTCTCAGTGGGGTCGATGATGGGGCTGCTCGGCGGCGTCGCGGCGATTTTTGACGTCTGGCTCGGCTGGCCGCTGCCGCTGACGATTGTCGTCACCCTCGCGCTTGGCCTGCTGCTCGGGGCCTGGAACGGCTGGTGGGTCGCCTACCGCAAAGTGCCATCGTTCATCGTCACCCTCGCCGGGATGCTGGCCTTTCGCGGTGTACTCATCGGCATTACCAACGGCACGACCATATCGCCAACCAGCGCGGCGATGTCGCAAATTGGCCAGAGCTACCTGCCGGACGGTATCGGCTTTGGCGTTGGCGTCATCGGGCTGATGGGGTTCATTGCCTGGCAGTGGCGGCTGCGCATGCGCCGCCAGGCACTTGGGCTTGTCGCTCCTGCATCCAGCGGCATGGTGAGTCGCCAGGCGATAACCGCCGTGATTATCCTCGGGGCTATCTGGCTGCTGAACGACTACCGTGGCGTGCCAACCCCGGTATTAATCCTCGCCCTGCTGCTGCTGGCCGGCATGTTCATGGCGACGCGTACCGCCTTTGGCCGCCGTATTTACGCCATCGGCGGCAACATCGATGCCGCGCGCCTGTCCGGGATTAACGTCGAACGCACCAAGCTCGCGGTCTTCGCGATTAACGGCCTGATGGTGGCGATTGCCGGGCTGATTTTAAGCTCGCGCCTCGGTGCGGGTTCCCCTTCTGCCGGGAATATTGCCGAACTGGACGCCATCGCCGCCTGCGTTATCGGCGGCACCAGCCTGGCAGGAGGCATCGGCAGCGTGGCCGGCGCGGTAATGGGGGCTTTTATCATGGCCTCGCTGGACAACGGCATGAGCATGATGGATGTGCCCACCTTCTGGCAGTACATCGTCAAAGGGGCCATTTTGCTGCTGGCGGTATGGATGGATTCCGCGACCAAACGTCGAGCTTAAACGACCAGCGGCAAAACGTGCAAGCGATCACAATGCCGGGGCGGCGTTCCCCGGCGCTGTTATGGCTGTGATATTGAGACACGAGGCTATTTTCAGGAAACCATCAGCATGTTTGAGAAACGTCATCGCATCACGCTGTTATTCAATGCCAACAAAGTGTACGACCGCCAGGTGGTCGAGGGCGTCGGTGAATATTTGCAGGCGTCTCAATCCGAGTGGGATATTTTCATCGAAGAGGATTTCCGCGCTCGTATCGACAACATAAAAGAGTGGCTGGGCGACGGCGTTATCGCCGACTTCGACGACCGGGAAATTGAGCGCCTGCTGGCCGGTGCCGGCGTACCAATTGTCGGCGTGGGCGGTTCATATCATCTTCCTGAGCACTACCCGCCGGTGCATTACATCGCCACCGACAACCACGCGCTGGTGGAAAGCGCTTTTTTGCATTTGAAAGAGAAAGGCGTACAGCGCTTCGCTTTTTACGGGCTGCCTGGCTCCAGCGGTAAGCGCTGGGCCGCGGAGCGTGAGCACGCCTTCCGCCAGTTAGTGGCGCAGGAAAAATATCGCGGCGTGGTTTATCAGGGCATCGAAACCGCACCGGAAAACTGGCAGCACGCGCAAAATCGGCTCGCCGACTGGGTGCAAACCCTGCCTCCGCAAACCGGGATAATCGCGGTGACGGATGCGAGGGCGCGCCACCTTCTCCAGGTTTGCGAGCATCTTCATATCCCGGTGCCGGAAAAGCTGTGTGTCATTGGAATCGATAATGAAGAATTAACCCGCTACTTATCGCGGGTGGCACTCTCCTCCGTTGCCCAGGGCACCCGCCAGATGGGCTACCAGGCGGCCAAGCTGCTGCACCGGCTGCTGGCTGATGAAAACCTGCCTTTGCAGCGCGTGCTGGTGCCGCCGGTGAGGGTGGTGGAGCGCAGCTCAACCGACTACCGCTCGCTGCACGATCCGGCGGTCATACAGGCGATGCATTACATCCGCAATCATGCCTGCAAGGGTATTAAGGTCGAGCAGGTGCTGGATGCGGTGGGTATTTCTCGCTCCAATCTGGAGAAGCGCTTTAAAGAGGAAGTGGGGGAAACGATCCACGCGGTTATCCACGCGGAAAAACTTGAAAAGGCGCGCAGCCTGCTAATTTCGACCTCGCTCTCTATCAACGAGATATCACAAATGTGCGGCTACCCTTCTTTGCAATATTTCTATTCGGTATTTAAAAAAGAGTACGACGCGACGCCAAAAGAACACCGCGACCGATTTAGCGAAGTTTTAGTTTAACACCATAAATAACAATGCCCTCCTGAGAGGGCATTTGTATTATTTCGCTAGCGTACCGACTTTAATTTGGCACCATTAAACGCTGGTTAGTCTGGAACATAGCAAACAGATAATTGTTATAGCTTGAACCCTTAGTCGAATACCCTTTCAGCTTATGGATCATATTGTTGGCGGTAACTTCCTGGTCCGCTTTACGCAGCTTGGCGCGCTCTTTGCGGAACGAAGAATAGGCCGGATGGGTATTCAGATTGGCAACATAAGAGCTCACGCCTTCTTTCAGCGAGCCGTAATGCAGGTAGCCCTTCACTTTTCCAGGCTCGCTGTTGCAGTGGCGCTTAGTGCACTTCATGCCAAACAGGTTGTTATTGCTTCGCGCCAGCTTCGAGGTTCCCCAGCCGCTTTCTGCAGCCGCCATCGTCGCCACCATATTGGTAGGGATGATATCAACCTTCTCCAGCAGATTGTTCCACGGCACGCGATTGGTGTTGCCGCGCCATGCTACCTTGTAGCGCTGGGTGATTTCTTTCAGACGAGCACGTTCGCTCGGCGACCAGCGCTTCTCGTACTGTTTTGAAATCAACCAGTTACGATCTGCGGTAATCGCTGCATTTTGGCGGGTAATATATGGCATGACCGTCCGGAGAAACGCTTTTTTCCTTGGTGTTCCGGAAGGGTATTTTCGCAAATCAGGAAGCGAACCATTTTCACTATTGCGAGAATACTCTTTTTTACTACTTGCCAGTTTACTACTTACCGTTTTTTTACTGCTTACTTTCGTTATATGGGCTTTACTGTGCGACTTAGGCTCATGTTTACTGGCTAATACCTGGCTTGAAAAGCCCACGGTCAGTAACATGAGTATCGCGGCCCCGAATCGTCGGAATGGGGGTGATATCATGAGTTCTCCTAGTCGGATCGATCGTTTCCAGTGCCTTATTTTATAAAAGGTTTTAGAAAATTAGGGGCGAATACTATCAAATTTAACCGTTCAGAGCACGTTAAGAAATAGTCCCATTCCGAAACAATGTCACCTAAGAACTTCTTATAGTGGCAAAAAGTATTGTAAAATTCGGGGGTTAATCACAGTTCAGCATTTCAGTAAAAAATGGACTGTTGAGGCTTATTCCTGGGTTTAGAGAGTTTAATTTTTGGTTATATTTTTAAGATGGCGGCAGCTGTGCTTCGGCGAGGTGTGACCGGGCAAAAGCGCTCAGATAACATTTAATACAGGAAAACTGGCAAACATGAGCCTGGTTCAGAACCTGATAAAAAAAGCCTTCGCTACCGCTAATGCAAATGAAGCCGCAAGCTTCTTAGCCAGCGCATGCAACCGTATGAAGATGCATAATAAAGAGCAAATTCAGGCGGAAGTCAGCGCGGCCCTGGTGAACGTGAATCTGGTGCGCATTAGCGAGAAACCGCCGCAGGCCAAAACGGTTTATCAGGACTCTCCGGAAACCCTCAAACGCCTCAGAGAAGCCGAGTCGCTCTCCGCCAGCCTGCTTGCCCAGTTGCGCCAGGCGCAACAAAACGCAGGTCAACAACCCTTACAGCAGGACAGGCCGGAAACCACCGAGCGCCTGCGTAGATATGAAAAACAGGTCTCCGAACTGCAAAAAGCCCTGAACATTAGCCAGGAGATGCACCTTAAGGAGTCGGCCCTGGTGCGCAGCGTCATGCAGCGCGAAATCGACGAGCTTAAAAGCCTGTTTAACCGCCAGAGGGAGTCAGGCTCCGGGCTAGTTGAAAGCCACCAGCGTGAAAAAGCCGAGCTAAACCAGCGCCTGCAAGCCGCCGACGAGCTGATCAAAACCCAGCAGGAAGCACGCCACAGGGCCGAGGCGGAAGTCGCCAGCCTGCACGAAAAACTCGAAAATCTGCGTGCCGACAGCCATTACAACTTCGAACAGTGTGAAACCCTGAACGCCAGGCTGACCAAAACCATCGACGAACTGCTGGCGACCCGCAATACCCTGAGCGCCCATTTCGGCCAGTGGCTGCCGAACAAATAGCAAAACGTTATCTCCGTCACTCACCCTCTCTGCTCCACCCCGCATAACGGGCAGGCGGGATGAGCGAAAAAACTTCATCCGGTGGCACACTGCGCAATAAATCCTCACCGGACGACGCGTATGAAACGGCTTACCCTCAGTCTGCTACTCGCTCCCTGCCTGGCCCATGCGGGCTGGAGTGCCTCTGGCCTGCCTCCCTTTCAGGAAACCAGCCCCGGCCTGTTTATCAGCAATGCTCAGTTGGATAAAGGCGCGCGTCCGCTGAGCCTGATGCTGGATAGCCGCTGCTGGCAGCCCGCAGAAGCCATCAGGCTGAATCAGGTACTCTCGCTTAAACCCTGTGAAGGCGATGCACCCCAGTGGCGGCTTTTCCGTGCCGGGCAGTATCAGATTCAGGTGGATACCCGCAGCGGCACGCCAACCCTGCTGCTGAACGTTAAACAGGAAACCAGCAGCGAGCCTGAGCAAATCGTCAAACAGTGCCCGCGATGGGATGGCCAGCCGCTCACGGTTGACGTCAGCAGCACCTTCGCGGAAGGCTCTACGGTGCGGGACTTCTACAGCGGCGCAACGGCGAAAGTCGAACAGGGCCACATTACCCTGACTCCGGACGCAGGAAGCGGCGGCCTGCTGCTGCTCGAGCAGGCCGCCACGACCGGCACCGCGCCGTTCAGCTGGCATAACGCCACGGTTTATTTCGTCCTTACCGACCGCTTTGAGAACGGCAACCCGGCCAACGACAACAGCTATGGCCGCCATAAAGACGGCATGCAGGAAATCGGCACCTTCCACGGCGGCGATCTCGCCGGGCTAACCGGCAAACTGGACTATCTTCAGCAGCTTGGGGTCAACGCGCTGTGGATAAGCTCGCCGCTGGAGCAAATCCACGGCTGGGTTGGCGGCGGCACTAAAGGCGATTTTCCACATTATGCCTATCACGGTTATTACACCCAGGACTGGACGCGTCTCGACGCCAATATGGGCGACGAGGCGGATCTACGAAGACTGGTCGATGAGGCGCACAAACGCGGGATGCGTATCTTATTCGACGTAGTCATGAACCACACCGGTTATGCCACGCTCGCCGACATGCAGGAATACCAGTTTGGCGGACTCTATCTCAAAGGCACAGAGCTTACGGCGATTCTCGGCAAGCGCTGGACAGACTGGAAGCCGGGTCCCGGCCAGAGCTGGCACAGCTTTAACGACTACATCAATTTCAGCGACAAGGCCGCCTGGGATAAATGGTGGGGAAAAGCGTGGATAAGAACCGACATCGGCGACTACGACAACCCCGGCTTTGACGATTTAACGATGTCTCTGGCCTTCCTGCCAGACCTGAAAACCGAAGCTACTGCGCCCGCAGGGCTGCCAACCTTCTACGCCCATAAGCCGGATACCCATGCTAAGGCGCTGCCCGGTTATACCGTGCGGGACTACCTGACCCATTGGCTTAGCCAGTGGGTACGCGACTACGGCATTGACGGGTTCCGCGTGGATACCGCCAAACACGTTGAAAAGGCCGCGTGGCAACAGCTAAAAGACCAGGCCAGCGCGGCATTAGTCGAATGGAAAAAAGCGAACCCGGAGAAAAAACTCGACGACGCGCCGTTCTGGATGACCGGCGAATCCTGGGGCCACGGCGTGATGAAAAGCGATTACTACGCCAGCGGCTTCGACGCAATGATCAACTTCGACTATCAGGAGCAGGCGGCGAAGGCGACGGACTGCCTGGCAAACATCGGCCCCACCTGGCAGCAAATGGCGGAGAAGTTGCAGCAATTCAACGTGCTAAGTTATCTATCCTCCCACGACACCCGCCTGTTCCGCGAGGGCGGCCAGAAAGCGGCTGAGCTATTAATGCTCGCACCCGGCGCGGTGCAGATATTTTATGGCGACGAAACCGAACGCCCATTTGGCCCAACAGGCTCCGACCCGCTGCAGGGCACGAGGTCAGACATGAACTGGCAGGATATCAACGGCAAGAGCGCCGCCACGCTCGCCCACTGGCAAAAACTCAGCCAGTTCCGCGCCCGCCACCTGGCCGTGGGAGCCGGAAAACAGACGACGCTAAGCGCGAAGCAGGGTTACGCCTTTAGCCGGAAGAGCGGAGATGACAAGGTGATGGTGGTTTGGGCGGGTAACCGGTAGCCGCCATTATGAAAGTAAGCGTGGCGTTGAATCCCGCAGCGATGCCCTTATCCCCGGCACTCAACGCACACGGGTTTAACCCGGTGCAGGTGGGGTGGAGCTGCCGTTTATGTAAATCCGAAGATGATTCCGTTCACTTCCAGCGCTGCTTCATATGCAGCCACCGAACCGGTGAACGTCTCAGGGGAGTCGCCGTCACTCCCCTGAGAACCCGGACTCCCGGCGAGATAAATCGCCGCAAGCGGTAAACCTCCGTTTTATCTCCCAGCCCTGGGTCGGCTGCGATGCGTTCCCGACGCTCACAGCCTCCGCCCGCTCCCGGCGTCCGGACCCTGGTCAGTCGGAGAGAAAACGGAGGCGATTTAAGCCGGAACAAGTGCCGCGCCTTAATCCCACAGCCACTCTGAACCTCCGCGTCGATTAAATCTCGCAGCCACGCCCTTGTCCCCGGCTCTCAGCGTCCCCGGCGTTGACCCAGTACAGGCGGGGTGGAGCTGCCGGGAGCAGCGAAAGAGAGCGATCGTCGGGAACGGATCGCGAACGACCGTGACTGTTGGGTGACAGCAGGGGGTTTACCGCTTTAGCGGCGATGAGTTTGCCGGCGCCGGGGGTTGTCAGGGGGAATGGCGTAATTTCCCCTGACACGTTCACCGTTCTCTGCGCGTGCAGGGAAAACAAATTTACGGGTGAACGGAATATAACCGGGCTTGCAGAGGTTATTTGTTCTGTTTAGCTAACAGCCATCCTGAAAGTAAGCGTTGCTTTCAATCTCGCAGCTATGCCCTCACCATTCAACAGATCCTGCTGCATAGCACGAATCACACAGCACATTCACAAATAGAGGCTACGATTACCGGGTTTGCACGGCGTTATTTGTAGCGCTATGGTTAGCCTCTTTCTAAAAGTATTCAGCAGACCCACGTTATGACGTTTTCACTTTTCGGCGACAAATTTACCCGCCATGCAGGCATTACACGCCTGATGGAGGATCTCAACGACGGTTTACGCACCCCCGGCGCTATCATGCTCGGCGGCGGCAACCCTGCGCAAATTCCGGCGATGAACGATTATTTCCAGCAGCTGCTCTCCGGGATGCTGGCCAACGGCCAACTGACCGATACGCTCTGCAATTACGACGGTCCGCAGGGGAAAAGTGAACTGCTAAAACTGCTGGCCGAAATGCTGCGCGAAGAATTAGGCTGGGATATCGAACCACAGAATATTGCACTGACAAATGGCAGTCAGAGCGCGTTTTTCTACTTGTTTAACCTTTTCGCCGGACGTCATGCGGATGGCAGCACCAAAAAGGTGCTTTTCCCGCTTGCTCCTGAATACATTGGCTACGCGGATGCCGGGCTTGAAGAAGACCTGTTTGTCTCAACCCGCCCGAACATCGAACTGCTGCCGGAAGGCCAGTTTAAGTATCATGTTGACTTCGAACACCTGCATATCGGCGAAGATACCGGCATGATTTGCGTTTCGCGTCCGACCAACCCAACCGGCAACGTGATAACAGACGAAGAGCTGATGAAGCTCGATGCGCTGGCAAATCAGCACGGCATTCCGCTGGTTATCGATAACGCCTACGGCGTGCCGTTCCCCGGCATTATCTTTAGCGAAGCTCGCCCCCTGTGGAACCCGAACATCATTCTGTGCATGAGCCTTTCCAAGCTCGGTCTGCCGGGAAGCCGCTGCGGCATCATTATCGCTAACGAGAAAATCATCTCCGCCATCGGCAACATGAACGGCATTATTAGCCTGGCGCCAGGCGGTATTGGCCCGGCGATGGCCTGCGAAATGATTAAGCGCAAAGACCTGCTGCGCCTGTCAGAGACGGTTATCAAACCGTTCTACTACCAGCGCGTGCACGAAACTATCGCCGTTATTCGCCGCTATCTGTCGCCAGAACGCTGCCTTATCCACAAGCCGGAAGGCGCAATCTTCCTGTGGCTGTGGTTTAAAGACCTGCCTATCACTACCGAGCTGCTGTATCAGCGCCTGAAAAAGCGCGGCGTGCTGATGGTGCCGGGGGACTACTTCTTCCCGGGGCTGGATAAGCCGTGGCCGCACACGCATCAATGCATGCGCATGAACTACGTGCCGGAGCCGGAGAAAATTGAAGCCGGAGTGAAAATTCTGGCAGAAGAAATTGAGCGAGCCTGGGCGGAAGCTTAAAAACAAAACGGGGCTTTGCGCCCCGTTTTTCATATTAATGAACAGCTAAAGAGTCATACCCCTTCCAGCGGTAGTTGAGCATCGAAATCCCCCAGCAGGCGATAAACAGCGCCACCACCACAAAACCGGCGTTGCCGAGGTTGTCATTCAGCATGCCGACCCATTCCCAGACGCCGCCCTGAAGATCCAGCTTATCCACCAACAGGCCAAGCGCCTCAAGGCCGCCGATGAACAATGCCACCACCACGGAAGTGCCGGTGATGGTCATGTTGTAGTAGAGCTTGCGCTGCGGCTTGTTGAAGGCCCAGCCGTACGCGCCCACCATAATCACGTTGTCGAGGGTGTCTATCAGCGCCATGCCGCTGGCAAACAGCGCCGGAAATACCAGAATTGACCAGATGGACATCCCGCTGGATGCGCTGGCGGCCGAGATACCAAGCACCCCAATTTCGGTGGCGGTGTCAAAGCCCAGGCCAAACAGGAAGCCCACCAGATACATATGCCAGCTTTTACCAATCAGTCGGAAGGTGGAGTTAAACAGCCAGCTCATCATGCCGCCGCCGGTGATTTCCGTCTGCTCGGCCGTTAACGCTCCGCCGCGCCTGAACTGGCTGAAGTTACGCCAGATGCCTTTCAGGATAATCAGGTTCACCAGCGCCATTGCCAGCAGGAAGCAGGCCGATACCGCCGTACCGATGGTGCCGCCGACATCATGGAACCAGCCCATATTTTTCTGGAAAGCCGCCGCCGTGGCGGCAATCGCTATCGACGCCAGGATAACAATGCTGGAGTGCCCGAGCGAGAACCACGCGCCGACGCCAAACGGGCGCTTGCCCTCCTGCATCATCTTGCGCGTAACGTTATCGATAGCCGCGATATGGTCGGCATCTACCGCATGGCGCAGGCCATAACACCAGGCGAGCAGGCTTGCCGCCATCAGCGCCGAACTGTGGTGAAAGGTCACCAGCGCCCAGGCCCAGGCCGCAAGATTAGCCGCCGCTAAAACCGCCAGCAGGAGACCGGCGCGTGGATTGGCACGAAGAACACGCAAAAACATCTTTTTATCCTTGTGGGTCGTTCATAAGACGGGCGGCAGCAACCACTGCCTGCCCCAGAGAAAGAGCACCGTCGCCCGCAGGCAACCGTGTCGGGAACAAAACATTTAAATCGCAGAGATAGAAGGCGAGACGTTCGCGCATCAGGCGGTTATGCAGCACGCCGCCGCAGCAAACAACGGTTGTTGTACCGGCAAGTGCCGCATGGTGGCGAGCCAGCTCCGCCAGGCCTTTAGCCAGCGCGTCGTGGAACGCCCAGGCGCGGGCAGCGGGCGGCGCCTGCCAGCCAAGCCACTGCTGCCAGAAAACGGCCATATCGTGATGACCGTTCATCAACCGCAGCGTCACCGGGTGGCGGCAAAAGCCGCTTTCCAGCGCCAGCGTTTCAAGTCGGCAGGCGGCCTCGCCTTCGTAGCTTTGCTCAAGGGGTGCGCAGCCAAGCGCGGCGGCAACCGCGTCGAAAAGGCGGCCACAGGAGGAGGCAAGCGGCGAGTTAACACCGCGCACAATGGCCTTCGCCAGCGGCTGCCAGTTCTGCTCGCGCAGCACCGCAGTTTCACAATACTGCTCCCAGCCGGGGACAAACGCCTCGCACTGAGCCAGCAGGTTGCGCCAGGGCTGCCGCGCCGAGAGGTCACCGCCGGGCAGCGCTACCGCAGGCAGGCCGCCAGCGTGAACGCACGTCTGGTAATCCACCAGCAGGCATTCCCCACCCCAGAGCTGGTCATCCGCGCCGTAGCCAATTCCGTCCAGCGCCAGGGCGATAATCTTGCCGCCGTCTAAAGGCCAGCCATGCTCGGCCAGGCAGGCGGCGGCGTGGGCGTGATGATGCAGAACCGGGCTAACCGGGAGCGCCATCTCGCGCCCCAGGCTCGCACTACGGTAAGCAGGATGAGCATCCAGGGCGACGTGCTCCGGCCTGAAGCTGTAAATATCGCACATCAGCGTCAGCGCCCTCCGCCACTGCTGCTCTACGCCTTCCTGAGCGAGATCGCCCAAATGCTGACTCAGCACGGCCTGCCCGCCGCGAACCAGGCAGAAGGTATTTTTGAGATCGCCCCCCAGCGCCAGAATCGGCGGCACGCCGCTAAATCCCGGCGGGAGAGGCAGGGCATCCGGCACAAAACCTCGGGCGCGGCGCAGCACCTCGCCGCTGGCGCGCACCACGGAATCATCCATGCGCTGGAGTATGTCCCGGTTATGCAGCAGCCAGCCGTCGGCAATCTCCGCCAGCTCATCCAGAGCCTGCTGGTTGTCGATAGCGGGCGGCCTGCCGTTCACATTCCCGGAGGTCATCACCAGCGGGCCGTCGAAATCCTGCATCAGCAGGTGCTGAAGCGGGTTGGCGGGCAACATCACGCCGATTTCATTACGCCCCGGCGCAACGGCGCCGCTCAGCCCTTCCAGAGTGCTGCTCGCCACAAGAACAATGGGCGAGGCAGGCGTGGCAAGCTGGCTGACGGCCTGAGCCGGTAATCCTTCGGCATCCGGCACCATCACGGCCAGCGGTTTTGCAGGCCGCTGTTTACGCTTGCGCAGCCGCTCAACCGCAGCGGTGTTGCGGGCGTCCACCGCGAGATGGAAGCCACCCAGCCCTTTGATTGCGACAATACCGCCGCTTTTCAGGATGCTAACGGCCCGCTGAAGCCCCTGCTCACCCCCAATACGCTGCTTGCCGCACTGCCAGAAGATCTGCGGCCCGCAGTCCGGGCAGGCCACCGGCTGGGCGTGAAAACGCCTGTCCATCGGGTTGCGATACTCTTCATCGCAGGCGGCGCAGAGCGGAAATGCCGCCATCACGGTTGCCGGGCGGTCATAAGGCATGGCGCGGATAATGGTAAAGCGCGGCCCGCAGTGGGTGCAGTTGATAAACGGATAGCGATAGCGCCTGTCAGCTGGATCGTTGAGTTCCCGCAGGCACGCCGGGCAGGTTGCGGCATCCGGCACAATCTGGGTATCCATCGAGCCGCTATTGCTGTGGCGGATAGTAAAGCCCTGGGGCAATGCCTCTCCCTCTAAGGGCCACTGTTCCACGCTGTCGATCCGCGCCAGCGGAGGGCATTCACGGTAAAGCGCGGCAATAAGCTCGTCCGGGCCGCAGCCAAGGCGCACCAGTACGCCTTCGCCGTCGTTGCAGACGTCGCCGCTTAGCTTAAGGCGCTGTGCAAGCTGCCAGACGAATGGCCGGAAGCCAACACCCTGCACTTTGCCGCGAATACGGAGTACGGTGCCCCTCACCCTCTGCCCAAAGGGACTGGAGGACGGATCGAGTTTTGGCTCTGCTCCGGACTCCGATCGTCCCTCGCTCTCTTCCAGAGAGAGAGCCGGGGTGAGGGTAAAGATCACGCTTCTACCGCCTCGCGCAGGCGAGCTTTCATCGCGTTATAGGTCGTTTGCGCATAATTCTCAGCCCAGGTCTGGTCCTCAATCGCGCTCACGTTTACCGCGCAATATTTGGTCTCCGGCGTTTTGGAGATAGGGTCGAGGTTGTCCTGGGTAAGTTCGTTGCAGGCCCCGATCCACCACTGGTAGGTCATATATACCGAGCCTTTGTTAATGCGCTCGTTGACGTCCGCCCGGCTAATCACCTTACCCCGGCGAGAGCTAACCCAAACCAGCTGATTGTTTTTGATCCCCAACTCGTCGGCATCCTGCGGGTTGATTTGCATAAAGCCAGGCTCGTCGGCGAGGGTTTGCAGCGCCGCGCAGTTGCCGGTCATTGAACGGCAGGAGTAGTGGCCCACCTCGCGCACGGTACAAAGCACCAGCGGGTAAGTCTCGTCCGGGACCTCGGCAGGCGCACGCCACTCGGCGGCAAACAGCTGGCCTTTGCCGGTCGGCGTATCGAACTTGCTGTCTTTGTAGAGATAAGGCGTACCGGGGTGATCCAGCGTCGGGCACGGCCATTGTACGTGCCCCATATCGCCCATTTTTTCGTAGGTCACGCCGTAGAACAGCGGGCATAGCTCGCGCAGCTCGTCCCAGATTTGCTGGTTATCTTCGTAGTGCATCGGGTAGCCCATCTCTGTGGCGAGAAGGCTGATGATTTCCCAGTCACGCTTGACGTTGTATTTCGGCTCAATGGCTTTTTCGAAGCGCTGGAAGCCGCGGTCGGCGCAGGTAAACACCCCGCCGTGCTCGCCCCAGGAGGTCGCGGGCAGCAGCACGTCGGCCACTTCGGCGGTCTTGGTCATGAAGATATCCTGCACCACGACAAAATCGAGCGCCTCAAAGCCTTTGCGTACCTGGCCCAGGTCCGCTTCGGTCTGAAGCGGGTCTTCACCCATGATGTAGTAGGCTTTTACCTTGCCTTCCATCGCCAGGTGCGGCACTTCGGTAATGCGCACGCCGACTTTGTCATCCATCACCGCCGGGTCGATTCCCCAGGCTTTGGCGAATTTAGCGCGAACCTCCGGGTCAACCACGTCCTGGTAGCCGGGGAACTGATTTGGCAGCACGCCCATATCACAGGCACCCTGCACGTTGTTCTGGCCGCGCACCGGGCCAACGCCGACATTCTCACGCCCGAGGTTGCCGGTCAGCAATGCCAGGCTCGACAGCCCTTTCACCACGTCTACGGCCTGGCCAAACTGGGTTACGCCCATGCCCCACATAATGGTGGCGGACGGCGCGGCGGCGAAGGTGCGCATCGCCTGGCGAACCTGCTGAGCAGGAATGCCGGTTAAATGCTCCACGTCTTCCGGGGCATAGCCTTTAACGGTTTCGCGGTAGGCCTCCAGCCCTTCGGCATATTTCGCCACGTATTCTTTGTCGTACAGCTGCTCTTCCAGCAGCACATAGCCAAAGGCGTTGACCAGCGCCATATTGCAGCCGTTTTTGATTTGCAGATGCTGGTCTGCGATGCGGGCGGTTTCGATGCGACGCGGGTCGCAAACGATAATTTTTGCCCCGTTGCTTTTGGCCTTAATCACCCGGCGAGCCACGATGGGATGCGAGTCGGCGCAGTTGTAACCCACCACCAGCAGGCATTTGGAGTTTTCGATATCGCCGATGGAGTTGCTCATCGCCCCGTTCCCTAACGTGGCTTGTAGCCCGGCAACGGACGGCCCGTGGCAAACGCGGGCGCAGCAGTCTACGTTGTTGGTATTCAGCACCGCGCGGGCGAATTTCTGCATCACGAAGTTGGTTTCATTCCCGGTACCGCGGGAAGAGCCGGTAGTCATAATGGCGCGAGGGCCAAACTGTTCTTTAATCGCCTTCAGGCGTTTCGCGGTGTAGCTAATCGCCTCTTCCCAGCTTACCGGCTGAAGCTTGCCGCCTTTCTCGTAGCGAATCATCGGCTGAGTGAGCCTTGGCGTCAGCAGCTTGGTGTCGTTGAGAAAATCCCAGCCGTAATAGCCTTTCAGGCACAGCTGGTTCTGGTTAGTGACGCCTTCTGCCGCTTCGGCGCGAATGATTTTATTGTTCTCTACGACCAGTTTCAGTTTGCAGCCCGCACCGCAGTATGGGCAGACGCTGGTAATCTTTTTCATCAGTAACAGACCTGTTAAAAGTTGAAATGCTTGGGATTAAAAACTCAGGGAGACGTTGGTATCGAACGCGGCACGGCGGCGTTTTTCGGCGCTCATCTGCTCCAGCATATTGCGGTCAATGCAGAGGATGGCGTTGGTCGGGCAGGCTTCCATACAGGCAGGGCCAGCCTCGCGGTGATGGCAAAGGTCGCACTTGTTGGCTTCGGCTTTTTCAGCGCGCACCTTAAGCCCTGCGCCGCTGTTGCGGATAACCGGGCGGACAACGACTTCCATCGCACCGTACGGGCAGGCAACAACGCAGGTTTTACAGCCGATGCAGCGTTCCTGCATGACGTGGACAAAGCCTTTATCGCGGCTGATTGCGCCGTTCGGGCAGACGTTAGCGCAGGGCGCGTCTTCGCACTGGCGGCACATGGTTGCGGTGGAGATATCTACGCCTTTGATGACGTGAATACGCGGCAGAAAAGTTTGCGCGGTCAGCGCAGAGCAGTCCTGTTCTTCCTGGTGGGATACAACACAGGCTACCTCACAAGTGCGGCAGCCAATACATTTGCTCGAATCAGCAATGATGAAGCGGTTCATCATAAACTCCTGCAATAAGTGCGTTATTGCTGACTCTTATTCATAAACCGTGCCAGTTTTTAAAACTCAATATTTTCATTATGTTATAGAGAATCCCTTCTCTAACTTCGGTGACGTCGACACTTATGACGATGACATCACGGGCGACTTAGTCACCCGTGTCCTCGAAGGAAGCCTCCAGCGCCGCAAAACCACCGTCACCTTCCCAGCTCGCCAACCGCTGATAAACGGTTTCCACCGCCGTTTTTATCGCTTCGGTCATCGGGTAGTAAAAACCGACGATATCCGGCTGAATGCCCAGGAAAATAACTTCACCCACATCTTCTTTAAGCTGATCGACCAGATAATTCAGCGGCATATTGTGGGTGGTCATCATAAACATCTCGGCAATATCGTTCGGGTCGATAGTGCGAGTCTCGCCGGGACTGAGCATCATGTCGGTAGCATCGACAATCAGCAGCAGCTCCGGGCGCAGCTCGCGAATAGCAACCACGTCGTTTTCCGGCGCGGTGCCGCCGTCAATGACAATCCAGTCGCCCTGAGGGGAAGCCTGGCACTTTTCTGCCAGTAGCGGGCCTGCGCCGTCGTCGCCCATCATGCTGTTGCCGACGCAGAGTAAAACTTTAGTCATAACGCCTCCGAACCATCAGGTAGATGGCGGGTTCCTGTTGAATGGCCTGAAGCATGTCGAGCAGCGCCTGGCTCCAGGCCTGCTGCTCCGGGGTCTGAGTCGGTTTGGCCGCATCCAGCGCCCGCGCCAGCATCACAACGTGGTTCTGGTCGATGACGATTTCGCCGTAGCGCGGCACGCCTTCCATTTTGCGCCGCGCCTCGCTGCCGCCTTCAAGCGTGGAGATCCACTCCCGGTAAGCCTCATACGGGCAGACCAGACTCTCTTTCAGGCAATCAATGATGCCAAGATGATGGCCGATAGCCAGGCTGTAATAGACCACCTGCTGCGCGTCAGCCGGGGTATTGTCGTTATCATCGACAAATTTGCGGCTGAGCTGGCAAAACACCACCGACTCGCTCATTACACGCGCTCCTGATGCACCAGATTTTCAAGATTGGCCACAATCTCGGTCAGGCGCGGATCGTTTTCCGTACTCAGCCACCGCTGCACGGCATCGCCGCCTGCGGTCAGGTTTGTCATGTAGTTGTCGGCAATCTGGCGGCCATAGCGGTAGCCCGCCAGGCGACGAGCGGCCCGGTCAATGCGCACGCGCAGCGGCTGAACCATATCCGGGTGCAGGATTTTAGCCGGTTCCACATCCAGCTCGCTTGCCGGACGGGCCTGAATTTTCTGCTCCAGCAGGCCGAGCGCCATCGCAAAGCCGTACAGCGTGGCGGCGGGCGACGGCGGGCAACCTGGGATATAAACGTCTACCGGCACTATTTTATCGGTGCCGCCCCATACGCAGTAAAGGTCGTGGAAGATACCGCCGCTATTGCCGCACGCGCCGTAGGAAATGCAGATTTTAGGGTCAGGAGCCGATTCCCACGCCCTCAGCGCCGGGGAACGCATAGCGCGGGTTACCGCTCCGGTAAACAGCAAAATATCGGCATGACGCGGAGAAGGAACCACTTTGATACCAAAGCGTTCTGCATCGAAAAGCGGAGAAAGTGTGGCAAAAATCTCAATTTCACAGCCATTGCAGCCGCCGCAGTCCACGCGGTAAACGTAGGCCGAGCGTTTGATGTTTTTCAGCAACGAAGCCTTCATGCTGGCGATGGACTCGTCCACCGTCAGCGGCACCGGAATGCCGTTATGGTCGCGTGGCCCAAGTAAATCACTCATTAGCTGGCCTCTCTCATCTGGCGGGTAAAATCAATACGGTCGGAAGACACCAGGCTCTGCTGGCGTTTGCAGTCCGGGCAGGTTTCAAAGCCCTGGCGGCGAGCCTGCGCGCGTGCATCGCCGTTGTGCTCCAGCAGCGCAATCGCGTAGTCGATCTCTTTTTGAACCGCGAATGGCCGCCCGCACTCCCGGCAATGACACAGCGGGAAATGGGCTTCCTGGAGGAAGTCCGCCTTGTTCCACACCGCCAGCTCGTACTGCTGAGAAAGCTTAATGGCGGCGGTCGGGCAGACTTCTTCGCAGCGGCCGCAGAAGATGCAGCGTCCGAGGTTAAAGCGCCATGCCAGTTGCCCTTTAGCCAGATCGGTTTCCACGCTAAGAGCGTTGGAAGGACAGGCATTTACGCACGCCGCGCAGCCGATGCACTGCTGCGGGTTATGTTCCGGTTTACCGCGGAAATTTGGGTCAACGGCAATCGGCTGAAGCGGATATGACTCGGTTGCGACGCCGCCCTTGATGGCTTTTTTAATGAAGTTAAACATGCGTTTTCCTTGTTTGCCTGGTCTTAGTGATTGACCCTCACCCCGGCCCTCTCCCTGGAAGGGAGAGGGGGGAAAGCTAGCTCGATCCAGTTCCCTCTCCCCTTTGGGGAGAGGGTTAGGGTGAGGGGCTACTCATCACCGACCAGGCATCAAAATCATTTCAGCGGCGAATTCGTGCGCTCAATGCTGTAGCGCTCCAGCTCTTTGTAAGGCACCACCTTGCTTTTCTTCTTGCGTACATCGACCACCGTCATGCGGTCGGTGCAGGAATAGCAGGGGTCGAGGCTGCCGATAATCAGCGGCGCGTCCGATACCGTGTTGCCACGCAGCATATAGCGCAGCGTTGGCCAGTTGGCATAGGTCGCCGCACGGCAGCGCCAGCGGTAGAGTTTTTGGTTGTCGCCGGTCATGCTCCAGTGGATATCATCCCCGCGAGGCGCTTCGGAGAAACCGAGCGCAAAGCGGTTTGGAATATAGGTGAAACCCTCCACGGCAAGCGCGCCGCCCGGCAGGTTATCCAGACCAAAATCAATCATATTCAGCGCGGTGAAGACTTCGTTGATACGCACTTTCAGGCGTGAGAGCACGTCGCAGCCGTCGAGGCTGTGTACTTCCATCGGCAGCAGGCCGTAACCCACAAAGGGATGATCGGCTCGGGTATCCCTTGCATGGCCGCTGGCGCGAACCATCGGGCCAACGTTGCTGAAGTCGCGCGCGATTTGCGGGTCGAGGCGGCCAATCCCGACGGTGCGCTGCTCAATGTTCGGCGTACTCATCAGGATATCCACCAGATCCTTCACTTCCCGGCGCATCTGCTGCGCCAGTTGCCGGGTCTGGATCATGTCGTCTTTCAGCAAGTCGCGGCGGATGCCGCCGATCAGGTTAAGGCCGTAGGTTTTACGCGCGCCGGTGAGGATTTCCGCCATCTTCATCGACATTTCACGCACCCGGAAGAACTGCATAAAACCGGAGTCAAAGCCGACAAAGTGGCAGGCCAGGCCGAGATTAAGCAGGTGGCTGTGCAGACGTTCGACTTCCAGCAGGATGGCGCGGATCATTTGCGCACGCTCCGGCACCACAATCCCCATCGCGTTCTCGACTGAAGTGGTATAGGCGGTGCTATGGGCAAAGCCGCAGATGCCGCACACGCGGTCGGACAGGAAAGTCACTTCGTTGTAACCCATGCGGGTTTCCGCCAGCTTTTCCATGCCGCGATGGACGTAGAACAGGCGGTAATCGGCGTCGATAATGTTTTCGCCGTCTACAAACAGACGGAAGTGGCCGGGTTCATCGGAGGTGACGTGCAGGGGGCCAATCGGCACCACGTTGTTCTTTTTCGTCCCCAGTTCGTTAATGAACTCGTAGGTTTCTTTATCCGTGGTTGGAGCCGGGCGCTGGCGGTAGTCCATGCTGTCTTTACGCAGCGGATACAGGTCGTCCGGCCAGTCGTCCGGCAGCACCAGGCGGCGCTCGTCCGGCAGGCCAACCGGCTGAAGCCCGTACATATCACGCACTTCACGTTCGCCCCATACGGCGGCGGGCACGCGCGGCGTAACGGACGGGAATTCAGGCTTGTCGGCATCCACTTCCACACGCACGGTAATCCAGCACTTCACGCCGCTTTCCATCGACAGCACGTAATAAACCGCATAGTTGCCGCACAGCTGGCGCTCGTCGTTGCCAAACAGCACCGACAGCCAGCCGCCCTGCTGGTAGTAAAGCCACTCCACCACTTCCGGCAGCATGTTGAGCTTCACGGTGACGGTGATTTGATCTTTAGTCTGCCAGGCCTCGTCGATCACGGCATGCGGAAATTGCTGATGCAGCGCGGCGAGGTAATGTTGACCAATCTTTTCTTCAGACATCGATAAATTCTCTTAAATCACGCCGCCAGCAAGGAGACGAAGGCTAAAAAGGCAAAGCCAAAACCGGCCCAGGTAATGCGGGAGGTTTCGAGCATCCGCAGGCGCGCCATGCTGTTTTCGAACAGCGCGATGATAAGTACGCCCGCCACCAGCTTCACGACCGCCAGCACCACGGCGATAGCCAGCCCGCTCCAGCTGAAGGCGCTCATCTGGCCCCACGGCAGGAACACGCCGACAAACATTTGCAGCACCACTAACTGCTTGAGGGAAATGCCCCATTTGAGCACCGCAAAGCCCGCGCCGCTGTATTCGGACAGCGGGCCTTCCTGTAGCTCCTGCTCGGCTTCAGCGAGGTCAAACGGCAGCTTGCCCATCTCGATGAAAGTGGCAAAAGCGCAGGCGGCAAACGCCAGAATCAGCGTCAGGCTCTGGGCAACCGGCCAGGCATGAATCGTGCCTGCGATATTGCTGATGTGCGTGCTGCCGGCAACCTGCGCGGCAACCCACAGGCCAAGCAGCAAAATCGGCTCCACCAGCACCCCAAGCATGGCTTCACGGCTGGCACCGATGCCGGTGAACGGGCTACCGGTATCCAGCCCGGCAATCGCAAAGAAGAAACGGGCGATGGCGAACAGATAAATTAAGGTGATCAGGTCACCTAATGACGGCAGCGGCGAGGCGAGAGTGACAACGGGCAGCGCGGTGGCGATAGTCAGCATCACGCCGACCATCACAAAAGGCATCAGGCGGAATACCCAGCCGGACGCCGCCGGTGCCACACTCTGGCGGCCAAACAGCTTGAACAAATCACGGTATTCCTGGAGCACGCCAGGCCCGCGGCGGTTATGCAGCCGGGCGCGGGTTACGCGGGTAATGCCGGAGAGCAGCGGCGCGGCCAAAAACAGCACCAGCGCCTGGGTCAGGGCAAAGTAAAACGTAGTCATATCAGCTCCTCAGGCAACCATCGCGACCAGCAGAATCGCCAGCTCGACCATCGCCAGGCGGCGGAACGTACCGGCGAGGCAGTCACACTGCCAGCCCGGCACCCATTTCCCCGGATTCAGGGTATTGCGCAGCCTGAGCAGGGGCGCAAAAGCCGCTTTCACCGGCTGTGCGAAGCCCGTCGCGGTGATAACCATCGCCTGTTCATGATCGTAGCCGCAGACCCATGCCGCGCCGCGCGAACGGTTCGGTAAACGGTCGCCACGGAAAACGATCATCAAAATAAACGGCAGCAGCGGAGAGGCCACCAGCAGCAGCGTAATCATCGGTTGGGAAACGGCGGTATGCGCGGTTTGCAGCGGCAACGGAACGGCATGTTGCAGCAGCGGCAGCAGCCACGGAGCGGCAACACCTGCGGCAACGCAGCTCAGCGCCAGCAGGCCAACGGAGAGGTTCATCAGCCACGGCGCAGAGGTGGCGTTTTCAGCCTCCTTGCTGCGCGGCGCGCCGAGGAAGGTCACGCCGTAAACCTTCGCCATGCACATCACGGCCAGCGCTCCGGTTATAGCCAGCCCGACGGCCAGCAGCGGGCCGATAAAACGCCCGACAAACAGCGGCAGGCTGCCAAGACGGAAGAACGACTGGTAAATCACCCACTCACCGGCGAAGCCATTGAGCGGAGGCAGGGCCGCCATCGCCATCAAACCCACCAGCATAAAGAGCGAAATCAGCGGCATACGTTTGCCGATCCCGCCCAGTTTTTCGATGTCGCGATGCCCGGTGCGGAACCACACCGCGCCTGCGCCGAGAAACAGCGTGGTCTTAAAAAGGCTGTGGTTGAACAGGTGATACAGCCCACCAGTCATGCCAAGCGCCAGCAGCACCGGCTCGTTAAGCGCGATGCCTATCATGCCGCAGCCCAGGCCCAGCAGAATGATGCCGATATTTTCCAGCGAGTGGTAAGCCAGCAGGCGGTTGATATTGTGCTCCATCAGCGCGTACAGCCCGCCGATGAACGCCGTCACCATGCCAAGCACCACGATAAGCACGCCCCACCACAGCGGCAGCACGTTGCTGATAAGCGAGAAGCACATAATGCCGTAGAGGCCGATTTTCAGCACCACGGCGGAGAACAGCGCGGCGGCAGGAGCCGAAGCATTGGCGTGCGCCTGCGGCACCCAGCCATGCAGCGGGATTATTCCTGCGAGAAGGCCAAAGCCGAGCAGCGCGAGAATCAATACCTGCGGAGGAAGAGAGGCCCCGCTGGTTAAATGGCGCAACTCGCCATAGCCGAGCGTGCCGAATTCCCGCCACAGCAGCCAGCAGGCAATCACCAGCAGCACGGTGCCAAGGCGCCCGAGCGCAAACCAAAGCTGCCCGGACTTCTGGCAGCCGGTAAGGAAGTAGCCCGCCAGAGAGATGATTTCCGCCATCGCCACCAGGGTGACGAAGTTATCGGCCACCAGGGCAGCCACGCTGGCGGCCAGGATCAGATTAATCAGCAGTCCGTTGGCTTTTACCGCGTGATGGCGATGCCATGAGAGGTTAAACAGCGAGATAAACAGGCCGCAGAACGCCACGGTGACCAGCCAGATGCCGTTGAAGGCGTTAAGCTGAAGGTGCCAGTGCCAGATTTCTGCGTCGCCGCTGAACCCGAGCAGGCCCTGCGCGCCAGCAATCAGCAGCAGTACCGAGCTAATTGCACCGCCAATTCCGGCGATAAAGCCGCTAACTGGCTTATAAAATGCGCTAACACCGGCCAAAACAGCGCTAATAACAAATCCCAGTAGCGCCCAGTGAATCAATAGAAAAGCATTCATTTTCTCGCCTCTGGCTGGGTAAACAGGGTCAGATCGCCGAGCGAGGCCCCAAGAGTTAGCTCACGTTTACGCTTGCTCGCCTGCGCGATGTCGCTATTGTCGATAACCCGCAGCGCGCCGGTCGGACAGGTGCGAACGCACGCCGGGCCGCTTTCGTCGAAGCTGCACAGGTCGCATTTCACCGCGATAGCGCGAATGCCGGGAACCCAGTCAAGCAGGGTGCTGACGCGGGCAGGAGCCGGTGGCGCAGGTGGGGCTTTCGGGCTGTTGACGTTAGCGGGGATGTGCAGCGGGCGGCTGCCGGAAAATTCAATAGCGCCGAACGGGCAGGCAATGCCGCAAAGCTTGCAGCTTACGCACAGGCTTTCATTCAGCTGTACCGCGCCGTCCACCCGGGTAATTGCGTTCACCGGGCAGACCCCGGCGCAGGGCGCATCTTCGCAGTGGTGGCACATCTGCGGTGCGGATTCTGTCGCACTGCGCATAACTTTCAGGCGCGGCATAGACTGCAAACCGTGCAGGCGGTGCGTCTCTGCACAGGCGGCTTCACAGGTGTGGCAGCCGATACATAATTTGGAATCAGCGATTACAAAACGGTTCACCAGGACTTCCTCAGGTGACTGTCGTCATTTTTGACGAAAACATGCCGAAAAGCTGTCGTTTCGACAGGCTTCCGACACCCCAGAGCGCATTCACGCCACGGCAGACTGCTGAAGCAGCGCCAGGGAAAGCGGGGTGTTGTCATGCACCGCCTGATAAAGGCTGTCGTACACCGGGCGAATAAGCTCGAGGTAATGGTCGAGCACTTTTTCGCGATCGCGGTTGCTGATGAGGTTGTCGATACGGCCATCGTCATCGATAACGGCTTTTGCAATCAGCACCTTATCGCTACCGTCCCGCAGGGCAATGGCGTACTCAATGGTGTGGCTGTTAAAGCCTTCGGCCAGGCTGATATGGATGGCGAAGTGGTCAAATAAAAAGAAGCGCAGGCTTTCGTCGGCATTGCAGCCCACGGAGTGGTGCAGCTTCGCTTTCGACAAGGTTATTCCCTGAATCAGGGTGTTACCGTAGTGATGCCACTGCGAAAGTAAGCGCTGATGCTTATCGGCAATATATTCAGCTTTCTCGCTCAGTTCCCAAATGTTCATTCTTTATTCACTCTGTATGTACTTGTTCCTCCGTAAGGCATGTTTCATGCCATGTTTTTAATTAACTGTATTTAAAGGGTTTTATAACTTAATCCTTCGGAATATGTGCGGGAGTGACATGTCATTTCGTCATCTTTGACTTTCAGTGACGGAGGTTTTTACCCTCACCCTAACCCTCTCCCTGGGAGGGAGAGGGAACAAACAAAAGGCCCTCTCCCACGCGAATTCCCCAGGGTAGAGAGGCAAAGAAAAGGCCTGGCACCGTCTTTGCATTACCTCCCCCAGTTAACCCGGAGGCACCATGCACGAAATCACCCTCTGCCAGCGCGCAGTCGAATTAATTGATACCCATGCCCGTCAGAATCATGCCCGCCGCGTCACCGGCGTCTGGCTGGAAGTGGGTGCTTTTTCCTGCGTAGAAATCAGCGCCATGGAGTTCTGTTTTGAACTGGTCTGCCGGGGCACGCTGGCGGAAGGCTGTGAACTCCACATCCACCAGCAGGAAGCGGAATGCTGGTGCTACGACTGCCAGCAACACATCACCCTGCTGACCCAGCGAGTGCGGCTTTGCCCGCTCTGCGACGGCAGCAACCTGCGTATTGTGGCGGACGATGGCGTGCAGATTAAGCGTCTGGAAATTGATCAGGAGGTAGCTCATGTGTAGCACTTGCGGTTGCGGCGAAGGCAACCTGTATATCGAAGGGGATGAACGTAACCCGCATTCAGGATTTCGCAGCGCCCCTTTTTCCCCGGCATCCCGTCCGGTATTACAAATTACCGGCGTAAAATTTGCCCCAACGGCGGACGAGCAGGGTGACCTGCATTACGGCCACGGCGCGGCGGGAACCCATGCGCCCGGCATCACCCAGCGCAAAATGCTGGAAATCGAACTCAACGTGCTGGATAAAAATAACCAGTTGGCGGCCCATAACCGGGAGCAATTCGCCAAACAGAATCAGCTTGTGCTTAACCTCGTCTCAAGCCCCGGCTCCGGCAAAACCACCCTGCTGACCGAAACGCTAAAACGGCTCAATGGCGATGTGCCCTGCGCGGTCATTGAAGGAGACCAGCAGACGGTTAACGATGCGGCGCGCATTCGTGCCACCGGCACCCCGGCAATTCAGGTGAATACCGGCAAGGGCTGCCACCTTGATGCCCAAATGATCCGCGACGCCATGCTGCGCCTGCCGCTGGAGCGAGACGGCGTCTTGTTTATCGAGAATGTAGGTAATCTGGTGTGTCCGGCGAGTTTTGACCTTGGCGAACGCCACAAAGTGGCGGTGCTGTCGGTAACCGAAGGGGAAGATAAGCCGCTGAAGTATCCGCATATGTTTGCCGCCGCCTCGCTGATGCTGCTGAACAAAATCGATCTGCTGCCATACCTGCAATTCGACACTGAAAAGTGCATGGCTTACGCCCGGGAAGTTAATCCGGACATCAAAATTATTCTGGTTTCCGCCACCAGCGGCGAAGGCATGAACGACTGGCTGGCCTGGCTGGAGGCGGAAAGATGTGCATAGGCATTCCCGGCCAAATCGTTGAGCGCCTGGCGGACGGCAGCGCAAAAGTTGACGTCTGCGGCGTGCAGCGCGATGTCAACCTGGCCCTGGTGGGAGACGCCACCGTCGGGCAATGGGTGCTGGTTCACGTAGGCTTTGCCATGAGCGTTATCGACGAAGCGGAAGCGAGGGACACGTTAGACGCTTTGCAAAACATGTTTGAAGTAGAGCCGGACGTGGGCGCGCTGCTGTACGGCGAGGAGCGTAGCTAATGCGCTATGTGGACGAATATCGCGACCCCGAACGCGTGATGCAGCTGATTGAGACCCTGAAACAGCGCGCACCGCTGCTGGCTAACACCGCTTCACGCCCGCTGCGCATTATGGAAGTCTGTGGCGGCCATACTCACGCTATTTTTAAATTTGGCCTCGACCAGTTGCTCCCGGAAAACGTTGAGTTTATCCACGGCCCCGGCTGCCCGGTTTGCGTCCTGCCGATGGGCCGCATCGACAGCTGTATCGAAATAGCCAGCCACCCGGAAGTGATTTTCTGCACCTTTGGCGACGCTATGCGCGTGCCGGGTAAAAATGGCTCGCTGATGCAGGCGAAAGCCCGCGGAGCCGACGTGCGGGTAATTTATTCGCCGATGGACGCCCTGACGCTGGCGAGCCAGAACCCGCAGCGCAAAGTGGTGTTTTTCGGCCTCGGATTCGAAACTACCATGCCCGCCACCGCCATCATGTTGCAGCAGGCGAAAGCTCAGGGGCTGGAGAACTTTTACTTCTTCTGCCAGCACATCACGCTGATCCCAACTTTACGCAGCCTGCTTTCCGAGCCGGACAACGGTATTGATGCATTCCTCGCTCCCGGCCATGTCAGCATGGTGATTGGTACAGCCGCCTACGATTTTATTGCCTCGCAGCACCAGCGCCCGCTGGTTGTCGCCGGTTTTGAACCTATGGATCTTATGCAGGGCGTGCTGATGCTGGTGGAGCAAAAAATTCGCCAGCATAGCGAGGTGGAAAATCAGTACAAACGCGTGGTGCCCGACGAAGGCAACTTGCTGGCGCAGCGAGCGATTAGCGAAGTCTTCAGCGTGCAGGGCGAGGCCGAATGGCGCGGCCTGGGCGTTATCAGTGAATCCGGCGTGCGGCTTACCCCTGCCTATCGCCAGTTTGATGCCGAAGCCCACTTTAAACCGCTTCCGCAGCAGGTTTATGACGACCCGCAGGCACGCTGCGGCGACGTGCTGACCGGGCGCTGCAAACCGCAGCAATGCCCGCTGTTTGGCAGCGGCTGTAATCCGCAAAACGCCTTCGGCGCGCTGATGGTTTCCTCCGAAGGAGCCTGCGCGGCGTGGTATCAGTATCGTTCGCAGGAGTGTGAAGTATGAAAACCATTGAGCTGGCCCACGGCAGCGGCGGCCAGGCGATGCAGCAGCTGATCGCCGGGTTGTTTATGCGGGAGTTTGCTAACCCGTGGCTGGCAGAGCAGGAAGATCAGGCCCGGCTTCCGCTTGCACAACTGACCGCCAGCGGCGACAGGCTGGCGTTTTCTACAGACAGCTATGTTATCGACCCGCTATTTTTTCCCGGCGGGGATATCGGCAAGCTGGCCGTTTGCGGAACCGCCAATGATGTGGCAGTAAGTGGAGCCATACCGCGCTGGCTTTCATGCGGTTTTATCCTCGAAGAAGGGCTGCCGCTTGAAACGCTGGAGCGCGTGGTCACCAGCATGGCCGGAGCCGCCCGCGCGGCGAATATTGCCATTGTTACCGGTGACACCAAAGTCGTGCCGCGCGGCGCGGCGGACAAAATTTTCATCAACACGGCAGGGATAGGCGCCATCCCGACATCCGTTAACTGGGGTGCGGCTCAAATAGAAGCCGGGGATGTGCTCATCGTCAGCGGAACGCTGGGCGACCACGGGGCGACGATCCTTAACCTGCGCGAGCAACTGGGAATGGACGGCGATTTACAAAGCGACTGCGCGGTGCTGGCACCAATGATTGTCCCGCTGGTTAACATCCCGGGCGTAAAAGCCCTGCGTGACGCCACCCGCGGTGGAGTGAATGCGGTTCTGCACGAATTTGCCGATACCAGCGGCTATGGTATGGAAATCGTTGAAAATCAGCTTCCGCTAACGCCCGCGGTGCGCGGCGTTTGCGAACTCCTGGGGCTGGATGCCTTAAATTTTGCTAATGAAGGCAAGCTGGTTATTGCCGCCTCACGCGAGGCCGCTCCCGCCATTTTAAACGCGCTAAAGCAGCATGAGCTCGGTAAACAAGCCGCAGTTATCGGCGAAGCCGTAGAACGCAAAGGCGTAAGGGTGACGGGGCTTTATGGCGTTAAACGCTCACTCGACCTGCCGCATTTTGAGCCGTTACCGCGCATTTGTTGACCTGTGCCATGACGCGTCCGCCCGGCACTGATTAAACTTAAACTATATTTATATTAATAAAATATTTTAACCCTGTGTTTTGCACAGGGTTTTTCAATGGAAAGCAAAATGCCATACACCCCGATGAGCGATCTCGGGCAGCAGGGGTTGTTTGATATCACCCGGACTCTGCTGCAACAACCCAGTCTTACTGAACTCGCTACCTGCCTGACCCGGCTTGCAAAACAGTCCGGCCTGGCGGAGCGGGTCAACGTCCTGCTTTACCACCCTCAGCACCAGCGGGTGAGCTTTTATGGCAAGGATAAGCAGGGTAAAGAGCTGCACTACGAAGATGAGATGGCGCTGGCAAACGGCCCTGTCCGCCGGGTACTTTCACGCCCGGAGGCGCTGGTTTGCAGCCAGGATGAATTTTATGAAACCTGGCCCCAGATGACAGACCTGGAGCTGTATGCGCCCTTTGGCCGCTACTGCCTGCTGCCGCTGGCCGCCGAGGGGCGGATCTTCGGCGGCTGCGAGTTTATTCGCAATAGCGAGACGCCCTGGAGTGAAAAAGAGCTTAACCGCCTGCACACTCTGGCCCAGGTTGTAGGCCTGGCGGCCGAACAGATCCAGACCCGGCTGGACACCAATCACGACCACCAGCTTTTATGCCGCGAGCGTGATGATTTTCGCATCCTTGTTGCGGTAACCAATGCGGTGCTGTCGAAGCTCGATCTGGACGAGCTGATTAGCGAGATTGCCCGCGAGATCCATTACCACTTCTCCATTGATTCCATCAGCATTGTGCTGCGAAGCAGCCGCAAATCCCGGTTAACTCTCTACTCAACCCATTTTGTTGATGAGGCCTCACCGATTCATGAGCAGAGCGATGTGATTGAAGCGGGCACGCTCTCGGAACGGGTGTTTAAAAGCGGCGAAATGCTGCTGCTTAACCTGTGTCCGGGAGACAAACTGGCGCCTTATGAACGTATGCTGCTGGAGATGTGGCGCAACCAAACCCAAACGCTTTGCCTGCTGCCGCTGAAGTTCGGCAACAATATGCTGGGCGTGCTCAAGCTTGCGAAGTGCGGCGAGCAGGGCTTTACCCCAGCCAACCTCAAGCTGCTGTGCCAGATTGCCGAGCGCATTGCCATTGCGGTGGATAACGCCCTCGCCTACCAGGAAATTAACCGCCTGAAAGAGAATCTGGTGGATGAAAACCTTTATCTCACCGAGCAGATTAACAATGTCGGCAGCGACTTCGGCGAAATCATCGGCCGGGGCGAAGCGATGTCTATCGTGCTCAAACAGGTGGAAATGGTCGCCAATAGCGACAGTACGGTGCTGATCCTCGGCGAAACCGGAACCGGCAAAGAGCTAATTGCCCGCGCCATTCATAACCTGAGCGAGCGCAATAGCCGCAGGATGGTAAAAATAAACTGCGCGGCGATGCCTGCCGGGCTGCTGGAAAGCGACCTTTTCGGCCATGAACGCGGGGCGTTTACCGGGGCCAATACGCAGCGTATCGGGCGTTTTGAACTGGCGGATAAAAGCTCGCTGTTCCTTGATGAAGTCGGCGATATGCCTCTTGAGCTACAGCCCAAACTGCTGCGCGTATTGCAGGAGCAGGAATTTGAACGCCTTGGCAGCAACAAAATCCAGCAGGTGGATGTGCGCCTGATTGCCGCCACCAACCGCAATCTCAAGCAGATGGTGGCCGACCGGGAGTTTCGCAGCGATCTTTATTATCGGCTGAACGTTTTTCCCATCACCCTGCCGCCGCTGCGCGAGCGCCCGGAAGATATCCCTCTGCTGGTGAAATCCTTCACCTTTAAAATTGCGCACCGCCTGAATCGCAATATCGACAGCATCCCGGCGGAAACGCTGCGCGCCCTGAGCCGTATGGAATGGCCGGGCAACGTTCGCGAGCTGGAAAATGTGATAGAAAGGGCGGTTCTGCTAACGCGGGGCAACGTGCTGCATCTTTCCCTGCCGGAGATGACGGTGCAGCCTCCGCTTGAGCGCAACCTATCCTCCTTCGTCAGCGAGGAAGTTCGCGAAGATGAGGACGAGCGCCAGCGCATTTTACGGGTGTTGAAAGAAACTAACGGCGTTGTTGCCGGACCGCGCGGCGCGGCACAGCGCTTAGGCCTCAAACGGACCACGCTGCTTTCACGTATGAAGCGTCTGGGGATTGATAAAGAGGCGCTTTAGCCCGAAACTGGGCATAACCCTGTCTTTCTGCCTGGAACAATAATTATGGCGATTATCCCGAAAAACTATACGCGGCTGGAGAGCGGCTACCGCGAAAAAGCGCTGAAACTCTTCCCGTGGGTATGCGGACGCTGCTCGCGGGAGTTTGTTTACTCCAATCTGCGCGAGCTGACCGTTCATCATATGGATCACGATCATACCAATAACCCGGAAGATGGCAGCAATTGGGAGCTTTTATGCCTGTATTGCCACGATCATGAGCACTCCAAATATACCGAAGCGGACCAATATGGCTCCAGGGTCATTGCCGGAGAAGATGCGCAGAAGGACGTTGGCGAAGCCACCTATAATCCGTTTGCCGATTTGAAATCGATGCTGAACAAGAAGAAATAAGCGCGATTGACCCGCTAAGCTGCCCTACAGAGGGAATTATTTCCCTCTAATCTAAATCATTTCCCCTCTTCCCCTTCATTTTTCCTCGCCGCTGCCGATAACTTATACAGAGTATTTATTCCGCACGGTTAGGTTCTCAGGCCGGGTTATCACTTGAGGTTAAAATGGATAGTTTTCAGAAAGATATCGATGAAAGGGCCAACCTGGCGTTATCCAACAAGTTTGAGCTGCTGCTGTTTCGCTTAGGCGCCAGCCAGCACGACAGCAAATCAGAGCTGTACGGCATTAACGTGTTTAAGCTGCGCGAAATCGTTCCGATGCCGAAGATCAACCGCGCCGCGGGCATGGAGTCACCGCTGCTGGGGATGGCGAATATTCGCGACCAGATTATCCCCGTCATTGACCTGCCTGCCGTGACCGGCTGCAAGCCAACCACCGGCCTGAATCTCTTGCTGATAACCGAATATGCCCGCAGCACTCAGGCCTTTGCCGTTGAGTCGGTGGAAAACATCATTCGCCTCGACTGGAGCCAGGTACACGCCGCCGAGGCCGGCGTCAGCAGCCGCAATATCACCAGCATCGCCACCATTGACGATCCGTTAACCGGCAAGGACCTGGCGCTGGTGCTGGACGTAGAGCAAATTCTCTATGACATCATTCCTTCGGGAAGGGACGTCAATATCGCAGCGATTGAAGAGAAAAATTACACCCTGAAGCCCGGCGCGGTAGCGATAGTCGCGGAAGACTCCAAAGTCGCCCGCTCGATGCTGGAGCAGGGTTTGAAAGGCATGGGTATCCCGGCAATCATGCACGCTACCGGCCTTGAAGCATGGGAGAAAATCAAAGCCATCGCCGCCGAGGCTAAAGCGTCCGGTACGCCGATAACCGACAAAATAGGCCTGGTGTTAACCGACATAGAAATGCCGGAAATGGACGGTTTCACGCTGACCCGTAATATCAAAACTGAGCCTTCGCTGAAGCATATTCCGGTGGTGATTCACTCCTCGCTCTCGGGCAGCGCAAACGAAGACCATGTGAGAAAAGTCGGTGCTAACGGCTACGTGGCAAAGTTTGACGTGGCCGAACTCTCTTCTGTTATCCATAAAGCGCTGGAAGACGCAGCTCAAGGGTAAAACGCGACTTCATTACCTGGGGAAATATCACTATTATCAAAAGGTGATTATTTCCCCATGTTCAGGAAGGATGCGCGGTGAGCCAGGCTAAAAGTATTCAGTCCGTTGAGCGGGCAATGGCGGTGCTGGAAACCCTTGCGGCCCACGGAGGCGAAGCTCGCCTGACCACGTTATCCGAATCGCTGGGGCTGAATAAAAGCACCCTCCATGGCCTGCTGAAAACGCTATTAGAGCTGGGATATATTTCCCGCCGCGAGCAAAACTATACCCTCGGCCTGCGGCTCAGGGAGATAGCCCAGCCGCTTCAGGATGCAGACTCCTTGATTCGCACGGCCTTCAGCCCCGCTCTGCGTAGGCTTTCCGCCATGAGCGGCGAAACTTGCTGGCTGGCCGTCCCCTGCGGTACACGAGAATACCTGTATATTGATGCGGTTGAGGGCGGTAAAAACCTGCGTGTCGCCAGCCCCAGGGGTAAACGTGAGCGGCTCACAACTTCGGCCATTGGTCGCATTTTTCTGGCCTTTAATGACGACCTGCTGCGGGCGCTAAGAAAATCGGATGCGGTCTCCTCTGCACTAAATGGTGAAATATCCCGCATCCGCGAGCAGGGGTATGCCCTGGATACCGGCGAGGCGGAAGAAGGCCTGCATTGCCTGGCTTTGCCGCTACGGCAATCCGGGCAGGTGGTAGCCGCGCTGGGAATGGCGGGGCCAGCCGCCCGACTCCATCCCGATTATATGCGGCGCTTTGCGCAGCGCGTATTAAGCGAAATGTTCGACATTATCAAACTTTAGCCCTGCAACCGCGCTTCTGATTGGCGTGTTTCAAGTCACCTGCCACTATCGCGGCTCCCAACTTTTCAGGAGCCATATCCATGTTTGAACACATTACCCGCGATGCCATTCTCAAAATCACCGAGCTTGCTCAGTCCCGCAAACAGGCAGTCTGCATCAGCGTGGTGGACGATGCCGGGCTGCTAAGAGGATTCCTGCGCATGGACAGCGCGGTTGCTGGCGCGATTGATGTCTCAATTAAGAAAGCCCGCACCGCCGCTCTCTTCGGCAGTGATTCGCTTTCTCTGGGCCAGGAAGCACGCCCCGGCGGCAATATTTATTCCTTAGAATCGACTAACGGCGGCCTGATTAGCTTTGGCGGCGGCATCGTTTTACGCGGTGATAACGGGCAAATCATCGGCGGGCTGGGCGTAGCCGGAGCCACGGTTGATGACGATCAGTCACTGGCACTGGCCGGTGCGGCGGCAACCCAGGCGGCAGGGCGAGTGTAATGGATTCGCGACGGATACATCCGGGCCTGGTTGCGCTTTCGGTTACAGCATTCGCTATCGGGGTAGCCGAGTTTATTGTTGTAGGGATCCTGCCCGATATTGCCGCTGCCCTGAATATTGAGCTGACGCGAGCGGGCAATCTTGTGGGACTCTATGCCCTGGCGCTGGCGCTGGGTTCTCCGGCACTGGTGCTACTGTTGTCCGGGCTACCGCGCAAGCCGGTGCTGATGTCGCTTATCCTGCTGTTTTTGGTCGGCAGCCTTATCTCCGCCCTGTCCAGCAGCTATGCCCTTTTTCTCACCGGTAGAGTGCTTACCGCCGTTGCCCACGGCAGCTTTTTCGCCATCGGGGCAACCATTGCATCCCGCCTTGCACCGGCCGGTCAGGCTGGTAAAGCGATTGCCGTAATGTTTGCCGGGCTGACGCTGGCAATGGTGATTGGCGTGCCGCTGGGCAGCCTTGCAGGCCACACTCTGGGCTGGCGTTTTCCACTTTTCGCCGTCTCGGCTCTCGCCGTGCTGTCGCTGGTTGCCATTGCTTTATGGCTGCCGGAGATGCCGATGGCAAAAGCGGCAAAGATGGCGAAACAGCTGTCAGCGCTCAAGAGTCCGGCGGTGCTCACCATGATGCTGGTGACCATCTTTGGATTTGGCGCCAGTTTCGCGGCATTTACGTTCATCATCCCGCTGCTGACAACCGTAACAGGATTTTCATCAGCCACGGCCAGTACGATGCTGGTAGTGTTCGGGGCGGCAACGCTTGCCGGGAATCTGGCGGGAGGGAAAATGACCTCCGCGCTGGGATGGACTTCCTCATTGAGAATACTGTTTGTGTTGCTGGCGATTATTCTGGCCGCCATGACGCTGACGCTTAACCTCAAAATACCGGTGGTAGTGCTGCTCTTTTTATGGGGAATGATCGCTTTCGCCGTCTCACCCGCCGTTCAGCACGGCATGCTGACGACCGCCACCCGGCACACGCCCGGCGCGATCGACTTTGCCTCGGGCCTGAATATCTCTGCTTTTAATCTGGGGATATTCTTCGGGGAGAACCTCGGCGGATTGCTGGTGAAAATGGAACTAATGCGCTTTACGCCTTTGGCTGGCGTCGCGATGGTACTGGCGGCGCTTTTACCTCTGGCCTGGGTTACGGCTCGCAATCGATAGCTAATCGCTCATATTCTCGTCATCATGACAAAAAGTTATAACCTTATTAAAACTACGGCATTGATAAGCATTTTCAATATCATTTAATTAACTATAATGGACCAACTGATTACGCGGCGTTAACAGCATCACAGCCGCTCTACGTTAATGGAGACGATGAATATGAGCTATACACTGCCATCCCTGCCTTACGCTTACGACGCGCTGGAACCGCATTTCGACAAAGAAACGATGGAAATCCATCACAGCAAACACCACCAGGCTTATGTTAACAACGCGAACGCCGCGCTGGAGTCCCTGCCTGAGTTTGCCAACCTGTCTGCTGAAGAGCTGATTACTAAACTGGATCAGCTGCCTGCTGATAAGAAAACCGTACTGCGTAACAACGCCGGCGGCCACGCTAACCACAGCTTCTTCTGGAAAGGCCTGAAAAAAGGTACCGAGCTGAAGGGCGACCTGAAAGCCGCTATCGAGCGCGATTTCGGCAGCGTTGACGCGTTCAAAGCCGAGTTCGAGAAAGCAGCAGCAACCCGTTTCGGCTCCGGCTGGGCGTGGCTGGTTCTGAAAGGCGACAAACTGGCTGTAGTGTCTACCGCTAACCAGGATAGCCCGCTGATGGGTGAAGCTATCTCCGGCGCTACCGGCTTCCCGATTGTGGGCCTGGACGTTTGGGAGCACGCTTACTACCTGAAATTCCAGAACCGCCGCCCGGACTACGCTAAAGAGTTCTGGAACGTGGTTAACTGGGACGAAGCAGCAGCACGTTTCGCCGCTAAAAAATAAGGTTGCATTGTCGCCGTAGAGAAGCGAGCCTGATGGCTCGCTTTTTTTATGCCTATAACGCAGGGAACCGCTCATGCATCGCAATCCATTACAGGTTTACGTCGGCAAAATTCGTGACTATGACGGCAGCAGGCCAAGCGCCATCGCCAAAGTTCAGGTGGATGGAGAACTCCGGTTAACCGAACTCGGTATCGAAGGCGATGAGCAGGCGGAAAAGGTTATCCACGGCGGGCCGGACAGGGCGCTGTGCCACTATCCGCGCGAACATTATCAGTACTGGGCGCAGCTGTTCCCGGAAAAAGCAGAGCTGTTTAACGCCCCCGCTTTTGGCGAGAATCTTTCCACAGAAGGGATGACTGAGAAAAACGTCTATATGGGCGATATCTACCGCTGGGGCGAAGCGTTGATTCAGGTCACTCAGCCACGCTCGCCGTGTTTTAAGCTCAACTATCACTTTGGCGTCAGCGATATGTCATCAAGGATGCAGGAAGCGGGCTATTGCGGCTGGCTTTATCGCGTGATTCTGGCGGGGAGCGTTTCCGCTGACGCGCCGCTGGAGCTGGCATCACGCCTGAGCGATGTTACCGTGGCCGAAGCGATTGCCATAGCCTGGCATATGCCGTTTGATGATTCGCAATATCATCGCCTGTTGTCAGCCGCCGGGCTTTCGACCAGTTGGACAAGGACGATGCAGAAAAGGCGTATTTCAGGAAAGATTGAGGATAATTCGCGGCGTTTGTTCGGCAAATAATAACGTTGTGATAACCATGCCCTGAAAGCATGGTTATCATCCGTCAAGGCTATTTGATATCAGTATCAATTACCTGATAGAACGCATTACCGGTATCGGCAATATCCCAGACGCCGAGAATAACATGGTAGCCCTTATAATCTGACGGAATGGTACAATCCTTGATGGTAATACTATTTGCAGGAACCTCACCTTTACCGTCCTGATCGCAAATTGGCTTATCAAGGTCAAACTGTGCACGGGTCAATTTCTTGCTTGGATCCCAGTCTTTTTTAGTAATAAAGAAACGCCATCTTTCGGTTTTATGAGCTGCGGTCAAAGTCCAGGTAAAACTTTGCTTACCTGTATTCAATTCCACCTTGTGCCAACGAGTAGGGCTTTGCTCATCAAGTTGCGCATAATTATCATGCCCGGCACTGGCGATGTGACCATCAGCAGGGCCGTTTGCAGGGAACCCTTTAGGTCCTTCCAGCGACTGCGGTTCATACTGAATAGCCCCGCAGTTTTTATTAAGATTACCGGCTTGTGAAGTACAAAGAAAAGCGCGTGAAGGCGGATTACTGACGTAGCCATGGAAAGGTTTTGCCTGCTCGGCATAACTTAGTGAAGATGCCGCCATTAAGGCCAAACCGGCACAAGTAGTTAATACTGTCGTTTTACGCATGAACAGAATCCTCTATTTATTGTGAAAGAGTTAAATAAATACTTTATATATTCAAGGCTGGCTTTCATTCTGCTAATAAAATAAAAGCATGATATTGAACACACGATATAACCTTCGCGCGTGAAATACATAATAACAACCACCCTCAAACCATGGATTTTATTGCAACGACAATTAGTCTAGACCACAAATAAAAACATGAAAAAAATATATCTTTCTGCAACGTCAGGCAGAATAACGTGTAAAAACACAACGAGAAATAATGGGAAAACAATACCCACCCACAAAGAATAAAATATAGTTATCTAACAATATAATAAGAAAATATATTATTCACTGACGATGGTTATTAAGCCATTTCAGGAAACCGGGAGGGAATTTGCAGAAAACGCTCATTTTAAGGGAGAGGCGGATAACTCAGGAATTTGATTAAACGATCATCATCCCTCTCCCTGAGGAGAGGGAAACAGAGAAGCTTATTCTTTTGGATCTTTACCTGCCAGCAGCTTGTCCAGCTCGTCGCCGCCAACGTGACGGAAGTCCTGACCCTTCACGAAGTAGAAAATATACTCACAAATGTTCTGGCAGCGGTCGCCGATGCGCTCGATTGAACGGGCGCAGAACAGCGCGGTCAGCACGCTTGGAATAGTGCGGGAATCTTCCATCATGTAAGTCATTAGCTGACGCACGATGCCTTCGTACTCCTGATCCACTTTCTTATCTTCACGGTAAATACGCACCGCTTCGTCCAGATCCATACGAGCAAATGCATCCAGCACATCGTGCAGCATCTGTACGGTGTGGCGGCCCAGAGACTCCAGGCTCACCAGCAGAGGCTGGTGCTGCTGGGAGAATTTCTCCAGCGCGGTGCGGCAGATTTTATCCGCAACGTCACCAATACGTTCCAGCTCGGCGATGGTTTTGATGATGGCCATCACCAGGCGCAGGTCGCTGGCGGTTGGCTGGCGTTTAGCGATGATGCGCACGCAGGCTTCATCGATAGCCACTTCCATCATGTTGACCTTCTGGTCACCGGCAATAACGCGCTTAGCCAGTTCGCTGTCCTGGTTATGCATGGCGGTGATAGCGTCGGAAAGCTGCTGCTCCACCAGCCCGCCCATGGTCATGACCTGAGTGCGGATGTACTCCAGCTCGGCGTTGAACTGGCCGGAAATATGTTTATTTAAATTGAGGTTGTCCATCGCGCTCTCCAAATCAACCGTAGCGGCCAGTAATATAATCTTCGGTTTGTTTCTTCGCTGGCGTAGTAAACAGCGTATCGGTTTCGCTAAATTCAATCAGCTCGCCGAGGTACATAAACGCCGTGTGGTCAGAACAACGCGCCGCCTGCTGCATGTTGTGGGTCACGATCACCACGGTATAGTCTTCTTTCAGCTCGGTAATCAGCTCTTCAATGCGCCCGGTAGAGATTGGGTCAAGAGCGGAGCATGGCTCATCCAGGAGTAACACTTCCGGGCGAATAGCGATACCGCGGGCGATGCACAGACGCTGCTGCTGGCCACCGGAGAGACTGTAGCCGCTCTGGTGCAGTTTATCTTTAGTTTCGTTCCACAATGCGGCTTTAGTCAAAGCCCACTGCACACGCTCGTCCATATCGCTACGAGAAAGCTTTTCAAACAGGCGAACGCCGAAGGCGATGTTGTCGTAAATCGACATCGGGAACGGCGTCGGCTTCTGGAAGACCATGCCCACTTTGGCGCGCAGCAGCGCGATATCCTGGCTCTGAGTGAGGATGTTTTCCCCATCCAGCAGGATTTCACCTTCTGCACGCTGCTCCGGGTAGAGCGAGTACATTTTGTTAAAGGTGCGCAGCAGGGTGGACTTGCCACAACCTGATGGCCCGATGAAGGCGGTAACCTGGTTCTTCGCGATATCCAGATTGATGTTCTTCAGGGCGTGGAACTTACCGTAGTAGAAGTTCAGGTCACGAACCTGGATTTTGCCTGGGGCTAAATCAACCTTACTCATCTGTTTCTTAATCTCCGTCCGGCGCCGCGATGGCCGCGCCGTAAAATTTAACCGTGTTTACTCTTCGAGAAAATCACGCGCGCCAGAATGTTCAGCAGCAGCACGCAGAGGGTAATAATCAGCACCCCTGCCCAGGCCAGCTGTTGCCATTCGGCAAACGGGCTCATAGCAAATTTGAAAATGGTCACCGGCAGGTTAGCGATTGGCTGCATCATGTCCGTACTCCAGAACTGGTTGGAGAGGGAGGTGAACAGCAGCGGCGCGGTTTCACCGGCGATACGGGCAATCGCCAGCAGCACCCCGGTGATAATCCCGGAGACCGACGCTTTCAGCGTAATGGCGGAGATCATTTTCCACTTCGGCGTACCCAGAGCGTAAGCCGCTTCACGCAGGCTGTCCGGCACCAGTTTCAGCATGTTCTCAGTGGTACGAATCACGATGGGCACCTGCAGCAGCGCCAGCGCAATAACGCCCGCCCAGCCGGAGAAGTGCTCCATTTTCGCCACCACGATGGTGTAAACAAACAGGCCTACAACAATCGACGGCGCGGACAGCAGGATGTCGTTAATAAAGCGAATCACTTCGGCCAGAGCAGATTTGCGGCCATATTCCGCCAGGTAAATCCCGGCCATGATGCCAAGCGGAGTCCCGATAACGGTCGCCCACAGGATAAGCAGGCCGCTGCCCGCGAGGGCGTTCGCCAGGCCACCGCCTGCGGTATTTGGCGGAGGCGTCATTTCGGTGAACAGCGCCAGCGACATACCGTCGATGCCGCGCGTCACCGTTGAAAACAGGATCCATACCAGCCAGAACAGACCGAATACCATGGTCGCCATTGAAAGCGTCAGGGCGATACGGTTTTTTACGCGGCGGCGCGCCTGCATCTTACGGCGCGATTCAGCCAGCGCCGCGTTGCTTTGCATTTCCATCGTGGTCATGAGCGAGCCCCTTCATTTTTCGCCAGGCGCATAATCATGAACTTAGAGATAGCCAGCACGATAAAGGTAATCACGAACAGAATTAAGCCCAGTTCCATCAGCGCGGCGGTATGCAGACCGGATTCCGCTTCGGCAAATTCGTTTGCCAGCGCGGAGGTTATGCTGTTCCCCGGCATATACAGCGATGCGCTGTCGAGCTGGTAGGTGTTGCCGATGATAAAGGTCACCGCCATGGTTTCACCCAGCGCTCGGCCAAGGCCAAGCATCACGCCGCCGATCACGCCATTTTTGGTGAACGGCAGAACGATTCGCCAGATAACTTCCCATGTGGTGCAGCCGATGCCGTAGGCCGACTCTTTCATCATCACCGGGGTTTGTTCGAATACATCGCGCATTACTGAGGCAATGTAGGGAATGATCATAATCGCGAGGATCACGCCAGCAGCGAGGATACCAATGCCGAAAGCCGGGCCAGAGAACAGCGCGCCAACAATAGGCACGGCGGACAGCACGTCGCCTACCGGCTGCTGGAAGTAAGTCGCGAACAGCGGAGCAAAGATAAACAGGCCCCACATGCCGTACACGATACTTGGAATAGCCGCCAGCAGTTCAATAGCAATACCCAGCGGGCGCTTCAGCCAGCCGGGCGCAAGTTCGGTCAGGAACAGGGCGATACCAAAGCTTACCGGCACCGCAATCAGCAGCGCGATGAACGAGGTCACCAGGGTTCCGTAAATCGGCACCAGCGCACCGAAGACTTCGTTAGGCGCATCCCACTCTTTGGTCCAAAGGAAGGAGAAACCAAACTTCTCGATGCTCGGCAGGGAGGAGATAAACAGCGAGATGATAATCCCACCCAGCAGAAATAGCACAATCAGCGCAGCCAGTTTTACCAGCGCACTGAAAATTACATCGCCTTGTTTGCCAGGGGCTTTAAACGTCGGCTTAGTCACAGCCATAGCGTACTCTTTGTAGTTGCTGAATAAACCGGGGTAACATACCCGTTACCCCGGATTTTTGCACTTAGTACAGCGCCTTACCGGAGCTGTCTTTTACATTCGTTTTCCATGCAGCGCGAACCTGCTCAACCACGGAGGCTGGCAGCGTTGCATAGTCCAGCGCGTTAGCTTCTTTAGCGCCAGATTTGTATGCCCAGTCAAAGAACTTCAGCACTTCTGCGCCCTGCTCAGGGTTTTTCTGCTCTTTGTGGACCAGGATAAAGGTGGTGGAGGTGATTGGCCATGCTTCATCACCCTTCTGGTTGGTCAAGTCCTGTGCGAAGGATTTGCTCCAGTCAGCGCCTTTAGCCGCGTTAGCAAAGTTGGCTTCAGTCGGGCTAACCGGCTTGCCGTCAGCGGACAGCAGCTTGGTGTAAGTCAGGTTGTTCTGCTTAGCGTAAGCGTATTCAACGTAGCCGATGGAGCCTGGCAGACGCTGTACGAATGCAGCGATACCGTCGTTGCCTTTACCGCCCAGACCGGTTGGCCAGTTTACGGTAGAGCCTGCGCCGATTTTGGTTTTCCACTCTTCGTTCACTTTAGCCAGGTAGCTGGTGAACACGAAGGAAGTACCGGAGCCGTCAGCACGACGTACAACCGCGATGTTCTGATCCGGCAGTTTGTGGCCAGGGTTCAGTTTGGCAATCGCCGGGTCGTTCCATTTTTTGATGGTGCCCAGGTAGATATCACCCAGGGTTTTGCCGTCCAGCACCAGTTCGCCAGATTTGAAGCCCGGCAGGTTAACTGCCAGCACTACGCCGCCGATAACTGTCGGGAACTGGAACAGGCCTTCTTGCTGTAATTTGTCATCCGCCAGAGGGGCGTCAGAAGCGCCGAAGTCAACGGTGTTAGCAATGATTTGCTTAACGCCGCCGGAGGAACCGATACCCTGGTAGTTAACCTTGTTACCAGTTTCTTTCTGGTAGGTATCTGCCCACTTGGCATACACCGGCGCAGGGAAAGTTGCACCAGCGCCGGTCAGGCTTGCAGCTGCAAACGCAGTAGAAGCGCTCAGAGATAAGGTCGCGGCGACAACAGTTGCGACAGTGGTACGCATAACGTTCATAATGTCTCCTGCCAGATGTTCATAAATTGTTGTTTAATTAAATACAGGGTAGAAAATAGGACAGTTTGGTGACAGTTAAATGTACGAATTATGACAGTTTTATGACAAGGCCAGCCCACAACAAAACCTAAGCTAAATAAGCCCATCATTACAATAAAAATCAGTTAGTTATAATTATCGAGCGGGCAATAAAAAAGCTGCCCGTAGGCAGCCTGGTATTCAACATTTATGACAACAGCTTATTCTACTGTTACCGATTTCGCCAGGTTACGCGGCTGGTCCACGTCTGTGCCTTTGATAAGCGCAACATGGTAAGAAAGCAGCTGTAGCGGCACGGTGTAGAAGATTGGGGCAATCACCTCTTCCACATGCGGCATCTCGATGATGTGCATATTGTCGCTACCGGTGAAACCGGCATCCTGGTCGGCGAAGACATACAGCTGGCCGCCACGAGCGCGCACTTCTTCAATGTTGGATTTCAGTTTTTCCAGCAGTTCGTTGTTTGGTGCCACAACGATAACCGGCATATCAGCATCAATTAACGCCAGCGGGCCATGTTTCAGCTCGCCTGCGGCGTAGGCTTCAGCGTGAATATAGGAAATCTCTTTCAGCTTCAGCGCACCTTCCATCGCGATCGGGTACTGATCCCCACGACCAAGGAACAGAGCATGATGTTTGTCGGAGAAATCTTCGGCTAAAGCTTCAATGCGTTTGTCCTGAGACAGCATCTGCTCGATGCGGCTCGGCAGCGCCTGCAGGCCGTGAACGATTTCGTGCTCAACGGAAGCATCTACACCCTTCAGACGCCCCAGCTTAGCCACCAGCATCAGCAGAACGGTAAGCTGGGTGGTAAATGCCTTGGTGGAAGCTACGCCGATTTCCGTTCCGGCTTTGGTCATCATCGCCAGGTCGGATTCGCGCACCAGAGAAGAACCCGGCACGTTACAAATCGCCAGAGAGCCAAGGTAACCCAGCTCTTTGGAAAGACGCAGCGCAGCGAGCGTATCGGCCGTTTCGCCAGACTGGGAAAGGGTGATCATCAGGCTGTTACGGCGAACCGCAGATTTGCGATAGCGGAATTCTGAGGCAATTTCGACGTCACAAGGTACGCCAGCAAGCGCTTCGAACCAGTAACGGGAAACCATACCGGAGTTATAAGAAGTTCCGCAGGCGACGATTTGAATGTGCTCAACCTGAGACAGCAGCTCGTTGGCTTTTGGCCCCAGCTCGCTCAAGTCCACCTCACCGTGACTGATGCGCCCGGTTAGCGTATTTTTGATGGCGTTTGGCTGCTCGTAGATCTCTTTCTGCATATAGTGGCGATAAATACCTTTGTCGCCCGCGTCATATTGCAGGTTTGATTCGATGTCCGGGCGCTTAACCTGCTCGCCTGTATTATCGAAAATCGTCACCGAGCGGCGGGTGACTTCGGCAATATCCCCCTCTTCCAGGAAGATAAAGCGACGGGTCACCGGCAGCAGCGCCAGCTGGTCGGAAGCAATGAAGTTTTCGCCCATGCCGAGGCCGATAACCAGCGGGCTACCGGAACGAGCGGCCAGCAGGGTGTCAGGATGACGAGTATCCATGATGACCGTGCCGTAGGCACCGCGCAGCTGAGGGATGGTGCGCAGCACGGCTTCGCGCAGCGTACCGCCCTGTTCCAGCTCCCAGTGCACCAGGTGAGCAATCACTTCGGTGTCGGTTTCGGAAACAAAGACGTAGCCGCGCTGTTGCAGCATTTCGCGCAGCGGTTCGTGGTTTTCAATGATACCGTTGTGCACCACCACGATGTAGTCAGAGACATGCGGGTGAGCATTGGTTTCTGAAGGTTCGCCGTGGGTTGCCCAGCGGGTGTGAGCGATACCGGTGCCGCCGTGCAGCTCGGTTCCCTCAGCCGCTTCGGCAAGCTTCTGTACTTTACCCAGGCGACGCAGACGGGTCATATGACCCTTTTCGTCCACAACCGCCAGACCCGCAGAGTCATAACCGCGGTATTCCAGGCGACGTAACCCTTCAAGAAGGATTTCAGCGATATCACGTTGCGCTACTGCGCCAACAATTCCACACATAATTTTAAGTCCTGATAATGGCGTTAGCCATGTGTTGTCGCTGACCTGTTTTTTCCGGTTTTCCGGAGCCCCGAGCCTTGTAGAGAGTGGGGTTATTTTTATGCTTACTGCTTTTGGGTGGAGGATTATGTTATCCCCTCACCCCGGCCCTCTTCCCAAAGGGGCGAGGGAGAAAAACACCGCACCGAACGATCCCCTCTCCCCTGTGGGGAGAGGGTTAGGGTGAGGGGTATAAATCCGTTACTTTTTCTTCACCGGACGCTGCCAGCCCTGAATATGGGTCTGCTTCACGCGGCTAATCACCAGCTCGTTTTCCGCCACATCACGCGTGATTGTCGTCCCGGCGCCAATAGTTACGCCGCGAGCCACGGTGACAGGAGCCACCAGCTGAGTGTCGGAGCCGACAAAGACATCGTCGCCGATGATGGTTTTGTGTTTGTTTGCACCGTCGTAGTTACAGGTGATGGTGCCCGCGCCAATGTTTACGTTGTCGCCAATTTCCGCATCACCGAGGTAGCTCAGGTGGCCAGCTTTAGAACCTTTGCCCAGGCGAGCTTTCTTCATTTCAACGAAGTTACCGACGTGTGCGCCTTCTGCCAGCTCGGCGCCTGGGCGCAGGCGGGCAAACGGCCCAATGGTGCAGGCTGCTTCAAGCGTGGCGTCTTCGATAACGGTATAAGGACTGATTTCACAGTCATCACCGATTACCGCGTTCTTGATAACGCAGCCGGTGCCAATTTTGACGCGATTGCCCAGCGTGACCTTGCCTTCCACAATGACATTAGTATCGATTTCAACATCGCGTCCGTGAACCAATTCACCGCGCAGATCGAAACGTGCCGGATCGCGCAGCATGACGCCGGCCAGCAGCAGCTTGTCCGCCTGTTCGGTCTGGAATACGCGCTCCAGGCGGGAGAGTTGCAGGCGGTTATTCACGCCCTCAACTTCACTCAGTCGATCCGGATGAACGGCGGCGATTTCGCGCCCTTCACCGTGGGCCAGGGCAATAATGTCCGTGATGTAGAACTCGCCCTGGGCGTTGTTATTATCCAGCTTACCAAGCCAACGCTTCAGGTCTGCGCCGTTAGCCACCAGAATCCCGGTGTTGATCTCGTTGATTTTGCGCTGCTCTTCGCTCGCGTCTTTATGTTCAACAATGCCGACAACTTGCCCGTTTTCACGCGCAATACGGCCATAGCCGGTTGGATCGTCAAGCTTAACGGTCAGCAGGCCAATGCCGCCTTGCGGTTTGGCTTCACGCAGGCGCCGTAAAGTATCAACAGAGATCAGCGGCACGTCGCCGTAAAGCATCAGAATGTCTTCGTCATCGGCAAAGAAAGGCGCGGCCATTTGCATTGCGTGGCCGGTTCCCAGCTGTTCTGCCTGAAGCACCCAGTTCAGCGAGTCATCGCTCAGGGTCTGCTTAAGCAGTTCGCCGCCGTGGCCGTATACCAGGTTAACCCGCTGAGCGCCCAGCTTATTAGCCGCATCAATAACATGCTGAACCATTGGCTTTCCGGCCAAAGTGTGCAGCACTTTCGGGAGGTCTGAATACATGCGGGTCCCTTTGCCTGCGGCAAGGATAACCACGCTCATTGCACTGTTTGACATACGTGTCCTGAATCGTGTGAGTTCGAGAAGTAAACCGATTTAGCCTTGAAAATTCTACATATTTTGCAGCAAAAAATGCATTGCCGCTAAATCATCCATTACCGGGCGTTTTGGGGCCTGTTTTTGATAAACATCGGCACCAGCCTGAGGGTAAAAAGTAGAAATTTGGCCTAATCTCTCTTTGTTACAGCTATATAGCGAGTTTAGAGCTTATTTTAGCGCCGGAATAAAGCTGAGGGATAAAAAAAATGCCAGTCTGGTTTCCCGGACTGGCATTTGTCTTTTCAAGCAGGTAGTTACATCGCTTTTCTGGTTAACTCGATAACGCGCAGTTTGGCGATAGCCTTAGCCAGTTCAGCAGAAGCCTGAGCGTAGTCCACGTCGCCGTGGGAGCTATGCATGTGTTCTTCAGCTTTACGTTTCGCTTCCAGGGCTCGCGCTTCGTCGAGATCCTGGCCGCGAATCGCTGTGTCAGCCAGTACGGTTACGTTACCCGGCTGCACTTCCAGAACACCACCGGACAGGTAGATAAACTCTTCATGTCCGTGCTGCTTCACGATGCGGATCATACCAGGCTTAATGGCGGTGAGCAGCGGGGCGTGGCCCGGGAAAATACCCAGTTCACCTTCGCTACCCGTTACCTGGATCTTCTCGACCAGACCGGAGAACAGTTGCTTCTCCGCGCTGACGACGTCCAGGTGATATGTCATAGCCATGTCACCCTCCGATTAGGCGTTAAAGTTTTTTAGCTTTCTCAACGGCTTCGTCGATAGAGCCAACCATGTAGAACGCCTGCTCTGGCAGATGGTCGTATTCGCCGTCCATGATGCCTTTAAAGCCACGGATGGTATCTTTCAGCGAAACGTATTTGCCTGGAGAACCGGTAAAGACTTCTGCTACGAAGAACGGCTGGGACAGGAAGCGCTGGATCTTACGCGCACGTGCCACAACCAGTTTGTCTTCTTCAGACAGTTCGTCCATACCCAGGATGGCGATGATGTCTTTCAGTTCCTGGTAACGCTGCAGGATAGACTGTACGCCACGAGCGGTATCGTAGTGTTCCTGACCAACAACCAGCGGGTCCAGCTGACGGCTGGTGGAGTCCAGCGGGTCTACTGCCGGGTAAATACCCAGAGATGCGATCTGGCGGCTCAGCGTAACAGTTGAGTCCAGGTGCGCAAAGGTGGTCGCCGGAGACGGGTCAGTCAAGTCATCCGCAGGAACGTAAACGGCCTGTACGGAGGTGATGGAACCGGTCTTGGTGGAGGTAATACGCTCCTGAAGAACACCCATCTCTTCCGCCAGAGTTGGCTGGTAACCTACCGCAGAAGGCATACGACCCAGCAGCGCGGATACTTCAGTACCGGCCAGGGTGTAACGGTAGATGTTATCAACGAACAGCAGAACGTCACGACCTTCGTCACGGAATTTCTCCGCGATGGTCAGACCGGTCAGCGCTACGCGCAGACGGTTACCCGGTGGCTCGTTCATCTGGCCGTAAACCAGGGCAACTTTGTCCAGAACGTTGGAGTCGGTCATTTCGTGATAGAAGTCGTTACCCTCACGAGTACGCTCACCCACGCCCGCAAACACGGAGTAGCCGGAGTGCTCGATCGCGATGTTACGGATAAGCTCCATCATGTTTACGGTTTTACCCACGCCCGCACCACCGAACAGACCTACTTTACCGCCCTTAGCGAACGGACAGATAAGGTCGATTACTTTGATGCCGGTTTCCAGCAGTTCCTGAGAGCTGGACAGCTCTTCATAGGAAGGTGCAGCGCGGTGAATAGCCCAACGGTCTTCTTCGCCGATATCGCCTTTCATGTCGATCGGCTGACCCAGCACGTTCATGATACGGCCAAGGGTCGCTTTACCTACCGGGACTTCGATCGGGTGCTCGAGGTCTTTAACTTCCAGACCACGACGCAGACCGTCGGAAGAACCCATAGCGATGGTACGCACGATACCGCCGCCGAGCTGCTGCTGAACTTCCAGCACCAGCTGCTCGCTGTTATTTTGTACTTCAAGCGCATCATAAACGCGCGGTACGCCGTCCTGAGGGAACTCGACGTCCACCACGGCGCCGATTACCTGGACAATCTTTCCAGTAGCCATCTTGAATCCTCTACGTAATTCGTTTACCCGTCATATTTCAATTTGCAGACGCGTTGACTGCCTTCCCTCACCTCAGTCACTTACTTAAGCAAGCTCCGAAGGATTCGCTCAGTTGCCGTCTTTCTGCAAACCGAACTATTTAGGGTAATAACCTGGTTAAACCGCGGACGCGCCACCGACGATTTCGGTGAGTTCCTGAGTAATGCTGGCCTGACGAGCTTTGTTGTAGACCAACTGCAGCTCTTTAATCAGGCTGCCGCCATTATCGGTCGCGGCTTTCATCGCCACCATACGCGCGGCCTGCTCGCTGGCCAGGTTTTCTACGACGCCCTGATAAACCTGAGATTCGACATAACGACGCAGCAGGGTGTCCAGCAGCGCTTTCGGATCCGGTTCGTACAGGTAGTCCCAGGATTTACGCTTCAGCTCCTCATCTTCTGATGCCGGTAACGGCAGCAGCTGAGTGATGGTCGGAACCTGAGACATGGTGTTGATAAATTTGTTGCTTACAACGTACAGCTTGTCCAGACGACCTTCGTCGTAGGCCTGTAACATCACTTTCACCGGGCCAATCAGTTCGGACAGGGAAGGGTTATCTCCCATGCCGGTCACCTGAGCAACCACGTTGCCACCAACGGAATTGAAGAAAGACACGCCTTTTGAGCCGATCATCGCGAGTTCGCTCTGAACGCCTTTATCGGACCATGCTTTCATATCCGCCAGCACTTTTTTGAACAGGTTGATGTTCAAACCACCGCACAGACCACGATCGGTCGACACCACCAGGTAGCCCACGCGCTTAACGTCGCGTTCTTCCAGGTAAGGGTGCTTATATTCCAGATTACCGGTTGCAAGGTGACCAATCACTTTGCGCATGGTATCTGCATAAGGACGGCTGGCCGCCATGCGATCCTGCGATTTACGCATTTTGGAAGCGGCGACCATTTCCATCGCTTTGGTGATCTTCTGCGTGTTCTGGACGCTTGCGATCTTACTACGTATCTCTTTTGCGCCGGCCATGAGCTTCTCCTCAATGCCTCGCGGCCTGCCCTAAGGCAAGCCGCCAGACGTTACCAGGACTGGGTTGCTTTAAACGAGTCGAGGATGCCTTTCAGCTTGCCTTCGATCTCATCGTTATAGCCACCGGTCTGGTTAATCTCTTGCATCAGCGGAGCGTGATCACGGTCAGCGTAAGCCAGCAGAGCGGCTTCGAAGCTACCGATTTTCGCCAGTTCCACGTCTTCGAGGTAACCGCGTTCAGCCGCGAACAGCACCAGGCCCTGCTGTGCAACAGACATTGGGGCATACTGTTTCTGTTTCAGCAGCTCGGTCACTTTCTGACCATGGCTCAGCTGTTTACGGGTTGCTTCGTCCAGATCGGATGCGAACTGAGAGAACGCAGCCAGTTCACGATACTGTGCCAGCGCGGTACGAATACCACCGGACAGTTTCTTGATGATCTTGGTCTGAGCAGCACCACCAACACGAGATACCGAGATACCCGGGTTAACTGCCGGACGAATACCGGAGTTAAACAGGTTGGTTTCCAGGAAGATCTGACCATCGGTAATCGAAATTACGTTGGTCGGAACGAACGCAGAAACGTCACCAGCCTGAGTTTCGATGATCGGCAACGCGGTCAGGGAGCCGGTTTTACCTTTTACTTCACCTTTGGTGAAGTTCTCGACGTATTCAGCGTTAACGCGGGATGCGCGCTCCAGCAGACGGGAGTGGAGGTAGAACACGTCGCCAGGGAAGGCTTCACGGCCCGGTGGACGACGAAGCAGCAGGGAAACCTGACGGTAAGCAACAGCCTGTTTGGACAGGTCATCGTATACGATCAGCGCATCTTCACCGCGGTCACGGAAGTATTCACCCATTGCACAACCGGCATATGGTGCCAGGTATTGCAGTGCAGCGGATTCAGAAGCGGTCGCCACAACAACGATGGTGTTAGCCAGCGCGCCGTGCTCTTCCAGCTTACGAACTACGTTAGAAATGGTGGACGCTTTCTGGCCGATAGCCACGTACACACATTTGATGCCGGAGTCACGCTGGTTGATGATGGCGTCGATTGCCATCGCGGTTTTACCGGTCTGACGGTCACCGATGATAAGTTCACGCTGACCACGACCGATTGGGATCATGGCATCAACGGATTTATAACCCGTTTGAACCGGCTGATCGACGGACTGACGTTCGATAACGCCCGGTGCGATAACTTCGATTGGCGAGAAGCCATCGTTATCAATCGGACCTTTACCGTCAATTGGCGCACCCAGGGTGTTCACCACGCGGCCCAGCAGGCCACGGCCAACCGGTACTTCGAGGATACGGCCAGTACACTTAACTTTCATGCCTTCGGCAAGGTCAGCGTATGGGCCCATAACTACGGCACCTACGGAGTCGCGCTCCAGGTTCAGTGCGATAGCGTAACGGTTTCCCGGCAGGGAAATCATCTCACCCTGCATACAATCGGCCAGGCCGTGAACGCGGATAATACCGTCACTTACAGATACAATTGTACCTTCGTTGTGAGCTTCACTCACAACATTGAACTGAGCAATGCGCTGCTTGATCAGTTCGCTGATTTCGGTGGAATTCAGTTGCATGCTCCAGTCCCCTTAAGACTGCAAGACGTCTGCAAGGCGTTCAAGACGGCCGCGTACGCTACCGTCAATGACCATATCACCCGACTGGATGATAACGCCCGCCATAACAGACTTATCGATTTTGCAATTCAGCTTAACTTTGCGTGACAGACGTTTTTCCATTGCAGCGGTAATATTCGCAAGCTGTTCATCACTCAGGGAAGCCGCAGAAGTTACTTGAACTTCAGCAATGGCTTCGCTCAGGGCGCGTAAATGCGCAAACTGCTCGAGAACATCCGGGAGCGCTTTCAAACGACCATTATCAGCCATAACCCGAATCAGGTTTTGGCCGTTGGCATCCAGCTGCTCGCCGCAAATGGCGATGAACGAATCTGCGAGCGTTTCAGGTGCCAGTGCACCGGAAAGGAGCTCTTCCATTTGTTCGTTTTTCGTTACCTCGGCAGCAAACGCCAGCATGTTCTGCCAGCGGTCTACGCTCTGGTGTTCGACGGCAAAGTCAAAAGCTGCTTTGGCGTAGGGGCGAGCTACAGTAACAAATTCAGACATCAGCCCCTCCCTCCTTACAGTTCAGCGACCAGTTTATCGACGATGTCGCTGTTAGCAGCTTCATCTACGGAACGTTCGATTATCTTCTCGGCACCGGCAATTGCCAGCAGAGCGACCTGCTTACGCAGCTCTTCACGAGCGCGCTTACGCTCCGCGTCGATTTCTGCCTGAGCCTGTTCAACGATTTTATTACGTTCCTGCTCTGCCTCAGTTTTCGCTTCATCAAGGATCTGCGCACGGCGTTTGTTCGCCTGCTCAATAATCACCTGAGCTTCCGCTTTGGCTTTTTTCAGCTGGTCGGTCGCGTTGGCCTGTGCAAGGTCAAGGTCCTTGTGAGCACGTTCAGCAGAAGCAAGACCGTCAGCAATTTCTTTTTGACGTTTCTCGATGGCTGCCATTAAAGGCGGCCATACATACTTCATGCAGAACAGAACAAACAGGACAAACGCGATGGCCTGGCCGAGGATTGTTGCGTTAATGTTCACAGCACAATGCCTCTTTGTTAGTTAACGTTCTGATATTGCTTGATGACTCAAACATCGCTCACTACGCGACGGCGAACATCACGTACAGACCCAGACCAACAGCGATCATTGGGATTGCATCCACCAGACCCATAACGATAAAGAACTGAGTACGCAGCAGTGGAATCAGATCTGGTTGGCGTGCAGCGCCTTCCAGGAATTTGCCCCCGAGGATGCCGATACCGATCGCAGCACCGATTGCCGCCAGACCCATCATCACAGCGGCAGCCATGTACAGCAGATCCATATTCAGGTTTTCCATGACAGTCTCCAAGTTTGTTTCAGTTAAACGCAGTAGTGGTAAGTAAATTAATGTTCTTCAGACGCCATCGACAGATAGACGATCGTCAGAACCATGAAGATGAAGGCTTGCAGCGTAATAATCAGGATGTGGAAAATGGCCCATGGCACATTCAGAATCCACTGTGACCACCACGGCAGCAGGCCAGCAATCAGAATGAAAATCAGCTCACCGGCATACATGTTGCCGAACAGTCGCAGACCCAGCGATACAGGTTTGGACAGCAGGCTTACCCCTTCAAGGATTAAGTTGAACGGAATAAATGCCCAGTGATTGAACGGCTGCAGCGTCAGCTCTTTCGTGAAGCCGCCAATGCCTTTCATTTTGATGCTGTAGAACAGGATCAGGACAAACACGCCCAGCGCCATTGAGAGGGTGATATTCACGTCAGCAGACGGCACCACACGCAGGGCAGGGAGGCCAAAGATGTGCTCGCCGATGTACGGCAGCAGATCGATTGGCAACAGGTCCATCACGTTCATCAGGAAGACCCAGACGAAAATCGTCAGAGCCAGTGGAGCGATAACCTTGCTTTTGCCATGGTACATGTCTTTCACACTGCCATGTACAAAGCCAATGATCAGCTCTACAAAAGTCTGAAATTTACCCGGGACGCCGCTGGTCGCGGTTTTCGCCACTTTACGGAACAACACCAGGAACACCAGACCCAGAAATACTGAGAAGAACATGGAGTCGATGTTGAGCGTCCAGAAGGTAGCCGGGGGGTTATGCGGATCCACCAGCGAGAAAGTACGCAGGTCCAGCTGAAGGTTATTCAGGTGGTGACCTATATACTCCTGCGGTGTAGAGATTTCTCCTGCAGACATGATGCCTCTTACCCTTTGTTGTTAATTACAGCTGGTGCGAGTATCTGCACAACCAGCACCGAAACCCACGTCACTATTAGCGGCAAAAACACCGCCTTAAAGTACGCCAGCGCCACCACCAGAATAGTAAAGGTCGCAATCACCTTCAGCACTTCGCCGATGGCGAATGTCCAGGCCACGCGGCCTTTAGAGGGTGTATGCGCCTGATGGCGCCAGGCAAAAATCATAAACAGTACGTTTGGCAGCCAAACTGCCATGCCTCCGCCAACGGCAGAAGCGCCCCATGAGGGAGCTTTCAGGCAAAACAGCAGTCCGATTGCCACTACAGCCAGAAGTTGGATGAACAGAAGCTTACGGGCTACGTTCTTACTCAAGAGCGACACTGACATGACGTTTCCTAACTCCTGCCACCTATGAGGTATGTCGCGTGTCGTATAAAACTGTCTTTGCGACTCTGAGTCAAGCCTCAAAAAGCGAGCAAATTATACGGTGCGGCCCAGTGATTTCAAACAATAAGTAGCGAAAAGGTGAACAAATGTTTAATTAATTTTCCGCACGGCCATTTTCTTACTTTTGATGAATCCCGTCAGCTTCCTCAAAAAGTGCAAATAAGCCGAAATAGCCAGCAGCAAAGCGTGCACGGGATCACAAATTAAACATCTTATCCCCGGCCGCGATTTTGCTGCCTCATAAAGCACTAATTACATATGACTGATAATTAAGCTGATTAATGCATACTCTGTTTAAAACAACCTGAAACGTCATTTAAACCTTTCATTGACATCGCAGTAAAACTTTTAACATCCAATACAGACCATTCTGCGACGTAATTTTAGCCGGATGATATTTTCAAATAAAACTATTACCCTGGTAATTAACTCATCCGGCGTTAAGGTTAGGATAATTCCTGGTTAAAGTTTGGTTAAATGTAACCAACCATTTCATCGGTAACGATGGGGAATTTTAACCTGGGTGAAACATCTCTATCGCGTCGTTTTTTGACAAATATTAAGTTTTGTTTGGCTTAATGCGCACCAAATGCCTCTCCCCTTCCAGGCCGGGGACCTCAAGTTTGACGATATCTTCGACGGCAAACCCTGCCGGTAAAGCGCTTATCTCGTCATCCGGGCGAATGCCTTTCAGCGCATAGAAGCGGCCGTGCTCACCCGGCAGGTGGTGGCACCAGGTCACCATGTCGTTCAGCGAAGCGAAAGCGCGGCTGATAACCCCGTCAAACGGCGGTTCTGCCGGGAAATCTTCAACCCTGCTCTGCACCGGCGTGATGTTCTCAAGCTTAAGTTCGTGCTGGACCTGGCGCAGAAAACGCACGCGCTTGCCGAGGCTGTCCAGCAGGGTGAAATGCGAGTCCGGACGAACGATCGCCAGCGGAATACCCGGCAGGCCAGGACCCGTGCCAACGTCGATAAAGCGACTCCCCTGCAGGTGAGGCTCAACCACGATGCTGTCGAGAATATGGCGTACCAGCATCTCGTCCGGATTGCGGACCGAAGTGAGGTTGTAAGCCTTGTTCCATTTGTCGAGCAGCGAGACGTAGCCCACCAGCTGCTGCTGCTGAGTTTCCGGTAGAGTGATGCCCGCTTCTTTCAGCAGACGGGATAATTTAGTCAGCACGTTGTAAAACCCATAAAAAAATAGGCCAGGTTTGCCTGGCCCGTTATCGTTTATTTTCAGGCGCTGCGTCGCAGCAGACCCTGTTTTTTCAGCCAGATAAGCAAAATAGAGATCGCCGCAGGGGTAATACCCGAAATGCGTGTCGCCTGGCCAATAGAAACCGGTTTGTGATCGTTAAGCTTGGCAATCACTTCGTTGGACAGCCCGTTAACCTGGCTGTAATCAAGCGTCGCAGGCAGCAAAGTATTCTCGTTACGCTGCTGTTTTTCAATCTCATCCTGCTGGCGAGCGATGTAGCCTTCGTATTTCACCTGGATCTCAACCTGCTCTGCCGCCTGAGGATCTTCAAGCCCCGGAGCAAACGGCGAGAGCTGCATCATGGAAGCATAGGTCATTTCCGGGCGACGCAGCAGATCTTCACCGTTAGCTTCCCGCGAGAGCGGTGCGCTAAGGCGAGCATTCACTTCTTCGATTTGCTCAGAGTGCGGGTGCAGCCAGACATCTTTCAGGCGCTGACGCTCACGCTCGATCATTTCAAGCTTGTCGTTAAAGCGTGCCCAGCGCTCGTCGTCAACCAGGCCCAGCTCGCGGCCCGCTTCGGTCAGACGCAGGTCGGCGTTGTCTTCACGCAGCATCAGGCGATACTCGGCGCGTGAGGTAAACATGCGGTACGGCTCTTTGGTCCCCAGAGTGCACAGGTCATCGACCAGGACACCAAGGTAAGCCTGGGAGCGCGCTGGTGCCCAACCGTCTTTTTCGGCCGAAGAGCGCGCGGCGTTCAGACCCGCGAGCAGACCCTGGGCAGCGGCCTCTTCATAGCCGGTCGTCCCGTTGATCTGTCCGGCAAAGAACAGGCCCTGAATATATTTACTTTCCAGCGTAGGTTTCAAATCACGCGGATCGAAGAAATCGTACTCAATAGCGTAGCCAGGACGAACGATCTTCGCGTTTTCCATCCCTTTCATCGAGCGGACGATTTGCATCTGCACGTCAAACGGCAGGCTGGTGGAGATGCCGTTCGGGTAAATTTCGTTGCTGGTCAGGCCTTCCGGCTCAAGGAAGATCTGGTGTGCGTTGCGGTCGGCAAAACGCATTACTTTATCTTCGATAGACGGGCAGTAACGTGGGCCAATACCTTCGATAACACCCGCATACATTGGGCTGCGGTCGAGGTTATTACGAATAACCTCGTGAGTTTGCTCGTTGGTATAGGTCATGTAACACGGCACTTGCGCAGGATGCTGGTTAACGTTCCCCATGAACGAGAACACCGGCATTGGATTATCGCCATGCTGCTGGGCAAGTACGCTGAAATCGATAGTGCGTGCGTCAATACGCGGAGGCGTGCCGGTTTTAAGGCGACCGACGCGCAGCGGGAGTTCACGTAAACGACGGGAAAGCGGGATCGAAGGAGGATCGCCTGCACGTCCGCCGCTGTAGTTATCCATCCCGATGTGGATCTTGCCGTCGAGGAAGGTGCCTACGGTGAGCACAACCGCTTTGGCGCGGAATTTAAGCCCCATCTGGGTTACGGCGCCGACAACGCGATCGTTTTCAACGATCAGGTCTTCAACCGCCTGCTGGAAGATCATTAGATTAGGCTGGTTTTCCAGTGCGGTACGAACGGCTTGCCGGTAAAGCACGCGGTCTGCCTGAGCACGAGTGGCGCGAACCGCCGGGCCTTTGCTGGCGTTTAGTATCCTAAACTGGATGCCGGCACTGTCGATGGCCTTCGCCATCAAGCCACCGAGGGCGTCCACTTCCTTAACCAAATGTCCCTTGCCAATACCGCCAATTGCCGGGTTACAGGACATCTGTCCCAGCGTGTCGATATTGTGTGTCAGAAGCAGGGTCTGCTGACCCATACGAGCTGCGGCCATTGCCGCCTCTGTGCCTGCATGACCCCCGCCGATGATGATGACGTCAAAAGGATCTGGATAAAACATGGTAACTGCCTCGGTTGCGCGATGAGGGTTTGTGACTTCCCGGGCTGGGGATTCTACTCAACTTTAGTCTTTCGAGAAAGCATCGGGATCTTTGGTAATTAAAAGAAGATCTTTTTTATTTAAAGATCTCTTTATTATGATCTCTTATTAGGATCGACCACATCTGTGGATAACCCATTTTACTGCATCAGGATCAATGACCTGGAAAGGATCGTTTGCTGTGAATGATCGGTGATCCCAGACAGTATAAGCTGGGATCAGAATGGAGGTTTATACACAACTCAAAAAGTGAACAGGAGTTGTTATTTGGATAACTACTGCTTAATCCAAGCTTTTAACCAGACTTATCCACATCTGATCGGACGATCTTTACACTTCAGGGAGTAAATTTTTCCATGATCCGACCCAAACCTCTGCCGGATCTTCAGGAATATCGTGTTCGAGGATGTTTATTTTGAGCAATTCCCCCAAACGGGTGGCCCCACATTCACTCAGCAACAGGTCTATCTTCTCTATTGCACCGCAAAACGTATCGTATTCGCGGCTGCCTATTCCGACTGCGCCGTAGATTACGCCGCTCAAGTTCGGACGCTGTTCATTTATAGCGTCATATAAAGGCTGCAGGTTATCCGGCAGATCGCCAGCGCCGTGCGTAGAGGAGATAACCAGCCAGATACCGCTGGTGGACAGATCTTCCAGCAGAGGGCCGTGCTGAATTTCAGTGCTATGCCCCGCTTCCTCCAGCTTTTCAGCCAGGTGTTCTGCTACATACTCGGCGCTGCCAAGCGTACTGCCGCTAATCAGAGTGATATCTGCCATTATGTCCCGCCTTTTCAGATCGAGGCGTATTGTACGCTGTGAAAGGGCGGGGATCTACCTGTGGATAATATGGGTATTAAAATTAACGCTTAGGGGCGGATGGTGCGCATGATCGGGTTTTGCAGGGAGATCAGCGTTTCCGTGGACTGAATTTCATCGATTGTTTGGATCTTGTTGATAAGTACCTGCTGCAGGGCATCAATAGATCGGCACATGACCTTAATAAAGATGCTGTAGTGGCCCGTGGTGTAATAGGCCTCGGTCACTTCGTCGAGGTTTTCCAGCTTGGTCAGCGCCGAGGGGTAATCTTTGGCGCTCTTAAGAATAATGCCGATAAAGCAGCAAACGTCATAGCCGAGCTGCTTTGGACTGATGTCGATGCGTGCCCCGGTAATGATGCCAGCCTGCTTCATCTTCTCTACGCGAACGTGAATCGTCCCCGGGCTGACGCCAAATTGTTTGGCCAGTTCGGCATAAGCGGTGCGCGCATTTGCCATTAATGCTTCCAGTATCCCGCGATCGAGATTGTCGATCTGATAATTATCCATCACTTTTTCCTATGATAAATGCCGATTCTCCATTTTTTATAGCCTTAAATTCGTCGATTAAAAAGAGGAAGGGCTTTTTTATTATTGATTATTGAATCTGATGCCATGTTTGTTGCTTAATCGTTGACAGAAACAACACAACAAAGAGAAAAGCCATGAAAACTGCCTACATTGCTAAACAGCGCCAGATTAGTTTTGTGAAAGCTCATTTTTCCCGTCAGCTGGAAGAGAAGCTTGGTCTGATTGAAGTCCAGGCCCCGATTCTTAGCCGCGTGGGTGATGGCACACAGGACAACCTCTCAGGCAGCGAAAAAGCGGTGCAGGTAAAGGTGAAAACCTTGCCTCAGGCGCAGTTTGAAGTGGTGCATTCGCTGGCCAAATGGAAAAGAAAAACGCTCGGCCAGCATGACTTCAGCGCGGGCGAAGGGCTTTACACGCACATGAAGGCCCTGCGCCCCGATGAAGACCGTTTATCACCTATTCACTCGGTATATGTGGATCAGTGGGACTGGGAACGCGTGATGGGAGACGGCGAGCGTCACCTGGGGACGTTGAAACAGACGGTAGAAAGCATTTGGGCGGCAATAAAAGCCACCGAAGCTGAGGTAAGCGAGCATTTTGGGCTGGACGCTTTCCTGCCGGAGCAGATTCATTTTGTTCACAGCGAAACCTTGCTACAACGCTTCCCTGAGCTGGACGCCAAAGGCCGCGAACGTGCGATTGCCAAAGAACTTGGCGCGGTATTTTTGATGGGCATCGGCGGCAAACTGTCGGACGGCAAGCGTCACGATGTTCGCGCCCCGGATTATGATGACTGGTCTACTCAGGCTGAAGGCGGCCTGGCCGGTTTAAACGGCGATATTCTGGTGTGGAACCCGGTGCTTGAAGACGCTATCGAGCTCTCTTCTATGGGGATCCGCGTGGATGCTGAAACCCTGAAGCGCCAGCTGGCTACAACCGGCGATGAAGATCGCATGGCGCTGGAGTGGCACCAGTCGCTGGTAAAAGGCGAGATGCCGCAAACTATCGGCGGCGGTATCGGTCAGTCACGCCTGACAATGTTGCTGCTACAGCTGCCGCACATCGGCCAGGTTCAGTGCGGCGTATGGTCGCCAGAGATTCAGGGCAAGGTCAGCGGTCTGCTGTAATTCTCAGCGCCGCCAGCGACGCAGCAGGCGGCTTCTCATCCCGGTATCAAAGCGCCAGATATGGTCGAAAATACGCATGATGCCGGGTTTCCCGTGCCCCGACATTGCCACGGCATGAAAACGGTTCTGATACTGGCGCTGTAGCGCTTTCACGCTGCTGACAACGTCGTCTGGCAGTCGCTGGGCGATGAAATCAGAAATAACTACCGCATCGGAGTCGTGCCAGTCCCCGGTTTGCATTTTTTCAAGGATCGAGCGGAAGCAGCTGGCCAGATCGGTGCCGCCGCTGAAATGCTGGCTTAAAAAACGGATAGCCTGATCGATGCCGTCCCGGCCGCTCACCTCGTAACGCACCACTTCGCTGGAAAACAGCATAATGAAGCAGCGCCGGTTATCGGCCAGCGCGATGCGCATCAACGCCAGGCAGAAAGCCTTTGCGCACTGCTCGTTGAAACCGCCCATTGAACCGGAAGTGTCCACGCAGACGATAAACGGGCCGCGTGGCTGCTCGTCGAAGTCCTGGTGAGCAACCGGACGCTCCACTATCTTCTCTCGCCACGCGTCGCCATGGAGCCGGTAAGTGAGTAACTGCTTCTCCACCAGCCGCCGGTAGAACTCAAATTCGAGCTCGGTAATGCCCAGCGTTGCAAGCTCGGGGGGCAGCAGGCGCAGGATATCGTCGCTGCGTTGCAGGCCGTCTACCTGCTCCGGCACTGTTGCAGGTTCACGAACCAGCATACGCCAGGGCTCGGTGGGAGAATCTTTACGCGGGACCGATTTGGCTTCGCGAGAGCGGCCAAGCTGTTCGGCAAGCTGCATCAGCTCCGGCTGGCCGGTAAGAAACTCGCCGTACTGGACAATCAGCTGATAGTCCCCGCGCTTTAACGTGCCTCCGCTCATATCCCACAGCTTGCCTGCGGCCTTGTCATTTTCCGCCAGGGCCGGGTCTAACTGCCCGCTGAGCGCCAGCCGTTCCTGGATCTCTGCCAGCAGCTTATCGCGCTCATCGTCCAGTAACTGCTGGTTAAGGGAAGTCGCCTGAACCACCAGGCTTAACCGCCAGCGTTGCAGAAACAGGGTATGGAGCGCCGGAGTAAAATGCGGATTGTCGGCGACCAGCCGTTTCGCCTGTTCATGAAAGGGAGAGCCGAGCTTATGCAAAAGCTCGATGATATCGGGCAGCCTGGCCGTAAGCTGCCCGGTCGCGAGCAGCTGACTCTGTTGGTAACAAAGCACCTCCTGGGCCAGCTCATCAGGAACGTGGCCATCTTTCAGGCGGCTTTTTAACTGGTCCCGCCAGCGAGGTAAGTCTTCACTAACTGCTTTCTTTAAACGCGGAAACTTTTCAAAGAACACCGCCAGCTGAGGCGCCGCCAGCAGCGTAATAATAATCTCTTCTATCAGCTCGCCTTCGCCGATAGCCAGGATCATATCCAGCGTTTCCACACTTATCATTGACGCGCCTGTTTCAGCTGGGCGGCGACATCCTGCAGGCTGGCCTCAATTTTCCCCAGCCATTCATTTTCGATAAACAGGCATTTTTGTTGATCATTAAAGCGTTCATGCTGCTGATGCAGCGCGGCGTCGAGATCGTCGAACTGCTTTTTGATTTCGTCAGGAACGCCCTGCTGCTGGTGGCCCGGCAGCGCGAGGCGCGTCCCCTGAAGGCTGACATCACGGATAGTCAGATGCTGGCTACCGTCTACTTCAAGGTTGAGCTGCTGAGCAAAACCGATCCCATTGAGCTTGCCGCGGATCTCGCCACCTTTATTAAGCCACAGCGCCAGCGCTTCACGAGCGAGGGTGATATGGATTACTTCAATATCGTGCAGCTTCAGCGGCTTCTGTAGCAGCAGGGTTAGCGTTTCTCCCGCGAGCTCGTCCGGCAGCTGATACTGCGGCTTACGGCTGAACATCCCGTTTTGTTTGATAACCGTGAAGGCGTCCCTGTCGCTGCTTTGCTGCTGGAGCTGGAGCCTGCGCTGTACGATGCCGCTCAGTTTGCTGAGGATGGCCTGCTGCTGCCACGCGTGTCCGGTCATCAATACTTCAATCTGCTGCTGCATTAAATTCATGGTGGCGGTGTCGTGCCACAGGCAGTCTTTGAGCAGGATAAGATCGATAGGCGCAACCGCGTCACGGCCGTTAAAGAAGGCGCTTGCCTGGAGCAGGCGAATGGCTTTCTTCCAGCGGCGGTCTGAGACATAAGGCGCGCCGGGCGTAGCCTCAAGCTGCTGCCTCAGAGTGAAAATCAGCTCAAAGACTTCATCCGGCAGCGCGACGCCGCCAATTTGCTGCTGCCAGCTGAAATACTCCTCGTCGGTGACCTGAAGGCTTTCAGGCACCGGATTAAAGTTTTCATCGTGCTGGCTTATCAGCATCGAACGGAAGTTGGCCTTGTCCTGGACTTTGTCCAGCCACAAGCGAATCAGCATGCGGTCATAAAGCGCTTCCAGGCTGTTGTCGGCTTCCGGCAGTTCGTTGGAAGCGGCCACCAGCAGGCGCATCGGGATTTTTTCTTCGCTGGCGCCGTTGCGGAAGCGACGTTCGTTAATCGCGGTTAGCAGGGTATTCAGGATTGCCGGTCCGGCTTTCCAGATTTCGTCGAGAAACACAATTTCCGCTTCCGGCAGGTAACCCGCGGTAAGGCGCTCATAGCGGCCTTCATCTTTTAAAGCCTGGATAGATAGCGGGCCAAAAACTTCTTCTGGCGTTGAGAAGCGAGTCATTAGATATTCGAAGGCACGAGCTTCGCGAAACGCGAACTTGAGGCGGCGGGCGATCAAACTTTTGGCTATTCCCGGCGGGCCGAGTAAAAAAACGCTCTCGCCGCTCAGCGCCGCCAGCAGACAGAGGCGAACGGCGTGCTGACGCTCAAAAAGTCCTTTTTCCAGCGCCTGGCTGAGGCGTGAAATTCTTTCAGCCAGCAAATGTGATTGAGCCATAATTAGCTTTGCATCCTTACGCGGTTACCCAGGAGGAACGCGAGTATAGCGTTTATTTTTAGCCAGTTAATGTGCTGATTATGCCGCACACAACATTTGAGCTGAGTTAAGGCAAATGCATTTAGGGGTACGATTTACACAATAATCGTGCATACTGTGCGCCGTTTTGTGGGCCAAGGGACTAAGCACACGTTTTCGGGATTCCAACAAAAGATTAGTCTATGAGCGCTGATAATAAACAATCGTTGCCTGCCGTTACGCTGGCTGCTATCGGGGTTGTGTACGGTGATATCGGTACCAGCCCGCTTTATACCCTTAGAGAATGCCTGTCCGGGCAGTTTGGGTTTGGCGTTGAACGCGACGCCGTATTTGGCTTTTTGTCGTTAATTTTTTGGCTGCTGGTTCTGGTCGTCTCCATTAAATATCTCACCTTTGTGATGCGTGCGGATAACGCCGGAGAAGGCGGGATCTTAACCCTGATGTCGCTTGCCGGGCGCAATACGACGGCACGTATGACCTCGGTGCTGGTGATCATGGGGTTGATTGGCGGCAGCTTCTTCTACGGCGAGGTGGTTATCACGCCGGCGATATCGGTGATGTCGGCCATAGAAGGCCTGGAGATAGCCGCGCCGCAGCTGGATCAATACATCGTCCCGCTTTCTATCATTGTCCTGACGCTGCTGTTTATGATTCAGAAGCACGGCACCGGGATGGTGGGCAAGTTGTTTGCTCCGGTGATGCTGCTGTGGTTCCTGACGCTCGCCGTCCTGGGCGTGCGCAGTATTATCGGCAACCCGGAAGTCCTGCAGGCGCTTAACCCTGCCTGGGCGGTGAATTTCTTCGTGCAGTATAAAACGGTGTCATTCGTTGCCCTTGGTGCGGTGGTGCTGGCGATAACCGGCGTTGAAGCGCTGTATGCCGATATGGGGCACTTCGGTAAGCTCCCGATTCGCATCGCGTGGTTTATTGCGGTTCTGCCTTCTCTGGTCCTTAACTATTTTGGCCAGGGCGCGCTGCTGCTGAAGAACCCGGAAGCGATTAAAAACCCATTCTTTCTGCTGGCCCCTGACTGGGCGCTGATCCCGCTGCTGATTCTGGCGACGCTTGCCACGGTTATCGCCTCTCAGGCCGTTATTTCCGGGGTCTTCTCGCTGACGCGCCAGGCGGTTCGTCTGGGCTATCTCTCGCCAATGCGCATCATCCACACCTCGGAAATGGAGTCCGGGCAGATTTACATTCCAGCGATTAACTGGATCCTGTATATCGCGGTGGTTATCGTTATTGTCAGCTTTGAACACTCAAGCAACCTTGCCGCGGCATACGGCATTGCGGTAACCGGCACGATGGTGCTGACCTCGATTCTTTGCTGCACCGTAGCGCGCAAAAACTGGCACTGGAATAAAATTGCCGTGCTCCTGATGTGTGCGGGCTTCCTGTTTATCGACATACCGCTGTTCTCCGCCAACCTCGAGAAGATCGTCTCCGGCGGCTGGCTGCCGCTGACGCTCGGCCTGGTGATGTTTACCATTATGACCACCTGGAAAAGCGAGCGTTTCCGCCTGCTGCGCCGCATGCACGAGCACGGCAATTCTCTGGAAGCGATGATTGCTTCGCTGGAGAAATCTCCGCCGGTTCGCGTGCCGGGCACGGCGGTGTATATGTCGCGCGCCCTGAACGTGATTCCGTTTGCCATGCTGCATAACCTCAAGCACAACAAAGTGCTGCACGAACGAGTGGTGCTGCTGACGTTGCGCACGGAAGATGCGCCGTATGTTCATAACGTGCGTCGCGTTTCTATCGAACAGCTGTCGCCGACTTTCTGGCGGGTTGTCGCAAGCTACGGCTGGCGTGAAACGCCGAACGTGGAAGAGATTTTCCACCGCTGCGGGCTGGAAGGCCTGAGCTGCCGGATGATGGAAACCTCATTCTTTATGTCGCATGAGTCGCTGATTATCGGCAAACGCCCCTGGTACCTGCGCCTGCGCGGTAAGCTATTCCTCGCCCTGCAGCGAAATGCGCTGCGCGCGCCTGACCAGTTTGAGATCCCGCCAAACCGGGTTATTGAGCTGGGAACCCAGGTCGAGATTTAAGTTAGATACCTGACGCCCTCACCCCAACCCTCTCCCACAGGGAGAGGGTGCAAACACTAAAAACGGTACTCAGGTACCGTTTTGCGTTTATTAGCGAAACGTTTCGATGCCGATCACATTTCTTTAACCTGGTGGTTGTTTTATCGGCACCTCATTTCCTACACTCATCATCAGCGAAACGTTTCGCTAGTGGAGCAGGAAAATGAAGAAAGGTACCGTTCTTAACGCTGATATTTCGTCCGTTATCTCCCGTCTTGGGCACACCGACACGCTGGTGGTTGCCGATGCCGGGCTGCCAATCCCGCGCAATACGCCGCGCATTGATTTGGCGCTGACTCACGGCGTTCCGGGCTTTATGCAGGTCGTGGACGTGGTAACTCAGGAAATGCAGGTTGAGGCGGCTATTCTGGCTTCTGAAATCAAACAACATAATCCCGCGCTTCACGAAACGTTGCTCAAACAGCTTGAGCAACTGCAAAAACACCAGGGAAACACCATTACTATTCGTTACATCAGTCATGAGCAGTTCAAGCAGCACACCGCTGAAAGCCGGGCGGTTATTCGCAGCGGGGAGTGTTCCCCGTATGCGAATATCATTCTCTGTGCTGGCGTAACCTTCTAGGAGGCCGGTATGGAACCTTTACTGCAACTGAAAGGGATCGACAAGTCGTTCCCCGGGGTGAAAGCTCTGTCCGGCGCGGCGCTAAACGTCTATCCAGGCCGGGCAATGGCGCTGGTGGGTGAGAACGGCGCCGGCAAATCGACCATGATGAAAGTGCTGACCGGGATCTACACCAAAGATGCCGGTTCGCTGCTGTGGCTGGGCAAAGAAACCGCCTTCAGCGGCCCTAAAGCCTCTCAGGAAGCGGGCATCGGCATTATTCACCAGGAGCTGAACCTTATTCCGCAGTTAAGCATCGCCGAGAACATCTTCCTTGGCCGTGAGTTTGTCGGGCGTTTGGGCAAAATCGACTGGAAAAAGATGTACCGGGAAGCCGATAAACTGCTGGCTAAACTCAACCTGCGTTACACCAGCGAACGTCTGGTTGGCGAGCTGTCGATTGGCGACCAGCAGATGGTTGAGATTGCCAAAGTGCTGAGCTTTGAGTCGAAGGTCATCATTATGGATGAACCGACGGATGCGCTGACCGATACCGAAACCGAGTCGCTTTTCCGCGTTATCCGCGAGCTGAAGTCTCAGGGCTGCGGCATCGTCTATATCTCCCACCGCATGAAAGAAATCTTCGAAGTTTGCGATGACGTTACCGTCCTGCGCGACGGACAGTTTATTGCCGAGCGCGAAGTGGTTTCACTTAATGAAGACACGCTTATCGAGATGATGGTTGGCCGTAAGCTTGAAGACCAGTATCCGCATATCGATAAGCAGCCGGGAGAGGTTCGCCTGCGGGTTGATAACCTCGCTGGCCCGGGCGTGAAGAATGTTTCTTTCGAGCTGCGTAAGGGCGAGATCCTGGGCGTTGCCGGGCTGATGGGCGCCGGGCGCACAGAATTAATGAAGGTGCTGTACGGCGCGCTGCCGAGAACCGGCGGTTATGTGGCGCTGGATGGCCGCGAAGTGGTGACCCGCTCGCCGCAGGATGGGCTGGCAAACGGCATCGTTTATATCTCTGAAGACCGCAAGCGTGACGGGCTGGTGCTCGGCATGTCGGTAAAAGAGAACATGTCGCTTACCGCGCTGCGCTACTTCAGCCGGGATGTTGGCAGCCTGAAGCATAAAGATGAGCAGCAGGCGGTGCAGGACTTTATCCGCCTGTTTAACGTGAAAACGCCTTCGATGGAGCAGCCCATCGGCCTGCTTTCCGGCGGTAATCAGCAGAAAGTGGCGATTGCCCGCGGCCTGATGACGCGCCCAAAAGTGCTGATCCTCGATGAGCCGACGCGTGGCGTTGATGTCGGGGCGAAAAAAGAGATTTATCAGTTAATTAACCAGTTTAAAGCTGATGGCTTGAGCATCATCCTTGTGTCCTCGGAAATGCCGGAAGTGCTGGGCATGAGTGACCGCATTATGGTTATCCACGAGGGGCGTCTGAGCGGAGAGTTCTCCCGCGAAGAGGCAACCCAGGAAGCGCTTATGGCCGCGGCCGTCGGCAAGCTTAATCGAGTGAATCAGGAGTTACATAAATGAGTACCCAGACCGTATCCACCCGTCGCTGGTTCACCAAAGCGTGGCTGCTGGAGCAAAAATCGCTGATCGCTCTGCTGGTGCTGATTGCGATTGTCTCTGCCCTTAGCCCGAACTTCTTTACCGTAAATAACTTGTTCAACATCCTGCAGCAAACCTCGGTCAACGCCATTATGGCCGTCGGGATGACGCTGGTTATCCTGACTTCAGGAATCGACCTGTCCGTCGGTTCTTTGCTGGCGCTGACCGGGGCGGTGGCCGCCTCGATTGTAGGTTTTGAGGTTAACGCTCTGGTCGCCGTTGCCGCAGCCCTGGCGCTTGGTGCTGCTATCGGTGCGGTGACCGGGGTCATCGTCGCCAAAGGCCGGGTGCAGGCATTTATCGCCACGCTGGTGATGATGCTGCTGCTGCGCGGGGTGACGCTGGTTTATACCAACGGCAGCCCGATGAATACCGGGTTCTCGGATAACGCGGATCTGTTCGGCTGGTTTGGTATCGGCCGCCCGCTGGGCATCCCGACGCCGGTATGGATTATGGGCGTTGTCTTCCTGGCCGCCTGGTACATGCTGCATCACACTCGTCTGGGGCGCTATATCTATGCCCTTGGCGGTAACGAAGCCGCAACTCGCCTGTCCGGGATTAGCGTCAACAAAGTTAAAATCATCGTCTACTCTCTTTGTGGCCTGCTGGCTTCGCTGGCCGGGATAATCGAGGTTGCACGTCTTTCTTCCGCTCAGCCTACGGCGGGTGCGGGCTACGAACTGGATGCCATTGCGGCGGTCGTGCTCGGCGGTACCAGCCTCGCAGGCGGTAAGGGACGGATTGTGGGGACGCTCATCGGGGCATTGATCCTCGGCTTCCTGAACAACGGTCTGAATTTATTAGGTGTTTCTTCTTATTACCAGATGATCGTCAAAGCGGTGGTTATTTTGCTGGCGGTGCTGGTAGACAACAAAAAGCAGTAAAACCATAACCCTACAGGACATCTGACTATGAATATGAAAAAACTGGCTACTCTGGTTTCTGCCGTAGCGCTTAGCGCCACCGTAAGCGCCAATGCGATGGCTAAAGACACTATCGCACTGGTGGTTTCCACCCTGAATAACCCGTTCTTCGTGTCGCTGAAAGACGGCGCGCAGAAAGAAGCCGACAAACTGGGTTACAACCTGGTCGTGCTCGACTCGCAGAACAACCCGGCTAAAGAGCTGGCTAACGTGCAGGACTTAACCGTTCGCGGCACCAAACTGATGCTGATTAACCCAACCGACTCTGACGCGGTAGGTAACGCCGTCAAAATGGCTAACCAGGCTAAAATCCCGGTGATCACTCTTGACCGCGTAGCCAGCCAGGGCACGGTTGTCAGCCACATCGCTTCTGATAACGTAGCGGGCGGTAAAATGGCCGGTGATTTCATTGCTAAGAAACTGGGCGAAGGCGCTAAAGTGATTGAGCTACAGGGCATTGCCGGTGCATCCGCCGCCCGTGAACGTGGCGAAGGCTTCAAACAGGCTGTTGCGGCGCATAAATTTGACGTACTGGCCAGCCAGCCGGCCGACTTCGACCGCACCAAAGGCCTGAACGTTATGCAGAACCTGCTGACCGCGCACCGGAACGTGCAGGCCGTGTTTGCTCAGAACGACGAAATGGCGCTTGGCGCGCTGCGTGCGCTGCAAACTGCCGGAAAATCTGACGTGCTGGTGGTTGGCTTTGACGGTACGGCTGACGGAGTGAAAGCGGTTGAAGGCGGTAAACTGGGCGCAACCGTGGCCCAGATGGCTGACCAAATCGGCGTTATCGGCGTGGAAACCGCTGATAAAGTGCTGAAGGGCGAGAAAGTGGATGCAAAAATCCCGGTAGATTTAAAACTCGTCACTAAATAAGACTAAAAGAAAAGCAGGGCACCGCGCCACTCCGCAGGGAGTGGCGTATCTAAACTGGATATTAAGATATGAAAAGCACAGGCAAACTCGTCGTTCTTGGCAGCATCAACGCTGACCATATCCTTAACCTCGAACATTTCCCTGCTCCGGGTGAAACCGTCACCGGCCAGGGCTACCAGGTGGCGTTCGGCGGTAAAGGTGCGAATCAGGCAGTTGCGGCAGGGCGCAGCGGAGCGGATATCGCTTTTATTGCCTGTGTTGGCGATGACGATACCGGCGGGCGCGTGTGCAAACAGCTCGCCAGCGACGGCATCGACACCGCGCCAATCAGCACTATTAAAGATGAAGCAACCGGCGTGGCGCTGATTTTCGTCAACGAGTCGGGCGAGAACGTTATCGGCATTCATTCAGGGGCCAACGCGGCCTTAACGCCGGATCTTGTTGCGGCGCAGCAGCAAAAAATCGCCGAGGCTTCTGCTTTATTAATGCAGCTAGAATCTCCGCTGGATAGCGTGCTTGCTGCGGCAAAAATAGCCCATCAAAACCAGACCAAAGTTATTCTCAACCCGGCACCGGCCTGCGAGCTTTCCGATGAGCTGCTGTCGCTGCTGGATATGATCACCCCGAACGAAACCGAAGCTGAAAAGCTGACTGGCGTGCGGGTAGAAAACGATGAAGATGCCGCTAAAGCTGCTGATGTACTGCACGGTAAAGGCATCGATACCGTCATAATCACGCTCGGTAGCCGCGGGGTGTGGCTAAGCGAGAAAGGTCACGGGCAGCGAGTGCCGGGCTTTAAAGTCAAAGCTGTAGACACTATTGCTGCCGGAGACACCTTTAACGGCTCGCTGGTGACAGCCCTGCTGGAAGAGAAGCCGATGGAAGAGGCCGTACGTTTTGCCCATGCGGCAGCGGCAATTGCGGTCACTCGTAAAGGTGCTCAGCCATCCGTGCCGTGGCGCCATGAAATCGATGAGTTTCTGCAACAGAGGTAAACCGTGGCGACCATGAAAGATGTCGCCCGCCTGGCGGGCGTTTCTACCTCAACCGTTTCTCACGTCATTAATAGCGATCGCTTCGTTAGCGATGCTATTCGCCAGAAAGTTGAGGATGCGGTTAAGACGCTGAATTATGCCCCTTCCGCCCTGGCGCGAAGCCTCAAGCTCAATCAAACCCACACCATCGGGATGCTTATTACCGCCAGTAGCAACCCCTTTTATTCAGAACTGGTGCGTGGCGTTGAGCGCAGCTGCTTTGAACGCGGTTACAGCCTGGTGCTGTGCAACACCGAGGGGGACGAGCACCGCATGAACCGAAATCTGGAAACGCTGCTGCAAAAGCGGGTGGATGGATTGCTTCTGCTGTGCACCGAAACGCACCAGCCCTCGCCGGAAATTATTAACCGCTATCCGACTATCCCTACCGTGATGATGGACTGGGCGCCGTTCGAAGGGCAAAGCGATGTCATTCAGGACAACTCGCTGCTCGGCGGTGAGATGGCGACACAGCATCTTATTGATAACGGCTATACCCGTATCGCCTGTATTGCCGGGCCGCAGGATAAGACCCCGGCGCGGCTGCGTCTTGAAGGCTACCGTAAAGCGATGGCGCAGGCGGGGCTGGAAATCCTCCCCGGCTATGAAATTATCGGTGACTTTGAATTCCAGGGTGGTTTTAGCGCGATGGGCGAGCTGCTGGCGCTGGAGGCGCGGCCCGATGCGGTATTTATGGGTAACGATGCGATGGCCGTTGGGGCTTATCATGCTTTATATCAGGCTGGCCTGAGCGTCCCGCAGGATATGGCCGTTATTGGCTACGATGACATTGAGCTTGCTCGCTATATGACGCCGCCGCTCACCACCATTCATCAGCCAAAAGATGAGCTGGGGGAGCTGGCGGTTGACGTGCTTATCCATCGAATGGCGCAGCCCGACCTGGCGCAGCAGCGTTTACTGCTGACGCCAGAGCTGGTGGAACGCGGTTCGGTTTAGTGTTTATGGCGCTCTTTAATTAAGTTGCGCCCGTCTTTTGGGCGCAGCAGCAGGAAGACCGCCGAGGAAACCAGCGTTATCGCTCCCATCGTCAGCAGGGTGTAATGGAACTGCTCGATGGTATTGACGTTATCCACCCCTTCCCAGGCGCGCAGAACCGCGGCGCTAACCGCAACCCCCAGGCTTATCGAAAGTTGCTGAGTCACCGCCAGCACGCTGTTACCGCTGCTGGCGTTTTCGTCCGTCAGGTCGGCAAGGGTGATGGTGTTCATCGCTGTGAACTGAGTCGACATCGCCATACCTAATATAAAGAGAGGAAGAATCAGCAGCCAAACCTCCATCCCCGGCGATTGCAGCGAAAACTGGCCGATAAGCAGACCTATCACCAGGGGTATGCCGACCAGCGTTTTACGATAGCCAAGCCAGCGTAGTACCTGAGTGACTGTTGATTTGGCCAGGAGCGAACCCACGGCCGTGGGTGCCATCATGCAGCCAGCTATCAGCGCCGAGTAGCCAAACCCAACTTGCAACATTAGCGGCATCAGGAACGGTACGCAGCCGGTACCAAGGCGTGAGGCAATATTGCCTACAATGCCAACCGAGAAAGTTCGTGTCTTAAAGAGAGGAAGAGGAATAAGCGGTGCAGGAACGCGGCGAGCGTGCCAGATATAGGCTAATAAAAGAAGGATGCCGCCGAAGATGACCAGCATGCCGATGTAGCTGGCAACAATCCGCTCCCCAAACAGCTCAACGCCGCTTGAGATCATCACCAGACCCGCGCCAAAAAGCAGGAAGCCGCTCATATCAAACCCGCGCTTCGGCGTAGTGAAGTTGGGCATATATTTGCGCGCGTACAGCAGGCCCAGGATACCAATTGGAATATTGATTAAGAAGATCCAGTGCCAGCTTGCCCAGGTGACCAGCACCCCGCCAAGTAGCGGCCCCAGAATCGGCCCGACCAGGCCGGGCATGGTGACAAAGTTGAGCACCGGTAATAATTCGCTGCGCGGGTAGGCCCGCAGTAAAGCAAGCCGCGCCACCGGCATCATCATGGCCCCGCCAATCCCCTGAACGACGCGGAAAGCCACCAGTTCAGTTAAGGTGCCGGACATGGCACAGGCGAAAGACCCGAGGGTAAAGAGGCTAACGGCAATCATAAACACGCGCCGCGTGCCGAAACGGTCGGCCAGCCAGCCGCTAACCGGGATAAACATGGCAACGGTTAAGGTGTAGCTAATGATGGCAGCCTGCATTGCCAGCGGAGAGCGGTTAAGGCTATGGGCGATAGCCGGTAGCGCGGTATTAAGAATGGTGGCATCCAGCGCCTGCATAAAGAAAGCCATCGCGGCTATCCACGGAAGCCCGGCCATGCTGCGTGCTGTTTTAGTCATTATGATCCTGAAGGTTGAATACGCCTGAAATTACCGATGAGTGAACGGTTCCTTTAACAGTGCCTGGCAGGCGTTAAGCGCGGCCTGCGCCTCTCCATGGACAATGGCATCGACAATGGCCTGATGCGAGTCGAGCTTAATCACTTCATTATCGGTAATCGCGGTGAAGTAATTGTAATAAATAGACCTGAATAAGTTCGCGAAAGATGTCATGAAAGGGTTACCACTCATTTCATAGATAAGCTCGTGATAAGCCATGTCCACCTCAACCCAGCGCTGGCGGTCGAAGGTGTCCTGCAATTCAATCATTTGCTCCATCAGGCGCATCAGTTCCGTACGCTGCTCTTCATTACTGTTTATTGCTGCTAATGCGCAGGCCTGCGGCTCCAGGCTATTACGCATAATCAGAAAGTCTTCTACTACATAGCTGAAGTTGTCTTTGGTCATCCACCAGGAGATAAGCTCCTTATCAAGGAAGTTCCAGTGGCTGCGTGGCATAACACGAGTGCCGATTCTCGGCCGGGGTAACAGCATGCCTTTGGCGGTTAGCGTCTTTACGGCTTCACGAACTGCGGTGCGGCTGACGCCAAACAACTCTCCCAGCTCGATCTCACCCGGTAGAATGCTGCCGACAGCATATTCTCCCTTTAGTATTCGCTGGGCCAGGTTCTCCGCCAGCATATAAGAAAGGTTTTTTTGGGCGGCTAGTTGTTGGGTGGATAAAGACATAAAGCATTTCCTTAAGCAGTATTTCGCAGCCTAGTATGCCATTGGCAGCAATTTAGCGGTGATTTATGCAGCAAATGCCCGTTATTTGCTGTCTTTCTGTACTTGGTTGGTGAAAAAGAATGCGGTCAGAAAGTTTTTTCAAATTAGGGGTTGTCAGGCTCTGAGAACTCCCTATAATGCGCCTCCACTGACACGGCAAAGCGGCTTCGAAAGCGGCTTAACAACCCGGTAGTCAGTCAGACGAAAGCGAAAATAAACGCTTGACTCTGAAAGAGGAAG
>NZ_KE161030.1:4675939-4787674 GCF_000412335.2 Cedecea davisae DSM 4568
TCTTATAAGACAGTAAAAATGCCACTTTGCGGCACCTTCTATTATCCTCTACTGCTGTTTTATCCAGTCAAGAATGAAATCAGCAATCATTTCCGGGTCATTGAGATCAAGACCTGGTACCGGGGCCGGCAGCGTGACGTCGCTGGCTACGGCGATAACATGCCGATCGAGCTCCAGATCTTCAGTACTGTGCCCCGTTTCACTCCGATAAAGCACTATTTTCGCTACCGGTTCATGCTTAAAACCCTCAACCAGTACCAGATCCAGCATGCTGGCGTCCATTCTTGAAACCAGATAGTCCAGGTTTAACTCCGGTTCTTCTGGTGTTTCAGTCATCAATGCCCAGCGCTTCTGGCTCGCGACTATGGTTTGGGCCGCGCCGGCCTTACGAAGCTCATAGCTGTCCTTGCCGGGTTTATCGACATCCATATCGTGGTGAGTATGTTTTATCAGCCCCGGGCGGATGCCTCTCGCGAGTAAAAGAGGGATTAATTGCCTGAGCAGGGTGGTTTTTCCTGTCCCACTCCAGGCAGCAATTGCCAGTAAAGGGGGTTTAGTTAGTTTTTTTGCCATTGGGATAGCTCATCTGGCGTGTTGATGTTGGCAAAGCTGGCTTTATCGTTATTGAAAATAACTGCATGCCCGCCAGCACTAAGTAAAAACTGCATCACTCGCCTTTCTCCGGAGCGCAAATACTCGCTCAGAGATGAACGTAGCGAGCGATGAATCAGAGTGACGCCAGGGTGATCTCGTTGGCCGTCATTGGCCCAGACTGCCAGCGAGTTGCCGCGTGCCTGCCAAAGGCGCAGAGCCAGGTCGTAGGGAATATTTGGCGTGTCGCAGGGGCAGAATAATAGCCAATCGCTTTCAACGGCCTCGATAACGGCTAGCATACCGGCCAGAGGCCCCTGATAGTCTGCTAATGAATCCTCAATTACGCGAACGTTCTGCTCGCGGTAAGTTTCGATATTCCTGTTGGCGCTAATAACGACATTGCCGACCTGCGGGGCTAAGGCTTGCAGGACATAGAGAAAAAGAGGCTTGCCGTTTAGCAGGGCTAACCCCTTATCCTTCCCGCCCATTCTGCTTCCCCGGCCGCCGGCCAATACGACACCCGTTATCTCAGTTAATCTCTGCACCAATATCGCCTCTTTTAATGTGGGTTTGAGCCTGCTAACGTGTTGCTTCTCGCATGTGATAAGGGAACACCAACATGAAATGTAAGCGCCTCAACGAACTTCTTGAACTGCTTCAGCCCGCATGGCAGAAGGAGCCAGATCTTAACCTGATACAATTCTTACAGAAACTCGCCAGCGAGTCAGGCTATAACGGTGAACTTACCGATCTCACCGACGATGTGCTGATCTATCACCTGAAAATGCGTGATTCTGCAAAAGATGAAGCCATTCCTGGTCTTAAAAAAGATTATGAAATGGACTTTAAAACGGCCCTGCTGCGGGCTCGTGGAGTAATTAAAGAGTAAAAGCTTGTAAGTCGGGGCACTTAAGCGGTTTTGAAATGTTATCCTGAAGTATTCGTATTTACTTCCGGTTGCCGGGATGACAGACAGCGCTTTTAATTTCCAGACTCTACACCCGGATACCATCATTGATGCCCTATTTGAACAGGGTATAAGGGTGGATTCGGGGCTAACGCCTTTAAACAGCTTTGAGAACCGCGTCTACCAGTTCCAGGATGAAGATCGCCAGCGCTTCGTGGTGAAGTTCTATCGTCCTCATCGCTGGTCACCTGAGCAAATTGAAGAAGAGCATCAATTTGCGCTGGAATTGCAGGCCGACGAAGTTCCTTTAGCTGCCCCTCTGCGTTTTGCCGGCAAAACCCTGTTGCAGCATCAGGGTTTTATGTTTGCCGTCTTCCCAAGCCTGGGCGGTCGTCAGTATGAAACTGATAATCTCGATCAGATGGAGTGGGTTGGTCGTTATCTGGGGCGCATTCATCAAACGGGTCGGCAGAAGCTGTTTCAGCATCGGCCTGGCATCGGGCTGGATGAATACCTTTTCCAGCCTCGCGAGCTGTTCGAGCAAAGTAAGCTTATTCCCGCAGCGCTTAAGAAAGAGTTCCTGATAGCGACTGACTCGTTAATAGAGGAAGTAAAACGCTGCTGGAACGCTGACTTTGAGCCACTTCGCCTGCACGGCGACTGCCATCCGGGCAATATTCTTTGGCGCGACGGGCCGCTGTTCGTTGACCTGGATGATGCCCGCAACGGCCCGGCAGTACAGGATATCTGGATGCTGCTTAACGGCGATAAAGCCGAACAGCGCATACAGCTGGAAACCATCATTGAGGCCTACGAAGAGTTCTCCCCGTTTGATACGGGCGAGCTGGCTCTTATCGAACCGTTACGCGCTATGCGTATTGTTTACTATCTCGCGTGGCTAATGCGGCGCTGGGATGACCCCGCATTCCCCCGAAACTTCCCGTGGTTTAGCGAGGAGGATTTCTGGAGAAGACAAACTGCAACATATCTAGAGCAGGTCCGGGTTCTGCGTGAACCTCCATTACAATTAACGCCAATGTATTAATCAGTAAAATTCAGGAGAGAGTTGATTATGAAGAAGATTTGGCTGGCGCTGGCGGGCATGATCCTGGCATTTAGCGCATCTGCAGCACAGTTTACCGACGGTAAACAGTACGTTACCCTGGACAAGCCGGCTACCGGTGAGCCGCAGGTATTAGAGTTTTTCTCTTTCTATTGCCCACACTGCTATCAGTTCGAACAGGTTCTTCATGTTTCTGATAACGTGAAGAAAAAGCTGCCGGAAGGCACCAAAATGACCAAATACCACGTCGAGTTCCTTGGCCCGTTGGGCAAAGACCTGACTCAGGCGTGGGCCGTTGCAATGGCGCTGGGTGTGGAAGATAAAATCACCTCCCCAATGTTTGAAGCCGTGCAGAAAAGCCAGACCGTGCAGAACGATGCCGATATCCGTAAAGTGTTTATCGACGCTGGCGTGAAGCCGGAAGAGTATGACGCGGCGTGGAACAGCTTCGTGGTGAAATCCCTGGTCGCTCAGCAGGAGAAAGCGGCTGCCGATCTTCAGCTGCAGGGCGTACCGGCTATGTACGTTAACGGTAAATATCAGCTGAATATGCAGGGCATGGATACCAGCAGCATGGATATCTTTGTTCAGCAGTATGCCGACACGGTGAAATACCTGGTCGAGAAGAAATAATAAGGAAAAGCCGGTCATTGACCGGCTTTTTTACCTCCAGCATGTAGCTGTTCAAGCTGCCCATCTTTTTCACTCCACAGCGTATTAAGCCACAGCTGAAAACGGCGTTTAAAATTCTTATCGTTAACGTAATCACCGTGCAGCTCTTCGCTAATCGGCACCAGCGAAATCCTCACCACAATTCTCGTCATCTTTCCTGAGAGCATATCGTAGAACGGTGATGATACATTTTCTGGATAGCACAGCGTAACGTTCAGCATCTTGTCGAACTGCTTTCCTAATACGCCCATCGCCATCGCTATACCGGCCGCTTTTGGTGGCAGCAGGTAGTTAAAAGCTGAGCGAGTCTGAGTCTGCTTTTGTGGCGTGAAGCGCGAGCCTTCGACAAAATTCACGATAGTTGTAGGGTGCGAGCGAAATTTCATGCAGGAGCGGCGAGTGGTTTCCACATCTTTACCCCGGCGTTCCGGATGGCGTAGCAAATAGGCTCGCGAATAGCGCTTCATAAAAGGCATATCCAGCGCCCAGCAGGCCAGCCCCATAAAAGGAACCCAGGCAAGCTGCTGTTTAAGAAAGTATTTATTCATCGGAATATGCTTGCGGAACAGCACGCACAGAATAACGATATCGGCCCAGCTGCGATGGTTACAAATCAGCAGATACCAGTTCTTTTTACTCAGCCCTTCCAGACCTTCCACATCCCATTTTAAATAAGGGTTGAGGCGTAACAGCAGCGCCAGTCCTTCGCACCAGCAATACATCATAAAGTCAGCAAATGCCGAGATCGAACGCCAGATGGCCGGAACGGGTAATAGCAGCTTAACGATCCCGGCAATAATGATCGGAACGGAGCAGGCGACCGTGAGCAAAATAGTCAGCACAACACTTAAAGTCAGGGTGAGCGCTGCGAGTAATCTCGACATAAATAATATTTCAGAAGGTTAGAATAGTGGAGATGCTGGTATGAACGACAATAAGCGGCAAATTTTATCAGAAACCCCTAATGGCGGCTCGGCAAATGAAAAGGATTTTAATCCGTTGCTTTTCGCGGCAGAACAAACTCTCGCCAGTTGTGGCTCGTCTGAGTATATATCCACATCAAACGATCCACTGCCTATTTAGTGCGGCTAAACTATCATTTAGTTAACTTTATGAAAATTATAAGCATTTAATATTTTCCAGAGAAGGATCATTTTATGGAGTGCATAAGCTAAAAAAATATGCACAAACTTATCCACAGCATTGATCCTGCGCAGGATCGCCCAAACTACGAATTCTTTTCAGCATATTGCTGCCAATAGTTCATGTTTTTGTTCAGGCTATGGCATCCTTGAACAATAAATTAATCACAGGCATGGAACGGAACACTATGGTCCAGATCGCAGACAACCCGCTTATCCTCGTTGATGGCTCCTCCTACCTTTACCGGGCATATCACGCCTTTCCACCGCTGACGAACAGCCGTGGAGAGCCAACGGGGGCAATGTACGGCGTGCTTAACATGCTGCGTAGCCTGATTCTGCAATACCAGCCTACGCACGCGGCGGTGGTGTTTGATGCCAAAGGCAAAACGTTCCGTGATGAGCTATTTGAAGACTATAAATCGCATCGCCCGCCGATGCCGGACGATCTGAGAGCGCAGATTGAGCCGCTCCACGCGATGGTCAAAGCCATGGGGCTGCCACTGCTGGCGGTATCCGGCGTTGAGGCTGATGACGTTATCGGTACGCTGGCGCTGGAGGCTGAAAAAGTCGGCCGTCCGGTGCTTATCAGCACCGGTGATAAAGACATGGCGCAGCTGGTAACGCCGGGCGTTACGCTGATTAACACCATGACCAACACGATTCTGGGGCCTGAAGAAGTTCAGACCAAATACGGCGTGCCGCCGGAACTGATCATCGATTTCCTGGCTCTGATGGGCGATTCGTCGGATAACATCCCCGGCGTTCCCGGCGTGGGTGAAAAGACCGCCCAGGCGCTGCTGCAGGGGCTTGGTGGTCTGGACACGCTTTATGCAAACCCGGAAAAAATTGCCGAGCTTTCTTTCCGCGGTGCTAAAACCATGGCGGCGAAGCTTGAGCAAAGCAAAGAGCTGGCCTACCTCTCCTACAAGCTGGCGACGATTAAAACCGACGTTGAGCTGGAGCTGGGCTGTGAGCAGCTTGAAGTCCAGCAGCCGGCGGCAGAAGAGCTGTTGGGGCTGTTTAAGCAGTATGAGTTTAAACGTTGGATAACCGACGTTGAAAACGGTAAATGGATGCAGGCTAAAGGCGCAAAACCAGCCGCTCAGCCGCAGAAAACTATCGAAATTGAGGCCGAACCGGAAGAGCCAGCCAGCCAGCTCTCTTATGACAACTACGTCACGATCCTCGATGAGAAAGTGCTGGTGGAATGGATTGAGCGCCTGAAAAAAGCGCCGCTTTTTGCCTTCGATACCGAAACCGACAGCCTGGACAACATCAGCGCCAACCTGGTCGGACTTTCCTTTGCCACCGAACCGGGCGTTGCCTGCTACATCCCTGTGGCACATGACTACCTTGATGCCCCGGATCAGATTTCCCGCGAGCGTGCTCTTGAGTTGCTGAAGCCGCTGCTGGAAGACGAAAAAGCGCTGAAGGTTGGGCAAAACCTGAAGTATGACCGCGGCATCATGCAGAACTACGGCATTGAGCTGCGCGGCATTGCTTTTGACACCATGCTTGAATCCTACACGCTGGACAGCGTTGCTGGCCGCCACGATATGGACAGCCTCGCCGACCGCTGGCTGAAGCATAAAACCATCTCGTTTGAAGAGATTGCCGGTAAAGGCAAAAAACAGCTGACCTTCAACCAGATAGACCTGGAAACTGCCGGGCGCTATGCGGCGGAAGATGCCGACGTTACTCTCCAGCTGCACCTGAAAATGTGGCCGAAGCTTGAGAAGACCGAAGGTCCTCTGAATATCTTTAAAAACGTTGAAATGCCGCTGGTGCCGGTGATTTCCCGCATTGAGCGCAACGGCGTTAAAATCGATCCGGCTATCCTGCACGCGCATTCCCTGGAATTAACCAAACGCCTGGCCGAGCTGGAGCTGAAGGCTCATGAGATTGCCGGTGAGGAGTTCAATCTCTCCTCCACCAAGCAGCTGCAAACGATTCTGTTTGAGAAGCAGGGTATTAAACCCCTGAAGAAAACGCCGGGCGGGGCACCTTCTACGTCAGAAGAAGTGCTTGAAGAGCTGGCGCTGGACTACCCGCTGCCAAAAGTTATCCTCGAATACCGCGGGCTTGCCAAGTTGAAGTCCACCTATACCGATAAACTGCCGCTGATGATTAGCCCAAAAACCGGGCGTGTGCATACCTCTTATCATCAGGCCGTTACGGCAACCGGTCGTCTGTCTTCAACCGACCCGAATCTGCAAAATATTCCGGTACGCAACGAAGAAGGTCGCCGCATCCGCCAGGCCTTTATTGCGCCTGAGGATTACGTGATCCTCTCTGCGGACTACTCTCAGATTGAGCTGCGTATTATGGCTCATCTCTCCCGCGATAAAGGCCTGCTAACCGCCTTTGCAGAAGGGAAAGACATTCACCGCGCTACCGCCGCTGAAGTCTTCGGGCTACCGCTGGAAAGCGTAACCGGCGAGCAGCGCCGGAGCGCCAAGGCCATTAACTTTGGCCTGATTTACGGCATGAGCGCGTTTGGCCTCTCCCGCCAGCTCAACATCCCGCGTAAAGAGTCCCAGAAATATATGGATCTCTACTTTGAACGCTACCCGGGCGTGCTTGAGTACATGGAGCGCACGCGGGCGCAGGCAAAAGATAAAGGCTACGTTGAAACCCTGGATGGTCGTCGCTTATACCTGCCGGATATCAGCTCCAGCAACGGTGCCCGCCGTGCAGGTGCAGAGCGAGCGGCCATCAACGCCCCAATGCAGGGAACGGCGGCGGATATTATCAAACGAGCGATGATAGCCGTGGATGCCTGGCTGCTGGCGGACAAGCCGCGGGTGAAAATGATCATGCAGGTACACGATGAACTGGTGTTTGAAGTACATCAGGACGATGTGGAAGCCGTCTCCCGGAAAATCCACGAGCTGATGGAAAGCAGTATGGCGCTCGACGTGCCGCTGCTGGTGGAAGTGGGCAGCGGTAAAAACTGGGATCAGGCACATTAATGCTAAAAGCTCAGATCACGTTTTTGTAACTAAGCAACATAAGTCATAGCTTTTTGTGATGATGGTTCAAGAATGTGATGCAAAAAGTGAAAAAAAACTACAAAAAATGCTTTTTTGAGCGATTAAAAAGGAGTAGAGTTATTCGCGTAGGGTACAGAGGTAAGATGTTCTATCTTTCAGACCTTTTACTTCACGTAATCGGATTTGGCTGAATATTTAGCCGCCCCAGTCAGAAATGACTGGGGCGTTTTTTATTGGGCGAAAAAAAACACGGCCTCAGCCGTGCTTCGTGATTACTCTTCAGCCGCGTCTTCTTCTACCGCCGGCGGAAGGTCGTTGTACCAGCTGTCCAGCTTGAGGCGCAGCTTATCAACGCCGATTTTCTTCAGGGAAGAAAACGCTTCAATCTCAATATTACCGCCAAACGCCAGCGCGGCTTCACGCACCATATTGAGCTGTGCTTTGCGTGCGCCTGACGCCAGCTTGTCCGCTTTGGTTAACAGCACCATCACCTCAATATTGCTGGCGACGGCCCACTGGATCATTTGCTGATCGAGATCTTTAAGCGGATGGCGGATGTCCATCAATACGACCAGCCCTTTCAGGCTGTTGCGCTTTTGCAGGTATTCTCCCAGCGCGCGCTGCCATTTGTGCTTCACTTCTTCAGGCACTTCGGCATAACCGTAGCCCGGTAAATCCACCAGACGCTTGCCTTCTGCCACTTCAAACAGGTTGATAAGCTGAGTACGCCCAGGCGTTTTACTGGTACGCGCAAGGCCTTTCTGATTGGTCAGCGTATTCAGTGAGCTGGATTTACCCGCGTTAGAGCGGCCTGCGAAAGCAACCTCAATACCGGTATCAGAAGGAAGATGGCGAATGTCCGGTGCGCTGAGCACGAACTTAGTCAGTTGGTAGTTCCAGTTTTTCACAACGGTGTCCCCGTCAGGTAATCATTTGCCGGGGATTATACCTGAACGAGCAGAAAACGCCGTGTTTCTCGCCAGAAGAGGAACAAGATGAAGAAAATGACGGCTGGTTAACCTGTCGCCTTTTTTCTTTGCTTGCTTTCTGCTAGATTCCGCCGCAATTCTATACTGAATAAAATGGCTTAAGACGACTTATTATGAAGCAACAAAATGCAGCGCCGCAGGGCAAAAAACCGGCAAAAGTACGCCGTAAATCGCGTGAAGAAGTAGATCAGGAAGCGCGTGAGCGTAAACGTCAGAAAAAACACCGCGGTCACGCGGCTGGCAGCCGCGCAAATGGTGAAAGCCAGGCGCAGGGCGGCAAATCCGCAGGTAAGACTAAAGACCCGCGTATTGGCAGTAAAAAACCGATTCAACTGGGCGTAACCGAAGCACCACCGGTCGCTAAACAGCACAAACCGAAGAGCGAGAAACCTATGCTAACACCACAGGCTGAGCTGGATATGCTGGAAAACGATGAGCGCCTGGACGGGCTGCTGGAACGTCTGGAAGCGGGCGAAACCCTGAGTAAAGAAGAGCAGTCATGGGTTGATGCGAAGCTGGACCGCATCGATGCCCTGATGGCCGAGCTCGGCATCGCCTGGGAAGACGATGAAGAGGAAGAAGAGAAAGCCGACGATTTAATGCGTCTGCTCAAGGGCGGTAACTAAAGGTTACTCCCATGGGATTACCTGTTCTTATTATGGTTATTCCGCTGGTGTGTTATCTGCTGTGGTTATTCGTTAAACTACGGCGGCTGTCGCGGCTGCAGAATTCGCTGCGGCGAAGGGCGATGGCTCGTGGAATGAGCGGGCCTCCTTCGCCTCGTCGGCGCCGGCGACATCACCGCAAGGAGTGAGTATGTCTGAGCAGTTAATCGACTGGGATCTGGCCCTGATCCAGAAATATAATTATTCAGGGCCACGTTACACCTCTTACCCGACCGCGCTGGAGTTCTCTGAAGCTTTCGGCGAGCCGGAGTTTTTGCAGGCGGTTGCCCGTTACCCGGAGCGCCCGCTCTCGCTTTACGTGCATATCCCGTTTTGCCACAAGCTTTGCTATTTCTGCGGCTGCAACAAGATTGTTACCCGGCAGCAGCACAAGGCTGACCAATATCTGGACGCGCTGGAGCAGGAAATTATCCATCGCGCACCGCTGTTTAAAGGCCGCCATGTCAGCCAGCTGCACTGGGGCGGCGGGACGCCGACTTATCTGAGTAAAGCGCAAATCAGCCGCCTGATGGCGCTCCTGCGCACGCATTTCAGCTTTAATAGCGATGCCGAGTTATCGATTGAAGTTGACCCGCGAGAAATCGAACTCGACGTGCTGGATCACCTGCGCCAGGAAGGGTTCACCCGCCTGAGCATGGGCGTTCAGGACTTCAACAAAGAGGTGCAGCGCCTGGTAAACCGCGAGCAGGACGAAGAGTTTATCTTCGCTCTTATCAAGCGCGCCAGAGAGCTGGGCTTTACCTCAACCAACATTGACCTGATTTACGGCCTGCCAAAGCAAACCCCGGAAAGCTTCGCCTTTACGCTGAAACGCGTCGCGGAGCTTAGCCCGCACCGGCTTAGCGTCTTTAACTACGCCCACTTGCCAACGTTGTTTGCCGCCCAGCGCAAGATTAAAGATGCCGATCTGCCGAGCGCCCAGCAGAAGCTGGATATTCTCCAGGAAACCATCGCTTCGCTAACGGGATCGGGTTACCAGTTTATCGGCATGGATCACTTTGCCCGCCCGGATGACGAACTGGCGATTGCCCAGCGTGAAGGCAAACTGCACCGTAATTTCCAGGGCTACACCACCCAGGGCGATACCGACCTGCTGGGGCTTGGCGTCTCGGCCATCAGCATGATTGGCGATTGTTACGCCCAGAATCAGAAAGAACTTAAGCAGTATTATCAGCAGGTGGACGAGCGGGGCAACGGGCTGTGGCGTGGGCTTGCCTTAACGCGTGATGATTGTATTCGTCGCGACGTGATTAAGGCGCTTATCTGCAATTTCCAGCTCAACTTTGCTGAGATTGAACAGCTCTGGTCGCTAAACTTTGCCGACTATTTTGCCGAAGACCTGCGCCTGCTGGCGCCGCTGGCGAAAGACGGGCTGGTGGAGCTGGACGAACAGGGAATTAAGGTGAGCGGAAAGGGGCGTTTGCTGATTCGCAACATCTGCATGTGCTTTGATACTTACCTGCGGCAAAAAGCTCGCCTCCAGCAGTTCTCACGCGTGATATAAAAACGGCGGGGTTTAGCCCCGCCGTTATTTTACCCTTCGCAAAGCGCTGAAGCGCTACTCCATTCCCAGCTCTTTTAGCTTACGAGTCAGCGTATTTCGTCCCCAGCCCAGCAGGCGGGCCGCTTCCTGTTTATGCCCCTGAGTGTGGCGTAGCGCGGTAGTCAGCAGCGTTCGCTCCATCTCCGGCTGCGCTTCTGAAAGCAGGTCCTGGTGCCCTGAACGAAGCGCTCTCTCCGCCCACTGAGCCAGCAGCATAGCCCAGCTATCGGGATTGGTTTGCGCCACGCCGCCGCTCTCGGCCACGGTGGTCTCAAACAGCTCGCTCGGCAGGTCCTGAATCAGCACTTCCTGGCCCGCGGCCATCACGGTTAACCAGCGGCAGGTATTCTCCAGCTGGCGCACGTTGCCCGGCCAGGCAAGGCGGGTTAAGGCATTTTCCGTCTCAGGATGCAGGAGCTTGGCTTCTACGCCCAGTTCGCGGGCGGCCACCTGCAGGAAGTGGCGAGCCAGCCGGGGAATATCTTCCCGGCGTTCACGTAGCGGCGGTAAATGCACGCGGATAACGTTCAGGCGGTGGAACAAGTCCTCACGGAATTTGCCTTCCTGCACGCGCAGTTCAAGGTTCTGGTGGGTCGCCGCGATGATGCGCACGTCTACTTTTACCGCGGCATAGCCGCCAACCCGGTAGAACTGGCCGTCGGCCAGCACGCGCAGCAGGCGGGTTTGTACGTCCAGCGGCATATCGCCGATTTCATCGAGGAACAGCGTGCCGCCGTCGGCCTGTTCAAAGCGTCCCTGACGGATCTGGTTAGCCCCGGTGAAGGCCCCTTTTTCATGACCGAACAGCTCAGACTCGATCAAATCTTTGGGGATAGCCGCCATGTTGAGTGCGATAAACGGTGATTTAGCCCGTGGGCTATGGCGATGCAGGGCATGAGCAACCAGCTCTTTACCGGTGCCTGATTCACCGTTGATCAGCACGCTGATGGAGGAGCGCGACAGGCGGCCGATAATACGAAAAACGTCCTGCATCGCAGGCGCTTCACCGATGATATCGGTAGTTGGCCCGCTTGCCGGGGTGTTACGCGGCTGCTGTTGCTCCTGATAATGGCTAATAGCGCGCTCTACCAGCGCCACGGCTTCATCGATATCAAACGGTTTTGGCAGGTAGTCGAAAGCGCCCTGTTGATAGGCGCTAACCGCGGCATCTAAATCAGAATGTGCCGTCATTATGATGACCGGAAGCATCGGATGGCGCTGTTTAATCTGTTTCAGCAGCGCAAGACCGTCCATGCCGGGCATGCGAATATCCGACAGCAAAACATCCGGGGTTTTGGTGGCAAGGGCGTCCAGCACCTCATTGCCACTTTCAAAGGTGGTGCAACTTAACCCGGCCCCGGTTAACGCGCGCTCAAGCACCCAGCGGATTGAGCTATCGTCGTCAACGACCCAAACTATCCCTCGTTGCATAAAGACCTCTACTTCCGAATAGGCAGGTAAACCGAAAATTCGGTATGACCCGGCCAACTGTTGAATTCGATTTTGCCCGAATGCTGATCGATAAGGCTGCGCGCTATAGAAAGCCCCAGTCCGGTGCCGCCTTCTCGTCCGCTGACCATCGGATAGAACAACGTATCCTGCAGATGAGCCGGGATACCCGGGCCGTTATCTTCAATATCAATTCTTGCTGCCAGCCGATAGCGCGTGCCGTGCAGCGTTAGCTGGAAGGCGGTACGGGTGCGCAAGACTATCTCGCCTCCTTCGCTGCCCAGCGCCTGCAGCGCATTACGCACGATGTTCAGCAGAACCTGTTCTATCTGGTCGGGATCATGTGCAAACTCAGGCAGGCTGGGGTCGTAATCCCGCACCAGCGTGACGTTAGCCGGTAGTTCCATCGACACCAGTTTCACAACGCGCTCGGCGACTTTGTGAATGCTTTCGGTGACGTGCATACCGGGCTGCTGCGGCCCCAGCAGCCTATCGACAAGGTTTCGTAGCCTGTCGGCCTGCTCGATAATAACTTTGGTGTATTCCGCCAGCGACGGATCCGGCAGCGCCTTACTTAGCAGCTGTGCCGCCCCACGCAGCCCGCCAAGCGGGTTTTTAATCTCATGCGCCAGCCCACGCACTAAATCTCGGGCGGCAATCTGCTGTGCGTGCTGTAGCTGTTCCTGGCTTAAACGACGCTGGTTATCCATCGGCGCCATTTCCATCAGGATGTACCCTTCGGGCAGCCTTTGCGCCGTCAGGGAAAGAATATGCGAGCGGCTATCTATCACCAGCGTCACTTCGTTATCGGTGAAGCCCTGACCAGCCATCAGGCTTTCCTGCATAACGGCAATATTCAAAGAGAAATAGCTCAACAGATCGGGCAGCGGCGTGCCGTACAGCTTACGTGAGCTTTGCGCCAGCAGTTGCTGAGCCGCAGGGTTGGCGTAATGCACCGCCAGCTCGTCATCCACCAGCAGGATGCTGTTGATAAGAGAGTTCAGAATCTGCCCAGCATCGGGCAGCGCGCCAGTTGCCATACAGCAGTCTCCGTGCACCGTTTTAGTGCATTATAGTGTTTGGGTGACAAAAAGCAGCGTCACAGGGGATTCTGGTGGAGAAAAAAGCCCATCCGAAGATGGGCTAAAGTTTCCACGGCAACAAAAAACAACTTCAATTAGACGCTGTAGTACAGCTCAAACTCTACCGGGTGCGGAGTCATACGCACGCGGTCGTTTTCTTCGGTACGCAGTGCGATGTAAGCATCGATAGCGTCGTCGGTGAATACGCCGCCCGCGGTCAGGAACTCGCGGTCTTCGTTCAGCGCGTTCAGTGCTTCTTCCAGAGAGCCAGCAACTTGTGGGATCTCTTTTGCTTCTTCCGGCGGCAGGTCGTACAGGTTTTTGTCCATTGCTTCGCCCGGATGGATTTTGTTCTTGATACCGTCAAGACCAGCCATCAGCAGCGCTGCAAAGCACAGGTACGGGTTAGCAGCCGGGTCCGGGAAGCGCACTTCGATACGACGTGCTTTCGGGGACGCTACGACAGGAATACGGATAGAGGCAGAACGGTTACGGGCGGAGTAAGCCAGCATAACCGGTGCTTCATAACCCGGGACCAGACGCTTGTAGGAGTTGGTGGTCGGGTTAGCCAGGGCGTTAATCGCTTTAGCGTGTTTGATTACGCCGCCGATGTAGTACAGCGCTTGCTCAGACAGGCCAGCATATTTGTCGCCGGAGAACAGGTTAACGCCGTTCTTGGACAGGGACATGTGGCAGTGCATGCCGGAACCGTTATCGCCAAACATTGGTTTTGGCATGAAGGTCGCGGTTTTGCCGTAGGCGTGAGCAACGTTATGTACGACATATTTGTAGATCTGAATTTCGTCTGCTTTCTTGGTCATGGTGTTGAAGCGGGTAGCCACTTCGTTCTGACCAGCAGTTGCCACTTCGTGGTGGTGAGCTTCAACAACCAGGCCCATCTGCTCCATGGTCAGACACATAGCAGAACGCAGGTCCTGCGCGGAGTCAACCGGTGGAACCGGGAAGTAACCGCCTTTAACAGCAGGACGGTGACCTTTGTTGCCGCCTTCGTATTTGGTGCCGGTGTTCCATGCGCCTTCGATATCATCGATAGCAACGTGGGAGCCGGAGATGGAGCTGCCGAAGCGAATGTCGTCGAACAGGAAGAACTCTGGCTCTGGCCCGAACAGAACGGTGTCTGCGATGCCGGTAGCGCGCAGGTAGTCTTCAGCGCGTTTCGCGATGGAACGCGGGTCACGGTCGTAGCCCTGCATGGTGCCTGGCTCGAGAATGTCGCAGCGGATAATCAGGGTAGAGTCCGCGAAGAACGGGTCAATCACGGCGCTAGTTGGGTCAGGCATCAGCACCATGTCGGATTCGTTGATACCTTTCCAGCCACCAATCGAGGAGCCGTCAAACATTTTGCCTTCTTCGAAGAAGTCAGCATTTACCTGATGAGCAGGAATAGTGACGTGCTGTTCTTTACCTTTGGTATCGGTAAAACGCAGATCGACAAACTTCACTTCATGCTCATTCAGCATCGTCAAAACGTGTTCAGCGGACATACTTAAACTCTCCCGGATTGGTCGTTGTCGTCGTGGTACGAGGTAATCAAACACTTCTTAATGTGGCTTTTCGCCATAAAATCTTTAAAGCGAAATCTGTGCCAACTTTTAAATCACCCTAAAAAGGCGCTATCATGCACACCATAGTGCAAAAGGGCTGCACCAGGATGAATAAATTGCACCAATATAGTGCCTCAGCATCATGCCAGAGCACCATATTGGTGCAATTTACGTTATGGCTCCCTTTTTAGCTCCGTGAAAGCGATCACAAACCCTTACTTTCTACATTGTTTGTAAAGGTTCTTTGTGATCCTGTTCTGTCCTTCGATTAATACGTGTACAATAACGCGCTATTTCTAATGCCTGAGGCAAAGTTGTGATCGAAAATCTGCGTAATATCGCCATCATCGCGCACGTTGACCATGGTAAAACTACCCTGGTTGATAAGCTGCTGCAGCAATCCGGTACTTTCAGTAACGAACGTGCTGAAGCTACTGAACGCGTGATGGACTCCAACGATTTGGAGAAAGAGCGTGGGATTACCATCCTCGCTAAAAACACCGCTATCAAATGGAATGACTACCGTATCAACATCGTTGATACCCCTGGGCACGCCGACTTCGGTGGTGAAGTTGAACGCGTAATGTCCATGGTAGACTCCGTTCTGCTGGTGGTTGACGCAATGGATGGCCCAATGCCGCAGACGCGCTTCGTAACCAAGAAGGCGTTTGCCCATGGTTTGAAGCCGATCGTGGTTATCAACAAAGTTGACCGTCCTGGCGCGCGTCCTGACTGGGTTGTTGATCAGGTCTTCGACCTGTTCGTTAACCTGGATGCGACAGACGAGCAGCTCGACTTCCCAATTATTTATGCATCCGCGCTGAACGGCATCGCGGGTATGGATCACAATGATATGGCGGCGGACATGACCCCGCTGTACCAGGCTATTGTCGATCGCGTACCGGCGCCAAGCGTTGACCGTGATGGTCCGCTGCAGATGCAAATTTCCCAGCTGGACTACAACAACTATGTTGGCGTTATCGGCATCGGCCGCATCAAACGCGGCAAAGTGAAGCCAAACCAGCAGATCACTATCATTGATAGCGAAGGGAAAACCCGTAACGGTAAAGTCGGTAAAGTTCTGACCCACCTGGGCCTGGAGCGTATCGAGTCTACCGAAGCCGAAGCGGGCGATATCATCGCCATCACCGGCCTGGGCGAGCTGAACATCTCCGACACCATTTGCGACCCGCAAAATGTTGAAGCGCTGCCGGCGCTGTCCGTAGATGAGCCAACCGTTTCCATGTTCTTCAACGTAAATACCTCTCCGTTCTGCGGTAAAGAAGGTAAGTTCGTGACCTCTCGTCAGATTCTGGACCGTCTGAACAAAGAGCTGGTACACAACGTTGCACTGCGCGTTGAAGAAACCGAAGATGCGGATGCATTCCGCGTATCCGGTCGTGGCGAACTGCACCTTTCCGTTCTTATCGAAAACATGCGTCGTGAAGGTTTCGAGCTGGCGGTATCCCGTCCGAAAGTTATCTTCCGCGAAATCGATGGCCGTAAACAAGAGCCATTCGAGAACGTGACGCTGGATATCGAAGAGCAGCATCAGGGTTCTGTGATGCAGGCACTCGGTGAGCGTAAAGGCGACCTGAAAAACATGAATCCGGACGGCAAAGGCCGCGTGCGTCTTGATTACGTTATCCCAAGCCGTGGTTTGATTGGCTTCCGTAACGAATTCATGACCATGACTTCCGGTACCGGTCTGCTGTACTCCACCTTCAGCCACTATGACGATATCCGTCAGGGCGAAGTGGGCCAGCGTCAGAACGGCGTACTGATCTCTAACGGTCAGGGTAAAGCGGTTGCGTTTGCTCTGTACGGTTTACAAGATCGCGGTAAGCTGTTCCTGGGCCACGGTGCTGAAGTTTATGAAGGCCAGATCATCGGTATTCACAGTCGTTCTAACGACCTGACTGTAAACTGCCTGACCGGTAAGAAACTGACCAACATGCGTGCTTCCGGTACTGACGAAGCGACCACCCTGGTTCCAGCTCAGAAAATGACCCTGGAGCAGGCTCTGGAGTTCATCGATGACGACGAACTGGTAGAGGTTACTCCGCTGTCCGTGCGTATTCGTAAGCGCCATCTGACTGAAAACGACCGCAAACGTGCGGGCCGTGGCAGCAAAGAAGCTTAAGTTTCTTTTCTGACGTCAAGTGAAGCCCTGCCTGAAAAGGCGGGGCTTTTTTTGTTTTATGTCTCGCAGAATGCTCATCCTCGCCTTCCTCTGATAGTCAAAGCCGCCCTTTCCCGCTACAGTTATTTCTCCATGTCGGAAAGGAGGTGCGCATGCTGTATATCTTTGATTTAGGTAACGTCATCGTTGATATCGACTTTAATCGAGTGCTTGGCGTCTGGAGTGATTACAGCCGGGTGCCGTTAGCCAACCTGCAAAAGAGCTTTGCAATGGGAGAGACCTTCCATCAGCACGAGCGCGGGCAGATTACCGATGAAGTTTTTGCCGAAAGGCTGTGCCATGAAATGGATGTTGCGCTGAGCTACGAGCAGTTTGCCGCGGGCTGGCAGGCCATCTTCGTCGGGCTGCGTAAAGAGACGATTACCGTGATGCAGACGCTGCGCGAGCAGGGCCATCGCGTGGTGGTGCTCTCCAATACCAACCGCCTGCATACCGGCTTCTGGCCGGATGAGTACCCGGAAGTTGCCCAGTCGGCGGATAAGATCTATCTCTCCCAGGAGATGGGCATGCGTAAGCCTGATGCGGAAATTTATCTCAAGGTGCTGGAAGAAGAGGGCTTTGCGGCTGATAAGGCGGTATTTTTTGACGATAACGTCGATAACATCAACGGCGCGCAGAAGCTTGGTATCACCTCTATTTTGGTGACCGATAAAAATACCATCCCCGACTGGTTCAGCAAAAAAGCATGATAAAAAGGGTTCATCGCAAAACCACTCATCGCCTCCGGCCTCTGTTGGCCTGGGCAAAACTGCTCTGGCAGCGCATCGACCAGGACAATATGACTACGCTGGCGGGTAACCTTGCCTACGTCTCGCTACTTTCTTTGGTCCCGCTGGTGGCGGTGGTTTTTGCGCTGTTTGCCGCATTTCCGATGTTTGCCGATATCAGCGTCCAGCTGCGCCACTTTATTTTTACTAACTTTATGCCGGCAACGGGCGACGTTATTCAGCGCTATATTGAACAGTTCGTTGCCAACTCCAACAAAATGACCGCCGTTGGCGCAATTGGGCTGATCGTCACCTCATTGCTGCTGATGTATGCCGTAGACAGCGCCCTGAATACCATCTGGCGTAGCAAGCGTGCTCGGCCAAAAGTTTACTCGTTTGCCATTTACTGGATGATCCTTACGCTCGGGCCGCTGCTGGCCGGGGCCAGCCTGGCTATCAGCTCATATCTGCTCTCCCTGCGCTGGGCTTCCGAGCTGAATAGCGTCCTGGACGAGGTATTACGCGTCTTTCCGCTGCTGCTCTCCTGGCTCTCATTCTGGCTACTCTACAGCCTTGTGCCGACCACCAGCGTACCGGCAAAGGATGCCATGATAGGTTCGCTGGTCGCCGCGCTGCTGTTTGAACTGGGTAAAAAAGGCTTTGCCCTCTACATCACAATGTTTCCGTCATACCAGCTGATTTACGGCGTGCTGGCGGTGATCCCCATATTATTTGTCTGGGTCTACTGGACCTGGTGTATTGTGTTGCTGGGCGCGGAAATTACCGCCACGCTGGGCGACTATCGCCACTTGCGGCAACAGGCAGAGCAGGAAGAACTGGAACAACCATGATTGCATTAATTCAGCGCGTAACCCGTGCCAGCGTCACCGTGGAGGGTGAGGTGACGGGCGAAATCGGCCCCGGACTTTTAGTCTTGTTGGGTGTCGAAAAAGAAGATAACGAGCAAAAAGCCAACCGCCTCTGCGAGCGGGTGCTGGGCTACAGAATTTTCAGCGACGAGCAGGGCAAAATGAACCTGAACGTTCAGCAGGCGGGAGGCAGCCTGCTGGTGGTTTCTCAATTCACCCTGGCGGCAGATACCGAGCGCGGTATGCGCCCGAGCTTCTCCGGAGGGGCGGCACCACAGCTGGCTGAGGCCCTTTATGAATACTTTGTTGAGCGCTGCAAACAGCAGGGGATTGAAACCTCAACCGGGCGCTTTGCCGCCGATATGCAGGTTTCGCTAATTAATGATGGGCCGGTGACGTTCTGGCTGCAGGTGTAAACCTTCGCCACCCGGCCCGCGCAACGAGAGAGCAATGTATGTATCACCTCCGTGTGCCCCAAACAGAAGAAGAACTCGACCGTTATTACCAGTTCCGTTGGGAGATGCTGCGTAAACCGCTGCATCAGCCAAAAGGCTCCGAGCGAGACGCATGGGATGCGATGGCGCATCATCAAATGGTGGTGGATGAAGAGGGCAATACCGTTGCGGTAGGCCGCCTCTATATTAACGCCGATAACGAAGCGGCTATCCGCTTTATGGCGGTGCATCCTTCGGTTCAGGATAAGGGGCTGGGCACGCTGGTGGCGATGACGCTGGAGTCCGTTGCACGTCAGGAGGGCGTTAAGCGCGTAACCTGTAGCGCCCGGGAAGACGCGGTCGCATTTTTCGCCAAGCTGGGCTTCGTCAATCAGGGCGAAATTACCACGCCGCAAACCACGCCGGTGCGCCACTTTCTGATGATTAAGCCGGTAGCGACGCTTGACGATATTTTGCATCGCGCGGACTGGTGTGGCCAGCTTCAGCAGGCCTGGTATGAGCATATCCCGCTTAGCGAAAAAATGGGCGTGCGCATTCAGCAGTACACCGGGCAGAAATTTATTACCACCATGCCGGAAACCGGCAACCAAAACCCGCACCATACGCTGTTTGCTGGCAGTTTGTTTTCGCTGGCCACTTTAACCGGCTGGGGGCTTATCTGGCTGATGCTTCGTGAGCGCCATCTTGGCGGCACCATTATTCTGGCCGACGCACATATCCGTTATAGCAAACCGATCTCCGGAAAACCGGGGGCGAGTGCGAGCCTGGGATCGTTAAGCGGCGATCTCGACAGGCTGGCTCGTGGCCGCAGAGCTCGGGTCGTGCTGGAAGTCGAACTCTACGGCAATGACACCCTCGGCGCGGTATTTGAGGGCGTTTACATGGTGCTGCCCGCCAAACCGTTCGGCCCTCTGGAAGAGGGCGGCAACGAAGAGGAATAAACATCCGGCGCGCAGTTTATGCGCCGGGGACTACTCCGTTATGCATCGTTTGCTGGATTTGTTTCCCACCGGCATCGGTGGCCTTCAGGCTCCCGTTAACGCTCGGCTTCAGGGCCGCGTCTGCCGCCAGATTTCCGCTTGCCGAGAGCTGTAAATTACCGTCACCCTCGAGCGGCAGCGCAGGCCAGCCCCATGCCTGAAGCACGTTAACCGGTACGCTCTGGCCCTTCAGGTTAACGCTCACCGCCCTCTGAGGCGTCTGGCTCACGTTTGCCGTTGCCTCGAGTAATCCTTTACCGGTAAAGGCGCTAATCTCGTTTATCGCAATTTGATTCTGGCTGGCATTCAGCGAAATGGACGGGCGGCGGACATCAACGCGATTAAACGTCGCGGCGGCGGCATTGAACGACGCATTGCCCGCCCAAATTCCCCACTGATGCTCCCGCACCAGCTCAATATTGGTGGCCGTTCCGTCAAGCCCGGTTAGCTGGAACGGCCAGTTAGCATCGATATCAATAATCAGGTTGCGGTTAGCCGAGAATTTTTTCACCGTCACAGAACTCAGCCAGTCAGGCAGTTTCTCCATCCACAGCGCCTTCCAGTTTGCTGGAAGAGTATATTCGAGACCGCTAATCACGGCTTCGTCCACCAGAGCCCGGTTGCCGTCACGCAGCCACTGGCCGGAAGCACGAACCAGGCCGCCTTCCCAGCGCGAGCTGAACTGGCGCAGCGTGGCGCCCTCTGGAGCAAAATCGACATTCACAATCGGATCCTGCAAATGCAGAGAGCCGTTAATAAATTCGCTGGCGTTCATCGATAGCTGGCCGTCATCGCTCTGCCAGCCACCGTTGGCCAGCGTGAGATTGCGCAAGCTGAGAGCCAGGTCGTTTACCGCCCACTCTTTTCCTTCCAGACGGGCATCGGTGATTTCCAGCCGATCTATTTTGAGAGAAGGAACCGACGTGACCGGCGCGAGAAAATCGGTGAGCGACGAGGCGGTTTGCAGTCGAATATCGTTGAGCCGAAGGCTGCCAACCTGCCAGGAGCCATCGGCGTTACGGTGTGCGCTCCCCGTCAGGGAGCCGCGAGCAACATCCGCCCCGATAGTCGTCAGCGTTACCCGATCGTTGTCCAGCGCCCCCTGGAGCAATACATTGCTGGCGTTTATGCCGTTGAGCGTCAGCGAGCCAGCGCTAAAGGCGATATTGGCTTTATTTCCGAGAACCTTGCCCGCTTCCGGTTGCCACGGAGAGACGCCGCCCTCTACGCGCTGTGCGCTGAGGCTCCATTCGCTGCCCGGGCTGTTAATAGCCATATCCTGAAGCTGGAGCTTGTCCGCATCCAGAGGCAGCGGAACGGCGCTGGCGCTGAGGTTTAGCGTGCCCTGTTGCAGAAAAATGGTGTCAACGTAGAAGGGTTGTGAGAACTGGCGCGTGCTCAGCCCAATATCCACATTCTTTGCCACCAGCGTGGCGGGCTGGCCGGACCGGCCAAATGTGACGTTATGAAACACCAGATGAGTGGGAGAAGACCAGCTGTGCTCCATCTCATTAAACGAGAGGTGATACTGGCTCTTTTCATTCACCCAACTGCTGATTTGGCTCGCGCCCCAGCGGGTCTGCAACAAAATATAAAAGGCGACCAGCGCCAGAATCACCAGGCCGAGCAGAGCAAGAATTAGCTTTCCGAGAAATTTCATTGTCTTCCGTCCCATGAAGTTTCGGTAAGGGTGTTATGCCCCATTTACCGCTTTAGCTCAAGGAAGGGATTGTCAGAGGGGGTTTCGCGCCGGCAAAAAGATCGCCGGCGCGTGAGGATATTACTCTTTTTCAGGCGGGAAAATCAGGTTCAGAACGATGGCCGTAATACCGCCGGCGGCGATACCTGAAGAGAGCAGAGTTTTCATCCAGTCAGGCGCGAACTGCAAAATCAGCGGCTGCTGTGATACGCCAAGACCTACGGCGAGAGACAGGGCAATTATCATAATAGCGCGGCGGTTTAACGGCTCGCGGGAGACGATGCGCACGCCGGAGGCGGCGATAGTCCCGAACATGACGATAGTTGCGCCGCCGAGCACCGGCTCAGGGATATGCTGCACGAAGCCGCTTACCGCCGGGAACAGGCCGAGCACAATCAGCATCAGCGCCACCACAAAGCCCACGTAGCGGCTGGCTACGCCGGTCAACTGAATCACGCCGTTGTTCTGGCCGAAGCAGGAGTTGGGGAAGGTGTTGAACACCGCCGAAACGCAGGAGTTCAGGCCATTTGCCAGCACGCCGCCCTTGAGGCGTTTCATATACAACGGGCCGGAAACCGGCTGCTCTGAAACGTCTGAGGTGGCGGTAATATCGCCGATGGTTTCCAGCGAAGTCACCATAAATACCAGCATCAGCGGGATAAGCAGGCTCCAGTCAATGCCCAGGCCGTAATACAGCGGCGTTGGAACCGTAATCAGGCTGGTATTGGTCGGTGCGGTGCTGGCAGGCAGCATGTCGAGTGCCCAGGCCAGCAGATAGCCGACGGCCATCGCGATAACCAGCGAGGCTACGCGCAGGTAAGGGTTACGCTGGCGGTTAAGCAGAATGATGACCAACAGCACGGCTCCGGCCAGCAGCAGGTTTTTAGGCGCGCCAAAAGAGTGATCGGCCATCGCACCATAGCCACCGCCGATGGAGGTCAGCCCGACCTGAATCAGCGACAGGCCGATAATCATGACCACCACGCCGGAAACCAGCGGGGTAATGATGCGGCGGGCGAGATGCAATACGCGGGAAATAACCATTTCCGTGCAGCTGGCGAGCATCAAAGTACCGAACAGCGCGGCCATCATTGTCGGCACGTCGGCACCGCCGTTTTTCAGCGCCATACCGCCCATAATCAGCGGTGAAACAAAGTTAAAGCTGGTTCCCTGAATCGACAGCAGGCCAGAGCCAACCGGCCCCCAGGCTTTGATTTGAATAATTGAGGCTACGCCGGAGGCGAACAGCGACATACTGATGATGTGCTGAGTGTCTGATGCCGGTAATCCTAATGCCTGGCAAATCAGCAGCGCCGGAGTGATAACCGCGACAAACATGGCCAGCAGGTGCTGACAGGCGGCGAAAAGCGTTTGCGGAAGCGGCGGGCGGTCTTCAAGGCGATAGATCAGTTCGCTCGGATGAGTCTGCGCAACCGGTTGCGCATTTTCTGACTCGACGGCATTTACGGACATCAGAGGTTATCTCGTGGCTGGAAAAGCGCTGATTTTAACGGACTGGGCGGCAAAAGCAAACGATTGCCAGTAAAAGTCAATAAGAGTGAAATTTCATAACTCTGCCGTTAGTTATAACTTTCACCCTGTTTTTGGTTAAAATATGGCAGCTGATTTCCCAAAGAGGGGAAATAACAGCAAAGGATAATCAAGCGCGCTGTCAGGCATGCGCAAAAAGGAGCACTGCAATGTTTCATCTTGATACGCTTTCTACTCTGGTCGCCGCCACGCTTGTTTTACTGCTGGGGCGAAAAATGGTCCATTCGGTCCCCTTTCTAAAGAAGTACACCATTCCTGAGCCGGTCGCCGGTGGCTTGCTGATAGCCGTTGCGCTGCTGGTGCTGAAAAAAAGCATGGGCTGGGAAATTGAGTTTGATATGAGCCTCAGAGACCCCCTGATGCTCGCATTCTTCGCCACTATCGGGCTTAACGCTAATATCGCCAGTTTGCGCAAGGGCGGAAGAGTGGTGGGAATTTTCCTGTTTGTCGTCGTCGGGCTGCTGGTGATGCAAAACGCCATCGGTATCGGTATGGCAAGCATGTTGGGATTAGATCCGTTGATGGGACTGCTTGCCGGTTCGATTACGCTTTCCGGCGGCCACGGTACGGGGGCGGCATGGAGCAAGCTGTTCACCGAGCGCTATGGCTTCCAGAATGCGACGGAAGTGGCCATGGCCTGTGCAACCTTTGGTCTGGTTCTGGGCGGTTTAATCGGCGGCCCGGTTGCCCGCTATTTGGTTAAGCACTCCTCAACGCCAAACGGCGCGCCGGAAGACAATGAGATCCCGGGGGCTTTTGAAAAGCCTGACGTTGGCCGCGTGATAACTTCCCTGGTGCTGATAGAAACCATCGCCCTGATAGCCATATGCCTGACGGCAGGGCGTGTCGTGGCCGGGCTTTTGCAAGGTACGGCGTTTGAGCTGCCGACGTTTGTCTGCGTGCTGTTTGTCGGCGTGATCCTCAGCAATGCGCTGGCAATTATGGGCTTTTATCGTGTATTCGAACGTGCGGTTTCGGTACTCGGCAACGTCAGCCTGTCGCTGTTCCTGGCGATGGCGTTGATGAGCCTCAAGCTCTGGGAGCTGGCTTCCCTCGCGCTGCCGATGCTGGCCATTCTGGCGGTACAAACGCTGTTTATGGCGCTGTATGCCATCTTTGTCACCTGGCGTTTGATGGGCAAAAACTACGATGCGGCGGTGCTGGCTGCGGGGCATTGCGGATTTGGTATGGGCGCAACGCCAACGGCGATTGCTAACATGCAGGCTATTACCGAGCGTTTTGGCCCTTCACATATGGCGTTTCTGGTGGTGCCGATGGTCGGGGCGTTCTTTATCGATATTGTAAACGCGGTCGTTATCAAGCTGTTCCTGATGCTGCCGCTGTTTGGCTAAGCGTTTGAATAACGCTCGGTTTCCGGCATCCATCGCTCGATGAGCGCCAGAGCCTGCTCGGGATAGCGCTCATGAATATGGCGCGCCAGGCGCTGAACCTGCGGGATCATCCCCTGGTCCCGCAGCAGGTCGGCAACTTTGAACTCAGCGGTACCGGTCTGGCGGGTGCCGAGCAGCTCGCCAGGACCGCGGATTTCGAGATCTTTCTGAGCGATAACGAAGCCGTCATTACTGTCCCTTAGCACCTGCAGGCGCAGCTGGGCGGTTTTCGACAGCGGCGATTTATAAAGCAGTACGCAGTGGGATGCTACCGCACCGCGGCCAACGCGGCCGCGAAGCTGGTGGAGTTGCGCAAGGCCTAAGCGCTCCGGGTTTTCGATGATCATCAGGCTAGCATTGGGCACGTCCACGCCGACTTCGATGACCGTCGTCGCAACCAGGAGATGCAGTTCGCCCTGCTTAAAGGCCTGCATAACCGCCTGCTTCTCCTGCGGCTTCATGCGGCCGTGCACCAGGCCGACGTTAAGCTCCGGCAATGCGTCTTTTAGCTCTTCCCACGTCACTTCTGCCGCCTGGGCTTCCAGTAGCTCCGACTCTTCTATCAGGGTACAAACCCAGTAGGCCTGGCGGCCTTCATCGCGGCAGGCGCTGCGCACTCGTTCGATAATTTCATTGCGGCGCGTATCGGCTATTGCCACCGTGGTAACCGGCGTGCGGCCCGGCGGCAGCTCGTCAATAACCGAGGTATCAAGATCGGCGTATGCGGTCATCGCCAGGGTGCGTGGGATAGGCGTGGCGGTCATGATCAGCTGATGAGGGTGGAAGCCCTGTATCTGGCCTTTTTCCCACAACGCAAGGCGCTGGTGAACGCCAAAGCGGTGCTGTTCATCAATGATAACCAGCGCCAGCCCGGAAAACTGCACCTGTTCCTGGAAAATAGCGTGAGTACCCACCACCATAGAAACCTGGCCGCTGGCAATGGCTTCCTGTTGCGCAATCCTCGCTTTACCTTTCTGCTTCCCGGCCAGCCAGCCCACTTCTATGCCCAACGGAGCAAACCACTGGCGGAAGTTATTGGCGTGCTGCTCTGCCAGCAGTTCGGTGGGGGCCATCAGGCCAACTTGTTTGCCGTGCGCAATAGCCCGCAGCGCGGCAAGCGCGGCAACCAGCGTTTTGCCTGAGCCAACATCACCCTGTACCAGGCGCATCATCGGCACGTCCTTCGCTAAATCCTGCTCTATCTCAGCGACTACGCGTGCCTGTGCCCCGGTTGGTTTAAACGGCAGCGCCGCCAGCAGCCTATTTTTTAGCTCGTCGTGATGGGTTAGCGGCAGAGCATGGTAGCGCTGCGCTCCGGCACGCAGAGCGAGCATACTCAGGTTATGGGCGAGCAGCTCTTCCAGAATGAGGCGCTGCTGAGCAGGGTGTTTACCGGTTTCGAGGTCGGCAAGCTTCATGTCCGGCGGGGGGCGATGCAAAGTACGCAGAGCTTCCGGCAGGCTAATCATGCCCTGACTTAGCTCGGTCGGCAGCAGTTCGGCAATGGCGCAGGTATCCAGTAACTCAAGCGCCTGATCGGTTAGCTTACGCAGCGTGGCCTGGCGAATACCTTCGGTTGTCGGGTAAACAGGGGTTAGCGTTTCCTGTAGCTCAGGAGTGCTCAGGTCGCCCTGAATACGGTATTCCGGGTGGATCATCTCTGCGCCATATTTACCGCGTTTAGCTTCGCCGTAAGCAAGCACGCGCTTGCCGGTGGCAAGGCTATTTTTCATCGCCGCGTTGAAGTTGAAGAAACGCATCGTCAGTATGCCGGTGCCGTCGCTTATCTGGCAGGTCATCATGCGGCGGCCGCCGAAAGTGATATTGCAGTTCAGCACTTCGCCTTCCACCGTGGCGTAAACGCCGGGTAGCAGGTCGTTAATCGAATAAAGATGGGTGCGGTCTTCGTAACGCAGAGGCAGATGAAGCAGCAGATCCTGGAGGGTGTGCAGGCCAATTTTGGCCAGCTTTCCGCTCTGGCTGGCACCCACTCCGGCAAGCGTGCTTAACGGTATGGCATCCAGCAGGCGGCCTTTCATGGCTTACTCCGCGGACTGCATCGTTGCCCACCATGCGGCATCAGCTTCTATCTCACCTTGCTGATTCACATGTGGGTAAGGCAGGCCTTTGCGGCGGGACACATTCGCCAGCACCGGGTAGCCGCCTTCAAATAACAGCCTTTGCTGCTCGGCTTCCGGCAGTGCGCTATTTTCGCGTTGGTACATGCCCGCGTTCTGACGCTGGCGCTGGGCTTCATAAAGAATCAGCGCGGAAGCGACGGAGACGTTGAGCGACTGCACCATGCCCGTCATCGGAATAATGATGTCCTGGTCTGCGAGAGCCAGCGCTTCTGCGGTAATACCGGTTTTTTCCTGGCCCATCAGAATGCAGGTTGGGCGCGTATAGTCTATCTCGCGGAAATCTACGGCTTTGTCGGAAAGGTTGGTTGCCAGAATTTGCATACCGCTGCTTTTTAGCTGGCTAACGGCTTCGCCGATGGTGGCGTGGGTTTTCACTTCTACCCACGAGTTGCTGCCCGCGGCCGAAGAGGCCATGGTGCGCATACGGCTTCCCGGCCAGACCGCGTGCACTTCATGCACGCCGACGGCATCGGCGGTACGAATTATTGCGGAGACGTTATGGGGCTTGTGCACCTGCTCCATGCAAACGGTCAGGTCAGGCTGGCGTCTGGCGAGCATCTCGCAAATACGCGCATAACGTTGAGGATTCATAACACTAGTTTCTGTTGCGGGTAACTTTAATCACATCCGGCATCACGCGGATCTTGCGCATGATGTTTGCCAGATGGACGCGGTCCCGGGCGGTCAGTCGAATAAAGGCGCTGTAAACGCGGCCGTCTTTCTCTTCGGTATTCAGGCTCTGAATATTAGAACTCGCGGTGTTGATAGCCGCAGTCAGGTTGGCCAGCGCGCCCTGGTGGTTGAACATGTCCACCTTGATCTCGGTAATGAATTCCTGCTCGGTCTCTTTATCCCACTCTACCGCCATAAACTTCTCAGGCTCTTTCTGGTAGCCACGAATATTTCGACAGGACTCATGGTGGATAACCAACCCTTTTCCAGGGCTGACGTGAGCAACGATAGGATCTCCCGGGATAGGGCGACAGCACTTGGCGAAGGTAATCAGTACGCCATCAGCGCCTTTGATTGGCAAGTTGCTGTGGGTTGACGTCGTCGCCGAGCCGGGTTGTGAGGTGACCGGAGCTTCGCCCTGAAGGTTTTTTGCCACCACCACGCTCATCGCGTTGCCGAGGCCGATTTCTGCCAGCAGGTCGTCAAGAGAGGCCAGCTTCATGCGTTCCAGCTCGCGCTGAACGTTCTCGGCCGGGATCTCGGCAAGCTTGCGGCTACCGCCCAGCGCATGGTTGAGCAGGCGACGCCCAAGGCTGACGGAGTCGTCGCGCTTGAGGTTTTTCAGCATCTGGCGAATTTTGGCGCGTGCTTTGGAGCTGACGACAAAATTGAGCCACGCGGCATTCGGGCGTGCGCCCGGCGCGGTAATGATTTCGATAGTCTGGCCGCTGGTCAGCGACTGTGACAGCGGATAAGGCTGGCGGTCTACGCGTGCGCCTACGCAGGCATGGCCGATGTCGGTATGAACCGCATAGGCAAAATCCACCGGCGTTGCGCCCGCAGGCAGCTCCACGATGCGGCCTTCCGGGGTGAAAACGTAAATCTCATCCGGGAACAGATCGGATTTTACGCTCTCGATAAATTCAAACGAGCTGCCTGCGCTTTGCTGAAGCTCCAGCAGGCTTTGCATCCAGCGCTGGGCGCGGATTTGTGCGGTTGTGCTGCTTTCGCCCTGCTCTTTGTAAGCCCAGTGCGCAGCAACCCCCATTTCCGCCATCTGATCCATATCTTCGGTACGGATTTGCACTTCAACCGGCACGCCGTGTGGCCCGATCATTGAAGTGTGCAGGGACTGATAGCCGTTCGCTTTTGGAATGGCAATATAGTCCTTAACCCGGCCTGGACGTGGTTTATAGAGGCTGTGCATCTGCCCGAGTACGCGGTAACAGGTATCCATATCGTGAACGATTACGCGGAAAGCGTAGATGTCCATAATTGAATGGAAACGCTGCTCTTTGAGCGTCATCTTGCAGTAAATGGAGTAAAGGTGTTTTTCGCGACCGCTGACGCGGCATGGAATACCGGCTTCCTGCAAACGTCCGTCGATTTCTGAGAGGATTTTTTGAATCATCTCTTTGCGGTTACCGCGCGCCGCTTTTACCACTTCTTTAATTACGCGGTAACGGTTCGGGTAAAGCGCTTCAAAGCCTAGCTCTTCCAGTTCGGTTTTCAGATGATGAATACCAAGGCGGTGGGCCAGCGGGCTGTAGATTTCGAGGGTTTCACGGGCAATGCGGCGGCGCTTGTCCGGGCGCAGTGAACCCAGGGTTCGCATATTGTGGGTGCGGTCTGCGAGCTTGATCAAGATGACGCGGATGTCCTGCACCATCGCCATGATCATTTTGCGGAAGTTTTCGGCCTGCGCCTCTTTCTTATCGCGGAACTTCAGTTTGTCTAGCTTAGAGACCCCTTCCACCAGCTCGGCAACGCTTTTGCCAAACAGTTGTTCCATATCCTGGTAGGTGGCAGGGGTGTCTTCAATCACATCATGCAGCAGCGCCGCCATTAGCGTTTCATGGTCGAGTTTCATCTCGGCCAGAATGCAGGCGACGGCTACCGGATGGGTGATATAGGGTTCACCGCTTGAACGAGTTTGTCCCTCGTGAGCATCACGCGCGACAAGGTATGCCTGCCGAAGGCGCTTGATTTGCTCCTCGGGCAGATAGTTTTGAATCAGCTGATTCAGGCTCTCAAACAGATACAAGGGCTACCCGCGGGCTAATTAACGACGACCTTCAGCAATAGCAGTAACGGCCTGCAGTTCTGCGGCTTCCTGCTCTTGCTGTTCCTGGCGCTCACGCACATCGAGGATCTGGTTGGTTATCAACCCTTCTTCGATTTCGCGCAGTGCGATAACGGTCGTTTTGTCGTTTTCTTCCGGTACAAGCGGATCTTTACCGCCAACCTGCATCTGACGAGCGCGACGCGCGGCGACAAGTACCAGGTCAAAACGGTTACCAATTTTCTCTACTGCGTCCTGAACGGTTACGCGTGCCATAATTAAAATGCTCCACAGGTGAAGAAATGACTGGGCATGATACTGAAACTGGTGTCAGTCTGCCAATAGTTTGCTGATTAAAGCGTCATGTCGCATCTTTTGGCGACCCATTCGTAGACGCTCGGCACGAATGATTATCTTTAAATCAGACAGCGCGGTATCAAAATCATCATTAACGATGAGGTAATCATACTCCGCATAGTGACTCATTTCCGCAACGGCTTGTTCCATGCGTTTTGCAATCACTTCTTCGCTGTCCTGACCGCGGCCGCGCAGGCGTCTGTCCAGCTCGTCTTTTGACGGTGGCAGAATAAAGATGCTGCGGGCCTGAGGCATTTTCTGACGAATCTGCTGTGCGCCCTGCCAGTCGATATCCAGAAACACATCCACGCCCGTCGCCAGCACGTCTTCAATTGCGCGGCGTGAAGTACCGTAATAGTTGCCAAATACTTCCGCATGTTCGAGGAAAGCATCTTCAGCAATCATCTGCCGGAATTCATCTTTAGCCACAAAGAAATAGTGTTCGCCGTGGTTTTCACCCGGGCGCATACCGCGAGTGGTATGAGAGATGGAAACCTGCGTGTCGTACAGCGGTTGTGTCTTTAACAAAGCCTGGATGAGGCTGGATTTACCCGCGCCACTTGGAGCGGAAACAATATAAAGCGTGCCTTGAGCCATGAGTTCTAACTTAGTCGGTATGCATAAAAGGAAGAGCGTCTACCGGCATATTATACACACCGCCGCCGCGCGACGAAGATTTTGTGATCGGCTACTGTGGTTTTTCTCGCGCTTTACGTGATGTTTCCCTTTTATTTGCTTCATTTTCTGCAACGCCTCAGGTTTTCAGGAAGCACAGCCTCATAAATGAGATTCCTCGTTAGTGACCGGTCATCAATCCGGCTATATCTCCGTTCAGGCAGTTACGGAGGCAATATGAGAACAATAATAGGGGCGTTTATCTTAGTGTTACTGGCAGGCCAGGCTTCGGCCTCAGCGTCCTGTCCGGCATGGCAGGAAGTCAGAACCAGGCAGGAGATTGAAAAGCTGGCTCAGCAGGTCTCTGCCTGGGATGAAGCCTACTATCAACAAGGAAAGAGCCTGGTTAGCGATGCGGTCTACGATAGCCTGCTGGAAACGCTGGCGGCCTGGCGGGGCTGCGTGGGGTCGGGACAGCAGGCTCACCCTGTTCGGCTTGGGGCTGCCGGGCGCTTGTCCCACCCGGTCGCCCACACTGGAGTGAAAAAGCTGCGAGATAAGCAGGCTGTCGCTCTGTGGATGAGGGGGCGGAACGACTTATGGGTGCAGCCAAAAGTCGACGGTGTTGCGATAACGCTTGTGTACCGTAACGGCAGGCTGGAAAAAATGCTCAGTCGCGGCGATGGGCTAAAAGGGGAGGACTGGACTCATAAGGCTACCGGGATAGCAGCAATTCCTCGCCAGGTCCCTGCTTCGCTTGCAAATAGCGTGCTGCAAGGAGAATTGTTCCTTAAACGCAGCGGCCATATTCAAAGCAACATGGGCGGAGTTAATGCCAGAGCGAAGGTAGCGGGTGAAATGCTGCGTATCGGTCCAATTACCGATAGCGACGCATGGGGCGTTTTTATCTGGGCGTGGCCGGATGGCCCTGAAAATATGATTAAAAAGACTGAGCTATTGAAACAGGCCGGATTTTCGCTTACTGCGGCCTGGACGAAGCCGGTCTCTAACGTTGGAGAAATTGCTCTTCTGCGTGATAGCTGGTTTCGCCAGCCTTTGCCCTTTGTTACCGATGGCATCGTTATTCGGCAGGCGCGTGAACCGCAGGCGAAGTTTTGGCGCCCCGGCGAGGGTGAGTGGGTGGTGGCGTGGAAGTTTGCCCCGGCGGAGCAGCTCACCGGCGTCAGAAAAGTCCATTTCACCGTTGGCAGGACAGGGAAAATAGCGGTGGTGCTTGAACTTGAAGAGACACAGCTGGACGACAAACACGTCAGGCGGGTGAATATTGGCTCAGTGAAGAGCTGGCGGGAGTGGGATGTGGTCGCTGGTGATAGAGTGAAAATCAGCCTTGCGGGGCAGGGTATTCCCCGGCTGGAGAAGGTTGTCTGGCGCGTTGGTCAGCGGGATAAACCCAAGCCGCCTGGTGCTCAGGCTAGTGCAGTGAGCTGCCTTTTCGCATCAGTAGAGTGCCACGAGCAGTTTCTTGCGCGACTTACGTGGCTGAGCCAAAAATCGCTACTCGACTTGCCCGGGGTTAGCCAAAGCAGCTGGCGGCAGTTGCTGACGGACACGCGCTTGCAGCATATTTTTTCATGGCTGGCGCTGAGCCGGGAGGCGTTGTTGGGGCTACCGGGGTTAACGGCAAAAAAATCTGAATTGCTGTGGCACCGATTTTCTTTAGCAAGACAGCAGCCGTTTATCCGCTGGATACAGGCGATGGGAATGCCTTTACCGGCAAAGGCCCTGAATGAAATTAAAGAGAAGAGCTGGCAACAATTGTTACGCCGGGACGAAACCGGCTGGTGTCGCCTGCCGGGCGTAGGCGCTACCCGGGCAAGGCAACTTATAGATTTTATGAAGCATCCTCAGGTTGCTGCCCTGGCGATTTTCCTGGGGCAGCAAAAGATCGGCGGCTTTAGCCCTCAGTGATCGGCATGTTTGTAATGAAAAACGGGCAGGCCAAGCCGCAGGCGAAGCGCCAGCAGGCGCGTAGTGAAACCGAAGAGCAGGGTTGCTATCACCACAATATCGTGGCTGCTGACATAGTGCTGGAGTGCGATGTAAAGCACCGCTGAGGCAAAGGCGATGCCAGCGTACAGCTCTTTCTGGAAGACCAGAGGAATACGTTTGCAGAACATATCGCGCAGTACGCCGCCAAATACGCCCGTGACCACTGCCGCAATAGTCGCAATGATTGGGCCTTCACCCATATCAAGGGCGACCTGTGCGCCAATGATGGAAAAAACAACCAGCCCCAGCGCATCAAGAACTAAAAACAGCTTACGCAGGTGCGGCATAACCGGCGCCATGATGGTGGTGAGCACCGCGGCAATAGCCACGATAACAACATACTCAGGGTGTTTGACCCAGCCGAGAGGGTAATGGCCCAGCAGAATATCGCGTACAGAGCCGCCGCCGAGAGCGGTTGCGGTGGCGATAATGATGACGCCAAAGGTATCCATGCGGCGACGGCCGGCGGCCAGTGCACCTGTCATAGCTTCCGCCGTGATACCGATAAGATAAAGGATGTGTAGCAGCATGAATGTCCCCTCAGAAGTTGCTCCGAGGGTAGCGTTTTGTGCGTTGTGTCACGATTGAGATTTTCTAAATTGAATCTGTATTGATTAGTTTTATTTATGCGAAAATATTATTTTATCCTCAAATAGAGGGTTATCTATGAAATTAATATTTAAAAAATGGATTAGTAGAACTATCGGTAATCGGAGGGGCTGACGATGAAAACTGTCTCTGCGGTGCTCAGGGCGTTAGCGAAAGGTATCAATCCTGAAACAGGAGAGCTGCTGGCATCCGGTTCGCTGGCGAATCAACCCGATGCGATAAGAATGCTGTTTGCACTTTCTGAGGAGCTGGCGGAGAGGCCGGAGAAGCAGAAACAGATCAAACTCACTCCCGAAGAACGGCAGCGAAAGAATATTGCTGAAGGCAGGCCGGCTAAAGCTTATTTTCCCTGGGCTGCCGATGAGAAAGTATTGCTGGACGTGAAGTATCGGCAAAATGAAGACATAAATGCATTAAGTCAGCAGTTCGGTCGCTCGGCGCGAGCGGTCGCTATTCAGCTGGAAAAGATGGGTTTAATTACGGCGGAACAGCTTCTGGCGACGCGCTGAGAAAGTTGAGAGGCCCATAAATCAGGGCCTCGCGGTATCACTCGATGTTCTGAATCTGCTCGCGCATTTGCTCGATCAAGACTTTCAGCTCGATGGCTGAGGTGGTGACATCTGAGTTTATCGATTTGGAGGCCAGCGTGTTCGACTCGCGGTTGAACTCCTGCATCATAAAGTCGAGGCGACGGCCAACGGCTTCTTTTTTCTTCAGGATGTTATAGGTCTCTTTAACGTGAGCTTCCAGGCGGTCAAGCTCTTCAGCGACGTCGATTCGCTGTGCCATCAACACCAACTCTTGCTCAAGGCGGCTATTTTCAAGCTGTACTTCGGCTTCTTCCAGCTTGCTGACCAGGCGCTCACGCTGCCATTTAACCACTTCTGGCATTTGCGCTCGTACTTTCACCACTTCGGCGCTGACGCCTTCGAGGCGTTGCTCGATAAGCGCTTTTAATGCGTGGCCTTCAGTTTCGCGGGCAACAATAAAATCATCCAGTGCGCCATCCAGTGCGGCAAGGATCTCCGCGGCGATAGCGTCCAGGTCCTGCTCCTGAGCGGACATTACGCCGGGCCAGCGCAGAATATCAACCGGATTTATTTCCCCTTCGTCACTCTGCATTTTGACCCAGTTAGCGGCGTCAACCAGCTGCTTAGCCAGTTTTTCATTAAGGAGCAAAGCGCCTTGCGAGCGGGAGTCTGGTTCGAAGCGCAGGTTGCACTCGATTTTGCCGCGAGTCAGTCGATTGCGGATGCGTTCGCGCGCTACAGGCTCAAGGCTGCGGAACTGTTCCGGCATGCGGATGTAAGTTTCGAGATAGCGCTGGTTAACCGAGCGTAATTCCCAGGAGGCTGAGCCCCATTCACCTTTTACTTCACGCCGGGCGTAGGCGGTCATACTGCGGATCATAGCAGGTACCCGTTTTCAGCTAATGTATGAGGGGATTATAGCCATCAGGGGTCTTGCAGGATAGGAATAAGCGCCTGAAGTCCGTATAATGCGCAGCCACATTCGTTTTAGCCGGAGATAAGCCCATGCGTCCATCAGGTCGTAGCGCCGAACAAGTGCGCCCAGTTACCCTGACCCGCCATTACACTAAACACGCAGAAGGTTCCGTGCTTGTCGAGTTTGGTGATACCAAAGTGCTTTGCACCGCCACCCTTGAAGAAGGCGTTCCTCGCTTCCTGAAAGGTCAGGGCCAGGGCTGGATCACCGCCGAATACGGCATGCTGCCGCGTGCAACTCATAGCCGTAATGCGCGTGAAGCTGCAAAAGGCAAGCAGGGCGGCCGTACCCTTGAAATTCAGCGTCTGATCGCCCGTTCTCTGCGCGCGGCGGTAGATTTAAAGGCGCTGGGTGAATTCACCATCACTCTGGACTGCGACGTCCTGCAGGCCGATGGTGGCACCCGCACTGCTTCTATCACCGGTGCCTGCGTGGCGCTGGCCGATGCGCTGAACGGCCTTGTGGCTGCCGGTAAGCTGAAAACTAACCCAATGAAGGGAATGGTGGCGGCGGTTTCCGTCGGCATCGTCAAGGGTGAAGCGCTTTGCGATCTGGAGTATGTCGAAGACTCCTCGGCTGAAACCGATATGAACGTAGTGATGATGGAAGATGGACGCATGATTGAAGTGCAGGGCACCGCTGAAGGCGAGCCGTTCTCCCATGAAGAGCTACTGGCGCTGCTAGCACTGGCCCGAGGGGGAATTGATTCCATTATCGCGTCGCAGAAGGCGGCGTTAGAAAATTAATTTTTAAAAAGCGACTGAGAAGTCGCTTTTTTTATGTCCGTGTAACAACGCTAAGGAGCGAATCCATGAAACCGTATCAGCGCCAGTTTATTGAGTTTGCGCTTAACAAACAGGTACTCAAGTTTGGCGAATTTACGCTGAAATCCGGGCGTACCAGCCCCTATTTCTTCAACGCCGGGCTGTTTAATACCGGGCGCGATCTGGCGTTACTGGGGCGTTTTTATGCCGCCGCGCTGATGGATTCCGGTATCGACTTCGACCTGCTGTTTGGCCCGGCCTATAAGGGCATCCCTATCGCGACAACCACCGCGGTTGCGCTGGCCGAGCATCATGAACGGGATGTGCCTTATTGCTTCAACCGTAAAGAAGCGAAAGATCACGGCGAGGGTGGCAATCTGGTCGGTAGCCCGCTGCAGGGGCGTGTAATGCTGGTGGATGACGTGATAACCGCCGGAACGGCCATTCGTGAGTCGATGGAAATCATTGCCGCTAACGGTGCCAGCCTTGCGGGTGTTTTGATTTCTCTCGACAGGCAAGAACGCGGGCGCGCTGATATTTCTGCAATTCAGGAGGTTGAGCGTGATTATAAATGCCAGGTCATCTCTATCATCACTTTGAAGGACCTGATTGCCTATCTGGAAGAGAAACCAGAAATGGCCGACAAACTTGCTGCGGTGCGTAAGTATCGCGAAGAGTACGGCGTATAAGCCAGAAAAGAAAAGGGCCATCAGGCCCTTTTCTTAGTACAGCTGTGCGGCAATCAGCGGCCAGCGGGTATCGAAATCATCCGTGGGCAGATAGCGGAAGTCGCTGCGAACAAAACGCGAAAGCATCCCTTCACAGAAAGCCAGTAGCTGGCTTGCCAGCAGGGCTTCATCGGTAGTAAACCCTTCGCCCTCACGCATTTTCTTTTCGCGCATTACCTGACGCAGCTGAACCTCAATACGCTCAAATAGCTGATTGATGCGGTCCTGCAGGCGATCTTGTTCAAACATCAGCGCATGGCCGGTAAGAATGCGGGTTAACCCCGGGTTACGTTCACCAAAACCCAGCACCAGCAGAACGATCAGCCGCAGGCGAGCCAGCGTATCTTTCTCATCTTTCAAAATCAGGTTAATGCGGGTAATCAGGCTGTCTTCGATAAACTCAATCAGGCTATCGAACATTTTCATCTTGCTGGGAAAATGCCGATAGAGCGCCGCTTCGGACACGCCAACCGTTGCCGCAAGTTTCGCGGTGGTAATGCGCTGGCTGCCGTCGCTGGATTCAAGCATTTGGGCCAGAGACTGAAGTATTTCCTCGCGACGATTCCTTTTCGCGGTCTGTTTTTCTGCCATGTTCTAAAATACCCCTGAAAATTACCTTGTCAGGCAAGCACCGCACCGCGCCCGCAAACGCCTGGTTTGCGGTCTGTTATAACGTTATCTACGCGGTAGGGTTACGTTTATAAAACGGTATTACTGGCGGCCAGAATGGCCAAAGCCGCCTTCGCCACGGTCGCTGGCATCAAAATCTTCGACCAGATTAAATTCTGCCTGTACCACAGGTACAAAGACCATTTGCGCGATGCGCTCGCCAGGCTGGATGGTGAAGCTGTTCTGGCCACGGTTCCACACGGAAACCATCAACTGCCCCTGATAATCGGAGTCGATTAAACCCACCAGGTTGCCCAGCACAACGCCATGTTTATGACCCAGGCCTGAACGCGGGAGAATCACCGCCGCCAGGGATGCATCGGCAATGTGAATAGCCAGGCCGGTAGGCAGCAGCGTTGTGGCACCTGGAGCCAACTCTACGGCGTCATCTAAACAGGCGCGCAGGTCAAGACCGGCTGAACCGGAGGTGGCGTAGGTCGGCAGCGGAAATTGTTGGCCAACGCGCGGGTCCAGAATTTTAACGTCGATTTTTTTCATCATAGCGGGTAACGATCTCGTCCAGTAAAAGGTGGCCAAGGAGCTCTTTACGCTCAAGCGGTAAGACTTTATCTCCATCCTGCCAGAAAAGGTGTAATGCATTGCTGTCGCTGTTAAACCCCTGATTTTGCTTAGATACGTCATTAGCACAGATCAGGTCGAGGTTTTTAGCAGCGCGCTTTTTCCGGGCGTATTCTTCCACATTATTTGTTTCGGCGGCAAACCCTACAACATAGGGGCGACCTTCTGAAAGTGCGGCAACGCCGGCAACCACATCCGGGTTTTTCACCATTTTTAGAGTAATTTCATCACCTTGCTTTTTGATTTTCTCGTCAGCAACGGTGGCTGCCCTATAATCGGCAACGGCCGCACAGCCGATAAAAATCTGCTGGCTTGTGGCCTGCCGTTGTACGGCTTCGTTCATTTCCAGCGCGGTTGTTACATCTACCCGATTTACCCCGGCAGGCGTTGGCAAAGTTACCGGCCCGGCAACTAAAGTCACGTTTGCTCCGCGGGCGGCTGCGGCTGCGGCGATAGCAAAGCCCATTTTACCGGAGCTGTCATTGGTAATGTACCGAACGGGATCCAACCGCTCGCGAGTGGGGCCGGCGGTAATCATGACGTTCAGATGTTGCAGATCTTTGACTACCGAGAAATGCTCCACTGCCATGTCGACGAGTATTAACGGGTCCAGCATACGCCCCGGGCCGATGTCGCCGCACGCCTGGCTGCCGCTATCCGGCCCCCAAATCAGCAGGCCACGAGAGCCGAGTACGCCAAGATTATGTTGGGTTGCCGCTGCCCGGTACATTTGCTGGTTCATGGCGGGAACGACCGCAACCGGTGCCGCAGTAGCAAGGCAGATGGTGCTGACCAGGTCGTTTGCCATCCCTGCTGCGATGCGGGCAATCAGGTCTGCGGTGGCGGGAGCAATAATGACTAAATCAGCCCATTTTCCCAGTTCGATGTGGCCCATTGCCGCTTCGGCAGCCGGGTCAAGCAGGCTGTCCGACACCGGATACCCGGAGACGGCCTGTAAGCTTAATGGTGTGATAAAGGCCTTCGCCGCCTCGGTCATTACCACTCGTACATCCGCTCCGCGATCGCGCAGACGACGCACCAGCTCAGGTGTTTTGTAAGCAGCAATACCGCCGCTGACACCAAGAACAATTTTCTTGCCGGAAAGCCCCATCATGATTTTTATCCGTTGGAAGTCACAGTCAGGAGGCTATTTTATCACAATCCCCGGCAGGGGACTTTTTGCTGTTTGCGAGGCATTACGCAAGACAGTAATCCGGAATCGCCCGATAAGAAAAAACGTCGCACTATAGCGTGGGTAAGCCAGGAGGGGATGCCATGAAAGGGAATAATGCTATTGAAAAATCGACGTTGCCGCGTGAAAAGTTGCTGAAGTTTGGCGTCAGTTCGCTAACCGATACCGAACTGTTGGCGCTATTTTTACGAACCGGGTGCCGGGGGATGCACGTTCTGGTTTTTGCCAACATGTTATTGCGTGAGTTTGGTTCACTGCATCGCCTACTGTCAGCCGACTTTTCTCATTTCGAAAAAGTGAACGGAATCGGTGTTGCAAAATATACCCAACTGAATGCAATAGCCGAGCTGGCAAGGCGCTATTACTCTTCTCAGGGAGTGAGTGAGCTTTCTCTGCTCAACCCTGGGAAGGTGCGCGAATACATCCAAAGCCAGATAATGACCGAAGAACGAGAGGTTTTTCTGGTGTTGTTTCTGAATAATCAGCATCAGGCCATCAAATGTGAGCGCCTTTTTGCCGGTACGCTGGGGCACGTTGAGGTTCATCCGCGACAAATTGTGCGCGAAGCGATGAAATGTAACGCCGCAGCTATTATACTGGCGCACAACCACCCTTCAGGTAAGGCTGAGCCGAGCAAAGCCGACCGGGCCATAACAGAGCGTATCGTTAAAGTCTGCCTGTTTATGGAGATTCAGGTGCTTGATCATCTGGTTATTGGCCATGGAGAGTACGTTTCTTTCGCTGAGCGAGGGTGGATTTAGGCCAATGAGCGCGATCCATAGGGATCTTTGTCTGTTCGGGACTTGAGCACATGCCTCACACAGCGTATACTACGCCACCTTTGAGAATCTCGGGTTTGGCATTATGCGCCTGGCACTGTGGTTCACATTGAACCGCCAGGGACCAGGCTTGCAGCCTGACGAGGCGCCTAACCCTATACGAAGCTCGAGCTAATTTGATTTTTGGAGAATAGACATGTCCCGAGTCTGCCAAGTTACTGGCAAGCGTCCGGCGACCGGTAATAACCGTTCCCACGCACTGAACGCGACTAAACGCCGTTTCCTGCCGAACCTGCACTCTCACCGTTTTTGGGTTGAGAGCGAGAAGCGTTTTGTCACCCTGCGCGTATCTGCTAAAGGTATGCGTGTAATTGATAAGAAAGGCATCGATACAGTTCTGTCTGAACTGCGTGCCCGTGGCGAAAAGTACTAAGTACTTAGAGGAAATAAATCATGGCTAAAGGTATTCGTGAGAAAATCAAGCTGGTTTCTTCTGCTGGTACTGGTCACTTCTATACCACCACGAAGAACAAGCGTACTAAGCCGGAAAAACTGGAACTGAAAAAGTTCGATCCAGTTGTCCGTCAGCACGTTATTTACAAAGAAGCCAAAATTAAATAATTCTGGTAACTTTGTTGAAGAAACCCGGCTCAGGCCGGGTTTTTTTATGCCTGTTTCCCGGAGGAGCGATGCCTGAATTACCAGAGGTTGAAACCAGCCGCCGCGGTATTGAACCGCATCTGGTCGGCCAAACGATTTTGCATGCCGTGGTACGCAATTCACGTTTGCGTTGGCCGGTATCCGATGAAATTCATGCCCTGAGCGATAAGCCGGTGCTGAGCGTACAGCGTCGGGCAAAGTATTTACTGCTGGAACTGCCGGACGGCTGGATAATCATCCATCTTGGTATGTCCGGTAGCCTGAGGATCCTTCAGGACGAGCTTCCCGCAGAGAAGCACGATCATGTTGATCTGGTTATGAGTAACGGCAAAGTTCTGCGCTATACAGATCCGCGCCGTTTCGGGGCGTGGTTATGGGCTAAAGAGCTTGAGGGCAGTAATGTTCTGTCTCATCTTGGGCCAGAACCGCTGAGCGATGAATTTAACGCTGATTACCTGCGTGAGAAATCGGCGAAAAAGAAAACGGCGATCAAACCGTGGTTAATGGATAACAAACTTGTGGTTGGCGTGGGGAATATCTATGCCAGCGAGTCGCTGTTTGCCGCCGGGATCCACCCTGACAGGGCAGCAAATTCACTCTCGAAACGTGAGTCTGAAATTTTAGTCGCGACGATCAAAGCGGTACTGCTGCGTTCAATTGAGCAGGGCGGGACAACGCTAAAAGACTTTCTTCAGTCTGATGGTAAACCGGGATACTTTGCGCAGGAACTGCAAGTTTATGGTCGGGCAGGTGAACCGTGCCGGGTATGTGGTGCGCCGATTGTTGCCGGTAAGCACGGGCAGCGCAGCACTTATTATTGCCGTCGCTGCCAGCGGTAATTATTTAAGCCGTTCGATAAGAGCTTTGCAAACATGCTCTGGCAGGAAGTGGGCGACGTCTCCGTGATGGCGGGCCACTTCTTTTACCAGTGAAGAAGAGACAAACGACCACTCTTTCGACGGCATCAGAAATACGCTTTCCAGCTCCGGCATTAAATGGCGGTTCATATGCGCCAGCTGCATCTCATATTCAAAATCAGCGGCGGTGCGCAAACCACGAACCAGCACATTTGCCCGCTGCTTACGGGCAAAATTTGCCATTAAATCACTAAAGCCGATCACCTCAACGCCGGGAAGATGCGCCACGGCCTGTTGTGCCAGAGCAACACGCTCTTCCAGCGTAAATAAAGCATTTTTGCTGGGGCTGGCAGCAATCGCAAGGATCACCCGATCAAACATACTGGCAGCACGGGTAATGATATCAAGATGGCCGTTGGTGATGGGATCGAAGGTTCCCGGATAGATTGCCCGCTTTTGCATATCAGACCTTAGTGTGTTTTTGGGGGGAGATAGGGTTCCAGCAGCTGTAGCAGGCGCTGTAAGGCGCCCTGATTCTGATAGAGCACTTCCACGGCATGGCGGCCATAGAAGTTACGATAATCTTCATCGGTGAGCAAAGACGCAATCTCTTTTACTAATGACTGGTCGTCGATCACTGTAATCAGGCCGTCTGCTTGTGACAGGCGGGCACAGATATCTTTGAAGTTAAAAGTGTGTGGCCCCATCAATACGGGAATGGCGTGTGCAGCAGGCTCCAGAGGGTTATGGCCGCCTCTTTCTACTAATGAGCCCCCCACAAAAGCTAAGTCTGCGATGCCGTACAGCAGCATTAACTCACCCATCGTATCGCCGATAACAACCTGAGTACCTGAGGACGGGACTTCGCCGGATGAGCGCGTTGTGTAACTTAATCCGGCATTTCGCACCAGGTTTACGGCGTCCGGGAAGCGTTCCGGGTGACGTGGCACGAGAATCAGCAACAAATTAGGGAATTGTTTGAGCAGCGTTTGATGGGCCTGAAGAATAATGCTCTCTTCACCTTCATGCGTGCTGGTTGCTATCCAAACCGGGCGATGAGGTGCCCACTGGCGGCGTAACGTTACCGCCCGGGCGGCAAGCTGAGGCGTAACTGAAATATCAAATTTCAGGCTGCCTGTTACCGTTAGCTGGCTGCGCTTTGCACCAAGCGCGACAAAGCGCTCGCCGTCTTCTTCATTCTGCGCAGCAATCAGCGTAATGCGCTGCAGCAGCGTGCGGACAAACTGGCCCAGTTTTGCATAACCTTTAGCGGAGCGAGCAGAAAGCCTGGCGTTGGCTATGACTAATGGAATGTAGCGTTTGTGCAATGCTGCTATCAGGTTTGGCCACAGCTCTGTTTCCATAATCAGCACCAGCTTCGGATCGACTTTATTCAGGAAGCGGTTGAGCGCGCAGGGTAAATCGTAAGGCAGGTAGACGTGCTGAACGTCTTCCCCAAAAGCGGACATAACCCGCTCCGAGCCCGTTGGTGTCATAGTGGTGACGGTAATCGGGAGCTCAGGGTAGCGATGGCGCAGGGCCCGGACCAGTGGTATGGCCGCGAGCGTTTCCCCGACGGAAACGGAATGCAGCATGATGCCGCCTGGCTTAAGCGGTTTTTTATAGAAACCGTAGCGTTCGCCGATGCGTTTGCGGTATGCGGGAGCTTTACGACCGCGCACCCACAATCGCAGCCAGATGAGTGGCTGTATGAGGTAAAGCAGTGTGGTGTAAAGCAACTGAAGCATAGGACATGACTGACATTATGAATGTGCTGGGGATTCTATGTATTTAACCTGAGCTTTGCCATTACTTTTCCCCTATTTGGCTTAAAAGCTATGCGCATTGCACCGGGATGGTGCGCACCCGGGTTTTCGCTTTCTGCTTAGGTTAGCTATAAAGGGGCTAAAATTGACCGGAAATAGCCTTTCGTCATGATGTACACGTAACAATATTTCTATTCTTATCATGTTGTTATGCTTAGGGATATTCGTTTCGGAATGGCCGGGAATAAGTGATACACTAGATATAAAAATGAACACGTTGTCAGTGGACAGGTAGCTGTTGAGCCTGGGGCGGTAGCGTGTTTTTTTGTTTTTCAGTATTGCTGATATTAAGAGCCGACGGTGAATACGACATTTAAAAGAATTCTGGTGATAAAAATGCGCTTTCACGGCGATATGTTGCTGACAACGCCCGTGATCGGTACCCTCAAGCGCAACTATCCTGAAGCAAAAATAGATGTCCTGCAGTATCAGGATACGATTCCGATTCTTTCTGGAAACCCAGAAATCAATGCAAGTTACGGTATAAGCAACAAAGGCGTAAAGACCGGAAAGAAAATCAGTAATTTCCTCTCGCTGATAAGCCGCCTGCGAAAGAACCAATATGATCTGATAGTAAACCTGACCGATCAGTGGAGCGTGGCAATGATGGTTCGTTGCCTTGGCCCGGCGGTAAAAATTTCCCAGGATTACGATCATCGGCAATCATCGTTCTGGAAAAATAGCTTCACCCATCTTGCTCCTGTTGTTGGCGATCATGTGGTTGAAGCCAGTCTTTCCGTTCTGGCTCCTTTGGGCATTACCGATTTCTGTACCGAAACGACCCTGTTTTATGCCCCGGCGGACTGGCAGAAGATTCGTGGAATGCTGGATGAGCAAGGTGTCAGAGATAACTATGTTGTCATCCAGCCGACTGCCCGGCAGCTGTTTAAATGCTGGGATAACGACAAGTTTTCACGGGTTATTGATTTCTTGCAGGATAAGGGGTTTCCAGTTGTATTGACTTCCGGCCCAGGCGCTGCCGACCTTGCCTGCGTTAACGAAATTGCACAGGGTTGCCAGCGCCCCCCGATTGTGGCGCTCGCCGGCAAGACGAGTTTCCCCGAGTTGGGCGCATTAATCGATCATGCGGCATTGTTCATCGGCGTTGACTCTGCTCCCGGGCATATTGCTGCTGCGGTGAAAACGCCGGTAATTAGCCTGTTTGGCGCAACGGATCATATTTACTGGCGTCCATGGACCGAGCAGATTACCCAGTTCTGGGCGGGTAACTATCAACCGATGCCCCCTCGAGCTCAGCTCGATCGGAATAAAAAATACATGTCGGTTATCCCCGCAGAGGATGTGATTGCCGCCGTTTCAAAAATGCTCCCCGTAACTGAGGCAGAGCCACAAACTGGCGGAACACTATGACCGTTGCTTTTTGCCTGTATAAATATTTTCCCTTTGGTGGCCTGCAGCGGGACTTCATGCGTATTGCGCAGGCGGTTGCAGCGCGTGGTCATGTTGTTCGCGTTTACGTGCAGTCCTGGCAAGGGGATAAGCCTGAAGAATTTGAGATTATTACCGTCCCGGTTCGCTCGAAGACAAACCATGGCCGAAATGCCGAATATTATCAGTGGGTGAAGGCGCATCTAAGCCAGCATCCGGTCGCGCGGGTGGTTGGCTTTAATAAAATGCCGGGCCTGGATGTTTATTACGCCGCCGACGTTTGTTACGCCGAGAAAGTGGCAAAAGAAAAAGGTTTCTTTTACCGCCTGACTTCCCGCTATCGACACTATGCGGAGTTCGAACGAGCCACATTCGAGCAGGGAAAACCGACAAAACTGCTTATGCTGACGGATAAGCAAATCGCTGACTTTGAAAAACACTACGGCACGGAATCCTCCCGTTTCCTGATCCTTCCTCCCGGCATCTATCCCGATCGTAGATTCGATAACCATCAGCCAGGAAGCCGGGATCGTTATCGGGAAAAAAATGAGATTGGCGCAGAGGACTACCTTGTATTGCAGGTAGGTTCCGATTTTTCGCGTAAAGGGGTCGATCGCTCTATTGAGGCGCTTGCTGCTTTGCCAGAAGCCATTCGCAACAGGACCACGTTATTTGTCGTCGGCCAGGATAAACCTGGGCGCTTTAAGGCATTAGCGCAAAAACGTGGCGTGGAAAACCGGGTTCGTTTCTTTTCCGGGCGAAATGACGTCTCTGAACTGATGATTGCCGCCGACTTGCTTATCCACCCTGCCTATCAGGAGGCGGCCGGGATTGTGCTGCTCGAGGCTATTGCAGCCGGATTGCCTATCCTTGTGACGGAGGTTTGCGGCTACGCGCATTATATTGCGGATGCAAAATGCGGCAGGGTAATTGCCGAGCCGTTTAATCAAAAGTCGCTAAATGAGGCTTTATCTGGCGCTCTGACGAACACAGAGCAGCGCCAACTTTGGGCCGAACATGCCCGTCATTACGCCTGCACCCAGGACATTTATAGCCTGGCAGAAAAAGCAGCTGACATTATTGTGGGGGAGCCGCGTGGTTGATTTAAAAGAGCCTTTTGCCTCCCTTTGGCGGGGTAAGGATGTTTTTGCTGAAGTTAAAAAGCTTCAGGGTGAGGTTTTTCGCGAGCTGGAAACCCGGCGCACGCTTCGCTTCGAAGCCGCAGGAAAGAGCTATTTCCTGAAATGGCACCAGGGCACTGCCTTTAAAGAAGTCGTAAAAAACCTTATTTCATTCCGTATGCCGGTCCTGGGTGCCGACCGTGAATGGAAGGCTATTCATCGCCTGAAGGCGCTGGATGTGGACACCATGCAGGGCGTTGGATTTGGTGAAAAAGGGCTGAATCCAATCAATAAAACGTCATTTATCATTACCGAAGATCTGACCCCAACAATTAGCCTCGAAGATTACTGCGCCGACTGGGCAACTAACCCGCCTGATGTGAAAGTGAAGCGGATGCTGATCGGGCGTGTTGCCGCTATGGTGCGCAAAATGCACGGCGGCGGCGTGAACCATCGTGATTGCTACATTTGCCACTTTTTATTGCATCTGCCGTTTGATGGTCAGGAAAGCGACTTAAAGATTTCGGTAATTGACCTGCATCGCGCGCAGATTCGTTCAAAAGCTCCTCTCCGTTGGCGGGACAAGGATCTCATCGGACTTTACTTCTCATCGATGAATATTGGGCTGACTCAGCGGGATATTTGGCGGTTTATGAGAGTTTATTTTGATCGTCCGCTCAGGGAAATCGTCTCTCAGGAGTCCGCTTTATTGGCCAGAGCTGAGGCTAAAGCGGAAAAAATCCGTGAACGTACACAGCGTAAATCTCTTTAATTTATTGATATAGAATCCTCATGAAAATAGCGTTCGTCGGTGAGTCCGTTTCCGGGTTTGGCGGAATGGAAACGGTAATTAAAGATGTTATCGGTGCTTTTCAAAATAAAGCTCAGCCTGATGATTGCAGCATGTTTTTCTTTTGCCGTAATGACAAAATGGACAAACAATGGCTGCAGGGTGTGGACGTTTCTTATTCTTTTAGCAGCCAGAAAATATCATTTTTGCGCAAGCTAAAGCATGTTTATGCATTTAGCCAATGGGTAAAGGAAAACCGACCAGAAGTGGTGATTTGCATCGATGTGCTTTCCTGCTTACTGGTGAACAAAGCCAGAAAAAAAGCGGGCGTGAAGTTTAAAATTTATTCCTGGCCGCATTTCTCGCTGGATCACAAAAAGCATGCTGAATGTATCATTTATGCTGATCGTCATTTAGCCATCAGTTCCGGTATCAAAAGACAAATGCAGGCACGAGGAGTTCCGGAATCGGCCATTAGTCTGGTGTATAACCCCGTAAGCCGGAAGTCAGAAATCATCCCCGCTCCGGCTAAAGGGGAAGTGGCAATCTTTCTCTATGTCGGACGCATGAAATTTGAAGGGCAAAAGAGAATCAAAGATTTACTCGACGGTTTGGCAAACACTACCGGGCCATGGCAGTTGCATGTAATTGGTGACGGGTCCGATTTTGCAAAGTGTCAGGAATACGGTAAGCAGTTGAATATTGATGCCAATATTACCTGGCATGGCTGGCAACCCGATCCATGGGGGCTGGTTAAAAATCAAATAAAATCAGTAACTGCACTGCTGCTTACCTCATCGTTTGAGGGGTTTGGCATGGTATTACTTGAGGCAATGTCTTACGGTATTCCGTGTATCAGCTCTGATTGTGTTGCGGGGCCAGAAGATATTATTCAGAATGGCATCAATGGCTATCTCTATAATCCTTCGAAAATTAATGACTTTGTTGATTTATTAAATAAGGCCATATCAGGTGATATAAATATTAACCACCAAAATATTCCTTTGACGATATCTCATTTTTATAATGAACTTTATTTTGAGAGAATGAGTTCAACCATATTTTCTGAAAATTGAGTATGTTATGACTTCTACTTATTTAAATATCTCTGATGTGATCTGCGAGAAAATAGAGCTCGATTTTCAGAGTGATAGTCATCCTGAAGCATTAACTATTGCTTTTGGAACGGATAAGAATTTTTTGCTGGGTTGTGGAGTCGCAGTTGCTTCCGTGATTATCAGCAACCCTCAACATAAATTCTCATTCCATATTTTCACCGATGAATTCTCTGCGCAAACCAGGGATGATTTTTCTACTTTAGCTAAAACATATAAAATAAAGATAACTGTTTATGTTATCGATGGTAGCGAATTGAATGGTTTGCCAATAACGAAAAATTGGACTAAGGCTATTTACTATCGATTCATTATTTTTGATTATTTTAATGAAAAATGCGAACGAGTACTGTATCTCGACTCTGATATTGTTTGTCAAAATCCTTTAGATGAACTTATTAGGCTGGATCTGGGGGATAGCATCGCCGCAGTGGTTGCAGATGAGTCGAAAGAATGGTGGGAAAAGCGAGCCAGTCAGCTGCGATGCCCGGCGATCAAGAATGGTTATTTCAACTCAGGTGTACTGCTGGTTAACCCTGGGCGATGGGCTGAACAGGAAATAACTAAAAAAGCACTGGCATTACTTAACGATCGTGAGGTTCAGGAGTATATATCTTATCCCGATCAAGATATTCTCAACATTTTACTGGCCGGTGATTTGCTCTTCCTGGATGTAAAGTATAATACACAATTCAGTCTTAACTATGAATTGAAAGATAATGTCAGCGTCCCTATTAAATCCGAAACGGTTTTTATTCATTATATAGGGCCAACCAAGCCGTGGCATGCCTGGGGGAATTATGCATCAAGTCAGCCTTTTATGGATGCCAAAAAACAGTCGCCATGGGAAGGTAAGAAGCTACTTGAACCTGTAACCGCGACGCAAAGCCGTTATGCAGCCAAGCATTTCACCAGGCAAAAAAAATACTTTCTTGCTATGGTGTGCTGGGCAAAATATTATTTGTATAAACTTAAATAAATTGCTCTAGCGTACAGCAGCGAAACGTGAGTTTACTGTTTTTCCGTATTCTTTCTCGCAGGTAAAAATGACCGCATTCAATCAATACATTAATAAAAAAGACTCCTTTAGCTATGGAGCGCAGGATATTGAAAGCAGACCTGGTTTTCATATTGCTTATGGCGCTGACGTTAACTATCAGTTAGGTGCTGCAATTTCTATTGCTTCTATTGCTGAGCACAACCGGGACAGCGATCGCTACTATTTCTTTCATATTTTCTCGAAAAGCATATCCGATCAATATTCTTCACGCCTGAATCAGCTTGCTCAACAATTTAACATTACAATTGTAACTTATGAAGTTGACGAAAAAGTATTAAGCGCTCTACCTGTTAATGCAATATGGCCACTTTCAATTTATTACAGGCTATTGGCATTTGATTATTTATCAGAACAGGTTGAGACTCTTTTATATCTGGATTCTGATATTATTTGTAAGGGCAGTATTTCTGAGTTGGAGCACCTATCCTTAGGTAGTTACTATGCTGCAGTCGTCCCAGACATTGAAAGCACACAAGCGAAAACACATCATCGGTTGGGTATCGATTTCGCCAAAAAATATTTCAACTCAGGATTTGTTTTCGCTAATTTAGTCATCTGGAAACAGCAGCAGCTGACGACCAGGATATTTAAAATGATTCAGGATGAAAAAGATTCTGGGCGTTTAAAATATCCTGATCAAGATGCTCTAAATATATTGTTGTTCGGCAATTTAATTTATCTTGATAAAAAATATAATACTATCTATTCACTTAAGTCAGAGTTTGAATTTAAAGATAAATTATATTACAAGGAATTTATTTCTGATAACACCGTGTTTATCCATTATACCGGCGTGACTAAGCCCTGGCATCACTGGGTAAACTATGATTCAGCATTATATTTTCAGAGAATATATGACCTGAGCCCGTGGTCAGGTGAAGACTATATTGTGGCAAGAAGCAAATCAGAATATAAAGAAGAGTATAAACATTATCTCTATCAGGGGCGATATCTAAAAGCTTTACGATCTGTTATAGCTTATCGCAGATTAAAACAGCGTGACCGCGGTTCTCTTTAAAAATGTAGAATGCCTATGAATACTGATTTCCCCGTTTTTGTTATCTCTCTGAAAAGCGACACTGAACGCCGGAGAAAGATAGCATCTCTCTTTGCTGAATATGGCATTAGTTATCAATTTTGGGACGCAACAGATTATAGATCTGATGAATTTAATATCCGGATACGAGATATTCAACCGAAGCAGAATTCTTCGTATGGTGAGATGACTCTTCCTGAAAAGGCATGCGCGCTCAGCCACCTTTCAATTTATCAACATATACTTGATAACAATATAGATTGGGCGCTGGTACTCGAAGATGATGTTACCTTTGATAGACGGCTTGCAGATGTCTTACGAGAACTTTCTTCCCGGCAGGATTGCCTTAAGCAACACAGCACCTACGTTCTGGGGGGCCAACAGGGAACATCAGAGTATCAGTTGTTTGGGCTAAGCCTGCGTCATACTCAGGTCATCGGAAATGTACGTTTTCGCCGCGCTACTTATAAAAAACACAAGGTCACACGAGCGTGCTCTTATATTGTAGATCGGATATATTGCCAACGTGCTCTTGAACTTTTTGAATCTCATGGATTTTTCCTGGTTGACGATCGAAAAATATTATTTATCCATAATGTGATGAAATACTTATATTTTTCTGATGTTGTTACTCATCCATTAGTGAATATTAATAACTCGCATTTGGAAAAAAGCCGTTGCGATATAAGAAAAAACAATGATGATAAAAAGGTAAGTAAATTTAAAAAATCACTTCGTTTATGGCGTTATAAGTTACGCGTTATGCTTGGTAGTTTTGAGTAAAAAAAGCATCTCGAGAGAGATGCTTTTTTATTATAGGCAATAAACTACTTTCTTGAGCGATTTTTTCTAATTATCATTGATTTTTTTATTATTACGCACTGAGCAAGTTAGCATTAATGTTAATAGCCATGCTAATGGTACCGGAGTGGCATAAGTTAGCGTGTCACTTAATCCAAATAGTAGAAAAAGAATTGCATAGGCACTTATTAAAAGACACTTATTATTAAGCGAAAAGTGTAATATGCTGGCTAAGAATAAGATATCTAAAATTACTCCAATCCAACCGATGGTCGAAAGGGTATCGATGAACTGATTATGAAGATGCACGCCCAGGTATGGTTTAGCTCCTGACCAGTCTGGATTATCCTGGATAATGCTTAAGATTTTCTGATTTCTTTTCTCAAGTGATTGCCATGCATAGTTATCAATAGATGAGTCTATCCCAACTTGATACATAGCAAAGCGTGCTCCGATTGAGGTCGCTGAGTTTCTGTTTTCATATTGAGTCAAATCACTCTTCATTTCAATTATTCTTTTTGCTACTGGCTTTGCCAGAAAAACAGCGGACAGAATACTCAGAAATATTAATAACAAAATACTATTTAATTTTGTTTTTTTATCCCGTTGTTTTATTTCATGCCAAAAGATAAATAGCAATACAATTGGAAATGCAATTATTGCGGCTCGGGTTCCAGTGAGGGATATCGCAACAATATTAGCAAAAGCGAAAATAAGTATGAGTGGGATTTTGAATTTTTTTACAGTCCAGCTAATTGTTATGAGTGTATATGTGGCAATAAATGAGATAGTATAGGCAGCCCCAGTGGAGTTTGGGCCATATGCCAGCGATAATGTTACACGAGGCTCTTTTAAAATCGCGATTTGATAAAAAGAATAAGCGACGTAAAGGATATTGACTAGCAATGCGATCAATAGATGAATATTAATTATTGAAGCTGAATTTTTTCTGTTACTAGATAGTACCGGGAAGGCAAATGCCGCAAACAATCCAGCCAGGCTCCAGTCGCGATAATTGATATAAGCGCCAAAATATAGTGAGTCTGGTGACCTATATGTCCTGAACCATAAAAATGACAGTAGTGCCAGAATAAAAAGACACGCAGAAATATATTTTGTATTACCGTTGAGATATTTTTTGGGTGATATGAAAATTGCCAGCAAGCCCAACTCTCCGGCTGCTCTTAGCGCTTTCATGGCGTAACCTTGCTGGAATGGCAGCAATAGTAAGGATAAAAAACCTAGCGCTAATATTAAAATATATAAAAGTTGATCAAATTTTTCTCGCATCATCATAATAATTTCTTCTGCTATCTATAATGTTGTGGCCAGGTTGTTAAATTTTTAGACATCAGTAATTTTTTGTAGAACTATTTTCGGTGCGAGATCGTTAAGATCGTGAGTGGTTGAAATACACTCGACCTGATTTTTCCCATACCCACCAATGAGACCCGGATCTGTCGGTCCGTAAAGCGTCACATTCGGCCGGTCTAATGCTGCGGTAAGATGACTTAATCCTGTATCAACGGAAACGACATATTTTGCCCCCGCCAGCACTTTAGCCACTTCCTCGAGCGTCATCCTCGGTAACACATCAACAAAATCAAACCCTTCTGCCAGTCTTTTTGCACGTGCTTCTTCATGAGGCGCTCCCCACGGCAGCTTAATGCGAATCCCTGAATCCTCCAGCAGACCAATTAGCTCTCGCCAGTTCGTCTCCGGCCAGTGTTTATCATCCCGAGTGGTCGCATGTAAGAATACGGCATATTGGCCGTTATCGGCGTTCAGATTGTTCAGGAAATGCCGCGCGATGGCGTAATCGCCCTGAGTTTGCGGCTTGCTATAGCCCAGACTTTTGGCAAAAAGCTCACGCACACGTTCAACGGCATGTTGCTGTTTGGCAACGCTGTGTTTTACGTTGTAGAACAGGCTTGCTAAAGGTTCGCGGGCGCTGTTCCAGTCCATGCCATGCTTGATGCCACGCGCATTACGAGTCACCAGAGCCGCGCTCTTTACCAGGCCCTGAGCGTCGATAATGCAGTCATATTTTCTGGCTTTCAGGGTCTGGTAGAATGCTTTGCGCTCGGCGCGCGTCTCAGAAGCAAACCAGCTCTTTCTCCAGCGACGGATAGCGACCGGAAACACATTCTCCACGGCAGGATGCCAGCCGGGGATCTGAGCGAAACCTTCTTCAACAACCCAGTCGAATTTGATACCCGGAATAGCATGCATCGCGTCGGTCAACGCGGGAAGGGAATGCAGTACGTCGCCCATTGAGGACGTTTTGACCAGAAGCACCCGCATTAGTCTTCCTTACTGGTAGTTAACAGCTCGGTTAACGCGACCAGCACGCTGTCCGGAGTAATATCAATCAGGCTCTGGTGATACCCTTCTGCTGCATCACCTTTGCGTACTTTATGGTAGCCGCTAATCAGGCGGATTACTTTTGCTTTGTGGGACAGCGGCGGCGTGAAGTCAGGGCTGCTTGGGCCATATAGCGCCACCAGGGGGCGCCCTAGCGCGGCGGCAACGTGCATCAGGCCGGAATCATTAGTCACTACGCCCTGGCAGGCGGAGAGCAGGATAACGGCCTGTTCAAGCTGAGTATCACCGGCAAGATTACGGCACCAGGCCTGCTGTTCGGTAGTAAGCGTGGCGAGAATATCGTTACCCGCATCTTTGTCTTTGGCTGAGCCAAATAGCACGACCTGATAGCCAGCATCGATGAGTTTGGCTGCCAGATCCGCGTAATGATAATGTGGCCAGCGTTTAGCCGGGCCAAACTCTGCACCAGGACAAAAACCTATCATCGGGCGCTGCTGGTCGAGATTGAAGGCGGCGCAGGTCTGCGCTTTTTCACCCTCATTAACCTGTAACTTAGGCCACAGAAGCGGCTGGGGTAAGTCTTTGGCGGATTGCATCACGCCCTTGTCGTATGCAAGAGCGACATAGCGTTCCACCATTAGCGGCCACGCCTGTTTGTCCAGCTTCCGGCTGTCGTTGAGCAGGCCATAGCGCATTTCGCCAAGCCAGCCGGTGCGATGAGGGATTTTGGCAAAGAAGGGAACCAGAGCGGACTTGAACGAGTTTGGCAGGACGTAAGCGCGATCGTAGTGCTTATTACGCAGGCTGTGGCCAAGACGGCGACGTTCGCCGATTTCCAGCGCGCCGTGGCCGAGCGGCATGGCTATTGCCTCGTTAACTTCCGGCATGCGGGATAATAATGGACGGCACCACGCGGGTGCCATCACATCAATTATCGCCTGGGGATAACGCGCCTTGAGCGTGCGATAGAGACTTTGCGACATCATCATGTCGCCCACCCATGACGGGCCAATCACCAGAATTTTCATGCTTCAGTTGGCCTGCTTATGCGTCACGATTTAACCATGTCATATACTCCGCAACCCCTTCGGCTACGGTTTTAAACGGCTTGTCGTAGCCGGCGGCGCGCAGGTTTGTTAAGTCGGCTTCGGTGTAAGCCTGGTAGCGGCCTTTCAGCTTATCCGGGAAAGGAATGTACTCGATACTGCCTTTCTTGTGGAACGCCAGTGCGGCATCCGCTACGGCCTGGAAGGACTCTGCACGGCCTGTTCCGCAGTTGAAAATACCTGACACGCCATTCTGCCAGAACCACAGATTGACGGCAGCCACGTCGCCCACATAGATGAAGTCACGTTTGAAACTGTCGCTGCCTTCAAACAGTTTTGGGTTCTCGCCGTTGTTTAACTGGGTATTAAGGTGGAATGCTACGCTTGCCATGCTGCCTTTGTGGCCTTCGCGCGGTCCGTAGACGTTGAAGTAGCGGAAGCCGGTAACCTGTGAGTTGGCTTCAGGTAGGATCTGGCGTACATATTCGTCGAACAGGAACTTTGAGTAGCCGTAAACGTTCAGAGGCTGCTCAAACTCACGGGATTCAATGAAGTCTTTATTGCGGCCGCCGTAAGTGGCTGCGGAAGAGGCATACAGGAACGGAATTTCGTGCTCCAGGCAATAGTGAAGCACCTCTTTGGAGTACTGATAGTTGTTATCCATCATGTACTTGCCATCCCACTCGGTGGTGGAAGAGCAGGCACCTTCGTGGAAGATAGCTTCGATATCGCCAAACTCTTCACCGGCCATAATCTGGATCAGGAAGTCTTCCTTATCCATATAGTCGGCGATATCCAGGTCAACCAGGTTGGCGAACTTGGTGCCGTCCTTCAGATTGTCGACAACCAGGATATCCCGGTAGCCCTGATCATTCAGGGATTTAACAATGTTGCTGCCGATCATTCCGGCGCCGCCAGTTACGATAATCATAAGCTTAACCTTTAATAAATGGGGCTTTCAGGCCAAATGCCCGATGCGCTAATGGCTCTTATCATACCATTACAATTAAAGACCCGCCTAATGAGCGGAAGTTTTTCACCCTCGTGATTTATCCTGCAAAAATCAGATTCCCTGAAGCGTAATCTCGTCTCCTGGTATAGGTTTGGGTAATATGTGCCGAAATTTGCCATGCCTGGAGAATCGCGATGCGCGAAGATTTTTACAAGCAGTTGACCTCCCAGCTCGAGACGGCTCGTGCGGAAGGGTTATTTAAAGAAGAGCGTATTATCACCTCCGCCCAGAATGCGGATATCACCGTTGCCGACGGCAGCCACGTTATCAACTTCTGCGCCAACAACTATCTGGGACTGGCTAACCACCCGCAGCTGATTGAAGCAGCTAAGCAGGGAATGGACAAGCACGGGTTTGGTATGGCTTCTGTGCGCTTTATCTGCGGAACTCAGGACAGCCATAAAGCGCTGGAAGGCAAGCTGGCGGAATTCCTTGGAATGGATGATGCGATTCTGTATTCCTCCTGCTTTGACGCCAACGGCGGGCTATTTGAAACGCTGCTCGGCCCGGAGGACGCCATCATTTCTGACGCGCTGAATCATGCGTCAATCATCGACGGCGTTCGCTTGTGCAAAGCCCAGCGTTACCGCTATGCCAACAACGACATGCAGGAACTGGAGGCTCGCCTCAAAGAAGCGCGTGCGGCCGGTGCTCGCCACGTCATGATTGCTACCGACGGCGTGTTCTCCATGGACGGCGTGATTGCCAACCTGAAAGGCGTTTGTGATCTGGCGGACAAATACAACGCGCTGGTGATGGTGGATGACTCCCATGCCGTCGGTTTTGTCGGCGAAAACGGGCGTGGGACTCATGAATACTGCGAAGTGATGGATCGCGTGGATATCATCACCGGTACTTTAGGTAAAGCGCTCGGCGGCGCATCCGGCGGTTATACCGCAGGCCGCAAAGAAGTGATTGAGTGGCTTCGTCAGCGTTCCCGCCCGTATTTATTCTCCAACTCTCTGGCTCCGGCCATTGTTGCCGCCTCCATTAAAGTGCTCGAGATGCTGGCTTCAGGCGCCGACCTGCGTGAGCGTCTGTGGTCTAACGCCCGCCTGTTCCGTGAAAAAATGAGCGCTGCGGGCTTTACCCTCGCAGGGGCTGACCACGCAATCATTCCGGTGATGCTGGGCGAGGCGGTAGTGGCGCAGAACTTTGCTCGTGAACTGCAAAAAGAAGGTATTTACGTCACCGGCTTCTTCTACCCGGTGGTGCCAAAAGGTCAGGCGCGTATTCGCACCCAAATGTCGGCGGCGCATACCCCTGAGCAAATTGAACGTGCGGTGGATGCGTTTACGCGTATCGGTAAGCAATTAGGCGTTATCGCTTAAGGGAGCGGTCATGAAAGCATTAGCAAAACTGAAAGCAGAAGAAGGTATCTGGATGACGGATGCGCCCAAGCCGGAAATGGGCCATAACGATTTGTTAATCAAAATCCGTAAAACCGCCATCTGCGGCACCGACGTGCACATCTACAACTGGGACGAATGGTCGCAAAAAACGATTCCAGTGCCGATGGTTGTCGGCCACGAATACGTGGGCGAAGTGGTGGGTATTGGCCAGGAAGTGAAAGGTTTTAAAATTGGCGACCGCGTTTCTGGCGAAGGGCACATCACCTGCGGCCACTGCCGTAACTGCCGCGGCGGGCGTACCCACCTGTGCCGCAACACCACTGGCGTTGGCGTCAACCGCCCTGGCTGTTTTGCCGAGTATTTGGTTATCCCGGCGTTTAATGCGTTCAAAATTCCGGACAATATCTCCGATGACCTGGCCTCTATCTTTGACCCATTCGGCAACGCAGTGCATACCGCACTTTCGTTCGATCTGGTGGGCGAAGATGTGCTGGTGTCCGGAGCTGGCCCAATTGGTATCATGGCGGCTGCGGTAGCAAAACACGTTGGGGCGCGTAACGTTGTCATTACCGACGTGAACGAATATCGCCTGGAGCTGGCTCGTGAGATGGGTATTACCCGCGCGGTTAACGTCAGCAAAGAAAGCCTGCAGGACGTGATGAGCGAGCTGGGGATGACCGAAGGATTTGACGTCGGTCTGGAGATGTCCGGTGCACCTCCTGCGTTCCGCGCCATGCTGGACACTATGAACCACGGCGGCCGCATTGCGATGCTGGGTATTCCGCCGTCCGATATGTCTATCGACTGGACAAAAGTTATCTTTAAAGGGCTGTTTATTAAAGGTATCTACGGGCGGGAAATGTTTGAAACCTGGTATAAAATGGCGGCTCTGATTCAGTCCGGTCTGGATCTTTCGCCAATCATTACCCACCGCTTCTCAATTGATGAGTTCCAGAAAGGCTTTGATGCGATGCGTTCCGGGCAATCCGGTAAAGTCATCCTGAGCTGGGATTAATCGTGCAGCCAGAGGACATAAGTCCTCTGGCTTCTTCCGCAATCAGACCTGCTTTCCCCAGCCCTGCCACTGATGCTGTAAATACTTCACCAGCGAACTTTCGCTAATACTCTCGCTCAATACTTTGAAGTAGGTCGTCGCATACACCGGCTCAAGCGGCTTTTTCGGCTTACAAATTTTCACGCCCCGGAACGGGTTACGTGGTGGCTGTTGCTTGCCCGGCTGCGCGGTATTCGGCGTGGAGGTGTCAATTTGAGGCTCGTTCAGCAGGCTGCTCGGCCGCACCAGAGTGATGTCCGGCGGCAGGTTATAAATCATCTGCTGCAATACACGAACGGTCGCTGGATGCGGGTGGCCGATAGCAATGGCCGAGCCGGTTTTACGGGCCAGCTGAATCGCCCGATTAAACTGGAAGCGAATATCCGCTTCGTTCTGGGTATCGTCGAGAAACACTTTACGCTTAATCACTTTCACCCGGGTTCCGGCCGCGGCGCGCGTGGCCTGGCTGTTGCCGATGGTCATGCTATCGAGGAAGTAGAGATTATATTGCTCCAGGGACTGCATGACCTTTTGCATGCCGAACAGGCTGGAGGTCATAGCGCTGCCCATATGGTTGTTCATCCCGACCGCGTAAGGCACTTTATTCACCGCATCACGAATAATGCGTTCTATCTCCTCGCTGCTCATATCCGGGCGCAGCGTATCTTTCTCCAGAGGCTGCTTGCTCAGCGGAGCCATTGGCAGATGGATAAGCACTTCATGACCGGCATTATGAGCTTTGGTGGCCATTTCACGGGAGTGAGGAGCGTTGGGCAGGACGGCGACGGAGACATTGGTCGGCAGAGCCAGAACCAGATTTTCCTGCTGAGGGCGATAGCCAAAATCATCGATAACTATCGAGAGCTTACCGGCCCAGGCGGTTGTTGCCAGCATTAGCCCGCTGGCGGCGGCGAAAAAAAAGGTGCGAAACTGAGGCAAAACTTATCTTCCCAACCACGGTTGTGGATTCACTGCCTGGCCCTGGCGACGAATTTCGAAATAGAGTGACGGACGGCCCTGGCCGCCACTGCTACCCACGAGCGCGATAGCCTGGCCCGCGCGCACCTGGGTGCCCACGCTGACCAATGCGCTCTGGTTGTAGCCGTAGAGACTCATATCGCCTTTACCATGCTCGATTACCACCACAAGGCCGTAGCCCTGCAGCCAGTCGGCAAGAATAACGCGCCCGTCAGCAATGGCTTTAACTTCCGTTCCCTCTGACGCGCCGATAACGATACCTTTCCAACGTAGTTCACCTTGCAGCTGTTCGCCATAACGATGAAGTAACGAACCGCGAACCGGCCAGTACGCCTGGCCGCGAGGGGAGCCCAGCCCGCCGGTTCTGGACATCAGCGAACGCTCGCTTTCGGTCGGCTTGTAGGTGGTGCCTTTGTTCGACGCCTGCTGCTGTTTGTCGCGAACCTGCTCTGCTTCTCGCGCTTCGCGTTCGGCACGTGCTTTGGCTGCGGCTTCCGCGCGGGCAATCTGGTTTTGCAGGCGGCTCTGGTTTTGGCGCATCTCGCTCAGTTTCTGCTGATCTTGCTGGATGGATGACTCCAGCCCGGCGAGGGTTTTCTTGCGTTCGTTGCGTGCGCTTTCTAGTTTGGCCTGCTGCGCCTGTTGCTCATAAAGCAGCGTTTGCTGTTCGCTTTGTTTGCCTTCCAGCTCGGACTTTTGCTGCGCAGCTTCCGCTTTGGTTTGCTTTAACTCTTCGATTGTCTGCTGGCGTGCGGCATTGAGATAGCCAAAATAGGCCTGCAGGCGCTGGCCACGCTGGCTTTCCTCACCGCTGAGGATCAGTTGAAGACCGGTATGCTGTCCCTGACGGAATGCGGCATCCAGCTGGGCCGCCAGGTTGCGTTCCTGGGTTGCCTGCTGTTTTTGCAGCTTTGCGAGAGAGTTATTCAGGGTGGCAATTTGATTATTTAAATCAGCGAGCGTGTTTTGCGTCTCGCGCAGCTTACGGCTGGCGGCAGAAATCGCTTCTTCCTGAGTCTTCAACTGAGCCAGCAGAACCGATCGCTGTTGCTGCTGCTGGCGTACCGCGCGCTCTTTGGCGGCGATATCCTGCTGAATAGACTGTAGCTGCTGTTTGTCATCGGCGTGACTGGAAAAAGAGCATAACAAGACGCCAGCGCTGAGCACGCTGGCGTAGATAACGGGCTTCACAGCCCAGGTGTTTGAAAAAATCGCCTTTCCCCTCATGGGGAGGGATTATTCCACGATGAACAGCGGCTTGCCAGTCATCTCTTGCGGGATTTCCATGCCCATCAGGCTCAGCATGGTTGGCGCGATGTCGGACAGCTTGCCGCCTTCTACCGCTTTCAGATTTTTCTCGCCAATATAAATCAGCGGAACCGGCAGGCTGGTGTGGGCGGTGTGCGCCTGGCCGGTAGCCGGATCGCGCATTTGTTCGGCGTTGCCGTGGTCTGCGGTGATCAGCAACTGGCCGCCAACGGCTTCAACGGCTTTAACCACCTGAGCAACGCAGTTATCCAGCGCTTCGACCGCAGAAATAGCCGCTTCATAAACGCCGGTGTGGCCAACCATATCGCCATTCGGGTAGTTACAGATGATGGTATCGTACTTACCGCTGTTGATGGCGCTAAGCAGCTTGTCGGTCAGTTCTACCGAGCTCATTTCCGGCTGCAAATCGTAGGTTGCTACTTTCGGTGAGTTCACCAGCACGCGGTCTTCACCGGCAAACGGCTCTTCCACACCGCCGTTATAGAAGAAGGTAACGTGAGCATATTTCTCGGTTTCGGAAATACGCAGCTGGGTTTTGTTGTGCTTCGCCATCCACTCGCCGAAGGTATTGCTCAGGGAGGCTGGTGGATAAGCACAGGCAGTTTTAATATCCGCAGCGTATTCAGTCAGCATCACGAAATCACCAAACTGAACGACTTTTTTACGGCTGAAGCCGTCAAAGTCGGTGTTAACGAAGGCGCGGGTAATCTGGCGGGCGCGGTCGGCACGGAAGTTCATGAAGATCAGTGCATCGCCGTCGTTCATGATGGACTCGGCTTCACCGGCGGCGCGGATAACGGTTGGTTTGACGAATTCGTCATTCTCATCACGCGCGTAGGCGGCTTCCAGAGCGGCGACCGCCGTTTCGGCCTGGTATTCACCTTTGGCCTGAGTCATCAGGTCATAAGCCAGCTCAACACGATCCCAGCGGTTATCCCTGTCCATCGCGTAGTAGCGGCCAATCACGGTGGCGACACGGCCTTTGCCCAGAGCGGCAAATTTATCAGCAAATTTTTTCAGCGAAGATTCAGCGCTGCGCGGCGGCGTATCGCGGCCGTCGAGGAAAGCGTGCAGATAGATAGCTTCGGCCCCGCGCTCGGCCGCCAGCTCGATCATCGCAAGGATGTGATCTTCGTGGCTATGAACGCCGCCTGCGGAAGTCAGCCCCATAATGTGAACGGCTTTTCCTGCGGCAACTGCTTTGTCTACGGCAGCGGTAAGCACCTGATTAGCAAAGAAAGTACGTTCTTTAATTTCAACGTCCAGGCGAGTCAGGTCCTGGTAAACAATACGCCCTGCGCCCAGGTTTACGTGGCCAACTTCGGAGTTACCCATTTGCCCGTCAGGCAGGCCAACTTCAAGCCCTGAAGCGTTGATCAGGGTATGCGGGCGTTGAGCCCACAGGCTATCCATCACCGGAGTTTTAGCATTAAGAATGGCATTATCCTGCTGCTCTTCACGGTGGCCGTAGCCATCGAGAATCACCAGAACCATAGGTTTTTTAGTAACCGACATTGCAACAACCTCTGAGTCAAAGACAAAAAATTTGCGTAATTTTACTACAGGCGATCCCGGCAAATAGCCGCAGAAGATCAAAGAAAGGGGTTGGATGGCGATCGGATTGCTTCAGTCCGGTTCTTTTTTTCCGTAACAGCACGCAGAATCCACATAACATTATTCAGACTGGCTGTAATTGCCACAACGCGAAGGTATACTCCCCACCTGGTTTTCTCATCATTACTTAGTCGGGAGTTACTACCCCCCATGCAAGAAATTATGCAATTCGTTGGCCGTCACCCCATACTTAGTCTGGCGTGGGTCGGTTTGCTGGCCGCGGTACTTTTCATGACCTTTAAGGGGTTAACCTCCAAAGTTAAAGTCATTACCCGTGGTGAAGCTACCCGCTTAATTAACAAAGAAGACGCGGTAGTTGTTGATGTGCGCCAGCGTGACGATTTCCGTAAAGGCCACATTGCTAACTCGCTGAACGTGCTGCCAACTGAAATCAAAAGCGGCAATTTCGGTGAGCTGGAAAAACACAAAGCGAAGCCGGTGATTGTGGTGTGCGCCAACGGCGTCTCTTCACAAGAGTCTGCCGCACTGTTAAATAAAGCAGGTTTTGAGCAGGTATCACTGCTGAAAGAAGGCATCGCCGGCTGGAGCGGGGAAAACCTGCCGCTGGTTCGCGGTAAATAATCTGGAACAGACTGAGGTAAACCATGGCGAATATTGAACTCTACACTAAAGCGACCTGCCCGTTTTGCCACCGCGCAAAAGCCCTGCTCAATAGCAAAGGGGTGACGTTCCAGGAATTGCCTATCGACGGCGATGCCGCTAAGCGTGAAGAGATGATCAAGCGCAGTGGCCGCACCACGGTTCCGCAGATTTTTATTGATGCACAGCACATTGGCGGTTGCGATGACTTGTACGCACTGGATGCGCGTGGTGGACTCGATCCCCTGCTGAGCTAGTGCGGTTTGTCTGCCGTGTATCGCAGATTAAGGACGTTTAAATTTTAAGGGTTAACAATGTCAGAACAAAATAATGCAGAAATGGCTTTCCAGATTCAGCGTGTTTACACCAAGGATGTTTCTTTTGAAGCACCAAATGCGCCGCACGTTTTCCAAAAAGACTGGCAGCCGGAAGTTAAACTGGATCTCGATACCGCGTCCAGCCAGCTGGCTGATAACGTGTATGAAGTGGTGCTGCGCGTAACCGTGACCGCAACGCTTGGCGAAGACACCGCTTTCCTGTGCGAAGTGCAGCAGGCCGGTATTTTCTCTGTTGAAGGTATCGACGGGAATCAGCTGGCGCATTGCCTGGGTGCATACTGCCCGAACATCCTGTTCCCGTATGCGCGTGAATGTATCACTAGCCTGGTTTCTCGCGGTACTTTCCCTCAGCTGAACCTTGCACCGGTTAACTTTGATGCGCTGTTCATGAGCTATCTGCAGCAGCAAGCTGGCGAAGGTGCTGAAAACCATCAGGATGCCTGATGAACAGCCTTAATGCTTCAATGACTGTGATCGGTGCCGGTTCTTACGGCACCGCTCTCGCCATCACCCTGGCGAGAAACGGCCACCACGTTGTGTTGTGGGGGCACGATGCTCAACATATCGCAACGCTGCAGGCCGATCGCTGTAATGTTGCGTTCCTGCCGGATGTTCCTTTCCCCGATACGCTCCATCTGGAGAGTGATTTAGCCACTGCCCTGGCGGCCAGCCGCAATATTCTGGTTGTTGTCCCGAGTCATGTGTTCGGGCAGGTGCTGCGCCAAATCAAACCTCTGATGCGCCACGATGCGCGTATTGTCTGGGCAACTAAAGGCCTTGAGGCAGAAACGGGCCGCTTATTGCAGGATGTTGCTCGCGAAGCGCTGGGCGATGATGTGCCACTGGCCGTTATCTCCGGGCCGACTTTTGCTAAAGAGCTGGCCGCAGGTTTGCCGACGGCTATTGCTCTTGCGGCGACAGACGACCAGTTTGCCGACGACCTCCAGCATCTGCTGCACTGTGGTAAAAGCTTCCGCGTCTACAGCAATCCCGATTTTATCGGCGTACAGCTGGGCGGGGCGGTGAAGAACGTTATTGCCATCGGCGCAGGGATGTCTGACGGCATCGGCTTTGGCGCTAACGCTCGTACCGCGCTCATTACCCGTGGTCTTGCAGAGATGACGCGTCTGGGCAGCGCGCTTGGCGCTTCGCCTGAAACCTTTATGGGGATGGCGGGCCTGGGTGACCTGGTGTTGACCTGTACCGATAACCAATCCCGCAACCGTCGCTTTGGCATGATGCTGGGTCAGGGTATGGATGTGGACGGTGCGCAGCAGAAAATCGGCCAGGTGGTTGAAGGGTATCGCAACACCAAAGAAGTTCGCGAGCTGGCAGCGCGGGTAGGTGTTGAAATGCCAATAACCGAGGAAATTTATCAGGTATTGTATTGCGGAAAAAACGCGCGCGAGGCAGCATTAACGTTGCTTGGTCGTACCCGTAAGGATGAACGAAGCGGCAACTGACGGATCGTTTAATTCACCGCAATAACTGAAACGTCCCGACCCTGGTGTCGGGCGTTGTTTTTCTGTCTGGAGAGAGCAATGTCATCTGAAGAACTGGATTTGGTGTGGAGCAATATTAAAGCCGAAGCGCGCGCGCTAGCGGATTGTGAACCCATGTTGGCCAGTTTTTATCACGCGACGCTGCTCAAGCATGAAAATCTCGGGAATGCGCTGAGCTATATGCTTGCCAACAAACTGGCTTCGCCCATCATGCCGGCGATTGCGATTCGTGAAGTGGTTGAAGAGGCTTATGCGGCCGACCCGCAAATGATAGCCTCTGCGGCCTGTGATATTCAGGCGGTGCGCACCCGTGACCCGGCGGTGGATAAATACTCCACGCCGCTGCTTTACCTCAAAGGCTTCCATGCGCTGCAGGCTTACCGCATCGGGCACTGGCTCTGGCTGGAAGGGCGCCAGGCGCTGGCGATTTTCTTGCAGAATCAGGTTTCCGTCTCTTTCCAGGTGGATATTCATCCGGCGGCAAAAATTGGCTGCGGGATTATGCTCGACCACGCTACCGGCATTGTGATCGGTGAAACGGCGGTAGTAGAAAATGACGTCTCGATTCTGCAATCTGTGACGCTGGGCGGCACCGGGAAAACCAGCGGCGACCGCCATCCGAAGATCCGTGAAGGCGTGATGATTGGCGCCGGGGCGAAGATCCTCGGCAATATTGAAGTGGGAACGGGCGCTAAAATTGGCGCGGGTTCCGTCGTGTTACAGCCGGTTCCACCGCATACCACTGCCGCTGGCGTACCGGCAAGAATCGTCGGCACGCCGGAAAGCGACAAGCCGTCGATGGATATGGATCAGCACTTCAACAGCATCGGCTTCGAGTTCGGAGACGGTATCTAGCTTCTGAGAACGGCGCCGCGGTATCCCAGCTGGCGCCAGGCTTCATACACTACAACAGAAACCGAGTTCGACAGGTTCATGCTGCGGCTGTCGGGCATCATCGGGATGCGAATTTTTTGCTCCGGCGGCATCGCATTCAGGATCTCGGCAGGTAGCCCGCGGGTTTCCGGGCCAAACATCAGATAATCCCCTTCTTGATAACTCACCGCGCTGTGGGCTGGCGTTCCCTTGGTGGTTAAAGCAAACAGGCGCTGGGGCTTTTCTGCCTCCAGAAACGCGCTGTAGTCGCGATGGCGCAGAACGGTAGTAAATTCGTGGTAATCCAGTCCGGCGCGACGCAGGCGCTTATCATCCCAGGGAAATCCCATTGGCTCAATGATGTGCAACCGAAACCCGGTATTTGCGCACAGGCGAATAATGTTCCCGGTATTGGGCGGAATTTCTGGCTCAAACAAAACGATATTTAACATACAACCCCCATCGACAAGGGGCGCAGAATAGCAAAATTGCTGCTAAGCAGAAATGAAAACAGGCTCCGTAGAGCCTGCTTGTTAACGGTGATAAAGCGGCAGCCAGAGCGTCAGGCGCAGGCCGCCTAGCGGGCTGTCATCTGCTTTGACCCAGCCGCGATGCTGCTGTACCGCAGTCTCAACGATAGCGAGGCCAAGGCCGGTGCCGCCGGATTCGCGGTCGCGTGCTTCATCGGTGCGGTAGAACGGGCGGAAAATTTGCTCGCGATCTTCCGGGCTGACGCCCGGGCCATCATCGTCAACCGTCACCGTAATGCCCTGGTTATCCACGGAGAAGTTAACGGCAATTTTAGTATGCGAGTAGCGCAGCGCGTTGCGAATGATATTCTCAAGCGCACTTTCCAGCGCATTTGGGTTGCCGTACATCAGCCACGGACCGGGTGGATAGGTAATTTCCAGAGATTTACCCATCTGTTCGGCTTCGAAAGCGGCGTTATCCAGCATTTCCGTCCAGATCTGGTTTGCCTTCATGGTTTCGCTAACCAGCGCATTTTTCTGCTGATTACGCGACATAACCAGTAAATCGTTGATCATGCCATCCAGCCGCTGAGCTTCGGTTTCTATACGCCCCAGCTCCTTACTCTCACCGCTGCGGCGGCGAAGCAGGGCAGTACCAAGCTGCAGTCGAGTGAGCGGAGTACGAAGCTCATGAGAGATGTCGGACAGCAGCCGCTGCTGCGCCGTCATCATTCTTTCCAGCGCGGTCACCATCTGGTTAAAGCTGGCGCCTGCGGCCTGGAACTCCTGCGGCCCGGCTTCCAGCTCAGGATGCTGACGCAAATTCCCCTGCGCAACCTCATCCGCCGCGTTTTTCAGCTTACGAGCCGGTTTTGCCAGGCTCCATGCCAGCCACAGCAGCAGCGGAGAGCTCACCAGCATGGTGACAATCAGCAACAGCAGAGGCCGGTCGAACAGCAGGTTGATAAAGTCGGACTGTGAGCTGCTGGCGGGGCGAATTAGATAAAGTTGGTAGTTATCTTCGCCATCTCGTACCGAAAATGGGCCAACAAGCTCAACCCGGCCATATTTCTTTTTCTGGGGATGATCGGCGTTATCGGACTGGCCGATAAAGTTACGGATGATCTGCATTTCGTTGCGTTGGGCGCCAATGACTCGCCCTTCGCTGGTGACCAGCAGCAGGCGCTGGCCAGGAGGTGCCCATTTGTCGATGGCGCGAAACAGACGCCGCCACCACATTAAATCATTGGGCGGATCGGTCGCCAGCTCGGCTTCGACGTGCTGCTCAATCATGTAGCCCTGACGTTGCTCATTCTCCATCAGCTCGGTCATCTGGCGTGAATCCAGCTTTGGCAGCATTAAAACTAACATCAGTACCAGAGCCAGCGTCAGCCAGAAGATGGCAAAAATGCGCGCGGTAAGGCTACTTATCATGAAGCGGAAACCATCAGATAGCCGCGACCACGTAATGTTTTAAACCACGGGTGACCGTCTTTGCGATCCGGCAATTTGCGGCGCAGGTTGGAAATATGCATATCGATTGCGCGATCGAATGGCGTCAGGCGTTTACCGAGGACTTCCTGGCTAAGATGTTCACGTGAAACTACCTGACCAAGATGCTGGGCCAGAAGATAGAGCAGGGTGAACTCGGTGCCGGTTAAATCCAGCGCCTGGCCATCGAAGCTCGCTTCCTGACGGCCCGGGTTCAGGCTCAGCCCGTCCACCTCTACCGTTGGAGAACTGCTGTCGCTGTTTTGTTGTTGCTCGCTCCAGTGTGAGCGACGCAGGATGGCGCGAATACGCGCAACCAGCTCGCGGTCGTTAAAGGGTTTTGGCAAATAGTCATCGGCACCCAGCTCAAGGCCGAGTACGCGGTCAAGTTCGCTCCCGCGTGCGGTAAGCATAATGACTGGTGTCTGGTGTGTCTGGCGAAGCTCTTTCAAGGTATCGATACCGTTTTTCTTCGGCATCATTACGTCGAGCAATAACAGGTCGATGCTGTCGTCCAGAAGGGCCAACGCTTGCTCGCCGTCGTGGGCGACAGTTACGTCAAAACCTTCCATGTCGAGCAATTCCTTTAGCAGGGAAGTCAGCTCTCGGTCATCATCAACTAACAGGATTTTATTCATTGTGAAATTACCTCCGAGGCAGAAATTACGTCATCAAGCGGCGCTAATCCATGACTTTACGTTGTTTTACACCCCCTGACGCTAGTTTGCAGCGGGAATCGTAGACTGGCTCTCGTTGAATCGCAGCACAAAAGATTTTGGGAGCAAGTGATGCGCAATGTTACCGCTGCCGTCATGGCCTCAACGCTGGCGTTTATCTCTTTAGCCAGCCAGGCCGCTGATTTACAGACCGGCGTTAACTGGCCGCAAAGCGACAATCTGGCAAAGCGCAGTAACGCTCAGAATCATATGTTTGACGGCATAAGTTTGACCGAACAGCAGCGCCAACAGATGCGCGATCTTATGCAACGGGCAAGGCATGATAGCCCACCCGTTAATGTTAGCGAAATGGAGATCATGCATAGGCTGATCACCGCAGATAAATTTGATGAAGCGGCAGTAAAAGCCCAGGCTGAAAAAATGGCACAAGAACAGGTTGCCCGCCAGGTAGAGATGGCAAAAGTACGCAACCAAATGTACCACTTGTTAAGCCCGGAACAGCAGTCCGCTTTAAATGAGAAACACCAGCAGCGCATGGATAATCTCCGTGAACTGTCGGACCAGCAGCAGGGCATTTCGCTGCAGGCAATGAGTAGTAGCAGTAACCGTAGTAACCAGTAACAAACCCTGTTTTCCTTGCCATAGACACCATCCCTGTCTTCCCCGCCTACCCAGGCGGGTTTTTTTTGCCCAAAGCCCAGAGCGGGATCCGCTATACTAGCCGCATTCACCTGCGGGAGCCTCCATGAATCAACAATATGGGCAGTTGGTTAGCCGGGCCGCGATAGCAGCGACCGCCATGGCCTTGCTGCTGCTGATCATTAAAATTTTTGCCTGGTGGTACACCGGTTCGGTCAGTATTCTGGCGGCGCTGGTGGACTCGCTGGTCGATATTGCCGCCTCGCTGACCAATCTGCTGGTGGTGCGCTATTCGCTGCAACCGGCAGATGAAGAACACACGTTCGGTCATGGCAAAGCAGAGTCGCTTGCCGCGCTTGCGCAAAGCATGTTTATCTCAGGGTCGGCATTATTCCTGTTTTTGACAGGTATTCAGCATCTTGCCGACCCTTCCCCAATGAAGGATCCCGGTATCGGCATCGCCGTGACGGTCGTTGCGCTGTTAAGTACCTTAATTCTGGTGACCTTTCAGCGCTGGGTGGTGCGAAAAACTCAAAGCCAGGCCGTCCGGGCAGATATGCTTCATTATCAGTCTGATGTTATGATGAATGGCGCAATTCTTATTGCGCTGGCTCTGTCCTGGTACGGCTGGCACCGCGCGGATTCGCTGTTTGCATTGGGCATTGGCGTCTACATTTTATATAGCGCGTTGCAAATGGGTTATGAAGCCGTGCAATCGCTGCTTGATCGGGCGTTACCGGATGAGGAGCGCCAGGCTATTATCGATATCGTGAATACGTGGCCCGGGGTAAGAGGGGCACACGATCTTCGAACGCGGCAGTCAGGGCCGACCCGCTTTATACAGCTTCATATTGAAATGGAAGATAATTTGCCGCTGGTTCAGGCGCATATTATCGCCGAACAGGTGGAACAGGCGATCCTTCATCATTTTCCGGGGTCGGATGTCATTATCCACCAGGATCCTTGCTCGGTCGTACCGACCGGGCGACAGGGACATTTCGAGCTTTAGTTTTACGTTGGAAGGTTGGTGCTAACGGGCAGTTTTTGCACAAAGTACCGCCAGTTGGCCTGACCTGAATCAATTCAGCAGGAAGCCGTTGTTATACTATTTGCTGCAGAGTCGAGGCTTCGGATTGCCCGCAGCGGTTTCCGGCACCAGGATTAATTTTGCTTTCAAAGTTCAGAGGTAGTCATGATCAAAAAAATTGGTGTGTTGACGAGTGGCGGTGATGCGCCGGGCATGAATGCGGCAATTCGCGGCGTAGTGCGTGCGGCATTGTCAGAAGGTCTGGAAGTCATGGGCGTCTATGACGGCTACCTGGGCCTGTATGAAGACCGTATGGTGCAGCTGGACCGCTATAGCGTGTCCGACATGATCAACCGTGGCGGCACATTCCTGGGTTCAGCTCGCTTCCCGGAATTCCGCGACGAAAATGTTCGTGCAGTGGCTATCGATAACCTGAAAAAGCGCGGTATCGATGCGTTGGTTGTTATCGGCGGCGACGGTTCCTACCTGGGCGCGATGCGCCTGACCGAAATGGGCTTCCCGTGCATCGGCTTACCTGGCACCATTGATAACGATATCAAAGGCACCGACTACACCATCGGCTACTTCACCGCGCTGGAAACCGTCGTTGAAGCCATTGACCGCCTGCGTGACACCTCTTCTTCCCACCAGCGTATCTCCATTGTGGAAGTGATGGGCCGTTATTGTGGCGACCTGACTCTGGCTGCGGCTATCGCCGGTGGCTGCGAGTTTGTGGTACTGCCAGAAGTAGAATTCAGCCGTGAAGATCTGGTGGCAGAAATTAAAGCCGGGATTGCCAAAGGTAAGAAACACGCGATTGTGGCTATCACCGAGCACATCTGCGACGTGGACGAGCTGGCGAAATATATCGAAACCGAAACCAAGCGTGAAACCCGCGCGACCGTTCTGGGCCACATTCAGCGTGGCGGTTCTCCGGTAGCTTACGATCGCATTCTGGCTTCCCGCATGGGTGCCTACTCTATCGAGCTGCTTTTGCAGGGCTTCGGTGGTCGTTGCGTCGGCATCCAGAATGAAAAACTGGTTCACCATGACATTATTGACGCCATCGAAAATATGAAGCGTCCATTCAAAGGTGACTGGCTGGACTGCGCTAAGAAGCTGTACTAAGAGTATTTTTCTCAGAAACCGGGCCTGGCCCGGTTTTTTTATGGGTTGTTATATCTCCAAAAGTTATAGCCAATCTTTTTTTATTCTTTAATGTCAGAAATAGTTTCTGGCACGCTGGGTTCATCAAACTTCATAAAGAGAACGAGCGATGAATAAGTGGGGCGTGGGTTTAACATTACTTTTGGCTTCTGGCGGCGTGCTGGCAAAGGATATTCAGCTACTTAACGTGTCTTACGATCCGACTCGTGAACTGTATGAAGAATATAACAAAGCGTTTAGCGCTCACTGGAAGCAGCAGACCGGCGATACCGTGACCGTGCGCCAGTCTCACGGCGGCTCCGGCAAGCAGGCGACTTCGGTTATCAACGGCATTGAGGCGGACGTTGTCACCCTCGCGCTGGCCTATGATGTTGATGCGATTGCCGAGCGTGGCCGTATCGACAAAAATTGGATCAAGCGGCTGCCGGACAACTCCGCGCCGTACACTTCCACCATCGTTTTCCTGGTGCGTAAAGGCAACCCGAAACAAATCCATGACTGGAACGACCTGATAAAACCGGGCGTCTCGGTTATTACGCCTAACCCGAAAAGCTCCGGTGGCGCACGCTGGAACTATTTAGCCGCATGGGGTTACGCCTTGCATCACAACAATAACGATCAGGCAAAGGCTCAGGACTTCGTAAAAGCGCTGTTTAAGAACGTTGAGGTGCTGGACTCCGGCGCCCGTGGCTCGACCAATACCTTTGTAGAACGCGGGATTGGCGACGTGCTGATTGCGTGGGAAAACGAAGCGCTGTTGGCAACCAATGAACTGGGCAAAGATAAATTCGAAATCGTGACGCCAAGTGAATCGATTCTGGCGGAGCCGACCGTCTCGGTAGTTGATAAAGTGGTTGAGAAGAAAGGCACTCAGGCGGTGGCGGAAGCCTACCTGAAGTATCTCTACTCTCCGGAAGGGCAGGAAATTGCCGCGAAAAACTACTATCGCCCGCGCGATCCTGATGTAGCGAAGAAATACGAAAAAGCGTTCCCTAAACTCAAGCTGTATACCATCGACGAAGAGTTCGGCGGCTGGACTAAGGCCCAGCAGGAACACTTCTCCAACGGCGGCAGCTTCGACCAAATCAGTAAACGTTAATCAGAATGGCCCTGCGGGGCCATTTTTGTTTCCATCGCCTTACATTTACTCGCTGAATATCTTCCCGTAGAGTGCTGAAAAACTCTACAGGAGACAGGTATGTCACTCTGGTTTTCAGACCCACTTTTCCTGCCCGGAATGATTGTGCTGGTGACTATCATCCTTTGGGCGACATCGGCCCTGCCTGAATACCTCACTGCTCTGCTGTTTTTTGCCGCCGCGATGGTGGCAAAGATTGCTCCTGCCGGGGTTATCTTTAGCGGCTTTGCCTCTTCCGCTTTCTGGCTGGTATTCAGCGGTTTTGTGTTGGGAATTGCGATTCGTAAAACCGGCCTTGCCGACAGGGTCGCCCGTGCGCTTTCCGCCCGGCTTACCGACTCCTGGCTCCATATGGTTGGCAGCGTGGTACTGCTTAGCTACGCGCTGGCTTTTGTCATGCCTTCTAATATGGGGCGAATTGCCCTGCTGATGCCGATTGTTGCCGCCATGGCCAGGCGAGCCGCTATTGGTGAGGGGACCCGAGCCTGGTACGGTCTGGCGCTGGCCGTGGGGTTTGGGACATTCCAGCTTTCAGCAACGATTTTGCCCGCTAACGTCCCTAATCTGGTAATGAGCGGCGCCGCAGAGGGCTCTTACGGTCTGCATCTCAATTATCTGCCTTACCTGCTGCTGCATACGCCGGTGCTGGGCATTATTAAAGGACTAATACTGATTGGCCTTATCTGCTGGCTATTTCCCGGCAGGCCTCAGCCGCCGCAGCATATTGAGCATCCGGAGCCGATGAGCTTTGATGAGAAGCGTCTGGCGTGGCTGCTCGCCATAGTTCTTGGTCTGTGGGTAACGGAAAGCTGGCACGGCATTGGTCCGGCATGGATAGGGCTGGTGGCCGCCTGTATTACCCTGCTGCCGCGTATCGGGTTTATTACAAGTGAGGAGTTTGCCAGCGGGGTAAATGTGCGGACCTGTTTCTATGTGGCGGGCATTCTGGCTCTGGCAACTACGGTTACGCATATCGGGCTTGGCGCTATCGTGGGTGAAAAACTGATGGCGATAATGCCGCTGGATGCGGATAAACCTTTTACCAGTTTTGCCGCGCTGACCGGCATTACCAGCCTGCTCAACTTTATCGTTACCGCCAACGGGGTGCCTGCGCTGTACACCACTTTTGCCGAAAGTTTCTCTCAGGCAACCGGGTTCCCGCTGCTGTCGGTCATTATGATTCAGGTTCTGGGATATTCCACGCCGCTGCTGCCGTATATGGCCTCGCCGATTGTGGTGGCGATGGGGCTGGGGAAGGTTCCTGCGAAAGAGGGAATGAAGCTGTGCCTGGCGCTGGCCGTCGTGACATTTCTGCTGCTTTTGCCGCTGGACTACGGTTGGTTCCGGCTGTTGCATAAGCTATAAAAAAACGGCTCCGCAAGCGGAGCCGTTTCGTTTAATCGAGTGCGGGATTACGCTTTTTTCGCTTCAGCCGCAGCTTTAACGATAACGGCGAAGGCGTCGGCTTTCAGAGAAGCACCGCCAACCAGCGCGCCGTCGATATCCGGCTGAGCGAACAGCTCGGCTGCGTTTTTATCGTTAACGGAACCGCCGTACTGGATGATCACTTGCTCAGCCACTTTAGCGTCAGCTTTAGCAATGTGGTCACGAATGAATTTGTGTACCGCCTGAGCCTGAGCTGGGGTAGCAGATTTGCCGGTACCGATTGCCCAAATTGGTTCGTAAGCGATAACCGCGCCTTCGAAAGCAGCCGCGCCCTGAGTCTTCAGAACGGCGTCAATCTGGCGAGCACAAACTTCTTCAGTTTTGCCGGCTTCGTTTTCTGCTTCGGTTTCACCGATGCACAGAACCGGAGTCAGGCCAGCTTCTTTCAGCACGGCGAATTTCTTCGCGATGAACTCATCAGACTCTGCGTGGTAAGTACGACGCTCGGAGTGGCCGATGATGATGTATTTAGCGCCGATATCTTTCAGCATTTCTGCGGAAACTTCACCGGTGAACGCGCCGGACAGGTTCACGTCAACGTTCTGCGCGCCAAGAATGATGTGGCTACCGGAAGCAGCGTGTTTTGCCAGGTCCAGATACATAGTTGGTGGGGCAATAGCTACGCCACAGCCGTCAACGCCGGACAGCTCTTTACGCAGGTTGGCGATAAGCTCGTGAACCATGTGTTTGCTGCCGTTCAGTTTCCAGTTACCCATCACTAAAGGATGTCGCATTTTAATTCTCCACGCGGTAAGCAATAAAAAGAATCACTGCCCTATGGGCAGCTTGGTCTGTGAAACAGTATAGAGATCCAACGGGCGAAAGGCTTTGCTTTTTGTCATTTATTCGCCGTTGTTTAGCGCCTCAGATAGCGCCAGCTTAATCGGTTCAACCGCGAAGGTAAGCCCCTTTTCGCCGTTATCCGCTACAACATAGCGAATGGCGCCGTCGTTCTGCGAAAAATAGCGTTTATTCTTGCCGTCGCTCAGTAATTTGGTCAGTTTTTGCTGGCTCTGTGCTTTTGAAAGCGAAGGCGTGAAGCTACGAATAATCGCGGCCATATACTCCAGCGCTTTGCCGCGAGCGGCCTTTTGTTCCGGGCCCTGAATCGGCAGCCAGGTTATCTGTATCGATTTAACCTTAAGCGTTCCGCGCTCCAGCGCCGCCGAGGCGTAGAGGTTTTCGTTGATCTTGGTCGCGGCTCGCGTCAGGTTAGCTTTATCGCGGCTGTTTTCAACGGCGCGAAACTCGTTTAACGGCAACGAAGGATTATCGATATTGAATTTGCCGCGAAACTGGGTAATGGTCAGATCGAACGTTGGGGCGCCCGGCAGCAGGTAAGGCGCGGCCGGGAGCTGAGAAGCCGTATCTGACGGAGGATCCGCCCGGCTCACCGCCAGAGGCAGCGCCAGCAGCACGAGGGCAGGTAGCAGATATTTCATCGACACACTTCTCCTGTAATTTGTCTTCCCGATTAAATCGGCAATCCGTTGGCTTGTCAAAACGGGTCGCGACCAGGGTACACTACGCCGCGATAAAATAATAAGGACCTTACCCATGACCATACAGCAATGGTTGTTCTCTTTTAAAGGGCGCATTGGGCGCCGCGATTTTTGGATCTGGATTGGGGCCTGGATTATCGGCCTGATTATTCTGTTTACCCTGGCAGGGGCGGAAATCATGCCTTACTCCACGGCGGGCTTCTTCCTCACCGGTTCGCTTATTCCGACTGCCGCGGTTATCGTCAAGCGGCTGCACGACAGGGATAAAAAAGGCTGGTGGGCGCTGCTGTTCATTCCTGCGTGGCTTCTGCTGGCAGGGAACTGGGAGACCTTTGGTACTTTGTGGCAGTGGGGGCTTGGGCGCTTCATCCCGACGTTGATTCTGGTGATGGTCATCATGGACCTGGGCGCGTTTATTGGCACCCAGGGCGAGAATCGCTTTGGTAAAGAGACCAGCGAAGTTAAATTCCGCTGAATTACCAGTAATGCTCCGCAGTCATATGGCCCGGTCGGCGACGCAGATGTTTGCTCATCTGCCGGGTATCTTTCAGTAGTTGCTGGGTATCACGCACCATCTGCGGGTTACCGCACAGCATCACATGGCTGGTTTCGGTATCCATCGGCAGGCCGACAGCCTTTTCAAGCTCCCCGCTTTCAATCAGCGCCGGTACGCGTCCGGTGAGAGAGCCGGATACCGTTTCGCGGCTAACCACGGTCTGAACACGTACTTTGCCCTGATAACGTTCCTGTAGCTCCAGCATTAGCGGCAGATAGCTTAAATCGCTGGCGTAGCGCACGGCGTGAAGCAGCACGATATTTTCAAAGCGCTCAAGGTCTTTGCCTTCCTGGAGAATAGACAGATAGGGGCCGAGCGCGGTGCCGGTCGCCAGCATCCACAGCGTTTTGCAGTCGGGAATTTCTTCGAGGACGAAGAACCCGGCGGCCTCGCTTACCAGCTGAACTTCATCGCCGGGCCGCAGGGCGTGCAGGCGTGGGCTGAGTTTACCCTCCGGCACGGTGACCAGATAGAATTCGAGGTCGGGATTACTCGGGGCGTTGACGTAGGAGTAGGCACGCTGCACGCGCTCGCCGTCTATCTCTAACCCAAGCTTGGTAAACTGCCCGGCCGTAAACGGGGGGACCGGGGCGTGAACCGTCAGGCTAAAGAGAGAATCTGTCCAGTTTTGAACCCGGGTGACTTTACCTGTAACCCAATCCGCCATGTTGCTCTCCAGTCGTTGCTTTTTGCCTATCTTCACCAGGTTGCAGAGACATTTCCAGCCCAAACGAGCCGGAAAGCTCGAACCAACAAATGAGAAGCGTTACAGAATATGCTTCTGTACTTCGGTATCTTTACGATCGAGATAATGAATCGACTGAATGCGGCGGATGGTACGGGATTTGCCGCGGATCAGCAGGGTTTCGGTGGTTGCCATGTTGCCTTTGCGGGTGATCCCGTCCAGCAGGTCGCCTTTGGTGATACCGGTGGCGGAGAAGATAACGTTGTCATTGCGAGCCATTTCGTCGAGCGCTAATACCCGTCCGGCCTCAATGCCCATTGCTTTGCAGCGCGCCAGCTCCTTTTCGCCGATGCGGCGATTCTCTTCGCTGTCGCCTTTTACGTGATGGCGAGCCAGCAGGCGGCCCTGCATGTCGCCGTCCAGCGCGCGGATCACCGCCGCGGAAACAACACCTTCCGGTGCGCCGCCGACGCCATACAGCACGTCCACTTCGCTATCCGGCATGCAGGTCAAAATGGATGCGGCTACGTCGCCGTCGGGAATGGCAAATACGCGCACGCCCAGTTGCTGCATTTCTTTAATCGTCGCATCGTGGCGAGGTTTAGCCAGAATGGTGACCGTCAGTTCGCTAAGCGGCTTGTTCAGCGCGGCGGCAATATTGCGCAGGTTGTCGCTAAGGCTGAGATTAAGGTCGATAGCGCCTTTGGCTCCCGGGCCGACAATCAGCTTCTCCATATACATATCGGGCGCGTTGAGGAAGGTGCCCTTATCGCCGACGGCTAGTACGGCCAGAGCGTTGGCCTGGCCCATTGCCGTCATGCGTGTGCCTTCAATTGGGTCTACGGCAATATCTACCGCGTCGCCTTTTCCGGTGCCGACTTTCTCGCCGATGTAGAGCATTGGCGCTTCGTCGATTTCCCCTTCGCCGATGACAATCTCACCGTCGATATTGATTTGGTTTAACACGATACGCATTGCTTTTACGGCCGCGCCGTCGGCGACGTTTTTATCGCCCCGGCCAAGCCATTTGTAGCCAGCAAGCGCTGCGGCTTCGGTCACGCGGGAAAATTCGATGGCAAGTTCTCGTTTCATAGCAGACTCATTTAGCAAACAGAATTGCCGGGGAGTTTAGCACAGGCGGGGAAGGGGGCGGGAAACCGCCGGGCAGGGCAGCTAATGAAAAAGGCCCCTGAGAGGGGCCTTTTGAGAGATTACTGTTCTTCGTGATCTTCCCAGGCAAGGGCGCGTTTAACCGCTTTTTTCCAGCCTGCATAGCGATAGTTACGCTCGGTAGTTTCAATCCCCGGACGGAACTCTTTCTCGATGACCGATTTTTCCTGCAGTTCGTCGAGATTCTGCCAGAAACCGACTGCCAGACCGGCGAGGTAGGCCGCACCCAGGGCGGTAACTTCGCGTACTTCAGGGCGCTCAACACGCGTGCCGAGAATATCGGACTGGAACTGCATCAGGAAGTTGTTTGCTACCGCACCGCCGTCCACGCGCAGGGCGTGCAGACGAATACCGGAGTCAGCCTGCATGGCTTCCAGCACATCGCGGGTTTGGTAAGCGATAGACTCAAGCGTTGCGCGAATGATGTGGTTGGAGTTCACGCCACGGGTCAGGCCGAAAATCGCGCCGCGGGCATACGGGTCCCAGTAAGGTGCGCCGAGGCCGGTAAACGCGGGAACCACGTACACGCCGTTAGTATCTTTCACCTTGTTAGCGAAATATTCGGAGTCAAATGCATCGCCAATCAGTTTCATCTCATCACGCAGCCACTGAATTGACGCCCCGGCCATAAACACCGCGCCTTCCAGCGCATAGTTCACTTCGCCTTTAGGGCCGCAGGCGATGGTAGTCAGCAGGCCGTTGGTGGAGGCTACCGCTTTTTCACCGGTGTTCATCAGCATGAAGCAGCCGGTGCCGTAGGTGTTCTTCGCCATACCTTCTTTGACACACAGCTGGCCAAACAGGGCCGCCTGTTGGTCACCGGCGATACCGGCGATAGGAATACGCGTGCCGCCTTTACCGCCGATGTTGGTCTGGCCATAAACTTCTGACGACTTACGGACTTCAGGCAGCATTTCGCGCGGGATATCCAGCGCTTCCAGCATACGGTCGTCCCAGTCCAGCTCGTGAATGTTGAACAGCATAGTACGAGAGGCATTCGTGTAGTCGGTAACGTGAACGCGTCCCTGGGTCATTTTCCAGATAAGCCAGGTATCCACGGTACCGAACAGCAGTTCGCCGCGGCGAGCGCGCTCGCGTGAACCTTCTACGTGGTCGAGGATCCACTTCACCTTGGTGCCGGAGAAATACGGGTCAACGACCAGGCCGGTATTGTGGCGAACATACTCTTCCATGCCGTTGCGCTTCAGCTCTTCACAGATATCTGCGGTACGGCGGCACTGCCAGACAATCGCATTGTAAATCGGCTTACCTGTTTCACGCTCCCAGACCACGGTCGTTTCGCGCTGGTTAGTGATACCGATAGCGGCAATTTCGTCAGAGTTAATATCGGCTTTGGCCAACACTTCTACCAGCGTGGAGCTTTGGGTGGCCCAGATTTCCATCGGGTCATGCTCTACCCAGCCTGGCTTAGGATAGATTTGCTCAAATTCACGCTGCGCAACGCTGATGATGTTGGCGTCATGATCCAGGACAACGGCACGCGAGCTGGTGGTTCCCTGGTCGAGAGCGACGATGTATTTTTTCTCTGTAGTCATAATCATGTCCTGAAGTCAGTATTACAGTGCTTTTTGCTGAGTGGTCGCCTTGCTGTCCGGTTTATCTTCTTCGACAACGCAGACATCGCAAGGAAGGTGGCGGCCAATCAATTTACGGTAACCGAATGCGCCAAGCGACGCGCCGACGATTGGAGCAAACAGCGGCACCAGGAAGTAAGGAATATCTTTCCCGCCGGTGAAGGCTACGTCGCCCCAGCCTGCCAGCCATGCGAAGGTTTTCGGCCCAAGGTCACGAGCCGGGTTCATCGCAAACCCCGTCAGTGGCCCCATAGAGGCGCCGATAACCGCAATCAGCAGGCCAATCAGTAGCGGAGCCAGCGGGCCACGCGGCACGCCGTTGCCGTCATCGGTCAGGGCGAGGATCACGCCCATCAGAATAGCGGTAATCACCATCTCTACGGCAAACGCCTGCACAAAGTTAATGTGCGGGTTTGGATAGGTGGAGAAGATACCGGCTAAATCCAGGCTTTCTACGCTGCCGCGAACCATATGATGCGTCTGCTCATAATCGAAGAACAGATTGTAATACAAGCCATAAACCAACGCTGCGGCGCAAAACGCGCCAAGGAATTGTGAAATAATAAACGGCACGACTTTGCGTCCGTCAAAACAGGCGAACAGCCATAGTGCAATCGTCACCGCCGGGTTAAGATGTGCGCCAGATACCCCTGCGGTCATATAGATAGCCATCGCTACCCCTAAGCCCCAGATGATACTGATTTCCCACTGCCCGAAGGTGGCTCCTGCCACTTTCAATGCAGCAACACATCCCACACCGAAGAAAATCAACAACGCGGTACCCATGAATTCGGCGATGCACTGGCCTTTTAAGGTTGTTGTAGCTGTCTGACTCATAGTCGGGTCCTGAAGGCAAATTGATGATTATTGTTAGTCGAGCGTCCTTGCCACCCTTTATGCCATGTAGGCACGGTGTTAATTTATCGTTAACGAACACAAACGAGAAATATCGAACTTAAAATGTGCGTGGTGCGTCAAGAAAATGAGCGTTTTCGCGCTAAAAAGTGAGCACATCCTCACGTGTGACGGGCCGAAATTCCCCGTGAGCACAACGATTTTTTTAACAATTCAGGCTAGCAACCCGGCCATGCTTTCGGCATAGACTGAAAAACGTCATGTTACGCAAAGAGCGCCGTAAGCCGCTGGACACGGGCATCCGCGCTACTTACAATCGAGTTACGCTACGTGTGCGCATACGTTCATAAAGGCGTCGCCGAAGAATCGGGACGAGGATAGCCATCCATCTACGCCTTGCAATTCAGGAGAGTTCGAAATGTCATTTGAAGTGTTTGAGAAACTGGAAGCAAAAGTTCAGCAGGCGGTTGACACGATTACGCTGTTACAGATGGAAATCGAAGAGCTGAAAGAGAAAAATAACAGCCTGGCTCAGGAAGTACAGCAGGCGCAGAGCAATCAGGAAGAGCTGGTGCGTGAAAACGGCAGCCTGAAAGAACAACAGCACGTCTGGCAGGAGCGTTTGCATGCGCTGCTGGGCAAAATGGAAGAAGTGTAATTACTCCCTGCGGGTAAAAAAGAACGGGCGCCTCAGGCGCCCGTTTTGCTATGCATCAGCTGGACTATTCGATATCCAGCGGATCTTCGGAGAGAATAATTCCGGTGTTGTCGGCATACAGATGGTCGCCGGAGAAGAAGGTTACGCCGCCGAAATTAACGCGTACGTCACTCTCGCCGATGCCTTCGCCAGCGGAACCCGCCGGAATAGCCGCAATGGCCTGAATGCCAATATCCAGCTCTTCAAGGTCGTCCACCTGGCGTACCGCGCCGTAAACCACAATGCCTTCCCACTCGTTTTGCAGGGCAAGGCGAGCCAGTTCAGCATCGATCAGCGCGCGACGTACTGAACCGCCGCCGTCTACCAGCAATACGCGTCCACGGCCATTCTCTTCGAGCAGATCGTACAGCAACCCGTTGTCCTCGAAACATTTCACCGTGATGATTTGCCCACCGAATGACGAGCGGCCACCAAAATTGGAGAACAACGGCTCAACGACGTTGACCTCTTCCTGGTAGATGTCACAAAGCTCAGAAGTATCGTATTTCATAGGATTAAGGTTCTTTTGCTGCAGGAGCTGTCAGTATATCGCGTTCTGTTAACTGTTGGCAAAATCATCAATTGTTAATTGATATTTGTCAGTCATCAGCCAAAGGTGCTGAGCACCACGCCAAGCGCGAACAGCAGGTTAGTCAGCAGCGCCGCTTTGACGGTACGTTCCAGCATCGGGCGCATTGCAACGGGTTCCCGCTCGCGCAGCACGTAGGCGACTTGTTTTATCAGCAGCGGTGCCGCCAGCACAAACAGCCAGCCCCACAGGCTTTTGAGCCAGATGAGGTTAAACAATGCGAGGCAGACCAGCGCGCCAACCAGCAGGCAGGCATGGTAGCGGCGGGCGATAACCGGACCAAGGCGAACCGCCAGCGTGTTTTTACCGTTCTCACGGTCGCTGTCGATATCGCGCAGGTTATTAATATTCAGCACCGCCGTTGCCAGCAGGCCGCACGCGGTTGCGGGCAGAATAACTAAAGGTGCCAGCGAATGAGCCTGCAAATACCAGGTCCCGGCCACGCTAATCCAGCCGAAGAATACCAGCACTGAAATATCCCCCAGGCCCATATAGCCATAAGGGCGGGTGCCAACGGTATAGCTGATGGCGGCAACGATAGACAGCACGCCGAGCAGCAAGAAGCCCATAAAATCAGCAAAGGTGTTGCAGGCAAGCGCCACCAGAGACAGACCGGAGAGGCAAATAAGCACCACCGTTATCACCAGCGCGCGTTTCATCTGGGCCTGGGTAATCACTCCTTTCTGCATGCCGCGCAGAGGCCCGATGCGGTCTTCGGTGTCGCTACCCTTAACGGCATCGCCATAGTCGTTGGCGAGGTTTGACAGAATTTGCAGCAGCCCGGCGGTTAACAATGCCAGCAGCGCAACGGCGGGATCGAATACGCTCTGCCACCAGGTCAGCGCAGAGCCACAGACTATTGAAGCAAATGCCAGAGGCAGCGTGCGTGGGCGCAGGCTTTCCAGCCAGGCCTGGGTGACACTAATAGGTTGCGAATTGCTCATAGTTTTGGTTGCCAGTTTAGATAAAAAAATGGAGGGCATAAGCCCTCCATTTCAAATGAAGAAAATGCGTTAGCCGGATTATAGGATAAAACGGCTCAGGTCTTCATCTGCAACCAACTCATCCAGATGCTTACCAACATATTCCGCATCAATCACGATAGACTGGCCGTTCAAATCGCTGGCGTCATAGGAGATATCTTCCATCAGGCGCTCAAGTACGGTGTGCAGACGGCGTGCACCGATATTTTCGGTAGACTCGTTCACCTGCCATGCGGCCTGGGCAATACGGCGAATACCGTCTTCGGTGAAGTCGATATTCACGCCTTCGGTCGCCATCAGCGCTTTGTACTGAACGGTCACGGAGGCATTTGGCTCGGTCAGGATGCGCTCAAAATCGTCAACCGTCAGCGCCTGCAGCTCTACGCGGATCGGCAGGCGACCCTGCAGCTCGGGGATCAAGTCTGACGGGCTGGCGACCTGGAATGCGCCGGAAGCGATAAACAGAATGTGGTCGGTTTTCACCATCCCGTGCTTGGTCGAAACGGTGCAGCCTTCCACCAGCGGCAGCAGGTCACGCTGTACGCCCTCGCGGGACACGTCCGGGCCGGAGCTGTTGCCGCCGCGCTTACAGATTTTGTCAATTTCGTCGATGAACACGATACCGTGCTGCTCAACCGCATCGATAGCGTCCTGCTTCAGCTCTTCCGGATTCACCAGCTTCGCGGCTTCTTCTTCCACCAGCAGCTTCAGTGCATCTTTGATTTTCAGCTTACGCGGCTTCTGCTTCTGGCCGCCGAGGTTCTGGAACATGGACTGCAACTGGCTGGTCATCTCTTCCATGCCAGGAGGAGCCATAATCTCTACGCCCATTGGCGCAGCGGCGAGATCGATTTCAATCTCTTTGTCATCCAGCTGGCCTTCGCGCAGCTTTTTACGGAACGACTGGCGTGCCGCAGACGGCTCTGGCTGGGTTTCGGATTGGCCCCAGTTATTCTTCGCCGGCGGGATCAGCACGTCGAGAATGCGTTCCTCGGCCATTTCTTCGGCGCGATAACGGTTTTTCTCGATGGACTGCATGCGCACCATTTTTATGGCCGAATCGGTCAAATCGCGGATGATAGAATCCACTTCTTTACCAACATAGCCAACTTCGGTGAACTTAGTCGCTTCAACTTTGATGAATGGCGCATTAGCCAGTTTTGCCAGGCGACGGGCGATTTCGGTTTTACCTACGCCGGTTGGGCCAATCATCAGAATATTTTTTGGAGTCACTTCGTGACGCAGCTCTTCATCAAGCTGCATGCGGCGCCAGCGGTTACGCAGGGCGATTGCAACGGAACGTTTGGCGTTATCCTGGCCGATAATGTGTTTGTTCAGTTCGCTGACAATTTCGCGTGGGGTCATTTCAGACATGGGAGATCCTTACGCTTTAGACGGTAATTCTTCGATGGTATGGAAGTGGTTGGTATAAATGCAGATATCGCCTGCAATATCCAACGCCTTGACAGCGATATCGCGCGCGTTCATGTCGGTGTTTTCCAGCATGGCGCGGGCTGCGGCCTGGGCGTACGGGCCGCCGGAGCCGATAGCAATCAGGTCGTTTTCCGGCTGAACGACATCGCCGTTGCCGGTGATAATCAGAGAGGCGTTTTCGTCGGCCACCGCCAGCAGCGCTTCGAGCTTGCGCAACATTCGGTCGGTACGCCAGTCTTTCGCCAGCTCAACGGCCGCTTTCACCAGATGGCCCTGGTGCATCTCAAGCTTACGTTCAAACAGCTCGAACAGCGTGAAGGCATCCGCCGTACCACCGGCAAAACCGGCGATCACTTTGTCGTTGTACAGGCGGCGGACTTTTTTGACGTTGCCCTTCATTACGGTGTTACCCAGTGTGGCCTGGCCATCACCGGCAATCACCACCTGGCCGTTACGGCGTACGCTTACTATTGTTGTCACGGGTAGACCCCTTTTGCATCAGCTAAACACGAGCCCTGCACGTTACGCAGGGCCTAATGCCAATATAAATGGGGGGCAATTTTGGGGTTTCAACCCCCGGAAGCAAGACGAATGCAGCTGGTGTGGCCGGCCATCTTCAGGCGGTTGATAGTGATATCGGCATTATCTTTACCTTTGATTGGGCCAATCACTACGCGGTTCCAGCCGTTATTGGTGGTAATGCGGGAGTCAAAGCCTTCAAACGCCAGCTGCGCACGAACGGTTTCCGCCTGCTCGCTGCCTTTGAATGAGCCGCACTGAACCATCCAGCGCTTCTCATCCTTCTTCTCCTGGGTCGCAGGAGCGGCCTGCTTCGCCACTTCCGGCTCGCGCGTTATTGGTGCGGCCTGCTGCGTCTCACGCTGGGCCGGTTTTGGCTGCTGAGGCGCCTTTTGCTGGCTGTGCGGCGGCGTTTGCAACAGATCCTGATAAGGCTGCTGATTGCTGCTGGCGGCGGCCTTCGGCTGTTGCTGCTGCACGGTACGCGGCTGTTGGTAAGGCTGGGTAGTTTGCTGTGCGCTGCGTGGCTGCTGGTAAGGCTGCTCGGCTACGCGTTGCTGAACGCGCGGTTGCTGCTGCGTTTGCGTATTCCACTGCTGCTGTACCGGCTGAGTTTGCTGTATCTGCTGCTTTTGGCGCTGCAGCGTTTGCTGGCGCTGGGCAGGCGTCTGCTCGTTCCACGGCACTTCATTCAGCTGCGTTGGCTGCTGGCGCATATCCGCCTGCATCTGCTCAAGCAACTGACGTTGTTCGTTGGTTAACTGGCTCTGGTTTTGTACTTCGCCACCGGCGGTCGGTTCCGTAGGCGTGCGCACGCCCGGTTGGCGGTTCTCCAGCTCTTTAATATAACGCCAGCGTTCTTCCGGTTTTGGCGGCAGGCCGTTTCCGGTCACTTTATGGCCGGGAAGCGTGTCGCTCTCTTCTTTTTTATGGTGAGTAATAAAGTAAAGGGCGCCGACGAAGGCCACCACGACAGCCGCCGCAATGGCTACCATTGTCGGAGAGACGGATGGCAGACTACGTTGCTTTTTGCGGGATGTACTTTTCTTGCGCCGCGTCCCTGCCGACTGCCCGCGGCTTACATAATCTCGTTGTGCCACTATCGTTTCGCTGTCTTTATTCGTTTATCAGTCCGCCATGTTACTTAAGGGGCGGGGCTTTGACCAGTTTATGGAGTCCTAAAACGGCTCATTTTCTGCTGCCGGGAGCAGCGGTGCTGCCGCGCTCAATAAGGTCACAGTCCAGCAGCCGGGATCCGCTGTTAACATCTTCGCCGTTCATGTTGTCCAGCAGTAGCAGCATAGCTTCCCTGCCTATATCGAAGCGGGGTTGTGCCACTGTGGTGAGGGGCGGGTCACAAAACTGCGATAGAGCGATATCGTCGAAGCCCATGATCGATAAATCTTCCGGTACTTTCAGGCCGCTACGCTTAGCCTGAGAAAGCGCGCCCAGCGCCATGACGTCGCTGTGGCAGAAAATGGCGGTCGGCGGTTCCGGGAGTTCAATTAGCTGCGCCAGAGCCGCGGCGCCCGCTTCAAAGGTGAAGTCGCCGCGCGCAATATAGTGAGGATCGACCACAAGCCCGTTGCGGCGCAGCGCCTGGACATAGCCCTGTAGGCGATAGTGGCACAGCGGCATCTCTTCCGGACCGGCAATGCAGGCGATGCGTTTGTGGCCCAGCTCCTGGAGGTAATAAACGGCGTTGAAGGCTGCGGTGAGGTTGTCGATATGCACCGTCGGTAATTCCAGCTCCGGGGCAAATTCGTTCGCCATTACCATCGGCGGCAGGTTGCGCTGCTCTTCCTTGCTGGCATCAAACGGCAGGCGGGATCCGAGCAGCAGCATGCCATCAATCTGTTTGGTGATAATCAGGTCGATAAAGGTTTTTTCTTGCTGATTCTGGTGGGCGCAGTCGCCAATCAGCACCAGATAACCCTGCGAAGCGGCGGTCACTTCAATGCCGCGAATGATTTCGCTAAAAAACGGATCGCAGATATCAGGCACGATGACGAGGATAGTGCGCGACTCACTGCGTTTGATACTGCGGCCTAAAGAGCTGGGTAAATAGCCCACTTCAATCGCCGCCTGCTCCACGCGGTTACGGGTGCTTTGAGAGACTTTATCAGGGTTCATTAAGGCGCGGGACACCGTCGCAGTAGACACTTTCGCCTGCACGGCCACATCTTTCATGGTGGCATTGGCCACCTGTTTCTTCGGCTTCACTTCTTCTCCTCACATGCACACCGCCGTCGTCAACGCATCCTGTGTATCTGACAGTCATCACATTCTTAGCAGAAGTTGGCTGTAAGCGGTTACAATTTTTTCACAAGAAATGTGATGAGCATTAGATTTTTCGATCCGCTTCTCATAACTAGCCGTCGATAGGGTCGACATCCAGCATCCATTTCACCTTGCGCGCCTCGGGCAGCGTATTAACCAAAGCCAGCGAGTGGCTAACCAGCTTTTGCAGGCGCGCTCGGGAAGGATGCTGGAGCAAAATTTGCCAGCGGAAACGGCCGCCGCGTTTAGCCTGCAACGACGGAACGGGTCCCATAATCCAGAGCTGTTCATCCCGCAGCGGGCTGGCTTCCAGCAGGTTGCGAAGCTGCTGTAAAAACAGCGGTGCCTGCTGGTTATTCTGATCCTCAGCGCGGATGAGCACATGGCTGGTGTACGGCGGTAAGAACACCGTCTTACGTTCGCCGAGCGCCTGGCTGGAGAAAGCGTCATAACCTTTTGTGAGCAGCGTTTGTAGCAGAGGGTGGTCGGGGTGATGCGTTTGCAGCAGCACCTCACCCTGTTTTCCCGCACGCCCGGCGCGGCCGGAAACCTGAACGTAAAGCTGAGCAAAACGCTCGGCGGCGCGGAAGTCAGCCGAAAACAGCGCTCCGTCTACGTCCAGCAACGCAACCAGCGTGACGTCAGGGAAGTGGTGTCCCTTGGCCAGCATCTGGGTGCCGATTAGGATACGCGCCCCGCCGCGATGCACTTCTGCAAGCTGCTGCTCGAGGGCCCCTTTGCGGCTGGTGGTATCGCGATCGATACGGGAGATCGGTACGTTCGGGAACAGCGGCTCAAGGCTATGCTCAAGCTGTTCCGTACCCATCCCCACGGGGACCAGGTTCGTTGAACCGCACTGAGGACACTGGTGCGGAATGGCCCGCTGGCTATCGCAGTGGTGGCAGCGCAGATGCCGCTGCCCCTGGTGCAGCGTGTAATAGTGATCGCAGCGCGTGCATTCTGCTATCCACCCGCACTCATGGCACAGCAGTGCAGGAGCAAAGCCCCGGCGGTTAAGAAACAGAATCACCTGGTTGTCGGCGGCCAGGTGCTCACCTATCTTTTTGATCAGCGCCGGAGCCAGCCCTGATTTCAGCTGCTGGCCTTTCAGGTCAACTACCTGCTGATGTGCAGGCCGCGCGTTTCCGGCTCGTTTGGTGAGCCGCAGCTGGCGATATTTCCCCAACTCTACGTTATGTAACGTTTCCAGCGCTGGCGTAGCGGAACCGAGGATGATGGGGATATCTTCTGCGTGAGCGCGATAGACGGCGAGATCGCGAGCGTGATAGCGCCAGCCTTCCTGTTGCTTGTAGGAGCTGTCGTGCTCTTCATCGATAACGATAACGCCGAGGCGGCAGAAAGGGGTAAACAGCGAAGAGCGCGTACCAATAACGATTGCCGCCTCGCCGCTGCGTGCTTTCAGCCAGACGTTTAATCTTTCGCTGTCATTTAGCCCGGAATGCAGCACTTCAACCGGGGCGTTAAAACGCTCGCGGAAGCGGGCAATAGTTTGCGGCGTCAGGCCAATTTCGGGAACCAGAACCAGCGCCTGCTTGCCCTGGGCCAGCACGTTCTCCAGTACGCTAAGGTAAACCTCGGTTTTCCCCGAGCCGGTGATACCTGCCAGCAACCAGGCGGAAAAATGGTCGGACTCGCTGTGGATGGCTCCAACGGCGGTGGCCTGCTCGGTATTCAGCCTTAAACGCTCTCCGGCAACGGAATAGTTTTTACGCCAGTCCTCTTCTTCCGGGGCCGCACTTTTCAGGTCGCACAGCCCTTTGGTCCGCAGCGCCTGCAGGCCGGGTTCGTTTATCTCCAGCTCGCCAATTTGATGCCGCCAGATGATATTGTGACGCAGCGCCGCCAGCGCCTGCTGCTGTTTGGGCGCACGTTTCAGGCTATTGAGATCGACTGCTTTTCCTTCTTCGGTCGCAAACCAATACCAGAGCGGAGCGTGGTGGGCGGGTTTGCCCTGGCGAAGCAATATCGGCAGAGCGTGAAACAGCACTTCGCCAATCGGGTGATGATAATACTCCGCCGACCACAGCAGAACGCGCCACAGAGAAGGGGTGAACAGCGAAACGCCGTCGAGTACATCGGCGACCGGCTTGAGCTTCTCAAGAGGAAGATCGCTGTTATCGCTGACGGCCATAACTATGCCGACAGCCTGGCGCTGCTTGCCAAATGGCACCTGCACGCGGCAGCCGACATTGACCTGCATGCCCGTGGGAAGCAGATAATCGAAGGTGCGGGCCAGAGGAACCGGCAGGGCGACATGGGCTACGGGCATGAAAGCGTCCAGGCTGAAAAAAATGACGTATTAGTGTACACTGTGTGCTTGCAAAAATGCGGATCAGTTTGCACCGGCAGGTTAATCTCTGTATGATTCGCCGCCTTTGATGCGCAGTTTTGGTATCGAAAAAACCTAATTATTAACATCGCGTGGTGTCTGGCGTTAGGGCTGGAAGAGCGACGCGGCCTTTACCGAGGTTTACCATGAAAAAAGATATCCATCCTAAATACGAAGAAATTACTGCAAACTGCTCTTGCGGTAACGTTATCAAAATCCGCTCTACCGCGGGTCACGACCTGAACCTGGACGTATGTGGCGAATGCCACCCGTTCTACACTGGTAAACAACGTGATGTTGCTACCGGCGGCCGTGTTGATCGCTTCAACAAGCGCTTCAGCGTACCAGGCGCGAAAAAATAAGTTTCGCGAGCTGGAAAGAGAAAGGCACCCAAGGGTGCCTTTTTTGTGCCCGCAATCCGGCAAACGGATAAAGAAAAGGCGCCTTTCGGCGCCTTAACCATCGAGCTTAATATTCCCACGTATCCGGATCGATACCCAGTTCACGCATAATGACCTTGGCATCTTCCGGGATCTCATCGCTGCGTTCTTTACGCAGGTCAGCATCGTTCGGCAGCGGCTGGCCGGTGAATGCGTGCAGAAAAGCTTCGCACAGCAGTTCACTGTTGGTCGCATGACGCAGGTTATTCACCTGGCGACGAGTGCGCTCGTCGGTGAGGATCTTCAACACTTTCAGAGGAATGGAAACCGTAATTTTCTTTACTTGCTCACTCTTCTTACCGTGCTCAGCGTAGGGGCTGATATATTCGCCGCTCCATTCAGCCATGAGATACCTAATCCTCTTAATCTATGAAAATGTGCCAAAGCCGGGCATACCCGCGGCGCTGACGATTATCTCTTTTAGTGTACAGCGTAGGATAACCCTTTACCGAGCGCGAAACTCAGACACATACACTCTAAAACGCATAATTTTAACGGCTATTTGTCTTTTGCTCAATCTATACGCAAAGAGGTTTAGATGTCCAGATGTATTGACGTCTATATCGGGGTTGTTTACTCTGAGGCCTGACTTTTATTCGACCAGCAAGGATCGGGAACACCATGACGCGTAAACAGGCAACTATAGCAGTACGTAGCGGTTTGAATGATGACGAGCAGTACGGCTGCGTCGTTCCGCCTATCCATTTGTCCAGCACCTATAACTTCACCGGCTTCAACGAGCCGCGTGCCCATGACTATTCGCGCCGTGGCAACCCGACGCGTGATGTAGTGCAGCGCGCGCTGGCGGAACTGGAAGGTGGCGCGGGTGCGGTAATGACCAATACCGGCATGTCTGCGATTCACCTGGTGACGACGGTGTTCCTCAAGCCCGGCGATCTGCTGGTAGCGCCTCATGACTGCTATGGCGGCAGCTATCGCCTGTTTGATAGTCTTGCAAAACGTGGGGCTTATCGCGTTTTATTCGTCGATCAGGGTAACGAAGAAGCTTTAAAATCTGCGCTGGCGGAAAAACCCAGGCTGGTACTGGTAGAAAGTCCAAGTAATCCATTGTTGCGCGTCGTAGATATTGCGAAAATCTGCGCCGCCGCTCGCGAAGCGGGTGCGGTTAGCGTGGTGGATAACACGTTCCTGAGTCCGGCGCTGCAAAATCCGCTGGAGCTGGGAGCCGACCTGGTGCTGCATTCCTGCACCAAATACCTTAACGGCCACTCGGACGTGGTTGCTGGCGTAGTGATTGCGAAGGATCCTGAAATCGTCACCGAACTGGCATGGTGGGCGAATAATATCGGCGTAACCGGTAGCGCGTTTGACAGCTATTTGCTGCTGCGCGGCCTGCGTACCCTGTCGCCGCGTATGGAAGTGGCCCAGCGTAACGCCCAGGCGATTGTTGAGTTCCTTAAGCAGCAGCCGCTGGTGAAAAAGCTGTATCATCCTTCCCTGCCGGAAAACCAGGGCCACGAGATTGCCGCTCGCCAGCAAAAAGGCTTTGGGGCGATGCTGAGTTTTGAACTGGACGGCGATGAGCAAACGCTACGTCGTTTCCTGAGCGGCCTGTCGCTGTTTACCCTGGCGGAATCGCTGGGGGGCGTTGAGAGTCTGATTTCTCACGCCGCAACCATGACCCATGCGGGCATGGCTCCGGAGGCGCGTGCCGCCGCCGGTATTTCTGAGACGCTGCTACGTGTTTCAACGGGTATAGAAGATAGTGAAGATTTAATTGCCGATCTGGAAAATGCCTTCCGGGTCGCTGCCGAGGGGTAAGCATGAGTGTTTCAGCACCAGCAGGGACGCCGGTTCGTCAACTGCACAAGTTTGGTGGCAGCAGTCTCGCCGATGTGAAGTGTTACCTGCGCGTGGCGGGTATCATGACCGAGTATTCCAGACCGGGTGACATGATGGTGGTTTCGGCCGCCGGTAGTACTACTAACCAGTTGATTAACTGGCTCAAGTTGAGCCAGAGCGACAGGCTTTCCGCCCATCAGGTTCAGCAGACGCTGCGTCGCTATCAGAGCGACCTTATCGGCGGACTGCTGCCGCCGGATATTGCCGACGGCCTGATTAGCGATTTTGTCCACGATCTGGAGCGCCTCGCTGGCCTGCTGGATGGCAAAATGACCGATGCGGTCTACGCCGAAGTGGTTGGGCACGGTGAAGTCTGGTCTGCACGCCTGATGTCGGCGGTGTTGAATTTACAAGGCGTAGAAGCCGCATGGCTGGATGCGCGCGATTTTATGCGTGCCGAGCGTGCTGCGCAGCCGCAGGTCGATGAAGGGCGCTCCTGGCCGCTGCTGCAAAACCTGCTTGCCCAGCATCCGAATAAACGCCTGGTGGTGACCGGCTTTATCTGTAGCAACGAAGCCGGTGAAACCGTGCTGCTGGGCCGTAACGGCTCCGACTATTCCGCCACGCAAATTGGCGCGCTGGCCGGGGTTTCCCGCGTGACCATCTGGAGCGACGTAGCCGGCGTTTACAGCGCGGATCCACGCAAAGTGAAAGATGCCTGCCTGCTGCCGCTGCTGCGCCTTGACGAAGCCAGCGAGCTGGCTCGCCTTGCCGCTCCGGTGCTGCACGCCCGTACTTTGCAGCCGGTCTCCGGCAGCGATATCGATCTTCAATTGCGCTGCAGTTATTCCCCGGAACAGGGTTCCACACGCATTGAGCGTGTACTCGCTTCCGGTACCGGCGCACGTATTGTTACCAGCCACGACGACGTTTGCCTGATTGAGTACCAGGTGCCGTCGCATCAGGACTTCAAGCTGGCGCAAAAAGAGCTGGATCTGATTCTAAAACGCGCTCAGGTGCGGCCGCTCTCTATTGGCGTGCATCCTGACCGTAACCTGCTCCAGCTTTGCTATACCTCGGAAGTAGCCGGAAGTGCGCTGCACATTCTGCAGGATGCTGCTTTGCAGGGCGAACTGCGTCTGCGGGAAGGGCTGGCGCTGGTAGCGATGGTCGGGGCAGGTGTTTGCCGCAATCCGCTGCACAGCCACCGTTTCTGGCAGCAGTTAAAAGATCATCCGGTTGAGTTTATCTGGCAGTCCGAAGACGGCATCAGCCTGGTTGCGGTGCTGCGGGTTGGCCCGACCGAAAGCCTGATTCAGGGGCTGCACAAGTCGCTGTTCCGCGCCGAGAAGCGCATTGGCCTGATGCTGTTCGGAAAAGGCAACATCGGCTCCCGCTGGCTTGAGCTGTTTGCCCGCGAGCAGGAAATCCTCTCCGCGAGGACCGGCTTTGAATTTGTGCTGGCCGGGGTTGTGGACAGCAGCCGCAGCCTGCTGAATTATGAAGGGCTGGATGCCAGCCGCGCGCTGGCGTTCTTTAACGACGAGGCCGTTGAGCAGGATGAAGAATCACTATTCCTGTGGATGCGCGCCCACCCTTATGACGATTTAGTGGTGCTGGACGTGACCGCCAGCGAGCAGCTTGCCGATCAGTATCTTGATTTCGCCAGCCACGGCTTCCATGTGATCAGCGCCAATAAGCTGGCCGGGGCAGGGAACGGACATAAGTACCGCCAGATTCGTGATGCGTTTGAGAAAACGGGGCGTCACTGGCTGTACAACGCGACGGTAGGTGCAGGCCTGCCGGTTAACCACACGGTGCGTGACCTGCGCGACAGCGGTGACGCGATTCTTGCCATCAGCGGTATTTTCTCCGGCACGCTCTCCTGGCTGTTCCTGCAATTCGACGGCACGGTTCCGTTTACCGAGCTGGTGGATCAGGCCTGGCAGCAGGGGCTGACCGAGCCGGACCCGCGAGTTGATCTGTCCGGTAAAGATGTGATGCGTAAGCTGGTGATCCTTGCCCGCGAAGCGGGTTACGACATTGAGCCGGATCAGGTGCGCGTGGAGTCTTTAGTGCCTGCGGGTTGTGAAGGTGGCTCCATCGATCATTTCTTTGAAAACGGCGACGAGCTGAACGACCAGATGGTGCAGCGCCTGGAAGCGGCTCAGGAAATGGGGCTGGTGCTGCGTTATGTGGCGCGGTTCGATGCGAACGGCAAAGCGCGCGTTGGCGTTGAGGCTGTGCGCCCTGAGCATCCTTTGGCCGCTCTGCTGCCGTGCGATAACGTATTCGCCATCGAAAGCCGCTGGTATCGCGATAATCCGCTGGTTATCCGCGGGCCTGGCGCAGGCCGTGATGTGACGGCAGGCGCTATTCAGTCTGATTTAAACCGACTGGCGCAACTGCTGTAGCTATTTTGGCCCTCTTCTTCCGGGAGAGGGCCAGTTATCCTCCATTTTCGCTTCACACCTTCTCCCCGTCCTGAAAAAAATTCATCTTGAGTGAGAATTCCTCCACTCCCAGTAATGATATTTCTGTTGACGCCTTTGTTCTTTTCGGTCATCTTTCTATCTGGACGTCTAAACGTCTGGGTGGCAGTAGGCATAAAAACACACGATAACGATGCGATTGAAGAGGTAAGGGTATGAGCTTTTTTCACGCCAACCAGCGGGAAGCGCTGAACCAGAGTCTGGCCGAAGTTGCCGGGCAGATTAACGTTTCTTTTGAGTTTTTCCCGCCGCGTACCAGTGAAATGGAGCAGACTCTGTGGCGCTCAATTGACCGTCTTAGCAGCCTGAAGCCCAAATTTGTTTCCGTTACCTACGGCGCGAACTCCGGCGAGCGAGACCGCACCCACAGCATCATTAAAGGCATTAAAGAACGTACCGGCCTGGAAGCGGCACCGCATCTGACCTGCGTGGATGCTACTCGCGATGAGCTGCAAACCATTGCGAAGGACTACTGGGACAACGGCATTCGCCATATTGTTGCCCTGCGCGGCGACCTGCCCCCCGGCAGCGGCAAACCGGAGCTCTATGCCACCGACCTTGTGGCCTTGCTGAAGGACGTGGGCGACTTTGATATCTCCGTTGCCGCCTATCCTGAAGTGCACCCGGAAGCCAAAAGCGCCCAGTCAGACTTGTTGAATCTGAAGCGCAAAATCGAAGCCGGTGCTAACCGGGCGATTACCCAGTTCTTCTTTGATGTTGAAAGCTACCTGCGTTTTCGCGACCGCAGCGTGGCTGCCGGGATTGACGTCGAAATTATTCCTGGCATCCTGCCGGTGTCTAACTTCAGGCAGGCGAAGAAATTTGCCGACATGACCAACGTGAGAATTCCGGCGTGGATGGCGCAGATGTTTGAAGGGCTGGATAATGACGCGGAAACTCGCCAACTGGTCGGCGCGAATATCGCAATGGATATGGTGAAGATCCTGAGCCGCGAGGGCGTGAAGGACTTCCACTTCTACACCCTGAACCGCGCGGAAATGAGTTACGCTATTTGCCACACGCTCGGCGTTCGCCCCGCGCTTTGAGTGCAGTTCCAAAATAAAAAGCCCCGCTAATGAGCGGGGCTTTGTGTTTATATCGGCGAAATCATTACTGATTGCCAACCTCATTGCCGTAAGGCAGCGTGTCGTAATCTTTCAACGCACCCTTTTCATACGGGTTGCCAATCCAGCGGGTTGCTTCAACAAACTGCGGGCTGGTTATTGAGCGGGTCTCATCATAGCCGTCGTAGGATAAGCCAGCCAAATCAGACCAGGTATGAATAAGCTGTGAGCTGCTGTATTTGCGGTTCACATCAGTTGAGAAATCGCGCGGATGCGCCTGCTGCCAGGTCGGCGATGTCCAGACGATAAACGGCACGGTGTACATATGGCGCGTTGGGTTGCTTTCATTGCGCCCCTGGGTCTGGTGAGGCGTGGTGTCGTAAACCTCTTCCCCGTGGTCGGAGAAATAGAGCATAAAGCCATTAGGATCGCTGGCCTTAAAGTCTTTTATCAGGGTAGCAACCACATGGTCATTAAACAGGTTGGCGTTGTCGTAGCTGTTGTACGCTTCCTGCTGATCTTTGCTTAACCCTGCCGGTAAATCGTCGGTTTTACCGTCAAATTTGTTCCAGTTTTCCGGGTAGCGGAAATCGTAGCGGATATGGGTTCCCAGCAAATGCACGACGATGAATTTCTTCGGCGCCGGGTCGGCTAATACTTCTTTAAACGGTGCCAGCACGTTGGTGTCATATTCGCGTGCGCTCTGGGTGCGCTGCTGGTTCATGTAATATTGCTTGTCGGTCTGCTTCGAGAACACCGCCAGCATGGTGTTTCGCTCGGTCATCGTCTGCTGGTTGGTTATCCAGAAGGTTTTATACCCGGCCTGCTTCATCATGTTCATCAGCGACGGTTTGGTCAGGTAGAGGTCCGGATTTTTTTCGTCCGCGAACGTCAGCGCCTGCTGAAGAATTTCAATGGTGTAAGGACGCGAAGTCACTACGTCATTGAAGACGGTCATCTGCGGGTCGGTTTTATGTAACTCATCCAGCTCAGGCGTGGTCTGGCGATGATAGCCGTACAGGCTCATACGGCCGCGCTGCGTGGACTCGCCAATGACCAGAACCAGCGTGCGCGGCTCGTTGCCGGAAGCGTCTTTCATGTTTGCCAGCGGCGGCAGCGCATTGTTGGTGCTGAGCATGCTGTTCAGGCTGTCCAGCTGCTGGCGATATTCGGTATAAGCCACGATGAACTGCCACGGTGCCGCAGGCTCCAGGCGGTAGGAGATGCTGGAGAAAGCATCGGCCAGGCTGCTCTTTTTGATAAGCCACTCTTTGCCGACCGGATTGAGGATCAGGCCGAACAGGATCGCGAAGGAAACCAGCCAGCGCCATGGGTTTGGAATATAGACCGGGCGCAGGCGAGTCCACAGCAGTATCGCCACCAGGGTGTAGGCAAGCGTGATGAGCAGCAATTTCAGGCTGAAATACTGGCTGAGGTATTCGCTGGCTTCATTGGCGTTGGTTTCAAACATTACAAACAGAACGCTTTGCGAAAACTCCTGCCCGTAAACCACATAGTAGCCCAGTGCGGCAATTGAGGCCGCCCATAATACGACACCGATAACGGCGGCAATAATCCTGGTGCGCTGTGGGAAAAGAAATACAGGAATAAACCACAGCGAGCTGAACAGCAGGGAATCACGTAAGCCGGTTGTACCGCTGTATCCCGTGGCTAAAATGGCAACCTGAAGAACCGAAGAGAAGTACCAAAAATAGAGCAAAACCCATCCAAGGGCTTTTAAACTGAACTTTCGTTCAGAATGATTCTGTGTGAAGTGCATACTCTTGCCTGTGCTATAAAATAATCATTAACCGTAATGAGAAAACCTTAAGTAAGCCTTAGTTATGGACGCTACGGTGGCTTGTAATCACGAAAAAAGCCACCCATGAATGGGTGACTTTTGCGCACAATATAGAAAATGTGTCGGAACAATGACAGCGGAATTTAAGGCTCGTTCCACTGCGATTTACGGTGGCGATATTTTTGAGTGTTTATTGTCATTTTATTTAAGAAGAATAAGAAGTTAAGGTAAATTGAAATAATGATGAGCCTTTTAATTAGCCTGCAATAAAAAACCCCGCCGAAGCGGGGTTTGGGTGTGACGCAAAAACAATTAACCGGTATTACGCATCCCGGCGGCTACGCCAGCGATGGTCACCATCAATGCCTGCTCAACGCGCGCATCCGGTTCTTCACCTTTCTCTTCAGACTGGCGCGAACGATGCAACAGCTCGGCTTGCAGAACGTTAAGCGGGTCGGTGTAGATATTACGCAGGGTAATCGACTCGGCAATCCACGGTAAATCGGCCATCAGATGCGAGTCGTTGGCGATATCCAGCACCACTTTGATATCGGCTTCCAACTGGTCGCGAAGCTGCTTGCCCAGGGCCCACAGCTCGGGCTTCACCAGACGCTGATCGTAATATTCCGCCAGCCACAGGTCGGCTTTTGCGAAGACCATTTCCAGCATGCCCAGGCGAGTGGAGAAGAACGGCCAGTCGCGGCACATGGCTTCAAGCTCATCCTGCTTACCGTCTTCCACGACTTTTTGCAGCGCGGCGCCCGCGCCCAGCCAGGCCGGAAGCATCAGGCGGTTTTGCGTCCAGGCGAAGATCCACGGGATCGCACGCAGTGATTCTACGCCGCCGTTTGGACGGCGTTTGGCCGGGCGTGAACCCAGCGGGAGTTTACCTAATTCCAGCTCCGGCGTAGCGGAGCGGAAGTATGGAACGAAGTCTTTGTTTTCGCGGATATAGCCGCGATACATTTCGCACGATGTTGCTGAGAGCGACTCCATAATATGGATCCACTCTTTCTTCGGCTCCGGCGGCGGCAGCAGGTTCGCTTCAAGTATTGCGCTGGTATACAGCGACAGGCTGCTGATGGTGATTTCCGGCAGGCCGTATTTAAAGCGGATCATCTCGCCTTGTTCGGTTACACGCAGGCCGCCTTTCAGGCTTCCCGGCGGCTGGGAAAGCAGCGCGGCATGAGCCGGAGCGCCGCCACGGCCGATGGAGCCGCCACGACCGTGGAACAGCGTCAGGGCAATGCCGGCCTTCTCGCAGGTTTTAATCAGGGCATCCTGCGCTTCGTACTGCGCCCAGGATGCAGCCATTACGCCCGCGTCTTTTGCCGAGTCAGAATAGCCAATCATGACCATCTGTTTGCCCTGGATAAAACCGCGATACCAGTCGATGTTCAGCAACTGGGTCATTACATCGTCGGCGTTGTTCAGGTCGTCGAGGGTTTCAAACAGCGGGGCAACCGGCAGGGCGAAGGTGCAGCCAGCTTCTTTCAACAGCAGGTGGACGGCCAGCACGTCGGACGGCGTTTTGGCCATCGAAATCACATACGCTGCGATGGAGCCGCGAGGGGCTTCGGCCACCACTTTACAGGTGTCCAGCACTTCCCGGGTGTCTTCGCTTGGCTCCCACTGGCGCGGCAGAAGCGGGCGCTTGGAGTTCAGTTCGCGGATCAGGAATGCTTGTTTATCGGCTTCAGACCAGCTTTCGTAGTCGCCGATGCCGAGATAGCGGGTCATTTCACCCAGCGCCTCGCTGTGGCGGGTGCTTTCCTGGCGGATATCAATACGCACCAGCGGCACGCCGAAGCATTTCACGCGGCGCAGCGTATCCAACAGTTGGCCGTTGGCGATAATGCCCATGCCGCAGGCCTGCAGGGATTGGTAACAGGCGTAGAGCGGATCCCACAGCTGCTCGTTCTGGATCAGCAGACCTTCCGGTTTCGGCAGGCGCTGGCCTTTCAGGCGCGCTTCGAGCCAGGCCTGGGTGGCCAGCAGCTGCTGACGTAGGCCTTTCATGATGTGGCGGTAAGGTTCCTGCCCGGCGTCCGGCCCTGCCAGCTCGCTCAGTTCGTCGGTGCATTCCACCATCGAAAGTTCGGAAACCAGTACGGCGATATCACGCAGGAACAGATCGGTTGCTTTCCAGCGGCTAAGCAGCAGCACATGGCGCGTGATTTCTGAGGTGACGTTCGGGTTGCCGTCGCGGTCACCGCCCATCCAGGATGTGAAGCGCACCGGTACGAAATCCACCGGCAGCTTGTAGTTCAGGTTCTCTTCGAGCTGTTCGTTTAGCTCGCGCAGGTAGTTTGGCACCCCTTCCCAGAGGCTATTTTCCACCACCGCAAAGCCCCATTTGGCTTCGTCCACCGGTGAAGGGCGATGCTTACGAATCTCATCGGTATGCCAGGCCTGGGCAACCAGCTGGCGCAGGCGGCGCATGATTTGGTTGCGTTCGTAGTCCGCGAGGTCGCTGTGGTCGAGCTGCTTGAGACAGCTATTAACCTCAACCAGCTTGTGAATCAGGGTACGGCGGGTAATTTCCGTCGGGTGGGCGGTCAGAACCAGCTCAAGAGAGAGAGACTCAACGGCTTCGCGGATAGCGGCTTCGCTGATATCGGGCTGGTTCTTTAATTTTTGCAGCGTCTTAGCGATAACTTCCGGGTTGCTTGCTGCTTCACCCGTCGCGGAGATGCTGTGGTACTGCTCTGCGGTGTTGGCGAGATTAAGGAACTGGCTAAAGGCGCGGGCGACGGGCAGCAGTTCATCATTTGAGAGGTTCTGCAGCGTGCTCAGCAGCTCCTGACGATTCGCTTCGTTACCGGCGCGGGAGGACTTGGATAACTTACGGATAGTTTCAACGCGGTCGAGAATATTCTCTCCCAGCGCATCTTTGATGGTATCTCCGAGCAGTTTACCGAGCATGCTGACATTACTTCGCAAAGCAGAATAGCGTTCGTTCATATGACTCCAGCCCAATCTAATATGTAACTTAATTTCACCCGTGAAGGTTCAACACCGCCTTTTATAAAGCCACGTCGCTACCCATTCGTCAATTGCTACGAAATCGTTTCAGCAAACGAAGAAATGACGCGAATTTATGAAATTTAATTACCAACTTCGCTCATAAGCATTTCTTATAAGAATAGCGGTAAAACCAGATAAAAAGGGGGTAAAAACCCCCTTTCCCGCTATTTATCAATGCCAGCAAAAATGATGAACCACCTGGGTAATTAATTTTCTGGTCGGCTCAATAAAGCGCGTTTCGATGTATTCATCCGGCTGATGCGCCTGGTTGATGGAGCCGGGGCCGAGGACAAGCGTCGGGCAGACGGTCTGGATAAACGGCGCTTCGGTGCAGTAATTCACCACTTCGGTCTGCGCGCCCAGCAGTTTTTCGACGACCTGAACTAAATGATGATCCTGAGGGCATTCGTAACCCGGGATCGGCGGATGCAGTTCGGAAATCGTCAGGCGGCCCGGCCAGCGCTGGCTTACCGGCTCTAATGCTTCGCTCAGCAGACCGTTAAGGTCGTTTAATGTCATTCCCGGCAGCGGGCGAATGTCCATATGCAGGTCACAGCAGGCACAAATACGGTTGGCCGCGTCTCCGCCGCTGATATGGCCGAGGTTGAGGGTCGGATATGGCACGGTGAACGCATCGTGGTGATAACGGTCCTTCAGCGTATTCCTCAGCGTCAGGATGTGGCCAATGGCGTCATGCATCAGTTCGATGGCGTTTACGCCGCGAGCCGGGTCGCTGGAGTGGCCGGACTGGCCAAGAATGCGGATGGCATTCGAGATATGGCCTTTGTGCGCGCGAACCGGCTGCAGGGAGGTTGGTTCGCCAATAATTGCGCAGTCCGGGCGCAGGGCGGTGGTTTCAGAGAAGTAGCGTGCGCCCGCCATGGTGGTTTCTTCATCGGCGGTTGCCAGCACGTAGAGCGGCTTTTTCAGGGTTGTCACATCCACGTCGCGCAGCGCATCCAGAATAAAGGCGAAGAAGCCCTTCATGTCCGCGGTGCCCAGGCCGTAAAGCTTATTGTCGTGTTCGGTCAGGCTAAACGGGTCGCGCGTCCAGCGGCCGTCATCAAACGGAACGGTATCCGTATGCCCCGCCAGCAGCAGGCCGCCGGCGCCCTGGCCGGTACTCGCCAGCATATTAAATTTATTGCGCGTGCCGGGAACGGGCTGGATTTCGACGCTAAAACCGAGGTCGCGGAACCAACCTGCCAGTAAATTGATTAAAGACTCATTGCTCTGATCCAGCGCGCTATCGGTGGCGCTGATGGAGGGAGTCGCGATCAGAGCGCGGTAGATCTCGATAAAAGGCGGTAATTTCATCTTCACTGTTGACAGGCCTTAGGTTAGGATAGTATCAATATTCATGCAGTAATTATGAATAAAAATACAATAACGTTGAGCGTAAAGGAACAGTTAAGCGTTCCGGTGAATAAAACCACGCTTGCGGACGTGGGTGAAAGCTTCTGGCTGCACCCTGAATTGACCGACCAGACAAGGTGAACGACCCCGATGTTGAATACGCTGATTGTGGGTGCCAGCGGTTATGCAGGCGCAGAGCTTGTGAGCTACTTGAATCGCCATCCTGATATGAACATAACCGCTTTGACGGTTTCAGCGCAAAGTGCAGATGCAGGAAAATTGTTATCTGATTTGCACCCGCAATTAAAGGGCATCGTTGATCTGCCGCTGCAGCCGATGTCCGACATCAGCGAGTTTAGCAAAGGGGTGGACGTGGTGTTTCTCGCCACCGCTCACGAAGTCAGCCATGACCTTGCGCCGCAGTTCATCGCGGCGGGCTGCGTGGTTATCGACCTCTCCGGCGCGTTTCGTGTTAACGACGCCGAGTTTTATCAGCGCTATTACGGTTTCACTCATCAGCATCCTGAGCTGCTGGAACAGGCGGCATATGGCCTGGCCGAGTGGGAAAACAAAAAGATTAAGCAGAGCAAGCTGATTGCGGTGCCGGGCTGCTACCCAACGGCGTCACAGCTGGCGTTAAAACCGCTTATCGATGCAGGCCTGTTGGAGTTGAGCCAGTGGCCGGTTATCAATGCGACCAGCGGCGTCAGCGGCGCGGGCCGTAAAGCGGCAATAGCTAACAGCTTCTGTGAAGTTAGCTTGCAGCCGTACGGCATCTTTAATCACCGGCACCAGCCGGAAATTGCTGCCCATCTCGGGGCGCAGGTTATCTTTACTCCGCATCTGGGCAACTTCCCGCGCGGCATTCTGGCGACGATTACCTGCCGCCTGAAGCCCGGTGTAAGCCAGCAGCAGATTGTCGATGCTTTTACTCAAGCCTACGGCGATAAACCGCTGGTACGCCTTTACGAAAAGGGCGTTCCGGCGCTGAAAAATGTCGTTGGCCTGCCGTTCTGCGATATCGGCTTTGCCGTGCAGGATGAGCATCTGATTGTGGTCGCAACCGAGGATAACCTCCTGAAAGGTGCCGCGGCCCAGGCAGTACAGTGCCTGAATATTCGTTTTGGCTTCGCCGAAACGCAGTCTCTTATTTAACCGTCGGTCGGGTGAAATGATGAATCCTTTAATTATCAAATTAGGCGGCGTGCTGCTGGATAGCGAAGAGGCGCTGGAGCGCCTGTTTACCGCGCTGGTGAATTACCGTCAGGCGCATCAACGCCCGCTGGTTATCGTCCACGGCGGTGGCTGCCTGGTAGACGAGCTGATGAAAAAGCTGGCGCTGCCTGTAGAGAAGAAAAACGGCCTGCGCGTTACCCCGGCTGACCAGATAGACATTATCACCGGCGCTCTGGCCGGTACGGCCAACAAGACGCTGCTGGCGTGGGCGAAGAAGCACGGCATTAACGGTGTTGGGCTTAGCCTGGGTGACGGCGATAGCGTAACGGTGACTCAGCTTGATGAAGCATTAGGGCACGTAGGGCTGGCTAAGCCGGGTTCGCCAAAACTTATCAACACGCTGCTGGAAGGCGGCTTCCTGCCGATTGTTAGCTCTATCGGCGTGACCGCAGAAGGCGAGCTGATGAACGTTAACGCCGACCAGGCTGCGACGGCACTGGCGGCCACGTTGGGCGCAGACCTGATCCTGCTGTCTGATGTAAGCGGCATTCTTGACGGCAAAGGCCAGCGCATCGCCGAGATGACCGCCGCCAAAGCCGAGCAGCTGATTCAGCAGGGCATTATTACCGACGGCATGATAGTGAAAGTAAACGCGGCACTGGATGCGGCCCGCACCCTGGGACGCCCGGTTGATATCGCCTCCTGGCGTCACGCGGATCAGCTACCCTCTTTATTCAACGGCGTGGCTATAGGCACCCGGATTCTGGCATAGACAAAGAATAGATTTAACAAGGACAAGACAATGCAAAATCACGGCATCAAAAAAATCGTTCTCGCATACTCTGGCGGCCTCGACACTTCAGCCATCATTCCATGGCTTAAAGAAAACTACGGCGGCTGCGACGTTGTCGCCTGCGTAGTGGACATCGGCCAGGATCGTGAAGATCTGAAAGGCGTTGAGCAGAAGGCGCTGCGCTCCGGCGCTTCCGAGTGCTACGTGGTGGATGCGCGTGAAGAGTTCATCAGCGACTATGTTTATCCGGTATTGCAGACCGGTGCGCTGTATGAGGGAAGCTACCTGCTGGGCACTTCTATGGCTCGCCCGCTGATCGCCAGGGTGCTGGTGGATGTGGCAAACAAAGTCGGTGCTGATGCGCTGTGCCACGGCGCGACCGGCAAAGGTAATGACCAGGTACGTTTTGAGTCAACATGGGCGGCGCTGGCTCCGCACCTGAAAGTGGTAGCGCCGTGGCGTGAGTGGAACCTGCGTTCCCGTGAAGCGCTGCTCGACTACCTGAAAGAGCGCGATATTCCGACCACCGCGTCGCTGGAAAAAATCTACAGCCGTGACGAGAATGCGTGGCATATCTCCACCGAAGGCGGCGTGCTGGAAAGCCCGTGGAATGCCCCGAACAAAGATTGCTGGGTGTGGACCGTTGACCCGCAGGAAGCTCCGGACCAGGCCGAGCAGGTGACCGTTACCGTCAAGCAGGGCAAAGTTGTTGCCGTTAACGGCGAAGCCATGAGCCCGTTCAAGTGCCTGGAAACGCTGAATGCCATCGGTTCTAAACACGGCATTGGCCGTATCGATATCGTAGAAAACCGCCTGGTGGGGATTAAATCCCGCGGCTGCTATGAAACCCCAGGGGGCACTATCATGATGGCCGCTCTGCGCGGCGTTGAGCAGCTGGTGCTGGATCGTGATTCCTTCAAATGGCGTGAGCAGTTGGGCCTGGAAATGTCCTACGTGGTGTACGATGGCCGCTGGTTTGCGCCGCTGCGTAAATCTCTGCAGGCTTCTGCCGAGTCGCTGGCGGAAGAGGTGAATGGCGAAGTTGTGCTTCAGCTGTACAAAGGCCAGGTGACTGCGGTTCAGAAAAAATCTCAGAACAGCCTCTACAGCGAAGAGTTCGCTACCTTTGGCGAAGATGAAGTATACGATCACAGCCACGCTGGCGGCTTTATCCGCCTGTTCTCGCTCTCTTCACGTATCCGTGCGCTGAACGAACTTAAGAAGTAATTTTTTACCCTCACTCTTTCCCCGTATGGGGAGAGGGTGAGGGGCAAATGAACATCAATAATGTAATGGAGCATGACTATGGCACTTTGGGGTGGGCGTTTTACTCAGGCAGCAGACCAGCGGTTTAAGCAGTTCAATGACTCTTTACGCTTTGACTACCGCCTGGCTGAGCAAGACATCGTAGGTTCCGTCGCCTGGTCCAAAGCGTTGGTCACCGTGGGCGTGCTGACTGCGGCTGAGCAAGTTCAGCTTGAGCAGGCGCTGAACGTGCTGCTGGAAGAAGTGCAGTCCAATCCGCAGGTTATTCTCGAGAGCGATGCGGAAGATATTCATAGCTGGGTGGAAGGCAAGCTTATCGACAAGGTGGGCGCGCTGGGTAAAAAACTCCACACCGGCCGCAGCCGCAACGACCAGGTCGCGACCGACCTGAAGCTGTGGTGCAAAATGCAAATTAGCGAACTGCTGGCGGCAACTCGCCATCTGCAGCAGGCGCTGGTGGAAACTGCCGACGCAAACCAGGATGCCGTAATGCCGGGCTATACGCACCTGCAACGCGCGCAGCCGGTGACGTTTGCCCACTGGTGCCTGGCATACGTTGAGATGCTGGCGCGTGATGAAAGCCGCCTGCAAAGTACCCTGACCCGGCTCGACGTTAGCCCGCTGGGCAGCGGCGCGCTGGCGGGAACGGCCTATGAGATTGACCGCGAGCAGCTGGCCGGTTGGTTAGGTTTTGCTTCTGCGACCCGCAATAGCCTCGATAGCGTTTCCGACCGCGATCATGTTCTGGAGCTGCTGTCTGATGCTTCTATCGGCATGGTTCACCTGTCCCGTTTTGCAGAAGATCTTATTTTCTTCAACACCGGGGAAGCCGGTTTTGTTGAGCTGTCTGACCGCGTGACTTCCGGCTCTTCACTGATGCCGCAGAAGAAAAACCCGGATGCTTTGGAGCTTATCCGCGGCAAATGTGGCCGCGTGCAGGGCGCATTGACCGGCATGATGATGACCCTGAAAGGTCTGCCGCTGGCGTATAACAAAGATATGCAGGAAGACAAAGAAGGCCTGTTCGACGCGCTCGATACCTGGCTCGACTGCCTGCATATGTCGGTACTGGTGCTGGACGGCATTCAGGTGAAGCGCCCGCGTTGCAAAGAAGCCGCAGAGCAAGGCTATGCCAATGCGACGGAGCTGGCTGATTACCTGGTTGCTAAAGGCGTGCCGTTCCGTGAAGCTCACCATATCGTGGGTGAAGCGGTGGTTGAGGCCATTAAGCAGGGGAAAGCGCTGGAAGCTCTGACGCTGGCTGATTTACAGAAATTCAGCCCGGTGATTAGCGACGATGTTTATCCGATTCTGTCGCTTCAGTCCTGCCTGGATAAGCGAGCTGCAAAAGGCGGCGTTTCGCCGACTCAGGTTGCTCTGGCGATTGCCGAGGCTAAACAGCGTCTGGTGTAAGTTCCTTTCAAATCTCCCTTCAGATTTTGAACAAAAAAAAGCGGACATAATGTCCGCTAAAAGTTCACGTTGGCTTTAATAATTCGTCAGGTTCAGAGAACAGAGAGTCTCTGCAACAGGTGCTTCGTTTCCGGGTAAGGTAGAGTGAAGCACCTGCTGTTGCTGGCTATTATTCATCAACATCGCTTGATAGGGATAATCGTTCGTTGCTATGCTATCTATCGCCATGAACTATCGTGGCGCAGGAGGATGGATAATGAATATTCGAGATCTTGAATACCTGGTGGCGCTGGCCGAGCACCGCCACTTTCGCCGCGCGGCGGATTCTTGTCACGTTAGTCAGCCCACGCTGAGCGGCCAGATCCGCAAGCTGGAAGATGAGCTGGGCGTAATGCTGCTGGAGCGTACCAGCCGCAAAGTGTTATTCACCCAGGCAGGTTTATTGCTGGTTGATCAGGCGCGTACCGTTCTGCGTGAAGTTAAAGTGCTGAAGGAGATGGCGAGCCAGCAGGGCGAAGCGATGTCAGGTCCGCTGCATATCGGCCTGATCCCGACCGTCGGGCCTTATCTGCTGCCGCAAATTATTCCGATGCTGCACCAGACTTTCCCGAAGCTGGAAATGTATCTGCACGAAGCGCAGACCCATCAGCTGCTGGCGCAGCTCGATAGCGGCAAGCTCGACTGTGCGATTCTGGCGCTGGTGAAAGAGAGTGAAGCCTTTATTGAAGTGCCGCTGTTTGACGAGCCGATGGTACTGGCGGTTTATCAGGATCACCCGTGGGCGAACCGCGACCGCGTGCCGATGTCTGACCTGGCCGGTGAAAAACTGCTGATGCTGGAAGACGGCCACTGCCTGCGCGACCAGGCTATGGGCTTCTGTTTTGAAGCCGGAGCGGATGAAGATACCCATTTCCGGGCCACCAGTCTGGAAACGCTGCGCAACATGGTTGCCGCGGGGAGCGGTATCACGCTGCTGCCGGCGCTTGCCGTACCGCAGGAACGCCAGCGCGACGGCGTAGTCTATCTGCCATGTTATAAACCAGAACCACGGCGTACCGTTGGCCTGGTTTATCGTCCGGGTTCACCGCTGCGCGGCCGCTATGAGCAGCTGGCAGAGGCCATCCGCACGCAGATGGATGGCCATTTCGATTCGGCGTTAAAACAGGCGGTTTAAGCCGTTTAGCGCCGCTACCCGGTAGGCTTCCGCCATTGTCGGGTAGTTGAAGGTGGTGTTAACGAAGTATTCGATAGTGTTACCGCCACCTTTCTGCTCCATTATCGCCTGGCCGATGTGAATGATTTCGGCCGCGCGCTCGCCAAAGCAGTGGATCCCCAAAATCTCTTTTGTTTCACGGTGGAACAGGATCTTCAGCGTCCCCACGTTCATGCCGACAATTTGCGCTCGCGCTAAATGCTTGAACTGCGCGCGGCCCACTTCATAAGGCACTTTCATTGAGGTCAGCTGCTGTTCGGTTTTACCCACCGAGCTGATTTCAGGAATGGTGTAAATCCCGGTTGGGATATCTTCTACCAGATGGCCGGTCGCCTCACCTTTAACCAACGCCTGAGCCGCAATGCGCCCCTGGTCGTAGGCCGCAGAGGCCAGACTCGGGTAGCCAATAACGTCGCCCACCGCGTAAATGTGCGGCAGCGCGGTCTGGTACATGCTGTTGACCTTGATAAGCCCGCGGCTGTCGGCTTCGAGACCGATATTTTCCAGCGCCAGCGAATCCGTGTTCCCGGTACGCCCGTTCGCGTACAGCAGGCAATCTGCCTTCACTTTTTTGCCGGATTTCAGGGAGACAATTACGCCATCGTCCACGCCTTCAATCTTCTCGAACTCTTCGTTGTGGCGAATCACCACGCCGCTATTCCAGAAGTGGTAGGAGAGAGAGTCTGACATCTCCTGATCGAGGAAGGCGAGCAGGCGGTCACGGGTGTTGATCAAGTCAACTTTTACGTTCATTCCGCGGAAGATAGAAGCATATTCGCAGCCGATGACCCCCGCGCCATAAATGATCACATGGCGCGGTTCATGATGCAGGCTGAGAATGGAGTCGCTGTCGTAGATTCGCGGGTGGGTGAAATCGACTTCCGGCGGGCGGTATGGACGCGAGCCGCAGGCAATAACAAACTTCTCGGCGGTATAGGTTTCTACCGAACCATCGTGGCATTGCAACGCGATGGTGTGCTCATCTACAAAATGCGCATCGCCCTGCAACATCTCGCAGCGGTTGCGCTCGTAAAAGCCCTGGCGCATGCGGGTTTGCTGGTTAATCACGCTATCAGCGTGGTTGAGGATATCGGCAAAAGAGGAACGGAGAAGGTGAGTATGGTCGCTGTATAACGGGTTTTGATTGAATTCAATGATGCGGCTGACGGCGTGTCGGAGGGCTTTCGAAGGAATGGTGCCCCAGTGGGTGCAACCGCCGCCGACATTATGGTAGCGCTCAATCACCGCTACCCTGGCTCCCTGTTTCACCAGACCCATGGCGGCACCTTCGCCCCCGGGACCGGAACCAATCACTATTGCGTCATAATCGTAGGTTTGTGGCATGGTATGACTTACCTGTTTTTATACATAAAGGCAACACGATGGTAACATCAACCGGGGAATTACCCAATTACCGTTGTGCTTTTTACCGTTACAGCGCGTTAATATCGCGTAAACAATCATTCACAATACACTATAAAAGCGGTAGCTTGATTCTCTGATATAGTTCCAGCTCTGTTTGAAGGATTCAGGCAATATGATGGGTGTAAGAGCGCAACAAAAAGAGAGAACACGGCGTTCTTTGGTAGAAGCCGCGTTTAGCCAGCTAAGCGCCGAAAGAAGCTTTGCCAGCCTGAGCCTGCGAGAGGTTGCCCGCGAAGCCGGTATCGCTCCAACATCATTTTATCGCCATTTTCGCGATGTTGATGAACTCGGTCTTACCATGGTAGATGAGAGTGGCCTGATGCTGCGCCAGCTGATGCGGCAGGCACGTCAGCGCATCGCAAAAGGCGGCAGCGTTATCCGCACGTCGGTCTCAACCTTTATGGAATTCATCGGCAATAATCCCAACGCCTTCAGGCTGCTGCTGCGCGAGCGTTCGGGAACCTCGGCGGCTTTTCGTGCCGCGGTAGCGCGTGAAATTCAGCACTTCATTGCGGAACTTGCCGATTATTTAGAACTCGAAAACCGCATGCCCCGCAGCTTCACCGAAGCGCAGGCAGAAGCGATGGTCACGATTGTTTTTAGTGCGGGCGCCGAAGCGCTGGACGTTGATATCGATCAGCGTCGTCAGCTCGAAGAGCGACTGGTGCTCCAGCTGCGTATGATCTCGAAAGGGGCTTACTACTGGTATCGCCGGGAACAAGAAAAAATGGCGCTTGCTCAATTTTCCGAAGAGTGAAGGACGAGCAATGAAACAGTTACAAGATAGAGGTACGCTGGTGCTGGCGTTTGTCGCTGGCCTGTCGATTAACGGATCTTTTGCCGCGCTGTTTAGCTCGGTAGTGCCGTTCTCGATTTTCCCGATAATTGCGCTGGTGCTGACGGTTTATTGCCTGCATCACCGCTATCTTAACCGCACGATGCCGGTAGGCCTGCCAAGCCTTGCCGCCGCCTGTTTTGTGCTGGGCGTGCTGCTTTATAGCTCGGTTGTTCGCGTGGAGTACCCGGCTATTGGCTCAAACTTCCTGCCTTCGATTCTATCGGTGGTGGTGCTGTTCTGGATCATGTTTAAGCTGAGAACCCGCAAGCCGGAAACTTCTGAGTAATCAGAAAAACAAAAGAGAGAAGGACGCCGTGGCGTCCTTTTTTTATTTGCGAGTGAGCAGCACGCCGCACTCCATATGGTGCGTGTAGGGGAACTGATCGAACAGCGCAAGCCTTGCCACCTCGTGGGTTTGAGACAGCGTTTCGAGGTTCTCACAAAGCGTTTGCGGGTTGCAGGAGATGTAGAGAATATTTGGGTATGCCTGCACCATTTTCACCGTGTCCGCATCGAGGCCGCTGCGCGGCGGATCGACAAAAATGGTTTCACACTGATAGCCCTTCAGGTCGATGCCCTGCAGGCGATTAAATTCCCTGACGCCGTTCATCGCCTGGGTAAACTCTTCGGCTGCCATGCGGATAATCTGCACGTTGTCGATGTTATTGGCCGCAATATTGTACTGTGCTGCCGCCACCGATGGCTTAGCGATTTCCGTCGCCAGCACGCGATTAAAGTTACGCGCCAGCGCTAAAGAGAAGTTGCCGTTGCCGCAATACAGCTCGAGTAGGTCACCGCTGGAGTGTTGGGTGGCGTTCAGCGCCCATTCCAGCATTTGAATATTCATCGCCGCGTTTGGTTGGGTAAAGCTGTTTTCAACCTGACGATAAATCATCTCTTTGCCCGCGACGGGCAGGCGTTCATCGATGAAGTCCTGGTCCAGCTCAATCTTGGTTTTGGTCGCCCGACCAATCAAGTGCACGTTAAAACCGCGTGCACGGAGGCTGTCGCGTAGCGCCTGAGCATGCAGCTGCCACTCGTCGTCCAGCTTACGGTGGTAAAGCAGAGAAACTACCGCCTGATTGCTCAGGGTGGTGAGATAGTCAATCTGGAACAGTTTATGGCGCAGAGCCGGAATATCACGCACGCCGTCAAGCATGGCAGGCATCAGGGCATTAATGAGCTCGCTGGCGGCCGGGAAGCTGTTTACGCGGATGCGGCTTTTGGTCTGCTGGTCGAACATGATGTGGTAAAGGTCGTCGCCTTCATGCCAGATACGAAACTCGGCCCGCATGCGGTAGTGGCTCACCGGTGAACGGAATACCTCCGGGGCAGGCGCGGCAAAGGGTGCCATCATGCCTTGCAGGCGAGTGACTTTTTCCGCCAATTGCGCGTCGTACTGATCTGTCGGGAGGTGTTCAGGGGTCATGGCAAGCTATCCAGTCGGTCAATGAATACGTGAATATAAACTACGCGGCGATTGTAGGGATTCAACTCACGATGTCCAGCCCGATCGGTATAAGAAGTTCTGCGGGAAGTCTGGACATCTTTATAAGCCTAACGGTAGCATGGCTTTTCCGGCCTCCTGAGAGTTAAAAGGGAACCCAGTGTAATTCTGGGGCTGACGCGCAGCGGTAAGGAACGGCGAGATGAATGCATAACGCAGACACTGCTTTCTATATATAAGCGGGAAGTCCTCATCTCAATAAAGCCCCCAAGCCCGAAGACCTGCCGGAATGACGTCGCAAGTGATATGGCTATCGCGTGCTATCTGCCATATCTGCGGCATCCTATTCGAAAGCGGATGCTTATATAAATGATGATAAAGAAGGTTTCGCTGTTGACGGCTCTGTCCGCAACGGCTTTTTCAGTTTGGGCGCAGGACAGCAACAACGATAATACCCTGATGGTAACGGCTAACCGTTTTCAGCAGCCGGTGAACAGCGTGCTGGCGCCGAACTCCGTGGTGACGCGCGAAGACATCGACCGCTGGCAGTCAAAATCACTGACCGACGTGATGCGCCGCCTGCCTGGCGTTGATATTGCGCAGAGCGGCGGACTTGGCCAGTTTTCCTCCGTGTTTGTTCGCGGGACTAACTCCAGCCACGTGCTGGTGCTTATCGACGGTATCCGCCTCAATCAGGCCGGCGTGACCGGCTCTTCCGACCTCAGCCAAATCCCTGTTTCTCTGGTCCAGCGCGTGGAGTACATTCGCGGGCCTCGTTCAGCAGTCTATGGCTCTGATGCGATCGGCGGGGTTATCAACATTATTACCACGCGGGATAAAGACGGCACGACGCTGACTGCGGGAATGGGATCGAATGGCTACCAGAACTATGATGCCAGCACCCAGCAAAAGCTTGGAGAAAATACGCGAGTGACCCTGGCGGGTAACTATGAGTATACCAAAGGCTTTGATGTAGTTGCGGATGGCAATACCGGCGGCCTGCGCCAGCCTGACCGCGACGGCTTTATGAGCAAATCCCTGTACGGAGCGCTTGAGCATAATTTCTCTGAGCAGTGGAGCGGCTTTGTGCGCGGCTACGGCTACGATAACCGCACGGCTTATGACGGTTTCTACAGCAGCTTCACGCCAAATCAGCTGGTGGATACCCGACAGCTCTACAGCCAGACCTGGGATACCGGGCTGCGCTTTAATAACGATATATTCCATTCACAGCTGATCTCCAGCTACGGCCACAGCAAAGATTACAACTTCGACCCGCGCCTTGGCCGCTACGACTCCAGCGCCACTCTCGACGAAATTAAGCAGTACAACCTGCAGTGGACTAACTCCCTTGATGTCGGGGCCGGGAACGTAGGTGCGGGCGTTGACTGGCAGAAGCAGAGTACCGAACCGGGTACCAACTACGTTACCGACGGCTACGACCAGCGTAATACCGGTGTCTATCTGACCGCGCTGCAAAAACTGGGTGATTTCACCTTCGAAGGCGCTGCACGTAATGATGATAACTCTGAGTTTGGCAATCACGGGACCTGGCAGAGCAGCGCCGCATGGGAATTCGTAGAGGGCTATCGCTTTATTGCATCCTACGGTACCGCCTTTAAGGCGCCAAACCAGGGGCAGCTGTTTGGTTTCTACGGGAACAGAAATCTGAATCCAGAAGAAAGCCGCCAGTGGGAAGGGGCATTTGAAGGTCTGACCTCGGGTGTGAACTGGCGCGTTTCTGGTTATCGCAACCTTATTGATAACCTGATCGACTTCAACAATAACACGCTGAGCTATTACAACGTCGGCAAGGCCAATATTAAAGGGATTGAAGGTACCGCTTCCTTCGATACCGGGCCTGTACAGCATAGTATCAGCTATGACTATGTTGATGCCCGTAACGGCCTGACCGATGCACCGCTGGCCCGCCGCGCTAAGCAACAGGTGAAGTACCAGCTTGACTGGCAGCTTTACGATTTAGACTGGAGCGTAACGTATCATTACCTGGGGTCACGTTACGACACCGACTACAACACCGGTCAAACGGTGAAAATGGGCGGTGTGAGCCTGTGGGACGTTGCCTTGTCATATCCAGTCACGTCACAACTGACCGTTCGTGGTAGAATAGCTAACCTGTTCGATAAAGATTACGAGACGGTTTATGGCTACCATACTGCAGGACGGGAATACTACTTGTCTGGCAGCTACACCTTCTGATGCACATCCCACCGTGCTGGTTTTTGACTCCGGCGTCGGTGGGCTGTCCGTCTACAATGAGATTCGGCAGCTTTTGCCGAATCTCCATTACATCTACGCTTTCGACAATGTGGCGTTTCCTTACGGCGAAAAAAGCGAAGAGTTCATCGTCGAGCGAGTCGTATCGATAGTCACTGCCGTACAGCAACAATATCCTCTGGCTCTTGCCGTTATCGCCTGTAATACCGCAAGCACCGTATCTCTCCCTGCGCTACGTGAAAAGTTTGGCTTCCCGGTAGTTGGCGTTGTGCCTGCCATCAAACCGGCCGCCCGCCTGACGACGAATGGCGTTGTGGGGCTGCTTGCAACACGCGGCACGGTAAAGCGTCCTTATACTCATGAGCTAATTTCTCGGTTTGCCACAGAGTGCAAAATTGAAATGCTGGGTTCAGCGGAGCTGGTGGAGTTAGCCGAGGCGAAGCTGCACGGTGAGCCGGTATCGCTGGACGAGTTGCGCAGGATCTTGCGCCCGTGGCTGCGTATGGCCGAGCCGCCGGATACCGTCGTGCTGGGCTGCACCCACTTCCCTCTATTACAGGAAGAGCTGCTGGCAGTATTGCCGGAAGGTACAAGGATGATTGATTCCGGGGCCGCAATTGCAAGGCGCACCGTTTGGTTGTTGGAGCATGAAGCACCCGATGCTTCTTCAGCGGATCAGAATATTGCTTATTGTATGGCGTTTACGCCCGAGACTGCGCAATTAATGCCCGTTTTACAACGTTATGGCTTCGAAAAGCTCGAAAAACTGGCACTTCAGGGCGATTCTGAGCAAAAAAGCGACGCTTAAACATTTTTTTCAAATTAGGGG
>NZ_KE161030.1:4788674-4790415 GCF_000412335.2 Cedecea davisae DSM 4568
TTTCTATCAGACAATCTGTGTGAGCACTACGCGGGTTGTATCTTTTAGGTAAGGAGGTGATCCAACCGCAGGTTCCCCTACGGTTACCTTGTTACGACTTCACCCCAGTCATGAATCACAAAGTGGTAAGCGCCCTCCCGAAGGTTAAGCTACCTACTTCTTTTGCAACCCACTCCCATGGTGTGACGGGCGGTGTGTACAAGGCCCGGGAACGTATTCACCGTAGCATTCTGATCTACGATTACTAGCGATTCCGACTTCATGGAGTCGAGTTGCAGACTCCAATCCGGACTACGACGCACTTTATGAGGTCCGCTTGCTCTCGCGAGGTCGCTTCTCTTTGTATGCGCCATTGTAGCACGTGTGTAGCCCTACTCGTAAGGGCCATGATGACTTGACGTCATCCCCACCTTCCTCCAGTTTATCACTGGCAGTCTCCTTTGAGTTCCCGGCCGAACCGCTGGCAACAAAGGATAAGGGTTGCGCTCGTTGCGGGACTTAACCCAACATTTCACAACACGAGCTGACGACAGCCATGCAGCACCTGTCTCAGAGTTCCCGAAGGCACCAATCCATCTCTGGAAAGTTCTCTGGATGTCAAGAGTAGGTAAGGTTCTTCGCGTTGCATCGAATTAAACCACATGCTCCACCGCTTGTGCGGGCCCCCGTCAATTCATTTGAGTTTTAACCTTGCGGCCGTACTCCCCAGGCGGTCGACTTAACGCGTTAGCTCCGGAAGCCACGCCTCAAGGGCACAACCTCCAAGTCGACATCGTTTACGGCGTGGACTACCAGGGTATCTAATCCTGTTTGCTCCCCACGCTTTCGCACCTGAGCGTCAGTCTTTGTCCAGGGGGCCGCCTTCGCCACCGGTATTCCTCCAGATCTCTACGCATTTCACCGCTACACCTGGAATTCTACCCCCCTCTACAAGACTCAAGCTTGCCAGTTTCGAATGCAGTTCCCAGGTTGAGCCCGGGGATTTCACATCCGACTTAACAAACCGCCTGCGTGCGCTTTACGCCCAGTAATTCCGATTAACGCTTGCACCCTCCGTATTACCGCGGCTGCTGGCACGGAGTTAGCCGGTGCTTCTTCTGCGAGTAACGTCAATCACCAAGGTTATTAACCTTAATGCCTTCCTCCTCGCTGAAAGTGCTTTACAACCCGAAGGCCTTCTTCACACACGCGGCATGGCTGCATCAGGCTTGCGCCCATTGTGCAATATTCCCCACTGCTGCCTCCCGTAGGAGTCTGGACCGTGTCTCAGTTCCAGTGTGGCTGGTCATCCTCTCAGACCAGCTAGGGATCGTCGCCTAGGTGAGCCATTACCCCACCTACTAGCTAATCCCATCTGGGTTCATCCGATGGCAAGAGGCCCGAAGGTCCCCCTCTTTGGTCTTGCGACGTTATGCGGTATTAGCTACCGTTTCCAGTAGTTATCCCCCTCCATCAGGCAGATCCCCAGACATTACTCACCCGTCCGCCGCTCGTCAGCGGAGTAGCAAGCTACTCCCTGTTACCGCTCGACTTGCATGTGTTAGGCCTGCCGCCAGCGTTCAATCTGAGCCATGATCAAACTCTTCAATTTAAAAGTGTTTGATGCTCAAAGAATTAAAACTGTTTATAAAATCAGTAGTCACTCTTCAAGACTTGATATTTTTTTGCATCCGAAGATGCTTGAGATATCAATCCTGCGAGTGCCCACACAGATTGTCTGATAAATTGTTAAAGAGCAGTG
>NZ_KE161030.1:4790440-4793427 GCF_000412335.2 Cedecea davisae DSM 4568
TGTTCGAGTCTCTCAAATTTTCATAATTCGAAGCGAAACATCTTCGGGTTGTGAGGTTAAGCGACTAAGCGTACACGGTGGATGCCCTGGCAGTCAGAGGCGATGAAGGACGTGCTAATCTGCGATAAGCGTCGGTAAGGTGATATGAACCGTTATAGCCGGCGATTTCCGAATGGGGAAACCCAGTGTGTTTCGACACACTATCGTTAAGTGAATACATAGCTTAACGAAGCGAACCGGGGGAACTGAAACATCTAAGTACCCCGAGGAAAAGAAATCAACCGAGATTCCCCCAGTAGCGGCGAGCGAACGGGGAGCAGCCCAGAACCTGAATCAGTTTGTGTGTTAGTGGAAGCGTCTGGAAAGTCGCAGGGTACAGGGTGATACTCCCGTACACTAAAATGCACAAATTGTGAGTTCGAAGAGTAGGGCGGGACACGTGGTATCCTGTCTGAATATGGGGGGACCATCCTCCAAGGCTAAATACTCCTGACTGACCGATAGTGAACCAGTACCGTGAGGGAAAGGCGAAAAGAACCCCGGCGAGGGGAGTGAAACAGAACCTGAAACCGTGTACGTACAAGCAGTGGGAGCCTCATTTATGGGGTGACTGCGTACCTTTTGTATAATGGGTCAGCGACTTATATTCTGTAGCAAGGTTAACCGTATAGGGGAGCCGCAGGGAAACCGAGTCTTAACTGGGCGTTAAGTTGCAGGGTATAGACCCGAAACCCGGTGATCTAGCCATGGGCAGGTTGAAGGTTGGGTAACACTAACTGGAGGACCGAACCGACTAATGTTGAAAAATTAGCGGATGACTTGTGGCTGGGGGTGAAAGGCCAATCAAACCGGGAGATAGCTGGTTCTCCCCGAAAGCTATTTAGGTAGCGCCTCGTGAACTCATCTTCGGGGGTAGAGCACTGTTTCGGCTAGGGGGCCATCCCGGCTTACCAACCCGATGCAAACTACGAATACCGAAGAATGTTATCACGGGAGACACACGGCGGGTGCTAACGTCCGTCGTGAAGAGGGAAACAACCCAGACCGCCAGCTAAGGTCCCAAAGTCATGGTTAAGTGGGAAACGATGTGGGAAGGCACAGACAGCCAGGATGTTGGCTTAGAAGCAGCCATCATTTAAAGAAAGCGTAATAGCTCACTGGTCGAGTCGGCCTGCGCGGAAGATGTAACGGGGCTAAACCATGCACCGAAGCTGCGGCAGCGACACTTAGGTGTTGTTGGGTAGGGGAGCGTTCTGTAAGCCGTTGAAGGTGGACTGTGAGGTCTGCTGGAGGTATCAGAAGTGCGAATGCTGACATAAGTAACGATAAAGCGGGTGAAAAGCCCGCTCGCCGGAAGACCAAGGGTTCCTGTCCAACGTTAATCGGGGCAGGGTGAGTCGACCCCTAAGGCGAGGCCGAAAGGCGTAGTCGATGGGAAACAGGTTAATATTCCTGTACTTGGTGTTACTGCGAAGGGGGGACGGAGAAGGCTATGTTAGCCGGGCGACGGTTGTCCCGGTTTAAGCATGTAGGCGGGAAGTTTAGGTAAATCCGGACTTCTGTTAACGCTGAGGTGTGATGACGAGGCACTACGGTGCTGAAGTAACAAATGCCCTGCTTCCAGGAAAAGCCTCTAAGCATCAGGTAACATTAAATCGTACCCCAAACCGACACAGGTGGTCAGGTAGAGAATACCAAGGCGCTTGAGAGAACTCGGGTGAAGGAACTAGGCAAAATGGTGCCGTAACTTCGGGAGAAGGCACGCTGTCGGTAGGTGAAACCCCTCGCGGGTGGAGCTGAAGGCAGTCGAAGATACCAGCTGGCTGCAACTGTTTATTAAAAACACAGCACTGTGCAAACACGAAAGTGGACGTATACGGTGTGACGCCTGCCCGGTGCCGGAAGGTTAATTGATGGGGTTATCCGCAAGGAGAAGCTCTTGATCGAAGCCCCGGTAAACGGCGGCCGTAACTATAACGGTCCTAAGGTAGCGAAATTCCTTGTCGGGTAAGTTCCGACCTGCACGAATGGCGTAATGATGGCCAGGCTGTCTCCACCCGAGACTCAGTGAAATTGAAATCGCTGTGAAGATGCAGTGTACCCGCGGCAAGACGGAAAGACCCCGTGAACCTTTACTATAGCTTGACACTGAACATTGAGCCTTGATGTGTAGGATAGGTGGGAGGCTTTGAAGCGTGGACGCCAGTCTGCGTGGAGCCAACCTTGAAATACCACCCTTTAATGTTTGATGTTCTAACGTAGACCCGTATCCGGGTTGCGGACAGTGTCTGGTGGGTAGTTTGACTGGGGCGGTCTCCTCCTAAAGCGTAACGGAGGAGCACGAAGGTTAGCTAATCACGGTCGGACATCGTGAGGTTAGTGCAAAGGCATAAGCTAGCTTGACTGCGAGAGTGACGGCTCGAGCAGGTGCGAAAGCAGGTCTTAGTGATCCGGTGGTTCTGAATGGAAGGGCCATCGCTCAACGGATAAAAGGTACTCCGGGGATAACAGGCTGATACCGCCCAAGAGTTCATATCGACGGCGGTGTTTGGCACCTCGATGTCGGCTCATCACATCCTGGGGCTGAAGTAGGTCCCAAGGGTATGGCTGTTCGCCATTTAAAGTGGTACGCGAGCTGGGTTTAGAACGTCGTGAGACAGTTCGGTCCCTATCTGCCGTGGGCGCTGGAGAATTGAGGGGGGCTGCTCCTAGTACGAGAGGACCGGAGTGGACGCATCACTGGTGTTCGGGTTGTCATGCCAATGGCATTGCCCGGTAGCTAAATGCGGAAGAGATAAGCGCTGAAAGCATCTAAGCGCGAAACTTGCCCCGAGATGAATTCTCCCTGGGTCCTTGAGACCCCTGAAGGGACGTTGAAGACTACGACGTTGATAGGCTGGGTGTGTAAGCGTAGCGATACGTTGAGCTAACCAGTACTAATGACCCGTGAGGCTTAACCTTACAACACCAAAGGTGTTTTGCGAGAC
>NZ_KE161030.1:4793893-4876800 GCF_000412335.2 Cedecea davisae DSM 4568
AAATCGATTTTCAGCGAAGTTCAGGATTGAACTGATGGTCACGAAGTGATGGTCAGTAACAGAATTTGCCTGGCGGCCGTAGCGCGGTGGTCCCACCTGACCCCATGCCGAACTCAGAAGTGAAACGCCGTAGCGCCGATGGTAGTGTGGGGTCTCCCCATGCGAGAGTAGGGAACTGCCAGGCATCAAATTAAGCAGTAAACTGATGTAAAAATCAGTGGTTGTAAAGAAATTCGGTGGAGCGGTAGTTCAGTCGGTTAGAATACCTGCCTGTCACGCAGGGGGTCGCGGGTTCGAGTCCCGTCCGTTCCGCCACTTATTAAAATTAAGCCTGCTAACTTAGCAGGCTTAATAGCAAGAAATTTAGGGGCGTAGCTCAGTTGGTAGAGCACCGGTCTCCAAAACCGGGTGTCGCGAGTTCGAGTCTCTCCGCCCCTGCCATATATAATCCTTTGCTTCGGCAAAGGATTTTTTTTGTCCAAAATTTCCCTCACTCTCTTCCTCTGCGATTAAAAGCGCATTACTGCGCCATTAATTGTGTCTTTAATAACTCTTTGATTATGCTTTGTTTATCAGTATTTTGTAGCCAGACGGCATACAAAGGTCTGGATAAAGTCGTACTCTCCGCTACCGGCCAGATCTCTGCTTGCTCTTTTGCCCATTCAACCGGCAGGTAGGTGCAACCGTTGAGTTCCGGCATCAGCTTACAGGCCATTTTTGCCGAACTGGTGGTTAAAACAGGAATATCATCGCTGCCAATCAACTCCCCTTCATACTGATGAAAATCGGCTCCCCACTCAATACGTAGATAGTTGAGAGAAGCTTTATGACTTTCCGCGGAGGAGGAATAAAGCGCCAGGCTGAAATGGCCGAGCAGCTGGCTGGCGAACTCATCCATTTTTGGTGTTTCTGTTGTTAGCAACAGATCCAGCTGGCGCTCATGAAGCTGTTTTACCAGCGACTGTCGTTGTGCAATTCGTGCTTCAAACTGCAGGCCACTATGCTGTTGATAAAGTGAGATTAACCATTCGGAAAGCATACATTCCCAGAGCGAAGCGCTTGCCCCCAGGGTTAACTGATTATGCTGAGAAGTATGTGATACCTCTTTTTTCGCGGCCAACCAGGTATTCATCAGGTTTTCCGCGTAGGGCAGCAGCCGTTCTCCGGCAGTTGTCAGCCGTATGTTATTGCGATGGCGGGTAAAAAGGTTTACACCCAGCTGATTTTCGAGCTGTCGAATACGAAAGCTGACCGCTGACTGCGTCAAATAAAGTGCTTCTGCAGCGCGTCCAAAATGTCGGGTTCTACTCACTTCCAGGAAGGTTTTTAGTAATTCGGTATCCACGCCTTACTCCCAAAAATAATTTGTCGTTATGATTTAAATGTTTTGTTTTACACTCTGTCAAGCGTAACTAATACTCCGCGCCATAAATAGCTCGACCAAGAAAATCAGGAGCGTGTAGGATGGCGGAAAGCTTTACGACGTCTAATCGGTTTTTCGACAATAAACATTATCCGCGTGGGTTTGCTCGCCATGGTGATTTCACCATCAAAGAGGCGCAGCTGTTAGAACGCCATGGTTTTGCGTTTAATGAGCTGGATCTCGGCAAACGTGAACCCGGAACTGAAGAAGAAGTTCAGTTTGTTGCTGTATGCCGCGGTGTACGCGAGCCTTCCACAGAGGCAGAACGTGTCTGGAGCAAGTATATGGCACGTATTAAGCGTCCAAAACGTTTTCATACTCTGTCCGGCGGTAAACCGCAGATGGACACCGTTGAAGACTACACGGACAGCGATGACTAAGAAAAATGGGGCGAAAGCCCCATTTTTTATTCAGCCAGTCTTTGTAGATGCAGCAGCAGGCGATCTATAGCCCGATAGCTGAGTGCTTCCCGAAGATGCTCCCGCTCTATCTCCTCAGCATGCTGCATATCGGCAATCGTACGCGCGACTTTCAGCAGCCGCTGCCAGGCTCTTACCGACAAACCCAACTTCACCAGCGTATCCTCCAGCCAAACGGAATCATCCGGCTGAAGCCTGCAGTATTCGCGTATTTCATGATTGCTTAGCAGCGCATTGAGCTTATTCTGGCGGGCAACCTGGCACTCTCTTACCCCGGCGACTCTCTTCCTTATTACAGCGCTGCCTTCGCCGTTATGCCCAGACTGGCTTAGCATTCCTGCAGGAAGGAGGGGAATATCTACGGATAAATCAAAACGATCCAGGAAAGGGCCCGAGAGACGGTTCATGTAGCGTAATGTCTGCTGTGGGCTAGAGCGATTATGCTTACCTTCAAAATGCCCGGTGGGGCCAGGATTCATGGCGGCAATGAGCTGGAATCTTGCCGGGTAGGTAATTTTTGCCCGGGTGCGTGAAATATGAATTTCACCCGACTCAATAGGTTCCCTGAGCGAGTCCAGCACCCGGCGTTCAAATTCGGGAAGCTCATCCAAAAATAGCACGCCGTTATGCGCAAGGGAGATCTCCCCGGGCTGTGGAAGAGATCCACCTCCGACGACGGAGGTAAGGGAGGCGCTGTGGTGCGGAGCCCTGAACGGACGTTGTCGCCAGTGTCGCTTAAGAAGCGAGGACTGCACCAGGCTGAGAATAGCCGCACTCTGAAGCGCCTCAGCGTCGTTTAACGGGGGAAGAAGGGTGTTTAGCCTGCTTGCCAGCATCGTTTTGCCGGTACCCGGAGGGCCAATAAGCAGGAGGTTGTGCCCGCCGGAGGCTGTAATCTCGAGCGCCCGTTTCCCCAGGCTCTGCCCGATAATTTCATTCATATCCTCGGCGTAGTCTGCCTGCCAGGACGAAGGGCTTGCAGGCTTACGAAGCTCTCCTTTTCCTTCAAGCCAGGCGCAAACCTCGCTCAGATGGCTGGCAACGAAACAGCCGGGCTGGCTTATCAGGCCCACCTCATCCTCATTTTCTGCGGCAACAACAATTCTCCTTCCGGCTTTTAATGCCTCCGTTGCAGAAGATATTGCCCCTGAAACCGCGCGTAATTCACCCGTGAGCGCAAGTTCGCCGATAAACTCAAGCTGTGGCAGTCTTTCGCCGCTGAGCTGCTCAGAAGCGGCCAGCAGCGCTAATGCTATGGGGAGATCGTAGCGCCCACCCTCCTTGGGAAGGTCTGCTGGCGCGAGGTTGATGGTTATCTTACGTGCGGGAAAGGTATAACCGCTGTTAATCAGCGCGCTCCTGACCCGATCCCTTGCCTCTCTGACGGTGGTTTCCGGCAGACCAACAAGCGTTAGCCCGGGAAGCCCGGCACTGATATGCACTTCAACAGTGACCTGTGGCGCATGAATGCCCAGTGCTGCTCTGGTGAAGACAACAGACAGTGACATTATTCCTCCGCGTAAAACTCCATGTTGCGGGAGGATATGGTGATTAAATATTGCCCTTTTCTTTTTCCAGGAAACGCTTCGCGGACTTTTTCATCCGCACTCTTTTTTGCAAACTTCGCTGCGAGGCAGATCCCAGAACGATAACTTTTTTCTGGGTTTCATCGGGGAAATGGCTGAGTGAACCTGTTTTATGAATTATTTTCACTTTGCCCTTATTAACTGAAATTAAATAGTTTTTATGCTAATTATTTTTAGCTTGATTCTTTTCGTCATAAAAAAATATTGTGCTTTGCGTCAACTCTGTGATAACTCTGTAGGCATTACTTCGAACTAGACGTTAGAACATACAGAAAATGACAGCCCTTCTACGAGTGATTAGCCTGGTCGTGATTAGCGTGGTGGTGATTATTATCCCACCGTGCGGGGCTGCACTTGGAGAAAGAAAGGCTTAAAAATCAAGCCTGAATCGAAAAGAACCCCCGCACCGAAAGGTCCGGGGGTTTTTTGTTGACTGAAGAATGTGAAGCGAGGAACAGAGCATGTGTTGCAGAATAAAATGCTGTTTCTCCGGTAATGAGACGGGGAACTAACTATGAATGGTGCGCAGTGGGTAGTACATGCGTTGCGAGCGCAGGGTGTTGAGACAGTTTTCGGTTATCCGGGCGGCGCAATTATGCCGGTGTACGATGCATTGTACGACGGCGGTGTGGAACATCTACTGTGTCGCCATGAGCAAGGTGCTGCGATGGCGGCCATCGGTTATGCGCGTGCAACCGGCAAAACCGGAGTCTGTATTGCGACCTCCGGCCCCGGCGCCACCAACCTGATAACCGGCCTGGCCGATGCTCTGTTAGATTCCGTTCCGGTTGTGGCCATTACCGGGCAGGTAGCCGCTCCGCTGATGGGCACCGATGCTTTTCAGGAAGTTGACGTTCTGGGCCTGTCTCTGGCCTGTACCAAGCACAGCTTCCTGGTTGAATCTCTCGATGAGCTGCCGCGTGTGCTTGCCGAGGCGTTTGAGATAGCAAATTCTGGCCGTCCTGGCCCGGTGCTGGTTGATATCCCTAAGGATATCCAGCTGGCCTCAGGCGAACCTGAACCGTGTTTGTCCACCGTTGATGATGAGCCAGATTTGCCTTTTGCTGCACTGCAACAGGCCCGCGAGATGATTTCGCACGCCAAAAAGCCGATGCTTTACGTCGGTGGTGGCGTTGGAATGGCTCAGGCTGTGCCTGCATTACGTGAGTTTATCGCCGTTACAAATATTCCCTCTACCGCCACTTTAAAAGGGCTGGGCGCGGTGCCTGCAGGGCATCCTTTTTACACCGGCATGCTCGGCATGCACGGGACAAAAGCAGCGAACCTGGCGGTTCAGGAGTGTGATTTACTGATTGCCGTGGGCGCTCGCTTTGATGACCGCGTAACCGGCAAGCTGAATACCTTTGCCCCGCACGCCAAAGTTATTCATATGGATATCGACCCTGCCGAGCTGAGCAAACTGCGCCAGGCACACGTTGCTTTGCAGGGGCCCTTGAACCAGCTGCTTCCCGCTTTACAGCAGCCTGTGCATATTGCTGAATGGCGGCAGCATATCGCCGCGCTGAATGAAGAACATCAGTGGCGCTATGACCATCCGGGTGAAGCAATTTATGCTCCTCTTCTGCTGAAGCAGCTTTCCGAACGCAAGCCGAAAGAATCCATTGTGACCACCGACGTGGGCCAGCATCAGATGTGGACCGCGCAGCATATGACCTTCACTCGTCCGGAAAATTTCATTACCTCAAGCGGTCTGGGCACCATGGGGTTTGGCCTGCCTGCCGCTGTAGGTGCGCAGGTTGCCAGACCGGAAGATACGGTTATCTGCGTCTCTGGCGACGGTTCATTCATGATGAATGTCCAGGAGTTGGGTACGATTAAGCGCAAGCGACTGCCGGTAAAAATCCTGCTGCTGGATAACCAGCGTCTGGGGATGGTAAGACAGTGGCAGCAGCTGTTTTTCGACGAGCGTTACAGCGAAACAACCCTTACCGACAACCCTGATTTCCTCACGCTGGCCAGCGCCTTTGGCATTCCTGGACAGCACATCACCCGTAAAGACCAGGTAGAAGCCGCGTTAGACGCCATGCTGAACAGCGACGGCCCGTACATGCTTCACGTCTCAATTGATGAGTACGAAAATGTCTGGCCGTTGGTGCCGCCCGGTGCCAGTAACTCGCAAATGCTGGAGAAATTATCATGATGCAACATCAGCTCGCAGTACAGGCACGCTTTCGTCCGGAAACCTTAGAGCGCGTTTTGCGCGTAGTGCGCCACCGTGGCTTTCAGATCTGCGCCATGAATATGGCCGCGGCGGGAAATACCGACAATATTAATATTGAATTGACCGTTGCGAGCCTGCGACCTGTCGAATTACTGTTTACTCAATTAAGCAAGCTGGTTGACGTTGCCTGCGTTGAAATCCAGCAACCAACATCACAACAAATTCGCGCCTGAGCGTAAAGGAAGAGAACAATGACGACCAAGAAAGCTGATTACATCTGGTTCAACGGCGAGATGACTCCGTGGGGCGAAGCAAAAGTACACGTCATGTCCCACGCGCTGCACTACGGGACTTCGGTATTTGAAGGCATCCGCTGCTATGACTCGCACAAAGGACCAGTGGTGTTCCGCCATCGTGAACACATGCAGCGCTTGCGTGACTCAGCAAAAATCTATCGCTTCCCGGTATCGCAGAGCATCGATGAACTGATGGAAGCCTGCCGCGCGGTTATCCGTAAAAATAACCTCACCAGCGCTTACATTCGCCCGTTGGTCTTTGTGGGTGACGTGGGCATGGGGGTTAACCCGCCTGACGGCTACACCACCGACGTCATTATCGCGGCCTTCCCGTGGGGCGCTTACCTGGGTGCAGAAGCGCTGGACCAGGGCATTGATGCGATGGTTTCTTCCTGGAACCGTGCGGCGCCTAACACGATTCCAACCGCAGCTAAAGCGGGTGGTAATTATCTGTCTTCCCTGCTGGTTGGGAGTGAAGCTCGCCGCCACGGCTATCAGGAAGGGATCGCGCTCGATGTGAACGGCTTCCTGTCAGAAGGCGCAGGTGAAAACCTGTTTGAAGTGAAAGATGGCGTTATCTATACCCCGCCGTTCACCTCTTCCGCACTGCCGGGCATCACCCGCGATGCCATTATCAAACTGGCAAAAGATTTGGGGATCGAAGTTCGCGAGCAGGTATTGTCCCGTGAATCGTTGTACCTGGCGGATGAAGTATTTATGTCCGGCACCGCGGCGGAAATCACCCCGGTGCGCAGCGTAGACCGTATTCAGGTTGGCGAAGGCCGTTGTGGCCCGGTCACCAAACGTATTCAGCAGGCATTCTTTGGCCTGTTCACCGGCGAAACCGAAGATAAATGGGGCTGGCTGGACCCGGTAAACCAATAAGCTTTACACAAAAAATATAATCAGGCGGGCGGCGAAAGACCGCCTGCGACCCGACAGACTGGAGTAAATAAAGCATGCCTAAGTATCGTTCTGCCACCACAACCCATGGCCGTAATATGGCGGGTGCCCGCGCTCTGTGGCGCGCAACGGGGATGACCGACGCCGATTTCGGCAAACCTATTATCGCGGTAGTGAACTCCTTTACCCAATTCGTTCCGGGCCACGTTCACCTGCGCGACCTGGGTAAGCTGGTTGCTGAACAAATCGAAGCGTCCGGCGGCGTAGCCAAAGAGTTCAACACCATTGCGGTAGATGATGGCATTGCGATGGGACATGGCGGCATGCTTTATTCACTGCCGTCTCGCGAGCTGATTGCCGACTCGGTTGAGTACATGGTCAACGCCCACTGCGCCGATGCCATGGTGTGTATTTCGAACTGCGACAAAATCACCCCGGGGATGTTAATGGCGTCTCTGCGCCTGAATATTCCGGTTATCTTCGTTTCCGGTGGCCCGATGGAAGCCGGGAAAACTAAGCTCTCGGACCAGATAATCAAACTGGATCTGGTTGATGCGATGATTCAGGGCGCGAACCCGAACGTTAGCGACGAGCAAAGTGAGCAAATTGAGCGCTCCGCCTGCCCGACCTGCGGCTCCTGTTCCGGGATGTTCACCGCCAACTCGATGAACTGCCTGACCGAAGCGCTGGGCCTGTCGCAGCCAGGCAACGGCTCGCTGCTGGCGACCCATGCCGACCGCAAAGAACTGTTCCTCAATGCCGGGAAGCGTATTGTCGAACTGACCAAACGCTATTACGAACAGGACGATGCCAGCGCGCTGCCGCGTAACATCGCCAGCAAAGAAGCGTTCGAAAACGCCATGACGCTGGATATCGCAATGGGCGGCTCAACCAATACCGTGCTGCACCTGCTGGCCGCTGCTCAGGAAGCCGAAATTGACTTCACCATGACCGATATTGACCAGCTGTCCCGCAAAGTCCCTCAGCTGTGTAAAGTGGCGCCAAGTACCCAGAAATACCATATGGAAGACGTGCACCGTGCGGGTGGCGTTCTCGGCATCCTCGGCGAGCTGGATCGCGCCGGGTTGCTGAACCGTGAAGTGAAAAACGTGCTGGGTCTTTCCCTGCCGCAGACCCTCGATCAATACGATGTGATGTTGACCAAAGACGAGGTGGTGAAAACCATGTTCCGTGCGGGCCCTGCGGGTATTCGCACCACCCAGGCCTTCTCCCAGAGCTGCCGCTGGGACACGCTGGATGACGATCGCGCCGAAGGCTGTATCCGCTCGCTGGAAAATGCCTACAGCAAAGATGGTGGTCTGGCCGTTCTGTACGGCAACTTCGCTGAAAACGGCTGTATTGTTAAAACGGCCGGCGTTGATGAAGGCAGCCTGGTATTCCGTGGCCCGGCGAAAGTCTACGAGAGCCAGGATGATGCGGTAGAAGCTATCCTAGGCGGAAAAGTGATCGCAGGCGATGTGGTCGTTATTCGCTACGAAGGGCCGAAAGGCGGGCCGGGCATGCAGGAAATGCTCTACCCAACTACCTTCCTGAAATCTATGGGCCTCGGTAAAGCCTGTGCCCTGGTCACCGACGGCCGTTTCTCCGGCGGCACCTCCGGCCTGTCGATTGGTCACGTTTCACCGGAAGCGGCCAGCGGCGGCAACATTGCCCTGATTGAAGACGGCGACATGATTGCCATCGATATTCCAAACCGCGGCATTGACTTGCAGCTTAGCGAGCAGGAGCTGGCGGCTCGCCGTGAAGCACAGGAAGCTCGCGGCAGCGAAGCCTGGACGCCTCGCAACCGTGAACGTCAGGTTTCCTTCGCGCTGCGCGCTTACGCAAGCCTGGCTACCAGCGCGGACAAAGGCGCAGTACGCGATAAAAGCAAGCTTGGAGGCTAACCATGGCTGAGTCACAACCGCTACCCGACGCCCCCTGTGGGGCGGAGTACCTGCGAGCGGTGCTGCGCGCGCCGGTCTATGAAGTCGCACAGGTCACGCCGCTGCAGAAAATGGACAAGCTTTCTTCGCGCCTGGATAACGTTATCCTGGTGAAGCGCGAAGACCGCCAGCCGGTGCACAGCTTCAAGCTGCGCGGGGCATATTCGATGATTGCCGGGCTGAATAGCGAGCAGAAAGCCTGCGGTGTGATCACCGCTTCCGCAGGGAATCACGCTCAGGGCGTGGCGCTTTCTTCCACGCGGCTTGGCATCAAGTCGCTGATCGTTATGCCGGTGGCAACGGCGGATATCAAAGTGGACGCCGTGCGGGCGTTCGGTGGAGAAGTGTTGCTGCACGGCGCGAATTTCGACGAAGCAAAAGCTAAGGCCATCGAGCTTTCGCAATTGCAGGGGCTGACCTATGTTCCTCCGTTTGACCACCCGGCCGTCATTGCCGGGCAGGGGACGCTGGCGCTGGAGCTGTTGCAGCAGGATGCCCACATCGATCGAGTCTTTGTACCGGTTGGCGGCGGCGGGCTGGCGGCGGGCGTGGCGGTTCTGATCAAGCAACTGATGCCGCAGATCAAAGTGATCGCGGTGGAAGCGGAAGACTCAGCCTGCCTGAAGGCGGCGCTCGATGCCGGTAAACCTGTCGATCTGGCTCGGGTTGGGCTGTTTGCGGAAGGCGTCGCGGTTAAACGCATCGGGGATGAAACATTCCGCGTTTGCCAGGAATATCTGGACGACATCATCACCGTGGATAGCGATGCCATCTGTGCGGCGATGAAGGACCTGTTTGAGGATGTGCGTGCCGTTGCTGAGCCTTCCGGGGCGCTGGCGCTGGCCGGAATGAAAAAGTACATCCAGCAGCACAACATCCGCGGTGAACGCCTGGCGCATGTGCTGTCCGGAGCTAACGTTAACTTCCACGGATTGCGTTATGTTTCCGAACGCTGTGAGCTGGGTGAACAACGTGAAGCGCTGCTGGCGGTAACCATTCCCGAGCAGAAGGGCAGCTTCCTGAAGTTCTGCCAGCTGCTGGGCGGACGTTCGGTAACCGAGTTTAACTATCGCTATGCCAGCTCCGACAATGCCTGCATTTTTGTCGGCGTACGTCTGACCCGGGGTGTGGACGAGCGTAAGGAAATTATCGGCCAGCTGAGCGAAGGCGGTTATGGAGTGGTCGATCTCTCTGACGATGAGATGGCGAAGCTTCATGTTCGCTACATGGTCGGCGGGCGGCCTTCCAAGCCGCTGCGCGAAAGGCTCTACAGCTTTGAATTCCCGGAATCTCCGGGCGCGCTGCTGAAGTTCCTCAGTACGTTGGGTACGCACTGGAACATTTCCCTGTTCCATTACCGTAGCCACGGCACCGACTACGGACGGGTACTGGCGGCGTTCGAGCTGGGTGAGAACGAGCTGGATTTCGAAACCCGCCTCAACGAGCTGGGCTACGAATGCCACGACGAAACCAATAACCCGGCGTTCCGTTTTTTCCTGGCCGGTTAATGACTGCCGGGCAGTAGTTTCCAGAACGCACTAACAAGCGGCTCATTGAGCCGCTTTTTTTGTACACAAACGCCAAGCTCGAACGGCGTGTTCTCATCGCTACGCTCCAGGATCAGCACGCGGTTGCGAACCGGCTCGGGGCTGTTTTCCAGCACTATCTCGGGGATTAGCGCTACGCCGCAGCCCAGCGCCACCATCGAAACCATGGCTTCGTGCCCGGCAACCGTGGCGTAAATCAGCGGGTTACTGACTTTCTGGCGGCGGAACCACAGCTCAATACGGCGGCGGACCGGCCCCTGTTCGGGCAGGATAAATGGAATTTTGGCCCAGTCGGGTTCCGGCTGGCTGACCTGAGCGCGAACCGGGCAAGGAAGCGCGGGGGCAATGAGCGCGACGGATAAATTTTCCAGCATCGAAAAAGCGACGCCCGGAGGCAGAGATTCCGGCTTTCCGGCAATGGCGAGATCGGCTTCGTTGGAGTCGACTTTTTCCACCGCATCGGCAGCATCGCCGGTAGTGAGCTTGATTTCAACGGAGGGATGCTCGGCGCGGAAGCGGTCAAGGATCGGCGGTAAGTGACTGTAGGCGGCGGTGACCGAGCAAAACAGATGCAGCTCGCCGCTCAGGGAAGGCCCCTGCTGGCCTAGCGTATGCCGCATCTGCTGATATTGAAGCAGCGTATGCTGGGCAAACTGGCGCAGTTGCTCCCCGGCCTCGGTCAGCGTAACGGTGCGGTTATCACGTAAAAATAGCGGCTGACCAAGGTCGTCTTCCAGGCGCTGGATTTGGCGCGAAAGTGTAGAAGGGCTGACGTGCATCGCTCGGGCGCTACGCCCGAAATGACGGCTTTCGGCCAGATGCAGAAAGGTTTTCAGATCGCGTAAATCCATGGTTGCCTGCCCTCGGTTTGGCATTGCAATAATTGCAACGCGACGTTGTTAATATATCAATTTAAGCAACGCATTTCCTGTCATATAGTGGGTTCATTCTATGCAGCACGACACGGCTGCAGAGCCCTTACAATAAGCACAACACGACACATACGGAGTTCTACGATGGCTAATTATTTCAACACTTTGAACCTGCGTCAGCAGTTAGCGCAGTTGGGTAAATGTCGCTTCATGGGGCGCGATGAATTCGCCGATGAAGCAAGCTACCTCAAAGGTAAAAAAGTGGTCATCGTCGGCTGTGGCGCTCAGGGTCTTAACCAGGGCCTGAACATGCGTGACTCCGGGCTGGATGTTTCCTATGCTCTGCGTGCAGAAGCGATTGCGGAAAAACGTGCTTCATGGCGTAAAGCGACCGAAAACGGCTTTAAAGTAGGAACTTACGAAGAGCTGATCCCGCAGGCCGACCTGGTTGTTAACCTGACGCCTGACAAGCAGCACTCCTCCGTCGTTCAGGCCGTGCAGCCGATGATGAAAGATGGCGCTGCGCTGGGCTATTCCCACGGCTTCAACGTGGTTGAAGTGGGCGAAACCATCCGTAAAGACATCACCGTTGTTATGGTGGCGCCGAAGTGCCCGGGTACTGAAGTTCGTGAAGAATATAAACGTGGTTTCGGCGTGCCGACGCTTATCGCCGTTCACCCGGAAAACGACCCGAAAGGCGAAGGCATGGCTATCGCTAAAGCCTGGGCTGCTGCAACCGGCGGCCACCGTGCTGGCGTGCTGGAGTCTTCCTTCGTGGCTGAAGTTAAATCTGACCTGATGGGCGAGCAGACTATCCTGTGCGGTATGCTGCAGGCCGGTTCTCTGCTGTGCTTCGACAAGCTGGTGGCTGAAGGGACCGATGCCGCATATGCCGAAAAACTGATTCAGTTTGGCTGGGAAACCATTACCGAAGCGCTGAAGCAGGGCGGTATTACGCTGATGATGGACCGTCTGTCCAACCCGGCTAAAATCCGCGCTTACGCGTTGTCTGAGCAACTGAAAACCATCATGGCGCCGCTGTTCCAGAAACATATGGATGACATCATCTCCGGTGAATTCTCCTCCGGCATGATGGCTGACTGGGCAAACGACGATAAAAACCTGCTGACCTGGCGCGAAGAGACCGGCAAAACCGCGTTCGAAACCGCTCCGCAGTTTGAAGGTAAAATCTCCGAGCAGGAATATTTCGATAAAGGCGTTCTGATGATCGCCATGGTGAAAGCGGGCGTTGAGCTGGCCTTCGAAACCATGGTTGATGCCGGCATCATCGAAGAGTCTGCATACTACGAGTCCCTGCACGAGCTGCCGCTGATTGCTAACACCATTGCACGTAAGCGCCTGTACGAAATGAACGTGGTTATCTCTGATACCGCTGAATACGGCAACTACCTGTTCTCCTATGCCGCCGTTCCGCTGCTGAAAGAGTTCATGACGACTCTGCAGGCGGGCGATCTGGGCAAAGAGATCCCGGCTGCAGCGGTAGATAACGCCCAACTGCGCGATGTGAACGAAGCGATTCGTAACCACGAAATCGAAAAAGTGGGCAAGAAACTGCGTGGCTATATGACTGATATGAAACGCATTGCTGTTGCTGGTTAATAAGCCAGTGGGAAGAAAAAGGCGCTCAGGCGCCTTTTTTTGTGCCCGTCATCTTGCCGCACACCTTTTTATGTAATATTGTAAGTTACATGAAAACGAACAACTCCTTCTCAGCAACGCTGCACATCCTGCTCCACCTCGAGCAGATGGAAAAACCGTTAACATCGGAGCAGATGGCCGCTTTTATCGACGGCAACCCGGCATTTATTCGTAAAGTTCTGGCTGGCCTGCGCGAGAGCAAAATCGTCTGCTCGACCAAAGGGCATCACGGCGGCTGGAAGCTCTGTCGCCCGGCAAGCGAAGTCACGCTGCTGGATATTTATCTGGCGCTGGGTTCGCCGGGGCTCTTTGCCCTGGGCAATCGTAATGAAAACCCGGAATGTCTGGTTGAGCAGGGGGTTAATCGGGTGATGTCCGATACCTTCGCCGCGGCCGAAGAGCTGGTGCTGGCGCGCTTTAAAAGCATGACATTACGGGATATAGGCAGCGAATTTATCAGCTATTTCAATGAAAAGGGGCACGATGAATGATTTCTACTTTAACCACTGACCTGCCGGTCTGCCTGATGATAGCGCTGGCCGCCGCCAGTATTTCGATGACGATTACGCAAACAGAGCTGTTTGCCGGTTTACGCGGCTGGACGGCAAGAAAGAATGCCATGCTGGGCCATCTCTTCCAGTGTTTCTACTGCCTTAGCCACTGGGTTGTATTTGCAGGCATGCTTGTTTATCGCCCGTATCTGCTGCACAGCGGAATGCCGGTAATTGACTGGATCATGACGGCATTTATTACCCTCACGCTGACCACTTTTGTGAACGGGATTATCTTTAAAGTATTCCAGATGGCGGTCGGGACCCATTTGCTGAAGCATGAGGCTCAGCAGACGCTACACCCGACAAAATAATGCAAAGGCCGGGAAACCCGGCCTTTAACTTAGTTGCGGTACAGCACCTTGATGATGTGGTAACCGAACTGAGTGTGCAGCGGGCCGTAAGGCTCCAGCAGCGGGCAGGAGAAAACCACTTTATCGAAAGCAGGAACCATCTGGCCCTGGCGGAATTCACCCAGGTGGCCGCCTTTTTTACCCGATGGGCAGGTGGAGTGTTTCTTGGCCAGTTTTTCGAAGTCGCCGCCGTTTTTCAGCTGTTCGAGAAGGTCTAAAGCCAGTTTTTCTTCCTTTACAAGGATATGCAGTGCTGCTGCGGTTTTTGCCATGATAGTGCCTTGAGTCATGTTGATTACGCTCGCTATACTACCACGCTGTTTTTCTCCCCTCCCGACTTTCATTGAGTGACCTTATGCGTTTAAACCCTGGCCAACAACAAGCCGTCGAATTTGTCACCGGACCCTGCCTGGTATTGGCCGGCGCTGGCTCGGGTAAAACTCGCGTTATTACCAATAAAATTGCCCACCTGATCCGCGAAAGCGGCTACCAGGCTCGCCACATTGCGGCGGTGACTTTTACCAATAAAGCCGCGCGCGAAATGAAGGAACGTGTGTCGCAAACGCTGGGGCGTAAAGAAGCCAGAGGGCTGATGATCTCCACCTTCCACACTCTGGGGCTGGAAATTATCAAGCGCGAGTACGCGGCATTGGGAATGAAGTCTAATTTCTCGCTGTTTGACGATACAGACCAGACGGCGCTGCTAAAAGAGTTAACCGAGGGGCTGCTGGAGAATGACAAGGTTCTGCTCCAGCAGTTGATTTCGACCATCTCTAACTGGAAGAACAGCCTGCTGACCCCGGCTCAGGCTGCGGCCCAGGCTAAAGGCGAGCGGGATCGTATTTTTGCCCACTGCTACGGGCTTTATGACACGCACCTGAAGTCCTGCAACGTGCTGGATTTTGATGATTTGATTCTGCTGCCAACCCTGCTTCTGCAACGCAATGAAGAGGTTCGGGAGCGCTGGCAAAACCGTATTCGTTACCTGCTGGTGGATGAATATCAGGATACCAACACCAGCCAGTATGAGCTGGTGAAGCTGCTGGTAGGCGCCCGGGCACGATTTACCGTGGTAGGCGATGACGATCAGTCGATTTACTCGTGGCGTGGTGCGAACCCACAAAACCTGGTTTTACTGAGTAAGGATTTCCCGGCGCTGCAGGTGATTAAGCTTGAGCAAAACTACCGCTCATCTCGCCGCATTTTGAATGCGGCAAATATCCTGATAGCCAATAATCCACACGTTTTCGAAAAGCGGCTTTTCTCCGAGCTTGAACACGGCGCAGAGTTAAAAGTAGTGACGGCGAATCATGAAGAACATGAGGCGGAGCGGGTAACGGGGGAGCTAATTGCTCATCACTTTATCAATAAAACTGACTATAAAGATTACGCCATTTTGTACCGCGGTAACCATCAGTCGCGGGTATTTGAAAAGATGTTGATGCAAAACCGCATTCCGTATCATATTTCCGGCGGCACCTCATTTTTCTCGCGTCCTGAAATTAAAGATCTGCTGGCCTACCTGCGCGTGCTCACCAACCCGGATGACGATAGCGCCTTCTTGCGCATCGTTAACACGCCGAAACGCGAAATTGGCCCGGCAACGCTGCAAAAGCTTGGCGAGTGGGCGACGCAGCGTAATAAGAGCCTGCTGACCGCCAGTTTTGATATGGGGCTGAGCCAAACCCTCAGCGGGCGCGGGCTGGAGTCTTTACAGCGTTTTACCCACTGGCTGCGCGAAGTGGCTACGCTTGCCGAACGGGAGCCGGTTGCCGCGGTACGTGACCTTATCCACGGCATTGATTACGAAAGCTGGCTGTATGAAACATCGCCCAGCCCGAAGGCCGCCGAAATGCGCATGAAAAACGTTAATCAGCTGTTCAGTTGGATGACGGAAATGCTGGAAGCAAGCGATCTGGACGAACCGATGACTCTGGTTCAGGTGGTGACTCGTTTTACCCTGCGCGACATGATGGAGCGCGGCGAAAGCGAAGATGAGGCCGATCAGGTCCAACTGATGACGCTGCACGCCTCCAAGGGGCTGGAATTCCCGTACGTCTATCTGGTTGGCATGGAAGAAGGGATCCTGCCGCATCAGAGCAGCATTGATGAAGATAATGTGGATGAAGAGCGCCGGCTGGCTTACGTGGGCATTACGCGCGCTCAAAAAGAGCTGACTTTCACGCTTTGCAGGGAGCGCCGTCAGTACGGTGAACTTGTGCGCCCCGAGCCGAGCCGCTTCCTGCTGGAGCTGCCGCAGGATGATTTAAGCTGGGAAACCGAGCGTAAAGTCGTTTCTGCTGAAGAGCGGATGCAAAAGGGACAGAGTAATGTCGCCAACATCCGCGAAATGTTGGCAAAAGCGCGTAAAAGCTGAGTTAGTTAACGTTAAGCGGCCAGTGAACGTAGCTTTGCCAGAGTTTTTCCTGCTCGAGCAATTCGGCGCCGAGCGGATGGCAGGCCAGCCAGTGTTCAGGCAGCCCGAGATGCAGCATTTCACCCTCTGCCCGGAGGTCGATAACCGGCAAAATGTCGTCGCGACGGCGGCTGGCGAAGATAATAGCCAGGCGTAGCAGGCGACAAAGGCGCTCGGCCACGCGCGGCGGCACCGCGTTCTGCTGGTGCAAAGATGAAAGATCGACGGGATTGGTCTGGTTAAGCAACAACGTTGCCAGCAGCTTTTTCTGGGCAGGCGTGTAGCCCGGCAGGTCCAGATTTTTCACCAGATAGGCCGCGTGCTGTGGCGCATGTCTGAAATCAATGCTTAGGCCAATTTCATGTAGCAGAGCGCTGCTTGCGAGCATTTGCTGACTGAGGGGATCGAGTTCCCACGGCCCAGCGACCTGGGAAGCAAAGTTTTGCGCCAGCTGTTCCACGCGGGCAGCCTGGCCGGTATCTACCATGAAACGCCGCTGCACATTACGCAGCGTTCTCTGGCGAATCTCCTGGTCGACCGCGAGATGCAGCATGCCGTACACCAAACCCTCACGCAGCGCGCCGCCGGCGAGCGTCATGCATTCGATGCCGAGTTGCTCGAAAATGGCGATGAGTATGGCTAAACCGCTTGGGAAAACTAAAGCGCGTTCCAGGGTTAAGCCTTCGATTTCGAGCTCTTCAAGGCGACCACATTGAATCGCTCGCTGTTTTAGCTGTTGCAGTTTTGCCAGGGTAATGCGTTCATCCATCCCCTGAGCCATCATGATTTCCTGCAAAGCCTGAACGGTGCCTGAGGCACCCACGCAGATTTTCCAGCCATGGCTTTTGAGCTCGTCAATGACCGGCTTGAGCACTTCGCTGGCCGCTGCTTCGGCAGCAGCAAAGTTTTCCTGGGCGAGATTGCGGTCACTAAAGAAGCGTTCCAGCCAGGTCACACAGCCCATAGAAAGGCTGAACAGGGAAGTCGTTTGCGCCCCCGTGCCCGTCACCAGTTCGGTGCTCGCGCCGCCGATATCCACTACCAGGCGCTGGTCAGCGCCGCCGGTCGTATGGGCCACGCCCTGATAAATCAGGCGAGCTTCTTCTTCGCCGCGTATAACCTGCACCGGGCAGCCGAGGATCTGCTGAGCTTTTTGCAAAAAAACGTCGGCGTTGACCGCAAGGCGAAGCGTCGCGGTGGCGACCACGCGGATTTGGCTCTGAGGAATATCCTGAAGACGTTCGGCGAATAAGCGCAGGCATTGCCAGCCACGCTCCATTGCTTCCGGGGAGAGAACGCACTCGCTGTTTAAACCGGCAGCGAGGCGAACTTTTCGTTTGATGCGGGTTAAAGTTTGTATGCTTCCCGCCACCTCACGCACAACCAACATATGAAAACTGTTAGAACCCAGATCAATTGCTGCATACAGTGAGGTGGAGCTAAGCATAGATTTTTTTAACCTGCGCGACGACGATTACCACGGGGAGCACCACCGCGACGTGGGCCGTTGCCCGGGCGGGCGCGGGTCAGACGTTTTGGCGGAGGAAGCTCGTTTAACAGCGCTTCGGCATTGTATTTACTGACCGGAATCGAGTGGCCGATATAGGTTTCGATCGCCGACAGGTTCAGGGCGTAATCTTCACATGCGAGGCTTATCGAGTGACCGCTTGCCCCGGCACGACCGGTACGGCCAATGCGGTGCACGTAATCTTCGCAATCGTCAGGCAAATCGTAGTTGAAGACGTGAGTGACGGCCGGAATGTGTAAGCCACGAGCCGCAACGTCGGTTGCTACCAGAATATCGAGGTCGCCACGGGTAAATTCTTCGAGAATGCGCAGACGCTTCTTCTGTGCAACGTCGCCGGTTAACAGCCCAACGCGGTGGCCGTCTGCGGCCAGATGACCCCAGATATCTTCGCAGCGATGCTTGGTGTTAGCAAAGATGATGGCGCGGTCCGGCCATTCTTCTTCGATGAGCGTTTGCAGCAGGCGCATTTTTTCATCGTTAGAAGGATAGAACAGCTCTTCTTTAATGCGGTGGCCGGTTTTCTGTTCCGGTTCAACTTCTACATATTCCGCATTGTTCATCTGCTCAAAGGCAAGTTCACGTACGCGGTAAGAGAGGGTGGCGGAGAACAGCATGTTCAGGCGCTGGGTAACCGGCGGCATGCGGCGGAACAGCCAGCGAATATCTTTAATAAAGCCGAGGTCGTACATGCGGTCGGCTTCATCCAGCACCACAACCTGAATGGCGCCTAAATTAATGTGGTTCTGTTTGGCATAGTCGATTAAGCGACCGGTAGTGCCAATCAAAATGTCTACGCCGCTTTCCAGCACTTTCAGCTGTTTATCATAGCCGTCGCCGCCGTAGGCAAGGCCAAGCTTCAGGCCGGTGGCCTGCGCGAGAGGCTCGGCATCCGAGTGAATCTGTACCGCTAACTCGCGGGTTGGCGCCATAATCAAGGCGCGCGGCTGATTCACCTGACGGTTCTCAGGAACCGGGTGTGAGAGTAAATAGTGGAACGTTGACGTCAGAAACGCCATCGTTTTGCCTGTACCGGTTTGCGCCTGCCCTGCAACGTCACGATTCGCCAGTGTCAGCGGAAGTGCCAGTGCCTGAATTGGGGTGCAGTTATGAAAGCCTTTACTTTCAAGGGCTTCAATCACCTTAGGGTGCAGGGCGAAGTCGGAAAACTTCTTTTCGGTCAAATGTGTTTTGCTCATAGTGTGGTAGAATATCAGTTTACTATTGCTTTACGAAAGCACATCCGTTGAAATAAACCGGGTGAAATAAAGTCACCCCAAGTTGGTTAATGCTACACCAACAAGGTAGACACAATCCTGTGGAGTAGAACATGAGCGATAAAATTATTCACCTGACTGACGGCAGTTTCGACACGGACGTGCTTAAATCTGACGGGTTGATTCTGGTTGATTTCTGGGCAGAGTGGTGTGGTCCTTGCAAAATGATTGCCCCGATTCTCGACGAGATCGCTGATGAATATCAGGGCAAACTCACCGTGGCTAAGCTGAACATCGACCAGAACCCGGGTACAGCGCCAAAATACGGCATTCGCGGTATCCCAACCCTGCTGCTGTTCAAGAACGGTGAAGTGGCCGCCACCAAAGTGGGTGCGCTGTCTAAAGGCCAGTTAAAAGAGTTCCTCGACGCTAATCTGGCATAATGGAATCTCAGCCGGTGCGTGCCGGGCTTGCATTTTTTTGTGAGCTGCTGGACGCCCGGCGTCAGTCATGCTAAGTTAAGTTTGACTTCGCTTTGAACTTGCCTTTTAGTTTGAATCTTTGTATTACCTAATGCTTCCCGCTCGCTGTCAAATCAACTCTCTTTTACAGCAATCACAGCGGATGCATAACCGATTTCGGGCTTATCACTCATTCCGTTATATCGTTTCAGTTCTGCGTTTTTCCTATGACCAGGCAGCGATTAGCATGTGTGGTAGCCATTAAACAGGCATGGATGACCCTGCCATACCATTCACGAAACTAAGTTCGAGATTTACCCCGAGTTTAAGAACCCACCATTATGAATCTTACCGAATTAAAGAATACGCCGGTTTCTGAGCTGATTACTCTCGGCGAAAATATGGGGCTGGAAAACCAAGCCCGCATGCGCAAGCAGGACATCATTTTCTCCATCCTGAAGCAACACGCTAAGAGTGGCGAAGATATCTTTGGTGATGGCGTGCTGGAGATACTGCAGGATGGATTTGGTTTCCTCCGCTCCGCAGACAGCTCCTACCTTGCCGGTCCCGATGACATCTACGTTTCTCCCAGCCAAATCCGCCGTTTCAACCTCCGCACAGGGGATACCATCTCCGGTAAGATTCGTCCGCCGAAAGAAGGCGAACGTTACTTTGCGCTGTTGAAAGTTAACGAAGTTAACTATGACAAGCCGGAAAACGCCCGTAGCAAGATCCTGTTTGAAAACTTAACACCGCTGCATGCCAACTCTCGTCTGCGCATGGAACGTGGTAACGGTTCAACCGAAGACTTGACTGCTCGCGTACTGGACCTGGCATCGCCTATCGGTCGTGGCCAGCGTGGCCTGATCGTCGCGCCGCCAAAAGCCGGTAAAACTATGCTGCTGCAAAACATTGCTCAGAGCATTGCTTACAACCATCCGGACTGTGTGCTGATGGTTCTGCTGATCGATGAACGTCCGGAAGAAGTGACCGAGATGCAGCGTCTGGTAAAAGGTGAAGTTGTTGCTTCCACCTTTGACGAGCCGGCTTCCCGCCACGTTCAGGTAGCCGAAATGGTTATCGAGAAGGCGAAGCGCCTGGTTGAGCATAAGAAAGACGTTATCATCCTGCTGGACTCCATCACCCGTCTGGCTCGTGCGTACAACACCGTGGTTCCGGCCTCAGGCAAAGTGCTAACCGGTGGTGTGGACGCTAACGCCCTGCACCGTCCAAAACGCTTCTTCGGCGCCGCGCGTAACGTGGAAGAGGGCGGCAGCCTGACCATCATTGCTACCGCGCTTATCGATACCGGCTCTAAAATGGATGAAGTTATCTACGAAGAGTTTAAAGGCACCGGCAACATGGAACTGCATCTCTCCCGTAAGATCGCAGAAAAACGCGTCTTCCCGGCTATCGATTACAACCGTTCCGGTACCCGTAAAGAAGAGCTGCTGACGACCCAGGAAGAGTTGCAGAAAATGTGGATCCTGCGCAAAATCATCCACCCTATGGGTGAGATAGATGCAATGGAGTTCCTCATCAATAAGTTGGCGATGACTAAAACCAACGACGACTTCTTTGATATGATGAAGCGCTCTTAAGTAACAAAAACTCGGGGAACGCCACGCTTAGTCGTGGCGTTTTTCTTTTCTGCTCTATACGATATGCACACGGTTAATGTTGCTGTTAACCAATATCTGGAACAGTTTTATTTACAAAATTCCTTTTGCAACAGGCTTGACTCATAGTCAAACACATTGTTCAGGGAGGAATCATGTTTAATCTCTTCGGGGCTAAGGCATATTTTGACTATGCTGACTTTGCCCACACATCTTGCAGAGAGCTTGCACTGTGAATTTAGTCGCTACCGGAACTGAGCTAATCTTTATTCTAATCTTTACTACCGTATTTCTTTTTTTTGCACGTAAGGTAGCAAAGGTAATTGGTCTTGTTGATAAGCCGAATTTCCGTAAGCGCCATCAGGGGTTGATTCCCCTCGTTGGTGGTATCTCGGTTTATGCAGGTATCTGCTTCTCTTTCCTGATCGCCAAATATTACATTCCCCACGGTTGGTTGTATTTATCCTGTGCCGGGGTGCTGGTGTTGGTGGGCGCGCTTGACGATCGCTTTGACATTAGTGTCAAAATCCGCGCAGCCATTCAGGCGATTGTTGGCATCATTATGATGGCATACGGCAACCTTCATCTTAGCAGTTTGGGCTATATCTTTGGCTCGTGGGAGTTGGTGCTTGGTCCGTTCGGCTACTTCCTGACGCTGTTTGCCGTCTGGGCGGCTATCAACGCCTTTAATATGGTTGACGGCATTGATGGCCTGCTGGGGGGGCTTTCTTCCGTTTCCTTTGCGGCAATGGGCGTCATCCTCCTTCTGGACGGCCAATACAGCCTGGCGATGTGGTGCTTTGCCGTAATCGTAGCCATCCTTCCTTATATCCTTCTGAACCTTGGGGTGCTGGGGCGTCGCTATAAAGTCTTTATGGGCGATGCGGGCAGCACGCTAATCGGCTTTACGGTTATCTGGATACTGCTGGAAACGACTCAGGGCCAAAATCATCCGATAAGCCCGGTGACCGCTCTGTGGATAATTGCTATCCCGCTCATGGACATGATAGCGATTATGTATCGCCGCTTGCGTAAAGGGATGAGTCCGTTCTCTGCCGACCGCCAGCATATACATCATCTGATCATGCGCGCTGGTTTCACTTCAAGGCAGGCTTTTGTCCTGATTACTCTGGCAGCAGCGCTGCTGGCAGCAGTCGGTGTTGCCGCTGAATATGCCCATTTCATCCCTGAGTGGGTAATGTTGGCATTGTTCTTGCTTGCATTTGTACTATACGATTTTTGTATTAAACGAGCCTGGAAAGTGGCCCGCTTTATCAGACGTCATAAGCGTCGCATTCGCAGAAACAACAACGTAAACATTTAGTCTGACTTGAATTGGGGAAGCGATGAAAGAGAACGTGCCGGGCAGCAACCCTGCGGTGGATAATGAGCTGGATATCCGCGGCTTGTTTCGTACGCTGTGGCAGGGCAAATTCTGGATTGTTGGCATTGCGTTTATTTTTGCCATTATCGCACTGACCTACACCTTTTTAGCCAAACAAGAGTGGAGCGCGACGGCGATAACCGATCGTCCAACGGTCAATATGCTGGGGGGGTACTACTCCCAGCAGCAGTTCCTGCGCAACCTGGATATCAAATCTGATATGGCTTCGACGGACAGGCCATCGGCCATGGATGAGGCGTATAAAGAGTTCATCGTTCAGCTCTCCGCCTACGATACCCGAAGAGATTTCTGGCTGCAGACCGATTACTACAAGCAGCGTCAGGTCGGCAACAGCAAAGCGGATGCCGCGCTGTTGGATGAAATTACCGACAATATTCAGTTTACCTCCGGGGATGCCGCCCGCAACATCAGCGATAGCGTGAAGCTGACGGCTGAAACCGCGGCGGATGCCAACAACCTGCTTCGTCAATATGTTGCCTTCGCCAGCCAGCGTGCGGCCAGCCATCTCAACGAAGAGCTGACCGGAGCATGGGCGGCGCGAACCACTCAGATGAAGGCGCAGGTCAAACGTCAGGAAGCAGTGGCGCAGGCTATCTACGACCGTAAAATGAAAAGTATTGAGCAAGCGCTGAAGATTGCTCAACAGCAGAATATCACCCGCAGCGAAACCAACGTACCGGCAGATGAACTTCCTGATTCAGAGATGTTTATGCTCGGTCGTCCGATGCTGCAGGCGAGGCTGGAAAGCCTGCAGGCCGTAGGGCCTGATTTTGATATCGACTACGATCAGAATCGGGCGATGCTAAATACCCTGAACGTCGGCCCTACCGTCGATGCTCGTTTCCAGACCTATCGTTATTTACGCACTCCTGAAGAGCCGGTCAAACGCGACAGCCCACGTCGTGCGTTCCTGCTCATCATGTGGGGCGCGGTCGGGGCGCTTATCGGTGCTGGCGTGGCATTGGCTCGCCGCCCCAAAATCGCTTAAGCCCTTTATTAGTGGAGGAGCGATGGAATGCCTCCACTTTATTCAAAAGAAGAGAATCACCGTGAAAGTGTTAACTGTTTTTGGCACGCGTCCTGAAGCTATAAAAATGGCTCCTCTGGTGGACGCGCTGGCGAAAGACGCGTTTTTTGACGCGAAAGTATGTGTAACGGCGCAGCATCGCGAGATGCTGGATCAGGTATTACATCTGTTCTCAATTAAACCTGATTATGATTTAAATATTATGAAGCCGGGGCAGGGCTTGACGGAAATCACCTGTCGGATCCTGGAAGGCCTGAAGCCTATTCTGGAGTCTTTCAAGCCGGATGTTGTTTTGGTGCATGGCGATACCACCACGACCGTTGCGGCCAGCCTGGCGGCGTTTTACCAGCGTATTCCCGTGGGGCACGTTGAGGCGGGCCTGCGCACCGGTGATATTTATTCTCCGTGGCCGGAAGAGGCGAACCGTACTTTGACGGGGCATCTCGCCACCTGGCATTTTGCGCCAACGGAAACTTCCCGGCAGAACCTGCTGCGGGAAAACATTGCTGAACAGAAAATTTCGGTCACCGGAAATACGGTTATTGATGCGCTTCTTTCCGTACGTGACCGCGTCTTAACGCAGGATGATGTACGCAAGGAAATTGAGGCGAAGCATACTTTCCTCGATGCCAGCAAAAAAATGATCCTGGTCACCGGGCACCGTCGCGAAAGCTTTGGCGATGGCTTTGAGCGTATTTGCCACGCGCTGGCGAAAATAGCCGAACAAAACAGTGATGTGCAGATAGTTTATCCGGTTCACCTGAATCCAAACGTCAGCGAGCCGGTTCGGCGCATTCTGGGCCATGTGGACAACGTCGTCCTGATTGAGCCTCAGGAGTATCTGCCGTTTGTTTACCTGATGAATCACGCCTGGCTTATCCTCACCGACTCCGGCGGTATCCAGGAAGAGGCTCCGTCTCTCGGCAAACCTGTGTTGGTGATGCGCGAAACCACCGAACGCCCTGAAGCAGTGGCCGCAGGTACTGTGCGCCTGGTCGGAACCAATGAAGAGACGATCGTAGCCGAAGTGACCCGGCTGCTTCGTGATGAGCAGGAATATCATGCGATGAGCCGCGCTCATAACCCTTACGGGGATGGCGAAGCCTGCAGCCGAATTCTGAATGCTTTGAAACAAAATCAGGTGACATCATGAGTTTTACCACCATCTCCGTCATTGGCCTGGGTTATATCGGTTTGCCTACCGCAGCGGCGTTTGCTTCCCGTAAGCGTAAAGTTATTGGCGTTGATATTAATCAGCGCGCGGTAGATACCATTAATCGCGGGGCGATTCATATCGTCGAGCCTGATTTAGACAAGGTGGTGAAATCTGCGGTGGAAGAGGGGTTCTTGCGGGCCACCACCCAGCCGGTTGAAGCAGATGCTTATCTGATTGCTGTTCCAACGCCTTTTAAAGGCGAGCACCAGCCGGATATGGTGTATGTCAAATCCGCGGCGGACTCCATTGCACCTGTGCTGAAAAAAGGCGCTCTGGTGGTGCTGGAGTCTACCTCACCGGTCGGCGCTACGGAGCAAATGGCCGAATGGCTGGCTGCTCTGCGCCCCGATTTAAGCTTCCCTCAGCAGGTCGGAGAAGAGGCTGATATCAACATAGCCTATTGCCCGGAGCGTGTCTTGCCGGGGCAGGTAATGGTTGAACTCATTAAAAACGATCGTGTGGTTGGCGGAATGACGCCGGTATGCTCGGCTCGTGCCAGCGAGCTCTACAAAATCTTCCTCGAAGGTGAATGCGTAATCACTAATTCCCGCACCGCCGAGATGTGCAAGTTAACCGAAAACAGCTTCCGTGATGTAAACATTGCCTTTGCTAACGAACTGTCGCTTATCTGTGCCGACCAGGGAATTAACGTCTGGGAGCTGATTCGCCTTGCGAATCGTCACCCTCGGGTCAATATTTTGCAGCCGGGGCCAGGCGTAGGCGGGCACTGCATTGCGGTCGACCCGTGGTTTATCGTGTCGCAAAATCCTGAACAGGCTCGCCTGATTCGTACCGCGCGTGAAGTGAATGACGGCAAGCCATTCTGGGTTATCAATCAGGTAAAAGCAGCGGTTGCCGACTGCCTGAGTGAAACCGGCCGCCGTGCCAGCGAACTGAAAATCGCCTGCTTTGGGCTGGCGTTCAAACCGAATATTGATGACCTGCGCGAAAGCCCGGCGATGGAAATCGCTGAGCTGCTGGCCGAATGGCATAGCGGAACAACGCTAGCGGTCGAACCCAATATTCATGAGCTTCCGGCAAAATTGACGGGCCACTGCGAGCTGGTGTCTACCGACGTGGCTCTGGAACAGGCCGATATCCTGGTGATGCTGGTCGATCACAAAGAATTTAAAGCTATTCCGGCCACAAGCGTACGGCAGCCGTGGATTGTCGATGCTAAAGGCGTGTGGCGATAAGCGCGATGAGCCTGATTCACGCAACCCTGAACGCTCTGGAGTGGGAAAACCATTTCTTCGGGATCAACAGCAGCGCGGTGCGAATTGCTGAGGATGCCCCGGCGCTGACGCCAGAACGGTTAAACGCCTGGGGACGGGTTCAGGCAAAGATCCCAACGCATCGAACCGACTGGCTGGATGGCCTGCAGCAGCTCGGTTTTCAACTGGTTGAAGGCGAAGTGGATTTAGCGCTTTGTATTGGCACGCAAAATGCAGATATTCACGTCGATATTGCTCAGCCAGATGAGATCCCGGCCCTGCGTAACGCGGCGGCTCAGGCTTTTAAGCAAAGCCGCTTTCGCGCCCCCTGGTTTCAGGAGGCGGACAGCGGTCGTTTCTATGCTCAGTGGATTGAAAATGCGGTACTCGGCACCTTTGATAACCAATGCCTGTTGCTGAAAGATACCGGCACTATGCGGGGCTTTGTGACGCTGCGCCAGCTTAACGGCGACGAGGCGAGAATTGGCCTGCTCGCCGGGCAGGGTGCGGGCGGTGAGCTTATGGCCGCGGCAAAATATTGGTGCCAGCAGCGCGGTATCCGGACGCTACGGGTAGCTACCCAGGTGAGCAATATCGCCGCCCTGCGTCGCTATATTAACAGCGGCGCCACGATAGAAAGCACGGCTTTCTGGTTATACAGGTGAAAAAATGATCCCATTTAACGCTCCGCCGGTTGTAGGTACAGAACTCGAATATATGCAGGCTGCAATGGGCAGCGGCAAGCTTTGCGGCGACGGCGGTTTTACCCGTCGCTGCCAGCAGTGGATGGAGCAACGTTTTGGCAGCAAGAAAGTCCTGCTGACTCCGTCCTGCACCGCTTCACTGGAAATGGCCGCCATCCTGCTTGATATCAAGCCAGGCGATGAAGTGATTATGCCGAGCTACACCTTCGTCTCGACGGCAAATGCCTTTGTGCTGCGCGGAGCCGTTATCGTATTCGTGGATGTTCGTCCTGACACCATGAACATTGACGAAACCAAAATTGAAGCGGCGATCACCGAGAAAACCCGCGCCATCGTGCCGGTGCATTACGCGGGAGTTGCCTGTGAAATGGACACCATCATGGCTATCGCCAATAAACACGGCCTGTTTGTGGTGGAAGATGCCGCCCAGGGCGTGATGTCGACCTATAAAGGGCGGGCGCTGGGCTCAATTGGCCATATCGGCTGCTTTAGCTTTCATGAAACTAAAAACTACACCGCGGGCGGCGAAGGCGGAGCGACGCTGATTAATGACCCGTCGCTTATCGAGCGTGCGGAAATTATTCGTGAAAAGGGCACTAACCGCAGCCAGTTCTTCCGCGGGCAGGTGGACAAATACACCTGGCGCGATATCGGTTCAAGCTACCTGATGGCAGACTTGCAGGCCGCTTATCTGTGGGCGCAGCTTGAGGCCGCCGAGAAAATTAATCAGCAGCGCCTGAAGCTATGGCAAACCTACCATGATGCGCTTGCTCCGCTGGCAAAATCCGGGCGTATTGAGCTGCCGTCGATACCGAAAGACTGCGTGCAGAATGCCCATATGTTTTATATCAAGCTGCGTGATATTGAAGACCGCAGCGCGCTGATTGCCTACCTTAAAGAAGCGGAAATCATGGCGGTGTTCCATTACATTCCGCTTCACGCTTGCCCGGCCGGTGAGCGGTTTGGCCGCTTCCACGGCGAAGATAGTTTCACTACCCGTGAAAGCGAGCGCCTGCTGCGCCTGCCTCTGTTCTACAACCTTTCTGCCGTGAACCAGCGTACCGTTATTAATACGTTGCAAAGCTACTTCGCCTGATATGTCTCTTGCCAAAGCTTCGGTGTGGACCGCGGGGTCCACGCTAGTCAAAATCGGCGCGGGCCTGCTGGTGGTCAAAATGCTGGCGGTGGCTTTTGGGCCTTCCGGCGTAGGGCTTGCCGGTAACTTTCGTCAGATGGTTACCGTGCTTGGCGTGCTGGCGGGTGCAGGCATTTTTAATGGCGTAACCAAGTATGTTGCTGAACATCATGACGATCCGGCTCAACTTAAACGAGTCATAGGCACGTCGTCGACAATGGTGCTCGGCTTCTCATCCGTACTGGCGGTTATTTTTGTTCTGGCCGCCCGCCCAATCAGCATTGGATTATTTGGCCACGCTGACTATCAGAACCTGGTACGCCTGGTGGCGCTGGTGCAAATGGGCATAGCCTGGGCGAACCTGTCGCTGGCTATAATCAAAGGTTTTCGGGATGCGGCAGGCAACGCCTTTGCGCTGATCGCCGGCAGTATAATCGGGGTTATCGCTTATTATCTTTGTTACCGCCTGGGCGGCTATCCGGGCGCACTGCTGGGCCTGGCCCTTGTGCCTGCTCTGGTCGTTATCCCGGCGTCGCTTATGTTGCTAAGGCGCGGGCATATTCCTCTGCATTACCTGAAGCCCGGCTGGGATAAGCTGCTGGCAAGCCATCTGGGTAAGTTCACCATTATGGCGCTGATTACTTCCGTCACGCTGCCGGTGGCTTACGTGATGATGCGAAATCTGCTGGCCGCGCACTATAGCTGGGACGAGGTTGGTATCTGGCAAGGGGTGAGCAGTATTTCAGATGCCTACCTGCAATTTATCACCGCGTCCTTTAGCGTTTATTTATTGCCGACGCTGTCGCGGCTGAAGGAAAAAAGCGCCATCACGCGTGAGATTACGCGCTCGCTGAAGTTTGTGCTGCCTGCGGTGGCCGCTGCGAGCCTGACCGTGTGGCTGCTGCGCGACTTTGCCATCTGGCTGCTGTTTTCGCCTAAATTTATTGCGATGCGCGATCTGTTTGCCTGGCAGCTGGTTGGCGATGTATTAAAAGTGGGGGCTTATGTATTTGGCTATCTGGTCATTGCGAAGGCATCGCTGCGTTTTTATATTTTGACTGAAATTAGTCAGTTTGCTTTATTGACCGGCTTCTCACGCTGGTTAATACCGGCTCATGGCGCGCTGGGTGCGGCTCAGGCCTACATGGCAACTTACATTGTCTATTTTGCGCTCTGCTGTGGCGTTTTCTTTATTTATCGTAGACGAGCATGACAACACTGATTCACGTTTTGGGATCTGATATCCCGCATCATAATCAGACGGTACTGCGTTTTTTCAATGACGTTTTAGCCGCCACGACTCCCCATGCTCAGGAATTTATGGTGGTCTCCGGGGATAGCTCTCTGCCGTCCGCTTTTCCGTCTCTTTCCGTCTCGCTTTACGCCTCTAAGCAGGCCGTCGCTGCTGAAGTGCTGGCAAAAGCACGAGCCAACCGCCAGCAGCGTTTTTTCTTCCACGGGCAGTTTAACAGCAGTCTGTGGATTGCTTTATTAACCGGCGGTCTGAAACCGGAACAGGTGAACTGGCATATCTGGGGTGCCGACCTTTACGAGGTTTCCCGTAGCTTTAAATTCCGCCTGTTTTACCAGTTGCGCCGGTTTGCTCAGGGGCGCGTTGGGCAGATCTTTGCGACTCGCGGCGATTTAAACTATTTCCATCAGCGGCATCCGCAGGTGCCGGGTGAACTACTTTATTTCCCTACGCGCATGGACCCGAGCCTTAACGCAATGGCTACGGACAAAGAACCCGATAAGCAGTTGACGCTGCTGGTGGGCAATTCCGGCGACCGCAGTAACCAGCACATTGCCGCGCTTAAGGCCATTCACCAGCAGTTTGGCGACGCGGTTCGCGTGGTGGTGCCGATGGGCTATCCTGATAATAACCAGCCGTATATCTCGGAAGTACAGCAGGCCGGGAAAGCCTTATTCAGCCCGGAAAATCTGCAAGTGCTGACGGAAAAAATCGAATTCAACGCCTACCTGGCTCTGCTCCGGCAGTGCGACCTGGGTTATTTCGTTTTTGAACGCCAGCAGGGCATTGGTACGCTGTGTCTGCTTATTCAGGCCGGGATCCCTTGCGTACTGAATCGCAAAAATCCTTTCTGGCAGGATATGGTTGAGCAGCATGTTCCGGTGCTGTTCACCGAAGATGCGCTGGATGAAGCGACCGTGCGTGAAGCGCAGCGTCAGCTTCGCCTGCTGGATAAGCAGAATATCGCCTTCTTTAACCCGGGCTTTATCGACGGTTGGCACCAGGCCCTTAACGTGGCCGCGGGAGAGAATGAATGAGCCTCACGCAATTTGGCGGTTTATTTGTCGTCTGGTTCCTGTCGGTCATGTTCATCGGGCTGCTGACTTACCAGGAGTTCCGTCGTGTACGATTTAACTTCAACGTATTCTTCTCGCTGCTCTACCTGCTGACCTTTTTCTTTGGTTTTCCGTTCACCTGTACCCTGGTGTTCCGGTTCGGCGTTGCCGTGGTGCCTGCGGACGTCCTGCTTCAGGCGCAGCTTGCGGCAGCATGCTTCTACGGGATTTATTACGTCAGCTATAAAACCCGGCTGCGGGCCAAAAGTGAGGGCAGAGAACGCCGCCCATTATTCCGGATGAACCGCGTCGAGACGCATCTTACCTGGCTCATGCTGGTGCTGGTGGCGCTTATCAGCGTGGGGATTTTCTTCGCCCACAACGGGTTCCTGCTGTTTAAGCTGCACTCTTACAGTCAAATTTTCTCCAGCGAAGTTTCCGGGGTAGCGCTCAAACGTTTCTTCTACTTCTTTATCCCTGCGATGCTTGTGGTGTATTTCCTGCGTCAGGATAGCCGCGCCTGGATTTTCTTCCTGGTGAGCACCGTGGCCTTTGGTCTGCTGACTTACATGATTGTGGGCGGCACGCGCGCCAATATCATCATCGCCTTTGCCATCTTCCTGTTTATCGGCATTATCCGCGGCTGGATCTCGCTGTGGATGCTGGCGGCGGCGGGCGTGCTGGGTATTGTCGGTATGTTCTGGCTGGCGCTAAAGCGCTACGGACTGAACGTCAGCGGAGACGAAGCGTTTTATACCTTCCTCTACCTGACGCGCGATACCTTTTCGCCGTGGGAGAACCTGGGGCTGCTGCTGCAAAACTACGATAAAATCGAGTTTCAGGGGCTGGCTCCAATTATCCGCGACTTCTACGTATTTATTCCCGGTTGGCTGTGGCCGGACCGGCCTGGTACCGTGTTGAATACTGCGAACTACTTTACCTGGCAGGTGCTTAATAATCACTCCGGGCTGGCCATTTCACCGACGCTGATTGGTTCGCTGGTGGTCATGGGCGGCGTGTGGTTTATTCCACTTGGCGCGGTTGTGGTGGGACTCATCATCAAATGGTTTGACTGGCTTTATGAGCTGGCAAATCGGGAAGCGAACCGCTACAAAGCCGCGATAATCTACGCATTCTGCTTCGGGGCCATTTTCAATATGATTGTGCTGGCCCGCGAAGGGCTGGACTCATTCGTTTCGCGAGTGGTGTTTTTCCTGGTAATTTTTGGCGCATGCCTGGTAGCGGCCAAACTTCTTTATTGGCTATTTGAAAGCGCGGGACTTATTCATCAGCGCCTGCGCCGCGTGTCTCGTCCCGTGACGAATACGCAAAATGCATGACAAGGATATTCATGAATAACCCTATTGATGCCCCTTTTTACTCGATTCGAGGCCTCAATCTGCTGGGGTGGCGAGATATGCAGCACGCGCTGGACTATCTCTATGCCGACGGCCACCTGCGGCAGGGAACGCTGGTGGCGATTAATGCTGAAAAAGTGCTTACCGCAGAAGATGATGAGCAAGTTCGCGGCCTTATTGCCGTAGCGGAATATAAATATGCCGATGGTATCAGCGTCGTACGTTCAATCCGCAAAAAATACCCTGAAGCGCGGGTAAACCGTGTCGCAGGGGCCGACCTGTGGGAAGCGCTGATGCAGCGTGCCGGGCGGGAAGGTACGCCGGTCTTTTTGATAGGCGGCAAGCCCGAGGTGCTGGCACAAACCGAGGCAAAATTGCGCCAGCTTTGGCAGGTTAACATCGTTGGCAGCCAGGACGGTTATTTCACGGCATTGCAGCGGCAGGCGCTGTTTGAGCGAGTGCGCGACAGCGGAGCCGCCATTGTGACGGTAGCCATGGGCTCTCCACGCCAGGAGCTCCTGATGCAGGAATGCCGCAAGGTTCATCCTCATGCGCTGTATATGGGCGTGGGCGGGACTTATGATGTCTTTACCGGGCGCGTAAAGCGTGCGCCAAAGATCTGGCAAAATCTCGGTCTTGAATGGTTGTACCGCCTGCTTTCACAGCCGAGCCGGATTAAACGCCAACTGAGACTGCTGCGTTACCAGGGCTGGCACTTTAGCGGCAAGCTCTGACTCATAACGCGCCCATCCGGGCGCGTTTTTACTTCCGCGATTTTCCACCACTCTCCTTGCGATTTGTTACGCGTTTATTTGTAATTTTTTAAAAAATGCGAAACCATTGCGCCCACTCAATGCAGTGCCGTAGTGATGTTGCGCCAGCAAATCTATTGCCGGTGCTGCATGGCCTGTTATTGAGCTATGGCTTTGACCATCACAATAACCGGTAAAAACCGGAGTAAAAGCAAACACAAAACAGAGGATTTATGGCAGAGAAACAAGCAGAGCTGCAGCGCGGGCTGGAAGCTCGACATATTGAACTTATTGCCCTTGGGGGGACAATTGGCGTTGGCCTGTTTATGGGCGCCGCCAGTACCCTGAAGTGGGCGGGCCCCTCGGTATTGCTGGCGTACATTGTTGCGGGCCTGTTCGTCTTCTTCATTATGCGTTCGATGGGGGAGATGCTGTTCCTTGAACCGGTAGCCGGTTCCTTCGCGGTTTATGCCCACCGTTATATGAGCCCTTTCTTTGGCTATCTTACCGCCTGGTCCTACTGGTTTATGTGGATGGCGGTGGGGATCTCCGAGATAACGGCGATAGGCGTTTATGTCCAGTACTGGTTCCCTGATTTACCCCAGTGGCTCCCGGCTATCTTTGCCGTTGGCCTTGTCGCGCTGGCAAACCTTGCCGCAGTGCGCCTGTACGGTGAAATAGAGTTCTGGTTCGCAATGATTAAGGTCACGACCATTATTGTGATGATTGTCGTGGGTCTTGGGGTTATCTTTTTCGGATTTGGGAATCACGGCCAGGCCATCGGCTTTAGCAACCTGACCGAGCACGGCGGCTTCTTTGCCGGAGGCTGGAAGGGCTTCCTGACGGCATTATGTATTGTTGTGGCTTCCTATCAGGGTGTTGAGCTTATCGGCATTACCGCCGGTGAAGCGAAGAACCCGCAGGTCACTTTGCGCAGCGCCGTGGGTAAAGTTTTATGGCGTATTCTGATTTTCTATGTGGGCGCCATTTTCGTTATCGTGACTATCTTCCCGTGGAACCAGATTGGCACCACCGGCAGCCCGTTTGTGCTGACCTTCGCCAAAATCGGCATTACCGCGGCGGCAGGTATTATCAACTTTGTGGTGCTGACCGCCGCGCTCTCCGGCTGTAATAGCGGGATGTATAGCTGCGGGCGTATGCTGTATGCGTTGGCTAAAAATCGCCAGCTACCGGCTAAAATGGCTAAAGTCTCGCGCAGCGGCGTGCCGGTGGCAGGCGTTGCCGTTTCCATTGTGATTTTGCTGCTTGGTTCATGCCTGAATTACGTTATCCCTAACCCACAGCGCGTATTCGTTTATGTCTACAGCGCCAGCGTATTGCCGGGAATGGTGCCATGGTTTGTTATCCTGATAAGCCAGATTCGCTTCCGTAAAGCGCATCGCCAGGCGATTGCCAGCCATCCTTTCCGTTCCATTATGTTCCCGTGGGCAAATTACCTGACGATGGCATTCCTGGTATGCGTGCTGGTCGGCATGGGGCTGAATGAAGACACGAGAATGTCGCTGACGGTAGGGGTTCTCTTTTTGGCCGCCGTAACGCTGATATACAAGGTCTTTGGCCTGAATAAGCATGTCGTTAGCGAAAAACTGGATGGATAAGCATCAGGATGCGCAAAGCATAACCAAACGCGCAGTTTTGCGAGTATTTTATTGAAATAACCACTAGACAGCTGAGCACGAAGCCCGTATTATCCGACCCCGCAACGGCGCTACGCGCCCGTAGCTCAGCTGGATAGAGCGCTGCCCTCCGGAGGCAGAGGTCTCAGGTTCGAATCCTGTCGGGCGCACCATTTTATATGGCGCTAGAGCTGCGGTGGTATTTATACCGCGTGAAAGATTGACAGTGGTGGCTATAGCTCAGTTGGTAGAGCCCTGGATTGTGATTCCAGTTGTCGTGGGTTCGAGTCCCATTAGCCACCCCATTAATTTAGATGTATGCGAAGGTGGCGGAATTGGTAGACGCGCTAGCTTCAGGTGTTAGTGTTCTTACGGACGTGAGGGTTCAAGTCCCTCTCTTCGCACCACACCTAAATTAATAAAGCATTAAGGGCAGTATTTCGGCGAGTAGCGCAGCTTGGTAGCGCAACTGGTTTGGGACCAGTGGGTCGGAGGTTCGAATCCTCTCTCGCCGACCACATTTTGAAAGCCCTGCTAAAGCAGGGTTTTTGCTTTCGACACCGAATGTTTAAGCTCACAGAGTTTAGCCGAGTGTAGAAAGCGGCAGTAAAAGCAGTATTTCGGCGAGTAGCGCAGCTTGGTAGCGCAACTGGTTTGGGACCAGTGGGTCGGAGGTTCGAATCCTCTCTCGCCGACCACCTTAAAAAAGGCCAGCTTTCGAGCTGGCCTTTTTGCATCCGTAATTAAAGAGGATGAGAACCTCCGAAGGAGGTTTGAGCCGAGCGCAGCGAGACAACGTTGCTTTAGCAACGGCCCGTAGGGGAATAATCCTCTCTCGCCGACCACCTTAAAAAAGGCCAGCTTTCGAGCTGGCCTTTTTGCATCTGAAGTTAAAGAGGATGAGAACCTCCGAAGGAGGTTTGAGCCGAGCGTAGCGAGACAACGTTGCTTCAGCAACGGCCCGCAGGGGAATAATCCTCTCTCGCCGACCACCTTAAAAAAGGCCAGCTTTTTAGCTGGCCTTTTTGCTTTTCTGAATCCACCATTTGCTCTCCGGCATTGTCGTTGAACCGCGACAAATCGCCCATTTCTCGTCTCTAAATGGAGACATATAATTCATTGATTATTAGGTGATTTTAAATTGAATCGGTTAACCGTCTCTTATGGGAGACACTCTGGTTAAGCGGGGCTGGCGCACTTTATCTCTCAGGCAGCAAAATTCCCTCCGAACTAATACTATGAAACTACTAATATTAGCGGTTGGTTTACTTTTCAAATGCAAACATGGCATGCATTGTGCAATAATAACCGGGTAGATGCTCATTCCACTTCTTATGTTCGCTTAGGCTTCATAAACCAAGGAATGACGCAGAGCCAATTACGGTGCTTATCGTCCACCCACAGATGTCGCCCCAAAGGGGTCTCATCCAACACCATGGACATAACGTTGAGTGAAGCACCACTTAGTTGTCAAACAGACCTGTTTTAACACCAGCCAATTGGCTGGTGTTTTTTTTTGTATGCGGGAAAGAAAAGGGCGACTGAACGCCGCCCCTGAATGCTATGAATTGGGATTGTTTTGCAGCGTCAACAACAGGCCATCGCGGCGCATCATTGCGGCTTCTTCCGGTTTGTGAAGCTTGTCGAGAGAGTCCGCAAGCCAGGCATAATCGAAGGCATCCGGGCGCTGTTTAATCGCTTCGCGGAACGCATCCGCCGCCTGCTGCCATTCACCATGCTTCATCAGCAACTGGCCCAGCGTACTTTGCAGTAGAGGAAGCGCACCCTGGGTTTTGATCTGCAGGCGCAGCGCTTTCTCGAGCTGTTCCGGGTTGCCTGACTTCAGGCGCGGCATCAGCAGCACCAGACGATCGTCGTACTGGCGTTTCAATCCGTCGAGAACTATCTCCTGGGCGGCATCGCTATCGTCACATTCGATCAAATGCTCGGCCATTGCCACCTGCAACGTGGTTTGATGACGCGTTTTGCGGCTCTGGTTGCGCCACCAGCTTTTCAGCCCGTCGTTACCTTGATCGGCCATAGCCTGATCCATCAGCCCGATCCACGCTTGCTGTTGCAGAGCCGTGCGCTGTGCCTCGTCGCCTATTTGAACCTTTTCCATTGCGGGCAGAATATCCAGCAGCGAGCCCCAGGCTCCGGTTCGTAAATAGGCCTGCTCTGCCAGACGCAGCACCTCAGGGTGGCGAGGGGCAACTTCCAGAAGCTTATCAACGCCGTGTCTTGCCGCGTGGTTTTCATTACGGGCCAGCTGCAGGCGAACGCGAGTTATCTCAACAGGCAGCTGATCGTTATCCGCCAGTTCGGCAGCGCGTTCTAGATGCTGATTGGCACGGATCTCATCGCCACGCTGCTGGGCAGCTTCGGCGGCGAGAAGGTAATTCACCACCGGCTGCTCCGCATGGTCGGCATTTTTACTCATCAGCTTTTCAACTTGCTGATAATCGCCCTCGGCCAGTTTTAGCAGCGCGGCTTTGGTTTGCTTACGAGCGCGGCTGCGTTTACGGCCAAGGAACCAGCCGCGAGTGCGCGCTCCGGTGCGGAAAATACGGCGCAGCACCCACTCGATAGCAAACAGCACGAGCATGGTCAGAACCAGAATAATGACTAAGCCGGTCACGCTGGTTTCGATGTTGTAGTTATCGGTTTGGATCAGCACATATCCCTGATGTCCCGCCAGCATGGGGCCGAGCACGATACCCGCAATCAGCAGCAGGAAGAGCAATAAGACTTTAATCATGCTTATTCCCCCTGGCTTACGGCAGGAGCAGGTTGCTCAGGCGCGGAGTTAAGCGGCGCTGCGTTTGCTGTCGGCTGGGACAGCAAATTACGCACTCTGGTCTGCATCAGCTTTTCCAGCAGGGCCTGGCTTTGCAGGGTCTGCGGAATATCCATATGTATGCTCTGCTGGCTCAGGCCATCAAGCTCATCCAGAAACGCTTTAGTGGCCGAGTCGTTGGTATCGTAATAAGCGCGAACCCAGGTAGAGACGTTATCCAGCGCCTGTTTATAGGTTTCTTCCTGATGGCGAGGCACCGCCTGGGCGGCAACCAGCAGGCGAGAGCGGATGTTCTCGCGCAGGTAGATATCCTGATTTGGCGCCAGCAGCGGTACGGCGGTTTCATCGCGGCGGCGAATGGTAATAAAGCTGTCCATAAAGTTGTGCCAGCTCTTCACCAGATTTTGACGCCACTCGGTGATGCTGCCCGAAAGCTCGCTGCTGTCCGAGTCCATCGGTGAATCATCGCTGTCGTTATCGGCGAGGCGCAGGTTGTCCAGGCCGTTAGACAGCTGGTTTAGCTTGAGAATAATGCCGTCGTAATCAACCTGAGTAACCGTGGAAAGCGTCGAGATATCGTCCGTCAACGCGCGACGGGCGGTTATCAGACTTGGATCATTCATGTCCGCCAGGCTGGCATCGGCGCTTTTCAGCAGCGCGGCGGCGGTGGTCACGTCCTGGTCGCTCCACAGCTTGCGGCCGGCCAGCTTAACGAGGAAGTCGGCCTGAGCCAGCAGCCATGTTTTGGAATCACTGTCGGAAATGGTGGCTACTTTTTGCTGCACTTCGTCCAGCTGGCGCGTTAATGCAGCCTGCTGTTTCCCGGCTTCACCCAGGGCATCGGCCTGCTTCTTCAGCGTGGTTTCAAATTCGCTTTTTTGCGCATCCTGCTGTTTTTGCAGGGCGATCAGCTGGTTTGCCAGCGCATCGCTGGTTGCGGTTTGCGTGGAGACCTGATGCTTGCCATAGCTATAAAGCCCGCCGCCTAACGCCAGAGCGATGGCTATTGCTATCGCCCCCAGCGCGATGCCCGCCACGCCGGAACGACTCTTCTTCGGCGTTGATTCGGGCTGCGATGGCGTTTCCACCGTCGATGTGGTTTCCTCAACCATGGCGGAGGAATTATTTTGTTCCGTCATTGTGGCGTCCTGTTATTGTTAGGTTTGTTGTAACGCGCGCAACAGCGCGTCATTGTCCGCATTCGCGGCGACCTGAATATTCTGCCAGCCCATCTCCCGGGCAAGGCTCGCCAGGCGCTCGCTGACAACCAGCAGCCGGCAGCGAAGCAGCCAGTTTTCGCGGTACCAGGCTGGCGTTAGCGTGTAGAGCTGTTGCAGCATTTCACCGCTGGTCACAACCAGCGTCGAGACACCTCGTTCCCGCCAGCGGTGCGCCTCTTCTGTTCCATCATAAATGATAGCGCTTCGCTGATAACACTCACAGAAGCTTACCTGCGCGCCGCGCGCTTCAAGCGTTTCGCCCAACAGTTCACGGCCGCCGTTACCCCGCAGAATCAGCGCACGTTTTCCGGCAACATTCTGTAATTCAGGTAATTGTAGCAAGACTTCGCTGGTTTCCCGATCTTGCGGGTAGCGAATCGGCAGATGGCTGACGGTATGCAGAGCCAGCGCCGTGGTACGGCCAATGGCAAACCAGGAGAGATGCTCAGGCCAGGTTATGCCCTGGCGGCGTAAAAGAGGGCTGGCATATTCGATAACATGCTGCGAAAGCACAAACACCAGATCGCCAGGCGCAAGCGCCGCCAGCAGGGCCGGTAGCTGAGCGAGCTGTCGGCCTGGAGAGAATTCAATAAGCGGGAAGCTATACGCCACCTGCCCGAGTGCGCGCAAACGGCTCACTAACTCTTCCCCGGCTGGGGAGGGGCGGGTGACAAGAATAGTCATGCGGGAGCGTCTCCGTTATAGACTTCGGCCAGAATCTCGCGTGCGCCTTTATTTAGCAACTCTTCTGCCAGCGAAACGCCCATGGCAACGGCATCTTCCGGTTTGCCCCGGCGTTCGCCGCGAACCATCACCGAACCGTCCGGCGCGCCCACCAGCGCACGCAGCCAAAGCTCATTATCTTTCAATTCTGCATAGCTGCCGATGGGCACCTGGCAGCCGCCTTCAAGGCGCATGTTCATCGCCCGTTCGGCGCTCACACGAACCGCGGTTTCATGATGATTGAGGGGGGCAAGCAACGCTCGCGTGCGCTCATCATCCAGGCGGCACTCAATGCCCACGGCACCCTGGCCGACGGCAGGTAAGGAGACTTCAGGCGGTAACGCGTAGCGGATACGGTCCTGCATCTCAAGGCGTTTCAGCCCGGCCACGGCAAGAATAATGGCATCATATTCGCCTTTATCCAGCTTGCCCAGACGGGTGCCCAGGTTGCCGCGCAGGGAGCGAATGACTAAATCTGGGCGCTGCTCGGCAATTTGGCACTGGCGGCGCAGGCTCGAGGTGCCGACGATGCTGCCCGGTGGGAGGCTGTCCAGCGTTGGATAGTGATTCGAGACAAAGGCATCACGCGGATCGTCGCGCTCGCAGATGGTGACCAGCCCAAGACCCTCGGGGAACTCCACCGGCACATCTTTCAGCGAGTGAACGGCGATATCCGCCCGCCCGTCCAGCATTGCCAGCTCCAGCTCTTTAACGAACAATCCTTTCCCGCCTACTTTGGCTAATGGCGTGTCCAGCAGGACATCACCGCGCGTCACCATAGGCACCAGCTCAACGGTCAGCTGCGGGTGGAAAGCTTCAAGATGTTGCTTAACATAATGTGCTTGCCAGAGTGCAAGAGGACTTTGGCGAGTGGCAATTCTGAGTATATTGTCTAACATGCTTGTTACCGTAATTATCGTCCACCGACCATCCTACCACTGTTAGCGGAAGGCTGTCAGGTACGGCGGCTTTTGCGGCAACAGAGGGACGAGATTCGTATTATGGAAGAAATCGCCTTTGGCCGGGCGTTTACCCTTTTTGGTAGCGCATCTTTCTTTACGGTCAACAGGCAAGGTGTTAAATTGATCACGTTTCCAGCAATTGCTGTCCCGATCGTTTATAATCACGGGGACAACAAACCACGAAACGGGTTTTTTCGTAATACTGAAACCATCAGGCGATATGTCTTGTACCTCTATATTGAGACACTTAAACAGAGACTGGATGCCATCAACCAACTGCGCGTAGATCGCGCGCTTGCTGCCATGGGGCCTGCTTTCCAACAGGTCTACAGTCTACTGCCAACGTTATTACATTATCATCACCCGCTGATGCCGGGTTACCTTGACGGTAACGTTCCCCGGGGCATCTGCATTTACACGCCTGATGAAACCCAGCGCCACTACCTGGACGAACTCGAACTGCAGCGCGGAATGCCGCGGCAGGAGTCGGCCACGGGCGAACTGCCGATTACCGGCCTCTATTCTATGGGCAGCACCTCCTCCGTGGGGCAGAGCTGTTCATCCGACCTCGATATCTGGGTATGCCACCAGTCCTGGCTCGATAACGACGAGCGCCAGCTGTTGCAGCGCAAATGCAGCCTGCTTGAAAGCTGGGCCGCATCGCTTGGCGTCGAGGTTAGCTTCTTCCTGATTGACGAAAACCGCTTCCGCCACAATGAAAGCGGCAGCCTGGGCGGCGAAGACTGCGGCTCCACTCAGCACATCCTGCTGCTGGATGAGTTTTACCGCACCGCGGTTCGCCTCGCCGGGAAACGTATTCTCTGGAACATGGTCCCGGGCGATGAAGAAGAGCATTACGACGATTACGTCATGACGCTTTATGCCCGGGGCGTACTGACGCCGAACGAATGGCTGGATCTCGGAGGGTTGAGCTCGCTCTCCGCCGAGGAATACTTTGGTGCCAGCCTGTGGCAGCTCTATAAAAGTATCGACTCGCCTTACAAAGCGGTGCTTAAAACGCTGCTGCTGGAAGCCTACTCCTGGGAATATCCGAATACGCGCCTGCTGGCAAAAGATATCAAGCAGCGCCTGCACGATGGCGAAATTGTCTCGTTTGGCCTCGATCCATACTGCATGATGCTGGAACGCGTGACCGACTACCTCACGCAAATTGAGGACAACGCGCGCCTTGACCTCGTACGCCGCTGCTTCTATCTGAAAGTCTGCGAAAAACTGTCGCGGGAACGCGCCTGCGTCGGCTGGCGCAGAGAAGTGCTGACCCAACTGGTGAAAGGCTGGGGCTGGGACGAGGCTCGCCTCGCCATGCTGGATAACCGCGCCAACTGGAAAATCGACCAGGTGCGCGAAGCGCATAACGAGCTGCTCGACGCGATGATGCAAAGCTATCGCAACCTGATTCGCTTTGCGCGCCGTAATAATCTGAGCGTTTCCGCCAGCCCGCAGGATATTGGCGTGCTTACGCGTAAGCTGTATGCGGCTTTTGAAGCGCTTCCGGGGAAAGTCACGCTGGTTAACCCGCAGATCTCGCCCGATCTCTCCGAGCCAAATCTGACCTTTATCCATGTGCCGCTGGGCCGCGCAAACCGCTCCGGCTGGTATCTGTACAACCGCGCGCCGAACATGGATTCCATCGTCAGCCATCAACCGCTGGAATATAACCGTTATCTTAATAAGCTGGTGGCATGGGCCTACTTTAACGGCCTGCTGACCTCACGCACTCGCCTGTTTATTAAGGGCAACGGCATTTGTGATTTACCGAAGCTGCAGGAGATGGTGGCGGATGTTTCACATCACTTCCCGCTGCGTCTTCCGGCCCCAACGCCAAAAGCGCTCTACAGCCCGTGCGAAATTCGCCATCTGGCGATAATCGTCAACCTCGAATATGACCCGACGGCTGCCTTCCGCAATCAGGTGGTTCATTTTGATTTCCGCAAGCTGGATGTGTTCAGCTTCGGTGAGCAGCAGCAATGCCTGATAGGCAGCGTGGACCTGCTGTACCGCAACTCCTGGAATGAAGTGCGTACCCTGCACTTTAACGGCGAGCAGGCGATGATCGAGGCGCTGAAGACTATTCTGGGCAAAATGCACCAGGACGCCGCGCCGCCGGATAGCGTTGAAGTGTTCTGCTATAGCCAGCATCTGCGTGGCCTTATCCGCACTCGCGTTCAGCAACTGGTCTCCGAGTGTATTGAATTCCGCCTTTCCAGCACCCGCCAGGAACCCGGCCGCTTTAAGGCGCTGCGCGTTTCCGGCCAGACATGGGGCCTGTTCTTCGAACGCCTGAATGTTTCGGTTCAGAAACTGGAAAACGCCGTCGAATTTTATGGCGCTATCTCGCACAACAAGTTGCACGGCCTGTCCGTTCAGGTTGGCACTAATCAGGTTCAGCTACCCGCCGTGGTGGACGGTTTTGCCAGCGAAGGGATTATTCAGTTCTTCTTCGAAGAGGCTGGTGAAGATCAGGGCTTCAATATCTATATTCTGGACGAAAGCAACCGGGCGGAGGTTTACCACCACTGCGAGGGGAGCAAAGAGGAGCTGGTGCGCGACGTTAGCCGCTTCTATTCGTCATCCCACGACCGCTTTACCTACGGCTCAAGCTTTATCAACTTCAACCTGCCGCAGTTCTATCAAATCGTGAAGGTCGATGGCCGGATGCAGGTCATTCCGTTCCGCACCCAGTCGATAGCAACAGCCGCGCCGGTTAATCAGGACGACAACTCAGCGCCGCTGCTGCAGCAGTATCAGCAGTAATTAGCGGAAGCTAACGGCTTCACCCGCCTGCTGGGAACTTGCTTCTTCCATTAACTGCCAGAATTCAGCGCCGCTGCGGTCGCAAATCCACTCATCACCTTTGAGGTTGAAATGGTAGCCGCCGCTTTTGGTTGCCAGCCACACCTGATGAAGCGGCTCCTGGCGATTGATAATAATTTTGCTGCCGTTTTCGAAGCTGATGGTCAGCACCCCGCCGTTGATTTCGCAATCAATGTCGCTGTCGCCGTCCCAGTCATCGAGACGTTCTTCAATGGTGCGCCACAGGTCATCGGCTAATAGATGAAATTCGCTGTCGTTCATGTCTGCTTCCTGTTGGTATTTCAGGGCAGTATAAAAGCATCGGGGATATTAAGAAACTCTGCTTCAGGCATCATCGAGATAGTGAACCAGCAGGGGGATGGCGCGGGAAGCATTCTCGATGGAAATGCCAAATGCGACCTTTCCATCCCGCACCCAGCGCGCAATTTGCTGCTCTCTGGCCGGTGAGTCCGGGCTGGAGATTGTGCAGCATTTCTCTGAACCCAAAACGGCGACTGCAACGGCCAGAGCCGGGCCAATCCCGGAGTGAAAAGCGCCGATGGTATAATGGAGATCGCCACGCTTGACCGAATTTGCCGCTTCCATATCGCTGACCAGCTGTGTGGTAAACCTGCCGGGGGCCGCCTGTTCAATTAAAATCTGCACTGCTTCACGTTCCAAACCCGTTATGCCGATCCGTTTCATCTATGTCACCTCATTAAAAGACAACAAGCGTTCGTTCCGAGCAGCTGCGGGGCGGCAATCGAAGATGCCCCTTAATCAGGGTAAACCAGAGATTATTTTCTTGCCTGGTTTGGCAGGTGACGATTTTCAGCGGTAATGGGCAACGAGAGTATTGCTTTTCAGGGTTCACCTGCGATGATAGACGGCAGAATAGTGAATCACAGGCAACCCCATAATGAAGAAGATTTTCTGCCCTCTTGCTCTGGCGCTGATGCTTGCAAGCCTTACCGGCTGCGGCCTGAAGGGGCCTCTTTACTTCCCGCCGGCGGATACCAAAGCCAAGCCGACGACCCATAGCGCAACCCCTGAACAGACAATCCAGACGACGCCATCCCGTAACAGCCGTGGTACGGATAATGGGCCGACTCAGGTTATTTACTAGCTAAACCGTGCTTTGTCACCGCGCTAATGGAGCAGAAGATGCAGTTCTCTAAAATGCATGGCCTTGGTAATGACTTTATGGTCGTGGACGCGGTAACGCAGAATATCTATTTCTCTCCGGAACTGATCCGGCGTCTGGCGGATCGTCACCTCGGCGTAGGCTTCGATCAGCTATTGATCGTCGAACCGCCGTATGATCCCGATCTCGACTTTCATTACCGGATCTTCAACGCAGACGGCAGCGAAGTCTCCCAGTGCGGCAACGGCGCGCGCTGCTTTGCCCGTTTTGTGCGTCTCAAGGGGCTGACCAATAAGCGAGAAATTCGCGTCAGCACCGCGAATGGCCGCATGGTGCTCACCGTGACGGAAGATGAGATGGTGCGCGTCAATATGGGCGAACCAAACTTCGAGCCTTCTCAGGTTCCGTTCCGGGCAAACAAAGCGGAAAAGACCTATATTATGCGTGCCGCCGAGCAAACCATTATGTGCGGCGTGGTCTCGATGGGTAATCCCCACTGTGTGATTCAGGTCGACGATATAGAAACCGCAGCGGTGGAAACTCTGGGGCCTGTGATGGAAAGCCATGAGCGTTTTCCTGAACGAGCCAACATCGGTTTTATGCAGGTTGTTAGCCGCGAGCACGTAAAGCTGCGCGTTTATGAGCGCGGAGCCGGTGAGACTCAGGCCTGCGGCAGCGGAGCCTGCGGTGCGGTAGCGGTTGGCATTCAGCAAGGTTTACTGGCGGAGCAGGTGCGCGTTGAGCTGCCCGGCGGCCGCCTTGATATCGCCTGGAAAGGGCCGGGTTCACCGCTGTATATGACCGGCCCGGCGGCCCATGTCTACGATGGATTTATACATCTATGAAGAACGCCGAGGAACAGCAAGAAGCCCTTCTGGAACTTAACGATCTCGCGGTCGCCGAGTACCTTCAGCGCAACCCCGATTTCTTTATTCGTAACGCCCACCAGGTGGAGAGCATGCAGGTGCCGCACCCGGTGCGCGGCACCGTTTCGCTGGTGGAGTGGCATATGGCCCGGAGCCGTAACCACATTAACCACCTTGAAGAGAACATGACGCTGCTCATGGAGCAGGCAAGCGCTAACGAAGGCTTGTTTTACCGTCTGTTGAAGCTTCAGGGGCGTCTGGCTTCGGCCTCCAGCCTGCAGGAGATGCTTAATCGCCTGCACCGCTGGGCGCGGGAAATGGGGCTGGCGGGTGCGAATATCCGGCTTTTTGCTGACCGCTGGCGTATCGGCGCGCCGTCCGACTTTACTCATCTGGCGCTAAACCGGCAGGCCTTTGAGCCGCTGCGTATTCAGCGCCTCGGTGAAAGCCAGCACTATCTTGGCCCGCTGAACGGCCCGGAGCTGCTGCTGGTGCTGCCGCAGGCGAAAGCGATTGGCTCGGTAGCGCTGTCGCTGATGGGCAACGAAGGTGACCTTGGCGTACTGCTGTTCAGCAGTCGTGATCCCCAGCATTATCAGCAGGGTCAGGGTACACAGCTGTTGCACGAACTGGCGCTGATGCTGCCCGACCTGTTGGAGCGCTGGATTGAACGCGCATGACGGACTCCTCGCTACAGCTCCATGTTGATGGTTTCCTGCGTTATTTGAAGGTTGAGCGCCAGCTCAGCCCGCTCACCCTGCTTAACTACCGGCGCCAGCTGGGGGCGATTGTCCACCTTGGCGAAGAGATGAAGCTGAAAAGCTGGCAGCAGTGCGATGCCGCCACGGTTCGCTCGCTGGCGGTACGCAGCCGCAGAGCCGGTCTTCAGGCTTCCAGCCTGGCGCTCAGGCTCTCTGCATTACGCAGCTTTTTCGACTGGATGGTCAGCCAGGGCGAGCTAAAAGCCAACCCGGCGAAAGGCATTACCACCCCGAAGGCCGGGCGACACCTGCCAAAAAACATTGAAGTGGATGACGTTAATCATCTGCTGGATATCGATCTCAACGATCCCCTGGCGGTACGCGACCGGGCGATGCTGGAAGTGATGTACGGTGCGGGTCTGCGTCTTTCCGAGCTGGTGAACATGGACTGCGGCCATATTGACTTGTCTACCGGTGAAGTGTGGGTCATGGGCAAGGGCAGCAAAGAACGCCGCGTACCCGTTGGCCGCAGCGCCGTAACCTGGGTTGAGCACTGGCTCGATCTGCGTGAGCTGTTTGGCCCGGACGATGACGCTTTGTTCCTCGCCAAAACTGGGAAAAGGATCTCGGCCCGTAATGTGCAAAAGCGTTTTGCCGAATGGGGCATCAAGCAGGGGCTAAGCAGCCATATACACCCTCATAAGCTGCGCCATTCGTTCGCCACGCACATGTTGGAGTCCAGCGGCGACTTGCGAGCGGTTCAGGAGCTGCTGGGCCACGCTAACCTCTCTACCACGCAAATCTATACCCATCTCGACTTTCAACATTTAGCCTCGGTGTATGATGCAGCGCATCCACGCGCCAAACGGGGGAAATCGTAATGCATTTTTACCGCCAGCTCGGGCAAATTGCCGCTCTGACCTTCGATCTTGACGACACGCTGTACGATAACCGCCCGGTTATCCTGCGTACCGTGCAGGAATCGCTGACTTTCGTGCAGAATTACCATCCAAACCTTAGCGCTTTGACCACGTCGGACTTCTACCGCAGGCGTGAAGCATTGCTAAAGAAAGAGCCTGAAATTTATCATGACGTTACGGAATGGCGTCGCCGTTCCGTTGAACAACTCATGCTGGATGCCGGGCTAAGTGCGGAAGACGCTTTTGCCGGTGCCGCCGCCGCGATGGAAAACTTTGCCAAATGGCGCAGCCGGATTGATATCCCACAGGAAACCCACGACACGCTGGCCGCGCTCGCCGCGAAATGGCCGCTGGTGGCTATCACCAACGGCAATGCTGAGCCTCACCTGTTTGGGCTGGATAAATACTTCAAATTCATTCTGCGTGCCGGGCCGGATGGCCGTGCCAAGCCGTTCAGCGATATGTATCACCTGGCCGCGAGCAGGCTGGGCGTGCCGCTGGAGCAAATTCTGCACGTTGGCGATGACCTGACGACCGACGTGGCGGGCGCGGTTCGCTGCGGCATGCAGGCATGCTGGATAAATCTGCGCGAAGGCGACCTGATGCGGATAGATGACAGCCGTTTGTTGCCCCATCTGGAGATTTCGCGGTTGGCATCCCTGAGCGCGCTGATATAATCGTCAATAATTCTGTATAAATCACCAGTGGTTAATACTCGTCATCATTCGAGTTTTAACCACTTTACACGGCGGTGCCAATGGACGTTTCTTACCTGCTTGATAGCCTCAATGATAAACAGCGTGAAGCGGTTGCCGCCAAGCGCAGCAATATGCTGGTGCTGGCCGGGGCGGGCAGTGGTAAGACTCGCGTGTTGGTTCACCGCATCGCGTGGTTGATGACGGTCGAAAACTGTTCACCGTATTCCATTATGGCGGTGACCTTTACCAACAAAGCGGCGGCGGAAATGCGCCATCGTATTAGCCAATTGATGGGCACCAGCCAGGGCGGCATGTGGGTTGGCACCTTCCACGGGCTGGCTCACCGCCTGCTGCGCGCCCACCATATGGATGCCAACCTGCCGCAGGATTTCCAGATTCTCGATAGCGAAGACCAGCTGCGCCTGCTCAAACGCCTGATTAAGGCGATGAACCTTGACGAGAAGCAGTGGCCACCGCGTCAGGCTATGTGGTACATCAACGGCAAAAAAGACGAAGGCCTGCGCCCGCACCACGTCGAAAGCTACGGCAATCCGGTGGAGCAAACCTGGCAGAAGGTTTACCAGGCTTATCAGGAAGCGTGCGATCGCGCCGGGCTGGTGGATTTTGCCGAGCTGCTGCTGCGTGCCCACGAGCTTTGGCTGAACAAACCGCATATCTTGAACCACTACCGCGAACGCTTCACCAATATCCTGGTGGACGAATTCCAGGATACTAACAACATTCAGTACGCGTGGATCCGCCTGCTGGCCGGGGATTCCGGCAAGGTAATGATCGTCGGCGATGATGACCAGTCTATCTACGGCTGGCGCGGCGCTCAGGTTGAAAATATTCAGCGCTTCCTTAACGACTTCCCCGGCGCACAAACTATTCGTCTGGAGCAAAACTACCGCTCGACGAACAACATTCTGAACGCCGCCAACGCCCTGATTGCCAACAACTCGGGTCGCCTTGGGAAAGAGTTGTGGACCGACGGTAGCGACGGCGAACCTATCTCTATCTATTGCGCCTTCAACGAGCTGGATGAAGCGCGCTTTGTGGTAAACCGCATCAAGACCTGGCAGGAAAACGGCGGCGTGCTGGAAAAATGCGCCATTCTTTACCGCAGCAACGCCCAGTCGCGTGTGCTGGAAGAGGCGCTGCTTCAGGCCAGCATGCCTTACCGTATCTATGGCGGCATGCGATTCTTCGAACGCCAGGAAATCAAAGACGCGCTTTCTTATCTGCGCCTGATGGCAAACCGCAATGACGATGCCGCCTTCGAGCGTGTGGTCAATACGCCAACCCGCGGCATTGGCGACCGCACCCTGGACGTCGTGCGCCAGGCGTCCCGCGACCAGCAGCTAACGCTGTGGCAGGCCTGTCGCCTGCTGTTGCAGGAAAAAGCGCTGGCCGGGCGCGCGGCCTCGGCGCTCCAGCGCTTTATGGAGCTTATCGACGCTCTGGCGCATGAAACTGCCGACATGCCGCTGCACGTTCAGACCGATCGCGTGATTAAGGATTCCGGCCTGTTCATGATGTACGAGCAGGAGAAAGGCGAGAAAGGCCAGACCCGTATTGAGAACTTAGAGGAGCTGGTCACCGCTACGCGCCAGTTTAGCTATCAGGATGAAGACGAAGATCTGATGCCGCTGCAGGCGTTTCTCTCCCACGCCGCGCTTGAGGCGGGTGAAGGTCAGGCGGACACCTGGCAGGATGCGGTGCAGCTGATGACGCTTCACTCGGCAAAAGGCCTCGAATTCCCGCAGGTGTTTATCGTCGGGATGGAAGAAGGAATGTTCCCGAGCCAGATGTCGCTCGACGAAGGCGGGCGCCTGGAAGAAGAGCGTCGCCTGGCCTACGTGGGCGTCACCCGCGCGATGCAGAAACTGACCCTGACCTACGCCGAAACCCGCCGTCTGTATGGTAAAGAGGTCTATCATCGGCCTTCACGTTTTATCGGGGAACTGCCGGAAAACTGTATTGAAGAAGTTCGCCTGCGCGCCAGCATCAGCCGACCGGTAAGCCATCAGCGTATGGGCACGCCGGTTGCGCAGAATGATTCAGGCTTTAGTCTTGGGCAGCGCGTGCGCCATCCTAAATTCGGCGAAGGTACCGTGGTTAACCTTGAAGGTAGCGGCGAGCACAGCCGCCTTCAGGTGGCGTTTCAGGGGCAGGGAATTAAGTGGCTGGTTGCCGCCTATGCCCGGTTGGAAACCGTGTAAGTTACAGAAAATAATCGCAATTATCTGAGTTTGCGCTACCCTTTATGTGTCACTGGTATGAACTTATTCAGCCGTGTCCCGTTGCGTGTTGACGCCATATTAGCGGTGGCGTAACATGCGCGCACGATTACGCTAAGAGGACACTCGCCTTGGACACACCCAGTAGATGCTGGCTCAATAACCTGTCATCCAGGTACAACTTCTAAGGCTATCCTCCGGTGCTGATAGCCTTCGTGGTTGTCAGCGACCTCATATATTTTATATCCCGTCGCCCCTTGAGTCAGACTGTTTAATGGTCTGAAACCTCTATCGTTTCTGTCTGTGTGCCAACCGAATTGTCCCTGATATTTTTTTGCATTGGGAGTCCCGGTCATGCTGAGCGCATTTCAACTGGAAAATAATCGCCTTGCCCGCCTCGAGCTGGACGAGACCGATAACCTGACCAATTCGGTCTGGGTTGACTTGGTCGAGCCGGAAGAGAGCGAGCGAGAGCGTGTGCAAACGGAACTTGGCCAAAGCCTGGCAACCCGACCAGAGCTGGAAGACATCGAAGCATCCGCGCGTTTCTTTGAAGACGAAGACGGGCTTCACATCCACTCCTTTTTCTTCTTTGAAGATGCGGACGACCACGCGGGCAACAGCACGGTAGCCTTTACTATTCGTGAAGGCCGCCTGTATACGCTGCGCGAGCGCGAACTGCCGGCGTTTCGTCTTTACCGCATGCGCGCCCGCAACCAGTCGATGGTAGACGGCAACGCCTGGGAGCTGCTGCTTGACCTGTTTGAAACCAAAATCGAACAGCTGGCGGATGAAATAGAAAACATCTATAGCGACCTCGAACAGCTGAGCCGCGTGATCATGGAAGGGCATCAGGGCGATGAATACGACGCCGCGCTTTCCACCCTGGCCGAGCTGGAAGATATCGGCTGGAAGGTGCGCCTGTGCCTGATGGATACCCAGCGTGCGCTGAACTTCCTGGTGCGTAAAGCCCGCCTGCCGGGTGGGCAGCTGGAACAGGCTCGCGAGATCCTGCGGGATATCGAATCCCTGCTGCCGCACAACGAATCGCTGTTCCAGAAGGTTAACTTCCTGATGCAGGCGGCGATGGGCTTTATCAACATCGAGCAGAACCGCATTATCAAAATCTTCTCGGTGGTTTCCGTAGTCTTCCTGCCGCCAACGCTTGTGGCCTCCAGCTACGGGATGAACTTCGAGTTTATGCCCGAGCTGAAATGGAGCTTTGGTTACCCCGGGGCGATTATCTTTATGATGCTCGCGGGCTTAGCGCCGTATCTCTACTTTAAGCGTAAGAACTGGTTGTAAGAAAAAAGGAGCCGCAGGGCTCCTTTTTCGTATCTGGCTTAACGGCCGGATTTCGTTCGCCGTTGGGTATAAATAGCATCGGCAATAAATAGCGCCAGCGCCGCCCAGATAAAGCCGAAGGTTATCATTTTGTCCTGGGTGATAACTTCATCGTAGAAGCTCACGGCCAGCAGGAACATCAGCGTTGGCCCCAGGTACTGGAAGAAACCGAGCGTTGAGAGGCGCAGGCGGGTTGCGGCGGCGGTGAAGCACAGCAGCGGCACGGTTGTGATAACGCCTGCGGCGATGAGCATCATGTTCAGAGACCACGGGTTCAGCCCCATATGGCTGGTGGCGCTATCGGCAATGCCAAACAGATAAATCGCCGCAATCGGCAGCAGCCAGAGCGTTTCGAACAACATCCCGGTCTGCGCGTCGACGGCAATTTTTTTACGGATAAGGCCGTAAAAAGCAAAGCTGAAAGCCAGGCCAAGGCCGATGACCGGCAGCGAGCCGAAGGTCCACAGCTGTACCAGCACGCCGCAGACCGCCAGCAGTACGGCGACCCACTGCATGCGGCGAAAACGCTCTGCTAAAAACAGCATCCCCAGCACAACGTTAACCAGCGGGTTAATAAAATACCCGAGGCTCGCTTCCAGCATATGGTGGTTATTAACCGCCCAGATATACAACAGCCAGTTGCCGCCGATAAGCACGGCGGTCAGCGCCAGCGCTAAGATTTTTTTGCGGTTCTGGCAGGATCTTTTCACCTGCGGCCACTGGCGGCAGACGCTTATCAGGGCAAGCATAAAGAAGAATGACCAGATAACGCGGTGGGTAAGAATTTCGGTGGCCGGTACGTAGTGTATAAATTTGAAGTAAACCGGCGCGATGCCCCAGATAAAATAGGCAGTCAGAGCAAGCATCACTCCCTGACGAGTCTGTTTCGGATCCATGAAAAACGCTCAGCAAAAAAATAGTGCGCAAATAGTAACAGGATTTATCTTCTCACCCTACCATGTAGGTTGCGGTTGCGCTGGCAATGTAGACCTGGTCCTGGTTATGCAGCTCGACCCTGGCGACCGCGACCTTATTACCGGCGCGAAGCAAGCTGCTGCTGGCGGTAAAACGCTCTCCGCGGCCGGGGCGCAGATAATCGACGCGTAAATCGATGGTGCCCATTTTGGACAGGCGCTGGCGCAGTTCGTCTTCGGTTATCGTATCGTGGCGGGTGAGCGTGCTGCCGACGCAGACCAGCCCGGCCGCCACGTCCAGCACGGAAGCAATAACGCCTCCGTGTAAAATGCTTTGCGCCCAGTTCCCGACCATCATCGGCTGGTTATTAAAGCTAAGCTGGGCGAATGCCTTTTCGTAGCGCTCCAGTTCAAGACCGAGGGCGCGGTTAAAAGGCATGTGGTAAACGAAAATTTCGCCCACCAGCTTTAGCGCTTCTTCGGTGGTCAGCAGAGGGGAAGACATGGTTCATTCCTCGAACAAATAATGAATAAGTTAACAAGGTGTTTATTTTATGCTTCTCATTTGTTGCTTTCCACTTTAAGAGTGATAGCTATCGGGCGGAAACCCTGAGTCTGTAGAATGAATGCCGCTTAATATTTTGAAACCTTGTGTTATGGAGAACGAGACTAATGCTGAAATCTCTGGGATGGGGAATGGCCGCGCTGCTGCCGCTCTCCGCCTTTGCTCAAGAAGCCACTATTGATAAAGTTCACGACAAGCCAGCGGTACGCGGCAGCGTTATTGCCAACCTGCTGCAAGAGCATGACAACCCCTTTACGCTTTACCCGTACGACACGAACTACCTGCTCTACACCTGGACCAGCGACCTGAATAAAGAAGCCATTAGCTCCTATGACTGGGCCAGCAACGCCCGTAAGGATGAGGTGAAATTTCAGCTCAGCCTGGCATTCCCGCTGTGGCGCGGCATTCTTGGGGATAACTCGGTGCTGGGGGCCTCTTATACCCAGAAGTCCTGGTGGCAGCTTTCCAACCGCAATGAGTCCTCGCCGTTTCGAGAAACCAACTATGAGCCGCAGCTGTTCCTGGGCTTTGCTACCGATGCGAGCTTCGCCGGCTGGACGCTGCGCGACGTTGAATTTGGCTATAACCACGATTCAAATGGCCGCTCTGACCCGACTTCACGCGGCTGGAACCGCCTGTATACGCGCCTGATGGCGCAAAACGGCGACTGGCAGGTAGAAGTTAAGCCCTGGTACGTTGTGGGCAGCGTTGACGACAACCCGGATATCACCAAATACATGGGTTATTACCAGCTCAAAGTTGGCTATGCGCTCGGCGATGCGGTATTCAGCGTGAAAGGGCAGTACAACTGGAATAGCGGCTACGGCGGCGCGGAACTCGGCGTTAGCTACCCGATAACGAAGCACGTTCGCTTCTACACTCAGGTGTACAGCGGCTATGGTGAATCGCTCATCGACTACAACTTTAACCAGACACGGGTTGGCGTAGGCGTTATGCTTAACGATCTTTTCTAAAGCATTGCAGTTTCTTTTCCGGGCGCTGAAAATGGCGCCTGAATTTTAGGTAGTGGGGATAGCGTGACACAGGCGGAAGTAATCAATCAGGCGTCGCTGGCAAGGCAGGTTTTGCAGGAAACCTTCGGGTATCAGCAATTCCGTCCGGGCCAGGAAACCATCATCGATACGGTGCTGGAGGGGCGTGACTGCCTGGTGGTGATGCCGACCGGTGGCGGTAAATCGCTGTGCTATCAAATACCTGCTCTGGTATTTGGCGGCCTTACCGTAGTGGTCTCTCCGCTTATTTCCCTGATGAAAGACCAGGTCGATCAGCTGCTGGCTAACGGCGTAGCGGCGGCCTGCCTCAACTCGACCCAAAGCCGGGAGCAGCAGCAGGAAGTGATGGCTGGCTGCCGTACCGGGCAAATTCGCCTGCTGTATATCGCGCCCGAACGCCTGATGATGGACAACTTTATTGACCATCTCAGCAACTGGCAGCTTTCGATGGTGGCGGTGGACGAAGCGCACTGTATTTCCCAGTGGGGGCACGACTTCCGCCCTGAGTATGCCGCGCTTGGTCAGCTTCGCGAGCGCCTCCCGGCCGTGCCCTTTGTCGCACTAACCGCGACGGCGGACGATACTACCCGGCTGGATATTGTGCGCCTGCTCGGCCTTAACGATCCGCTCATCCAAATCAGCAGCTTTGACCGGCCCAATATCCGCTACATGCTGATGGAGAAATTCAAACCTCTCGATCAGCTGACTCGATATATTCAGGAGCAGCGCGGCAAATCCGGCATTATTTACTGCAACAGCCGCGCCAAAGTGGAAGACATTGCCGCCCGTCTGCAAAGCAAGGGCGTGAGCGCCGGAGCCTACCATGCCGGGCTGGAGCACCAGGTCCGCGGCGAAGTGCAGGAAAAATTTCAGCGTGACGATCTGCAAATCGTGGTGGCTACCGTCGCGTTTGGTATGGGCATCAACAAGCCGAACGTGCGCTTTGTTGCCCACTTTGATATTCCGCGCAACATCGAATCCTATTACCAGGAAACAGGCCGCGCCGGGCGAGATGGTCTTCCTGCGGAAGCGATGCTGTTTTACGATCCTGCCGATATGGCCTGGCTGCGTAAGTGCCTGGAGGAGAAAGCCCCCGGGGCGCTCCAGGACATTGAGCGCCACAAGCTCAACGCGATGGGCGCTTTTGCCGAAGCGCAAACCTGCCGCCGTCTGGTGCTGCTCAACTATTTCGGCGAAGGCCGCCAGCAGGCCTGCGGCAACTGCGATATCTGCCTTGACCCGCCGCGTCGCTACGACGGGCTGATGGATGCCCAGAAAGCGCTGTCCTGCATTTACCGGGTCGGCCAGCGGTTCGGTATGGGCTATGTGGTTGAAGTGCTTCGCGGCTCCAATAACCAGCGTATTCGCGACCTCGGCCACGACAAGCTGAAAGTTTACGGCGAAGGCCGCGACCACACGACGGAGCACTGGGTGAGCGTTATTCGCCAGCTGATCCACCTTGGCGTTGTCACGCAGAACATCGCCGCGCACTCGGCATTACAGCTGACGGAGGCCGCCCGCCCTTATCTGCGTGGCGAAGAGCCGCTGATGCTGGCGGTGCCGCGCGTTGTGGTGCTCAAGCCGCGCGCCAGCCAGAAAGTGTTTGGCGGCAACTACGACCGCAAACTGTTTGCCAAGCTGCGCAAACTGCGAAAATCTATTGCCGACGAAGAAAATATCCCGCCATACGTGGTGTTCAACGATGCAACGCTTATCGAAATGGCGGAGCAAATGCCGCTCTCTCCGGGTGAAATGCTGGGGATTAACGGCGTAGGCACCCGCAAACTTGAGCGCTTTGGTCGCCCGTTTATGACGATGATCCGCGACCATGTTGACGGGGTTGATGAAGAGTAGCCTGCCCGCAGGAAAAGTGGCAGGATACTGACTCTATGAATTATCTGCACGCGAGCTATCTCCTATGTTAATGCTATTCCTGACCGTGGCGCTGGTGCACATTGTTGCCCTGATGAGCCCGGGCCCTGACTTTTTCTTTGTTTCCCAGACCGCCGTAAGCCGCTCCCGCAAAGAAGCGATGATGGGCGTAATGGGCATTACCGCTGGCGTGATGGTTTGGGCGGGTGTTGCGCTGCTTGGCCTGCACCTGATCCTCGAAAAAATGGCGTGGCTCCATAACGTCATTATGGTCGGCGGCGGCCTGTATCTGTGCTGGATGGGCTACCAGATGCTGCGCGGTGCGCTGAAGAAAGAAGTCAAAAGTGAGGAAGCGCCGACGGTTGAGCTGGCGAGCGGCGGGAAGAGCTTCGTTAAAGGGCTGCTGACCAACCTGGCTAACCCGAAAGCGATTATCTACTTCGGCAGCGTGTTCTCGCTGTTCGTGGGCGACAATGTGGGCAGCGCGGAACGCTGGGGCCTGTTTGTGCTGATCGCGATTGAAACCTTTGCCTGGTTCAGCCTGGTGGCGAGCCTGTTCGCTTTACCGAAAATGCGTCGCGGCTATCAGCGCCTCGCCAAATGGATCGACGGTATGGCGGGCGCGTTGTTCACCGGGTTTGGTATCCACCTGATCATTTCCCGATAATCAGGCCTGGCGCGCTCCGGCAAGCAGCGCGCCAATCAACATAAACAACGAACCAAATACCCGGTTCAGGGCTTTCATCTGGCGCGGCCCTTTTATCCAGCCGGCAATGCGTTTTGCCAGGGTCGCATAGCCAATCATCACGAACACATCCACAACCACCGTTGTTACCCCCAGCACCACGTACTGCATCATCTGTGGCTGGTGCGGCACGATAAACTGCGGGAATAATGCGGCAAGAAACACGATGCTTTTGGGGTTGGTCAGGTTGACGAACACCGCTCGTTTGAACAGCCTGCTGCGCGGCTGGCTGGTGGCCAGCGTGTTCAGGTCTAGCGCCCCGGCGGCACGCCATTGCTGAATGCCCAGCCAGATAAGATAGGCGGCACCGGCCCATTTCAGGACTTCGAAAGCCAGTAAAGAGCGCGAGAAGAGCGCACCAAGGCCGATGCCAACCAGCACAATATGGGTCGCCAGCCCGGTTTGCAGCCCGGCAATAGACGCCACCGTGCCGCGGTAGCCGTGGCTGATGGCGGTCGTCATGGTGTTAATGGCCCCGGAACCGGGTGAAAGGCTAAGAATTAATGTGGTTAGCAGGTAGGTAAACCACCACTCGAAGGTCATGCTAAGCTCCCTGGATGCGCACTTTTATGCCACAATACGCTATTGTTGATAAGCGTGCCACGAGCCACAAAAAAACCACAGATACCTGATGCCGACCCCTATGTCTCAGCATAAAAATGGATGGTTAGAACGCGAAGACGCATTTGCTGCTTTCGCGACAGGCCCGCTTACGGAATTCTGGCGCAGGCGTGAAGAGCGTGAATTCACCGGCGTTGATGACATTCCTGTGCGCTACGTCCGTTTCACTTCGCCACAGCACGATCGCGTTATCGTGGTCTGCCCTGGCAGAATCGAAAGCTATGTGAAATACGCCGAGCTTGCCTGGGACTTATTCCACAGCGGTTTCGATGTTCTCATTATCGACCACCGCGGGCAGGGGCGATCCGGACGACTGCTTTCGGACAGCCACCGCGGGCATGTTGTGAACTTCAGCGACTACGTTGAGGATTTTGACCGTTTTTACCAGCAGGAAGTTGCGCCGGGCAGCTGGCGTAAACGCTATATGCTGGCCCACTCAATGGGCGGCGCGATTGCCGCACTCTGGCTACAGCAGAACCCCGATGCCTTCAGCGCGGTTGCGCTTTGTGCGCCGATGTTTGGTATTACGCTGCGTTGGCCAGAGTGGATGGTTCGCCATATTCTTGACTGGGCTGAAGGGCACCCGCGTATTCGGGAAGGCTACGCAATAGGAACAGGTCGCTGGCGTGCGCTGCCGTTTAGCGTTAACGTCCTGACCCACAGTGAGGAGCGCTACCGCCGTAGCCTGCGTTTTTATGCTGATGAGCCAGCATTGCGGGTGGGGGGGCCAACGTTCCACTGGGTACGAGAAGGAATACTCGCCGGAGAAAAGGTGTTAGCAGGAGCCGCTGCCATCACCACGCCGATTTTTTTACTCCAGGCAGAAGAGGAGCGCGTGGTGGACAACCGTGCGCACCAGCGTTTCTGCGAAATTAAGGCCGCGGCGGGTCATCCCTGTGAGGGGGAATCACCTTACGTTATTGAAGGTGCGTATCACGAGATCCTGTTTGAAAAGGACGCTATGCGCGCCAGAGCGCTGTCTGCCGTACTCGAGTTTTTCGACCGGCATAACTAATTGAAAATATCTCACCAGAGGCTGAATAATCCTATGTACCACGTCGTTGCATCCGATTTAGATGGCACGTTGCTGTCTCCCGACCATTTCCTCTCCGCTTATGCGAAAGAAACATTAAAACTGCTCACAGCCGAAGGCGTTAACTTTGTTTTTGCCACCGGCCGCCACCACATTGATGTGGCACAAATCCGCGATAATCTTGAGATCTCGGCCTACATGATCACCTCCAACGGTGCTCGCGTGCACGACACCGACGGCAATCTGGTGTTCTCTCACGACCTTGACCACGATATCGCTCAGGACTTGTTTGGCGTGATGCACAACAGCCCTGACATCGTGACCAACGTCTACCGCGGCGACGAGTGGTTTATGAACCGCCATCGTCCGGAAGAGATGAAATATTTCCAGGAAGCTAAATTTAGCTACACGCTGTTTGAACCTGGCCTGCTGGAAGCCGACGGGGTCAGCAAAGTGTTCTTCACCTGTGACGACCACGACGCGCTGCTGCCGCTTGAGCAGGCCATTAACGCCCGCTGGGGTGACCGTGTAAACGTGAGCTTCTCTACGCTCACCTGCCTCGAAGTCATGGCGGGCGGCGTTTCCAAAGGCCATGCGCTGGAAGCGGTGTCTAAAGCGATGGGCTTTGGGCTGAAAGACTGTATTGCCTTCGGCGACGGGATGAACGATGCCGAGATGTTGAGCATGGCCGGAAAGGGCTGCATCATGGGCAACGCCCACCAGCGCCTTAAAGACCTGCTGCCGGAGCTTGAGGTTATCGGCACCAACGGGGATAACGCGGTGCCGCACTATCTGCGTAAACTGTTCCTGAAAGCCGAGTAATGGGCAAAATGACGGGTGGTTTAATAATGACCACTCGTCAACTAAATAGTTAAGCCAGCCTGCTGTCCACTGGTTACAATGGCGCAATATCGTTCGCTTCGGATTGCTCATCGTGCCATTACTTATCATCACCACAATTCTGTGGGCCTTCTCTTTTAGCCTAATCGGCGAATACCTTGCCGGGCATGTAGATAGCTACTTTTCCGTGCTGATGCGCGTTGGGCTGGCGGCACTGGTGTTCCTGCCGTTCCTGCGCTTTAAGGGCTATCAGCCAAAAACGCTGCTGCTTTATATGCTGGTGGGTGCGCTTCAACTGGGCGTAATGTACCTCTTCAGCTTCCGCGCCTACATGTATCTGACGGTTTCCGAATTCCTGCTGTTTACGGTGATGACGCCGCTTTACGTGACGCTTATCTACGATCTGTTGAGCGGCAATAAGCTGCGCTGGGGCTACGCTCTGAGCGCGGGGCTGGCGGTGATTGGTGCGGCGATTATTCGCTATGATAAGGTGAGTGAGCACTTCTGGATTGGCCTGCTGCTGGTGCAGGGGGCTAATATCTGCTTCGCTATCGGGATGGTGGGCTATAAGCGTCTGATGGAAACCCACCCGATGCCGCAGCATTGCGCGTTTTCCTGGTTTTATCTCGGAGCATTTATTGTCGCCGTCGTGGCCTGGTTCACCCTCGGTAATCCGCAGAAGCTTCCTGTCACCTCGCTACAGTGGGGGATTCTGGTTTGGCTGGGTGTGGTGGCTTCCGGGCTGGGCTACTTTATGTGGAACTACGGCGCGACTCAGGTTGATGCCGGTACGCTCGGCATCATGAATAACGTGCACGTTCCGGCCGGGCTGCTGGTCAACCTTGCTATCTGGCAGGAGCAGCCGCACTGGCCGAGCTTTATCATTGGGGGAACGGTGATAATGGCCTCGCTGTGGGTACATCGCCGGTGGGTCGCTCCGCGTTCTTCACAAACGGAAGGTGGTCGCAGGCATGCTGGCGCGTCGAGCGAATAAATGCCTCGGTTACCGGCTGGCGCTGCTCTCCGTCGCGCACTGCCGCATACAGGCGGCTCCATAATCCCTCGCCCAGGGTTTTGGTGACTATCAAACCCTGGTGCTCAAAACTCTCCACCACCCAGTGCGGTAGGGCGGCAATGCCCATCCGCGCCGACACCATCTGGATCAGCAGCAGCGTGTTATCTACGCTTTTCAGCGAAGGGCTAACGCCCGCCGGCTGCAGGAAGTTACGCCAGATGTCCATGCGGCTACGCTGTACCGGGTAAATCAACAGAGTTTCGCTGGCTAAATCTTCAGGTTCAATACTCGCTTTGTGCGCCAGCGGATGGTCAGTGGCGACAACCAGGCGCACTTCAAAATCAAACATCGGCGAATAATGCAGCCCGCTGCGCGGCAGGATATCGGAGGTTAATACGATATCCAGCTCGCCTTGCTGCAGGGCTGGCTGCGGGTCAAAAGTGACGCCTGATTTAAAGTCCATTTCCACCTGCGGCCAGTGCAGACGGAAATTCTCCAGCGCCGGGGTCAGCCATTGAATACAGCTGTGGCACTCAATCGCAATGCGCAGCCGCGTTTGATGAGGTTCGTTACATGCCTGCAGCGCGCGTCCAATTTGCGGAAGCACCTGCTCCGCAAGCTGTAACAGAATTTCGCCCTGAGGCGTAAAACGAAGTGGCTGACTTTTACGAACGAACAGGCGGAAGCCGAGACGCTGCTCCAGATCGCTGAACTGGTGAGAGAGAGCAGACTGAGTCTGATGCAGGGCCGCAGCCGCGGCGGCGAGGGAGCCGCAGTTTTGCAACGCTTGCAGCGTCCGCAGGTGTTTAATCTCGATCATGAAAGTCCTTCACTTCGTCATGAACAAATTGCGCTTGAGGAATATACAGTACCTGCTGATTATAGCGGTGTAAACATCTGGATGGCTAAATACATCGAACCGAATAGAGGAAACACCATGACAATCCATAACCACACCCTCGGGTTCCCTCGCGTCGGCCTCAAGCGCGAGCTGAAAAAAGCACAAGAAAGCTACTGGGCAGGCAATACCTCCCGCGAAGAATTACTGGCGGTTGGCCGCGAACTGCGTGCCCGCCACTGGGACCAACAAAAACAGGCTGGCGTTGAGCTGCTGCCGGTGGGCGATTTCGCCTGGTACGACCATGTTCTGACCACCAGCCTGCTGCTCGGTAACGTGCCGGCTCGTCATCAGAGCAAAGATGGCAGCGTAGATATCGACACCCTGTTCCGTATTGGCCGCGGCCGCGCACCGACCGGTGAACCGGCTGCCGCCGCTGAAATGACCAAGTGGTTCAACACTAACTACCATTACATGGTGCCGGAATTCACCAAAGGCCAGCAGTTCAGACTCACCTGGACTCAACTGCTGGAAGAAGTGGATGAAGCGCTGGCGCTGGGCCATAAAGTGAAGCCTGTACTGCTGGGGCCGGTAACTTACCTCTGGCTTGGCAAAGTGAAAGGCGAGCAGTTTGACCGCCTCAGCCTGCTGAAAGATATCCTGCCGGTGTACCAGCAGGTGCTGGTCGAGCTGGCAAAACGCGGCGTTGAATGGGTACAAATTGACGAACCTGCGCTGGTTCTTGAACTGCCGCAGGCATGGTTGGATGCCTTTAAACCGGCCTATGACGCGCTGACCGGCCAAGTTAAGCTGCTGCTGACTACTTACTTCGAAGGCGTTGGCCCTAACCTGAACACCATCACCGCGCTGCCGGTGCAGGGCCTGCACGTAGACTTCGTGCACGGTAAAGACGACGTGAACGAAATCCACAAGAAGCTGCCTGCTGACTGGCTGCTGTCCGCCGGAGTAATCAACGGTCGTAACGTATGGCGCGCTGACCTGACCGAGAAATACGCGCAGCTTAAAGCGCTGGTGGGCAAGCGTGACCTGTGGGTGGGCTCTTCTTGCTCCCTGCTGCACAGCCCACTCGACCTGAGCGTGGAGACTCGTCTGGATGTGGAAGTGAAGAGCTGGTTTGCCTTTGCTCTGCAAAAGTGTGCCGAACTGTCTCTCCTGACCGAAGCTCTGAACAGCGGCGACACCGCTAAAATTGCCGAGTGGAGCGCGCCGATTCAGGCTCGCCGTAATTCTAAACGCGTACATAATGCCGCCGTTGGCGAGCGTCTGGCGCAGGTAACGGCTCAGGATAGCCAGCGTCAGAGCAGCTATAACGCCCGTGCCGCTGCCCAGCGCGCGCGCTTTAACCTGCCGGCATGGCCAACGACGACCATCGGTTCCTTCCCGCAAACCACTGAGATTCGCGGCCTGCGCCTGGACTTCAAGAAGGGGAATCTGGACGCTAACAACTATCGCACCGGCATTGCCGAACACATTAAGCAGGCGATTATCGAGCAGGAACGCCTGGGGCTGGACGTGCTGGTACACGGCGAAGCCGAGCGTAACGACATGGTTGAATACTTTGGTGAGCACCTGGATGGCTTCGTATTCACCCAAAACGGCTGGGTACAGAGCTACGGTTCCCGCTGCGTTAAGCCGCCGGTTGTTATCGGCGATATCAGCCGCCCTGAGCCAATTACCGTTGAGTGGGCTAAGTATGCGCAGTCCCTGACCGACAAACCGGTTAAAGGCATGCTGACCGGGCCTGTAACCATCCTCTGCTGGTCTTTCCCGCGTGAAGATGTGTCTCGCGAGACTATCGCTAAGCAGATTGCGCTGGCGCTGCGCGATGAAGTGGCGGACCTCGAAGAAGCGGGTATCGGCATCATTCAGATTGATGAACCGGCCCTGCGTGAAGGCTTACCGCTGCGACAGTCCGACTGGCAGGCTTATCTGGAGTGGGGCGTTGAGGCCTTCCGCCTGAACGCCGCCGTGGTGCGCGATGACACCCAGATCCACACCCACATGTGCTACTGCGAGTTCAACGACATCATGGACTCCATTGCGGCGCTGGATGCGGACGTTATCACCATCGAAACCTCGCGCTCAGATATGGATCTGCTGGAGTCGTTCAAAGAGTTCGAATACCCGAACGAAATTGGGCCGGGCGTTTACGACATCCACTCCCCGAACGTGCCTGATGTGGAATGGATCGAGGCCCTGCTAAAGAAAGCGGCTGAGTCTGTCCCTTCCGAACGCCTGTGGGTTAACCCGGACTGCGGCCTGAAAACACGCGGCTGGCCGGAAACCCGCGCGGCGCTGGCTAATATGGTGAAAGCGGCGCAGAACCTGCGTAACGAATAATCCAAAAAAACAAAGTGGGGGCATTTAGCCCCCGTTTCTTACTTCCTTACCCCATAGCGCTTAAACCACGCCAGCATTCGCTCCCAGCCATCCTTCGCCGACTCCTCATGATAGCTCGGGCGATAGTCCGCATTAAAAGCATGACCCGCTTCCGGGTAAACTATGATTTCAGCATTGGCATTGGCCGCGCGTAAAGCCTGGCGCATGGTTTCAACGCTCTCCTGTGAAATGCCGGTATCCTGGCCGCCATAAAGTCCGAGCACTGGCGCATTAAGGTTGATGGCGATATCGACCGGGTGATGCGGAGAGTTCAGCGTTTTCTCGCCAGTCAGCTTGCCGTACCAGGCCACTGCGGCTTTAAGCTGCGGGTTATGCGCCGCGTACAGCCATGCTATGCGCCCGCCCCAGCAAAAGCCGGTGACCATCAGGCGGTGGGCGTCGCCGCCGTTGCGTGAAGCCCAGCTGGCTACGTGGTCGAGATCGCCCAACACCTGGCTGTCCGGTACTTTAAAGACCAGGCCGCTTAGCAACGTGGGGATATCGGCGAAATCTCCCGGCTCGCCCTGGCGAAAATAAAGTTCGGGGGCGATGGCCAGATAGCCTTCGAGGGCCAGACGGCGGCAGACATCACGGATATGTTCATGTACGCCAAAGATTTCCTGAATAACGATAACTACCGGCAGCGGGCCGTCGGCGTTTTTAGGCCTGGCATGGTAAGCAGGCATGTTGTCGCCCTGGCTTGGAATAGATGTTTCCCCGCACTGGATTGCTTCCTCCGGAGTGGAAACGACGGTAGAGGCAACGGGGGAGACCGCCGGTGCGAAGCCTTCACCCGGTGTGTTATGTGTTGTTTGCTTTTGTTTCATGGTTTTCTCCGAACCAGCATTAGCGCAGTGTGATAACTATAGCCAGGATTAGTAACAAATCTGGTCGGCAAAAAACGCGAGCAATGGACAAAAACCAGGCCGATCGTCCTTTATGTGTGATGTGAATCACTAATGTGAATACAAATAATGTAATTTGTTTCATTCAAAGTGAGCGTCATCACGAAATTATGCTCAGGGGTTCTGTAAAGTATCGCTTTGCTTCTCCTGAAACCTACTCTACAGAGGAGTCTGTTATGTCCAAGTCTGATGTTTTCCATCTCGGCCTCACCAAAAATGACCTCGAAGGGGCTACGCTTGCGATTGTCCCGGGCGATCCTGAGCGTGTGGAAAAAATCGCCGCGCTGATGGACAAGCCGGTTAAGCTGGCTTCCCACCGTGAATTCACTTCCTGGCGTGCTGAACTGGACGGCAAGCCGGTTATCATCTGTTCTACCGGTATCGGCGGCCCTTCTACCTCTATCGCGGTTGAAGAACTGGCGCAGCTGGGTATTCGTACCTTCCTACGCGTGGGCACGACCGGCGCCATTCAGCCAAATATCAACGTGGGTGACGTGCTGGTGACAACCGCCTCCGTTCGCCTCGACGGTGCCAGCCTGCACTTTGCGCCGATGGAATACCCGGCAGTGGCAGACTTCGCTTGTACTACCGCGCTGGTGGAGGCCGCTAAGGCCGTGGGCGCAACCACCCACATCGGCGTGACCGCTTCTTCAGACACCTTCTATCCGGGCCAGGAGCGCTATGACACGCTTTCCGGCCGCGTAGTGAGCCGCTTTAAAGGCTCCATGAAGGAGTGGCAGGAGATGGGCGTGATGAACTACGAAATGGAATCCGCAACTCTGCTGACCATGTGTTCCAGCCAGGGCCTGCGTGCGGGGATGGTTGCCGGGGTAATCGTGAACCGTACCCAGCAAGAGATCCCGAACGCTGAAACCATGAAGAAAACCGAAAGCCACGCGGTAAAAATCGTGGTGGAAGCGGCACGTCGCCTGCTGTAGTTTTCCCCTCATGATGTCAAAGAGCCGGCGCTTGCCGGCTTTTTTTATGCTTTGCGCACCGCCTTCCGGAAAATACCTTTTCATCTGGACATTTATACAGCAGAATTTTACCGTGCAGCTGTTAGCGATGGTTTCAGGGGGGAAGCATGGATATTTCACTGTTGTTTGGGCTGGGTATTGGGCTGGTCGGGTTATTAACCGGCTGGCTGCTCGCGAGCTTGCGTGCGGCTCAGCGCCAGGCGCTATTGCATGAAGAACAGCGTGAAATCTATGGCGAGCTGGCTGCGGCACGGCAAGAGCTACAACAGAGCCAGCACTGGCGGGAAGAGTGCGAGCAACTCAACAGTGAAGTCCGTGCCCAAATGGAGATCAACAGCGGGCAGGAGGCGGATATCCGCGAGCTGACCACGCTGCTGGAGCAAACCCGGCTGAATGCCGAAGACAAACATCGCCAGATGCTCAATAGCGAGCAGCGCCTGAATGAACAGTTCGAAAATCTGGCTAACCGCATCTTCGAGCAGAGCGGGCGCAAGGTGGAAGAGCAAAATCGCCAGAGCCTGAACGTACTGCTGTCGCCGCTGCGTGAACAGCTGGACGGTTTCCGCCGCCAGGTGCAGGAAAGCTTTGGCCAGGAAGCGCGTGAGCGCCATACGCTAACTCACGAAATCAGGAACCTACAGCAGCTTAATGCACAAATGGCGCAGGAAGCCCTGAACCTGACAAAAGCGCTGAAGGGCGATAATAAAACCCAGGGCAACTGGGGCGAAGTGGTGCTAACTCGCGTGCTTGAAGCTTCCGGCCTGCGGGAAGGGCATGAATACCAGACCCAGGTAAACATCCAGCTGGAAAACAACAGCCGTATGCAGCCGGACGTGATAGTTCGCCTGCCGCAGGGCAAAGACGTAGTTATCGATGCCAAAATGACGCTGGTCGCCTACGAGCGCTATTTTAACGGTGAAGATGAGTTAACGCGTGAAAGCGCGCTGAGCGAGCACATCGCCGCCGTTCGCAACCATATCCGCCTGCTGGGCCGCAAAGATTACCAGCAGCTTCCGGGGCTGCGCTCCCTCGACTACGTGTTGATGTTTATTCCCGTCGAGCCCGCTTTCCTGCTGGCTATCGACCGTCAGCCCGAATTGATTAGCGAAGCGTTGAAAAACAATATTATGCTGGTCAGCCCAACGACGCTGCTGGTGGCGCTGCGCACTATCGCCAATTTATGGCGCTATGAGCATCAGAGCCGTAATGCCCAGCAGATTGCCGAGCGGGCTGGAAGGCTGTACGACAAGATGCGCCTGTTTGTTGACGATATGTCCGCCATCGGCCAGAGCCTCGATAAAGCGCAGGACAATTATCGCCAGGCGATGAAAAAACTTTCCTCCGGGCGTGGCAACATTCTGGTGCAGGCGGATGCCTTCCGCGGGCTTGGCGTTGAGGTTAAACGTGAGATTAATCCCGAATGGGTAGATAAGGCCCGTCAGGATGACGAAGATAACGCGGCTCGTCTGGGCCACGAAGACGAAGAGTCGGCAAGCGAGGTCAATGATTTAACGCCGCGACGGTCGGTTGGAGAGCGTTGAGCTAAGGTTTAGTCGCGCGGTTGAATCATAGGGCTTTAGCGCCCATTCTGTTACACTTCACGAACATTTTCTTGATTAAGCAGGCATTGAGATGGTTGACGAATCCCAGGAATCTAAGTCCCAGGAAACAACGCACTTTGGCTTCCGTACCGTAGCTAAAGAGCAAAAGGTCGATATGGTGGCGAATGTGTTCCACTCTGTTGCGGCAAAATACGATGTGATGAACGATTTAATGTCGTTCGGTATTCATCGCCTGTGGAAGCGCTACACGATTGACTGCAGCGGCGTACGCCGCGGCCAGCGCGTGCTCGACCTGGCGGGTGGCACCGGTGACCTGACGGCGAAGTTCTCGCGTCTGGTGGGTGAAACCGGCGAAGTCGTACTGGCGGATATCAACGACTCAATGCTGAAAATGGGGCGCGAAAAGCTGCGCAACATCGGTATTGTCGGCAATGTAAGCTACGTTCAGGCCAACGCCGAAGCGCTGCCGTTCCCGGACAATACTTTTGACTGCATCACCATCTCCTTCGGTTTGCGTAACGTTACGGATAAAGACGCCGCGCTGCGCTCGATGTTCCGCGTGCTGAAGCCGGGCGGCCGCCTGCTGGTGCTGGAGTTCTCCAAACCTGCCTTTGAGCCGCTGAATAAAGCTTATGATGCTTATTCGTTCCACATTCTGCCGCGTATCGGCGAAATGGTGGCTCAGGACGGCGAAAGCTACCGTTATCTTGCGGAGTCCATCCGCATGCACCCTGACCAGGAAACGCTGAAGGCGATGATGGAAGAAGCCGGGTTTGAAAACACCACCTATTTCAATTTGACCGGCGGGATTGTTGCCCTGCACCGCGGTTATAAATTTTAACCAGGGGAGCATCGATGCCATTCACTCCGCTTATCACCGCCGGAATTGAGGGTGTGCTTAACACCTTCCTCTGGCGCGATCGCAGCCTCAAATCAGCGCGCCAGCGTCTTCAGGGCAAGACGCTTCGCGTAACGTTGAAAGAGATTTCTTCGCCGCTGGTGCTGGTGTTCAGTGAACAGCAGCTGGACGTCTTAAGCCAGTGGGAAGGTGAGGCGGACTGTAGCGTCACGACCCGCATCGGCGTGCTGCCTAAGCTGCGCGACCGCCAACAGCTCACCGCGCTAATCCGCAGCGGCGAGCTGGAAGTGGAGGGCGATATTCAGGTGGTACAAAACCTGGCTTCGTTGATGGATCTCGCGGAATTCGATCCTGCGGAGCTGCTGGCGCCGTATATCGGTGACATCGCGGCTGAAGGTATCAGCAAAGTGGCCCGTAACGGCGGTAAGCTGCTCAAAAAGGGTTTTAGCCGTAATCGGCAATACCTGGCTGAAACGCTTACCGAAGAGTGGCGCGTGGCGCCGGGGCAGCTGGAAGTGGCATGGTTCGCAGAGGAAACCGCAGCGCTGGCACGCTCGGTCGAAGCCTTTAGCGAGCGTCTGGACAAGCTGGAGGGCAAATGACGCCAGGAGAACTTCGTCGTCTTTACTTCATTGTCCGTATCTTCCTGAGCTATGGTCTCGATGAGCTAATCCCCAAAATTCGCCTTACGCTGCCGCTTCGAATCTGGCGGCGCTGCCTGTTCTGGATGCCAAATCGCCACCGCGACAAGCCGCTTGGCGAGCGCCTGCGCCTTGCGCTGCAGGAGCTTGGGCCGGTGTGGATAAAGTTTGGTCAAATGCTCTCTACGCGCCGCGATCTCTTCCCGCCGGTGATTGCCGACCAGCTTGCGATGTTGCAGGACAGGGTTGCCCCGTTTGACGGCAAGCTCGCGCAGCAGCAGATAGAGCTGGCGATGGGCGGGATCCCGGTGGAAAGCTGGTTCGACGATTTTGACATTAAGCCGCTGGCTTCCGCCTCTATTGCTCAGGTGCATACCGCGCGCCTTAAAGAAAGCGGCAAAGAAGTGGTTATTAAGGTTATCCGCCCCGATATCCTGCCGGTGATTAAGGCGGATATGAAGCTTATCTACCGCCTCGCCCGCTGGGTTCCGCGCCTGCTGCCTGATGGCCGCCGTTTGCGCCCGCTCGAAGTGGTTCGCGAGTATGAAAAGACGCTGATCGACGAGCTAAACCTGCTGCGTGAAGCCGCGAACGCCATTCAGCTGCGGCGGAACTTCGAAAATAGCCCGATGTTGTATGTGCCTGAGGTTTACTCGGACTACTGTAGCGAAAACATGATGGTAATGGAGCGGATTTACGGTATTCCGGTTTCCGATACCGTCGCGCTTGAAGCCCAGGGCACCAACATGAAACTGCTCGCCGAGCGAGGCGTGCAGGTGTTCTTTACCCAGGTATTCCGCGACAGCTTTTTCCATGCGGATATGCATCCGGGGAATATCTTTGTCAGCTATGAGCACCCGCAAGATCCGAAGTATATCGGCATCGACTGCGGCATTGTCGGCTCACTCAACAAGGAAGATAAGCGCTATCTGGCGGAAAACTTTATCGCCTTCTTTAACCGCGATTATCGTAAAGTGGCCGAGCTGCATGTGGACTCAGGCTGGGTTCCGCCGGACACCAATGTTGAAGAGTTCGAGTTTGCCATTCGCACAGTTTGCGAGCCGATTTTTGAGAAACCGCTGGCGGAGATTTCGTTTGGTCACGTGCTGCTGAACCTGTTCAACACCGCGCGTCGCTTCAATATGGAAGTTCAGCCACAGCTGGTTTTACTGCAAAAGACGCTTTTATACGTTGAAGGGGTCGGTCGGCAGCTCTATCCACAGCTTGATTTGTGGAAAACGGCGAAACCTTTCCTGGAAAGTTGGATCAAAGATCAGGTGGGTATTCCTGCCCTGGTGAGAGCTTTTAAAGAAAAAGCGCCCTTCTGGGTGGAAAAAATGCCGGAGTTGCCGGAACTGGTGTACAACAGTTTGCGCCAGGGCAAGCAATTACAGCATAGCGTTGATAAAATTCAGCGCGACCTGCAACTTCATCACGTGCGGCAGGGACAGTCGCGTTATCTGTTCGGCATAGGCGCCACGCTGATTTTGAGCGGCACGCTGCTGCTCATCAATAAGCCGGAGTGGGCGTTGATGCCCGCCTGGTTGATGGCGGGCGGTATCGTCGTCTGGCTGATTGGCTGGCGGCGCTCTGCCTGAACTTTAATCGGAATTAACGGATGATTGCCGTATAATAGCGGCTCTCATTGCCTGAATATCTTTATACGGGAGTCGGTATGGGCATCAGTTGGCCACAATTGTTAATCATTGTTGTTATCGTTGTTTTATTGTTTGGCACCAAGAAACTGGGCTCTTTAGGCTCGGATCTCGGCGCATCAATCAAAGGCTTTAAAAAAGCCATGGGCGATGATGACAGCAAAGAGAAAGAAAATGGCGAGAAGGATGCTGATTTTGCAGCGAAATCCCTCTCTGAGAAACCGAGCGACGTGAAAAAAGACGAAGCGAAGAGCAACGATAAAGAGCAGGTATAAATCGTGTTCGACATTGGTTTTGGCGAACTGCTGCTGGTATTCGTGATTGGCCTCATTGTGCTGGGGCCCCAGCGGCTGCCGGTGGCGGTAAAAACGGTGGTGGGTTGGGTGCGCGCGCTGCGTTCACTCGCCACTACGGTGCAGAACGAACTCGCTCAGGAACTGAAGCTGCAGGAACTGCAGGACAGCCTGAAAAAGGTCGAGAAAGCCAGCATGGACAATCTGACGCCCGAGCTGAAGGCGTCGATGGACGAGCTGCGCCAGGCCGCCGAGTCGATGAAACGTTCCTATACCCAACACGATCCTGAAAAGAAAAGTGACGAAGCCCATACTATCCATAACCCGCTGGTGAAGGATGAGGAGCTAAGTCACGAAGGCGTTACGCCAGCCGCAGCGGCGCACCAGGCCAGCGCGCCTGACGTTGTTCCGCAGGAGCCTGCTCCTGAGCCTGCGGCGGCAGTAGAGCCGGCTGTGGTTGAACACCCGGTTAAACCTGCCCCGGAAGCCGCGTCCGTCGCGCCCTCAATGCAACCCCCGAGTGAAAAATCGTAATCATGGCTGTTGAAGATACCCAACCGCTCATCAGTCATCTGATAGAGCTGCGCAAGCGCCTGCTGAACAGCATGATTGCCGTGCTGGTGATTTTCCTGGCGCTGGTTTATTTTGCCAACGATATCTACCAGCTGGTTTCAGCTCCGCTGATCAAGCATATGCCGCTGGGGTCAACGATGATCGCGACGGACGTAGCGTCGCCGTTCTTTACCCCAATTAAGCTGACTATCTACGTCTCGGTGTGTTTGGCCGCGCCGGTCATCCTGTATCAGATCTGGGCCTTTATTGCTCCTGCGCTGTATAAACACGAACGTAAGATGGTGATGCCGCTGCTGTTCTCCAGCACGCTGCTGTTTTATATCGGCATCGCTTTTGCCTATTTCGTGGTCTTCCCGCTGGCCTTCGGCTTCCTGACCAAAACCGCGCCGATAGGGGTGGTGGTGTCAACGGACATCACTAAATACCTCGATTTTGTCATGGCGCTGTTTATGGCGTTTGGCGTCGCGTTTGAAGTCCCGGTAGCAATAATCCTGCTGTGCTGGATGGGCATTACTACGCCGGAATCTCTCAAGCAGAAGCGTCCTTATATTCTGGTTGGCGCTTTTGTTGTCGGGATGCTGTTAACGCCTCCGGACGTGTTCTCGCAAACGCTGCTGGCTATCCCGATGTACTGCCTGTTTGAAGTAGGCGTGTTCTTCTCTCGTTTCTACGTCGGCAAAGGCCGGGGGCAAGGCGAAGAAGACGAGCCTGAAGTTGAAGACGAGCGCTCTGAAAAAGAGTAATGATTAAAAGCCGCCCTCAGGGGCGGTTGTCGTTTGGAGGGACAAATGTTTGATATCGGCGTAAACCTTACCAGCTCGCAGTTTGCAAAAGACCATGCTGAAGTGGTTGCCCGCGCGAAGCAGGCTGGCCTGAGCGGCATGATGCTGACCGGAACGAACCTCCACGAAAGCGAACAGGCGCTGCTTATGGCGCAGCAGTATGACAACTGCTGGTCCACGGCGGGCGTGCATCCGCATGATGCCAGCCAGTGGCAGGACAGCACCGCAGAGTCTCTTCGCAGGCTGGCCGCGGCGCCTCAGGTAGTCGCGATAGGTGAATGCGGCCTGGACTTTAACCGCAACTTTTCTACGCCTGCCGAGCAAGAGCGTGCTTTTACCGCTCAGCTTGCGCTGGCCGCAGAATTGATGATGCCGGTATTTTTGCACTGTCGCGATGCCCACGAGCGCTTTCTTGCCCTGCTTGACCCGTGGCTCGAACAGCTGCCCGGCGTCGTGCTGCACTGTTTTACAGGCACCGAAGCAGAGGCGCGTGATTGCCTGCTGCGCGGGCTATTTATCGGTATCACCGGCTGGGTCTGTGATGAACGGCGTGGCCTGGCGCTGCGCGAACTGCTGCCGATTATTCCGGCCCAGCAACTGCTGCTGGAGACCGATGCTCCCTATTTGTTGCCCCGGGATCTACAACCAAAACCTGCGTCCCGCCGCAACGAACCCTGTTATCTGCCCCATATCCTGAATAAGGTAGCCGAGTGGCGCGGTGAAGATCCGGCCTGGCTCGCGCAGGTAACAGATGACAATGCTCGTCGGTTATTCCGACTGGGTTTTAACCAGGAGAAAGTTAAATGAGCTATGCATTTCCAGGTACGTTTCCCGGCCGCCGTATGCGCCGCGTACGCCGCCATGACTTCAGCCGCCGCCTGGTGGCCGAAAATCAGCTAACGGTAAACGACCTGATCTACCCTGTGTTTGTCATGGAAGGCCACAATCAGCAGCAGGAAGTGCCGTCGATGCCGGGCGTGTATCGCATGACCATCGACCAGCTGTTGAAAGAAGCTGAAGCGGTAGCGAAGCTGGGGGTGCCTGTGCTCTCCCTGTTCCCGGTTATTGAAAGCGACGGTAAATCACTGCATGCCGAGGAAGCGTACAACCCGAACGGGCTGGTACAGCGTGCCGTTCGTGCGCTGAAAGATGCGGTGCCGGAACTGGGACTGCTGACCGACGTAGCGCTCGACCCGTACACCACTCATGGCCAGGACGGCGTAATTGATGCCGACGGTTATGTCATTAACGACGTGACCCGTGAAATTCTGGTGCGCCAGGCGCTTTCCCACGCGGAAGCCGGTGCGGAGATTGTTGCGCCAAGCGACATGATGGACGGGCGTATCGGCGCCATTCGCGATCGGTTGGAAGCCGACGGCTTCGTTAACACCCAGATTATGTCTTATGCCGCGAAATACGCCTCCTGCTATTACGGTCCGTTCCGCGATGCTATTGGTTCTTCGGGTAACCTGAAGGGGGGCAATAAAAAGACTTACCAGATGGATCCGGCCAACGGAGATGAAGCGCTGCAGGAAGTGGCGCAGGATCTGCAGGAAGGGGCCGATATGGTGATGGTTAAGCCGGGGATGCCGTATCTGGACGTGGTGCGCCGCGTAAAAGATACCTTCGGCGTACCGACTTTTGCCTACCAGGTTTCCGGTGAATACGCGATGCATATGGCGGCAATTCAGAACGGCTGGCTGGCAGAGAAGCCCGCTATTCTGGAATCCCTGATGTGCTTTAAGCGTGCCGGAGCCGATGGTGTGCTGACCTACTTCTCAAAGCGTGTCGCCCAGTGGCTGCACGACGAGCAGATGCAGCGCTAGAAACAACAAGGCCAGCATATGCTGGCCTTTTTACTGTTAAACCTTGCGGAAGTCGGTATTACGTACGCTTTGCCGTACCTGTTTATTCAGCAGGTTAAGCAGCAGCATGGAGCGAGCTTCCCCGTCCGGCTCGGCAAAAATCGCCTGCAACCCTTCGAAAGCCCCCTCGGTAATCACCACGCTGTCGCCGGGATACGGCGTTTCCGGGTCGGTGATATTGTCCGCCTGGTAATGCATCAGCTCACAGATAACCTTTTCAGGCACCGTTGCCGGCTGTGCGCCAAAGCGAACAAAATGGCTGACGCCACGGGTCGAATGGACCGTGGTGGTATGAATAGATTCGGGGTCGAATTCGACAAAAAGATAGTTGGGGAACAAAGGCTCACTGACCGCAGTTCTTTTGCCACGCACCATTTTTTCCAGCGTGATCATTGGAGTAAGGCAATTCACCTCCTGGCGCTCAAGATGTTCTTTCGCACGCAGCAATTGGCCTCGTTTACAGTACAGAAGATACCAGGATTCCATAATTTCTCTTTCCACCCGCTCAAGCGCGCCAGAATAACAAAACGTCCCGCGCAGAGATAGACGACATTAGTATAACCTGGCTGTCGGTGGCGACCTGCGGCGGTTTCACGCTAATTTAACAAAAATACAGCATGGCGGCAGTGAAGTCCGTATAATGGCGGCAAAATCCGACGTCATGATAAATTGCATGAAATACCACGACCTACGCGAATTTCTTGCGCTGCTCGAGCAGCAGGGCGAACTCAAACGTATCGCATTGCCTGTCGATCCGAACCTGGAAATGACCGAGATTGCCGATCGCACTTTGCGGGCGGGCGGCCCGGCGCTGCTGTTTGAAAACCCGAAGGGCTACGACATGCCGGTGCTCTGCAACCTGTTTGGCACGCCAAAACGGGTGGCGATGGGCATGGGGCAGGATGATGTTTCTGCGTTACGTGAAGTGGGAAAACTTCTGGCGTTTCTCAAAGAGCCGGAGCCGCCGAAAGGCTTCCGCGATCTGTTCGATAAACTCCCTCAGTTTAAGCAAGTTTTAAATATGCCGACCAAACGGCTGCGCAACGCGCCTTGCCAGGAGCAGGTTTGGGAAGGCGATGAAGTTGACCTGAACCGCATTCCTATTATGCGCTGCTGGCCGGAGGATGTTGCCCCGCTGATTACCTGGGGCCTGACGGTTACCCGCGGCCCGCATAAAGAGCGGCAAAATCTGGGCATTTATCGCCAGCAGCTGATTGGTAAAAATAAGCTGATCATGCGCTGGTTATCTCATCGCGGCGGCGCGCTGGACTTCCAGGAGTGGTGCGAAGCACACCCAGGCGAGCGTTTCCCGGTATCTGTCGCTCTCGGGGCAGACCCCGCAACGATTCTTGGTGCGGTTACGCCGGTGCCTGATACGCTTTCTGAATATGCCTTTGCCGGTTTGCTGCGTGGGACTAAAACCGAGGTCGTTAAATGTATTTCTAACGATCTTGAGGTGCCTGCAGGTGCGGAAATCGTGCTCGAGGGCTATATTGAGCCGGGTGAAATGGCGCCTGAAGGGCCTTACGGGGACCACACGGGCTACTACAATGAAGTGGATAGCTTCCCGGTGTTTACCGTGACGCATATTACCCAGCGTCAGGATGCGATTTATCATTCGACCTATACCGGGCGTCCGCCGGATGAACCTGCGGTCTTAGGCGTGGCGCTGAATGAAGTACTGGTTCCTATTTTGCAAAAGCAGTTCCCGGAAATTATCGACTTCTATCTGCCCCCTGAAGGCTGCTCTTATCGCCTGGCGGTGGTGACGATTAAGAAACAGTATGCCGGGCATGCCAAGCGAGTCATGATGGGCGTCTGGTCATTCCTGCGCCAGTTTATGTACACCAAATTCGTTATCGTCTGCGATGACGATGTTAACGCCCGCGACTGGAATGATGTTATCTGGGCTATCACTACGCGTATGGACCCCTCCCGTGATACGGTACTGATTGATAACACACCAATAGATTATCTGGATTTTGCCTCGCCGGTTTCCGGGCTTGGCTCAAAAATGGGACTGGATGCCACCAATAAATGGCCAGGGGAAACCCAGCGTGAATGGGGACGTCCAATTAAAAAAGATGCCGAAGTTTGCGCTCGCATCGACGCCATCTGGGATGAACTGGCTATTTTTGATAAACACAAAGACGCCTGAGCGGCAGTCTATACGGTATAGCTTTATTGACCCGACAGAGGGGACGCATGACAACCTTAAGCTGTAAAGTGACCTCGGTAGAAGCGATAACCGATACGGTATATCGCGTTCGATTGCTGCCGGAAGCAGAATTCTCATTCCAGGCCGGGCAGTATTTGATGGTGGTGATGGACGAGCGGGACAAGCGCCCGTTCTCTATGGCATCCACGCCGAGCGAACATGAGTTTATCGAGCTGCATATCGGTGCATCTGAACTCAACCTCTACGCCATGGCGGTGATGGAACGTATTCTGAAGCAGCAGGAAATCCTGGTAGATATGCCCCACGGTGATGCCTGGCTGCGGGAAGATGAAAGCCGGCCGCTGATCCTGATTGCCGGTGGCACCGGTTTCTCCTACGTTCGCTCTATTCTGCTGACGGCGCTGGCCCGTAATCCGCAGCGTGAAATTGCTATCTACTGGGGCGGGCGTGAAGAGAAGCATCTTTATGACTTGTCCGAGCTTGAGGGGCTGACGCTCAAGCATGAGAACCTGCGCGTTGAGGCGGTGGTTGAGCAGCCTGAAGAAGGCTGGCGTGGCCGCAGCGGCACGGTTCTGACCGCGGTGATGCAGGACTACGATTCACTAAGCGGGCACGATATTTATATTGCTGGCCGTTTTGAGATGGCAAAAATCGCCCGTGAACTGTTCTGCAATGAGCGCTGTGCGCTGGCTGAACACATGTTTGGTGATGCTTTCTCGTTTATCTGAGATAGGCCGCAGGTAAGCTAAGCCACCGCTTCGTCGGTGGTTTTTTTATTTCTGCACCATAAAAAAACCCGCCCCTGACAGGCGGGAAACACGGCAACTAAACTCGGCTAAGTTTTTTATTAAACGCGTTCAAACACGGTTGCGATGCCCTGACCCAGACCAATACACATGGTCGCAAGGCCAAACTGCGCATCGCGGCGCTCCATCAGGTTTATCAGCGTCGTGCTGATACGTGAACCGGAGCAGCCCAGCGGGTGACCCAGAGCAATAGCCCCGCCGTTCAGGTTAATCTTCTCGTCGATCTTATCCATCAGCCCCAGATCTTTAATGCACGGAAGGATCTGCGCGGCAAAGGCTTCGTTCATCTCAAACAGGTCGATGTCCTGGGCGGTTAGCCCAGCTTTTTTCAGCGCCAGTCTTGATGCCGGGACCGGACCATAGCCCATAATGGATGGGTCACAGCCGACCACCGCCATGGAACGGACGCGAGCGCGGATTTTCAGCCCCAGTTCTTTAGCGCGCGATTCGCTCATCAGCAGCATGGCCGAGGCCCCGTCGGATAATGCTGACGAAGTCCCTGCGGTGACGGTGCCGTTGACCGGATCAAACGCTGGCTTCAGCGCGGCAAGACCTTCGACGGTGGTTTCCGGGCGGATAACCTCGTCGAAGTCATAGCGTTTCAGCACGCCGTCGGCATCGTGGCCAGTGGTAGGCATGATTTCGTTTTTGAAATGGCCTGCTTCGGTGGCGGCCCAGGCGCGCTGGTGAGAGCGAGCGGCAAACTGATCCTGCATTTCACGGCTGATACCGTGCAGGCGGGAGAGCATTTCAGCCGTCAGGCCCATCATTCCGGCGGCCTTAGCAACGTTGCGGCTCATGCCCGGGTGGAAGTCAACGCCGTGGCTCATCGGCACATGGCCCATATGCTCTACGCCGCCAATCAGACAGGCATGCGCGTCGCCGGTTTGGATCATGCGTGCCGCGTCGTGCAGCGCCTGCATTGAGGAGCCGCAAAGGCGGTTTACCGTCACAGCGGGAACCGAATGCGGGATTTCAGCCAGCAGTGAAGCATTACGGGCAATATTGAAGCCCTGCTCCAGGGTTTGCTGCACGCAGCCCCAATAGATGTCATCCAGCGCCGCAGCTTCCAGAGCTGGGTTGCGGGAAAGAATACTGCGCATCAGATGCGCCGACAGATCCTCGGCACGCACGTTGCGGAACGCGCCTCCTTTGGAGCGGCCCATCGGCGTACGGATGGCATCAACAATAACAACCTTTTCCATAATCACTCCTCAGGCGCTTTTCAGGTCACTGGCCGGGCGGGCTGGCTCGACCGGGGGATAGTACGGCTCATTGCGTGAAGCTTTCGCTTTCAGGCCCTCAGGCACGGCATACAGCGGGCCGAGGTTTTCATATTGCTGCGCCATATCGAAATATTTCGCACTGCCCAGGGTATCCAGCCAGCGGAATGCGCCGCCGTGGAACGGAGGGAAGCCAAGGCCGTAAACCAGAGCCATATCGGCTTCTGCCGGGCTGGCGATAACGCCTTCCTCAAGGCAGCGCACAACTTCGTTAACCATTGGGATCATCATGCGGGCGACAATCTCTTCATCGGTAAAGCTGCGCTTCGGCTGGCTGACTTCCGCCAGCAGGCTATCAACGGTTTCGTCCTGCTCTTTACGCGGTTTACCTTTGCTGTCTTCTTTAAAGCGGTAGAAGCCATGCTGGGTTTTCTGCCCGTAGCGCCCGGCGTCGAACAGTACGTCAATGGCGTCACGGTAATCTTTGCTCATGCGCTGCGGGAAACCGGCTGCCATGACTGCCTGTGCGTGGTGTGCGGTATCAATCCCGACAACGTCCAGCAGATAAGCCGGGCCCATTGGCCAGCCAAACTGTTTCTCCATGACCTTGTCGATTTGGCGGAAGTCAGCGCCGTCGCGCAGCAGCTGGCTAAAGCCTGCAAAGTATGGGAACAGAACGCGGTTAACAAAGAAGCCCGGGCAGTCGTTAACCACAATCGGGGTTTTGCCCATTTTACTTGCCCATGCCACGACTTTAGCGACGGTCGCTTCTGAGGTCTTCTCTCCGCGAATGACTTCAACCAGCGGCATACGGTGAACCGGGTTAAAGAAATGCATACCGCAGAAGTTTTCCGGGCGTTTCAGGGCGCTTGCCAGTTCGCTGATTGGAATGGTCGAGGTGTTTGAAGCCAGGACGGTATCGGCACGAACTTTATCTTCGGTCTCGGCCAGCACCGCTTTTTTCACTTTCGGGTTTTCTACAACCGCTTCTACCACAACATCCACGCGGTCGAACCCTGCGTACTCCAGCGTTGGCTGAATAGTCGCGATGATTTGAGCCAGCTTCAGGCCGTCAATTTTGCCGCGTTCCAGCTGTTTGTTCAGCAGCTTGCCCGCTTCGTTGATGCCCAGAGCCAGAGACTTCTCATTAATATCCTTCATTAACACCGGCACGCCTTTCCAGGCCGACTGATAAGCAATGCCGCCGCCCATAATTCCGGCACCCAGCACCGCGGCGTGCATAGGTGTTTCGATATCTTTGGTCAGCTTTTTCGCCTGGCTTTTAACGAACTGGTCATTAAGGAAAATGCCGACCAGCGCGCGGGCTTCGTTAGAACGAGCCAGCGGGACGAAGCTTTGGGTTTCAAGTTTTAGCGCTTCGTCGCGGCCCAAACCAGCGGCTGCTTCGATAGTTTTTACCGCGGTCATCGGGGCCGGATAATGCTTCCCGGCAATCCGTGCAACCATGCCTTTGGCGATGGTGAAGCTCATACCGGCTTCGATTTTGCTTAAGTGCAGCGGCTCAAGTTTTGGCGCACGGCGAGCCTTCCAGTCCAGCTCGCCTTTAATAGCCTGGCGCAGAATGGTGAGGGCGCCATCACGCAGTTTTTCGTTTTTAACGATACCGTCGACCAAGCCGATTTTTTGCGCTTCTACTGCACCGACATCTTTACCGGCGGTGATTATCTCGAGCGCGCTGTCTGCACCCAGAAGGCGCGGCAGGCGAACGGAACCGCCAAAGCCCGGCATGATCCCGAGTTTAGTTTCCGGCAGGCCGATGCGGGTATCCGGCGTCGCCAGGCGGAAGTCGGTCGCCAGCACACATTCGCATCCGCCGCCCAGCGCGTAGCCGTTCACGGCGGCGATGGTCGGAACCGGCAAATCTTCCAGTCGGTTAAACACGCTATTAGCGAATTGCAGCCAGTGGGTCAGCTGTTCGGCAGGGACCAGGAACAGCGATAAAAATTCGGTAATATCAGCGCCGACGATAAAGGCGGATTTGCTTGAGCTTAGCAGCAGACCTTTGAGGTTTGGCTGCTTTTCAAGCACGGCCAGCGCTTCGCCGAGGCTGGCGACGGTTGCCGTGTCCAGCTTGTTGACGGAGCCGGGAGCATCGAACACCAGTTCGGCGATGCCGTCTTCCAGCCAGTCGAGATGTAGGGTTTCACCTTGGTAGAGCATGTCAGTCTCCTGAATCCAACAATGGGATCTGGTCGTACCAGATGAAGCGGAGTGTGGAATTGATGTTAATGAAATGCAAATTTCTGTTTAAATATTTGCAAACAGGATCACAGGTGGCGGAAATAACTCGGCTGTTTTACCGGTGTGCTAAGATGCGTGGCGAACAGGTAAAAAAAAACAGAAGGGTAAATTATGGAATCACTGGCCGCGCTGTATAAAGATCATGTGGCAACTCTGCAGGAGCGTACCCGTAACGTTCTGGCGCGTTTTAACCTTGATGCATTACTTATTCATTCCGGGGAGCTGTTCAACGTCTTCCTCGATGACCATGCCTATCCGTTTAAAGTTAACCCGCAGTTTAAAGCCTGGGTTCCGGTAACGCAGGTTCCTAACTGCTGGCTGCTGGTGGATGGCGTGAATAAGCCGAAGCTGTGGTTCTATCTGCCGGTGGACTACTGGCATAACGTAGAGCCGCTGCCGGAATCCTTCTGGACCGACGATATCGACGTCATTGCGTTGCCTAAAGCCGACGGTATTGGCAGCCAGCTGCCGGCCGCTCGTGGCAACATCGGTTATATTGGCCCGGTGCCTGAGCGCGCTTTGCAGCTTGATATTGCCGCTGCCAACATCAACCCGAAAGGGGCGATCGACTACCTGCATTATTACCGCGCCTATAAAACTGACTACGAACTGGCGTGTATGCGGGAAGCTCAGAAAACGGCGGTTGTCGGCCACCGGGCAGCCCATGAGGCATTCCTGTCCGGGATGAGCGAGTTTGATATCAATAGTGCTTACCTGACGGCGACCGGCCACCGCGATATCGATGTGCCTTACGGCAACATCGTTGCGCTAAATGAGCACGCGGCGGTACTGCACTACACAAAACTGGATCACCGTGCTCCCGCTGAGTCACGCAGCTTCCTGCTGGATGCTGGAGCAGAGTACAACGGGTATGCTGCCGATCTGACGCGCACCTGGACCACTCACGCCGACAGCGACTTTGCACAGCTGATCAAAGACGTTAATACCGAGCAACTGGCGCTTATCGACACCATGAAGTCCGGCGTGCGCTATACCGACTACCACATCCAGTTCCATCAACGCCTTGCTAAGATCCTGCGTCGCCATAAACTGGTGAACGATATTAGCGAAGAAGCCATGCTGGAAGCCGGTATTACCAGTCCGTTTATGCCGCACGGTATTGGCCATCCGCTGGGTCTGCAGGTGCATGATGTCGCCGGGTTTATGCAGGACGACACCGGGACACATCTTGCTGCGCCAACCCAACACCCTTACCTGCGTTGTACCCGCGTGCTGGAACCGCGCATGGTGTTGACCATTGAGCCTGGTCTCTATTTCATCGAGTCCCTGCTGGCTCCATGGCGCGAAGGGAAGTACAGCAAGCACTTCGACTGGAAGCGCATCGAAGCGCTGAAGCCGTTTGGCGGCATCCGCATCGAAGATAACGTTGTTATCTATGAAAACAGCACCGAAAACATGACGCGTAATCTGAAGCTCGCGTAATGGAAAGCTGGCCAATCCCCGCTGAGCCAGTAACGGTCAGCGAGGAAATCAAAAAAAGCCGTTTTATTACCCTTGTCGCGCATACCGACGGGGTTATAGCGGCTAAAGCATTCGTAGAGAAAGTACGCGCCGAACACCCGGATGCCCGGCATCACTGTTGGGCCTGGGTGGCGGGGGCGCCGGATGATTCGCAACAGCTGGGGTTTTCCGATGACGGCGAGCCTGCCGGAACGGCGGGGAAACCTATCCTGGCGCAGCTGATGGGCAAAGGCATTGGTGAAATAACAGCGGTAGTCGTGCGCTATTATGGCGGGGTCAAGCTAGGCACTGGCGGCCTGGTCAGGGCCTATGGAGGCGGCGTGCAGTTGGCGCTAAATCAGCTGCCGGTGGTGCTCAAAGTACCGCTGACCGAATATACTTTGCAGTGCGACTATTCGCATCTGGCGGGCGTTGAAGCTTTGCTCAAGCAGTTCGAAGGAGTCATTGTCGAAAGTGACTTCCAGGCTTCCATTGCGTTGCGCGTTGCTCTGCCGCAAAACCAGGTGGCGACCTTCGGCGCACGGCTGACTGATTTTAGCCGTGGCGCATTGCATTTATTGCCGTTTGAACAATAATCCCCCCTCGTTATTTATAGATATTTAAGGAAACGGCTGAAATGCATTTTCGCGCCATAACCCGAATCGTTGGCCTGTTGGTTATCCTCTTTTCCGGAACCATGATACTTCCCGGCTTAGTGGCTCTGATCTATCGCGATGGTGCCGGCCGCGCCTTTACTCAGACGTTTTTTGTCGCCCTCGTTATCGGCTCCCTGCTGTGGTGGCCTAACCGGCGGGAGAAGGGGGAGCTCAAACCGCGGGAGGGCTTCCTTATAGTCGTCCTATTCTGGACCGTGCTGGGAAGCGTGGGGTCGCTGCCGTTTATCTTTTCCGAGCGGCCAAACCTGACGGTGACCGATGCATTCTTCGAGTCCTTTTCCGGGTTGACGACGACCGGTGCGACGACGCTGGTGGGCCTGGACTCCTTACCTCACGCGATTCTTTTTTACCGTCAGATGTTGCAGTGGTTCGGTGGGATGGGGATCATCGTCCTGGCTGTGGCAATCCTGCCTATCCTCGGCGTCGGGGGGATGCAGCTTTACCGGGCGGAAATGCCGGGGCCGCTGAAAGATAATAAGATGCGCCCGCGTATTGCCGAGACGGCGAAAACGCTGTGGCTGATTTATGTCTTGCTGACGGTTGCCTGCGCGCTGGCGCTTTGGTTCGCGGGAATGCCCGCATTTGATGCCATCGGCCACAGCTTCTCCACTATCGCTATCGGCGGCTTCTCTACTCATGATGCCAGCGTCGGCTACTTTAATAGCCCGACGATTAATACCATCATCGCTATCTTCCTGCTGATATCCGGCTGTAACTACGGCCTGCACTTCTCTTTACTCAGCGGACGCAGCCTGAAAGTGTACTGGCGTGATCCCGAATTCCGCATGTTCATCGGCGTGCAGTTAACGCTGGTATTGGTTTGTACTCTGGTGCTGTGGTTCCACAATACTTACCAGTCAGCGCTGCAAACGCTAAATCAGGCCTTCTTCCAGGTTGTTTCAATGGCGACAACGGCGGGCTTTACCACAGACAGTATTGCCCGCTGGCCTCTATTCTTGCCGGTGTTGCTGCTTTGTTCCGCGTTTATCGGCGGCTGCGCAGGCTCTACCGGCGGCGGCCTGAAAGTTATCCGTATTCTTCTACTGTTCAAACAGGGTAACCGCGAGTTGAAAAGGCTGGTGCACCCGAATGCGGTTTACAGTATTAAGCTGGGTAACCGTGCGTTGCCGGAGCGTATTCTTGAAGCGGTGTGGGGCTTCTTCTCCGCTTATGCGCTGGTCTTCATCGTCAGCATGCTGGCGATTATTGCCACCGGGGTCGATGACTTCTCCGCGTTTGCTTCTGTTGCGGCAACCCTCAACAACCTGGGGCCTGGCCTTGGGGTGGTGGCCGATAACTTCGCCAGCATGAATCCCGTTGCCAAATGGATACTGATCGTGAATATGCTGTTTGGTCGTCTTGAAGTCTTTACCTTGTTAGTTCTGTTCACGCCTACATTCTGGCGAGAGTAACCGGAGCCTGTGTGAAAACCTTAATTCTGTTTTCGACCCGAGATGGTCAAACTCGTGAGATTGCTTCTTATATAGCATCCGAGCTGAAAGAGCTGGGTGTAGACAGTGATGTGGTGAATCTACATCGCTGCGACGATATCGCCTGGGCTAATTATGATCGAGTGGTGATTGGGGCTTCCATTCGCTATGGGCATTTCCACTCCTCGGTTGATTCCTTCGTTAAGAAATACCAGCAGCAGCTTAATCAACGTGCCAGCGCATTCTTCTCTGTAAACCTGGTTGCGCGTAAGCCGGAGAAGCGTTCCCCGCAAACCAACTCTTATACGCGTAAGTTCTTGCTCAACTCGGTCTGGCGTCCCGATCATTGTGCTGTGTTTGCCGGTGCGCTGCGTTATCCACGTTACGGCTGGCTGGACCGCTTCATGATTCGCTTAATTATGAAAATGACCGACGGTGAAACGGATACCAGTAAAGAAGTGGTTTATACGGATTGGCAGCAAGTCGCCCGTTTTGCCCATGAAATTGAACAGTTAAACACCAAATAGCGTTGTAAATAAGCGAGTTGGCGAAAAAGAATGCGGTCAGAAAGTTTTTTTAAATAAACCCTTGTCACCGCCGAAGAACTCCCTATAATGCGCCTCCACTGACACGGAACAACGGCTTGCAAAGCGGCGTGTCAGGCGGAGTGAAGCGAGAAATAAATGCTTGACTACGCAGCGGGAAAGCGTAATATGCACACCCCGCGCTACTGAGAAAGTAG
>NZ_KE161031.1 GCF_000412335.2 Cedecea davisae DSM 4568
CAATAACTTTGTAATCACACAAAATGCCCAACTGGACGGCTTTAGAGAAGGTAATGACATACAAATCATCCCCATAAAGACTTTTGTCATCCATTGAGCATAGGGTAACTCCCTCAGTCTCTTTCGCATCATCTCCAAAAATTCGTGGGGTCGCGGTCATGTACAGGCGTTTTTGACCGGCAATATAGGCATTGTCGTGAATACGAACAAAGGCGGACTCATCATCCCCTTCAAAGGTCGCACCTGTGGTCCGGTGAGCTTCATCACAAATGATGAAATCAAATGCAGGAAAACCCAGTTTTTGCGCCTGATGGATGACCTCAACAGAGTGGTAGGTAGAAAACACCACGTTCATATAAGGCGGCTTATCACTGCCGAAGATATCAGGCTGATTAAACGCTTTGACGAGGCTGTTCGCATTCGTGGTCGCCGGATATTTCAGGTCGCTGATACCAACAACGACATTGTCATCATGGTTTTTCTTACCCACATCACTGTCAGAGCAGACAGCAAAACAGCGCAGGTCTATCAGCGTATCCTGTGTCCATTCATCCAGCGTCTGACTCAACAATGCCAGACTGGGCACAAGGAACAGTACGGTTTTCCCCCGTCCGGCAACCGCTTCAGCGATACGCAGCGAGGTGAAGGTTTTCCCTGTGCCGCACGCCATAATAAGCTTGCCGCGGTCGGCAGTCGTCAGCCCTCTTTTCACGGCTTCAAGCGCGGGAGTCTGATGAGGTCGGAGTTGTTTTTTTGCTTTCATCACCGGTTTGTAGGCCGGATCAAAATCGAATTGTGACCAGTCCAGTGCGCTTTGCTCAAGGTCTGTCAGGCTTAACGCAGTGACAGGAACGGCCTTGTCCCGCAGCATATTTTTAGCTTCCTCCGTCCAGTTATCCGTAGAGGCAACGATATAGCGGAGCGTAAAATACGTTTTATCGGAGGCAGCCAGAAAACTATCAATATCCTTTTTGGCGATTTTAGTCTGATTGTAGTTTTTGCACTGGATAGCATGAAACTCCCCCGTTTTGGTTACGGCGACCAAATCAATGCCATCATCTTTTTTCTTCGTGATCCCAACGGTTTCACCGTACTGAGAAACCCATCCGCCATAGCTCAGCACGTCACTGTACAGCTCGGCATATTTAGGTTCATGGAGGAAATACTGCACACAAAGGTTTTCAAAGGTTGTACCTTTGTCCCGCTGTGTTGGTGAAGCCTGTTCAATTTTTGTCAGCAATGCAGAAAGTGCATTCATCGTTGATATCCTTAATGTCCTTTATTTGCTGGGGTTATCAGATCCCCCCGACACGTTTAATTAATGCTTTCTCCGCCGGAGATCGACGCACAGCGTTCTGTGCTCTATGATGTTATTTCTTAATAATCATCCAGGTATTCTCTTTATCCCCTTTATCACCATACGTAGTGCGAGTGTCCACCTTAACGCAGGGCTTTCCGTCACAGCGCGATATGTCAGCCAGCGGGGCTTTCTTTTGCCAGACCGCTTCCATCCTCTGCATTTCAGCAATCTGGCTATACCCGTCATTCATAAACCACGTAAATGCCGTCACGCAGGAAGCCAGGACGAAGAATATCGTCAGTACAAGATAAATCGCGGATTTCCACGTATAGCGTGACATCTCACGACGCATTTCATGGATCATCGCTTTCGCCGTATCGGCAGCCTGATTCAGCGCTTCTGTCGCCGGTTTCTGCTGTGCTAATCCGGCTTGTTTCAGTTCTTTCTCAACCTGAGTGAGCGCGGAACTCACCGATTTCCTGACGGTGTCAGTCATATTACCGGACGCGCTGTCCAGCTCACGAATGACCCTGCTCAGCGTTTCACTTTGCTGCTGTAATTGTGATGAGGCGGCCTGAAACTGTTCTGTCAGAGAAGTAACACGCTTTTCCAGCGCCTGATGATGCCCGATAAGGGCGGCAATTTGTTTAATTTCGTCGCTCATACAAAATCCTGTCTATCGTGAGAATGACCAGCCTTTATCCGGCTTCTGTCGTATCTGTTCGGCGAGTCGCTGTCGTTCTTTCTCCTGCTGACGCTGTTTTTCCGCCAGACGTTCGCGCTCTCTCTGCCTTTCCATCTCCTGATGTATCCCCTGGAACTCCGCCATCGCATTGTTAACAAGGGACTGAAGATCGATTTCTTCCTGTACGTCCTTCATGGCATCACTGACCAGTGCGTTCAGCTTGTCAGGCTCTTTTTCAAAATCGAAGGTGATGCCGGCAGCGACTTCCGGCTCAGGTTGCTGCGCCGGCTTAACGGACGCATCATCCCGTTCGTGGATGGCTTCCCGCAGCGAGGTGGTAACATCAATGACGCAGTCCCGTTCATCACGGGACTGCTGCGCCTGTCTTTCCGCTTCCCTGCGCGCAAGAATGGACTGTAACTGTTCAGTATCGAACCGCTGAACCTGACCCGCGCCCAGATGCCGCTCAGGCTCACGGTCAATGCCCTGCGCCTTCAGGGAACGGGAATCAACCCGGTCAGCGTGCTGATACCGTTCAAGGTGCTTATTCTGGAGGTCAGCCCAGCGTTCCCGCTGGGCAACAAGGTATTCTTTGCGTTCGGTCGGTGTTTCCCCGAAACGTGCCTTTTTTGCGCCACCGCGCTCCGGCTCTTTGGTGTTAGCCCGTTTAAAATACTGCTCAGGGTCACGGTGAATACCGTCATTAATGCGTTCAGAGAACATGATATGGGCGTGGGGCTGCTCGCCACCGGCTATCGCTGCTTTCGGATTATGGATAGCGAACTGATAGGCATGGCGGTCGCCAATTTCCTGTTGGACAAAATCGCGGACAAGCTCAAGACGTTGTTCGGGTTTTAACTCACGCGGCAGGGCAATCTCGATTTCACGGTAGGTACAGCCGTTGGCACGTTCAGACGTGTCAGCGGCTTTCCAGAACTCGGACGGTTTATGCGCTGCCCACGCAGGCATATTGCCGGACTCCTTATGCTCAAGGTCGGAGTCTTTTTCACGGGCATACTTTCCATCACGCGAAATGTAATCGGCATGGGGAGAGGCACTGCCTTTCCCGCCGGTTTTTACGCTGAGATGATAAGATGCCATCGTGTTTTATCCCGCTGAAGGCGCGCACCGTTTCTGAACGAAGTGAAGAAACGTCTAAGTGCGCACTGATAATAAAAAGCTTATCAGTGATTCTACCTGCATTTGACCTCGGCCGCCATTCCTGACCATAATTTCCACATCAACATTCAGAGGATAAAACAGTCATGGCTAAAAGCGAAAAACAGGAAAAATGGGCAGCAGACAGAGTGCAGTACATTCGCGGCTTAAAGTCGCCGAATGAACAGCAGAAACTCATGCTGATACTGACGGATAAAGCGGATAAAACAGCGCAGGATATCAAAACGCTGTCCCTGCTGATGAAGGCTGAACAGGCAGCAGAAAAAGCGCAGGAAGCCAGAGCAAAAGTCATGAATCTGATACAGGCCGAAAAACGGGCAGAAGCCAGAGCCGCCCGTAAAGCCCGTGACCATGCGCTGTACCAGTCAGCCGGACTGCTTATCCTGGCGGGTCTGGTTGACAGCCAGACGGGGAAGCCTGTTGATGATACCGCTGCCTTGCTGGGTGCATTAGCCAGTCTGAATGACCTGTCGAGGGATAATCCGAAGTGGTCAGACTGGAAAATCAGAGGTCAGGAACTGCTGAACAGCAAGAAGTCTGACAGCACCGCATAGCAGACCCGCCATAAAACGCCCTGAGAAGCCCGTGACGGGCTTTTCTTGTGTCATGGGTAGATTTCCTTGCATGAATCCATAAAAGGCGCCTGTAGTGCCATTTACCCCCATTCACTGCCAGAGCCGTGAGCGCAGCGAACTGAATGTCACGAAAAAGACAGCGACTCAGGTGCCTGATGGTCGGAGACAAAAGGAATATTCAGCGATTTGCCCGAGCTTGCGAGGGTGCTACCTCATTCTTTCGTGTTTGAAGGTATGTTTTTTGGAGGAGCAAACGCTGTTTGCGACATCCTTTTATCATATCGCTCAACTGGCACTGGCGGTTAGTTATCCACAAAGCTGGGATCTATTCTTTTTTATCTTTTTTATTCTTTCTTTATTCTAGTGATTTTAATGTTTTGTTTTATAAGTAAAAAATACATGAAAGGTTAAGTGAAAATTAGGAAAGGTTAAGCAAAAATTAGGATCTCCTTTCAAAAGGTTAAGTGAAAATTAGGTAATCCACACAACCACATAAAAGGTTATGACAATGAAATTGACATAACCAATCGGAAGGGTTATGTTGTTTTAAAATCACAACCAATGGTTTTAGTCATGGCTGAATTGGTAGTATTCAAAGCAAACGAGCTTGCGGTTAGTCGTTATGACCTAACAGAGCACGAAACGAAACTAATCCTGTTTTGTGTTGCAAAGCTAAACCCTACATTAGAAACACCAGATGAAACTGAACGAACGGTTAAATTTTCATGCTCCGAATATTCTTCATTTATGGGGATAAGTTATGAGAATGCGTGGGGGCGATTAAATACATCAACACGAGAGTTATTTAAGCGGTCTATTGAATTAATATATCCAACAGGTGCTGTATCTATGCGTGTTTTTAATTGGGCTGAATATGCAGAGTTCAATAGGGAAACACAAGAGGTAACTTTAGTTTTTAGTAAATATATAATCCCATTACTATTTCACCTAAAGAGATTCATTAAATACAACCTCGAGCATGTTAAGTCCTTTGAAAATAAATACTCAATGCGCATTTATGAATGGCTGCTAAAAGAACTAACGCAAAGAAAAACACATAAAGCCAATATTTCAATAAGCATTGATGAGTTTAAATTCATGCTAATGTTAGAAAAAAGCTACCCAGAATATAAATTACTAAATCATTGGGTTTTAAAACCAATTTCAAAAGATTTAAATACCTATAGCAATATAAAACTATCTATTGATAAGCGCGGTCGTCCTGCTGATACGCTGATCTTCCAAGTTGAACTGGATAAACAAATTGACCTTGTGACTGAGCTAGCAAAAGAACCAATATCAAAAAAAGAAGATAACTCAATCCGTTTAACGCCTGAAAATCGTCTGCATGAGGGGCTAAAAACAACATTACATGATGCTTTAACTGCGAAAATACAACTTACTGGATTTGAAGCTAAATTCCTGAGTGACATGCAGAGTAAGTATGATCTCAACGGCTCATTTACATGGCTGACTCAAAAACAACGAGCCACGCTAGAGAAAATTTTAGCTAAGTACGGACGGAACTGAGGTATCTATGGCTTTAGTATCAATAAGCGAAGCAGCCAGACTAACTGGAAAAAGCCGCACAACAGTACAGTCATACATTAAGCAGGGAAAACTGACCAAGTGCACAGATAGCGGTGGTGCTTCAAAACTAGACACATCAGAGCTTCTACGTGTTTTCGGATCATTTACTGGTCAGCAGGTTGGCAGTGAACAATCAGGCAGTACTGTGCAGCATTTGGCAGGCGATTTTGTGCAGTTACCTGACCAGAATTTGCTACATGAAAACTATGCCTTAAAAGCTGAAATAGAACTCGTAAAGGCATTGCTGCGTGAGAAAGAGCTACTACTCGATGAAAAAGACAAACGCAATGAGGATCTCAAACATGCTTTGCTGCTAATCGAGTCTAAACTGCCGAATACATCGGAACCAGTGACACCTCATGTGGTGAAAAAATCATGGCAATTCTGGAAGAAATAGCGTTTTCAGCCGGCAAACCGACTGAAACCGGATCTGCGATTCTGATAACAAACTAGCAACACCAGAACAGCCCGTTTGCGGGCAGCAAAACCCGTACTTTTGGACGTTCCGGCGGTTTTTTGTGGCGAGTGGTGTTCGGGCGGTGCGCGCAAGATCCATTATGTTAAAAACGACAGGATTCATGAAAATCATCAAAATTGTGCAGGATGGTTTTTCCATCCTGCACACCTATCGATTAGATATCTAATTTAGGCAGGCTATTGACGATTTTCTGAGTTTCCAGGCTGACAGTGATAATTCTCAGGAATAGCTCTAGTGGGTATCTAGGGTTATTCATTGTTTCAACTGCCCAGTCATTAGCATCATTCACAATACCGCTATCTTTATGAGTAGAGACACCTTGCCGCTCCATCACCCATTCAAGAGCTGGCTTGCCATTCACAACGTAGTCATAGGCTTCAGTTGGAATGTTTTTTATGCGAATTTTATTGTTATAGATGACCGTATCTTTTTCACCTTTTTTGGCGAACTTCATCTTCTCGACATAAAAATCGTCTTTTCCTAATTGAGAATAACTAATAAGCCCTGTATCAATATTCGCTTTATATGGCTCAACTGTTTCATAGTTCAAATGATACCCGGCTAATTTGCGACCAGCATCAGAAAAAGCCCAAAAATCATTTATATTCTTTACACATGGTATTCTTGGCAGTTCTTTAGTTAGATTGTCACTATAACGATTACGGTAATCTTGGCTGTGTAAAAGCCCATAAAGATAGTAAAAAACATCCTCCTTAGTGATGGCCATATCATTAAGGTGGCTGCTGAAATAATTTAACCCTTCATCACTTATACCATACTTTCTTTTTTTCTCAGTTGCATTTAAAAAACCAACATCATCACTCAATGAACTTTCATCATCATACAAATAAAGAGGAAAACACTGAGAACCTGCATCCATAAGATTAAGATCCATAAGGCAGTTTGAAATTAATACTGAAAAACCTTTCTTACCGCCAAGACCTGTAACTGCTATTATTAAATTATCACCACCAATTGGAAATATCTTTGGAAATTGACCGACTCGATGCGTTAACCCACCACCAAAGTAGAGCCATTGTTTCTGGAATGGCCTATATAGTGATTCCCTAATATTTAAAGGCTCGAATTTTATTTTTTTCCCACTAGAAAACGCTGATATGAGACTACTTGACCAACTTATTGATTTTACATCAAAAATAGGCTCCACTCCTGATGACAAGTTCTCATTGTAAAATGAAATCGTTCTATTAATATTATCAACTAGCTTTGATCTACTACTTTGATAAACCCAAGCATCCCTGTTAGTTCCTACACCCAGCGAATAATTTAAAAACAAAGATGTGCTTTTTTTATTTTTTTTATTTCCAATCTCAATAAATTCATAGAAACTATCATCCCTTTGGTTAACCCAATCGTTATATGAGTCAGGAACAATCGATTCCCACTTACTTTTAATTTCAGCACCATCAACACTTGAAACTTTTGAGATAAATTCTAATTTCTCCTCTCGCGACAAATAGTCTCCTATTTTAAAGAACTTCAGTTCCCCTTTGCTTTTCCTCTCTCTGTTTTTCACTAAAATAGTGATAGCAACTGGTGTTCTTATTTCAAAAATCCCAGCCCCCTCTTTTTTCGCTAACTCGCCAGAACTCCTTCTTGAATTACCTTGCAAGTGAAATACATATATTGAACTAAACTCATCAATTAAGCACTTCCTGAGCCCATCAGTTGAATTTGAGTCAATATAGCCAGCATTGGTTATAAATCCAATTACGCCTTGCTCACCAACGCGGTCACTTGCCCATCGAATAGCTCGAATATAAGAATCCATCAGATTTTTTGTTGACGTTGCCTTGGAGTTTAAAGCATATGTATCTTTAATTCTTTTATCTAAGCCAGGGTAAGATATATTTGCGTTGTTGTCATTCGCAGAGCCCTGACCAGCTGAGTATGGAGGATTCCCGACAATGACTCGAATATCCAGCGCTTTTTGACGCTTACGGCGTTCACTGTTATCAACCAAAACCTCACTGACCAGGTCATCTTTCTCATACATTTCAAAGGTGTCAGTCAGACAAATCCCTTCAAATGGCGTGTACTCTGATTCTTCCGTGATGCTGTGATACACCGCCTCAATATTAATGGCGGCAATGTAATAGGCTAACAAGACGATTTCGTTGGCATGGATTTCATTTTTAAACTTGTAAGCCAGTTTATCTGACGGGATAAGACCACTTTGCAGCAGGCGGGTGATAAACGTACCGGTTCCGGTGAATGGGTCAAGAATATGCACACCTTTGTCGGCGAGTGTTTGTCCGAACTCCTTTTTCAGCACGTCATTCACGCTGTGAATAATAAAATCAACCACCTCAACAGGCGTATACACAATTCCCAGACGCTCAGTCATTCTCGGGAACGCGTTTCTGAAAAACTTATCGTACAACTGTACGATAATCTGCTGTTTACCTTCTGCGGTGGTAATGCCGTCTGCACGCATTTTTACCGACTCATAGAAGCTGTTCAGCGTGCTGGCTTCTTTTTCGAGATGATGCTCCTGTAACGTGTTAAGCACGTTCTGCATCGCCATACTCATCGGGTTATGGTCGGTAAAATTGTAATCGGCAAACAGGGCATCAAAGACCGGCTTGGTTATCAGATGCTGTGCCAGCATTTCAATGATTTCATCGTCGGAAACACTGTTATTCAGATCATCACGCAGTTCATCGGCAAATGCCCTGAAGGCACTGATTTCTATTTTATTCCCCGGATTTTCGAGAATGCCCCGAATGCGGTCGATATGGGTACGGGCAATTTTAGCAATGTCGTTTGCCCAGTCCTCCCAGTGATGCCGGTTACCGCATTTTTTAACGATTTTTGCGTACAGGGCGCGCTCAATCTCACCAACGGAAAACTCAATATCAAACTGTTCAGGAGCGGGGCTCACGGCTGAACCAATGCCACTGCTTTTACGCGCTTTTCCTGCTATCTCAGATTTTTTCGTCTGCCGTTTGGTTTTCTTCACCACTTTATCGGCTACCGCGATCACTTCCATTCTGCCGGTATCTTTACCGTTAAACTCCAGCTTGTTGATCATGGCATCAAAGCGGTCATCATGCGCCCTGAGTGCATTCAGCACCTGCCAGACAACACGGTAAGCCTGATTATTGTTCAACGCATTCTCCGGCTCTTCTCCGGCGGGAATGACAACCGGCAGAATGACGTAGCCCAGCTCCTTACCTTCAGCACGCCGCATCACACGTCCGACAGACTGCACCACATCCACCTGAGAGCTTCTCGGCGTTAAAAACAACACCGCATCCAGAGAAGGCACATCCACGCCTTCAGATAAACAACGGACGTTAGACAATATCCGGCAGACATTTTCATCCGTGTCCGCTTTCAGCCATTCAATTTTGGATTTTTTCTCAGTGGCATTCATGCTGCCGTCAACGTGCTTCACCTGACACTGAAGTTTTAATGATGGGTCAATCGCCTTATCCGGTGCGGTTTCCCTGAGAAGTTCGATCTCGGAGGCCTGATAAGCCTCAACCACTGCTCCGAACATTTCAGTGATCAGTTTAGAACTGACCTTATGCGTCTTTCCGCGAAAGTCTTTTTCTATCACCTGACAGAACGCAACAGCCCGTTTCATCGCATCAGGGTGAACGCCATCTGCCCCCGCCAGTCCCTGCTTTGCCAGTGCTTTCCAGCAACCCACAATCTTTGCCGCATCATCGACTTTGAGCTGATTATTTTCATCCTTCAGCAGAGACTGAATGCGGCGGCTGACATGCTTTTCTTCCACGGCAAGCA
>NZ_KE161033.1 GCF_000412335.2 Cedecea davisae DSM 4568
GTCCTTGCTGTTGGACCAGCTAACGGGCGGCAGATGGGTGCCGTCGGCACGTTTGCTGACATACTGCTGTTCAAGAAGGTGGTTAATTTTATCACGGTCGTAAGCCACGACTGCATCATATCCGAGGGTTTTGGTTTTACCCGTGAGGGTCTGGATAATATCTGATGAAGTAGTCATTTTATTCCTTTAACCAGTGAAGGGGCGTTATTCTGCTCTTTGATAAGCGACAGCATGTATGCTGACGCCGTCCGTCCATACCGCATCCTGCATGTGTATAGGATGCTATTATTTAATAACGCATGACGAAGGGTATTCAAATGCAGAAAATGATATGCATGGAATATTAAATGATGGCAGGAGGCACCCCCTGGGCTGAGTGTATTACTTACGGTGAAATCGGTAGCCGGAAGTATAATTTATTATGGACCGAAGAAGTAGCACACCCTGCATTTCTTCATCTGAAAGCGATATATTTTCCCTCCATTAAAAAACATTTATCTGAATATAATTATTGATTCAAAGGCTATCCATCATTAGTGACATAATATCTGAAATTCTGGCTATTCAGCGAAACCCAAAAATGACATTCATGACGACAAA